>NZ_JBMHMK010000001.1:3115000-6040000 GCF_049178975.1 Micromonospora sp. WMMD734
ATCCCAGCCAACCAAACCCGAAGATTCAGCCGACCCGGGGTATAAAACAATTGGCACTGGCTTTACAAGCACCCTGTTGAGTTCTCAAAGAACAACCACACACCAACCCAAACCACCGCACTAACGGTGACCCGACCGGGGTATCTCGTTCGACGCACCCCGCACTCCCGCGCTGGGCACTTTTACTACGTTACCCGATGGTATCCGCCGTGTCAAACCGCTCTGTAGCGATCCGCACCACTTCCACCACATTTCCCACACACCACGAACACACCCGGCTCACACCGGAAGCCCTCATGATTTGCGCCAGGCCGGCCGGTGCGGTCTCCCACACGCTCGCCCGGTTCCCTGCCGACGTCACACACTACCCGGTCGGTTTCGCCTCACCAAATCGACCCCCAGGCCGATCCGGGCACCGCCCGGTCCGTACTCCGCGAAGGACAACCCCGCGAAGCCGGTTCCACACGCCGCGCTCCGGCCTTCGAGGCATTCGCCCCGGTTCGTCCGTTCCGCGCTGGCAGAGAGAAAGTTACGCGTCCGCCGAGATGATCGTCAAATCCGACGGACGCGTCGCACGTCACACTGCCGCACACCGGCCCGCCCGACGTGCGGGACCACCCTTCGAGCGGGGCCATCCGTCGGAGGCCGCCCTCGCCGGGCCATCCACCGGGAGACGGACGGGACCGGCCGAGAACAGCGGGGACGGGGTCGCGCCGCCGGCCGACGCCGGTCGGCACAGCGGTCCGACGCCGACCGTCTCCCCGGGCGAGGGTCATCCGCCCAGAGATGGTCCTCGGTGGACGGCCCCGCCCGGGATGGTCGGCAACAGCGCCCGGACCGACGTGAAAAGCCCTCCACACGCCGGGGCCGACCGGGTCAGGGGCGCAGCTCGACCCCCGCGAAGGAGCGCTTCCCCCGGCGTAGCACCAGGTAGCGGCCGTGCAACAGGTCCGCCTGGTCGACGGTGGCGTCGACGTCGGTGACCCGCTGGTTGTTGACGTACGCGCCGCCCTCGGTGATCACCCGGCGGGCCTCCTTGAGCCCGCCGACCAGCCCCGAGTCGCGCAGCAGCCCGGCCACGTCGGGGAGTTCGCCGGCGAGCTGGACCAGGCCGGCCTCGGTCAGCGCGGCCCGCAGCGTCTCCGGGGCCAACTCGTCGAGCGAACCCCGGCCGAAGAGCGCCTGGCTGGCGGCGACGGCCTGCCGGGTCTCCTCCGCGCCGTGGACCAGGGTGGTGAGTTCCTCGGCGAGGGCACGTTGGGCGCTGCGGGCCGCCGGCCGTTCCACCGTCTCCTTCTCCAGGGCCTCCAGTTCCTCGCGGGAGCGGAAGCTGAAGTAGCGCAGGTAGCGGGTGACGTCCCGGTCGTCGGCGTTGACCCAGAACTGGTAGAAGGCGTACGGACTGGTCATCTCGGGGTCGAGCCAGACCGCGCCGCCCTCGGTCTTGCCGAACTTGGTGCCGTCGGACCGGGTGACCAGCGGGGTGGTGAAGGCCTGGACCGGGCCGGCCCCCCGACGACGCACGTAGTCGACGCCGGCGGTGATGTTGCCCCACTGGTCGGAGCCGCCGTACTGGAGCTGGCAGCCGTGCCGGCGGTGCAGCTCGAAGAAGTCGTTGGCCTGGAGCAGCTGGTAGCTGAACTCGGTGAAGCTGATGCCGGTCTCCAGCCGGGCCCGGACCACTTCGCGGGCCAGCATCTTGTTGACCGGGAAGTGCTTGCCGACGTCGCGGAGGAACTCGACCACCGACATCTCGCCGGTCCACTCCAGGTTGTTGACCAGTTGCGCCGCGTTCTGCCCGGTGTACGACACGAACGGTGCGAGCTGGTCGCGGATGCGCTGCACCCAGCCGGCCACCACCTCGGGCGGGTTGAGGGTGCGCTCGGCGCTCTCCTTCGGGTCGCCGATCTGGCCGGTGGCGCCGCCCACCAGCAGCAGCGGGCGGTGCCCGGCGAGTTGGAGCCGGCGGGCGGTGGTGACCTGCATCAGGTGGCCGACGTGCAGGCTGGGCGCGGTCGGGTCGAAGCCCACGTAGAAGGTGGCCGCCCCGCCGTCGAGCAGGTCGCGCAGCTCGTCGGGGCCGGTGGAGTCCTGGATCAGGCCGCGCCACCGCAGGTCGTCGGTCAGGGAGTCCCGCCCGTGCGGGAGGTTGCTGTCGGTCACGGTCACCGATTCTCCCCCATTGCCGACCCGGGGCCGTACCGGGTTTGCCGCCGGGCGGCGCGGCTAGGCTGGTCGGGCCGGTGCGACGAGGAGGAACAGCCGTGGAGATCCCGGAGATGACGGACGGCCTGGTCGGTCTGCTGGGGCTGAGTTTCGACGAGGCCAGCGGGGACCGGGTGGTCATCCGCTGGAAGGTGCGGCCCGAGCTGCACCAGCCGGCCGGCATCCTGCATGGCGGGGTCTACTGCGCGGTGGTGGAGACGGTGGGCAGTGTGGGCGGCACACTCTGGCTGGGCGAGCGGGGCAGCGTGGTCGGGGTCTCCAACCAGACGGACTTCCTGCGCGCTGTCCGCGAGGGCGAGCTGGTGGCCGTCGGCACTCCGGTGCACCGGGGGCGCAGCCAGCAACTCTGGCAGGTGGAGATCACCGACGCCGAGGGGCGGTTGGTGTCCCGCGGTCAGGTGCGGTTGCAGAACCTCAGCCGGGACTGACGGCCGCCCGACCCGGGACTGACGGCCGCCCGACCCGGGACTGACGGCGCGCGGCGGCACGTCCCGCCTGACCGGTTTGCCCGGTGCGGAGGTTGTTGCGCCGATATCGTCGCCTCGATGACCGCCGCCGATCCCGTCCCCCCGTGAGGAAGCTCCTCGCCGCCACGCTCGGGGTGCTCTCGGCCATCGGCGGCTTCGTCGACATCGGCGACCTGGTGGCGGCGAGCCAGGCGGGGGCCCGCTTCGGCATGGCCCACGCCTGGGTGCTGCTGCTCGGCGTGGTCGGCATCTGCGCGTACGCGGAAATGGCCGGCCGGATCGCGGCGGTCAGCGGACGGGCGGTGTTCGACCTGGTCCGGGAGCGGTTGGGTCCCCGGGTGGCGCTGCTCAACCTGGCGGCGTCCTACCTGGTCACGGTGTTGACCCTGGCCGCCGAGCTGGGCGGGGTGGCGCTGGCCCTGCAACTGGCCTCCCGGGTGAGTTACCTGCTGTGGGTGCCGGTCGCGGCGTTCGCGGTCTGGCTGGTGCTGTGGCGGATGCGGTTCCAGCTCATGGAGCGGGTGTTCGGGCTGGCCGGGCTGACCCTGCTGGTCTTCGCCGTGGCGCTGTTCTGGCTGCCGACCGACTGGGCGGCGCTCGGCCACGACGCCCTGCACCCGAACCCGGCCGGGCAGGGCGCGGGGGCGTACTGGTTCGTGGCGGTGGCGCTGTTCGCCTCCACGGTCAGCCCGTACGAGGTGTTCTTCTTCTCCTCCGGCGGGGTGGAGGAGAACTGGGGCGCCGCCGACCTGGCCGACGCGCGGTCGAGCGTGCTGATCGGTTTCCCGGTCGGCGGCCTGCTGGCGTTGTCGCTGGTCGCCACGGCCGCCGTGGTGTTCCACCCGGCCGGGGTGTCGCTGTCGACGCTCGACCAGGTCGCCGAGCCGGTGGTGCTGGCGTTCGGCGGGGTCGGGCTGGCGGTCGCCGCGCTGGCGTTCTTCGCGGTGACGTTCGGGGCCGCGTTGGAGACCGGGCTGTCGGCGGCGTACGCGGCGGCACAGTACTTCGGCTGGCAGTGGGGCAAGCGGGTCAGCCCCCGGGAGGCCGCCCGGTTCCACAGCGTGCTGCTGGCCAGTGTGCTGGCCGCGACGCTACTGCTGTGCACCACCGTCGACCCGATCCGGTTGACCGAGTACATGCTGGTCGCCAGCGCGGTGGTGCTGCCGTTGACGTACCTGCCGATCCTGGTCGTCGCCAACGACCGGACGTACCTGGGTGACGACGTGAACGGGCCGTGGCTGAACCTGCTCGGTGCGGTGTTCCTGCTGGTGATCGTGGCGGCGTCGGTGGCGGCGGTTCCGCTGGCGGTCGGGACGGGGATGGGGCGGTGAGGGTCCAGCTCGGCCGGCAGGTGCTCGACCGGCAGATCGTCGACGCCGACGGGCTGCTGCTGGGCAAGGTCGACGACGTCGAGTTCGCCGTCGACGAGCGGGGCGTGCCGTACGTGGCGTACCTGCTGACCGGGCAGGGCGCGCTGGGGCGGCGGATCGGTGGCCGGGTCGGGCGGCTGCTGGTGGCGCTCGCCGACCGGTTCACCGAGGAGGCGGCTGCCCCGCTGCGCATCCCGTTCGGTCAGGTGACCCGGATCGACAGCGCGGTCCGGCTGCGGGCCCGCGCCGACGAGTTGCCCCGCCCGCCGGTGGAGACATGGCTGCGGCGGCACCTGATCGACCGGATTCCGGGGGCCGGCCGTGCGAGCGGGTGAGTTGCTCGGGCGCACCGCGTACGACCTGCACGGCCGGCGGCTGGGGCGGGTGGTGGACGTGGTGGTGCGGGGGGACTTCCCGGACGGCCGGCTGCGGCTGACCGACGTGCTGGTGACCGGTCACTGGTGGAGCCGGGTGTGGGGCCGGTTGATCGGGGCGCAGCGGCATCCGTCGGGGCCGTGGATGATCCGGGTGACCGCGCGGGCGTTGAGCCGGGACACCCGGCAGGTCCCCGCCGACCAGGTGCAGTTGCGTCCGCCGGTGCCGGGTTTCCCGTTCGGTGACCCGATGCCCCCGGACTGACCCCGGGGCGGGTCAGGCGTGGGCCTCGTCGGGCACGGGTTCCGGTTCCTCGGCGGGGGTCGCGGTCGGGGCGTGGTGCAGCCGGATCTGGGTGATGGCGCGCTGGTCGACGTCGGTGACGGTGATCTCCCAGTCGTCGATGGTGACCTGCTCCCCGGCGACGGTGGGGATGTGCCCGAGGCAGGACAGCACCATCCCGGCGACGGTGGTGTAGTCACCGGCGGGCCGGTTGGGCACCTCGACGCCGATGTCGGTCAGGTCGTGCACGGGGAAGGTGCCGGGCAGCACCAGCGAACCGTCGTCCTCGGTGCGTACCGCGCGGACGTCCCGGTCCGTCTCGTCGTAGATCTCCCCGACGATCTCCTCCAGGATGTCCTCCAGGGTGACGATGCCGTCGACCGCGCCCCGTTCGTCGACGACCAGGGCGATGTGCTGCCGTTCGGCCTTGAACTGGCGCAGCGCGTCGACCACCGGCAGCGAGTCGGGCAGCAGCATCGGCGGGCGGGCGCAGTCGTCGACCGGCCGGTCGTCCGGCACCCCCACCAGGTCCCGCAGGTGGATCACGCCGACCGCGTCGTCGAGGCCGCCGTGGCGGACCACCGGGGCCCGGGAGTGGCCGGTGGCGGCCAGCAGCAGCCGGGCGGCCTCCGCGGTGGTGCCGCTGTCGAGCGTGAACACCTGCAACCGGGGTACGAGCACCGCGCGCAGCTGCCGGTCGGCGATCTCCACCGCACCGGCGATGATCGTCCGTTGTTCCTTGGTGAAGCCGTGGTTGCCGGCGACGATGTCGCGCAGCTCGTCGGGGCCAATCTCGTCGGGCTGGTGTTTCGGGTCGACCCCGGCGAGGCGGACCACCAGGTCGCTGGTCGCGCCGAGCAGCCACACCGCCGGGCGGGTGAAGCTGGACAGGATGTCCAGCGGGCGGGCCACCAGCAGCGCCCACCGTTCGGCGCGCTGCATCGCGATCCGCTTCGGGGCCAGCTCGCCGAAGACCAGGGTGACGAACGTCAGCACCAGGGTGACCAGCACGATGGCCACCGTCTCGGCGGCCCCGCCGAGGAACCCGAGCAGCGGCACCAGCGGCCTGGCCAGGGAGACCGCGGCGGCGGCCGAGGCGAGGAACCCGGCCAGGGTGATGCCGATCTGGATGGTGGCGAGGAAGCGGTTCGGGTCCTTGGCGAGCCGGGCGAGCACCCGACCGGCCCGGCTGGTGCGTTCCAGCCGCTGCACCTGGCTGTCCCGCAGCGACACCAGCGCCATCTCGCTGCCCGCGAAGATCGCGTTGAGCACGACCAGGACTCCGACCAGGGCCAACTGGCTCCAGTAGCTCTGCACGCCCGGCACTCTCCCTCAGGCGGTGGGCGACGGCGACACCGCCGACGCCGCCGGACGGAGGACCCGCCCGGCGTAGCCCAGTCTGTGCCCAACCGCGCGGTCCGCGAATCCTCCCGGTGGCCCCGACCGGTGACCGGCGGCGGGTCCGGCCGGCTCGCCGGCCCGTACGGGCGGCGGGCGGTCAGCCGTGCCCTGACGGCACCGGGCGGTCAGCCGCGTCCGGCGGCGGCGGGCGTCAGGTCGAGGACGTACGCGTCGCCCTCGGGGCGGAAGCCGAGCCGGTGGTAGTAGGGGGCGACCATGCCCGGTGGGCTGACCACCCGGCGGAACCCCCGGTCGGTGAACAGGCTGCTGCGGCGGTAGACGAACTCGCCGGGGGTGAAGTCGCGGAAGCGGCGGGTGACGTAGTCCAGGTCGATCTGGGCGATGCCGTCCGCTTCGGCGTGCGACAGCACCACCCCGACCACCTCGTCGTCGCGTACCACGAGGAAGGCCGACCGGTCGGCGTCGGCCGGGGGTGGGCGGAAGTCGGGGTTGAACCGGGCGATGTCGGCGGCGTGCACCCGCAGCGTGTGGGCCAGGAACTGGTCGCCGACGCCCACCTCGACCACCTGGTAGGCGCGGTCGTCGTGCCGGGTGGCCAGCATCGTGCGCAGGTACCACACGTTGATCACGGCGAGCACCACGTTGAGGCCGACCATCGGCCAGACCTGCACGGCGGCGTTGTAGCCGATCAGGATCAGGCAGCCGACCAGGTTGAGGGCGCGCAGCCGCAGGATGCGCGTCTGCAACAGCGACCAGACCAGCAGCGCGGAGCCGGCCCAGCCGACGAGTTCGAGCCAGTTCACTCCGCGAGACTAGTGCCCGCCCTGGTCAGCGGGGACGGCGGGCAGCTCCAGCAGCCACTCCTCGACCTCGACGCCCCGGCCGGGCGCGAACCCCGAGTCCTCGCCGACGACGACGAAGCCGCACTTGCGCAGCACCGCCAGGGAGGCCCGGTTGTCCTTCGCGGCGCGGGCCCGCACCGGCCGGTGCGGCAGCTCCCGCAGCAGGGCGGTCAGCGCGGCGGTGGCGTGTCCGCGCCCCCACCGGCGCGGGTCGATCCAGTAACTGACCTCGGTGTGTTCGCCCACCGGAAAGGCCGCCACGTGCCCGACCACCGCGCCGTCGACGACCACGGTGCGGTTGACCACGGTCGGGTCGGCGCGGATGCGGGCCCAGTGCGCGTCGAAGGCCGCCCGGTCGGTCGGGTCGGCCGGGCCGAACGCCGCCATCCACGCCGCCTCCGGGTCCTGCTCGTGGGCGAAGAAATGCGGCAGGTCGTCGTCGCACACGGGCCGCAGGGACAGCTCGTCGGTCATCGCCGGAGGATACGCACCGGCACCGACAACCTCGGGACCTGTGGCCCGCTCGGCGTACCGTCCGGCCCTGCCGGCGGGCCCGCTCCCGTTGCTACCAAGGAGGGGACAACTCCGGCCGGCGACAGGAGGCACCCCATGACCGCGATCCTCAACCCGACCGGACCCGCCCCGCTGGGGCCGCCGCCGGGACCCCGTACCCCGGTGCAGGCGACCGGGACGACGGCCGCCGGGCCGGTGGGGCCGGTGCTGACCCTGCCCGGCACGCCGGCCGCCGCCCTGGTGCCGGTCACCCGCGACGGGCGGGCCGTCGGGGCGTTCGTGCTCACCGACGGACGGGTCCGCTACCGGGCGCTGCCCGACCCGGACCGGGTGCTCGCCGCCGCGGCCGGTGCCGCCGCCGTCGCCCTGCTCACCGCCGGGGTGGCGGTGGTGGCGCGACGTCGGCCACCGGCGATCGGCACGGTGACCATGGGGCCCGGCGGCTGGGTCAGCCTGCGCGGCGCGCGGGTGCCCGCACTGCGCCCGGCGACGCCCCGGCCGTGGTGGGCGCGGCTGCTGCACGCCCAGCGGCTCGTCGTGCAGCGCTGACCTGCCGGTGGGGGTCTTTGGTCCCGGGCGGCTGTGGTCCTGCGCCTCTGCCCGCCACGGGCCGGCCCGGCGAGGCTGATGGTGCAGGCGCAACACCCCGGCGACCCAGGCCGCCGGACCCGACCAGCGCGGAAGGACCGATCATGACCGGCACCGCACATCTCGACCCGTGGCGCGGCTTCACCGGCGACGCCTGGCGCGACACCGTCGACGTGGCCGCCTTCGTCCGGGACAACCACGAGCCCTACACCGGGGACGCGTCGTTCCTCACCGGGCCCACCTGCCGCACCCTGGAGGTCTGGGGCACGCTGAAGTCGATGTTCGTCGAGGAACGCCGCCGTGGCGTGTACGACATCGACGCCGCCACCCCGTCCACCATCACCGCGCACGCCCCCGGGTACATCGACCGGGAGCGGGAGCTGATCGTCGGGTTGCAGACCGACGCGCCGCTGCGCCGGGCCATCATGCCCAACGGTGGGCTGCGGATGGTGGAGACCGCGCTGAAGGCGTACGGCTACCCCGCCGACCCGCAGGTGCTCCGGATCTTCACCACGTACCGCAGGACGCACAACGACGCGGTGTTCGACGCGTACCCGGCCGACGTGCTCGCCGCGCGCCGCTCGCACATCATCACCGGACTGCCCGACGCGTACGGGCGGGGGCGGATCATCGGCGACTACCGGCGGGTGGCGCTGTACGGGGTGGACCGGCTGGTCGCCGAGCGCAAGGCGCTGAAGGCGGCGCTTGACGACCGGTCGTCGACCGACGAGGTGATCCGGGACCGGGAAGAGCTGGCCGAGCAGATCCGGGCCCTCGGCGAGCTGGCGCAGATGGCCGCAAGCTACGGCTACGACATCGCCGGCCCGGCCACCACCGGCCGGGAGGCGATCCAGTGGCTCTACTTCGCCTACCTGGCCGCCACCAAGGAGCAGAACGGCGCGGCGATGTCGCTGGGACGTACCGCCGGGTTCGTCGACGTCTACCTGCGGCGGGACCTCGCCGAGGGGCGGCTGACCGAGATGGACGCGCAGGAGCTGGTCGACGACTTCGTGATCAAGCTGCGGATCGTCAGGTTCCTGCGTACCCCCGAGTACGACCAGCTCTTCTCGGGCGACCCGACCTGGGTCACCGAGGCCCTCGGCGGGATGGGTGCCGACGGCCGGCCGCTGGTCACCCGGACCAGCTTCCGCTATCTCCAGACCCTCTACAACCTCGGTCCCGCGCCGGAGCCGAACCTGACCGTGCTCTGGTCGCCCCGGCTGCCGGTCGGCTTCAAGCGGTTCTGCGCCCAGGTGTCGCTGGACACCAGCGCCATCCAGTACGAGAACGACGACCTGATCCGGCCCGCGTACGACGACGACACCGCGATCGCCTGCTGCGTGTCGGCGATGCGGGTGGGCCGGGACATGCAGTTCTTCGGCGCCCGCGCCAACCTCGCCAAGGCCCTGCTGTACGCGATCAACGGCGGGCGCGACGAGATCACCGGTGAGCAGGTCGCCCCGGCCACCGCCCCGGTCGGCGGGGAGACCCTCGACTACGCCGAGGTGCTGGCCGCCTACGAGCGCACCCTGGACTGGCTGGCCGAGACGTACGTGGACGCGCTGAACGTGATCCACCACCAGCACGACCGGTACGCCTACGAGCGGCTGGAGATGGCCCTGCACGACCACCCGGTACGCCGGTTCATGGCCACCGGCATCGCCGGGCTGTCGGTGGCGGTGGACAGCCTCGCGGCGATCCGCTACGGCCGGGTGAAGGTGCTGCGCGACGACACCGGGCTGGCGATCGACTACGTGGTCGAGGGGGAACCGCCGACGTACGGCAACAACGACGAGCGGGCCGACGCGATCGCGGTGTGGCTGACCGAGACGTTCGCGGCGAAGCTGCGCCGGCAGCGCACCTACCGCGACGCGGAGCTGACCATGTCGGTGCTGACCATCACCTCCAACGTGGTGTACGGCAGGCACACCGGCAACACCCCGGACGGCCGGCGGGCCGGTGAGCCGTTCGCCCCGGGCGCGAACCCGATGAACGGCCGGGACACCCACGGGCTGGTGGCCGCCGCGCTGTCGGTGGCGAAGCTGCCGTACGACGCCGCCCGCGACGGCATCTCGCTGACCTCGACGGTGACCCCGGACGGGTTGGGTCACACCCGCGACGAGCGGATCGACAACCTGGCCGGGGTGCTGGACGGCTACACCGATGCCGGCGGGTTCCACCTCAACGTCAACGTGCTGGACCGGGCCACCCTGGTCGACGCGATGGCGCACCCGGAGCGCTACCCGCAGTTGACCGTCCGGGTGTCCGGGTACGCGGTGAACTTCGTCCGGCTCACCCG
Source organism: Micromonospora sp. WMMD734 (assembly GCF_049178975.1). Taxonomy (NCBI): domain Bacteria; kingdom Bacillati; phylum Actinomycetota; class Actinomycetes; order Micromonosporales; family Micromonosporaceae; genus Micromonospora; species Micromonospora sp. WMMD734. The sequence goes on from NZ_JBMHMK010000001.1 coordinate 3,125,325, forward strand.
GGAACAGCAGGAGGACGTGGTGTCGCGGACCTTCCACGGGTCGCTGTGAACGTCCGGCCGCGCGACGCCGTCGCCACCGCCACCCGGCGGGGCGACGGCGTGCCGACCGGGGCGGTGCACTCGTGGGACGTCTCGGTCGGGGTGGACGGGCCGGGCACCCGGTTCGTGGCCTTCCTCGCCGGCTGCCCGCTGCGCTGCCGGTACTGCCACAGCCCCGACACCTGGTACCGGCGCAGCGGCCGGCATCAGACGGTGGACGAGCTGATGGCGGAGATCGAGCCGTACCGGCGGTTCATCGCGGTGGCCGGCGGCGGGGTGACGATCAGCGGCGGCGAGCCGCTGATGCAGCCCCGGTTCACCGGCGAGGTGCTGCGCCGCTGCCACGACCTGGGCCTGCACACCGCGCTGGACACCTCCGGCTTCCTCGGCGTCCGCGCCGACGACGCCCTGCTCGACGCCACCGACCTGGTGCTGCTGGACATCAAGTCGTGGGACCCGGCGACCTACCGCCGGGTCACCCGCACCGGGTCGGTCACCCCGACGTTGCGTTTCGGCCGCCGGCTCGCCGACCGGGGCACCCCGATCTGGGTACGGTTCGTGCTGGTCCCCGGCCTCACCGACGCCGAGGAGAACGTGGCGGGCGTCGCCGACTTCGCCGCCGGGCTTTCCACCGTGCAGCGGGTCGAGGTGCTGCCGTTCCACCGCCTCGGCGCGCACAAGTACGCCGAGCTGGGGCTCACCTTCCCCCTCGCGCAGACGGAACCTCCCACCCCGGAACTGGTGGCCCGGGTCCGGGCCCAGTTTGCCGAACGCGGCCTGACCGTCACCTGACGCCCGGCCACCGGACGGGCAGGGCTGATCAGCCCTGCTCGTCGTCGTCTGCCGACGGCCTGGGGCGGCGGTGGTCCCGGATGTACGCCTCGACGTCGGACCGCAGCCACACCGAGCCGACCGACAGCGTCTGGAACGGGCGCGGGAAGTTCGGATGCAGCGCGATGGCGCGGAAGCGCGACCGGCTGACATTCAGCATCTTCAGGATTTCGCCTGCGGCGACGAGTGGCCCCGGCACCTCATCAGTCATGCCCGCAAGGTAGACCGGTGCGCGCGTGCCGAGGTTGACACGATCATGTTGGCACGCTAGCGCAATCGTGTCTCAGATGGCACGTTAACTGCATCGCGCTCAGGTAGGCGTGTCAACGTTGACACGGGGTGACCGAGGGTGTGGAATCGGTGACGCGGTGCCTCCGCCCTGGTGGAGCTGGGCTCGGCGGGGCGGGGTGCCGCGACGACCCCACCCCCGGGAGGCGCAATGTGTCGACACCGCGCGGTGCCGTACCTGATCGAGTTGGCCTGGCGCTGCCTGGACCAGCACCGCGACCGGCGGTGCGAACGCTGCACCGGCACCGGCTTCTGCCCGGCGGCGGAGGCCGCCCGCACCCGGATCAGGGCGTGGCGCAGGTACCGCAGCGTGTTCGGTCGGCGGTGAACGCACCCCTGCCGAGGGCGGGTGACCTGCTCCTGCTGACCCGGGCGGCCAGCGTCCAGTTCCTCAGGCCGGTCCGGTTCCGGGTGATCCGGGTGCTCGACTGGCCGACGTACGACGGCTGGGTCTGGCTCGACGGCTACCGGCTCGACGACCGGGGCGACGCGGTGGCCCGCCGGACGGTCTTCGTGCAGCCGGCCGGACTCGTCGTCACCGCGCACACCGCCCCGACCCCGACGCAGCGGTCCGGGCCGACGCCGACGGGCGTGTCGACCCGGGCGCGGGTGTCGCCGCCCGTCCGGGTCAGCTCGCCGCCGAGGTCGGGTAGCCGTACAGGTCGAGCAGCCGGACCCGGGACGCCTGGAGCCGGTCCACCACCACGCTCATGAACCGGGTGGTGAGCTGCCGGCCCAGAGCGTCGTCGGACTCCATCAACCGGCGTACCCCCTCGGCGGTGAACTCCACGGTCGGCGTCCGCCGGACGGCCACCGCACCGAACTGCCAGCGGTACGGCGGGAACAGCCACGACCAACCCAGCACCCCACCGGCCCCGATCGACTCGATGCCCACGTCCCCGCGTGCGGGGACCGGGAAGTCCAGCGCCACCTCACCGCCCCGGACCAGCCAGAACCGTTCCGCCGGCTGACCGGCGCGGAACAGGCGGTGACCGGGGTGCCAGACCACCGGCCGGGCGTACCCGGTCAGCCGGGGCAGCCACTGCGCCGGCAGCCCGGCGAGGAACGGGTGCTCGGTGAGCATCTCCAGAGGGGTCATCGGGGTGCCCTTCGCCGGTGGTCGTCGCCTCCATGGCACACCCGTCGGCGGCCGAGCGGCAGGGCCGTTGGTCCCGTGACCTGCGGCGGATCGCCTCTGCCCGCCCGGCCGGCAGGGCGCGACCCTGGACCGGGACGGCGTGCCCGGGACGCGCCGCGACGAGACGGGGAGGCCACCGGTGGCGACATCCGGTGCAGGGTCGGTGCTGACGGACGACACCCGCGACGCGGAGCCGGTGACCACCGGCCTGTCCACCGCCGAGGCGGCGGCGCGGCTGCGCGCGGACGGCCCGAACACCGTCGCCGCGCCGGCCCGACGGTGGCTCGTCGGCCGGGTGCTGCGCCAGCTCACCGATCCGCTCGTCGCACTGCTGCTGGCCGCCGCGGTGATCACCACCCTGCTCGGCGACTGGCCGGACACAGCGGTGATCGTGCTGGTGGTGGCGGTGAACACCGTCATCGGGGTGGTGCAGGAGGTGCGCGCCGACCGGGCCATCGCCGCCCTCGACCAGCTCTCCGCCCCCACCGCCCGGGTGGTACGCGACGGCCGGGACGTGGTGCTGCCGGCCGCCGACCTGGTCCGCGACGACCTGGTCCGGGTGGAGGCCGGTGACGTCGTCCCGGCGGACCTGCGGCTGGTCGAGGCCAACCGGTTCCAGGTCGACGAGTCGGCGCTGACCGGCGAGTCGGTGCCGGTGCAACACCACGACGGCGAGGAGGCGCAGGCCGGCACGGTGGTGACCACCGGCCGGGCCGCCGGCACCGTGATCCGCACCGGCGCAGCCTCCGCGCTGGGCAGGATCAGCGCGCTGGTCGCCGGCACCCGGCCGGCCCCGACCCCGTTGCAGCGCCGGCTGGCGGTGCTCGGCCGGGTCCTCGCGGTGGTCGTGGTGGCCCTGTCCGGGCTGGTCTTCGCCATCGGCGTCGCCGGCGGCCGACCGGTGGTGGAGATGGCGGTGACGGCGGTGAGCCTGGTGGTGGCCGCCGTACCGGAATCGCTGCCGGCGGTGGTGACCCTGGCGTTGGCGCTGGGCGCACGCCGGATGGCCGGGGCCCGGGCCATCCCACGCCGGCTGCACGCGGTGGAAACCCTCGGCTCGGTCACGGTGATCGCCTCCGACAAGACCGGCACCCTCACCGAGGGCCGGATGGCGGTACGGACCGCGGTCACCCCCGACGGCACCCGGTACGACGTCGACGGCGTCGGCTACGCCCCGCACGGGCGGGTGGGCCGCGACGGCGTACCGGTGGCCGTGCCGGAGGACCTGCGCCGGCTGGCCCGCGCCGGGCTGCTCTGCAACGACGCGACGCTGTCGCCGCCGCAGGACGACCGGCCCGACTGGGGCGCGGTCGGTGACCCGCTGGAGGCCGCCCTGGTCGCCTTCGCCGGCCGGTGCGGGCTGGAACCGACGGCCACCCGCAGCGCCTGGCCCCGGGTGGCCGAGCACCCGTTCGCGCAGGCCACCCGCCGGATGCTCACCGTGCACCGGGCCTGCGACGGCCAGCGCCTCGTGGTCTGCAAGGGGGCACCGGAGAACGTGCTGACCACGCCCCTGCTGGACGCCACCGCCGAGGAGATCGACACGCTGGCCACCGCCGCCCGCGAGCTGGCCGCCGAGGGGCTGCGGGTGCTCGCGGTGGCGTCCGCGCTGGTCGACACGACGCCCGACCTGGCCGCACCGGTCGGGTTGCGCCCGGTGGGGCTGGTCGCCGTCGGTGACCCGCTGCGGGCCGGTGCCGCCGGGATCGCCGCCGGTCTCGACACCGCCGGGGTACGGCTGCTGCTGGTCACCGGCGACCATCCGGCGACCGCCGCCGCGATCGGTGGCCGGCTCGGCCTCTGGCAGCCCGGCGACCCGGTGGTGCGGGGCGACACCGACGACGCCACGCAGGCCGGGCCGCACGCGCGGGTGTTCGCCCGCACCCAGCCGGAACAGAAGCTGGACATCATCGCCGGCCTCCAGGCCCGGGGGCACGTGGTGGCGATGACCGGGGACGGGGTCAACGACGCTCCGGCGCTGCGTCGCGCCGACATCGGGGTGGCGATGGGCGGCGGCACCGAGGTCGCCCGGCAGGCCGCCGACCTGGTGCTGGTCGACGACGACCTGGCCACCGTCACCGTCGCGATCGGCGAGGGCCGGCGGATCTACGACAACATCCGCCGGTTCCTGCGCTACGCCCTCTCCGGCGGGGTGGCCGAGATCGTGGTGATGCTGCTGGGTCCGCTGTTCGGGCTGCCCGTACCGCTGCTGCCGGCGCAGATCCTCTGGATCAACCTGCTCACCCACGGGCTGCCGGGGGTGGCGCTCGGCGCGGAACCCGCCGAGCCGGGCACCCTGCGCCGGGCACCCCGCTCGCCCCGCGAGTCGGTGCTCGGGGCCAGGCTGGGCCGCGACGTGCTGGTCACCGGGGCGCTGATCGCGTCGGTGGTGCTGGCCGCCGGGACGACCGCCGCCCACGCCGGGCTGCCCTGGCAGTCGGTGGTGTTCGTGGTGCTGGGCCTGGCCCAACTCGGGGTGGCGCTCGCCGTCCGGGCACCCCGGGCGGCCGGGGCGGGGCGGGCCAACCCGGGGCTGCTCGTCGCCGTGGCCGGATCGGCGCTGCTCCAGGTCGGCGGGGTGCTACTGCCACCGCTGCGGATGCTGCTCGGCACCGAACCCCTCGGCCCCACCGTCCTGCTGGCCTGCCTGGCGGTCAGCGCCCTGCCCGGTCTGGTGCTGCGGTTGGCCCGCCGCCACCCCGCCGCCGGCACCCCGGCCGGGGCTGTCACCGACGCCGGCACCGACGCGGTGACCGACGTCCCGACGGTCGCCGTCACCGATCCTACCCGGGTCGCGGTCACCGACCCCGCGGTCGACGGGCCGGGCCGGGAACGTCCGGTGCGGGACCAAGGACCCACCGACGGGGCCGGACGCCCCTGACCCGACGGGCCGGACCCGACCAGGCTGGAGACGGACGAAGGAGGACGTGATGACCAACAGAGCCGGTGCCCCCGTCGTGGTGGGTGTGGACGGTTCCCGATCGGCGTTGGACGCGGTCGGGGTGGCCGCCCGGGAGGCCGTCGCCCGCAACCGCCCACTGCGGGTGGTGCACGCGTTCATCTGGCCGCTCTTCGGCGTCCCGCTCGGCCCCGCGCCCGTCGGACCGCCCGACGGCGGGCTGCGTAACGAGGCGGAACGGATCGTCACCGAGGCGGTCGCCGAAGCCGGCAAGATCGCCCCGGAGCTGACCGTCACCGGGTACCTGTGCGACGGGGCGCCGACCCCGGTACTGCTGCGCGAGGCCCGCGACGCGGCGCTGGTGGTGCTCGGCACCCGGGGGCTGGGCGGCTTCGCCGGGCTGCTGATCGGTTCCGTGGCGGTGCAGGTCTCGGCCCGTGCCGACTGCCCGGTGCTGGTGGTCCGGGGTGAACCACGGGCCGACGGCCCGGTGCTGGTCGGGGTGGACGGGTCGGCGCTGTCCACCGAGGCGCTCGGGTTCGCCTTCGCCGCGGCGGCGCAGCGCGACACCGGGCTGCTGGCCGTACACGCCTGGCTGACCCCGGCACCGATCGGCCCGGGTGACGTGCTGCCACTGGTCTACGACGTGGAGGCGCTCGCCGCCGAGGAGGAACGGGTGCTCGCCGAGGCGCTGGCCGGCTGGTCGCAACGCTATCCGGACGTGCCGGTGACCCGGCGGCTGGTGCCCGGCGCGGCGGCCCGGGTGCTGGTCGAGGCGTCGGCGTCGGCCCAGCTCACCGTCGTCGGCGCGCACGGCCGCGGTGCCCTGGGCGGGGTGCTGCTCGGTTCGGTCAGCCACGCGGTGCTGCACCACGGGCACGGCCCACTGGTGATCGTCCGACGCCCGGCGGCCTGACCGCAGGTGGCGGCACGCCCGGTCGGGTCACCTGCCGGCGCGGACGGGCCGGCACGTCGACAATGGGTCGGACCGGCAACGAGGGCTGAACCGATCCTGGGAGGGCCGATGAACCGACCGGTAGTGGTGGGGGTGGACGGATCGCCGGCCAGCCTGGCCGCCGCGGAGCAGGCCGCCCACGCGGCGGTGCTGCGCGGCGCACCCCTGCACCTGGTGCACGGCTACCTGCACCCGCTCGGGTACGGCGTCCCGCTGAACCCGTACGACCTGGGGGTGCCCGCGCCGTCGGAGGAGGCGCAGCGGATGTTGGAGCGGACCGCCGCCGAGCTGGCCGACAGGTGGTCGGGGCTGACCGTGCAGGCGCGGCAGATCGCCGGTGGGGCGGGCGCGACGCTGGTCGAGGAGTCCCGCCGGGCCGGCCTGGTGGTGGTGGGCAGCCGGGGCCTGGGCGGGTTCACCGGGTTGCTGCTCGGCTCGGTCGGCGCGCAGGTCGCCGCGCACGCGTACTGCCCGGTGCTGGTGGTCCGGCCGGAGGCTCAGCCGATCGCGATGGACGGGCCGGTGCTGGTGGGCGTGGACGGCTCGCCGGCCGCCGGGGTGGCCGCCGACCAGGCCGCCGCCGAGGCCGTCCGGCGGGGGGTCCCGCTGGTGCTGGTGCACGTCGGCCCCACCCCGCCGGAGCGGGACGGAGCCGACGCGGAGCAGGCCGAGGCCGGCTACCGGGCGCACGCGGTGCGGCTGCTCGCCGAGGCGTCCGCCGCCGTACGCGCCGACCACCCGGACGTGGTGCTGCGGGAACATCCGGTCCGGGCGGTCGGGGTGGCGCAGGGCCTGGTCGAGGCGAGCGCGACGGCGTCGGTGCTGGCCGTCGGCACCCGGGGGCGGGGTGGTTTCACCGGCCTGCTGCTGGGTTCGGTCAGCCAGGCGGTGGTGCAGCACGCCCACTGCCCGGTGCTGGTGGCCCACCCGTACCGGTGAGTGGTCGCCCGGCCCGCCGGCCGGGGACGCGGGGCGGGTCAGTCCTCCCGACCGCCGCCGAGGAGTTCGGCGAAGTCGGTGGTGAGGGCGAACGGGTCGGCCGGGCCGGTAGCCGGTGGCCGCCTGTCGACCTGGTCGGCCAACTCCCGGCCGGCCCGCTGGATGCGGGACCGCAGCGCCCCCTCGGCGGTGCCGCCGGACCAGTCCTCCGGCGCGGCGAAGACCGACGTCGGCAGCACCACCGCCCGCAGGTAGCCGAACATCGGCCGGACGGCATGTTCCAGGGCCAGGGAGTGCCGGGCGGTGCCGCCGGTCGCGCCGATCAGCACCGGCCGGTCGACCAGCGCCTGGGCGTCCACCACGTCGAAGAAGGACTTGAACAGCCCGTTGTACGACGCGTTGAAGATCGGCGTGACCGCGACGATGCCGTCGGCGCCGGTGACCGCGTCCAGGGCGGCCCGCAGCTCGGTCGACGGGAAGCCGGTGAGCAGGTTGTTCACCACGTCGTGGGCGTGGTCGCGCAGCTCCACCACCCGCAGCTCCACCTCGTCGCCGCGCCGGACCAGCTCGTCGCGGGCCGCCGCGGCGAGCTGGTCGGCGAGCAGCCGGGTGGACGACGGCTGACTCAGTCCCGCCGACACCACGGCCAGGGTGCGGCGGGTCATCGCCGGCCCTCCGCCCCGGCCCCGGCCAGGTCACCGGCGTCGGCCGCTCCGGTGGCCGCCTTGCCGGCGGCGTCGCGGGCGGCGACCAGCGAGGCGTGGGTGGGCGCGACCGGCACGTGCGCCGGGCGCAGCGCGTCGAACTCCTTGCGCAGCACGGGTACGACCTCCTCGCCGAGCAGGTCGAGCTGCTCCAGCACCGTCTTCAGGGGCAGCCCCGCGTGGTCGAGCAGGAACAGCTGCCGCTGGTAGTCGCCGACGTACTCGCGGAAACCGAGGGTACGGTCGATGACCTGCTGCGGGCTGCCCACGGTCAGCGGGGTCTCCCGGGTGAACTCCTCCAGCGACGGCCCGTGCCCGTAGACCGGCGCGTTGTCGAAGTACGGCCGGAACTCGCGTACCGCGTCCTGCGAGTTGCGCCGCATGAACACCTGGCCGCCGAGCCCGACGATGGCCTGCTCGGGCGAGCCGTGGCCGTAGTGGGCGAAGCGCTGCCGGTAGAGGCCGACCATCCGCTGGGTGTGCTCCTTGGGCCAGAAGATGTGGTTGGCGAAGAAGCCGTCACCGTAGTACGCAGCCTGCTCGGCGATCTCGGGGCTGCGGATCGAGCCGTGCCAGACGAACGGCGGCACGTCGTCGAGCGGGCGCGGGGTCGAGGTGAACGACTGCAACGGGGTGCGGAACTTGCCCTGCCAGTCGACGACGTCCTCGCGCCACAGCCGGTGCAGCAGCTCGTAGTTCTCGATGGCGAGCCGGATGCCGTTGCGGATGTCCTGCCCGAACCACGGGTAGACCGGCCCGGTGTTGCCGCGCCCCATCATCAGGTCCACCCGGCCGTCGGCCAGGTGCTGGAGCATGGCGTAGTCCTCGGCGATCTTCACCGGGTCGTTGGTGGTGATCAACGTGGTCGAGGTGGACAGCAGCAGCCGCTCGGTACGGGCGGCGATGTGCCCCAGCATGGTGGTCGGCGAGGAGGGGACGAACGGGCGGTTGTGGTGCTCACCGGTGGCGAAGACGTCGAGACCGACCTCTTCGGCCTTGAGGGCGATCGCCACCATCGCCTTGATCCGCTCGTGCTCGGTCGGCTCCCGTCCGGTGGTCGGGTCGACCGTGACATCGCCGACGGTGAAGACTCCGAACTGCATGACCAGCTCCTCGCGTCTGAGATACCGGGACCGTTCGTGGTACCCGGACGTCGCGCACAACATAGTTGCAGCGTCAACTATTCCGGCGGCGACCACGCCCGGGGTGGCCCCGGTCACCCCGCCGGCGGTCGCTCCCCCTCCGGGGGCGTACCCGGGCCGGGCTGGTCCGATGCGCCCGACGGCGGACCGGCGGGGGCCGGCGGAGTGTCCCCGGCGGAACCGGTGGCCGGCGGCGTGGGGTGCGACGGCGCGGCGGGCGGGCCGTACCCGGCCGGGCCGGGCGGGGGCCAGGACGGGGCCGCCGGGGGTGGCCCGGGCGGGGTCGGCCGGCGGCGGGCCAGCTGCACCGCCACCACAACCACCGCGGCCAGCACCAGCATCGCCAGCAGCGGAATGACCACGCAGGCCAGCCGACCGACCAGCACTCCAGCCTCGTGTGAGTCCATCCAGACCACCTCCAGGGTCATGGTTGCGCGCGAATGCTAACCAACTTCGCCATGACCGGGCGCCCCCGCCTTGTTGCGACGACGGAAGAACTGCGGCACGCCGTCAGCGGGTCGGCGACGCACGGAAATGTCCGCCGGGCTCGTAGGATGAGCACGGACCGGTGTTCTGGGAGGGTGGAAATGGTGAGAACGTTCACGGCCGCTGTCCATCAGGAAGACGACTGGTACGTCGCCCGCTGCCTGGAACTGGACGTGGCGAGCCAGGGCGGGTCGGTCGACGAGGCACTGGTCAACCTGCGGGAGGCCGTCGAGGCGTACCTTGAGGAGGTCGCGCAGCCCGCCATCGAGGCAACCCCTCTGGTCACCTCCTTCCAGGTCGGCAAAGCCGCGTGAGTCCGGCGCTGGCCGATCTGCCGCTCCGCAAGGTCATCGCCGGACTCGCCAAGGCCGGGTTCGATCACGTCCGAACTCGGGGCAGCCATGCCGTGTACCGCGACTCCGCAGGAAACGTGGTGGTGGTTCCGAACCACAGCACGATCAAACGGGGCACCCTCGCATCCATCCTCCGTCAGGCGGGATTGACGGCAGCGGAGTTCGAGCAGTTGATCAGCTAGCCCTTCGCCCCTCCACCCGGAACCGGGCGAGGTTCGCCCAGCACCGGCAGTCCTCTCACCGCGCTGGGCTTTCCCGACCCGGATCTGCCGGTCAGGTGCGACGTCGGGGTACGTGCCGGCGGTAGGGGCTGACCGTCGGATCGCCGGTGATCCAGAACCGCCAGGGCACGTCGTGGGCGGCGGCCACCCCGACCCGGGGGCCGGCGGAGACCTCGGCCCGGGCGACCGGGCGGGTGGGTGGGCTCAGCAGCAGGGGGCCGCTCCCGTCGAGCACGCAGGTGCCGTTCGCCGACGCGGTGACGCCGAGCGCGACGGCCAGCCGGGCGGGCCCCCGGGCCAGGTCCCGGTCGGCGACGTCGCCCCGACGGGCACGGGCGGTCGGCAACCCGTCGACCACCTCACCGGCCCGCACCAGGACGGCCGCCGCCTCACCGTCCCGGCCGCAGACGATGTTGAGACACCAGTGCATGCCGAACACGAAGTACGTGTAGGCGTGCCCGGCCGGGCCGAACATCACAGTGGTCCGGGGGGTGGGGCCCCGGTGGGCGTGCGACGCCGGGTCCTCACCGGTGCCCGCGTACGCCTCGACCTCGGTCAGCCTGACCCGGACGCCGCCGGCGGCGAGCTCCCAGCCGAGCAGGGTGCGCGCCGTCTCGGCGACCTCGGCGGCGGGGGCGTGCAGCCACGGGTAGTCCACCGGTCCAGGTAACGCCACCGGGCGAAGATCGGCAAACCGACGAGGACCTTTGAACGTTTCGTTGACAACGCTTCGTTGATGGTTTGGGATGGGGTGATGAGCGACGCCTTCACCGCACCCGACGCGAGCCGCGCCCGGGCCGAACGGACCTACGCCGCACTGCACCGGCTCAGCGAGCGGCACGCCGACACCGATGCCCGACGCCGCCGGCACACCAACCCGCACCTCGCCGACCCGTGGGAGGCGGTCTGCGTGGTCACCGCGCTCGCCGCCGGCGGGATCGTGCCGGACACCGACGAGGAGCCCGTCGACGGCGCCGACCTGATGGCTGCGCTGACCCTGCTGCCACACCTGCGGGCCGAACTCGACACGCTGGAGGCGGGCCTGCTGACGACGGCACGGGCCCGGGGACTGACCTGGCAGACGATCGGCCACGGCCTCGGCCTGGGCAGCGCACAGGCCGCCCGGCAGCGCTACGAACGCCTGGTCAGCCGGACCACCTGACCGTCGACGCGACGATGTCAACCCCGGCCACCACTCCACTACTGGGAGTAGTTCGCTGGCCGCCGCCGCCGTCCCCGCTGCGACGCTTTGCTCTGCTGACCTCGACGCGACAGACACCCTGAGTAACGACTGCTGTTCCGGACTGCCGCCTCAGCTCCAGCGACATCCGCAGGTCAAGCGGGTGTCGCGGAAAGGGCAGCAGAGCAAAGGACACGAAGGGATGTGGGTGTCCGAGGAGCAGAGGTCACTCACCGTGGTCACGGAGCCCTGGTCACCTACCGTGATGACCTTCCCTCCGCCACCGGCGACGCGGCGACAACGGCCAGGTCGGTCGACCGGCCGGAGGGGGCCGGTTCGGGGAGACTGGGCCGACCACCACCGCACCGGGAGGACACCGTGACCCGCGAGGAGATGCTGGCGTACTGCCTCGGCAAGCCGGGGGCCTGGCTGGACCGGCCCTGGGAGGGCGACGAGGTGGTGAAGGTGGGCAGCCGGATCTTCGCGTTCCTCGGCGCACCCGACGGCACCGCCCGGGTCGGGGTGAAGTGCGGCCCGAGCCGCGAGGTCGCCGACGAGTGGCTGCACCGGTTCCCCGCCGACGCCCGACCGATGCCGTACGTCGGCCGCTCCGGCTGGAACGCGCTCGACCTGGGCGGCGCCATCCCCGACGACGAACTGGTCGAGGCGGTCGACGGCTCGTACGAGGCGGTGGTGGCGAAGCTGCCCCGCCGCGAACGCCCCGCCTGACCACGCCCGGTCGTCCGTGCCCCGCAGCAGGGGACGACGGACGACCGGCGCGGGTCAGCTCAGCGGGGGACGACCCGCTCGGCGGCCCACTCCCGCCAGCCGGTGAGCTGGTCGGACGCGGCGGCGAGCTGGTCGGCGACCGGACCGGGGCCGGTGGAGCCGGGGGTGATCCGGGCGGCCAACGCCGACCGGACCGACAGCACGTCACGGACCGACGGGTCGAGGTGCTCGCTGACCGCCGCCAGATCAGCGTCGGAGACCTCGTCGAGGGCGCAGTCCCGGGCCGCGCAGAGCGCCACCAGCTTGCCGGTGATCTCGTGCGCGTCGCGGAACGGCACGTTGCGCCGGACCAGCCAGTCGGCGATCTCGGTGGCGAGCGAGAAGCCCACCGGCGCGGCGGCGACCAGGCGGTCCACCCGGACGGTCATCGTGGAGATCATCCCGGCCAGCGCCGGCAGCAGCAGCTCCAGGGTGTCGACCGCGTCGAACGCGGGCTCCTTGTCCTCCTGCATGTCCCGGTCGTAGGCCAGCGGCAGGCCCTTGAGCATCGTCAACACGCTCATCAGCCCGCCGACCAGCCGGCCGGACTTGCCCCGGGCCAGCTCGGCGATGTCCGCGTTCTTCTTCTGCGGCATGATCGACGACCCGGTGGCGAACGCGTCGTCCAGCTCCACCCAGCCGAACTCGTGCGACGTCCAGAGCACCACCTCCTCGCCGAGGCGGGACAGGTGCACCCCGACCAGCGCGGTGACGAAGAGGAACTCGGCGACGAAGTCCCGGTCGGCGACCGCGTCCATCGAGTTGGCGAACGACGTCCGGAAGCCCAGTTCCTTGGACACCACCACCGGGTCCAGCGGCAGGCCCGACCCGGCCAGCGCACCCGCGCCGAGCGGGCTGACCGCCGTACGGTGGTCCCAGTCGCGCAGCCGCTCCAGGTCCCGCAGCAACGGCTGGACGTGGGCCAGCAGCCAGTGCCCGAAGGTGACCGGCTGGGCGTGCTGGAGGTGGGTCATCCCCGGCGCGGCCGTGTCGACGTGCCGTTCCGCCTGCTCCACCAGGGCCTCGGCCAGCTCGACCAGCCGTGCCGCCACCCCCCGGGCGTGATCCCGCAGATACAGCCGCAGGTCGGTGGCGACCTGGTCGTTGCGGGAGCGGCCCGCGCGCAGCTTGCCGCCGAGGCTGCCCAGCCGCTCCAGCAGACCCCGCTCCAACGCGGTGTGCACGTCCTCGTCGTCGATCGTCGGGCGGAACTGCCCGGACGCGCAGGCCGCCTCCAGGTCGTCCAACGCGGCCAGGATGCGCCCCAGCTCGTCGGGGTCGAGCAGCCCCGCGCCGGCCAGCACCCGGGCGTGCGCCCGGGAACCCGCGATGTCGTACGGGGCGAGACGCCAGTCGAACTGGACGCTCACCGACAGCCGCGCCAGGGCCTCGGCGGGGCCACCGGCGAACCGGCCACCCCACAGACTCGTCCGGTTCGTCGCGGCGCTGTTCTCGGTCAGGCTCTTGTCGTCCACGCCGCTCATTCTGGCAGTGCTCACCTTTCGCTCCCCGACGGTGGGGTACACGCCCCCGCCGCCGGCCCGTCCGTCAGCTGTGAACCCGTGACCCGACAGGTCACGGGGTGTTCGTCTCGCCGCCGTCGTCGCGGCGGGCCCACCCGGCGAGCTTCTCACCCAGCGCGGCCCCGCCGTCGGCCTCCCGGGCCACCACCAGGATGGTGTCGTCACCGGCGATGGTGCCGACCACCTCGGACAGGCCCGCCCGGTCCACCGCGCTGGCCAGGTAGTGCGCCGCGCCCGGCGGGGTACGCAGCACCGCGATGTTGCCGCTGGAGTCGACCCCGTTGAGCAGTTCCCGCAGCAGCCGGATCAGCCGGGCGGGGGCCGCCTCGGCGTCACGCAGCGGCCGGTGGCCGTCCTCGGGGATCAGGTAGCCGGCCCGCCCGTCACCGCCCCGGGCCTTCACCGCACCCAACTCCTCCAGATCCCGGGAGAGGGTGGCCTGGGTGACCTGCACCCCGTCGGCGGCCAGCAGGTCGGCCAGCTCGGTCTGGGAACGGATCGCCCTGGCCCTGATCAACTCGACGATGCGGGCGTGCCGGGCGGCGCGGGTCGGCGCGGTCATGATGAGGAGGCCTCCAGGAGAAAGGTCAGCAGCGCCTTCTGGGCGTGCAGCCGATTCTCCGCCTGGTCGAAGACCACGCTGTGCGGGCCGTCGAGCACCTCGCTGGTGATCTCCTCGTCCCGGTGCGCGGGCAGGCAGTGCAGCACCTTCACGTCCGGCCGGGCGTGGCCGAGCAGCGCGGCGTTCACCTGGTACGGCAGGAACGGGGTGATCCGGTCCAGCCCGTCGTCCTCCTGCCCCATCGAGGTCCAGGTGTCGGTGGCGACCACGTCGGCGTCCCGGACCGCCTCCACCGGGTCGACCAGCGCCCGCACCGACCCGCCGGTGCCGGCGGCGATCTTCCCGGCCCGGTCCAGCACCCCCGGATCGGGCTGGAACCCGGCCGGCCCGGCGACCCGCACGTGCATCCCGGCGGTCGCCCCGGCCAGCAGGTACGAGTGCGACAGGTTGTTCGCCGCGTCCCCCACGTACGCCAGGGTCCGCCCGGCGGTGCCGCCGCAGTGCTCGCGGACGGTGAGCAGGTCGGCCAGGAGCTGGCACGGGTGGTAGCCGTCGGTCAGCGCGTTGACCACCGGCACCGTGGCGTGCTCCGCCACCTCGGCGATCCGGTCGTCGCCATGGGTGCGCAGCACGATGGCCGCGACGTAGCGGGACAGCACCCGGCCGGCGTCGCCGAGCGTCTCGCCCCGCCCGAAGTGGGTGACCTGGGTGTCCACCACCAGCGGATGGCCGCCGAGTTCGGCGATGCCGGCGTCGAAGGAGATCCTGGTCCGCAGGCTCTGCTTGTCGAACAGGACCGCTACCGAACGCGGCCCGGCCAGCGGGGTGAACCCGAACCGGTCGGCCTTCATCCGGGCCGCCAGGTCGAGCACGGCCGACTGTTCGGCCGGGGTGAGGTCGTCGTCGGCCAGCAGGTGCCGGATCATGTGCGGGTCTCCGTCGGGGTCGGGGTGGGGTTGGGGGTGGCGGCGTCGAGGGCGGCGGGGAGGGCGGCCAGGAACGCGTCGACCTGCCCGGCGGTGAGCACCAGCGGCGGGGCGAGCCGGATCACCCCCGGCTGGACCGGGTTGACCAGGAACCCCGCCGACCGCAGCGCTTCGGCCACCGGGCCGGCGACCGGCGCGGCGAGCACGATGCCGAGCAGCAGCCCGGCCCCGCGTACCTCGGTGACCAGTGGGTGGCCCAGCGCCTCGACGCCCCGGCGCAGCCGTTCGCCGATGCGCTTGACGTGGTCGAGCAGCCCCTCGCTGGCGATCGTGGAAACCACTGCCAGGGCGGCGGCGCAGCTCACCGGGTTGCCGCCGAAGGTGGTGCCGTGCGACCCGGCGCGCAGCAGCTCGGCGGCCCGGCCGAAGGCCAGGCAGGCGCCGATCGGCAACCCGCCGCCGAGCCCCTTGGCCAGGGTGACGACGTCCGGTTCGACCCCCTCGGCCTGGTGGGCGAACCAGTACCCGGTGCGCCCGATGCCGGTCTGCACCTCGTCGAGGACCAGCAGGGCCCCGTGCCGGGTGGTGATCCGCCGCGCCTCGGCCAGGTAGCCGGGCGGCGGGACGACCACCCCGTTCTCGCCCTGCACCGGCTCCAGGATCACCATCGCCGTCGCGTCGGTGACGGCCGCCGCCAGCGCCGCCACGTCGCCGTACGGGACGTGGTCGACGTCGCCGGGCAGCGGGCGGAACGGGTCGGCCTTCGCCGGCTGGCCGGTCAACGCCAGGGCCCCCATGGTCCGGCCGTGGAAACCGCCGACGGTGGCGACGACGTGCGACCGGCCGGTGAGCCGGGACAGCTTGAACGCGGCCTCGTTGACCTCCGCGCCGGAGTTGGCGAAGAACACCCGGCCCGGCCGGCCGGCCAGCGCCAGCAGCAGTTCCGCCAGCGCCACCGGGGGTTCGGCGACGAACAGGTTGGAGACGTGACCGAGGGTGGCGACCTGCTTGGACACGGCGGCCACCACGGCGGGGTGGGCGTGCCCGAGGGAGTTGACCGCGATGCCACCGAGCAGGTCGACGTACTCCCGGCCGGCCTCGTCGACGACGACCGCGCCCGAACCGGAGGCCAGCGCCAGCGGCGGGGTGCCGTAGTTGTCCATCATGGACTGCCGCCAGCGTTCCACCAGCGTGCTCATGAACCGACCGTGCCTTCCTGGTTGGTGGTGGACCCGGTCGGGGTGTCGACGACCATCGTGCCGAACCCCTCCGAGGTGAAGACCTCCAGCAGCGTGGAGTGGGCGACCCGGCCGTCGACGACGTGCGCGGCGGGCACTCCCCCGCGCACCGCCCGCAGGCAGGCCTCCATCTTGGGCACCATCCCCGCCTCCAGGGACGGCAACAGCTTCGCCAACGCGTCGGTGCCGATCTCGCTGACCAGGCTGGCGGTGTCCGGCCAGTCGGCGTACAGGCCGGCCACGTCGGTGAGGACGACCAGCTTGCGGGCTTCCAGGGCGATCGCCAGCGCGGCGGCGGCGGTGTCGGCGTTGAGGTTGTGCAGCACCCCGTCGGCGTCCGGCGCGACGGTCGAGATGACCGGGATCCGGCCGGCGGCGATCAGGTCGGTCACCGCCGAGACGTCCACCGACTCCACGTCACCCACCTGGCCCACGTCGACCGCCTCGCCGTCGACCCAGGCGGGCCGGCGCACGGCGGTGAACAGGCCGGCGTCCTCGCCGGACAGGCCCACGGCGAACGGCCCGTGCGCGTTGATCAGGCCGACCAGTTCCCGGCCGACCTGGCCCACCAGCACCATCCGGACGACGTCCATCGCCTCCGGCGTGGTGACCCGCAGGCCACCCTTGAACTCGCTGGCGATGCCGAGCCGGCCGAGCATCGCCGAGATCTGCGGGCCGCCGCCGTGCACCACGACCGGCTTGAGCCCGGCGTACCGCAGGAAGACCATGTCGGCGGCGAAGGCCCGTTGCAGGGTCGGGTCGACCATCGCGTTGCCGCCGTACTTGACCACGACGGTGGCCCCGGAGAACCGGGCCAGCCAGGGCAGCGCCTCGATCAGCGTCTCGGCCTTCGCCTGGGCCCGGGTGAGATCCGCGGACAGGCTCATGTCGAGTACGCCGAGTTCTCGTGCACGTACGCGTGCGACAGGTCGTTGGTCCAGATCGTGGCCGCCGCCGCGCCGGCGTGCAGGTCGATCCGGATGGTGACGTCCCGGCCGGTCAGATCGACCTTGGACCGGTCCTCGGCGGCGGCACCGGAACGGCACACCCAGATCCCGTTGACCGCCACGTCCACCGCGTCCGGGTCGAACGCGGCGGCCGTGGTGCCGACCGCGGCCAGGATCCGCCCCCAGTTCGGGTCATTGCCGAACAACGCCGTCTTGACCAGGTTGTTGCGGGCCACCGAACGGCCCACCTCGACCGCGTCGTCCTCGTCGGCGGCACCGACCACCTCGATGGCGACCTCCTTGGTCGCCCCCTCGGCGTCGGCCACCAACTGCTGGGCCAGGTCGTGACAGGCCGCGGTGACGGCGGCGGTCAACTCCGCCTCGTCGGGTTCCACCCCGGACGCCCCGCTGGACAGCAGCAGCACCGTGTCGTTGGTGGACATGCAGCCGTCGGAGTCGACCCGGTCGAAGGTGACCCGGGTGGCCGCCCGCAACGCCGCGTCCAGCAGCTCCGGCCCGGCCACCGCGTCGGTGGTCAGCACGCACAGCATGGTGGCCATGCCGGGGGCGAGCATGCCCGCGCCCTTCGCCATCCCGCCCACGCTCCACCCGGCGCCCCGGGCGACGGTGGTCTTCGGCCGGGTGTCCGTGGTCATGATCGCCTCGGCGGCGGCCGGACCGCCGTCGCGGGCCAACGCCCGGATCGCGGTACGCACCCCCGGCAGCAGCTTGTCCATCGGCAACCGCTCGCCGATCAGCCCGGTCGAGCAGACCGCCACGTCACCGGCACCGAGCCGCAGCCGGGGGCTGGACGCGGTGAGCGCGGCGGCGGTGTGCTCGGCGGTGGCGTGGGTGTCCTGGAAACCGGCCGGGCCGGTGCAGGCGTTCGCGCCACCGGAGTTCAGCACCACCGCGCGGACCACGCCGCCCCGGACGACCTGCTGCGTCCAGCGCACCGGCGCGGCCTTGACCCGGTTGGTGGTGAACACGCCGGCCACCCCGGCGTCCGGACCGTCGTTGACGACCAGGGCGACGTCGGTGGCCCCGCCGCTTTTCAACCCGGCCGCGACACCGGCCGCACGGAAGCCCCGAGGGGCGGTGACAGTCACTGGACTAACCTTTCGTTCGCGACTGCGGGGCTCCGCTGCGCTGCGCTCCTCGCGCTCACGGGGCAACTCCGAAAGTAGACAGGCCGGTGGTTTCGGGCAGGCCGAGCATCAGGTTGGCGTTCTGCACCGCCTGGCCGGCGGCGCCCTTGCCGAGGTTGTCGATGGCGCTGACCACGATCACCCGGCCGGAGTCGACGTCGACGGTGGCCTGGAGGTGGCAGGAGTTCGCCCCGGCGGTCGCGGCGGTGTGCGGCCACGCCCCCTCGGGCAGCAGGTGCACGAACGGCGCGTCGGCGTACGCGTCGGCGAGCACCGCACGCGGGTCGGCGTCGCCGGTGGGCACGGCGGTGACGGTGGCGAGGATGCCACGCGGCATCGGGGCCAGCACCGGGGTCAGCGACAGCCCGGTCGCGCCGGTAGCCTGCTTGATCTCCGGAACGTGCTGGTGGGCACCGACCTTGTAAGGCGACAGGTCCCCCATCACCTCGCTGCCGAGCAGGTGCGCCTTGGCGGCCCGACCGGCGCCGGAGGTGCCGGAGGCGGCCACCACGACCACGTCGGCCGGCGCGACCGCACCGGCGGCGATCAGCGGCGCGAGGGCCAGCGTGATGGCGACGGCGTAACAGCCGGTGTTGGCGACCCGGGTCGCCCCGGCGATCGCCGCGCGCTGGCCGGGCAGCTCCGGCAGACCGTACGTCCACGCCCCGGCGTGCGGGCCGCCGTAGTACCGGGACCAGGCGTCGGCGTCGCGCAGCCGGTGGTCGGCACCGAGGTCGACCACCCGCACCGACTCCGGCAGCCCGGCGGCGAGCGCCGCCGACTCGCCGTGCGGCAGGGCCAGGAAGACCAGGTCCGCGTCGGCCAGCGTCGCCGGGTCGGTCGCCGCGAACGTCAGGTCCAACCCCGCGAGCTGCGGGTGTACGGCGGTGACCGGCGCACCGGCCTGGCGGTGCGCGGTGGCCGCGACCAGGTCGAACTCGGGATGACCGGCGATCAGGCGCAGCAGCTCGCCCCCGGCGTAACCACTCGCCCCGGCGACCGCAACTCGGATACCCATTCCAACCTCCGCATGACTATGCAGAGAAGGTTAGCGACCCACCGACCTTCTGTGCAAGTTAATACAGCCTACTGCATGGACATGAAGAAGTGACCTGGACCACTCACGTGCATTGACAGCCATGAGGGTCTTGGCCATGCTGAGAGAGCGCTCTCTAGTCGCCCATCAGCCACAAACCACCCGCCTGCCGCTTGCGGCCCGGCCGAAGGAGCCGTCCTTGCGTACCCCGAGAAGCTGGGCCACCGCCCTCGCCGCGATCGTGATCGCCGGCGTCACCACCCTCGGCCTCACCACCGCGCCCACCCGCGCCGTCGGACCGTCCCCGCTCCCGCTGACGGTCACCAACAGCACCGGCCGGGCGGAGGCCGTCCACCTCTACCTCCTCGGCGTCGACCTCGCCTCCGGCCGGCTCGGCTACGTGACCGCCGGGGGCGTCTTCACCCCCTGGCCGGCCGGCGGCCAACCGCCCACCCCCGCCCCCGACGTCGCGATCGCCGGACCCGCCAACGGCGGCTCCGTCACGCTACGGGTCCCCCGTGGCCTCTCCGGCCGGGTCTACTTCTCCTTCGGCCAGAAGCTGCGCTTCTCACTGACCCCGGACGGCCTGGTCCAGCCAGCCCCCTGGGCCGCCGGCGACCCCAACCGCGACATCCTGTTCGACTGGTCCGAGTTCACCTACAACGATGCCGGACTCTGGCTCAACAGCACCCAGGTCGACATGTTCGCCGTCCCGCACGCGGTCAGCGTCACCGGCGCGAGCGGCACCACCCGGCGGGCCGGCCAACTCGTCAACGGCGGCCGGCAGGCCGTCATCGACGCCGTCCGCGCCCAGCCCGGCTGGGCGGACACCGTGCAGACCCGGTCCGACGGCACGGTGCTGCGGGTGCTCTCCCCCGGCAAGGCCGTCGACGCCGGCCGGTTCGCCTCCGGCTACCTCGACCCGTACATCGACGCGGCCTGGCGCTCCTACACCACCCGGACGCTGACCGTCACCCCGTTCACCGACCGGCCCGACGTGCGCTACCTCGGGCGTACCGCCGGCACCACGATGACGTTCACCGACCCGGCCGGCCGACAGGTCGCCACCTTCACCAGGCCCACCAGCTCCGACGTGTGGGACTGCGACGGGACCCTCGCCGCCCCCAACGACCAGGTGGTCGGGCCGATCGCCCGGACGCTCTGCGCCGCCCTGCACCGCACCACCCTCGACACCATCACCACGCAGCCCGGCGGCGGCCCGGCCGACTTCTACCGGGGCACGCTGACCAACCACTACTCGCGGATCATCCACCAGCACATGGTCGACGGCCGGGCGTACGGCTTCGCCTTCGACGACGTGCTCGCCCAGGAGTCCCTGGTGCACGACGGCGACCCGCGCGCCGCCGGCCTCACCCTCACCCCGTTCACCGGCACGACCGCCCCGACGCCCACCGCCAGCCCGACCCCGACCGCCAGCCAGACCCCGTCCCCCGGCCAGCCGTGGAACGCGACCCGCCATCTCCAGGCCGACGGCACCCTGGCCGGCACCACCGGACCCGCCGGCACGGTCACCCTGGCGGCGGCGAACGGCAACCACGACGGCACCCCCACCAACGCCCGGGTCTTCACCGCCCGTGGGCTCACCGGCACCTGGACCGGCGCAGCCACCACCTTCGACCTGGCCGTCGACGCCGGCACCGCCGTCGGCGACGGCGTCCAGGCCCGGGTGTCGTACGACCTCACCGGCGACGGCACCGCCGACCGGGTCGAGACGTACGCCTACTTCGCCACCGACCCGGTGCCCGGCGTCGAGCGCTACCGGCAGACCCAGGGGCTGCGCTCAGCCACCGGCAGCCTCGGCAACCTACGGGGCGGGACGGTGACCGTGCAGGTCTGGAACGCCATCGGCGGCACCCCGACCACCCTCGGCGTCGGCGACGCCTCCCGCGTCGTGCTGCCCTTCACCAGCTGACCGTACGGCGTCTTCCGGAGGCCGGGCCGCCTCCGGAAGACGCCCCCGCTCAGCCGGTCCGCTGAACGAGCCCGTGCTCGCGCTCGTACGTCCGCAGCGCGACGTCCCATGCCTCGGTGTACTCCGACGGGCCCAGATTGAGGTCGTGGTGCCCCCGGACCGCCTCCCGGAGCAGGGTCACCAGTTCCGGCACCGTCGCCCGGCGCTCGTCGACGTAACGGCGGAACACCTCGGCGAACTGCTCGCCGGTCAGCCGTGCCGCGTGCATCGTCACCGGATCGGCCTCCAACGCCTGGAGCACCGCGCACCACCGGCGGGTCAGATCGTCGACGTGCCGGGCCCGGATCTTGTGCAACTCGTGCTCACACTCCAGCCTGATCCGTTCCTCCCAGTACGGCCGCAGCCGGTCGCGTACCCGCTCGTCGGGGCTGACCCGGACGTGGGCGGTGAACTGCGGCAACGACTCGTTCGCCGGCCACCGCTGCCCGGCGAGCCGGTCGTTGAGCACCCGCTCCAGTTCGTGTGAGCGGTGCGGCTCGAACTCCCGCGACACGTCGACGACCCGCTCCCGGACGATCCCGCCGGCCCAGTCGAGATACCGCTCGGCGCGGTACTTCAGCTCCTCGAACGTCATCCGCCGGCCGGTCCAGACATACACGGGGTACACCCGGAAGTCGAAGGCGTCCCCCTTCGCCGGCACCAGCAACGGCTGCGGGGCGTCCTGCCGGAACGACACCGTGACCGGTGCCGGTGGCAGTGGTGGCGGCGTCGGCACCGGAGGCACCGGCGTGCCAAACAGACCCTGCCACCAGGAGCGGCGCTGCGGCACCGGCACCTGGGTGCCGGCGGTGGTGCTGGAGTACCCGTTCATGAGTGGTCCTCGTCGGTGAGTCGGCGTACGTCGTCGAGCAGGGTGTTGCGGGGCATCAGGGGTTTCCAGACGTGACGCAGCTGGTGGTCCAGTCGGTGCCGCAGCGGCGCCCGACCCGCCACCACCAGCCCGAGCAGCTCCAGGCAGTAGGCGGCGACCTCGGGATGGCCGTCGGCCCGGTTCAGCCAGAAGCCGAGCGTGCGCCACGAGCGGTAGGCGGTCGTGGGCAGGCTGAGCGCATTGGCCCAGCAGTCGGCCAGGTCGGTCATCGACACGGTCCCGACCCGGGCCAGATCGAGCAGTTCCGGCCAGTGCTCCCGGGGCGCGGGTGCCCACCGGTCGGCGAGCTGGCGCAACGCCCGCCCGGCGTGCAGCCACACCTCCGGATCCTCCGCGCGGGTCCACTGGGCCAGGGCCGGCAGCACGGTCGCCTGGTGACCGGCGGTGTGCACCTCCACCAGGCCGCGCACCACCGAGTGGTGCCACCGTTGCATCCGCGCCCGGGCGATCTGCCGCAGATGCAGCAGGGCGGTGTCCGGCCAGAGCCGGGCCAGCCCCAACGCGTAGGCGCGGGCCACCGTGTCACGCAGGTGGGCCGGTCCGCTCGACGCCCACCGGTCCAACTCCGTACGCACCCGTTGCCGCAGCTCCGGCTGCATGGCCATGGCGACCAGCGCGATGGCGGCGGCCTGCCGAACGCCGGCACGGCGCTCCCGGGCCAGCCGGTCCACCGTCTCCAACGCGACCCGCACCCCGTGCCGGGCCGACCAGCCGACCGCTCCCGCGGCGGCCTCCCGGACACCCGGATTGCCCGTCCGCACCAGGGTCGCGAGCCACCCGAGCAAGTGCTCCGGCAGCCACCAGTCCGACCAGGCGACCTCCAGCAGGCTGGTCCGCAGCTGGTCGTTGCCGGGCGCGAACTCGATCCGCCGCCCGCCGTGGAGCCGGTCGTCGTCGACCAGAACGACGGCCTGCCGCAGTACCGGGCCGAGCAGCAGGTCCACCACCCCGCCCAGGAACCCCACAGGTGCCGGGGCCGTCGTACCGTCGTCGCCCGGCACCGGCGCGGCGAGCAGCCGTCCGGCCGCCGCCTGGACCTCGACCACGGACTGCCCGGCCAGCACCGCGCACGACAACCGGAACGCCCGCCGCTGGTCGACGTCCCACCGGGACGCCCCCTCGACGCCGTCGTCCTCGACGGCGAGCACCCGTCTGGCGCGTTCCCGCAACTGCCGGGGGAGCAGTCGTTCCAGCCGCTCGGTCAGGTCGCCGGCGCGTGGCGGCGCCTGGGCGATCAGCTCCGCCAGCCGGACGACCTCAGCGGCGCGCGGACCGCCGGCCAGGTGGGCCGCGAGCAGCGGATGCGGGACGCACTCCTCCTCGACGTACACGTCGACGCAGTCTCCGGTGCAGCCGTCGACGCACCAGCCGACGCACTGCCCCCGCAACAACCGGCGGAGTTGGGCCCGGAACACCTCCGCCGGGGCCGCCGGGCGGTGGGGCACCAGATGCCCCGCGAACTCCTGTTCCCGGCGCTCGAAGTCACCGACCAGCACCAGGCTGCTTCCGGTGGCTTCCAGCCTCGCCGACAGGCCCACCAGGGTCATGCCGTCCAGGTCCCGGACCGCCTCCTCGCCGAGCGCCAGCGTGTAACCGTGGCCGGACCGTACCGGGGCGTCGGTGCCCAACAGGTCCGACAGGTGCTCCGCGTCGAGCACCCCCACCCGGTCGTAGCCGTACCGACGGGCCGACGCCAGGCAGGCGGCGGTGTGTCGACCCGTACCGTCGGCACCGCTGAGGCAGACCAGGTGACGGAGCTTGAGCTGCCGGTCGAGCCGCTGGTCGCTCGGCGCGGGGGCGTATCCGTCGGCCAACTGCCGGACCCAGGTGCCGCTGAGCGTCTCGGACCAGGTCCGGCCGCCCGCCCCCACGGTCGCCGTGGTGATGTTCACGGTGCCGATCGCCGTCGCCCCCGGGCCGGTCGCGTTCTGACCCCGGACCCGTACGTCACCGACCCCGATGCCCGCCGGGACACCGAGCAGCGCGGTGAGGCGGGCCAGGACTGCCGTCGGGTCCGGTGCCTCCTCCGGCTCGTCCTCGGCGGCGGGCTGCCCCGAGGGCGCGTCCGTCGCCTCGGACCAGCCGGCCGTGGCCTCGTCCGACCAGCGCCCGTCGTCGTGGGGAGCGTCCGACGGGACGTCCACCGGCGGTGGCTGTCCCCCGCCGTCCGGGTCCGCCGGTTCCCACGAATCCGACGTCTCCCTCATCGGCCGCCGCCCTCGCCGCCGAACACGACGTCGCGTCCGACCGATCCGATGGCCGTGGCGTTGGGGCCGATGGCGTTCTGTCCGCGTACCCGGATGTCGCCGGTGCGGATGCCGGGCCCGGCCGGGCCGGCTCCGGTGTCCGGCCGGGCCGCGCCCGCCCCGGTGTCCGACCCGGCCGGAGGCGGTTCCCCGGTGGGCGACGGCGGCTCCTGCGGCGACGGCCACGACGACATGTCCTCGTCGACCACGTAGAGCCAGGCCGGCTCCCGGAACTCCTTCTCCGGGTGCTCGACCTCGATCCGGCGGAACCGCTCCGGCCGCATCTCCTCCGGGTACTCGCAGACCACCTCGCGGTACATCTGCGTCGAGACGACCAGCGCCACGCCCGCGTCGGGGAACGCGGCCAGCGCCTGGCGCACCGGCTTGGCGTCGCAGAGCCGGCAGACGTGCACGACGGCGTGGCCGGGGAAGCCGTTCGCGCCGTCCAGGTGCACCAGGCCCTGGTGCACGGCCACCCGCAGCCGGATCTGCGCGGGTGGCGTCCGGTCGCTGTTGAACGCGCGCAGCCGCCGGTTCAGCTCCGGCACGAACCGGCCGATCACCCGGGACTCCGGCACGTCGCGGGGCAGGATCGCCAGCTCACCGTCACCGGCCTGCTGGGTGATCCAGGTGACCCGGTCCAGGCCCACGTCGGTCGCCGCCGCGTGCAGGAGCGTACGGAAGTTCTGTTGTGCCTCGTACTGCTGAAGATTGCTGCGCCGGCTGTACCGTTCCATGTCCACAGAGATCAGCAGACGCCGTTCGGGATGTCGCATCGGTACACCCTTCGTCGTCAGCCCGCTCGGCGAGCGGGCACCACCGTGCCCATGGAATCGGTCCCGCCGGGCGCAAACCCCCTAGAAGTACGGCATCGCCGGGACTGTCGGCATCC
Organism: Micromonospora sp. WMMD734; assembly: GCF_049178975.1. Classification (NCBI taxonomy): domain Bacteria; kingdom Bacillati; phylum Actinomycetota; class Actinomycetes; order Micromonosporales; family Micromonosporaceae; genus Micromonospora; species Micromonospora sp. WMMD734. Next base: position 3,150,650 of record NZ_JBMHMK010000001.1, read on the forward strand.
GGTCATCCCATCGTGGACAGATGTCGTGCTAGGCCGGCTCGGATCTGCTGGGAGCATGTGGACGAACCTGACCGAACTGCTCCTGGCGCTCGGGCTCTCCCCGCCCGTGATCCTGGCCCTGGTGGTCGTCGAGACCCTCGCGGCCCGCAGCGGGGCGGTGCGAACCGTGTCGGCCCGGATACGCTTCGGCACCTCTCGTCTGCTGAGGAGGATGCCGGTGCTGATGCGGCAACCCCACGTCCGACCCGACGGCGACTGGCCGTACGGGACCTTCCTGCAACGGCTCGACCGCCCGGTACGGGACGCGTTGCTGGCCACCGGTGTGCGCCGGCAGGTGCCCGCCGGGCAGATCGTCATTCACGAGGGCCACCACGAGGCGCACCTGGTGCTGCTGGAGGACGGCCTGACGAAGGTCACCGCGTCCCTGCCCGACGGGCGGACCGCCCTGCTGGCGCTACGGGTCGGCGGTGACCTGGTGGGTGAGATGTCGGCGCTCAACGACCGTCCCCGGTCGGCGACGGTGACCACCTGCGGCCCCACCCGGTACAGCGTCATCCAGCCGGCGCAGTTCAAGACCTTCCTGCGCGACCATCCGGACGCCGCCCTCGAACTGGCCGCCATGGTCTCCGACCGGTTGCGCTGGTCCAACCGTCGGCGGATCGACTTCTCGTCGTACCCGGTGAAGATCCGGGTGGCCCGGGTGGTGGCCGAGCTGTGCCGCTCGCACGGCCGGCAGGACCGCGACGCGGTGGTCATCGACGTCCGCCTGACCCAGCCGGAACTCGCCACCATCTGCGGCGCGGCCGAGACCTCCATCCAGAAGGCGCTGCGGGAACTGCGCGCCGACGGGTTGGTGGAGACCGACTACCGGCGGATCACGGTTCGCGACCTGGCGGGGCTCCGGGAGTGCGGGGAGGTCACCGACGACGTGTGACCGCGACGGCCCCGACCCGGTGACCGGATCGGGGCCGTCGTCAGGCCGGTGCGGGTCAGGCGCCCCGCAGGATCGCCCCGAACCGCTGGGCGGCCACGGCCACGGCGGCGTCCCGCGCGGCCACCGCCTCCTCCACGGTCAGCGTCCGGTCCGGTGCCCGGAAGGTGAGCTTGTACGCCAGCGACCGGCGACCCGCGCCGAGCGACTCCGAGGCGTACACGTCGAAGAGCCGGACCTGCTCCAGCAGCTCGCCCGCCCCCTCGACCAGCGCGGCCCGGACGTCGGCGGCCGGCACCGTGTCGTCCAGCACCAACGCCACGTCGATCAGCGCCGGGGGGAACCCGGACACGGCCGGCGCGGACACCACCGGGGCCGCCGGCAGGGCGTCCAGGTCGAGTTCCATGGCGCTGGTCCGGCGGGGCAGTTCCAACGCGGCCAGCACCGCCGGGTGCAGCTCACCGGCGTGACCGACCACCTCCCCGTCGACCAGCAGCGCGGCGCAGCGGCCGGGATGCCAGGGTGCCCGCTCGGCGGCCCGCACCTCGATCCGCTCGGCCGGCAGGTCGGCGGCGGCCAGCACGGCCCGGCCGGCCTCCACCGCGTCGGCCCAACCGGCGGCACGGCCCGGCCCCCACCAGCCGGCCGGCTCCACGTCCCCGGTGAGCACCACCGCGACGTGCCGGGGTTGGGCGGGCACCACCGCGTCGGCGGCGGCGAACTCGGCGTCGGTGGGCCGGCGGTCCACCCCCATGGTCGGCGGCGCACCCACCCCGGGACGCGGGTGGAACACCGCCCCGATCTCGTAGAGCGCCAGGTCACGGTGACCCCGGCCCAGGTTGCGCTTGAGGATGCCCAGCAGCGGGCCGAGCAGGGTCGTGCGCAGCAGCGGCTCCTCCTCGGACAGCGGGTTGGCCAGCCGTACCGCCGGCCGGCGCGGGTCGTCGGCGGGCAGCCCGAGCTGGTCGGCCAGCTCCGGGGCGACGAACGGCAGCGCCAGCACCTCGACGTAGCCGCGCTCGGCGAGCGAGCGGGCCACCGCCCGGCGGCGACGCTGCTGCCAGGTCAGCCCCCGGCCGGGGGGCGCGGTGGGCAGCACCGACGGCACCCGGTCGTACCCGTCGAGGCGGACCACCTCCTCCACCAGGTCGGCCGGGTCGGTGAGGTCGGGCCGCCAGGTCGGCGGGGTGACGGTGAGCACGTCGCCGCCGCCGGCCGTCGTCGCGACCGAGCCCGCGTCCTCGGCCAGCCGGTCGGCACCCCGGATCACCGTGCAACCCACCTGCTCCAGCAGGTCGACCACCCGCTGCGGGGAGTAGTCCACCCCGACCCGGCGCGACGGCAGGTCGACCGGGAGGACGACCTGACGCATCGGCCGGACGTGGTCGAGGTCGAGGATCTCCGCGCCGGCCTCGCCCCCACCGTGGGTGGTGAGCAGCTCGACGGCGCGCTGCAGGGCCACCAGCGGCAGCGCCGGGTCGACGCCCCGCTCCCACCGCTTGGCCGCCTCGCTGAACAGCTTGTGCCGGCGGGCCGTGCGGCCGACCATCACCGGGTCCCAGTGGGCGGCCTCCAGCAGCACGTTCGTGGTGCCGCCGACCACCTCGCTGGTCTCGCCGCCCATCACCGCGGCCAGCGAGACCGGGCCGGTGTCGTCGCAGATAACCATGTCCTCGGCGGTGAGCGAGCGGACCACACCGTCCAGGGTGGTCACCTTCTCGCCCGCCTCGGCCCGGCGCACCACCAGCGGGCCGGTGATCCGGTCGGCGTCGAAGGCGTGCATCGGCTGGCCCAGTTCCAGCATCACGTAGTTGGTGACGTCCACCGCCAGCGAGATGCTGCGCACCCCGGCCACGGTGAGCCGCTGCCGCATCCAGCCGGGCGTGGCCGCCGTCGGGTCGACCCCCCGGACCATCCGGGCGGTGAACCGGTCGCAGCCGACGGTGTCGCGCACCTGCACCGGGTACGCCGGCTGCGCCGTACCGGCCGGCGCGGGCACCCGGCCCGGGTCGCGGAAGGCCACCCCGAGGGCGTACGCCAGCTCCCGGGCGATGCCGCGCACGCTCAGCGCGTACCCCCGGTCGGGGGTGATCTCCAGCTCGACCACGACGTCGTCGAGACCCACCACCGGGCGGGCGTCGTCGCCGGGGCGGGCCGGGGTGTCCGGCGGCAGCACGATGATGCCGGAGTGGTCGTCGCCGAGGCCCAGTTCCATCGCCGAGCAGATCATGCCGGCCGACATCCGGCCGTACGTCTTGCGGGCACCGATGGTGAAGTCGCCGGGCAGCACCCCGCCGGGCAGGATCACCACGACCCGGTCGCCGGGGGCGAAGTTCCGCGCCCCGCAGACGATCTGCTGCAACTCGCCGGTGCCGTTGGCGGTGCCCACGTCGACCAGGCAGTGCCGGATCGGCTTCTTGAACCCGGTCAGCTCCTCGATCTCGCGGACCTCACCGACGACCAGCGGACCGGTGACCGTACGGCGCAGGTCCACCACGGACTCGACCTCGATGCCGAGGTCCACCAGGGCCTGTTCCAGGTCCTCGGTGGGCAGGTCGACGGGGAGGTCGACGTACTCCCGCAGCCAACTGACAGAAACTCGCATGACTCAGACCACCGTCTCCGTGACTCGTACCCGCATCGCCCTACGCCCCGGCCCCGAACGCGCGGGTGAACCGCACGTCGCCCTCGGCCATGTCCCGCATGTCGCTGACCCCGTGCCGGAACATCACCGTCCGGTCGATGCCCATGCCGAACGCGAACCCGGAGTAGACCTCGGGGTCGATGCCGCAGGCCCGCAGCACCCTCGGGTTGACCATGCCGCAGCCGCCCCACTCGACCCAGCGCGGACCGTCGCGGTGCTCGGGGAACCAGACGTCGAACTCCCCGGACGGCTCGGTGAACGGGAAGTAGTGCGGACGCCAGCGGGTCTTCGCCCCCTCGCCGAACATGGCGCGGGCGAAGTGGTCGAGGGTGCCGCGCAGGTGCGCCATCGTGATGCCCCGGTCCACCACCAGGCCCTCGACCTGGTGGAAGACCGGCGCGTGGGTGGCGTCCAGCTCGTCGGTGCGGTAGACCCGGCCGGGCACCACCACGTAGATGGGGGGCTTGCGGGTGAGCATGGTGCGCGCCTGCACCGGCGAGGTGTGGGTGCGCAGCACCAGGCCGGAGGTGTCCGCGCCGGGCGGCGGTGCGATGTGGAAGGTGTCCATCAGCCCGCGCGCCGGGTGGTCGGCGGGGATGTTCAACGCGTCGAAGTTGGTCCACTCCAGCTCGACCTCGGGGCCCTCGGCCACCTCGTAGCCCATCCCGACGAACAGGTCGCTGATCTGCTCCATCAGGGTCGACAGCGGGTGCCGCGCCCCCCGGGGCCGCCGGTCGTACGGCAGGGTCACGTCGACCCGCTCCTCGACCAGCACCCGGGCCGCCTGCTCCCGGTCGAGCACCTCGGCGCGGGCGGCGTACGCGGACTCGATGGCCCGGCGGGCCTCGTTGACCCGCTTGCCGGCGTCGGCCTTGGCGGCCGGCGGCAGCGCGCCGATCTCCCGGCGGGCCAGCGACACCGGGGACCGGTCGCCGAGGTGCGCGGGGCGCAGCGCGGTCAGCGCGTCCGGGTCGGCGGCGGCGGCGAACGCATTTTCGGCGTCGGCCACGGCCCCGGCCAGGGCGGCCGGGTCGAGCAGGGCGACCTGCTTCGGGTCGTACGGATCGTTGCGGTAACTCATGGCGTACGGGCACTCCCTCACGGCGGCGCCGGCCCTTCTCAGGCGGCTAGGCGAGTCTACGGACGCGCGGCGGTGCCGCAGCCCGCCGGTGGGAGTTACGCGCGGAGGAAGGTCAGGCCCGCCGCCCGCCGACACCGGCGGGCTGGCTAAACGAACGCCGTGGCGCGTTCCTCACGTGACCTGCTCCCCTGCTGGGTGTGCGCCCGACCGTGGTCGGCGCAGTGCTCGGGCTGAAGCGTACAGGCAGACGGCGGCGGCCGCAGCCAGGTTCAGGCTCTCGGCCCGCCCGTGCAGCGGCACCCGGACCCGGGCGTCGGCGGCGGCGGTCAACTCCCCGGGCAGGCCGTGCGCCTCGGCCCCGAACAGCCAGCCGGTGGGGCCGGCGAGCCGGCCCTGGTCGGCGAGGTCGTCGAGGTCGCTGTCGCCGTAGCCGGTGGTGGCGAGGACGGTGAGCCCGGCGGCGCGCAGCGCGTCGACCACGTCCTGCGGGTCGGCGGCGCGGACCACGTCGACGTGGAACAGGCTGCCGGCGGAGGCGCGTACGCACTTGCCGTTGTACGGGTCGACGGTGTCGCCGGCGAAGACCACCGCCCCCGCGCCGGCCGCATCGGCGGTGCGCAGCACGGTGCCGGCGTTGCCCGGGTCGCGGATGCCGGCGAGGACCGCGACCAGGCGGGGGCCGCGCGCCAGGGCGTCGTCCAGCGGCACGTCGAGGTGCCGGCAGACGGCGACCACACCCTGCGGGGTGACGGTCTCGGTGAGCGCGGCCAGGGCCTCGTCGGTGACCTCGGAGACGGGCAGGTCGGCGCGGGCGGCACCGGCCGCGAGGTCGGCGTACCGGTCGAGCGCGGCCGGGGTGCCGAACAGCTCCACCACTGTGCCGGTGCGGTCGAGGGCCTCCCGGACGGCCTGCGGCCCCTCGGCCAGGAACCGGCCGGTGGCGTCGCGGTCGCGCCGGCGGTGCAGCCGGCGGGCGGCGACCACCCGGGGCGTACGCGGGGTGAATGGGCCGGTGACGGCGTCGAGGCGTCTCCCGCGCGGTGGTGACTGCATGGGAGACGCCTCGATCTGCTGCCGGGGTGGGTCAGGCGGCCTGGGCCGCGGCGCCACCGGTGCCCTCGGCCGCCACGGCGGCGCGGGCCAGCTCGACGATCGCGGCGAACGCCGCGGCGTCGTGGACGGCCAGGTCGGCCAGGATCTTGCGGTCGACCTCGATGCCGGCCAGGCGCAGGCCCTGGATCAGCCGGTTGTAGGTCATGCCGTTGGCCCGGGCGCCAGCGTTGATGCGCTGGATCCAGAGCTGCCGGAAGTCGCCCTTGCGGTCGCGACGGTCCCGGTAGGCGTACTGCATCGAGTGCAGCACCTGCTCCTTGGCCTTGCGGTACAGCCGGGAGCGCTGACCGCGGTAACCGCTCGCGGTCTCCAGCAGGGTACGACGCTTCTTCTGGGCGTTCACAGCCCGCTTGACGCGTGCCATCTCAACTCCTTGTTAGGTAAAGGTGGCGCGCGTCAGCGGCCGAGCAGCTTCTTGATGCGCTTGACGTCGGACTTGGCCAGCTCGACCGTGCCGGTCAGCCGCCGGGTCTGGGTGGACGGCTTCTTCTCCAGGTTGTGGCGAAGGCCGGCCTGCTGGGCGACGATCTTGCCCTTGCCGGTCACCTTGACCCGCTTGCCCATACCCGTGTGGCTCTTCATCTTCGGCATGTGGAACGTCTCTCCCTGTTACTGGCCGCTGGGGGCAGCGGTCGGGCCGGCCTCGCCGGCTGCTGCGGTCTCGCCGGCCGCCGGGGCCGCGCCATCTACCGGGGCGGCCGATTCCTCCGCGGCCCGGTCCCGGGGGCCCCCACGGGACGCCGTGGCGGCGACCGCGGATGCCTTGACGGCCCGGTGCGGAGCGAGAACCATGATCATGTTACGGCCGTCCTGCTTCGGAGCGGCCTCGACGTATCCCAGGTCCGTGATCTCGGATTCGAGCCTGCGCAGGAGCCGGTAACCCAGCTCCGGGCGGCTCTGCTCGCGACCGCGGAACATGATCGTCACCTTGACCTTGTCGCCGGCCTTGAGGAACCGCACCACGTGACCCTTCTTGGTCTCGTAGTCGTGCGGGTCGATCTTCGGCCGGAGCTTCATCTCCTTGATGACGGTCTGCTGCTGGTTACGCCGCGCTTCGCGCGCCTTGAGTGCGCTCTCGTACTTGAACTTGCCGAAGTCCATGAGCTTGCACACCGGCGGGCGCGCCATCGGCGCAACCTCGACCAGGTCCAGGTCGACGTCCGCGGCCAGCTGCAGGGCGCGCTCCAGCGGGACGATGCCCACCTGCTCACCCTCAGGGCCGACCAGTCGGACCTCACGTGCCCGGATCTGCTCGTTCACGCGTGGTTCGACGCTGATGGGGCCTCCTCGAGTCGAGTCTGCTGCGTGGCCGACCCCGCGCGGCCCCCGGGTGGGGGCGACCCGGAAAGCAGAAGGCCCCGGCGCATGCCAGGGCCCGCTCGACCGGTCGGCACGATCACAGGATCGCGCATCCGGCACCGGGACGAACCCGGAACCGGTGACCGGACCCGGCCACCTCGGGGGCGACTCGGGTGGGAGCAGGCGCTCCGCTTCGGGACCACCCACACGCCACAGGCGGGGGCAGTCTGGTCGACGTGGCAACACTACACCCCGGCGCAGCCATCCCCCAAACCGGGCCCGCAGGTCAACCCGGTACGACAGCCCGGCGGAGGGCGACGAACCGGGGTGTCATCGGTGCTCGCCGTCCCGGTCGGGCCGGGTCGGGCGGTCAACGGGCCGGAGTGCCGCCCAGGCCGGCCAGGTGGGCCTGGTGCAGCCGACGCAGCGCACGGACCCCGTCGACCGCGCGCTGCTTGTCGGCGGCCTGCAGCGCCACCATCGGCAGCAGGTCGTCGTCGTGCAGCTCCAGGCTGGCCCACGGCGCACCCCGGTCGAAGCGCACCCCCCGGACCACCTCCCACGGCAGCTCGTACGAGCCGAGGATGTTGCGCACCCGGACCCCCCGGGCGTCCGCCTCGACCCGGGGCCGGGTGAACAGCAGGATGCCCAGCGCGCCGAACACGCCGAGGCCGATCATGGCGAACTGGTCGCCGCGCTGGAAGGTGCCGTAGCCCTCGCCGGTCGCCCCGGTCAACGAGGTGGCGACCAGGCTGAAGACCACCAGCAGGGCGATCGCCGAGGCCCAGCAGACGACCCGGACACGACGCGGCCTGAGACGGATCAACTCGGTGTCGCTCACCGCTCCAGTCTGCCACCCGGCCCCGGCGGCGTCGCGCCGCCACCCGCCGCGCCGGGACGGGTCGGGTCAGGCCGGGCGCGGGCGGGGCGGCGGTCAGAGCCGGCAGGCGTGGATGTTGGTGACCAGGATCGCGCGGGCGCCCAACTCGTACAGCTCATCCATGATCCGGTGCACGTCGTCGCGGAGCACCATCGCCTGCACCGCGACCCAGCCCTCCCGGTGCAGCGGGGAGACCGTCGGCGACTCGATGCCCGGGGTCAGGCCGCTGGCCCGGTCGAGCAGGCCGGCCGGCACGTCGTAGGCGAGCATCACGTACCGGCGGGCCACCAGCACCCCGTGCAGGCGACGCAGCAACTGCTCCGCCTGCGGGTGGACCGGCGCGCCGGCCCGGCGGACCAGCACCGCCGAGGAGTGCAGCAGCGGGTCACCGAAGACGACCAGCCCGGCCTGACGCAGGGTCGCGCCGGTCTCCACCACGTCGGCGACCACGTCGGCGACCCCGAGCCGGATGGCGTTCTCCACCGCACCGTCGAGCCGGATCACGTCGGCCTTGACGCCCAGGTCGGCCAGGTAGCGCTCGACCAGCCCCGGGTACGCGGTGGCGATCCGGTGCCCGCCCAGCTCCTGCACGTCGCCGACGTCCCCGGGGCGGGCGGCGAAGCGGAAGGTCGCCCGGGCGAACGCCAGGTCGACCACCTCCTCGGCGGGCGCGCCGGAGTCGATCAGCAGGTCCCGGCCGGTGATCCCGACGTCGAGGTCACCCGAGCCGACGTAGGTGGCGATGTCCTTCGGACGCAGGTAGAAGAACTCGATGTCGTTGGCCTCGTCCGGGCAGACCAGGTCCTTGGGGTCGGTGCGCTGGCGGTAGCCCGCCTCGCGCAGCATCTGGGCGGCCTTCTCGGCCAGGGCGCCCTTGTTGGGTACGGCGACACGCAGCATGACGGAGTGCTCCTTCGATCGGATCAGATCAACGACGCGGGCGCACTCACAGATGTCGGTAGACGTCCTTCAGCTCCAGACCGCTGGCCAGCATCAGCACCTGCACCTGGTACAGCAGCTGGGAGATCTCCTCGGCGGTGCGCTCCGGGCCCTCGTGCTCGGCGGCCATCCACGACTCGGCCGCCTCCTCGACGACCTTCTTGCCGACGAAGTGCACCCCCTTGGCCAGGGCGTCGACCGTGCCGGAACCCGGCGTGCCGGCGGCTGCCTTGGCCTGGAGCTCGGCGAACAACTCCTCGAACGTCTTCACGGAACCGGATTCTTCCAGCCACCCACCGACGCCTCACGCGCCGGGTCGCCCGGCCCGCACCCCGTTCCCGCAGGCTGGGACGCATCCGGGGAGGCCGGGCGCTCCGGCCGGCCCGGGCGCGGGTCAGCGGGCAGCGGCAACGGGCCGGACACGTTTGCACATCGATCTCTCATCTACCTGATGGGACACCCTTCGAGGGATCGGTGGTCTTCTCTATCCTGGCGGCCATGGTCAGCAGCAGCTCACGTACCCGCGCCGCCGCCACCGCCGCCGTGCTCCTCGTCGCCGTGGCCGGATGCGCCCCGCAGGACCCCACGCCCACCACCCCCGACACCGTCCCCACGGCGGCGTCCTGCGCCAAGGACAGCCTGAAGACCCGGACGGCCGGCAAGCTCACCATCGCCACCGACGAACCCGCGTACGAGCCGTGGTTCACGGGCAACAAGCCGGACAGCGGCGAGGGTTTCGAGTCCGCCGTCGCGTACGCGGTGGCCGAGAAGCTCGGGTACACCCCGGCCGACGTCACCTGGACCCGGGTGAAGTTCGACACCGCCATCGCCCCCGGCCCGAAGACCTTCGACTTCGACATCAACCAGTTCTCCATCACCGAGGAACGCAAGCAGGCGGTCGACTTCTCCGCCCCGTACTACCTGGTGCGGCAGACGGTCATCGCGCTCAAGTCGTCCAAGATCGCCGGGAAGAAGTCGGTGGCGGACCTGAAGAACGCCAAGCTCGGCGCGCAGGTCGGCACGACCAGCTACCAGGCGATCACCGCGCTGATCAAGCCCTCGGTCAAGCCGCAGGTCTACAACAGCAACGACGACGCCAAGAAGGCCCTGCAGAACGGCCAGCTCGACGGGCTGGTGGTCGACCTGCCGACCGCGTTCTACATCACCGGTTCGGAGCTCACCGACGCCACCATCGTCGGCCAGCTGCCGCAGGTGGGTGCGCCTGAGGCGTTCGGGCTGCTGTTGGACAAGGACTCCCCGCTCACCCTGTGCGTCAGCAAGACCGTCGGGGAACTCGCCGAGGCCGGCACGCTCAAGCAACTGGAGCAGAAGTGGCTCGCCCAGGTGGCGGGGGCGACCGAACTCCAGTGAGCCGGCTGTCAGCAGGCGACGGCGGTCCGGCGGTGGACCGGCCGCACCTCCCGTCGGCGGCGCAGCGGCGGCGGGCGGCGTACCGGCGTCGGCAGACGACCCGCAGCGTGCTGGTCGCCGCCGCCTCCACGGCGGTGCTCGGCACGCTGCTGGTCGTCGCGGTCACCGGCGCACCCGGCTGGGACCGGGTGCGCGGTTCGTTCCTGGACCCGAGGATCGCCCGCGACGCCCTGCCGGAGGTGCTCGTCGGGCTGTGGCTCAACGTCCGGCTGCTGGTCTGCTGTGCCGTCGGGGCGCTGCTGCTCGGCCTGCTGATCGCGCTGCTGCGGACCCTGCGCGGGCCGGTCTTCTTCCCGGTCCGCGCGCTCGCCGCCGGGTACACGTACACCTTCCGCGGCCTGCCGCTGATCATCGTGCTGTACGTGCTCACCCTCGGCGTGCCCGGCCTGCGGTTGCAGGGGATGCCCCCGGTGCTGGTGCTCGGTGGGCTGGCGCTGGTGCTCACCTACGGCGGCTACCTGGCGGAGGTGTTCCGGGCGGGCATCGAGTCGGTGCACCCCAGCCAGCTCGCGGCGGCCCGCTCGCTGGGGCTGACCTACCGGCAGACCATGCGGCACGTGGTGCTGCCGCAGGCCGTCCGGCGGGTCGCGCCGCCGCTGCTCAACGACGTGGTGGCGTTGCAGAAGGACGTCGGCCTGGTCTCCCTGGCCGGCCCGATCGACGCCGTCCGGGCGGCCCAGATCGCCACCGCGGAGACCTTCAACTACACCCCGTACATCGTGGCCGGGGTGCTGTTCGTGCTGCTCGCCATCCCGCTGATCGCGGTCACCGACGGGGTGACGCTGCGGGCCGCCCGACGCCAGTCCGGAGGCTGAGAATGGCCGTGCTGACCTGCCGGGGGCTACGCAAGGAGTTCGGCGGCCGGGTGGTGCTCGACGGGCTCGACCTGACCGTCGACGAACACCAGGTGGTCGCCCTGATCGGGGCGTCGGGATCGGGCAAGTCGACGCTGCTGCGCTGCGTCAACCTGCTGGAGGAACTCGACGACGGCACCATCACGCTCGACGGCGAGGAGATCTCCGACCCCCGGGTCGACCCCGACCGGGTGCGTCGGCGCATCGGCATGGTCTTCCAGTCGTACAACCTGTTTCCGCACCTGAGCGTGCTGGAGAACGTCACCCTCGCGCCGCGCCGGGTGCACCGGCGGGCGCGGGCCGAGGCCGAGGCGCAGGCCCGGGAGCTGCTCGCCCGGGTCGGGTTGGCCGACCGGGCGGACGCCTACCCGGACCGGCTCTCCGGCGGCCAGCAGCAGCGGGTGGCGATCGTCCGGGCGCTGGCCAACTCGCCCCGGCTGATGCTGCTGGACGAGGTCACCTCGGCGCTCGACCCCGAACTGGTCGGGGAGGTGCTGGCGATGATCCGGGACCTCAAGGCCGACGGGATGACGATGGTGCTGGCCACCCACGAGATGGGGTTCGCCCGGGAGGTCGCCGACCAGGTCTGCTTCCTCGACGCCGGTCGGGTGGTCGAGACCGGCCCGCCCGCCCAGGTGTTCGGCGAACCGACCCAACCGCGTACCCGGCAGTTCCTGAAACGGATCATCGAGGCCGGCCGGCTGTAGCGGGACCGCGCCCTCCGGAACGACACGCGTGGGCCGATGTTGCGGGGTCTACGTCCGCCGGACCCCACAACATCGGCTCACGAGGCCACAGCCGCCGGCCCGGCGGGCCCTGGCGGGTGGTCAGCCGGCGAAGCCGACGCGGTGGCCGTTGGCCGTGGACACGGCCCGGACCGCCAGCGCGGCGTCCAGGGCGGCGACGGTGGCCGACCAGCCCTTGTCCTCGGCGGAGCCGGGCAGCCCGGCCCGGTCCCGGGCCTGGTCGAGGTTCTCCACGGTCAGCACCCCGTGCGCCACCGGCTTGCCCTCGTCCAGGGCGACCCGGGTCAGGCCGTCGGTCACCGACCGGCAGACGTAGTCGAAGTGGGCGGTCGCGCCCCGCACCACCACGCCCAGCGCCACCACCACGTCGCAACGCCGGGCCAGGGCCTGCGCCACCACCGGCAACTCCACCGAGCCGGCCACCCGGGCCGTCACCACCCGCGCCCCGCACGCCTGCGCGGCGGCCACCGCCCGGTCGAGCATGTGGTCGGTCAGCTCGCCGTGCCAGCGTGCCGCCACCACCCCGACGGTCAGCCCGGCGGCGTCCACCGGGGTCACTCCGGGTTCACCGAAACCCGCCATCGTCATGCTCCGATCTCGTCGCCGGGGACCGGACGACCCATCGGGGCCTCGGTCATCTCGTCCAGCTCGTCCAACAGGTGGCCCATCCGGTCCCGCTTGGTCCGCAGGTAGCGCACGTTCTCCGGGTGCGGCCGGACCGGCAGCCCCTCCCGGCCGGTGATGGTCAGCCCGTACCCCTCCAGCCCGGCCCGCTTGGCCGGGTTGTTGGTGAGCAGCCGCATCGACCGGACCCCCAGGTCGTAGAGGATCTGCGCGCCGGTGCCGTAGTCCCGGGCGTCGGCCGGCAGCCCCAGGTCGAGGTTCGCGTCCACGGTGTCGCGGCCCTGGTCCTGGAGCTGGTACGCCTGGAGCTTGTGCAGCAGGCCGATGCCGCGCCCCTCGTGCCCGCGCACGTAGAGCACCACGCCCCGCCCCTCCCGGGCGACCCGGGCCAGCGACGCCTGCAACTGTGGCCCACAGTCGCAGCGCAACGAGCCGAAGACGTCCCCGGTGAGACACTCGGAGTGCACCCGGACCAGCACGTCGTCGCCCTCGCCCAGCTCGCCGAAGACCAGCGCGACGTGCTCGGCCGGGTCGTGTTCGGCCCGGTAGCCCAGCGCCCGGAACACCCCGTACGGGGTGGGCATCCGCGCCTGCGCGACCTGCTCCACCTGCTTCTCGTGCCGCCGCCGGTACGCCACCAGGTCGGCGATGGTGACCAGGGTGAGCGAGTGCTCGGCGCAGAACTTCTCCAGATCCGGCAGGCGCATCATGGTGCCGTCGTCGTTGACCAGCTCGCACAGCACCCCGGCGGGACGCAGCCCGGCCAGCCGGGTCAGGTCGACCGCCGCCTCGGTGTGCCCGGGACGGCGCAGCACCCCGCCGGCACGGGCCCGCAGCGGCACCACGTGGCCGGGGCGGGCCAGGTCCGTCGGGTCGGTGCCGGGGTCGGCGAGCAGCCGGATGGTGTGCGCCCGGTCGGCGGCCGAGATGCCGGTGCTGACCCCCTCCCGGGCGTCCACGGTCACCGTGTAGGCGGTGCCGCGCCGGTCCTGGTTGGTGTGGTGCATCGGCGGCAGGTCCAGCCGGTCGCACTCCGCCTCGGTCAACGGGACGCAGACGTACCCGGAGGTCCAGCGGACCATGAAGGCGAGCAGCTCCGGGGTGGCCAGCTCGGCGGCGAAGATCAGGTCGCCCTCGTTCTCCCGGTCCTCGTCGTCGACCACCACGACGGGCCGGCCGGCGGCGATGTCCGCCACCGCCTCCTCGATGCGGGCGAAGGTGACCGCCTGGGTGCTCATGCCACGACCTCCGAGTAGGTGGACGGGATCGGTGTCGACGCCGTACGGCTGACCCGCGAGCTGCGCCACCAGGCGGCGAAGCCCCAGACGCAGAGGGCGCCGTAGACCAGGTACATGGCCGCCGAGGGGTAGAAGCCGCCGCGCAGCAGCAGCGGTACGCCGACCGCGTCCACCGCGATCCAGACCAACCAGAACTCCACCCAGCCCCGGGCCATGCCGTAGGTGGCCAGCAGGCTGCCGGTGAGGATCCAGGCGTCCGGCAGCGGCCCCCACGAGCCGAGCGCGGCGAGCAGCGGGTAGCCCAGCGCGGTGCCGAGCACGGCGGCCAGCAGCAGACCGAGCCGTTCCCGGCCGGTGGCCCAGCGGGGGGTGACCGCCGGGGCGTCCCCGCCCTGGCGGCGGTTGCGCGACCAGCGCCACCAGCCGTAGACGCTGACTGCGAAGAAGAAGACCTGCCGGCCGGCCTGGCCGTAGAGGTCGTGCGCCTGCGGGGTGGCGAACACCCCGCCGAGGAAGACGGTGAACAGCAGCCCGTTGCCGATCATGCCGACCGGCCAGGCCCAGACCAGCCGGCGCAGCCCGAGCAGCGCCGAGACCAGCCCGAAGGCGTTGCCGACGATCTCCCGGACCAGCACCGGGGAACCGACGACGTGCACCTGCGCGTCGAGCAGCCAGCCGACCGGCCCGCTCACCGCGCCCCTCCGGCGGCGTCGCCGGGCAGCGCCGGGGCGGTGCCGTCGGTCCCGGCGGGGCCGGCGGGCAGGCGGGCGTCGAGGAGACGTTCGACGTACTTGGCGAGCACGTCCACCTCCAGGTTGACCGGGGCGCCGACCCCCCGCCCGCCGAGCGTGGTGAGCTTGAGGGTGGTCGGGATCAGCCCGACGGCGAACCAGTCGTCGCCGACCGCCGCCACGGTCAGCGACACCCCGTCGACGGTGATCGAGCCCTTCTCCACCACGTACCGGGCCAGCGCGGTGGGCAGCCGGAACCGCAGCGTCTCCCACTGCTCGGCCGGTTCCCGGGAGAGCACCTCGCCGACGCCGTCGACGTGGCCCTGCACCAGGTGCCCGCCGAGCCGGCTGTTCAGCGCGGCGGCCCGCTCCAGGTTGACCGGATCGCCGGGACGCAGCCCGCCCAACGCCGAGCGGCGCAGCGTCTCGCCCATCACGTCGGCGGTGAACACCCCGCCGTCGACGTCGACCACGGTCAGGCAGACCCCGTTGACCGCGATGGAGTCGCCGTGCCGGGCGTCGGAGGTGACCAGCGGGCCGCGGATCGCGACCAGCGCCGAGTCACCCCCGGTGTCGGCGATCCGGACGACCTCGCCCAACTCCTCGACGATGCCGGTGAACATCTCAGGCCTCCCTCTTCCGGGGCAGCGCGGTGATCCTCAGGTCGGACCCGACCCGGGTAACGTCGGTGATTTCCAGATCGATGGCGTCGGCGATGGTCGTCACACCCGCGTCGACCAGCGCGGTCGGGCCGGCCCCGAGCAGCTTCGGCGCGACGTACCCGACGACCCGGTCGACCAGGCCGGCGGCGAGGAACGCCCCGGCCAGCCGGGGGCCGCCCTCCAGCAGCGCGGCGCGTACCCCCCGGTGGTGCAGTTCGGCCAGCAGGGCCGGCAGGTCGACCCGGCCGTCCGGGCCGGCACCGACCTCGGCGACGGTGGCGATCCAGGTGCGGGCGGCACCGTCACGGACCCGGGCGTCGGCCGGGGTACGCCCCGCGCTGTCCACCACCACCCGCAGCGGCTGGCGGATCGCCAGGGTGCCGTCGCGCAGATTGCGGGCGGTCAGCCGGGGATCATCGGCGAGCACGGTGCCGACGCCGGCGATGACCGCGTCGACCGTGCCGCGCAACGCGTGTACGTCCATCCGGGCGGCCTCAGAGGTGATCCACATGCTGCTGCCGTCGGCCGCCGCGGACCGGCCGTCGAGGGTGGCGGCGTACTTCCAGATCAGGTACGGCCAGCCGCGCCGCATCGAGGTCAGCCAGGCGACGTTGCCGGCCTCGGCCTCGTCGGCGCGTACCCCGGACTCGACCCGCACCCCGGCGGCGCGCAGGGTGGCGGCGCCACCCGAGGCGACCGGGTTGGGGTCGGGCACGGCGATGACCACCCGGGCGATGCCGGCGCGGATCAGCGCGTGACTGCACGGGCCGGTGCGACCGGTGTGGTCGCACGGCTCCAGGGTGACCACGGCGGTACCGCCCCGGGCCCGCTCGCCGGCCTGGGCGAGCGCGACGATCTCGGCGTGCGGCCCGCCGGTGTAGGCGTGGAAGCCCTCCCCGACGACGACGCCGTCCGCGTCGAGCAGCACGCAGCCGACGACCGGGTTGGGACTGGTGGTGCCGAGGCCCCGGGCACCCAACTCGATGGCACGACGCATCGCCTCGTCCACGGAGACGCCGCCCATGCCCTGCCCTCTCGCTCGCCGGTCCCCGCGCGGGCGGTACGGGAGCAGCCGGGCAGGCGGCGGCGGAACCGGGAACGGCAGGGCCGCCCCCGGGGAGCCCACGCGCTCGCGCAGGCCCGCCCCGCCCGCGCGCTGTCTCCCATCCGGACTGTCGGGGGTGCGGAAGAACCGCTCCCCCACCGTCGGCCCCGGATTCTCACCAGGTCCACCGGGCGGCACAGCCGTCCGGGTCGCGGGCTTACCACGTCGAGCGTGGATCACCGCCGGTTCGGAATTTCACCGAGCCCCGCCAGCGCGTGGTGGGTACATGCGAAGTCTTACACGTCACCCGGGGGAGTTCGCCACCTCCAGCGTGCTACTTCACACCCCGTCGGCCCGCCGCCTGTCGACTGCGACGTATGACCCCGGTTGGCTCTTGGCGACCGTTTTCATCTCGCTGGCCACGGCGATCGCGGCGAGCGGGTCGGTGAAGCGCTTACGGGCGTCGGAGAGCGAGACGCCGATCGACAGCGTGACCAGGGCGGCCCGGCGGATGTTGCCCCGCCGGTCCTTCAGCTCGACGAAGCCGCGTTCCCGGTCGGTCGGGTCGTAGAGGGTGTCGGCGCTCTTCTCGAAGTCGACCACGGCCCGGGAGGTCAGCGGGCGGATCTGGTCGGGCGCGCAGACGATAACGAAGTCGTCGCCGCCGACGTGGCCGAGGAAGGCCGGCGGCAACCCGATCGCGACCACCGCCCGGTGCAGGCTGCGGGCCAGCGCGGAGATGAACTCGTCGCCCCGCACGAAGCCGTACCGGTCGTTGACGCTCTTGAACCGGTCGATGTCGATGTAGCCGACGGCGTAGTCGACGCCGCTGCGGACCCGGTCACTGATCTCCCGGCGGATCCGGCTGTTGCCGGGCAGGCCGGTCAGCGGGGAGACCTCGCGGAACTCCTTGTTGCGGCGCAGCGTGGAGCTGACCCGGGCCACCAACTCGGCGGTGTCGAACGGCTTGACCAGGTAGTCGTCGGCGCCGGCGCTGAGCCCGTGCACCTTGTCCACGGTCATGCCCTTGGCGGTCAGCATGATCACCGGCAGGGCCGAGGTGATCGGGTTGGCGCGCAGCCGGCGGGTCAGCTCCAGGCCGTCGATGCGCGGCATCATCAGGTCGACCACGGCCAGGTCCGGCTTGTGCTGCTCGATCATGTCGAGCGCCTCCTGGCCGTCCCCGGCGTGCAGCACCTCGAAGCCGTGCAGCCGCAGGTTGAACTCGACGAAACGGGCGATGTCCTCGTCGTCGTCGACGACCAGGATCACGTCGGGGCGGTCGCCGGTGGGCTCCACCTCAGGCCCCGGCGTTGGCGCGCTCCGCCAGCCCGCGCAGGCGACGGACCGCCTCGGCCGGGTCGTCCGCGCCGTATACCGCGGTGCCGGCGACGAAGGCGTCCGCGCCGGCCGCCGCGGCCTGCTCGATGGTGTCGGCGGCGATCCCGCCGTCGACCTCGATGCGCAGTTCCAGGTGGCCGCTGTCGACGTGCCGGCGGGCCGCCCGCACCTTGTCCAGCAGCTGCGGGATGAACCGTTGCCCGCCGAAGCCGGCCTTGATCGTCATGATCAGCAGGGTGTCGAAGCTGGGCAGCAGGTCGAGGTAGGGCTCGATCGGGGTGTCCCGGTCGATGGCCAGCCCGGCCCTGGCCCCGGCCGAGCGGAGGTCCTTGGCCAGGGCGACCGGGTCGTCGCACGCCTCGGCGTGGAAGGTGACGTTGTACGCGCCGGCGTCGGCGTAACCGGGGGCCCACCGCCGTGGGTCGGTGATCATCAGATGCACGTCGAACGGGAGCCGGGTCACCGCCCGCAGGCTCTGCACCACCGGCAGGCCGATGGTCAGGTTCGGCACGAAGTGGTTGTCCATCACGTCGACGTGCAGCCAGTCCGCGGCGTCCTCGACGGCGCGGACTTCATCGGCGAGGCGGGCGAAATCGGCGGCGAGGATGCTGGGCGCGATGATCGACGGCGGTACGGTCACAGGGCAAGTGTACGAACGCGGCCATCCGCCGCGGACAGCACGGCACCATGAGCGACGCCCTGTGACCCAGGCGTGACCCGTGGTGCAACTTCGGCTCCTTTCACCGGGAGTCGGGGACGAAGAGCCGGTGCGGACTGGCCGAACGGCCCGCAAGAGGCAACACTCCATCAGGGACGGTCACGTATGATGCTCGCCCGGCGGCGGGCACGCCGGGCGGGGGCACGGCGACGGGCCGTCAATCCCCGGAAAGGGCGGACGATGCGACGGTGGCTCGTGGCGCTGGCGCTGGCCGGCACGGTGACGGTGGCGCTCAGCGGCTGCGTGCCGCAGCACGGCGCCGACGGCGACCTGCTCGACGACTGGCCGGTGCTGCCGGTCGCCCAGGCGTTCGTGCCCGCCACGGACGCCTGCCTGCCCCGGATCACCCCGGTCGTGCAGGCCGGCACCTACGAGACGGTGGACTGCGCGCGCAGCCACCTGGCCGAGACCATCCACGTCGGCACGTTCACCGGCGCGGTCACCCGGGGTGAACGGCCCGAACCGGGCTCCACCGCGTTGCGTCCCGCCCGTACCGAGTGCGACCAGCGGGCCCGCGACGTCCTCGGTGGCGACTGGCACTCGGCCCGGCTGACGATGAACATCGCGCTGCCGGCCAACTCGGCGTGGAACAGCGGCGCCCGCTGGTTCCGGTGCGATCTCAGCGAGACCGACAGCATCGACAACACCCGACCGGTCAACCGGGTCGGCAGCCTGCGCGGGGCGATGATCGGCGACAATCCGCTCAGCCACCGCTGTTTCGATCCCAAACTGATCGGCAACAATCTCAACTACATGGCCCCGGTGCTCTGCACCGAGCCGCACCGCGCCGAGTTCGTCGGCGTCTACCTGGAACGCAGCGACCTGAGCTGGGCCGACTTCGGTCGCGCCAACCAGCGGGTGCACCGGCGGTGCATGGCGTTGATCGCCGGCTTCGCCGAGGTGCCCAACAACAACGAGCTGCCGTACCGGGCCGGGTCGATCTTCTATCCGCCGTCGCAGCGGGAGTGGGAGGAGGGCGACCGGGGCATCCGCTGCTTCCTGTGGAGCGACGACCGGAAGCTGACCCGCTCGATGCGCGGTGCCGGCCCCAAGGGCCTACCCACGATCTGACCCCCGCCCCGTCCCTCCTCGCCGTCCCACCTCGCCGTCCCGCCTGCTCCCGTTGATCAAGAGGTTTGCGTCAACGATCCGTCGGCGGATGACGCAAACCTCTTGATCACCGAGGGCGGGCGGGACAGGGGGTGAGGGTCAGGTGCGGCGGAGGAGGGCCAGGAACATGGCGTCGGTGCCGTGCCGGTGCGGCCAGAGCTGGACGGTGGGGCCGTCGCCCAGGCCTGGCATGCCCGGCGGCAGGGCCGTGCGGGCGTCGACGAAATCCGCCGGTACCCCGGCGCGCCGGGCCGCCTCGGTGACCGTCACGTGCGTCTCCACCGTGTGCGGGGAACAGGTCACGTAGGCGACCAGACCACCCGGGCGGGTCGCCCGCAGCGCGGCGGTGAGCAGTTCCCGCTGCAACCGGGTCAACGGCGGCAGGTCCGACGGCTGCCGCCGCCAGCGCGACTCCGGGCGGCGGCGCAGCGACCCCAGCCCGGTGCACGGGGCGTCGACCAGCACCCGGTCGAAATGCCCCTCCGGCAGCTTCGGATCGGACCCGACCGTCCGGCCGTCGGTGTTCAGCACGGCCACCGGCAACCCCCGGGTGGCCTGCTCGACCAGCCGGGCCCGGTGCTCCGAGACCTCCACCGCAGTCAGCCGGGCACCCCGCTGCGCGGCGAGCGCGCCGAGCAGGCCGGCCTTGCCACCGGGGCCCGCGCACAGGTCCAGCCAGCGGCCGTCGTGACCCTCCAACGGGGCCGTGGCCAGCGCGTTCGCCACCAGCTGGGAACCCTCGTCCTGCACGTGCGCCCGACCGTCGGCCAGCGCCGGCAGATCCCCGGGCGCGCCACCGGGCAGGTAGACCGCGTACGGCGAGAACGCGCCCGGCGCGCCACCGACCTCGTCGGCCAGCTCGGCCGGATCGAGGAGGCCCGGACGGGCGCACAGGTGCACCGGCGGGCGCTCGTTGTCCTCGATCAGCAGCCGGGTCACCTCGCCCAGGTCACCGCCGAGGGCGTCGGCGAAGGCCCGCACGATCCACTGCGGGTGGCTGTAGGTCACGGCCAGGTGGCCGATCGGGTCGGCGGCCATGGTCGGGGCGAGCTTGGCCGTCCACGCGTCGACGTCCTGGCCGGCCACCTCGCGCAGCACCGCGTTGGCGAAGCCGGTGGCCCCCTCCCCCACCGCGCGGACCAGGTCGACCGTGGAGGACACCGCGGCGTGCGCCGGAACCCGGGTGTGCAGCAGCTGGTAGGCGCCGAGCCGCAACGCGTCGCGGACCGGCGGGTCGATCCGGGCGACGTCCCGACCGGCCGCAGCGGTGAGGATCGTGTCGAGGGTGCCGAGCTGCCGCAGGGTGCCGTAGGTCAGCTCGGTGGCGAAGGCGGCGTCCCGACCGGCCAGCCCCTGCTCGCGCAGGATCGCCGGCAGCACCAGATTGGCGTACGCGTCGTCGCGGTGCACCGCCGCGACCGCCTGGTAGGCGGCGTACCGGGGCAGGTCCACGGCCGGGCGGACCGGGCGGCCGGGTCGCCCGCCGCGCCGGTCGGCCCCGGCCCGGTCGCCCCAGCTGCCGGTGCGGGCGGGGCGGTCACCCCGGGTGCCGCCGGACGGCCGCCGGTCGTCGCCGGCCGGACGGTCGGGGCGTGCGGTCGGCCCGGTCACGCGAGTTCCTCCCCGGCGGCGACCCGGACGCCGCGCGCCCAGTCGGTCGCCGGCATGGCCTTCTTGCCCGCCGCGCGCACCTCACCGAGCTGCACCGGCACCGTCGCCGTGCCGGCCAGCACGCGGGACTTCTCCACCAACAGTTCTCCAGGTTTCAGGGTGGGGCCGTTACCGACCGGGGTCACCGGGCCGAGCTTGACCCGGTCGCCGCGGAACGTCGTCCACGGACCGGGCGCGGGGGTGCAGGCACGCACCCGCCGGTCGACGGCGAACGCGGGGTCACCCCACCGCACCCGGGCGTCGTCCACGGTCAGTTTCGGGGCCAGCGAGACCCCGTCGGCGGGCTGCGGTTCGGCCCGCGCGGTGCCCGCCGCGATCGCGTCCAGGACGGCGACCAGCAGCCCGGCACCGGAGTGGGCGAGCCGTTCCAGCAGGTCGCCGGAGGTGTCGGTGGGGCGGATCTCGTCGGTGAGCGTGCCGTAGACCGGGCCGGTGTCCAGCCCCTGCTCCAGCTGGAAGACGCTGGCCCCGGTCAGCTCGTCGCCGTGCAGCACCGCGTGCTGCACGGGTGCCGCGCCCCGCCAGGCGGGCAGCAGCGAGAAGTGCAGGTTGATCCAGCCGTGCCGGGGGATCTCCAGCGCCGCCGGGGGCACCAGCGCGCCGTAGGCGACCACCGGCACACAGTCGGGGGCCAGCTCCCGGAGCCGGTCGAGGAACTCGGGCTCCCGGGGGCGGGCCGGGGTGAGCACCTCGACGCCGTGCTCGTCGGCCCAGACGCCGACCGGGGACCGCGACACGCCCCGGCCCCGGCCGGCGGGCGCGTCGGGACGGGTCACCACGGCCACCAGTTCGTGCCCGGAGGCGTGCACGGCGGCCAGGGCGGGGACGGCGACCGCCGGGGTGCCGGCGAAGACCAGCCGCATGCCGGCGGTCACCGGCCCAGACCGAAGGGGTTGCCGGCGGCGTGCGGGCTGACCTTGACCGTCGGCGGGGCGGCCTCGTCGTACCAGTCGGCCTGGCGGATCGCCTTCATCGCCTCCTTGCGCCCGGCCGGGTCGAGCCGGTCGAGGAAGAGCACCCCGTCGAGGTGGTCGGTCTCGTGCTGGACGCAGCGGGCCATCAGCCCGGTGCCGACGATCTGCATCGGGTCGCCGTAGCCGTTGAAGCCCTTGGCGATCACGTTCTGCCGGCGCTTGGTGTCGAAGTAGAGCCCGGGGATGGACAGACAGCCCTCCGGGCCGTCCTGCTCCTCGGTGTCGGGGAACTCCAGCACCGGGTTGACCAGGTGACCGAGCACGTCGTCCACCTCGAAGGTGAAGACCCGCAGACCCACGCCGATCTGGGGGGCGGCCAGCCCGGCACCGCTGCGGTCACGCATCGTTTCGGTGAGGTCGGCGACGAGCCTACGCAGCTCGACGTCGAAGTCGACGACCGGATCGGCCGGCGTGCGCAGCACCGGGTCCCCGAACAGACGGATGGGCTGGACGGTCACGCGGGGTGGCTCCTTCGTTGGACGGCGTGGTGCCGTACCAGTCTACGGAGTGCGGCGGGGGCACCGGCCGGCGTACCGCGACGGGTGGTGATCGGGGTGGGACGGCCGGGTCAGCCGCCGGCGCCCGGGTCGCCGGCCAGCACGGCGTCCCCGCCGAGCAGGGCGTGCGCGGGCAGCGGGAGCCGGGTGCCGTGGGCGGCCTCCCAGTCGTGCACGAGGCTGGGGCGCACGTGGGCGGCGAAGTAGTCGACGGCGCTGGTCTGCCCGACGACCGGCTCGTCCACCTCGGCGACGAGCTGCGCGGGCACCAGCGGGAAGCCGTTGCGCAGGGCGGCGCTGAGCCGGCGGTGACCGTCGACGACGAAGAAGTACTCGCCGGTGAAGCCGATCCGCAGCGGGGCGAGGGCCTCGTCGCCGGCCGCCGCCAGCTCCCCGACGAGTCCGGAGCCGTCGAGCCCGCGCAGGGTGGCGACGTCCTCGGTCGGGTAGACCCGGGCCGGGTCGAGCAGCAGCAACGGGGGGGCATCGCGCAGCACGTCGGCGGCGAGCCGGCCCTCGTACGCGTCGATGATGTGCGTGATGACCTCCTCGGCGGAGGCCCGGGTGGTGTCGCAGACCAGGTCGTAGTTGCGCAGCCGGGCCTTGTCGACGCCGTAGCGGAGGATGAACCGGTTGCGCTCGCTGTCGCTGCGTTCGCGCAGCCTGGCCTCCGCCTCGGCCAGCGAGGTGTAGCTCTCGGCCGGGCCGGAGGGGCGCAGCAGCACCCGGCGGGCCGCCTCGGCCGGCTCGGTGATCATGTGCACCTTGAGCGCGTGGGTGAAGAAGTGCCAGGCCAGCCGGGAGTCCATCACCAGCGACTCGCCGGAGGCGGCGATGTCGCGCTGGAGCTGGTCGACGTAGCCGTCGACGGCCTGGTCCAGCTCGGCGTGCAGGTTGAGCTGGAGGGCGGTCATCTGGCGTTCCTGGGCCATCTGCCGGTAGAGGTCGCCGACGCTGACCCGGCGCAGGCCCAGCCGCTTGGCGATCTCGACGGAGACGGTGCTCTTGCCGCTGCCGAGGTCACCGTTGAAGACGATCGACTGACGAACGGTCACGACTGGTCCACCCCTGCTCACCGGCTGATTGACTTCATCGATTTGGCGTCGACCCGACGCGTTCCCGCCTTCGTCGCGCCATTCGTGCGCCCGGGCATGAGGGGCGATGCTATCACGCGTACGCCCGCCGTCCGGCGGACCCGGGGTGCGACGGGAGGCTGGCCGGGCACCCGATGGAACTGACCGGTGACTCAGAACAGGGCGAGCGGGTCGACCTGGAGGCGGACCGGTTCGGCGGCCCGCCGGGCGCTGCGGACCCCGGCGGCGGTGTGCAACGCCCCGGCCAGCGCGGCGGCCCGCGACCGGGGCACCCGGACCAGCATCCGTTCCCGGTCCTCGTCGGCGGGGACCGGACCGAGCACCTCCGCCCCGTCCGGCAGCCGCACCTGCGCGAGCAGGTCGGCCACCGCCTCCGCCGCACCGGTGACGCTGGCCATCTTCACCGCCGGCGGGAAGCCCAACTCCCGCCGCTCGGCCAGCTCCCGGGCGGCGAACCAGCCCGGGTCCCAGCGCAGCAGCGCCTGCACGGGGGCCAGGGCCCCGTCGGCGACCACCACCACCTTGCCACCGGCCGGGGCGGGACGGGCCAACGCCGCCGCGGACAGCCACCGTCGCAGCGCCTCCTCGCCGGCCCGCAGATCGGCCCGGGTGAGCAGGGCCCAGGAGTCCAGCAGCAGTACCGCCCCGTACCCGCCGTCGGCCACCGGTTCCGCGCCCGGGGTGGCGATGACCAGCGCGGCACCGCCCGGCACGGCGGCGAGCACCTCGTCGCGGCCCGAGGTGCGCACCGGCACCCCGGGAAACGCCCGGCCCAGTTCCTCGGCGGTCCGGCGGGCCCCGGTGACGGCCGCCCGCAGCCGCCGCCCGCCGCACTGCGGGCAGGCGTACGCGGCGGTGACCCGGCCACACCAGCGGCAGGCCGGCGGGGCGTCGGCGGCACGCAGCGCCAGCGGGCCGGCGCAGTGCGGGCAGCGGGCCGGGGTGCGGCACTCCGCGCAGGAGACCGAGGGCAGGTAGCCCCGGCGGGGCACCTGGACCAGCACCGGCGCGTCCGCGCGCAGGGTGTCCCGGGCGGTGGTCCAGGCCAGGCTGGGCAGCCGGGCCGTCGCCGCGCCCGGGTCGCGGGCCAGTTGCGGGTCGTCCCCGGTCGGGGCGATCGCCGGGGTACGCGTCCGCAGGGTCGCCCGGTCCGCCACCACCTCGCGGGCCCACCCCGTCTCCACCAGCAGCTGTCCCTCGGCGGTCCGGGTCCAGCCGCCGACCAGCGCGGCGGCGTCGGCGAGCCGGGCCCGGGTGAGCAGCACCTCGCGCGCGTGCGGGTAGGGGGCCCGGGGCTCGGCGTGCAGGTCGTCCCCGTCGTCCCAGATCGCCACCAGACCGAGCCGGTCGACGGGGGCGAACATGGCGGCCCGGGTGCCGATCACCACCGGCACGTCGCCCCGCCGGGCGGCCAGGAAGGCCCGGTAGCGGCGGGCCGGGCCGAGCGCGGCGGAGAGGGTCACGTGCCGGCCGGGGCCGAGCAGGGCGGTCAGCGCCGCGTCGAGCCGGTCGAGGTCCCGGGCGTCGGCCACCACCACGACCGCGCCCCGTCCCCCGACGAGGGTGGCGGCGACCGCGTCGGCGTAGCGGGCCGCCCAGTCCTCCCCGGCCAGCGCCGACCAGACCGCCCGGGGGGCCCGCCCGTCGGCCAACGCCGCCAGGAACGCCGGGCCGGCCGGATAGTCCCGCCAGCCACGCGGATCGACCCCGGCCGCGCCGGGCTGGTCGACGCCGGGCGGCTCGGTGCCGACCGGCACGGCGTCGGCGCGGGGTTCCTTCTCGACCCGGGCGTGCCGGGGCGGGACGGCCAGCCGGAGCACGTCGGCGAGGTTGCCGGCGTACCGGTCGGCGACCGCGCGGGCCAGCCGGGCCACCTCGGGGGCGAGCACCGGCTCCGGCGAGACCACCTTCTCCAGGTAGGCCAGCCGGCCGTCGTGCGCGGAGCTGTCGACCCGCTCCAGCAGCCATCCGTCGACCAGTTGACCGGCGAAGCGGACCTTCACCCGCACCCCGGGGACCGCGTCGTCGGCCAGCCCGGCGGGGACCAGGTAGTCGAAGGGGCGGTCGAGGTGCGGCAGCGCGACGTCGACGCAAACCCGAGCGACCGGCGACCCGTCAGCGGGTCGCCGGTCGCTGGGCGCGGTGCCGGTCAGGCGCCCGCTACCGACTTCAGGTCGGCGGCCCGGTCGGTGCTCTCCCAGGTCAGCTCCGGCAGCTCCCGGCCGAAGTGGCCGTAGGCGGCGGTCTGCTGGTAGATCGGGCGCAGCAGGTCGAGGTCCCGGATGATCGCGGCCGGACGCAGGTCGAAGACCTCACCGACGGCCCGCTCGATCCGCTCGACCGGCACGTTCTCGGTGCCGAAGGTCTCGATGAACAGGCTCACCGGGTGGGCCTTGCCGATCGCGTACGCGACCTGCGCCTCGCAGCGCTCGGCCAGCCCGGCGGCGACCACGTTCTTGGCCACCCACCGCATCGCGTACGCGGCCGAGCGGTCCACCTTGGACGGGTCCTTGCCGGAGAACGCGCCGCCACCGTGCCGCGCGTACCCGCCGTAGGTGTCGACGATGATCTTCCGGCCGGTCAGGCCGGCGTCACCCATCGGACCACCGATCTCGAACCGGCCGGTCGGGTTGACCAGCAGCCGGTAGCCCTCGGTGTCCAGGCCCAGGCTCTCCAGCTCCGGGGCGATGACGTGGTCCCGCACGTCCGGGGTGAGCAGCGAGTCCAGCGAGATGTCCGCGGCGTGCTGGCTGGACACCACGACGGTGTTCAGTCGGACCGGGCGCAGCCCCTCGTACTCGATGGTGACCTGGGTCTTGCCGTCCGGCCGCAGGTAGGGAATCGTCCCGTCCTTGCGCACCGCGGACAGCCGCTGGGCCAGCCGGTGCGCCAGCGCGATCGGCAACGGCATCAGCTCGGGCGTCTCGGAGCAGGCGAAGCCGAACATCATGCCCTGGTCGCCGGCACCCTGGGCGTCCAACGCGCTCTCCGACGCCCCGGTCCGCAGCTCGAAGGCGTTGTCGACGCCCTGGGCGATGTCCGGCGACTGCGCGCCGATGGAGACGCTGACGCCACAGGAAGCGCCGTCGAAGCCCTTCTTCGACGAGTCGTAGCCGATGCCGAGGATCGTCTCGCGGACGATGGTCGGGATGTCGGCGTACGCCTTGGTGGTCACCTCGCCGGCGACGTGGACCTGACCGGTGGTGATCAGGGTCTCGACCGCCACCCGGCTGTGCGGGTCCTGGGTCAGCAGGGCATCGAGGATCCCGTCGCTGATCTGGTCGGCGATCTTGTCCGGGTGGCCTTCCGTGACCGATTCGGACGTGAAGAGGCGGCGTGTCACGGCACTCCTAAGCTCTTTAGATAATCGTTCCGCAGCAGTCTAGTCACCCTCGCGTAGCGCTCACGACCGGGCGAGGCGGCATCCACCGTTCAGGACCGGGCGGGCCACCTGTCACGCACCAGGTCCCAGACCTGGTCGGCCAGGTCCTCCTTGGCCTGCTCGGGTAGGTGGTGCACGCTGCCGTCGGCACCGATGACGGTGGCCGCGTTGGTCTCGGCGCCGAAGACCTTGTCGACGCCGACCTCGTTGACGACGACCAGGTCGGCGCGTTTGCGGGCGAGTTTGGCCCGGCCGTTGGCCTCGGCGTCGCCGGTCTCGGCGGCGAACACCACCAGCACCTGCTCCGGTCGACGGCGACGGCCCAGCTCGGCGGCGATGTCCGGGTTGGTGACCAGCGCGATGGTCGGCGCGCTGCCGTCGTCCGACTTCTTGATCTTGCCGGTGGCGTAGCTGGCCGGACGGAAGTCGGCCGGCGCCGCCGCCATCACCACCGCGTCGGCGGTCTCCGCGGCGGCCAGCGTGGCCACCCGCAGTTCCTCGGTGGTGCCCACCCGGACCAGGTCGACCCCGGCAGGGTCGGGCAGCGACACGTGGGCGGCGACCAGGGTGACCCGGGCGCCCCGGGCGACGGCGGCCCGGGCGAACGCGTAACCCTGCTTGCCGGAGGACCGGTTGCCGAGGAAACGGACCGGGTCGAGGGGTTCCCGGGTGCCGCCGGCGGTGACCACCAGGTGCCGGCCGGCCAGATCGGCGGGGGCGTCGACACCCCGGGCGAGGGCCCGCCGGGCGACCGCGAAGATCTCGGCCGGGTCGGGTAGCCGGCCCTTGCCGCTGTCGGCACCGGTGAGCCGGCCGACGGCGGGCTCGATCACCCGTACCCCCCGGGCCCGCAGGGTGGCCACGTTGGCGACGGTGGCGGGGTGCTCCCACATCTCGGTGTGCATCGCCGGGGCGAGCACCACCGGACAACGGGCGGTGAGCAGGGTGGTGGTGAGCAGGTCGTCGGCGAGGCCGTGGGCGGCCCGGGCGAGCAGGTCGGCCGTGGCCGGCGCGACCACCACCAGGTCGGCCTGCTGGCCGAGCCGCACATGGGGCACCTCGTGCACCGCGGACCAGACGTCGTCGGCGACCGGCTGGCCGGACAGTGCCGCCCAGGTCGGCGCCCCGACGAAGCGGAGCGCCGACGCGGTCGGCACGACGCGGACCCGGTGGCCCGACTCCGTGAACAGCCGCAGCAGCTCGCACGCCTTGTAGGCGGCGATGCCACCGCCGACTCCGAGCACGATCTCGGCGGACATCGGGGGTACGGGGGTTACGGCTGGTCGGTCGGCTCGGCGGTGAGCAGGCCCGCGTTGATCTCGCGCATGGCGATGGAGAGCGGCTTCTCCTGCGGGGTGGTCTCCACGAGCGGGCCGACGTACTCCAGCAGGCCCTCGCCGAGCTGGCTGTAGTAGGCGTTGACCTGACGCGCCCGCTTGGCGGCGAAGATCACCAGCGCGTACTTCGAGGTGGTCTTCTCCAGCAGCTCGTCGATCGGCGGGTTGGTGATGCCCTCGGGGTTGGCGATGGATCCCACGAAATACCTCTGCCTCTGAAGTGTCCGCGCGGACGCGGCTGGTCGCTCGGCCGCGCGGGGCGGCCGGTCGCTCGACCACGTTGCGGTGGCCGGGCGGGAGCCAGATTAGGACGAACCGAGCAAGCCTACCAGCTCAGCGGCGGCGCGCTCGGTGCGGTCGTGGTGGACGGCGCGCGTGGCGCGGGCCGCCAGGACCGGGTCCGGACGGTGTCCGGGCGGCAGCAGCAGCACCAGGCTGCTCTGCGGCAGGGCCGCGTGGACGACGAGCGCCCCGGGCGGGTCCAACGGCAGCAGCACCGGCCGGCCCCGCGTCAGTCGTTCGATCAGCGGGGCGCGCGGCGTGCCCCGGCGGTACGGCCCGGCCCGGGACCACTCCAGCAGCTCGCCCGCGGCGATCATCCGGTCGAACTCGGCCGGCTCCCGGAAGAGCCGGTCGACGCCGTCGGACTCGCCGGTGCGAGGCGCCCGGGTGGTCACCGGGACCGGCACCCACACGGCGGGAGAACGCGCCCGGACCGCCTCGACCACACCGCCCCGGCCGGCACCCGAAGGTCCGGTCAGGACGGTGAGCCGTGCCGCCGGGCACGCCTCCTCATCCGTGCTCACCGCTTGTTTGTACCTGCTGCGGCGGTCAGTTGGCGGCGAACTCTCCAAGCAGCGCCTTGCGCTGCTGCTCGCCCAGGCCACGCAGGCGGCGGCTGTCGGCGATCTTGAGCTTCTCCATGATCTGGGTGGCCCGGATCTTGCCGATACCCGGCATCGCCTGCAGCACGGCCGACACCTTGAGCTTGCCGACGACATCGTCGGACTCGGCCCGCGCAAGGACGGCGGCCAGGGTGGTCTTGCCCTGCTTGAGCTGCTCCTTCAGCTCAGCACGGGCCTTGCGGATCTCCGCGGCCTTTTCCAGCGCGGCAGCGCGCTGCTCGGGGGTCAGTGACGGGAGCGGCACCAGTTCTCCTCAGGTCCCTATCGCGACGGGCGGAACGCACCGCCGCTCTGTGAAACGTGGTGTCGCTGGCAACCAAAGAGGTCCGTGGTTCCCAGCGCGG
Organism: Micromonospora sp. WMMD734; assembly: GCF_049178975.1. NCBI lineage: Bacteria > Bacillati > Actinomycetota > Actinomycetes > Micromonosporales > Micromonosporaceae > Micromonospora > Micromonospora sp. WMMD734. The sequence continues at coordinate 3,180,241 of NZ_JBMHMK010000001.1, forward strand.
GGAAAACTAGCGTTCGACGGAGTTTTCGGCAACGTGGACGCGCGATGATCAACGTAAAGTGACCGAGCCGTCAGTCAGTGTCCGGAAGCCAGAATGTGCCGGCAGTCGGCCGCCACCCGGGCCGCGGCGGTCCGCAACGCGTCGACGTCCGGACCCGCGTTGAGCACCTCCCTGGAGTACGACGGCAACACTGCGGACAGGTTCGGACCGAACACGGTGGGTAGGTCGGCGGCCGTCGCACCCTGCGCGCCGAGACCCGGTGCGAGCAGTGGGCCATTGACCCGGGACAGGTCGTGACCGGTGTCGCCGATGGTCGCGCCGACCACCAGTCCGAAGCTGCCCAGCGGCTCAGCACCCCGGTTGAGCTGGGAAATCTCATCGATAACAAGCTGTGCGACGGTGCGCCCACCGGAGGTGACGGCACGCTGCACCTCCGCCCCTTCGGGGTTCGAGGTGAGCGCTAACACGAAGACCCCGCCACCGTGCGCAGCGGCCGTCTCGAACATCGGGGCCAGCGAACCTACTCCCAGGTAGGGGCTCGCCGTGAGCGCGTCGACATACATCGGGCTGGATGGATCAAGGTACGCGGAAGCGTACGCGGCGACCGTCGAACCGATGTCGCCACGCTTGGCGTCGAGAAGAACGAGCGCCCCAACATCACGTAACTGTCGGATAGTTGACTCAAGAATCGCCACTCCACGGCTCCCGAATCGCTCGAAGAAGGCCGACTGAGGCTTGAACACCGCAACCCGGTCACCGAGCGCTTCCGCGACGGTCCGGACGAACCGTTCCAGACCGTCGACGTCGTCCTCAAGGCCCCAGCGGGCCAGCAGACCCGGATGGGGGTCGATGCCCACACAGAGCGGCCCCCGCTCGGCCACCGCCCGGTGCAGCCGGGTTCCGAAGGTCTCCATCCGTTGCTCCCTCTCGTCTCGCGTTCCGCTGCTGCGGGGCGGACGGTCGCCGCCCCGGTTGCGCCCCGGTGTTCAGCCGGCCGCGACGGCGGCGGCGATCCCGGCCGCGATCCGGGCCACGTCGTCGTCCCCCGTCACGTACGGCGGCATCGCGTACACCAGGTCGCGGAAGGGGCGCAGCCACACGCCCCGGTCCACCGCGGCGGCCGTCGCCGCCGCCAGATCCACCTCGTGGTCCAGCTGCACCACGCCGATCGCGCCCAGCACCCGGACGTCGGCCACCCCCGGCGCCCCCCGCAACGGCTCCAGACCGGCCCGCAGCCCCGCACCCACCCGCGCCACCTCGGCCGCCCAGTCACCGGCCCGCAGCAGCCCCAGGGAGGCGTTGGCGACGGCACAGGCCAACGGGTTGCCCATGAACGTCGGGCCGTGGGCCAGCACCCCGTCGGCGGAGATGCCCCGGGCCACCTCCGGCGTGCACAACGCCGCCGCCAGGGTGAGGTAGCCGCCGGTGAGCGCCTTGCCCACACAGAGCACGTCCGGGGTCACCCCGGCGTGCCCGGCGGCGAACATCGACCCGGTCCGGCCGAATCCGGTGGCGATCTCATCGAAGATCAGCAGCACCCCGTGCGCCCGGGTCACCTCGCGCAGCACCCGCAGGTACCCGGGGTGGTGGAACCGCATCCCACCGGCCCCCTGCACCACCGGCTCGACGATCACCGCCGCCAACTCGTCCGCGTGCCGGGCGACCGCGTCGGTCAACGCCGTCACGTACGCCGGGTCGGGCGGGTCGGCGAAACCGCCGGGCGGCACCGGCGCGAAGACCTGCCGGGGCAGCACGTCCCCCCAGAGGTGGTGCATGCCGCCCTCCGGGTCGCAGACACTCATCGGGTGGAACGTGTCGCCGTGGTAACCGCCCCGCCAGGTGCCCAGGCGGCGACGCTGCGGCCGGCCGGTGGCCCGCTGGTACTGCAGGCACATCTTGATCGCCACCTCGACCGACACCGAGCCCGAGTCGGCCAGGAAGACGTGCGCCAACCCCGGCGGGGCCAGCTCGACGAGCGTCTCGGCCAGCCGGACCGCCGGCTCGTGGGTGAGCCCGCCGAACATCACGTGACTCATCCGGCCGAGCTGGTCGGTGACCGCAGCGTCCAGCACCGGATGCCGGTACCCGTGGATCGCCGCCCACCACGACGACATCCCGTCGACCAGTTCCCGGCCGTCGGCCAACCGCAGCCGGACACCCTGCGCGCTGTGCACCACGTACGGCGGGTGGGCCGGCGGCAGCGCCGCGTACGGGTGCCAGACCCGGGCCCGGTCGACGGTCAGGATCTCCTCGGGCGTCACGCGTGCTCCTCCGTACCCTCGTCGGTGGTGGCGTCGGGGCGCACGGGCGCTGCGGGCGGACACGACCGGAACGCCGGACGTGCCCGCCGGCTCACCGGCCGCCCACCACCCGGTCGCCCGCCCGGACGGCCCCGGCCGGGACCCGGGCGGCGGCCCGCACCAGGGCCGGGCCCCGGTAGATGAACCCGGTGTAGAGCTGGACCAGGCTGGCCCCCGCGTCGAACATCCGGGCCGCGTCGTCCGGGTCGAGGATGCCGCCGACCCCGATCACCGGGAGCCGGCCCCCGGTCTCCCGGTGTACGAACGCGACCATCTCCCGGGCCCGCCCGGTCAGCGGACGGCCGGACAGGCCACCGGTCTCGACGCCCCGGGCCCGGTCGGCGGGAGCGAGCCCGTCGCGGGCCAGGGTGGTGTTGGTGGCGATCACGCCGGCCGCGCCCCGGGCCAGGCACACCTCCAGCAGCTCGGCCACGGCCGGCTCGGTGAGGTCCGGGGCGATCTTCACCAGCACCGGCTTCTCCCCCACGAGGGCGGCCAGCAGGGCGTCCAGGTGTGCCTTGTCCTGCAACGACCGCAACCCGGGGGTGTTCGGCGAGGAGACGTTGACCGCGAAGTAGTCGCCGTGCCCGCGCAACGCCCGGTACGAGGTGAGGTAGTCCTCCACCGCGTCCTCCAGCGGGGTCACCTTGGACTTGCCCAGCGAGATGCCCAGCGGCACCCCCAGCGGGCGGGGCGCGGCGGCCAGCCGGTCGGCCAGCGCCTGCGCCCCGGCGTTGTTGAAGCCCATCCGGTTGATCACGGCCGCGCTGTCGGGCAGCCGGAACAGCCGGGGCCGGGGGTTGCCCGGCTGGGCGTGCGCGGTGACCGTGCCGACCTCGACGAAGCCGAACCCGAGCGCCGGCCAGGCCGGCAGGGCCACCCCGTTCTTGTCCATCCCCGCTGCCAGGCCCACCGGGTTGGGGAACTGCACCCCGAACACCGTCCGGGGCGCCAGGTGCAGGTTGCGGGCCCGCAGCAACGCCAGCGCCGCCGGCCGGCGGGACAGGGCCGCCAACCGCCGCAGCGTCCACTCGTGCGCCGCCTCCGCGTCGCCGCCGCCGATCCGGAACAGCGCCCGCCGGACCCCCTTCTCGAAGATCATGTCCCCTCCCGGCCGACGCTCCCCCGACCGACGCTCTCGTCGGTGATCAAGAGGTTTGCGTCACCGCGCCCGCCGTTCGGTGACCGAAACCTCTTGATCACCGAAACGAGCGGGGGGCGCGGACCGCGCGGGGAACGGGGGTCGGGGGTCACTGGGCGGCCCGGAGGGCGGCGTGGAGCTCCTGGAGGGGGCGCACCCGCATGTCGCCCCGGATGCGGGCCTCGATGCCCATCACCGCCGCCGCCACCCCCGGCACGGTGGTGATGCACGGGATGTCGGCCGTGACGGCGGCGCTGCGGATCTCGTAGCCGTCCGAGCGGGCGCTCGCGCCCGACCCCTGCGGGGTGTTCACCACCAGCGCCACGTCACCGGCGAGGATCATCGACACCGCGTCCGCGCCCTCGCCCGCCTGGTAGTGCTTGCGGATCTGCTCGCAGGCGATACCGTGCCGGCGCAGCAGCTCGGCGGTACCCGTGGTGGCGACGATCGCGAAGCCCAGGTCGGCCAGCCGCTTGATCGGGAAGATCATCGCACGCTTGTCCCGGTTGGCCACCGAGACGAAGATCCTCCCGGTGGTCGGCAGCGAACCGTACGCGGCGGACTGGCTCTTGGCGAACGCGTGCCCGAAGCTGGTGTCGATGCCCATCACCTCGCCGGTGGACTTCATCTCCGGGCCGAGCAGCGAGTCGACGCCCTTGCCGGCCGGGGTGCGGAACCGCTTGAACGGCAGCACCGCCTCCTTCACCGCGATCGGGGCGTCCGGCGGCAGCACCCCGCCGTCGCCGGTCGCCGGGAGCAGCCCCTCGGCACGCAGCTCGGCGATCGTCGCGCCGAGGGCGATCCGGGCCGCCGCCTTGGCCAGCGGCACGGCGGTGGCCTTCGAGACGAACGGGACCGTCCGGGACGCCCGCGGGTTCGCCTCCAGCACGTAAAGCATGTCGTCCTTGAGCGCGTACTGGACGTTGAGCAGACCGCGCACCCCCACGCCCCGGGCGATCGCCTCGGTGTAGCGGCGCACCTCGGTCAGGTGCGAGCCGGCCAGCGTGATCGGCGGCAACGCGCACGACGAGTCGCCGGAGTGGATGCCGGCCTCCTCGATGTGCTCCATCACCCCACCGAGGTAGACCTCGCCGTCGGCGTCGCAGAGCGCGTCCACGTCGATCTCGATGGCGTCGTCGAGGAACCGGTCGACCAGCACCGGGTGGTCCGGGGAGATGTCGGTGGCCCGCCCGATGTAGTCACGCAGCGTGGCGTCGTCGTAGACGATCTCCATGCCTCGCCCGCCGAGCACGTACGACGGTCGGACCAGCACCGGGTAGCCGATCTCGTCGGCGATCGCCTTCGCCTCGTCGTACGAGGTGGCCGTGCCGTGCGCCGGGGCCCGCAGGTCGGCGCGGGCCAGCAGCGCCCCGAACGCGCCGCGCTCCTCGGCCAGGTGGATCGACTCCGGAGAGGTGCCCACCACCGGCACCCCGGCGTCCTTGAGCCGCTGCGCCAGCCCCAGCGGGGTCTGCCCGCCGAGCTGCACGATCACCCCGACCACGCCGGGGCCGCCGGCCGCCCGGCCGGACGAGTCCTCGGCGTGCCAGACCTCCAGCACGTCCTCGAAGGTCAACGGCTCGAAGTAGAGCCGGTCGGCGGTGTCGTAGTCGGTGGAGACGGTCTCCGGGTTGCAGTTGACCATCACGGTCTCGTAGCCGACGGCACCTGCCGGGTCCGCCGCCACGGCACCCGCCGTGCCGCGCGGGGCGGCCCGCAACGCCTGGACGGCGTGCACGCAGGAGTAGTCGAACTCGATGCCCTGGCCGATCCGGTTCGGCCCGGACCCCAGGATCAGCACCTTGGGCCGGTCCGACGCGGCGACCTCGGTCTCCTCGTCGTACGTCGAGTAGTGGTACGGGGTGGTCGCTTCGAACTCGGCCGCGCAGGTGTCCACCGTCTTGTAGACCGGGCGGACGTCGAGCCGGTGCCGCAGGGTGCGTACCCCGTCCTCGGCGGCCAGCTCCGGGCGCAGCGCCGCGAGCTGCCGGTCGGACAACCCGGCCCGCTTCGCCCGGCGCAGCAGCCCGACGTCGAGCACCGGGGCGGCCACGATCTCGGCCCGCAACTCGACCAGACCGGCGATCTGGTCGAGGAACCACGGGTCGATCCCGCCGGAGGCCGCCGACACCTCGGCGACCGACGCGCCCAGCCGCAGCGCCCGCTCCACGGTGTAGAGCCGGCCGTCGTGCGGCATCCCCAGCGCGGCGAGGGTGTTCTCCCGCGTCGCGTCCTGCGGGTCCGGCCGGGTCCAGAACCCGGCCGCCGACGTCTCCATCGACCGCATCGCCTTGTTGAGCGCCTCGGTGAAGTTGCGGCCCAGGCTCATCGCCTCGCCGACCGACTTCATCGTGGTGGTCAGCTCCGGGTCCGCGCCGGGGAACTTCTCGAACGCGAACCGGGGGATCTTCACCACCACGTAGTCCAGCGTCGGCTCGAACGCGGCGGGCGTCTTGCGCGTGATGTCGTTGGGAATCTCGTCGAGGGTGTAGCCGATGGCCAACTTCGCGGCGATCTTGGCGATCGGGAAGCCGGTGGCCTTCGACGCCAGCGCCGACGACCGGGACACCCGGGGGTTCATCTCGATCACCACGATCCGGCCGTCGGCCGGGTTCACCGCGAACTGGATGTTGCAGCCGCCGGTGTCCACCCCGACCTCACGCAGCACCGCGATGCCCAGGTCACGCAAGTTCTGGTACTCCCGGTCGGTGAGCGTCATCGCCGGGGCGACGGTGACGCTGTCGCCGGTGTGCACACCCATCGGGTCGACGTTCTCGATCGAGCAGACCACCACCACGTTGTCGTGCCGGTCGCGCATCAGTTCGAGTTCGTACTCCTTCCAGCCGAGCACGCTCTCCTCGATGAGCACCTCGTGCACCGGGCTGGCAGCCAGGCCGGCCCCGGCGATACGGTCCAGATCCTCGTCGGTGTGCGCCATGCCCGACCCCAGGCCACCCATCGTGAACGACGGCCGGATCACCACCGGCAGGCCCAGCTCGGCGACGGTGGCGCGGACCTCGTCCATCGAGTGGCAGACCCGCGAGCGGGGCACCAGCGCGTCCGGGTCGGGCAGCCCCAGCCGGACGCCGGCCTTGGCGACGATCTCCTTGAACAGCTGGCGGTCCTCACCCCGGTTGATCGCCTCGATGTTCGCGCCGATCAGCTCGACGCCGTACTTGTCGAGCACCCCGGCGGCGTGCAGGGCGACCGCCGTGTTCAGCGCGGTCTGCCCGCCCAGGGTGGGCAGCAGCGCGTCGGGCCGCTCCTTGGCGATCACCAGCTCGACGAACTCCGGGGTGATCGGCTCGACGTAGGTGGCGTCGGCGAACTCCGGGTCGGTCATGATGGTCGCCGGGTTGGAGTTGACCAGGCTGACCCGGATCCCCTCGCTGCGCAGCACCCGGCAGGCCTGGGTGCCCGAGTAGTCGAACTCGCAGGCCTGCCCGATCACGATCGGCCCGGAGCCGATAACCAGGATGTGCTTGAGATCGTCGCGCTTAGGCATTCGTGCGCCCCTCGCTGTGGTTCCGGCCCGCGCCGGGCTGCCCGTCGGGGCCACGGCCCTCGATCAGCTCGGCGAAACGGTCGAAGAGGTAGTCGGCGTCGTGCGGGCCGGCTGCCGCCTCCGGGTGGTACTGGACGGTGAAGGCGGGCACGTCCACGGCCCGCAGCCCCTCGACGACATTGTCGTTGAGGCAGACGTGCGACACCCGCACGCCGCCGAACTCGGTGTCGATGACCTGGTCGGGGACGACCGCACCGGCCGGCCCGTCGCCGTGGCCCGGCCAGGCCACCGCGAAGCCGTGGTTGTGGCTGGTCACCTCGACCTTGCCGGTGGCCCGGTCGAGCACCGGCTGGTTGATGCCCCGGTGGCCGTAGCCGAGCTTGTAGGTGCCGAAGCCGAGCGCCCGGCCGAGGATCTGACTGCCGAAGCAGATGCCGAACAGCGGGATCCGCCGGCTCAGCACCTCCCGGGCCAGCGCCACCGGCCCGTCGGCGGTGGCCGGGTCACCCGGGCCGGGCGAGAAGAAGACCGCGTCCGCGCCGGTGGCCAGCAGGTCGTCGATGGTGGACCCGGCGGGCAGCACGTGGGTGGTGACCCCCCGGGCGGCCAGCCGACGCGGCACGTTGCGCTTGATGCCCAGATCCAGCGCGGCGACGGTGTACCGGTGCTCACCCTCCGCCTCGACCACGTACGGTGCGGCGGTGCTCACCTCGGCGGACAGGTCAGCGCCGACCATCTGCGGGGACTGCCGTACCCGCTCCAGCAGGGCACGCGGGTCGTCCTCGACGCTGGAGATGCCGACCCGCATCGCGCCCCGCTCCCGCAGGTGCCGGGTCAGCGCCCGGGTGTCCACCCCGGCGATGCCGACCACGCCCTCCACACCGAGCCGGTCCTCCAGCCCGCCGGTGGCCCGCCAGTTGGACCCGATCCGGGCCGGGTCACGGACCACGTACCCGGCGACCCAGATCCGGTCGGACTCGTCGTCCTCGCCGTTGACCCCGGTGTTGCCGATGTGCGGGGCGGTCTGCACCACCACCTGCCGGTGGTAGGACGGGTCGGTCAGGGTCTCCTGGTAGCCGGTCATACCGGTGTTGAAGACCGCCTCGCCGAAGGTCTCCCCGACACTGCCGTACGACTCACCGTGGAAGGTGCGCCCGTCCTCCAGCACCAGGATCGCGGACCTACGTTTCACCATGCTGCGTCTCCCTCGATCCGGACTGCGGGACTCCGCTTCGCTACGTTCCTCGCTCGGATCACGCGTCTCCTCCGATCCGGACTGCGGGACTCCGCTTCGCTACGTTCCTCGCTCGGATCACTTGACAGCCTTTCCGTCCAGGACCGTCGGCTCGCCGCGCAGGAAGGTCGCCACGATGCGACCCGGCAGCGTCATGCGGGCGTACGGGGTGTTACGACTGCGGCTGGCCAGCTCCGCGGGCTCGACCACCCGACGGGCGGCCGGGTCGACCAGGGTCAGGTTCGCCGGTGCCCCGGGCGTCGGGTCGAGGCCGTGACCGTCGAGCCCGGCGATCCGGGCCGGGGTCCGTGACATCCGGTCGGCGATCAGATCCCACCGGGGGCCGAGCACGTCGAGGGCGATGGACAGCGCCGTCTCCAGACCGAGCATGCCCGGTCGGGCGTACGCCCACTCGCACTCCTTGTCCTCCACGGCGTGTGGGGCGTGGTCGGTGGCGACGACGTCGATGACGCCCTCGGCGAGCGCGGCGCGCAGCGCGGCGACGTCGGTGCCGGTGCGCAGCGGCGGGTTGACCTTGAACACCGGGTCGTAGCTGGCCGTCGGGCTCCAGTCGGCCCCGAGCGCGGGGCTGGCCAACACGCCGTGTCCGGCCACCACCTCGTCGGTGAGCAGCAGGTGGTGCGGGGTGACCTCGGCGGTGACCCGGACCCCGCGCGCCTTGGCCTGGCGCAGCACCTCGACGCTGCCGGCGGTGGAGACGTGGCAGACGTGCAGCCGGCTGCCGACGTGCTCGGCGAGCAGCACGTCCCGGGCGATGATCGCCTCCTCGGCGACGGCCGGCCAGCCGGTCAGCCCGAGCCGGGTGGAGACCTCGCCCTCGTGCATCTGCGCGCCCTCGGTGAGCCGGGGCTCCTCGGCGTGCTGGGCGATGATCCCGTCGAACGCCTTGACGTACTCCAGGGCCCGGCGCATCAGCTTGGGGTCGGCGACGCAGTGCCCGTCGTCGGAGAAGATCCGCACCCGGGCCGGCGAGTCGGCCATCGCGCCCAGCTCGGCCAGGCGCTCGCCGGCCAGGCCGACGGTGACCGCGCCGATCGGCTGCACGTCGACCAGCCCGGCCTGCCGGCCGAGCCGCCACACCTGCTCGACCACGCCGGCGGTGTCGGCGACCGGCGAGGTGTTCGCCATCGCGCAGACCGCGGTGTAGCCGCCGAGCGCCGCCGCCCGGGAGCCGGACTCCACGGTCTCGGCGTCCTCCCGGCCGGGTTCGCGCAGGTGGGTGTGCAGGTCGACCAGGCCGGGCAGGGCGACCAGCCCGGTGCCGTCGACGACGGCGGCGTCCGGCGCGTCCAGCCCGGGGCCGGTCTCGGCCACGACGCCGTCGCGGATCAGCAGGTCGGTCGGCGCGCCGCCGACGACACTCACGTTCTTGATCAGGTACGCGGTCACCGGTTGTTCCCTCCGAGCAGCAGGTAGAGCACGGCCATCCGCACGGAGACCCCGTTGGCGACCTGTTCGACGATGGTGGAGCGGGGCGAGTCGGCGACCTCGGGGGTGATCTCCATCCCCCGGTTCATCGGCCCGGGGTGCATGACGATCGCGTGTTCGGGCAGCCGGCGCAGGCGCGGGCCGTCCAGCCCGTAGCGGCGGGCGTACTCGCGGGCCGAGGGGAAGTAGGAGTCGTTCATCCGTTCCCGCTGCACCCGCAGCATCATCACCACGTCCACCCCGGGCAGCACCGCGTCGAGGTCGTAGCAGACGTCGGTGCCGGGGGCGGCGTCGGTCGCCACGGACCCGACGCCGGCGCGGGCGGCCCAGTCGACCGGGATCAGCGTCGGCGGACCGACCAGGGTGACCTTGGCGCCGAGGGTGCTCAGCAGCAGCACGTTGGAGCGGGCCACCCGGGAGTGCAGCACGTCACCGACGATCGCCACGTGCAGGCCGGCGAGCCGGCCCAGCCGGGCCCGCATGGTGTACGCGTCGAGCAGCGCCTGGGTCGGGTGCTCGTGCGTGCCGTCACCGGCGTTGACCACCGAGCCGTCGACCCAGTTGGCCAGCCGGTGCGGGGCCCCGGAGGCGGGGTGTCGGACGACCACCGCGTCGGCCCCCATCGCCTGGAGGGTCAGCGCGGTGTCCTTCAGGCTCTCGCCCTTGGTGACGCTGGAACCCTTGGCGGAAAAGTTGATCACGTCGGCGCTGAGTCGTTTGGCGGCGGCCTCGAACGAGATCCGGGTCCGGGTGGAGTCCTCGTAGAAGAGGTTCACCACCGTACGGCCCCGCAGCGCGGGCAGCTTCTTGACCTCCCGGCCGGCGACCGTGGCCATCTCGGCGGCGGTGTCGAGGATCTCGGTGGCGGTGCCGGCGTCCAGGTCGCCCCCGGAGAGCAGGTGTCTGATCATGAGCGGGGCCGCCTCTCGTTCGGGCCTGCCGGGTGGCGTCGGGTCGTGGTCACCGGGTCTCCCCGCAGAGCCGTACCTCGTCGACGCCGTCGGTCTCGACGAGGGTGACCTTGACGCTCTCGGCGAGCGCGGTCGGGATGTTCTTGCCGACGTAGTCGGCGCGGATCGGCAGCTCGCGGTGCCCCCGGTCGACCAGCACGGCGAGCTGCACCGAGGCGGGCCGGCCGACGTCGTTGAGGGCGTCCAGGGCGGCCCGAACGGTGCGGCCGGAGAAGAGCACGTCGTCGACGAGGACGACCCGCTTGCCGTCGATGCCGCCGGGGGGCAGCTGGGTCGGGCCGACCGCGCGGGTGGCGTGCCGGCGCAGGTCGTCGCGGTAGAGGGTGATGTCGAGCACCCCGACCGGGACGTCGACGTCCTCGAAGGTGCTGATCCGGGCGGCGAGCCGCCGGGCCAGCGGGGCGCCCCGGGTGGGGATGCCCAGCAGCACGGTGTCGGCGGCGCCCTGGGTCTTCTCCAGGATCTGGTGGGCGATCCGGTCGACGACGCGCTGGACGTCGGCGCTGGCGAGGATCACCTTCACCGAGGGTTGCCGCTCGGGCGACGGGTCGGCAGCCGGTGGGCAGGCCACGGCGGACCTCCTTCCCCGCCTCACGGGACGGGTCGTTAAAGGATGTCGGGGGTGTCCGGTCGGGTCGGGGGCCCGACCGGGGCTGGCGGCCACGTTACCAGCGGTCACCTGGCCGTTCGCCGCGACCCACTGATCCCCGGATCAGGACGGTGAAATGCGGACAACTCACCCGCTATCTCCGATGGGAATGTCACGAGCACTTGACCACGTGTCGCAATCCCCGTACCGTCACGCTCCGTAGCGATCGCGGGGAGAACCCCTAAAGCACAGCACTGGGAGTGTCCGAATGCCCTCTGAATACGCCAAGTCGCTGGGCGCCCGCCTGCGCTCCATCCGCCAGCAGCAGGGCCTGTCCCTGCAGGGGGTGGAGGAGAAGTCGAACGGACGCTGGAAGGCGGTGGTGGTCGGCTCGTACGAGCGTGGCGACCGGGCCGTCACCGTGTCCCGACTGGCGGAGCTGGCCGACTTCTACCGCGTTCCCGTCTCGGAGTTGTTGCCCGACGGCAGCGGGGTACGGCACGAGCCCACCAGCAAGATCGTCCTCGACCTGGAGCGGCTGTACGACGAGGCCTCCGAGGACCTCGCCTACGTCGCCCGCTACGCCCGTGCCATCCAGCAGCAGCGTGGCGACTACAACGGCCGGGTGCTCTCCATCCGCGCCGACGACCTGCGCGCCCTGGCGATCGTCTACGACGCCTCGCCGTCCGGTCTGATCGAACGGCTCACCGAGCACGGTGTGCTGGTCGCCGACCCGCGGGCGTTCTTCGCCTCCTGATCCGCGGTCACGCAACGAGAAGGGCCCGTGCCGTCCGGCACGGGCCCTTCTCGTCACGGCGCAGGTCCCGCCCGCGCCACGGGCGGCCACGCTCAGCGGGTGGCGTACTCGGCGATCCGGCCGAGGATGCCGTTGAGGAAACGCGGCGAGTCGTCGGTGGACATCTGCCGGGCCAGCTCCACCGCCTCGCTGATCGCCACCGCGTCGTCGATCTCGTCGACGTAGAGCAGCTCGTAGACGGCGATCCGGGCCAGGTTGCGGTCGACCGCCGGCATCCGGTCCAGGGTCCAGCCCTCGGCGTAGCTGGCGATCACCTCGTCGATCCGGTCGAGGTGCCCGGCGACCCCCTCGACCAGACCGATCGCGTAGTCCAGGTGCTCCGGACGCGGCTTCTCGATCCGCTCGACGTAGCCGGCGAGCACCTCGGCCGGGGGCCGGTCCCGCAGGTCGGCCTCGAAGAGCACGTCCAGCGCCCGCTTGCGCGCCTTGCGGCGCGCCGGCATCTGCTGCTTGGCGCCCTCGGCCATCAGGCCCGGCCGAGGTAACGGCCGTCGCGGGTGTCGACCTTGATCTTCTCGTCGGTGGTGATGAACAGCGGCACCTGCACGGTCGCGCCGGTCTCGACGGTGGCCGGCTTGTTGCCGCCGGTCGACCGGTCCCCCTGCAGACCCGGCTCGGTGTAGGTGACCTGGAGCACCACGCTGGTGGGCAGTTCGATGTAGAGCGGAACACCCTCGTGGGTGGCGACGGTCGCCTCGGCCTCGGGGAGGAGGTAGTTGGCGGCCTCGCCGACGGTGCCGCCGGGGACGGTGATCTGGTCGAACGTCTCCAGATCCATGAAGACGTAGTCCTCACCGTCGGCGTAGAGGTACTGCATGGTGCGCTTGTCGACGGTGGCGGTCTCGACCTTGGTGCCCGCGTTGAAGGTCTTGTCGACGACCTTGCCGGACAGCACGTTCTTCAGCGTCGTGCGGACGAACGCCCCACCCTTACCGGGCTTGACGTGCTGGAACTCGACGACGGACCACAGCTCCCCGTCGAGGTTGAGTACCAGGCCGTTCTTGAGGTCGTTGGTGGATGCCATTTCCTGCCTTGATCATCAATTGGCGGACAGACCTGACAAGTCTACTAGCTGCGTCTAATCGGTGGCGGGGCCGTCGACCGGGGCCCGACCCACCCCCCGACCGTCACACAGAGTGACCAACGGGGGATCAGGCGGCCCCGTCGAGCCGGGTGGCGAGATGCCGCAGCGCGAGCCGGTAGCCGTCCACGCCGAGACCGCAGATCACCCCGGTGGCCACCGCCGACACCACCGAGTGGTGCCGGAACTCCTCCCGGGCGTGGATGTTGGAGATGTGCACCTCGACCAGGGGGGCGCGCAGCAACGCGCAGGCGTCGCGCACCGCGATCGAGTAGTGCGACCAGGCCGCCGGGTTGAGCACCACCGCCGCGCCCTCGTCAGCTGCCCCGTGCAGCCAGCCGACCAGCTCGTGTTCCGCGTCGGTCTGCCGCACCACCACGTCCAATCCCAGCTCACGGCCCGTCTCGACGCAGAGCTTCACCAGGTCGGCGTAGCTGGTCACCCCGTACACGTCGACCTGGCGGGTGCCCAGCCGGCCCAGGTTCGGCCCGTTGAGCACGTACACCCGGGGGGTGGTCCCGGTGGTCACCGGCTGACCTCCCGGTAGGCGGCGTGCAACAGCTCGTCGTCCGGGCCGTCCAGGATCGCCGGGCGGGCCAGGCCGTCGAGCACCACGAACCGCAACCGGCTGCCCCGGGCCTTCTTGTCCACCCGCATCGCCGAAAGCAGCTCCGGCCAGGCGTCCGCCGGGTAGCTGGTCGGCAGGTCCAGCGCCGCCAGCACGCTGCGGTGCCGCTGCGCGGTCGCCACATCCAGCCGGCCGGCCAACCGGGCCAGGGTGCCGGCATAGACGGTGCCGACGGAGACCGCGTGCCCGTGCCGCCAGCGGTACCCCTCGACCTTCTCGATCGCGTGCGCCAGCGTGTGCCCGTAGTTGAGCACCTCCCGCACCCCCGACTCGCGCAGGTCACCGGAGACCACGTCGGCCTTCACCCGGATCGCCCGCTCGATCAGCTCCCGGGCCACCGGGCCGGTCGGGTCGACGGCGGCTGTCGGGTCCGCCTCGACCAGGTCCAGGATCACCGGGTCGGCGATGAAACCGCACTTGACCACCTCGGCCAGCCCGGCGGCCAGGTCGGCCGGCGGGAGGCTGTCCAGCGTGCCCAGGTCGGCCAGCACCCCGACCGGCGGGTGGAACGACCCCACCAGGTTCTTGCCGGCCGCCGTGTTCACCCCGGTCTTGCCGCCGACGGCGGCGTCGACCATGCCGAGCAGCGACGTCGCCACCGGCACCCACCGCACCCCACGCAACCAGCAGGCCGCGACGAAGCCGGCCAGGTCGGTCACCGCACCGCCGCCCACCCCGACCACCGCATCGGTACGGGTGAAGCCGGCCGCCCCGAGCTGCTCCCAGCAGTCGGCGGCCACCTCGACCCGCTTGCCCGCCTCGGCGTCGGGCACCTCGATCGCCAACGGGGTGATCCCCGCCCCGGCCAACCGCCCGCCGATCTCCTCGGCCAACGCCCGCAGGGGCGGCGCGTACAGCACCGCCGTCCGGGTCGCGTCGGGCAGCAACGCGGGCAGCTCGGCCAGCAGGCCCCGCCCGACCAGTACGTCGTACGGCCGTTCGCCGCCGACCGGAATCCGGGTCACCTCGTCCATCGCCGGCAGCCTAGTCCAGCCCCGGCCCCGGCACGGGGAATGTCCACCTGATGGCGGCCCGGCCTCCCGGCGTGACCCGACGGCCGGGCCGGCGTCGGGTGGGCGCGGTCAGGGCCTGATCAGGGTGACGATCTCGGCGGCGATCTCCTCCGGCGTCCGGCCGTCGGTGACCACCGTCGCGGTCGCGACCTCCGCGTAGAGCGGCCGACGCTGGTCCATCAGGTGCTTCAGGGTGGCGCGCGGGTTGACCGACAGCAACGGCCGGCCGGCACCGAGCCCGACCCGCTTCACCGCGTCGGTCAACTCCACCGACAGATGCACCACCGTGTGCCCGACCAGCGCGGCCCGGTTCTCCTCGGCGAGGATCGCCCCACCACCCAGGGCCAGCACCCCGGCGTGCGAGGTCAGCGCCGCCAGCACCGCGGCCCGCTCCAGCGCCCGGAAGTGCGCCTCACCCTCGTCGATGAAGATCTCCGGGATGGGCTTGCCGGCCATCTGCTCGATGTCGGCGTCGGTGTCCCGGAACGCCACCCCGAGCAGGGTGGCCAGTTCCGCGCCGACGGTGCTCTTACCGGAACCGGGTGCCCCGACCAGCACACAGACAGGCTTCGTCACCGGGTTGGCCCTTCTTGACTGCCGCTGTTCACCGGATGATCAGGCTGTCGAGGTAACCGGCGACGTTACGACGGATCTCAGCCACCGAGTCACCACCGAACTTCTCCACCGCAGCCTCGGCGAGGACCAACGCCACCATCGCCTCCGCGACCACCGCAGCGGCGGGAACGGCACACACGTCGCTCCGCTGGTTGATCGCCGTCGCCGGCTCACCCGTGGTCACGTCCACCGTGGCCAGAGCCCGGTTCAACGACGAGATCGGCTTCATCGCCGCCCGCACCCGCACCGGCTCACCCGTGGTGATCCCACCCTCCAGACCACCCGCCCGGTCGGTGACCCGACGCACCCCGGTCGCCGTCGGCATGATCTCGTCGTGCGCCTCCGAGCCTCGGGACCGGGCCTGCTGCCAGCCGTCCCCGATCTCGACGCCCTTGATCGCCTGGATCGACATCAACGCCGTCGCCAACCGGGCGTCGAGCTTCCGGTCCCACTGCACGTGACTACCCAGGCCCGGCGGCACCCCGTACGCCAACACCTCCACCACCCCGCCCAACGTGTCGGCGGCCTTCTTCGCGGCGTCGACCTCGGCGACCATCTGGGCGCTCGCGTCCGGATCGAGGCACCGCAACGGGTCCGCGTCGATCCGCTGCGCGTCCTCGGGCGTCGGCCGTAACCCCGGCTTCGCGGCCACCGAGCCGAGCTCCACCACGTGCGACACGATCTCGATGCCGAGGGCCTGCTTCACCAGGGCCTTCGCCACGGTGCCCACCGCCACCCGGGCAGCGGTCTCCCGGGCGCTGGCCCGCTCCAGGATCGGCCGGGCGTCGGTGTGACCATACTTCTGCATGCCGGCCAGGTCGGCGTGGCCAGGCCGGGGACGGGTCAGCGGGGCGTTCCGCGCCTGACTCGCCAACTCGTCCGCATCGACCGGGTCGGCGGCCATCACCGTCTGCCACTTCGGCCACTCGGAGTTACCCACCCGGATCGCGACCGGACTACCCAACGTCAATCCGTGCCGCAGGCCACCGACGAGCTCGACCTCGTCCTGCTCGAACGCCATCCGGGCGCCCCGGCCATAGCCGAGCCGACGACGCGCCAACTCACCGGCGATCTCACCGGTGGTCACCGCCACCCCGGCGGGCACCCCCTCCAGCAACGCCACCAGAGCCGGACCATGCGATTCACCTGCAGTCAGCCAACGCAACACGACGGTCAGTCTGTCACGCCCGGTGCCGGCGTCGGCACCCTGTCCGGTCCGTCCCGCCCTGCGGACGCCGAGCTGCGTCGGGCGGGCCGTCGACCGGGTTCACGACCAGTCGAAGCGCATCCCCAGTCGCTGTTCCAACGCCGCGTTGTGCGGGGCGAAGTGCGCGCTCAGCTCTTCCCGTACCTGCTCGGGCATGGCGCTGCTGCGCCGGTGGTTGTGCGCCTCGTAGGCGGCGAGCCGGTGCGGGGGCAGGCCGAGGAAGTCCAGCACCCGGGCATAGGTGGCGGCCGGCTCGGCGTACAGCGTCTCGCTGGGCAGGATCAGCAGCTGGGAACGGTCGAACCGGTCCAGCCACGGCGTCAGGTGCTCCAGGTAGCGGCCCCGGGCCCGGTAGGTGTACCAGTCGTACGCCTCGCTGAAGTACGTCGGGTCGGCGATCAGCCGCTCCCGCTCCCCCGCCGTCCGTTCCTCCTCCCGGGCCAGCGCCTCGGCGAAGTCCAGCGGCTCCCTGCCCTCGGTACGCCGCTCCTTCCAGTGCGAGTACGCCCGCTCCACCGGGTCCCGGAGCAGGAAGATCAACCGGACGTCGGGCATCAGCTCGGCGACCCGCTGCGCGACGAGCGGGTGGAACATGTACAGCGGCGCGGCCTCACCGACGCGGACCGGCCCACCGTGCCGGCGTTCCAGGGCCTGCCGGTGCCGGACCGTCGGAAAGTGCGACCGGTACCACGCCTCACCCCGGCCCCAGTTCTCCTCGAAGTAGTGCGAGGTCTTGGTGTTCCAGGCCGGGAAGAGCCGGGGCACCAGGGGGTGCGCCAGCAGGTATCGCCACAGCGAGGTGGTGCCGCCCCGTTTGGTGCCGGTGATCAGGAAGTCCGGCAGCGGCCGGCGGTCGCTGGTCCGTTCGCCGTAGCGGACCAACGAGCTGCGCACCTGGTGGCTGACCTGGTGCGGGACCACACCCTTGAGGCGGTCGCGGATCGTCATCGTCTTCCCTCTCGTCACGCCGGTCTCGGGCCGGGCATCGTCCGGCCGCTCTCGGTCGGCCTGAGCATCGTCACGGCGGCCCGGACCGTGTTCCGGACCCGCCGGTCCAGCAGCAACCCGGCGGCGACGACCGCCAGCACCACCAGGGCCAGCGCCAGGCCGGCCACGCCCCGGCCGGCGACCAACGCGCTGAGCACCGCCACCACGGCCGCGCCGCCGCCGGCCCCGAGCGCCGCCCAGCCCACCGAGCGGGTGAGCAGCGGCTCGCCGATCGCCACCCGGGCGGCCACCGCGGCCAGCACGTTCTCGGCGACCACGCCGGCCGTCCAGGCGTACGCCGCGCCGAGCGCCCCGTGGTCGGGGATGAGCAGGAAGCCCAGCCCGACGGTGAGCACCAGCCCGACCACGGTGGCCTGGAGGTGCCGGGCGCTGTTGCCGCTCATCAGCAGCATCGTCTGCACGATGCCCACCCCCGAGTTGACCAGCATCGCCCCGGCGAGCACCGCAAGCGGCGCGGCCCCGGCGGTGAACCCGTCGCCGAAGAGGCTGAGGAACCCGGGCGCGAACACCGCCAGCAGCAGGTACGCCGGCCAGGACAGCAGGATGATCACGACGGTGACCCGTCGGTAGACCAGCGCCGCGTCGGCGGTGCGCCCCTGCCCGAGCAGCCGGGACAACTGGGGTGCGACGGCCACCCGCAACCCCTGCATGATCAACAGCCCGGCCAGGGCGTACCGGCCCACCGCGCCGAAGACGCCGGACTCGTCCGCGCCGGCCAGCGCCGAGGTGAGCAGCACCCCGACCCACATGCTGCTGGCGTCGATGGCTGCCGACACCGCCCGGGGCAACGCGAAGCCCCAGAGGGTACGCCAGTCCGCGCCGTCCGGCCGCAGCCGTGCCCCGGCGAGCAGGCCGAGGGGCCGCAGCAGCAGGACGGCGGCAGCGGCCACCGCCAACGCCACCGGCAGCAGCCACCCGCCGAACCCGACCACCACCCCGGCACCGGTGGCGACCGTCACCAGCAGCAGGGCGGGTCGGGCCAGCGGCACCAGCACGTACTGGATGCCGACCACGGCGGTCACCGGCCGGACCGCCCGGACGGCGGCGAGCAGCACGGTCATCGCCACCGTGACCGGCAGGGCGAGGAACGCCAGACGCAGCAGCGTCGGCCCGTCCGACCGGGCGAAGAAGACCGGGGCGAGCAGGTCGGCGGTGAGCGCGCCCACCGCCGCCACGACCCCGGTGAGCAGGAGCACCGGCAGCAACGCGACAGGCAGCAGCCGGGCGGCGTCGCCGTCGGCACCCACCCGGCGGCGGGGCAGGGCCCAGACCAGTGCGGTGTCCGCACCGGCGCAGCAGACCGCACCCAGGATGGTGACCACGCCGATGGCGGTGAACAGCGCACCGGAGCCGTCGGTGCCGAAGCCGCGCACGATGACCACGGTGAGCAGGAAGCCCAACGCGCCGTTGACCGCCGCGCCGACCAACCCGACCGCACCGTTGCGGGCGCTGCGTCGTACCTCGCCGGAGCCGCCCCCCGGGTCGGTGACCGCCGGGCCGGTCGACGCCGGCGACCCCGGGTCGGCGGCGCGACGGTCGAGCTGCCGGGACACCGCCGGAGTGGTTCCGGTTCCCGGTCGTCTCATGTCTGCTCCCTGCCGTCCTCGGTGCGGGTCTGGTTCCCGGTGCCGCCCTGCTCCCCGGCGCGGGGTGGGACGCCGGGTGGGGTGTCGCCGCCGACGCGTGCGGGTTGCACCACCGTCGGCGCGTCCACCCCGCCGGCCGGCCGGGAGCCGTCGACAGGTGTCGCCGCCGAGGGCCGGGCGGAAGCCGGGGCCGAGGTCGCGGCAGCAGTCGGGGCCGGGGACGACGGCGGGTGGGCAGCCGGCGGCCGGGCCGGGGAGGGGAGGGGGATCGCGGTCCGGCGGGGCACCGGGTCCGCGACCGGCCCGGAGGCCGGAGGCGGGGCCGCGACCGGAGGCGAGGTCGCCGACGACCCCTGGGCCGGCACCGGGGTGGGTGGGCGGGGACGGGCCGGGGCCTGGGGCGGGGGCCAGGGCGGAACCGGCGACGGGGCCGGTGGCCGGCCCGGAACCGACGCCGGAGGCGGGGCCGGGTCCGGTGGCCGGGATACGACCGGCGGCTGCGGCGCGGACGGGGCCGGAGTTCGGGGTCCGACCGGGGGTGCCGGCGCGGGCGGGGCCGGAGTTCGGGGTCCGACCGGGGGTGCCGGCGCGGACGGGGCCGGAGTTCGGGGCGCGGACGCCGGCGGAGCCGGGGTCGGGGTCGGCGGCGGGGCCGGGGGTGCCGGGGTCGGGGTCGGCGGCGGGGCCGGAGGTGCCGGCGCGGGCGGAGCGGAGGTCGGAACGGCAGCAGTGGCCCTGGTGGGTCGGGGTGGCACGGTGGCGGCAGCCCGAGCCGGCGGGATCGGTACGGCGGCCGACGCCCGGGTCGGCACGGCAGCCGTTCCGGACGCGGTGGTGCCGGACGCGGTGGTGCCGGACGCGGTGGGCGGTACGCCGGAGCCGCCCGTCGCCGAACGTGGCGCGCGGGCGTCGGCGACTCCCGGGGCGAGGGTCACCGCGCGGTTCACCGGCCCGCTGACCGCCGCCAGCCCGGCCCCGACCGCGAAGAAGATGACCGACATGTTCGGGTCGATGTAGGCGTACACCGGGATCACCACCAGGGCGATCACCGGGATGGTGCTCAGCCACTGCCCGGCCGGGGAGACCGCGCCGGCCAGCCGCTTGGCGATCAGTGCCAGCCAGGCCAGGAAGGCGACCAGGGCCGGGATGCCGTGGCTGTAGAGCACCTGCCAGATCATCCCCTGGGTGCCCAGGGGTTCCTCGGCGAGCGTGGTGTCGACGCTGTTCGGTGCGCCGTAGCCGAGCAACGGCGAACGCTCGACGGCCTGGAGGGTACGGACGTAGAGGTCCATCCGGTCGACGTTGGTGTCGGTGCTGCTGACCCGGTTGTCGATCAGCTCCTGCACCGGCACCACCAGGCTGACCACCCAGACCAGCAGCACCAGCCCACCGATCGAGGCGATCAGCTTGGCGTTGCCCCGCACCAGCGCCCGCAGTCCCAGGTAGGCCAGCCCGGCCCCGAGGCCGAGGAACATGCCCCGGTTGAGGGTCATGAACGCCGGCACCATCGACAGCGGCAACGACACCAGCAGCGCCACCCGGAACTTGCCGGTACGCACCGAGGTCAGGTACGCCAGCACGCACGGCACCAGCAGCGCGTACGCCGTACCCCAGTTGTTGGTGTACGGGTAGGGCGCGGCGGTCCGGTAGATCGGCGCCCGGGAGACCGGGTTGAACTCGTTGGCCCGCACGTGGGTCAACGCCTGGATGAACCGTTCCCCCGACATGCCGCCCGGCAGCAGCATCTCCACCGGGGTGGTGAGCTGGAACTGGGGTGCCAGCACGGCCAGCCAGCCCAGGGCGACCACGCCCAGCCAGTACCAGCCGAGCGGGCGGAGCACCTGCTCCCAGGGGACGCCGTCGCGGACCAGGTTGTAGACGTAGACGCAGACGATCAGGGCGGTCAGCATGAAGCCGAAGCGCAGCCCGGAGGTGAGGTAGGCGGTGGCCCGGTCGAGCCGGGTGAAGCTCAGCAGCACCAGGGCGAGCAGCACCAGCCAGCAGGCGGTGCCGGCGGGCAGCGCCACCCGGCCCCGGGTGACCATCAGGCCCAGCAGCACCACCCCGAACACCGACCAGCCGAGGTAGAAGCCGCCGAGCATCCACCAGAGCGGGACCAGCCCGAACATGGCCAGCAGGGGCCAGGTGGGCAGCGGCGGCGGCCCGGAACGCGCCCCGGGCACCGGCCGGTCAGACACCCCGGCCCCGGCGCTGGGCGAGCTGGAGCACCCGCTCCCCCGACAGCAGCCCGAGCACCACCGGGACGGTCACCAGCACCCGCTTCTCGCGGGGGTTGAGCCGGATCACCCGGCCGAGTTCCCGCACCGCCTCACCGCGCCGCCGGCCGGAGGCGAGCGCGAACGCGATCTGCCCGTGCAGCCGGGCCAGGCCGGTGCGGCTCCCGGCCAGTTCGGGGTGCTTGTCGAGCAGGTAGCGGGTGGCCTCGACGATGGTCGCCCACCGGCCGAAGAAGAACGAGCCGCCGTGCCAGTCGACCACCACCAGCACCTCGGGCACGATCACCACCGGGCCGTGCCCGGCGATCCGCAGCAGCCACTCGTAGTCCTCGCCGTAGCCGCCGGGCAGGTCCTCGTCGACCGGGCCGATGGCCTCCCAGGTGGAGCGGCGGATGAGGATGGTGCTGGAGTGCACCTCCATGATCCGGTCCTCGACGAAGTCGGGCAGGCCGACCTCGGCCCGGTCGAGCTGCCGTTCCTTGGCGATGCCCGGCCCCTCCAGCCGGATGCCGCAGCTCGCGGCGGCGGCGTCGGGCCGCTGCGCCAGCAGCTCCACCTGCCGGCGCAGCTTCGCCGGCAGCCAGTGGTCGTCGTCGTCGCAGAAGGCGATCAGGTCGGCGGTGGCGGTGTCGAAGCCGCTGTTCCGGCCGCCGGGCAGCCCCCGCCGGTGGGTGTTGTGGACGTAGCGCAGGGTGCGTCCGGCCGGCACGTCGACGTCCAGTTCCCGCAGGTCGGTGTGGTCGTAGACGACGACGCACTCCACCGGCCCGGGGTAGTCCTGGGCGAGCACCGCGCCCACGGCCCGCTCCAGCAGGCCGGGCCGGTCCCGGGTGGCGATCACCACGGTGACCGGCGGGTGTCCGGTGGTCGTCGGCTCAGTCACGCTTCTCTCCCGTCACCACGAACCCGACCGGTTCGACGCCCACCGCGCGCAGCCGGTCCACCAGTTGACCCAGCCGGCCGGTACGGGTCTTGTCGCGGGCGGCGACCAGCACGGCCCGGCCCTCCCGGGCGGCCCGGACACCCCGTTCGTCGTGCAGGGCGGGCGGGGCGTCGATCACGGTGACACCGCCGGCCACCGGGGCCTCCAGCGGAACCAGGCGTACCGCGCCGGCGCCGATGCGCAGCTGCTCGCCGTCGGCGGCGGGGGCCTCCTTGGGCAGCACCCTGGGAATGATCTCGGTCTTGTCCGCCGAGGTGGTGGTGGAACGGTAGACGCCACCGTTCTTCGGGTCGTCGGTGGGGAACGGCCGGGGCTTGCGGACCGGCGGGATGACCATGGTGTCCTCCGGGTTGCCGCCGGTGGCCGGGGTGGCGGCAGCCGGGGCGGGGACGCTGCTGGGCATCGGCCGGGGGCGGGGCACCCGGGGCCGGGTCGGCTCGACGGCCGGGTGCCGGCGCTGGGCGTCGGTGAGCAGCGCCCGCAGGCGCTCCTGGCCCTCCGGGGCGACCCCCAGGCGCACCTCGTGCCCGGCCTGGGCCAGTGCCGCGGCGATCCCGGCGGCGACCTGTTCCCGCTGCTCGTCGGCGGCGCTGGAGAGCAGCACCAGGGGCAGCGGGGTCGGCCCGTCCACCCAGCGGCCCAGGGCCAGCACCAGGTAGCGCAGGTCGGTGTCGGAGAGCCGACCCGCGCGGTCCCGCCCGACGGTGCCCAGCAGCGGCGCACCGACCAGCGCGGAGGCCTCACCGGCGGTGCGGACCCGGCGGTCCATGGACTCCCTGACGAAGGCGACCAGCCCGCCGACGAGCAGGCCGCCGAGGAGCCCGGCGACCAGGATCAGCGGGGCGGCGTCCCGGCTCGACGGGACGGGCATGCGGGCGGCGCTGGTGACCGAGCCGGGGCTCAGGTCCGCCGAGGCGATCTTGGAACGCTGCTCGGCGAGGGTGGCGAGCTGGTCGTTGAGCGCCCGCAACTGGTCGAGCAGGGCGCTGGTGCGCGGCGACGGGCTCGACGTGCCCTGGTTGGCCGGCAGCGACCGCTGGGTGGTGGTGCGCTGGCTGGTGACCAGGGCGATGGTCTCGTCGTACGACTTGAGCACGGCGGCGCGCTGGTTCTCGTACATGCCCTTGCGCAGGTCGAGGTACGACTCGGCGGCGCCGTTCGCGCCGTTGACCGCCTCGGTCTCGCTGTGCCCGGCGTACGTGAACCGCATCACCTGCCCGCCGACGGGCGTCTCCACGGTGAGCGCGTCGGCCACGGCGGTGGTGTCCCGGCCGGTGATCGAGGCGACCTTGTCGATGACGTCGTTGCTGGTGGCGATCCCGCTCTCGGCGGTCATGTTGACCGCCCGGTCGGCGCCGCCGGAGGGCACCGAGAACGGGTCGGTGACCACCGGGCGGACCACCACGGCCGTGGTGGCGGTGTAGGTGGCCGGGAAGACCAGCACGTAGGCGGCCACCAGTAACAGCACCAGCCCGGTGGCGGCGAGCACCGTGCGCCACCGCCGCAGCGGAATGCGGGCCAACTCGGCCAGGCCGACCGGGCGCTGCCGGGCGGGAGTGACGTCGGTCACATCCATCAGTCAGGTCCTCTTGCGATGCGGGGGGCGGGCCGGCTCGGGCCGATAACGGCCCTGGTGTGAACCGCTGGTGTTCCCATTGTCGCCGACCGTTCACCTGTGGTCGACAGCCGACCGGTCCCACTGCGCCGTGGGCGGCCCGCCGGTGTCCGGGACACCGGCGGGCCGCCCACGGCGGGTGCGGCTCAGGAAGTGGCGAAGAACAGCGTCTTGCTCGACCAGTCCACGCCGCCGCCGGCCGGGGCGATCTCGACCGAGGCGGCGCCGTCGACGGCGGTCTCGTCGAACGGCACGGCCCGCAGGGAGCCGTTGGTGTTGCCGTAGACGATCTTACCGTCGACCCAGGCCATCCCCCGCACGTTGCCCCAGTTCAGGCCCACGCTGGGCAGGGTGAACTCGGTGCAGCCGACGACGTAGCCGTCGGGCTCCAGGTAGCGGTAGAACAGCTTGTTGGTACCGGCCTTGGTGTAGTACATCCGACCGTCGAGGTAGAACGCGCCGGCCATCGTGGCGGGGTTGAACCAGTCGTTGTAGCCGCTGCTCACCCAGGGTGCGCCCACCGTGCCGCCGGTGAACATCGACACACCGAGGTAGCTGCCGCCGGCGGCGGTCGCGTCGGTCTTCGACCAGTAGAGCTTGTTGCCGACCGAGAAGGCCGCGCCGGCCGCGGTGAGGTTCGCCTGCGCGCTGGTCACCGGCGTGCCCAGGGTGCCGCCGTTGAACGGCACCTTGGTGGTCTGGCCGCTGCCGGTCCCGACGTACAGGTAGCCCGAGGACGCCGTCGGGGCGTTGGTCGCCGCGACGGTACGGCCACCGGCCAGCGGGAACAGGCCCATCCGGCCGTGGTACTCGTTGCCGAGGCCGTCGGAGTCGAAGCCGGCGTAGAGGCCGGTGCTGCCCCGCCACAGCTCCCACATGATCGGGCCCCAGGTGGTGGTGCCCGCCGGGGCACCCGAGCGGGTCGGGTTCCAGACCAGCGGCAGGCCGTTGATCGGGTCCAGCGCGCCGAGCCCGAACCGGTTGATCGCGCCGCTGCCGGCCGAGTCGTTGCCGTTGGCGTTGCTCAGCCAGCGGAAGTGCCCGCCGACGTAGACCACGTTGTCGGCCACCTCGACGGAGGTCACCGAGTCGGTGCCGGTGTAGTTGACCCAGGTGGCGTCCATGGCCGCGCCCCGGTCGGCGGTCTCGAACCGGGCGATGGCGTCGCAGTACGCCCCGTCGCCCCGGCCACCGTCGGCGATGATCACGAAGTACGTGCCGTCGTCGGAGAAGTCGACGTCGCGGGCGTAGAACGGGAACGAGCCGCTGTAGCAGGGCGCCACGTAGCGCTGGGTGCTCCAGTTGGCGACCGCCGGAGTGCCGTCCAGGTCGACGACCACCACCTGGTTGCGGGGCTGGCCGTTGACCTCGGTGAAGTTGCCCACCGCGACCAGCGTCTTGCCGTCGGGGGCGACGGCCAGGCCCCAGACCAGCTCGCTGCTGGCGCGGGCGACGCTGGCGTCGATCTGGAAGCTCGGGTCGATCGCGCCGGTGGTCGCGTCGAGCCGGGCCAGCAGCGAGTGCTCGGTGCCGTTGACCCAGTGGAACGCGCCGGCGATGTAGAGCTTGTTGCCGACCACGACGGTGCGGCGGACCAGACCGCCGTCGCTGCGGCCGACCCAGCTGGTGACCGTCGCGCCGGTCACCGGGTCGAGCTGGACGAGGTTCTTGCGGCTGACCCCGTTGACGTTCTTGAACGCGCCGCCGACGATCAGCTTGCCGTCCGGGCTGGCGGCGAGGGCGTGCACCGCGCCGTCGAGCGTCGGGCTGAAGTCGGCCTTGAGGGCGCCGCTGGTCCGGTCGTAGGCGAACAGGTAGTTGCGGGAGGTCCAGCTGGTGCCCCCGGCCGCCTTGACCGAGGTGAACGAACCGCCCACGTAGATCGTGTTGCCGATTTCGGCGAACGCCTTGGTGTCGCCGTCCTGGGCGTGCGGGATGTTGTCCGCCGGGTTGGCCGACGTGAGCGTGCTGGTTACCGGGGTGAGATCCGCCGCATGGGCGGGCGCGGCCAGGAGGCCGACCGCGAGCACCGGTGCGGCGAGCGCGGCGAACCACCGCCGCCACACCGGTCGAGACGTTCTGTGAAGCACTGGCGCCCCCAAAAAAGAAGTGAGATCGTGCGTAGCTTGCTCTGCCCGGACATTTCCCACCATCAACCGACCGGTCCGGTCGGCCACCGGCTCGGCCCTGTCCTGCCGTACGGGTCGCGTCCGGACGACTCACGCAGGACGAGGATCGCGCGTCGACCGGCGGAGCCCACCACCGGGCTGCCGTCCCGGGTCGGCCTCATGCCGCCTCCGCCCACCGGAACGCCGGGACCGTGCCGGTGGCGGTCACCGTCCAGGCGGCCGCCCGGGTCAGGTCCTCGGCGCTGACGGCGTCGGCCTCCCGGGCCAGCACCAGCCCGCGCCGGTCGAGTTCCCGGGCCATCTCGACCTGGTGGTCGTCGACGTGTTCGCCGTGCCGGGCCCGGCGCGGCACGTAGACGGCGCGGTGGCCGGCGCGCATCGCGGCCAGCGCCGACCCCACCCCGGCGTGGGTGACGATCACGTCGGCCTCCCGCATGGCCTGCTGCATCTCGGCGTACGGCACCTGCCGGCGGGCCCCGGCCGGCATCCGGGGGATCCGGGTCGCGCCGACCTGCCAGAGCACCTCCGCCTCGGCGGGCACCACGTCGACCAGGCGTTGCAGCAGGCGCGGGAAGCCGAAGCGGTCCTGGGTGCCGAGGGTCACCACGATCTTGGAGACCGGGCGCGGGGCGGCGGGCTCGGGCGCGTAACCGTCGAAGATGGAGCCACCGTAGCGCCACCGGCCGTTCGCCCAGCCCGGGTACTGCGTGTAGAGCCGGGTCCGGGGCACCCGGGCGACCAGTCGGCCGGTCAGCGACGGGCCGACGGTGCGGGTGGCGCTCTCGATGTAGTGGCAGTCCAGGCCGTGCCGGGCGGCGGGCAGGAAGAACGACATGGCGACGCTGGCGCCGGTGCTGATCACCCGGCGGAACCGCCCGTCGCAGAGCACCCGGCGGGCGGCCAGCAGGTCGCGCAGCGCACCCACCGGGTCGCGGGTGCTCGCCGGGGGCACGTGGATGACCTCGTGGCCGTCGAGCAGCGACCG
The DNA here is from genome assembly GCF_049178975.1 of Micromonospora sp. WMMD734. NCBI lineage: Bacteria > Bacillati > Actinomycetota > Actinomycetes > Micromonosporales > Micromonosporaceae > Micromonospora > Micromonospora sp. WMMD734. The sequence goes on from NZ_JBMHMK010000001.1 coordinate 3,207,294, forward strand.
GCTCTGCGGGGAGTCGAACGTCGCCCAGACGCAGTCGTGCTGCACCCCGAGCCGGGGCAGCAGGTCGTGCAGCTCGGCGAGGTGCCCACCGGTGGAGGCGACGAGGAGGGTGGTCACGTCGGTGGCCCAACTTCTGTCAGAGGAGTGGTGGGGGCCGGGTCCGGACGGCGCGGGGACGGGGTCGCGCACACCGGACGGGGGTACGGGGTCAGGTGCCGGTCAACATCCGGTCGTCGTCGGTGGTGGTCGTCGACGCCGGGGCCGCGGGGCGGCGGACCCGACCGTCGGCGACCAGGACGGCGAGCACCATCACGCCGGTCAGCAGGGTGCCGAAGAACCACCCGCCGAACACGTCGGTGAGCCAGTGCTTCTCGGCGTAGATGCGGGTGTAGCCCTCCACCGAGACCAGCACGGCCAGGGCGGTGACCAGGCCGATCAGCACCCGGCGCGGCAGCCGCCAGGTCAGCGCGGCCAGCACCAGGATGGTGCCGAAGGTCATCAGCACCCGGCCGCAGCCCCCGGAGGGGTAGGTGCCCAGGTCGGTCGGCGGGTGGCCCCGGTCGACGACCTTCGCGAGGATGGTCTGGGTGTACTGCTCGACGACGAACTGCAGCGGCATCGCCACCAGCGGGATCCACCAGCGGCGACGACGCCAGGCGACGGCGAAGCCGATCGCGGCCACCACGGTCACCCACTTGAGCGGGTAGCGGTCGCCGATCGGGGAGATGAACAGGTTGACGTCCTCCCAGAAGCCGACCCGGTGGGCGTGCACGTAGTCGAAGACCGGGTGGTCGACGTGGGGTTCGAGCCGGGAGATCGCCTCACCGACCGGCCAGCACACGGCGACGACCGCCGCGCACCCGGCCAGCAGCACCACCACCGCCGCGCCGACCCGGCCGAACGCGGCGGTCAGCCCGGCCAGGGCGATCCGGAACCGTTCGGCCGTCCGGCCGGTGGCGACGGCCGACATCCAGCGGGACGCCAGCACCGGAACGACCAGCAGCGGCACCAGCACCGCCAGCACGGCCAGCACGTAGACGATGGTCACCGGAGGTGACCGCCGCTCACACGGCAGGTGACCGGGGCGTGGTCCACCCCGGGCTGAATGACACGTGACGATCCCATCGTGCTCCCTGATTGTGCCGGCCGTCGGCCGGGCCTCCCCCACACCTGCGCCCCGGACAGGGTCCCCACTCCGTCCCGGGCCGGACCGACCACGCCGTCACCGGCCAGTAGTCGTCGAGTGGGGCCACCCTAGTGGAACGTGAGCCGGCTTCGGTAGCGGCGGTGACGGCAGTGTGGGCTTTTCGCCGTTTTTCCGGTCGGGACCCCGACACTTGTCCCAGTCACCGGGAGAACCGCCGGTCAGGGGCGGGGTGAGCCCAGCCGGTCGGCGAGCGTGTGCAGCAGTGCGGGGTGCAACTTCGCACTCCAGCCGCCCCCGCCGGCGGCCAGTTCCGCCGTCCGCAACCACAGTTCGACGAGATATGCGTCGGCAACGAACTGACACCCCGCCGGGTCCAGGCCGAACGCCGCACCGTGCCGACCCAACAGCTCGACCATCTCGCCGGTCGCCCCCGCGACGTCCCGGCCACCCAGCGACAGGGCGCTCTGGAACCCGTGGTGGGCGAGATCGAAGCCGAGCGGCCGGTCGGTGCCGCTGTTCTCCCAGTCCCAGACGACCAACCGGCCCCGGTGCCGGCCGAGGTTCCACGGCACCCAGTCGCCGTGCCAGTGCCCGAACTCCACCGGCCGGTCGCCGTCGCGGGCGGCCAGGGCCGCCACCGCCGCGACCACCGGACCACCGGCGGTCGCGGCCCGCGCGGTCAGGTCGTCCAGGAACGCCGAACCGCGCAGCGGCCGGGGTGTCGACGGCGGGCCACCGCGCCGGGCCACCGCCAGCATCGCGGCCACCTCCGGGCGCAGCGGGTGACGCGGCCGGCGGACCCGCGCCGGCATCGGCTCGACCAGGGTCACCGCCAGGTCACCCCAGTCCACCTCGCGCAGCAGCCGGGGCACGTCCGGGAAGTCGCCGCCGTCGCGGGGCAACTCCCGCAGCGCGGCGGCCTCTGCGCGGACCATCGCCCGGGTCGCCTCGTTCCACCCGATCTTCGCGTACGCCCGGGCGACGCCCCGGTCGTCGAAGAGCTGCAACGTCGGCTTGTGGTGCGGGTCGGGTGGCCGGATGCCGATCGCGGCGTGCAGCGGCCGGCCCGTCAGCCGGCCCAGATGCGCGGCGAGCAGCAGCTCGGCCGGGTCGGCGTCGGTGGGCAGCGCCACGGTCAGCACCGGCATCCGGGCCAGCCCGGTCGCCCCGAGGCCGGCCAGCACACCGACGGCCAACCGGTTGGCCCGCACCCGGGGCGGGCGCAGTGCGTTGTAGGCCAGCGTCGATGCCGCGCCGACCCGACGGGAGGCGAGCGGGAGCAGGAACCTGGCCCGCTCCACCGAGGGCACCACGGCGTACCGGACGACCGCGCGGTGGGTGGCGGGCACCGGGTCGGGCGGCATACCGAGCCAGATCCGCGGGTCGGCGAAAATGGCCCTGGTCACCCAGCCCAGGCCGTCGTGCCGGGTCCGTGGGTCCGTCGCCACCGTCATGCCCTCCCCCTGTCCCGCCCGACCGCCGCGCGCTGGCGGACACGATAGGGGCAGCGGGCAAACCGCCACCCGGCGGGCCGGGGCCCGCCGGGTGGCGTACGTCGTCGTGGGTGGCTCAGCGTTGCCAGACGCGGACGTAGTCGACGCGGAAGTCGGCCGGGAAGCGGGTGGCCGCGTCGGGATCGCCCAGCCAGCCACCGACCTGGAAGTTCAGCCGCAGGTTGAACGGCTTGTTGAACGCCTCGTCGAACCACGGGGTGGTGCTGCGGTCCCGCTGCCAGACCTGCCGGCCGTCGATGTACCAGCGGATCACCCCCGGCTCCCACTCCGTGGTGTACGTGTGGAAACCGTCACCCGGGTAGCCGGTCGGGAAGTCCCACCGCTGGTCCTGCTTGACCGGCGTGTAGTCGTAGAAGATCGCCTGGGTGGCGGCCCCGTGCAGGGACGACCCGCCGGGCAGCTCCACCACGTCGATCTCGCCCTTGCCGCCGTCGTCGGGACGCAGCCAGAACGCCGGCCAGAGCCCCTTGGAGTCGGTCGGCCCGTTGGGCGACTTCGCCCGCATCTCGAACCGGCCGTAGGTGAACGACGCCTTGCCGATGGTGTCCAGGTAGCTCTGGGTGTACTGCCGGGTCTGCGAGCTGCACACCGCGGTCTCCCGCTGGGCGCGCAGGGTCAGCACCCCGTCGGCGACGAAGGTGTTGTCCGGGTCGTCGACGTTGCAGCCCTTGTCGATGTCGCGGCCCTCGTTGTCACGCAGGTTCCACCGCTTGAGGTCGACCGTCGGCCCGGTGAACTCGTCGGACCAGACCAGCCGCCAGCCGGGCACGTCGGTGCCGGGGCGCACGGTCGGCGTCGGGCGCGGGGCGGCCGTGGTCGGCGCGGGCGGGCTGACCGTCCGCGTCGGCTTCGGCGACGGCGACGGCGACGTCCGCGTCGGCGACGGGGCGGCGGTGGTCGGTGCCGTCGTGGTGGCCGGCGGCCGGGTCGGCGTCCGGTCGCTGCGCTGGTAGGTCAGCACCAGGCTGGGCCGGATGGCGGCCTTGGCGTTCTCCCGGGAGGCCCAGTAGATCCGGGTGTTCCAGTTCTCCTGGGTCAACGCGAAGGTGACCGGGCCGTTGCCCGTGACGGCGGCGGTGACGTCCCACTCGTTGTAGCCCTGGGCGACCCGGTCGACGGCCGAGAGCGCCGGGCCGAGGGCGGGTCGGTAGTCCCACGCGCCGGCACCGACGGCGGTGCCCTGGGCGGCGTGGGCCCGGACCCGGGACGAGAACTGCTGCCACGCGTACACCCGCAGGGACGCCTTGACGTCGACCGCGTCGGCGGGCAGGCCCCGCACCTGGAACTCCAGCACCGCGTCGCGCCGGCCGTTGCGGTTGCCGTCGCAGAGCTGCGGGCAGCTGGCCAGGGTGGTCTTGACCCCGTTGTCGCCGTCCTGCGGGACCTGGGTGACCGTGGTGTCCGCGACGGCGGAAAGCGTGATCGGCGGCACCTCGGCGGCGATCAGCGGCATCATCGTGGCCATGATGCCGCCGACTGCGGTGACACTCAGGACACTGAGGACGACCGCCTTGCGTCGGCCGCTGATGGCCGGAAATGCGCGGTGGATTCCATGCCGGCTCAAGGAACACTCCCCGGATGGGCGACGATTACCCGCAGCAGCGTATCCACCACAGCCGGATGTGGCAGGTTGGAAATCGGAGTGGCGACACGACTTAACCAAAGAATAAGGGAGCAGGGGTTGCTTTTCGGCAGGCGAGCAAACGAATGCCGCTTCGGCGAGGTTACGCCTGATTGACCGGAAAGTCGGCGATGCGGTGACGGCCCGCCCACCGGGTGGTCAGCGGCGGGCCGCCGCCAGCGCCGCCCGCATCGCGTCGACCGGTGCCGGCACCCCGGTGAACTGGGTGAACTGGCCGACGGCCTGGGCCAGCAGCAGATCCAGCCCGGAGACCACCCGCCGGCCGGCGGCCAGCGCCGAGGCCGCCAGCGGGGTCGGCCACGGGTCGTACAACGCGTCGAAGAGCACCGTGGACGGTCCCCAGTCGACACCGGCCGCGACCGGGTCGGCCACCCCCCTGGGCACGGTGGAGACGACCAGGTCGGCCCGGATGTGCCCGGCGGCGTCGGACCACGCCGCCGGGACCAGTTCCACCCCGACCGCCGACGCCACCGGCCGTAGCTGCGCCACCGCCTCCGCGCGCCGGGCCACCACCGTCACCGTGGTCGCACCGAGCCGGGCGGCGGCGGCCAGGGCGGCGCGGGCGGTGCCTCCGGCGCCGAGCACCGTCACCGCGGCACCGGGGCGCACCCCGGCCCCGGTCAGCACGTCCACCATGCCGGTGACGTCGGTGTTGTCGGCGTACCACGAGCCGTCGGGCCGGCGGACCAGCGTGTTGGCCGCGCCGACGGCGGCGGCGACCGGCGACGCGGTGGCGGCCACCGCGAGCGCCGCCTCCTTGCCCGGCATCGTCACCGACAGCCCGGCCCACTCCGGGCCCAGGCCGGTGACCAGCGCCGGCAGCTCCTGCGCCCCGCACTCGATCCGGGTGTACGACCAACCGTCGAGCCCGGCCGCGGCGTAACCCGCATTGTGGATCACCGGGGAGAGGGAATGTGCGATCGGCCGACCGAGCACCGCCGCCCTCACCGGCAGTTCTCTCCGCTCAGCACGCCGTTGGTGCACATCTTGCGCTGGAGCTCGCGGAAGTCGGCATCGGTGGTGCCGTAGCCCATGGTGCCCTTCTTGTCGATGGTCATGAAGTAGACCCAGGTGCCGTTGGGCGGGCTCATCGCCCCCTTGAGGGCGTCCTCGCCGGGGTTACTGATCGGGGTGATGGTCAACCCGTCCGCGCCGTGCGTCCGGTACGGGTTCCTCGGGTCGTTCAGCTCGGACTGCTTGAGGATGTCGGAATCCTTCGGGTCCTTGCCCTGCAACCGCAGCCAGTAGTTGATCGCGCTGTCGATCTCCAGGCACTTGCAGTGGTAGCGGTCGGTGTAGACCCGGTTGTAGATCACCCGGGCCACCTTCGGCATGTCCACGTGGTTGACCGACTCGGCCTGCGCGATCGACGCCGTGATCAACGCCTCGTACGGGGAGATGCCCCGGTCGGCCTCGACCGTCTCGACGAACTTCATCTCCCCGGTCACGTCGAGGAACTTGTCCACCATCAGCGACAGGATCTGCGCGGCGGTCGCCTTCGGCGGCAGCTCGTAGGTGGCCGGGTAGAGGAAGCCCTCCAGGCTGCGCGGCCCCTTCTTGCCGTCCTTGCGGTTGAACCAGAACTCCGGCACGCCCAGCTTGACCGGGTCCTTCGCGGCGGCCTTGAACTCGGCGACCGGGATCCTGGTCTCCTTGGCCAGCAGGTCGTAGATGGCGAGCGTGATCATGCCCTCGGGGATGGTGACCCCGTTGACCACCCGGCTCTTCGGGTCCAGCAGCAGGATGAGCGCGTCGCTGGCGCGCATCTCCTTCTTGACCTTGTACCGGCCGACCTGGATGTTCTTGCTGAGCGCGTTCTCCTCGGCCGCCTCGATGAACGCCTTGGTGCTCTTGACCACCCCGGCGTCGTAGAGGGAGTTGCCGATGTCGGTGGCGGTGTCGCCCTGCTTGACGTCGACGAGCGCCTCACCGGTGCCCGGCCCGTCGAAGTCCGGGGTGATGAAGTGGTTACGGATCCGGTCGAAGCCGTAGAAGGCACCACCGCCGATGCCGCCCAGCAGCACCAGGGCCATGAACAGGGCGAAGATGGTCCTCCCGGTGCCACCGCCCGACTTGCGCCCGCCCGACGTGCCGTTGCGTCGGTTGACGAAGCCGCGCCGGTGCCGGCCCTTCTCCCCCCTCTCCTGCTCGTCGAACCCGAGGTCCAGATCGTCGATCATTCCGTCCGCCTCCGCTGCGCTTCCAGCCAGCTCTGCAGGATCTCGACCGCGGCGGCCTGATCCACCACCGCACGTTGGCGCTTTCCCCGGACGCCACGCTCGGCAAGCCTACGAGACGCGACGACAGTTGACATCCTCTCGTCGGTGAGGGTCACCGGAACCGGGGCGATCACCTCCGCCAGCCGGCTCGCGTACGCCAGAACGTGCTGGGCCGCCGGGCCGTGCCGACCGGCCAGGTTGACCGGCAGTCCGACGACGACCTCGACGGCCTCGTGCTCGACGACCAGCTGCGCGAGCTGGGCAAGGTCGCCGGGCACCGCGTCCGGGCCGGTGGTCAGGTCCCGGGCCAGGGTGACCAGCGGAGTGGCCAGGATCCCGTGCGGATCGGACCGGGCCACCCCCACCCGGACCTGCCCGACGTCGACGCCCAACCGGACCCCACGGGACGACTCACTCACGGATGGTCACCCTCCCGGTGACAGAGCCAGGGCGGACCAGCTCGGGTCCGCCCTGGCTCGGGTGCTGTTCCGTCACGCGTCGGCGATCGCCTTCTCGACCGTGAGCAGCAGGTTCGGTGCCTCGGTTGCGGGCAGGCCACCGCCCTGCGCCACGTCCTGGCTGCCCCCGCCACGCCCGGAGAATGCCGCCTTGACCAGGTCGTTCGCTGCCAGGCCACGCCCACGGGCCGCCGCGTTCACGGCCACCACCAGGGATGCCTTGCCGTTCGACCGGGCCGCCACCGCCACCACAGCCGGTCGCGCCGGGTCGATCTTGCCACGGATCTCCTGGGCCAGGGTCCGCACGTCGTTGCCGGCCGCGCCCTCCGGCGCCTCGGTGCCGACGTACGCCACCCCCCGGACGTCCTTCGCCTGCCCGGCCAGCGCCGCCGCCCCACCCAGCACCAACTGGGCGCGGAGCTTCTCCAGTTCCTTCTCGGCGTCACGCAGTTGGGTGACGGTCTGCTCCACCCGGTCGGCGACCTGCTCGCCGGGCACCCGGAACAGCTCCGCCAGCCGGGACACCAGCAGGTGCTCGCGGGCCAGGAAGCCGAACGCGTCCATCCCGACCAACGCCTCGATCCGGCGCACCCCGGAACCGACCGACGCCTCGGAGAGGATCTTCACCAGGCCGAGCTGGGCCGAACGGGCCACGTGGGTGCCGCCGCACAGCTCCCGGGCGTAGTCGCCGACCTCGACGACCCGCACCCGCTCGCCGTACTTCTCGCCGAACAGCGCCATCGCGCCGATCCGCCGCGCCTCCTCCTGGGTGGTGATGAAGGCGTTCACCTCCAGGTCCGCCAACAGCACCTCGTTGACCTGCTGCTCCACGTCGTGCAGCACGCTCGGCGACACCCCGGCCGGAGTGTTGAAGTCGAAGCGCAGCCGGCCCGGCGCGTTCAACGAACCCGCCTGGGTCGCCGACTCGCCGAGGAAGTTACGCATCGTCTGGTGCACCAGGTGGGTCGCCGTGTGCGACCGGGAGATCGCCCGGCGGCGGGTCACGTCGATCTCGGCGTAACCGGTCTCACCGGCCCGCACCTCGCCCCGGACCACCTTCGCCCGGTGCACGATCAGCCCCGGCACCGGCTGCTGCACGTCGAAGACCTCGACCTGGCCGGCGCCCACGGTGATCAGCCCCTGGTCGGGCTGCTGACCGCCGCCCTCGGCATAGAACGGGGTGGTGTCGAGCACCAGCTCGATCGTCTCCCCCTCGACCGCCGCGCCCACCGTCGCGCCACCGCGCAGCAGCGCCCGGACCCGGGACTCCCGCTGCAACTCGGTGTAGCCGGTGAACTCCACCTCACCGCCGTCGTCGCGCACCGACCGGTACGCCGACACATCGGTGTGCCCGGTCTTGCGCGCCTGCGCGTCGGCCTTCGCCCGGTTGCGCTGGTCGGCCATCAGCCGGCGGAAGCCCTCCGCGTCGACCTGCAGGCCCTGCTCGGCCGCGATCTCCAGGGTCAGGTCGATCGGGAAACCGTACGTGTCGTGCAGCTGGAACGCCTTCTCCCCCGACAGCGCCGGCTTCCCCGCCGACCGGGTCTCCGCGATCGCCGTGTCCAGGATCGTCGTGCCCGCCCGCAGCGTCGACAGGAACGCGTCCTCCTCGGCGTACGCGTACTGGGAGATCCGGTCGAACTCCTGCGCCAGCTCCGGGTACGACGGGGACATGCAGTCCCGGGCCACCGGCAGCAGCTCCGGCAACGCCCGCTCCTGCCAGCCCAGCAGCCGCACCGCCCGGATCGCCCGCCGCATGATCCGGCGCAGCACGTAGCCGCGCCCCTCGTTGCTCGGCGTCACCCCGTCGCCGATCAGCATCAGCGCGGTCCGCACATGGTCGGCGACCACCCGCAGCCGTACGTCGTCCGGGTGCGACTCGCTGGCCACGTGCCCGGAGTGCGCGCCGTACCGCTTGCCGGTCAGCTCCGCCGCCCGGTCCAGGATCGGCCGCACCTCGTCGATCTCGTACAGGTTGTCGACGCCCTGCAGGATCGAGGCCATCCGCTCCAGGCCCATGCCGGTGTCGATGTTCTGCGCCGGCAGGTCACCCAGGATCGGGAAGTCCTCCTTCCCGCTGCCCGGACCCCGCTCGTACTGCATGAAGACCAGGTTCCAGAACTCCATGTAGCGGTCCTCGTCGACCGCCGGGCCGCCCTCGCGGCCGTACTCCGGGCCCCGGTCGTAGAACAGCTCCGAGCACGGGCCGCACGGGCCGGGGATGCCCATCGACCAGAAGTTGTCGGCCTTGCCCCGGCGCACGATCCGCTCCGCCGGCACCCCCACCGACCGCCAGATCTCGAACGCCTCGTCGTCGTCGAGGTAGACCGTCGGCCAGACCCGCTCGCCGTCCAGCCCGTAACCGCCCTCGGCGACCGGCTTGGTGACCAGGTCCCAGGCCAGCGGAATCGCCCCGGCCTTGAAGTAGTCGCCGAAGGAGAAGTTGCCGTTCATCTGGAAGAACGTGCCGTGCCGGCTGGTCTTGCCGACCTCGTCGATGTCCGGCGTGCGCAGGCACTTCTGCACGCTCACCGCCCGCCGGTACGCCGGGGTCTGCTGCCCCAGGAAGTACGGAACGAACTGCACCATGCCGGCGTTGACGAACAACAGGTTCGGGTCGCTGATGGCGGGCAGCGGAGCGGACGGCACCACGGTGTGCCCGTTCGCCTCGAAGTGGGCGAGATACCGCCGCTTGATCTCCGCCGTCTTCATCGCTGGGGTTCCTCCGGAAAGATCTCTCGGTCACCGATGCGCGGGTCCTCCCGCAGCTCGGCGAACTGGTCGTCGAACGCCTCACCGCGGGCGAACGCCTCGTGGATCTCCTGCTCGCGCTCGGCCATCCCGATCCGTACGTCCTCCACGAAGCTACGCAGCGACTCGACCAGACCGCCAGCGGATTCGGACAGCCCACTGGCGATGCCGGCCGGGGTGTACGCCTGGGCCGTCCGGGTGGCCTTGCGGACCACCACCACGCCCACGGCCAGCCCGATACCGAGCCAGAAAAGTCGCCTCATGTCCCCTATCCTCCTGTGCGCCGCCGGCCCGGGGGTCAGCGGTTGCCGCGCCGGGCGGCCCGACGCTGCTGCTTGATGGTGTCGCGCACCTCACGCTCGGTCTCCGCGGTCCGCCGCGCCGACGCGGCCCGGCGCACGCCGTACCCGAAGGCCGCCACCTTCACCAGCGGGTTCGCCGCGGCGGCCGAGACGACGGTGGCCAGGTTCGCCACGTTCGCGGTGACGTTCTGCGCGTGGCTGGTCATCGTGTCGACCTTGGCGAGCTGGAGGTTCACCCCGTCGAGGGAGGTCTGCACCTGCTCCAGGGCCACGTTGACGTTCTTCACCGTGGTGTTGACGTCCCCCAGCAGCGGGGCGGTCTGCTCGTTGAGGTCGTTGATCATCCGGGTCGTCGCGTCCACGGTGTGCCGCAGCCGCAGGATCGGCACCGCCAGCACGAGCACCAGCATCAGGAACGCGCCGGCCGCGATCAGCGCAGCGATCTGTCCACCATCCACGCAAGTCCTCCTCAAGCAGGGTTCCGGGGCCCGACGCCCCGGAACACGCGACCCCGATTCCCGCCGTCGCGGCGTGACCCGCACGGGGTCATCGGAAGCAGGCGGGCCTGCCAGCCCCAGACCCTACCGTCCGTGATGGAAGCCGGCTCAGGATGGTGAGCGTGTCAGATCGCCGAGCGGATCATCGGTGATCGTCGGGAACGGGTCCTCACCGGTCAGTGACGGGTCGGTGCTCGGCTGTGGCCGGGTCCGCTCGTCGTCGATCGCGTTACGGACCTTCACCGAGACCAACGAGCCGGTGCACTCTCCCGCCGCGGGCTCCACCGGGGTGGCCGGCGGCGCCGCCGGGTCCCCGCTGGCCTGCGGTGCCGCACAGGTCGGCTCCCGCACCCACAGGTCGAGGGTCAACTCGTCGCGCCGCCAGCAGGTGTAGCTGCCCTTGGCCGGCTGTTCCGGGCAGCGGGTGACCTCCCACCGCCGCCAGCCCTCCGCCCGCAGCGCCTGCTCGTAGACCCGGGCGGTCTCCTCAGGCGTCCGGTCGGACTCCACCGTGCGCTCCCGCAACCGGCAGTCCTGCAGGCACCATCGGCTGCCACTGACGTTGTCCACCGTCTTGGCCGTCGCCCAACCGGGCACGCCCAACTCGTCAAGGGTGTCGAAGACCGGGTCCCGGCTCAACGTCCGCATCCCGAAATAGAGCGGGAGCGCCCCGAGGAGCACCACGCTGACCAGCACCAGGACTCCCAGCCGCAGCCGACGCCGCTCCCCCGACCGGCGTCGCGGCCCGGTGGACGCGTCGGAGTCGACGTCCGACGCGTCGTCCCCGGCGGCCGGGCGCAACGGCCCGCCGGCCGGGCCGTCGGAATCGGACCGGACCTCCTCCGGCAGGGGCACCCGGGCCACACCCGGCCCGTCGACCCGTCCGGATGGCACGGTGGCGGAACCCGCCGCCCCCGCCCGGTCGGCGGGACGCACCGGCGGAGCGGCCCGACCGACGGGTTCCTCCTGTCGTACGCCCGGCGCGGTGGCCCGGGCCGCCGCCGTCGCGGCGACCCCGGCCGCACCGGCGGGCCGGGCAGCGGCATCGGCCGCCGGGCCGGGCCGCCGGGCCCCCTCCGGCCGCGCCGCACGACGCGGGTCGTCGGCGGGGACGGGTGGACGGGCGGTGCCGGTCGCCGGGCCACCCACCCGCGCGGTGCCGGCGGCGGGGCCGCCCGGACGCGCGGTGCCGGCGGCCGGGTGGGCCGTATCGGAGGCCGGGCCCCCCGCGTGCGCGGTACCGGCGGCCGGGCCGGCCGGGCGGGCGGTGCCGGCGATCGGACGGGCGGTGCCGGCGGCCGGGGCGTCCGGACGGGCAGTGCCGCGCGACGGTGCGCCGGGGCGCGGTGCCCGTGGATCGGGCTCGCCGAGACGCGGGCCACCCGGGCCCGGGACATCGGGGCGGGGGCCGCCGGGCGGTCCCGCCGGGCGGGGAGCGTTCGGGACCGGGACACCCACCCGGGGGGCACCGGAGGTGGGTGCCGGGGCGGCACCGTCCCCACCGGTGTCACCTGACGGGCGTACCACAGGTGGGGACGCCGCGGCACGCGGACCGCCGGCGACCGGTGCGACGCCGGGCCCCGGCACGGCGGCCGTGGCACCGGTCCGGGGCCCACCGGGCGACGTTCCCCGACCGCCGGTCGAGCCGGACCCGTCCGGACCGCCAGGGCCGTGGGACCGCGGGCCACCCGGCACCGGCGCGCCGCCGGGCACCGGAGCCGAGCCACCGGCGCGGGGACCACCGGGCACCGCCCCCGGGGAACCGGGACGAGCGCCCCGGGCCGGGTCCGGCGACGGACCGGCATCGGCGTGGACGCCCCGGGCGGGACGGTCGGGCCCGTGCGGCCCGGGGCCGGCCGGGCGGCCGGGCGTCCCCTCGGGCGGCTGCGGACGGGCCGTCGCCCGGGCGGGACCGGGCTGGTCGGGCCAGGGCGGCCCGGACTGCTCCGGCCGGGACGGCCCGACCGGGGTGCCGGTCGGCTCCGGGCCACCCCGACGGGTGGGGGCGGCCGGGGTGGCGCCCGCCGACGGGTCCGACCGGCCGGGCGGCGGGGTCGACCGGTTCAGCACCCGCAGGGCGGGGTCGGTGTGCGAGGTACGACCGGCCTGGCGCAGCCAGTCGGCCGGACGCTCCGGGCGGTCGCCGCGGGGCCGCTCGGCGGGCGTGGGCGGGACCGTCGGCTGGCCGCCCGTCCCTCCCTCGTCGGGCCGGCTCCGCCGGACCCGTGCCTCGTCGGCGTCCGGACGGGCCCGGGGACCGGGGGCGTCGGTGCCGGCCGGGTACCGCCAACCACCCGACGGCTCGTCGTCGTCGGGGCGGGCCCGACGACCCACTGGCGCGTCGCCGTCAGGGCCGGGCCGGTGGACGGCCGGTTCACCGTCGGGGCGGGCCCGACGGCCGGGTGGTGCGGCGACGTCGGTGGGCGGGCGACGACGCCCGTTGTCGTCCCGGGCGGCCGGACCGGGCCGGCCGGGTACCGACGGGACCGCCTGCGCACCCGGTGCGGCCGGCGTCACCTCGGGCAGCGGCGGCGCGTTGCCGGTCAGCGGTACCAGCGGCTGGTCCGGCTCGGCCGCACGCCGACGGCCGGCCCGCTCGGCGGCCGGCCGGTCCGCGGGCTCGCGGCCCACGCCGGTCGCCGCGTCAGCGGGACGCCCCGGTGCACCGGGGCCGGGCTCGGTCGGGTCGGGACGCGGGCCCACAGGTGCCACGGCGGCGGCCCGTGGGCCGCCGGCCGACGGGCCGGGCAGCAGCCCGGCACCGGTCGGGGCACCCGCCCCGACCCGGGGGGCACCGCCCGGGTCCACTCCGACGGAGGCGGAGCCCGGACCGGACCTGGCCGGCTCGGCCGGTGCCGCCCGTCGACCTCCCGGACGGTCGTCCGGCACCGTGCGGCGGCTGCGCAGGGGCGGCTCGGCGGGAGTCACGACGCCGGGCCGCTCCTCAGGCACCGCCCGGCCGGCCGGTGGCACGGCAGCCGGGCCACCGGGGGGTGGGCCGCCCGGGGCCGCACCACCGGGGCCGGCCCGGCCGACCGGAGGGGCCTGGCCGGCCTGGGGGGGCTGACCCGGCGGGGGTGCCTGACCGACCGGAGGTGCCGGGCGGCCGGGTCCGACACCGGGAACCGACGCACGGCCGGGGGCCGGGACGGCGGCCCGGACCGGGCCGGCGCCACCGGTGCCGGGGTCGGGACGGGACGCCTCCCCGGGCCGCTGCGGGCCCGGCCGGCCGGGCGAGGCCGGGTCCGGCCACGGCCCCGCACCGGGGCGTGGGCGCTGCTCGGGTGGCGCGGGCCAGCCCGGCCCACGGACCGGCGGGGCGGCCGGACCGGCGGCGGGTGGCGGCCCGTCGGGGTGGGGCGTCGACCGGCCGGGCCGGGCCGGATCGGCACCGGCCGGCACCGGACCCGGCCGGGTCATCCCGGCCGGCGGCGGCTCGACCGGGCCACCGGGCTGCGGCGGGCGGGCGACACCCGGGGCCGCCGGCCCGGGGCGCGGACCCGGTTGACCGGGGAGCGGGGCGGCCGGTGGCCCGGACTGCGGCCGGACGGCCGGCGGTGCCGGCTCCGGGCCGGTCCCGGCAGGCGTCGGGTGCGGTCGGGGATCCGGCTGCGCGGGGCGGGGACCGGCCGGTTCGGGGCGGTGCACCGGCTGACCGACGCGCGGCGCGACCGGCCCGGACTGCGGCGCGACCGCGCCCCGGCCGGCAGGTGGCACGGCCGGGGGCCGCACGGGCGGAACCGGGCCGCCATCCGGGCCGAGTTCGGTGCGCTGCTGCTTGGCCGTACGCAGGTCGTCGATCCAGCCGAAATCCTCGCCGACCGGCTCGGGCGGGGTCTCGTCGCCGCCCCGCCCCCGGCCCCACCGACGTCCCTTGGCGCGGGGTTCACGCCGCTCGTCGGGACCGTCCTGCGGTTGCTCCCCACCTCGCGATGTCACTGCCGAACCTCCCCGGCGGCGTCGCCGCCGTCCTCATCCGCCCCACCGGCGTGCCCCGTGCCCGACGGGTGCCGGCCGTTGACCACCGGCACCGGACCGTCGGGGCGCGTCGCCGGGGCGGACAGCCCCCGGACGATCCGGCGCAGCAGGGGCAGCCGGGCGGCCACCGACCGCTCGGCCCCGTGCCCGCTGGGCCGGTAGTAGTCGGTCCCGACGAGGTCGTCGGGAGCGTACTGCTGGGTGACCACCCCGCGCTGGTCGTCGTGCGGGTAGCGGTAACCCGTGCCGTGCCCGAGCCCCCGGGCGCCGGCGTAGTGCGCGTCGCGCAGCCCGCGCGGCACCGCGCCGCCCCGGCCGGCCCGCACGTCGGCCATCGCCGCCCCCAGGGCGGTGGTCGCCGAGTTGGACTTCGGCGCGGTCGCCAGATGGATCACCGCCTGGGCCAGGTTGAGCTGGGCCTCGGGCAGACCGACGTACTCCACCGCGTGCGCGGCGGCGGTCGCCACGCTCAGCGCGGACGGGTCGGCCATGCCGACGTCCTCGCTGGCGAAGATGACCATGCGGCGGGCGACGAACCGGGCGTCCTCCCCGGCGACCAGCATCCGGGCCAGCCAGTGCAGCGCGGCGTCGACGTCCGAGCCGCGCATGCTCTTGATGAACGCGCTGGTCACGTCGTAGTGGGCGTCGCCGTCGCGGTCGTAGCGCACGGCCGCCACGTCCACCGCCTGTTCGGTGGTGGCCAGGTCGATCCGGTCGACGCCGAGCGCGGTCGCCGAGGCCGCCGCCGCCTCCAGCGCGGTCAGTGCCTTGCGGACGTCGCCGCCGGCGAGGCGTACCAGGTGGTCCTCGGCGTCGGTGGCCAGGGTGAGCGTGCCGGCGAGGCCGCGCGGGTCGGTCACCGCGCGGCGCAGCAGCGCGCGCACGGCGTCGTCGTCGAGCGGCTGGAGGGTGAGTAGCACGCACCGGGACAGCAACGGCGAAATGACCGAGAAGTACGGGTTCTCGGTGGTCGCCGCGAGCAGGGTGACCGTGCGGTCCTCGACCGCGGCGAGCAGCGAATCCTGCTGGGTCTTGCTGAACCGGTGCACCTCGTCGATGAAGAGCACGGTCTGCGGGCCACCGGAACGGCGCTGGCGGCGGGCGGTCTCGATGACCGCCCGGACGTCCTTGACCCCGGCGGTCAGCGCCGACATGGCCACGAACCGGCGGTCGGTGGCCCGGGCCACCAGGTGGGCGATGGTGGTCTTGCCGCTGCCCGGCGGGCCCCAGAGGATGACCGACAGCGCCGCGCCACCGCCGACGAGCTGCCGCAGCGGCGCCCCGGGCGCGAGGAGGTGTTCCTGCCCCACCAACTCGTCGATGCTCGCGGGTCGCATCCGCACCGGCAGCGGGGCGTCCTGCCCGACCGAGGCGAAGTCGTCGACGCCGACGGAACCCGCGGGGGCGCTGGGCGCCGCGGCGGGTGCACCGAGGGAGAACAGGGCGTCGGAATCCATCAGGAAGACAGTACCGGGCGCGGCCCACGACGCCGGAATCGCGCCGTGGACCGCGCCCGTTCTGATCCGTTGCGGTCAGCCGCGGCCCGGCCGACGGCCCCGGTACCACCGGCCGCCGCCACCGCCGCGCGGGCCGCTGCCGACGCCGGCCAGGTAGAGCGAGAGCAGCAGCAGGCCGATCAGGACCAGGGTGTTCCAGTTGAACAGGTCGGGGGCGCCGAAGTTGGTGTTGAGCAGGTCCAGCAGCAGCGCAAAGCCGAAGACGACGGCCGCGAGGATGGCGAGCATGGTTATGTCCTCCGGTAGGGGGTCCCAGTAGGTCGGCCCGGATGTACCCAAACGGTCGACTCGTCAATCTCCATGGTGGAGATCGGCGTCGGTGGGGTGTCCCACCCGGCCGGGTTCTAGGCTGGTCGCATGATCGACACCGACCGGGAACTCGCCGGCCGGCCGGCTGTCCTCGCCGCCACCGACCACCACCCGTTCGTCCGGCACGCGGTGCGGCTCGACGACGCGCCCCGCGCCTGGGCCCGCGACGGCGCGGTGGCCTGGCTGCTGCCGGCGGCGGGGACCGACCGGGCCGGCGGCGTCCTCGGCCCGGTCGACGCGGCGGTGGAGCTGGTCGCGGCGCTGGTCGCCGACGGGGCCGTCGGCCCGGGACAGTACCTGCAGCTGCCCCGGGCCGACCGGGAGCTGCTGGTCGACCGGTTCGCGGCGACCCGGGTCGACGACTGGGACTTCCTCTGGACCACCGCCGCCCCACCCCGGCAACCCGGACAGGAGCGGGTGGTCCGCCTCGGTCGGGCCGACCACCCGGCGCTGGCGGCGCTGATCGACGACGCCTTCCCCACGTCGTCGTCGCGCCCGCAGGACCCGACGGTCGCCGGCTGGTACGGCATCTGGGACGCCGACCGCCTGGTCGCCTGCGGTGCCGACCGCAGTCGCGGCGACGTCGGCTTCCTCGCCGGACTCACCGTCGCCCGCGACCGGCGGGGGCGCGGGCTGGGCACGGCGCTGACCGCCGGGATGACCCGGGCCCTGCTCACCCGGTACGACCACGTCGCGCTCGGCGTCTACGCGGACAACCTGGCCGCGCTGCGGCTCTACCGTCGACTCGGCTTCACCGGCACGCTACGGCGCAGCTCGGTGTGGCTCGGCTGAGGCCGCCGCGCCGCCCGGCGGGACGCCCCCGGCTGGGCCGGTCCCGGCTGCGGCCCCGGCCGGTTCAGCCCCGGGCCCGGGTCCGGGTCCGGCCGGACCGGTCGCCGGCCCGGCTCCGGCGGGCGTGGCCGGGGCGGCCCGGCGACCGGCCCACCAGGCGGGCAGGTAGAGCGGGGCGGCCACCGCCAGCGCGACCGCGCCGACCACCATCGCCGGGCCGACCCCGGAACGGTCGGCCAGGGCGGTGAGCAGCACCGCGCCGAGGGCGAACCCCGGTTGCCCCATCATCGAGTTGAGCGAGATGACGCTGGTCCGGTAGGGCCCGTCGACCTGTCGGTGCAGCAGCCCGAGGTGCAGCGGGTTGGACGCGCCGTGGACGGCGTAGCAGGCCAGGTAGGCGACCAGCACCCCGGCCGGGCCGGCGAGCAGCCCCATGCCGAGCACGGTGACGCCCTGCAGGATCCGCAGCAGCCCGGCGGCGGGCGCGGCACCGAGCCACCGCAGCAGCAGCGGGGTGGCCGCCGCGCCGGCCGCCGAGACCAGCCAGGCCGCCGAGTTGGCCGGGCCGAGCAGCGCCGCCGCCCGCTCGGGGTCGCCGACCACGTCGGCGAGCCGGATCGGCAGCAGCGACTCGAAGGTGACCATGCCGAAGCCCCAGAACAACTCCACCGACACCAGCGCCAGCAGCACCCGGGAGCGGCGCAGCAGGCCGACGGCCTGACCAACCATCCGGGGCGCCGCCACGACCGAGGCACGCAGCGCGCGGCCACCCCGGGCAGGGCCGGTCTCGACCAGCAGGACCAGCAGGACGACCAGGGCGACGGCCTGGAGGGCGGCGGCGACCAGCACCGGTACGGTCAACGCGCTCACCGGCCCGACCGGGCCGAATGCGATGAGGCCGCCGCTGAGCAGCGCACCGGCGGCGATGGTGAGGCCCGCGACGGTGCCGGCGAAGCCGAGGCCGGGTTCGTAGTCGGCGTCGCGGTCGGCAGCCAGTGTTGACTCGACATACCAGGAGTCGAGCGGGCCGCTGTCGAGCGCCCGGTAGACCCCCTGCAGGGCCCAGACCAGGAAGAACAGCGCGAACGAGTCGGCCACCGCGAACAGCCCGAGCGACAGCAGGCTCACCGCCCAGGCGGTGACCAGGACCACCCGGCTGCCGAGCGCGTCGGCCAGGCCACCGGTGGGCAGTTCCAGCGCCAGCACGACCAGGCCCTGGGCGGTGGAGACCAGGCCGATCTGGGACAGCGTCAGGCCGCGTTCCTGCATCAGCAGGATCATCACCGGGATGGTCAGGCCGGTGGGCAGCCACCGCAGGCCGTAGAGGGTCAGGTAGCGGAACCGAACCTGGCGTACGGTGAGCGCGCTCATCGGGGCCCCTCCAGCAGCGGGTAGGCGGCCAGGAACACCTGCACCGGACGGGCCTGCGGATCGGCGGGCGCGTGTTCCGCCTCGCGGTGGTACCGCTCCAGCACCTGCCACACCTCCGCGGTGAGCGCCGCGAGCCGGTCCGGTGCGACGGTCAGGAAGATGTCGCTCATGCCGATCGCGTCCCGCCATGCGGGGGTCGCCTCGTGCTGGGTGGCGAACCAGCGTTCGGCGTGCTCGACGAGCAGGCGCACCTGGTCTCCCTGGATCCACTCGATCGCGGCCCGCGCGTCGGGGTCGTCGTCGAAGTCGGTCGGTTCCCAGTTGGTGACCTCATGGGCCGCCTGCCACCAGCGCTGCCGGCCGGTGCCCCGGTCAGGGTCCTCGGTGACCAGCCCGACCTCGGCGAGCTGCCGCAGGTGGTAGCTGGTGGCGCCGGTGTTGGTGCCGAGCAGTTCCGCCAGGGTGGTGGCGGTGGCGGGCCCCTGCACCCGCAGTGCGCCGAGCAACCGCATCCGCAGCGGGTGTGCCAGCACCCGTACCTGCCGCTTGTCGATCCGCACCTCGCGCGGCACGGGTCGGGGGGTGGGTCCGTCGTTCGCCATGACCGCACGGTACCTGTGCACAGTTTCTATGCACAAGAGTTTTGCATAGAAACTGTGCAGCATCACGGAGGGGCCGGCAGGCAGGGCGGGGTCAGCCGGCGAGGAGTTCGGCGACGCCGCGCAGCCGGGTCCGGAGCAGACCGACCGCGCGGGAGGAGTCCAGGCGTACCTGCGCCGGGCGGACCAACCCCGACGACCGCCCGGTGGCGGTGGTCATCCCACCCGGGTCGAGCCCCTCCCGCCGGGCCACCAGCAACCCCAGTTCCGCCCGGCTGACCGCGTCGGGGCCGGCGACGTTGAGCGGCCCGGCATACGACGACGTAGCCAACTCCAGTACGGCGCAGGCCAGGTCGGTCACGTCGACCGGGCAGCGCAGCTCGTCGGTGAACAGGACGGCCCGCCCGGCGAGCGCGTCCCGGCAGAGCTGGATCTGCTTGCTGCCCTCCCCCACGATCAGCGAGGTACGCACCAGCACGGCGGACGGGTCGATCGCCCGGACCGCGGTCTCCGCCGCCGCCTTCGCCGCACCGTAGGCGTGGACCGGGCTGGGCGGCTCCTCGTCACCGTAGGGTTCGGGACGTCCACCGTGCAGCGCGTCGCTGGACAGGTGCACCAGCCGCGCCCCCGCTCCCTCCCACCACGAGCATCCGCATCCCACCACTCTCCCGTAACGATCAGGAGGTTTGCGTCACCTCGGCGAGCGATGATGACGCAAACCTCTTGATCAACGATGCCGGGTAGGCCGGGCCGGGTTCCGGGTGGGGCCGGGTTCCGGGTGGTGGGTCAGACCGGGTCGGCGACCGGGGCGGCCGGGCCGGCGGTGCCGGTGGACGCCACGGCGGCGGGCTTGGGCTTGGCGTCGATGCCGGCCTCGGCGCGCTGCTGCCCGGTGATCGGGGTCGGGGCGCCGGTCAGCGGGTCGAAGCCGCCCCGGGTCTTGGGGAAGGCGATCACCTCGCGGATCGAGTCGGCCCCGGCCAGCAGCATGCAGACCCGGTCCCAGCCGAACGCGATGCCGCCGTGCGGCGGGGCGCCGTACTTGAACGCCTCCAGCAGGAAGCCGAACTTGTCCTGCGCCTCGGCGGGGGTGATGCCGAGCAGGTCGAAGACCCGCTGCTGTACGTCGCCCCGGTGGATACGGATCGAGCCACCGCCGATCTCGTTGCCGTTGCAGACGATGTCGTACGCGTACGCCAGCGCCCGGTCCGGGGCCTGCTCGAACCGGTCGACCCAGTCGGCGTTCGGCGAGGTGAACGGGTGGTGCACGGCCGTCCAGCCGCCCTCGTCCGTGCGTTCGAACATCGGCGCGTCGACCACCCAGCAGAACGCCCAGGCGCTCTCGTCGACCAGCTTGGCCCGCTTGGCGATCTCGATCCGGGCCGCGCCGAGCAGTTCCTGCGCCTCCCGGGTGTTGGTGCTGGCGGCGAAGAAGACCGCGTCGCCCGGCTTGGCCCCGACCGCGTCGGCCAGCCCGCCCAGGTGCTCGGCGGAGAGGTTCTTGGCCACTGGGCCGCGTGCCTCGCCGGTCTCGGCGTCCAGCACCACGTACGCCAGGCCCCGCGCGCCGCGCGCCTTGGCCCAGTCCTGCCAGCCGTCGAGTTCCTTGCGGGTCTGCGCCGCCCCACCCGGCATGACCACCGCGCCGACGTAGCCGCCCGCGTCGATCGCGCCGGCGAACACCCGGAAGGCGGTGCCGCGCAGGTAGTCGGTCAGCTCGGTCAGCTCCAGGCCGTAGCGCAGGTCGGGCTTGTCGGAGCCGTACCGGGCCATCGCGTCGTGCCAGGTGATCCGGGGGATCGGCCGGGAGATCTCGTGACCGGCCAGGTCCTTCCAGAGCGCCGCGACGATCGCCTCGCCGAGGTCGATCACGTCGTCCTCGGTGACGAAGGACATCTCGATGTCGAGCTGGGTGAACTCCGGCTGCCGGTCGGCCCGGAAGTCCTCGTCGCGGTAGCAGCGGGCGATCTGGTAGTACCGCTCCATGCCGCCGACCATCAGCAGCTGCTTGAACAGCTGCGGCGACTGCGGCAGCGCGTACCAGCTACCGGGCTGGAGCCGGACCGGGACCAGGAAGTCGCGGGCGCCCTCGGGGGTGGACCGGGTCAGCGTCGGGGTCTCGATCTCCAGGAAGTCCCGCTCGTGCAGCACGGTGCGGGCGAGCTGGTTGGCCCGCGAGCGCAACCGCATCGCCTTCGCCGGGCCGCTGCGACGCAGGTCCAGGTAGCGGTAGCGCAGCCGGATGTCGTCGCCGGCCTCGACCTGGTCGTCGACCGGAAGCGGCAGCGGCGCGGCCTCGGAGAGCACCTCCAGCGCGCTGGCGGTCACCTCGATCTCGCCGGTGGGCAGCTCCGGGTTCTCGTTGCCCTCGGGGCGGCGGGTCACCTCGCCGGTGACCTTGACGCAGAACTCGTTGCGCAGCGCGTGCGCGTCCTCCTCGCGGAACACCACCTGGACCACGCCGGAGCCGTCGCGCAGGTCGACGAAGATGACACCGCCGTGGTCGCGCCGGCGGGCCACCCACCCGGCGAGCGTCACCGTGGTGCCGGCGTCCGTCGCGCGCAGGCTGCCGGCGTCATGGGTACGGATCACGACTTGCGTCTCCTCATCTGCGGTACGGCTGTTCCCCCGCATTGTGTCAGCCGCCCGGTCCGCCCGGTTGCGGGGTGAGCAAGGCCGGCCCCGCCCACCGGACGCGCGGAACGGGCCGCCGGTGTCCCCGACGGCCCGTTCACGGAGGTGGATCGGATGATCCGGAGGTGGATCAGATGATGCTGACGCCGTAGACGCTCAGCGGCTCGGTGACGGGCTGGAAGTAGGTGGTGCCGCCGCGGGTGCAGTTGCCGCTGCCGCCGGAGGTGAGGCCGATCGCGCTGCTGCCGCTGAACAGCGAGCCGCCGCTGTCGCCCGGCTCGGCGCACACGGTGGTCCGGATCAGGCCGGAGACCGAGCCCTCGGCGTAGTTCACCGTGGCGTTGGTGGCCGTCACCGAGCCACCCTTGACGCCGGTGGTGCTGCCGGAGCGCTGCACGCTCTGGCCGACGTAGGCGTTGGCGGCGCCGGTGACGTCCTGGTAGCTGCCGTTGTAGAGGTAGACGTTGCCGGTCGCGTTGGCGGCGTTGCTGTGCCGGACGATGCCGTAGTCGTTGCCCGGGAAGCTGGTGCCGGTACGGGTGCCGAGCACGCTGGTCTGGCCGGAGTTCGAGTACCAGGTCGAGCCGATGTTGGTGCAGTGCCCGGCGGTCAGGAAGAAGGTCTGACCGGCGCTGTTGCGGACGTTGAAGCCGAGCGAGCAACGGCCGCCGCCGGTGTAGATGGCCTGGCCACCGGAGATCTTGGTGCTGAGCACGCCGGCCTCGGCCTCGATCCGCACGGTGCCACCGGTGCGCGCGGCGGCGGCCTTGACCCGCTCCAGCTTGGCACCGGTGACGGTGCTGTCGACCGACACGACGACCTGGTTGGTGGCGGCGTCGGTCCACCACGCGGTGCCGGGGATCTTGGCCGACCGCTCCAGTTCGGCGGTGGCGGAACGGAGCTGCGCGGCACCCCGGGTGACCAGCTTCGCGGTGGCTCCGGCGGCGCGGACCTGCTTGGCGGCGGCGGAGTCGGTGACGGCGACGATCATCTTGCCGCTGGCGTCGGCGTAGGTGCCGGCGGCCCGGTCGCCGAGGCGCTCGGCCAGGCTGGCGGCGGCGTCGGGGGATGCGGGCGAGGCGGGGGCCGCCTGGGCGGGGGCACCCATGAGCGCGCCGGTGACCAGGGTTCCGGCCATGGCGACGGCGGCGGCGTGACGGAGTGAGGACCTCGTGGGTCGCATGTAACAACCTCCGAAAGGGGGTGACGGGCGGCGTCACGGGGACGCACCCGGGGACAACCCGGCCGACCTGGGGAAATCGGCCAAGTGACTGAAGTATTCACATATTTAAGATCGTAAGCAAGACATGAGTTTGCCCGGATTCACCCCACCAGCGGTTATGACGGTCAAGCAACACGGTGGACACATCCATGTCAGACCCACGCCGGCCCGGCCGAGCCGACCGCCGAGGATCCCGTCCGCCCGACCACCGCCGGACCCGGCTCCCGGTCGGCCGCGGTCGACACGACTCCCCCGCCGGGACCACCGACCCCGACCGCCTCGACCGCCCCGGCACCCGACGGGAGAGGGCACCCCAGCCCGTCACGCAGAGCCGCCACACGCCACCCCCTTGCTCTGCCGCCCTGCCGGCGACAGTCACGGGGGGTAGCGGGAGCCGGGGCCGGCCCCACCGAAGATCATCGGTCGACCGCAGGCCAGGTCGGTGGTGCCGGGCGGGCAGCAGAGCAAAGCGCGGAGAGGTGGGACACCAAGGAAGGCCGGCAAGTTACGTTAAGTCACCAAGCCGGAAAGGCCGCCCTGCGTCACCCACGGTGACCGGCGGACAGGGCCGGAGCGAAAGCGGCGCTCGCGCCGGCGACGCGCAGCCCGGGACCGCCCACCCCACCGGCCCCACCGGGGACAGGTGCGGGAGCGGACGGTTCCCGGGCGGGACGTTCAGGCGCGGGCGGCCAGCTTGGCGGCGCGGGCGTCGCGCTTCTCCTCGAACCGGGACGCGGCCTGCTCCAGGCCGTCCAGGTGGGCGGCGATCCGGTCCCGGGCGGCCTCGCCCTCGGCACCCAGGCCGGCGACGTTGAACACGTCCCACTGACGCAGCACCGGGGCGACCACGTCGTCGCGGTGCTGACGCAGGTCGTAGATCCCGGCCAGGGCGATCGTCACCGACTTGCGGGTGAAGCCCTCGATGCCGACGCCGGGCATCTGGAAGTCCTCCAGCACCTCGGCGATCGCCCGCATCGTCTGGTCGGGGGCCACCTCCAGGGCCGCCCCGAGCAGGTTGCGGTAGAAGACCATGTGCAGGTTCTCGTCGGCCGCGACCCGGCTCAGCAGCGCCTCGCAGACCGGGTCACCGGTGATCCGGCCGGTGTTGCGGTGCGAGATCCGGGTGGCCAGTTCCTGGAACGACACGTACGCCAGCGAACGCAGCATCGACGAGTCGTGCGAGTTGCTGTAACCGGCGGTCATGTGCACCATCCGGGCCCGCTCCAGGGCCACCGGGTCGACCGCCCGGGTCACCGTCAGGTAGTCCCGGATGGCGGTGCCGTGCCGGCCCTCCTCGGCCGTCCACCGGCCCACCCAGGTCCCCCACGCCCCGTCCGGCCCGAACAGGCTGGCGATCTGGTGATGGTACGAGGGCAGGTTGTCCTCGGTGAGCAGGTTGACGATCAGCGCCGTCCGGGCCACCTCGGGCAGCGTCGAGTCCCCCTCCGACCACGCCTCGCCGCCGAGCGGGCCGTCGAAGGTGCGCCCCTCGCTCCACGGCACGTACTCGTGCGGGAACCACTCCTTGGCCATCGACAGGTGCCGGTCGAGGTTCTTGGCGACCACGGGTTCGAGTTCGTGGAGCAGCGCGGTCTGGCTCAGCTCGGTCACAGGGGCCCTCCCTACGGTGGCGTAACTTACGCCACCGTAGGTCCCCGTCTGCGTACGCGCCAGTAACCCGGGCTCAGCCGATCACCGGCGTCAGGTCGGCAGGCGGCGGCGACCACCGGTCCGCCAGCGCGTCCACCTGCTCGCCCGAACGGATGTCCTTCACCTGGTGACCCTCGGCTCCCGGGAACCACACGTACGGGATGCCGCGCCGCTCGGCGTACCGGATCTGCTTGCCGAACTTCGCCGCGGTCGGCGACACCTCGGTCGGCACGCCCCGCGACCGCAGCGCCTCCGCCACGGCGTTACTGGCCGCCCGCTCCTCCTCGGCCGCGACGGCGACCAGCACGCAGGTCGGCACGCTGCGCGAGATCGACAGCGCCTCCGCGCCGAACAGCAGGCCGAGCAGCCGGGTCACCCCGATCGAGATCCCCACCCCCGGGTACGACACGGCACCGGCGCTGGCCAGGTTGTCGTACCGGCCGCCGGAGCAGATCGAGCCGAACCGCTCGTAGCCGACCAGCTGGGTCTCGTAGACGGTGCCGGTGTAGTAGTCCAGGCCCCGGGCGATGCGCAGGTCGGCGACGCACAGCCCCGGCGCGTGCGCGGCGGCCGTCTCCACCACCGCGACCAACTCGGCGACGCCCTCGTCGAGCAGCGGATCGCGCACCCCGAGAGCCTGCACCGCCTCGGCGAACGACGCGTCCGGGGCGGAGATCCCGGCCAGCGCCAGGCAGGCGTCGGCCTGCGCCGCGCTCGCCCCGGCCGTCTCGGCCAGCAGGTCGGCCACCTTCGCCGGGCCGATCTTGTCGAGCTTGTCGACCGCGCGCAGCGCCGCCTCCGGGTCGGTCAGCCCGATGCCCCGGTAGAACCCCTCACAGATCTTGCGGTTGTTCACCTGGATCAGCACCGGCGGGATGGGCAGCGACCGCAGCGCGTCCCCGATCACCAGCGGCATCTCGGCCTCGTAGTGCGCCGGCAGGGTGTCCCGGTCGACGATGTCGATGTCGGCCTGGAGGAACTCCCGGTAGCGCCCCTCCTGCGGGCGCTCGCCCCGCCACACCTTCTGGATCTGGTAGCGCCGGAACGGGAACTGGAGCTTGCCGGCGTTCTCCAGGACGTACCTGGCGAACGGCACGGTCAGGTCGAAGTGCAGCCCGAGCGCGTCGTCACCGGCCGGGCCGTCCGCGTCGGCCTGCAACCGGCGCAGCAGGTAGACCTCCTTCGAGGTCTCCCCCTTGCGCAGCAACTGGTCCAGCGGCTCCACCGACCGGGTCTCCAGCGGGGCGAACCCGTACAGCTCGAAGGTGTGCCGGATCCGGTCGAGGACGTACTGCTCGATCATCCGCTGCGAGGTGGTCCATTCCGGGAAGCCGGAGATGGGCGTGGGCTTGCTCATGACGTACTCCTTGCGGGTCCGCGCCGGGCGCGGGGGGATCGACAGGTCCGCGCGCGGCGCGGAGGAACGGCTAGAGGCCGCGGGTGGGCGCGGCCGGGCGCGCACCGTCCGGGCCGGCCAGGTCGGCGAGGTACGGGTTACGCACCCGCTCCCGGCCGATGGTGGTCGCCGGGCCGTGGCCGGGCAGCACCACGGTGTCGTCGGCGAGTGGGAGGACCTTCTCCCGCAGGCTGGTCAGCATCCGGGGCATGCTGCCGCCCGGCAGGTCGGTGCGGCCGATCGAGCCGGCGAACAGCACGTCACCGGAGAGGCAGACCTGGTCGGCCTCCCAGGGCGAGCCGGTGCCGGGCAACCGGAACAGCACCGACCCGCCGGTATGGCCGGGCGCGTGGTCGACGGTGATCTCCAGGCCGGCCAGCGCCAGCGTCGCCCCGTCGGTCAGCTCCGCGACGTCGTCGGGCTCGGTGTACGGCAGCCGGCCGCCGAACAGCGCGGTGAGGTCCATCGACAACGCCTTGGTCGGGTCGGCCAGCAGCTCCCGGTCCTCCGGGTGCACGTACGCGGGGATGCCGCGTGCGCCGCAGACCGGCGCGACGGAGAAGGTGTGGTCGAGGTGGCCG
Source organism: Micromonospora sp. WMMD734 (assembly GCF_049178975.1). Classification (NCBI taxonomy): domain Bacteria; kingdom Bacillati; phylum Actinomycetota; class Actinomycetes; order Micromonosporales; family Micromonosporaceae; genus Micromonospora; species Micromonospora sp. WMMD734. Next base: position 3,233,873 of record NZ_JBMHMK010000001.1, read on the forward strand.
TGGGTGAGCAGCACGGCGGCCGGGTGCAGGCGGTGCTCGGCGAGCACGGCGTCGAGCCGGTCGAGCACCCCGATGCCGGGGTCGACCACCACGCACTGCTCCCCCGGCGCGGTCGCCACCACGTAGCAGTTGGTGCCGAAGGCGTCCGCGGGAAAGCCGGCCACGAGCACGTCCGCTCCCCTTCCGTCTGAGTCGTCCGTCTCCTGGGCAGCCTAGTCGCCGGCGCGATCCGGTATCCGCGCCGACCCGTACCAGGGGCCCCGTACGGCACAGTGACGCACTTTGATAAACCCAGGCCGGCCCTCGTACACCACTTTCACAGCAGGTACCCGTACACTCTGGCGGGCGTGTGGCGTGGCGCACCTGCGGGCACGGCGGGCGCGCACGGCCCGACCGCCGGTGACGACCAGGGTAGAGGAAGGGGAGCACGGGTGGCTTCCAGCAGGGACCGGCAGCGCAAGCTCGCACGGGAGAAGCTCGACCGGCAGTTGGCCCGGCGGGCCGCCGCCGCCCGTCGGCGTCGACGCATCCAGGCCGGGGTCGGTGCGGCGGTGGTGCTGGTGCTGATCGTGGCCGGTGCGGCGTGGGGGCTGGGCGCCTTCGACAGCGACCCCGAGCAGAAGGCCGCCGAGGACGTCTGCCTCTGGACGCCGCAGGACGCGACCGCCAACACCAACCTCAAGGACGTCGGCACCCCGGCCAGCAAGGATCTGCCCACCACCGGGGTACGCACGATGACCATCGACACCGACCAGGGCGGCCCGATCACCGCCGAGCTGGATCTCGCCGGGGCCCCCTGCGCCGGGGCGAGCATCGCCCACCTGGCCGGGGCGTCGTTCTACGACAACACCAAGTGCCACGAGATCACCACCGAGGGCGCGCTGCGCTGCGGCGACCCGAGCGGCACCGGCCTGGGCGGCCCCACCTACTCGTTCTACAACGAGAACGTGCCGACCGCGCCCGAGGCGAGCCCCTCGGCCAGCCCGGCCCCCGGGCAGCCGCCGACCTACCCCAAGGGCACGGTCGCGATGATCGGCAACCCGCCGGGCGCCAACGGCAGCCAGTTCCTGCTCTTCTTCAAGGACTCCAGCCCGGCCCAGCCCGCGTACCCGATCATCGGCCGGATCACCGGCGGCCTCGACGTGGTCGAGAAGATCGGTGCCCTGCCGACCGTGGACAACGGGGCCGGCGCCAAGATCAAGCCGAAGACCGACGTGGTGATCCGCAAGCTCACCGTCGGCGAGGCACAGGCCGCCCCGGCACCGGCGACCGGCTCCCCGGCCGCGTCCCCGGCGGCCAGCCCGAGCGCCGGCTGAGCCGGCCCACAACCCGTACCTGCGGCCCCGCCGCGCCAGAGACAGCCCAGGAGGAGTGACCGTGACGTCCACGAGAGAGCGGCAGCGCGCGGCGGCGCGGGCCCGACTTGAGCGGGAGATGGCCGAGCGTTCGGCCAAGGCCCGCAAGCGCCGGCAGACGCAGGCGATCGTCGGGGCCGCCGCGATCCTGGTGCTCGTGGTCGCCGGCACCGTCTGGTTGGCGACCAGCCTCGGTGGCGACGACGACGACAGCACGCAGCAGGCCGCCGGCACCGAGGGCTTCTCGCAGTGCACCTACACCGAGGCGCCCAAGGAGGGCCGGCCGGCACAGGTCAAGGACGTCGGGCTGCCGCCGAACCAGCAGGCCAACAAGGGCACCCAGACGATGACGATCGACACCAACCTGGGCCCGATCGTCGCCAAGATCGACCGGACCAAGGTGCCCTGCACCGCCGGCAGCTTCACCCACCTGGCCAGCAAGGGCTTCTTCGACAACACCAAGTGCCACCGGCTGGTGACCGAGGGCATCAAGGTGCTCCAGTGCGGCGACCCGAGCGCGACCGGCAAGGGCTGGCGGCAGACCGACGGCACCGGCGGGCCGAGCTACGGCATGGCTGAGGAGAACCTGCCCACCGACAAGCGTCCCCCCTACCCGGAGGGCGTCATCGCGATGGCCAACTCGGGGCAGCCGGGCAGCACCGGCAGCCAGTTCTTCATCGTCTACGGCGACTCGCAGCTCGACCCGAACTACACCGTGCTGGGCACCATCACCTCCGGCATGGACCTGGTCAAGCAGGTCGGGGCGGCCGGTGACGACAAGGCGTTCGCGCAGCAGGCGGGGGGTGGCCACCCCAAGAAGGAGGTCACCATCACCAAGCTGACGATGAGCGACATCGAGGGCTGACCCGCACCGTACGACGAGCGCCCGCCGGCTCAGCCGGCGGGCGCTTCTCGTGTCAGGCGACCGTGGGACGCGGCTGACGGTCAGGCGCCGGAGGTGACCCGGTAGGCGTCGAACACCCCGTCGACCTTGCGGACGGCGGCCAGCAGGTGCCCCAGGTGCTTCGGGTCGGCCATCTCGAAGCTGAACCGGCTCACCGCCACCCGGTCCCGGGTGGTGGTGACCGTCGCCGACAGGATGTTGACCCGTTCCTCGGAGAGCACCCGGGTGACGTCGGCCAGCAGCTTGTGCCGGTCGAGGGCCTCCACCTGGATGGCCACCAGGAACGTCGAGGCGGAGGTGAGCTTCCAGCTGACCTCCACCACCCGCTCGACCTGGGCCCGCAGATCCTCGGCGTTGGCGCAGTCGTCGCGGTGCACGCTGACCCCGCCGGAACGGGTGACGAACCCGAAGACCGAGTCCGGGGGCACCGGCGTGCAGCACCGGGCCAGCTTGATCCAGACGTCGCTGACGCCCCGCACCACGACACCGGGATCGCTGCTGTTCTGCCGGCTGTGCGGCGGACGGGTGGCGACGGCGGTCTCGGCGATGTCCTCCGCCGCGCCCTCCTCGCCGCCGTACGCGGCCATCAGCTTCTGCACCACCGACTGCGCCGACACCTGGCTGTCGCCGACCGCCGCGTAGAGCGAGGCGACGTCGGCGAGGTGCAGGTCCCGGGCGATCGCCATCAACGCGTCGGAGGTCAGCATCCGCTGCAACGGCATGCCCTGCTTGCGCATCGCCTTGACGATCGAGTCCTTGCCGGCCTCGATCGCCTCCTCGCGGCGCTCCTTGTTGAAGTACTGGCGGATCTTGGTACGCGCCCGCGGGCTCTTGACGAAGCTCAGCCAGTCCTGCGTCGGGCCCGCCGTGTCGGACTTCGAGGTGAAGATCTCGATCACGTCACCGTTGGACAGCGTCGACTCCAACGGCACCAGCTTGCCGTTGACCCGCGCCCCGATGCACTTGTGTCCGACCTCGGTGTGCACCGCGTACGCGAAGTCGACGGGCGTCGACCCGGTCGGCAGCGGGATGACGTCACCCTTGGGGGTGAAGACGTAGACCTCCTGGCTGGACAGGTCGAACCGCAACGCGTCGAGGAACTCCGACGGGTCGGCCGCCTCCCGCTGCCAGTCCAGCAACTGCCGCAGCCAGGTCATCTCGTCGATGTGCGCCGGCGGGCCGACGATCTGGGTGCCCTTGTGCTCCTTGTACTTCCAGTGTGCGGCGATGCCGAACTCGGCGGTCCGGTGCATCGCGTAGGTGCGGATCTGCATCTCCACCGGCTTGCCGGTGGGCCCGATGACAGTCGTGTGCAACGACTGGTACATGTTGAACTTGGGCATCGCGATGTAGTCCTTGAACCGGCCCGGCACCGGCTGCCAGTTGGCGTGGATGACCCCCAGCGCCGCGTAGCAGTCCCGCACCGTGTCGACCAGGATGCGCACCCCCACCAGGTCGTAGATGTCGTTGAAGTCCCGCCCCCGCACGATCATCTTCTGGTAGATCGAGTAGAGGTGCTTCGGCCGGCCGGTCGTCTCCGCCTTGATCTTGGCGGCCTTGAGGTCGGTGCCGACCTTCTGGGTGACCTGCTTGAGCAGCGACTCCCGCTGCGGCTGGTGCTCCCCGATCAGCCGGAGGATCTCCTCGTAGCGCTTGGGGAACAGGGTGCCGAAGGCCAGGTCCTCCAGCTCCCACTTGATCGTGTTCATACCGAGCCGGTGGGCCAGCGGCGCCAGGATCTCCAGCGTCTCCTTGGCCTTCTGCTCCCGCTTCGGGGCCGGCAGGAAGGACAGCGTGCGCATGTTGTGCAGCCGGTCGGCCAGCTTGATCACCAGGACCCGGGGGTCCTTCGCCATCGCCACGACCATCTTGCGGATCGTCTCCGCCTTGGCCGCGTCGCCCAGCTTGACCTTGTCCAGCTTCGTCACGCCGTCGACGAGCAGGGTGACCTCGGGGCCGAAGTCGACCTTCATCTGGTCGAGGGTGTATTCGGTGTCCTCGATCGTGTCGTGCAGCAGGGCCGCCACCAGCGTGGTGGTGTCCATCCCCAGGTTGCCCAGGATGGTCGCCACCGCCAGCGGATGGGTGATGTACGGGTCACCGGATTTGCGGTACTGGCCAGAGTGCCAGCGGGCGGCGGTGTCGAAGGCCCGCTGGAGCAGCCGTGCGTCGGCCTTCGGATGGTTCTCCCGGTGGCTGGCGATCAGCGGTTCGAGCACCTCGCTGACCTGGGAGGTCTGCCACGGGGCGTTGAACCGGGCCAGCCGCGCCCGGACCCGGCGGCCGGTCGGGGCGTTGGAGAGCGCGAAACCACCGCTCGGCGACGGGTCGTCGTCGAACGACGCCCCCACCGCCAGGCCGTCGGGCGTACCGCCGACGTCGTCGCCGGCCCCCGTCGGGCCGGCCGCCGGATCGTTGTTCCGAGCGGTCACCGCGCCGTCAGCGTCGCCTGTCGGGTGCACCGTGCCCTCCACCGGAGGAACGACATCGTGGGACACCGGCCTCCTCACCGATCGCCGGGACCACGCCGGCCGTACGGCCGACGCCTGTCTTGCCGAACCGGCCGTCACGCCGGCGTGTTCCCGCCGGCCGCCGTCGGGCCGATGGCACTGGCCGCCGGCCCCACGGCCGACACCTGACCACCGCCCGGACGGGTGACCGTCCGGTCAGCAATGGGCAATGCTACCCGTACGGTAGGTGCCGTGCCGCTCCGCCGGACGGTCCGTCCCAGGTCGGCGGGACGACCCAGGAATCAAACGGTCAGCAGGGCATGGACCGGACGCCCGGCGAGCCGCTCCCGCCCGCCCAGGAAGCCCAACTCCAGCAGGACGGTGAAACCGGCCACCGTGCCGCCGGCCCGCTCCACCAGGTCGAGGGTCGCCTCGGCGGTGCCGCCGGTGGCCAGCACGTCGTCGACCACCAGCACCCGGTGCCCGGCGGTGAAGGCGTCCTGGTGCACCTCCAGCGTCGCCTCGCCGTACTCCAGGGCGTAGGAGGCCGAGTACGCCGGCCGGGGCAACTTGCCCGCCTTGCGCACCGGCACCACCCCCAACCCGGTCGCGTACGCGATGGCGGCGGCGATCACGAAGCCCCGGGCCTCGATGCCGACCACGATGTCGAAGCCGTCCCGCCCGTGGTGGTCGATGATCCCGTCGATCACCTCGCGGAACACGTCGCCGTCGGCGAACAACGGCATCAGGTCCTTGAACATCACCCCGGGCTTGGGGAAGTCCGGCACGTCCAGCACCCGGCTGGCGACCAGCCGGGCCACCTGCGGGCCGCTGTCTCCGCGTACACCGGTGCTGTGGGTCTCCGTCACGGTGGTCGGCTCTCCTTCGATACGACGACGGCGTCCGTCACGCTGCTCGCACAGCATGGCGGACGCCGTCGACTCGACGTGGGGCGGGTCGCCCGTCGGTCAGCGCCGCTTCGCGCCACCGGGCCGGTTGCCGCCGCCCCCGGCGGGACGGCCGCCCCGGGCGCCGGCCGACCGCTTGGCCGCCGGACGTGCGCCGACCTTCGGCGCGCTGCCGGCCAGGGCCGCCGCCTCCGGGTCGATCGGCTCGTCGGTGGCCTCCTCGGCGGCGGCCTGCCGGGCCGCACCGCGCGGGGTGATCTCGCCCCGGGCGATGGCACCCCGGCGGGCCAGCACCCGTTTGGTGTGCGCGTCGATCCGCGGGTCCTGGTTCTTGAGCAGCACCAGCAGCGGGGTCGAGAGCAGGATCGAGGTGAGGAACGCCATCGCCATACCGACGAACAGCACCAGGCCGAGGTCCTTCAGGGTGCCCGCGCCGAGCAGACCGGCACCGATGAAGAGCAGACCGCCGACCGGGAGCAGGGCGACCACCGAGGTGTTCAGCGACCGCATCAGGCTCTGGTTGAGCGCCAGGTTGGCCGCCTCGCCGTAGGTCTGGTTGTTGTTGGCGGTGATGCCCCGGGTGTTCTCCTGGACCTTGTCGAAGACCACCACCACGTCGTAGAGCGCGAAGCCCAGGATGGTGAGGAATCCGATGATGGTCGACGGGGTGACCTCGAAGCCGACCAGCGAGTAGATGCCGGCGGTGAGGATCAGGTTCATGAACAGCGAGATGATCGCGGCGACCGCCATCCGCCACTCGAACCGCAGCACCAGGTAGGCCGCCACCACCAGGACGAAGATGACCAGGCCGAGCAGCGCCCGGGAGGTCACCTGGCTGCCCCAGGCCTCGCTGACCTGGCTGCCGCTGATCTGGTCGGCGTTGATGCCGAACTCGTCGGCCATCTTGGCCTTGACCGCGTTGGCCTGCTCGGCGTCGAGCTGCGAGGTGCGCAGCTCGTAGTACTCGCCGCTGGTGCTGCCGACCTTCTGCGCGGTCACCACCTCGGCGCCGCCGCCCTCGGCCGCCAGCGCCTCGTTGACCTTGTCCTCGGCCTGGTCGAGGGTGCCGACGCTGGCCGGCACCTGGAACGAGTTGCCGCCGGCGAACTCGATGCCCAGGCTGAACCGGTTGACCGCGAAGCTGAGCACGGCGATCAGCACCAGCACCCCGGCGACGGTGAACCACAGCTTGCGCCGGCCGACGATGTTGAGACCGGCCTCGCCCCGGTAGAGCCGGGACGCCAGACCACTCTTAGCCATCTCAGGCCTCCTTGACGCGCGGGTTGCGGGCGGTGCCCGGCTCGGCCGAACGGGGTGGCAGGGCCCGACCGAGGCCGCTGACCCGCGGCGACAGGAACGCCGGGGTCCGGGCGAACATCGTCATGATCGGGTGCCGGAACAGGAAGACGACCACCAGGTCGAGCACGGTCGCCAGGCCGAGGGCGAAGGCGAAGCCCTTCACCGTGCCGACCGAGACGATGTAGAGGACCACGGCGGACATCAGGGTGATCGCGTTGGCCGAGATGATCGTCCGGCGGGCCCGGATCCAGGCCCGGGGCACCGCGCTACGCGGGCTGCGCCCCTCCCGGATCTCGTCCTTGAGCCGTTCGAAGTAGATGACGAACGAGTCCGCCGCCACACCGAGCGAGACGATCATGCCGGCGATGCCGGCGAGGGTGAGGGTGAAGCCGATCGACCGGCCGAGCACCACCAGCGCGCCGAAGACCAGCAACGCGGAGAGCACCAGGCTCAGGAAGATGACCGAGCCGAGCAGCCGGTAGTAGAAGAACGAGTAGACGATGACCAGCAGCATGCCGATGCCGGCGGCCAGCAGGCCGGCCCGCAGGTGGCTGTCGCCCAGCGTCGCGGTGACGTTCTGCTGCTCCTGCGGCACGAAGGTGACCGGCAGCGCGCCGTAGCGCAGCTGGCTGGCCAGCGCGTTGGCCGAGGTGTTGTCGAAGCTGCCGGTGATCTGCGAGTCGCCGGTCAGCACGCCCTGGATCTCGGGCGAGGAGACGATCTCGTTGTCCAGCACCACGGCCACCCGGCACTTGCCGTCCTGGCCCAGGGCCGTCTGGTCGCAGGCACCGCCGGTGTTGTTGAACGCCTCCCGGGTCAGCTCGGTCCACTTGGACTGGCCGTCGCCGGTGAAGTTCAGGCTGACCACCCAGGTGCTGGCCTGGTCGAGGACCGCGTTGGCGTCCTTGACGTCGGTGCCGACCACCTTGGCCTGGTCGAGCAGGTACTTCGCCGCGCCACCCTCACAGGCGACCGCCTGCTGCTTCTCGTCCTTGATCGACGCGGGGGGCCGCTTGTCGAGCTGCGCACAGGTGATGGTCGGCACGTTGAACTGCATCTGCGGGGTCAGTACCGCGACCTCCTGCGGGGAGAGCGTGCCGAACGGCTTGAACGTCTCCGCCAGGGCCGGGTTGGTGGCCAGGTCGGCCGGGGCCTGCAGCCCGCTCGCGGCGGCCCAGGCGGCTGCGCCGACCTTCTTCTCGACGGCCTTGCGCTGCTCCTCGATGCTCTGCGGCACCGGAGCCTCGCTGGCGCTGGGCGAGGCGGCCGGGGCGCTCGGCGAGGCCGACCCGGACGGGGTGGCGCTGGCGCTCGGCGCGGGGGCGCCGCCGCCCTGGCCACCGGCGCTCGGCGAACCGGTCACCTTCGGCGAGGCGCTGCCGGAGGCCTTCGGCGACGCGCTGCCCGACGGGGCGGGCGACGCGCTGCCGGACGGGGCCGGCGAGGCGCTGCCCGACGGTGCCGGGGCGGCGACCGCGCCGCTGCCGTCGGCGGCCTTGAGCACCTTGCGGAAGCGCAGTTCCGCGGCGCTGCCGACGTCGGTCAGGTCGCGGTTCTCACCCGGCAGGGAGATGACGATGTTCCGGTTGCCCTCGGTGACCACCTCGGCCTCGGCCACGCCGTAGGCGTTGACCCGGCTCTCGATGATCTGCCGGGCCTCCTCCAGGTTGGCCGAGGTCGGGGGCCTGCCGTCGAGGCTGTTGGTCGCCTCCAGCGTCAGCCGGGTGCCACCGATCAGGTCCAGGCCGAGCCGTGGCTCCAGCCGGTCCTTCCAGCCGCCGCTGGCGCCGCCCGAGAAGAACACCAAGGAATAGAGGACGACGAAGATGAACCCGAGCACGGCGAGCTGCCGCCCGGGGCGCATCTGTCCCTGAGGTGGTGCCACGGCTGTCTGTCTCCCTGTAACGGTCGCGCCGCCGGCGCAGCGGCGACGAGGTCGGAGCGGGGTTCCCGCCCCGACGTGCTCTGCGCGGGCCACTCCCGACCGACGACACGGCGCACCACCGCCGACGTGGTGGCGTCGGGCGGACGGTGCGGGTGCCGACCCTGGGGACCGGCCCACCTATCCAGTTGTCCCGCCGCTACCCGCCCGTGGTGCCGGGCGGGAGGCGGCTTCACTCCTTGACGACTTCCGCGTCCTCGGTGACCGGCTCGTCAGCCTCGGTGCGCTCGGCCCGGGTGACCACCCGGGCGATGGCCGGACGGGCGTAGCGGGACTGCACACCGGGGGCCACCTCCAGCAGCACGGTGTCGTCCTCGACACCCACGACCGTGCCGTAGAGCCCGCCGATGGTGACGACCTCGTCACCGGGGCCGAGCGCGGACTGCATGGCCTCAGCCTCGCGGCGGCGCTTCTGCTGCGGCCGGATCATCATGAAGTACATGACCCCGAAGAGCAGGGCGATCATGAGGATCGGCGTCAGGCTGCCGGCGCCTCCGCCGGACTGTGCTGCGTAAAGCACGGTGTGCGACCTTCCCATTGGCCCCCGTCACGGCACGTGCGTGCCGGAGCGGAGGCGGATATTCACATCCTGTACAGACCGCGGCGAGTCTAATCCCTGCACCTGGGAACGCCGAATGCGGCGCAGATCACGTTCAGATCACGGTGGATCGGGCGCGTTCGAGAAGAGATCGGGCACGGCGGGGGCTTCAACGCCAAATGTACCATTTGGCGGGGTGCGGCCGAGGTGTCGCCAGGCGGCCTCCGTCGCCACCCGTCCCCGGGGGGTCCGGGCCAGCAGGCCGGCCCTCACCAGAAAGGGCTCGCAGACCTCCTCCACCGTGTCCGGCTGCTCCCCCACCGCCACCGCCAGGGTGGACAGGCCCACCGGGCCACCCCGGAACGAGTCGACCAGCGCGGTCAGCACCGCCCGGTCCAGCCGGTCCAGGCCGAGGGCGTCCACGTCGTAGACGGTCAGGGCGGCGCGGGCGGTCTCCAGGGTGACCACGCCGTCGGCCCGGACCTCGGCGTAGTCGCGCACCCGGCGCAGCAGCCGGTTGGCGATCCGGGGCGTGCCCCGGGACCGGCCGGCGACCTCCACCGCCCCCTCCGGGGTGATCGGCACGCCCAGGATCCGCGCCGAGCGGTGCAGCAGCGCCTCCAGGTCGGCCGGGGAGTAGAAGTCGAGGTGCGCCACGAAGCCGAACCGGTCCCGCATCGGGCCGGTCAGCAGACCGGACCGGGTGGTCGCGCCGACCAGGGTGAACGGCTCCACGTCGAGCGGGATCGCGGTGGCCCCCGGCCCCTTGCCGACGATCACGTCGACCCGGAAGTCCTCCATCGCGCTGTAGAGCAGCTCCTCCGCCGGCTTGGCGATCCGGTGGATCTCGTCGATGAACAGCACGTCGCCCTCGGCGAGGCTGGTCAGGATGGCGGCCAGGTCACCGGAGCGCTCGATCACCGGCCCGCTGGTCACCCGGATACCGGAACCCAGCTCGGCCGCCACGATATTGGCCAACGTCGTTTTACCGAGGCCAGGAGGCCCCGACAGGAGGATGTGGTCGGGTGGGGCGCCGCGCCGCATCGCCCCCTGCAACAGCAGGTCGAGCTGGTCGCGGACCCGGTGCTGGGCGATGAACTCGTCGAGCCGCTTCGGCCGGACGCTGACCTCGGCGTCCCGCTCCGCGTCGTCGGCGTACGCCGAGACCAGGCCGTCGCCGCTCATGCCGGCCACCCCGGCCGCGACCGTGCCACGCCGGTCACCGGATCCGGCCGAGCAGTCGGATGGCCTGCTTGAGCAGGACCGGCACCGGCGGGGTGGGCCCCTCCACGGTCTCCGCCACGGCGGCCACCGCCTGATCGGCCTGCCCGGCCGTCCAGCCCAGCCCGACCAACGCCTGACGGACCTGGTCCGGCCACGCCCCGGCGGTCACCCCGGCCGCGCCGTCGGCACCGACCGGCACCGGGCCGATCCGGTCGCGCAGCTCCAGGACCAGCCGCTCGGCACCCTTCTTGCCGATCCCCGGGACCCGGGTCAGGGCGGCGGTGTCGGCGTTGGCGATGGCCTTGCGGACCGCGTCCGGGGTGTGCACGGCCAGCACCGCCTGGGCCAGCCGCGGGCCGACCCCGCTGGCCGTCTGGAGCAGCTCGAACAGCTGCTTGGCGTCGTCGTCGGCGAAGCCGTAGAGGGTGAGCGAGTCCTCCCGGACCACCAGGCTGGTGGCGAGCCGGGCCGGCTGGCCGACCCGCAGCTCGGCCAGGGTGCCCGGGGCGCACTGCACCGCCAGACCGATCCCCCCGACCTCCACCACCGCGTGGTCCGGACCGGTCGCGGTCACCGTGCCGCGCACGCTGGCGATCATCGCGCTCCTCCTCGTCGTGCCCGGTCGGCGGCCTCGGCCAGCTTGGACCGGGTGCCGCCCCGCCACACGTGGCAGATGGCCAGGGCCAGGGCGTCCGCCGCGTCGGCCGGCTTGGGCGGCTCGGCCAGCCGCAGCAGCCGGGTGACCATGGCGGTCATCTGCTTCTTGTCGGCCTGGCCGGACCCGGTCACCGCCGCCTTGACCTCGCTCGGCGTGTACGTCTGCACCGGCAGCCCGGCCCGCGCCCCGGCCAGCACGGCGATCCCGCTGGCCTGGGCGGTGCCCATCACGGTGCGGACGTTGTGCTGGCTGAACACTCGCTCGACGGCGACCGCGTCGGGCCGGTGCTCGGCCACCAGGTCGGTCAGCGACCGGTCCAGGTGCAGCAGGCGCAGCGACAGGTCGTCGGCGGGGTCGGTGTAGACGACGTAGTAGGCGACCAGCGTGCAGGGGCGGCCCGGCACGCCCTCGACCACGCCGACCCCGCACCGGGTCAGCCCCGGGTCGACGCCCAGCACACGCACGCCGTCTCCTCCAGGCCCCTCGACAGTACGGGTGTTCGACATCCTACGACGACCACGCTGACCCTCAGGGACTCCTGACGAATAACGGAGGCACACCCCGGAGCGTAAGGCTCGTTCTACCTACACGTGAGGGGATTGAGCAGCGTCCGGAATCGCCTCCAACGAACTCTGGGCTGAGATCGCGCCGCTGCTGCCACCACGTCCGCTCCACGGCATCGGTCCCGGGACCGCAGGCACCTCGACGGCCGTCAGGTGTAGCGCGGGAGTTCTACACCGCAGTCCCGTTGGAGCACCTACCCCAGGGGATTAGGTTCGGGTTGACAGACCTGCTGACGCAGCGTGCGGGACTGGAACGACTCCGCAGTCTAGCCCACTGTCACCTGGCCCCATGATCGACAAGACACGCCCCAGCAACCACCGCGCGGGTGTTACTCGGCAGCCTTTGGGTCACAGGGATAGCTGGACCAGCGTCGGGCAGACAAACCCTGGTGTCGGCAACCGCAGTTGCCGCTCCATACCACCACCCCCACGCTTACTTGAAACCATCTCGAGAAGCTCCGTACCGCCGCGACCCACTCGACGCCTTCGGCGCCCGCAAACGATCAACCTTCGAGCCGGATCGCCCAAAATCTTGCAAACCTACGCTTTAAAATAGACCACCCTAAACAAGGAAAGCTTCATACTCTCTTCTAAACTAATAGAACAATCTGGACAAATGGTTTAAAACTAATATTTTACTTGTAATATTATTTTCCGAAGTCAATTGTAAAAACACTTATAGATCGAATTCTTTGTGTACTATCGGAGAGTAGGATCACACAAAGAAAGGTGCGATGTGGAAAAAAGAAGGAAACTACTGGCAGGAATCGGGGTTGCGGTAGTTGTGAGCAGCGTACCCCTGATGGCTTCACCAGCAATGGCGGGCACCACCTACACGAGCTGTGGCTCCACCACCGGCGATGGTGGGTCGGCCACCGCACACGACGCAGGCCACGTCTCGGGCTCCTGGAGAAACTGCAGCGGGTCAGGCAATGACCACGTTTTTATTGACGTCAACAATGCATCAGACTCAGACTGCATTACGGTTCCTGCGGGAAATATCGGCCACCACAGCTACGATCCCACATGGTGGGTCACTGGAGCCAATCACAGCGCCACGTGGAAGTCTTGCTAAGACCGAATGTGCGCATTAGTTAGATTTCGCCTGCTCGGGGTGTCACGGCCTGGGCCGTGACACCCCGAGCAGAGTTGAATTACTCAGTGCGTGTTTGAGAAGGTCTGATGTGGACGGCGTGGCGGCATGACATCGGCTGCCGCGGCGGGCAGGGTGGCGTGGTGTCTGCGCGTCGTGGTTACCCCTCGGACCTGACCGACGCTCAGTGGACGCTGATCGCGCCGCTGTTGCCGGAGCCGAACACCGACGGCCGGCGGGAGAAGCACCCACGGCGGGAGATCGTCAACGCGATCCTGTACGTGGTGCGGTCGGGGTGCCCGTGGCGCTATCTGCCGGCTGACCTGCCGCCGTGGCAGACGGTGTACTGGTACTTCACCCGGTGGGAAGAAGCCGGCGTGACGGAGAAACTCCTGACCACGCTCCGGATCAAGGCCCGGGTGCACCAGGGCCGCCAGCCGGAGCCGTCGGCGGGGATCATCGATTCGCAGAGCGTGAAGGGCGCCGACACCATCGGCCGGGACAGCCGAGGCTACGACGCGGGCAAGAAGATCAACGGCCGGAAACGGTTCATCATCACCGATACCCTGGGCCTGCTGGTCACCGTGACCGTGCTCGCCGCGAGCTGGCAGGACCGCGACGGAGCCAAGACGGCCATGCTCAGCGCTTACATGGTCACCCCGATCCGGCACGTCTTCGCCGATCAGGGATTCGCTGGGCGACTCGTCGACTGGACCCGCGACACCCTGCGCACCACGCTGGAGATCGTCCGCAAACCCGCCGACCAACGCGGCTTCGCCGTCCACCCACGCCGCTGGGTCGTGGAACGCACCCTGGCCTGGCTCACCGCCTGCCGCCGGCTCGCCCGCGACTACGAGCGCCAACCGGCCGTCTCAGCGGCCCTCATCCGCTGGGCCGCGATCGCCGGCATGACCCGCCGCATCACCCGCGACCAACCAGCACGCCGTCAAACCCGCCGCACCTTCACCTGGACCTGATCAACCCCATCTCAAACACGCACTAAGCCTCGCACTCGTCAACCACCTAGCCTGCCAAACCCGCCCCAAGTTGCAAGATCAGCTGGGAACACGCTCACCGTAACGGCGAGCGATCTGGCTACCCTGCGGAGGGCGATCGACGCCTACTCGATTTGTCAGCGGGCCCGCAGCCCGTCGAGCACGCCGTCGACGACCTTCTCGGGGAGCAGCCGGTCGTCCAGCTCCGGGTGCCAGCGCATCAGCCGCTGGACCAGCATCGGGCCGGTGAGCAGCGCCATCGCCACCTCGATGTCGAGATCGGCGCGCAGCTCGCCTGCGGCCACGCCCCGGCGGAGCACCTCCCGCATGATCTTCCGCCGCGGCTCGATGATGTTCTGGTAGAGCTGGAAGTGGTCCGGGCTACGGTTCACCTCGGGCACCAGGCACGGCATGATCCGCTCGGCCCGGGGGTCGATGTTGTGCCCGACGGCCCCGACCAGCAGCACCAGGTCGTCGCGGACGGAGTGCCCGGCCGGCTGGGCGACCACCCCCTTGAGCCGGCGCAGCGCGTCCAGCAACAGGGCGTCCTTGCCGGGCCAGCGGCGGTAGATGGTGGCCTTGCCCACCCCGGCGCGGGTGGCGATCGCCTCGATCGACAGCGTCTCGATGGTGCTGCCCTCGGCGAGCAGGTCCAGGGTGGCCTCGATGATGGCCTCGTCCGCGCGGATGCTCCGCGGTCGCCCGGGCGACCGCGGAGCATCGGCGGTGGGGTTCATGGCAGACATTGTTCCCGGACCTACGTGGTCGCGGCCAGTTCCCGCTCCGCCACCGGCGTCGCGTCGGCGGCCGTGGCGGCGCGGCCCGGCATCCAGCGCAGCACGATGATGATGCCGAGGGCCGCCACCACCGCGGAGATCGCCGCCGCCCAGTGCATGGCCGAGACGAAGGCGTCGTTGGCCGCCGCGATCAGCTTCGGGGCCGCCGGGCCGAGCTGGGCCGCCGCCGCGTACGCCCCGGAGACCGACTCGGTGGCCGCCTCCCGGGCCGGCGCGGGCAGGGCGTCGGTGGCCGTGGCGATGTCCTGGCGGTAGACCGCGGAGAGTACCGAGCCGAGCACCGCGACACCCAACGCACCGGCGACCTGGCGGACGGTGTTGCTCACCGCCGAGCCGACGCCGGCCTTCTCCCGGGGCAGCGCCGACATGATCGACTCGGTGGCCGGCGGCATGATGTTCGCCATCCCGACGCCCTGGAGGAAGAAGGCCACCAGCACCACCCAGATCGGCGTGCTGGCGTCGATGAAGGCGAACGCGGCAAGCGCCACGGCGGTCAGCACGAGTCCCACCGTGGCCACCGCCCGGCCCCCGTACCGGCGCACCATGGCGGCGCTGCGCGGCGCGAAGACCAGCTGCGCCCCGGCGAACGGCAGGAAGAGCAGGCCGGTCTCCAGCGGGCTGTAGCCCCGGACGAGCTGCATGTAGAACGAGCTGAAGAACATCACGCCCATGGCGGCGAAGAAGACCAGGCCGACGATCGCCACCGGGGCGGCGAACCGGGGCACCCGGAACAGCCGTACGTCCAGCGAGGGGTGGTCGCTGCGCCGTTCGTGCGCGACGAACCAGGCCAGCACCGCCACTCCGCCCAGGATCGCGGCCCAGACGGTGGGCCGGCCGAAGCCGTGCTCACCGCCGTCGATGATGCCGTAGGTCAGCGCGACCAGCCCGACGACCGAGAGCAGCACGCCGAGGATGTCGACCCGGCCCGGCCTGGGGTCCCGCGACTCGGGCACCAGCAGGGCGACCAGCAGCACGCCGACCACCACCACCGGCACGTTGATCAGGAAGACCGAGCCCCACCAGAAGTGCTCCAGCAGCGCGCCGCCCAG
Source organism: Micromonospora sp. WMMD734 (assembly GCF_049178975.1). Taxonomy (NCBI): domain Bacteria; kingdom Bacillati; phylum Actinomycetota; class Actinomycetes; order Micromonosporales; family Micromonosporaceae; genus Micromonospora; species Micromonospora sp. WMMD734. The sequence continues at coordinate 3,249,648 of NZ_JBMHMK010000001.1, forward strand.
GATCGGGCCGATCGCCACCGCCAGGCCGACCGCGCCGGCCCAGACGCCGATGGCACGGCCGCGTTCCCGGGGGTCGAAGACGTTGGAGATGATCGACAGGGTGACCGGCATGATCGCCGCGCCGCCGATGCCCATCACGGCGCGGGCCGCGACGAGCTGGCCGGGGCTCTGCGCGTACGCCGAGAGCAGGGACGACAGGCCGAACAGGACCAGGCCGATGAGCAGGAACCGGCGTCGGCCGGCCCGGTCACCGAGGACGCCGAAGGTGAACAGCAGTCCGGCGAAGACCAGGGTGTAGGAGTTGATCGCCCATTCCAGCTCGCCCTGGCTGGCCCCGAGGCCGTGCACCGGGTCGGCCAGGGTGCGCAGGGCGACGTTGAGGATGGTGTTGTCGAGGACGACGACGAGCAGGCTGACCACCAGCACGCCGAGGATCGCCCATCGTCTCGGATGTCCGGTGTTCTCGTGCGGTTGCATATGCTCCGGTGCTCCCCCCGGTTGCACCCGTCCCCCAGATACGGAACGGGTCAGACTCGTAACGACACTCACCTTACGAGCCCCATGTTTCGATACGACACCGGTTCGTATCGGTTGTGGTACGGGTCACCCGGCTCAGGCCGGGAGGGCGCAGGCGGCCAGGGCGGCGGCGAAGCTGGTCAGCCGGGTCGCCGGGGGCGCAAGGGGCTCGATCCAGCCCGGCCCGGCGGCGAACACCCGTACCCCCGGAAAGTCACGGCCGAACCGGACCAGGCGGTACGCGCGGCCGGTGACAGGGGTCTGCGACCAGACCACCACGACCCGCGGTCGGGCCCGCAGCACGGCGGATCCCAGCGCCACCCACGGCAGCGCCGGCCCCAGGTGCAGGCAGCCCCGCCCCTGCTCGCGCAGCGCGGCGGCCACCGCGTGCAGGCCCAGGCAGTGCGCCTCGTTCTCGGCCCCGGCGAGCAGCACCCCGTCGGTGCGCAACCGCCGGCCGGGAACCCGCCGGTGCACGTCCAACCCGATCCGGATGCCCTCGGACAGGGCGTGCTCGACGGCGATCCCGGCGGCGTCGCGCCCGCGCAGCCCGGCCAGCAGCGGCACGCACACCGCCTCCCACACCGCCGTCACCCCGGCGTCGGCGGCGTACTCCAGCACCAGCGCGGCGACCAGGTTCGCGTCGAGGTCCTCGGCGGCGGCCGAGAACCGCTTGTGGGCCGTCTCGACGGCCTCGACCGGCATCGGATCCGACAACACCAGACGCACCCCCCGGGTAGGACACCGTTACCAGGGGATTCGCCCGGACGGGGCGGTTCGGATGCGCCGCCGGGGGAAAAACTGTGACGGCTCAGCCGGTGAGCGCCTCCAGCGCCAGGTCCACGTCCGCCTCGGTGGTGGAGAGGTGGAACGCGACCCGGACCCGCCCGGCGCGCACCGCCGCCCGGACCCCGGCACGGGCCAGCCGCTGCCCTGCGTCGGGCACCTCCACGGTGACGATCGCGCTGTGCCCCGGCGGCCGGCCCAGCCCGGCCCGGAACCGGTTGGCCAAGGCCACGTCGTACGCCCCGATCGTCGCCGGGCCGAGCGCCGCGACCAGCTCCAGCGCCGGGGCGGTGCCCACCCAGCTGAACCAGGCCGGGGAGCTGTCGAACCGGCGGGCGTCGTCGGCCAGCCGCAGCGGCGGACCGTAGTAGGTGGACAGCGGGTCCTTGCCCGCGAACCAGCCGGCGGCGTCCGGACGCATCCGCTCGCGCAGCTCCGGGGCCAGGTAGGCCAGCGCCGAGCCGCGCGGCGACACCAGCCACTTGTACGTCCCGACCGCGACCGCGTCGGCCAGCGCCGCGTCGAACGGCAGCCACCCGCACGCCTGGGTGGCGTCCACCACCACCAGCGCGCCGTGCGCGCGGGCCGCGGCCACGATCTCCGCGTACGGGGCGACGGCCCCGTCGGCCGACTGCACCAGGCTGAACGCGACCAGGTCGGTGTCGGCGTCGATCGCGTCGCACAGGCCGGCCAGCGGCACGGTGCGCACCCGCACCCCGCGTTCCTCCTGCACCAGCCAGGGGAAGAGGTTGGCGGTGAACTCGACCTCGGGGACGACCACGGTGGCCCCGGCGGGCAGGGCGGCGGCGATCGGCCCGAGCAACTGCGACACGCTGCCGGCGACCGCGACGTCGGTCACCGGCACCCCGACCAGGCCGGCGAACGCCGCCCGGGACCGCCCGGTCGCCTCCTCCCACACCTCATGGGAGGTACGCCCCACCCGCCAGTCGGCCAACGCCTCCTGCACCGCCGTCCAGACCGGCTGGGGCGGCAGCCCGTAACTGGCGGTGTTCAACCAGCCGGGTTCCGGCTGCCACAGCTCGCGTGCCTGCGCCAACTCCATGCGTCGAGGCTAGTGACACCCCCGCGCGCCCGGTCAGCACCAATCCGCCGGTGGTGGCCCGCACCCGACCGGCCCCGGTTTGACCTGCTGGCCTAGGTTGGTGATCCACAAAGCGACGCTCCCTCGGAAGGGTGATGCTCCGTGCCCGTCGGCTTCACGTTCGCCGTCATCCTCGCCATCGGGGCGCTGGTCGCCGGAGCGGTCCGGCTCCTCGCCCGGTACCCGGCGGTCAAGCGCACCAGCACGCTGGTCGCGTTCGGCTGCCTGGCCGGCGCGCTGCTGTTCGGGATCGGCGCCAGCGCGCACTCCGTGCCGATCCGCTCGGTCGGCATCGTCACCAGCTTCAACAAGCCTACCGGCGAGGTCACCGGCTCCGGGCTCAAGTGGGTCGCCCCCTGGCAGAAGGTCGGCGAGTGGGACGCCGGCCGGCAGAAGTACGACCACATCGGCGGCGACAAGTGCGTCCGGGTCCGCACCGGGACCCTCGCCGACGCCTGCGTCGAGGTGCTGGTCGAGTGGCAGGTCAAGCCGGAGAACGCGCCGAAGCAGTTCATGGACTACAAGGGCGACTTCGAGAGCTTCCGGGGCCAGCGGGTGGGGGTGCAGCTCGACAGCGCGGTCAACGACGCCTTCGCCACGTACAACCCGCTGGAGAAGATCGACGCCCGGACGGGGAACCTGAACGTCGACCTGAAGCCGTTCGCCGAGAACATTCGGGGCAACGCCGAGGGCCGGCTCTCCGGCGACGTCGACATCCTGTCCGTCACCATCACCCGGGTCAACCACGACGACAAGACCGAGGGCAACATCAAGGCATTCCAGGACAAGCTCGCCCAGACCCGCAACCTCGAACAGGACCGTAAGAACGCCGAGATCCAGAAGCAGATCACCGAGACCAACGCCAAGGTCGACAAGGTGTCCCGCTGCCTGGAGATCGCCGAGAAGAACGGCTCCACCCCCGGGCTGTGCATCAACCCGGGGATCGTCACCGGCGGCAAGTGACCGGTGCGCCGGGCGGTGGTGACCACCGCCCGGCGGGTCAGCTGACGTTGGCCGGGCCGAGGACGCTCTTGAGGTCACCCATCAGCGCGGTGGTGGCGGCCACCCGGAACGGGCCGAGCCGCAGGGTGGTCACCTTGCCGCCGTTGAGCAGCTTGACGTGCACCTCGGTGTCGCCCGGGTGCAGCACCAGGGTCTCCTTGAGCCGTTCCACCAGCGGCGGGGTGCAGCGGTGCACCGGGATGGTCAGCGTCACCGGCTTGCTGCCGGGGGTGCTGCTGACGTCCGGCATGGACATGTCCATCGCCATGATCCGGGGGGTGTCGTCGCGCCGGTCCACCCGGCCCTTGACCACCACGATCGCGTCCTCGGCGATGTACTGGCCGATCACCTCGTAGGTGTTCGGGAAGAACAGCGTCTCCACCCCGCCGGCCAGGTCCTCCAGCGCCGCCGAGGCCCAGGCCCGACCCTGCTTGGTGACCCGGCGCTGGACGCCGGAGAGGATGCCGGCCAGGGTGACCACCGCGCCGTCGGGCACGGTGCCCTCCTCCGACAGCGCGGCGATGGTGGTGTCGGCCGCCGCGCCGAGGACGTGTTCCAGGCCGAACAGCGGGTGGTCGGAGACGTAGAGGCCGAGCATCTCGCGTTCGAAGGCGAGCTTGTCCCGCTTGTCCCATTCCGCGTCGCCGATGGTCGGCATCACGGTGGTGCTGCCGGTGTCGGCGTCACCGAAGCCGGCCCCGAACAGGTCGTACTGGCCGACGGCCTCCTTGCGCTTGACGTCGGCGAAGGCGTCGATGGCGTCGGCGTGCACGGCGAGCAGGCCCTTGCGGGTGTGCCCCAGCGAGTCGAACGCACCCGCCTTGATCAGCGATTCGATGGTCTTCTTGTTGCAGACCACCGCGTCGACCTTGGACAGGAAGTCGTAGAAGTCGGCGTACTCGCCCTTCTCGTCGCGGCACCGCATGATCGCCGCGACCACGTTCGCCCCGACGTTGCGCACGGCGGCCAGGCCGAACCGGATGTCCTTGCCGACCGGGGTGAACGGGCCGGCGGAGGTGTTCACGTCCGGCGGCAGCACCTGGATGCGCATCCGGCGGCACTCCGACAGGTAGAGCGCCATCTTGTCCTTGTCGTCACCGACGGAGGTCAGCAGCGCCGCCATGTACTCGGCCGGGTAGTGCGCCTTGAGGTACGCCGTCCAGTACGACACCAGGCCGTACGCCGCCGAGTGCGCCTTGTTGAAGGCGTACCCGGCGAACGGCACCAGGACGTCCCACACGGCCTGGATGGCCTCGTCGGAGTAGCCGCGCTCACGGCAGCCGTCGCGGAACGGGATGAACTCCTTGTCGAGGATCTCCTTCTTCTTCTTGCCCATCGCCCGGCGCAGCAGGTCGGCCTGGCCGAGGGTGTAGCCGGCGAGGATCTGCGCGGCGCGCTGCACCTGCTCCTGGTAGACGATCAGGCCGTGGGTGGGTGCCAGGATCTCCCGCAGCGGCTCCTCCAGCTCCGGGTGGATCGGGGTGATCTCCTGGAGGCCGTTCTTGCGCAGCGCGTAGTTGGTGTGCGAGTCGACGCCCATCGGGCCGGGCCGGTAGAGCGCCAGCACGGCCGAGATGTCCTCGAAGTTGTCCGGCTTCATCAGCCGCAGCAGCGAACGCATCGGCCCGCCGTCGAGCTGGAACACCCCGAGGGTGTCACCCCGGGCAAGCAGGTCGTAGGCGGGCTTGTCGTCCAGCGGCAGGCCCAGCAGGTCGAGTTCCCGGCCGTGGTTGAGCTGGATGTTCTTGACCGCGTCGTCGATGATCGTCAGGTTGCGCAGGCCGAGGAAGTCCATCTTCAACAGCCCGAGCGACTCGCAGGTCGGGTAGTCGAACTGGGTGATGATCACCCCGTCGGCGTCCCGGCGCATCAGCGGGATGTGGTCGATGATCGGCTCGGCGGACATGATCACGCCGGCGGCGTGTACACCGGTCTGCCGGATCAGCCCCTCGATGCCCTTGGCGGTGTCGATCACCTTGCGGACGTCCGGGTCGGTCTCGTAGAGGCCGCGGATCTCGCCGGCCTCGGCGTACCGGGGGTGCTTCGGGTCGAAGATGCCGGTGAGCGGGATGTCCTTGCCCATCACCGCCGGGGGCATCGCCTTGGTGATCCGGTCACCGACCGCGTACGGGAAGCCGAGGACCCGGGCCGAGTCCTTGATCGCGGCCTTCGCCTTGATCGTGCCGAAGGTGGCGATCTGGGCGACCTTGTCCTCGCCCCACTTGTCGGTGACGTACTTGATCACCTCGCCGCGCCGACGCTCGTCGAAGTCGATGTCGACGTCCGGCATCGAGACCCGCTCGGGGTTGAGGAACCGTTCGAAGATCAGGCCGTGCGGGATCGGGTCCAGGTCGGTGATGCCCAGCGCGTACGCCACCAGCGAACCGGCCGCCGAGCCACGCCCCGGGCCGACCGCGATGCCCTGGTTCTTGGCCCACTGGATGAAGTCGGCCACCACCAGGAAGTACGACGGGAAACCCATCTGGTTGATGACGCCCAGCTCGTACTCGGCCTGCACCACGTGGCCCTCGGGGATGCCGCCGGGGTAGCGGCGGGCCAGCCCCTTGAAGGTCTCCTTGCGGAACCAGGACTCCTCGGTCTCCCCCTCGGGCACCGGGAAGCGCGGCATCAGGTTGTGGAACTCGAACATCCCGCTCGGGTCGACCTTCTCGGCCACCAACAGGGTGTTGCGGCAGCCCTGCTGCCAGAACTCCGAGGAGTCGACCGCGCGCATCTGGTCGGCGGACTTGACGAAGTAGCCGCCGCCGTCGAACCGGAACCGGTTGGGGTCCGCGACGTTGCTGCCGGTCTGTACGCAGAGCAGCACGTCGTGCGCCTCGGCCTGCGCCTCGTGGGTGTAGTGCGAGTCGTTGGTGACCACCGGCGGGATGTCCAGCTTGCGGGCGATGGTGATCAGATCGTCGCGGACCCGCTGCTCGATCGACAGCCCGTGGTCCATGATCTCCAGGAAGTAGTTCTCCTTGCCGAAGATGTCCTGGTAGGCGGCGGCGACCTTGAGCGCCTCGTCGAACTGGCCGAGCCGCAGCCGGGTCTGCACCGCGCCGGACGGGCAGCCGGTGGTGGCCATGATGCCCTCGGCGTGCTCGGCGATCAGCTCCATGTCCATCCGGGGCCACTTGACGTAGTGCCCCTCCATGGACGCCCGGGAGTTGAGGGTGAACAGGTTCTTCAGGCCCTGCGCGTTGCGCGCCCACATGGTCTTGTGGGTGATCGCGCCGTTTCCGGAGATGTCGTCGCTCTTCTGCTCCGGCCGGCCCCACTTGACCCGGGCCTTGTGGTAGCGCGACTCCGGCGCGACGTACGCCTCGACGCCGAGGATCGGGGTGACGCCGGCCGCCATGGCCTGCTTGTAGAAGTCGTTCGCGCCGTGCATGTTGCCGTGGTCGGTGATCGCCACCGCCGGCATCCCCAGCCGGTTGGCCTCGGCGAAGAGGTCCTTCAACCGGGCCGCTCCGTCGAGCATCGAGTACTCGGTGTGCACGTGCAGATGCGCGAACGAATCGCCCATGCGTGGAATCCCCCCGGATCGGATCATGGGTCACGAGATCAGGCCGGTCCACGATAGCGCCGCCCGGGGAAGCCGCCGCACCCGCCGCGCGGACACCTCCGCGCGGAGGTCGTACGGCCCCGCCCGCCGTACACCGACGGTCACCGAACGGTCCCGCGAGCCCACCGCCGACGCGGACGGGGGTGCCCCCACCCGGCCGGGCGGGGGCACCCTGCGACATCCACCGACGCGATCAGACGACGGTGACGGAAACCTCACGGTCGTTTCCGAGGGTGTTGGTCAGTTGCACGGTCACCCCGCCGTAGGTGACGGTGTGGCCGATCGTGGTGAGGGTGGCGTTGACCAGCGCCTTCTCGTCCGCACTGCACGTGGTGACGTCCAAGCCGGGGGTGCGGTCGACCACCTCGACCGGGAAGGGTCCGCCGATGGGGGGAACGTTCCCGCCGGGCCAGGCGCCGCCGCTGAACACCGCGGTGGTCACCCGGTAGACCAGCACTCCGGCCTGGAAGCAGCCCGACGCCACGTCGAGCGTACTGACCTGCCGGTTCTCCACCACCACGGCGGTGTTCCCGCCGGTGTGGACGACCACCGCCTTGGTGCCACCGGCCGCACCCAGGGGAGTCAGGACCGTCGATGCGCTTCCCGTCGTGGTCCGGCAGTCGATCTGGGAGTCGGTGAGCCAGCCCGCCTTCCACTTGTGCCAGGCGAACAGGTCGGGAGCGCTGGCGGAGATGAGGCCCATCAGGTCCCAGCCGCCCACCGCGCGGTGGATGCTGTCGGCGTTGTTGTACGAGTAGAGGTCCGGCAGCCCGAAGAGGTGCCCGGTCTCGTGGTTGAGGATCTTGTAGCCCCAGTAGTCGACGTCCTGACCGAAGGTGACGGCGTGGCGCAGTTCGACCCCGTCGGCGGTCACCCCGCCACCGGGGGCCGCGACCCAGGCCGGCGAGATGTCGAAGGTCGTCGCGGACTTCGGCGGCACCACGTAGACGATCTGGTAGGAGCTGAAGTCGATCGCGGCGTTCGCGGCGGCCACCGCGGCGGCCACGTACGACCGCTGGGTGGTGAAGCTCGACTTGTAGCCGGCGAAGTTGCCGTGGGGCTGCAGGATGTGCCGCCACGCGGTGTCGAAGGTCAACTGGAGGTTCAGCGCGCCGTACGAGGCCTGGGTGAAGACGTTCGGGGCGGCGCTGAACATGCTGGTCCGGCCAGCCAGCTCCCCGGCGACCGGGGCCGCGTTGGTGAAGTCCACGAACAGCACGATGCCCCGGACGGTGCCGCTCGGCGGCAGCCAGGTGGCGTAGTTGGTCGGCCCCTCGTGCTGCCACCCGGTCGCCGGGGTGGGCAACTGGCAGGGACTGACCAGTGTCGACCGGGCGGCCCCCACCGCCGAGCCGCCCGCGGCCGACGGCGCTCCGGCCGGTGACGCCGCCGTCGCCGGCACGGCCGGGGCGAGCAGCACCCCGGCCACCACCACCGCGAGGGCCGTCCTGACCCGGACGCTCAGCGACGTCCACATCCTCCTGCGGGACCTTCTGTCGTTCGCTGGTTCGCTCATGGTGCCGACCCTGCCAAGGTGCCCATCAGACTCGCATCGGTAAAAACCACCTAGTCGCCGCGCCGGAGATCCACCCGATGGTCCCGCTGGTCGACGACGACGGTCCCGGGCCGCAGACCGGGCCCGGGACCATCGGGTCGACATCAGTGCATCGCGGTCAGGGCCGCCGCCTCCTGCTCGGCACGCTCGTCGCCACTGACCTCGTGCAGCGGCTTCTCCCTGATGAACAGGACCGCGACCAGGGCGAGCAGGGCGATCGGGGCACCGATGAGAAACAGCTCCGAGGTGGCGGTGGCGTACGCCTCCCGTACGATCGCCAGGACCGGGGCGGGCAGCGCGGACAGGTCGGGCACCTCGGTGGTGCCGCCGCCGGTGACGCCGGCCGCCGGGCCGAGCTGCTCGGTCATCAGGCCGGTGACCCGGTTGGCCAGCACCGCGCCCAGGGCGCTGACCCCGATCGCGCCACCCATGCTGCGGAAGAAGGTCAGCACCGAGGTGGCCGCGCCGAGTTCGTGGGCGGGCACGTCGTTCTGGGCGGCGAGGACCAGGTTCTGCATCAGCATGCCCACGCCGGTGCCGAGCACCGCCATGTAGAGCGACAGCAGCGGCACACCGGTGTCGGCGTCGATGGTGCTCAGCAGCAGCATCCCGACGGTCATCACGGCCGCGCCGACCACCAGGTAGACCTTCCACCGGCCGAACCGGGTGATGAGCTGACCGGCGACGGTGGAGGAGACCAGCAGGCCGAGGATCATCGGCAGGCTCATCAGGCCGGCGACGGTCGGCGACTTGCCCAGCGACGTCTGGAAGTACTGCGACAGGAACACCGTGCCGCCGAAGAGGGCCACCCCGACCAGCACACTGGCGACCGTGGTCAGCGTGACGGTACGGCTGCGGAAGATGCGCAGCGGGATGATCGGTTCGGGCACTCTCGACTCGACCCACACCGCCAGGGCCAGCAGCACCAGCCCACCGACGACCATCAGCGCGGTCCAGCCCGAGGCCCAGGCGAACCGGTGCCCGGCCAACGACGACCAGACCAGCAGGGTGGACACGCCCGCGGTGATCAGCAGCGCCCCCCACCAGTCGATGCGCGCCTTGCGGCGGACCACCGGCAGGTGCAGGGTGCGTTGCAGCAGGACGATCGACAGCAGGCTGAACGGCACGCCGATCAGGAAGCACCAGCGCCAGCCCAGCCAGGAGGTGTCGACCAGGACGCCGCCGATCAGCGGGCCGGCGATCGTGCCGACGCCGAACACCGCGCCGAAGATGCCGGCGTACCGGCCCAGCTCCCGGGGCGGGATCATGGCCGCCATCACGATCAGCGCCAGGGCGGTCATCCCGCCCGCGCCGACGCCCTGCACGATCCGGCTGGCCAGCAGGGTCTCCACGTTGCGGGCGAGCCCGGCGATCAGCGAGCCGAGCACGAACAGGCCGAGGGAGAGCTGGATGAGCAGCTTCTTGCTGTAGAGGTCGGCCATCTTGCCCCACAGCGGCACGGTGGCGGTCATCGCCAGCAGCTCGGTGGTGACGATCCAGGTGTAGACGGTCTGGCTGCCGTCGAGTTCGGCGATGATGCGGGGCAGCGCGTTCGCCACCACCGTCGAGGCGAGGATCGCCACGAACATGCCCACCATCAGGCCGGAGAGGGCCTGGAGGACCTCCCGGCGGGACATCCGGCCGGGGCCCGCCTCGGGCGGGGTCGACGCGGCAGTTGCGGTCATGGACGGTTCCTTACCGGGTTCGATGCACGCCCGGCGCGGTCGCGCCGGGCCGGGCGGGGGTACGGGGGTCCGGCAGGCCGGCGGCGACGGCGGCGAACGCCTCGTCGAGCAGGTCTGCCAGGGAACGGGACCCGCCGCTGGTGGCCCAGCGGACCATCGCGGTGCGCAGCGCGGCCCCGGTGACCGCCACCACGAGGGCGGGATAGCCGTCGTCCGGGCCGTGGCCGGTCCGCGCCGCGAGCGCCTCGACCATGGCCTGCTCGGTCTCCGCGTTGCCGGAGACCAGCCGGGCCAGCAGCATCGGGTGCTGCATCACCACCTGCATCCGCAGCAGCCACAGCGCGGCGTCGCCCTCCACGTCGTCGATCACGCCGGCCAGGGCCGACCGGATCGCCGTCAGCGCCGGTACCTGCGCCGGCACGGCGGCCAGCGCCCGCAGCACCCGTTCCCGGTCGCCGGCGGTGTCGCCGACCAGCGCGTCGTCCTTGGTGGCGAAGTAGTTGAAGAAGGTCCGGGCGGAGACGTCCGCCGCCTCGGCGATCTCCTCGACGGTGACCTGGTCCAGCCCCCGCTCGGCGACCAGGCGCAGGGCGGCGGCGGCCAGTGCGGCGCGGGTCTGCCGCTTCTTGCGGTCCCGCCGTCCGAGTCCCTCGTCCCTGGTCACGGTGGGAGCCTACGAACAAAAGTGCAGTGCCTGCAAACTTGCGTAATGTGACATGAAACTCGGCGGCGTCCCGCGCCGATGCGGGGTGGCCCGGCCGGTCCCGGCGGCCTAGCCTCGACGGCACCACACCACGGCGCTCGGGGGACGGTCATGCTCCTCGCGGACGACATCGACGAGCTGGCCCGGGCCGCCGCCCGGGGCGACCCGGGGGCGCTGGACGCGCTGCTGACGGCGGTCCGTCCCGAGGTGCTGCGGCTGTGCGGCCGGCTGCTGCCGCACCGGGAGGACGCCGAGGAGGCCTGCCAGGACGCGCTGCTGGCGGTGGCCCGGGGCATCGGGCGCTTCGAGGGCCGCTCGTCGTTCCACACCTGGCTGTACCGGCTCACCGCCAACCGGGCCCGGTCGACGTACCGGACGCTGCGCCGACGCTGGCAGGTCGAGGCCGGCGGGGTGCCGCTGCCCGACCCACCCGACCCGCGACGCACCAGTGTGGTCGCCGGCACCCGCCTCGACCTGCTCGACGCGCTGGACGCGGTACGCCCCGAGGCGGCCGAGGCGCTGACCCTGCGCGACCTGCTCGGCCTGTCGTACCGCGAGATCGCCACCCTGCTCGACCTGCCGGAGGGCACCGTGAAGTCCCGCGTCCACCAGGCCCGCCGCCAGGTCCGGGAACGGCTGACCGGTGGCTGAACGGACCGGGCGGTGGCTGGCCGCCGTACTGGTGCTCGTACCGGTGACGGGCTGCGCGGCCCCGGTCGCCCCGCTCCCGGTCCGGCCCCCGACGGCCACCCCGGTCACCACGACGGACGCCCCGGCGACCGGCGCGGCCCCGACCTGGTCCGACCCGACCCCCGGCACCGTGGCCGCGACGCCGTCGCGGCCCGCGCCGCCACCGTCCACTCCCGGCCGGACCCCGCGCACCCGGCCCCCGTCGGCCAGCCCCCGGCCGAGCGCCTGCCTGGGCCCGGTCCGCTACGACCTGGTGCTCGCCGACACCGAGTTGGCGCTGGTGACCTCGCTGTGCCTGGGCGTCGGCGGGGTGCTCCGGCTCCAGGGGATCGGCCCCGGCGAGGTCACCGTGGACCAGGAGGACCTGGTCGACCAGAACTACGAGGCCGGCGTGGTCGACCTCCGCTTCCTGCGCGCCGGCACCGTCGTGGTGACCATCCCGTACGAAGGGACGACGTACCTGGTCACGGTGGTGGTCGTCTAGACCGGTCGGACCCGCACCCCGGCCAACAGCGCGTCGACGACCTCCGGCCCGCTGCCCGGCGGCGGGACGACCTGCACGTAGAGCAGCCCCGACCGGCCCGCCCGGCTGGCCGCCTCGACCAGCACCGGCCGCCCCTGCGGGCAGGCGAACCGGGCGACCACCCAGACCGTCGCGTCCCGGCGCAACCGCCGTACCGGGGCGGCCACACAGTCGGCGTGCGGACGCTGCGCGACGAAGTCCGCCGGGGTGGACCGCCGGCCCAGGGTCGCGGAGAGGCCGACGAAGGCCCCCGGCACGGCCGGATCGGTCGCCCACCGGCCCGGGTCGGGCGAGACGACGAGCGCCGGTTCGAGCCGCCCCCGGGCGTCGTACCGGCCGGCCCAGCCTGTCCCGGCGGCCCGCCAGCCGGCCGGCAGGAGCACGCTCACCGGCCCGCTGCGCCCCCACCGGCCATCGGCCACGGGCCGGGCGGCATCACCGGCGGTGGCACCCACCGCGACCAGGATCAGGGCACCGACCCCGGCCAGGCCCAGCCGGCGCGCCACCCGGCGACCGGCAGCCGGCCCCGCCCGGCCGGCCGGGGTGGCGGGGTCGTCGGGTGCGTCGGCGGCCCGGCGCAGCGCCGCCCGGAAGGCGTCCGCGTCGGGGTAGCGGTCGGCGGGACGGGGCGCGGTGGCCCGGCGCAGCACCGCCACCACCGGCGCGGGCACCCCGGCCAGGTGCGGCCGGGGGCCGGGGCCGCCGAGCAACCGCAGGCCGAGCCGACCCAACCCGAACACGTCGCTGCGGGTGTCCACCACGGCCAGCGGATCGTCCTGTTCGGGCGCCATGTAGCCGGGCGTACCGGCGCGGGCGGTCAACCCGGAGGCGGCGGCCAGCGCCTTGGCCAGCCCGAGGTCGGCGATGACCACCCGTTCCCCGTCGGCGGTCGAGGTGAACAGCACGTTGCCCGGGGTGAGGTCGCGGTGCACCACCCGCTCCCGGTGCAGCACGGCGACCCCGGCGGCGATCTCGTCGAGCAGCGCCAGGGCCAGCGGCACCGGTGGGGTCCCGGCGGCCAGCCGGTCCCGCAGGCTTCCGCCGTCGGCCAGGGCCAGCACCGCGTACGGCCGACCGTCGGGCAGTTCGCCGACCGCGTGCACCCGGACCAGCCGGGGGTGGTCGAGCCGCCGCAGCAGCCGGGCCTCCTCCCGGAAGCGTTCGCGGACCCGCAGGTCGTGGCTCCAGTTCTCGGCCAGCACCTTGATCGCCACCCGGGAGTCGAGAGCGGGATCGTGACCGAGCCAGACGGTCGCGAAGGAGCCGGCACCGAGCAGCCGTCGCACCCGGTAGGGCCCGATCCACGCCGGAGTGCCCATCGTCCCAACCACACCGCACGGTAACCGGCGGCGGCGGATGCCGGCGTCCGCCGGGACCGGTCGGAAAGCCGACGAACGGATTCCGGCCGGGCGGGGACCAACAGAACGACAGACCCGTACCCGTGAAGGAGTTGTCATGCGTCATCTCCGCACCATTCTGCTCACCGGCGCGCTGGCCCTGGCCGTCGTCGCGCCTGCCGCTCCGGCCGGGGCGCATCCCGGCGTCCGGTCGGGGTCCATCGTGGACGACCTGTCGGGCGTCGCCACCGACCGGCGGCCGGGCGGCCCGCCGGGGCGCTCCACCGCCGGCACCGACCTGCTCGACGTGCGGGGGGCCGGCCCGTTCCGGATCGGCGCGTCGCTGGACCGGCTCACCGCGGCCGGCCTGATCGACTGGACGGTCGTCGAGTGCGACGGGGTGGTCCAGGCCGGCGTCACCGGCGAGTGGGCCGGGGTGATCCTGGTGGCCTTCCGCAACGGGCGGCTGGTCGAGGTGGGTACCGCCACCGCTCCGCCCCGCTCGCCGGCCGGTGCGTCCGTGGGCATGTCCTTCGCCGAGGTGGCGCGGATCTACGGCCGGCGGGGCGCGTTCATCCGCAACGACGCCGGGGACGCCACGGCGTACCTGGTGCGGTTCGGCAGCCGGGTCGAGCTGTTCACCGGGCACCCGATCAGGCCGGGCGTGGGCTACTTCCAGGTCGGCAGGGCCGACCACGTCGAGCGGAACTTCCGGCAGGGCCGTTCCTGCTGACCAGCCGCGGCAGGGGGCCGGGGCGGCGGGGGATCCCGTCACCCCGGCCCGCATAGTGCCGCCCCCACATTGCTGTGGAGATGGACATTAGTGTGTGCCACACAGTATGGTGTGAGACATGGTCAACGAGGAGGTTCTGCGGACCCATCTCCAGGAGCTGCGCCGCGGCACGGTGGTGGTGGCCAGCCTGCTGGCCCTGCGCGCCCCCGACTACGGCTACGCGCTGCTGCAACGCCTCGCCGGGCACGGCTTCCCGGTCGACGCCAACACCCTCTACCCGCTGCTACGGCGGCTGGAGGAACAGGGGCTGCTGACCAGCGAGTGGAACACCGAGGAGAGCCGGCCGCGCAAGTTCTACCGGACCAGCGCCGACGGCGAGACGGTGCTGGCCCGACTGCTCGACGACCTCGCCGCCGTGCAGACCTCCGTGACCGGGCTGATCGAAGGAGTCGACCGATGAGCACCCTGACCGACCGCTACCTCGCGGCCACCCTGCGGGCGGTGCCGGCCCCACGGCGGGAGGAGATCGCCACCGAGCTGCGGGCCGCCATCGCGGACATGGTCGACGACCGGACCAGCGGCGGGCAGGACCCGGCCACCGCCGAACGCGACGTGCTCACCGAACTGGGCCACCCCGAGCGGCTGGCCGCCCGCTACGCCGACCGCCGGCTCCAACTCATCGGCCCGGCCTACTACCTGGTCTGGCAACGGCTGCTGCGCCGGCTGCTGACCGTCATCCCCGGCGTGGTCGGCGTCGTCGTCGGCGTGGCGCAGGCGACCGTCGGCGACAACCCCGGCGGGGCCATCGGGTCGGGCATCACCGCGGCCTTCCAGACCGCGGTCCAGATCGCCTTCTGGGTGACCCTGAGCTTCGCGATCCTGGAACGCACCAACGCCTCCCTCGATCTGCCCGAGTGGAACGTCGACCAGCTACCCGAGGCACCGGCGGAGCGCGACATCAGGCTCCCCGACACCTGCGCCTCGATGGCGATGACCCTGCTCACCCTGGCCTTCCTGCCCTGGCAGCACTTCCGGTCCTGGGCCCGGGACACCGACGGCACGCGCATCCCCCTGCTCGACCCGGCGCTGTGGACGTCCTGGCTGCCGGTGCTCGCCGGCCTACTGGTGGCCGCCATGGCACTGGAACTGGTCAAGTACCGCACCGGCCGCTGGACCCGACCGCTCGTCGTGGCCAACGCCCTGCTCGACCTGGCCTTCGCCGTACCGATGATCTGGCTGCTGCTCGGCGACCGGCTGCTCAACCCGGACCTGGTCGCCCGGTTCAGCTGGCTGCGCGACGGCGACGGCCTCGGCCTCACGTCCCGGGTCACGGTCGTGGTCATCGTGGCGGTCACGGTATGGGACATCGCCGACAGCACGCTGAAGGCCCGTCGGTCGGCCGCCGTCCGCGCCGACGCCTGAGCCCCGGTCCCGGTCCGACGCACACGGGGACGCCGGACCGGGACCGGCACCACGAACAGCGGGCCGGCCAGCGGGGAACACTCCCCCGTCGGCCGGCCCGCAGGCGTTCCGGTCCCGCCGTCAGGCGTCCACCGCCGCCATCACGTCGTCCGAGACGTCGAAGTTCGCGTACACGTTCTGCACGTCGTCGCAGTCCTCCAGCACGTCGATCAGCTTGAAAATCTTGCGGGCGCCGTCCTCGTCCAGCGGCACGTTGACGCTGGGGATCAGCGAGGACTCGGCCGACTCGTACTCGATCCCGGACTCCTGCAGGGCGGTGCGGACCGCGATCAGGTCGGTCGGCTCGGAGACCACCTCGTACGCCTCACCGAGGTCGTTGACCTCCTCGGCCCCGGCGTCGAGGACCGCCATCATCACGTCGTCCTCGGTGGTGTCGGCCTTGGGCACGATCACCACGCCCTTGCGGGAGAACATGTACGACACCGAGCCGGCGTCGGCGAGCGAACCGCCGTTGCGGGTCAGCGCGGTACGCACCTCCGTGGCGGCCCGGTTGCGGTTGTCGGTCAGGCACTCGATCAGCATGGCCACGCCGTTCGGGCCGTACCCCTCGTACATGATGGTCTGCCAGTCGGCGCCGCCGGCCTCCAGGCCGGAGCCGCGCTTGACCGCGCGGTCGATGTTGTCGTTCGGCACCGAGCTCTTCTTGGCCTTCTGGATGGCGTCGAAGAGGGTCGGGTTGCCGGCCGGGTCACCGCCGCCGGTGCGCGCCGCGACCTCGACGTTCTTGATCAGCTTGGCGAACATCTTGCCGCGCTTGGCGTCGATGACGGCCTTCTTGTGCTTGGTGGTCGCCCACTTGGAGTGGCCGGACATCTCATACCTCCGTCTGTTGACTCACGCCCCGCGTCGACTGGCCGCGCCGACTCCAGACCAGGACCGGCCGCGCTGGAGGGCTGCGACGGGCAGTGCCCGCGCCGAACCGCGGCAATCCTACCGAGAGCACCGACCCGGCCGTCACACCCGGCGCGTCACCACCACCGACCCGCCGGAAAATCGTCACGAATGACCCGGTTCATCGCGGTGGGCCGGCCCGCCTCACGGGCGGACCGGCCCAGCCGTGAGGCGGACCGGCCCAGCCGCCGGGGGCCGGCGCCGGCTCAGCGGGCGGCGGCGACCAGGTCGGCGAAGTAGCGGTGCAGCCGCAGGTCGCCGGTCAGCTCCGGGTGGAACGAGGTGGCCAGCAGGTTGCCCTGACGGACGGCGACCACCCGGTCGACGGCCGGCCCACCGGTGACCCGGCCCAGCACCTCGACGCCGGGGTCGACCCGCTCGACCCACGGGGCCCGGATGAAGACGGCGTGGAACGCGGGCCCGTCGACCCCGGCGACGCGCACCGGGGCCTCGAACGAATCAACCTGCCGACCGAACGCGTTGCGCCGCACGGTCATCCCGATACCGGCGAAACCCCGCTGGTCGGGGCGGCCGTCCAGCACCTCGGCGGCCAGCATGATCATGCCGGCGCAGGAGCCGTAGACAGGCATCCCGGCGGCGATCCGCTTGTCGACCGGCTCGCGCAACCCGAAGATGTCCACCAGCTTGCTCATCGTGGTGGACTCCCCGCCGGGAACGACCAGCCCGTCGACCGCGTCCAGCTCGGCCGGCCGGCGCACCCGGCGGGCGTCCGCGCCGACCCCGGCCAGGGCGGTGAGGTGCTCCCGCACGTCGCCCTGCAACGCCAGCACCCCGATCACCGGTGCGCGCACGGCCGCCCCTCCCGACGCCGTTGCCCCCGGGTCACCAGCCGCGCTCGGCGAGGCGGTGCGGCTGGGGGATCTCGTCGACGTTGATGCCGACCATCGCCTCGCCGAGCCCCCGGGACACCTTGGCCAGCACGTCCGGGTCGTCGTGGAAGGTGGTGGCCTTGACGATCGCGGCGGCCCGCTGGGCCGGGTTGCCGGACTTGAAGATGCCGGAGCCGACGAAGACCCCCTCCGCGCCGAGCTGCATCATCATCGCGGCGTCGGCCGGGGTGGCGATGCCGCCGGCGGTGAACAGCACCACCGGCAGCTTGCCCGTCTCGGCGACCTCCCGGACCAGCTCGTACGGGGCCTGCAACTCCTTGGCGGCGACGAACAACTCGTCGGCCGGCAGGGAGCTGAGCCGGGCGATCTCCTGGCGGATCCTGCGCATGTGCATGGTGGCGTTGGAGACGTCCCCGGTGCCCGCCTCACCCTTGGAGCGGATCATGGCCGCGCCCTCGGTGATCCGGCGCAGCGCCTCGCCCAGGTTGGTCGCGCCGCACACGAACGGGACGGTGAACGCCCACTTGTCGATGTGGTTGGCGTAGTCGGCCGGAGTCAGCACCTCGGACTCGTCGACATAGTCGACGCCGAGCGACTGGAGGATCTGCGCCTCGACGAAGTGGCCGATGCGGGCCTTGGCCATCACCGGGATGGAGACGGCCTGGATGATGCCGTCGATCATGTCCGGGTCGCTCATCCGGGACACGCCGCCCTGGGCCCGGATGTCGGCCGGCACCCGCTCCAGTGCCATCACGGCCACCGCGCCGGCGTCCTCGGCGATCTTGGCCTGCTCGGCGGTGACCACGTCCATGATCACGCCACCCTTGAGCATCTCGGCCATGCCCCGCTTGACGCGGGCGGTGCCCCAGACCTGGGCGTCACCGGCGTTCGGGGAGGTCGTTTCGGGCACGGCTCATCACTCCTCGGACGTGCTGGGGGTGGGTTCCGGCTGATGCTACGACCGGGTCGACGCCGTTCCGACAGCCAATCGGCCCCACGGTGGCCTGCCCTGTGGCCCCCGTCACCCCGCCCGCGTACCGCCTCCCGTCGGAACGTCGGCGGGCAGGGCCAGGGTGGGGTCGTCGATGTCGAAGTAGCGCGGCCACGGGCGACGGCGGCCCATCCGGCACAACCGCACCAGCGGTCGGCTGCGCGCGGTGCGGGCGTCACGGACCAGGTCGGTGTGCACCTGCCGGGACAGGGCCAGCCGCCGGCTCGCCGCGATCACCGCCTCACACGCGGGGTCGGCCGGGTCGAGCCGGACCGCCCGCAGTTGCCGGGTCAGGTCGTTCTCAGCCGCCTCCCGCTCCTCGGGGACGGCGTCCAGGGCGATCCGGGCCGCCGCGTACAACTCGACGCCGTACCGCTTCTCGGCCAGCACCGCGGCGGCGGCGGCCCGGCGCAGCAGGTGCGCGTCCAGGGCCCGCGCCGCCGACTCCGCCCGGGTCTGCAACCGCTCGACCCGGCCGGCAGTCCAGACCAGGTAGACCGCGAGCAGGGCGACCACCACCGCGGTGACCAGCACCGCCCACAGCTGCGGCAGCGTGCCGCTCACCCCGGACCACCCAGCCCCGCCCACTCCTGGTCGATGACCCGGCCGTCGGTGGCCTCGATGGCCGCCGCATAGACCTCCACCACCCGGCGGGCCACCACCGGCCAGTCGAAGTGGGCGACCACCTGGTCGCCGCAGGCGGTCAACGCGGCCCGCTGCGCCGGGTCGTCGAGCAGTTCCGCCAGGGCGGTACGCAGGCCGGCGGAGTCACCGGTCGGGAAGAGCCGGCCCGCCCGTCCGCCGTCGAGCACCCGCCGGAACGCGTCCAGGTCGCTGGCGACGACCGTGGCGCCGGCCGCCAGCGCCTCGGTGAGGATCATGCCGAACGACTCGCCACCGGTGTTCGGGGCGACGTAGAGGTCGACACTGCGCAGCATCCGGGCCTTGTCGACCTCGGAGACCAGGCCGAGGAACGTCACCCGGTCACGCAGCTCGGCCGGGAACCGCCCGAACAGGTCGTCCGGGTCGCCGGGCCCGGCCACCAGCAGGCGTAGCCCCGGCCGGTGCGGGGCCAGTGCGACGAAGGCGTCGCGCAGGATCGGGAAGCCCTTGCGGGCCTCGGTGAACCGGCCGAGGAAACCCAACGTCCCGCCGCTGCCGGTGGCGCACTCCCCCGGCCAGCCGGGCAACGGCTCGACCCCGGCGAACTTCGCCACCGCCACCCCGTTGGGGATCTCCACCGCCCCGCCGTCCATGTGCTCGACCTGCACCTTGCGGGCCAGCGCGCTGACCGCGATCCGGGCGGTGATCCGCTCCAGCAGGATCTGGAGCACCCCCTGGGCGGCGGCGAGCACCCGGGAGCGGGTCATCGCGGTGTGGAAGGTGGCCACCACCGGCCCCCTGGCGGAGAGCACCGCCAGCATCGACAGGCTCGGGGTGAGCGGTTCGTGCACGTGCAGCACGTCGAAGTCACCACGGGTGAGCCAGCGCCGCACCCGGGCGGTGGAGACCGGCCCGAACGCGATCCGGGCCACCGACCCGTTGTACGGCAGCGGCACCGCCCGCCCGGCGGAGACCACGTACGGCGGCAGCGTCGACTCCTCGTCGGCGGGGGCCAGGACGCTCACCTCGTGCCCCAGCCCGAGCAATGCCTCGGCCAGGTCCATGACGTGGTTCTGCACCCCGCCCGGGACGTCGAAGGAGTACGGACACACGATGCCGATCCGCACTGGCGTCCCCTCCCTCAGACCGAACCGGCGCTGGCCGGGGGCGGCGGCGCGGTGGACCCGCCGTCGGTGGAGCCCCGCTGGTCCAGCCACATCCGCTGCAACATGTGCCAGTCTTGCGGATGACGGGCGATGCCCGCCGCCAGACGGTCGGCAATCCGCTGGGTCAGCACCCGGACCCGCTCGTCCAGGGGTGCGCTGTCCGGTTCGGGCACCGGTAGCGGGCCCTCCAACTGCGCGCGCGGCATCTCCGGTTCGTACCACAGCGAGGCAACGTAGAGCGGGGCGCCGGTGCCGATGGCCAGCAGGGCGGGCCCGGCCGGCATCCGGGTCCGGCCGCCGAAGAAGTCCACCTCGATGCCCCGGGCGGACAGGTCCCGGTCGGCCAAAAGCGGCACCACGGCACCCGCGCCCAGCCGCTCCACCAGCACGTCGAAGGCGGGCCGGTCACCGCCGTGGGTGGGCAGGATCTCCATGCCCAGGGTCCGCCGGAAGGCCAGGAAGCGCTGGTAGACACCCTCCGACTGGAGTCGCTCGGCAACCGTGGTGATCGGCCAGCCGTTGGCCGCGACCCAGGCGCCGGCGGCGTCCCAGTTGCCCGCGTGCGGCAGCGCCACCACCGCGCCCCGGCCGGCCGCCACGTCGGCGGCGAGCATCTCCGATCCGCCGAGGTGGAAGCCGTCGAGGATCTGCTGGCGACTGCGCGAGGGCAGCCGGAACGCCTCCATCCAGTACCTGGCGTACGACCGCAGACCCTGCTTGACCAGCGCGTCCAACTCCGGCTCGGGCAGGTCGGGGCCCACCACCCGGCGCAGGTTGGCGCGCAGCCGGGTGACGCCCTTGCCGCCGGCCCGGTGGGCGCGGTCGGCACCGGCCCGGAAGGCGGCGGCGACCACGGGCCGGGGCAGCGCGCGGGCCAGCCGCCAGCCGGCGACGTAGCCGAGTTCGGTGAGGTTCACTCGCGGCCGACCAGTTGCGCCTGCCGGTACACGTGGGCCACCCGCTGGCCGACCGTGAAGATCGACACGGCGGCGAGCAGCCAGAGCGATATCTCCAGGGCCGGGCCGACCCCGAGGCCGGTGAGCAGCCCGCCGACCCCGACGATCAGCAGCCGTTCGGTGCGTTCCGCGACCCCCACGTTGCCACTCATCCCCAACCCCTCGGCGCGGGCCTTGACGTAGGAGACCAGGCCGCCGGCGGCCAGGCAGAGCAGCGCGGCGGCCACGCCGGAGTGGTTGCCCTCGGTGGCCAGCCAGTAGGCGACCGCGCCGAAGACCGCGCTGTCGGCGACCCGGTCCATCGACGAGTCGAGGAACGCGCCGAAGCGGGTCGAGCCGCCGCTCATCCGGGCCATCGTCCCGTCGAGCATGTCGGTCAGCGCGAAGAACGTCACGATCAGCGCTCCGGCGACGAGCTGGCCGCGGGCGCCGAAACCGAGCGCGCCGACGAGCACGCCGACGGTGCCGGCCACGGTGACCGCGTTGGGGGACACACCTGCGCGGAGCAGACCGCGCGCGACCGGCTCCACGACGCGGGTCATCCCCGCGCGGGCCGTCTCTTGGAAGATCTTCGCCATGGCGGTCCCACGATAACGGCCGGCAGCGGCGGACGGTACGGCCGGTCGCCCGACCCGCCCGGAAGGCTTGTGCCGACCCCCCGCCGGGTGTGAGATCGGGGTGGAAAGTGAGCCAGCTCACCGTCACGGCCGTTGACCGCCGTCCGGCCGACGGGTCACCGGAGGATAGCGCCGCGGCACCCGCACCGGGCCCCGCTTCCCGTCGCGCGCGGCGGTCGCCATCCACCACCGGCTGAGGGAGGTGCGCCGCGATGGCGCAGAGGAACCACGACAGGGGAGCCACCGGCGTGCCGGCGGTGACCGACCCCGGCACGGTACGCAACGTGGTGCTGGTCGGGCACTCGGGGGCCGGCAAGACGACCCTGGTCGAGGCGCTGCTCGCGGCCAGCGGCACGATCGACCGGGCGGGCAGCGTCGCCGCCGGCACCACCGTCGGCGACCACGACCCCGCCGCGGTACGCCAGCAGCGTTCCGTCGCCCTGTCCTGCGCGCCGCTGGTGCACGCCGGGGTGACGGTGAACCTCCTCGACACCCCCGGGTACGGCGACTTCGTCGGCGAGCTGCGGGCCGGCCTGCGGGCCGCCGACGCGGCGCTGTTCGTGGTGTCCGCCGTCGACGGGATGGACGCCGCCACCGCCGCCCTGTGGGAGGAGTGCGCCGCGGTCGACCTGCCGCGTGCGGTGGCGGTCGCCCGGCTGGACCATCCACGGGCCGACTTCGACGAGGCGGTGGCGCTGTGCCAGCGGGTGTTCGGGGACAACGTGCTCCCGCTGCACCTGCCGATGCTCGGTGACGACGGCGAGTCGGTGGCCGGTCTGTTGGCGCTGGTCACCCGGCGGGTGCACGACTACTCGACCGGGCTGCCCGCCGCCGTGCGCGACCCGGACCCGCAGCACCTGCCGGCGATCACCGAATCCCGGGGTGAGCTGATCGAGGGGATCATCGCCGAGAGCGAGGACGAGACCCTGATGGACCGCTACCTCGACGGCGAGGAGATCGACACTCAGGTGCTGGTCGCCGACCTGGAGAAGGCGGTGGCCCGGGGTCACTTCTACCCGGTGGTGCCGGTCTGCGCGGCCACCGGCGTCGGGCTGGACGTGCTGCTCGACACCCTGGTCTCGGCGTTCCCGTCGCCGCTGCAACGACCGGTGCCGGCGGTCACCGGGCTGGACGGCTCCCCCCGGCCGCCGCTGGACTGCGACCCGGACGGCCCGCTGGTCGCCGAGGTGGTCCGGACCACCGTCGACCGGCACGTCGGCCGGGTCTGCCTGGTCCGGGTCTTCTCCGGCACGCTGCGCCCCGACCAGGTGGTGCACGTTTCGGGACACGGGATGATCGAGCGCGGCCATCCCGACCACGACGCCGACGAGCGGATCGGGCACGTCTACCGCCCGCTCGGGGCGGCCCTACGGGAGGTGGACGCCTGCGTCGCGGGTGACATCTGCGCGATCACCAAGTCGGGCAGCGCGGAGACCGGCGACACCGTCTCGGCGCGCGACGAGCCGCTGCTGATCGCGCCCTGGGAGATGCCGGAGCCGCTGCTACCGGTGGCGGTGGTGGCCCGCAGCCGGGCGGACGAGGACGCCCTGGCCCGCAACCTGGGCCGGCTGATCGTGGGTGACCCGACGCTGCGGCTGGAACGTAACCCGCAGACCCACCAGCTGGTGCTGTGGTGCATGGGCGAGGCGCACGCCGACGTGGTGCTCGACCGGCTCCGGGCCGGTGGGGTGGAGCTGGACACCGAGCCGGTGCAGGTGCCGCTGCGGGAGACGTTCACGGTGACCGCCACCGGGCACGGGCGGCACGTCAAGCAGTCCGGCGGGCACGGCCAGTACGCGGTCTGCGACCTCACGGTGGAGCCGTTGCCCCGGGGCGCGGGCGTCGAGTTCGTCGACCGGGTGGTCGGCGGGGCGGTGCCGCATCACTACGTACCGTCGGTGGAGAAGGGCGTCCGGGCCCAGTTGGCGCGGGGGC
Organism: Micromonospora sp. WMMD734; assembly: GCF_049178975.1. Lineage (NCBI taxonomy): Bacteria > Bacillati > Actinomycetota > Actinomycetes > Micromonosporales > Micromonosporaceae > Micromonospora > Micromonospora sp. WMMD734. The sequence goes on from NZ_JBMHMK010000001.1 coordinate 3,273,340, forward strand.
TGGTCGCCGGCCACCCGGTGGTGGACGTGCGGGTGACCCTGGTCGACGGCAAGGCGCACAGCGTCGACTCGTCCGACGCCGCGTTCCAGACCGCCGCCGCGCTCGCCCTGCGCGACGCCGCCGGGCGGGGCGGGGTGACGCTGCTGGAGCCGGTCGACGAGGTGGTGGTCCGGGTCGCCGATTCAGCAGTCGGGGCGGTGCTGGGCGACCTGTCCGGCCGGCGGGGCAAGGTGCTCGGCACCGAGGCCGACCCGGACGCCGAGGGCCGCACCCTGGTCCGGGCCGAGGTGCCCGCCCTGGAGCTGCTGCGCTACGCGGTGGAGCTGCGCGCCCTGACCGCCGGCACCGGCACCTTCCGCCGAGAGTTCGCCCACTACAACCCAACACCCACCCACCTCACCAACCCCCTCCTCCCCACCCCCCACTAACCCCCCTGCCCCCTGCCCCCTGCCCCCGCCCCCTGCCCCCCGCCCCACCCTGCCCCACCCCGCCGCAGCGTCGATCATGGAGTTGTGGTGGGGGTTAAGCCCCATATGTCACTTGTGTGGAGCCCCACAACTCCATGATCGACAGGGTGTGGGGGGTGGCGGGGGGCGGGGTTAGGGGCGGGCGGCGGGGATGGGGGGTAGCGGCCAGTGCGGGCGGTCGGCGTCGCGCAGCGCGGCTGTCCGCAGGGCGGCGAGTTGACGTTCCACCTCGGCGAAGTGGTCGGGGGTGAGCGGGCCGAGGCGCAGCGTGGCGGCGTTCTCCTCCACCTGGGCGACGGTACGGCAGCCGGGGATCGGCACCGCCCGGCCGCTGCGCGCCCAGATCCAGCCCAGCGCCCCCTGGACCAGGGTGCGACCGTCGGCGGTGAGCGCGCCGCGTACGGCGGTGACCCGGCGCAGCCACTCCGGCGCGGGCCGGCCGCCCCGGAACCACTCCAGCCAGCCGGGGGCCACCCCCCGCACGTCATCCCGGGGCAGCGTGGAGGTGGTCGTGTACTTGCCGGTGAGCAGCCCCATCCCGAGCGGCCCCCGGTTGACGCTGGCCAGGTCGTGTTTGTCGCAGGTGGCCAGCATCACCGGGGCGTCGCGCAGCACCGACAGGCTGTGCTGGATCGCGGTGGCGTGCGGGGCGACCTGGGCGAAGCCGGCGGCCCGGTCGGCCCGGTCGGTGCTCCAGCCGTACGCCCGGACGAGGCCCTCGGCGACCAGGTCCTCGCAGGTGCCGACCAGTGCCTCCACCCGGGGCAGCGACAGGTCGCCCAGGTGCAGTTGGTAGAGGTCGATCCGGTCGGTGTCCAGCCGGCGCAGCGAGGCGACGACCGCCCGCCGCAGGTACGCCGGGGAAGCGTCCTCCCCGGTGGCCTGCCGGGACCGTTCGTCGAAGGTGTACCCCCATTTGGTGGCGATCACCGCCTCGTCCCGGCGGCCGGCCAGCGCCCGCCCGAGGACCCGTTCGCCGTGCCCGGCGCCGTACGTGTCGGCGGTGTCGAAGAGGGTCACACCGAGGTCGAGCGCGCGGCGGACGGCCCGCACCGACTCCTCGTCGTCGACCGCACCCCAGCCCAGCGGCTGAGACCCTTCGGCCCAGGGGCCACCGATCGCCCAGCACCCCATGCCGAGGGCGCTGACCTCGATGCCGCTGCGACCCAACACCCGTGTCGTCACTGCCATTGACGCATCGTGTCACCTTCCGGGCGGTACGGCGGGCGAACCTGACCCAGTGTGCCCGATCGACCACATGCGACACCCCGGCGGACGCACCGCCACCCGGGCCACGGTCAGCGGGGCAGGACCCGGGCCAGCGGCAACGGCGTCGACTGGCCCGGCCAGGACCCGGTCAGCGTGCCACCCTCCGACCCCCCACCGGACAGGCCGACGCCGGAAAGGCCACCCCCGGGCAGGCCGACGCCGGAAAGGCCGGCCCCGGACAGGCCGACGCCGGACGGGCCACCGCCGGACGGGCCGACGCCGGACGGGCCGACGCCGGAGAGCCGGCGGGCGACGGCCAGGTCGACGGTGTCGGCACCGATCACGGTCGGGTCGCCGTCGTGTACCTGGCGCACCGCGCCGACGACGGGGAGCACGGCACGGCCGGTGCCGGCGACCGTCATGGACGGTGGGCGGGGCTCGCGTCCCGCGTCGGTCTCGAAGTACTCCTCGGCCTGGCCGACGCCGGTCCGGATCGCGGTGGCCAGGGCGGCGGCGTAGACCGGGTCGCCGCAGGCGTCGTAGACCCAGCGGGGGCCGAGCACCGAGTGCCGCGTGGTGCCGACCAGCCACCGCTCGGCGTCGGCCAGCGGCGCGCCCCGGTAGGTCAGCGGAACCTGGTAGACGGGCGAGTCACCGATCCGGACGAGCATCGTCTCGATGCCCACCTCGCCGGCCGGGTCGTCGAAGCGGTAGGCGGCCACCCGGACCGGCTCGCCAGCGGCCGGGCCCGCGTACCACGGCCGGCCGGGCAGCCAGCCGGCCAGGAGTTCGAGCTTGCTCGGGCTGATCTCCGCCCGGTGCAGCAGCGCCATCGTCGTGTCCTCCAGGTGGCGGGCCGGTCAGGACGGCCAGGCGCGGGCGAGTAGCTCGCGGGTCTCGGAGAGCAGTTGCGGCAGCACCTTCGTGCGGCCGATCACCGGCATGAAGTTGATGTCCCCGCCCCACCGGGGCACCACGTGCTGGTGCAGGTGGGCGGCGATGCCGGCGCCGGCCACCCCGCCCTGGTTCATCCCCAGGTTGAACCCGTGTGCGCTGCTGACCTGCCGGACCACCCGCATCGCGGTCTGGGTGAACGCCGCCAGCTCCACCGTCTCGGCCTGGTCGAGTTCGGTGTAGTCGGCCACGTGCCGGTAGGGGCAGACCAGCAGGTGCCCCGGGTTGTACGGATAGAGGTTGAGCACCGCGAAGACGTGCGTGCCGCGGGCCACCACCAGGCTGCGTTCCGGCGGCAGGCCGGGGGCCAGGCAGAACGGACAGCCGGCGGGCTTCTCGTAGCCTCCCTCGGGGCGGTCCTCCCCGGAGATGTACGTCATCCGGTGCGGGGTCCAGAGCCGGTCGAGTCCGTCCGCCAGGCCGTCGTCCGCCGGGCCGTGGTCCGTGTCGCCGTCGAGGTGCCGCTCCGCCCCAGTCACACGCCGATCCTACGATCTCCCGCGCCGACCGCCACCGGCCGCGGGTACGCAGCCGGTGGCGGGCCGGGGTCAGCTACCTGCGGACGGGCCGGCGTTGGCCCGCGAGGAGACCACGTCGAGCACGTGGTCGACCGCCTCGGCGACCGGTACCCCGTTGCGCTGGGAACCGTCGCGGTAGCGGAACGAGACGGTGCCGGCGGCCACGTCGTCGTCCCCGGCGATCACCATGAACGGGATCTTCTGCTGCTGGGCGGTGCGGATCTTCTTCTGCATCCGGTCGTCACCGGCGTCGACCTGGGCCCGGATGCCCTTGGCGCGCAGCGCCGCGACGAAGCCGTGCAGGTAGTCGGTGTGGTCCTCGCGGATCGGGATGCCGACCACCTGCACCGGGGCCAGCCAGGCCGGGAACGCCCCGGCGTAGTGCTCGGTGAGCACCCCGAAGAACCGCTCGATCGACCCGAACAGCGCCCGGTGGATCATCACCGGCCGCTGCCGGCTGCCGTCGGCCGCCTGGTACTCCAGGCTGAACCGCTCGGGCAGGTTGAAGTCGACCTGGATGGTGGACATCTGCCAGGTCCGGCCGATGGCGTCCCTGGCCTGGACGGAGATCTTCGGCCCGTAGAACGCCGCGCCGCCCGGGTCGGGCACCAGGTGCAGGCCGGATTCCTCGGCGGCCGAGCTCAGCGCCTCGGTGGCCCGCTCCCAGTTCTCGTCGGTGCCGACCGACTTGTCCGGGTTACGGGTGGACAGTTCCAGGTAGAAGTCGTCCAGGCCGTAGTCGCGCAGCAGCTCCAGGACGAAGGCGAGCAGCGATTTCAGCTCGCCCGCCATCTGCTCCTCGGTGCAGAAGATGTGCGCGTCGTCCTGGGTCATGCCCCGGACCCGGGTCAGGCCGTGCACCACACCCGACTTCTCGTACCGGTAGACCGTGCCGAACTCGAACATCCGCAGCGGCAGTTCCCGGTAGGAACGGCCCCGGGACCGGAAGATCAGGTCGTGCATCGGGCAGTTCATCGGCTTGAGGTAGTAGTTCGCCCCCTCCACCTCCATGGGGGGGAACATCCCGTCGGCGTACCAGTCGAGGTGACCGGAGACCTCGTACAGGTGGCCCTTGGTGATGTGCGGGGTGTTGACGAACGAGTAGCCGGCCTCCTCGTGCTTGACCCGCGAGTAGTTCTCCATCTCCCGGCGGATGATGCCGCCCTTGGGGTGGAACACCGCCAGGCCGGAGCCCAGTTCGTCGGGGAAGCTGAACAGGTCGAGGTCGACCCCGAGCTTGCGGTGGTCGCGCCGGGCGGCCTCCTCCAGCAGCTTCAGGTACGCCTTCAGCTCGTCGCGGGTCGGCCAGGCGGTGCCGTAGACCCGCTGGAGCTGCGGGTTCTTCTCGCTGCCCCGCCAGTAGGCGGCGGCCGAACGCATCAGCTTGAACGCGCCGATCAGCCTGGTGTTCGGCAGGTGCGGGCCCCGGCACAGGTCCGACCAGCAGACCTTGTCCTCGCCGGCGGCGAGGTTGTCGTAGATGGTCAGCTCGCCGCCGCCCACCTCCATCACCTCGCTGGTGTCCAGCCCCTCGCCCTTGACGTCGATCAGTTCGAGTTTGAACGGCTCGGCGGCCAGTTCGGCCTTCGCCTCATCCAGGCTGCCGAAGCGGCGACGGCGGAACCGCTGGCCGGACTTGACGATCTCCTGCATCCGCTTTTCCAGCTTGGCCAGGTCATCGGGCTGGAACGGCTTGTCGACGGCGAAGTCGTAGTAGAAGCCGTTCTCGATCGGCGGGCCGATGCCCAGCTTGGCCTCGGGGAAGACGTCCTGCACGGCCTGCGCGAGCACGTGCGCGGTGGAGTGCCGCAGCACGTTGAGCCCGTCCGGCGAGTCGAGGCCGACCGGTTCGACGGTGGTGTCCTCGGCGGGGGTCCAGTCCAGGTCGCGGAGCTGGCCCTGCGGGTCGCGGACCACCACGACCGCCTTCGGGCCGGCGGCGGGCAGCCCGGCCGCGGCCACCGCGTCGGCCGCCGTCGTCCCGGCGGCCACGACGACGGGGTCGGCCACGACGGGGGTACGGGGTGCGGACACGGTGAACTCCTCAACGGCAGGCGGCACGGATGGGCCGGACGCGCCGGCTGCTTCGATGCTATCGGTCCCGCCGTCATCCCCGGTCGCCGGGAAAGGAAGCCCGGTCCCGCTGTCGACCCGCACCGGCGTTGAACCTTTTCGGCCCGCCGTCCGAACTACCAGGTGTGGCCGGAGCCGGTGTCGGCCACGGCGAGACGGATGGGGGCGGAAGATGACGACGACCCGTGGCGGCGTCCGGCGACGTCGGGGCGTGCTGGTGCTGGCGGCGGTGGCGGCCGGGGTGTTCGGTGCCCCGGGCGTGGCGCTGGCGGACGGGCTGTCGGCCAGCCCGAGCCAGGCGGTGCAGGGCGACGCGGTGGAGCTGACGTTCGTGGTGCCCGAGCAGCGGCCCGGCGCGCGCACCGAGAAGATCGAGTTCAGGCTGCCGCCGGACGCCCCGATCGGCGAGGTGTACCCGCTGTCGGTGGACGGCTGGGCGCCCCTGATCACCTCCCGCGAGCTGGCCGCGCCGGTGGCCGGGATCCACGCCCCCTCGGTGAGCACGGTGACCTCGGCGGTGGTCTGGACCCGGGGCGCCGGGCCGGCGGTGGCGGGTCCGGCCCGGCTGTCGGTGGCCATGGGCCCGCTGCCGCAGACCGACCGGATGACCTTCGAGGTGGTGCAGACGTACTCCGACGGGGCGGTGGTGCGCTGGGCCGATCCGGCCGGGGGTGGGCATCCCGCCCCGACGCTGGCGCTGGTGCCGCCGGCTCCCGGTGCCGCCACCGGGCACCACGGCGGCCCGGCCGACGGGACGGACGCCCAGGCGGCCCCGGACGCCGAGACCGCACCGGCCGGCGACGACGACGGCGGTCCCAGTGCGGACCTGCTGCTCGGCGGTGGCCTGGTGGTCGGGTTGGGCGGCGGCGCGGTGATCGGCTGGGTGGCGAGCCGCTCCCGCCGTCGGGCCGCCGCCGACGCGGAGCCCGACGGGGACGACGAGGCGACGTCGGACACCGGCTCCGTCCCGGCCGCCCGGGGCTGGCGTCTCGACGGGCAGACCCCGGCTGAACCCGCCGACAGCGACCCCGAGCGGGTGGCGGCACGCTGAGCGCCGACCGTCGCCACCCCGGCCGGCCGCACCGTCGGGTCGGCAGCCACCTGCACTGCCGCCGGGCCGACAGCCCACCACGTACGGGCTGACCCGGCCGCACCGACAGTCAGTTCAGCCAGTCCGGCAGCGCCTCCCGGGCGGCCACCCAGTCGGCGGGCACCCCGCCGGGCGTGCCGACCCCGGTGTGGCCGCCGACGATCCCGCCGACGATCGCGGCGGTGGTGTCGACGTCGCCGCCCGCCTCGACGCAGGCGCGGATGGCGGCCGGGTAGTCGGTCAGGTGGGTGGCGACCACCCAGAGGGTGAAGGGGACCGTGTCCTGGGCGGTCACCCTGGCCCCGTTGCCCAGCACCGCGACGGCCTCGTCGAGGCCGCGACCGAGCAGGCCGATCGCCCGGCGTATCCCCCGGTGCACCGTGCTGGCCGGGTCGACCGCCCCGGCGACGGTGGTGAGCAGCCGGTTCACGTCGGGGCGGGGCTCCCCGTCCAGCCGGGTGCGGACGGCGAGGGAGGCGGCGACGGCCACCGCGACCGCACCGGCGATCCCCTCCGGGTGGGCGTGGGTGACCTCGGCGCTGACCCGGGCCCGGGACGCCGCGCGGGTGGTCGAATCGGCGTACCAGACGCCGAGCGGGGCGACCCGCATCGCCGCGCCGTTGCCGCAGGAGCCCTGACCGTCGAAGGCCGACGCGGCGGCCACCGGCCACGGGGTGCCGGTACGGATCAGCCGCAGGATGCCCACCGCACCCGGCCCGTAGCCCCGGTAGGGCTCGGCCCGGTTGGCGAAGGCCAGCGCCAACCGGTCGGCGTCGACGTCGCCGTGGGCGGCCAGTTCGGCCAGCACCGAGCAGGCCATCTCGGTGTCGTCGGTCCACTGCCAGGGCGGCGGGGGCAACCGGCCGGCCGAAAGGTCGTCGGGTCGCCGGCCCGGGACGAAGAACTGCGAACCGAGGGCGTCGCCGACGGACAGCCCGGCGAGGCTGTCGCGGGCCAACGCCAACCGGGCGTCGGGAAAGAGGGTGAACGGCATCGTCGTACCATTTTGCCCGGTTCGCGGATGTGCCGCAACGCGGCCGACTTGCCACGGGCAGTACGGTGCTGACGTGGCCACCGTGCTCCTGGTCGAAGACGACCACGTCGTCCGCGGCGCGATGCTGCGCTCGCTCAGCGAACGGGGGCATGCGGTGCACGCGGTCGGCACAGCCCTGGACGCGCTGCGCCGGGTCGCCGCCGAGACACCCGATCTGGTCGTGCTCGACCTGGGCCTGCCCGATCTCGACGGGTCGGACGCGCTGCGGATGCTGCGTGGCATCACCGACGTGCCGATCATCATCGCCACCGCCCGCGACGACGAGCAGTCGGTGGTCCGGCTGCTGCGGGCCGGCGCGGACGACTACATGGTCAAGCCGTTCACCGGCGCCCACCTGGACGCCCGGATCACCACCGTGTTGCGCCGGGTCGGCCGGGCCAGCCGTACCGTCGCGCCGGCCGTGCACACCGTCAGCGGCCTGCGGGTGGACGTGGGCGAGCGCAGCGCGGTGCTCGACGGGGAGCCGCTGGCGCTCACCCGTAAGGAATTCGACCTGCTGGCGTATCTGGCGGCGCGGCCCGGACGGGTGGTGTCCCGGCGGGAACTCTTGGAGGAGGTATGGCGCCAACCGTCGGTCGGCGAGGACCAGACCATCGACGTGCACCTGTACTGGCTGCGTCGAAAGATGGGCGAGTCCGCGGCGAAGCCGCGCTACCTGCGCACCGTGCGGGGGGTGGGGTTCCGGCTGGTGGCCCCCGACTGAGGCCGGCGCTGGCCGCGTTGACGGCCGGCATGTGCACGCTCGTCGCGTCGGCGTTCCTCGTACCGCTCGGGTTGACCCTGCGCGAGGAGGTGCGCGAGGAGGCGTTGGCCGACGCGGCGCGACGCGGGGCGCTGGTCACCGGCGCGCTCGCCGTGAGCACCGAGCCGGCGGCGGTCCGCCGCGCGGTCGAGGCGACCGGGGACGACCCGGCGACCCGGCCGGTGGTGCACGGCCTGGCCGGGAAGCAGCCGGCCGGCCGGGTGTCGGCCGACGACCTGGCGCGGGCGCGGGCCGGGGAACAGTCCCGGGTGGTCGAGGTCGACGGTGGGCTGCTGCGGCTCGATCCGGTGGTGCTCGACGGCCGGGTCGCCGTGGTCGAGGTCTTCGTGCCCGACGCCGTCCTCGACGAGGGGGCCGGCGGCACCTGGCTGCTGCTCACCGGGGTGGCCGTGGCGTTGGTCGGCGCGGCGGTGGTCGTGGTGGACCGGGTCGCCGCGCGGGCTGTCGACGCCACCCGGGCCCTGGTCCGCGCCGCGCTCGCCGTGGGTGACGGTGACCTGGGGGTACGGGTCGAGCCGAGCGGCCCGCGCGAGCTGGCCGAGGCGGGGTACGCGTTCAACCGGATGGCCGACCGGATGGCCGCCGCCCGTACCGACGAACGGGAGTTGGTGGCGGACCTGTCGCACCGGCTGCGTACCCCGTTGACGGTGCTGCGGCTCGACGCCGAGGGGTTGGACTCCGACGACACCAGCGTCGGCTCGTTCAGCCCGGCGGAGCTGGACCGGCGGCGGACGATCCGGCGCATCCGGCAGGCGATCGTCACCCTGGAGGGCGAGATCGACGTGCTGATCAAGACGACCCGTAAGGCGGTGGCGCACGAGGCCGGGCCGGCCGAGTGCGACGTCAGCGAGGTGGTCCGGGACCGGATGGTGTTCTGGGCGGCGCTGGCCGGCGACCAGAACCGCCCGCACCGGGTCAGCGGCGCGCAGTTGCGGATTCCGGTGCCGGTGCCCCGGGCCGAGCTGGCCGCCGCCCTGGACGCGGTGATCGGCAACGTCTTCCGCTACACCCCGCAGGGCACCGCGTTCGAGGTGGCCGTCTCCCGCCGGGACGGGTACGTGGCGATCCGGATCGACGACGCCGGGCCGGGCATCGCGAACCCGGACCGGGCGTTGCGGCGCGGGGCCAGCGATCAGGGCTCGACCGGGTTGGGGCTGGACATCGCGCGGCGGGTGGCGTTGCAGGCCAACGGCTCGGTCAGCCTCGACCGGGCCCGGCTGGGCGGGGCGAGCGTGGTGATGCTGCTGGCCGATCCGCAGGCCACGCCCCGGCAGGTCAACCGGTTCGGTCTGGTGGGCCGGATGGCGCGGGAGGCCCGGGAGCAGAAGGGCGGGGGCCGCCGCTGGCCCCGGCAACGCCCGACCGACGGCTGACGGGTCGGCCTGACTGTGCTGCGGCGCAAGGTTTCCTTAGATCCGGATTAACGACGGCGACGCGGGGCGCGCGGGCTGACAGGATCGGGTCCGAACCCATCAGTTCCACCGGCCTGTCGCCCCTGACACCACCGGCCGGTGGATCGGTACGCGCGGCGGGGGCACGGTCCCCCACACCAGCTCCCGCCGCGTGTACACCAATCCTCCCGGTCACCCGTGACGGTTCAGCGGGTCGCCACGAAGGCGTCGATCTCGGCGATGATCCGGGCCTGTCCGGCCGCATCGAGGAACGACGCGGACACCGCTTCCCGGGCCAGCGCCGCGAGCCCCTCGGGTCCGGCGTCGAGCAGTCGGGCGGCGACGGCGTACTCGTCGTTGAGGGTGGTGCCGAACATCGGCGGGTCGTCGGAGTTGATGGTGACCCGGACGCCCGCGTCGACCAGTTGCCGCAGCGGGTGCTCCTCGATCCGGGCGACGGCCCGGGTCCGCACGTTGGACGTCGGGCAGACCTCCAGCGGGATGCGCCGCTCGGCCAGGTGGGCGAGCAGTTCCGGGTCGTGCGCGGCGGAGATGCCGTGGCCGATCCGCTCGGCGCCCAGTTCGCGCAGGGCGTCCCAGATGGTCTGCGGGCCGGTGGTCTCCCCGGCGTGCGGGACGGAGTGCAGCCCGGCCGCCCGCGCCTGGTCGAAGTACGGCTTGAACTGTGGTCGGGGCACCCCGATCTCGGGGCCGCCGAGCCCGAAGGCGACCAGCCCGTCGGGGCGTTCGTCGAGGCTGATCCGCAGGGTCTGCTCGGCGGCCGGCAGGCCGGCCTCGCCGGGGATGTCGAAGCACCAGCGCAGCGCGATGCCGAAGTCGGCCTCGGCGCGGCGGCGGGCGTCCTCGATGGCCTCGCAGAACGCCGGTGCGGGGATGCCCCGGCGCACGTGCGAGTAGGGGGTGACGGTCAGCTCGGCGTAGCGGACCTGCTGGCGGGCCAGTTCCCGGGCCACCTCGTGGGTGAGCAGCCAGACGTCGTCGGGGTCGCGGATCAGGTCGACGACGCTGAGGTAGATCTCAATGAAGTGGGCGAAGTCGCGGAACGCGAAGTAGTCGGCGAGCGCCTCCGGGTCCGCGGGTACGGGGCTGCGTCCCTCGTGCCGGGCGGCCAGTTCGGCGACGATCCGGGGGGATGCGGAGCCCACGTGGTGCACGTGCAGCTCCACCTTGGGCAGTTCGGCGATGAAGGCGGACAGGTCGGTCACTGCTGCTCCTTGTGCCGGGCACCCGTACGGGCGACCACGAAGATCCGACGGAACGGGAAGTACACCTGACCCTGCCGTACCGGGTACGCGCGGGCCAACAGGTTCTCCAGCGCGGCGCGGAACCCGGCGAGGGCGGTGTCGTCCAGGACCGCCCGCACGGGACGCAGGGCGGTGCCGTCCAGCCAGGTCAGCACGGGGTGTTCGGCGTCGGTGGGGGCGGGCAGCCGGTGCAGGTAGGTGGTCTCCCAGGCGTCGACCGCGCAGCCGGCGGCGGTCAGCGCGGTGGCGTACCCGACCGGGTCGTCGACGGGGTCCTCGCGCAGCAGCGGCCGGACGGTGGCCGCCCAGCGGGGGTCTTCGGCGACCTCGCGCAGCGCCCGGTGCGAGGGGCCGGCGAAGTTGCCGGGCACCTGGAACGCCAGCCAGCCGCCGGGCGGCAGCGCGTGCGCCCAGCGGCGCAGCAGGGCCGGGTGGTCGGGCACCCACTGGAGCACCGCGTTGGCGACCAGCACGTCCACGTCGGGGGCGGGACGCCAGTCGGTGACGTCGCCGACGGTGAAGCCGACGGTGGTGTCGAGGGTCCGGGCCCGGTCGATCATCTCGGGGGACGAGTCGAGGCCGGTGATCCGGGCGTGCGGCCAGCGGCGGGCGAGGGTCGCGGTCAGGGTGCCCGGACCGCAGCCGAGGTCGACCACCGCGCGCGGCCGGTCGGCGTCGACCCGGGCCAGCAGGTCGTAAAACGGGCGGGACCGTTCGTCGTCGTAGCGCAGGTACGTGCCCGGATCCCACATGACCAACCCCCAAACCGTACGTACGTTTTGTTACAAGGTACGGCCGGCGCTGCGCCCCGGCAAGCAGGTCACTAGGCTCGACGGCATGGAACAGCGCAGCTTCGACCGGCTCGGCCGGCAGGTGGGTGTGGTCGGCCTCGGGGCCTGGCAGCTCGGCGCGGACTGGGGACAGGTCAGCGAGAGCGACGCCCTGGCCGTCCTCGCCGCCGCCGTGGAGTCCGGCGTCACCTTCCTCGACACCGCCGACGTCTACGGCGACGGCCGCAGCGAGCAGCTGATCGGGCGGTTCCTGCGGGACAACCCCGGACACGGGCTCACCGTCGCCACCAAGATGGGCCGCCGGGTGCCGCAGACGCCGCAGGCGTACACCCTGGACAACTTCCGGGCCTGGACCGACCGGTCCCGGGCCAACCTCGACGTGGACACCCTCGACCTGGTGCAGCTGCACTGCCCGCCCACCGAGGTCTTCGCCGACGACCGGGTCTTCGACGGCCTCGACACCCTCGTCGCCGAGAAGCGGATCGCCGGGTACGGCGTCAGCGTCGAGACCTGCGACCAGGCGCTCACCGCGATCGCCCGGCCGGGGGTGGCCAGCGTGCAGATCATCCTGAACGCGGTCCGGCTCAAGCCGCTCGACGAGGTGCTGCCGGCCGCCGCCGCGGCCGGCGTCGGGATCATCGCCCGGGTGCCGCTGGCCAGCGGCCTGCTCTCCGGCCGCTACGACGAGCACACCACCTTCGCCGCCGACGACCACCGCACCTACAACCGGCACGGGGAGAGCTTCGACGTCGGCGAGACCTTCTCCGGCGTCGACTTCGACCTCGGCCTGACCGTGGTGCGCCGGCTCGCCCCGCTGGTCGGCGACGGGCGCACGATGGCCCAGTTCGCCCTGCGCTGGGTCATCGACCAGCCCGGGGTGACGGTGGTCATCCCCGGCGCGCGCAACCCGGAGCAGGCCCGGGGCAACGCCGCCGCGGCCGGCTCACCCGCGCTCACCGGGGCCGAGCTGGACACCGTCCGGTCGGTCTACGACGAGCTGGTCCGGCCCCGGGTGCACGACCGGTGGTGAGCCACGCCGGCCGGGTCGTCGCCTCGGCGCGGTCCGGCCGGCATCCTGGTGACCGGGTCGGATCGACCGGCCTGCGGAGGGGGGACCGGTGAGGGGATGGCTCACGCTCACCCTGGGCCTGTTGGCCGTGGTGGTGGGCGCCGTCTGGACGGTCCAGGGCCTCGGGTACGTCGACGGCAGCCTGATGAGCGACGAGCGGTTGTGGGCCGTCGTCGGGCCGCTGCTGATGCTGGCCGGCCTGGTGCTGCTCTGGCGCGGCCTGCGGGCCCGCCGGCTGCCCTGATGCCCTGCCGGGCTGCGGCCCGGCGGGGAGCGGGACCGACCGATGCGGAAAGCCCCGCGTCCTGAGGGGACACGGGGCTTCTCGTCGATCCGGCTGGCCGGACCACCCGGGCCGGCGGATGCCGACCGGCTTCGCTCAGAGGGGGCGGACCTGCTCGGCCTGCGGACCCTTCTGACCCTGGGCGATCTCGAACTCCACCCGCTGGTTCTCCTCCAGCGTGCGGTAGCCGCTGGTCTGGATGGCCGAGAAGTGGACGAACACGTCAGCACCCCCGCCGTCGACGGTGATGAAGCCGAAGCCCTTGTCAGCGTTGAACCACTTCACGGTTCCCTGCGCCATGTGTATCTCCTTCTAAAACCGGCGGCCGAGCACGCTGTGCGGCCGATTGGCCGTATGCGGGCGGCGACGACCCGGGCGGGCCCCCACAGCGGGAGAACGCTCCGTGCCGACACCGTCTCGCAACAGCGGGGATCAGCAAACCACGTACCCAAAAACCTTGCACAGCCTAATCGACGAAATTCTCCGACATGTGACCTGACGGATGCCCAACGCACGCTGGCCGGGTCGTCCGACCCGGGCGAAAGGCCCCCCGTCCGTCGATGCGCACGAGGGGCCACAGGTCGTCGTCACCATCCGGTAGGACAGCCGTCGCGGCTGGTCACCAGGGGTACGGCCGGTCGCGGCTGGTCAGTCGGGCCAGCGCCCGGTCAGCCGCCGGACGCCGACCGCGCCACCCCGGTCCACCGCCGCGCGGACGACCGAGAAGATCGCCCCCTGCAACGCCGCCGCCGCGAGGATCTCGCCCCAGCGGCGGTCCTCGTCGGTGGGGTTGGGTGCCTCGCCGTCCCCGGCGGTCGCCTTCCACACCTGCCGGAAGATCGCCCCGGCCAGCGCGCCGGCCGCCAGTCCCAGCACCACCCCGACCGGCTTGTACGCGGTCCTGCCGATGCCCTTGCTCACCTGCGCCTCCCCCGAACGATCAACAACACCACCACGGCGGCCACCGCACCGGCCGCTATCGTCGCCCACGGCACCGGATCGCGCCGCACCGCCACCGACCTGTCGTACGCCTGGGTCCGGGCCCGGTCGACGCTCTGCGCCGCCTGCTCCCGTACCCGGGCCACGGTCGACGCGGCCTGCTCGCGTACCCGCTCGCGCGCCTGTTCCGCCGAGTCCTTCAGCCGGGCCTTGACGTCGGCCTTGGCGGCCAGCAGTTCCATGGTCTCGCCCAGTTCCACCCGGGTGCGCCGGATCTCCTCGCGCAGCGCCTCGGTGTCGCCCGTGCCGTTGCCGTTGCCGTTGCTGCCCGTCGTGCCGGTCATGCCCGTCCCCTGTCCTTCACCGCGGCGGCGACCGTGTCCACGTCCGCACGGACGCTGCGGACCGTCGCCTCCGGCATCGGGGGGACCGCGTGGCTGACCTGCTTCTTCCCCACCAGGGCGAGCACCCCGGCGACGAGGAAGAGCACCACCGCCACGATCAGCGCCGCCGCCCACGCGGGCAGCACCAGGGCCAGCAGCAGGATCACGGCGGTGACCAGTGCGCCGAGCCCGTACAGGGCCAGCGCTCCGCCGCCGCCGAACAGGCCGATCCCGATCCCGGCGTGTTTGCCCTTCTGGGTCAGTTCCGCCCGGGCCAGGGCCAGCTCGTCCCGGACCAGTCGGGAGACCTGCTCGGTGGCCCGCTGCACCAGTTCGGCGGTGGACGGCTCGCTCCCGGTCCGGGACGTGCGGTGGTTCGCGACGTCAGCCATGCTGTCCTCCTTTCGTCATCACCGCGCTGTATGCCCGGAGCCGCCGTCCGTCAATCCTGCAATCCTGCGCACGGTGACCAACCACATCTGACCGCAGGTCGGGCCGGGGCGTCCGGCAAAACGCCGAAGCGGGTACGACACGGCCCCCGCGACCGGCGGTCGCGGGGGCCGTACGGGCTGCGGACGGCTCAGCGGCGGGCGTCGGCCCCCGGGTCCGCCCCGACGGTGACGGCCTCGCCCCGGGCGTCCTGGTCCGGGCCGACGAACGCCTCGCTGCGGGCGTCGCCGTCGTCGCTGCCACCGAAGACCCGGGCGTCGTCGGGCAGCTCCCCCTCGGCGCGGCGGTTGACCTGGCGGCGCGGCGGCACCCACTGCCAGGGCAGGCTGCCGGCGGCGTCGCCCACCTCGGCGCGGGTCCGGGGCAGCGCGGTCGGCCGGTGGTCCCGGACCCAGCCGACCAGGTGCTCCCGCACCAGGCACCGCAGGTCCCACAGGCTGCCCGCGTCGGCGGCGCTGACCAGGGCACGCACCTTGATCGCGCCACCGGTGGCGTCGGTGACCTGGAGCACGCAGACCCGGCCGTCCCACAGGTCGGTGCCCTCCACCAACCGGCGCAGCTCCTCCCGCATCGACTGCACCGGCACCGACCAGTCGAGGTGGAACTCGGCGGTGCCGAGCACCGCCGCCTCGGTCCGGGTCCAGTTCTGGAACGGGGTGCTGGTGAAGTACGAGGTGGGCAGGATCAGCCGCCGGTCGTCCCAGATCTGGACCACCACGTAGCTGAGCGTCAACTCCTCGATCCGGCCCCACTCCCCCTCGACCACCACCACGTCGTCGAGGCGGACGGCGTCGCTGAAGGCGAGCTGGAGGCCGGCGATGACGTTGCCGAGCAGGCTCTGCGCGGCCAGCGCGGCGACCACACCGACCACACCGGCGCTGGTGAGCACGCCCGCGCCGACGCCGCGTACCGCCGGGAAGGTCATCAGCATCACGCCGACGGCGAGCACCACGATCACCACGATGGTCAGCCGACGCAGCAGCACCACCTGGGTGCGTACCCGCCGGACGTGCCGGTTGTCGGGCACGTCGACCCGGAGGAACCGGGCCAGCGCGGTGTCCTCGGCCACCACCAGCAGCGAGGCGACCAGCCAGGCCACCGCGGCGACCACGCCCAGCACCAGGACGTGCAGCACGGCCTGCCGCCACCCGGTGCCCACCGCGTAGCCGGTGGTCCAGCGGACCGCGAACTGGACGGCCACCACCGTGCCGGCCACCTGCAACGGCCGGTGCACGTGCGTGGTCAGCTCCGTCATCAGGTGCGACCGGCGGCCCAGCCGCCTGATCACCCGGTGTACCACCTCGACGAGCAACAGAGCGATCGCCGCCGCGGTGGCCGCGGCGGCGATCGTCTCGAGGTAGTCCTGCACGTGGTTGTCTCCCTCCGGCCGGGCTGATCGCAATCGGGCAAAGGCCCAATGGTGCCCGGCGTTTCCGGTATCGACCAGGCTCAGATCTTGCGGAACCGGGACTGGAAGAAGCAGTAGACCCCGAACGCGGCGATGCCGAGCGCCATCAGCGCCAGGATGAACGGCCCGTACGGCTGATCCCGCAGGGTACGCAGCGCGGCGTCCAGGCCACGCGCCTTCTCCGGGTCGTAGTTGATCGCCGCGACGACGATCAGCAGACCGGCGACGGCGAACACCGCACCCCGGGCGATGTAACCGGCCATGCCCAGCCGGCGGACCGTCTGCCGGGTCTTGCCGTTCATCTCGTTGGTCTTGAGGTTCCGCTCGAACTTCTTCTTGTAGCCGTAGATCACCATGCCGATGCCGACGGCGGCGAGCACCAGACCGGCGAGCCCGACCAGCCCGCGGCCACCGCTGGAGGCCATCAGCTTCTCGCTGAACTGCTCCTGCTGGTCGGCGCTGTTGGAGCTGGCGTCCTGGACCACCTTGATCGAGGTCCAGGCGAGCCAGAGGAAGACGACGGTACGGACGCCCGAGGCGATCCGCTCGAAGAGGCGTTCCTTGCCGCGCTTGGCGTGGTGGCCGACGGCCGCCTCCAGGGCCTGCCAGATGGCCATCGCGATCAGGCCGACGGCGATCGCGATCAGCAGGAACTTGCCCATCGGCTGGGCGCCCAGGGCGCGCAGGGCACCGTTCTGGTTGCCCTCCTCGCCGGAGCCGGCGAAGGCGATCTGGAGGATGACCCAGGCGAAGAGCAGGTGGACGATCCCGTAGCCGATGAAACCGGCCCGGGCGAGGAGTTCCAGCCAGCGGCTGTCCGCGGTGCGGGCGGCGGTGGCTTCGGCGTTCCGGGTGAGTGACATGGGGCCACAATCTCCGTTTGCGGAGATCCCCAAACGTGGTGTGCCGCGCTCCCGGGCAGGTCAGCTGCCGGCGTTGCGCGCCACCCGGATCTGCACCTGCTGGTCGGTGACGCTGTCCAGGGTGACCGCGAAACCGCCCACCTCGGTGGCCTGCTGGCCGATGGTGAGCGACAGCTGCTCGCCGGCCACCTCGACGGTCACCTGGTCGCCCTGCGCGCCGATCAGCTTCGCCTCGACGCCGAGGATGGAGGCACGGGCGTCCACGCCCCGGTCGAAGGTGACCGTGCAGGCGTCCAGGCCGCAGTCGGTGTCGGCGCCGTCGGAGCTGCATCCGGCCAGCACCGCCACGCCGAGCGCCAGGCCGGCCAGCAGGCCGGCGGTCCGCCGGAGGGGGGTGGGGGTGGTGGCGCTTCGCTTCGTCACCCGACCAAGGGTACGAGACGCCGCCCACCCCGGCACCCGGCTGGATCTTCGGGTCGGGTGCGCGGGCTAGGGTCCGGGCATGCCGTTCGACATCACCCGCACCCGGGACGCGTACCCCGCGCTCGCCGAGGGTTTCGCCCACTTCGACGGTGCCGGTGGCACCCAGACCCCCCGGTCGGTGATCGACGCGGTGGCCGACGCGATGCGGATCGCGGTGGGCAACCGCAGCACCGCCTTCCTGCCCGGCCGCCGGTCACTGGAACTGGTCACGGGGGCCCGGACGGCGGTGGCCGACCTGCTGGGCGTCACCCCGGACGGGGTGGTGCTCGGGCCGAGCGCGACAGCGCTGACGTACACCCTGGCCCGGACGCTGGGCGCGGACTGGGGCCCCGGGGACGAGGTGGTGGTCTCCCGGCTCGACCACGACGCCAACGTGCGGCCCTGGGTGCAGGCGGCCGGGGCGGCGGGGGCGACCGTACGCTGGGCCGAGTTCGACCCGGCCACCGGTGAGCTGCCCGCCGGGCAGTACGCCGACCTGGTCGGCGCGCGGACCCGGCTGGTGGCGGTGACCGCCGGCAGCAACGCCACCGGCACCATGCCGGACGTGGCGGCGATCGCCGCGACGGCCCACGCGGCCGGTGCGCTGGTCTGTGTGGACGGGGTGCACTCGGTGCCGCACGGCCCCACCGACCTGGCCGCCACGGGTGCCGACTTCCTGGTCACCAGCGCCTATAAGTGGTCCGGGCCGCACCTGGCCGCGATGGTGGCCGACCCGGCCCGGTGGGCGCGGTTGCGTCCGGCCAAGCTGGTCCCCTCCTCCGACGCGGTGCCCGACCGGTTCGAGGCCGGCACGCCGAGTTTCCCGCTGCTCGCCGGGGTAGCCGCCGCCGTCGACCACCTGGCCGGACTGGACCCGACGGCCACCGGGGACCGGCGGGCCCGGGTCCGCGCCGGGCTGGCCGCCGCGCAGGCGTACGAGGGGGCGCTGTTCGCCCGGCTGGTCGGTGGCCTGGCCGCCCGGCCGGCGGTCACCGTCCTGCCGGCCGGGGTGCGGCGCTGCCCGACCGTGTCGTTCCGGGTGGCCGGGTGGACGCCGGCCGGCCTGGCCGCCGCGTTGGGCGCCGCCGGGCTCTGCCTGTCCAGTGGGGACTACTACGCGTACGAGTACTTCCAGGCGCTCGGGTTGCGCGACAGCGGCGGCGCCGTACGGGCGAGCGTCTACCACTACAACACCGTCGACGAGGTGGACCGGCTGCTGGCCGAACTGGACCGGCTGGCCGAACAGGGGGAACCGGCGGGCCGGTGAGCCGCGTGGGCGGGTGGGTGGGTCAGCGGCCTGCGGTGAGCAGTTCGGCGGCGGCGCGGGTGGCGGCCCGGGTCGCGCCGTGGGTGGCCAGGTGCAGCCCGCCGGTGATCAGCTCGGGCAGGCCGAGTTCGACGACGACGGCGTCCGGCCGGGTGGCCAGCGCCCGGTCGACCGCGGCCCGCATCCACGGGTGCCGGTGCAGGTCCCGCACGACCAGCACCAGTGGCCGGCCGGCCGCCCCGGCGGTCGGGTCGGCGGGCAGGTCGGCCTCGGCGAGCCGGACGGTGGTGGTGCCGGGCAGCAGGTCGGCCAGGGGCGCCCCGAGGCCCCACGGGGTCTCCGCGCCGATCGCGATGTTGTGCGGTGCGGCGAACTCGACCACGTGCGCGGCGGCGGTCAGCGGCAGCCGGCCGACCGCGTCGCCGCTGACCCGTACCGCCCGGCGGGCGGCGTTCAGGCCGACCGGCGAGCCGTCGGCGGGGCGCGGGGCGGCATCGGGCCGGCCGGCGCGGGCGGCGGTGCTCCACTCGGCGAGCTGACCGACCCGCTTGGCGGCCTCGGCGAGGCGTTCCTCGGGCAGCTCACCGGCGAGCACCGCGGCCACGATCGCGTCGCGCAGGTAGCGGGCGGTGGCCTCGTCGGCGCGTTCGCCGCCGACGCAGATCGCGTCGGCCCCGGCGGCGAGGGCACGTACGGCGGTGCCGGCGAAGCCGTACCGGTCGGCGACGGCGCGCATCTCCACCGCGTCGGTGACCACCACGCCGGAGAAGCCCAGTTCCTCGCGGAGCAGGTCGCCGAGGATGCGCGGGCTGAGGGTGGCCGGCAGGTCGGGGTCGAGGGCGGGGACCAGCAGGTGCCCGGTCATCACCGCCTGCACGCCGGCGGCGACGGCGGCCCGGAACGGGACCAGCTCACCGGCGTCCAGGCGGGCCCGGCTGGCGGCGATCCGGGGCAGGTCGTGGTGGGAGTCGACCCGGGTGTCGCCGTGGCCGGGGAAGTGCTTGGCGCAGGCGGCGACGCCGGCGGACTGCAGGCCGCGCACCCAGGCGGCGGTGTGCCGGGCCACCAGGTGTGGGTCGGCGCCGAAGGACCGCACCCCGATCACCGGGTTGGCCGGGTTGATGTTGACGTCGGCGTCCGGGGCGTAGTTGAGGGTGACGCCGAGGTCGGCGAGTTCGACGCCGAGGTCGCGGGCCACGTCCTCGGTGAGCGTCGGGTCGTCGACCGCGCCGAGGGCGAGGTTGCCGGGGCGGGAGCTGCCCCGGCCGGACTCGATCCGGGTGACGTCGCCGGCCTCCTCGTCGATGGCCACCAGCACGTCGGGGCGTTCGGCGCGCAGCGTGGCGGTGAGCGCGGCCACCTGGTGCGGGTCGACGACATTGCGGGCGAACAGCACCACCGCGCCGAGCCCGTCGGCCAGCCACCGGCGGACCCAGTCGGGCGGGGTGGTGCCGACGAAGCCGGGTTGCAGGACGGTGGCGGCCAGACCCGCCAGGTTGCGCTCGTTCATCCGGCCCCGGTACCCCCGTCGCGTGTCGACGGCCCGGTGCCGTCGCGGTGCTGTCATGGTCACACCGGGCGAGGTAATAGTCAATAAACCTTACTGTTACTGTCTGGCGTCGGTCGGGGCGACGTGCCACAGTGCGGGGATGGACCTGCCGCCGCTCGCCGACGCCACCTCGCCTGCCGACATCCCCGGCGTACGCCTGCTCGGTCTGGTGGTCGGCGGGTTGCTGCTGCTGGCCGCCATCCGGGCCATGTTCGGCCGCCGCTGAGATCGACCGCCGCTGAGATCGACCGCCGCCGACCGACTGATCCCGCACCGGCCGGGGTACCGGTAGCGGGACGTCACGCCGCACCCGGCGGCGCGCCCAGCGAGGGGGCACGATGAGGATCGGCTATTTCCTGTCCAGCGAGGAGTTCACCCCGGCGCAACTGCTGGAGCAGGCCCGGGCCGCCGAACGGGCCGGCTTCCAGGCACTGTGGATCTCCGACCACTACCACCCGTGGACGGACGCCCAGGGGCAGAGTCCCTTCGTCTGGTCCGTCATCGGGGCGCTGAGCCAGGTCACCACGCTGCCGGTGAGCACCGCGGTGACCTGCCCGACGGTCCGCATCCACCCGGCGGTGCTGGCACAGGCGGCGGCGACCAGCGCGGTCATGCACGCCGGCCGGTTCGTCCTCGGCGTCGGCACCGGCGAGGCACTCAACGAGCACATCCTCGGCGACGCCTGGCCACAGACCGACGTCCGGCTGGAGATGCTGGAGGAGGCCGTGGCGGTGATGCGGGAACTGTGGCGGGGCGACTTCGTCAACCACCACGGCCGGCACTACACGGTGGAGCACGCCCGCGTCTACACGCTGCCCGACGCACCCCCGCCGGTGTACGTCTCCGGCTTCGGCCCCAAGGCCGTCGACCTGGCCGCCCGGATCGGCGACGGCTACGTCAGCATGATGCCCGACGGCGACCTGGTCAGCCGGTTCCGGGACAACGGCGGCGGCGACAAGCCGTGCCAGGCCGGCTTCAAGGCCGCGTACGCCGACACCGAGGACGAGGGCGCGCGGATCGCGTACGAGACGTGGCCCAACGCCGGAGTGCCCGGCGAGCTGTCCCAGGTGCTGCCCTCCCCCAGGCACTTCGAGCAGGCGGCCCAACTGGTCACACCGGACCAGGTGCGGCAGGGCTTCGTCTGCGGCAACAGCGCCGACGCCCACCTGGAGATGATCGACAGGTACGCCAAGGCCGGCTTCGACGAGGTCTACGTGGGCAACGCCGGTCCGCACTGGCAGGGACTGTTCGACCTGTACCAGCGCGAGGTGCTCCCCCACCTGCGCTGAACCCGTCCGCGCCGACCACGGGTCACCGGCGCACCCCGCCGACGGTGACCCGTGGTCGATCGCGTGTGTGCACCCGGTCACCGCGCCTGACCTGCGACGTACCGGCCGGCGTGCGTGATGTGTCCGATCCGGTGGGAGCGGTTTCGCCACCGGTCCACCCGGGTACCTCCGGCCCTCGATGAAGCTGTCCATGCACTCGACGACGTTGCGCCGCGCGGCGCGCAGCCTGTTCGGCTGGAAAGCGCTGCGGCCCAACCAGCTCGCCGCCATGCGTGCGGTGATGAAACGACGCGACGCCCTGGTGGTGCTCCCCACCGGAGCCGGCAAGTCGGCGATCTACCAGATCCCGGCGAGCCTGATCCCCGGGCCGACGGTGGTGATCTCGCCCCTGCTGGCCCTCCAGCAGGACCAGATCGCCGCGCTCAACGAACGCCAGCGCCCCGAGCTGCGCGCCGTGCGGATCAGCTCCGACGAGAGCGCCGCCCAGCAGGCCCAGGCGATCGACGACGTTCGGCAGGGGCGGGCGGAGTTCCTCTTCATCACCCCGGAGGCGCTGAGCAACCCCGACCGGATGGCCGAGGTGAAGTCGCTGGCACCGGCGCTGGTGGCGATCGACGAGGCGCACTGCATCTCGGCGTGGGGGCACGACTTCCGCCCCGACTACCTGGCGCTGGGCCACCTGATCGACGGTCTGGGCCGTCCGCCGGTGGTGGCACTGACCGCCACCGCCTCCCCACCGGTACGCGACGACATCATCGCCCGGCTGCGGCTGCGCGACCCCGAGGTGGTGGTCTCCGGGCTGGACCGGCCGAACCTGTTCGTCGAGGTCGCCTACTGCCCCACCGACGACTACCGGTGGCGGCGGCTGATCGCGCTGCTGCGCGACGACGAGCGGCCGGGCATCATCTACGTGCCGACCCGCCGGGCCGCCGAGGAGCTGGCCGAGCGGCTGACCACCGCCGGGTTCCCGGCGGAGTACTACCACGGTGGGATGCCCACCGCCGCCCGGCACGGGCTGCACGAGGCGTTCCTCGCCGACCAGGTGCCGATCATGGTGGCGACCTCGGCGTTCGGCATGGGCATCGACAAGCCGAACATCGCCTGGGTGGTGCACATGGCGCTGCCCGACTCGCCGGACAGCTACTTCCAGGAGATCGGCCGGGCCGGGCGCGACGGTGCGCCGGCCCGGGTGCTGCTGCTGTGGCGGGCCGAGGACGTCGGCCTGCAACGCTACTTCTCCGGCGGCCTGCCCGACGAGACCGAACTGCGGGACCTGGCCGCGCTGCTGCGCCGCCGGGCGACGACGAAGAAGGCGCTGCGCGAGGCGACCGGCCTCGGGCCGCGCAAGCTCGGGCAGTACCTGGCCCTGCTGGAGCAGATCGGGGCGGCCGAACCCCGGGCCGGGCAGAAGATCGGCGCGCCGCGCTACTCCCCCACCCCGGCGGAGGCGGGCGCGGCGGCCCTGGCCGAGGCCGAACGGCAGCAGACGGTGACCCGCTCGCGTACCGACATGATGCGCGCCTTCGCCGAGACCACCGGGTGCCGGGGGCAGGTGCTGCTGGCCTACTTCGGCGAGCAGATGTCGCAGGTCTGCGGGCACTGCGACAACTGCCACGCCGGCACTAGCGTGGCAAGCGACGGCGCGGTCGGTCCGTTCCCGGTGCACAGCCAGGTGCGGCACCCGGAGTGGGGACCCGGGCTGGTGCTCAACTACGAGGAGGACCGGATGACGGTGCTCTTCGACGAGGTGGGTTACAAGACGCTCTCCGTACGCGTGGTGTCCGAACAGGGCCTGCTGACGCTGGACTAGCCTGACCCGGGCGACCGCCGGGGGCGGTGCCCGCAGTGCAACGATCGAGAGGGGCTCAGTCGTGATCGAACAGCCGGCGTACACCGGGTTCGGGTTCTCCGACGAGGAGTGGGGGCTGCTGGTCGGCCTGCCGCAGTCGGTCCTGACCGCGGCCAGCGCCGCCGAGTCGGACGGTGCCCGGCGCACCCGCGCCGAGAACGCGGCCGGGCTGGAGACCATCGCCGCCGGCCGGGAGTCGGCCAGCCCGCTCGTCGCCGCCGTCGCCGGGGAGATCGTCTCCCGGGTGGGCGACCCGGAGGCCGGCGAGGAACTGCCGATGATCTCGCCGGCCGACCCGCAGGCGCTCATCGACGACGTGCTGGTCCGGGCCGGACAGGCGACCACCCTGCTGGCCGGGAAGGTCGACGAGGGCGAGGCCGGGGCGTACCGGCACTGGCTGGTGGAGATCGCCGACCAGGTGGTCGGGGCGGCGTCCAGCGGGGGGCTGCTCGGCATCGGCGGCGACCAGGTCAGCGACTCGGAGCGCAAGTTCCGCGACCGCCTCTCCCAGGTCCTCAACGACTGACGTCAACCCACGGCCGACGGGCCGGGCCAGCCTGACGGCGGCCCGGCCCGCGCTGTAGTCCGTGCCAATGTTCACGCATTGGTCAACGCCCACGGCGGGTTTTGCGCGGTGTCCGGCGTCCACCCATGGCAAATGCGATCTGGTCGAGAGTGGTCCTCGCGTGCTCCGTATAAGGGTGTTGCTGACCAAGGGTGGTTCGCAGTTTCCGATGCGCTGCTTCAGCGAATCGACGAGCGGAAATCAACTGCCCGCGCCGCCCCAATAATTGGGCGAGATTCACCATGCCCGAAAGCGTATCAGGATGATCATCGCCGAGGATCCGTACACGTCGCCGATACATATCCTCCGCAACCTCCAACGCCCGCCCAAACTCCCCCACACCACCCAACGCGACAGCCAAATTACTCGCACACTTCAACGTGTCAGGATGATCCTCACCCAAAACCCGAACCAGCCGCCCATACACATCCTCCGCAACCTCCAACGCCCGCCCAAACTCCCCCACCCTACCTAAAGAAATGGCCAAATTACCCGCAGACATCAACGCGCCAGGATGATCCTCACCCAAAACCCGAACCCGCCGCCCATACACATCCTCCGCAACCTCCAACGCCCGCCCAAACTCTCCCATATCACCCAACGCGACAGCCAAATTACTCGCACACGTCAACGTGTCAGGATGATCCTCACCCAAAACCCGAACCCGCCGCCCATACACATCCTCCGCAACCTCCAACGCCCGCCCAAACTCCCCCACCCTACCTAAAGAACCGGCTAAAATACTCGCAGACGTCAACGCGTCAGGATGATCCTCACCCAAAACCCGAACCAGCCGCCCATACACATCCTCCGCAACCTCCAACGCCCGCCCAAACTCCCCCACCCTACCTAAAGAACCGGCCAAATTACTCGCAGACGTCAACGCGTCAGGATGATCCTCACCCAAAACCCGAACCCGCCGCCCATACACATCTTCAT
Organism: Micromonospora sp. WMMD734; assembly: GCF_049178975.1. Classification (NCBI taxonomy): domain Bacteria; kingdom Bacillati; phylum Actinomycetota; class Actinomycetes; order Micromonosporales; family Micromonosporaceae; genus Micromonospora; species Micromonospora sp. WMMD734. The sequence continues at coordinate 3,298,230 of NZ_JBMHMK010000001.1, forward strand.
TGATTTCGAGCGCCCGCTGATGGTTCCCGAGAGCACTCTGAACTACCGCAAGGTCGGAGGCAGTGCGAAGGGTATCGGGATGATCATGGCCGAGAATGCTGATCTGGCGGGTGAGGGTGTCGTCGATCAGAGGACGAAGCCGGTCGAACTGGCCCAGGTCGCGGTAGGCCCAGACCAGCTCGGTGGCAGCGCGCAGAGTGTCCACATGATCTGGGCCGTATCGCTTCTTCCACTCCTGGTAGAGGTTGTCGGCCAGTTGCTGGGCGGGGCGGCTGTCGCCCCTGCAGAGCAGGTAGACAATGGCATCCCGGGACCGGAGGCGAAGATCGGGGTTGTCGGTGTGCGCGGGATCCGCTGCCAGCAGGTGGGGCAGGATCATGCTCCACTGCGGCCAGGTTGCAGTGTCCCGGGGATCACCTGGGTCGACGGTGCCGAGCGCCGCCTCGATGCGCACCCGCAGCTCGGCGGCAACGGTGGGATCGATCTGGTCCCGGACGATCGCCTGGACCAGTCGATGGAGGGTGATCGTCCCTAGTTCGACCCGGGCCAGCCCAGAGGCACCGACGGCACTGATGGAACGCTGGCGCTGGAGCGGCTTGTCAACGATCTGCGCCAGCGGTGCGAGGATCTCCAGGTGCAGGTCGGCATGCCGGGCGATGGTGATGACGAGGTCGGTCGGCACCGGCTCGGGTGCCAGGAACGCACACAGATGGAGGACGGCGAGCGCGGCGGGATCCCTGGCCCCCAGTCCCGCGGTGCTCAGGGTGGCAGCCGCCGCCAGGGAATGCGGATAACCTGCCGGCTGCCCCTCGTCGAGCACCGCGAGCGTCTCCTCTCGGAGCACCTGCCGGTACTCGGTGACCGACATGCCGAACTCGGCCAGGTAGCTCGCCGCCTGCGCCAGCGCCAAGGGCAGGTCACCCAGGTCCTCGGCGAGGTGACCGGCCTCCATCGCGCTGATCCTGGCAAGGCGCAGCGTCAGCAGTTCCACCGCCTCTGTGCGGGGAAGGACGTCCAGCTCCAGGGTCCGGGCGAGCTGTCCCCAGGCCGTGGTGCGGGAGGTGACGAGCACATGCCCCTCGCCGTCCGGCACCCAGGGGCGGAGGTCGTCGGGTTTCTCCGCGTTGTCGAAGATCAGCAGCCAACGGTCCCGGCTTCGGAGGAACTCCTTGACCTTGCTTTGGGCGATCACGCTATCCACCTGGGCGTCGAGCACACCCAGCGCGATCCCGAGCGCGCTGAACTGCTCACCGATGGCCCCGGACTGCTCCGCCGAGATCCACCACACGACGTCGTAGTCGGCCCGGTGCCGGTACGCGTACTCCAGGGCCAACTGGGTCTTGCCGACCCCACCGAGGCCGTGGATCGCCTGCACGCCCGCAGCGCCACCGGATGACAGCCGGGTCCGCAGCTCGGCCAGTTCGCTCCCCCGACCGGCGAAGTTCGGATCCCGGGGCCGGAGGTTCCACACCGGCGACGGCCGGTCCGCTGCGGCGGCGGGCCGATCGGTGGCGGGCCGGGGATCGGGTACGCCGCTGGTGTTGATGTTGACCTGAACGCCGCTGCCCACCACGACACTCGTACCGTGCCCCTCGGTCAGTACCCGCTGCGTCACCGGCGGTGGATCGTCATCCGATCCGCGACTGCGTGCCGGCTCGGTCGCTGGACCGTCGGACGACTCAGTCATCGGCGCGCGCCTGCGCGGTGCCGAACGTGTTCACCTGGCTGCCGTGGCCCAGCACCGCCTGCCGCGCGTTGCCGGAGGCGGTGACATGCTGCACCACGTGACCGGCCGAGCGGACCCCGGCGCTCGCCGCGACCTGCCGTACCAGCGCCTCCAGTTCGGCGGCGGCAGTCGGTTGCTCGATCAGCAGGTCCTCTAGCCGGCCCGCCCACAGCGCCTCGTGCTGTGCACGCACCCGGTCGCCGTCCGCGCCCGCCGTCTCCACCGCACCACGGGTCCGCTCCAACTGTTGCGTCACCGCGTCCTCTCTCGCCCGGTCACCCCGGCCGAGCAACCGCACGAAGCCGGTTTTCGCCAGCACCCACGCGTCCTGGGCCACCGCGCCCACCAGTGCCGCACCACCGGCTCCCGCCAACGCGAGCAGTTCCTCCGCCGCCATCACAGCCCCCTGATCGGTCGCCACATGCCCAACCCATAGGAATATCGCAACCTGTCGACGCCAGACACCCTGGACGGACGGACGCCGCCCCGGAGTCGGGAGACCGACATCGAAAACCATCCAAAAGGCCAATAACGCCTCCCGAGAGCAGGCCGGAAACCGTCGCCCTTCTTCAACGACGTGGCGGACGTCCAGCGGTCGCCACGGCACCGCAGAGGGGACAGCGACCGTCGGGCGCGGATCGTTCGGCGCGGCGGGCGGCGAGGATCAGTCGGTTGCGGATCTGGGCCAGGGACAGGAACGGCGCGGTCATGCTCAGGTCACCCGGAGGGTGGCGGCGAGCTGGATGATCGCGGCTGAAGCCCGTGGGTCGTGGGCCAACTGGGCGAGCACCGATCGGGCGGTAGGCCGGTGGCGCACCTCGGCGGGGGCAGCGTGCTCGGCGGCTATGAGGGCGCGGCTGGCGTTGGCCGAGTCGCCGGTGCGCAGGTAGGCGCGGGCGGCGGCGAGCAGGTGCCCGGCGCGGTGTTCCGCCGGTAGCCACCGCCAGCCGTCGCAGGCGAGGGCCTTCTCGTGCCAGGCCACCGCTGCACCGGCATCGCCCAGATCCAGAGCGGCGACGACCCGGGCCAGGTCCACCGCGACCGGCCCGAAGGCGGTCCGATAGTGGTCGTGGCCGTCGCCGACCCGGGCCGCCATCTCGGCGGCCTCGTCGAGCAGGTCGGCCGTGGCGTGATCGTCGCCGTCTCGGGCTGCGGACAACGCGGCCTCAATGACCAGGGCACCGCACAGCGACAGCACCGGGACGCGCCCGTCGTCGAGGTCGGGTGGAGCGATCCGGTACGCGGCGGCCAGCGCCGTGGACCTCGCCGCCCGGGCCCGCCCCGAAGCGCGGAGCACCCGGCCAAGTTGCACGGCAGCGGTGGCCACCAGCACCGCATCACCGGCCGCGATGGTCATCGCCCGATCGGCAGCCAACCACGCCAGTTCTCCTTCATCCAGCTTGACCAGCAGTGACGCGGTGACCCGATACGCCTCCACCAGCACCGACCGCCCCGCCACCGGATCATCCGCGTACGCACGCTGCGCGGCGATCACCAGACCCGGGAGCAGCCCGGTCACCTGCGGGTAGCGGGCGTGCTGGAACATGCCCCAGGCGTGGGCGACGTCTCGTGCCAGCCGACCGGCCGACAGCACCTGGCCCCGCACTGTCGAACGACCCACCGCGATGTCGTACGTCGACAACGCTTCGCGGACCCGCTCCACCGCCTCCACCGGACCGGGCACGTCGGCCGGCCGGAGGTCCCCGCCGAGCAGCACACCCGGATCGATACACAGCACAGCGGCGATGTCCTGGAGCGTGGACACCTTGTCCAGGGTCCGGACACCCCGCTCGACCTTGTCCACCCAACTCTTCGACTTACCCAACCGGTCGGCGAACACCTGCTGCGACAACCCACGCCGCCCCCGCCAGTGCGCCACCCGCCGACCCACCGGCAACAGCTCACTGCTGTCCACGCCGCCACCGCCGATCCGGCACCGCCCGCGTCGTCTCCTCCACCGGAATCCGCTCCGCCTCGGCCTGCGCGAGCAGCCGCCGCCGCGCCGCCTCCCGCTCGACCGCCTGAATCCGCTCGCCCCGACTCTCGCCCGGATCACGTTCTTCGTCGCCCACCTGCGTCCCCTTCGCATGGGCGCGGCGGTACGGACTGAAGCTGCCGCCGCGCACGATCAGCGGCACAGCGACGGCCGGTCACCAGACCAACGAGGCGTCACCACACCGTGATCACGACGCTACGGAGCGCACGCGCAAGGGTTGGAACGCTTACGCACCACCCACGGGCAGGCTCATCCGTTCGCAGAGGCCCCGCAGCTCGGGCGAGGTCGCCCCCTTACGCAGCAACGACCGTGCCGTCTCCCGGGCGGCGACCGACGAGCGGGCATGTTGCGGCCCGATCCGCTCCGCAGCGAGCAGCATCCGTACGGCGTCACGATCCCGACCGGTAGCCTCGGCCGCGCGGCTCATGTCGAGCCAGAAGTACACCTGACGCACCGCCGGCAGACCCGCCAGCTCCACACCCGCCGCCGTCCGCATCGCCGCTTCCGGGCGACCCGTGTCGAGCTGGAACGCCATCGTCCACAGGGCCACGTTCCGTGGACCCCACACGAGATCCCAACTCTCGGTCTCCCCGGTGTGCGCGGCGATCCGCGCGGCCTCGGCGAGATGATCCTCGGCACCGGCCCGGTCCCGCAGACCGGCGAGATGGTGCGCCCGCGCCAGGTGCAGGAACCCCAGCACGTCCAACGCGCCATCGGCAGCGCTACCCGCAAGATCGGCAGCCGCCGCGTCACACCACGCGCGGGCCGGCCCGTAGGCCCCGGAGTAGGCCGACACCCGCGCCCGGTTGGCCGCCGCCACCCCGATCGCCACCCCGTCGTCGAGCAACCCGGCAGCCTCGGCGCAACGCTCCGCAGCCAGCCAGGCATGGGCCGGATAGCTCACGTTCAGCAACGACCCCATGGCCACGCCGTACACCGGCACCATCTCCGACAACGCGGCCCGCCGGTCCACCAGGGCGTGCATCGCCGGGACGAGATCCACCAGCCGCCGCAACGCGCCCGCGTAATCGCACCGCCCGTACAGTCCGCGCACCAGCGCCGCCTCACCGCGCACCTGTTCGAGCGTCGCCGTCGCGGCGGAGCGCCTGGTCAACGGGGTGTCCATCATGATCCGCCAGACCCGCTCGGCATCAATGCGGGCCGCGTCGAGCTGCCGGTCAGCCGGCGTGTACGCCTGACCCGTCAGGTCGACCACCGAACACTCCAGGGCCGCCGCCAGATCCACCACCATGTACCGGTCGGTGCGCTGCAGCCCCCGCTCGATACGCGACCACGACGTATGGGAGATGCCCGCCCGACTGGCCGCATACCGCACGCTCCAACCACGCAACTCCCGGCGAGCACGAATACGATCACCGATCGACGGATCGTCAGGAATAGAGCGACGAGGCATCAGCACACTCCCCCGGTGACACGAGATCCCCACCGGCCGGAACCGACAGGCTGCCACCACGGAACGTACACCCGCACCACCGGATGCGTGACACCCCGCGCCGGCCGCCGGCCGGCGCTCAAGAACGATGCCGAGCGAGCGCGAGTCAGTTGATCGACTCAATGTCGCCGATGGACTGGTATCCCCGGCGCTCCCATGCCGCTATTTCCGCGAAACAGCGGCATCTGCGCACCCCGCGTGCGCACCCGACCCTCCGGGCGTGGGGTCTTCGTCCAGAATGGAGGGGAAGTGCCCGCCGACGGGGAGGCCGGACATGGTGCACCGCACAGTGATCGACACCGAACAACTGCCGCCGACGGAACGGTTCGGGATGTGGCTCGACCTGGTCGCCCGGACCGCCGCGCCGCTGCGCATCCGCTCCGACCACCAACACGACTTCCGGGCCCGCGCCGAGTTCGTCGAGCTGGGCCCGATCCGGCTGGTGCGCTACCGCTACCCGTCGCTTGCGGCGGTCCGCACCCCCAAGCTGGTCCGCCGCACCGAGGTGGACTTCCACATGCTCGCCCTCACCACCAACGGCACCGGCATCGCCGGGCAGGCCGGGCGGGAGAGCCGGCTCGGGGCCGGTGAGTTCACCTTCTACGACGGTTCCCGGCCGCACGAGGTGAGCCACCTCGGCGACGGCAACGGCGCGGAGCACGCCGCCTCGATCGTCGCCCTGGTCCCGTACGGGGCGCTCCCGCTCACCCCGGACCAGCTCGCCCCGCTGCTGGCCGGCCGGATGTCGGCCAGCGAGGGGGTCGGCGCGCTGGTCGCCCAGTACCTGACCCGGATCACCAGCCATCCGGAGCAGTACCAGCAGGCCGACGCCGAGCGGCTGGGCGGGGTGGCACTGGACCTGATCGCCACCATGCTCGGCCGGTACCTGGTCGCCGAGGACGAGATGCCCCGCGAGGTACGCCGCCGGGCACTGCTCGCCCAGGTGCAGGCGTACGTCCAGCGGTGCCTCGGTGACGCCGGGCTGACCCCGGCCACCATCGCCGAGGCACACCACATCTCGGTACGCAGCCTGCACCGGCTCTTCGAGGAGGAGCACGCCACGGTGGCGTCGTACATCAGGCAGCTGCGGTTGGAGCGGTGCCGGCGGGACCTGGCCGACCCGACGCTGGCCCACCGGCCGGTGCAGGCCGTCGCCGCCCGCTGGGGCTTCCGGGACAAGGCGCACTTCAGCCGGGCCTTCCGGGCCGCCCACCAGCTCACCCCCCAGGCGTACCGGGAACTGCACCTGCAACAGGCACGGATCGTCAACAGCACGGCGTCCGCAGTCAACCCGGGACCGACATACTGACCGTGGGCCGGCGGTCACCCGACCGCCCGGCCCGACGGTAACGGGGGACCGCGGCGTGGCGTCCGTGACCCAGGCGGGTCACGGACGGCCGCCCGGTGCCGCAGCCCGTCCGGCACACGACCGCCGTCGCCCGGATGGCTCCCCGGCCGCACCGGCCCCGGCCCCGTCGCGCCTTCCCCCCAGGAACAGCGGCGGGGTCGGTCAGGTCTCCGCCAGCAGCTCCAGCACCGACCGTTCGACCTGCTCACGCGGGGCGTCGGCGGGCACCGGCAGCACCACGCCCTCGTGGTAGAGGTCGACCACCCGGGGGTCCACGTACGAGGTCCGGGCCACCGTGGGGGTGTTGCCGAGCAGGTCGGCCACCGCCCGCATCACCCCGGCCACCGCCCGGCGACGGGCCGTCACCGAACGCTGGGTCCCCACGGTCGCCAGTTCGGTGGCCGCCCGGACGGTGGCGTGCCAGGTGCGGAAGTCCTTCGCGGTCATCTCGCCGCCGCTGGCGTCGCGCAGGTAGCCGTTGACCTCGTCGCTGCGCACATCCCGCCAGACCCGCCCGTCCCAGTAGCCGAAGAGGCGTTCCTCGGTACGCCGACGCCGCCGCAGGGTGGTCAGCACCTGGCACAGCTGCGGGTCCTCGATCCGGCGGACCTGTTCGACGCCGCCCTTGGCCGGGAACTCGAACACCACGCAGCCGCCCCGGGACCGGGCGTGCTCCGGGCGCAGGGTGGACACGCCGAAGGTGGCGTCCTCCCCGACGGCGTACTGCTCGTTGCCGACCCGGAAGGCGCCCATGTCGAGCAGCCGGACGACGGTGGCCAGCACCCGGTCCCGGTTCAGCCCCCGCCCGGCCAGGTCACCGGCGATCCGGTCGCGCAGGGTCGGCAGCCGGCGGGCCACCTCCAGCACGTGGTCGAACTTCGCCTCGTCGCGCTTGCGCCGCCACTGCGGGTGGTAGAGGTACTGCCGGCGTCCGGCGGCGTCGGTGCCGGTGGCCAGGATGTGCCCGTTGGGGTACGGCGCGATCCACACGTCGGACCAGGCCGGCGGGATCACCAGCTCGCCCAGCCAGGCAAGCGTGTCCGGGTCCCGCACCCGCTCACCGTGCCGGTCCAGGAAGGTCCAGCCCTTGCCGCGCCGGCGACGCCCGTACCCCGCCCGACCCGGATCACTGCGCCGTAGTCGCACCTCAGACCCGTACCGTTTCCTCGGCCTCGTCCACGGCGGCCAGCACCCGGTCGACCGGGAGCGCCGCCCATCTCGACGCCGTACCTACCCCGGGCACGGCGGCGCAATCCCCGCCCGGGGCCCAGAGCACCCGGTGCCACGGCCGGTCGGCCGGCGGGCCCCAGCGGGCCGGCGGCACCGGGCCGAACAGCAGCACCGACGGGACCCGGTAGGCGGTGGCCAGGTGACCGACCCCGGTGTCCCCGCTGACCACCAGCCGGGCGGCGGCCACCAGGGCGGCCAGCTCACCCAGGTCGGTCCGGCCGGCCAGCACCGCCGAGCGGGGCAGGCCCGCGTCGGCCGCCACCCGGGCGGCCAGGTCCCGTTCCCCGGCCGAGCCGGTCACCACCACCCGGTGCCCCCGGTCGGCCAGCCGCCGGGCCAGCGCGGCGAACCGGTCCGCCGGCCACCGCTTCGCCTCGACCTTGCTGCCCGGGTGCACCACGGTCACCCCGGCCGGCAGCCGGCCCGGCGGTGGGCGGCGCAACGCCAGGTCGGTGCGGTCGGCCGGGATGCCGTACCAGTGGAGCAGCCGGCACCAGCGGTCCACCTCGTGCTCGTCGTCGTCCCAGTCGGGGCCGTCGCGGTGCCCGGCGGGCGGGCACCGGAAGGCCACCAGCCGGCCCGCGCCGGCCAGCATCCGGTGTGACCCCGGCCCGCGTCCGTGCAGGTTGACCGCCACCCGCGGCGGCGGCCCGGACCACGGCGGCACGTCATTCGGGAGCCGCCCGGACCACGGCGGCACGCCCGGCGACGACCCGTCGGCCGACGGCGGGACGGGCCAGGGCGGCGGGCCGAGGTCGTCGGTGGGCAGCAGCCGGTCGACCCCGCCGACCAGCTCGACCAGCGGGCCCAGCCAGGCCGGCGCGGCCAGCACCAGTTCCTCGCCCGGATGCCAGGCCCGCAGGGCGCGCAGCGCGGGCACCGCCGTGGCCAGGTCACCGACGCCGAGCGCCCGCAACACCAGGATCACGGGTACGAGGTCTCCTGCTCGGCGCAGACCACCAGTTCCCGCACGGTGCTACCGGGCGGCTGGGACAGCGCGAACATGATCGCGGCGGCGGTGTCGGCCGGGTCGTTGAGCTTCGCGTCCGGGCCCGGACGGTACTGCGGGTCGCGGTCGTCGAAGAACGCGGTGCGCATCCCGCCGGGGATGAGCAGGGTCACCCCGACGCTGCCGGCCAGCTCGGCGGCGAGCGACCTGGTGAACCCGACCACCCCGAACTTCGCCGCGCAGTACGCGGTGGCGTCGCCGACCGCCTTGACGCCCAGGGTGGAGGCGACCGTGACGACGTTGCCCCGGGACGCCTCCAGGTAGGGCAGCGCGGCCCGGACCACCGCCACCGTGGCGAGCAGGTCCACCACGACGATCCGTTCCCAGGTGTCGCGGGGGACGTCGGCCAGTCTGCCGGGCACGTCCATGCCGGCGGCGGTCACCACCGCGTCCAGCCCGCCGACCCGTTCGGCCAGGTCCCGGGTGGCCTCCTCGGCGGCCCGGGTGTCGGCCAGGTCGCACTCGATCCACGGCACCCCGTCGGCGGGGGGTCGCCGGTCCAGCACCAGCGGTCGTCCGCCGGCGCGCGCGACGGCGGTGACCACCGCCGCGCCGAGGCCGCTCGACCCGCCGGTGACCAGGACGGCCGGACCGGCACCGGGTGGACTGCTGCTCATCGTGCTCCCTCCGTCGTCGGATGCGCCGGTCCGACCGGGGACCCGGCGGGCTCCGGCCGGCCGGTGCGCCGGCGTTCGCCCCGGGCCGCCGCGATCATGTCGGTGGTGGAGCGCCCGTCCAGGTACGGCACCACCACGCTGTCCCCGCCCCACCGGCGCAACAGCTCGCCCTCCGGCAGGCCCGGCCCGTCGCCGACGCCGGTGGCGTAGTCCCCGCCCTTGACCCAGACGTCGGGCCGCAGCCAGCCCAGCGTGGCGTGCGGGGTGGGTTCGTCGAAGACCACCACCGCGTCGACGCAGCTCAACGCGGCGAGCAGCCGGGCCCGGTCGCCCTGCGGGATCACCGGCCGGTCGGGGCCCTTGAGGCCGGTGACGCTGGTGTCGGAGTTCAGGCAGACCACCAGGCAGTCGCCGAGCTGCCGGGCGGCCTGCAACGTCGCCACGTGCCCGGCGTGCAGCAGGTCGAAGCAGCCCCCGGTGGCGACCACGGTGCCACCGGCAGCGCGGACCTCGGCCACCACCGCGCCCGCCGCGGCGGCCCCGATCCGTTCCCCGCCGCCGACCAGCACCGGCGGGCAGTCCCGCACCGGTACGGGCAGCGCGGCGGCCACCCCGCCGTCGGCCACGTACGCCGACGCCGCGCCGACGGCCGCCTGGACCGCCTCGGAGACCAGCGCGCCCCCGGCGAGCGCCACCGCGGCGGCCGAGGCGAACCGGTCCCCCGCCCCGCAGGTGTCCCCCTCGGCGCTGACCGGCGCGGAGACCATCAGCGGCGTCGCCCCGGCGGAGCAGAGCAGCGCGCCGTCACCCCCGAGGGTGACCACCACCGCCCCGGCCCGCCAGCGTTCCCGCAGTCCCTGGCCGGCGCGGGCGGCGACCGCCAGCCGGGACCCGCCCGGCGGCACCTTGGCCAACTCCCGGGCCTCCGGCTCGTTCGGGGTGACCAGCCGCACCCCGGGCACCGCGACCGGGCCCCGGGGGTGCGGGTCCCAGACCACCGGGGCGCGGGTCGCGGCCAGCGCCGCCCGCAGCGCCGGCTGTCGGGCCACCCCCCGGCCGTAGTCGCTGACCAGCACGGCGGACGCCCCGGCGAGCAGCCGCAGCACCGCCTCGGTGGGTGGCCCCGGTTCGCCCGCCATGCCACCCCGGTCGTGGCGCAGCAGCACCCGGCCCCGGGCCCGCAGTCGGACCTTCTCCGGGGTCGCCCCGGCCAGCGGCAGCCCGTACACCTGCACCCCGGCGGCGGTGAGCAGCGAGCTGAGCCGGGCCGCCCCGGCGTCGTCGGCGAGCGCGGTCACCAGCGCCACCTCGGCACCCGTGGCGGCGGCGAAGACGGCGGCCAGGCCCGCCCCGCCCGGCCGGTCGGCGGCGGCCGTCTCGTCCAGCACCGGCACCGGCGAGTCGGGGCACAGCCGGTTCACCACCCCTTCGACGTCCCGGTCGAGCAGGGTGTCCCCGAGCACCACCAGCGGGCCCCTCACGCCGGGTCCCCACGCCGTCGGTCGGCCGTCGGGTCGACGACCACCTCCACCCCGGCCCGGACCGGCCCGCCGTCGGCCACCGGCGATGCGTCGACCGGGTCGTCCGCCGCCGGGTCCACGGGCCGGGCCGCCGACGCGGCGGCGCTGGCCGCCGCCTGGCCGGCCAGCGCGGTCAGCGCCGTGGGCAACGCCCGGTCGACGTACTCGCAGAGCACGTGGGTGGAGACCAGGTGCAGTTCCTGCACCACCTGGCTGTCCGGCGAGGCGACGCCCAGCGCCTCGTGGCAGGCGTCGGCGAGCGGGTTCGGCGTCGGGCCGGTGAACGCCCAGCAGCGCAGCCCGACCTCCCGGGCGGCGGCCACCGCGGCGAGCAGGTTGCCGCTGGACCCGCTGGTGGACATCAGCAGCAGGACGTCACCGGGACGGCCGTGGGCCCGCACCTGCCGGGCGAAGACCTCGTCGTAGCCGTAGTCGTTGCCGATCGCGGTCAACGCGGAGGTCTCGGCGTGCAGGGCGATCGCCGACAGCGGCCGGCGCTCGTCGCGCAGCCGGCCGACCAGTTCGGCGGTGAGGTGCTGGGCCTCGGCGGCGCTGCCCCCGTTGCCGGCGACCAGCAACCGCCCGCCGCCGACCAGGATGCCGGCCAGCTCGGTGCCCCAGCGGGCCAGCAACGGCTCCGCCGCACGGTACGGCAGCAGCGCCTCGGCCAGCAGGGTCAGGTGCGCGTCGAGCAGGCCGGCCCGTGCCGCCCGGGTCGAGGTCGTCATCAGGCGACCACCCGGCTCGGCCTGCGTACGGCGGCGACCTCGGCGTACACCTCGGTCAACCGGTCGGCGGCGGTGGCCCACGAGTAGCTGCGGCGGGCCCGCTGCAACGCGGCGGTGGCGTAGCCGTAGCGGCGGGCCGGGTCGCCGAGCAGGCCGGCCAGCGCGTCGCCCAGCGCCTGCGGGTCCCGGGCCGGCACCAGGTCCCCGGTCACCCCGTCGACCACGGTGTCCCGGATGCCGCCGACCGCCGTGCCGACGACGGGCACCCCGCAGGCCATCGCCTCCAACGGGGTCAGCCCGAACGGCTCGTACCAGGGGGCGGCGACCAGCACGTCGGCCGACCGGTACCAGCGGCCCATCTCCTCCCGGGGCACCGCCCCGACCAGCCGGACCCGGTCGGCGACCCCGCAGGTGCCGGCGAGCGCCCGCAGCCGCCGGGCGTACGGGTCGGTCTCCAGCAGCCCGGCGGGCGGCCCGCCGACGACCACGCACTCGGCGTCGGGCACCAGCGCCATCGCCCGGATCACCGTCTGGAAGCCCTTGCGTTCCACCAGCCGGCCGACGGTGAGCACCCGGGGCCGGTCGGCGTCACGGTCGACGGCCGGGCCGAGCGGGGCGAAGGTGTCCAGGTTCACCCCGGACGGCACGACGGTCATCCGGGACCGGGGTACGCCGAGCCGGACCAGCTCCCCGACCTCGTCGCTGCACTGGGCGACGACCCGGTCGACGGCGCACCCCAGTTCCCGTTCGTAGCCGATCCGCCGGGCCGGGCTGGTGTCCTGGACCCCCTGGTGACGCCGCTTGACCGTGCCCAACGCGTGGTACGTCTGCACCACCGGCACCCCGGTCCGCCGGCCCGCGGCCAGCGCGGCCAACCCGCTCATCCAGAAGTGCGCGTGCACCACCTCGGGCATCCAGTCCCCGCCCCGCCAGCGGCCGGTGAGCCAGTGGCTGAACTCCTTCATGTGCGGCAGTAGGGCGTCCTTGGCGACCGGTTCGGCCGGCCCGGCGGGCACGTGCACCACCTCGTACCCGTCCGGGGCGCGCACGGCGACCGGCAGGTCGACGGCGTCGCGTCGGGTGTAGACCCGGACGTCGTGGCCGGCCGCCACCAGCGCGGCGGAGAGTTCCGCGACGTGCGTGTTCTGCCCACCGGCGTCCTCACCGCCCAGCACGGCGAGCGGGCTGGCATGCTCGGAGATCATCGCGATGCGCATACTTCCTCCTCCAGCAGGCGGTCCCAGTCGGCGAGGAAACGGTCCAGGCCGTAACGGCCCAGCGCGGCGGTCCGCGCCTGCGCACCCGCGCGACGCGCCTCGGCGGGGTCGGCGACGAACCGGGCGGCGGCGGCCAGCAGGGTGTCGACCCGGGTGGACAACGCCCCCGCCGCGGGAGGCACCGCCTGCACGGCCTCGGTGGTGGCCAGCGCGACCACCGGCATCCCGATGGTCATCGCCTCGATCAGGCTCAACCCGAGCGAGGTCCACCGGCACAGGTGCAGGTAGGCCCGCCGCCGGGCCAGCTCGGCGTGCATCAGGTGCTGCGGGACGTCGTCGTGGCTGGTCAACCGGTCGGCCGGCAGGCCCAGGTGGTCGGCGAGCCCGGCCACCTTCATGCCGAACACGTCCAGCGGGGCGATCTCGGCGAACCGGGCGAGCAGGTCGGTGCCGGTGATCCGATTCCGGCGTACCGGCTCGTTGATCACCACGGCGAGCCGGTCCAGCTCGCCGGTCCAGGTCACCGCGGGTGGCACCACGCCGTGTTCGACGACGGCGGTGCGGGTGGACCCGTTGTCCCAGAACAGCTCGTTGAAGTGGGTGACGTGGGTGAGCAGCAGGTCCTCCCGGTCGGCCATCGGGTGCCTGGTGTTCGGCACGTCGCCCTTGGGGGTGTTGTGCTCGACGTAGACCGCCGGCACCGCCCGGCCGAGCCACTGCCGGGCCAGGTCGTGTTCCTCGGGGCGTTGCAGCAGCACCACGTCGACGTCGGCGTGGCGCAACTGCTCCGGGGTCACCTCGACGGCGGTGTCCGGCCACGGGTAGGTGCGCGCCCGACCCAGCCCGTACGGGCCCCGGTCGGGGGTGACCGGCACCAGGTAGCGGTGCCTGCCGTGCACGAAGGACGTGGTCCAGGAGCCGTGCACGTGCCAGAGCAGGATGTTCATCGCCGACTCCCCCGCCCGGCGGTCACCGGCGTCACCCCGGCCGGCGTCACCCCGGCCGGGGCGTCGGCGGGGACGCCGAGCAGGCGTACCGCGTCGAGGACCCGGCCCGGTTCGACGGCCGACAGGCAGGGGTGGCCGGGCACCGGACAGACCGTGGCGCGGGTGTCCCGGCACGGTGCGGCGGCGTCGCCCAGCCGGACCGTCGGCACCCGGTAGGGCCCCCACTGTCCGTAGGGGACGGTGGGGGCGAACAGGCTGACCACCGGCACGCCCAGCGCGGCGGCCAGGTGCGCCGGCCCGGTGTTGCCGACCACCAGCGCGCCGGCGTGGGCGAGCACCCCGGCCAGGTCGGCCAGGCCGGTCCGGCCGCCCAGGTCGATGCCGGTGTCGCCGGCCACCCGGGCGGTCAGCGCCGTCTCGTCGGGTCCGCCGGTGACCGCCACCCGGTGCCCGGCGGCGGTGAGGGTCCGCACGATCCGGGCCGCCAGTTCCGGTGGCACGGCCCGGCTCGGCACCGCCGAACCGGGGTGCAGCACCAGGTACCCGGGGCCGCCGAGCCCGGCCGGCGCCGGCGGCACCCGGTCGGCGCGGACCCGCAGTCGCGGATCGTCGCCGGGCGGCAGCGTGAAACCGGCGGCGGCGGCCAGCGACAGCGCCCGCTCCGGCTCGGGCAGCCCGGCGGGGACCCGGTGCCGCACGTCGAGCAGCGAACCCGGGTAGTCGTCGCTGATCGCGCTGACCCTCGGCACGCCGGCCAGCCGCAGCAGCAGCGCCAGCGGCAGGGGCGACTGGTGGAACGAGGTGAACACGACCGCCTCGTCGGCCCGGACCGCGCGCAGCCGGTCGGTGAGCCGGTCGATGTCCGCCGGGTCGACCGGGTCGGGCGTGCCGTCGATCCAGGGCAGCGGCCACTCGACGACCTCGTCGACGCCGGGCAGCAGGGCGGCGGCGGCGCGGCCCCGGGGGCCGCAGAGCAGCACGACCCGCTGCGCGTACCCGGCGACGGCCCGGACGGCCGGGCCGGTGACCAGGACGTCCCCGGCGGAGTCGCTGCGCACCACCAGCACGGTGCCGGCCCGGCGCGGCGGCGGGCCGGCGACCAGGGCGGACCGGGTGAGGATCAGCTCCACGGCGGCGGGCAGGTCGGCGGCGACCTGCCCGGCGGCGGCCACCTCGACGGCCCGGGTGGTGGGGGTGGGCACGAGCACCCCGGCCGCGCCGGCCGCGGCGGCGGCGCCCAGGTCGGCGGCGATGTCCCCGACCAGCACGCAGCGGTCCGGGGTGGTGCCGAGCGCCCGCGCGGCGGCGTGCACCATGCCGGGCGCGGGTTTGCGGCAGGCGCAGCCGGCCCGCTCGTCGTGCGGGCAGCACTGCCAGGTGTCGAACGGGCCGAGCAGCTCCTCGACCCGCGCGTTGACCGCGCGCAGTTGGGCGGCGGTGAACAGCCCCCGGGCCAGCCCCGACTGGTTGGTGACCACGCCGAGCCGTAGCCCGGCGGCGCGCAGCCGGTCCAGCGCCGCCCGCGCGCCGGGCACCGGCCGTACCTTGTCGGGGTCGCCGTTGTAGGGCACGTCCTCGATCAGGGTGCCGTCCCGGTCGAGCAGCACCGCGTCGTACAGTGCGCGGCCGCCCCGGCCAGCGACCGGATCAACCCGGCCTGACCTGCGCTGATACGGCTCCGCGTCCCGTCGCACGGGCGGCGGGTTCCCGAGGCCCCGGGGAGTAAACCTGGCCCTACCGGGCGGTACGCCGCCCGGCGTCGGGCCGGGCCGCGCCGTCGACCCGAACCGGGTCGGTGCAGCGTTACCCGTCGGCCCGGAGAAGCTAACGCGGCGGGTTAGGCCGGGCCGGCCCGGGTACTGCTCAGCGGTGGCAGTCGTGGAGAAAGTGATCGATGCACCCCCGCAGCAGGTCTTCGACGTGCTGGCCGACGGTTGGACGTACAGCGACTGGGTGGTCGGCACGGTGCACGTGCGTGACGTCGACGCGCAGTGGCCCCGGGTCGGCACCCGACTGCACCACCGGGCCGGCCCCTGGCCGTTCTCCCTGGAGGACGCCTCGACGGTGCTGGTCTGCGAGCCGCCGCACCGGCTGGTGCTGCGGGCCGGCCTGTGGCCGGCCGGGGAGGCGGTCGTGGTGTTCACGCTGACCCCGGAAGGGGACGGCGCGACCCGGGTCCGCATCGGCGAGGACTTCGCCGCGGGCCCGTTGCGCTGGGTCCGCAACAAGCTCAACGACCTGGTGCTGCACCAGCGCAACAAGGAGACGCTGCGCCGGCTCTGCGACATCGCCACCCGGCAGAAGGCCGATGCGCGCGCCGAACGGTGACCGGGCGGTCGCGGGGAGCCTCGGCGGGGTCCCGTCGGGCTTTTGGCTACCCTGTGGGGGAATGCCGACCCCGACTGAGGATGTCCGAGATGATCGAACCCGTGGAGCTGCCGTCACCGTGGCGGGACGCACGCCTGACCGTCGTGGTCCCCACCTACAACGAGGCGGGCAACCTCCCGGTGCTGGTCGAACGGCTGCTGGCCCTTCCGCTGCCGGGCCTGAAGGTGCTCGTCGCCGACGACAACTCGCCGGACGGCACCGGTGAGGTGGCCGACAAGCTGGCCATCGAGAACCCGGACCGGGTGCAGGTCGTGCACCGGGCCGGCAAGGAGGGCCTGGGCCGGGCGTACGTGGACGGCATCGGCCGGGCCCTGGACGGCGGCGCGGAGTACGTGGCGCAGATGGACGCCGACCTGTCGCACCCGCCGGAGGCGCTGCCCGGGATGCTGGGCGCGCTGCTGTCCACCCAGGCGGGGGTGGTGATCGGCTCCCGGTACGTGCCGGGCGGGCAGCTCGACGAGGCGTGGCCGCTCTACCGGCGCGCACTCAGCGGCTGGGCCAACCTCTACGTGCACACCCTGTTGCGGGTGCGCATCCGCGACCTGACCGCCGGCTTCAAGATCTGGCGGGCCGACGCGTTGCGCGACATCGGCCTGCACCGGGTGCAGTCGAACGGTTACAGCTTCCAGGTGGAGATGCACTACCTGGCCACCAAGCTGGGGCACACCATCCTGGAGGTGCCGATCCGGTTCGAGGAGCGGCGCGACGGCGCGTCCAAGATGACCACCGCGACCAAGGTGGAGAGCGCGCTGATGCCGTTCAAGCTGCGCACCCGGCACCGCAACCTGGACTCCTGACCCCGCAGCGGGGTCGTGGGTGGACGGTTCAGCGGTAGAGCGTCCGGTGCGCGGCGTCGATCATGCCGGCGTACACGCCGCCGGTGACGGCGCGGTCGCGGGCCAGCGCCGCCCGGGCGGCGTTCGCGCCGGGTGCGCCGTGCACCCCGCCGCCGGGGTGCGCCGACGCGCTGGCCAGGTAGAGCCGGTCGACCGGGGTGTCGGCCCGGCCCAGGCCGGGGATCGGGCGTAGGAACAGCTGCTGGTACGCCGCGGCGGTGCCGCCGCCCAGCGCCCCGCCGACCAGGCTCGGGTCGCCCTGTTCCAGCTCGGCCGGCCCGGCGACGTGCCGGCCGACGACCAGGCTGCGGAACCCGGGGGCGGCGGCCTCCAGCACGTCCTCCATCCGGTCGACCTGGCGGGCGACGTCCTCGGCCCGCCAGTACCGCCGGAACGGCAGGTGGGTGTACGCCCACAGCGACTCGGTGCCGGCCGGCGAGTGCGTGGGGTCGGCGGTGGTCATCTGCCCGGCCAGCAGGAACGGCTTCGCCGGGATCTCACCCCGGGCCAGTTCGGCGGAGTACGTGGTGAGGCCGTCGAGGTCGGCGCCCAGGTGCACGGTGCCGGCGCCGGCCACCGCCGGGTTGGTCCACGGCAGCGGGGCGGACAGCGCCCAGTCGACCTTGAGGGTGGAGCCGTCCCAGCGGAAGTGGGCCAGGTCCTCGACCAGTCGGGGCGGCAGTTGGGCGGCCCCGACCAGGTCCAGGTAGAGGGCGGGGGCGGGCACGTCGGCGAGCACCGCCCGGCGGGCCCGCCACAGCTGCCCGTCGACGGTACGGACGCCCACCGCCCGACCCCGGGCGGTGAGCACCCGGTCGACCCGCGCCCGGTAGCTGATCCGGCCGCCCCGCTCGGTGAGCCGGGCCACCAGCGCGTCGGTGATCCGCTGCGCGCCGCCGACCGGCACCGGCCAGCCGACCTGCTGGCCGAGCATGGCCAGCAGCCAGCCGTAGACGCCGGAGCCGGCCTCCTCGGGGGACAGGTCGGTGTGCAGGGCGCAGCCGGCCAGCAGCGCCGGGCCGCCGTCGCCGGTGAACAGTTCGCTGCCGAGCTTGCGCACCGGCAGGACCAGGCGGCGGGCCAGCCGTAACGCGCCGCCGACCCGCAGTTGGCGCAGCAGGCCCAGTCCGCCGCGTACCGGGGGGAACGGGGTGGTGATGGCGTCGAGCATCGGGCCGGACACCTGCGCCCAGTCGGCGTACGCGTGCCGCCAGCGGTCCCCGTCGCCGGGGGCGAACGTCTCCAGCGAGGCGGCGGTGGTGTCCAGGTCCCGGTTGATCACCGCGGCCCGCCCGTCGGGCAGCAGGTGGGCCAGCACGTCGGGGGCGTGCGTCCAGGTCAGGCCGTAGCGGGGCAGGTCGAGGCCGGCCAGCACCGGGGAGGCGTACCCGAGGGGGTAGAAGGAGCTGTACAGGTCGCTGAGGTAGCCGGGGGCGGTGACCTCGGCGGAGCGGACCGCCCCGCCGGGTGCGCCGGTCGCCTCCAGCACCAGCACGTCCCAGCCGGCGTCGGCGAGCAGGTTGGCGGCCACCAGGCCGTTGTGTCCGGCGCCGATGACGACGGCGTCCGCGGTGTCCGTGCCCGGCGAGGTCATCGGATCCGGCTACCCGGCGGGCAACCGGGCGAAACGCGTTTGCTTCGGCGGGAGCGGGGCATCCCGCCGCATGTACCGGGTGGAGCAACTCATCGGTGGGGTGTGGGGCGCGGGCGGCGAGGGTGGTGAGCTGACGGTCCACGACCCGGCTGACGGCTCCCCGGTCGGCACCGTGCCGGTGGCGACGGCGGACGAGGTGGCCAAGGCGGTCGAGGCGGCCCGGGAGGTGGCCGCCGAGTGGGCGGCGACCCCGACGGCGCAGCGTGCGGAGCTGCTGCACCAGGCGGCGGACGCGGTGGCGGCGGACGCGGAGGAGTTGGCCGCGGCGACCACGGCGGAGATGGGCAAGCCGCTGGGCGACGCCCGGGGCGGGGTGGCGGCCGGCGTCGGCACCCTGCGCCAGTACGCCGAGCTGGGTCCGCTGCGCGGCGGCCGGACGTTGCACGGCGACGGCGACGCGATCGACTTCATGCTGCCGCAGGCGCGGGGGGTGGTGGCGGCGATCACCCCGTGGAACGACCCGGTGGCGGTCTCCTGCGGGTTGCTCGGCGCGGCCCTGGTCACCGGCAACGTGGTGCTCTACAAGCCGAGCGAGCGGACCCCGGTCACCGGGTGGCTGCTGGCCCGGCTGTTCGACGGGGTGTTCCCGGCGGGCGTGCTGTCCCTGCTGACCGGGGGCGCGGAGGTGGGCGCGGCGTTGGCCGCGCAGCCGGTGGACGTGGTCGCGCACGTCGGTGCCACGGCGACCGGCCGGGCGATCGCGGCGGCCTGTGCCCGGACCGGGGCGAAGGCCCTGCTGGAGAACGGCGGCAGCGACCCGCTGGTGGTCGACGCCGGGGTGGACCCGGGGTGGGCGGCCGGGCAGGCGGCGTTGGGCGCGTTCGCCAACGCCGGGCAGCTCTGCGTGGCGGTGGAGCGGATCTACGCGCACCGCGACGTCGCCGAGGACTTCGTCGACGCGTTGGTGCAGCGGGCCGGGGCGCTGACGGTCGGGCCGGGCCGGGACCCGGCCACCGAGCTGGGCCCGCTGGTCGACCGGCGGCACCGCGACCAGGTGCACGGGCAGGTCACGGCCGCGGTGGCGCAGGGGGCGACGCTGCGCGCCGGTGGGGTGCTGCCGGACGGGCCGGGGGCGTTCTATCCGGCGACGGTGGTCACCGACTGCCGGCAGGAGATGACGCTGGTGCGGGAGGAGACGTTCGGGCCGGTGGCGGCGGTGGTGACGGTGGACTCGTTCAGCGAGGCGCTGCGGTGTGCCGCCGATTCGCCGTACGGGCTGGCGGCGACGGTGCTGACCGGGTCGATGAGCCACGCCCAGCGGGCCTTTCGGGAGCTGCCGGTGGGCACGGTGAAGGTCAACGCGGTGTTCGGGGGCGCGCCGGGTGGTGCCGCGCAGCCGCGCCGGGGCAGCGGCCAGGGCTTCGGGTACGGCCCGGAGCTGCTGGACGAGTTCAGCACGGTCAAGGCGGTGCACCTGCAACCGCCGGCCGGCGGCCACTGGTGAGCCGGGCCGCCCCGTCCGGGGCGGCCCCGCGCGTACTTCCGGTCAGTCGCCGCGGGCCTTGCGGGTGGCCCGGTTGTTGGCCTTCTCGATGGCCTTGACCAGTTCCGGCTTGGTCATCCGGCTGCGGCCGGGCACGTCCAGTTTCTTCGCCACCTGCATCAGGTGGTCCTTGGTGGCGTTGGCGTCCACCCCACCGGCGGTGGGGGCCCGGCGGGCGGGGCCGCCGCCTTCGGCCTGGCGGTCGCTGGGGCCCTTGCGGCCCTTCGCTTCCCAGTGGTCGCCCACCTTCTCGAAGCTGTGCTTGACGGCGGCGAAGGCGGCGCGGTGCGCCCGCTCCCCCTCGCCGTAGGTCTGCACCGCCGAGTCGTGTGTCTTCTCCCAGGTGCGCTGCGCCTTCTCCGGGGAGCGTCGCAGCGTGCTGGGCAGTACCTCGCGCCCGGGCATCCCGTCCTCCTCCGCGTCGATTTCCTGGCTTGACCCCAACGGTTCCCTGGGCCCGCACCGGCAAACACCGACGTCGGGTTTGTCGATTTCCACCGTCGGGTACCGCCGGGCCCAGACGCGCGCCGGACGCCGGGTCCGCCGGGTCGTCGGGCGACGAGGAGCCGAGCATGGCAGCGACGACGGAGCCGACCACGGCCGCCGGTGACGACCCGGGGGTACGCGTACCCCGCCGGGTACGCCAGTTGAGCTGGTCGACCTGGCGCGGGGTGCTGGTGCGCAGCGGCCGGGGTTTCGTGAAGGACAACTGCGCCGACTGGGCGGCGGCGTTGACCTACTACGGGGTGCTCGCCCTGTTCCCGTCCACGGTCGTGGTGGTGGCCCTGGTGGGGCTGGTCTCCGACGGCGAGCGGACGGTGGACACCGTGCTGGACCTGGCCCGCGACATCGGGGCCGGTTCGGTGGTCGGCAACGAGGGTTTCGTGTCGGTGGTGCGCACGGTGGTCGACCAGCAGAGCGGGACGAAGGTGCTGCTCAGCTTCGGTCTGGTGGGCGCGTTGTGGTCGGCGTCCGGGTTCATCGGCGCGTTCACCCGGGCCTCCAACGCGGTCTACGGGGTACAGGAGGGCCGCCCGTTCTACCGGCTGCGCCCGTTGCAGATCGGGTTGGCCGGGGTGTCGCTGCTGCTGCTCGCGGTGGTGGCGCTGGGGTTGATCGTCAGCGGCCCGGTGACCGACGCGGTCGGCGACCTGGTGGGTGCCGGTGGGCTGGCCCGGACGACGTGGAGCGTCGTGAAGTGGCCGGTGCTGGCGCTGGTGATGATGACGCTGTTGTCGCTGATGTTCTGGATCGCCCCCAACGTCCGGCAGCCCCGGTTCCGGTGGCTCACCCCGGGCGGGGCGGTGGCGTTGCTGTCCTGGATCGTCGTCTCCTTCGGCTTCGGCCTGTACGTGGCCAACTTCGGCTCGTACGACGTCACCTACGGCAGCCTGGGGGCGGTGATCGCCTTCCTGGTGTGGCTGTACCTGTCGAACTCGGCGCTGATGTTCGGGGTGCAGATCAACGCGGAGTTGCAGCGGGGGCGTCGGTTGCAGGCGGGCGTCGACGACCCGGGTGAGCCGGTGCTGCCGCCGAAGGCCACCGCCGGTTCGTGACCCCGTCGGGTCCGGCGTCCGGGTCGGTGTTTCCCCGGGGCGGGCGCGGGTAGCACAACAGACATGGAACGTGGCAGCAGCAAGCACGCACCGAGGGTCGACGACCAGATGAGCCAGGAGGTCAGCGGCCTGGTCCAGGGGTCGGGGGCCGGTGGTTCCCGGGTCGAGGAGTTCCGCGAGGCGGAGCCGGCCGGCGAGGACCAGCCGGGCGCGACCACGGCACCGGCGGGCGACCTGCGCACCGGCACCCCGCAGGGGATGACCGCACAGGACGTGGAGGCGCGCAGCCGGCTGGGCCGGTTCATCACGATGACGGCCCTGCCCGGCGACCGGCTGGCGCTGGTCGCCAACGCGCGGGAGAACGACGCGCCCGACGACCTGGTGGCCGCCCTGGAGCGCCTGCCGGAGGGCACCCGTTTCCAGACGATTTCCGAGGTGTGGGCCGCACTCGGGCACCGGAACGAGACGACGCGTTGGTGACCGGATCGGCCCACGATCCGGACGGACACCAGCGGCCAGAGGAGGATTTCGCATGAGCGGCGTCATCGAGCACGTGGACGTGTCGGTACCGGTACGGACCGCCTACGACCAGTGGACCCAGTTCGAGGAGTTCCCCCACTTCATGGAGGGGGTGCAGGAGGTCCGGCAGCTGTCGGAGACGATGACCCACTGGACGGTGGAGATCGCCGGGGTCAAGCGCGAGTTCGACGCCGAGATCACCGAGCAGCTCCCCGACGAGCGGGTGGCCTGGAAGTCGACGGGCGGCACCCAGCAGGCCGGTGTGGTGACGTTCCACCGGCTCGACGAGGGCAACACCCGGGTCACCCTGCAGATGGACTTCGAGCCGCACGGCGTGGTCGAGCAGGCGGGCGACAAGCTCGGTGTGGTCGACCGGCGGGCCAAGGGCGACCTGGAGCGGTTCAAGCAGTTCATCGAGCGTCGCGGTCAGGAGACCGGGGCGTGGCGCGGGTCGGTCGACCGTCCGCAGCCCTGATCCCCGTCTCCCCCGACACGGACGCACAGCCCCGACGGCCGCCGGTGAACCGGCGGCCGTCGCCGCGTCCGGGTCCGACCGTTTGCGATCATCGGGTCGGGGTACCGCGCAGGTATGACGGACAACGACGGCAGGGTGTGGCGGGACGAGCAGAGGACGCCGCTGGAGGAGCTGGACCGGGCGATCGCCAGATCCACCATCGACGGGCAGGCCGACGACCCGACCGGCAACGACGCGGGCGAGGAGGCCACCTTCGGGCACGGCCCCGAACCGGTGGACCGGGGTGCCGGCCCGCAGACCGGGCGCCGGGAGATGACCGACACCGAGCGCGCCTACCGCCCCTCCACGACGGGACGTACCGGGCCCGACACGATGTGACGGTCGGCGTCGGGGCCCGCGTCGGGTCGGGGTCGGCGGCATGGGGGCCGATGATGCGGTGTCCCGGTCGAACGACACCGCATCATCGGCCCAGAAGCCCGATTGCCCTGGCTGGCCGAGCCCGAGAAGGGCGGAAGCGGGCTCAGTGGGTGGGGGGCGGCGCGGCGGTCTGGCGGGCGGCTGCGGCGTGCGCCACCAGCAGCGCCACCGCCAGCACGGTCAGCGCCGGGCCGAGCAGCCGCACCGAGATGTCGCCGAGCAGCACGCCGAGCCCAGCCGGGATGAGGGCCGCCCCGATGCCGGCGGCGCCGATCTGCACGCCGATCACCCGGTCGGCGTGCTGCCGGCCGACCCGTTCGGCGGTGCTCAGGGTGAGCAGCGGGAACACGGGCGCGGCGGCGAACCCGAGGACGACCAGGCCGGCCACCGTCACCCAGCCCGGCCCCGGCAGCGCGATCAGCACCGCGCCGACGGCCATGCCCAGCAGGCTGCCCCGCAGCACCCGGGCGGTGCCGAGCCGCTCGGCAACCAGCCCCTGCACCACCCGGCCGACGAAGAGGCTGCCCCAGTAGCCGGAGACCGCCACCCCGGCGGCCTCAGCGGACACCCCCCGCCCCTCGGTGAGCAGCAGGAACGCGTAGAGCCCGGCGGACACCTCGATGGCCACGTAGACGGCGAAGGCGAGCGCGCCGAACCAGACGGCGGGCAACCGGAGCGTGTCGGCGATCCGCACCCCCGCCGGGCCACCGGCCGACCCGCCACGCCCGGCCACCGCCGGACCGTCGACCGGTCCGGGGTGGCCGGCCGGCGCGACGACGCTGTCGTCGGGCCGCGCACCGACCGTCCGGTCGACCGGCGCGGCGGGCGACGGCGGGGAGCCGGCCGTGCGGTCCCGCCATGCGCCGACGGTGAGCGCGAACGCGGTGGCCAACGCGAGCTGGGCGGCGGCGGTGACCGCGTACCCCCAGCGCCAGCCGGCCCCGGTGCTCAGCATGGCGGTCATCACCAGCGGGCCGATCGCCACGCCGAGGCCGAAGAAGGCGTGCATCCAGTTCATGTGCCGGGGGCCGAACGCCCCGGCGGCGTACGCGTTGAGACCGGAGTCGATCGCCCCGGAGCCCAGGCCGAGCACCAGCGCACAGCCGATCAGCACGGTCAGCGCCGGGGCGCTGGCGTACCCGGTCAGCGCGAGGCTGGCCAGCAGGGTGCTGCCGGCCAGCAGCCGGCCCACGCCCAGCCGGGCGAGGGTGAAACCGGCCAGGACGCTGGAGGTCAGGTACCCGATCGTGCCGGCGGTGAGCACCAGCCCGACCGCGCCGGTCGGTACGCCGAACTCGGCGCTGATCGAGGGCCAGCCGACGCCGAGCAGGCCGTCGGGCAGGCCGAGACTGACGAAGGCGAGGTAGGC
Source organism: Micromonospora sp. WMMD734 (assembly GCF_049178975.1). NCBI lineage: Bacteria > Bacillati > Actinomycetota > Actinomycetes > Micromonosporales > Micromonosporaceae > Micromonospora > Micromonospora sp. WMMD734. The sequence continues at coordinate 3,322,718 of NZ_JBMHMK010000001.1, forward strand.
GAGCAGGAGCAGTGAGGTACGGGGCGGAGCGACGGACACGGAGGCTCATCCTGCCGCATCACCGAGAACGGGTCGACGTGATTGTCGCCTCCCCCGAACCGGTGGTTTGGAACGCCCGAGCGGGCAGTAAACCGGACAGGTCGTCCAGAATCCGCCGTTCGGCTGCCGGTAATCCGAAGGGGTCGCGCAAGACTTTCGGGATGCAACAGGGCTCCGGTTTCCTCACCCCTCGTCAGCGTCGTCTGGCTTGGCTCGGCTTCCTGCTCGCCGCCGTCCAGGCCCCGGTCTCCGCCAGGTTCTCCTCCGACGACTCGTGGCTGTTCAGCCTCTGCGTCGCGCTGATGGTGGCCACCGTGATCATCGCCGACGACGCCAGCCGTCGTCGCCCGGCCGACGCCACCAGCGCGGACTGACCGCCCGGCGGCCCGTCAGGGGGTCGGGCCGGGGAACTCCCGCTGCGGGCAGCTCAGCGGGTGCGCCGGGTCGACCCGGTGCAGGGCGTACCCGGTGCCCTGGGTCGGGACGTGTGTGCTCGGCGCGCGGTCGCCGATCTGGATCAGGGCGTGCCAACCGGTGCGCTGCGCGGTGTACCTGGTGCAGCCGTCGATGACCTCGGTGTGCTGCCGGGCCGCCACGGTGGCCCGGCCCTGGACGAAGCTCGTCGGGTCGGCCGGGTCGCTCCCGGCCAGCAGCAGTGAGGATGCGGCCGTGGTGGTGTGCGCCCAGAACGACTCCCCGGCCGTCAGCCAGAGGTCGGCGACGGTGACCACGTCGTGGTCGACCAGGCTGGAGAAGGTCAGGTCGGGATCGGCCGGGCCGGTGGTGCCGGAGTGCGTCACCGGCGGCAGGGTGATCGTGGCGGTGTCCGTGCGCTGCTGCACCCAGTACACGCCGGGGGTGTACGCGCTGACCACGGCCGTGTAAGCGCCGAACGGCAGGTGTCCGGCCGTGGAGTCGACCACCACGAAGTCGGTACGACCGAGCCCGTAGACGCTGGTGGCGAGCGTGCTGCCGACGGCGTCGCGCAGGGTCAGGTCCCAGTCGGCGGTGGCGGCGGGTTGGACGGCGACCACCGACCAGTGCCGCTGGTAGGTGCGGTAGGTGTAGTCCTGCGCGGTCCGGGCGATCTGCACGTCGCCGTCGCCGAGCGCGGTGCCGGCCAGGGCCGCTCCGGGGTGGGCGAGCGGCACGGTCAGGGCCAGGGCGAGGGTGCCGGCGAGGCGCGCGCCGAACCACCGGCGGGCGGAACGGGACAGGGCCATCGGTGGGATTCCTTCCGGGTGGGAACTGGACTGTAGCGACGCCGGACCGCCCGGGGCGTCGTCCCGCGCTGTCGGATATCGGCCCCGCCACGGCGACCGCCGGTGTGCGACCTTGTCGACACCCCGCCGCACACCGGCACCGGCCCGGCACCCGCCGCGCCCCGGTCGCCGTACTCCGGCACCCCCGACCCCGAGGAGCGCCGACCGTGACCAGACGACCGACGGTGTGGATGTGGCTGTTGAGCCTGCTGGCGGTGGTGGCGCTCGCCCCGACGCCGGCGTCGGCCGCGCCGCCGGTGGGCGAGCGGGACGCCCGCGACCTCGCCGCCGTACGCAGCGCCGCCGCGCAGGCGTCGTGGTCCACCGGCCCGGTCGCACCCGGCGTCACCCAGGGCTGGGTGTGGAACAACGCCAACCCGCTGAACGCGGCGTACCAGGTGGGGCTGTCCCCCACCGGGGCCGGTGACCTGACCCCCTGCCAGTTCGAGGTGACCCGGACCTGGTACTCCCGGGAGCCGGGCGGCGAGCGGCGGTTCCACTTCACGGTCGCCAACAGCGGCACGCTCACCTGCACGGCCACCGTCCTGCTGTCCTGGCTGACGCCGACCCACGACTGGTCGACAGGGGCGCTCGCGCCCGGGGCCAGCGGCAACTACGGCTGGGTGGAGCAGATCGCGCCCACCGTGTCGTACCTGCTGGGGGTGACGCCGACCGGGGCGACCGCGACGGCCGCCTGCCAGCTGGAGATCACCCGCAGCTGGTACCGGCAGGAACCGGACGGGGTACGCAAGTTCTACTTCGTGCTCCGCAACATCGGCACGATCACCTGCTCCGGCCAGTTCCAGCTCGCCCAGACCGGCCCGTCGGCGTCGTGGCCGACCGGGACGCTCGCCGTCGGGGCCTCGGCCACCTGGACCTGGAACAACGCCAACCCGCTGAACGCGGTCTACCTGCCCGGCCTGGCCCCGACGGGAGCCGCCGGGGGCACCGCCTGCCAGTTGGAGGTGACCCGCAGCCGGTACGTGCAACGGGCCAACCCGGACGGCTCCCGCCAGCGGCAGTACGTGCTGACCGTCGGCAACGTCGGGCAGCTGCCGTGCGGCGGCACCGTCCTGCTCGGGTCACTGACCCCCTGACGCCCCGGGGGATTCCGGCGCACCGGGGGATTCCGGCACCGCGTCCCGTTGCTGTCCGCCCGGACGCCGACGGTGGCCGGTGCGCCGTCTGCCCGCCGGGGCGCGGATCGGTCCCGGTGGCCGAGGGCCGGTCGGCCGCCGGGGGAACCCGTACCGGCCGGGTGGCCGACTCCGCCGGGGTTACCGGGTGGTTAACCTCGATCCTCATGCGAGTGCCGTACCCCCAGGTCGCGACCCGGACCGCCGTACGGGCGGCGCGCTCCCACCTGGCCCTGCTCAGCGCCTCGGTCGGTGCCCCCGGCCTCGCTGCCGCCGCGGCCCGGCCCGGCCTGCTCGCGCTGGTCGACCAGCACGCCGCGGCGATCCGGGACAGCCTCGACGGTGACCGCCGGCCGCTGACCCCGGCCGCGCTGGCCGGCTACGCCGAGGGCGTCCGCGACACCGCCCGGGAGCACGGCCTGCTCCCCGAGGGCGCGGCGGACTTCACCGCCCCGGACTGGGTGCTGGTCCGCCTGCTCGCGGTCTGCGCCCTGGCCCGCACCCTCGACCCCCGGCACCTCGACCCGGCCTGACCCGGTCCACGCGGGAAGGGTGCCCGCCTCGCGCGGACACCCTTCCCGGTGGTACTGCCGACTCAGCTGCCCGGACGGCCGAACTGCTGGGTCTCGTCGCCGGTGCCGGACTGGTAGGTTCCCCGACCGCCGGCCATCGTGCGGGCCTCGTCGACGCGCGGCATGGCCTGCGTCCGCTCGCCGCCCCGGTCGGCCATCTGCCGACCCATGTCGCCCTGCCCGGCGGCGCGGGCCCGCCGGTGCTCCTGGACCGCCCGCGACTCCTCGGCCGCCCGGTCCAGCCAGCCGTCCCAGCGGGACTGCATCGGCTTCACCAGACCGCCGCCGACGCCGACGATCAGGATGCCGGCCACGGTGGCGAGCACCGCGATCAGGACCGGCGTGGTGACCGTGGTGGCGATGCCGACCTGGTTCAGCGCGGCGATCACGCCGAGCGCCAGGATGAAGATGGCCGTCAGGTCGGCCAGCACCTTGCCGTACGACAGGCCGCCGAGCGCACCGGAGACCAGGTCCCGCACGGCGTTGGCGATGGCAGCGGCCACGACCACGATGACGATCGCGATGAACGCCCGCGGCAGCCAGGCCACCACCCCCCGGATGAGGTCGCTGATCGCGTTGGGCCCCCACACCCCGAACGCGAACTGCAGGGTGAACAGCAGCACCGCGTAGTACGCCAGTCGGGCCAGGATGTCACTGGCGTCGTACTTGGTGCGTTCCAACGCGCGTCTGATCCCGCCCCGTTCGACCGCCCGGTCGAAGCCCACCCGTTCCAGCGCCGCGTCCACGATCTTGAGTACCGCGCGGGCGATGAGCCAGCCCACCACGAGGATGACGATGAACGCGATGGCTCTCGGCACGAACAGCAGCACCGACCGCCACATGTCGGTCAAGGCGCTACCGATGTCGACCTGCCTGACCGCAAGGGTTTCCGGCATGATGTCCCTCCTGTCCAATGGACTGCGCCGCCCGGTTACCCGTCCGCCGCAGCAGCACGCCGGAGAATCCGCACCGATTTTCCCGACATGTCTGTAGAAAACCCGCCGGAACTACACGAAGGTCGGCGTCAGTGGAGGCGACGGGCATGATCGGGTCACCCGGGCCGGCTCCGGATAGGCTGCGGGCATGCCAGGCACGGTCGGGCGGGTCCCGACGTCACCAACCCCCGCACCGGGGCCGGCCGGGGTCACACCGGAGGCGGCAGCCGTGCCCGCCCACCCGTGGGCCGACACCCCGCTGGGTCCGCAACAGGGTTGGGACGTGACCATCCGCGTCCTGGTCGACGTGATCCTGTCCTGCCCCGTACCGATGGCGCTGCACTACGGCGACGACTTCGTGCTGCTCTACAACCAGGCGTACGCGGAGGTGATCGGCGACCGGCACCCGGACGCGATGGGCCGGCCCGCCCCGGAGGTCTACGCCGACCTGTGGCACACCCCGGGCGTCGGCGAGGTGATCGAGCGGGCCTACCGGCACGGCGAGTCCTTCCTCCAGAAGGAGTCGGTGCTCCCCGTGCACCAGCAGGGCACCGGTGAGCACACCGTCTTCACCCGGGGCCACTCCCCGGTCCGCGACAGCACCGGGCGGATCGTCGGCGTGCTCACCGTCGCCGCCCAGACCAGCCAGCTCACCCAGCAGTTGCAGAGCCTGTCCGACTTCGCCGCGGCGCTGTCGGGCACCCTCACCCTCGACGACGTGGCCCGGGTGACGCTGCGCTACGCGCTGCACTCCTTCGACGCCGACCAGGTCTCCTTCGCCGTCGACGACGGCCCCGCCTGGCGGCTGGTCCGCCGGATCCGGGGCGAACTGCTCGACGAGGCCGACGAGCGGCTGCCCCCGCTGTGGCGACCGGTCCCACCGGACACCACCGCGCCGGTGGTGGTCGGCGCGCGCAGCGGGGTGCCCTTCTTCGCCGGCGACGGCCAACCGCTGCGGGACACCGCCGTCGACCGGCACGACCAGAAGATCCGCTCGCTGGCCGCGCTGCCGCTACGCTCGTCGGTGATCCGCGGCGGCCTCGCCGTGGGCTACCAGACCCCGCACGGCTGGACGGCGGCGGAACGGGCGCTGCTGGCCGCCTCGGCCGAACTGGTCGGCCAGGCGGCGGAGCGTGCCCGCCGGTTCGAGACCCAGCACGGTACCGCCCAGCTGCTGCAACGCAGCATGCTCCCGGAGCAGTTGCCGACGCTGCCCCGGCTGCGCATCGCCGCCCGCTACGACCCCGGTGTCGACGGCAACGCCGCCGGGGGCGACTTCTACGACGCGTTCCTGCTGCCCTCCGGTGACCTGGGCGTGGTGCTGGGCGACGTCGCCGGGCACGACGTGCAGGCGGCGGCCCGGATGGGGCAGGTACGCGCGGCGCTGCGGGCGCTGGCGTTGACCGATCCCCGGCCGGACGCCGTCCTGGCCGGGCTGGACCGGCTGGTGGCGAGCCTGGGCACCGAGACCGGCACCCACGAGCTGTTCGTGACGGTGGCCTTCGGGGTGGTCGACGCCGACCGGGGCGAGATCACCCTGGCCAGCGCCGGGCATCCCCCGCCGCTGATCCGGCGGTCCGGGCCGGACGGCGTCGCCACTGCCGCCTTCGTCGAGCTGCCGACCGGCGCGCCCCTGGGGTTGGGCTGTCGGCCGCACACCGCGACCGTGCCCTTCGCCCCCGGCGACACCCTGCTGCTCTACAGCGACGGGGTGGTCGAGCGCCGGCGACAGAGCCTCACCGCCGGCCTGGCCGGGTTGGCGGCGGCGGTGGCCGGGGCCGCCAGCGGTGACCCCCGGGCGCTGTGTGCGGTCGCCACCGGCGCGGTCTCCGGCGCCACCGAGGACGACGTGGCGGTGCTCGCGGTCGAGCACGCGCTCAAGCCGAGCCGGTCGGCGGGGATGGAGATGCCCGCCGAGCCGACCGCGCCCAGCCGGGTACGCCACTGGATGACCGCGCAGCTGGCCGAGTGGCAGGTGCCCGAGGCGGTGATCGGTGCGGCGGTGCTGTGCACCAGCGAGCTGACCACCAACGCGTTGCTGCACGCCGGCACCGCCGCCCGGGTGGAGATCGACCTCAGCCCGGAACGACTGCTGGTGTCGGTGGCCGACTCCGGCACCCGGGGCACGGTGACCCGCGCCCAGACCGACACGCTGAGCAGCCGGGGCCGGGGCCTCGGGCTGATCGAACAGCTCTCCGACGCCTGGGGCACCGACCCGACGGTACGGGGCTCGACGGTCTGGTTCGAGATCCTCCTGCCCACCGGCTGACCGGGATTGCCCACCAGCGGTCCGGTCGGTCCCCGGCTGCGGACCAAGCCCTCGCCGTCGGCTCGAACCCGTCTGCGATCCTGACCCCATGAAGCCCAACCTGCACCGGATCTCAGGAAGGCAGGACCACCTGGCGGCAGCGATCCTCGAGCGCGTACCAGGTCGTATGGATCAACAGTTCGTCGATTCCCTTGATCCGGCCGTTGCGCTGGCGCTGGGCCGGTACGGCGTCCGTTCCGCCACGCGGGCACTCCGGCAGCATGATCCCGACCTGCTACGCCGTTCCCTGCTCGCCACCGGGCTCGCCGGCTGTCTGGAGGACGACGACGCCCGGGACCTCATGGTGGGACTGGCCCTGCCCTGGTACGTGGCCCGGCAGCTCCACGTGCCGCCGGAGGCGATGTTCACCGACGTCGCCGACCGTCTTCCGGACGGCACGGTCGCCGAGGTGTTCCGGACCTTCGGCACCCGGACCGACATCACCCTGGAGGCATTCGGTTGGCAACTGGTCACCACACCCGACGGCCCCGACTTCTGTCCGGTGTGATGAACGCTGACCGCTTCGACACGCGGGAGTGGCCGTCGGGGTCGGCCATCGGCGGCCACTGATCGACCGCCCGTGCCGGGACAAGCCGGACACCCAGGCTTAGCCCGGCCGGTCACGGGGCACAGTCCCACCCCCGCCCACACCGGTGGCCGGGGGTGAGAGGCGGTCGGGGTGGAACTGGTCGATGTCGAGTTCGCGCTGGTGGGCGCGGGTGCCCTGTTGGCCGGGGTGCTCCCCCGCCTGCTGGAGCGTCGTCCGCTGTCGATGCCGATAGCGTTCCTCGGCCTCGGGATGCTGGTCTTCGCCCTGCCGATCGGGCTGCCCGCGCCGGACCCGTTGCGGTACCCGCAGGTCGCCACCCACCTGACCGAGATCGGCGTGATCGTGGCGTTGATGGGTGCCGGCCTCAAGATCGACAGACCGTTGAGCTGGCGGAAATGGTCGTCCACCTGGCGGTTGCTGGCGATCGCGATGCCGCTGTGCATCGCGGCGGTGGCGCTGCTCGGCTGGTGGTGGGCGGGACTGGTGCCGGCCGCCGCGTTGCTGCTGGGCGCGGCCCTCGCCCCCACCGATCCGGTGCTCGCCTCGGACGTCCAGGTGGGCGAACCCACTGACGCCGAGGACTCCGAGGACGAGGTGCGCTTCGCGCTGACCTCCGAGGCCGGCCTCAACGACGGCCTGGCCTTCCCGTTCGTCTACGCGGCCATCGCGATCGCCACCGCCGGGCTTGCCCCGTCGGGCTGGTTCGCCGAGTGGTTCACCATCGACGTGCTCTACAAGCTGGCCGTCGGCGTCGGCGGGGGCCTGCTGATCGGCTGGCTGCTCGGCAAGCTGTTCTTCCGCGCCCCGAGCGAGCTGCGGCTGGCCCGGCACGCCGAGGGCTTCCTCGCGCTGGCCGCCACCTTCCTGGCGTACGGGCTGGTGGAGGTGGTCGGCGGGTACGGCTTCCTGGCCGTGTTCGTCGCCGCGCGGGCGATCCGGGCCGCCGAACGGACCCACGAGTTCCACGCCGTGCTGCACGACTTCGCCGAGCAGACCGAACGGCTGCTGACCGTCCTGCTGCTGCTCCTGTTCGGTGGCGCGGTGATCACCGGTCTGCTCGCCCCGCTCACCTGGCAGGCGGCGACGGTCGGGCTGGCGCTGGTGTTCGTCATCCGGCCGCTGTTCGGTTGGCTGTCGCTGCGCGGCGCACCGGGTCGCCCCGCGGAGCACTGGGTGATCGCGTCGTTCGGCATCCGCGGCGTCGGCTCGTTCTACTACCTGGCGTACGCCACCACCAAGGCGGACTTCGCCCAGGCGGACCTGATCTGGGCGACGGTCGGCCTGGTGGTGGTCGTCTCGGTGGTGGTGCACGGGATCGCCGCGACCCCGGTGATGCAGTTGCTGGACCGGGCCGGTGAACGCACCGCCGACCCGTCGGAGCGGGGTCGGCGCGACGAACCGGCCCTGGACGCCGCCCGGAGCTGACCGGGCACCGGACCGGGCCGGCCGCACGGTCAGGTGAGCCGGCGGGCCAGTTCCCGGCCCAGGTCCCGGCCGGAGCGCCAGGCGCTCTGCACGCGCGGCTTGCCGAAGGCGTCCCCGGCCAACCCGACCAGGTCGTCGTCGAGGAAGAACGTCCCGTCATGGTCCGGCTCGACCGGCCGGGCGTACGTCCACCGGTGCACGTGGGTCAGCTCGGCCGGGTCCGGCAGGCCGAGCAGGTCGCGGACGGCCTCCTCGATCGCCGGGCCGGCACCCCCGGGCTGGGCCAGGTGCCCGGCGGCGAACTCCGGCGTGGTGTGGGCGACCAGCACCGGGGCGGCGTCGCCGCGCCGGTCGCCGTCGTCGCAGACCAGGGCGAGCACCGGGTGGTCGTTGACGAACGCGCCCCGGAAGTCGGCCCACCGACGGCCGGGGAAACGCAGCACCGCCGCGAGCACCGGCGACCACCGCTGCCGTACGGCGGCCCGGGTGGCCCCGCTCAGCGCCGGGTCGAGCAGCAGGGCGGCCTGCGGACCCGGGGTGCACAGCGCCACGGCGGCGGCGGGCTCCCCGTCCACCAGCGGGCCCGGCGCGACGCCCGACACGAGCCGGTCGACGGTCACCGGCAACTCCCGGGCCAGCTCCTCGACCAGGGAACGCAGGCCGCGCGGGGCGGCCCAGCGGACCGGTCCGGGCACCTCCCGCCGGCCGTCCGGGCCGTACGCGACGAAGGTGTCGGTCCACTCCCGTACCAGCCCGGCGGCCTGCCACCGCCGGACGACCTCGACGAAGTCCGGGTCGTCGGCGGTGAGGTACGCCGCCCCCAGGTCGGCGGGGCGGCCGTCGAAGCGTCGGCTGGCCATCCGGCCCCCGGCCACCCGACCACGTTCCCGGACCTGTACCGGCACACCTGCCCGCGTCAGTTCCCCGGCGCACGCCACCCCGGCGATGCCGGCACCCACCACGATCACATCCGTGTCCACCGGATGATCGTAGGCACCGCGACCGGCATGACCTGGCGGCCGGCGGGGTATTGGCACGGCTGTTCGAGGAGAGGTGAACGTGATGACCGACAACGACCAGCTGCCCGACCCGCGTGGGGCGATCAAGGATCCGGACGAGTGGGTGACCGGGGACGAGCCACCGACCGCCGCCCAGGAGTCGTACCTGCACACCCTCGCCCGGGAGGCGGGCGAGGAGGTGCCGGACGACCTGACCAAGGCGGAGGCGTCCCGGCGGATCGACGAGTTGCAGGAGGAGACCGGCCGGGGCCGGTGACCTCAGCGGGGTGGCAGGCGGTGCAGCACGACCCGGTCGAGCTGTCCCGCCGCCACCTCGGCGGTCAGGTACGTGGCGTACGGCTGGGCCCGCCGGTCGGTGGGTGAGCCCGGGTTGAGCAGCCGCAGACCGCCCGGTGCGACGCTGTCCCACGGGATGTGCGAGTGGCCGAAGACGAGCAGGTCGTGGTCGGGGAACCGGGCCGCGCAGCGCTGTTCCCGGCCGGTCTTCGGCCCGGTCTCGTGCACCACCGCCACCCGCAGGCCGGCCAGTTCCACCTCGGCCACCTCGGGCAGCCGGGCCCGCAGGTCGGGGCCGTCGTTGTTGCCGTACACGCCGACCAGCCGACGGGCCCGGTCGGCCAGCCGGTCGAGCAGCCCCACCTCGACCCAGTCACCGGCGTGCAGCACCACGTCGGCGGCGTCCACCGCCGCCCACACCTCGTCCGGTAGGTCCCGGGCGCGTCGGGGCAGGTGGGTGTCGGCGATCATGAGCAGCCGCATCAGGCGGGCCTTCCGGGCGGGGGCCGGGCGCGGCCGGCCGGCTCAGGCGCCCTGGCCCTGATTCTGCATCAGGCCGCCGTCCATGAAGTACGTCGACCCGGTCACGTAGTCGGCGTCGTCGCTGGCCAGGAAGACGGCCAGTTTGGCGATCTCGGCCGGTTCGGCGGCCCGCTTCCACGGGATGCTCTGCACCTGCTCTTCCAGGTACTTCGGGTCGTCGATGGCCTCCTGGTTGAACGGGGTGAGCACCATCCCGGGTCCGATGTTGTTGACGTTCATCCGCATCGGGGCGACCTCCAGGGCGAGGCTCTTGGCCAGTTCGAGCATGCCGCCCTTGCTGGAGTCGTAGTCCGCCCCGCCGGCCCGGGCGACCTCCTGGTGGATCGAGGTGATGTTGATGATCTTCCCGCCGCCGCCCTGGTCGCGGCGGTGCCGGACGAACCGCCGGCAGCAGAAGAACATCCCGTACAGGTTGGTGCGGATGCACCGGTCCCAGGTCGCGGTGTCCAGGTCGGCCACGCCGATGCCGGAGGCGTCCACCCCGGCGTCGTTCATCAGCACGTCCACCGTGCCGAACGCCGCCAGCGCCTCGTCGAACATCGCCTCGACCTGATGCTCGACGCTGATGTCGCCCTGCACCACCACCGCCCGTCGGCCGGCCTTCTCGATCTCGGCCCGGGTGTGGTCCGCGCCGGCGTGATCGTGCAGGTAGTGCACCACCACGTCCGCACCCTCCCGGCCGAACTCGATCGCGGTGGCCTGCCCGATACCCGAGTCCGAGCCGGTGATCAGGGCGGTGCGGCCGGTCAGTCGTCCACTCATCAGCGTGTTCCCTCCGTCGGTCCCGTGCCGGTCGGCACGGCTCAGGTCGACGTCGCCACGACGTCGGTGCCGGTCGTCACGAAATGCGGCCGGTCGGTGGCGAGGTCGCGCCGTCGTTCGGCGATGTCGGTGAGCAGGCCGGCCGCGTTGATCAGGCCGATGTGCGAGAACGCCTGCGGGAAGTTGCCCACCTGTTCGCCGGTGGCCTGGTCGATCTGCTCGGCGTAGAGGCCGAGGTCGTTGACCCGGCCGGCGAGCTGCTCGAACAGCCGGGTGGCCCGCTCCTGCTCGCCGGCCAGGGCCAGGCAGCTGGCCAGCCAGAACGAGCAGATCACGAAACCGGCCGGGTCACCGTCCCAGCGGCGCAGCAGCCCGTCGCGGGACAGCCGCCGCTCCACCACGTCGATGGTGGAGCGCATCCTCGCCTCGGCGGCGGGCAGGAACCCGACGAGCGGCATGAGCAGCACCGAGGCGTCCAACCGGTCGGAGTCGAAGGCCCCGGTGTACGCGCCCAGCCGGTCGTTCCACCCCCGCCGCAGCACCGCCGCGCGGACCTCGTCGCGGGCCCCCGCCCACCGCCGGATGTCGGCCGGGTCGCCGAGCCGGGGGCCGAACCGCACCGCCCGGTCCAACGCCGTCCAGCACTGCACCTTCGACGACACGTAGTGCCGTTCGGCGTCGCGGGCCTCCCACATGCCGGAGTCCGGCAGACGCCAGCTGTGGACCGCCTGGTCGGCCAGCGCCCGCAGCAGGTGCCGCACGTCCGGCGACATCGGGTCCAGGTAGTGCCGCATCAGCCAGGCGGCGTCGAGGATCTCGCCGAGCACGTCGTTCTGCCGCTGGGTCCAGGCGTCGTTGCCGACCAGCACCGGTCGGCTGTCGGCGTAGCCGCGCAGGTGGTCGAGGGCGTGTTCGGTGAGGTCCCGCTCGCCCTCGACGCCGTACATGATCGGCACCCGGCCGTCGTCGATGCGGCCCATCGCCCGCGCCACCCAGGAGAACTGCCGGTCGGCCTCGTCCGGGCAGGCCGAGCGCCACAGCGCCTGGAGGGTGAGGCTGAAGTCGCGGACCCAGACGTAGCGGTAGTCGTAGTTGCGGTCACCACCCACCTGTTCGGGCAGCGAGGTGGTGGCCGCCGCGACGATCGCGCCACTGGGCTGGTAGGTCATGCCCTGCACCACCATCGCGCTGAGTCGTACCTGGTCGCGGTAGAGACCCTGGTAGTCGTGCAGGTCGGCCCAGGAGCGCCAGCCGGTCACCGCGTCGGCCACCACCCGGTCGGCGGCGGGCAGCGCCGGTTCGCCGCCGTCGTAGGTCGGGGCGTACCCGAGGGTGAGCCGCAGGGTGTCCCCGGCCCGGACGGTCGCCCGGCCGACGGCGTCGCCGTGCCGGCAGGCCAACGGTACGTCGGAGCGCAGGCTGAGCCGGCACGCGCCGGCCCGCGCGTCGATCACCCCGGCGGCGTGGGTCAGGTACGCGGTGACCCGGCCGTACTCGAACCGGGGAGCGAACTCGACGCGTACCGGCACCTCGCCGGAGAGCCCCTCGACCAGCCGGGCGAGGACCCGGGGCGAGCGCAGGCCGATGTCATGCCCGCGCGCCTCCGGTTCCAGGGCCAGCGCGTCGGTGACCGCCACCGAGCCGGTGCCGGTGTGGAAGACGGTACGCAGCACCAGCGAATCGTCCAGATAGGAGCGGGACACCCGGACGTCGTCGCCCTCCGGGGTGATCGACCAGTGCCCGGCCCGGTCGTCGAGGAGCCGGCCGAAGACCGACGGGCTGTCGAACCGGGCCGGGCACCACCAGTTGACCGAGCCGTACCGGTCCACCAGCGCGGCGCTGCGCCCGTCGGCGAGGAACCCGTGCTCGCTGATCCGTCCGCTGTCCACGGGCCGGGTTACCCGGGCTCCTCGGCGCGCATTCCTCGACCACACCGTCTTCTGTCCGCCCGTGACCCTCGCTCCGGCGGCCCCAGCCTCCCGGCGTCATCCAGGTCGGGCCCGGATTACCGGACCTGCCGGCGTTACCTCGACGGGCCCACGGGAACGCCTGTCGTTGACGAAGGAGGAGGCCATGACCAGAGCAGCGAACCCGACCGCCACCTGGCGACCCGGGATGCCGGGCGGCGACAACCTCCCGTCCGGTCCGGCCGGCCGGCCGGCGACCCCGCCGGGGGACGGACACGGCCCGCAGGGCGGCCCGCCCACGGTGACGATCGGCGCGTACCCGGACTACCCGTCCGCGCAGCGCGTGGTGGACTACCTGGCGGACAACCGGTTCCCGGTGGAGCACACCGCGATCGTCGGGACCAACCTCACCCTGGTGGAGACGGTGCTCGGCCGGCTCACCACGGGACGCGCCGCCCTGCTGGGTGCCGGCACCGGCGCGTGGTTCGGGTTGTTCATCGGCCTGTTGTTCGGCATCTTCACGGTCGGCAACTGGCTCGCGGTGATCCTGGTCGGCCTGGTGATCGGCGCGATCTGGGGTGCCGTGTTCGGCGCGGTGGCGCACGCCATGTCCGGCGGCCAGCGCGACTTCACCTCGGCCAGTTCGCTACGCGCCGGCCAGTACGCGGTGACCGTCGACGCCGCCCTGGCCGACCAGGCGCGGCAGATGCTCGGCCGGATGCACCTGACCCCGACCGGGGCCACCGCCCGCTGACCCGTCCGACCCCGCCGCCGTCCCGACGCGCCCAGCGTCGGGGCGGCGGTCGCGTCGGGGCGGCGGTCGCGCCGGGGCGGCGGTCGCGCCGGGGCGGCGGTCGCGTCGTCGGCCCCTCACCGGGGCGGGCGGCCCGGCCATGACACGCCGGGAGCACCCGTCACCCGGGCAGCGAGGAATGCCCCGGCCGACGGGGGCACTGGGATTTCTGGCTAGCGGGACGCCCTCGCGAAGTCCACGAACCCCCGCCACGCACCCGGCGCGAACGCCAGCGTCCCACCCGCACGGTCCTTCGTGTCCCGCACCAGGACGACGCCGGGCAGGTTGTCGGCGACCTCGACGCAATTCCCGCCGTTGCTGCCGCTCCTCGTGCTCTTACGCCACCGCGCGCCGGTCATGTCCATGTCGCTGCCACTCTCCTGATGAGATCGAGAGATTGCGTCCGGGGTAGGGCCTCGCCGACTATGCGAGCCCAGCTACGTTCAAGGCTAGCGATTTCTGCCGCGTCGTCGGTGATGTGCGCCCTGGCCGGACCGTCCTGATGCGCCAGCCGCGCACCGTCCGGCAGCTCGGCCAGCACGAACGGACCGCCCATGCCCAGATAGATCGGCGTGTCGAGCGGCACGACGTGCACCTGCATGCACGGCAGTTCGGCGCAGGCCGCGATGTGCTCACACTGCTCGCGCATCAGCTTGCCGTCGCGTCCTGCGCGCCGCCGGAGGGCCGCTTCATCGATCACCGCGACGACGAGCGGAGGCTCTGGCCGGTGGAGGATCGCCTGCCGCTGCATCCGCGCCGTCACCAGCTCGTCCACCTCCTCGGGGGTGGGGGTCGCCAGCGCCAGCGTCGCCCGCGCGTACGCCTCCGTTTGCAGGAGCCCCGGCACCCACGCCAGTTCGAACCCCCGCAGCACCACCGCCTCGCGCTCGATGTCCGCCCAGCGGCGAAACCAGACCGGCTCGTGGCGCTTCAGCGCGTCCGGCCAGAGGTCCAGGACGTCGCGGCCCAGGACCGCCGCGACCTTGGCGCGATGCCGGGTCTGCGGGATGCTCCCGTGGCGTGCCCACCTGGCTGCGGTTTTCGGGTCGACCCCGACCTGAGCTGCCAGGCTCTCGGCGGTCTCCCCGGTCTGCGCCATGGCCTCTTTGACTGCCAGATTCATCCCGCTCCCTCCCATGTTGCGGCCGAACGTTCCGAACGTCTGCCTGCATATTGCTACGCGGTGTGTTTGCTCCACAACCCTCGGCAAGGTGGAGTCCAGAGCGGCGCCGCCGGTCGGAGGGGAGATCCGCCGGCCGGAGGGGAGATCCGCCGGCCGCGTCTGCTGCGGGGGCCGTCTCCTGTGGAGGGGCAGGAGGCGGCCCCCGTTCCATCCACCGCTACGAAGGGGGAGCACCGTGCCGGACACGCCGGAGCCCGACCGCCCACCGCCGCCCGAGCCGCGCCGCAAGCCTGACGACGACCCGCCACCGGCACGCCCGTCGGTGCCCGGCCCGATCGGGCCGTTCGTCCCACCGTGGCGGGGCCCCGGCCGGCTGGCGAACGCCGTCCCCTGCCACCGCCGGGCTCACTGCCACCGCCGGGCCCCTCGGCTGGAACGGGAGCCAGCCCGGTGACCCCGCACCCGATCCGCCCCGGTGACGTGCTCCACCTGACGCGCGCCGCGAGCGTGCAGTTCATCCGTCCGATCACGGTACGGGTCATCCGGGTGCTCACCGACCGGCACACGTACGACGGTTGGTTGTGGATCGACGCCTACGAGCTGGACGCAGCCGGCGACGCGGTCCGGCGGCGGACCCTGTTCCTGATGCCGGCCGGAGCGACGCGCCCGGAGCCCGGCCCCCGTCGACCGGCTCCGCGCAGGCCGATCCCGGGAAGGGCCGTGGTGGCGTGACCGAGCTGCTTCCCGGCCGGCACACGCCGCTGCCACCCACCTGGCTCTGCCGGATCGACGCCCACCCGTGGCCCTGCGGGGAAGCGAAACTCGCGCTCCTCGCGGCGTACGCCGACGACCGGCCGGGCCTGCTGACCCTGCTGTCGACGCTCAGGGAGGAAGCCGAAGACCAGCTCACGCAGCTCGACGGCGGCAGAACCGTGGACGCGACCGACCGATTCCTGACCTGGGCATGCCAGGCCGGCCGCTGACCTCACCTCTCGCCGAGCGGCGGGGCGGGTGGGGCGGGGCGGGTAGGGCGGGGACGTGGCAGGGTCAGCGGTCGCGGCGGGGATAGACCAGTTCACCGGCCCGGATCGGGGTGGCGAGCCGGTTCTCCGGGGGTGCCAGCGGGCAGGCCCAGGTGTCGTCGTACGCGCAACTGGGGTTGTAGAGGTAGTTGGCGTCCAGGCGTACCCGGTGACCGGGGAGCACGGTGAGTCCCCGCCCGAAGGTCCCCTTGACCGTGTCGGTGAGGTACCGGCCACCGCCGTACGTCTCCCGGCCGCTGGTGCCGTCGCGGACCGGCACGAACAGTCCCCCGCCGTACGCCTCGATCCACCACAGGGTCAGCGGCCCCCACGGCGTCTCCGCGACCGCCACCCGCCGGTAGCTCACCACGCCGTCCGGGCCGCCGGTGTCGATGGTCTCGGTGCCGGAGGCGGGGCGTAGCGGGGCCTCGACCACCGCCCCCGGGTCCGGCGGGAACCAGCCGAGCCCGGGGAAACCGGCCCGGTCGGCGGCCGGCAGCGGGCTGGCCGGGTGACTGCGGAACAACTCGTCCCGGGCGGCCCGGAAGCCGGCCAGATCGGTGTCGGACAGGTAGAGCGCAGCGGTGCGTTCCCGCCAGTCGAGCACATCGAGGTCGTCCACCCGTCGACCCTAACCAGCCCCCGAACCGCCGCCCCCGGTGATCAAGAGGTTCGCGTCAGTATCGGGCTGAACGATGACGCAAACTTCTTGATCACCGGGGACAGCGGCGGGACACCGCGCCCACGGGGCGGTGATCAAGAAGTTTGGGGCGGAAATCGGGCTCAACGTGACGCAAACCTCTTGATCACGGGACGCTCCACCAGGACAACGCGCCGAGCGGCGGTGATCAAGAAGTTTGGGTCAGTATTCGGCTCAACGTGACGCAAACCTCTTGATCACGGGACGCTCCAGGACAACGCGCCGAGCGGCGGTGATCAAGAGGTTTGGGTCAGCATTCGGCTCAACGGTGACGCAAAGCTCTTGATCACCCGGGACAGGGCAGGGCCGGGGCGGGGCGGGGGCGACGGGTCAGCGGGGGCGACGGGTGAGCGGGAGCGGAGCGGGTCAGGTGTCGGTGGCGAGGCGGGCGTGCAGGTGTTCGTCGTGGCGATGGCCGTCGCCGTAGCGGTGCGACTCGCGCAGTGTGCCCTCCCAGCGGTAGCCGGCGCGGGTGGCGACCCGGCAGGAGGCGGGGTTGTCGACCGCGTGGCACAGCTCGATCCGGTGCAGGTCGAGGTGGGTGAAGGCCCAGTCGGTGAGCGCCCGCAGCGCGCCGGAGGCGACCCCGCGTCCGCGCGCCGGCCCGGTGGTCCAGTAGCCGACGGCGGCGTTGCCGTGCCGGATCTGGTGGACGGAGACCGCGCCGAGCAGCGTCCCGTCGGTGGCGTCGGTGACCGCGACGGAGACGTGGCTGTCGTCGCTGCGGTCGGCCCGCCTGGTGATCCACGCGGCGGCGGTCGCCAGGTCGGTCACCCCCTGCCCGTTCCACCTGACGATGTCGGGGTCGACCAGGGCGGCCAGCACGGCCGGCGCGTCCGCCGCCCGCCAGGGGCGCAGCACCAGGCCGGGTGCGGTGATCTGTACGGGTTCCACCGGAGCAGTCTGTCAGCTCGCCACCCACCGGGTCCTTTCAAATCCTGAACTTCCTCCCGTCAAGGAGGACTGTCTCGCTGCTCACACGGGCATCAGTGAGCTTGTTTAAATTTGAAAGAGTGCTACTGTTCGAGCCATGACGGAGAGCCTGGACAGCGAGCGGATGGCTTGCTGGCGTGCCTACATCGAGGCCAGCCAGCGGCTGTTCACCCAGCTGGAGGACGATCTGCGCGCCGACGGTGGGCTGAGCTTCGCCGACTACCACGTGCTGGTCCTGCTCTCCGAGGCACCCGGCCAACGGCTACGGATGGGCGAGCTGGCCGCCCGGTTGGTCTTCTCCCCCAGCCGGCTCACCTACCAGATCTCCACCATGCAGCGGCGGGGTCTGGTCGCCCGGCAGTCCTGCCCCGGGGACCGTCGGGGCAGCGAGGCGGTGCTCACCGCCGCCGGGCTGCTCGCCCTGCGTGAGGCCGCGCCGGGGCACCTCGCCTCGGTCCGGCGGCACCTGATGGACGACCTCGACGACGCCGAGGTCGCCACCCTGACCCGGGTCTTCGACCGGCTCGGCCGGCGGCTGCGCGCCGACCGGGACGCGTCGTCCACCCACCGCGACACCTGAGGAGCCCGTGATGCCCGCGATCACCGTCGACGACGTCCTCGTCCTGCCCCGCCTGCCCCGGCTCGACGAGACCACCAGCTACCGGCCGGTCCGCCGGCTGACCACCGCCCCCAGCGGCTACGAGGGTGAGGGTTTCCCGGTCCGCCGCGCCTTCGCCGGGGTGCCGATGCAGGATCTCGACCCGTTCATCCACCTCGACCAGATGGGCGAGGTGGACTACGCGCCGGGCGAGCCGAAGGGCACCCCGTGGCACCCGCACCGGGGCTTCGAGACCGTCACCTACATGATCGACGGGATCATGGACCACCAGGACTCGCAGGGCGGCGGCGGCACCATCACCGACGGCGACACCCAGTGGATGACCGCCGGCAGCGGCCTGCTGCACATCGAGGCCCCGCCGGAGCACCTGGTGGCCAGCGGCGGTCTCTTCCACGGCCTCCAGCTCTGGGTCAACCTGCCCCGGGTGGCCAAGATGATGCCGCCGCGCTACCAGGACATCCGTGGCCGGGAGTCGGCGCTGCTGACCACGCCGGACGGCGGCGCGCTGATCCGGATCATCGCCGGTGAGATCGCCGGGCACCGGGGGCCGGGGGCGACCCACACCCCGATCACCATCGCGCACGTCACGCTGGAGCCCGGCGCGGAGCTGGACCTGCCCTGGCGGGCCGACTTCAACGCGCTGGTCTACGCGCTCTCCGGTCGCGGCACGATCGGCACCGACCGGCGGCCGTTCCAGGGCGGCCAGCTGGCCGTGCACGGTGCGGGCGACGCGCTGCGGGTGACCGCCGCCGGCAAACAGGACGGCAACACCCCGGCCCTGGACCTCTACATCATGGGCGGAAAGCCCATCCGGGAGCCGGTGGCGCACTACGGGCCGTTCGTGATGAACACCCGCGCCGAGCTGATGCAGGCCTTCGAGGACTTCCAGGCGGGCAAGCTGGGCGTGGTTCCCGCCCAGCGGCTGCCGCACACCGGCGGCCAGGGCGACCGCCCCTGAGACCGACCTGCGACGGGCGTCCCGGTGTCACCCCGGGACGCCCGGGGCGGGACCGCGTCGGTCAGGACACCGCGAAGATCCCGGCCACCCCCAGGATCACCATCAGCAGCACCGCCAGGATCGCGCCGCCTTCGCTCTCGACCGCATCCGTACGGTCCTCGGTCGCGGGGTTCGTCGTCTCGGCGGGCATGGGCCTGGCCTCCTCGGCGTGCACGGCTTCGTGGGGTGCGGTAGGCCACCGTCCGGGCGGGTTCCGGCAGACCCGGAGTGCGTACCGACGGTGGGGGTCCTACCGTGAGGACGTCGTCGACCTCGGGAGGTTGGAACGTGGCGATCGAGGACTGGTTCCTGACCGCTGAGGAACGCGCCAACCCGGTCTCCGGGATACCCGTCTGGACGTCCGGAAACCTCGCCGAGCCGTTGATTCACGGCTCGGCGTACTTCGACCGCCTGGTCACCGAGGTCGAGGCGCTCGGTGCGGGTGACCAGCTCTTCTTCACCGACTGGCGGGGCGACCCGGACGAGCGGATGCGCCCGGACGGCCCGACGGTGGCCCAGCTCTTCGCCCGGGCCGCCCAGCGGGGCGTGCTGGTCAAGGGGCTGCTCTGGCGCTCCCACCTCGACTCGTTGTCCTACAGCGAGGCGGAGAACCGCGACCTGAGCGAGACGGTCAACGCCGCCGGTGGTGAGGTGCTGCTCGACCAGCGCGTCCGGCGGGGCGGGTCGCACCACCAGAAGCTGGTGGTGCTGCGCCACCGCGACGCCCCGCAGCGGGACGTCGCCTTCGCCGGCGGGATCGACCTGTGCCACAGCCGCCGCGACGACGCCGACCACCACGGCGACCCGCAGGCCCTCGCCATGTCACCGAAGTACGGCCCACATCCGCCGTGGCACGACGTGCAACTGGCCGTCCGGGGCCCGGTGGTCGCCGCGCTGGACACCACGTTCCGCGAGCGGTGGACCGACCCGATGCCGTTGGACTCGGAGAACCCGCTGGCCTACCTGCGGGACCGGCTGCGCGGCTCCGACCTGAGCCCCGATCCGCTGCCCGACCCGCCGGCCGACCCGCCGCCCTGCGGCCCGCACCACATCCAGGTGCTGCGCACCTATCCGGCGGTGCGTCCCCGCTACGCGTTCGCCCCGGACGGCGAGCGGACGGTGGCCCGGGGCTACACCAAGGCGGTACGCCGGGCCCGCCGGTTGATCTACCTGGAGGACCAGTACCTCTGGTCGACCGAGGTGGCCGAGCTGTTCGCCGAGGCGCTGCGGGACAATCCCGACCTGCACCTGGTCGCGGTGGTCCCCCGCTACCCGGACGTCGACGGTGCGCTGGCGCTGCCGCCCAACATGGTGGGCCGGGAGCAGGCGCTGTCGCTGTGCGCGCGGGCCGCGCCGGACCGAGTGCACGTCTTCGACGTGGAGAACCGGGCGGGCGACCCGGTCTACGTGCACGCCAAGATCTGCGTGGTCGACGACGTGTGGGCCAGCGTGGGCAGTGACAACTTCAACAGGCGGTCCTGGACGCACGACAGCGAGCTGTCCTGCGCGGTGCTCGACGAGACCCGCGACGAGCGGGCCCCGGTCGACCCGGCGGGTCGGGGTGACGGGGCCCGGGTGTTCGCCCGGGACCTGCGGCTGCGGTTGTGGCGTGAGCACCTGGACCGCGACCCGGACGGTGCCGACGACGCCGACCTGCTGGACCCGGCCGACGCGGTCGCGGCGATCACCGCCTCGGCGGACGCCCTGCAGCGGTGGCACGACTCCGGCCGCTCGGGCCCCCGGCCGCCGGGCCGGCTGCGTCCGCACCGGCCGGAGCGGCTGCCCTGGTACACCCGGCTGTGGGCGCTACCGGCGTACCGGCTGGTCTACGACCCCGACGGCAGGCCGCTGCACGCCCGCCGCAAGGGCACCTGGTAGCTCCCGCCGGTCGGGGCCGACGTGGGCGGGGTTGGGGTAGCGGGTCAGCCCGCCCGGGTGGGCGAACGACGTGCGCGGGGCGTAGCAGCCGTTGGCGATGAGCAGGGGGTTCTCCGGGCGCAGTGCGTAGCTCGGGTGCCGTGGGTCGAGGAACTCCACCGACTCGATCTCGAACGGGCTGACCGGTTCGGAGACGTAGGGGTAGACCCCGCTGAACAGTTCGCCGTCGCGCCGGGTGAAGTAGCGGTGGTGGCCGGCGCGCAGCTCGTGGCCGGGGTCGCCGATCCGGGCCCGGGTCCGGATCAGCGGGACACCGCCGACCTCGGTGTCGGCGACCAGCACGTCACCGCGTACCCGCAGGGTGGTGCGGCCCAGGACGGCCGGCGCGCCCCGGGCGACGGCGTAGTCCCGGACCCGGGGGCTGGAGGTGACGTAGTGGGTCCACCAGCCGCCGGGGGTCACCCTGTCGGGCGCGTCGACCCCGGCGAGGGCCACCCCGAGGTAGGTCAGCGAGTGGGCGCCGAGGCCGGAGGTCTGGGCGGCGTCCTCGACGACGTACTGGTTCATGAAGACCTGCCGGTCGGGCCGGGGGCACAGGCCGGGTGGGACCAGGGCGGCGACCGCGTCCGGGTCGGCCGGCGACCAGCTGAAGCGCAACGTACGGCTGTCGACGACGAGCTGCGGGTCCGCGGGGTCGAGCACGTGGTCCTCCGTACGGCGATGGTCTCAAGCGACGCTACGGGCGGCCCCGTCGGCGGGACAAGGACGGATAGCCGACACCGCTGCCGCGCTGTCGGGTTCCGGGTGGCCGACCGGTTCGACAGGTGCCCGTGATCACAGTCGACGCGAACCATGTCCGATAGTGCAGTTTTGTCATCGAAAATCACTTAAGTACATCAGCCTTTCGGCTAGATTTCCGTTCACCGATCAGGCTATGGTGGCTTCCGAACGGCCCATCTGAAGCTAAACCGAAGCGTCACGTCTTTTTGATCGCGGACGAGGTGCAGGGAGGACCACCAATGACCGCGCCAACCATGAGCAAGCCGGCGGCGACACCGTCCACCACCGAGAAGCTGGACCCGCGTGCGCTCACCGACAGCGCCGCCGACCTGCTGAACGCGATGGCCGCGCTGCCCGCCGGCCACCCGTCCCGGGCGGCGCTGCGCGACCGGGCGATCGAGGCCTGGCTTCCGCTGGCCAACCACCTGGCCCACCGCTACAGCGGCCGGGGCGAGCCCACCGACGACCTGGCCCAGACCGCCGCGGTCGGCCTGATCAAGGCGATCGACAAGTTCGACCCGTCGCGCGGTGTCGACTTCGCCGGCTACGCCATCCCGACCATCATCGGCGAGCTCAAGCGCCACTTCCGCGACCGCACCTGGGACATCCGGGTCCCCCGGCGGCTCCAGGAGCTGCGGCTGGCCATCTCCGACGCCAACAGCTCGCTGTTGCAGACCCTCGGCCGCTCGCCGACGGTCGCCGACATCGCCGCCCACCTGAAACTCACCGAGGAAGAGGTCCTGGAGGGCCTGGAGGGTGCCCGCGCCTACAACGCGGTGTCGCTGTCCACCCCGACCGGCGACGGCGACCGCGCCACCGAGCTGGGCGACATGCTCGGCGGCGAGGACAACGAGTTCGAGCTGGCCGAGCTGCGGGTCGCCCTCGGCCCGGCGTTGGCCACCCTCGACGAGCGCGAGCAGAAGATCCTCACCCTGCGCTTCTACGGCAACCTGACCCAGTCGCAGATCGCCGACCAGATCGGCGTCTCGCAGATGCACGTGTCGCGGCTGCTCGCCCGGGCCCTGACCAAGCTGCGCGGTCAGCTCGACGGCACCTACTGAGGGGGTGGCGGCGGTCGCCGGCCCGACGGGTCGGCGACGGCCACAGCCACGGGGCCCGGCCGGCGGTTCGCCGGCCGGGCCTTCCCGACTCCGGACGACCACCGGCCCCGACGCACTCGCGTCGGGGCCGGTGCCACGTCGGTCGGCGTTCACGCCGGTACGCGACGCTGACGTTGCCCGGGATGCCGGTCAGCCGACCGCCGGGTCCCGCCACATCGGATAGAACGGTGTGCCGTCCGGCAGCCGGAAGACCTCCCGCAGCCGGTAGCCGTGCCGGGCGTAGAGGTCCCGCCCGGCCTCGCTGCTGGCCTCCAGGTAGCCGGGCACCCCGTGGGCGTCCAGCCAGGCATGGTGGTGCCGCAGCAGCGCGGTGCCCAGTCCCTGCCCCTGCCGGCCCGGCCGGACGGCGAGCAGCGCCAGGTGGTGGTGGTCGGGGTGCGGGTGGTTCGCGGCGAACAGCTCGTCGAGGTGCCGGAACCGGGGGGTCCACTCCCCGCAGGCGGCGGCCAGCCGGTCGTCGTAGTCCTCCGGGGCCGGTGACTCGCCACCGACCTGCGGCAGCCAGACCGCCACCCCGTCCCGGTCCGCGGTGCCGAAGACCAGGCCGTGGCGCATCGCATGGTCGACCAGGATCTCGAAGTTGTCGGCGAAGACGGCCTCCCGCTTCGCCTCGTCCGGCACCAGCCACCGGGTCGCCGGGAGCACCAGGAACGCCTCGGCGATCCGTTCGGCGACCCACCGGGTGTCGGCGGCGGCGAGCCGTCCGACGGCCGGCGCGGTCACCGCCGGGCCTCCACCGGCACCGGGCCGTCCACCGGCGGGGCGAACAGTGAGGTCGCCGCGCTCTCCGCGCCGCGCCCGATCCGGGCGTAGACGTCGGGACGGTTGGCGCGCAGCACCAGACCCCACAGCAGGCCGATCAGCGCGGCCACCGGGTAGACCCCGGGGATGATCCAGCGCAACGGCGAATCCGGCGCGACACCGAGCAGGGTGGCGAAGTTCGCCACCGCCACCGCCACGACGGCGGCCAGCGCGACGGTGGCCAGGGCCGGGGCGATCGCCCGCTTCCACAGCGACTCCGCGGTGTCGGAGCGGGCGAAGTAGACGATGACGGCGACGCTGGTGGTGGCGATCAGCAACAGCACGCCGAAACCGCCACCGGTGCCGGCGTAGTAGAACAGCTGCACCACCGGGTCCCAGCCGTTGACCGCGTACAGCACGATCACCAGCAGGCCGAGCAGGCTCTGCGCCAGCGAGGCCATCCGGGGCGCGCCGGTGCGCGGCGAGGTCTGCCCGAAGGCGGCCGGCAGCACCCGTTCCCGGCCCAGCGCGAAGGCGTACCGGGCGGTGGTGTTGTGGAACGAGATCATCGCGGCCAGCACCGAGGTCATGAACAGCGCCTGGCCGATGGTGACGGCGGTGTCGCCGAGGTGCGCGGCGGCCAGGTTGAAGATCAACTCGATGCTCTGCTCACCGGCGGCGGCGGAGATGTTCTCCGGGCCGACGGCCACGGTCATCGACCAGGAGGAGAGCGCGTAGAGCCCGGCGATGATCGCCACCGAGAGGTAGGTGGCCAGCGGGACCGTCCGCCGGGGGTCCTTGCTCTCCTCGCTGAACACCACCGAGGACTCGAACCCGACGAAGCCGGTCATGGCGAGGACCAGCAGCGCGCCCGCCCCCGGCACCAGGAGGTTGGCCGGGGCGAGGGCGGCGAAGCTGGTCGAGCCGCCCGCCGGGTGGCTGAGCTGGCCCAGGTCGAACACGACGATCACCACGATCTCGGCGATCAGCAGCACCGCCAGGACCAGGCCGTTGACGTCCACCCGCAGCAGGCCGAGGAACGCGACGAGGGCCCAGGCGACCAGGGCCACCACGGACCAGTGCGGTTCGACGCCGAACAGGGTGCCGAGCACCGGGGCGGCGGCGGCGCCGATCGCGCCGTAGAGACCGACCTGGAGCGCGTTGTAGGCGATCAGCGCGACCCAGGCCGCGCCGACGCCGGCCGGGCGGCCGATGCCCCGGGCGACGTAGGCGTAGAACGCGCCGGCGTTCTCGACCCGGCGGGCCATCGCCACGTAGCCGACGGAGAAGAGCGCCAGGACGGCGCCCACGGTGAGGAAGGCCAGCGGCATGCCGGTGATGCCGGTGACCGCGTAGCCGGTGGTGACCACGCCGGCGACCACGGTCAGCGGCGCGGCGGCGGAGAGGACGAAGAAGATGACCGACGGCACGCCGAGGCGGCCACGGGCCAGGGCGTCACTGACGTTGCTGGGGCGGTCGACTGTCGGATGCGGGGGCATGGGGCTGCTCCGGAAGAGGGGAGGTGAGGGGGGAAGGGGGTGGCGCGGCGAGATCAGGGGATGCCGCGCAGCACCGCCGCGCCGACCGCGGCCTCGGTGTGCACGACGAGTTCCTTCAACGGGGGCGGCAGCGACCCGACGAGGGTGGACAGTCGGTGGTGGGCACGCGGCCCGGCGCTCCACAGCACCTCGCGGGTCAGCCCGGCGGCGGCCACCAGGCCGAGCAGCGTCGTGTCCGACACCAGCGGCTGTTCGGGCCGCTCCACCAGGGCCCGTAGCCGGGTCGCCGGCCAGGCGGCGGCGTTGAGGTCGATCGGCAGGTAGCTGACGGTGGTCCGCAGCAGGCGGCGGGTCTCCTGCCGGCGCAGCACCCCGGCCCGGGCCAGCCGCTCCCCCACCGAGGTGGTGGACGACTGGGCCAGGAAGGCGAGCCAGGTGCGCACCGCCTGGTGCTGCGACTCGCCGATCAGTTGGTCGAGCACGGTGTGGGCCAGCGCGTCGGTCGGGGGACGCCTGTCGATCACGGTGACCAGTCCACCGGAGACGGTGATCTGTCCGAACAGGATCAGCTCGGCCAGCAACCCGGCGGCCAGGCCGAGCCCGGTGGCGCTCGGGTGCAGTTTGGCCTTGCCGCGGCTGTCGTTGTGCGCAATCAGAAAGAACTCGTCGGCGACCAGCAAACGAGCCTCCCACGCATTGTCCACAGGTGATCCACGCCGGGTGACAGGATGCCCGCAGAGCTCCAGCTTTGCAACTCCCAGATTCGGTGGTTGCACTCCGTACTCATGCGACCTGCGGATCTTGTCGTGACAGACTCGGAGGGTGACCGTCAGCCCCACTGTTCGCCGCCGCCGCATCGCCCGTGAACTCCGCCAACTGCGGGAACGCGCGGGCATGACACTGGACGTCGCCGCCCGCCAACTCGACATGTCCAAGAGCAACCTGTCCCGGATCGAGAACGCCCAGATCGGCATCAAGCCCCGGGACGTCCGCGCCGCGTTGGCCCTCTACGAGGTGACCGGTGTCGATGCCGAGGCACTGATCGAGATCGCCCGGGGCGCCCAGCAGCGCGGCTGGTGGCAGAACTACAGCGACGTGCTGCCCGAGTGGTTCGAGTTCTACGTCGGGCTGGAGGCCGAGGCGGAGAGCCTGCGCACCTACGAGGCGGAGTCCGTCCCCGGGCTGCTGCAGACCGAGGCGTACGCCCGGGAGATGTTCCGTCGTACGGCCGGCGAGGAGGGGCTGGAGCGCAAGGTGGCCGCCCGGCTGCGCCGCCAGGAGGTGCTGCACCGGGACTCGCCCACAGTCGAGTTGTCGATGGTCCTCAACGAGGCGGTGCTGCTGCGCCCGGTGGGTGGGCCGGCCGTCATGGCGGAGCAGTTGACTCACATGGCCACGGTCGCCCGATCACCGAACGTGACATGTCACGTACTTCCGTTCGCGTCCGGTGGGCACCCCGCGATGAGCACTCCGTACGTGATCATCACGTTTGCCGACGCGGCCGACAATTCCGTGGTTTACCTGGACAATCTCACGCTGGGTCTGGCGCTGGAGGAAGCGGGACACGTACGCGGGTATACCCTTGTGCACGAGGAGCTGTGTCGGATGGCACTGGATCCGGCGGCGTCTCTGGCCCGCCTGGAGGAGGCTGCTCGTCACTTTGCGTGATCGCATTGCGGCACGCCCGGGGGGAACGGAAGGTACGGGAATGCAGGCGCTGCCTCTGTCCATGATGGACTGGCGGACCAGCAGTCGCAGCAGCGGCAACGGCAACTGCGTGGAGATCGCCTCCACCGACGACCGGATCGCGGTGCGCGACAGCAAGGACCGGTGCGGCCCCGCGCTGGTCTTCTCCGCCCACGCCTGGACAGCCTTCGTCACCGGCATGGAGGCGGTACGCCGGGGCTGACCCCGGGCGTGCCACAGTGGCAGCCGTGCTCCGTGACGTACCCCTCGACCTGCCGGTCCGGCCGGCGCTGCCACCGCTGCTGCGGGCGCTGACCGGCACCGGCAGCGCGGTCCTGGTGGCCCCGCCCGGCACCGGCAAGACCACCCTGGCCCCGCTCGCGGTGGCCGACGGGGTGGCCGGGCGGGTGCTGGTCGCCCAGCCCCGCCGGGTGGCCGCCCGGGCGGCGGCCCGGCGGATGGCCGACCTGCTCGGTGAGCGGGTCGGCGACCGGGTCGGGTACGCCGTGCGCGGCGACCGGCGGGTCGGGCCGGCCACCCGGATCGAGGTGGTCACCACCGGCCTGCTGGTGCGCCGCCTGCTGCGCGACCCCGAGCTGCCCGGGGTCGACGCGGTGCTGCTCGACGAGGTGCACGAGCGGCAACTCGACGCCGATCTCGCGCTGGCCTTCACCGTGGAGGCCCGCGCGGCGCTGCGGCCCGAGCTGTGGCTGGTGGCGATGTCGGCGACCCCGCAGGCGGACCGGTTCGCCGCGCTGCTCGGCGGTGACACGCCGGCCCCGGTGGTGCGCGCCGAGGCGGCCCTGCACCCGGTCACCCGGGTCTTCACGCCACCGCCGCGCCCGGTCGCGCCACCGGGCGCGGGACGGGTCGATCCGCTGCTGCTCGACCATGTCGCCGCGACCGTCCGGCGGGCCCTGCACGAGCAGGACGGCGACCTGCTGGTCTTCCTGCCCGGGGCGGGCGAGATCGGGGCGGTGACCCGCCGGCTGACCGACCTGACCGACCGGGTGGCCGTCCTGCCGCTGCACGGGCGGCTGCCCGCCGCCGCGCAGGACGCCGCGCTGCGCCCCGCCGACCGGCGTCGGGTGGTGCTCGCCACCTCGGTCGCGGAGAGCAGCCTGACCGTGCCCGGGGTCCGGGTGGTGGTCGACGCCGGCCTGGCCCGGGTGGCCCGCACCGACCTCGCCCGGGGGCTGGGCGCGCTGGTCACCGTGCCGGTGTCCCGGGCCGCCGCGACGCAGCGGGCCGGCCGGGCCGGCCGGCAGGGCCCCGGGGTGGTCTACCGCTGCTGGTCGGAGGGGACCCACGGCCGGCTCGCCGCGCAACCCGGGCCGGAGATCGCCACCGCCGACCTGACCGGCTTCGCGCTGGACCTGGCCGCCTGGGGCAGCCCGGACGGCGGCGGCCTGGCGCTGCCCGATCCCCCGCCGCCCGCCGCGCTGACCGTGGCCCGGGAGACGTTGACCGCCCTCGGCGCGGTCGACGCCGACGGTCGGGTGACCGCCCGGGGACGGGCCATCGCCGCCACCGGCACCCACCCCCGGCTGGGCCGGGCCCTGCTCGACGGTGCCGTCCGGATCGGTCGGGACCGGGCCGCCGAGCTGGTCGCCCTGCTCGCCGAGGACGGCCTGGCCGGGCGGCACGACGACCTCACCGCCGCGTGGCGGCGGCTACGCGACGACACCGACCCCGGTGCCACCGCCCGCTGGCGCGCCGAGGTACGCCGGCTGCGCGCCGCCCTGCCCGACACCGAGCGGGGCGGTGGCGGCGGGTGGCTACCCGATGACCTGGCGGCCGGGCTGCTGGTGGGGCTGGCCCACCCGGAGCGGCTGGCCCGGCTGCGTCGGGCCGGTGGGACGTCGTACCTGATGGCGGGTGGGACGGGGGCTGAGCTGGCGGCCGGATCGGCGCTGACCGGGACGGGCTGGCTGGCCGTCGCGGTGGCCGACCGCTCGCCGGGCGCACCGACCGCCCGGGTCCGGCTGGCCGCCCCGCTCGACGAGGCGACCGCCCGGGAGGTCGGCGGGGCGTTGGTGAGCGAGGACCGCGAGGTCGGTTGGGTCGACGGCGACGTGCTGGCCCGTCAGGTGACCCGGCTCGGAGCGATCGAGCTGGTCAGTCGCCCGCTGGCCCGGCCGACGCCGGAGCTGCTGGCCGCCGCCCTGGCCGACGGCCTCCGCCAGGCGGGACTGGACCTGCTGACCTGGACCCCGGCGGCCCGGTCGTTGCGTCAGCGGCTGGCGTTCTGCCGGCAGGCGTTGGGCGGGCCGTGGCCGGAGGTCTCCGACGACGCGTTGCTCGCCGCCGCCGACCGGTGGCTCGGGCCGGAGCTGGCCATCGCCCGCCGCCGGGCCGACCTGGCCCGGATCGACGTGGCCGGGGCGCTGCGCCGGTTGCTGCCCTGGCCGCAGGCGGGCCGGCTGGACGAGCTGGCCCCGGAACGCATCGAGGTGCCCAGCGGCTCCCGGGTCCGGGTCGACTACGCCGATCCGGCCGCGCCGGTGCTGGCGGTGAAGCTCCAGGAGACGTTCGGCTGGCAGCAGGCGCCCCGGCTGGCCGACGGCCGGGTGCCGGTGCTGCTGCACCTGCTCTCCCCCGCGGGCCGGCCCGTCGCGGTCACCGCCGATCTGGCGTCGTTCTGGCGTACCGGCTATCCGCAGGTGCGCGGGGAACTGCGCGGGCGTTACCCGCGCCATCCCTGGCCGGAGGACCCGGTCACGGCCGCGCCGACCCGGCACACGGCGCACCGCCGCCGCTGAGCCGGCGCGGTGCGCCGCTCGGTGGTCACTCGTCGACGACGTCGGCGATGAGCACGGTGATGTTGTCGGGGCCGCCGGCCCGCAGGGCGAGATCGATCAGTCGGCGGGCGCAGTCCTGGCGGTCCGGGGTCTCCCGCAGCACCTCGGTCAGGGTGTCCGGGCGGACGACGTTGGAGAGGCCGTCGCTGCACAGCAGCCAGCGGTCGCCGGCCCGGGGCACCATCGTGGCGTACGACGGGGAGACCTGCTCGCCCTGCAGGGCCTGGGTGACCACGGCGCGCCGGGGGTGGCTGGACGCCTCCTCGGGGCTGATCACGCCCTGGTCGACGAGCATCTGGACGAAGGTGTCGTCCCGGGTGACCTGTTTGAGGGTGCCCTCGCGGAACAGGTAGGCCCGGGAGTCGCCGACGTGGGCCAGCGCCAGGCAGCTGCCGGTGCGGGAGAACAGCAGGGCGGTCAGTGTGGTGCCCATGCCCTGCCGCTCGGGGTCCTCTTGGACGGCCTGGTTGATCCGCGCGGTGGCCAGCTCGATGCCGGTCTGCAACGCCGCCACCAGGGCGTCCTCGGGGGTCTCCACGTCCAGTGGGGCGACCGCGTCGATGGCGATCCGGCTGGCCAGGTCGCCGGCCGCCATCCCGCCCATGCCGTCGGCGACGGCGACGAGCCAGGCTCCGGAGTGCATGGCGTCCTGGTTTCCGCTGCGGATCAGCCCACGGTCGCTCGTCCCGACGGAACGAAGCTTCAGGGTCATGGGTGGCAGCCTGCCAGGCGGAGGGTGTTGTTGTCTCTAGGAGATCAGGACGACTGCGCGTGGCGCGGCGAATCTCACTGCCGTCGGCGTCGGTCCGGGCCGCCTCGACCAGCCTGAAGGTCATCCAGTCGAATCGATTGACAGGGACGAGACGCGCTGGAAACATCTGGCTGATAGCTGGGAGCGCTCCCAGCGACAGGCATCGACGGCACACCTCCATCACCACCCTTCCGCCCGGAAAGGAATCCCGTGATCCTGACCCGACGACGTCGGCGGCATCTCGCGGTACTGGCAGCGACGACCCTGGTCCTCACCGGCGTCGGCACCGGCGTGGCCCACGCCGAGGTCCCGCCGGACGCCCCCGAGCAGATCAGCAACGGCGACTTCAGCGAGGGCGTCGCGCCCTGGTTCTCCTACGGCACCGGCCCGCTCGACGTCGTCGACGGCCAGCTCTGCGTCACCGTCCCCGCCGGGCTGGTCAACCCGTGGGACGCCGGCATCGGCCACGACGGGGTCCGGCTCAACGCCGGCGCGGAGTACAAGCTCAGCTTCGACATCTCGGCCACCCCCGGCCTCTCCGTCAACGCCGTGCTCCAGCTCGGCAGCGCCCCCTACACGTCGTACGCGAGCGTTCCGGCCGTCGCCAATCCGACGACCAAGCGGGTCGAGCAGACCTTCACCGTCCCGGACGACAACCCCAACGCCCAGCTCATCTTCCAGGTCGGCGGAGCCGCCGCCGAGCAGCGGCTCTGCCTGGACAACGTCTCGCTGCGCGGTGGCGAGGCCGCCCCGCCGTACGTGCCGGACACCGGCCCCCGGGTGCGGGTCAACCAGGTCGGCTACCTGCCCGGCGGCCCGAAGAACGCCACCGTGGTGACCGAGTCGACCGAGGCACTGCCCTGGCAGCTCAAGTCGGCCGCCGGCACGGTCGTCGCCAGCGGCCAGAGCACCCCGCGCGGGGTCGACGCCGCCTCCGGGCAGAACGTGCAGACCGTCGACTTCTCGTCCTTCCGTACGCCCGGCACCGGCTACACGCTGGTCGCCGACGGGGAGACCAGCCACCCGTTCGACATCTCCGGCGACCTCTACGACCGGCTGCGGGCCGACGCGATGCAGTTCTTCTACGCCCAGCGCAGCGGCATCGCCATCGACGGTGACCTGATCGGCGAGGAGTACGCCCGCCCGGCCGGCCACCTCGGGGTGGCCCCCAACCAGGGCGACACCCAGGTCCCCTGCCAGCCCGGCGTCTGCGACTACACGCTGGACGTGCGCGGCGGCTGGTACGACGCGGGCGACCACGGCAAGTACGTCGTCAACGGCGGTATCGCCGCCTACCAGCTGCTGAGCGCCTTCGAGCGGACCAAGACCGCGGAGACCGCCGCCGGTGGCGCCGCGCTGGGCGACTCGACGCTGCGGGTGCCCGAGCGCGGCAACGCGGTGCCGGACGTCCTCGACGAGGCCCGTTGGGAGATCGAGTTCCTGCTCCGGATGCAGGTGCCGGTCGGCAAGCCGCTGGCCGGGATGGTCCACCACAAGATCCACGACAAGGCGTGGACCGGTCTGCCGCTCGCCCCGCAGGACGACGCGCAGCCGCGTGAGCTGCACCCGCCGTCGACCGCAGCCACGCTGAACCTGGCCGCCGTCGCCGCGCAGTGCCAGCGCCTGTTCGCCCCGTACGACGCGACGTTCGCCGCCCGCTGCGGCACCGCCGCGACGAGCGCGTACGCCGCCGCCAAGGCGCACCCGGCCGTCTACGCCGACCCGGCCGACGGCATCGGCGGCGGGGCCTACGAGGACAACAACGTCACCGACGAGTTCTACTGGGCCGCCGTGGAGCTGTACCTGACCACCGGCAAGAAGGCGTACCTGGACGACCTGACCGCCTCGCCGCACCACACCGGCGACGTGTTCGCCACGGGCGGCGCGTTCAGCTGGCAGAGCGTGGCCGCGGTCGGCCGGCTCGACCTGGCCACCGTGCCCAACGGCCTGCCCGCCGCCGACAAGGCCCGGGTCCGCGCCTCGGTCACCGCCGCCGCCGACAACTACCTGACCACCCTGCACGCCCAGGCGTACGGCCTGCCGGTGCCGGGCGAGGCGGCCAGCTACGTCTGGGGCAGCAACAGCAACATCATCAACAACATGGTCGTGCTGGCCACCGCGTTCGACCTGACCCGGGAAGCGAAGTACCGGGACGGCGCGGTGCAGGCGAGCGACTACCTGCTCGGCCGCAACGCGCTGAACATGTCGTTCGTCACCGGCTGGGGCGAGCAGAACGCACGCAACCAGCACAGCCGGATCTTCGGCAACCAGCTCAACCCGGCCATGCCGAACCCGCCGGTCGGCTCGCTCGCCGGCGGCCCGAACGCCGCCCTGCAGGACCCGTTCGTCGCCCAGCTGCTCAAGGGCTGCGCGCCGATGTTCTGCTACGTCGACGACATCAACTCGTACTCGACCAACGAGGTGGCGATCAACTGGAACTCGGCGCTGGCCTGGCTCGCGTCGTTCCTCGCCGACCAGGGGGAGGCCAAGGCCGTGGCCCCGCGTACCTGCGCGGTCAGCTACCAGGTGCACGGCACCTGGCCGGACGGCTCCAACACCCAGGTCGTCCTGCGCAACACCGGTGACACCGCGATCGACGGCTGGACCCTGCGCTACGCCTACACCGGCGACCAGAAGGTCACCCAGGCGTGGTCGGCGAAGGTGACCCAGTCCGGGGCCACCGTGACGGCGAAGAACGAGTCGTACAACGCGAAGATCGCGCCGGGCGCCAGCATCACCTTCGGTCTGCTCGCCAGGACCGGCACGCTGGCCAACCCGGAACCGGATCTGATCACCGTCAACGGCGTCGCCTGCACGGTGTCCTGACCGGCACTCCTACCCTCGGACCCCGGGCTGCCACCCGGGGTCCGAGCGCGCCGGGCGGTCGTCCCCCGACCGCCCGGCGCCCCCGCCCGACCGCCCGGCACGCCCGGCCCAGCAGTGGAGACGAGTCCGATGCCCGAGCAGACCACGATCTCCGACGCCGAGCGTCGGCGCATCGTCCACGAGTTCGTCGACGAGACCGTCGGCGACGCCCACCCCGAGGTGGTGGCGATGGTCCGTGACCTCACCCACCGGGTCCGCGACACCGTCGAACTCGCCCGCGCCGCCGGCATCGCCCCCGAGTCGCCCCGCGCCGGCCACGTGGTGGCCGCGCTGGTCTGCGCGTACGGCGAGGTCTTCGACCGGGTCGACGACGCCGGCTACCGCAGCGCGCTGCTGGCCCGGCTGGAGGTCGCCAACGACCCACGCACCGAGCGGTACTTCCAGCTCCTCGCGGCGGTCAACGGCTGGACCGCGCCGCCCACCCTGACCCCGGTGCTGGACTGGTTCATCGCCGCGCTGCGCCACCATCCCGCGCCCTGACCGGCACCTCGCCGACCCGGTGACCGACGGCGGGTGGGCCGGTCAGCCGGCCTGTCGCGTCGACCGGGCCAGGCGCAGGAAGCCACGCCAGGCGTCAGGGGTGAAGGCCAGGATGCCGCCGGTGCGGTCCTTCGTGTCGCGGACGAGGACGACGCCGGGCAGGTTGCCCGCCACCTCGACGCAGTTGCCACCGTTGTTGCCGCTCCTGGTGCTCGTGTGCCACCGCGCGCCGCTCAGCTCCATGATGCCGCCGCTTTCCTGACGAGTTCCAGGGATCGCGCCCGGGGTAGGGCCTCCCCCACTATGCGCGCCCACCGGCGTTCCAGGACAGCGATATCGGCGCGCTGGTCGATGATCTGCGCGCGTACCTGCCCGTCGACGTGTGCCACCCGGGTGCCGTCGTCCAGCTCGGCGACGACGAAGGGGCCGCCGAGGCCGGCGTACATGCCCGTCTCGGCCGGGACCACGTGCACCTGTACGGTCGGCAGCTCGGCGCAGGCGGCGAGGTGGGCGCACTGCTCACGCATCAGCTCGGGCCGGCCCGGCACCGGGCGGTGCAGCACCGACTCGTCGATGACGGCGACCAGCAGCGGCGGGCGGTCGCGGTGCAGGATCGCCTGGCGGGTGAGGCGTGCCGTGATGAGCTGGTCGACCTCCTGCCCGGTCAGGGTCTCCCCGGCCAGGGTGGCCCGCGCGTACGCCTCGGTCTGGAGCAGGCCGGGCACCCAGGCCAGCTCGAAGCCGCGCAGCACGACGGCCTCGCGTTCGATGTCGGCCCACGGCCGGAACCACACCGGCTCGTGCCGCTTGTGCAGGTCGGGCCAGAGGTCCAGGACGTCCCGCTTGAGCAGCGCGGCGACCTCGGCACGATGCCGGGTCTGGGGAATCCGCCCCTGACTGGCCCAGCGCGCGGCGGTCTTCGGGTCGACCCCGATGCGGGCGGCGAGACTCTCGGCCGTCTCACCCGCCTCGGCCATCGCCTCTTTGACTGCCAGATTCATCCTGACCCTCCCCGGACATCCTGGATATCCGGAGTCATCTTGCTACGCCGTGTGATCATGTCGCAACCCTTCGGCACCGGGAGATCGAGCGGCGTCACCGACGGGCCGGACCCCGGTCGGCGACGCCCACCGGGGCCGCTCCCGCCCAGCGGCGGGAACGACCCTCCACCATGGACCGACGGGGGGCTCAGGAGCCGGCGGGGGCACCCACGGCGACCGGCGCGGGGGCACCGTCGCCACGCCAGACGTAGCTGACCCCGGCCGGCGCGGTGAGCGAGCCGGCGAACAACGCGTTGACCCGGGACGCCTCGGCGGCGCTCGGCGTGGCGTTGCGGCACGACACCGGGGCGCTGCTGCCCGACATCAGGTCGGTGCACAGGCCGGTCCGGTTGTCCGGCAGGCCGAGGATGTGACCGATCTCGTGGGTGGCGATCCGGGTCCGGTCGTACCCCTGGTCGACGGCCTGGGTGCCCATCCAGACCCGGCCGTTGCCCAGGCTGGTGGTCTGCGCCCGGGGCCAGCCGGTGTCGACGTAGATGGTGATGTTGCCGGGGGTGCGGGCGACCAGCCGGACGTTGGCCACCGAGCTGTTCCAGATCGTCGCGGCCTGGTCGAAGTTGGTGCGGAACTCCCCGGCCCGGCTCGCGTCGTAGTAGACCGTCCGCGCGGCGGCGGACGCCGTGCCGCCGCCCGCCGCGACCACGCCGGTCGCCGTGAGCACCAGCGCCAGCAGGGTCCCGGCGGTACGCGAGAACTGTCGTCGGCGCATCGTCCGACCTCCCATCGATAGAAGTTCACCGATGTTATGCGGTCGGTCGGAACCCGGTCGAATAGCGGTTACGTCATACCGCCACCACCGGACGGCTCAGCCGATCTCCTCGTCGACGAAGCACCAGCGCCACGACTCCCCCGGCTGGATGGACCGCATCACCGGGTGCCCGCTGGACTCGAAGTGCTTCGTCGCGTGCTGGTACGGCGACGAGTCGCAGCACCCCACCTGCCCACACTCCACACACGACCGCAGGTGCACCCAGTCGTCGTTGCCGACGGCCACGCACTCCGGGCAGGCGTCGGTGACGCTCGGCTCGGCGGTTCCCGCCCCGGTCAGGTGCGCACAGCTCATCAGTCACTCTCCCGTCGCAACAATGACTCCTCCAGGTCCAGGTCGCGGTACGCCCGCACCAGCACCTCCTCGGGAATCCGTCCCTCGTCCCGCGCGGCCCGGAAGACCTCCCGCTCGGCGTCGATCATCTCCTGCCGCAGCCGACCGTACGCCTGCGACGGCGTCTCCCGGTCGGTGCCGCCGAGCCGCTCCCAGGCCAGGTTGGTGCGGCTCTGCACCAGCCCGCGCAACCGCTCCACCACGGCCGGTGGCGCACCGTCGGCCAACTCGTCCAGCTTCTCCCGGGCCGCCCGGCCGGCCTGCTGCTGCACCGTCGCGGCGGAGAGCGCGTCGGCCACCGGGTCGTCCGGGGGCAGCCTCAACCGGCGGGCCACCCACGGCAGGGTCGCCCCCTGCCCGACCAGCGTCGCCACGATCACCGCGAAGGCCAGCCAGATGAACAGCGCCCGCTGGTAGGGCTGCTCCCCGGCCAGGGTCAGCGGCAGACCCAGCGCGGCGGCCAGCGTCACCACCCCGCGCATCCCGGCCCAGCCGATGACGATCGGGAACTGCACCGGCGGGCCAGGGTCGCGCTGCCGGACCCGGGGCACCAGCCGGGCCAGGTAGGTGGCCGGGAAGACCCAGACGAAGCGGGCCAGGAAGACCGCCGCCAGCACCGCCGCGGTGATCCCCACCAGCCGGCCGGTCGGCTCGTCGAGATCCCGCAGCACCTCGGGCAGTTGCAGGCCGACCAGCAGGAAAACCAGCCCCTCCAACAGGAACTGCACCAGCCGCCAGAACGCGCCGGTCTGCAACCGGGAGGCGGCCGACAGCAGCAGCGGCATCTTGTGGCCGATGCCCAACCCGGTCACCACCACCGCCACCACCCCGGAGGCGTGGATCTCCTCGGCCGCGAAGACCACCGCGAACGGCACGATCAGCGACAGCGCGTTGTCCAGCAGCGGGTCGGTGGTCCGCTTGTGCAGGTAGCCGAAGACCACCACGCCCAACAGCCCGACCAGCACCCCGCCACCGGTGGCGACCACCACCTCCTGCGCCACGTACCCGAAGCTGACCGAGCCGGCGCTGGCGGTGGCCGCGACGATCGCCACCCGCAGCAGCACCAGCGCGGTGGCGTCGTTGACCAGGCTCTCCCCCTCCAGGATGGTCACCACCCGGCGGGGCAGGCCCACCCGCCGGGCCACCGCGGTCGCCGCGATCGCGTCCGGCGGCGCCACCACCGCGCCCAGCGCCACACAGATCGCGTACGGCAGGTCGGGCAGGAGCAGGTGCACCACCGTGCCCACCACGAACGCCGTGAAGATCACCAGACCCACCGCGAGCAGCAGGATCGGCCGCAGGTTGAGCCGGAACGCCGGCACCGACGTGCC
Organism: Micromonospora sp. WMMD734; assembly: GCF_049178975.1. Taxonomy (NCBI): domain Bacteria; kingdom Bacillati; phylum Actinomycetota; class Actinomycetes; order Micromonosporales; family Micromonosporaceae; genus Micromonospora; species Micromonospora sp. WMMD734. The sequence goes on from NZ_JBMHMK010000001.1 coordinate 3,359,756, forward strand.
CAGCGCCGCCACGTAGAGCAGCGGCGGCAGGATGCCCACCAGCACCAGGTCGGGATCGAGCCGCACGTGCGGGAACCCCGGCACGAAGGACAGCCCGAGGCCGAGCACCACCAGCAGGATCGGCGCGAGCAGACCCAACCGGCGGGCCAGCGCGGCGCCGAAGGTCGCGATCGCCAGGAAGACCACGACCTCGAACAGAGCTTCCATGGAGTAGCAGCCTAGGGGTACGGACGGGTCAGGCTGATCACCCGGTGGCGCGCAGCTTCGGCAGCACCTCCGCGCCGAACGTGTCGATGAAGGCGCGCTGCTCCTGCCCGACGTGGTGCAGGGCGATCTGGTCGAAGCCCAGCGACAGGTACTCCTCCAGCCAGCCGACGTGCCGGCCCAGGTCGGCCGACACGTTCACCACCTCGGCGACCTGCTCCATCGGCACCCGCTCGCTGACCGCGTCGAAGTGCTCGGCGGTGTCCAGGTCCCAGCAGACCGGCGGCGCGAAGACGTTGCTGCGCCACTGGTCGTACGCGATCGCCTCCGCCTCGGCCTGCTCCGGTGCCCAGCTCACGTGCACCTGCAGGTGCAGCGGCCCCCGCCCGCCCGCGTCCCGGTAGGCGTCGATCATCTCGCGCAGGTGCGCGGTCGGCGCGTTCACCGTGATCAGGCCGTCGGCCCACTCGGCGCACCACCGGGCGGTGGCCACGCTGACCGCCGCCCCGATCAGCGCCGGCGGTTCCTCCGGCCGGGTCCACAGCCTCGCCCGGTCCACCCGGACCAGGCCGTCGTGGCTGACCTCCTCGCCGGCCAGCAGCGCCCGGATCACCTCCACGCACTCCCGCAACCGGGCGGTCCGCACGTCCTTGCGCGGCCAGCCGTCGCCGGTGATGTGCTCGTTGCTCGCCTCGCCGGTGCCCAGCGCCGCCCAGAACCGGCCCGGGTACATCGCGCCCAGGGTGCCGATCGCCTGCGCGATGATCGCCGGGTGGTAACGCTGGCCGGGGGCGTTGACCACCCCGAACGGCAGCCCGGTGGCCTGCAGCGCCGCCCCCAGCCAGGACCAGGCGAACCCGGACTGGCCCTGCCGGGTGCTCCACGGCGAGAAGTGGTCCGACGACATCGCGGCGTCGAAGCCGGCGCGTTCGGCGTGCACCACCGCCTCCAGCAGGCGGCTCGGATGGATCTGCTCGTGGGAGGCGTGGAAGCCGAACACCGTCATGGCGTCCTTCCGTACCCATGACGGTGTCCGGTTAAAGCTCGCCCGCGCCGGTCACCCGGCGCGCGGTCACTCGGCGTGCGCGCCGGCCCCGGCGGTGGCCGCGCCCTCCCCCACCCAGACGGTCTTGGTGTTGCAGAACTCCCGCATCCCCAGCGCCGACAGCTCCCGGCCGTAGCCGGAGTTCTTCACCCCGCCGAACGGCAGTTCCGGGTACGAGGTGGTCATGCCGTTGACGAACACGTTGCCGGCGTCCAGGTCGGTGGCGAACCGCTCCTGCTCGGCCGGGTCGGTGGTCCAGGCGTTCGCGCCCAACCCGAACGGCGTGCCGTTGGCCACCGCGACCGCCTCGTCGTACGACGACACCCGGTAGAGCCCGGCGACCGGGCCGAAGACCTCCTCGGCCCACATCCGCATCTGCGGGTTCAGGTCGGTCACCACGGTCGGCGGGTAGAACCAGCCGTCGCCGGTCGGCTTCTCGCCGCCGCAGAGCACCGTCGCGCCGTGCGCCACCGCGTCCTGCACCTGGGCGTCGATCTCGTCCCGGCCACTCTCGCTGGCCAGCGGGCCGACGTCGGTGTCGGCGTCCATCGGGTCGCCGACCCGCAACGCGGCCATGTTCGCGGCGAACTTCCCGGCGAACGCGTCGAAGACGTCGGTGTGCACGATGAACCGCTTGGCGGCGATGCAGGACTGGCCGTTGTTCTGGCAGCGGGCGGTGGTGGCCACCTCGGCGGCCCGGTCCAGGTCGGCCGAGGGCATCACCACGAACGGGTCGCTGCCACCCAGCTCCAGCACCGTCTTCTTCAACTCCCGGCCGGCGATCTGGGCGATCGAGCGGCCCGCGCCCTCGCTGCCGGTCAGCGTCGCCGCCCGGACCCGGGGGTCGCTGAGGATCCGGTCGACGGCGTCCGAGCCGACCAGCAGGGTGGTGAACGCCCCCTCGGGGAACCCGGCCCGGCGGAACACGTCCTCCAGGTAGAGCGCGGTCTGCGGCACGTTGGAGGCGTGCTTGAGCAGGCCGGTGTTCCCGGCCATCAGGGCCGGCGCGGCGAACCGCATCACCTGCCAGAGCGGGAAGTTCCACGGCATCACCGCCAGCACCGCCCCGATCGGCTGGTAGCGGACGAAGGCCCGCTTCGCCTGCACCGCGGCGGCGTCGGCGGGCTCGTCGGCGAGCATCCGCTCCGCGTTCGCCGCGTAGAACCGGCAGGCCGTCGCGCACTTGGTGACCTCGGCCTTCGCCGCGGCGTAGGTCTTGCCCATCTCGGTGGTCATCAGCCGGGCGGTCTCGTCGCGTTCGGCGTCGAGCAGGTCCGCGGCGGCGTTCATCCACTGCGCCCGCTGGGCGAGCGTGGTCCGGTGCAGGTCCCGGAACGCCAGGTCGGCCCGTTCGATGGCCGCGTCGATCTGCTCGGTCGACATCGGCTCGTACGACTTGAGCACCTGACCGGTGGCGGGGTTGGTGGTGGCGATGGGCATCTCGTACTCCTGTCACTCGAAGAGTGAGTGCCGCGCGCCCGGCTGCTCACGGCGGCGGGCGGCACGGCGGCGCTGGATGACGACCAGGTCGACGACCGCCACGACGGCGAACAGCGCGCAGAGCACGCCCAGCCAGCCCAACCCGGCCCAGAACGCCACGACCGCGAGGACGGTCATGGTGACCAGGCCGAACAGGGCCAGCGCCAGGCGCAGGTTCAACGCGCTGTAGGCGTGGCCGACCGTGCCACGGGCGCGCCGGGGCTGCGATCTCGTCATCGTCTCGGCCTACCCCGGCACGGACGCCGCTAACCGGTCCCGACGCCCGGATCACCCCACGTCGACGCCGCCCACCGCGCCGGTGTCGGGCGGTTGACCTGCCCGGATAGCCCCACTCCGAGATGTTCTTACCAGATTCGTGTTTCGAGCTGTTGAATCTGCCCGGAAGTCGACACGAGCGGACCTTCCCACCCGGTACGGCCCGTAGAGTGACCGGGCTGTCGCTCTGCGCCGTCTGACCGGGGGAAGACGCATGCCTCGACGCTGGGTCGCCGCCGTGGCCTGCCTGTTGGCGCTGACCGCGCTCGCCTGTGAGGAGGGCGGCGGGGCCTCCCCGCGCCCGACGAAGAGCGGATCGACACCGACCGGGCTGCCCACCACGATGGCCGCCCTCGGCGACTCGATCACCACCGGCTTCGGCTCCTGCCTGGTGCTCACCTCGTGCCAGCGCAACTCCTGGTCCACCGGCGACGGCATCCGGGTGGAGAGTCACTACCGGCGGCTGCTCGACGCCGACGCGCCGATCCGCAACCGGGCCCGCAACCACGCCGTGCCGGGGGCCCGCGCCGAGGCCCTCGCCGGGCAGGCCGACGCCGCCGTCAAGGACAAGGCCGACTACGTCACCGTGCTGATCGGCGCGAACGACGCCTGCCGCGACGACATCGACCAGATGACCGCGACCGCCACCTTCCGCAGCCAGGTCGACAGGGCGCTACGGGTGCTACGCGAGGGCCGCCCGAAGGCCCGGGTCCTGGTGGCCAGCATCCCCGACCTGAACCGGCTCTGGGAGGTCGGGCGCACCGAGTCCCGCGCGGTGCGGATCTGGAAGACCGGGATCTGCCCCGCCCTGCTGGCCAATCCCACCTCGGACGCCAAGGCCGACCGGGACCGCCGGGCCCGCTTCGCCGACCGGATCGACGCGTACAACAGCCAGCTCAAGGCGGCCTGCCGGGCGTACGGGTCGCGGTGCCGCTACGACGGCGGCGCGGTGCACCGGGTGCGGTTCAGCCTGGACGAGGTCAACGGGTTGGACTGGTTCCACCCCAACGTCGCCGGGCAGAACCGGCTCGCCGACGCGACGTTCTCGGCGGCCGGCTGGCGGCTCTGAGCCACCCCGGCACCGGCCCGCTCGGGGCCGGGGTCGCGCGGGCCGCGCCCGGCGGTGGGCCGGGCACGGCGTGGCAGCTCCTCCGGTCAGGGGCGACGCGGGTGGGGTAGTCCGCCCCGGTGTTCCCGGTAGAGCGCCTGGGCGCGTTCGGCGAGATCCTTGGTGGCCGAGGAGTTGGCCCAGGTGCCGAGGATGATCGCGGCACCCGGGACGACCTTGGCGAAGACCCGCTTGGCCGCCCGCACCCCGGCCATCCGGGCCAGCCGGACGCCGAGTTGCAGCATCACCCGCCCGAGCGGGTTCTGGGCGGCGTGACCGAACAGCGCGCCCGCCCGCTCCCGACCGGCCGCGACGCCGAGCGCCAACCGGGCCGTCTCGGCCGCCTTGTGCACCTTCTGCAGGACGAGCAGGTCGGTGGCCCGGTCCGGGTGCACCGGGTCCGCGCCGTACGCGGCGGCGACATGCAGCACCAGTCGGGCCTGGGTCCAGGCCAGCACGCCGACGTCGATGACCGCGCCGGGCAGCCCCGCCGCACCCGAGACCGCGCCGGAGAGGCGGGCCCGGTTGACGAAACGCCTGATGGCCTGCTCGGCCAACTGGTCGGCGGTGGCGTCGGGGCGTTCCGCCCGGGTGCGGGCGACCCACTGCGCCGCCTCCGGGCCGAGCCGGCGGACCGCCTCCAGGGCCAGGTGCTCCGGGGCGTACTGCGGGTCGTCCCGCATCCGGTCCCAGAGCCGGGCCGGCGGCGCCTCCGGGGCGTCGCCCGGATCACCTGCCGGCACCGCCGGAACCGGAGCCGCCGCCCCCGCCGCCGGGACCGTGGCGGTCGGCGACCCGACGGCCGGTGTCGCGGGAACGGCCGGGCCGGTGGTGTCCGCCGGTACCGGCGGCGTGGGGACGGTCGGTTCGTCGTCGACGGGGACGGCTTCGGTCACAGGTGCTCCCGGGCTGGAATCGGTTCGCGGACGGTCAGCGGCGACGGCCCGACAGCTTGCCGGCCGCCTGCTTGAGCCGTGCCTGGTTCTCCGGCTTGGCCAGCTCGCGCCGACCCCGGTCGACCAGCTGCTGCCCCTTGGGGGAGCGCAGGAAGGCGCTGATCCGCTGCATCAGTGCTGACATGTCGTCCTCCGATCGGGTGTCCTGCGTCATGTGTACCCGATCCGAGCAACCGCCAACCGTCCACTGTGTCCGGTCGAGGGTAGCCATCCGGCGACGCCGACGCGAACCGGCCCGGCCCGGCCCGCGGTGCGGGCCGGGCCGGCGGCTCAGACCAGGAGGGCGGTGACCACCTCGGTGGCCCGCCACTCGTGCTGGGCGTAGAGGTCCGGGTAGGCGGAGATCTGCACGGCCTGCGCGGCGACGGTGAGCGGGAGGTCCGCCCAGCCGGGGATCTCCAGCAGCGCGGTGAGGAACGCCCGGGTGGCGAACGCCGGGTCCATCAGCTGGCCGACCTCGCCCCAGCCGCTGCTCGGGCGCTGCTGGAACAGCCCGACCGAGTCGTGGTCCCAACCGATCGCCTGGTGCGGGTAGTTCTGCGACTCGGGCAGCACCCCGCTGGCGTAGTTGTAGAGGTTGCTCTCCTGCATGGCGGTGGCCACCGCGATGACCAGGGCCCGGCGCGGCACGCCCATCGCCCGGCCGGCCTTGACGATCTCCTTGGCGTTGTCCATCTGGGCCTGGTCGAGGCCGGCCACCGGAACGATCCGCTTGGGTCGGGGCTTCGGCTTCGGCCGGGGCTTGGGCTTGGTGGTCCTGGTCGCGCTCGGGGTCGGGCTGGGGGTGGCGGCGGTCGGGCTGGCGGCGGGCGGGCTGCTGGGCACGACCGTGACCGGGGTACGGACCTCGGCGCGGGAGGCGGCCTGCTGCTGGGCGCGCTCGGCGAGGGCGGCCTCGGTGCCGGTCCGGTCGTCGGCCCGCTCGTCCGGCAGTGCCTGGACGCCGGCGACGGCGGTGAGGCCGAGGCAGCAGAGCACCCCGGCGGCGAGCAGCGCCGGCCGGCGGCGGCGAAGGTTAACGAGCCCGCCGAGGCGGGTACGGAGGGAGTCGGGTTCACGGAGAACGCCGACCTGAACGGACGAGGGGGTGTCGTCCGAACGGCCAGTCATGCCCCGAGGGGCCCCCTGGTCGTCGATGGTGTCGTCGTCACGCATCCGCCGAGGCTAGGCATGCCCTTTCCCGCCCACCCACCAGCAGGAAGTGGCCCTCGCCACACTTTCCGGCGGGCCGCCGGGACGCCCACCCCGGACGCAGACCCAGGGCGACATACCACCCGTAACGGGCATTGCGGTCAACAACCGCGCCCGCCGTCGTCGGAGTGGATCGACCACCCAGACCACCGTGGCCGGCCGCATGATCCACCATGTCACCCTTTCGGGTGACACGCCGGAACCGTCCGACCGAGCCACTCCGGCCCGTCCGGCGAATTGGTGGCTTCCTCCTGGTTTGATAGCCGGATCGGTCACGACGCGCCCAGTGATGGAATGGATGACGCCGACGCGTACGTTCCCCGAACCGGGTGCCGTCCGTGCGCGGTCGCCCGTAGGCGCATTTCCTCAGGAGGTCCGACCGGTGCTCGACCCACACGAGCTGTACCAGCTCACCGACGATCTGCCCGACCTCGGTCAGCCGGTGCTGATCCAGGCGCTCACCGGCTTCGTCGACGCCGGCAACGCCACCCGGCTGGCCCGCGAGCAGCTCCTCACCTCACTGGACGCCCGGACGATCGCCACCTTCGACGTCGACCAGCTCTTCGACTACCGGTCCCGCCGCCCGGTGATGACCTTCGTCGAGGACCACTGGGAGGACTACGACGCCCCGGAGCTGGCCCTGCACCTGCTGCGCGACGACGACGAAACCCCGTTCCTCCTGCTCACCGGCCCCGAGCCGGACCTTCAGTGGGAGCGGTTCGTGGCGGCGGTCGGCGCGGTGGTCGCCCGGCTCGACGTCCGGCTCACCGTCGGGCTCAACTCGATCCCGATGGCCGTCCCGCACACCCGGCCCACCGGGGTCACCGCGCACGCCACCCGCCGTGAGCTGATCGCCGGCTACGAACCGTGGTTGCAGCGGGTGCAGGTCCCGGGCAGCGTCGGGCACCTGCTGGAGTACCGGCTCGGCGAGACCGGCCGGGACGCCCTCGGGTTCTCCGCGCACGTGCCGCACTACGTCGCCCAGACGGAGTACCCGGCCGCCGCCGAGGTGCTGCTCGCCTCGGTGTCCCGCAGCACCGGTCTGCTGCTGCCCAACGAGAGCCTGCGCTCCGCCGCCGAGGCGGTCCGGGTGGAGATCGACCGGCAGGTCGCCCAGACCGACGAGGCCGCCGCGCTGGTCACCGCCCTGGAGGAGCAGTACGACGCGTTCGCCCGGGGCCGGGGTGAGAAGAACCTGCTCGCCGCCGAGACCGGGCCGCTGCCCACCGCCGACGAGCTGGGTGCCGAGCTGGAGCGTTTCCTCGCCGAGCAGACCCGACCCGGGGAGACCCCGGGCGCCTGACCCACGGCCGGGCGGTGTCGCCGCCGCCCGGCCCGCCCACCCGCCCCCGCGCGCCGGAACCGGCCCGACGGCGGGCCGGCCCGGCGGGCCGGGCCGCGATGCGGCAGGCTGGGCCCATGCGCCTGGCGACCTGGAACGTGAACTCGGTGAAGGCCCGCCTGCCCCGCCTGCTGGACTGGCTGGCCGGCACCGCCCCCGACGTGGTCTGCCTCCAGGAGACCAAGTGCCCCGACGGGGCCTTCCCCGTCGCCGAGGTCGGCGAGCTGGGCTACGAGGTGGCCAGCCACAGCGACGGCCGGTGGAACGGGGTCGCCGTCCTGTCCCGGGTCGGCCTGACCGACGTCGCCGTCGGGCTCCCCGACGAGCCGGGCTTCCCCCGGCCCGAGGCCCGCGCCATCGCCGCCACCTGCGCCGGGGTCCGGATCTGGTCGGTGTACGTGCCGAACGGCCGCGCCACCGACGACCCGCACTACGCGTACAAGCTGGCCTGGCTGGCGGCGCTGCGGGACGCGGTGACGCCGGCGGTGGCCGCCGGTGGCCCCGTCGCCGTCTGCGGGGACTTCAACGTCGCCCCGACCGACGCCGACGTCTGGGACCCGGCGCTCTTCGCCACCTCGACCCACGTCACCCCCGCCGAACGGGCCGCCCTGGCCGCCCTGCGCGACCTCGGCCTCAGCGACGTGGTGCCCACCCCGATGAAGGGCCCGCACCCGTACACCTACTGGGACTACCGGGCCGGCATGTTCCACCAGAACAAGGGCATGCGGATCGACCTGGTGTACGCCTCCGCGCCGCTGGCCCGCGCGGTCCGCTCCGCGTACGTCGACCGGGAGGCCCGCAAGGGCAAGGGCCCCTCCGACCACGCCCCGGTCGTGATCGACGCCGACCTGCCCGGCACGGAGCCGACCCACCCGACCGGGGCCCGGTAACGCGCCACACCCAGCCGGTCAGCCCCGCTGCTCTACTGCCGCATCGGCGGGCTGCCGCTGCGCCGCATCGGCCCAGAGCGCCTCGAAGTGCTCGACGTACCTGCTGAACGGCCCGTCGCTTTCCCGCTGTCGCAGGTGGAACGTGACGGAGTCCTGGCCCAGCGCGCCGCCGATGTGGGTGGCCACGATCGCGTCGTCGTCGAACACCCAGACCGACATCGCGACGTGCCGGTCGGACAGCCGCACGGCCAGCGGGGTGGGCGACTTGCCGATCTCGGCACGCGTCATGGCGATCCGGGTCCCGAGGTCGAGGGGGGTCGCCTCGACCCGGTCCCGACCGGCGGTGACCGGGCTCGCCGGGTCACCGAGCAGGAAACGTACGTCCGCTCCGGCCTGCGCCTTCGCCCCCAGGGTCCCGGCGGCGTTCGGCACGTCCAGCCAGACGAAGTAGCTCGTGTAGCCGCCGAACCAGAGGCGGGACCGCGCTCCCTCGATCAACTCCCGGAACAGCGACCGGGGCAGGTCGGAACGGCGGGCATAGACGCCCACCAACTCCCGGTCCGCACCCAACTTGACCGCGCGACGCACAGCATCAGGCCACAGCACGTCCACATCCTTACCCAGGAGACCTGCCACCCGCACCCGCGAACGTGGATGCGGCAGGCGACCCCGGCTGACCCACCGCTGCACGGTCTTGGCATCGACGTCGCACTTCTCCGCGAGCTGGCCGACCGTGAGCCCGGCGGCGGTCAGCGCGTCCCGTAGAGATTCGTTCTTCGGGTTCTCCTGGCCGAGTTGTCGGTGGAGGCTACCGAACACCTGACGCAGCTCGACTGTGGTCGTCAGGTCGACCTGACCGACCGTTTCCTGGCCTGGCTCCACCCACCCACCGACTGATCGTTTCGCCGGGACGGGCCGGCGGCAGGTGGATCGTGGAGAGTTGTGGCGGGCGGGGCGACGACAACTCTCCACGATCCGTTCACCGGACGCGGCGCACCAGCCGGGGGCCGGCCCGGTGGCGCGGGGCTAGGGTGGGGAGATGGCAGTCGTGAAGATCAACGCGATCGACGTCCCGCCCGGTGCCGGCGAGGAGTTGGAGAAGCGGTTCGCCGCCCGGGCCGGCGCGGTGGAGAACTCCCCCGGTTTCCTCGGCTTCGAACTGCTGCGCCCGGTGGCCGGCGAGAGCCGCTACTTCGTGTACACCCGCTGGGAGACCGAGGAGGCGTACCAGGCGTGGGCGGCCGGGCCGTCGCGGGCCGCGCACGCCGGTGGTGGGGGCGGCGAGCAGCAGCGGCCGGTCGCCTCCGGCGCGACGCTGCTGGAGTTCGAGGTGGTCCAGCAGGTGACCGGCAAGGGCTGACCGGCGGCCCCGGCGGTCAGAGCCAGGGCAGGACAGGCGCGGTGGTGGGGGCGGCGAGCCGGGCGAGCCAGCCGGCGATCCCGGCGGCGCCCTGCATGAACCCGGGCTCCGGCGGCAGTTCCGCCGGGGTCCGGGTGTGCTCGGTGTTGGACCAGGCGACCCCCGTCGGGGTGGTCACGGTCCGGGCGAGCACGTCCCCGGCGAGCCGGTGCGCCCAGTCGAGCAGGGCGGGGTCGGCGGTGGACCGGTAGCGGTCGAGCAGCAACTGCCCGACGCCGGCCGTGCCGCAGCACCGGGCGAGGTTGTCCCAGTAGCCCGGGTACCTCCGCTGCGGCAGGCCGCTGTCGCGCAGCGCCCGCAGGCATCCGTCCACGGCCCGCTGCCAGCGGGGCTGCGGGTCGACGGTGTCCAGCAGGGTGAACAGCCGCACCGTACCGGTGGGCCCGTGGCACCAGCCGAAGTTGACAGCCGGGCGGTCCGGGCGGGGCGGGACCAGCAGCGGCAACGCCCAGCCGTCCGGGTGGTGGCCCATGGCCAGCAGGCCGTCGGCGGCCCGGACGGCGGTGTCGAGCAGGTCGTCGCGGCGCAGGGTGACACCGGCGACGGCGAGGGCGTAGGCGACCCCGGCGGTGCCGTGGGAGAAGCCCGGCATCAGGCGCTCGTCGCCGGCCCTCATCCGCCAGTGCGGCCCGTCCGGGTGTTCCTCGGCGAGCCCGACCAGCCCGTCGGCGAGGAGGTGAGCCGCCTGCGTCACCACCGGAGCGGTGTCGTCGTGGGCGTCGAGGAGGGCCAGCAGGATGCCCGCGTCGCCGGAGATGACGTCGGAGCACCGGCCCGGGTCCACCGGGCGGTCGCGCAGCCGTTCGGCGACGCGTGCCGTCACCGACGCGGCGACGTCGAGGGCGACCGGGTCGGCGGCGACCCGACCCCAGGCGCGCAGGGCGACGGCAGCTCCGGCCCAACCGCCGAACATTCCGTCGTCGGGCAGCGTCGGGGCGTCCGGCTCGTGCCGGGCGAGGTGCACCAACCGGTCCCGGGCACCGGCCGCGACCCGGTCGTGAGCCGACCCGGTCCCGCTGTCCGACCCGGTGACGGGCGGCGCGGTCCCGGTGGGCAGCCCGCCCGCCGGGGAGGCGGCGGCGGTGGCCTCGGCGCAGCCGAGCAGCACCCCGGCGGTGCCGGCGTACAGGTCGTCGAAGGGTTCGCCCGCCTCCCGCCAGAGCGGGCCGCCGTCGGCGGGCACCGCCACCGACTCGATCCAGGTGAAAGCCTGCCGCACCACGTCCGCCGTCACCGCGCGATCCTGCCATCCGCCGGCGGGCGGCGTCGCCGCAATAACGCTCCGGCTGCTCAGGGTGACCGCGTCGCCGCCAGCGAGGCGAACGCGATGACGTTGTCGGCGTATCCGGTGCGTCCGCCGATCCACTGGCCGCCGCAGGTGATCAACCGCAGGGCGGGTGCGCCGTCGCGGCCGTAGACCCGGTCGGCGGGCAGGGCCGACTTGTCGAAGAACTCCACCGAATCGACCCGGAACACCACCACCCGTCGGTCCTCCCGGGTCACCTCGATCGTGTCGCCGGGGGCGAGTTTGCGCAGGTCGTAGAAGACCGAGGGGCCGTCTTTCGAGTCCACGTGGCCGACGATGATCGCCCGGCCGGGCTCGCCGGGGGTCGGGCCCCGGTCGTACCAGCCGGTCTCGTTGTGCCGGTCGAGCGGCGGCACGTCGATCGACCCGTCGCGGGCCTGACCGACCGGGGCCACCGGGGCGGCCACCTTGATGGTGGGCACGGTGAGCCGGACCGGTCGGCTGGCCGGCAGGCTGCCCGGCGCGGGACTCCGCCGGGCGTCGGCGGCCGGACGTTGCGAGGGCGTGCCCGTCCGGTCCAGCGGCCCGACCGAGCGCCCCAGCCCGGCACCGGTGGCGAAGACCCCGAGCAGCACCAGCACCACCGCCAGCGGCACCGACCACGGGCCGCGCGTCGGGGACCGGCCGCCGTCCGGGGCGGCCGGGGCCGGGGCGCTGCTGGACGGGGACCGGCCGGAGCCGGTCGGGCCGCCGCTGGACGGGACCGGGGCACGGAACGGCGGCGACATCGGATCGTCGGGCGGCCGGGGCGCAGTGCTGCGGGTCGGAGTGCCGTGCTGCGCGGTCGCGGTCGCGGCGGCGGACGGCGGCGGACCGGGCGGTGGGGGGATCAGGCCACCCCAGCGTGGGCGGGCACCGCCGGGCAGCGGGCCGCCGGAGGGGGAAGGGTGCGACCGCGTACCACCGGGGGGCGGGCTGCCGGGGGGCGGGAGCGGGCCGTTGCGCGGACCCGGGGAGGCGGGCGGCACGTCACTGCCCGGTGACGCCACGCGGCCGGCGGGCCGCCACGATACCGACGACGGCCCCGGCGATGGTCAACGCCAGCCCGCCGGGCACGAGCAGCCCGCCGGGCAGCCCGCCGGCACCGGCCGCGCCGCCGAAGCCGGTGTGCGGCCCGGGGCTGGGCTTGACCTTCTTGACCACCTGGAGCGCCGTCGAGGCGGTCGCCCCGTCGGGGCATTCCAGCTTGACCCGGTAGTTGCCCGGGCGGACGCGCTCCTTGACCATCGGCGCGGCGGTGAGCAGCCCGCGCTGCGGCTGCACCTGGACCCGGCCGAAGGCGTCGGACACGACGGTCGCCGGGATCGAGTTGTCGTGGCAGCTCGCCCGGATGCCGACCAGGTAACCCGGCTCGACGGTCCCCGGGGTCACCTCGACGAAGAGCACGCCTGGCGGCGGCTGCGGCTCACCACCGCCGTCGGGCGGGGGCTGACCCGGCCCCGGGGCCACGGCGACAGCCTGCGGAGCGGCGGAAAGCCGGGCTACGGAAAACGGCGAGGTGGAAAGCGGGGCCATGGAAAGCGGGGCGGCGGAGACCGGAACGGCGGAAGGCGGGGCGGCGGGTGCCGGGGCGGTGTGCCACAGCGCGGGGACGAGGGCACCGGCGGCGACCGCGAGCGCGGTGCGGTACAGCGGAACCGACACGTCTCCCCCTTCCGGCGCCCCGGGGCAGCGCCGGACCGACCCGGACGCCGACCTGCCGTACGGGATGAATCGTCTCACCCTCCGACCGACGGCACATCCGATACGGCGGAACCGTCGCGTAGGCTCGGGTCGCTGTGACCTCCATCGACCAGAACCCCGCCGTCCCGGTGGCCCGGCCGGGCACCGGGACGATCCGCACCTTCCACCCCCGACGGGGCCGGATGACCAGCCGGCAGACCGACGCGCTGGCCCGGCTGCGGCCGGCGTACGGGATCGAGATCGCCGACCTCGACGGGCCGGTCGATCCGGCCGGGTTCTTCGGTCGGGGCGCGCCGGTGGTGCTGGAGATCGGCTCCGGGATGGGTGACGCCACCGCGGCGATGGCCGCCGCCGACCCGGACCGGGACTACCTGGCGGTCGAGGTGCACACCCCGGGCATCGCCAACCTGCTCGACCTGGTGCAGCGGCACGGCCTGGGCAACGTCCGGGTCGCCCAGGGTGACGCGTTGGAGCTGCTCCGGGCCATGCCCGAGCGCTGCCTGGACGCGGTGCACGTGTTCTTCCCGGACCCGTGGCCCAAGTCGCGGCACCACAAGCGGCGGATCATCCAGCCGGAGCACGTGGCGTTGCTGCGGTCCCGGCTGGCCGGCGGCGGGACGCTGCACTGCGCCACCGACTGGGCCGAGTACGCCGGGTCGATGCGCTCGACGCTGACCGCCGACCCGGAGCTGGTCGACGTGCACGGCGGGTACGCTCCCCGGCCCGCCCACCGCCCGGTGACCAAGTTCGAGCGGCGGGCCCTGACCGCCGGGCGGCCCGTCTTCGATCTGGTGCACCGCCGCCGCTGAGCCCGCTGCGCGGCCCGTCCGGCGGTGTCCGACCGGTAGTGATGCCGCTACCTCGACCCCCAGGGTTCAGCGCGCGGGTGGCCCGGTTGGCGGGCGGGGTGGTGGTGCGGGCACGATGGGGGCGCTATGACGCTGACTGCCGCGCTGCCTCGAAGCGCCGACCCCGACACCCTCTTCGACGCGTTCGCCGGCTGGGCGTCCGAGCGTGGGCTGGACCTCTACCCGCACCAGGAGGAGGCGGTCATCGAGATCGTCTCCGGCGCGAACGTGATCATGAATACGCCGACCGGTTCGGGCAAGAGCCTGGTCGCGATCGCGGCGCACTTCACCGCCCTGGCCGACGACCGGACGAGCTTCTACACCGCGCCGATCAAGGCCCTGGTGTCGGAGAAGTTCTTCGCGCTGTGCGAGGTGTTCGGCGCGGAGAACGTCGGCATGCTGACCGGCGACGCCAGCGTCAACGCCGACGCCCCGATCATCTGCTGCACCGCCGAGATCCTGGCCAACCTGGCGCTGCGCGAGGGCGCGCGGGCCGACGTCGGCCAGGTGATCATGGACGAGTTCCACTTCTATGCCGAGCCGGACCGGGGCTGGGCCTGGCAGGTGCCGATCATCGAGCTGCCGCAGGCGCAGTTCGTGCTGATGTCGGCCACTCTGGGCGACACCACCCGGTTCGTCGACGACCTGACCCGGCGTACCGGCCGGTCGACCGCCGTCGTCCGGTCGGCCGAGCGGCCGGTCCCGCTGATCTTCTCGTACGCGATGACGCCGCTGCACGAGACCCTCGAAGAGCTGCTGGAGACCAAGCAGGCCCCGGTGTACGTGGTGCACTTCACCCAGGCCGCCGCGCTGGAACGCGCCCAGGCGCTGATGAGCGTCAACGTCTGCACCCGGGCCGAGAAGGACATGATCGCCGCCGCGATCGGCAACTTCCGGTTCACCTCCGGCTTCGGCAAGACCCTGTCGAGGCTGGTGCGCCACGGCATCGGCGTGCACCACGCCGGGATGCTGCCCAAGTACCGCCGGCTCGTGGAGACGCTGGCCCAGGCCGGGCTGCTGAAAGTCATCTGCGGCACCGACACGTTGGGCGTGGGCATCAACGTGCCGATCCGCACGGTGCTGTTCACCGGCCTGAGCAAGTACGACGGGGTGCGCACCCGGCTGCTCAAGGCCCGCGAGTTCCACCAGATCGCCGGCCGGGCCGGGCGGGCCGGCTTCGACACCCTCGGCCGGGTGGTGGTGCAGGCCCCCGAGCACGTGATCGACAACGAGAAGGCCCTGGCCAAGGCCGGTGACGACCCGAAGAAGCGGCGCAAGGTGGTGAAGAAGAAGCCACCGGAGGGCTCGGTCGGCTGGGGCGAGCCGACGTTCCAGCGCCTGGTCGAGGCCGAGCCGGAGCCGTTGACCTCCAGCTTCCAGGTCAGCCACTCGATGCTGCTCAACGTGATCGGCCGCCCGGGTGACGCGTTCGCCTCGATGCGGCACCTGCTCACCGACAACCACGAGGACGCCGCCGCCCAGCGCCGGCACATCCGCCGGGCGATCGCCATCTACCGAGCGCTGCGGGCCGGCGGGGTGGTCGAACAGCTCGACGAGCCCGACGAGACGGGCCGCCGGGTCCGGCTCACCGTCGACCTCCAGCTCGACTTCGCGCTCAACCAGCCGCTGTCGCCGCTGGCCCTGGCCGCCATCGAACTGCTCGACGCCGACTCCCCGTCGTACGCGCTGGACGTGTTGAGCGTGATCGAGTCGATCCTCGACGACCCGCGCCAGGTGCTCTCCGCGCAGCAGTTCAAGGCGCGCGGCGAGGCGGTGGCCGCGATGAAGGCCGAGGGCATCGAGTACGAGGCCCGTATGGAGCTGCTCGACGAGGTGACCTGGCCGAAGCCGCTGGCGGAGCTGCTGCACGCCGCGTACGAGATGTACCGGCAGGGGCACCCGTGGGTCGCCGACCACCAGCTCTCCCCCAAGTCCGTGGTGCGGGACATGTACGAACGCGCGATGACCTTCGGCGAGTACGTGCAGTTCTACGGGCTGACCCGGTCCGAGGGGCTGGTGCTGCGCTACCTCGCCGACGCGTACAAGACGCTGCGGCAGACCGTGCCCGAGGACGCCAAGACCGAGGAGCTGGTCGACCTCATCGAGTGGCTGGGCGAGCTGGTCCGGCAGGTCGACTCCAGCTTGATCGACGAGTGGGAGCGGCTGCGCAACCCGTCCGACGTCGCCGACGCCGCCCAGGCGCACGCGTCGCTGGAGGAGCGGGTGCCGGCGGTCACCCGCAACGCCCGTGCCTTCCGGGTGCTGGTGCGCAACGCGTTGTTCCGCCGGGTCGAGCTGGCCGCCCTGCGCCGCTGGTGGGACCTGGGCGAGCTGGACGGGGCGTCCGGGTGGGACGCCGACGCCTGGGCGGAGGCGCTGGAGCCGTACTTCGCGGCGTACGACGGGATCGGGGTGGGGCCGGACGCGCGTGGCCCGGCGCTGCTCATGATCGAGCAGGGCCGGGAGAAGTGGACCGTCCGGCAGATCCTGGACGACCCGGAGGGCGACCACGACTGGGGGATCAGCGCCGAGGTCGACCTGGTCGCCTCGGACGAGGTGGGGGCCGCCGTGGTCCGGGTGACGGACGTGGGGCAGCTCTGAGTTCTTCTCCGCAGGGGCCGTCCGGTGCGTCCGTGTCCGGGCATCGGTGGCCGCCCGGGGCGTTGCGGTGAGGCGGGAGTCGGGAGTTCACCGAGCGCGCTTCGCGCGGGCGACTGTCCGGCGGGCGTCGAGCCAGGCGACTACGGCTGTCCGTATCCGAGGCGAGGAGACGGCTTCGCCTCGCCGTCTCGCGCTGAGTTGGTCGATCAGCCAGGTCGGGGCGTGCGCCTGTTCGATGGCCTGCGTCTTGGTGAGGAGTTCGCCCTTGTCGAGTGCGTGGCGACCCCTGGCCATGGAGGTGAGGCCGAGTTCAGCGATGATGGGGTCCACCCAGATCCACGGACGTCGAGCGGCCCAGGCCCAGTAGCCGGTGAGCTCGGCGCGGGCCGCCGCCCGGATGTCCTCGGCTGAGACTGCGGGGAAGACCTCGCGCGGCGGGCGTCCGAAGACCTCGTATCCGTGTCGCGCCAGTTCTGCTCTGGTGACCCGGGAAAGAACGCGGTGAACGAGTTGGCCGTGCGTCCAGGTCGGATGCTGCTCCTCGATATCGGAGATGGTCGCGGTGTCGACGTATACGCAGCCCAGGCTGAAGCCCGCGCCGCTCCCGCTGTCGAGTCGACGGTGGATCACTGATAGTGCTGCCTGCCGACCGGTGTCGACAGGGCCGTCGACAAGCGCGACCAGATCAAGGTCGCTGATGCGTGGGACGTAGTCACCGGTGGCCAACGACCCTGCCACCAGGAGATCGCTGACCCAACCGAGTTCCTTCAGTTCGTAGCCAAGGTCTCGAACGGCAGCAGGTGACGTCGCCATGGTGGCGAGTGTAGGAAACGCCAGGTGCGTCGACGGCCGGCATGGTCACTCCGATGGCGCGGGCGTGGTCCGGTCCGGCCGACGTTGGCCAGTGCGCCGGAACATGGAGGATCGACGGCTTCCACCCCCTGGGAGATGTCACCCCCGTCGATTAGAATGTATGTACTAATCGAGTTCCTGACCTGGGAGGACGCTCGTGACCGCGCCCGTCAACGCCCCCCTCACGCCGTACGCCACCCTCCTCGGTTTCACCCGGTACGTCGACCGCACCGGGCCCACCAAGGCAAGCTTCGTCGGCGGGCTGCGCAAGCAGCGGGCCAGCCGGCACGGCTTCAACCCGCACGGCCAGTTCGTCAAGGCACTCAAGGCCGACATCGCCTTCCACACCGGCGGCACCCACCTGGCCGGGGTGGCCGATCTGGTCAAGCCGCGCTGGCGTCCGCTCTACCAGGCGCTGACGCCCGGCGCGACGGCGTGGCTGGCGTCGCTCGGCGAGCCGGCCGGCGTCGACCTGGCGCAGACCCGCGACGCCCTCGCGATGCTCGGCGACCTGCCCGTCAAGATCAATCCCCACTTCGGCGTCCGGTACGCCGACGGCCACGCCGAAGCGGTGCGGCTGCACTTCGACGAAACCCCGCCGAGCGAGGAGGCGGCCCTGGCCACCCTGCACCTGATGGCCCGACACATGGACG
Source organism: Micromonospora sp. WMMD734 (assembly GCF_049178975.1). NCBI lineage: Bacteria > Bacillati > Actinomycetota > Actinomycetes > Micromonosporales > Micromonosporaceae > Micromonospora > Micromonospora sp. WMMD734. The sequence goes on from NZ_JBMHMK010000001.1 coordinate 3,377,610, forward strand.
CGGTGCTGCCGCACGCCGAGCCGGTCCTGGTGGACGTGCGGCGCGGGGTGGCACACCGGACGCCCGAGCATGTCAAGCCGGCACAGGTCGAGCAGTGGCTCGCCGGCGAGGCGGCCGCCTTCCGCGCCATCTGGTCCACCGCCGCCTGACCACACTCCCGGAACATTCGTTTATGCATTGACCTGCATAGTTTTCTGAGACAGATCGGACGGCACCGCCGCCGTCCGATCTGTCTGTCGTTGCAGACTTTCCCAAATACCGCCCCGATCACCTTGAGCGCCGGCCCCGAACGTAGAGTGTTGCGGAAATAACGTTGGTCTACCTCGATGCGTAATGGCGCAGAAAAGCACCTGGTCGATCGGAGGTGGAATTTCCGATGAGTCACGTCCGGTTCCGCTACTTCGCCGGGGCAGAATCGATCCCCCCTGATTTCGTCCACCGAATACGCACCGACCTGGCCCGGTCGATGCCCCGCCACCAGGTCGCCGACTACCTGGCCACCAAACAGCACATCCTGCGGGAGAGCCACCACCTCGTCGCCGCCGAGACGGCCCACGGGTGCGTCGGGCTCATCGCCGCCACCGAACGCGACCCCGACGACCAGCCCTTCACCTACATCGAAACCCTGCTGGTCGCCGAGGACCACCACGGGGGAACCGTCGCCTTCGGTCTGGTCTCCCGACTGTTCCGCGAAATCACCCGCCGGCTCGGCGACTTTCCGGAACTGGTGGCGATGAAGACCTACACGCCGAAGGCGTACGCGGTGATGCACCGGTTCACCGTGCACGACGACATCCGCTGCTATCCGTCCCTCGACGGCTCCGACCCCGACGAGGTACGCCGGCTGGCCGCCCGACTGGCCGCCCGACTGTCACCGGAATGCCGGTTCGATCCCCGTACCGGGGTGGTCGTGCACGGCGGCGGCAGCGTCGGCAGTGACTTCTGGCGGTACCAGCCACGCTCCGGAAACCGGCGCGTCGACGCATTCTTCGCCGCCGAGGTCGGAGAGTTCGACCGGGTGCTGTGCCTGGTGCACGCCCCGACACCGGCCGCCCGCGCGGCACTGGCCGCGGCACTGGGCATCACCCCCGATCCGGCACCCCGACAGGAGATCGCGTGAACGACGTAACCATGTCCGGCAGTGCGGCACGGGACTGGCTGGCCGGAAAGGGCTACCCGTTCACCGACACCGTCGAATTCCACCGCTCGGCCGGCGAGTTCGACGGGGGCGGGCAGTTCGGCGTCGAGATCCCGGCGGTGAACTCGATGCGCGACCTCGAAATCATGGTCAAACTGCTCAACGAGCACGGGGTCCGGGTCACCCGGTTCAACGAGACGCTGGGGTCGTTTCTGCTCTCGGACGCCGAACTGACCGACATGTTCGCCCTGTGCCGGGAGAACGACCACGGCATCGTGGTCAGCCTGGGCCCGCGCCCCGAGTACGACACGAAGAGCGCCTTCTACCGCACCGGCTTCGGCCTGGAGATGGGGCGGCAGATCAACAACAGCGACGGCATCCGTGCCTGCGTCGCCGAGGCGCTACGGCTCGCGGCGCTCGGCTGCCGGGGCATCACCGTCTACGACATCGGCGTGTTGCGGGTGCTCGCGGAGTTGCGGTCGGACGGGCTGCTCCCGGCCGACCTGGTCTTCAAGACCTCCAGCCACTGCATGCCGACGAACCCGTTCCTGGCGCGGATCTTCGCCGAGAACGGTGCCGACAGCATCACCCTGGCGCACGACCTGGGCCTGCCGATGATCCAGGAGATCCGGCGGCTCAACCCCGAACTGCCGATGGACGTGCCCACCGACGTCTACCGCACCAAGGGCGGCTTCATCCGGTTCTACGAACTGGCCGAGATCGTCCAGATCGCCGCACCGGTGATGCTCAAGATGGGCGCGAGCGTGCAGGAACATCCGTACGACCCGCCGAGTGAGGCACGGACCGTCGAACGGGTCCGCCGCGTCGCCCGCGGCCTGGAAATGCTCGACCGCCACCTTCCCGACAAGACCGCCATCTCCCGCCGCAGCCGGCAGTACGCGATTCCGGCCGCGGCATCCGACTGACGACAGGGGCCGGCAAGCGCATGACGAAGAACGAGCACGCCGAGTTCAAGCAGGAGGTCGACGAACTGCTGCGACAGATGGTGCAGCAGTTCTACCGCGAGGTCGAGGGCGCGGACCACCTCTTCCGGGCCAGGGACATCAACATGGCCTACTACCAGCGGCACGTCATCGAGATCATCCTCCGGCTGCGGATGAAGCGGTGGATCGACGCGCTGACGATCCACTACTTCACCAAGCACAACCCGGTGCTGGCCAAGAAGTGGTGTGCGTACACCGAGGACGAGATGCTGCACGACTCGATGTTCGCCAAGGACCTGGAACGGGTCGGGGTGAGCCGGGAGGAGATCTACTCGACCGAGCCGATGTTCTCCACCAAACTGCTCCAGGGCTACTTCTACTACGGCCTCGAACACGAGGGCCGGCCGCTGGCCTCGCTGTCCAGTTCGTACTTCATCGAGAACGTTTCGCTGATGACCCAACCGGACTGGATCGAGAACGTCGAGCAGGTGCTCGGCGCGGGCATGGCCAAGGGTCAGCAGGCGCACGTCAACCACGACCTGGAGGACGACCACACCGATTTCGTGTGGGACGTGCTCATGACGTTCGTGCACACCGACGACGACCGGCGGCGGGTGGTGGAACACATCACCAACGTGTACCGGCTGTTCTGCGCCTTCTACACCGAGCTGTACCACCGCACCGTACTCAAACAGGACGGTGCATTCGCGGTGGTGAAAGCGCTGACCCACCCCTGACGGCGGGGGAATCGCGGGCGGACGCGGGTCACCTCGGGGCGTCGATCGCGGTGTTAGGGTCGGGCCCACCGTCCGTCGGACGGGCGGTCATGTCACCTCCGGTGGCACGACCGCCCGTCGACCTCCGTCGCCGAGGAGAATGATCGCGATGGCCGTCACCGGCATCCGTCGTGCCGTCGTTTCCGTGCAGAGCCGGGAATGCAGCCCCGAACTGTTGGAACGGTTGAGCGGATCGACGTTGTTTCCCGAACGGCCGGTCGGGGCGGCGATCGTCGCGGTGGTCTGCCGTGGCGGCGGTTCGCTGCTCTACGTCACCGCCCCCCGCATGATCGACGCCGACCGCCAGGTGGACTACTTCCTCGGGCTGCTGCCGCAGGAGCCGGTCGACGGGCGGGATCCCCGCCGGGACCGGGTGGTGGTCGGCAGCCTCGACGACTCCTCGCCCCGCTGGCTGAGCGACAAGCTGCTCGACCCGACCAACCCGGCGGCCACCCGGCTGCGCGAGCGGGTGGCCGACTTCGTCGCCGCCGCCCGGCAGGCGGGTGACGAGGTCGCGCTGAGCTACTTCGAGCCGTCCCGCCCCCTACAGGACTACGCCGCCGCCCTCGGCGTCCCCGGGGACCAGGCCGACGCCGGGTACATCCCGCTCGGCACCAAGAGCGCCGGCCGGGAGATGTTCCGGGCGCTCGGCATCGAGGTGCCGGCGGGCACCCCCGAGTGCCACGACGTCGACACGCTCGCCGAGGCGGTCGCCGACCTCGTGCTGGCCGGGCGACGCCGGCTGGTGCTGAAGCTGAGCAGCACCGCGTACGGCGCGGGGATGGGCAACGCCACCGTCGACCTGACCGACGTCACCGGCACCGACCGGGCCGAGGTGGTCGCCGCCGTGGCCAAGCGGCTGCCCGGCAGCCGCCTCGTCGACGGCAGGCTGGGCTGGGCGGAGTTCGCCGACCTGATCCCCCACGCCGGCATCGTCGCCGAGGAGTTCGTCGAGGCCGACGAGCTGCGCAGCCCCAGCTTCCAAGGCCGGGTGACCCCGACCGGCGACGTCGAGTGCGTCTCCACCCACGACCAGGTGCTCGGTGGGGTGGGGCTGACCTACGTCGGCAGTTCGTTCCCGGCCGACGCCGCCTACCGCGACACGGTGGTGGAGTACGGCCTGCGCGTCGGCCGGTACCTCGTGGCGCAGGGCGTCACCACTGGCGACTACGGCGTCGACTTCCTCGCCGCCCGTCGGGGCGCGACGGTGCGGGTGCTCGGCTGCGAGCTGAACCTGCGCGCGACCGGCACCAAGCACGGTTTCGTGATGGCCAGCCACCTGCTCGACACCGTGCCGGACGCCGACGGCAGGCTGTTCACCGACACCCCCGACGGCCGCGCGGAGCGGGTCTATCAGGCGTCCGACTCGATCACCGACCCGTCGTTGGTGGGGCTGGCCCCGGCCCGGCTGATCGACGCCGTCGAGCGGTCACCGCTGCGCTACGACCACACCCGGCGCACCGGCACGGTGCTGCACATGCTCAGCGCTCTGCCCGACCACGGCAAGTTCGGCGCGGTCTGCATCGGCCGGGACGCGGCCGAGGCGGCGGAGCTGATGGACCGCACCCGCGCCCTCGCCCTGGACGTGGCGGCAAAGGACGGCTGACCGCACCCGGCCGGGCCGGTCGTCACGACGGGGGCTCAGTCCTCCGAGGCGGGGCGGCTCGCCGGGACCGTCGGCATCGGCCACTGCCCGGTCCGGACGATGGCGGAGGCGTCGAGCCGCTGCTCGGCCCAGATGTAGGTGTCCGGCAGCAGGTCGGCCACCGGCACCTTGCGCAGGGCGTCCAGCGGTCCGACGATGACCTGGATGCCCGGGTGGTAGTCGAGCAGCACCTGCCGGCACCGCCCGCACGGCGGGATCACGCCGCGTCCCCGGTCACCCACCGCGACGATGGTCTCCAGTTCCCCCACGCCCTGGGTGGCGGCGGCGCCGATGGCCACCAGCTCCGCGCAGGGGCCGCCGGTGAAGTGGAACAGGTTCACCCCGGTGAAGACCCGGCCGTCGGTGGTCCGGGCCGCCGCCGCGACCGTGTGGTTCTCGCTGCGGCAGCGCAGCTTGGCGACCGCCGTGGCGGCCTGGACCAGCGCGCGGTCGGTGTCCAGCATCGTCGTCGTCATCCGGCAGCCCCCGTGGTCGCGTCGTCGGCGCTCAGCGTAGCCCGGCGGCGGCCCGTTTCCCGGGCAGCGCACCGGGGGACGTGACCGGTCGCGCACCGCACCGCGCGCCCGCCCCCACCCGGCCCGTGACCTGCGCCGGGACAGCCGGGGGTAGCCGACCCACCAGCGGCCGTGGGACTCCGGGGCGTAACCCGGGGGCGGTCCGGTGGTCGGCTGCCTATCCTTGGCGACGACATGCAGAATCCAACCGCCGCCGGCCCCGCCGCGCCCGCCGCCACCGTGTCCGCCCGTGAGCTGCACCGCCGGCTCACTGCGCTGATGTTCCGCGACCAGCGTCGCCTCCAGCGGCGGCTGGACGGGGTGCGTAAGCTGCGCGACCCGCAGCGGCGCGACGAGGCGCTGGCCGAGATCGCCGGGGAGGTGTCCCGGGCGGAGGGCCGGCTGGCCACCCGGCGGGCCGCCGTGCCGACGATCACGTACCCCGCGCAGTTGCCGGTCAGCGAGCGGCGCGACGACATCGCCGCCGCCATCCGCGACCACCAGGTGGTGATCGTGGCCGGTGAGACCGGCTCCGGTAAGACCACCCAGCTACCCAAGATCTGCCTGGAGCTGGGGCGGGGGATCACCGGGCTGATCGGGCACACCCAGCCCCGCCGGCTGGCCGCCCGGACGGTCGCCGACCGGATCGCCGAGGAACTCGGCACCGAGCTGGGCGACGTGGTCGGCTACAAGGTCCGCTTCACCGACCAGGTGAGCGACCGCAGCCTGGTCAAGCTGATGACCGACGGCATCCTGCTGGCCGAGTTGCAGACCGACCGGATGCTGCGCCAGTACGACACCCTGATCATCGACGAGGCGCACGAACGCAGCCTCAACATCGACTTCATCCTGGGCTACCTGCGCCAGCTGCTCCCCCGCCGTCCCGACCTTAAGGTGGTCATCACCTCGGCGACCATCGAGACCGCCCGGTTCGCCGAGCACTTCGCCGACGCCGACGGCAAGCCCGCGCCGGTCGTCGAGGTGTCCGGGCGGACGTACCCGGTGGAGGTGCGCTACCGGCCGCTGGTCGAGGTGGCCGAGGGCGACGAGGACGGGGGCGACGACGAGGAGAACGTCCGCGACCAGATCCAGGCGATCGGCGACGCGGTGCAGGAGCTGGCCGCCGAGGGGCCTGGCGACATCCTGGTCTTCCTCAGCGGTGAGCGGGAGATCCGGGACACCGCCGAGGCGCTGGGCAAGCTGACCCAGTCGAAACGCGCGCTGCTCGGCACCGAGATCCTGCCGCTGTACGCCAGGCTGTCGGCCGCCGAGCAGCACCGGGTCTTCGCCCCGCACGCCGGACGCCGGGTGGTGCTCGCCACGAACGTCGCGGAGACCTCGCTGACCGTGCCCGGCATCAAGTACGTGGTGGACCCGGGTTCGGCCCGGATCTCCCGCTACTCCAGCCGGCTCAAGGTGCAGCGGCTGCCCATCGAGCCGGTCTCCCAGGCGTCGGCCAACCAGCGCAAGGGCCGCTGCGGCCGGACCTCGGACGGCATCTGCATCCGGCTCTACGACGAACAGGACTTCGCCTCCCGGCCGGAGTTCACCGACCCGGAGATCCTGCGCACCAACCTCGCCTCGGTCATCCTCCAGATGACCGCCATCGGCCTCGGTGACCTGGCCGCGTTCCCGTTCATCGACCCGCCGGACCGGCGCAACGTCACCGACGGGGTGAACCTGCTGCACGAGCTGGGTGCGCTGGACCCGACCGAGGCCGACCCGGCCAAACGGCTCACCCCGTTGGGCCGGCGGCTGGCCCAGCTCCCGGTCGACCCCCGGCTGGCCCGGATGGTGATCGAGGGCGAACGCAACGGCTGCGCCACCGAGGTGCTGGTGATCGCCGCCGCGCTGTCGATCCAGGATCCCCGGGAGCGGCCGGCGGACAAGCAGGCCCAGGCCGACCAGGCGCACGCCCGGTTCACCGACCGGGAGTCCGACTTCGTGTCGCTGCTCAACCTGTGGCGCTACCTGCGCGAGCAGCAGCGGGAGCTGTCCTCCAGCGCGTTCCGCCGGATGTGCCGGGCGGAGTACCTCAACTACCTGCGGGTCCGCGAGTGGCAGGACATCGTCGCCCAGTTGCGGCAGGTGCTGCGTACCCCGGAGCAGGGTGACGGGCGGCGGGGCCGGCGGGGCGCGGCGCAGCCCCCGGCCGACGGGGGCCGGCGCGGGGTCGCCGCCGACCTGCCGGAGGAGATCGACACCCCGAAGGTGCACCAGTCGCTGCTGCCCGGCCTGCTGTCGCACATCGGGCTCAAGGACGCCCAGAAGCACGAGTACCTGGGCGCCCGGGGGGCGAAGTTCGCGGTCTTCCCCGGTTCGGCGCTGTTCAGGAAGCCGCCGCGCTGGGTGATGGCCGCCGAGCTGGTGGAGACCTCCCGGCTGTGGGGGCGGGTCGCCGGGCGGGTGGAGCCGGAGTGGGTCGAGCCGCTGGCCCAGCACCTGGTCAAACGCAGCTACAGCGAGCCGCACTGGGAGAAGAAGCAGGCCGCCGTGATGGCCTACGAGAAGGTCACCCTGTACGGCGTCCCGCTGGTCACCTCCCGCAAGGTCAACTTCGGTCGGATCGACCCGGCGCTGAGCCGGGAGCTGTTCATCAGGCACGCCCTGGTGGAGGGCGACTGGCAGACCCACCACCAGTTCTGGCGGGACAACGAGAAGCTCCGCGCCGAGGTCGAGGAGCTGGAGAACCGGGCCCGCCGCCGGGACATCCTGGTCGACGACGAGAGCATCTTCGCCTTCTACGACCAGCGGATCCCGGCCGACGTGGTCTCCGGACGACACTTCGACGCCTGGTGGAAGAAGGCCCGCCACGAGCAGCCCGACCTGCTCACCCTCACCCGGGAGGTGCTGGTCAACGCCGGGCGCGGCGGGGTCGACGAGGCCGACTTCCCGGACGAGTGGCGGGCCGACGGGGTGACCCTGCCGCTGACGTACACCTTCGACCCGACCGCGCCCACCGACGGCGTCACCGTCGACATCCCGCTGCCGCTGCTCAACCAGGTGCCGGCGGAGAGTTTCGACTGGCAGGTGCCGGGGTTGCGCGAGGAACTGGTGATCGCGCTCATCCGGTCGCTGCCCAAGGCGGTCCGGCGCAACTTCGTCCCGGTGCCGGACCACGCGCGTGCGGCGTTGGCCGCGATCACCCCGGGCGAGGAGCCGCTGCTGGACGCGCTGAGTCGGCAGCTACGCCGGATGACCGGGGTGACCGTGCCCCGGGAGGCGTGGGAGCCGGCGAAGCTGCCGCCGCACCTGCGGGTGACGTTCCGGGTGATCGGCGACGCCGACCAGCCGGTCGCCGAGGGCAAGGACCTGCCGGCCCTGCAACGCCAGCTCCGCCAGGAGGTACGCCAGGTGGTGGCCGCCGCCGCGCCGGAGGTGGCCCGGACCGGGCTGACCGGGTGGACGATCGGCACCCTGCCGCGCACCATCGAGCAGGTCCGGGCCGGTTACGCGGTGACCGCCTACCCGGCGCTTGTCGACGAGGGCGCCACGGTCGGGGTGAAGGTCTTCGACTCCGAGGCCGAGCAGTCCGCCGCGCACTGGGCGGGCACCAGGCGGCTGTTGCGGCTGACCGTGCCGTCACCGGCGCAGTTCCTCCAGGGGCGGCTGAGCAACGAGGCGAAGCTGGCGTTGAGCCGCAACCCGCACGGCGGGGTGCAGCAGCTCATCGCCGACGCCGCCGGGGCCGCCATCGACAAGCTGATCGCCGATGCGGGTGGGCCGGCCTGGGACGCCGACGGCTTCGCCGCGCTGCGCGACCGGGTCCGCGCCGACCTGGTCGACACGGTGGTGGAGGTGATGGGCCGGGTCCGTCAGGTGCTCGCCGCCGCGTACGCGGTGGAGCAGCGGCTCGGCGCGACCCGCAACCTGGCGGTGGTGGCCGCCCTGGCCGACCTGCGCCAGCAGCTCACCGGCCTGGTGCACGACGGTTTCGTCACCGAGACCGGGTACGCCCGGCTGCCCGACCTGCTGCGCTACCTGACCGCGATGGAGCGCCGCCTCGACCGGTTGACCGCCAACCCGCAGCGGGACAAACAGCAGCAGGACCGGATCGCCACCGTGCAGCAGGAATACCGGGACATGGTGGCCGCGCTGCCCCCGGCCCGCCGCGCCTCGGAGCCGGTACGGCAGATCCGCTGGATGATCGAGGAGTTGCGGGTGAACATCTTCGCGCAGGCTCTCGGCACCCCCTATCCGGTCTCCGAGCAGCGCATCTACCGGGCGATGGACGACGCCGAGGGGCGCTGATCAGGGCAGCGGTTCCACGCCCGGCGGCAGGTCGCTGGTGCTGGTGGCCGCGTGCACGTAGTCGAGGAGAATGCGGCGCAGTTCCCGCCCGGCGTGGGTGGGCACCACGTCGCGGCGACGGGCGACCGCGATGGTCCGGCTCACCCCGGGCGGGGCGAGCCGGGTGACCCGGACGCCGGGGCGGCGGCTGACCACGATGCCCGGCACCAGGGCGATGCCCAGGCCGGCCTCGACGAAGCTGAGCACGGCGTCCATCTCACCGCCGTCGACCGAGAAGGTGGGCTCGAAGCCGGCCTCCCGGCACGCCTGGATGGTGGCGTCGCGCAGGTCGTAGCCCTCGCGGAACATCACCAGCGGCTGGCCGCGCAGGTCGGTGATCCGCAACTCGCCGCTGACCAGCGCGGCGGGTAGCGGTTCCACCGAGGCGACCACCAGGCTCTCCCGCAGGATCGGGTCCACCCGCAGGCCGGGATCGGCCCCCTGGGCCGGCATGATGATCAGGGCCAGGTCGAGGTCGCCGCGCAGCAGGTCGCGGACCAGGTCCTGCGAGCCGCCCTCCTCGACCCGCAGGTCGACGGCGGGGTGGGCGTCGCGGAACCGGCGTAGCACCGGCGGGGCGAGCGAGGTGGCCAGGCTGGGGGTCGCGCCGAGCCGGACCCGGCCCCGGCGCAGCCCGACCAGTTCCTGCACCTCCCGGGTGGCGGTGTCGACGTCGGCGAGGATGCGTTTGGCCAGCGGCAGCAGCACCTCGCCGGCGGCGGTGAGGGCGATGTTGCCGCGTACCCGCTCGAACAGGGGGGCGCCGAGGGTGGTCTCCAGAGCGTGAACTTGCTTACTCAACGACGGCTGGGTTATGCCGACGATGTCGGCGGCTTGGGTGAAATGTCGTACTTCAGCCACCGCAACGAAGTACCTCAGCTGATGGAGCTGCATCTTCATAGCTTACGGCTATCGAGACTGCGAGTTCGATGCATTGGACGACTGATTGCGGGGCTCCTAGCGTCGGTCAGGTGGTAATCACGAAAACTCGGTCGCCCATCCGCTCCAACGTCGGCCTGAAGGCCGTCATGGCGGTGACGGGCATCATGCTCGTGCTGTTCCTCGTCGCCCACATGCTCGGCAACCTCAAGGTGTTCACCGGCGAGACCTCGTTCGACCACTACGCCCACTGGCTGCGCGACATCGGCAAGCCACTGCTGCCCGGCGTGTGGTTCCTGTGGATCCTGCGCACCGCGCTGGTGGTGGCCGTGCTCGGGCACATCTGGGCGGCGACCCTGCTGGCCGTGCGGGCCCGCGCCGCCCGCCCGGTGCGCTACGCCCACCGCAAGAAGGTCCGGGGCAGCTACGCCGCGCGCACCATGCGCTGGGGCGGCGTGATCATCCTGCTCTTCGTGATCTACCACATCCTGGACCTGACCACCGGCACCCTCAACCCGGTCGGCGACGCCAGCAACCCGTACGGCAACGTGGTCGCCGACTTCGCCCCGGAACGCTGGTACGTGACGCTGTTCTACACCCTGGCGATCGTCACCGTCGGCTTCCACCTGCGGCACGGGGTGTTCTCCGCGCTGCGCAGCCTCGGTCAGCAGACCCCTCGGGGTGAACGGCGGGCCCGTACCGCCGCGCTGGTCTTCGCCGTGGTGCTCTGCGCCGGCTACCTGGTGGTCCCGTTCGCCGTACTCACCGGATTGGTGTCCTGACATGGAACTCTTCACCGAGGGCGAGCCGATCGCCGACACGAAGGCTCCCGACGGCCCGGTCGAGAAGCGCTGGGAGACCCGCCGTTTCGAGGCCAAACTGGTCAACCCGGCGAACCGGCGCAAGCTGACGGTGATCGTGGTGGGTACCGGCCTGGCCGGCGGCTCCGCCGCCGCCACCCTCGCCGAGCAGGGCTACCGGGTGCGCAGCTACTGCTACCAGGACAGCCCACGCCGGGCGCACTCGATCGCCGCGCAGGGCGGCATCAACGCCGCCAAGAACTACCGCAACGACGGCGACTCGGTGCACCGGCTGTTCTACGACACCGTCAAGGGCGGCGACTTCCGCTCCCGCGAGTCGAACGTGCACCGGCTCGCCGAGGTGTCGGTCAACATCATCGACCAGTGCGTCGCCCAGGGCGTCCCGTTCGCCCGCGAGTACGGCGGGCTGCTGGACACCCGTTCCTTCGGCGGCGCGCAGGTGCAGCGCACCTTCTACGCCCGGGGCCAGACCGGCCAGCAGCTGCTGCTCGGCGCGTACCAGGCGCTGGAGCGGCAGATCGGCCTGGGCAACGTGGAGATGCACACCCGGCACGAAATGCTGGAACTGGTCGTCGTGGACGGCCGGGCCCGGGGCATCGTGGTCCGCGACATGGTCACCGGTGAGATCAGCACCGAGATGGCCGACGCGGTGGTGCTCGCCTCCGGCGGCTACGGCAACGTCTTCTACCTCTCCACCAACGCCAAGGGCTGCAACGTCACCGCCTCCTGGCGGGCGCACCGCAAGGGCGCGTACTTCGCCAACCCCTGCTACACCCAGATCCACCCGACCTGCATCCCGGTCTCCGGCGACCACCAGTCCAAGCTGACCCTGATGAGCGAGTCGCTGCGCAACGACGGCCGGGTCTGGGTGCCCAAGGCCAAGGGCGACGACCGCGACCCCCGGCAGATCCCGGAGGACGAGCGGGACTACTACCTGGAGCGGATCTACCCGTCGTTCGGCAACCTGGTCCCCCGCGACATCGCCTCCCGGGCCGCCAAGAACGTCTGCGACGAGGGCCGGGGCGTCGGCCCGACCAAGCTCGGGGTCTACCTCGACTTCGCCGACGCGATCGACCGGCTCGGCCGTAAGGCCATCGAGGCCAAGTACGGCAACCTGTTCGAGATGTACGAGCGGATCACCGGCGAGGACCCGTACCAGGTGCCGATGCGGATCTACCCGGCCGTGCACTACACGATGGGCGGGCTGTGGGTCGACTACGACCTCCAGTCGACCATCCCCGGCCTGTTCGTCATCGGTGAGGCGAACTTCTCCGACCACGGCGCGAACCGGCTCGGCGCGTCGGCCCTGATGCAGGGCCTGGCCGACGGGTACTTCGTGCTACCCACCACCATCGCCCACTACCTGGCCTCCGGGCCGCTGGACAAGGTCGACGCCAGCCACCCGGCGGCGGTGCAGGCCCGGCGCGACGTCGAGGACCGGATCGCCCGGCTGCTGGCCGTGAACGGCGACCGGACGGTGGACTCGTTCCACCGGGAGCTGGGCCAGATCATGTGGGAGCACTGCGGGATGGAGCGCTCCGAGGCCGGGCTGCGCAAGGCCATCGACGAGATCCGGGCGCTGCGCGAGCAGTTCTGGCAGCGGGTCCGGGTGCCGGGCGACGGCGAGGGGCTCAACCAGTCGCTGGAGAAGGCCGGCCGGGTGGCCGACTTCTTCGAGCTGGCCGAGCTGATGTGCATCGACGCCCTGCACCGCGAGGAGTCCTGTGGCGGCCACTTCCGGGCCGAGCACCAGACCCCCGACGGTGAGGCGCAGCGCGACGACGACCGGTTCGCCTACGTGGCGGCCTGGGAGTTCACCGCCACCGGTGAGCCGGCCGTGCTGCACAAGGAAGACCTGAAGTTCGAGTACGTCCACCCCACGCAGCGGAGCTACAAGTGAACCTGACCCTGCGCATCTGGCGTCAGTCCGGCCCCCAGGACAAGGGGCGGATGGTGACCTACCCGGTCGACGACGTCTCCCCCGACATGTCGTTCCTGGAGATGCTCGACGTGCTCAACGAACGGCTGATCCTGGCCGGGGAGGAGCCGGTCGCGTTCGACCACGACTGCCGCGAGGGCATCTGCGGCATGTGCGGTCTGATGATCAACGGGGACGCGCACGGCCCGCAGCGCGGCACCACCGCCTGCCAGCTGCACATGCGGCAGTTCACAGACGGCGAGACGATCGACATCGAGCCGTGGCGGGCCCGCGCCTTCCCGGTGATCAAGGACCTGGTGGTCAACCGGAGCGCCTTTGACAAGATCATCGCGGCCGGTGGGTACGTCACCGCCCCGACCGGCAGCGCCCCCGAGGCGCACGCCGCACCGGTGGCCAAGGCCAACGCCGACGCCGCCTTCGAATCCGCCGCCTGCATCGGCTGCGGCGCCTGCGTGGCCGCCTGCCCCAACGGCTCCGGCATGCTCTTCACCGCCGCCAAGGTCACTCAGCTCTCGCTGCTGCCGCAGGGCCAGCCGGAGCGCTACACCCGGGTGATCGGCATGGTCGACGCGCACGACGAGGCCGGCTTCGGCGGCTGCACCAACGCCGGCGAGTGCACCGCGGTCTGCCCCAAGGGCATCCCGCTGAACACCATCGGCCGGCTCAACCGGGACTACCTCACCGCCACCGCCAAGCGCGGCGACACCCCCGGTTCCTGAGCCCCGCGCCCCAACCGCGACCGCCGCGCCCCGCCCGGGGTGCGGCGGTCGCGCCGTTCCCGGGCGGGCCGCCGGGCCGCACAGGTGGGACCGGGGTCGCTGGTTCAAGCGCCTCCCTCGGGGTAGCAGACCCGTCGACGGCACCGAGAGGGGATTTCCGGCATGAAGGCACTGACCTGGCACGGCCGGCACGACGTCCGGGTGGACGACGTGCCGGACCCCCGGATCGAGGAACCGACCGACGCGATCGTCCGGATCACCTCGACCGCGATCTGCGGCTCCGACCTGCACCTGTACGAGGTGCTCGGGCCGTACCTGAAGCCCGGTGACATCCTCGGGCACGAACCGATGGGCATCGTCGAGGAGGTCGGCTCCGGGGTGACCCGGCTCAAGCCCGGCGACCGGGTGGTCGTCCCGTTCAACATTTCCTGCGGGCACTGCTGGATGTGCGAGCGGCAGCTCTACGCCCAGTGCGAGACGACCCAGGTGACCGCCGAGGGCAAGGGCGCGTCGCTGTTCGGCTATACCTCCCTCTACGGATCGGTACCCGGCGGGCAGGCCGAGTACCTGCGGGTCCCGCAGGCCCAGTTCGGCCCGATCACCATCCCGCAGACCGGGCCCGACGAGCGCTACCTGTACCTCAGCGACATCCTGCCCACCGCCTGGCAGGCGGTGAAGTACGCCGACACCCCGCCCGGCGGCACCCTGGCCGTGTTCGGGCTCGGTCCGGTCGGGCAGTTCTGCGCCCGGATCGGCAGGCACCTCGGCGCGGGCCGGGTGATCGGGTTGGACCTGGTGCCGGAGCGGCTGGAGATGGCCCGCCGGCACGGCATCGAGACGCTCGACGTCAGCCAGCTCGACGACGTGCCCGGCGCGCTGATCGACCTGGTCGACGGACGCGGCCCGGACGCGGTGATCGACGCGGTCGGCATGGAGGCGCACGGCTCGACCAGCGGCAAGCTCGCCCAGAGCGCGGCCGGTCTGCTGCCGGACAAGCTCGCCCAGACCATGATCGACAAGGTCGCCGTGGACCGGTTGACCGTGCTCAAGGCCGCCCTCAAGGCCGTCCGGCGCGGCGGGACCGTCTCGATCTCCGGGGTGTACGGCGGCGAGGTCGACCCGATGCCGCTGATGGAGATGTTCGACCGGGGCATCCAGTTGCGGATGGGCCAGTGCCACGTACGCCGGTGGACCGACGAGATCCTGCCGCTGCTGTCCGGCGACGACGACCCGCTGGGCGTGGAGGACCTGCGGACCCACCGGCTGCCGCTGGTGGACGCGCCGAAGGCGTACGAGATGTTCCAGAAGAAGGAGGACGGCTGCGTCAAGGTCGTGCTCGCGCCGTGAGCCGGGTGGTGGTGGTCACCGGCGCCACCAGCGGCATCGGCCGCGCGGCGGCCCTGGAGTTCGCCGGGCGCGGGGACCGCCTGGTCCTCGCCGCCCGCTCCCCCGAAAGCCTGGCCGAGGTACGCCGGGAGTGCCACGACGCCGGCGCGGGGCGGGTCCGTACGGTGCCCACCGACGTCACCGACCCCGACGCGCTCGACACGCTCGCCGACACGGCGGTGACCGAGTTCGGACGCATCGACGTGTGGGTGCACACGGCGGCCGTGATGGCGTACGGCCGGTTCGAGGACCTCCCGGCGGCGGTCTTCGACCGGGTGGTCCGCACCGACCTGCTCGGCGCGGCCGGTGTCCTCCGGGTGGCGCTGCGCCGGTTCCGGGCGGCCGGCGGGGGCACCCTGATCCTCACCGGCTCGGTCCTCGGGCACGTCACCGCCCCCTACATGAGCGGCTACGTGACCAGCAAGTGGGGCCTGCAAGGGCTGGTCCGCACCGTGCAGCAGGAGGCCCGGGAGCTGCCCGGGGTGCACGTCTGCCTGGTCACCCCGGGCAGTGTGGACACCCCGGTCTACCAGCGGGCGGCGAACTACCTGGGGCGGGCCGGCCGGCCCCCGCTGCCGGTCACCACCCCGCAGCGGGTGGCGCGGGCCATCGCCCGCTGCGCCGACCGGCCCCGCCGGGAGGTCTCGGTGGGCCGGGTCAACCTGCTCATGCGGGGCGGCTTCACCATCGTGCCGGGCGTCTACGACGCGCTCGTCGGGCCGCTGATGCGTCGCGGCGGGCTGACCGGTCAGCCGGTCGCCCCGCACGACGGCGTCGTGTTCACCCCGGACCCGGCCGGGGCGGCGGTGCGCGGCGGCTGGCTGCCGGAGCTGTCCGCCCTGCTGCGCCGGGCCGGCACGCCGGCCGGCGCGACCGCCGTGGCGACCGGGCTGGCGGTCGCCGCCGGGACGGCTCTCACGGTGGGTGGGGCGGTACGTCGGCGGCGGTGAGCCCGGAACTCGTCGCCCCGCTGGTCGCGGTCTCCGCGTCGGCCGACCGGCGCAGTGGAGGGGGTACCGAGGGTCGGCGTGGGCGGCAGCGGCGGACGGTGACTACCGTGTACCGCGGGACACCGGCGAGGGGGACGACACATGCGGGAACCAGCGGAACGTGCGGTCGAGCGGACGCTCGGCGGGCGGCTGTGGCAACTGGCCGGGCTGGCGGCGGTCGCCGGCCTGGCGTGGACGGCGCGGGACGTGCCGGCGGCGCTGGGCGGCCGGCTGACCGGCGCGCGGGCGCAACGGGCGGCCCGGTCCCCGCAGTTCCGCGACGGCACCTTCCACAACCGGGTGCCCACCCGCACCATGCCCGGCGGCGATTCCGGCCGCAACCTGCTGCGGGAGCTGCTCTTCGGCCAGCAGCGCCGCCGCCCGACCGCCCCGGTCCCGCTGCTGCGTCCGGCCCCCGCCCCGACCACCGACGTCGACCGGGAGCTGAACGTCGTCTGGTACGGCCACGCCTCGACGCTGATCGAGATCGAGGGGCAGCGGGTGCTGGTCGACCCGGTGTGGAGCGACAGGTGTTCGCCGTCGGCCGCGGTGGGACCCCGGCGGCTGCACGAGCCCCCGGTACGCCTCGACGAACTGCCCACCGTCGACGCGATCCTGATCTCCCACGACCACTACGACCACCTGGACATGGCCACCGTCCGGGAGCTGGTCCGCCGGCAGTCGGCGTCGTTCCTGGTGCCGCTGGGCGTCGGCGCGCACCTCGACCGGTGGGGGGT
Organism: Micromonospora sp. WMMD734; assembly: GCF_049178975.1. Taxonomy (NCBI): domain Bacteria; kingdom Bacillati; phylum Actinomycetota; class Actinomycetes; order Micromonosporales; family Micromonosporaceae; genus Micromonospora; species Micromonospora sp. WMMD734. The sequence goes on from NZ_JBMHMK010000001.1 coordinate 3,394,388, forward strand.
GCCCGACGACCGGATCGTCGAGCTGGACTGGTCGCAGGGGCACCGGGTCGGCGGCCTGGAGATCACCGCGACCGCCGCCCAGCACTTCTCCGGCCGGGGGCTGCGCCGCGACGGCACGCTGTGGAGTTCGTGGGTGGTCGCCGGGGCGCACCGGAAGGTCTTCTACACCGGCGACTCGGGCTACTTCGACGGATACGCCGAGATCGGCGCCGAGCACGGGCCGTTCGACCTGACGCTGATGCAGATCGGCGCGTACGACCGGGCCTGGCCCGGCATCCACATGTTCCCGGAGGAGGCCGTCGCCGCCCACCTCGACCTGCGCGGTGACCTGCTCGTCCCGGTGCACTGGGCCACCTTCAACCTGGCCCTGCACGACTGGTCCGAGCCGGTGGACCGGCTCTGGGCCGAGGCCAAGGCGCGGGGCGTGCGGCTGGCGGTGCCCCGCCCCGGCGAGCGGGTGGTGGCCGACGACCCGTCGCCGGTCGACGGCTGGTGGCAGACGGTCGCCTGACCCGGGGCCCGGCGCGCGCCGTTCGCCGCAGAGCGCCGGGCCGGCGCTCAGAGCACGAAGGCGTCGGTCCACAGCGCGCCGGAGCGGCCCGACAACACGTCCAGCATCGCCGCCGCCTGCCCGTCGGTGAGCTGGGCGACGAAGTCGACGATGGCCCGGCCCCGGGCCCGGGAGATCCGGTCCGGGGTACGCGGGTGCAGCTCCGCCTCGGCCAGCTCCACCAGGTCGGGCAGGCGGCGGGGCAGCCGGGACTCCTCCTCGGGGTCGAGCAGCCACTCCCACAGCGACTCGACCAGGGTGCCCAGCAGCCGGGCCTGGCCCCGCTGGTGCAGGGCCAGGTCGGGGCGGGCCAGCACGAAGCGGTGGTGGACGAACTTGAGCACCTGCACCTCGTGCCACTGGGCGCGGGCCAGCAGCACGTGACCGGAGCGCACGTCCGGGGCGGCGGTCACCGTGATCGCGTCGACCAGCCGGGTGGTCCACCGGGCCGAGAAGCGGGCCACGTACTGCTCCGCCTCGATCGACCCGTCGAAGGGCAGCGCCAGCAGCCCGTCCACCAGTTCCTCGCGGACGTGCTCGACGGCGGCGGCGAACGCCTCGTCGTCGGCGATCCAGGCGTCCTTGCGGTGCAGTTGCCGGCGCAGCGCCTCGATCGCCGAACCGGGGCGGCGGGCCGCGCCGGTCAAGGCGGCGTCGGTGACCGCCCGCAGGTGCCCGCCCTCGCGCTGCCAGGCCATCAGCTCGGCGGCGACGGTGCCCTGCTGGAGCACCCCCACCCGGTAGAAGTCCTCCACGTCGTGGATGGCGTACGCGATGTCGTCGGCGGTGTCCATCACCGACGCCTCGACGGTCTGCTGCCACTGCGCGATCCGCCCGGCGAACGGCGCGCGGGCCTGCCGCAGGTCGGCGAGTTCCGTGCCGTACGCGCCGAACTTCAGCGAGCCGCTGTCCGGGTCGTCGGGTGGGGCGGCGGCACCCCGGGGCGCGGGACGCAGGTGCCGGGGATGCGGGTCGGGGTGGTCCAGCCGGGTCCACGGGTACTTCAGCATCGCCGCCCGGACGGCGGCGGTCAGATCGAGGCCCGTGGTGGCGGCCCCCCGGATCTCGGTGCTGGTGACGATCCGGTACGACTGGGCGTTGCCCTCGAAGCCGTCGGCCAGCCCGAGCCGCTGCCGGGCCAGCCGGTCGAGCACCCGTTCCCCCAGGTGCCCGAACGGTGGGTGGCCGAGGTCGTGGGCGAGGGCGGCGGCCTCCACCACGTCCGGGTCGCAGCCGCCCAACTTGTCCAGCAGGTCCCGGTGCGTCGGGTCGGCGGTCAGCCGTTCGGCGATCGCGCGGGCCACCTGGGCGACCTTGAGACTGTGGGTGAGCCGGTTGTGCACCAGCAGGCCGGAGCCGACCGGGCTGATCACCTGGGTCACGCCGCCGAGCCGGGCGAAGAACGGTGAGGCGACGATCCGGTCCCGGTCGGCCCGGAACGGGCTCGCGGCCAGGTCGCCGAGGGCTCGGGCGCTGCCGCCGAAGAGGCGACGGGCACGCGGGTCCGCAGGTTGCTCCATGATCGCCACGCTAGCGCAGCCGGCCGCCCGGCCGCGCCGGCTCGCGCCGGGCCACCGGCGGGCCGGGCCCGGCGGGGTACGCCGGCCGGCGGCCGGGCCCGGGGCGGCCGGCGGGATACGCCGGTCGGGCGATCGGCTGCCTGGCGGGCGGACGACCGCCGGCACCGTCCCGGCGGGGGTGGCGCGGGGCGTCGGGGGTGGGCGGCAGAATGCAGCAGGGAACCCGAAACGAAGGCGGATCAACATCGTGACCCAGTCAGTCCATCAGCGGATCGCCGACGAGCTCGGCGTCGCCGAGCGCCAGGTGCGCGCGGCCGTGGAGCTGCTCGACGGCGGCGCGACCGTGCCGTTCATCGCCCGTTACCGCAAGGAGGCCACCGGCCTGCTCGACGACGCCCAGCTGCGCACCCTGGAGGAGCGGCTGCGCTACCTGCGGGAGCTGGACGAGCGGCGGGCCGCGGTGCTGGAGTCGATCCGCAGCCAGGGCAAGCTGGACGAGGCGCTGGAAGCGCAGATCATGGCGGCCGACTCCAAGTCCCGACTGGAGGACATCTACCTGCCCTACAAGCCCAAGCGGCGGACCCGGGCGCAGATCGCCCGGGAGGCCGGGCTGGAGCCGCTGGCCGAGACGCTGCTCGGCGACCCGACCCGGGACCCGAAGGAGACGGCCGCCGGGTTCGTCGACGCCGACCGCGGGGTGGCCGACGCCGCCGCCGCGCTGGAGGGCGCGCGGGCCATCCTGATCGAGCGGTTCGCCGAGGACGCCGACCTGATCGGCGCCCTGCGCGAGCAGATGTGGTCGCGGGGCCGGCTGGTCGCCCGGGTACGCGACGGGCAGCAGGACGCCGGCGCGAAGTTCGCCGACTACTTCGACTTCGCCGAGCCGTACCCGAAGCTGCCCTCGCACCGCATCCTGGCGATGTTCCGGGGCGAGAAGGAGGGCGTGCTCGACCTCACCATGGCCCCCGACGTCGAGGAGGACCCGGACGCCCCGCCCACCGGCCCGACCCGCTACGAGGCGGCCATCGCCGGCCGGTTCGGCATCAGCGACGCGGGCCGGCCCGCCGACCGGTGGCTGGCCGACACGGTGCGCTGGGCGTGGCGTACCCGGATCCTGATCCACCTCGGGGCCGACCTGCGGATGCGGTTGTGGCAGGCGGCCGAGGAGGAGGCGGTCCGGGTCTTCGCCACCAACCTGCGCGACCTGCTGCTCGCCGCCCCGGCCGGCAGCCGCGCCACGATGGGTCTCGACCCGGGCCTGCGGACCGGGGTGAAGGTGGCGGTGGTCGACGCCACCGGCAAGGTGGTCGCCACCGACACGATCTACCCGCACGAGCCGCGTCGGCAGTGGGACGCCTCGATCGAGACGCTGGCGAAGCTGGCCGGGGCGCACCGGGTGGAGCTGGTCGCGATCGGCAACGGCACCGCCAGCCGGGAGACCGACAAGCTCGCCGCCGACCTGATCAAGCGGTATCCGCAGCTCGGTCTGACCAAGGTGATGGTCTCCGAGGCCGGCGCGTCGGTCTACTCCGCCTCCGCGTACGCCTCGCAGGAGCTGCCCACGCTGGACGTGTCGCTGCGCGGGGCGGTCTCCATCGCCCGGCGGCTCCAGGACCCCCTCGCGGAGCTGGTCAAGATCGACCCGCGCTCGATCGGCGTCGGCCAGTACCAGCACGACCTGTCCGAGGTGAAGCTGTCCCGCTCGCTGGACGCCGTGGTGGAAGACTGCGTCAACGGCGTCGGGGTGGACGTCAACACCGCCTCCGCACCCCTGCTGACCCGGGTCTCCGGCATCGGCGCGGGGCTCGCCGAGAACATCGTGCTGCACCGGGACGCCAACGGCCCGTTCCGCACCCGCGCCGAGCTGAAGAAGGTGGCCCGGCTCGGCCCGAAGGCGTTCGAGCAGTGCGCCGGCTTCCTGCGTATCCCCGGCGGCGACGACCCGCTCGACTCGTCCAGCGTGCACCCGGAGGCGTACCCGGTGGTGCGGCGCATCCTGGCCAGCACCGGGCAGGACCTGCGCTCGCTGATCGGGAAGTCGGCGATCCTGCGCGGGCTGCGGGCCACCGACTTCGTCGACGACACCTTCGGCCTGCCCACCGTCACCGACATCATCGCCGAGCTGGAGAAGCCCGGCCGGGACCCGCGACCGGAGTTCCGCACCGCCACCTTCGTCGAGGGGGTGGAGAAGATCGGCGACCTGACCCCGGGGATGCTGCTGGAGGGGGTGGTCACCAACGTGGCCGCGTTCGGCGCGTTCGTCGACGTGGGCGTGCACCAGGACGGCCTGGTGCACGTGTCGGCGATGTCGCACACCTTCGTCAAGGATCCGCGCGACGTGGTGAAGTCCGGTGACGTGGTCCGGGTCAAGGTGCTCGACGTCGACGTGCCGCGCAAGCGGATCTCGTTGACCCTGCGGCTGGACGACGAGGTGCCGGCGGGCGGTGGCCGGCCGGCCACCGACGGGCAGCGGCGCGAGCGCGGCACCCCCCAGGGCGGGCGCGGCGAGACCCCGGGCGGCCGGCGCGGTGGCGCGGGCGGGTCCGGAAGCGCGGGGAGGTCCGGCGGCGCGGGCGGGACCGGCGGCCAGCGGGAGCAGCGGGGCGGTACCCGGGGCGGGCCGCAGCAACGGCAGGGCCGGGGCGGTTCCGCGCCGGCACCCGCCAACGACGCGATGGCCGAGGCGCTGCGCCGGGCCGGCCTGGCCTGACCCGGCCGGCACCGCCCCGCCCGGCACCGACCGGGCGGGGCGGCACCCGCCGGTCACCGCGTCGCGGTCGGGCCGGGCGGGTGCGCGCTCGCCGGACCGGTTCGACGGGCGGCGGACCGTGCACCGGGGCCGGGTGCAGCCGGTGACGGGGCGTCGCCGGGTCGCCGGCGGTGGGCGTACCGTCGCGGCATGGATGGTGACGGCGGCCCGCAGTGGCGGGAGCGGCGGCAGCGGGCGGTCCGGGCGCACGCGGCGGCCGACGCCCGCCAGCGCGACGGCGAGCACGCGCGGGCCGAGGAACTGGTGGCCCGGTTCACCGCCGAGGCGACCCGGCGCGGGCTGCGCACCACCCGGCTGGTGGCCCGGGGCTACGACGGGCGGGGCCGGTACCGGACCAGGCTGACCGGCTGGTACGTCGACCGGGCCGGCCTGCGCGCGGTCACCGTCGACGGCCGGTTCTACCTGCTCACCGTGCCGTCGGGCGTACGCGCCCGGCTGCTCGGCGTGGACGTGCCGCCGGCCCGGCCACCCCTGGTCGTCGGGCGCGGCGGACGCGACGGTGAGTCGATCCCGCTGGCCGACCTGCTCACCCGTCGGCTCGCCGCCGGCGACGACTGGCCCTGAACCCCGGCTCCGCCACCATCTCGTGCAGGGTCCGCTCGACCCGGTCGGCACCCACGGCGACGGAGAACATCCGGTCGTAGTGCGCCCGACCAGCCTGCCCGAGCAGTTCCAGCTTCTCCCGGCCCAGGTCGCAGACCTCACGCAGGGCGTCCGCGATCGAGCCGGGGTCACCGGGCCGGGCGGTGATCCCCGCGCCGCTGTCCCGGGCCACCGCGGCGGCGTCGCCCTCCGCGGCGACCAGCAGCGCCCGCCCGGCGGCGAGGGTCGCCTGCACCTTGCTCGGCATCGTGTACGCGGACATGCCGCCGGGGCGCAGGCTCACGTAGTGCACGTCCCCGGTGGCCATCAGCGCGGGCATCCGCTCCCGGGGCAACTGCCCGAGGAACCGGACGTTGGACGCGCCCACCGCCGTGGCCCGCCGACGGAGCCGCTCCCCGGTGGTGCCGGAACCGGCGATCAGGCAGACCAGCCGGGGATCGTCGGTACGGGCGCAGGCGTCGACCAGCGAGTCGAGCCCCTGCGCCTCGCCGAGCGCGCCCGCGTACACCAGCACCACCTGGTCGGGACGGAGCCCGAGTTCGGCGCGCAGGTCGGTGGCGCGGACGCCCACCGTCTCGTCCGCCCACACCGGGATGTGCACCAGCTTGTCCCGGGGCACGCCCCGGTCGGCGAGCAGGTCGGCGGCGCCGGGTGCGACGTGGGCGACCCGGGAGGCGCTGCGGTACATCGCCCCGCACCAGGCGGCCATCCCCCGCTCGACGGCCCGCGACGCCCGGCCGGTGCCGAGGAACCCGCTCGCGACCACGCTGTCCGGCCACAGGTCCAGCACGTGCAGCAGCACCGGCACCCGGTGCACGTGGCGGGTGAACCACATCGGCAGGGCGACGCTGATCGGCGAGTTGCCGACCCAGAGGGCGTCCAGGCCACGCAGCGCCGGGGTGCCGGAGACCAGCGCGGAGACCGCGAAGGAGCCGTAGTTCGCCACCCGGCGCAGCGCGGAACGGTCGTGGCTGGGATAGAGGGCCACCCGGCGGATCCGGGTCGCGCCGTCGACCTCGTCGCGGCGGCGGGCCAGCCGGTAGCCGGGGGCCAGCCGGCCCGTCGGGTAGTTCGGGAACCCGGTGAGCACCCGGACCTCGTGCCCCCGTTCGGCGAGGGCACGGGCGAGCATCCCGGGCAGGGCCGCCGGGCCGGGCTCCGGGTCGAACCACTGGGTGAGCAGACCGATCCGCATCCGCCTCACCCCGCCGCCACGCCGGCCACCGGTCGGTCCGACGGTTCGCCGTCGGCCCGCCACAGGGCGCGCAGCGATGCGGCCAGGTCGTACGCCGGGGCCCAGCCGAGCACCCGGCGGGCGCGGTCGACGTCGGCGCACATCCAGGGCACCGCGGCGGAGCGGGTGGCGTCCGGCGGGAAGCCACCGGGGCGGATCTGACCGGTGAACCCGGCCACGTCGGCCAACAGCCGGACGACGTGGCGGGTGGCCGTCGCCCGCCCGCTGCCCACGTTGACGATCCGTTGCCCGCCTACGGGGCCGCACCGCGTCGCGGCCAGCACCGCCGCCGCCACGTCCCGCACGTCGACCAGGTCCCGGTAGGTGTCGTGCAGGCCCAGGGCGATGTCGTCCGCGCCGTCGGCCATCGCCGTACGGACCATCGCGGTCGCCCGGGCCAGCATGTTGCCCGCCGGCATCCCCGGCCCGACCGGGTTGAAGACCCGCAGCACGACCGTGTCGAGCCGGCCGGCGTCACCCGCCAGTTCGGCCAGCCGGGTCGCCGCCAGATGGCTGAGCCCGTACTCGCTGACCGGTGCGGCCGGATGGTCCTCCGCGACGGCGAGGCCGTGCGGCACGACGCCGTACTCCGCCGCTGAGCCGATCCGGACCAGCCGGGCGGCGGGCGCGGCGACGGCCACCGCCTCGATGAGTTGCGCGGTCGCCACGACGTGTGCCCGGACGAAGTCGGGTCCGGAGCCGACGATGCGACCGGCGGCGCTCACCACCACGTCGGGGCGTTCCCGGGCGACCAGCGCGGTCAGCTCGGGCAGCTCCATCCGGGCCGGGTCGCACCGGGCGCGGGAGGGGGCCCGGACGGTGCCGTGTGCGGCCAGCACGGCATGGATGTGCCGGCCGAGGAATCCGCCCGCGCCCAGCAGCAGCACCCGGCTCATCGGCGCTGCACGACGTCCCGGTCGTCGGCCGACGACCCGCACGCCCGGTCAACTCCCGACGACGGTACGGCGGCACCCGACGACGGCGTGGCGGAGCCGTCGGCACCGGACGGCGGCGCGGCGGGCCGGTCGTCGGCGGGGGACGGGGCGTTGCCGGTGAACTCGTGCCAGGTGGCCGCGCCGGGGGCCGAGATGCCCTCCCGGTTGAGCACCACCCGGACGGTGGTCAGCACGATCTTCAGATCCAGCAGGAACGAGCGCCTGTCGACGTACTCGACGTCGGAGGCGAACTTGGCCTCCCAGCTCAGGGCGTTGCGTCCGCGTACCTGGGCGAGCCCGGTGATGCCCGGCCGCACGTCGTGCCGGCGGGCCTGCTCGGGGCTGTAGAGGGCCAGGTACCGCACCAGGTGCGGGCGGGGGCCGACCACGCTCATCTCGCCGCGCAGCACGTTCCAGAACTCGGGCAGCTCGTCGAGGCTGCTCGCCCGCAGCCACCTGCCGAACCGGGTGAGCCGTTGCGCGTCGGTCACCAGCCCGCGCTGCGGGTCGGGGTGGCGCATGGTGCGGAACTTGACCACCTCGAACAGTTCGCCGTGCAGGCCGGGCCGGGTGTGCCGGAACAGCACCGGCCGCCCGTGGGTGACGAGCACCAGCAGGGCGACCAGGGCCAGCAGGGGCGCGCCGAGGGTCAGCACGACCAGCGCGCCGAGCACGTCGAGCAGCCGCTTCCACCTGTCGTACGGGCGGCGGGTCGACGGGCCGGTCGCCCGTCCGGTCACCGGGCCGGCGGCACCGGCGCGCGGCTGTGCCGCGGGGGCAGCAACTTTGGACATGGAACAGACCTACCATCTTCCCGGCGACCCGCCCGCAGTTTCACATTTGCCGCACCGGTGGTTCGGCAACGACCGTCGCGAGGCACCGCGCAAAACGTGAAACGTGACTGTCCCTCCCTTTACCGGAAGCCCGCACGGTCTCGTTATCGCAACAGTATGGTCACCATTGACGAGATCGTGATCCCCGCGGATGGTCCGACGGGAAAAGGCAGGAGGAGAAATGCTTTCCTCGCTTGCGGACAGGCGTTTCCTGGTCACCGGGGGCACTGGTTCGTTCGGCCAGACAATGGTTTCCCGACTGCTCGACGCCGGTGCCGCCGAGGTGCGGGTCCTCAGCCGGGACGAGTCGAAACAGGACGCGATGCGCCACCGCCTCGGCAACGACCGGGTCCGCTACTACATCGGTGACGTGCGCGACTACGACAGCGTGCTCAAGGCGGCCCGGGGTATGGAGTTCGTCTTCCACGCCGCGGCGCTCAAGCAGGTGCCCTCCTGCGAGTTCTTCCCGCTGGAGGCGGTCCGCACGAACGTGCTCGGCAGTGCCAACGTGGTGGACGCCTGCGAACGCGTCGGGGTGGAGACGCTGGTCCTGCTCAGCACCGACAAGGCCGTCTACCCGGTCAACGCGATGGGCCTGACCAAGGCGTTGATGGAAAAGGTGGCGCAGGCGCACTCCCGTAACAACGCGACGGCCCGGACCAGGGTCTGCTGCGTGCGTTACGGCAATGTCATGTACTCGCGCGGATCGGTGATTCCGTTGTTCATCGACCAGATCCTCCGCGGCGGCCTGCCGACGGTCACCGACCCGTCGATGACCCGTTTCCTGATGTCGCTGCCCGAATCGGTGGAACTGGTGGAGCACGCGTTCACCTTCGGCCAGCCCGGGGACGTCTTCATCCGCAAGGCCGACGCCTGCACCATCGGCGACCTGGCCACCGCGTTGTGCAACCTGTTCGGGGTGCCGGCGAAATTCACCGTGCTCGGCATCCGGCACGGGGAGAAGCTCTACGAGACCCTGGCCAGCCGGGAGGAACTCGCGTTCGCCGAGGACCTCGGCGACTTCCTGCGGGTGCCGGTGGACAGCCGCGACCTCAACTACTCCCTGTACTTCGAGGAGGGCGACGTCGAACACGGCGGCCTCGCCGACTTCCACTCGCACAACGCCCGCCGACTGTCCGTACCGGAGATCGAGTCGTTGCTGATGACGCTGCCCGAGGTGCGCGCGCAGGTCGAGGCCGCCACTCCGGCAGTGGTGACGCGTTGAGCGCGACCGCCGACGCCACCCGCCCGGACCGGGTGCCCCGCCGTCGCACCGACGACCGGGCGGACCAGCGGGCCGCCGCCCCGGCGCGGCGGGTCCTCGTCGTCGGCGTCACCGGCATGCTCGGGCACGCCGTGCTGCGGGAACTCGCCGACGATCCGACGCTCGACGTGCACGGCCTCGCCCGCAGCATCGACGACCGGGCGGGCTGGTATCCGCCGCACCTGCTGGCCCGCATCGTCCCGGCCGTCGACGTGACCCGGTTCGACCACGTCCGACGGCTCGTCGACGAGGTGCGGCCGGACGTCGTCGTCAACTGCGTCGGCGTCATCAAGCAGCGGCCGGACGTGCAGGACGCGGTCCCGACGGTCACCCTCAACGCGCTCCTCCCCCACCTGCTGGCCGACGCCTGCGCACAGGTCGGCGGCCGGCTCGTCCACGTCAGCACCGACTGCGTGTTCTCCGGCCGGCGGGGCGGCTACACCGAGGACGACCTGCCCGACCCGCCCGACCTCTATGGCCGGTCCAAACTGCTGGGTGAGGCGACGGGGGCGTCGGCGCTCACCCTGCGTACCTCGATCGTCGGGCACGAGCTGACCACGAGCCGTTCCCTGGTCGACTGGTTCCTCTCCCAACGGGCTCGGGTGCGCGGCTTCACCAGGGCGGTCTACAGCGGGGTGACGACCGTGGAGTTCGCCCGGCTGCTGCGTACGGTGGTCCTGCCCCGGCCGGAGCTCACCGGCCTCTACCACGTCGCCGCCGAACCGATCACGAAGTACGACCTGCTCCGGCTGGTCGCCGAGGTGTACGGGTGGCCCGGTGAGCTGGTGCCTGACGACGGGTTCGTCTGCGACCGGTCGCTGCGCGCGGACGCCCTCGCCCACGCCACCGGATACCGTCCGCCGAGCTGGCCGGACATGATCACCGCGTTGCACGCCGCCCGGGAACGTTGGGCGTTCGGCCAGGCCCGGCCGGGCCTGGCGGGCGCGCCGCGCTGACGCAGCAAACGACCACCGCCGGCGTTGCCGGCCTGTCGGAGTCGAAGGACATCACGTGGGGAACCGAGTGGGTCAACTGTGCCTGGTCGTCGGGGCGGTCCTGGCCGTGGTGGTCACCACCGTCGCCAGCGTCACCGTCCCGCTGGTCGCGGTCGGCGCGGTGGCGCTGCTGCTGCTCGCGCTGTTCGCGCTCGCGCAGCAGATGGACGGCTGGCGGTGGCTGCTGGGCCTGACCATGGCGCTGCTGGTCTGCGCCTCGTCGAAGCTGCCGGCCCTGGTGGAGGCCAGCTTCTATCCCCGGTACGCGGCGGTGGCCGTCCTGGTCGTCTGGGCGCTGGGCGCGCCGGGCCGGACGGTGGCCCGGGTCGACCCGTGGACCCGCCTGCTCGTCGGCGCGCTCTGGGCGATGGCCGGCCTGGCCACGGTGAGCTTCACCTGGTCGGTGGTGCCGTTGGAGACCCTGCAACGGGGCGTGGCGCTGCTCCTGCTGGCCGCCCTGGTGCACGTCCTGGTCCGCCGCCGGTGGACCGACCGGGCGGTCATGCTGGCCGACCTGCGCATGGTCTACCTGGTCCTCAGCGGCTCCGCAGTGATCAGCCTCGGCGTCGGGTTCACCGACGGTACGCTGATGGCCGCGCTGTCGCGCACCGACCGGTTCGAGGGCCTCTACAACAACCCCAACATGCTCAGCATCGTCTGCGCCCTGACCACGCCGCTGGGCTGGGCCGTCTACCGGCAATCCCGTCGCCGGGTGGACCTGCTCGGCATGGTGCCGGCCGTCGCCTGCCTGCTGCTGTCGCAGTCCCGCACCGGCCTGATCGCCGTGCTCGCCGGGGCCTGCTGGGTGGTGCTGCGCAACGGGCTGGGCCGGATGGTCCGGCTGGGTGCCGGACTGGCCGTGGGGCTGCTGGTGGCGTACCTGTTCAACCTGTTGCCGGTCCTGTTCGCCGGCCCCTGGATGCGGCAGCTCGTGCTGCGTTTCACCGACCCCACCGGCGGCGACCTGTCCAACGGCCGCACCGAGATGTGGCAGGCCACCGTCGACCTGTGGTGGCAGAACCGCCCCACCCTGGGCTTCGGGTACGCCTCCCGCAACCACCTGTTCGCCCTCGCCAGCCTCGACGAGTCCTTCGGGACCGGGGTGAGCGTGGTGCACAACAGCTACCTGCAACTGCTGCTGGAACTGGGGCTCGCCGCCGTGGCGCCGCTGGCGCTGCTGCTACTGGCCGTCGGACGGGTCGCGCTGCGCGCACCGGTACGCCGGGCCGACTCCGGGCTGGTCTGGCTCGTCGTCACCGGCCTGCTGATCCAGATCACCGAGTCGGCCATCTTCGGCACCGGTCAGACGTACCCGTACGTGTTCTGGTGCGTGGCCGCCGGGGTGCTGCTGCACCTGCCCGGTGAACGCGTCGACGTCGACGAACCGGAGGCGGAGCCGGCGTCGTCCCCGCCGTGGGTCGGTGTCCCGGCCGACGGCCTGATCCGCCTACCGGTCCCGGCCCTGCGCTGAGGTCACGCGACGGTGGGCGTCCCGGTCGGGACGCCCACCGCTTCGTGTGCACCCGGCTCAGCGCCGGTCGTCGGCCACCAGGAAGGCGCTGACCTCGTCCCGCCAGGCGCGGTGGTCGAACGAACCGCGGGCCCGGGACCGGGCGGCCCGGCTCATCGCCGTCCACTCCTCGTCGCGCAGCCGCAGCGCCCGCTCGATCCCCCGCCGCACGTCGTCCGGGCCGTTGCCGTCGAGCACCAGCCCTTCGACGCCGTCGTGCACGTGGGCGGCCAGGTCGCTGGTGTGGTTGAGCAGCACCGGGCAGCCGGCGGCGAGGCTCTCCGGCACCTTGGACGGGAAACCGTTGGCCGCGTATCCGCCGGTGGGGCGGACCAGCATCGAGAAGTGCGACTCCGCGAGCAGCGTCAGCACCGTGTCACGGGGGACCCGGCCGAGGAACCGCACCTCGGCCACGATCCCGTCGAGGACCGCGACGTCCAGGTCGGAGTGGGTGGCGGCGGCCTCACGGGTGACCCCGGCGATGGTCAGGCTGACCCGGCGCTGCTGCGCCGGGGTGAGCAGGCTGATCCCGCGCAGGATCACGTCCAGCATGTCCTTGCGGCCGGGGGTGCCGGCATAGAGCAGCCGCAGGCCGGTGGAGAGCGCGGGTGGCCGGGCCGCCGGGAAGTCGTCGCAGTCGACCTGCGGCGGCACCACCAGCACCGACATCCCGTGCCCGGTGAGGTAGCCGGCCAGCGTGGTGGAGACCGCGGTGGCCCGGTCGACCAGCCGGGTGGCCAGGAACGTCGACCAGCGGTGCCGGACGTAGTACGGGGTGAGCCACCCGTGGCGGAACTGTCGCCGGTCGTGGCGTTCGCTGGCGTCGACCACCACCGGGCAGCGCAACGCGAGCCGCAGGACCGCCCAGTTGCCCAGCGTCATCAGCGCCATCGGCAGCAGCACCACGCTCACGTCGCCCCGGCGTACCCCCTGCCGGCGGGCGGCCCGCAGCACGCGGACCGGGCGGGCCAGCCGGGCCGGCAGCCGGGTGAGCCGGTACCGGCCCCGCACGCGCAGGGTGACCAGGTCGACGCCGGCCGCCTCGGGTGGCCGGGCGGGGAAGGGCAGCTCGCAGGGCCAGTCGTTGACGACGAGCGTGCGGGTGCCCTCGGGCGCGGCGGACCGGGCGAGTTGCAGCAGCCGGTTGGAGGTCGCGTCGCCGTGCGGGAAGGCGTAGGCACCGACGAGCAGGGGACCCGGTGGGCCGGTCCGCACGGTCGGTCCGCCGTCCGGTAGGGGTCGCCGACCCACGACCACGGTCTGCTCGTTCATCTGTCTCACCGTCCCGAGCCGACAGGTGGCCGGCTGCTCTGTCGTGGCGTGCGGTCCCGACCGGGGTGGGCCGCCGCCCACCGGTGGTAGATCTCCAGGTGGGCGGCGGCGGCCGTGTCGATGGCGAAGGCACTGGCGACGAACCGGTCGGCGGCCACCGCGGGGGCGGTCGACGCGGTGTACGCCGCCGCCCGGCCCACCGCCCGCGCCCACACCTGCGGCGGGGCGTCGACCCCGACGACTGTCACCCCGGGCAGCCGCTCGTCGATGAAGCGCACGCCCGGCAGGTCGGCGGCGACCGTGCCGACGCCCAACGCGACGGGCTCCAGCACTCCCCCGGGCAGCCCCTCCAGGCAGGACGGGTGGATGACGACGTCGGCCTGCCGCAGCAGCCCACCCACGTCGTCGCGGGGGCCCAGCAGGTGCACCCGGTCGCCGAGTCCGACGGCGTCCGCCGCCGCGCGGACCCGCTCGTCGTCGGCCGGGTCGCCCGGCCCGACCAGCACCGCGTGCGCGGACACCCCCCGGTCGCGCAGCGCGGCCAGGATCGGCGGCAGCAGCCAGCGGCGTTTCTCGGGTGAGGCCCGGCCCACCGTCACGCAGACCAGGTCGGCCGGTCCCGCGCCGATCAGGGCCCGCAGGTCGTCGGGGCTGGGGCGGCGCAGCCGGTCGAGGTCGAGCCCGTTGAGCACCACCCGGCACCGGGGGTCGTCACGCCAGCCCGGGTGGTAACCGAAGGTCAGGGAGCTGGGCGAGACACCGAGGACGTCGGTGGCGCAGATCCGCAGCAGCCGCCCGCAGACGAACCGGTAGACCCGGCGGCGCAGGGTGCGCGGCGCGTTGTCGTCGCCCCGGAAGTGCGCGACCCGCCCGGGTACGCCGCGCAGCGCGCCCAGCGCGAGCGGCACGCCGGAGAAGTTGGCGCAGTCGGCGTGCACCACGTCCGGGCGCAGCCGTGCGAGCAGCCGCAGGAACCGCAGCGGGAAGCGCGGGTCGAGGGGGATCGCGGTGACGCTGCCGCCGTGCCGGGCGACCACGTCGGCCAGCGGCCCCGGGCCGATCCGGTCGCTGAGCGTCACCAGGTGCAGGTCGACGCCGCCGGCCGCGAGCCGGGGCAGCAGTTCGGCGGTACGCATCTCGGTGCCGCCGAAGTTCAGCTCGCCGACGACCCGCAGCACCCGCAGCCGGCCGGTCACGACGGACCACACCGGGCGAGCGCCCGCCGGTAGCCCACCAGCGCGGCCGGCACCATGGTCGACAGGTACGCGACGCAGGCCGCCGCCGGCAGCCCGGCCAGGCCGAACTGGCGCAGCCCCCAGACCTTGAGCGCGGTGGCCAGCACCAGGAACGCCGCCCACCCGACGAACTGCGGCCGGAGGAGGCCGATGCTGTTCTGCACCATGATCAGTGGGGAGGTGACCGCGACCAGCAGTGACCAGCTTGCGAGCCCGACGAGGACGGGCAGCCGGATCGTCGACCGGTCGACGGACCCGAGCCAGAGGGCGATCAGCCGGTGACCGGTGCCGACCAGCGCCAACCCGACCGAGCCCACCACCACCCCGTAGAGCAGCACCATCCGCCGGGTGTTGCGGCGTACCCAGGCCACCTCGCCCCGGGCCAGGGCGGCGCCGTTGACCGGCCAGACCGTCATGCCCACCAGCCCGACGAAGACCCACAGCACGCCGAACAGCTTCCCCACGACCGCGTAGTGCGCCGCTGCCGCGAGCCCCAGCACGTTGGCGACCAGCGGGTTGTCCACGTTCAGCGCGATCGACGACATCGTGGTGAGCGCGAAGAACCGCACGCCCAGCCGGAGCAGGCCGGCGACGGTGTCCCGGTGCACGAGTCGTGGCCCCGGCCGGTGGGCCGGTGGGCAGGCCCAGAAGTAGGTGACGGTGTTGAGCAGGTTGGTCACCGGCAGAGCCAGCACCGCACCGGCGACGACCACCAGCGGTGGCCAGCCGGCGGCGATGGCGGCGAGCACCACGGCGAGGGCGGCCAGGGCACCGGCCGACTGCCAGGCGTTGCTCTGCACCATCTGGCCACGGGCGTACTGCACCCGTTGGACCAGCGAGAGCGGGATGTTGACGACGAACGCGCCGAAGCAGAGCAGGACCAGGGTGGGGGTCTGCGCGGCGACGCCCGGGTCACCGACGGCGAACAGCTCCACCCAGGGCACCACCGGCGTCACCACCAGCAGGGCGGCCAGCAGCAGCGCCGCGACCACGCCGAGGGTGGCGAACGCGCCGGAGATCTCCCGGGCCTGCTGGCGGGGGTCGTCGGCCAGTTGGCCGAGCCGGGTGAGCAGCCCGTTGCCCAGCCCCAGGTCGGCGAACCAGGCCATCCCGGTGAGCGCGGTGATCGCCATCCACAGGCCGTACCGCTGCTCGCCGAGGTACCGGAAGCAGGCGGGGGTGATGACCAGCGGCGCGGCCAGGCCGATCCCCTTGGCCACCATCGCGGTGGCGATGCCCACCGTGACGGTCCGGTCCCGGCTGGGCCCCGACGCCGGGGCTGGCGGCGCGGGGGTGGTCGTCGTCCCGTCGTCGGCCGTCGTGCCGCCGGTCGTCGGTCCGTCGGCCGTCGTGCCGGCCGCTGCGGGGGCGGGGGTGGCGGTCGCGGGTGTGGTCCCGACGGCCGTCGCGTCGGCGGGGACCGTGCCGGCGGCGGCCCGGCCCACGGCCCGGGTCACCGGAGGGGGGCGGGGGCGACAGCCAGCCGCTCGGCCAGCCACCCGGCCGTGGCCCGCAGCCCCTGCCGGCGCTCCACCGGGGTGACGTCCGGGAACAACTCCCGCAGGGTGGTGTTGTCGGCCAGCGAGTGCGGGACGTCCCCGGTACGCGGTGCCACGTGTTCCCGGGCGATCGGCCGGCCCAGCAGTTCCTCCAACTCGTCGAGGACCTGGAGCAGGCTGGCCCGCGCGCCGAAGGCGAGGTTGACCGGGTGCGGGTGGTGCACCCGGCGGCGCACCGCGTCGAGGATGACCTCGCAGACCGTGCCCACGTAGGTGAAGTCGCGGGACTGGGTGCCGTCGCCGTGCACCTGGACCGGCTCGCCGCGCAGGGCGGCGTGGGTGAACCGGGGGATGACGGCCGCGTACGCGTGGTCGTGGCGCTGCCCGGGGCCGAACACGTTGAAGAACCGGAACGCCAGCGTGGGCAGCCCGAACGACGCCTGGTGGGCCAGCGCGTACGCCTCGGTGGCGAGCTTGCTGGCCGCGTACGGGCTCATCGGGCGGGTCCAGGTCAGCTCCGCCTTGGGCAGCGCCGGGTTCATCCCGTACACCGACGAGGAGGAGGCGACCAGTACGTGCCCGACGTCGTGCCGGCGGGCCGCCTCCAGCACCATCAGCGTGCCGGTGGCGTTGGCGTGGTGGGAGGCGAGCGGGTCCCGCAGCGACCGGGGCACGCTGGGCAGCGCGGCCAGGTGGACCACCGCCTCCCGGCCCGCCATCGCCGCGTCCAGGGCCGCCGGGTCCAGGATCGACCCTTCGACGAGGTCGACGTCGAGCCCGGCGAGGTTGCCGCGCAGCCCCACCGAGAAGTCGTCGAGGACGCTGACCTCTTTGACAGCCGGCTCGGCCAACGCGGCGCGGGCCAGGTTGGCGCCGATGAAACCGGCCCCACCCGTAATCAGAATGCGCATGAACCACCCCCATGTACGCACATCACCTGTACATCGAGCCAGGGCGCGGCACGTTACGGCGGCGGCGCGAAATTCACCCTCCCCACGGCGGGGATGTCGGCCGGCGGCCGGACCGGTCTCCACCGAACGGCCGACGGTGCTGTCCGGGAACCGACCAAAAAGCGCCGTGAGCTGCGGAAACGCGCACAGTGACAGGGTCGTCGTGCGTCACGGTGGAGGTGTGGGATGCCCGAGCTGATCGTCTACCGGTCCAACGCCCTGATGTCGGTCAGGTCGCGGTTCGACGCCACCCGGGACGTGGTGATGCCGGCCAACCTGGCGTACCCCGAGGGGATGGTCGGCCTGTGGCACTCCGGCCTGCCGCAGGTGAGCCTCGTGCCCTCGACCGCCACCGACGCCCAGGTGTGGCCGGTCATGTCCGCCGTGGGCACCCGCGTCCACGACACCTCCGACGACAACTGCCCGATCAACACCGGCTGGTCGTACGTCGGCGGCAACCACGGCTACAACGTCGGCAACCAGATCGTCGTGACCAACCACGGCAAGACGACCGCCGACGTGGGTTCGCAGTGGAGCGACGGCACCCGCATCTTCACCCTGCTGGCCGTCACCAACGCCAACAGCCTGCTGTTCGGCAACCCGTACACGGTGGTGGACGGCATCGCGCAGGGTGCCCGGGTCAAGCCGGCCGGGCCGCTCACCCACGTCTCGGGGGCGACCAACCGGACCACCGTGCCGATCACCGGTCTCACCCCGGACGTGCAGATCCGCCCCGCCACCCACTCGCACACGGTCGCCGTCGAACTCGACGGCCGGCCGGTGCCCGACGGCCGGTCGACCGGACTGGAACTGGTGATCCGGGAGTCGTACCTCATCCCGACCTACCAAGGCATGATCGACACGGCGCGGGCGAACGTCGGCACCCCGATCGCCACGATCATGCCCAGGATCCCGTCGCTGTGCCGGATCGCCAACGTCTACCGCTGGTCGCCCGGTGGCGGCCTGCTCGTCACCCAGACGGTGACCGCGCTGACCCGGTTCACCCTCAACGCGGGCGTCACCCAGTGCGCGCCGCTGACACCGGTGACGGGCGGCTCCCGCCGGCAGTTCATGCCGAACGTGGGGGTGGCCGGCGGCCTGAACTGGTCGACCTGGGCCAACATCGACACCCTCGCCGCCCTCACCGACGTCACCCCGGCCAACCTCACCGACCGGACGATGCCGGCGGCCAGCATGACCCAGTGGGTGGTCAGCGGCGGCAGCGTGCAGCAGTGGGGCATCGCCGTCGGGTTGCTGCCGGTCGCGGACGGGGTGCCCACCGTCCGGGCCCGCTACACCACGGCCAAGAGCTGGTTCATCAGCTCCAGCCTGAAGAAGAACTACCCGCAGCTGGTGTGGGGGCGCACCCTGGCCGCCGGTGAGTCGGTGACCGGGACCGCCTACCGCCGCTACCTGGCCCCGCCGTCGACCGCCACCGGGCTCGTCGTCTCCGCCGGCGACGACGACTTCGTGGTGATCGAACGGGTCGGCACGGTCGCCCAGGCCGAACTGGCCGCGCCCGAGCTGTTCCACCGGCTGCTGGTGCCGGTGGGCGCGACGAACCTCACCGTGCCCGACCGGGTCACCGTCGCCGGTGTGCCGTACGCCGTGCCGGTCTCCCCCGGCTACGGGATGTGGCGCGCGGACCCCGACGGGGCAGTGGCTCAGCCGCTGCCGGGGGCGTCCCTCGCCCGGGGCGGCTACTTCCTCGTCCGGTCCGGCCCGACGGTGGAGAGCACCTGCACCGGTGCCTACCAGCAGCTGCTGCTGCACCCGTTCTTCCTGGCCGAGCCGACCCCGGTCGACCGGGCCTGCGTGGAGGTGACCCGGGTCGGCACCGGCGTGCTGCGCCACGGCGTGTACGCCCACGACCCGGCCACCGGCCGGCCCGCCCTGCTCGGCCCGGTCGCCGACTTCGGCACCGTGGCCGTCACCACCGTCGGGGTGAAGGAGTCGGTGCTGGCCGCGCCCGTCGGGCTGCCGGCCGGCTGGCACTGGTACGCGCAGGTGTGGCAGGTCAGCGGCGGCACCGCGCCGACGGTGCGGGCCAGTGGCGTCGGCTGCGCCACCGTGCTGAACCTGGGTTCGACGGCGGCGGCGATGGCCGGCGACCGGTACGGCTACGAGGTGACCGGGGTGACCGGCGCGCTGGGGGCGATCACCATCGCCGGGCTGCACCGGTTCCCCCCGCCGCAGGTCGCCTACCGGCGGGCCTGACCCGGCGGCCGGGCGGGACGTCAGCCGGTGGGGACGCCGTAGATCCGTTTCATCGCCTCGTGCTTGGCCGGGACGGGCAGGTGCCCGATGCCCAGCGACTTGGCCCGCAGCCGTTCCAGGTACTCGTCGGTGGTGCGCAGCGGCCGGGCCGGGACCCCGGCCGCCACCGTGTTGTCCGGGACGTCCCGGGTGACCACCGAACCGGCCCCGATGACGCACCGGTTGCCGATGGTGACGCCGGCCAGGATCATCGCACGCATGCCGATGTAGACGTCGTCGCCGATCGTGATCGGCGCGGTCCAGTCGAGGTCGGGATACTCCTTGCGGAGGATCAGCGTGCCGCCGTCGTGGGTGATGAACTGCACCTCGGAGGTGACGTAGACGTTGTCGCCGATGGTGATCAGCCAGGGTTCCGAGCCGAACATCGCCCGGTTGACCCCGTAGAACCTGACCCGACCGGTGAGGTTGACCCCCAGGGACCTGACGAACGCCTCGGGGTCGCGGGACGCGGCCAGATGGTCCCGTACGCGCCGGGCCATCGTACGAACACGACTGGGCACTGGCTGTCCTCGATCGCAGGTACGGTCCCGGGCTGCCGGCCCGGGGACGGGCGGGTCCGCTCACTGGGACAACGACCGGGGTCCGACCCCGGTGACGGCTGACCGCCGTCCTCGACGGTCAGCCGCAGAACTGGCGGGCGTGGGCCAGCACGTGCAGTTCCCGGTGCCGCTGCCGCCAGTGCCGGTAGCGCCGCCCGGCGGTGGCCTTGGCCTCGGCGCGTTCGGCGGGTGTCCGGTCGGCGAGCAGGTCGAGCACCCGGCTGAGGTCGGCCGCCGTCGCCGGGCGGACCACCATCCCGCCGGTGTCGGCGATCAGGTCGCTGAACGGCGTGTTGTCCGAGCAGACGACCGGGCAACCCGACGCCAGGCTCTCCAGGATGACGTGGCCGAAGTTCTCACCGAGGGTGGGGAAGAGGAACGCGTCGTAGCGGCTGAACGTCGGCATGACGTCCGCCGCCGCGAGTTCGCCGAGGTAGCGGACCCGGACGTGCCCCGGCATGGTCGCGATGACCCGTTGGCAGCGCGACCAGTAGTGCGGGTCCTCCGCCGGGCCGAAGATGTCGAACTCCACCGGCCGGGTGGTGCCGGCCACCGCCTCCAGGGCGGTACGCAGGTTCTTCATCGGCGAGATCCGGCCGACGAAGACCAGCCGCAGCGGACCGTCGTGCGCGACGACAGGTGGGGGCGGGTCCGCCGGGATCGGGCTCTCGTTGCCGTTCACCATCACCTGCGCCCACGGCAGGTTGGCCCGGATCTGCCGCTCCTCCAGCCCGCTGCACGCCTGCCAGCGCACCCGCAGCCGGCGCAGCAGCGGTGCCCACAACGCCAGGAAGACACGCTTCTTGGTGGCCCTGATCGCCAGGGCGCCGGGCGACAGCTCGCCGCGCGGGGCGACCAGGATGGCCCCGACCCGGGCCAGGCGCAGCGCCACCGCCAGGATCGCCAGCACCGAGAACAACGACCAGATGCTGTTGACGTAGAGCAGGTCGACCGGACGGGCCCGGACGTGGCGGACCAGCCGGGCCCAGTGCCGGGGGGCCCACGGATTGAGGTAGAAGACGGCGGACCGCCCGTCGCGTCGCAGCAGCCTTCCGGACAGACCGGGGTACGGTGCTGACGAGCCGAGGTCCCGGTCCCGGGTGATCAGGGTGACGTCGAGGTCCCCCGGCAGGGTGTCCAGGATGAACCGCAGCGAGCGGATCGGGCCGCCGCCCCGGAAACCCGGCTCGAACACCCCCGCGGTCGCGACCACCCGGTAGGTGCCCACGGACCGTCGTGGCGCGTCGGCGACGTCCAGGGAGGGCAGCCTTGTCAACTTGTTCACCATCGGCCCACCTTCACCGTGCCGCCCGGAAGGCGGCGTCCCGTAGGGATGTCTGCACCGCACGGGCGGTGGCCGGAGGGCCCGGCCCGTGCCGGAGGTCGCCGTCGAGGGGAAGGGTGCGCTCGCGGGCCATGGACTCGACCCGTGCCGCCGCGCACGTCGGACGGGCACCGGCGGTGCCGCGCGGGGCCGGCTGGCGGAACGCGACCGGTGTTCTCCGTGGCCGAGGGGGCAACGGTTGACCACCGACGTAGTGATCGTAGGCGCGGGCGGCATGGGCAGGGAGATGTTCGGGGTAATTCGGCTGCTCAATGCTTACGCGGCAGGTGCGGCCCCGTGGCGGGTCCTGGGCTTCGTCGACGACTACCCGACCGAGGAGAACGTGGCCCGGGTGCGGCGGCTCGGCGTCCCCTTCCTCGGCCCCACCCGCTGGCTCGCCGGTGGCCAGGCGGGCCTGACGGTGGCGCTGGGCGTCGGGCATCCCCGGCTGCGCCGCGAGACCGATCTGGCTCTCCAACGGTACGGCCTGCCCGCCGCCACGGTGGTGCACCCGGCGGCGGAGATCGGCCCGGACTGCGTCGTCGGGGAGGGGCTGTTCGCGGCCGGCGGGGCCCGGGTGACGACGAACGTGGTGCTGGGCCGCCAGGTGCACCTCAACCAGAACTGCACCGTGGGGCACGACAGCGTGCTCGGCGACCACGTCTCGGTCAATCCGCTCGCCGCGGTTTCCGGCTACTGCCGGCTGGACGACGGCGTCATGGTGGGCACCACGGCCGCCGTCCTGCCGGGGCTGCGGGTCGGGCGGGACGCCGTGGTGGGCGCGGGCGCGTGCGTGACCCGGGACGTCCCGGCGGACACGGTGGTCACCGGGGTACCCGCCCGGCCGGTGACGCCGGGGTCAGCGGCGGATGCCCGCCCAGTCGTGGTGTCGGCGCACGGTCGACAGGATGAAGTCGACCACCCGGCGTGAGGTGTCCGGGACCCGGTAGTCCGCCGGGCAGTCGACCGGACCGGCCGCCACCTGGTCCACCACGACCCGCACCGCCTCCACCACACCCTCCGGGTCGAGGCCGGTCATCACGATCGCCCCGGTATCCAGCGCCTCGGGGCGTTCGATGGACTCGCGCAGGGTCACCGCCGGGAAGCCGAGGATCGCCGCCTCCTCGCTGACCGTGCCGCTGTCGGACAGCGTGCACCGGGCGTGCCGTTGCAGGGTCACGTAGTCGAAGAAGCCGAACGGCTCGTGGAAGGTGATGCCGTCCAGCAGGGTGCCGTCGACGGCGAGCACCTCCAGCCGCTTGCGGGTACGCGGGTGGGTGGAGACCAGCAGCGGCAGCCGCCACTCGTCGCGTACCGCGCACAGGCAGTCCAGCAGCCGACGGAGCCGGTCCGGGTGGTCGACGTTCTCCTCCCGGTGGGCGCTGACGACGAAGTAGCCGTCCGGTTCGAGGGCGAGCTGCGCCAGGATGGTGGACCGTTCGATCTGCGGCCGGTAGTGGTCGAGCACCTCCCGCATCGGTGAGCCGGTGTGCAGGATGCGGCGGGGGTGCAGTCCTTCGGCGAGCAGGTTGCGCCGGGCGTGCTCGGAGTAGACCAGGTTGAAGTCGGCGACGTGGTCGACCAGCCGGCGGTTGGTCTCCTCCGGCACGTTGAGGTCGAAGCACCGGTTGCCCGCCTCCATGTGGTAGACCGGCACCTTCATCCGCCGCGCCATCAGCGCCGCGATGGCGCTGTTGGTGTCGCCGAGCACCAGCAGCGCGTCCGGCCGCAGCTCGGCGATGGCCTTCTCGGTGCCGACCAGCACCGCGCCGAGCAGGCTGCCCAGCGACCGGGTGTCGGCCCGCAGGAACCGGTCGGGCGGGCGTACGCCCAGCTCGGTGAAGAAGATGTCGGACAGCGCCGGGTCCCAGTTCTGTCCCGTGTGCACCAACGTGTGCTGCACGGTCCGGTCCAGCGTGTCGATCACCCGGGCCAGACGGATGATCTCCGGCCTGGTCCCGACGACTGTCATCACCCGGGTCACGGATGTCTCCTCGTGGTTGGTCTGGGTGGTTGCGGGAACCGTCGGCCGTACGGGTCGGCGGTGGTCACGACGAGCGGCCCTGCGGGGGCACCCGGTGCGACGGTTCGTCGATCGCCTGCCACGCCTGGTCGAGCACGCTGATCCGGGGTCGGCTACGCCGCCACCTGCGGTAGGCCTCCCCCGCGCTGAGCCGGGCCGCCTGCCGCTGCTCGGGCGGGGCGGTGGCGATCCGGGTGAGCAGCGCGCCGAGCGCCGCCGGGGTCAGCTCGGTGAGCACCTGCCCTCCGCCGTCGCGCAGCACGGGCGTCCACGGTGTCCGGTCCGAACAGACCACCGGGCAGTACGCCGCGAGGCTCTCCGCGATGGCGTTGCCGAAGTTCTCACCCCGGGTCGGCAGGACCGAGGCGTCGTACCTGGCGAACGTCGCACCCACCTGCCCGGGGGGCAGCTCACCCAGGTAGTTGACCACCGACGGGTCCGGCAGGGCCGCCCGCAGCTCCCGGCACCGTTGCCAGTATCTCGGGTCCTCGACCGGGCCGTAGATGTCCAGCCGCACCGGGGCCCGGACGTGGGCGAGCGCGGCGAGCACCAGGTCGAGGTTCTTGATCGGGGAGATCCGGCTGATGAAGACCAGCCGGGTATGGTCGGTGGCCGGCAGCGCGACCGGGGCGGGGTGCGGCTCGGGGCCGGGGGCGATCGCCACCACCCCGATGCGGGCCCGGGGCAGCACCCGGCGGATGTCGGCGACCTCCTGCGGTCCGGTGGCGTGCCACAGCACCCGAGGTCCCCGCAGCATCCACCGCCAGCCGGCCAGGAACACCCGCTTGCGCAGCCGGTGCAGGCCGAGGGCTGCCGCGCCGAACTCGCCCCGGGGGGCGACCAGGATGCGCTCCGCCCGCAGCAGGCCGAGCCGGGCCGCGACGATGGGCAGGATCGAGAAGACCGACCAGACGCTGTTGACGTAGAGCAGGTCGAACCGCGCCGAGCGCAGCGAGCGCCAGAGCGTCCGCCAGTGCGCCGGGTGCCGTGCGCCGAGGTAGAAGATGTCGGTGCGGCCCCGGCGTACCCAGGTGCCGGACAGGCCGGGATAGGCGGCGGGGCTGCCGAGGTCACGGTCGCGGGTCAGCAGGATGGTGGAGACCCCGGCGCTGGCCGTGTCGAGCACGTCGGAAATGGAGCGGACGGGCCCTCCAGCACGCCAGCCGGGGCTGAAGTAGCCGGCCGTGACGAGGACCCGGAAACTCTTTCCCCCGGCCTCGGCCAACCGTTCGTCGACTTCCGTCGCGGGGCTGGTGTCGCCGGCCATCCTCGCTCCTCGCTGAAGACACGAAACTGATCGGTTCAACGAGCGGAGACCCATTTCGTGACTGCGTTACGCAATTATCGCCAATCCGTCGAACACTAGCCGGAAACCCACAGCCAGCAGGACTTGAGCCGGTATAAGGAAGGCGGCGAAGAAATATCTGACCCGGCACGAGAGGACCCCCATGTCGCGAGTGGCACTCATATCCGGCACCACCGGTCAGGACGGCAGTTATCTGTCCGAGTTCCTTCTCGACAAGGGCTACACGGTGCACGGGATAAAGCGAAGGTCGTCCTCGTTCAACACCGAACGGATCGACCAGGTGGACGTCCATCCCCGCGACGGGGAGGCCCGCCTGTTCCTGCACTACAGCGACCTGTCCGATCCGGCGTCGTTGACCGCGCTGATCCGCGACATCCGGCCGGACGAGATCTACAACCTCGGCGCGCAGAGCCACGTCCGGGTCTCGTTCGACATTCCCGGCTACACCGCCGACGTCACCGGGCTCGGTGCCCTGCGGATGCTGGAGGCGGCCCGCGCGGCCGACGTCGACTGCCGCTTCTATCAGGCGTCCTCGTCGGAGATGTTCGGTTCCGCCCCGCCGCCCCAGCGCGAGGAGACCCCGTTCCACCCCCGCAGCCCGTACGCGTGCGCCAAGGTCTACGCCTACTGGACGGCGGTCAACTACCGCGAGTCGTGGGACATGTTCTGCGTCAACGGCATCCTGTTCAACCACGAGAGCCCCCGACGGGGGGAGAACTTCGTCACCCGCAAGATCACCCGCGCGGTCGCCCGGATCGAGGCCGGCATCCAGGACAGGCTCTACCTGGGCAACCTCGACGCCGTCCGGGACTGGGGCTACGCCCCCGAGTACGTCGAGGCGATGTGGCTGGCCCTGCAACAGGACACCCCGGACGACTACGTGGTGGCCACCGGCGAGGGGCACTCGGTGCGCGAGTTCGTCGAGGCCGCCTTCGACCGGGTCGGGCTCGACTGGCAACGGTACGTCGAGATCGACCCCCGATACTTCCGGCCGGCCGAGGTCGACGCGCTCATCGGCGACTACACCAAGGCCCGGCGGCGGCTGGGCTGGGCGCCCAAGACCCTCTTCGGCGACCTGGTAAGGATCATGGTGGACGCCGACCGGCAACTGCTGGAGGACGAGCGGATGGGACGCCTGGTGCGGGTGGACCGATGAGGATCACCGTCGAGGCCACCCCGATCCGGCCCGGCCACGCCGCCGGGGTCGAGGCGTTCACCTACGGCCTGCTCACCGGCATGGTCGCCGACACCTCCTGCGAGCTGCGGGTGAACGTGCTGCGGGGCACCCTGGAGCGGTGGCGCGACCAGGTGCCCGCCGAGCGGATCGGCTGGGCCGAGGTCACCCAGCCGCTGCGCTCGGACACCGCCCCCGGGCAGCTCCTACGCCGTTGGACACCGACCCGGGTCCGCGACTCCCTCGCCGTACGCCGGGCGGTCAATGCGGTCCGGCACCGCTCGGTGCCCCGGCAGCGCGGCGCGGACGTCACGCTCTACCCGTTCCACAGCGCCCCGATCGGCACCGGCCCGTCGGTCGTCGTGGTGCACGACCTGCGGCACCTGCTGGCCGCCTTCCACTCCCCCGGCTTCGCCGCGGTGGTCCGGGAGAACGTGGCCCGCGCCGACGCCGTCGTGGTGACCTGGCCGCACCCGTACCGGGAGACGCTACGGCTGTTTCCCGAGGCGGCGGAGCGGACCGCGCTCATCCCCACCCCGACGTTCCAACCCGCGCCCGCCCGCGCCGCCGCGCGCCCCGAACCGGGCCTGCTGCTCTACCCGTCCTCGACGGCGACCCACAAGAACCACGCGACGCTGCTGGAGGCGATGGCGCTGCTCCCGCAGTGCCGGCTGGTCTGCCCCGGTCCGCTGGTCGAGCCGGACGCCAGCCGGCTGCTCGCCCGCGCCGCGCAGCCCGACCTGCGCGGCCGGGTGTCCTTCCCCGGGTTCGTCACCCTCGACGAGTTGAACGCCCTCTACGCCCGCGCCGACGCGGTGGTGATCCCGTCGCTGTGGGAGGCGGCGAGCGGCGCCATGCTGGAGGCGTTCAGCTGGGGCCTGCCCGTCGCCTGCGCCGACGCCGAACCGCTGCTGGCGCAGTTGGAGTTCACCGGCGCCGAGGCGGCCGTCTTCTCGGCCACCGAGCCCGCCTCGCTGGCCGAGGCGGTCTACCGGCTGCTGGCCGACCGGGCGCACTACGCCGCCGCCGCCCGGCACGCCAACGGCCGGCTGGCCGCCCGCACCTGGACGGCGACCGGCGGCGACTACCTCGACGTGCTGCGCTGGGTGGCCGACGGCCGGCCGGGACCGATGCCGCGCTCGGCGTTCGCCGCCGAACTGACCGGGGAGGAAACCTCGTGAGCCTGACCGACGACAGCTATCCGGTGTCCCGCCCGAGCCTGACCGACCTTGAGCAACGGTACGTCGTGGAGGCCCTGCGCAGCGGCTGGGTCTCCTCCCGGGGTCCCTTCCTCACCGACTTCGAGGACCGCTTCGCCCGCCGGTGCGCCGCCGGCACCGCGGTCGCCACCGCCAACGGCACGGTCGCCCTGCACCTGGTCCTCGCCGCCGCCGGGATCGGTCCGGGCGACGAGGTCATCGTGCCCGCGCTGACCTACGTGGCGACCGCGAACGCCGTCGCGTACTGCGGGGCGCGGGCGGTCTGTGTGGACGTCCTGCCGCAGAGCTGGTGCGTCGACCCGGCCGCGGTCCGCGCGGCGATCGGGCCACGCACCCGGGCGGTCGTCGCCGTCGACCTGTACGGCCACCCCGCCGACTATCCGGCCCTGCGCGCGCTGTGCCAGCGGCACGGTCTGCTCCTGGTCGCCGACGCCGCGGAGTCCTTCGGGGCCACGCTCGACGGGGAGCCGACCGGTTCCCTGGCCGACGCCACGACGTTCTCGTTCTTCGGCAACAAGGTGCTCACCGCCGGCGAGGGCGGCTGCGTGACCACCTCCGACGCGACGCTGGCCGAACGGATGCGGCTGCTGCGCAACCAGGGGATGGACCCGCAGCGGCGGTACTACTTCCCGGTGCTGGGCTACAACTACCGGATGACGAACCTGGCCGCCGCGCTGCTCTGCGCCCAGCTCGACCGGGCCGAGGAGATCATCGCCCGGCGGGACGCGGTGGTCGCCGGCTACGAGACGCAACTCGCCGACGAGCCGGCGCTGTCGGCCCAGCCGGTGTTCCCCGGGGTCCGCCGCGCGCCGTGGATGGCCTGCTTCCTGGTCGGGCCCGCCGGGGACACCGCCTCCCGGGACGCGCTGGCGCTGGCGCTGGACCGGCTCGGCGTGGAGACCCGGCCCTTCTTCGTGCCGATCCCCGAACTGCCCGCCCACCACGATCCGGCGGCGCACTACCCGGTGACCGTCGACCTGAGCCGGCGCGGGATCAACCTGCCCACCTATCCGGAGCTGACCGAGCCGGGGGTCAAGACGGTGGTGGAACGCGTCCGCGCCGCCCTGGCGGCGGTCGGCTGAGCCCGGCCGACCCACCCGGTCCCGTCCCCGATCAGCCCATGGGCGGGACCGGGTGGCGTCGACGATGTGCCGGCGGGTGGGACCGGGCATCCCACCGGTGGGCGGGCGGGCGGCCGGCCCCCCGCAGCAGCAGCAGGTAGCTGCCCGCCCAGGCGACCGCGCTGACCAGGGCCAACACCGCGAGGGCGCCCGCCGCGCCGGTCGCCCCACCCAGGACCGCCGCGCCGACGACCACCGGCACCCGCAGCCCGCCCAGTAGGACCCCGAGCAGGATCGCCAGGCGGCTCGCCTGCTCGATCCGTAGCCCGGCGAAGCCGACGGCGGCCGGCACCGCGAACAGGCTCTCCAGCGCCAGCAGCACCAGCAGGCTGCGGGCCAGGTCCCAGTTGCCGCCGAGGAGCATCCTGCCCAGCCGGTCGGGCAGCAGGGCGACCGCCGCCGTGATCGGCAGGACAGCGGCGGCCACCAGCAGCGCGACCCGCACGGCCGCCCGGGACCGGACCGACCGGGACGCGGTACGGGTGCGGGCCAGGTAGGGCAGGGTCAGCGTGGCGGCGGTGGCCAGCAGCAGGTTCACCGGCCCCAGCAGGGTCCGCCCGGCACTCAACGCCCCCACCACCGGGGTGCCCGCGAAGGCCGCCACCGCGCTCAGCGACAGCTGCGCCGACCCGGTGGTGAGCAGGAACTGCGTACCGAATCCCAGCGCGATCCGGCGCTGCGCCCGGTCGACGTACCAGCCGGGCCGCAGGGCGTAGCCGCGTCGGGCCGCCACGACCACGCCCACCACGCCGCCGCCGGCCGCCCAACCGGCCACCACCCACGGCGCGTCGACCAGCCCGAGCAGGCCGGCCAGCGCGGCGCAGCCGGTGAGAGCCGCCCAGGTCGCCTCCTGCCACAACGCGCCCGACGGGACGCCGAGCCCGACGGCGACCGCCTTCGCGTGGTCGTAGAGCACCAGCCCCGGCAGGGCGAGGCCCACCCCGAGCAGATACGGCGACCCGTACGCCACGCCGGCCGCACCGACCGGAACGCCGCAGAGCACCCCGAGCAGGACGACCCGTCGGGCGGCCGGGGCCACGCCCGTCCCCGCCGCCAGGGTCGCCTCGGTCACCATGCTGCGGACCAGCCCGGAGCCGAGCACGTAACACGAGAAGGCCAGCGCGAACTCGCCCACCCCGCCGATCGACTCCAGCCGGGTGACGGTGACCGCCACCAGCAGGTTGCCGCCGCTGGACAACCCCCCGACGACCAGCGCGAGCAGAGCCCGACGACCGCGTCGGGGGGCACCCCGGACACCGGTACCGCCGACCCGGGAGCGGACCGGAACGGTCACCGGACGGCACCCACCGGCAGCGTCACCTCGTCGTCGCGACCGGCGGGGGCGCTGCGGGTAAGCCACAACAGCAGGAAGACCGGTGCGGCCGACACCACGTGTTGCAGGAACCCGATGGTGCAGTCGGGGTAGGTCCCCGACCAGAGCAGCACGTCGGAGAAGACCAGGCAGAACAGCGTCAGGCGGGCCGGGCCGGGCCGGCTCCGCCAGCGCAGCAGCAGTGCCACGAAGCCCGCCCAGAAGGCGTGCACGGCCACCATGCCGGCGGGTCCGTCGAAGAACCAGATGTTGCCCAACAGCAGGAAGGTGTACGCCGACGTCGGTCCCCCGCCGAGGAACTGGTTGATCTGCTGCCCGGTGGACAACGCCGGCCGGTCCGGATCGAGCACCCGGGGCACCAGCCCGTACCTGAAGTAGTCGGCGACACCGGGCTGGCCGATCTCGACCGGCACCGCGAACGCCGCCACGGCGGTGAGCTGGCTGTCCAGCCGGAGCCGGTCGGCAGCGGTGACCTGGGTG
The DNA here is from genome assembly GCF_049178975.1 of Micromonospora sp. WMMD734. Taxonomy (NCBI): domain Bacteria; kingdom Bacillati; phylum Actinomycetota; class Actinomycetes; order Micromonosporales; family Micromonosporaceae; genus Micromonospora; species Micromonospora sp. WMMD734. Next base: position 3,424,355 of record NZ_JBMHMK010000001.1, read on the forward strand.
TCCACCACCACCCCCTGCTCCTCCCGGATGGCGTTGCGCTGCGCGAACATGGCGGGCCAGGCGAGCAGGAGCACCACCGTCCAGAGCAGGAGGTGACGCAACCGGAAGACCCCGCAGACCGCCCCGGCGGCGGCCACGAAGAACACCAGGGCCACCAGGGGCGCGGACCGGGCCGTCAGCACCGCGACGTACGCCTCCACGCCGACGAGCACGGCCACCCAGCAGTACAACCGCCGCACCGACAGCCGGCCGCTGAGGTGGCTGCCCACCAACAGGGCGAAGCCCAGGGTGCCCCAACCGGAGAAGAGGGCGCACACCATCGCGACAGGGCTGTCGGACAGGTCGCCGGACACCTGGGTGACGATGGTCCCCCGCCCGAGGTGGGCGCCGATGATGCTCGTCACCATCCCGGTCAGGGTCACCAGCCGGGCCACCGGGTAGATCCGGGGATAGCGGGCGGTCGCCTGGCGCATCCCCCGTCGCCACTGCGGGTCGGGACGCCCGAGGAACAGGCCCATCGTCTCCACGCTGACGCTGCCCAGCAGGGCCAGCCCCACCAGGAGCACGATGAAGCCGGTCTGCGGGTTGTCGTTGAGGACCGCCATCGGGAGGATGAACACCGCGTACGGGGCGAGCACCAGGAAGCTGACCGGATAGCAGCGCAACAGCCCACCGACCAGCTCCCGCTGCCGGGACCAGCCGCCACGGCCCGGCCCGACCGGCACCGCTCCGCTCACCCAGGGCCCGGATCCACAGTCGACGGCCAGCTGCTCTCCGGCCGCCCTGGGCCCGATCATCAGGCGTCCCTTGCGCGGTGAGCGCCACGCCGGCCGGGGCCCCGCAACGCTCCCGACCGCACACGCCCGCCAGCAGGCAGCAGCGCCGGACGGCCACCTGACCCGAGGGGGATCCTGCGGGTCAGCCACAGGAGGAAGAAGACCGTCATGGCCGACACCACGTGTTGCAGGAAGGCTATCGTCGACTCGGGGTAGGTGCCGGACCACAGCAGCACGTCCGAGCAGACGAGGCAGAACAGGCTCAACCGGGCCGGCCCGGGCCGGGCCCGCCACCGCAGCAGCAACGCCACGAAGCCCGCCCAGAAGGCGTGCACGCCCAGCACCCCGACGGGCCCGTCGAAGAACCAGATGTTGCCCAGCAGCAGGAAGTTGGAGGCGGACGTCGGGCCGCCGCCGAGGAACTGGTTGATCTGCTGCCCGGTGGACAGGGCCGGTCGGTCGGGATCGACGATCCGGGGCACCAGCCCGTACCGGAGGTGGTCGACGAGGCCGGGCTGGCCGAGGTCGACGGGGACGTCGATGCCCGCGACGAGGGTCAACTGCCGGTCCAGGCGGATCCGGTCCGCCGCCGTGACGGCGTCGCTCACCTCGATGCCCTGGTCCTGTCGGATCTCGTTGCGGTAGTCGAAGATGGACGGCCAGAGCAGGACCATCACCACCGTGCCGAGCAACAGGTACCGCAGCCGGAACACGCCACAGACCACCCCGGCGGCGACCACGAAGAACAGGAAGGCGATCAGGGGGGCGGTGAGGGCGGTCAGCATGGTGACGACCGCCTGGGTGGTGACGAGCGCGGCGAGCCAGCCGTACAGCTTGCCCCGGGTCAGTCGGCCGCCCAGGTGGCTGGCGACCAGCAGCGCGAAGCCGAGCGCGCCCCAGCCGGAGAAGAGCTTGGTCAGCGCCACCATCGGCGCGTCGGACAACTCCCCGGAGATCTGCGCGACGATGCTCCCCCGCCCGAGGTAGGCGCCCAGCAGGTCGGCCGCGATGCTGGTCAACGTCACCAGCCGGGCCACCGGATAGATGTACGGATACCGGGCGGTCGCCTGCCGCATGCCCTGCCGCCACTGCGGGTCGGGACGCCCGAAGAGCAGACCCAGCGTCTCCACGCTGACGCTGCCCAGCAGGGCCAGCCCCACCAGGAGCACGATGAAGCCGGTCTGCGGGTTGTCGTAGAACACCGCCATCGGAAGGATCAGCAACGCGTACGGGGCGAGCACCAGGAAGCTGACCGGATAGCAGCGCAACAGCCGACCGACCAGCTCCTGCTGTCGTCTCGACCGGGCGTCTCGGGTCGGGCGGACCGCCCGGGTGTCGATGACGTCGATCCGCGGTCCAGGGTCGGTGACCGCCCTGGACCAGACCATCAGATGTTCCCCTCACTGTTTTCGGTCGCCTCATGCGCAACGAGGCAGCGGGGGCGGCGACACGCTCACCGGGAGAAAACCCCGGAAACGGGCGCAGACGACTACGCCCCGCCGGTCACCGTGCGGTGACCGGCGGGGCGCGACGACGTCGTCCGGCTGTTAGCCCAGCACCTCGTCGACCAGGGACTTCGCCTCCTGCTGGATGCGGGCCAGGTGCTCGGGCCCCTGGAACGACTCGGCATAGATCTTGTAGACGTCCTCGGTGCCCGACGGCCGGGCCGCGAACCACCCGGACTCGGTGGTCACCTTCAGCCCGCCGATCGAGGCGCCGTTGCCCGGGGCGCTGGTCAGCGTGGCGGTGATCGGCTCACCGGCCAACTCGGTGGCGGTGACCTGATCCGGGGAGAGCCGACCCAGCACCGCCTTCTGCTCCCGGCTGGCCGGGGCGTCGATCCGGGCGTACGCGGGCGCGCCGAAGCGCTCGGTCAGCGCGGCGTAGTGCTCGCTCGGGGTCCGGCCGGTGCTGGCGATGATCTCGGCGGCGAGCAGGCAGAGCAGGATGCCGTCCTTGTCGGTGGTCCAGGTGCTGCCGTCGCGGCGCAGGAAGGACGCCCCGGCGCTCTCCTCGCCGCCGAAGCCGACCGTGCCGTCGAGCAGCCCCGGGACGAACCACTTGAAGCCGACCGGCACCTCCAGCAACGGCCGACCCAGATCGGCGGCGATCCGGTCGATCATCGAGGAGGAGACCAGGGTCTTGCCGACGGCCGCCGCCGGACCCCACTGCGAGCGGGTACGGAACAGGTGCCCGATCGCCACCGCCAGGTAGTGGTTGGGGTTCATCAGGCCCCCGTCGGGGGTGACGATGCCGTGCCGGTCGGCGTCGGCGTCGTTACCGGTGGAGACCTGGAACCGGTCCCGGGCGGCGATCAGCGACGCCATCGCGTTGGGCGACGAGCAGTCCATCCGGATCTTGCCGTCCCCGTCGAGGGTCATGAACCGCCAGGTCGGGTCGACCAACGGGTTGATCACGGTCAGGTCGAGGCGGTGCCGCTGCGCGATCTCACCCCAGTAGGCGACGCTGGCCCCGCCGAGCGGGTCGGCCCCGATCCGCACCCCGGCGTCGCGGATCGCGTCGATGTCGAGCACCGAGGGCAGGTCGTCGACGTAGCCGGCGAGGAAGTCGTACGTGCCGGTGGTGTCGGCGGCGCGCGCCCGCGCGTACGGGATCCGCCTGACCTCCTTGAGCCCGGCGGCCAGGATCGCGTTCGCCCGGTCCTGGATCCACTTCGTGACGTCGGTGTCGGCGGGCCCGCCGTTGGTCGGGTTGTACTTGAAGCCACCGTCGTCGGGCGGGTTGTGCGACGGGGTGATCACGATGCCGTCGGCGAGCCCGTCGGTGCGCCCCCGGTTGTGGGTGAGCACGGCGTGCGACAGCGCCGGGGTGGGGGTGTAGCCGTCGCGGCTGTCCCGCAGCACGGTCACCCCGTTACCGGCGAGCACCTCCAACGCGTCGGCCTCGGCGGGGGCGGACAGCGCGTGGGTGTCCCGGGCCAGGAACAGCGGGCCGGTGAGACCCTGCTGGCGGCGGTAGTCGCAGAGCGCCTGGGTGACCGCCAGGATGTGGTCGGAGTTGAAGGCGTTACGCAGGCTGGACCCCCGGTGACCGGAGGTGCCGAAGGAGACCTGCTGCGCCGGGTCGTCCGGGTCCGGGTGCTCGGCGTAGTAGGCGGTCACCAGCCGGGGCACGTCGACCAGGTCGGCGGGCTCGGCGGGCTGTCCGGCACGGGGGTGGGCCACTGCGGAAACCTCCTCGGTGGTACGGGACGGGAACGCTGTCTTCCCCGGCGGCGACCGGGTCACACCCGGCTCAGGGCTCGACGCGCTGACCCTTGCCGATGACGACGACGCCGTTGTCGGAGACCGTGTAGCGCTGCCGGTCCTTTTCCAGGTCGACGCCGATCTCGGCGCCCTCGGGCACGAAGACGTTCTTGTCGAGGATGGCCCGGCGGACCACCGCGTGCCGGCCGATCTCGACGCCCTCCATCAGCACCGCGCCGTCGACCTGCGCCCAGGAGTGTACCTTGACCTTGGGCGAGACGACCGAGTTCTCCACCAGCGAACCGGAGATCACCGCGCCGGGCGAGATCATCGAGCCGACCGCCCGGCCGACCCGCTCACCCCACTGGTGGACGAACTTCGCCGGCGGGTACGGCGGCTGGTCGGTGTAGATGGGCCAGTCGAAGTTGTAGAGGTTGAACACCGGGTGCACGTTGATCAGATCCATGTGCGCGTCGTAGAACGAGTCGAGCGTCCCCACGTCCCGCCAGTAGCCCCGGTCCCGGTCGGTGCTGCCGGGCACCTCGTTGTCCTTGAAGTCGTAGACGTTGGCCTCGCCCCGCTCGACGAGCATCGGGATGATGCTACCGCCCATGTCGTGCTTGCTGGTCTTGTCGGCGGCGTCCCGCTCGACGACCTCGCAGAGCGCCCGGGTGGAGAAGACGTAGTTGCCCATCGAGGCGTAGATCTGGTCGGGGGCGTCGGGCAGGCCGACGGCGTCGGTGGGCTTCTCCCGGAAGGACGTGATCCGCTTGCCGTCCGGGCCGACCTCGATCACGCCGAACTGGTCGGCCGTCGACAGCGGCTGGCGGATGCCGGCGACGGTCACCGCGGCACCGGAGGCGATGTGGTCGTCGACCATCTGCCGGGGGTCCATCCGGTAGATGTGGTCGGCACCGAAGACGATCACGTAATCCGGCTGCTCGTCGTTGATCAGGTTGAAGCTCTGGTAGATCGCGTCGGCGGAACCGGCGAACCACCAGGGGCCCCGGCGCTGCTGGGCCGGCACCGGCGTGACGTAGTTGCCGAGCAGCGTCGACATCCGCCAGGTCTTGGTGATGTGCCGGTCCAACGAGTGGGACTTGTACTGGGTCAACACGACAATCTTGAGAAAGCCGGCGTTCGCCAGATTTGACAGGACGAAATCGACCATGCGGTACATCCCGCCGAACGGGACGGCCGGCTTGGCCCGGTCCGCGGTGAGCGGCATGAGGCGCTTGCCTTCTCCGCCGGCCAGGACGATCGCGAGCACCTTGGCAGCCATGACCAGACGCTATCCATACCGCTGCGACTTCACCACTCGTACGGGCGCAGTTCCGTGACCGGTGCCCGGCCGGATTCTGCACTAGGGTGCCGGTCATGACCGACTCCGCCCCGCTGCGCGTGGACCTGCTGACCCGGGAGTACCCGCCGGAGGTGTACGGCGGGGCCGGGGTGCACGTCGAGTACCTGGCCCGGGAGCTGCGCCGGCTCGCCGACGTGCGGGTGCACTGTTTCGGCGCGGCGCGCGACGAGCCGGGCGTCACCGCGTACCCCGAGCCGGCCGACCTGGACGGCGCGAACGCGGCGCTGCGCACCATGGGCGTCGACCTGGCGATGGCCGCCGGGTGCGCCGGCACCGACGTGGTGCACAGCCACACCTGGTACGCCAACCTGGCCGGGCACACCGCCAAGCTGCTGTACGGGGTGCCGCACGTGGTGACCGCGCACAGCCTGGAGCCGCTGCGCCCGTGGAAGGCCGAGCAGCTCGGCGGCGGCTACGCGCTCTCCTCCTGGTGCGAGCGGACGGCGATGGAGTCCGCCGACGCGATCGTCGCGGTCAGCGCGGGGATGCGCCGGGACGTGCTGACCGCCTACCCGGCGGTGAACCCGGACCGGGTGCGGGTGGTCTACAACGGCATCGACACCGCCCAGTACGCCCCCGACCACGGCACCGACGTGCTGGACCGGCTCGGCATCGACCCGGCCCGCCCCAGCGTGGTCTACGTCGGGCGGATCACCAGGCAGAAGGGCCTGCCGTACCTGCTGCGGGCGGCCCGGGAGCTGCCCGCCGACACCCAGCTGGTGCTGCTCGCCGGCGCCCCGGACACCCCGGAGATCGCCGCCGAGGTCCAGGGGCTGGTCGGCGAGCTGCGGGCCAACCGGTCCGGGGTGGTCTGGGTGGCCGAGATGCTGCCCAAGCCCGAGGTGATCCAGGTGCTCACCCACGCCACCGTCTTCGTCTGCCCTTCGGTCTACGAGCCGATGGGCATCGTCAACCTGGAGGCGATGGCCTGCGAGACGGCGGTGGTGGCGACCGCCACCGGCGGCATCCCCGAGGTGGTCGCCGACGGCGAGACCGGCCTGCTGGTGCCGATCGAGCAGGCCGGCGACGGCAGCGGCAACCCGCTGGACCCGGACCGGTTCGTCGCCGACCTCGCCAAGACGATCAACGAGCTGCTGGCCGACCCGCAGCGCACCGAGGAGTTGGGTCTCGCCGGCCGGCGGCGGGCCGTGGAGCACTTCTCCTGGGACGCGATCGCCGTCCAGACCCTGGAGCTGTACCGCTCGCTCCTGGAATAACCAGGGTCAGGTACAGTTTTCTGTACCTACCTCGGAGGTGGTCATGCGGACCGTGAACTTCACCCAGCTACGGCAGAACCTGGCCGCCGAACTCGACAGCGTCATCAACGACGCGGAGGAGGTGGTGGTGACCCGGTCGGGTCACGAGCCGGTGGTCATCGTGCCGCTGGCGGAGTACGAGTCGATGAAGGAGACCGAGTACCTGCTGCGCAGTCCGGGCAACGCGGCAGCCCTGCGCCGATCGATCGCGGAACTCGACGAGGGTGACGCCACCGAGCGGGAACTGGTCGACCCGACGACCGTACGGGACGTCGCGTGAGGCTGGTCTTCACCGCGACAGCGTGGAGCCAGTACCTCAGCCACACGGACCGCAAGCTGGTCAAGCGCATCAACGATCTCATCGCCGACGTCATGCGCAACGAATACGAGGGCATCGGCAAGCCGGAGCCCCTGCGGGGTGAGCTCTCCGGCTTCTGGTCCCGCCGGATCGACCGCGAACACCGGCTGGTGTACCGGGTCACCAAGGACGACGTCGAGATCATCGCCTGCCGGTACCACTACGGCGACAGGTAGCCCAGCCTGCCCTACGCTAGCGCCGCACAGACCAGGCGACAGACGGCCGTCACTGGCTGGGCGCGATCAACTTCAGCGTCGGGAAGTACGAGCGGTAGCGGCTGCTGTCGCGGGTGAGCAGGCGGTAGCGGCAGACCGCCGCGTGCGCGCCGATGTAGAAGTCGGCGATCGGCGAACGTTTGTTGCCGCCCTGCCGGCGGTATCGCGCATAGGCCTTGCCGGCCAGGAAGCCCGCCGGGTAGGGCAGTTCCTCACGGAGAAAATCCGTGGCGGGCAGCGCGGCGTCGAGCTCCTCGACACCGTCGAACCGCACGGACACCTCGGCGTACACGATCGGATTGATCACCAGAACGCCCTCGTCGCGGGCGCTGGCCAGGGCCTCAGCCGACCAGTCGGCCCATTGCGGGTCCTCGGTGAAGACGTCCAACAGGACGTTGGTGTCGACCAGCGTGGCAACTGTCTCCGGCACTCGAGCCCCGACAGCCCGGATCCGTTCACTCCCCACGGAGCAGGTCCATCAGGTCCTCGGTCGACATGCCCTGCACCTCCGGGGCGTTGCCCCTGCCGCGCATGTGCCGGACCAGACGCTGACCACGGGTCTCAGCGTCACTGACGCGCACGATGCGCAGTGCGCCGCCTTCCTCGATCACGTCGACCTCATCACCCTCGTGCAGGTTGTACCGGACCCGCAGTTCCGCCGGGATCGTCACCTGACCCTTGCTGTTCAACTTCACCGCAGCCCCCTAGATACGTAATACACATGATACGTGTCGTAGGTCTCTGTCTGGCTGCTCTCAGGTGACGTGGAGGGTGGCGGCGAGGCGGGTCAGGGCGGGCGGGGCGGCGGGGGAACGGGCCACCACGGCGACCAGGGGCCGTACCGCCGGGCGGTCGTGCACCTCGCCGTGGGCGGTGCGCTCCGCCTCCAGCACCACCCGGCCGGCGCGGAGCAGGTTGCCGTCGAGCACGTAGGCACGGGCGGCGTCGAGCAGGTACGCGGCCCGGTGCTCAGGGGGCAGCCACCGCCACTCGTCGCCCGCCACCAGCCGCTCGTGACGTACCGTCGCCGCCGTGACCTCGCCGAGGGCGGCCTCGGCGACCACCCGCGCGGCCTCGACCGCCGCGCCGCCGCCCTCGGCCCCGGCATCCCGGGCGGCCCGGCCGGCCCGGCCGAGCAGGTCCCGGGCGGCCCGGCCGTCACCCCGCCCGGCGGCGGCCAGGCCGGCCTGGAGCAGCAGCGTGGCGAGCAGTGCCGGATCGGCCGACTGGTCGTCACCGGTCGTCGACGAAGCCGCGCAGGGCGTGCCCGGGGAACGCCCCGGCAGGAGGCGGTGCGCGGCGACGGCGGCGGCCTCCATCGCGGCCCGCCGCCGGCCGCCGTGGCGAAGGGCCTGGGCCAACGGCACCGTGGCGGCGGCGGCCACCCACGGGTCCTTCGTGAGCTGCGCGGCGGCCACCGCCCGGTCGGCGGCCAGCCAGGCCACCTCCGGCCGGTCGACCTTGAGCAGCACCAGCGCGACCAGGCCGTACCCCCGGGCGAGCAGGCCGTCGGTAGCCCGACCGGGCCGGAGGGCCCGCGCCGCACGGACGGCGTCGACCAGGCCGGGCAGCAGGACGAGCAGTTCCGGGTACCGGGCGTGCCGGTAGCTCTGCTCCGCGTGCGCCAGCCGGGTACGCAGCTCCGCGACGTCGGGCGGCCGGGCCGGTGGCTCGACGTGGTAGCGGGCCAGCGCGGCCAGCACCGCGTCGACACCGGTGGTTGCGGTCTCCGGTTGCGCCGACTCCCCCGCCGACCCGGCGAGCAGCACCTCCAGGTCGATCCGGAGCGTCTCGGCGACCATCCGGAGGTTGGACACCTGCTCCAGCCGGCGTACCCCGCGCTCGACCTTGTCGACCCAGCTCTTCGACTTGCCGAGATGGTCGGCGAACTGCTGTTGCGTCATGTTGCGCCGCACCCGCCACTGGGCGACCCGGCGGCCCACCGGCAGCTCGTTCACCGCCGGCCCGTCCCGCTCACCGCGAAACCCCCACCACGAGCAGCACGAGTACGCACACCGCGACCGCCACACCGTAGGCGAACCGCCGCCGACGCAGCAGCGTGCGGTGCGACCGGACCGGCACGGGCACCCGGTCGCCATCCGGCAGCGGAGCAGGACCACCCGGCACCGGGTACGTCCCTCCCCGCAGCCCTTGACGTGAATGCTCATCCATCCCGGCCTCCTCACCGACACGCCAAGATGCAGTTCGCACGGCTCCGAGCAGGGAACCGACGTTGCCGAAGCGGCAGGGCGGAGTGGCCTGGCATGGAAGCCACCCCGCCCCGGTCAGAGGCACCCCGTTTGCTGACGAGAGAGCCGCTGTCGTCACCCAACATAGAAGGCAATGCCGTCAGGGTCAACTGAGCAGGCACGGTAAGTCACTGCGGGTGCAAAGATCGGGGTGCTGACGAGAGGTGGCTCCACCATGCCGCAGGCACCGCTGTATGAGCAGATCATCGCTGATGTCTCAGCCTCGATCCGGGCAGGCACGCTTCACCCCGACGACAAGTTGCCGTCCATCGCGGAGTTGCGCGAGCAGTACCAGTCGAGCGCCTGGCCGGTCCGCTACGCTCTCCGGATCCTGGAGGAGCGCGGCTGGATCGTCACCCGACAGGGCAAGGGTTCGTTCGTGGCATCGAAGCCCCCCGCGTAGCGCGTGGACCGCTGTTGGGCACTCGACAGCCCGGAATGGCGGTGCCCGCACGCACGCTGCGTAACCTCGACAGGCGTACCACTCTCCAGAAGGTCGTATGACTGTCAGGCATATTTATGCCTGACAGTCATACAGGTTCTCCGACGATAGTGCTGCCGAACGGAGCCGGTCCATGACCATCCCGATGGGCTATCGGAAGATCGCCGCCGACCTGTATGCCCACATCCAGCAGGGCGAGTACCCACCGGAGAGCCGGCTGCCCACCTACGCCGGGTTGGCCCAGCTCTACTCGGCAAGCGTCTCGACCGTGCAGCGAGCGGTGATGCTGCTACAGGCCCATCGGGATCATCATCGGCGTTCAGGGAGCCGGCCTGTACGTCGCCACGACTCCCACCACCTGAGCATCTCCGCTCGGGCGGACCCAGGCGGTGCTGACCCAGCCGTTGGTGTCACCCGAGGCGTCCCAGAGCGAGACGTGGTAGCGGCCGTTGGCCTCCTGCGCGGCGAACATCCGGGTGTTGTAGCCGACCGAGTGCGGCCACTTCGTGGTCGACGAGGTGCTGTCCACGAAGAAGGAGAGCGAGACCGCGTGGGAGCACTTGCGGTGCTGGTAGTAACCGGCCTGGGCGGCGGTGCCGGGCACCACACCCACGGCGGCCGGCGGGAGAAGGGATCGCTTGGTTGAGCGCGAGGGGATCTCGCACAGTAGGTTGAGCGGGTGAGCGGACGGTTCCCGATCGAAGACGTCTCCCCCGTCGTCGCCTGCGGTCGCTACCCAGCCAAGGCGGTGGTCGACGAGCTGGTGCCGGTGTCGGCTCGCGCCTACCGGGAAGGCCACGACGCGCTCGGCTGCAACGTGGTCTGGCACGGCCCGGACGGCGTGACCCGCCCGTTCACCCGGATGCGCCCCGGCGAACCGGGGCAGGACCGCTGGCATGCCACCATCCGACCGGACGCCGTCGGCGAGTGGACCTTCACCGTCGAGGCGTTCCAGGACCCGTACCTGACCTGGCAGAACGCGGTGACCAAGAAGGTCGCCGCCGGGCAGGGCGCGGCCGAGCTGGCCAACGACCTGGCCGAGGGCGTGCGGGTGCTGACCGCCGCGCTGGAGCTCGTACCGGCCGGCGACGTCGGGCGGGTCGAGGCGGCGGTGGCCGCGCTGGGCGACAAGGAGGCCGAGCTGGCCCACCGGGTCGCCCCGGCCCTCGACCTGGCCGACCTGCTCTGGGCCCATCCGGTGCGGGAACTGGTCACCACCGGCACCCCGCACCTGCTCTGGGTGGACCGCCCCCGGGCGCTCTTCTCCGCCTGGTACGAGTTCTTCCCCCGCTCCGAAGGCGCCATCCCGGCCACCGTCGACGCCCCGGCCCGCTCGGGCACCTTCGTCACCGCGATGGACCGGCTGCCCGGGGTCGCGGCGATGGGCTTCGACGTGCTCTACCTGCCGCCGATCCACCCGATCGGCCGGGTCAACCGCAAGGGCCGCAACAACGCGCTGACCGCCGGCCCGGACGACGTCGGCTCGCCGTGGGCGATCGGCGCGGCCGAGGGCGGCCACGACGCCATCCACCCCGACCTGGGTACGCCCGAGGACTTCCGTGACTTCGTCGCCGCCGCCGCCGAGCAGGGCCTGGAGGTGGCGATGGACCTGGCGTTGCAGTGCGCCCCCGACCACCCCTGGGTGACCGAGCACCCGGAATGGTTCACCACCCGCGCCGACGGCAGCATCGCGTACGCGGAGAACCCGCCGAAGAAGTACCAGGACATCTACCCGGTCAACTTCGACAACGACCCCGAGGGCATCCGGGCCGAGGTGCTGCGGGTGGTGCGGCACTGGATCGGCGAGGGCATCCGGATCTTCCGGGTGGACAACCCGCACACCAAGCCGTTCGACTTCTGGCACTGGCTGATCGCCGAGGTCAAACGCACCGACCCGGACGTGCTCTTCCTGGCCGAGGCGTTCACCCGGCCGGCGATCATGCACGGGCTCGGCAAGATCGGCTTCACCCAGTCGTACACCTATTTCACCTGGCGCACGACGGCCGCGCAGATGCGGGAGTACTGCGAGGAACTGGTCGCCTCGGTCGACTGGATGCGACCCAACTTCTGGCCCAACACCCCGGACATCCTGCACGAATCGTTGCAGCACGGCGGACCGCCGATGTTCAAGATCCGGGCGGTGCTGGCCGCACTGCTCAGCCCGTCCTGGGGCATCTACGCCGGGTTCGAGCTGTTCGAGCACGTCGCCCGGCCCGGGGCCGAGGAGTACCTCGACAACGAGAAGTACGAACTGCGCCCCCGGGACTGGGCCGGCGCGCAGGCACACGGTCGCTCGCTCGCCCCGTTCGTCGCCACCCTCAACCGGGTCCGCCGCGAGCACCCGGCCCTGCACCGGCTGCGCAACCTGGTCTTCCACGACATCGACAACCCGGCGCTGCTCTGCTGGTCCAAGCGCGACCCGGACACCGGCGACACGGTCATCGTGGTCTGCTCGTTCGACTCGCAGACCGTGCAGTGGGGCAACACCACACTGGACATGCCGGCGCTCGGCTTCGACTGGCACGAACGGTTCACCGTGCACGACGAGCTGACCGGGGCCAGCTACGAATGGGGGCAGCGCAACGCGGTCCGGCTCGACCCGTACCTGCAACCGGCGCACGTGCTGACGGTCCGGCGTCCGCCGACACCGCCGGCCGTGCCGCCGGCCGGTGCGGAACCGGCCGAGTTGACCGTGACGGAGGTGCCCGCCGAACTCTCCGGCGGCACCGCCCCGACCGCCCCCGCCGCCGGGGCCGGGGCCGACCAGCCGCCCGGCCCCGCCGCACCCCGCCCCGCCAGGGGCCGCCGTGGCAGGACCGGTAACACCAGGACCGGCCGTGCCCCGCACGGCAGCACCCCGACCGACCCCGCCCCGAAGGACGACCGATGGACCAGCTGATCGCCGGCGCGACGCACGACCCGCACGCCCTGCTCGGCGCGCACCCCGCCGACGGGTGGACCACGATCCGCACCATGCGGCGCGGCGCGGGTGACGTGGCGCTGCTCGTCGGCGACGACCGGCACCCGATGAAGCGGGTGCACGACGTCGGCGTCTTCGAGGCCCGCGTCGAGGGCAGCGTGCTCGACTACCGGGTCGACGTCGACGGGCGGGTCACCGACGACCCGTACCGTCACCCGCCGACCCTCGGTGAGCTGGACCTGCACCTGATCGGCGAGGGCCGGCACGAACGGCTCTGGGAGGCGCTCGGCGCGCGGGTCCGCGACGACGGCGTCGCGTTCACGGTGTGGGCCCCGAACGCCCGTGGGGTACGGGTGGTGGGCGACTTCACCGGCTGGGGGGCCGACGACGGCTGGCCGATGCGCAGCCTCGGCTCCAGCGGCGTCTGGGAGATCTTCGTGCCCGGCGCGCCGGAGGGGGCCCGCTACAAGTACCGCGTCCTCGGCGTCGACGGACAGTGGCGGGACAAGGCCGACCCGCTGGCCGCGTACGCGGAGGTGCCGCCGGCCACCGCCTCGGTGGTGCACCGGTCCCGCTACGAGTGGACCGACGCGCTGTGGATGGAGCGTCGGGCCCGCCGGCAGCCGCACCGGGAACCGATGAGCGTGTACGAGGTGCACCTCGGCTCCTGGCGGCCCGGCCTCGGCTACCGGGAGCTGGCCGAGCAGCTCACCACGTACGTCACCGAGATGGGCTTCACCCACGTGGAGTTCCTGCCGGTGATGGAACACCCGTTCGGTGGCTCCTGGGGCTACCAGGTCACCGGCTACTTCGCACCCACCTCCCGGTTCGGCGACCCGGACGACTTCCGCTACCTGGTCGACCGGCTGCATGCCGCCGGCGTCGGGGTGCTGCTGGACTGGGTGCCCGCGCACTTCCCCAAGGACGAGTGGGCGCTGGCGCGTTTCGACGGCACCCCGCTCTACGAACACCCCGACCCGCGCCGCGGCGAACACCCCGACTGGGGCACGTACGTCTTCGACTTCGGCCGCCGCGAGGTCCGCAACTTCCTGGTCGCCAACGCCCTGTACTGGTGCGACGAGTTCCACGTCGACGGCCTGCGGGTCGACGCGGTCGCCTCGATGCTCTACCTGGACTACTCCCGCCCCGAGGGGCAGTGGCTGCCCAACCAGCACGGCGGCCGGGAGAACCTGGAGGCGATCGCCTTTATGCAGGAGGTCAACGCCACCGTCTACAAGCACCACGCCGGGGTGGTGATGATCGCCGAGGAGTCCACCGCCTGGCCCGGGGTCACCCGGTCCACCAGCGACGGCGGGCTCGGCTTCGGCTTCAAGTGGAACATGGGCTGGATGCACGACACCCTGCTCTACACCGCGAAGGACCCGATCTACCGGCAGCACCACCACCATCAGCTCACCTTCTCCCTGGCGTACGCCTGGAGCGAGAACTACGTGCTGCCGATCAGCCACGACGAGGTGGTGCACGGCAAGGGGTCGCTGGCCGGCAAGATGCCCGGCGACACCTGGCAACGGCTGGCCAACGTACGGGCGCTGCTGGCGTACATGTGGGCGCACCCGGGCAAGCAGTTGCTCTTCATGGGCTGCGAGCTGGGCGACGACCGGGAGTGGAGCGAGGAACGCGGCCTCGACTGGTACCTCCTGCACGATCCGGCGCGGGCCGGCGTGCAGCGGCTGGTCGCCGACCTCAACGTCGCCTACCGGGACACCCCGGCGCTGTGGGCGCAGGACACCGACCCGGCCGGGTTCCGCTGGATCGCCGGTGACGACGTCGCCAACAACACCGTCTCGTTCATCCGGATCGCCCCGGACGGCGCGACCCTGGTCTGCGTGGCGAACTTCTCCGCCAGCCCGCTGGAGGACTACCGGGTCGGCCTGCCGGCCGCCGGCACCTGGACCGAGGTGATCAACACCGACGCCCACCACTACGGCGGCTCCGGGGTGGGCAACCTCGGCGCGGTGCACGCCCAGGACGTCCCCTGGCACGGCCTGCCCGCCTCGGTTTCGCTGCGGGTCCCCCCGCTCGGCGTGCTCTGGCTGCGCCGCGACTGACCGTCCGAAAGGGCCTTGTGGCGCATCTCCTCCGGTCGATACTGTGCACGCCGCACCGGGGGAGGAACGCGCGTGAAGACGTGGTTGCAGGCCGTGCTGTCCGTCGTGCTGCTCGTCGGCTTCCTCGTCCTGGCCGTCGCGCTGGTGGTGGGGGTCGGGGCGTTCGGCCTGGGCTACGGCACCGACGGGGACGGCTCCGGCAGCCGGGTGTTCCGGCCGCTCGTCGTCGGTGCCGCCCTCACCGTGTTGTTCGCGTTGGTCTTCACTCTCGGTCGGATGCTGACCCGACGCCCGGCCCCGCCGACCGGCATCCTGCTCAGCCCGGAACAGGCACCCGAGCTGTGGCGCATCGTCCGGGACCTCGCGGCCCGGGTGGGCACCCGGGAGCCGGACGACGTCCGCCTGGTCGCCGGGGCCAACGCCGCGGTGACCGAGGAGGTGCGGCTGCTCGGCCTACTGCCCGGCCGCCGTACGGTGATCCTCGGGCTGCCCCTGCTGCCGGCGTACACCGTCGACCAGATCCGGGCGGTCCTCGCCCACGAGATGGGGCACTTCTCCGGCCGGCACACCCGCAGCGTGCGGATCGCCCTGCGGGCCCGAATGATGATCGTCGGGACCGCCCAGAACACCGTGGACGGCGTGCTGCGCGCGGTCCTCTCCGCGTACGCCCGGCTGTTCGTCGCCGTCGAGCAGGGCATCAGCCGGCAGATGGAGTACGAGGCGGACCGCTACGCGGTGGCCGTCGCCGGGCGGGACGCCATGGTGAGCGCCCTACGCGAGATCCGGTTGGTGGGCACCGGCTGGGACGAGTACCTCGCCGACCACGTGCTGCCGGCGTACGACCGTGGGCACCTCCCGGAGGACCTGTTCGAGGGGTTCACCGCCTACCTGGCCGAGTGCCGTGAGGAGATCCGCGGGCGCAGTGTCGAGGTGGCCCCCGCCGAGCCCGCCTGGTGGGAGTCGCACCCACCGCTCAGGGAACGGATCGCCGCGCTGCGTTTCGTGCCGGACGTGTCGGTCGTCCCGGACCGCCGCCCCGCCACCGTGCTGGTCCCCGACCTCGACACCGCAGGTCGCCGGCTCCGGGACAGCCTGTTCGACAGGCCCGGAACCCGGCTGCTGCCCTGGGACCGGCTCACCCCCGCCCTCGCGCACCGGTCCGCCCTCGAGCACGCCGACCCGCTGTACCGGGCGGCGGCGCGGCTGACCGGGCGACCCGACGCCGATCTCGACCTGCTGTTGGCCCTCCTCGCCGAGGACCGGTGCCTCGATCTCGCCCGGGAGTTGGCCCCGGATGCCGCCGAGGAGGACGCCCTCCGGTCCCTGACGGTGGCCTACGAGGGGGCGCTGGAGGCTGCGGCGGTCGACTCCGCCGCCGCCTCGTGGCGGCATTCCTGGTCCGGCCCGGCCGAGCTGTCCACCACGGCCGGCGAACCGCTGCCGCTCGGCGAACTGGTGGACCTGTCGGCCGACCCCGCCACCGTGCCGGCCGCACGGGACCGTCTCGCCGCGCTCGGAATCCGGACAACTGCTACATCCGAAGCCGCCCCGACCGCCTGACCGGGCATCAGACCAGGCCGGCGTCGCGGAGCAGCTTCCACAGGCCCGCCCCGTCCGGGGCGGAGAGCCACTTCTGCCCCACCGGCCCCGCCGACGACGGCCGGTCGTTCGGCACGGGCAGGCTACCGGCGAGCACCGACTGGGTCGGGGAGAGCCGGCGGATCGCCACCCCGGCCACGTTCTCCGGGTGGGCGGCGGCGAACTCCCGGTAGATCTCCTGGTCGTGCTGGCCGTCGTCGCCGATCAGCAGCCACCGCACGTCGGGGAACTCGGTGGCCAGCCGGGCCAGGGTGGCCCGCTTGTGTTCCCGGCCGCTGCGGAACCAGCGGTCGGCCGTCGGCCCCCAGTCGGTGAGCAGCAGCGGACCGGCCGGGTAGAGGTGCCGGGACAGGAACCGGGTCAGCGTCGGCGCGACGTTCCACGCGCCTGTCGACAGGTAGAACACCGGGCTACCCGGGTGGGCGGTGACCAGGCGTTCGTAGAGCACCGCCATGCCCGGCACGGCCGTACGGGCGTGCTCGTCGAGGACGAAGGTGTTCCACGCGGCCAGCATGGGCCGGGGCAGCGCGGTCACCATGACCGTGTCGTCGATGTCGGAGAGGATGCCCAGGCGCACCTCCGGGTCGATGACCCGGACCAGCGCCTCGACCGGTTCGGCGTCGGCGACCCGCAGCCGCACCGACGCCCAGCCGGGGATGAAGTCGGCCTTGACCACGGTGTCGACGAAGCCGCTGCGGTCGGCCTGGGCGGTGTGCACGCTGCCGCCCGCCTCGATGGTGACCTCGACGTGCTTGGCGGGCAGGGTGGCGAAGCTGCGCCAGCCGCGCACCTTCTCCAGCCGGCCCTGCCGCCGGTCGGGGCGACTGAGCAGCACCCGGCACAGCACCCGGGCCCAGCCGGGCGCGCCGTAACCGGCGTACGCGACGATGTTGGGCTGCCACCCGGTGCGCCGCAGCCGACGCTCCACCAACTGGTGCAGGGCGTCCTCGATCCGCGCGGCCCGGTGCAGGGTGGGTACGGCCAGCTGGCCTGCGGTGGTGGATGGCACGCTGCAACCCTGCCACAGGTGTCCGGCAGCGGCCAGGCGAGCGCCCAGGTAGCCACCCGGGCTGCTCGGCACACACCGGGCCGGCGGTCCGGGTGGGAGCGGGAGCGGCCCGAGCGCCGTCCGGCCGGGGCACCGACCTCGGTCCGTACGCTGTGCCGGTGCTCATCCTGCTGCCGCCCTCCGAGGGCAAGGCCGACACCGGCACCGGCCGTCGGCTCGACCTGACCCGGCTCTCCCTGCCCGAGCTGACCCCGGCCCGCGAGGAGGTGCTGGGCGCGCTGATGACGCTCAGCGCCACCGGCCGGTCCGACGCCGCCGCGGACGCCGCCCTGACCGCCCTCGGGTTGACCGCCGGCCAGCGGGGCGAGCTGGCCCGCAACGCCCGGCTGGACCGGGCCGCCACCGCACCGGCCGGGCAGGTCTACACCGGGGTGCTCTACGAGGCCCTCGGCCTTTCCACCCTGCCGCCCGGGGCGCTGCGGACGGCCCGTCGCACCGTGCTGGTCAGCTCGGGCCTGTGGGGCGCGGTCCGGCTCGCCGACCGGATCCCGCCGTACCGGTGCCCGATCGGGGCGCGGTTGCCGGGGGTGGGGGCGTTGTCGGCGTACTGGCGGCGGGTGCTGACGCCGGTGCTGACGGCGGCGGCCGGCAGCGGCCCGGTGCTGGACCTGCGCTCCGCCGCCTACGCGGCGACCTGGACGCCGCCCGCGGCGCTGGCCGGTCGGACGGTCACCGTGCGGGTGCTGCACGAGCGCCGGCCGGGCGAACGCACCGTGGTCAGCCACTTCAACAAGGCGACCAAGGGGCGGCTGGTCCGTGACCTGCTGCTGGCCGGGGCCCGGCCACGGACCGCGACCGCGTTGATCGCCGCGCTGCGTGACCTGAAGTATCCGATCGAGGAGCAGCCGGTGACGGCGGGCCGGCCCCGGCAGATCGACGTGGTGGTGACCGAACTCTAGGAACGCAAGATTTCCTCAAATCCCGTGCCGATGGCTGGAGGCGGGCCGACCGGCAGGCGACCGTTAGGGGCATCCGACGTCGAGAAGGAGCGGTCCGATGACCTCCGAACCCCGCCTGCTCGACCGGCCACGCCTCCCGTCGTCCCCGCCGCCGCTGGACTGGCTGACCCTGGCCGACGCGTTCGAGGTGGCCTGCCTGGTGCGCTGCACGCCGACACCGACGGCCCGCCCGCACGCCCCCACGCCACCGCAGCGGGTCGCGGTGGAGTTCAACCGGGAGGACGCCGCACTGCGGATGCGGCAACTGCTCGCCCGGCTCGACGTGCCGGTCGAGCACGAGGTGGTCACCGGTGGCCTGCGCCGCCGCTACGAGTTGCACCGGCTGCACGTGCCGGCGGATCACCGCGCCGGGTTCACCAGGTTGCGGGAGACCGGCTGGCGGCAGGGGCGTCGGGAACTGCTCGGGCCGGCCGTCGGCTCCTCCACCCCCCGGGCCGCCTGGCGGACCCGGCTCGCCTCGGCCGCCTGGCGTTCGGCCCTGCTGGCCGGCGGCCGGCATGTCCGGCGGCACATCCTCGGCATCCGGCTGGCCGACCGGGAACTGGCCGCCGTGCTGATCCGGTCGGCGGCGCTGCTGGAGGTGCCGGCACTGCTGCGCCCGGGTGCCGGCTGCCTGGTGGTGAGCGTCGCGGACGGGCCGGACCGGCTGCGGATCATGGAGCGGGCCGCATTGGCGCCCGCCCGGACCCCCACCCTGGTCTGACCACGGCCACCGGCCACCACACCGCACGCTGACCGGTGCTCAGACCGGTCACCGGCCGCCCGAGCTTGCGCCGGAGCCGGTGACGGCGCAGAGTGCACCGCGTGAGCCGTAGCCGGACCGGGCGCGGCCGGCGGCCCGCCTCCGCCGGCGGGGCGCTGCTGATGCTGCTGGTCGTGGTGCTCGGCGGGCTGGCCGCCTGCCAGGACTCCCCCGACGAGCCGGTCCCGATCCGGATCGCCACCGGCAGCCCGACCGCCGTCTACCATGCCTTCGGCCAGTCGCTGGCCACCGTGCTCAACCGCGAACTGCCAGGCGTGCGCGCCAGCGTGGTGGTCACCGCCGCCTCCGCCCAGAACGTCCGGCTGGTCGGCTCCGGTGCCGCCGAACTGGGCTTCACCCAGGCCGACGTGCTCGACACCAACCCGACCACCCCGCCGAAGGTGCTGGCCGTGGCCCGCGTCTACGACGACCTGCTGCACCTGGTCACCACGGCCGGCGGACCGATCCACGACCTCGCGGACCTGCGCGGGCGACGGGTCTCGGTGGGCGCGGCCGGTTCCGGCACCGAGGTCACCGTGACCCGGCTGCTGGCGGTGGCCCGGCTCGGCGGGGACCAGGTCCGACAGGAACACCTCGGGCTGGACGACTCGGTGGCGGCGCTGCGCGCCGGCCGGATCGACGCCTTCTTCTTCTCCGGCGGCCTGCCCGTACGCGGGGTGAAGGCGCTCGCCGACGCCACCTCGATCCGGCTGGTCAACCTGGGCGAGTGGACCGAGCCACTGCGCCGCGCCTACCGCGAGGTGTACGTCTCCCGGGACATCCCCCGCTCGGTGTACGGGGTGGACCCGGTCACCACCGTCGCCAACCCCAACTACCTGATCGTCCGGGCGGACCTGCCCGAGCCCCTGGTACGCGAGGTGACCCGGCTGCTGATGGAACGCCGGTCGGAGCTGGCCGCCGCCCACCCGGCGGCCGGCCGGATGAGTCCCCGCTCGGCGATCGCCACCACGCCGTTGCCGCTGCACCCGGGCGCGGCCGACTGGTACCGGTCCGCCAAACCCTGACCGCTCAGCCCGACCCGGCGGGCAGGGCGGGGGCACCGGCGTCCGACGGAGGGTCGGTGCCGCACGGGCCGGGGAACCACAGCTCGGCGACCAGGCCGCGCGGCTGACCCGGGTGCATGGTGAGCCGGCCGTCGGAGGCGTCCACCAGCACCGCCACGATGGTCAGCCCGAGGCCGGCGCCCTCGATGTTCTGCGCGTCCGGGGCCCGCCAGAACCGCTCGGTGGCCTGGTCGAGCTGGCCCGAGGTCATCCCGGGGCCGGTGTCGCGCACCTCCAGCGCGGTGCCCCCGTCGGCGTGCCGGACCGCCACGGTCACCTCACCACCGTCGCCGCTGAACTTGATCGCGTTGTCGATCAGCGCGTCCAACGCCTGGTCGACGGCGGTCGGCACGGTCCGGGCGTAGGCCGGGCCGGCCGCCGCCAGGCGCAACGTGACCGACCGGTGCCGGGCCAGCGGCTCCCACGCGGCGACCCGGGACGCGGCCACCGCCGCCGCGTCCACGGTGACCCGCTCGTTCTGCTCCCGCTCGGCGCGGGCCAGGGTGAGCAGCCCGTCGAGGACCAGCGCCAACCGGTCGGTCTCCTCCAGGGCGAGCCGGTGCTCGGCCCGGCCGTCCTGATCGACCACGCTCGGCCCCAGCTCCTCCACCCGCAGCCGCAACGCGGTCAACGGATTGCGCAGCTGGTGACTGGCGTGCGCGACGAAGGCCCGCTGCCGGTCCATCACGTCGGCGACCACCGCCGCCATGTGGTTGAAGCTGGCCGCCAACCGGCGCAGCTCCGGCGGGCCCCACCGGTCCTGCACCCGGGCACCCCGGTCCCCCTCGGCGATCTCGTGGGTCACCGCGTCCAGCTCGGTCACCGGGCGCAGCACCCAACCGGCCAGCCCGAACGCGGTGGAGACGCAGGCCAGCACGGCGAGCAGGCCGATCCCGGCCAGCAGCAGCCACCACGCGGTGACCGTGCGGCGCACCTTCGCCACCGGTGTGGCGGTGACCACCGCGCCGAGCACCTCACCACCGTCGTTGATCGGCACGGCCACCACCAGCGGGCCGTCCACCCACGGCCACACCGAGTCCGGACCGTTGAACTGCTGCCCGGCCAGCGCGGTGTCCAGGGCCGCCCGGGTGTCCCGGCCGGTACGCCAACTCGTCGACACCACCAGCGCCCGGCCGTCCCGGTCGACGACGGCCGCCCCGATGCCGTAGAGCTGGTCGTAGCTGACGAGTTCGCCGGTCAGCGGCCCTGCTCCGCCGCCGCGCAGCGCCGGCCCGGCCAGCGAGGCGAACCGGGTCGCGTCGGCGAGCCGGTCGGCGCGGACCCGGTCGGTCTCCCGGGACGCCAGGGTCGCCGCGAGGGGTGTCTCCAACGCCAGCAGCACCAGCACCATCAGCAGCAGGTAGCTGATCACCAGTCGACGCCGCACCGGCTGCCCCTCACTCGCCCCGGAGCCGGTAGCCGACCCCGCGTACGGTCTCCACCAGCCGGGCGTCGCCGAGCTTGCCGCGCAGCGAACCGACGTGCACCTCCACGGTGTGCCGGTCGGCCCAGGTGGTGCCCCAGACGTCGAGCAGGATGCGGTCCCGGGGCACCGCCGTGCCGGGCTGACGGGCCAGCGAGAGCAGGATGTCGAACTCCTTACGGGTCAGCGCCACCGGCTGACCGGCGACGGCGACCGTCCGGGCGGCCACGTCGATGCGGACCGGCCCGACCTCGATCAGGTCCCGGGCCGGCGCGGCGTGCGCCGCCCGCCGCAGCACCGCCTCGATCCGGGCCTGCAACTCCACCATCGAGAACGGCTTCACCACGTAGTCGTCGGCACCGAGCCGCAGCCCGAGCACCCGGTCGCGTTCCTCGCCCCGGGCGGTGACCGCGATGATGCCGAGCTGGCTGCTGCGCCGCCGCAACTCCCGGCACACCTCGGTGCCGTCCCCGTCGGGCAGGGTGAGGTCGAGCAGGACCAGGTCGCAGGGGGCGGCGGAGAGGGCGGCGGCGACGGTGGCCGCGTGCTCGACCTCGTACCCGCGTCGGGTCAGCGCCGAGGCGAGGGCGGCGGCCACCCGTCGGTCGTCCTCGACCAGCAGGATGCGCACCGGTGACCCCCATTCGTCGTACGGATGTCGAGCGAATGGTGGCAGAAGCGCCGGCGTGGGGGAAACGGTGGGCGACCCCGCGCCGGTCACCGGCGTGCCGCCGCCACCGCCCGGGAAACGACGCGGGACCCGGGGCGGACGTCCGTCCCGGGTCCCGCGGCCTGGCCAATCAGCGGCAGAGCCGGCCGATCTCCTCCTGGAACCGGTCCATCGGGTTGGCCTCGGCCGGGCCGAGCAGGTAGGTCTTCAGCTCCCGCCGGGCGTCGGTCATCGGGTCGTCACCGGCCCGGGTCACCGCGACGATCTTCTCCAGCTCGCCGCAGTCCCGGGAGAGCAGGTACGCCCCCCTGGAGGTGGGGAACTCGCGCCGGAACTCGTCCTCCGGCAGCCCGCTCGGGTTGGCCACCACGTACGGCCGCTGGCTCTGCACGAAGTCGGAGACCACGCTGGAGATGTCGCTGATCAGCAGGTCGGTCTGGTTGAAGCAGTCGAACAGGGCGGGGACCCGGCCGGTGACCACCCGGTGCCCCGGGCCGTCGAGCGAACCGGAGTCGGGGTCGCCGCCGGCGGCGCGGATCAGCGACACCAGCCGCTCGTGCACCGCCCGTGCCTCCTTGGAGCGGGAGCCGGTCAGCGGGTGCGGCTTGTAGACCAGGCGCACCTGCGGCGAGGCGAGCAC
Organism: Micromonospora sp. WMMD734; assembly: GCF_049178975.1. Taxonomy (NCBI): domain Bacteria; kingdom Bacillati; phylum Actinomycetota; class Actinomycetes; order Micromonosporales; family Micromonosporaceae; genus Micromonospora; species Micromonospora sp. WMMD734. Next base: position 3,447,375 of record NZ_JBMHMK010000001.1, read on the forward strand.
GCCCCGGACGATCCGCTCCCCCATCAGCACCAGCGAGGTGTGGTACGGGTCGTCGTCGAGCCAGCCCTCCCAGGTGGGGGCGTACAGGACGGTGAACGGCCGGTCCGGGGCGGTCCCGCCGAAGGTGTGCACCCCGGCCAGCTGCGGCCGGCCGATCTCCACGATGTCCTCGTCGCGGACACCGACCGCGGCCCGCGCGTACCGCTCCCGTCCGGCCAGGCCGGCGACCCACACCTCGTCGTACACCTTGCTGTACGGGTTGACGCTGGCCTGCTTGTCGCTGTCGCCGTGGCCGACGAACACGTGCTTCATGCCCGGCTCGCGCAGCATGTGGATGTTCGCGCCGACGTTGGCCGCGTAGAGGGCGGCCCGCACGGTGCCCAGTTCGAGGTTCATGAAGTCCGGGCCGGTCGGCACGCAGATCACCGGCAGCCGGGTGTCGGCCAGTTCGAAGAACGCCTCCCTGCTGCGCATCAGCACGACCGCCCGCTGGTGCAGCGCCTCGGTCGGGGCCAGCCACATGTTCGCCTGGTAGACGTCCTTGGCCGGGCCGGCGAAGTAGAGCGCGACCTCGGGGCGGTAGCCGTCGATCCAGCGCTGGAGCACCGGCAGCACCGGGCTCTTGCCGGTGCCCCGCCCGCGCAGCCAGGTCACCGCGACGACCGCGCCGACCAGGGCGGCGAGCCCGGCGGCCAGCGCGGCGACCGCCAGCATGACGGTGACGTCGGTGCGGACCGCCGCGACCACGGCGGCCGGGATCAGCAGCACGTTGAGCACCGCGAGCGGGACGCCGGCCAGGGCGGCGACCCAGCCGGGCGGGCGGGGGGCCGACCGGATCGGACCCAGCTCGATGTTGCGGACCAGGGCGGAGACCGGGTTCCGCCTGTCGATCATGGTGTTGAGGGCGCCCGAGAAGACGGCGGTCACCCAGACCGCCGCCGGCAGCACCAGCAGCCAGGTCAGCTCGACCCCGGTGAGCGGGACCGTGGCGGCGACCAGCAGCACGCTGGCCAGGTCGCGGCTGAGCTGCCGGTAGCCCCGGTTGAGGCCGACCTTCTCCAGCAGCGTCTCCGAGGGAGGCGACCAGCGGGTGACGGCGAACTCGCCGACGACGGCGGCCAGCCCGGCCACGGCGAACAGGGCCACCCATCCGAAAACGCCCGCGACGAGCATGACCAGGTAGGACAGCACCAGCAGCGCGCCTCGGGCGGCGGTGCCGGTGCGTTCCAGTAACGAGCCGAACAAGGGGGACGCTCCCAACGAGATCGATGACGGGCGGGGCCCGGCGGTCGACGGCCTCGTCGTACGACGGGCGTGACCGCAGCACCGCGACCGAACGGGCCGGCCTGCGGGTGACTGCGACTTTAACGCGAGAGGACGTCCCGGTGTCGCTCGGGTATCCAGGTCCATTTCGGTCAGACGAGACGATACCTGGCGGACGACCCGGGCCGTCCGCCGCTCAGCCCGTCCGGCCGTAGCAGGTCGTCGCGCCCGGGCCACGCCGCGAGGCGAACTCGGTGAAGCCCAGCTCGACGGCCGTCTGCCGGGCGTACCGGTTGCCGTTGTAGACGCAGATGGTGCCCACCCCGAGCCGGTCGACGGCGGTGGCGACCTGCGCCCGGTCGGGTTTCTCCCGCCCGTCGGCGAAATGGGCCAGCAGCAGCCGGTCCTTGGCGAAATCGGAGTTCAGGTCGTACTCGACCAGGTAGAAGTCGCGGGGCAGGACGACCCGGACCCGACTGGTGACGATCAGTGAGGTTCGCATGATCGTCGAGGGGGCCAGGACGAGCCCGTCCGGCCGGTCCCGTCCGGCGATCCAGAATGCGATCTCCTGCCGCTGCTGGGGCAGTTTCCAGGTGGGTCGGGTGTGCGTCTCCACCCAACTGTCCGGCGACCACATCGGGGTGGCCCAGACGGCGAACGAGGTGACCATCGCGGCGGCGACCAGCGCGCCGACCGCACCGCGCAGCAGCCGCGACGGCGACGGGACGTGCACCGTGCAGAGCAGACCGATCAGGGTCGGCAGGGCGAGCAGCCACGGCACCCGCCAGAGCACCACGGAAATGCCGGTCAGCGCGCCGAGCGTCTCCAGCACGCCGGGCACCAGCAGCACGCTCATCACCAGGGCGGCACCGGCGGCCAGCAGCGCCGGGGTGCGCCGGCGGGCCAGCAGCGGCCCGCACCACAGCGCCAGGCCACTGATCACCCCGACGATCCCGACCAGCAGCGTGCGCCGGTAGGTGTACTCGGCGTCGAAGAAGGCGTCGTCCGCACCGGCGGCGTCCATGCCGCCCAGCACGAGCCGGGACACCACGATCGCCCCCACCGGGTACGCCACGGCGGCGAGCCCACCGACCACCGCGTCCTTCCACCGGCCGACCAGCAGCATCGCCAGCCCGGCCGCGCCGACCAGCATCGGCAGGATGATCGCCGAGGTGGTGGTGAGGCCGGCCGCGGTGACCGAGAGGGCGAAGACGAGCAGCAGCGAACGGCGGGACCGGGTGTCGAACCACTCGGTGAGGTAGAGCCACATCAACGGGATGACCGCCGAGACGAACATCCCCTTGCCCTCGTAGAGGCGGGGCAGGTGGAAGGTGCCGAGCGCGGCGTCCGACCCGGCCACCAGGTAGAGGTAGGTCACCGCGACGCTGAACGCGAGCACCGGGCGGCGCGGGGCCCACCGGTGGGTGAGCCGCCACAGCGCCAGGACGGCCAGCACCGCCATCACCGGCAGCGCGAGGTACCAGGTGGCGGACGCCCCGTGGATGCCGAGCACGTGCGCGAGCGCGCCGTCGAACACCTCGATCGACGGGGTGGGCGGCAGCGAGCCCATCGCCGGGGCGACGTTCTCGGTGAACAGGAAGTCGTTGGTGGGCACCAGGTCACGCTCGGCGACCCAGACCGTCTTGCCCACGTAGTAGACGTCGTCCGGGGTGTTACGGGCCAGGTAGAGCGAGGAGATCGCGACCCCGACCGAGATCAGCAGCGCGTACCCGGACTGGAGAGCGGTGGGGACGGGTGGCGCGGGCGGGTCGGCGTCGTCGGCCCGCCACGCCCGCCGGGTGAGCAGCATGACGCCGATCCCCGCGACAGCGCCGGCGACGGCGGGGACCCACCAGGACAGCACGTCGCCGGCCGGGGTGCCGGCGAGGCCGGCGGTGACGGCGGCGACCACTCCGGCGGCGACCACGGGCAGCAGGAAGCGGCGCGGCTGGCCCGTCCCGCCCGCCGGGACGGGGTCGGCGGCCGGTGCGGGGGGCGTGACGGGGACACGGGTCCGCCGCAGGGCGCGCACCGCGACCACGGCGGCGATCACGACGCAGCCGACGAGCCAGCTCAGGAAGGTCACCGACGGGCGCAGCCCGAACAGGAAGGAGGCGTGGTAGAGCACCGTCCACAGCGCGAAGCCGAGCACACCCGCGTCGGTGATGACGGCCGGGGCGGCGGCGAGCGCCGACCGCAGCCGGTGCGCGGGGCGCGGTCGTCCGGCGACCGGCCCGGCGGGGGGTGGTGCGACGGGCGGGGGCGCGACGGCAACGGGGTCGGCGTTCGGCACGGGTCGTCCTTGTCGTCGTACGGGCACGGTACGCGAGAGTCGTACGGCCGGCGGGCGGCGGACGGTCGCCCGGCTCCGGTCCGCAAAGCAGGGTAACCGCAACCACCTCGGATCGATGGCCGGTGGGCGGCGTGGCGGTGTCCCGGAGACGGCCGGGTGGGGACCGGTCAACCGGACACCGGTGCCTCCCGCTGGCGGGGCACCGTGCCGTTCGCGGTCAACCCGGTCGCCACGGACTCCACCAGCAGGTCCAGGTAGCTCGGGGTGAGCGGGGTCCGTGCGATGGCCAGCCGCCAGTACAGCGGGCCGACGATCAGGTCGACGGCCGCGTCGGCGTCGGTGTCGGCGGGCAGTTCGCCGCGCTGCACCGCCAGGCCGATCAGTCGCCCGCCGATCTCCTGCTGCTTGGCCCGCAGGAGCTGCTGGAGGGTGGCGTCGATGGTCGGGTTGCGGGCCGCCTCGGCCAGCAGGTCGGGGATGATCTGCGAGGCCAGCGGGTGGCCGAGCGCGTGGGCGATCACCTGGAACAGCAGCGTCAGGTCGCCGCGTAGGCTGCCGGTGTCCAGCGCCGGCAGTTTGTTGCCGGCGGCGGCCACCACGGTCTCGATCACCAGGTCGAGTTTCGAGTTCCACCGCCGGTAGATCGCGGTCTTGCTCACCCCGGCCCGGCGGGCCACCGCCTCGATGGAGAGCCGCCCGTATCCGACCGCGGCGAGTTCCTGCATCAACGCGCGGCGGATGGCCCTGGTGATGTCGCCTCTCAGCACTGCGGCACCGGCCGGCGCACGCCTCTTGTCGCTGGTCATCGGGGACTTCTCGCACCTGTCACGGGGGCCAATGTAGCGCAACGACGGTACGGTTGCGTCCCGACGTGTTATGGACTACCGTCCACGCAGCGACGAGGCTGCCCCGGCGCCGCGCCGACCCACAGTTCCCATCGTCGCGCGCATCCCGTTGGTACGAAAGATCGGAGCGCCCTTCCCATGGCCACCACCGCGCTGGTCGACCCTGAAACGGGCCTGACCCAGGCGCAGCTGGCCGCTCGGCACGGACTACGGGTCGCCGGTGAGCGCCCCTCCCTGACCGAGTACAGCCGCAGACTGTGGGCCTACCGGCACTTCACCGCCGCGTACGCCAACGCCAAACTGGTCGCTTCGTACAGCAACGCCAAGCTGGGCCAGATCTGGCAGGTGCTCACCCCGCTGACCAACGCCGCCGTCTACTACCTGATCTTCGGCGTGGTGCTCGGGCAGAACACCATCCCGAACTTCATCGCGTACCTGACCACCGGGCTGTTCATCTTCAACTTCACCCAGAGCGCGGTGCTGGCCGGCACCCAGTCGATCAGCGGCAACCTGGGGCTGATCCGGGCCCTGCACTTCCCCCGGGCCTGCCTGCCGCTGGCCGCCACGCTCACCCAGTTCCAGCAGCTGCTGGCCTCGATGATCGTGCTGGTCGGCATCGTCCTGGTGACCGGCGAGCCGATCACCCTGGCCTGGCTGATGCTGCCCCCGGCGCTGCTGCTGCAGGCGCTGTTCAACGCCGGGGTCGTGATGGTGGTCGCCCGGATGGGTTCCAAGGCCAGCGACCTCAAGCAGGTCATGCCGTTCATCCTGCGCACCTGGATGTACGGCTCCGGCGTGCTCTACAGCGTCAAGCTGTTCGACCGGCTGCCCGAGTGGGCCTCGACGCTGATCCAGTTCAACCCGATCCTGGTCTACATCGAGCTGGCCCGGTACGCCCTGCTGGAGCAGGCGCCGCTGCTCAACGAGTCGGTGACCCAACTCTGGCTGGTGGCGTTCGGCTGGGCGGTGCTGGGTGGCATCGCCGGGTACGTCTACTTCTGGCGCGGCGAACAGGAGTACGGCCGTGGATGACCGGTTCGAGACGTCCAACGACGTCACCGTGACCCTGCCCCGGGTCGTCGAGCGGATCCCCACCGTGGTGGTCGACGACGCGCACGTGATCTACCGGGTACACAAGGGCGCCGGGGGCGGTACCACCCCGGTGGCCGCGCTGCGCCGGCTGGTCAAGCGCTCCTCCGCACCGAACATCCAGGAGGTGCACGCGGTCAAGGGGGTCTCCTTCACCGCCTACCGGGGTGAGGCGATCGGCCTGATCGGCAGCAACGGCTCCGGCAAGTCGACCCTGCTGCGCACCATCGCCGGGCTGCTCCCGGTCAACCGGGGCGCGGTCTACACCCAGGGCCAGCCGTCCCTGCTCGGAGTGAACGCCGCCCTGCTCAACGACCTGTCCGGTGAGCGCAACGTCACCCTCGGCTGCCTGGCGATGGGCATGCAGCCCGACGACGTGGCCCGGATGACTCCGGAGATCATCGAGTTCTCCGGGATCAACCAGCGCGGCGACTTCGCCAGCCTGCCGATGCGGACGTACTCCTCGGGCATGGCGGCCCGGCTGCGGTTCTCCATCGCCGCCGCCAAGAAACACGACGTGCTGCTGATCGACGAGGCGCTCGCCACCGGCGACAAGGGCTTCCGCAAGCGCAGCGAGCAGCGGGTCCGGGAACTACGCGAGGGGGCCGGCACGGTCTTCCTGGTCAGCCACCAGCTCTCCTCGGTACGGGACACCTGTGAACGGACGATCTGGTTGGAGTCGGGGCTGATCCGGATGGACGGGCCCACCGACGAGGTGATCCGGGCGTACGAGGCATTCGCCAACGGCAAGTAGCATTCCGGGCGCGCGTACCGCGTCGGTTCGACGCCCGGCGGACCGCGTCGTCCCGTTGGGGCGGCGCGGTCCGCGCGTTAAGGTTCATCCCGTCGCCACGCTGGCGCAACCCTCCGTTCAGGGTGACCCCCGGGACGCGTGCAGACATCCCCCGAGAGTGAGGATCGGCAATGACGCAGGACCACACCACTGGCCCGGACGCCACACCGGAGACCCCGGCGCCGTGGCGGCCCTCGCGGACGGTGGCGGTGGTGCTGGCCGGAGGCACCGGGACCCGGCTGGGCCTGGGCATCCCGAAGCAGTTGCTGAAGATCGCCGGCAAGCCGATCATCGAGCACACCCTGGCCGTCTTCGAGGCCGCCCCGGAGATCGACGAGATCATCGTGCTGATGGCCACCGGCCACGTCGCCGACGCCCAGCAGATCGTCGACAAGGCCGGCTTCCGCAAGGTCAGCAAGGTGATCGAGGGCGGCGACACCCGCAACGCCACCACCCGGATCGCCCTGGACGCGGTCGGCGACGGCGACGTCAACATCCTCTTCCACGACGCGGTCCGCCCGCTGGTCAGCGCCCGGATCGTCCGCGAGTGCGTGAACGCGCTGTGGACCTACTCCGCCGTCGACGTGGCCATCCCCTCGGCCGACACGATCATCCAGGTCGACGAGGACGAGTGCATCACCGACATCCCGGTCCGGTCCCGGCTGCGCCGGGGGCAGACCCCGCAGGCGTTCCGCTCGGGCACCATCCGGGAGGCGTACCGGCGGGCCGAGGGCGACCCGGACTTCGCCGCCACCGACGACTGCGGCGTGGTGCTGCGCTACCTGCCCGGCACCCCGATCAAGGTGATCGACGGGTCGGACGAGAACATCAAGGTCACCCACCCGGTCGACGTGCACCTCGCCGACAAGCTGTTCCAGCTCGCCGCCGCCCAGGCCCCCCGGCTGTCGCACCGCAGCTACACCGAGGAGCTGGCCGGCCGCACGATCGTCATCTTCGGCGGCAGCTACGGCATCGGCCACGACCTGGCCGAGCTGGCCCGGGGCTACGGTGCGCAGGTCTTCGCGTTCAGCCGGTCCAGCACCGGCACCCACGTCGAGCAGACCGGCGACGTCGAGGCCGCGCTGAAGACCGCGTTCGAGGCCACCGGCCGGATCGACCACGTGGTGGTCACCGCCGGCATCCTGGAGAAGGGCGCGCTGGCCGAGATGGACGAGGAGACCATGGACCGGGTCCTCCAGGTCAACTTCGTCGGGCCGGTGATCGCCGCCCGGCAGTCCCTGCCGTACCTGCAACAGACCAAGGGTCAGCTGCTGCTCTACACGTCCAGCTCCTACACCCGGGGCCGGGCCCAGTACGCGCTCTACTCCTCGACGAAGGCGGCGCTGGTCAACCTGACCCAGGCGCTGTCCGACGAGTGGGCCGAGTACGGCGTCCGGGTCAACTGCATCAACCCGGAGCGCACCGCCACCCCGATGCGTACCAAGGCGTTCGGTGAGGAGCCGGAGCACACCCTGCTGGCCGCCGAGACGGTCGCCCAATCCTCGCTCGACGTGCTGATCTCCGACCTGACCGGTCAGGTGATCGACGTCCGGCGGGCCCCCGGCGAGCCGGCCCCGGTGCCGGCCCAGCCAACCGCGGCCGAGCAGGACCGGCTGCCCAGCGGCGTCGACGCCGGCTGACCCGCCCCCCCGGAGACGTACGACATGCGTGGTGACCTGGTCAGGAAACTGATCGCACGGTGCCTGACCACCGGCCTGGCCGTGCTCGCCTTCCTGGTGGTGGCGTTCACCGGCGCGACCGGCTGGGGCCTGGCCCTGGCGGTGGCCGCGCTGGCCGCCGCCGGCTACGAACGCCGGGTCCGCCCCGACGCCGACATCGTCGCCGAGACGGTGCTGCTGGCCGCCGGCATCCTGGTCGGCTACGCCCGCCGGCTCGACGACGGGTTCGACCCGGTGCTGGCGCTCACCGCGCTGCTGCTGCTGGGCCTGGTGCTGCTGGTGGGGCCGCTGCGCGACGCCGGCAACCTGGAGATCCGGGCGGCGAACCTGCCGGTGCGGGCGTGGACCCCGCTGGTCGCCGCCCGCCTCGGCGGCATCCTGCTGGGGCTGCTCGCGGTGGTGGCGGTGGCCGCCGCCCTCGCCCTGCCCGCCGTGGTCGCGCTGGCCGTCGTGCTGGTGGTGGCGGCCGGCTGCGGCGCGGTCGGCCTGGACCTGGCCCGGCGGCGGTTCCGGCCGCCGGGCGGGGGCGGCCCGGTGACCCGGGCGCTACGTGCGCACCAGCCGGAGTTCCTGCTCTACTTCTCCGCCCCACCCGGCTCGGAATACCAGGTCACCATGTGGCTGCCCTACCTGGAACGGTTGGGCCGGCCGTTCCTGGTGCTGCTGCGGGAGCCGGAATTCCTGCCCACGATCGCCGCCGCGACCAGCGCCCCGGTGGTCTACTGCCCCACCCTCAAGGCCATGGACGAGGCGCTGGTGCCCAGCCTGCGGGTGGCGTTCTATGTCAACCACGGGGCGAAGAACAGCCACTGCATCCGGTTCACCCAGCTCACCCACGTGCAGCTGCACCACGGCGACAGCGACAAGGCCCCCAGCGCCAACCCGGTCTCGGCCATCTTCGACAAGATCTTCGTGGCCGGTCCGGCGGCGATCGAGCGGTACGCGCGGGCCGGCGTGGAGATCCCCGCCGAGAAGTTCGTCGTGGTCGGCCGTCCACAGGTCGAAGCCATCGAGGTACGCCGGGAGGCCCGCCCGCCGGCCGCCCCGACGGTGCTCTACACCCCCACCTGGACCGGCCACCACGCCGACGCCAACTACTGCTCGCTGCCGGTGGCAGAGCCGCTGCTGCGCCGGCTGCTCGACCGGGGGGCCACGGTGATCCTGCGGGCCCACCCGTACACCGGGCAGAACCCGGCCTCGGCCCGGCAGTTGGCCCGGCTCACCGAGCTGCTCGCCGCCGACCGGACCCGGACCGGGCGGCAGCACCTGTGGGGGGCGGCGGCCAGCCGTGAGCTGAGCCTGACCGACTGTGTCAACCGCTCCGACGCGCTGGTCTCCGACGTCTCCGGGGTCATCTCCGACTACCTCTACTCGGGCAAGCCGTACGCGGTGACCGACCTGGGCGTCGACGGTGACGAGTTCCTGGACCGGTTCCCGCTGGCCCGCTCCGGTTACGTGCTGCGCCGGGACATGGCCAACCTGGACGAGGTGCTGACCGGGCTGCTGGACACCGATCCGCTGGCGGCGGCCCGGTGGGACACCCGCCGCCGCTACCTGGGCGACTTCCCCGACGACGCGTACGCCGACGGTTTCCTCGACGCGGCCCGCCGGGAGCTGGAGCCGGGCTGGAACCCGCCGGCCCCGCGTACCGCCGGCACCGCCACCTGGGACGACGCTTCGGTGTCCCCGCGCGGCTGACCGGGAGTCGACCCGGGCCGGGGTGGTGGCGTGGTTCGCCACTCGGGCCCGACGCGTGCACGGACGCCCCCTCACCAGTGCCGTCTGCCGCCTACAGACCTGATGACGCAAACGAATCACGCCGTGTGTGCCCTCGCTGACCGGCCGGGTACCGGCAATGATCGGCTCCGCCTGAAGTAGGTGCGGCGTCGGCACTGAGTCGTTGCCGTCATCAGCTCTGTAGGGAGCGAGGGTGGTATGTGCACCCCTCGGACGATGCAGGCGTGGTTGGTCCGGGGCGCGCCGGGTGGCACCCGGCATCGGTGGTGCCGATGCCGTCAGTCCTCGTCGGTCGGGCCGACAGCGGACCGCCCCGGTGCCCGTGGTCAGGCAGCCGAGGCGGTCCGGATCGAATTCGAGAGCAACGGGTCAGGCGGAGTAGCCCCGGGTGGCGATCCAGTTCGCCAGGGTGGTCACGCCGACCCAGTAGGCCGGCAGGGACGGGTCGGCCGAGTCGGCGATCCGCACGGTACGGCCGTTGTCCCGGTAGCCCACGGCGGCGACGTAGTGGCCACCGGGGAAGGAGTGCCAGCCGCCGTCGAGGTCGGTGGCGTCCCCGGCCACGTTCGCGACCACGGCCCGCTTGTCGGTGACCGCCGCGACCACGTCGGCCCGCAGCCGCTCGACCTGCGCGTCGCTCGGGGTGCCGGCGAACATCCGGGTCCGGTACGGATCGCCCTTGACCACGGCGTTGAGCACCCGGGTGGTGTCCTCGGCCGAGTTGGTGCCCATCTCGGTGGTGCCCAACTGGGCGGCGAGGTCGTCCTGGCCGCGCTCGATGCCGGCCGCGCTGAGCGCGTTACGCACCGCCGCCGGGCCACAGTAGTAGTAGGTGATCTGGGCCTGGTAGTCGTAGCGCAGAACCTTCGACGACGGCGGCTTCGGGGCCGCCTTGCGGGTCAGGTCCGGGTCGACGGTGGGACGGGACTTCGCCCGGGTGACGCGCGGCGACGGGGTGGGGCTCGCCGACGGGCTGGCCGTGGGGGTGGCCGACGGGCTGGCCGGGGCGGGCGTGGCCACCCGGGCCTGGGCGCGGCTGGCGACGTCGTCGAGGCGGGGGGCGGTCTCGGCCACGGCGGTGGCGCGCTGCTGGTCGGTCGGGGCGTCGTCGACCCCGGCGGCCAGGGCGGTGCCACCGGCGGCCAGGACGAGGACCGCCGCCGAGCCGACGACCATCCGGTACGGGCGCTGGGCGCCCAGTCGGCGGAGCTGTCGCTTCATGTGGTGCTTCACGGGGTGTTCCTCCACGGGGGCGAGGCGGCCGGGCACGCCGGACCGGCACGTGGCGGGTACGCCACGCGCGGATCGGGTGTTTGGGCCGCTCGTTCGGCAGGGTCCGCCCGACGGGAGCCGGGCGGATCGGCGGGTCGCCCGAGCGGGGTCGGGCGGCGGGGTGGACGGCCGGGTCAGCGCGTCAGGCGCGACGGTCCGGCGGCACCCCGGCACCGAGGTGGAGGGATTACCGAGGGGGTGGGGTCATGCTGCACGAGGAGGGAACTCCTTCCGCTGCCGCCGACCGGGTTAGCTGACGGATTCGGGCGGGAAGATCGCCCTACCCCGGGCCGTGGCCCGGAGATTCACCCCAGGTGGTGCGTGTGGGTCCCCGGTTCGTGACAAGCACGATTGAGCGGGTCGGCGCGGCGTCGCCTGCTGCGATCGGGAACCGCACCGGACCGCAGCGACACTACTGGTCGCCCTCCTCTCCCGCCAAGCCCTGTGACCTGCGTAAACATCGCCGGGCAGGCCGATGTGCGGGGCGTTCGGGCAGCCCGGGTGCGGGCCGGGGACGAATGGTCGTCCGGGCCCGTCGGGGCCGTGACCGGACAACCGACCCGCAACCTCCGATGATCAACGAAGTCGATGTGACCGGGTGTGACGGGCTGTCCGGTTCCGCCGCTGCGTGACCGCGTCCACACCCGCCTGGGTAACAATTCGGTCCCCGGGACTCCCGACCTCCCGGCCCACCCGGCCCGGGGTGGGACCAGGCGGTAGTCGCGGGGCGGGTCAGCCCACCCGGGCCGGGTGCCAGCGGGTGGCCGGGGTCGGGCGGGTCGCCGCCGACGTCGCGGCCCGGGGCAGCGGCACCCGGCCCGGACGCACCCGCTGCGTCGCCGCGTACGCCTCGGCGGCCAGCGACCGGGCGGCCTCGGCGGCCAGCTCGGCGGCCCGCCACGCGACGCGTTCCCGCCAGTGCGCCGCCCGGTACGCCGCCCGCCGGTCCTCCCGGACCGCCCGGGCGAGCATCACCTCGTGCTCGACGGGGTGCCGGCGCGGGTCCCAGCCGTCGCGGTGCGCGAAGACGTCCCGCAGCCGCTCCACCGACAGTTCGCCCCGCCAGTGCGCCGCCACCGCCTCCTGGTGCAGCCACCGCTCCCGGCCGGCGTACTCGGCAGGCGTCCGGGGGGTACGCGGGCTGGGCAGCGCCCCCGCGCCGGTGAACCGTCGGGCCGCCGTCTCCGCCTCGTCGTACTCCTGCCAGGCCCGTTCCAGGGTGTCCTGCGCGGCCAGCCATGCGGCCCGGTGACGGCGGGCGGTCTGGGCGGCCCCGGCGGCGGCCACGGTCACCTCGTCGGCGTAGCGGCGCAGGTCGGCGACCGGGGGTGGGGCGTCGGGCGGCGGCCCGACGGCGGTCACGTCGGTCGGCTGCTCCCGTTCGGGGCGGGCGACCAGGACGGCGAGGCCGGTCAACGCGAGGACGAGCAGCAGGGACCAGATCGCGGTGGCGGTCGGCACCCCGATCAGGAACTGGGACAGCACGGTGGTCACGGGTCGACACCTCGCGGGCGGATGGGGCGGATCGGGGCCGTACCGGGGCGGAACCGTTGCGGGCAACGTCCGTCCGGGGCGGTACGGGGACGAGGTCGTGGTGGTGGCGGCGGGCGGGCGGCCCCGGTGGGGCGGGGTCAGCGCGCCGGGGGTGCCCGGGGCCCGGGGGCGGCGGGCATCCGACCGGCCGGTGTCGACAGGGTGGCCGTCGGAAGCTCCCGTGCCGGACCGGCCGGCACGGCGGGCAGGCCGGCGTCGACCCGGTCGGTCGTCACCACGTCGACCCGCTCCGTCCCGCGGCCGTCGGCGCGGATGCCGTCACCCTGACCGGACGGGGTGTCGAGGGCCCCGGCGGCGGGGAAGGAGTGCGACGCGTCGGTCGACAGTGCGCCGGGGACCGGATCGAACAGCGCGGGGCCGGACAGCGCCGGGCCGGCGGCGGCGAACGCGAGTGCGACGGCGAGGCCGGCGAGCAGCCGGGACATCCCGCGCGCGACCCACCACAGGGGACTGGTGAGCGCGACCGGGAACACGGGACCACGCTACCGAAGGGGCCACCGGCCCGCAGCACCGCCGGGCGTGTCGCCGCGCCGGCCGCGCGGCAACCGGTCACACCCGGGCGGGCGACGGACCCCGGGCTTGGCATCCACCGTGGAGGGAGTCCCGCCGCCGCGCCCACGACCGAGCCGGCACACCGCCACCGAGGCGGCAGGTAGCGGCAGGCCGGCAGGGAACAGAGCCGGGGCAAGATCAGTGCGGGTCGCGCGGGCCCGCGTACTCGACGGGGCGGGCGTCGCGCGGCCCGCCGTCGGCCCCCCTCGGCCCCGGCACGACCGCCGTCCCGCCGGCACCCGGAGCAGCGGCACCGGGAACAGCGGCCGGGGCGGTGCGGCGGCGGGGGGCCAGCCGGCGCATCATCGGGGTCTCCACGAAGCGGTGCAACGCGGCGGCCAGCGCCAGGTTCACCACCAGGAAGCCGAGCACGGCCAGCGGCCCCGACCAGCCGGGCAACCCGACACCCCAGTGCCCGGTGAGCCGCAGCACGGTCATCATCACCAGCACGTGCACCAGGTAGAAGGCGAACGACACCTCACCGAGCCAGATCAGGGTGCGGTGCCGCCACGGCGACCGGCGACCCTGCACGTCCGCGCGGGCCGCCGCCGGGATGACCAGGATGTACGCCACCGACAGCAGCGCCGCCCACATCTCGGCCGGGATCCAGTGCGCCGCCACCCAGACGACCACGAACAGCAGGCTGGCCAGGGTCAGCCCGGGACCCCGCCAATGGCCCCGGCGCAGCAGTTCGGCGGCGGCCACGCCCAGCCAGAACTCGGTGGAGCGAACCAGCGGGAAGACCTGGGTGAACCACCAGTTGCTGCCCTCGGGCAGCAACTGCTGGCCGGGCCAGAGCGCCAGGATCACCAGCGGCACCGCCACCACCACGGCCCACAGCACGCCGGAGTGGGCCCGTCGGATCGCCGGCAGCGCCAGCGGCAGGCAGAGGTAGAAGAACAGCTCGCAGGAGAGCGACCAGCTCACGTTGTTGATGCTGTAGAAGTAGCCGGGGGTGGGGTCCCACGCCTGGACGAGGAAGAGGTTCTCCAGGGCGGCGCGGGGCACCACCGGGTCGGCGAACCACCACATCACCAGCAGCGCCGCCGCCCAGGTCAGTACATGGTTGGGATAGATCTTGGCGAGCCGGCGACGCCAGAAGTCCCGCCGCCGGTCGCCGTCGCGGGCCGACCAGACCAGCACGAAGCCACTGAGGATGAAGAAGAACTGCACCCCGGACAGGCCCAGGGTGAACAGCCAGTCGACCACCGCCTTGGCGTCGGGCTGGGTGACGATCCGCATGGTGCCGACGTGGTAGCCGAAGACCAGCATGGCGGCGATCCACCGCAGCCCGGTCAGCGACGGGAGCCGGTTCAGCGCCGGGGACGCGGGGGTGGGCACGCTGGTCACCCGGGGCACCCTACCGGCACACCCCGGTACCGGCGACGGACCGGGGTGGTGCGGATGTGCGGAAGGTGTACGAAATCCCTCCACTGCCCTAACATCGCGGGACCTGTCGGTGTCGGCGTACCCGTGGGTCAGATCGGCGGCCGGCGGAGGCTCCCGGCGAACGAGGAACGGAGCGAAGTGGTGCACCAACGGATCCTGATGCGGGCGAAGAAGGACCCGTTCGACGTACGCGGCCCGGAGGAGGCGTACGAGGGGAACTGGATCGGGGAGAACAACGGCAACCTGGTCTTCAGTCACGCCGCCCACAAGCTGCTGCGCACCTCCACCGCGCGGATCACGTCGACCGAGTTCAAGGTCGACCTGCGCGACGCCGACCGGATCAACGAGCAGTACGACGTGTACGTCATCCCGCTGGCCAACGCGTTCCGGCGCAGCTACGCCCACCGCATCGAGGTGATGACGAAGCTGGTCGAGCGGCTGCGCATCCCGGTGGTGGTCTTCGGGGTGGGCGTACAGACCGACATCCACGGCGACCGGGAGTACCTGCGTCCGATCGACGACGTGGTCAGCCGGTTCGTCCGGGCGGCGCTGGAGCGGGGGCCGAGCATCGGCGTACGCGGGGAGATCACCGCGCAGTACCTGAACACGCTGGGCTTCTCCGCCGTCGACGTGATCGGCTGCCCGTCGATGTTCCTGCACGGCGACCGGCTCCGGGTGGAGAAGACCGCGCCGGCCCTGAGCACCGACGCCCGGGTGGCGCTGACCGTCTCCCCGTACGTCAAGTCGATGGCGAAGATCATCGCCTCGCACCAGGCCCGCTACCCCAACCTGCGCTACCTGCCGCAGGACCTCAAGACGCTGGGCACCCTGCTCTACGGCGACGCGCCGCAGGACCGGGGCAAGACCAGCGCCATCCCGATCCACACCTCGCACCCGCTGTTCACGCAGGACAAGGTGCGGATGTTCCTCGACCCGTGGACCTGGATGGACTACCTCGCCGGGTTCGACTTCGCCTTCGGCACCCGCATCCACGGCACCATCACCGCGCTGGTCGCCGGCACCCCCGGCTACCTGTTCGCGCACGACTCGCGCACCCTGGAGCTGGCCCGCTACTTCGACATCCCGCACCGGCTGATGCCGGACGTGCCGGCGGACGTGGACGCCGCCCAGCTCTACGCCGAGGCCGACTACACCGGCCTGAACACCGGGCACCGGGCCCGCTACGAGGTGATGCGCGCCTTCCTCGCCCGGCACGACCTGGGCAACGCGTTCGACGACGGCGACAGCGCGGCCCGCTTCGACGCGCAGGTCCGCGAGACGGTGTTCCCACCGGCGGTCCGGCCCGCCTCGGCCAGTTCACCCGAGGAACTGCTGGCCCGCATCCAGTGGCTGCGCGACCGCAACACGGCGCTCGGCGACGACGTGCGGGAGCTGCGTGACCAGCGGCTTCGGGCCCGGGTGCGGCGCGCGGTCCCGGCACCGGTACGGCGGATCATAGGTCGTTAACCTGCCGCTCGGCCGGTGTTCAGCAGCTCCATCTCCACCGGATACGTCACGTTCCGTGGCCGTCCATACCCGTGCACCAGGGTGGCGGGGTGGTCAACCAGCCCGCGCCCACCCCGCTGCTCAGCGTCGTCGTCCCGGTCCACGGGGTGGAGGCGTACCTGCACCAGTGCCTCGACTCGGTGCGCACGGACGTGCCGGCCGACGCGGCGGGCGCGGTCGAGATCGTCGCCGTCGACGACGCCTCGCCGGACCGGTGCGGGGAGCTGCTGCGCGCGTACGCGGCCGAGCATCCGGGCGTCCGCGTGGTGCATCTGGCCCGCAACGTCGGGTTGGGTCCGGCCCGCAACGCCGGCCTGGACGTGGCCGTCGGCGAGTACGTCTGGTTCGTCGACAGCGACGACTGGTTGCCGCCGGGCACCGTCCCGGCGGTGCTGGACCGGCTCCGGGCGCACCGCCCCGACGTGCTGATGCTCGACCACCTGCGGGTACGCGACGACGGCCACCGTGAGGTGGACGCGAGCAGTCACCTGCTGCGCGGCATCCCCGGGGTGGTCCGCCTCGCCGACCGCCCCGGGCTGCTGCGGGTGCAGCACACCGCGTGGAACAAGGTGGTCCGCCGGGCCTACCTGCACGCGTTGGAACTGCGCTTCCACCCCGGCTGGTACGAGGACATCCCGTTCAGCAACCCGCTGCTCATCGGTGCCGAGCGGATCTCCGTGCTGGACCGGGTCTGCTACCTCTACCGGCAGGGCCGGCAGGGCGCGATCACCTCCACCCGCAGCGGTCGCCACTTCGACGCCTTCGACCAGTACGACCGGCTGTTCGACTGGGTCGCCCGCCGGTATCCCGACGAGCGGCTGCGCGGCGAGCTGTTCGCCCTGATGGTCAACCACATGCTGGTGGTGGTCGGCAACGACGGCCGGCTGCACCCGCACCTGCGTCGGGAGTTCTTCCACCGGGTCGCCGCGCACTACCGCCGGCACCTGCCGCCGGGCGGCTACCCCCGGCCGGGCGGGGTGGCCGGGCTCAAGCACCGGCTGGTCGGTCGGGACGCCTATCTCGCGTACGCGGTGCTGCGCAACGCGCACCGGCTGGCCGGCTGGCTGCGCCGCCCGGCCGCCCCACCGCAACCGGTGCCGCCGGTCGTCGGGCCGGCCCACCACTCCCCCGCCGACCGCGACGCGCTGGCGGGTCGCGGCAGCAGGTGACCGGCCGGTGGTTCGGCGGCGGCGGGGTTACCAGCAACGAGCACAGGGAACAGGGGTTTCAGATGACGACAGTGAAGATCGGGCCGCACCTGGTGGGGGCCGGGGAGCAGCCGTTCGTGGTGGCGGAGATGTCCGGCAACCACAACGGTGACCTGGGCCGGGCGCTTTCGATCGTGGACGCGGTGGCGGCCAGCGGGGCGCACGCGCTGAAGCTGCAGACGTACCGGCCGGACACCATCACCATCGACGTGGACACCCCGGCGTTCCGGATCTCCGGCGGGCACGAGCTGTGGGGCGGGCAGAACCTCTACCGGCTCTACGAGCGGGCCCACACCCCGTACGAGTGGCACGGGCCGATCGTCGAACGGGCCCGGGAGCGGGGGTTGACCGTGTTCTCGTCCCCGTTCGACCCGTCGGCGGTGGAGCTGCTGGAGGGGCTGGACGTCCCGGCGTACAAGATCGCCTCGTCGGAGCTGGTCGACCTGCCGCTGATCCGGCTGGTCGCGGGCACCGGCAAGCCGCTGGTCATCTCCACCGGCATGGCCACGCTCGCCGAGATCGACGCCGCGGTGCGCACCGCCCGCGACGGCGGGGCCGGCGGCATCGTGCTGTTGGCCTGCACCGCCGCCTACCCGGCCCCGCCTGCCGACAGCAACCTGCGCCGGATCCCGGTGCTGGCCGACGCGTTCGGGGTGCCGGTCGGCCTGTCCGACCACACGCCGGGCATCGGGGTGCCGGTGGCCTCGGTGGCGCTGGGCGCCTGCTTCATCGAGAAGCACGTCACCCTCGACCGGGGCGACGGCGGGGTCGACTCCGACTTCTCGCTGCACCCCGACGAGTTGGCCGCCCTGGTGGTGGAGTCGGCGCGGGCGCACGCGGCGCTCGGCGGCACCGCCGTCGGGCCGACCCCGGCCGAGCGGGAAGGGCTGCGGTTCCGCCGTTCCCTGTTCGTGGTGGCCGACGTCCGGGCCGGCGACGAGGTGACCACCGCGAACGTCCGCTCGATCCGTCCGGCCGGCGGCCTGCCCCCGGTGGAGATCGACCGGGTGCTCGGCCGCACCTTCACCACCGACGTCCCCCGGGGCACCCCGCTGAGCTGGGACCTCATCTGAGCTGTCCTGCTGCCCCGCCGTTGCGGTGGGGCAGCAGGACGCCTCAGGGGGCGAAGGCGACCGTGACCACCAGGTCGGCCAGGCGCAGGGTGCGCCAGACCGCGCGGGTGTGCGGGGGTACGGCCAGCCCGTGCCGCCGCCACCAGGCCGCCACCGGCACCTCGGCCAGCTTGCACAGACTCTCCGCCCGGGTCCAGCGGGCCCAGAAGTCGGCCGGGCCGAAGCGCGCGGCCAACGCGGGCGGGACCTCGGCGGTGGCCCGTTCGGCGTCGATCGCCACCCGCCAACCGGGCGCGGTCGGCCCGTACCAGCCGACGCAGCGCCCGTCGTCGAGGTGGCTGCGGGTCACCGCGTACCGCAGCTCGGCGGGGGTGCCGACGCGCAGGTGCCGTTCGGCGGCGCCCAGCAACGCCGGCACCGGCCGTAGCCCGACGTCCCGGCCCGGATGGGCCAGGTCAGATCGAGGCGGCACCGTCGACCACGATGACCTGGCCGTTGATGTTGGTGTGCGCGCACAGCAACATCCGCACCACCGGGACCACCTCGGCCGGTTCGGTCAGGTGGCCGGTGGGGGTGCGACGGACGATCTGGTCGAGCTGGGTGCTGCCCAGCACGGCGGACATCTCCGAGGCGAAGAAACCCGGTGCGACGGCGTTGACCAGCATCCGCCCGCCCAGCTCGCGGGCCAGCGAGCGGGTCGCCGCGTCCATCCCGCCCTTGGTGGCCGAGTACGCGACCAGGCCGGGGAAGCCGCGCTGCGCGCAGATCGAGGTGACGTTGACGATCCGCCCGCGCCGCCCCTGGCCGAGCATCCGCCGGGCCACCAGGCGGGTGAGCTGCAACGGCGCGGTCAGGTTGGTCTCGACGATCCGGGCGATGTCGGCGGTGGCGGTGTGCGTGTGCATCGAGTCCTGGCCGACGGCGGCGTTGTTGACCAGGCCGTCGACCGGGCCGAACCGCGCCTCGACCTCCCGCAGGAAGCGCTGGGCCGCCGCGAGGTCGGTGACGTCCACCGCCCCGACGTGCACCCGGTCGGGGTGCGCGTCGGCCAGCTTCTCCAGCTCGGGGGTGACGCTGCGGGCGAACGCGGCCACGGTGAGCCCGGCGTCGAGCAGGTCGGTGACGATGGCCAGGCCCAGCCCCCGGGACCCGCCGGAGACGAGGACCACGGTGCTGGCGGGAACGGGCGGGGAGTCAGACATCGCTCTTCAGGGTCTCCTTGACGGGGATCTCGGTCAGCAGGCGGATGCGCCGGGGCACCGCGTACTCGGGGAGCCGGTCGGCGCACCAGCGCACCAGCGCGCCCTCGTCAGGCGGGACCCCGGCGTCGCCCGGCGCGGTGCTGGGGACGACCTCGGCGACCACCATCCGGCCGAGCACCGGTGCGCGGCGGCCGGTGACCCGGGCCCAGGCCACCCCGGGGTGGGCGGTGAGCACGGCGCGGACCAGCCCGGCGGAGACCTTGCTGCCGCCGACGTTGATCTCGTCGGAGTCCAGCCGGCCGGTGATCACCACTCGGTCGTCGACCACCTGCGCCCGGTCACCGGTGCGCACCGGCCCGCCGAGGCCCACCCCGTGGTGCGGGGAGGTGATCACCAGTTCGTCGTCGCGCAGGGAGAGGGTGGGTCGGCCCGGGGTGACCCGGTCGAGCCAGGAGACCGGGAACCCGGCCCGCCCGTCGTGCACCACGATCGACGCGCCGACCTCGGAGGAGGCGTAGATCCAGGAGATCCGGGCGGTCGGGAAGAGCTCCCGCAGGCGGTCCAGGACGGCCTGGTCGACCGGTTCGCCGCCGAGGGTCAGCTGGCGCAGCGGCACCCGGGCCAGCGCCTGCGGGTCGCGGTGCAGGGTGCGCCGCCAGAAGGTGGGGGTGCCGGAGACGGCGTCGACGCCGTGCGCGGCGGCGAGCGCCGGCCAGTCGTCCAACTCGTGCGGGTCGACCACCACGAGGTGCTGACCGGGCTGGGTCAACGACAGGGTGACCACCTGCCACCAGGCGTAGCTGCCGGGGGCGTACGGGCACAGCCAGGTCCGGGCCGGCTGCGCCGACCGTACGGTGGTCAACGAGTCGAGGCTGTGCCCGACCCGCTTGGGCCGCCCGGTCGACCCGGAGGTCAGCAGCCAGAGCCGACCCGGCTCGGGTGACCTGGTGGTGGCCGGCGGCTCGGTCTGCGGCACCCCGTCGGTGAGCACGGTGACGGCGAACCCGGCGGCGCGCAGCTCGTCGCGCATCGCCGCGTCGACCCGGGTGGGGGCGGCGAGCAGCAGTTCGGTGCCGTCGACGGCGTGCCGCCCGGCGACGGCGAGCGCGTCGGCGGCCCCGGCGGTGAGGACCACCCCGGGGGACGGCAGCGCCGGGGCGGGCAGGTCGCGCCAGCTCCGGGCCACCCCGGCGACGACGACCCGGTTGTCCAGCCCGGCCGGCGAGGTCGCGACGGTCACTGTCGCTGGAGTTCGGCGAGGAAGTCGAGGACGTCGCCGACGGTGGCGATCCGGCGCAGGCCGGGGGCGTCGAAGTTCAGCTCCTCGCCGGTGGCGTCCTCGACCCGCAGGGCCAGCTCCGAGAAGTCCAGCGACCGGAAGCCGATCTCCCGCAGGTCGGTGGCGTCGTCGTCGGGCAGCACCCGGCCCTGGTTGCGCACCACCTGCGCCATGAGGTCGCGAATCTGCGCGCGACTCAATTCGTTCATGCGCCGGAGTGTACAGCCCGACAATTATCGGGCCGCTTTACCCGGGTAAGGTCCGCAGGAGTCCACAAGGTGAATACAAAGGGGTACGGGTGCTGCGCGAGGCCACGACGGACGACGTTAACCTGATGTTGTCCTGGCGTAATCAGGAAACCAACCGGCGGGTCAGCAAGACCAGTCACGAGATCACCGCCGCCGAACACGCGGCATGGTGGTCGCGGGTGCGTACCGACCCGACCCGCCGGGTGCTGATCTACCTGTACGACGACCGGCCGGCCGGCGTGGTGACCTTCTTCGACCTGCGCCCGGACGGGCCGCAACGCACCGCTTCCTGGGGTTTCTACCTGGACGCCGACGGGTTGGCCGAGCGGGGGGCGACGCTGCCCGCCTGGCTGGGCGTGATGCGGGCGGCGGTGGACCACGCCTTCGACGTGCTCGCGCTGGACCGGCTCGACGGCGAGGTACTGGCCGACAACACGGTCGTCCGGCAGATGAACCGACGGTTCCGGTTCGTCGAGGGCACCGCCCGACGGGAGACGCACGACGGCCGGGAAATCACCGTCGTCCCCATTTCCCTGAATCGGGAGAACCGCCGTCATCGCTGATTTTCCCGATTGTCCGGCGACCATTCACCGACTCGCCACCCCCCGTTAACCGAATTGCGCCCCGGCGGGGCGGTCACGGGCGGCCCGGCGATGGAGTCAGCTCCGCCGCCAGGCGGCCCAGCGCTGCTCCGGGTTGCCGCCGAGGCGGACGAAGCCGTACCGGGTGCCGTCCCAGTCGTCCGGCTCGCCGGGGGCCCACCTGACGAACACCACGTCGGCGTCGGCCGGCGGGTCGTCCCCGAACCACCGCACGTCGGCCCAGGTCACCTGGTGGCTGAGGTTGAACCGGAGCACCCACTGCACGCCGAGCGACGCCCAGACCCGGTCGCCGGGACGTACCCCGAGGTCGGAAACCCGGGGGGTGGGCGCGGTCGCCGCGACCAGCGGCCGGACCAGCCGGTCGGTGATCACCTGCATGGTGCCGAGGTTCACCGCCACCAGGGCGGCGAGCACCGGCACCCGCCACCGGGGCAGCCGCAGGGCGGCGACCAGCAGCAGGCAGCCGGCGATCCCCACGGCCGCCCCGGTGAACGGCCGGAACTCCCGCCAGCCACCGGTGAGCGCCATCAGGTCCGGTGCGCCGAACCCGCCGTAGCGCAGTTCGTGTCCCCGGCCGGCGACCCAGGCCAGCCGGGCGGCGATCAGGGTCGCGCCGGCCAGCAGCAGGCCCACCGCGACCGCCGCCCGCCGCCACCGCTGCCGGGGCGTCGCCGTCACCAGCAGCCCCACCCCGAGCAGCAGCCAGAACGGGGCGAGCATCTGCACGTACCGGCCGTAGATGGCGTCCAGCGGTTTGCCGGTGATGCCGGCCAGGATCACCGACGCGCCGGCCGCCACCCCCACGCTGGTCACCAGCGCCACCCCGACCGTCCACCGGGTCGCCCCGACCGCGTCCGCCGGGCCGGCGGCAGGCCCCGGGGGCACGGCGTCGGGCCCCGGGGTCGCGGCGGGGGTGGGACGACGCAGCAGGAGGTGCACGGCACCGGCCCAGGCGACGCCGGCCAGCCCGAAGGTGATGACCACCAGGTACCAGAGTTGGGTGGCGACCGCCGCGCCGACCCGCAGCAGCCCCGGTCCGGAGGCGACCGCCCGGACGGTGCCGCCGCCTGGCGGGTCGCCCAGCAGGTAGACCCGGTCGCCGAGCAGCCGGATGACCACCTCGTTGAGCAGCGCCAACGCCAGCACCGGCAGCACCGCGGCGAGCACCTGCGCCGGGCTGACCCGACGCCGCAGGAACAGCAGCAGCACCAGGCCGGCGTGCACGCCCACGATCACCAGGCCCCGGGAGTGCAGCAGGTGGAACACCCCGACCAGGGCGCCCACCCCGGCGGCGGCCAGCGGGCCGGGCCGGCGCACCCAGTGGTGCACGGCCAGCAGCCAGGCCAGCACCAGCGGCGCGAGCACCGCGTCGATCATCGCCACCCCGGCGTAGAACACCGTCGCCGGCAGGGTGGCCGCGACGGTGGCGGCGACCAGGGCGACCGGCCGGCGTACCGGCGTCAGCCGACGCAGCAGCAGGTACGCAAGCGGCAGCACCGTCGCGTTCACCGCCGCATTGATCAACTGCACCAGTCGGTAACTGTCGGCGAAGTCCCGCTCCCCGAGGAACACCGGGGAGATCAGCAGCGGGTAGCCGACCCGGCGCAACGGCCCGTTCTCGCTGCTGAACCCGCCCGGCCCGCCGGCCAGCGCGCGGGCGGTGTGCAGGTAGCTGTCCTCGTCGGTGTGGGCGATGGGCAGCGGCACGTGCCGGGACAGCCACATCCGCCAGCCGACGCCCAGCAGCCAGCCCACCACCAGCAGCACCGGCACCAGTCGACGGCGTCGGCCGACCGGCCGCCCGGCCGGGTCGGCGACCCGGTGTCCCACCTCGGTGACGGCCACCATGCGTCGCCTCCTGCTCGTCGGGGCACCCACGTCGGCCCGCCCGGGACACGCGGCGGTCCCGGGCCGGCTGGTGTCCGGCCGTGGGTGTCGGATGCGGTCCCGGTGCCCACCGGCCGCGCCGGGCCACTGTAGTCAGCGGCGTACCCGCTGGTCAGCCGGCAGCGACCGGGTCGGCAAGTGTTCGCCTGCCGGGGGGCCGGCATTCACACGACCAGCGTGGTCGGTTCACCCGGGGGCGTCGGGGTGTTAACCCGGCCTGGCTAGCGTCCGTCCGGTCGCCTGGCCCGAGCCGGCGGCGCAACCACGAGCTGGGGAGCACCACCTTGAGTGAGTTGAACGGGTCCTCCATTCTGGTCACCGGCGGGACGGGTTCCTTCGGGAAGACGTTCCTCCGGCACGTCCTCGACGTGGCCGACCCGGCCCGGGTGGTGGTGTTCTCCCGCGACGAACTCAAGCAGTACGAGCTGCGCCAGCAACTCGGCGACGACCCCCGGCTGCGCTGGTTCATCGGCGACATCCGGGACCGGCACCGGCTCACCCGGGCCATGCACGGGGTGGACCACGTGGTGCACGCCGCCGCCCTCAAGCAGGTGGACACCGCCGAGTACAACCCGTCGGAGTTCATCGCCACCAACATCACCGGCTCGCAGCACGTGGTCGACGCGGCCATCGAGGCCGGCGTCAAGAAGGTCATCGCGCTCTCCACCGACAAGGCGTCCAGCCCGATCAACCTGTACGGCGCGACCAAGCTCGTCGGCGACAAGCTGTTCGTCTCGGCCAACCACTACGCCGCCCAGCACCCCACCCGGTTCGCCGTGGTCCGCTACGGCAACGTGGTCGGCAGCCGGGGTTCGGTGGTGCCGCTGTTCCGCCGGCTCGCCGCCGAGGGCAAGAGCCTGCCGATCACCGACAAGCGGATGACCAGGTTCTGGATCACCCTGGACCAGGCCGTGCAGTTCGTGCTGGACAGCTTCGACCAGATGCAGGGCGGTGAGCTGTTCGTGCCGCGCATCCCCAGCATGCGCATCCTCGACCTGGTCGAGGCGGTCGCCCCGGACGCCACCACCCACGAGATCGGCATCCGGCCGGGCGAGAAGCTGCACGAGGAGATGATCGCCCCGGACGACAGCCGCCGGACGCTGCGCGCGAAGGACCGGTTCATCGTCCAGCCGACGATCGCCACCTGGGGCTACCGGCCGCCCGTCGACTGCGAGCCGGTGCCGGACGGCTTCGCCTACCAGTCCGACGGCAACGACGAGTGGTTGAGCGTCCCGCAGCTGCGCGACATGCTCGGCATCGCCGCATGACGACGATGCTCCCGTACGGCCGGCAGTCGGTGACCGACGACGACGTCGCCGCCGTGGTCGCCACCCTGCGCAGCGACTGGCTCACCACCGGCCCGCAGGTCGACGCGTTCGAGGCGGACCTCGCGGGCTGGACCGGCGGGGCCGGCTGCGCGGCGGTCGCCAACGGCACGGCCGCCCTGCACGTCGCGTACGCGGCGGCCGGGGTGGGCCCCGGCGACGAGGTGGTGGTGCCGCCGATGACGTTCGTGGCGACCGCCAGCAGCGCGGTCGCCCTCGGCGCGCGGATCGTCTTCGCCGACGTCGAGGAGGGGACGTTCACCCTGGACCCGGCGGCGGCAGCCGCCGCGACCACCGCCCGGACGAAGGTCGTCGCGGCCGTCGACTACGCCGGCCACCCGGCCGACTACGACGCCCTGCGCACCGCCCTGGCCGGCTCCGACGCGCTGCTGCTGGCCGACGCGGCGCACTCCATCGGGGCCAGCTACCGGGGCCGGCCGGTCGGGTCGCTGGCCGACCTGACCACCTTCTCGTTCTTCCCCACCAAGAACCTCACCACCGCCGAGGGCGGCGCGGTCGCCACCGCCGACCCGGAGCTGCTGACGCGGGCCCGCCGGTTCCGCAACATCGGGCTGGTCCGGGATCGCGCCGAGCTGCGCGCCCCGGACGAGGGCGGCTGGCACCAGGAGGTGCACGAATTCGGGCTGAACTACCGGCTACCGGACGTGCTCTGCGCGCTGGGCCGCAGCCAACTGCGCCGGCTCGGCGACTTCCTGGCCGCCCGCGCCCGGCTGGTGGCCCGCTACGACGAGGCGCTGGCCGACCTGGACGGGGTGCTCACCCCGACCCGCCGGTCCTGGGCCGCCCCCGCCTGGCACCTCTACCCGGTCCGGGTCCTCGACGGCCGCCGCCGCGAGGTGTACGACCGGATGCGCGCCGCCGGCATCGGCGTGCAGGTCAACTACCTGCCGGTGCACTGGCACCCTGCCTTCGCCGACCTGGGCTACCGGCGCGGGTCCTGCCCGGTGGCCGAGTCGTTCTACACCCAGCAGCTCTCGCTGCCGCTGTACCCGGGTCTCACCGACACCGACCAGGACCGGGTGATCGACGCGCTCGGCGCGGCGCTGCGCGGCGTCACCGCGCCCACCGCCGCCTGACCGGGGGAACCGATGCACCACGCGAACCACTTCTACGGCCACGCCCACGTGCTGGCCCGCTACTGCGGGCTGGGCGACGGCCACCCACCCCGGATCAACGGGTACGTCCAGCACGGCTGGAACATCGGTGACGGCCTCGCCCCCGGCCACCCGTACGCCGAGCGCACCCCCAGCCTGCTCTGGTCGGAGCAGACCCGGCGACGGGCCTGGTCGGTGGGGCGGCGCAACGTGGTGGTCGTCGGCGCACCCTTCGCGTACCTGCTCGACCTGCGCCGCGACGACCCGCCGCCGGCCGCCCGGGAGGGCACCATCTGGTACCCGTTCCACGGCTGGGAGGGTCAGCACGTCAAGGGCGACCACCGGGAGCTGATCGCCCGGATCCGGGACACCGAGCCCGGCCCGGTCACCGTCTGCCTCTACTGGCACGAGTACGGCATGCGCCGGGTCCGCCGGCTCTACGAGAACGCCGGCTTCCGGGTGATCTGCCACGGCTACCGGGGGCACTGGTGGCGCGACACCGACCCGCTGTTCCTCGACAAGCAGCTCACCGAGCTGCGCCGGCACGCCCGGGTGGCGTCCAACCGGTTGACCAGCGCCATCTTCTACGGCATCGCCGCCGGCTGTGAGCCGGCCGTCTACGGCGACCCGATGATCCTGGCCAAGGAGGACCCCACCTTCGGCGGCACCGCCCGGATCCGCCGGCAGTGGCCGCAGCTGCACGGCGAGTCGGTGGACCTGCCGACCGCCGTCGCGATCGCCCACGCCGAGCTGGGCACCGACCACCGCTGCACCCCGGCCGAGCTGCGTGAACTGCTCGGCTGGGCACGTCCCGCAGGAGGCACGAGTTGACCACTGGAACCACCGCCCCCGTCGTCCTGCCCGGCGGGGAGATGCTGGCCTGGTCCGACCTGCCGGAGCAGCGGCTGGCCGACGGGGGGCCGCTGGGCGCGCTGGCCGCCCTGGTCGTACCGGCCGGGGCGCGGGTGCTGCTGGCCGGGCCGCACGACCCGGCGCTGCTGGACCGGCTCGCCCACGCCGAGGTGACCTGCCTGCTGCGTAGCCACCCGGACGCGGTGGCCCTGGCCGACCGGGCCGCCCGGGTGGTGGTCGGCGGCCCCGCCGGACTCGACCCGGCCGACACGTTCGACGTGGTGCTGGCCGGGGCCGGACTGGACGCCGTCGAGTCGGTCGAGGGGGCCCGGCTGGGCTGGACGGGGGTGTTGGCCCGGCTGGCCGCCGCCCTGCGGCCCGGCGGCACGCTGCTGCTGCGCCTGGACAACCCGCTGGGGGTGTCCCGGCTGGTCGCCCCCACCCCCTGGTACGCCGACCGGGGCGACGCGGCGTGGAGCATCGGCGGGGTGCTCGACGCGGGCCGCCCGGCCAACCGGGAGCAGCTGCGGGCCCAGCTCGCCGAGGTGGGGCTGACCGTGGGCGTCAGCTATGCCGCGTACCCCGGTCCGGGTGCCCCGACGGCCCTGGTCGCCACCGACGCGCTGGAGCAGCGGCCCACCTCGGGGCTGCTCGACGCGGTGCTGCACGGTGCCTGCGCGGGCGGGTTCACCGCCGGCCCGGTGCTCCAGGACCCGGCCCGGCTGGCGGTCGACGCGCTGCACGCCGGGCTCGGCGCGGCGCTGGCCCCCGGCTGGCTGACGCTGGCCCGCCGCCCCGGCCCCGACACGTCGACAGGTCCGGCGCTGCCGGTGGTGCTGGTGCAGACCGGCCCGCCCGGCGTGGGGGTGGTCGAGGTGTCCGACCGGTCGGACGGCTGGCACTGGTCGGTCACCGGCGGCGGGGCCGACCGGACCCGGCCGGCGCCCTTCGCCAGCCGGGAGGCCGCCCACCGGGACCCGGCCGCACTCACCGGCCCGGTTCCGCCGGGACGGCTGCTGCGCACCGTGCTGCTCGACGGTTGCCTGCGTCGCGACCTGGACGCCCTGCGCCGGCTGCTGCGCGGCTACGCGGGCTGGCTCGCCGGGCAGGCCGACCCGGACAGGCGGCTCACCGGCGCGGCGGCGCTGGCCGACCCGGACACCGTGGTCGTCGACGGGGACACCTTCGCGGTGCTCGACCCGAGCTGGCGGGCCAGCGAACCGTTGCCCCTCGACGTGGTGCTGGCCCGGGGGCTGTGGCGGTTCGCGGTCACCCTGCTCACCGGCGGCTACGCCCACCCGTGGCCGTCCACCCTCGACGTCGCCGGGCTGACCGTGGTCCTCGGTGGGGTCGCCGGGCACGACCTGGACCGGGCCACCGTGGACGCAGCCGTGGAGACCGAGGCGGCGGTCGCCGCCGCCCTGCGTGGCCTGGACGCCGACGGGCGGGGGATGCTCGCCACCGAACTGCACGCGGTCACCCCCACCGATCCGCCCGCCGGACCGCGCAGCTACCAGCAGATGCGCGAAGCCTGGGTACGCCAGCGGGAGGAGCTGACCCGGCTGGCCGCCCTGCTGAAGTGGACCGAGGAGCTGCTCACCTCGCGGGAACGGGCGCTGCGCCGCGCCGACGCCACGATCAACCTGCTCAGCGGCTCGCTCAGTTACCGGGTGGGCCGGCTCGCCATCACCCCGGCCCGGCTGGCGAAGCGGGGTGCCCGGGCGGCCAAGCGGCGGGCCCGCGAGGCGCTCGGCCCGAAGCCGGCGGAGGAACAGCAGTGACCGCCCCGCACACGGGACAGTCCGACGCCCCACCGCACGGCGCGCTCGCACCGGCCGGGCCGGCCGGCTCCGACCTGCGGATCGTCGGGATCGTGCAGGCCCGGATGGGTTCGTCGCGGCTGCCCGGCAAGGTGCTGCGCCCGCTGGCCGGACGCAGCGTCCTCGGCCGGGTGGTCCGGGCCGCCCGGGACAGCGGGGTCCTCGCCGACCTGGTGGTCGCCACCAGTGTCGACCCGGTCGACGACGCGGTGGTCGCCGAGTGCGCGCGGCTCGACGTGCCGGTGCACCGGGGACCGGTGGACGACGTGCTGAGCCGGTTCGTCGGCGCGCTCGACGCCCACCCCGGCGACGCCGTCATGCGGTTCACCGCCGACTGCCCGCTGCTCGACCCGGAGATCGTCACCCTGGTGGCGGCGGTCTACCGGGCCGTCCCCGGGCTCGACTACGCCAGCACCTCGATCGCCCGTACCCTGCCCCGGGGGTTGGACGTGGAGATCATCCGGGCGGACGCGCTGCGCACCCTGGACCGGCTCGCCGCCGACCACCACCGGGTGCACGTCACCTCCTTCGCGTACGCCCATCCGGAGCTGTTCCGGGTGCTCGGGGTGACCCTCACCCCGGACCGGTCGGCGCTGCGGCTCACCCTCGACACCGACCAGGACTGGGCGCTGGTCAGCGCGGTCGTCGACCACTTCGGCGACGTCAGCGTGCCGCTGGCGAAACTCGCCGACTGGCTGGACGGGCGGCCCGACCTGCGTACCCTCAACTCCTCGGTACGCCAGAAGCGGCTGGAGGAATCCTGAACCCACCACGGATCGGGCTGCGCTGCGACGCCGGCCCGCACACCGGCGTCGGGCACCTGGTGCGGTGTCTGGCCCTCGGGGAGGAGTTCCTGGCCCGGGGCGCGCGGGTCGAGTTGTTCGGCACGGTGGACCGGGTCGGCTGGGCCGCCGCCCACCTGGCCGCGTGCGGCATCCCGGTCCACCCCGGTCCGGACACCCCCGCCGGGCTGGTCGAGGCGGCCCGTACGCACGCCCTCGACGCGTTCGTGCTCGACTCGTACGAGCTGGACCCGGCGGGCGCGGGGGCGCTGCGGGCGGCCGGCGTGGTCACCCTGGCGATCGTCGACGGGGACACCCGGGGTCAGGACGCCGACCTCTACCTGGACCAGAACTTCGGCGCGGACACCCCCGACGGGCAGCCCACCGCCGGCACACCCGGCGACGGGCGGCTGCTGGCCGGCGTCCGGTACGCGCTGCTGCGCGACGCGGTGACCGCCGCCCGGCCGCCGGCGCCACCGCCGGCCACCCCGACGGACCGACCCCGGGTGCTGGCCTTCTTCGGCGGCACCGACGCGGTCGGCGCGGCCCCGGTGCTGACCCGGGTGCTGCTCGGCACCGGGCACCCGATGGCGGTGACCGTTGTCGTCGCCCGCCCCGGGATCGAGGCCGACCTGTCGCAGGTCGGCACCGGGCGGGGGCAGTCGCTGCACCTCGTCGCGCCGACCGACGCCCTGCCCACGCTGATCGGCGCGGCCGACCTGGTGGTCAGCGCCGCCGGCACCTCCACCTGGGAGCTGTGCTGTCTGGGTGCGCCCGCCGCGCTGGTCTGCGTGGTGGACAACCAGCGCGACGCGTACCGGCGCGTGGTGGCGCACCGGCTCGCCGCCGGCCTCGGTGAGCTGCCGGAGCTGACCGCGCCGGGGTTGGCCGGCCGGGCCGCGCGGGCCGACGCGGCCCGCACCCTGCACACCCTGCTGGCCTCCCCGCAGCGTCGGGCGGCGCTCGCCGCCCGCGCCTGGGCCACCGTCGACGGGCGCGGCCGGCAGCGGGTGGCCGACGCTGTCCTCACCCGGATCACCGATCGTACGGGTGTACTAAAACCCTGATAGGGTGCCGGGTATGCCGCCGGCCGCCTACCAACCGTCGATGCTCGACCTCACCGACACCGGCCCGACGCTGACCCCGCTGACCGGGCTGCGCCGCCGGATGCTCACCCGGGGCGCCTGGGTCGACCACCTGCCCGGCTGGGTGCACGGCTCCGACACGGTCCTCGACACCCTGCGCACCGACGTCCCCTGGCGGGCCGAACGCCGCACCATGTTCGACACCGAGGTCGACGTCCCCCGCCTGCTCTGCTGGTACGGCCCCGACCGCCCGCTGCCGCACCCGCTGCTCACCACGGCCCGCGCGGCACTGAGCCGGCACTACGCCGCCGAGCTGGGCGAGCCGTTCGTCACCGCCGGCATGTGCCTCTACCGCGACGGGCGGGACAGCGTCGCCTGGCACGGCGACACCATCGGCCGTTCCGCGCACACCGACACGATGGTGGCGATCGTGTCGTTCGGGTCTCCCCGCCCGTTGCTGCTGCGCCCCCGGGGCGGCGGCGACACCGTGCGTTTCCCGCTCGGTCACGGCGACCTGGTGGTGATGGGCGGGTCCTGCCAGCGCACCTGGGAGCATGCCGTGCCCAAGACCACCCGCCCGGTCGGCCCCCGGGTCAGCGTCCAGTTCCGCCCCGTCGACGTCGCCTGACGCCGACGGGGCGGCCGGCCGCCAGCCCCTGCGGCGGCCGGGCCGGGCTCAGTCGCGTTCGATCAGGTGCCCGACGACGGTCGGGCCGAGCATGACGGCGAAGCCGGACCCGTCGCGGCGCGGATCGGCCGGCGGCAACTCCACCGGGTCACCCGTCGCCGTCGCACCCACCGGCCGCGCCCCGATCCAGGCCACCACCAGATCCGTCTCACCCTTGAGGAACCGCTGCGCCCGCACCCCGCCGGTCGCCCTCCCCTTCGCCGGGTACGACGCGAACGGCGTCACCTTGACCGTCGCCCCCGTCGAGGTGACCACCATCGGCTCCCCGTGCGCGGCGTCGTCGGTGCGGACCGCCCCGAAGAACACCACCCGGGCACCGGTGGGCAGGCTGACCCCGGCCATCCCGCCACCCTTGAGCCCCTGCGGGCGGACCACGGACGCCGCGAACCGCAGCAGGGACGCCTCACTGGTCACGAAGGCCAACGTCTCGCTGCCGTCGGCGAGCCAGGTGGCCCCCACCACCTCGTCGCCCGACCGCAGCGAGATCACCTCGAACTCGTCGGACCGCACCGGCCACTCCGGCGTGCACACCTTCACCACGCCCTGCCGGGTGCCCACCGCCAGGCCCGGGGAGCCCTGCGCGGTCGGGCCCAGCGGGGCCAGCCCGATCACCGTCTCCCCCGCCGCCAGCGGGACCAGTTCGGCGGCGGCCATCCCGCCCCGCAGTGACACCGTGCCGGCCTGCTCGGGCAGCACCGGCAGCGGCAACACGTCGACCTTGAAGGCCCGGCCGGCGCTGGTGACCAGGAGCACCCGGCCCCGGGCCGTGGTGTGCACGACCGCGCGTACCGTGTCGTGCTTGACCCGGCCGTTACGCCGACGCCCCTCGGAGGCCTCCTCCGACTCGGCAGCCGTCCGGGCCACCAGCCCGGTCGCCGAGAGGATCACCTGACACGGGTCGTCGGCCACCTCCAGCGGCCCGGCCGGCACCGACGCGGCCAGCACCTCCTTGAGGTCCCCGTCGACCAGGGTGGTCCGCCGCGACCCGGAGAACTGCTTCACCACGGCCGCCAGCTCGTCGGAGACGACCTTGCGGAGCACCTTCGGGTCGTCGAGGATCTTCGACAGCGCGGCGATCTCCCCGCGCAGCTTGTCCTGTTCGGCCTCCAGCTCGATCCGGTCGTACTTCGTCAGCCGCCGCAGCGGGGTGTCCAGGATGTAGGTGGCCTGGATCTCGGAGAGCTTGAACTTCTGCATCAGGCCGTCCTTCGCGGCCTGGGCGTCCTCGCTGGCCCGGATCAGCTTGACCACCCGGTCGATGTCGAGCAGGGCGATCAGCAGGCCGTCGACCAGGTGCAGCCGCTCCTCGCGCTTGCGCCGCCGGTACGCGCTGCGCCGGGTCACCACCTCGTACCGGTGGGCCAGGAACACCTCCAGCAGCGCCTTCAGGCCGAGGGTGCGCGGCTGGCCGTCGACCAGCACCAGGTTGTTGATGCCGAAGGACTGCTCCAGCGGGGTCAGCCGGTAGAGGTCGGCCAGCAACGCCTGCGGGTTGACCCCCACCTTGCACTCGACGACCAGCCGGGTGCCGCTCTCCCGGTCGGTGAGGTCCTTGACGTCGGCGATGCCGGTGAGCCGCTTGGTCTTGTTGACCTCGTTGGTGATCGCCGCGATGACCTTCTCCGCGCCGACCCCGTACGGCAACTCGACCACGGTGATCGCCTGCCGACCCCGGCTGCCCTCCAGCGGGCCGATCTCGACCCGCCCGCGCATCCGCACCACGCCGCGCCCCGTCTCGTACGCCCGGCGCACCTCGTCCAGCCCGAGCAGCAGACCGCCGGTGGGCAGGTCGGGGCCGGGGACGAACTCCATCAGCTTGTCGAGGTCGGCGTCCGGGTGGTTGATCAGCCAACGGGCGGCGGAGACCACCTCGCCGAGGTGGTGCGGGATCATGTTGGTCGCCATCCCGACCGCGATCCCGGACGCGCCGTTGACCAGCAGGTTGGGGAAGGCGGCGGGCAGCACGGTCGGTTGGGTCAGCGAGCCGTCGTAGTTGGGCTCGACGTCGACGGTGTCCTCGCCCAGCTCACCGACGAGCAGCATCGCCTCCCGGGCGAGCCGGGCCTCGGTGTAGCGCGCCGCGGCCGGGCCGTCGTCCGGGCTACCAAAATTTCCATGCCCGTCGATAAGTGGGGCGTTGAGCGAGAAGTCCTGGGCCATCCGGACCATCGCGTCGTAGATCGCGGTGTCACCGTGCGGGTGGTAGCGCCCCATCACGTCGCCGACCACCCGGGCCGACTTCACGTGCGAGCGGTCCGGCCGGAAGCCGTTCTCGTGCATCGAGTACAGGATGCGGCGGTGTACCGGCTTGAGGCCGTCGCGGGCGTCGGGCAGGGCGCGGGAGTGGATGACCGAGAAGGCGTACTCCAGGTAGGAGTCGGACACCTCGGTGACCAGCGGGTTGTCGAAGACCCGCGCGCCGGCCTGGTCGAAGGCGGACAGGTCCACCTTGGCGCGGTCGTCCTTACGGCGTGCCATCGTTCAGCTCTCTTCCCGGTGTGCGGCGGCCACGGTGCTCATGCGTCGATCGCGTCCCGGTCGACCCGGTCGGAGGAGTCGATCAGCCAGTTACGGCGCGGCTCGACCTTCTCGCCCATCAGCAGTTCGAGGATGCGCTCGGCGGCGTCGACGTCGTCGAGGGTGATCCGGCGCACGGCCCGGGTGGCCGGGTTCATCGTGGTCTCCCACAACTCGTCGGCGTCCATCTCACCGAGGCCCTTGAAGCGCGGGATCGGGGTGACGATCTGCTTGCCGGCCTTCTCCAGCTTGCGGACCGTCGCCTCCATCTCGGCCTGGGTGTAGGTGTAGGTGGTCTGCGGGCTGCGCCCCTTCGTGGTGATCTTGTGCAGCGGCGGCATCGCGGCGTAGAGCCGGCCGGCCTCGATCAGCGGGCGCATGTAGCGGGCGAACAGGGTGATCAGCAGGGTCCGGATGTGCGCACCGTCCACGTCGGCGTCCGCCATGATCAGCACCCGGCCGTAGCGCAGCGCGGACAGGTCGAAGGTACGTCCCGAGCCGGCCCCGAGCACCTGCACGATCGCGGCGCACTCGGCGTTGTCGAGCACCTGCTGGAGGTTGGCCTTCTGCACGTTGAGGATCTTGCCGCGAATCGGCAGCAGCGCCTGATATTCCGCAGAACGGGCAAGTCGCCCTGTGCCGAGGGCGCTGTCCCCTTCCACGATGAATAATTCACTCCTATCGATGCCTGCGGCGCGGCAGTCGACGAGTTTGGCGGGCATCGACGCGCCCTCCAGGGCGGTCTTGCGCCGGGCGGCGTCCTTCTGCTGTTTCTGGGTCAGCCGGACCCGGGCCGCGTCGACGATCTTCTGGAGCACCGTGCGCGCCTCGGCCTTGCTGCGCTTGTCCTCCAGCCAGGCCTTGACGTGCTGCTCGACCAGGGTCTGGAGCACCTTGGTGATGCCGGCGGTGGAGAGCTCGTCCTTGGTCTGCGAGGTGAACTGCGGCTCGGGGATGCGCACGTGCACCACCGCCGTCATCCCCTCCAGGACGTCGTCCAGGGTGGGCGGGTCCTCCTTGGGCTTGAGCAGGCCCCGGGTGTTGCGGACGGCGTCGGCCAGGGTCCGGGTCAGCGCCCGCTCGAAGCCCCGGCGGTGGGTGCCGCCGTGGGCGTTGCGGATGGTGTTGGTGAAGCACTCGACGGTGCGCTCGTAACCGGTGCCCCAGCGGAAGGCGATCTCGACCTCGGCCCGGCGCTGCACGTTGGACTGCATCACGCCGTTGGCGTCGGCGGCGTTCTCCCGGTACGTCCCCTCGCCGGTGACCAGCAGGGTGCCGGAGACCGGCCGGTCACCGGCCGGCGCCAGGAACTCGACCATGTCGGTGAGCCCGTTGGGGTAGTGGAAGCGCTCCTCGACCGGCTCCTCGGCGGTCTCGTCGCGCAGCCGGTAGTCGACCCCGGGGACAAGGAAGGCGGTGTTGCGCAGTTTCATCCGGACGGCCTCGACGTCGAGGCGCGCGCCGGTCTCGAAGTAGCGGGCGTCGTGCCAGTAGCGGATCGAGGTGCCGGTGCGCTGGCCGCGTTTCATCGCCCCGACGACCTGCAGGCCGGGGCCGGGGGTGAACGGGGCGTCCGGGCCGTCACCGGCGAAGACGCCGGGCACCCCGTGCCGGAAGGACATCGCGTGCACCTTGCCGCCGCGCCTGACGGTCACGTCGAACCGGCGGGACAGCGCGTTGACCGCGGAGGCGCCCACGCCGTGCAGGCCGCCCGAGGTCTTGTAGCCGGAGCCGCCGAACTTGCCGCCGGCGTGCAGCCGGGTGAGCACCAGCTCGACCCCGGAGATGCCGGACTTGGCGTGCACGTCGGTGGGGATGCCCCGGCCGTCGTCGTCGACCTGCACCGAGCCGTCGGCGTGCAGGATCACCTCGACCGTGGTGGCGTGACCGGCGACACCCTCGTCGGTGGAGTTGTCGAGGATCTCGTTGACGAGGTGACCCACGCCACGACTGTCGGTGGAGCCGATGTACATGCCGGGACGCTTGCGGACGGCGTCCAGGCCCTCCAGGTGGGTGAGGTCGTCTGCCCCGTAGAGGGTCTCAGGCTGTGCGGTCAACTGGTCGTACTCCCCGGTCTCGGCGGTGTGGTGCCGCTCACCGTCTCGATCTCCACGCGCGGCGTGCCGCAGCGAGCGTAGCCGTACGCCCCGACAGCGCCGTGCAGCCCCACGTCGGACGGCGGGTGCGCGTCCGCCGGTGACAACGCCGTCAGGCGTCGGGGCCTTCCCTGACGGGGTGCACCCCGGGCCGGAAACGACCGTTTCCGCCGTTGGACGATCGTGTTAAGAGGCATTGACGTCCATCTCGCCAAGTGATCTGATCCGGCCCGGAAGGATCTTTCACATTTCCATGGACAGATGGGGGACGTCATGTCCAGGTTCCACCGTAGCGCCCTCGCCGCGCTGCTCACCGTCGCCGCGGCCGCCCTGCCGGTCGCCGCCGGCCCGCCCGCGCCGGCCGTCGCCGCCCTGCCCACCGCCGCGGTCGCCCTCGGCGACAGCTTCATCAGCGGCGAGGGGGCCGGGGCGTACTCGGCGGTGACCGACGTCAACGGGGTCGCCCAGCCGTTCCCGGGCTGGTCGGCACCGAACACCAACGCGTACTTCTGTCACCGGTCACCCAACGCCTCACTGTTCAGGGCGGATCTGCCGGGGATCGCCGACCGGTTCAACCTGGCCTGCTCCGGCGGCCAGCCCTACGACATCGCCAACGCCTCGGCCAGCCGGGCCAAGGGCCGCCAGGTCGCCGCCCAGCTCGACCAGTTGCGCGCGGTCGGGCAGACCCACGACATCGACCTGGTGCTGGTCGGTCTCGGCTCGAACAACAGCTCGTTCACCTTCGGCAGTGTCGCCGAGAAGTGCGCGAACCGGTTCATCGCCGACGCCTGGACCGGGTGGTGGGAGTTCTGGGCGTACCTCGGCGGCCCGGTTGAGCAGGAGCCCTGCTCGGACGCCGACCTGGCCACCTCCGCCCAGGTCGCCGCCGCGACGGCGGAGACCACGGCGGCGGTCCGGCAGATCCTGACCACGCTGGACGAGATCGACGCCGACGGCCAGCACCGGATCGTCTTCCAGGACTACACCAACCCGCTGCCGCCGGAGCTGGCCTCGACCTACTGGGAGGAGGACAGCCGGGACGACACCCGGGACAAGTTCCGCGACCTGGGCGCCGAGCGGTACGCGGCCGGCTGTCCGATCCACCGGGCCAGCCTCGCCCCCGGTCAGCGTTTCTCGCAGGGCCTGGGCACCCTGGTCAGCTCGGTCCGCAGCACGCTGTCCGCCGAGTTCCCCGCCGCCGACCTGGTCTACCTCAACGTGCAGCGGGCCTTCGACGGGGCCCGGCTGTGCGAGTCGGCGGGCAGCCCCGGCAACGCGCTGGCCACCCCGATCCGGCTCCAGGACGGCACCTCCGGGGTCTTCGTGACCAGCCTGTCCGGTTACGACAAGCTGGACATCCAGCGGATCGCGAACACCTGTGGGACGTACTTCCAGACGTGCCAGGAGTCCTGGCACCCGAGCGCGGCCGGGCACCAGGTGCTCGGCCGGTGCCTGACCGGTGCGGCGGCGACCAGCGCCCACGCGGTCTCCTGCGTCCGCTCGCCGGACGGGACGATCCAGATCAGCTGAACCCGACGCCGGCAGGGCGATCGTGTGGGTCGCCCTGCCGGCCGGTCCGCGCCCCGGGCCGCTCAGGTCGCCACCGGGGTGCGGGCCGCGGCCGGGCCGGGCGCGGGGGTGGGCAGCAGGGCCACCGCCGGGCCGCCGGCCAGTTCCTCCAGGGGCATCTCGTCGAGTACGGCGAGGAAGGCCGCCTGGGCGCGGCGGAGCTGGACCCGCAGGCGGCAGCCGGCGCGCAGGGCGCAGCCGGTCTCCTCGCAGGAGACCACCTCCCCCTCCCCCTCGAAGGCACGCACGACCCGGCCGACGGTGATCCGTTCGGCCCCCTCGGCGAAGGCCACCCCGCCGCAGCGGCCCCGGACGGTGAACAGCACCCCGATGCGCTGGAGCCGCTGGACCACCTTGGCCACGTGGCTGCGGGGCAGGTCCAGCCGTTCGGCCAACTCGTCGACGGTGGTCCGGGTCGACGCGGGGGCGGTGAGCATGACGATCCGCAGGGCCATGTCCGTCGACAGGTTGAGCTTCACGGTCCGACCCTAGCCAGCGCCCCTGGTGGCGGACAGGGGCCGGGTGGCGGTGACCGGCGTGCCGACGGGCCCGGGACTTTCGGCTCTAAGAGGACTTTCAAGTTCCTGTTTTAGTGGTCTCCGGTACCCGTTTGGAGGAGGAGCCGTGCTCTCGGAGTCGTCAGCCGCCGTCGTCACCGCCACCCTGCCCGTGGTCCGGGCCCATGCCGACCGGATCACCGGCCGGTTCTACGCCCGGATGTTCGCCGCCCATCCGGAACTGCTGAACCTGTTCAACCGGGGCAACCAGGCGACCGGCCGGCAGCAGGCGGCGCTGGCCGCCTCCGTGGTCGCGTACGCCGGGCACCTCACCGGCGAGAACGCGACCGGGTGGACGGCGGTGCTGGAGCGCATCGCGCACAAGCACGCCGCACTGGGCATCGCCGCCCACCAGTACCCGCTGGTGGGCAGGCACCTGCTGGCCGCCGTCGGCGAGGTGCTGGGCGCGGCGGTCACCCCGCAGGTCGCCGCCGCCTGGGATGAGGTGTACTGGCTGATGGCCTGCGAACTCGTCGCCCGGGAGGCCCGGCTGTACGCGGCCACCGGGCTGCCCCGCGGCGGGGTGGTCTGGCGCGACTGGCGGGTCACCGGGGTGACGCCGCAGGCCACCGACGTCGTCTCGGTCACCCTCGTCCCGGTCGACGGCGGCCCGGTGCCGGGCTTCGTGCCCGGCCAGTACGTCTCGGTCGCGGTGGACCTCGACGGCGGGCGCGGCCGGCAGATCCGGCAGTACAGCCTCTCCGGCCGGCCCGACGCCGACCACTGGCGGATCACCGTCAAGCGGGTACGCGGCACGGGCGCGGCCCCGGACGGGCTGGTCTCCGGCTTCCTGCACGACCACGTCGGCCCCGGCGGCACCCTGCCGCTGAGCCCACCCTTCGGCGAGGTGAGCGCGGTGGCGGGCCAGGGGCCGCTGTTGCTGGTCAGCGCCGGGATCGGGCTCACCCCGGCGATGTCGGCCCTGGCCCACCTGGCGGCGACCGCGCCGGACCGGCCGGTGGTGCTGGCCCACGCCGACCGGGACGGCGCCGCCCACGCCCACCGGGCCGACCTGGTCGAGCTGCACGCCCGGTTGCCCCGGCTGCGCCTGCGGCTGTGGTACGAGGAGACCACCGGCGACGACGCCCGGGGGTTGCCCGCCGAGGTGACCCGGGGCCGGATCGACCCGGAGCTGATCCCGCTCTCCCCCGACGTGCACGTGCACCTGTGCGGTCCGCTGCCGTTCATGAACCGGGTCCGCGGCGGCCTGCTGCGCCGGGGGGTGCCGGTGGAGCGGATCGCCTACGAGGTGTTCGGTCCGGGGATGCTGCCCGAGGTGGGCTGAGCACTGCCGGTCACGGGGACGCAGGGCGCTCGGACGGGCACGCAAAGTTGTTGTTTACCGCCTCCGCGCTGGGCAACTGGTTCGGCATGCCGGGCGGCGCGTGACGTCCGGGCACCGACGCCGCAGGGGCGGCCGGGTGCCTGTCACGCGCCCGGTGCGCGGGACCGGGTGATGACGCCGGCCGGAGCCGCCGCACCGGATTCCGCCTCGCCGGTGACCGGCCCACGGAGGAGGAAGCATGCGCATCGCGATGGTCTCGGGACACGCCAGCCCGCTCGCCGTTCCCGGCGGACATGACGCCGTGGGGCTGCACCTGCACGTCGCCGAGCAGGCGGCGGCGCTGGCCGCCGAGGGCCACGAGGTGCGGGTCTACACCAGACGGGACGACACCGGGCTGCCCGACACGGTGCCGACCGACGCGGGGTACCAGATGTGGCACGTGCCCGCCGGTCCGGCCCGGCCGGTGCCCGCCGACGAACTCCTGCCCCACCTGGGCGAGTTCGGCCGCTGGCTGGCCACGCACTGGCAGCAGGACGGGTGGCGGCCGGACGTGGCGCACGCCCACTTCTGGCTCAGCGGCCTGGCGGCCGTGCACGCCGGTCGGCGTACCGGCACGCCCGTGGTGTTGACGTACCACGACCTGGGCAGCGCGTACCGTCGCCGCCCGGATGGCCGGGAGCGGGCCGGCCGGGGGCGGATCGGCTACGAGCGGGCGCTCGGGCGGGCCGTCGACCGGGTCGTCGTCCAGTCACACGACGAGTTGGGGGAGCTGGTCCGGCTCGGGGTGCCCCGGGCGAAGCTGGCGCTGGTGCCGTCGGGGGTGGACGAGCGGCTGTTCAGCCCGACCGGGCCGGCCGCCGCCCGGGTCGCGGGCCGGCCCCGGCTGCTCACCGTGGGTCCGCTGCACGAACGCCGGGGCGTGCAGGACGTCGTGCGGGCACTGCCCGGCGTGCCCGGGGCCGAGTACGTGGTGGTGGGCGGGCCGCCGGCCGGGTCGCTGCCGGCCGACGACGTCGCCCGCCGGTTGACCGCGCTCGCCGGGTCCTGCGGTGTCGCCGACCGGGTCCGGCTGGTCGGTGCGGTGCCCCGTGCGGAGTTGGCGGCCTGGTACCGCTCCGCCGACGTCCTGGTCGCCGCCCCGTGGTACGAGCCGTTCGGCCGTAGCCCGCTGGAGGCGATGGCGTGCGGCGTGCCGGTGGTGGGCACGGCGGTCGGCGGGATCACCGACAGTGTGGTCGACGGGTTGACCGGGGACCTGGTGCCGCCGCGTGACCCCCGGGCGCTGGGCACCGCGGTCCGCCGGCTGCTCGCCGACCGGGTACGCCGTTTCGCGTACGCGACGGCGGCGTTGGACCGGGTGCGGGTGCGCTACTCGTTGCGGCACTGGGCCGAGCAGCTCGGCACGGTCTACGCCGCGGTCAGCGGGGTCGGCCGGCTGGCCCCGGCGGCGGCCTGACCGCCCCCGGCGGGCGGCGCGACAGACCGCTTATTACCGACCGGTAGGATGTTCCGGTGAGCGGGGACGCGGATTACACGCAGCAGTTCGTCGACGTCGACGGGGCCCGGATCGGCATCCAGGTCTATCCGGAGCCCACCGGGTCGCCCGCCGCGCCGCTGGTGCTGATCTGCCCGGCGATGGGGGTCCGCGCCCGCTACTACCGCCCGTTCGCCGCCGCGCTGCGCGCCGCCGGGCTGGCCGTGGTCGTCGCCGACCTGCGTGGCACCGGGGCCAGCACGCCCACGCCGTCGCGGGCCTGCCGGTACGGCTACCGCGAACTGGCCGCCGACGTCGGCGCGGTCCTCGACGCGCTCAAGTCCCACCGGGACGGCCGCCCGACGCTGCTGCTCGGGCACTCCCTGGGCGGGCAGGCGGCCCTGCTGCACCTCGCCCTGCACGGTGTCGACCAGGTCGACGGGCTGGCCCTGTTCGCCGTCGGCATGCCGTACTGGCGCGGCTACCCGGGCCTGCGCCGGTACGGCGTGCTGCCGTACAGCCAGGGGATCGCGGCGGTCGCCGGCACGCTCGGGGTCTGGCCGGGCTGGGGGTTCGGCGGCCGGCAGGCGCGCGGGGTGATCCGGGACTGGGCGCGTACCGCCCGCACCGGTCGCTTCCCCACCCTCGACGGGGTGGACGGCGACGCGGCGGTGGGCCGGCTGACCCTGCCGGTGCTGGCGGTCAGCGTCGACGACGACCAGTACACCCCGCACCCGATCGTCGACCACCTCTGCGCCAAGCTCACCGCCGCGCCGGTCACCAGGCACCGGTACACGGCGGCCGAGGCCGGGGCCCCGCTGGACCACTTCCGCTGGGTCCGGGCCGGCCTGCCGCTGAGCCGGCGGGTAGCCGACTTCGCGGCCGGTCTGCCCCGCCGCTGACCCCGGTGTCCGGTCCGGTACCTGCCCGCCGGCAGCCGGGCGCGTAGCCCCCGTCGGGACGGGTATGCCGCTGCGCCCGAACACGGTGGAGGGGGATCAGATGTCGGAACGACACACCGCACTGCGCTCGATGCACGATCTCGGCCTGGCGGCCTGGTTCGGTGGCTCCCTGATGGGGGCGCTGGGCGTCAACGGAGCGGCGGCACGGATCAGCGACTCGACCCAACGGCTTCCGGTGGCCTCGGCCGGCTGGTCGCGGTGGACGCCGGTCAACGCGGCGGCGATCGGCGCGCACCTGGCCGGCGCGGTGGGTGAGCTGGCCACCGAGAGCCCCCGGATGATGGCCCAGTCCGGGGTGGGTCGGATGAGCGCGGTGAAGACGGCGCTGACCGTCGGCGCGCTCGCGGTCACCGGCTACAGCCGGCTGGTGGGCATGAAGTTGCAGAACGCCGGCAACCCGCCGGTGTCGGGGACCACCGAGCCCAACTACCAGACGCCCGCCGAGGTGGCGCACCGGCAGCGGCAGATGAAGGTCCTGCAGTGGACCGTGCCGGCGTTGACCGGGGCGTTGGTGGTGGTCACCGCGTACATGGGTGAGCAGCAGAAGCCGGGCCAGGTGTTCCGGGGGATGCTCGGGCGCGCCGGTGGGCTGATGGGTGCCCCGATGACGATGGGCCGGCTGGCCGCGACGGGGGCCCGGCGGCGGATGGCGATGGCCGGCTGACCGGCGGGCCGGGACCGGCCGGTACGGGGGCCGCCGTCAACGCCGACGGCGGGCCCCGTACCGGCGCGGTCAGTGGCCCGGCACGGACGGTGGGCCCGTACCGGCACGGTCAGTGGCGGGCGGCTGCCGTCGTGGGGGCCACCACCCCGAGCAGTTCGGCCAGCCGGGCGGCGTCGCGCTGGGCCTGCCCCGCGCAGCAGTTGTTGAACAGCACGTGCACCTCGCCCGACCGGTCGGCCAGGTCGGTGAGCAGGTCGGCCCAGCGGCGCAGTTCGTCGTCGGCGTAGGCGTACCGGAACCGGTCCTCCTTGCTGCCGTGTTCCCAGTGCGCGCTGTGGCCGTGCATCCGGACCAGCACCGGCTCGGCGGTACCGATCATGATCGGGGGCACCGAGGACGGGTGCCCCTGCGGCATGTCCACGCAGACCAGGCTGAGGTCGTGGTCGCGCAGGAAGGTCACCGTCTCGGCCGCCGCCGCACCGTCGAACCAGGACCCGTGGCGCAGTTCCACGGCGACCCGCCAGGGCCGGCACCGGTCGGCCAGTTCCGCGATCCGCCGCCGGGCGCCCTCCCCGCGCACCAGCCACGGCGGGAACTGCAGCAGCACCGCGCCGAGCCGGTCGGCCGCCACGAGCGGCGCCAGCGCCGCCCGGAACCGGGCCCACAGCTCGTCGTACGCCGCCTCGGGCAGGTCCCGGCGGCGGACCCGGGACGGCCCGGCGGGCGGGCGCAGGTCCCTCGGCAGCACCTGGACCGGTGTCGGGTGCCCGGTGAACAGGCTGAACGCCTTGACGTCGAAGGTGAAACCCGGTGGGGTGGCCGCCGCCCAGCCGGCGGTGGTCTGCGGCACCGGGACGGCGTAGTACGAGGTGTCGACCTCGACCAGCCCGAACCGTCCGGCGTACCAGCCCAGCCGCTGGGCCGGGGTACGCACCGACCGGGGATACCAGCCGGCGCGCAGCAGCGTCTGATCCGCCCAGGACGAGGTGCCCACCCTGATCGTTCCCATGTGGTCCAGTCCACCGCCAGGCGGCCGGATCGGCAACCGCAGGGGCGGATGCGGTCGCAGGTGCGGTGGGGCGGGGCGGGGCGGAAAGTGTCGGAGGGTGGCCCTAGCGTGACCCCCGACGACATCGACCACGGAGGGTGGCGGATGACCACTTCGGAGCGGGTGCTCACCGGCGAACGGGCCGACCTGGTGCAGTCCCTCGGCCTGCACCGCGGCTTCCTGCGGCACACCGTGCGCGGGTTGACCGACGCGCAGGCGGCGACCCGCAGCACCGCCAGCGAGCTGTGCCTGGGCGGCCTGATCAAACACGTGACCATGGTGGAGCACCGGTGGGCGCGGTTCATGGCCGGCGGTGCGGAGGCGATGGAGAGCGAGCCGGTCGACTGGGCGGGCATGTTCCGGATGACCGACGACGACACCCTGACCGACCTGCTCGCCCGGTACGCCGGGACGGCGGCCCGCACCGACGAGCTGGTCGCCACCCTCG
This sequence comes from Micromonospora sp. WMMD734, assembly GCF_049178975.1. Lineage (NCBI taxonomy): Bacteria > Bacillati > Actinomycetota > Actinomycetes > Micromonosporales > Micromonosporaceae > Micromonospora > Micromonospora sp. WMMD734. The sequence continues at coordinate 3,491,133 of NZ_JBMHMK010000001.1, forward strand.
ACCTGGACACGGTCCACCCGCTGCCGGAGGCACCCTGGTTCGAGCCGGGAGCGAGCTGGTCGGTGCGGCGGACGGTGCTGCACGTGATCGCCGAGACCGCCCAGCACGCCGGGCACGCCGACATCATCCGCGAGTCCATCGACGGCGCGAAGACGATGGGCTGAGCCGGCCGGTCACCGTGGGCGGTCGACGACGTAACGGGTCAGGCCGAGCAGGAACCGGCCGTCCTCGGTGTCGGCCCGGTCACCGAGGACGGCACGCCCCTCGGCAAGCGCCGCCCCGGCCAGTTCCCGGGCGCTGCGGCGGGCCACCTCGACACTGTCGTACGCGGTCAGCCGGCGGTGCAGCCAGCGCACCTCGGTCGCCGTGCGCTCGGCGCGGGGGGTGCCGAGGAAGGCCACCGCCCGTTCCCGTTCCCCGGCCGTGCAGCGGGCGAGGAAGTCGATGAGGATCAGGGTGCGCTTGCCCTCCCACAGGTCGCCGGCGATCTCCTTGCCGTAGGCGGCGTACTCCCCCACCAGGTTCAGCACGTCGTCGGTGATCTGGAAGGCCGCACCGAGATACCAGCCGTAGCGGTCCAGCCGGTCAGGGCGCAGCCGTCCGCCGCCGGCCGCCAGCACGCCGGTGCGGCACGGGTAGATGCAGGTGTACCAGGACGTCTTCTTCAGGCACATCCGGTAGTAGTCGTCGGGGGTGAGGTCGCAGGCGTTGTCCCTGATCCAGCCGATCTCGATGGCCTGGCCCTCCAGCGAGTGACGCAGCATCAGCCGGGTCTGTTCGACCAGTTGCCAGGTGGTGCCGGAGCCGAGGGCGTCCCGGTTGGCCAGCAGCCGGTCCAGGGCGAGCAGGTTGGTCATGTTGCCGACGTTGAGCGCCACGCCCACGCCGTACGCGGCGGGCAGGGTCGGCGCGCCCCGCCGCTGCTCGCTGCCGTCCTGGATGTCGTCGTGAATGAGGAAGGCGTTGTGGAACAACTCGACGGTGGTGGCCACGTTGACCGCCGCCTCGTCCGGTTCGCCGCCGTCCCCGGCGAGCCGACACGCGGCCAGGCAGAGCGCCGCCCGCAGCCCCTTGCCGGAGCGGCGGGGATAGTCGGCGACCAGATCGTAGAGGTGGCGGGGGCCGCCGGTGGGCAGGTCGGCGAGCAGGGTCGCCATGGTCCGCGCCCGGTAGCGGTCCAGCACCGCGCCGACCTGGTCGTCGATGCCGGGGAGGGTCATCGGCTCAGGACACCGGGCCGGGCCCGCCGTCGGCCGCCGGGGCCCCCGCGTCCCGGTCGACGCGGACCGGGCCGGGAGTGGGTTCCGACCCCTGCCGGGACATCCGGTCGATCAGTCCGTTGGCCAGTTCCGGGGCGAGCCGCGCCAGGTCGAGCAGGCTGTCCAGCACGTCGTGGGCGTCGGCGGCGTATCGGCGGGTCAGCTCGCCCCGGTCACCGGTGGCCGGCAGCTGGGCGACCACCATGTCGATCAGCGCGTGGGTGTCGCTGCGGACCCGTCCGGCCACCTCGTCGAAGGCCGCCGGGTCGACCCGCCGGTCGGCGGTGAGTTTCTCCTGGAGCCGGCGGGCGCTGTCGATGCCGGCGGACAGCTCCTCCTGGAGCACCGATGCCGCGCGGGTGACGGCGGCCGACACCTCGTCGCCGACCTGATCGAAGCGTTCGTCACGGTGGGTGTCACGTTCGGGCATGGCCCAACCTCCCTCGATGCGACCTGTCCAGCGGATTTTTACACCAGCGCACCCCAGCCGGTCACGTACTGTAGGGATGCCGACCGGGTTCGCGTCGTCGCCACGCGGGTCGGATGTGACCGGGGCCACGCCGGGCCCCGGCGGCGTGACGTCCCACGCCGCGCCGACGCTGAGGGACACGAGATGACCCGATACCGTCTGGATCAGGAAACCGCTGAGCGGCTGCTCAGCGGGGTGGTCGACGGGTCGACCGGTCCGGTCCGGCCGCTGGCGACGCTGCTGACCGCGGTGCGCGCCGCCGTGGCCCCGGCCGAACTACCAGGCGAGCCGGCGGCGGTGTCGGCGTTCCGGGCCGCGCGCGCCGCCCTGGCCACCCCCGTCCCCGCCCGGTCCGCCGCCGATCCGACCGGACCGCTGGACGGCGACGACGTCCAGCCGCCGACGCCGACCGACGACCGCCGGGGCCGGTGACCGCCGAGCCACGGCAGACGACGGCACCGACGGGAGCTGGTAGCTTGCGCCGATGAGTCTGCGGCGTCGACGCCTGGCGGTGGCCTTCCGGCTGGCGATCGTGATCGGTGTGCTGGCCGGGATCGTGCTCACCGCCCTCGGCCCGGCCACCGTCACCGGGCTGCTGCCGTACTTCACCATCCAGAGCAACCTGGCGGTCGGCCTGTTCGCCGGTTACGCCGCCTGGCGGGCCGCGCGGCGTCGGCCCGAACCGCCGTCCGCGCTCAAGGGCGCGGTGACGCTCTACATCACCATCACCGGCGTGGTCTACCACCTGGTGCTGGCCAACCCGGCCAGCCCGTTCGCGATGACCCAGCCCGACCGGACGCCGGGCGAGGCGGTGGGCAACCAGCTCCTGCACACCGTCGTGCCGCTGCTCGCCGTCGCCGACTGGACGCTGTTCGACCCGCGCGGCCGGCTGCGCCCCCGGTACGCCCTCTGGTGGCTGGCGTTCCCGCTGGCGTACCTGGGATTCGCCCTGGTACGCGGGCTGGTCGTGCACCGCTACCCGTACCCGTTCGTCGACGCCGGGCAGCTCGGCTACGACGGCGTCACGGTCAGCGCGGTCTTCTTCGCCGTCGCCTTCTGGCTGCTCGGCCTGCTCTTCGTCGGCGTCGACCGGGCCCTGTCCCGGTGGGTCACCCACCCGCCGGCCGACCCGGTCACCCCCACGCGACCGACCCCGCCACCGGCCGGGCGGTCAGCGTAGCCGGGGGCGACGCCCCGGGCGTACGGCCGACCGGTCCCGGCCGTACGCGTCGGCCCGACCCCACCGGCCCGGCACGTCCAGCAGCTCGACCCGGCCGAAACCGGCGGGCAGGGCCGGGTTCACCAGCAGGTTGTCCCCGCAGGGCCGCAGCCCGAGGATCGTGCCGAGCAGCATCAGCAGGGCCCCGGCGGACCACGACTGCGGCCGGCCGGCCATCGGCAACTGCACCGGGTAGCCGGTGCTCTCCCGGGCATAACCGGCGACCACCTCCGGCACCGACCCGCCGACCAGATCCGCCATCGCGAAGATGCCGTCGGCGATCCGGGCGGCCTCCTCGTCATGGTGGTACCGCCGCAACCCGGCCGCGACCAGTGCGTTGTCCGACGGCCACACGGCACCCAGGTGCGCGCCCACCGGGTTGTACGCCAACTGCCCGGCGGCGAACGTGCGGACCCCGAAGCCGGAGAAGAGCTGTGGCCCCACCAGGTGGGCGGCGAGGGCGGCGGACCGGTCCTCGGCGACGATCCCGCTCCACAGCAGATGCCCGAGCTGGGACGTCAACGCCACCACGGGTGTGCCGTCCGGCTCCAGGGCCGACGCGTAGTGCTCCTGGCCGGGCAGCCAGAAGTCCCTGTCGAACCGTTCCTTCAGCGCGGCGGCCTGCCGCTCCAGCAGGTCGGCGTACTCGGGCTCGCCCCAGAACTCCCGGGCCAGGCGGGCTCCGCGCCGTTTCGCGTCGTAGGCGTAGCCCTGGAGTTCGCAGGTGGCCCTGGGCCCGGCGGGAGCCCGGCCGTCGGCGTCCACGATCGCGTCAGGCGAGTTGCGCCAGCCCTGGTTGACCAGCCCGTTGCGGGTGTTGCGCCGTTGGTAGCGCAGGTAGCCGTCGCCGGTCAGGTCGCCGTACCCGTCGATCCAGTCCAACGCCATCCGGGCCGGGTGGCGCAGCTGACGGACCAGCGCGGCGTCGCCGGACCAGCGCTCGTACTCGTCGAGCAGGATCACGAACAGCGGGGTGGTGTCGGCCGCCCCGTAGTAGAGCCCGGTCGGCTGCTCGTCGAAGGCGGCCGACTCGCCGTACCGCAGCTCGCCGAGGATCTTGCCGGGCTCCTCGTCGTGCTGGTCGTCGAGCCGGCCGCCCTGGAGCAGGGCGAGCATGCGCAGCGTGTTCGGGGCCAGTTCGGGGGTGAACGGCAGGGTCATCAGACAGGTGATCAACGCGTCCCGGCCGTAGAGCGCCATCGCCCAGGGCAGACCCCCCACCGGAACCCGCCCCGAGTACGCCAGCGGCACGTAGCGCAGCGCGGCCAGGTCGGTCAGCGCCTGCTCGTATGTCGCCGGCAGCCGTTCCCGCTCGCTGACCAGTTGCGGCGCCCGGTCGAGCCAGTCGCTCAGGTCGTGCCGCATGTCGTGGCGTACCCGCAGCCGGTGCGACTCCAGGCTCTCCCGCAGGTCGTGCCCGCCCTCGCCGCGGATGGACATCGCGACGTGCAGGTCGGTGGTCCACTTCCCGTGTGCCGGCACGGTGATCCGGTAGGTGAAGCCCCCCTCGTCGACGTCGGCCGGGGCGGTGCTGGAGACCGTCGCCTCCCGGGCGAACCGCTCCCGGTGGTAGCGCAGCCGCAGCACCGCGTCGGACGGGGAGGCGACCGTGGTGATCCGCCGGGGCGTCGGGCTGCGGATCTCCGAGGTGTCGGCGAAGTCCGCGCCGACCTCCATCCGCACCACGAACTCGGCCGGCTCGGCGGAGTGGTTGAGCACCGTCAACTGCTCGGTGAAGCTGTCGTCGATGGACCGGTGCCGGATCACCGACACGTCCGCGTCGACGTAGTGACTGGCCGTGCCGGGGACCAGGAAGAACCGGGTCTCGAAGTAGGTCATGTCGTCGCGGGACAGGGCGTGCAGCCGCTGCCCGTCGACGGTGAGCACCCAGCGGGACAGGAACCGGGTGTCGAAGGAGAACAACCCCACCGGCGTCCTCGGGTCCACCTCCATGTCGCCGTGCGCGTCGCTGACGGCGAAGGCGTTGCCGGCGATGACGTGGACCCGTTCCTCCCTCACCGGTGACCGTCCCGCTCCCGGGCGGCCTCCCGGGGGTGCCGGGCGTCGGGCGGGCCGGGGAAGATCCGCCGCAGCAGCATCAGCAGCCGCATGTTGCCCCGTACCGACAGGTCGTTGCGCAGCAGCGCGGTGGCGAGGTGGGTCCGGCCCGACGCCAACCGGTCGAAGACGTCCCGGTCGGCGCGGACGACCAGGTCGGCGTCCTCGGCGGACCGGGTGACCTCGACGCGCTGGTCGCGGACGGTCAACCGCCAGTGCGCGGTGTGCCCGTCCTCGGCGGCGTCCAGGCGCAGCGTGCCGCTTGTCGTCTCCGGCAGGTCGGGCCGCCGACCCCCGTCCCACCGGTCCAGGAACTCCGCCACCGACGTCCCCACGGCTGCCCTCCCCCACGGTGTGTCACGTGCCTGCTCAGCCTGCCGGTCGAGAGGGTGAGGCCGGCTCACCCGGGCCGGACGAGATCGGGCCGGACGAGTCACGGTCGCAGCAGGCCCCGCAGGTAGGCGGCCTGGCCGACATGTTGGAGGTCGTCGGCGGCGATGCTGACCAGCCGGACCCCGAGGGTCACCGGCGGGTCCCAGCTCTCGTCGACCACCCGGTCGAGGTCCGCCGGGCGCAACCCGGTCAGGAACCCCCGGGTCCGTTGCGCCACCGCCCGGTGGTAGTCGACGAGCGCCTGCGCGTTCTCCGGCCCGACCGTGGCGACCTGCTCGGGGGTGTGGCCGTAGCCGGTGTCGGCCGGGTCGGCGGGCAGCCCGAACCGGGCCGCCCGGTCACCGGCGACCCACACCTGGTCGACCCCGAGCAGGTCGGCGACCTGCTGGTCCTGGATCCGGGTGAGGTGCCAGACCAGCCAGCCGACCGGGTTGACGCCCGGCCGGGGGGTACGGCACAGCTCCTCGGGGCCGAGCCCGTCCACCGCCGCGTCCACCAGGTCGGGCAGTTGGTCGTAGATTCCGGTCAGCAGGTCGTCGACGTCCACCGGGGCCTCCTCGTAGCGGCGTACCCGACCGGGATACCGCAACCGGACGACCACAAACCGCCGCGCCGGGAACCCCGGTGGCGCAGCGTGGTAGGGGTGGTGACGGGCCGGTCGCCGCACTAGCGTCGGCGGCACGGGGCCGCACCGTGCCCCGGGCGAATCGACCGGAGGGGCGTGGACCGTGTCGCTGCTGGCCGCGATGTCATCGTCGGTGGACGACCGTCCGGATCTGATCCGGGTGGGTGACCTGTCGCTGTCCCGGTCCCGGTTGCACGGGCTGGCCACCGCCGTCGCCGACGACCTGCATGGCCTGGACCGGGTCGCGGTCGAGACCACCCCGACGATGGAGACCGTGGTGGGGGTGGTGGGCGCACTGCTGGCGGGCACGGCGGTGGTGCCCGTGCCGCCGGACGCCGGGCCCCGGGAGCGGGAGCACATCCTGCGCGACTCGGCGGCCGGGGCCCTGCTCGCGCCGGCAGGCACGACCCCGGAGGGCTCCCCGGCGGCGGACAGGTTGCCTGTCGTCCCGGTAGACCTGGGCCGGGTGTCGGCGACCACGCATCCGGAACCCGGACCGGAGCGGACCGCCCTGATCCTCTACACCAGCGGCACCACCGGCGCGCCGAAGGGCGCGCTGCTGTCCCGGGGGGCGATCGCCACCTGCCTGGACGGGTTGGCCGACGCCTGGGCGTGGACGCCTGACGACCTGCTCGTGCACGGGCTGCCGCTGTTCCACGTGCACGGGCTGGTGCTCGGGGTGCTCGGGCCGTTGCGGGTCGGCAGCCGGCTGCACCACGTCGGCCGGCCGCAGCCCGAGCGGTACGCGGCGGCCGGCGGGACGCTCTACTTCGGCGTACCGACGATCTGGTCGCGGATCGCCGCGGCGTCGGCCTCGGCGCGCGCCCTGCGCGGCGCGCGGCTGCTGGTGTCGGGCAGCGCGGCGCTGCCCACGGCGGTCTTCGACGAGCTGACCGGGTTGACCGGGCACCGGGTCGTCGAGCGGTACGGCATGACGGAGACCCTGATCACGGTGAGCGCCCGCGCCGACGGCCCGCGCCGTCCGGGCGCCGTCGGGGTGCCCCTGCCCGGGGTACGCACCCGGATCGTCGACGAGCAGGGCCGGGACCTGCCCACCGACGGGGCTGCGATGGGCGAGCTGCTGGTCACCGGCCCGACCCTGTTCGACGGTTACCTGAACCGGCCGGACGCCGACGCGGCGAGCCGTACCGCCGACGGCTGGTTCCGCACCGGGGACGTCGCCACCGTCGGCCCGGACGGGTGGCACCGCATCGTCGGCCGGGCGAGCACCGACCTGATCAAGAGCGGCGGGTACCGGATCGGGGCGGGTGAGGTGGAGGAGGCGTTGCTGGCCCACCCGGCGGTGCGTGAGGCGGCCGTGGTGGGCCTGCCGCACCCGGACCTGGGGCAGCAGGTCACCGCGTACGTGGTCGGCGACGGGGTGACCGGGCCGGAACTGGTGGACTTCGTGGCCCGGCACCTGTCGGTGCACAAGCGGCCCCGGGAGGTGCGGCTGGTCGACGCCCTGCCCCGCAACGCGCTGGGCAAGGTGCAGAAGAAGCGCCTCGTCGAGGGGTGAACCGTCAGACCTGCACGGGCGTCGGCAGCACCCGCCGCAGCCACGAGTCGGGGCGGGGACGGGTCCGCCACTCCCGGGGGTAGCCGACGGAGACCTCTTCGAAGCGCACCCCGTCGTGCCAGGTCACCCGGGGGATGTGCAGGTGCCCGTAGATCACCGCGGTGGCGTGGAAGCGGCGGTGCCAGTCGGCGGTGAGTTCGGTGCCGCACCACTGGGCGAACTCGGGGTAGCGCAGGATGTCGGTGGGCATCCGGACCAGCGGGTAGTGGTTGACCAGGACCTTCGGCACCGCCGGGTCGCTGCCGGCGAGCCGGGCCTCGGTCAGCGCCACCCGGGCCCGGCACCAGGCGTCCCGGCTCGGGTGCGGGTCGGGGTGCAGGAAGACCTCGTCGGCGCAGACCACCCCGGCGGCGTGGGCCCGGGCCAGCGCCTGTTCCTTGCTGGTGACACCCGGCTCGCGGAACGAGTAGTCGTAGCCGACGAACAGCGGCGCGACCAGCAGCGGGCCGCCGGGCCCGGTCCAGATCGGGTAGTCGTCCTCGGGGGTGGCCACCCCCAGGTCCCGGCACTGCCGCACGATGGCCTGGTAGCGGGCCTCGCCGCGCAGCCGGACCGGGTCCTGCGAGTGGGTCCACAACTCGTGGTTGCCGGGCGCCCAGATCACCTTGGCGAACCGTTCGGCCAGCAGCGCCAGCGCCCAGGTGACGTCGGCGAAGAGTTCGGCGACGTCACCGGCGACGATCAGCCAGTCGCCGGCCGCGCGGGGCCACAGGCTCTCCACGATCTTCCGGTTCTCCGGGTACGCCACGTGCAGGTCGCTGACGGCGTAGATGCCGGCGTTCATCGGGTGTGGTCCCCTCGTTCGTCCGGATCCGCACGGCGGGGCGCGGTTCCGGGTCGGCTGGTGCGGTACGGCTCGGGTTCAGTGCGGTACGGCGACGACGGTCAGGGTCAGGCCGGCGTCGTGCAGGTAGCGACCGTCGAAGTCCCGACCGCGACCGGGGACGAGGACGCGGGCGGCGAAGGTACGGTCGGTCGGGTGCAGGACGATCCGGGCCTCGTCGAAGCCGAGGAAGATCCCGGTGATCGGGAACCATGCCTTGTAGAGGGACTCCTTGGCGCTGAACAGCAGCCGGTCCCAGTGCGGTCCGGGGGCGTCGGTGGCCAGCCGGTCCACCATGGCGCGTTCCTCGGGCAGGGCGATCGCGTCGAGCACGCCGTCGGGCAGTGCCGCATCGGGTTCGGCGTCGATGCCGATGGCGCGTACGTCGGCCGCGCGGGCGACCACGGCGGCCCGGTAGCCGGGGCAGTGGGTGAGGCTGCCGACCACACCGGACGGCCAGACGGGTGCGCCACGGTCGCCGGTGAGCACCGGCGCGGGCGGTACGCCGAGGGCGCGCAGCGCCCGGCGGGCGCAGGTACGGGCGGTGGTGAACTCCCGCACCCGCTTCTCGACGGCGCGGGCCACCAGCGCGGCCTCCGCGGGGTGCAGCGGCTCGGTGTCGGTGTCGTCGAACGCCTCGACGGCGACGACGCCAGGCGGTGTGATCCGGTCGATCATGCGTCGGCCAGCGGCCTGATGGTCCAGGTGTCGCCGGTGTGGAGGAGGGTGGTGAGTTGTTGTTCGGGGGTGTCGGTGGTGGTGTTTTTGGCGGTGGTGATTTGGTGTTGGACGAGGGTGTCGTAGGTGGGGCGTTGGGTTTGGCGGAGGATGCCGATGGGGGTGTTGCGGTGGTCGGGTTGGGGGAGGCGGGTGAGGGCGAAGGCGTAGGCGGGGTCGGTGATGGTGGTGTCGTGGGTGATGATGTTTTCGGGTGGGGTGGTGGCGGTGTCGCGGATGTCGAGTCCGAAGCTGTGGGGTGGGTGGACGAGGCAGTGTTGTTTGTTGCGGCCGAAGGTGATGGGTTGGCCGTGTTCGAGGGGGATGAGGTAGTCGTCGCGGGTGTCGGGTTGTTTGAGTGGGTCGAAGGCGCCGTCGTTGAAGATGTTGCAGTTTTGGTAGATCTCGACGAAGGCGGTGCCGTGGTGTTGGGCGGCGGCGCGGAGGATGGTTTGGAGGTGTTTGCGGTCGGAGTCGATGGTGCGGGCGACGAAGGTGGCTTCGGCTCCGAGGGCGAGGGACAGGGGGTTGAAGGGGGCGTCGGTGGAGCCGGCGGGGGTGGATTTGGTGATTTTGCCGGTTTCGCTGGTGGGGGAGTATTGGCCTTTGGTGAGGCCGTAGATGCGGTTGTTGAAGAGCAGGATTTTGAGGTTGACGTTGCGGCGCAGCGCGTGGATGAGGTGGTTGCCGCCGATGGACAGGGCGTCGCCGTCGCCGGTGACGACCCAGACGGACAGGTCGGGGCGGGTGACGGCGAGGCCGGTGGCGATGGCGGGGGCGCGGCCGTGGATGGAGTGCATCCCGTAGGTGTTCATGTAGTAGGGGAAGCGGGATGAGCAGCCGATGCCGGAGATGAAGACGGTGTTTTCGCGGGGGATGTTGAGTTCGGGCATGAATTGTTGGAGGGCGGCGAGGATGGCGTAGTCGCCGCAGCCGGGGCACCAGCGGACTTCCTGGTCGGATTTGAAGTCTTTGCCGGTGAGTTTCAGGGCGACGGGTTCAGGCATTTTTGCAGACCTCTTCCAGCATCGTCTCCAGTTCGGCGGCGGTGAAGGGTAGGCCGCGGACCTGGTTGTAGGTGATCGCGTCGGTCAGGTATCGGGCGCGGATGATCTGGGCGAGTTGGCCGAGGTTCATCTCGGGGATGACGACGCGGTCGTAGGCGGAAAGGACGTCGCCGAGGTTGGCGGGCAGGGGGTTGAGGTGGCGTAGGTGGGCTTGGGCGATGGGTTGGCCGTGGTGGCGCAGGGTGCGGCAGGCGGCGCCGATCGGGCCGTAGGTGGAGCCCCAGCCGAGCACGAGGGTCCGGGCGGTGCCGTCGGGGTCGTCGACGTCGAGGTCGGGCACGTCGATGGCTTCGATGCGGGCGGCGCGGGTGCGGACCATGTAGTCGTGGTTGGCCGGGTCGTAGGAGATGTCGCCGGTCTTGTCGGCTTTTTCCAGGCCACCGATGCGGTGTTGCAGGCCGGGGGTGCCGGGCACGGCCCAGGGACGGGCCAGGGTGTCCGGGTCGCGTAGGTAGGGCAGGAACGTGACGCCGTCGTCGCCGTTGGGGGCGGTGGCGAAGTCGACGCGCAGGTCGGGCAGGTCGTCGACGTCGGGTAGCAGCCAGGGTTCGGAGCCGTTGGCGACGTAGTTGTCCGACAGCAGGATCACCGGGGTGCGGTAGGTCAGGGCGATCCGGGCGGCCTCGAGGGCGGCGTGGAAACAGTCCGAGGGGGACTTCGCGGCGATCACCGCGACGGGGGCCTCACCGTGGCGGCCGTGCAGGGCCATGTTCAGGTCCGCCTGCTCGGTCTTTGTCGGTAGACCGGTCGACGGGCCGGCGCGTTGCACGTCCACGATGACCAGGGGGAGTTCCAGGGCGACGGCCAGGGAGATCGTCTCGGATTTCAGGGCGACACCGGGGCCGCTGGTGGTGGTCACTCCCAGGGCGCCGCCGTAGGAGGCGCCCAGAGCGGCGCCGACCGCGGCGATCTCGTCTTCGGCCTGCATGGTGACCACACCGAGCCGCTTGTGTTTCGACAACTCGTGCAGGATGTCCGACGCCGGGGTGATCGGATACGCGCCGAGGAACACCGGCAGACCCGACCGCACCCCCGCCGCGACCAACCCCAACGACAGAGCGGCGTTACCGGTGATGTTGCGGTAGGTGCCCGGCAGCATCGCCGCGGGTTTCACCTCGTACCGCACCGAGAACGAATCCGTCGTCTCGCCGTAGTTCCAGCCCGCCTTGAACGCCGCGATGTTCGCCGCGACCAGATCCGGCCGCTTGGCGAACTTCCGCTCCAGAAACCGTAGGGTCGACTCGTACGGGCGGGAGTACATCCACGACAACAACCCCAGGGCGAACATGTTCTTCGCCCGCTCGGCGTCCTTCTTCGACACCGACAACTCCGCCAACGCACCCACCGTCATCGACGTCAACGCCACCGGATGCACCACAAACCCATCCAGAGTGTCGTCCTCCAACGGCGACACCGCATACCCGACCTTCGTCAGGTTCCGGCGGGTGAACTCATCGGTGTTCACGATGATGTCCGCACCCCGACGCAGATCACCCACATTCGCCTTCAACGCCGCCGGGTTCATCGCGACCAACACGTTCGGCGCGTCCCCCGGCGTCAAAATGTCGTAATCAGCGAAATGCACCTGGAAACTCGACACCCCCGGCAACGTCCCCGCAGGCGCCCGAATCTCCGCCGGGAAATTCGGCAACGTCGAAATATCATTACCCAACTGCGCCGTCTCCGAGGTGAACCTGTCCCCCGTCAACTGCATCCCGTCACCCGAGTCACCAGCAAACCGGATCACCACCCGGTCCAACTGACGCACCTCGGTCCCGCCGGGGGTCCCACCGTCCGTCGCCGGCGCATCGTCGTACCGTGTCGTGGAGGTCATGGGCGATCGCGTCCCTCTCTTCTGCGCGGCGCGCACCACGACGGTGCGCCGCCGGTGAACGGGCGGGCCGACACCCGGCCCCGGCGGTACCAGCGCAGCCGTCGGCCGGCGCGGTACGGCCGGCGCAGGTCCGTACCGCCGGGGTCGGCGACCCCGGCGTCAGCCGGCGGGGTCGCCGACCGCATCAAGCGCCGGCGAGCGCGTGCGACCACACGCTAGGTTCCGGTCCCGGCCGTGCCAACCCTTAGCGATCCCCTACCCCGACCCACCCGCGGACGGCCCGGCGACGGGCGACGCGGGGCGTCCACCGGGGACGGCGCAGGGGGCGCGTGCCTCGACCCGGCATGGGACACTTGTCTACATGGGCGAGCTGACCAGCGGCGCAGTGGCCGAGCCGGGGTCACCGCTGCGGCCGGGCGATCCGGAACACGTCGGGCCCTACCGGCTGCGCCGCCTGCTCGGCTCGGGCGGCATGGGGGTGGTCTTCCTGGCCGAGGCCCCGGGCGGGGGCCGGGTCGCGGTCAAGGTCGTCCACGACGAGTTGCGCTCCCGGCCGGAGTTCCGGCGACGGTTCGCCCGCGAGGTCGCCGCCGCCGGCCGGGTCGCCGACTTCTGCACCGCCCGGGTGCTCGACGCCGACCCGCAGGGGCCGATCCCCTACCTCGTCACCGAGTACGTGACCGGGTCGTCCCTGCACGAGCACGTGACCCGGCACGGCTCGCTCTCCGGCCCGCAGGCCGAGGCGCTGGCCGTCGGGGTGGCCGCCGGGCTCACCGCGATCCACGCCGCCGGGCTGGCGCACGGCGACCTGACCCCCCGCAACGTCCTGCTGTCCCCGTTCGGTCCGAAGGTCATCGACTTCGGGCTGGCCAGCCTGATCGAGGCACTCGACCCGACCACCGGCCCCTCGTACGGCACGCCCGGCTGGTTGGCCCCGGAGCGCCTCGCCGGTTTCCCGCCCGCCCAGCCCGCCGACGTCTACGCCTGGGGGATCCTCGTCGGCTGGGCCGCCACCGGTCGGCTGCCGGTCGACCCCCGGGTGCACCCGGCCGGCCCGCCCGACCTGAGCGGGCTGCCCGCCGGCCTCGCCGCGGTGGTCGCGCGGGCGTTGCGCACCGACCCCCGGCAACGTCCCACCGCCCGGGAGGCGATGCTGATCCTGGTCGGCAGCGCCGACACGGCCAGCATCCGCTCGGCGGTGGAACCGGTGGCCGCCACCACCGAGCAGCTCGACGGCACCCGGTGGTACCCGGCGGCCGGCCAGCCGGCCACCCTGGTCGCCCCGACGCCGCCGCCGCGTCGACCGCCGCCGCCCTGGCCGGCGGTGCTGACCGGGGTGGTGGCGGTGGTGGCCCTCGTCGTGCTGGGCGTGGTCGCGTTGCGACAGGCCGACCAGCGGGGGGCACCGTCCGCCGGGCCGGACCCGTCCGCGCCGTCCGGCGTCGTCACACCGAGCCCCACCCCGAGCCCGTCGCCCACCCCCACCCCCAGCCCCACCCCCGCCACCGCGACCGGGCAGGACGGGTCGCTGGAGTTCACCGTGACGGGGGTGCACTGCGGGTCGCGGGAGATCGGGTTCTGGCCGTTGACCCAGAAGGCGGACGGCGTGTTCTGCATGGTCGACGTCGACGTGGTCAACAAGGGGTCCAAGGGCACCATCGTCTGGCCGCTCAGCCAGCGGCTGGTCGACGCGGACGGGCGGGGATACACCCCGGACACCCGTTCCCTGCTCTACTATCCGGACACGCAACGGTTGACCAAGAGCATCAAGCCCGGCGCGACGGTCAGCGGATCACTGGTCTACGACACGCCGGTCGGCGCCGAACTGCGCCAACTGGTCGTCCACGACACGCCACTGAGTGCGGGCACCACCATCGATCTGCCGTGACCGGGGAGCCGGAGGACATGGACGTCGCCATCACCGCGGAACTCACCGGGCGGGCCCTGTCCCGGGCGCTGCACGCCACCGGGCGCGGCGTGGTGCTCGTCGCCAGCGCCGCGCTCAGCCTGGCCCTGCTCGTCGCCACCGTGCTCGCCACGGCGTTCATCTCGCTCGGCGTCGGGGTGCTGCTGCTGCCCCTGGTCACCCCGCTGGTCCGCTGGCTCACCGGGCGGTGCCGGGATCTCGCCGGCCGGGCCGGGGTGTCGATCGCCACGCCCTACCTGCCCGCGCCGCCGACCGAGCGGGGGGTGGTCGGCTGGGTGCAGCGCTGCCGGTCCATCCTCACCGACCCGGCGACCTGGCGCGACCTGCTGTTCCTCCTGCTCAACGTGTTCGTCGGCTTCGTACTCGGCCTGCTGCCGGTCACCCTGCTGGTCTACTCGGTGGAAGGGCTGCTGCTCTCCGCCGGGTTCTGGATGCTGATGCGGGAGTCCGGGGTGGATTTCTGGTACGGCTTCACCCCGATGGACACCTGGCCGCACGCGGTGCTCGGCGCGCTGGTCAGCCTGGTGGTGTTCGCGATCTGGGTGGCCGCCGCCCCCGGGGTGGTGGCCGGACACGCCTACTTCGCCCGGACGCTGCTGGGCCCGAGCGAACGGGCGGAGATCGCCTCCCGGATGCGGCACCTCTCCGAGACCCGCTCGGATGTGATCAACATCCAGGCCACCGAGCTGCGCCGGATCGAACGGGACCTGCACGACGGGGCGCAGGCCCGGTTGGTCGCGATCGGCATGAAGCTCGGTGCGGCCACCCGGCAGCTGCGGACCAATCCGGACGTCGCGGAGACCCTGCTGGTCGACGCGCGCAACGCCACCGCCAGCGCGCTGGAGGAACTGCGCTGCCTGATCCGGGGCATCCACCCGCCGGTGCTGGCCGAGCGGGGGCTGGAGGACGCCATCCGGGCGATCGCGTTGGAGAGCCCGATCGAGGTCGACGTCATCGCCGACGTACCCGGCCGGCTGGCCGCCCCGGCGGAGTCCGCCGTCTACTTCGCCCTGTCGGAGCTGTTGAACAACGTGGTCAAGCACGCCAACGCCGACCGGGCCAGCATCGACCTGCGGCACGAGGACGGTTCGCTGCGCGCCGTAGTGATCGACAACGGTCAGGGCGGTGCCGACGCCACCCTCGGCACCGGACTCCGGGGCATCGAGCGGCGCTGTGCTACGTTCGACGGGACGCTCGTCCTCAGCAGTCCCGAAGGTGGGCCGACCGTCGCGATCCTGGAGCTGCCGTGCGCGTTGTACTCGCCGAGGACCTCTTCCTCCTGAGACAGGGAATGGTCCAGCTCCTCGAATCCTACGACTTCGAGATCGTCGCGGCGGTCGACAACGGCCCGGCTCTGCTCGACGCCCTGGTGACCCTCCGCCCGGAGGTCGCGGTGGTCGACGTTCGCCTGCCCCCGACCTTCACCGACGAGGGCCTGCAGGCAGCCCTGGAGGCGCGTCGCCGCTGCCCCGGACTGCCCATCCTGGTCCTCTCCCAGCACGTCGAGCAGTTGTACGCCAAGGAGCTGCTCGCCGACGCCAGCGGCGGCATCGGCTACCTGCTCAAGGACCGGGTGCTCAACAGCGACCAGTTCGTCGACGCGATCCGCCGGGTCGCCGACGGGGGCACCGCGATGGACCCACAGGTGATCTCGCAGCTGCTGGCCGGCAGGTCCCGTCGGGAGCCACTGTCGACCCTCACCCCGCGCGAGCGGGAGGTGCTCAAGCTGATGGCCGAGGGATGTTCGAATACGGCCATCGCCCAACGTCTCATCGTCAGTCAGGGTGCCGTCGCCAAGTACACGACCAGCATCTTCACCAAGCTGGACCTGACCCCGGCCGACGACAGCAACCGCCGGGTGCTGGCCGTGCTGGCGTACCTCAACGGCACCCGGGCCGACGTCGGCTGACCCGACGCCACATGCGACGGTGCCCCCGGTCGGTCGACCGGGGGCACCGTCGTGTGTGCGGGTTGCCGTCACTCGACGGCGACGGCGGCCTCCGCCGGCCGGGAGAGCATCACCCGGCGGCCCGGCAGCACGGTGGCGGCGAAGGCGAGCACGGTCGCGCCCGCCACCACGGCCAGATAGATCCATATCGGACCGGAGGGCACCGGTCGGCCCAGCACCACGATGCTGAACGGCATCAGCGTGGCGATGGAGGCGATCGTGCCGAGCACCACCCCGATGACCGCGACCATGCCCGCCTCCACGCTGAGCATCTGGAGGGCCTGCTTGCGGGTGGCGCCGATGAGCCGCTGCATGCCCAACTCCCGGCGGCGGCCGGCGGTCGCCACGATCAGGGTGTTCGCCACCGAGATCATCGTGTAGCCGGCGACCAGGGCGACGAGCAGGTAGTTGACCCAGGCCTGGGTCTTGGTCCGCTCGGCGAACGTGGTGATCGCCTCCCGCCCCTCGATCATCGTGCCGGGGTTACCGGCGACCTTCTCCCGCAGGCTGGCCGTCAGCGCGTCCCGGCTGGTGCCGGGTTCGGCGGTGACCAGGATCTGCCGGGACAGCCCGGTGGTGCTGTGCGCGGCGAGCAGGTCGGCGGGGAGCAGGATCGTCTCGAACCCCTTCTTCGCCGGGTAGAGCGCCACCACCCGCAGGTCCACCGCCGAGCGGTCGCCGAGCCGCAGGGTGATCTGGTCGCCGACGCCGACGTTGAGGTTCTTCCCGGCCACCTCGGGCAGCGCCACCGTGTCGCCCCGCAGGTCACCGAGGTTGCCGTCGCTGGTCCGCACCCCGGTGATGCCGGCGGCGCTGGCCCCGCTGACCCCCTGCAACGGCCAGGGCGACTCGACGTGCGACCCGTCGTACGGCTTGTTGATCCAGCCGGCGCTGGTCACGTACGCCGACGCCTCCTCGACGCCCGGCGCGGACCGGATCGCCTCCACGGTGTCGGCGGGGAAGCCGCCGGTGGTGGAGCTGAGCACCAGGTCGGCCCGCAGGTTGTCCGAGTAGTAGCGCTCGGCGGCCTCGTTCTGGGTGGTCTGGAGGTAGAAGTTGGCCACCGCCAGCGCCACGGCCAGCATGATCGGGGTGACCGCGGAGGCCACCCGGACGGCGCGGGTGCGGACGTTGACCGTGCCGAGGTAGCCGGCGAGGCCGAAGAACGCCCGTACCGGCAGGCTGAGCACGCCGGCCAGCAGCCGGGTCAGCCCCGGGCTGATCAACGCGATCGAGATCGCCCAGCACATCACCGCCGGCCCGGCGGTCGCGGACGCCACCGCGCCCTGCATCACGATCGCGGTCACCAGGATCAGCGCGAAACCGGCGGCGAAGAACAGGATGGAGAACACCACCCGGGGCCAGCTCACCCACTTGCGCTGCAGGGCGGCCTCGGCGATGCCGGCGGTGGGCTTGGTCTTGGAGGGGCGGCGACCGGCGACGTAGGCGGCGACCATGGCGGCGAAGATGCCGATCGCCGGCGCGGCCAGGTAGGGGATGAAACCCTGGTGGAACTGCACCACCGGCGAGATGACCCCGGCGTCGGAGACGATGTCGTAGAGCAGCGGCCCGAGGAACACCCCGGGCGCGCAGCCGAGGATCGCCGCACCGACCGCGACGACGAGCGCCTCGCGGCGCACCATCGCGCGGATCTGCCGGGGCGTCGCGCCGATCGAACGCAGCAGCGCGATCTCCTTCTGCCGCTGCTGCACCGACAGGCCCAGCGTGCTGGCGACCACGAAGATCGCCACGAAGACCGTCATGCCGGCGAAGACCCCGGAGAGCGGGATGAGCTGCGCCTGACCGCCGACCGCCTCGGGGAACTCGGCCGCGCCCCGGTCGTCGCCGGTGAGCACGACGAGCTTGCGGTCGGCGAGGGTCCGCTCGATCCGCTCGCGCAACGCGTCCAGGTCGGTGCCGGGCTTGGCCAGCACACCGATCGCGTCCGCGGTGCCGGTGTGCGGGTTGAGCCGCCGCTCGTCGTCGTCGGAGAAGAACAGCGCCGACTGGCTCAGCTCACCGGGCGGCGCGGCGATGCCGGTCACCTGGAAGGACGACTGGACCCCACCGACCACGACGTCGACCCGGTCGCCGACCTTGATCCGGGCCAGCTTGGCCACCGCCCGGTCCAGCACCACCTGGCCGGCCTGGGCCGGCGGCTGCCCGTCGAGCCGGTACGGCCCGAGCTGCGCCGACTCCCACCGGTGGCCCAGCGACTGGGTCCCGACGATCACCGGTGCGCCGTTGCGGACGACGGTGGCGGCGAACGACGCCTCGGCCACCGCCCGTTCGACCCCGGGCACGCCCTGGATCTTGCCGACCAGGCCCGGATCGATCCAGTACCGCTCGGCCAGCGGCACCGACTTGATGTTCTTGGTGTCCTGCGGGTCCTTCTTGGGCACGCCGTAGGTCTGCTTGCCGCTCACCACCACGTCGGCCGCCGCCAGCCGCTGCGGCGGGACGGCCATCCGGATGCCGGTCTCCATCAGCCCGCCACAGGCGACGATCAGCGCCACACCGAAGAAGACCGCGATAAATGTCGCGATAAAGGCGAGCTTGCGGTAGCGCAGGGTGCGCCACGCGAGGTACGTCATCAGAAGCCACCCCTGCCGGTGGACTGCGGCGCCCGGTTCTGCTGCCACGCGGTCAGGTGGGTCATCCGCTCGGCCACCACGTCGGCGGTCGGCGCCTCCAGTTCACCGATGAACTGGCCGTCGGCGAGGAACAGCACCCGGTGCGCGGCAGCGGCGGCGACCGGGTCGTGGGTCACCATGATGATGGTCTGTCCCCCGCTGGACACCGTCTCGCGGAGCAGTTGCAGCACCTCGATGGTGGTCTGGGTGTCCAGCGCGCCGGTCGGCTCGTCGGCGAAGATGACCGCCGGGCGCATGATCAGCGCCCGCGCGATCGCGACCCGCTGCTGCTGACCACCGGACAACTCGCTCGGCAGGTGCTTGCGCCGCTCGGCCAGCCCCACCCGGCCCAGCACCTCCACCACGGAGTGCCGGTCGGGCCGGCGGCCGGCCAGTCGGAAGGGCAGGCCCACGTTCTGCTCGACGTTGAGCGCCGGCATCAGGTTGAACGCCTGGAAGATGAAGCCGACCCGCTCCCGACGCAGCCGGGTCAGCTGGTTCTCGTTCATGCCACTGAGTTCCTTGCCGTCCAGCACCACCGAGCCGGACGAGGGCACGTCGAGCCCCGCCGCGCAGTGCAGGAACGTGCTCTTGCCGGAGCCGGACGGCCCCATCACGGCCGTGAAGCTGCCCCGGGGGAAGCTCATCGTGACGCCGCGCAGCGCGTCGACACGGTTGTCGCCGCGCCCGTACGTCTTGCGCACGTCGTCGAGCCGCACCGCGTCGGCACCACTGATCGGCGTCCGCCGGTCCTTGTTTCTGTTCACCTCATGCTCCCCGCAAAAGAACGTCGCCGAACGGCGGTGGGTACATGTTTCACGGTATGGATCGGGCCGATTGCGCTCAATGGAGCTAATGACCCGAAGGGGTGGGCCTAGGCCCACCCCGGAATCGCCACCGCTGACGAGCTCAGCTCGCCTGGACCGCCGACTCCCACTGCGGCCAGGACCGCTCGGTCCCGCCCGGCGCGACGGCGAGCAGCCCGGCCCCGGCGGCGTCCATCGGCAGCCCCAGCGACAGCTCGGTGCGCCGCCTGACGTTCAGCTTCCGGTAGACCCGGGTGAGGTGCTGTTCGACGGTGCTCACCGTGATGTAGAGCTTCTTGCCGATCTCCCGGTTGGTGTGGCCGAGCGCGGCGAGCGTCGCCACCCGCTGCTCGGCGTCACTGAGCCGGGACATCTCCTCGTGCTCCGGCGGGGTGTCCGGGTCGTCGGCGCCGGCCGCGTCGCCCCCGGGCAACAGCCGGCGGCACAACGCCTGCGCCTGGATGTCCTTGGCGAGCTGCATCGCGCTGCGGGCCACCACCCGCGAGGTGTTGAACTCGCCCCGCCCGTAGTGCGCGCTGCTGAGCGCGGCCAGGGCCAGGAAGAGCTGGTAGCGGTCGCCGGACTCCTGGAGCAGGTTGGCCGCCTGGCGCAGCGTGTTGACCCGCTGCTTGACGTCGAGCGCGGACCCGAGCAGCCGCAGTGAGATGCCCCGGGTGCGGGCGTTGTCGGCGCCGGGCCGGGAAAGCTGCTCGGTCACCATGCCCCGGGCCCGGTCGGGCCGGCCGGAACGCAGGTAGACCTGGGCCAGGTCGCCGCGCCAGGGCAGCAGGGTCGGCAGGTCCATCCCCCACTGGGTGGCCAGCTGCCCGCAGGTCTCGAAGTCGGCCAGCGCCGCGTGCACCCGCCCGCCGGCCAGGTGCAGGTGGCCCCGGGCCCGCAGGTACATCGGCCAGAACCAGGTGTCGCGCATCGCGTCCGGGATGACGTGCTTGAGCTGCGCCTCGGCCTCGTCGAGCTTGTCCATGCCGATCTTGGCGAGCAGCATGTTGGACAGCGGTGAGCCGATCGCCACGCCCCAGTTGTGCGGGGACATCGCGTCCAGCGCCTCCCGGGCGAACCGCTCGCTGAGCGGCAGGTCGCCCTGGCGCAGCGCGATGTGCGAGCGGACGTCGGACAGGATGGCGTGCCAGGTGGTGGCGCCCCGCGCGCCGGCCTCGGTGCCGAGCACGTCGCACCAGTGCACGGCGCGGTCCATCCGGTCGGCGTAGACCAGGGTCTGCAGGGCGCACAGCGCCGACTCCAGCCCGACGTCGACCAGCAGGTGGCTGCCCAGCACCTGCTCGGCGCGGGCGATCACCTCGTCGGTCACCCCGTCGGTGAGCACGGCGGTCAGCGACGGCGTGGCTGATCCGAGGGAGCCGTCGGAGCGGACCGGGGCACCGGCCGGCGTGGCCGTCGGGCCGACGTCGGCGTCCAGCTCGGCGAAGGCGACGGGGAAGTGCAGCCGCAGCCACTCCGCGCATCCCTCCAGCTCGGCGGCGGTGGTGGCGTCGAGCTGCTGCCGGTTGTCGCGCAGGTGCCGCAGGGTCTCCTGGGCGTCCGCCCGGTGGCCGTGCCAGAGCTGGTAGCGCAGCAACGCGGCGGCGTGCCGTTCGGAGAGGTGCCCGGCCCGCAGCGCCTCGCGCTGCGACTGGAGGTGCTGGCTCACCGCCGCCGGGTTGACCCGCCACTGGCAGGCGGCCAGCATCGCGGTCAGCGCCGCCCGGCGCGGCTCGTCGTCGCACATGTCGTGCGCCAGCTTGAGCGACTCCACCGCGTCGTCGACGCGGTCCTCGGCCAGCGCGTGCGTCGCCGAGTCCTGGAGCACCGTGATCGCCCACGGTTCGGCCAGGCCACCGGCGGCGAGCAGGTGCCCACCGATCGCCGGTGCCGGAGCGCCCTCGGCGTGCAGCAGTTCCGCCGCCCGGGCGTGCATCTCGGACAGCGCGTCCGGGGCCAGGTCGTGCAGGACGGCCGCCCGCGCCGCCGGGTGCCGGAACCGGCCGCCGTGCAGCAGGCCGGACATCGTCAACGCGTTGAGCACCCACTGGACCCGGGCCGGCTTGGTGTCCAGCAGCCGGGCCAGCAACGCCGGGGTGGCGAAGTCGCCGAGCAGGGCCAACCCGTGGGCGGTCTCCAGGATGGTCGGGTCCCAGCGGCGCAGGCAGGCCAGGACGGCCTGGCGGAACTGGTCACCGACGACCACCTCGGTGGGCTCCGTCGCCCCGGCGACCCGCCGGTCCTGGCCGAGCGCGTGCAGCAGCAACGGGTTGCCACCGCTGACCCGGTGGTACGCCGGGGCGAGCGCCGTGGCCGTCTCGTCGTCGGTCCAGCCGCGCAGCAGTTCGGCGACGCCCGCCTCGGACAGCGGTGACAGCTGGATGTTGCAGAAGCTCGCCTGCCGGCTGATCTCGGCCCGGAACTCCGGATGGAACGGCTGGGGCTGCGGTGACTCGGTGAGCACCACCAGGATCTGTGCGGCGGTGAGCCGGCGCTGGAGGTAGAGCAGGGTGTGCAGGGTCCGCTCATCGGCGAACTCGACGTCGTCGACGAGCAGTACGAGCGGCCGGCTACGGGCGAGGTCGAGCAGCTCGACACACATGGCGTGCACGGCCCTGATGTCGGCGTCACCCTCCGTCGCGACGCCGTCGATGTCGACGAACGCGCCGATGCGCCGCATCACCTCGGCCGGCAGCGGCACGCTGTGGAACAGCTGCCCCATCACGGCCGCGGGCAGCAGCCGTTCCGCCCGGGAACAGGCGGCGCGCAGCACCAGCCCGCCCGCCGCGCCGACGTGGTCGGCGAAGGCCCGCAACAGCTCGGTCTTGCCCGTGGCACCGGGGCCGCTGATCAGCGCGACCCGCCCCCTGCCCGTGGCACTGTCGGAGTAAAGGTCCCGCAAGATGTCAAGCTCGCGGCTTCTCTCCACAAAATCCACCCGTCTCCCCCCAGGTCAGCGATGACGCATCGAACGGGCGCTGCCGGCTCCGGGTCAGGCCCCCGACGAAACCGTTCGGCTCGATGCCACGCGGTCCGCCGGGACCCGCCCGGTCACTGGCCACGTCAGCCGGCAAACCAGGTCTTGCAATGATGACTGCCAATTGATTGATGGCTTTCACCGCGTCCCGACGGCGAGCACAGCATACATAGACACCCGTACAAGACGGTAGTGGGGTGATGATACTTCGTCACCGATATTACGAGCGGGGATGGCGTTTTGTCGGTTTGTCGTCCCCGGTCGAGAAATTACCACTCGGTAGCAATTACATGATCGAAGAGCCATCGCGACCCCTCCCACCTGCGCGGATGGCCGCAGATTCCACCCACGGCACACGGCCCTGACCTGGGAAATGACTCCGGCAGAGGACTCCTACCGGAAGCTTTCGGGCCAACTCCCCCCGGCCTGCACCGTTGCCCCCGACGTCGGCACACCATCACCGACCGGACGAGAAGCATCGAATCGGGCAATCTACTCTTGAGCAAAAATTGAGTTTCAGGGAGAAGACAGCTCTATTACAGAAGCAATTCATAAGCATTGGTCAATGCCGTACCCTTGCGGCAAGCCGGGGGCTATCACAAATGCGACTCACCGGGCCGCAAAGTAACCGCAGGTTGGCCGGCCGTTGAAATCTGGCCCCCGGTCGGGAGTTAGGGGTCGCTTCCGGGTATGCGCCGACCGGCGGTGCCGCCACGCTGGAGGCATCCGAGGGCAGTGACGCGAAACACTGTCGATCGCGTCTCCCGCCCCCAGCCGAGGAGGAAAGCGTGGACGATCTCACCCGGGTGAGCAGCGCGCGGCGGTTCAGCGACGTTCGCGGCGGCGACCACTTCGACGTGGTGCTCGAAGGTGGCCCGGTCGGGCTGACGGCCGTCGAGCGGGCCCACAGCGCGCCGGCCGGCACCGGCCGGATCAAGGTGCCCTACCTGGGCGGCTACGAGCACTTCGAGCGTTCCAGTGACCACGACGGCCTCAACGACGACGCCTCGCGGGTGGTGGTCTTCCGCTGGACCATGCGGACGAAGATCGCCGAATGAGCGGTACGACGGGCGGGGCGCCGGCCACCGGCGTCCCGCCCGTCGTGTTGTCCGCACCCGGTGCGCTCGGTGCCCCGTCGCCCGGTTCGGCGGCGTCGGGCGGGTGCCCACCGGTTCCCACCCCGCAACGCCCGTCCCGGGGGACGATCCTCCCGGTAGCGGGCGCGGATCCAGTCAGGCCGCCGGGCCGCCGGAGACCGCGTGGTGCAACTGCGCGCCGATCAGCTTGATCACGTCGGCGGCGTGGTCGTTGAGGTAGAAGTGCCCACCCGGATAGACCCGCACGTCGCATTCGCCGCTGGTGTGCTTCGCCCAGTCGTGCGCCTCGTCCAACGTGGTCACCGGGTCCGCGTCCCCGGTCAGCACGGTGATCGGGGCGTCCAGGCGCTGGTCCGGGTCGGTCCGGTAGGTCTCCACCGCCTTGTAGTCGCCGCGCACCGCGGGCAGGATCATCGGCAGCAGCTCCGGGTCACCCAGCACCCTCGGGTCCGAACCGCTGAGCCGGGCCAGTTCCCGCAGCACGCCGGCATCGTCGCGGGTGTGCACGTAGCGCTCGTCGCGGACCCGGGACGGCGCCCGGCGACCGGAGGCGAACAGGCGCACCGGCGGCTGACCCGTCCGCGTCTGCAACCGCAGCCCCACCTCGTAGGCGAGCACGGCACCCATGCTGTGCCCGAAGAGCGCCACCGGCCGGTCCAGCCACGGCCGCAGCGCCTCGAACACCCCGTCGGCCAGGGCGGCGACGGAATCCAGCACCGGCTCGTGCCGGCGGTCCTGCCGACCCGGGTACTGGATCGCCAGCACCTCCACGGCGGGCGTGAGGGCCCGGGAGACCGGGAACAGATAGCTGGCCGAGCCACCGGCGTGCGGCAACGCCACCAGCCGGATCGCGCTGGTCGGCGACGGGTGGAACCGCCGCACCCAGAGGTCGTTCTCGAGCGTTGCCGTCATCACTGGTCCCCTACGGATCGGCGCTGCGGGTGCGCCCACAGCAGGACGTCTCCAGCGGGCCAACCCCCGTGCCGACGGCTCGACCGACGCGCCGACCGACCCGCCGGGCACGGATGTCGAACCGACGCCCCCCGTGTGACGCCGGTGCCCGCTGTCGAAGCGAGCGTAGGAACGTCCGAAACGCCGGGACAACCCCTAAGCGGGGCACCGGGCCCCTAGCCCGGCACCGTCACGACCGGCGGCACGGACGACGGTGGCGTCCCCGCCCACCGCGGGAACGCCACCGTCGGAACCGTACGGTCAGGCCACCGGATGTGCCGGCCGGGACGGTTGGGGGGTCGAGTCCGGCCCGATCCGGACCGCCGGCGGCTCGGTGTCGAGGCGTCCTTCCGCCGCGGCCTGCTCCGCCCGGGTCGACGGGTCGCCCCCCGTCCCGGCCGGATCGGCCGAGACGGCCGCAGCGTCCGGGTCGACCGCCGGGGTGCCGGCGGGCCCGGCGTCGGCGGGTCCGCCTGACGGATCCTGACCGGGCACCGAGGCCCCCACGTTGCGCAGCAGCACGGCGGCCAGGACCGCAGTCACCACCAGGATGCCGGCCGCGGCGACCGCGGCGACCCGCAGTTCGTCGGCGAAGGCGGCCCGGGCCAGCGCGACCAGCGTGTCCGCCGCGGTGGCGGAGAGGGTACGGCTCTCCTCGACCGCGCCACCCAGGGTCTCCCGGGCGGTCGCCCAGGAGTCGGCCGGGACGCCGTCGGGGGCCCCACCGGAGAGCTGCCGCCGGTAGACGTACGTGCCGATGCTGCCGAGGATCGCCACACCGAGCGCCGCGCCGAACTGGCTACCGGTCTCGGAGAGCCCGGCCGCCGCGCCGGCCCGCTCCGGCGGCGCGGTGGAGACGATCAACTCGGCGCTGAGCGTCAGCACCATCGCGATGCCACCCGTCATCAGCGCCTGGCCCACCACCACCATGGCCAGCCCCGAGTCGTCACCGACCTGGGCGAGCACCAGGCAGCCGGCGGCACCCACCAGCAGCCCCCCGGCGGCGACGTAGGCCCGCCGGAAGCGTTGCGCCAGCATCGGCGCGAGCACCGCCGCGCCGATGCCCGCCGCGCCGGCGGCCGGCAGCGACCACAGGCCGGCGGTGAACGGCCGCAGCCCGAGCACCAACTGGAGGTACTGGCTGATGAAGAACATGAACCCGACCAGCGCGAAGTTGGCGAGCACGTTCATCACCACGGCCGCGCTGAACGCGGGGGCGCGGAACAGCCGGACGTCGATCACCGGGTCGGCGAGCCGGCGCTGACGCAGGACGAACACGGTCAGGAAGAGCAGACCGGCGAGCACACCGGCCACCGGTGGCCAGGTCATGCCGTCCTCGGCGAACTGCTTGATGCCCCAGATCATCGGCAGCACGGCGACGAACGCCAGCACCGTGCTGAGCAGGTCGAGCCGGCCGGCGGCGGGGTTGCGGAACTCGGGCAGCAGCAACGGGGCCAGGATCAGCAGCAGCAGCATGATCGGCACGTTGATCTCGAAGACGGTGCCCCAGGAGAAGTACTGCAACAGCGCCCCGCCGGCCACCAGGCCGATGACGCCACCGGCGGAGAAGCCGGCCGCCCACATGCCGATCGCGGCCCGGCGCTCGTTCTCGTCGTGGAACATGTTGCGGATCAACGACATGGTCGACGGCATGAGCGTCGCACCCGCGGCACCCATCACCGCCCGGGTCCCGATCAGCATGCCGGGACTGGTGGAGAGGGCCGTTGCCACGGATGCGGCACCGAACACCGCCGCGCCGATCATCAGCAGCCGGCGGCGCCCGATCCGGTCCCCCAGGGTCCCCATCGGAATCAGCAGGCCGGCCAGCACGAAGGCGTAGACGTCCGTGATCCAGAGGAGCTGACTGCTGGTCGGCTCAAGGTCCGCCGTGATGAACGGCAGAGCGTACGACAGCACGGTCATGTCCATGCTGATGATCAGTGTCACCATGACGAGTACCGCGAGGCCGATCCACTCGCGGCGGCCGGCCTTTGCCTGCGCTGTAGCCATGGCCGAAAGCTACCACCGGATTTAGACGCTCGTATACATCCGATGGATGAATTAGGGGGTGGTTCCGAGTAGGGTGACGCCCGTGGGTCATCGGGAACGCCTGCTGGCAGGGGCCAGGGTCTGCCTCTACGAGCGCGGCTACACACGCACCACCGCCCGCGACATCGTCGCCGCGTCGGACACGAACCTGGCGTCGATCGGCTACCACTTCGGCTCCAAGGAGGCGCTGCTGACCGCCGCCCTGGTGCAGGCGTTCGAGGAGTGGGGCGTCGAGATCGACCGGGTGCTGCGCGACGGCACCCAGCCCGACCTGATGGACCGGCTGGAGACCATGTGGACCGGCCTGGTGGAGTCGTTCGGCACGCACCGGCCGCTCTGGGTCGCCGGGATCGAGGCGTTCGCGCTGGCCGAGCACCTGCCGGTGCTGCGCGAACAGCTCGCCGAGACGTACACCCGGGCCCGGCCCGCGCTGGCCACCTTCGTCATCCGCAACGGGGGCGAGAACGTCCCCGAGGCGACCCGCAAGGCCGTCGGCTCGTTCCTGCTGGCGTTGATGACCGGCCTGACGGTGCAGCGGCTGCTCGATCCCGAGGCCGCCCCCTCCGGCAAGGACCTGGCCGAGGCGCTGCGGGTGATCGTCGGCGCGGTCAACGAATCAGGCGACCCCGAAACCCCGTCCTCCGACGCCTGACCCCCACCCGCCGGGTCGCGTCCCGACCGACCGGACAGGGGTACGACCCACCACCGCCCGCGTACAGGGGGTCGGGATAGGGGTCGGGGCGGACCCGCCGGACCGGTCACTCCACCCGGACCAGGCCGGCGCGGAGCATGTCCTCCAGCCAGACGTCGAAGTCGCGCCGGGTGACCGCCGGATCGGCCGACCACTGCCGGGCCAGCACACCGGCCGCCCGCTCCAGCGAACCGCCCTGCTGCTGCAACGCGATCCACATCGCGGCGGCGGTCGCCCCGAACCGGTATCGCAGCCCGCTCCGTTCGGAGATCAGCTCAAGCTGCCCGTTCCGGGTGACCTTGGCGACGATGCCCTGTTCGAGTCGCACCCGCATCCTCCCTGCCTCTCCCCGTGTCCACCCTGGTGGCACCCTGCGGCGAACCGTGACGTCCACCAGGCCCGCTCACTACGGTATGAGGTCGGACGGTGACACGGTACGGCCATGGACCCACGTCGAAGGTGGACAAAACCCCACCCGTACGCGGGGAGGAAGCCCGAGGTCCGCCGGCCACCCGTGGGGGTCGGCGGACCTCGGGCCTCCTCGGAAGAGGGTCAGTCCGACGCTTCCAACTCGTCGTCGAGGATGTCGAACAACTCGTCCGCGGTGACCGACGCCAGGTCCCGGGCGTCCGACGTCACCTCGGCCGCCCCGTACGCCGCGTTCCACCGGGACATCAGCGCCTGGAGCCGGACGGTGATCCGGCCCCGCTCCGCCTCGTCCGGCACGGTGCCGTCCAGCAGCGTCTCCCACCGGGCCAGCTCCGCCTCCAGCGACGGCGCGGCCGGCAGGTCACCGGCCAGCTCGGACCGGACGAACCGGGCCACCGCCGCCGGACTGGGGTGGTCGTAGATGAGGGTCGCCGGCAACCGCAGCCCGGTCGCCGCACCGAGGCTGTTGCGGAACTCCACGGCCGCCAGGGAGTCGAAGCCCAGCTCCAGGAAGCCCTTGTCCACGTCCAGCAGGTGCGGGCGGTCGTGCCCCAGCACCTCGGCCGCGCGGGCCTGGACCAGTTCGGTCACGGTCCGGTCGGCGTCATCCGGCGACAGGCCGGCCAGCCGGTCGGCCAGCGGCCGCTCCCCCGCCACCGGGCCGGCCGCACCGGCCGCCGCCCGCCGGGCCGGCGTCCGGACCAGGCCGCGCCACAGCGGCGGCACCCCGTCGGCCCGGGACCGGATCGCGGCCAGGTCAAGCCGGACCGGCAGGGCCACCGCCGGCACCGGCCCGAGGGTCGCGTCGAACAGCGCCAACGCGTCGGGCGTGGACAGTGCGGCCACCCCGGAACGGGCCATCCGGCGCAGGTCCGCCGCACCGAGGTGACCGGTCATCCCGCTGCCCGCCTCGGCCCACAGGCCCCACGCCAGCGCGGTGCCGGCGAGACCGTGCGCCCGCCGGTGCTGGGCGAGGGCGTCGAGGTAGGCGTTCGCCGCGGTGTAGCTGGCCTGGCCGGCGCCACCCAGGGTGGCCGCAGCCGAGGAGAACAGCACGAACCAGCGCAGCGGCCGGTGCAGGGTGAGTTCGTGCAGGTGACGGGCGGCCTCCGCCTTGGGGCCGAGCACCGCCGCCGCCCGCTGCGGGGTCAACGTCGGCAGCAGCCCGTCGTCGACCACCCCGGCCGCGTGGACCACCCCGGTCAGCGGGTGCTCGGCGGGCACCCCGTCGAGCAGGGCCGCCACCGCCGCCCGGTCGG
Organism: Micromonospora sp. WMMD734; assembly: GCF_049178975.1. Taxonomy (NCBI): domain Bacteria; kingdom Bacillati; phylum Actinomycetota; class Actinomycetes; order Micromonosporales; family Micromonosporaceae; genus Micromonospora; species Micromonospora sp. WMMD734. The sequence goes on from NZ_JBMHMK010000001.1 coordinate 3,519,943, forward strand.
CCAGGTCGCAGGAGGCCACCGTCACCTCCGCGCCGGCCGCCGTCAGCCGGCCGACCAGCTCGTCCACGCCCGGGGCCGCCGGACCGCGCCGGCTGGCCAGCAGCAGCCGCCGTACGCCGTGCCGGGTGACCAGGTGCTCGGCGAGCAGCCGGCCCAGGCCGCCGGTGCCGCCGGTGACCAGCACCGTGCCCGTCGGGTCGGTGCCGACGGGCAGCTCACCGTCGGGCACCGGCAACGCCGCGAGCCGGGGTGCGAGCAGGCCACCCCGACGGACCGCCAGTTGCGGTTCGCCGTCGACGGCCAGCGCCGCCCGCACCGCCGCCGGGTCCGGCCCGTCGACGTCGATCAGGACCAGCCGGCCCGGGTTCTCCTCCTGCGCGGCCCGGACCAGCCCCCAGACGGTGGCGTCCACCGGTCGGGGCACGTCCTCGCCGTCGGCGGTGGCGACCGCCCGGGTCGTCACCAACGCCAGCCGGGCACCGGCGAACCGGTCGTCGGCGAGCCACCCCTGCACCAGGGACAGCGCCCCGGTGGCCACCGCCGAGGGCGAGTCCGACGGGGAACGCCAGGCCACCACGACGGTGCCCGGCGTGCCGTCGGCCTGCGCCGCGAGCGCGGCGAGGTCGGCGTACCGGGGCACCCCGAGGCCGAGGTCGTCGTCGCCGAGGACCACGGTCGTGGCGTCGCCGGTGCCCTGCGGCGTCTCCACCGCGGCCCAGGTGAGCTGGTACAGCGACGAGCGGTGTGCGGCCCGGGCCCCGCCCAGCTGGTCGGCGGCCAGCGGCCGGACCACCAGCGAGGCCACCGAGGCGACCGGCGCGCCGGTGGTGTCGGCGAGGTCGAACGACACCTCCTGCGGGCCGGTCGGGCGCAGCCGCACCCGCAGCGCCGTCGCGCCGGTGGCGTGCAGGGTGACCCCGCGCCAGGCGAACGGAAGCCGGAGCAGGTCGTCGTCCGGTTCGTCCCCGGTCAGGTCGAGGGTGTGCAGCACCGCGTCGAACAGCGCCGGGTGCAGGCCGAACCGGTCGGCCGTGGACGTCGCCTCGTCGGGGAGCGCCACCTCGGCGTACACCTCGTCGCCGTTGCGCCAGGCGGCCCGCAGGCCCTGGAACAGCGGGCCGTAGTGGTAGCCGGCGTCGGCCAGCCGGTCGTAGCGGCCGGCCAGGTCGACCGGGGTGGACCCGGCCGGCGGCCAGGCGTCGCCGGCCGCGCCGGCCGGCGCGGTCGACGCCGCCGGGGCCAGCACGCCGGTGGCGTGCCGGGTCCACCCGTCGACGCCGTCCTCAGGCCGGGAGTGCACGGTGACCGGGCAGCGTCCCGTCGCGTCGGGCGCTGCGACCACCACCTGGAGGTCGATGCCGCCCCGGGGCGGGACGACCAGCGGGGCCTCCAGCGTCAACTCCTCCACCTGGGCGCAGCCGACCTGGTCACCGGCGCGGACGGCCAGCTCGACGAACGCCGTGCCGGGCAGCAGCACCGTCCCGGCGAGGTCGTGTTCGGCAAGCCACGGGTGGGTCCGCAGCGACAGCCGGCCGGTCAGCACGGTGCCGTCGACACCGGCCAGCCCGACGACCGCGCCGAGCAGCGGGTGGGCGGCCGGGCGCTGACCCAGCGCCGGCACGTCACCGCCGCCCGCCGGGGCGTCCAGCCAGAGCCGACGCCGCTGGAACGGGTACGTCGGCAGGTCGGTGACCCGGGCGCCGGTGGGCGCGAACCAGGCCCGCCAGTCCACCGGGACGCCCCGGGTGTGCAGGGTGGCGAGGGCGGTCAGCAGGGTCGCCGCCTCGTCCCGGCCGCCGCGCAGCACCGGCACCAGGGCGACACCGCCGGTGTCGGTGACGCACTCCCGGCCCATCGCGGTGAGCACCGCGTCCGGCCCGACCTCCAGGAACGTGGTGACGCCGGCCGCCTCCAGGGTGGCGATCCCGTCGCTGAACCGGACCGCCTCCCGGACGTGCCGCACCCAGTAGCCGGGGGTGGTGATCTCGTCGGGGTCGGCGAGCCGACCGGTCAGGTTGGACACCACGGGCACCTGCGGCGGGGCGAAGGTCAACCCGGCGGCGACCCGGTGGAACTCGGCGAGCATCGGCTCCATGTGCGGGGAGTGGAACGCGTGGCTGACCCGCAGCCGCTTGGTGCGGCGTCCCCGGGCCCGCCAGTCGTCGGCGAGGGCACCGACGGCGTCGTGGTCACCGGAGATCACCACGGACCGGGGTCCGTTGACCGCCGCGACACCCAGCTCGGTCTCCCGGCCGGCCAGCTCCCGGCGTACCTCGTCCTCGGATGCCTCGACGGCGACCATCGCGCCGTCCTCCCGCATCGCCTGCATCAGCCGGCCACGCGCGGTGACCAGGGTGGCCGCGTCGGGCAGCGACAGCACCCCGGCGACGTGTGCGGCGCTGATCTCGCCGATGGAGTGCCCGGCCACCAGGTCGGGCCGGACGCCCCAGGATTCGAGCAGCCGGTACAGCGCCACCTCGATGGCGAACAGCGCGCTCTGGCTGTAGACGGTCTGGTCGAGCAGCGCGGCGTCGGCGACGTCGGGTTCGGTGTAGAGCACCTCCCGCAGCGGCCGGTCGAGCTGCGCGTCCAGGTGGGCGCACACCTCGGCGAACGCCTCGGCGAACGCCGGGTACGCCGCGGCCAGCTCGCGGCCCATGCCGAGGCGCTGTGCGCCCTGGCCGGTGAAGAGCATGGCGAACCTGCCCGCTGACGGCGTCCCCTGCACCCACTCGGCGGGGTCGGTGCCCTCGGCGGCGGCGCGCAGGGCGCGGACCGCGTCGTCCCCGGCGGGGGCGACCACCACGGCCCGACGCTCCAGCACCGCCCGGGTGGTGGCCAGCGAGTACGCCACGTCGAGGGTGGCCCCGGTGTCGGCGACCAGCCCGGCCTGGGCGCGCAGCGCCTGCGCCGAGCGGGCGGAGAGCAGCCAGGGCAGCACCGGCGGGGTGTGCCGGGCGTCCCCGTCGGCGGGCGTCGCCTCGACCGCCGGCGCCTGCTCGATGATGACGTGGGCGTTGGTGCCGCTGATGCCGAACGAGGAGACCCCGGCGCGGCGGGGCCGCTCCAGTGCCGGCCACTGCTGCGCCTCGGTGAGCAGCCGCACCCCCCCGGCCGACCAGTCCACCTGCGGCGACGGCTGCTCGGCGTGCAGGGTGCGGGGCAGCAGCCCGTTGCGCATCGCCAACACCATCTTGATCACACCCGCGACGCCGGCCGCGCCCTGGGTGTGGCCGATGTTCGACTTGATCGAGCCGAGCCAGAGCGGCCGGTCCTGCGGCCGGTCCTGACCGTAGGTGGCGAGGACCGCCTGCGCCTCGATCGGGTCACCGAGGGTGGTGCCGGTGCCGTGCGCCTCGACCAGGTCGACCTCGTCGGGGCGGACGTCGGCGGCGGCCAGCGCCTGCCGGATGACCCGCTGCTGGGCGGGGCCGTTCGGGGCGGTCAACCCGTTGGACGCGCCGTCCTGGTTGATCGCCGAACCCCGCACCACCGCGAGGACGTGGTGGCCGTGCCGTTCGGCGTCGGACAGCCGCTCCAGCAGCAGCATGCCGACGCCCTCGGACATTCCGGTGCCGTCGGCGTCGGCGGAGAAGGACTTGCACCGGCCGTCGGAGGCCAGCCCCCGCTGGAGGCTGAAGTCGAGGAACGTGTCCGGCTTGGACATCACCGTGACCCCGCCGGCCAGCGCCAGCGAGCACTCGCCGGAGCGCAGCGCCTGCACGGCCAGGTGGATCGCCACCAGCGACGACGAGCACGCGGTGTCGACGCTGACCGCCGGCCCCTCCAGCCCGAGGGTGTACGAGATCCGGCCGGACGCGACGCTCGCCATGCTGCCGTTGCCCAGGTAACCCGCCAACTCCTCGGGCACCTCGGACAGCCGGCTGCCGTAGTCGTGGTACATCACACCGGTGAACACCCCGGTCGGGCTGCCCTTGAGCGAGGTCGGGTCGATCCCGGCCCGCTCCAGCACCTCCCACGACGTTTCCAGCAGCAGCCGCTGCTGCGGGTCCATGGCGACCGCCTCACGCGGGCCGATGCCGAAGAAGTCCGGGTCGAAGTCGGCCGCGTCGTAGAGGAAACCACCCTCCAGCGAGGACGTCCGGCCGGGCTTGCCGGGCTCCGGGTCGTAGAGGTGGTCGAGGTCCCAGCCCCGGTCGGTGGGGAACGGCGAGATGGCGTCCGCGCCGTCGACCAGGAGCTGCCACAGGTCCTCGGGGGTGCGGACCCCGCCGGGGAAGCGGCAGCTCATCGCGACGATGGCGACGGGTTCGTCGACCACCGGCCGGACCACGGTGGTCGGCTGTGCCTGCGCCGGACCGCCGAGGAGCGTGCCGTGCAGGTAACCGGCCAGCGCCGTCGGGTTGGGGTAGTCGAAGACCAGGGTCGCCGGCAGCCGCAGCCCGGTGGCGGTGTTGAGCTTGTTGCGCAGCTCCACGGCGGCCAGCGAGTCGAAGCCGAGTTCCTTGAACGCCCGCGCCGGCTCGACGGCGGTGCCGCTGTCGTGGCCGAGGACGGCCGCGACGTTGGCCCGGACCAGGTCGAGCAGCACCCGGTGCTGGTCGTCTGCGCCGAGGGTGACGAGCTGCCGGTGCAGGCCGGAGCCGGTGGCCGGGGTGGCCTGGCCACCTGCCGCCCGCCGGGCCGGGAGCCGGACCAGGCCGCGGAACAGGGCCGGCAGGTGTTGGCCCTGGGCGCGCAGCGCGGCGGTGTCCAGCCGGACCGGCACCAGCAGCGCCTCGTCGCCGGCGACCGCCGCGTCCAGCAGGGCCAGACCCCGGTCGGAGTCCAGCGGCAGGACGCCGGAGCGGGCCATCCGGGCCACGTCGGCGTCGCCGAGGTGCGCGGTCATCCCACTGCGCTGCTCCCAGAAACCCCAGGCCAGCGACGTGGCCGGCAGACCGAGCGTCCGCCGGTGCACGGCCAGGGCGTCGAGGAAGACGTTCGCGGCGGCGTAGTTGGCCTGGCCCGCCCCGTCGAGGACCCCGGCGGCGGAGGAGAACAGCACGAACGCCGACAGCTCCCGGTCGCGGGTGAGCTCGTGCAGGTGCCAGGCCGGGTCGGCCTTGGCCCGCCACACGGTGTCGAGCTGTGCCGGGGTCAGGGCGGTCAGCAGGCCGTCGTCGAGGACCCCGGTGGTGTGCACGACGGCGGTCAGCGCCGGGATGGCGTCGAGCAGCCCGGCGACGGCGTCCCGGTCGGCCAGGTCGGCGGCCACCACCTCGACGGTGGCCCCGAGGCCGGTCAACTCGTCGCGCAGCTCCGCCGCACCCGGCGCGGTCAGCCCGCGCCGCGAGGTCAGGACCAGGTCCCGCACCCCGTGCACCGTCACCAGGTGCCGGGCGACGAGCGCGCCCAGCACACCGGTGCCGCCGGTGACCAGGACGGTGCCGTCGGCCCGCCAGGACCCACCGGTGGTGGTGGCGCGGGTCAGGCGCGGCACCCGCACCTGACCGTCGCGCAGCGACAACTCCGGCTCACCGGTGCCGACCGCCGCCAGGATCTCCTCCACCGGGGTCTCCGGGTCGGCGTCCACCAGCACGAGCTGGCCGGGGTTCTCCGCCTGCGCGGCGCGGACCAGGCCCCAGATCGGGGCGTGGGCCAGGTCGGTGCCGCCGTCGACGGCACCGTCGGTGATCACGACCAGCCGGGCGGCGGCCTGGGTCGGGTCGGCCAGCCAGGACTGGAGCAGGGCGAGGGTCTCCCCCACCGCCGTACGGGCGGCGGTGGCCGGGTCGAGTTCGGCGGCGGGCGGGGTGAGCGGGGCGAGCACGACGTCGGGGACGCCGAGGCCGAGGCCCTCCAGGTAGCCCCACGACTCGGCGGCGGTGCCGGTGGGCACGGTCACCCAGTCGACGTGGTAGAGGTCCCCGTCGGTCGGGGCGGCGGCGGTGAGCTGGACCGGCCGGGACACCAGCGCGCCGATCACGGCGACCGGTTCGCCGTCCGGGTCGGCCAGGTGCAGGGTGGCGGACTCCGGGCCGCTGGCGGTGACCTTCACCCGCAGGGCGGTCGCGCCCGTGGCGTGCAGCGTCACGTCCGTCCAGGCGAACGGCAGATACGGCGGACGACCCACCGGCACCGGCTCACCGATCCCCACCACCTGCAACGCCGCATCCAACAACGCCGGATGCACCCCGAACCGCGCCGCCTCACCATGCGCCTCCTCCGGAAGCGCAACCTCAGCAAACACCACCTCACCAACCCGCCAGGCAGCCTGCACCCCCTGGAACACCGGACCATACTCGTACCCCTGCACCACCAGCTCGTCATACAACCCCGCCGTCGCCACCGGCACCGCACCCGACGGCGGCCATTCCCGCAGGTCGAAGCCGGGGTCGGTGACGTCGGCGGAGAGCACGCCGGTGGCGTGCCGGACCCAGCTGCCGGTGTGTTCCGGCCGGGAGTGCACGGTGACCGTCCGGCGGCCGGTGTCGTCGGCGGCGGCGAGCAGCAACTGCACCTGTACGGCCCCCTGCTCGGGCAGGATCAGCGGGGCGTGCAGGGTCAACTCGTCGAGGTGACCGAGCCCGACGTCGTCCCCGGCGTGCAGGACGAGTTCGACGAAACCGGTGCCGGGCAGCAGGACGGTGCCGTTGACGGCGTGGTCGGCCAGCCACGGGTGGGTGTCCAACGAGATCCGGCCGGTGAACAGCACCTCACCGGACTCGGCCATGGTGACGGCGGCCCCCCACAGCGGGTGCCCGGCGGAACCGAGACCGGCGGAGGTGAGGTCGGCGCTGCCACCGGTGGCGTTCAGCCAGTAGCGGCGGCGCTGGAACGGGTACGTCGGCAGCGGCACCTCACCGCGCGGACGCGCCGGCAGCACCGGCGACCAGTCGACGGTGACGCCCCGGGCGAAGGCCTCACCGAGCGAGGTGAGCCAGCGACGCAGCCCGCCCTCGCCCCGGCGCAGCGACCCGACGGCGGCCACCTCGAACCCCGCATCGGCGGCGGTCTCCTCGACACCCATCGTCAGCACCGGATGCGCACTGCACTCCAGGAACACCCGCATCCCGGCGTCGAGCAGGGCGCGGGTGGTCTCCTCGAAGCGGACGGTCTGCCGCAGGTTGGTGTACCAGTAACCGGCGTCCAGACCGGTGGTGTCCAGCACCCCGCCGGTGACTGTCGAGTAGAACGGGACGGTGGCGGCCCGCGGCGTGACCTCAGCGAGGTCGGCACGCAACCGCTGCTCGATCAGCTCCACCTGCGCCGAGTGCGACGCATAGTCCACGTTCACCCGCTTGGCCCGCAGGCCCTCGGCGGTCAGCGTCGCGACCAGGTCGTCGACGGCGTCCGGGTCACCGGAGACCACCACCGACGACACCCCGTTGACGGTGGCGATGGACACCCGGCCGTCGTAGGCGTCGAGGCGCTCGCGGACCCGCTCGGCGGGCAGGCCGATGGAGGCCATCGCACCCCGACCCGCCAACACCTCCGCAATCGCCAAACTCCGCAACGCCACCACCAACGCCCCATCCCGCAACGACAAACCACCCGCCACCACCGCCGCCGCAATCTCACCCTGCGAATGCCCAATCACCGCATCCGGCACCACCCCAAACGACCGCCACAACCCCGCCAACGACACCATCACCGCCCACAACACCGGCTGCACCACATCAACCCGCTCCAACGACGGAGCACCCTCCACACCCCGCAAAACCTCCACCAACCGCCACTCCACAAACTCCGACAACGCCACCCCACACTCATTGACCCGCTCCGCAAACACCGGAGACGAATCCAACAACTCCACCGCCATCCCCACCCACTGCGAACCCTGCCCCGGAAACACGAAGACCGTGCCGCCCTGGAGCACGCCGGGTGCGGTGCCGTCGGCGGCGAACGCCCGCGCCCCGGCGACGAAGTCGCTCCGGTCACCGACGATCACCGTGCGGCGGTCGAGCAGCGCCCGCCCGGTCGCCAGCGCGTACGCGAGGTCACCGGCCTTGACGGACCCGTCGCCCGCGACGTCGGCCACCCGGGCGGCCTGCTCCCGCAGGGCCTGGTCGGTACGGGCCGACAGCACCCAGGGCAGCAGCTCCGGCTCGGGGGCGTCGACCGGCGGCTCCTCGGCCGGGGGCGCCTGTTCGAGGATGACGTGGGCGTTGGTGCCGCTGATGCCGAACGAGGAAACCCCGGCGCGGCGGGGCCGGTCCAGCGCCGGCCACGGCTGCGTCTCGGTGAGCAGCCGCACCTCACCGGCCGACCAGTCCACCTGCGGGGTGGGCTCGTCCACGTGCAGGGTCCGGGGCAGCACCCCGTTGCGCATCGCCAACACCATCTTGATCACACCCGCGACACCTGCCGCACCCTGGGTGTGCCCGATGTTCGACTTCACCGAGCCGAGCCAGAGCGGCCGGTCCCCGGGACGTTCCTGACCGTACGTGGCCAGCAGCGCCTGCGCCTCGATCGGGTCGCCGAGGGTGGTGCCGGTGCCGTGCGCCTCGACGGCGTCCACCTCGGTCGCCGGGATGCCACCGGCCGCCGCGAGCGCCTGCCGGATCACCCGCTGCTGTGAGGGACCGTTCGGGGCGGTGAGGCCGTTGGACGCGCCGTCCTGGTTGATCGCCGAACCCCGCACCACCGCGAGGACGTGGTGGCCGTGCCGTTCGGCGTCGGACAGCCGCTCCAGCAGCAGCATGCCGACGCCCTCGGACATCGCCGTGCCGTCCGCGCCGGCCGCGAAGGACTTGCACCGGTGGTCGGCGGCCAGGCCCCGCTGGAGGCTGAACTCGATGAACGTGTCCGGGGTGGACATCACGGTGACGCCACCGGCCAGCGCGAGCGAGCACTCGCCGGAGCGCAGCGCCTGCACGGCCAGGTGGATCGCCACCAGCGACGACGAGCACGCGGTGTCGACGCTGACCGCCGGCCCCTCCAGGCCGAGGGTGTAGGCGATCCGGCCGGACGCGACGCTTGCCATGCTGCCGTTGCCCAGGTAGCCGGCGAGTTCCTCGGGCACCTCGGGCAGCCGGCTGGCGTAGTCGTGGTACATGACCCCGGCGAAGACGCCGGTGAGGCTGCCGCGCAGCGAGTTCGGGTCGATGCCGGCCCGCTCCAGGGCTTCCCACGAGGTTTCCAGCAGCAGCCGCTGCTGCGGGTCCATGGCGACCGCCTCACGCGGGCTGATCCCGAAGAAGTCGGGGTCGAAGTCGGCCGCGTCGTAGAGGAAACCACCCTCCATGGCGTACGTCTTGCCGGTCCGGCCGGGCTCCGGGTCGTACATGCCGGCCAGGTCCCAGCCCCGGTCGGTGGGAAACGGGGTGATCGCGTCGGTGCCGTCGGCGAGCAGCCGCCACAGGTCCTCGGGGGTGCGGACCCCACCGGGGAAACGGCAGCTCATCGCCACGATGGCGACGGGTTCGTCGTCGGCGACGGGGGTGGCCACGGTCGGGGCCTGCGGGGTGGCCGCGCCGAGGATCCTGGTGTGCAGGTAGTCGGCGAGCGCGGTCGGGTTGGGGTAGTCGAAGACCAGGGTCGCCGGCAACCGCAGCCCGGTGGCGGTGTTGAGCTTGTTGCGCAGCTCGACGGCGGCCAGCGAGTCGAAGCCGAGTTCCCGGAACGCCCGGGACGGCTCGACGGTGGCCGGGCTCTCGTGGCCGAGCACCCCGGCGACGTTGGCCCGGACCAGGTCGAGCAGCAGTCGCCGCTGGTCGGCGTCGGCGAGGCCGAGCAGTTGCCGGTGCAGGGCCGAGCCGCCGACCGGCGTCGCGGTCGCACCGGCGGCGCGCCGGGCCGGGAGCCGGACCAGGCCCCGGAACAGGGCCGGGAGCTGCTGGCCCTGGGCGCGCAGCGCGGCGGTGTCCAGTCGGACCGGCACCAGCAGCGCCTCGTCGGTGGCCACTGCCGCGTCGAGCAGGGCGAGGCCCTGGTCGGTGCCGATGCCGAGCACGCCGGAGCGGGCCATCCGGGCCACGTCGGCGTCGCCGAGGTGCGCGGTCATCCCACTGCGCTGCTCCCAGAAACCCCAGGCCAGCGACGTGGCCGGCAGACCGAGGGCCCGCCGGTGCGCGGCCAGGGCGTCGACGAAGACGTTCGCGGCGGCGTAGTTGCCCTGCCCGGAGCCGTCGACCACGCCGGCGGCCGAGGAGAACAGCACGAACGCGGACAGCTCCCGGTCCCGGGTGAGGTCGTGCAAATGCCAGGCCGGGGTGGCCTTGGCCCGCCACACGGTGTCGAGCTGCGCGTCGGTGAACGCGGCGACGGTGCCGTCGTCCAACGCGCCGGTGGTGTGCACGACGGCGGTCAACGCCGGGATGCCGTCGAGCACCCCGGCGACCGCGTCCCGGTCGGCCAGATCGGCGGCCACCACCTCGACGGTGGCACCCAGCCCGGCCAGCTCGTCGCGCAACTGCACCGCACCCGGCGCGGTCAACCCACGCCGCGAGGTCAGCACCAGGTCCCGCACCCCGTGGACCTCCACCAGGTGCCGGGCCACCAACCCGCCCAGCACACCGGTGCCGCCGGTGACCAGCACCGCACCGTCGGCCCGCCACACCGGGTCCCCGGCGTCGGCGCGGGCCAGGCGCGGCACCCGCACCTGACCGTCGCACAGCGACAACTCCGGCTCACCGGTGCCGACCGCCGCCAGGATCTCCTCCACCGGGGTCTCCGGGTCGGCGTCCACCAGCACGAACTGACCCGGGTTCTCCACCTGGGCGGCCCGCACCAGACCCCACACCGGGGCGTGCACCAGGTCGGTCACCTGGTCGGCGGCGCCGCTGGTGAGCACCACCAGCCGGGACTCGGCCAACCGGGGGTCGGCCAACCAGCGCTGCAGCAGCGCGAGCGCCGTACCCACCGCGGCCCGCGCGGCGACCTCGACGTCGGCGACCGGTCCGTCATCGGTGAGCCGGGCGAGGACCAGCTCCGGCACGTCGTCGGCGAGATCCGCCAGGTGGGACCACGAGGGCGTCGTCGGGGTGGCGGGCACCGCGACGGTGGTCCAGTCGACCCGGTAGAGGTTGCCCTCGGTGGTGGCGGCGGCGAGCTGCACCGGCCGGGACACCAGGGAGCCGATCTCGGCGACCGGCGCACCGGTCGGGTCGGCCAGATGCAGGGTGACCGCCTCCGGGCCGGTCGGGGTGACCTTCACCCGCAGGGCGGTCGCGCCCGTGGCGTGCAGCGTCACATCCGTCCAGGCGAACGGCAGATACGGCGGACGACCCACCGGCACCGGCTCACCGATCCCCACCACCTGCAACGCCGCATCCAACAACGCCGGATGCACCCCGAACCGCGCCGCCTCACCATGCGCCTCCTCCGGAAGCGCAACCTCAGCAAACACCACCTCACCAACCCGCCAGGCAGCCTGCACCCCCTGGAACACCGGACCATACTCGTACCCCTGCACCACCAGCTCGTCATACAACCCCGCCGTCGCCACCGGCACCGCCCCCGACGGCGGCCACGCCGACAGGTCGAAGCCGGCGGCGGCCGGGGTGTCGGTGAGCACGGCGGTGGCGTGCCGGGTCCACGGCTGCTCCGCCTCGGCATGCTCGGCCCGGGAGTGGACGCTGACGGTCCGCCGGGTCGACTCGTCGGCGGCGGTCATCAGCAGCTGCACCTGCACGGCCGCGCGCTCGGCGAGCAGCAGCGGGGCGTGCAGGGTCAGCTCCTCCAGGTGGCCGAGGCCGACGTGGTCACCGGCGTGCAGCACCATCTCGACGAAGGCCGCGCCGGGCAGCAGGACGGTGCCGTTGACGGCGTGGTCGGCCAGCCACGGGTGGGTGTCCAACGAGATCCGGGCGGTGAACAGCACCTCGCCCGACTCGGCCATCGCCACCGACGCCCCCCACAGCGGGTGGCCGGCCGCGCCGAGGCCCACCGACGCCACGTCGGTCGTGCCGCTGGTCGCGTCGATCCAGTAGCGGCGACGCTGGAACGGGTACGTCGGCAGCGGCACCTCACCACGCGGACGCGCCGGCAACGCCGACGACCAGTCCACCGGCACCCCACGGACGAACGCCTCACCCAGCGAGGTGAGCCAGCGACGCAGCCCGCCCTCGCCCCGGCGCAGCGACCCGACGGCGGCCACCTCGACCCCCGCATCGGCGGCCGTCTCCTCGACACCCATGGTCAGCACCGGATGCGCACTGCACTCCAGGAACACCCGCATCCCCGCCCGCAGCAGCACCCGGGTGGTCTCCTCGAACCGGACGGTCTGCCGCAGGTTGGTGTACCAGTAACCGGCGTCCAGACCGGTGGTGTCCAGCACCCCGCCGGTGACTGTCGAGTAGAACGGGACGGTGGCGGCCCGCGGCGTGACCTCAGCGAGGTCGGCACGCAACCGCTGCTCGATCAGCTCCACCTGCGCCGAGTGCGACGCATAGTCCACGTTCACCCGCTTGGCCCGCAGGCCCTCGGCGGTCAGCGTCGCGACCAGGTCGTCGACGGCGTCCGGGTCACCGGAGACCACCACCGACGACACCCCGTTGACGGTGGCGATGGACACCCGGCCGTCGTAGGCGTCGAGGCGCTCGCGGACCCGCTCGGCGGGCAGGCCGATGGAGGCCATCGCACCCCGACCCGCCAACACCTCCGCAATCGCCAAACTCCGCAACGCCACCACCAACGCCCCATCCCGCAACGACAAACCACCCGCCACCACCGCCGCCGCAATCTCACCCTGCGAATGCCCAATCACCGCATCCGGCACCACCCCAAACGACCGCCACAACCCCGCCAACGACACCATCACCGCCCACAACACCGGCTGCACCACATCAACCCGCTCCAACGACGGAGCACCCTCCACACCCCGCAAAACCTCCACCAACCGCCACTCCACAAACTCCGACAACGCCACCCCACACTCATTGACCCGCTCCGCAAACACCGGAGACGAATCCAACAACTCCACCGCCATCCCCACCCACTGCGAACCCTGCCCCGGAAACACGAACACCACCCCGGAGCCGCCCTGCAACGGCGTCGGCACCGCGGCCCCGGCGACCAGGGCGTCCGCGCCGGTCAGGAAGTCGGTGACGTCACCGACGACGACGGCCCGCCGGTCCAGCGCCGCCCGCCCCTTCGCCAGCGTGTACGCGAGGTCGCCCGGGTCGGTGGTGGCGGCGGACACGGCGGCCCGGAGCTGGGCGGCCTGGGCGCGCAGCGCCTCCTCGGTCTTGGCCGAGAGCACCCACGGCAGCACGGCCGGCGGCGCGACGATCTCGCCCTCCAGCTCGACCGGCGGGGCCTCCTCCACGATCACGTGGGCGTTGGTGCCGCTGATCCCGAACGACGACACGCCCGCCCGGCGCGGCCGGTCCAGCGCCGGCCACGGCTGCGCCTCGGTGAGCAGCCGCACCTCACCGGCCGACCAGTCGATTTGCGGCGACGGCTCGTCGGCGTGCAGGGTGCGCGGCAGCAGCTCGTTGCGCATCGCCAACACCATCTTGATCACACCCGCGACACCTGCCGCACCCTGGGTGTGCCCGATGTTGGACTTGATCGAGCCGAGCCAGAGCGGACGCTCACCCGGCCGGCCCTGCCCGTACGTGGCGAGCAGCGCCTGCGCCTCGATCGGGTCGCCGAGGGCGGTGCCGGTGCCGTGCGCCTCGACGGCGTCCACCTCGGTCGCCGGGATGCCACCGGCGGAGGCCAGCGCCTGCCGGATCACCCGCTGCTGCGACGGGCCGTTCGGCGCGGTGAGCCCGTTGGACGCGCCGTCCTGGTTGGTGGCGGAGCCCCGGATCACCGCGAGCACCTGGTGGCCGTTGGCCCGTGCGTCGGACAGCCGCTCCAGCAGCAGCATGCCGGCGCCCTCACCCCAGCCGGTGCCGTCGGCCCCGGCCGCGAACGACTTGGACCGGCCGTCCTTGGCCAGGCCCCGCTGGCGGCTGAAGTCGATGAACGTGTCCGGGGTGGACATCACGGTGACGCCACCGGCCAGGGCCAGCGAGCACTCCCCGGCCCGCAGCGCCTGCACCGCCAGGTGGATCGCGACCAGCGACGACGAGCAGGCGGTGTCGATCGACACCGCCGGCCCCTCCAGGCCGAGGGTGTAGGCGACCCGGCCGGAGACGATGCTGGCCAGGCTGCCGTTGCCCAGGTAGCCGGCCAGTTCGTCGGGCACCTGGTGCAGGCGCAGGGCGTAGTCGTGGTACATGACGCCGGCGAAGACACCGGTCGGGCTGCCCTTGAGCGAGGTCGGGTCGATCCCGGCCCGCTCCAGCACCTCCCACGACGTCTCCAGCAGCAACCGCTGCTGCGGGTCCATCGCGACCGCCTCACGCGGGCTGATCCCGAAGAAGTCCGCGTCGAAGTCGGCCGCGTCGTAGAGGAAACCACCCTCCATCGAGTACGTCTTGCCGGGCTTGCCGGGCTCCGGGTCGTACATGCCGGCCAGGTCCCAGCCCCGGTCGGTGGGGAACGGGGAGACCGCGTCCACGCCGCCCTCCAGCAGCTCCCACAGCTGTTCCGGGGTGCTCACCCCGCCGGGGAAGCGGCAGCTCATCGCGACGATCGCGATCGGCTCCTGGGTGAACGAGGCCGACGCCAGCTCCGGCACCACCACGTCCACGTCGGTGCCGAGCACGGTGGAGACCACGAACTCGGCGAGCGCCACCGGCGTCGGGTAGTCGAAGACCAGGGTCGCCGGCAGCCGCAGCCCGGTGGCGGCGTTGAGCCGGTTACGCAGCTCCACCGCGGCCAGCGAGTCGAAGCCCAGCTCGTTGAAGGCGCGGCGGGGCTCGATCGCCTCCGCGCCGTCGTGGCCGAGCACGGCGGCGACGTGCGCGCGGACCAGGTCGAGGGTGACCCGGTCCCGTTCGGCCGGGGTGAGGCCGGCGAACTGCCGGGCCAGCCCCTGCGCGGCGTCTGCCGGGCCGGCGGCCTGCGCGGCCCGCCGGGCCGGCAGCGGTACCAGGCCGCGCAGCAGCGCCGGCACCCCGTCGGGCCGGTTGCGCAGCGCGGTCAGGTCGACCCGGATCGGGGCGAGCACCGGCTCGTCGACGCCGAGCGCCGCGTCGAGCAGGGCCAGGTTCTCGGCCGGGCTGAGGCCGGGCATGCCGGACCGCTCGATGCGCTGCAACGCGGCGGCGTCCAACTGGCCGCCCATGCCGCTGTCGCCGGTCCACAGGCCCCAGGTGAGGGCGACGGCGGGCCGTCCCTGCGCCCGACGGGTGACGGCCAGCGCGTTCAGGGTGGCGTTCGCGGCGGCGTAGTTGCCCTGCCCGGCGCAGTCGAGCAGGCTCGCCAGGGAGGAGAAGAGCACGAACGCGGTCAGGTCGGCGTCGCGGGTCAACCGGTCGAGGTTGACCGCGCCGTCCAGCTTGGCCTTCAGCACCGCGTCGATCCGCTGCGGGGTGAGCGAGCCGATCGTCCCGTCGTCGACGATGCCGGCGGCGTGCACCACCGCCCGCAGCGGCCGGTCGGCCGGGACGGCGGCGAGCAGCGCGGCCAGGGCATCGGCGTCGGCCGCGTCGCAGGCGGCCACCTCGACGCTCGCGCCGGCCGCTTCCAGCTCCGCGCGCAGCTCCGCCACACCGGCCGCCGCCGGGCCACGACGGCTGGTCAACAGCAGATGACGTACGCCGTGGTTGCCGGCCAGGTGCCTGGCGACGTGCGCGCCGAGCCCGCCGGTGCCGCCGGTGACCAGCACCGTACCGTCGGTCGGCCAACCGGCGTCGTCGCTGCCGTCGGGGGTGGTGGCGACCCGGGCCAGCCGGGGCACACTGATCTCCCCGTCGCGTACCCGCAGTTCCGGTTCGCCGGTGGCCAGGGCGGCGGCCAGCAGCGGCGCGGGGGCGTCGGCGAGCCGGACGGTGACGAACCGGTCCGGGTTCTCCGTCTGCGCCGCCCGCAGCAGACCCCAGACCGCCTCGGTGGCGAGGTCGTCGGCACGGCTGACGAAGACCAGCCGGGTGCCGGCCAGGCGCGCGTCGGCCAGCCACTGCTGCACCAACGTCAACGCACCGGCGGTGGCGGCCCGGACGTCACCGGCGGCGACCCCGACGAACGCGAACTCGGGCGCGGTCGCGCCGGCGTCGATCGCGGCACCCAGCGCGGCCGGGTCGGCGTGCCGGGTGGCCGAGCCGATCCGCTCGTCGCCGAGCACCACCCAGCGGGGGGTGCCCGCCGGGGCGGGCCGGTGCCCGAGCTTCGTCCACTCCAGCCGGAACAGCCGCTCGTGGTAGCCGCCCCGGGCCGCGGTGAGCTGGGCGGTGGAGACCGGCCGGGAGACGAACGACCGCACCGTGGCCACCGGTGCGCCGGTGGCGTCGGCGAGGGTCACCGACACGCTGTCCCCGGCGGCCGGGGCGATCCGCACCCGCACCTCGGCCGCACCGGCGGCGTGCAGGGTGACGTCGTTCCAGGCGAACGGGATGCGCACCTCGTCGTCGGTGGGCTCGCCCCGGCGGGCCGCGTCGATGGCGTGCAGGGCGGCGTCGAGCACCGCCGGGTGCAGGCCGAACCGGGCCGCCTCGGCCCGGCTGTCGGCGGGGAGCGCGACCTCGGCGTACACCTCCTGGCCGTGTCGCCAGACGGCCTTGAGGCCCTGGAAGACCGGGCCGTAACCGTAGCCCTGGTCGGCGAGTTCGGCGTAGATGCCGGCCAGGTCGACCGGGCGGGCGTCGCGCGGCGGCCACTGGGTGAGCGGCTGCCCGGCGTCGGCGGACTCCGGGGTGAGGAAGCCGCTGACGTGCCGGGTCCAGAGCTGGTCGTCCGGGTCGGACCCGTCGGGCCGCGAGTAGACGGCCACCGGGCAGCGGCCGGCCGGGTCGGCGACGCCGACGACCACCTGGAGGGCGACACCGCGCTCGTCGAGCGCCAGCGGAGCCTCCAGGGTCAGTTCCTCGACGGTGGGGCAGCCGACCTGGTCGCCGGCCCGCACGGCCAGCTCGACGAAGGCGGTGCCGGGCAGCAGCGCCACCCCGGAGATGGTGTGGTCGGCCAGCCACGGGTGGCTGCGCAGTGACACCCGACCGGTGAGCACCACGCCCTCGCCGCCGGCCAGGCCGACGACCGCGCCGACCAGCGGATGCCCGGCGGCGAGCTGACCGAAGCCGGTCGCGTCGGCGCTGCCGCCACCGGATTCCATCCAGAACCGGCGACGCTGGAACGGGTACGTGGGCAGCGCGACCCGGCGGGCCCCCCGGGCGGCGAAGAACGCCGTCCAGTCCACCGGCACGCCCCGCACGTGGGCGCGGGCGACGGCGGTGACGACGTCGGTCTCCTCGTCGTGGTCGGCGCGCAGCAGCGGGGCGAAGACCACGTCGGCGTCGTCGTCGAGGCAGGCCGGACCCATCGCGGAGAGCACACCGGCCGGACCCAGTTCGAGGAAGGTGGTGACCCCCTCGTCGACCATCGCCCGGACGGCGTCGGCGAACCGGACGCTGTCACGCACGTGCCGCACCCAGTAGTCGGGGTCGCACAGTTCACCGGCGAGCACCGGCCGGCCGGTGACCGTGGAGACGACCGGGATGGTCGGCGGGCGGTAGGTGAGCACGTGCGCCAGCCGGCCGAACTCGGCGAGCATCGGCGTCATCAGCGGCGAGTGGAAGGCGTGGCTGACCTTGAGCCGCTTCGTCTTGTGCCCGGCGGCGGCGAGGGCGGCGACCACCTCCAGCACGGCGTCCTCGTCGCCGGAGACCACCACCGAGGTCGGGCCGTTCACCGCGGCCAGGCCCACCTGCTCCTCGCGCCCGGCCAGCAGCAGGCGGAGCTGCTCCTCGGTGGCCTGCACCGAGATCATCGCGCCCTCGGCGGGGAGCTGCTGCATCAGCCGGCCCCGGGCGGCGACCAGCAGCGCGGCGTCCTCCAGGGAGAGCACCCCGGCGACGTGGGCGGCGGCCAGCTCACCGATCGAATGCCCGGCGAGCAGGTCCGGCCGGACCCCCCACGACTCCAGCAGCCGGAACTGGGCGACCTCCACCGCGAACAGCGCGCACTGGGTGTAGGCGGTCTGGTCGAGCAGGGCCGCCTCGGCGGTGCCGGGCTCGGCGAACAGCACGTCGGCCAGCGGCACGTCCAGTTGCAGGTCGAGCCAGCCGCAGGCGTCGTCGAACGCGGCGGCGTAGACCGGGTAGCTGCGGTGCAGCTGCCGGCCGGCGTCCAGCCGCTGGCTGCCCTGCCCGGTGAACAGGAAACCGAGCCCACCACCGGTGGCCTGGCCCAGGTGTACGCCGGGCACGTCGCCACCGGCGGCGAGGGCGGCCAGGTCACGGCTGGCCCCGGGCCGGTCCCGGGCCACCAGCACCGCCCGCTGCTCCAGCGCGGTCCGGGTGGTGGCCAGCGAGTACGCGACGTCGAGCAGTTCCGGGGCGTCCCCGTCGGTGTCCACGACGGCGAGCAACACGGTGGCCTGGTCGCGCAGCGCCGCCTCGCTGCGGGCGGAGAGCACCACCGGCAGCACCTCGCTGGGCAGCTGCGGCACGGCGGGCACGGCCTCGTCGTCGACAGCCGGCGGCTCCTCGACGATG
This sequence comes from Micromonospora sp. WMMD734, assembly GCF_049178975.1. Lineage (NCBI taxonomy): Bacteria > Bacillati > Actinomycetota > Actinomycetes > Micromonosporales > Micromonosporaceae > Micromonospora > Micromonospora sp. WMMD734. The sequence continues at coordinate 3,538,374 of NZ_JBMHMK010000001.1, forward strand.
ACGTGCGCGTTGGTGCCGCTGACCCCGAACGAGGAGACCCCGGCCCGGCGCGGGTGGCCCGGGTCGTCCCACGGGCGGGCCTCGGTGAGCAGCGCGACGGTGCCGGCCGACCAGTCCACGTTGGGGGTGGGCGCGTCGACGTGCAGGGTCTGCGGCAGCACCCGGTGCTTCATCGCCATCAGCACCTTGATCACCCCGGCGACGCCGGCGGCGGCCTGCGAGTGGCCGATGTTGGACTTGAGGGAACCGAGCCACAGCGGCCGGTCGGCGGGGCGTTCCCGGCCGTAGGTGGCGATGATCGCCTGGGCCTCGATCGGGTCGCCGAGCCGGGTGCCGGTGCCGTGCGCCTCGACCAGGTCGACGTCGGTGGCGGCCAGACCGGCCGAGGCCAGCGCGGACATGATCACCCGCTGCTGGGACGGCCCGTTCGGGGCGGTCAACCCGTTGGACGCGCCGTCCTGGTTGATCGCCGAACCCCGGATCACCCCGAGCACCCGGTGGCCGTTGCGGCGGGCGTCGGAGAGCCGCTCCAGCACCAGGATGCCGACCCCCTCGGCCCAGCCGGTACCGTCGGCCGCCGCCGCGAACGGCTTGCACAGCCCGTCCGGGGCGAGGCCCCGCTGCCGACTGAACGCGGTGAACGCGCCCGGGTGCACCATCACCGCGACCCCACCGGCCAACGCCGTGGTGCACTCGCCGCGCTGCACGGCCTGGCAGGCCAGGTGCAGGGCGACCAGCGAACCCGAGCAGGCGGTGTCCACGGTCAGCGTCGGGCCCTCGAAGCCGAAGGTGTAGGCGAGCCGGCCGGACACCACGCTCGGCGCGTTGCCGGTGAGCAGGTAGCCGTCCAGGCCCTCCGGGGCCTCGTGCAGCCGGGGGCCGTACTCCTGCGGTTCGGCGCCGATGAAGACACCGGTCTGGCTGCCGCGCAGCGACGCCGAGTCGATCCCGGCGTCCTCCAGCGCCTCCCAGGCGGTCTCCAGCACCAGCCGCTGCTGCGGGTCCATCGTCATCGCCTCGCGCGGGCTGATGCCGAAGAAGTCCGCGTCGAACTCGGCCGCGCCCTCCAGGAAACCGCCCTGGCGCACGTAGGTCTTGCCCGGCTTGCCCGGGTCCGGGTCGTAGAGGCCGTCGGTGTCCCAGCCCCGGTCGGTCGGGAAGTCGCTGATCACGTGCCGGCCCTCGAAGACCAGCCGCCACAGGTCGTCGGCGGAGGTGCTGTGCCCCGGGTAGCGGCAGCCGATACCGACCACCGCGATCGGCTCGTCGTCGGCGGCGGGCCGGCGCAGCGGCGCGGCGACCGGCGCGGGCGCGGCGTCCCCACCGAGCAGGGTCCGCAGCAGCCGCCCGACCGCCTGCGGCGTCGGGTGGTCGAAGACCAGGGTGACCGGCAGGTCCAGGCCGGTCGCGGCGGCGAGCCGACGGTGCAGCTCGACCGCGGCGAGCGAGTCGAAGCCCAGGTCGCGGAAGGGCCGGCCGGGCTCGACCGCGTCCGGGCCGTCCGGCAGTACGGTCCGCAGCACGTCGCGGGCCTGCTCCCGGACCAGCGCGGTGAGCGCCCGGTCCTGCTCGTCGGCCGTGCGGCCCTCCAGCCGTCGCCGCAGTGCCGACAGGGCGTCGGGCTCGGCACCGGTGGGGTTCACGGACTCGCTCATGGCACGCTCCACTAGGTCTCCGGGTTCGACGCCCGGCTCGGTGTGTCGGCTTTCGGCGCCCGATCACGGCAAGGCCGCCGCGACCGGTAGGGGGACCGGTCGCGGCGGCCTCGCGGCGACCGGTGGGTTCACCGGTCGGGGCGGTGTTACTCCTCGGGCGCGAGCAGCGCGCCGGAGGCGGCGTCGCGGACCGTGATCGCGGACATCGGGCACATGTCGGCGGCGTCGATGACCGCCTCGTCGGGGGCGGTCTCCGGGGCCAGGGCGGACGCCTTGCCCGCCCGGATCTCGATCTGGCGGGGGGCTGCGCCGGCGCAGACCCCGGTGCCGATGCAGGCGTCCCGGTCGACGGTGACGGTCCACCTGGTGTCCACAGCGGTCACCAGGCCACCAGCAGCTTGTTCGGGCCCCGGACCAGCAGGCCGGACTTCCACGACACGCCCGCGTCGCCGTCGGCCAGGCTCAGCTCGGGGAACCGGTCCAGGATGGTGTGCAGGGCGACCTGCAGCTCCATCCGGGCCAGCTGCGCGCCGAGGCAGTGGTGCGGGCCGTGGCCGAACGCGACGTGCGGGTTCTGCTCGCGGGTGAAGTCGAAGGTCTCCGGGTTGTCGAAGACCTCCGGGTCCCGGTTGGCCCCGGGCAGGGAGACCAGCACCGGCTCACCGGCACGCACGGTGATCCCGCTCAGCTCCACGTCCTCCACCGCGTACCGGGGGAACATGGCGGCCGGGTTCAGCGGGATCATCCGCAGCAGCTCCTCCACGGCCGCCGGCACCAGGCTCCGGTCGGCGCGCAGCTGCGCCATCAGCTCCGGGTGGGTGAGCAGCGCGTAGACGAAGTTGGGGATGTGCGTGGAGACCGTCTCGACGCCGGTGAGCAGCAGCCCGACCCCGGCGATGGACAGCAGTTCCTGCTCGGTCAGCCGGTCGCCCTCGTCGCGGGCCTTGACCAGCGCGCCGAGCAGGTCGTCGGTGGGCTGCTCACGGCGCTGCGCGACGAGCTTGCCCATGTAGCCGAACAGCTGCTCGGCGTAGACCATCAGCTGCTCGCTGGTGCTGGTCAGCCCCTCGGTCCAGATCCGGAACTGGGCCCGGTCCTCGAACGGCACCCCGAGCAGCTCGCAGATGACGGTGATCGGGTACGGCAGGGCGAACAGCTCGACCAGGTCACCCGGGGAACCCTTGGCGATCATCTCGTCGACGTACTCGTTGGCGATGCGCTGGGCGCCCTCGCGCATCTCGTTGACCCGGCGGGCGGTCAGCGCCTTGCCGGCGAGCTTGCGCAGCCGGGTGTGGTCCGGCGGGTCGAGCCCGATGATGCCCTCGTAGGTCATCTCCTCGCGGGTACGGGGCTGGTCCTTGCCCTGCGCCGCGGCCCGGCTGAACCGCGGGTCGGTCAGCACGGTCTTGACGTCCTCGTACCGGGTGGCCAGCCAGGACACCTCGCCGTACGGCAGTTGCACCCGGGCCAGCGGCTCGGTGCTGCGCAGCAGCCCGTAGACGGGGTCGATGTCGATCCCGGGCGCCTCGCTGAACGGATATTTACGGATCTCCTGATCGATCGTCACGGAGCACTCCCTCGGGTCGCACCGGGCGCACGTGATCCGGCGCTGGCGTCGATGTTCTTCGGCCGCTCGGTGCGGTACGGCGTATCCGGGCGACACGCCGGGCGCCGGCCGGACCAGGCGAGGGATACGTAATCAGGAAAGGAAATCCACCTACACCCCCGCGACGCCCCTAGCCTCCCCCTACCGACTGCGCTAAGGGGCGGCTCTGGGGTTCCGCTAGGGGTCCGGGCGGACGGGCCGCCACTAGCGTGTGGGCGAGGCAACGCGCTGTTGACCGTCGAGCGATTCTCGCGGGCGCGCACCGGTGATTGAGTCACGCCACGTCGGTGGGCGCAACCCCCCATGGAGGATGGTTGATGTCCCTGCTCGTTTCCACGACCGCCGATCCGGGGCGGTTCCACTCCTTCGGGCCGCACCACATCGATGAGCTGGGCGCCCGGTACGGATTGTCGGCCGACAATCTGCACGCGGTCCGCACCATTTCCCAGGTGCTGCCGTTCCGGGTCAACGAGTACGTCCTGTCGCACCTGATCGACTGGGACCGTATCCCGGACGACCCGATCTTCCGGCTGGTGTTCCCGCAGCGCGGCATGCTCGCCGCCGCCGACGAGCGGATCGTCGGCGACCTGCTGCGCGCCGGTGACCGTAAGGGGCTGCGCGGCGAGGTGGCCCGGATCCGCGCGGGGCTCAACCCGCACCCGTCCGGGCAGCAGCAGCACAACGTGCCCAGCCTGGACGGCCAGGAGTTGCCGGGCATGCAGCACAAGTACCGGGAGACGGTGCTGTACTTCCCGCAGCAGGGGCAGACCTGCCACGCGTACTGCACCTACTGCTTCCGGTGGGCACAGTTCGTCGGGGACGCCGACCTGCGATTCGCCGCACCCGGCCCGGAGCAGTTGGTGAGCTACCTGCACCGGCACCCGGCGGTGACCGACGTGCTGGTCACCGGGGGCGACCCGATGATCATGTCGACGGAGCGGCTGCGCAGCCACGTGGAGCCGCTGCTGGCCGTCGACACGGTGCGCACCATCCGGTTCGGCACCAAGGCGGTCGCCTACTGGCCGTACCGGTTCGTCTCCGACAGCGACGCCGACGACCTGCTGCGGCTGTTCGAGCAGGTGGTCGCGTCGGGGCGCAGTGTCGCGGTGATGGCGCACTTCAGCCACCCCCGGGAGCTGGCCACCGAGGTCGCCGGCCGGGCCATCGCCCGGATCAGGTCGACCGGGGCGGTGGTCTACTGCCAGGCCCCGCTGATCCGCTACGTCAACGACGACGCCCGCGCCTGGAGCGAGATGTGGCGGGCGGAGCTGGCTGTCGGCGCGGTGCCCTACTACATGTTCGTCGAGCGGGACACCGGTCCCCGGGACTACTTCCAGGTGCCGCTGACCCGGGCCGCCGACATCTTCCGTACCGCGTACCAGGACCTGCCCGGCCTGGCCCGGACGGTGCGCGGACCGGTCATGTCGGCCACCCCCGGCAAGGTCCTGGTCGACGGCGTCGAGCGGACCCCGGACGGCGACTTCTTCCAGCTCCGGCTGATCCAGGCTCGCGACCGGCGGCTGGTCGGCAGGCCGTTCCGGGCCCGTTGGTCGGCCGACGCGGCCTGGCTGAGCGACCTGGAGATCGACCCGAGCGCCCCGGCGGACATCCTCGCCGCGGTCAGCCCCAGCGCGGCCCGCCCCGGCGCGGCCGTCACCGCCTGAACCACCCACCGACCCGAAGGGAGCTGGCGATGGCCGGCCGGAAGATCTCGCCCAACCTCGCACTCGACCAGTTGGTCGCACAGCGCATCGCCGCCGGCGAGTCCATCGTGCACCTGGGCTTCGGCGAGTCCCGCCTGCCGGTGTTCCCGCCGCTGCTGCGGGCACTGACCGAAGGCGGCGACCGTAACGCCTACGGGCCGGTGGTCGGCGACGCCGCCACCCGGGACGCGGTGGCCGGGTACTTCTCCCGTCGCCGGCTGCCCACCGAGGCCGACCAGGTGATCATCGCGCCAGGCAGCAAGCCGCTGCTGATGGCCCTGCAACTGGTCGTCGGCGGGGACACCCTGCTCGCCGCGCCGAGCTGGGTCACCTACGCCCCGCAGGCCCGGCTGGCCGGCAAGACCGCGCTGGGGGTGCCGGTCCCCGAGTCGTGCGGCGGGGTGCCCGACCCGGCGGCGCTGCGGGAGACGATCCGCGCCGCCCGGGTGCTGGGTCACGACCCGCGCCTTCTGGTGCTCACCTCGCCGGACAACCCGACCGGCACGCACGCCCCGGACGACCTGGTCCGCGAGCTGTGCGCGATCGCCGAGGAGGAGGACCTGCTGATCGTCTCGGACGAGATCTACCGGGACATCCTGCACACCCCGGGCACGGACCTGCTCTCCCCCGCCGAGGTCGCCCCCCGGCGGACCGTGGTGCTCACCGGGCTCAGCAAGAACCTGGCGCTCGGCGGCTGGCGGATCGGCGCGGCCCGGTTCCCCGCCGGTGGATGGGGTGAACGCCTCCGGGCCGACGTGGCCTCGGTCGCCAGCGAGATCTGGTCCACCCTGGCCGGGCCGATGCAGTCGGTCGCCCGGTACGCCTTCGCCGAGCCGCCGGAGATCCGCGAGCGGCTCGTCGAGGACGCCGCGCTGCACGGCGCGGTGGCCGGCGCCGTGCACCGGATCATGGTGGAGGCGGGTGCCACCTGCCGGCCGCCGACCGGCGCGTTCTACGTCTACCCGGACTTCGCGCCGCTGCGCGAGCCGCTGGCCGAGCAGGGCATCACCGACGGCGCAGGGTTGCAGCGCTACCTGCTGGAGGAGCTGGGCATAGCGGTGCTCTCCGGCCACCACTTCGGCGACCGGCCGGAGGCGCTGCGGTTCCGGGCCGCCACCAGCATGCTCTACGGCGAGACCCGGGAGCAGCAGCGGCAGACGCAGACCGCCGCCGACCCGCTGACGGTGCCGCACGTCGCCGACGCGTTGGTCCGCATCGAGCAGGCCCTGGCCAAGCTTCCCCGGTGACCCGCACCGACTCCCCCGCCGACCGCGCCGGTGCCGGTCTGCCCCGACGACAAGGACGCCCCAGATGACCAGCGCCATCGTCTTCCCCGGGATGGGTCCGTGCGACTTCGCCGACGTCGCGAAGTTCATGCTCATCGACCGGGACGCCCGCGAGCTGCTCGCCACCGCCAGCGACGCCCTGGACTACGACCTGTTCGCCAGGTACCGCGACAGCGACAGCGACTACTCCGAGTACGCGCAGGTGGCCTTCCTGGTGAACTGCGTGGCGCTGGCCCGGTGGGCGGAACGGACCATGGACCTGCGGCCGGACCTGATCGCCGGGCCCAGCTTCGGGGGCAAGGCCGCCGCCGTGTTCAGCGGCGCGCTGGACTTCGCCGAGGCGGTCCGGATGACGGCGCGGCTGTCCCGGATCGAGACGGAGTACTTCACCGCCGAGCAGCGGGGCGTGGTGACGATGTCGTTCGTCCGTACCCCGGCCGAGCGGCTGCGGGAGATCCTGGCCGAGCTGGACGAGGCCGGCGAGTGGTACGAGATCTCCTGCTACGTGGACACCGACTTCTGGATGGTGACCCTGCACGAGGGGCGCACCGACTGGCTGGCGCAGCGGCTGCGGGCCGGCGGTGGGTTGCCGCTGTACGTGATGGACCCGCCGCTGCACGCCGCCGCGTTCGGGCCGTTGCGCGACCGGGTGGAGGCGGAGCTGTTCGGGTCGCTGCACTTCACCGACCCGCAGATCCCGGTCGTCGCCGACCAGGACGGCACCGTACGCACCACCGCCGACGGCGTACGGACGATGCTGCTCGACGGAATCGTCACCCCGGTGCGCTGGCCCGAGGTGGTCGCCACGTTCCAGCGGTCCGGGGTGCAGACGGTGCACGTCTGCGGACCGGACCGGTTGTGGGGCCGGGTCGGCGCAACCGTCCGCAACTTCCGGACCACCATCGTGGACCCCCGGCGGGCGCTGCGGCCGATCCGCCGCAGCGTTGCCGCCTGACGGTCGGCAGAGCACGGAGGACGAGATGACCCAGCACACCGACTACGCCCTGCACGGCAGGTTCCTCCAGGGGTTGGCCGCGGCGCCCCGGGCCACCGCCCTGCACGTGCCGTCCGGGCCGGTCAGCTACGAGGAGCTGCACGCCACCGCGTTGCGCTGGGCGGGGGCGTTGGCCGCCGGCCCGGACGGGCCGCCCCGGGTGGTCGGCATCCTGGCCGGCAAGACCCTGGAGTCGTACGCCGGGCTGCTGGCCACCCTGTACGTCGGCGCGACCGCCGTACCGCTGCACCCGGAGTTCCCGGCGGCCCGGACGGCGGGGATGCTCACCGCGTGCGGGGTGTCCACCCTGCTGCTCGACGAGGCCGGGCTGGCGGTCCGGGCCGAGCTGGGCGACGCGGTGGCCGGGGTGCCGGTGTTCGCGCCGGTGGTGGACCCGCGCGGCAGCGGCAGCGGGCTGCGGCTGCCGGTGGTGGGGGCGACGCCGCTGGCCACGCCCCGCGCCGCCGGCCCGGACGACGTCGCCTACGTGCTGTTCACCTCGGGGTCGACGGGGCGGCCCAAGGGGGTGCCGATCACCCACGGGAACCTGCGGCACTACTTCTCGGTGCTGGACGACCGATACGACTTTGGTCCGGACGACCGGTTCTCCCAGTCGTTCGACCTGAACTTCGACTGCGCGATGTTCGACCTGTTCTGCGCCTGGGGTGCGGGGGCGAGCGTGCACCCGGTGCCGCCGGCGGCCTACCGCGACGTGCCGGCGTTCGTCGCCGAGCGGGGCCTGACGGTGTGGTTCTCCACCCCGAGCGCGATCACCCTGGTCCGGCGGACCGGCCGGCTGGCGGCGGCGGCGATGCCGTCGCTGCGGTGGAGCTTCTTCGCCGGGGAGGCGCTGCACGCGGCGGACGCGGTGGACTGGCAGGCATCGGCCCCCGGGTCGACGCTGGAGAACATCTACGGCCCGACCGAGCTGACCGTGACCATCACCGGGCACCGCTGGTCGCCGCAGACCTCGCCGGGGTTGTGCGTCAACGGTCTGGTCCCGATCGGGACGCTGCACGACGGGCACGACGGGGTGCTGCTCGACGCCGACGGCACGGCCAGCGAGGTGGAGGGGGAGCTCTGCATCACCGGCCCGCAGCTCACCCCCGGCTACCTCGACCCGGCCGACGACGAGGGCCGGTTCCTGCTGCGCGACGGCCGGCGCTGGTACCGCACCGGGGACCGGGTCCGGCGGTTGGAGAACAAGGAGCTGATCTACCTGGGTCGGCTCGACTCGCAGGTGCAGGTGCACGGCTGGCGGGTGGAGCTGGCCGAGATCGAGCACGCCCTGCGGGGCTGCCCCGGCATCGAGGACGCGGTGACCGTGGCCCGTACCGGGGCCGGCGGCACCGAACTGGTGGTCTTCTACACGGGTGCGCCGACCGCCCCGGCGGAGCTGTCCCGGCAGTTGCGGCAGATCCTGCCCAAGGGGATGCTGCCGCGGTCGTACCGGCACGTGCCGGAGTTCCCGTTGAACTCCAACCGCAAGGTCGACCGCGCCCGGCTGGCCCGCGAGGCCGCCGGGAACTGACCCTGTCGATGCCCGGCCCGGAGCGCTCCGGGCCGGGCATCGTGCCGTCCACCCCGGGTGCCGGCAGGAGAAAACCCCTGGCCGGTCCCCCTCCTGAAGGGACCGGCCAGGGGCCGTCGGGGGCCGGGTCAGCGCTGCGCGGGCTGTCCGGCGCGCTCGGCGAGGGCCCGGCGGTCGATCTTGCCGTTGGCGTTGACCGGCAGTTCGTCGATCACCCGGACCTGCTGCGGCACCATGTAGTCGGGCAGCGCCTCCAGGCAGAACGCGCCCAGTTCCATCTCCTCCACACCGGTGACGCCCTCGTCGAGCACCACGAACGCGGCCAGCACCGGGTCCTTGCCCTCCTGCGGCAGCATCAGCGCGGCGGCGCCGGCGATGCCCGGGAACTCGCGGACCCGGCGCTCCACCTCACCCAGCTCGACCCGGTTGCCCCGGATCTTGACCAGGGAGTCGGCCCGGCCGGTGAAGTACAGCTCCCCACCCTCGCCCCGGTAGGCCAGGTCGCCGGTGCGGAAGACCACCTGCCCGGTGGCCGGGTTGAGCGGGTCGGGGACCAGCGCGGCGGCGGTGGCCTCCGGGTCGTTCCAGTAGCCGTGGAACAGGGCGGCGCTGCGCAGGTGGATCTGCCCGACGACACCCGGCTCGTCGACCGGCCGGCCGTCCTCGTCGATCAGCAGCATCTCCGCGCCTGGGTGGGCGTGGCCGATGGAGATCCGGTCGACGTCCTCGGGCAGCGGGTTGGGCACGTCGGTGAAGGACGCGGCGATGGACTCGCTGCTGCCGAAGCAGTTGACCACCCGGGCGTGCGGCAGGGCGCGTTGCAGCTCCCGCATCTCGGGCAGGGGGAAGTTCTCGCCCGAGTAGAGCACCCCGCGGATCTGCTCGCCGAGCGCGGCCAACCCGGCGAACTCGTGCCGCAGCACCCCCCGCCAGATCGACGGCACGCCGTTGACCTGGGTGGCGCCGCTGTCGGCGAGGAACTGCACGAAACGGCGCGGCCAGCGCAGCAGCGACCGGGGCACCGGCACCACGGCCGCGCCGCTGCCCAGCGCCAGGCCGATGTCGAGCAGCGAGAAGTCGAACTGCAACGGCGAGGTGGTGGCGACCCGGTCCTCGGCGGAGACGATGCCGTGCCGCAGCATCCCCCGGAAGAAGGCGAGCACGCCCCGGTGGCTCATCACCACGCCCTTGGGCCGGCCGGTGGTGCCGGACGTGAAGATCATGTAGGCCGGGTCGGTGGGCACCAGTTCCCGGCGGTGCCGGGTGCGCGGCGCGGGCGTCCGCTCGACCTGGATGCCGTCCGGGCCGAACCGGGCGGTGCCCAGCGGCGCAGGCACACCCTCGCGGCGGCCGTCGACGGGTTGCAGGTGCAGCGCGGCGGCGGTGCTCTCGGCGATCAGCGCGAGCCGCTGGGCCGGGGTCTCCGGGCTGACCGGGATGAACGTCAGGCCCAGCGAGGAGCAGGCCAGGAAGACCGCGATGGCGGTCGGCGAGGTGTCCGACTCCAGGATCACCCGGTCGCCGATGTCCAGGCCGAGCTCGTCGAGGGCAGCGGCGTAGCCGTCGACCCGCTGGGCGAGCTGACGGTACGAGATGGAGCCGACCTCGCCGCCGACGGCCTGGATGACGGCCGGCTTGTCGGGCGTCAACCGGGCGCCCGCCAACAGGAACTCGTGCAGCGTCTCCACGGAGGCATGCGTGCGCGCGAAGTTCTCTCGACTCATGGCCGGAGCGTATCGGCGGCCCCGCCGGCCCCCACCCGCATCGACCCCCCTAACGACCCCTTACCCGGGTCGGCCGAGGGCCGGGGAATTGTCGGGTCGTCAGCGCCCACGGGCGTTGTTAGCGTCTGTTCACCCTGCACCGGAAGGAATCGCGGACATGTGGGATCAACGGTTCGAGGCCATCCTGCGCCAGCACCTGCCCTTCCTCGACCCCGAGGAGACGCTGCTGGCCGGCACCAGCCTGCGCGACTCCGGCCTGGACTCCCTCGCCATGGTCGAACTGCTGGCCACCCTGGAGAGCGAGTACGACGTGCGCTTCGTCGACGAGGCGATGTCGATGGAGACGTTCGCCACCCCGCAGACGCTGTGGCGCGTGCTGACCGACATGCGGGGCGCGCCCGCTGCGGTGTGAGCGGCACGCGTCCCGAACAGTGCCCGTGACCGGTCCGGTCACGGGCACTGTTCGTGGTTGCCGGGTCAGCGGCCGATCGCCTCCAGGTCGGCGAGGTCCTCGGCGGTGAGGGTCAGCGCCGCCCCGGCGACGTTCTCCCGCAGGTGCGCCACCGACGAGGTGCCGGGGATGAGCAGGATGTTGGGTGAGCGCTGCAACAGCCAGGCCAGCGCGACGGCCATCGGCGTGGCGTCCCGGCGGGCGGCCACGGCCGACAGCGCCGCGGACTGCAACGGGCTGAAGCCACCCAGCGGGAAGTACGGCACGTAGGCCACCCCCTGCCCGGCGAGCCTGTCGATCAGCGCGTCGTCGTGGCGGTACGCCAGGTTGTAGAGGTTCTGCACGCAGACGATCGGGGCGATCGACTGCGCCTCGGCGACCTGTTCCGGCGTCACGTTGCTCAGTCCCAGGTGCCGGATCAGGCCCTCCTGCTGGAGCGCGAGGAGCGTCTCGAACGGCTCGGCGAGGGAGCCGGCCGCGGGGCCCATGGCGTCGCCGAGTCGGAGGTTGACCAGGTCCAGGGCCTCGACGCCGAGGTTTTCCAGGTTCTCCTCGACGGCCCGGCGCAGTTGCTCCGGCTCGCGCGCGATGGGCCAGCCGCCCTGCGGGTCCCGGGTCGCGCCGACCTTGGTCACCAGGTGCAGCCCTTCGGGGTACGGGTGCAGGGCCTCGCGGATCAGCCGGTTGGTGACGTGCGGCCCGTAGGCGTCGCTGGTGTCGATGTGCGTGATGCCGAGGGCGACGACCTCCCGCAGGACGGCCAGGGCGGCGTCCGGGTCGGCGGGCGGTCCCATCACCCCGGGGCCGGCGAGCTGCATGGCGCCGTAGCCGAACCGGCTGACGGTCAGGTCGCCCAGCGTCCAGGTGCCGCCGGGCAGAGTACGGGTGAGCATGCGGTTACCTCGGCCTTTCTTGGTGAACGGGCTGGTACCGGACCACTATCGGTGAGGTAGGTTTCTGATGGGAAGTAGGCACCTGAAAGTGCGTAGCACACCGACTGTGGGAGGAACGGCCATGACGACGAGGACGGCGGCCGAGCGCCGCGCGGAGACGGCGGTGGCGTACGACGCGTTCGTGGCACAGTGTCCCAGTCGGGAACTGCTCGCCCGGATCTCCGACAAGTGGGTCGCGCTGGTGCTGGCCGCGCTGCGTACCGACGGGTCGCACCCCTTCGGCGCGGACTGCGCCGGCACTCCCCGACCGATGCGCTACTCGGAGCTGTCCCGCCTGCTCGCCGGGGTCAGCCAGAAGATGCTCACCCAGACGCTGCGTACCCTGGAACGCGACGGCCTGGTCACCCGGACCGCGACGGCGACCGTGCCGGTCACGGTCACCTACGAGCTGACCGAGCTCGGTTTCTCGCTGCACGAGACGATGCGTGCCCTCAAAACCTGGGCCGAAACGCACCTGGACGACGTGCACGCCCACCGGGCGGCCTACGACGCCCGCCACCCCGCCCCGGAGGCCCGCTCCGCCTGAAACGGGCCGTCCGGGTGGTCGGGGTTTCAGAGCTTGTCGAGGAACTGGGTGAGGATCTCGGTGAACCGCTCCGGGGTCTCCAGGTGGGGCAGGTGGCTGGCCCCCTCGATGATCTCCCAGCGGGCCCCGGGGACGAGATCGTGGAAGGGGCGCACGGCCGCCGGGGTGACCTCGTCGTACTCGCCGCTGATCACCAGGGTCGGGGTGTCGATCTGCGGCAGCCGGTCGAGCAGCGAGTAGTCGCGCAGCGTGCCGGTGATGTGGAACTCGCTCGGCCCGTTCATCGCGTGGTAGACGGTCGGATCGCCGTTGATCTCCATGAAGGTGGCCATCAGCTCCGGCGGCAACGGCTTCCGCCGGCACACGTGCCGCTGGTAGAACACCATCATCGCGGCCGTGTACGCCGGGCTGCCGGTGGTGCCGGCGGCCTCGTGCCGGCGCAGCGTCGCGTCCACCCCGGGGGGCAGCGCGGCCCGCAGCACGTCCAGCTCCGGCAGCCACAGCGGGTACGACGCGGGCGCGTTGGCGATCACCAGGCCGCGCAGCCCGGCCGGCCGGTCGGCCGCGTGGGCCGCCGCCAGCACCCCGCCCCAGGACTGCCCGAACAGCACGTACTCCTCGGCGATGCCGAGCCCGCGCAGCAGGTTGTCGAGTTCGGCGAGGAACAGCTCGACGGTCCAGAAGTCGGCGCCCCGGCCCCGCAGGTGGGTGGAGCCACCGTTGCCGAGCTGGTCGTAGTGCACCACCGGCCAGCCGGACCGGCTCAACCCGGCCATGTTCAGCAGGTAGTCGTGGGTGCTGCCGGGCCCGCCGTGCAGCACCACCAGCGGCGGCTTGCCGTCGTGCAGCTCGCCCGTCACCCGGTACCAGGTCCGGTGGTCACCGAACTCGACGGTGCCCTTCGCGGTCGGTGCCAGTGTCATGTCGTCCACTCCCGGTGTCGTCACTGCGCGATCCAGTCCCGTACCACCCCGGCGGTCGTGGCGACCTGCCCCTCCATCATGGTGAAGTGGTCGCCGGGCACCTCCCGGAGCGTGTGCGGGGTCTCCCAGGTGGCCCGCCACCCGTCGTCGTCCCCGCCGGCCACGATGGACTCCTGCGGCCGGACGAAGAGCACCGGCGTGTCGATCTCCTCCACCGGGCAGCTCTGCAACAGCCGGACGTAGCGGCCCATCGCCGACAGCCGGGCGCTGCTGAACTCGCCGAAGGTGGCCTCCCGGTCCAGCAGCGAGTCGAGCATGTGGGTGAAGAACGTCGCCGTGGTGCTGCCGGTGGTGAGGTAGGTGTCCAGCAGCACCACCCCGGCCGGGCCGTGCCCCTGCCGCTCCAGCTCACCGGCGGTGGCGTGGGCGAACAACCCGCCGGAGGAGTATCCGACGATCACGTACGGCCCCTGCTCGGCGATCGGACGGACCATCTCGGCGAAGACCCGTACCGCCGCGTCGGCGGAGGCGGGCAGGCTCTCGTCCCGGCCGAATCCGGGCACCGGCAGGGTCCACACGTCCCGGGTGCCGCCGAACTCGGCGGTGAACCGGGCGTACTGCTGGTCGCCGCCGAGCGCCATCGGCGACGGGAAGCAGATGATCGCCGGCCCCTGGTCGCCCCGGGCGAGCCGGCGCGGGGCGGGGACCTGCGGCAGGTCGGCCGGGCCGTCGAAGGTGGGCCGGATGTCGGCCACCGCGTACAGCAGGGACAGGCCCTGCTGCACCCGGCCGCTCTTGACGGCGGTGCGGAACAGCGCGCTCATCGTGTCGGCGGCGGCGTCGGGCGTGCCGGCCCGCTCCTCGGCCGGTGGCGCGGCCAGCTCGGTGCGCAGCAGCGCGGCGAGTTCGTCGACGCTGCCGTGGTCGAAGACCACCCCGGTGGCCAGCCGCAGACCGGTCGCCTCGTTGAGCGCGGTGCGCAGCTCCATCGCGGTGAGCGAGTCGAAGCCCAGCTCGACGAAGCGCAGCGCCGGGTCGAGGTCGGCGGCGTCGCCGTGGCCGAGCACCGTCGCGGCGCGCGAGCGGACCAGGTCGGCCAGCAGCGCCTGCTGGCCGTCGGCGTCCAGCCCGCCGAGGGTACGCCGCAGCGCCGCCGGGTCGGGCCGGTTCGTTGCCGACGCGGCCCGCCGGGTCGGGGTGACCAGGGCCCGCAGGATCGCCGGCACCTCGTCGCCCGCCGGGGTGCCCAGGTCGGCCTTGACCGGGACGAGCACCGCCTCGGTGCGGGCCAGCGCCGCGTCCAGCAGAGCCAGCCCTTCGGTGGTGGACATCGGCAGCACCCCACCCCGCGACATCCGGGCCCGGTCGGTGCCGCCGAGGTCGTCGGCCATCCCACCGCCGGCCCACGGCCCCCAGGCCAGGGACTGGGCGGGCAGTCCGGCGGCCCGCCGTGCCCCGGCCAGCGCGTCGAGGAAGGCGTTCGCCGCCGCGTAGTTGCCCTGCCCCGGGCCGCCGAGCACGCCGGCCGCCGAGGAGAACAGCACGAACGCGGTGAGGTCCGCGTCGCGGGTCAACTCGTGCAGGTGGGTGGCGGCGTCGACCTTGGGGCGCAGCACCGCGTCGAGGCGGTCCCGGGTCAGTGACGGGATGATCCCGTCGTCGAGCACCCCGGCGGCGTGCACCACCCCGGTCAGCGGGTGCCCGGCGGGCACCCCGGCGAGCAGTGCGGCGACCGCGTCCCGGTCGGCCAGGTCGCAGGCGGCCACGGTGACCTCCGCTCCCCGGGCGGTGAGGTCGTCGCGCAGCGCGGCCATCCCGTCGGCGTCCGGCCCACGCCGGCTGGCCAGCAGCAGGTGCCGCACCCCGTACGTGTCGACCAGGTGCCGGGCGACGAGCCCGCCGAGGGTGCCGGTGGCGCCGGTGAGCAGCACGGTCCCGCCGTCGGTGAAGGTGCTGCCGGGGGTGCCGTCGGGCGCGGCGGCGGGCACCAGCCGGGCGGCGTGGGCGACGCCTTCGCGGACGACGAGCTGCGGTTCGCCGCCGGCCAGCACCGCCGGGAGCGCCTGGGCCGACCCGTCGTGGTCGTCGAGGTCGACCAGGACGATCCGGCCCGGGTTCTCCGACTGGGCCGACCGGACCAGACCCCAGGCCGCCGCGGCGGCCGGTTCGGTGACCCGGGTGCCCTGCGCGCCGTGGGTGAGCACCAGCAGCCGGGACGACGCCAGCCGCTCGTCGGCGAGCCAGCCCTGGAGCAGGGTGAGCAGCTGCCCGGTGGTGTGCCGGGCACCGGCGGCGAGGTCCCGGGCGTCGGGTTGGACGCTGGCGACCAGCACCACGTCCGGTGCGGCCCTGCCCGCGTCCAGGGCTGCGGTGAGGGCCGTCAGGTCGGGGTGTGTTTCGGCGAGCAGGCCGACGGTGTCGAGCGCGGCGGCCACCTTGAACTCGTCGACGCCGACCAGCGCCCACCGGCCGGTGGCCGGGGTGGCGGGCAGCGGCACCGGGGTCCAGTCGACCCGGTAGAGGTGTTCCTGCCGGCTGGCGCGGGCGGCGGTGAGCTGACCCGCGTCGATCTCCCGCAGCACCAGCGAGTCGACCCGGGCGACGGGTGCGCCGTCCTGGTCGGTGAGGGTGAGGGCGACCTCGTCGGGGCCGGCAGGGGTGACGGTGACCCGCAGCGCGGCGGCACCGGTGGCGTGGACGGTGACCCCGGTCCAGGAGAACGGGACGCCGGGCCGGCCCTCGCCCCGGCTCAGCCCGACGGCGTGCAGGGCCGCGTCGAACAGGGCGGGGTGCAGGTGGAACCGGTCGGCGTCGAGCACGTCGGCGGGGAGCGCCACCTCGGCGTACACCTCGTCGCCGTGCCGCCAGGCGGTCCGCAGGCCCTGGAAGACCGGGCCGTAGACCAGTCCGGCGTCGGCCATCCGCTCGTAGATCCCGTCGACGTCGACGGGGGTGGCGGCGGCCGGCGGCCAGACGGTCGCCGGGGTGGCCGGTGGGTCGGCCGGGGCCGGGGTGAGCAGGCCGGTGGCGTGCCGGGTCCACGGCGCGTCCCGGTGCCGGGAGTAGACGGTGACCGGCCGGCCGCCGTCCTCGCCGGGTGCGCCGACGGCCACCTGCACCTGGACGCCGTCGTCGTCGGGGACGACCAGTGGGGCCTGGAGGGTGAGTTCGGCCAGCCGGCCGCAGCCGACCTGGTCCCCGGCCCGGAGGGCGAGTTCGACGAGTCCGGTGCCGGGCAGCACGATCGTGTCGCCCAGCGCGTGCTCGGCCAGCCACGGGTGGGTACGCCGGGACAGCAGCCCGGTGGCGATCAGCCCGTCGGTGTCGGGCAGGGTGGTGACGGCCGACAGCAGCGGGTGCCCGGCGTCGAGCAGCCCGGCGGCGGTGACGTCCCGGTCCGCGCCGGTGTCCTGCATCCAGTAGTGCTGGTGCTGGAAGGCGTAGGTGGGCAGGTCGACGGTCCGGCCGCCGGGGTTGACCGCCGCCCAGTCGAGGTCGACGCCGGTGGTCCACGCCTGCGCCATCCCGGTGGCGTACGCGGTGACCTGTTCCCGGTCCCGGCGTTGCAGCGCGATGGTCACCATGTCGTCGAGGCTGTCGGCGACCATCGCGGTGAGCACACTGTCCGGCCCGATCTCGATGAACCGGGTGACTCCGCGTGCGGCGAGGGCGGCGACCGCGTCGGCGAACCGGACGGTGCCCCGCACCTGGCCCTGCCAGTATTCGACCGAGCCGAGTTCGTCGTCACCGGCCAGGTCACCGGTCGCGGTCGACACCAGCGGAATGCCCGCCGGGTTGGCGGTCACCCCGTCGACGACCTGCCCGTATTCGGCCAGCATCGGGTCCATCAGGTGCGAGTGGAACGCGTGCGACACCCGAAGCCGACGGGTCTTCACCGCAAGGGAGGCTTCCAGCGCGCCGATCTGCTCCTCCGTGCCGGACACCACCACCGCGCGGGGGCCGTTCACCGCCGCCACGTCGATGTCACCGAGGTCCAGCTCATCCAGCGGCGCGGCGATCGCCAGCATCGCCCCACCCGCCGGAAGCGCCTGCATCAGACCACCACGCGCCGCCACCACCCGACACGCGTCCTCCAACGACCACACCCCGGCCACATGCGCGGCGGCCAACTCACCGATCGAATGACCGGCCACGAAGTCCGGCTTCAACCCCCAGGATTCGGCGAGCCGGAACAACGCCACCTCGACCGCGAACAACGCCGGCTGCGTCCACCCCGTCTGGTCCAGAACACCGTCCGGGTCGGTGAACATCACCTCCCGCAGATCACCGTCCAGCAGGGGCGCGAACGCGGCACACACCTCGTCCAGGGCAGCCGCGAACACCGGGAACGCTTCGGCCAACTCACGACCCATGCCGACCCGCTGCGCACCCTGACCGGTGAACACCACCGCCGTACGACCCCCGGTGACCCGACCCGACAGGCCGGCACCCGAGGTCAGCGCCTCCAGGGAGACGGCCAGGTCGGCGGCCGTACCACCGACGGCCACCGCCCGGTGATCCAGCGCCGCCCGACCGACGGCCAGCGAATACCCGACGTCGACCGGCCGTTCGTCGGTGAGGAAGTCCCGCAGCCGGGTGGCCTGGGCGGTGAGGCCGGTGGTGGAGCGGCTGGCGAGCGGCCAGAGCACCACGGCCGGTGCCGGCGTCGGCTCGGGGGCCACGACGGGCTGCGGGTACTCCTCGACGATGACGTGGGCGTTGGTGCCGCTGATGCCGAACGACGACACCGCCGCCCGACGGGGGTGGCCGTTGGCGGGCCAGTCGACCGCCTCGGTGGCGAGCCGTACGTCACCGGCGGACCAGTCCACGTGCGGGCTCGGCGCGTCCACGTGCAACGTGCGGGGCACCACCCCGTGCCGCATCGCCAGCACCATCTTCATCACCCCGGCGACACCCGCCGCCGCCTGCGTGTGACCCAGGTTCGACTTCACCGAACCCAACCACAACGGCCGCTCCCGATCCCGACCGTACGTCGCCAGAATCGCCTGCGCCTCGATCGGATCACCCAACGTGGTGCCCGTACCGTGCGCCTCCACCACGTCCACCTCGGCGGCCGACACCCGGGCGTTGGCGAGGGCCTGCCGGATCACCCGCTGCTGCGCCGGCCCGTTGGGGGCGGTCAGGCCGTTCGACGCGCCGTCCTGGTTGACCGCCGAGCCCCGGACGAGACCGAGGATGGTGTGTCCGTTCCGCCGGGCGTCGGAGAGGCGTTCGAGCACCAGCACGCCGACGCCCTCGGACCAGCCCGTCCCGTCAGCCGCCGCCGCGAACGGCTTGCACCGACCATCCGGCGCCAACCCCCGCTGCCGCGAGAACTCCACGAACGTCTCCGGCGTCGCCATCACCGTCACCCCACCGGCCAACGCCAGATCACACTCACCCGACCGCAACGCCTGACCCGCCAGGTGCATCGCCACCAACGACGACGAACACGCCGTGTCTACGGTGACGGCGGGGCCTTCGAGGCCGAGGGTGTAGGCGATCCGCCCGGAGACGACGCTGCCGGCGCTGTGCCCGGTCACGTAGTCGTGGTACATCAGGCCGGCGAAGACACCGGTGGCGGAGCCACGGACCGAGGAGGGGTCGATGCCGGCCCGCTCGAACGCCTCCCAGGAGACCTCCAACAGTTGCCGCTGCTGCGGGTCCATCAGCACGGCCTCGCGGGGCGAGATGCCGAAGAACGCCGGGTCGAAGCCGGCCGCGCCGGGCAGGAAGCCGCCCTGGTCGGCGTAGCTGGTGTCGGGACGGGTGCTGGTCGGGTCGTAGAGCCGGGCCAGGTCCCAGCCCCGGTCGGTGGGGAAGCCGTCGATGGCGTCGACGCCGTCGGCGACGAGCCGCCACAGGTCCTCCGGGGAGGACACCCCGCCGGGGTAGCGGCAGGCCATCCCGACGATCGCCACCGGTTCGTCACCGAACGCCGTGGTGGCGCTGCGCCGTTCCTGCGGTACGTCGAGCGCGCCGCTCAGCTCGCCGTACAGGAACTCGGCGAGGGCCACCGGCGTCGGGTAGTCGAAGATCAGAGTGGCCGGGAGTCGCAGACCGGCCGCCGTGGAGAGCGCGTTGCGCAGCTCGACGGCGGTGAGCGAGTCGAAGCCGAGGCTCTGGAAGGTGCGGTCCGCCTCGACCGCGTCCGGGCCGGCGAGGCCGAGCACGGCGGCGACGTGGGTGTGCACCAGGTGCCGGACGGCACCGGCGCGCTCCTGCTCCGGCAGGCCGGCCAGCCAGTCGCCGCCCGCCCGGTCGACGGCGCTGGCGGCGGTGGCCGTGCGCCGGGTCGGCCCGGTCAGGGCGCGGAACACCGGGGGCAGCCGGTCGCCGAGGGTACGCAGTGTCGGCACGTCGAGCCGGGCCGGGACGAGGGTGGCCGGTCCGCCGGCGACGGCGGTGTCGAGCAGGGCCAACCCGTCGGTGGTGGTCAGCGGCAGCACCCCGCCCCGGGACATCCGCTCCCGGTCGGCGTCGACGAGCCGGTCGGTCATCGCCGAACCCTCACCCCACAGCCCCCACGCCAACGACACCGCCGACAACCCGGCAGCCCGACGGGTGGTGGCAAGCGCGTCCAGGAACGCGTTCGCCGCCGCATAGTTGCCCTGCCCCGGCGCACCCAGCACCCCGGACAACGACGAGAACAACACGAACGCCGACAGCTCCCGACCCCGGGTCGCCTCGTCGAGCAGCCACGCCGCATCCACCTTGGGCCGCAGCACCGCCGAGACCCGGTCCGGGGTCAGCGACGACACCACGCCGTCGTCGAGCACACCGGCGGTGTGCACCACGGCCGACAGGTCCGGCACATCGGCCAGGACGGCGGTCAACTGGTCCCGGTCGGCCACGTCGCAGGCGACCAGGTCCACCCGCGCGCCAGCGGCAGTCAGCTCGGCGACGAGGTCGTCGGCACCGGCGGCGGCCGGGCCGCTGCGGGAGAGCAGCAGCAGCCTCGGCACGGCGTGCGCCGTCACCAGGTGCCGGGCCACGGCCGCGCCGAGGGCACCTGTCGCACCGGTGACCAGCACCGTGCCGGTGCCGTAGAGCGGGGCGTCCGACGGGGTCGCCGGGAGCGTCCGGCGGACGATCCGGGGCACCCGGACGACGCCGTCGCGGATCGACACCTGCGGGTCGCCGGCCGCCAGGGCCGCCGGCAGGGCGTCGTCGGGCCGGTCGGTGTCGGCGTCGACGAGCAGGATGCGGTCGGGGTTCTCCGCCTGCGCGGAACGCAGCAGCCCCCAGACCGCCGCGCCGGCCAGGTCGGTCACGTCGTCGCCGACGGCGTGGCGGGTGAGGACGACCAGCGGCGCGGGGTCGTCCCCGGCCAGCCAGCGCTGGGTGACCGCCAGCACCCGGTGCAGCTCGGCGTGCACGTCGTCGGTGCCGCCGGCCCGCAGCACCACCGCGTCGGTGGGGCCGCCGTCGGTCGGGGTGGCCCCCACGGTGTCGGGGTGCCAGGTCCAGGTGGTGGCGGTCGGGATGACGGTGACCGGCTGCCAGTCCAGGCCGAACAGCGCGTCGGCGACACCGGTGCCGGCGGTGACCTGCACGGGGCGGAGCACCAGCGACCGTACGGTGGCCACGGGTGCGCCGACCGCGTCGGCGACGGCGATCCGGACCCCGCTGCCGGCCGGGGTGAGCCGGACCCGCAGGCTGGTCGCGCCGGTGGCGTGCAGCGTCACCCCCGACCAGGCGAACGGCAGCCCCCGGGGGGTGTCGCCGTCGGCGCGGGTGAGGACGTGCAGGCCGGCGTCGAACAGCGCCGGGTGCAGGCCGTAGCCGTCGGTTTCCGTACCGTCGGGGAGGTCGACCTCGGCGAAGAGTTCGTCACCGGCCCGCCAGGCGCGGCGTAGGCCCTGGAAGACCGGGCCGTAGTCGAGGCCGCCGGTGGCGAGGTCGTCGTAGAGGCCGACCAGCGGCAGCGGCTCGGCGTCGGCGGGGGGCCACGCGGTGAGCGCGACACCCGGGGTGTCCCCGGCGGTGAGGACGCCGGTGGCGTGCCGGGTCCACGGGACGTCGTCGCGTTCCCGGGAGTGCACCAGGACGGCCCGACGGCCGGTCGGGTCAGGCGGCTCCACGGCGACCTGCACCTCGACGCTGCCGGCGGCGGGGACGACGAGCGGCGCGTGCAGGGTCAGTTCGTCGAGCAGGCCGACGCCGGCCTGGTCGCCGGCGTGGATGGCGAGTTCGACCAGGCCGGTGCCGGGGAACACGACAGTCCCGCCGACGGCGTGGTCGGCGAGCCACGGGTGGGTGTGCAGCGACCACCTGCCGGTGAAGACGACGCCGTCGGTGTTGGCCAGCGGCACGGTGGCGTCGAGCAGCGGGTGGGTGGCGGCGAGCAGGCCGGCGCCGACGAGGGCCGGGTCGTAGAGCCAGTAGTGCTGGCGTTGGAAGGCGTAGGTGGGCAGGTCGACCTGCCGGGCGCCGGGGTGGATGGCGGCCCAGTCGAGGTCGACGCCGGTGGTCCACGCCTGCGCCATCCCGGTGGTGTACGCGGTGACCTGTTCCCGGTCCCGCCGCTGCAACGCGATGGTCACCGCGTCGCCGACGCTGTCGGCGACCATGGTGGTGAGGACGCTGTCCGGCCCGATCTCCACGAACCGGGTCACCCCCCGCGCGGCGAGGGCGGCGACGGCGTCGGCGAACCGCACCGTGCCCCGCACCTGGCCCTGCCAGTATCCGACCGAACCCAACTCGTCGTCGGTGGCGAGGTCACCGGTCGCGGTGGACACCAGCGGGATGCCCGCCGGGTTGGCGGTGACGCCTTCGAGGACCAGCCCGTAGCCGGCGAGCATCGGGTCCATCAGGTGCGAGTGGAACGCGTGCGACACCCGCAACCGACGGGTCTTCACCTCGAGGGAGGCTTCCAGCGCCGCGATCTGCTCCTCGGTCCCCGACACCACCACCGCACGGGGACCGTTCACCGCCGCCACGTCGATGTCGCCCAGGTCCAACTCGGCCAACGGGGCGGCGATCGCCAGCATCGCCCCACCCGCCGGAAGGGCCTGCATCAAGCCACCCCGGGCCGCCACCACGCGGCACGCGTCCTCCAGGGACCACACCCCGGCGACGTGGGCGGCGGCCAGCTCACCGATGGAGTGCCCGGCCACGAAGTCAGGCTTCAACCCCCAAGACTCGGCCAGGCGGAACAGGGCCACCTCGACCGCGAACAGAGCCGGCTGCGTCCAGCCCGTCTGGTCCAGGACACCGTCCGGGTCGGCGAACATCACCTCCCGCAGATCACCGTCCAGCAGGGGCGCGAACGTGGCACACACCTCGTCCAGGGCAGCGGCGAACACCGGGTACGCCGCCGCGAGGTCACGGCCCATGCCGACCCGCTGCGCGCCCTGACCGGTGAACACCACCGCCGTACGACCGGTGGTCAGGTGGCCGTGCACGCCCTGGCCGGCGGCGAGGGCGCGGAGACCGGCGACGCCGTCACCGACGGCCACCCCCCGGTGCTCCAGGGCCGCCCGGCCGGTGCCGAGGGTCAACGCCACGTCGGCGGGGTCCAGGTCGGCGTCGGCGAGGAAGTCGGCGAGACGGGCAGCCTGGGCGGCGAGGCCGCTGGCCGACCGGCCGGAGACCGGCCACAGCGGCACCGGCGTCGGGGCCGGCGGCGCGGGCGGCGCGGTTTCGGGGGCCTGTTCCAGGATCAGGTGGGCGTTGGTGCCGCTGATGCCGAACGACGACACCGCCGCCCGACGCGGCCGGTCCAGCTCCGGCCAGCTCACCTCGTCGGTGGCGAGCCGTACGTCGCCGGCGGACCAGTCCACGTGCGGGCTCGGCGCGTCCACGTGCAACGTCCGCGGCACCACCCCGTGCCGCATCGCCAACACCATCTTCATCACACCCGCCACACCAGCCGCCGCCTGCGTGTGACCCAGGTTCGACTTCACCGAACCCAACCACAACGGCCGCTCCCGATCCCGACCGTACGTCGCCAGAATCGCCTGCGCCTCGATCGGATCACCCAACGTGGTACCCGTACCGTGCGCCTCCACCACGTCCACCTCAGCCGCCGACACCCCGGCATTCGCCAGGGCCTGCCGGATCACCCGCTGCTGCGAGGGACCGTTCGGAGCGGTCAGCCCGTTCGACGCGCCGTCCTGGTTCACCGCCGAACCGCGAACCACGCCCAGCACCCGGTGCCCGTTGCGCACCGCGTCGGACAACCGCTCCAACACCAGCACGCCGACGCCCTCGGACCAACCCGTCCCGTCAGCCGCCGCCGCGAACGGCTTGCACCGACCATCAGGCGCCAACCCCCGCTGCCGCGAAAACTCCACGAACGTCTCCGGCGTCGCCATCACCGTCACCCCACCGGCCAACGCCAGATCACACTCACCCGACCGCAACGCCTGACCCGCCAGATGCATCGCCACCAACGACGACGAACACGCCGTGTCGACCGACACCGCCGGCCCCTCCAGCCCGAGCGTGTACGCCACCCGAC
The DNA here is from genome assembly GCF_049178975.1 of Micromonospora sp. WMMD734. NCBI lineage: Bacteria > Bacillati > Actinomycetota > Actinomycetes > Micromonosporales > Micromonosporaceae > Micromonospora > Micromonospora sp. WMMD734. The sequence goes on from NZ_JBMHMK010000001.1 coordinate 3,562,191, forward strand.
CGGTGACGACACTGCCGGCGCTGTGCCCGGAGACGTAGTCGTGGTACATGACCCCGGCGAACACGCCGGTGGACGAGCCGCGCAGCGTGCCCGGGTCGATGCCGGCCCGCTCGAACGCCTCCCACGACACCTCCAGCAGCAGCCGCTGCTGCGGGTCCATGATCACCGCTTCGCGGGGGGAGATGCCGAAGAAGACCGGGTCGAACTCGGCGGCGTCGGTGAGGAAACCGCCCCTGTCCACGTACGTGGTGTCGGGGCGGGTGCTGGTCGGGTCGTAGAGCCGGGCCAGGTCCCAGCCCCGGTCGGTGGGGAAACCGTCGATGGCGTCCGCGCCGTCGGCGATCAGCCGCCACAGGTCCTCGGGCGAGGTGACGCCGCCGGGGTAGCGGCAGGCCATCCCGACGATCGCCAGCGGCTCGTCCTCGGCGACGGTCGTGGCGACCTTCCGGACGGCGTCGACGCCGTCCGGGCCGGCGATCTCGCTGAGCAGGTGCCGGGCCAGGTCACGCGGCGACGGGTAGTCGAAGATCAGGGTGGCGGGCAGCCGCAGGCCGGTGGCGGCGGAGAGCCCGTTGCGCAGCTCGACGGCGGTGAGCGAGTCGAAGCCCAGTTCCTGGAACGCCCGGCCGGCGTCGATGCGTTCGGCGGAGGCGTGCCCGAGCACCGCCGCCACCTGGCTGAGGACCAGGGCGGTCGCGGCGCGTTCGCGTTCCTCGGCGGACAGCGCGGCGAGGTCCGCCGCCCACCCGGTGGCGACGCCTGCGGCGGCACGGGCGGCCGTCCGCCGGGCCGGGCGGACCAGGCCGTGGAACGGCAACGGCAGGTCCTCGCCGAGGGTACGCAGGGCAGCCAGGTCGAGCCGGGCCGGCACCGCGGTCGGGTACGGGTTGGCCACGGCGGTGTCGAGCAGGGCCAGCCCGTCGGCGGTGGTCAGCGGCAGCACCCCGCCCCGGGACATCCGCTCCCGGTCGGCGTCGCCGAGCCGGTCGGTCATCGCCGAACCCTCACCCCACAGCCCCCACGCCAACGACACCGCCGACAACCCGGCAGCCCGACGGGTGGTGGCAAGCGCGTCGAGGAACGCGTTCGCCGCCGCGTAGTTACCCTGCCCCGGCGCACCCAGCACCCCGGACAACGACGAGAACAACACGAACGCCGACAGCTCCCGACCCCGGGTCGCCTCGTCGAGCAGCCACGCCGCATCCACCTTGGGCCGCAGCACCGCCGACAGCCGGGCGGCGGACAGCGACGACACCACGCCGTCGTCGAGCACACCGGCGGTGTGCACCACCGCCGACAGGTCCGGCACACCGGCCAACACGGCGGTCAACTCATCCCGGTCAGCCACGTCGCAGGCGACCAACTCGACCCGCGCGCCGGCCGCGGTCAGCTCGGCGACCAGGTCGTCGGCCCCCTGCGCGGCGGGACCCCGGCGGGACACCAGCAGCAGCCGGGTCACCCCGTGCGTGGTCACCAGGTGCCGGGCCACGGCCGCGCCGAGGGCACCTGTCGCACCGGTGACCAGCACCGTGCCGCTGCCGTAGAGCGGGGCGTCCGGGGTGGACGGTTCGACGACCTGACGGGTGAGCCGGGGCACCGAGACCACGCCGTCGCGGACCCGTACCTGTGGCTCGCCGGTGGCCAGGGCCAGCGCGAGCGTCCCGGCCACGTCCGCGTCCGGGTCGGTGTCGACCAGCAGCAGCCGGTCGGGGTTCTCGGCCTGCGCCGAGCGGAGCAGCCCCCAGACGGCCGCCCCGGTCAGGTCGGTCCCGTCGCCGCCGACGGCACGCCGGGTGAGCACCACGAGCCGGTGGGTGTCGGGGCCGGCCAGCCACTCCTGCACCAGGCCGAGGACCCGGTTCACCTCGTCGTGCACTGCTTGCGGACCGGCGGCATCCCCGGCGCTGCCGGCGGTCAGCACCAGCAGGTCCACCTCGGGGGTGGCCGGCGCGGTGCCGGTGGCCGGATGGTGGGCCCAGGACGGGACGACCGTGCCGGTGAGGGTACCGATCTCCGGCCAGGTCAGGTCGAACAGCGCGTCGGCGACCCCGCCCGGACGGGTCGCCTGGACGGGGCGCAGCACCAGCGAGTCGACGGTGGCGACGGGTGCGCCGACCGCGTCGGCGACCGCGATCCGGACCCCGGAGCCGACCGGGGTGAGCCGGACCCGGACACCGGCCGCGCCGGTGGCGTGCAGGGTGAGGCCGGTCCAGGCGAACGGGAGTCCCCGGAAGGTGTCCCCGTCGGCGAGGCCGAGGGCGTGCAGGCCGGCGTCGAGCACGGCGGGGTGCAGGCCGAACCCGTCGGCGTCCACCCCCTCCGGCAGGGTGACCTCGGCAAAGAACTCGTCGCCGCGCCGCCAGACCCGGCGCAGGCCCCGGAACACCGGGCCGTAGCCGAGGCCGCCGGCCGCCAGGTGCTGGTAGAGGTCGTCGATGGGCACCACTTCGGTGTCGGCCGGCGGCCACTGCGTGAGCGCGGTCCCGGTGGTACGCGGCCCGGGGGCGAGCACCCCGCTGGCGTGCCGGGTCCACGGGGCGTCGGTGTCGGCGCTGCGGGCGTACACCTGGAGGGTGCGGGTGTGGTCGGTGCCGGCGGGGCCGACGACGACCTGGAGCTGGACGCCGCCGTGTTCGGGCAGGACCAGCGGGGCTTCGATGGTCAACTCGTCGACGGTTTCGACGCCTACCTGTGCCCCGGCGTGCAGGGCGAGGTCGACGTAGCCGGTGCCGGGGAAGACCACCGCGCCGCCGACGGTGTGGTCGGCGAGCCACGGGTGCCGGTCGAGGGAGAGCCGGCCGGTGAGGACGGCCCCGTCGGCGTTGGCGAGGGTGACGGCCGCGCCGAGCAGCGGATGGTCGGCGGAGTCCAGGCCCATCGCGGTGGCGTCACCGGGGTCGGCCGGGGCGTCCAGCCAGAACCGCTGGTGCTGGAAGGCGTAGGTGGGCAGGTCGACGGTCCGGCCGCCGGGGTTGACCGCCGCCCAGTCGAGGTCGACGCCGGTGGTCCACGCCTGCGCCATCCCGGCGGCGTACGCCTCGACCTGTTCCCGGTCCCGCCGCTGCAACGCGACGGTCACCGCATCGTCGACGCAGTTGGCGACCATCGCGGTGAGCACACTGTCCGGCCCGATCTCGATGAACCGGGTCACCCCACGGGCCGCCAGGGCGGCCACCGCGTCGGCGAACCGCACCGTCCCCCGCACCTGACCCTGCCAGTACCCGACGCTGCCCAACTCGGCATCGGTGGCGAGATCACCAGTCGCGGTCGACACCAGCGGGATTCCCGCCGGGCTCGCGGTCACCCCGTCGACGACCTGCCCGTACCCGGCCAGCATCGGGTCCATCAGGTGCGAGTGGAACGCATGCGACACCCGCAACCGACGCGTCTTCACCTCAAGCGACGCCTCCAACGCCGCGACCTGCTCCTCGGTCCCCGACACCACCACCGCACGGGGACCGTTCACCGCCGCCACATCGATGTCACCGAGATCCAGCTCGGCCAGCGGCGCGGCGATCGCCAACATCGCCCCACCCGCCGGAAGCGCCTGCATCAAACCACCACGCGCCGCCACCACCCGACACGCGTCCTCCAACGACCACACCCCGGCCACGTGCGCCGCAGCCAACTCACCGATCGAGTGACCGGCCACGAAGTCAGGCTTCAACCCCCAGGATTCGGCGAGCCGGAACAGGGCCACCTCGACCGCGAACAACGCCGGCTGCGTCCACCCCGTCTGATCCAACACACCATCCGGATCGGCGAACATCACCTCCCGCAGATCACCGTCCAACAACGGCCCGAACGCCGCACACACCTCGTCCAACGCAGCCGCGAACACCGGGAACGCCGCCGCCAACTCACGACCCATCCCCACCCGCTGCGCACCCTGCCCGGTGAACACCACCGCCGTACGACCGGAGGTCACCCGACCCGACACACCACCGCCGGCGGCCAGGGTCTCCAGACCGGCCACGTCGTCGCCGAGCACCACACCCCGGTACGCGCCGGCGGCCCGGGTGGTGCCCAGCGAGAACCCGACGTCGACCGGCCGTTCGTCGGTGAGGAACTCCCGCAGCCGGGCGGCCTGCCCGGCGAGCGCCGCCGTCGACCGGCCGGACAGCGGCCAGAGCACCACCGGCGGCTCGGCGGTCCCGGCCGACTCGACGACCTCAACGGGGGGGGCCTGCTCCAGGATCACGTGCCCGTTGGTGCCGCTCACCCCGAACGACGACACCCCGCCCCGGCGCGGCTGGCCGTGATCGGGCCACTGCCGCGCCTCGGTCAGCAGCTGCACCGTGCCGGCGGACCAGTCGACGTGGGTGGACGGCTCCCCCACGTGCAGGCTCTTGGGCAGGACGCCGTTGTGCAGCGCCATCACCATCTTGATCACGCCGCTGACGGCGGCGGCGGCCTGGGCGTGGCCGATGTTCGACTTGACCGAGCCGAGCCAGAGCGGCCGGTCCGCCGGCCGGTCCCGCCCGTACGTGGCGATCAGCGCCTCCGCCTCGATCGGGTCACCGAGGGTGGTGCCGGTGCCGTGCGCCTCGATCAGGTCGACGTCGCCGGAGGTGAGGCCGGCGTTGGCGAGCGCCTGGAGGATGACCCGCTGCTGGGCCACCCCGTTGGGGGCGGTGAGCCCGTTGGACGCGCCGTCCTGGTTGATCGCGGAACCCCGGATGACGGCGAGCACCCGGTGGCCGTTGCGCTGGGCGTCGGAGAGTCGTTCCAGCAGCAGCATGCCGACGCCCTCACCCCAGCCGGTGCCGTCGGCGTCGTCGGAGAACGGCTTGCAGCGGCCGTCGGAGGCGAGCCCCCGCTGCCGGCTGAACGCGACGAACGCGCCGGGCGTCGACATGACGGTGACGCCACCGGCCAGCGCCAGCCCGCACTCCCGTTGCCGCAGCGCGTGCGCGGCGAGGTGCAGCGCGACGAGCGACGACGAGCAGGCGGTGTTGACGGTGACGGCCGGCCCCTCGAACCCGAGGCTGTACGCGACCCGGCCGGAGATGACCGCCCCGGAGCTGCCGGTGCTCATGTACGCCTCGACCGGCTCGGGCAGCACGGTGAGCCGGTCCCAGTAGTCCTGGCCGCCGCAGCCGACGAAGACGCCGACCGGGCCGCCGCGCAACGTGTCGGGGTTGATGCCGGCCCGTTCGCACGCCTCCCAGCTCGTCTCCAGCACCAGCCGCTGCTGCGGGTCCATGGCCAACGCCTCGCGGGGAGAGATGCCGAAGAACTCGGCGTCGAACTCGTCGGCGTCGTGGACGAACCCGCCCTGTTGGACGTAGCTGCTGCCGGCGGCGTCCGGGTCGGCGTCGTAGAGGGCGGCGGTGTCCCAGCCCCGGTCGGTGGGGAACTCGCCGATGGCGTCGACACCGTCGGCGACCAGCCGCCACAGGTCCTCGGGCGAGTTGACCCCGCCCGGGTAGCGGCAGGCCATGCCGACGATCGCGATCGGGTCCTGCTCCTGCGACTCGACCTCGCGCAGCCGCTCCCGGGTGCGGTGCAGATCGGCGGTGACCCGCTTCAGGTACTCGAGGAGCTTCTCTTCGTTCGCCATCCGAACCTCACCAAACTCGTTGCCAGCGGGACACGTTGCTCCGGGAGCGCGGTGGCGGCTCAGGTCATGCCGAGTTCCTTGTCGATCAGGTCGAACACGTCGTCGGCGGAGGCCGTTTCGAGCCGGTCGACGAGGGTGGTGCCGGTGGTGGTGCTGAGCGTCTCGTTGAGCTTCGCCAGCAGCGACTGGAGCCGGGCGGTGACCCGGTTGCGTTCGATCTCCTCCGGCGTCAGGCCGGCCACGGTGACCTCCAGCCGGTCCAGCTCGGCCAGCAGGCCGCCGGCGGTGTCGCCGGTGTAGCCGAGTTCCGCCCGGAGCTGGTCGGCCAGGGCGGTCGGGTTGGGGTGGTCGAACACCAGGGTGGCGGAGAGCCGTACGCCGGTGGCGGCGCTGAGCCGGTTGCGCAGCTCGACGGCGGTCACCGAGTCCATGCCGAGTTCCTTGAAAGCCCGCTGCGGTTCGACCAGGTCGGCGTCGCCGTAGCCGAGGACGGCGGCCACGTTGGTGCGGACGGTCTCCAGCAGCAGGGCGCGCTGTTCGGCCTCGGGCAGCGTGCCGAGCCGGTCGGCGAGCGCCGACGACGCCCCCGCCTCGGTGGTCTCGGCGGCCTCCGGTGCGGCGTCGGGCAGCTCGGCCAGCAGCGGCCGGGGCCGGGAAAGGGTGTAGATGGGAGCGAACCGGGCCCAGTCGATGTCGGCGACGACAAGGTGGCTCTCGTCGTGGTCGAGGGCCTGTCCGAGCGCATCGACGGCGAGCCGGGGGTCCATCACGCCGACGCCGAGCCGGTCGAGGTGCGCCCCGACCTCGCCGCCGGCCATGCCACCGCCGCCGCCCCAGCTACCCCAGGCGACCGAGGTGGCGACCGCGCCCCGACTGCGCCGCCGGTGCGCCAACGCGTCCAGGTACGCGTTCGCGGTCGCGTACCCGGCCTGCCCGGCGCTGCCCCACACCGCAGCGCCCGAGGAGAACACCACGAACGCGTCCAACGGCCGGTCGGCGGTCAACTCGTCCAGGTGCACCGCGCCGAGCACCTTCGCCCGGCACACGTCGGCGAAGTCGTCCAGGCCGGTCTGCCCCAACGGCACCTCGGGGTGCAGCACCCCGGCGGCGTGGAACACGGCGGTCAGCTCGTCACCGAGGTCGGCCAGCAGCGCGGCGACCGCGTCCCGGTCGGCCACGTCGAGGGCGACGACCTCGACCTCCGGGTGCCGGGCCGTCAGCTCGGCCGCACCCGGGGCGTCCGGGCCGCGCCGGCTCGCCAGCACCACCCGCTGCGCGCCGTTGCCGACCAGCCATTCGGTGACGTGCCCGCCGACCCCGCCGGTGCCGCCGGTGACCAGGACGGTGCCGGCGGGTCGCCAACGCCGCTCGGGCGCCCCGGTCACCGGACGGCGGACCATCCGGCGGGCCAGCGTGCCGGCCGCCCGCAGCGCCACCTGGTCCTCGCCGCCGCCGGTCAGCACGTCGGCCAGCCGGTCGACGGTCTGCGGCGTCCACTCGGCGGGCAGGTCGACCAGGCCGCCCCACCAGCCGGGGTAGTCGAGGGAGAGCACCGTGCCCAGGCCCCACAGGGCGCCCTGGGCCGGGTCGGCGACCGGCTCGAACCGGTCCACCCCGACCCCACCGGCGGTGACGCACCAGAGCCGGCCGCTGAAGTCGGACGCGGCCAGCGCGTGCACCAGCGACACGGTGGCGGTGATCCCGGCGGACAGGCCGACACCCAGCGGGTCGGGGCCGTCGTCCAGGGCGAGCAGGGACAGCACCCCGGCGGGGGCCTCCCGGCCGGCGTGGTCGGTGCCGGTGACGGTGACCACCTCGGCGCCCCGGGCGGTCAGGCCGTCGGCGAGCGTACGCAGCCGCTCGTCGTCGGCCAGCGCCGCCGGGGCGACCACCCACCACACGCCGGTGAGCTGCCCGCCGGTGGGCACCTCGGTCGGCCGCCACACCACCCGGTACCGCCAACCGTCCACGGTGGCGACGTCACGCTGCCGGGACCGCCACGACGTCAGGCCGGGCAGCACCTCCCCGACCAGTGCGCTGTCGACGCCGAGCCCGTCGGCGAGCAGGTCGACGTCGGCGCGTTCCACGGCGTCCCAGAACCCGGCGTCGGTGCCGCCGGAGACCGGGGCGGCGACGGTCGGCGCGATCCAGTAACGCTCGTGCTGGAAGGCGTACGTGGGCAGGTCGGCCCGGCGGGTGCCGGGTAGGGCGGCGGCCCAGTCCACGTCGACGCCCCGGACGTACAGCTCGGCCAGGGAGGTGAGCAGCCGGTCCAGGCCGCCGTCGTCGCGGCGCAGGGTGCCGGTGACCACCGTCGGCCGGTCCGCCGACTCCAGCGTCTCCTGCATCCCCATGCCGAGCACCGGGTGCGGGCTGACCTCCACGAACCCGGTCCAGCCCTGCCCGGCGAGAGAGCGGATCGCCGGGTCGAACCGGACCGTGTTGCGGAGGTTGTCGTACCAGTAGCGGGCGTCGAGGGTGGCGGTGTCCACCCAGTCGCCGGTGACGGTGGAGAGCATCCGGATCGTCCCGGTCTTCGGGTTGATCGGGGCCAGGTCCTCCAGCAGCCGGTGTTCCAGCAGCTCCACCTGCGCGGAGTGCGAGGCGTAGTCGACGGCGACCTGCTTGACCCGCACCCCCTCCTCGCTCAGCTCGGCGATGAGTTCGCGCAGCGCCTCCGGGGTGCCGGAGACCACCACCGAACCGGCACCGTTGACCACGGCGAGGGAGATGTCGCCCGCCCATCTGGCGATCCGCTCCTGCGCCCGGTCGGCCGGCAGCCCGACCGAGACCATGCCGCCCCGGCCGGCCAGCTTCTCGCCGATGGCCCGGCTGCGCAGGGTCACCACCCGCGCCCCGTCGGCCAGGGAGAGCCCGCCGGCCACACAGGCGGCGGCGATCTCACCCTGCGAGTGGCCGACCACCGCGTCGGGTTCGACGCCGTAGCTGCGCCAGGTGGCGGCGAGGGAGACCATCATCGCCCACAGGGCGGGCTGGACGACGTCCACCCATTCCAGGGAGGGTGCGCCGGGCACCCCCCGGACCACGTCGAGCAGGTCCCAGTCGACGTAGGCGCGCAGCTCGGTGGCGCAGCGGCCCATCTGCTCGGCGAACACCGACGAGGAGTCCAGCAGCGCGGCGGCCATGCCGACCCACTGGGCGCCCTGGCCGGGGAAGACAAACACGACCCGACCGGCGGCGTCGGCGGTGCCGGTGACCGAGGTGGCGGCGGGCAGCCCCTCGGCGACCGCGCCGAGCGCCGTCCGCAGGTCCGGCAGGTCGCCGCCGAGCACCACGGCCCGATGGTCGAGCCGCGCCCGGCCGGCCAGCGTCCGCCCCACGGCGGCCGGGTCGGCAGGTACGGCGTCCAGGTGCGACAGCAGCCGCCGCGCCTGGGCCCGCAGCGCCCGGTCGGTGTGCCCGGAGAGCACCCACGGCAGCACCGCCGGGGTGGCCGGCTGCTCGTCCTCCTCGGCCGGGGCCACCTCTTCGAGCACGACGTGGGCGTTGGTGCCGCTGATGCCGAAGGAGGAGACCGCACAGCGGCGGGCCCGGCCGGTCTGCGGCCACTCCACCGGCTCGGTGAGCAGCTTGACCGTGCCGGGCGACCAGTCGATCTCGCCGCTGGGCTCGTCGACGTGCAGGGTACGGGGCAGCACCCCGTGCCGCATCGCCTGCACCATCTTGATCACCCCGCCGACCCCGGCGGCGGCCTGCGAGTGGCCGATGTTGGACTTCAGCGAGCCGAGCCACAGTGGCCGGTCGGCGGGCCGGTCCCGGCCGTACGTGGCGAACAGCGCCTGCGCCTCGATCGGGTCGCCGAGCCGGGTGCCGGTGCCGTGCGCCTCGACCGCGTCGATCTCCTGCCCGGCGAGCCGGGCGTTGGCCAGCGCGGCCCGGATGACCCGACGCTGGGAGGGCCCGTTGGGGGCGGTGAGCCCGTTGGACGCGCCGTCCTGGTTGATCGCGGAGCCCCGGATGACGGCGAGCACCGGGTGGCCGTTGCGGCGGGCGTCGGAGAGCCGTTCCAGCACCAGCGACCCGGCGCCCTCGGCCCAGCCGGTGCCGTCGGCGGCGGCGGCGAACGACTTGCACCGACCGTCGAAGGACAGCGCCCGCTGCCGGGAGAACTCGACGAACGCGTCGGGGGTGCCGATCACGGTGACCCCACCGGCGACGGCGAGCGACGACTCCCCGGAGCGCAGCGACTGGCAGGCCCAGTGCAGGGCGACCAGCGACGACGAGCAGCCGGTGTCGACGGTGACCGCCGGCCCCTCCAACCCGAGGGTGTACGACAGCCGGCCGGACACGATACTGCCGGCGCCCCAGCTGTTCGGGTAGTCGTGGTAGACGACGCCGGTGAACACGGCGGTGGGGCTGCCCTTGAGCGACAACGGGTCGATGCCGGCCCGCTCCAACGCCTCCCAGGACGTCTCCAGGAACAGCCGCTGCTGCGGGTCCATCTCGGCGGCCTCGCGGGGCGAGATGCCGAAGAAGGTGGGGTCGAAGGCGGGGGCGTCGTAGAGGAAGCCGCCGTCGCGGGTGTAGCTGGTGCCGGGGTGGTCCGGGTCCGGGTCGTAGAGCCGGTCGAGGTCCCAGCCCCGGTCGGTGGGCATGCCGGAGATCGCGTCGGTGCCGGCCGCGACGAGGTCCCACAGGGCCTCGGGCGAGTCGACGCCGCCGGGGTAGCGGCAGCCCATGCCGACGATGGCGATCGGTTCGGCGGCGCGCTCCTCGATGTCGCGGAGCCGCTCGCTGGTCTCGTGCAGGTCGGCCGTGACCCGCCGCAGGTAGTCACGAAGCTTCTGTTCGTTGGACATCAGGAACCCATTCCCGGACGGCGCCGACGGAGCGGACGGATCATGAGGTGCCGAACTTGCTGTCGATGAAGTCGAAGAGGTCGTCGTCGGAGGCGGTGTCGAGATCCTCGGTGACGCTGGCGACCTCGGCCGGGCGTTGACCGGCGGTCCACGCGGCGAGCATGGTGCGCAGCCGCTCCCCCACCCCGGCCCGGGTGCTCTCGTCGAGCGCGGCGACCGCGTCGGCGTCCAGGGTGGACAGCGCGGCCTGGAGTCGGTCGAGGTCGTCGAGCAGGGTGACGCCCCCGGCGTCGGCGGGCACCAGTTCGGTGAGCAGTTGCTGGGCCAGCTCGGTCGGGGTCGGATAGTCGAAGACCAGCGTGGCGGGCAGCCGCAGCGCGGTCTCGGTGGTGAGCCGGTTACGCAGCTCGACGGCGGTCAGCGAGTCGAAGCCGGCCTCCTTGAACGCCCGCTCCGGGTCGACGTCCGCGCCGGAGGCGTACCCGAGGACGGCGGCGACCTGGTCGCGGACCAGCGCAAGGACGGTGTCCAGGCGGTCCGGTGACGGCATCGCGGCGAGCCGGCCGGCGAGGTCGGCGGTCACGGTGACCGGGGTGGCCGGTTCGGCCTCGGGTTGGGCGTCGGGCAGCGCGGCCAGCAGCGGCCGGGGCCGGGCCAGGGTGTAGATCGGGGTGAACCGGGTCCAGTCGATGTCGGCGACGACGAGGTGGCTCTCGTCGTGGTCGAGGGCCTCCCGCAGCGCCCGGACGGCGAGCCGGGGTTCCATCGGCGGGGTGCCCTGCCGGCGCAGGTGCGCGGTGGCCTCCCCGTCGGCCATCCCGCCGCCGGCCCAGCTGCCCCAGGCGACCGAGGTGGCGACCGCCCCCCGACTGCGCCGCCGGTGCGCCAGCGCGTCCAGGTACGCGTTGGCCGTCGCGTACCCCGCCTGACCGGCACTGCCCCAGACCGCCGCACCGGAGGAGAACACCACGAACGCGTCCAACGGCCGGTCGGCGGTCAACTCGTCCAGGTGCACCGCACCGAGCACCTTCGCCCGGCACACCTCGGCGAACTCGGCCACGCTGGTCTCCGGGAGCGACCTCTCCTGGTGCAGCACCCCGGCGGCGTGGAACACGGCGGTCAGCTCGTCACCGAGGTCGGCCAGGAGCGCGGCGACCGACTCCCGGTCCGCCACGTCACACGCCACCACCTCGACACCCGGATGCCGGGCCGTCAGCTCCGCCGCGCCCGGGGCCGCCGCGCCCCGCCGGCTCGCCAGCACCACCCGCCGGGCACCCTGGTCGATCAGCCATTCGGTCAGGTGCCCGCCGATGCCACCGGTGCCGCCGGTGACCAGCACCGTGCCGGTGGGCGTGTAGCGCCGCTCGGGGTTGCCGGCGGCCGGCCAGCGGACCAGCCGCCGGGCCAGCACCCCGGCGGTACGGACGGCCACCTGGTCCTCCGCGCCGGCGGCGAGCACGTCGGCGAGCCGTGCGACGTGCTCGTCGGTCCAGTCGGTGGGCAGGTCGACCAGGCCACCCCAGGAGTGCGGGTATTCCAGGGACAGCACGGTGCCGAGGCCCCACAGCGCGCCCTGCGCGGGGTGCGGCAGTTCCTCGAACCGGTCGACGGCGATGCCGCCCGCGGTGAGGCACCAGATCCGGCCGGCGAAGTCGGTGGCGGTGAGCGCCTGGATCAACGCGACGGTGTCGGTGACGCCGACGGACAGTCCGGCGTCGACGGCGTCCGGGGTGTCGTCGAGGGCGAGCAGGGACAGCACCCCGGCGGGGGTGTCCCCGGCGGGCAGCTCGGTGCCGGTGACGGTGACGACGTCGACGCCCCGGGCGGCCAGTCCGGCGGCGAGGGCGGACACCCGGGCGTCACCTGTCGACGCGGCCGGTACGACGAGCCACCAGGTGCCGGTGAGGTCGCCGCCGTCGGGCAGCTCGGTGGAGCGCCACACCACCCGGTACCGCCAGTCGTCCACGGTGGCCGTGTCCCGTTGCCGGGCCCGCCAGGCGGCGAGGCCGGGCAGCACCTCGGTGACGACGCCCGGGGCGACGCCGAGACCGTCGGCGAGCACCTCGGTGTCGCCCCGGTCGACGGCGTCCCAGAATCCGCCGTCGGCCTCGTCGGTGCCGGTGCCGGTGGTGGCCTCGGGCTCGATCCAGTACCGCTGGTGCTGGAAGGCGTAGGTGGGCAGGTCGACGGTCCGGCCGCCGGGGTTGACCGCCGCCCAGTCGAGGTCGACGCCGGTGGTCCACGCCTGCGCCATCCCGGTGGCGTACGCCTCGACCTGTTCCCGGTCGCGGCGTTGCAACGGAATCGCCGCAGCGTCCTGCACGCAGTCGGCGACCATCGCGGTGAGCACACTGTCCGGCCCGATCTCGATGAACCGGGTGACTCCGCGTGCGGCGAGGGCGGCGACCGCGTCGGCGAACCGGACGGTGCCCCGCACCTGACCCTGCCAGTAGCCGACGCCACCCAACTCGGCGTCGGTGGCCAGGTCACCGGTCGCGGTCGACACCAGCGCAATGCCCGCCGGATTGGCGGTCACCCCGTCGACCACCAGCCCGTACCCGGCCAGCATCGGGTCCATCAGATGCGAATGGAACGCGTGCGACACCCGAAGCCGACGCGTCTTCACCTCCAGCGACGCCTCCAGCGCGCCGATCTGCTCCTCCGTGCCGGACACCACCACCGCGCGGGGGCCGTTCACCGCCGCCACGTCGACATCGCCCAGGTCCAGTTCATCCAGCGGCGCGGCGATCGCCAGCATCGCCCCACCCGCCGGAAGCGCCTGCATCAGACCACCACGCGCCGCCACCACCCGACACGCGTCCTCCAACGACCACACACCGGCCACATGCGCGGCGGCCAACTCACCGATCGAATGACCGGCCACGAAATCGGGCTTCAATCCCCACGACTCCGCGAGACGGAACAGGGCCACCTCGACCGCGAACAACGCCGGCTGCGTCCACCCCGTCTGATCCAGAACCCCGTCGGGGTCAGTGAACATCACCTCCCGCAGATCACCGTCGAGCAACGGCCCGAACGCCGCACACACCTCGTCCAACGCAGCCGCGAACACCGGGAACGCCGCCGCCAGCTCACGACCCATCCCCACCCGCTGCGCACCCTGACCGGTGAACACCACCGCCGTACGACCCCCGGTCACCCGACCCGACAGGCCGGCACCCGAGGTCAGCGCCTCCAGGGAGGAGGCCAGGTCGGCGGCCGTACCCCCGACGGCCACCGCCCGGTGATCCAGCGCCGCCCGACCGACGGCCAGCGAATACCCGACGTCGACCGGACGCTCATCGGTGAGGAAGTCCCGCAGGCGGTCGGCCTGCTCGGCCAGCGCACCGGCCGACCGGGCGGACAGCGGCCAGAGCGCCACCGGCGGCTCGGGGGTCGCGGCCGGCGTGGCCGGCTCGGCAGGCGGGGCCTCCTCCACGATCACGTGGGCGTTGGTGCCGCTGATACCGAACGACGACACCCCGGCCCGGCGCGGGCGGTCCCCGGCCGGCCAGTCGACCGGCTCGGTGAGCAGCCGCACGTCCCCGGCCGCCCAGTCGACCTGCCGGGACGGGGTTTCGGCGTGCAACGTGCGCGGCAGCGTCCCGTGCCGCATCGCCATCACCATCTTGATCACCCCGGCCATGCCGGCGGCGGCCTGGGCGTGACCCATGTTGGACTTGATCGAGCCGAGCCACAGGGGGCGGTCCCGGTCCCGGCCGTACGTGGCGAGCAGCGCCTGCGCCTCGATCGGGTCGCCGAGGGTGGTGCCGGTGCCGTGCGCCTCGACCGCGTCGACCGCGTCGGGGGTGATCCGGGCGTTGGCCAGCGCCGCCCGGATCACCCGCTGCTGGGCCGGCCCGTTCGGCGCGGTCAGCCCGTTCGACGCGCCGTCCTGGTTGACGGCCGAACCCCGGATCAGCCCGTAGACGCGGTGCCCGTTGCGCTGCGCGTCGGAGAGCCGTTCCAGCATCAGCACCCCGACACCCTCGGCCCAGCCGGTGCCGTCGGCGTCGTCGGAGAACGACTTGCACCGGCCGTCCGGGGCGAGCCCCCGCTGCCGGCTGAACGCCACGAACGGGGTGGGGTTCGACATCACCAGCACCCCACCGGCGACGGCGGTGGTGCACTCACCGGCCCGCAGCGCCTGGCTGGCGAGGTGCAGCGCGACGAGCGACGACGAACACGCCGTGTCGACGGTCATCGACGGCCCCTCGAACCCGAACGCGTACGACACCCGGCCGGAGATCACCGACGCGGAACTGCCGGTGCTCAGGTACGCCTCCGACTCGGCAGGGGCGAGGCCGAGCAGGTCGCCGTAGTCCTGGGCGCCGGAGCCGACGAACACCCCGACGGGGCTGCCGCGCAGCGCCTCCGGGTCCATCCCGGCCCGCTCGACCGCCTCCCAGGTGACCTCCAGCATCAGTCGCTGCTGCGGGTCCATGGCGATCGCCTCGCGGGGCGAGATGCCGAAGAACTCGGCGTCGAACGCGCCCGCCTCGTAGACGAAGCCGCCGGAGCGGACGTAGCTGGTCCCGGGCTGGTCCGGGTCGGCGTCGAAGAGGGCGTCGGAGTCCCAGCCCCGGTCGACGGGGAACGCGCTGATCGCGTCGGTGCCGCTGTCGACCAGCCGCCACAGGTCCTCCGGGGACCGGACGCCGCCGGGGTAGCGGCAGCTCATCCCGATGATGGCGATCGGCTCGTCGGGGTCGGACCCGCCGACGCCGGACGTGACGGCGGTCGGGGCGGCGGTGCCGACGAGTTCGTCGTACAGGTGGCGGGCCAGCACGGCGGGGGTCGGGTGGTCGTAGACCATGGTCGCCGGCAGCCGCAGCCCGACGGCCGCGCCGAGGGCGTTGCGCAGCTCCACGGCGGTCAGCGAGTCGAAGCCGAGTTCCCGGAACGGCCGCTGGACGTCCACGGTGGTGGCCGCGTCGTACCCGAGGACGGCGGCGACCTGGACGCGGACGGTGTCCAGCAGGTACGGCAGCCGCTCGGCCTCGGGCAGCCCGGCCAGCACGGAGGTGTCGGTGGACGCGGCCGGAACGGCGGTCGGGCCCGGTTGGGCGTCGGGGAGCGCGGCGAGCAGCGGGCGGGGCCGGGCCAGGGTGTAGATCGGGGTGAACCGGGCCCAGTCGATGTCGGTGACCACGAGGTGGCTCTCGTCGTGGTCGAGGACCTGCTGCAACGCGCCGAGGGCCAGACGTGGCTCCATCGGCGGGGTGCCCTGCCGCAGAAGCTGCTCGGTGGCCTGCTCGTCGACCATGCCACCGCCGCCCCAGGTGCCCCAGGCCACCGAGGTGGCGGTCAGGCCCCGGCGGCGGCGCTGGTGGGCCAGCGCGTCGAGCCAGGCGTTGCCGGTGCCGTAGGCGGCCTGCCCGGCGCTGCCCCAGACGGCCGCGCCGGAGGCGAACAGCACGAACGCGTCGAGCGGCCGGTCGCCGAGCAGCGCGTCGAGGTGGGTCGCGCCGAGCACCTTGGCCCGGCACACGGCGGCGAAGTCGTCGAGGCTGGTGTCGCCGAGCGGGGCCGGGTCGTAGAGCACCCCGGCGGCGTGGAAGACGGCGGTCAGCTCGTCGCCGATCCCGTCGAGCAGCGCGGCGACCGCGTCCCGGTCGGCCACGTCGCAGGCGACTACCTCGACGCCGGGCAGGCGGGCGGCCAGGTCGGCGGTCCCGGGGGCGGCGGGGCCGCGTCGGCTGGCCAGCACCACCCGCTCGGCCCCCCGGTCGAGGAGCCATTCGGTGAGGTGCGCGCCGATCCCGCCGGTGCCGCCGGTGACCAGCACCGTGCCGGTGGGCGTGTAGCGCCGTTCGGGGCTGCCGGCGACGGGCCAGCGCACCATCCGCCGTGCCAACACCCCGGCGGTACGCAGGGCCACCTGGTCCTCGCCGCCGTCGGCGAGCACGTCGACGAGCCGGTCGAGGGTGTCGGGCGTCCAGTCGGCGGGCAGGTCGACCAGGCCGCCCCACCAGCCGGGGTAGTCGAGGGAGAGCACCGTGCCGAGCCCCCAGAGGCCGGCCTGTGCGGCGTGCGGCAGGTCCTCGTACCTGTCGACGGCGACGCCGCCGGTGGTGAGGCACCAGAGCCGGCCGGTGAACTCGGCGGCGGCGAGGGCGTGCACGAGTCGTACGGTGCCGGTGACGCCGGCGGACAGCCCGGCGTCGTACGGGTCCGGGGTGTCGTCGAGGCCGAGCAGCGAGACGATCCCACCCGGGGTGCTCCGGCCGGTGAGCGGGTCGGTGCCGGTGAGCCGGGTGACGGTGGCACCCCGGGCGGCGAGCGCGTCGGCCAGGGCGGTGACCCGGGGGTCGTCGGTGAGCGTCTCCGGGGTGACGAGCCACCAGTCGCCGCTGAGTTCCGGCCCGGTGGGCAGGTCGGCGGCCCGCCACACGACCCGGTAGCGCCAGTCGTCGGTGACGGTGGCCGGGGCGGCGGTGGGGGCGGCCAGCCAGTACCGCTGCCGGGCGAAGGCGTAGCCGGGCAGGTCGACCTGCCGCGCCCCCGGTTGCACGGCCGTCCAGTCGAGGTCGACGCCGGTGGTCCACGCCTGCGCCATCCCGGCGGCGTACGCGGTGACCTGCTCCCGGTCCCGCCGCTGCACCGCGATCGCCGCAACGTCCTCCACGCAGTCGGCGACCATCGCGGTGAGCACACTGTCCGGCCCGATCTCGATGAACCGGGTCACCCCACGGGCCGCGAGGGCGGCGACGGCGTCGGCGAACCGGACGGTCCCCCGCACCTGACCCTGCCAGTATTCGACCGAGCCGAGTTCCTCGTCGGTGGCGAGGTCACCGGTCGCGGTGGACACCAGCGGGACGCCCGCCGGGTTCGCGGTCACCCCGTCGACCACCTGCCCGTACTGCGCGAGCATCGGGTCCATCAGGTGCGAGTGGAACGCGTGCGACACCCGCAACCGACGCGTCTTCACCTCCAGCGACGCTTCCAGGGCGGCGATCTGCTCCTCGGTGCCCGACACCACGACCGCGCGCGGACCGTTCACCGCCGCCACGTCGATGTCGCCGAGGTCCAACTCGGCAAGCGGCGCGGCGATCGCCAACATCGCGCCACCGGCGGGAAGGGCCTGCATCAGACCACCCCGCGCCGCCACGACCCGGCACGCGTCCTCCAGGGACCAGACACCCGCGACGTGCGCGGCGGCCAACTCACCGATCGAGTGACCCGCCACGAAGTCCGGCTTCAACCCCCACGACTCGGCGAGGCGGAACAGGGCCACCTCGACCGCGAACAGGGCCGGCTGCGTCCACCCGGTCTGATCGAGGACACCATCGGGGTCGGTGAACATCACCTCCCGCAAGTCACCGTCGAGCAGCGGCCCGAACGCCGCACACACCTCATCCAGAGCAGCCGCGAACACCGGGAACGCCGCCGCCAGGTCACGACCCATCCCGACCCGCTGCGCACCCTGACCGGTGAACACCACCGCCGTACGACCCGTGGTGATCCGACCCGACACACCGCCGCCGGCGGATAGGGCGTCGAGACCGGCGGACAGCTCGGCGGCCCCACGGCCCACCGCCACCCCCCGGAACTCCAACCCGGCCCGACCCGCACCCAACAAGAACCCGACATCCACCGGACGCTCGTCGGAGTCGGCGGCGAAGGCGGCGATCCGGGCGGCCTGGCGGGCCATCCCCTCGGGGGAACGCCCCGACACCGGCCAGAGGACGACCGGCGGGGTCGGCCCCGGCGTGCCGGCCTCGACGGGCGGGGCCTGCTCGACGATGAGGTGCACGTTGGTGCCGCTGATGCCGAACGACGACACGCCGGCGCGGCGCGGCCGGTCCAGCGCCGGCCACTCGACCTGTTCGGTGAGCAGCCGCACGTCCCCGGCGTCCCAGTCGACCTGCCGGGACGGCGTCTCGGCGTGCAGGGTGCGCGGCAGGGTGCCGTGCCGCATCGCCATCACCATCTTGATCACACCGGCGACCCCGGCGGCGGCCTGGGCGTGCCCGATGTTCGACTTGATCGAACCGAGGAACAGTGGCGTCTCCCGGTCCCGGCCGTAGGTGGCGAGCACCGCCTGCGCCTCGATCGGGTCACCGAGGGTGGTGCCGGTGCCGTGCGCCTCGACCACGTCCACGTCGGCGACGGAGAGCCGGGCGTTGGCCAGCGCCGCCCGGATCACCCGCTGCTGGGCCGGCCCGTTCGGCGCGGTCAACCCGTTGCTCGCACCGTCCTGGTTGACTGCCGAACCCCGGATCAGCCCGTAGATCCGGTGCCCGTTGCGCTGCGCGTCGGAGAGCCGCTCCAGCACCAGCACCCCGACGCCCTCGGACCAGGCCGCCCCGTCCGCGCCGTCGCCGAAGGACCGGCACCGGCCGTCCGGGGACAGCGCGCGCTGCCTGCTGAACTCGACGAAGAGTTGCGGGGTGGCCATCACGGCGACCCCGCCGGCCAGGGCCAGCCCGCACTCCTCCTTGCGCAGCGACTGGCAGGCCAGGTGCATCGCCACCGACGACGACGAGCAGGCGGTGTCGACGGTGATCGCCGGCCCCTCCAGGCCCAGGTTGTAGGCGACCCGGCCGGAGACGAGGCTGCCGGAGGTGGTGCTGTCCACGTAGTCGTGGTGCATCACGCCGACGAACACGCCGGTGGCGCTGCCCTTGAGGGCGACCGGGTCGATGCCGCCGTGCTCGAACGCCTCCCAGGACGCCTCCAGCAGCAGGCGCTGCTGCGGGTCCGTCTCCACCGCCTCGCGGGGGCTCATCCCGAAGAACCCGGGGTCGAAGTCGGCGGCGTCGTAGAGGAAACCACCGTGCCGGGTGTAGCTCTTGCCGGGCTTGCCGGGTTCCGGGTCGTAGACGCCGTCGACGTCCCAGCCCCGGTCGGTGGGGAAGCCGGAGATGGCGTCGGTGCCGTCGGCGACGAGCCGCCACAGGTCCTCCGGCGACCGGACCCCGCCGGGGTAGCGGCAGCCCATGCCGACGATCGCGATCGGCTCCTGGTCCCGGCCCTCCACCTCACGCAGCCGCCGGTTGGCCTGTTGCAGTTCGGCGGTGGCGCGCTTGAGGAAGGTCCGGAGCTTGTCGTCGTTCGCCATCGTTCACACCAATCTTTCCCGCGCCGGAGGTTCGTCGGAGGCTGCCGTCAGGAGAGGCCGAGTTCGTTCTCCAGCACGTCGAACAGTTCCTCGTCGGTGGCGGACTCGTAGTCGTGCGGGGTGTCGTCGTCGGGGCGGCCGGTACGGTCCTGCCAGCCGCGCAGCACCGCCTCGAGCCGGGCGGTGAGCCGGGCGTGTTCCGCGCCGGGCACCTCGGTCAGGGCCTTCTCCAGCCGGTCGAGGTCGGCGAGCACCGCACCTGCCGGGTCGGCGTCGGGCACCACCAGGTCGGCCTTGAGCGCGCGGGCCAGGGCGGTGGGTTCGGGGTGGTCGAAGACGAGGGTGGCAGGCAGCCGCAGCCCGGTGACGGTGCTGAGCACGTTGCGGAACTCGACGGCGGCGAGGGAGTCGAAGCCGAGGTCCTTGAACGCGCGGCCGGGTTCCACCGACGCCGGGCCGGGGAAGCCCAGCACGGCGGCGGCGTGCGTGCGGACCAGGTCGAGCAGCAGGGTGTCCCGGTCGGCGTCGGAGAGGCCGGCGAGGCGCTGCGCCAGCGGCGGGCCGTCGGCTGCCGCACCCGCTCCGGCGGCGGACGGCCGGGCGGGGGTACGGACCAGGCCGCGCAGCACGGCGGGCAGCGCGTCGGTGCGTCGCCGCAACGCGTCCAGGTCCAGGCGCACCGGTACGGTCGTGGGCCGTCCGGCGGCGACGGCCGCGTCGAACAACGCCAGCCCCTCGTCGGTGCTCATCGCGGGCATCCCGAGCCGGCGCATCCGGTGCAGGTCGGCGTCGTCGAGGTGGCCGCCCATCCCGGTGCCGGTGGCCCACAGGCCGTAGGCCAGGGAGGTGGCGGGCAGCCCGTCGGCGCGGCGGCGTTGGGCGAGGGCGTCGAGGAAGAGGTTCGCGGCGGCGTAGTTGCCCTGCCCGGCCCCGGCCACCCAGCCCGCCGACGAGGAGAACAACACGAAGGCGGTCAGGTCGTGGTCGCGGGTGAGGTCGTGCAGGTGCCAGGCGGCGTCCACCTTGGGCCGCAGCACCCGGTGCAGTTGCTCGGGGGTGAGGGCGTCGACCAGCGCGTTCTCGGCGGTGCCGGCGGCGTGCACCACCGCGCCGACCGGGTGGTCGGTGAGCAGGGCGGCGACCGCGTCCCGGTCGGCGACGTCGCAGGCCGCGACCGTCACGTCCGCACCGGCGGCGGTGAGGTCCGCGACCAGGTCGGCCGCGCCGGGCGTGGCCGCGCCGCTGCGCCCGGTCAACAGCAGCCGGCGTACGCCGTGCCGGGTGACCAGGTGCCGGGCGACGAGGCTGCCCAGCCCGCCGAGCCCGCCGGTGATCAGGACGGTGCGGTCGGTGGCCCAGGCACCGTCGGCGGGCGCGTCGGTGCCGACCCGGGTCAGCCGGGGTACCAGCAGCCCGCCGTCGCGGACGGCCACCTCGGGTTCGCCGGTGGCCAGGGCCGCCGCCAGGTGGTCGGTGCCGCTGTCGTCGGTGTCGACCAGGACGAACCGGCCCGGGTGTTCGGCCTCGGCCGCCCGGACCAGCCCCCACAGGGCCGCCGCGGCGGGGTCGACCGGGGTGTCACCGGCCCCGACCGCGTCCCGGGTGAGCAGCACCAGCGTGCTGTCGGCGCACGCCGGGTGGCCGAGCCAGCGGCGCAGCAGCCCCAGCAGGCGTTCGGTGGCCCCGTGTACGGCGGCCGGCGGGGTGCCGGACGGGTCGAGGGTGACCACGACGGTGTCGGGGGCGGGTTCGGGCAGTTCCGCGTCGACGTCGAGCGCGGTCCAGGTGCCGGTGGCGGCGGCCGGGGTGGGGACGGGCTGCCAGGCCACCTCGTACAGGTGCCGGTTGCCGGCGACGCCGAGCGCGTCGGCGGCGACCGGCCGGGCCACCACCTGGTCGATGGTGGCGACCGGGTTGCCGTGTCCGTCGGCGACGGTGACGGCCAGCTTGTCGCCGGTGGCCGGGGAGATCCTGATGCGCAGGGTGGCGGCGTGCGCGGCGTGCAGGGTGACGCCGCGCCAGGAGAACGGCAGCGGGGTGTCGCCCGCGCCCTCGTCGACCAGGTTGGCGTGCAGGGCGGCGTCGAGCAGCGCCGGATGCAGCAGGAACCGGGACGCGTCGGCGGCGGCCACCTCGGGCAGCGCCGCCTCGGCCCACACCTCGGCGGCGTCGCCGTCGCCGCGCCGCCACACCGCGCGCAGACCCTGGAACACCGGCCCGTAGCCGTAGCCGTGGTCGCGCAGCCGGTCGTAGAGGCCGTCGAGGTCGACGGGTTCGGCACCGGCGGGCGGCCACTCGGTGAGGTCGGCGGCGGCCGGGTCGGCCCCGGCCTGCCGGACCAGGACCCCTTCGGCGTGCCGGGTCCAGCCGGTGTCGTCGGCCGCGTCGTCGGCCCGGGTCCAGATCCCGACGGTACGCGCGCCGCTGTCGTCTGCGGCGTCGACGGTGACCCGCAGGGCCAGACCCCCGTCGGCGGGCAGCACCAGCGGCGCGTTGATGGTCAGTTCGTCGAGGACCGGGCAGCCGACCTGGTCACCCGCGCGCAGGGCGAGTTCGACCAGCCCGGTGCCGGGGACGAGGACGGTGTCGAACACGGCGTGGTCGGCGAGCCACGGCTGGGTGCCGCGGGAGAGCCGGCCGGTGAGCACCACGCCACCGGTGTCGGGCAGGTCGACGACAGCGCCGAGCAGCGGGTGGTCGGCGGGGAGCTGGCCGAGTCCGGTGGTGTCGCCGCTGCCGGGCGGCACGGCGAGCCAGTACCGCTGGTGCTGGAAGGCGTAGGTGGGCAGGTCGACCTGCCGGCCGCCCGGGTTCACCGCCGCCCAGTCCAGGGCGGTCCCGCTGGCCCACGCCTGGGCCATGCCGACCGCGTACGCCTGCACCTGGCCGTCGTCGGGCGCGTTCTCGTCCTGCCCACGCCTGCGGCGCTGGAGCGCGATGGCGGTGGCGTCCTCGACGCAGTCGGCGACCATCGCGGTGAGCACACTGTCCGGCCCGATCTCGATGAACCGGGTCACCCCACGCGCGGCGAGGGCGGCGACCGCGTCGGCGAACCGCACGGTCCCCCGCACCTGACCCTGCCAGTAGCCGACGCTGCCCAACTCGGCATCGGTGGCCAGGTCACCGGTCGCGGTCGACACCAACGGGATACCCACCGGGTTCGCGGTCATCCCGTCGACGACTTGCCCGTACTGCGCGAGCATCGGGTCCATCAGGTGCGAGTGGAACGCATGCGACACCCGAAGCCGACGCGTCTTCACCTCAAGCCGGGACTCCAGGGCGGCAATCTGCTCCTCGGTCCCCGAGACGACCACCGCGCGAGGGCCGTTCACCGCCGCGACGTCCACATCGCCGAGGTCCAGCTCGGCAAGCGGCGCGGCGATCGCCAACATCGCCCCACCCGCCGGAAGAGCCTGCATCAAACCACCACGCGCCGCCACCACCCGACAGGCATCATCGAGAGACCAGACACCGGCCACGTGCGCCGCAGCCAACTCACCGATCGAATGACCCGCCACGAAATCCGGCTTCAACCCCCAGGATTCCGCCAGCCGGAACAGGGCCACCTCCACCGCGAACAGAGCCGGCTGCGTCCACCCCGTCTGATCGAGAACCCCATCTGGGTCGGTGAACATCACCTCCCGCAGATCACCGTCCAACAACGGCCCGAACGCCGCACACACCTCGTCCAACGCAGCCGCGAACACCGGGAACGCCGCCGCCAACTCACGACCCATCCCCACCCGCTGCGCACCCTGCCCGGTGAACACCACCGCCGTGCGACCGGAGGTCACCCGACCCGACACACCACCGCCAGCGGCCAGGGCCTCGAGACCGGCGGACAGGTCGGCGGCCCCACGGCCCACCGCCACCCCCCGGAACTCCAACCCGGCCCGACCCGCACCCAACGAGAACCCGACGTCCACCGGACGCTCGTCGGTGAGGAAACCGCGCAGCCGGGCGGCCTGCCCGGCCAGCGCCGCCGCCGACCGGCCGGACAGCGGCCAGAGCAGCACCGGCGGCTCGGCGGCCGGCGTCGGTGCGGCGATGTCGTCCGGGTCGGCGGCCTCGACTGCCTGCTCCAGCACCACGTGCGCGTTGGTGCCGCTGAGCCCGAACGACGACACGGCCGCCCGTCGGGGTCGCCCGGTGGCCGGCCAGTCGACCGGCTCGGTGAGCAGCCGGACGTCGCCCGCCGTCCAGTCGACGTGCGGGGTGGGCCGGTCGACGTGCAGGGTGCGGGGCAGTACACCGTGCCGCATCGCCAACACCATCTTGATCACACCGGCGACACCGGCGGCGGCCTGGGTGTGCCCCAGGTTCGACTTCACCGAGCCGAGCCAGAGCGGCTGTTCCCGGTCCCGCCCGTACGTGGCGAGCAGCGCCTGCGCCTCGATCGGGTCACCGAGCCGGGTGCCGGTGCCGTGCGCCTCGACGGCGTCGACCTGGTCGGCGGTGAGCCGGGCGTTGGCGAGGGCGTCGGCGATGACCCGCCGCTGCGAGGGGCCGTTGGGGGCGGTGAGGCCGCTGCTCGCGCCGTCCTGGTTGACCGCGGTGCCCCGGACGACGGCCAGCACCCGGTGCCCGTGCCGCTGGGCGTCGGAGAGCCGCTCGACCAGCAGCATCCCGACGCCCTCGGCCCAGCCGGTGCCGTCGGCGGCGGCGGCGAACGGCTTGCACCGGCCGTCGGTGGCCAGTCCCCGCTGGCGGCTGAAGTCCACGAACGTCTCCGGGGTGGCCATCACCGTCACCCCACCGGCCAGTGCCAGGGTGCACTCCTCGCGGCGCAGCGACTGGATGGCCAGGTGCAGCGCGACCAGCGACGACGAGCAGGCGGTGTCCACGGTGAGGGCGGGGCCCTCCAGGCCCAGCACGTAGGCGACCCGGCCGGACAGGATGCTGCCGGTG
Organism: Micromonospora sp. WMMD734; assembly: GCF_049178975.1. Lineage (NCBI taxonomy): Bacteria > Bacillati > Actinomycetota > Actinomycetes > Micromonosporales > Micromonosporaceae > Micromonospora > Micromonospora sp. WMMD734. The sequence goes on from NZ_JBMHMK010000001.1 coordinate 3,586,546, forward strand.
TTGCCGTTGCCAATGAAACCCTCCAGCTCGGCGGGCACCTGCGGCAGTCGGCTGGAGTAGTCGTGGTACATCAGTCCGGCGAACACGCCGGTACGGCTGCCACGGACCGAGGTCGGGTCGATGCCGGCCGATTCGAACGCCTCCCAGGACGCCTCCAGCAGCAGCCGCTGCTGCGGGTCCATCGCGATCGCCTCGCGTGGGGAAATGCCGAAGAATTCGGGGTCGAATAGCGCGGCGTCGGAAAGGAAACCGCCGGTCTTCGCGTACGTCTTACCGGTCTTGGAATCGTCGGGGTCGTAGATGTCCTCGACGTTCCAGCCCCGGTCGTCGGGAAAGTCGCCGACCGCGTCGGTGCCGTCGACCAGAAGCTGCCACAGGGCGGCCGGACCGTCCACACCACCCGGGAAGCGGCAGCTCATACCGACGATCGCGATCGGGTCGTATTCCCGACGCTCGGCCTGACGCAACTGCCGACGGGCCTCACGCAGATCGGTGGTGGCCCGCTTCAGGTACCCGAGAAGCTTCTCCTCGTTCTCCATCTACGTCTCCCGCCACTAGCCCCAGCCGGGCAGACCCGGGTCAATATCGACTTACGGGTCAGCGCGGCGGCAATTGTCGAAACAGAGAGCTTCTTCGGGGATTGTTGGTTGTTCGCGATGACCCTACGGCGGCCCGGCGCAGCACTAACCCCCTACCGCCCCCAGAGCGCCCCCTAGCCCTCGACGCCGCTACCTCGACCGTGGCAGCCACTCTCCGGGTCACCCCGGCGGCGGCTGGGGTGACCCGAAACCGTTCCGACCGCCCGCCAGCACGCCGGGCACGGGGGCGAGGGCTCAACCTCGTGCTCTTGCCCAGGACAGGAAGCGCTCGGTCATCCGGGTCGGCGGATGATCCGGATGGAGTCGGGTGAGCTGGTTCGTTGCCTCGATCATCAGGGCGCCGAGGTACACGAGCAGGCCCGTGCGGTTGTCCCGGTACTCGAGCAGCAGCGAGAGCTTGGCCGGCTGGCAGGGCCAAGCGCTGCCGCAACTACGGCACCGCCACGCCGGGCGCATGGCAACGTGCGGAACAGGGGGCCGTACCACCACGACATCGACCTCTTCTCGACTGGAGAGGGCCGCTCCACTCAGGATGCGGAGCGGCCCCGGGCAGGACCCGCTACCGCCTTCCGGCCACCAGCGAGCCCGCCATGAATGACAGTCTGTTGAGCAGGCCACTACTGTCGGAAGGCGAAGCGCCCGGTCGTGTCGCAGCCTCGAAGCCGTTCGCTCGTGCGGCGATACCGAGTGATTCTCGCGTAAGAATTGTGGAGGGATCGTGGAGGAACCGACCGCCGGTCTGATCCGGGCCCAGCTGCGCCGGATGCGCCTCGCCGCCGGACTCAACCAGGAGGAGTTCGGCAAGCAGGTGCACTATTCGGCGTCGATGGTGTCCAGCGTGGAAACAGGCACCCGCCCATTCGACAGGCAGTTCCTCTCCCGGGCTGACGAGGTGCTCCACTCCGGCGGCCTCTTGGTCTCCCTGCTTCGGATAATGGAGAAGGAGGGCCAGCCCAGCTGGTTCCGGCCGTGGCTCGAAGCCGAACGCGCCGCCCGGCAGCTTCGTTGCTTCCACCCTGGCCTCGTTCCCGCGTTGCTCCAGACGGAGAACTACGCCCGCGCGGTGATCCGCTGCGATGACCTGCTCACCGACGACGAGGTGGAGAGGAAGGTGGCAGCCCGGATGGACCGCCAGGCAGTTCTCCACCAGCCGGACCCACCCCAGCTCATCGCTGTCATCGACGAGGCCATACTGCACCGCACCGACGAGGGCTACCGGGGCCTGATGACCCGCCAGATCGACCACTTGGTGGTCATGACCGAACGCCCCCAGATCAGTGTGCACGTCATTCCGCGCCTGACCGGCTTCCATGTGGGCATGTCCGGGCCGTTCGCACTGGCCAGGGGCCTGGACGGCAGCTGGGTGGGCACCCTGGAGAGCCAACTCGCCGGCACGACGATCGACAGCGAGGGAGACCTGGCTAGCCTCTTGGCGAGGTGGGAGTCGGTCCGCAACGACGCCCTGCCCCGCCGCCAGTCGATGGAACTCCTGAAGGAGGCAGTGACGTCATGGACCTGAGCAACGCCCAGTGGCGCAAGGCAAGCCGCAGCGGAAACACCGACTGCGTCGAGGTAGCCGCCAACATGCCCGGTCTGGTTGCCGTCCGCGACAGCAAGGACCTCGCAGGGCCGGTCCTGACCTTCGACCCACAGAACTGGAAATCTTTCGTGGAACACGCCGCACGGCACTGACCCGGGACGCGGCGGATGGCCCCCAGCGTGCGCTGGGGGCCATCCGTCCTCGTGTTTTGACCGTTGTGTGGGGAGGGTGGGCAGGGTGGTGTGGTGTGGGTGTTCGTGGTGGTGTGGGGGTGGGGTGTTATTTGCCTTTGTGGATGGCGTTGCGGCGGATGACGGGGTAGCGGGTTCGGCGTTTGCGGCGTTTTCCGGCGGGGCGTCCGGGTCCGGGGTGTCCGGGTTTCGGGTGGCCTGGTGGTTGCCAGGCGTTGCGTAGAGCGGGCGAAACGTGTCGGCGGGTCTGGCCGGGGGTGGGGGTTGTGGTGGTGGTGGGTTCCCAGGGCAGCCGGTGGTGGGTGAGGTGGGTGCGGGTGCAGAACAGGTGGAGGTAGGCGTAGGCGTGTAGGCGGAGCCAGGTGGTCAGGGTGTCGGGTTGGCGGGGGTGGAAGTCCGGGGCGTGGGCGGTGGTCTTCAGGTAGCGGAAGTAGTGCTCGATGTCGTAGCGGGTCAGGTAGGTCATGACGAGGGTGAGTAGGTCGTGGCGGGTGCCGGAGTACCAGAGTGCGAGGTCGCCGGCGCGGCGGCTGGGGCGTAGGTGCTGGACTCGGGCGAGGAGCACGGTGCCTTCCACGATCGGGAGGGTGGTCTGGTCGGTGAATCCGCGGCTGGCGCGGGTGAGTTTGGGGTGGACGTGGTGCCAGGCCCGGACGGTGACGGTGCCGTAGATGTCGACCGGGCCGCTGACACCGGCGTCCGGGGTGAGGTCGGGTTCGCGCAGGGTCAGCCGGAATCCGTGTCGGCGGGGCCGGCCTCCGAGTGGGTGGGCGGCCCGGTGTTCGGGTCTGGTCCACATGGTCTGCGAGGTCGCGAGTCTGACCAGGACGTCCGCGGGAATCCTGCGTTCGCGGATCAGGTGGGTGATCCGGGCCGCGGGGTAGCCGGAATCGAGGAGGAACAGCGACGGGTCGCCCGGGCGGGCGCCGTCGGCTGCGCAGATCTGTGCGATGTGGCCGACGGTGACCTCGACCAGGTCGTCGTCGGAGGTGATGCGGTCGGCCAGGACCGGCACGACCCACGAGTCCGGGGTCAGCGTCAACCGGACGACGTGCTGATACCGCCACCCGGTCCTGATCAGCGCCGCGCCACGCGGGCCGCCCGGGGTGTACTGCGGTTGCCGGTCCGGGCTGGTGGCTGCGTTCGGCCGGGGCCACGCGGTGGTATCGACGGCATACACCCGCGGCAGACCGGACCGAGCGGCGATCCGGCACGCCGCCCGCAACGCCCGGCCGGTATCGATCTCGCCGTCGCGTAACGCCCGGTACGCCGCGGCGTGCCCGGTGACCGTGCCCAGCGACAGATGCGCCGGGCAGCCACACCGTCCCTGGTCCGCGGCCAGCTCATCGACCAGCGAGAACAACGTCCTCGACCGCGACACGAGGACACCCTCGTACAACTCCCGCCGCCACGAATCCAACAAGATCCGGCCCAGCTCGCTGTCACCGGCACCGGTAGCCGCTACGCTCCTCATCGAGAACCCTGCCCATTGATGATCTTTGTGTGAGAACTCAGATCATGGACAGGGTTCTCCCTGTTCCGCTAGACCTCGACCACCACAAATCCCCACGATGGTCAAAACACGAGGGCGGATGGCCCCCAGCGTGCGCTGGGGGCCATCCGTCATCTCATGCCGTGCCCGCTATCGCGTGGACGACTCCACCCGGCACAGGTACCCGCCGCAGTGGGCCTTCCGCAATAGCCGCCAGTCAGAAGCGGGACCACTTCTGACTGGCGACGCCGAGGCAGTCCCACAGGTGCAGTTTGCCGCCGTTGTTGGGGTTCTGGTCCCGGACGTCGACGCACCTGTTGGCGCTGAGGTTGACCAGGTCCCCGGCGCCGTTGAGGGTGAACCGCTGGGCCGGGTTGCCGTTGCAGGTGACCAGGTTGACCTCGGTGCCGTTGGCGGTGCCGGCCCAGGCCGGGTCCATGCACTTGCCCATCGCGCGGACGGTGCCGTCGGTGGCGAAGGTCCACGCCTGCGCGGCGGTGGTGTTGCAGTCCCAGATCTGGAGCTTGGCCCCGTCCACCGCGTTGGAACTCGGGATGTCGATGCATCGGCCGCTCTGCGTGCCGCGCAGCCGGGTGGTGCCGGGCTGCGGGTTGCCGCCGCCGGGCACGTAGCTGGAGACCCGGACGTAGTCGACGAGCATCTGCTGGGGGAACTGGGTGGACCCGTCGGGGTAGCCGGGCCAGTTACCGCCCACCGCCACGTTGAGGATCATGAAGAACGGGTGGTCGTAGACCCAGCGGTTGCCGCCGAGCCGGGACGGGTCGACGCGGTGGTACTCGACGCCGTCGAGGTACCAGACGATCAGGTTCGGCTCCCAGTCCACCCGGTAGGTGTGGAAGGTGTCGGCCAGCGGCTGGCCGATGGTACGGCTGCCGGTGATGCCTCCCCCGCCGGAGTAGCCGGGGCCGTGCACGGTGCCGTAGACGGTGTTGGGTTCCCGGCCGATGTTCTCCATGATGTCGATCTCACCGGCGGCGGGCCAGCCGGCGCTGCCCATGTCGTTGCCGAGCATCTAGAACGCCGGCCAGATGCCCTGGCCGCGGGGGATCTTGATCCGGGCCTCGAACCGGCCGTACGCCTGGGTGAAGGTGGCGGCGGTGAGCAGCCGCGCCGAGGTGTACTCGCACCTGCCGTAGTGGCACTGGTAGTTGGCCGGGTTCTCCTTGCGGGCGGTGATGACCAGGTTGCCCTGTCCGTCGTGGACGGCGTTGCTGGTGCTGTTGGTGTAGTACTGCCGTTCGTTGTTGCCCCAACCGCCACCGCCGATGTCGAAGCGCCACCGGTTCTGGTCGACGGGGGTGCCGGCAGCGGCGTTGAACTCGTCCTGCCAGGTGATGCCGCCGATGGCGGCCGAGGCGGGCTCGGCCTGGGCGGGCAGGACGAGGGCGGCGGCGAGGGTGACGAGGGCGACCGCCGCGCGGGCGAGGGATCGGGGCCGGGGGACGGCTCGGGCTCCGGGCACGGGAGGCTCCTTGGGCGACATCGGGGGCGGGGAGCACGCCAGGGGAGAGCGCTCTCCACGAAGGATGTCGATATCCGGCACTTCTGTCAAGAATGTTTCCAGTTAGCTCGCCCTAATCAGGAGCCCGCCGACCGGTCAGTGAAAAGAAAACTACTCTGCGTGATCAGAGTCGTTGCGCGCCGGCGACCTCGGAGGTGTCCCGCGCGAAGCCCGACCGGTGGCCGGAAGGCGGGGCGGGCGGGACGCGGTGCGGACCGCCCGCCGACCGCCGGGACCGCTCAGCGGTGCAGCCCGCGCCAGGAAGGATTGCTGCCACGCCAGGCGTCGGCCAGGATGACCGCCGCCGCCCGGCTCGGGCACTGCTGCACGCGGGAGCGACCCGACGCCCCGCCGATCTGCGCCTGGACCTCCCAGGCCTCCCCGTCGGTACGGATGTAGACGTCCCGCCGCCCGCGTGGGCTCGGGTCACCGTTCCACCAGTGCTCCTCGACCATCATTCACCGACCGTATAGCAAATTGGCCGCGGAACGTGAGTCACGAATTCGTCGAGGCCCGCCGCCGGCCCCGCCCGGTCACCCCTGCCGGGGCGTGAGCAGGTAGTCGTCGGCCTCCGCGCTCCAGGCCAACGTGACCTCACCGGCCGTGGCGGCGGCCTTACCGAACTGGAGGAAACTGCGGTAGCCGAGCTTCTTCTCGCTGAATTCGGGGCGGGCCCGGCGGAGCTGGTTCTTGAGCCCGGACAGCGCCACCGGGCCACCGGCCGCGGCCAGCTCCGCCACCACCGTACGCAGCAACGCGAAGGCGACCTCCTGGTCGCCGTGCTCGGGCAGGGACACCTCCGGGTCGCCCTTGGCCGGCCCCTCGGCCAGCTCGACGACATTGTGCCCGGCGAGGTGGCGCAGCAGCTCACCGAAGGTGCGGAACCCGTAGTCGGACTCGCTGAACGTGGGGTCCTTGCGCAGCAGGGTGCGCTTGAGCCGGGAGGCGGTCACCTCCCCCTCCGAACTGCCCTGGAGGCCGGCGACGGTCTGGGCGACCAGCACGGCGAGCGCCTCGGCGTCGCGTACCGGCTCCTCGGCGGCCGGCGACGAATCCGGCTGCTCCGGCTGCTCCGGTGTCGGCTCCACCGCCGTCGGCTCCGGCTGCTGCGGCTCGGCCGGGCGCGACGCGCGACCCCGCCGGCCGCGTACGGGTGGGAGGTCGACGCCCTCCAGCCGGTCGTAGTAGAGGAACTCGTCGCAGGCGGGCGGGAGCAGCGCCGAGGTGGACTTCTCCACCCCGACCCCGATCACCCGCTTGTTGAGTTCGCGCAGCTTGTGCACCAGCGGGGTGAAGTCGCTGTCCCCGGTGCAGATGACGAAGGTGGAGATGTAGCCGCGCTCGAAGGCCAGTTCCACCGCGTCCACGGCCATCTTGATGTCGGCGGCGTTCTTGCGGGACGCCCCCATCCGCTGCGGGATCTCGATCAGCTCGACGTGCGAGCGGGTGAGCATCCGACGGTCCTCGTCGAAGTATGACCAGTCCGCGTACGCCCGACGGACGACCACCCGCCCCCGCTCGGCGAGGGCGTCGGCGATCGGACGGAAGTCGAACGCCCGCCCGCCGTGGTGTTCCCGGGCGCCCAGGGCAAGGTTCTCGTAGTCGAGAAAGAGCGCGATTCGATCCTCGTGATCCACCGCAACACCCTAATCCCGCGCCCCTGCCCCACCACCCCGCCACGTCGCACCACCCCACCAAAACCCCCCCGAACCCCACCGAAGCCCCCCACAGCCACCCCACCGAATCCCGGCGATCACCCCGCCGAAGCCCCGGCGATCAAGAGGAAAACGTCAGCCGGCGGCCGGCTCATGACGTATTTCTCTTGATCACCGGGGCTGGCCGGCGGGGAGCGCGGGAAGCGCGGGGCGCAGGGTCAGGGGGTGCGGTTCTCGGCCAGGGCCTTGATGCCGTCGAGCACCGACTCGATGTGGGAGCGGAGCTGGCCGAGCCTCGACTCGACGATCTGCTCCTCGTGCTCGGGGGCCTGGTCGATCACGAGGCTGAGCCCGGAACGGCCCGGACCGACCCGGACCGTCTGCCGCAGCCGGGTGCCGGCCCCCTCCGGTTCCAGCTCGAACCGCCAGGTGGCCGCCGGCGACGACACGTCGGCCCGGCCGGCACCGTCCTGGCCGGCGAACATGCCGTCCACGTCCGTGACGACCCACCCGAAGACCCGTTCCTGGTCCAGTTCGGTGACGTAGGAGGCGGTGCGCCACTGCCCGATACGCGGGTGGCTGTTGTACCCGAGGAAACTGGCCCCCTTGACGAGTTCGTCGGCACCCTCGAACCACTCGACCCGTTGCAGCTCGGGACTCAGCCGGGCCGGCAGGTGAATGTCGGTCACCAGTTCCCAGACCCGGGACGGAACTGCCTCGACGTAGACCTCGTAGGTCACGCCCGGCCCATCGGCATAACGCAAAATCGCCACCTTCGATCGGATCCGACGCGCGCCGGATCACCCCACAATGCGATCGACGATAATGCATGTCGTCGAGGGACCGTAGGGCTGCCGGGCGCTCACCGGTCCGCTCCGGCCGCGGGGGGCGTTGCCATCTTGTGGTTCTGCCCCGGAATGCGGAAATGGTGGAAGCTGACCGTGGCGCTGACCTCCAACGCCTGCACCCAGTGCCACCAGCCCACCGGGACGAACAGCAGCTGCCCCGGTTCCAGCACGACGTCGAGCACCGTCGCCTCGGCGTACCGGGGGTGCCGGGTGAGGTCCGGGTCGGCCGCGTCGACCGCGCTGAACGTGCCGCCGCGCGGATAGACCAGGTGCCGCTCGTACGACGGGACCAGCCGGACGTGCTTACGGCCGAGCACCTGGCCGAGCAGCACCGAACTGTTGTCCACGTGCAGCGGCGTCACCGTGCCGGCCGGCCCGAGCAGCAGGTGACCGAGCCCGGACGGGTCCACGATCCCCTCCGGGGCACGGATGTCGGCGGCGAGCGGGCGCAGCGCGCCTGACCAGTTCTCGTTGCGCGGCACCATGTAGTAGTCGTTGGTGTGCCGGCCCGAGGCGAGCAGCGCCAGGTACTCGCGGAACGGCATGCTGGTGCGGTGCCTGTCGTACTGCCAGGCGTGGTCGGGGTTGGCGTCCCGGCCGGTCATCACCTCGACCTCGGCGTCGCCGCAGGCCGCCGCCAGGCCGGACAGCGTCCAGCCGAGGGCGGGCCAGTCGGCCATCAGGCCGTCCAGCACGACCGGCCGGTTGCCGAAGTAGTAGCGGGAGAAGAACTCCGCGGGGTCGAGGTCCGCACGGTGCTCCAGCGTCCGCCCGCCGTCGCTGTCGCGCAGCGTCCGGTACGTGTCGAGGACCGACTCCAGCCAGTCGTAGCGCAGCGCGAGCCGCCGGCACACCGCGAAGTACGGATGGTCGGCCAGTTCCCGCAGCTCGGCGTCGATGGCGTCGGGGTCGGCGGACCCGGCGACGGCGGCGGCCCGCGCCTGCGGCACCGACGCGCCCATGGCGAGGTTCTCGACCAGCCACTCCCGCCACGCGGGGTCGAGCCGGGACGGGACGACCGTGGTCATGCCCCGGCCGCCGGCACGAGGGTGAGCCGGGGCGGGCGGACCGCCTCCTGACAGGTCGGGTACGAGTTCTTCACGTGGGCCGGGATGTGGTCCGGCGGCGGGGTGAGCCGCAGCTCCCGGGTGTACTCCTGACAGTTGACGTAGGAGTTCTTCACGTGGGCCGGGATGTGCTCCGGCGGCGGGGTGAGCCGCGCCTCGCGGTCGTACTGGTCGCAGTTGACGTAGGAACCCTTGACGTGGGCGGGGAAGTGGTCCGGCAGCTCGGTCATGGGGCCAGTCAACGGGCCCCGGCGTCCCGGCCACCAGGGGTCGGTGTCCCGGCCGCCCGGGACGTTCCCGCAGGTCATGGGTAGACTCCCGGCCGGAAACGATCATCGGAAGGGCCCCATGACAAAGCGTTACGAGCTGCCGCTGCTGGTGTTGACCGCGGCGACCGGGGCGGTCGACGGGGTCAGCTATCTCGCCCTGGACCGGGTCTTCACCGGCAACATGACAGGCAACGTGCTCTTCATCGGTTTCGGGCTGGCCGGGGTGTCCGGCCTGCCGGTGCTCAACAACCTGGTGGCGTTGCTGACGTTCATGCTCGGCGCGGTGCTCGCCGCCCGGCTGACCCGGGGCGCGTCGGGGCCGGCGGCGCTGCCCGCCGCCGGGCTGGCCATCCTGGTCGGCGGCAGTGTGCTGACCCTCGCCCTGGCCGGTTTCTGGCTCGCCACCGGCCCACCGGCGCACGGGGTGATGCTGGCCGTCACCGGCCTGCTCGCCCTGGTGCTCGGCGCGCAGGCGGCGGCGGTCAAGCACATCGGCATCCGGGACCTCTCGACGGTGGTGGTGACCATGACCATGGTGAACCTGTCCGCCGACAGCCGGGCCGCCGGTGGTGCGGGCACGGCATGGCTCCGCCGGTTCGGGGCGATCACCACGATGGGGCTGGGCGCGTTCGTCTCCGCGGTGCTGACGTTGCGGGTGAACGGGGCGGTGGCGCTGGTCGTGGCCGGGGCGCTGCTGGCCGTCGGCACGACACTGATCGCGGTGGTCCGCCGCCGCGAGGTCGCCGCGACCGCGTCGGCGGACGCCTGACCCCGCCGACCTGCGGCGGGTGCCGCAACAACCTCGTCCGGGCGGGGAAAGACCAAAAACTTTTGTGGGTTTCCTACAACGGTCACCGCTCAGGGTTCGGTGATTACGACATGGCGCTACCGGCCGGCACGCGGAAGGGTGATCGCTGTCGGGGGTCGATGCCTTGCGGCGCGTACTCGTGGATCTACCGGAGGAGTCGGTCGGGTGTTCAGCCGTGTCGCCATCGTCAACCGGGGTGAGGCCGCGATGCGCCTCATTCACGCGGTCCGAGAGCTGGCCGCGCAGACCGACACTCCGATCGAAACAGTAGCCCTCTATACCGACGTCGATCGCACCGCGACCTTCGTCCGCGAGGCCGACATCGCCTACGACCTGGGTCCGGCGTCCTCCCGGCCGTACCTCGACCTGAAGCGGCTGGAGCACGCCCTGGTCGAGACCGGGGCCGACGCGGCGTGGGTCGGGTGGGGTTTCGTCGCCGAGGACCCGGCCTTCGCGGAGCTGTGCGAGAAGATCGGCATCACCTTCGTCGGGCCCAGCCCGGACGCGATGCGCAAGCTCGGCGACAAGATCGGCGCGAAGCTGATCGCCGAGGAGGTCGGCGTGCCGGTCGCGCCGTGGAGCCGGGGCGCGGTGGAGACCCTGGAGGCCGCGATCGCCGCCGCCGCCGAGATCGGCTACCCGCTGATGCTCAAGGCGACCGCCGGCGGCGGCGGCCGGGGCATCCGCGTGGTCACCAGCGACGCCGAACTGGCCGACGCCTACCAGCGCACCAGCCAGGAGGCGGCGCGCGCCTTCGGCAGCGGCATCGTGTTCCTGGAGCGCCTGGTCACCGGTGCCCGGCACGTCGAGGTACAGGTCATCGCGGACGGTCAGGGCACCGCCTGGGCGCTCGGCGTACGGGACTGCTCGGTGCAGCGACGCAACCAGAAGGTCATCGAGGAGTCGGCCTCCCCGGTGCTCGGTCCGGAGCAGACGGCCGAACTCAAGTCCTCGGCCGAACGGCTGGCCGTCGCGGTCGGCTACCGGGGTGCCGCCACCGTCGAGTTCCTCTACCACCCCGGTGACCGGCTGTTCGCCTTCCTGGAGGTCAACACCCGGCTCCAGGTGGAGCACCCGATCACCGAGCTGACCACCGGCTTCGACCTGGTCAAGGCGCAGTTGCACGTCGCGGCGGGCGGCCGGCTCGACGGCGTGCCGCCGGTGGAGCGTGGGCACGCCATCGAGGCCCGGCTCAACGCCGAGGACCCGGACCGCGACTTCGCCCCCGCCCCGGGCCGGATCGCCCGGCTGGACCTGCCCGCGGGTCCCGGCATCCGGGTCGACACCGGGGTCAGCGAGGGCGACACCATCCCGGCCGACTTCGACTCGATGATCGCGAAGATCATCGCGTACGGGCGGGACCGGGACGAGGCGCTCGGCCGGCTGCGCCGGGCGATGGCCGAGACCACGGTGATCATCGAGGGCGGTGCGACCAACAAGAGCTTCGTGCTCGACCTGCTCGACCAGCCCGAGGTGATCGACGCCAGCGCCGACACCGGCTGGATCGACCGGGTACGCGCCGAGGGCCGGCTCGTGTCGCACCGGCACTCCGCCGTCGCGCTCGCCGCCGCCGCGATCGAGGCGTACGAGGAGCAGGAGCAGGCCGAACAGCAGCGGCTGCTGTCGACGGCGTTCGGTGGCCGCCCGCAGGTGCAGCACGTCAGCGGCCGGCCGCTGGACCTCAAGCTGCGCGGCGTCGGGTACCGGATGCGGGTGGCCCGGGTCGGCGCGCACCGGTTCCGGGTCGGCATCGAGGCCGGCGGCGACGTGCACACCGCCGACGTCGAGCTGGACCGGTTCGACCGGCACACCGGGCAGATCGCCGTCAACGGCGCCCGGTACCGGCTGCTCACCGGCACCCACGGCGCGATCCACCTGGTCGAGGTGGACGGCGTGACCCACCGGGTCGGCCGTGACGAGGGCGGCGTGGTCCGCTCGCCGATGCCCGCGCTGGTCGTCGCCACCCCGGTGGAGGTGGGCGCCGAGGTCGAGGCGGGCGCGCCGGTGCTGGTGCTGGAGGCGATGAAGATGGAGACGGTGCTGCGGGCACCGTTCCGGGCCCGCCTCAAGGAGTGCGACGTCTCCGTCGGCAGCCAGGTGGAGGCCGGCGCGGCGCTGCTGCGGCTGGAGCCGCTCGGCGACGACGCCGACGACGCCGCGGGTGCCGAGGCCGCCCCGCCCGTCGCCCTGGACCTGCCCACCGCGCCCGACCAGGCCCCGGCGATCGAGCGGTCCCGGCGCGGCCAGGAGGACCTCCGTGGACTGCTGCTGGGCTTCGACGTGGACCCGCACGACGACGGCCGGGTGCTCGACGAGTACCTCGCCGCACGGCGGGCCGCCATCGAGGACGGCCACCGCCCACTGGCCGAGGAGATCGATCTCGTCGACGTCTTCGCCGACCTCGCCGAACTCAGCCGCAACCGGCTGACCGGGGAGGACGTCAGTGGCGACAACCACGTCCCCAGCGCCCGCGAGTACTTCCACACCTACCTGCAGAGCCTCGACGTCGAGCGGGCCGGTCTGCCGGCGCACTTCCAGGCCAAGCTGGCCAAGGCGCTCGGCCACTACGGCGTCACCGAGCTGGACCGCTCCCCCGCCCTCGAAGCCGCCGTGTTCCGGATCTTCCTGGCCCAGCAGCGGGCGGCCACCGACGCCACGGTCATCGCGACGTTGCTGCGCTCCTGGCTGCGTGAGCCGCCGCCGGACGCGGTGCTGCGCGAGCCCGCCGGTCTCGCCTTGGAGCGGCTGGTGGCGGCGACGCAGGTCCGTTTCCCGGTCGTCGCCGACCTGGCCCGCGGGGTGGTGTTCGCCTGGTTCGCCCAGCCGCTGCTGCTGCGCAACCGGGCCCGGCTGTACGCCTCGGTCCGCCGGCACCTGCGTCATCTCGACGCGCACCCGGACGCGGCGGACCGTGCCGAGCGGGTCGCGGAGATGGTCCGCAGCACCGAACCCCTGGTCCGGGTGCTCGGCCAGCGGCTCGTGCGGGACCACCTGGACAACGCGGTGATGCTGGAGGTGCTGACCCGGCGGTACTACGGCAACAAGGGCCTGGCCGACGTGCGGACCCGCCGGGTGGCGGACTGCACGTTCGTGGTGGCCGAACGGGCCGACTCCAGCCTGCTCTCCGCCGCCGTACGCTTCGACGCGCTGGGCGACGCGCTGCGCGGGCTCGCCGAACTGGCCGGGGACGGCTCGGCCGTCGACGCCGACATCTATCTCGGCTGGGAGAACCAGCCGGAGGACTTCGACGCGATGGCCGCCGCGCTGCTGGAGGTCGTCAACGCGCACCCGCTGCCGGCCCAGGTCCGCCGGCTCACCACCACCGTCGCGGGGCGCGGCGGCGCGGTGATGCACCACCACTTCACGTTCCGTCCGTCGAGCACGGGGATGAGCGAGGAGCGGCTGATCCGTGGCCTGCACCCGTACATCGCGCAGCGGATGCAGTTGGAGCGGCTGCGTAAGTTCGACCTGACCCGGCTGCCGTCGTCGGACGAGGAGGTCTACCTCTTCCAGGCCGTCGCGCGGGAGAACCCGTCCGACGAGCGGCTCGTCGCGTTCGCCCAGGTACGCGACCTCACCGCGCTGCGCGAGCACGACGGGCGGCTGGTGGCCCTGCCCACGGCCGAGGACATCGTCGCCACCTGCCTGGACTCGATCCGCCGGGCGCAGACCCGCCGCCCGTCCAAGACCCGCTTCAACACCAACCGGATCGTCATCTACGTCTGGCCGCCGAGCGACCTGACCCGCGAGGAGATGGAGATGATCGCCGAGCGGGTCCGCCCGACGACCGTCGGCGCGGGGCTGGAGGAGATCCTGTTCATCGCGCGCCAGCGCGACCGCCGCACCGGCGAACTGAACAAGATCGCGGTGCGCATCGCGTTCGACGCCACCGGCGGGGCCGAGCTGACCATGGGTGAGCCGCCTGTCGACCCGGTCGAGCCGCTCGACGACTACCGGCTCAAGGTGCTGCGGGCCAGCAGCCGCAACACGGTCTACCCGTACGAGCTGACCGGGATGCTCGGCCAGTTCGTCGAACACGACCTCGACGACGACCACGCGCTGGTGCCGGTGGACCGGCCCCGGGGGCGCAACACGGCGGCGATCGTCGCGGGTGTGGTCACCACGCCGACGCCGAGGCACCCGCAGGGGGTGACCCGGGTGGTGCTGCTGGGCGACCCGACCAAGTCGCTCGGCGCGCTCTCCGAGGCCGAGTGCCGGCGGGTGATCGCCGCCCTGGACCTGGCCGAACGGCTGCGGGTGCCGCTGGAGTGGTACGCCCTGTCGGCCGGTGCGCGGATCTCGATGACGTCGGGCACCGAGAACATGGACTGGGTGGCGGCGGCGCTCAAGCGGATCGTCGAGTTCACCCAGGACGGCGGCGAGATCAACATCGTGGTCGCGGGGATCAACGTGGGTGCCCAGCCGTACTGGAACGCCGAGGCGACGATGCTCATGCACACCCGGGGCATCCTGGTGATGACGCCGGAGGCCGCGATGGTGCTCACCGGCAAGCAGTCGCTGGACTTCTCCGGTGGGGTGTCCGCCGAGGACAACTTCGGCATCGGCGGCTACGACCGGGTGATGGGCCCCAACGGGCAGGCGCAGTACTGGGCACCGAACCTGACGGCCGCCCGGGACGTGCTGATGTCGTACTACGACCACACGTACGTCGCGCCCGGGGAGGACGCCCCGCGCCGGGCGACCACCGCCGACCCCGTCGACCGGGACGTCTCCATTTTCCCGCACACCGTGGCCGGCAGCGACTTCACCACCGTCGGCGAGATCTTCTCCGCCGCCGCCAACCCGGACCGCAAGAAGCCGTTCGACATCCGTACGGTGATGCGGGCGCTGTCCGACCAGGACCACCCGGTGCTGGAGCGGTGGGCGGGCATGGCCGACGCGGAGACCGCGGTGGTGCAGGACGTGCACCTGGGCGGCATCCCGGTCTGCCTGCTCGGCATCGAGTCGCGGTCGGTGCCCCGGCGGGGTTTCCCGCCCACCGACGGCCCGGACACCTACACCGCGGGCACCCTGTTCCCGCGCTCGTCCAAGAAGGCCGCGCGGGCGATCAACGCGGCCAGCGGCAACCGGCCGCTGGTGGTGCTGGCCAACCTGTCGGGCTTCGACGGCTCGCCCGAGTCGATGCGCAAGCTGCAACTGGAGTACGGGGCCGAGATCGGCCGGGCGATCGTCAACTTCCGTGGGCCGATCGTGTTCTGCGTGATCTCCCGCTACCACGGTGGGGCGTTCGTGGTCTTCTCCAAGGCGCTGAACCCCAACATGACGGTGCTGGCGCTGGAGGGCTCGTTCGCCTCGGTGCTCGGCGGTGCCCCGGCGGCGGCGGTGGTGTTCTCCGGCGACGTCAACGCCCGTACCGCAGCCGACCTGCGGGTGCGCGACCTGGAGTCGCGGGTCGCGGCGGCCACCGGCACCGAGCGGGCGGCGCTCACCGCCGAACTCGACGAGACCCGCGCGGCGGTCCGCGCGGAGAAGCTCGGCGAGGTGGCGGCGGAGTTCGACCGGGTGCACAACATCGGGCGGGCGGTGGAGGTCGGCTCGGTCGACGCGGTGATCCGGGCCGCCGAGCTGCGTCCCCGCATCATCGAGGCGATCGAGTCCCGACTGGGCTGACACCCGCCGGTAGCGCCCCGCGCCCCGGCCGCCGTGAGCGGTCGGGGCGCGGGGCGCTTCCCCGGTCAGCCGGTGGTGGTCGCCCCGGCGTCGGCCAGCAGCCGCTGGCGCATCAGGAACTTGCGGACCTTGCCCGTCGGCCCCATCACCACACCGTCGTCGGGCACCGTGACCACCCGCCGCAGCGTCGCGCCGACCACCGGGCCGAGCGCGGCGCGGACCCGGTCGGCGCGGTCCAGCGCCGGATCGGCGTCGTCGGCGAGCAGCAGCAGCACCTCGGTGACGATGCGGTCGTCGTCCTCCCGCACCGCGATGACCGTGCAGTCGCGTACGTCGGGGCAGTGCTTGAGGATGCGCTCCTCGGACAGCGCCGTGTAGAGCCAGTTGCCGTCGCCCAGATCGACCGCGTCGCTGGCCCGGTCGACGTGGTGGTAGTTGCCGTCCGGGTCGCGGTACATCAGGTCACCGGTCAGGTAGTAGCCGTTCAGCCGGGTGCGGAAGGTGTTGACCGAGTCGTTCCAGTAGCCGAGCGCCAGCGTCGGTGACTTGAGCCCGACGTGCCCCACCTGCCCCTCGGGGACCTCCTCGCCGGTGGTGACGTCGAGCAGGGCGATCTGCGCGAACGGGTACGGCTTGCCGACGCAGCGGTCGTAGTGGTCGCTGCCGAGGCGGTGGCTGATCCGGAATGCGCCGTGGCCCATCTCGGTGGAGCCGAGCATGTCGACGAACTTGGACCCCGGCACGTCGACCATGCCCTGCCGGGTGTACGCCGGGTGGCTGCCGACGGCGACCAGCCGCCGGATGTGCGACTCGTGGGCGCAGTCCCCGGTGTTGAACCAGTTGCGCACCGACCTCAGGTCGCGGGTGCTCAGGTCGTGCCGGGCCAGTTCGGACCAGGTCACCGCGAAGCCGAATACGCCTGTCGGTCGCCAGCGTTCGATGGCGTCCAGGATCGTCTCGGCGCTGCGCGCGAACGGGCCGCCCTGCGCCGACAGGTACAGCAGCTGGTAACCGTTGCAGAGCGCCTGGTTGACCGTGATGATGCCGGCGGTGTGCGCCGCCGGCAGGACGGACAGTTCGCGCACCTCGCCGTACGGGCGGGACTCGGTGAGCCGCACGGCCCGGATGGCGGCGAACAGCCCGTGGTGCGAGTGGACGATCGCGGCCGGCACCCGGGTGGTGCCCGACGAGTGGGTGATGGCGACCGGGTCCTCGGGGTGGTGACGGTAGTGCGGCGGGGCCTGGCCGGGGTCACCGGTGCCGGTCTCGGCGGCGTCGCCGAGGATCGGCACCCCGAGGTCGTGCTCGCGCAGCGCGGCGTGGTCGGCGTCGACGACGACCCCGACGCCGCGCAGCCGCCTGATGAACTCGGCCGCCAACTCGATAGGCATGTTGCCGTTCATCAGGGCGGGGATCGCGCCGAGCCGGTTGAGGGCGAAGAAGTTGAGGAACACGTCGGGCGCGGACGTCACATAGACCGCGACCGGGTCGCGCCGGCCGATGCCGCGCTGCCGGAACCAGTCGGCGCGGGCGGCGACCCGCTCGGTGAGGGTGGCCAGCGACAGCGGCGTCCAGGCGGGGATGCCGTCCACGTCGACGTCGAAGGTCACCCGGGGCAGGTCCGGGTCGGCACCGTGCTCGGCGAGCCGGAGCAGCACGTTGCCGGCCCCCAGCTCCATGTCGGCCGCGAGCGTCGCCCGGAAGTTGTCGGCACCCAACGCGTTGTCTCCTCACCTGGCACGCTCACGGTCGCCGCACCCCGGCGCAGCGGCCGATCGGGGACACGCTCAGGCTAGAGCGCCGATCACCTGCAGACAATGGCCAACATCAATCCTGGTCGCACCGGGCCGGTCGACGCCGGCCGGGTTCAGGAGACCTCGCGGTTGAACAGGTGCGACGACCAGACCAGGCTGACCGCGGCCAGCACGATCATGATGAGGGCGCCCTGCCAGACCACCGGTTCGGCGAGCTGCCCGTCGAACAACGCCCGCATGCCGTTGGTCGCCCAGGAGAACGGATTCCAGAACGCGACCCGCTGGATCCACAGTGGGGCCAGCACCAGCGGGATGAGCACCCCGGCGAGCAGGGAGATCGGCTGGCCGACGGTGTTCACCAGCACGCCGAGGCTGTTCTCGTTGCGCACCAGCAGCGCGATGTCGTACGAGATCGACGTGCTCAGCAGCACCATCACCGACAGCAGCGCGTACGAGATGAGCAGGTTGCCCAGGTGCACCCGCAACCCGAACGGCAAGGCCACGATCGTGATGATCACCGCCTGCACCACGTTCAGGCAGACGTGCATCAGCGCCCGGCCCAGCAGCAGGCCGGTCCGGCTCACCGGGGTCACCCGGCACCTGTCGATGATGCCGGCGCGCAGCGCGCTGAGCAGCCCGTACCCGGCGAACAGGCCACCGAACAGGCCCATCGCCACGAACAGGCCGGGCACGTAGATGCGGTAGGCGTCGGCGTACGAGGAGGCGCCCCGGTCGACCATCACCACCTTGAGGAACGGGGCAAACAGGATGAGGTAGGTGACCGGCTGGGCCAGGCTGAACGCCACCATCACCGGGTTGCGCACCATCAGGCCGACCTCCTGTTGGAAGATCAGCCAGGTGTCGCGGACCAGTTTCACTGCGGCTCCTCTCGTACCGGCCGGGTCACTCCTCCAGGGAGCGGCCGGTCTTGGCCAGGAAGACGTCGTCGAGGCTGGGCCGGCGGGCCTCGATCGCCCCGGGCTCGATCCCCCGCCCGAGCAGGGTGCGCATGATCTGCGGAATCGCCGTCGCGGCACTGTCCACATAGAGCCGCAGGGTGCCGTCGACCGCCTCCGACGAGTGCACGTACGGCTGCTCGGTGAGCAGTTTCGTGGCGATCGGCAGGTCGGCGTCGACCGGGCCGTCCGTCACGTCGGCGCGGGTCAGGTCGATCGCGACCACATCGCCGGAGATCTCCCGCTTGAGATCCGACGGGGTTCCCTCGGCGACGATCCGACCACCGTCGATGATGGACAGCCGGTCGCACAGGGTGTCGGCCTCGTCGAGGTAGTGGGTGGTGAGGAAGACCGTCATGCCCTCCGCCCGCAGCCGCCGGACCTCCTGCCACATCCGTACCCGGCTCGGCGGGTCCAGCCCGGCGGTCGGCTCGTCGAGGAAGATGACCTGCGGCGAGTGGATCACCCCGAGCGCCACGTCGAGCCGCCGCCGCTGCCCCCCGGAGTACGTCCTGATCCGGCGGTCGGCGAAGTCGTCGAGCTGGAACGCCCCGATCGCCGCCTCGGCCCGGCGCTGCGCCTCGGCCTTGCCGAAGCCGTACAGCCGGGCCTGGAGCACCAGATCCCGGCGGGCGGTCGAGTCGTCGTAGGTGCCGCTGGCCTGGGCCACGAAGCCGATCTGCCGGCGCACCTGGGCCGGGGCGCGCAGCAGGTCGACACCCGCGATCGTCGCCCGGCCCCCGTCCGGGCGGATGAGGGTGGCCAGCATCCGCATGGTGGTGGACTTGCCCGCGCCGTTGGGGCCGAGGAACCCGACGATCTCGCCCCGCTGCACGGCGAAGTCGACCCCGCGCACCGCCTCGACGGTGGTGGCGTTACGGCCACGGCCGACCCGGTAGGACTTGCGCAGGCCGGTGGCCTCGATCATCGAGCCTCCTCGGACGGGGACGACGCCGGGCCACCGGGGTGTCGACGGTGGACGGCGACACCCGTGCGGGTGCGTCAGGTCAGGCTAGTGTGGCCGTACCCGCAGGACAATGGTCGATGGGCCGCGCGGCCAGGGCGGCGAGGTGCCGGGCTGCGGCGGCGGCGCCACCGGCTGCGGCGAACGACTCGCCCACCCGGCGGGCCTGCGCCCGGTAGCCCGGCTCGTCGAGCACGGCGGTGAGCGCGGCGGTGAGGTCCGCCGGGGTGGCCGAGGCGAACCCGACCTCGATGCCGGCGCCCGCCTCGGTCACCTGACGGGCCACCGTCGGATGGTCGTGCCGGATCGGCGCGACCACCACCGGCACACCGTGCGCCAACGCCTCGGTCACCGTACCCAGCCCACCGTGCGACACCAGCGCGTCGAGCCGGGGCATCAGCTCCAGCACCGGCACCCGGGGGGCGGCCAGCACGTGCACGGGCGGGTCGGGCAGCACGTCGGGCGAGGCGGTCACCACCACCTGCACCCGGTCGGCCAGCGCCGCCGTCGCCGCCATCATCCGCTGGTAGAAGTCCCGGGCCAGGTGCTCGGCCATCGTCCCGACGGTGACCAGCACGTGCCGGCGGGCCGGGTCCCAGGCGTCCCAGTCGAAGGCCGGCGCGTCGGGGCGGTGGCCCAGGGCCGGGCCGGTCAGCACGCACCGCGCCGGCAGTGGCGTCGCGCCGGTCAGCGCCGTCCCGGTCAGCCCGATCACCAGGTACGGCGAGAACCGCAGGTCGATCGACTCGTCCACGGGCAGGTCGGTCATCGCCCAGACCCGGGCCAGTTGCGCGCGTACGTGGTCGGCGAAGCCGGGCAGGTCAGGCGGGGTGAGCTCCAGCGTGCCCACGCAGAAGGTCGCCCACGGCACCGAGTGCCGGTGGGCGGCCAACGCGCCGGCCAGCGCGTACTGGTCGACGACGACGACGTCCGGCCGGTGGTCGGCGACCGCCCGGTCGACGGTGTCCCGGATGAACCGGTTGACCGGCAGCACGTGGCCCTCCCAGAGGCTGCGTACCGATGCCATGCCGGTCTCGCCGTCGAGGCGGAAGTACCGCTTGCCGGTCGGGTAGAGCGTCGCGTCGGGGCCGATCAGCGGACGCAGGTCGCTGCGGGGACCGCACCACGCCACCTCGTGCCCGGCGGCCTGGAGCGCCTGACCGATGGCGAGCGGGGCGTTGAGATGCGACGCCACCGGCAGGACGACGAACAGGAAGCGGGCCACGTCGATATTCTGGCACGCGTTGACAGCGACGGACGCCGCTGATGGGATTCTCGCCGTGGCGGTCCACGAGCAACGTTCCCGGGTGCAACCGTCCACTGTGCTGCGCACCGGTCCGGCGGGGCGCGGCCCGGTCGCCGGGCACCCCCGCTCGACCCGGGCACCGGCGGCATGACGGCGCTCGACGCGGTCGCGGTCCACCTGCCGCCGCACCGCGTCCCGATCGAGAGCCTGGCCGGCCCGCTGGAGCTGACCGAGATGCAGGTCCGGCTGTTCCGCCGGTTCCACGGCCTCGACCAGGTACGCCGCGATCCCGACCGGTCCCTGACCGACCTGCTGCGCGACGCCGCGACCGGGCTCACCGCCCTACGCGGGCAGGAACACCGGGTCCGGTTCGTCCTGTACGGGCGGGCGTTCCCCGTCGTGGTGCCGTACCCGGTCAACCCGCTGCACGACGTGTGCCGCGCGCTGGGGCTCGGCCACGCGGTCGCCTTCACCCTGACCCAGCAGTCCTGTGCCAGCGCGCTGCTCGCCGTCGAGATGGCCGGTCGGCTGCTGACCGCCGAGCCGGGGCCGCACCCGCCGGGCGAGGGACCGCTTGCGCTGGTGCTCACCGCCGAGAAGGCGTTCACCCGGGACGCCCAGTTCATTCCGGAGACCTCGGTGTTCAGCGAGGGGGCGTCGGCGTGCCTGGTCAGCCTCGACGGCCCCCGGGACCGGCTGCTCGGCTACGCCTGCCGGCAGCGGGGCGAGTTCGACGTCGCCGGGGGCGCGTCCGGCGCGCAGTTCCAGCGCGAGTACCGGCCGGCGCTGGCCGAGGTGATCGGACGGGCACTGGCGGTCGCCGGGGTGGACCTCGACGACATCCGGCTGATCCTGCCCCACAACGTCAACGTGGTGACCTGGCAGCGGCTCAGCCGGCTGCTCGGGTTCCCGCGCGACCGGGTGCTGCTGGACAACGTCCGGGAGACCGGCCACGTCTTCTGCGCGGACGCGTTCACCAACTACCTGACCGCCCGCGACCGCGGCCTGCTGCGCCCCGGTGACCGTTACCTGGTCGCGGCGGTCGGCGCCGGCGAGGGCGCGACCTTCGCCGCGATGGTCTTCGCGCACTGACCCCGCGCCCCCGCCCACTGCCGGGCGTCGAGGAACCGGACCCCGAGGAAGGAGCACCGTGATGGCGGTCCCGTCGACCGACCTGCACCTGATCCGGGCCGCCCGGCGGGTCTTCACCGGGCCGGCCACGCTGCTGGCCGACCCGGACCAGCGGGCCCGGTCCGCCCGCTACCTGGCCGACCTCGCCCGACCGTACGGGCTGGAACTGCCGGACCGCCCGGGGCAGGACGCGCCGGGCCGGTCCCACGCGGAGATGGCCGAGGCGCTGATCGGGGCGCTCGTGCCGGCAGAGGAACCGGTTGACCTGCTCGTGCTGGCGTTCGCCCGGCACGACGTGCTGCCCGGCCGGGCCACCGCCACCTACCTGAGCCACCTCTGCCCGGGGACGCCGCTCTCCTTCGCCGTCTGCGACCAGGGCCCGGCGGCGGTCGTCAGCGGTCTCCGGCTCGCCCACGCGTATGCCTCGTCCGGCGGCGGCACGACGGCCCTGGTGATCGCCGTCGACCAGGCTGTGCTGCCGTACCGCACGCCGACGCCCGCCCCGGCCCGGCAGCAGGCGGTCGGCATGCTCTGCCGCACCGCCCCGGGGGCCGGGGCGGTGCCGGAGCACACCGGCGACGTGGCGCACGCCCCGGCCCGGATGACGGTGCTCCGCCAGCATGCCGACGTGGCGGCCGGCGACGTCGCCGCGCTGGCCGGGTCCGAACTGGCCGCGCTGTCGGCGGGCCGGCCCGACGCCCGGCTGGTGCTCGGTGCCGACCTCGCGGCGGCCTGGCCGACGCACCCGACCGACGGGGTGACCGTCGCCCCGCCGGGGCAGCCGGTCACCGGACCGTGGTGGACCCTGCTCGACGTCCTCGCCGCCGACCCGGACCGGTCCCGGCCGGTGCTGACCGCCGACTACGACCCCGACCTGCGCTACCTCTGCCTGACCGGCTGGCAGACCACCCCCACCCGCCCGGTTGGCGACGCGGCCATCACCCGGGCCGCGCCGACCGCCTAGACGGAGATCCACCGGGTACGCTGCGGGCGTGGCTGTCCGGCGTCCCCCCTACCTACTCCGGCTGAAGGTGACCAACTTCCGGAGCCTCCGCGACGTCGAGGTGCGTCTGGGGGCGCTGAACGTGCTCGTCGGCCCCAACGGCGCGGGCAAGTCGAACTTCCTCGATGTCATCGCGTTCCTGGGCGACGCCACCCGGGCCGACCTGGCACCGGCGCTCGACCGCCGCGCGGGATTCGATCGGGTGGCCTTCCGGGACGCTCGGGGGGCGCGGCAGACGATCAGCATCGAGGTAGAGGCCGCAGTCACCAGAAACAGTTCCTTGAAGGCGACCGACACTTACACGCTGGAGTTCTCATCCGACAAGCTCAAGTCGGGTCGCAGCGAGAGGGAGCGGTACTACCTACGGCGAGCCGAGAGCTTCGCGTTCAAGCGGACAGCCGGTCCGGGCCGGCGCATCACGGTCAAGGGTGGCCTGATCACCTTCCACAAGCCGGAGGGCGGTGAGGACACCGCCAGCCTGCGGGAAGGTTCGCTCGGCCTGTCCACCCTGCCCAAGCTCAGCCCCGAGGACGGCGGCGAGCAGGTCGAGGCCCTGGCTGACATGTTCGCCAGCTTCCGCGTCTTCGATGTCGACGTCGCCGCCGCGCGGCAACCATCACAGGAACGTGCGAGTGAGCGTCTACACGATGACGCGAGCAACCTCGCCGCCTTCCTCGCCTTCCTCGCCGACCGGCACCCCGATCGGTTCGACGCGCTGCAACGCGACGCCCGTGCGTTCATTCCCGGTCTCGAACGTCTTCAGTTCACCGCCATCGGCGGTGCCGGTGAAGGAACGGTCCTCACCCTGGTGGAGCAAGGCCTGTCCGGGGCGACCACGCTGCAGGAGGCCTCCTACGGGTCCATCCGCGCCCTCGCGCTGCTCTCGCTGCTCTACGACCCGTCGCCGCCACGACTGACCTGCATTGAAGAGATAGACCACGGGTTGCACCCGCACATCCTCGACCGCCTGGTAGAGCTGTTGCGCGAGGCGTCCGGACGCACGCAGTTCCTGATCGCCACCCACTCCCCCCCGCTGGTCAACCGGCTGACGCCGGACGAACTCATCGTGTGTGAGCGGGGCGCGGACGCCGCGTCGAAGATCCCCGCGATCGCTCCCGAAGCTGTCAAGGCCATGGAGCAGGAACTACACGGCGAGCTCGGGCTGGGTGAGCTGTGGTTCTCCGGCGCTCTCGGGGGCTGCCCAGAATGACCGCGAGACGAGGTGATAACCGCTCGGTGGTGGTGATCCTCGGTGAAGACGACAACGACCGCAGGACGATTCAGATCCTGGTGGCCGCGTTGCGCCCGGACATCCCCCGCGGAGCCCTCAGGCCGCTCCGCAAGCCGATGTCGCTGGTACGCAACGTGCCCCCGCAGCGGCTGCCGAGCCAGTCGACGAAGGCCGCGGCTCTGCTGCGGGCCGTCGACGTGCGGACGCCGATCCGCGCGGTCCTCATGCACGAGGATGCCGACGAGGTGGAGCCGGCACACCAGAAGCTGATCGCGAAGATCGAGGACAGCCACCGGTCGCTGCGCTGGCCGGTGGTCGCGATCGTGCCCGCGTGGGAGATCGAGACCTGGTGGTTCCTGTTCCCCGACGCGGTCCAGGCCGTCCGTCCCACGTGGCGTCGACCGGACCAGTTCGCCGGACGGGACGTCGGCAGGATCCGCAACGCGAAGGAAGAGCTCAAGAAGGCGGTCACACCGCCGGGCGCACGACCGTCGTTCCAGACCTACACGGAGGCCGACAGCATCGCCATCGCCGAGAGAATCGTGGCACTCGGCCAGTTGACGCCTCCCTGGTTCGCCCGCAGCGCCAGTTGGGAGACGTTTCTCGACAAGGTCAAGCAGCTGTAGAAAGCGTCTTCCCGAAGCCCACGCTCCGACCTCGCGGTCACGTGGGCCAGGTGCTCTGGACAAAGGCGCACAGCCGGGCGTTCGCCTCGTCGGTGCCGACGGTGATCCGGACCCCCGCACCGGGCAGGGCCATCACCAGGATGCCGGCGTCGCGGGCCTGCTCGGCGAACGGCACCGCCCGCTCCCCCAACGGCAGCCAGACGAAGTTCGCCTCGCTGGGGGCCACGGTGAGGCCGATCGCGCGCAGCCCGTCGATCAGCCGGGCCCGGGACGCCGCCAGGTCGGCGCAGCGTCGGGTCAGTTCGGGGGTGACCGCCTCGTCGAGGCTCGCCACCGCCGCCGCCTGGGCCAGGCTGTTCGGGAAGAACACCGCGCCCACCATGCCGGCCAGCGGCGTCACCCGGGGTGGCACCACCGCGTAGCCGACCCGCAGCGCGGCCAGCCCGTACGCCTTGGAGAAGGTCCGCAGGACGCAGACGTTGTCGTGGGCGCGGAACAGGTCCATCCCGTCGGGCACCTGCGGGTCGGTGACGAACTCCCGGTACGCCTCGTCGATGATCACCGGTACGTCGGCCGGGATCCGGGCCAGGAACGCCTCGATCTCGTCGCGGTGCAGCACCGCCCCGGTCGGGTTGTTCGGGTTGCACAGCAGCACGCACCGGGTCTGGTCGGTCACGGCGGCGGCCATCGCCGGCAGGTCGTGGCGGTAGCCGTCCATCGGCACCGGTACGCCCCGGGCCCCGACGTTGCCGATGATCAGCGGGTAGCCCTCGAAGGACAGCGCCGGGTGCACCACCTCCGGGCGCGGCCCGAGCGCCTGGACGAGGTGCTGGCACAGCCCGGCCGAACCGGGCCCGACGAGGATCGACTCCGGTCCCACGCCCAGCCGCGCGGCAAGCGCCCCCCGCAGCGCGGCGGCGGTGCGGTCCGGGTACCGCTGGAGGGCGGCGGCACCGTCCTCGACGATCCGCCTGATGCTCGGCAGCGGCGGGTACGGCGTCTCGTTCATCGACAGGTCGGCCGGCGGCTGGGTGCCGACGGTGGTCGCAGTGGTCATCGTCGCTCACTTCGTTGCGGGGCCGGCGGGACGGGTTGGTGGGCGTGCCGGTCGACGAGCAGCCCGAGCTGGTACATCCGGTCGACCGGGGACAGCGGCCTGACGGTCGTGCCGGACAGGTTGCCGGCGGTGAGCGCGAGCAGCCGGGGGTTGGCCGCGGTGCGCCGCATCATCCGCCCCCCGAGCAGCCGGGGCAGCCCGGAGACGCTGGTGAGCATGCGGGCCGCGCTGTGGCTGACCGTGGCGACGTGGTCGAGGTGGGGCCGGCGCGCGGCGTCGTAGTCCCGCAGTGCCCGGTCCACCCCGGCGTCGTCGGGGCGGCCCCCGTCGGCGGTGAGGGTGGCCGCCAGGGTCTCGGCGTCGGTGAGTGAGCTGTTGACACCCTGCGCCGCCATCGGGTGCACCGCGTGGGCGGCCTCGCCGAGGAGGGCGAGCCCCGGCACGGTCAGCCGGGCCGCCCGCAGCCGGTAGACCGCGAGGAGTTGCCGCCGGTCCAGGTGGGCCCGCAGCGCCGTCCCCAGCGGCCGGATCGCGGGCACCTCGGCGAGCAGCCGGTCGCACCAGTCGGCCAGGTCGGCGGCGCTGCGGCCGCGGAACTCGTCCGGGGTCACCTGGACGTAGACCCGGCACCGCCCGCCGGGCAGCGGGTAGACCAGGCACAGCCCGCGCCCGGTGCGGTAGGCCGACACCTCGTCGGCCACCTGGACCCCGGGCACGTCGAAGGCGACCAGGCCGTGCGGGTACTCCCGCCGCTCGACGTCGATGCCGACGGCCTTGCGCAGCGGTGAGGACATCCCGTCGGCGGCGACCACCAGCGCCGCCCGGATCTCCTGCTCGCCGTCGCCGCCGGCGACCCGGACCCCGGTGACCCGGCCGTCGGCGGCGCGCAGCGGGCCGGTGACCCGCTGCCCCCACCGGATCTCGACGCTGGCGGGCAGCCCGTCGGCGAGCACGGCACGCAGGTCGCCGTAGTCGGCGCAGAGGATCTGCCGGTACCGGCCGGGCAGGGTGCCGTAGTCGAGGGCGAGCAACGGGCCGCCCTGCGGGTCGCGGATGGCCAGTTGGTCGACCGGGCACGCGCCGGTGGCCCGCAGGGCGTCGAGCATGCCCCAGCCGTCCAGGATGCGTACCGTCTCGGGTTGCAGGATCTCGCCCTTGGCGATCGACGCGGGGGTGCGTTGCCGGTCGAGCACCAGCACCCGCAGGCCGCGCGCGCCGAGCGCGCGGGCGGCGGCCAGGCCGCCGGCCCCGGCACCGACCACGACGACGTCGGCGTCGGCGTTCATCGGGCGACCGCGCCGGGTGCGACGTCCGCCCGCCCGGCGACGGTACGCCGGTACTCACCGAGTGCCCGCAGCGCGACCGCCTGGGTGATCACCGCGTTGGGGTAGCGCAGGTGGTGGCGGATGTAGTTGCAGACCCGGGTGGCCGGCCAGCCGCCGTCGGGCCCGGCGGCGGCGAGCAGCCAGGAGACTCCCCGGTCGACAGCGTCGGCGTGCCCGGGGTCGCCGGTGGCCAGCAACCCCTGAACCGCCCAGCCGGTCTCCTCGACCGACCCGGCGGTGCCGTCGCCCGGCCCCCACGACCCGTCGGGCAGTTGGGTGTCGCGCAGCCAGCGCACCGCCCGCCGGACCACGTCGTGCCGGGCGTGCCCGACCCGGCACAGCGCGGCCACCACCACCGCCGTGCCGGAGGTGTGGTCGCGGTACCACAGGTTCTCGTAGCTGCCGTCGGGGCGCACGGCGGTCAGCAGCCAGGCCGCCCCGGCGGCGATCGCCGGGTGGTCGTCGGGGTGCCCCGCGTCGTGCAGGGCGTGCACGGCCTGGCTGGTGATGGCGGGGCAGGGGCCGTCGTTGGCGAGCTTGGTGTCGCGCACCCACAGGCTCCACGAGCCCCGGCTGTCCTGCCGGCCGACCAGCCAGTCCAGGCCGCCGCGCAGCACCGGGTCGGTGCCGGCGTCGGGGTAGCCGGCGAGCGCCGACAGGATCTCGGCGGACTCCAGGGTCACCGGCCAGCCGCCCACGTTGGAGTAGCTCCACCCGCCCGGCGGCACGTCCAGCACCGTGAACGCGGTCGGCTTGCGGGTGGCGTGGAAGAACTCGCGGGTGGGGCGCAGCCGGGGGTCGGCGGCGTACCCGGCGGCGATCAGCCCGGTCACCGCGTACCCGGAGCGGGTCAGGTCGAGGTTGGTCACCGCGTCCCAGGCGCCGTCGGGGCGTACCGCGCGGCGCAGCCAGCCCACCACGGCGGTGGCGATGTCCGGGGCTTCGCCGGAGCGGGCCAGGCCGAGCAGCACCAGGGCGGCCGGCCACGGGTCCTCGCTCAACGCGCCGGTGCGGCCCTCGTGGTCGTAGATCGCGCGCAGCAGCCGCAGCGCCGCCGGTCGGGCCCGCCGCAGGGTGGCCCGACGCAGCCGGCCGGTGGGCAGCAGATCGGCCTGCATCAGGGCCAACCCGATGAACGGCGCGGTACGGAACGACAGGCGCTGGCGGCGGACCCGGTCGAACAGGACGATCTCCAGCGGCAGCCGGCGCAGCGGGCCCGCCTCGGCGGTCATCCCGGCCATGGTGAGCAGTTGCCGGCAGAGCAGTGAGATGGCCGGGTCGGTGACCGTGTCGACGCCGCCCATCGCGGCCAGCCGGGCGCGGCCGGCGGTGATCGCCTCGGCGCTGGCGTCCGGTGCGGTCAGGGCCAGCGCGGCGACCGCGACGGCGGTGGCGACGACCTCGCTGTCGGCCCCCACCACGCCGCCCCAGCCGCCGTCGTCGTGCTGCTGCCGGCGCAGCCATGAGGTGCCGGCGTCGACCAGGTCGGCGCTGCCCACCGGGTCGGCGGCGTGCAGGGCGGCGACGGTGCCCGCGGTGCCCAGCACCGAGGCCGGCGGGTCGTCGCCGAACACCCCGTCGGGGCGCTGCCGGCGCAGCAGCGCCTCCGCGCCGCGGGTGATGGCCCGGTCGAGGGCCTCGGTGGGCACAGCGGTCATGACACGTCCTCCATGGCGGCTCGACGGGGGGTGGCCAGCGCCAGCGCGGGTCGTCCGGTGCCGAGTTCGTGCCCGGCGCGCATCGTCCGCTGCGCCCACCAGGTCAGGGCGACCATCGGCACCGCCAGCAGCAGTTGCACGCCGATCCCGAGCCCCAGCCCGACCAGGGCCGAGGCCAGCACCACCCGCTCGACCACCAGGACGGCGTGCGCCCGCAACGCCACCAGCACGGGCATGTCGGCGCGGTGCGCGACGAGCGGGGCCAGGGCGGCGACCCCCAGCGCCACGACGACGGCGAGCGTCGCCAGGTAGCCGGCCCGCCGGGCCGGCCCGGCCAGCAGCCCGGCGGCCAGCGCGGCGACGACGGTGCCGGCGTAGAGGGCCAGCACGGTACGGACCGCGAACGGGGTGCCCCGGCGTACCGGCAGGGTGCGGTAGCCGCCGGCCCGGTCACCGTCGATGTCGCGCAGCGCGCCGACCAGGTTGGACATCGTGTCGTGCGACCAGAACGCGACAATCGAGGCGAGCAGCACCGGCAGCGCCGACGGCTGCTGCGGGGACAGCCCGACGGTCAGCGTGCCGTAGAGCAGCGCGATCGCGCCGAGCGCGCCCCGGACCAGGTTGCCGGCGATGCCGCGCGCCTTGCACCAGCGGCTGTAGGCGACGATGCCGAACGCGCCGAGCACCGCCGCCGAGGTGGTGCCCCAGCCGCCGAGCACCGCCAGCAGCGCGAGGACGGCGAAGCAGGCGCAGCCGCACCACAGCGCCGTACGGGCGGCCAGCCGGCCGGACGGGATCGGCCGGTGCGGCTTGCTGCCGGCGTCGAGTTCCCGGTCGAAGTAGTCGCCGAGGTAGTGGCCGCCGAGCCAGCCGGCGGTCGGGGCGGCCCAGGCCGACAGCAGCAGCCACGGGTGGTGCGGCCCGTCGGCCAGGGCCGCGCCGGCGAGGCCGACCAGCCCGACGTACCACAGGGTGTACGGCCGCCAGGTCTCGACGTGTGCCCGCAACGCCCGTACCGAACCGGTCGCGCTCACGCCGTCTCGCTCGTCATCCAGTGGGCGATACCGGCGAGCACGGTGGCGCTGGGGGACGGGGTGAGCCCGGCCAGCTCGGCCAGTGCCCGCTCGGCGTGCTCCGCCATCTGCCGGCGGGCGCTGCGCACCGCGTCGACCTCGGCGAGCAGGTCGGCGACCCACTCGACGTCCCCCGGGCCGGCCCCGCGCCGGTGCAGCACCGCCATCAGTTCCACCCGGGCGGCGTCGGTGGCGGCGTCGTAGGCGAGCAGCAGCGGCAGGGTGGGTCGGCCGTTGTTGAGGTCGCTGGTGGCCGGCTTTCCCGTCTGTTCCGGGGTGGCCACGTAGGACAGCAGGTCGTCGCGGATCTGGAAGGCGATGCCGAGGTGTTCGCCGTAGCGGGCCAGTGCGGCGGCGACCTGCGGTTCGGCGCCGCCGAGCAGCGCGCCGACGTGACACACGGCGCGGAACAGCGCGCCGGTCTTGAGCCGGATCATCTCGGGGTAGCAGCGGGCGCCCTCGTCGAGGTCGCCGACGAGCTGCGTTTCGAGCAGCTGCCCCCGGCACAGGTCCCGACCGGCCTCGGCCAGGGCCGCCACGGCGGCGGCGACGTGCCCGGCCGGCACGGTCACCCCGGATTCTACAATGGACTGAAAAGCCGTGAAGATGAGGTGGTCACCCACCACGATGGCGTTGGGGATGCCGAAGGCGACGGGCACCGCGGGCCGACCCCGGCGCAGCGTGTCGGCGTCGATGATGTCGTCGTGCACGAGCGTCGCGACGTGCAGGTACTCCATCCCCAGCGCGGCCGGCAGGACGTCGGCAGGTGAACCGCCCACCGCCTCCGCCGCGTGCAGCGTCATCATCGGACGGAGCAGCTTGCCCGCCGGCAGCAGCGCGTAGCGGGCGATGCCGACCAACTGGTCGGTCGACTCCGGCCACCGGCGTTCGAGTTCCGCGTGCAGCAGTCGTCCCGATTCGCTGCGGGCAAGGTCGTCGATAAAGGGCGGATAGCGCGTGAAACCAGTAACCGTCATAGCGTGTCGACCCTTTCGCAAAGGCTCGGCCCAGCCGGCACGCGAGACGTTACCTGCCGGTCCGTCCATGAACAACCTTCGGAAAAGTGCTCCAGCTATGGAGAAACACGAATATCACAAACCTATTCACCGGCAAATCGGTCGATGCCAGAGAAATCCGCTGAACTGCTCACCGTGCGTCACACGGCACCGCGAAAACAGGTACGAACGTCGGATCGTCGGTCGGGCCGATCAGGCGTCCACAGCGAACTCCAACAGGGTCAGTCCCCCGGTCCCGCGGTAGGTCCCGACCGGCTTCAACCCCGCCGCCGCCGCGAGTGCCACGTGTTCGGGCACCCCCCGCTCCCGGCCACCCACCAGCACCAGCATCTGTAGGTCGTACGGCGAGCGGTGCGGCACGTACGGGTCGGTCGGCAGCACCTCCACCACCAGCACCCGACCGGTGCGCCCGGCCGCCTCGGCGCACCGGCGCAGGATCGCCGTCGCGTGCCTGTCGCTCCAGTCGGTCAACGCCCGGGACACCACATACACGTCGGCCCCGGCCGGCAGCTCGGCGAAGAAGTCCCCGACCACGGCGTCGACCCGGTCGGTCAGCCCGTGCGCGGCGAACGTCGCGGTCGCCGTGGCCACCGGCTCGTCGCGGTCGACCAGGGTGCCCCGCAGGTGCGGGTGGGTCGTCAGCAGCTCCCGCAGCAACCCGCCGGCACCCCCGGCGACGTCGGTCACGTGGCCCACCCGCCGCCACGGGTAGAGCGCCGCCACCTGCGGCGCGGTGAACCGCTGCTGGCTGAGCATCAGCGCGTCGAAGTAGGCCCGGTAGGCCGGGTGCGCGTCGAGGTCGGCCCAGAAGTCCCGCCCGTGCACCGCCTGGTAGCCCGGTCCGCCGGTGCGTACCGCGTGCGGCAGCCCGGTATAGGCGAGGTCCATCCGGGCCCCGAGACCGTCGAGGTCGAGGTAGCCGCCGTGGCCGCCGCCGTCGCGTTCACAGAGCAGCTCGCCGACGTCGGTCAGCGCGAACACGTCAGGCGCGGTCTCCACGAACACACCCCGGTGGACCAGGTAGCGCAGCAGCCGGCCGAGCGCTTCCGGGTCGGCGTCGCAGGCGGCGGCCAGCTTGTCCAGACCGGTCACGCCGGCCGCGATCCGCTCCGGCACCCGCAGGGTGACCGCCGTGCGTACGGCGAACGGGGTGGCCAGGTCGGTCAGCCGGCCGAGCCGGGCCGCCGGATCGTCATCGGTCGAGGTCTCGATCGTCACCGGGACAGCCCCCCGTCGCGCCGCGCGTCCACGATGGCCGTGGCCTCCGCCGGCCCGAATGCTCCCAGGGACGGCGCGACGGCGTCAATATCAACGGTGGAGATCCCATTCACCGGCGTGGAACAATGCGCCGACGGGCCCGGGCGCCCAGACCGGAGGAAGCACCGATGACCACGTCCCTCGTGCCGCAGGTACGGCTCGTCGCGGGCGCCCTGGGCGCCGAGGTCCACGGCATCGACCTGAACACCCTGACCGACGAGGGCTTCGCCCACCTGCACCGGCTGCTGCTCGCCCACCAGGTGGTCTTCGTGGCCGGGCAGACCGCGCTGACGCCGCAGGCGCACATCGCCTTCGGCCGGCGCTTCGGCGAGGTCGAGCTGCACCCGTACCTGCCCCGGTTGGCGGGGCACCCGGAGATCGTCCTGATCGACTCCGAGGACGGCGGCAAGGTGGACGTCTGGCACACCGACATGACCTTCCACCAGAGCCCGCCGATCGCCTCCATCCTGCACCTGGTGCAGCTGCCCGAGACCGGCGGCGACACCATGTGGACCAACCAGTGCAAGGTGTACGAGGCGCTCTCCGCCCCCATGCGGGACCTGCTCGACGGGTTGACCGCCATCCACGTCATCCGGATCGGCACCGAGTTCACCAGCCGGGCCGAACACCCGGTGGTCCGGGTGCACCCCGAGACCGGCCGCCGCTCGCTGTACGTCAACCGGCTGTTCACCTCGCACATCCCGCAGTTGAGCCGCAACGAGAGCGACGCGCTGCTGGAGTACCTGTTCGCGTTCTCCGAGGGCCCCCAGTTCACCTGCCGGTACCGCTGGCGGGTGGGTGACGTCGCGATCTGGGACAACCGGGTCACCCAGCACTACGCGATCAACGATTACACCGGCGTGCGGCGCGGGCAGCGGATCACCGTGCTCGGCGACCACCCGACCGGCGACGCGCCCCGGTGGGAGCACTACGTCGCCGCACCCGGCCAGCGTTACTGGCCGGACCGGGTCAACGCGGTGGAGAGCTACTGACGCGGGCGGCTGCTACCGGCCGGTGACCGGGGCCTCCTCACCAGGTGACCGGGAACGACGCGATGCCGCCGTTCATCCGGTCGTGCCGCCAGGGGATCTCGTCGAGCGGCACGGCGGGGGCCAGCCCCGGCAGCCGCCGCAGCAGCTCACCGATGGACAGCTCCACCTGCATCCGGCCCAGCGCGGTGCCCAGGCAGAAGTGCGGCCCGAAGCCGAAGGTGAGGTGCGGGGCGGTCGGCACCCGGTCGATGTCGAACACGTCGGGGTCGGGGAAGACGCGCGGGTCGCGGTTGCCGACCCACGGGATCGCCATCACGCAGTCCCCGGCGCGCATCGCCGCCCCGCCCAGGGTGAGGTCCTCGCGGACCACCTGGACCCGGAACATGCTGCTCACCGAGGTGTAGCGGAGGATCTCGTCGGTGGCCGAGGAGAGCTTGCCCGGGTCGGCCCGCAGCTTCGCCAACTGCTCGGGGTGCTGGAACAGCGCCCGCAACCCGGCGCTCGTGGAGTTGATCTCCAGCCCGCCGAGCAGCACGCCCATCGCCAGCTCGACCAGTTCCGCGTCGTCGAGTTCGTGCGCGTCGCGGCCCAGCACCCAGGCCGAGAGCAGGTCGTCGCCGGGGTCCGCCCGCTTGCCCGCCAACTGCCCGGCCAGGTATGCCCGCAGCTCCGCCTGCGCGGTGGCGGCGTCGGCGGACCCGTACGCGGTGACCGAGTTGAGGCCCTCGATCCAGCCGTAGAACCGGGGCCGGTCGGCCACCGGCACCCCCAGCACGTCGCAGACCACGTGCACCGGCAGCGGCGCCACCAGCGCGGCGACCAGGTCGGCGGGGCGGGGACCGGCCAACAGGTCGTCGATCAGCGCGTCGACCAGCCGGCGTACCCGGGGGCGGAAGGTGTCGATCCGGCGGGCGGTGAACGCCCGGCTGGCCACCCGCCGCACGACCGCGTGCGCCGGACCGTCCATGTTCAACTCCCGGGGGCCCGCGCCATCGGGCGTACCTGTCGCGCCGAGCGGCAGCCGGGAGAACCGGGGGTCGGCCAGCACCGTGCAGCAGTCCTGGTAGCCGAGCACCAGCCAGGCGGGCCGGCCGTCGGGCAGCCGTACCCGGCCGACCGGCTCGGTGACCATGTCGAGCAGTTCGGCGGGCAGGTCGCCGGTGAACGGCGCGAAGGGGTAGTCCCGCAGCTCCGAGACGACGGTCATGGCGAGCTACCCACCTGTCGGTCGGCGGTCCACATCGGGCACCGGTAAGACTCGGTCATCCGGACGGCCGCCGTCAATATCCATTGGTCGCCGCGACGATCTTCCGGGTGCGGACACCCATCGCCTAGCATCGGTGCACCAGGACTGCCGGGTGGTGCGCGCGGATGGGTCGGACTTGACTGCGGCTTTGCGGATTCTGCTGACGACGTGGGGCTGGCGGTCGCATTTCTACGGCCTGGTGCCGCTCGGCTGGGCCCTGCAGGCGGCCGGCCACGAGGTGCGGGTGGCCAGCCATCCGGCGCTGGTGCCGGCGATCACCTCGGCCGGGTTGGCGGCGGTGCCGCTGGGCGCGGACGTCGACTTCGCCACCGCGTTCGCGGGCCGGATCGGCGCGGTGGGCGCCCTGGACCGGGCCGAGGACGAGCCGGACGACACGGTCGAGCCGGCGATCACCGCCGACGGCGGCGTGGTCCGGTTCGCCGACGCTCTCCTCGACGAGCTGGTCGGGTTCGGCCGTTCCTGGCAGCCGGACCTGCTGGTCTGGGAGCCGTTCAACCTGGCCGCCGCAGTGGCCGCCGCCGCGCTGGACGTGCCCGGGGTACGGCACCTGTGGGGACCGGACTCCTCGGTGACCCTCCGGCTCGACCCGGAGCCGGTGCTCGGCCCGCTGGCCGGCCGGTTCGGGCTGGCCGCCACCGACGTGGACCTCGCCGGTGCGCTGACCCTCGACCCGGTGCCGCCGCCGATGCAGGTGCCGGCGACCGGCCCGACCCGACCGGTCCGGTACGTGCCGTACAACGGCCCGGCCGTGCTGCCGACCTGGCTGCACGGCCCGGCGGACCGACCCCGGGTGTGCGTCACGGCCGGCACCATGATGGCCGGGGCCGGGCTGGACGACCGGCTGGACCTCCCCCGGGTGGTGCGGGCGGTGGCCGGGCTGAACGTGGAGGTCGTCGTGCTGGTCGAGCCGGCCCAGCAGGCGGCGCTGCGCCCGCTGCCGGGCAACGTCCGGCTGGTCGACAGCCCGCTGGCCCTGCGGCTGGTGCTGCCGACCTGCGCCGCGCTGGTGCAGCAGGGCGGTGCCGGGACCACGATGACGGCGCTCGGCCTCGGGGTGCCGCAACTCGTCCTGCCACAGGTCAGCGACCAGCACTTCAACGCCGAGCGGCTGGCCGTCACCGGGGCCGGCACCTGGCTCGCCGGCGACCGGGCCGACGACGACACGCTGCGTGGGCTGGTCGGCGAGCTGATCGCCGACGGCCCCTGGCGGGCTGCCGCCGCGCTGATGCGCGACCGGGTCCACGCGATGCCCGCCCCCGCCGAGGTGCTGCCGGCGTTGGTGGACCTCGCCGCACGTCACCGGAGCTGACCCACCGTTCGACCACCCGAGGAGTCGCAGATGACGCAAGAGCCCATCCCGTACCCGCTCGCTCCGGCTCCGACGATCTACCACCCGTCACCTGACTACACCCGGCTGCGGGAGACCTGCCCGGTGGCGCCGATCGCGTTGCCCGACGGCGGGAAGGCCTACCTGGCCACCCGGCACGCGGACGTCCGCCGGGTCTTCACCGACCAGCGGTTCAGCCGGGCCGCGGCGGCCGGGCCGGACCGGCCGACCCGGGAGCTGGGTTCGCTGGCCGAGGACTCGCTGATCGGGATGGACCCGCCCCGGCACACCACGATGCGCCGGGCGGTGTCGCACGCGTTCACCGTCCGCCGGGTGGAGGCGCTGCGCCCGACGGTGGCCGCGCTCGTCGACCGGATGATCGACGACCTGGTGGCGGCGGGCCCGCCGGCGGACCTGATCCCCCACCTGTCCGCGCCGCTGCCGATCTACGTGATCAGCAAGCTGTTCGGCATCGCGGAGCAGGACCAGGACCGGGTACGCGAGTGGTCCGACGCGCTCGTCGGCGACTGGGACGCCGACCCGGCGGCCCCGCAGGCCGCCCTCGACGCGTTCGGCGAGATGATCGTCGAACGGCGCCGCGAGCCGGGCGACGACCTGATGAGCGCCCTGATCAAGGCCTGGGACGAGCACGACGACCTCACCGAACGGGAACTCGTCTCGGTGACCGCCGGCATCTTCGTCGGCGGCCACGAGACCACCACCAACCAGCTCAACCTGTTCCTGCTCGTGCTGGCCCGGCACCCCGAACAGCTTGCCGGGCTGCGCGGTGACGACCCGGTCGCGGTGGCCCGCGCGGTGGAGGAGCTGTCCCGGTTCATCCAGCTCGGCGACAACGGGGTGCTGCTGCCCCGGGTCACCACCGAGGAGGTGGAACTGGGCGGGGTGTGCCTGCCGGCGGGTACCCCGGTGCTGCCGGCGATCGCCTCGGCCAACCGGGACGGTTCGGTGTTCGCCGGGGCGGACACCCTCGACCTGACCCGGACCGACAATCCGCACCTGGCGTTCGGGGCGGGCCCGCACCACTGCCTCGGCGCGGCGCTGGCCCGGATGGAGTTGCAGGAGGCCCTCGGTGCGCTGCTGCGCCGGCTGCCCGGCCTGCGGCTGGCCGTACCCGAGGAGAAGCTGCGGTTCAAGCCCGGCCTGGTGGTACGCAGCCTGGAGGCGCTGCCGGTGACCTGGGACCGGGTCGAGCGGTGACCGTCGCCACGGCGGTCACCGGGTCGCCCGGCGGGCGGTGACCGGCCGGTCAGCCGGTGACCCGGGTCGGTGCCGCCGGGTCGAACGCGGCCTCGACGGCCACCTCCTCCACCCCGCGCAGCAGCGCCTCGGCCTGGGCCTCGGTGAAACAGCCCAGGTCGAAGATCACCTGGAGGAAGATCGTGTCCGGCTGGTCCTCCACCGTGATGAACGCCTGCTCGGGCAGGTGGTCGAGGGTGCCGTCCCAGACCAGGAACGTCTCGCCCGCCCGGCGGCGGATCTGCTCCGGGGTCACCTCGACGGCGCGGGCCGCGTGGTCCGCCGCCTGCCGGGTCACCACCCGCCGGTCGTTGATCCGCAGGGTCACCCGGGCCGGGTAGCCGCGCTCGTCGTCGAGCCGGGCGGCGGCCTCGGCGAGCTGCGTCGGGTCGTAGTAGGCGTACATGCCGGCGGCGACGGAGGCGCGGCGGGCCCGGGTCACCACCTCGTCCACGGTGGTGTCGGTGGCGTCCACGGTGAGCACCCCGTTCTGGCTCAGCGGGGCGATCGCCTCGGCGAACCCCGGCCGGAACCGGTTGCCGACGATGAGTTTGGCGGTCAGCGGGCTGACCCCGGTAGCCCGGCCCACCGCCACGGCGATCACCGCGAGCAGCACCCGGGAGGTGTCCGTCCGGGTGCGGCGGGCGATGGCCTGCACCGCCAGGTAGGCCGCCGGTGAGCTGAACCGGCCGTGCCAGAACCGCCGGCCGTGCCGGCCGGCCGGGTTGGTGACCCCGCCGAAGGTCGAGGGCGGCAGGTCGCGCAGGTGCGCCTCCCAGTGGCGGACCGCCCGGTCGCTCACCCGGCGCAGCTGCGGGGTGCGCTCGCGCCGGCCGAGGTCGAGCAGTTGCACCGTACGCGGGTCGGGCGCGCGCCGGGCCGTCAGGTCGACCAGTCCGAGGTCGGCCATCACCAGGGCGGTCGCCGTGCCGTCGACGACCAGGTGGTCGAGGGTCAGCACCCGGTGCACCAGCGCGCCCCGGTGCCGGATCACCGCCATCCGCACCGACCAGTCCCGGTAGAGGTCGTAGGGGGCCAGCAGCCGGGCGTGGCCCAACTCGTAGGCGAACTTCGCCACGTCGGCCGGGTCGGCGTCGTCGGGGACGTCCAGCACGTCCAGGGCGATCTCCCCGTCGGCGGCGACCACCTGACAGGGCTCGCCGTGCTCGTCGGTGCCCAGCCGCATCCGCAGCGCCGGGTGCCGGCTCATCAGGTCACCGAGCTGAGCCGCGACCTGCTCCACGGTGACCCCGGCCGGCACCGGGTGCGCGCCGCTGACGTTGTGCGTCCACCCGGTCTCCCGCATGTCCTGCATGATCGCCAGTTGACCCCAGGTCAGCGGCGCGGTCCCGGCCCCCGGGCCGGCGAACGGGACGAGCACCTGCGCCTCGGCGGTCTGCGCGAACATCGGTCAATCAGAGCAACGTTGATCGGCACGTGTCAACGTCGCCGGTCGGGTCGCCGGCCGGCCGGTGACGCCGGCGTTAGGGTACGGCCCATGCGGGACACCGTCCGGATCTGGATCCTGCCGGCCCGGGTCGGCCCGGACGAGCTGGCCCGCTACGACGCGGTGCTCACCGCCGACGAACGCCGCCGGGCGGCGGCGCTCGGCCCGGCCACCGCCCGGGACCGGTTCACCGTGGCGCACGGGGCGCTGCGGCTGCTGGTGGGCGCGGCCCTGGGCGTCGCACCCGGACGGCTCGCCTGGCGGCGGGGCCGGTACGGCAAGCCGACGTTGACCGAGCCCCGGGGCGGGCCGCAGACCAGCCTGTCGTACTCCGCCGGGCTGGTCGCGGTGGCGGTGGGCGGTGACCGTCCGGTGGGGGTCGACATCCAGCACGTTGCGCCGGACCGGGACCCGGTGGCGCTGGCCGCCCGGTTCTTCGCCGCCGGGGAGGCCCGGCACGTCGCCTCGGGGCCGGACGTCGCCGACCGGGCCGACCGGTTCGCCCGGCTGTGGGCCCGCAAGGAGGCGGTGGTCAAGGCGGCCGGGGAACGGCTCTGGCCGCACCTGACGCTGCCGGTGCACCGGGGCGACGTGGTGGCGTGCGGCGACCCTCCTGGCGTACACCGGGTCACCGACGTCGCGACCCCGGCCGGCTACCGGGTCGCGGTGGCCCTGACCGGCGACGGGCCCTACGACACGGCGTCGTTCCACGGCCTCGACGGACCGTCCGGAGCGGTCCCGCGACCGGTCGGCTGAAGATCGCGACAGCCGTTGACACCTGCCGATCACGTTTGCTCTGATGGGCTCCATGTTGGAGCGTGTGGTCCAGTGACAGAGCCCGACACGACCACCGCGCCACAGCTGCGTGGGCAGGTCGTCGACACGATGGTCGCGCTGCTGACCCGGATGCTCCGGCCGGAGGCACCGGTCACCGTCGGCACGCAGCTGATGGACGAGCTGGGCCTCAGCTCCTCCCTCGCGCTGGAGCTGCTGCTCGAGATCGAGGACGAGCTGGAGATCCAGATCGACGTCGAGGATCTCGACGAGGACCGGATGACCACGGTCGGCGACCTGGCCGACTACATCACCCAGCACTGCACCCCCCGCTGACGCCCCGCGACGGGGGCCCGGCCGGTATCTTCCGAAGGAGTTCCATGGACCGGCCCCGCCTGAGCGTGGTGATCCCCGCCCACAACAACGCCGTCGCGCTCGACACGACCGTCGCGTCACTGACCCGGCAGACCCTCCCGACGCAGGAGTTCGAGGTCATCGTCGGCGACGACGGTTCGGCCGTCCCGCTGACCCCGGTCGTCGAACGCTACGCCGACCGGCTGCGGATCGCCTGCGTGCGCAGCGAGACCAACCGGGGCCGCAGCGCCAACCGCAACGCGGCGGCGGCCCGCGCCCAGGCCGACGTCCTGCTGTTCCTGGACGCCGACACGGTCGCCCATCCCACCCTGCTCGCCCGGCACCGCGACCACCACGCCGCCCGCGGCGGCCGGCCCGGGGTCCTGCTCGGTCAGCGCTACGACCTCGACTGGGCCGGCGCGGACGCGGTGCGCCGGGGCGAACCCGTCGACCCGGAGCTGCTGGACGCCGAGCGGGGCGACCCCCGGCTGGAGGACATCGCCCACCCGCAGCGCATCCGCGACTTCCCCAGCGCGCCCTGGGTGCTGGGCCTGACCCACAACGCCTCGGTCGACCGGGAGTCGTTCCTGCGGGTGGCCGGCTTCGACGAGGCGATGGTCAAGTGGGGGTTCGAGGACCTGGAGTTCTTCTACCGGATCTTCCACCTGCACGGGGGCCGGCCCGACGTGTTCGAGCTGGACGTCGAGGCGACGTCGTACCACCTGCCGCACTTCCGCAAGACGTCCAACGGGCTCGCCTCGATGGACAACATGAAGTACCTGCTGCGCAAGCACCTGCGCTACGACGTCGAGGTGCTGTACGCGATCAACACGTTCGGCCGGCACCTGGGCCGCATCCGGCTCTACGGCCAGGCCATCGAGGCGTACCGGCGGGCGGGGTTGGGACGGCCGGAGGCGCTGCCCGACACGCTGCGCACGGAACTGGCCGGCCGCACCGCGTTGGTGATCGGCAACGGGGTGTCCACCCTGGAACTGGGCCCCGACTCGCAGACCTTCGACCACGACGCGCCGGCCGGGCCGACCAACGCGCACCTGCTCGGCACGGTGCTCCAGCAGTTCAAGGCCGGCGCGCTCGACGTGATCGTCAACGTCGACCTGTGGCGCTTCCTGCTGCCCGAGGACCTGCCGGCGTTCCTGACCCGGGGGCTGCTCAAGGCCGACCGGATCGAGCTGGTCTGCACCGACGCCCCGGTCGACCAGCGGGCGATGCTGCCGGTGCCGCTCGTGGCCGACCTCGACTACGTGACCGACATGCTGGACCAGCACTTCGCCGTCACCGTCGCCCGGTACGACGGGGCGTCGGTGCTCACCGTCCGCTGACACCGCCCCGACGCGGCAGTCGGAATCGTCCCCGGAGGCGGCGGGTCACGCCCCGGGCGGGCCGAACAGCAGGCTGACGTTGTGGCCGCCGAAGCCGAACGAGTTGGACATCACCGTGGTCACGGCGGCCTCCCGCGGCTGCTTGCGGATGTGGTCGAGATCGTCACCCGGGTCGGGGTCGTCGAGGTTGTGGGTCGGCGGGAGCAGGCCGCGACGCAGTGCCTCGACCCCGATCGCCGCCTCGATCACCCCGGAGACGCCGAGCACGTGCCCGGTGACCCCCTTGGTGGAGCTGACCGGCGGACCGGCCGCGCCGAAAACGTCCCGCAGGGCGGCCACCTCGGCCGCGTCACCGGCCCTGGTGCTGGTGCCGTGGGCGTTGAGGTAGCCGACGTCGTCGGGTCCCAGGCCGGCGTCGCGCAGCGCCGTGCGCATGCAGTGCGCCGCACCGGACCCGTCGGGGCGGGGGGTGGTCGGGTGGTAGGCGTCGTTGTTCGCGCCCCACCCGAGCGGGTCGGCGTACCGCCGGGCGCCGCGCGCCACCGCGTGCGCGGTGCGTTCCAGGA
Source organism: Micromonospora sp. WMMD734 (assembly GCF_049178975.1). Taxonomy (NCBI): domain Bacteria; kingdom Bacillati; phylum Actinomycetota; class Actinomycetes; order Micromonosporales; family Micromonosporaceae; genus Micromonospora; species Micromonospora sp. WMMD734. Next base: position 3,627,789 of record NZ_JBMHMK010000001.1, read on the forward strand.
CGAACACCCCGGCCCCCTCGCCGAGGACGAGGCCGTTGCGCCGCCTGTCGAACGGGCGGCTCGCCTCCGTCGGGTCCGACCAGCCGTGGGCGAGCGCGCGGGCGTTGCCGAACGCGTCGGCGAAGGTCGGGAAGAGCGGTGCCTCGCTGGACCCGCAGAGCACCAGGTCGGCCTCGTCGGCGCGCAGGATACGCAGCGCCTCCCCGATCGACTGGGCCCCGGACGCGCAGGCGGTGCCGATCGACGAGGTGTAGCCCCGGATGCCGTGCCTGATGGCGATCCGCGCCGCGCCCATGTTGGGCAGGGTGCCGGGCAGCATGTACGGGCTGACCCCGAACCGGCCCCGCTCGGCCCGCGCGAGGACCTGGCTCGCCAGGGTCGACAGGCCACCGACGCCGGAGACGATCACGGCCACCCGGTACGGGTCGACGTCGCGGCCCACCTCGACCCCGGCGTCGGCAAGTGCGTCACCGGCCGCCCGCAGCGCCATCACCACCGCGCGGTCGGCCACCCGGGACTCGGGGCCGGGCAGCACGCTGGCCGGGTCGATGTCCGGGCTGAACGCGGCGACGTCGACGACGCCGTGCACCGGGTGCCCCTCGGGCGGCCGGGTCAGGCCGGACCGGCCCGCGCAGACCGCGTCGAACACCTCGGCGGCGGTGCTGCCGACCGGGCTGACCAGCCCGATCCCGGTCACCGTCACGCCGGCACGCATGCGCGTCCCCTCTCGTGCTGCTGCACCGAACGCTTCACGGACCGCCTCCGGGGCGGCGCGGCGGGCACGGTCAGTGTGCCGAGGCGGGCTCGACGCGGGCGGCCACCGTGCGGCAGAACTCGCCGACGGTCATCATCGCCAGTGCCTCGGCCTCGTCGTCGTCGAAGGTCACCCCGAACCGGTCCTCCACCCGGACGGCCAGTTCGGCGAGGCCGAGCGAGTCGACGTCGAGACCGGCCGGACCGAACACCGTGTCGTCGTCGGCGCCCTCGATGTCGTACTTCATCTCGGTCAACGCGGCGAAGAGGAACGCGCGGATCTCGTCGGTCATGGTCGGGGTTTCCTTTCCGGAGGTCGGCGTCGGCGGACCCGGCCGCCGGTGGGACGCGGGAGGCGTGGCAGTGGCCGGGGACGCAGCCGGGACCAGGTGCGACGTCGGTGGGACCGTCGCCGCGCTGGTCACCGGAGCAGCCGCTCCGTTTTGATCGACCTTACTCAATCAAGCCGGTTGCGCAAGGTCCACCCGGGCGGTGCCGGCCGGCCGATCGGTCGCCGGCGCGACGACCCGCACCGCGAGCTGGTCGTACCCCCGCAGCATGAGTTGCCGTGGCGCGTCGGGGGTCGCGGCGAGCGCCAGCGCCGGGAACCTGTCGAGCAGCCGGGGCAGCGCGAGCCGCCCCTCCGTGCGGCCCAGCGCCGCCCCGACGCAGTAGTGCGGCCCGGCGCTGAACGCCAAGTGCCGGTTGTCCGCCCGGGACGGATCGAACGTGTCCGGATCGGGGAACCGGCGCGGATCCCGGTTGGCCGCACCGGTCAGCACCAGCGCCGTCCGCCCACGCGGGACGGCCACCCCGGCGACCTCGGTGTCCTCGGCGGCGTAGCGCACCGCAAAGTGCACAGGCGGCTCGTAGCGCAGGATCTCCTCGACGTACGCCGGGGCGAGGGACGGGTCGGCGCGCAGCGCGGCCAGCGCGGCGGGCCGCGCCAGCAGCAGGGTCAGCCCGCTGCCGAACAGGTTGGCGGTGGTCCGGAACCCCGCGTTGTACGTGACGATCAGGTTCGCCAGCAGCTCCGCCTCGGAGAGCTGGTCGGGGCGTTCGGCGCGCAGCCGGGCCAACGCCGAGACGAGGTCGTCGCGGGGTTCGGCCCGGCGGGCGGCGAGCAGCGTGGTGAAGTACCCGGCCAGCTCCTCGGCGGCGCGGTTGGCGGCCCGGATCTCCCGGAACGAGCGCGGCCCGATCTCCAGCACCGCGTCGAACGCACGCACCCGGGACGGGAACCAGGCCCGGTCGGCGGGCGGCACCCCGAGCAGCTCGCCGACGACGGCGCTGGGCAGCGGCAGGGCGAACGCCGCCATGAAGTCCACCGGGCGGCCGTCCGCGCCCGCCTCGGCGAGCCCGTCGAGCAGGTCGTCGGTGATCCGCGCGATCGCCGGTTCCAGGGCGGCGACCCGGCGGGCGGTCAGCGCCTGGCCGAACAGGTGACGCACCCGGGCGTGGTCCTCGGCCGGGGCGTTGAACATGCTGGCCTGTAGGGTCCGCAGCACCGCGTGGTCGCGCCAGCGGACGCCCGCGTGGTCCAGGTAGCGCGCGTCGAGCACCCGGAAGACCGGATCACGCAGCACCCGCTGGGCCGCGGCGTACCCGTGGACCACCACGGCGTGCGGTGCCGTCGGGGCGAGGGCGACCGCCTCCCCCAGCTCGTGCAGCCGGGCGTAGTACGGGTACGGATCGCGTCGGACCTCGTCGCCGAGCAGCTCGTCGAGGGATACCGGGAAACCCATGGCGCTCCTCGTCGGGGTGCACGGGCGGAGGATGCCGTGACCTTAGACGCATCGACGGCAGGCTGTCCACGGCTGGTTCGGTGCCGAACCGGGTGTGACAGTGGGGACGCCGCCGGACAGGTAGGGGGTGGAACGGCCGACCGAGAGGTGCACATGAGCAGTGCTGATGACGGCGTACGGGAGCAACGGTTCCGCTCCCTGCACGCCGCGACGTACCCGGACCTGCTGCGGTTCGTCCAGCGGCGGGTCCCACCCAGCGAGGCGGAGGACGTCGTCTCGACGGTCTTCCTCACCGCCTGGCGACGCTTCGACGACCTTCCCACCGACGCCCGTCCGTGGCTGTTCGCGGTGGCCCGCAACACGATGGCGAACCACACCCGGAGCTGGTTGCGCCGACAGGCCCTGGACGTCCGGCTGGTGGCGGCGGACGGGCCGGCGTACGCCGACGACATGGTCGACGCCGCCGCCCGGATCGACCTCGACCGGGCCTGGCGCAGCCTGCGACCCGCCGACCGGGAGGTGCTGGCGCTGGTGGCGTTCGACGGGTTGACCGCCGAGCAGGCGGCCACCGTGCTGGGCTGCCGCCGGTCGACGTTCGCCATGCGGTTGGGCCGGGCCCGGGAACGCCTGCGGGCCGCGCTGGAACCGGCCGCCCCCCGTCCGCACGCCCTCACCGTCTTCAAGGAGCAGCAGTCATGACGGATCTGGAACGCCTTGCCGCATTGGACCCGGCACGCGGGGTGCAGCCGACCCCGGCCGACTGGGAACGGGCCACCGCGGTCGTCGACGGGATCGTCGCAGGCCGGGCAGCCGTCCGTCCCGGGCCGGCACGCCGCCCGGTGACCAGGCGTTGGGTGGTCGGCCTGGTCGCCGCCGGGGCGGTCGCGGTGGTGGGCGCGGTCACCGTGCCCGCGCTGCTACCGGGGCCGATGGACCGGGCCTTCGCCGCCTGGACCCCGGTGCCCGGCGCGCTCACCGGCGAGCAGGTCATGCCGCAGGCCCGCCGGTGCGCCGCGAGCGGGGTGGGCAGCGAACCGACGGCACCGGTCGGCCCCGCCGACGTGCTCCTGGCCGAGCGCCGGGGGGTGGCCACCCTGCTCATCCAGCAGCGTGGCGCGGGCGTGATCGAGTGCATGAGCGTCGACGACGGCCAGCCGACCGCGATGACGTTGGCGGACGGCCCCCTGCCGCCTCCCGCCGCCGGCACCGTCAACCTTGAGACGCGCAGTTCGGTCGGCTCCGGCCGGGACCAGTACTCCAACGCCGTGGGTCTGGTCGGCCCGTCGGTCACCGGCGTCGACCTGGTCCTCGCCGACGGCAGGACCATCCGGACCAGCACCGGGGGCGGATGGTGGGCCGCGTGGTGGCCGGGGCCCGAGGGCGGTGAGATCGGCAGCATCACGGTGGTCGTGCACAGTCCCACCGGCTCCACCACGCACCGGATCGAGGACCTGTGACCGGCGGCCCCGCCGGGGTCCGGCGCACGGCGTGGCGGGCCTCGCCGCAGCGCCGCCCGGCGGGGCCGCTCGGGGCGGTCCCGGCCCGGTGGGCGACCCGGCCGCCGGGCGGGTCGGCCCGGCCGGTCAGGAATCGAGAAGCCGTCGGTCCGACCGGGTCATAGCCTTTACCCCAGGTGGCCGGCAGCGTGCCGCGCCCCGTCCGACCAGCGAGGGAGCCCGCGTGTCCACGAAGAAAGCGACCACCGCGACCGACGGCGACACCAGCGGGGAGGCCGGCGGCGGGTTCACCGCCGAGGAGCGGGCCGCGATGCGGGAACGTGCGGCCGAGTTGCGGGCCGAGGGGCGCAAGGGCGCCAAGAAGGCCGACGGCATGCAGGCGGTGCTGGACCGGATCGCCCAGATGGCCCCGGCGGACCGGACGCTCGCCGAGCGGGTGCACCTGACGGTCACCACGGTGGCCCCGCAGCTGTCGCCGAAGACCTGGTACGGCATGCCCGCGTACGCGAACGAGGACGGCAAGATCGTCGTGTTCTTCCAGGACGCCGGCAAGTTCAACTACCGGTACTGCACCCTCGGGTTCCAGGAGTCGGCCCACCTCGACGACGGTGACCTGTGGCCGGTGTCGTACGCCCTGCGGTCGTGGACCCCGGAGGTGGAGAAGCGGGTCCGGGACCTGGTGACCACGGCGGTCTCCTGACGGTCACCGCCCGGCGGGTGTCAGCGTCCCGTAGGCGGGTAGCCGGGGAGGATGACGCCCACCAGCAGAGCCCTGATCGCCGGTGCGGCCGGCGCGTCCGCCCTCAACGCCGTCACCTACCTGGACATGGCGCTGCGGGCCCGGCCGGCCAGCAGCGCCGCCGAGGACAGCGCCGGCCGGCTGGCCGATCTGGCCCACGTCGACCTCGGTGACCAGCGCACGGCCGCGAACCGCCGGTCCGGGCTCGGGCCGCTGCTCGGCTACGCCACCTCGGTGGCCGCAGCGGCCGGCTACGCGGCGGCGGGTGGTCGTCGGCTGCCCACCGCCGTGTCCGTCCTGGCGCTGACCGGCCTGGCCATGATCGGTTCCAACGGTCCGCTGACCGTGCTGCGGGTGACCGACCCCCGTACCTGGTCGGCCACCGACTGGCTGACCGACCTGGTGCCGCACCTGGCGTACGGCGCGGTGACCGCCGTCACCCTTCGTGCACTGCGCTGAGCCACCACGACCGACCGGCGTGTTTTGCGGCGGGATGCCCGGGTAGGGGAGGAACACCCGTTCCCCGCTCCCTGAAGAGGTGCCGCCCAGATGGAATCCCGCAAACCGACCGAGGTCGTCAAGGACGTGGTGGACGCCGCCGCCGAGAAGGTGTCCCAGCTGATGACCCCCGAGGTCCCCGGAGCGCCGGGCAGCGCCCCGCCGACCGTCGACGAACCCACCACCCCGCACGATCCGCTGCCACCGAAGAAGGAGCAGGGCGCACCGGAGACGCGTACCCCGACCGGCGCGGCCACCGGCGCGCCGACCGTCGCCAACGGCCAGCAGGGCGCGTTCCTCACCACCGCGCACGGGGCCCGGCTGCGCGACACCGACCACTCCCTGAAGGCCGGCCCGCGCGGCCCGACGCTGCTCCAGGACCACCACCTCCGCGAGAAGATCACCCACTTCGACCACGAACGCATCCCCGAGCGGGTGGTGCACGCCCGGGGCGCCGGCGCGCACGGCGTCTTCACCGGGTACGGCGCGCAGGAGGTGACCCGGGCCGGCTTCCTGCGCAAGGGGAAGGAGACGCCGGTGTTCGTCCGGTTCTCCACCGTCCTGGGGTCCCGGGGATCGGCCGACACCGTGCGCGACACCCGGGGCTTCGCCACCAAGTTCTATACCGACGAGGGCACCTTCGACCTGGTCGGCAACAACATGCCGGTCTTCTTCATCCAGGACGCGATCAAGTTCCCGGACATCATCCACGCCGGCAAGCCGCACCCGGACCGGGAGATCCCGCAGGCGCAGAGCGCCCACGACACCTTCTGGGACTTCGTCTCGCTGCACACCGAGGCGCAGCACCACACGATGTGGAACATGTCCGACCGGGGCATTCCGCGCTCGTACCGGACCATGGAGGGCTTCGGGGTGCACACCTTCCGGCTGGTCAACTCCGCCGGGGCGACGGTGCTGGCCAAGTTCCACTGGAAGCCGAAGCTGGGCGTGCACTCGCTGGAGTGGGAGGAGGCTCAGCTGCTCAGCGGCATGGACCCCGACTTCCACCGGCGCGACCTCTACGACGCCATCGAGGCCGGCGCGTACCCGGAGTGGGAACTCGGCCTGCAGGTCTTCCCGGACACCCCGGAGGAGACCTTCGCCGGCATCGACCTGCTCGACCCCACCAAGATCGTTCCGGAGGAGCTGGCGCCGGTGCAGCCGGTCGGGAAGCTGGTGCTCAACCGGACGCCGACGAACTTCTTCGCCGAGACCGAGCAGGTCGCCTTCCACCTCGGGCACCTGGTGCCGGGCATCGACGTCACCAACGACCCGCTGTTGCAGGGCCGGCTCTTCTCGTACGTCGACACGCAGCTCACCCGGCTGGGCGGGCCGAACTTCGCGCAGATCCCGATCAACCGGCCGCACGCGCCGGTCAACGACATGCTCCGCGACGGGTTCCACCAGCACGCCGTGCACGCCGGGGTCGCCCCGTACCGGCCGAACTCGCTCGACGGGGGCAACCCGTTCCCGGCCGGGGACGCCGAGCACGCGTTCGTCGACGTGCCGGTGACCGTGGCCGAGGCCCCGAAGGTCCGGGCCAACCCGGCCTCCTTCGACGACCACTTCAGCCAGGCCCGGCTGTTCTGGTTGAGCATGTCGCCGGTGGAGCGGGAGCACATCGTCCGGGCGTACACCTTCGAGTTGGGCAAGTGCTACCACCAGGCGATCCGGGAACGGCAGCTGCAGTGCCTGGCCAACATCGACCCGGTGCTCTGTGCGCAGGTGGCCACCGGTCTGGGCCTGCCGACGCCGGAGCCGACCGTGCCGCTGGCCGACGTCGCGCCCAGCCCGACGCTGTCCCAGCTCGGCCGCACCTGGCCGGCCGACGGCCGGACGGTCGGCATCGTGGTCGACGCCGACGCCGGTACCGACGACGTCGAGCAGGTACGCCGGGAGGTGTTCGCCGCGGGCATGGTGCCGCTGGTGATCGCCGCGCACGGCGGCACGGTGGGCGACCTGACGGTGCAGCGGACCTTCGCCACCGGCCGCTCGGTCGAGCTGGACGCGCTGCTGCTGGCCGGGGCCCCCGCTCCGGCACCGGACGCGCTACCGGCCCGGGACGCCAAGGCGGGTGCGGCGGACGCCACTGTCGTCGACCCCCGGGTGCTGCTGCTGGTGCAGGAGTGCTGGCGGCACGCCAAGGTGATCGGCGCCTGGGGCGCGGGCGTGCGGGTGCTGGAGCTGGCCGGGGTGGCCGGCGCGGCGGGCGTGGTGACCGGTGACTCGCCGACCGGTGTGCTCGCCGGCGCGCAGGCCCTGCTGGCCGCCCACCGGGTCTGGGACCGGTTCCCCGCCTCGATCTCCTGACGGGAGCTGTCGACGGGTGTCCGCCGTGGTGCACGGTGGACACCCGTCGCGGCGGGGCCGGCGGGCACCTTGCCGCCGGCCCGTACCGTCGGTGCGGTGGCCGCCGAGAAGGAGCTGTCCGGGCGGGGTTTCGCCATCGTCATCGTCGGCGTCGGCGTGCTGCTCTGCTGTGGCACCCCGACCGCCGGCTTCTACCTGTCCCGCAAGGACGCGAGGGAGGAGCCCGGCATCCGCGCCGCCGCCGACGCCTACCTGTCCGCCGTGGTCAGACATGACGACAACGGCGCGTACGACATGTTGTGTGCGGCCGACCGACGCCGCGAGTCGCGGGCGGACTGGCTGGACCGTCCTGCGGGCGGGTACGGGGTGACCGGGTTCCGGATCACCGACGTGACGGTCGAGCGTTCGGGCGATACACCGACCCGGCGGTGGGTGACCGCCGAGGTCACCTATTCGGACCAGGCACCCCGGACGGTGGGGTTGAACGTCGAGCGGCAGGACGGCGACTGGAAGGTGTGCAGCCCGGACGTCCGGTGACCGACCCCCGGACGGCGGGCGGCGGGCGGTGCGGCCCCGGGCGAGGGCGGCGCAGACCGGCCCCGGGTGCGGTCGACTGGCGCATATTGACGTCACATGTCAGACGAATTACGTTGGCGGACGTCGATGTATTACGAACCGTGGCCTGCACCCCGGCAAGGAGCGTGCGCATGTTCCGACGACGAGTCGCCCTGCTGTCCCCCGTACTGCTGGCGGCGACCCTGGGCACGGCGGTGGTCACCGGCGCGGCGGTGCTCGGCAGCGCCCCGCCCGCGCAGGCGCTGGAGAACGGCTTGGCCCGCACCCCGCAGATGGGCTGGAACGACTGGAACTCGTTCGGCTGCAACGTCAACGAGACGCTGATCCGGCAGACCGCCGACACGCTGGTTTCCAGCGGCATGGCGGCGGCCGGCTACGAGTACGTCAACATCGACGACTGCTGGTCGACCAAGCAGCGCAACGCCAGCGGCGACCTGGTCGCCGACCCGGCGAAGTTCCCCAGCGGCATGAAGGCGCTCGCCGACTACGTCCACGGCAAGGGCCTCAAGCTGGGCATCTACTCGTCGGCCGGGACGACCACCTGCGCCGGCTACCCGGCCAGCATCAACTACGAGCAGCGCGACGCCAACCTCTGGGCGTCCTGGGGCGTCGACTACCTCAAGTACGACAACTGCGGTGACCACCTCGGCCGCAGCGGGCAGCAGCGCTACACCGCGATGCGGGACGCCCTGGCGGCCACCGGCCGCAACATCCTCTACAGCCTGTGCAACTGGGGCCAGGAGAGCGTCTGGACCTGGGGCGCGTCGGTGGGCAACTCCTGGCGCAACACCGGTGACATCGGCGGCAACTGGAACTCCATCATGGGCATCCTCGACCAGCAGGTCGGCAAGGACTCGTACGCCCGGCCCGGTGCGTGGAACGACCCGGACATGCTGGAGGTCGGCAACGGCCCCACCGACACCGAGTCACGGGCCCACTTCAGCCTCTGGGCGCTGCTGAACGCGCCACTGCTGGCCGGCAACGACCTGCGCTCCATGTCGGCGGCCACCCGGACCATCCTGACCAACACCGAGGTCATCGCGGTCAACCAGGACTGGGGTGGCCGGCAGGGCTACAAGATCAGTGACAGCGGTGACCTGGAGGTCTGGCGTAAGCCGATGTCCACCGGAGCGGTGGCCACGGTGCTACTCAACCGGGGTGGCGGCACGGCCACGGTTACCACCACGGCCAGCGCGCTGGGCCTCGGCAGCGCCTCGTCCTACGCGGTGCGGGATCTCTGGGCGCACAGCAGCTCGACGTCGGGCGGCACGCTCAGCGCCTCGGTGCCGGCGCACGGCGCGGCGATGTTCCTGGTGACCGGCGGCGGCACTCCCCCGCCCACCACGCCGCCCCCGACCACTCCCCCACCGACGACACCTCCGCCGACCACGCCGCCACCTGGCACGACGTCCGCCGTGCGCAGCGTCTCCGCCGGCCGGTGCCTGGACGTCAACGGCGCGGCGCAGACCAACGGCGCGACCACCATCGTCTGGGACTGTCACGGCCAGGCGAACCAGTCCTGGACCTCGACCGGCAGCCAGGAACTGCGGGTCTACGGCAGCAAGTGCCTGGACGTCAACAACGCCGGCACCGCCAACGGCACGTCGGTGATCATCTGGGACTGCAACGGCCAGTCGAACCAGAAGTGGCGTTTCAACGCCGACGGCACCGTCACGGCGGTCGGCTCGGGCCGATGCCTGGACCTGGTGGGCAACGGCACGGCCAACGGCACCCGTACCCAGATCTGGGACTGCAACGGGGCGACCAGCCAGCGGTGGAGTCGCGGCTGAACCGGTGGCCGGGCACCGCTCGACGACGCGCCGCCTGCGCGCGGCGCGTGGTCAGTCCCGCGCGGCGAGGACCTCGCGCAGCGTGGCCGCGTACCCCCGGGGGTGGGTGGTGTTGCCGTTGTGCCCGCCGGGGAAGACCACCGGCGTGGTCCCGAGCAGCTCGGCCAGCCGGTCCGCGCACCGGCGGTCGAAGACCTCCGGCGCGGTACGGACGCCGACCGCCGGGACGATCCGGGTGCCGCAGCCGGGCAGGTCCTCCGGGCGCAGGTCGTCGCCGACGATCGCGGTGAAGTCCCGGCGGATGAACGTGTCGAAGTTGGCGACGCGCTGCGGCGTCAGCGGCTGCGGGGTGAGGTCGGGCTCGGCCACCTGGCAGGTCGGGTCGATGCCGAGCACCCGGGCGATCTCCCGCATCGCCTCGGTCAGCCCCCGGGCCGCGTAGCGCCTTTGGACGTCGAGCAGTTCGCGTTCGTGGCGGGTCCGCTCGGCGGTGGGCAGCAGCCGGGGTGAAACCGGCTCGTGGGCGACGAGGGTGTGCAGCCGACCGGGGTGGCGGACGGCCAGCCGCAGCCCGATCGAGGCGCCGAGGCTGCACCCGAGCATCGCGGCCGGCCGGTCGGTGAGGCTGGTCAGGAGATGGTGGACGTCGTCCGCGTGGTCGGCCAGGGTCACCGGCCGCTCCGGGTCGGTGAGCGTGCTGCGGGACAGCCCGCGCCGGTCGTAGGTCACCACGGTGTACGCGTCGGCGAGCTGCTCCACCAGGTCGGTGGTCCGGTGGGCGTCGCCCTCCCCGCTCTGGCCGATCAGCAGGAGCGGGCCACTGCCCCGCACCTCGTGGTAGAGCCGGGCGCCGGGAACGGCGAGCGTGCCGGTCCGGAGGGTGGCGGTGACGGACATCTGCGTCTCCCTGCGTCGGGCGGGCGGGTCCCGCCGACAAAAAGCATCGTATCAGATGCATCTTAAATGATGAATCTTTTCTGATGTACCCTGACCCGGTGAACGGCATCGAGTTGTTCCTCCTCGGGCGCACCCTCATGAAGCTCGGCGAGGAGGCGATCCCCACCGAGGGGATCGACTCCCACCCGGCGCTGCACCGCTCCGTGCTCATCGTCGCGAGCGACATCCGGGCCCACCCGGGCACCTCGGTCAGCGAGATCGCCGACCGGACGGGCTTCCCGCAGAGCAAGGTGTCGGTCTGCGCCGCCCGCCTGCGCGAGGCCGGCGCCATCGAGGCCACCCCCGACCCCGACGACCGGCGACGGCTGCTGCTGCACACCGCGCAGCAGCTCTCCGACCGGGTCGTCCAGATCAGGGCCGCCTCGGTCGACAGCGCGCTCGCCGCGGCCCTCGGCACCGACGACCCGGCCCGGATCGCCGAGCTCACCGCCGCCCTGGAGACCCTCGCCCGCAGCCTCACCCCGCAGGCGCTGCTACGACTGCGCGGCGGCACCGAGCCGACGGACGGGTGAACGGGCTCGCTTCCGGCGGCGCGGCTAGCCGGTCGGGGCGAAGGTGTCCCGCAGCGCCGGATCCAGCGACCGGCCGGTGGTGGGTTCCATGAACAGCTCGGCCAGCAGCAGGTCGGCGAGGTGGGTGGGGTTGAGGCCCGCCTCCCGGCGCGCGAGACCGTGCAGCAGGCCACCGCAGCCCAGCGCGGCCCGTACGGCGGGGGCGGGCAGGCGGCCGACCCGACGCGGCTGACCGACGGCGGTGGCGATCCGGGTCATCATGGCCGCCCAGGTGAGATTCTCGTCGACGACCGGGACGTCCGCGCCGCGCGCCTGTTCGAGCGCCTCGACGGCGACCTCGGCCACGCTGCGCGCCGAGGCGGCGGCGGTGCCGCCGACGGGGACCGCCAGCGGCACCCGGGACCGTGCCCACCGGTCGAGCGGACCGGCCCAGTTGGGCAGCCGGTCGCCGGCCCGGCCGAAGACGAACGGCAACTCCAGCACGGTGACCGGGAGCTGCGGGCCGGCGGCGACCCGGCCCTCGGCGGCCTGTTCCCGCCGGCACCTGACGTAGACGTGCCGGTCCGCCAGCCGCCACTGCGGATGCCGCCGGTCGAAGAAGGTGTAGTACGACCCGGTCAGGACCGCCCGGGTGAGGCCCTCGGCGCGGGCGGCGGTGAGCAGGCGTACCACCGGGTCGACGAGTTCGCGGCGCAGCACCGGATGGATCGGCCGGGGCAGCACCCGCTGCTCGTCGGCCCGGGTGGCGAGGACGACACCGTCGTGCCCGGCGAGCAGCGACCGCAGGTCGTCGGTCGGGGCGGACTCGACGTCGAGCAGATGGTCGACACCGGGCCGGGCCGTCCGGGCCACCGTGGTCACCGTGTGCCCCCGCCCGCGCAGCACCTCGACGACGTGCCCGCCGATCAGACCACTGCCGCCCACCACAAGGATTCTCACGTCTCATCGTCCACTGCGGACCCGGCCGGTTGTCAAGCCACGCTCCCCCGCCGGCGGTCGACGCCGCCCGGTGCCGGTCGCCGCACCGACGTCCCGCCACCACCGGCGGTGGGTCAGGTCGTCAGCTCGGCGAGGAGCCGCTCGGCCCGGCGGGTGTGCAGGAACGCGCCCCGCGCCGCCGACACCGTCCGGGCCTTCTCGGCGGCGACCCGGACGACCTCGACCGGCTCGCCCCGCGCGCGCAGCAGCCGGGCCCGCAGCAGGAGCAGCAGCCCCTCCGGGTGCCGCTGACCGCACGACTCCAGATAGTGGTCGGCCTGGTCGAGCGCGGTCGCTGCGGCGTCGACCGCGCCACCGGCGAGAAGCATCTCGCCGAGGAGACCGTGCCAGGCGGCGACGTCCGAGCGGGGCGGGTCGAGTAGGTGCGCGGCGATGAGCCGCCGGGCCCGGTCCGCGTTGCCGAGCGGATCCCGGCCGGTCACCGCCAGCGCCCAGCAGCGGGCCAGCCGCTGGTAGGTGCCGAGGAAGACGAACGAGAACCCAGGGTCGACGGCGATCCCCCGGCCGGACGCGCGCAACGCCAGCACCGGATCGCCGACGATCACCGCTATCCGGGTGGCGGCGCACGCCCACACCGTGACCATGTACGGGTCGTCGCCGGCCAGGTCCTCCAGCCCGTCGAGCACGGCCCGGCCGTCGGCCACCGCGCCGTGCAGCGTGGTGACCTCGGCCAGCATCGCGGCCATCAGCAGTTGGAGGTCGTGCCGCACCGGGTCCTCGTCCCGGCGCGGGACGTCGAAGATCATGTTCCGGGACCTGTCGAGCCAGCGGACCGCCTCACCGATCTCCCCGTAGTCCCACTGTTGCAGGCCCCAGGCGTGCAGGCCGCAGGCGAGCACCCACGGGTCGGCGGACTCCCGCCCCCGCTCCAGCAGCCGGCGGGCCAGCGGGGCGCTGCGGTCGAGTTCGACCGCCTGGACCAGGGCGGCCCAGCGGGAGTAGAGGAAACCTGCCGCCTCCCGCTCCCGACCGAGGTCCCGGGCCAGGTGCTCGGCCCGTTCCAGCAGGTCGGTCACCGAGGAGCCGTACATCGACCGCATGCCGAGAACGGCGGTGAGCTGGGCCAGGGCGGACAGCTCCCATACGGCGAGACCCGCACCGCGGGCCACCTGCACCGCCGAGCGCAGCCACCGCTCGGCGACGTCGAGCGCCGACTTGCCCGCCGCCTGCCGGCCCGCGCGGATCAGCGCCTGCGCCGTCCGGGCCGGTTCGGCGAGCAGGCCGGCGGACCACAGGTGGTGGGCGAGGCGCTCGGCCACCGTCTCGGCGTCCGCGCCGCCCTGTTCCAGCGCGTCCGCGATCCGCAGGTGCAGCTGTCCCGCCTGTGCCGGCCGGGTCGTCGCGGTCACCGCCTCACGTACCAGGTCGTGGGCGAACCGCAGCGAGAACGGGTCGTCCGGGCGGCTGCGGAGCATGCCGAGCGCCTGCACCGGTTCCAGCTGTTCCAGGCAGCGGTCGAGGTCGAGCCCGGCCGCCCGGGCCAGCAGCCCGAGTTCCACCTCCCGGCCGATCAACGCGGCGGTCCGGAGCAGGTCGCTGCTGCCGGCGGCCAGCCCGGACATCCGGTCGATGACCACGTCCCGAACGGTGGCCGGCACGCCGGCATACCCCCGGGGCCGGTCGGTGAGCAGCCGGGACAGTTCCCGGACGAAGAACGGGTTCCCGGCGGTGCGGGCGAGGATGCTCCGGGTCGACTCCGGGGTGGGTGTCGAGCCGGTCTCCCGGCGGATGAGTTCGGCCACCTCGGACTCGGTGAGATTGCCCAGGCGGATCCGCTGGTGGCCGGGGAGCCGGCTGACCGCGGCGAGCATCCGGGACAGCGCGACGCCCGGGGTGGGAGCGTGGTCGCGCAGCGCGCCGACCAGTGTGGTGCCGCCGGGCAGCCGGGCCGCCAGGTGGCCGATCAGGTGCAGGGACGCGTCGTCGCCCCACTGCAGGTCGTCGAGCGCGAGCACCGTCGGCCGCCGGGCCGACGCCGCGGCGACGATCGCGACGACCTGTTCGAAGAGCCGGAACGGGAACCCGTTGTCGGGCAGCACCGGCGCGGCGAGGACGTCCTGGCGCGGCTCCAGCAGGCTGCCCAGCTCCCGGCCGACCGGGACGGCCCCGGGTCCGTCGGGCATCCCGTCGAGCAGGGTCCGGATGGCCTGGACCCACGGCCACATCGAGGGTGCGCCACCGCCGTCGAGGCACTGCCCCCAGACGACGAGCGCGCCGCGCCGCGCCGCCTCGGCGGTGGCCTCCCGCAGCAGCCGGGTCTTGCCGACCCCTGGCTCACCCTGGACCAGCACCAGCGCGGTGCCGCCCGCGAAGGCCGCCGTGGTCGCGTCCCGCAGGGCCGCCAGTTCGCCGGCCCGGCCGACCAGGCCGTCACCGGTCGGGCCCGGCGGTACGGCCGGCACGGCAAGGCCCGGCGGTGCCGTCCGGCCGAGCGCGTGGTGGTACGCCTGGCTCAGCGCCGGGCCCGGGTCCACCCCCAACTGCTCGGCGAGGTCGGCCCGGACGGCCCGGAACACGGCCAGCGCCTGCGCCTGTTGGCCGGCGGCGACCAACGCGGTGACCAGCGCCGCCTGCACCGGCTCGTGCAGAGGCGTCATCGCCGCCGCCAGCCGCAGGGGGACGAGGACCTGGTGCGGCTGTCCGGCCGCGATGGCCAGGTCGGCGGCGGCGACGGCGGCGGTGAAGAACTCCCCGTCCAGGGCGGCGAAGAGGGCGACCGCGCCCGGCCGGTGCGGGTAGCCGTCGCCGGCCGGCCCCCGCCACAGCGCGAGCGCCCGGGAGTACGCGTCGAGGGCGTCGGTGTCCCGGCCTGCGGCGAGGTGGGCGGCGGCGGTCCCGACGTGCCCCCGGAACGCCATCAGGTCGAGCAGCTCCGCCGTGGCGGCGAGGCGGTAGCCGGTCGCGTGCCGGTGCAGGTAGGAGCCGACCGCCCGGGGTGGCAACCCGGGTTCCAGCAGGCGGCGCAGCGCACCGACGTACTTGTGGATGACGTTGACCGCGGTCGCGGGCGCGTCGTCGCCCCAGACGAGGTCGATCAGCTCGGTGGTGCTGACCGGTTCACCGGCGCGGGCCAGCAACAGGACCAGCAGGTAGGCGCGCTGGCGGGGGCCCGGGTCCAGCTCGACGCCGCCCCGCTGCACGCGCAGCGGGCCGAGGATCTGAAGTCGCAGCGCGCCCTGCGGCCGGGTCCGGTGCCCACCCTCGACGCCATCTCCCGACGACAGCCCCACCACGCCCCGGTGACCCCCGACCGTCGACGACATCGACGCCGTTCAGCTTACGCCGCAGGACGTCGCCGACCGGTGCGCAGCATGCCCCGGGGCGCGGGGGTCGTCGCCCCCGCGTCACCTCACCAGCGCCAGCCCTCCCGCCCGGTGTCCGGCACGGACTCCACGCTCAGGTGCGCGTGCAGGCCGTGGTCGGTCAGGTAGGTCTGGACGAGTTGGCCCTGCACGACGGTGTTGTTGTAGATGGTCATCGAGGCGGTGTCCTGGTGCACGCACCAGACCTGCCCCTGGCTGTGCGGGTCGTAGCCGTCCAGCACCACGTGCGCGCCGGGTTGCGGCAGGCCCCCGTCCGGGGTCGAGGTCAGGTACTCGTCGCCGTACAGCAGGTAGAAGCACCTGTCGGCACCGCGCTGCCCGGCCGGCACCGGCTGCCACTCCCGGCTGCCGGTGGTGGCCGGGAGCAGTTGCACCGGCCGGCCCTCGACGCCGTCCGGGCCGGCCACCCCCAGTTCGGCCGCCGTGCCGGCGGGCGCGACGACCGGCAGGATGTCGCGCCGTAGTTCGAGGTCCGTCGAGGACGCGAGGAACCAGCGCTGGTACGGCGAGTCGGTGGCGTCCCGGGCGGCCAGCACGAAGTCGCCCGGCAGCACCGTCAGCGCCTGCCCGGTCAGGTAGTTGAGCAGGGTGTAGGTGCCGTCGCCGTTGGCCACCGGCCGCCACAGCTGGGCCAGCGACGGTGACCAGCCCAGCGCGGCGCGGGCGTCCGGGGCCGCGTCGGCCAGCCCCAGGTAGCGGTCGTCGGTCGAGTTGCCCTCCCGTACCCGTTGCAGGCGCAGGTAGCCGGAGACCTCGTTGTCCCAGTCCAGCCGCCACTGTTGCGCCCGCGACGGGTCGTACGCGGTATCCACCACCAGCGGCCCCCCGTTGGGTTCGGCGTCGGCGACGGAGGTGGTGGCGGCGTTGCGCAGCAGGGCCCGGCCGGGCATCGTCGGTGTGGACAGCGGCGGCACCTCCGCGGCGGCGCGCAGGTCGAAGCCGTAGGTCACCGGGTGGTGGTCGGAGTTGGTGATCGTGTTCTCGGTGTGCGCCCGGAAGAGCGTCGGCGCGCCGTTGCCGAAGTCGGTCACCGCGTAGTCCAGGGTGTTCGTCGGGCCCGTCGTCGGATGGGTGTTGGCGTCCGGGGCCATCACGGCGAACTGGTTGGCCGGCAGCGCGTTGCGCAGGTTCTGCGGCTCCCGGTTGAAGTCGCCGAGCACGACCCACTCGTAGGTGCCGTTCGGGCCGGGGTTGTTCTGGATGTACGTGCGGATGTTCGCCAACGTGGTCGGCATGTCGTTGCCGTTGCCCGCCCAGCCGTGCACGGTGAAGAAGAACGTCTCGCCGATCCGTACGCCGAGCGCCGGCCGGGCGCCCGCCTGCCCGGCGACCACGGCGACCTGGTCGGCGCGCTGCGCGGTGGCGATGGCGAGGTTGACCCGGTTCGGGCCCTGGGTCGAGGTGTCCGTGTTCAGCCAGTACAGGTGCCGGGTGGGTTCACCGAGCAGGGTGCCCAGGTAGTACTCGTAGACCGGGGGGAAGATGCCGTTGTTGGCGAACACCTGCTGGGCGTGCCGCGCCATCTCGTGCGCGCTGCCGGCGGGCGGCGACCCGGCCTCCTGGAGGGCCACCGCCAGCGTTCCCGCGCTGAGGAACCCCAGCACTGTCGCGTACTTGTTCTCGTAGCTGCCGCCCGCGCTGGACCCCGCGCCCTGCATGTTCCAGGTGACGACCGTCCGCCGGTTGCCGTCGCGCGGTTCGAGCTGGCCGACGTCGCGCAGGAACAGCGACGGCCACCGCTCGCCGGTGCGTACCGCGACACCCTGGCCGGCGTAGTTCACGGTCTCCCGGCCGGACCAGTCCTTGATCGGCGCGCCGCCCTGGCTGAGCGGGGTGAACGCGCGCGGGTTCGCCGCGTCGGAGCCGAACTGGTAGATCGCCTCCGCGTCGCCGCCGTCGCTGGAGTACGGCTCGTAGGGCAGGTAGGGGCCACCCGGGACGGACTGTTTGATCATGGTGTTGCGGTGGAAGACGTTCTGCGGACCGGACGCCCCGGACCACTTGATCGCCTTCGCCGCCGCCGCCCACCAGATCGGGAACCAGGTGCCGTCCTCCAGTTCGCCGCCCTCGCCGCCGCAGTTGGCGGTGCAACTGCCCGACCGGTGCTCGTACGGGACGCGGACCGTGTTGCCCTCGAACAGGTTGTAGCGTTCCCAACCGCCGTGCAGGTTGAGGTCGGAGTCGAGGTCGTTGCCGAACGCCACATTGCCGCTGGCCGACCACTGGAACGTGAAGTGTCGCAGGTTCCGGCTGGTGTTGTACGCCCACAGCGAGTCCCACACCCGGCTGCCGCGCAGGTAGCCGTTGCCGCCCTTGCCCTTGTTCCACGCCCCGTCGAACGTGTTGTGCTCGATCTGGAGGTTGCGGGCGACCTCGGTGACGATCGGGTGCGAGCCGGTCATCGACCCGGCCAGCCCGCGCGCCCAACTGTTCGCGGCCCACTTGAACGCGATGCCGTGCATGGCGTACTCGGGGGCCAGGTTGCCGTAGTTGTGCACGGCGTCGGTCGGGCTGGGGTGGTAGACGCCGCCGAGCAGCTTCGGCAGCCCCTCCATCTCCTGAGAGAAGGCGAAGTTCTCGAAGCCGACCCCCTCCACCGCCCGCAGCGGGGTGATCTTGCTGGTGTAGACG
The DNA here is from genome assembly GCF_049178975.1 of Micromonospora sp. WMMD734. NCBI lineage: Bacteria > Bacillati > Actinomycetota > Actinomycetes > Micromonosporales > Micromonosporaceae > Micromonospora > Micromonospora sp. WMMD734. The sequence goes on from NZ_JBMHMK010000001.1 coordinate 3,646,079, forward strand.
TTGCCGGCGATCGGCGCGGAGCCGTCCGAGGTGGAGTCGACGGGCGCGTCGTACTCCAGCGGGCGGTCCAGCGTGACGGTCTTCGCCGACGTGTTCACGGCGATCGCCCGGAACATCTGCTGGCGCATGTGCAGGTTCTCGCGGGTGCCGGGATCGTCGGGCGCGAGCCCCTGCTGCTCGTAGAAGCGCAGGCTGTTGGCGACCCCGACCCAGACGTAGCCGCCGACGCGGAAGCCGTCCATCTTCGCCTTGGCGTCCAGGCGGATCACGGTCTGCCCGGCACGGGCCGAGAACCCCGGGTCGGTCGACGCGGAACCCAGTTTCTGGCCGGAGGCCCAGTGCTGGTTGATCGATCCCTCGAACAGGTCCTTGCGGTTGGCGGGGGCGGCGGCCCACTCGTCGGCGTACCGGTCGGCGACCTCGCGGGTCTGCACCTTGAACAGGGCGCGACCGGGCCAGATCCACCCCCCGGTGCCGGTGTCCGGCGGCGAACCGAAGGTCATCGTGTCCTGGTTCCACCGGCTGCCGTCGGCGGTCAGCGTGTCGTACCGAGTGTTGACGTCCGGCCGGAACACCACCCGGGTGCCGCCGCTGCCGGCGCCCTGCCCCCGCAGCACCAGGAAGTTCGCGTCAACGTAGATCTGCCGGGAGATGTCGATCCGCCCGGCCGGCAACCCGATCAGCGAGAGCCGGTGCGGGTTGCCCGACGGCGAACAGTTCGCCTTGATCCGGTCGATGGCCGACTGGAGGCCGACGCTGTCGTCCACCGCGTCGTCGGCGCGGACCCCGAACTCGGTGGCCAGCCGTGCCGCGTCGATCGTGCAGGACCCGCCCGCCAGGTCCGCGTCCGACGGCAACGACTGGCCGCCGAGATAGCCGACCCGGGACCAGTCGGGCAGCCCGGCGACCCCGCCGATCCGGTTGCCGGCGGTCAGGTCCGCGTCCCCGGCGACACCCGCCGAAAGCGACGCCGCCCCGGCCGGCGGCGGTGCCGCCACCGCCCGCGCCACCGTCGGCGCAGGCACCGCCACCGACGCGACGAGCAACAACCCCAGCAGTACGCGGGCAGCGCGGACCATCGACTCTCCCCAGTTCCGTGGTGGCTCGGTACCGGTGGTGGCCCGGTACGGGTAAGGGCTCAGTACCGGTAGTAGTGCGCGTCCTTGCGGCCACCCGAGGCGGTCGTGCCCTCGGCGGCGATGCCGATCCCGTCGACGCCGTTGTAGAACGTCTCGTAGTTCCGGTTGGGGCCGATCACCGCGAAGGTGTCGCTGCTGGTGTTGAAGTGGCCGATGACCCAGATCAGGGTGCTCTCGCTACCCGTCGGGATCGGCCCCCACCAGCAGTCGGCACCCGGGCTCAGGACGGGGCCCAGCTGCACGGTCCGGCCGTAGAGGTCGACGTATTCGAGGTGCACCCGGTAGTTGCCCCAGGGGCAGAGCTGCACCCACCCGTCGCGGATGGTGGAGGCCGCCGCGGGTGTGGTCGGCGCGACGACCAGGGCGACCGCGCCGACCGCCGCGACGGCCGAGGCCAGCAGCCGCCGTGGTTCGAACCGCTTCGATGTCATACCCGCGAGGGTAGGTCGCCGCACTGGACAGACAGTGAACCCACGGTTCACTACGCCCCGGGCGGCTGCCGACGGGCACCGGCGGGCCAGAGGACCGAGACCGGGATGCCCCGACGCCGGGCCCGGTCGACGGTCCGGTCCGTCGACGCCGCGTGACAACCCGGCTCGCCGTCCCAGACCGCCACGAGCCGCTGCACCCGACGGACCAGCTCCCGGTTGGCGGCGACGAAGGCGGCGGTGCCCGACCGGTCGTGGCCGGTGTGCACGACGGTCACCGCCCGGTCGAGCAACTCGTCGAAGCCCGCCCGCTGCCCCGGGGCGATGACCGCGTCCCGGTAGTCCCGGGCCGGCAGGATCACCTCGTACGTGCCGCCCAGGTCCAGGACGGTACGCGCGAAGATCTGATCCGTGCCGCCGGCCAGGCAGGTGACCCCGCGCACCGGCCGGTCGCCGAGCCGGCACAACTCGGCCCGGAGCGCGTCGGCGACGAGCACCTCGGTGTCACGGGTCAGGTGGATGTGCCCGGTCACACCGACGCGTTCCAGCCCGGCATCAGTCGACATCAGCCGGTCCTCTCCGCGGCTCGGGCACCCCGGGCAGCAGCCGGATCAGCTCGAAGCCGCTGTCGGACAGCACCGTGGGCAGTGCCCGGATCTCCTCGCGGTTGCGTTCCTGGACCTCGGCGGGCAGCTCGTCCCACGGCCGCAGGGAGGGGTGCCGCTGCCCGACGTCGTCGCGGGGCTCGCCGTACGCCCAGCCCTCCCCCCGCCGTTCCCGGCACCACCGTTCGTGTTCGAGCCGGGCGAGCAGTTCGATCCGGTCGTCGATGGCCTCCCCGGCGGAGACGTCACCGCTACCACCCCGCCGGGGTGCGACCACGCACCCGAGGTTCAGCAGCTTCGCGGCGATGTCCTGGACGTGGGCCCGGTTGGCCCGCCGCAGCGACTCGGGCAGCAGCGACCAGTCGACCATCGCCGGGCCGTCGCCGAGCCGCAGCCCCGCCCGTTGCTGCGCATCGAGGTAGCGCTCGTGGATCAGGCGGGCCAGCCGCTCGGTGAGGTCGTCGCCGATCAGCCGGGCATCGCAGGCGCGGGTCAGCACCGGATAGAGGCGGAGCTTGCCGTGCACCTCGTCGAGCAGGTCATGGTGTGAGTCACCGTGGAAGGCCGCCGCCAACGCCGCCTGCCGGTAGACCGGCACGAACACGCAGCTCTCGACACCTTGCCAGAGACCGGGTGAGTCCAGCACGAATTGCAAGCCGCTGATCTCCTCCGGGGAACAGACGTAGATCCGATCGTAGCGGCCGGAGCCGAGCCGGCCGAGCGTGACACCGTCGAGGTCTCCGTCGTACGCGGTCAGTTCGCAGACGGTGCCCATGAACGGGTAGCGGGACGTCACCTCCTCCAGTTCGGTGCTGGCGTCCGGGGCGACGAGGTCCACCCGCAGGGGTGGAACGACCACACCGGCGGGCGCCTGGGCCCGGCACGCCCGCCAGTGCCGGGCGGTCTCGGTCAGCAGGGCACGGCGGAACCCGCCGGTGCCGGCGACGAGCAGCCGGGTGGGCCGGTCGGCCCTGCCGGTCAGGGGATGGTGTCGGTACAGCGCGCGGGCGGCGACGTCGTCGACGTGGAAGTAGTCCAGCCGCAGCCGGCTGGAGCCGGCCGCGCCGAGCCGCCGGGCCTGGAGCGACAGGCACATCTCGGAGTCGTTGACCAGGACGTAGACCCGTGGTGGCTGCCGTCCGTCCCGGACGAGCCGGCTGGCGGTGTTGGCGATGGCGTGGTTGCGGTCGTCGTCCTCACCGCAGGCGTAGATGGTGTGGGCCCGGGGCAGCCCCGCGCCGCGCAGCACCTCGGCACTGGTCGGATCACCGATGACGCCGAGATAGCGGCGGCGGCGGTACTCCAACGGGCCGAACGGCACGGACCGCACCACGACCACCCGCTCTCCGTCGGCGAAGAGCCGGTCGGCGAGCATGTGGGCGAACCGGGAGTCACCGCAGACGAGGACGTGGCCACGGGCCCGTCGGGCGCGCAGGCGGCGGCTCTCGGCGGCCAGCAGCAGCCGGCCGGCCTCGGCCACGGCGAGCAGGGTGAACAACGGGGCGGCGAACCGGGCGACCTGCAACTGCCACGGGTAGGGGCCCGGGTTCTGGAACGGCTCGGCACCGAACACGAAGAGTTGCAGGTCGTAGTAGAGCACGTCGAACCGGTCGTGCACGGTCTCCGGCCGGGTCGCGAGCAGGCTCCCGAAGCCGATGTAACCGAGAATCAGCGCCGCCAGTCCGACGGCCCCGAACAGCCCCCGCAGCCACCAGCCAGCCCGGCGGGGCGAGCCGACGACCGGGTCCGTCATGAGGCCCATGGTATTTGACGCGGTCGATCAGAAGCCGTCGCGAAGCGCCCGTCCGGGGCCGGTCACGGGAAGTCGTCGGGCCTGGTGCCGGGCAGTGTGGCAAGCAGCTGACCGGCCAGCCGCCGGGTGCTGTCGTCCTCGCCCCGGTGGGTGAGCCGCACGAGCAACCCACCGGTCCGTGGGTCCCGCCAGTGATGCCTGGTCAACGCGAGCAGCGCGGTGCGGCGGATCTCCCAGTCGTCGTCGTCCACCAGACCCAGCAGCAGGTCCGGCACCTCCGCCCGGTCGGCCATACTCGCCCCCAGCTGTTCCACGGCCCGACGCCTGACCTCCAGGGACGCGTCGTCGCGGACCAGACCGACGAGCAGCACCTGCACCTCGGGGTCGACGCCGAAGTGTTCGCCGAGCGCGGCGGCGACCCGGGCGCGGATCGCCGGGTCCTCGTCGGCCAGCCGACGCATGAGCCGCAACGTCACCGCCATGGACGTCGGACCCTGCCCGGTCAGGCAGCCCACCGCCGCGTCGAACACGGCCGGGTCGGTGTCCAGGTCGATGCACTCCAGCAGCACGTCGGTCACCACGTCGGCGCTGCCGTACCGGCACAGCGTCTGCACCGCGGCCAGCCGGATGCCGCCGTAGCTGTCCCGTCGGGCCCGCCGGCACAGCGTCTCCAGCAGGGCGGCGGAGCCGTCGTGCCGGGCGAGCGCCTCGGCCGCCGCGCGGAGCACGGTCGGATCGGGATCTCTGCTGACCTGCTCGGCCAGGCACTCCCGCACCGTCGGGTCGGACAGGTCGGCGAGGCTGGCCAGGCTACGGGTGACCCGCAACCGGACCAGCGCGTCCCGTTCCTCCAGAGCCCGGCCGACCAGCAGGGCGCGGGTGGCCTGACCGAACCGCGGTCGCCCGGTGAGCAGGTCGACGGCGGCGAGCCGGACGCTGGCCGTGGGGTCACGGCGGGCGCGTTCCACAAGCAGTTCCCCGGTGCGGTGGTCCGGGTACGCGTCGACCAGGGCACGCACCGCCGCGAGGCGTACCGTCGCGTCGTCGTCCTCCCGGGCCGCGTTCGTCACCACGGTCCAGCCGGTCTCCTCGGCACGGTCCCGGTCGATCAGCGCGGTCACGGCGGCAGCCCGTACGGAGGCGTCCTCGTCCTGGGTGATCAGGTCGACCAGCCGGGCCCGGCACCGTCCCTGCGGATCGGGTCCGGAGGCCAACAGCCGCACCGCCGCCGTGCGCAGCCGCGCGGAGCTGTCCGAGCCGGCCAGCCTCAGCAGCAGTTCCGTGCTCTCCGGGCCCGGTGGCCCCGGCAGCAGGGTGGTCAGCAGACAACGCCGTACCTCGTCCGGGGAATCGCCGTCCACCCGACTTAGCGCGACGGCGCGGGCGGTCCCGGCCTGTTCGGGCAGGGCCAGCAGGCCCTCCAGCGCCCGCTGCGCCACCCCCGGGTCGGGGTCGGTCTCCAGCAGTCGCCGCAGCGTCCCCGGGGCGTCCGGCAGCTCGGTCGGGCGCGCGGTGAGCACCCCGACGGCCGCCCTCCGCACGGTGGCGGCAGGGTCGGTGGTGGCCCGGACCACCATCCGGCGGACGTCGGTGGACAGTTCGGTACGACCGCCGAGGGCCTGCACGGCCAGCGTGCGCACCGCCACGTCGGCGGAGTCGACGAGTTCCCGCAGCACGTCCGGCAGGTCGGGGTCGACGCCGAAGTGGGTGACCAGGGCCCGCGCCGCGGCCTGGCGTACCGCGGTGGAAACCTCGCTCCGGGCCTGGGCGAGCAGGAGGTCACGGCACCGGCGGCGGCCGGTGGGGGCCATCCGGGTGGCGGCCTCGGCGAGCCCGGCGACCAGGGTGAGGTGGGCGTGCCGCTCGGTGCCCTGCCCCAGCTCCAGCAGCAGCAACTCCTCCAGCTGTTCGTCGGCGGTGGAGAGCGCGACGGCGATCCGGGTGGCGAACGCGGAGCCGGTGCGCCAACTGGTGCGTATCCCCCGGCGGCGGTACCAGTGCAGGAAGGTCGCCCGGCCGGGCCAGTCCGGCCCCAGCGCCCGGATCGAGGAGAGCAACTCCTGCTCGGTGAGGTCGACCAGATTGGGATCGTCGAGGGAGATGCCGTGTTCGACCAGCAGCACGACCTGGCGCAGCACGGCCTCGCCCGCCTCGACCAGGTCGGCGGGTTGGGCTGCCTCTGCCACGCACTGCGCGGCGAGCACCAGGTTCCAGGGCGGGCCGGTGAGGTTCAGCGGCGGCCAGGGTCGGGTCCCCTCGGTGGCGAGCCGGACGATCAGGTCGTTGGCCTTCTGGGCGGGCAGTGCGCCGCCCACCAGCCGCAGCACCTCCCGCCAGGACGGATCGGCCCAGTGGTCGCGGAACAGCGCACGCAACCGGTCGGGGCCCCAGGAGTCCCGACCGTGCTCGATCCCGTCCACGATCTCCTCGGCACAGAAGAACTCCAGGAACGCGCGGTGCACGAACCCGAACAGTCGCAGCCCGTACCGTTCCAGGATGAAACTCCGCTGGCGCAATCTGTCGATCATCGAGTGGGCCATGGCGAGCGCCCGCTCGTTACCGAAACTGTAGAACGTGACGAGGTGGTCCCGGAAGATGAGCGCCAGTTCATCGGTTTCAATACAGTTACCGGCGAGCCCCGACTCCCGGAACTGCATCCGGAATGCCAACTGCCGCAGCAGCCGACGCTTTGCATCAAGGTTCAACGCCGGCACCTCGCCGTGGCTCTCCCGCAATTGCTTGGTGACGTCCCACTCGGAGATCAGGACGTCGGTGACGTGTGCGTACAGCCGTCGTCGGTTGCGTGGCAGCGGGTGGCCCCGGCCGACGATGGCCATGAGTATCAGCAGCAGCGGGTTACCGGCGATCTCGTGGATCGCCCGGGAGTTGCGCACCACGTCGAGCAACTGCCGCCGCTGCCGTTCCGCCTGCGCCCCGTTGGCCATCACGTAGCGGTACCAGTTGTCGAGGAAACGGGCGATCTGCCCGTCGTCGAGATCCTCGATCGTGAAATGGTCGAATCCGGCGTTGGCGAAGGTCTGCCGCAGGTATCCCGCCCCCCGTGAGGTGACCACCGTCAGCACCCCCGGGTACTCGTTGGCGAAGGTGGCGATCTGCGCGGCCACCTCCTCCCGCTGGGCCGGGTCGAACACCTCGTCCAGGCCGTCGAACAGGAACAGCGCCCGGCCACCCCGGCGCAGGTACGACTCCAGCGCCTTCTGGTCGAGTCCGGTCAGGCCCTTCTGCTGGCTGTGGCCGACATAGTCCAGCAGGCCGTCGCACCGCCCGTCGCCCCGGTGCGTGGCGTACGACCGCAGTTCGATCAGCACGGGCAGGTAGCCGTCCAGCGCCGCCAGCCGGGGCTCGGCGCAGACCCCGGCCAGCACCAGCGCCAGGTAGCGGGCGACCGCCGACTTGCCGGACCCGGGGTCGCCGAGCAGCACGATCATCCGTCGGGCGGGATCGCCCACCACGTCGAACAGCAACGGCGCGTCCTTGGCCGCGTACTCCTCCCGCAGCCGCTCGACCTCTTCCGGGTTCACCACCCCGGGCAGCCCCGCGTCGTCACCGTCCGGCGTGGTCCCGGCCGGGCGCCACCAGGCCAACGGCATCTCCGGGCGGGCTTCCTCGTGCACGCGGGGCTCCACGAACACCTTCGGCAGCCCGACGGTCAGGTAGCCGATGGTGGGTTGGGGTGACACCGCGTTCACCGGGACCGCCTCGTACATCAGCGCCAGGTTCCGGTAGTAGCGGGCCCGCATCTCCTCCGGCAGGTGGGTGCCCGGGTCGGCCGGCCCGCGGACCTGGGACCGCCCGTTGAGCACGTCGGTCAGGGCCGCCATCACCTTGGCGGTCAGGTCGTCCACGCTGGAGAAGAAGTCACACAGGTGGTGCTCCTTGAGCTCCCGACGCAGTTCGAGGATCCGTTCGCCGTCGGCGCCCCGGTCCACCATGTCACCCGGCCAGCGCGCGTCGTCGGCGAGCAGGAAGACCAGGCACGGCTTTCCGGCCGTGAGCGCGGCTCGGTATTCCAACTCGGTGATGGACGACGTCTGGCCGGGCGGCCGGAATCCGTACCGCCAGGCGAAGAGTCCCAGGTAGAGGTCGCAGTCCCGGACGTCGTTCAGGCAGCGCTCCAGCGGCTTCTGGACGTCGGCGCCGTACGCCTCCATGGCGACGTCCTCGATCTTCAGCCGACGGGCCACGGCGTGCACGGCCACGCGGTATTCCAGCAGGTCCTTTTGGGTGGCCGAAATGTAGACCTTCATGAACGGCAAACTCCAGGAGGGAGACTGGCGACCGCTACTTTGAAAGTACCAGCCGTCGTCACCTGCTTATGTTCGACGGACACTCGACGCGCGTTGCTGCGCGTGGGATTCCCGCGGAAGCCGGGCCTATGATGTCGACAGCACGGATTCAGATCCGAGCGGGCCGGTCTCGTTTTCACGAGAGTTCCTTTCGGGACGCATTCCGCGAGCCGGCGCGGACGGATGCGGTGATGCGGAGGAAGTCATGCTCACACTCGGTGAGGTGCACACCAACCTGCTGCAGCACAGCACCGCGCTGGCCCAGGAACAGAGTTCCGAGGTGCTCCGCCTGGTCGAGGGCGAGGCGGTGCTGACCTCCCGCCGTCCGTCGCTCTACGCGGTCTCGCCCGACGTCCGCACCGGGGTGGACTGCTGGCTGCCCAGCGCCCGACGCCGGCAGTTACGCGGGGTCGGTGCGGTGGTCACCCGGGCGATCGTCACCGGCGGCCGGATCGTGCAGGCGTCCTCGGTCATCCGGGTTACGGGCGGCGATCGACGCCGGCCGTGGTCGCACTACCTGGCCAACCCGGGCATCGTGGAGACGGTGGGCAAACTGGACGCTGCGGATCTGACCGCGGGATTCCTGCGCGGCGACGACGCGGACGTGTTGAACCTGGAGGCGATCACCGGCCGGGTGCTCGACGGTGTGCAGATGTCCGACCTGCTGGACCGGCGTCCGCCGCTGCGCGCGGCGCGTACCCGGCTGCGCTGGGCCGCGCAGGTCTCGCCGCGGCCGGAGCGGGAGGTCTCGGCGGTGGTCACCGTGGACTCCCCCACGCTGCGTACGGTCGAGTTGGTGCTGGATCCGCAGGACGTACCGGACGCCGTGGCCGGCCTCTGCGAGGACCTCGCGCTGCACGACTGGCTGCTGACCACGCTCTCCTCCCTCGTCGAGGCCGCCGTCGCCCGCTCGGCCTCCGGCCAGGAACACGTCGAGCGGCTGCGGCCGGTGCTGGAGCACCTGCTGCACCTGTGGCTGCCCGGCGCCCGGGTGAACCCCCGGCTACGACCCGTCTGGGACCGACTCGAACAGGTGCCGGGGTTCAGCCGGCAGTGGAACTCGTCGGTCAACTGGATCCGGGACCAGATCACCGTGGCCAACCTGACCCTGCTACGTGACCTGGCCGGCCGGATGTCGACCGGCCAGCCGTGCAGCAGGCACTGACCGCTCACCCGCCGATGAACACGTAACTCAACCGGTCGACCAGCTCGTCGGGCAGTCGCAGGCCCTCGCCGCCCGCCCGACTGATGATCTGCTGCGCGATCGCCGGAGGCACCGCCACCTGGCCGAGAATCGTCCGCACCGCCAACTCCACAGGCAGGTACTGGGTATCCATCAGCGTCAGCGTGCGGTACGCGCAGAACGGCGCGGCGGCCGGATTCAACTGGACGACGGCCGGTAGCGCGTCCCACGAGTCGGGCAGCTCGCCGGTGAGCAGGTGCGGCTGCACCAGCGTCTCGCCCCGATGGCGCAACACGCCCAGCCTGGCCATCTGCCAGACCGAGGCGAGCAGGGCGCAGGCCCACACCCGGGCGTTCGACTCGCCGGACCACAGCTCGACGTCGACGAAGATGGAGTGCCGGGGATCGCCTGACTGCACCGGCGGGGACCACGGCCGGGGCAGCGTCATCGCCGGCGCGTCGACGTGACCGGGTGAGCGCATGCCGTTGGACAGCCAGCCCGACTCACTCAACGGAGGGCGGCTGCCTGTGGTGTTCCGGGGCGGCTCCACCACCAGGTTGTCGACGACCATCCGGGCCAGTTCGACGCCGTCGTGGCGGGCGAAGCTGGACTCCCTGGCGACGTAGTCGAGCACCAGCCCCTGCGCCGCCGCCGCGCCCTGCACCTGCGCGATGACCTCGCGCGGGGTGCCGAACCGGTGGAAGTAGTCGTCCACCATGAAGCAGGTGCTGATCCGGGGCTGGCGGCCCGCCGTCAGCCCGCGGTTCGCCAGCGCCGGGATCATCGCCGACCACTCGGCGATCCGGGCGAACCTGTCCCGCAGTTCCTGACATCCCGCGCCGAAGTCCTCGGCGTAGAAGTGCCCCAACTCCACCGACAGGTGCGCGTACGCCACACTCTCCGTACGACCCACCGCAGCTGCCTCCCGGAACCTGACGTCCACGTCGTTCACACGGCTTCCCACGCGGTCTCGTCGAACAGCTTCGCGGCCAGGTCCACGAAGGCGTCCACCGTCTTCACATTCGCAATCTTGGTCTGCACGTCGTGGTCCGAGATGAGTTGTTCCCGCCACTGCAACAGCGGGTCCAGCGGCACCGAGCCGAGCCTGGTGGTTCGGCCGACCCCCTTACGTCGGGCCAGCTCCGACAACTCGTCGTCGCACTTACGCAGGAACGCCTGTTGGGCGAGGTCGAGATGGACCACCTCGTCCCCGCGGGAGTCGATCAATGCGGTGCGGACGAACCGCAGCGACTCCCGCAGCCGCTCCGCGTCGTGGCCGCACTTCTCGCCCATGGCCAGGATCCCGCCCGCCTCGAAGGCCAGGTCCGCCGCCGCCGTGACGTGTTGCGGAGTCCACCGGTGGAAGACCAACCAGCGGGCGGTCACCTTGCCCAGGGCGGGGGTGGCGGTCGCGGCCAGGGCGATCTGACTGGCGTACGAACGACCGGCACTGAGGTCCACCAGGGTCAGGTCGAACTCCTCCTCCAGGCGGAGGAAGAGTTCGGCGCAGCGCTTGGCGATGTCACTGGTGAAGCTGAACTCGCTGCCGTTGCGTTGACCGGGCAGGAACACCAGGGAACCCGAGCCGACGGGCCGCTGGCGCAGGCTGGGCCGCTCGGAGGTGCCCCAGACGTCCAACCGCTCGGGCAACGGGATCTCCCCGCGTAGGTACCGGTGCAGACCGCCGCGGCTGGGGCCCGATCCCTCCACGCCGTTGACGGCCTGCGGGATCTGGAAGGTGATCCCCGCCGTCGGCGAGCCGAAGTCGTAATCCAGGTAGCAGGTCGACCGGCCGGACAGGGCGCTGCGGTAGGCGATGTTCGCCGCGGTCACCGACCGACCGGTACCACCCTTGTGGGACGTGACGAAGACCAGCATCAGATCCCCTCGCTGCCCTTCTGCTGACCGGTGGTGGCATCGTTGATCTCCAGCAACACCGTGTTCGCCAGGGCCGCCGCCGTGCCCGGACGCTCGTCCACCAGCAGTTGGGCCCGGTGCAGGCTGGCCCGGATGCTGCGCATCCTGCGTTGCAGCGCCACACCGGAGAACGTGCCGCGCATCAGCTCCCGGTCGAACAGGTACTCGGCCTCGTCGACGAGATCCTGGGCGTACGCCACGAGCCCGCTGGCCCGGGGGAACGGCCGCTCCGAGAGCAGCTGACTGGCGTTGACCATTGCGTGCACCGCCCGCTCGGTCAGGTACCAGGAGGGTGCCTCGGGCATCGGCGCCAATTCCGGGAACGCGCCGCCCGCATGGTCCCACAACCCCCGGTGCCGACCGTCCGGGATGCGCCGCAGCAGCAGGTGGTCCCACACCTCGTCCGCCAGTTCGAGCAGTTCGCTGCGCCGCCGGGCGTTGTTCAGCAGGCCGGCGACGGTGATCGCCCGCTGGAGCAGCACCGTGGAGAACTCGTTGACGTTCCACGTCATGATCGCATTCGAGTCACGGTCGTTGAGGATCACCTGTTTGCCGGGCGCGTGCACCAGCAGCGCCGGCTCGCCGGGTGACGCGCGCCTGGTGATCCGCGCCCGCTGCGCCAACTCCACCAGCACCGAGGCGATCCGGCCGAGTTCCTCGTCGCCGCCGCGCCCCACGGCGAGCAGGCCCTTCACCGCGAGCGAGGTCGTCTGGAGGGTGTAGTAGTCGGTGCGGTCGCCGTCGGTCGTCCGCCACGGGATGTCCTCGATGGGCCAGCGTCGCCGGTTGCCGAAGGTCGCCACCGTCGCCCAGTAGGTCCGGGTCAGCTCCCACCGCAGTTGCAGCGCCCGGGACAGTCGCTGCTGTTCCTCGTTGAGCAGGCCGAGCAGGCGGGTGCGCTCGGAGTTCAGGTCATCGATGGCGTCCATCGCGATGACCGTGAAGTAGAGGTAGGGGGCGTTCTCCGCGGACCCGGGGCGCTGCCGGCCGATCGGCTCGGTGGTCGGGACCTCCTCGGCGTCGGCGATGGTGCCCCACGACCAGCCGCACTCGAAGAGCATCTCGCTGTTGTCGAGATCCTCGGTCACCCGACCCGACCCGAGCAGCACGCTGCGCAGGCTGGCCATCGTGTCCCGCAACTGTTCGCGTAGCGCGTCCACGACTGCCCGGCGCGGCAGGTCGTCCTGGTTGACCATCTTGCACAGCCGCTCGCCGTACTCTTCGGAGGAGGTGAAGACGGAGGTGCTGAAGCTGCGGAGCAGACCGACCATGGCCGCGGTCAGCCGCACGTTGGCCATCGCCTCCAACTCGTCCAACTGGGCGAGGAGATCACGCCGTTGGGTGGCCTTGCGGTAGACCTTGACGAAACCGATCGTCGCCAACGTGAGCGTTACGGACACCGCGAACGAGTCGACGATGTCCAGCGAGCGCTGCTCCTCGGTGAGCGGCGGGCCACCCTCCGTCGGGGTGAGGTAGCTGCCACCGGCGAAGATCGGCGTGCCGGCCTCGTCGGTGTAGCGGCGGAAATAGTCGACCATCACGCCGACCAGCTGACGGGGAATCTTGATCGCGTCGCCGAGCGATCCGAGTGCCTCGATCACCTCGTCGTCGACCCGGTTCGGGTCGTCGAGCGACAGCTCGGAAACCTTGGCGGCGGGGAGCAGCAGGGTCAGCAACTGTTCCGCGTCACTGATCGAGTTGCTACCGCTCCGGCCGCCCCAGCGCCATTCACCATTGTCCCAACAACTGCGCACCGTGGCCCGCCAAATGTCGAGGATCTCCTGGCGCGGCTGTATCCGCATGATCCACCGCCGTCTGTTGTTGTAGTCACCGACTCTGCACCGCTGTTGCTGCCGTACGCGCGAAGATCCACGGTGGCCGACAATGACGTGCACCGTCATGGTAGCGGGCCGGTCGAGCACCGTCCGAAGCGCTTTGTCGCAGGGGTGTCGGCATGCCGACGATCGGGTGTGGACCAGGCCCGCAGCCACCGTCGAGGCACCGACTTACGCCGGTGTCGTCGCTATCCGCGGGTACGACCCGTGGTCAGCAACATACTCACGTAGCCGTCACGCAACGGGGGCCGGGCGTGTTCCTCGTGCACGTCCAGGTCGTACGCACTCGCGGCGATACCGGCCACGACCTCGGAGCGGGCCAGTGACACGGCCGGAAACGACCGCCGACCGACCTGGTAACCGGCGGAGCCGAGCATGACCGCCAGGGCAAAGGGCGACCCGGGCCGCAGCGCACCGAGGAACCGGGCGATCGCCCGTTCCGCCTCCGACCGGTGAGCCGAGATGGAACACGCCACGAAGAACATCGTTCCGGCGTCCCAGGCGTGCGTCGGCAGGTTGAACACGCTGGTCCGCGACACCCGGGCCACCCGCGCCAGACGCCGCCGCGGATCGGTCAGCGCAGCGTACGCCGGGTGCTCCGCACACACCTGCCAGTACGGATCCCACATCGGGTCGTAGGAGTCGACCTGCTGACGCAGCCAAAACACATTCGATGTCGACCATTCACACAGATCGACGGTGTGGGCGAACGGCAGGAGCGACAGCGTCGGATAGAGATTCGCCCCCGACCCCACATCGACGCAGCGCGCATCGGAAATCTTCGCTCCGGCGAAGAAGTCCCTGGTCCGGCGGAGGAATTCCCGATCATCGGCCCGCAGTTCCCCGTAGTTGTGTCGGACATACGTCTGTGGATCGAACCCGTCCCACTGGACCTCGGCATTGGCCGGCCGCAGTGCCTGAATCGGCACCGGCGACGTCGACGGGTCGCCACCACCAGCCGCCGGGGTCAACGCCATGATTGCGCCTCCATCGATGTCGGCGGACGACCTTCGGTGAGGTCCCGGACGCGCTCGGTGCACCGCCCTTTGTGTATCGGAAAGTGCTGCCGGCCCGCAAGAGTCGCGGGGTTTGCGACCAGCGGCGGGCGGGCCCGGAGCGGCGGACAGGTATACCCCTACGCGTCCTTTCGATCTGATGACATTGACGAATCACTGACGACGGCCACCCACGGATACCGCACCGACAGCGGTTTCCTCCGCAACTGCCAGCCGCACTGGGCGGCGGAACTGCCCACACCCGGGCGATCCCACCCACAGTCAGGGCCGCCCGAGCCCGAGCGCGGCGGCCACACCTACCGAATCGAGCATGCCCACACCCGCCGGTCCGGCCACACCCGCCGATCCGACCAGCCCGTCGAATCGGCAAGCGCGGTCGATCCACCCAGCCCACCGATCCGACCAGCCCGTCGAATCGGCAAGCGCGGTCGATCCACCCAGCCCGCCGAATCGACCACGCCGGACGGGATGTGCCTGATTCGCTGATGTCATCAGATCGAAAGGACGCGCACCCACCATGCCGCACCCACCCCGTCCCGCCCGAACATCCCGCGCAACCGTGCCGCCCGCGCGGTCCCGGCCTGCATCCGAGCCCGGTGGGGCTGCGCGTTGCGCCCGGCCGGCCCACCACGACGGCCGGCGGTAGAGCAACGCGGGAATCCCACCCGGGAGCAGAAAGGCCACCTCCCGAACCCGGGAAGCGGCCTCTGACCTGCGGAACTGAGAGTGGGCGATGCTGGTATCGAACCAGCGACCTCTTCGGTGTGAACGAAGCGCTCTCCCACTGAGCTAATCGCCCTCAGCGCCGTTGACTCTACCCGATCGTGCGGCGGAGCCAAAAACCCGGGGTGCCGGTCAGGTCGTGGCGAGGTAACGCAGCAGTTGGGCGACGAGGTCGATGCCGAGGCTGTACTTGAGCGAGAGCCAGAGCACCACCGCGACGAAGACCAGGCCGACGGAGCCGAGCAGGAACCGCACGGCCAGGGAGCGGGTGGCGGCCCACCGGGTCCAGGCGTGCACGTGGCGGCGGGTGAAGCCGAGCAGCCGGCGGGCCCAGTGGAACTCGACGGCCCAGATGGCGAGGCCGGCGATGACGATCAGCCAGCCGGGGCCGGGCAACGGGATCAGGGCGATGCCGACGGTAACCACGAGCGCCCCGGCGACCGCGATGAATATCTTGAGGGCGACGCGGCCGGTGGGGTTGGCCCGGATCAGGTCGAGGGTGGTGCGTACCCGCCAGCGCCAGCCGGTGGGACGGGCGGCGAGGGTGGTCCGGCCGGATCGACCTCCCCCACCGCGGGCGCGTCCGTTGGCCGGTCGGGCCCGGCCGCGGGAGTTGCGGGGTGCGCCGGTGACCCGGCCGGCACGACCGGCGTCGGAGGTCGTCCGACCGTCTCGGTCCGGTGGCTTGATCGGCACCCTGTCACCCCGCCTTTTGGCTGCCCGGGCCCCTACTTTCGGTGACTCGGCCCTACTCACCGCATCCATTGAGGAACGCTTCGCGGCCATTTCACCCCCCAGTGTCGTCCCGGCCCGTCACTTGCGCAGACCACTGGACGTTACCGGAGTAAGTCGACGACTGAACCACCCGACTTCGGACGGGCTCCCGACTGGGCAGAACCGGAAATCCTACAAGAATTCTCACATTCTCGCGGCGATTCGGACCCCCTTCCCACCACTGGGTGAAGTCAGCGTATGGCGGAGCGTAGCCAGCAGTAGCGCCTGAGTATGGGAAAAGCGGGACACGCGCGTTCCGCAGCGGTGCCGGGGGGAGAACGTCCATGAGTGTCATCCGACCGACGACCGTAGAGGTCGAGACGTCGCTAAGGCTCGTCGCGCCTGACGCCACCGCCTTGCCGGTGCGTGCCAGCCTGCGTTACGACCCTGCTGACCCGTATGCGGTCCATGTCCTGTTCCACGCCGAATCGGCCGGCGGCGAGGCGGTGAGCTGGTCGTTCGCCCGCGAACTGCTGGTCACCGGCCTGGACGAGCCGGCGGGCATCGGCGACGTGCGGGTCTGGCCCTGGGCCACCCCGCGCGGCGACTTCGTCGCGCTGGCCCTGTCGTCGCCCGACGGCAACGCCCTGTTCGAGGTCCCGCGCAGCGTGCTGGTGCGCTTCCTGCGCCGGACCTACGTCGTCGTCCCGCGCGGCCGGGAGGCCGAGCACCTGGACGTCGACACGGCGGTGACCCGGCTGCTCGCCGGTCGCTGACCAGTCTGCCCCGGAGCCGCGCGGATCTGCCGAGTCCGCGCGGCTCCGGCCGTCCACCGCCCGGGTACGCCGGTCAGCCGTGCGTGGTGATGCCCCCGTCCACCGGGATCACCGCGCCGGTCAGGTACGCCCCGGCCCGCGACGCCAGGAAGATCGCCGCACCCGCCATGTCGTCGGGGCGGCCGATCCGGCCGAGCGGCACCTGCTGCGTGATGGCCGCCCGGGTCGCGGGGTCGTCCAGGGCGAAGGCCATCATCTTGCTCTCGAACGGGCCGGGGGCGATCGCGTTGACCGTGATCCGCTCGGCGGCGAGCTGGTGGGCGAGATTACGGGTGAGCATGTGCACGGCGGCCTTGGTGGCCGAGTAGGCGTACACCTCCATGGCCGGCACCCGGAGCCCGTCGATCGAGCCGATGTTGATCACGCGGGCCGGGTCGTCGTCGGAGGCCGCCGCCCGCAGGGCCGGCAGCAGCGCGGTGGTGAGCCGGAACACCGCCTTCACGTTGACCGCCCAGAGCTTGTCGAACGCACTGCCCGGATACGACTCCAACGGTGCGCCCCAGGTCGCCCCCGCGTTGTTGACCAGCACGTCGAGCCGGTCGTACCGCTCGTGGACGGCGGCGGCGAGAGCGTCGGCACCCGCGTCGTCGCCAAGGTCGGCGGGGATCGCCTCGCACCGCCCCTCGGCGGACAGCTCCCTGGCCACCGCCTCGCACACGTCGGCCTTGCGCGACGAGACGACCACCGTGGCACCGGCCCGGACGAAGCCCCGGGCGATCATCAGGCCGATCCCCCGCGAGCCGCCGGTGACCAGGACCGTCTTGCCGTCGACCGAGAACAGATCCGTCATGGGCACCCCATCGCACGTCGCAGTCCTTACCGATCGGTAACGTAGCCCGGTCCCGGCAGCCGGACAACCCACCGGGGTAGCCACCGAGGCGTCCGTCCGCCGCAGGCGCGACAGAGTCCCGTCGCCGGGATGCGACCTCAGCCGTCCCCGGTTACGGTCGAAGACGATGGTCCCTTCCGGTCAGCTCACCCCGGCAACCCGTCCCGACCTGCCCCGCCCCGAGATCGACATCCTCGATCTGGGCGACCTCGTCCCAGGCCCGGGCGCGCCCCGGCCGGTCCTGCTCGACCACGATCTGCTCGTCCTGGTCACCGACGGGCACGGCCTCGTCGAGCTGGACTTCCGGGCGCTGCCCTGCCGCCCCGGCACCCTGCTGCGGGCCACCCCGGGCCAGGTGCTGCGCTGCACCGCACGGCTCGACGCGGTCGTTCTCCGCTGGCGCGCCGACGCGCTGCGCGGCCTGGACGTCGAGACGAACGCCGTGCCGCAGCACCACCAGCTCACCGGCCCGGACGAGGACGCCGTCGTCAACGTGGTCTCCCAACTGGTGGTGGACCACCGCCGGCACCGCGACGATCCGGCCGCGCACACCCTGCTCCGGCACCAGCTCGCGGTGCTGCTGATCCGGCTCGCCCTGCTGGCCGACACCCGGAACTCCGGCGGGACGCCCGACGACTCCGACCCGCAGCGGACCGAGACGGCCACGTTCCGCCGGTTCTGCCGGGAGGTCGAGGCGGGTTACCCGTACACCAGGCGGGTGGAGGACTATGCGGCCCGGCTGGGCTGCTCGGTGCGTACCCTGACCCGGGCCTGTCTGGCGGTGACCGGCCGCAGCGCCAAGCAGGTGGTCGACGAGCGGGTCGCGCTCCAGGCCCGGCGGCTGCTCGCCGCCACCGACGAGCCGGTGGCCCGGATCGGTCGGCAGCTCGGCTTCCCCGAACCGACGAACTTCGGCCGGTTCTTCACCCGCGAGGTGGGGGTGAGCCCGGGGGCGTTCCGGGCCGCCCGGGAGCGCCCGTCGACGCGTATCGTCCGACCACGGCGACCCGCTGACCCCGCAGAACCCGACGGACGGGCATGATGACATGGTGCAGATCTCCGCGCGCGGCGACTATGCGGTCCGAGCGGCCCTGAGCCTGGCCACCGCCTACCCCTCCCTGCTCTCCACCCAAGCGATCGCCAACGAGCAGGACATGCCGCGCAAGTTTCTCGAAGCGGTCCTGGCCGACCTGCGTCGGGCCGGTGTGGTCCGCGCGCAGCGCGGCGCCGAGGGCGGCTACACCCTGGCCCGGCCACCGCGCGAGGTCACCGTCGGGGCGATCCTGCGCGCCGTCGAGGGCCCGTTGGCCGGGGTACGCGGGCTGCGCCCCGAGGAGACCAGGTACGAGGGCTCGGCGGAGAACCTTCCCCGACTCTGGGTGGCCGTGCGTGCCGCCGTCCGGCAGGTGCTCGACGAGGTGACCCTGGCCGAGGTGGTCAGCGGGCGGCTTCCGACGCACGTCCGCAAACTGACCACCCTGCCCGACGCGTGGGAGCCGCGCTGACGGTCGGTACGCCGATCCGTCCAGCCTGGACCTGACCAGGTTTCGGTTTCCGTGGATGCGGGCATTTATGGGGCCGAGACGGCAGCGAGGACAGAAAACGCGAAGGGAGCGCCACGATGGGTCTGATGTTCCGTAAGCGCAAGAAGTACGGGCCGATCATCCTGAACTTCACCGAGAACGGTTTCTCGTCGTGGAGCATCAAGATCGGTCGTTGGTCGTGGAACTCCCGGGCCAAGGCGCACCGGGTCGACCTGCCGGGCCCGCTGTCCTGGAAGCAGGACAAGTCCCGGGCGTGACGCCCTTCCGCGAACGGGGCACCGGCGGTCCGCCGGTGCCCCGTTCGCCGTCCGCGCATCGGGCCCGCCTCCGGTCAGGTTCGGCATTCGCCGGATCCCGGCGACGGCCTCGGCGCAGAATCGCCGCATGGCCAGCGACGACGGGAGTTACCGGCGGATCCGACGGCACACCCTGGCGGCCTGCTGCCTGCTGGTGGTCAGCTACTTCCTGATCCCGTTGGAGCCCGATCCGAACGGCGTGCGGCTGACCCTGCGGGCGGCGGGCACCCTGGTGCTGATCGGTGTGGTCACCGTCCTGGTCACCCGCCAGGTGAGCCGCCAGCTCGGGGTCGGCGAACCGGTCGGTGACGACGAGGTCCGGTCGTTGAGCCGGCTGGTGGTGGCCCTGGTCGCCGGGCTGCTCGCGTTCGCGGTGGCCGACTACGTGGTAGCCGCGAGCGGGCCCGCGCAGTTCTCCGGGTTGCGTACCCGGCTGGACGCGCTCTACTTCGCCCTGGCCACCCTCACCACGATCGGCTACGGCGACGTGCACCCCCAGGGGCAGCTTGCCAAGGCGGTCGTCTGCGTGCAGATGCTGTTCAGCATCGGCGTCATCGCCACCGGGGCGTCCATCGTGGTCAAACGGTTGACCGCGCGGCCGGGGCGGGGCCGGCGCTGATCAGTACGTCCCCGCCGAGCCGCCCGTGTTCCGGGTCCCGGGTGACCGCGCCACCGTCCAGCAGTTCGGCGAGCGCGTGCCCGGCGTCCCCGGCCCGGTAGGCGGTCGCGGTCAGCGTGTGCCGACGCAGCTCGGTCACCGTACGCGGGCCGTGGCGGGTCAGCTCGGCCAGCAGCGCGTCACGCAGCGGACCGGTCGGCGGGTCCGCCCCCACGTCGAGCAGGTCACCGGCCGGGTCCCGGTAGCGGATGCCGGCTGCGGCGACGTCGGCCCCGGTGGCCCAGAGTGCCTCCTTGAACGCCTCCAGGCTCTTGTCCAGCCCGGTGCCGAACGCGACCAGGCGGGCCGGTGCCCCGTCGGCGGGGACCAGCTCGACCTCGGTGACCAGGGGGAACCCGGCGGCGGTCAGGGCCGGTCGCAGGGTGGCGGTGGTGGTGGTGCTCAGCAACACCTCGGCCGGTCGGCCGGTCGCCGTGGCGGCCAGCAGCGCCGGCTCCGGTGCCGCACCGTCGACCAGGGTGAGCAGTGGCGCGCCGGCCGCCCCGGCCGCCTTGAGCACCACCGGCAGCCGGGCCGGGTCGCCCGGCACCACGTGCACGGCCACGTCGCCGGGCAGGCCGGCCTCGACGACGCCGAGCCGGGCGGGCAGTTCGGGACCGCCGTCGGCGAGCACCAGCACGGTGAGCCGGCGACCCCGCAACCGGTCGGCGAAGCCGGCCACCACCCGCAGGGCCGCCTCGGCGGTGCCGGGGTCACCGGCGTACGCCAGCGCGAGGGTGGCCCGCCGGGAGCGGTGCAGGGCCCCCGGCAGCCAGTGGTCGAGCTGACGGACAAGGAGTCCGCCCGGGACGGCGTCGATCGACATCCTGTCGTTCTACCGTACGGCGGTTCAGGCCGGGACGGAGATCCCCACCCCGCCCCGGGTCTGCCCGCCGTAGCGGGCCCGTTCGCGGTCGAGGTCGAGCCGGCCGATCCGCTTGCGGGCGGCGAGGGCGTCCTCGTCGAGCAGGGCGGCCGGGACGATCCAGACGATCTCGAACTCCAGCCCGTCGGGGTCGCGGCCGTACAGGCTCTTGGTCGTGCCGTGGTCGGAGGTGCCGACCAGGGCGTCGGCGGCGGCCAGCCGCTGCGCGGTGGCACCCAGCTCGTCGAGGGTGTCCAGCTCCCAGGCCAGGTGGTAGAGGCCGACGGTGGCCCGGCCGGCCTGCGAGCGGCCGGCGTTCGCGCCGATCTCGAACAGGCCGAGGTCGTGGTCGTTGGTCGAGTCGGGGGCCTGGAGGAAGGCCGCGCCCCGGAACCCGTCCGGGGTCATCGGCACCGGGCGGAAGCCCAGCACGTCGCGGTAGAAGTCGATGCTGCGACGCAGGTCGGAGACGTAGAGCACGGCGTGGTTGAGGCGGTGGATTCCCATGTCCACCACGCTAGCGCGGTTTTGTTGAGCGTTCAACTATTCCGGATATGATGGTCGTCATGACCCGCTGGCTGGACCCCGACGAGCAGCAGACCTGGCGTGCCTTCCTGACCGCCTCCCGGGCGCTGAGCGACACCCTCGACCGCGAGCTGCAACGCGACGCCGGGATGCCGCACGCCTACTACGAGATCCTGGTCCGCCTCTCCGAGGTGCCCGACCGGCAGCTGCGGATGAGCGACCTGGCCGACCTCACCGGCTCCTCACGCAGCCGGCTGTCGCACGCCGTGGCCCGGCTGGAGACGGCCGGCTGGGTGCGCCGCGAGGACTGCCCCACCGACCGGCGTGGGCAGATCGCCGTGCTCACCGACGCCGGCTTCGCGACCCTCGCCGCCGCCGCGCCCG
Organism: Micromonospora sp. WMMD734; assembly: GCF_049178975.1. NCBI lineage: Bacteria > Bacillati > Actinomycetota > Actinomycetes > Micromonosporales > Micromonosporaceae > Micromonospora > Micromonospora sp. WMMD734. Next base: position 3,667,636 of record NZ_JBMHMK010000001.1, read on the forward strand.
GCCACGTCGAGGGGGTACGCCGGCACCTGTTCGACGCGCTCAGCCCCGCCCAGGTCGACCAGTTGCGCCGGATCAGCGAGACGCTGGTCGCCCACCTGACCGGTTCTTGACCAAGTTGCCGACCGGCAAGGGTTGTACTAACCGTTGCCGGCCAAGCACGATGGGGCGTGTCTTCCGGCTTCGGTGAACTGACCCTCCAGGCGCAGCACCTGGTGTCCGCCGGCGACCTGGTCGGCGCCCAGCGGCTGCTGGCCGACGCGCTGACCGACGCGGACCCCCGCCCCGACCACGCCTCCCCCGAACTGGCCGAGGCCGCCGGGCTCCAGGCCCGACTGCTGGTCACCCTCGGCGAACCGCACTCCGCGCGCGGCTGGGCCGCCTTCGCGTACGCGGCGTCGAGCCGGCTGTACGGCATCTCCGACCAGCGGACCATCTCCACGGCGGCCACCCTGGCGGCGGTGCTGCACCGGGTCGGCAGCGACGCCCGCGCCGCCCGCCTCTATTCCGAGGTGATCCTGGAACTGACCGCCTGGGACGGTCCCGAGTCGCTGCGCGTCCTCGCCGCACACGCCGACCTGGCCACCGTGGAGTACGCCCGGGGTCAGTGCTCCGAGGCCCGCGAACGTCTCCAGGACGCCTGGGAACTGCACCGCGAGGTGTACGGCGACGGCCACGCCAGCGGCATCAAGATGCTCGCCCGGCTCGGTGCCATGCAACGCGACTGCGGCCGGTTCGACGAGGCGCACGACAACCTCGCCCTCGCCCGCGAGCTGGCCCGCCAACACCTCGCCGCCGACGACCCGCTCGCCCGGCAGGTGGCGGCCCTGGCCCGGGCAGCCGCCGACCCGGACCACGTCTGCGACGAGGAGCCCACCCCCGAGCGTGGCACGCCGGTGGTGCCGGCCGCCCGTACCCCACCGCCCGCAGAGGGTCCACCCGACCTGCCGCCCTGGTCGGCCGGCCCGGCGTCACCCGACGATGCGTACCCGCCGACGGTGCCCGGCCAGCGGATGCCCGCCGACGACACCGGCTACCCACCGGACGCCGCCCGCCCCGGCCCCGGCTACCCCGCCGACAGCGGATACGGCCCCTGGGACGGTCAGCCCGGCGGAGCCGGCTACCGGGCCGGCGACGGTCCGGGCGATGCCGGCTACCGGGGCGATACCGGTTACCCGGCCGGCAGCGGCTACCCGACCCCAGGTCACCCGACCTCCGACTACCCGAGCTCCGACTACCCGGCATCGGGCCACCCGGCCGAGTCGGGCTCTCCGGCCGGCGCGGGTCGTCCGGTCGGCGCGGGTCGTCCGGTCGGACCGGCACATTCGCCTGGGCCCGGCTATCCGCCCGAATCCGGCTACCCAACGGGGCACGATCACTTCAGCGCGCCAGATCAGTCCGGCGGGCCCGGTCGATCCGGCGGGCCCGGCCATCCCGGCGGGTCAAGCCATCCCGGCGGGTCCGGTCGTCCCGGCGGGCCGGGCTATCCGGCCGGGGCGGACTACCCGGCCGGGGCGGGGCGGATCGACGAGGGCGGACACTGGCCGCCCGAGCAGGCCGCAGCAGGGGCGAACGGGTCCACACCCGACGGTTGGCGGGACGCTCGCTATGCCCCGCCGCTGTCGCAGAGCCGCCGGGACGAGGAGGCGGCCGGGGTCCGCCGGGTCACGCCGGCCGAGCCGCCGGTGGACCCGTCGCGGTTGCTGCCCGTGCTGGTGCCACGCCGACACGCCCCGCCCCGACGCCGCCCGGGTGCCGTACCGCTGGTGGCCGCCGGCGTGGCGGTGGTGTTGCTGGGCGCGGTCGCGGTGATCGCCGGGGTGTCCCAGGTGGGCGGCTCCGACGCACCACCGCCCGCCGCGCCGACCGAAGCCGCCCCGACCGCCGCCACGCCGAACGCCGGCCCACCCGCCTCACCGGGCACCCCACCCGGGCGGGTGACGCTACGCGACCGACCCGACGGCATCACCCTGACCTGGACGTACCCGGCCGGCAGCGAGGGCCCCGTGGTGCTCTCCGCCGCCCAGGCCGGCCAGGACCCGCGCCCCTTCCAGACCCTCCCACCCGGTACCGACAATTTCGTCGTACACGGCCTGGACCGCACCACCAACTACTGCTTCACCGTCGCCGTCGTCTGGTCCACCGACGTGGTCGCACGAGCCAAACGCGTCTGCACCACCCGCCGCTAACCCACCCCCACCCGCCCACATCCCCACCCCACCCAGCCCCGCCCCACCCCGCCCCACCCGCTCATGTTGATCAAGAGGTTTACGTCACCCCCAGCGAAACTCCTGACGCAAACCTCTTGATCACGCTCCATCCACCCCGCCCAGCCGGATGATCAAGAGGTTTGCGTCAACCCGAACGGCGGGAGTGACGCAAACCCCTTGATCACCGCCCCCTTCACCCCGCCCAGCCGGATGACCAAGAGGTTTGCGTCAGCCCGAGCGGCGTGGAGTGACGCAAACCTCTTGATCAACATGAGCGGGTGGGGCGGGGGCCACGAGCGCGTGGGTGTGTGGAGGGAGGGGGGCGGTCAGTCGGGGTCGGGGAGGACCGGTAGGTGTAGGCGGACGGTCAGGCCGGGGTGGGCGTCGTCGAGGTCCACGGTGCCACCGCCCCGGCGTACCAGTTCGCGCACGATGGCCAGGCCGAGTCCGGCGCCGCCCGCGTCCCGGGCCCGCCCTTCGTCCAGCCGGGCGAACCGGCGGAACACCCGCTCCCGGTCCGCGACCGGGATTCCCGGCCCGTCGTCGGTCACCGTCACCAGGTGGTACGCCCCGTCGACCGTCGGCTCGACCGCCAGCACCACCCGGGTACGGGCGTGCCGGACGGCGTTGTCGACCAGGTTCCCCAGCACCCGCCGCAGTTCGTCGGGGACGCCGACGGTCCACACCGGACCTGCCGCCGTGACGACGGTGACCTGTGGCGACACAGCCGGCTCCGACCCGACGGCGGTAACCCCAGGCGACACAGCCGGCTCCGACCCGACGGCGGTAACCCCAGGCGACACAGCCGGCCCCGATCCGACGGCGGTAACCCCAGGCGACACAGCCGGCCCCGACCCGACGGCGGTAACCCCAGGCGACACAGCCGGCCCCGACCCGACGGCGGTAACCCCAGGCGACACAGCCGGCCCCGACCCGACGGCGGTGGACTCCGGCGGCGATGGCGGATCCGCCGCGAGGGCGGCCTGCGGCGGCACGGCAGGTTCCGCCGCAGCGACGACGCTGCCGCCCGGCAGCAGAGCAGGAACCGCGGCGGAGGTGGGGCCGGGCCAGCGGGCGGCGACCTCGGTGAGCAGGGCGCCCAGTTCCACCGGCTCCGCCGCGCCGAGGTGGTCGACCTGCTGTGCCGGTTGCTCGTCGAGTCGGGCGAGCAGGAGCAGGTCGTCGACGAGCCGGCCCAGCCGTTCGGTGTCGGTGAGCAGGTCGGCGGCGACGGCAGGCCAGTCGGTACGGTCGCCGAGGCGCTGGGCCACCTCCAGTTCGGTGCGCATGTTCGTCAGCGGGCTGCGCAGTTCGTGTGCCGCGTCGGCGAGGAACGACCGTTGCCGGGCGCGGGCCGCCGCCACCCGGTCGAGCATGTCGTTGAGGGTGACCGCCAGCCGGTGGATCTCGTCCTGGGAGGCGGGTACGGGCAGCCGGCCGGCCGCGTCCCGCCCGGTGATCTCGGCGGCTCCGCTGCGCAGCGCCTCGACCGGGCGCAGGGTGGCCCCGACCACCCGCCAGGCGACCACCGCGAGCAGCCCCACCAGCAGCGGGAAGGCGACCAGCAGCACCGTACGGGCGGCCTGGGTGGCGTGCCTGACGTCCACCGTGGAGCGGCCCACCAGCACGGTCACCGGCTCCCCCGCCGACCGGGCGGGTACCGCCACCACGCGTACCGGCCCCTCCCAGCCGAGCCGTTGGCCGGGCACCACCGTGCGCTGCCGGCCGGTGCCGGTGAGCTGGTCGGGGCGGACCATCGGCACCAGCCGGTCGGCGTCGATGGAGGCGGCCCGGATCCGCCCGGCGGAGTCGACCACCTGCACCCGTAGCTGCCCACCGGCCACCGGCAGCGGGTCGGGCAGGGCGTCCTCTCCGGCGAGCCGGGCGACCGCGTCGGCGGTCCGGAACGCCTCCTCGTCGACGGTGCGTTGCAGCGTCCAGCCGAGCGCCACCAGCAGCACCACCCCGCCCAGGGCCAGCCCGACCGACAGGCCGGCCACGCCGAGCACCATCAGCCGGGCGCGCAGCCCGAGCGCCGACCAGCGCAGCCGGCTCACGGGATCAGCCGGTAGCCGGCGCCCCGGACGGTCTCCAACCGGTCCCGGCCGATCTTGCGGCGCAGGTAGCCGACGTAGACCTCGACCGCGTTCGGGGCGGTCCGCAGGCTGGCGTCCCAGACGTGGTCGAGCAGCTCGGTCTTGGAGATCACCTCGCCGGGGCGGCGGATCAGGTACTCCAGCAGCGCGAACTCCCGGGCGGTGAGCACCACCTCGGCGTCGGCGCGGGTGACCCGGCGGCGGGCCGGGTCCAGCCGCAGGTCCCCCACGGCGAGCACGGTGGGCCGCTGCGGTGCGCCCCGGCGCAGCAGCGCCCGCAGCCGGGCCACCAGCACCACGTACGAGAAGGGTTTGGTCAGGTAGTCGTCGGCCCCGCAGTCGAGCCCGTCGGCCTGGTCGTACTCGCCATCCTTGGCGGAGAGCATCAGCACCGGCAGCCAGTGCTCGTCGGCACGCAGCCGGCGCACCACCTCGTAACCGGACAGGCCGGGGAGCATCACGTCGAGGATCATCGCGTCGTAGCCGCCGTGCCGGGCGGCGTCCAACCCGGCCGGGCCGGTGCCGGCCGTGTCCACCACGAACCCCTCGGCTGTGAGGCCACGCTGCAACGCCGCCGCCAGCCGGGCCTCGTCCTCCACCACCAGCACCCGCATCATTCCAGCCTGCCACCTCGACGCGACGGGCCGCGACGTCGTCCTCAGCGGGCTCACAGCAGTGAACCGGGAGGATGGTCGCAGGAGGTGCGCTCATGTCCGTACTGAAGAACCGTTCCACCCTGCGGTGGCTGGTGCCGCTGGCCGCCGCGGTCACCGTCGTCGGTGGGGGTGCCGCGATCGGCACGTTCGCCGCGAACGCCGAGCCGGCCCTGCCGCCGCGCAGCGCCGCCCAACTCCTCGTCGACCTGCAGACCGCCCGGCTGGACGGGCTCTCCGGCACCGTGGTGCAGCGGGCCGACCTCGGGCTGCCGCCGCTGGCCGGGCTGGCCGGCGGGGACGCCGCGCTGCTCACCGGCACGCACACCCTGCGGGTCTGGTACTCGGGGCCGGACCGGCAGCGGGTCGCGTTGCTCGACACCCTCGGCGAGCGGGACGTCATCCGTTCCGGCCGGGACGTGTGGACCTGGGACAGCAAGGCCAACACGGCGACGCACCGGACGCTGCCGGAGTCGACCGGGCGGGCGGCGGAGGGCGCGTTGCCGGTCACCCCGAAGGATGCCGCCGAGCGGGCGTTGGCCGCCGTCGACCCGAGCACGCTGGTGACCACCGGCCGGTCGGCCACGGTCGCCGGGCGGGACGCGTACGAGCTGGTGCTCACCCCGCGTGACGAGGCGTCCCTGGTGCACCAGGTGCGGATCGCCATCGACGCGACGGAGCACGTGCCGTTGCGGTTCGAGGTGCTCGCCGACGGGGCCGACCAGCCGGCGTTCGAGGTGGCGTTCACGCAGGTCGACTACCGTCGTCCCGACGCCGACCAGTTCACCTTCAACCCGCCGCCCGGGGTGAAGGTGACCGAGGAGACCGCCGGACGACCGGGGTCCACGGCCGGCCCGCACCGCAAGGACGGCAAGCCGGGCGCGCAGCGTCCGGGGGCCGAGGACGCGGGTCTGCGTACGGTGGGGACGGGCTGGACCACCGTGCTGGTGGCGCGGACCGGCGCGGCGGACCTGGCGCGGACGCCGGCCGGTGACGCGGCGAAGCCGGGCCCGGCCGACGGTCCGGGCGCGGCGCAGGCCCTCGACCTGCTCAACGGGTTGCCGAAGGTCAGCGGGGACTGGGGCAGCGGCCGGTTGTTCTCCGCGAAACTGTTCAGCGTGCTGCTCACCGACGACGGGCGGGTGCTCGCCGGATTGGTGACGCCGGAGCGGCTGTACCAGGCCGCGCGGGGCTGATCCCGCACGTCACGACCCTCGGGGGTCCGGGCCGGCTCGCGCCGGCGCGGGCCCCCGTTCGTCGTGTCCGGCACGGCGGAGGCTTGGTGGGGGGACGCCGCAGGCGGTATCTTGAACAGTTCCCGAAATGCAAAAAGGAATGGCTGAAGAGCCATTCCGCGCATGATTCTAAGCGACGAGGAGACGGCTTGTCAACGCACCCGGACGAGCTGCGACAACACGACGACGAGATCGGCCGTGAGCAGGAGTACGTCTCGATGCTCTACGGCCGGCTGGACGCCATGCGCGAGCAGGCCGGCCGGCGGCTCACCGACGAACTGCGCGCCGGTGGCGGCGGCACCCAGCAGGACCACTCCCAACGCGACAGCGCCGTCCAGATGTACGCCGACCAGGTCGAGCAGTTCTCGGCGGTCGAGCAGGGGCTGGCCTTCGGCCGCCTGGACGGGGCCGACGGCAGCCGGCACTACATCGGCCGGATCGGCATCTTCGACACCGACGGCGACTACGACCCGCTGCTGATGGACTGGCGTGCCCCCGCCGCCAGGCCGTTCTATCTCGCCACCGCCGCCAACCCGCAGGGCATCCGGTTACGGCGGCACCTGCGCACCCGGGAGCGGAAGGTCACCGGCCTCAACGACGAGGTGCTGGACATCGCGACCGCCTCCCCCACCGGCCACGAGGAACTGACAGGTGAGGCGTCGCTGCTCGCCGCGCTCGGCGCCGGCCGGACCGGCCGGATGCGGGACATCGTGGAGACCATCCAGGCCGAGCAGGACCGGATCATCCGGGCCGACCTGCCCGGGGTGCTGGTCGTGCAGGGCGGTCCCGGCACCGGCAAGACGGCGGTCGCGCTGCACCGCGCCGCGTACCTGCTGTACACCCACCGGCAGCAGCTCTCCACCCGGGGGGTGCTGCTGGTCGGCCCGAACGCGACGTTCCTGCGGTACATCTCGCAGGTGCTGCCGGCGCTGGCCGAGACGGGGGTGCTGCTCAGCACCCCCGGTGACCTCTTCCCCGGGGTCACCGCCAGGCGTGCCGAACCGGCCGGGACCGCAGCCCTCAAGGGCCGGGCGGTGCTGGCCGAGGTGCTCGCCGCCGCCGTCCGGGACCGGCAGTGGGTGCCGGACGAGCCGATCGAGATCGAACTGCCCCAACGGGAGGTGCTCCGGCTGGACCCGGAGACGGTACGCCAGGCCCGCGACCGGGTCCGGCGTACCGACCGCCCGCACAACCTGGCCCGTGCCCTGTTCGACATCGAGATCGTGCACGCCCTCGCCGACCAGGTCGCCGAACGGATCGGGGCCGACCCGCTCGGCGGGGACAACCTGCTGGAGGAGGCGGACCGGGCCGAGATCCGCCGGGAGCTGCGGGAGGAACCGGAGATCACCGCCGTCCTGGACGAGCTGTGGCCGGTGCTCACCCCGCAACGGCTGCTCGCCGACCTGTACGCCTCGCCGCAGCGGCTCGCCACCGCCGCGCCGATGCTCACCGACGACGAGCGGGCCCTGCTGCACCGTCCGGCCGGCGGTGGTTGGACGCCGGCCGACGTGCCGCTGCTGGACGAGGCCGCGGAGCTGCTCGGCGAGGACGAGCGGGCCGCCGCCGCCCGGCGGGAACGCATCAGGTCCTTCCAACGCGAGTACGCCGAGGGTGTGCTGGAGATCGCCAGGGGTTCCCGCTCGATCGACGTGGAGGACGAGGCCGACGGTGGTGAGATCCTCGGCGTCACCGACCTGATCGACGCCGACCGGCTGCTGGAGCGGCAGGAGGAGACCGACCGGTTGACCACCGCGCAGCGGGCCGCCGCCGACCGGCGGTGGGCGTTCGGGCACGTCATCGTCGACGAGGCGCAGGAGTTGACGCCGATGGCCTGGCGGCTGCTGATGCGCCGGTGCCCGAGCCGGTCGATGACGATCGTGGGGGACGTGGCGCAGACCGGCGCGCTGGCCGGCACGCCGTCCTGGGCCGAGGCGTTGGAGCCGTACGTGGCGCGGCGCTGGCGGCTGGAGGAGCTGACCGTCAGCTACCGCACCCCGGCCGAGATCATGGCGGTGGCCGCCGAGGTGCTCGCCGGCATCGACCCGGCGCTGCGCCCACCCCGGTCGGTACGCCACAGCGGCGTGCCGCCGTGGGACCGGACGGTCGCGGCGGACCGGCTCGGCGCGGAACTGGTCGCGGCGGCCCGTGCGGAGGCCGCCGAGCTGGCCGGGGGCGACGCGGACGGCCGTCCCGGCGACGGCGGGGGGCGGCTCGGGGTGATCGTGCCGGCCGGGCGGGCCGACGGGTTGGCGGGTGTGCTGCTGGCCGCGTTGCCCGAGGCGGCCGTCGGCGAGCAGCCCGAGTTGGAGAGCCGGGTGGTGCTGCTGACCGTCGGCCAGGCCAAGGGGCTGGAGTTCGACTCGGTGCTGGTGGTGGACCCGGACGGGATCGTGGCCGAGTCACCCCGGGGACGCAGCGACCTGTACGTCGCGTTGACCCGGGCCACCCGCCGCCTGGGCGTGCTGCGCCCCGCCGGCTGACCGTGCGGCCGGGTCGGGGGGCGGGCCCCTCCGACCCGGCCGCCGGGGCGTCGACGGCGGCCGACGTCAGTCGTCGGAGAAGTCGCCGATCTCGACGGCGCTGGCGGACTGGTCGCTGACCGGGCCGCCGGTTGGGGTGCTCAGCCCGCCGGTGGTGGCGTCACCGGTGGTGGTCGGGGCCACCGTGCCCGGGTGCCGTTCGGGTTGCCGGGCCACCCGCCTGACGCTGGCCGGCCCGGCCGTGCCTCCGGTGGTGGTCAGCGCGCCCTGGCCCCGGGTGGGGCCGCCGTCGCGCAGCACCTCCGGGTCGACCGGCACGTGGGCCACGTCGTCCGGGTCGTCCTCCTGAAGGGCCCGGGTCACGTCGATCCGGGGCACCGTCACCTCGTCCAGGGCTCCGGGAGCGTACGCCCCGGCGGTGAGCCGTTCCTCGGCCTGACGGGTGGACTCCCGCATCCTGTCGTCGTCGCGCACGTTCCTCACCTCACAGGGTCTCGACGGAACCCACTGCGTGCCCGGGGGCCGCACCACCAAACACCACCGCCCTTGGCCGGCCGGACACCACAGCCCTTGGCCGGCCGGGGCGGCGCGTACCACGGTCGGGGCACCGCGACGCGGACCCGGCGGGCGACGAAATTCCGGCCGGAGCCGGTGTTACCTGCTCACCGGCGGGGGGTAGACCCGGGGTGCCCCCGCCACAGCAGGTGAACCGTGCCGTGGCCGACCGCGGTAGCGGGGCGAGGGAGTTGCAGGTACTCATCAAATCCTGAGGAGGACCAGATGAGCACGCAGGCTGCATCCACCAGGCCCATGAACCGGCCGATGCAGGACACCGTCCAGCGCAACGCCATGATGAACGAGCAGACCCGGCAGATGCCGGCGATGCACGACGGGCACCGGGAACCGATGCCGTCTCCGGGTACGGAGACCAAGCAGTCGTTCCTGACCACCGAGTTCTGGGTCTACGCCGCCGCGGTCGCGGTCGTGGTGATCTCCGCCTTCTGGCGCGGCACCGCGACGAACGGCCTGAACATCAACAACCCGACGCAGGCGTGGTGGTTCCTGACCGCCCTGACCGGCGCCTACCTGGTGAGCCGGGGCCTGGCGAAGGCGGGTTCGGCGCGGCGTTCCGGCGCGGAGCGCAAGGGTCGTCGCTGACCCGGCTGATCCCAGCAGCGTGAGCTGCTGATCACGATGGCCCCCGGGATTCCTCCCGGGGGCCATCGCTGGTCCATGTCAGCCGCCGCTCGGCGGCCCGCCCGGCGTCGGGCGCGGTCTCAGCTCACTCGTCGTCGCCGAAGTCGCCACCGTCGTCGTCGCCCTCGAAGGCGTCCTCGATCAGTTCACCGGCGACGAGTCCACCGACGACACCGAGCGCCGCGCCGGCCACCACGCCGCCCATTCCCGGCCCCCGGCCGTGGTGACCGTGGCCGTGGCCGTGCATCGGGTAGCCGTGGGTGGGGGCGCCGTATCCGGAGGAGGCGCGCAGGTTGCCGTACGTGGCGGTGGTCTCGCGCAGCCAGCCGTCGACGACCCGCACCCAGTCGATCCGGTCGACGTCGGCGTGCGAGACGGTGTAGCGGCCGAACACGTCGTGCCCGGAGCTGAGGAAGCCACCCCGCTTGTCGCACTCCAGCACCACCTCGACGCCGTGCGGGCTGGTCACGAAGGTCAGCTCCAGCTCGGAGATGGCCTGCGCGTACTGGGGCGCGGCGAAGAACTCGATCTCCTGGTAGAACGGCAGCGTCTGCTGCGAGCCCCGGATGTGGCCCCGCTCCAGGTCGGCGTGCTTGAACCGGAAACCGAGCTGCTGGAACGCGCCGAGGATGTGCTCGTGCACCGGCAGCGGGTGCACGTTGACCTGGTCGAGGTCGCTCTTGTCGACCGCCCGGGCGATGGCCAGCTCGGTCCGCAGACCCATGGTCATGCCGTGCAGACGCTGACCGTAGACGTCGGTGATCGGGGTCTCCCACGGCACCGGGAACTGGAACGGGATGGCGAGCTGCTGCTTGGGGGCGAGCTGGAGCGGGCCGCTGACCACCATCCGATGGAACTCCATGACGCCTGCGTACTCGCTGTCGCCGCCCTCGATCTCGACCCGGGTGACCAGGCCGATGCCGATCTGCTCGATGTTGGCGGGGGCGTCCCCGCCGATCAGGTTCACGTTGCCGTCGAGGGTCAGGCCGGGCCGGGTGTTCGGGTTGGCCAGGACCGTGTCGACGCTGGGCCCGCCGACCCCGAACGCGCTCAGCATCTTCTTGAAGACCATCGGAACTCCCGCTTCACGGTCGGCGTACTCCACCGTGGAGCACGCACGGTTACCCTGCGCACCCTAACCGCCAGGACTGTGAAGTGGCTGAAAGGGCACACCGGGGCGGGCCAGCAGCATCAGCGCCGCGCAGGCCGCCACGAAGAAGACCGCCATGGCCGAGGCCATGGGCAGCAGGGTGGCGTACCCGAGGAGACCGGTGAGTGGCGTGACCAGTGCACCGGCGAGGAAACCCAGACCACCCTGGAGCGCGGCGGTGGTGCCGGCGGAACGCCGGCCGGCCTCCTGCGTCAGCGCGGTGCTGGCCGGCAGGGTCAGGCCCATGCCGGCGACCACCACGGCGAGCAGCGTCCACGGCACGGCAAGCGGCCCCCCGGCCCGCCGGTCGACCAGGGCGACGACCAGCAGCACGAGGGTGGCCACCGTGGACGCGGCGAGCCCGACGGCCCGCAGCCGGCCGGCGCCGAGCCGCCTGACCAGCACCCGGAACAGCAGCCCGGCGGCGGCCATGCCGGCGGCGTTGGTGGCGAAGATGAGGGTGTAGCGGGACTCGTCCACCCGGTAGGCGGTCTGGAAGACGAACGCCGAGCCGCCGATGTAGGTGAAGAAGCCGGCGATGGCCAGGCAGAGCACGATCAGGTTGGTGAGCACCGTCCGGTCCCGCAGCAGGCCGGCCATCCGTGACAGCGCCGCACGCGGGCCACCGTCGTGCCGGCGGTGCGCGGGCAGCGTCTCCGGCAGGCCGACCAGCGCGGCCACCGCCATCGCCGCCCCCAGCCCGGTGAGAGCGAGGAAGACGGTACGCCAGGTGCCGTGGTCGAGGATCACCCCGCCGACCGCCGGTGCCAGCACCGGGCCGAGGAAGGTCACCGAGGCGATGCTGCCGAACCGGGCGGCGGCCCGGTCGCCCTGCCACACGTCGGTCACCATCGCCCGGCCCAGCGCCACCCCGGTGCCGGCCGCGATCCCCTGCCCGAGCCGGGCGAGCACCAGCACCCCGGCGGTCGGGGCGGCGGCGCAGAGCAGCGACAGCAACGCGAAACTCACGGTGCTCACCAGGACGATGCCGCGCCGGCCCCGGATGTCGCTGACCGGGCCGAGCAGGAGCTGACCTGCGGCCACGCCGATGATGAACGCGGTCAGGGTCAGCTGCGCCATGGTGGCGCTGGTGTCCAGGGAGCGCCGCAGTTCGGGCAGGGCGGCGATGTACGCGTCGGTGGCGAACGGTCCCACCCCGGTCAGCAGCACCAGCGCGACCATGGACGGCCTGCCCGCCGTCCGGCCGGGTCGGTACGACGTGGACGGCGTCTTGACCCGCGGAGGTGTCACCCATGGACCGTAGACGAGCTGACCGTCGGGCGTCAGCCCACCTCAACCGGCGTGGTCGACGAGCAGTCCACGCAGGACGCTGCGCACCGTCGTGGCGAAGAGGTCGCGGGGCGCGGACGGTGACGGGTCGGTGATGGCGGCGGCCAGGTTCGGGTACGCCGCCAGGTCGATGCCGGTGAAGCCGACCGGCGGCGCGGCGGTCTCCTGCCGGGCGAACAGCGACGTCACCCCGGTCATCATGGCGATCGCCTCGAACTTGGTGGTGGTCGCCGCCGGCACCGGCCGCAGGACGGACAGGCAGTGGTCGAACCAGGCCAGGCTCTGCGGGCCGGGGGCGGTCGGCCGGGGCAGGACCGCCACCAGCCAGGGGTGCCGCCGGTAGAGGTCGAGCTGCCGACGGGCGAGACGCAGCATGGTGTCGAGCCAGTCGTCGCCGGCCTCCGGGTAGGGGCACAGCTCACCCGCGGCACGGTCGACCATCAGGTCGAGCAGGTCGTCGCGGGAGGACAGGTAGCGGTAGAGCGAGCCGGCGCCGGTGTGCAGCGCGGCGGCGACCGCCCGCATGGAGACCGCGCCGATGCCGTCGGCGTCGGCCACCGCGATCGCGGCGGCCACGATCTCGTCCCGGGAGTGCGACGGCGCGGGACCGCGCTGCCCCCGGGCCGGCCGGGACCAGATCGGCGGACGCGCTGGCTCGTCGGGTGAGGTCACCGCTACACTCTAAAACTGCAAACGCCGTTCGCGGTTTCGATGTCGGGGAGGACGAGATGGAACAGCACTGGACCGTGCAGCGGGTACCGGCGGCCGACGACGCCGAGATCGTGCTCCACTCCACCGGCAGCGGGCCGGGCATCATCGTGGTGCACGGCGGCGGCGTCACCATCGGCATCTACCGCCGGTTGGCCCTGCGGCTGGCCGACCGGTTCACCGTGCACCTCTACAACCGCCGCGGGCGGGACGACGCGGCGGCCCGCGCCGAGCCCTACGACGGCGAGCAGGACGTGGACGACCTCGCCGCACTGTTGGCCGCCACCGGGGTCGGCAACGTGCTCGGCCACAGCGGCGGCGGCTTCGTGGCCCTGCGCGCCGCCGCCCGGGGGTTGCCGATCGACCGGCTCGCCCTCTACGACCCGGCGGTGCAGGTCAACAGCCTGTTCCCGCTCGACTGGGTGCCCGCCGCCCGCGCGGCGGCACACGCGGGCGACATCGCCCGCGCCATGGCGATCACCGGGGCCGGCCTCAACACCCAGTCGGCCACGTCGCGCCTGCCGCTGGCCGTCCAGGTGGCCATCTGCCGGCTGTTCCTGCGTACGCCGATCGGGCGCGGCATGGGCGAGCTGCTGCCGTCCACCCTGGACGAGAGCGCGCTGATCCAGCACCACGACAGTTCGCCGCAGCGGTGGGCCGGCGTCACCGCCGAGGTGCTGTTGGCCTGCGGCGGCAGTGGCCCGCCCTACTACCGGCCGATCAACGAGGCGCTGGCCGGGGCACTGCCGCACGCCCGCACGCTGGTGGTGCCGCGCGCCGGTCACGACGCGCTCAACCGGGCACCGCAGCACCTGGTCGACGCGCTGGCCGAGTTCTTCACCACCCCGGTCACCTCGGAGCGCGCCCGCTCCTGACGAGCCGGCGAACGGGGGGCGGGCCGGCGTCGACCGTGTGACGCGACCGACGCCGGCCCGCCGTCGGGGAAGCCGGTCAGGATCACGCCCAGAAGCTGGCCGGAAGGGCCTCGGTGGTCGTCCACCGCGACGCCCGCTTGTGGACGACACCGTCGATCAACACGGCACCCGTGGTGTTACCGCCGGGAAGCACCTCTTCACGCATCTGCCCGGGATACCGGGCGTCACGACGCCGACGACACCGAATTTGGTACGGCCGGACCCGACCACGGCCCGACTGTCCCACCCCTGTGTTCGAATCCCGGCATGCACATCGTCGTCTGCGGCGCACTGGTGGTGAACGACGCGGTCCTGCTGGTGCACCGCAGTCCGGCCCGCCTGGCGTACCCGGATCTGTGGGATCTGCCCGGGGGCCACGTCGAGGCGGGCGAGTCCGATCGACAGGCCCTCGCCCGTGAGCTGCGCGAGGAGGTCGGCGTCGAAATCGTCGCGGAGTCCTGCTCCCGGCTGGGCGACCTGCGGTCCGGCAGCGGCGAGGACGCCGTACACGTCGGTGTGTGGCACGTCGGAGCCTGGCTCGGCTCCCCCACCAACCGTGCGCCCGACGAGCATGACGATCTCGCCTGGGTCGGGCTCAGCGAGTTGGGTGGCCTCCCCCTCGTGCACGGCGGCCTGCCGGCGCTGCTCCGTGCCCTGGACGGGCCGCCCGGCTCACGCCTGGTCGAGGAGGTGGCGTGACGGGAGATAGTCGATCTTCGTGTCGGCGTAGACGCCGAGCGTGCCGTCGGCGAGGCATCGCAGGCCGACGCTGACCCAGCGCACCTCGCCGTCGGCACCGAGCGCGTAGCCGACCGCGACGGCGAACTCCTCACCCCCGCAGGGGCAGGAGCAGGAGTCGTGACCGGCCTCGACCCAGTAGTCGGCGCTGTCGCCGATGAAGGCGACCGCGCCGCAGGCGAGGCAGGTCCGCCGGGTCGCCTCCTCCTCGTCGATGTCGACGCGGAAGGCCCGGCCGTCGCACCCGGCACACCGAGACTCCACCACCGTGTCGACCGGGTAGCCGCCGGCCGCGAAGTAGCGGAGGTATTCGGCGAGGTCGTCGACGTTCTCCCCGCGCCACAACTTCCCGGACCTGTCGAGTGCCATCCCGGCATTCTGCCTGGTGTAGGCGGCGCGTCGGCGAGCGGACGACCTCGTCCGGCTCAGACCCAGACGGTGGCCAGCCAGGTGGCGACGGCGGCGGTCACCAGCAGGACGATGTTGAGCCCGATCTGGCGGGTCTCGCCCCGGGACAGGTGCACCGCGATACCGCCGACCTGGATCAGGACGAACCCGACTGCCGCCGCGACCGCGAGCCAGGGTGCGATCCCGGTCAGCGGCGGCAGGACCAGGCCGACCGCGCCGAGAACCTCCAGCACCCCGATGGTCCGGACCAACGGCATGGGTACGCGGTCGACCCAGCCCATCATCGGTTGCAACTGCTCCCGGCTCTGCACGACCTTCTTGCCCCCGGCGTAGAGATAGAAGACGGCAAGCAGGGCGGCGACGATCCAGTAGGCGAGTGTCATGACGGGCCCTCCAGCTCTGAACCCAATGGTTACGAGAAGGAACTAGCCACATCATGTGTCACTATCGGGGGGCTTACAAAAGGCACACGGGTGTGCGTAAGGCACAGGGGGTGGTCATGTCGCAGTACGAACACACCTGCATGATCCGGGGCGACGGCGGCCGGACGATCCGGGCGATCCTGGACCGCATCTGCAACAAATGGACGCTGCTGATCGTGGCGACCCTCGACGGGGGCGCGCTGCGGTTCACCGAGCTGCACCAGCAGATACCCGGCATCTCCCAGCGCATGTTGACGTTGACCCTGCGCCACCTGGAGCGCGACGGCCTGGTGTCGCGGACGGCGTACGCGGAGGTACCGCCCCGGGTGGAGTACGCGCTGACCCCCACCGGCAAGAGCCTCATCCCGCCCGCGCTGGCCCTCGCCGGCTGGGCCATCGAACACGTCCCCCACATCGAGGCCAGCCGAGCGCTCCACCAGGACAAGTCCGGATGACGGCAACGTTGTCAGATCACCGGGTCAGTCAGATGGTGCGGATCGTGATCAGGTCTTCGAGTCCTGCGAGATCGCCGGCGTTGCGGGTGTAGACGGCGGCGTCATGGGCGTGTGCGGTCGCGGCGATGAGCAGATCCATCACTCTGGCGCGCGGCTGACGGCCGGCTTCGACGACGCGGGCAGCCAGTCGTGCGTAGCTGTCGGCGATCACGTCATCGATGGGCAGCGGATCGAATCGGCGCTGGATAGCACTCAACCGCGCCAACCGGAGTGCCCTCGCCTCGGCGGTCTTGGCGACCAGGACACCGAATTGGAGTTCGGCAAGACTGGCAACGCTGATGGCCAGCTCACCCGGGATCGGTGTTACGTCGTTGGCGATGAGGACGCTGGTGTCGAGGATGCCCCGACTCACCGTTCTGCCCACGGGTCGGTGACGACACCGTCCAAGAGATCCCGATCGTCTGCCCAGGCGGGGTCCGTAGGTTGGTCGAACACCCCGGCGAGGTCGTCCCACTCCCGCCAGGTCCGAGGGCTGACCGGGCCGAGCACGGCTGCCGGACGGCCGGCAACGGTGATCGTCAAACGTTCACCCGCCTGCGCACGACGCACCAGGTCGCTGGCGTTCTGCCGCATCTCCCGAAGCCCCACCTCATGCATAAGACCAACGTAGCACATGTGCTACGCGGTGCTGGCCAACCTCACTACGGACAGGCGCACCGCGATACCACGGCGGCGGAGGATCTTGGCGGCAGATGGCCCCCTGGAGGGCCGAAATCACCAAGATCCTCCCGGAGCCGACGTTCAGTGGGAGGCGTTGGCGAAGTCGAACTCGCCGTCCTTGACGCCGCCGACGAAGGCCGTCCACTCGTCAGCCGTGTAGACGATCGTCGCCGCGTCACGCGCCTTGCTGTGTCGCACGGCCACCCGACCCGAGCCGTCGAGCAACGGCCCCGCCTCCACACAACTCCCGCCGTTGCTGTCACTCTTGGTGCTGATGTGCCAGGCGACCTCGGGCATAGCGTCGTTCATGCCAACTCCTCTGCAATGGCCCCCATCAGGGCGGTCGACTCGTCCTTGCTGAGTGCGGACTTCGACAATCGATCGTACGCACGGAGAAAGCGTTCGGCTTTGGGCGACTCCATGTAGAGCCGGCCGCCGAGGGATTCGACGTAGGCGACCGCAGGATACGGCTCGGGTAAATGGAAGATCCAGAACGTGCCATCGAGTCCCTGGTGGAGGGCGACCGAGAACGGCATGATCTGGATACGAACCTGCGGTAGGGCCTGGAGTTTCACCAGGTGTGCGAGTTGGTCCCGAAGAACCTGGGCACCACCGACACGGCGACGCACGACGGATTCGTCGATGACGGTATGGATCGTGAGCGGTCGCTCCTTGGAGAGAACTTCCTGGCGCGAGAGCCGTAGCTCGACCCAGCGGTTGATCATCGACTCGGACGCCTCCGGCTCCGCCGCGTTCCGGATCACCGCCTCGGCGTAGGCCCGGGTCTGGAGCAGCCCCGGCACGAGGGTCATGTGAAAGCAACACACCTTGTCGGCGCGACTCTCCAACCACGGGTACTCGATGAAGGACGAGTCGACGACGTCGCCGTAGTCCTCGTCCCAGCGGTCGGTGCGCCACACGTCCTCGGCCAGCGCCAGCAGGCGGGCCCGCTCGGCGGCGTGGTGGAAGCCGTAGAGGTCGAGCAGTGCGACGACGTCGCCCTTGCGGATCGGCCAGTCCGCCCGCTCGTAGCGGCCGAGTGCGGACATGTCACGTTGCAGGTGTTCGGAAACCAATTTCAAGGTCATCCCGCGTTCCTCCCGGAGGGCGCGGAGTTGTTGGCCGAGCCACTGCGCGCGCAGGGTCCGTATGAACGGCTTGTGCGGCATGATCCACCTCTCGAAAAAGTTGACGAGGCCCGCGAAGGAACCATTGCTCCAGTTCCAGCCCACTGGAAATGTGGCCTTCGGGTGAGGGTGATCACCGGCCCCCGGGGACGCCCGGTGCAAGCGCAGTAACCGCGGCTGTGCCAACAGCCGAGAAGGTGACGAAAGCCGGCCTCGCGGGTGGCAGCCGCATACCGGATCTCGTCGGGTCTCAACATGAAGCCGAATTTCCGGCTCCGACCGACTTGCTGAATACCTATCACGGCGGCGTGGGTTCCCGCGACCCCGTACCCGCCAGGAGGCGACGAATGATCCGCGACGACGGCACCCTGCCGGCCCGGCTGCATCCGGTCCTGGTCCGCGACCACCAGTTTCCCACCGTCGGCTTCGGCCGTCGTGGTTTCGCCCGCCGGGAGGTGCGCCGGTTCCTGCTCCGCCTCGCGCTGGAGCTGGCCAGCCTGCATCGGGAGGTGACCCGGCTGACCGAGGAGAACACCAGGCTCAAGCGGCTGCTGCGGGACCGCCGCAGCGCCCAGGCCAACCGTCCCCCGTGCTGAGCGACGGGCCGACGACCGGTCCCCGTTACGTGCTGCACCTGCCCATGACGGTCACGACCGAGGATCAGGCGTTGCGGTTCGCGTACGCGCTGGCGCGGTCGTTGGCGTTGGTGCCGGGGGTCGAGGTCGCCGGGGCCACCGTGTCCGCCGAGGATGCCCAGCACGTACGACGGTGGGTGTTCTGTGACCGGATCATGCCGGACCGGCGGCGCTGCCGGGCGCGGGCCGACCACGACGGGCCGTGCGACCCCGTTTGATGAGCCGGGGTCAGTCGACCTCGACGACGACCAGCTCACCGACCTGTTCGCCGATCTGCCGGCGGCCGTCCGCCGGCAGCCCGGCGTCGGTGATCAGCAGGTCGGCCTCGGCAAGCGGGGCGATGGTGGCGATGCCGATGGTCTCCCACTTGGTGTGGTCGGCCAGCACCACCAGGTGCCGGGCCGCCCCGATCAGCCGTTTGTTGACCGCCGCCTCCAGCAGGTTGGGGGTGGTGAACCCGGTGCGCGGGCTCATCCCGTGCACGCCGAGAAAGAGCAGATCCACATTCAGGGTACGGATCGCCGCCTCGGCCACCGGCCCGGTCAGCGCGTCCGACGGGGTACGGATGCCGCCGGTCAGCACCACCGTCTGGTCGACGCGCGGGTTCTGGTAGAGCGCGTCGGCGACCGGGATCGAGTTGGTCACCACGGTCAGCCCGGGTACGTCGCCGAGCAGGGTGGCCAGCGCGGCGGTGGTGGTGCCGGCCGACAGCGCGACGGCCATCCCCGGCTCGACCATCCGGGCGGCCCGGCCGGCGATGGCCCGTTTCTCGTCCTGCTGGCGGACCGACTTCGCGGCGAAGCCGGGTTCCTCGGCGGACCCGGGGCCGGCCAGGGTGGCCCCGCCGTGCACCTTGTCGACCAGCCCTCGTTCGGCGAGCACCTCCAGGTCGCGGCGGATCGTCATGTCGGAGACGCCGAACCGGCTGACCAGGTGGCTGACCCGCACCCCGCCGCGCTGCCGGATCAGCTCCAGGATGGCGTTCTGCCGTTGCTGAGCGAGCATCGAACCTCCCAACCGCGCGGACGAGGGAACGGTACGCAGGTCAGGCCGCTGCGGCCGGGGACGGTTCACCCGCTGGGACCGCCCCGCTCACCGCCAGCTCCTCCCGGACCACGGCCACCTCGCCGGCCGGCACCCGCAGCGTGCCGCCGCACGGCTGCCCGGTGAGCAGGTCGGTGCCGGTCACGTCGAGGGTCGCCTCGGCGTCGGTGTGGTTGACCACGAACAGCCAGGACCGGTCGTCGGCCCGGCGGCGGACCACCTCGACGCCGGTCGGGGCGGCGGCCGGCGGGCGTACCCCGGCCTCGGTGATCAGCCGGCCCACCAGGGCGTCGGTGGCCGCCTCGTCGAGCCGGGTGGCCAGGTACCAGGCGCTGCCGTCGCCGACCCGGTGCCGGGTCAGCGCGGGCACGCCCGGCAGCGGGCCGTCCTCGTAGGACGCGACGACCTCCGCGCCGGTCGGGTGCAGCCACTCGGTCCACACGTCGGCGGTGGACCCGTCGTCGAGGGCGACCCGGTCGCCGGCCAACAGCGGGAAGAACTCTTCGGTACGCACCCCGAGCAGGTCCCGGAACGCCCCCGGGTAGCCGCCGAGCCGGATGTGGTCGTGCTCGTCGACGATCCCACTGAAGTACGTCACCAGCGCCGTCCCGCCCCCGGCCACGTACCTGTGCAGCGCCTCGACGTCGGCGTCGCGGACCAGGTAGAGGGTGGGGACGAGGACCAGCCGGTAGCCGGACAGGTCGGCCGACGGGTGCACCACGTCGGCGGTGACCCCGGCCCGCCACAGCGCGTCGTAGAGCGCCCGCATCCGGTCGGTGTAGGTGACGTCGACGCTGGGATGGGAGTCGAGTTCGACGCCCCACCACGCCTCCCAGTCGAACAGGATCGCCACCTCGGCCTCGACCCGGCTGCCGCGTACCTCGGCCAGGGCCTTGAGGTCGGCACCGAGCCGGCAGACCTCGTCGAAGACCTTGGTGTCCGGCCCGGCGTGCGGGACCAGCGCGGAGTGGTACTTCTCCGCGCCGGCCCGGGAGGCCCGCCACTGGAAGAACAGCACGCCGTCGGCGCCGCGCGCCACGTGGGTGAGGCTGTTGCGGCGGAGTTGGCCGGGGGTCTTGGCGACGTTGCGGGGCTGCCAGTTGACCGCGCTGGTGGAGTGTTCCATCAGCAGCCACGGGTCGCCGCCGGCCACGCTGCGGGTCTGGTCGGCGGCGAACGACAGGCCCAGGTGGGCGTCCGGGTCGGTGGCCATCAGGTAGTGGTCGTTGGCGACCAGGTCGACGTCGGACGTCCACGAGTGGTAGTCCATGTGCTTGGCCATGCCGATCATGAAGTTGGTGGTGACGGGCTGCCGGACCCGCCGCTTGAGCACCTCCCGCTCGGCGCGGAGCTGGGCCCGCTGCTCGTCGGAGGAGAAGCGTAGGAAGTCGAGCTGCTGGGTGGGGTTGGCGATGGTCAGCGTGGACCGGGGCGGGTTGATCTCGGCCCAGTCGTGGTAGCGCTGGCTCCAGAAGGCGGTGCCCCAGGCGTCGTTGAGCCGGTCGAGGTCGCCGTAGCGCTCCCGCAGCCAGCCCCGGAACGCCTCGGCGCTGACGTCGCAGTAGCAGTGCACGTTGTGGCAGCCCAGCTCGTTGGAGACGTGCCACATGACGACGGCGGGGTGCTCGGCGTACCGGTCGGCGACCGCTTCGACCAGGGCGAGCGAGCGCTCCCGGAAGATCGGCGAGCTGGGGCAGTACGCCTGCCGTCCGCCGGGCCACAGCACGCCGCCGCCGACGGCGCGGGGCAGCGTCTCGGGGTGCCGGTGGGCCAGCCACGGCGGCGGGCTGGCGGTGGCGGTGGCCAGGTCGACCTGGATTCCCCCGGCGTGCAGGACGTCGAGTGCGCGGTCGAGCCAGTCGAACTCGTACCGGCCGGGGGACGGTTCGAGCAGGGCCCAGGAGAAGATCCCGACCGAGACAAGGTTGACCCCGGCCCGGCGCATGAGCGCGACGTCGTCGGCCCAGACCTGCTCGGGCCACTGCTCGGGGTTGTAGTCGGCGCCGAAGTAGATTCCGTCGCCCTGCCAGGTGCCGTGTTGCCGCATGAGAGCAGAGCGTGCCCCTAGCGGTCGATCAAGTCAACACTTTCCAACACGGACCCGCTTTCCAACGTTTACCACCAGCATCCCGTACGGCTTCGGCGATACCGATCCGGAGCTGCCCTCTTGACAGGCGCGTACGGACGGGTAGCTTCAAGCGCCACCGGGAGTTTGTGTTTGCCAATGTTCGTTCTCGGTGGATCTATGTTGGCATTCCCGAACAGCCGCTCCCCCACCACCACTGACGGCCCTCGGGCGCAGCGCACCTCTTCTTCCGCAGGAGGCACCATGTCCCGTCCCCGCACCGAAGCCGAGTATCTCGCCCGGCTCGTACCGTCCTCCGTCGCCGGCATCGGACGACGTTCCCTGCTCACCGGGGTCGGCGCGGGCGCGCTGCTCGGCACCGGGCTGCTCGCCGGTTGCGGCTCCGACTCCGACTCGGGCAGCGACAGCAAGGAGGTGTCGGTCGGTTCCAACCAGTCCGACCCGCAGCCCAAGGGGGTCATCGCCAAGGTGATGGACGGGTTCACCACCTCGTCCGGCATCACCACCAAGATCAACACGGTGGACCACAACACCTACCAGGAGAACATCAACAACTACCTCCAGGGCAAGCCGGACGACGTGTTCATGTGGTTCGCCGGCTACCGGATGCGCTTCTTCGCCGCCAAGGGACTGGCCGGCGACATCAGCGACCTGTGGGGCAAGCTCTCCGGCTACTCCGACGCGTTCAAGAAGGCGTCCACCGGGGACGACGGCAAGCAGTACTTCGTACCGTCGTCGTACTACCCGTGGGCGGTGTTCTACCGCAAGTCGGTCTGGAAGCAGTACGGCTACCAGGTGCCGACCACCCTCGACCAGCTCACCACCCTCAGCGCCCAGATGAAGCGGGACGGCCTCACCCCGATCGCCTTCGCCGACAAGGACGGCTGGCCGGCGATGGGCACGTTCGACATCCTCAACCTGCGGATCAACGGCTACCAGTTCCACATCGACCTGATGGCGGGCAAGGAGGCGTGGACCTCCGACAAGGTCAAGAAGGTCTTCGACACCTGGGCCGGGCTGCTCCCGCTGCACCAGCCGGACAGCCTGGGCCGCACCTGGCAGGAGGCCGCCCAGTCGTTGCAGCAGAAGAAGAGCGGCATGTATCTGCTCGGCCTCTTCGTCGCCCAGCAGTTCGGCAACGACGAGCAGGACGACATCGACTTCTTCACCTTCCCCGAGATCGACCCGGCCATCGGGGCCAAGGCGCTGGACGCGCCGATCGACGGCTACATGCTGGCCCGCAAGCCGAAGGCCGAGGCCAACGCCAAGAAGCTGCTGGAGTTCGTCGGTTCCAAGGAGGCCGCCGACATCACGGTGAAGAACGACCCGACCACGCTGGTCGCCAACAGCGGCGCGGACACCAGCGGCTACACGGCCCTGCAGAAGAAGGCCGCCGAGCTGGTCGGCTCGGCCACCGAGATCGCCCAGTTCCTCGACCGGGACACCCGGCCGGACTTCGCCTCCACCGTGATCATCCCGGCGCTCCAGCAGTTCATCAAGAACCCCAAGGACATCGACGGGCTGGTCAACAGCATCGAGAACCAGAAGAAGTCGATCTTCACCAGCTGACGGCGAGAGGGGGAGGACCGTCGTGTCCGACCTGCCCCTGATCCAGGCGGATCACGCCGTGTCGTCACCGGCCACGACCACCACCTCCCCGGGTGGTCGCGGCCGGCGGCTACGGCTCCTGTCCCGCACCGACCGCGTGGTGATCACGCTGATGGTGCTCGTACCGCTGCTGCTGGTGGTCGCGCTGGTCTGGCTGCCCGCACTGGCCACCGTGGCGCTCTCCGGCACCGACTGGGACGGCATCGGACCGCTCAGCGAAATCGACTGGGTCGGCGGCCGGAACTACTCCGACGTGGTCAACATCTACCCGCCGTTCGTGCCGGCGCTGCAGAACAACCTGCTCTGGCTGGCCGCCCTGTTCGTGGTCGCCACCCCGTTCGGGATGTTCCTCGCCGTGCTGCTCGACAAGGAGATCCGGGGCAGCCGGTTCTACCAGACCGCGCTCTACCTGCCCGTGGTGCTCTCGCTGGCGCTGATCGGCTTCGTCTGGCAGCTCATCTACTCCCGCGACCAGGGGTTGCTCAACGCCGTCCTGGGCGGCCAGACCGACTGGTACGGCGACCCGAACGTCAACATCTGGGCGGTGCTGGTGGCGGCCGGGTGGCGGCACGTCGGCTACATCATGCTGCTCTACCTGGCCGGGCTCAAGGGCGTCGACCCGTCGCTGCGGGAGGCCGCCTCGGTCGACGGCGCGTCGGAGACCAGCACCTTCTTCCGGGTGATCTTCCCGGTGCTGCGACCCATCAACATCATCGTGCTGGTGGTGACCGTGATCGAGTCGCTGCGCGCGTTCGACCTGGTCTGGGTGATCAACAAGGGCCGCAACGGGTTGGAGCTGATCTCCGCCCTGGTCACCCAGAACGTCGTCGGCGAGGCCAGCCGGATCGGCTTCGGCTCCGCCCTGGCGACGATCATGCTGGCCGTCTCGCTGGTCTTCATCACCATCTACCTGGCCGTCGTCATGAGGGAGAACCGGCGATGAGCGCGTCGACAGTGACCCGACCACCGGCGTCGACGCCGACGGCGAAGCCGGCCCCGCGCCGCCGGCCGCTGCGCCCCGCCCGGGTGGTGCTGCACCTGTTCCTCGGCGCGGTCGCCGTCGGTTGGCTCTTCCCGATCCTCTGGGCGGTGCTGACCTCGCTGCGCTCGTACGCCTACACCGCCGCCAACGGGTACGTCTCGTTCGGCGGGTGGACGTTCGACAACTACGTCACCGCCTGGCAGACCGCCGAGTTCGGCAAGCACTTCCTCAACTCGGTCTACATCACCGTCCCGGCGGTGCTGCTCACCCTGTTCCTCGCCTCGTGCGTGGCGTTCGTGATCGCCCGGTTCAGCTGGAAACTCAACATCGTCCTGCTCGGGCTGTTCACCGCCGCCAACCTGCTGCCCCAGCAGGCGCTGCTGATCCCGCTGTTCCGGATCTTCACCGAGGTGCCGCTGCCGGAGTTCATGAGCGACTCCGAGTTGCTCTACGACAGCTACTGGGGGCTGATCCTGGTCAACGTCGCCTTCCAGTGCGGCTTCTGCGTCTTCGTGCTCAGCAACTACATGAAGGCGCTGCCCCGCGACCTGTACGAGGCGGCCATGGTGGACGGGGCGAGCATCTGGCGGCAGTACTGGCAGGTGACCATGCCGCTGTGCCGCCCGGCGCTGGCGGCCCTGGCCACCCTGGAGGTGACCTGGATCTACAACGAGTTCTTCTGGGCCACCGTGCTGATGCGCACCGGCGACAAGTTCCCGGTCACCAGCTCGCTGAACAACCTGCGCGGCGAGTTCTTCACCGACAACAACCTGGTGTCGGCCGGCTCGGTGCTGGTCGCCATCCCCACCCTGGTGATCTTCTTCCTGTTGCAGAAGCAGTTCGTCAAGGGCCTGACCCTGGGCGCGTCCAAAGGCTGAGTCACCGCACCCACCCACCCATGCGCGCGAGAGCGGTATTCCTGGCAGGCATGAATATGACCCACAGGCATACCGCTCTCGCGCGGTACTGACACCCGGCGACCTCACCCACCGTGACGGACGCCGACGCGCCCGCACCGGAGATGAGCGCCATGACCGATCCGACCATGATCCACCTGCGCCGGGGCCACACCAGCCTGGTGCTCGACGCACGCGGCCCGGAGCTGCCCCGGGTCGTGCACTGGGGCACCGACCTCGGCCCGGTGCCCGCCGGCGACCTGCCGGCCCTGGTCGACGCCACCGTGCCGCCGGTGGTGCCGAGCAGCTTCGACGCGCCGAGCGTGCTGTCCCTGCTGCCCGAGGCGAGCGCCGGCTGGAGTGGCCGGCCCGGCCTCGCCGGCCACCGCCACGGACGGGACTGGTCGACCGCCTTCCGCCTCGACACGATCGACGTCGATGATCCGCGTGACGACGTGGGGGACGCGGTGCGCGTACCCGGTGAGGAGGATGACCGGGGCGGAGTCGGCGCGGCGCGGGTAACCGTGCGGGCGACGGACCCGGGCGTCGGGTTGACCCTGACTATCGAGGTCACCCTCGACCCGGTCGGGGTGCTGACCGTGCGGCACCGGCTACGCAACGACGCCGACCAGCCCTACGAGGTACGTGAGCTGACACCGACACTGCCGGTGCCGGCGGTCGCCACCGAACTGCTCGACCTGACCGGGCGGTGGTGCCGCGAACGCGCACCGCAACGGCACCCGTGGCCGCACGGCGCGTGGGTGCGCGAGGGTCGGCACGGGCGCACCGGGCACGACGCCACCCTGCTGCTGGTCGCCGGAACCGCCGGGTTCGGCTTCGGCCACGGCGAGGTGTGGGCGGTGCACACCGCGTGGAGCGGCGACCACGTGACCGTCGCCGAACGCCGCCCGACCGGGGAGTCCACCCTGGGCGGCGGGGAACTGCTCGCCCCCGGGGAGATCGTCCTCGGCCCCGGCGAGGAGTACGCCACCCCGCTGCTCTACGCGGTGCACTCCACCGCCGGGCTGGACGGGCTCAGCGACCTGCTGCACACCCACCTGCGGGCCCGGCCGGAACACCCCCGCACGCCGCGCCCGGTCACCCTCAACGTGTGGGAGGCCGTCTACTTCGACCACGACCTGGACCGGCTGCGCACCCTCGCCGACCGGGCCGCCGAGGTGGGGGTGGAACGGTTCGTCCTCGACGACGGCTGGTTCACCGGCCGCCGGCACGACCGGGCCGGCCTGGGTGACTGGCAGGTCGACGCCGACGTCTGGCCGGCCGGCCTGGGACCGCTCATCGAGCACGTACGCGGGCACGGCATGCAGTTCGGGCTCTGGGTCGAACCGGAGATGGTCAACCCCGACTCCGACCTGTTCCGCGCCCACCCCGACTGGGTGCTCACCGCGCCCGGCCGGCTGCCCCTGCCGTGGCGGCACCAGCAGGTGCTGGACCTGGCCAACCCGGCGGCGTACGCCCACCTGCTCGACCGGCTCGACGCGCTGCTGACCGGAAACCCCGGGATCAGCTACCTCAAGTGGGACCACAACCGGGACCTCACCGAGGCCGGGCACGCCGGCCGGCCCGGGGTGCACGGGCAGACCCTGGCGGCCTACCGGCTGCTCGACGAGCTACGCGCCGGGCACCCGCACCTGGAGATCGAAAGCTGCTCTTCCGGCGGGGCCCGGGTCGACCTGGAGATCCTGCGGCGCACCGACCGGGTCTGGGCCAGCGACACCAACGACGCCCTGGAACGGCTGTCCATCCAACGCTGGACGGGCCTGCTGCTGCCTCCGGAGCTGATCGGCACGCACATCGGCCCGGGGCGCTCGCACACCACCGGCCGGGTGCACACCCTGGGCTTCCGGGCGGTCACCGCGCTCTTCGGCCACCACGGCATCGAGTGGGACATCGTCACGATCGACGCCGAGGAGCGGGCCGAGTTGACCGCCTGGGTGGCCCTGCACAAGCGGCTCCGACCACTGCTGCACACCGGCCGGGTGGTCCGGATCGACCACCCGGACCCGGCCGTCCAGGCACACGGCGTCGTCGCCCACGACCGATCCCGCGCCGTGTACGCGGTGTCTCGGCTGGCCACCTCCGCCACGCAGACCCCCGGCCCGGTCCGCCTGCCCGGTCTCGACCCGGCCCGCCGCTACGCCGTCCGCCCGGCCGAGGGGGTGCCGGAGCCGGCGGCGATGCAGATCACCGGACCCCGCTGGCTGCCCGCCGTGACGCTGCCCGGCTCGGTGCTGGCCACGGTGGGCCTGCACCTGCCGGCCCTGCACCCGGAACAGGCCCTCCTCCTGGAGGTCGACGCGACCGACTGACCGGCCCGGGTCCGGGCGCGTGATCGTCGCGAGCGGGGACGGGTGGTGGCCGGGCCCTCGGAGGGCCCGGCCACCCGGAGTGCTCAGTTCGCGGTGCAGGTCACCGTAGGCGTCGGGTTCACGCTGCTGCCGCTGCCGATGAAGCCGAAGGCGGTGCTGGCCCCGGCACCGAGCCGACCGTTGTAGTCGACGTTGCGGGCGGTCACGGTGCTGCCGCTGCTGCTCAGCGACGCGTTCCAGGCCTGGCTGACGGTCTGGCCGTTGGCGAAGGTCCACTTCGTCGTCCAGCCGTTGATGGCCGCGCTGCCGGCGGTCACCTTGACCTCACCCTGGAACCCGCCCTGCCACGAACCGATGGTCGTGTACGTCGCCGTGCAACCGCCGGTCGCCGGCGGGGTCGTGACCGGCGGGGTGGTGGGTGGCGTGGTCGGCGGCGTCGTGGGCGGGGTGGTCGGGGGCGTGGTCGGCGGGGTCGTCGGGGTGGTGCCGGAGTAGACCGACGCCTCCTTCGAGGTCGACTTGATGCCGTTGACGCCGTTGAAGATCCGCTGGCCCCAGGTGGTCAGGGCGGCCGGGTTGAAGTTGGTGGTCATGTCGAGGTACTCCACGCCGCCGCCGTTGCCGCTCCACGACCAGCCCAGGTAGCCGATCCCGTTGGCCTGGGTGTACGACAGGATGGTGTCCTCGTCGGGGTTGCCGTCGGAGTGGTCGAAGCCGAACTCACCCACCACGATGGGCAGCTTGGCGGTGCGGAACCGGCCCAGGTAGTCACTGATCTCGGCGGCGGTGTCGAAGACGCCGTACATGTGGATCGAGAAGACGGTGTTCTTCTGCGGGTCGGCGGCGAACACCCCGGCCGCGTTGTCGCGCATGGTGAACGACCAGTCCTGGCCCCAGTTCGGGGCGTCCACCATGATCGTGTGGCTGATGCCGCCGGCCCGCAGCCGCTTGATCGCGTTGGCGTTGTCGGTGGCCCAGGTGGCGTAGCCCTGGTTGCCGTACGGCTCGTTGCCGATGTTGACGATGACGTACCGCTCCTGGCCCTGCAGGGCGCTGGCGATGCTCAGCCAGTAGTCGACCGCCCGGTCCAGGGTGATCGCCCCGGCCTGCTCGCCGTAGCCGGTGGTGTCGTGCACCTCCAGCACACAGATCAGCTTGTTGGCCCTGCAGAGCGAGATGACGTTGCTGACGTCGGCGGCGGTGTTCTTGGTCCAGCGGTCACCGCTGGCCAGCACCACCCGCACGGTGTTCGCGCCGAGCGCCTTGATGTTGGCGAAGGAGGTGGTCTGCTGCGGGTACCAGGTGTGGGCGTGGTTGACACCGCGCATGATGAACTCGTTGCCGTTGGCGTCGTAGAGCTTGCCACCGGAGACCGTGAAACCGGCCGCGGCCTGGGCCGGCTGGCCGAAGGCGAACACGGCGGCGAGGACGGTGAGCAGGGCGACGCCGGCGACGGAAAGTCGCTTCTTCATGGCTTTCCTCAGGAAGGGTCGACCCCGTTGCCCTGGCGGGGTGGCGATGCTGGTGACGGTGGCGCTCGGCTGCAGCCCGACAGCCGCCGCCGGAACTCCCTGGCCGCGTGCGGACCAGCGTAGGGCCACCGGGTCGGGAAGGCAACCGGTTAAGTTGCCTGCCTGTCCCCGCCGACCCTGTGGCGACCCACGCCGACCGCGAGCCGCCACAGGGGGCGGTCATCCCCACCACAGGATGTGACACCACCAGCCTGAACCGGTTAAGCCGGACCTTAGACCGCCCTCCCGTCACCGTCAAGAGGGACCCGGCCACCCATCCGAGGTTGACCGGCACCGGCCAGGGGTATCCGGTGACGATCGTCGCCCGGAAGGAGAAACCAGGATGGTCCGCGTCGGCTACACCCTGATGTGCGAACAGACCGGCCCCAAGCAGTTGGTCGACCACGCGGTGCGGGCGGAGGCGGCCGGTTTCGACCAGCTGGTCATGTCCGACCACTACTATCCGTGGCTCGACGCGCAGGGCCACTCCCCGTACGCCTGGTCGGTGCTCGGCGCGGTCGCCCACGCCACCAGCCGGGCCGAGCTGATGTCCTTCGTGACCTGCCCGATCCGCCGCTACCACCCGGCGGTGGTGGCGCAGAAGGCCAGCACCATCGGGGTGCTCTCCGACGGGCGGTTCACCCTCGGCCTCGGCGCCGGGGAGAACCTCAACGAACACGTGGTCGGCGGCTGGCCGCACGTGCAGCAGCGGCACGAGATGTTCTCCGAGGCACTCCAGATCATCCGTCCGCTGCTCAACGGCGAGACGTTGACCTTCTCCGGCAACCACTTCGACGTCCCCGACGCCTACGTCTGGGACCGGCCGGAACGTCCCGTGCCGATGGCCGTCGCCGCGTCCGGGCCGTCGTCGGCCGCCCTCGCCGCCGAGTACGCCGACGGCATCGTCGCCACCGAACCCGACTCCCGGATCATCCAGCTCTACGACGACGCGGGCGGTGCCGGGCAGCCCCGCTACGGCCAGGTGGCCATCTGCTACGGCCCCGACGAGGCCGAGTGCCGCAAGATCGTGCACGACCAGTTCCGCTGGTTCGGCAGCGGCTGGAAGGTCAACGCCGACCTGCCCGACCCGGAGGCCTTCGCCGCCGCCACCCAGTTCGTCCGGGAGGAGGACGTCGCCGACGGCATCCCCTGCGGCCCCGACGTCGACCGGCACGTCGAGGCGTTCCGCGCCTTCGTCGACGCCGGCTTCACGCACGTGGCGATCGTCCAGGTCGGCGGGGACAGCCAGCCGATGTTCCTGGACTGGGCGCAGGAACAGCTGCTGCCCCGACTGCGCGAACTGTGACCGCCGTGGCGGGTCGGGCCGGGTCGCCGTACCCGGCCCGACCGGCCTCGACGCGTTGCGGCGGGCTCCGGCCGCACCCCACCCGACGGCCGTCCCGGACCGGTGGTCGACCTGCTCCTGTGACAAGGGCGGAGGGCGCGGCGTGTCCGCTCCCCGCCGGTCGACGTCACAGCGGACGCCAGGTCGATTCGTCGTCGTGGTCGGCGACCGGCCGGAGAGCGGCGGCCAGGTCCCGGGCCCCGTCCTCGCCACCGAGCGCGGCGCTGCCCGCCGGACTCCCCGTTCCCACCATTGCCCGGCAGCCGGCGCAGCCGGGCACGCCACCGACCGACCAGGTGCCGGGCCCGTCATGCTGGACGAAGGTCCACGCCGGTCGGCCGTGCACGACGCCCGTCGGATCATCCGGCCGGTCGCCGCGCTCCAGGCCGACGGTCAGGTCCGCACCGGCAGCGGAGGAACCGGGGAGCCGGTAGTCGAGAGTGACCGTGTCCCACCGGCCGTCCCGCCAGCGCATCCGGGTCTGGTGGAGCCGGGCGTCCGACGGCAGCGCCACCGGCTGGAACGGCACCCGGACCGGTTGCCGCTCCCACACCATCCCCTCGGCCACCCGCCGTAGCACCTCCGCAGGCCGGTCGACGGTGACAGCGGTGATCGTGACCCAGGCGTCCGGGGCGTACCGCCAGGACAGCACCGTCTCCTTGCCGTCGGGGCTGGTGTGCAGGAAGGCGGGATGCCCCTGCACCGGCTCGACAGGTGAACCCGGCGGGGTGGGCCACGGCGTCGGGCCGCTGCGTAGCTTCCCCGCGTTCCTGTTGTCCCGGGTCAACTGGTCGGTGAAGAAGTCCACCCCCCGCGCGCCCACGGTCACCGCGACGCTGCCGACCAACCTGCGGGCCTGGGTGCCCTCGAACGGCGTGTGCCGGGCCGCCCCGATCGTCTGCCGGTCCGCAGCGGTGGAGAGGCTCCGTTCGGGCAGGTCGGCCGGTAGCCAGGTCAACCGGAAGAGCTGCCGGGCCGGATCGAAGGCGGTCGGCGCGACCGTGGGCGGCCAGGTCCGGTCGGCCGGGGTCGGCGACTGTCGTACCCCCAGCAGGGCGGTGATGCCGAGCAGCGCCACGGCGGTGACCACCGCCGTGGCCGCCACGGCCAGCCGGCGGCGACGCCGTACCGTGCGCTCCCCCGCCGTCACCAACGCCGCTGCTTCCGGTCCTCCGGTCGGCAGGTCGTCGGCGGCCCGGGTCAGCATCTCCCGGACCTGGGTCTCGTCGTCGTAAATCATCGGGTCACCTCCGTCGGGTCCGCCAGCGGCAACTGCCGGCGCAGCGCGGCCAGCCCGCGCGCGGTCTGGCTCTTGACGTTTCCGGCCGAGCAGCCCAGCACCTCTGCGGTCTGCTCCACGCTCAGGTCGGCGTAGAAGCGCAACACCAGCACCACCCGCTGCCCGGGTGGCACCGCCGCCAACGCGGCCCGCACCGCGACCGTGTCCACCACCGCGTCGGTCGGCGGGGCACCCCTGGGCTCCGGCTCCGGCGGACGGTCGAACAGGCGCACCCCGAACCAGCGGGACCGACGCTCCTGCCGGAACGCGTTGACCAGCATCCGGTGCACGTACGCCCCGATGTCGTCGGCGGCCCGCGCCCGGTCCCACTGCACGTACAACCGGGTCAGGGTCTGCTGTACGACGTCGTCGGCACGGTGGGCGTCGCCCCCGGTGAGCAGGTACGCGGTCCGGCGCAGCTTCGGTGTCGCCGCCGTCACGAAGTCGACGTACTCCTGCCGTTGCGTCGCGTGCATCGACCACTCCCCGTCCCGGACGCTGGCACTGTCACCCGTAGCGATGGCGGTGGGGGCGCAAAGGGTTGCACGGGTTCCCGGGGCGGGCCGGTCAGGCCGGGTCGAGGTCCAACTCGGCGACGACCGGGTAGTGGTCGGAGGCGTACTCGGTGTCGCCGCCGCGTACCACGTGGACGTCGCGCAGCCGGGCGGCGAGCGCCGGGGTGCCGAGCAGGTAGTCCAGCCGCATGCCGGAGAACTCGACGCCCCCGCCGTGCCGGGTCGGCGCGGTCAGTCCGGTCTCGGCCGACCCGGCCGGGTCAGCCGGTCCGGCGGCATGGGTCCAGAGGTCGACCAGGCCGCCGGCGAGCAGCCGGGCCACCGCCCGGGTGTCCACCGTCCGCCCGTCGCGGCGCAGGTGCCGCCGCCGGTACGCCGCCGGCAGCCGGGCCACCCGCCCGGTGTGGTCGGTGCCCGGGTCGAGGGTGTTCAGGTCACCGGCGAGCAGCGCCAGCTCCCCCGGTGCGCGGCGCACGGCTGCGGCGAGCCAGCCGGCCTCGATCCGCCGCCGCAGCCCGGTGTACGGGTCGAGGTGGGCGCTGAGCACGGTGAGCGGCCCGGCGCTGGTGGCCAGCTCGACCCGCTGCGCCGCGTGGTGCAACGGCCGACGTACCGGCCCGGCGGAGCGGATCCGCCACGGCGGGCGGACCAGCACCGCCACCGGCTGACCGAAACAGGTGCGGGCCAGGTGGGGGCGCATTCCCAGCCGCTCGGCGAACCCGGCCAGCACCCCCGGCCGGTCGAAGCCGCGCAGCTCCTGCACGGCCAGCACGTCGGGGGCCTGCGCGGTGACGACCCGGCACACCAGGTCCCGCCGGTCCGGGCCGGTACGGTCCCGGCCGCCGGTCCTGATGTTCCAGGTCATCACCCGCAGCACGGTCGGCGACTCACCCGGGCTGGCCGGCCTTGGCCAGCTCGTCGTCCAGCTCGTCGACCTGCTCCGACTCGATCTCGGGCCGGTTGCCCTGGTAGACGTCGGCGTTGGGCCGGATCACCCAGTAGAGCAGACCGATCCACAGGCCGCTGAGGATCAGCGCGCCCATGAAGTCGGTCGGGTGGTGCATGCCCCGGTACATGCGGGAGGTCGCCACCCCGACCGGCATGATCACGGCCATCGCCACGAAGAGCCACCGCCACCAACGGTCGGTACGGACGAACACGATGATCGCGATGACCAGCCAGAGGCAGGTGGTCGCGGCGATGTGCCCGGACGGGAAGGACGAGGTCGGCATCTGCCCGTCGAGGTTCTCCACCGCCGGGCGGGGCCGGTCCACCACCCGGGCCGAGGCGAGGAACAGGCTCAGCTCGCCGAAGAGCGCGAGCACCACGAAGAGCACCGGGCGCCACCGCTTCCAGATGGCCAGCACCAGCGGGCAGAAGACCAGCGAGACGATCAGGATCGCGTGGGTGTCGCCGAACTTGCTCCACCACCAGCTCAGCTCGGTGAGGAAGTCGGTGTGCCGGTCGGCGAACCAGCGCGGCACGTCGGTGTCCAGGGTCTCGAAGACGGTGCCCTTGGCGTGGTAGCTGACGTAGGTGCCGAAGCCGTACAGGGCACCGAAGACGATCACCCAGCCGACCAGCAGTTCGGCGACGGCCGAGCGGGGGTGCTCCAGCACGTGCTCCTCGGCCGGGGCGGGGGTGATCTTGTCGCCGGCCTCCGGTTCCAGCCCCTCGGTCAGCGGCGGCACCGGCCGGCCCCGCTCACGCCGCCACAGCCGGAAGGCGTACGCGGTGACGCCGAGCCAGGCCGCGCCGAGCAGCCAGCCACCGATCACGTCCGAGACGAAGTGCACGCCGAGCGCGATCCGGGTCAGCCCGATCAACGCCACCAGCACGGCGACGACGGCGATCGCCGGCTTGCGCCAGCGGGGCGACATGGCCGGCAGGAAGACCAGCAGCAGCGCCCCGTACGCGACGAACGAGCCGAGCGCGTGCCCGCTGGGGAAGCTGTTGCCGGGGGCGCTGGCGACCGGCACGTCGACCACCGGGCGCAGCCGGCCGACCAGGGCCTTGAGCGACGGGTCGAGGATCAGCCCACCCACCCCGGTGACGATCAGGTAGACCGCCAGCCGGGACTGGCGACGGATCAGCAGGGTGACCACGGCGATGGTGACCAGCCAGATCAGCACCGGCCGACCGCCCAGGTCGGTGACCGCCTGGAGTACGGTGACCAGCGCGTGGTGCGGGGCGACGAGCCCGTTGAACCACTCGGCCGCCTCGTGGTCGGCGTGGTACATGGGGCTCCACTTGAACCGGACGAGCATCAGCAGCAGCCCGAAGGCCACCCCCGCGCCGGCCACGGCCAGCAGGCCGACGACGCTCCGTTCGGCGAAATGGCCGAGCGGCCGTCGGGCCGTTGACTCCTTGACCGCGGTCACCCCGCACCTCCCTTGCGTCGACGTGGCGAGGCGCGCTGTACCCGATTCCGCCACCGCGTACACGCCCGTCCGGTGTGGCGGGCTCAGAGCGCGGTCATGTCACCGGTGTCGAACAGTTCGCCGCGCTCGGCGTCGGGCTCCCACAGGTCGGGTTGGGCGGGCTCCGGGGCCCCGATCCGCATCGCCTCCAACTGGGCGGCGAAGGACAGCCCGCCGAACAGCGCCATGCCGGTGAGGTTGGCCCACAGCAGCAGCGCCATCATCCCGGTCAACGCCCCGTACGTCTGGCCGAAGCCGCCGCCGAACTTGACGTACGCGGCGAGCAGCAGGCTGGCCAGCCACCACAGCGCGGTGGCGATGCCGGCGCCGAAGTAGAGCCAGGACAGACCTGGCTGTTTACGCCGGGGCGCGTGCCGGAAGATCACCGCCACCGCGACGACGGTCAGCACGAGGCTCAGCGGCCAGCGCACCACCTCCCACACCCCGGCGGCGAGATCACCCCACTCGTAGTGGCGCTGCACCGACTCGCCCATCGCCCCACCGCCGACCAGGATCAGGAAGCCGGCCAGCGCGGGCAGGCCGGCGACCACGGCGAGCACCGCCGCCCGCAGGTACTTCCACAGCGCCGGGCGGTCCCGTTCCACGCCGTAGATCCGGTTGGCGCCGCGCTCGATCTGGGCCATCGTGGTGGTCAGCGCGGCCAGGCCGGTGATCAGGCCGAGGGTCAGCGCCAGTTCGCCGGTGCTCTCGGTGCGGTCGCCCTCGCCGAGCAGCTCCTGCACCACCTGTTCGCTCTGCCCCGGGGTCAGCGCCAGCACGGTGTCGGCGACCACCCGGCCGCCCTCCTCGACGCCGAGGTCGCTGATCAGGCCGGTGAGCGCGATCAGGAACGGCACCACGGCGAGGCAGAGTTGCAGGGCGAAGGCCCGGGAGTGGCTGAACCCGTCGCCGTAGCGGAACCGGATGAACGCGTCCCGCATGAGCTGCCAGCCGCCGTGACGGCGCAGGGTGCGAAAGGCGTCGTCGGCGGAGAGTTCGTCCGACGCCATCAGCCGGGTCTCCGGGACGAGCCGGGTGCTACTCACGGCGGGCTTCCCCGACCAGCTTCTCCCCGCGCCGGGCCGCCGCGTCGGCGTCGTGGGCCAGGTCGGGGTCGCCGGCCGGGCGTGGCACGCAGAGCCACAGCGACTCGGGTCTGATCTCGGCGGTCAGAGTCCGCCCCGGCGCGATCAGGTCGCCGTCGAGCTGCCGGGGCTGGGCCCGGTTGCTGGTGATGACGACCTTGCGGGCCCGGTGCACCTCCATCCGGGGGACGCTGCCCCGGCGGCGGACCAGCGCCCAGCCCATGGCGAGCCAGTGCCGCACCCGGTTGGGGGTGAGCACGGCCACGTCCAGCCAGCCGTCGTCGGGTTCGGCGTCGGTGAGCAGGCGCACCCCGCCCTGGAGCCGCCCGACGTTGGCGACGAGCACGGTGCGGGCGCGGCGACGCATCGGCGGCCGGTCGTCGATGCGGATGCTGAGCCGCATCGGGCGGTCCCGCAGGTGCTTCGCGGCCCCCACCACGTACGCGGGCCAGCCGATGCGGGCCTTGGTGGTCTCGGAGGTGTCCGCCAGCATCTGCGCGTCGAAGCCCATCCCGGCCATCACCGCGAAGCACTGGTCGTCGACGACGCCGACGTCGAGCCGGCGGCGGCCCCGTTCGACGGCCACCTGCAGGCCGGCGGCGAGGTCGTTGGAGAGCCCCAGGTTGGCGGCGAGCAGGTTGCCGGTGCCCTGGGGCAGCACGGCGAGTTCCACGTCGGTGCCGGCCAGCGCGGTGACGCAGGCCATCACCGTGCCGTCGCCGCCGCAGGCGAACACGAGTTCGGCGCCGGCGGCGACGGCCTGCTCGGTCTGCCCCCGGCCCGGGTCCTCGGCGCTGGTCTCGTACCAGGTGGGGGCGGGCCAGCCGGCGGCGGCGAGCGCCTCGTCCACGGTCGCGCGGAACCCGTCGAGATCGGTCACCTTGGTCGGGTTGACCACCACCGCCGAACGCGGGGGGCGGTCGCCGCCGGTCACCGTACGCTTCTGCTCTGCACCGTCCACGGCGTCAGTGTGCAGCACCCCGGCCCGGTCAGCGACCCGGCGACGACCGACGTTGCGTTGACCGCAAACAGGTTTGAGCCGGGCCGGACCGGGGGGTGGCTGGTCAGGCCGCCGTACGCAGCGCCGACTCGATCCGGCGGCGCAGGTCGTCGAGGTCCGCGCCGGCCTCGGTGAGCACCGTCGCACCCAGGCCGCCGCCCTCGCGGAGCACGCCGAGCAGCAGGTGTTCGGTGCCGATGTGCCGGTGGCGCAGCCGCAGGGCCTCGCGGAGCGCCATCTCCAGTGCGGTGCGGGAACGCCGGGAGAGCGGCCCGCCGAGCGGTCGGCGCAGTCGCCACCGGCGGCGGGGGGCGGGGGCCGCCTCGCGCAGGGCGTCGGGGCCGAAGGTGTCCTCGATCCGGGCGACGATGGCCGCGAGGTCGATGCCGATCTCGCGTAGCGCGGCGGCGTCGGCCTCGCCGAGCCCCGTGCCGCCGTCGCCGGTCTGCCGCCTGATCCGGGCGCGCAGGTCGTCGGCGTCGAGGCCGGCGGAGGTGAGCACCCGGCAGGCGAGCCCGTCGCCGTCGGCCAGGACGGCGAGCAGCAGGTGTTCGGTGCCGACGGGTCGTCCCCCGTCGGCACGGGCCTGCTCAACCGCGTGCTGGACGACCGCGCGGGCGCGGTCGGTGAACCGTTCGAACATCATGCCTCCCCGGTGCCGTGGACCGCCGGTCGCCCGGCGTGCTTCTTGTGGACCGCCTGCCGGCTGACCTCGAGCGCGTCGGCGATCTCCTGCCAGGACCAGCCCTGTCGTCGGGCGTTGTCCACCTGGACCACCTCCAGCCGTTCGAGGAGCCGGCGCAGGGCGCGCACGGCGCGCAGGCCGACCCGGGGGTCGGTGCTGCCGGCGGCCGCCGCGAGTTCCGTCGCCTGACTCATGCTGTCAATGTACGTTGACACGCCTCAGGCGTCAACCCGAGTTGACAGCAGCGTCGCGTACCCGACACGACTCCGGACGGCCCGATCCGGCCGGCGGCGGTGCTACGGTCCGCTGGTGTTCCGTCGCCGCACCGCTGACCAGCCCGTCGAGGCGGCCCGCCGGCTGCCCGTCGGCCGGGTCGGGTGGGAGATCGCCGGCGGCACCGTGGCCGGCCACCGGTACTCCGCCAACTTCGACGCCCTGCACGTCGACCCCGACCTGCCGTTCGCGGTGGTCGTCGACGGCATGGGCGAGGGCGAGGGCAGCCGCGTCGCCGGCGACACCGCCCGCGACACCCTGCACGAACTGGTCCGCGCCGGCTGGCCCGCCGTCGGCCCGCGCGAGCTGCGCGCCGCGATCGCCGAGGCCCAGATCCGGGTACGCCGGGCCGGCGCCGCCATCGACGAGCTGGCCGGCTGCACCCTGACCGCCATGCTCGCCCAGCCCGACGGCGAGCTGGCCTGGATCGTCCAGCTCGGCGACTCGCGGGCCTACCGGCTACGCGACGGGCTGCTGGAGCTGGTGACCGTGGACCACACGATGGCCTGGCTCGGGGTGCTGCACGGCTGGTGGCCGGCGAACTCCCGGGAGGCCGCCCGCGCCCGCTACCAGCTGCTGCGCTACCTCGGCCACCCCGACCGGCCGGACCCGGACCTGCTCGGGGTGCCGCTGCGCCCCGGCGACACCTGGCTGCTGTGCACCGACGGGGTCAGCGACCAGCTCGACTACCACCGGCTGCGGGACCTGCTCGCCGAGCCGGACCCCACCCGGGCGGTACGCGGCCTGCTCGCCGCCAGCCTGGCCGAGGGGGGCAGCGACAACGCCACCGCCGTCGTGCTGCGCGTCCACCCGGCGGGCACCCGTCCGACTGATCCGGCTCCACCGCCCGCCCGCCGCGACTAGCGTCGGTTCCGACGGCGTGCCCGCGCCGTGCGGATTCCCGGGAGGTGAACCGGATGACCGGGTCCACGGGCGGGCCGGTGGTGGTCGGGGTCGGGCCGGCACCGGCCGACCTCGCGGTGGTCCGGCTGGCCGCCCGGGAGGCCGCCGCGCACGGCCGGGGCCTGGCCCTGCTGCACGCCTTCAACTGGGAGGCCGCCCTCGCCGCCCCGTCGGTGGCCGGCAGCCGGGACGCCGCCGAGGACCTGGTCGCCCGCGCCGCCACGGCCGCCAACGAGGTCGAACCGGCGGTGCCGGTCAGTGGGGAGATCGTCGAGGGGGCACCGGTCGAGGCCCTGATCCGCCGCTCCGGGACGGCGTTCCTGGTGGCCATCGGGGACGGCGGGATGGCCGGCTGCGGCGGCTGCGTACCGGCCGACGCCCCGGCCGTGCAGCTCGCCGCCCGCGCCGGCTGCCCGGTGCTGGTCGTCCGCCGCGACCCACCGCCCCCGGGCCCGGTGCTGGTCGGCGTGGACGGCTCGGCCAGTTCCCGGGTCGCGCTCGGCTTCGCCTTCGGGTGTGCCGCCCGCCGGCAGGCCCGGGTCATCGCGGTCCGGGTGATCGAGCCGGAACGACCCGACGACGGCGACGACGTGCTCCGCACGCTGGTCGGCCAGGCCCGCCGGCACCACCCGGACGTGCCGGCGGAGTGCCACACCGTACGCGGCGACCCCGGCACCGTCCTGGTGGAGCAGTCCCGCTCGGCGCAGGTGGCACTGGTCGGCGCGCGGGGCGACCAGCCGGGGCGGGGAATGCTGGGCGAGGTGAGCCAGACCCTGCTGTACCACGCGCCCACGCCGGTCATCGTCGTCCGTGGACTGGTTTCCGCCGGGGCGGGCGGGGCATGACGTCCCCAACGGCCGGGACCAACGGCCCTGACCGGTGACCGGGCGATCACGAAGACTGGGTCTGCCCGGGGCGAATCGGCGCTTCCGGGTGCAGAACCCCCCGACCCGCGAGAGGCTTTGGCAGCATGGACACCGCTCTCGACCTGCACAGCCCCCTGACCGACGACGAGCTGCGCCGGCTGGACGCCTACTGGCGGGCGGCGAACTACCTCACCGTCGGGCAGATCTACCTGCTCGACAACCCGCTGCTGCGCGAGCCGCTCGCCCCCGAGCACGTCAAGCCCCGGCTGCTCGGCCACTGGGGCACCAGCCCCGGCCTGAACCTGCTCTACGCCCACCTCAACCGGGTCATCGTCAACCGGGACCTGTCGGCCATCTTCGTCACCGGCCCCGGCCACGGCGGCCCGGCCCTGGTGGCGAACACCTGGCTGGAGGGCACCTACAGCGAGCTGTACCACTCGGTCAGCCGCGACGAGACCGGCATGCAGCGGTTGTTCCGCCAGTTCTCCTTCCCCGGCGGCATCCCGAGCCACGTGGCACCGGAGGTGCCGGGTTCGATCCACGAGGGCGGCGAGCTGGGGTACGCCCTGAGCCACGCCTACGGCGCCGCCTTCGACAACCCGGACCTGCTGGTGGCCTGCGTCATCGGCGACGGCGAGGCGGAGACCGGTCCGCTGGCGGGGAGCTGGCAGTCCAGCGTCTTCCTCAACCCGGCCCGCGACGGCGCGGTGCTGCCGATCCTGCACCTCAACGGCTACAAGATCGCCAACCCGACGGTCATGGACCGGATCCCCACCGAGGACCTGCTTAACCAGATGCGCGGCCACGGCTACCAGCCGTACCTGGTCGCCGGGGACGACCCCGAGCAGGTGCACCAGCTCCTCGCCGCCACCCTGGACCGGGCCTGCGACGAGATCGCCGAGATCCAGCGGGTGGCCCGCTCCGGCGGCCACGTCGAGCGCCCCCGCTGGCCGATGATCATCCTGCGGACCCCGAAGGGCTGGACCGGCCCGGCCCAGGTCGACGGCAAGCAGGTCGAGGGGACCTTCCGCGCCCACCAGGTGCCCATCGCCGAGGTACGCGACAACCCGGCGCACCGGGCCGAGCTGGAGCGCTGGCTGCGCAGCTACCGGCCGGAGGAACTCTTCGACGCCACCGGCGCCCCGGTCGCCGAACTGACCGCGCTGCCGCCGAAGGGCGAGCGCCGGATGAGCGCCAACCCGGTCACCAACGGCGGTCGGGTGCTGCGCGACCTGACCCTGCCGGACTTCCGCGACTACGCCGTCGACGTCAAGCGGCCGGGTGAGCCGGTGGTCGGCGCGGCCGGGGTGCTCGGCACCTGGGTCCGCGACGTGATCACCGCCAACCCGCAGACCTTCCGGCTGTTCGGCCCGGACGAGGTCGCCTCCAACCGGCTCGGTGCCGCGTTCGAGGTCACCGACCGGTCCTTCGACGGCCGGATCGAGGCCACCGACGACCACCTCTCCCCCGACGGCCGGGTGATGGAGGTGCTCTCCGAACACCTCTGCGAGGGCTGGCTGGAGGGCTACCTGCTGACCGGCCGGCACGGCATCTTCACCAGCTACGAGGCGTTCATCCACATCGTCGACTCGATGGTCAACCAGCACGCCAAGTGGCTGAAGGTGACCCGGGGCATCCCCTGGCGGGAGCCGATCGCCTCGCTGAACTACCTGCTCTCCAGCCACGTGTGGCGGCAGGACCACAACGGCTTCTCGCACCAGGACCCCGGCTTCATCGACCACGTGGTCAACAAGAAGGCCGAGGTGGTCCGGGTCTACCTGCCGCCGGACGGCAACACCCTGCTCTCCACCATGGACCACTGCCTGCGCAGCCGGCACTACATCAACGTGGTGGTGGCCGGCAAGCAGCCCGCCCCGAACTGGCTGACCATGGACGAGGCGGTCCAGCACTGCCGACGCGGCCTGGGCATCTGGGACTGGGCCAGCACCGACGAGGGCCAGGAGCCGGACGTGGTGCTCGCCTGCGCCGGTGACGTGCCCACCCTGGAGACCCTCGCCGCCGCCGACCTGCTCCACCAGCACCTGCCCGAGCTGAAGGTGCGGGTCGTCAACGTGGTCGACCTGATGCGGCTCCAGCCGTCGTCGGAGCACCCACACGGCCTGCCGGACAACGAGTTCGACACCATCTTCACCCGGGACAAGCCGATCATCTTCGCCTACCACGGCTACCCGTGGCTGATCCACCGGCTCACCTACCGCCGGGCCAACCACGACAACCTGCACGTGCGCGGCTACAAGGAGGAGGGCACCACCACCACCCCGTTCGACATGGTGATGCTCAACGACCTGGACCGCTTCCACCTGGTCATCGACGTCATCGACCGGGTGCCCGGCCTGGCCGCCCGCGCCGCCCACCTGCGCCAGGAGATGGTCGACACCCGGCAGGCGTGCCGCGACCACACCCGCCGCCACGGCGAGGACGACCCCCGGGTCGCCGAGTGGCGCTGGCTCCGCGAGACCCACCCGCAGCAGCTCGACGGGCAGTGACACCTCCGCGGCCCGAGGTGGGCCGGTCACCGGCCGGCCCACCCCCTGCCACCAGCCAGGAAAGGACGAGACGATGAAGCCCGACGAGATCCTGGTCGGCTACGACGGCTCCGCCGACGCGGGCGTCGCCGTGGACTGGGCGCTGGCCGAGGCGCGGCGCACCGGACGCCCGGTCCGGCTGGCGTACGTCTTCGAGTGGATGACTGTCGCCGGCTGGGTCGGCCCGGGGGTGGCCCCCGGGGTCTGGCCGGATGACGACGCCCGGCGGCAGGTCGAGGAGCTGGTGCACAAGGCCGCCTCGGACGCCGCCGCCGCCTGGCCCGGCGTCACCGTGCACGGTGAGG
Organism: Micromonospora sp. WMMD734; assembly: GCF_049178975.1. Lineage (NCBI taxonomy): Bacteria > Bacillati > Actinomycetota > Actinomycetes > Micromonosporales > Micromonosporaceae > Micromonospora > Micromonospora sp. WMMD734. The sequence goes on from NZ_JBMHMK010000001.1 coordinate 3,709,750, forward strand.
TCTTCGACGGCCCGCCCGCGTTGGTGCTGGAGGAACGTTCCGCCGAGGCCGGGTTGCTGGTGCTCGGCAGCCGGGGCCACGGCGGGTTCACCGGCCTGCTCGCCGGCTCCACGGCGGTGTCGGTGGCCGCCCACGCGCGCTGCCCGGTCGTGGTGGTGCGCGAGGCGCAGGCTACGGTCACCGGCCCGGTGGTGGTCGGCTTCGACGGCTCCGAGCAGGCCGGCACGGCGCTCGGGTTCGCCGTGGAGCGGGCCGCGCAGCGTGACGCCCCGCTGCTGGTGCTGCAGGCATTCGAGCCGCCGGACGACCGCTGGCGGCCCTCCGACCCGGACGCCGAGGCCCGGCTCGCGGCGGACCGGGCCACGATCGGACAGGCTCTCTCCGGGTGGCGGGAGACGTTCCCCGAAGTGCCGGTGACGGTGGAGATCGCACCGGCCCGACCGGCCGCCGCGCTCGTCGAGGCGAGCCGGGAGGCGCAGCTCGTGGTGGTCGGCAGCCGGGGTCGGGGCGGGCTGCGCGGGATGCTGCTCGGCTCGGTCGGCCAGCAGCTCATCCAGCACGCGCACTGCCCGGTCGCCGTCATCCGGGAACGCTGACCGCCAGGCCCCGGGTCCCGCGTTGATCCACCCGCCGGTCCCGATGGGTGGATCAACGCCCCGGGGCCGGCGGGTCGGGGTCCAGGGCGAGGTAGTCCTCCTCCTCCCGGGCCAGGTGCAGGCGCAGCACCGCTTCCAGGCCGTACAGGCTGGCGAGCAGGTCGGGCACCTGGTCGGGGCGCAACCGCCCGTCCGCCCGCGCCAGGTGACCGCCGATCGCGTCCACCAGCCGATGGATCTCCACGTGTTCCCGGCTCATCGTGGCCGTCGCCTCGTCGCCGCCCAGCGGGCCGGCCAACGCTGGATAGAGCTGCCGTTCCTCGGCGTCGGTGTGCGGCAGCACCTCGTCGGTGAGCCGGCGGTGCGTGTCGCGCACCGCCGGCAGGCACCCCTCGGCGGTCGGCCGGGTCGCCACCAGGTCGGCGGTGTCGCGTACCCGGGCCAGCACGGCCCGTACGCCGGGATGCTGGCCCGCGTACCGGTCGAGCAGGGCGCGGGTGGCCGGCGGGACGTCCCGGCGGCGCAGCCCGCCGCGCAGCGCCCGCAGCGCGTTGAGGATCACCAGCACGTCGATGCCCTCCTGGAGGAACGCGCCCGCCACCGGCGGCAGCCGGCCGACGGCGGCGACCAGCATCGCGAGCACCGCCAGCCCCATCCCGACGGCGGCGCTCTGCACCGCGATCCGGCGGGCGTAGCGGGCGATCTCGACGGCGTCGGCGAGCCGGTCCAACCGGTCCACGGTGATCACGGCGTCGGCGACGTCCGCCGAGGCGGTCGCCCCTCTCGCCCCCATCGCCACCCCGACGTGCGCCGCCGCCAACGCGGGCGCGTCGTTCACCCCGTCGCCGACCATCACGGTGACCCCCCGCCGCGACTCCTGCCGGACCCGGTCCACCTTCTCCTGCGGCGAGCAGCGGGCCACCGCCTCGTCCACCCCCACCAGCCGGGCCACCTGCTCGGCGGTACGCGGCCGGTCGCCGGTGAGCAGCAGCAGCCGGGAGAACCCGGCCTCCCGCAGCCGGCGTACCGTCCGGCGGGCGTCGGGGCGGACCGGGTCCTCCAGCAGGACCGCGCCGAGCGGGCCGTGGTCGTCGCTGACCCACACCGTCGACCAGCCGGCCAGCTCGGCCCGCTGGCGGGCCTGCTCCGCCCAGTCGGGCAGCCCGCCGGGGAACTGCCCGACCCGCACCGGCCGGCCGTCGACCCGGCCGCTGACCCCGCGCCCCGGCTCCTCGGTCACCTCCGTCGGCGTAGTCAGCCGCAGCCGCCGCTCGCGGGCCTGCCGCACCAGCGCCACCGCCAGCACGTGCGGGGAGAGCTGCTCCACCGACGCGGCCAGCCGCAGCACCTCGTCCCCGTCGCCACCGGGAGCGACCACCGTCTCCGCCGCCCGGGGCCGCCCCTCGGTCAACGTGCCGGTCTTGTCGACCAGCAGGGTACGGGCCCGGCCGAGCAGCTCCAGCGAACCACCGTCGCGCACCAGGACGCCCCGCCGGGCCACCCGGGACAGCCCGGAGACGATAGCGATCGGGGTGGCCAGCAGCAGCGGACACGGCGTCGCCACCACCAGCACCGCGACCGCCCGGACGAACTCCCCCGACCACACCCCGGCCACCGCGGCCAGCAGCAGGGTGAACGGGACGAACGCCGCCGCGTACCGGTCGGCGAGCCGCACCGTCGGTGCCCGGCGGGCGGTCGCCTCCCGCGCCAGCCGGACGATCTGCGCGTAGGTGCTGCCCGTCGCGTCCCGGGTGGCCCGCAGGCCCACGGCCGCCCCCGCGTTGACCACCCCGCTGGACACCTGCTCCCCGGCGGCCCGGCCCACCAGCTGCGACTCGCCGGTGACCACCGACTCGTCGAGCGTCGCCGCAGCCGCGAGCACGCCGTCGACGGGCACCACGTCGCCCGGCCCGACCAGCAGGTCGTCCCCCACCGCGACCCGGTCCAGCGGGACCACCTCGATCCCCCCGTCCGGGGTGCGCCGCCGCGCCTGCCGGGGCGCCCGCGCCAGCAGCGCCCGCAGGTCGCGGGTCGCCCGCCCCCGGGCGTACGCCTCCAGTGCCCGGCCGGTCGCCACCATCACCGCGATCACCGCCCCGGCCAGGTACTCCCCGACCAGCAGCGCACCGGCCAACGCCAGCACGGCGATGACGTCCACCCCGAACCGACGCCGCCACCACTGACGCAGCACCGCCCCGACCGCCGGCACCAGCGCCCCCAGGGTCGCCGCCGCCCACACGCCGTCGGCGGGGCCGCGCCGCCCGGTCAGCCACAGCACCGCCCCGACCAGCAACGCCCCGCCGAGCAGGGCCAGTGGCGTCCACTCACGCCAGCGCACCGGACGCCTGTCGACCGGCCGCCGCGGAACACACTCCTGCGGTGCCGCGTCCACCTGCGGATCGTCCCAGCAGGTGGCCGGCGGGGACCGGGAACCGGGAAACCACCGGGCCGAAATGCCCCCGAGGGGGGACCTGCGGACCGTGTGCAGGGCCGGTTCGGCAGGCCAGGATGGAACGGTATCCCCGCCCCGGGGCCGACCGGGTGGGGCACGATGGGAAAGAGACGGAAAGGTCGTGCCGATGAGCCACCAGACGCCCGCGACGGACCGCCCGCTGACCACCGCGCTCGCGGAGGCGGCGGCGACGGCAGGTCACGCCCCCTCGGTGCACAACACGCAGCCGTGGCGCTGGCGGGTCCTGCCGGACGCCCTGGAGCTGCGGGTGGCCCGGGAACGGCAGCTCACCGCCACCGACCCGGAGGGCAGACTGGTCGCGGTGAGCTGCGGCGCGGCCCTGCACCACGCCCGGGTGGCGCTCGCCGCCGAGGGCTGGACGGCGGTGGTGGAGCGACTGCCCGATCCGCAGCAGCCGGACCTGCTGGCCCGGTTGACCGGCCTGACCCGTTCCGGGGCCGACCCGGAGGCGATGCGCCTGGTGCAGTGCATGCAGGTGCGGCACACGGACCGCCGCCCGGTCAGCGACGAGCCGGTGTCCGTCGGGGTGCTCGACGAGATCGTCGGCGCGGCCGACGCCGAGGGTTCCCGGTTGCAGATCCTCGACACCGACCAGGTGATGGAGCTGGCCGCGACCGCCTCGCACGCCGGCACCGTCGAGGCGGAGGACCCGCAGACCCGCGAGGAGTTGCAGTACTGGACGCACCGGGCCGGCACCGGCACCGGTCTGCCGCCGGAGGTGCTGCCGCAGGACCAGCCGCAGACCACCGTCCCGGCCCGGGACTTCGGCAGCCCCGGCGACCTGCCGGTGGGCCCGGGGCACGACCGGGCCGCCGTGTACGGGCTGCTCTACGGCGACGAGGACGAGCCGGACAGCTGGCTGCGGGCCGGTGAGGCGCTCTCCGCGCTGTGGCTCGCCGCCACCCGGCACGGGGCGTCGGTGGTGCCGCTGTCCGGCGTGGTCGAGGTCGACGGCACCCGGCAGACGCTGCGGCAACTGCTCAGCGGGCTCGGCTACCCGTACCTGGTGCTGCGGATCGGGATCGCGGACCCGGCACACGCCGGACCGCCGCACACCCCCCGGCTGCCGGCCGCGCAGGTGGTCGACACCTCCGCCGTACGCGACCAGCGGCCCTGATGATCTCGTGCCCGGCGGTCACCGGACGGTAACATCGCCCGCGTGGCCGCCAGCACCCCTGCTTCCCGCAACGAACACCAGGTCCCCTCGCTGGGGCTGAGCCCGTTGTCCCGGGTCCGGCTCGACGAGTTGCTCCAGGAGATGCTGGACCGGGTCGGCGACGTGGTGACCAGCCGGGAGCGGCTGCGGGCGCTGCTCGACGCGGTGGTCGGTATCGGCACCGACCTCGACCTGCGCAGCACCCTGCAACGGATCGTGCAGGCCGCCTGCGAGCTGGTCGGGGCCCGTTACGGCGCGCTGGGGGTGATCGGGCCGGACCGGCTGCTGCACGACTTCATCACCCACGGCATCGACGCCGAGCTGCACGCGAAGATCGGCGACCTGCCGCACGGGCGGGGCGTGCTCGGGCTGCTGATCGACGAGCCCCGCCCGGTGCGGATGCCCGACATCACCCAGCACCCCCAGTCGTACGGCTTCCCGCCGCACCACCCGCCGATGCACAGCTTCCTCGGCGTGCCGGTGCGCATCCGCGACCAGGTCTTCGGCAACCTCTACCTGGCCGAGAAGCAGGGCGCCCCGGAGTTCACCGAGGACGACGAGGAGATCGTCGTGGCGCTGGCCGCCGCCGCCGGGGTGGCCATCGAGAACGCCCGGCTCTACGCGCTGGCCCATCGCCGGGAACGCTGGCTCGCGGCCACCGCCGAGATCACCTCGGTGCTGCTCGGCGAGGTACGCCGGACCGACGCGCTGACCCTGGTGGCCCGCCGGGCCCGGGAGGTCGCCGAGGCGGAGCTGGCGCTGGTGCTGCTCTACGACGAGGACGCCGGCCAGTTCACCGTCGAGGTGGTCGACTCCGCCGACGGTGACGCGGCGGAACTGGTCGGCGCGCTGCTGCCGGCCAGCGAGACCAGCTTCGCCGGCCCGGTGACCGAGCGTCGCCGGGAACTGCTCGACAACCTGGCCGAGGCGGCGCCGTGGCCGGTGCCGGTGGTCGCCGGCCCGGCAGTGGTCTCCCCGCTGGCCGCCGCCGACACCCTGCACGGGGTGCTGGTGGTCGCCCACCGGCCCGACGCCGGCCGGGCCGCCGACGCCGACGTCACCCTGCTGGCCAGCTTCGCCGGTCAGGCGGCCCTGGCCATGGAACGGGCCCGGGGCCAGGAGGAACGGGAACTGCTGGTGGTCCTGGAGGACCGCGAACGCATCGCCCGGGACCTGCACGACGTGGTGATCCAACGGCTGTTCGCCACCGGCCTGCAACTCCAGAGCGGCGCGATGCACGCCCGGCCCGACGTCGCCAAGCGGATCAACGCGGCCGTCGACGACCTCGACGCCACCATCCGGGACATCCGCCGCACCATCTTCGAGCTGCGTACCCCGATGAGCGCGGCGCTGCGCACCGAGATCCGGGAGGCGGTCGACGTGGCCGCCGGGTCGCTCGGCTTCCGCCCCGAGGTGGAACTCGACGGGCCGATCGACAGCGCCGTGCCGGAACCGGTCCGCCCCGACCTCACCGCCGTCCTCCGCGAGGCGCTGTCCAACGCGGTACGCCATGCCGAGGCCAGCCGGGTCGCCGTCGCCGTCCGGGTCGACGCCGGCCGGGTCACCGTGACGGTCACCGACGACGGGGTGGGCTGCGACCCGGCCGCCGCCCGGGGTGGCCTGGTGAACCTGCGCGAACGCGCCGAGCGGCACGGCGGCGAGTTCGAGGTACGCCGGATCGAGCCGCACGGCACCGAACTCTGCTGGTCGGTCCCGCTGCGCGACTGATGCCCGCCGCCGGCCGATTCCCGCTCAGCCGGCCGGCGCTGCCTGACGGTTCCCGCTGAACCGGCCGGCGGTGCGGTGGGTCAGTGGCGTTGGCCGAGCAGGCGGGTGGCGAGCACGGCCGCCTGGGTACGCCGTTCCAGGCCCAGCTTGGCCAGCACGCTGGAGACGTAGTTCTTCACCGTCTTCTCGGCCAGGAACATCTTGCCGGCGATCTCCCGGTTGGTCAGCCCCTCGGCGACGTACTCCAGGATGCGGCGTTCCTGCTCGGTGAGGGACTTCAGCTCACGGGGCTGCTCGACGCCGCTGCGGATGCGTTCCAGCACCCGGGTGGTGATCGCCGGGTCGAGCAGCGACTGCCCGGCCGCGACCCGACGGACCGCGTCGACCAGGTCGGTGCCCCGGATCTGCTTGAGCACGTACCCCGCCGCACCCGCCATGATCGCGGCGAACAACGCCTCGTCGTCCTCGTACGAGGTGAGGATCAGCCCCTTGATCGACGAGTCAACCGCCCGGACGTCCCGGCACACGTCGATGCCGTTGCCGTCGGGCAGCCGGGCGTCGAGGATCGCCACGTCGGGGCGGAGGGCGGGAATCCGCCGGGCCGCCTCCTGCGCGGAGCCGGACTCGCCGACCACTTCGATGTCGCCGCTGCTCTGCAACAGGTCGGCCAGGCCACGGCGGACGACTTCGTGGTCGTCGAGGAGGAACACCCGGATCATCCCTCGTTTCTACCCGCCCGGACCGGCCCGTGCACGGGCCGAAGGTCCCTAACCTGGCGCGTCACCCCGGGGAGGGCGACCCGACGGGTCGGGACGTCCGGCCCTGCCCGGCCGGCCTGCCGGTGACGGACCGTGGAGGGGAACCACGCCACGGAAGGAGCACGACCATGGGCACCGGGTACACCGAGACGCAACTGCGGGCCGCTGTCGCGGACGCCGTCCGCGCGCCCTCCCTGCACAACACCCAGCCGTGGCGGTTCCGACTGCGCGACGGCGGCATCGAGGTGTCGGTCGACCCGGCCCGCCGGCTGCCCGCCACCGACCCGAGCGGTTGGGGCACCCGGATCGCCGGCGGGGCGGCCCTGTTCAACCTGCGGTTGTCCCTGGCCGTGGCGGGCACCCCGGCGACCGTACGGCTGCGGCCGTACCCGGCCGACCCGGATGTGCTGGCCCGGCTCGTCCCGGAGCTGCCGCGCCGCCCCACCCCGACCGAGCAGAGCCTGTACGCGGCCATCGGCCGCCGGTTCAGCAACCGGGCGCCGTTCTGGCCCGACCCGGTGCCCGCCGACGCCCGCTGGCGGCTCGGTGAGGCGGCCCGGGCCGAGCAGTGCTGGCTGGAACTGGTGATCGGGGTGAGCGCCGTCAACGCCTTCGCCGAGATCGCCCGCAGCGCCCACCGGGTGCTCGAACGCGACCCCGCCTACCGGGCCGAACGCGCCGACTGGGTGCGTACCGAACCCGCCCCCGACGGGGTGCCGGCCCGCGCCGGTGGCCCGCAGGCCGAGCCGCAGGACCTGCTGCCGTCGCGCGGCTTCGGCGGCCTCGACCGCGCGCCCGGCCGCGACTTCGAGCCGGAACCGCTGGTGGCGGTGCTCGGCGCGGCCGGCAACACGGTCGTCGACCAGGTGCTCGCCGGGCAGGCGTTGCAGCGGGTGCTGCTGACCGCGACCGACGCGGGACTGGCGGTGTCGATGCTGTCGCAGCCGATCGAGGTGTCGGGGGCGCGGGAGGCGCTGCGGCTGTCGCTGGGGCGTTTCGGCACCCCGCAGATGGTCATGCGGATCGGGTACGGCCAGCCGGGGATGGCCACCCCGAGGCGGACCGTGGACGAGGTGCTGGACGTGGCGGTGGCACCCGGCTGACCATGCCGGCCCGACGACGGGTGCCCTCGCCGGCACCCGGGCGGCGGGGGCCCACGGATCCGGGGGCGGTGGAGGCGGTGACCCCGACGGATCCCGGGGGGCGGTGGGGCGGTGGATCAGATCGGACCGGCGGCAGCCAGCAGGGCGGTCTCGCGTTCCGGGTCCAGGCCGATCGTCACCCGCACCGGCCGCCCCGCGCGCGGTGGCACCGCGCCCACCCGGTCCAGCCAGCGCCAGGTGTCGCCGACCGTCCCGGCCACCGGGCGACAGGTCAGCCCCGCCGCGTACGCCCGCTCGACGCCGAGCTCCTGCAACCACCGGTACTCGTGGCCCGGGGGAATCCAGACCGGCAGGTCGTTCCAGGGTTCCACCCCGGCGGCGAGGATCGGCTCCGGGTCGGTCCAGCGCAGCCGGGCGTCGGATCCGGTCGCCGCCACCATCTCGCTCAACAGCTCACCCATGGTGCTGTGCCCCGGACGGCTGACCACGTTGAACGCGCCGCCGACGCCCTCGGCGGCCTGGTCCAGGGCGAAGGCCGCCAGGTCACGGACGTCGACGTACTGCACGGGCAGGTCGGCCGGGCCGGGGGCGAGGACGTCGCCACCCCGGGCCACCCGCCGCAACCACCAGGGCAACCGGCCGACGTCCTCACCCGGCCCCAGGATCAACCCGGCCCGCAGCAGCAGGGCACGCTCCCCGAACACCTCCGTCGCGGCCCGCTCACCGCCCGCCTTGCACCGGGCGTAGTCGTCGTCGCGGGGGTCGTCGGACGCCGCTTCCACCACCGTCGCCTCCTCCCCCGCCCCGGCCGGCACCGGCGGGGCGTAGACGGAGCAGCTGGAGACGTAGGCGTAGTGCCCGGCGGCACGTAGTGCCCGGGCGGCGTCGTGTACCGCGCGGGGCATGCCGTCCCAGGTGTCGACCACCAGGTCCCAGTCGCCGCCGGCCAGCGCGGCCAGCCCGTCCGGCGCGGTCCGGTCACCCCGCAACCGGTGTACGCCCGGCGGGGGGTCGCCGTGTACGCCCCGGTTGAACATCGTCACCGTCCAGCCCCGGCGTACCCCTTCGGCCACGATGGCGGAGCCGACGAACCCGGTGCCGCCCAACATCAGCAGTCTCATGCGTCCCACCCTGCCGGCCCGGCACACCGATGGGGCATTCTGTTCACCGGTAGCGGATCTGCCATCGGCAGAACCCGCGTCCCCGTCGGCCACCGGATCGCCGGAAAGTCCGGTGTCCCGCCACCAGCCTCGACCGGCGACCGCCGACGGAATGACCCGGCGTCCACGGTCGTTACACCCTCCGTACGACCGTAGGAGCGCCCCGCCCGGCCGGTCCGCAGGTGGGCAGTGCCCCGGAATAATGCGGGGCCCCCGGTCGTTACATCGGGTTCCGGCGTGAGCGGCAGGGCCCGCCGGAGACCTACCGACTTTCCCTCATGAGCGCCTCGTCGTGGTGCTTACGCCCCCACCGCCGGCTCCGCCGGTGGCCCCGGTCCCCCGACCGGTCGGGTGGCGTCGACCCCCTCGAAGGAGCATCCCCCATGAACACCACCATGCTGCGTAAGAGTGTTCTCGGTATCGCCGGTCTCGCCGTCGCCGGTGGCCTGGCCGCCGGCCCGCTCAACCACGACACCCCCACCCTCGACACCCGCCCCGTCGCCGCCGTCCAGGCCGACAAGCCGGCCGCCGACACGCTGATCCCGCACGGTGTGCAGGGCGACCAGTCCCGCATCGACCTCAACGACGAACAGACCGGCAACGCCAAGGCGATCATCGCCGCCACCAAGAAGGCCGGCATGGACGAGCGTGCCGCGGTGGTGTCGATCGCCACCGCCCTGCAGGAGTCGAAGCTGGAGAACCTCGGCCACCTCGGCGACCGCAACGACCACGACTCCCAGGGCCTGTTCCAGCAGCGCCCGTCGAGTGGTTGGGGCACGGTGGAGCAGATCACCGACCCCGAATACGCCACCCTGGCCTTCCTCAAGGGCCTCAAGCAGGTCGACGGCTGGCAGGACATGCCCCTGACCAAGGCCGCCCAGACGGTGCAGGTGTCGGCGTACCCGGACCACTACGCCCAGTGGGAACAGCAGGCCGCCGACCTCGTCGCCCAGCACTGGAACAGCTGACCCTACGTACGACACTACGAAGGCCCCGGCTCGGTTGAGCCGGGGCCTTCGTGATGCTCTGGTGGGCGATACTGGGTTTGAACCAGTGACCTCTTCCGTGTCAAGGAAGCGCGCTCCCACTGCGCCAATCGCCCGTGGTCGAGAGCGGACGACGGGATTCGAACCCGCGACCCTCACCTTGGCAAGGTGATGCGCTACCAGCTGCGCTACGTCCGCGTGCCGCCCGGTTTCCCCGGCGACGCCCCGAACTCTACCCGATGGCAAGATCGCCCGTCCGGCGACCCCACCGCTTCGCCCCGGGCAGCGATCGCCCTGTTCATCGACGGGGTACCGCACGCCGACAGCACCTCGCCGTCCCACCCGGGGCAGGACGCGCCTGCCCCGGTCGGCCACCGACCGCCTAGCGGTACAGGGTCAGTGAGACGTTCGCGCCGTACTGGATCGGGTAGTCGAGCGGTACCGGCAGGATCTCCCCCAACGGCGGCGGCGGGGGCGGCGGCGGACGCCGCCACCACCAGAACAGCCACCACCAGAGGTCGTTGCCGCACCAACCCGCGTAGACGTAGTCCCCGACGGTGAGCACCGAGATCGACCCACCCGGCTTGGCGAACGCGGGACCGGTGACGACGTACGCCTGCCACCCGCCGGCCACGTTGGTCACGATCCGCACGGCGCCGGCGGCGTCGGCGAAGTACACCCCGGTCGGGCCGTCGACGGGGCGGGTCGCGGCGAGCGCCGCGCCCACCGGCACCACACCGACGTCGGACACGGCCACCCGGTTCCACGGGTCGGGCAGGCCACCGCCGGCCGGGCTGACCTGCCAGAGCCGGCCGTCCAACCCGGCGTAGTAGGCCTGCACACCGCCCCCGGCCAACGAGGCCACCCCACTGCCGGCCGCCGCGACACCGGACGGGCCGACGGATGACGTCTGCCAGGTGCCGCCCGTCCGGGCGAGGTGACGCAACCCGCCGTCGACGCCGACGAAGAACGCGCCCGGCCCGCTGGACTGCCACGACCCGGCGACTACCGCGCCCGGCGGGGCGACGCCGGGCACCGAGACGCGCTGCGGACCGGCACCGGGGCGCACCACACGTGAGTACGAGGTGCTGTAGACGGCGCCGTCGACGCCGACGAAGAAGACGTACACGTAGCCGTCCGGGGCGGTGAACGCGGTCAGCCGGCCCCCGGGCGGGGCGAGGTTGCCCGCCCCGTCGCGGTAGACGGTGATATTGGAGGTCGCCGAGCTGGTCACGGCGGCGACCAGGCCACCCTGGGTGCCGACGGTGAACACGGCGGTGTTCCCGTCGGACTGTCGGACGGCGCTGACGTCGGCGTCGGGTGGGGCGAGCGCCGTGGGGCCGAACGGGCTGACTCCGGTGGATGACGTCAGGTAGAGGCGGCCGTCCTGGCCGACGGTGAAGCCGACGACCTGCGACGCTGCCGCCTGCGCGGTCGACGGGGGCGGCGCGGCCTGCGCGGGTGGCACAGCGGCGGCGGTGGCGACGAGCGCCAGCACCACTCCGGCCGCCGCCGCGCGGAGGCGGCCAATTCTGTGGGGGATCACGATTGTCCTTTCGGTCGACAGGGAACCACGGAACAACAGGCTCGCCCACCGACAACAGATCAGACAACAACCCCAGAAGAATTGACAGTCATCAGTAAATTGAAGTCGACGTCATTGACCCGGAGCATCAAGAAATGCAGTACAGGCCCTCTGGGCTGGCACGACATCCGCAGTCGCGCACGCTTTCCGGGCTTTTCCCGGACGCCGCCGACGGCCTGGTTCCCGCCACCTGCGACAATTGTTTCCGGCCCTTCCGGAGCGTCCGGGAAATCACCGGACAGTGGATTCCCGGGAGACTATCGCGGAGGCGTTGGCGTCCCGTCGAGCCGGCCACGCACCAGGGCGGCGTCCGGGTGGCCGAGCCGGTCGAGCACGTCGAGGGCCTGCGCCCAGGCGGCCCGGGCGGCGTCGGGCGCGGCGGTGGCCCGGTGGCTGTCACCGAGATGCATCAGCGTGACGGATTCGTAGTACCGTTCGCCGGCCTCCCGCCACAGCGCGAGCGCGTGCGTGTAGCAGTCGATGGCGTCGCCGTGCCGGCCGAGCTGGTGGTGCGCGAAGCCGAGGCTGTCCCAGGCGTGTGCCTCCCAGTACCGGTTCCCGGTCTGCTGCTGCTGCACCAGCGCCCGCCCGCAGTAGTCCAGCGCGCGGAGGTGGTCGCCGAGCTGGATGTGGTACCAGCCGATGTTGTTGAGCGCGTTGGCCTGCCCCTGCGCGTGGCCGGCGTCCTCGAACAGGCGGTGCGCCCGCTGTGCGTGGTCGAGCGCCCGCCGGTGGTCGCCCTGGCGCTCCGCGAGGATACCGAGGTTCAGCTCGGTACGGCCGCCGCCGACCCCGTCGCCGAGTTCGGCGTACAGGTGTCGGGATCGCTCCAGGTGGTCGCGGGCCTCGTCGTACGCGCCGAGACGCAGGCAGGCGACGGCCCGGTTGCGGTGGGCGCGGGCCTGGCCGTCCCGGTCGCCCGCCGCGGTGGCGGCCCGCAGCGCCCACTCCTGGGCGCGGGACTGGTCCGGCCAGGCGCCCACCCGGTCGAGGTAGGTGTTCACACTCCACGCCAACTGCCAGGCGTGGGTGGGCAACCCGTTCTCGGCGGCCAGGCCGATCGCGGCGAGCAGCGCCCGGTGTTCGGCGGCGAGCCACGCCCAGGCCTCGTCCCGGTCGGCCGGCACCAGCACCGCCGTCCCGGGTTGCGCCGCCGGCAGGTCGATGTCGTCGCGGTGCCGGTGCAGCAGCAGAGCAGCGGCGTACGCGGTGTGCAGGTAGTGGTCGAGCAGCCGGCACAGCGCGGCCTGCCGGAGCCCGGCGGAGTCGGTGGCCACGGCCAGTTCGACGGCGTACGCGCGGAGCAGGTCGTGCAGGGTGTACCGGCCGGGGGTGTGCTCGGTGAGCAGGTTCGCCCGGGTCAGCACCGCCAGCGGCCGGCGTACCTCGGCCGGCGCGACGGCGGCGAGGCTGGCGGCTGCCGCGACGGACACGTCGGGGCCGGGATGCGTCCCGAGCACCCGGAACAGGTCGGCCGCCGCCGGGTCCAGCCCCCGGTACGACCAGGACAGCACCGCCCGCACGTCGGTGCCGGCCTCCCCGCCGCTGAACGCGTCGAGGGCACCCCGGGTGGCGGTCAGCTCGGCGGCGAGCCGGGCGAGCGGGAAATCCGGGTAGGTGGCGGCCCGCGCCGCCACGATCGCCAGCGCCAACGGCAACCCCGCCGCCGCGGCGACGATCCGGTCCACCGCGGCCGGCTCCGCCGCGACCCGGTCCGCGCCCAGCCGGCGGGTCAGCAGCTCACGCCCCTCCGTCGGGGACAGCACGTCCAACGGGAGCGGGCGGGCACCCTCGGCGGTGACCAGCCCCGGGAGCTGGTTGCGGCTGGTCACCAGGACCAGGCAGCCGGGTGAGCTGGGCAGCAGCGGACGCACCTGGTCGGCGTCGCGGGCGTTGTCCAGCAGCACCAGCATCCGCCGGTCGGCGAGCAGGCTGCGGTACAGCGCCGCCTGCGCCGCCAACCCGACGGGGATGCGTTCCGCGGGTACCGCGAGGGCCTCCAGGAAACCGGCGACCGCCTCGGCCGGGCTCAGCGCCGGCGACTCGGGGTCGTAGCCGCGCAGGTTGACGTAGAGCTGCCCGTCCGGGAACCGGTCGGCGACCCGGTGTGCCCAGTGCACGGCGAGGGCCGTCTTGCCCACTCCCGCCGTACCGCCGATGGTCGAGACGGGCACCGTGCCCGGCGGGCCGGGCGGCTCGGCGAGCAGTGCGGTCAGGGCGGCGAGCGGCGCGGTCCGCCCCGCGAAGTGCCGTACCGCCGCCGGTAGCTGGCGGGGCACGAGCGGTGCCGGGGTCTGCTCGGCCGGGGCCGCCGGCGGGGAGCCGACACGCGCCCGTCGACCTCGTTCGGCGCGGGCGGCGGCAGCGAGCCGCTCGTCGGCCCGCGCCGCGTCCGCCGCCCCCAGCATCCGCCAGTACGCCGTCTCCCACCCGGCCGGGTCGGTCAGCTCGGCGGGCAACCGGGTGCCGGCCTGTTCGGCGTACGCGACGCAGGCCCCCAGGTAGTCGACGACGAAGTCCCAGTCCGGCAGCGACTTGGCGTTGAGCTTGTCGCTGAGGGTGGATCGGGCCAGTGGCCTGCCCCGGCGGGCGGCGACCGCGACCAACGTGTTCAGCGACGGGCCGCCGGCGCGCTGCCGCAGCCGCCGTAGCTCGTCGGCGAACGCGAGCAGCGCCTCCCGACCGGTCTCCCCCACTCCACACCCACCCGGCGTAGCGACGTCCCCTGGCAGCGTCGGAGCCAGGATAGACATCACATCGACGCGGAGCGATCATCTCCCATGAGTCGGGAGGGTCCGGCCGGGCTGACGGGTTCCGGCTCCCCCGCGACAGCGGGAGCACTCCCGACCCGGCCGACGGCGGGGCCGGGAGAGATAAGCAGTAGAGCCACCTTCCGGAATCGGAAGGTGGCTCTACTGACCGTGTGGGCGATACTGGGTTTGAACCAGTGACCTCTTCCGTGTCAAGGAAGCGCGCTCCCACTGCGCCAATCGCCCGTGCCTGTTACCGAGGTGGGGACGGGATTTGAACCCGCGTACACGGCTTTGCAGGCCGTTGCCTCGCCTCTCGGCCACCCCACCGAGGTTGCCCCCGTCATGCGTGGCGGCAGCTCCGAGCGGACGACGGGATTCGAACCCGCGACCCTCACCTTGGCAAGGTGATGCGCTACCAGCTGCGCTACGTCCGCTTGCCTCCGGGACGACACCCGGTGACGGATGGAAACTCTAGCCGAGCGGTTCCACCGATGCCAAATCGGGGCCGCTGACGGCGCGTTCGACCACCGGGCGGTGACCGACCCCACCACCGCCAGAGCTTCCTAGGAGAGTTGGCTGCCGGGGTGGGGTGCGTCGCCGGCACCCCTGGTGAACAGGTCGGAAAGGTAGCCCACTCGCTGCGGGGTGCTGTCCGGCTTCCGACTGCCGGCAGCCCGATCGGGCGGGTCGGTAACTCCCTGTGCTCGGTTCGATAGGTTACCGTAGCGGCGTGACGAGACGTGCCGCCGCCGATGTCCGCCTGGATTCCCTGCTGCGCACGGCCTGTGACGTGATCGTCGAGCGTGGACTCGCCAACACCCGCACCGCCGACGTCGCCGCCGCCGCCGGAGTCAGCCAGGCGCTGGTCTTCTACCACTTCGCCACCAAGGAGCGGCTGCTCGCCCAGGCGTTCGCGTACGCCGTCGAGCAGGAACTGTCCCGGCTGGACGCGGTGCTGCGCTCCGCCACCCCGCCGCTGACCAAGCTCCGGCGCATCCTGCGTCTCTACACCCCCACCGGCCGGCCCTGGGCGATGTGGATCGACGGCTGGGCGGAGTCGCTGCGCACCCCGGAACTGGAGAAGGTCTGCCGACGGCTGGACCTGCGCTGGCGGGAGGACCTGGCGGCGGTGATCTCGGCCGGGGTGGCCGACGGGACCTTCGACTGTGCCGACCCGGCCGGCGCCGCCTGGCGGATCAACGCGGTGATGGACGGGCTCGCCGTCCAGCTCGCCGTGCACGAGCGGGTGATCTCCCGGCGTCAGTTCGGCGAGTGGATCCGGCTGGTCACAGCCCGGGAACTGGGGCTCGACCCCGCCCAGCTCGTCTGATCCGCGCAGCGCGGGCCATTGCCCCCGTCCGATCCGCCTGGTATCCACGTATGCG
This sequence comes from Micromonospora sp. WMMD734, assembly GCF_049178975.1. Lineage (NCBI taxonomy): Bacteria > Bacillati > Actinomycetota > Actinomycetes > Micromonosporales > Micromonosporaceae > Micromonospora > Micromonospora sp. WMMD734. Next base: position 3,725,433 of record NZ_JBMHMK010000001.1, read on the forward strand.
CATGCGTTACCCCGCCTGCGCCGGGCCGGCGTCGCGCCGGTCCCCGCTCCCACGAGGAGGTTCCGTGCCCAGACCGGAGTGGACACCCCGAACGAGCCGGCATCGACGCCGGCTCGTTCCCGTACTGGCGACCGCCGCCGTGGTCGCCGCCCTGCTGCCCGGCGGGGGCACCGCCACAGCGGCGCCGGGCGACACCGCGGCCCCGGCCCCGGGCCGCTCCGGCTCGTTCGCCGACGACCGCCACCAGGCCGCCGACGTCGACAACCGCACCGGTACCGCCGCACCCGAGGCCCGCCAGCGCAGCCTGGCCCGGGCCACCGGCGCCCCGGTGCGCTGGAACCGGCTCGGCACCCCGCACGCCCTCGGCCCGGGCCGGCTCGCCACCGGCCTGCCCGCCGACCCGGAGGCCGCCGCCCGGCGTTACCTCACCACCCAGCGGGACCTGTTCGGGCTCGACGCCGACGCGGTCGCCACCATGGATCGGATCCTGGTCCGGCGGATCGGCGACGGCGCGGTGGTCACCCTGCGACAGCGCTTCGGCGACCTGCCCGCCGGTCACGACGGGCTGGTCACCGTGGCGGTCGCCGACGGCACCGTGCTCTCGGTCAGCTCCTCGCTGTCCCGGGACGCCGCCGCCCCCGCCCCGGCCACCCGCACCGCCGAGCAGGCGTACGCCGACGCGCTCGCCGACGCCGGCCTGGCCACCGACGCGGTGGCCAGCCACCGGGTGCGCCAGGTCGCCGTGCCCACCCCGGTCGACGGCAACCGGGCCGCCTACGAGGTGACCCTGATCGGTAAGGACAGCGACCACCCGGCGGCCTTCACCACCTACGTCGACGGGATCACCGGGAAGGTGCTGGTCCGCGAGGACCTCGTCGACTTCGACTCCGACAACCCGAGCTGGGCGGTCTACCCGGCCACCCCGCCGCAGGACCTCGCCCCCGGGCAGGACCCCCGGGTCCGCTGGTGCGCCAGCCCCGCACCCGACTGCGCCGCCGCCTTCCGCGACCCGGCGGGCGGGCAACCCTGGGACGTCGACCTCGCCACCGGCACGCCCACCGGCACCACCCGGGGCAACTCCGCCAACACCGTGGTCTCCTGGGGCGCCGGCAGCCCCATGGTCAACGCCCCGGACCGCCCGGACCGGCGCTACGAGTACCCGTTCACCGACCAGTGGCACCAGGCCCGCTGCAACCCGGCGGTGTTCACCTCCGCCCAGCGCAACGACGCCGACGCCGCCACCGCCAACCTGTTCGCCATGCACAACCGGATGCACGACTGGGCCTGGCACCTGGGCTTCACCGAGGCCAGCTGGAACCTGCAGGCGGTCAACGTCAGCGGTGCCGGGCTGGGTGGCGACGCCGAGCAGGGGCGGGCCCAGCAGGGCGCGCTGAGCGGCAACCGGAACAACGCCAACCAGTCCACCCCGCGTGACGGCCTGCCGCCGAGCACCAACATGTACCTGTGGCAGCCGCAGGCCGGTGGGCCGTACCCGCCGTGCGTCGACGGCGACTACGACATGACGGTGATCGGCCACGAGTACACCCACGCCATCACCAACCGGATGATCGCCGGCCCGGACAGCGGGATCAGCGGCCACCAGGGCGGGGCGATGGGCGAGTCGTGGAGCGACCTGCTCGCCGCCGAGTACCTCTACGAGCACGGCCTGCGCGCCCCCGGCGAGACGCCCTTCGTCACCGGCGGCTACGTCACCGGCAACCTGGTCAGCGGCATCCGCAACTACGACCTGAGCCGCAGCCCGCTCAACTACTCCGACGTCGGCTACAACACCGGCGGCCCGGCGGTCCACGCCGACGGGGAGATCTGGGGTGCGACCAACTTCCGCATCCGCGCCGCCCTGGTCAAGAAGTACGGCCTGGGCACCCCGGCGCGGCAGCTCGACTGCGCGCAGGGCCGGGTGGCCGCCGAGAACTGCCCGGGCAACCGGCGCTGGGTGCAGCTGGTCTTCGACTCGTTCCTGCTCCAGGCGGCCAGCCAGGTCAGCATGCTCGACATGCGGGACAACCTGCTCACCGCCGACCGGCTGCGCTTCGGCGGGGCCAACCAGGAGCTGATCTGGGCCGAGTTCGCCCGCTCCGGGATGGGCCGGGACGCCGCCACCGTCGGCGCCGCCGACACCGACCCCACGCCGAGCTTCGCCAGCCCGACCGGCGGCAACGCCACGCTGACCCTGCGTCCCCGGGGCGACAGCGTCAACGCGCCGATCCGGCTCTACGTCGGTGACTACGAGGCGCGGGCCACCCCGGTCGCCGACACCGACCCGGCCACCCCGCTACCGGCCACCTTCGAGGCCGTCGCCGGGACGTACCAGGTGCTGGCGGTCGCCCCCGGCTTCGGCCACCAGCGCCTGGAGGTGGTCGCCAAGGCCGGCCAGCAGGGGTACGTCGACCTGCGGCTGAGCCAGAACCTGGCATCCACCACCTCGGGGGCGACGATCACCGGGGACGGGGTGAACCTGGACCGGATCGCCGACGACACCGAGGCCACCAACTGGGCGTCGTTGACCGGGGTGGCCGGCAGGCAGGTCACCGTGACGTTGCCCTTCGGCACCCCGCAGCCGGTGCAACGGGTCACCGTCAGCGCGATGCTGCGCCCGGCGATCACCGGCGACGCCGACCCCGGCGCGCAGAACGCGCTGAGCGCGCTGCGGTCGTTCGCGGTGTCGACCTGCGACGCGACCACCACCGACTGCGCCGACCCGGCCCGCTGGACCCGGGTCTACACCAGCGCCGACGATGCGTTCCCCGGCGGGAGGTACCGGGCCTACAGCCGGGACCTGATCGCCAGATCGTTCCGGGTGCCGGCCACCGTCGCCACCCACGTCCGGCTGGAGGTGCTGGCCAGCCAGTGCACCGGCGGCCCGGCGTACGCCGGTGAGCAGGACGACGACCCGGCGACCCGGACCGACTGCGCGACCGCCAGCCCGGCGCGCGACCAGGTGCGGATCGCCGAGTTCCAGGTGTTCGCGAAGTGAAACCCGCCGGGGCCGGGTGGTGGCGCCACCCGGCCCCGGCGGCCCCCGATCACCGTCGGACGGTGGTCCAGCGGACGGGCCGACGGACCGGGCGCGCATCGTCGCCCTCCACCCCGTCGGACGCGGTCCGGGTGAGCTGCCGCAGCCGCATCAGCAGGCCGACGCCGAGGAAGAGCAGCAGGCCGCCGAGCAGGAACGCCGCCTGCACCACCCCGAAGCCCCCACTGGCGTTGGCCGAACGGTTCGCCGCGGCCGGTGGCGGCACCTCGGCCAGCGCCTCCTCGGTCGGCTCGGTCTCCTCCTCGGTCGGCTCCAGCACCTCCTCGGTCGGCTCCGGCGACGCGGTGGTCGGCTCGGGTGCCGCCGTGGTGGGCGGTGGTGCCGTGCCGACGACCTGCCGGGTGGCGGTACGTCGGGCGAGCAGCCGCAGGTTCGGGTCGTACGCCTCGGCGGCCATGGTGATCCGACCCCGGGTGACGTCCTCGGCGAAGGCCACCCGGTAGGTGGCGGTGACCGTGCGGTCCGGGCAGAGGGTGCCCGGGTCGAGCTGCCGGTCGGTCAACCGGGCCACGTCCCCCTGCGCCCGGATGTCCAGCGGGAACGAGCCGGTCTCCTCGACCCGGTCCATCTTGACCTGGTCCAGTCGCAGCCCCTGCACCGAGAGCACCATCGACCAGCGGACCTTCACGCAGCCGCCGTCGCCCTTGTTGGACACCACCGCCGAGACCGTCCGCACCTGGTCCCCGGCGGTGAACTGGGCCGGCAGGCCACTCAGCTCGGTGGAGAAGCGGTCCGCCGCCGACGCCGGTGTCGGCCCGACGAGCGCTGTCCCCGACAGGCAGGCCAGCACCGCCCCGACCCGTAGCGCGTTCCGCCACACCATCACCACCGCCTCGCTCCTCCCGTCGGTCTTGTCCACCCGCCACGCTATGAGCACGATGGGGAAGCCGGTAGACGGGCGTGTTCGCGCCGGTCGGCAAGTACGGGGCCGGTTAACACCGACAGTGGTGAACCGGTCACCCGCCTTCGCCGACACGCCGGGTGACGGTGTGGGCTTGGCCGCTTCGTCGGGCCGGTGAGGGTCGACCGCGCCGGGGTTCGCGCGGCTGACATCCTGGGCGGGTGTCCGATCTCTCCGCGGCCTTCGTCCGGCTGCACGCCCGGCTCGCCCCGGTCGCCTTCGTACCCGAGGTGCGGTTGCACCAGGCCGACGAGCCGATCGGCCTGTGGGAGCTGACCGAGGGCGAGTTCCGCAGCTCCCAGCCGCCGCCGTTCTGGGCCTTCGCCTGGGCCGGTGGGCAGGGCCTGGCCCGGTACGTCACCGACCACCCGGAGACCGTCGCCGGCCGCCGGGTGCTCGACCTCGCCTCCGGCTCCGGCCTGGTCGCCATCGCCGCCGCACGGGCCGGCGCGGCGGCCGTACGGGCGGTGGAGATCGACGAGCGGGCCGTCGCCGCCGTCGCCCTCAACGCCCACGCCAACGGGGTACGCGTCGACGCCGAACTGGCCGACGTCCTCGACGGCGACGCCGGGGACGCCGAGGTGCTGCTCGCCGGGGACGTCTTCTACAGCGAGGCGATGGCCCGCCGGGTGCTGCGTTTCCTGCTGCGGGCCGCCCGCTCCGGTGCCCGGGTGCTGGTCGGCGACCCGGGCCGGGCGTTCCTGCCCCGGGAACGGTTCCGCGAACTGGCCGGCTACGACGTGCCGGTGCCGGAGGCGCTGGAGAGCGTACGGGTGAAGCACACCACGGTGTGGGAACTGGACCCCGCCCCGCCGGGGGCCGCCCGCTAGCGTGACCGGGTGCTGTTCCGGGGGTGGGAGGCGTCCGTCGACGAACCCTGGCCGGACGTGGCCAGGGTCGTCGACCGGGTCGGTGGCGTACACCTGGTGGTGACCCGGCATGCGCTGGTCCGGCGGGTGCTCGCCGACCCGGTGACCTGGCGGCCCGACAACGCCCTGGACGCGGTGACCCCGATCCCGGTGGCCGCGCTGCGGGTGCTCACCGCGCACCGGTTCCGGCTGCCGCCGACGCTGGCCAACAACGCCGGGGACAGCCACCCGGCGATCCGGGCGATCGTCGCCGAGGCGCTGCACCCGGACCGGGTGGCCGCCCAACGGCCGTGGTTGACCACGCTGGTGCGGGCCCGGGTGGCCGGGATCGCCGCCGAACTGGCCGCCGGCCGGCCGGTCGACCTGCACGCCCGGCTCGCCGCCGATCTGCCGCTGCTGGCGCTGGCCCGGCTGGTCGAGCTGCCGGACGCCCCGGTGGGCGCGGTGAAGGACTTCGCGCGGGCGGCACTGGAGCTGTTCTGGGCCCCGCTGGACGCCGAGCGGCAGCAGAGCCTCGCCGCCGAGGTGGGCCGGTTCCATGCCGTACTGCGGGAGTTCGCCGGCACCGGGGGCGGCCTGGCCGGTCGGCTGCGCGCCGCCGGGCACTCCCTCGACGTGGTGGTCGGGGCGCTGTTCTTCCTGCTGGTAGCCGGCCAGGAGACCACCAGCCAGTTCCTCACCCTGCTGTTGCACCGGCTCACCGGCGAACCCGGGGTGCGTGCCGGGCTGCGGGCCGGCACCGTCGCCGTCGCCGACGTGGTCGAGGAGGGCCTACGCCGGGACCCGCCGATCGTCACCTGGCGGCGGGTGGCGGCGGTCGACACGACCCTGGGCGGTACGCCGGTGCCGGCGGGCAGCTCGATGCTGCTGTGGCTGGCCCGGGCCGGCTGCGACCCGGCGGTGGTGGCCGACCCGGCCGGGTTCCGCCCGGGGCAGCGTGGGTCCCGCCGGCACCTGGCCTTCGGGGCGGGGGCGCACCGGTGCGTCGGCGCGCAACTGGCCCGGCTGGAGGCGGCGGTGGTGGTCGCCGAGGCGGCACCGCTGCTGGACGCGGTGACGGTGGTACGTCCGCCGTGGTGCCCGGACAACCTCACCTTCCGGATGCCCGACGCCTTCGTGGTCCGCCGCGCCACCACGCCGTAGCCTCCCGCCGCAGCCTCGCCTGAACCCCGCTCACCTGCGGAAACGGGCGTAACCCCCACTCCCCGCCAAGGGTTGAACCCCGTGTGACGCCAAGCGCCACACCAACCCGGGAGGTCCTCATGCACCCCACCCCCTCCCCACTCCCCCCACCCCGCCCACTCCCCCCGCCCTCCCGGGTTGATCAAGAGGTTTGCGTCAACGTTGATCTTCGATCTGACGCAAACCTCTTGATCACCGGGGCGGGCGGGGTGGCGCGCGGCGGGGACGGGGTGGCGGGGGCGGGGGCCGGCAGGGTGGCGGGGACGGGTGGGGTGGCGTCGGGTGGTGGGGGGCGGTGAGGTGGGGAGAGTGGCGGCGTGACGTGCCGGCGTCGCTCGTGGTGTTCCTGGTCGCGTTGCCGCTGTGCGTCGGGATCGCGGTCGCCTCCGGCGTACCCGTCGAACTCGGGCTGGTCACCGGGGTGGTGGGTGGGCTGGTGGTGGGGGTGATGCCGGGCAGCAGCCTCCAGGTGAGCGGACCGGCCGCCGGGCTGACCGTGCTCGTCGCCGAGGCCGTGGAACGGTACGGCCTGACCGGCCTCGGCACGATCGTGCTGGTCGCCGGACTGCTTCAGATCGGGTTGGGGCTGCTGCGGCTCGGCCGGTGGTTCCGGGCCATCTCGGTGGCCGTGGTGCACGGCATGCTCGCCGGCATCGGACTGCTGCTCATCGCCGGTCAACTGCACATCCTGGCCGGCGCCGGGACCGCCCCTGTCGGCCTCGCCGCGTTCACCGGTCTGCCGGCACTGGTCGGTGAGCTGACCGGCTCCGAACCAGCCAGGCTGTCGCTCGCCCTGGGTACGGCCACCATCGCGGTGATGATGCTCTGGAACCTGCTGCCCGGCAGACTGCGTACCGTGCCCGGGGCGTTGGTCGCCGTCGTCGCGGCGTCCGCGGCGAGCGCCGTGCTGGGTCTACCCGTCGACACCATCGAGGTGGCGGGGCTGCTCGCGGCGATCCAACCGTCGCTCGGCCACCCCAGCCAACTCGCCGACCTCGGGGTACTCGCCACCATCGTCACGTTCACCCTGGTCGCCTCGGCGGAGAGCCTGTTCAGCGCGGCGGCCGTCGACCGGATGCACCAGGGGCCCCGGACCGACTTCGACCGGGAGTTGGTCGCCCAGGGCACCGGCAACACGGTCTGCGGGCTGCTCGGCGCGCTGCCGATGACCGCCGTCATCGTGCGCAGCTCCGCCAACGTGCACGCCGGCGCGCGGACCAAGGCGTCCCGGGTGCTGCACGGGTTGTGGCTGCTGCTCTTCGTCGCCGCCGTGCCCGGCCTGGTCGGGCTGATCCCGCTGCCCGCGCTCGCCGCCGTGCTGGTGCACGCCGGGTGCAAGCTGCTGCCGCTGCGGACGCTGCCCGGGCTCTGGCGGACACACCGGGGCGAGGCGGTGGTGCTGACGGTCACCGCCGTCGCCATCGTCACCACCGACATGTTCACCGGCGTGCTGGTCGGCCTCGGCCTGGCCGTGGCCAAGGTCGCCTGGGAGACGTCGCACGTCCGGGTCACCGTCGACGACCACGGCACCGGCACCGGCCCGATCGACGTCGCCATCGTCGGTAACGCCACCTTCCTGCGGCTACCCACCATCCTCAACACCCTGCACGCGCTGCCCACCGACCGGATCGTCCGGCTGGACCTGCACGGCCTGCGGCACCTCGACCACGCCTGCGGCACCGCGCTGGACACCTGGATCGAGGCGCACAACCGCACCGCGGGCGGCCAGGTCCACGTCGTCGCCCCGCGACCTGCGCAGGACGACCGGCCCCGGCCGGTCCCCGCCACCGAGTGAGCGGACCGGTCAGCCCGCGTCCTCGGCCCAGGTACGCCAGTCGTCGAGCACCCCGTACAGGTCGGGGGTGAGCCAGCCCGGGGCGGACCGGCGGAACACGCCCGGATCCATCGCCCCGGCCCCGGCCGGCAACGCGCCGAGCAGGCTCGGCACCAGCTCCGTCAGGTTCGCCCAGTGCACCAGCTGCGGCTCCGCCGGCCACGCGCCGATCACCACCCCGGCGGGCACGGCCCGACGCTCCAACGCCTCCAGGGTCAGCGCGGTGTGGTTGAGGGTGCCCAACCCGGCCCGGGCCACCACCACCGCCGGAGCGCCCAGCGACACCGCCAGGTCGGCGACGGTCCACGCCTCACCCGACGGACGCAGTCCCATCGGCACCAGCAGCCCACCGGCCCCCTCGACCAGCACCAGGTCGTGCTTGTCGACCTCCGCGCGGACCGCGTCGACGGCCGTGTACAGCTCCAACGGCTCCAGCTCGGCGACCCGCGCGGCGGCCAGCGGAGCCAACGGGTCGGGGTAACTGGCCAGGGTACGACCGGTCAGCGGGGCGGCCAGCCGGGTCACCGAGTCCACGTCGCCGGGTTCGCCGGTGGCCGTGCCCGTCTGGCCCGGCTTGACCACCGCGACCCGCAGGCCGGCGGCCTGCGCGGCGGCTGTGATCGCCGCCGTCACCACCGTCTTGCCGACCTCGGTGTCCGTCCCGGTGACCAGCACCGCACCCTTCCACCCGCTCACGGCAGGATCACCTCGGTTCGCGACTGCGGGGCTCGCAAACCCGGCTCACTCCTCACGCTCACAGGACCCCCCCGGTTCGCGACTGCGGGGCGCACTCCACGATGGCCTCCAGGGCGTGTTCGAAGTCCGCCCGGGTGACCCCGGTGGAGAGGGTCAGCCGGAGGCGGGAGCGGTGGTCCGGGGTGGACGGCGGGCGGAAACAGCCGACCGCGACACCCCGGGACCGGCAGTCGGCAGCCCAGGCGGTGGCGGCCTCCGGGCCGGGAGCCGTCACCGACACCACAGCGGCGTCGGGGGTGGACACCGGCAACCCGGCCGCGCCGAGGCGGCGTACCGCGTACCGGGCCCGGTCGGCCAGTTCGGCGCGCAGGTCGTCGGCGGCGCGGGCCAGCGCCACGGCGGCGCGTACCCCGGCGGCGACGGCCGGCGGCGGCGCGGTGTCGAAGATGAAGGTCCGGCCGGTCTCCACCAGGTGCCTGACGAACTCGGCCGGACCGGCGACCACCCCGCCGGCGCCGCCGAGCGCCTTGGACAGGGTTGCGGTGACCACCACGTCCGGCGCACCGGCCAACCCGGCGGCGGCCACCGCGCCGGCACCGGCCGGGCCGGTGACGCCGAGCCCGTGCGCGTCGTCGACCAGCAGCAGCGCGCCGTGCCGCCGGGCCACCGCGTGCAGCGCGGCCAGCGGCGCGAGATCACCGTCGACGGAGAACACCGACTCGGTGACCACCACCGCCGGGCGGCCCGGCGCGGCGGCGAGCACGGCGGCCACCGCGTCGACGTCGGCGTGCGCGGTGACCACCGTCTCCGCGCCGGAGATCCGGCAGCCGTCGATCAGCGAGGCGTGGTTGTGCGCGTCGGAGACGAGCAGGGTACGCGGCTGGACCAGGCCCCGGACGGCGGCCAGGTTGGCCAGGTAGCCGGAGGAGAAGACGAGTGCCCGGTCGACGCCGAGCCAGTCGGCCAGGTCGTCCTCAAGCGCGTGGTGGACGTCGGTGGAGCCCCGGACCAGCCGGGAACCGGTGGCGCCCAGCCCGTACCCGGACAGGGCCCGGCCGGCGGCGGCCACCACCTCGGGGTGGGTGGCCAGGCCCAGGTAGTCGTTGCCGGCCAGATCGACGTCCGGGTCACCGGCGGCGCGGGGGCGCAGGGTACGGGTGAGCCCCGCCTTCGCCCGCAGTGCGGCACGCCGGTCCAGGGCCGCCAGCCAGTCCGCCACCGGTCACCGCCTCCGTCCGCCGTCCGACCTGGCACCCTGCCGACCTCACACCGCTGCCGCCCGGTCGCCGGGGTGCCCGACGACCGGCCCGTGCCGGTGGGTGACGGCGTTGCCGCCGTCGGGCGAAATTACCATCCGCCGGGCCGGCACCGGCGTGGCGGCGGGCCCGCCGTACCGCCACGCGGAAGGGGACAGCCGGGATGGCCGGGGGCCGTCGGCTCGGGCGTTTCCCGGCCCGCTGCGGCCTTGTAGGGTACGAGCCATGCCAGAGATCCTCGACCAGGCCCGGACCCAGGTGCTGGGCGACGGCGTCGGCCTCGACCAGGCCGGTGTCCTCGCGGTGCTGACCCTGCCCGACGAGCACCTCACCGCCGCCCTCCAGCTCGCCCACGAGGTGCGGATGCGGTGGTGCGGCCCGGAGGTCGAGGTCGAGGGGATCGTCTCGCTGAAGACCGGTGGCTGCCCGGAGGACTGCCACTTCTGTTCGCAGTCCGGCCTGTTCACCTCGCCGGTCCGGTCGGTCTGGCTGGACATCCCGTCACTGGTCGAGGCGGCGAAGCAGACGGCGGCGACCGGGGCGAGCGAGTTCTGCATCGTGGCCGCCGTGCGCGGCCCCGACGACCGGCTGATGAAGCAGATGCGCGAGGGGGTCGCCGCGATCCGCGCGGCGGTCGACATCCAGGTCGCCGCGTCGCTGGGCATGCTCAGCCAGGAGCAGGTCGACGACCTGGTCGAGATGGGCGTGCACCGCTACAACCACAACCTGGAGACCTGCCGCTCGTACTTTCCGAACGTGGTCACCACGCACTCGTGGGAGGAGCGTTGGGAGACCCTGCGGATGGTCCGCGAATCCGGCATGGAGGTCTGCTGCGGGGGCATCCTCGGCCTCGGCGAGACCGTCGAGCAGCGCGCCGAGTTCGCCGCGCAGCTCGCCGAGCTGGACCCGCACGAGGTGCCGCTGAACTTCCTCAACCCGCGTCCGGGCACGCCGCTGGGCGACCGGCCGGTGGTGGAGGGTAAGGACGCGCTGCGGGCCATCGCCGCGTTCCGGCTGGCCATGCCGCGCACCATCCTGCGGTACGCGGGCGGCCGGGAGATCACCCTCGGTGACCTGGGCACCCGGGACGGCCTGCTCGGCGGGATCAACGCGGTGATCGTCGGCAACTACCTGACCACGCTGGGACGGCCGGCGACCGACGACCTGAAGCTGCTCGACGAGCTGAAGATGCCGGTCAAGGCGCTCTCCGCCACCCTGTGAGGTGATGATGACCGATGCGGGTGACCCGACCGCCGGCGGCCGTACGGCGGAGTCCGCAGTGCTGACGTCGGCCGCGGCCTGGTGCGACCGCTGTGGTGCGGACACCACGGCGGGCCCGCACCCGGGTTGCGCGGCGGCCCGGGTGCTGGAGCCCCCGCGCTACTGCGGGCACTGCCGCCGGCGGATGAAGGTGCAGGTGCTGCCGGTCGGCTGGTCGGCGGTCTGCGTCGAGCACGGCGAGCGGCGGGGCTGACAGGTGCTGCGCGGTCGGACGGTCACGCTGCGCCCGGTGACGGAGGCGGACGTGCCGGCCCTGGCCGCGATCCGGGCCACCCCGGAGGTGCGCCGCTGGTGGCGCGGCGGCGACGACCTGGCCGCATCGGTACGGGCCGACCTGGCCGACGACACGGTGACGGTCTACGTCGTCGAGCACGCGGGCCGGCTGGTCGGGGCGATCCAGTGGTACGCCGAGACCGACCCGGACTACCGCCACGCCAGCCTGGACGTCTTCCTCGACCCGGCGGTACGCGGCAACGGGCTGGGCGGGGACGCGGTCCGCACCCTGGTCCGGCACCTGGTCGACGAGTACGGCCACCACCGGTTCACCGTCGACCCGGCGGCGGCGAACACGGCGGCGATCCGGGCGTACGCGAAGGTGGGGTTCCGGCCGGTGGGCGTCATGCGGCGGTACGAGCGGGGTGCGGACGGACGCTGGCACGACGCGCTGCTGATGGACCTGCTCGCCGAGGAACTGGCCGGCTGAAACCGGGCGGGGCGTGCCCGGCACCCTCAGGTGCCGGACACGCCCCGGTCGTTGCGCGTGCGACGGTGCGCCTAGCGCTGGAGGGTGAGGACACCCGGCCGCCACGGCAGCAGGTTGTAGTCGGTGTTCGCGTTGGGGTCCTTGCCCTGGTAGAGCAGTTGCAGGTTGCAGGCGTCGATGGTCTTGGTCTGGTCGGGGTTGGTGCGGACCAGGTCACCGTGGCTGATGTCGTTGGTCCACGTGGCGCCGCTGTTGGCCTTGCCGGCGAAGGGGTTGCTCTCGCTGGTGGCCTGCGGGGTCCACGAGCCGCCCAGGCTGGTGGAGGTGAAGGAGCGGAAGTAGCGCTGCCCCTGGCTGCCGATCGCCTCGACGATCATCAGGTACTGGTTCTGGCCCTGCACCTTGTAGACCTCGACGCCCTCGAACAGGTTGTTCGTCGAGTCGGTCATGATCGTCGTGTAGCTCGACCCGAAGCTGCCCGGGAAGTTCCCCAGCGGCATGCTCGACCGGTAGATCTTGCCGTTGTCCCCGGCGAAGAACAGGTACATGTTCTGGTCGTCACCGATCAGGGTCTGGTCGATCACGCCGTAGGGGGCGTCCGGGAGGGTGGCGGTGGACAGCGTCTGCGCCGAGGACCAGCCGTTGGCGTTGGTCGGGTCGCTCGACGTCTTGTAGCTGAACGAGGTCGGCCCCCACTGGTACGCCAGCACCCAGATGTTCTTCGGGGCGAAGTACAGCAGGGTGGGCGCGACGGTGCCCTGGCTCATCCCGTTCTGGCTGGCCGAGGCCATGTCGGACCAGTTGGTGAACGTGCCGAAGTTCATCGAGCTGTACTGGCCGCTGCTGTTGACGTACGAGCCGTAGACCAGGTGCTTGCCGTTGTAGACGACGTTGGTGAAGTCCTTGAGCGAGACCCAGCCGTTCTTCGGGCTGGTCAGCGCGCCGGTCGACGACCACCGGTAGGTCGACGGGAGCGCGCAGCCGCCCGACGGCGGGGGCGTGGTGGTCGGCGGCGGCGTGGTCACCGGCGGGGTGGTCGGCGGCGGGGTGCTGCCCCCGAAATCGGTGCGCCACTGCTGGTTGGTCTGCCCGTGGCAGTCGTACAGCTGGACCTGCTGGCCGTTGCCGGTGCCCCAGACGTCCAGGCAGCGCCCGGACTGCACGCCGCTGATGGTGCCGTTGGCGTTGATGTTCCACTGCTGGTTGGCCCCGCTGTTGCAGTCCCAGATGATGATCCCGGTGCCGTTGGCGGTGCCCGCGCCGTTGGCGTCCAGGCACTTGGTGCCGTAGACCTGCAACTGCTTGCCGCTGGTGTACGTCCACTGCTGGTTGGACTGGCCGTGGCAGTCGTAGAGCTGCACCCGGGTGCCGTTGGTCTGGGTGGCGTTCGGCACGTCGATGCACCGGTTCGACGCCACGCCGACGATCCGTCCGGCGCCGCCGCTCGGCGGCGGGGTCGTGGTGGGCGGGGGCGTGGTGGGCGGGCCCGTGGTCGGCCCGGAGGTCGGCGGGGCCGCGTTGAGCGCGTTGAGGACCGAGTTGTACGCGGCCTTCTTGTTGCCGCCGCTGTCGAAGAGCAGCGGGCTCTCGTTGGAGCGCCAGGAGTCGCTGTCGCGTACGCCCCACACGGTGATGCCGATGCAGCGCGGCACGTTCAGGCAGGCCTGGGTGAGCCCGGCGTACTGGGTGGTGGAGGAGTTCGTGACGTCGACCTCGGTCAGCGCCACGTCCACCCCGAGGGCGGCGAAGCTGGACAGCGTGGTCTGGAAGTTGCTCGGCAGGGAGCTGCCGCCGGTGAAGTGGGTCTGCAGGCCGACGCAGTCGATCGGCACGCCCCGGGACTTGAAGTCCTGGATCATGCGGTAGACGCCCTGCGTCTTGCCGTACGACCAGTTCTCGATGTTGTAGTCGTTGTAGCAGAGCTTCACCGACGGGTCGGCGGCCCGCGCGGTGCGGAACGCCACCTCGATCCAGTCGTTGCCGGTGCCCTGGAGGTTCGACGACCGGCGGCTGCCGTCCTCGTTGAACGCCTCGTTCACCACGTCCCAGGCGGCGAGCTTGCCCTTGTAGTGGCCCATCACGCCGTTGATGTGGTCGATCATCGCCTGGCGCAGGTTGCTGCCGCTCAGGCTCTGCATCCACGGCGGCTGCTGCGCGTGCCAGGCCAGGGTGTGCCCCCGGACCTTCAGGCCGCGCTGGGTCGCCCAGTTGTAGATCTGGTCACCGGAGGTGAAGTTGAACTGGCCCCGCTGGGGCTGGGTCGCCTCCGGCTTCATCTCGTTCTCGGCCGTGATCATGTTGAACTCGCGGCCGGCGATCGTGGTGTAGTTCGAGTCGCCGAGCCGGCCCCCCGCGATCGCCGTGCCGAAGTACCGGCCCGACTGCGCGGCGGCCGCGCCCAACGTGGTCGCGGCGGCGTTCGCCGACGGCATCATCACCGCGACGGCGGCCACCGTCACGACGCTGACCGCGCCGGCGAGCAGCGCCCGGACGGCTGGTGGTCGCCGTCGCCGACTCCCGCCGTGATGAACGGATGGGCTCATTGCCATCGTGGCCTCCTTGCTGGCCCGCACCCGGACCGTCGGGGCGGGACGGCCGGGCGTCGCGGTTGTTAAATCTAGTGCCGTCGATGTTTCCATCACGCACCGGTCAGAACAAAGATGTTTCGGAAAAGTTTCGGAACATTTTTTGCCGGGGCCCACCCGACGCGACGTGGCCGGTCACCGCAGGTGCGGTGCCGGCCACGCCACGTCGACGATCAGGAGACCGTGCAGGCCGCCCCGTTGAGCGTGAAGCTCGTCGGCTTCGGGTTGCTGCCGGTGTGGGTGCCGTTGAACCCGATGCTGGTGGACGCACCGGGGGCGAGCGCCCCGTTGTAGCTCATGCTGGTCGCGGTCACCGCCGTACCGGTCTGGGCGAACGTCGCCGACCAGCCCTGGCCGACCTTCTGCCCGCTGCTCGGGAAGGTGAAGGCCAGACTCCAGCCGGTGAGCGCGGTCGTGCCGGTGTTGGTGATGCTGATGCTCGCGGTGAAGCCGTTGGTCCAGTCGCTGGTGGTGTAGCCGACCTTGCACGACGAGGCGGGCAGGGTCGGGGTCGGGGTCGGGGTCGGGGTGGAGGTCGGCGTCGGGGTCGGCGTCGAGGTCCCCGGCAGGGTCTGCACGGTGACGGTCTTCGACGGGGTCGACGGGTTGCCGGCGGCGTCCACCGCCACCACGTAGAACCCGTACGACGTGTCGGGGGTCAGCCCGTTGACCTGGAGGGTGGTACCGGAGCCCGTGGCGACGACGAGGTGGGCCGGCCAGGAGGTCTTGTAGACCCGGTAGCCGGTGACCCCGACGTTGTCGGTGGACGGCGTCCAGCTCAGGGTCACCCCGTTCGCGCTGATGTTCGACGCGGTCGGGGTGCCGGGCGGGGTCGGCCCGCTGGTGTCCGAACCGGTGCCGGCCGGGGTGGCCACCGCGAGCGGTGACGACCACAACGAGCTGTTGCCGGCACCGTCGCGGGCCAGCACCGAGAACCGGTAGTTGCTGGCGGGCGAGAGCGTGGTCAGGGTCAGGCTGTTGGTGGTGGTGCGGAAGGAGGAACGCACGTCACTGCCGACCGGCTCCATGGCGACGTCGTAGCCGGCCAGGCCGCTGCCACCGGTGTCGGTGGAGGCGGGCCAGGTCAGCGTCATGCCGGTGGGGGTGACCGCCGAGGCGACCGGGGTGCCGGGGACGGTGGGCGGGGTGGTGTCCGTCGGCGTCGAGGTCGGCTCGTCACCCCAGACCCGGGTGGTCCCGGCGTACAGCGGCACCTTCGGGTTCGGGCCGGCGGTGGCCTGGTACGACGGGTCGTTGGTCGGATCCCAGGTGCCGCCCTCCGGTACGCCGATCTTGAACTGCACCTCCATCCGGTGCTGCGACTGACCGGCCGGGGCGATCGTGGAGCCGGTGCAGTCCACCTCGACGTACCAGATGTCGCCGGAGAGCTGCTTGGCGGTCGACGGCGACGGGCAGCCCTGGGTGTAGCCGGGGGTGACCTGCACGGCGGTGCTGCCCTCGGGGCGGAAGTAGTAGCGGAACTTCCCGTTGGTCAGCGCCCGCGCCGGGAACGCCGACTTGTTGTAGATGACCGCCTTGAGCCCGGTGGCCCGGGGCTCGGCCTGCATCACCGTGGTCTCCACGGTCAGCTCGGCGATGTCCGGGGTCTCCGCGGTCGGGAAGTTGGCGAGCGGGGTGCCGCCGTACTCCTGGGAGAGCCGGGCCAGGGCGGAGGTGAAACCGGCGTTGTAGTCGGTGGCCACTTCGTTCATCACGTAGTCCGACCGGCTGTCGGTGTAGGCGTCGTTGGCCGACGACGGGCCGCCGACCAGCGCACCGTAGAGCACGTGCCGGGTCTCCACCGGCACCGTCTGGCTGTCCCACCAGGAACCGTGCGCGGTGCGGTGGTGCGGGTTCTTCGGCGCGTTGGCGCCGAACCCGATCATGTAGCTGGACTTGCGTGGGTTGTCACCGAGCGCGTAGTTGACCTGCCGGACCGCGAAGTCGTGGAACCGGGCCTTGCGGGTGGCGTCGGTGGTCTTGTCGCTGTAGACCAGCGCCGCGAAGCTGGTGTTCGCGGCGTACCGCAGCGCGCCCCAGGAGTCGAGGACGGCCATCCCACCCGGCGAGTAGGGCACCTTCTGGCCGTTGACGCCGACCGTCCAGTAGTCGAGCCACCGGTTGG
The DNA here is from genome assembly GCF_049178975.1 of Micromonospora sp. WMMD734. Lineage (NCBI taxonomy): Bacteria > Bacillati > Actinomycetota > Actinomycetes > Micromonosporales > Micromonosporaceae > Micromonospora > Micromonospora sp. WMMD734. The sequence goes on from NZ_JBMHMK010000001.1 coordinate 3,741,920, forward strand.
CGTCGTCGACGTACTTCTGCTTGCCGGTCAGGTTGGCCAGCAGCACGTACGCCCCGAACTGCTTGTTGTCCCAGGCGAGCGTCCACTTGTAGGACCGGGTGGTGGACTGCGGCTCGGTGCCGAGCTTGTCGTACTCGCTCTCGGCCTTGGCCAGGTAGGCGGCGTCACCGGTGGCCCGGTGCAGCCAGATCGCGCCCCAGACCAGTTCGTCCTGGTAGCCGCTCCACGACTTGTAGAAGCTGGTCGCGTCGGTGATGCACTCGTGGTAGCTCTTGCGCACCGTGTCGGCGAACGTGTAGAGCTGCTTGGCGTGGGTGAGCAGCTTGTCGGCGTAGGCGGCGTCGGTGGGCCGGAAGACCATCGACGACGCGGCCATCGCCGCCGCCGTCTCCCCCGCCAGGTCCGCCCCGCCACAGCTGGCATCGATCTTGTACGCGGGCCGCGCCATCGGCAGCACCTCGGCCGGACCCCACCACTTGTGGTCGTCGTCGCCCTTGCCGACCTGCCCGTAGAGCACGTTCGCCGAGGGGTGCGCCTTGATGAAGTAGTCGTTGACGAAGCGCAGGTTGTTCAGCAGCGGGGTGAGCTGCCCGGCGGCGACGTACCCGTCGCGGTACTCGACCGCGCCCCAGGCGAGCATGGTGGCGCTGAACGCCATCGGGAAGCCGAACTTCACGTGGTCACCGGCGTCGTACCAGCCACCGGTGAGGTCCACGCCGACGTCCGCGCCGTCGGTGAGCGCGGAGTCGCCCCGCCAGGAGACCCGGTTCCAGGACGGCTTCTTGCCGGACTGCTGCGCCTCGTAGAACAGCAGCGACTTCTGCAACGCCTCGGGGTAGTTGAACATGCCGGTGCCGGCGGCCTCGGCGCGCCCGGCAACGGTGGGGGCGGCCCCGGCGGTGAGCGGCAGGGCGCTGATGGCGAGGGCAAGCCCGCTGGTCAGGGCGGCACCGGCGGCGAGCAGGCGGCGGAGCCGGGGCCGGCCCGCGCCCGACCGGCCGGGCCGGTTCGGGTGCTGCATGCGGAACTCCTGTCGATGGTGCCTCCGGCGACGCCCACCGGACGCGGGGACGGGGGCGTCGCGGGTGGTGGGCGTCGCCGGAGGCGGGTGGTGGTGAGTGGACCGGGGAGTCGCGGGAGCGCTCCCATGGATGTGCGCCAATGTAATCGTTCGGTCATCGGTTTGTGAAGGGGCCAACCCCGACGACACCGGAAGAAGCTCCCCGGACACCGCCGCCCGACCGGACTAGCCTTGATCGATGTCGATGATCGAACAGGTCTCACTCGGCGTGACCGACGACCGGCGCGCCGGCCGGTTCTGGGCCGGGGCCCTCGGCTACGCCCGCCGGCCACCCCGTTACCCCGGCGACGGCTGGATCGTGCTGGAACCGCCGCCCGGCAGCACCGGGGTGGCCCTGGCGATGGACATCAGCGTCAGCCCGGTGACGGACCATCCCCGCATCCACCTCGACCTGCACGCGGGAGACCGGGACCTCGACGACGAGGTCGACCGGCTGTGCGATCTGGGTGCCGAACGGGTCGACTGGCCGCACTACCCCACCGAGCCCGAACCCGGCCAACTGCCGTACGTCGTCCTCGCCGACACCGAGGGCAACCGGTTCTGCGTCTCCGGGCACCGCCGGGCCGGCGTCTTCTTCGGCTGACCGCCGCCCCTGCCGACGCACCCACCGGCCGCGCACCGCCGGCCCGCCGGCAGCGACCCGGGCCACCCGGCCACGACCGACCCGGACCTGCCGCCCGGGACCTGCCTCGACGCGCCGCCCAGAACCGGCCCGGACATGGGCAGGGCCCCCGCACCGGGGGCCCTGCCTGTACACCGTCCTCCGCATCGGAGTTCGGCCACGCACCGGAAGGAAGCCCCCGCCCGGTGCCACACGGGTCGTCTCGGTGATCGGTCGTCAGCAGACCCCGCCGGTCGCGCTCGTCCGCCGGGGGCCGATCACGGCAGCACCTGGCCGACCCGCCCCGTCGGCGACCGGGCCGTCGCCCACCGGGGCGGCCAACGCGACGGTCACGGTGAGCAGGCTGCCGTCCCGCTCGATCGGCGCGGACCGGCCCAGCCGGGCGACCGTACGCACCATCGGCGTGTTCTCCGCCTGGGTGTGCAGGACCAGCGCCGCGAACCCGGCCCGCTCGGCGTGCGCGAGCAACCGGCGCAGCAGCGCGGTGCCCAGCCCACGCCGCTGCCAGTCGTCCCGCACCAGCAGCGCCGCCTCCGCCTCGTCGCCCTCGGCGAGCAGGTTGGCCAGCGCGACGACCGACTCCGCCGCCCCGTCGGAGCCGGTCGTCGTGGCCACCAGGGTCAGCCCCCGGGCCGGTTCCAGCAACCGGCGCAGCCGGGCCGGCGAGGGCAGCGCCGCCCCGCTGAGATACCGCCGCTGCCGGCTGGTCGCCGAACAGCGCTCGTGCAGATCGACCACGCCCGCCAGGTCGTCGGCGGTCGCCGGCCGGACGGTCAGCTCCGCCCCGTCGGGCAGCACCAGGACCACCCGGTCGGCCTCCCGCCGAGCCACCGCCGCCGCCAACTCGACGAGCGCCTGTGCCCGCGCGTACTCCGCCGGGGTGAAGCTGGGCGCCTGCCGGCGCAGTTCGTACGAGCCGCCGGTCGGATCGGTCAGCAGCATGGTCGTGGTGCCCACCGCGTCGTGCCCGGCAGCAGCCGTCGGCCGCCAGGTCACCTCGTCCGCGCCGAGCGTGATCCGGAGCACCTCGCCTGCCAGTTCCGGGTCACCGACCAGCCGGGTGGCCAGTCCGAGCACCCGGGTCGGCTGGTCGGCCAGGCCCCGCGCCTCGCTGCGGGCGACCCAGCAGTCCCGGCCCCGGCCGCGTTCGACGGCGGCGATCAGGTCCGCCTCGTCGAGGGTGTCCGGCGCGTCGACGAGGAAGTCGTCCACCGCGCCGACCTCGGTGGTGTGCACCTGCACGGTGAGGATGTTGACCCCCCGCAACGCGAGACTCGCGGTGAGGACCGACAGGTATCCCGGCCGGTCGTCCACGGTCGCGCGAACCCGCCACAGCGCCATGTCCACTCCTTTCCCCACCACGAAGCCTGCCCGCGGCCTGTTGCCGTGGCGTTGCCCGGTGGTGTCGCACCGGCAACCGTCCGCCCAGGTCAGGTGACGGTGGTCACCGACTTCGGGCCGACCAGGTCGAGCCGGTCACCGAGGATCACCGCGCTGGCCCGGACGAGCTGGGCGAGCCGGTCCACCTCGGTGGCGTGGAACCCGGCGGCGGTCAGCGGCTCGGTGTGGTCCCGCGCGACCACCAGCACCAGCCCGGCCCGGCCGAACGGCGCGATCGCGTAGTGCGTGCCGTCGGCCATGGTCAGGGTGCGGGCCCGCAGCGGGGTCACCTCGGGCAGCCGGGGCGGCTCGGGCGCGCGCCAGCTGGCGTGCCCGACGGTCGCCGTCCCCGCACCGGCCCGCGAGGCCCAGTCCACCGGCACGACGGCCGCCACCGCCCAGTCCGCCGCGAGCAGCCCGGGCACCGCGTCGACCAGGGTGGCCACCCCGTCGGTGGGGTTCGCCGCCACCTGGGCGAGCAGTTCGGCGTCCTGACCGGTGGTGGTCGGCGCGCCGATCGCCCGCCACACCCCGTCGACGCGTACCCCCGGGATGGCGGCGAGGCCCGCGAGTAGGCCCTCGACCCGGGCGGCACCGGGCCAGACCACGGTGAAGTCGTCAACCGCCCGGCCGCCGAGCCGTTCCAGTACCACGACCTGGACGATGTCCGCCCCGGAGACGCCGAGCGTGCGGGCCACCTGGCCGAGTGTCCCGGGTCGGTCCGGCAGGGTCACCCGAACTCTCAGCAACATGTCTGTCCCTCCGCTCGGCGGGCCGACCGCACACGGCCGGCAGGCTGGTCCCCAGCCTGCCGGTTGACCATTTCGCCCCTGTTGCCGTGGCATGTCCCGGGCGGAAAATCGCTGACCTTGACAACCCGGCTGACCTGCCATCAACTATGCGGATGACCGAGCCGGCCGTCGACGCGTCCCACGACGGCGGAGCCCCCGGCGACCGGCCGCCCCCCGGGCTGGATCTCGACCGGTTGGCCGGGTGGCTGGCCCTGCACCACCCGGAGCTGGCCGGCGGGCCGCTGCGGGCCAGCCTGATCACCGGCGGCAAGTCCAACCTGACCTACCTGCTGCACGGTGCCGGGCGCGAGCTGGTGCTGCGCCGCCCACCGCTGGGGCACGTGCTGGCCACCGCGCACGACATGGCCCGCGAGCACCAGGTGATCGCCGCGCTCGCGCCGACCGCCGTGCCGGTGCCCGGGGTGGTGCTGCTCTGCACCGACCCGGCGGTGATCGGGGCCCCCTTCTACCTGATGCAGCGGGTGCCGGGCGAGGTGCTGCGCACCCGGGCCCAGACCGACCCGCTCACCGACGGGCAACGCCGTGACCTGGCCTGGGCGATGATGGACACCCTCGCCGCGCTGCACACCGTCGACCCGGCCGCGGTCGGGCTGGCCGACTTCGGCCGACCGCAGGGCTACCTCGGCCGGCAGGTACGACGCTGGGCCGGCCAGCTCGACCGGTCCCGCAGCCGGGAGCTGCCCGGGGTGGACGAGCTGCGCGACGCGCTGGCCGCCTCGGTGCCCGAGGGGGTGAACGCCGGCCGGATCGTGCACGGCGACTACCGGCTGGACAACCTGCTCACCACGGTCGACCCGGTGTCGGTGCGGGCGGTGCTGGACTGGGAGATGGCCACCCTCGGTGACCCGCTGGCCGACCTCGGGCTGCTGCTGACGTACTGGGACGTGCTCGGCGACAGCGACCTCGCCGAGGGCAACCCGGTCGCCGACGGGCTCGGCCCACGCGCCGGCTTCCCCACCGGCGGCGAGCTGATCGCCAGGTACGCCGAGCGCAGCGGCGTCGACGTGGGGCCGCTGCACTGGCACCTGGCCCTCGGCTGTTTCAAGCTCGCGGTGATCTGCGAGGGCATCCACTACCGGCACACCCTGGGGCAGACCCTCGGCGGTGGGTTCGACCGGATCGGCGAGATGGTGACGCCCCTGGTGGAGCACGGTCTGCGCGCGGTCAGGGGGAACTGATGGACTTCGACTACGACGCCCGTACCGTCGAGCTGCGGGAGCGGCTCGGCGCGTTCCTCGACGAGTGCGTCCTGCCGGCCGAGGCGGTGCACGCGGCGCAGGTCACGGCGGCGGGTGACCCGTGGTCGCGGTCCCCGGTGCTCGACGAGCTGAAGGTCGAGGCGCGACGGCGCGGCCTGTGGAACCTCTTCCTGCCCGATCCGCGCTACGGCGCCGGGCTGACCAACCTCCAGTACGCCCCGCTCGCCGAGCTGACCGGGCGCAGCCCACACCTGGCCCCCGAGGCGGTCAACTGCGCCGCCCCGGACACCGGCAACATGGAGCTGCTCGCCGAGTTCGGCACCGGGGCGCAACGCGACAGGTGGCTCACCCCGCTGTTGGCCGGCGAGATCCGCTCGGCGTTCTGCATGACCGAGCCCGAGGTGGCCTCCTCCGACGCCACCAACATCGCCACCCGGATCGTCCGCGACGGCGACCACTACGTGATCAACGGGCGCAAGTGGTGGTCGTCCGGGGCGATGGACCCCCGGTGCGAGCTGTTCATCGTGATGGGCAAGACCGACCCGGACGCCGACCGGCACCGCCAGCAGAGCATGGTGCTGGTGCCCCGGGACACCCCCGGGGTGCACGTCCGCCGGGGCATGACGGTCTTCGGCTACACCGACGCCCCGCACGGCGGGCACGCCGAGATCGACTTCGTCGACGTCCGGGTGCCGGCGGAGAACCTGGTCGGTGCCGAAGGGACCGGGTTCGCCATCGCCCAGGCCCGGCTCGGGCCCGGCCGCATCCACCACTGCATGCGGCTGGTCGGGATGGCCGAGCGGGCCCTGGAGCTGCTCTGCCGCCGGGCCAACCAGCGGATCGCGTTCGGCCGGCCGCTCGCCGAGCAGGGCGTGGTCCGGGAGTGGATCGCCGAATCCCGGGTACGGATCGAGCAGGCCCGGCTGCTGGTGCTCAAGACCGCCTGGCTGATGGACACCGTCGGCAACAGGGGCGCGCACACCGAGATCCAGGCCATCAAGATCGCCACGCCGGCGATGGCCGAGTGGGTGATCGACAAGGCGATCCAGGGGTACGGCGGCGCCGGGGTCAGTCAGGACACCCCGCTCGCCGGGCTCTGGGCCCAGGCCCGCACCCTGCGGCTCGCCGACGGCCCGGACGAGGTGCACCGCGCGTCGCTGGCCAGGCGGGAACTGCGCCGCTGGTCCTGAACCTGGGCCGTTGGTCCTGAGCCGGGGCCACCGGCGCGTCAGGCCACCCGGCGGCGGGCCGGAGGTGGAGGTCGGAGCTGTCGAAGCGTTTCAGGTGGAGGCACGCTGGATGAGTTCGGTGTCCAGCAGGATGTGCGGGGTGGGGATCTCGTCACCCCGGATCCGGGCCACCAGCAGCCGGGCCATCTGCCGGCCCATCTCCTCCACCGGCTGGAAGACCGTGGTCAACGGCGGGTCGGCCTGCTGGGCGACGGGTGAGTCGTCGAACCCGATGATCGCCACGTCCTCGGGCACCCGCCGGCCCGCCTCGCGCAGCGTCCGCAGCGCGCCGAACGCCATCAGGTCGGAGGCGACGAAGACCGCGTCCAGTTCGGGGCAGGCGTCCAGCAGCCGACGCATGCACGCCGCGCCGCTGCCCTCGCTGAAGTCCCCGTAGGCGATCATGCGGGGGTCGAGCATCCCGACCGTCGACTCCACCGCCTCCCGGTAGCCGACCAGGCGGGCCAGGCCGGCGCCCATGTCCTGCGGGCCGGCGATGGTGGCGATCCGGCGGCGGCCCTGCCGGGCCAGGTGCTGCACCGCGTTGCGGGCGCCACCGACGTTGTCGACGTCGACGAACCAGGACGGCCGTGCCCCGGGGCGCAGCATCCGGGCCGGCCGGCCGCCGAGCACGGTGGGCAGGTCGCGCTCCTCCAGCAGGGTGGGCAGCGGGTCGGAGTCGTGCAGCGACAGCAGCAGGACCCCGTCGACGTGCTGGTTGGTCAGGTGGTTCTCGACCCGTTCCCGTTCGATCGGGGACTGCACCATGGCGAGCCAGAGTTGCAGCGGCGTCTCCAGCAGGCCGGAGCTCACGCCCCGGACGATGCCGGCGAAGAACGGCTCGGTGAAGACCCGCTCCCCCGACTCGGAGACCACCAGGGCCACCGAGTCGGTCCGCTGGGTGACCAGTGCCCGTGCCGCCCGGTTCGGGACGTACCCCAGCTCGGCGATGGCCTGTTGGACGGCGGCGCGGGCCTCCGGGCTGACCTGGGGTGAGCCGTTGACCACCCGGGAGACCGTGCCCCGCCCGACACCCGCGCGGGCGGCGACCGCGTCGAGGGTCGGGCGCCCGAGTGACCGGGTGCGTTGCGTTGTCATCGTCTCTCCTCCGACGTCGGACGGTCCCCGCCGTCCGCCCCCGGGGGCGGGCGGCGCGGCGGGGCCGTCCGGAATGCTGGCTGGCCTCTGCCTATTGTGCGGCCAGACCGTTGCGTCGGATCACCTCGGCGTACCACCTGGCGCTGGACTTGGGGATACGGGCCTGGGTGTCGTAGTCGATCCAGATCATCCCGAAGCGCTTGGTGTAACCCCAGGCCCACTCGAAATTATCCATCAGCGACCACGCGAAGTAGCCCCGCAGGGGCACCCCGGCCGCGATCGCCTCGTGTGAGGCCCGCAGGTGGGCGTCGAAGTAGGCCAACCGGTCGACGTCGTCGACCCGACCGTCCTGGACGGTGTCGACGAACGCCGAGCCGTTCTCGGTGACGTAGAGCGGCAGGTCGGTGTACTCCTCGTGGACCCGCCGCAGCGTCTCCACCAGGCCCGGGGCGTCGATCTCCCAGTCCATGTCGGTGACCGGGACGCCCCGGGTGACGAACCGCACGTCCTCGCTGCCCGGCCAGCAGGACGGCGCCCGCCAGTACTTCTCCGGCTCCTCGCCGGCGACCGGCGCGGCCACCACGTGCCGGCTGTAGTAGTTGATCCCGACCAGGTCCAGCGGAGTGGAGATGATCTCCAGATCGCCGTCGCGGACGTGTCCGAAATCGGTCACCTCGGCCAGGTCGGCGGTCAGGTCCGCCGGGTACGACCCGCGCAGCAGCGGGTCGAGGAAGAACCGGTTGGCCAACCCGTCGATCCGGCGGGCGGCGTCGACGTCGTCCGGGGCGTCGGTGGCCGGGGTCACCGGGTAGAGGTTGACCGTGACCCCGAGCTGGGCCTGCGGCAGCTTCGCCCGCAGGGCCTGCACGGCGAGCCCGTGACCGAGCATGAGGTGGTGCCCGGCCCGGACCGAGTCCGCCCCGTCGGAGCGCCCGGGGGCGTGCGCCCCGGAGCCGTAGCCGAGGAACGCCGAGCACCACGGCTCGTTGAGCGTGGTCCAGTACTTCACCCGGTCGCCGACGGCGTCCGCGACCAGGGACGCGTAGTCGGCGAACCGACCGGCGGTGTCCCGGACCGGCCAGCCGCCCGCGTCCTCCAGCGGCTGGGGCAGGTCCCAGTGGTAGAGGGTGAGCCACGGCTCGATGCCGTTGGCCAGCAGCTCGTCGACCAGCCGCCGGTAGAAGTCCAGGCCCTCCTGGTTGGCACCGCCGGTGCCGCCGGGCTGCACCCGCGGCCAGGAGACCGAGAACCGGTACGACTTGAGGCCCAGCTCCGCCATCAACCGGACGTCGTCGGACATCCGGTGGTAGTGGTCGCAGGCCACGTCCCCGGTGTGCCCGGAGACCACCCGCCCCTCGGTGTGACTGAACGTGTCCCAGATCGACGGGGTCCGGCCGCCCTCGGCGGCGGCCCCCTCGATCTGGTACGCGGCGGTCGCCGCGCCCCACAGGAAGCCGGGCGGGAAGGTCAGTTCCGGCCCCTGGTCGAGTACGCCGACAGCGGGCGGGTGGGTCGGGTTGCTCACGACTTGACGGCGCCTTCCATGATGCCGCCGATGATCTGGCGGCCGAACACGATGAACACGATCACCAGCGGCACGGTGCCGATGGCGGTCGCGGCGAACACCTGCGAGTAGTCGGTGTAGTAGGCGTACGACAGGAACGCCAGCGACACCTGCAGGGTCGGGTTCTCGGGGGTGAGCACGGCGTACGGCCAGAGGTAGGAGTTCCAGGTCTCCATGAAGGTGAGCAGGCCGAGCACGGCCGCGGCGGGGCGCAGCGCCGGCAGCACGATGTTCCAGAAGATCCGGAAGGTGCTGGCGCCGTCGACCCGGCCCGCCTCGATCAGCTCGTCGGAGATGGCCTGGATGGCGTACTGCCGCATCATGAACACGCCGAACGCGCTGACCAGGAAGGGCACGGTCACCGCGTAGAGGGTGTCGTACCAGCCGAGGTCCTGGATCATGCCCCAGAGCGGGATCAGGCCGAGCTGGGTCGGGATCATCATGGTCACGATGATCGTCAGCAGCAGGGCGTTGCGGCCCCGGAACCGCAGCTTGGCGAAGGCGAAGCCGGCCAGCGAGCCGGTGATCACCACCGAGACGGTCACCACCGCGGAGACGATCACCGAGTTGAGCAGACCGGTCAGGAAGTTCGCCGCGTCGTTGTCGAGCACCCGGCCGAAGTTCGCGCCGAACTCGCCGGCCGGGGTGAACGGCGGCGGTACGTCGTTGATCTGGTCGAGGCTACGGGTGGCGATGACCACCATGTAGTAGAACGGGTAGACCGAGAAGAGCACCGCGACGACGAGCGCGATGTAGAGCAGCGGACTGGTGCGCCAGAGGCGCTGGGATGCCTTGTTCACGGCGCGGTCCTCACTTCACCGAACGGCGGACGAGCAGGAAGTTCACCAGCGAGACCAGGGCGATCATGACGAACATGGCCCAGGCCACCGCTGCGCCGTAGCCGGCGGAGCTGAGGTTCTCGATACCGAGCTCGTACATGTACATCGCCAGGGTCTGGAACTCGCGCTGGTCGCCACCGATGATGTTGCCGTTGCCGAAGACCAGCGGCTCGGTGAAGAGCTGGAGCCCACCGATGGTGGACAGGGTGACCACGAAGACGAAGGTGGGGGTCAGCATCGGCAGGGTGATCCGCCAGAACTGCTTCCACTGGTTCGCGCCGTCGATCGCGGCGGCCTCGTAGAGGTCCTTCGGGATGGCCTGCATGCCGGCCAGCAGGATCAGCGTGTTGTAGCCGGTCCACCGCCAGTTGACCATGGAGGCGATGGCCGTCCAGGAGCTCCACTTCTGGGCGTCCCAGTCGACCGCGTCGACGCCGACCAGGCTGAGCACCCAGTTGATCAGACCGAAGTCGCGCTGGAAGAGCATCCCGAAGACGATCGCCACCGCGGCGACGGAGACCACGTTGGGCATGAAGATGGCCATCCGGAACAGCGTCCGGGCCCGCAGGAAGGTGCGGTTGAGCATGGTGGCCAGGAACAGCGCCAGGAGCAACTGGGGGATCGTCGACAGGATGAAGATGCCGAACGTGTTGATAGTGGCGTTCCAGAAGTACTCGTCGGTGAACAGCCGGGTGTAGTTGTCGAACCCGATGAAGCTGTGGTCGCCGATGAGGTCCCAGTCGTGCAGCGACATCCACGCGGTACGCAGCATCGGGTAGAACCCGAAGATGCCGAAGATCACGAAGAACGGCGCGATGTAGAGGTAGGGCGAGAGCTTCAGGTCGAGGCGGTTCAGGGTGATCGCCCGGCTGCGCCGCCGGGGAGGTGTGGGGGGTGGGGCGCTGGGCGACGGCGGCGCCGTCGTGGCCGAGAGGCTCATGCGGGGTCCTTTCCCGGCTCCGGCGGGGCCGGTGAGGCGGGCGGTACGTGGAACGGGGGGACGCCATTGGTGGCGCCCGGGACATGCCCGGACGCCACCGCCGGTGGTGGTGCAGTGATCAGAAGGCGCCCTGGGTCTTGGCGTCCTTGAGGAACTGCTCCCAGGCCTTGTCCTTGGGGGACTGCCCGTTCTCGTACGAGCGCAGGGCCGGCTCGAACGCGTTCTCCTTGATCGCCTGGTGCTTCGGGCCGAGGTGCAGCGGCTGGATCTTCTCGACGCTCTCACCGAAGATCTTGCCGGTCGGCGCGCCGCTGAAGTACTCGTTGGTGAAGCTGGTGAACTCCGGGTTCTTCAGCGCCTCGAGGTTGGTCGGCAGCGGGCCCTTGAGCTTGAACGCCTCGACCTGGCTCTTCGCGTTGGTCAGGTACTCGGCGAGCTTGGCCGCCTCCTTGGGGTACTTGCTCTGGGAGGGCACGGCCAGCCAGGAGCCGCCCCAGTTGCCCGCACCGCCGGGAACCGGCGCCAGGTCCCACTTGCCCTTGTTCTCCGGGCCGGAGTTGTCGGCGACGATACCGAGCATCCACGACGGGCAGAAGGTGGCCGCGAAGGTGCCCTGCTTGAAGCCGGCCGACCACTCGGGCGACCAGGTGGCGCTCTTCGCGGAGATCTTCGCGTCGGACATCGCGACGGCGGTGTCCCACGCGGTCTTCACCGCGGCGCTCTTGTCGGCGATGACGTTGTCCTCCTTGTCGTAGAACAGGTCACCGCCCTGCTGCACCATGACCGCGCTGGCGGCGGTGGTGGCCGAGTCGATCAGGCCCTTGTTGGTGGCCGCGCGGTACTTCTTGCCGGTCTCGATGAAGGCGTTCCAGTCCGGCCAGAGCGCCGCCACCTGGTCGCGCTCGGTCGGCAGACCGGCAGCGGCGAACAGGTCCTTGCGGTAGCAGACGCCGAGGCTGCCGACGTCGGTGGGCAGGCCGATGAGCCGCCCGTCCGCCGCCTTGCCCAGCTCCCACTTCCACGGCAGGTATTCCTTGCTGTGGTCGGCGATCAGCGGCGTCAGGTCGGCCCAGTTGGCCGGGTTGGTCTTGAACTCGTTGAGGATGCCCTCTTCGAGCGCGGTGACGTCCGCGGCGCCCTTGCCGGTGGCCAGTGCCCGGACCACCTTCGGCCGGTACTCGTTGAGCTGCGCGGTCTTGCGCAGCTCGACCTTGATGCCGGTGTCCTTCTCGTACTGCTTGACGATCTCGTCGTATCCGAATTCACCGAAGGTGTCGACGACCAGCTTGCTGGGCTTGCCGCCGGCCTCCTTCGGCTCGTCGTCCTTGCCGCAGGCCGCGAGACCGCCGATGGCGGTTACTGCGGCCAGGGCGGCGACCGCGAACCGGGTACGCCGCGTGGTGACGCTCATCCTGACCCCTTTTCGATGGTGAGGCTGGGTGGGTGTGGTGGGGGGTGCTGTCGCACGTCCCGGCCGGTCCGGCGGTAATCGCCGGTCGGTCTGGGATGGTCGCGGGTGATCCGCGCCACGCCCTTGGGAACGCTCCCATGAGATTGCCGGGAGGTGTCGGGGGTGTCAATAGACCGTTGGGAGCGTTCCCAGATCGTTACCAGGTATCGCGTTTATCCCGCTTGACGTGATGACCCGGCGGGACCGCGGATCAGCAGAACCGGCGCAGCAGGGTGCTCGCCCGCCCCGCGTCGAACGCCGCCGGGTCGTGCCCGGGGCCCACCCAGTCCCGCATCGTGACATGCTCCGGGTGGTGCGGATCGGCCAGCGCCGCCAGCAGCAGGAGTTGCCCGGCCGGGCCGCCGACCCCCTCCGGCGGGCAGGCCCGCGCCCCCTGCGGGCAGCTCGGGTAACGCTCGTCCGGGTCGGCCGCGAGGACGTCCTCCACCACCAGCTCGTGCTCCCACCAGTCACCGAAGTCGTAGACGTAGCCGAACCGGCTGCCCTTGCCGACCACCGCGTCCAGCCGGACGTCCAGCTCGTCGCGCACCGCCGGCTCCGCGTCCGGGTCCGGCTCGCCGTACTGCACCCCGTCGATCTCGAACGCGTGCAGGTGGCAGTCCCGCCAACCCATCGCGTGCTGCACCACCCGGTGCAGCCGGTCGAGGGTGTAACCGCCGGGGACCAGCACCCGTCGCCAGACCGACGGGCGGACCCCGGTGAGGGACACCTTCAGCTGGAAGACCTGACGTGACATGTTGCCCCCTCCACCCACCGCATAGGCTGCCGACATGATCTGCCGAGCGTGCCGGCAGCGGCGGCACGACGACTGCCCCGGCCGGAAGTGGTGCGACTGTCAGCACCGTACCCCCGCACCCACCCCTCCGGTCACCGGTCCGGCCGGCGAATGAGCGTCGGAATCCCGATCTGGCGGATCTGGCCCACGCCCGCCGACGGCCCGCTGGACGACACCGCGCTGACCGCGCTCTACGCCCGCGCCGACACCCCCCGGCTGCGGGTCAACTTCGTCTCCAGCGCGGACGGCGCGGTCACCCTGGACGGCTACTCCGCCGGCCTCTCCGGCGAGCCGGACAAGCGGGTCTTCGGCCTGCTCCGGATGCTCTGCGACGGGCTGCTGGTGGCTGCCGGCACGATGCGGCACGAGGGCTACCGGGCGGTGCGGCTGAACGCGGAACGCCGGGCCTGGCGGCGCGCGCACGGCCTGGCCGAGTACCCGACCCTGACCGTCGTCTCCCGGTCGCTGCGGCTGGACCCGACCCAGGCCGCGTTCGCCGACGCGCCGGTGCGCCCGGTCGTGCTGACCACCGCGACGGCCGTCGCACCCCCGGGCCTCACCGACGCCGTCGACCTGGTCCGGGTCGGCCGCGACGACGTCGACCTCGCCGCCGGCCTGGCCGCGCTACGCGAGCGGGGGCTCGGCCAGCTGCTCTGCGAGGGCGGCCCGCACCTGTTCGGCGCGCTCACCGCCGCCGACCTCGTCGACGAACTCTGCGTCACCGTCGCCCCGCTGCTGGCCGGGGCCGGCCCGGGGCGGATCACGGCCGGCCCGGGCAGCCCGCCCCGGTCGTTGCCGCTGCGGCACACGCTGGCCGCCGCCGACGGCGTACTCCTGCTGCGGTACGCCCGCGACGCGCCGGGCGTCGGCTCGGCCGGGGCCGCGCCCGCCGGCTGACGTCACCCTCCCGTCGGACACGGCACGGGGCGTGGGCCACCCGGTCGGTGTGCCCACGCCCCGTGTCGAGGACGTCGGGGTCGGCGTGTCGACGCCGGCCCCGGGGGTCAGCTGACGCTCACGCCCGACCAGGCGGCGGCGACCGCCTTGTACTCGGCGCTGGTCGCGCCGTACAGGTCGGTCGCGGCCGACAGGGTCGCCGTCCGGGCGCCCTTGTAGTTGGTGGTGGAGGTCATGTAGCGGGTCAGCGCCCGGTACCAGATCGCCCCGGCCTTGGTGTTGCCGATGCCGGCGACCGTGGTGCCGTTGCAGGTGGTGCTGGTGCCGTACGACGAGGTGCCGCTACCCACCGCGAGCAGGTAGAAGAAGTGGTTCGCCACGCCCGAGGAGTAGTGCACGTCCAGGCCGCCGACCGAGCTGCTCCAGCAGTCCGCCGAGTTGCCGTCCTTGGAGGGCTTGTCCATGTAGCGCAGCGGGGTGCCGGTGCTGCGCAGCTTCTCGCCGATCAGGTAGTCGCCCGGGTCCTTGGCGCTGGCCGCGTAGAACTCGACCAGGGTGCCGAAGATGTCGCTGGTGGCCTCGTTGAGGCCGCCCGACTCACCGCTGTAGCGCAGCCCGGCGGTGTTGCTGGTGACGCCGTGGGTCATCTCGTGCCCGGCCACGTCGAGCGAGGTCAGCGGGTACCAGCCGGAGCCGCCGTCGCCGTAGGTCATGCAGAAGCAGGTGTCCTGCCAGAAGGCGTTGGCGTAGTTGCTGCTGTAGTGCACCCGGCTGTACGCGCCGACACCGTCGTTGCGGATGCCGTTGCGGCCGTGCGCGCTCTTGTAGTAGTCCCAGGTCTTCTGCGCGCCGAAGGCGGCGTCGGCGGCGGCGGTCTGCCGGTTGTTCAGGGTGCCGTCGCCGAACACGTTGTTGGTGCTGGCGACCAGGGTGCCCTTGCCGATGGTCCGGCCGTTGAGGTCGTAGGTGCGGTGGTCGCCCCGGGCCGCGTCGGCGAGCTGGTAGGTGCTGCCGGACTGGGTGCTGCCGACCGAGACCGTGCCGGAGTGGAAGGTGTTGCCGGTGCCCTCCCGCTGCACGCCCTCCCACGAGTCGCGGACCGCGCCGGTGGTGGCGTCCACCAGCACGTGCAGCTCGCTCGGGGTGCCGTCGGCGTGGGTGCCGGCCACCACCACCTCGTAGGCGAGGGCGGTCGCGGTCGCACCGGCGTCGAAGACCAGCTGCGCGCCAGCGACCGAGCGGCCGGTGGCGGTGGACGCGGCGAAGGCGATCTTGCCGGCGGCGGCCTCGCTGACCTTGGCCTTCGGGGAACGCTGCGGGGCGCTGGCCAGGCTGTGGGTGGCACCGCGCCAGGAGTCGCCCTTGCCGAGGTGGACGACCACCTCGCCGCCGAGGACGGGCAGACCGTCGGAGTAGCGGTTGAGCCGGACATGCTCGGTGCCGTCGGCGTCGGTCACCACGTTGCGCGGGGTGAACGTCTGGCCGTCGGCGGCGAGGCCGGCACCGGAGTGGGCCTTGAGCTGGGCGACCGCGCGGGTGAACGGGTCGGCGGCGGGCGCGGCGGTGGCCGCGGTGGGCACCGTGACGGCGGTGGCCAGGAGAGCGGCCGTGGCGAGGCCGCTCAGCAGAGGGGTTCGGCGCATGGGGGTTCTGCCTCCACAGGGACAGTCGGGGGGGTGCCGACTGACGATGACCCGACGGTGGTGGACCGCGGGCCGGTCACGTATCCGCAGGTTACGGACGTGACGGCCGGCACCTGAGGAAGAAGATCCTCGATGTCGACTGTGGCTATTCTCAGCCCAACCGGCCGGTTTCTGTCACGCCCTTCGTGAGGGTTTTTTTTCCCCGGATTTCCGCCGGGCCCACCACCTGCGCAAACACCGCCGCCACGCGGAAAAAAGTCGACCGACGGTGAGCGCGCCGTCCCTTGCGGTCACCGAACCGGCGTCGGCGACGGCGGTCGGCCGGGCGTCGACGGCGGCCCGCCGGTGGCGTCCGCCGCGTCGCGTGGCAACCTGTCGCACTCCTCGGGCAGGATGCAGGGCGTGCGCCCTGACCGAGACGACCAGCTGACCGGAGCCCGCGGATGACCGACGACCGGACCGACGGCCGGATCGACAGCCCCGGCGAGCCCGTCGGCCGGGTGCTCGGCACCGCCGACGCCACCCCGTTGCAGTTCTGGACGGCCGTCTCCCCCGGCAGCTACCTCCAGCTCGACGACGTCGTGGTCACCCGGCGCGAGCTGCCCGACCGGGAGCCGGTCACCATCGCCGGGGTGGTCACCCAGGTCCGCGCCCGGCACGAGGGCGCCCAGTTCGAGTCGGACGTCTTCGCCATCGCCGACGGCACCCTCCCGGCCCAGGTGCAGGAGGCCGCCGAGATCACCACCACCCGGGTCGACCCCGAGCTGTACGTGCCGCCCGCGCCCGGAGCCACCGTGCACCGGGCCGAGGGTGACGCCCGCGCCCGCGCGTTGCACTTCGACCGGATGGAACGGCGCATCCCGATGGGGATGGGCCGCGACGGCGTCCCCGTCTATCTCAACGCCGACTTCCTCGACGGCAGCCGGGGCGCGCACGTGTCGATCTCCGGCATCTCCGGGGTGGCCACCAAGACCAGCTTCGCCACCTTCCTGCTCTACTCGGTGTTCCGCTCCGGGGTGCTCGGCGGCGACGCGGTCAACGCCAAGGCGCTGATCTTCAACGTCAAGGGCGAGGACCTGCTCTTCCTCGACCACCCCAACGCCCGGCTCGACGACACCACCCGGGCCGCGTACGCCAGGCTGGGGCTGGCCGCCGGCGCCTTCCCCGACGTGCGGGTGTACGCCCCGCCCCGGGTCGGCGACGCCGCCGGCACCCCCGACGTGAGCAGCCGGCTCACCGGCGTCGACGCGTTCTACTGGACGCTGAGCGAGTTCTGCGCCGACCGCCTCCTGCCGTACGTCTTCGCCGACGCCGACGACGAACGTCAGCAGTACACGATGGTGGTCCACTCGGTCACCGCCCACCTGGCCCGCTACGCCCAGCCCGCCGACGGTGGGGTCAGCGTCGACGGGGTGCGCCTCGGCTCCTACGCCGACCTGGTCGACCACGTCGTCGAGCAGCTCAACGACGACGAGACCCGGGGCGACTGGGCGGGCAGCGCGGTCGGCCTGGGCACGGTCAACGCCTTCGCCCGCCGGCTGATCGGCAGCAAGAAGGACCTCGGCCGGCTGATCCGCGGCGACCTGGCCACCCGCCGCCCACACTCCATCAACACCGCCGAGAGCGCCCAGGTCACCGTCGTCGACCTGCACAACCTGCCGGACCGCGCGCAGCGCTTCGTGGTCGGTGTGACGCTACGCGGCGAGTTCGAACGCAAGGAGAAGGCCGGCACCGCCAAGCCGCTGCTCTTCGTCGTCCTCGACGAGCTGAACAAGTACGCCCCCCGCGAGGGCTCCTCCCCGATCAAGGAGGTGCTGCTCGACATCGCCGAGCGGGGCCGGTCGCTCGGGGTGATCCTGGTCGGCGCGCAGCAGACGGCGAGCGAGGTCGAACGGCGGATCGTCACCAACTCGGCGATCCGGGTGGTGGGCCGGCTCGACCCGGCCGAGGCGTCCCGCCCGGAGTACGGCTTCCTCCCGCCGGCCCAGCGGCAACGCGCCCTGCTGGCCAAGCCGGGCACCATGTTCGTCAACCAGCCCGACATCCCGGTCCCGCTGTGCCTGGAGTTCCCCTTCCCGGCCTGGGCCACCCGGGTCTCCGAGGCCGGCCGGGCCCCGTCGGAGACGCTGCGCTCGATCACCGGCTCGGTCGACCCGTTCGCCGTGGTCGGCTCGGGCGGCGTCGACGACGACATCCCGTTCTAGGGAGCTGGCAGCCATGAAGATCCTGCACACCTCCGACTGGCACGTCGGCAAGGTGCTCAAGGGACAGTCCCGGGCCGAGGAGCACAAGCAGGTGCTCGCCGGGGTGATCGAGATCGCCCACGCCGAACGCCCCGACCTGGTCATCGTCGCCGGCGACCTGTACGACACGGCCGCGCCCAGCCCGGAGGCGACCCGGCTGGTCACCCGGGCGTTGACCGCGCTACGGCGGACCGGGGCCGACGTGGTGGCGATCGGCGGCAACCACGACAACGGCAACGCCCTCGACGCGCTGCGCCCCTGGGCCGAGGCGGCCGGCATCACCCTGCGCGGCGGGGTCCGGGAGAATCCGGCCGAGCACGTCATCGACGGCGTCACCGCCGACGGTGAGCGGTGGCAGCTCGCCGCGCTGCCCTTCCTGTCCCAGCGGTACGCCGTCCGCGCGGTGGAGATGTACGAGTTGACCGCCGCCGAGGCCACCCAGACCTACGCCGACCACCTCGGCCGGGTGCTGGCGAAACTCACCGAGGGGTTCACCGAGCCGGACCGGGTGCACCTGGTCACCGCCCACCTCACCGTGGTCGGGGCGAGCACCGGCGGCGGCGAGCGCGACGCGCACACCGTCCTCGGGTACGCGGTGCCGGCCTCGGTCTTCCCGGGCACCGCGCACTACGTGGCCCTGGGACACCTGCACCGCTCGCAGCGGGTGATCGGGCCGTGCCCGATCCGCTACAGCGGCAGCCCGATCGCCGTCGACTTCGGCGAGCAGGAGAACATCTGCTCGGTGACGCTGGTCGAGGTGGGCGCGACCTCGGCCGCCCGGATCCGGGAGGTGCCGGTGTCGGCGGCGGTGCCGCTGCGCACGGTCCGCGGCACCCTGGCCCAACTTGCCGCGGCGGATCCGCCGGAGGGCTGGCTGCGGGTGTTCGTCCGGGAACAGCCCCGGGCCGGGCTGCGGGAGGAGGTGCAGGAGCTGTTCCCCCGCGCGTTGGAGATCCGGATCGACCCGGAGCTGCTGCCGACGCCGGGCAGCGGCACCCGGGTCGCCCAGCGGGCCGGCCGCTCGCCCCGGGAACTGTTCGCCGACTACCTGGGCAGCCGGGGGCACGAGGACGACGGGGTCCGGGACCTCTTCGACGAGCTGCTGGAGGAGGTGGAGCGCTGATGCGACCGATGCGGCTGGACCTGGCCGGCTTCACCGTCTTCCGCGACGAGACGACCGTCGACTTCACCGACGCCGACTTCTTCGCCCTGGTCGGGCCGACCGGCTCGGGCAAGTCGACGGTGCTGGACGCGATCTGCTTCGTCCTCTACGGCGCGGTGCCCCGGTGGGGCGGTGCGCGGGGGCTGGCCAACGCGCTCGCCCCCTCGGCGGTGGAGGCCCGGGTCCGGCTGGTCTTCGAGTCGGCCGGCGACCGGTACGTGGCGACCCGGGTGGTGCGCCGGGACGGCCGGGGCGCGGTCAAGACCGCCAACGCCGGGCTGCAACTGATGCCGCCCGGGTTCGACGTGACCAAGCTCGACACCGGGCTCAGCCCGGAGGACCTGGGCGAGGTGCTGGCCGGCACCCCGGCCGAGATGGAACAGGCGGTGCTGGACGCGGTCGGGCTGCCGTACGAGCAGTTCACCTCCTGCGTGGTGCTGCCGCAGGGGCAGTTCGCCGACTTCCTGCACGCCAAGCCGGCCACCCGGCAGCAGATCCTGGTCAACCTGCTCGGCCTCGGCGTCTACGAGAACGTGCAGAAGCGGGCCACCGAACGTGCCGGGCAGGCCGAGGCGAAGCTGGAGGCGGTCGCCCGGATGCTCGCCGGGTTGACCGACGTCGACGACGAGACGTTGGCCGCCGCCGCCGACCGGGTCGACCGGGTGCGGGAGCTGGCGGCGGCGGTCGCGGCGGCCGTACCGGAGCGGGAGCGGGCCCGGTCGGCGGCGCGCGAGGCCACGGCGGCGCTGGCCGCGCTCGACGCCGACCTGGCCGGGCTGGCCGGGGTGCGGGCCCCGGCCGGGGTGGCCGAGGTGGCCCACGCGGTGAGCACGGCGCGGGAGGCGGTCGACGCGACGGCCCGCACCGTGGCGCTGGCCGAGGAGCGGGAGGAGAAGCTGCGCGGCGAGCTGGCCGGCGCGGGCGACGAGAGCGCGCTGCGGCTGCTGCTGCGGGCACACGCCGACGCGGAACGGCTGACCGGCGAGGCGGACACGGTCCGGGCGGCCCTCGACGCGGCGCAGGCCACGCACGACGCGGCGGTGACGGCGCTCGGCGCGGCCCGGGAGGCGGCGGCACGGGCCGAGGCCGAACTGGAGGCGGCGTTCAAGGCCCACGAGGAGGCCAAGACCGTCGACCAGGCGGTCGCGTTGCGGGCGCACCTGGTCGACGGCGCACCCTGCCCGGTCTGCGAGCAGCCGGTGCCCCGGGTGCCGGCGGTGCCGGCCGGTTCGGCGGTGGCCGCGGCGACCGCCGCCGGCAAGGCGGCGCGGGCGGCCAGCAAGGCCGCGCTGGTCCTGGTCGACGAGCGGGACGCGGCGGCCCGGGAGCAGGAGCGGACGCTGGTGCGGCTGCGGGCCCAGCACGACCAGTTGCGCGGCCGGCTGACCGAGCTGGCCGGACAGCTCGCCGGGGCGGCCACCCCGGCGGCGCTGCGCGACCAGCTGGCCGAGCACGCCCGGCTGCGGCAGGCGTTGGACGAGGCGGCGGTGGCGGTACGCGCCGGCCGGGACGCCGCCCGCCGGGCCCGGGGCGCGGCCGACACGGCCGAGGACCGGCTGCGGGCCGCCTGGCGGGACTTCGACACCACCCGCGACGGGCTGGCCCGGTTCGGTCCGCCGGCCACCGACCGGGACGACGTGGCCGCCGCCTGGACGGCCCTGGTCCAGTGGGCCGGCGCACAGGCCCGGCAGCGACGGGCCGACCGGGACGGGCTGGTCGAGGCGGCGACCGGGGCGCAGTCGGCCGCCGAGCAGGTCGAGGAACGCCTCGGTGGTCTCCTCGACGCCGCCGGACTGCCCCCCGCCGACGACCCCGCGCAGGCGGTCGCGGTGGCCACCGAGCGGGCCGAGGCCGACCTGCGGCGGATCACCGAACGCCGGGCGCAGGCCGTCGAGCTGCGGGAACAGCGCGCCGAGCACGAGCGGCAGGCGCGCACGGCGCGGGCGCTGGCCGGGCACCTGCGGGCCAACAACTTCGAACGGTGGCTGCTGGCCGAGGCGCTGGACCTGCTGGTCGACGGGGCCTCCCGGATCCTGCGGGAGCTGTCCCAGGGGCAGTACGACCTGGTCCACGACAAGGGCGAGTTCTTCGTGGTCGACCACCACGACGCGGGGCTGCGCCGGGGGGTGCGGACGCTGTCCGGCGGGGAGACGTTCCAGGCGTCGCTGGCCCTGGCGCTGGCGTTGTCCGAGCAGCTCGCCGGAATGTCCACCACGGCGGCCAGCCTGGAGTCGATCGTGTTGGACGAGGGGTTCGGCACCCTCGACGCGGCCACCCTGGACATCGTCGCCGCGACCCTGGAGAGCCTGGCCGCCCGGGGCGACCGGATGGTCGGCGTGGTCACCCACGTGCCGGCGCTGGCCGAGCGCATCCCGGTGCGCTTCGAGGTCCGCAAGGACGCCCGCACGGCCCACGTCGAACGGACCGGCCGGTGAGCGCGAGGAGTGCAGCGCAGCGGAGCCCCGCAGCCGCGAACGAAGAGTCCGACCGGTGAGCGCGACGTGACCGGGCCGCAGCTGTTCGTGGACGCCTGGGACCCGTCCTACGGGGCGTCGTTCGAGGCGACCCCGGGTGGGCCGGTCGCGCCGAGCAGCACCCAGGTCGACACCGACGTGGAACTGCCGGCGGTGGACTGGCGGGCGATCGACCCCCGTCCCGGGGTGACCGCCCCGGACGTGGTGCTGCTCGTCGACGGGGTACGCCGGATCGACGCCAGCGTGTGGACGGCCGAGGAGGACGGTGCGTCGTACCCGGGGATCGCGGCCTCGTACGCGGCCGGGGTGGTCCGGTGCGACCTGGAGCGCGGCGCGGCGGAGCTGGCCGGGGCGCGGGTGGGGCGGGGGCTGTTCACGGCCAGCCCGTCGGCGCAGGAGGTGACCTGCGGACAGGTGCGTTACCCGGTGCACCGGGTCGGCGGCACCGGGGAGCTGAGCAAGCTGCCGGCGGCGGTGCAGGCCCCGCTGACCGCCCTGGAGGTGGCCGTGTCCGATGCGGCCCGCACCGACGGGGACCTGCTGGTGGTGGACGGCCCACTGCGGGCGCGCCGGCAGTTGCCGCGCACCCTGGGCTACATCAAGACGCAGCACAGCCAGTATCTCGACGCCCGGCTCACCACCGTGGTCACCGGGCTGGGCTCCGGCCAGCGGTCCCCGGTGTTCCGGCTCGGCACCGCCTGGGGCGGCTGGTCGTGGTACCTGCGGCTGCCGGTGGCGGTGGGTGCGCCCTGGGCCGGGATCGTCCGGTTGGAGTGCTCGCCGGACCTCGAACCGCAGGACGCGATCACGCTGGCCGACCTGTCGCTGGTCACCCTGCCCCGGTTCGCGTCCTCGCCGTACAAGGACCCGCGCGCGCCGCAGAACCTGGTGCCGATCGCCGGATTGGAGCGGCGGCTGCGCGGGATGCTGGGCGACGCGCGGCTGCTGCACCGGGCACTGACCATGGCCAGCCGCAGCGGCGGGACCCGCTGATGGGCCGCCGTCGGGGTGACGACCGGATCGTGGTGGACGTGGCCACCGGCCGGGCGGAGCTGGTGCCGGACCAGGACCGGCCGCGCTCGTGGACGCTGCTGCTCGACGACGCGCCGCAGTCGCACGTGGACCTGGCCGACCCGACCCACCTGGAGTTCGAGTACGTCAGGCGGCTCGGCGCGGCGCTGGACCTGATCGCCCCGCCGGGTGCCCCGCTGCGGGTGCTGCACCTGGGCGGTGGCGCGCTGACCCTGCCCCGGTACGTCCAGGCCACCCGGCCCGGGTCGACGCAGCGGGTGGCCGAGGTGGACGGCGCGCTGGTGGAGCTGGTCCGGCGGGAGCTGCCCTGGCCGGCCGACCCGAGGCTGAAGGTCCGTGTCGCCGACGCCCGCGCCACCCTGGAGTCCAGCCGTGACGCGTCGTACGACGTGGTGGTCGCCGACGTCTTCGCCGGTGCGCGGACCCCGGCCCACCTGACCAGCGCCGAGTACGCCGCGCAGGTGGCCCGGGTGCTCGCGCCGACCGGCTGGTACCTGGCCAACCTGGCGGACGGCCCGCCGCTGCGGCACACCCGTGCCCAGGTGGCCACGGTCCGTCAGGTGCTGCCCCGGGCCGCCCTGGTCGGCGACGCGGCGGTGCTGCGCGGGCGGCGGCACGGCAACCTGGTGCTGGTGGCCGGGCGGGTCGAGCCGCCGGTGCCGGAGCTGACCCGACGCGCGGCCGGCGACTGGTTCCCGGGCCGGGTGCTGGCCGGCGTCGAGCTGGACCGGTTCGTCGCCGGTGCCGCGGTGGTCACCGACGCGGACGCCACCGACTCGTTGCCGCCGCCGCCCGGAATTTTTTCGGTCCGCCGTTGATCCGCTGGGAAGAGCGGTCCGTATCAACGGTCGGCGCCCTCCCCGTGGGCCCGCTGATGTCGGTGGACAGCAGGAGGTCTGGATGAGTGCGGTCGCGGCCGGCTTGCACGGTGAACTGGCCAGGCCAGGGTGGATGTTCGCCCGGGCCCAACCGCAGTCGCGTGCGTCGAGGTCCAGCCGGGGGGTCGACGCCGGTCCCACCGATCGCCAGAATGGCCCGGTGACCCCGCGATCGACGCCCGGGCGGCACCAGGCCCCGGCGACGACGCCCGAGGCGAGCCACTCCGACCAGCTGGTCCGGTTGCTCTACGCCGAGCACGCCGGCCCGCTGCTGATGTTCGTGATGCGGTTGACCGGTGGTGACCGGCAACGCGCCGAGGACATCGTGCAGGAGACGCTGCTGCGGGCCTGGCGCAACGCGCACCGGCTGGGTGTGCAGGGGCAGGGTTCGCTGCGGCCCTGGCTGGTCACGGTGGCCCGGCGGATCGCCATCGACGAGCACCGCAGCGAGCAGGCCCGCCCACCGGAGACGTACGACCGGGATCTGACGGCGTTCGCCGAGGCGGACAGTACCGACCGGGTGCTGCGCACCATGACGGTGGCGGACGCGCTGCGTACGCTCAGTCAGTCGCACCGGGAGATCCTGGTGGCGACGTACTTCCGCGGGCGGACGGTGCCGGAGGCGGCCGAGGAGTTGGGTCTGCCGCTGGGCACCGCCAAGTCGCGGGTCTACTACGCGCTGCGCGCGCTGCGCACGGCCCTACAGGAGAGGGGGGTGACGGAATGAGCCGGGCAGACCACATGGACGTCGCCGCGTACGCGCTCGGCGTCCTGGACGTGCAGGACACCGAACGGTTCGAGGAACACCTCGCCACCTGCTGGGCGTGCGCCGCCGAGTTGGAGACGATGGTCCCGGTGGTGGGGCTGCTCTCCGACATCGACGGCGAGACGATGATGGCGATGGAGCAGACCGCGACGGATCCGCGGCTGCTGGACCGTACCCTGGTCGCGGTCCGTACCCACCGGCGCAAGGCGCGGTTCCGGCAGGTGCTGTCGATGGCCGCCGCGGTGGTGGCGGTCGGTGCGCTCAGCGGCATCGGGGTCGCCACCTTCGGCGGTACGGTCGGCGGTGGCGACGCGGTGGTCGCCGAGCCGAGCCGGTCCGCGCCGGTGGACGGTCCGGTGAGCCCGCAGCCGACCCGGTCGGGGCCGGCGGTGGGTGGCACCGAGATCGAGGGTGACCAGTTCGACGCCACCGACGGCAGCACCGGGGTGAAGACCACGATGTGGCTGGACAGCAAGGAGTACGGCACCTGGATCGGGTTCAACCTGACCCGGTTGCCCGGCCCGCGCACCTGCCGGCTGGTGGTGGTCCGCAAGAACGACACGACCGAGGTGATCTCCACCTGGGCGGTGCCGGGGACGGGCTACGGCACCACGGCCAACCCGCAGGCTCTCCAGTTGGAGGCGTCCACCTCGGCGCCGCGCGGTGAGATCGCAAAGTTGCAGGTGCAGTCGGTGGACGCCAACGGCGTGGCGAGCCCGCTGGTCACCGTCGTGCCCTGAGAGACCCTCCGTCGGAGACGGCGTCGGCCCGCTGTGGGCCGACGCCGTTTCGGCTTTCCGGGCGCAGGGTGCCACTGCTCGCGCACACGTACGGCCGGCCGGAACGGTTCAACGGCATCGATGTGAAATGCCCCACTGTGGATCGTTCAACCTTGACAGTGGGCGCTCCGTACTACTCGGTGAACCGCCAAGAATGAGGAGGGCACGTGGCAAAGATCAAGCGGACGACCGTCATCGTCGCGAGCGCGGTGGTCGCACTTACGGCCTGCGCGCCCGCAGGCTACGACGGGGCGAACTCCAGCGTCGCCGAGCCGGTCGCCGTCGCCGCGGCCGAACCCACCGCGTCGGTCGAGCCGGACACCTCGGCCTCTCCCGGTGCCTCCGGCGCCCCCGCCGCCGACCAGGCGCCGCCGCCGGCCAACGTCCAGCTGACCGACGAACTCGTCGGCAAGAAGATCGCCCGGATGGGCCGGGTCGTGGTGGACCAGGAGGGCTTCATCCTCTACCGCTTCGACAAGGACTCCGACGACCCGCCGTCGTCGAACTGCGTCGACAAGTGCGCGCAGGTCTGGCCGCCGGCGCTGACCGACGGCAACCCGCAGTTGCAGGGCGTCTCCGACGACAAGGTCGGCACCGTCACCCGCCAGGACGGCACCCGGCAGATCACCATCGGCGGCTGGCCGGTCTACCGCTACATCGGTGACAAGAAGGCGGGCCAGTGGAAGGGCCAGGGCGTCGGTGGCACCTGGTTCGTGGTCGACCCGGAGGGCAAGAAGAACCTGACCTGCCTGCCGACCGGCACCCCGAAGGCGGTCGCCCCGCCGGCGGCCAGCGACTCGGGCGACTCCAGCAGCAGCGGCGGGGACTACACCTACTGATCCTGCGCCAGCCGGAACCCGGTGGCCGGTCGCAGCCGGGGAGGGCGCGACCGGCCACCGTCGCGGATCAGGACCGTCGACGTACCGGCAGCGTCGCACGGTCCGGGCCGCGACGCCGGCCCCTGGTCGGGCCGGCGTCGCGGTACCGCCACCCTCCCCCACCTGCCCCCGGAACGGACATGGGCGGTGGACGCGCCACACGCCAGCGGGCGCGCGCCACCGAAAGGTCCCCCCAACCCCGCACCCACGGCCGCTCGGGCGGCCGGTCCGCTCCGGGATGGAGACACCGCCGACGCGCAGGGCGTCGGCGGTGTCGTCCGTTTCCGCCCCGGTCACCCGCCCCGGCGGTACGGGGCCGGCCGGCCCGTCCCCCGGGACCATGGCACAGTGGCGGGGTGACCTGGGACGAGCCGGCGGCACGCCGGGTGCTGCGACCGCCGGCCGACTACCGGCTCACCGCGTCGGTCCGGGCCCTGACCTTCAGCCCGTACGACCCGTGCGCGCGGATCGTCGCCGGCACCCTCTGGTGGGCCACCCGCACCCCCGCCGGCCCGGCCACCCTGACCCTGCGTCCCGAGGCGGGCGACCTGCTGGCCGAGGGCCACGGGCCGGGCGCCGACTGGGTGGTCGACCGGGCCGACGCCGTCGCCGGCCTACGCGACGACCTGACCGGGTTCGCCGAACTGGCCGCCGCCCACCCGCTGGTGGCCGAGTTGGCCGTCCGGCACCGGGGGCTGCGGATGCCCGCCACCGGCCAGGTCTTCCCCCGGGTACTACGCGCCGTCTTCGAACAGAAGGTCACCGGCACGGAGGCGTACCGGGCGTACGCGGCGACCGTACGGCACTTCGCCGAGCCCGCGCCCGGACCCTTCCAGCCGCTGCTGCTGCCGCCCGACGCGGCGCGGGTGGCGGCGGCCCCGTACTGGGTGTTCCACCCGTTCGGCGTGGAGCAACGCCGGGCCGAGACGCTGCGCCGGGCCGCCGCCCTGGCCGACCGGCTGGACCGCTGCGTCGACAGCGCCGAGGCGACCCGGCGGCTCACCGCGATCCCCGGCATCGGCCCGTGGACCGCCGCCGAGGTGGTCCGGGTCACCTACGGCGATCCGGACGCGGTGAGCGTCGGCGACTACCACGTGCCGAACACGGTGGCCTGGGCGTTGGCCGGTGAGGCGCGTGGTGACGATGCCCGGATGCTCGACCTGCTCGCCCCGTTCCGGGGCCACCGGGGGCGGGTCTGCCTGCTGCTGGCCGCCGCCGGCATCCAGGCGCCCCGGTACGGCCCCCGGATGCCGGTCCGCTCCTTCGCCCGCTTCTGACCAGCCGGATGGCACGGTTCGTCAGATCGCCGAGGTAGCACACGCCTCGATCAACCGACCCTGGTCGTAGCAGGACCGGCCGGCGTGCGGTATCGGAGCGGGCCGACACCGCTGTTTCGGCCTCATCGCGTTGGTTCCGAGTCCGGCGGCCGGTGCGGCCGGTCAGCGGACGAGTCGGCGCAGGGTGTGGGCGAGCCAGCGGGCGTACCCGTGCTGGACGGCGCGACCGGCGGGCCCGGCGGCGGCCATGAACCAGCGGTCCGGCCGGCTGAACGCGGTGACCTCGAAGCTGACCGCGTCGTCGGCGTCGCGGCGGACCAGGAACGCCTCTTCCCCGCGTTCCGGATGGCCGGGCAGGGTGCCGTAGCCGAAGCCGGCCTCCCGCTCGTCGTCGACCACCCAGACCACCTCGCACGGCCCCCACACCCGCAGCGGGCCCACCCCGAGTCCCGGGGTGACCCGGACGCCGGGCGCGGCCCGCGCCGCATCGGTGCACATCCGCACCCCGGCCGCCCGGTGCAGCCGCCAGCTCAGCACCGCCTCGGCGGCGACCGGGAAGCTGCCGGCCGCCAGCGCGAACCGGTGCCGCAGGTGGTGGTAGCCCGCCGGCAACGACCCGCCCCGGGTCGCCCCCACCTCGGGGTACGTCAACTCGGACACCGCGCCTCCCAGGGTCGCTGTCAGCCTAGGGCCGGCACCGCCGACCGGCGACCCGACCGCAGGTGCGGGCGCGGCGGGTGGCGACCGGCCGGTGCCGTCCCGCGCGGTGGTGCGCAGGGACGCCGACGGGTCGCACGGTGCCATCCCCGCCGGGACCCGGTCGGGACTCAGCCGGCTTCGCAGCGCCGCCGCAGGCCGTCGGCCTCCCACCGCAGGTAGCGGCGCACCAGCCGGCCACCGAACCAGCCCACCGGCCCGGCGAGCGGGCCGGTGAGTTCCAGGGCCAACTCCACCCGGACCCGGCCGTCGGGCAGCGCGACGATCAGGTGCTCGCCCCGGCTGCGGACGCCGGGACTGGCGGACTCCCAGACGAAGCCGCGGGGTGGGTCGATCTCGGTGACCCGCCAGGACGTCGGGCGCAGCCGGGGCTGCTCCAGCCGGGCGGTGGACCCGAGCGCCAGCGGCCCGGCCTCACCCCGGCGGGCGGTCCGGACCGACGGGGTCCACTCCGGCCAGCGTTCGATGTCGGTCTGCACCGCCCAGACCGTGTCGATGTCCGCGTCGATCTCGGTCGCCGTCTCGAACCGCATGCCGCCTCCGTGGCTCCACCGGCGGCACCCACGTGCCGCCCGGTTCCCCCGAGCGTGCCGCAGCGATCGTGACCGGGCCACTCTCCGGTCGCCCTCCCGACGGTGCCCCCGCCGGGACGCCACCCCGGCCGCTGCCGGGGCCGGGGCCGGGGTCGGGGTCGGGGTCGGGGGCGGGCGCGGCCCCGACCGGGCCCGGCCGGTGCCGGGGTCGGGGTCAGCCGGCTTCGCGTAGGTCGGCCAGGTCGAGCGGGGTGTGCCGGCGGAGCAGGTCGGTCAGCTCGGCGACGGTGCCCACCTCGCCGAGCACGTTCTTGCCGCCGCCGAAGCGGTCCGGGTAGCGGTGCACCAGCCGGTAGCGGTGCCGGCCGCGGACCAGCTCGACGGTCACCCGCCAGCGCCCACAGCAACCACACCGCCACTCCATCCGGCGAGGCTAGCGCCGGGCCGGGCCGACGCGATCCGTATCCGCAGGGACGGACGGCACAGGCGGAGACACGCCGGACCGGCACCCACGGTGATCCGCCTCACCACTGTCGGTGGTGTCTGGTTGACTGTCGCCGTGGACCTGCCGATCAATCCCCCGGTCGAGCCGATGCTGGCCAAGAGCGTGGCCCGCCTGCCCACCGATCCCGGCCTGACCTACGAGCCCAAGTGGGACGGCTTCCGCTGCATCGTGTTCCGCGACGGCGACGAGGTCGAGCTGGCCAGCCGGGGCGGCAAGTCGATGACCCGCTACTTCCCCGAGGTGGTGGCGCAGGTCCGGGCGCAGCTGCCCGAGCGGTGCGCGGTCGACGGCGAGCTGATCGTGATCCGGCGTGACGGTCCGGGCGGGCAGCCCCGGCTCGACTTCGAACAGCTCGCCCAGCGGATCCATCCGGCCGCCTCCCGGGTCGCCCTGCTCGCCGGGACGACCCCGGCCGACTTCGTCGCCTTCGACCTGCTCGCCCTCGACGACGAGCTGCTGGTCGACCAGCCCTACCCGGCCCGGCGGGAGCGCCTGGTGCGGGCGCTGTCCGGGGTCCGGCCGCCGGTGCACGTCACCCAGGTCACCACCGACCCGGAGACCGCCAGGCGCTGGTTCGAGGTGTTCGAGGGCGCCGGCCTGGACGGGTTGATCGTCAAGCCGGCCGACCTGCCCTACCAGCCGGGCAAGCGGCTGATGGCCAAGGTCAAGCACGCGCGGACCGCCGACGTGGTGGTGGCCGGGTTCCGCTGGCACAAGTCCGGGCCGGTGGTCGGTTCGCTGCTGCTGGGCCTCTACGACGATGCCGGGGTGCTGCACCACGTCGGGGTGAGCGCCTCGTTCACCATGGCCCGCCGGCAGGAGCTGCTCGACGAGCTGGCCCCCTACCGGGAGGGCACGGGCGAGCACCCGTGGGCGCACGGCGACCACGAGCGCGGCCAGCGCATCCCCGGCGGGGTCAGCCGGTGGACGGGCGACAAGAACCTCGACTGGGTGCCGCTGCGGCCCGAGCTGGTGGTAGAGGTCGGCTACGACGCGATGGAGGGCGACCGGTTCCGGCACACCGCCCGGTTCGTCCGCTGGCGGCCCGACCGCGATCCCCGGTCCTGCCGCTACGACCAGCTCGACCGTCCGGTGCGCTTCGACGTCGACCAGGTGCTCCGGGGTGATCCGGCGGCGACCGTGCCGCCGGCCGGCGACACCCCGGCGTAGCCTGACTGCTACCCCGATCATGGAGGTTCGCCGGTGACCAGCACCGCCCGCCGCAACCGCCGGTTCCGGCTCGCCCTGGCCGGGTTCGTCGCGGGCGCACTGCTCGTCACCGGGTGCACCCTGCCGGCGTTCGCCCCGCGTACCGAGGACTCGGCGGCGGCGCGGACCGGCACCGCACCGACCTGGCGGCCCTGTCCCGAGGTCGCCCAGGATCTGGTCGGCCGGGGTGCCCCGGGCATGCGTTACGAGTGCGCCCGGATCGCCGTGCCGCGCAACTGGGGCACCGGCACGGGGGCGACCGCCGGGCCGGGCAGCGGCGAGACCTTCGAGATCGCGCTGTTGCGGGTCCGCTCATCCAAGCAGCGGGACCGGATCGGGTCGCTGGTCATCAACCCGGGCGGGCCGGGCGGGTCCGGCGTGGACACCGCCGTCTACCTGTCGTTCGGGCCGTCGTTCGGGGGGCTGCCCACGGCGGTGACCGACCGGTTCGACATCGTCGGCTTCGACCCGCGCGGGGTGTCCCGGTCCAGCCCGGTCAAGTGCATCTCCGACGCCGACCTCGACGCCAGCTTCGGCTACGACCCCGATCCGCGCAGCCAGCAGTCGTTCGACGGCTACCAGGCGCTCAACCGGCGGATCGGCCGGGGCTGCGGCGACCGCTACGGCGACCAGCTCCCGCTCTACGGCACCGAGCAGGCCGCCCGGGACATGGACGCGGTCCGGGCCGCCGTCGGCGACGACAAGCTCACCTACCTCGGCTACTCCTACGGCACCCTGCTCGGCGCGACCTACGCGCAGCTCTATCCGCAGCGGGTCCGGGCGCTGGTGCTCGACGGCGCGGTGGACCCCCGGCAGCAGTTGGTGGCCGGGTCGGAGAGCCAGGCCCGGGGCTTCGAGCGGGCGTTCGACAACTTCGACAGGTGGTGCGCGGCGAACGCCGGCCGCTGCCCGGTCGCGCCGGACGCCCGGGGCGCGGTGACCTCGGCGATCGACAAGGCGAAGGTCTCCCCGGTACGCGGTGCCGACGGACGGGAGGCCACCTCCGGGTGGGTCTTCTACGCGGTGATCTCCTCGCTGTACACCGAGTCGGGTTGGGAGGAACTGGCCCGCGCGATCGACCGCCTCGACGAGGGTGACCCGTCCGACGTGTTCACGCTCGCCGACTCGTACGCCGGGCGGGGCGAGGACGGGCACTACTCCAACCTCTTCGACGCCAACCTGGCGGTGAACTGCGCCGACGAGACCGAGAAGCCCAGCGTCGACCAGATCCGCCGGTTGCAGTCCGAGTGGCGGCAGAAGTACCCGCTGTTCGGGCCGGCCCTGGCGGTGGGCATGTTCGGGTGTGTCGAGTGGCCGGGCGGGCGGGACCCGTACCCGACCGGCCGGGCCGACGGCGCTCCGCCGATCGTGGTGGTGGGCACCACCGGTGATCCGGCCACCCCGTACGAGCAGACCGCCAGGCTGGCCGACATGCTGGGGGTCGGGCGGGTGCTCACCTGGGAGGGCGAGGGGCACACCGCCTATCCGCAGACCGCCTGCATCACCGAGGCGGTGGACGCCTACCTGATCTCGCTCACCGTGCCCCGGGAGGGGCTGCGCTGCCCCGCCCGCTGACCGACGACGGCAGGCCCCTGGGCGGGTCGACGCCGGACCAGGCGGGCGGCGGGTCAGCGGCGGTTGCGGCGTCCGCGTAGCCGTTGCCGGATCAGGGTCGCGTGGTCCGGTGGGGCCGGTGGCGGCGGCAGTTCCGGCAGCGTGATGCCCTGCCGGGCGGCCAATTCCTCCAGCAGGGCCCGCATCCGCCGCACGTCGTTCTTCAGCTCCTCCTGCTCGACGTGCTCGAACGCGTCGTCGTCGACGATGAGGCGGCTGGCGAAGTGCGCGGTGATCAGGGGGATGACCAGCAGCACCATGGTGGAGATCAGCAGCGCGGCGAGGGCCCGCCCTGGCCAGGTGGTGGGCGAGATGTCGCCGTATCCGACGGTGGAGGCGGTGACCACCGCCCACCACACCGCGTCGGCGGCGCTGCGGTGCTCCACCTGGCCGTAGATCACCCCGGCCACCACGATCATCAGCAGGTACGACGCGATCAGCGTCCGGGGCGAGTTGGCGAAGTACACCAGACCCCGGTAGATCCACCGGAACGGCAGCAGCAACGGCTCCATGTCGCATCATGCTGCACCCCGTCCGCCACCTCCGCCCGTCGATCGACAAGGGTCGCTGTGACAGGCTGCCCGGCGTGACCGAGGTGACCCTGCGCGAGGCGGTCCGCGCCGACCTGCCCGCCATCCTGGCCCTGCTCGCCGACGACGTGCTCGGCCGGGCCCGCGAGCACCACACGGTGGACGCGGCATACGAGCGGGCGTTCGACGCCATCACCGCCGACCCGCGCAACCAGCAGTTGGTGGCCGAGCGCGACGGGGAGGTGGTCGGCTGCTTCCAGCTCACCTACATTCCGGGGCTGGGCCGGCACGGTGCGGAACGGGCGCTGGTGGAGGCGGTGCGGGTCCGCGCCGACCTGCGCGGGCAGGGGGTGGGTGAGGCGATGATGAGCTGGGCGATCGACCGGGCCCGCGAGCGGGGCTGCGGGCTGGTGCAGCTCACCACCGACAAGTCCCGCGCCGACGCGCACCGGTTCTACCGACGCCTCGGCTTCGTCGCCAGCCACGAGGGCATGAAACTCCCCCTCTGACCGGGTCAGTCGTCGGCCAGGCGGCCGTCGCGCAGGGTGAGCGTCCGGTCGGCCACCTGGATCAGCGCCGGGTCGTGGGTGGCGACCAGGGCGGTCATCCCCCGGGCGTGCACCACCGCGCGGAGCAGATCCATGATCGCCCGGCCGGTCTCGGAGTCGAGTTGGCCGGTCGGCTCGTCGGCGATCAGCAGGTCGGGTTCGTTGGCCAGGGCGCGGGCCACGGCGACCCGCTGCTGCTGCCCGCCGGACAGCTCATACGGGCGCTGTCGGGCGTGGGCGCCCAGACCCACCAGTTCCAGCAGTACCGCCACCCGCTCCTCGCGTTCCGCCGCCGGGACCCGGGCCAGCCGCAGCGGCACCCCGACGTTCTCCGCCGCCGACAGGATCGGCACCAGCCCGAAGGTCTGGAACACGAAGCCCACCGTCCCCCGGCGCAACCGCAACAGCTCGTCCTCACCGGCGTCGGTGACGTCGTGCCCGGCCACCCGGACCCGGCCGGCGTCCGGGCGGTCCAGCCCGCCGACCAGGTTGAGCAGGGTGGTCTTGCCGGCGCCGGAACGCCCCCGCACCGCCACCAGTTCGCCCCGGGCGGCGGTGAAGGAGACCTCGCGGACGGCGTGCACGGCGTGCCGGCCCCGGCCGAACGTCCGGCTCACCTGCTCGACCCGTACCACCTCGTCGGTGACCGCCCCGGCGGACCGGACGGCGGGGACCTGCTCGCTCATGCGTCACTCCCGTTCTGCTGTGGCGTCCGGTCGCCGGGGCGGACCTGCACGTGGTCCGGGGCGAGGTCGAGGCGGACCCGGTCGCGCAGGGCCAGGGCCTCCACGAACGGCGTCGGTAGCTGCATCCGGCCGGTCCGGTCCAGCACCGCGTACTCCTCGCTGACCAGTTCGGTGCTGCCGTCGACGCCGATGCGCGTGGTGCGGCGTACCTCGGAGGCGGTCCGGCCGTCGCGGATCGCGACGGTGCGGCGGACCTGGTCGGCGACGGCGTGGTCGTGGGTGACCACCACCACGGTCACCCCCAGTTCGGCGTTGATGGTGCGCAGCGCCGCGAAGACCTCCGCGCCGGTCGCCTCGTCCAGTTCCCCGGTCGGCTCGTCGGCGAAGAGCACCTCCGGGTCGTTGGCGACCGCCACCGCCACCGCGCAGCGCTGCTGTTCACCCCCGCTGAGCTGACCCGGTCGCCGGTCCGCGCAGTACCCCACCCCGACCAGGTCCAGCAGTTCCCCGGCGCGCTGCCGGCGGGCCCGTGCGCCCCCACCGCGCCGGGCCAGCCGCATCGGCAGTTCCACGTTCTCCCGCGCGGTCAGGTACGGCAGCAGGTTGCGGCCGGTCTGCTGCCAGACGAACCCGACGGTGCGTCGCCGGTAGGCCAACCGGCGGCGGGCCGACAGCGACAGCAGGTCGTACTCGGCGACCCGGGCGATGCCGGCGGTCGGGGTGTCCAGCCCGGAGAGGATGTTGAGCAGGGTCGACTTGCCCGAACCGGAGGCCCCGACGATCGCCACCAGCTCACCCCGGTCGATCACCAGGTCGAGCCCCTGGAGGGCGACCACCTCGACCCCTTCGGTCTTGAAGATCCGGACCAGCCCGTCGCAGACGATGTGCCCGCGCAGCCGGTCCTGCCCGCCGGCCCGTTCGGCCGCCCGCTGCGCCGCCCGGCGTTGCAGGTCGGCCAGGTCCGGGACGACGGGGTTCGGGGCGGTCGTGGTCATCTCAGCTCTCCTCTCCGAGCCGGAGCACCTCGCCGAGGCGCATCCGACGGTTGTTCAGGGCCTCCACCGCCAGGGCGAAGCCCAGCGCGACCGCGCCGAGTCCGACCGTGGCGGCGACCGTGCCGGGGGCGAAGCCCACCCGCACCGGGGTGCCGCTGGTGAACGCGGCGAGACCGAGCAGCGGGGTGAGCAGCACCGGCAGCAGCACCCCGACCAGCGCGCCGGTCAGCACCGACACCCCGACCAGCGGGGCCAGCTCCACCAGCAGCAGCCCCCGCCACTGCCGGCGGGACAGCCCGAGGGTGCGCAGCCGGGACAGCACCTCGCCCCGGGCGCGGGCCCCGGCCAGCACGGTGAAGGCGACCGCGAGCAGCGCCAGCACCGCACCGGCCACCGCACCGGTGGTGAACCCGAACGCCAGCAGCCCGTTGGCGCCGCCGCCACCCAACCGCAGCCGGGTCTGCGCCCAGGTCTGCACCGCCACGCCCCGGGGCCGTTCCCGGCCGGTGACCGCGCCGCCGGTCTGGTAGCGCTGCTGACCCTCGTCCCCGGCCTGACGCAGCGCCCCGGCGTCGAGCCGGTCGCCGGCCACCAGGAACCCGGTGGGCACCGGCGGACTGTCCCGCCGGGGCAGCGCCTGCCACGGCAGCACCACGTACCGGCTGGTGTTCGGCCGGGCCAGCGGGAAGTCGGCGACGGTGCCGGCGGGGACGAACTCGTACCGCTGGCCCTGCACGGTGACGAAGGCGGACCGCAGGCCGGCGTCGGCGAGGTCGGCGGCGACCGCCGGGGAGACCACCGCCGGCAGCGGGCCGTCGCCCGGCCGGGCGTCGCGCAGCGGGCCGGGCACCGGGACGTCCCGGCCGGCGGCCCGTGCCGTGCGGGCCAGGCCGGGGCCGTCGACCAGCAGCACGCTGGTGTCGCGCAGCCGGGCGTCGGTGCCCAGGGCATCGGTGGCCAGGCGTTGCGCCGACTCGTCGACCAGTCCGGTGGCGGCCCGCACCCCGGGCAGCCGCTCCAGTGCCGGCCCGGTGTCCGGGGCGAGCCGGTCGCCCCGGATCAGCGCGTCCGCCGGCACCGCCCGGGTGGCGACGTCGTCGCGGGTGTCCTCGATGCCGGTGGCGACCACCGCGCAGAACGCGGCGGTGGCGACCGCGAGCACCACCACGACCAGCGGGGTGGCCGCCGCCGCCCGGCCGGCGCGGGCCGTGCCCAGGAAGGCGACACTTCCCCGGGTACGCGCGGCGAGCCGCCCGGCCAGCCGCACCGGCCACGGGTACAGCCGCAGCGCCAGCACCGATGCGGCGACCGCGACCAGCGCCGGCACCGACACCAGCAGCGGGTCCACCGTGCCGGGGGTGAGGCCGCGCCGCCGCAGCAGCACCACCGCCAGCCCGGCCAGCAGCACCAGCGCGGCCTCGGTGGTGGCCCGCCGGGCGGACGGCCGCAGCCGGCCCAGGTCCCGCCGCCCGACCACCCCGGACGGTACGGCCAGCGTCGCCACCGGCAGCGCCAGGGTGACCAGCACTGTCGCACCCACGGCGAGCGGCCCGGTGCCACCTGGCGCACCGGGCAGCAGGCCACCGAGCAGCCAGCCGAGCCCGGCGGCGGGCGGGACGACCAGCAGCGACTCGGCGAGGCTGCGCCGCAGTCCGGTGGTGGCCCCGCCGCCCCGGGCGCGGATCAGCACGAACTCGGCGCGGCGGCGGCGTACGGCCAGCGCGGCGGCCAGCACGACCAGCCCGGCGAGTGTCGCCAGCACCCCGGCGGCGATGACGGCGAGCAGGGTACGCGCCGAGGTGACCGCCCGGCTGAATTCGCGCAGCGGCACGTCGACGCCCTGGGTCAACTCGGTGTCGGTGGCGGTGCTGGCGCGGACCAGCCGTTGCACCCCGTCGACGAGTTGGTCGATGCGCCGTACGTCGATGCCGTCCGCGCCGAGCCGGTAGCGCCAGGTGAAGGAGATCGGCCGCCCCTGCCCGGCCAGCCGGTCCAGCGCGGCGACGGCGACCGTCCCGACCAGGATGAAGGGTTGACCGTCGCCCTCCGGCTCGCCGACCTGGAGCACCGACGGCAGGGCGTCCCAGCTTCCGTCGGCGGGGTCGACGGGACGGAACAGGCCGACCACGGTCAGCGGGGTGGACGGGTGTTGCGGGTCGGGGGCGGCGAGCCGGAGCCGGCTGCCGACGCGCAGCCCGAACCGGCCGGCGACGTCGGCGGCGAGGGCGACCTGCACCGGGGCGTCGTCGTCGGGTGGGACGGCCGGCCAGCGCCCCTCGACCAGGGTGCCGGTCGTCTCGATGCCGGGGGTGGCGCGTAGGCCCAACTGCACCAGGTAGTTGCCCCGGGCCAGGTCGGGGCCGGTGACCAGGTCACCGGGGGTCTGCGCGGCGTACCAGCGGTGCGCCACGGCGGCGCGCACGTCGGCGGGCATCCGCTGCTGGAACGTGTCGAGGTCGGCGGCCCGGCTGCTGGCCGGTGGCGCGTCGACGACGGGACGGGTGGTCCAGGTCAGGTCGCGGCGGGCGCCGGGTTCGGCGGCGAGGTGTTCCCGCAGCCCCTGGTCGGCCAGCCGGTTGGCCACCCTCGGCACCCCGGCGACCAGCAGGGCGATCACCAGGGTCAGTGCGGCCAGCAGCAGGAACTGCCCGCTGTGGGCGCGTACCCGACGGATCACGACGCCGATGTTCATCGCTGGTCCTCCCCGTGGTGCAGCGGTCCGGTCGTCGTGGTCGTCACCGGTCTCCTCCGGTGCGCAGCCGGGCGGCGGCGACCCGCTGCCGCAGCCCGGTGGCCATCGCCGCGCTGCCGGCCAGCGCGGCCAGCAGCAGCCCCGCCACGGTCCACCCGATCGGGGCCCAGGCCAGGGCGAACGCCGGCGCGGGCACGGGTCGCCCGGCGGCCGGGGTGAGGATCACCAGGGGTGCCATGGTGGCTCCGACCACCGCGCCGAGCAGCAGGCCGACGCCGACACCGATCCCGGCGAGGAAGGTCTGTTCGGCGAGCAGCGCGCGGGCCAGCAGCCGGGGGGACGCGCCGAGGGTGTGCAGCACCGAGAACTCACCGATCCGGTGCCGGGCGGTGGCCCACACGTCGACCACCAGGCCGACGAGGGCGAGCAGCACCGAGCCGAGGGCGGCGGCCAGCAGCCCGGTCCGGGCCCCCTGCCAGTACGGGTCGTCGGCAGCCACGGCGGCGGCCTGCCGGCGGTCCAGCAGGGTCGTGCCGGGCAGTGCGGCGGCGGCCCGGGACGCCTCGGCGTGGGCGGCGGGGTCGGTCCGCAGCCACCACTCGGGTACCGGCCGGACGGTGCCCGAGTTGCGGATCAGCCAGTCGGTGGCGGCGGGCAGGTCGAGCAGCACCCCGTCGCCGGCGGTGGCGGGCAGCGCGGTCACCTCCCCGAGCAGGCGCACCGGCAGGGAAACCCCGGACAGGGTCAGCTGCACGGTCTCCCCGGGCCGGACGTTGAGCGCGGCCCGCACGGCCGGGGTCATCAGGGCCGGTACGGCGGTGTCCGGGCCGTCCGGCACCACCGCGAAGCGGGACGCGGGCTGGTAGGCGTACCGGCCGCCGTCGAGGAACCCGACGGGGTGGGTGGCGGTCAGTCCGGCCCCGTCGGCGGTGGCGGTGCTGTTCCCGGTGGACTCGGCGGCGGCCACCCGCCACCGGCCGGTGGGCGTGAACGTGGTGGACCGGGCGTCCGGGCCGACGGTGCGCAGGTCCCGCACCTTCAGCGCGTACGCGGTGCCGGCGACGTCCCCGCCGTCGGCCTCGAACCCGGCGAGTCGCAGTCCCGCGACGGCGGGCAGGTCGACCCGGAACCCGACGGCCCGCCCGTCGCTGCCGGTGCGCGCCACGGGCAGCCGGTAGGCCAGCCCGTCGGCCCGGGTGAGCAGCACCGACACGGCGATCCGGTGCGGGGCGACGGCCTGGTCGACGGGGGTGCTCACGGTGCCGGTGAGGCTGCGGGCGTCGGCCGGCAGCGGCAGCCCGAGGGCCGGTCCCCGGGCGGCGGTCAACTGCGCGAACAGTTCCCGCGCGGGCCGGTCGGCGAGCCGGTCGCTGAGCTTCGCCACCTCGGCGGCCTGGGCGGTGTCCAGGCCGAGCACGGTGGCCTGCCGGTCGTCCCGGCCGACCCGGATGTCGTCGCGCCAGGCCGGTAGCGCCCGGTCGACGCCGGGCAGCGCGGCGAGCGCGGCGGCCCGGTCGAGGGGGGCGACGCCGGTGCGTTCGACCAGCCGCAGGTCCGCGCCGATACGGTGGTCGGCCTGGTCGACCTGGGACCGTTCCCCGGTGGCGACCAGCGACCAGGCCAGCGTGCTGCCGCCGACGGCGAGGGCGAGCAGCAGCACCGGGCCGGCGTGTGGCCGCCGGCCGGCCTGCCACATCCCGAAGATGGTGGCGGTCCACGGTCGCCGGTCGACGAACCGTTCGGCGAAGCGGGTGGCCGGCGGGAGCAGCCGCAACGCCACCACCGCCCCGGCCAGCACCCCCAGGGTCGGCGCGGCCACCAGCAGCGGGTCGACGCCGAGGTCGTTGCCGGCCCCGGCCAGCGGTGAGGAGTAGCGGCGCAGTTGCACCCAGGCGAGGGCGGCGAAGGCGACCAGGGCCAGGTCGAGTCCGGCCCGGCTGACGGTGGTGACCCGGTCGGGGCGGGACCGGGCGGCCAGGTCGGCCACGTAGGTGCCCGCCCCGCGCAGGGTGGGGGCGACCATCGCGGCGAGGCAGCCGAGGGCGGTGGCCAGGGCCGCCGCCCAGACCCACCGGCCGCCGCCGACGGCACCGCCGAGGTCGACCGGCCCGTCAGCGGCGACCCGGCGCAGCGCCCCACCGGCGAGCAGCGGCCCGAGCAGGGCGGCGGGGACGACCACCAGGGTCGCCTCCCGGGCGGCCAGGCCGGCGAGTTGCCGGCGGGCCGCGCCCCGGGCCCGCAGCAGGGCGGTCTGGGCGCGCCGGTCCTCGTGCAGCAGGGCGGCGATCAGCACCAGCGCGTACCCGCCGAGGACCACGATCAGCAGCAGCGGGGTGGCCAGGGCCGAGCGGCCGGCCAGGTCGGCCCGGCTGATCCGGTCGATGAGCCGGTCGAGGGTGGTCACCGCCTGGGCGGACGAGCCGAGCCCGGCCGTCTCGGGCACCCCGGTCGCGGCGGTGGCGACGGCCCGGCGCAGCGCCGGCAGCCGGTCCGCCCCGACGGCGGTCAGGTCGGGCGCGACCATCCAGGCGGCGGAGACCGAGCCGGGGAAGGTGGCCGCGAAGTCGGCCGGGTCGAGCACGAACGGCCCGTGCGTGGCGTCGCCGTCCGCGTCGGTGCCCAGGCCGGGGGCGAGCCGCCAGTACGGGTCGGCCGGGTCGCGGGGCCGCCAGGTGCCGGTGAGCACCACCTCGGTACGCCGGTCGGCGCTGCGGTCGCGCATCGGCACCCGGTCGCCGGTGCGCAGGCCCAGTGCGCCGGCGGCCTTCTCAGGCAGGGTGGCCTGGAGCGGGCCGGCCCCGGCGGTCGGCCAGTCGCCGTCGACGAGGTCGGCGTGCGCGGCCAGGTCGTCCAGGGTGGCCAGGGTGGCGAAGACAGGTTCCTTGCCGGTCCGGATGCCCGGGGCGAGGGTGCCGGTGAGTTCCCTGCCGGTGCCGTAGCGGGCGGCGGAGACCCGGATCGGGGTGCCTTCGAGGGCGGTGGCGAAGCCGTCCCGGACGGCCCGGTCGCGGGTGGCGTACTCGGTGCGGTCGCGGCCACCGGAGCCGCTGACCAGCAGGCTGCGTTCCTCGACGGGCGCGGCGGTGATCAGGGCCCGCTGCCCGGCGTCGACGGCCCGCCGGTTGTAGTCGGCCAGCCCGGTGACCAGTGCGATCGCGACCACTGCGGCGGCGACCGCCGCGAGCAGCAGTCCCCGCGCCTCGCGGGCCCGCCTCCACACCAGCTTCATCCGTTGCCTCCCCGGGGCCCGGGGTCGGGCCGACGGAGAGCAAGAGCGGTGACCCGGTGGGAAAGGTTCGCACCCGTTACTTGATCGTTACCCTGGCCCGCCGGTTGGCCCGCAGGCGTGGATCTGGTGTGATCGGCGGCATGGAAACCGCGCTGATGC
Organism: Micromonospora sp. WMMD734; assembly: GCF_049178975.1. Classification (NCBI taxonomy): domain Bacteria; kingdom Bacillati; phylum Actinomycetota; class Actinomycetes; order Micromonosporales; family Micromonosporaceae; genus Micromonospora; species Micromonospora sp. WMMD734. The sequence continues at coordinate 3,782,376 of NZ_JBMHMK010000001.1, forward strand.
TGTCGACTCTCGCCCTCGTGCTGGCGCTGGTGATGCAGTTCCCGCTGCGCAACCGCCGCGACGACGTGTCGTTCCGGCTGACGGAGATCGAACGCCGCCAGCGGCTGATCATGGAGCACCTGGGCGTCGTGGACCGGGGCCCGACCCTGCCCGGGGTGCGGGAGCACCTGGCCCGGGGCGACAAGATCAGGGCGATCAAGGCGTACCGGGAGGCGACCGGAACGGACCTGCGCACCGCCAAGGAGGCGGTCGAGGCGATCGCCGCCGGCCGCTGACCCCGAGATCGGCTCAAGTGGGCCGAGGTTGCGCGATCAGGGCGAACGCTGACCGAGATCAACTCAGGTGGGCCGATGTTGCGCCCTCAGGGCGGCCACAGACCGCAACAGCAGCGACATTGAGGTGATCATCCCAGTCGGCCGGCCGGGATCAGTCCGTGGCCAGCTCCGGCCGGTGCTCGCGGATCCACGCCTCGACGTCGACCTTCCGCCACACCTTGCCCATCGCCAGCACCGCCACGGGTTCCGGGAAGTTCCGCTGGTTGGCGATCACGGACGCGCGCTGCCGGGAGACGTTCCCGAGCATCGTCCTGATCTCCGACACGCCGACGAGCTCCACAGGTTGACAATGACAGCAGGCACCGCCCTCGACTCCGACAACTACGGAGACTATTGCCGTAGACAACAGACAGGGACACCATGAGGACGTGACCACGTCGAACGTTTCGCCTGTTCATGATCGGCAGCGGCGGCCTGTAGGTGGGCATCCGCCGATGCGCCCGCTGTGGCGGTGCCGGACGTGCGCCGCGCCCTGGCCCTGCCAACCCGCCCGCCTGCTCCTGACCAGGGAGTACCGGCGGGACCTGGTGGCACTGTCGATCTACATGGCCAGCCAGTTGTTCGAGGCCACCGCCGATCTGGTGCGACTCAATCCGCACCCGGCCCCGTCCCCGGCGGAACTGTTCGACCGTTTCCTCGCGTGGACGGCCCGACCCTCTACCCGACCCGCGAACACCCCCGCGCCGGTCGACGGGTGCCGGCCCGGGGACGCGACCCCGCAGCCGAATGCGGAACGGCCTGCCGGCCGACTGCCGGAAACTATCTGACGAGCAGGGTCAGCAGTCCGGTGAGGGCGACGAGGACCGCGGCCACCCCGGTGAGCACGGCCGGCAGGATCTTGAGGTATTCGAGGATCACGGAATGCCGGCCCGGCACCCCGCCGATCCGCTGCGTTCTTCTCGTCGTGGCCGCCATGGTGATTCCCTTGTCCGGTGCCCGCGTCCGGTCGGATGAATCGGAGCCACTGACCGGCGAATCGACTGTCACCGCCGGGCAGCAGTCGACCGGACACTCGACAGCGAGGGCATAAGCCCTGTTCACACGAGTGCAGCCGACGTCCGCGCATCCTACCTTTCATATTCGACCGTAGGCGTCATGACCAGTCGAGCGCAATCATCAGTACCGGAAAGAGTACGCAGGAAAGCCATTTTCACACGTGGGAGTGGCATGCCGCGCAACTGATTTCGGATTACCGACGAACAGTCCGCACCACCGACGCCGCCGGCATTCCGATTTCAGCCGGTGGCGTCGTCGGCCGGACGCTTCGCCCGGCTCGGCTGCACCCGCTTCGGTTCGCCGGGCATCTTCGGATGGTCGGGTGGATAGGGCAGGTCGCCCAGGCCCTGCCCGGCGTCCCGCTCGGCCCAGTCGAGCAGGGGCGTGATGTCGACCGGGTCGTCGTCGATGCCCGCGTGCGGGTCACCCCGCCCGGCCAACCGGACCGGCACCGTACGCAGGTCGAAATCGTCGGGATCGACGTCGGGCAGCTCGTCCCAGGTGACCGGGGTGGAGACGGTGGCCCGCGCGTTGGCCCGCAGCGAGTACGCGCAGGCGATGGTGCGGTCCCGGGCCATCTGGTTGTAGTCGACGAAGACCCGCTGCCCGCGTTCCTCCTTCCACCAGGCGGTGGTGACCAGGTCGGGACGACGTCGTTCCAGCTCCCGGGCCAGCGCGATGGTGGCCCGGCGCACCTCGGTGAACGTCCACCGCGGGGCGATGCGCAGGTAGACGTGCAGCCCCCGGCCGCCTGAGGTCTTCGGCCAGCCGGTGACGCCCAACTCGGCGAGGATGCCCCGCAGCTCGGCGGCGGCCGTCGCCGCGTCGGCGAAGTCGGTGCCGGGCTGCGGATCGAGATCCACCCGCAGCTCGTCGGGGTGGTCGACGGCGGCGGCCCGGACCGGCCACGGGTGGAACACCACCGTGCCCATCTGCGCGGCCCAGGCGACGTGGGCGAGGTCGGTCGGCCGCAGCTCGTCGGCGCCCCGGCCGCTGGGGAAGGTGATGCCGACCGTCTGCACCCACGGCGGCACCCCCCGGGTGGGCACCCGCTTGGAGAAGAACGCCTCCCCCGCGATGCCGTCGGGGAAGCGTTGCAGGGTGGTCGGCCGGTCGGCCAGGGCGCGCATGATGCCCTCGCCCACCGATACGTAGTAGTGGAAGACGTCGGCCTTGGTGAACCCGCGCTCCGGGAAGATCACCCGGTCCGGACTGCTCAGCCGGACGCTGCGCCCGGCCACCTCGACCTCGGTCGCCGTCGTCTTCCCGCTGGCCGCCATGGCGCGACCATATGCGATGCCCCCGACATCCGACGTACGGTTGACCGGTGAGTCTTGACGAGAGCGAACTGCCCCGCACCGAGGACGAGTGGCGGGTCCGGCTGACCCCGGAGGAGTTCCGGGTGCTGCGCGAGGCCGGCACCGAACGCCCCTTCACCGGCGAGTACGTCGACACGAAGACCCCGGGCGTCTACCACTGCCGGGCCTGCGGGCTCGAACTGTTCTCCAGCGACACCAAGTTCGACTCGCACTGCGGCTGGCCGAGCTTCGACGACGCCATCCCGGGCCGGGTGCGGGAGATCCAGGACACCAGCCTCGGCATGGTACGCACCGAGATCCGCTGCGCCCGCTGCGACAGCCACCTCGGGCACGTCTTCCACGGCGAGGGCTTCACCCCGAAGGACACCCGGCACTGCGTGAACTCGGTGTCGATCCGGCTGGAGCCCAAGCAGGGCTGAACCGACGCCGAGGCGGAGCAACCGAACCGGGCCGGACCGATGCCGGGCAGTCAGAGCAGAAGCAGGCTGCGCTTGATCACGTGATCCTCCGGGTCGGGCGTCCTACCGCGTCCAACGCCCGACACGCCGGGGCGAAACGCCGTCCGACCCGACCGATCCGGGGCATTTCACCCTGCGCGACCCCCACCCTGTCGCACCCTGGGGGCAGATGTCCGATTCGGAGAGGTGTGACGGGTGGCTACCTGCGAGGTCTGCGGCAACGACTACTGGATGGCGTTCGAGGTGCGCACGGTCAGCGGTGACGTGCACACCTTCGATTCCTTCGAGTGCGCGGCGCACAAGCTCGCGCCGATCTGCGAGCACTGCCAGGTGAAGATCATCGGGCACGGGGTGGAGGTCGGCGGCCGGTTCTTCTGCTGTGCGCACTGCGCCCGCGCGGTGGAGGCCCTGGGCGCGGAGATCCGCGACGCGGTCGGTGCCCGCCCGGTCTGACCCGTCGTCGGCACCCGCCCGGCCCGCGCCGCCGGTCGGCACCCGCCCGGCCCGCCCCCTGCGGGACCTGACGCCACTGCCGCGTCAGGCCGGCGGGCGGGCCGCCTACCATCGCCTGATGGCACCGCAGACCGTCGACGTCCACGTCGCCAGCTTCACCGAGCTGGACGTACGCACCTTCCACGACCTGCTGCGGTTGCGCATCGACGTGTTCGTGGTGGAGCAGCGCTGCCCGTACCCGGAGCTGGACGGGCGGGACGTCGAACCCGGCACCCGGCACCTCTGGCTGGCCCACGACGGCATGGTGCGGGCCTACCTGCGGCTGCTCGCCGACCCGGGCGGGGTGGTGCGGATCGGCCGGGTGGTGGTGGCCCCGGCGGCCCGCGGCGGCGGGCTCGCCGGCCGGCTGATGACCGAGGCGCTGCGGCTGGTCGACGGGCCGTGCGTGTTGGAGGCGCAGGCCCACCTGGCCGGTTTCTACGCCGGGCACGGCTTCACGGTGACCGGCCCGGAGTACGTCGAGGACGGCATCCCCCACCTGCCCATGCGGCGCGGCGGGGCGAGCAGCCCGAAAGATTGACGGATACCGCTTTCCTATGCAAGCCTGCGGAGGCAGAGCCGTCGTGGGAGCCGCACAGCAGGCACGGGAGGGGCAACTCCCGGCCGTCCGGGCGTCGATCGATCGACCCCTTACCTCGGAGGCTCCATGTCCACCGTCCTACGCAGACGACCCACCGCGCTCGCGGGGTCGCTGCTCACCATCGGCGCGATCATCGCGCTGTTGCTCACCACCGCCCTGGCCAACTCGGCGTCCGCGCACGGCGCGGTGGTGAACCCGGGATTCCGCGCCTACAGCTGCTGGGAGCGCTGGGGCGCCGAGTTCCAGAACCCGCGCATGGCCACCGAGGACCCGATGTGCTGGCAGGCCTGGCAGGCCGACCCGCAGGCCATGTGGAACTGGAACGGCCTGTTCCGGGAGGGTGTCGCCGGCAACCACCAGGGCGCCATCCCGGACGGCCAGCTGTGCAGCGGCGGACGCACCCAGAACGGCCGCTACAACGCCCTGGACACCGTGGGCGCGTGGAAGACCACGTCGGTGGCGAACAGCTTCCGGCTGAAGTTCTTCGACCAGGCCAGCCACGGCGCCGACTACATCCGGGTGTACGTCACCAAGCAGGGCTTCAATTCGCTGACCACACCGCTGGGCTGGGGCAACCTGGAACTGGCCGGGCAGATCGGCAACACCCCGGCGTCCCAGTGGGACAGGGACACCGGCGGCGTGTCGATCCAGATCCCGGTGAACGCGCCGGGTCGTACCGGTCGGCACATCGTCTACACGGTGTGGCAGGCCAGCCACCTGGATCAGTCGTACTACCTGTGCAGTGACGTGGACTTCGGTGGCGGCACCAACCCGACCACGCCGCCCACCACCGCGCCGCCCACCACGGCCCCGCCGACCACCGCGCCGCCGACCACCGCACCGCCGACCACGGCCCCGCCCACCACCGCCCCGCCGACCACGCCGCCGGCGACCGGTGGCTGCACGGCCACCTACCGGGTGACCTCGACCTGGAACGGCGGGTTCCAGGGTGAGGTGGACGTGACCGCCGGCTCCTCGGCGATCAAGGGCTGGACGGTCAACTGGACGTACTCCGGCGGCCAGCAGGTCAGCCAGGCGTGGAACGCCACGTTGACCAGCAGCGGATCGACGGTGACCGCCCGCAACGTCAACTACAACGGCGCGTTGGCCGCCGGCGGGAAGACCACCTTCGGCTTCCTCGCCTCGGGCAGCGGCGCCAGCCCGACCCCGGTCTGCACCGCGACCCTCTGACCGGTCCGGACACCGTGCGGAAGTAGTGGCCTCCCATCACCCGGAGGCCACTACTTCCGTGTTCGGGCCGGCACCGTCACCGGGATCAGCGTCCGCGCAGGGCATCGTTGAGGCGGGCCTCGAAGTCCTCAGGCAACGCCCCGTTACCCTCCAACGCGGTCCGTACGCCCTTGCGGAACACCTCACTGAACGAGAAGTAGTACGGCACCCGGGGCCGGACCCGGGCCTCCCGTACCGCCTCTGCCAGCAGCGCCAGGTAGGGGAACCTGGAGCGGAGGTCCTCGTCGGCGTAGACGTCGTTGCGGGTGGGGGCGAAACCGCCCCGCTCGAACAGCTGGGTCTGGCTCTCCCGGCTGGTCAGGAACTCGATCAGGGCCTGGGCCGCCCGGGGCTGCTTGCTCTGCTTCGCCACCGCGAGGTTCTGGCCGCCCAGCGCCGACGGGCCGGGCAACCGCGTCACCTGGAACGGCACCCGAGGGGTCGACATCCCGTCGGGGGTGTCCAGCCTCGGATAGTTGACCGGCCAGTTGCGCATGAACAGGGCCCGACCACCGCCGAAGTCATCCAGGCTGCGGAGCTCGTCACCCGGGACGCCGAACGCGTCACCGGCGAGCAGACCCTTCCCGCGCGCCGCGGCGACCTCCCGCAGCCGCCGCTCCCACTCCTGGCGTTGGAAGATCACCCGGTTGCTGCTCTCGTCGACCAGGCGCTCGACCCCGCCGTCCCAGATCAGTTCCATCCCGTTCACGGTCAGCCCCTCGTACGGACCGAACTGGCCCGTGTACCCCATGGTGGGGCCCGTGCGGCCCGCCGGGGCGGTCAGCGCCCGGCTGCGTTCGATGATGGTGCGCCAGTCGAACCGGCGCTGGCCGGGGAGGTCCCCGGGGACCCCGAGCAGGTCGGTCCGGTAGTAGAGCAGGCCGGCGTCGGTATTGAACGGCAGCGCCCAGAGGGTGCCCTGGTAACGACCGGTGGCGAGGGCCTCCGGCACGAACTGGTCGAGGTACCCCGCGCTCAGTCGCGACTCGTCGACCTGTCGCAGGTAGCCGGCGGCGGCGAACTCGGCGGTGAAGGTCACGTCCAGGTTGTAGATGTCGATGTCCCGGACCGGGTTCTCCGTACGACCGGCGGCCTGGGCCTGGGCGATCGCGACCATCTCGCTGCGCTGCTGGTCGGCGCTGACCGTGGTCTCCTCCAACCGGGCCTGGTTGCGCGGGTTGGTTTCGTTCCACCGTTCGATCAGCTTGCGCCGTTGCTGGTCGATGCTGGTGTCCCTGCCGCTGAGCAGCACCAGATCCCCCGGTTCCAGATCGGCGCCGCGCGGGGCCACGTACCAGGCGACAGTGCCCAGCACACCGAGCACGGTGCCGGCCACCAGGCCGAACAGGAAGGCGGACGGAACGCGTAGCCGCCGTAGGGTGGCCGACCGGACCCGGTGCGGCTGCCTGTCGGTCATTGCTCGGCTCCTTTCTCCCACAACTGGGCGAACAGTTCGGTGAGCCGCTGGTCGATCGTCTCGGCGGCGACCTCCCGGCACTCCCCGCCGGTGGACCGGGCGGCCTGTCGCAGGGCGCGGTCCCGCACCCGGTCGGCACAGCTCGCCTCGCCGACGGCGAGCACGTAGAGCCGCACCGGCGGTTGCCCGTCGAGCCGGGGCACCAGATCTCCGCTGGCCGTGTCCCGTCCGTCGGTGAGCACCACCAGCGCCCGCAGGTAGCCCTCGGGGTCGCCGGGCCGACGCAACTCCCGGAAACCGTCGTCGATGGTCCGGTGCAGCGGGGTGTCGCCGGACGGCACGGTTCGGCGCAACCGGGCGAGCAGGGCCGCGTCCCGGGCCGGGTCGGCCGGCCCCACCGGCCGGGGCCGTCCGGCGGCACCGGGGTACGCGGTGGAGAACGTCCACACGCCCACCTCGTCCCGCACACCCAGCTGCCCCAGTGCGGTGGCCACCCCGTCGACCGCCAGGTCGAAACGGGTGCCCCGACCTGCCGGGGCCAGCATCGAACCGGAGCTGTCCAGGGCCAACAGCACCCGCGCCGGCCGCCGGGCCTCCCGGTAGCGCCGGTCAGCGGTGTCGAGCACCGCGGCGTCCGCGGCGTCCGCCAGCCGCCACTGCGGATTCTCCAACGGCCAGTCGGGCAGCACCCCGTTCGTCTCGGTCAGCCCGGAGCCGGGCTCGTCGCGGCCGGCGACCCGGAACCCCTCGGTCCGCAGCACGTCCCGGCCGGGGCCGGCCAGCCAGCGACGGAAGTCGTCGGCGGTGGACCGGGCGACCGGGCTCTGCACCGCGTCGGGCCAGTGCAGGCGTACCACCCGGTGCTCGACGCCCGGGGTCTGCTTCGGGTAGAAGGCGACCAGAGACCGGTGGGGCGTGGGCCGCCCCAGTTCGGCGCAGGCGTCGCCGAGCCGGTGGCCGCCGTTGAACCGGACGAGCGCCTGCTCGGTGGTGATCACGGCGGGCGGCATGGGCGCGGACGGGTCCTGAGCGAGTTGCCGCTGCCGGCACAGCACCGCGGCGAGGGTGCCGAGCGGGTAGCCGCGCGCGTCCTGGGTACGCTCCAACGGCTGTTCCACCTGCCGCCGGAGCTGGGTCGTCCCGACGTCCTGGTAGAGGGCCACGTCGACCATCCGGGCCTCCGGGGAGAGCGTGGGGTCGGGGCGTACCACCTGCCAGCCGACGCCGGGGACCGGCCGGCCCCCACCGGTCACCACGGGCGGGTCGGTCGCGGAACGGCTGGCCTTGCCGAACAGCTCCGGCCAGGACAGGGAGCGTTGCCGGTCGAGGTCGTCGCGGTCGGCGTCGACGAGGCCCCGGGGCACCCCCAGCACCAGGGGTGACCAGGCAACCGTCTCGAAGTCCCGCACGCTGTCCAGGTTGCGCAGCTGGTCGTCGAGCGGCTCGGCACCGGGGAACCAGACGTCCGGACGCGGGCCGACGTCGGCCGGGTACCAGCCCGGCACCGCCGGACGACCGCTGCTCGCCGGTTCCCCGGCCGAGGCCGACCAGTCGTGTCGCAGGCCCTTGGCCACCTCCTCGGCCGATGCGGAGTAGACGAACATGTTCACGGTGCGGCAACCGCGCACCGCGGAGGACCGCTGGAAGGCGGCGGCGACCGTCTGGTAGGTGAGCAGGTCGTCAGGGGCCACGGCGACCCGCAACTCCGCCGCAGGGGGACACCCGGGCAACGGTTCGGGCGCGACCATGCAGATGCCGGCCAGCACCGCCACCAGCGCCGCGATCCACCCCGGTCGCAGCCGGCGCGGTCGTGCCGCCGCGTCCGGTGACGGCGTTCCCGCCGGTGCCGGCGTCCCCGGCCGGGCCAGCTGGCCGGCAGGTGGTCCGGAATCGGTACGCCACCGGCTGAACGGCTGCCGCCACCGGGTCACCACCAGCGGTGGGCCGAACGTGGCGGGCACCGGCAGCCGCCGGATAGGAATCATGAAGGCGGCCGGGTATTCGAGTTGGGGCCTGGTGCGCTGGTCGGCCGAGACGATCATCCCGACCACGCAGCGGACCCGGTGGTCCCAGACCGGGGCGCCTGAGTAACCGGGCTGGATCTGGTAACCGGCGTCGGTCGGGTTGGCCAACTGCATCCATCCGCCACCTACCGGCCCGACGACCCGTCCCTCGAACCAGCGGCCCTTGCCCCCCGGGAAGCCGAAAACCCGGCAGACGCGGTCCCGGGTGCCGGACTCCCCCGGTCGGGCCAGCCGGACCGGCCGGATGCCCGCCGGCACCGGCGTCACCAGGCGCAGGACGGTCACGTCACCGGGGTCGTCGGGATCGTCGGGGTCGTCGGGGGGCAGCACCACCGCGATCGCCGGCCGTCCCCGGCGCACCAGCGGGAAGACCACCTCGACCTGCCCACCGCTGAGGGACGCGGTGTCAGCCGGCTCGTCAGGCGTCGGGGAGACCTCCCCGGTCAGGGCCGCCCGGACGACATGGGTGCAGGTCAGCAACAGGTGACGATCGATCAGGAAGGCCGCGCCGACCACCGTACCGGCGGCGTTGCGGACCCCGGCGACGGCGAGTTCTGCGTCGTCAGGCACCGGATGGACCGGCCCCACGTCGGGCTTTCCCCGCGCGCCCATGATCACGACGCCATCCGGCTCACGTTTCCGTGCCGGGCCGGTCCCACTCGACCCGAACGGTGAGATTGGCCTCCGAGGTGCCGCTGGCGATGATCAGCCCGGTCTGGGCCGACACCTTGACCCCGAACTCCACCGCGACCCGGTCCGGTGGCTCGGCGACATCGCGGAGGTTGCGCAGCACGGCGGTGCTGACCTGCCGTAGGTGCGTCAGGGCCGATTCCAGTGTCTCGTGCGCCCGGGTCGCCGCCGCGCCGCCCCGGCCGACCGGGACGGTGCCCTCTTCGGCGGGGGTCTCGAACTGGACCCTGCCGCCACCCTCCAGCGGAAACTCGACGATCTGCGACACCGGCACGCCCCCGTGGATCCCGACGGCACGGAAGTTACCGTCTTGAATCTCTCAGGTTACCGTCGTCATTCCACTCCGGAGCGTCCGCAGCGGGCTGCGAGCCGGACGCGTCCACATTCCGACAGCACCACGCCGGCCGAGCGGCACCACCGGGCACGCCCGGATCGACGCCGGGCACGCCCGGCCGGGCCGGTACGCCGACCGGACCGGTGGTCGGACTAGGGCGTGTCCTGTCGATCTTGTAGCGGTTGGTCGTTGACGATGTGCCGGTGGTACGTCGTGGTGAGCTGACCGATGAGGCGTGGGCGGTGATCGCCCCGCTGCTTCCCGAGCCGGGCGGTGCGCGGGGGCGGTGGCGGGATCATCGCCAGGTCATCAACGGGATCTTGTGGAAGCTGCGTACGGGTGCGCCGTGGCGTGACCTGCCGGAACGCTTCGGGCCGTGGAAGACCTGCCACGAACGGCTGCGCCGGTGGAGCGCTGACGGAACGTGGGATCGGATTCTCGCGGCGGCGCAGGTCCACGACGATGGCACACCGGTGCAGTGGACGATCAGCATCGACTCGTCGATCGTGCGGGCGCACCAGCATGCCGCTGGCGCCCGTAAAAAAGGGGCTCCACGGCAAGTCCGGCGGCACCTGGTACGCAAGATGGCGAGGCCATCGGCCGATCCCGCGGCGGACTGAGCACGAAAATCCACCTGGCTGTCGACGGACGCGGTCGGCCGTTGTCGATCCTGCTCACCCCGGGCCAGGCCGGTGACAACCCGCAGCTGTTGGCGCTGCTGGATGCGATCCGGATCAACGAGCCCGGGCCGGGTCGGCCCCGCAAGCGACCGGAGGTGCTGATCGCGGACAAGGGCTATGCGCATGACTCGACCCGTCGAGCCCTGCGACAACGCGGGATCCGGCACGTCATCCCGGAACGCTCGGACCAGGTCGCCCGCCGGGCCGCCAAGGGCAGCCACGGCGGGCGACCACCGGCCTTCGACAAGGCGATCTACCGCAAGCGCAACGTCGTGGAGCGCTGCTTCAACCGGCTAAAGCAGTGGCGTGACCTGGCCACCCGCTACGCCAAGCGCGCATCCCTCTACCGGTCCGGCCTGGTCCTCATCGCCGCCATCATCTGGCTTCCATGATCGGCAGGACAGGCCCTAGACCAGGCAGTTGACGATGTCGGCGACCGAACGACGCCGGCCGGTGTAGAACGGGACCTCCTCGCGGACGTGCCGCCGGGCCCCGGAGGCCCGCAGGTCCCGCATCAGGTCGACGATCCGGTGCAGCTCGTCGGCCTCGAAGGCGAGCATCCACTCGTAGTCGCCGAGGGCGAACGAGGCGACCGTGTTGGCCCGGACGTCCGGGTAGCCGCGCGCCATCTTGCCGTGCTCGGCCAGCAGCTCCCGCCGCTCGGCGTCCGGCAGCAGGTACCACTCGTAGGACCTGACGAACGGGTAGACGCACAGGTACGGCCGGGGCTCCTCGTCGGCGAGGAACGCCGGGATGTGGCTCTTGTTGAACTCCGCCGGCCGGTGCAGCGCCAACTGCGACCACACCGGGGTCAACGCCCGCCCCAGGGTGGTCCGGCGCAACCGCAGGTAGGCGTCCTGGAGGGCGTCGCTGGACGACGAGTGCCACCAGATCATCACGTCCGCGTCGGCGCGCAGCCCGGCCACGTCGTACATGCCCCGGACCACGACGTCCTTGCCGGCCAGTTCCTCGAAGAGCGACTCCACCTCGCCGGTGACGTTCTCCCGCAGCGCCGGCAGCCCGCCGGTGGCCCGGTAGACCGACCACATGGTGTAGCGCACGGTTTCGTTGAGTTCCCGGATCCGGGCCGCGTTGGACTGCTCGGTGCTCTGCTCGGTCATGGACCCGATCCTCCCAGTGCTTCGATGATCTCCTCGGCCGCGCTCTCGCCGGAGCGGACGCAGACCGGGATGCCGACCCCGTCGAAACCCGCGCCGGCCACCGCCAGGGTGGGGTGCGACGCGCGCAGCGCCGCCCGGACGGCGGCCACCCGCCCGGTGTGACCGGGGGCGTACTGGGGCAGCGCGCCGCCCCAGCGCTGTACGTGACCGGCGACCGGTGCGGGCAACGCCACCCCGAGCACCCGGGTCAGCTCCCGGTGCACGGTGGCGAGCAGGTCGTCGTCGGTGAGCTGGAGCGAGGTCTCCTCGCCGTACCGGCCGACGGAGGCGCGGACCAGGGCCAGCCCGTCCGGCGCGGCCAGGTGCCCCCACTTGGTGGTGAAGAAGGTCGACGCCTTGATCAGCAGCCCCTCGCCCGCCGGCACCAGGAAGCCGGAGAGCCGGGGCAGCGCCGGCGCGGGCAGCGCCAGGGTGACCAGCGCGACGCTGGCGTAGTCCAGCCCGCCGACGGTCGCCGCCTGCGCCGCGGCGAACCCGGCGAGCAGCCGGGCGGTGGGTCGGGCCGGCACGGTCAGCAGCACCGCGTCCGCCTCGACCAGTTCCGGGTCGCGGGTCGGGCCGACGGTCAGCCGCCAGCCGTCGCCGACCGGGGTCAGCTCGCGGACCGCCGCGTTGCGCCGGATCGCCGCGCCGCTGGCCGTGGCCGCCGCCTCGACCAGGGTGCCCAGCCCGCCGTCCAGGGTGCCGAAGACCGGGGCGCCGGGGGTGCGGGGCGCGGCGGCCTGCGCGGCCCGGACCGCGCCGACCAGTGTGTGTTCCACCCGCGCCGCGCGGGCCAGCGCCGGCATGGTGGTGACCAGGGACAGGTCGTCGGCCCGGCCGGCGTAGACGCCGCCGAGCATCGGGTCGACCAGCCGCTGCACCACCTGCTCACCGAACCGGGCCCGGACCAGTTCCCCGACCGAGACGTCCTGGTCCGCGTCGAGCAGCGGCCGGCCGCCGTCGCGGTCGGCGTCCAGGGTGGGCTCGGCGACCGCCGCCACCGCCGCCAGGTCCCCGGGTACGCCGACCAGCGTGCCGCCCGGGACCGGGCGCAGCCCGCCGTCGACGACGAGCGCGGCCTGCCCGACGGTGGGGTGCACGATCCGCCCGGCCAGGCCGAGCCGGCGGGCCAGGGCCACCGCGGCGGACTCGCCCCCGGCCGGGTCCCGCATCAGGAACGACTCCGCGCCGAACTCCACCGTACGGCCGGCCAGCTCACCGGTGCGCAGCTTGCCACCGAGCGCGCCAGACTGCTCGTACACGGTGATCTCGGTGTCGGCAGGGGCGCGGTCGCGTAGCCGCAGCGCGGCGGCCAGGCCGGTGATCCCGCCACCGACCACCGCCACCCGCCACGGCCGCACCGCTCAGCCCTGCTCGTCCCGGCGCGCGGACACCTCGTGCACCAGCGCGACCACCCGGGTCAGCACCTCGGGGTCGGTCTCGGGCAGCACGCCGTGACCGAGGTTGAACACGTGTCCGGGGGCGGCGCGGCCCTGCTCGACGATCCGCCGCACCTCGGCCTCGATCACCGGCCAGGGGGCGAACAGCACGGTCGGGTCGAGGTTGCCCTGCACGGCCCGGTCCGGCCCGATCCGGCGGGTCGCCACGTCCAGCGGGGTACGCCAGTCGACGCCGACCACGTCGGCGCCGGCCTCCCCCATCGCGCCGAGCAGCTCGGCGGTGCCCACCCCGAAGTGGATCCGGGGCACCCCGGCGTCGGCCAGGCCGGACAGCACGGCGGTGGAGTGCGGCAGGACGAAGCGGCGGTAGTCGGCCTCGGACAGGGCCCCGGCCCAGGAGTCGAAGAGCTGCACGGCGGAGACCCCGGCGTCGACCTGCACCCGCAGGAACGCCAGGGTGACCTCGGCGAGCCGGGCGCACAGCGCGTGCCACAGGTCGGGCTGGCCGTACATCATCGCCTTGGTCCTGGCGTGGGTCCGCGACGGTCCGCCCTCGACCAGGTAGCTGGCCAGGGTGAACGGCGCACCGGCGAAGCCGATCAGCGGGGTGTCGCCGAGTTCGGCGACGAGCAGCCGGACGGCTTCGTCCACGTAGGACACGTCGGCACGGTCGATGCGGCGGACCCGCTCGACGTCGGCGACGGTGCGCACCGGCTCGGCCACCACCGGCCCGGTGCCGGCGACGATGTCCAGGTCGACGCCGGCCGCGGCGACCGGGACGACGATGTCACTGAACAGGATCGCCGCGTCGACGCCGTGCCGGCGGACCGGCTGGAGGGTGATCTCGGCGACCAGGTCCGGCCGGCGGCAGGAGTCCAGCATCCCCACGTTGGCCCGGATCTCCCGGTATTCCGGCAGGGACCGGCCGGCCTGGCGCATGAACCAGACCGGGGTGTGCGGGACGGACTCCCGGCGGCAGGCCCGGACGAAGGGCGAGTCGGCCGGCCCGCTGCGGCGGGATTCTCCGTCTCGGGCGGCGGTGCCCGTGGTGTCGGTGGTCATCGCGGCAATCGTGCCACGCACCCGCGCGGGCCCGACGGGCAGCGCCGCCATTTGTGACCCGCACCCCCGGGACGCACCGGTCGGCGGCGGGACACCGCCGTGGGCCGGCGCTTCGGCGTGCCGTGACGGCGGGCGACGGCGCGTCGGCATAGGCTGCCGGTCATGGCCCCCCCGATCGCGCTCCCGGAGACGTTCGCCCGCGCGGTCGCCGGCCTGCGGTCGGTCACCCCCCGGGCGGAGATCGTCCTGGAGGAGGTCGGCGCGCCCCAGCGGCTCGCCCCGTACGCGTTCGCCCTCTCCGCCACCGTGCTGCGCGACGACGACGAGGTGGCCGACGGGCGGCTGATCCTGCTGCACGACCCGGCCGGGCACGACGCCTGGCGTGGCACCCTGCGGCTGGTCACCTACGTGACCGCCGACCTGGAGGTCGACCTGGCCGCCGATCCGCTGCTGCCGGGGGTGGGCTGGACCTGGCTCACCGACGCGTTGGAGGCGCACCAGGCCGACTACCGGGCGGCCGGTGGCACGGTCACCCAGACCGTGTCGACCCGGTTCGGCGAGCTGGCCGGCCCGCCCGCCGCCGGGGACGTCGAGATCCGGGCGTCCTGGACGCCGCTCGGCGAGGACCTCGGCGCGCACCTGTCGGCCTGGTGTGCGCTGCTCGCCTCCACCGCAGGGCTGCCGCCGCCCGGGGTCACCGCGCTCACCGACCGCCGGCCGGCCGGCGCGGCCTGACCGCCGGCCGCCCTCCCGGTAACGACGCGACACGCCCGGAGCACAAGCAGATGTCCCGGGTGCCCTGAGGACGTCCTATCGGACATCGAATGTCCTGCGGTCGAGGTGGCCGTCCTCACCGTCCCGACCTCTGTCGGACACCGGGACGACACACACCGGACCGGCTGCGCACACCATCTCGCCCGGCGCACTAGGGTTGTCAGGTGACCGACGAACCACCCCTGCGCCGTCGGGCCGCCGAAAGCCGTACGGCAGACGTTCCGCCCCCGGCCGTCGCCCAGCCGGCGGACCCGGGCACCGAGCAGCCCTCCGGCGGGCCCGTACCGCTGACCGCGCCCCGCGACGGCACCCCCCAGCCGGTGGCCACCCCCGCCGAGCTGGACGAGGTCGTGGCCCGCTTCGCGGCGGGCACCGGCCCGGTGGCCCTGGACGCCGAGCGGGCCTCCGGCTACCGCTACAGCCAGCGGGCCTACCTGGTGCAGCTGCGCCGGGAGGGGGCCGGCACCACGCTCATCGATCCGCTGCCGCTGCCCGACCTGACCGCCCTCGACCAGGCGATCGGCGACGCCGAGTGGGTGCTGCACGCCGCCAGCCAGGACCTGGCCTGCCTCGCCGAGCTGGGGTTGCGTCCGCGCCGGTTGTTCGACACCGAGCTGGCCGCCCGGCTGGCCGGCTTCGAGCGGGTCGGCCTGGCCGCGCTGACCGAGCAGTTGCTCGGCTACACCCTGGAGAAGCACCACTCGGCGGCGGACTGGTCCAGCCGGCCGCTGCCCGAGTCCTGGCTGACCTACGCGGCGCTGGACGTGGAGATGCTCGTCGACCTGCGCGACGCGCTGGACGCCGAGCTGCACGCGCAGGGCAAGTCGGCGTGGGCGGCGGAGGAGTTCGCCGCGCTGATCACCTGGGCCACCCGGCCGCCCCGGGTGCGGGCGGAGCCGTGGCGGCGGACCTCCGGCATCCACCGGGTCCGGGGGGCGCGGGCGCAGGCCCGGGTCCGGGCCCTGTGGTACGCCCGGGACCAGATCGCCGTGCGCCGCGACGCCGCTCCGGGGCGGGTGCTGCCCGACTCGGCGATCATCGCCGCCGCCGAGCTGGACCCGAAGGACGAGAAGACCCTGCTGACGTTGCCCGGGTTCGGCGGCCGGTCGGTGCGCCGGCTGGCCCGGTCCTGGCTGACGGCGCTCGACGAGGCCCGCCAGTTGGCCGACGACGCGTTGCCCGTCACCCCGACGGTGGAGGGGCCGCCCCCGCCGCACCGGTGGGCGGAGCGCGACCCGGTGGCCGCCGGGCGGCTGGCCCGCTGCCGGGAGGTGGTGGTCCGCGTCGCCGGTGAGCACCGGCTCCCGCCGGAGAACCTGATCACCCCGGATTCGGTCCGCCGGCTGGCCTGGCAGCCGCCCGACGAGATCACCGTGGACACCGTCGCGGAGGTCCTGCGCGGCTACGGCGCACGCCAGTGGCAGCTCTCCCTCCTGCTGCCCGCGCTCGCCGAGGCACTGCTGCCCGCGCCCCGGGCCTGAGCCACCACCGCGCCACCCTCCGTCGTCCCTGACGGTCCGCATCCCGGTCCACGCCGGCCCGTCTCCGGGCCGGCCAGGGCCGGGTGCCCCCGCGCCGGGAGTGTGGGATGGGCCACACCGGGGGTGGTGACGGCCATGGTTACTGGCGAGTAGCATTCCCGGGGAAACGCCAGTGCCGGCCGACCCTCACCCGGCCCGTGCCGCCCCCGCGGCGCGTCGGCCGGGTCGTGGTCGATAAGGAGGCTCCAAGTGCCCCGAGAAGTTCGGGATGTCGTCTTCGTCGACGGTGTCCGCACCCCGTTCGGCAAGGCGGGTGGCATGTACGCCAACACCCGCGCCGACGACCTGGTGATCCGCTGCATCCGTGAGCTGCTGCGCCGCAACCCGCAACTGCCTCCGGAGCGGGTCGAGGAGGTCGCCGTCGCCGCCACCACCCAGATCGGCGACCAGGGCCTCACCATCGGCCGCACCGCCGCCCTGCTGTCCGGACTGCCCAAGACCGTCCCCGGCTTCGCCGTCGACCGGATGTGCGCCGGCGCGATGACCGCCGTCACCGCCGTCGCCGGCGGCATCGCGATGGGTGCCTACGACATCGCCATCGCCGGTGGCGTCGAGCACATGGGCCGGCACCCGATGGGCGAGGGCGTCGACCCCAACCCGCGGATCATCGCCGAGAAGCTGGTCGACCCGTCCGCCCTGGTGATGGGGGCCACCGCCGAGAACCTGCACGACCGGGTCCCGCACATCACCAAGGAGCGCACCGACGCGTTCGCGCTCGCCTCGCAGGTCAAGACCGCCAAGGCGTACGCCGACGGCAAGCTCCAGGCCGACCTGGTGCCGGTCGCGATCCGCGACGCCGATGGCGGCTGGGGCCTGGCCACCGCCGACGAGGCGCCCCGGGAGACCTCGCTGGAAAAGCTGGCCACCCTCAAGACCCCGTTCCGCCCGCACGGCAAGGTCACCGCCGGCAACGCGGCCGGCCTCAACGACGGCGCCACCGCCAGCCTGCTCGCCGACGAGGCCACCGCCCGTGAGCTGGGCCTGCCGGTCGCCATGCGGCTGGTGTCGTACGGCTACGTCGGCGTCGAACCCGAGGTGATGGGCGTCGGCCCGATCCCGTCGACCGAGAAGGCACTGCGCATCGCCGGCCTGAGCATCGACGACATCGGCCTGTTCGAACTGAACGAGGCGTTCGCCGTGCAGGTGCTCGCCTTCCTCGACCACTTCGGCATCGCCGACGACGACCCCCGGGTCAACCCGTGGGGCGGCGCGATCGCCATCGGTCACCCGCTCGCCTCCTCCGGCGTACGGCTGATGACGCAGCTCGCCCGGCAGTTCGCCGAGCACCCCGAGGTGCGCTACGGCCTCACCGCCATGTGCATCGGCATCGGCATGGGCGGCACGGTCATCTGGGAGAACCCGAACTGGGAGGGTGCAGACAAATGAGCCTCAGCGCACCGAACGAGGTCGTCACCCGGGCGCTGCTGCGGCAGGTGAACGTGCCGGGACTGGACCGGCCCGCCGCCCTGATCACCCTGGACAACGGCTTCGACCACACCAAGCCGAACACCTTCGGCCCGGGCGGCCTGGCCAGCCTGGACGAGGCGATCACCGCCGCGCTCACCGCCGAGCCGGCGTTCGTCGCGGTCACCGGCAAGCCGTACGTGTTCTGCGTCGGCGCGGACATCACCAGCCTGCCGGCGCTGGCGGACCGGGAGCAGGCGCTGGAGATCGGCCGGCTCGGCCACCGGGTCTTCGCCCGGCTGAAGGACAGCGCCGTGCCCACCTTCGCCTTCGTCAACGGCGCGGCGATGGGCGGCGGCCTGGAACTGGCCCTGCACTGCCACTACCGGACGCTGTCCGGTGGCGCGGCGGCGCTGGCCCTGCCCGAGGTGTCGCTCGGCCTGATCCCCGGCTGGGGCGGCACCCAACTGCTGCCGAACCTGATCGGCATCCCCGCCGCCACCCAGGTGATCCTGCAGAACCCGCTGATGCAGAACAAGATGCTCAAGCCGAAGCAGGCCGCCGAGATGGGCATCGCGGACGTGCTGCTGGAGCCGGCCGACTTCCTGGAACGGTCCCTGGAGTGGGCCGCCGCGGTGGTGCGGGGCGAGGTCACCGTCAGCCGGCCCGAGGTCGACCGGGACATGTGGGCGGGCGTGCTCTACTTCGCCCGGCAGACCCTGGACCAACGGCTGCACGGCGCGGTGCCGGCCGCGTACCAGGCGCTGGACCTGCTGGAGACGGCGAAGGACGCCGACTTCGCCACCGGCACCGCCGCCGAGGACGAGGCGCTGGCCGACCTGATCTTCTCCGAGGAGCTGCGCAGCGGCCTGTACGCCTTCGACCTGGTGCAGCGGCGGGCCAAGCGGCCGGCCGGCGCACCGGACAAGGCCCTGGCCCGGCCGGTCACCAAGGTCGGCATCGTCGGTGCCGGCCTGATGGCCAGCCAGCTCGCGCTGCTGTTCGCCCGCCGCCTCCAGGTGCCGGTCGTACTGACCGACCTGGACCAGTCGCGGGTGGACAAGGGTGTCGGCTACGTGCACACCCAGATCGAGAAGGCCGTCAGCAAGGGCCGGATGGACAAGGGCACCGCCGCCAAGCTGTACGGCCTGGTCTCCGGCTCGGTCGACAAGTCCGTCTTCGCCGACGCCGACTTCGTCATCGAGGCCGTGTTCGAGGACCTGGACGTCAAGAAGCAGGTCTGGGCCGAGCTGGAGAAGATCGTCGCGCCGGAGGCGGTGCTCGCCACCAACACCTCCTCGCTGTCGATCACCGCGATGGCCGCCGAGCTGGAGCATCCGCAGCGGCTGGTCGGCTTCCACTTCTTCAACCCGGTGGCGGTGCTGCCGCTGCTGGAGATCGTCCGGGGCGAACGGACCGACGACGCCACCCTGGCCACCGCGTTCGCCGTGGGCAAGCAGTTGAAGAAGTCCTCGGTGCTGGTCTCCGACGCCCCGGCGTTCGTGGTCAACCGGCTGCTCACCCGCTTCCTGGGCACCGTGTTCGCCGCCGTCGACGCCGGCACCCCGCTGGACGTTGCCGACAGCGCACTGGACCCGCTGGGGCTGCCGATGCGTCCGCTCGCCCTGCTCCAACTGGTCGGGCCGGCGGTGGCCTACCACGTGGGCGGCACCCTGCACGCGGCGTACCCGGACCGCTTCGGCGTCAGCGAGAACCTACGTCGGATCGCCGACTCGGGTCAGCCGATCGTCGTCGAGGACCGGATCAACGACGAGGTGGCCAAGCTGCTCGTCGTCGGCGACCAGCCGCTCAGCGCCGAGCGGGTCCGGCAGAACGCCCTCGACGCGTTGGCGCAGGAGATCCGGCTGATGCTCGACGAGGGCGTCGTCGCCGAGGCGCAGGACATCGACCTGTGCATGATCCTCGGTGCCGGTTGGCCGTTCCACCTGGGCGGGATCACCCCGTACCTGGACCGGACCGGCACCTCCGAGCGGGTCACCGGCCAGCGTTTCCTGCCGCGTGGGGCCGCCAGCCTGCGCGCCTGAACCATCCCCGCTCCCCCGCCGATCGCGGTGGCCGACGATGTCCTCCCCCCGGGATATCGTGGCCACCGCGATCGTCGTTTGCGTACCCTCGTCAGACTCGGGGGGCTGCGCGGCCGGGCTCCGTCTGGCTACCATCACGCGTTCTCACCCTCGCCTGGAGCTGATCTGATGACCTCACCGCCGGTCGATCCCTGGTCCGGGCAGCCGGAGCACGGCTCGCCCACCGGTCACTTTCCGCCTGTGTCCGACGGCCCACCGGCGTCGCCCGAGGGTCCGCACACGCCGCCGCAGGGTGGCGGCTGGCCCACCACGCCGTATCCGGCGGCATCGAACCCGCAGCCCGGCGGGTGGCCGGCCGATCCGCAGTCGGGTCCGCCGGCCGACCAGTACCCCGGCCCGCAGTACGGCGGCTGGCCGCAGCCCGACCCGGCGCAGGGCGGCTACCCCGGCGCACCGCAGTCCGGGCCGCCCGCCACCCCACCGTCGGGCTATCCGGCCGCCCCGCACTCCGGGCCGCCCGGTAGTCCTCAGTCCGGCTATCCGGGCGGCCCGCAGCCCGGTTACCCGGCGGCACCGCAGCCCGGTTACCCGGGTGCGGCCCAGCCCGGCTATCCCGGCATCCCGCAGCCCGGTTACCCCGGCCCGCAGCCGGGCTATCCGGGTGCCGCCGGCTCGGGCGGCTACCCCGATCCCGCCGCGCAGCAGTACGCCGGCTTCGGCGGCGCTCCGTTCAGCTCCCCGCCGGGCCCGCCGCACGCCCCCGCGCCCCAGCGGTCGAAGCTGCCGCTGCTGCTGTCGTTGGGCCTCGTCGGCCTCCTGGTGCTCTGCCTCGGTGGCGGCGGCCTCACCTGGGTCGCCCTGAGTGGCGAGGACGACCCGAAGACGCCGACCCCGTCGCCGACGCCCACCGCGGTCACGTCGCCCACCCCGAGCCCCACCCCCGTCGAGACCGACAGCCCGACCCCCGACCCGACCCCGTCCGAGGACGTCGACGACCCGGGCCCGATCCGGCTGGTCACCCCGTCGACCCTCGGTGGCCGGTCCAAGAGCACCGACCCGGAGCTGCGCCGGATCGCCGACCAGATGGTCCGCGACATGAAATCCGAGGTCCGCAACGAGACGGGCGCGGTGAGCGCGTTCTACGGCAGCGCGGCCAGCAGGAACATGGTGATGATGGCCGGTGCCTCGGGTCCGGTCATCCTCCCCGAGCAGGAGCTGGACGACGCGGTCAAGGGACTGGGCAGCTCGCTTGCGGTCACCAAGATGTCCACCATCGACCCGGGCCCGTTGGGCGGGGTCGCGAAGTGCGGCGACGGCAAGGCGTCGGGCATCGCGCTCGGCGTCTGCGTCTGGGCCGACCACGGCAGCGTGGGCATGATCGTCATGTACTTCTCCTCGGCGGCCAAGGCGAAGTCCGAGTTCGTCGCCATCCGGGGTCAGATCGAGAAGCGCGACTGATCCGCTCCGGGGGCGGTCACCGGGTCCACCGGACCCCGTGGCCGCCCCGCACGCTGACCAGGGGCGGAACGGTCGGCGGCGAGGGTGTCGGTCGGGCTGGCTAAGATCACCCGGCCTCAACAAACGATCTCTGGAGCCGACCTGATGTCCCAGCCCCCGACCACCCCTCCCGCCCACCAGCCGGATGGCGACGCGCCGCAGGGCAGCTACCCGCCGCCGGCCCCGCAGGGCGGCTTCCCGCAGCAGCCGGACGGCGTCGGGGCGACCCCGTACGCCGCCCCGCCCGCGCCGGCGAAGAAGCGGTCCGTCGGCAAGATCGTGCTGATCGTGCTGGCCGTGCTGCTGGTGCTCTGCCTCGGCGGCGCGGCGATCGCCGCGTTCGCCCTCAAGGACGACGTCAAGGAGGCGGTGGACGCCGCCAACACGACCGTCTCCGCCCCCGCCACCCTCGCCGGCCGCCCGCAGGTCACCGAGCCGGGCCTCAAGGCGGTCGCCGACAGCCTGGTCACCGAGATGAAGAAGTCCGTGCAGAACGAGACGAGCACCGCAGGTGCCTTCTACGGCGACCCGGCCAAGCAGGACCTGCTGATGATCGCCGCCGCGTCGGGTGTGATGGTCGACCCCAAGAAGGAACTCGACGACGCCGTCACCGGCATCTCCAGCCAGCTCAACGTCACCAACATGGCGGCCGTCGACGCCGGCCCGCTCGGCGGCGACGCCAAGTGCGGTGACGGCAAGAGCGAGGGCGTCCCGCTGGGCGTCTGCATCTGGGCCGACCGGGGCAGTGTGGGCCTCATCGTCCAGTACTACAAGTCGGCCGCCGAGCTGAAGTCCGAGTTCGTCACCATGCGCGGGCAGATCGAGAAGAAGGGCTGACCCCACCCGGGTCGCCCCGGCGGGCCCCGTCCACCCCACGGTGGGCGGGGCCCGTCGGCGTCCAGGCCGGCCCGTCGGCATCGCCGCCGGTCAGCCCGGTCGGCCGGTCAGCCGGTCGTGGCGGCCCGCTCGGCGGCGCTGCGCAGCACGCAGAACTCGTTGCCCTCCGGGTCGGCCAGCACCACCCAACCGGTGCCGTCGGGCCGACGCTGGTCGTCGACCTGGACGGCACCGACGGCCAGCAGCCGGGCGACCTCCTCGTCCCGGGTCCGGTCGACCGGCTCCAGGTCGAGGTGCAGGCGGTTCTTCACCGACTTGCCCTCCGGCACGGCCAGGAAGAGCACCTCCGGCCCGCCCGGCGGCAGCAGCATCGCCTCCGGGTCACCGGGCTGGTCGTCGGGCTGGCGGGGGCAGTCGAAGACCTGCGCCCAGAAACCGGCCAGGGCGTAGGTGTCGTGACAGTCGATACCGATGTTGTGGATCCGTGCGCTCACGGGTCTGCCTTTCGCAGCGGTGGAACGCGCCCCGTGACGTGTGGTGTCAGCGGTGGGCAGGGCGGGGCGCGGGACAGGTCATGATGGACATCTACCGCACCCCCTCTCCCCGGTCCGGGCCGACGGGGCGATCATTGCAGGCGTCCGGCCGGCCGGCAAGCAGATTCAGCCCGGGGTCTGTTCGGCAGAGGGCAGCGTGACGGTCACCTCAAGGCCCCCGCCCTTCTGCGCGGTGACCTGGACCGTCCCGCCGTGCGCGTCACAGACCGCCCGGACGATCGACAGGCCCAGCCCGGACCCCCGGGCCCCGGTGCGTTCCCGCCCGCCCCGGCGGAACGGCTCGAACAGCCCCGGCACGTCGGCCTGGTCCACCTCGAACCCGGTGTTGCGCACCACGAGCCAGGACGACCGCCCGTCGGTGCCGGTACGCACCCAGAGCCGGCCGTGCAGGTGGTTGTAGCGCACCGCATTCTCGATCAGGTTCCCGGCCAGCCGGTCCAGCAGGCCCGGGTCACCGGTCACCGGGGCCGGTCGCAGCGAGGACTGCACCCGCAACCCGATCCGCTCCACCTCGCGGGACATCGCGGACAACGCGTTGGCGGTGCCTGTCGCCAGGTCACACTCCGTACGCCGGGCCAGCCGTCGACCCGTCTGGGCCTCGCTGCGGGCCAGCACCAGCAGCGCGTCCACCAGTCCGTTGGCGCGCTCCGAGGCGTCCCGGACGACGGTGGCCATCCGATGGTACTCGGCAGCATCCGCCTCGTCGTCGCTGAGCGTCACGTCAATCTCGGTACGCATCACCGCCAGCGGGGTCCGCAGTTCGTGCGAGGCGTTGGCCACGAACCGTTTCTGCGCCTCGAAGGCGGCGGTGATCCGGTCCAGCATCGCGTCGAAGGTCCGGGCCAGCTCGGCCACCTCGTCGTCCGGCCCGGACCAGCCGATCCGCTGGTCGAGCGTGGTCTCGCCGAGCCGGCGCGCGGTCGCGGTGACCTGGTGCAGCGGGCGCAGCGTCCGGCCGGCCACCCAGTACGCCCCGGCCACCCCGACCACGCTGATCGCCAGTAGCGCCAGCAGGCCCTTGACCAGCAGTTCGTCGGAGGCGGCGTCGACCAGTTGCCGCTGCCACACCGCCGCGTCCAGCGACCGCCCGTCGGCCAGCAGCACGGTGGTGCCCGGCCGCAGCTCGTCGGTGGGCCGCAGCGCGTCGCGCACCAGCAGCCAGGCCAGCGTCACCAGGATCGCCCCGGCCCCGACCAGCAGCACCCCGTTGAGCAGGGTCAACCGTAACCGCAGGGTGGGCCGCAGCCGCCGGGTCACGAGTCGACCGTCCGGTAGCCCGCGCCGACCACCGTCTCGATCAACGGTGGGTCGCCGAGCTTCTTGCGCAGGGTCCGCACCGTCACCCGGACGATGGTGGTGAACGGGTCGGTGTTGGCGTCCCAGACCCGTTCCAGCAACTCCTCGCTGGAGACCACCGCGCCGCGCGCCTTGACCAGCTCGCTGAGCACCCCGAACTCCTTGTTGGTCAGGTCGACCGGAGCACCCGCCCGGGTGACCACCCGGCGGGCCGGGTCGAGCACCACGTCACCCACCTGGAGCACCGGCGGGGCGGCCGGGGTGGCCCGCCGGCCCAGCGCCTGCACCCGGGCCACCAACTCGTCGAACGCGAACGGCTTGGGCAGGTAGTCGTCCGCGCCGAGACCCAACCCCTCCACCCGGTCGGCGACGCTGTCGCTGGCGGTCAACATCAGCACCCGGGTGAGGGTGCCGGAGGCGGCCAGCTCGGCGCAGATCTGGTCGCCGTGCATGCCAGGCAGGTCACGGTCGAGGACCACCACGTCGTACCTGGTGACGAAGGCGGCTTCGTGGCCGGCGTCCCCGTCGTACGCCACGTCGACCGCCATGCCCCGCTTGCGCAGCCCCCGCACGATCGCGTCGGCGAGGTTCCGTTCGTCCTCGACCACCAGCACCCGCATCCCGACCTCCTCGCCGACCTGTCCGACAACCTAGCGCCGCCGGCCAAACGCCCGGCGCCAGGTGGGCCGTGCGACACCGTCAGTCGGGCATCCGCCACACCCCGATGCTGTCGCGTTGCCGCCAGCAGACCAGCACCCCCTGGCTCCGCGAGCAGGCCTCCCACCGGCCGGGCAACACGTCCCGGACCCGTAGCGTGCCGTCGGTCGGGTCCAGCTCGGCCACCAACTGCCGGCCGCCGCCGACCGGCCGGACGACCAGCAGCGCGTCGGTGGGCGGCCACTGGTGGACCAGCTCCCACCTGCCCAGCTCGGCCACGGACCGACCGGTCGCCGCATCGAGCAGGGCCAGCCCCTGCTGCCCGTCGGCGCTGACCCCGACCATCCGGCCGGCGACCGACGCGACCGGGGCCCACCAGTCGGAGGTCCAGCGCACCCGGCCGGTCACCGGATCGAGCACCCGGGTCCCGAACGCCTCTCCCAGGCAGACGGCGTCGCCGCAGGACCGGACGGACCAGCCGTCCGGCGTCGGCACCGGGGTGTCCCACCGTCGCCGGCCGGACGCCAGGTCGTAGGCGGCCAGTCGGCCCGGTTCCCCGTCGACCAGCAGCAGGTCACCGGTCGGTTGGGCCACGTGGTGATGGTCGCCGCGGGCGGGCGGCACCGGGAACGCGAGCCGGCGTACGCCGGTGTCGACGTCGTACGCGTCGGCCCGGCCGGCGCTGGTCACCACGACGAGTTCCGCGACGCCGCGCTCCCCCGGCCGGTAGCCGACGGTGGCCGCCCCGGCGGTGACCGTCCAGCGGACCGCGCCGGTCGCCGGCTCGACCCCGCGTACCGCCACCCGGTCGACGTGCAGGTCCTCCAGCAGCAGCCCGCCGTCGGCGGTCGGCACCGCCACCCCGGGCTGCCGCCACCGGGCCCGCCCGTCGACGTGGTCGAGCACCATGGAGACCGGTTCGCCACCGGGGTCGGTGGTGACCACCACGTCGTCGCCGGCCCCCTCCAGCACCACCAGTTGGTGCCGGGGCGACAGCGACGTCTCCCAGCGGACCCGCCCGTCGGCCAGGTCGATCGCGGTGAGCTGCCGGCTACCCGCCGGCGACAGCGCCGACGGGTAGGCGAGCACCAGCAGGCCCCCGACGATCAGGTGGCTGGGCTC
Organism: Micromonospora sp. WMMD734; assembly: GCF_049178975.1. Lineage (NCBI taxonomy): Bacteria > Bacillati > Actinomycetota > Actinomycetes > Micromonosporales > Micromonosporaceae > Micromonospora > Micromonospora sp. WMMD734. The sequence continues at coordinate 3,808,304 of NZ_JBMHMK010000001.1, forward strand.
CGGCACGTCCGGCACGGGCACCGGGGCCAACCGGGTCGGCCCGGGTGCCGCGCCGGCCAGGGTGAGCAGCAGGAGCAGGGCGGTCAGGGCGACGGCCGCCGGGTGGCCGGCCGACCGCCGGCCCCGGGGCCGGCGTGCCGGCGGGGGCGGCTCGTCGTGGTGCCCGACCTCACCCAGGTCGATCACCGTCACCGGGGCACCCGCCAGACCCCGAACCTGCCGTCCATCAGCCGGCACAGCAGCAACCGCCCGTCGCTCTGACAGTCGCCGGAGACGGCCGGCAGCACGTCGCGCACCCCGACCCGCGCGGCGGCCACGTCCAGCTCCGCGACCAGCATCCGGCCCTCGCCGGCCGGGCGTAACCCGAACACTGGCCCGTCGGGGCTGTTCGACGCGGCGACGTTCCAGACGTCCAGTTCGGCGGCGACCCGCCCGGAGGCGACGTCGAGCACCGCCAGCGGGTGCCAGACGCCCCGGCCCAGGCTGCTCGCCAGCAGCCGGCCACCGCGTTCGATCCCGGACAGCTCCCACCGGTTGTCGCGCCACACCGTCCGGCCGGTCGCCGGGTCCAGCGCCCGCACCCCGCCAGCGATGCCCTGCGCGCAGAGCAACGACCCGCACTCCGCGAAGAACGACGGCGTCGGCAGCGGCACCTCCCATCGGCGGTCAAGCCGGTCGAGGCCGTACCCGGTGAGTCGGCCGGAGCTACCGCCGACGGCGAGCAGCAGGTCACCGACGACCTCGAAGCTGGTGTCCGACGGCGTGCCCTCGTGGTCGAGCTGCCCACCGTGCAGGCGTACCCCGCGTCGGGCGTCCCAGACCTCGGCCGTGCCGCCGGCGTCCACCGTCACGATCCGGTCCACGCCGTCGGCCCGGTGACGGAACATGGTGAACAGCGCCGGCACCGCCGCCGACCAACGGTCCCGCCCCGTGCTCGGGTCGACCGAGTGGTAGGTCTGTGGGCCGTCCGTGCCGTCCTCGAAGAGCAGGTCGGGGCCGGCGGACAGGCCCGTCCCGGCGCGCTGCCACCGCACCCGACCGGTGTCCCGGTCGTGGGCGAACGCCCGGTACTCCCCGTCCGGCCAGCTCACCGTGCCGGTGAGCAGCAGCACGTCGGCGTACCGGCGCAGCTGCGTGAAGCCGGCGGTCACCGACACCGGTACCGGCACCTGCCACCGCCGTACCGGCCGCGCGCCCGGGGAGGTGGGGATCGTCCACGCGCTCAACCAGCCGGGAGCGGTCGGGGCGTCGCCCGGTTCGAGCAGGAAGACCTCCCCGTCGTGGAGCAGCACCATCGAGCCGAGCGGGGCCGGCACCACGAACGCCGCCCGCTTCGCCACCGGCGCGGCGGCGGTCAACGCCAGCAGGGTGAGCGCCAGCACCACCACCAGCCGCAGCGGCCGGCCGACGGCCCGGGGTGCGGGGCCGGGTGGCTGCGGCAGCGGGTCGTCGCGCAGCTCACCCAGATCGATGACCGTCACGCGCACCCTCTTTCGACCGCCACACCCCGCCGACCTCCCGCCGGTCAACGCGGAACGCCACACACCGGGTCACCGGGACGGCCGGTCGTCGCCTGTACGATGGCCCGTCGTGGCCGTGCCGGTGGTAGATCCCTCGTTGAACCCGACGTCCGCGCGCGACGCGGTCGAACCCGATGCGGTCGATCCCGACGCGACAGACCCGCAGCGGCGGCCGGGCCGACGGCCGGGCCGGGCCGACGTGCTCGCCATCGGAGCCTATGCGCTGATCGGCGTTCTCGTGTGCCTGAACTACTGGGTGGACGTGCAGCACCGGGTGTCGTCCCACCTGCCGACCGACCACAGTTGGTTCGAGTGGCTGTTCACCCACGGCGCGTACTCGGTGCGGCACCTGGAGAACCCGCTGTTCAGCGCCCGGCAGAACGCCCCGGACGGGGTGAACATGATGGCGAACACCTCGCTGCTGGGCATGACCATCCCGCTGGCCCCGGTCACGCTGCTGTTCGGCCCGCAGGTGACGTACGCGCTCTACCTGGGCGGGGCGCTGGCCGCGACGGCGGCCACCTCGTACTGGATGCTCTCCCGGCACCTGGTGCGCTCGCGGGCCGGCGCGTTCGTCGGCGGCGCGTTCCTCGGTTTCGCCCCGGGCATCGTGCACCACGCCAACGGGCAGCCCAACTTCGTCTCCAACTTCCTGCTGCCGCTGATCGTGGCCCGGGTGCTGCTGCTTGGCCGGCCCGACCGGTGGCGGCGCGACGGGCTGGTGCTGGGCCTGCTGGTGGCGTACCAGGTCTTCATCAACGAGGAGATGCTGCTGCTGACCGCGCTGGCCTGCCTGGTGGCGGTGGTCGCGTACGTGGTGCAGCGGCCCCGCGAGGCCCGCGCGCGGGCCGGCGGTTTCCTGGCCGCGCTCGGGGTCGGCGGCGGGCTGGCGCTGCTGCTCACCGCGTACCCGATCTGGTACCAGTTCAACGGGCCGCAGTCCTACCGGGGGTTGCAGGGCGGGGTGTTCCACAACTGGGGCGAGGACCTGATGGCCTTCGTCACCTTCGCCCGGGACACCGTGGCCGGGGACGAGGCGGTCGAGAAGACCATCGGCCTGACCGAGCAGAACACCTGGTTCGGCTGGCCGTTGGTGCTGGTCACGCTGGCCGCACTGGTGTTGCTCTGGCGGCGGTCGTTGGCCGCCCGGGTCGCCGGGGTGCTGGTGGTGGTCTTCACCGTCGCCGCGATCGGCCCCAAGGTGCGGTTCAACGGGGTGGAGACCACCGTGGACGGCCCGTGGGCGTACATCCCGGACGACCTGCCGCTGGTCGAGATGATGATGCCGACCCGGCTGACCCTGGTGGTGACCGGTGCGGTCGGCGTCCTGCTCGCGTTGGCCTGGGACGCGGTGGGCGGCCACGGCCGGCCCCGGGTGCCGATGCCGCGCGCCGCCGCCGACGACACCCCCGTCGACAGCGCCGGGAAGGCCACGCCGACCCGTCGCCGGTGGGTCCGGCCGGTCGGGTACGCGGCGATCGCGCTGGCGGTGCTGCCGCTGTTCCCCCGCCCGCTGCCCGCGCAGCACATCGACCTGCCGCCACACTTCATCACCGCCGGCGGCTGGCGGCCGTACGTGCCGGCCGGGCGCACCCTGGTCCCGGTGCCGATCCCGAGCAACGTGCACGGCCTGTCCACGCTGCGTTGGAGCGCGCTGACCGGGCACGAGTTCCCGGTGCCGGGGGGCTACTTTATCGGCCCCAACGAGCTGGGCGAGGGGGTCTTCGGCGCGCCGAACCGCCCGACCAGCACCCTGATCTACGCCACCATCGACGCCGGCACGGTGCCCGCGCTGACCGGGGAGAACCGCCGGCAGGCGCTGGAGGACCTGCGGTTCTGGCGGGCGTCGGTGGTGGTGCTGGGGGCCCATCCGCGCGAGGCGGTGCTGCGGGACCTGATGACCGGCCTGCTCGGCCCGGCGCAGCGGGTCGACGACGTCTGGCTCTGGGACGTCCGCCCCCTGGTCGACTGACCCGCCCGCCCTGGCGCGGTGGCCCGACCGGCGCACGGTGGGACCCGGCCGGGTCCCACCGGAACGTCAGGCGGTGCGGGCGGACAGCGGTCGGACGTCCCACACCCACACGTCGAGTTCCCGGCGGGCGGGGCCGACCAACTGCTCGACGGTGCGGCGCAGCGGCTCCGCGTTGTGCTGGCGCAGCGGCAGCACCAGCACCGCGGCGTTCCAGTGCCGCAGCTCGTCCAGGCTGCGGCGGCGCTGCCGGTCGTCCAGCTTGGTGGTCCGCCCGGTGGTGGCCACCTCGTCGAGCAGCTGCCCGATGCCGCTGGGCCGCCCGCCGAACCGGCCCGGGTCACCGGTGTTGCCGTTGCGCGGGGCGAGGAAGTAGCCACCCGGGATCTTGAAGTCCAGGTTGGTGGCCGCCGCCCAGCGCATCCCGTGGGTGTTGCCCATGCTGGGCACGGGCACCGGCACCAGGGTCTGCCCGGGGCCGACGTACTCGCGCCAGCGGTCGGCGGTGATGAAGTCCGGCACCGGCGGGCGGGAGGTCACCTTCAACGGCATCGGCACGATCGGCAGCAGCGCCAGCACCAGGGCGGCCACCGTGACGGTCTTGGCGTGCTGCCACTGCGCGCCGCGCAGCGTCCAGGCCCGCTGCACGGCCAGCGCCAGCAGCATGCCGATCACCACGGAGGTGATCAGGGCGAACCGGGTGGGCACCACCGCGTCCAGCAGCGGCAGCCGCACCAGCAGTTCCCACGGCCCGGTGACCAGGTCCCGCCCCCACCAGGAGATCCGCTCGCCGAGGGAGAGCAGCGCGAAGAACGCGCCGGTCACGGCGAGCGCCCGGACGAGGCGTTCGCGGCGTAGCCAGAGCACGATGCCGACGGCGATCAGCGACAGGCTCCAACCGAAGAAGGCGTTCTCCTCGGAGTAGTTCGGGGCCAGGTTGACGTTGGCCCGTTCGTTGCCGCCGAAGGTGGGCGAGCCGGGGGCGAAGAACGCGGCGATGTCGTTGCCGTAGTCCTGCACCGCGTCGCTGAGCCCGTGGTACGCCATCGGCCCGGCGAACTGGATGTAGAGCGGGTACGCCAGCAGCGCCCCGGCCAGCACCGCGCACGCGGCCAGCCCGGTGGCCAGGGGCCGCCACGCCGCCGACCAGAGCGCCGGCCGCTGGGCCACCATGGCGATCAGGAAGATGCCGCAGGCCAGGGCGGTGAAGAGCAGGATCTCCTCGTTGATGAACGCCTGCCCGGTGACCAGCACGGCGAGCAGCAGCCCGTCGCGCACCGGCCGGGTGGAGCGGGTCAGCACCATCACCCGCCACACGATGAACGGCAGCAGGAACTGGCTGATGATGTTGGGGTGCCAGTTGGCGTGCGAGAGCATCGCCGGGGAGAACCCGCAGAACCAGCCGCCGACCGCCGCGGCGAGCCGCCGCCGCACCAGGTGCCGGGACAGCACGTGGTACCAGGCGGCGGCGGTGCCGGCCAGGCCCAGGGTGACCAGCACCACGAAGGAGACCGCCGGCCCGAACAGCAGGGTGACCGGCACCATCGGGATGCCCAGCGCCAGCACCGCCGTGTTGGCCATCAGGTTGACGCCGTCGGGGTAGTTGAACTGGTCGGTGTAGAACGGGAACTCCCCGTGCAGCACCACCCGCACCGAGTGGGCGAGGAAGAACTGCACCTGCGCCGGGTCGCTGCTGTAGAGCGAGGCCACCCGGCCGGCCGGGTCGGCCCAGATCCGGCTGGTCACCCAGAGCGCGACGAGCAGGAAGATGCCGTACACCACCAGGTCCTTGCGGCGGGCGGTCCAGCGCCAGCGCCGCCACCATGCGGCCGGCGTCGCGCCGTCACCGTCCGTGTCCGCAACCCCCCGCTCCGGTACGGCCACCGTCGCCGCGTCGGCACCGTCGACGTCAGGTGCCGTGGCCGGCCCGCCGGGTGTCGTCCCCACCGGCGGCGCGTCGACAGGCGTCGCCTCGACCGTCCGGTCCACGGGGGCCGGCACGTCGGCGAGACGCAGGTCGGCAGGGGTGGAAAGGGTCACGGGTGCGGGCGCTGTCGCGGTGGCCGTCGTGCCTCGGGCAGGGCCCTCGGAGTCGTCGGGGGCCGGTGCGGAGGCGCCACGGGGCTCGGCAGACGTCACAGTCGGCGGAGTCTACCGGAGCCGGGAAAAAGCCCGAAATTCACTCTGGTGTCCCTTGTGGTCATCGGGACACGGCTGCGGGGCGTCACCGGGCGTTGCGTACCATGTGGTCTTCCGACAACGACGGCGACGCGATCGGGGGCGTAGGGATGGCATCGGTTCGCCGTCGCGGCACGACGGTCGCCGCGCTGCTCGCCCTGCTGCTGGCCGCCCCGGCGTGCGGCCCGGTCGCCTCGCGTCAGGTCCACGAGCTGCGGGTCGGCTACGACAGCCTGGACGGCACCCGCGCGGTGTGGCCGCCGCGCGGCGCGCTCGCCGGGGACGCCACGGCGACGGCGGCGGTGACCGAGGCGGTCCGCGCCTGGCGTTCGCCTGTCGACGACCGGGTCCACCTGCCGTCGTCGGGGATCCTCTGGTCGGGTGCGGTCGACGGGGTGCCGCTGGCCCTGGTCGCCGCCGACGTGCCCGGGGAGAGCGCCTCCTGGCTGCTCCAGCTCACCGGGCGTGACGGCCGCTACGAGGTGACCCGCGCCAGCGAGTACACCGACCCGGGTTACCTGGTCTATGCCGACGTCCTCCCGCTGCACCTGCCGGACGGCCGGCGCTACCTGACCTCCGGCCGGGTGGAGCGGCTGCTCGGCCCGGACGGTCGGGCGCTGATGCTGACCGACGGGCTGACCGGTGCGGTGAAGGTGCCCGACTGCCGGGCGGTGCCGGTGACGGCCACCCTGCGGGCCACCGAGTCGCTGCCCCGAGGGCGGGCCGCCGACCGCCTGCTCGACCTGGGCGCGGCCACCGTCGACCCGAGGTATCCCCTGGTCCGCGACGACACCGGCTCCGGCCGGCGGGCCCTCGACGGGTTGGACACCTGCGTGCTGGCCGACGAGCAGGGGCCGTTCGGGAGCATCCCGCGCCGCATCGGCGACCGGGACGCGCCCCGGTCGGTGCCCGAGTCGTGGCCGATGGAGAAGGTGGCCGTGCGGGCCATCGGCGAGATGACGCTGGGCGGCGGTAACGACCCCGGCGACCTGGAGCAGCTCACCTGGGAGACCGACGCGGGAACGATGACCGCGGTGGTCTACCGGCCGGCCGGCGACGGCACGCCTGTGGTCTCCCCCGCCGACCGGTCCAACCCGTTGCAGACCTACGTGCTGCCGGTGCCCGGGCAGCCGCTGGTGGTGCTCACCTGGCGGGGCAACCGGGACGCCTCCCTGTCCGTGCCGCCCGGCACCCCCCGCCTGGTGGAACGTCCCGGCCTGGTGGTCGTCCCGATGCCCGCCTCCCGGCAGACCTTCAGCCTGGCCACCGCCGAAAAGACCTACTACCGCTCCGCCGGCGGCCGCTGACCCCCCACCCCACCCACCTCGCCCCCCACCCCCCGGCTCGCCCCGGTGATCAAGAGGTTTGCGTCAAAGTTGATCTCTGGGTTGACGCAAACCTCTTGATCACGGGGGAAACTGACGCAAACCTCTTGATCACCGGGGGCGGAGGGGGCGGCGATACGCGCGAGGCGAGTGGTGGAGGGAGGGCGCGGGCCGGGAGACGGGCGCAGGGGCGGTCGCGGCAGGGCCGGGACCGCCCCTGGGGTCGGGGTGGATCAGTTGGGGGTGGTGTCGGGGGCCGGGAGGCGGACCGTCTCCACCGAGGGGGCGTCGCCGTCCAGGCCGGAGATCCAGCCGGTGACGTCGCGGGCCACGTCCTGCGCGGTCAGCCGCAGGTCGGCGAGGATCTGCGCCCGGGTGCCGTGCGGGTGCCAGTCGGCCGGTACGCCCAGGTCGCGCAACGGCACCCGGACGTCGGCGTCCCGCATCGCCTGACCCAGCGCGTCACCGACACCGCCGATCCGTACGCCGTCCTCGACGGTGACGACCAGGCGGTGCCCGGCGGCCAGCTCGACCAGTTCGGCCGGCACCGGACGCACCCAACGCGGGTCGACCACGGTCACGCCGTAGCCCTGCTCGGCCAGCCGGGTCGCCACCTCCATCCCGAGCAGGCCGAAGGCACCCACCGCCACCAGCAGCACGTCGGTACGCGCCGACTCGGCCAGCACGTCGACCGGGCCCACCCGGCGGATGGCCGGCAGGTCGGCGGCGACGGTGCCGGTGGGGAACCTGACGATGGTGGGACCGTCATCGACCGCGATCGCCTCGCGCAGCTCCTCCCGGAGGCTGGCGGAGTCGCGGGGAGCGGCGATCCGCAGCCCCGGCACCACCCCGAAGACCGACATGTCCCAGATGCCGTAGTGGCTCGGCCCGTCCGGCCCGGTGATGCCGGCCCGGTCCAGCACGAAGGTCACCGGCAACCGGTGCATCGCCACGTCCAGCAGAACCTGGTCGAAGGCGCGGTTGAGGAAGGTCGCGTAGACCGCCACCACCGGGTGCAGGCCACCCATCGCCAGGCCGGCCGCGGAGGTTGCCGCGTGCTGCTCGGCGATGCCCACGTCGTACACCCGGTGGGGGTGCTTGCGGGCCAGGGTGGCGATGCCGGTCGGCTCGGCCATCGCGGCGGTGATCCCCACCACGTCGGGCCGCTCGTCGGCGATGGCGACCAGTTCGTCGGCGAAGACCTGCGTCCACTTCACCGACGGGGCGGCGAGCAGCTTGCCGGTCTCGACGTCGAACGCGCCCGGACCGTGCAGGCAGTCCGCCTCGTCCTCCTCGGCCGGGCGGTAGCCGTAGCCCTTGCGGGTCACCGCGTGCACGATCACCGGGCCGCCGAAGTTCTTGGCCGCGCGCAGCGCCGACTCGACGGCGGCGACGTCGTGCCCGTCGACCGGGCCGACGTACTTGATGCCGAGGTCCTCGAACATCGCCTGCGGGGCGACCGCGTCCTTGATGCCCTTCTTGACCGCGTGCAGCACCTCGTACATCGGCCTGCCGACGAACGGGGTGTTGCCGAGGGCGTCCTTGACCGTGTCGAGGACCTTCTCGTAGCCGGGGTTGAGCCGCAGCGACGACAGGTGGTCGGCCAGGCCGCCGATGGTGGGCGAGTAGGAGCGGCCGTTGTCGTTGACCACGATCACCAGCCGGTTGCCGGCGGTGGCGATGTTGTTCAGCGCCTCCCAGCACATGCCGCCGGTGAGCGCCCCGTCGCCGACCACGGCGACCACGCTGCGCTGCTCGCCCCGCAGGGCGTACGCCTTGGCCAGGCCGTCGGCGTAGGACAGGGCGGTGGAGGCGTGCGAGTTCTCGATCAGGTCGTGCTCGCTCTCGCCCTGGCTGGGGTAGCCGGAGAGGCCACCGCGCTGGCGGAGCTTGTCGAAGCCGTCCTGCCGGCCGGTAAGGATCTTGTGCACGTACGACTGGTGGCCGGTGTCGAACAGGAGCCGGTCACGCGGCGAGTCGAAGACCCGGTGCATGGCCAGGGTCAGCTCCACCACGCCCAGGTTGGGGCCGACGTGCCCGCCGGTCCGGGACACCTTGGCGATCAGGAAGTCACGGATCTCGGCGGCGAGGATGTCCAGCTGTTCGCCGGTCATCCGCTTCACGTCCTGCGGACCACGGACGGTGCCCAGTAGCCGACCGTGGTTGGCCGTGTCCTCGTCAACACTCATGACGAGAGAGTCTATCGGCCGCCGCACACTCCGCAGCCTTGCCGTGGATCACCGCAGGTGGACCCCTGGATCAGCGGAGCACGACCAGCCGGCGGGGCGGGGGCGGCGCAACCACCCCGTACGGCGGCCCGGACGGCGTCCACGAACCCAGCACGGCGGCCCGCCGCGCGCCGGTCACCGAGGGCAGCGCGCCCGGCAGCCCGTGCCAGGACAGCCACCCGAGCAGGGCGAACGCGTACGCCTCCCGGGCCTGGGCGGGCACCCCCAGGTCGTCGGTGGTGCGCAGCGTCCACCGGCCGCCGCCGAGGGCGGACAGCCGGCCCCACAGGGTCGGGTTGCGGACCCCGCCGCCGGCAGCCACCAGCTCGGTCACCCGGTGCCGCCGGCAGGCGTCGGCGACCGTCCGGGCGGTCAGCTCGGTCAGCGTGGCGAACACGTCGTCGCGGCCGACCGGTTCCCCGAGCGCCGCCAGCCGGTCGTCGAGGTAGCCGGCGTGGAACAGTTCCTTGCCTGTCGACTTGGGCGGTTCCGCCGCGTAGTAGGGCTCGGCGAGCAGCAACGCCAGCAGCCCGGGGTGCACCCGGCCGGCCGCCGCGCGTGCCCCGTCGACGTCGCAGGGCCGGTCGAGCAACCGCCGGGCCGCCGCGTCGAGCAGGGCGTTGGCCGGGCCCACGTCGTAGCCGAGCACGGGGGCGTCCGGCGCGACCACGGTGAGGTTGGCGATACCGCCCAGGTTGAGCGCCGCCCGCACCCCGCCGCCGGGCCGCCCGCCCGGCTCGGCGTCGGCGGCCGGGGCGAGCAACAGGGCGTCGAAGGCGGGGACCAGCGGCGCGCCCTGCCCGCCGGCGGCGACGTCCGCCGACCGCAGGTCCGACAGCACGGGTACGCCCACCCGGGCGGCGACCCGGGCTGGCGCGCCGAGCTGGAGGGTGCCCCGCACGGTGCCGCCGTCGACCCAGTGGAAGACGGTCTGCCCGGGTGAGACGACCAGGTCGGCCCGCCCGCCGGCCAGCTCGACGCCGAGCGCGGCGGCGTCGGCGAACACCGCGCCGAGGGCGTTGTCGAGCCGGCAGACCGCCTCGACCGTGGTGGGCCCCGGCGGCAGCACCGCCCCGATCCGCTCCCGCAGCTCCGCGTCGTAGCCGCACTCCCGGTGCCCGAGCGGGCGCATCCGCAGGGTGTCCCCGGCGGTGGTGAACTCGGCGGCGACCACGTCCACCCCGTCGTACGAGGTGCCCGACATCAGCCCGACGATCTTCATCGGGCCAGGCTAGTCAGCGGGCCGGGGGCAGGAACAGGCCGACCAGTTCGACGTGCTGGGTCATCGGGAACAGGTCGTAGCCGCGCAGGGCGGCCAGCCGCCAGCCGGCCCGGCCGAAGGTGCGTACGTCCCGGGCGAAGGCGGCCGGGTCGCAGGCCACGTACGCGACCGCGCGGGGGGTGGCGGCGATCATGTCCCGCACCACCGCCGCGCCCGCACCGGTGCGGGGCGGGTCGAGCACCACCAGGTCGACCGGGCCGGTGATCCGGCGGCGGGCCAGGGCGGTCTCCACCCGGGCGGCGACCACCTCGACCCGGGACAGGTCGGCGAGGTTACGTCGGGCGGCGGCTACTCCCTCGGCGGCTGACTCGACCACGGTGATCCGGGCGTCCGGGCCGACCCGGGCGGCGAGCGCGGCGGCGAACAGGCCGGCCCCGCCGTACAGGTCCCAGACGGATTCGCCGGGCTGCGGGTCGAGCAGGGCGAGGACCGTGTCGGCCAGGGTGTCGGCAGCGGCCGGGTGCACCTGCCAGAACCCGCCGGACGGCACCGTCCAGTCCCGACCGGCGGCGACCTCGCGTACCGTCGCCGGGCCGGCCGGGGACGGGCCGGCGGGGTCGGTCGCCGCCGGACCGGCGGGGAGGTCGACCGGGGTGGGCGTCCCGTCGGCGAGGGCGGTGACCACCACCTCGCCGCCGGTGGAGGCGACCGTCGCCACCGCGTCGGCCGCCGGCCAGTTCTGCCCGAGCACCGGCAGCGCCTGGATCGCCGGGTGGGCGATCAGGCACCGGTCGATCGGCACCACCTCGTGCGAGCGGTGCTTGAGCAGCCCGGCCCGGCCGGTGGCGTCGACCGCGTAGCGGACCCGGGAGCGCCAGCCCAGCGGGCCGCCGGGCAGCGGCGCGACGCTGACCCGCAGCACGTCGATCTCGGCGTCGGTGAGCCCGCCGAGCCGGCTGAGCTGCTCGCGGACCACGGTCGTCTTCCAGTCGAGCTGGGCGGCCGGGGCGACGTGTTGCAGGTCGCAGCCGCCGCAGCCGCCCGGCCTGGCGTACGGGCAGGGCGGGGCGACCCGGTCCGGCGACGCCTCGACGATCTCGACGGCGTCGGCGCGGGCGAACCCCCGGTGCAGCTCGGTCACCTCGGCGACCACCCGTTCCCCGGGCAGCGCGTGCCGGACGAAGACCACCTGGCCGTCGACCCGGGCCACGCAGTGCCCGCCGGGGGCGACCGCGTCGACTGTCAGCTCGACCCGTTCGGCCTCCTCCAACCCGGGCCGAAGCTCCTGCCCGCGCCGCTGATCCTGCCCGGCCCGAAGATCCTGCCCGGCCCGAAGATCCTGCCCGGCCCGTCGGTCCGGCCCGGGACGCTGGTCCGCACCGGCGTCGTCGCTGCCGGCCGGGCCGGAACGGGCGGTGGTCGCGGAACGGGCGGGGCCGGGGTAAGCGGTCACGGGCGGTCTCCGGTCGACGGGCCGGACTCGCCGGACGCGGCAGCCACCGGCGGGACGGGCGGCGGGGCGCTGTGCGGCGTGACCCGGGGCCCCCGGGCGGGGGTACGACTCAGCGTCTCGTCCAGCCGGTCGAGGTTCTTGGTCGCGGTGGAGGCCAACTGCCAGGGCACACTGGTCACCATCACGCCCGGCTCGAAGAGCAGCCGGCCCTTGAGCCGCAGCGCGCTCTGGTTGTGCAGCAGGTTCTCCCACCAGTGGCCCACGACGTACTCGGGGATGAAGACGGTGACCACGTCGCGGGGCGACTCCCGGCGGGTGTTCGCCACGAAGTTCAGGATCGGCCTGGTGATCTCCCGGTACGGCGAGTCGACCACGGTCAGCGGCACCGGCAGTTCCCGCCGCTCCCACTCCTGCTGGAGTTGCCGGGTGTCCTTCTCGTCCACGTTGACGGTGACCGCGGTCAGCGTGTCCGGCCGGGTGGCGCGGGCGTAGGCGATGGCCCGCAGGGTCGGCTGGTGCAGCTTGCTGACCAGCACGATGGCATGGTTACGGGCGGGCAGCACGCCGCGTACCTCGGTCGGTTCCAGCTCGGCGGCGATCCGGTCGTAGTGCCGGCGGATGGCCAGCATCAGCAGGTAGATCACCCCCATCGCGGCGATGGCGATCCACGCGCCGAGCAGGAACTTGGTGATCAGCACGATGACCAGGACGGTGCCGGTCATCGCCATGCCGAACGCGTTGATCGCCCGGGAGCGGAACATCCGCCGGCGGGCCTGCGGGTCACGCTCGGTGCGCAGGTGCCGGTTCCAGTGCCGGATCATGCCGGCCTGGGAGAGCGTGAACGAGACGAAGACGCCGACGATGTAGAGCTGGATCAGCTTGGTCACCTCGGCCTGGAAACCGACGATCAGCACGATCGCGAAGACGGCGAGGAAGACGATGCCGTTGGAGAACGCCAGCCGGTCGCCCCGGGTGTGCAGTTGCCGGGGCAGGTAGCGGTCCTGGGCGAGGATCGAGCCGAGCACCGGGAAGCCGTTGAACGCGGTGTTCGCGGCCAGGAACAGGATCAGCGCGGTCATTCCGGCGACCACGTAGAGCAGCACCGACCCGCCGCCGAAGACGGTCTCGCCGAGCTGGGTGGTCACGGTCTTCTGCACGTACCCGTCGGGGCCGGAGAGGATCTGCGTGGTGGGGTCCTCGACGAACTGGAGGCCGGTGAGCCGGGCCAGCCAGATGATGCCGACCAGCATGGCCACCGAGATGCTGCCGAGCAGCAGCAGGGTGGTGGCGGCGTTGCGGCTCTTCGGGGCCTTGAACGCCGGCACCCCGTTGGAGATCGCCTCGACCCCGGTCAGCGCGGCGCAGCCGGAGGAGAAGGTCCGCAGCAGCAGGAAGATCAGCGCGAAGCCGGTCACGCTGTGCTCGGCCTGGATCTCCAGTCCCGCGCTGGGGGCGCGCAGGTCGTCGCCGAGGACGAAGTACCGGACCAGCCCGGTGAGGATCATCCCGCCGATGACGATCACGAAGCCGTACGTGGGGATGGCGAACGCGGTGCCGGACTCGCGCAGCCCGCGCAGGTTCATCGCGGTCAGCAGCACCACCGCGCTCACCGCGATCAGCACCTTGTGGCTGGCCACGAAGGGCACCACCGACCCGAGGTTGGCCACCCCGGAGGAGACCGACACGGCGACGGTCAGCACGTAGTCGACCAGCAGCGCGCTGCCCACCGCCAGCCCGGCCCGGGGACCCAGGTTGACCGTGGCCACCTCGTAGTCGCCGCCGCCGGAGGGGTAGGCGTGCACGTTCTGCCGGTAGCTGGCCACCACGGTCAGCATGACCACGACCACCGCGAGGGCGATCCAGGGGGAGAACAGGAACGCCGACGCCCCGGCGATGGAGAGGGTCAGCAGGATCTCGTCCGGGGCGTACGCGACGCTGGACAGCGCGTCGGAGGCGAAGACCGGCAGGGCGATGCGCTTGGGCAGGAGGGTGTGCTGGAGCCGGTCCGACCGGAACGGTCGACCGACGAGGAGTCGCTTCAGCAGCGAGGTGGGACTGGCCACAAGCGCTAAGGGTACGACCACCGGATCGTGGTCGCCGGGGGGTGCCTGATCCCCCTCCCGGGTCCCGGCGCGGTACCGTTCGGTCCCCCGTGGTCGGGGTGGACGTGGCAGGCTCGCAGACGACAGTCGCCGGGAGGCGGGCACACCTTGGGAGGGACACCGTGCACGTCGTGATCATGGGCTGTGGGCGGGTCGGCTCGACGCTGGCCCAGAGCCTGGAGTCCCGGGGGCACTCGGTGGCCGTGATCGACCAGGACGCCGACGCATTCCGCCGCCTCGGCCCCGACTTCGCCGGGATCACCGTCACCGGCGCCGGCTTCGACGGCGAGGTGCTGCGCCAGGCCGGCATCGAACGGGCGGACGCCTTCGCCGCCGTCTCCAGCGGCGACAACTCCAACATCATCTCGGCCCGGTTGGCCCGCGAGACGTTCGGCGTCTCCCGGGTCGCCGCCCGGATCTACGACCAGCGCCGGGCGCAGGTCTACGAGCGGCTCGGCATCCCCACCGTCGCCACCGTCCGCTGGACGGCCGACCGGATGCTGCGCCACCTGGTCCCCGAGGGCAACGTGGAGATCTTCCGGGACCCGACCAGCACCGTGTCGATCATCGAGGTGCCGGTGCACAAGGACTGGATCGGCCGGCCGCTACGCCAGTTGGAGGAGGCGGCCGGGACCCGGGTGGCGTACCTGACCCGCTTCGGCATCGGCATGCTGCCCACCGCGTCCAGCGTCGTGCAGGAGGGTGACCAGCTCTACCTGCTGGTCACCGACGACATCGCCGCCCAGGTCACCGCGGTGGCCGCCACGCCGCCCGAAGGAGGGCACTGAGCCATGCGGATCGCCATCGCGGGCGCCGGCAACGTGGGCCGGTCGATCGCCCAGGAGCTGATCGACAACGGCCACCAGGTGATGCTGATCGAGCGGCAGCCCCGGATGCTGCGCCCGGACCGGGTGCCGACCGCCGACTGGGTGCTGGCCGACGCCTGCGAGCTGGCCAGCCTGGAGGAGGCGAACGTCGCGGGCTGCGACGTAGTGGTCGCCGCCACCGGCGACGACAAGGTCAACCTGGTGGTGTCCCTGCTGGCCAAGACCGAGTTCGCGGTGCCCCGGGTGGTGGCCCGGGTCAACCGGGCCGAGAACGAGTGGCTGTTCACCGAGCAGTGGGGCGTCGACGTGGCGGTCAGCAAGCCCCGGGTAATGGCCGCGCTGGTCGAGGAGGCGGTCACCGTCGGCGACCTGGTCCGGTTGATGACGTTCCGGCAGGGCGAGGCGAACCTGGTGGAGATCACCCTGCCGCCGACCGCGCCCTACGTCGGCCAGCCGATCCACGCCGTGCCGCTCCCCCGGGACGCCGCGCTGGTGGCGATCCTGCGCGGCAAGCGGGTGCTGGTGCCCAGCCCCGACGACCCGATCGAGGCCGGCGACGAGCTGATCTTCGTGTGCACCGCCCAGGTGGAGGACGAGGTGCGCGGGGTGATCCTCGGCCCGGACAGCGTGGAACGGACCCGCGGCACGGGCTGACCGTCCCGCCCGGCGGGTGCCGGACGGTTGGGTGCGCCGGCCGCCCAGGAGACCCTGGAGACAGGAGACTCTGGAGACCGGCCCCGGCGGCCCCGGGTGCCGGCCCTGGAGGTCAGCCGCCGGGCAGCGGCTGCGGTGCGGACTCCCGGGTCACCCGGCGCACCACCCAGACCGTGATCAGCAGCAGCAGCGCGTAGGGCGGGTAGCCGAGGGCGAGCCGGGCCACCCCCAGCGCGGTGTCCTGGTGGGCCAGGTAGAGCCCGGCCTGCACGCCGACCTTGGCCAGCCAGACCACCCCCCAGAGCACGGTGAGCTGGGTGAAGGTACGCACCAGCCGGGGGTCGTCACGCCACTCGGAGCGCCCCTTGGCCACCAGCACCGACCAGATCCACCCGACCAGGGGCTGCCGGATCACCGCGGAGAGCAGCAGGGCGATGCCGTAGCCGATGCCGTAGAGGATGCCCGGGAGATAGAAGTCCCGCTCGTCCCCGGTACGCCAGGCGATGGCCGCGCCGATCGCGATGCCGAACAGCCCGTTGACGGCGTGCCGGACCGGGCGGCGCTGGACCAGCCGGACGATCGCGATCAGCACCGCCACCCCGACCGAGGCGATCACCGCCGGCCGCAGCTCGCCGACCACGTTGGCCAGCACGAACACCACCACGGGGATGCTGGACTCGACCAGCCCGCGCCAACCGCCGAGCTGGTCGGCCATCTGCTCGGCGAGGCTGGGCAGCCGCTCGTCGTCAGGCGGGGTGGTCTGCGGCTCGGTGGCCGGGGGCTGTCCCGTCGTCACTTCGGCGACTCCAGCTCGTAGTACGGGTTGTAGATCACCTTGCGGTCGTCCCGGACGGCGACCCGGCCCCGGGCGGTGAGGTGCCGGCCCGGCTCGATGCCGGCGATGTGCCGGCGGCCCAGCCAGACCAGGGTGACCACGTCACTGCCGTCGTAGAGGTCCGCCTCCAGGGTGGGCAGGTTGGTCCGGGGCGTGTAGACCACGGTGCGCAGCCGCCCGGCGACCGAGACCACCTGCCCCCGCATGCACTGCCGGGCCAGCACGCCACCGGACTCGGCGCTCTCCCGGCGCAGCTCCTGCGCCTCGATCTCGGCCTCGCTGGCGGTGAACCGGCGCAGGATGCCCCGTAGCGACATCCGGCTCTCGTCGGTCGACATGACCTCCGCGTCACCCTCTCCACGCTGACCGGTCGGCACCGGCGTCACCCCGGTCCCGGGCGGGACCGTGCCGCCAGCGTACGCCGATCCGGCCCCACGGCGTCGGTCCGGTGCGCCCGCCCCCGGTCGGTGCCCCCACCGGGACGCCACCGCCGCCGGCCTCGGCCGGGCCGTTACCGCCCACTCGTGGCCGGGACGCCACCGCAGCCGGTCGGCGGGAAAGCCACTGCCGGCCCGTGGCCGGGACGCGCCGCCGACCTCGGGCGGGCCGCCGGGGGCGGACAGCAGTCCGGGCCGGACCCGGCCACCTCAGGCGGCGGGTCCGGCCCGGACGGGTCGGTCAGGCCTGGTTCGGGGCGGGCGTCGCGCCGTCGCCGCCCTCGGCCTGGTCGGCCATCTCCCGGGGCAGCCGCAACGGCAGCGGCTCACGCACCGGCTTCGCCTCCTGGCCCCGGTCGACCACCAGGCCGTCCAGGCAGGTGGCGAGCGGTCCGGCCGCGGTCGGGTCGGTGGCGGCGGCCCCCTGGTAGACGCCCCGGACCATCCAGCGCGGGCCGTCGACGCCGACGAAGCGCAGGTCGGTCGGGCCGTCCGGGGTGCGCACCCGGGCGTGCAGCTCGACGCCGTACTCGCCCCGGGCCTCCTCGACGGTGGCGCCGTCGGCGATCAGCGACTGCCGGATCTCGTCGCGCACCTCGTCCCAGATGCCCTCGGAACGGGGCGCGGCGAAGACACCGAGCTGGAGGGCGTTGTCCCCGTGGACGAGCACCACCTGCTGGACGACGCCCTGCGGGTCGGCCTGCACCCGCACCTCGACCCCGGGCACCGCCGGGATGTGCAGGCTACCCAGGTCGAGCCGCTGCACGTCGTCAGGCGCCTCGGCGACGTCGTACGGGCCACGGGCCGGGCCCGCCGTCTCGTACGCGTCGGGGCCGTCGGCCCGCTCGTCACGGGCGTGCCGCCCGTTGCCGGCCCGCTTTCGGGAGAAGATCACTGCGCCCACCCTCCGCTGTTCGCACTCACCCTGCCACCTCTTCCGTCCGTACGCCGACCCGGTCGGTGTCCGCCGTCCGGGTCGGGCCGCCGGGCGGGGGCACGAGCCCGGCGTGGCCACCCGTCGACCCGTGGCCCCCGGTCCCCCGTCGGGACCCGGGCAGCACCGCGACCGGCTGGAAATCGGCCCGCTCCACCCGCTGGACAACGAGTTGCGCGATGCGATCGCCACGGGAGATCTTCGCCGGTGCGTCCCGATCGTGGTTGATCAGGTTGACCAGGATCTCACCCCGGTAGCCGGCGTCGACCGTACCGGGCGCGTTGAGCACCGTCACGCCGAGCCTGGCGGCCAACCCGGAGCGCGGGTGGACCAGGCCGACGTAGCCCTCCGGCAGGGCCAGCGCCACGCCCGTGGGGACCAGGGCCCGGCCGCCCGGGGGCAGCTCGACGTCCGCGGCGGCCACCAGGTCGGCACCGGCGTCGCCCGGGTGGGCGTACGCGGGCAGCGGCAGCTCCGGATCGAGCTGCCGGACGGGCACGGGTACGACGTGGGTCACGGGTCTGCCTCTTCCGTCGGCGTTCACGGGGTGCCCTGCCATCCTGCCGGGTCGGCGGCCCGTCGTGTTCCGTACCCTCGGGGTGTGAGCCTGTCGCCTTCCCCGTCGTCGACGCCGCGCGTCGCGGTCGTACCGGCGTACTCCGAGCGGCTGGGCCTGCCCTGGTGGTGCTGGGTGGCCGGGGTGGCCCTGGCCGGGCTGGCCGCCGTCGAGCTGTGGATGGGTGCCGGCGGGGTACGCGCCTGGCTGCCCTTCGTGCTGCTGCTGCCGGCCACCCTGGCCGGGTTGTGGTGGCTGGGCCGGGTCCGGGTCGCGGTCGCCGACGGTGAGCTGTGGGTCGACGACGCCCACCTGCCCGTCCGGTACGTCGCCGACGCCGTCCCGCTCGACGCCGCCGGCCGGCGCGAGGTGCTCGGGGTCGGCGCGGATCCGCTGGCCTTCGTGGTGCAGCGGCCCTGGATCGGCGGTGCGGTGCAGGTGGTGCTCGACGATCCGGACGACCCCACCCCGTTCTGGGTGGTCAGTTCCCGCCGGCCGACCGAGCTGGCCGCCGCCCTGCTGGCCGCCCGCGACGCGGCCTGAGCGGGGCGGGCGGGGTACGGCCCGACGCGCCTCCCGGGCCGGTCGGCCGGGGTCGGTTCGGGGTCAGGGCTGGCCGGGGGCCGGCAGGGCGGGTGGTCCGTCGCCGCCGGGCAGCTCCCGGCGCTGTTTGCGCAGGTCCCGGCGGAGCTGCTCGGCCAGCGAGCGGGTGGCCCGGCGGTTGAGGTAGCTGGCCACGGCCGCGCCGGTGAGGAACGGGCCCAACGTGGTCAGGTTGCGGCCGAAGCGCTTGAGCAGGGTGTCCCGCAGCTCCTTGCGGGCGGCGGTGCCGAGCACCGCGCTCACCCCGACGCCCGGCATCATCGGGTTGATCCCCCGCTGGCTGGCCCACGACTGGACCAGGGCGAGGGTTCGGGGAGTGCCGCCGGCGGGCAGCGGTGCGCCGTAGATCTCGTGCAGCTCGCCGATCAGCTTGAGTTCGATCGACACCACGGCCACCGTCTCGGCGGCGAGCAGCACCGGCGCGGACAGCAGGGTCGGGGCGACGGTCCACTCCACCGCGGCGACGCCGCCACCTGCCGCACCCACCCCGGCGGTGGCCCGGGTGGCGTTGCGGACCAGCCGGTCGGCGAGCGCCTCGTCGTCCAGGCCGGGAAAGTGCCGACGCAGCGTCGCCAGGTCCCGGACCGGGATGTGCGGCGCGACGTCGGCGACCGTGTCGGTCATCCAGCGCAGCGCCGCCCGTGGCTTGAACAGGTCGGCGAGCCCCCGGCTGCGGGCCTGCCCGACCAGCCGGGCGAGCAGCTGCCGACGGCGGGCGGGCGCGATGTCGTCGGCGGTCAGCGCCGCCACCGTGGCACCCAGCTCGTCGCCGGCCGGACCGCTGCCGGGCGGCACCGTCGGGTCGGTGCCTGCCGGAGCGCTGCCGGGCGGGACGGCCGGACCGCTGCCGGCGGCCCGGTTCCCGGGCACGACGACGGGCGGGCCGGCTTCGGACTTCGGACCGTCCGGATCGGACCCGCCGTGCTCGTTCATCCCTCTGCCCCTCCCGTGGTGTCCACCGGTCCGGTGGACGCGCCTACCACGAGTCAAGCAGCAACCCGCCGTACCCGCACGGCGGCTCGGGCAGCGGCGGCCCCGCGAGGAGGCCGCCGCTGGTGTGGTGGGTGCTCAGACGCACTCGCGGCAGATCAGGTCGCCGTTGCGCTCGACCGCCAACTGGCTGCGGTGGTGCACCAGGAAGCAGCGTCCGCACCGGAACTCGTCCTGCTGCATCGGGAGGACCTTCACGGTCAGCTCCTCGTCGGCCAGGTCGGCGCCGGGAAGCTCGAAGCTCTCGGCCACCTCGGCCTCGTCGACGTCCACGGCGCCCGACTGTGAGTCGACCCGCCGGGCCTTGAGCTCTTCCAGGCTGTCCTCGCCGAGGTCGACCTCGTCGCGACGCGGGGCGTCGTAGTCGGTGGCCATCGGTTTCACTCTCCCATATCGATGTTGTCGCTTCCGGTTGTAACGCCGGGCGACGCTGTTTCGGTTCCCACTGGCCGGCCACCAATGTTTGTCGGTCGCCCGACCCGACGGCCTCTGGATCAAGGTCGCCGGGGGCAGGACCCGACGAGCGCGGTACCTTACCCCCTACCGGGCGAGGCATGTATACCGCCCTCGCGGCAGACATGTACGCCCCAGCGGCCCAAGATGTTCCCAATGTGACTCAGGCGACACGAAGATAGGGGTAGTAGTACCCCGTTCCCGGTTGGCGCGCCGGCATGTCGGACTGTTTCCACGCGTCCGCCGGACAACCGTTAACCTCAGCGGCGTACTCGACGGCCGACGGCGCCGGCCGACGCCGACGTTCGCCGCCACCACCCACTGTCCGGGGAGCACCCAGATGAGCTTTGCGCGAGTGCGAGCACTCGTTGTCGTCGGCCTGCTGGCGGTCGTCGCCCTGGTCATCGTCATCGTCGCCGTGGTCCGCGACACCCAGGGCAGCGGTGCCAACGCCAAGGGCTGCCCCGAGGGCTGGCCGCTGGCCGACCTGTCTTTGCGCACGTACAAGGATGTCAAGATCAACATCCTGAACGGCACCGGCGAGCCGGGCCTGGCCAGCAGCGTGGGCGACGACTTCCGCAACCGGAAGTTCCAGGTCAAGAAGGAGGGCAACGCCGCGCACTTCGACGGCGTCGCGCTGCTGCGGTTCGGTCCCAAGGGGGTCGGCTCGGCGCACCTGCTGCGCGCGTTCTTCCTCAACAACGCCGAACGCGACTACGACCCCAAGCGCCAGGACGACACGGTCGACGTGGTGCTGGGCGACGGCTTCCAGCAGTTGGCCACCACCACCGAGGTCAACCAGTCCCTCGGCGACCTGGGCGCGCCGGTCGCCCCGGAGGGCTCCTGCCCGATGCCGGTGCAGGACAAGTAAGCGACCCGGCCTGTCGACGGCGTCGACCGGCTCCCGCAGACCCCGGCCCGGCCGCCGGCCCGTGATCCGGCAGCCGGCGCTCAGGGGGGTGGTCAGGGGCCGCCGGAGGCGTCCAACGCGGCCAGCCGGGTGTGCAACGGCGTGAAGAGCGCCGGTGGGGCCGCGATGACCAGGTCCGGGCCGGCCGGACGACCGTCCAGCCCGGCCACCAGCAGCCCGGCCTCCGCGGCGATCAGCCCGCCCGCGGCCAGGTCCCAGGCGGCCAGCCCCTTCTCGTAGTACGCGTCCAACCGCCCCTCGGCGGCCAGGCAGAGGTCCAGCGCCGCCGCCCCCATCCGCCGGATGTCCCGCACGTCCCCGATCAACTCGGCGACCACCCGGGCCTGGTGCCGGCGGCGGCCGGCGTCGTAGCCGAACCCGGTGGCGACCAGGGCCTGCCCCAGCTCGGTCTCGGTCGAGCAGCGCAGCCGCCGGCCGTCACGCCAGGCGCCGCCACCGGCGGTGGCGGTCCACTCCTCGCCGGTCGAGACGTTACGCACCACGCCGGCGACCACCCGGCCGTCCACCTCGGCGGCGAGCGACACCGCGCAGTACGGCAGCCCGTACAGGTAGTTCACCGTGCCGTCGATCGGATCGACGATCCAGCGCACGCCGTCCGCGCCGGCCGCGACGCCGCCGTACTCCTCGCCGAGCACCACGTCGGTCGGCCGGACCGCGCGCAGGGCGGCCAGGACCTGCCGCTCCACCGCCCGGTCGGCGGCGGTGACCACGTCGGTGGCGGTGCTCTTGGTGGCCGCGACCGAGACCCCCTCGGCCCGCATCCGGGCCGCCGTGTCGGCCGCGTCCCGGGCCACCTCGACGGCGATCCCGAGCAGTTCCCGTGCGGTAGGCGTCGAACCGGTCATCGAACCCTGCCCCCTTCGCGGCCGCCCCGCGCGCACCGGGCGTACCGGCCGGGAGCCACCCCGCCGTCCGGCGCGCCGCGTGCCCCGCCGCGCGTCGTCGATCTCGTCCGGACAGCATATGCAGACGCCGTCGCGGCCGGACGCACCCGGTTCGACGGGCGGTTTCCGGCGTCGACCGGCCGGCCACCGGGATCCCTCGACAGGATGGCCATAAAGTCGACATCCGTGTCGAACCGGTGGTACAGACGGCCGGTTGCCGTGCGCCGCAGGATGATCGCGCCAAGCAGGGTTACAATTCACCCTGCCCACGCGCCACGGACCACCGCCGCACAGCCGGCCCGGGACACGGGGGCCACTCAACGACGTCGACGGCACGGCACGCCACGCTGCGCCGGACGACTCCGGCCGTGCTCGCTCTTCGCCTCCGGAAGGTCATTCGTGACAGAACCCCGCCAGCCCGGCGCCGACGTTCGCTCGCTCACCGACACCCTGATCGCCCACGCCCAGAGCGCCGGTGGTCAGTTGACGTCGGCCCAGCTCGCGCGCACCGTCGAGTCCGCCGAGGTGACCCCGGCCCAGGCCAAGAAGATCCTGCGGGCGCTCTCCGAGGCGGGCGTCACCGTGGTGGTCGACGGCTCCGCCAGCACCCGCCCCCGCCGGGTGGCCGCCGCCCGGTCGGCCACACCGGCCTCGCGGGCCACCACCGCCAAGACCACCAAGAAGGCCGCCGCGCCGGCCCCGAAGCAGGCCCCCGCCGCCGAGGAGGCCACCGCGCCCGCTCCGCGCAAGGCGGCCCCGCGCAAGGCGGCCACCACCGCCGGGGTGGCCGCGAAGGCCGCCGCACCGGCCGCCAAGGCGACGAAGTCCACCCGTGCCACCAAGGCGACCGTGGCCGCCGCCGGGGCCGGCAAGGCCGCCACCAAGGCCAAGGGCGAGGGCGCCGAGGGCGAGATCGATCCCGAGCAGTTGGCCGCGGAGATCGAGGACGTGGTGGTGGAGGAGCCGGCCGAGCTGACCCGGGCCGCCGAGACCGACGCCGCCGCCTCCGCCACCGACAACGACTTCGAGTGGGACGACGAGGAGTCCGAGGCGCTCAAGCAGGCCCGGCGGGACGCCGAGCTCACCGCCTCCGCCGACTCCGTCCGGGCGTACCTCAAGCAGATCGGCAAGGTTCCGCTGCTCAACGCCGAGCAGGAGGTCGAGCTGGCCAAGCGGATCGAGGCCGGCCTCTACGCCGCCGAGCGGCTGCGCGCCGCCGACGAGGGCGAGGAGAAGCTGACCCGCGACATGCAGCGCGACCTGCTGTGGATCTCCCGGGACGGCGAGCGCGCCAAGAACCACCTGCTGGAGGCGAACCTCCGACTGGTCGTGTCGCTGGCCAAGCGGTACACCGGGCGCGGAATGGCCTTCCTCGACCTGATCCAGGAGGGCAACCTCGGCCTGATCCGCGCGGTCGAGAAGTTCGACTACACCAAGGGCTACAAGTTCTCCACGTACGCCACCTGGTGGATCCGGCAGGCGATCACCAGGGCGATGGCCGACCAGGCCCGCACCATCCGCATCCCGGTGCACATGGTCGAGGTGATCAACAAGCTCGGTCGCATCCAGCGCGAGCTGCTCCAGGACCTGGGCCGTGAGCCCACCCCGGAGGAGCTGGCCAAGGAGATGGACATCACACCCGAGAAGGTGCTGGAGATCCAGCAGTACGCTCGGGAGCCCATCTCGCTCGACCAGACCATCGGTGACGAGGGCGACAGCCAGCTCGGTGACTTCATCGAGGACTCGGAGGCCGTGGTCGCGGTCGACGCCGTCTCGTTCTCCCTGTTGCAGGACCAGCTCCAGCAGGTCCTGCAGACGCTCTCCGAGCGGGAGGCGGGGGTGGTCCGGCTGCGCTTCGGCCTGACCGACGGCCAGCCGCGCACCCTCGACGAGATCGGCCAGGTCTACGGGGTGACCCGGGAGCGGATCCGGCAGATCGAGTCCAAGACGATGTCCAAGCTCCGGCACCCGTCACGCTCCCAGGTGCTCCGGGACTACCTGGACTGAGCCGGTCACGTCAACCCGTCGTGTCGGTTTGATCACCAGGCGTAGAACATGCGATGGTGACTGATCCAATACGTGTTTGTGATCGTTGACGTGGCACCCTGGGTGCACGGCACACTGTCCTTCCCGCCAGGTGTGACCTCGGTCCCCCGCGGGCACACTGGGAAGGCGGGGCCCGGTAAGGGTGTTGCACGATGAGTGAGCAACGACCGAAGAGAGTGTTCATCGGTGACGACCAGAGGAGGAAGGCGATGACCCCGACCCTCACGCCGCCGCCCGAAACGGTGGCTCCCCCAGCCGCCGATGAACGGTGCGACCGCTGCAATGCTGCCGGCAAGCTCCGTATCACTCTGGCGGGTGGGAGCGAGTTGGTGTTCTGTGGGCACCACGCGAACAAGTACGCCGAGGATCTCGTGAAGATCACGGTGAAGTTCGCGACGGACCCGGAGTTCAGCTGGCGAGGCGCCGATCTGATGGCGAACTGACCCCGAAACCCCTACGACGACATAGCCGGGCGGAGGCACCCACAGGGTGCCTCCGCCCGGCTATGTGCACTCCCCCCACGGCACCCGCCCCGTCCCCACACCCCGCCCGGCAGCCCGCCCCCGTCCCCACACCCCGCCCACGCCCCGCTTCGTCCGGTGATTTGGCGCGCCCCGCCTCGCCCACGCCCCGCCTCGTCCGGTGATCAAGAGGTTTGGGCGGTGATCAAGAGGTTCAGGTCACCGACACGCCGATTCCTGACCCAAATCTCTTGATCACCGAAGAGGGGCAGAGACCGAAGAGGGGCGCGAGGGCCAGAGACCGGAGAGGGGGCGGGAGAGGCAAAGACCGGAGAGGGGCGGGAGAGGCAAAGACCGGAGAGGGGCGGGAGGGGCAGAGGCCGGGGAGGGCGGGAAGGGGTGGAGTGGGCCGGGGAGGCCGGCAGTGGCCCGATCAGAGGGTCTGGACGGTGGCTATGCGTTCTTCGAGCTGTTCGATGGTGGCCTGGGCGCTGGGCGGGCCGCCGCAGAGCCGGCGCAGCTCGGCGTGGATCTTGCCGTGGGGCAGTCCGGTGCGGTGGTGCCGGGCGGCCACCAGAGCGTTCAGTTGACGCCGGAGCGCCACCCGACGCTGGGCGGCACTCAGAGGTACGGCGGGTGCCGCCGGGGCCGCAGCGGCCGGCTCAACGGCCTGGACAGCCGTCCGACGCCGCTGCGCGGCGAGCTGGTCGGCCTGCCGCTTGGTCAACAGCAGCGACACCTGGTCGGCGGTGAGCAGACCGGGCAGCCCGAGGTACTCCTCCTCCTCCGGCGTGCCGGCCTGGGCGGCGGTGCCGAAGGAGGCCCCGTCGAAGATCACCTGGTCCAGTTCGGCGGTCGCGGACAGCGCGGTGAACCGCTTCTCCAGCTCGCCGCTGGCCTGTTCGTCGCGCTGGGCGCGCTCCAACAGGTCGTCGTCGAAACCCTCACGGTCCTTGGGCTTGCCGAGCACGTGGTCCCGCTCGGCCTCCATCTCGCTGGCCAGCCCGAGCAGGTGCGGCACGCTCGGCACGAACACCGAGGCCGTCTCGCCGGGGCGGCGGGCCCGGACGAACCGGCCGATGGCCTGGGCGAAGTACAGCGGGGTGCTGGCACTGGTGGCGTACACCCCGACCGCCAGCCGGGGGATGTCGACGCCCTCGGAGACCATCCGGACCGCCACCAGCCACCGCTGCTCGGACGCCGCGAACGTCGCGATCCGCGCGGACGCGCCCTGGTCGTCGGAGAGGACCACGGTGGCCTTCTCCCCGGTCACCTGCTCGATCAGCCTGGCGTACGAGCGGGCGTTCTGCTGGTCGCTGGCGATGATCAGCCCACCGGCGTCGGCCATCCCGGCGTTGCGCAGCACGGTCAGCCGGGCGTCGGCGGCCCGCAGCACCTGCGGCATCCAGTCCCCGGCCGGGTCCAGCGCGGTCCGCCAGGCCTGGGCGATCAGGTCCTGGGTCATCGGCTCGCCGAGCCGCGCCGCCAGTTCGTCCCCGGCGTTGGTGCGCCAGCGGGTCTCCCCCGAGTACGCCAGGAACAGCACCGGGCGTACGACGCCGTCGCGCAGCGCGTCGGAGTAGCCGTAGACCGAGTCGGCGCGGGAGCGCAGCAGCCCGTCGCCGCCGCGCTCGTAGGTGACGAACGGGATCGGGTTGTCGTCGGAGCGGAACGGCGTACCGGTGAGCATCAGCCGGCGTACCGCGGGTTCGAAGGCGTTCTTGACCCCGTCGCCCCAGGAGCGGGAGTCCCCGGCGTGGTGGATCTCGTCGAGGATGACCAGGGTGCGGCGGGTCATGGTGCGCCGCCGGTGCACCTGCGGGGCCATCCCGACCTGCGCGTAGGTGACAACCGCGCCGTGGAAGTCGGCGGCGGAGTGCAGGTCGGCGTTGCGGAACGCGGAGTCGAGCTGGATGCCGACCCGGGCGGCGGCCTGCGCCCACTGGGTCTTCAGGTGTTCGGTCGGGGCGACCACGGTGACCGCCTCGACGGTGCCGTCGACCAGCAGTTCGGCGGCGATCCGCAGGGCGAAGGTGGTCTTACCGGCGCCGGGGGTGGCGACCGCGGTGAAGTCGTCGGTACGACGGCGCAGGTACTCCACCATCGCCTTGCGCTGCCAGGCGCGCAGGGGCGGGAACGTCTCCAACGCCGGCAACCGGGGTGCCACCCGAGGCTCCTCTCCGACCGCACGAGGCGGATCCGGGCCGAGGGCCACGGTACCGCCGCCCATGAAAACGCCTCCGCGCAGAGCATGCCGCGAAGGCCGGCCCAGCATAACCAGCCGGGCCCGGCAACCCCAGCCGACACCACGCCGACCGGTTCCGCCGCCGGTCAGCCGGGTGGACGGCCGAGGCCGGTCTCCGGCGGACGCATCGTCGCCACGGGTGCCGACCAGCGTCGCCGCAGCGCCACCAGGCGCAGCACGAAGACCAGCAGCGCCGCCGCGGTCAGCCCGCCCGCCCCGGCGTACCCGAGTGCCGACAGCAGCACCACCATGATCGATCCGGCGAGCGCGGCGACGGCGTAGATCTCACGGCGCAGCACCACCGGGATCTCGGCGGTGAGCAGGTCCCGGCCCAGTCCGCCGCCGATCGCGGTGAGCATGCCGATCACCACCGCGCCGACCGCCGGCACCCGGGCGTCGAGCGCCTTGAGCGTGCCGGTGACGGTGAACAGGCCGAGCCCGGCGGCGTCGAGCACCAGCACGGTGGTACGCAGCCGGGCGAGCTGAGGATGCAGCCAGAACACGGCGCTGGCGGTGACCGCGGCGGTGGCGGCGTAGCGCCAGTCGGCGAAGGCGAGCGGCGGGACCTCGTCGATGACCAGGTCCCGGAAGATCCCACCGCCCAGCGCGGCGACGAACCCGACGAAGACGACGCCGAACAGGTCGAGCCGCTTCGCCACCGCCGCCGAGGCGCCGGAGGCGGCGAAGACGGCCACCCCGGTCAGGTCGGCCAGGAGCAGGGCGGTGGAGGTGGTCACACCGCCGAAGGTTACGGGGGCGGTCCGGCGGACCGCCCGGATCACTCGCGGTACGAGTCGTAGATCTCCTTGCACTTCGGGCAGACCGGCGAGCCGGGCTTGGCGGCCTTGGTCACCGGGAACGTCTCGCCGCAGAGCGCCACCACGTAGGTGCCCATCACGGCACTCTCGGCGATCTTCTCTTTGCGCACGTAATGGAACATCTCGGGACCCGTGTCGGCGTCCTTCAACTCCGGACGCTCAAGAACCTCGGTACTCACAGTCACACCTCCAACTGCACAAGTTTGGCAGGTCGGCCGGGTCCGGTCCACCGCAGCCCACCTCGACGGCGGCCAGTTACGGTAGCTGACGTGACCACCTTTCACATCCGGCCCGGTACCGAGGTCGCCGAAGCCCTGCGTGACGGCCGTCCCGTCGTCGCCCTGGAGAGCACGATCGTCTCGCACGGTCTGCCCCGACCGGACAACCTGCGGGTCGCCCGGCAGATCGAGCAGACCGTACGCGACGCCGGAGCCGTCCCCGCCACCATCGGCATGGTCGGCGGCGAACTCGTCGTCGGCCTCGACGACGCCCAGCTGACCCGGCTCGCCACCGTCGACGGTGTGGCCAAGCTCTCCGTCCGCGACCTCGCCGTCGCGGCGGCCACCGGGTCGGACGGGGCCACCACCGTGGCCGCCACCAGCGCGGTGGCCGCCGCCGTGGGGATCGGCGTCTTCGCCACCGGCGGCCTGGGCGGGGTGCACCGGGAGGCGGCGCAGACCTTCGACGAGTCGGCCGACCTGGTCACCCTGGCCCGCACCCCGATCACGGTGGTCTGCGCCGGGGTCAAGTCGATCCTCGACGTCGGGGCGACCCTGGAGCGGCTGGAGACCCTCGGCGTCGGGGTGGTCGGCTACCGCACCCGGCGGTTCCCCGGCTTCTACCTGACCGACTCCGGGTTTGACCTGGACTGGTCGGTGGACTCCCCGGAGCAGGTCGCCGCAGTGCTCGCCGCCCGGGAGCAGCACGGGGTGCACGGCGGCGGCCTGATCGTGGCCAACCCGCTGCCGG
The DNA here is from genome assembly GCF_049178975.1 of Micromonospora sp. WMMD734. Classification (NCBI taxonomy): domain Bacteria; kingdom Bacillati; phylum Actinomycetota; class Actinomycetes; order Micromonosporales; family Micromonosporaceae; genus Micromonospora; species Micromonospora sp. WMMD734. Next base: position 3,836,944 of record NZ_JBMHMK010000001.1, read on the forward strand.
TCGACGAGCAACTCGACCCGGCGCTGCACGACCGCACCCTCACCGAGGGGCTGGCCCGGCTGGGCCGCGACGGCGTCACCGGCAAGGCGGTCACCCCGTTCCTGCTGGCCCACTTCCACTCGGCCACCGAGGGTGCCAGCCTGGCGGTCAACGTCCGGATCATCCTGCGCAACGCCGACCTGGCCGCCCGGATCGCGGTCGCGGCGGCCGGACGCACCGCCGCATGACCGCTCCCGGTCGGATCGTGGTGGTCGGCGACCTGATCACCGACGTGGTCGCCGTACTGGCCGGAGCGCTGGCCACCGGCTCGGACACCCCGGCGACCATCAAGGTCACCGGCGGCGGGCAGGCGGCCAACACCGCCGCCTGGATCGCCGCCCAGCGCGCGCCGGTGACGCTGGTCGGGGCGGTCGGCGACGACAGCGCCGGCCGGGACCGGGTGGCCGAGCTGGAACGGGCGGGGGTCGACTGCGCGGTCGAGGTGCACCCGCAGGCCACCACGGGAACGGTGATCGTGCTGGCCACCGCCGACGAGCGGACCATGGTCACCGAGCGCGGGGCGAACCTGCGGCTGACCGCCGAGCACGTGGACCGGGCCTTGGCGGCGGTGCCCGACGCCACCCACCTGCACCTGTCTGCGTACTGCCTGTTGGACGCCGGGTCGCGACCGGCCGGGCTGCGCGCGTTGGCCGCCGCCCGCGAGCGTGGGCTGACCACCAGCGTCGACGCCGCCTCCGCCGCGCCGTTGCGGCGCATCGGCGCGGCGGCCTTCCTGTCCTGGGTACGCGACGTCGACCTGCTGCTGGTCAACGCGGACGAGGCGGGGGTGCTGGCCGGCGGGCTGGACCCGGCGGCCCAGGCGCGGGCGTTGTCGGCGGCGGCCCGACGGGTGGTGGTCAAGCGCGGCGGGGCGGGCGCGATCTGGGTGGACCGGCGGGCCACCGTCGGGGTGACACCGTCGTTGCGGGTCGCCGTGGTGGACGTCACCGGGGCCGGGGACGCCTTCGCGGCCGGCCTGCTCACGGCGTGGACCACCGGCGCGACCCCGAAGGCCGCGCTGACCCGGGCCGCCGACCTGGGCGCCCTGGCGGTCTCGATGGTGGGTGCCCGGCCGGAGGCGACAGGCGGGTAGCGGTGCCGGCTACGTCCGCACCGGTCGGCCCGGTCAGGGTTCGGCGTCGATGATCCGGTGCGGGCGTTCCTCGGCGGTGAGGCTCATCGGCGGGGTCTCGTCACGGTGCCGGGGCTGGAACCTGGCGGCGAGACGGTGTTCCTCCTTGGGCGGGCGGTCGTTGGCGAGCAGCACCGCCAGCCAGGGGATGAGGATCATGCCCAGCGCCACCAGGGGCAGCCAGAGCCAGAGCAGCGGGGCTTTCGTGCCGACCAGGACCGCTCCGGCGATCACGCAGGCCACCCGGATGCCCATCATCAGCACGTACCGCTTCTGTCGGCTGGTGAGCTGGTCGTCCTGGCTGCGCGAGGCGTCGGTGATCAGAATCGGCTGGTACGCCTGACGCTTCACCATGGACCTCCTGAGGGGATTGCCACCCATCCTCCCACCGCACCACCTTGATCAGCGAAAATCGACGCATACCGGATGCGTGTTACGTACGTGGTACGCTGCCGCGGTGGGCAGCCGGTTCAGCTTCACCGAGGAGGCGTTGGCCAACCTGCGGGTCTACGACGTCACCCCCGGGGAAGTCTGGGAGGCGCTGCACAGCACCCGCCGGGTGATCCGGCACCTCGGCGAGGACCTGACCGTCGTCTACGCGGCGAGCGGTCGCGGCCGGCGGTTGGCCGTCCTGCTCGCCGAGGCCGACGGCACCGACCACGACTGGGACGTCCTCTCCGCCCGCGACCTGAGCGACGTCGAGGCCAAGCGCTACGACGAGACCGTACGGAGAACGCGCCGATAGAGGAGGCGACGGCGATGAACCGTGACGAGGCCATCAAGCGATTCCACGGCGGTGACGACACGTTCGCCGAGCTGATCGACGACAGTCAGCCGGTGGAGTTGCCCACCCCCGACACCGACGTGCCGATGGTCAGCCGTTCGGTACGCCTGCCGATGGACACCTACGAACGGGTCCGGGCCGCGGCCGAGGCACGGGGCATCGGCGTCACCACCCTGATGCGGCAGTGGATCGAGGCCGGCCTGGCCGACCTGGACGACTCGGCCACCGTCTCGCTGGCCGACGTACGCCGGGCGCTCGCCTCGCTGTCCCGCCCCACCGCCGCCTGACCGGCCCGGCTCACAGGGCCGGGTGGGGCCGCTCCGGTGGTTGCCCGTACGCCCGGCGGTAGTCCGCGACCGTGATCGCCGCCAGCACGGCGGCGGCTGCGGCGAGCGCCACCACGCTGACCGTCAGGGTCGCCAGCGGCGTCAGTACGGCCAGGGCGAGCATCCCGACGATCCGGGCCCGGGACACCCGCCCGAAGACCTCGTGCTCGAACCGGGCGCGGGCGAGCAGGAAGACCGCCGGACCACCCATCAGGAAGACCGCCCAGGACAGCTTGGTCCGCTCGTACGGGTGCACGATCGCCAGTTCGTAACCGACCGCCGTGGTCAGCACCCCGGCGACGATCACCAGGTGGGTCCAGCTCATCGACTCCCCCAGCCGGCCGGGGGCACGGGCCACCCGGATCGCCTCGGTGAGCAGGTGACCCGCCCGGTGGAAGTAGATCCGCCAGAGCAGCACGGTGGTCACGAAGGAGAGCAGGAACGCCCCGGAGCTGGCGCCCGAGAAGCTGTGCCCGCTGAACGTCAACCCGATGACGAGGATGTTCTCACCGAGGGCGATCAGGAAGAACTGCTGGTGCCGCTCGGCCAGGTGCTCCCCCAGCACCGCCCAGGTGGACGTGCGGGTCGCCCCGAGGCGGGGCACCGGCCAGCCGAACATCAGCCCGGCGTAGTCGATGACGACGGCCGCCGACCAGCAGGCCAGCCGCCACGCCCCGGGCAGCACCGCCCCGAGCACCCAGGGCACGGCGCTGACCACCGCCCAGGACGCGACCCGCACCGTGACCAGCCGGCGGGGGTGGCCGTGCAGCGCCAGGGTGAGGAAGAGCGGCCGGCCCACCTGCACCGCGACGAACGCGAGGGCGAAGGCCACCGCGCGGGTGTCGAAGGCGCGTGGCGTGGCCACCGCCATCACCATGCAGCCCAGCATCGCGTAGACCACCACGAGCTGGATCTCCGGCCGTTCCGGCTCGTACCGGCTGGTGACCCAGGCGGTGAAGGTCCAGACCGCCCAGAAGGCCAGGAAGATCACCAGGGTCTGGGCGATCTCGACGGGCAGGTCCCGCTGGGGGGTGTTCAGATCGTCGATCACCCGCTGGGAGACCCGGGTCAGGGCGAAGACGAAGACCAGGTCGAAGAAGAGTTCCAGGAAGGTGGCCCGGGGCGAGCTGACCCCGCCGCGCAGCAGCGCCGCCCCCCGTTCGTCCGCCATCGTCCACCCGTCGCCGCTGTCGCGGATCTCAACGAGCCGACCCGGTTCCGGTTGCGTCAGCCCCGCTCGGCCCTGGCTGCCGCCTTGGCCTGCTGCTTGTACTCGCGTACCCGGCGCAGTGAGTCCGCGTCGGTGACGTCGGCGACCGACCGGTAGGTGTCCGGGTCGCCGTACCCGCCGGCGGCCTCCCGCCAGCCCTCGGGACGCACGTCGTACCGCTTGCCGAGCAGGGCGACGAAGATCTGCGCCTTCTGGGTGCCGAAGCCGGGCAGGTCGGCGATCCGGCGCAGCAGTTCCGGCCCGTCGGCGACGTCCGCCCAGAGCCGGCCGGCGTCGCCGTCGTAGCGGTCGACCAGCACCCGGCACAGCTGCTGCACCCGGCCGGCCATCGCCTTCGGGAACCGGTGCAGCGCGGGTGGCCGGGCGAAGACCTCGACCAGCTCCGCCGGGTCGTGGTCGGCCAACTCCCGGGCCTCCGGGTCGTGCCCCAGCCGCTGGGCGAGCACGTACGGTGACGAGAACGCCTTCTCCATCGGCACCTGTTGGTCGAGCAGCATCCCGGTCAGCAGGGCCAGTGGGCTGCGCTCCAGCAGCCGGTTGGCCTCGCCGTCGATGGGCAACGAGAGCGTCATGCCCCCATCCTGCCCGTCCCGGCCGCCCGCCCGGCCGACAACCGGTCCGGTCCGTCGCGCCGGTACCGCCAGGACGCGGCGCGCCTAGGTGGACACGGCGCGGCCCGGTGGACACGGGGTCCACCGGGCCGTCGGTGCCGAGGGGCGTCAGTTCACGACGTAGAGCAGCCGGTTCGGCGAGCCCGAGCCGGGGCTGGTCACCACGTTCGGGGTGGCGTTGCTGGTCAGGTAGCTGGCGACCTGCGCCGGGGTGTACGACGGGTTGGCCGACAGGACCAGGGCGGCGGCACCGGCGACGTGCGGGGACGCCATCGAGGTGCCGCTGATCGAGTTGGTGGCGCTGTCGTTGGTGTTCCAGGACGAGGTGATGCTCGACCCGGGGGCGAACAGGTCGACGCAGGTGCCGTAGTTGGAGTAGGAGGCCCGCGCGTCGGTGTTGGTGGTGGCGCCGACGGTGATCGCCGAGGCGACCCGCGCCGGCGAGGAGTTGCAGGCGTTCGCGCTGGAGTTGCCGGCCGCCAGGGCGTACGTGACACCCGAGCTGATCGAGCTGGCGACCGCGTTGTCGAGGGTGGTGCTGACCCCGCCGCCGAGGCTCATGTTGGCCACCGCCGGCTTGACCGCGTTGGCGGTCACCCAGTTGACGCCGCTGATCACGCCGGTGGTGCTGCCGCTGCCCCGGCAGTTGAGCACCTTCACCGCGATCAGCCGGACGCCCTTGGCGACGCCGTACTTGGTGCCGCCGACGGTGCCCGCGACGTGCGTGCCGTGGCCGTTGCAGTCGGTGTTGTTGGAGTCGACCGTGTTGGTGCCCCAGGTGGCCCGGCCGCCGAAGTCGGTGTGGGTGATCCGGATGCCGGTGTCGATGATGTACGCCCGCACGTTGGTGGCCGTGTTCGGGTAGGTGTAGCTGGAGTTCAGCGGCAGGTTGCGCTGGTCGATGCGGTCCAGGCCCCAGGAGGGCGGGTTGGCCTGGGTCGCCTGGGCGGTCATCACCCGGTCCTGCTCGACGTAGGCCACCGACGGGTCGGCCGCGAGCCGGCGGGCCTGGCCGGCGCTCATCTTCGCGCTGAACCCGGTGAGCGCGGCGCTGTAGACGTCGGCGACGTTGCCGCCGTACCGCTTGGTGAGGCTGGCGGCCCGGTCCGGCACGGCGGTGCGGGCGGCCCGGCTGTTGGCGGCGCCGACGGCTTCGCCCTTCAGCACGACCAGGTAGCTGCCGCTGATCGCGTCCGGGGCGGAGGCGTAGCGGATCTGACCGGTGGGGGCGGCGAGGGCGGGGGCGCCCGCGGCGACGGAGAGCGCGGCGGCGGCGGCCGCGACGGCGACCGCGCGGATCGCGCGACGCCGGGGGACGGACACGTCGGACATCGTCTGAACTCCCTACCGGGTACCTCCGGACAGGCGGGGGCCGTCCGAACGTCCCATCGACGGATGTTGAAGGGAATGTTAACGAGACATCGACGTACGTAACAGAGATAACGGCTGGGGGATTGAGCTGGTGTTATGGAAGTCAACGGGTGCCCGCCGCCGCCGGCCCTCGGCCAGGCAGGATGACGAGGTGGACCGTTACGACATGCTGCTCTCCCCCGCCGGCGTCGACGCGCTGCGCACCGCGCTCACCGACGCCGACTTCACCGCCAACGGCATCGCCGGCCGGCTCGGGCCACAGGCCACCGGCGCGGTGGCCCGCAACGACTTCCGGGCCGCGCTGCGCGCCACCGAGGAGCGCGACCCGCTGGCCACCCTGATCCGGGTGTTCGTCTGCGACCAGACCGAGCCCGAATCGGCGGTCGCCGCCGCGCTCGCCCCCCTCGACCTCGCCGAGGCCGTCGCCGCCGGCCTCGTCGAGCCCTCCGGTGACGGCCTGCGCGCCGGGATCGACCTGGAGCCGTACGGGGACGCCTGGTGGGTGCTCGCCGACGTGCCGGCCAGCGCCCGCCCGGGTCGACCGTTGCCCGCCGAACACGTGCTCGGCATCGGCGGGGCGACCCAGACCCTGATCGGGGCGACCGTCCGCCGCCCGGTGGACACCGCGCTGGACCTCGGCACCGGCTCCGGTGTGCAGGCCCTGCACCTGGCCACCCGGGCCCGGCAGGTCACCGCCACCGACGTGTCCGAGCGGGCGCTGCGCTTCGCCGCCACCACCGCCGCCCTCAACGGGCAGGACTGGGAACTGCTGCGCGGCGACCTGGTCGCCCCGGTCGCCGGACGCCGGTTCGACCTGGTGGTCAGCAACCCGCCGTTCGTGGTCGGGCCGGGCACCACCACCCACGTCTACCGGGACTCCGGCCGGGTCGGCGACGCGATCGGCGCGGAACTGGCCGCCGCCGCCCCGGGCCTGCTCACCGAGGGCGGCACCATGCAGTACCTGGCCAACTGGGTGCACGTCGCCGGGGAGGACTGGGCCGAGCGGGTGACCGGCTGGTTCGCCGGCACCGGCCTGGACGCCTGGGTGATCCAACGCGAGGTCGCCGACCCGATGGCGTACGTCAACCTGTGGCTGGCCGACGTCGGCGAGGCGGCCGACCCGCACCGGGCGGCGGCCTGGCTGGACTGGTTCGACGCGCACAAGATCGAGGCGGTCGGGTTCGGCATCGTCTCGCTGCGCCGGGGCGGGCACACCGACCCCGTCGTCCGGGTGGAGGACCTGCGGCAGCGGGTCGAGGCACCCCTGGGCGACCAGGTCGCCGCCTGGTTCGACAGGCAGGACTTCCTGCGCGCCCGGGGCGGGGACGGCGTGCTCGACGCCCGCTACCGGGCCGCCCCGGGGCTGCAACTGCGGCAGGAGGCGACCATCGGCGACGAGGGCTGGGCGGTGGACCGGCAGGTCCTGACGATGCCGCACGGGCTGCGCTGGAGCGAGGAGATCGACCCGCTGGTGCTGGCCCTGGTCGGCGGCTGCGACGGGCGGCTGCCGCTGCGCGACCAGCTCGCCCTGCTCGCCGCCGCGCACGACGTCACCACCGACGAGTTGGCCGAGGCGGCCGGACCGATCGTGGCGCACCTGGTCGAGCGCGGCATCGTCGAGCCGGTGACCGACTGATGCGGGCGGTGGTGCAGACCGTCGGCCGGGCCAGCGTCACCGTCGACGGCGAGGTCGTCGGCGCGATCACCGACGGCCTGCTGGTGCTGCTCGGGATCACCCACACCGACACCCCCGAGCTGGCCGCGACGATGGCCCGCAAGGTGCACGAGCTGCGCATCCTCGACGACGAGCGCAGCGCCGCCGACACCGACGCCCCGATCCTGCTGGTCAGCCAGTTCACCCTCTACGGCGACACCCGCCGGGGCCGCCGGCCGAGCTGGACCGCCGCCGCCCCCGCCGAGGTGGCCGAACCCCTGGTCACCGCCGTGGTGGAGGCGCTGCGCGCCCGGGGCACGACGGTCGAGACCGGCCGCTTCCGCGCCCACATGCTCGTCGAGAGCATCAACACCGGCCCCCGCACCCTCCTCCTGGACCTCTGACCCGGCCCTCCCACCCCCACCCCCGCGCCCGCCCCGGTGATCAAGAGGTTTACGTCATTCTGAAGATCGAAGTTGACGCAAACCTCTTGATCAGTTGACGCAAACCTCTTGATCACCGGGGCGGGGCGGGGTGGGCGGGGGCGGGGCGGGGCGGGGGCGGGGCGGGGGTGGGTCAGGAGAAGAGGCCCCGGCGTTGGAGGGACTGGCGGAGCCAGCCGTCGAGCTGGGCGGCCCAGTCGGTGTGGTCGGCGTTGGCGTGGTCGACGGTGAACCGGCCGAAGGTGTCCCGACCCTCGGTGAACAGGCCGCCGCGCTTGTCCAGCTCCAGCACCACCTGCATCTGGTGCGGGTCGGTGACGAAGGTGACCTCGAGCTGGTTGATCGCCCCGGCGTACTGCGGGGCGGGGTAGAACTCGATCTCCTGGTAGAACGGCAGGCTCTGCCGTACGCCGTAGATGTGACCGCGCTCGACGTCGGCGCGGGCGAACCGGAAGCCCAGCCGCAGCAGCGCCTCCAGCAGCCGCTCCTGGGCCGGCAGCGGATGCACCGACACCGCGTCCAGGTCACCCTTGTCGACCGCGCGGGCCACCTCCAGCTCGGTACGCAGCCCCATCGTCATCCCGTGCAGCCGGTGGCCGTACAGGTCGGTCAGCGGGGTCTCCCACGGTACGGCGAACCGGAACGGGATGTCGTACCGCTGGCCCGCCTCCAGCCGGAACGGGCCGGTGACCTGCTGCCTGGCGAACTCCTGGGTGGTCTCGTACTCGGAGTCGGCGCCCTCCACCTCGACCCGGGTGACCAGCCCGAGCGCCACGTACTCGATGTCGGTGGCGTGGTCGCCGCCGGCCACGTGGACCCGCCCCTCCAGCACCCCGCCGGGACGGCAGTTCGGATTGGCGAGCACGGTTTCCACCGACGGACCGCCCACCCCCATCGACTGCATGAGCCGCTTGAAGACCACCACGTCCTCCATTGCCTGTTCAGGGCCGACCCGGATGGTCGACCGCTGGCACGGTAGCCGGACCCGGCAAGACCACCTGCGGCACACCCCGCATCCGACCGGATTGGTGTCGGTTCCCCGATCGCCTCACCCCCGTTTCACGTCCCGGTTGGAAAGCTGTTCGTCACCGGGGCCGATGGCACCGGTAGGCGACACGAAAGCGGACACGGGGAGACACAGAGATGGCCCTGCAGATGATCGATAACAAGACGCGCCCGGCCACCACCATCGACGCCGAGCACGGCACCGAAGCCCTCACCGACCTCGACGCCACCGACGAGCGCGGGGTCTCCACCGACCTGGTCCGGGCCTACCTCAACGGTATCGGCCGGACCAAGCTGCTCACCGCAGCCCAGGAGGTGGAGCTGGCCAAGCGGATCGAGGCCGGGCTGTTCGCCGAGGAGAAGCTGTCGACGTGCACCCCCGTCTCCGGCGACCTGCACGCCGACCTCGCGCTGATCGCCCGGGAGGGTCGCGCCGCCAAGGACCACCTGCTGGAGGCGAACCTGCGGCTGGTGGTCAGCATCGCTAAGCGCTACACCGGGCGGGGGATGGCCTTCCTCGACCTGATCCAGGAGGGCAACCTCGGCCTGATCCGCGCGGTCGAGAAGTTCGACTACGCAAAGGGTTACAAGTTCTCCACGTACGCCACCTGGTGGATCCGGCAGGCGATCACCCGGGCGATGGCCGACCAGGCCCGCACCATCCGCATCCCGGTGCACATGGTCGAGCAGGTCAACCGGATGGTCCGGGTGCGCCGGGAGCTGTCGGTCGCGCTGGGCCGCGAGCCGATCGTGTCCGAGGTGGCGCGGGCGATGGAGATCCCCGAGTTCCAGGTCATCGAGCTGATCTCGTACGACCGGGAGCCGGTCAGCCTCGACCAGGCCGTCGGCGAGGACGGCGAGAGCGCCCTCGGTGACTTCGTCGCCTCGGTGGACCCGCGCACCGAACCGGGTGACGCCGCCGCCAACGGCGAACTGCGCAACGAGGTACGCATCGTGCTCGCCACCCTCTCCCAGCGGGAGCAGGCGGTGATCCGGCTCCGGTTCGGCCTCGACGACGGCCGGCAGCGCACCCTCGACGAGGTGGGCAAGGAGTTCGGCCTGTCCCGGGAGCGCATCCGGCAGATCGAGAAGGTCACCCTGCTCAAGCTGCGTGACCCGGAGCGGGCGCAGCGGCTGGAGGCGTACGCCTGCTGAGCGGGACGGTTCGCGGTCAGGCCCCCGGCGGTTCGCCGGGGGCCTGCCTGCTGCTGCGGTGACCGTCCGCCGGGTGCCCGGCGGCGGCACCCGGTCAGAGCCGGCGCGGGCCGGTGTCGGGGCGGGCCCCGGCGGTGCCGACCCCCACCGCCGCGTGCAGCACCGCGATGCCGTCCGGGCGGGCCAGCACCGGGTTGAGGGTGAGCGACCGCACCCGGGGCTGCTCGTCGGCGAGCCGTCCCACCCGCAGCAGCAGGTCGGCCAGGGCCGCCCGGTCCACCGGGACGGCACCCCGGTGCCCGCGCAGCAGCGGCGACGCCCGGGGTTCGTCGACCAGCTCGGCGGCGTCCCGGTCGGTCAACGGCACGGCCCGCCAGGCCCGGTCGCCGAGCAGTTCGGTGGCGACGCCCCCCAGCCCGAAACCGACCACCGGCCCGAACGCCGGGTCCTCCCGCAGCTCCACCACACAGGCCACCCCGGGTGGCACCATCGGCTGGACCAGCACCTGCGCGCCGAAACCGGCCGCCAGGTCCGCGTACGCCCGGCGCAGGGCGACCGGGTCGGCCAGGTCGAGGCGGACGGCGCCCAGGTCGAGGCGGTGCCGCAGGCCTGGCGCGGCGGCCTTCAACGCCACCGGCCACCCGCAGCGGTCGGCGGCGGCGAGCGCCTCGTCGACGCTGCCGGCGGGCACCGACCCGACCACCTCGACGCCGTACGCGGCGAGCAGCGCCACCGCGTCGGCGGCGTCGCCGCGCAGCGCGGCCCGCCCGGCCTCCCGGTCCACCCCGGTCAGCTCCGGCACCGTGCCCGGGTCCCGCCGCAGCCACCCGGCGTACCGGCCGACCCGGCCCAGCGCCCGCACCGCCTCCTCCACGCTCGGGTACGCGGGCAGCCCCGCCGGCACCCGCCCGGCGAGGAACGTCACCACGGTCGGCTTGCCGGCGGCCAGGGTCGCCGGCAGGGCGGCGGTGACGTCCGCCTCCTCGACGGTGAGCTGCCCCGGCAGCGGCGGGGCGAAGACCGCCACCAGCGCGTCCACCCGGTCGTCGGCGGCGGCCCCGGCCAGCGCGGCGGTGAACTCGGCGACCCCGGCGTGCGGGCCGACGTCGAGCGGGTAGCCGTCGGCGACGGTGAGGCCCTGCCCGACGCAGGCGGCGGCGGCCAGCCCGGTCAGCGCCGACGAGTTGCCCACCACCGCGACCCGGTCCCCGGCGGGCAACGGTTGGTGGGCCAGCAGCACCCCGACGTCGAGCAGTTCGGCGACGGTGTCCACCCGGATCACCCCGGACTGGGCGAACAGCGCGCTGACGGCGGCCTCGTCCAGCGCCGGGCCGGCCGGGCGGGCCAGCGACGCCAACGCCACCACCGGCTTGGCCCGGCCGATCCGGCGGGCCAGCCGGGCGAACTTGCGCGGATTGCCGAAGGTCTCCAGATAGAGCAGGATCACGTCGGTGCCCGGGTCGTCCTGCCAGTACTGGAGCAGGTCGTTGCCGGACACGTCGGCCCGGTTGCCGGCCGACACGAAACTCGACAGGCCCAGCCCCCGACGCTGCGCCTGCGCCAGCAGCGCCACCCCGAACGCGCCGGACTGGCTGAAGAAACCCACCCGGCCGGGGGCCGGCAGCACCGGGGCCAGGGTGGCGTTGAGGCGTACCCGCTCGTCGGTGTTCGCCACCCCCAGGCAGTTCGGGCCGACGACCCGCATGCCGGCGGCGTGCGCCGCCCGGACCAGGGACCGCTGGGCCGCCGCGCCGTCCGGGCCGGCCTCGGCGAAGCCGGCGGAGATGACGACCAGGCCGTGCACGCCGGCCGCGGCGGCGTCGGCCACCACCCCGGCCGCCGCGTCGGGGGGCACCGCGACGACCGCCAGGTCGACCGCCACCCCCGCGTCGGCCGCCGACGGGTACGCGGGCAACCCCGCCACCGTGCGCGCCACCGGGTGCACCGGCACGATCGTCCCCGGATAACCGCCGTCACGCAGGTGCCCGAGCAGCGCCGCGCCGACGCCCTGACCGGTGGCGCTGGCCCCGTAGACGGCCACCCCGCGCGGGGCGAGCAGCCGGGCGATGGACCGGGCCTCGGTGCGGTGTTCCCGGCCGCGCTGCACCGCCAGGGTCGCCTCGGTCGGCGCGATCGGGAAGGTCAGGTGCACCACCCCGTCGGCGAACTGGCGTTGCACCTGGTAGCCGAAGTCGGCGAAGACCCGCAGCATCGCCCCGTTGGTGGGCAGCACCTCGGCGACGAAGTGCCCGATGCCGGCCCGGCGGGCGGCGTCGGCCAGGTGTTCCAGCAGCACCGAGCCGATCCCCCGGCCCTGGTAGGCGTCCTCCACCACGAACGCCACCTCGGCCTCCGGGGCCGCCGGCCCCAGCCGCTCGTACCGGCCGACGGCGACGATCCGGTCACCGGCCAGCACCACGAACGCCTCCCGGTCGCGGTGGTCGACGGTGACGAACCGGTGCAGGTCCCGTTCCGGAATGCGCGGGTACGGCGAGAAGTACCGCAGGTAGCGGGTGCGTTCGGAGAACCGCCCGTGCATGGCGACGATCTCCGGGGCGTCCTGCGGCCGGATCGGTCGCAGTGCGACGGTGCTGCCGTCGCTGAGCAGCACGTCCACCGGTTGGTCGACAGTGGTCACCGGTCCCTCCCCAGGTCCCCGGCTCAGTCGCGCGGGTCGTACGGGTCCAGCCCGAGCAGCGGGAACACCGCCTTGCGGGTGGCCGCCACGGCCCGGTCCACCGAGTTCGGTTCCCCGGTCGGCTGCCAGGGCCGGTGTTCCGGGTCGACGTCGTCGGTCATCCGCAGCGGCACGTCGTGGCCGGGTCGCCGGTGGGCGGCCAGGGTGCGCCAGCCGGGCGGGGTGAGGGTGGCCGGGTCGAGCGGGTCGCCGGTGGCCACCGCCAGCAGGTGCGTCCAGGCCCGGGGGACCACCTCCACCAGGGCGTACCCGCCGCCGCCGGTGGCCACCCAGCGGCCGTCGCACAACTCGTCGGCGAGCGCCCGCAACGCCAGGTAGGTGGCGCGCTGCCCGTCCACCGACAGGTGCAGGTCGGCCAGCGGGTCCATCCGGTGCCCGTCGGCACCGCACTGGGTGACCAGGATCTGCGGCCGGAACGCGCGCAGCACCGACGGCACGATCGCGTGGAAGGCCCGCTGCCACCCGGCGTCGTCGGTGCCCGGCGGCAGCGGCACGTTGACCGCGCTGCCCTGCGCCCCCGGCCCACCGGTCTCGTCGGGGAAGCCGGTGCCGGGGAAGAGCGCGAGCGGGGTCTCGTGCAGGCTCACCGTGAGCACCCGGGGGTCGTGGTAGAAGATCTCCTGCACGCCGTCGCCGTGGTGCACGTCCACGTCGACGTAGGCGACCCGCTCGGCACCGAGGTCGAGCAGGCGGGCGATGGCCACCGCCGGGTCGTTGTAGACGCAGAACCCGGCGGCCCGATCGGGCATGGCGTGGTGCAGGCCACCTGCCACGTTGACCGCACGCCGGGCCTCGCCCCGCCAGACCGCCTCGGCGGCGGCCACGCTCGCCCCCGCGATCAGCGCGCTGGACTCGTGCATCCCGTCGAAGACCGGATTGTCCGAGGTGCCCAGTCCGTACCCGGCGAAGAGCGGATCGCGCGGCGCGGCCCGGACCGCGTCCAGGTAGTCGGGCCGGTGCACCCGGGTCAGCGTCGCGTCGTCGGCCGGCTCGGGTTCGACCAGCCGCACCCCGGGCCGGTCCAGGACGCCCAACTCCCGGGCCAGCGCCACGGTCAGCTCGACCCGGACCGGGTCCAGCGGGTGCTCCCCCATGTCGTAGTCGAGCAGGGACTCGTCCCACACCACCAGCGTGTCGTCCGACATGGGGTCATCGTCGCACGACGGTCACCGCCCGCCCACCACACGTGCAGGTCAGCCGCCGGGTGTCGGGCCGGTCGCCACCGGCCGGGACCCGTCGGCGACCCATCCGCTCCACGATCCGACGTAGAGCGCGGCGTCCGGCCGGCCCGCCAGGTGCAGGGCCAGCACCGCCTGCGCGGCGGTCACCCCCGACCCGCAGTACGCCCCCACCGGCGCGTCGGCCCGCACCCCGACCGCGGCGAACCGGTCCCGCAGCACATCGGCCGCCGGGTAACGGCCCTCGGTGACGTACCCGGGGGCGGGCAGGTTCACCGCGCCCGGCACGTGCCCGGCGACCGGGTCGATCGGCTCGGTCTCGCCCCGGTAGCGGGGCGCGGCCCGCACGTCGATCAGCACCCCGTCGTCGGCCGCCGCGAGGGCCGCCGCCGCGTCGGCGTCCAGCACCGGCAGCGCACCAGGCCGGACGGTCACGTCACCGGGCGTGACGGTGGGCACCTCGACGGTGTACGGCAGCCCGGCGGCGCACCAGGCCGCCCAGCCGCCGGCCAGCACCCGCACCTGCCGGTGCCCGGCCCAGCGCAGCGTCCACCAGGCGCGGGCGGCGGCCAGGCCGTCGCCGTCGTCGTACACCACCACGGGGTGGCCGGTGCGCACGCCGGCGGCCCGCAGCGCGGCCTGGAGGGCGGCCGGGTCGGGCAGCGGGTGCCGGCCCGCCGCGCCGGGCGGACCGCACAGGTCGGTGTCCAGGTCGACGAAGACCGCGCCGGGCAGGTGCCCGGCGACGTAGTCGTCGCGGCCCGGCGGGCCGGCCAGCCGCCAGCGGACGTCCAGCAGGGTCGGTGTGTCGGGCCGGGCCAGCTCGGCGGCGAGCCGGTCCGGCTCGATCAGGGGGTCATCGGTACCGGACATGACGTCCAGTCAACACCATCGCGGCAGCGACCTCGCGTTTCGGCGCAGGTCGATCTTCGCGCGCCGGGGTAGCATCGACCACCGGGAGGCCGCTGACGTGAAGCATGACCTGGTCGACACGACCGAGATGTACCTGCGCACCATCCTCGAACTCGAAGAGGAGGGGGTGCCGCCGCTGCGTGCCCGGATCGCCGAGCGGTTACGGCAGAGCGGGCCGACCGTCAGCCAGACCGTGGCCCGGATGGAACGCGACGGGCTGCTCACCGTCGAGGGCGACCGGCACCTGGCGCTCACCGAGCTGGGCCGGGGCAGCGCCGTGTCGGTGATGCGCAAGCACCGGCTGGCCGAGCTGCTGCTGGTCAACGTGATCGGGATGCCCTACGAGGAGGCCCACGAGGAGGCCTGCCGGTGGGAGCACGTGATGAGCGACGCAGTGGAGAAGCGGGTGTACGACCTGCTCAACCGTCCCACCCGCTCGCCGTACGGCAACCCGATCCCGGGGCTTGAGGAGCTGGGTCCGCCGCAGGCCGGAGCCAGCGATCCGGTCGAGGGTGAACGCAACCTCGCCTTCCCCGGGCTGACCGGGCAGGTGGTGGTCCGGCGGATCTGCGAGAGCGTCCAGACCGACGCCGACGTGCTGCGGCAGCTGCACGCCGCCGGGGTGGACCCGGGCGCCACGGTGACCGTCGCCCAGGAACGCGACGGGGTGTTCATCGACCGCTCCGGCGAACGGGTCCGGCTGCCCCGCGAGGTCGCCTCCCGGGTCTTCGTCGCCGCCCACTGACCACCCCGGCGGCGGCCCGGCCGTCACAGCGACCGGGCGTCCCAGCGACCAGCCGTCACAGCGACCGGGTGTCGAGGGTCCTGGCCAGGTCGACGAGGTGGTCGGCCACCTCGTCGGCGGTCGCCCGGTCGTCGGCCGGCCGGCAGGTCCAGCGGAGCGTGGCCAGCCGGTCCTCGGTGGCGAGCCAGCCCACCTCGGCCGTCGGGCCGCGCTTCGCGGTCTTCGCACCGGTCCGGCGGTAGGCGGCCTGGCCCAGCTTCGACACCTTCTTCGCCCCGGCGGGCAGCACGTCGGCGGTGAAGGTGGGCACGTCGATCGAGGTGTCGGTGACCGTCAGGGTCAGCTCCGGCCAGGTGGCGTCGGTGGCCCGCACCACGCAGGTGCGGGTGTCGCCGCGGTCGCTGGCGGCGGCCACGTCGAAGCGGACCCCGGCGTGTTCCTCGATCACCGCGAAGTCGAGCAGCCGGCACGCCCCACCGGACGAGGCGGCAGCCACCTCCACGGTGGCCGGTTCCCCGGCGGGCAGCCGTACCGGCTCGACCTCCGACGCGCCACAGCCCGTGGTCAGCAGCACGCCCACGCCGGCCAGCCAGATCCGCCCGTGCACGGGCACACCTCCGTGATCGTCGACGGGAAGCCCGCCGGTGTCCGTCGGAAACCGTACGGGTTGGGGTTGCCGGACGGAAGACCCGGGTGGTCCGCCCCTGCGGCGTCAGCCCGGCGGCAGGTCGCGCAGGCTTCGCAGTGGAGACAGCACCACGAACAGGGCGGCGCTCCAGGTGCCGAGCGCGCAGACCACCAACGCCGGCCGCAGTCCCCAGTGGCTGCCGAGCAGGCCGCCGGTCAGCGCCCCCAGCGGAACCACCCCGAAGCAGACCCACAGGAACGCGGCGTTCACCCGGCCGAGCAGCTCCGGCGGGGTGATCCGCTGCCGGTACGACAGGATCGACACGTTGAACAGCACCGCGTTGGCGGAGAACGCGGCCAGCCCGACGACGTAGAGCGCCAGCCCCCACCCGGGTCGGGCCAACGGCACCAGCAGGTAGAGCGGTCCCGGCACCGCCATCGCCACCCAGATCACCCGGGCCGTGCCGATCCGGCGGGACAGCGGGGCGGCGAACGCGCCGGTGACCAGACCGCCGACCGCCCCCAGGGAGAAGACCAGCCCGACCGTGGCCGGGCCGGCCCGCAGCTCCCGGACCAGGAAGCTGACCTCCAGCGCGGTGGTGCCGATGGCGAAGAAGTTCGAGGTGGCGGTGCAGGCCAGGATGCTACGCAGGATCGGACGTCGGCCGACGAAGCGCAGCCCCTCGGTGAGGGCGACCCGCACCGGCACCCGGTCGGTGAGCCCGCGGTCCCGGACCACCGGGCGGACCGCCGCCAGCGTCGCCGCGCTGAGCAGGAACGCCAGCGCGGTGCCGAGAAACGTCCGGGCGGCACCGACCAGCCCGGCCAACACCCCGCCGACGGTCGGCCCGACCAGCGCGGCGGTGTCGGCGGTGACGGTCAGCCGGGCGTTCGCCTCGACCAGCCGGTCCGCCGGGGCCAGCGCCGGCACGATGCTCTTGTAGGCCACGGTGAAGAGCACGGTGAGCACCCCGCACAGCCCGACGACGACGTACAGGAAGGCCAGGGTGAGCCGGCCGACCAGGGCGACCACCGGCAGCGACGACAGCAGCGCGGCCCGGCCCAGGTCGCAGCCGATCATCAGCCGGCGCAGGTCGACCCGGTCGGCCAGCAGCCCCGCCGGCAGCGCGAAGACCAGGTACGGCAGCCAGGCCAGCACGGTCAGCAGGGAGACCTGGAACACGCTGGCCCGCATAGGGCCGGCGGCCAGCAGCGGCACCGCCACCCCGGACATCCGGGTGCCCAGCTCACCGACCGTCTGGCCGGCCCAGAACAGGACGAAGTCCCGGTCCCGCCACAGCGGCCGGCGCACCGCCCGGCCGCCGGTCAGCCGCGTCGTCATCGGTCCCCCGTCGGTCCGCACCCAACCTAGGTGTGCCGGGTGGCCGGGGCACCTGGATTAGGCGTCGACGTACGGGCAGTGCCGGCAGCCACGCCCGCAGCAGGTGCCGCGCCGGGCCAGGAAACCTGCGGTGAGGACGAACAACCCGGTGGCCGGGTCGGGATAGCCGGCCTCCCCGGCGGCGAGCGCGGCGGCGTGCGCGGCGAGGATCAGCGCCCGGTCGGGGTGCTCCGGCGGCAGCCGGGACGGGTGCGGTTCGGTCAGCGGCCGGCCCGCCAGTGGACGTCGTTCGCCACTCACCGCGGCGAGTCTACTGACCCGGGGGCAGTGCCGACCCCGGCCGGTGGGGCGACCCGACCGGAGCGGTGGGCTCAGCGCGCCGCGTCGGCGGTCTCGGCGCGGACCCGGGTCAGCAGGTCGACGAAGGGGCCGGGCCGTTGGTAGAGCGAGCGGTGGCCGGCGGCGTCCAGCACCACGTGCTCCTTGTGCGGGGCCTGGAGCTGGGCGTACCACTGGGTGGTCAGGGCCAGCCGGCCCGGCACCTCGTGCACGCCGTCGACCAGGTAGACCGGCACCGCCAGCTGCCGCACCCGGGTACGCAGGTCGACCTGCTGGACCTTCGGGTAGAGCACGTCCCAGCCGTCCAGACCGCCGCCGAGCACGTGCGCCTTCTCCAGCAGGGTGTACTCGGCGACGTCCAGGTTCTCCCCTGTCCCGCCCCGGCCCTCGTGGTTGCCGGTGCGGTCGAAGTCGAAGGCGGCTGCCTCGTTGGCCAGCAGCGGCTCGTAGTGGTACATGTCCGGATAGGGTGGCGGCCCCAGGTCGGTCAGCTGCCGTACCAGATCGTCCCGTCCGGTCCGGCGCGCCCAGGCGAGGGTGTCGGCGTACTGGCTGCGGTCGGCGGCCCGCAGGTCGACCACCTGCCCGACCCCGACGTACGCCCGGAACAGCTCCGGCCGGCGCTGCACGGCGACGGCGGCGACCAGCGTCCCCCCGGAGTGCGCCACCAGGTAGACGTCCGGTCGACCGAAGCGCTGCCGCAGCCGGTCGGCCACGGCGAGCAGATCGGCGACCTCGCTGTCGAGGGTCAGTGACGACGAGGGCGGGAAGGCCGACCAGGACCGGGCCGCACCGCGTCGGTCCACCGTCGCCACCACGAACTGCCGTTCCAGCCCGGCGAGGTGCCGACGGACCGCCCCCACCTCGGAACTGCCCGGCCCACCGGGCAGGAAGATCAGCACCGGGGCCTGCCGGTCGGCTCCCCGTAGCAGCACCCCCAGCTCCCGGTCGCCGCCACCGCGCACCGTGGTCAGCTCGGCTATCCCGCCCGGTACGGCGGCGGTTGCGGCCGGCAGCGCCACTGCGACCGTCACCAGGGCGACCAGTGCGGTGAGCAGGCCGACCCCGGCCCGCCCCAGCCAGGTCCACACCGGGCGGCGGCCCGCCGTCGGCGCGGCCCGTCGCGCCAGGCCCGCGCCGTACGCCGCGCCGACCAGCAACGGCAGCAGGGACAGCAGTCCGTGTACGCCCCGCCCCAGCAGCAGCGCGCCGACACCGAAACCGCTCAGGTGCGGGGCGTCCACGGTAGGCCCCCGCAGCGGCCAGCGGACCAGCTCGACGGCGAGCGCGAAGATCACCGGAGCCGCGAACATCGCCCCACGGGACCGGCCCGCCCAGCCGGCGAAGGCGCCGACCGCGAGACTGACCAGGATCGACGTCACGGCCTCGGCGTTGGTGCCGGGACCACGCGGTGTCCACCAGCCGACCAGCAGACCCCAGCCGAGCGGGGCGACGCCGGCGGCGATCCACCGGACCGACCGGGTCGACCGGGCACGGCTGAGCAGGGCGGGACGGGGCGGCGACGGCTTCGCCATGAGACCTCACCGGAGTCGTCGGCACCCCAGCCTAGTGAGGATCGATCTCATCCGCTGTCCCGTGACGCTCACGGACCGTCATGGCCTGGGTCACGTCCCCGCCGGACCGAGCCGGTCGCCCGGCTGCCCGGTCACCCCAGGTTCAGCCGAACCAGTGCGCCGACTGGCCGTGCGAGCGCATCCAGGCCAGCGGCGTCCCGTCGAGGGCGAGCACGTTGTGTAGCGACCCGTCCGGCGGGGACGGCAGCGCGGGGTGCGCCAGCACGTCGGCCGCCTCGGCGGACACCCAGTGGCCGGGCAGGGCGCGGACCAGCGCGACGAAGGCCGCCCGAGAGGCCGGCGGCACCTGGTAGAGCACGGAGGTGTGCAGGACCACCAGTGTCGCGCCGGCCGGTGCCCGCGCGGCCAACGCCGGCAGGTCGTCCACCAGGTCACCGCGGACCAGCTCCGGCGGGTCAGCGGCGGCCACCGCCGCTGCCGCCCGCAACCGGGCCCGGCGGTGGGTGTGCTCCGGCCAGATCAGCGCGTCGAGCCAGGCCACGTCGGCCGGATCGGTGACGTCGAGCGGGTTCAGGTCGAGGCCGGCCCGCCACACCACCTCGGGGCGGGTGGTCGGCGGCCCGATCCCGGTCAGCGTGCAGTCGAGGACCGGCTCCCCCGCCCCGAGCAGGTGGTCGCCGTAGCGGTAGGCGTACCGGTCGGGAAAGAGGCAGAGACCGGCGGACGCGCCGACCTCCAGCAGCGCCAGCGGCTGCGGCAACGCGGCCAGCACCGGCAGCAGCGCCGCGCAGCGGCCGGCCTCGTTGGTCTGCACCGCCCGGGTGAGCATCGCGGCCCGCACGGCGGGCCAGTGCGCCACGGTGTGGGCTCGGAAGGCGGCCGGGTCGTCGACCGGGCCACCGAGCCAGCGGACCACGCCGAGGAGCAGTTGCGGCTGCCGTTTGGCCGGGGGCAGGGTGTCCAGCAGGGCGAGCAGTTCGTCGTCGCGGGCGACCGCGTGGGCCAGCCGTTCGTAGGCCGGGGAGACCCCGTGCGCCTCCCGGGTGGCGAACTCGACGTACCGGTCGGCGGTGGTCATGCCCCGATCATTCCCGCCGCGCCCGTCCGGCGGGGTCCCCGGTGCGCCGCCGTGGGCGTGATCCGCGTAACGGGCGCGAGGTGGCGGTGTTCGGGTAGGACCGTTGCCGCTACCCCGGCCACCGGGGTCGATGATGGGGACGAAACGCGGGAGGGCCGGCACCCGTCGGATGCCGACCCTCCGTTCGACGCGTACGTCAGCTGCAACCGCTGGTGGAGCCGCAGCCCTCGCAGACGTAGCAACTGCCGGCGGGGCGCATCTTCGTACCGCAGGTGAAGCAGAGCGGCGCGTCGGCGGCCTTGCCGATCACGGCCTCCAGCAGTTCGGTGGAGGAACCCACGGCGGGCGCCGGCTTGACGGTGGCCGCCCCGGCCAGCTCCTGCGCCGGCTGGGCCACCGGACCGGTCTTCGGCTCGACCGCCTCGACCGGGGCGGAGGACGCCATCGCCGTCAGGTCGGTGCCGGCGGCCTCCGCGTCGGCCTCGGCCCGCAGCTGCGCGGCCCGCTCCTTGGCGGTGAAGATGCCCAGCTCGGCACGGCGCTCGTAGGGCAGGAAGTCCAGCGCCAGGCGACGGAAGATGTAGTCCATCACCGAGGCGGCCATCCGCACGTCCGGGTCGTCGGTCATGCCGGCCGGCTCGAAGCGCATGTTGGTGAACTTGCTGACGTACGTCTCCAGCGGGACGCCGTACTGCAGGCCGATGGAGATCGCCACCGAGAAGGCGTCCATCACCCCGGCCAGGGTGGAGCCCTGCTTGGACATCTTGAGGAAGACCTCGCCGAGGCCGTCGTCCGGGTAGGACGAGGCGGTGAGGTAGCCCTCCGCGCCGCCGACCGAGAAGGAGACGGTCTGCGAGGGGCGCTTCTTCGGCAGCCGCTTGCGCACCGGGCGGTACTCGACGACCTTCTCCACGGCCTTCTCGACCTCGGCGGCCGGGGCAACGGTCTCGGCCGCGCCCTTGTTGGGCTTGGCCACCGACAGCGGCTGGCCGACCTTGCAGTTGTCCCGGTAGATCGCCAGCGCCTTCAGGCCGAGCTTCCAGCCCTCAAAGTAGATCTTCTCGACATCGGCGACGGTGGCCTGCTCCGGCATGTTGACCGTCTTGGAGATGGCCCCGGAGATGAACGGCTGGACGGCCGCCATCATCCGCACGTGCCCCATCGGCGCGATCGACCGCTCACCCATCGCGCAGTCGAAGACCGGGTAGTGCTCCGGCTTGAGGCCGGGGGCGTCCACCACGTGCCCGTGGTCGGCGATGTGCTCGACGATCGCCTCGACCTGCTCCTCCGGGTACCCGAGGCTACGCAGGGCACGCGGCACGGTCTGGTTGACGATCTGCATCGAACCGCCGCCGACCAGCTTCTTGAACTTCACCAGCGCCAGGTCGGGCTCGACCCCCGTGGTGTCGCAGTCCATCATCAGGCCGATGGTGCCGGTCGGGGCGAGCACGCTGGCCTGCGAGTTGCGCCAGCCGTTGCGGTCGCCGACCTTGTTGCCCTCGGTCCACTGCCGGGTGGCCTCGCGCTGGATCGCGGTGGCCACCGTGCCGGCCGGCTTGATGGCGTCGTTGGCGGCGGCGTGCTTGCGCATCACCCGCTTGTGCGGCTCGGCGTTACGGGCGTAGCCGTCGTACGCGCCGACGATGCCGGCCAGCTCGGCCGACCGGCGGTACGCCGTGCCGGTCATCAGCGAGGTGATCGCCGCGGCCACCGACCGGCCCTGCTCCGAGTCGTACGGCAGGCCGGAGGCCATCAGCAGCGCGCCGAGGTTGGCGTAGCCGATGCCGAGCTGCCGGTAGGCGCGGGTGGTCTCGCCGATCTTCTCGGTCGGGAAGTCGGCGAAGCAGATCGAGATGTCCATCGCGGTGATGACGAACTCGACCGACCTGACGAACTTCTCCACCTCGAAGCCGCCGTCGGCCTTGAGGAACTTCATCAGGTTGAGCGAGGCCAGGTTGCACGAGGAGTTGTCCAGGTGCAGGTACTCCGAGCACGGGTTCGACGCGGTGATCCGGCCGGTCTCCGGGCAGGTGTGCCAGTCGTTGATGGTGTCGTCGTACTGCAGGCCGGGGTCGGCGCATTCCCAGGCGGCCTGGGAGATGGTGCGGAACAGCTTCTGCGCGTCGATCGTCTCGATGGTCTGCCCGTCGAGCCGGCCGCGCAGGTCGAAGCCGCCGTTGTTCTCCACCGCCGTCATGAACTCGTCGGAGACCCGGACGGAGTTGTTGGCGTTCTGGTACTGGACGCTGACGATGTCGGCGCCGCCCAGGTCCATGTCGAAGCCGGCGTCCCGCAGCGCGCGGATCTTGTCCTCCTCGCGCGCCTTGGTCGCCACGAACTCCTCGATGTCCGGGTGGTCCACGTCGAGGATGACCATCTTGGCCGCGCGCCGGGTGGCACCGCCGGACTTGATGGTGCCGGCGGAGGCGTCCGCGCCGCGCATGAAGCTGACCGGGCCGGAGGCGGTGCCGCCGGAGGAGAGCAGTTCCTTCGAGGACCGGATGCGGGAGAGGTTGACCCCGGCGCCGGAGCCGCCCTGGAAGATCCGCCCCTCCTCCTTGTACCAGTCCAGGATGGAGTCCATCGAGTCGTCGACCGAAAGGATGAAGCAGGCGCTGACCTGCTGCGGCGACGGGGTGCCGACGTTGAACCAGACCGGCGAGTTGAAGCTGAACACCTGGTGCAGCAGCATCCAGGTCAGCTCGTGCGCGAAGATCTCGGCGTCGCCGGGGGTGGCGAAGTAGCCGTGCTGTTCGCCGGCGGCCCGGTAGGTGCTGACCACCCGGTCGATGAGCTGCCTGAGCGACCACTCGCGCTGCGGGGTCCCCACCGCGCCCCGGAAGTACTTGGTGGTGACGATGTTGGCCGCGTTGACGCTCCACGACTCGGGGAACTCCACCCCGCGCTGCTCGAAGTTGATCGAGCCGTCCCGCCAGTTGGTCATGACGATGTCGCGGCGTTCCCACGTCATCTCGTCGTACGGGTGCACGCCCTCGGTCGTCCAGACCCGCTGCACCTTGAGCCCCGTCACCGCGCCGTTCTTCGCCGCCCGCGACCGGCTTGTTGTCACGCCGTCCCCCGCCATCTCATCGGCCCCCTCGTCTGCGCGGCCACCCGCCACGCGTCGTCTCTGTCAGAATCCACGTCGTTGCTGTCGGAAAAGACTCAGTCGGTACGGCCGGCGGCCCCGGCCGCGTCGGCGCGGGCCTGTGCGGCGGCCCGCAGCGTCTCGATCTCCCGTTCGAAGTCGGCGAGCGAGTCGAACGAGCGGTAGACGCTGGCGAAGCGCAGGTAGGCCACCTCGTCCAGGTCGCGCAGTGGGCCCAGGATCGCCAGTCCCACGTCGTGGCTCGGCAGTTCGGCCGCACCCTTGGCCCGGACGGTCTCCTCGACCTTCTGGGCCAACAGGGCGATGGAGTCCTCGTCGACCGGCCGCCCCTGGCACGCCTTGCGCACCCCACCGATGATCTTGGTCCGGCTGAACGGCTCGGTCACGCCACTGCGCTTGACCACCGCGAGCACGGCCTCCTCGACCGTGGTGAACCGTTTGCCGCATTCCGGGCAGGAGCGCCGGCGACGGATCAGCTGACCGTCGTCGGCCTCGCGCGAGTCGACCACCCGGGAGTCGGCGTGCCGGCAGTACGGGCACCGCATCGCCTGACCTCCTTGATCGACCGGGGCCGCCCGCCCACCTCCGGGCACGCGTCGGCCCGGCGGAGCCGGCTTCGCCAGCCGTCGCCGTGGTCGACGGTACGGGAGTGCGGTGGGTAGTCGTAACCCAACCTGTGGGCAACTTACGCCCGTGTGACTACTACATCTAGGGGTCGACCGTAGGCCGCCGAGGGAGTCGGGTCAAGTTGCCCGCGTGTCTGGCGCGTCACCGGCGACCATCGGCGGCGACCCGTCATCCCGGGGGCACGCTGAGTGCAACCGACCGGAGCCACGGGAGGTTACCGGCCACCCGGACAACCCTCCGGACGGAGGACCGGGCCCGGCGGGACGTACCATCTACCAGAACAGGCGTACGAAAGGCCAGGATTTCCACCCGACACGCCGAGTTGCGTCGTACAGATGTTTGAAAATGACCGATCTCACCTATACGGTCATGAACGACCGGGCACGGCGCACCACGTCGGTCCGGCACCGCGACATCCCCGCACGCACCACGAGCCGCCAAGGCACCCAGCGCCGACCAGGGAGGACGGACGTGACCGAGGACCGGGCCAGCCGGCAGAAGAACCCGCAGCCGAGCGCCGAGGCGGGTCCCCCGGCCAGTCGGCGTCCCCGCGCCGCCCGCAGCCGTACCGGCCAACCGGCCGTCCGCCCGGTCACCCCGGTGGTCAGCGGCTTCCCCGACCCCACCGCCGTCGACCTGACCGCCCGGCAGCGCCGCATCCTGGAGTTCATCCGCAGCTGGGTGGAGCGGCACGGCTACCCGCCGAGCGTCCGCGAGATCGGTGAGGCGGTCGGCCTGGTCTCCCCGTCGAGCGTCGCCTACCAGCTCAAGGAGCTGGAGAAGAAGGGCTTCCTGCGGCGCGACCCCAACCGGCCCCGCGCGGTGGACGTGCGCGCCCCCGGCGGCGACGCCGACGACGAGCTGAGCCGCGCCCAGCGCCCCACCCCGGCGTACGTGCCGATGCTGGGCCGGATCGCCGCCGGCGGCCCGATCCTCGCCGAGCAGGCGGTGGAGGACGTCTTCCCGCTCCCCCGCGAGCTGGTGGGTGAAGGCGAGGTCTTCATGCTCCAGGTCAAGGGCGACTCGATGCTCGACGCGGCGATCTGCGACGGCGACTGGGTGGTCGTCCGGCAACAGCCGACCGCCGAGGCCGGTGACATCGTGGCCGCCATGCTCGACGGCGAGGCGACCGTCAAGACCTACCGGCGACGCGACGGCCACGTCTGGCTGATGCCGCAGAACCCGGCCTTCGATCCGATCCCCGGTGACGACGCCACCATCATGGGCCGGGTCGTCGCCGTGCTCCGCCGGATCTGACCCGTGACCTGACCGGTCGCCCTTCCTCGGGGAAGGGCGACCGGTCAGGTGTGTCGGGAGGTTCGCCGTCGCGTCAGTAGCGTTCGCCGCTGCGGCCGGGCGGGGGGCCGTACTGGCCGCCGCGCCGGTCGTCGTGGCCCTCACGACGTGGGCCGGAGCGCGGCTCGCGGGGGTCGGCCTCCCGGCGCGGCGGCTCGGCCCGCCCACCGCCACCGCCGTAGACACCGCCGCCCCGGCCACCGGCCGGCGCGCCACCACGGCCGCCCGGAGGCGGACCGCCCCGGCCGCCGGCCGGGGCACCACCACGGCCACCGCCCGGGGCAGCGCCGCGCCCGTCCGGCGGCGTGCCACCCCGGGCACCCGGCGGCGTGCCGCGCCCGGCCACCGGGGCACCGCCACGGCCCCCCGGAGGGACACCTCGGCCGCCGGCCGGGGCACCACCACCACGTCCACCGGCGGGAGCACCGCCACGCGGGTCCACAGCCGGCGGGCCGCCCCGGGACGCGCCGCCGGCCGGGGCACCATGGGGAGCACCACCGCGCGGACCCGCGCCGTTACCCGCCGGGGCGGCACCATAGACCCCGCCGCCGGCGGGGCGACCACCGCCGTAGACCCCGCCGCCCGCCGGGCGACCGCCGGTCGGCGGCGGCCCACCGGCCGGACGGCCGGCGGGAGCCGCACCGGACCCGGCCGGGGGCCGGCCACCGCCGTAGACCCCGCCGCCGGCCGGGCGGGCGGGCGACCCGCCGGGCGTCGCCGGAGCACCGTAGACACCGCCGCGCGGCCGGTCCGCGACCGGCTCGGCGGCGTGCGGACCGTCGCCTGCCGACCGCCCCTCGGCGCGGGAGACCGCGCCGGAGGTGAACACGTCGTCGTCCTGGTCGACCGGGTCGTCGCCGACCGTCGCGGCCCGCCGCCGGGACCTGACGATCCCGACGATGCCGGCCCCCACCAGGAGCGCGCCGACCACGCCGACAGCACCGATCAGATAGGTGATCTGGTCCAGGCTGAGGTTGTCGTACCAGGACTTCTCGGTCGCCGGTTTGGCCCCCGCCTCGCCCTCGACCGGCTCGGCACCCTTGGTCGACGGCGTGTAGCCGAGGATGTCGATCGGGTCCTCCGGGGCGAGTTCCCCGCCGTCGGAGACGGTGACGAACCCGGTGCCGTCGGGGGTGTACGAGATGGCCTCGCCGAACGGGTCGGCCAGCGGGGTGACCCGGGGCTTGCCGGTGGTCAGGGCGGCCACGATGTCGTCGCCGCTGACGTCGTACTCGAAGGCGTCGGCGTAGGTGCGCAACACCACCCGGCTGCCGTCGGGCGAGCGGGCCGCCCCGGTGATCGCCACCCGGCCGATGATGTTCAGCGGGTTGTCGGTGGTGGTCTTGGGCAGGGTGATCTCGCCGACCTTCTTCATCGGCACCGGATCGGTGTTGCCGTCAGGGTCGAGCTTGGCCTCCGGGGTGAAGATCTCCGCCTTGCCACTGGGCACCTTGGTGATCACCAGGGGGAGTCCGTCCGCGCCGACCAGCAGCGCCTCGGCGTCGTGCGGCTTACGTTCCGGGTACGACAGCCGGTGCAGCACCGGCTGCTTGGACCCGGAGACCGGCATCGTCCAGACCGCGACCCGGGTACGCCGTTCCCGGCTGGTGACGTTGTCGCCGGTGTCGGCGATCCAGAGGGTCTTGCCGTCGGGCGAGAGGGCCAGGTCCTCGGTGTCGAACGGGCCGTCACCGGAGTACTTCACCGGCTCCTTGGCGATCTTGCACTTGGTGTCCAGGAAGAAGACCCGCTTGCGGCTCTCCTCCAGGGTGCCGTCGTTGATCACGATGTAGCCGGTCTTCGTGGCGACCAGACCGGACACCTCGCGCAGCCGCTCGTCGGTGATCGTGCACTTCTTCTTGCCCGCCGCCGCGAGCGGACCCGCCCCGACGGCCAGCGGCCCTGCTCCGGTGACGGGCGGGGCCACCCCGGCGGGGACGGCGGAGACCGGTGCCGCCCCGGCGGCAGCAGCGGGTGCCACGGCCGCGCCGAACAGGGCGAGGGCAACCGTGACCGAGGAGACAGCGCGGCGCATGGCGTCAGTGTCGCATGCCGCGATGAACCTCAGGTCACACCGGAGCGCTCACCGACTGCCGGCCACCGCCGGATCACCCGCCGCCACGAACGGCGTCAGCTCGGCCGCCAGCGCCTCCCCCACCCGGACATGCAGGAGCGTGCCTTCGGGCAGGTGGGAGGTGCTGAGCACCTCACCCTGCCGGTGCAGCCGGGCCACCAGGTCACCCCGGTCGTACGGCAGCACCGCGCGGACCTCCACCGCCGGGCGGGGCAGCCGCTGCTCGATCACCTCACGCAACGCCTCGATGCCGCGCCCGCTGTACGCGGAGACGAACACCGCGTCCGGCCAGAGCCGCTTGAGCCGCAGCAGGGTCTCCTCGTCGGTGGCGTCGGTCTTGTTGACCACCAGCAGCTCGGGCAGCCGGTCGGCACCGACCTCGGAGAGCACCTCGCGGACCGCCCGGACCTGCTCCTCCGGGTCGGGATGGGTGCCGTCGACCACGTGCACCACCAGGTCGGCCTCGGCGACCTCCTCCAGCGTCGAGCGGAACGCCTCGACGATCTGGTGCGGCAGGTGCCTGACGAAACCCACCGTGTCGGAGAGCGTGTAGAGCCGCCCGTCCGAGGTGGTGGCCCGGCGGGTGGTCGGGTCCAGGGTGGCGAAGAGCGCGTTCTCCACCAGCACGCCCGCGCCGGTGAGCCGGTTGAGCAGACTCGACTTGCCGGCGTTGGTGTAACCGGCGATGGCCACGGCGGGAACGGCGTTGCGGGAACGACGGGCACGCTTGGTCTGGCGTACCGTCTTCATGGCCTTGATCTCCCGACGTAGCCGGGCGATGCGGTGCCGGATGCGCCGACGGTCGGTCTCCAGCTTGGTCTCACCGGGACCACGCAGGCCCACCCCGCCACCGGCGCCGCCACCCCGCCCGGAACCACCCGTCTGCCGGGAGAGCGTCTCACCCCAACCACGCAACCGGGGCAGCAGGTATTCGAGCTGGGCCAGCTCGACCTGCGCCTTGCCCTCCTTGCTCTTGGCGTGCTGCGCGAAGATGTCGAGGATCAGCGCGGTGCGGTCGACGACCTTGACCTTGGTGCGCTGTTCCAGGTTCCGCAGCTGGGACGGGGACAGCTCGCCGTCGCAGATCACCGTGTCGGCACCGGTGGAGAGCACCACGCCGGTCAGGTCGTCGACCTTGCCCCGGCCGACGTAGGTGGCCGGGTCGGGACGGCTGCGGCGCTGGATCAGCCCTTCGAGCACCTGTGAACCGGCGGTCTCGGCCAGGGCGGCCAGCTCGGTCAGCGAATTGTCGGCGTCGCGCTGGGTGCCCTCGGTCCAGACGCCGACGAGGACGACCCGCTCCAGCCGCAGCTGGCGGTACTCGACCTCGGTGACGTCGGTCAGCTCGGTGGAGAGGCCGGGGACCCGCCGCAACGCCTGCCGCTCCGACAGCTCGTACTCGCCGGTCGTGGCGTCGAGGTCGTCGTCCGAGTAGGGGGTCTGGGTCTCCTGGTCTCGCAAGCTGCGACTCCTGTCCGTTCTGTGCATGTACCGAGTAATCCTGACATGGGTCAACGCCGAGCGCGACTGCTATATGCCCGTGGTGGAGGTCGCCGAACGCGGGGCCGGCTGCCGCCGTGGCCCGGCGGGCGAGTAGAAATGCTGACGAGCCGCCAGCGACGACGGAGGTATTTCCGTGGCCATCACCCGACTGCCGAGTGCCGGATTCTCGATCACGATCCGGATCGCGGTCCCCGCGGACGCCTCCTCGATCGGCCGGCTGACCACGTCGGTCGGCGAGGCAGGTGCGATCGTCACCGCGCTGGACGTGGTCGACTCCGACCCGACCCACGTGATCGTCGACCTCACCTGCGACACCGCCGACGCCGGCCACGCCGACCAGGTCGTCGAGGCGCTCACCGCGCTCGACGGGGTGGACGTGCGCAAGGTCTCCGACCGGACCTTCCTGCTGCACCTCGGCGGCAAGATCGAGGTGCACTCCAAGGTCGGGCTGCGGACCCGTGACGAGCTGTCCCGGGCGTACACCCCGGGGGTGGCCCGGGTCTGCATGGCGATCGCGGAGAACCCGGCGGACGCCCGCCGGCTCACCATCAAGCGCAACACGGTCGCCGTGGTCAGCGACGGCTCGGCCGTGCTCGGTCTGGGCAACCTCGGCCCGGCGGCGTCGCTGCCGGTGATGGAGGGCAAGGCGGCCCTGTTCAAGCGGTTCGGCGGGGTGGACGCCTGGCCGGTGGTCCTGGACACCCAGGACACCGACGAGATCGTGGCGATCGTCAAGGCCATCGCCCCCGCGTACGG
This sequence comes from Micromonospora sp. WMMD734, assembly GCF_049178975.1. Lineage (NCBI taxonomy): Bacteria > Bacillati > Actinomycetota > Actinomycetes > Micromonosporales > Micromonosporaceae > Micromonospora > Micromonospora sp. WMMD734. The sequence goes on from NZ_JBMHMK010000001.1 coordinate 3,866,514, forward strand.
CGGGATCAACCTGGAGGACATCGCCGCGCCGCGCTGCTTCGAGATCGAGGCCCGGTTGCGCGAGGCGCTGGACATCCCGGTCTTCCACGACGACCAGCACGGCACCGCGATCTGCGTGCTGGCCGCGCTGACCAACGCGCTGCGCGTCGTGGGCAAGCAGCTCGCCGACGTCCGGGTGGTCGTCTCCGGGGCCGGCGCGGCCGGCACCGCGATCATGAAACTGCTGCTGCGCCAGGGCGTCGGCGACATCATCGCGTACGACCGGCAGGGCGCCCTGCACCGCGACCTGCCCGACCTCAACCCGGCCTGGCAGTGGCTGGCCGAGAACACCAACCGGGACAACTACTCCGGCGACCTGGCCGGCGCGGTCCGGGGCGCGGACGTCTTCATCGGGGTGAGCGCCCCCAACCTGCTGACCGGCGACGACATCGCCACCATGGCCAAGGACGCGATCGTCTTCGCGCTGGCCAACCCCGACCCGGAGGTCGACCCCCGGGAGGCCCGCAAGCACGCCGCGATCGTCGCCACCGGCCGCTCCGACCAGCCGAACCAGATCAACAACGTGCTCGCCTTCCCAGGCGTGTTCCGGGGCATGCTCGACGCGCACGCCGAGGAGTTCACCGAGGAGATGGCGATCGCGGCGGCCCGTGCCATCGCCGACGTGGTCGGTGAGGACAAGATCAACCCAACGGTCATCGTGCCGAGCGTCTTCGACTCCCGGGTCGCCCCGGCGGTCGCCGCCGCCGTCCGTGCCGCCGCCCAGAACCCGGCCGTCACCCCGCCGCCGGCCGCCGACCCGGGCCCGGCCGACCTTCCCGAGATCGCCGCCACCGCCAGCGCCACCCCCTGACCCCGACGCCCCTCCCCGTCCCCACCTCCCCCACCCACCTCGCCCCACCTCCCCCACCTCGCCCCACCTCGCCCCGGTGATCAAGAGGTTTACGTCATCCCACCCGCCATCTCCGACACATACCTCTTGATCACTCGACACCACCCCCACCCGGCGCCGGTGATCAAGAGGTATACGTCACCCCAGGCCCCGACTCTGACGTAAACCTCTTGATCACCCCGCGCCACCCGCCTGACAGCGGCGATCAAGAGGTTTACGTCAACCCACCCGCCATCTCTGACGCATACCTCTTGATCACCCGACACCACCCCCACCCGGTGCCGGTGATCAAGAGGTATGCGTCATCCATGGCTCCGGTTCTGACCTGAACCTCTTGATCACGGGGCACGGCGAAGCGGGGGCACGGCAAGCGGGGGCGGGCGAGACGGGAGGGAGGGAGGGAGGGAGCGGCGTCAGGGGAGGGTGAGGGTGCCGGTGGCGATCAGGACGGCGGGGCCGGCGAGCCAGCAGGAGTCGGCGGTCACCGTGACCGTGAGCCGGCCACCGGGGACGTCCACCGCCACGACGCCGGTGTCCCGGGTGGCGTCGCGCAGCGCCACGGCGGCGACCGCGCAGGCGCCGGTGCCGCAGGACAGGGTCTCGGCCGAGCCACGCTCGTAGACCCGCATCAGGACGTGTTCGTCGGTGCCGTCGACCGGGTCGGCGGGGGCGGTGAACTCGACGTTCACCCCGTGCGGGAAGACCCGGGGGTCGAATTCGGGTGCGCGGGTCAGGTCCAGGTCGGCCAGGTCGATGCCGGCCGGCAGGGCGCAGACCAGGTGCGGGTTGCCGACGTCCACCGCCGTGCCGGGCAGGGTCAGTCCGCCGAGGACGGCGCGGGAGGCGTCGTACAGCCGGGGGCGGCGCATCTCGACGGCGATGGTGTCGCCGTCGACCCGGGCCCGCACCAGGCCGGCGCGGGTCGCCACCGGCAGGGTTCCGCCGGTCGTGGTGGCCAGCCCGCTCGCCAGCAGGTAGCGGACGAAGACCCGGGCCCCGTTGCCGCACATCTCGGCGGACGAGCCGTCGGAGTTCCAGTAGTCCATGAACCACTCGGCCTCCCCGGCGAGGGCGACCCCGTCGGGGTGTTTCGCCGCCCGGACCACCCGCAGCACGCCGTCGCCGCCGAGGCCGCGCCGCCGGTCGCAGAGCGCGGCGACCAGGCCGGGGGTCAGATCGAGGGCGCCGTCCGGGTCGGGCAGGATGACGAAGTCGTTGCCGGTGCCGTGACCCTTGGTGAACTCCACGCCCCCATCATGGCCGATGCCCGGCGACCACCCGCAGGGCAGTCTCGACAAACGTCGGCACGGTCGGGTCCAGCCAGTGGATCCGCTGGTCACGGCGGAACCAGGAGCGTTGCCGTCGGACGAACCGGCGGGTGGCCCGGATCGTCTCGTCCCGCGCCTGCGCCTCGTCGGTCTCCCCGGCCAAAAACCGCAGCACCTGCTGGTAGCCGAGCGCGCGGCTGGCCGTCCGGCCGTCGGCCAGGCCCTGCCCGCACAGCGTACGGACCTCGGCGACCAGCCCGTCGGCCCACATCCGGTCGACCCGTGCCGCGATCCGTTCGTCGAGCAGCGCGGTGTCCAGGTCGACGCCGAGCTGCACCGCCGGGTAGTACGGGGTCGGGGCGGGCAGCGAGGCGGTGAACGGCGCCCCGGTCAGCTCGATCACCTCCAGCGCCCGGACGATGCGTCGACCGTTGCCGGGCAGGATGCCCGCCGCCGCCGCCGGGTCCGCCCCGGCCAGCCGGGCGTACAGCGGGGCCGGGCCGAGCTGCGCCAGCTCCGCCTCCAGCCGGCCGCGTACCGCCGGGTCGGTGCCGGGGAACTCGAACTGTTCCAGCACCGCCCGCACGTACAGGCCGGAGCCGCCGACGAGCAGCGGCACCCGCCCCCGGGCCAGGATGTCGTCGACCGCCGCGCGGGCCAGCCGCTGGTACTCGGCGACGCTGGCCGGTTCGGTGACCGGCCAGATGTCCAACAGGTGGTGCGGTACCCCGTCGCGTTCGGCCGGGGTGAGCTTGGCGGTGCCGACGTCCATACCCCGGTAGAGCTGCATCGAGTCGGCGTTGACCACCTCACCGCCGAGGGCGTGCGCCAGGGCGATGCTCAGCGCCGACTTGCCCGCCGCGGTCGGGCCCACCACGGCGACGACCGTGCCGCTCACCGCGTCACACCGCCCGCCGCCGCCGTCCCGGCGTCACCCGCCCTTGTCCCGGTGTCACCCGCCGGCGTCCCGTCCGGGCCGGTCGGGTCCGTCCGCGTCCAGGAGGCCACCAGGTAGCCGACGCCGTAGGGGACGCCGTGGTGGCGCAGCTCGCCGTGCCAGTCGCCGCCGGCCGCGCGGACCGCCCCGGCCAGCACCTGCCAGGCCGGCCGACCGGCGACCCCCAGCTGCGCCGACAGCACCGGGTCCAGGCCGAGCAGCGCGTCGGCGTCCGCGTCGGCCAGGGCACGGGCGACCCCCTCGTCGTACGCCCCGGCGCGCGGGTCGTCGTAGCCCGGCGCTTTCGGGCCGTGGCAGGCCGACCCGTCACCGAGCACCAGCAGGGCCCAGGGCCCGTCCACCCGCAGCCCGGCCCCGAGGGCGGCGCACCGGTCGGCCGGCTCGTCCGACGCGACGCTCACCATCCGCCAGGCGGTCGGTGCCGGCGGGGCGGTCCGCTCGACCAGCCAGGCCCCGACCAGCAGACTCAGCGGCAGCTCCGCGTCGTCGACCGGCGGCGGCACCGGCTCCACGCCGGCCGGCGGGGGCACGGCCGGCAGCGACCCACTGCCGCCCCGGGGAGGCACGGCCCGCAGAAGCGCAGGGTGGTCGGACCGTGGCGGGGCGGTCCGGACCGGGGAGGGGCTGGCCGGGTCGGGGTGGGGTGTTCCGAGGTCGACCGTGAGGGGCAGTCCCCAGGGGGCGAAGCTGCCCCGGCGGGGCAGCGCCAGTTCGGTGGTGCGCTCGCCGGCACCGACCAGCACGATGGTGTCCGCCCCGGCCGCGTAGACGGCGGCGACGGCGGCGGCGCAGGCGTCACGCAGCTCCGCCAGCTCGGGCGCGGCGGCCCCGGCCAGCTCCGGCACGATCAGCGGCGGGTGTGGGCAGACGGCGGCGGCGAGCAGTGGCACCAGGCAACGGTAGCGGCCGGGCACCGCCCGCTCCGCCCACCCCGCCAGTCCGAGCCGCCGCTCCAGCGCGCCGCGCACGTCGGTAGCGGCCGGGCGTCGCCCGCTCCGCCCACCCCACCGTCGGGCATGCCCGGGTGCGGCGCGGGGGCGGGCATGCGGGTGGTCGGCCCGGCCGCCGGCTCGGGGGTCGACGGTCAGCCGGTCTGGCCGCCCCAGCCGCCCTGCACCATGGTCTGGAACCGCCACTGCCCGCCGGTGCGGACCAGCAGGTCGGCGTAGCGCACCCGCTGGCGTTGGCCGTCGAGGGTGAACTCGGCCTCGGTGAGCACCACGGCCAGGCTGCGGGTGAGGAAGTAGGGCGTGCGGCGGCTCTCCATCCGCAGGTCGCCCCCGCCGCCGAGGACGCCGCCCATCATCTCCAGGTAGGCAGCCCGGTCGAGCTGGCGGGCCGAGCCCTCGCCGGCCGCGTCGTCGGTGACCGTGTTGAGCGGGAACATCGCCAGGTCGGCGGTGCCGGCGACGTCACCCGCCTCGGCCAGGGCGTCGTACCGGCGGAACCACTCGTCGAGCTCGGCGAGATCGGCGGCGTCGGGCACGAACCCGGGGTCGGCCGGGGGCGTCATCCGGGTGTGGGACTGGGTCATCCTGCTCCTCCTCGCCCGCCCGCAGCACGGGCGGCAGCATCCTGTACGGCCTACCGTACACCGTACGGCGCATTGCGACACTCGCCCCACGGAGCCTGTGTGTGGGTGCTAGGACACCGTATGGTCACGGTCAGAGACAGGCGCTCGACGCGGACGGGGGCGGACCTGTGACAATGCCGGGAGCAAGTTGGCTGCGCCGTGGCGGCGATCGCGGGGGGTTTCCCGACGACGCCGGGAGAACGAGGATGGGCACATGAGCGACTGGACTGCCTTCGGACGGGTGGACGCGGACGGCACCGTGTACGTGAAGACCAGCGAGGGCGAGCGGGTGGTCGGTTCCTGGCAGGCGGGCGCGCCCGAGGAGGGCCTGGCCCACTTCGCCCGCCGCTTCGCCGACCTGGTCACCGAGGTGGACCTCACCGAGGCCCGGCTCAACTCGGGCGCCGCCGACGCGGGAGGTTCGCTGAGCACCGTACGGCGGATCCGCGCCTCGCTGGCCGAGGCCCACGTCGTGGGGGACATCGACGCCCTCGCCGCGCGCCTGGACAAGCTGGCCGTGCTCGCCGAGGAGAAGGCCGGCGAGGCCCGTGCCGCCCGGGAGGCCGCCCGGGGTGAGGCGCTCGCCCGCAAGACCGCCCTGGTCGAGGAGGCCGAGAAGCTGGCCGCCGAGTCGACCGGCTGGAAGACCGCCGGCGACCGGCTCAAGGAGATCCTCGACGAGTGGAAGACCATCCGGGGGATCGACAAGAAGGCCGACGGTGAGCTGTGGAAGCGGTTCGCCGCCGCCCGGGACGGCTTCACCAGGCGTCGGGGTGCCCACTTCGCCTCGCTCGACCAGCAGCGCAAGCAGGCGCACACGGTCAAGGAGGAGCTGGTCGCCGAGGCCGAGAAGCTCTCCGACTCCACCGACTGGGCGGCCACCGCCAACCAGCTCAAGGAGCTGATGAACCAGTGGAAGGCCGCCCCGCGCGCCTCCAAGGAGTCGGAGCAGAAGCTCTGGGAACGGTTCCGCGCCGCCCAGGACGCCTTCTTCACCCGGCGCAGTGAGGTCTTCTCGGCCCGGGACAACGAGCAGCGGGCCAACCTGGAGCGTAAGCAGGCGCTGCTGGCCGAGGCCGAGGCGCTCGACGTCGACGGCGACCCGAAGGGCGCCCAGGCGCAGCTGCGCGACATCCAGGCCCAGTGGCACGAGGCGGGCCGGGTGCCCCGGGAGGCCGCCGCCGGCCTGGAGCGGCGGCTACGTGCCATCGACGACAAGGTCCGCGAGGTGATGGACTCGGCCTGGCGGCGGACCACCAAGGAGGACAACCCGCTGCTCGCCCAGATGCGGGCGCAGGTCGCCGAGGCCGAGGAGCGGCTCGCCCGCGCCCAGGCCGCCGGGGACGCCCGCCGGGTCAAGGAGGCCGAGCAGGCGCTCGCCTCCAAGCGGCAGTTCCTCCAGCTCGCCGAACAGGCCGGCTGACCCCGGCCGGCCGTCCGCGCCGGTTTGATCGGACACACCCGAGCCCCCGGTCCTGTGAAGGGACCGGGGGCTCGCGCGTGTCCGCGCTGGTCGCCGAGCGGACCACCCGGGCGGGGAGCATCCCGGGCACGTCCGCGACCAGCCGGAACCACCCCTCCGGCGGGGCCGCCGCGACCTGCGGTTGACGCATCGAGACCGGCTGATCAGAATGAGCGGCAGAGCCAGGTCGATCCCACCGGCGCGAGGGCACCGACGACGGACACCGTCGTCGGGAGTCGCCGGTGCACCGCAGCGAGTGGCCGTGTCCACGTGACCCGGCGCGTCGCGCACTGTCCGCGTATCCCGAAACGAGCGGGACGGACGGCGGCGGCCGGCGTTTCCCCCGGTTTTCCGCCCCGCGTCGCCGTCGCGACGCCGGGCATCCGAAGTGGAGCCCGCATGTACCGACCCCGCACTCTCGGCGCCGCGCTCACCGCGCTCGCCACCGCTGCGGCCGGCGTGTTCGTCGCCGCCGCCGTCAGCACCACCCCGGCTGCCGCCGCCGTCGGCGGCACCGGCACCGGCTACCTGCACACCAACGGCAACAAGATCGTCGACAGCACCGGCGCGACGGTACGGCTGACCGGCATCAACTGGTTCGGCATGGAGACCGACAACCGCACGTTCCACGGCCTGTGGTCGAACAACCCGTGGCGCGGGCAGCTCGACAAGATGGCCAGCCTGGGCTACAACACGCTGCGCATCCCGTACTCGAACGACTCGGTGAAGCCGGGCGCGACTGCCACCGGGATCAACGACTTCGTCAACCCGGACCTGATCGGGCTCTCCCCGTTGCAGATCCTCGACAAGGTGATCGCCTACGCCGGCAGCAAGGGCATGCGGGTCATCCTGGACCGGCACCGGCCGACGTCGGCCGGTCAGTCGCCGCTCTGGTACACCTCCACGGTCTCCGAGGCGACCTGGCTCGCCGACTGGAAGATGCTGGCCCAGCGGTACGCCGGCAACACCACGGTGATCGGCGCGGACCTGCACAACGAGCCGCACGCCGAGGGCACCAACCCGGCCGCGACCGGCGCCTGCTGGGGCTGCGGCGACACCACCCGGGACTGGCGGCTGGCCGCCGAGCGGGCCGGCAACGCCATCCTCGGGGTGCAGCCGAACTGGCTGATCTTCGTGGAGGGGGTGAGCTGCCCCAGCGGCGGCCTGTCGAACGTCTGGGACAACGACACCAGCAACGACGAGGACTGCGGCTGGTGGGGCGGCAACCTGTCCAAGGCCGGGCAGTTCCCGGTCCGGCTGAACGTGGCGAACCGGCTGGTCTACTCGCCGCACGAGTACGCCACCAGCGTCTACGAGCAGGAGTGGTTCAAGGCGGCCGACTTCCCGGCGAACCTGCCGGCGGTCTGGGACCGCTACTGGGGTTACCTCTACAAGCAGAACATCGCCCCGATCATGATGGGCGAGTTCGGCAGCACCCTGGCCGACCCCCGGGACAAGGTGTGGCTGGAGAAGCTGATGGCCTACACCGGCACCGGCGTGAACGGGATGTCCTTCACCTACTGGTCGTGGAACCCGAACTCGGGTGACACGGGTGGCATCGCGCTGGACGACTGGACCAACATCAACACCGCCAAGCAGGCCATCCTCCAGCCGTACCTGATCCCGCCGGTGGCCGGTGGGGCCGACCCGACGGGCACCCCGACGCCGAAGCCGCCGACCACCACCCCGGTGCCGCCGACCACGACCCCGCCGCCGCCCACCACGACGCCCCCGCCGCCCACCACCACGCCCCCGCCGGCGGGTGGCTGCACCGCCACCTACAAGCAGGTCAACGCCTGGCAGGGTGGTTTCCAGGGCGAGCTGACCGTCAAGAACACCAGTTCAGCGGCGGTGAACCCGTGGTCGGTGACCTGGACCTGGCCGGCCGGGGTCACCCTGGTCAACGGCTGGAACGCCACGGTCACCCAGTCCGGCACGACGGTGACCGCCGCCGGGCCGAGCTACGCGCCGTCGCTGGCGGCGGGCGCGTCGATCACCGTGGGCTTCACCGCCAACGGTACGGCAGCCGCACCGGCCTCGGTGAAGCTGAAGGGCACCGCCTGCTGAGCCGGTCCCGTCCGCACCCTGGCGGGCCGCCGGTCGACACGTCCGTCGACCGGCGGCCCGCCGGCCGTTGCGGCACTGCCGGGAGGTGACCGGCACGCCGATTTACATCCGTCACTGTCTATGCTTTGCTCGGGAAAGCGCTTGTCCGGGCCGCGGGCGCACCACACGGGAGCCACCTCGTACCGACCTGACCCCCCGGCAGGGGCCGATCGGCGAACGCGGCGAGTCACCGGTGCCGACGGGCGCGGCACCCACCGGCGGCTCCCCCGTCGACGGCCGCCTGTCCCACCCGAAAGGGACGCAGCATGCGCACACCTCGGCGTCGTACGACGCTGATCGCCGCCACCACCGTCGCCCTGCTCGCCACCGGCACGCTCACCGCCGTCGCCGCCCACGCCGCCCCCGGCTGCGCGGTCAGCTACACCGTCGGCGGGCAGTGGCAGGGCGGATTCACCGGCAACATCACCATCAGCAACCTCGGCGACCCGCTGTCGAGTTGGAGCCTGCGCTGGTCGTACTCGGCCGGCCAGACGGTCAGTGACGCCTGGAACGCCACCGTGACCCAGAGTGGCAGCACGGTGACCGCCACCAACGTCGGCTACAACGGGAGCGTGCCGACCGGCGGCACCGTCTCCTTCGGCTTCAACGGCACCTGGAACAACTCCAGCAACCCGACGCCGACCAGCTTCACCGTCAACGGGGTGACCTGCACCGGAAGCACCGCCCCCACCGGTGCGCCGACCACCCCGCCGTCGACCACACCCCCGCCGACGACGCCCCCGGCGACCACCCCACCGCCCAGCGTGCCGCAGACCGGCCTGGTCGGCTGGGCCACCCAGAACGGCGGCACCACCGGCGGCGGAAACGCGGGCGCGACCACCGTCTCCACCGCCTCGGCGCTGACCAGCGCGTTGAACGCCACCGGCGCGGCGGTGATCCGGGTCTCCGGCACCATCAACTGCTCGGGCATGCTGCGGGTCCGGTCCAACAAGACGGTGCTGGGCAACGCCGGGGCGACCATCGTCGGCTGCGGGTTCACCGTCAACGGCGACCGCAACGTGATCATCCGGAACCTGACGTTCCGCAACTGGAGCGACGACGCGGTCAACGTGGAGAGTTCGGCCACCAACATCTGGATCGACCACAACACGTTCAGCAACGGCTACGACGGCACCGTGGACATCAAGCGCGGCTCCGACTTCGTCACCGTCTCCTGGAACCGGGTCTACAGCCACGACAAGACGATGCTGCTCGGGCACAGCGACGACAACGGCGGCCAGGACATCGGCCACCTGCGGGTGACCTACCACCACAACTGGTACGACGGCAGCAAGCAGCGCAACCCCCGGGTCCGCTTCGGCAACCCGGTGCACGTCTACAACAACTACTACTACAACAACGCCGGCTACGGCGTGGCGTCCACGATGAGCGCCGGGGTGCTCGTCGAGGGCAACTACTTCGAGAACGTCAAGGACACCTACCACCTCGGCGAGGCCGACTCCGGGCCGGGGAGCCTGGTGGCCCGCAACAACCACTTCGTCAACTCGCCCGCCGGGCAGACCGGCGGCAGCGTCGCCGGCATCCCGTACCCGTACACCCTGGACAGCGCGAGCAGCGTGAAGTCCATCGTGACGGCGGGCGCCGGCGCGGGCCGGATCTCGGTCTGACCGCGCGCCGGTCGGGGTCCGCCGGCGTGGCGGGCCCCGGCCGGGGTCAGTGCGCGGCGCAGCCGGTCGTCGGCGCGGGCGGCGCGGCCGGTGCGCCGACCGTGGGCAACCCGAGCAACACCCCGGGGGTACGCGGTGCGCGGCCCGCCTCGGCGGCGTCCCCGGCCCGGGTGCGGCGGTGCGCCAGCGGCACGCCGTCGGCGTTGAGGTGGTGCGGGGCGGCGTACGTGACGGTGGTGTGCACGATGTCGCCCGGCCGGACGGTGCCGGCCGCGCCCGGTTCACCGGGCCCACCGGTGGCGAAGTGCACCAGGCGGCCGTCGCGGGCCCGGCCGGAGAGCCGGCCGGTGCGGTCGTCCTTGCGGCCCTCGCCGACGGCGACCAGCACCTCGACGGTCTCGCCGACCAGCCGCTTGTTCTCCGCCCAGGTGATCTCCTCGACGCAGGCGATCAGCCGCTCGTAGCGTTCCTGCACGACCTGCTTGGGCAGTTGGCCGTCCATGGTCGCCGCGGGCGTGCCGGGGCGCTTGGAGTACTGGAAGGTGAACGCCGACGAGAACCGGGCCGCGCGGACCACGTCGAGGGTCCGCTCGAAGTCGGCCTCGGTCTCGCCGGGGAAGCCGACGATGATGTCGGTGGTGATCGCCGCGTCGGGCATCGCCGCGCGGACCTTCTCGATGATGCCGAGGTACCTGTCCGACCGGTACGAGCGACGCATCGCCTTCAGCACGTCGTCGGAGCCGGACTGCAACGGCATGTGCAGCGAGTGGCAGACGTTCGGCGTCTCGGCCATCGCGGCGATCACGTCGTCGGTGAAGTCCTTCGGGTGCGGGCTGGTGAACCGGACCCGTTCCAACCCGTCGATCTCGCCTGTCGCGCGCAGCAGCTTGCCGAAGGCGTACCGGTCGCCGAACTCGACGCCGTAGGAGTTGACGTTCTGCCCGAGCAGGGTCACCTCCAGCACCCCCTCGGCGACCAGCGCGCGCACCTCGGCGAGGACGTCACCCGGGCGGCGGTCCTTCTCCTTGCCGCGCAGTGAGGGCACGATGCAGAACGTGCAGGTGTTGTTGCAGCCCACCGAGATCGACACCCAGCCGGCGTACGTCGACTCGCGCCGGGTCGGCAGGGTGGACGGGAAGACGTCGAGGGATTCGAGGATCTCCACCTCGGCGGCGGTGTTGTGCCGGGCCCGTTCCAGCAGCACCGGCAGCGAGCCGATGTTGTGGGTGCCGAACACCACGTCCACCCAGGGGGCCTTGCGGACGATGTCGCCGCGGTCCTTCTGGGCCAGGCAACCGCCGACGGCGATCTGCATCCCCGGGTGCCTGTCCTTCACGGGGCGCAGGTGACCGAGGTTGCCGTAGAGCCGGTTGTCGGCGTTCTCCCGGACGGCGCAGGTGTTGAACACCACCACGTCCGGGTTGTCGTCGGCCTCGGCGAGCCGCACGTAACCTGCCTGTTCCAGCAGGCCGGAGATGCGCTCGGAGTCGTGCACGTTCATCTGGCAGCCGTACGTGCGCACCTGGTAGGTGCGCGGGCTGCCCGCGGCTGCGGTAGTCATGACGTGCACAGCGTATCCGGGCCGACCGACCCGGGCCGACCGGGAAGACCCCGACGATGGAGGAACCATGTGCCGGAGCATCAAGACCCTGCGCGAGCCGTACGTCCCGACGGTCACCCCTGCCGACATCGAGGCGGCGGCGTTGCAGTACGTGCGGAAGGTGTCCGGTTTCCGGGCCCCGGCCGCGCACAACGCGGCGGCCTTCGAAGCGGCGGTGCAGGCGGTCACCGCCGCCACCGCGACCCTCCTCGACCAGTTGCAGGTCCGCAGCACCCGCCCCACCCCCGCCCCCTGACCCTCACCCCACGCTCCTGTCGATCATGGAGTTGTGGTGGACGCATTAGGCCAATTTGACCTGTTCTGCGAGCGCCACAACTCCATGATCGACGGGGTGGGGTGGGGTGGGGTGGGGTGGGGGTCAGGCGGCGGCGAGGGCGGGGTTGACCGAGTCGGGGGCCCAGCGGGAGCCGCGGCACCGCGACCAGCCACGGCAGGCCGGGTGTGCCAGGGTGCAGAGCCGGCGGGCGGAGAGCAGCTCGCCGTCGTCGGTCTCGGTCACCTCGAAGTGCACCGGGCGGATCGTGCCGCCCGGGGCGACCAGCAGGTGCCGGCCGGCGTCGAGGGTGTCGTCGGTGAGCAGGCAGTCCCGGTCGAGCAACCGGGCCAGCGCGGCGATCGTGCCCAGCTCGTGCCGCGACTCCGGGACGCCGTAACAGTCGACCATGGTGCCGAACTCCCCCGGGGCCTGCCAGACGTCGCAGATCACCGCGTGCCGGGGCAGCCGGGCCGGGTCCGCCACCGCCAGCGGCATCACCACCCGGCCGAGCGCCTCGGCCAGGGCCGGGTAGACCGTCACGGGTTCGGCCCGGTCGATTCTCCAGTTCCACAGCTCGGTCATGCCGCCTCCTCGCTGCGTTAGTTCCCACCGGCCTCCGGATCGGGCCTTACTGACGATGGTGGGGGGCATTTACCCCCAGCCGGGGGCAAGTTACCGGTCTGTGACCATTCCGGGCAAAATTTCCCGGGGTGCCATTGCTGGGAGTGGCAGGAAGATGACAGTTTATCGGGTACGGTGCCCGGCGCGGGCCAGCCCGGCGGCGCGCCGCCGCCCCGACGCCCACCGGACGCGCCAGCAGACCGGGCGCACCTCACCCGGCCGGGCACGTCACCGGGCCAGGGCGCGCGTCACCGGGCCGGGCGGGTCAGCGCACCACGACCATCGACTCCCCCCGGGGCAGCAGCTCGCCGATCACCGTGCCGCCGGGCACCTCGCCGGCCAGCAGCAGCCCACCCGAGGTCTGCGCGTCGGCCAGCAGCAGCTGGTCGGTCTCACCCGTCAACCCGAACCCGGTCCACGGGCTGACCCAGTCCAGGTTGCGCCGGGTGCCGCCACTGACGTGCCCGTCGCGCACCGCCGCCCGGGCACCGGGCAGGTAGGGCACCCGGGCGGCGTCGATCGCCACCGTCAGGCCACTGGCACGGGCCAGCTTCGAGGCGTGCCCGAGCAGCCCGAAACCTGTCACGTCGGTGCCGCAGCGGATGCCGGCCGCGACGGCGGCGCGGGCCGCGTCCCGGTTGAGCGTGGTCATCGACGCCACCGCCTCGGCGGAGACCTCGCCGGTGGCCTTGTGCCTGGTGTTCAGCACCCCGACGCCGAGCGGCTTGGTCAGCGACAGCGGCAGCCCGGCCCGGCCGGCGTCCAGGGTGATCAGCTCCTCGGGGCGGACCAGCCCGGTCACCGCCAGCCCGTACTTGGGGCCGTCGTCGTCGACGCTGTGCCCGCCGGCCAGGTGGCAGCCGGCCTCCCGGGCCACGTCCTGACCGCCGCGCAGCACCTCCCGGGCCAGCTCCAGCGGGAGAGTGTCCCGGGGCCAGCAGAGCAGGTTGATGGCGACCAGCGGAGTGCCGCCCATGGCGTACACGTCGGACAGGGCGTTCGCGGCGGCGATCCGCCCCCAGTCGTAGGCGTCGTCCACGACCGGAGTGAAGAAGTCGGCGGTGGTGACCAATCCGTTGTGCCCGTCCAGCCGGACCACCGCGGCGTCGTCGCCGTGGTCCAGGCCGACCAGCAGTTCGGCGGTGCCGGTGGCCGGCCCGAGGCCGGCGACCATCGCCTCCAGCTCGCCCGGCGGGATCTTGCAGGCGCAGCCGCCACCACGCGCGTACTCGGTCAGGCGGACCCGGTCGGTCATCCCCCCATGATCTCCGTCACCCCGCCGCGCCGCCACCTGACGGCCCGGCGGAGTGACGGAATTCGGACGTCGGCGTACACCCGACACCGGTGTTACCTCTCCGTGACCCGTTGAGTTGCGATCCGCCACGCCGCCCCGCCTACAGTGGCCCAACCGGGGGTCGACCGACCCCGCTTTCCGGTACGACGACAGGGACGGTGGACGACGTGGCGACCGGCGAACCGCTGATCGTGCTGGACAAGGTCAACAAGTGGTTCGGCCCCCTGCACGTGCTCGACGACGTGTCACTCTCGGTGGGCAAGGGCGAGGTCGTGGTGGTGATCGGGCCGTCCGGCTCGGGCAAGTCGACGCTCTGCCGGACGATCAACCGGCTGGAGCCGATCAACGACGGGACGATCACCTTCGACGGGCAGCCACTGCCGGCCGAGGGGCGGGCGCTGGCGAAGCTGCGCAGCGAGGTCGGCATGGTCTTCCAGTCGTTCAACCTCTTCGCCCACAAGACCATCCTGGAGAACGTCACCCTCGGGCCGGTCAAGGTCCGCAAGGAGAAGCCGGCCGCCGCCCGCGAGCGCGGCCTGGCCCTGCTCGACCGGGTCGGCATCGCCAACCAGGCCGACAAGTACCCGGCCCAGCTCTCCGGCGGCCAGCAGCAGCGGGCGGCGATCGCCCGCGCGCTGGCCATGCAGCCCAAGGCGATGCTCTTCGACGAGCCGACCAGCGCGCTCGACCCGGAGATGGTCGGCGAGGTGCTCGACGTGATGACCTCGTTGGCGAGCGAGGGCATGACCATGGTGGTGGTGACCCACGAGATGGGCTTCGCCCGGCACGCCGCCAACCGGGTGATCTTCATGGCCGACGGGCAGCTCGTCGAGGACGCCCCGCCGACGGAGTTCTTCGCCAACCCGCGCAGCGAGCGGGCCCGGGACTTCCTCTCCAAGATCCTCACGCACTAGGCGTCCGTAGTGGAGCGCGCCGGTCACCGGTGCATTCCGACGAAGAAGGAGTTCAGTATGCGTATGAAGCGCGTGGCGGCAGTCGCCGCGGCGGCCACCCTGGCGCTCGGTCTGGCCGCCTGCGGTGGCGACGACGCCGACGAGGGCACCGGCGCCGGCAGCAAGTCCTTCGCCGCCGGCAGCACCATGGAGAAGCTCAACAAGGCGCAGAAGATCAAGATCGGCACCAAGTTCGACCAGCCCGGCTTCGGCCAGAAGGGCCTGTCGGGCAAGCCGGAGGGCTTCGACGTCGAGGTCGCCAAGCTCATCGTCAAGGAGCTGGGCATCCCCGAGGACAAGATCGAGTACGTCGAGACGCCGTCGAAGGTCCGTGAGGACGCCATCGTCAACGGCACCGTCGACCTGGTCGCGGCGACCTACACGATCAACGACAAGCGCAAGGAGCGGATCGCCTTCGCGGGGCCGTACTACGAGGCCGGCCAGAACATCCTGGTCAAGAAGGACGACACCACCATCACCGGGCCGGACTCCTTCAAGGACGGCACCAAGAAGGTCTGCTCGGTGACCGGGTCCACCCCGGCCGAGGAGATCAAGAAGTACATCAAGGACGTCGGCACCCAGCTGGTGCTCTTCGACACCTACCCCAAGTGCCGCGACGCCCTCAAGGGTGGTCAGGTCGACGCCGTCACCACCGACAACGTGATCCTGCTCGGCTACATCGCCGAGGACGAGGCGTCGTTCAAGCTGGCCGGGGACAACTTCACCAAGGAGCCGTACGGCATCGGGGTGAAGAAGGAGGACAACGACTTCCGCACCTTCATCAACGACACGCTGGAGAAGGCGTTCAACGACGGCAGCTGGAAGAAGGCCTGGGACGACACCGCCGGCAAGTTCGGCGCGGAGCTGGGCAGCGCGCCCACCATCAACCGCTACTGATCTGACCTCGATCTGGAGGGTGGGGAGGAACACCGACCCGTGAGTGTGCTCATCGACAAGTTCGACGTCTTCGCGGGTGGTTTCTGGCTCACCCTCCAGATCTGCGTCCTCGCCGCGATCGGCGCCCTGATCCTGGGCGCCGTCATGGCGGTGCTCCGCATCTCGCCGGTGCCGCCGCTGCGCGCCGTCGGCACCGCGTACGTGAACATCTTCCGGAACATGCCGCTGACCGTGGTGATGTTCTTCGCCGCCTTCGGCCTGCCGGCGCTCGGCTCCAACGCCGACTTCCTGCGCGTCCCCGTGCTGGACTCGCTCTTCACCCGGCTCGGCACCGACCTGCCGTACTTCCGTTTCGCGCTGCTCGCCCTGGTGCTCTACACCGCCGCGTTCGTCTGCGAGGCGCTGCGCTCCGGGGTCAACGCGGTGCCGCCGGGTCAGGCCGAGGCCGCCCGCTCGCTCGGCCTGACCTTCGGCCAGAACCTGCGGCACGTGGTGCTGCCGCAGTCCTGGAAGGCGTCGGTGGTGCCGCTCGGCTCGGTGATCATCGCGATGATCAAAAACTCGGCGCTGATCGGCTTCTTCGGCGTGGTCGGCGACCTGTCCCAGAGCGCCGACCAGCTCACCTCCGCCGAGGGCTACGCCTTCATCCCGGTCGCCATCGGCATCTCGATCGGCTACCTGATCATGACCGTGCCGCTCGGCGCACTGCTCGACCGGCTGGAGAAGCGACAGGCGGTGGCCCGATGAGTCAGCAGACCAGCGTCCTGTACGACGTCCCCGGCCCGCGCCAGCGCCGGATCACCCTGATCAGCAGCATCGTCGCCACCGTGCTGCTGGCCGTCGGCGCGTACTTCCTGATCTACCGCCCGCTGGACGACAAGGGCCAGTTCTCGATGGAGCTGTGGGGGCCGCTGGTCGACCCCTCCCACGAGAACTTCTCCCAGGTCTGGGACCGGATCGGCTTCGGGCTGAAGAACACCCTCACCGCCGCCGTGCTGGCCATCATCGCCTCACTGGTGGTCGGCACCCTGCTCGCGATGCTGCGCATCCAGCTCAAGAGCCTCACCCGGCGGCGCTTCACCGGGATGGCCACCCCGGTGGCCTACCTGCTGCGCGGGCTCAGCGTCACCCTCTCGGCGGTCACCCGGGTCTGCGTCGAGGTGTTCCGGGGCCTGCCGGTGGTGCTCACCATCTTCTTCGTGGCCCGGGGCTTCCCCGAGTTCGGCATCTCCTTCGACACGCTGTGGTACCTGGTCATCGGCCTGACCGTCTACAACTCCGTGGTCATCGCCGAGATCCTCCGGTCCGGCATGGAGGGGCTGCCGGGCGGGCAGGCCGAGGCCGCCGCCGCGATCGGCCTCTCCCCCGCCCAGACCACCCGGATGATCCTGCTCCCGCAGGCGTTCCGGATCATGCTGCCGGCGCTGATCAGCCAGCTCGTCGTGGTACTCAAGGACACCTCGCTGGGCTTCATCATCAGCTACGAGGAGACCCTCAACATCGGCAAGCAGATCATCGGCGTGCTGGACAACCCGATCCAGGTCTACGTGGTGATCGCCGCACTGTTCATCCTGGCCAACTACTCGCTGTCGAAGCTGGCCCAGTTCGTCCAGCGGCGGCTGTCCCGCGGGCGCAAGTCGGCCGGCACGCCCGCCCCGCAGGCCCCGCCCACCGCACTCGCCTCCCAGGCCGAGGGCGCGGGCGGCAACTGACCCGCACACGACAAGGGCCGGCCCGGATCTCCGGGCCGGCCCTTCCTGGTCGTACGGGGTCAGCGGGCGATCTCGGTGACCCGGGACTCGCGGACCACGGTCACCCGGATCTGCCCCGGGTAGGTCAACTCCTCCTCGATCTGCTTGGCCACGTCCCGGGCCAGGACCGCCGCGCCGATGTCGTCGACGTCGTCCGGCTTGACCATCACCCGGATCTCCCGGCCCGCCTGCATCGCGAAGACCTTCTCCACGCCGAGCTTGCCGGCCGCGATCTCCTCGATCCGCTCCAGCCGCTTGACGTACGCCTCAAGGCTCTCCCGCCGGGCCCCCGGCCGCCCGCCCGAGCAGGCGTCGGAGGCCTGGGTGAGGACCGCCTCGATGGTCTGCGGCGGCACCTCGTTGTGGTGCGCCTCGATGGCGTGCACCACGTCCTCGCTCTCGCCGTACTTGCGGGCCAGGTCGGCGCCGATGATGGCGTGGCTGCCCTCCACCTCGTGGGTGAGCGCCTTGCCGATGTCGTGCAGGAACGCCGACCGCTTGATCGTCGGCACGTCCAACCGCAGCTCGGCGGCCATGATCCCGGCGATGTGGGCGGTCTCCACCAGGTGCTTGAGCACGTTCTGCCCGTACGACGTGCGGTAGCGCAACCGGCCGAGCAGGGTGACCAGTTCGGGGTGGATCTCGGTGATGCCCACCTCCACCAGGGCGTCCTCCGCGGCCCGGTGGCACAGCTCCTCCACCTCCTGTCGGGCCAGGTCGTGCACCTCCTCGATCCGGTGCGGGTGGATCCGACCGTCGAGGACCAGCTTCTCCAGGGTGAGCCGGCCGACCTCCCGGCGCACCGGGTCGAAGCACGACAGCAGCACCGCCTCCGGGGTGTCGTCGATGATCAGGTTGACCCCGGTCACCGACTCGAAGGCGCGGATGTTGCGCCCCTCCCGGCCGATGATCCGCCCCTTCATCTCGTCCCCCGGCAGGTGCAGCACGCTGACCACGCTCTCCGCGGTCTGCTCGCTGGCCACCCGCTGGATGGCGTCCACCACGATGTGCCGGGCGCGCTGTTCGGCGGTGTTGCGGGCGTCGGACTCGATGTCCCGCACCAGCAGCGCCGCCTCCCGCTTCGCCTGCGTCTCGATCGCCTCGATCAGCTCGGTGCGGGCCGAGTCGGCGGTGAGCCCGGCGACGCGTTCCAACTCCCGCCGGCGCTGCTCCTCGGCCACCGTCAGGGCCGCCTCCCGGGCGGTGACCGCCGCCTCCCGCTCGGCCAGCGCGGCGCTGGCGGCGGTGAGCTGCCGCTCCCGCTCGGCGAGCCGCTCCACCTCCTCGGTGTGCAGCCGTTCCCGCTCGTCCATCCGGGCGGCCCGGCGTTCCACCTCGGCCGCCTGCTCCCGCGTCGTCGCGGCGAGCACCGCCACCTCACGCTCACCGCTGCGCCGGGCGGCGGCCCGCAACTGCTCGGCGTCCGCCTCGGCCTGCTTGTGCGCCCGCTCCAGGACGGTGTCCGCCTCGGCGCGGGCGTCGTCGAGGACCCGGCGCGCCTCGGCACGGGCCGACTTCGCCTCCGCCTTGGCCCCGGCCGCCTCGGCCCGCGCCGCCGAGGCGGCGGACTTCGCCACGTCGATGGTGCTGTTCACCTCGTCGGCGGCGCTGCGCAACGCGGCCAGCGACTGTTCCTGCCGGTCCTTCTCCGCGATGAAGGCGGGATCGTCCGGGGCGGGGGCGGTGCCGATCCGGCGCAGCGCCCGTACGCCGACCAGGACGACGCCGACCACGACGGCGGCGAGGACCCCGACGACGATCAGGAGCACCACGTCGAAGGTGCTCATGCCGGTGTCCCGTCACCCGGGCCGGTGGGCCGCAACACCGTGCCGGCGCGACTGCGCGCGCCGTCACCTCCTGGGGACCCCCGGTCCCTGTGCCGACCAGCCATGGTCGCGCCTCCCCAAACGTCTACGCCGCAGGGGAACCGTGCCGACGGCACGCCACCTCTGCGGCTCCGGACGCCCGACCGAGCGGCTGGCCGTGGGGATAGCTCTCCGTCGGCGATGCCCATGCGGCATCGCCGACAGCCGGGTGCAGTTGTCGGATCGGCTCCGGACCGGCTGTCCGGAGGGACCGTCAAGGCCGGTGGAGCTGGCCAAAGTGTTGCAGTTCCGTTACGCGATCTATGTTGTGCGCTTAGCCTGCGCTGGTCGGGCAAAGTGAGCCTGTATGGCGAGGCTAGGTCGCGGAAGGCCGTTCGGTCAAGAACTCATGATCAAACCCCCCGAACGGAGAGAGTTGACAACGTCACCGAGCGGTGATCCGAGTCCGGACACGGCGTTACAAAAAACCCAAAGGTTCGCGGTGTCGGGGCCGGACCCGGTCGGGTCAGCGGGCCCCCAGCGCGCGGGCGCAGCCCGCCAGGGCGGCATTGTCGGGGGCGGGTGACCCGTCCGGCAGGTGCAGGGTGTCCTCCAGGCCGATCCGGGTGTCCAGACCCCGGCGGACCGCCTCGAAGAACACCGGCCAGGTGGCCGGCCCCTCGCCGTGCAGCAGCACCGGAGGATCACCGGGGGTGAGGCGGGCGAGCATGTCGGCGGCGTCGGCCAGCGCCCGGTCCGGCTCGTCGGCCAGGCATTCGACCAGGACCCGACCGGTCGGCACCCGCCAGGCGCGCCAGGCGCGGACCGCGTCCACCGTCCACAGGCCGGCCTCGACCAGCACGCCTCGTTCGTGCAGGGCCGCCGCGACCGCCTCGGCACCGTCCTCGTGGGCGTTGACCGAGGCGAAGTCGGGCAGCACCGACCAGGCGCGGACGGCGGCGACCCGGTCGGCCGGATCAGGTGCGATCCACGCGCCGGTACTCACCCCCACCGGCAGCCCCGGCCGGGCGGCGCGGATCGCGGTCACCGCCCCGGCGATCACCGACGGGGACAGCGACTCGGCACCGTCGGCGTCGCGGGGATGGACGTGCACCGCCGCCACCCCCAGCTCGGCACAGCGCACCGCGTCGGCGGCCAGCTCGGCCGCGGTCAGCGGCACGGCGGGGTGCTCGTCGCGCCGCCGGGCACCGTTGAGGGACGCCTTCCACACGGTCAGCCCCGCTCGCCCTCGGCGTCGGCCAGCGCGTCGGCGTCGATCTGCTCGGCGAACTCGGCCGCCTCGGCGCTCTGCGCGGCCAGGGCGTCCTTCACCGCCCGGATCGCCACCCCGGGCGGGTAGCCCTTGCGGGCGAGCATGCCGACCAGCCGGCGGAACACCGCGTCGGGCTCGCCCCGGGCGGTCCGCAGCTTCCGGTCGACCAGGGCGCGGGCGGTCTGCGCCTCGGTCTCCTCGTCCAGCTCGCCGAGCGCCTCGCTGGCCACCTCGCCGTCCACGCCCCGCTGGCGCAGTTCGTTGGCCAGCGCCCGGCGGGCCAACCCGCGACCGTTGTGCCGGCTGGAGACCCAGGCGCGGGCGAAGGCGGCGTCGTCGATGATGCCGACCTCGTCGTAACGGTCGAGCACCTGGGCGGACACCTCGTCGGAGATGCCCTTCTTGGCCAGCGCCCCGGCCAGCTCGGCCCGGGTACGCGGGCGCACCGCGAGCTGCCGCAGGCAGATCTCCCGGGCCACCTCGCCCTCGTCCCGGGGCGTCGGCTCACCAGATGTCGGCTCGGTCTCGTCCGACGACCCCCGGCGACCTCGCCGGGGGCGGGGCGTCGTGTCATCGGCACCCGCACGGGGTGGGGAGGCGTCCCAGCCCCGCCCCGTGCGGGCGCGTCGTCCTGCCATCGGGGCGCGACCGGTCAGAAGTCGACAGGCGGCAGCTCAGGGCCACCGGCGGCGTCACCCGCGCCCACCCCGACCCCGAGCTTCTCCAGGATCTTCTTCTCGATCTCGGCGGCCACGTCCGGGTTCTCCTTCATGAACTCCCGGGCCTTCTCCTTGCCCTGGCCGAGCTGGTCACCGTCGTAGGTGTACCAGGCACCCGACTTGCGGATGATCGCCTGCTCCACGCCGACGTCGATCAGCGAGCCCTCGCGGGAGATGCCCTTGCCGTACATGATGTCGAACTCGGCCTGCTTGAACGGCGCGGCGACCTTGTTCTTGACGACCTTGACCCGGGTGCGGTTACCGACCACGTCGGTGCCGTCCTTGAGGCTCTCGATGCGGCGCACGTCGAGCCGGACCGAGGCGTAGAACTTCAGCGCCCGACCACCGGTGGTCGTCTCGGGGCTGTTGTGCACCATGACCCCGTCGACGAAGTAGTTGTGGTTGCCCTCCACCTCGATGTCGAACCGGTTCATCGAGCGGGTCCTGGGCTTGACGTGCACGTCGATGATCCGGGCCGGCACCGGGGTGAGCTCCGCCGAGGCGAACTGCGGCTCGACCGCGCACTGCCCCTGGAACCGGGGAAGCAGCTTCGAGTGCATCGCCGCCGGCACGTACGGCGCGACCAGTTCCTGGAACCGGGCGGACGACGCCGTCGTGAAGATGATCGACGCCGTTCCCCGGGCACCCCGGGAAACCAGCTTCACCTCCATGCCGTACGCGTCGCGCAGATGCTCCACCAGCCGCTCACGGCTGCCTTCCGCCATCGCCTCGACGCAGATCTCGATCCGGCCGGAGTCACCGGCGGTGCGCTCCTGCACGCCCTTGGAGCGGACCGTGAAGCACCCGTCGTCCATGTACCACACGGCGAGGGCAAGCGGCGTGAGGGCCTTGAGGTAGTCCCAGCTGAGGTGCTTCCTGCCGTCACCCAGATAGACCGCACGACGCAACTCGTCCAGCTCGGGCAGGGGCGTGAAGTCGGCAAACGCGGCACCGCGCTCGTCGGTGCGGCGGGAGTGGGTGATGTTGCCGAGCAGGGACACCTTCCAGTCGAGGTAGTCGACCTGCGCAGCGCCGTGCCCGAGGCGGAAACGGACACCGGAGCGGTCCGCCCGGTTGGGCGAGAGGGCACCGTCACCCATCAGCGAACCGAGCACGACCTGCCACTGCTGCTCACTGAGCTGACGCGGCTCGGCCAGCATGACCCGGTCACCGGCGATCAGCTCGCCGGCCTCCCGCCAACCGCCGGGCGTGCGGATCAGGTGGTTGGCGGTGGCGGCGAACTGTGCACGGCCGTTGCCGCCCGACTTGGCCACGGTGAACTGGAGGAACTGCTCGGCGGGGCCGTTGTTGAACCAGTTGGTGATCCGCTTCGGCTCCACCCGGTCGGTTTCCGGGTTGTAGGAGAGAACCTCGACGTCCATCCGCTGATTGACGATCTTGCCGATCTTCTCCTGCGTGCCGTCGGCCAGGGTCACCCTGGTCGAGTACGACATACAGCCGAACATGACGCCGATCTTCTCGCGGAGCTGGTTGATGAAGATCGCCGTGGTGCCGGTGTTGTTGAGCACGCCGGTGATCTTCCGCAGCGCCTGGCTCATCAGCCGGGCCTGGAGACCGACGTGGCTGTCGCCCATCTCGCCCTCGATCTCGGCGCGCGGCACCAGGGCCGCCACCGAGTCGATCACGATGATGTCGATCGCGCCGGAGCGGACCAGCATGTCGGTGATCTCCAGCGCCTGCTCGCCGGTGTCCGGCTGGGAGACCAGCAGGGCGTCGGTGTCGACACCGAGCGCCTTGGCGTAGTCGGGGTCGAGCGCGTGCTCGGCGTCGACGAAGGCGGCGATGCCGCCGGCCCGCTGGGCGTTGGCCACCGCGTGCAGGGCGACCGTGGTCTTACCGCTGGACTCGGGACCGTAGATCTCGACGACCCGGCCCCGGGGCAGGCCACCCACGCCGAGCGCCACGTCGAGCGCGATGGAACCGGTCGGGATGACCGAGGTCTGGACGACCGGGCGCTCGCCCAGCCGCATCACCGACCCCTTGCCGAACTGCTTGTCGATCTGAGCGAGAGCAAGGTCGAGTGCCTTCTCCCGGTCGGGCCCTGCGGCCATGTTTGCCACTCCTGCCTTCGCCGGCGTCTTTCCTGAGCTTCGCGTCACGCGGACACGCTAGGCGCTGGGTCCGACAGAAAACCAGCCGACGGGCCGCGAGCTGTGGACGAGCACCCCGCTGTGGACAATAGCCGAACAGGTGTACGAGCCGGCAAGCGACACGCGGACAGGGTCCGACGGCAGCTCAGCGTAGTCGCGCGGGCACCCGGTCGGGGTACGCGGCGACCACCGCCCGCCACACCACGTGGGTCTGCTCGCCGGCCGCGAGGGCCTGCTCGATGGTCCGCCCGTCGAGTTGGGAGAGCACCTGGTCACTGGCGATGCTGGTCGCGTAGCCCGACCCGAACGCCTCGTCCAGCCGGGTCCAGAAGTCGGTCAGCCGCACGTGATCACTCCTCCTCGTCGGGTGCCGTCGGTGGCACCCGGCGCAACGCTAGCGCCAACAGCGGCACCACCGCGATCGCCGCCAGCAGGGTCAGGGTCGGATAACCCGCCACCCGCATGACAAACCCGCTGGCCGCCGCCGCGCCCGCCCCGGCCAACCCCATCGTCAGATCGGAGAGCCCCTGCACGCTGGGGCGTACCCGGGACGGCACCGCCTCGGACAGCAGCGTCGAGCCGGCCACCATGGTCGCCGACCAACCCAGCCCGAGCAGGGCCAGGCCGACCGAGAGGCGCGGCGTGTGGTGCCCGGCGGTGCCGGCGACCGCACAGGCCGAAAGCAGGGTGCCCACGCCGACGAGGATCACCGCGCGCCGGCCCCACCGGTCGGTGAGCCAGCCCACCACCGGCGAGAACGCGTACATGCCGGCGATGTGCACGCTCAGCACGATGCCGACGACCCGCAGCACGTCCGCGTCGGAGTGCGACTCGCCGAGGCGTACCGGGGTCATCGCCATCACCGCGACCATCACCAGGTGGCCGACCGCGACGGCGGCGATGCCCAGCCGGGCCGCCGGCCGGCCGCGCACCACCCGCCAGGCCGCCCGCATGCCGGCCCGCCGCCCGCCCGGCGCGGGGGCGGCGGCACCGGGCGGCGTCCCCGCCTCGGCCGCCGCGAGCCGCCGCGCGGTGAGCAGCGGGTCGGGCCGCAGCAACAGCAGCAGTACGACCGCGGCCAGGCCGAACGCGGCGGCGCTGAACGCGAACGGGCCGGCCAGCGACGGCAGCCCCCGGGACCGGGTGACCCGGTCGGCGAACGCGGCGAAGTTGGGTGCCGCCACCGAGCCGATGGTGGTGGCCCAGACGACCAGGGAGAGCTGCCGGCCCCGGCGGGCCGGCTCGGCGAGGTCCACCGCCGTGTAGCGGGCCTGGAGGTTGGCCGCCGTGCCGCCGCCGAACAGCAGCATCCCGAGGAAGAGCAGCGGCACCCCGCCGGTGACCGTGGCGAGCACCACCAGCAGCGCCCCGACCGCCCCGGTCAGGTAGGCCACCACCAGCCCCGGCCGCCGGCCGTGCCCGTTCATGATCCGGGTGACCGGTACGGCGAGCAGCGCCGCGCCGACCACCCCGCAGCTCTGCGCCAGCCCCGCCATGGCGGTGCCGGCGACCCGGGCCGCCAGCAGCGCCCCGACGGAGATCCCGATCGCCACCCCGACCCCACCGATGGTCTGGGTGGCGACGAGCAGCTGCAACGTACGCCGTTGGATCGGGGCGACGTCGGGCCGGGCGGGCACGCGCAGGTCGACGGTCATCGCAGCTCCTGGTCCGGGGAGGCCATCCTCGCGCAGCCCGCCCCCCGCCCGCACCGGGGTTCCCGGGCGTGCGGTCCGGCGGTCAGCCTGCCAGGGCGCGGGCGGCGACCGTGAGGTCGTCCACCAGCCCCCGGTAGGCGACGTCCTGGTTGTCGGCGCGCAGCACCGCCGACGGGTGGATGGTGGCGAGCACCCGGGCGGCGGGCGCGCCGGCGCGGTCCGGAGCCCGGGTGAAGTCCCCCGGATGCTCGGCGGCAGCCGGCCAGGGCAGCAGTTCGCCACGCTGCCGGGTGACCCGGAAGGTCGGGCCGAGCAGGGCCTTCGCCGCCGTCGCGCCGAGCACCACCACCAGGTGCGGGCGGAGCCGGGCGAACTCGGCGACCAGCCACGGCCGGCAGGCGACGATGTGCACCCGGTCCGGGGTCTGGTGGATACGACGCCGGCCGCGCAACTCGTGCCGGAAGTGCTTCACCGCGTTGGTGATGTAGAGGTGGGCCGGGTCGAGGCCGGCGTCGTCGACCGCCCGGCGCAGCAGCCGGCCGGCCGGGCCGACGAAGGGCAGGCCGTGCTGGTCCTCCAGGTCGCCGGGCTGCTCGCCGACGAAGACCACCCGGGCGCTCTCGTCGCCCCGGCCGAAGACGGTCTGGGTGGCGTCCCGGTACAGCTCGCAGCCCCGGCAACCGGTGGCTGCGGCCCGCAACTCGGCCAATGTGCCGGCCTGCGGCGGGATGAACTGCTGGGCACCGGGTGCGTCGGTCTGCTCGGCCATGGCGACTGTTCTACCCGGTCGCGTCGGGAGTCCACGAGGGACCCGCCGGGCGTCCCGTCGACCCGGGTTCCCTACGCTTCCTCGTCGCTTTCGAGCAGGTGCGGACGCTTCTCGGCGATCCACGCCTCCACATCGGACTTGAGCCAGACGTTGCCCATCCTGAGGGTCGCCGCCGGAGCCGGGAAGTCCCGTCGGTTGATCAGGATGTAGGCGCGCTGCCGGGAGACGCCCAGGCGTTCCTGGATCTCTGCCGCACCCATCAACGCTACTTCCACCCGTCAGACGCTACGGATACAGCGTGCGCACGCTTCCAGAAGCGGAGACTCTATACCCAACTCACTCTTCGGATGTAAGGTTTACTTCACGTAAACTCCCTGCGTCAGGAGCGTTCGGCATGTCCCGTTGCAAGTGGTTCCACCGGCCGGCTGAGCCCGTCGACGTCGTACAACGGGCCAGGCCCCTGCCCCCGACGGCGGCTGCGGGGCGGCACTCCCCCGCCGGCCGGCGGGCCCGGCCGCGCCGACAGGTCCCCGAGGTGAGGTGGGGCGCGCGCCGCTCCGACCGGCCCAACCGGGGGTGCTGGCCCGATGCCTGAGCCGCGATCCGGCGAGCCACCGTTCGCCGTGGTGATGGCCGGTTACGTCGTCGACTTCCACCACCGCAACGCCTGCTCCAGGTGCCGGCCGGACGGTTCGTGCGCCCGCCTCGCCGACGCGGGCGCGACGCTGCGCGCCTGGCGGCACCGGCGCGTCCAGCGGGAGCTGCGCGCCCGACGGGACCGGGACGGCCGGTGAAGGCTGGCGACCTGGTGTACGTGACCAGCGCCGCCAGCGTGCAGTTCCTCCGGCCCATCCGGTTGCGGGTCATCCGGGTGCTCGACTGGCCCACGTACGACGGATGGGTCTGGTTGGAGGGCTACCAACTGGACGCGGCCGGCGACGCGGTCGCCCGCCGGAAGGTCTTCGTACGTCCGGCGGGGTTGACCGCGCCACCGGAGCCGACCCCCGGGCAGCGGGGCGAGAGCGGGCCGACGGCGCGGGTCAGGCGGTGAAACCGACCGGGCCGGCGGGGCGGACCGCCGCCGCCACCGCGTCGGCCAGCGGCACGAGGTCGGCGTCGTCGAGTGCGCTGACCGTGATCCGGACGGCGGGCGGGCTGCCGAGCCGGGAAAGGCCGCCGGGCGCGACCGACCAGCCGGCGTCGCGTAGCGCGGTGACCGTGGCGGTCTCGTCGGGCACCGGCAGCCAGACGTTGATGCCGCTGCGGCCGTGCCCCGCCACGCCCCGGTCGGTCAGCGCGGCGAGCAGCCCGCGACGGCGACGTTCGTAGGCGTCGGCGGCCCGGTCGACCAGGGCGGTGGTGGCCGGATCACGCCAGAGCGACAGGACGAGCCGTTGCAGGACGGTGGAGACCCAGCCGGCCCCCACCCTGGCCCGGCCGGCCACCCGGGACACCGTCACCTCGTCACCGGCCAGCACCGCAAGCCGCAGGTCGGGCCCGTAGGGCTTGCTGACCGAGCGGACGAACGCCCAGGTCGGGGTGGCCCCGGCCAGCGGGTGCACCGGCAGCCGGGAGAGCTCGGCGGCGTGGTCGTCCTCGATCAGCAGCAGGTCGGGGCGGCCGGCGAGCAGGGCCCGCAACTCCCCGGCCCGGTCGGCGGAGACGGCGGCGCCTGTCGGGTTCTGCGCCCGGCTGGTCACCACCAGCGCCCGCACCCCGAGCGCGACGGCGTCGCGCACCCCGGACACGACGGGCCCCTCCTCGTCGACCGGGAAGCCCACCGGCCGCAACCCGAGCGCGGCGACCAGGTCGAGCAGGTTGGCCCAGCCCGGGTCCTCCAGGCCCACCGCGTCGCCGGGGCGCAGGTGGGTGGCGAGCAGCCGTTCGATGCCGTCGAGCGCGCCCCCCGTGACGGTCAACTCGTCGGCGGGCACCCCGTCGGCGGCCAGCCGGGAGCGGGCGGCCTCGGCCAGTGCGGGGTGCACGCCGGTCGTGGCGTATCCGACGGGTGGGCCGACCGTGTCGGCGAGCGCGGCCAGGTGCGGGCCGAACGGCGGCAGCAGCCGGGGGTCGGGTTGCCCGTGGGACACGTCCCGGGTGCCGGGTGCCGGGGCCGGAGCGCGCGCGGCGCGACGCGGGGCGACCGGCGGGCGGGGGCGCACCCGGGTGCCGTGTCGGCCGGCGGTGACCACCAGACCCCGTTGGCGCAGTTCCTGGTAGGCGCGCGCCACGGTGGCCGGGCTGACCGCCAACGCGGTGGCGAGGGCGCGGACGGGCGGCAACGCGTCACCGGCGGCGAGCGCGCCGCTGCGGATGCCGGTTTCCACGCTCGCCGAAATCGCGGCGGACGTGGACCCGAGGATCTGATAATGTGCTGCCACAGTTTCAGGATCGTACTAGAACAAAGGCGGGATGTCACATGTACGCGCCGACCGCACGCACCACCGCCAGCCGCAGCCGGGACCGGATGAGCTACGACCGGGCCACCGCCCACGCGGTGCTCGACGAGGCCTACCACTGCGTGCTGGGGTTCGTGGTCGACGGTGAGCCGCGACTGCTGCCCACCCTGCACGTCCGCGTCGGTGACACCCTCTACCTGCACGGTTCCACCGGCAGCCGGCCGCTGCTCGCCGCCCGGGGCGACGCCGGGCTGCCGGTCTGCGTCACGGTGACCCTGCTCGACGGGCTGGTCTTCGGTCGTTCCCAGTTCCACCACAGCGCCAACTACCGCTCGGTCGTCGCCCACGGCACCGCCCACCTGGTGACCAGCGACGACGACAAGCGCACTGTGCTCACCGCCCTGGTGGAAAAGGCTGCGGCCGGGCGGGCCGCCGACAGCCGCCCCCCGAGCCGGCGGGAGCTGGCCGAGACGGCCGTCCTGGCGCTGCCGCTGCGCGAGGTGTCGGTGCGGACCCGCACCGGCGGGGTCCGCGACGAGCCAGCCGACCTCGACCTGCCGTACTGGGCCGGGGTGGTGCCGCTGCGGCAGGTCGCCGGCCCGCCGGAGCCCGACGCCGGGGTGACCGCCCCGCTGCCGGCCTACCTCTCCGGCACCGGTGCCCCCGTGCGGGAGCCGGTCGGACCGGCACGCCCCGACCCGGCGCACGTCACCGGCCGGTCCGACACCGCCGGGCCCGCCGGGTCGGGGGCGGAGGTCACCGGGTCGTCCGGGCCGGGTTCCGCCGTCTCGCCGTGGTACGAGCCGGTGCCGCTGCGCGGCGCGCACGTGCTGCTGGAGCCGCTCACCCCGGCGCACGCCGACGACCTCTTCACCGCCACCGCCGAGCCGGAGGTCTGGGCCCACCTGAGCCACCCGACGCCCACCGACCCGGCCGCGATGCGGGCCGTCGTCGGCACCGCGCTGGACGCCCGGCGACGCGGCGAACGGGTGCCGTGGGTGCAGCGCTGCGCCCGCACCGGCGCGGTCATCGGATCGACCTCCTACTACGACCTCGACCCGGCGCGGCGCTGCGTCGCCATCGGGTACACCTGGCTCGGTCGGCCCTGGTGGGGCAGCGCCGTCAACACCGAGGCCAAGCTGTTGCTGCTCGGTCGGGCGTTCGACGACCTGGGGGCGGTGCGGGTGGTCTGGCAGACCGACATCCGCAACACCAGGTCGCAGGCCGCGATCGCCCGACTGGGCGCGACCCGGGAGGGCGTGCTGCGGATGCACCGGCAGCGCCCGGACGGCTCCTGGCGCGACACCGTGCAGTACGCCATGACCGTCGACGAGTGGCCGAACGCACAGGCCAGGCTGCGGGAATGGCTTCGCCGTTCGGCACCGGCGGAGCGAGGATGACGGGCGTGCTGGGCATCACCGACATCTGGACGTACGTGTTGGGCACCGTGGCGATCATTCTGCTGCCGGGGCCGAACTCCCTCTTCGTGCTCTCCACCGCCGCCAAGCGCGGCGTGGCGACCGGCTACCGGGCGGCGGGCGGGGTCTTCCTCGGCGACTCGGTGCTGATGATCCTCTCCGCTGCCGGGGTGGCGTCGCTGCTCAAGGCGTACCCGCCGCTCTTCCTTGTGATCAAGTACGCCGGTGCGGCCTACCTGGGCTACGTCGGGCTGACCATGCTGCGGGGGGCCTGGCGACGGTGGCGTGACCGCCACGACCCCGCGACGCCCCGACTGATCGACGCCGCCGAGCCCGAGGCGCTGCGCAGCCCGTTCCGCAAGGCGCTGGTGATCAGCCTGCTCAACCCGAAGGCGATCCTCTTCTTCATCTCGTTCTTCATCCAGTTCGTCGACCCCGGCTACGCCTGGCCGGCGCTGTCGTTCCTGCTGCTCGGGCTGATCGCCCAGGTGACCAGCGCGCTCTACCTGACCGCGCTGATCTTCGCGGGCACCTTCCTGGCCGCCCAGTTCCGGCAGCGTCGCCGGTTGGCCGCCGGCGCCACCACCGGCGTCGGCATGCTCTTCCTGGGCTTCGGCATCAAGCTCGCCACCGCCTCGATCTGACCCCGCCCCTCACACGACACCGGGGACACCGGGACGACGCACCTGGCCCGCCGACACCGCTGCGGCCGGGCGGGTCAGGTGCCGTCACCACCCCCGCCCCCGCTGCCGATTCCTCCACTCCCGGCGGTGCCACCCAACCCGAAACCCGGGCGCACCGGTTCGTCAGGCTGTCGGCTGACGTGGGCCGACTCGGTGACCCGGGCCGACCAGTGCGCATCCGAGGCCGCCGCCGCGTGCCGGTCGATCGCCCTACGCAACCACCTGTCCACCACAGTTACCCAGTCCTGCTGGTCGGCACCGGTGTGCCAGACCCGGAACCGGCTGATGCTCTGGTGGCTGATCCCGGTCAACGACAGCCGCCGGTCCATCCAGAGCAGCACCTCCAAGCCGGCCGGGTTGGTCACGAAGATCAGCTCCAGTTCGGTGATCGGGCCGGCGTAGAGCGGGGCGACCCAGTAGCCGAGCCGCTGGTGCACCGGCAGGGTCTGCGCGACCCCCGGCAGCCGGCTCGACACCAGTCCCGCCTGCCGCAACACGAAACCCAACGTGTCCAGCGCGGCGAGCACATGCTGCTGGGTGGGCAGCGGATGGATGAAGACCGGCACCATCGCACCCTGCTCCAGTTCCGGGTCCACCGACACCTCGGTACGCAGCCCGGTACGCATACTCATCACCGGTACCCCGCCGAAGATCGTCACCGGGGTCTCCCACGGCAGCGGCACGGCGAAGTCGATGGCCCGCCGCCGCCCCGCCGGTACGACGAACCGTCCCCCCACCGGCACCTGGTGGTACTGCACGAGGCGACGGGGTGAACGGGGGTCCTCCGGTTCGGCGGTCGCCACCAGACCCAGCCGTACGTGCCGGATCGGCACGTCCTGCGACCCGGCGCTGAGGGTCACCCGCCCCGGCAGCCGCAGCCCCGGGCGGGTGCTCGGATTGGTCAGGGTCGTACTCACCGACAACCCGGTCACACCGGATTCCCGGGACACACCGGTCAACCGCATGACCGTCCGGGTTCCCGCTGACCGGCCCGGCACTCCTCCACCCGAACACCCGACCGGGCGGAGCGGGGCGGGGCGGCCTCGTCGACCAACGCGAGGGGGCGATGTAGCGGTGTCCATGCCACTGCGACACCACCACATCGCCCCTGTTGCGTCGATCCTGCGCAACGACGGTCGGTACGACCGTCAGCGCATCCGGCGGCCCCTCGGGATCGGGTCGGTCTCGTCGTCGAACTCGCCGATGACCTCTTCGAGGAGGTCCTCCAGCGCCACGAAACCGATCGGCCGGGTCGGGCCGCCGCCGTTGCGGACCAGCGCCAGCTGGGCCTGGTCGGCGCGCATCGCGGCGACCGCCTCGGTGACCGAGGAGGTGGCCGGCAGGGTGAACGACCTGGTCATCAGCTCGGCGGCGGTGGCCGCCCGGCCGGTGGTGACGGCCCGGACGGCCTCCCGTACGTGCACCAGACCGCACACCTCACCGCCGTCGTCGAGGACGGCGAGCCGGGACCTGCCGCTGTCCCGGCTGACCTGCTCGATCCGCTCGGCGGTGTCGGTGCGGTGGACCGTGACGATCTGGTCGAAGGGTTCCATCACCTGCGCGACGGTGGTGCCCTGCAACTCCAGCATGCTGGTCAGCATCTGGTGCTGTTCGGCACCGAGCAGCCCGTGCTCGCGGGACTGTTCGAGCAGGATGCGCAGTTCGTCCGGGCCGTGGACCTGGGCGAGCTGGTCCTGCTGCTGCACCCCGACCAGCCGCAGCATCGCGTTGGCCAGGGCGTTGAGCACGGACAACACCGGGCGGGCGACCCGGGCGAAGGCCCGGAACGGCAGCGCCAGCAGGGTCGCCGAGCGCTCGGCGTCGGTGATCGCCCACGACTTCGGGGCCATCTCGCCGACCACCAGGTGCAGGAACGTCACCAGCCCCAACGCTAAGACCAACGCGACGACGTGGCTGGCCGCCGCCGGCAGGCCGACGGCGTGCAGCAGCGGGCTGATCAGGTGTTCGATCGCCGGTTCGGCCAACGCACCCAGCCCCAGGGTGCACAGGGTGATGCCGAGCTGCGCGCCGGCCAGCATCAGGGAGAGTTCCCGTACCCCGTCCAGGGCGGCGCGGGCGGCCCGGCTGCCCGAGGCGGCGGTCTGTTCCAGCCGGTAGCGCTTGGCCGCGACCAGGGCGAACTCGGCGGCCACGAAGAAGCCGTTGAGGGCGAGCAGCAGCACCGACACCAGCAGTGCGACGGTGGGGCTCATGACCGCTCCTCCCGGCCCTGGGTGACGCGCGTGTCGGCACCGCCGGTGGCACGGGCGTTCGCGCCGCCGCGTCGGTCACCCCTGTTGCCGGTGGCGCGGGCGTTCGTGCTGTGACGTCCGTCGCCGCCGCCACGGGTGGCCGGTGGCTGTCCGTCGGGGTTCTGGTCGCCGGCCAGGGTGAGCCGGACGGAGTCGGCCACGTGCCGGTCCACCGCGAGCACCTCGACCAGGGCCGTCGGCCGTTCCGCGGGCTCGTCGTGGTCGACCGGCAGGCTGATCTCCAGCCGGTCACCCACCTCGGGCACCCGGCCCAGCTCCCGCATGACCAACCCGGAGAGGGTGTCGTACTCGGGGGCCTCGGGCAGGTCGATGCCGGTGCTGTCGGCGACCTCGTCGATCCGCCAGCGGGCCGGCACCACCCAGGAGCCGTCGTCCTGCCGGATCGGGGCCGGCTCGGGCGGGTCGTCCTCGTCGCGGATCGGTCCGACGAGTTCCTCGGCGATGTCCTCCAGCGTGATCACGCCGGCGAAGCCGCCGTACTCGTCGACCACGCAGGCGAGCTGCCGGTGCCCGGACCGCAGCCGGTCCAGCACCGTGGGCAGCGGCAACGTCTCCGGCACCAGCAGCGGCGGTACGGCCACCGCGCTGACCGGGGTGGTGGCGCGCTCGGCCGGTGGCACCCCGAGCACGTCGGCGATACCGACCACACCGACGAGGTCGTCGACGCCGTCGACGCCGCGTACCGGGAACCGGGAGTGACCGGTGTCGAGCAGCTCGACCACCCGGCTGACCGGTTCGTGCGACCGAATGGTGTGCACGTCGACCCGGGGCACCATGGCCTCCCCGGCGGTCAGTTCCCGGAAGTCGAGACCCCGGTCGAGCAGGTCGGACATCTCGGCGTCGAGGTGCCCCTCCTCCCGGGACTCGGCGATGATCTGTTCCAGGTCGGCCGGGGTGGCACCGCTGGGCAGTTCCTCGATCGGTTCGATACCGACCCGGCGCAGCAGCCGGACGGCGGCCCGGTCGAAGAGGGTGATCAGCGGCCCGGCGATCTTCAGGTAGATCAGGGTGGACCGGCTCAGCGCCCGCGCCAACGCCTCGGGGCGGGCGATGGCCAGGTTCTTGGGGGCGAGCTCACCGAGGACCATCTGCACGACGGTGGCGATGACCAGCGCCAACGCCACCGACAGCGGCAGGCTGACGCCGGTTGCGACGCCGACGCCGCCGAGCAGTTCGGCCAGCCCGGCACCGAGGTAGGGCTCGGCGGCGTAACCGACCAGCAGGGCGGTCACGGTGATGCCGAGCTGTGCCCCGGAGAGCATGAACGACAGCCGTCCGGTGACCTCCAGGGCGCGGGCGGCCTTGGCGTCGCCGTCGTCGGCGAGCTGCTTGAGCTTGCCCCGGTCCACGGCGACGTAGCCGAACTCCTGCGCTACGAAGTAGCCGGTGGCGGCGGTGAGAACGATGATGAGTACGAGGCCGACGACGATCAACACGGGTCGCTCAGGGCTCCCGTGGACGTCGGGGCGGGGGATTGCCGGGCACGACCCGGCTGGCTACTGCTGCCCTCCTGGGCAGAGGAGTCGATCATGCCGCAATTCTATCGGCGGTTGCTGGACGCCCGCTGAGGGTGGGGACAAAGTTCCTGCTCATCCCGCTATTCACCGGTCCGGGGTGGTTCCTCGGCCAGTTCGTCGACGTCGAGCAGGCTGCGGTCGACCCGGCCGGACCGGTAGGCGGCCCGACCGATCATCTGGGCGGCCACCGGGGCGGTGGCCAGCTGGAAGACCCCGACCAGGATGATCATGCCGAGGTCGGCGGCGGTACGCAGTCGCAGTACCAGCCCCAGCAGCAACAGCAGCACCCCGAGCACCTGTGGTTTGGTGGCGGCGTGCATCCGGTCCAGCACGTCCGGGAAGCGCAGCACACCGATCCCGGCGGCGAGGCTGAGCAGCGCCCCGGACACCAGGGCGACGGCGGCCAGCCAGTCGGTCACCGTACCCACGCTCATGCCCGCCCTCCCCCGGCCGGAACCGACGCGACCCGACCGGGACCCGGGATCCGGAGTCGAGCCGGCGCGCGGCGTCGACCCGGCGCGCGGTCGCGGACCGGCAACCGGTCGCGGCCGGACCCGGGACGGCGGCCCGACCCCGGGGCGGGCCGGGTCACGGCTCCTCCCGGGCGGCGAAGCGGACCAGGGCGACCGAACCGACGAAGCCGAGCAGGGAGAGCACCACCAGCACCGGCAGCGTGGTGGCGTGCCGGTTCACCGCCGCCTCCGCGCCGACCGCGCCGAGCATGGTGGCGAGCAGCAGGTCGGCGGCGATGACCCGGTCCAGCAGCGACGGGCCCCGGTAGATCCGGGCCAGCGCCAGCAGGGCGGTGGTCGACAGCAGCACGGTCAGGACGACGGCGAGGACGACGGTCACGGTGCCTCCGTGGGTTCGGTGGTGAGCTGCCGCAGCTCGGCGGCGGAGCCGACGGCCCGCACGATCCGTTCCTCGACGGCGAGGATGCGGTCCCTGCTGCCGGTCAGGTCGGCCGGGGACCGCACGTCGAGCACGTGCACGTAGAGGACGCCGGCGTCCCGGTCGACCTCGACGATCAGGGTGCCCGGCACGAGGGACAGCAACTCCGCGGTGAGCGCCAGGTTCAGGTCGGTACGGACCCGCAGCCGCACCCCGATGATCGCGCCGCGCGGGCGGAAGCCGGGACGTACGGCGATGGCGGCGACGTGGATGCTGGCGCTGACCAGCTCGACGACGAACACCCCGGCGAGCCGGAGCAGCGCCCGGGGCCGCAGCCGACCGCCGAAGGAGACCGGCGGGAGCGGGAAGAACACCAGCACCGCCCCGCTGACCAGCAGGCCGGCGAGCAGGTTGGCCGGGGAGAAGTTCCCCCAGAGCAGGTTCCAGACCACGACCAGCCAGCCGAGGGCGATCAGCTGGTCCCGGCGGCGTCCGGTGGGCGGGGACGGTGTGCCGGCCCGGCGGCGCGTCCGGCCGGTCACGACGGGCCGCCGGGCAGCACGGCCCGCACGTACGGGGTCCGCAGCCGCAGGTCGACGGCGGCGTCGGCGGTGACCTGGAACAGCGGGCCGGCGGCGACGGTGAGCGCCAACCCCAGCACCACCAGCGCGGCGGTGGCCCCGATCATCAGCGCGGGCAGCCGGGTCACCGGGTCGGCGGTGGCGAGCTGCGGGGCCCGCCAGAACGCGATGTTCCACACCCGGGAGGCGGCGTAGAGGGTGAGCAGGCTGGTCAGCGTGCCGGCGACGACCAGCACCCAGGGCAGCGCGCCGCCGTGCGCCACCCCGGCCTGGAGCAGGCCGACCTTGCCGAGGAAGCCGGAGAACGGGGGGATGCCGGCCAGGTTCATCGCCGGGACGAAGTAGAGCACCGCCAGCAGCGGGGCGATCCGGGCCAGCCCGCCGAGCCGGCGCAGGTCGGTGCTGCCGGCCCGCTCCTCGACCAGGCCGGCGACCAGGAACAGGGTGGTCTGGATGGTGATGTGGTGCACCACGTAGAAGATCGCGCCGGAGAGCGCGGCGGTGGTGCCCAACGCCACCCCGAAGATCATGTAGCCGATGTGGCTGACCAGGGTGAACGAGAAGAGCCGCTTCATGTCCGACTGGGCGACCGCGCCGAGCACGCCGACCACCATGGTCAGTCCGGCCGCCACCATCAGCAGGGTGGATGCCTCCCCGCCGGGGAAGAGCAGCGTCTCGGTGCGGATGATCGCGTAGACGCCGACCTTGGTGAGCAGGCCGGCGAAGACGGCGGTGACCGGCGCCGGGGCGGTCGGGTAGCTGTCCGGCAGCCAGGCGGACAGCGGGAACAGCGCCGCCTTGATGCCGAAGGCGAGCAGCAGCATCAACTGCAACGCCAGCCGTACGCCATCGGGCAGCGCGTCGAGCCGGCCGGCGAGCTGCGCCAGGTTGAGGGTGCCGGTGGCCGCGTACACCAGTCCCACGGCGGTCAGGAAGATCATCGAGGAGAGGATGCTGACCACCACGTACGTCGAGCCGGTGCGGATGCGGGCCTCGGTACCGCCCAGGGTGATCAGCACGAAGCTCGCCGCGAGCAGGATCTCGAAGCCGACGAAGAGGTTGAACAGGTCACCGGCGAGGAACGCGTTGGTGATCCCGGCGGTCAGCACCAGGTAGGTGGGGTGGTAGATGCTCACCGGCGCGGACTCGCTGGTCTCGGCACGGCCCTGGCCGATGGAGTAGAGCAGCACGCAGAGCGTGACCGCCGACGAGACCACCAGCATCAACGCGGCGAGTTGGTCGGCGACCAGCACGATGCCGACCGGCGCGGGCCAGCCGCCCACCTCGGTCACCACCGGCCCGTCCCGGTGGGCCCGGACCAGCAGCAGCACCGCGACCACCAGGTTGGTGGCGAGGGCGACCACGCTCACGGTGCGCTGCAACCGGGGCCGGTTGACCAGGATCAGGGTGAGGGCGGCCCCGAGCAGCGGCACCACCACCGGCAGCGGCACCAGGCGGTTCACCGGATGCCGCCCGGTCGGCGGGGCGGTTCCGGGTCCACCTGCTCGGGGTCGTCGCCCGGCCCCTCGCCGCCGAGGTCGGCGTTGGGTACCTCGTTACGGGCGGCGAGCGCGACGATCTGCTGGTCCTCCACGTCGTCCTGGACCTCGTCGTCGCCGCCGAGATACCAGCTCCGGTACGCCACGGCGGCGAGGAAGGCGGTCAGCCCGAAGGTGATCACGATGGCGGTGAGCACCATGGCCTGCGGCAGCGCGTCGCTCATCGCGTCGTCCGGGCCGGCGCCCACCACCGGCGCACCGCCGGAGCGGCCACCGACCAGGATGAGCAGGTTCACCCCGTTGCCGAGCAGGATGACGCCGAGCAGGATGCGGGTGAGGCTGCGCTCCAGCAGCAGGGTCACCCCGGTGGCGGTGAGCACGCCCACGGCGATCACCAGCACCAGCGTCGGGCCCGTCCCACCGTCCCTCACCGCCGGTCCCCCTCGTGGTCGACGACGAGCCCCCGGTCGGACTTGCCGGCCGCCTCGATGTGCCTGTCGATCTCGGCGCCGAGGCTGCGCAGGATGTCCAGCATCAGGCCCACCACGATCAGGTAGACGCCGATGTCGAAGAAGAGCGAGGTGACCAGGTACGGCCCGCCGAGGCCGGGCAGCGGCAGGTCGACCCGGGTGCTCGCGAGCACGGTGCCGGTGGTCAGCAGGGAGACCACGCCGCCACCGACGGCGATCGCCAGGCCCGCGCCGAGAACCGTGCCCGCCCCGACCGGGGCCGCCTCGGCCAGTTCGTACCGGCCACCGGCGAGGTAGCGCACGGCCAGCGCCAGGCTCGCCACCAGGCCACCGGCGAAGCCGCCGCCGGGCGCGTTGTGGCCGGAGAAGAGCAGGAACAGCGAGAAGAGCACGATCGTGTGGAACAGCAGCCGGGTCACCACCTCGAAGACGATGGACCGGCGGCGCGCGTGCAGGGTGGTCCCGCCGCGCAGCCACACCGCCCGGTCGCCGTGGCCGGCGGTGGCGGGTTCCACCCGACGCGGTCGCGGCCCGGTGCGGGACCGTTCGAAGATCAGGCTGGCCACCCCGGTGGCGGCCACCACCAGCACCGACAGTTCACCCATGGTGTCCCAGGCCCGGATGTCCACCAGGGTCACGTTGACCACGTTGCGGCCGTGGCCCTCGGCGACGGCGAGCGCCGGGAAGGCGGTCGAGATGGACACGGCGGTCCGGGCCCCGGAGGCGACCAGCGCCAGTCCGGCCAGCATCACGCCCACGGCGACGCCGAGCACCCGGCGGGCCCACCGGCTGCGGCGCAGCGGCCGGGCCGAGAACCGTTCCGGCAACCGGCGCAGCACCAGCACGAACACGGCGATGGTGGCGGTCTCCACCAGGAACTGGGTCAGCGCCAGGTCGGGTGCCCCGTAGAGGACGAACAGCATGGCGGTGCCGTAGCCGGTCACCCCGACCAGCAGCATCGCGGTCAGCCGCCGTCGGGCGTTGACCGCGAAGAGCGCCGCGACCCCGATGACCAGCCCCACCACCAGTTGCAGCGGGCTGTCCCAGACCGCGATCCGGGTCCGCCAGGGGCTGGTGCTGAGCAGGGCAGCACCCGGCACCAGCACCAGGGCCAGCAGAACGGTGCCCAGGTACAGCGGCAGCGAGCCCCGCTGGGTGGCCCCGGTGACCTCGATGGCGAGCCGGTCGAACCGGTGGGTGGCCCACTCGTACCCCTGGTTGCCGGTGAACGGCAGCTTCCACCGGGCCAGCGCCGGGGCGAGCGGGCCGCGGACCGCGTGCAGCACGGCCCCGCCGGCCAGCGCCAGCACGGACAGGCCGAGGGCGGGGGTCAGGCCGTGCCAGAGGGCGAGCGTGTCGTGCGGCGGGCCGAAGAGTTCCGCGTACGGGTCGAGCAGGCCGTTCAGCGCGGCGGCGGCCGGGCCGGCGACCAGCCCGGCGAACGCGAGCAGGGCGGGTGGGGCGAGCATCGGCAGCGGTACCGGTTCCGGTGTGGTCTCGGCGGTGCCGGGGCGGGTGGCGAACGCGCCCCAGAGGAAGCGGATGCTGTAGGCGACGGTGAGCGCGGTGCCCAGGACCAGCCCGGCGAGCACCACCGGGCGGGCGGTCAGGGCGGCGAAGACCGCCTCCTTGGCGACGAAGCCGAGCAGCGGCGGCACGCCCGCCATCGAGGCGGCGGCGAGCGTGGCGACCACCGCCAACGCTGGGGCCCGGCGACCGAGACCGGAGAGTTCTCGCAGGTCACGGGTGCCGACGTCGTGGTCGATGATGCCGACGACGAGGAACAGCGCCGCCTTGAACAGGGCGTGGGCGAGCAGCATCGCCACCCCGGCGAGCGCGGCGTCCGCGCTGCCCGTGCCGATCGTCACGGTCAGCAGGCCGAGTTGGCTGACCGTACCGTAGGCCAGCAGCAGTTTCAGGTCGCACTGGCGCAGCGCCGCCCAGCCGCCGGCGAGCATGGTGACCAGGCCGAGGGTGAGCAGCACCGGCCGCCACGGGCCGGTGTCGGCGAGCACCGGGGCGAGCAGGCCGATCAGGTAGACGCCGGCCTTGACCATCGCCGCCGCGTGCAGGTAGGCGCTGACCGGGGTGGGTGCGGCCATCGCCACCGGCAGCCAGCCGTTGAACGGCACGATCGCCGATTTGGCCAGCGCGCCGGTCAGGATGAGCAGCACCGCCGCGACCAGCGTCCCGCCGCCGGGCAGGGGCGCGGCGGCGATCTCCGACCAGCGGTAGCTGCCGGCGTGCCCGCCGAGGATCAGGAAGCCGAGCAGCATGGCCAGCCCGCCGAGGGTGGTGACCGTGAGCGCCTGGGCCGCCGCCCACCGGCTGGAGCGGCGCTCGGTGCTGTGCCCGATGAGCAGGTAGGAGAAGACGGTGGTGAGTTCCCAGAAGACGTAGAGCAGCAGCAGGTCGTCGGCGAGGACCAGGCCGAGCATCGCTCCGGCGAAGGCGACCAGCACCGCGACGAACCGGGGCAGGCCCGCCGCGCCGGGGGCGAAGTACCGGCCGCAGTAGACCAGGACGAGCGCGCCGACCCCGCCGACCAGCAGGGTCATCAGCCAGGACAGCGTCGTCATCCGCAACGCCACGTCGAGGTCCAGCTGGCCGATCCAGCGGTACGTCTCGACGACCGCACCGCCGTCGTGGACCGCCGGGGTGCGGGTCAGCGCCCAGCCGAGGGCGGCGGCGGGCACCAGCGCCAGCGGGTAGCAGGCGCGCGGGCCCCACCAGCGGACCAGCAGCGGCGCGACGAGCGCCGCCACCAGATGGAGGAGCAGCAGTACGAGCACGCGTCCTCCCCGTCGAACTGGCGGCGCGCGCCGGGCGAGTTGTCCGGCCAGCACCGATCACACGCCAGTTCTACCCACTATGGGGCGTTTTCGGGGAAATGGTCCGATCAGCCGGGTGGAGTGTCCGCGCCGGGGAGCGCGGGGGTCAGCGCGCGCCGGGGCTCGACGAGCAGGTCGGGGCGGCCGAGCTGGAGGGCGACCTTGTCGACCACCCGCTGGGCGACGGCGAGCGAACGCACCGGCAGCATCGTGCCGCGGCTCTCCCGGCGGAGCACGAAATAGTGCACGGCGACCCGCACCTGACCCCGGTCGGCGGCGCTGGCCTGGGCGGTGGAGACGACCAACTCCCGCAGACTGTCGGCGAGGCGCTCGGCGAGCGCCAACTCGGGGCCGCGCAGACTGGTCCGCAGGGCGGTTAGGTGACCTTCGACCTTGCGGATGAGCACGTCGGTGCCGGGCGTCGGGCCACGCTCCTCGACGAACATCCGATTCCTTTCACCTGGTGCGGCGCTCCGGGAGAAGTTACTTTATGTTGTGGGCCACAAGCAAGCAGTTAAGTAAGACTTAAACCGCAAAACGTACAATCGGCGTGCAATTTTCTCTTAGCCGGGCAGAACGTCAGTGGTTCCGGCGTAATGTCACACCACCGGGGCAGGATGGGGGCGTGACGGGGCGGCGGGGCGCGACGGGCGGGGCGGCGGTCCCGGCCGGTTTTGGCCCGGCCACCCGGGAGTGGTTCACCGCCGCCTTCGCCGCCCCCACCGCAGCCCAGACCGGCGCGTGGCGCTCGATCGCCGCCGGCCGCAACGCTCTGGTGGTCGCGCCCACCGGCTCGGGCAAGACCCTCGCGGCGTTCCTCTGGTCGCTCGACCGGCTGGCCGACGCGCCACCCCCGGCCGACGCCCGACACCGCTGCCGGGTGCTCTACGTCAGCCCGCTCAAGGCGCTCGCGGTCGACGTCGAACGCAACCTCCGCGCCCCGCTCGCCGGCATCCGGCAGGCCGCCACCCGGCTCGGGGTGGCACCGCCCGACATCACCGTCGGGATGCGTACCGGCGACACCCCCGCCGACGAACGGCGGGCCTTCGCCCGCACCCCGCCCGACATCCTCATCACCACCCCCGAATCACTGTTTTTGCTGCTCACCTCCGCCGCCAGGGAATCACTGCGCGGTGTCGAGACGGTCATCCTCGACGAGGTGCACGCCGTCGCCGGCACCAAGCGCGGCGCCCACCTGGCGCTCTCCCTGGAACGCCTCGACGGGCTGCTGGCCCGGCCCGCCCAGCGGATCGGCCTGTCCGCCACCGTCCGGCCGATCGACGCCTGCGCCCGTTTCCTCGGCGGCGCCCGCCCGGTCGACGTGGTCCAGCCGGCCACCCCCAAGACGATCGAGGTGAGCGTCCAGGTCCCGGTGGAGGACATGACCCGGCTCGACGAGACCGAGCAGCCGCCGGACGACGCCCTCGGCGGCCCCGGCCCCCGCCGGGCGTCCATCTGGCCGGCCGTCGAGGAACGGGTCTTCGCGCTGATCCGGGCGCACCGCTCGACCATCGTGTTCACCAACTCGCGGCGCAGCGCCGAGCGGCTCTGCGCCCGGCTCAACGAGCTGGCCACCGAGGAACGGGAAGCCGCCGGAGCCACCCCGCCCGCCGGTGCGGGCGACGGGCCGGGCGGGGCGGACAACGGGCCGGGCGAAGCAGACGGGCCGGGCGGCGCGCAGCGCTGGGGCGGCCCGGTGGGACCGCTGCGCACGCCCCGTCCCCCGGCCGAGGCGATGGCCCAGTCAGGCACGGCCGCCGGCGCGGAGGCGGTGATCGCCCGCGCCCACCACGGCAGCGTCTCCCGGGAGGAACGCAAGCAGATCGAGGAGGCGCTCAAGTCCGGCCGGCTGCCCGCCGTGGTCGCCACCTCCAGCCTGGAGTTGGGCATCGACATGGGCGCGGTCGACCTGGTGGTGCAGATCGAGGCCCCACCCAGCGTCGCGGCCGGGCTGCAACGGGTCGGCCGCGCCGGGCACCAGGTGGGCGCGGTGTCCCGGGGCGTGGTCTTCCCCAAGCACCGGGGCGACCTGCTCTCCTGCACGGTGGTCGCCGAGCGGATGGCGGCCGGCGCGATCGAGGAGCTGCACTACCCGCGCAACCCGCTCGACGTGCTCGCCCAGCAGATCGTCGCCATGGTCGCCCTCGAACCCTGGTCGCTCGGCGACCTGGCGGTGCTGGTCCGCCGGGCCGCGCCCTTCGCCGAGCTGCCCGACTCGGCGTTGCACGCGGTGCTCGACATGCTCTCCGGCCGCTACCCGTCGACCGCCTTCGCCGAGCTGCGGCCCCGGCTGGTCTGGGACCGGGCCACCGACGTGCTCACCGGCCGGCCCGGGGCCCAGCGCCTCGCCGTCACCAGCGGCGGCACCATCCCCGACCGGGGCCTGTTCGGGGTCTTCCTGGCCGGGGCGGAACGCGCCGCGCGGGTCGGCGAGCTGGACGAGGAGATGGTCTACGAGTCCCGGGTCGGCGACGTCTTCCTGCTCGGCTCGTCGTCCTGGCGGATCGAGGAGATCACTCCCGACCGGGTGCTGGTCTCCCCCGCGCCCGGCCAGGCGGCCCGGATGCCCTTCTGGAAGGGCGACCAGCTGGGCCGGCCGGTCGAGCTGGGCCGGGCCATCGGCAGCCGGGTCCGGGCGTTGCTGCGCCAGGACGACGCCGCCGCCCGCGCCGCGTTGCGCGCCGGTGGCCTGGACGACTGGGCGGCCGACAACCTGCTGGCCTACCTGCGGGAACAGCAGGCCGCCACCCGCTCGCTACCCGACGACCGTACGGTGCTGGTGGAGCGGTTCCGCGACGAGCTGGGCGACTGGCGGCTGGCCGTGCACAGCGTGCTCGGGGCCCGGGTCAACGGCCCGTGGGCGTTGGCGATCGGCCGCCGGCTGGCCGAACGCTACGGGGTGGACGCCCAGGTCATGCCCTCCGACGACGGGATCGTGGTGCGGCTGCCGGACACCGCCGACGAGCCGCCCGGGGCCGACGTGGTGGTGTTCGAGCCCGACGAGATCGCCCAGCTGGTCGAGGATTCGGTGGGCACCTCCGCGCTGTTCGCCGCCCGGTTCCGCGAGTGCGCCGCCCGGTCGCTGCTGCTGCCCCGGCGTGACCCGCGCCGCCGGCAACCGCTGTGGCAGCAACGCCAACGCGCCGCCCACCTCCTCGACGTGGCACGCGAGTACGCCGACTTCCCGGTCACCCTGGAGGCCGCCCGGGAGTGCCTGCAGGACGTCTTCGACCAGCCCGCCCTGGCCGACCTGATGCGCGACCTGGCCAGCCGGAAGGTCCGCCTGGTCGAGGTCGAGAGCGAGCGCCCCTCGCCGTTCGCCAGGTCGCTGCTCTTCGGCTACGTCGGCGCGTTCCTCTACGAGGGGGACGCCCCGCTGGCCGAGCGCCGGGCCGCCGCGCTGGCGCTGGACTCGGCGCTGCTCGGTGAGCTGCTCGGCCGGGTCGACCTGCGCGAGCTGCTCGATCCGGCGGTGCTCGCCGAGACCGGGCGGCAGTTGCGCTGGCGCACCGAGCAACGTCGCCCCCGCGACGCCGAGGACGTGGTCGAACTGCTCCGGGTCGTCGGCGACCTGACCGGGGCGGAGCTGGCCGAGCGGGGCGTACCGCCGGAGTGGCTGACCGAGCTGGCGGCGGCCCGCCGGGTGCTGCGGGTCCGCATCGCCGGCGAGGACCGCTGGGTGGGCATCGAGGACGCGGCCCGGCTGCGCGACGCGCTCGGGGTGGCGCTGCCGGTCGGGGTGGCCGAGGCGTACCTGACACCGGTGGCCGACCCGCTCGGCGACCTGGTCGCCCGGTACGCCCGCACCCACGGGCCGTTCGCCGCCGCCACCTGCGCCGCCCGGTTCGGGCTCGGGGTGTTCGTGGTGGAGCAGGCGCTGCGCCGGCTCGCCGCGACCGGAAGGGTGGTCTCCGGCGAGTTCGCCCCGGACAGCGTCGGCACCCAGTGGTGCGACGCCGAGGTGCTGCGGTTGCTGCGCCGCCGGTCGCTCGCCGCGCTGCGCCGGGAGATCGAGCCGGTGCCGCCCCGGGTGCTCGCCGCTTTCCTGCCCCGCTGGCAGCAGATCGGCTCGTCGGCGCGCGGGGTGGAGGCGGTGGCCGCCGCCGTCGAGCAGTTGCAGGGCACGGCGGTGCCGGCGTCGGCGTGGGAACGGCTGGTGCTGCCCGCCCGGGTCGCCGACTACTCCCCCGCCCAGCTCGACGAGCTGTGCGCCGGTGGGGAGGTGCTCTGGGCCGGCTCGGGGGCGATCTCCGGCGGCGACGGTTGGCTCACCCTGGCGTACGCGGACGTCGCGCCGCTGCTGCTCCCCCCGCCGGACGACGGCTTCGCCGGCACCCCGCTGCACGACGCCGTGCTGGACGCGCTCGGCGACGGTCAGGCGCTGTTCTTCCGTTCGCTCGCCGACCGGGTCGGCTGCACCGACGACGCCGCCCTCAGCGCGGCGATCTGGGATCTGGTCTGGGCGGGGCGGCTCACCAACGACACGCTGGCCCCG
Source organism: Micromonospora sp. WMMD734 (assembly GCF_049178975.1). Classification (NCBI taxonomy): domain Bacteria; kingdom Bacillati; phylum Actinomycetota; class Actinomycetes; order Micromonosporales; family Micromonosporaceae; genus Micromonospora; species Micromonospora sp. WMMD734. The sequence continues at coordinate 3,911,180 of NZ_JBMHMK010000001.1, forward strand.
CTGCGGGCGGCGCTCGGCGCGGGTGGGGCGCACCGGTCCCGTCCAGCGGCCCCCCGGACCCGTTACCGCCGCCCGGGTCGGGTGGCACTGCCCAGCCGGGGTGGTCCGCCCACGGTGGCCGGGCGCTGGTCGCGCCTGCCGGAGCGGGACACCGACCCGACCCGGCGGGCCGCCGCCCTGGCCGATCTGCTGCTCGACCGGCACGGGGTGGTGACCCGGGGCGCGGTGGTGGCCGAGCAGGTGGTCGGGGGGTTCGCCGCCGTCTACCCGGTGCTCGCCGCACTGGAGGAACGGGGCGCGGCCCGGCGCGGCTACTTCGTGGAAGGGCTGGGGGCGGCGCAGTTCGCGGTGCCCGGGGCGGTGGACCGGTTACGGGCGTTGGCCGAGCCGACCGACTCCGGGCGGGGCGGCGGTCCGGCCACGGTGCTCGCCGCCACCGACCCGGCCAACCCGTACGGTGCGGCGCTGCCCTGGCCGGAGCGGGCCGTCGACTCCGGTGACGGCACCGCCCCGGGCAGCGGGCACCGGGCCGGGCGCAAGGCCGGGGCGGTGGTGGTGCTGGTCGGCGGCGAGCTGGCCCTCTACGTCGAGCGGGGCGGCCGGACGATCCTCTCCTTCACCGACGACGGCGACGCGTTGGCCGCCGCCGGCAAGGCGCTCGCCGACGCGGTGCACTCCGGCGCGTTGGGGGCGATGTCGGTGGAGCGTGCCGACGGCGGGTCGGTGCACTCCTCGCCGCTGCACGACGCGCTCACCGCCGCCGGTTTCCGGGCCACCCCCCGGGGCCTGCGGCTGCGCGGCTGACCGGGCGGGCCGCCCCGCGTCGCCGGCCGGGTCACCCCGACCGGCGGCGGCCGGAACACCGGCGGGGTCAGCCGAGCTTCACCAGGACGTCGTTGTAGCGCTTCTGCTCGGCGGCGCTGGTCCGGGTGCCCAGGTAGTTCAGCACCACCGCACCGGCCCGGTACGCCTTGGTCCCCCACACGTCGGTCTGGTTGGCGGCGCTCGCCTCGTCGGGGAAGACGTACACGGCGACGGCGTCGGTGACCATCAGTTGGGCGCAGCCGACACCCGTACCGTTGGGGCCGCAGTCCTTGGAGCGGTCCCGCGGGTCGGGCACCTTGAGGCCGGCGGCCTTGAACGCGTCGACCACCTTGCGGGCGGCGGGGGCGCTGGTCTCCTTGGTCGGCCGCACGAACGGCGGGGTGGAGGGGCTCTCCCGGGGGGTGCTGCCCGGCTTCGCGGCCTTCGGCGCGCCGTCGGCCGGGGGCGCCTCGCTGGTGGCGGGGGCCTTCGACCGGCCGTCGGCCCACGCCCCGCCGTCCCGCTCGTCGCCGGGGTCGTCGCCGCACCCGGCGAGGGCCAGCGCGAGCAGGACGATGGTGGTCACGGGCAGGAGGCGGAGGCGTTTCGTCACCCCGGCAGTCTGCCGAACCGGGTGCGCGCCCGGCACCGGCCGGTCGGTCGATCGGGGTGTCCGGTCAGTGGTAGGGCGGTCACCGCACTAGCCTGCCGGCATGACCCCGACCCCCTGGATCTCGCTGACCACCGACTACGGGCTCACCGACGGGTTCGTCGCCGTCTGCCACGGCGTGATCGGCCGGATCGCCCCGGCCGCGCGGGTGATCGACGTGACCCACCTGGTGCCGGCGGGGGACGTCCGGCGGGGTGCGGCGGTACTCGCCCAGGCGGTGCCGTACCTGCCGTACGGGGTGCACGTGGCGGTGGTGGACCCGGGGGTGGGCACCGCCCGGCGCGCGGTGGCGCTGGTGACACCTGGTGGGCTGCTGGTCGGGCCGGACAACGGGCTGCTGCCGGCGGCGGCGCAGGCGTTGGGCGGGGTCACCGCGGCGGTCGAGTTGACCTCGCCGGGCTGGGTGGCGGCGGAGGTGTCGGGTACCTTCCACGGCCGGGACGTGTTCGCCCCGGTGGCGGCCCGGCTGGCGCTCGGCGACCCGCCGGCCGACGCGGGCCCGCCCGTCGACCCGGCCGGTCTGGTGACCCTGCCCGCGCCGGTGCTGCGCCGGGAGGCCGACGGGTTCACCGCCGAGGTGCTCACCGTGGACCACTTCGGCAACGTGCAGCTCGCCGCCGGGGCCGACCTGCTGGCGGCGTTGCCCGGCTCGGTACGGGTCGACGGCCGTCAGGCGGTGCGGGGGACGACGTTCGGCGACGTGCCGGCCGGTGACCTGGTGGTGCTCGTCGACTCGGCCGGCCTGGTCGCGGTGGCCCGCAACGGCGGCCGGGCGGTGGACCTGCTCGGGGTCGCCCCGGGTGCCACGGTGACGGTGCGGGGACGCCCCGGAGGGTGAGCTGCGCTCCCTGTCGGTGGTCCGGTGTGGAATGCTGCTGCGGTGGGTGAAGTGTGGGTTCCGGTGGGCTGTCCCTGTTGTGCGTCCCGGACGGGTGGAGGCACCTGTCCGGTCTGTTTCTGGACCGATGACGGCCAGGGCGACGCCGATGCCGACGTGGTGCGGGGGGGTCCCAACGGTGACCTGAGCCTCACCCATGCCCGGCTGAACTTCGCCGTGTACGGCGCCAGCCACCCCCGCTACCAGGACATGGTCCGCCCGCCCCGCCCGGACGAGCGGCCCTGAGCCATTCCCGCCCCCGACCCGGCTGGTCGGGGGCGGGATGGCGCACCGGTCAGCAGTGGGACACGGTGCCGCCGTACACCGAGGACACGTACGCGTGGCTGACGTACTGGCCACCGGCCAGCCGGTTCCACCTGTTGGTGGTCCGGTACGTCCCGGCGACCGTCTGCCCGGTGACGTAGCACTGGATGGGCACGTTGGCGTGGGTGGCGGCGAGCCCCCGCACCGGGTACGAGGTGCCGGGGCCGGTGCGGATGTTGAGCGGCCCGGAGCCGATGACGCCGCGCGGGCCGCTGCCGGTCCACAGGTACGTCACGTCGACCCAGGCGTTGTCGGTGAGCAGCAGGCCGTCCCAGAAGGTGCCGTCGGCGAGGTCGATGCCGGCGGGGTTCAGCACGGTACGCCCGAACTGGTCCCTGCCGCCGTTGTAGCCGTACTGGTAGGCGGCCTGTGCCTCGGGTCGTCCCTGCGGCAGGTCCTTCCAGTTCTCGCGGACGGCGGCGGGGTTCCAGTAGTCGTCGCGGGTGTTCCACGGGCCGACGTCCCAGACGGGTGCGTACTCGCAGCGGCTGCCGCTGGTGGTGCAGACCCGCACGGTGTAGTCCCCGGTGTCGATCGGGGACAGTCCACGTCGGGACGGCAGGGCGACGAAGTGGTCCCGGGGTTTGATGGTGCGCCCGTTGGCGGTGACCCCGCCGACCTCGCCCTCCCGGGTGGCGAAGACCCGGTAGCTGCGCGCGGCGGTGGGGGCCGGGGTGGCGGCGGCGGTGGTGTCGGCGGTGAGCCGCACCGCGCGTACCGATGCGGCGGCGTGCGCGTCGCGGGTGGTGAGCAGCACCCGGGCCTGGACCCGGGTGACCTGGCGGTCGAAGACGGCCGGCCCGGTGCCGGCCTCCCGCCACTCGGTCCAGCCGGTGGCCCGCCAGCCGCGTACCTGGACGCCGACGGTGGCACCGGTGGCCGCCTCGGCGGTGAGGTCGGCGCGGACCCGGTTGGCCGGGCCGGCGAGGGTGCGCGCGGGGGCGAGCAGCACCCCTTCGGCGACCGGCGCGCCCAGGGCGGCGGGCCGGGTGCGCCGGGTCGGGTGCGGGTCGGCGAGGCGCAGCCGGCCGGCTCCGAAGCGGACGTTGACGTCGTCGCCGCCGGCCACGGCGAGGTCGACGGTCCAGTGCTCCTCGCCGGTGGGTGCGGCTGGGGCGGCGGCGTGGCCGGGGGTCTGGCCGGGGGTACGGGGTGCGGCGGTGGCGGCGGTCGGGACGAGACCACCGGCCAGGGTCAGGGTCAGCAGACCGACCAACAGGGACGACGGGTGACGACAGGGGCCAAAGGCCATAACATTCTCCTCAAGACTCCCCTATAGTGCATTTTTTCATAGATCGACAGGAAGCACGCTACAAATAGCGATACATGCGAATTCTGTTCGGACGAGGGAGAATGCTGGGGTGCCCGAGGGAGACACCGTCTGGAACACCGCCCGCGTCCTGCACCGCGCGCTCGCCGGGGCCCGGCTCACCGGCAGCGACTTCCGGGTGCCCGCGCTGGCCACCACCGACCTGACCGGCTGGACGGTGACCGAGTCGGCCAGCCGGGGCAAGCACCTGCTGCTACGGCTGACCGCGCCGACCCCGGTGGCGTCGACCACCGCCTGGACGCTGCACTCCCACCTGCGGATGGACGGCGTCTGGCGGGCGTACGCCCCGGGGGAACGCTGGACGGCCCGGCCGGCCCACCTGATCCGGGCGGTGCTGCGCGGCGCGCAGGCGGTGGCGGTCGGCTACCACCTGCACGAGTTGGCCCTACTGCCCACCGCCGAGGAGGAGCGCCTGCTCGGACACCTGGGCCCCGACCTGCTCGGCGCGGACTGGGACCCGGCCGAGGCGGTCCGCCGGCTGGCCGCCGCCCCCGGGGTGACCATCGGCGAGGCGCTGCTGGACCAGCGCAACCTGGCCGGGGTGGGCAACCTCTACAAGTGCGAGCTGCTGTTCCTGCGCGGGCTCTCCCCGTGGACGCCGGTCGGCGCGGTGCCCGACCTGCCCGGCACGGTGGCGCTGGCCCAGCGGCTGCTGGCCGCCAACCGGGGCCGGTGGACCCAGAGCACCACCGGCTCGCTGCGCCGGGGCCAGACCAGCTACGTCTACGGGCGGCGGGCCCAACCGTGCCGCCGCTGCGGCACCGCCATCGCCAAGGAGGACCTGAGCGAACGGGTCACCTACTGGTGCCCGACCTGCCAGCCCGCACCACCGCCGGTCGACCCGGCGGCACCTCCCGGCTGACGGGACAACCTGCAGAGACGGACGAATGGGTAATTCCTATCCGGCCGCCGACGTCGCATGCTGCGGTGGAGTGCTCACCGTTCGTAACCATCGGACGCGACCGCCACCACGCCGGGGTGGGGGCGGCGGGTCCCCGTGCCCGGGGAGAGCCATGGCCCTGTTCCGCAGACTGCGACCGCACTGGACGACCCGGGTCGCCCGCCCCCACCGGCCCGACCGGCCCACCGTCCCGGCCGCCCGCACCGGCGAACCCGATCCCGCGCCGGCGACCCTCGACCCGGCCGCCGTGCCCCGCTACTTCGGCCCGGTGCCCAACTTCGCCGGCAGCCCGCTGCCGGTACGCGACCCGCAGAGCCGGGTGGTCACCGGCACCGGCCTGCGCAAGTTCGTCGACGCGCTGCCGCTGCCCGGCCCGGCCGGCCGCACCGAGCTGGGCGGGCACCTGCCGGTCGCCGTCCCGGACACGGTAAGCTGGCCGGGCTGCGACTACTACGAGATCGGGCTGGCCGAGTACACCCAGCGGCTGCACCGGGACCTGCCCACCACCCGGCTGCGCGGCTACCGCCAGCTCAACCTGGGCACCGACCCGCACGGCCACAACACCGTCGCCCCACCCGAGCGGCCCTACCACCTCGGGCCGCTGATCATGGCCCGACGGGGGCGGCCGGTCCGGATCAAGTTCATCAACCAGCTCCCCACCGGCCCGGCCGGGGACCTGTTCCTGCCGGTCGACACCAGCCTCCCCGGAGCCGGGGCGGGGCCGCTTCAGGGGCCCGCGCCCTACCCGCAGAACCGGGCCGTGCCGCACCTGTCCGGCGCGCACACCGGGTGGATCAGCGCCGGCAACCCCTGGCAGTGGGTGACCCCGGCCGGGGAGATCACCCCGTACCCGACCGGGCCGGGCCTGACCCACGTGCCGGACATGCCGCCGCCCGGGGCGGGAGCCACCACGCTCTATTACCCGAACGCGCAGAGCGGCCGGCTGATGTGCCTGCACGACAACACCCTCGGCCTGTCCCGGCTGACCGTGCTGTCCGGTCAGTTCGCCCTCTACCTGCTCACCGACCCGGTCGAGGAGGAGTTGACCGCCGACGGGGTGCTCCCCGCCGACCAGATCCCGCTGGTGATCCAGGACCGCACCTTCGTCCCCGACGACGCCCAACTCGCCGCCGAGGACCCCACCTGGGACCGGGACCGCTGGGGTGCCCGGGGCAGCCTGTGGCACCCGCACGTCTACCAGCCCCGGCAGGACCCGTACCGGGAGCACGGGCGCAACCCCACCGGCCGCTGGGACTACGGCCCGTGGCTGCCCGCCGTGGACGGGCAGGACGGGCCCCGGGTCGGCCCGGTGGACAACCCGCACCACGATCCGGTGGCCGCGCCGCACGAGCCGCCACAGGCCCCCGGGGTGCCGCACCCCAGCGCCGTGCCCGAGGCGTACGGGGACACCATGCTGGTCAACGGGGTCGCCTACCCGTACCTGCGGGTGCGGCCGACGGCGTACCGGTTCCGGATCGTCAACGGCTGCGCCGACCGGTCGGTCAACCTCCAGCTCTACCGGGCCCGCTCCGACGGGCCGATGTGGCAGGCCGACGGGAGCCTCGCCGACGCCGACGCCGGTGAGGTGCCGATGGTGGAGGCGGTCCGCGCCCCCGGCCGGCCCGCCGACTGGCCCACCGACGGGCGCGACGGCGGGGTGCCGGACCCGGCCGCCGCCGGCCCACCCATGATCCAGATCGGCAACGAGTGCGGGTTGCTCCCCGCCCCGGTGGTGCTGCCCAACCGGCCGGTCGGCTACCGCTACGACCGCCGCGACCCGACGGTGCTCAACGTCGACTCGGCCGCGCTGCTGCTCGCCCCCGGCGAACGGGCCGACGTGATCGTCGACTTCTCCACCCTGCCGCCCGGCGCGACGGTGCTGCTCTACAACGACTGTCCGGCCCCGCTGCCCGGCTTCGACCCCCGCTACGACCGGCACACCGCCGCCGGGGACCGCCGTGCCGAGGGCGGCGGCCCCACCACCCTGCCCGGGTACGGCCCGAACACCCGTACCGTCCTCCAGTTCCGGGTTTCCGGCACCCCGGGTCGCCGGTACGACCTGGACCGGCTGGCCGAGCGGCTGCCCGCCGCGTACGCCGCCGGCCAGCGCCCGCCGGTGGTCCCGCACCCGGTGTACGACCTGGCGTTCGGCACCACCACCGCACGGGCGACGGTCGCCTCCGCGCAGGCCACCTCGCTCACCTTCACCCCGCCGGGCGGCACCACGCCGGTCACCCTGCCGATCCAGGTGAAAACCGTGGGCCCGGTCTTCGAGCCGGAGTACGGGCGACGGGCCGGCCGGCTCGGCGTACCCCACCCGGGTGCCGGCCCGCTGGGCCCGGTGACCCTGCCGCTCGGCCCGACCGACCCGGCCACCGAGATCCTCGTCGCCGCCGACCCGACGGTGGGGCCGGCCGACCCGGCCGACGGCATCCAGCTGTGGCGGATCTGCGGGACCGGCCGGCAGACCCACCCGGTCCGGTTCGACGGCTGCGACGTGCAGGTGGTCAACCGGATCGGCGGGGACGGCACGGTCCGCGCCCCCGACGGCGGGGAGCGGGGCTGGAAGCAGACCGTCCGGGTCAACCCGGCCGAGGACGTGGTGGTGGCGCTGCGACCCGAGGTGCCGCCGCTGCCGTTCAAGGTCGCCGACAGCCTGCGGCTGCTCGACCCGACCCGACCCACCGGGGTACGCCTCGACGCCAGCCCGGTCAGCCCCTGCGACGGCCGGCCGGCGACCGTGGTCAACCAGCAGGTCAACCTGGGCTGGGAGTTCCGCTGGGCAAGCGGCGCGGCGGGACTGCGGGACCTGGGCATGAGCCGGCCGCTGGTGCTACGGGTCTCGCCCCGCGCGCCGACCGGGCTGACCGCGACCCCGGTGCCCGGCTCGGCGACGGCGCTCCCGGCGATCGCGCTGGCCTGGACGGGCAACGGCAGCCGGCCGGCGGCCACCGGGCATCTGCTCCAGCGGGCCACCGACGCCGGTTTCACCGCCGGACTGACCACCATCACGGTGGCGGCGACCGCGACCCGGTACACCGACGCCAGCATCACCCCCGGCGTGACCTACCACTACCGCATCCGGGCCGAGAACGGGGCCGGCTGCTCGGCCTGGTCGAACAGCAGCCCGGCGTCGGTGCGCCTGTCCGCGCCGGGCGGGCTGGCCGCGACGGTGCCACCGGCGGCGCCGCTGCGGGTGGCGCTGCGCTGGGTGAACCGCTCCTTCGCCACCGGGCTCGACGTGCAGCGGGCCACCAACCCGACCTTCACCAGCGGTCCGGGCACCACCGCCGTGCCGGTGTCCGACCACCACCTCGATCCGGCGGTCGCCCCGGAGACCACGTACTACTACCGGGTCCGGACCACCTACCTCGGTGCGGCCTCACCGTGGTCGACGGTGGCGACGGTGACCACCCCGCCGGTGCCGGAGCTGCCGACCGGGGTCGCCGCGACGGTCGCCGTACCCGCGCCGGACACGGCGACAGTGTCGTTGAACTGGGTGGCCAGCGTCCCGGCCGGCCCGGGAGCCGGGTTCGTGGTGCAGCGGGCGGTGGACCCGACGTTCGACCGGGAGGTGGTTAGCTTCACCGTCACCGGCCGCAGCTTCACCAACACCGGCCTGGCCCGGGGGGTCACCTACCACTACCGGGTCCGTTCGTTCAACGTGGTCGGCAGCTCACCGTGGACCGGCCCGCTGCCGGTGCACACACCCGACTGAGGTCACCCGGCCCGGTCGTGGGCAGCCGCGCGGCAGGCCGGGCCGGCCTGCCGCGCGGCGCTCAGCGGGTGGGGGTGCGTTGCGGTTCGCCCACGGCGCGCAGCTCGGCCAGGGCGGAGGCGACGCCGTGCAGCAGGTCCGTCGCCTCCATCAGGCGGGCGGCGGACGGGTCCGCGAGGACCTCCGGGTGGGCGTCCTCGGCGACGTAGCCGGCCGCGGCGGCGACCAGTCCCTCGTAGGCGGTCACCCCGGTGACCAGTTGGTCGAGCAGGGCACGGTGGGCCTCGGCGAGCCGGGGCCGGGCCTCGGGTGGGGCGAGCCGCAGGGCGCGCTCCACCCCGGCCGTCCGGTCGGCCAGGTCGCGCAACGAGCGGTCGGCGGCGGCGGCCTCCAGCACCGCCGGCTCGGCCAGGCCGGTCAGCCGGGGCGCGATCCCGGCCAGGGTGAGCGCGGCCCGGTCCAGCCGGGCCCACGACTCGGCGGCGGAGGTGCCGCGCAGCGCGAACCGGGAGCGGAACCGGCGGGCCTCGGCGAGCACGCCGGGGCCGACCGGGAGGCGTTCGACGGCGGCGACCAGCCGGGCCCGGGAGCGGGCGGCGGCCTCGGCCGGGTCGAGGGCGGGGGGCACCGGGCGGGCCGCGAACGCCCGCAGGTCGATCCAGCGCCAGGCGGCCAGCGCGACGGCGCTGCCCGCGGCACCGGCCCAGGCCGCGTCCGGCAACCCCAGCCCGGCGTACGGGGTCAGCACCGCGGCCGCGCCGGTGAGCCCACCGGCCAGGACGCTCCACCGGCGGGCGGAACGCCGCAGCCGGCCCAGTCGACGGAAGTGTCGCGTTCGCTCGTCGGCCACCCGTACCTCCTCGTGCCGGCGGTCAGCCGGCGGTGGTGTCCCCCACGCCGCGGTCGCGGCTCATGCTGGCCCGGATCTCGTCCAGCCTTGCGGCGGCGGCCGGGTCGGCCGTCGGGGCGGCCGGCTGGGCCTGCTGCTGTGCCGCCGGCTGCTCCTGCCGGCCACCGAGCTGGTCGCCGGCCATGCTGGCCCGGATCTGCTCCAGCCGGGACGACCCGGCGCTGTCCAGCGTCGACTTCTGGATCTCCAGCATCCGTCCCTCGACGGAGTTGCCGGCCAGCTCGGCGCGGCCCATCGCGTTGGCGTAGCGGCGCTCGATACGGTCGCGCACCTCGTCCAGCGAGGGGGTGTTGGCCGGCGCGGTCATCGAGGACATCGACTCCAGCGACCGGGCCACGCTCTCCTGCATCTTGGCCTGTTCGAGCTGGCTGAGCAGCTTGGTCCGCTCGGCGAGCTTCTGCTGGAGGATCATCGAGTTGTTCTCGACCGCGCGGCGGGCCTGGGCGGCGGCCCCGAGCGCCTGGTCGTGCAGGGTCTTGAGATCCTCGGTGGCCTGCTCGGCGGAGACCAACTGGGTGGCGAGCACCTGGGCGGACTGCTCATAGCGGCCGGCCTCGGCCTCGTCGCCCTTGGCCCGTGCCTGGTCGGCGAGGACCAGCGCCTGCCGGGCGTTGCCCTGGAGCCGCTCGACCTCGGTCATCTGCCGGGAGAGCTTCATCTCCAGCTGCCGCTGGTTGCCGATCACCGCCGCCGCCTGCTGGACCAGCGCCTGGTGCTGACGCTGCGCGTCCTCGATGGCCTGCTGGATCTGCACCTTCGGATCGGCGTGCTCGTCGATCTTGGCACCGAACAGCGCCATCAGGTACTTCCAGCCCTTGACGAACGGGTTCGCCATCTCCGCAGTATCCCCTCAGTAGCGTCGCTGCGCCTCGGCCACAGCGGGGCCGGACGGGCCGCCCGACACGCCCCCCATCGTCGCAACCCGACGCCAGCAGGGCCGATCGTGCCGTGGGGAGTGCTCCGGCGGCCTGCGATCAACACTACGCGGCGTCGGCCACCCCGGCCACGGGACGGACGGCGGGGTCAGGCAGCGCAGACCACGTCCCGGTCGCTCGGGCGGACCCGGGCGCTGCGCAGGGTGGCCTTGAGTGGGGATTCCTGGCGGACCGAGACGGCGACCGCACCGTCGGTGGTCACCTGACGCACGCCCCGACCGGTGGCCTTGCGCACCCCGGTGGCGGGACCGGCGGCGGCCGGCTCGTCCTGCACCGGCATGAGCACGCCCGGCAACTGTTCGGCCAGCGCCACGGTGTCGCTCACCTCGCGGAGCAACTCGGACAGGCGGGCACCCAGCGCGTCGCAGATGGCGGCAAGCAGCTCGCTGGAGGGTTCCTTCTGGCCGCGCTCGATCTCGGACAGGTAACCGAGGCTCACGTTGGCGGCGGTGGAGACCTCGCGCAGGGTGCGGTGCTGACCCTGGCGGCGCGCCCGAAGTGCGTCACCGATCACCCGGCGTAGCAGGACCATCGCACCTCCCCCTGACGGGATTTCACGCTCCGGGCGGACCGTCGCCCTCGCCGGACGCGGTCGACCGCGCCGCCGCCGACGCCGTACGCCGGAGCCTTCCCGCAACCGTACCCGTTGGTCGGCCCGGCGACATCCCACCCCGCCTGTCGGATCTGGACAACACCGCTCACCGCCGGCCCGCGCCGGCCGGCGGCGCCCCCGCCGCCGGCCCGGGTCGCGGGCCCGGCCCCGGCTCCGGAAAGGCCCTGTGGATACGCGTCGCCAGCAGGCGTAACGCCTCGATCACCGCCGTTGCGCGGATGTGGTTCCGGCCTCCGTCGAGGTCGAGCCGGCGGACCACCGGGCCACCCGGCCCGGCCACCGCGACATAGACCAGACCGACAGGTCTGCCGTCCTGCGGCTCGGGACCGGCCACCCCGGTGGTGGCCAGCCCCCAGTCGGCGGCGCAGCGCCGCCGACCCCCCTCGGCCAGGGCGATGGCCACGTCCGGGTCGACCGGCCCGCGCTGGGCCAGCAGATCCTCGGGTACGTCGGCCAGCCGCGCCTTGAGTTCCGTGGCGTAGGTCACCAACCCACCCCGGTAGACGGCGCTCACCCCGGCGATCTCCACGATCGCGGCGGCCAGCAGCCCACCGGTCAGGGACTCGACGGTGGCCAGGGTCTGCTGCCGCTCGTGCAGGCTGTGCACCACCCCCGCCGCCGGGCTGCCCGCGGGTCGCTCGTGCTGCGCATCGGTCCCCATGCCGTCCTCCTTCCCCGACGTCACCCTGCTACTCATGTCGGCCCGACCGATCATCGTGTCAGTTCCCGCCCCGCCGGTGCGGCGTCCGGGCGGCATCGTCGGATCCGCTCCCGCCCGCCGGATCAGGGTCACCCGGTGAGGCCGGCGTCCCGGGCGAGCAGGGCGGCCTGGACCCGGTCGGCCACCCCGAGCTTGGCGAAGACGGCCGACAGCTGGTTGCGGACCGTCTTCTCGCTGAGCCCGAAGTGGCGGGCGATCCGGGCATTGGTGTCGCCGCCGGCCAGCCGGCGCAGGATGTCCCGCTCGCGCGGGGTGAGCCGGTCGAACGGGGGCGGCAGCTCGACCGGCTGGCGGCGCAGGCTGGTCAGCACCTGCGGACCGACCCGGGGGCCGAGGACGAGCCCGCCGCCGGCCACCGTCCGCAGCGCGTCGACGATCACATCCGGGTCGGTGTCCTTGAGCACGTAGCCCCGCGCGCCGGCCCGCAGCGCCCGACCGACCACGTCCTCGTCGTCGGTCATGGTCACCATCAGCACCCGGATCTCCGGCCGGCCCTGGACGATCCGCCGGGTCGCCTCCACACCGTCGCCGTCCGGCAGCGCCACGTCCATCGCGACCACCCCGACGGACTCGGTCGACGCGATGCCGATCGCCTCGGCACAGGTGGCGGCCTCCAGCACGCCGTCGACCCAGGTCTCGCCCTCCAGCATCGTCCGCAGGCCACGGCGGACCACCGGGTGGTCGTCCACGATCAGCACCCGGACCGGCCCGCCACGAGTCCCCTCTCCCGTCACTGCCCTCCCCCTCCCGCAGCACTCTGCTCCACCCCGGGACCTCCGGTGATCGAGAGGTCCGCGTCATCCTCCAGCACCGGGGGACCTTCGGTGATCAAGAGGTTCGCGTCATCCTCCGGGCGGATTCTGACGCGAACCTCTTGATCACCGGGAGCGGGCGGGGCGGGGGGCAGGGGGAGCCGGACGCGGATCAGGGTGCCGTGCGGGTCGCGGTCGACGATGTCGCTGCCGCCGCCCAGCTCGGCGGCCCGCTCCCGGATCGAGTCCAGCCCGACGCCGCCGGTCCGGCGGGCGACGATGCCGGTGCCGTCGTCGGACACCTCCACGACCAGCGACCGGCCCCGGCGCACCACCACATCGCAGCAGGTCGCCCCGGCGTGCCGGGCCGTGTTGGCCAGTGCCTCGCCGACGATCCGGTACGCCGCCACCTCCACCGCCGCCGGCAGCCCGTGCAGCGGGTCCGCCACGCTCAGCCGCACGGTCAGGGTCGGGCCGTCGAAGCGTTGGCACTCGGCCCGCAGCGCCGACTCCAACCCCCGGTCCAGGGCCGCCGGACGGAGCTGGTCGACCAGTTGGCGTACCTCCCCGGTGCAGGTGAGCAGGTCGTCGGCGAGCCCGTCGAGGATGCGGGCCAGCCGGGCCTGGTCGACGGCGGCGAGCTTGCGGGCCGCGCGTACCTGCATCGACATGCCGGCCAGGGTCGGGCCGAGCCCGTCGTGCAGGTCCCGGCGCAGCCGGCGGCGCTCCTCCTCCCGGGCGGTGACCAGGCGTTCCCGGGAGTCGCGCAGGTCGCGGATCAGCCGGGCGGTCGCGGCGGCCACCGAGGCGTGCAACGCGACGTCACTGAGCAGCCGCCGCTCGACCGGGGTGAACCGGGTGCCGGGTGCCCGGCGGGCCACCACCAGGCGTCCCACCCGCTCCCCGTGGGTCACCATGTCGAAGCGTTCCAGGGTGGTGGTGGCCCGGCCGTGCGCGGCGTGCACCCGGGTGGGCCGCCCGTCGTCGGCACGGTCCCCGCCGAGCTCAACCGCCACGTACGGCACCTGGAGCGAGCGGGCGATGGTGCCGGTCAGCAACGGCAGCACCGCCTCCGGCTGGACCGTCCGCTCCAGCAGGTCACCGAGGCGGGCCAGCACCGCGTACGGCTCGTCGCGGTCGCCGTAGAGCAGCCGGTTCACCCCGCGCTGCACCCGCCGCCGCAGCGGTTCGAAGGTCACCGCGATCAGCCCGGTGGCCACCAGCGAGGCGTTCGAGGTGTCCCCGCGCAGCACGAGGTCCCGCAGCAGGGTGACCACCCCGACGAAGGCGGCAATCACCAGCAGGCTCATCACCAGCCAGACCAGGGTCCGGTTGATCACCTGTTCCAGGCCGTAGAGCCGGTAGCGGAGCACGGCCAGCGTCATCGCGCCCGGGATCGCGATCACCATCAGCACCCACGCGCCGGACAGGTTGAGCCAGTCCAGCAGGAAGCCCAGCAGGAACAGCGCCCCGGCGGCCAGCAGGCAGGCGAGCTGCTGGCGGGCCTCGCCGACGGCCCGTCGAAAGCGGCGGGCGAGCGCCACCAGCACGGCGACCACCAGCAGCAGCTCCACCCCGACGGTCAGCAGGGCGACCCGGACCAGCAGCCGCGCGGTCGGGTCGGCGGCCGTCGTCGCGGACAGCAGCAGGCCCCGGGGGTCGCTGGTCGCGGCCACCGCCAGCGCCACGGCCGCCACCGCCGTGGTGACCACCAACCCGACCGCGACCGGCCGGAACCCCCGGCCCGGCAGCCGGCCGTCCGGGAAGACCAGCAGGGCCAGGAAGATCAGCCCGTACGGCGGCCACCAGAGCCACTGCCCCAGCCAGGCCAGCGGGGTGACCGCGGGCCAGCTCAACGCCAGCACCGCCGTCCCGGCGACCAGTCCGGCGGCCAGCATCAGCCGGCCGACCGGGTGACCGGGCAGCCCGGCGAGCACCAGCGCGCCGAGCGCGGTGAACGCGACCGCGATCGTGCCGGTCAGCGCCGCCGGCCCGAGGGCCGCCGGCTGCGGGTACCACCACTGCCCGGCCAGGACGAGCCCGGCGACGACCAGGCCCGCCCCGGCCAGGACCCGGCGGGACGGGGACAGCACGGCGATGGGCGACGGCACGGCAGGCCCTCCGGGGTGTCGGTCGGTGGTGGGATCGGTCAGTCGGCCCAGCCGGCGGCGTGCATCGCGTTGTGCAGCCAGTTGCCGGTGTCGTGTTCGAGGTGGTCGGGCAGGGTGCCGATGTCGTGCGGCAGGTCCGGGCCGTCCAGCCGGGGCAGTTGGGCCAGGGCCTGCTCCAGGGTGATCCGGGAGCGGGTGAGTACGTCCGGGTGGCTGCGGACGTACTGCGCCACGTGGGCGAGCACCGCGGTCAACCGCTGCCGGACGGCCTCGGGCTGCGCCGGGGCGGTGCCGGCGTCGAGGGCCTCCAGCCGCCAGTCGGCGGAGTAGACCGGGTGCAGCCGCCTCCCGGTGACGTCGAAGAACTCGACGGCCCCGGCGAGCTTCTCGCCGTGGTCGGCGGTCGACAGCAGGTCGGACAGGTCCTGGTAGACGTGGCAGAACGTGTCGTCGGCCGCGATCAGCACGATCCGTCGGTCGTCGCCAGCGGTCAGGGTCATGATCACTCCTCGGGTGCCGTACCTGGACGGCGGGGCCGGTCGCCCGGCACCCGTCCGCCGCAGCGTAGGTGGTCGACAGTCCACAGTGGCACCGCCGGGCGGGCCGGCGGGGTGGACGGTCGCGCCATCGTCACCCGCCGGCTGTCCCGCCGACCCGGGTCGGATGTCCCGGCCCGGCGGGACCGATCGGACGGCGGCCCGCCCGGTGACCCGGGGAAGCGCGCCCCGCGCGGCGACCGGTGGGAAGCGCCCCGCGCGGCCGGCGACCGGCAAGGCTCGGCCCGCGACGGGGACGGGGCGCGCGACACCGGGGGAAGGGCCCCGGCCGGCCCGGCGGGCGGGGGAAGGGTCCCACCCGCTCGGGCCGACGGGGCCCTTCCCGGTCGACGCGCGGTCAGCCCGCCGGGTGCACGCTCACCGTGGTCGCCCGGGTCATGTCGGTCGCCGCGGTCACCTCCGGCAGCCCCTCGGTGTGCCCGCCGGAACGCACCCGGGACGACCAGTGGTCGTAGCGCTGGCCGAGCTGGCCGACCCGGACGAACGCCGCGCCGGCCAGGCAGGCGCTCAGCGGGTCACGCGGCTTGTCCGGCACGCTGGCCTGGGCGCAGCCGGCGCCGTACTGGCCCTGGTCGCGCAGCGGGTCGAAACCCGACCGTTCCCCGTCGCACGGGTTCCAGTCGAACGTCTGGACGCAGTCGGCGTAGTTCTCCACCGCCTGCGTCATCGCGTTGCGCAGGTGCTGGTGCGCCGACTGGTCGCCGTCGCTGCGCGGGCGGCTGTAGTCGGCGGGCAGCCCCTGGCCGCCGTAGAGCAGGCCGGCGAGGCTGTCGTCGAGTTCCAGCGCGGTCCCCCAGCCCAGTTCGGTGTACGCCTGCAACAGCCGCAGCGCGTCGGAGACCGCCTTGCCCTTCTGCCAGAGCACCCGGGACACCTCCCAGGTGTCGCTGCTCGGCGGGTTCGGCCCGGTGCCGGCCCGCATCACCCGGTAGAAGTACTTCTGCCGGCCGGACAGCATCGCGGCGGCCTTGCTGCGGGCGGACGTCGCCTGGGTGGCGACGACCGGGATCGCCGCCGACTCGAACGCCGGCTTGTACGTCCCCGCCCACCGGTCGGTGAGGTACTTGTTCTCGTCGTAGCAGTAGCCCTGCGGGATCGGGGACCGGACGTCCCACGAGCAGAACGTGCCGATGGGGAACACCCGGGTGGCGGTCTGCACCTCCTGCCAGTCCCCGCCGGCCCACTTCACCCGCGACCGCAGGGTGATCTGGAGGTCGCCGGTGGTGGTCTGGAACCGGGGCCCCTCGTGCTCCTCGACGTTGACGAAGTTCGCGTCGTAGCAGGTGGAGAACTCCGGGGCGTGCCCCGGCGGCATGGCGTGGCGGGCCAGGTGGAACGCGTTGGGCAGGTTGCTGCGGCGGAGCGTGGACGGGATCGGCCGGCCGACCCGGGTCGGGCCGCACCCGCCGATCGACTCGGCCTCGGGAATGCGGTTCGCGGCCGGGAGTTCCTGGTCCGGGCTGCCCCACATGTCGTGCACCGGCAGGGTGTCGCTGCCGTTCCAGACCACCGCCTTGCGGACGTTCTCCACCTGGGCGTTCCAGCCGGCGACCGCGGTGCGGTAGTCGGCCATCAGCGCGGTGAACAACGGGTTGGTGCCGCCGTCGGCGGTCGGCTGGCTGAACTGCCGCACCCGCTCGTTGATGGTCCGCCCGGTCTCGGCGACGGCGTCGCCCCGCCCGGCGGCCACCTGCGCGGCGAACTGCGGGTTCTCCAGTTGCAGGATGTTGTAGACCCGGGCGGCGGTGGACCAGGCGGCGGCGTTGGCGACCGGGCCGACGGTCCAGCTGCCGCCGACCCGGTTACGCGCCCACTGGCCCAGGTAGTTGATCGAGCCGGCGGGCAGGTGGGTGTCGAGCACGCTGACCGGGTCGGCGAGGCTGGTGCCGGCCGGCGCGGTGAAGGTGCCCTCGTCGGCGGCGTTGACGGTGGCGAAGGTGAAGGTCGGCGACTCGGCCTTCGGG
Organism: Micromonospora sp. WMMD734; assembly: GCF_049178975.1. Lineage (NCBI taxonomy): Bacteria > Bacillati > Actinomycetota > Actinomycetes > Micromonosporales > Micromonosporaceae > Micromonospora > Micromonospora sp. WMMD734. Next base: position 3,928,367 of record NZ_JBMHMK010000001.1, read on the forward strand.
AAGTAGGTGCCCAGGTAGTCCGGGATCGGCTGCCCGGTGATCTCCCTGTGGTGCACGTACGTGGTGATCACCTGGTTGAGCTGGCTCTTGGCGATGTTCTCCAGGGCCACGTGGGTGGCGAGCGCCATCGAGTCGACCTTGCGTTCGATGGTCTGCAACTGGGTGGCGATCCGGCCCAGGTTGGCGCGTACCTCGTCGAGGCCCTTGGTGAGCGCGTCGAGCTGGGCGACCAACCCGGCGTACATCTCCTTGAGCGCCGACTCGATCCGGTCGAACCGCTTGTCGATCCCCTTGGCCAGCCGGTCGATCTGCTGGCGCAGCTTGCCGATCTCCGCCTGGATCGCGGCGTTCGGGTCACCGCCCCCGGCGAACAGGCCGATCAGGCTCACCGCCGCGCCGAGCAGGTTACCGGTCAGCACCGCCGTGCCCATCGCCGTCGCGGCCATGGTCAGCCCCTGCCCGAGCACCGTCGTCACGTACGTGTTGATCGCGGTCACCGAGGTCACCACGGCCTTGCCGATGGTCTCCAACTGCTTGCCGAACTTCTTGTCGACGAAGCCGACCAGGGTGGACAGCACCGTGACGGTGGACCCGAGCCCCTCGAAGATCTTGCGGTTGGACTCGGTCTTCGCCTTCTCCGCGTCGATGACCGCCTGGCTGGGCTTCGGGTCCTGGTTGAGCGGGTACGTGGTGGCGTAGCCGACCACCTCGGTGATCCGGTTGTTGCCGTCGGTGTCGAGCACCTTCAGCGTCGCGTACGCCCGCTCCTGCACCAGCGCCTTGAAGGCGGTCGCGTCACCGCGGACGTCGCGGATCGCGGACAGCGGCACGTAGTAGCCGAGGGTGCCGGTGTTGCCGTCGGCACGCGGCTCGTGGATCCGCGCGGCCAGCAACCCGTCGACCGGGGTACGCACCCCGGTGCCGGTGCGCCCGGCGAACGCGCTGTCCCAGCCGGTGGCCAGCGCGTCGTCGGTGGCGGCCCGCCGGTGCAGCTCCCGCCAGGTGTCCTGGACCAGGTCCCGGGAACGGGCGTTCCACGCCGCGTCCTGGTAGCCGCCCCGGACCAGGTTCAACGCGTCCGGCACCACGTTCGCGCCCTCCGCGCCGACCGTGCTGGCCAGGAACGCCCGCACCGCCGGGCCGGTGGTCACCGCGCCGCTGGACTCGCCGAGCCGGGCCAGCACCGCCATCGCCACGGCGAACCGGGACCGGTCCTCGGCCCGCGCGTCGCCGACCGCCGCGTCGGCGACCGCCCGGGTGGTGGCCACGTGCCCCGCCACCTGGGTCGCGTCGGCACCCGGCTGGCCGGTACGCCAATCCAGCAGCTCGGCGGTGAGCAGGGCGTCCTTCAGCCCGGCCGCCCCGGCGTCGCGCAGCTGCACCACCGCCCCGAACAGCGCCCCGTGCACCGCCTGCTCGTCGAACGGCACCGGGTCGGCGGCGCGGGCCGGGGCCTGGTGCATGGTGACCGCCAGCACCGCCGTCAGGCCCGCCGCCCACAGCCGGCGGCTGCGCCACCCGCCGCCCGGGGACCGCCCCCGGGCATGTCTCGTCGCTGTCCCCACCGCTGCTCCTCCCGCCTGCGGGCGCGACCGCGCCCGCCGTCACCGGGCGTCGATCCGACCGGGCCGACGCCACACCGGGCACAGGGCCGGTGCGGTGACGACTCTGCGGGGCGGGACGTCCCGGCCGGCAGGGACAGCCGTCCCGCCGACCCGGGATTACGGCACGGGGCCGGGAGCCGACGGTGGCCGGCCGGGGATTGACGCCGGCCGCGCGCGGGCCGCACGGCGCGCGAGGTGAGGTGGGGAAGCCCCGGTCAGGAGCGGGGGCGGCGCAGGCGCAGGGCCTGGGCGACGTAGTCGAAGCCGGTGACCACGGTGACCAGCACGGCGGCGGCCATGATCCAGGGCCCGACGGCGGCGAGGGCCGCCGGCATCGGCCACAGGTACCAGGCGATGGCCAGGATCTGCAACGCCGTCTTGAGCTTGCCGCCCCGGCTGGCGGCGATCACGCCGTGCCGGATCACCCAGAACCGCAGCCCGGTGATGCCCAGCTCGCGGACGAGGATCAGCACCGTCACCCACCAGGGCAGCCGGTCGTAGACGGAGAGCAGCACCAGGGCCGCGCCGGTGAGTGCCTTGTCGGCGATCGGGTCGGCCACCTTGCCGACCGAGGTGACCAGGCCGAAGCGGCGGGCGATCCAGCCGTCCACCAGGTCGGTCATCGAGGCGAACGCGAAGATCAGGCAGGCGGCGATCCGCCACCCGGTGTGGGTCATCCCGGAGGCGACCACCGACGCGGCGAAGACCGGCACCAGCACCAGCCGCAGCAGGGTCAGGCCGTTGGCCGCGTTGAGCACCGGCACCCGGGCCACCGGCGGCGCGGACTCCGCCGCCCCGGTCACCGCCGCGCCCCGCTCCGGACCACCTGGCACCGCCCCACCTGGCTCCCCCGCTCCGTCCGGGCCCACCGTCACCGTTCCGCGCCGGGCGCCGCCGAGATCATCTCATCCGGCACGGCCACCAGGTCGACGCCCTCGGTCGCGGTGACCGTGGCCCGGACCAGGTCACCGGGGCGCAACGCGGTCAGGTCGACGCCGCCGCCGACCGGGGCGACCAGGGTGGTCGAGCCGTCGACCTCGGGGGCCTGGTGCGCCGCCCGGCCCTCCACCACGCCGTCGTCGACCGTGTCGACCAGCACCTCGACGGTGCTGCCGAGCCGCTCCTCGGCCCGCTGCGAGCACAACTCGTCGGCGAGCGCGGCGAGCCGGTCGTAGCGGCGCTTGACGGTGGCGGCGGAGAGCTTGCCGGGCAGGCCGGCGGCCTCGGTGCCGTCCTCGTCGCTGTAGTCGAACACGCCGATCGCGTCGAGCCGCGCCTCGGTCAGGAAGCGGGTCAGCTCGGCCACGTCCTGCCGGGTCTCGCCGGGGAAGCCGACGATGAAGTTGCTCCGCGCGCCCGCCTCCGGGGCCAGGGCGCGGGCGCTGGCCAGCAGCTCCAGGAACCGGTCGGTGGAGCCGAACCGGCGCATCCGGCGCAGCACCGGCTCGCTGGAGTGCTGGAACGACAGGTCGAAGTAGGCGGCCACGCCGGGGGTGGTGGCGATCGCCTCGACCAGGCCGGGGCGGGTCTCGGCGGGCTGGAGGTAGCTGGCCCGCACCCGGACGATGCCGTCGATCGCGGCGAGCTGCGGCAGCAGCTTCTCCAGCCCCCGCGGGTCGCCCAGGTCCTTGCCGTACGAGGTGGAGTTCTCGCTGACCAGCACCAGCTCGCGGACGCCGGTCTTGGCCAGCCACTCCGCCTCGGCCAGCAACTCGTCGGGGGTACGCGAGACGAACGCGCCCCGGAACGCGGGGATCGCGCAGAACGCGCACCGCCGGTCGCAGCCGCTGGCCAGCTTCAGCGAGGCCACCGGGCCGGTGTCGAGCCGACGGCGCAGCACCTGCCGCAGGTGCGCGGGGGTGTGCTCGTCGGTCTCCATCGTCGCCCGGGTGGGGGTGCCGTGGCCGGGCAGCGACACCGCCGACTCGCGCCGGTTGACCGGGGTGAGCGGCAGCAGTTCGCGACGGTCCCGGGGGGTGTGCGCGCCGATCGCCTCGCCGGCCAGCACCGAGTCGAGCCGGGCGGCGATGTCGGGGTAGTCGTCGAAGCTGAGCACCGCCTGCGCCTCGGGGAGGCTGTCGGCCAGCTCCCGGCCGTACCGTTCGGCCATGCAACCGGCGGCGACCACCTTCGCCCCGGTGTCGGCGGCGGCGAGCAGCGTCTGGATCGAGTCCTGCTTGGCCTTCTCCACGAACCCGCAGGTGTTGACGACCACCACGTCGGCACCCTCGCCGTCGGTGGTGACCTGCCAGCCGTCGGCGTGCAGCCGGGCGGCCAACTCCTCCGAGTCGACCTCGTTGCGGGCGCAGCCCAGGGTCAGCAGGGCGACCCGGCGGCCGTCGGCGGGCGACGGCTGCGGGGCGGGCCGCGACGGGCCGGCGTTGTCAGGCGTGGGGGTGGCGGACACCATCCGAGGGTACCGGGCGACGTCGCGGGCCCGACCGACGGCGGCGTGCGGTGTCGGCCGGTTCACCCTCCCCGGACGCGCCGGCGGTCAGACCGGCGTCGCGCCCACCCGGACCAGCCGGTCCAGCAGGGCGACCTCGGTGCCGGCCAGGCCGGTGGAGCAGAACACCGACACCTGGTCCGCGCCGGTCCGGCCGGGGACCGCGCCGGCCAGCACCGCCCCCAGGTCACGCAACCTGCCCGGGTACGGCCCGACGGCGGTCAGCATCGGCGGGTCGTACCCCGCCGCCTGGGCCGGCGAGTCGGTGACCAGCACGTCGGCGGCGTCGAGCAGGTCGGTGCCGAACTCGTGCCGGTGCACCTGCTTGAAGCCGACGGTGTTGACGTGGGTGCCCGGGGCGAGGTCGGCGGCGGCCAGCACCGGGGTGACGCTGGTGGTGGCGAGCACCACCAGGTCCCGGTCGCGGACCGCCTCGGCGGCGCAGCCGACGGCACGGGCGGGTATCCCCAGCTCGGCGCGGACCCGGGCGGCGAACGCCTCGCGGCGGGCCGCCGAGCGGCTGTGCACGGTCACCTCACGCAGGGGCCGGACGGCGGCGGTCGCCCACACCTGCGTCCACGCCTGACCGCCGGAGCCGATCACGCCCAGGGTGGCGGCGTCCGGGCGGGCCAGCGCGTCGACGGCCACCGCGCCCAGCCCACCGGTACGCCGGGAGCCCAGCTCCGCGCCGACAGCGATGGCCCGGACCGCCCCCGTCCGGGCGTCGTGCAGCACCACCAGTTGCTCGCCGGCCGGGTGGCCGAGGGTGTCGTACGAGCGGAAGCCGTACCACTCGTCGGTGAGCTGCCCGGCGGTGAGCACCATCCGCCCGCCGGCCAGCGGTGCGGAGGCCCGGGGTGGCGCGACGAGCCGGCCGGCGTGGGCGGCCAGCAGGGCGTCCCGCATCGCCGCGACGGTGGTCGGCGCGTCCAGGGTGGCGGCGACCTGCCGGTCGTCGAAGAGCAGCGTCATGCTCCCCATGCTGCGACCTCAAGCTGACTTCAACTCAAGGTGTGGTGGGGAGGATCACCCCACCCCGGCGGCCGGCGGTGCTAGCGTCGGTCGTGGTGGCCCGCGCGGCCACCCCGGACGAGTCGCGGGCGTACCCGGTCAGGCCAAGACGCCCCGTACCTGACCGACTCGTCCCCGGCCGACGGCCCGGGACCCGCACCCCCGAGGTGATGCCCGATGGCCTGGATCGTGCTGGTGCTCTCCGGACTCCTGGAGACCGCGTGGGCAGTCTCCCTCGACCGCAGCGCCGGGTTCACCCGGCCGCTGCCCTCGGCCGTCTTCGCGGTCACCCTGGTCGCCAGCATGGCGGGCCTGGCGTACGCGCTGCGCGACATCCCCGTCGGCACCGGCTACGCGGTCTGGGTGGGCATCGGGGCGGTCGGCACCGCCGTGGTCGGCATGGTCGCCCTCGGCGAGTCGACGAGCCTGCCCCGGCTGCTCAGCCTGCTGCTGGTGGTGGCCGGCGTGATCGGCCTCAAGCTCTTCCACTGAGCGGGCCCGGGGAACCGCCCGGGTCAGGGCGCGTCGCCCGCGTGCCGCAGCAGCCGGAGCTGGCCGATCTCGGCGACGTTCTTCATCAGCTCGGCGTTCACCCAGGCGACCATGTGGGCCACGGTGTACGCCGGGTCGTCCCGCCACGGGAACGACGCGGTCGCGTCGAGATCGGCGTCGCCGAGCTGGTCCAACACCGCCAACCACGCGGTACGCAGGTCGCCCAGCCATGCCACCGTCCGGTCCCGGTCACCGGGCCAGTCGATCTCGGTACGCTCCCGCGGCCGACGCCCCCGCGCATGGTCCACGGCGACCGTCCACCACCAGCCGATGTGCCAGGTGACCCAGCCGATCGTCGGGACGGGGACCGGGTCGGGCTCGACGTCCGCCCAGTCCGGCACCCATCCGCCGTCGGCAGCCGGACGCATCGTCCAGCAGTGCGGTGCCGGCTCCCAGAGCAGGTCCGCCGGCTCCAGGCGTTCCAGGTGGTATTCGAACAGGGACCAGGTCAGGTCGAACTGCGCACGCAACAGGTCACGACGGGATGCCGGCATCGGGTGACCCTGTCATACCGTCCGGCCCCGGATCGACCGGAATTCCCGCGCCGGCACCGCATCGCCGCCCGGTGCGTAGTTTCCGTCCGGTGTGGGTAGTGATCGATCACCACAGCAACCAGCCCCCGACCACGGAGGACGTCATGGCCGACACCCACGCCCCCGCCCGCCCGCGTACCAACGCCGCCCGCATCTGCACCATCCTGGCGTTCGTCTTCGCCGTCGTCGCGCTGCTGATCGCGCCGGTCATCTTCGGCATCATCGGCCTGGCGCTCGGAATCGTCGGTGCGGTGCTCGGCGACAAGCCACTCGGCTGGTACGCGGCCGCCGCGAACGTGGCCGCCATCGTCCTGAGCCTCGTGCTGATCAGCGCCATGATGAACAGCTGACCTGACCCACCCGCGCGAACGGGCCCGCCGGAGATCCGGCGGGCCCGTCGCACGTCCCGGGTCAGTCCACGTCGCCGCGCAGGCCGACCAGCACCTCTTCCAGCTCGTCCGGCTTGACCAGCACGTCGCGGGCCTTGGAACCCTCGGACGGGCCGACCACACCCCTGGTCTCCATCAGGTCCATCAGCCGGCCCGCCTTGGCGAAGCCGACCCGCAGCTTGCGCTGGAGCATCGAGGTGGAACCGAACTGTGAGGTCACCACCAACTCCACCGCCTGCACCAGCAGGTCCAGGTCGTCGCCGATGTCCTCGTCGATCTTCTTCTTGCTGTCCTGCGCCGGGGCCAGCACGTCGGAGCGGAATTCCGGCTCGCGCTGGTCCTTGCAGAACTTCACCACGTCGGCGATCTCGCGCTCGGTCACCCAGGCGCCCTGGATGCGGACCGGCTTCGACGCGCCCATCGGCAGGAACAGCCCGTCGCCCCGGCCGAGCAGCTTCTCCGCGCCCGGCTGGTCGAGGATGACCCGGGAGTCGGCGAGCGACGAGGTGGCGAACGCCAGCCGGGACGGCACGTTCGCCTTGATCAGGCCGGTGACCACGTCGACGCTCGGCCGCTGGGTGGCCAGCACCAGGTGGATGCCGGCGGCGCGGGCGAGCTGGGTGATCCGGACGACCGAGTCCTCCACGTCGCGCGGGGCGACCATCATCAGGTCGGCCAGCTCGTCCACGATCACCAGCAGGTACGGGTACGGCCGCATCTCCCGCTCGCTGCCCGGTGGGGCCTTGATCTCGCCGTTGCGCACCTTGCGGTTGAAGTCGTCGATGTGCCGGACCCCGTTGGCGGCGAGGTCGTCGTAGCGCATGTCCATCTCGCGCACGACCCACTCCAGCGAGTCGGCCGCCTTCTTGGCGTTGGTCACGATCGGGGTGACCAGGTGCGGGATGCCCTCGTAGCCGGTCATCTCGACCCGCTTGGGGTCGATCAGCAGCAGCCGCACCTCGTCCGGCGTGGCCCGGGTCAGGATGGACACCAGCAGGGTGTTGAGGCAGCTCGACTTGCCCGCGCCGGTGGCACCGGCGATCAGGATGTGCGGCATCTTCGCGAGGTTGGCCACCACGAAACCGCCCTCGATGTCCTTGCCGAGGGCCACCACCATCGGATGGTGGTCGCTGGTGGCGGCCCGGGAGCGCAGCACGTCACCGAGGGCGACGTTCTCCGGGTCGGTGTTGGGGATCTCCACCCCGACCGCGCTCTTGCCCGGGATGGGGCTGAGGATGCGTACGTCGGGCGACTTCACCGCGTACGCGATGTTGCGGGAGAGCTGGGTGATCCGCTCGACCTTGACCCCATGCCCCAGCTCGACCTCGTACCGGGTGACGGTGGGGCCCCGGGTGAAGCCGGTGACCTCGGCGTCCACCCCGAACTGGTCGAAGACGCCGGTCAGTGCGGCGATCACCTCGTCGTTGGCCTTGCTGCGGGTCTTCGGGGCAGCGCCACCGGTGAGCATGTTGGCCGGCGGCAGCACGTAGTCGCCGGCCAGCCCGGTCAGCGCGAGCTGCTCGGCGCGGGTGGGCGGGGCGGAGTGCTCAGGCGGCTCCACCGGCTTGCGGCTGGCCGGCACCCGGCTCGCCGGCCGGCGGGGCAGCACGATCGTCTCCTGGAGGTCGACCTCTGGGCCGACGTCGTCGAAGTCGTCCGGGTCGGGCGGCGGGGGCGCAGCCTTGCGGGCCGGGCGTTTACGGGCCGGCTTCGCGACGGCCTCCGTCGGCTCCGCGTCCTCCTCCGCCGGGGCCTCGGGCGGGGCGACCAGCGTGCCGGCGAGCAGCCCGAGCCGTTCCGGGATCTTGTTGATCGGGGTGGCGGTCACCACCAGCAGGCCGAAGACGAGCAGCAGGATCAGCAGCGGCATCGCCACCCAGGCGGTCACCGCCCGCTCCAGCAGGTTACCGATGCCGGCGCCGACGAGGCCACCGGCGTAGTCACGCTGCACCGGGTCGACGGGATTCTGTCCGATGTGCAGCATCGCCGCCGTGGCGACCAGCATGGAGCCCCAGCCGACCAGGCCCCGGCCCCGGTGCTCCAGGTCCACCGGGGTCCGCATCAGCCGCCACGCGCCGATCATCAGCAGCACCGGCACCACCACCGCGATCGCGCCCAGGAACAGGCGTACGGTGTCGGCCAGCCGCGCGCCGAACGGGCCGGCGCCGGAGAACCAGATCGCCACCGCGCTCAGGATGGCCAGCCCGAACAGCAGCAGGCCGGCACCGTCGCGGCGGTGTTCCGGGTCCAGCTCCCGGGCGGAGGCGGCCTGCCGGCCGGCGGCCCGGAAGCCCCAGCCGACCCCGTGCGCCAGGCCCATCCACAGTGCCCCGACGGCCCGGCCCACGTACGCCGCCGGAGCGGGCCGGGGGGCCGGTCGCCGCCGGGCCGTCGCCCGGGTGGTCTTCTTCGCCGGCTGACGGGCACGACTGTTCGTGGTGCCGCGCGGCGACGCGCCGCGTCGCCGGCTCGCCTGAGAGGTACGGCCCGCCATAGAGTCACCGTAACGGCGTGACCCGGCAGACCGCCGCTTTTCCGGGTCGTGTCCGCGCGTCGCAGCACGGACCACGCCCGCAGACGTGTTATTCGCCTCAGAAGGGATGCCCGATGGCGTCGCCTGCTTTCGCGGACCGTCCCGACCCCCTGGCGGGTGACCCGCAGGCCCTGCGTCCGCTGACCACCGAGCTGGTCGCCGCCGTGCTGGGCACCCGGGGGTACGTCGTGGTCGCCGACGGGGACGGGGACCTGGTGGGCCGCTGGGACGACAGCCTGATCTGGTTCCTGCGCCAGGGCGGCCAGGGCGAGCTGCTCCAGGTCCGCACCCTGACGGCGGCGACCTTCGACATCGAACACGTCCCGGCGCTCTACGCCTTCTGCAACGGGTGGAACCACGAGCGGTTCTGGCCGAAGGCGTTCGTGCACGTCGACGACGACGGCCGGGCCCAGGTCTGCGGTGAGGTGATCACCGACCTGGAACGCGGGGTCACCCCGCACCAGCTCGACCGGTTGCTCGACTGCGGCATCACCGCCGGCTGCCAGCTCGCCGCCGCCGTCGGCCAGCTACCCGGCCGGACGCCCGGATGACCGGCGGGTTCACTCCCGGGGCGGACGGGCCGCCCGCGCCGCGCGACCCGGGCCTGGCCGCCGCGTTCGCCGACGCCGGGGACCTGCCCGACGGGGAGGCCCGGCTGGCCGAACTCGACCGGATCGCCGCCCGCGCCGACGCGCTCGGCGACCCGCACTCCGCCCTGGACGCCCGGTTCGCGCTGGTGGCGGCGTACCTGCGACACGGTGGCCGGTGGCGGATCATCGAGCCGGTACGCCGCCTGCTGGCCGCCGTGGACCGGTCCCCCGACCTGCTCGACGCCCGCCCCGGTGACGCGGAACTGCTGCGCCGGCACCTGCGCCAGGCGGTGGAGGCCGCCATCGGCACCCCCCGGATCGGGCTGGACCAGGCCAACGCCCTGCTCGACGCGCTGGCCCACCGGGTCGGCGCGGAGGCCGGCGTGGTCGCCCAGCTGCGCTGCCGGCTCGCCGACCACACCGGCGACGAGCCCACCGCCCGCCTGTGGTACGACAGGTGGACGGCCGCCGCGCCGGACCCGGAGGCCGGCTGCCCCGCCTGCCTGGCCGTACGCCGCGCCGAACTGCTCGCCGGCTGGGGCGACGACCGGGCCGCGTTGGCGGCGCTGCGTCCCGCGCTCGACACCGGGGTCGACTGCACCGACCAGCCGGAACGGGCCCTCGCGGTGGGGCTGCTGCCGTGGCTGCGCACCGGGGCGGCCGGTCGGGCCGCGACGGCGCACCTGCGGGCGTACCGGCGGCACCGGCGGGAACGCGCGGCGCTGCCGTACCTGGCCGCGCAGTTGCGGTTCTGCGTGCTGGCCGGGCACCCGGACCGGGCGCTGGACCTCCTCGCCGAGCAGCTGCCCCGGCTGGACCACCCCTACGACGACCTGTCGGCGCTGGAGTTCGCCGCCGCCGGGGCGCTGGTCTGCACGCTCGCCGCCGAGTCCGGCCTCGACGCCCGCCGGATCCGCCGCCCCGGCCACGCCGACCGGCCCGCCGCCGACCTGGACGTGGCGACCCTCGGCGTCGACCTGCTGGCCGAGGCGACCCGGCTGGCGGGCAGCTTCGACGCCCGCAACGGCACCGGGCACCACGCCGGACGGATCGCCGCCTTGCTGGCCGAACGGCCGACCGGCGACCCGGTGCCCCTGCCGACGCCGGAGAGCATCGAGGACCCGGCCGACGAACCGTTCCTGCCCTCGGCCGAGGAGCCGGCCCCGCTGAGCCTTTCGCAGCTCACCGCCGTGCTGGACACCCGGGGCGACGTGTACGCCGTCGACGCCGGTGGTGTGGTGGTCGGCCGCTGGGACGAGGCGGTCGTGCAGTTCCGCCTGCTGGGCCGGGACGGGGAGATCCTGCACGCCCGGGTGGTGGCGGCCCGGCGGCTGGCGGCGGGTCGGCTCGCCGAGGCGTACGAGTTCTGCAACGCGTGGAACCACGACCGGCTGCTGCCGAAGGCGTACGTGCACGAGCTGCCCGGCGGTGAGCTGGTGCTGGCCGGCGACGTCACCACCGACCTGGCGCACGGGGTGGCCCCGGCGCAGCTCGGCATCCTGGTCGACGCGGCGGTGAGCACCGGCGTCGCGTACGCCGCCGCGGTCGCCGCCCTGCCCTGACCGCCGCCCTGACCGCCACCGGCCGACGGACACGGGAGCGGCCCCCGACCTCCGGGCGGTGGAGGTCGGGGGCCGCGGTACCGGGGCGCGGGGCGGTTACCTGCCGCGTCGCGTCGCCTGCTGGCCGCCGTTCGCGGTGACCAGGGTCAGGTTGTTGCGCTGGAGGATCTCGTTGACCGGCTGGAAGAACGTGACGCCGCCGACGGTGCAGTCACCGGAGCCGCCGGAGGTGACGCCCTGCGCCTGGTCACCGGCGATCCACGAGCCACCGGAGTCGCCCGGTTCGGCGCAGACGTCGGTCCGGGTCAGGCCGGTCACCGTCCCCTCCGGATAGTTGACGGTGGCGTTGCGGGCCTGGACGACGCCGCACCGGGCGCCGGTGGTGGAGCCGGAACGGCAGATCGACGCGCCGGGCGGCACCTCGACGGAGCCGTTGACCGGCACCGTACCGCCGTTGAAGTCGCTGACCACCCCCTGCGGGGTCCACTGGCCGTTGGTGCGCACGAACGCCCAGTCGTCACGCGGGAACGACGACGCCGCGAACACCCCCTGCCGGGCCTGATTGAACCCGGTGGTGCGGTCGCCGACCCGGCCACAGTGTCCGGCGGTGACGAACCCGCCCACCACGGAGAAGCCGATCGAACAGCGCCCGACGTCGTTGATGAAGAACGGGTCACCGCCGACCAGGTCGAACAGCGGTCGCGGCTGCTCCCGGGAGGTGGTGACCCGCACCGCGTCCGCCGGGGCCCCGCTGCCCGCCGCCCACCGGCGGGCCCGCGCCTCGGCACCCGGCTGGGCGAGCACCACCACGGAGTTGCTGGCGACGTCGACGTACCAGCCGGTGATGGCCGCGGACGCCTGCCCGCCCACCGCGTCGAGCCGGGTCTTCGCCGCGTCCAGCTCGCTGACGGCCCGGTCGACCGGCTTCGGCACCGCACCGGCGGCCCGGACCCGGTCGGCCTGGGTGGGGTCGGCGACCGCCACGTTGAGGGTGGACCCGTCGCCGCTGAGCCAGGCCCCGCCGTAGTCGCTGCCGAGGGCCGCCCGCAGCCCGGCCAACCGGGCCGTCGCCTGCTGCTCCGCGGTCAACCGCCGGACCGCCTGGTCCCGGCTGATCCGCAGGTCACGGCTGAGCGCGTCCACCACCTCGGGGGCCGGCCCACCGGCCGCGCGGGCGTCGGTGCCCCCGGCGCGGGGCGCGCCCTGGTCACCGGCGAACGACGGCAGGGTCACCGCCGCCGTCAGTCCCGCTGCCGCCAGCACGACGCCGATCGCTGTCATCCGTCTGCGGTCCATCCGCCATGCTCCTTTCGGCCGACGCGGGGTACGCCCACCGGACGGAGGTACGCAGCCGGCCCGCGAACGGATGAGCCGATCCACAGTTATCGACGTACGGTGACCGTCGGGTCACGCATTCCCGCGCTGCCTGTCCCCCGCAGGGTGTGGTTGGCCGGGTGGCCGCTGCCGATACTGGGAGCCATGCAGGCGCGACGACAACTCGGCGAGTTCCTCCGCTCCCGACGCTCCCGGCTCAGCCCCCAGGAGGCCGGGGTGCCCACCTACGGCGGCCGACGGCGGGTGCCGGGGCTGCGCCGGGAGGAACTGGCCCTGCTCGCCGGGGTGAGCGCCTCCTACTACGCGCGGCTGGAGCAGGGGCAGGCCACGAACGCCTCACCCGAGGTGCTGGACGCGCTCAGCCGGGCGCTGCGGCTCGACGCCGCGGAACGCCGCCACCTGTCCGGGCTGGCCGCCGCCCCCCGTCGCCCGGCCGTCCGCCGGCCCCCGCCGGAACGGGTCGACGCCGCGGTGCACGACCTGGTCGCCGCGTTGGGGGACGTGCCCGTGCTGGTGCTCGGCCGGCGGCTCGACGTGCTGGCCTGGAACACCGCCGGGCACGCCCTGTTCGCCGGGCACCTGGAACCCGACATGGTGAACCGGCCGGACCGGCGACCCAACATGGCCCGGCTGGTCTTCCTGGACGCGCACACCCGTGACCTGTACGTCGACTGGCCGGCCAAGGCGCGGGCCGTGGTGGCGACCCTGCGGATGGCCTCCGGGCAGCACCCGACGGATCCGCTGCTGGCCGCGCTGGTGGGCGAACTGGCGGTGGGCAGCGCCGAGTTCGCCGCCCGGTGGGCCGACCACCGGGTCAAGGCCGGCGGCACCGCCACGTACGCGATGCGGCACCCGCTGGTCGGCACGCTGACCGTCACCCAGCAGAACCTGCGCACCGAGGACGACCAGACGGTCGTCGTCGCCACCACCGCACCGGGTTCCCCGTCGCAGGCGGCGATGACCCTGCTGGTGCACACCACGGTCACCGGCCGCGCCACCGCCCGGCAGCCGCTGCCCGGCTGACCCTCCACTCCCGATCCCGGCGGCGTCGACAGGGTGTGCCGCCGTCCCACCCGGCCGCGCCGGGCCCGCCACCGGACCGTGTGGTCCGGCGGGGGTCGGCGCTGCCCGACACCACGCGACGACGGCGCTCCGCACGGGGCGTCCGGCCGTCCGTGCCCGAAACCGGACCCACTCCCGGGTCCGCACACCCACGAAGGACGAACCATGCGCAGAAGAATCCGTACCCTCGCGGTGGCCGTCGCGGCAGTCGGCGTCCTGGCCGCACCGGCGACGCAGATGACACCGGCAGTCGCCGGCCCGTCGGGAACCGTCCCGGCCGCCACCGGCCCGTCGACCCTGCCGGCCCGGATCGCGGTCCACTTCGACCCGACGACGGGACAGCTGCCGGAGAACATCGTGTGGGCCCCGGACGGCACCGCCTACCTCACCTTCGCGGCGGCCCGGCAGGTCGTCGCCGTCGACCCGGCGGGCCGGACCCGGGTGCTGGCCACCCTGCCCGCCCCCGCCGACGGCGGCGTGCACACCCCGGTGCTCGGCTTCGCCCTGACCACCGGGATCGTCCGGACCGGCGACGGCACCCTGTACTTCCTGTACGCCAGCGGCGACGCCGCCAGCACCGGCCTCTACCGGTTGACGCCCGGTCAGCCGCCCCGACGGATCGCCGCGTTGCCCGCCACCGGGCTGCCCAACGGGCTGGCGCTCGACCCGACGGGCCGGACGTTCTACCTGACCGACTCGGTGCTCGGCACCATCTCCACGGTGCCGTTGGCCGGCGGCCCGGCCCGGATCTGGTCGTCGGCGTCCGCCCTCGCCGCGACGGGCTTCCTCGGCGTCAACGGGGTCAAGGTGCGCGGCGGCGCGGTCTGGGTGACCAACCTGGACCAGGGCACCCTGCTGCGGATTCCGCTGCGGCAGGGCCGCCCGGGAGCCGTCGAGGTCAGGGCGACCGGACTGGTCGGCATCGACGACTTCGCGTTCACCGCCGACGGCCGGGTCGTCGCCGCCCTCAACGGGCCCAACACGGTGGTCGGCATCGACCACGACGGGCGGACCCGGACCCTGTTGACCGGTGCCGACGGGCTCCAGAACCCCACCTCGGTGGCCGTACGCGGGCGCACGGTCCTGGTGGCCAGCGCCGCCTACGTCACGGCGACCGACCCCAACCTGATCGTGGCCACCCTGCGCCACGGCTGAACCGACCGGACAACGGGCCGGCCACCGTCGTGACGACGGTGGCCGGCCCGCAGCGTCCGGGTGGGGAAGCCGCTCAGACCTCGACGACGGTCGGGACGATCATCGGGCGGCGGCGGTACGCGTCGTTGACCCAGCGCCCCACGGTGCGCCTGACGATCTGCTGGAGCTGGTGCGGGTCGGTGACGCCGTCCGCGGCGGCCCGGTTCAGCGCCTCGGTGACCAGCGGGATCACCGGATTGAACGCGGCCGGGTCCTCGGAGAAGCCCTTCGCCGACAGGGTCGGGCCGGCGACCACCTTGCCGGTGACCGAGTCGACGACGACGGTGGTGGCGATGAAACCGCCGTCACCGAGGATCCGCCGCTCGGTGAGCAGCGACTCGCTGACGTCGCCCACGGCCAGGCCGTCGACGTAGACGTACCGGCTCTTCACGTGCCCGACCACGCTGGCCCGGCCCTCGACCAGGTCGACGACGTCGCCGTCCTCGCAGATCACCACCCGGTCCGGGGCGACCCCGGACTCGATGCCGAGGCGGGCGTGCGCCCGCAGGTGCCGCCACTCGCCGTGTACCGGCATCAGGTTGCTCGGGCGCACCACGTTGAGCAGGTAGAGCAGTTCACCGGCGGGGGCGTGCCCGGAGACGTGCACCTTGGCGACGTCCTTGTGCACCACCACCGCGCCGGCCCGGGCCAGCCGGTTGATCACCCGGTAGACCGAGGTCTCGTTGCCGGGGACCAGCGACGAGGCGAGCACGACCGTGTCGCCGGGGGCGATGGTGATGTGCCGGTGGTCGCCGCTGGCCATCCGGCCCAGGGCGCTCATCGGCTCGCCCTGCGACCCGGTGGACATCAGCACGATCTGGTCGGGCGGCAGCGTGGTGGCCTCCTCGATCCCGATCACCAGACCGGCCGGGATGTTGAGCAGGCCCAGATCGCGGGCGATGCCCATGTTGCGGACCATCGACCGGCCGATCAGCGCCACCTTGCGGCCGTGCTCCAGCGCCGAGTCGAAGACCTGCTGCACCCGGTGCACGTGCGAGGCGAACGAGGCGACGATGATCCGCCCCTTCGCCTTCGCGAAGATCGAGTCGAGCACCGGCCCGATCTCCCGCTCCGGGGTGACGAAACCGGGGATCTCGGCGTTGGTGGAGTCCGACAGGAGCAGGTCGACACCCTCCGCGCCGAGCCGGGCGAAGCCGGCCAGGTCGGTGATCCGGCCGTCCAGCGGCAGTTGGTCCATCTTGAAGTCACCGGTGTGCAGCACCAGGCCGGCGGGGGTACGCACGGCCACCGCCAGGGCGTCCGGGATCGAGTGGTTGACCGCGAAGAACTCGCACTCGAACGGCCCCAGCCGCTCCCGGCCGCCCTCGCGGACGGTCAGCGTGTAGGGCTGGATCCGCCGCTCGGCCAGCTTCGCCTCGACCAGGGCGAGGGTGAACTGGGAGCCGACCAGGGGGATGTCCGGCTTGTGGGCGAGCAGGTACGGCACCGCGCCGATGTGGTCCTCGTGACCGTGGGTCAGCACGATCGCCTGCACGTCGGCCAGCCGGTCCAGGATCGGCCCGAAGTCGGGCAGGATCAGATCCACCCCGGGCTGCTCGACGTCGGGGAAGAGCACCCCGCAGTCGACGATCAGCAGCTTGCCGTCGTACTCGAAGACTGTCATGTTCCGGCCGATGGCACCGAGTCCGCCGAGCGGGATGATCCGCAGCCCGCCCTCGGGCAGCGGCGGGGGCAGTTCACCCTCGAATTGCGCCTCGGTCACGCGTCCACCTCATTCTGCGACGCCGTAACCCGGCGTCCGTCGTGTCGTTCGATCATTCGGGCAGGTCCAGGCCCGCCGCCGCGCAGTCCGCGCGCAGCAGGGCCAGTTCGTCGTCGGTGGCGTCCACCAGCGGCGGACGCACCGGACCGGCGGGCAGGCCCAGCACGTTCAGGCCCGCCTTCACCAGGATGGTGCCCGGGCTGCGGAAGATCCCGGTGAACAGCGGCAGCAGCCGCCGGTGCAGGGCCAGCGCCGTGCCGGTGTCACCCGCGTCGTACGCCTCGATCATCTGCTTGGCGAGCGCGCCGGTGAAGTGGGTCGACGTGCCGACCAGCCCGACCCCGCCGACCGCCAGGGTGGGCAGGGTGAGCGAGTCCTCGCCGCTGTAGAAGGCGAGGTCGGTACGGCTGGTCACCCAGCCGGTGGCGGTCAGGTCGCCCTTGGCGTCCTTGACCGCGACGATCCGCTCGTGTGCGGCGAGCCGCACCAGCGTCTCGGTCTCGATCGGCACCCCGGCGCGGTGCGGGATGTCGTACATCATGATCGGCAGGCCGGTGCCGTCGGCGACGGCGGTGAAGTGCGCCACCAGCCCCCGCTGCGGCGGCCTGCTGTAGTAGGGGGTCACCACCAGCAGGCCGTGCGCGCCGGCCTTCTCGGCCGCGGCGGCCAGCTCGATGGTGTGCCGGGTGTCGTTGGTGCCGACACCGGCCACGATCTGCGCCCGGTCACCGATCGCCTCGACCACCGCCCGGATCAGCGTCTCCTTCTCCGCGTCCGAGGTGGTGGGCGACTCGCCGGTGGTGCCGTTGAGCACCAGCGCGTCGTTGCCCTGCTCGTCGACCAGGTGGGTCGCCAGCCGGACGGCGCCGTCGAGATCAAGGGAGCCGTCGGCGGTGAACGGGGTCGCCATCGCGGTGAGCAGTCGCCCGAACGGGCGCGACACGCCCCGGTCGGGGGCGGCAGGGTGGTCGTGCGTCATGCTCACAACCTAGCGGACGAGCACCGGACAGCCGGTGGGGAAGGGCTCAGGACAGCTGTGCGTGCGGGCTGGTCGCCACCTCGGTGCCGTCGGGCAGCGTCGAGACGACGAAGTCGGCGAAGACGTTCGGGGCCACCCGCTGGAGCTGCCGCAGACACTCCACGGCCAGCTCACGGATCTCCACGTCGGCGTGCTCGGTGGCCCGCATCCCGATGAAGTGCCGCCAGGCGCGGTAGTTGCCGGTGACCACGATCCGGGTCTCGGTGGCGTTGGGCAGCACCGCCCGCGCCGCCTGCCGGGCCTGCTTGCGGCGCAGCGTCGGGTTGGGCTCGTCGGCGAACCGCTGCTCCAACCCCTCCAACAGCTCGGTGTACGCCCGCACGCTCGCCTCGGCGGCCTCGACGAACCGCTTGTGCAGCTCCGGGTCGTCGGCGATCACCGCCGGCTCGACCATCGCCGCGTCCCGCTCCGGGACGTAGCGCTGGGAGAGCTGGGAGTAGGAGAAGTGCCGGTGCCGGATCAGCTCGTGGGTGAACGAGCGGGACACCCCGGTGAAGTAGAACGTCACGCTGCCGTGTTCCAGCACCGACAGGTGCCCGACCTCCAGGATGTGCGCCAGGTAGCCGGCGTTGGTGGCGGTCGCCGGGTTCGGCTTCTTCCAGCTCTGGTAGCAGGCCCGGCCGGCGAACTCGGCGAGCGCCTGGCCGCCCTCGGCGTCGGTCGACCACGGCACGTCGTCGGGGGCCTGGAACTGGGTCCACGCGATCAGCTGCACCTGGGGCTGCACCATCTCCGGCATTCCTGCGACTGTAGTGGCCCGGTGGGCTGCGGGGAAACTCGGGCCACCGCGCTGACCAGCGAGATCATGGACAGTTCCGCCCCGGGCCGGCGGCGGGTGGCCAACGTCTCCCACCCGATTCCGGCCGGGCCGCAGCCGGTCAGACGTAGAGCGCGGTGAACGGCGCCCAGGGCAGGTTGCGCAGCACCGAGAACGCCATCCAGACCGCGAGGAACCCGCCGATCACCGGGGAGCTGAGCCGCAGCTCGGGCAGCCGCCACCCGAACGCCTGCCGGCCCGCCCAGGCGACGAAGAGGTACGCCAGGAAGGGCACCGCGAAGACGAACACGGCGTGGTGGCGGGCGGCGGCCGGCAGGTCGGCGTGCAGCAGGTACCACAGCGCGCGGGTGCCCCCGCAGCCCGGACAGTCCAGCCCGGTGGTCAGCTTGAGCAGGCAGCTCGGCGCGGCGTCCGGGTCGCTGGTGGTCGGGTCACTGACCAGCGCGTAGCCCATGCCCGCGGCGACGCAGCCGAGCGCGGCCAGCGGCGCCGCCCAGCGCGGCGAACGGGCGTGCAGCCGGAGCACGAACCGGGTCAGCCGGTCCGGCTCGGGTGGCTGCCACACCACCGGCGGCCCCGCCGACCAGGACCCGGGCGGCAGCCCGTCGACGCCCGCGCCCGGGTGGAGGTACGGGTCGGTCGGCGTGCCGACGGGGTACGGACCGGTCGGCGTGCCGACGGGGGGCGGGTCGCTCAGCGTGTGGGTGGTGCCGGCCGGTGCGGCACCGGTCGACGTCGGATCGGTGCCCTGCCCCGACCGGGTCGGCCCGGTCGGCCCGTCAACGCTCGTCACGGCCTCACGGTACACCGGTGAGGCTGCGCAACGCGGCGGTCAGCGGGGCGGCCAGGTCACCGGCCGCCGGTGGGGCGACCGCGTCCAGGCCGAGCCAGCCGGCGAGCCGGTGCAGTTCGGCGGCGAGCGCGACGGCGGTCTCCCCCGGGTCGACGCCGGGCTCCTGCCAGGCCGCCGGCACCAGCAGCACCCCGGCCCTGCGGTCGGCCTTGAGGTCGACCCGGGCGGTGAACCGCTCCCCCTGCAGGAACGGCAGCACGTAGTAGCCGTGCACCCGTTGCGCGGCCGGCACGTAGATCTCGATCCGGTAGCCGAAGCCGAACAGCCGCTCGGTGCGGGCCCGCTCCCAGACCAGCGGGTCGAACGGGCTGACCAGGGTGTTGCCCCGCACCCACCGGGGCAGCCGGGCGTCGACGTGCCGCCAGGCCGGCTGCCGCCACCCCTGCACCGTCACCGGCACCAGCTCACCGGCCTCGACCAGGTCGGCGACCGCCTGCCGGGCACCGGCCAGCGGGAGCCGGAAATAATCCCGCAGCTCCGGCTCGGCGGCCACCCCCAGCGACCGGGCGGCCACCGCGACCAGGGTGCGGTACGCCTGCGCGTCGGTCGGCGTGGGGGCGTCGAGCGCGGCCGCCGGCAGCACCCGTTCGGGCAGGTCGTAGCGGCGGGCGAAGGAGGGCGTCCGGTCGGCGGCCGTGACCTCGCCGGCCCAGAACAGGAACTCCAGTGCCCGCTTCACCGCTGACCAGTTCCAGCCCCAGTTGCCGGTCTCCCGGGGCGCGTCGTGTTCGATCTCGGCGGCGGTCAGCGGCCCGGCGGCGGCCACCTCGTCGCGCACCCAGGCGACCAGTTCGGGCTGCTCGGCGGCAATCCGGCGCATCCCGCCCCAGGCGTCGTCGCGGGCCTTGGCCATCCGCCAGCGCAGCGCGGCGTGCAGCCCCACCGGCACCAGGGACGCCTCGTGCCCCCAGTATTCGAACAGCTCACGCGGGCGGCGGTAGGCGGCGGTGTCGAGCAGGCCGGTCGGGTAGGGGCCGAGCCGGCTGTAGAGCGGCAGGTAGTGCGCGCGTTGCAGCACGTTCACCGAATCCATCTGGATCAGCCCGACCCGGTCGAGCACCCGGCGCAGGTGGCGGCGGGTGGGCGTGCCGGCGGGCGGCGGGTCGGCGAAGCCCTGGGCGGCGAGCGTCATCCGCCGGGCCTGGGCGAGCGAGAGCGATTCCGGTGCGGCCATCGCGACGACCCTAGACCAGTGGTACGACACCGGAGCGGACACTGGACCGACCGCCCGTCGGGGCATAGAACGGACGCATGCTCACCATCCGCCGCGAGGAGCCCGACGACGCCGAGGCGATCGCCCGGGTGCACATCCACGGCTGGCAGGCCGGGTACGCCGGCATCATGCCGGCCGAGGTGCTGGCCCGACTCAACCCGGTGGCCTGGGCGCAACGCCGACGGGACGTGGGCACGGCCGACCCGGAGCACCCGTTCACCACCCTGCTCGCCGAGATCGACGGGCTGCCTGCCGGGTTCACCACCTTCGGGCCGTACCGCAACAACCAGGACCGGGGCGATCTCGACCCGGCGTACGGCGAGGTGCTGGCGATGTACGTCGAGCCGGCCCACTGGGGCGACGGCACCGCGCAGGCCCTGTTCGCCGCCGCCCGCGACGGGCTGGCGGCACGCGGCTGGCGGGAGTACCGGCTCTGGGTGCTCGCCGACAACGCCCGCGCCCGCCGGTTCTACGAGCGGGCCGGGCTGTCAGTCGACGGTGAGCGGTCCCGTTACCAGGTGCCGCTGGCCGGTGGCGGCCCCCCGGTCCACCTCGACGAACTGCGCTACACCGGCCGGTTGCCCGGCTGAGCCGGCCGGCCGCCGCCCGACGGCGGGGTCGACCGGTCCGACCGGGTCGCCGGGCCCGCCACCGACCGGTGCCGCCCAGGTGCGGATCGGCAGCAGCACCAGCAGGGCCAGGCTGATCCAGACGTAGGTGTTGCTGCCCAGGAAGCCGCCGACCCCGGTGAAGTCCTTCTCCCACGCCCAGACGATCCGGCTGCACAGCAGCACGTAGGAGACCACCGCGAGGGCCAGCAGCGCCCGCCGCCGCAGGCTGCCGGCGGGCGCGGCGACCGCGTTGTCGACCAGCAGGATCAGCGCCGGGATCAACCAGACCAGGTGGTGTACCCAGGTGACCGGGCTGACCAGGCACATCAGCGCGCCGGTCAGGGCCAGTCCGGTGGCCTCGTCGCCGACGGCCACGGCGGCCCGGCAGCGCCAGCCCCAGACCGCCAGGGTGACCAGCACCAGCGCCAGCCAGGCCAGGGTGCTCGGATGTTCCGGGTTCAGCCGGGCCACCACCCCGCGCAGCGACTGGTTGGACACGAACGCCAACTCGCCCACCCGGTCGGTGTTCCACAGCGCCGACGTCCAGAACTCCCGGGCGGCGTCGGGAAAGAGGGCCGCGGCGAGCAGGGTGGCCGCCGCGGCGGCGGCGACGGTGGTGCCGGCGGCCCGGAACCGCCTGGTGACCAGCAGGTAGACGATGAACACGCCAGGGGTCAGCTTGATCGCGGTGGCCAGCCCGATGCCCACCCCGGCCCATCTGTTACCGGCCGGCAGCAGCCGCAGCAGGTCCACCGCCACCAGGAAGAGCAGCAGCATGTTGACCTGGCCGAAGTTGACCGTCTCCCGCATCGGCTCGAACGCGGCGGCCAGGCAGAGCGCCACCGCCAGGACGAACCACCGCGTCCAGCCGGCCCGCCGGGCGACCGGGTCGAGCAGCCACCAGACCAGCACCGCGCTGACCACCACCGTGGCGGCCACGCTGACGGTGATCGCGACCGGCCACGGCAGGTACGCCATCGGCAGCATCACCAGGGCGGCGAACGGCGGGTAGGTGAAGCCGTACTGGGTGCCGGGCTTGAGGTAGTCGTAGATCTCGCCGTGGTCGTGCACCCAGAAGGTCAGCGCGCCGTAGTAGACCTTCAGGTCGAAGAAGCCGTGCCGGACGGCCGCCACGGACAGGAAGGCGGCCACCGCGACGGCGAGCACCACCACCGCGACGACCTGCCCGGTCGTGCGCCTGGCCCCCTGCGCCACCGTCGTCTCCCTCGCTGTGGCCTAGGCTTTCGTGCCATGGCTCTGGGGTACGTCCGCCCGGCGCGTCCCGAGGACGCCGCCGAGATCGCCCGTGTGCAGCTCGCGACCTGGCGGGTCGCGTACCGTCGGCTGCTGCCCCGGCACGTGCTCGACAACCTGGACGAGGCGTGGCTCGCCCGGCGGTGGAGCGCGGCGGTGCAGGAGCCGCCCTCGGCCGCACACCGGGTGCTCGTCGCCGTGGAACAGGCCGAGCAATCCTATCTGGTGGGGTTCGCGGCTTCCGGGCCGGCGGACGCCGAAGCGCTCGCCCCGGGCGAGCCGGCCACCGCGCTGGGGGCCGAGGTGGTCGCGGTGACCGACCTGCTGGTCGAGCCGCGCTGGGGCCGGCGCGGGCACGGCAGCCGGCTGCTCGCCGCCGCCGTGGACGCCTGGCGCGGCGACGGGTTCACCCATGCGGTCGCCTGGGCGTTCGACGGCGACGAGGCGACCCGTAGGTTCCTCACCAGCACCGGCTGGGAGCCGGACGGCGCGGCCCGCGCGCTGGACGTCGACGACATGCTCGTCCCCCAGGTACGGCTGCACGTCGCGGTGCCCACCGAGCCGGACGACGACACGCCCTGATCCGGCCGGTTCTGTCGGCCCGTCCTGGTAGACCGGAGGCGGCGGTACGCCACCGACGGTGAGGGAGACGGGCATGTTCCGGGAGACGAAGGCGTTCAGCGGGTTCTCGGCCGACGACACCGACCGGGCCCGGGAGTTCTACGCCGGCACCCTCAACCTGCGGGTGTCGCAGCTCGGTGGCCCCGGTGGGCTGCTGATGCTGCACCTGGCCGGCGACCGGGACGTGGTGGTCTATCCCAAGGCCGACCACGTGCCGGCGACGTTCACCGTGCTCAACTTCCCGGTGGCCGACGTCGACCGGGCGGTCGACGAGCTGACCGCACGCGGGGTGCGGTTCGCGCGCTACCCGGGGTTGCCGCAGGACGACCGGGGGATCATGCGCGACAACGGGCCGACGATCGCCTGGTTCACCGACCCGGCCGGCAACATCCTGTCGGTGATCGAGCAGGAGTGATCCCACCGCCGGGTCAGCGGCGCAGTTCGGCGACCAGTTCGTCGTCCTCCACCACGCCGGTGGGGACGAAACCCAGCGCGGTGTAGAGCCGGGCGGCGGCCGTGTTGTCCGGGTGGTACGACAACCGGACGGGGTGCCCGCCGTCCGGCCCGGCCAGCCAGTCGGCGAGGGTGCGTACGGCGGCCCGGCCCACCCCCCGGCCCTGCTCGGCGGCGTCGATGAGCATCCCGCCGATCCACCGCGACCCGTCGTCGTCCACGCCCCACATGACGTGGCCCGCCACGGTCTCGTCGGCGTGCACCGCGAGCGACGTCCAGACCTCGGAACGCGCGGTCAGCACCAGGTAGCGGGCCGCCAGCGCCGGTACCCAGTCCCGCTGGTCGTCGCGGGGGGCCAGGTCGGCCACCGCCCGCCAGTTGTCGTCGTCCACCGGACGCAGGGTGACCCGCCGCCCGAGCCGATCGGTATGTCCGGAATCCAGCACCGGGGCAGCCTAGGGGCCGGTCCGGCGCACCGCCAACGAATTCGCCGCCGCCGCATCCGGTGTCGACGCGACACCGACCGCCGGCCCCTCGGCCGGGCGGGGCGAGTCGGGCAGGGCTCAGTCGAGCAGGGCGTCCAGGCCGACGGTCAGGCCCGGCCGCTGCCGGACCGCCCGCACGGCCAGCAGCACCCCGGGCATGAACGACACCCGGTCGTACGAGTCGTGCCGGATGGTCAGCGTCTCGCCGAGGGTGCCGAACAGCACCTCCTGGTGGGCGAGCAGGCCGGTGGCGCGGACCGCGTGCACGCGTACCCCGTCGATGTCGGCGCCCCGCGCGCCGGGCACCTCGTCCTTGGTCGCGTCGGGGGCGGGGCCGAGGCCGGCCTCGGCGCGGGCCTGCGCGACCAGCCGGGCGGTGTGGGTGGCGGTGCCGCTCGGCGCGTCGAGCTTGCGCGGGTGGTGCTGCTCGATGATCTCCACGGACTCGAAGTGCCGGGCCGCGCGGGCGGCGAACTGCATCATCAGCACCGCGCCGATGCCGAAGTTGGGGGCGATCACCACCCCGACGTCGGGCCGGGCGGCGAGCCAGCCGCGCACCTGCTCCAGCCGCTGCCCGGTGAAGCCGGTGGTGCCGACCACCGCGTGCACGCCCTGGTCGATGCACCAGCGCAGATTGTCCATGACCACGTCCGGGGTGGTGAAGTCGACGACCACCTCGGCGGAGGCGGCGGCGGACAGCTCGTCACCCTGGTCGACGGCGGCCACCAGCGCCAGGTCGTCGGCCCCGTCGACCGCCCGGCACACCTCGGCGCCCATCCGGCCCCGGGCCCCCAGCACGCCGACCCGGACCGCCCCGCCCGGAACCTTCTCCTGCTCGTCAGTCACGCGGCACAACCTATCCCAATCGGGACGCGGGCCACCGCCGGACCACCACCGTCCCACCGGCCGGTCCCGGCACGCGCTCCGGACCCGTATCGCGGGTCGCCGCGCACCCCGGACACCGACGGGTCGACCGCCGCCCGGACGGCCCGGCGGAGGGTGGTGGGTGGCGGGCTCAGCCGGCGAAGTCGTGCTCGCCGAACGGGCCGACCACCGCCAGCGACATCGGCCGGCCCAGCAGCTCGGCGGCCAGGGTGTTCACGTCGGCCACGGTCACCGCGTCGACCCGGGCCAGCAACTCGTCCACCGGCATCAGGTCGCCGTAGAGCAGCTCGCCCTTGGCCAGCCGGCTCATCCGGGACCCGGTGTCCTCCAGGCCCAGCACGAACGAGCCCTTGCTCATCCCCTTGCCCCGGGCCACCTCCGCCTCGGTGAGCCCGTCGGCGGCCACCCGGGCCAGTTCGGCGCGGGTCAGCTGGAGCACCTCGTCGACCTTGCCCGGCGCGCAGCCGGCATAGACGGCGAACAGGCCGCTGTCGGCGTACTGGCTGGCGTAGGAGTAGACCGAGTAGGCCAGGCCACGCCGCTCGCGGATCTCCTGGAACAGCCGGCTGGACATGCCGCCGCCGAGGACGTTGTTGAGCACCCCGAGGGCGAACCGCCGCTCGTCGACCCGGTCGATGCCGGGGCAGCCGAGGATGACGTGCGCCTGCTCGGTCTCCTTCGGCTCGACCAGGACGGCGGCCGGCTTCGTGCGTACCGCCGGGGTGTTGCGTCGGGGCGTGCCCGGCGCGGCCGGGTCGGTGTCCAGCGGGGTGCCGCGCAGCGCCTGGCGGACCAGCCGGACCACGGCGGCGTGGTCGAGGTTGCCGGCGGCGGCGATCACGATCTGCGGCGCGGTGTAGCGGCGACGGTAGAAGCTCTGGATCTGCCGGCGGGTCATCGGGGTGACCGTCTCCTCGGTACCGGAGATCAACCGGCCGAGGGGGTGGTCACCGTAGACGGCGCGGGCGAACAGGTCGTGCACCTCGTCGCCGGGCTCGTCGTCGTGCATGGCGATCTCTTCGAGGATGACCCCGCGTTCGGTCTCCACGTCGGCCGGTTCCAGCAGCGAGTCGGCGACCGCGTCGCACATCACGTCGATGGCCAGCGGCAGGTCCTCGTCGAGCACCCGCGCGTAGTAGCAGGTGTATTCCTTGGTGGTGAAGGCGTTGGTCTCGCCACCCACCGCCTCGATCTCGGCGGAGATCTCCAGTGCGGTGCGCTTGTGGGTGCCCTTGAACAGCAGGTGTTCCAGGAAGTGCGCGGCACCGGCCTGCGGGCCCGTCTCGTCCCGCGAGCCGACGGTGACCCAGATGCCGAACGAGACGCTGCGCATCGTCGGGATCGCCTCGGTGAGCACCCGCAGCCCGCTCGGCAGCACGGTCCGCCGCACGGTGCCGCCCAACGGGTCGTCACTGATCGTGCGGGTGACCGCCCGGGACGCCGCACCGGCGCGGCCGGCCTGCCCGGCGGTGGCGTGCCGGACGACGCCGGGCGACGCCACCGGCCGTCGAGCCGGGGGGAACGGCGAACGGCTCACGCAGACCTGCTCTCGGTGCGACGAGGGGTGGAGGGAACACACCGGCCGGGTGACGACGACGTCGTCACCCGGCCGGTCACTGCTCAGCTGTGCCGGGTACGCCGACGCGGACGCTCGCCGCCGTCGCCACCCTCGCCGCCACCCGGGCCACGCTCGCCGCGCTCCGGGGCACGACCGCCCCGGTCGCCACCCCGGTCACCGCGGTCACGCGGGCCCCGGTCACCGCCCCGGCCGGCCGGTCGGTCGCCACCGGCGGCCTCTCCGGCGGCCGGCGCCTCGGCGCCCTCCGGCCGGACCTTGTCCAGGTAGATCTTGCCGCGGGCGTCGATGTCCGCGATCTCCACCTCGACCTTGTCGCCGACGTTGAGGAAGTCCTCGACCCGCTCGACCCGCTTGCCGTCGCCCACCTTGGAGATGTGCAGCAGGCCGTCGCGGCCGGGCAGCAGCGAGATGAACGCGCCGAACGCGGCGGTCTTGACCACCGTGCCGAGGAACCGCTCGCCGGCCTTGGGCAGGGTCGGGTTGGCGATCCCGTTGATCCGGTCCACGGCGGCCTGCGCCGACGGGCCGTTGGTCGCGCCGACGTAGATCGTGCCGTCGTCCTCGATGGAGATCTCGGCACCGGTCTCGTCCTGGATGGCGTTGATGGTCTGCCCCTTCGGGCCGATCACCATGCCGATCTTGTCCACCGGGATCTTGACGGTGGTGACCCGGGGCGCGTAGTCCGACATCTCGGCCGGGGCCTCGATCGCCGCCTGCATCACCCCGAGGATCGTCTGCCGGGCCTCGTTCGCCTGCTGGAGCGCGGCGGCGAGCACGTCCGACGGGATGCCGTTGAGCTTGGTGTCGAGCTGGAGCGCGGTGACGAACTCCGGCGTACCGGCGACCTTGAAGTCCATGTCACCGAACGCGTCCTCGGCACCGAGGATGTCGGTCAGCGTCACGTACTGGGTCTTGCCGTCGACCTCGTCGGAGATCAGGCCCATCGCGATGCCGGCCACCGGCGCCTTGAGCGGCACACCTGCCGACAGCAGCGCCAGCGTCGAGGCGCAGACCGACCCCATCGAGGTCGAGCCGTTGGAGCCGAGCGCCTCGGAGACCTGCCGGATGGCGTACGGGAACTCCTCGCGCGACGGCAGCACCGGCAGCAACGCCCGCTCGGCCAGCGCGCCGTGGCCGATCTCCCGCCGCTTCGGCGAGCCGACCCGGCCGGTCTCCCCGGTCGAGTACGGCGGGAAGTTGTAGTTGTGCATGTAACGCTTGCGGTTCTCCGGGGAGAGGGTATCCACCATCTGCTCCATGCGCAGCATGTTCAGCGTGGTGACGCCCAGGATCTGGGTCTCGCCCCGCTCGAACAGCGCGGAACCGTGCACCCGGGGCAGTACGCCGACCTCGGCGGTCAGCGGCCGGATGTCGCGCGGCCCCCGGCCGTCGATGCGAACCTGCTCGCGCAGCACCCGGTTGCGGACCTCGGACTTGGTCAGCGACCGGAAGGCGGCGGAGAGTTCCTTCTCCCGGCCCTCGAAGCGGGCCGTCAGTTCCTCGGCGACCCTGGCCTTGACCCGGTCCAGGGCCTCCTCGCGGTCGGCCTTGCCGGCGATCTGGAGCGCCTCGGCCACCTCGGCGCGGACCAGCTCGGCCACCGCCTGGTAGACGTCGTCCTGATAGTCGAGGAAGACCGGGAACTCGGTGACCGGCTTCGCGGCCACCTCGGCCAGTTCGCTCTGCGCGCGGCACAGCTCGCGGATGGCCGGCTTGGCGGCCTCCAGGCCGCTGGCGACGATCTCCTCGGTCGGGGCGGTCGCGCCGGCCGCGATCAGGGTCACCGCGTGCGGGGTCGCCTCGGCCTCGACCATCATGATCGCGACGTCGCCGTCGTCGAGGGCCCGGCCGGCCACCACCATGTCGAAGGTGGCCCGCGCCAGCTCCTCCAGGGTCGGGAAGGCCACCCACTGACCGTCGACGTGGGCCACCCGGGTCGCCCCGATCGGGCCGGAGAACGGCAGGCCGGACAGCTTCGTCGACATCGAGGCCGCGTTGATGGCGACCACGTCGTACGGGTGCTGCGGGTCGAGCGCGAGGACGGTCTCGACGACCTGGACCTCGTTGCGCAGGCCCTTGACGAACGACGGGCGCAGCGGCCGGTCGATCAGCCGGCAGGTGAGGATCGCGTCCTCGCTGGGCCGGCCCTCGCGGCGGAAGAACGAGCCGGGGATGCGGCCCGCGGCGTACATCCGCTCCTCGACGTCGACGGTCAGCGGGAAGAAGTCGAACTGCTCCTTCGGGTGCTTGCCGGCGGTGGTGGCGGAGAGGACGACCGTCTCGCCGAGCTGGGCGATGACGGAGCCGGCGGCCTGGCGGGCCAGCCGGCCGGTGGAGAAGGTGATCTCACGGGTGCCGAAGGACCCGTTGTCGATCACGGCGGTGCGGGATTCGGTGCCGAGGTTGGTCTCGGTCATGTGCGGCGGTACTCCTTCGCGTCGTGGGCCCACGACACCGGAGCTGCTCAGACGGCCGGTCTTCGATCGAAGCGCCCGGGTGGCCGGCATGTTGCCGGGATGCCCGGGGGCCACTACCGGAGACCGGTACGCTGACCGGCTCCCTCTCGGGTGGTCGCGCGGCCCTCTTCTTCTGGTGGTGCGCGGAACGGGGGAGCGGCAGGTGGCCGCTCCCCCGTCACGTCATCGGCGCAGGCCGAGCCGCTCGATCAGCGACCGGTAGCGGTTGATGTCCTTCTTCTGGACGTAGTTGAGCAGCCGACGGCGCCGACCGACCAGCAGCAGCAGCCCACGGCGGCTGTGGTGGTCGTGCTTGTGCACCTTCAGGTGCTCGGTCAGCTCCGCGATCCGCTTGGTGAGGACCGCGACCTGGACCTCCGGCGAACCGGTGTCGCCCTCGGCGGTCGCGTACTCCGAGCGGATCTTGGCCTTGGCTTCCTGGTCGAGCGCCATGTTCTCCCTGTTTCGGTGGGTTGACAACTGGTGTCCGTCGTTCGGGTCCGAACGGACCGGGGACGGACGAACCTCGCACCCGCGGCGTCGTGCAGGCACGCGAGGCCCCGCGTCGGTCATCCGACGTCACCGCCACACTACCAGCCCGTCGCGGAACCGCCCGGTCAAGGCCCGCGCGGCGGGCGTCGGCGGCCTGCCGACCCCGCCCGCCGGGCCGGTCAGCCGACCGCCACCCGGGTCCGCGCGACGTCCTCGGCCATCTGCACCAGCAGCGGTTCGATCGCGTCGTACCGGATCTGGCCACGCAGGTGGGCGGCGAAGTCGAGGGCAACCTGCTCGCCGTACAGATCGCCCGCGAAGTCCAGCACGTGCGCCTCGACCCGGCGCTCCCGGCCGGCGAACGTCGGATTGGTGCCGATCGAGATGGCCGCCGGCAGCCGCTCGATGCCCCCGCGCACCAGCCAGCCGGCGTACACCCCGTCGGCGGGCACCGCCGCGTGCGGCGGGCAGCGCAGGTTGGCGGTGGGGAAACCCAGCTCCCGGCCGCGCTGGTCGCCCAGCACCACCACCCCTTCCAGCCGGTGCGGCCGGCCGAGCACGACGGTCGCCGCCGCCACGTCCCCGGCCTCGATCCGGGCCCGGACGTACGTCGAGGAGAAGACCGTGCCGTCGGCGGCGACCAGCGGGGCGTTCTCCACCCCGAAGCCGAAGGTCCCACCGAGCTGTTCGAGCAGCGCCACGTTCCCGGCGGCCCGGTGCCCGAACCGGAAGTTGTCCCCCACCACGACCAGCGCCGCGTGCAGGTGCTCGACCAGGATGTCGTGCACGAACGCCTCGGCCGGCAACCGGGACAGCTCGGCGGTGAACGGCACCACACACAGCACGTCGACCCCGAGCGCCTCGATCAGCTCCGCCTTGCGGGTGGGCTCGGTGAGCACGGCCGGGTGCGCGCCGGGGCGGACCACCTCGGCCGGATGCGGGTCGAAGGTCACCACCACCGACCGTACGCCCAGCTCACGGGCCCGCGCCACGGCGTGCCCGATGGTCGCCTGGTGCCCCCGGTGCACACCGTCGAAGACGCCGATGGTGACGACCGACCGCCCCCAGTCACCGGGCGTCGCCTCGTACCCCCGCCACCGCTGCATGCCGCTCCTTTCCTACTCCGCCGCTGACCGGCTCACACCCGTACCACCCGCCGCCGGTCGTCCCGGCCGTCGTTGCCCACCCCGTCCCCACCGCGCCGGCCGGCGGCCCGGTCAGGCCGGGGCGAGCACGATCTCCGCGCGGGCCCGGCCGTCCCGCTCGCTGACGATAGCGATCAGGCCACCGTCCGGTCCGAAGACGGCGTACGGTCCGGCGATGCCCACCGGGTCCAGCGGGCCGCCGTGGGAGAGCACCTTCGCTTCGTCGGCGCTGGCCTGCCGACGGGAGAAGTACCTGTCGGCGGCCGTGTCGAGGGGCAGGGTGACAACCTCGGGCGCGCGCTGCTCCAGCGCCGCGAGGGTCGCCGACTCGGCCAGGGTGAAACTGCCCACAGCGGTCCGTCGCAGCGCGGTGAGGTGCCCGCCGACGCCGAGCGCCAGGCCCGCGTCCCGGGCCAGCGCCCGGATGTACGTCCCCGACGAGCAGTCGACGTCGATGTCCACGTCGACCACGTCCGGGGTGTCCCGGCGGATCGCCGACACGTCGAGCCGGGAGACGGTGACCCGCCGGGCGGGCAGCTCGACCTGCTCGCCGTCCCGGACCCGCTTGTACGCCCGCTCCCCATTGATCTTGATGGCGCTGACCGCGCTGGGCACCTGGTCGATCTCGCCGGTCAACGGCACGAACGCGGCCCGGATCGCGGCGTCGGTCAGCGCACCGGCCGGCGTGGTCCCGATCACGTCGCCCTCGGCGTCGTCGGTGACCGTGGACTGGCCGAGCCGGACCGTCGCGGTGTAGCTCTTGCCCGCCCCGATCACGTACGTCAGCAGCCGGGTGGCCCGGCCGACCCCGATCACCAGCACCCCCGTCGCCATCGGGTCGAGGGTGCCGCCGTGCCCGACCCGGCGGGTACGGGCCAACCGGCGGATGCGCGCCACCACGTCGTGCGACGTCATGCCGCCGGGCTTGTCGACCACGATCAGACCGTCACCGTTCACGACCGCCAAGCCTGCCAGACGGGTCCATCCCGCCCGCCACCGCACGGCACCATGCCGTGCCACCCCGCAGACGCCTCGTCGGTCGTCAGGAGCGGCATGACCACACCGCCCCCACCCGGGCACCGTGCCCGGGTCGGACTCCCCGAGTGGATGCGTCACCGTCGTACCCTCGGCCGGCGGTTGTCCGAGCTGGTCGGGGCCGGACCGCGCGCCGGCGGACCGCACCGGCCCCGACGGGCGACGTCCACGACGGGAGCTGGCCGGCCGGAGAACCGTCACCGGTCGCCGCGCGTCGGTCAGCGCACCGCGCCGACCACCGCCCACCTGCCGGACCGCAGTCGCAGCAGCACGCCGACGAGCCGGATCACCACGAGCAGGGTGAGGCCGGCCCAGATGCCGCCCAGACCGAGGTCGAACGCGTGGGAGAGCCAGATCGCCGGCAGGAAGCCGCCGACCGCCGCGACCACGGTCAGGTTGCGCAGGTAGCGGATGTCGCCGGCACCGATGAGCACACCGTCGAGGGCGAACACCACCCCGGCGAACGGTTGCATCGCCACGAACCAGGGCCACGCCACCATCGCCTGCCCGCGTACCTCGGGATCCGAGCTGAACAGGGACGGCACGACGCCGGCCCCGGCGGCGATCAGCACCGCGAAGGCCACCCCGCACACCCCGCCGAGCAGGGCGAACCGGCGGGCCAGGGCGCGCGCACCGGCGGCGTCGCCGGCACCCAGTGTCGCGCCGATCAACGCCTGCGCGGCGATCGCCAACGCGTCGAGCAGCAGCGCGGTGAAGAACCACAGTTGCAGCGCGATCTGGTGGGCCCCCACGGCGGCGGCGCCGAACCGGGCGGCGACGGCGGTGGCGGACAGGAAGCTGGCCTGGAAGGCGAGCCCCCGGATCAGCAGGTCCCGGCTGAGCACCAACTGCTGGCGGATCAGCGCCGGCCGGGGCCGCACGCCCACCCGCTCCCGCAGCAGCGCCCCGACGAAGAGGGCACCCGAGACGGTCTGGGCGATCGCGTTGGCCACCGCCGAGCCGGTCACCCCGAGCCCGGCGGGGTAGACCAGCAGGGGGCAGAGCAGTGCGGAGAGCAGGTTCGGCCCGAGCACGAACAGCAGCGGGCGGCGGGTGTCCTGGATGCCGCGCAACCAGCCGTTGCCGGCGGCGGCCAGCAGCAGGCCGGGCGCGCCGAGGGCCGCGATCCGCAGCCACTGCCCGGCGGTGTCGGCCACCTCGCCACCACCACCGGCGAGGGTACGCGCCAGCGCGTCACCGCCGACCTGCATGCCGACGGCCACCAGCACGCCCACCCCGAACGCCAACCAGGACGCCTGGACGCCCTCGGCCAGCGCCGCAGCCCGGTCACCGGCACCGAACCGGCGGGCCGCCCGCCCCGTGATGCCGTACGCCAGCACGGTGCCGAGCCAGGCGGTGAGCGTCAACACCGTGCCGCCGACGGCGAGCGCGGCCAGCGGGACCCGGCCCAGGTGCCCCACGACGGCGGTGTCGACCAGCACGTAGAGCGGTTCGGCCGCGAGTACCACCAGGGCGGGCAGGGCGAGCGCGGCGATCCGGCGCGGCGAGGCGAGCGCGGTGGCGGTGGCGGTGGACTGGCTCATCGCCGCCGATCCTGGCATGCCTGCGGTAAGGAACGCAAGCGTCAGCATCACTTACCGAACGGCGTCGACGGAAACGACCCGGCGACGCACGCGACCGTAGGGGCCGGGCATCCGGGTGATGGAGTGGGTGAGGCGGAATGTCTGGGCCGGGCGGATTCAGCGGGGGGCGGGATTGCGGGGCATGGTTTGCCCGGCGTCCCCGGCCCGGCGTGCCTGGCCCGGCGTCCCTGGCCCGGCGTCCCTGGCCTGGCGTCCCTGGCCTGGCGTCCCTGGCCCGAACGGCGGGGTTCGACCGGCGTGGACCGAGCCGGCGCGGCTCACGTGGACCGAGCCGGGCGCGACTGACATGGGCCGAGCTGGCGGAGGCGGCGCGGCCCGGAGGCGACGGGGGGGTGCCCCGGCCGGTCGGCCCGACGGAGGCAACGGGGGGTGCCCCGGTCGGTCGCCCCGACGGACGCGACGGGGGTGCCCCGGCCGGCGCGGCCCGGCGGATGCGGGCCAACGGGCGGCCCGGCTCTGGCCAGGACCCGACCGGCCGGCTGATGGGACGGTTTCGGTCACCGCGGGGTGCACCGACCGATCGAGTGATCTTTGGATGTCGTCCCATCATTGCGGTCGGACGCGGCCTGAGCCGGGCGACCCTGGACACCGCATGGTGGAGCCGGTCGAACACGGTTCGGCCGGGTGGGTTGAACAGCCTGGCCCTGTTGGGGCACCGGTCGCGGCCAGAGTCGGGCCCTGGCCAGGGTGGAGCCGAGCGCAACCGGAGCCGGGCCGAGGGCCGGGAGGGGATGGAGCTGAGCGCAGCCGGTGTTGGACCGGCCCGTACCCGGCTGACGCCAGGGTCGGGACGATCCGGAGTCGGCGCTACGGCCGAGCCGGACCGCACCTGGGCCGGGGTGGAGCCGGGCCACGCCGGGACCCCGACCCAGGGCTGAGCCGGGTGGGACGAACGGCACCGGGCCTAGCGGAACCGAGCACGACCACCGGGCCGGGCTGAGTCACGACTCAGCCGGGCGGCGGGTCACCGGCGGTGGGGCAGGGTCACTGACGGGTGTCCATCGAGGTCTGCAACGCGCGGCGCATCTGCTCGCGGGCCTCGTCGGTGGTCTCGGTCTTGGGCTTGGTCGCCATGGCGGTGTGTCCTTCCAGGGTGCGGACCACTGAACAGGTGGCCCGGACGGGCGGTCCTGCTGAGCGCCGGGAAGGCAGCCCGGGATCACCGGAGCGGCTCGCCTGGCAGCGTGAGCCCGGGTCGGTCAGACCCTGGAGGGAGGCGGCACCGGGTGTGGCACCACCGCCCGCGACCTGCGTCACGGCGTGACGTCGGCCTCTCCCAAGTTAACGTTTACTTTCCAAATAGTGCCCACTCTTCCCGTCATCTGGACGAGCCCGGCGAGCACCCCGGGAGCACCCCGACCCGACCGACGCGGCACGAACACCCGCACCGCGCAGGAACCGGACTCCGCCGGAGCCCCCGTGACCCGTCCGATCGAGCAGGACACGCCGACCACGGAACGGCACCGCCGAACCGGCCCGACCCCGACCGAAGACGAGCCTCAATCGGGTCGAACCCGCACGAGGTGTGCGACCGGGCAGCTCGAACCCGGCAGAACCGGGCCGGGCGGACGCACCGCACGAGGGAGGAAAGGCCGGCCCGGACCAACCACCTGACACCGGGCCGAACCCGCCGGCCAGACCCGAGCCCCAGCCGAACAGGTAGCACCGGACCCGGACCCCTAGCCGCCGCTCCTGCCCGGCCCGCAGCGGCCGGGACCCGCCGGGAGGTAGGCGGTCAGCGGGCCAGGAAGTGCCAGCCCAGCCACCACCAGAACCCGAACACGCCGATCCGTCCGACCGGCACCGGCCCGACCTCGTACCGCATCACGTAGGCACAGATGTCGCCCAGGGAGGGGATCCGGGAACCCGCCCGGCGGGCCGCCCACTCGACGACCGCGAAAAGCACCAGCGAAGCGAGGAAGCCACTGATGGCGAGGGTCCGCATCATCGCCGTACCAGCCCCCAGAACGCGGCCAGCCAGGCGAACCAGGCCGCTGAACGGACCAGGTCGTCCTCCAGCAGCGGATCGGCCAGGCGGGAGAACGTGGGGAACTCGTCGCCGACCGCCATGACGAAGGTGGCCCCTTCGAGCACCCCGAACAGTGCCGCCGGGAGCAGCCACCAGACGGCGCCCCGGCCCAGCCGACGCGGTGCCGGCCGACGCTGCACCCGGTTGCCGAGCCCGAGCCAGATCAGCGCACCGCCGGTTCCCAGCGTCCAGATGTTGGCCTGCGCCGAGAACGACGGGAACTGCCCACCGACCAGGGAGAGGCAGGCCAGCACCGGCACGGTGACCACCGGCCTGTCCCAGGCGCGGGAGACGTCCACGGCGATCTCGTGCGGCTGCTCCATCGTCCGATTCTCCCCGGGGTCACCGCGTGCGGGAAGACCGACACCCGTCGGCATCGGCGGGGCCACCGGTCAGCGCACCGGCCAACTCGGCCCTGATCAGGGCGATGACCTGCTCGGCGTCGCCCGATCCGGTGAAACCGGCGGCGAAGCGGTGGCCTCCGCCACCCAACGCCACCGCCACCGCGCTGACATCGACGGCACCCTTGCTGCGCATCGACACCGCCCATTCGACCGGCCCGACCTGCTTGAGCACACAGGCGACGTCCGCTTCCGCGGTGCAGCGGACCGAGTCGATCAGCGACTCCAGCACGTACGGCTGCTGGTCGTGCCGGGCCAGGTCGTCGAGGGTGGCGTCGGTCCAGACCAGGCCGTGACCGGCGGCGGCCTCCGGTTCGAGCCGGGCGCGGCCCAGCACCTCACCGAAGAGCCGGACCGCCCCGAACGGCCGGGTGTCGAAGACCTGACGGGAGATGTCACCGGGGTGCAGGCCGGTGGCGAGCAGCCGGGCGGCGAGCCGGTGCACCTCGGGAGTGGTGGCCGCGAACCGGAACGAGCCGGTGTCGGTGGTCAGCGCGACGTAGAGGCCCGTCGCGATCTCGGCGTCCAGCGGCACGTCGAGCCGGGAGAGCAACTGCTCGGCGACGACCGAGGTCGCCGCCGCCACCGGGTCGACCAGGCATACCGCACCGAAACCGGTGTTCGAGGCGTGGTGGTCGAGGACGATCGAGGTGCCGGCGGTGTCGAGCCGGTCGACCAGGTCACCGAGCCGCGACTCGCTCGCGGCGTCGAAGCAGACCACCAGGTCCGGGTCCGGGTACGCCTCCGCCGCCGGCACCAGCAGGTCGAGGCCCGGCAGCCAACGGAACGGCTCCGGCACCTCGGGCGGCCCCGGGAAGGTGGCCTGCAACCGGTGGACGCCGAGCCGGCGCAGCCCGAGCCCGAAGCCGAGCATGCTGCCCAGCGCGTCGCCGTCCGGGTTGACGTGACAGATCAGCAGCACCCGGGCGTCGGCCGACAGGCCACGTACCGCCGCGACAGCGGCAGCCCAGTCATCCTCGCCGGGGCCCGCGGACGGTGACCCGGTACGGAGCTCGTCGGCCGTGCCCGGGGCGGCCGTCACCGCCGGTCCGTCGCGGACGTGTCGGTGCTGACGTCGTCGTCCGCCTCGTCGTCCTCGTCGTCGACCCGGTACGGCTGGGCGTCGCCCGCGTACTTGGCCTGGGCGGCCAGCCGCTGCACCTCGGCGTCGGCGTGCCGGGCCTGGGCGAGCAGGTCGTCGATCTGCTTGACCTGGTCCTGCACGTCGTCGAGGACGAAGGTCAGCGAGGGCGAGTGACGCAGCCCGAGGGCCTTGCCGACGGTGCTGCGCAGCATGCCCTTGGCACTCTCCAGCGCGGCGGCGGTGCTGGCCTGGGCCGCCGCGTCACCGAGGACGGTGTAGAAGACGGTGGCGTCGCGCAGGTCGGCGGTGATCCGGGCGTCGGTGATGGTGATCATCCCGAGCCGGGGGTCCTTGATCTGGCTCCGCACCACCGAGGCGACCAGTTCGCGAATCCGCTCGGCGTGCCGGCGAACCTTGGCCGGATCAGTCATGTCCCCCACCTCCAGGGCGTTCCTTCCGCGGCCGGAACGGCGACGCGGACGTCACCGGGACCAACCACCCAACACCTCGAACACTACCCGCGCGCCACCCCCACCCGCCCGCCCCCACCCCGCCCCACCCCACTCCCCGCCCCGCCCAACCCGCCCCGCCCAACCCGCCCCGCCCAACCCGCCCCGCCCAACCCGCCCCGCCCAACCCGCCCCGGTGATCAAGAGGTTTGCGTCAACTGATCAAGAGGTTTGCGTCAACCTGAAGATCAAAGCTGACGCAAAGCTCTTGATCACCGTCGAGGCTGACGCAAACCTCTTGATCAACGAGGGCAGGCGAGCTCAACGAGGGCCCAGGGGTGAACGAGGAGCTGTGGGGTCAACGAAGACACTCGGGGTCCACGAGGGCAGGCGGGCGCCAGCGGGGGGCCGGTGGGGAGGGTGTACGGGATCAGCGGGGCCGGCGGGGAGGGTGGTCAGTCTTCGGGGGTGTGGAGGTGGCGGCGGACGGAGAGGAGGTCGACCTCGGGGCGGGCGGCGACCAGCCGTTCGCAGGAGTCGAGCACGTCGCGGACGTGGCTCGCCTCGGCGGCCACCACGGCCACCCCGATCTCGGCCCGACCGTGCAGGTCGAGCGCGCCCACCTCGGCGGCCGACACCTCGAACCGGCGCAGCGCCGCCACGATGGGCCGGACGTAGGAGCGCTTCGCCTTGAGAGAGCGGGAGTCGCCCGGCAGGAGCAGGTCGAAGAGTGCGGTTCCGGTATACATCGCCACGGACGTTACGGAAGCGGCCCGGACATGCTCAAGGGGTTTACGCCGGGTGGCGTAAACCCCTTGAGCACTGTTGTCAGCCTCGGATCAGGCGCGCGGCTTCTCCCGCATCTCGAAGGTTTCGATAGTGTCGCCGACCTGGACGTTGTTGAAACCGCCCAGAGTCAGACCACACTCGAAGCCTTCGCGGACCTCCGTCGCGTCGTCCTTGAACCGCTTGAGCGAGCTGATCGTGAGGTTGTCCGCCACGACCGCCCCGTCCCGCAGCAGCCGCGCCTTGGCGTTGCGGCGGATGATGCCGGACCGGACGATGCAACCGGAGATGTTGCCGATCTTGGACGAGCGGAAGACGTCGCGGATCTCCGCGGTGCCCAGCTCGACCTCCTCGTACTCCGGCTTGAGCAGCCCCTTGAGCGCGGCGTCGATCTCCTCGATGGCCTGGTAGATGACGGTGTAGTACCGGATCTCCACGCCCTCGCGGTCGGCGATCTCGCGGACCTTGTTGGCGGCCCGCACGTTGAAGCCGATGATCGTGACCGCCTCGGACGAGGCGCTCGCGAGCATGACGTCGCTCTCGGTGATCGCACCCACGCCCCGGTGGATGATCCTGAGCTGGACCTCCTCGGGGATGTCGAGGTTGAACAGCGCGTCCTCGAGGGCCTCCACGGAACCGGAGACGTCGCCCTTGAGCACCAGGTTGAGCGAGGTCTTCTCGCCCTCCTTGAGCTGCTCCATGAGCGTTTCGAGGGTGGCCCGGCCACGGGAGTTGGCGAAGGACGCCGCCCGCCGTCGTGCCTGCCGCTGCTCGGCGATCTGCCGCACCGTGCGGTCGTCCTCGGCGGCCAGGAAGGTGTCACCCGCACCCGGCACCGCGGTCAGACCGAGCACCAGGACCGGACGGGCCGGACCGGCCTCGGCGACCTGGTTGCCGTTCTCGTCGAGCATGGCGCGGACCCGGCCGTGGGCCCCACCGGCGACGATCGAGTCGCCCGCCCGCAGGGTGCCCTTCTGCACCAGCACCGTCGCCACCGCACCACGACCCTTGTCCAGGTGCGCCTCGATGGCCACACCCTGCGCCGGCCCGTCGATCGGAGCGGTCAGCTCCAGCGACGCGTCGGCGGTCAGCAGGACCGCCTCCAGCAGCTCGTCGATGCCGATGCCCGGCTTGGCCGCCACGTTGACGAACATGGTGTCGCCGCCGTACTCCTCGGCGACCAGGCCGTACTCGGTCAGCTGCTGGCGGACCTTGTCGGGGTTCGCCTCCGGCTTGTCGACCTTGTTGACCGCGACCACGATCGGCACCTCGGCCGCCTTGGCGTGGTTGAGCGCCTCGATCGTCTGCGGCATGACGCCGTCGTCGGCCGCCACCACCAGCACCACGATGTCGGTGACCTGGGCACCACGGGCACGCATGGCGGTGAACGCCTCGTGACCCGGGGTGTCGATGAAGGTCACCGCGCGGTCCTCGCCCTCGTGCGGGACGTGGACCTGGTAGGCGCCGATGTGCTGGGTGATGCCACCCGCCTCGCCGGCCACCACGTTCGCCTTACGGATCGCGTCGAGCAGCTTGGTCTTACCGTGGTCGACGTGACCCATGACGGTCACCACCGGCGCACGGCTGACCAGGCGGTCCTCCGCGACCTCGGCGTCGAGGTCGATGTTGAACTGCGCGAGCAGCTCGCGGTCCTCGTCCTCCGGGCTGACGATCTGCACGTCGAAACCGAGGTGCTCACCGAGCAGCAGCAGGGTCTCGTCAGAGCAGGACTGGGTCGCGGTGACCATCTCGCCCAGGTTGAACATCTCCTGGACCAGCGAACCCGGGTTGGCGTTGATCTTGTCGGCGAAGTCCGACAGCGAGGCGCCACGGGAGAGCCTGACGACCTGACCCTGACCCCGGGGCGCGCCCGAGCTCATGGTCGGGGCCGACAGGTTGTCGAACTCCTGTCTGCGCTGCTTCTTGGACTTGCGGCCACGGGTCGGCCGGCCACCCGGACGCCCGAAGGCACCCGCGGCACCGCCGCCACGGCCACGACCGCCACCACCGGGACGACCACCGCCACCGGCCGGGGCACCCGGACGGAAACCACCGCCGGGAGCGCCACCGCCGCCACCGGGGCCACCACGGTAGCCACCGCCGCCGGCGCCACCGCCGCCACCGGGACCGCCACGGAAGCCACCGCCACCGCCGCCGCCACCGGGACGGAAGCCACCGCCACCGCCACCGGGACGACCGGCACCGCCGCCGGGGCCACCACGACCGCCACCGGGACCGCCGGGGCGACCGGTGGTGGGCCGCTGGCTCGGCATCGAGGCCGGGCTGGGCCGCGGGGGCATCGACGCCGGACTCGGCCGCGGGGGCATGCCGGCCGGGCTCGGCCGGGGACCGCCGCCGCCGGCCGCCGGGGGCCGCTGCTGCTGGCCACCCTGGATACCGAACGGGTTGTTACCGGCACCGCGCGCCGGCGGACGACCACCGGGACGGGCACCGGGGCCCGCCGGGGGACCACCGGGCCGGCCAGCGGCCGGGGTGCCCGGACGCGGCGGTACGGCGTTGGGGCCGGGACGCGGACCCGGACGCGGGCCACCCTCGGTGGGCGGCTCCCGCCGGACGTTGTCCCGCTGCTGCTGCCGGGCGGCCTGGGCGGCCTTGACCGCGGCCTCCTGCTCGGCCTTCAACGCGGCGGCGCGCGCCTCGGCGGCGGCCACCTCGATGTCGTGTGCGCTCGCCGGCTTGGCGACCGGGGTCACCGGCTGCGGCGGGCCGGGGACCGGGCCCTTGGGCTTCGGTCCAGGGGTCGGCGCGGCCGGCCGCCGGGGCGGCATCGGTCGGGCCGAGACCCGGGGGGCACCCGGGGTCGGGGGCGGCGTCGGGGTCGGTGCCGGGCTCGGGGCCGCCGCCGGAGCGGACGGTGCCGACGAACCACCGGCGGACGCGACGAATGCGCCACGCAGGCGTCGGGCGACGGGCGCCTCGACGGTGCTGGACGCGGACTTAACGAACTCGCCCATTTCCTTCAGCTTGGCGAGCACTGTCTTGCTTTCGACCCCGAGCTCCTTAGCAAGCTCGTGTACGCGGGCCTTACCTGCCACTGCACTCCTCACTCCGAGGTCGTGCGGGCAGCACCCGCAGCGACCTCACTCGTGCACTTGAAGCCTGGTCATTTCAGGGACTTCATCGTGTGCTCATGTCGGTCGTCCTACCTTGCTAGCGACCCTCGCCCGATCGGGTTGACCGGACGTAGTGGTTGACGCATCGACGTGCTCCGCGACGGCACCGTGATCGGGGACCCCGGTGAGTCGCAGCGCCCGCCCGAAGGCGCGACGCCGCACCGCCAGCGCGAAGCAGGCCGGATCCGGGTGCATGTTCGCTCCCCGACCCGGCAGACTGCGGCTCGGATCAGGCCGGAGACTGTGACCATCCTCGTCACCGACCGCGACGATCCGCAGCAGTTCGCTGGCCGGCGCACGTTTCCGGCAACCCACACAGGTGCGCTCCGGATGCGCGCGTCGTACCACTGGAAGAAGTCTACCCCTAGCCGCCCGAGATCGCTCCGCCCGGCTCCGGGACGTGCTCGCCGCCGCCCCGACCGCCGGTGCCCGGCTGCTCCACGTCGGACCGGATGTCGATCCGCCAACCGGTCAACCGGGCGGCAAGTCGGGCATTCTGCCCCTCCCGGCCGATCGCCAGGGAGAGCTGGAAGTCCGGGACGGTCACCCGGGCCGTACGGGTGGCCAGGTCGACCACCTCGACCCGCAGCGCCTTGGCCGGCGAGAGCGCGTTGCCGACGAAGGTCGCCGGGTCGTCCGACCAGTCGATGATGTCGATCTTCTCGCCGTGCAGCTCGCTCATCACCGCGCGGACCCGCTGGCCCATCGGCCCGATGCAGGCGCCCTTGGCGTTCACGCCCTGCACGGTGGACCGGACGGCGATCTTGGTGCGGTGACCTGCCTCACGGGCGATCGCCCCGATCTCCACGGTGCCGTCGGCGATCTCCGGCACCTCCAGCGCGAAGAGCTTCTTCACCAGCGCCGGGTGCGAGCGGGACAGGGTGATCTGCGGCCCACGCATCCCCTTGGTCACGTGCACCACCACGCAGCGGATCCGCTCGCCGTGGGTGTACCGCTCGCCGGGCACCTGCTCGGACTGCGGCAGCACGCCCTCCAGCTTGCCCAGGTCGACGCTGACGATGCCCTTCTCGCTGCGCGCCTCGTGCGCCTGCACCACGCCGGTGACCAGGTCGCCGTCGCGGCCGACGTACTCGCCGAAGTGCACCTCGTCGGTGGCCTCCCGCAGCCGCTGGAGGATCACCTGCTTGGCGGTCATCGCCGCGATCCGGCCGAAGTCGTGCGGGGTGTCGTCCCACTCCCGTACCACGCTGCCGTCGTCGTCCAGCTCCTGGGCGTAGACCAGGGCGGCGCCGTTCTTGCGGTCGATCTCCACCCGGGCGTACGACTCGGCGCCGTCGGTGTGCCGGTAGGCGGTCAGCAACGCGGTCTCGATCGCCGCGAGGATCGTGTCGAACGGGATCTCCCGCTCGCGCTCCAGTGCGCGCAGCGCCGCGAGGTCGATGTTCACCTCTCCTCGTCCTCCACATCATCGTCGTCATCTTCGTCGGTGTCGTCGCCGACCTCGTCGATCTCGTCCGCCTCGTCGATCTCGTCGAGGCGGTGGAACTCGACCTGCACCCGGCCGGGGCCCAGCTCGGCGTACCGGTGCTCCACCGGACCGGATTCGGTCTCCAGCACCACGCGCTCGTCGTCGGCCGCCACCACCCGACCGGTGACCTGCCGGTCCACGGCGGGCTCCCCGGCCCGGACGGTCACCTTGACCAGTCGGCCGGCGTTGCGCCGCCAGTGCCGGGGCAGGGTCAGCGGGCGGTCCACCCCGGGGGAGCTGACCTCCAACTGGTACTCCCCCGCCACGATGTCCCCGCCGGACTCCTCGGCCGCGTCCAGCGCCGCCGAGACCGCCCGGGAGACGACCGCGACCGCGTCCAGGTTGATCCCGCCGTCGGCGTCCACGATCACCCGGACCACGTGCCGGCGGCCGGCCCGGGAGACCGAGACGTCCTCCAGGTCGTAGCCCGCCCCGGCGACCACCGGCTCGATCACCGCGCGCAACCGGTCACGACGGGCGGCCAGGTCACCCCGGGATGCGCCGGCACGGTCGCCGCCCCGGGGACCGTCGGTGCGGCGGGAGCGTCCCGCCGGCGCCGTCGGCCTGGTGGCACGGCCACGCTGCGTCATCTGGGCACCCTTCTCCTGGTCGGCGGCGGTCGTCGGACCGGCACGCCGGGACGCCACCGGGGCGGCAGCGCCGGTGGCTGCGCAGAGCGTAACGCGCCGTCGGTACGGCGGCCCCGGCGGCGCACCGACGGCGGTCGCCCGGCGGACGGCGGGGATGGTGTTGACTTGTCCGGTGGCCACGGGCAGAACAATGACGCACCACGACGGAACGGGGCAGTCCCGGCGTACCGTGCTGCGGGCCGGCGCGCTCCTGGCGGCCGGCGTCGCCGCCGTACCGCTGACCGGGTGCGGTCTTCTCGACCGCGACGACCCGCCCCCGCCGCCCGACCCGCTGGAACCCCTCGCGGCCGAGGCCCGGTCGCTGGCCGACCGGCACCGGGCCGCGATCGCCGCCGACGCGGGGCTCGCCGCCCGGCTCACCCCGATCGCCGACGCGCACGCCGCGCACGCCGACGAGCTGCGTCGGGTGATCGGCCGCCCCGAACCCTCCGCCGCGGCGTCGCCGGACCCGTCTCCCGCCGGGGGTGACCGGGCCGCCGTGCTGGCCGCGCTGCGCTCGGCCGAGCAGCAGGGCCGGGACAACGCGGCGAAGGCGTGCGCCGACGCGCCGGGCGACCGGGCCGCGCTGCTCGGCGCGATCGCCGCCGCCCGCGCCACCCACCTGGAGGCGTTGAAGTGAACCGCTCCACCGCTCCCGCCACGCCTGGCGACGCGCTCGCCGGCGCGTTGACCGCCGAGTACGCCGCGATCTACGCCTACGGCCCGATCGGGGTGCACCTCACCGACGCCGACCGGCGGGCGGCCCGCGCCGCCGAGGCGGCCCACCGGTCCCGGCGCGACGCGCTGGTGCTCCAGCTCAGCTCCGCCGGGGGGACGGTCCCGGCCGACCAGGCCGGCTACGCCCTGCCGTTCCCGGTCACCGACCGGGCCGCCGCGCTGCGGCTGGCCGTGCAGGTGGAGGAGCGCACCGGGGCGTTCTGGCGGGCGGCGCTGCCGGTGACCACCGGCGCGGACCGCACCCGGGCGCTCAACGCGCTGACCGACTGCGCGGTACGGGCCACCCGGTGGCGGCGCAGCGCGGGCCTGACCCCACTGACCGTCCCGTTCCCCGGCAGCCCCACCTGACCCACCGGCCGTACCCTGCGGTTGCGGTCCGCATACGGGGTATGCATACTCCGTCGCATGTCCATCCGTCACGGCCTGCTCGCCCTGCTGGAGCGCGGCCAGATGTACGGCTACCAGCTCCGGGCCGCGTTCGAGGAGTCGACCGGCTCGACCTGGCCGCTGAACATCGGTCAGGTCTACACCACCC
Organism: Micromonospora sp. WMMD734; assembly: GCF_049178975.1. NCBI lineage: Bacteria > Bacillati > Actinomycetota > Actinomycetes > Micromonosporales > Micromonosporaceae > Micromonospora > Micromonospora sp. WMMD734. The sequence goes on from NZ_JBMHMK010000001.1 coordinate 3,972,678, forward strand.
TCAACCGGCTGGAGCGGGACGGCCTGGTCCGTTCGCTGCCCGAGCACGAGGGCGGGCAGCGGCCGTACGCCATCACCGATGCCGGACGGGCGGACCTGGCGCTGTGGTTCGTCACCCCGATCAGCCGCAACGACCGCCCCCGCGACGAACTGTCCATCAAGCTGGCCCTGGCGCTGACCACCCCCGGGGTGGACGTGCGGGCGGTGGTGCAGACCCAGCGTGGCGCGACCATGCGCACGTTGCAGGAGCTGACCCGGCTCAAGTACACCAGCGACCGGCCGGAGGACCTGCCCTGGCGGCTGGTGCTGGACGCGATGATGTTCCAGGCCGAGGCGGAGATCCGCTGGCTCGACCACTGCGAGACCAGCCTGGTCCGGCACCGGCCGGCGGCCCCGACCGCACGCAGCGGGTCACCGCCGGAGGTGGTGGAGCGGGCCGGCGAGGAGGCACACCGGTGACCGGCCCCGGCGGCGCGGTGCTCGAACTGCGCGACGTCCACCGCACCCACGGGGGTGGGGAGGCCGCCGTGCACGCGCTGCGCGGGGTGAGCCTCGCCGTACGACCCGGCGAGCTGGTGGCCGTGATGGGTCCCTCCGGCTCGGGCAAGTCGACACTGCTCACCCTGGCCGGTGGGCTGGACCGGCCGACCGCCGGGGAGGTGCTGGTCGAGGGGGAGACGCTCGGCACGCTCGACGGGCGGCGGCTGGCCCGGCTGCGCCGTCGCCGGATCGGCTACGTCTTCCAGGATCTGAACCTGCTCGGCAGCCTCACCGCCGCCGAGAACGTGGCCCTACCGCTGGAACTCGACGGGGTCGGCGTACGGCCGGCCCGGCGGGCGGCCCTGGCGGCGCTGGAGGAGGTCGGCCTGGACGGGCTCGGCGGACGCTTCCCCGATCAGATGTCCGGAGGGCAGCAGCAGCGGGTGGCGATCGCGCGGGCGCTGGTCGGCGAGCGGCGGCTGGTGCTGGCCGACGAGCCGACCGGGGCGCTGGACTCGCAGACCGGGGAGGCGGTGTTGCACCTGCTGCGCCGCCGGGTCGACGCGGGCGCGGCCGGGGTGCTGGTCACCCACGAGGCCCGGCACGCGGGCTGGGCCGACCGGGTGGTGTTCCTCCGCGACGGTGTCATGGTCGACTCCACCGCGCCGCTGGCCGGGGTTGAGCACCTGCTCTCCGGAATCGGCCGGTGACCGCCCCGCCCCGAACGGCCGCGCGGCCCGACGTGAGGGACCGGGTGGGCCCGCCCGGTCGGCTCGCCGGCACGGTCGGGTCCTGGCGGGCGGCGCTGCGGATCGCCCGGCGGGAGGCGTGGCGGGCGCGGGGGCGTACCGCGCTGGTGCTGACGATGATCGCCCTGCCGGTGGTGGTGCTGAGCTTCGTCGCGGTCACCTACGACATGGCCGACCTCACCCGGGAGGAGAGCTTCGCCCAGCGGGCCGGCACCGCCGACGTCGAGCTGAACTGGGTGGCGGAGAACCCGATCCACCAGGACTCCTGGGGGGACACCAACTGGGCCCGCACGGGTGATCAGGTGACCCGGGAGCGGCCGGTGGGCCGGGCGGAGATCGAGGCGCTGCTGCCGGCCGGCAGCCGGGCCAGCCGGGTGAGCTGGTGGGTGCCGTTCGAGGTGCGGATCGGCGACCGGACCAGGACCCTCGACGGGCGGGCGCTGGACCTGACGGATCCGGTGGCCCGCTCGACGGTGCGGCTGCGGTCCGGGCGGGTCCCCACCGCGCCCGACGAGGTCGCGGTGAGCGCCCAGGCCGCCGCCCGGCTGGGCGTACGGGTGGGCGGGTCGGTCGACGCCGCCGACGGCACCCGCCGGTGGCGGGTGGTCGGCGTGGTCGAGTTCCCCGACCAGCTCGGGGAGATCGTCGCCCTGACCCCGGCCGGGCTGCCCCGGGACGGGCGGAGCTACGACGAGAGCTGGCTGGTCGACCTCCCCGGCCCGGTGGACGCCACGCTGGTGGACCGGCTCAACGCGCACGGCGTGCTGGTCAGTGCCCGGAACCCGGTGCCGGGTGCCCAATCCCCCGACGGGTCGACGCTCGACCTGCCCGACCCGGTGCTGGCGAGCAACGCGGTGCTGGTCGGCGGCCTCGGTCTGCTGGAGGTCGTCCTGCTGGTCGGCCCGGCCTTCGCCGTCGGGGTCCGGCGACGGCGGCGGGACCTGGCGCTGGTCGCGGTGGCCGGCGGCGACCCGGTGCACCTGCGACGGATCGTGCTCGCCGACGGGGTGGTCCTCGGTGGGCTCGGGGCCGCGTGCGGGCTGCTGCTCGGGGTCACCGCCGCGCTCGCCGGCCGGTCGCTGGTCGAGGAGCACCTGCTGGGGACGCGCAGCGGGGGCTACCGGGTCTTCCCGGCGGCGCTCGCCGCGATCGCGGCGGTCGCGGTGCTGGCCGGGGTGCTGGCCGCGCTCGCACCGGCGCTGGCCGCCGCCCGGCAGGACGTGGTGGCCGGGTTGGCCGGTCGCCGGACCGCACCCCCGCACCGCCGCCGGTGGCTGCTCATCGGGGTGGCGCTGACCGTGCTGGGCAGCGGCACCGCCGCCCTGGGCGCCGGCCGGGGCGACACCCCGGTGATCCTCGCCGGGCTGATCCTGGGTGAGCTGGGCCTGGTCTTCTGCACGCCCACCCTGATCGGGCTGCTGGCCCGGCTCGGCCCGCTGCTACCACCCGCCCCCCGGATCGCGCTGCGCGACGCCAGCCGCAACCGCTCGTCGGCCGCCCCAGCCATCTCCGCGGTGATGGCCGCCGTCGCCGGCAGCGTCGCCCTGGGCGTCTACGTGGCCAGCGACGACGCCCGCAGCCAGGCCGACTGGCAGCCGGGGATGCCGCCGGGCCGGGTGCTGCTGCTGCGCGGCGACCGGGACTCCACCGCCCCGCTGCCCCCGCTTCCGCTGATCACCGAGCGGGTCCGGGCCGAGCTGGGCACCGACGCCGTGCTGCCGGTGGCGGTGCCCGGCTGCACCCAGGTGCGACGCCCGAGCGCCTACTGCACGGTCGCGCCGGTGCTGCCCGCCGGCCGGGCCTGCCCGTACGACGCGGAGTCGTACCGGACGGCCGAGGTCCGCCGCGAGGCGCTGGCCGACCCGCGCTGCGTCCCGCCGGTCCGCATCGTCAGCGGTTTCTACCTGCCCGCGATGGTCGACGACGGCGCCGCCCTCGGGGTGCTCAGCGGTGCCCCGGCGGCCGAGGTGGCGGCGGCGACCGCCGTGCTGCGGGCCGGCGGCGTGGTGGTGACCGACCCCCGCTACCTGGTCGACGGCCGGGTGACGCTCCGGGTCGACCGGTCGGTCGACGAATCCCGCCCGACGGTGGCTACCACCGTCACCCTCCCCGGTCACCTGCTGCGCGACGGGCTGCCGGTGGACCGGCTGGTGCTCTCCCCCGCCGCCGCCACCCGGGCCGGCCTGCGCACGGAGCCGCTCGGTTTCGCCGTCGACACCCGGTCCGCGCCGACCACCGCGCAACTCGACCGGGTGGTCACCGCGCTGCGGCCGTTGCTGCCGGTGACGGCGCAGATCGAGCGGGGTCCGCCCCGCTCGGAGCAGCGGCCGGTGCTGCTCCTGCTGGCGGCCGGCGCCGGGGTGATCACCCTGGGCGCGGCCGGGGTGGCCACCGGGCTCGCCGCGGCGGAGGGCCGCCGGGACCTCTCCACGCTCGCGGCGGTGGGGGCCAGTCCCCGGGTACGCCGGGTGCTCTCGCTCTGCCAGGCGGGGGTGATCGCCGTGGTGGGCTCGGCGCTCGGCATCGCGGCCGGACTCGGCTCCGCGCTGATCATCCTCACCTCGACGAACCGCCAGTACGCGCAGACCTGGCCGACCCAGACGCCGTACCCGGTGGTGGTGCCCTGGCAGACCCTCGGCGTGCTGGTGGTGGTGCCGCTGGTGGCGATGCTCGGTGCCGGCCTGTTCACCAGGTCCCGCCTCACGGTCGAACGCCGGCTGGACTGAGCGGCCCGCCGGAAGCCGGTGGGTGCGCACACCGCGTCGACCAGGCAGACTGGCCGGATGCCCGTACTCGGAACCCTCACCCGGCGGCTCGGTCACCACGAGTGGTTCGGTGCCACCATGCGCCTGCTGGTCCCCGCCGACCGGCTGGTCGGGCGGCTGACCCGGGGCCGGGTGGTCGCGCTCGGGTTGGTCCCCTCGCTGATCATCACGACCACCGGCCACCGCTCCGGCCTGCCGCGCAGCAACCCCCTGCTGTACGTGCCGGACGGCGACGGGTTCGTGGTGATCGGCTCCAACTGGGGCCAGCCACGCCAGCCCGGCTGGGTGCTGAACCTGCTCGCCCGGCCGCAGGCGGAGGTCGCCGTCAAGGGTCGCCGGCTCGCCGTCCGCGCCGACCTGGCCGCCGGGGCCGAGCGGGACCGGCTCTGGCAGTTGCTGGTCACCGAGTGGCCGGCGTACCGGACGTACGTGCAGCGGGCCGGCGGCCGGGAGATCCACATCTTCCGGTTGGCCCCGACCGGTCCCGACCTGTCGTGACCGTGCCGGAGCCGGCGGCCGGGGTGGACCCGGACGATCCACGCTGGCGGGTCGCCGGTCGGACTGCCGACGCGGCGCGGCGACGCTTCCCGGCGGACATCCTGGCGGTGGCCGTGCACGGCCCGCTGGCGCACGGCGACGACGACGGTGGCGGGGACGCCGAGGTCGGCCTGCTGCTGGTCACCTACCGGGCGGGCGGCGGGCCGGCCCCGTCGACCCGGCGGGTGGACGGGGTGCTGGTCGCGCTGACCGTGGTCGACGCCGAGAGCTACCTGCGGCAGGCCCGGACGCTGACCCCGGCCTGGCCGCTGACCGCCGACCGGTACGTCACCACCGTCGCGCTCCACGATCCGACCGGCTGGCTGCGTACCCTGCGCGACGAGCACCTGGGCCGGCTGGCCCGGGCCCGGCCGGCCGAGTTCAGTGCCGCCGCGCGGGCGGCCTGGTACCGGGGTTGGGCGGCGCACGCCCGCGCGGCCCGGCTCGCCGAGTGGTACGAGACCGACCAGGCGCTGGTGATGCTGGGCGAGGCGCGGCTGGCGGCGGCCACGGTCAGCGGCCTGCTCAGCCGCACCTACTTCCGTGACCCGGGCGACGCGGTGCGGCGTACCGGGTTGGCCGGCGCGGACATGACCGAGGTGGGCCGGGTGCTGACCGGGCAGGCCGAGGAGCTTGCCGCCCGGGGCCGCCCGGTCGACGGCACGGTGGACGACCTGCTCGCCAGCTGAGCCCGAGGTCAGCCGAGCCCGCCCTGCACCCCGATGAGCATCCCGATCAGGTAGGTCGCGCCGGCCGCCGCCACACCGAGCAGCAGTTGCCGCAGCCCGCCGGCCCACCACGGGCGACCGGTGAACCGGGCCACGACCGCGCCGGCCGCGAAGAGCCCCACCCCACCGACGGCGAGCGCCAGGGCCAGGCTGGTGGAGCCGAGCAGGTAGCTCAGCAGGGGGATCAGCGCGCCGACGGAGAAGCAGAGGAACGACGAGATCGCCGCCGCCCAGGGGCTGGGTTGCTCGTCGGGGTCGACGCCCAACTCCTCCCGGACGTGCACCCGCAGCGCCTCCTCCGGGTTGCGGCGTACCGCCTCGGCGACCTGGTTGGCCAGGTCGCGGGGCAGGCCCCGGGCCACCCAGGCGTCGGACAGCTCGCGGGCCTCGGCCTCCGGGTGGCGTTCCAGCTCGCGGCGTTCCTTGGCCACCTCGGCGGCGACCTGCTCGTTGGCCGACCGGACGCTGGTGTACTCGCCCAGCCCCATCGAGATGGCGCCGGCGACCAGGCCGGCGGTGCCGGTCAGCACGATGCTGTGCGCCGACACCCCACCGCCGCCGACCCCGGCGATCAGGGCGATGTTGGTGACCAGGCCGTCCATCGCGCCGAACACGGCGGGCCGCAGCCAGCCGCCTGACACGTCCGCGTGGTGCGCCTCGCGCAGCGCGGCCGGGGTGTCGGTCACGGCAGGGTGAGGATCTCGAAGCCGTCGTCGGTGACGACGAGGGTGTGCTCGAACTGGGCCGTCCACTTCCGGTCCTTGGTGACGACCGTCCAGCCGTCGTCCCACATGTCGTACTGGTAGGTGCCGAGGGTGATCATCGGCTCGACGGTGAAGGTCATGCCCGGTTCCATGATGTCGGTGGGCCGGGGGCTGTCGTAGTGCGGCACGTACAGGCCGCTGTGGAAGGCCTCGCCGATGCCGTGGCCGGTGAAGTCGCGGACCACCCCGTAGCCGAACCGCTTGGCGTACGACTCGATGACCCGCCCGATCACGTTGATCTGCCGGCCGGGGCGCACCGCCCGGATGCCGCGCATCATCGCCTCGTGGGTGCGCTCGACCAGCAGCCGGGCCTCCTCGCTCACCTCACCCACGCAGAAGGTGGCGTCGGTGTCGCCGTGCACCCCGTCGAGGTAGGCGGTGACGTCGACGTTGACGATGTCACCGTCGGCGAGCACCGTCGAGTCGGGGATGCCGTGGCAGATGACCTCGTTGATGCTGGTGCAGCAGGACTTGGGGAAGCCCCGGTAGCCCAGCGTCGACGGGTAGGCGCCGTGCTCGACGAGGAACTCGTGCACCACCTGGTCGATCTCGTCGGTGGTGACCCCGGGCTTGCAGTGCTCCCCCGCGAGCTGGGTGGCCTGCGCCGCCAACCGGCCGGCGACCCGCATCTTCTCGATGGTCTGCGGGGTCTGCACGTGCGAGCCGCGCCACTGCTGGGGTTGCTTGCGGCCCACGTACTCCGGGCGGGCGATGTGGTCGGGGACCGCTCGCCACGGGGAGAGCGTGCCGGGGGTGAGCGGGGCACGGACGGTCATGACGACAGCCTATCTCCGTAGGGCGGAGGGCCTCCCGCACGGCCCGGCGGTTGTTGCCGCCCACCGGGCTGTGCAATGGTGGCGGGGTGGATCCAGGGGGCGCACCGCCGGTGTTCTCCGCGCGCGCGGAGGTCACCGGGGACCACGTCCGCGTCACGGTGACCGGCGAGGTCGACATGGCCACCGCCGACACCATGGTCCAGACCACCCTCCGTGAGCCGGCCCGGCAGGTCACCCTGGATCTGCGCGCGGTCACCTTCTTCGACTCCGCCGCCATCCACGCGGTGGTCCAGCTCGCCCGGCGTTTCCCGAAGACACTTACCGTGTTCCCGTCCCGGCAGGTCAGCCGGGTGCTGGAGATCTCCGGCCTCGGCGACCAGGAGTGGCTGCGCCCACTCTGACCCGGGCTCCGGCTCAGTCGGCCAGCCGGCGGCGCAGCGACACCTCGGTCCCCTCGCCGGTACGGCGTACCGTCAGCTCGCCCAGCGCCTCGATCAACGCGAGCCCGCGGCCCCGGAACCCGGCCCCGGTCGACTCCCGCCAGCGGCCACTGTCACGCACCGTCGCCACCACCGTCCGGTCGACGATCGACACCTCCACCCCGATCGTCGGCTCCGCCGGCGCGACCGGGTGCTCGATGGCGTTGGCGGCGGCCTCGGACACGGCGACGATCAGGTCGAACAGGTCGTTCTCGCCGACGCCGTGGGCAACCAGGAAATCCTCCAGCCGCTTACGCAGCACGCTGAGCCGGGTCGGGTCGGCGGGCAGCCGCAACGCGAACCGGTTCAGCTCGGCGGCCTCCAGCGCCAGCACCGCGACGTCGTCGTGCCGGTCACGCCCGTCGACCCGCTCCACCACGGCGTCCACCAGATCGGCGACGTGCCCGCCGCCGGTGCCCGCGCCGGCGTCCGCCCGAAGCTGGGCGAGCGCCGCGTCGATGCCGGCCTGCCGGTCCTCGATCAGCCCGTCGGTGTAGAGCAGCAACCGACCGCCGGGGGCGAGTCCACCCTCGACGGTGCGGTAGTCGGTGCCGGTGAGCGCGCCGATGGGCGGCCCGAGGGCCCGCTCGTGCAGGAAGGCCACGTCGTCTCCTCGGATCAGCAGGGGGGACGGATGACCGGCGCTGGCATACCGCAGCCGGCCGGTGCGCGGAGTGAAGGAGAGGCAGAACACCGTGGCGTACGACTGCCGCTCGGTCGAGCCGACCAGCCGGTTGAGCCGGGTCAACGCCTGCCCCGGGTCGTAGCCCTCCAGCAGATAGGCCCGCAGGCCGTTGCGGAGCTGACCCATCGCGGCGGCGGCCTGGACGCCCTTGCCGACCACGTCGCCGATGACCAGCACCACCTCGTCGTCGCCGGTGCCGATCACGTCGTACCAGTCGCCGCCGACCTCGACGTCGGTGCTGCCGGGCAGGTAGCGGCTGGCCACCACCGCGCCGGGGAGCTGGGGCAGCGAACGCGGCAGCAGGCTGTGCTGAAGGGTGGTGGCGATCCGGTGTTCGGCCTCGTAGAGCTGGGCGTTCTCCAGTCGTACGCCGACCAGGCGGGCCAGTTCCCCGACGGCGACGTGCTCGGTGCCGTCGCCCTCCCGCCGCCAGACCCGCAGCTCGCCGAGCTGCCCACCGGTGCTGCCGGTCAGCGGCAGCACCTGGGACGGCTGGTCGGTGCCGGGGCCGCCACCGTCGGCCTCGTGCCGTACGCCGGTGACCGTGGTGACCGACACCCGGGCCGCATCGGCGAGGTGCAGGGCGTGCCGGGCGGCGACCCGGACCACGTCGGCTGTCGACTTCGCGGTGTTGACCGCCACGGCGGCGTCGGCGAGCGCCCGCAGCCGGCGGATGATCTGCCCACGCAGCTGGCCCAGCTCGACGTTGGCCCGGACCCGGGCGATCAGCTCCGCCCCGGAGAACGGCTTGGTGAGGTAGTCGTCGGCGCCCACCGACAGGCCGGCGACCGCCTCGGCGGAACCGGCCCGCGCGGAGAGCAGCACGATCGGCACGTGCCGGGTCGCCGGGTTGGCACGCAGCGCGGTGACCAGGCCGAAGCCGTCCAGCCGGGGCATCATCACGTCGGTGAGCACCAGGTCGAACGGGCCCGCGGTGGCCTGCTGGAGGGCCACCGCGCCGTCCGGCACGGCCACCACCTCGTACTCGGGGCTGAGCAGCCGGGAGACGTGTTCGCGCAGGTCGGCGTTGTCGTCGGCGAGCAGGACCCGGCCGGACCTCCCGGGTTCGCCGGTGGCCGGATCGGGCCGCCCGCCGGCCTGGTCGGGCCGGTCGGTCCACCGGGCGGTCTCCGCGACGTGGAGCGTCGCCTGCGCCGACTCGCCGGTGGGCAGCGGTGCGGCGGCGGCGACCCGGTCGGGCGGCAGGTGCGCGGAGCCGAACGGGACGGTCACGGTGACCGTGGTGCCGTGGTCGACCCGGCTGGTGGCGGCGACCGTGCCGCCGTGCATCTCGACCAGTTCACGGACGAGGGCCAGGCCGATGCCGGTGCCCTCGTGGGTACGCGAGCGGACCCCCGGCACCCGGTGGAACCGTTCGAAGACGTGCGGCACTTCCTCGGCGGCGATGCCGACCCCGGTGTCGGTCACCTCCAGCCGTGCCGCGCCGTCGGCAGCGGCCACCCGGACCCGGATCTCGCCGTCGAAGGTGAACTTCAGCGCGTTGGAGAGCAGGTTGAAGACGATCTTCTCCCACATGTCGCGGTCCAGGAGGACCGGCGCGGGCAGCGGCGGGCAGTCGACCACGAGCCGCAGCCCGGCCCGCTCGGTCGCGGAACGGAAGGTGCTGGCCAGCCGGGAGGTGTATTCGGCCAGGTCGGTGGGCTGGTAGTGGGCGGTCAGCCGGCCGGACTCCAGCCGGGAGAAGTCGAGCACGGTGTTGACCAGCTTGAGCAGGCGCAGCGCGTTGCGGTGCATCACGGTCAGCCGGTCGAGGTGCGCGGCGGACAGCGTCGGGTCGGCCAGCAGGTCCTCCAGCGGGCCGAGGACGAGGGTCAGCGGGGTGCGGAACTCGTGGCTGACGTTGGCGAAGAAGTTGGTCTTGGCGCGGTCCAGCGCGGCCAGTTCGGCGGCGCGGGCCCGCTCCTGCTCGTACACCCGCTGCTGGCCGACCACCCGGGAGACCTGCGCGGCGATCAGGCCGAGGAAGTCGCGGTACTCGTCGGTGAACGGCAGCCGGGCGGACCGGCCGACCACCAGCGCCCCGGCGGGCTCGCTGGTGGCGGTGAGCGGCAGCACCATGGCCCGGGTGGCGGCGTCGCCCGGCACCGCGCCGAGCAGTTCGGCCACCTCGATCTCGGCGGCCACCCCACCGGCGGCGACCCGGGCCAGCGTGGCCGGCAGCTCGGCCGGCACCCGGGCGGGATCGACGCCGCTGACCCCGGCCGGCACCGGCCGATCGGTCTCGTCGGTCAGGTAGACCAGGGCGAACGGGACGTCGGCCCGGTGCCCGTCGAGCACCGCCGCCGTGGCCCGCCCCAGCTCGGCCATGCTGCCGGCCGCGCCGAGCCGGGAGCCGAGTTCGGCCAGGGCCCGCAGCCGGCGTTCCCCGACGACCCGGCCGGTGGTCTCGTTGACGAAGCAGAAGACGCCGTTGACGCTGCCGTCGTCGTCGCGGATCGGGTCGTAGGAGATGTCGAAGTAGACCCGCTCGACGAAGCCGTGCCGGTCGAGCAGGAACGGGTGGTTCTCGGCCCGGTAGGACTCACCGCTGCGGCACACGCCGTCGAGCAGGGGGCCGAGCACGTCCCAGGTCTCGGCCCAGTGGTCCCGGGCCGGCCGGCCGAGCGCGACGGGATGCTTGTCGCCGATGGTGGGCCGGTAGGCGTCGTTGTAGAAGGCCAGTTGGTCGGGGCCCCAGAACATCACGATCTGGGCCCGCGAGGAGAGCATCATGCCGATGGCGTGACTCAGCGCCGCCGGCCAGGTGTCGGGGCTGCCGAGCGGGCTGGCCGCCCAGTCGTGTCCGCGCAGCCGGCGGCCCATCTCGCCGCCGGCCGTGAACGCCCCGGCCAGCCACGGCGGCAGCACGGGGTCGACGGACGACAGCGCGGACCGCCCTCGTCCGTCCTCGCCCCCACGGGCCGAGCTCATCCGCGCCCCCTGCTTCGGCCGGTCGTGCCCCCCATAAACGCCTCGGCTCACGCCGGTCGCGTCCGTCTTCTACCCCGACGGATCAGGAACGTAACGCATGGGTTCGAACGGACGCTGGTAACCCGTGCCTCATCCTGCCGTCATCTGCCCGACAGCGCACGGTGAGGGGCGGTCCGCTCAGAAGATCGGCAGGCCGTCGATGCTGGCCGCGTTCTTGGTCGCCCGGTAGGTGACCAGATCCTCGGCGGTCCGCCGGGAGTGTGAGGTGAGCAACAGGTCCCGGTCGCCGCGGTAGTCCATCAGGGGCACCGCGTAGCCGCAGGAGTCGCTGACCCGCTCCACGGTCACCCCGATCACCGCCCGGACGGCGTGCACGTCGGGCGGCTCGGGGAAGTCGGCCAGCAGCGCCGCGTAGCCGGGGTCGGTGACCGGGGTGGCGACGCCCCGCCCGTGCAGCCGGACGATCTTGGGTGGGCCGTCGAAGGCGCAGAACATCAGCGTGATCCGGCCGTTGTCGCGCAGGTGGGCGATCGTCTCCGCGCCGCTGCCGTGGTAGTCGAGCCAGGCCACCCGGTGCGGGCCGAGCACGACGAAGGTGCCCCGCATGCCCTTGGGTGAGACGTTGACGTGCCCGTCGCCGCCGCTGGGCGCGGTGGCCACGAAGAACATCGGCTGCGCCTCGACGAACTCCCGCAGTCGCCCGTCCAGCGCCGGATACACGGTCCCCATGCGGTCATCCTGCCGCTGCTGACCGCATTCCGGGACAGATTTCCCGCTTTATGGGAAGCGTCAGCCCTCCCGGGCCGCCCTCACCAGGGCGGTCACCGGACGCGGGTCGTCGTCGTTCTCCGGATGCCACTGCACCCCGAGCAGGAACCGTCGCGCCGGGTCCTCCACCGCCTCCACCACCGCGTCGTCGGCCCAGCCGGTGACGGTGAGCCCGCCCGGATCGGCCACCGCCTGATGGTGGTACGAGTTGACCCGGTCCACCCCGGCCAGCACCGACGCCGTCCGGGTCCCCGGCGCGAACCGGACCGGATGCGCCCCGTACACCCCGGGGGCGGGGCGGTGCCGGTCGTGACCCACCACGTCCGGCAGGTGCTGGTGCAGCGACCCGCCGTACGTGACGGCCAGCAACTGCATGCCCCGGCACACCCCGAGCACCGGCAGGTCCACGGCGAGCGCGGCGGCCAGCAGCGCCGACTCACCGGCGTCCCGGTCGGGCCGGGGCTCGGTACGCGGGTCCACCGGCTGGCCGTACCGGTGCGGGCCGACGTCGGCGCCCCCGGCCAGCAGCAGCCCGTCGAGCACGTCGACCACGTCGGCGTCCAGCTCGTCCGGGGGCAGCACCACGGCCCGGCCCCCGGCGGCGGTCACCGAGCGGACGTACGCCTGCGGCACCAGCGACGCCGGCACGTCCCGCCAGACCGCCCAGCTCGCCGGCTCGACGTACCCGGTGATCCCGATCAGCGGACGGGCCCGCCGGCCGGACCCCCCGGGCCGGGTGACGCGGGCTGGCGGGCCGGGCCGGTCGGATCCGCTCACAGGGGGGTGACGTACGCGCCGGTGATGCCACCGTCGACGACGAACTGCGCGGCGGTCATGAACGACGCGTCGTCGCTGGCCAGGAACGCCACCGCGGCGGCGATCTCCTCCGGTGCGCCGAACCGGCCCATCGGCACGTGCACCAGCCGGCGGGCGGCCCGCTCCGGGTCGGCGGCGAACAGCTCCATCAGCAACGGGGTGGCGACCGGGCCGGGACACAACGCGTTGACCCGGATGCCCTCCCTGGCGAACTGCACGCCCAACTCCCGCGTCATCGCCAGCACCCCGCCCTTGCTCGCGGTGTACGCGATCTGCGAGGTGGCCGCCCCCATCAGCGCCACGAAGGAGGCGGTGTTGATGATCGAACCCTTGCCCTGCCGGCGCATGTGCGCAATCGCGTACTTGCAGCACAGGTAGACGCTGGTGGTGTTGACCCGCAGCACCCGCTCCCAGGCGTCCAGCCCGGTGTCGAGGATGGAGTCGTCGTCGGGCGGGGAGATGCCGGCGTTGTTGAACGCCACGTCGACCCGGCCGTGCCGCTGCACCACCCCGTCGAAGAGGTCCCGCACGGCTGCCTCGTCGGCGACGTCGGTGTGCACGTACTCCCCGCCGACCTCCTCGGCGGCCCGCCCGCCGGCCTCGTCGTCGATGTCGACGCAGACCACCCGGGCCCCCTCGGCGGCGAACCGCCGCACGGTGGCCAAGCCGATCCCGCTGCCCGCCCCGGTCACCACGGCGACCCGGTCCTGTAGCCGACCCTGCACGCGCATCACTCCTCTGTGCTGATGAAGACGTTCTTGACGTCGGTGAAGGCGTGCAACGCGTCCGGGCCCAGCTCACGGCCGAGCCCGGAACGCTTCATCCCACCGAACGGGGTCCAGTAGCGCACCGAGGAGTGCGAGTTGACGCTGAGGTTGCCCGCCTGGACCGCGCGGGCCAGCCGCAACGCCCGGCCGACGTCCCGGGTCCAGATCGAACCGGACAGGCCATACTCGGTGTCGTTGGCGAGCCGGACCGCGTCGGCCTCGTCGTCGAAGGGGAGCACCGAGACGACCGGCCCGAAGATCTCCTCCCGCCAGTGCCGGTCGGCCGGGGAGTCGGCGAGCAGCACCGTCGGGGCGTGCCAGAAGCCGGGGCCGTCGGGGCAGGTGCCGGTGAACGCGACAGTCGCGCCGTCGAGGTAGCCGGCGACCCGGTCCCGGTGGGCGGCGGAGATCAACGGTCCCATCTCGGCGGTCTCGGCGGCGGGGTTCTCCACCCGCAGCGCCCGGACCGCCGGTTCCAGCAACTCCAGGAACCTGTCGTAGACCGGGCGCTGCACCAGGATCCGGGAGCGGGCGCAGCAGTCCTGGCCGGCGTTGTCGAACACGGCGTACGGCGCGGTGGCCGCCGCTTTCTCCAGGTCGGCGTCGGCGAAGACCAGGTTGGCGCTCTTGCCGCCCAACTCCAGGGTGACCCGCTTCACCTGGGCCGCACAGCCGGCCATGATCCGGGTGCCGACCTCGGTGGAGCCGGTGAAGCAGACCTTACGCACGGCCGGGTGGGTGACGAACCGTTCGCCGACCACGTCGCCCCGGCCGGGCAGCACGGTGAACACGCCCTCCGGCAGGCCGGCTTCCCGCCCCAACTCCGCCAGGCGCAGCGCGGTCAGCGGGGTCAGCTCGGCGGGCTTGAGCACGACCGTGTTGCCGGCGGCCAGCGCCGGGGCGAACCCCCAGGCGGCGATCGGCATCGGGAAGTTCCACGGCACGATCACCCCGACCACGCCGAGCGGTTCGTGGAAGGTGACGTCCCACCCGCCGGGCACCGGAATCTGCTGCCCGGTCAACCGCTCCGGCGCACCCGCGTAGTAGTCGAGCACGTCACGGACGTTGCCCGCCTCCCACCGCGCATTGCCGATGGTGTGCCCGGCGTTACGCACCTCCAGCTGCGCCAACTCCTCCAGGTGGCTGTCGACCAGCCCGGCGAACCTCCGCAGCACCCGCCCCCGCTCCCCCGGCGCAACCAGACGCCACCCCTCGAACGCACCAGCAGCCCGCCCGATCGCCGCATCCACCTCCCCCAGCCCGGTCTCCCCCACCTCCCCCACCACATCCCCACTAGCCGGATCAACCACCCGCGTCACGCCCCACCCCTTTCCCCGTCGATCTTGGAGTTGTGGTACCCCGCACAAACCACATACCGCCACATATCGTCCACCACAACTCCAAGATCGACACGGGCAAGGGGTGGGGGTGGGGGCGGGGGCGGGGGCGGGGGGTGGGGGTGGGGGTTAGAGGCGTTCGAAGCCACGGGTTAGTTCCCAGTCGGTTACGGCGGCGTCGAAGGCGGCCAGTTCGACCTTGGCCTGGTTGGCGTAGTGGGCGTGGACCTCGTCGCCGAAGGCCGAGCGGGCGATCTCGGAACCCTGCCAGAGGGTCAGGGCGTCGCGGAGGGTTGCGGGGACGCGCTCGGCGGCCGGGTCGTCGTAGGCGTTGCCGGTGCACTCGTCGGCCAGCTCCAGTTCCTGCTCGATGCCGTGCACCGCCCCGGCGACCAGGGCGGCGATCGCCAGGTACGGGTTGACGTCCGCGCCGGGCACCCGGTTCTCCACCCGCATCCCCTGCCCGTGGCCGACCAGCCGCAGCGCGCAGGTGCGGTTGTCGGTGCCCCAGCGCAGCGCGGTCGGCGCGAACGAGCCGGGCTGGTAACGCTTGTAGGAGTTGATGTTGGGGGCGAACAGCACGCTCATCTCGCGCATGGTGGCGAGCAGCCCGGCCAGCACCCGCTGCCCGGTGACGCTGAGCTGCGCCGGCCCGTCGCCGAGCATCGCCGAGCGGCCGTCGACGTCGCGCAGCGAGAAGTGGATGTGGCAGGAGTTGCCCTCCCGGGCGTTGGGCTTGGCCATGAACGTGATCGACACGCCCTCCTGGGCGGCGATCTCCTTCGCCCCGTTCTTGTAGATCACGTGGTGGTCGGCGCAGGCCACCGCCTCGTCGTAACGGAAGGCGATCTCGTGCTGGCCGAGGTTGCACTCCCCCTTGGCGCTCTCCGGGGTGAGCCCCGCGCCGGCCATCTCGGTGCGGATGCGACGCAGCAGCGGCTCCACCCGGGCGGTGCCGAGCAGCGAGTAGTCGACGTTGTACTGGTTGGCCGGGGTGAGGTCGCGGTACCCGCGCCGCCACGCCTCCTCGTACGAGTCGCGGTAGAGGACGAACTCCAGCTCGGTGCCGGCGTACGCGGTCAGCCCGTGGTCGGCCAGCCGGTCGAGCTGCCGGCGCAGGATCTGCCGGGGTGAGGCGACCACCGGGCCCGACCCGTCCAGCCACTCCAGGTCGGCCAGCAGCAGGACGCTGCCCGGCTGCCACGGCATCCGCCGCAGGGTGGACAGGTCGGGGCGCATGGCGAAGTCGCCGTAGCCGCGTTCCCAGCTCGACATGGCGTACCCGTCGACGGTGTTCATGTCGACGTCCACGGCGAGCAGGTAGTTGCAGCCCTCGCTGCCGTTGGCGACCACCTGGTCGAGGAAGAACGGGGCGTGGAACCGTTTGCCCTGGAGGCGGCCCTGCATGTCGGTCAGGGCGAGCACCACCGTGTCGATCTCGCCCTCGGCGACGGCGACCCGGAGCTGTTCCAACGTGAGCGGGGCTTTCCTCATCCGTGCGCCTCCATCACCAAGGTCTACCGGGCCGAGCGGATCACCGTCAATGCCCCGTCCGGGCGGGCCGGCAAACCCCCCGGGCCGGGGTGGTCCGGCCGGTCCCGGTCCGGACCCGGCGGCCCGGTCCGCGAGCGCCCGCCCGCGCCCCGGAGCCGGACGCGACGCGACGCGCGGAACGAGCGGAAATTGTCGTACGCACAACGACGGAAACGCTTTCCCAAAGGCGGGAAAGAAGCGCCGCGACACGCCACTCATCCGTTCGGACACATAGCCGACCACACCGATCGGTAATCGCGCGGCGACCTTGCGTGGAAGTTGGAACCCTTGCCAGAATTTGAGCCGGCCGGTGCGACGCACGGCATTTTGTCGGCCGATCCGCACGACCACTTCCCCTGACCTGCCGCGTATTCGCGCGCAATGCGTCGACCGGTCACCGGAGCGTGGATGTTCGGCCCTCTCGGTCGCACCGGGCCGGCCGGCCCAGAAACACCCGAACTGCTCCATCACGACGCACCGAAGGACGCGTAATGACGAGAGTACGTCCCAGTGGGAAGCCCCGGGCCCTCGCCGCCCTGGTGGCGATCGCCGTTTCCGCCGCGCTGCTCGCGGTGGCCAGCCCGACCCAGGCGGCCCCCCGCACCGCCGGTGCCGATGCCGCGCGGCCGGCGGCCGGATCGTCCGCCACCGACGGCGCGCGGGCCGGTCGCCTCGCGCCGCTGTCCACCGGGGCCACCGGCGTGTCGGCGGGTTCCGCCGGCACCCTCGCCTCGACCTCGGTGACGGGGACCGTCGGTTCCATCACCGTCACCTGCACGCTGACCCCGAGCACCCCGTTCGTCTACTACGGCGGCCCGTACGGCGGCGGCGAGGAGGGCCTGGCGGCGGTGCAGTGCACCTATCCGGTCTGGGCGATCCAGGTCGAGGTCGCCCTGTTCCGCTACGGCACCCAGGTCACCTACAACACCAAGACGGCCTACAGCACCGTCCTCGGCAACGTCGACACCGAGTACCCCCGGTACACCGGCGAGTACAAGACGGGTGCGGACGCCTTCATCACCTGGAACTACGGCGGCCCGACCACGTTCATTCCGCTCACCTTCAGCAACAGCGTCTATCTCTGACGGTCACGCCGGGCGGCCCCGGCCGGAACCCGTCAGGGTTCCGGCCGGGGCCGCCCGTGGTCGCCCCGCAGGGCTCGTGGTCAGGCCGGTCCGTCGACCCGGGCGGCGTCCACCGTCGGTGCCGTCGGCTCGGGTACGTCGACCGTCCGGCGCGGGCCGGTGAACCACTTCCGGGCCGAGGCGTACCACCAGATGCCCACCCCGAGCAGCACCCCGCCGACGGCCAGCGGCGCGTAGTTCACCGCCGACCAGCTGAACTCCGCGTTGCCGGGCACCCCGGCCGGCACGATCGGCAGCACGAAGTACACCGAGATGATCACGATCTCGACCACCGCGATCCAGCCGAGCAGCTTGTATTTCCGGCCGAGCGTCCACGGGCCCGGCTCGAACCGGTCGCCGAGGCGCAGCCGCAGCGCGATCGGGATGACGAAGGACAGGTAGAGGCCGATCACCGCCACCGACACCACCGCGTAGAAGGCGACCGGGATGCCGGACGGGCTCTCGTAGAGCGCCGGCAGGGTGAGCACCAGGCCGGCCAGCGTCGCCCCGATGATCGCGTTGGCCGGGGTGCCGTTGCGGTCGACCTTGGACCACAGCCGCCAGCCCGGCACCGCCCGGTCGCGGCTGAACGCGTACGTCATCCGGCTCATCGAGGTCACGCAGCTCATCCCGCAGAAGAACTGCCCGATGGTGGAGATGATGATGACCGTCTTGAAGAAGAACGGGGTCAGCGCGGATTCGAAGATGGCACCGGAGAATCCGCCGGCCGCGTTGACCGCGTCCACGTCGGTGGCGGCGAACAGGAACGCCAGCAGCAGGATCCACCCGCCCACCGCCGAATAGAAGATCGACCGCCACAGCCCCTTGGCGGCGGCCTGCGACGCGCCCCGGGTCTCCTCGGACACGTGCGCGCAGGCGTCGAATCCGGTGATCGTGTACTGGGTGAGCAGGAATCCCAGCGGCAGCACATAGAACCAGAACGTCAACCCGCCGGTGTCACCGTCACCGAAACCGGAGTTGTTGAACCGCTCGGTGAACACGAACTGGAAACTCTGGTGCCGGTCGGGCACCAGCAGCAGGATGGCCACCACGGCGGCGGCGCCGGCCACGTGCCACCAGACCGACACGTTCTGGAGTACGTCGATGATCCGGTGCCCGAAGATGTTGATCAGCCCGTGCAGGGCCAGGATGATCACGAACAGGACGAACGCCTGCCGCAGCGTCCCCTCCCACCCGTCGAAGAGCGCCGACAGGGTCAGGTTGAGGAAGGTGGCGCAGCCGTAGTCCACCGACGCGGTGACCGCGACCAGGCCGATCAGGTTGAGCCAGCCGGTGAACCAGCCGTGCACCGGCCGGCCCATCTTCGCCGCCCACCAGTAGATCCCCCCGGCGGTCGGGTACGCCGAGACCAGCTCGGCCAGGCAGAACCCGATGATCAGGATGAACAGCGAGATCAGCGGCCAGCCCCAGGAGATGGCGACCGGCCCGCCGTTGTTCCACGCCTGGCCGAAGGTGGTGAAACAGCCGGCCAGGATCGAGATGATCGAGAACGAGATGGCGAAGTTGGAGAAGCCGCTCCACTTCCGGTGCAACTCCTGCTGGTAGCCGAGTTCGGCGAGCCGTCGGGCGTCGTCGTCCGGCGCGTGCGGCCCGGCTGCCGGCGGTTGCCCGTTCCCGGCTGTCGGCGGTTGCCCGGTGGTCGGCGGGGGCGTTGTGGCCACAGCACACCTCCCTGAGGTGGTACCCGGAACTACCCGGGTGATCCCCGGGTGCGCCCGAGTCTCGTCCCGCCGATCACGACGGTCAATCCATTCCCGGTACCGAACCCGTTACATAATGTCACCCGACCGGACGGTAATCAGGTTGCCCCGCACCTCGCACCGACGCATGCTTGAGCCCGTGACCAGGCCCGATCGCGACGGGCCGACGCCGGGCACTCGGCAGGAGCCCGGCACCACGGCGGCGCGGGACGCCCACCTCTCTCTCACGTACGGCGTCGTGCCGTACCCGACGGGCGTCCCGCCCCGCCACCCACTCCCGCCCTGATCCACTCGCCTGGGCCGATGTTGCGGTATCCGCCGGGCGTGGACACCGCAACATCGACCCAGAAGAGTCGATCTTGCTGCCGATCCTGCACGGCCCTCAGCCCCGGGCCCTGGCCCAGGACAGGAAGCGCTCGGTCATCCCGGTGGGCGGGTGGGCCGGGTGGAGTTGGGTGAGCTGGTTGGTGGCCTCGCGCATCAGGGTGCCGAGATAGATCAGCAGGGACATCCGGTCGTGCCGGTACTCGGTGAGCAGCGCGAGCTTGGCCGGCTGGCACGGCCACTGCCGGCCGCAGTTGCGGCAACGCCACAGCGGACGCATCGCGACGTGCGGGACAGGCGGACGAACCACCACCATCACCGCCCCCACAGCGCGGCGGCCTGCGCCTCGTCGTCGATCAGGTCAGCCGACCACAGGAACCGACCGACGCTCCCGACCATCCGGCAGGGCGGCGTCCTCATGCTCCTCCACCACATGACCGAACCCTTCATGTCGACCTCCTCGCGTGTCTGGGAAGGGGCCGCTCCCACTGGCCAGTAAGGGAGCGGCCCCCGCGAAGTCGGCCCCGACACCGTCCCGCCAGAGCCGACCCACCTGAGGCAACCTTGCCCAGCGCAACGGGATCAGTACACGACGTTAATCTATGCTCAGGGACGTTCGTGACATCCATGATGGAGGCGGGATGAACCACGCACTTCAGGAGGCCATGGCCGAGGTCGGCGAGACAGCAGAGAGTCTTGCTGCTCAAACAGGAGTCGACCCCAAGACGGCAGCGCGCTGGATATCGCCGGGACGTGTGCCGCAGCCCCGCCGACGTGTGACCGTGGCCGCGATCCTGGGCCGGGACGTTGGTGACCTATGGCCCGACGTCCTCAAACGCCGCGAGCCACAGTGGCTGAGAAAATGGGTCGACTGGGAGCGCGAAGCGGTCGCGCTGCGGTGGTACGAGCACACCTGGGTTCCCGGCCTACTCCAGACCGAGGGGTACGCCCGAGCCACGCTGGCACACAACCTGCTACCCCCGGACGAGATCGATGAGCGCGTGGCATCGCGGCTCGATCGCAGTTCCATTCTCACCAGCGGCAGGCCACCGCAACTCGTCGCCGTCATCGACATGGCGGCGTTACGCCGCCCCATGAAGAGTCACCCCGCCGCGATGAAGGAACAGCTCATCCACCTGGCCGAGATGGCCGAGCTACCGCACGTACAGATCCTCGTGGTGAGTGAGGAAACCGGGCTCTACCCTGGACTACAGGGCGGCTTCATCCTTGGCACTCTTGCCGACGGCTCAGTAGTCGCGCATCTCGATCACCAAGTGCGAGCACAGGTGGTGGATGAGACCGATGACCTTGTTACCCTCCAGCGAACGTGGGAGATGATCAGAGGCGAAGCCTTCTCCCGCAGGCAATCACTCAACCTGATCAAGGAAGCGGCGCACACATGGACTTGACCGGCGCACAGTGGCGCAAGAGCACCAAGAGCGGCAGCAACGGCGGCTCGTGTGTCGAAGTGGCGGACAATCTGCCCGGCGTCGTCCTCGTCCGCGACACCAAGGACCGTGCCGGCGGCACCCTCGCCTTCGCTCCGGACACCTGGCAGTCGTTCGTCGACCTGGCCAAGCAGATCGGCCCCGCTGCCTGACCTTCCCCGACCATCGCCGGCCCGCCACGTCTTGATCGACTCGCCTGGGCCGATCTTGCGGTGTCCCGGCGGCCGAATACCGCAACATCGACCCAACCGAGTCGACCTTGCCGGGCGCTCCCGTGGGTGGCTCCGGCCGCTGTCGTGGGGGTCAGGTGAAGAGGAGGCCGGCCACCCAGAGGGCGGCGATCACCAGGCCGGCCAGGAACTCCACCATCATCGACAGGCCGGCCGCCTTCAACGCCTGCACGGTCGCCGGCCAGGCGAGCTGGTTGCTGCCCAGCCGCAGCCGCTCGGCCCCCCACACCCCGCCGACGAAACCGATCACCAGGCCCACCACCGGGATGACGAAGAACCCGACCAGCCCGAGCAGACCCCCGACGAGCAGCGACGACGTCGGCACCCCGGTGCGCTTGAGGTTGCGCCCCGGCCAGGCGTACTTGATCACGGCACCGGCGGCGGCGACCACGGTGGCGGCGGCGAGCACCGCCCAACGCCCCGGCCCGGCGCCGCCGAAGATCGCCCAGAGCAGCACCCCGCCCCAGCACAGCGGCAGCGCCGGCAGGCCGGGCACCACCACCCCGGCCAACCCGGCGACGATCGCGATCGCCGCGATCACCGAGAACGCCGCCTCACCGTCGGTCAGGCTCACCCCGCCACCTCTCCCCCGCCCGGTCCCGCCCCGGTCCCGCCGCGCAGCCGGGCGGTGATCTGGTCCGCCGGGGCGGGCGGGCCGAACCAGCGCCCCTGCCCGGTGTCGCAGCGCAACGCCCGCAGCCGTTCGGCCTGTTCCTCCGTCTCCACCGCCTCGGCGGTCACCGACAACTCCAACGCGTGCGCCAACCGGACCAGGGCGTCGACGATCCGTACGTCCCGATGGTCGGGCGAGGAGTCGCCGCCGTCACCCCGGATGCCCTCGACGAACGGGCCGGCCAGCTTCAGGCAGTGGATCGGCAGCCGCCGCAGGTACGCCAGGTTCGAGTAGCCGGTGCCGAAGTCGTCGATGGCCAGCCGTACGCCCAGATCCGCCAACCGGTACAACGACCGTAACGGCTCCCCGGCGGTGCCCATCACGGCGCTCTCGGTCAACTCCAGCTGCAACAGCTCCGCCGGCAGGCCGCTGCGGCTCAGCGCGCTGGCGACGGTGTCCACGATGGCCGGGTCGTCGGCCTGCCGGGCGGCCAGGTTGACGCTGACCACCAGTTTGGCCTCCGGGAACTCCCGGTGCCAGGCGCGGGCATCGCGGCACGCCTGCCGCAGCACCCACTCGCCCAGTCTGACGATCAGCCCGGTCTCCTCGGCCAGGCCGATGAACCGGTCCGGGCCGACCAGGCCCAGCTCCGGGTGGGCCCAGCGGACCAGCGCCTCCACGGCGAGCATCGAGCCGTCCAGCAGGGACACGATCGGCTGGTAGTGGACCACGAACTCGCCCCGGTCCAGTGCCGCCGGCAGACCCGCGGCCAACGCGGACCGGGCGATGTCGGCGGCGCTGCGCTCCGGGTCGTACACCGCCCAGCGGCCCCGGCCCTCCGCTTTCGCCCAGTACAGCGTGGTGTCGGCGGCCTTCATCAGCTCGGACACGCTGGTCTCGCTGGCCGGGCACTCGACCACCCCGACGCTCGCCGACACGGCGAGCTGGTGGTCGCCGACGAGCACCGGGGCGGCCACCGCGGCGAGCGCCAACTCGGCGACACCGACCGCGTCGTCGATGCCCTCGCCGCCGTTGACCAGGATGACGAACTCGTCACCACCCATCCGGGCCACCAGGTGCCCCTGGCCGATGACACAGTCGGACAGCCGCCTGGCGATGGTGACCAGCAGCCGGTCACCGAGGTCGTGGCCGAGACTGTCGTTGACCGCCTTGAACCCGTCCAGGTCGAGGAAGCAGACGCCGATCCGCTGCTCGGGCCCGGCGTCGGCGAAGACCTGGCCGAGCTTCTCGAAGAACAGCGTCCGGTTGGGCAGGCCGGTGAGCGGGTCGTGCAGGGCCTGGAACCGCAGCCGCTGCTGGAGTTCGTACCGTTGGGTGATGTCCTCGATCATCGCCACCGTGAACCGGGGGCGGCCGTCGTCGTGCCGGATCAGCGACACGGCCAGGTCGGTCAGGACGACACTGCCGTCCTTGCGGTAGTAGCGCTTCTCCACCCGGACGCTGTCGTGCTTGCCCTCGATCAGCTCCTGGTACAGCTCCCACATCCCGGCTGCGTCGTCGGGGTGGAACAGCGACGCGACGTTGGTCTGCCGCAGTTCCTCCGGGGTGTAGCCGAGCATGTCGGCGAAGGACTGGTTGACGTCGATGATCTGGCCGTCGATGCCGGCGATGCCGATGCCGATGACCGCCCCGGTGAAGACCGCCCGGAACCGCGCCTCGCTGTCGCGCAGCGCCCGCTCCACCGAGTCCCGCGCCTGCCAGGCCGAGCGGGCGATCCGCTCCTGCTGGCTGAAGGTACGGTCGCGCAGCGCCCGGCCGAACCCGGCGGCCAGCCCACCCTGCAACGCGGCCACCCGGACGGCCAGGTCGGGCGGCGGGTCGTCGGGGGGCAGCACCCGCTGCGGTAGCTGTTCGCCGAGCGCCCGCACCGACCAGTCCAGGATGCGCGGTTCGGTCAGGTGCGCCTCCACCAGCGCCCGGCCCACCTCCTCCGCCGGGGCGGCGGAGAAGTCCTCGGCGAGCAGGGCCCGCGCCAGCCGTACGGTGTGCGTCAGCAGCAGCCGCTCGGTCTCGTCCGTGCTCATCGGCACGAACCCGAGCCGGCGTACCGCCCGTGCCCAGTCGGCGGCGTAGCCCTGTGCGCCCGGACGGGACGCGTCGGTGCCGCCGGGGTCCGGAACGGCGGACATGGTCGGCTCAGCCGGCGGGACGGTCGTACCGGGCGACGCCGCCGAACGCCCCGAACCGCTCGGGATGCTCGTCCACGTCGGACGGGGAGTCGGGCCGCCACAGCGGCATGTGCACCACGCCGGGCTCAAGCAGCGTCCAGTCGCCGAAGAAGCCGGTGATCTCGGCACGGGAGCGCAGGGTGATCTCGGTGTCCGTGCGCGCCGAGAGGCGCTGCGCGTCGAGCATCTCCTGGGGCTGGTCCTCGAAGGTGGAGTGGGAGATGACCAGGAAGCTGCCGGGTGCGGCGGCGGCCCGCAGGGTGGCGAGGACGTCGGCCGGGCGGTCGGCGTCGGGGACGAAGTGCACCACCCCGGCGAGCAGGATACCCAGCGGCCGGTCGAAGTCGATCAGGCCGCTGGACCGGGCCTCGTCGAGGATCAGCTTCGGTTCCCGCAGGTCGGCGTGCACGGCGACGGCCCGGTCGTTGCCGGTGAGCAGTTCCCGGCTGTGCGCCACGGCGACCGGGTCGATGTCGACGTAGACGATCCGGGCCTGCGGGTTGGCCGCCTGGGCGACCTCGTGGACGTTGCCGACGGTGGGGATGCCCGAGCCGATGTCGAGGAACTGGTCGATGCCGGCGTCGAGCAGCGCCCGCACCGCACGGCGCAGGAACTCCCGCCCGGAGCGCATGGTGGCCGCGAGGTTCGGGGTCATGCTGGCGATCTGCTCGGCGAGCCGCCTGTCGATCTCGAAGTTGTGCGCGCCGCCGAGGAAGTAGTCGTAGACCCGGGCGGCGCTGGGCCGGCTCAGGTCGATCTCGGCGGGAAGTCCGTCCGACGTCTGCATCGCTGGCCCCCAGTTCGTCGCCGCGGTGCGGGAGGGCACCGGTGTCGACGGCGTGCGCGGGCACGCGGAGCCGCACCGGCCGACCCGCGGATCGTGTGGTGCTGACCACTCTAGGCCCGTCCGCCCAGGTACGGGAGATCAGCGGAGCCCGATCTGTGCCCGGGACCGGCAGGTCGGAGCCGCCGGACGAACCGTGGTCACGCTGCGCGTCCGCCCGCGCACCACAGGCCACCGTGGCGCGTCCGGATGCCTCAGTCGACGGATTCCAGCAACAGCGAGATGCCCTGCCCCACCCCGACGCACATGGTCGCCAGGGCCCGTCGGCCGCCCCGGCGACGCAGTTCCAGGGCGGCGGTCAACGCCAGCCGGGCCCCGCTGGCCCCCAACGGGTGCCCCAGGGCGATCGCCCCGCCGTTCGGGTTAACGTGCTCGGCGTCCTCCGGCAGGCCCAGTTCGCGCAGCACCGCGATCCCCTGCGCGGCGAACGCCTCGTTCAGCTCGACGACGTCGACGTCGGCGAGGGCGACGCCGAGCCGGTCGAGCAGCCGGCGGGTGGCCGGCACCGGCCCGATCCCCATGATCCGGGGCGGTACGCCGGCCGCCGCCGCGCCGCTGACCCGGGCGAGCGGGCTCAGGCCGTACCGGGCCACCGCCGCCTCGGACGCGACCAGCAGGGCCACCGCGCCGTCGTTGACCCCGGAGGAGTTGCCGGCGGTGACGGTGCCGCCGGCCCGGAACGGGGTGGGCAGCGCGGCCAGCTTCGCCAGCGTCGTCTCCCGGGGGTGCTCGTCGACCTCGACCAGCTTCGTCTCCCGCCGGCCGGCCGGCACGGTCACCGGCACGATCTCCTCGGCGAACCGGCCGTCGGCCTGCGCCTTGGCGGCCCGCTGCTGGGAACGCAGCGCGAACTCGTCCTGCGCATGCCGGTCGACGCCGAACTCGGCGGCCACGTTCTCGGCCGTCTCGGGCATCGAGTCGGTACCCCACCCCGCCGCCATCAGCGGGTTGACCAGCCGCCAGCCGAGGGTGGTGTCGTACACCTCGGCGGCCCGCGAATACGGCGTGGCGGCCTTCGGCATGACGAACGGGGCACGGCTCATGCTCTCGACGCCACCGGCGAGCACCAGGTCGGCCTCCCCGGCCACCACGGCACGGGCGGCGGTGGCCAGCGCGTCCAGGCCGGAGCCGCAGAGCCGGTTGACGGTGCTGCCCGGCACCTCCTGCGGCAGGCCGGCCAACAGCGCCGCCATCCGGGCCACGTTGCGGTTGTCCTCACCTGCCTGGTTGGCGCAGCCGAGCACCACGTCGTCGACCCGCTCCCAGTCCACCGCCGGATGCCGGGCGACCAGTTCGCGCAGCACATGGGCGGCCAGGTCGTCGGGGCGCACCCCGGCGAGGACGCCGGCGTACCGGCCGATCGGGGTACGGACTCCAGACACGAGGTAGGCCACGGTCATCGACGCACGTCCTTCGGGGATGGGAAGGGGCTGGCGGTCCCGGCGTCACCCGGGTCACGGGGGACGTCCGCCGTCAGGATATCCACGCCCGCGCCGGACGCCGCCCCGGCCGGGTCGCACGACAGGTCAGGCGGGCGTACGCCGGATAGGTTGGCGGTATGACCCGGGCCCAGTTCAGCGCAGAGACCTCCGGCGGCGGGGCGTTCGTCCGCCAGCCCAACCGGTTCACCGGCCGGGTCACCCCGCACTCCACCTCACCCGAGGGCGGTGGGCCGGACGACCAGGGGCGCTGGCCGTTGGAGGCCGACCGGTACCGGCTGATCTGGTGCCGGGCCTGCCCCTGGGCACACCGGGCCATGATCGTGCGGGGCCTGCTCGGGCTGGACGGGGTGATCTCGCTGGGCACGGTCGACCCGATCCGCGACGAACGCGGGTGGCGGTTCACCCTCGACCCGGACGGCTTCGACCCGGCGCTGGGCATCGGTTTCCTCTCCGAGGCGTACCTGGCCACCGATCCGGACTACACCGGCCGGGTTACCGTGCCGGCGCTGGTGGACACGCTCACCGGCCGGGTGGTCACCAACGACTACCCGCAGCTCACCCTCGACTTCTCCACCGAGTGGCGACGCCTGCACGCCCCGGACGCGCCCGACCTCTACCCGGTCGCGCTACGCCCGGAACTGGACGCGCTGATGGCCGAGATCCACACCGACGTCAACAACGGCGTGTACCGGTGCGGCTTCGCCACCTCCCAGCAGGCGTACGACGAGGCGTACGCGGCGCTGTTCGCCCGGCTGGACGTGTTGTCGCAGCGGCTGGCCGGCCAGCGGTACCTGATGGGTGACGCGATCACCGAGGCGGACGTGCGGCTGTTCACCACCCTGGTCCGCTTCGACGTGGCCTACCACGGGCACTTCAAGTGCAACAGGCAGAAGCTGACCGAGCTGCCGGTGCTCTGGGCGTACGCCCGGGACCTGTTCCAGACCCCGGGCTTCGGCGAGACGGTGGACTTCGACCACATCAAGCGGCACTACTACGCCACCCACCGTGAGATCAATCCCACCGGCGTGGTGCCGGCGGGACCGGACACCTCCGGCTGGCTCACCCCGCACGGCCGTGCCTGACGCCGCCCGTGCCGTCGCCGGCCGGGTCGCCGCCGGCTTCGTGCTGCTCGGCGCGGTCGCGGTGACCGTCGCCGTCGGGGCCGGTCCGGGTGGCCCGTGGCGCGGGTACGTCAGCGAGGCCGGGGTCAGCGACAGCGCCTTTGCCTCGACGTACCGGATGGGGGTGTTCGCCCTGGCGGCGGCGCTGCTGTCGCTGGCCGCGGCGCTGCCGGTGACGCTGCGGCTCGCGGCCGGCCTGCTGCTGACCGGCGCGGCCGGCACCGTGCTCTCCGGTGCGGTGACGTGCAGCGCCGGTTGCCCGCTGCCGCCGTTCGAGGCGGCGACCCCGGCCGACCTGGTGCACGCCGGGGCGAGCATCGTGGCGGCCGGGGTGACCGTGCTCGCGATGCTGGTGGTCGGGTTCCTCCGGCCGGCGACGCCGGGGCTGCGCCGGGTGGCCCGGGTCGCCGGGGTGGTGGCGTTGCCGGTGGCCGGGGCGGTCGCGCTGGGCCTGCTGACCGTGGGCCGGGGCGACCTGGTGGCCGGGCTGGAACGGGTGTTGCTGGTGCTCTGCGCCGGCTGGGGCCTGTGCACCGCGCTGCTGCTGTCCCGGCACCGGCCGACCGCTGACGGACCGGCCGACCGGGCCGGGCCCGTCGTGCCCGGTGCCCGTGAGCACGTCGAACGTGACGAACGGGTCACCGGGTCGACAACGTCCGTGTAAGGAGCCTCACCCGGATCGGTCCTTCCAGCTCGCGCCCGGCCGGGAGTAGCGTCGACAGGCGATGACCAATGTCTGGCACCTCACCGTGCGCCTGTACGTCGACCTCCGACGGCAGGCCAGTGGGGTCTGTCCGGCGCAGCCA
Organism: Micromonospora sp. WMMD734; assembly: GCF_049178975.1. Lineage (NCBI taxonomy): Bacteria > Bacillati > Actinomycetota > Actinomycetes > Micromonosporales > Micromonosporaceae > Micromonospora > Micromonospora sp. WMMD734. The sequence continues at coordinate 4,000,654 of NZ_JBMHMK010000001.1, forward strand.
CGCTCCTGACGCTGCCGCCGACCGACCCCTACCGACATTGGACCCGCCCTGATGGCTTCCACCCTGCGCAAGTTCCCCTTCTCCGCCCAGATCCTGCTCGGCCTCGTGCTCGGCGCGGCGCTGGGCTTCCTCGCCCGTGCCAACGACCTGAGCTGGCTGGCCGGCACCCTCGACACCGTCGGCGGGCTCTTCGTCCAACTGCTCAAGCTGGCCGTCCCGCCGCTGGTCTTCACCGCGATCGTGGTCAGCGTGGTCAGCCTGCGCGGGGTGGCCAACGCCGCCCGGCTGGCGCTCAAGACGCTGCTCTGGTTCGGCGTCACCGCGCTGATCGCGGTGAGCCTCGGCATCGGCATCGGTCTGCTCACCGACCCGGGCCGGGGGGTGAGCCTGGACGTCGGCGGCGCGACCGCGCCGAAGACCACCGGCTCGTGGACCGACTTCCTCACCGGCATCGTGCCGACCAACCCGGTCGGCGCGTTCGTCGAGGGCAACGTGCTCCAGATCGTCTTCCTCGCCCTGGTCGTCGGTGCCGCCGCACTGCTGGTCGGCGCGGCCGCCGAGCCGTTCGTCGAGGTCAACCGCGCGGTGCTGGCCATCGTGCAGAAGGCGCTGTGGTGGGTGATCCGGCTCGCCCCGATCGGCACCCTCGGCCTGATCGGACACGCCGTCGCCGCGTACGGCTGGGACCTGCTGGCCCCGCTGGCGAAGTTCACCACCGCCGTCTACGTCGGCTGCGCCATCGTCCTGTTCGTGGTCTACCCGCTGCTGCTGGTCACCGCCGGGCGGCTCAACCCGCTGCGGTTCTTCGCCGGCGCCTGGCCGGCGATCGAACTGGCCTTCGTCTCCCGCTCCTCAGTGGGCACCATGCCGGTCACCCAGCGTTCCGTCGAGCGGCTCGGCGTCCCCCGCGAGTACGCCTCCTTCGCGGTGCCGTTCGGTGCCACCACCAAGATGGACGGCTGCGCCGCGATCTACCCGGCGCTCGCCGCGATCTTCGTGGCCCAGGTCTTCGGGGTGGACCTCGGCATCGGCGACTACCTGCTGATCGCCTTCGTCTCGGTGGTCGGTTCGGCCGCCACCGCCGGTCTGACCGGTGCCATCGTCATGCTGACCCTGACCCTGAGCACGTTGGGCCTGCCGCTGGCCGGTGCCGGCCTGCTGCTGGCGATCGACCCGATCCTGGACATGATCCGCACCGCCACCAACGTGGCCGGGCAGGCCGTCGTGCCGACCATCGTGGCCGCCCGCGAGGGCATCCTGGACCGCGACGCCTACGCCGCCGCCGGCCGGCGCGACCTGACCGCCGCCGACCCGGCCGCCGCCGACGGGACCGCCGCCCGGCCGGCCCGCCGCGACGACCTCGCGCCGACGCCCGCCTGAGCACGCCGGCCGCAGCCCCGGCCGGGCCCTCCCCCGGACACGCCGACCCGCCCCGCACCGCCACCCGCCCGTACCGGAGGATCACCCGCATGAGTGCCCTGTTCACCCCGCTCGCCCTGCGCGGCGTCACCCTGCCCAACCGGATCGCCCTCGCGCCGATGTGCCAGTACAGCGCCGGCCCGGACGGGCTGCCCACCGACTGGCACCTGGTGCACCTCGGGTCCCGGGCCGTCGGCGGTGCCGGCCTGGTCGTCACCGAGGCCACCGCGGTCGTTCCCGAGGGACGGATCAGCCCCCAGGACACGGGCATCTGGTCCGACGCGCACGTCGACGCGTGGCGGCCGGTCACCGCGTTCGTCGCCGGCCAGGGGGCGGTGCCCGCCGTGCAGCTCGCCCACGCCGGGTTCAAGGCCAGCACCTGGCGGCCGTGGGCGGCCGAGCGCGGCGGCGTGCCTGACGACGAGGGCGGCTGGACGCCCGTCGGCCCCGGCGTCGAACCGTTCCTGCCCGACTACCGGCGGCCGACCGCGCTGGACGAGGCCGGGATCGCCGGGGTGGTGTCGGCGTTCGCCACCGCCGCCGGCCGGGCCGTCGACGCCGGCTTCGCCGTCGTGGAGATCCACGCCGCGCACGGCTACCTGCTGCACGAGTTCCTGTCCCCGCTGACCAACCACCGCACCGACGGTTACGGCGGCGACCGGGCCGCCCGGATGCGGCTCACCCTGGAGGTCGCCCGCGCGGTCCGCGCCACCGTCGGCGAGCAGGTACCGGTGCTCACCCGGATCTCCGCCACCGACTGGGTCGAGGGCGGCTGGACGGCGGACGACAGCGTCGCCCTCGCCGCCGAGCTGGCCGCGACCGGCGTCGACCTGGTGGACGTCTCCTCCGGCGGGGCGTCGGCCCGGGCGACCATCCCGGTCGGTCCCGGCTACCAGGTGCCGCTGGCCGCCCAGATCCGGCGCGAGGCGGGCGTACCGACGGGTGCGGTCGGCCTCATCGTCGAGCCGGAACAGGCCGAGCAGATCGTCGTCGCCGGTGAGGCCGACCTGGTGCTGCTCGGTCGGGAACTGCTCCGGGACCCGTACTGGCCGCGCCGGGCCGCCGCGAAGCTCGGTGCCGGCCCCGACTGGCCCGACCCGTACGCCCGCGCTTTCTGACCATCCGCCGACCGGCAGGCGGCGACCACTGCGGGGAGAGTTGTTGTCGCTGGAGCGACGACAACTCTCCCCGATCCCGCCCGACCGGGCGGGGGCGGGCGCGGGTGCCCGGGTCAGCCGGCCAGGTGACCCCAGTCGTCCTCCAGGTCCCGCCACCCGCCCTGGGCGGCGACCGTGCCGTCGACCAGCACCACCACGTGGTCGGCGCGGACCAGCGCCGCCCGTTTCGAGGTCGAGCCGACCACGGTCACCCCGTGCTCCCGCAACGCCGCCCACAGCGCCAGCTCGGTGGTGACGTCCAGCGCGGACGACACGTCGTCGGCGACCAACAGTTCGGTACGCGGGGCGAGCGCCCGGGCCAGCGCCAGCCGCTGCAACTGCCCGCCGGACAGCCGGGTGCCCTTGTGCCCGATCAGCAGCCCCAGCCCACCGCCGCCCGCCAGGTCGTGCTCCAGCTGGGCGGTGCCCACCGCCCCGGCCGCGTCCACGTCGTGACCGAGGGCGATGTTGTCGGCGACCGTGCCGGAGAGCACCCGGGGCAGCTGACCGACGTAGCCGACCTGCTGGGGGCGCAGGAACAGCTCCGGCTCGGTCACCGGCTCGCCGTTCCAGCGCAGCTCACCGACGTGGTGCACGATCCCGGCCAGCGCCCGCAGCAGCGACGACTTGCCGGAGCCGACCGGCCCCACCACCAGCACCAGCCGGCCCCGGTCCACGGTCAGGTCGACGTCCCGTACGGCGAGGGTGCCGTCGGAGTGCAGCGCCCCGAAGCCGGCCAGTTCCAGGCGGCGCAGCGGCCGGCGCGGCGGCGGCTGCGGCGTCGGGGCGGTACCGGCGGCGAGGTCCACCCCCGGCACCTCCGCCGAGTACGCCCCGATCCCGGCCATCGCCACCGTCCGGCGGGTCCACACGCGCGCCGACGGGTACTGCGAGACCAGGGACGCGGTGGTCCAGGCGAACCAGCGGGCCGCCCCGAGGGTGGAGACGGCGACCAGGGTGGCACCGGCGGAGAGCCCGCCGGTCAGGTAGAGCGCCCACGCCGCGATCGGCAGCAGACCGCTGGCCACCGAGGGGGTGGAACGCGCCCACACCTGCACGGCGATCTCCCGCCGCTGCCGGTCGCTGCGTACCAGGTCCAGCGCGGAGAGGTGGTCGAGCACCGGCCGGGTCGCCCCGGCGAGCTTGACCGTCCGGGCCGCCGACAGCGAGGAGACCAGCGCGGTGGCGAAGGCGGCGCGGGCCGCCACCGTGTCCCGGGCGGAACGCTCCAACCGGGGGCCGAACAGGGTCGCGGCGAGCCCGGACACGGCCATCGTGCCCACGAAGAACAACGCCGGCACGAGACTGCCCGTGATCAGCGTCATGGTCACCATCGTCACCAGGGCGATGAGCTGGTCCATCAGGTTGTCGGCGAGCTGCACGACCCGTTCGGTGTCCCCGCTCTGCGCCACCACCTCGGCCGGGGTGTGCCGGCTGGTGCGGCGCGGGCCGGTCTGACCGTGCACCAGCCGCAGGCTCATCCGCAGCATCTGGCGTACCCACCACTGGGGGAACCGCAGGTTGGTCCAGTAGGGCAGCGGCAGCACGATCACCAGCGCAGCGGCGATGCCCAGCGCCGGCAGCCACGGGTCACCGCCGTCGACGACGTCCGCCCACAGCCAGGGCAGCACGCTGCCGTCCAGGCCGAGCACGGTGATCACCATGAACAGCGCGACCGACAGCATGCCGAAGCGTGGGTCGTTCAGGCCCAGACGCAGGATCTCCCGCATGGTCCGCGCGGGCGGCAGCGGTGGCAGCGGCGGCGGGTCCTGCTTCGGTACGGCCACCGCCGCCCGCCCGGCCGGCCCGGTCCCCCGCACGGCGGCGACCCGGCCCGGCCCGTCGGGATCCGCCCCGTCGAGACCCGCTCCGGTGTCGTCCGGCCGGGCCGGGGACGTCGCGTCGGCGTCCGGCCAGCCGGCAGGGCCGTCCAGCAGGTCCACGCCGCCCCGGCTGGCGGACCGGCCCGCACCGACCGGGGTGTACGCGGCGGCGTGGCTGGTGGCGAGCAACTCGGCGAAACGGGCCGAGGAGCGCAGCGGGCCGGCCTCCAGGACCGCCCCGTCGGCCATCACCACCACCTCGTCGCAGCGCCGCACCGACGACAGCCGGTGCGCGATGATGATGCCGATCCGGTCGGTGAGCAGGCGTTCGGTCGCCTCGCGTACCCGGGTCTCGGTGACCGGGTCCAGCCGCGCGGTGGCCTCGTCGAGGATCACCACGTGCGGGTCGCGCACCAGGATGCGGGCGAACGCCACCAGCTGTTCCTGGCCGGCGGAGAGCACGTGGCCGCCCTCGCCCAGCCGGGTCCGGATGCCGTCGGGCAGTTCCGCGACCCACTCCGTGAGCCCCAGCTCGGCCAGCGCCCGGGGCGCGTCGTCGAGCAGGTCCGGGTCGAACAGGGCCACGTTCTCGGCGAGGGTGCCGGCGAGGATCTCGGTACGCTGCGGCACCACCGCGATCCACCGGCGCAGTTCCTCGACGTCCAGGTCACACAGGTCGGTGTCGCCGAGCAGCACGGTCCCGCGCGGCACCTCGACCGCCCGGGTGAGCACCTTGGCCAGCGTCGACTTGCCCGAACCGGTCCGCCCCACCAGCGCGTACGACCGGCCGCGGACGAAGCTGAGCCGGACGTCGCGCAGCGCGGGCGCGCGCTCGTCCTCGCCGGTGGCCGGGTAGCGGAAGGTGAGCCCGCGCAGGGTCAGGTCGCCGTCGGTGGGGGTGAGGCCGCCGGAGGGTTCCTGCCTGGAGTCGGAGAGCAGCAGCACCCGGGCCCAGGCACCGAGCGCGTACTGCAGGTGCGGCACCCAGCGGGCGAGGTGTTCGACGGTCGCGCCGAAGCTCAACGCGAGCAGCCAGATCGCCGTCAACCGGGCCCCGTCGACCCGGCCGGTGGTCAACGCCCAGGCCCCGGCGAGCACCACCCCGGCGATCCCGACCCGGATGGTGCCGGCGGCGAAGGCGGTGACCCGCGCCGACATCAGGAAGACCCGGCGGCAACGGGCCAGCACCTCGGCGGCCCGTCGGGCGTACAACCGCAGCACGTACGGCTGGGCGAGACTGGTACGGACGTCGTCCTGGCCGTGTACCGCCTCCTCCATCACGGCCGCCAGGTCCGACCAGGCCTCCTCCTCGGACATCCGGGCCGGGGCGATGGCGGCGGTGGGTCGGCGCAGCAGCGCGACGAGCAGCACCGTGAGCAGCAGCATCGCCACCCCGGCCGGCCACCAGACGAACAGCGCGCTGACCGTGGCGAGCAGACAGAGCACCAACCCCTGTACCAGCCGTACGCCGGTGTTCCGCAGCTCGGAGGCGACCTGGTAGACGTCGTTGTCGATCCGGTCGAGCAACTCGCCGACCGGGGTGCCCTCCAGGGTGGGCAGATCCTGCCCGAGGGCGACCCGGCAGAGCCGGCGACGCACGTCGGCGGACCAGTCGGCGGTGATGCCCGCCATCAACAGCGCGATCACCAACTCGCCGAAGACGGCGACGACCAGCGCGACGACCAGGGCGGCGAACCACCCGGCCGAGCGGTGCACCAGCACCGGGCCGGCGACCGCCGAGGCGGCGGCCTGACCGGCGGCACCGAGGACGACGAGGACGATCACGACCGTCACGCGGCGTGGCGCGGACGCCCAGAGATCACGGAGCAGGCGCATGGAAATTCCCTCCGGAACTCGGGGTGGCGGTACCCCCCAGCCTGACCCCCCGCCCCCCTCCCCTCAACGCATTTACCACCAACCCACCCACCCCCGACCCCCCACCCCACCCCACCCCGCCCCGCCTCGCCCCGCCTCGCCCCACCCCACCCCGCCCCGTCCCGCCCCGGTGATCAAGAGGTTTGCGTCAATGTTGATCTTCAAATTGCCCTAAACCTCTTGATCAACTGACCTAAACCTCTTGATCACCGGGACGGGGCGGGGGCCGAGAAGGCGAGAGGGTGACCAACAGGGTGGGGCCGCGGCCAACCGGAGGGGCGGAGAGGCCGGGACGAGGCGGGCGGAGAGGTCGGGGCGGGGCGAAGAGGTCGGGGCGGGGAGCGGATGAGCGGGTGAACGGGTGAGGGGCGGGGTGGGGTGCCCGGGAAGGCCGGGTGGGTGGGCAAGCGTCCGGGAGATGGCAGGGACCGGAAAGCGACAGGGACCGGAGCGGCGACGGGACCGGTGATGGGTCAGAAGAGGATGGTGGCGAGGGTGCCTACGCGGTGGAAGCCGCAGCGTTCGTAGACCCGGCGGGCGGGGCGGTTGAAGTCGTTGACGTAGAGGCTGACCGTGGGGGCCACCCGGAGCAGCGCGTCGCGGACGACGGCGGCCATCGCGGCGCTGGCGATCCCGCGTCCGCGCCAGGTGGGGGCCACCCAGACGCCCTGGACCTGGGCGGTACGGCGGGTCACCACCGCCAGTTCGGCCTTGAACACGACCTCGCCGTCGACCATGCGGGCGTACGCCCGGCCGGCGCGGACCAGGTCCTCGACCCGTCGGCGGTAGGCCCGGCCGCCGTCCTCGGCCAGCGGCGAGACGCCGACCTCCTCGGCGTACATGGCGACGGCGGCGGGGAAGAGCAGGTGCACCTCGTCGGGGCGGACCCGGCGCACCTCGGGGTCGACCGGGATGGCGGGCAGGGTGTCGACGGCCAGGAGCGGCTGGTTGGGGCGGACGTCGCGGGCCGGCCCCCACTGGTCGGCGAGCCGGTCCCAGAGGCCGAGCACCGCATCGGCGCGTCCGACGATGGAGGAGCAGAGCCGTTCCTCGCCGGAGAGCTGCTCGGCGAAGGCGGCGACGGCGGAGTCGGTGGCGAGGATCGGGGTGAGGTTGCCACCGAGCCAGCAGATCGACTCCAGGTTGCGGCGGGTGCCGTAGCCGAGGATGCGGCCCTCGGCCCGCCACCAGGCGAGACCGCGCGCGGCGACCCGCTCGGCGACCTGCGCGCCCGCGAACGGGTCGAGGTCGAGCAGCCGTTCGACGGCACGCCGCTCCGACTCTCCCAGTTGGCGTACCGGCACCGTCAGCACGGTTACCAGCCTGCCAGATCAGGGCGGTGCTTCGCCGGGTGACCGGCACAGCCACCAGAGGACTTGTCGACAACACATTGCCGATATATCGTTGATGCATCAGCGACAGCACGATGAAGGGACGACATGATGGGATTCCACCGTCGGATCCACGCACTGCAGGAGGCCCGGCAGCGCGGCTTCGGCTTCCCGCCCATGCCCCCCGGCCCGCACGGGCACGGCGGTTGGGGCGGCGGCCGGGGTGGGCGCGGGCGGGGCCGGGGACGCCGACCCAACGTCCGGGCCGCCGTGCTGGCCCTGCTCACCGAGCGGCCGATGCACGGCTACGAGATGATCCAGGAGATCGACTCCCGCACCGGCGGGGCCTGGCGGCCCAGCCCCGGATCGATCTACCCGACTTTGCAACTGCTGGAGGACGAGGGCGTCATCGCCGCCAGCACCGACCCGGCCGGCGGCGGGCGCAAGCGGTTCGACCTGACCGATGCCGGCCGGGAGGAGGCCACCACGGCCGCGCAGACCCCGCCCTGGGCGGAGTTCGCCGAGGACACCGTCAACAGCTGGCACGACATCCGCGACGCGGGCGCGCAGGCCATGCACGCGCTGCGCCAGGTGATGATGACCGGCACCGACGACCAGCGGGAACGCGCTGCCCAGGTGCTCGACGAGACCCGCCGCAAGCTGTACGCGATCCTCGCCGAATCGGAGTGACCGCCGGGCACCCGGCACCCCGGCGACCCGCGACGCCCTGGCCCGGCACGGCGAACCCCGCCGGCCGGGCCAGGACCACCACAACCGCCCGAGCCGGATCTCCTCGAAGGTGCGGGCCACCTTGAAAGTCGCGCCCACCGGTGCCGAAGCATCCCGGCGACGCTCAACCACGTACCCGAAAGGGCGGCCCTCCCGGCGGGAGGACCGCCCTTCTCGACGGTGGGTCAGTGCACGGTGACCGTAGGGCCGGGGACGAGGTCGCGCAGTTCCTCGGGGATCTCCGCACCCATCTCGTCGGCGATCCGCAGCGCCTCCTCGATGAGCGTCTCGACGATCTGCCCCTCGGGGACGGTCTTGACGACCTGACCCTTGACGAAGATCTGCCCCTTGCCGTTGCCGGAGGCGACCCCGAGGTCGGCCTCGCGGGCCTCGCCCGGCCCGTTCACCACGCAGCCCATCACGGCGACACGCAGCGGGACGGGCAGCCCCTCCAGGCCGGCGGTGACCTCCTCGGCGAGCTTGTAGACGTCCACCTGGGCCCGGCCGCAGGACGGGCAGGAGACGATCTCCAGCCCGCGCTCGCGCAACCCCAGCGACTCCAGGATCTGGTTGCCGACCTTGATCTCCTCGACCGGCGGGGCCGACAGCGACACCCGGATCGTGTCGCCGATCCCCTCGGCCAGCAGCGCGCCGAAGGCGACAGCCGACTTGATGGTGCCCTGGAACGCCGGGCCGGCCTCGGTCACCCCCAGGTGAAGCGGGTAGTCGCACTGCTCGGCGAGCTGCCGGTACGCCCGGATCATCACCACCGGGTCGTTGTGCTTGACCGAGATCTTGATGTCCCGGAAGCCGTGCTCCTCGAACAGCGAGCACTCCCACAGCGCCGACTCGACGAGCGCCTCGGCGGTGGCCTTGCCGTACTTGGCGAGCAGCCGCTTGTCCAGCGAGCCGGCGTTGACGCCGATCCGGATCGGCGTACCGGCGGCGGAGGCGGCTGCGGCGATCTCCTTGACCTTGTCGTCGAACTGGCGGATGTTGCCCGGGTTGACCCGGACGGCCGCGCAGCCGGCGTCGATCGCGGCGAAGACGTACTTCGGCTGGAAGTGGATGTCGGCGATCACCGGGATCTGCGACTTGCGGGCGATCGCCGGCAGTGCCTCCACGTCGTCCTGGCTGGGCACGGCGACCCGGACGATCTGGCAGCCGGACGCGGTCAGCTCGGCGATCTGCTGGAGGGTGGCGTTGACGTCGGAGGTGAGGGTGGTGGTCATCGACTGCACCGAGACCGGGGCACCCCCACCGACCGGCACCGAGCCGACCATGATCTGGCGGCTGGCCCGGCGCGGGGCGAGCGGCGGGGGCGGTACTGCGGGCATACCGAGACTGACAGCGGTCACTTCAGGCACTCACCTTGTGAAGAGCGTGATGGGGTTGACGATGTCCGCGGTGGCGGTGAGCAGCGTGAACGCGCCGCCGATGAGGATGACCGCGTACGTGATGGGCATCAGCTTGAGATAGTCGACCCGGCCCGGGTCGCGCCGGCCGATCCGGGCGTAGAGCCAGGAGCGGGCCCGTTCGAACCAGGCGATGGCGATGTGGCCGCCGTCCAGGGGCAGCAGCGGCAGCAGGTTGAACACGCCGACGAAGAAGTTCAGCGAGATGAACAGCAGGACCAGCAGCTGCCAGACGCCGTTCTCCAGGGCTTCGCCGCCGAGCCGGCTCGCGCCGACGACGCTGATCGGGGTGTCCTTGTCGCGTTCGCCGCCGGTGACGGCCGTCCACAGGGCGGGGATCTTGTCGGGGATCCGCTTGATCGCCTCGTAGGTGCCGACGGCCAGGTCCTTGGTGTAGCCGGCGGTGGCCGGGATGGCCTCGACCGGGCCGTAGGTGACGTTCGCCGGGACGCCGGGCGGGAGCATCGGGCCGGCGACTCCGAGGGCGGAGACGGTGACCGGGGCGCCGTTCGGGTCGTCCAGCGGCCTGCGCTGCACGGCGGCGAGGTCGGCCCGGACCTCACCGGACACGCCGTCGCGCTCGTACCTGATGGTCGCGGGCTGGCCCGGCGGCAGGTCGCGGACGGTCTTGACCAGCGCGGTGTAGTCGGCGACCGCCACCCCGTTGATCGCGACGATCTTGTCGTCGTCGCGCAGCCCGGCCTGCTTGGCGGGGCTGACCGGGTCACCGGGGGCGCACTCGCGGACCGCGTCGGTGGGGACGACACACTCGACGACCTTGACGTGCGCCGGGAGCGGGTTGGGAAGGTTCTTGTTGGGCAGGCCCATGAACATGGCGGCCAGCCAGATCGCGACGACGGCCAGCGCGAAGTGGGTGACCGAGCCGGCGGACATCACGATCGTCCGCTTCCAGACCGGGTAACGCCACATCGCCCGCTTCTCGTCGCCCGGTTCGACGTCGTCGTCCTGCGGCGTCATGCCGACGATCTTGCAGAATCCGCCGAGCGGGATGGCTTTGAGGCCGTACTCCGTCTCACCCCGGCGGAACGACCAGATGGTCGGCCCGAAGCCGACGAAGTAGCGGGTGACCTTCATGCCGAACGCCTTGGCGGTCAACATGTGACCGGCCTCGTGCAGGCTCACCGAGATGAGGATCGCCAGGGCGATCACCACCACCCCGAGCAGATAGAGCATCAGGCTTCCTTCCCCGACCCCGAGATGATCTCCTGCGCGTGCGCGCGCGCCCACGATTCGGCGGCGAGCACGTCCTCGACGGTACCTGGTTCACCGAAATCGGGAGCCTCCTCCAACACCCGCCCGAGGGTGTCGACGATGCCGAGGAACGGTAGCCGGCCGGCGACGAACGCCGCCACGCACTCCTCGTTGGCCGCGTTGTAGACCGCCGGACGGCAGCGGCCCGCCATGCCGGCCGCCTTGGCCAGCGCCACCGCCGGGAACGCCTCGTCGTCGAGCGGGGCAAACTCCCAGGTGTGGGCGGTGGTCCAGTCGACGGCGGTGGCGGCGTCGGGCACCCGGTCGGGCCAGCCGAGGCCGAGCGCGATGGGCAGCCGCATGTCCGGCGGGCTCGCCTGGGCCAGCGTGGAGCCGTCGACGAACTCAACCATCGAGTGGATCACCGACTGCGGGTGCACCATCACGGTGATGTCGGCGTAGGGCACGTCGAACAGCTCATGCGCCTCGATCACCTCCAGCGCCTTGTTGACCATGGTGGCCGAGTTGATCGTGACGACCGGCCCCATGTTCCACGTCGGGTGGGCGAGCGCCTGCTCCGGGGTGACAGCGGCCAGCTCGTCGCGCCGCCGTCCCCGGAACGGTCCGCCGCTGGCCGTGACGACCAGCCGCCGCACCTCGCCGCGCGTCCCGCCGCGCAGGCACTGGGCCAGCGCCGAATGTTCCGAGTCGACCGGCACGATCTGCCCCGGCCGCGTCACCGCGGCCTTCACCAGCGGGCCGCCGGCCACCAACGACTCCTTGTTGGCCAACGCGAGGGTACGACCACAGCGCAGCGCGGCCAACGTCGGCGCGAGCCCGAGCGACCCGACGACCCCGTTGAGGACCACGTCGCAGGGCCACTGCGCCAGCTCCGTCATGGCGTCCGGGCCGGCGATGATCTTCGGAAGCTTGAAGTCCCCGGTGGCCCAGCCGCGCCGGCTCGCCTCGGCATAGAAGGCGAGTTGGAGATCCTGCGCGGCGGACGCCTTGGCCACCCCGACCGCGTCCACGCCCAGTTCGAGCGCCTGGGTGGCGAGCAGGTCGACGTTGCCGCCGCCGGCACCGAGCGCCACCACCCGGAACCGGTCCGGGTTGCGCCTGACGATGTCGATCGCCTGGGTGCCGATCGAACCTGTGGAGCCGAGCAGGACGAGATCCCGGGGAGTTGTCACCCGGCCATTCTGCCCCGTACGCGCTGTGCGCCGGCTGGGAGCCTCACCCCTCGACGTCACCCTCCCCGCCCTCCCCCTGCCCCAGCGGTTCCGCCTCCTCGACCGGTGCCTCCTCACCCAGCAGGTCGGCCGGATCGATACTGAACGCGAAGGGCTGCCGCATGACGAACGTCGTCCCGGCGGCAGCCGCCGCGACCGGTCGGTACTCCCCGTCGGCCAGCTCGTAGAGCGCCAGGGTGGGGACCCGGTTGCGCAGGTCGACCCGGAGGAAGAAGGGAACCCCGGCGGCGGCGTACTCCCGGGGGCGGTCGATCACGCCGGGACCTGCGACCTGGGACGGGCCGATCTCGCCGAGCAGCACCGCCGCCGCCACCGGCATGGCTCGTCGGCCTCTTCCCGGTTGGCGCAACACCGCGAGGTGCGGAACCAGGAGATCATCCTGTGCGGTCAGGGTCACCGACCAGCCCGCCCACCACCCGTGGGGTCGGCAGGCCCGGCTGATCAGATACGCCAGCTCCCGCTGGGCGGTCCGCTGGTCGTAGTCGCCATCGGGTGAGATGACGACACTGCCGCGAAGCACCTCCACCCGGGGGCCGTTGTGGGGCGGCACAAGGTCGAGCGCCCGCCGCGCGGTCCATGCCTCGTTGCGCTCCCACAGCGCTTTGTCGTGCCTGGCCCTCATCGCCGCAACCTGCCCCCGGGAACGCACCTATGCCCTGCCCACGAGGCCGGTCGACGCGAACTGCGGGCCGCATGGACCACCGTCACACAGCATCCGCCAGAGCGGTCGCACAGCAGGTGCGGCCGACACCGACGAAGACCGGTGTCACCGAATCCGTCGGAGACGGTGCACACGTACGTGATCCGGGTTCCGCTTCCCCAACGGTCAGACGGAGATGAATTCCCCGACTCGTCCGCGGCGGCCTCCCCTGCCCCGACACCGCAGATGTGCGTCGGCTACCGGCGACTCGCTAGGGTGCCCACCCTGGTCGCGGCTACGAAGCTCGACCAGGCAGCGGGCGCGAAGGTCAGCGTGGGGCCGCGTCGGTCCTTGCTGTCCCGCACCCCGACCACCAGCGGCAGATTCGTCGCCACCTCCACACAGGTGGCACCGCCATTGTCGCTGCGGGTCGACTTGCGCCAGATCGCGCCGATCAGCTCCATGACTCCACAACTCCCGTACGAGATCCCGGGACACGGACGGCCCTCACACCGACACATCGACGTCATCGGGCCGCGACGAGTCGGTCACTGGCGGACGCCGAGGGTGCCCGCCCTGGTCGCGGCCACGAAGCCGGCCCAGGAGGCGGGCGGAAAGGTCAGCGCGGGGCCACCACGGTCCTTGCTGTCCCGCACCCCGACCACCAGCGGCAGATTCGTCGCCACCTCCACACAGGTGGAGCCACCGTTTCCGCTTCGAGTGGACGTGCGCCAGACAGCGCCGGTCAAATCCATGACTTCGCCAACTCCTGTATGAAGTCTCGGGATGCTCGACGGGGCAGTGCTTCGCCGCGCACGGTCTCCCACTTGCGCTGAAGGGTATCAACGTCCTCGGGTCTGTCCGTGACCTGCGCGCGAAGCTGGTTGTCCAGGTGAGCCACGTCCAGCCCCTCTGGTGTCCTTGCCAGGATGAAGGGACCAGCCAGGCCGGCGTGGGCACCAGCCCCAGCCGGCACCACATGCACATGAACGTGCGGCATCCCGGTCACCTTCAACAGGTGCTCGAACTGCTCGACCATCAACGCGGGCTCACCAACGACCCGGCGTAGTGCAGCTTCGTCCACCAACGCGATGAACTGGGGAGCGCTGTCCCTGAGCAGAACCCCCTGCCGCTCCATCCGTGACGTCAGACTCTGCTCCACCTCCGGCGGACGAAGGAGGCCGCCCCACTCCAGGACCGCGCGGGCGTACGCCTCGGTTTGCAGGAGGCCGGGGATGAGGGAGGGCTCGAACCAGCGGATCAAGGTCGCCTCCCGCTCCACGCTGATCCACTCGCGTAGCCACGGGGGCGCGGAGTCGGCGCGGACCAGGGCGAGCAGCCGTTCGAAGAGGCCGCCGGCCTCCAGGGCGGCGTCCGCGCGGGTGATGAAGTCCTGCGAGGGCGTGCGGTGGCCGATCTCGACCATGCCCACCAGCGACGACGAGTAGCTGATCCGTTGGGCCAGGTCCTCCTGACTCAGCCCACGCTCCCTGCGCGCCCGGCGCAGCTCCGCCCCGAGGAATTCCAGGGTCGACATCGGTCCACCGGTCATCACACCTCCACCACAGGTCTGCCATCCGCCGCCAACGTCGACCACCGCACCGCCCCCGGTCGGCACACCCGTCGCTGAGGCCACGCGCCGCCTTCCGACAGTAGTCGCGTCCACAGCAGAGTGTGAACAGGCTCACGGAGGGAGCAGGCGGATGAGGAAGCGCGACAGGCCGGTACCGGTGACGCCACGGCATCGGCGGGACTGGTCCCGGTGGGGTCGGTACTGCACCTGTGGGCTGCGCTGGCCGTGCCCGGACCGGCTGGTCGCCGTACCGCTGCGGGAACCGCCACCGCCCACGTTGCCCGCGCCCCGGCACCACCTGTGGAACGGTCCCACCGCTGTGTACTGGGTGGGCGCGGCGGGCCTGGTCACCCGGGGCCAGGCCCACCGGGCGAACGGCCGACACCGGTGACCCCGCCGACGGGCGGCGCACGGCGCGGGCGACCGGCGTCGGCCGTGACGCCGCCGGACGACGCACGACGGGGACGGTCACTGTCGGCGGTGACCCCACCGACGGACAGCTCACGGCAGGGGCGGCCTGCACCGGTGACCTCGCCGAAGGGTGACGCGCGACGCAGGTGGCCGGCGGGCGGTCGGCCGGACGGCTTCGGTCGGCACGTCTTCGCGCGGCCCGCCTGGCGGTGCCGGGCCTGTGCCGCCCCGTGGCCCTGCCAGCCGGCCAAGCTGGGCCTGCGGCGGGAGTACGCCCACGACCGGCCGGCGCTGGCCATCTACCTCTGCCTGCTGATGCACGACGCGATCGCCGATGCGTTGCGGGTCGGCACCGGCCCGGTCGACCCGGCCGCCTACTTCACCCGGTTCCTCGCCTGGACCCGCCACGACCGGCCACCACCCGACCCGCCATCCGGGTCGTCGCCCGCAGCCGCGCCCGTCGACCTGGGTTGATCGACACAAGAGGGCCGAGGTGGGGGTGTCCTCGCCGACCGGACACCCCTACCTCGGCCCCACTGTGTCGATCATCGCCCCGGGACCGGGCCGGGGACGACGGTCAGGCGTAGGTCTCGAACTCGGCGACCTTCGGGGTGGCGGCAGAGCTGTTGATCCGGAAGGTGACCTTCTTCAGCGAGGTACGGGCGAAGGTGATCACCCCGGCCCGGCTGCCGGAGGCCAGCACCGCGCCGGTGTCGCCGTTGAGCACCTGCCACGAGGTGACGCTGCCGACCGAGCCGGACGCCTCCCGAATGTTGATCGAGGAGATGCTGGTGGCGGAGCCCCACTTGATCGAGATGTCACCGGTCGACCCGGCCGGGGACCAGAAGGTGCCCATGTTGCCGTCCCGCACGTCGCCGTAGCTCGTACCGCTGGCCTTGCTGGAGCCGTCGGAGCCGGCGCCGATGCTGAGGTTGGTCCCGCCGGGCGTGCTGGTGGGCGGCGGGGTGGTCGGGGCCGGGGTGGTCGGCGCGGGCGTGGTCGGGGCCGGGGTGGTCGGGTTCGGGGTGGTCGGCGTGCAGCTTCCGTTCGACTCCTTGAGACCCATGTTCGCGCCGGCCGTCTGCCGGACGATGTCCGGCACGCAGCTCGCCCCGTCCAGCCGGTAGGAGTACGGGATGCTGACGCTGGTGTTCGACGGCATACCCGGGCCGGCGGGGTTGGTCTCGCTGCCGGGGCTGGACCAGGTCACGTTGTCCAGGATGTTGCCGCTGGCCTGCCAGTAGCCGGCCTCGCTGGTGTAGAAGGTGCCCAGCACGTCCCGGGAGTTCTTGAAGTAGTTGCTCTCCACCTTGGCCCGCGCGCCGGCCCGGGAGTTGATTCCCGACTCGTTCAACTGCACGTACGAGTTGTTGTAGATGTGCGCGATCCCGCCCCGCAGCAGCGGCGTACGGGAGTCGATGTTCTGGTAGAGGTTGTGGTGGAAGGTGACGAAGCCGTTGCCCCGGTCGCTCTCGCTGGAGCCGATCAGGCCGCCCCGCCCCGAGTTGCGCAGGATGCTGTACGACAGCGTCACGTACTGGACGTCGTCCTTCATGTCGAACAGCCCGTCGTAGCCCTCCGACTCGCCACCCGACGCCTCCAGGGTGGTGTGGTCGACCCAGACGTTGCGCACGCTGCTCTCCATGCCGATGGCGTCCCCACCGTTGGAGGTCGGCGAGCCCGACTTCTTGACGTTCCGGACCGTCACGTTCTGGATGATGATGTTGCGGGAGTCGCGGATGTGGATGCCGAGCTGGTCGAAGACCGCCCCGCTGCCGACCCCGACGATGGTGACGTTGCTGATCTCCTTCAGTTCGATCTTGTCGGCGGCGGTGTTGCAGCTGCTGCCGGAGACCTTCGTGGTGTTGCCGTGGTTGATGGTGCCCTGCACCTCGATGACGATCGGGGTGCTGCTGCTGGCCCGGTTGCACAGCGCCGCGTGGATCGCGGTGCCGGTGCTGGCCCGTACGGTCTGGCCGCCCGCGCCGCCGGTGGTGCCGCCGTTCTGGGTGGCGTAGCCGCTGGCGCTGCCGGCCGCCGCCGACGCCTGGTGCACCGGCAGGGCCACGCAGATCGCGGCACCGACGGCGGCCGTGGCCAGCCCCGCCTGGACTCGTCGTGCAACTGGTCGTCTCATCCTCGCGTCACCTTTCTCATTACCTGGTGGTGGTGCCGCTGCCGGGTGGTGTGGTGCCCGGTCGGGCGGCGGTGATGACGGTGGTCCTGTCGGACCTCTGCGCGCCGGGGACGGGCCGGGCCTTCGCGGCCGTCAGGCGGAGTCGACGGCCGGCCAGGGATGTCTGCGCCGGTGGTCGGGTCGACCCGCTCGCCGTGCTGCCGCGCACGGCGAACTGGCGCCTGCGGCGGTGGTGGAACTCGCCGTGGCACCCGCACTGAGCATCTGGAAAGCGCTTTCCACAAGCGAGGATAGGGTGGCGTCTATCGATACCGCAAGATGTCGTCCGGAATGCGGCTAATGACCGCCCAACCGCCGGCCAGCCGCTAGTGATCCACTCGCTGGGGCCGATGTTGCGCCATCCCGGCGCCATGACACCGCAACATCGGCCCAGTTGAACCGATCACGGCCGGCACACGGGCGTGACGCGGGATCGTGATGCGTGGCGGCGGGTGACAGGGGGAAGAACATCGCGATGGGCGACGCATGGCAGCGTACGAAGCGGATCACCAGTGCCGCGTTCCGGCCGGTACGCGGACGGGACCTCTCCCTGCACGCCGCCGCGATCACCTTCTACGGGGCGATCGCCGTGGTGCCCGTCGCCCTGCTGGCGATCTGGCTGACCTCACTGGTGGCCGGGGCGGACCGGGTACGCCGGCTCACCGCGTACGCCGTGGAGACGCTGCCGGACGCGATCGGTGCGCCCGACGCGGTGGACGCGCTGGTCAACGCCGGGGTGCAGTTGACCCCGCTGTTGGCGTTGGCCTCCCTGCTGCCCGCCTCGCTCTACGGTGAGGGGCTGCGCCGGGCGTTCGTCTCGGTGGCGACCGCGCCGAACCCGGACGAGTCGCTGGTGGGCTGGCGGGGGCGGTTGCTGCTGCTGCCGCTGCTCGCCCCCGCCCCCGCCCTGCTGCTGTCGATCCTCATCGCGCTGCCCACCACCACCCGGCTGATCCGGCAGGGTGGCTGGGTCGCCGCGCTGGGCATCGTGCTGTCGTTCCTGGCGGTGTGGCTGGTGCTCACCCCGGTCCTGATGTGGGTGTTCCGGGTGGTCGGGCCGGCCTCACCGGACTGGCTGTCGACGTTGGCGGTCGGCTCGTTCACCGCCGCCAACCTCTCCGGCTTCCTGCACGGCTTCGTGCTGTTCTGCTCGCTCCCGCTGGATCTCGGGGTGCCGTTCGGCGGGTTCGACCCGGTCGGGGCCGGCGTCGCGGTGCTGCTCTGGCTCTACCTGTTCCACGTGATCGTGCTGGCCGGCTACTCGGCCACCCTCGCGTTGTCCCGTTGGCGGGTCGGCCGCGCCGCCGCCTCCGGGTCGGCGTCCGGCTCCGAGGCGTCGGGGGTCGGCGACGCCGCCGGGGCGTCGGTCTCGCGCAGGCCGTAGCGGGCCCAGAACCGGGCCAGGGGCGTCGGGGCCCACCAGTTCCACCGGCCCAGCAGCCGCATGGTGGCCGGCACGAGCAGCGCCCGGACCAGGGTTGCGTCCACCACGATCGCCACGATCATGCCGACGCCGATCAGCTTGATGTAGGCCATCCCGCCGGTGGTGAAGCCGGCCACCACGATGATCAGCAACAGCGCGGCGGCGGTGATGATCCGACCGGTGCGTTGCAGGCCGGCGGCGACCGAGGCGGTGTTGTCGCCGGTGCGGTCCCACTCCTCGCGGACCCGGCTGAGCAGGAACACCTCGTAGTCGGTGGCCAGCCCGAACAGCACCGCGAGCATGAGGATGAGGTTGCTCGGCTCGATGAACCCGGTGGAGGTGAAACCGAGCGGCCCGGACAGGTGGCCGTCCTGGAAGATCCAGACCACCACGCCGAACGACGCGCCGATCGACAGCAGGTTCATCAGCACCGCCTTGACCGGCAGCACCACCGAGCCGAAGGCGAGGAAGAGCAGCAGCAGGGTCGCGCCGGCCATCAGCAGCGCCATCCACGGCAGCCGGTCGCCGAGGCTGTCCAGCAGGTCGACGTCGGCGGCGGGCCGGCCGCCGACCAGCACCTGCGCCCCGGCCGGGCCGGGCAGGTCGCGCAGCGTCCGCACCAGGTCCCGGGCGGCGTCGCCGGTCGGCTCCCCCGGGTAGCTCACCGACAGCAGGGTGGACTCCCCCTTCGCCGCCGTGACCTGCACCCCGGTCACCCCGGGCAGCGCCGCGATCCGGTCGGCGAACGGGCGTACCGCATCGGCCGACGCGCCGGAGACCAGCACCTCGACCGGGGCGATCGTGCCGCCGGGGAACTCGGCGGCGATCCGCTCGGAGACCACCCGGGGCGCGGCGTCGGCCGGCAGCACCCGCTCGTCGACCCCGCCGAAGGTGATCCGCGCGAACGGGGTGGCCAGCACGCCGAGCAGCACCGCGACCCCCACCAGGTACAGCACCGGCCGGCGCATCACGCTGCGCGCGATCCGGGCCCAGGCACCGCCCGCCGCACCCGCCGCCGGCCGCCCACCCCGCGACCCCCGCCGCCACGGCAGCGGTACGCGCACCGCGTCCACCCGGTGGCCGAGCACCACCAGCAGGGCCGGCAGCACGGTCAGCGCGGCCAGCATGGCGATCAGCACGGCGGCCATCCCGCCGAAGCCCATCGAGCGCAGGAACGGCTGCGGGAAGATCAACAAACTGGCCATGGCGAGCGCGACGGTGAGCCCGGAGACGAAGACGGTCCGGCCGGCGGTGAGCATGGTGCGCCGGATCGCCTCGGCGACGGGCCGACCGGCGGCCAACTCCTCCCGGAACCGGCTGACCACGAACAGTGCGTAGTCCACCGCCATCCCGAGGCCGATCAGGGTGATCACGTTGATCGCGAAGATCGACACGTCGGTGACCAGGTTGACCAGGCGGACCGCGATGAACGCGCCGAGGATGGCCAGCCCACCCACGAGCAGCGGGGTGCCGGCGGCGACCAGCCCACCGAAGATCAACACGAGCAGCACCAGCAGCACCGGCATGGACAGCAGCTCGGCCCGGGTGATGTCCTCGGTGCTCTGGGTGGTGGCCGCCTCCTGGAACGCCACCAGCCCGCCGACGTCGGTCCGCAGCCCGGGTGCGTCCAGCGCGGGCCGCAACGCCGTGAACTGCGCCGAGCGGGCGTCCTCGTCGCCGCCGGTGAGCTTGACCAGCCCATAGGTGGCCCGGTGGTCGGTGGCGACCAGCGCGGGCGCGGGCGCGTCGTACCAGGTGGTCACCTCGGCCACCTCGGCACGCTGGCGCAGCGCGGCCACCGTGGCGGTGACCGGGTCACGGAACCGCGGGTCCTCGACGGTGACGGTGTCGCTGGACCACAGGACGATCACGTCGGCGCCCTGCCGGCCGAGTTCGACGGTCACCCGCTGCACGGTCCGGCTGGACTCGCTCGACGGATCGTCGAAGCCGCCCCCGCTCAACTCGCCGAACACCCCGGCACCCCAGGTCGCCCCGACGGCCATCAACACCCCGGCGACGGCCAGCACCACCCACCGGGCGCGCACCACCACCCGCCCCCACCAGGCGAACATCGGCCTCTCCCCTCGTCGACCCGCCGACCCGTCGTCGCCCGCCTCCGGGCCGCCGGCCGGCGTCGGCCCCGCAGCGATCGCCGTCCACTATTGCAACAAGCGTTCACGTTCGACGGGCCGGGCCGGTCGCCCCCGGGTGCCGGAGCGGGCGGGGCACCGCTTCCCGTGGTGACCGGTATGCCTGTGGGTCATATTTATGCCGCTCAGGCATACCGGGTTCCGCGCCTGATGCTGCCGACACCCGCTCGCCCCGGGTCAGCCGGACCCCGGCCCGGGTCAGCAGGCCGACCCGGATCAGCCGGGCGGCCCGCAACAGCCGGTCGAGGCGGCATACTTCACGCCCCGCGCCGCACTAGGCTGCGCAGGCATGAGCGATGCGAGTGAGCTGCCGTCCCGCGCCGACGTCGTGATCGTCGGATCGGGGCACAACGGGCTGGTCTCCGCCGTCCTGCTGGCCCGCGCCGGGCTGGACGTGCTGGTGCTGGAGGCAGCGGAGGTGATCGGCGGGGCCACCCGCACCGAGAACCCGTTCCCGAAGGTGCCCGCGCTGCGCCACTCCACCGGGTCGTACCTGCTCGGGTTGATGCCGCCGGAGCTGCTCGCCACCCTCGACGTCCGGATCCCGGTGCTGCGTCGCGACCCGCACTACTTCCTGCCCACCCCGGGTGGGCCCGGTGCGCCTTACCTGCTGTTCGGCAGCGACACCACGGCGACCCGGCGGCAGCTCACCGAGTTCTTCTCCCCCGCCGACGTGGCCGCCGACGACGCGCTCCAGGCCGAGCTGGCGCAGCTGCGCGCCGACCTGGCCCCGGCCTGGCTGGCCGAGCCGCTGCCGGTGGAGCAGACCGCCGAACGCCACGTCCGCCCCGCCCTGCGGCAGGTCTTCGTCGACCTGGTGCGTGGTTCCGTCGCCGACTACCTGGCCCGCTTCGACTTCCGCTCCGAGCTGCTGGTCAGCATGTACGCGGTCACCGACGGACTGTCCGGCCTCAACGCCGGCCCCGACGACCCCGGCACCGGCCACAACTTCCTGGTGCACAACATGTGCCGGCTGCCCGGCGCGGACGGCACCTGGATGATCGCCGAGGGCGGGATGGGCACCGTCTCGCGTACCTTCGCCGAGGCCGCCCGGTCGGCCGGGGCGACCATCCTGACCGGTGCCCGGGTCGACGCCGTCACCCTGTCCGGGGGCGCGGCGTCGGGCGTCCGGCTCGCCGACGGTCGGGAGGTCGCCGCCGAGGTGGTGCTCGGCGCGTGTGACCCGTACCGGCTGATGGAGCTGGTGCCCGACGGCGCGCTGCCGGCGGAGCTGGGCGCGCGGATGGCGGCGGTCCGCCGGCCCGGCACCACCCTCAAGCTCAACCTGGCGCTGACCGGGCTGCCCCGCTTCTCCTGCCTACCGGCCGACGCGCCCAGCCCGTTCGGGTCCACCATCCACCTGCTGCCCGGGTCGGCGTCGCTGGTCGGGGCCGGCGGCGAGTCGCCGATGGCGGCGCTGCGGGCGATGTGGGCCGACGTGCAGGCCGGGCGGCTGCCCGACGAACCGACCATCGAGTGGTACCTGCACACCACCGTCGACCCGTCGCTGTCCGACCCGGCCGGGCACCACTCGTCGGCGCTGTTCGTCCAGTCGGTGCCCTACACGCTGGCCGGCACCGACTGGGACACCGCGCTGCCCGGCTACGTCACCCGGCTGGTGGAGATCTGCGAACGGTACGCCCCGGGCACCGGTGACCTGATCGCCGACGCGGTGCCGCTGCCGCCGCCCGGCATCGAGGCGCACTTCGGCATCACCGGCGGGCACATCCACCACGTCGACAACACCGTCTCGTTCACCGACCGGATGCCGTACGCCACCGGCATCGACGGGGTGTACGCGGGCAGTGCCGGCTGCCACCCGGCGGGCAGCGTGATCGGCGCGGCCGGCCACAACGCCGCCCGACGCATCCTCGCCGACCTGGGCCGCTGACACCCGCCCGGCCGCTGACACCCGCCCGGCCCGTGCCCCCGCTCACGTGGGGGCCGGGCGGGAGGACGGCAGGTCGCCCGGACCCCGGATCAGGTAGAGCCCGGTGAGCAGGAAGTACGCCGCGAGGCTGAGCACCGGGTCGACGAAGGAGATGCCGAACGCGACCACGTAGAGCACCGGACCGAGCAGGAACCGGCGGGCCACGGCGCGGGCCAGCCGGGGGTCCAGCCCCGGGTCGAGCAGCCGGCGGCGGCGGGCCCACCACCAGCTCAGGTTGAAGAACAGCGCCTCACCGAGCACCGTGCCCACGTAGAGCGCGGCGGTCAGCCGCTGGTCGGCGACGGTGCCCCGCAGGTTGTCGGCGAGCAGGCTGGCCGCGAACGGGATCGCCGCCACGAACAGCAGCAACAGCAGGTTGAGCACGAGCAGCAACTGGTCGACCTTGACCACGTACCGCCACATGTTGTGGTGGGTCAGCCAGACCTGCCCGACGATCACGAACGTGATCACGTACGCCAGGTAGGCGGGCCACTCGTGGAACAGCGCCCCGGGCAGATCCTGCCCCTCGGGCCGCTGCGGGCTGAGTTGGAGCAGCTCCACCGCCATCAGGGTGAGCACGATCGCGATCACCGCGTCGCTGAACGCCTCCACCCGCGACGCGTCCCGCTCCTTCTCCCGCCGCTGCCCAAACTCATACTCGTCCTCCCCCTCACCCCCCACCCCCCTCACCTCCCACCCTCCCCCCTCCATTGCCTGTGTCGATCATGGAGTTGTGGTGCCCGGGATGTGCCGGTTCAGGGCCTTTGTGGCCCAGCACAACTCCATGATCGCCGGAAACGGGGGTGGGACGGGGGTGGGGGACGGAGGGGAGGGAGGGAGGGGGAGGGGGTTAGGGGCGGGTGGCGCGGATCTTGTGGCCGACGCTGGTCAGGCAGCGGCCGGAGGGCAGGTCGAACTTCCAGCCGTGCAGCTGGCAGGTGAGCTGGTCGCCCTCGACGATGCCGAACCGGGTCAGGTCCGCCTTCAGGTGCGGGCAGCGGCGCTGCACCACCCAGTCGCCCAGGGTGACGTCCTCGGCGTCGACGGCCCGCTCGTGCTCGTCGTACCAGCCCTCGGCGTACTGGAGGCGCTCGGTGGACAGGCACTTGAAGAAGGCGTAGACGAACTCGTTGTACTGCCCGATCCGGGCCGCCGAGAACCGGCAGGACAGGAAGAGCGAGTTGACCCAGTCAACCTCGTCGATGTACAGCAGGTGCTCGATCAACGCCCGCTCGGTACGGAACCGGTACCGGACCTTCTCCTCGGCGTACGGCCGGACCTGCTTGCCCGGGAAGTCCACGACGATCGACTCGATCTCGGAACCGTCGTAGCCGACCAGGTCGAAGCGGACCGGGCCGCCGACCCCCTTGGCCAGGTAGATCGACTCGTCGAGCAGCGGCTCGATCCGGCGCTTCATCCCGGCCAGGACATCGATCTCGGGGTGCCGCCAGGACGCCTTCTCGGCCTCGATGACGCCGCGCTTACGCTCCCGCATCTCCTCCAGGTGGGCCTTCTTGTTGGCGAAGAACTCCTCGACCGGCTGCGGGTGGGTGGTGGTCGCGCCGGAGGTGGTCACCTCGGCGACGCTGCCCGGCAGTAGCACGATGCCGTTGGTGCCGCCGACCTTCGCGTACTCGGACAGGAACACCGACTGGTCCGGGAAGATATTGCCCTCGTCGCCGTGGATGTCGTTGAACTGCCACAGCGCGTCGTCGAGGAAGCACGGCGGGCCGGCGATCGGGAAGACGTGATCGGCCTTCAGGTCGTCGATGTAGCGCCAGGTGCGGTCGAACTGCCGTTCCCGCTTCTGCTTGCCGAACGCGGTCTTGGCCGCCTGCGGCAGCTCGTAGACCATCGGGTACCAGATCGCGCCGGAGAACTGGAGCAGGTGCGCGTGCACGTGGCCCAGCTCGGCGAAGACGGTCAGGTCGGTGGGGCGGGCGTCGTTCTGGTTGAGCAGGCGGACCCCGTCGTACTCCACCCAGAGCGACGAGTCGCCGATCGGGCCGTCGGTCGGGCTGGTCAACGCCTGAATCATGATCTTCAGGCCGCCGTCCAGCTCCACCACCTGCTCGTTGGGGGCCCGCAGGAACTTCGTGAAGCCCAGCGCCCGCAGCTCGTCCTCCATCTCGGAGGTGGGGAACTCGGGCAGCAGGACGGTGGCGTCCTTACTCACGAACTCGCGCAGGTGCTTGGCGTCGAAGTGGTCCCGGTGCAGGTGCGACACGTACAGGTAGTCGACCCGGCCCAGGGTCTCCCAGTCGAGCAGGGAGTTGTCGGGGAACGGGAACCACGAGGCGAAGTAGGCCGGATTGACCCACGGGTCGCACAGGATGCTGCCCGCAGCCGTGTCGATCCGCATGCTGGCGTGTCCCGTACCGGTCACTCGCACCGCAGTCCCCCTCAAACAGACAATCAAGGTGTACGTCAGAACGCTACCGGAGGCAGTGTGGTCGACGGCCCGCGACGCCGGTAGAGCCGACCCGCCCCACCGGGAAGGGGTCCATCGGCCCGGGTGCCGCACCGGCCAGCCGCCCACCCGGTCGCGTGGTCCTGCGCCGCACCGCGCCCCCAGCAGGGCGGACCCCGCACCGGGCCCGGGGCGGGGCGTGCCAGACTAACCGGAGATCCGATCGCGAGGGAAGGACCGACAGTGGCAGGAAGCGAGCCGGTAACCGCGCCAGATCAGCACAGGCCCGGGCACCGCAAGGCCGGGCGGATCGGCGCGGTGCTCTCCGCGTTGGCGCTGCTGGCGATGCTGTGCGGCAACCACGAGGGCAAGGTCGAGGAGATCTGGCTGGTCGGCCTGGCGGTGCTGTTGCTGGCGATCGTCGTCGGCGACGCCGTGCTGCGTCGCAGCGGGCTGCGCTCCTGACGCACCGCCCCCGCAACGCCACGAGGGCCCATCCCCGGCCGGGGATGGGCCCTCGTCACGTGTGGTGGATCACCTGCCGAAGAGGATGTCCTGCACGTCCTTGAGCGCGGCGTCGACCTCGGCCTCGAAGTAGCCGCCCGGCACCAGCGGAAAGCGCAACGTGTCCAGGTCCTTCGGGTTCACCGGCATCTGGTTGCGGCCCTGCATGCCCCCGAGCAGGCTCTCGAAGAACCGGTCCACCTGGTCCGGGTCGTACCCGCTGCCGAACCGGCGCACCTGGAAGCTGCGTCGGATCTGGTCGACCCGGTACAGCTCGCTGCCCGGCGGGCCGGCCATCGGCGGGCCCACCATCGGCGGGCCACCGACCGGCGGACCCATCGGCGCGGGCGGGCCACCCAGCGGCGGACCACCCAGCGGCTGCGGCGGCATCGGCGGCGGGCCCACCGGACCCCGGCCACGCATGTCCCGTGGGTCGCGCTCAAGCATCCGGTCCCGCTCGGGCATCCGGTCGTGCTCGGGCATCCGGTCCAGCATGCGGTCGTGCTCGGCCATCCGGTCCGGCATGCGGTCCCGCTCGGGCATCCGGTCCCGGTCCAGCATGCGGTCCCGCTCGGGCATCCGGTCCCGGTCCGACATCCGGATCTCGGCGGTCATGTCGGCGCGGCCGTGCCGACCCGCCTCGAACCCGTCGAACCGCTGCTCGTCGGGGGGCCCGTAGCCACTGCCCGGACCGGCCGGCAGGCCACGCGGCGGCGGACCGCCGTGCCCCATCGGCCCACCCGGACCGGGGCCCATCGGCCCACCCGGACCGTGCGGCCCACCCGGACCTGGCCCCAACTGGCCGCGCGGGGCGTCGTAGCCGCCACGAGGGGCGTCGTAGCCACCGGCGAAGGCACCCGTCGGCTCGTCGTAGCGGCTGCCGTAACGGTCGGGCGGGCCGGGCTGCGCCGGCATGGCACGCGGCGGCATCGGCGCTGGGGCCGGCGGGAGGCCCCGGTGGTCGTCACGCATCGGCGGGGCGAGTCGGTCCGCGCCGCGTGGGTCGGCACCGCGGCCACTCGGGGTGGACCGCTCCTCCAGCTCGGCCAACTGCCGCTCCACCCGGTCCAGGTGCAGGTCGACCTGCCACTCGTCGTAGCCGTTGAAGCGGACCCGGAAGACGACGTCGTGCACCTCCTGGGAGGCCACCGGAGCACCGACCGGCTGACCGGCGAGGGTCGCCTCAACCCGATCCAGGAAGGCGTCGACCTCGTCGACCTTGTAGCCCCGGCGGAGCGCCTTACGCCGGAAACGCTGACCCTGACTCGCCACTATGTCTCCTGGTCTCGTACCGCTACGCCCGGTCGCGCCCCACGCGCCGCCTCGCTGTCACTGTCCCCCGCCGCAGCCAACTGCCCGCACGCACCGTCGATCTCACGCCCCCGGGTGTCACGCACCGTGGTGGACACGCCGGACTCGCGTAACCTTCTGACGAACTCCCGTTCCACCGGCTTGGAGCTGGCGTCCCACCGGCTGCCCGGCGTCGGATTGAGCGGGATGAGGTTGACGTGCGCCGACCGACCGGCCAACAGGCGTCCGAGCAGGTCGGCCCGCCACGGTTGATCGTTCACGTCCTTGATCATCGCGTACTCGATCGACACCCGGCGCCCCGTCGTCGCCGCGTAGTCCCACGCTGCGTCCAGCACCTCGGCTACCTTCCAGCGCTGGTTGACCGGCACGAGTTCGTCGCGCAGCTCATCATCGGGCGCGTGCAGCGACAACGCAAGGGTCACCGAGAGGTCTTCGCTGGCCAGTCGGCGGATGGCAGGCACCAGGCCGACCGTGGAGACGGTGATGTGACGCTGCGACAGACCCAACCCCTCGGGGGCCGGCGCGACCAGCCGCCGGATCGCCGTGACGACCCGGGAGTAGTTGGCCAACGGCTCACCCATGCCCATGAACACGACGTGCGACAACCGGGGCGGCGACCCGGCCACCGCGCCCGAGGCGGCGACCCCGGCCAGGTAGACCGCCTGGTCGACGATCTCGGCGGCGGACAGGTTACGGGTCAGCCCGGCCTGGCCGGTGGCGCAGAACGGGCAGGCCATCCCGCACCCCGCCTGGCTGGAGATGCAGACGGTCACCCGGTCCGGGTAGCCCATCAGCACGCTCTCCACCAGCGAACCGTCGTGCAGCCGCCACAGCGCCTTGCGGGTGGCGCCGTCGTCGCAGGCCAACTCGCGGACCGGGGTGAGCAGCCGGGGCAGCAGCGCCCCGGCCAGCCGGTCCCGGCTGGCCGCCGGCAGATCGGTCATCTCGGCCGGGTCGCGGACCAGCCGACCGAAGTAGTGGTGGGAGATCTGCCGGGCCCGGAAGGCCGGCTCACCCAGCTCGGTGACGAGCGCCCTGCGGCCCGGCAGATCGAGATCGGCGAGGTGCCGGGGCGGCATCGCCGGGCGGCGGCCGGGGGCGTCGGGGTCAACGGGGATCACAGGCAGGCTCGTCATGGCTGGTCCAGTCTGTCACGCCGTGTGCCGCAGCCGCCCGGCCGGAGGTGCCGAATCGACAGCCACCGCCGGGACCGCCCGGGTGGTACGGCGTGATTCATCCCTCAGCCCACCACCGGAACGAGGACCGCCAGCAGCAGATAGGCGGTGGGTACGGCGAACAGAATCGAGTCCAGCCGGTCCATCAGCCCCCCGTGCCCCGGCAACAGGCTGCTCATGTCCTTCACGCCCAGATCCCGCTTGATCATGGACTCGGCGAGGTCGCCCAGCACCGCCGCCACCGAGACCGCCATGCCGAACAGCGCGCCCCACCAGGGAGCCACGTCGAAGAGCAGCCAGAGCAGCAGGGCACTGCCGACAGCCGCCGCGACGAGCGAACCGGCGAACCCCTCCCAGGACTTCTTCGGGCTGATCCGCGGCGCCATCGGATGCTTGCCGAAGTTCGCCCCGGCGGCGTACCCGCCGGTGTCGGAGAGCACCACGCCGACCACCGTGACCAGCACCCGCAGGTGTCCGTCGCCGGGGGCAGCCGCGAGCAGCGCCGCGAAACCGCCCAGGAACGGCACGTAGACAGCGATCAGGGTGGCCGCGGTGATGTCCCGTTGGAAACCGGCCGGGCCGTCCCCCAACCGCCAGATCATCGTGCCCAGCACGGTGACCAGCAGGCCCAGGCTGAGCGCATCCGGGCCCGCGAACCAGGCCAGCCCGATGGTGAGCACGCCACCGGCGAGCAGCGGCACCAGCGGCGGACGGGCGCCGCTGCGCCGCACCGCGCGGGCCATCTCCCAGATGCCGACCCCGATCGCGGCGGCCAGCACGGCCAGGAAACCGGGGAGGAAGAAGAACAGCGGCACCAGGACCAGCGCACCGAGCCCGAGACCGACCCCGATCGCGGCCGGCAGGTTGCGTCCGGCCCGGCCGGTCGACGGCTGCGGGGTGGCCGGCCGGTCGGCGCTGGCCCGCCGCCGCCCCGGGGACCGCCGGCCGGGCGGCGGCTCCGGCGGGTCGGCGTCGTCCCCCGGCCGGGCGGCGTCGTCGCGGACCGGGACGAACGGCGAGGTGGGCGCGGCGTCGTCGCGGACCGGCGTCAGGTGGGCGGTCGGGGCGTCGTCGTCGCGGACCGGGGGCAGCTGCGAGGTCGGGGTGTCGTCGGCGAACGGCCGGCCGGCCGCCGGATCGTACGGACCGTCAGGCGACTCGTCGTGCCGACGCACGGGGGGCCGGGGCGGGGCCTGCGGCACCGCGGACAGCTCGGTGCCTGACTGCCGGGGGGACCACGGTTCGACCTCCCGGTCCGGCCAGGGCAGCGCCGGGGGACTGTCGGACCGCTCCCAACCACGGGGCTCGGTGCCGCTGTAGGGGTCGAGGGGGGACATCACGTGCCGGACGACGGTACGAGTGCCACCACATGACGCAAGACCACAACCATCCCCTACCCGCGTGACAACGTCGGTTGACCGGCCCGACGGCCGGTCGATCCCCGCCGTTCACCGCCCGGTGGCCGGGAATCGTGCCGAGCCTACTGCACGGGCCGGCCGGGCACGGTGGACGCCGGGCCCGGCGGCCAGCGGTGGCGTCCGTGCCGCCCGACCGACGCCCCGTGCCGTCGGCCCGTCACCGCACGGAACCGGTGGGCCCCCGCGTGGTCCCCCGCCGGCCGGTGCCCCTCGACGACGACGGCACCGGAGCGACGCCGCCGTGAGGCGGTGCCGCGCCGGTGCCGTGGCAGCCGGGAGGTCAGACCTCGAGCAGCTCCGACTCCTTGTGCTTGACCAGCTCGTCGACGGTGGCGACGTACCGCTGGGTCAGGTCGTCGAGTTCCTTCTCGGCGCGGCGGCCGTCGTCCTCGCCGACCTCGCCGTCCTTGACCAGCCGGTCCAGCTCTTCCTTGCCCTTGCGGCGGATGTTGCGGACCGCCACCTTGGCTTCCTCACCCTTGTGCCGGGCCACCTTGATCATTTCGCGGCGGCGTTCCTCGGTCATCTGCGGGAGCAGGATGCGCAGCTGGTTGCCCTCGTTGTTCGGGTTCAACCCGAGATCCGAGTCGCGGATCGCCTTCTCCATGGCGTTGATCTGCGAGTTGTCGTACGGCTTGATGATGACCATGCGCGGCTCCGGCACCCCGATGGACGCCATCTGGGGCAGCGGGGTGGGCGTGCCGTAGTAGTCGATGACGACCTTGGAGAACATGGCGGCGTTGGCGCGACCGGTACGGATGGCGCCGAACTCCTCCTTGGCGTGCTCGACCGCACGCTCCATCTTTTCCTCGGCCTCGAGGAGGGTGTCGTCGATCACCGGTCTCCTCGCCTCCTTCTGTTGCTCGTCGTGGGCTGATCTGCTGATCTGGTGCGGAGGACCGCTGCGGTGGCCGGCGGGATCGGTCAGGCGGTGATCAGCGTACCGATCTTGTCGCCGCCGACCGCCCGGATGATCGTGTCCTCGCCCTGGGCGCCGAAGACCAGCATCGGCAGCCCGTTCTCCATGCAGAGGCTGAACGCCGCCGCGTCGGCCACCCGCAGGTTTCGCTGCAACACCTCGGAGAAGGTGATCGAGTCGAACTTGCTGGCGGCCGGGTCGATCCGGGGGTCGGCGCTGTAGACGCCGTCCACGCCGTTCTTGCTCATCAGCACCACGTCGGCGCGGATCTCCAGTGCCCGCTGGGCGGCCACCGTGTCGGTGGAGAAGTACGGCATCCCGGCACCGGCCCCGAAGATGACCACCCGACCCTTCTCCAGGTGCCGGATCGCCCGCAGCGGAATGTACGGCTCGGCGACCTGGGCCATCGTGATCGCGCTCTGCACGCGCGTCTCGATGCCCTCCTTCTCCAGGAAATCCTGCAACGCCAGGCAGTTCATCACGGTGCCGAGCATGCCCATGTAGTCGGCGCGGGCCCGGTCCATGCCGCGCTTCTGCAACTCCGCGCCGCGGAAAAAGTTGCCGCCACCGACCACCACGGAGACCTGCACACCACGGCGGACCACGGTGGCGATCTGCCGGGCGATGGCCTGCACGACGTCGGGGTCGACGCCGATCGCCCCACCGCCGAAGACCTCACCGGAGAGCTTCAGCACCACCCGACGGGCACGGCCGGGCGGCGGCGCCGTCGGGTCGTCCGCCTCCAGGCTCCGGTCGTTCACAACCTGCGTCATCCGCCCCGCCCCTCCCGCGCGCGCGTCGACCGCGCCGCGTCACCGCGTACCTGCCCGATGCCGACCCTATGTGACGAGGAGGCCGCGGTGCCTGTCGCGTACACCAGCGGCCTCCTCGTCGACGTTGCGTGCCCGTCCCGGCGCGCAACGCGCCCGGACGGTGGCGGCTCAGGCCTGGCCGACCTCGAACCGGACGAAGCGGGTCACCTCGATGCCGGCCTCGGTCAGCACCTGCTTGACGGTCTTCTTGTTGTCGGAGACCGACGCCTGCTCGATCAGGACGTAGTCCTTGAAGAAGGCGTTCACCCGGCCCTCGACGATCTTCGGCAGGGCCGCCTCGGGCTTGTTCTCCTCGCGGGCGGTCTGCTCGGCGATGCGCCGCTCGGACTCGACGACCTCGGCCGGCACCTCGTCGCGGGTGACGTACTTCGGGCGCATCGCGGCGATCTGCATCGCGGTGCCCCGGGCGTCGGCGTCGGCGGCCTCGTCGGACTTGCCGGTGTACTCCACCAGCACGCCGACGGCCGGCGGCAGGTCCTGGCTCTTGCGGTGCAGGTAGACCGCGACGGTGCCGTCGAGCTTGGCGAAGCGGTTCAGCACCAGCTTCTCGCCGATCTTGGCGGACTGCTCCTGGATCAGGTCGGCGACGGTCTTGCCGTCCAGCTCGGTGGCGAGCAGTTCCTCGGCGGTGCCGACGCCGCTGCGCTCCCCGTGCTCGACCAACTGCTGGGCCAGCGCGACGAACGCGTCGGTCTTGGCCACGAAGTCGGTCTCGCAGTTGAGCTCCAGCAGCGCCTTGCCGGAGTGCGCGACGAGGCCGTTGGCGGCGGTCCGGCCGGCCCGCTTACCGACGTCCTTGGCGCCCTTGACGCGCAGGATCTCGACGGCCTTGTCGAAGTCGCCCTCAGCCTCGGTGAGCGCCTTCTTGCAGTCCATCATGCCGGCGCCGGTGAGGTCGCGGAGCTTCTTGACGTCCGCGGCGGTGAAGTTGGACATGACTCTCTCTTCGGTGTTGAGACTGCGGTGGGTGGTCTGAGGTGGCGGGCAACCCGGCCCCGGGGCCGGAGCTGCCGGCAGTGACCGCCGCATCCCGCCGCCCGAACCGGCGGCGGGATGCGGCGGCGCGGTCACTCGGCGGCGGCGGTGGCCGGCTGCTCGGTGGTGACGGCGGGCTGCTCGGCGGCAGCCGGCTCCTCGGCCTTCTTCGGCTCGAGCAGCTCGCGCTCCCACTCGGTCAGCGGCTCGTCGCTGCCGACCTGGCCCTCCGGCTTCTCGTCGCCACCACGACGCCGGCCGGAACGGGCGATCAGACCGTCGGCGACGGCGGCGGCCACGACCTTGGTCAGCAGCTCGGCGGAGCGGATCGCGTCGTCGTTGCCCGGGATCGGGAAGTCGACCTCGTCCGGGTCGCAGTTGGTGTCCAGCACCGCGATCACCGGGATGCCCAGCTTGCGGGCCTCGTCGACGGCGATGTGCTCCTTCTTGGTGTCGACGATCCAGACCGCGGCCGGGAGCTTCTGCATGTCCCGCAGACCACCGAGGGTCTTGGTGAGCTTGGTCTTCTCCCGGAACAGCTGAAGGGTCTCCTTCTTGGTGTAGCCGGCGGCGGTGCCGGTCAGGTCACCCAGCGCCTCCAGCTCCTTCATCCGCTGCAGCCGCTTGTACACCGTCTGGAAGTTGGTCAGCATGCCACCGAGCCAGCGGTGGTTGACGTACGGCTGACCGACCCGGGTCGCCTGCTCGGAGATGGCCTCCTGAGCCTGCTTCTTGGTGCCGACGAACAGGATGCTGCCGCCCTCGGCCACCGTGTTGCGCACGAAGTCGTACGCCTTCTCGATGTAGTCGAGGGTCTGGCGCAGGTCGATGATGTAGATGCCGTTGCGCTCGGTCATGATGAAGCGCTTCATCTTCGGGTTCCAGCGCCGGGTCTGGTGCCCGAAGTGGACACCGCTCTCCAGCAGCTGACGCATGGTCACGACGGCCATGGTGGGGTACTCCTCAAGATCCCTGGTTGTTCCGCCCGACCGGTGGCCGGGCGTCCTGGCGCCTGGTCGCCGGCCATGGTGGGCCCGACGGGATCGGGACCAGGGAGGCCGTCGCCCCACGACGAGACGTGGGGAGGGCACGCGAGGTCGACCGCGCAAGGCGGTCGCCAAGAGCCCAGTGTACGCCCCCACCCCGCCACCCGGCCCCGGGCTCCCCTCCGGCGAAAGGACGGCCCCGGCACGGCCGGCTGGTGGGCCTGTTTCCCCCCGCATCGACCGGTCCCGGCAGGTGGGCCTGTTTCCCCCGCATCGACCGGTCCCGGCTGGTGGGGTATGGGCGGGCTTCCCGCGCACCGGCCGGTCCCGGCGGTGGTGGCACGCCGGACGGTGCAGGGGGTCAGCGGGCGGCCAGTGCGGCGGCGACGAAGAGGACCAGCCCGACGGTGAGGTAGGCGGTCGGCGGGCGCAGCCAGCCCCGGTCGCCGTCGGCCATCGCCAGCCCGCCGGCACGCAACCCGTACAGGCCACCGGCGAAGATCGGCAACCCGACCGCCAGGAAGATGCCCACGACGACGTGTGACACCGGGACCGGATCGCCGGTCAGGCCGTGCAGCAGCACCCGCAGTGCCGGGATCTCGAAGACCAGCACCGACAGGCCCAGCAGCGCCGCCAGCGCCGGCCGCCGGGTGCGGTAGACGCCGTCGGAGGCCGGCCCACCCGTCCGGTACGCCCCGTCGGGGCCGGCCACGCCGTCGGGACGGGGCACGACCGGCGTCATCGGGCCGGTCGGCACCTCCAACGGGGAGGGCTCGGCCGACCGGTGCGGTTCGACGATCGGATAGTTGCCCAGCGCCGCCGGCCGGGCCGGCTCGGAGCCGGCCAGCGGACCGGCCCCGCCGACCCCCAGCACGCCGGAGTCGGCGGCGAACCGACCCGTGCCGCCGTCAGCCGCGCCGAGCCGACCGGCACCACCCGACCGGCCCGGGTCGCCGCCACCCCGGTCCACCCCGGGGCCGGTCAGCAGGCCCGCCCCGGTGTCACCGGCGCCCCGTACCGGGAGGCCACCGAGCGCCCCGACACCGGTGTCGCCGCTCGACCGGGCCACGCCGAGCGGGCCGGTCCCGGTGTCACCCACGCTCCGCCCCAGGCCGGTGTCCGCCAGACGGCCGGTCCCGGTGTCACCGATGCCCCGGGGCGAGCCGCCGAGCGCTCCCGTGCCGGTGTCCCCGAGCGGACCGGAGTCGGCGACGCCGGCCTCGCGGGCGGCCCGTCGACCCACCCGGTCGGTGGGAAGTTCGCCGGATACCTCCGGTTCGTCCCGACGGAGCCGGGTCGGCCGGTATCCGGCGGAGTCGCCCCCACCGTCACCCAACGGGTCGGCCGCGTCGAAGCGCCCCGGATCGAGGCGGTTCGCGTCCGCGTACCGGCCCTCTTCGGCGGCCCGCTGGTCGGGTGTGCGCAACTCGTCGTACCGGCGCACCCCGCTCGCCGTCCGCCAGTCCGGGTCGTCGTATGCGCGGTCCCGGCCGGCCGGGTACCAACGCGACTCCTGATCTTCGGGGTAGCTCCGTCGTGCGTCCACGTCCGGCACCGTATGCGACCGACCCGTCCGACGCCATTCGCAGGTCGGGCCGCTCGGCAGGACCGATCGGACGGATCATCCCCGGTGGCCGGCCCACCCCGGAGCAGGGCAAATCCGGGTTTCCATAGCACGTCGCGACCTTGATCGTCCGTTCGTCCACAGGCCCCCGGGTTGTCCACAGCCGGGACCACGGGGGTCGCGTCCCGCCCACCACCACCCGGACCCTGGCGGTCATGACCAACCGGAACCAGGCGATCGGCGCGTACGGCGAACGGTGCGCCGTACGCCATCTGATCGGGGCCGGGCTGCGCCCGGTGGCCCGCAACTGGCGCTGCCGCGCGGGCGAGATCGACGTCATCGCCTGGGACGGCCCGGTACTCGCCTTCTGCGAGGTGAAGACCCGCCGGGGGGACACCTACGGCAGTCCCGCCGAGGCGGTCGTCCCGGCCAAGGCCCGACGGTTGCGCGGGCTCGCCGTCCGCTGGTTGGCCGAGACCGGGACCACCGCCGACGAGATCCGGTTCGACGTCCTGGCGGTTCGGCTGCCATCGGCCGGGCCGGCCCGGGTCGAGCACCTCAAGGGGGCCTTCTGATGACCGGCGGGAGCCGGGACGACGACCGGCGGGCCGGCGGGTGGGTCCGGTCGGGGGTGGCACGGTGAGCTACGCCAAGGTGCTCGGGGTGGGGTTGGTCGGCGTCACCGGTCACCTGGTCGAGGTCGAGGCGGACCTCTCCCCCGGGCTGCCGGCGGTGGTCATCTCCGGGCTGCCGGACACGGCCCTGCACGAGGCACGGGACCGGGTCCGGGCGGCCGTGGTCAACTCGGGGCAGCGCTGGCCCAACCGTCGGATCACCCTCAACCTGCTGCCCGCCACGCTGCCCAAGTACGGCTCGGCCTTCGATCTGGCCATCGCGGTCGCCCTGCTCGGTGCCGCCGGTGAACTGCCGCTGCTGCCGGTGGAGGGGGTGGTGGTGCTCGGCGAGTTGGGGCTCGACGGGACGGTCCGGCCGGTCCGTGGCGTACTGCCGATGGTCACCGCCGCCGTGCGCGCCGGGCTGGACCGGGTGGTCGTACCGGTGGGCAACGCGGCGGAGGCGGCGGTGATCCCCGGGGTACGGGTCCGCGCCGTCGACACCCTGCACCGGCTGGTGGCCTTCATCCGGGACGGCACTCCCTTGCTCGAACCACCCCCACCCGGCCCCGTCGAGGCGGTGGCCGGGCCGGATCTCGCCGACGTCGCCGGGCAGGGCCTGGGCCGACGCGCGGTGGAGGTGGCGGCGGCCGGCGGACACCACCTCTCCCTGCTGGGGCCACCCGGTGCCGGTAAGACGATGCTGGCCGAGCGGTTGCCGTCGATCCTGCCGGAACTCGACGACGCCG
Source organism: Micromonospora sp. WMMD734 (assembly GCF_049178975.1). Classification (NCBI taxonomy): domain Bacteria; kingdom Bacillati; phylum Actinomycetota; class Actinomycetes; order Micromonosporales; family Micromonosporaceae; genus Micromonospora; species Micromonospora sp. WMMD734. The sequence continues at coordinate 4,036,629 of NZ_JBMHMK010000001.1, forward strand.
CCGCGCTGGAGGTGACCGCGCTGCACTCGATCGCCGGCATCCTGCCCCCCGACGGCCGGCTGCTGCGCCGTCCACCGTTTCAGGCACCGCACCACTCGGCCACCGTGGCGTCCCTGGTCGGCGGCGGCTCGGGACTGGCCCGGCCGGGGGCGCTGTCGCTGGCGCACCGGGGTGTGCTCTTCCTCGACGAGGCCGCCGAGTTCAGCAAGGCCGCGCTGGAGGCGTTGCGGCAACCACTGGAGAGCGGGCAGGTGCACCTGACCCGGGCCCGGGGCGGCACCCGGTATCCGGCCCGGGTCCAGTTGGTGCTGGCCGCCAATCCCTGCCCCTGCGCCCGGCCCGGGGGCGACACGCTGTGCGAATGCAGTCCGCTGGCGCGCCGGCGGTATCTCGGCCGGCTCTCCGGTCCCCTGCTCGACCGGATCGACGTACAGGTCAGGGTGCTGCCGGTGCGGGCGGCCGAGCTGATGGGCACCGACCCGGACGGTGAGCCGTCGGCGGCGGTCGCCGCCCGGGTGGCGGCGGCGCGCGGGGCAGCCGCCGAACGGTGGGCTGCGGTCGGGCACCGGCTCAACGCGGAAGTGCCCGGCCCGCTGCTGCGCCGCCCACCGTGGCGGCTCGCCGCCGGGGCGACCGCCGAGTTACGCGGTCGGCTCGACCGGGGTTCGCTCTCGGCCCGGGGCTTCGACCGGATCATCCGGCTCGCCTGGACGATCGCCGACCTCGACGGCCGGACCCGGCCCGACCGTGACGACGTCCGGGAGGCCATCGGCCTCAGAACAGGGGAGGAAGCGTGACCAGCATCGAGGACCTGCACGCCCGGGTGGCGCTGACCTGGCTGGCCGAGCCGGGCACCCGGTCGGTCCACCAGCTGGTGGGTCGGCTGGGTGCGGTGGACACCCTGGAGCTGCTGCTCGACGGTGGGGCGCCCGACGACACGTTGCGGGCGACGGTGGCGGCCCGGCTGGAGGCCGGCGACCCCAGGGCGGTGGCCGCCGAGGCGGTGGCACTCGTCGACCGGCTCGGCGCGCGGATCGTCTGTCCGACCGACGACGAGTGGCCCACCCCGCTGGGTGACCTGGAACGGCTCGAACTGCCCGGGGCGACCCGGAAGGTCGACCGGGAGACCGCCCCACCGCTGTGCCTGTGGGTACGCGGTGGATGGCCGCTGGCCGAGGTGCTGGACCGCTCGGTCGCGGTGGTCGGCGCACGGGCCGCCACCGGGTACGGCGTGCACGTCGCCACCGAACTCGGGTACGGCTTGGCCGACCGGGAGTGGACGGTGGTCTCCGGCGGCGCGTTCGGCATCGACGCTGCCGCCCACCGGGGCGCGTTGAACGCCGGTGGGGTGACGGTGGCGGTGCTGGCCTGCGGGGTGGACCGCCCCTACCCGATGGGCAACTCCGCGCTGTTCGACCGGATAGCCGAGACCGGCCTGCTGGTCAGCGAGTGGCTGCCGGGTGCCGAGCCACTGCGTCCCCGCTTCCTGGTCCGCAACCGGGTGATCGCCGCCGGGACCCGGGGCAGTGTGCTGGTCGAGGCGGCCGCCCGCAGCGGAGCGGCCCAGACCATGCACCGGGCGATCGCCCTCCGCCGTCCCTCGATGGTGGTGCCCGGCCCGGTCACCTCGGCGCTGTCCGTCGGCGCACACGAGCTGCTCCGCGAGTACGGGGACACCCGGCTCGTCACCGGGCTCGCGCACGTGCTGGAGGAGGTGGGCCGGATCGGAGTCGACCTGGCGCCGCCCGCCCGGGGTGCGGCCCGCCCGACCGACATCCTCGACGACGAGGCGACCATGGTGCGCGAGTCGATGCCCCGACGCGGCACGGTTGGCGCGGACGTGCTCGCCGCCCGGGCCGGCGTTCCGGTCCGGACGGCGTTACGCAAACTCGCCCTGCTGGAGGAGTTGGGCCTGGTGGCCCGCCGGGACGACGGCTATGCCCTCACCCGGCCCCCGTCACGCTGAGGTGGAGGCGACGGATGCCACCCGAAGGTGCCACCCCGGTGGACGGGTTGGAGTGCGATGATCGCTGCCGTGTCGATTCCCCGTCGTTCCGTCCTCGGTCTCGGGTTCGCCGCCGCCCTCGGGCTGACCGGCTGCGCGCAACACCCGCCCGCCGGGTCGGCCGGTTCCTGGGCCACCCCCTCCCCCGGTGACGGCCCGCAGGGCGGACAGGGCGCGGCGGCCGGCCGGCCGGGGGCCGCCGCCCGGGGTGCCGCCCCGACCGCAGCGAGCAAGCCGCGCACGCTCACCGTGGCGCTCCAGCGTTACCTCCAGCCCACCGCCGAGAACCCGAAGCATCCGACGTACGCCGGGGCGGTGGTGCTGGCGACGACCGACGGCGAGCCGACCGACCACCTGGCCGTCGGTGAGGCGCTGCGCTACGACGCCGGGCCGGTGCTGCTGCCGGCGGCGAAGCGGGTCGCCATGCGCCCCGACTCGATCTTCGATCTGGCCTCGCTCACCAAGGTCTACACCGCGATCCTCACCCTGCAACAGGTCGACAGTGGCCGGATCGATCTGGACGCTCCCGTGGTGCGGTACCTGCCCGGGTTCACCGGCGTCGGCAAGTCCACCGTCACCGTGGCGATGCTGCTGGCCCACACCAGCGGCCTACCGGTCGGGGCGAAGGTGACCGGCTACTCGACGATGGCGCAGCGGTGGCAGGCGGTGCTGGCCACCCCGCTGGTCAGCGGTGCCACCCCGGGCACGGTGTTCCGCTACTCCAGCGTCGGTCTGATGGTGGCCGGGAAGATCGTCGAGCAGGTCACCGGGCTCACCCTCGACCGGGCGCTGAAGACCTACCTGACCACCCCGTTGGGGCTGCGCTACACCGGGTTCAACCCCAACACCTGGCTCAGCGCGGCCGACCGGGCCAACCGCCTGGTCGCCACCGACGCCCGTTCCTCCCGCGGACTGCTGCGGGGTGTGGTGCACGACGACGTCGCCAACCACCTCGGCGGGGTCGCCGGCCACGCCGGGATCTTCGCCCCCGCCGGGGAGGTGGCGGTCATCGGGCAACTGCTGCTCGACGGCGGCAGCCACGGCGGGAAGCGCATCCTCGCGGAGAACACCGTCGCCCGGATGCTGCGCAACGCCAACACCGGGTTGCCCGCCGTCGACCCGGACCGGCCGGGACGCACCTCCGACCACGGCCTCGGCGTGGTGCTCAACCAACCCTGGTTCATGGGCAGGCTCGCCCGACCCGCCACCTTCGGGCACACCGGGTTCACCGGCACCTCGTTCCTGGTCCAGCCCGACCGTCGCCGGGTGCTGGTGCTGCTGACCAACCGCGCCCACCCGAACTGGAGCTGGGCCGACCCGGACCCGGCCCGGGTCGCCGTGGCCGACACGTTCGCCTGACCGCAGGTCGGCGTCGGTGCCGCCCGCTCGCGCATCCCGCCGGGCGGGCCGCTGCAAGGGAATCCGCACCTGCCCGGCGGACGGACCGGTCTCCGGTGGCCACCGCCGGGAACCTGGCCGGGTCCGGGCCTGTCGCCACCCGTGGTCGTCCGTAAGCTGGCCCGATGGACCCGGACGACCGCGCGGTGACAGGACGGCGACCGTCGATCCGCCGACGCAGGGCCGTCCCGGCCGGGACGGCGCGGTGAGCCGGGACGGCGCGGGGACCCGGGCCACCCATCAGGCGTTGCCACCGGCCATGCGGGACGCGGTCGACGGGTTCGCCGCGCACCTGGCGCAGGTACGCAACCGCTCCGCGCACACCGTCCGGGCGTACGTCGCCGACCTGGTCTCGCTGCTCGACCATGCGGTCCGGATGGGCTGCACGGCCCCCGCCGACCTGGATCTGGGCGTGTTGCGCAGTTGGCTGGCGAAGCAACGGACCACCGGCGCGGCATCCAGTTCGTCGGCCCGACGGGCCGCTGCGGCGCGTACCTTCAGCGGCTGGGCCCACCGGTCCGGCCTGACGGCGACGGACGTGGCCGCCCCGCTGGCCACCCCGAAGACGCGGCGGGAACTGCCTGTGGTGCTTCGCGCCGACCAGGTCGCCACCCTGGTGGAGGCACCGGGCCGGGACCGGTCCGCCGCCCCGGGCCACGACGGCGGTTCCCCGCAGCACAGGTCCCCGGGCGACGGGCCCGGCGGGCCTGGTCACTCCGGTGCCGGCGGGCCTTCGGCGCAGGTGGACCCGGCGGACGAGGCGGTCCTGGTACGTGACCGGGCGCTGCTCGAACTGCTCTATGCGACAGGCGCGCGGATCAGCGAGGTGTGCGGTCTGGACACCACGGACGTCGACCGGGAACGTCGGGTGATCCGCGTCCTCGGCAAGGGCAACCGGGAACGGACGGTCCCGTACGGGTTGCCGGCGCAGCGGGCGGTCGACAGGTGGTTGGCGGCCGGCCGACCCGAACTGGCCGGTCCGGACTCCGGGCCGGCCCTGTTCCTCGGTGCCCGGGGCGGGCGGCTGCACCCGACGATGGCCCGGCGGATCGTCGCCGGGTACGCGCGGGCCGCCGGGTTACCGCCGACCAGCCCGCACGGGCTCAGGCACTCGGCGGCCACCCATCTGCTGGACGGCGGGGCCGACCTGCGGGCGGTGCAGGAGCTGCTGGGGCACTCGTCCCTGGCGAGCACCCAGATCTACACCCACGTGTCGGTGGAACGGCTCCGCGCCGCCTACCGTCAGGCCCACCCCCGGGCCTGAGCGCCCCGCCGGCCGCACGCGGGGTGTGGTGAGCGGCGACGATCGGTCCGGCCGCCCGGCGGGGTGCGGGCTACGATCGCCCGATGAGCGTCCCGACGCCACCCGAGTCGATTCCCGGGGCCCGACTGCTCTTCACCCTCGACCCCTCGGTCAGTTACCTCAACCACGGGGCGTTCGGTGCGGTGCCGCTCAGCGTGCAGCGCACCCAGCAGCGGCTGCGCGACGAGATGGAAGCCAACCCGCAGCGTTTCTTCGGCATGGCGCTGGTCGAACGGTTCGCCCACACCCGACGGCACCTGGCGGCTTTCCTCGGTGCCGATCCGGAGGGCACCGCCCTGGTCGGCAACACCACCACGGGGGTGGCCGTGGTGCTCCAGTCGCTCGGCCTGCGCCCCGACGACGAGGTGCTCGGCACCGACCACGGGTACGGCGCGGTGAACTACTCCGTCGCCCGGGAGTGCCGTCGCACGGGCGCGACCACCCGTACCCTGCACCTGCCCCGGTTTGCCACCGACGCGCAGATCGTGGACATCGTTCGGGCCGGCCTGCGGCCGGGGCGTACCCGGTTGCTGCTGGTCGACCAGCTCACCTCGGCCACCGCCCGGGTGCTGCCGGTCGCCGCGCTGGTGGCGGTGGCCCGGGAGCACGGCATTCCGGTCCTGGTGGACGCCGCGCACGTGCCCGGGATGCTGCCGGTGCAGGTCGACGCGATCGGGGCCGACTTCTGGGTGGGCAACCTGCACAAGTGGGGGTTCGCCCCGCGCGGCACCGCCGTGCTGGTCGTCGCCCCGTCGTGGCGGTCGCGGATCGAGCCGTTGGTGGTGTCCTGGCAGCAGGCCGAGGGTTTCCCGGGCAACGTCGAGTGGCAGGCCACCCTCGACTACACGAGTTGGTTGAGCGCCCCGGCCGGTCTCTACGCGCTGCGCAGCCTCGGCATCGAGCGGGTCCGGGAGCACAATGCCGCACTGGCGGCGTACGGGCAGCGGGTGGTCGGGGACGCGCTCGGGGTGGCCCCGACCGACCTGCCCGACCCGGGCGGGCCGGGGGTGGCGATGCGGATCGTGCCGTTGCCGGCGGGTGTCGCCGGCACCCTGGAGGAGGCTGCTGCCCTGCGGGGCCTGATCGCCGAACGCCTCGCCGCCGAGGTCGCGGTGATGGCCTGGCACGGGCGGGGTTGGCTGCGGCTGTGCGGCCAGGTCTACAACACCCCCGACGAGTACGAGCGGCTCGCGGCCCGACTGCCGGCGTTGCTGGCCGGGCGGGGCTGAGCCGACGCCGGCGGAGCGCCGACCGCACCGGCAGGGTGCCGCGTCGTCCCGCCGGGCGACCCCGTCCGGCCCGGCACCCCATCGTCGACCACCACCGGTGGGGGCGGGCGCGTCGCCGCTGGCCGGACGGCGTCCCGTGGCGGTTTCGCGGGTCGGGTGGAAGCCGGCGTCGACGGTGGAGCCCGGTCCGATGCCGGGGCTGGGGCCGGCCGTCACCGGGAGCAGGCGGACCCGGCCGAGCCCCAGCAGGGCCAGCGGGTCGAGGTACTCCGGGCCGCGTCGGGCACCCCAGTGCAGGCAGCCCTCGGCCGGTACGGCCGTCAGGGGGCAGCCCGGGTGCCCGGCCAGCAGCACGCCCACCGCGGCACCGGCCGCCACCACGTCACCGGTGCGCACCCGGGGACGTACCGGCTCGTAGGTGGTCCGTAGTCCTTGCGGGTGGCCGACGGTGACCACCGGCCGGCCGGCGACCATGCCGGCGAAGAGCACCGTGCCGGCCCCGGCGGCCCGGACGGCGACACCGGGCGCGGCGGCGAGGTCCACGCCCCGATGGCCGGCGAGCCAGGGCATTGGGGGTGGGTCGAACGGGCGTACCGGCCGGGGCGGACCGTCGAGTGGCCACCGGAACGCCGGTGTGGGCGCGGCCCGGAGGGGGGCGGATCGTGGCGGGGGCGGCCGGACGGGGAGCCCGTGTGAGCCGAACACGAGCACGGCGACCCCGAGGGCCGTCACCTGCCGTAGTCCTGTGCGCATCACCGCAGCATGCCGGGATCGCACGCGTCGTGCCGCGCACCCGGTGTCCGCTGTGGATGACGGGGCGGGCTGTGGAAAACGCCCGACGGGCCGGTGGATCTGCTATGCCGCCCGCCGCCGGGGCGGAACGACGACGGTGCCGGCCACCGCCGGGGCGGAGGGAGCACTGCCGGTCGCCGGGGCGGAGCGACCACGGTGCCGGCCGGCGGACCGGTCTAGGCTGGCGGGATCGCAGTGCGGCGCGGACCGGGAGGCCACCGATGACCACCATGGACGACGTGAGCCGGCCCTCGCGGGTCGCCGGGCCGGACGAGGCGATCAGCCCGGAGGAACTCCAGCTGGCCGCCCGCAACCACGGCATACCGCTCGAAGCGTTGCGGTACGACGTCACCCCGGCCGGCCTGCACTATCTGCTCATCCACTACGACATCCCCGACCTCGACCCGGCGGCCCACACGTTGACCGTGGCCGGGGCGGTGGGTCGGCCGCTCCGGCTCGGGCTGGCCGAACTGCGCGAACGCCCCCGGGTGACCCACCGGGTGACGCTGGAGTGCGCCGGCAACGGCCGGGCGCTGCTGCACCCGCGCCCGGTCAGCCAGCCCTGGCTGGTGGAGGCGGTGGGCAACGCCGAGTGGACCGGCACCCCGCTGGCGCCGTTGCTGCGCGAGGCCGGGATCGCCTCCGACGCGGTGGACGTGGTGTTCACCGGTGCCGACCACGGCGTGGAACGCGGGGTGGAGCAGGACTACCAGCGGGCCCTGCCGGTGGACGACGCGCTGCGCGACGAGGTGCTGCTGGCGTACGAGATGAACGGTGCTCCCCTGCTGCCCCAGCACGGCGCGCCGCTGCGGTTGATCGTCCCCGGCTGGTACGGCATGGCGCACGTCAAGTGGCTGCGCACGATCAGCGTGCTGACCCGGGAGTTCGACGGCTACCAGAACGCGGTGGCCTACCGGCTGCGGCGCGACGCCGACGACCCGGGGGTGCCGGTGACCCGGATCGAGCCCCGGGCGCTGGTCCGGCCGCCAGGTTTCCCGGATTTCATGTCCCGGACGCGGATGCTGCGGCCGGGCCCGTGCACGGTGGACGGACGCGCCTGGTCGGGGCACGGCCCGGTGGTGGCGGTGGAGGTGACCACGGACGGCGGGGCGAACTGGTCGCCGGCCATCCTGGACCCGCCCGCCGGCGGCGGGTGGTCGTGGCGACGTTGGCGGTACGAGTGGACGCCGCAACCCGGCCGCTACGCGCTGGGAGCGCGGGCGACCGACGCGTCGGGGCGGACGCAGCCGGTGGAGCAGCCGTGGAACCGGGGCGGGTTCGCCAACAACCTCGTCCAGCGGGTCGACGTGGTGGTCATCGGGGAGTGAGGGCGGTACGGGGCTGGTCGGGGCCCGGCGTCGGCGGGTGGGGCGTCGACGCCGGGCCGCCGGTCAGCTACCGAAGCCCGAGTCGGCGGGCAGCGAGATGTCGGGCTTCTCCAACTCCTCGACGTTGACGTCCTTGAACGTCATCACCCGGACGTTCTTGACGAAGCGGGCCGGACGGTACATGTCCCAGACCCAGGCGTCGTGCATCTCGACCTCGAAGTAGACCTCGCCGTCGGAGTTGCGCACGTGCAGGTCCACCTGGTTGGCCAGGTAGAAGCGGCGTTCCGTCTCCACCACGTAGGAGAACTGACGGACAATGTCGCGGTACTCCCGGTAGAGCTGCAGCTCCATCTCGGTCTCGTACTTTTCGAGATCTTCCGCGCTCATCGCACTCCGCCTTCCATGACCACATCTTCCCCCACCGGTGCCGGAGGCCGAGGCTGCTCGCCCAACGCCACGCCGACGGTACCCCCTGTCGGCCCCGAGCGCTCCATCGGCTCGGGGGCGGCTGCGCCGAGCGGCCGGCGGGCCCGGGGCGGGGCACCCTCCCGGCCGGAGACGGCGGCCACGTTGACGTACGAGAACCGGTGCTCCACGCAGGGCCCCCGCTCACGCAGCGCCTCGGTGTGCTCGGCCGTGACGTACCCCTTGTGCTCGGCGAAACCGTACCCCGGGTGGCGTGCGTCCAGCTCCACCATGATCCGGTCCCTGGTGACCTTGGCCAGTACGCTGGCCGCCGCCACGCAGGCCGCCACCCGGTCGCCCTTCCAGACCGCCAGCCCCGGCACGTCCAGCCCGTCCACCCCGAAGCCGTCGGTGAGCACGTACTCCGGTCGGGTGGTCAACGAGGCCAGGGCCCGGCGCATCGCGGCGAGGTTGCACACGTGCAGCCCCCGGGCGTCGACCTCCTCGGCCGGGATGACCACCACCGCGTACGCCAGGGCGCGGGCGACCACCTCGGCGTAGACCCGCTCCCGGCTGGCCGGGGTGAGCAGCTTGGAGTCGGCCAGTCCCTCGATTTCGCCGCGTCGTCCCTCGGGGAGCACCGCGGCGGCGGCCACCAGCGGGCCGGCGCAGGCCCCCCGGCCGGCCTCGTCCGCGCCCGCGACGTGCCGGAACCCGCGTCGTTGCAGGGCGCGTTCCAGCGCATAGAGCCCACCGTCGCGGCGCACCACCGTGCGCGGCGGGGTCAGCACGACGCCTCCGGGGCCGGGGCGGCGGCCAGCACCTGGGTGAGCAGGGCGGCCAGGTCGGTGGGGTAGAACCGATCGGCGGTGTCGGCCAGTTCGGCCGCCGACCACCAGCGGTGCCCGGTGACGCTGGCCCGCTCGATCGCGTCGAAACCGGCCGTGTCCACGTCCCAGGTGGGCACCCGCACCACGAAGAACTCCTGTTCCTGGCGGTACCACACGCCGTCGAAGGGAAACTCGATCGTCTCGGTGCGGACCGACCGGCCCAGTTCGGCCGGCGTCAGCCGCAGCCCGGTCTCCTCGGCCAACTCCCGGGCGGCACCGACCGCCGGGGACTCCCCCGGGGTGAGCCCACCGCCGGGGGTGAACCAGTACCGGTGACCCGGGCGGGCCGGGTCGACGCCCTCGAAGAGGAGCACCCGGCCGGACGCGTCGACGAGCAGCACCCGGCCCGCACGACGGGGGTGGAAGACGGTCACCGCACCAGCCTGCCAGACGGTGCCGGCGGTCGGCCACGCCCGGGGCGGGCGCAGCCGGTCAGGGGTTGGGAATGTCGTCGAACGACTTCGGCACGGTCAGCCAGGTGGCCCGGTCGAACGGCCAGAACACGGTGAAGGCCCGGCCCACCACCTCGCCCTCGGGGATGGTGGCGCTGTCGATGTTGCGGCCGGACTGCTGCCAGTGCTCCAGGGAGTCCCCGGAGGCCGAGCGGTGGTCACCCATCACCCAGAGCCGCCCCGCCGGGACGGTGATGTCGAACTCCTGGTCGGCGGGCTTGTCCTGCTCGCCGTTGGCGGAGTAGATGTACGGCTCGTCGAGGGACTTGCCGTTGATGGTCAGCCGGTCCTGCGCGTCGCAGCAGACCACGTGGTCACCGCCGACCCCGATCACCCGCTTGATGAAGTCCTCACCGTCGGGGTTGCCGCTCCACTCGGTCGGCGCCTTGAACACCACCACCTCGCCGCGGTGCGGTGAGCGGAAGTCGTAGACCAGCTTGTTGACCAGCACCCGATCGTCGATCTTGAGGGTGTTCTCCATGGACGGCGACGGGATGAAGAAGGTCTGCAGCACGAATGCGCGGACCAGCACCGCCACCAGAATCGCGACGCCCAGGAGAATGGGCAGCTCCTTCCAGAAGGAGCTGCGCGGCTTTTCGGTCTGCTCGTCAATCACGGGTGGAGCCTACGTCGCCGGAGCCGACGGGGCCGCCCGGAACGCCGGAGGTGTTGCGGCCACCCGGCCCGTCGTCGCCGTTCCCGTCGTCGGATCCGCCCCCGGTCAACGGGCCGGGCGGGGTCACGGGCCCACGCCCGTCGCCCGGACCGGGTGACGGCGGCGAGCAGGGCGGCGACCGGGAGGAGCAGGACCACGTCGCCGGTCGGGGTCGGCCGGACCGGGGCCGGGGCGGTGTTCGCGGCGGCGGAGTCGGACAGCTTGGCGAAGGTGGCGGGCACCGGCAGCGACGTCCACCGCGACGACGGCCACACCACCATGAACGCCCGGCCGACCACGTTGTCGATGGGCACCGGGCCCTGGCAGCGGGCGTCCTGGGAGACCAGCCGGTGGTCACCCATCACGAAGATCTGCCCCGGGGGCACGACCACCTCGTCGAAGCGGCGGGACCGGCACTCCTTCGGGTTGGGTGGCACGTCCAGCGGGGAGTCGCGCACCACGTACGGCTCGTCGAGCGGGATGCCGTTGACCATGACCCGACCCTGGTCGTCGCAGCACTTGACCCGGTCGCCAGGGAGCCCGATCACCCGTTTGATGAAGTCCTTCTCGCCGGGGCGGCTCACCCCGACCAGGTCGCCGAGGGTGCGTCCGACCTTGCCGGCGGCACCGGTCGGCGGCACCGGATTCTCCTGGGCGACCCACTTGTCGGTGCCCCGGAACACCACCACCTCGCCGCGCAGCGGGTCGCGCATGTCGTAGACGACCTTGTTGACCAGCACCCGGTCGCCGATGAGGAGGGTGTCCTCCATCGAGCTGGACGGGATGAAGAAGGCCTGGAGCAGGAAGGTGCGGATCAGCACCGCGAGGCAGAACGCCACGATCAACAGCAGGGGCAGCTCCTGCCAGAGGGGCATCTGCCGACGGGCGGGACGGGCCCGCCGACGCCACGGGTCCGCTGTGCCGTTCGAGTCAAGCACCTGCACCACGCCACTCCCCGGTCCGCAGAAACGACACTACCGCCCGGGGGCCTCGTCGAGGCCCCACGGGCGGCAGGGACGATCGGAGCGCCGCGACCTGTCGTCGCGACGCCACCCGCCGGTCTGCGCCCGTACCGATCAGCGTAATGCGCTCTGGTCGATACGACATCCGCGCAGGTCAGGCGGCGTGGCGAACGGAGATCAGCTGGGCTGCTTCTCGCGCTTCTCCTTGATCTTGGCCTTCTTGCCGCGCAGCTCGCGCAGGTAGTAGAGCTTGGCCCGGCGCACGTCACCGCGGGTCACGACCTCGATCCGGTCGATACCCGGGCCGTTGAGCGGGTACGTCCGCTCCACACCCACGCCGAAGCTGACCTTGCGGACCGTGAAGGTCTCGCGCAGACCGTCACCCTGGCGGCGGATGACGACGCCCTGGAAGATCTGGACCCGGGACCGGTTGCCCTCGACGACCCGCGCGTGCACCTTGACGGTGTCACCGGCCCGGAAGTCGGGGATGTCGGTACGCTTCGACTGGGCGTCAAGGGCGTCCAGGATGTTCATCGCTGCGTCCTCGTGATGCTCACGGCGCACCGTCACTCGGTGCGCGGATGGGTGATTCTGATCCCCGGGTGGTTGCCGGCGGGCCGACCCCGGTCGGGAATCCTCGCAGCCATCCGCGGCGCGGACGGATGCGGCAACCCCTCTACTTTGCCACATCCCCCGGGGGCAGGGGAAAGCCACCCCGGTCCAGCGCGGCCACGTCCCGTTTGTCGAGGATCTCCGGGGACAGCGCGGCGATCAGGTCGGGCCGTCGGCGGGCCGTCCGGGTCAGCGCCTCGTCGCGCCGCCAGCGGGCGATCCGCCCGTGGTCGCCCGAGCGGAGCACGTCGGGCACCTCGTGCCCCCGCCAGCTCGCCGGTTTGGTGTACATCGGGGCTTCCAGCAGGCCGTGGGCGTGCGATTCGTCGTCCAGCGAACCGGCGTTACCGAGCACCCCGGGCAACAGCCGGGTGACCGCCTCCAGGATCACCAGCACCGCGACCTCGCCGCCGAAGAGCACGTAGTCGCCGAGTGAGACCTCGGTGACCTTCAGCCGGGTGGCCGCGTGGTCGAGCACCCGTTGGTCGATGCCCTCGTACCGGCCGCAGGCGAAGAGCAGGTGCGACTCGGCGGCCAGCTCGTGCGCCATCGCCTGGGTGAACGGCACACCGGCCGGAGAGGGCACCAGCAGCCGGGGCAGGGTCAGGCCGTCCGGGGCCAGTTCGTCGGGGGCCAACGCGTCAAGCGCCTCGCCCCACGGCTCGGGCCGCATCACCATGCCCGGCCCGCCGCCGTACGGCGTGTCGTCGACCGTACGGTGCACGTCGTGGGTCCAGGCCCGCAGGTCGTGGACGGCCAGCCGGAGCAGGCCCTGCTCCCGGGCCCGCCCGATCAGGGACAGGTCGAGCGGGGCGAAGTACTCCGGGAAGATCGACACGATGTCGACGCGCATGTGGGTGGCTTCCGGCTAGAGGTCGAGCAGACCGGCCGGCGGGTCGACGACGACGCGTCCGCCGGCGAGATCGACCTCCGGGACGATCGCCTTGACGAACGGGATCAGCGCGCTGCCCCCCTGCGGGCGGCGCAGGACGAGCAGGTCGGAGGCCGGCGCGTGGTCGATCTTCGCCACCTCGCCGAGGTGCTCACCGGCCGGGGTGACCACGGCCAGGCCGACCAGCTGGTGGTCGTGGAACTCCTCCGGGTCCTCCGGCGGGGCGACGGAGGCGCTGTCCACCCCGAGCAGGGTGCCGCGCAGCGCCTCGGCGGTCTCCCGGTCGAGCACCCCCTCGAAGGCCACCAGCATCCGCCCCTGGTGCCAGCGCGCCGACTCGATGGTCAGCTCGCCGGGAACCTCGTAGACCACACCGGGATCGACGGTCGGGGCCGGTTCGGCCTCGCCCCGGCGCGGTGCCGCCGCCCGGGGCGTCGCCCCCGGCTCGGTGCTGAGCACCGCGCCGGGGGCGAACCGCGCTTCGGGCTCGTCGGTCCGCACCTCCACGGTGACCTCACCGCGGATGCCGTGCGGCTTGCCGATCCTGCCGACGATGAGCAGCATCAGTACGAGTCGACGATGTCGACGCGCACCCCGCGCCCACCGATGGAGCCGATCACCTGACGCAGCGCCTTGGCGGTCCGCCCGGACCGCCCGATCACCGTGCCGAGATCCTCCGGGTGCACGCGGACTTCCAGCCGCTTGCCCCGACGGGAGTCGACCATGCGGACGCGCACGTCGTCCGGGTGGTCGACGATTCCCTTGACCAGGTGCTCCAGGGCGGGACGCAGCGGCATGTCAGGCCTGCTCACCGGCGTCGGCAGCAGCAGCCGGGGCCTCGGCCGGGGCCTCGGTCTTCGGCGCCTCGGTCTCGGCCGGGGTCTCCGCCTTGGCGGCGGCCTTGCGGGCCGGCTTGGCCGGGGTCTCCGGGGCCAGGCCGGCAGCGGCCTTCGCCTCGGCCTCGTACGCCGCCTTGCGGTCGGCGCGCTCGGCGGCGACCTTGAGCGGCGGCGGGGCCGGCAGGCCCTTGAACTTCTGCCAGTCGCCGGTCAGCTCCAGCAGACGCTGGACGGCCTCGCTCGGCTGCGCGCCGACCGAGAGCCAGTACTGGACCCGCTCCGACTTGACCTCGATGATCGAGGGGTCTTCCTTCGGCTGGTAGACGCCCACGAACTCGATCGCGCGACCGTCACGCTTGGTGCGCGAGTCCGCGATGACGATGCGGTACTGCGGGTTGCGGATCTTGCCCATCCGCAGGAGCCGGATCTTTACGGCCACAGTTGTTTCGCTCCTGTTGCGATTTCACCGACCCGGCGACGGGCGGTGCACGGGTGAGCGTCGACCGACACAGTGGGGTTGGGCCGGAGACTGCTCGATGGACTGGCGACGCGCCCGGGTTAGAGGGCGCCGGACGCGCGCCGGATACCAGCGACCCATTCTGCCAGATCACCCGCCGAACACTCACATCGGGCCGGCCCACCGGCACGGCCGACCGGCCCGACCCTCACGGCGACCCGTCCAGAGTGATCCGCATCACACTTACCGTGCGGGTGGCCGGTCCCAGCCGGGCGGCAGCTCCGTCGGGGTCGTCCAGTCGGCTGGCGGGACGAAGTCGCACCAGGTGCCGTCGAACGGGAACTCGCCCGCCTCGGCGAGGGCGATCACCCGCTCCCCCTCGGCCCGGACCGCCTTCTCGTCGGCCACCCAGTAGTGGTCGGGGAAGGCGAGCCGCTCGGTGAACTCGCCCTCGTCCTTCCACTGCCAACTGAGGTCGGGGCGGACCACCACATCCAGGTCCTGGTCGACCACGTCCACCCCGGCCACCGGTCCGTCGTCCCACCGGACGCCGGGCTCCTCCAGATTGACGTACCAGGCGACGAACCGGTCCTGCTCGTCGCGGAAGAACCAGACCGAGTGGGCCGCGCCCGCAGGCAGGAACTCCAGCAGCGGCGGCCCGTTCCACCGGCCCCGGGCCAGCCGGTACGACGACGCGATCCACTCGGTGAACGGCATCGCCCGCATGCCCAGACCCGCCTCGGACACCTCGTGCGCCACAGGCGTGTCCCGGGCCACCCAGAGCAGCAGGCCCCGGTCGTCGTCGAGCACCACCCGCGCCGGCCGGACCCACCCGATCCGGCCACGCCGCACGTTCCGGTGCAGGATCAACTGACCCGGTTCGAAACGCATCACACCTCCACAGATCGGGACGGGATCGCGACGCTCCGGCCCGGCAGCCCCGCCCCCGGGGCGACGGTGCAGCCGGGACCGACGTGCGGCCGGCTCCGGGTGCCGGTTGCGGAGCGAGGCGGAGCGCCGCGCCCACGGCCGGTCGGGACCCGGACGCCTGACCTGCGGGACCCCGCATACCGGGTCGGCCTGCGGGACCCCGGGGCCGGATCAGTAGGCGCGGGCCAGGATGGCGGTCAGGTCCGGCTCGTCCTCGCTGTCCGGGACGGAGCCGTCGGCGCGCAGCAGGCACCGGACGGTGACGCCCTGGCCGTTGGCCTCGGCCTCGCCCGGCACACCGACGGCCGACCAGGGCACCATGGCCCAGCCGGTGGCCGCCGCCTCGATCGCCTCGGCCAGGGTGGACACCGTGACGGTGCGGGACCGCCGGTGGGCCAGTGCCTCGTCGTGCAGCGCCTGCTGGTCGGCCTCCAGGGCGGCCAGGACCGCGCCGACCACGTCGGCGACCGGGGTGGGGGCCTTCGAGCCGTCCGTCCGGCGGACCACGACCGCGTTGCCGGCCGCCAGGTCGCGGGGCCCGACCTCGACGCGTACCGGATAGCCGCGCAGCTCGGCGTCGACGGCCCGGCGGCCGAACGCGGTGTCGGTCCGGTCGTCGAGCGCGACCCGGACGCCGGCGTCGCGCAGCGCGTCGCGCAGCTTGGCCGCCGCCTCGCCGACGCCGTCGCCCGCCTTGACGATCATGACGTACGCCTGGATCGGAGCCAGTCGTGGCGGCACCCGCAGCCCGTTGTCGTCACCGTGCGCCATGATCAGCCCACCGAGCATCCGGGTCGAGGTGCCCCAGGAGGTCGTCCAGGCGTGCTCCCGGCCACCCTCGGCCGAGGAGTAGCTGATGTCGAACGCCTTGGCGAAGTTCTGCCCCAGCTCGTGACTGGTGCCGAGCTGGAGCGCCTTGCCGTCGCCCATCATGCCTTCGCAGGTGTAGGTGGCGGTCGCCCCGGCGAACCGCTCCCGGGTGGTCTTCAGCCCGACCACCACCGGGATGCCCATGACGTTGACCATCAGGTCCTCGTACGCCTCGTGCAGGATCTTGCGGGCGTAGGCGCGGGCGTCGTCCCGGGTGGCGTGCGCGGTGTGCCCCTCCTGCCAGAGGAACTCGCTGGTACGCAGGAAGATCCGGGGACGCAACTCCCAGCGGACCACGTTCGCCCACTGGTTGAGCAGCAGCGGCAGGTCCCGGTAGGAGTCGATCCACTTGGCCATGAACTCGCCGATCACCGTCTCGCTGGTGGGGCGCACCACCACCGGCTCGGCGAGCTGCTTGCCGCCACCGTGGGTGACCACCGCCAGCTCCGGCGAGAAGCCCTCGACGTGCTCGGCCTCGCGCTTGAGGTAGCTCTCCGGGATGAACAGCGGGAAGTAGGCGTTCTCCGCGCCGGCCGCCTTGATCCGGGCGTCCATCTCGGCCTGCATCCGCTCCCAGATGGCGTAGCCGGCCGGTCGGATGACCATGGTCCCCCGGACCGGGCCGTTGTCGGCCAGCTTCGCCTTGGCGATCAGGTCCTGGTACCAGCGGGGAAAGTCCTCCGCACGGGGAGTGAGCACGCGAGCCATGACCGCACATCCTATGCGCCCCCCGGCGGGTCGGCGCAGCCGGGCGCGCCCGCACTACCATCTGCCGTCATGCTCTGCGACCCGGCACCGGCCCTGGCCCCGCTCGCCGCCCGCTGGGTGGCCTGGGTGGCCGCGCACCGTCAGCCGATCAACCCGGTCAAGGACGACACCGGCCGGCACGGCGGGCGTCACCAGCCAGACGACGTGTGGTTCCTCGCGGGCACGTTCGGTGGCGGGGTCAGCCGGCGCTGTGTGGTGCCGGCGGGCCGTCCGCTGTTCTTCCCGGCGTTCAGCTACTGGCAGCTCGGCCGCCGCGACGAGCCGGCCGAGCCGATGCCCGACGCCAGCGGGCACGCCGAACTCGACGGGGCCGCGGTGCCGGTACAGCCGGCCGGCTCCGCCGCCTCGTTCCCGGTCCGCGGGTTCTTCAACAACGTCGTCACCGCCTGGCCGTGGCCGGTGCAGGTCTCCTGCTGGGGGCTGTGGGGGCTGGTGCCGCCGCCGACGCCGGGCACGCACCGGCTGAGCTTCGCCGGCCACGACGGCGCGCGGTTCTGGGTCGAGGCCGAGTACGAACTCGACGTGCGCTGAGCGGCATCCGTGGCCGTCGACCGCCGTGGTCGGCGGCGGAACCGGCGCGCGGGCCGGGCAGCCGTCGACCCGGCCGGTCAGCGGACCACCCGGCCGCGCAGGACGATCCGGCTGGGCATCCGGACCACCCGCAGGTCGCGGCGCGGGTCGTCCGGGTAGACGACCAGGTCCGCCAGGCCGCCCTCGACCAGGCCGGGGAAGCCGAGCCACTCCCGGGCCCGCCAGGAGGCGGCGGCGAGGACGTCCACGGCGGGCATGCCGGCCTGCTCGTGCAGCAGCAGCATCTCCTCGGCGGCCAGCCCGTGGTCGATCCCGCCGCCCGCGTCGGTGCCCACGTAGATCGGCACCCCGGCCTCGTGGGCGGCCCGGACCACCTCGGGGAAGCGGTCGCGAAGGGCGAGCATGTGGTCGGCGTAGCCGGGGAACTTGGGGCGGGCCGCGGCGGCGATGCCCCCGAAGGTCCGAATGTTGATCATCGTGGGGACCAGCGCGGTGCCCTGCCGGGCCATCAGGTCGATCAGGTCGAGGCTCAGCCCGGTGCCGTGCTCCACCGAGTCCACCCCGGCCCGCACCATGATCTCCACGGCCGACTCGCTGAACGTGTGCACCGCCGCGCGTACCCCGGCGGCGTGCGCGGCGGCCACGGCGGCGGCCATCGTGTCGGCGTCCCAGGCCGGGGCGAGGTCGCCGACGCCCCGGTCGATCCAGTCGCCGACCAGCTTGACCCAGCCGTTGCCGGCGGCGGCCTGCGCGGTGACCGCCGCGGTCACCTCCGCCGCGTCGACCTCCAGCCCGATGTCACGCAGGTAGCGCTTCGGCGGGGCGACGTGCCGCCCGGCGCGGGCCAGTCGCGGCAGGTCCGGTTCGTCGTCGAGTTCGGGGTACGGGTACGGCGAGCCGGCGTCGCGCAGCGCGAGCACCCCGGCGTCCCGGTCGGTACGGGCCAACGTGCGGGCCTGGTCGAGCGAGGTGACCGGGGTGGCGCCCCGGGCGATGCCGAGGTGGCAGTGGGCGTCGACCAGGCCGGGCAGCACGAACCCGGAGTCGGCGACCGTCTCGGCGTCGGGCACCGGGTCGAAGGTGACCCGGTCGCCGTCGAGCCAGACGTCCCGGACCTCGTCGTCGGGCAGGAGCACACCGCGCACATGCAGAGCCATGCGCACAGTCCTACCCGATCACTGCCCGTCGGGGGCGAGCAGGTCGTTCTTCCGGACGGTCAGCGCCGGCAGGTCGACCGAGACCTTCCACGGCGACTCGGTGACGAACAGGTCCTCGGTGTGGGTGATCTGCTCGTAGTCGCGGCCACCGGGACCGAGCGCGTACTCGGTCAGCGTGATCCGCTCCTGGAGCGGGTCGACCACCCAGTACGAGCGCACCCCGGCGTGCGCGTAGACCTTCGCCTTGTCGTACATGTCGCGGAAGGTGGAGGTGGGTGACACCACCTCCACGGCGAGCAGGGCGTCCTCGACGGGGACGGGCGACCGGCCGGCGTGCCGGCGGTGGATCGCCACCACGTCGGGCCGGGGCTCGTTGCGGCGATCGACCCGCATCGACAGGTCGAAACTCACGAGGTGATCCGACGGGCAGTTGACTTCGACAGCGAGCAACAGACGGACGCACAGGTCCTGATGCAGGGCAGTGGGGGACGGCACGATCAACCTTCCGTTGATCAGTTCGTACGGAAGGTCCTTCGGCAGGTCGCCGAGGTCGTCGACCGTCCACTCGTGCCGTTCGGGCAGGATCGGGGCCGCGGTCATGACATCTCCTTCCAGGGGGCGGAACCACCCTAAGCGCCCACCCCGTCGCCCACCGTAACCGACACGCGTCAGCGGGGCCGGTTGTCGCCCCTGCCGAGCTTGTTGAAGTCGATCTTCGGAAGCTTGAAGCCCGGCGGCAGCCCCTGGCCGCCGGCCAGGTCGTTCGGGTCCATCCCCGGCGGGAGCTGCGGCATGCCACCGGGGAAGCCGCCCGGCAGCCCGGCGCCCGCGCCGCTGCGCGGCCGGTTGCCACCCTTGGTGCCCTTGCGCTTGTTCTTCGGCGACTTGGTGGCCTTGCGCCGGCCCCCACCGGGCAGGCCCATCATGCCGCCCATCTGCTTCATCATCTTCTGCGCGTCGGCGAAGCGGTTGAGCAGCTGGTTGACGTCCATCACGGTGACCCCGGAGCCACCGGCGATGCGGGCCCGCCGGGAGCCGTTGATGATCTTCGGGTTGGTCCGCTCGGCCGGGGTCATCGACCTGATGATCGCGGTGACCCGGTCGAAGTGCTTGTCGTCCAGCTCGGCGAGCTGGTCCTTCATCTGCCCCATGCCGGGCATCATGGCCAGCACGTTGGCGATCGGACCCATCCGCCGCACCGCGATCAGCTGGTCGAGGAAGTCCTCCAGGGTGAACTGCTCGCCGCCCATCAGCTTGGCGGTCATCTTCTCCTTCTGATCGGTGTCGAAGGCCTGCTCGGCCTGCTCGATCAGAGTGAGGACGTCGCCCATGCCGAGGATCCGGCTGGCCATCCGGTCGGGGTGGAAGACGTCGAAGTCCTCCAGCTTCTCACCGGTGGAGGCGAACAGGATCGGCTGGCCGGTGACCTCCCGCACCGACAGCGCGGCACCACCCCGGGCGTCGCCGTCGAGCTTGGACAGGACCACACCGGTGATGCCCACGCCGTCGCGGAACGCCTCGGCGGTGCGGACCGCGTCTTGGCCGACCATCGCGTCGATGACGAAGATGACCTCGTCGGGGTCGACCGCGTCCCGGATGTCGGCGGCCTGCTGCATCATCTCGGCGTCGATGCCGAGCCGGCCGGCGGTGTCGACGATGACGATGTCCCGGGCGGCCCGCTTCGCGTGCTCGATCGAGGCGCGGGCCACCTGCACCGGGTCGCCGGTGCCGTTGCCGGGCTCCGGGGCGTACACCTCGACGCCGGCGCGGCCACCGAGCACCTGGAGCTGCCCGACGGCGTTGGGACGCTGAAGGTCGGCGGCGACCAGCAACGGCTGGTGCCCCTGGGCCTTGAGCCAGCGGGCCAGCTTGCCGGCGAGGGTGGTCTTACCGGAGCCCTGGAGGCCGGCCAGCATGATCACGGTCGGCGGCTGCTTGGCGAACTGGAGCCGACGGCCCTCGCCGCCGAGCACGTTGATCAGCTCTTCGTTGACGATCTTGACGATCTGCTGGGCCGGGTTGAGCGCCTGGGAGACCTCCGCGCTGCGGGCCCGCTCCTTGACGTTGGCGATGAAGCCCTTCACCACCGGCAGCGCGACGTCCGCCTCCAGCAACGCCAGGCGGATCTCGCGGGCGGTGGCGTCGATGTCGGCGTCGGTGAGCCGGCCCTTGCCGCGGAGCTTGGTGAAGATTCCGGACAGGCGGTCACTCAAGGTGTCAAACACGCGAACATCCCGTATGTCGTCAGCGGCGGGCACAGGTGCGGCCGGGCCGGCTGTCCAGCCCACCGTTAGGGTAGCCCGCCGGCCGCACGCCCGCTCCGGCCCCGCGCGCCGCGCCCGCACCGTGCCCGAGCACCGGCCGGCGGCGGGCCGCCCACGACGCGCCCGCCGGCCCGACCGGCCGCCGGGCACCGGCGTCGCCCCGGGCGGTTGCCGGCGGCCCTACACGGCGGCGAGGACGGCGGCCTCGACGCGGTCCCGCTCCTCGTCCGACGGCCAACCACCGACCAGGTAGAACGCGTCGACCACGTCGCCGCCGAGGGTGGAGATCCGGGCGGCGCGCACCTGCGCCCCGGCCTCGTCCAACGCACAGGTGACCCGGTAGAGCAGACCTGCCGCGTCGGCCGCGCGCAGCTCCAGCAGCACCGCGTCGGTGGCCGCCTCCCGGTGCCAGACGACCCGGGGAGCCGCTCCCGCACTACGGGCGGCCAGCGCCCGCCCGCGCAGCCGTTGGGTCACCGAGACGTCACCGGTGACCGCGCGCCGCAGGTCGGCGCTGAGCGCGATCGGGTCCGGGGCCAGCCCGTAGCGCGGCTGCACCCGACACTCGACCAGGGCCCGACCGTCGATCGTGGCGGCGTCCGCCGAGATCACCTCCAGCCGGTGCAGGGCCAGGCAACCGGCGACCGTGGCGAGCAGCCCCCGCCGGTCGGCCGCGGCCACCGCCACCCGGTCCTCGGTCAGGTGTACGACCGGCAGCGGCCCGGAGACCAGCGCCGGGTCGGGGGCCGGCGGGGCGGGGACCACGCCGGTGTCCAGGGTGGTCCGGACCCGGGCGACCAGCTCGGCGATCAGCCGCTCCTTCCAGCCGGACCAGGCGGCCGGCCCGGTGGCGGCGGCGTCGGCCAGCACCAGGGCGTGCAGCAACTCCAGGGTGGTGGTGTCGCCGACCCGCTCGGCCACCCCGGCGATCGTCTTCGGGTCGGACAGGTCGCGGCGGGTCGCCACGTCGGGCAGGAGCAGGTGCAGCCGGACCAGCGTGCCGATCAGCGCCGCCTCCTCGGCGGGCAGGCCGATCCGGGTGGCCACCGCCTCGGCCAGCGGCGCTCCGACGGTGGAGTGGTCGCCGTCCAGCCCCTTGCCGATGTCGTGCAGGAACGCGCCGATCAGCAGCAGGTCGGGGCGCTCGACGTCGCGGGTGTGCCGGCTCGCCTCGTACGCGGCCTGCACCAGATGCCGGTCGAGGGTGAACCGGTGCACCGGGTTGTGCTGGGGCAGGCTGCGCAGCCGGGTCCACTCGGGCAGCCAGCCGTCGATCAGGCCGTACCGGTCGCAGGTCTCCCAGGCGGGCACCAGGCCGGGGCCGGCACCGAGCAGGGTGACGAACGCGGCCCGGGCGGCCGGCGGCCAGGGCGCGGGCAGCGGCGGGCAGTACGCGGCCAGCCACTCGCAGGTGGCCCGCGCGATCGGCAGCCGGTGGGTGGCCGCGGCGGCGGCGATCCGCAGCGACAGGCTCGGGTCGGGGCGGGCCCCGATGGCGGTCCGGGCGAGCACCAGCTCACCGTCGTGCTCGACCACGTCCCGGGCGACCGGGCGGCGCAGCGGCCGGCCGTCGGTGCCCCGGCGACGGCCGGAGCGGAGCCGGTCGGCGGCCCGCCAGGCGTCGTCGAGCGCGTGGCTGACGGTGCGCGCGTCACCGGCCACCCGGCGCAGCAGGGCGTCACCGTCGCCGGAGTCCGCCCGCGCCCCGGTCTCGGCGGCCTCGGTCGACGACTGGCGCAGCCCGAGCAGCGCGGCCACCCCGGCGCGTTCCTGGGCGACCAACCGGTCGACCCGGCGGCCCACCTGCTGGTGCAGGGCGTCGCGGGTGTCCAGCAGCCGCAGGTGGGCGGCGCGGACGGCGGGACGCAGCGCGTCGGTGATCCCGGCGGTGGCGATGGCCCGCAGGATGCCCACGTCACGCAGCCCGCCGGCGGCCTCCTTGAGGTCGCCTTCGAGCAGGAAGGCCAGCTCGCCGTGGGTACGCCAGCGCACCTCGGTGATCTCCCGCAGGGCGGGCAGCTGGCGGACGGCGGTCCGCCGCCAGTGGTCGGTGGCGGTCCGGGTGAGGGTGTCGGCCAGCACCCGGTCGCCGGCGACGTACCGGGCGTCGAGCAGGGCGAGGGCGACCTTGACGTCGTCCTGGGCCACCGACAGCGCCTCGGCGAGGGTCCGCACGGAGTGGTCGAGCCGGACCCCGGCGTCCCAGATCGGGTACCACAGCGAGGCTGCCAGCTCGTCCACCCCGGCCACCCCGGCGTGCAGCAGCACCAGGTCGAGGTCGCCGTAGGGGGCGCACTGCCGGCGGCCGAGGCCGCCGACGGCGATCAGCGCGATGCCCTCCCGGGCCGGCAGCAGGTGGTGCAGCCAGGCGTCGAACGCCCCGGCCCGGGCGACCCGGGCCGGTTCGCCGATGCCCGCGGGAACCCCGACGACCCCGTCGACCAGGAGGTCCGTCTCTGCGTCGGTGCTGTCGTCCGACGCGTTCCTCCTGGTCGACGAGGTCATCTACAGGTCCTCCTACAGGGCGTCGAGGCCGCGCTCGCCGGTACGGACCCGGACGACCTCTTCCACGCCGGTCACCCAGACCTTGCCGTCACCGATCTTGCCGGTACGGGCGGCGGCCACGATCGCGTCGACGACCTTGTCGACGTCCATCTCGTCGGTGAGCACCTCGACCCGGATCTTGGGCAGGAACTCGACCGTGTACTCGGCACCCCGGTAGACCTCGGTGTGCCCCTTCTGACGCCCGTACCCCTGGACCTCGCTGACGGTCAGGCCGGCCACGCCGAGAGCGTGCAGGGCCTCCTTCACCGCGTCCAGTTGGTACGGCTTGATGACCGCGGTCACCAGCTTCATGTCCATGCCCTCCATTCTCCGAACGTTAACCGGCGACCTTCTCGTCCACCGGCGCGGCGGCCGGCTCGGAGGCCTTCGCGCCGCCCGGGGTGATCCCGGCCATCGCGAACGCCCCGCCACCGGCACCGCCGGTGCTCGGGGAGAGGTCGTAACCGCTCTCCGCGTGCTCGCTGATGTCGATGCCCTCGACCTCGTCCTCGGCCTTGACCCGGAAACCGAGGGTCTTGTCGATGACGAAGGCGAGCACCCAGGCGACACCGAAGGACCAGGCGGTCACGATCAGGCCGGCGAGGGCCTGGCGGCCGAACTGGGTCACACCGCCGCCGTAGAACAGACCGTCGGAGGCGCCGACCACGTCGCTGATCGCGGCGTTGACCGAGTTGGTGGCGAACAGGCCGAGCCACAGCGACCCGATCCAACCGCCGACGAAGTGCACGCCGACCACGTCGAGCGAGTCGTCGTAGCCGAGCTTGTACTTCAGGCTGATGGCCAGGGCGCAGACCACACCGGCGACGATGCCGAGCAGGACCGCGGCCCAGGGGGCGATGAACCCGCAGGCCGGGGTGATGGCGACCAGACCGGCGACGGCACCGGACGAGGCACCGACCATGGTCGGCTTCTTGTCCTTGATCCACTCCACCGCGATCCAGCCGAGCACCGCCGCGGCGGTGGCGAGCTGGGTGTTGATGAAGGCCAGCCCGGCGACCGAGTCGACGGTGAGCTCCGACCCGGCGTTGAAGCCGAACCAGCCGAACCACAGCAGGCCGGCGCCGAGCGCGACCAGCGGGATGTTGTGCGGCTTCATGCCCTCACGCGGCCAGCCCAGCCGCTTGCCGAGCACCAGGGCGACGGCCAGGGCCGCCGCACCGGCGTTGATGTGCACCGCGGTGCCACCGGCGAAGTCGAGCGCGTGGATCTTGGCACCGATGATGCCGCCGCCCCACACCCAGTGGGCGACCGGGAAGTAGACCAGGGTGGCCCAGCCGAAGGCGAACAGCAGCCAGCCGCCGAACTTGGCCCGGTCGGAGATCGCGCCGCTGATCAGCGCGACGGTGATCACCGCGAAGACCATCTGGAACGCCATGAACACGTACAGCGGGACGCCGATGCCGCTGGGGTTCTCCGCCGTCGCGCCCCACAGGTCGGTCTCGGCGAGGAAGGTCTTGGTGCCCAGGTACGCACCGGGGTCGCCCCAGAAACCGTTGACGTCGGTCCCGAAAGCAATGCTGAAACCGTAGAACCACCACAGAACAGAGATGAGCCCGATGGCAGAGAAGCTCATCATCATCATGTTGAGCACGCCCTTGGCCCGGTTGAGGCCGCCGTAGAACAGCGCCAGTCCGGGGGTCATGAGCAGCACGAGAGCGGTCGAAACCAGCAGCCAAACGGTGTTGCCGCCGTCGATCGTCGGTGCTTCAGGCACGCTGGCCTCCTAAAGGTGAAGTTCCCTCCTTCGCGGCTTCCGGGGCAGCGTCGCCCGTACGCCGGTTGCGCGGAAGCTTGGCCGGCTGCTGTTTCCTGGACCGACACCCCTCGATTTCCGACACGTGACGGGTTGTTTCCGGCGTGTGAAGAACCCCGATCATGAAAACTCGGATACGAAAGAGTGGCCGTTCGGCAACGAACGGCCACTCTTTCCCCGTTGCGGTCGGTCGGAGGGGTGTTCCGGGGCACCGCACGCGCGGCGGGGCCGCACTTCAGCGCAGGGCGTACTCCAGGGCGTGCCGTTCGTAGTCGAGCAGGCGCAGATCGCGCATCGGGCGACGGAGGTGACCCTTGTGCACGATCCGGACGAACGCCGGCTCCCCCGCCGCCGCCATCCGCCGGATGCCCTCCACGTGGTCGACGATCCGCTTGCGGATGGTCCGGATCAGCCGGTGCCGGTCCCGGGGGATCAGCCCGTACGCGTCAGCGAACAACCGCAACCGGCGGGGCCGGTCCGGGTGCTTCCAGCCGAGCGTGATCGAGTCCCGGTCGGCGAAGATCGGCACCCAGGTCCAGGCCGCGTACGCCACGTCGTAGATCCGGGCCCCGGGCGAGGCGAGGTCGAAGTCGATCAGGCCGAGGGTGCCGTCGGGCCGCCAGATCACATTGTGCGGGGCGGCGTCGTGGTGGCAGATCACCTCGGTGTCCGGTGGCGGCGGGCCGAACGAGCGCCAGACCGCGCCGGGCGGCGGGGCGAAACCGTACTGCGCGTCGTGGAACATCCGCAGCATGGTGGCCACCGTCACCAGCGCCTCGTCGGTGACCCAGTGCGGGGCCAGCGGGTACTCCCCGCACTCCCCTTCGAGGTAGGACAGCACCTCCCGGTTGCGCTCGTCCATGCCCAGCGCCCGGGGAGCGCCGGTGAACCCGACGTACTCCAGGTGGCGCAGCAGGGCGTGCACGGAGGGCGTCCACGGGCCGGCGTTGCGCCGGACGGTGTCGCCGACCCGGACCACGGTGCTCACGTTCCCGCCGTGCAGCGGGATCTCCTGCGAGGTCACGTACGGTCTCCCCAGGCCCGGCGACGCATGGCGGGGGTCACGCCACCCGGCGTACGCGCGATCGTCGTTGCTCACCGCGAGGTTACGCGTCCCGGGCGAGCGGCTCGGTGCCGAGCAGCGCGTCGACGAACTGCGCCGGGTCGAACGGGGCCAGGTCGTCCGCGCCCTCGCCGAGACCCACCAGCTTGACCGGGATGCCGAGCTTGCGCTGGACGGCGATCACGATGCCGCCCTTGGCCGTCCCGTCGAGCTTGGTCAGCACCACGCCCGTCACGTTCACCACCTCGGTGAAGACCCGCGCCTGTTCCAGCCCGTTCTGCCCGGTGGTGGCGTCCAGGACCAGCAGTGTCTCGTCGATCGGGCCGTGCTTCTCGACCACCCGCTTGACCTTGCCCAGCTCGTCCATCAGGCCGATCTTGTTCTGCAGCCGGCCGGCGGTGTCGATGAGCACGGTGTCGGTGCCGGCGTCGATGCCCCGGCGGACCGCGTCGAAGGCCACGCTGGCCGGGTCGGCGCCCTCCGCGCCCCGGACCGTCTCGGCGCCGACCCGGCCGCCCCAGGTCTCCAACTGGTCGGCGGCGGCGGCCCGGAAGGTGTCGGCCGCGCCGAGGGTGACCGAGCGCCCGTCGGCGACCAGCACCCGGGCGATCTTGCCGCAGGTGGTGGTCTTGCCGGCACCGTTGACCCCGACCACCAGCAGCACCGCCGGCACGCCGTCGCGGCCGGTGGTGCGCAGCGACCGGTCCAGGCCCGGGTCGAGCGCGGTGACCAGCTCGGTGGCGAGCAGGTCGCGCAGCTCACCGGCGGAGCGGGTGCCGAGCACCCGGGTCCGCTCGCGGAGCCGGTCGACGATGTCCCGGGTGGCGTCGATGCCGACGTCGGCGGTGATCAGACTGTCCTCGATCTCCTCCCAGGCGTCCTCGTCGAGGTGGTCCCGGGCGAGCAGGCCGAGCAGGCCCTTGCCGAAGGCGTTCTGCGAGCGGGCCAGCCGGGACCGCAGCCGGACCAGCCGGCCGGCGGTCGGCTCGGGGACCTCCAGCGGCGGGGCCGTCGCCACCGGCGGCTCGACCAGGACACCGGTGGACAGGTCGGACCCGGCCGCCTCGACGGGCGGCCCGGCCAGGTCCTCCTCGGCCCGGGTGTCGACCTCGGTCTGCGGCAGCGGGGGTTCGGCACGCCGACGCAGCCGGGGCACGACCAGGCCGAGGCCGCCGAGGATCAGCACGCCGAGCAGGGCCAGTGCGACGAGGAGGTAGTCCGTCATGCCGAAATCCTGTCAGATGCCGACGACCGCGTCCCACTCACGCCCTCCAGACCCGGGCGAGCTGCGGGTACGCTCGCCGCTGCCGGGGGTGACCCACCCGCCCGCGGGGTAGCAGAGATGAACCGTCTTCTCCTCGGAGGTGCCACCCATGCCCGAGCCTCGCCTGCTCATCGGCCCGTTGCTGCGCCGGGTCGTCGGCACCCGGGCGACGGTGTGGGTGGAGACCAGCGGGCCCGCGGTGGTCACCGTCCGCACGGCCGACGGCGCCACCGGCTCCGCACCGACCTTCTCCGCGTACGACCACCACTACGCGCTGGTGGTGGTGGAGGGGCTCACCCCGGACCACGCCACCACCTACGAGGTGCTGGTCGACGACGAGCTGGTCTGGCCGGTGGCCCGGGACGGCTTCCCGCCCAGCGTGATCCGGACCAGGGCGGCAGACGACCGGGACCAGCCGGTCAGCCTGATCTTCGGGTCGTGCCGGGAGACCACCCAGCACAACACCGCCCGCAAGCTGCCCCCGGACGCGCTCGACGCGTACGCCCGCCGGCTGATGGCCGCGCCCGACCCGGACGACCTGCCCGACCTGCTGGTGCTGCTCGGTGACCAGGTCTATGCCGACGTCACCTCGCCCACGGTCAAGCGGCTGCTCAAGCGGCGTCGGCGGCGGCCGAAGGACGCCCCGGCCGACCAGGTGGTCAGCTTCGACGAGTACACCAAGCTCTACCTGGAGTCGTGGCGCGACCCGGAGATCCGCTGGCTGCTGTCCACCGTGCCGAGCGTGATGATCTTCGACGACCACGAGGTGATCGACGACTGGAACACCTCGAAGTCGTGGCGGACCGACATGCGCCAGCAGGCCTGGTGGGCCGAGCGGATCCGCAGCGGCCTGGCCTCCTACTGGGTCTACCAGCACCTGGGCAACCTGGCCCCGGACGAGATCGCCGCCGACCCGCTCTACGCCAAGGTCGTCGCCGCCGAGGACGCCACCGACGTGCTGCGCGAGTTCGGCGAGCGGGTCGACAAGGAGGCCGACGAGGCGCACGACACCGAACGCTGGCGGGCCGTGCAGTACCAGTGGAGCTACGCGCTGGACCTGGGCCGCACCCGGCTGGTCATGCTGGACAACAGGTGCAGCCGGGTGCTCGAACCGGGTGCCCGGTCGATGCTGCCGGCCGGCGAGTGGTCCTGGTTCCTGGACCGGGCCCACGGGGTCTACGACCACCTGGTGGTCGGCGCGTCGCTGCCCTGGCTGCTGCCGCCGGGCATCCACCACGTGGAGGCGTGGAACGAGAGGCTGGCCGACTCGGGCCGGCCGTGGGTCGCCGGGCTGGCCGAGAAGCTGCGCCGGGCACTGGACCTGGAGCACTGGGCCGCGTTCCGCCGCTCGTTCGACGCCCTCGGCGCGCTGTTCGTCAGGCTGGGCAGCGGCGTCCCGGCCACCGCCGGGGACCGGGTCGGCGCGGGGCCCGCGTACCCGGCGCCGGCGTCGATCAGCGTGCTCTCCGGCGACGTGCACCACTCGTACGTGGCCCGCGCCCGGTTCGACGATCCGGCGGTGCGTACCCCGGTGCACCAGCTCACCTGCTCCCCGATCCACAACCAGGTGCCGGCGGCGATGCGCCCGCTGATGAAGCTGGGTTGGAGTTCCGGGCCGGCGGCGGCCACCCGGGCGCTGGCCCGCTCCGCCGGGGTACGCCGCCCGACGGTGCGCTGGAAGAAGCTCGCCGGCCCGTACTTCGGCAACGCGGTGAGCACGCTGCGCCACACCGGACGCGAGGCGGTGGTGCTGATCGAGGGCACCACCAGCGACGGGCACCTGCGTGAGGTGGCCCGGCAACGGCTCTCCTCGGCGAAGTGACCTCCGCCACGTACCCTCGGTGCCGTGGACGATCATCTGCCGGAGACGCTGCGCGTGCTGGAGCACGAACTGACCGCGTTGCTCCGCCGGGGGCGGGCGTTGTCCTGGGAGATCGCCCGGGAGGTGCACCCCAACCTGGAGCCGAACGCGTACGGCCTGCTGCTGTGGCTGCGCCGGTCCGGGTCGACCCGGTTGACCGACCTGGCCGCCGAGCTGGGTATCGGTAAGGGCACGTTGAGCCGGCAGATCCAGGGGTTGGAGACGTTGGGGCTGGTGCGCCGCGACCCGGACCCGGTCGACCGGCGGGCGGCGCAGCTGCGGCTGACCGAGGAGGGCACCAGGCGCTTCGACGCGGCCCGGTCGGCCCGGATGGACCAGATCAACAGGTCGATGGAGACCTGGCCGAAACGGGACGTCGAGGAGTTCGCCCGCCTGATGCACCGGTTCAACGAGACCTTCTGAACCCTGGCTCTGTTCCCCGGGCCGGGGGAATAGAGCCACGTCACGTCCGGTTGTTGCTTGAGGCAACGAACGCTTACGGTTGCCCGAGGCACCCTTTTCACCATCAGCGGAGGCAGCGACGATGACCCAGGCGACAGCGCCCACCCGGGCGACCGGCGTCGAGATGACCCACCGGCAGATCCTGGAGGCCCTCTCCGGACTGCTGCTGGGCATGTTCGTCGCGATCCTCTCCTCCACGGTCGTCTCCAACGCGCTGCCGCGGATCATCACCGAACTCAGGGGCGGCCAGTCCGCCTACACCTGGGTGGTCACCTCGACCCTGCTGGCGACCACCGCGACCACCCCGATCTGGGGCAAGCTCGCCGACCTGACCAGCAAGAAGATCCTGGTCCAGCTCTCCCTGGTCATCTTCGTGCTGGGCTCCGTGCTGGCCGGGCTGTCCCAGTCCACCGAGCAGCTCATCGCCTGCCGGGTGCTCCAGGGGGTCGGGGCCGGCGGCCTCACCGCCCTGGCCCAGGTGATCATGGCGACGATGATCGCGCCCCGCGAACGCGGCCGGTACAGCGGCTACCTCGGCGCGGTGCTGGCCCTCGGCACCATCGGCGGCCCGCTGATCGGCGGCGTCATCGTCGACACCTCCTGGCTCGGCTGGCGCTGGTGCTTCTACGTCGGCGTGCCGTTCGCCATCGCCGCCCTGGTGGTGCTCCAGAAGACCCTGCACCTGCCGGTCGTCAAGCGCCAGGTGAAGATCGACTGGTGGGGCGCCACCCTGATCACCGCCGCCGTGTCGCTGCTGCTGATCTGGGTCACCCTGGCCGGCGACAAGTACGACTGGCTGTCCTGGCAGAGCGCCGTCATGGTGACCGGCGCGGTCGTGCTCGGCACGCTCGCCGTCCGGGTGGAGAACCGGGCCAGCGAGCCGATGATCCCGCCGCGGCTGTTCCGCAACCGCACCATCACCCTCGCCGTCGTCGCCAGCATCGCCGTCGGCGTGGGCATGTTCGGCGCATCGGTCTTCCTCGGCCAGTACTTCCAGATCAGCCGGGGCGAGAGCCCGACCATGTCCGGCCTGATGACCATGCCGATGATCCTCGGCCTGCTGGTCTCCTCCGTCGTCGTCGGCCGGATCATCACCCGGACCGGCCGCTGGAAGCGCTACCTGGTCGCCGGTTCCGCGCTGCTCACCGCCGGCTTCGCGCTGATGGGCACGATCCGCTACGACACCCCGTACTGGCACCTTTCCATCTACATGGCGCTGATCGGGCTCGGGCTCGGCATGACCATGCAGAACCTCGTCCTCGCCGTGCAGAACACCGTCGCCGCCCACGAACTCGGCGCGGCCAGCTCGGTGGTGGCGTTCTTCCGCAGCCTCGGCGGCGCGGTCGGGGTCTCCGTGCTCGGCGCGGTCCTCGGCCACCGGGTCAAGGACTACATCGCCGACGGCCTCACCGCGCTGGGCATCCCGGCCTCCGGCTCGGGCAGCGGCGGCGTCCTGCCCGACGTACACACCCTGCCGGGCCCGATCCGGATCGTGGTGGAGAGCGCCTACGGCCACGGTGCCGGGGACATCTTCCTGGCCGCCGCCCCGTTCGGGTTGATCGCCCTGATCGCGGTGATCTTCATCAAGGAGATCCCGCTGCGCCAGCACACCGGGGACGCCGCGACCGACACCGTCACGCAGGAGTCCGCCGTCGCGGCGGGCGCCGGGGCGGCGGTGGTCCGTACCGGGACCGACCGGTGAGCATCCCCGTCGAGCGTGAACAGTACGGCCCGCAGGCCCGCCCGCAGCAGTTCGAGCGGGGCACCGACGGGCCCCGGGTGGTGCTGGTCGGGGTCGACGGCAGCCGGACCTCGCTGCGGGCCGCCGCCTACGCGGCGGGGCTGGCCCGTCGACAGTGCGCCGGACTGGTGGTGGTCTTCGTCAGCGCCCCGGCCGGCTACGCCAGCATGATGCCCGCAGTGGTGGCCGGGGCGGTCCAGCAGACCCACGACGAGTTGGCCGACGAGCTACGGCAGGAGTGCCGCCGGGGTGCGGAGGAACTGGGCCTGCCGGTGACGTTCCTGTGCCGGCGCGGGGACGCGTACACCGAGCTGCGGGCGGCGGCCGACGAGTCCCGGGCGGACCTGGTGGTGGTCGGCTCCTCCGAACAGGCCGGGCACCGGCTGGTCGGTTCCGTCGCCACCCGGCTGGTCCGCACCGGCCGCTGGCCGGTCCTCGTCGTCCCCTGACCGGACCGGGTCCGGGGAATGTCGGACCGGTCGGCGAGGATGCCCGGCATGACCTGGCGTGCACCGGAGATCACCCGGACCCCTGAACTTCCCGTCGGCGACGAGCGGGCCATGCTGGAGAGCTGGCTCGACTACCACCGGCAGACCCTGCTGCTCAAGTGCGCCGGGCTGACCGCCGAGCAGTTGCGCACCCCGAGCGTGCAGCCGTCGACACTGACCCTGCTCGGCCTGGTCCGACATCTCGGCGAGGTGGAGTCCTGGTGGTTCCGGGAGAACTTCGCCGGCCAGCAGGTCGACTACCCGTACTTCACCCCCGACGATCCGGACGCCGACCTCGACGTCAGCCATGCCGACGCCGAGGCCGACTTCGCCACCTACCACCGGCAGGTCGAACTGGCCCGCGCCGCCGTCGCGGGCCGCTCGCTCGACGAGACGTTCACCGAGGTCGGCACCAAGAAACGGACCTTCAGCCTGCGCTGGGTCTACCTGCACCTGATCGAGGAGTACGCCCGGCACAACGGCCACGCCGACCTGATCCGGGAACGCCTCGACGGCGTCACCGGCGAGTGATCCCGCCGCCGGTCGGCGCAGCCGGCCTGGACGTACTCCTGGCCGGCCTTGTGCACCCCGACGACCGTGGTCCCCTGACCGCTCTCCGCCCGTGGGCACGGCACCCGATCGCGGCCCGCGGACACCCGTCGTGACCGGATGACCGACCATCACCGTCCGCGAGATGGCAGCAGCGCTCCGCAGCGCCGATGAGCGGCGTGCGTCCACACCGGATGATGGAGACATGGGTGAGGTCTTCCGCCGCCGCCCGCCCGGCAGGCGGGTGGTGGTGCTGTTGGTGGCGGCGTTGCTGGCCGCCGCCGTGGCCATCGTGCTGCTCCGTCGTCCCGCCGATGGCACAACGCTGCGCCCCGGCTGGGCCGGCACCGAGCAGGCCGGCTGGATCGCCGGCATCATCAGCGCGGTGTTCTCCCTGGTCGGCACCGTCGCCGCCGTACAGGCCCTGCGCGTCGGCCGATCCGACCGCGCACCGGCGACCGGCCGTCTGGTGCAGGTCGGACGAGTGCCGCAGTCCGCATCCTGGTTCCAGGACCGACGCGCGCAGCTGGACCTGACCCGCGTCGCCCGGACCAGTCGCACCGCGGTGCTCACCCAGGTGCTCTCCGGTATGGGCGGTGTCGGCAAGACCCAACTCGCGGCCCAGTTCGCCCGGCGGCTGGCCCACACCGGCGAACTCGACCTGCTGGTCTGGATCACCGCCATCAGCCGGGACGCCATCCTCGCCGGTTACGCCCAGGCGGCCCGGCAACTCCACCTGGTCGATCCGACCGTGGACCCGGAGCAGGCCGCCTCGACGCTGCTGAACTGGTGCGAACGCACCGACCACCGCTGGCTGGTGGTGCTGGACAACCTCGACACACCGGCCCATGCGGCCGGCTGGTGGCCGCCCGACAACCGCCACGGGCGCACGATCGTCACCACCCGCCGACGCGACGCCGTCCTCGCCGCCGAGGGACGCGTCCTGGTCGAGGTGGGGCTCTTCAGCGAGGTCGAGGCCGCAGGTTATCTGCACCGGGCCATCGCCGACCCGGGCCGGCTGGCCGAGGCCGGACAACTCGCCGCCGATCTCGGCCATCTGCCGCTGGCCGTCGCCCAGGCCGCCGCCTTCATCCGGGACCGGGGGCTCGACTGCGCCGGCTACCGCCGGCTACTCACCGACCGCCGGCGGCGGCTCGACGAGTTGGTGCCCCAGCCGGACGCCCTCCCCGACGACCACCGGGCGACGGTTGCGGCAACCTGGTCGCTGTCTATCGACGTCGCGGACGCGGCGGTTCCCACCGGCCTGGCCCGGCCGGTGCTGAACCTCGTCGCGCTGCTCGACCCCAACGGTGTCCCCACCGCGCTGCTCACCACCGCGCCCGTCCTGGCCTACCTCTCCGACGCCCGCGGGGCCGACGGCGCGGTTACGACAGATGTCGACGACGTGGATCGAGCCCTGCACAACCTGCACCGGCTCAACCTGATCACGCACGATCCGCATGGGGGTGCCCTGCGGGCGCATGCACTGGTGCAGCGCGCCACACGCGACCAACTCGTCGAGAAGCAACTCGCCCGGATCACCCGGGTCGCCGCCGGCGCGCTGCTGAGCCGGTGGCCCGAGACCGAGACCCGTCCCGCCGTGAGTCAGGCGTTCCGGGCCAACGCCGTAGCGCTGCACGACCACGTCGGCGACCTGCTGCTCGCCAACGACCTGCACGACGTGTTGATCCGCCTCTACAGCAGCCTGGGGGAAGCTGGACTGGTCCGGGCCGCCTGCGCCGGCTCGGAGCAGGCCATCGCCGACTCCGCCCGGCTGAACGGGCCGGACCATACCGCCACTCTCGCATTCCGCCTGCTGCACGCCTTCTACCAGGGGCGGGCCGGAGATGCCGCCAGGGCTGCGGAGGAGTTCACCACGCTGACTGCCGACTGCGTCCGGGTGCTCGGCCCGGACGCCCACCTCACCCTGACCACCCGGCACAACATCGCCTTCTGGCGGGGGGAGGCGGGCGACCCCGCCGGTGCCGCCGAAGCCACCGCCGAGGTCCTCGCCGACCGGCTCCGCGTGAACGGCCCAGACCATCCGGAGACGCTGAACACCCGAGGAAGCCTGGCCTGGCTACAGGGAGAGGCGGGTGAACATGCCGAGGCAGTCGTCGCACTCCGTGAACTGCTCGCCGACTGCCGGCGGCTACTGGGTCCCGAACACCACGTCACCCTGAAAGCCCGCAGCGGCCTGGCCTTCCAGCTCGGCGCATCCGGAGATCACGCCGCCGCCGTTACCGAGACCCGGACCCTGATCGCGGACTACACCCGGATTCTCGGCGTCGAACATCCACTAACGCTGACCGCGCACCGGAACCTGGCCTGGTGGCAGGGCTGCACGGGAGACCCGCAGGGTGCCACCGAAGCCCTGGAGGAGCTGCTCGCCACCTGCCTGCGGGTGTTCGGATCGGACCATCGGCTCACCGCGGACGCCACCGACGCCTTGACGTACTGGCGGCAGCATGAACAGTCCGACATCATCAGCGACGAGTGACCCGCCCGCCCGGGGTCAGAGCCCCAGCGCCGCCCGCAGGTAGCGCAGACCCTCCGGCCCGCTCCACCGGTACGCCGACAGCCCCGCCGCCCGCGCCCCCCGGACCGCCCAGTCCTCGTCGTCGACGAAGAGCACCCGGGCGGGCGGGGTCTCCAGGGCGGCACAGGCGGCCTGGAAGTACTCCTTCGCCGGCTTGTGCACCCCGACCACCGAGGAGTTGACCACCACGTCCAGCTCGCCGACCAGACCCAGCTCGGCGAGGTCGGTGTCGAGCAGGTCGGTGGCGTTGGTACCGAGACCGACCCGGACGCCACCGGCCCGCGCCGCGCGGACGAGGGCCAGCACGTCGGCGTCGACCTCGCCCCGGTAGCGCTGCCACTGCTCGACCGCCGCCCGCGCCCGCTCCGGGCCGACCGACTCGCTCAGCGCGTCGGCCACACTGGACATCCAGTCGGCGTGGCTGACCTGCCCGGTCAGCACCGGTTGCAGCCGCCCCCAGTGCATGGCGATCTCGCCGAGCACCCCGGCGGCGAGGCCGTACTCCCGTTCGACGCCGGCGGCCACCGCCGGGTCCCAGTGCCGCAGCACGCCGTCGAAGTCGAGCAGGAGCGCCGTCGGCCGTTCCCGTGCCACTAGTGATTCTCCTCGTGTCCGTCGGACCGCTCGGCGTCGGTCCGGTTGAGCCGTTGGCTGATCACCTGGGTGACCCCGCTGCGCATGGTCACGCCGTAGAGCGCGTCGGCGATCTCCATGGTCCGTTTCTGGTGGGTGATGACGATCAGCTGGCTCTTCTCCCGCAACTGGGCCAGCAGGGTGATCAACCGGCCCAGGTTCACGTCGTCGAGGGCCGCCTCCACCTCGTCCATGATGTAGAACGGGCTGGGCCGGGCCCGGAAGATCGCCACCAGCATCGCCACGGCGGTCAGCGACCGTTCGCCGCCGGAGAGCAGCGACAGCCGTTTGATCTTCTTGCCGGGCGGCCGGGCCTCCACCTCCACGCCGGTGGTGAGCAGGTCGTCCGGCTCGGTGAGGATCAACCGGCCCTCGCCGCCGGGGAACAGCACCGTGAAGACCTGCTCGAACTCGCGGGCGGTGTCTTCGAACGCGCTGGCGAAGACCTCCAGGATGCGCTCGTCCACATCCTTGACCACGGTGAGCAGGTCACGGCGGGTGGCCTTGAGGTCCTCCAGCTGCTCGGAGAGAAACTTGAAGCGCTCCTCCAAAGCGGCGAACTCCTCCAGCGCGAGCGGGTTGACCTTGCCGAGCAGGGCCAACTCCCGTTCCGCCTTGGCGGCCCGCTTCTCCTGCACCGGCCGCTCATAGCGGACCGGCTCGGGCACCGGCAGGCCGTCGCGTTCGGCCGCCGCCACGTCCACCGGGGTCGGCGGGACGGGCTGGGTCGGGCCGTACTCGGCGACCAGGGTCTCCACGTCCAGGCCGAAGTCCTCGGCGGCCTTGGCCTCCAACTGCTCGATGCGCAACCGCTGCTCGGCCCGGGCCACCTCGTCCCGGTGCACCTGGCTGGTCAGCCGCTCCAGCTCCGCGCCGAGCCGCTTCGCCGCGCCGCGTACCTCCTGGAGTTCGGCCTCCCGGGCGGCGCGTTCGCGGGCGACCGCGTCGCGGTGCTCCTCGGCCCGCGCGATGGAGGTGCCGAGCCGGGTCAGCGCCTCGCGGGCACCGCCGACCACGGCGCGGGCGATCGCCGCGCCCCGGGTCCGGGCCGCCCGCCGGGCCGCCGCCCGCTCCCGGGCCGCCCGCTCGGCGGTGGCCTGCCGGGCCAGCGAGTCGGCCCGGCCGGCGATCGAGGCCACCCGCTCCTCGGCGGTACGCACCGCGAGGCGGACCTCCATCTCGTTCTGCCGGGCCCGGGGCACCATCGCGGCGAGTTGGTCCCGTTCCTCGGTGGAGGGTTCCGCGTCGATCGGGGTGTCCTCGGCCAGCCGCAGCCGTTCCGCCAGCTCGGCGAGGGCGGCCAGGTCACGTTCCCGGGCCGCCTCGGCGCGGGACCGGCTCTCGCCGAGCCGGTCGGTCTCCGCCTTCGCCGACCGGGCCGCCGCGCCCAGCTCGGCCAGCCGGCGGGCGGCGGCGTTGCGGTGGCTCTCCGCTTCCCGCTTCGCGGCGGCGGCGTGCTGCACCGCCTCCTTGGCCGCAGTCACCTCGGCCCGGGCGTCGACGAGTTGTTCGCGCAGCTCGGCGGCCGTCCGCTCAGCGGTGTGCCGGTTGGTGCGGGCCTCCTCCACGGCGGCCTGCACCTCGATGAAGCTGGCCGCCTTGGCCGACCCGCCGGCCGCCGCGTACGCCCCGACCACGTCACCGTCCGGGGTGACCGCGCGCAGCTCCGGGTTGCCGGCGACCAGCTCGGCGGCGGCGGCGAGGTCGTCGACCAGCGCCACGTCGCGCAGCGCCCGGTGCACGGCGGGACGCAGCTCGGGGGCGCACTCCACCAGGTCGGGCGCCCATCTGGCGGTCTCCGGCAGCCGGGGGCGCAGCGCGTCGGCGGAGCCGGTCATGCCGGGGCCGGCGGGGCTGCCGACCAGCAGGCCGGCCCGGCCGGCGTCGGAGATCTTCAGCAGCCGCATCGCCTCGACGGCCTCGTCGACCCCGGTGACCGCGACCGCGTCGGCCAGCCCGCCGAGCGCGGCGGCGAGCGCGGCCTCGTGGCCGGCGGCGACGGTGAGCAACCCGGCCAGGCTGCCCAGCAGACCGGGCACCTCGTCGGCGCGGGCGAGCAGCGCCCCGGCACCGTCCTTGCGGCGCAGCCCCAGGGCGAGCGCCTCCTCGCGGGCCTTCCACGTCGCGGCGTCCTTCTCGGCGGCCCGCTCGGTGTCGGCCAGCGCCCGGACGGTGGCCTGCGCCCGCTCGTGGGCGGCCACCGCCTCGGCGTGCCGGTCGTCGAGTTCGGCGTTGTCCCGGTCGGCCTCGGTGGACTGTTCGGCGACCGCGTCCAGCTCGGCCTGGGCCTGGTCGGCGCGGGCCAGCGCGTCGGCGTGGGCGGCGGCGAGCCGGTCGATCTCCTCACCGGCGCTGGTGGTCCGCGCCTGCGCCGAGTTCACCTGCCCGGTCAGCCGGGCCAGCCCCTCCCGCCGGTCGGCGATCGCCTTGGCGGCGGCGACCAGTTCCCGCTCGGCGGCGGCGAGCTGCCGTTCCAGCTCCTGCCGGTGCTCGACGGCCTCGGCGAGCCGGATCTGGTCGTCGGTGAGCGCCGCGCGCAGCTCCTCCTCCTGCTCGCGGACCCGCTGCGACTCGGCCTCCAGCTGGTCGGGGTCGCGGCCGGGGCGCTCGTCGTCGCCGGTGGCGCTGAGGTGACGCAGCCGCTCCCGGGCCAGTTGCTCCACCGAGCGGAACCGTTCGGACAGGGCGGAGAGCTTGTACCAGGTATCCTGGGCGGCGGCGAGCAGCGGCGCATCCTCGGCCAGCGCCGCCTCCAGCTCACCGAGGCGGCCCTGGACCTCGACGTGCTCACCCTCGATCTGTTCGCGCCGCTCCCGCAGCGCCGTCTCGTCGGCGATCTCCTTGTCCAGGGTGACCCGCAGGGTGTGCAGGTCGTCGGCGAGCAGCCGGAGCCGGGCGTCGCGCAGGTTGGCCTGGATGGCGGCGGCCCGGCGGGCCACCTCGGCCTGTCGCCCCAGCGGCTTGAGCTGACGGCGCAGCTCGGCGGTGAGGTCGGTCAGCCGGTTGAGGTTCGTCTGCATCGCGTCGAGCTTCCGCAGCGCCTTCTCCTTGCGCTTGCGGTGCTTGAGGACGCCGGCCGCCTCCTCGATGAACGAGCGGCGGTCCTCCGGCTTGGCGTGCAGCATGCCGTCCAGCCGGCCCTGACCGACGATGATGTGCATCTCCCGGCCGATGCCGGAGTCGCTGAGCAGCTCCTGGATGTCGAGCAGCCGGCACGAGTCGCCGTTGATCTCGTACTCGCTCTCGCCGGAGCGGAACATCCGGCGGGTGATGGAGACCTCGGTGTACTCGATCGGCAGCGCGCCGTCGGTGTTGTCGATGGTGAGGGTGACCTCGGCCCGGCCCAGCGGCGCCCGACCGGCGGTGCCGGCGAAGATGACGTCCTCCATCTTGCCGCCGCGCAGCGCCTTGGCACCCTGCTCGCCCAGCACCCAGGCGATCGCGTCGACGACGTTGGACTTGCCGGAGCCGTTCGGGCCCACCACGCAGGTGATCCCGGGCTCCAGCTTCAGCGTCGTGGCGGAGGCGAAGGACTTGAACCCCTTCACCGTCAGACTCTTGAGATGCACCTGTCCGATCCTCGTCCGGTGGCCACCGCAGGCATCGCGGGCTGCGCGGACCTGATGAACCCGCAGACTAACCCGTGGGTACGCGGTGACCGGCACGCGACCCGCCCCGGCATCCCCGGTCGCACCGCGCACTCGGGGGTGGAATTGATCGGAGTGCGCCACGCCACATCGGTTCGCAAGATCGCGAATTGGTGGGCGGTAGAAATGTGGCGGACAGCACTGCGCGCCGGCACAAAAGTGTCGGCGCGCTTTTTCGCGGTGGTGCTGTTCAGTTTTCTGCGATGCCGAGGATCAGGTGAGCGCCGGCTCGGCCAGCCGGAGGAGGTCGTCCACCTCCGCCGCAGCCGCCGCGAGCCGATCGTTGTCGGCACGCAGGCGCGTGATCTCGAACTCCAGGGCCTGGACCCTGGAACGCAGTCGGGTGACCTCGTCGAGCAGACGCCGGTCGGGCGCTGCACCTACGTGGCCGTAGAGGGCCTTCGCCATGCTGACTCCTTGATATGCGCTGCCGGAAAAGCCGGCCAACGCGCGCCCATTTCGTGTTCGCGACTACTACCAGGCCATCGGAATCCGGGCGTGGCTGGGCGCGACTGGCGACACCTACATATTGAGCGACAACCCCTCGTTCGTCAAGTTCTCGCAGGCCGTAGATCATCTCCACGTCTGCCCTGTGCACTTGCCGAGGGGGCCGCAAGGCTCGGACACTCTCTGTCCGGACTTCTTGACTCTACGCCTCCCCCGCCGGGTACGGTGACCCTGAACGGTCGCCCCGCCTTAACTCTTCCTTAGCCACATTGCCGCTGTTCCGTGGCCGCCGTAGCGTCACCCCGGCCCGCAAGCGACCCGTGGAGGCGACAGGCGTGTACGGCTGGACCGATCCGAACGACCCGGACGCCGCATACCGACGGCCGCAGCCGTCGACGGACGACCCGGCCTGGCTGACCGACCGTCCCGAGCCCCGCTCGGCGTACCTCTTCGGTGACGACCCGACGCCGGACGGCCCGGATCGGACCGGCCCCGACCCGGCCGGCACCTCCGCCGGGCGCTTCGCGGGTGGACCCGACCGCTGGGCCGCCGGACCGCCCCCCGCCGGTGACCACCGGACCGACGCGGCACCCGGCCAGCACCCGGCGGAACCGACCGGAACGTGGCGGAACGAGCCGGCGGACCGGTGGCGCGACGAGCCGACCGGCCGGTGGACCGCAGCGGCCGCCGAGCAGTGGCCGGCCACCGACCGGACCGACCGTCGGCAGGACGAACCGACCGGGACCTGGCAGGACGACCGGACCGACCGCTGGCAGGCTGACCAGACCGGTCCCACGCAGGGCGGGCACGCCGGTTCGTGGCAGGACACGCCGACCGGGCAGTGGCAGGGCGAATCCGACGGGCAGTGGCAGGGCGAACCGGCCGGTGGCTGGCAGGGCGGGCACGCCGACCGGTGGCCGGACACGCAGGGCGGGCACGCCGACCGGTGGCACGGCGAGCCGGCCGGGACGTGGGGTGGCGAGCAGGCCGGGCCGTGGCACGGCGATGCCGCCGACCGCTGGCAGGACACCCACGGTGAGCCGGCCGACCGGTGGCAGGACGAGCAGACCGGGCAATGGCAGGGCGAACCGGCCGGGACGTGGGGCGGGGACACGCACCCGGCCACCGAGCAGGACGGGCCCTGGGTGGGCGGAGCGGACGGGCGGCAGGCGTACCTGAGCGGAGCCGGTTCCGGGCCTGCCGACCGGAACGCCACCGTGCTTGCCTCGGCGGTCGTGCCGGCCGGCGGACCGACGACACCCACCGGCGACGGCCGGCCGACACCCACCGGCCCCGGCCGGCCGCGTCGCCGGCTGAAGCGTCCGGTGCTGATCGGTGGGGCCGCCGCGGCGGCGACCCTGGTGGTGAGCCTCGGCATGGGCGCGCTGCTGCTGCCCGACGACGACGGCAACGCCGACCGGGCCGCCCTCGACGAGCCGGTGGCCACCGCGCCGGTCATCCCGGACACCGCCCCGGACACCAGTGCCCCGGCCTCCCCCAGCGCGTCGCCGAGCCCGGCACCGACGTCGGCGAGCCCGTCGCCGAGCCGGACCGCCACCCCGACGCCCACCCCGAGCCGGACCCAGGCGGCGTCGCGGCAGACCGCCCGGGGCGGCTCCGGCACCGTGGCCCCGGCCGCCCCCACCACCACCCGGGCGGCGGCCAGCGGCGGCGGTGGGGGCAGCCAGGCCCAGCAGGTCGTCGACCTGGTCAACGCCGAGCGGGCCAAGGCCGGCTGCGCGGCGGTCACGGTGGACGCCAAACTGACCCTCGCCGCCCAGCAGCACAGCCAGGACCAGGCCGACCACGAGACCATGACGCACACCGGCAGCGACGGCAGCAACGCCGGGCAGCGGCTGGACCGGGCCGGCTACGCCTGGCGCACCTACGGCGAGAACGTCGCCTGGAACCAGCAGACCCCGGCCGCGGTGATGGACGCCTGGATGAACAGTTCCGGTCACCGGGCCAACATCCTCAACTGCGCGTTCACCGAGATCGGCGTCGGGGTGGCCAACGGCAACGGGCCGTACTGGACGCAGGACTTCGCCGCCCCGCGCTGACCGGGGACGGCCGGCCCCCGGCGACGACGTGACCGCGTCGTCGCCGGGGGCTTCTCGTTTGACGGGGTGAGGCGTGCGGCGTACCGCACGGGACCCGGGAGCCGCCGATGCGCATCCGGCCGTCAGCGTCCGCGACGCGCGGCGGGTCACCCCTGCCCACCCGGCCGCCGCGCCACCACCCGGCTCGCCGGGTGCTGCCGGCCACGCTGGCGCTCGCCCTGCTGACCCCGGTGTACGCCTGCCGTCCCGACCTCGGACCGCCCGGTGCACCGACCCCGTGGCCGACCGGCGTGGCCCGGCAGTGGCGGTGGCAGTGGCAGCTCACCGGCCCGGTCGACACCACCGTCGACGCCGACGTCGTGCTGCTCGACCCGGTCCGGGTGAGCACCGCCGAGACCGGGGAACTACGTCGGCGTGACCGGCGGCTGATCTGTCACGTGCCCGTCGGGACGTACGCCGGCACGGACCCGGACGCCGACCGCTACCCGGCGGCGGTGCGCGGCGGTGCCGCCGGACGGCCCGGCACCCGGTGGGTGGACGTCAGGCGGTGGGACCTGCTGCGAGCCGTCCTGGCCGACCGGTTCCGGCTCTGCCGGGGCAAGGGGTTCGGCGCGGTGGCCCTCATCGACGCCGACGGGTACGCCCACCGGTCGGGTTTCCCGCTCGGCTTCGACGACCAGTTGCTGTTCAACCGACGGGTGGCCGGGCTGGCCCGCTCCCTGGACCTCTCCCCCGGCCTGGTCGGCGACGTCGATCAGGTGGCCGCCCTGGCCCCGGACTTCGACTTCGCGGTCGACCAGGAGTGCGTCAGGTTGCGCCGCTGCGCCCGGCTGCTCCCCTTCGCCGACGCACACAAACCGGTGTTCCACGTCGAGTACGCCGGTGACCCGGAGCAGTTCTGCGTGACCAGCACCGGCTACGGCTTCGCCTCGATCCGCAAGCACCGGCAGCTGGACGCCTGGCGGGTGCCCTGTCCCGGCGTCGGCGGGCCGGTCCCCGGCACACCGCGGTGACCCGGACCGCGCGGTGCGGTCCGGGTCACCCGTGCCGCCGGTCACGGCGCTGCACCACCCGGGCGGGCGGCCACCGGCGGCGGGTCGGTCGGCCGGTCAGTGTGCCCCGACCAGCTCCGGCGTCGGTTCGGCCGGCGGGGTGGCGGCCTGCCGGTCGCGGCGGCGCAGGAAGCGGGGGGCCCACCAGTTGGCCTCGCCGAGCAGGGTCATCACCGACGGCAGCACCACCGCCCGGATGATCGTGGCGTCCAGCAGGATCGCCGCCGCCAGCCCGATGCCGAGCTGCTTCATGTCGATCGTGCTGAGCGAGGCGAAGATCGCGAACACCCCGACCATCACGATCGCCGCGCTGGTCACCACCCCGGCCGAGGAGGTGATGCCGTAGGCGACCGCGTCGGCGTTGGACCGGCCGGCGCGGATGCCCTCCCTGATCCGGCTGACCACGAAGACGTGGTAGTCCATCGAGAGCCCGAAGAGCACCACGAACAGGAACAGCGGTAGCCAGGAGACGATCGCCCCCATCGAGGTGAAACCGAGCAGGTCCTGCGCCCACTCGCCCTGGAAGACCAGCACCAGCAGGCCGTAGGCGGCCCCGGCGGAGAGCAGGTTGAGCAGGATCGAGGTCAGGGCGACCACCACCGACCGGAACGTCCAGGTCATCACCAGGAAGGTCAGCGCCAGCACGAACGCCATCACCAGGGGCAGCTTCTCCTTGATGTGCCGGGCGTAGTCCTCGCTGGCGGCGACCCCGCCGCCCACGGCGTACTCGACGCCGGGGATGCCGCGCAGCGCGGCCGGCAGCAGGTCGTCGCGGAGTTCGTGCAGGGAACGCACCGCCCGGTCGTCCCGGCTGGCGTACGGGGTGGCCACCTCCAGCACGGACACCCGGCGGTCCGCCGACACCTCGATCTTCGGGCCGTCCGCCTCGGCCGGGGCGAACAGCGGGTCGGCGGCGGCGGTACGGGCCAGCCCGGTCAGCGCGGCCCGCACCCGGTCGGCCTGCTCGGCGGGGGCCCGTACGGCGACCGTGTGGCTGGTGCCGGTGCTCGGGAAGGCGGCGGTCAAACGGTCGTACGCCTGCATGGCCGGGGTGGTCCGGGGCAGGTCCTCCATGCCGGGGAACTTCAGCTTCATGCCGAGGGCCGGAGCGGCCAGG
The DNA here is from genome assembly GCF_049178975.1 of Micromonospora sp. WMMD734. Lineage (NCBI taxonomy): Bacteria > Bacillati > Actinomycetota > Actinomycetes > Micromonosporales > Micromonosporaceae > Micromonospora > Micromonospora sp. WMMD734. The sequence continues at coordinate 4,080,609 of NZ_JBMHMK010000001.1, forward strand.
GCGAGCAGCAGCCCCACCGAGACGATCAGGGTGGCCCGGGGTGCGCGCAGCGCGGGCCGCAGCACCGCCGGCCAGAACCGGGGCCGGGCCGGCTGCCCGTGCCGCCCGGCGCGGGGGGCGGTGAGCCGCCACAGCAGCGGCACCCGGGGCCGGTCCACCCAGCGGCCCAGCTTGGCCAGCAGCGCCGGCAGCACGGTCAGCGAACCGGTCACCGCGACGGCCACCACCAGGATCGAACCGACGGCGAGGGAGGAGAAGACCACGTCGTCGGCGAGCATCAGGCCGGCCATCGAGATGATCACCGCGAAGCCGGAGACGACCACGGCGTGCCCGGACGTCTCGGCGGCGATCTCCACCGCGTCCAGCCCGGACCGGCCCTTGGCCCGTTCCTCCCGTTCCCGTCGGACGTAGAACAGCGAGTAGTCCACCCCGACGGCCATCCCGATCAGCAGGATCACGCTGGAGGTGGTGTCGGTGGCGGGCACCAGGTGGGAGGCGAGGGTGGACAGTCCCATCGCGGCGGCCACCGAGGAGAGCGCCAGCAGCACCGGCACCCCGGCGGCGATCAGCGCGCCGAACGCGACGATCAGGATGGCCAGGGTGACCGGCAGGCTGAGCAGCTCGGCCCGCTTGAAGTCCCGGCCCAGGGTGTCGTCCAGCGCCTGGTTGATCGACGGCCCACCGACCTGCTCGATCCGCAGCTGCGGGTGGGCGGTCTGGACCCCGGCGGTGGCGTCACGCAGCGGCTGCACCCGGTCGGCGGCGGTCTCCGGGTCACCGGCCATGGTGACCGGCACCAGCAGCGCGGCACCGTCGGCCGACGGCACCGGCTCGCCCACCGACGCCACCCCGGTGACCTGCCGCAGCCGGTCGGCCGCGTCGGTCGCCGCGGCCTGCGCGGCGGCCCGGTCCAGGGTGCCGGTACGCGGGGTGATCAGGATGTTCTCCACCGCCGGGTCGGTGAACTCGCCCGAGGTGACGATCACGTCGGCGTGACCGGACTCGCCGATCGCCTGGTCGGCCTGGGTGGCCTCGTTCAGGCCGGCGGCGTTGCCCCCGACGAAACACACCGCCACGAAAACCACCCAGAGCGCGATCGCGCGCCACGGGTGCTCCGCGCTCCACCGTGCCAACCGCACCGTCACCGGTCTGCCGCCCATCTGAGTCGGGCCCCCTTCCCGCCGGCGCCCTGCCGACCGTGCTGACGCTAGGGACGGCGACGCCGGGGCACATCGGGGAACGGCCCCGGCCCGCCCCCGAGGACGCGGGAGCGGTCGGGCCGGGCCGACCGGGACGACCGATCGGGTGGATCGGGGAAAATCCGGCGGCGTCCCGGGGTGGCGGCGGCGCGGCACACCGGCGCAACCCCGAACCGGATCGGGGTCAGCCCCTGAGGGCACCCCGGGGCCGGGGCTGACAGCGGGGGCAGCTGTACGACGACCGGTTCATGAACGCCTCCCGACGGATCGGCGCGCCGCACCGCCGGCAGGGCTCACCCTCCCGGCCGTAGACGTTCAGCGACCTGTCGAAGTAGCCGCTCTCCCCGTTGACGTTGACGTACAGGTCGTCGAAGCTGGTGCCGCCCTGCGTGATCGCCTCGCCGAGGACGTCCCGCACGTGCCCGAGCAGCCGGCCCGCAGCGGGGGCGGTCACCGCGTCGGTCGGGCGGGCACCGTGCAGCCGGGCCCGCCACAGGGCCTCGTCGGCGTAGATGTTGCCCACCCCGGACAGCAGCGTCTGGTCCAGCAGGGCCCGCTTGACCTCGGTACGCCTGCGGCGCAGGGCGGCGACGAACCCGGCGTCGGAGAACTCCGGGTCCATCGGGTCGCGGGCGATGTGGGCGATCTCGGCGGGCAGTTCGGCGCCGCCCTCGCTGACCGCGAGCCCGCCGAACGTCCGCTGGTCGACGAAGCGCAGTTGCGGGCCGTCGTCGGCGAACCGGAACCGGACCCGCAGGTGCAGTTCGTCGGCCGCCTCGGCCGGCTGGAGCAGCAACTGCCCCGACATGCCCAGGTGGCCGACGAGCGCGTCACCGCTGTCCAGTGGTAGCCAGAGGTACTTGCCGCGCCGCCGCACGTCGGTCACCGTCCGGCCGGCCAGCACGTCGGCGAAGTGCGCCGCGCCGGGCAGGTGCCGTCGCACGGCCCGGGGGTGACGCACCTCCACCGTCGCGATCCGCCGGCCGGTGACCCACTGGGCCAGCCCCTGCCGTACGGTCTCGACCTCGGGCAGTTCAGGCACGGCCCAGTCCCGCCTCGGCGGTTTCGTCCCCCGCCGGCACCGCCGCGTCGGCGGCCGGTCCGTCGCCGTCGGCCCCCACCGTGCCGTCGCCGCTGGACCCGGTCGGGCTATCGCCGGTGGACCCGGGCGACGCGTCGGCGTCGGCGTCGGCGTCGGCCGGCCCGGTGCCGGCCCGGTCCTGCTCGGCCTGGGCGGTGAGTTCCCGCCAGGCCGCCTCGGCGGCCCGCTGCTCGGCCTCCTTCTTGCTGCGCCCCTCCGACCCGCCGTAGCGGTTGCCGGCCACCACCACCCAGGCGGTGAAGGTCTTCAGGTGGTCCGGGCCGGTGCCCTCGATCCGGTACTCGGGCACCCCCAGGCCCAGCGCGGCGGTCAACTCCTGGAGGCTGGTCTTCCAGTCCAGCGCCGCGCCCCGGCCCGCCGACTCGGCCATCAGCGGATCGAACAGCCGGTGGATGACGACCGCCGCGGTGTCCAGCCCGTGCTGGAGGTAGATCGCGCCGAGCAGCGCCTCCAGGGTGTCGGCCAGGATGCTCGCCTTGTCCCGCCCGCCGGTGGTCTCCTCGCCCTTGCCGAGCAGCAGGTAGGCGCCGAGCCCGTCCGGGCCGAGGCCCCGGGCCACGTCGGCCAGGGCACGCATGTTGACCACGCTGGCCCGCAGCTTGGCCAGTTGCCCCTCGGGCAGGTCGGGGTGGTTACGGAACAGCGCCGTGGTGATCACTACACCGAGCACCGAGTCGCCGAGGAACTCCAACCGCTCGTTGGTGGGCAGCCCGCCGTTCTCGTACGCGTACGACCGGTGGGTCAGGGCCCGCTCCAGCAGCTCGGCGTCGAGTGTCACCCCGAACGCCGCCTCCAGGTGGCTGACGGGTGCACGCCGCCGCTTGTCGTTGCTCATGTTCCTACCTCTGCTTCGGTCCCGCCGGGGTACGCGGGCGGATGACCCGCGTGCCGGGCGACGGGTGCGTTCTGGACCGCCGGGTCGGCCGGCGCGGGTCCGCTGTCCACGGCCACCCCGTGGACCCGGTCGGCGGCGGAACGGGTGGGGGCGTCCTCCCGCTCCGGGTCTGTTCCATCGTCTGCGGGAACGAGCGCGACCTGCTCCCGGACCTGGTCGGTGGCCCGGCGACGCCAGAGGTGGGCGGCCAGGGCGATACCGGAGGCGACGTCGTCCGGGGTGGCCGCGCCGTGGCAGACCACCACCGTCCCGGCGACCCCGAGCAGGGCCGCCGCCCGCGGCGCCCCGCCGCTGGCCGGTGGGCCCCCGGCCATCGCGTACGCCCCCTCGATGGCCTTGAGCAGGATGTTGCCGGTGAAGCCGTCGGTGACCACCACGTCGGCGCGGATGCCGGACGTCACGTCGTACCCCTCGACCAGGCCGACGTAGCGGGCGTCGCCGGGCAGCGCGGTGGCGGCGAGCAGGGGGTCGGCGGTGCGGCGCGGGCGGTCCCCCTTGCCGGCCTCGGTGCCGACCGAGAGCAGGCCGACCCGGGGGGCGGCGACGGCGTGGGCGACGGCGGCGTAGGCCGCGCCGAGCACGGCGTGCCGGGCCAGGGTGGCCGGGCGGGGTTCCAGCGAGCCGCCGACGTCGAGCAGCACCACCGGGCCGGAGACGGCCGGGAGCGTCGCCACCAGCGCGGGCCGGCGCACGTCGGGCCAGCGGCCGAAGCCGAGGGCGGCGGCGGAGACGGTGGCGCCGGTGGACCCGGCGGAGACGAGCGCGTCGGCGGCGCCGTCGCGGACGGCGGAGACGGCGGCCCGGACGGTGCTGTCGGCGCGGGGCGTGTGCTCGGTCGGCCCGGCGGCGGTACCGGTGGCGCGGATGGTGATCCGGGTCCGTTGCGCCGGGGTCAGGGCGTCGACGATCCCGGCCGCGACCTCGGTCGGGCCGACGAGCAGCAGGTGCAGGTCCGGGTCGGCCCGCACCGCCCGCAGAGCGCCGTCAACCACGACGGCGGGAGCATCGTCCCCGCCGAGGAGGTCAACGGCGATCCGCGCGGTGCCCGGCCCCCTCGTCGCGCCGGCCGGATCAGGCCGGACGGCATCGGAGGGGGCCGGAGCACCGGGCGATCGCCGGGGTGCGCGCGCCACCCGACCTGTGGTCGGGGGTGTCACTCGGCGTCCAGGTCAGACCTCGAGGACCTGGCGGCCGTTGTACGTGCCGCAGACGGAGCACGCCGCGTGCGGCAGCTTGGGGGACTTGCACTGCGGGCAGGCCACGGTCGCGACCACAGCCGCCTTCCAGTTCGCCCGGCGGGACCGGGTGTTGCTGCGCGACATCTTGCGCTTGGGGACGGCCACGGTTCCTACTCCTCTGTACGGTTCAGTTGCGACAGGCTCGCCCAACGCGGGTCGATCTGCTGGTGGCTGTGATCGGCCGGCAGATCGTCCCGGTGCACCCCGCATTCGGGGCACAGTCCCGGGCAGTCCTCCCGGCAGAGCGGGTTGGTCGGCAGCGTGAGCACCACCGCGTCCCGCAGCGCCGGCTCCAGGTCGATCAGATCGTCCTGCATCCGGCCCACCTCGTCCTCGTCGGTCGTGATGTCCGTGGTGCTGTTCTCGTACGCGTACAGCTCCTGGACGTTCACGGTCAACGAGTAGTCGATCGCGCGCAGGCAACGACCGCACTCGCCCTGGACGGGACCGGTCACGGTCCCGGAGACGAGCACGCCCTCGGACACCGACTCCAACCTCAGGTCGAGGTCGAGGTCCGCGCCCTCCGGCACGCCGATCAACTCCACGCCGAGGTCCGCCGGTGCCGGCACGACCCGCCGATGCGTACGCAACGCGCCAGGGCGACGCGGCAGGTCCCTCGTGTCGAGGACCAGCGGCGCCCTGGGGTTGAGTGATGAAGGCGAGTGTTTGGGCATAGTCAGACTCCGGCCGGTGAGAGGCCGACAAAAAAGGTTACCTGGGCGACCGCCGGGTCGTCGAACCGGGGGCGACGCCCGACCCGTCCGTCGGTGGGATGAGGTGCCGCTCAGAAGGGTAACGGGCGTTCCGCCTCGTCCCCACCGAAGGTGCCGATCTCCCGCAGCGCGTGCATCTTGTCCCGCCCGCGCTCGATCGAGGCCAGCGCCCGGGTGAGGAACTGCTCGAAGTTCGCCAGCGCGGTGTCGACGTAGTCGTCGACCTCCTCGCGCAGCCGCTGCGCCTCGGCGCGGGCCTCGGCGATGATCCGGGCCCCCTCGTGCTCGGCGGAGACGGTGATCTCGTTCACCGAGACCAGCCGGGCGTGTTCCGCCTCACCCTCGCTGATGATCCGGTCGGCCTCCCGCTTACCGGCCTCCATGATCTTGTCCCGCTCCTCCAGCAGGGCGGCGGCGCGGCGCAGGTCGGCGGGGAGGTCGGCGCGCATCTCGTCGAGAGCGGCGATCATCTCGCCCCGGTCGACCATGCAGTTGTTGCGCGACATCGGGACGGAGCGCGCCTGCTCCAGCACGCCGATCAGTTCGTCGATGCGATCGAGCGGGTCCACCGGTACCTCACCCCTGTCGTTCGTCTGCCGACCTACATGATGCGGCCTGCGCCCGACTTCGGCGCTGCACCACATGATGTCGTGCCCCGGCCACCACCGCCGCCACCACCCCGCCCCGACGCGCCGCCCGGTCCGCTGCGGCCCCGCCTCCGGCTGGCCGGGGGCGTACGGTCAGGGACGCGGGACGGTCAGCCGGGCCTGCAGCGCCCGGCGGACGGTGTCGGGCACGTGGGAGGAGATGTCGCCGCCCCACTTCGCCACGTCCTTGACCAGGCTGGAGGAGAGGAACGAGTAGAGCGGGTTCGTCGGCATGAACAGCGTCTCCACGCCCGCCAGGCCGATGTTCATCTGCGCCATCTGCAACTCGTAGTCGAAGTCGCTGACCGCCCGCAGGCCCTTGATCAGCACACTCGCCTCCTGCGCCCGGCAGAAGTCGACGAGCAGCCCCCGGAAGGACGCGACCCGGACGTTGCCGTACGAGGAGGTCACCTCGCGGAGCATGTCGATCCGCTCCTCGACGGTGAACAGACCGCTCTTGGACTGGTTCACCAGCACGCCGACGATCACCTCGTCGAAGAGCCGGCTGGCCCGTCCGATGATGTCGAGGTGGCCGTTGGTGACCGGGTCGAACGAGCCGGGACACACCGCACGTCTCATGATCGGCGACCGTACCAAAGAGTGGTCTCGCCGTAACGCCGGCTGCGCCCGGCAGTGATGCCCTGCACCCAGTCGACCGGGCCGCCCCGGGTGGACCGCTCGACCACCACCAGCGCGTCGGGGGCCAGCCAGTCGTGCTCCACCAGCCCGGTCAGCAGGGCGGTGATCTCGTCGTCCGGCACCGCGTACGGGGGGTCGGCGAAGACCACGTCGTACGGCGCGTCGCCGGGCCCGGCCGCGACCACCCCGGCCACCCTGCCGGTGACCAGCCGGGCGGCAGGGGCGGCCCGCAGCGCGGCGACGTTCTCCCGGATCACCCGGGCGGCGCGGGGGTCGGACTCGACGAGCAGCACGTGCGCCGCACCCCGGGACAACGCCTCCAGGCCGACCGCGCCGGAGCCGGCGTACAGGTCGGCGAAGCGTGCCCCGTCCAGGTCCACCTCGGCGCTGACGGCGCTGAACAGCGCCTCCCGGACCCGGTCGGAGGTCGGCCGGGTGCCGCCGCCGGCGGGTGCGGCGATCCGGCGTCCGCCGAGCGTGCCGGCCACGATCCGGGTCACGGTCTGCCCCTGTGCATGCCTGTGACGCTACGCGACGGGCAGCGCGGGCCGGCGACGCGGTGCACCCCGACCGGGTGACGGAGTGATCACTTCGGGTATATCAATGATCTCATATGCATAACAACACTCCGGGTGCCGGCTGTGCACTGTGTCCGTATCGACGGGCCCACTAGGGTCGGCCCGGTGCCGGTGCCGCTCCGCCGGCCAGGGCGCCGCACCGGCGTCGTCACGGCACTCCCAAATCCTGCCGTGACCCGGCAGACGCCACCCCCGCCGCGCCCTGACGCATCTTCACCCCGGGAGTACGCGTGATCCGTCCCCCGCTGTCGCCACGGCGACCGCTCGCCGTGACCGCCGCCGCGCTGGCCGGCCTGGCCACGGCCCTCGCCCTGACCGCCCCGGCGGGCGCCACCTCAGCCTCACCGTCGCCGACGGCCACGCCGACGGCGACCGCCACGCCGAGCGCGACGGCCACCACCCCGCCCGGCGGGGAGCCCGCGCCGTCCTGCGTCGCCGCCGCCGACGCGCGCTACACGCACACCTTCGACGGGCCGGCCGGCAAGGCGTCGATCACGCTGACCAACGGCCCGCTGTGCCGGGGTGAGGAGCAGGACCTGGCCCTGGTGTCGTACGTGACGCCGTCGGCGAAGTTCGCCGTCCCGCAGTACGTGCTCGACAAGTCGATCAAGAAGTTCACCGGGGTGGCCCCGGGCGAGCTGGGCGTGGCCACCCTCGACTTCGCCGTCGAGGTGCCCAACTGCTACACCCAGGTCGACTTCGTCTTCGGCAGCAAGCTGATCGACCCGCTGACCGACACCAGCGACCGGTACGGCGACCGCAAGGTCGGCAGCCCGAGCGGCATCGGCGCCCGCTCCACCGGCCCGAGCGCCTGGTACAACGGCGGCTCGGGCACCTGCTCGGCGGCACCGGAGGTGATCGCCGAGTCCGACTGCGACGGCAACGTCGAGCTGACCCTGGTCAACCGCAGCGGCAACGCCGAGGCGACCTTCGCCATCGTCGGCAGCGGCGGCTTCACCGAGAAGGTGACCGTCCCGCTCCGCAAGATCGAGACCCGCAAGCTCAGCGCCGGCGAGGCGCAGGAGATCACCGTCACCGCCCCCGGCATGAAGGACTTCACCGGCGGCTGGCAGAAGCCCGCCGACTGCCAGCAGCCCGAGGCCGGCACCCCCGACGCCAGCTACGAGTCGAGCTGCGACAAGATGACCTTCCGGATCAGCAACCCGGAGGACGGCACCCCGCTGACCTCGGTGTTCACCCCCAACAAGGGCGAGCCGAAGAAGCTCACCGTCGAGCCCGGCCGGACCGGGACGGTCAGCTTCCCGGCCAGCAAGGGGCTCACCGTCACCGTCACCGGTGACCTCGACTCCGGCGGCCCGCTGAAGTGGGAGCAGCCGAAGGACTGCCCGTCCACCGGCGGCGGCGGTGGTGGTGGCGGCGGCGACCAGGACGGTGGCCTCCCGGTGACCGGTGCGGCGGCCGGTGCCATCGCGGCCGGCGCGGCCACCCTGCTGGTGGCCGGCGCGGTGCTCTTCCTCGTCGCCCGACGTCGGCGGATCCGCTTCACCGTCTGACCGCAACACCGCTGACCCGCACCACGACGCAGGCGCGTGCCGACCGGATCGTCGGCACGCGCCTGCGTCGCTCTCTGGCCCCGGCGCGGAGCCGATTGGACGGAGCAGACGCGGTTGCCGACACCACGACCGCCAACCGCTCCAGCGCTACCGGGTACCTCGCGGGCACCAATAACCTCATGGGCGTCCTTTAGATCTGATGACGTTGACGATTCACCGCACGAACCGACCCGAAACCCACCGAAACGAACCGGACGGAGTGGACCCGACAGCCGCGAACTCCGAGACCGGGCAGGCTGCCACGGCTTGATGCGTCAACGTCATCAGCTCTAAAGGACGCGGATGAACCATGCTCCGCTGCCGTCACTCACCGAGCGCCGCCACCGCGCGCCACCGCCACCCCGCCCGCCAGACACCCGCAGCGGGTGCCGGCACGTCAGCACCCGTCCGACGACCCACCAGCGGCCCCTCGGCCACAGCGGGTCGTCACGCCGGAACCGGGACCGATCGGGGGCGGTCAGCCCTTCTCCAGGTACTCCGCGCGCTCCTCGTCGACCAGGGCGGCGACCGAGGCGGCCAACGCCGGGTGCCGCGAAAGCTCCGGGTCCTGGTCGACCAGGGTGACCGCCTCGGCCCGCGCGTCGCGGATCAGGTCGGCGTCGCGCAGCAGGGAGAGCAGCCGCAGGTGGGAACGGTGGCCGGACTGGGTCGCGCCCAGCACGTCGCCCTCCCGGCGCTGCTCCAGATCCAGCTCGGCCAGCTTGAACCCGTCGGTGGTGGAGGCGACCGCGTCCAGCCGTTCCCGCGCCGACGAGCCCTCGGCCGCCTCGCTGACCAGCAGGCACAGCCCGGGGGCCGACCCCCGGCCGACCCGGCCCCGGAGCTGGTGCAGCTGCGAGACGCCGAACCGGTCGGCGTCCAGCACGATCATCACGGTGGCGTTGGGTACGTTCACGCCGACCTCGACCACCGTGGTGGCGACCAGCACGTCGAGGTCGCCGTCGGCGAAGGACCGCATCACCGCGTCCTTCTCGTCGGCGGGCAGCCGGCCGTGCAGGACGCCGATCCGCAGCCCGTGCAGCGGCCCCTCGGCGAGCAGCGGCGCCACCTCGGTCACCGCCAGCGGTGGACGTCGACCGTTGTCGTCCTCGCGCGGTGGTTCCTCCTCGGCCGCCGGCCCCTCACCGATCCGCGGGCACACCACGTACGCCTGGTGGCCGGCGGTGACCTCCTCGCGGACCCGCCGCCAGGCCCGGTCCAGGAAGGCCGGTTTCTCCGCCACCGGCACCACGTGCGAGGCGATCGGGGAGCGCCCCTGCGGCAACTGGGACAGGGTGGAGGTCTCCAGGTCGCCGTAGACGGTCATCGCCACCGTGCGGGGGATCGGGGTGGCCGTCATGACCAGCACGTGCGGCGGCTGGTCGGCCTTGGCGCGCAGCGCGTCGCGCTGTTCCACGCCGAACCGGTGCTGCTCGTCGACCACCACCAGGCCCAGGTCGGCGAAGTCGACCCCCTCGTAGAGCAGGGCGTGGGTGCCGAGCACGATGCCGGCCCGCCCCTGCGCCACCTCGGCCAGCGCCCGCCGCCGGGCCGCCGCGCCCAGCGAGCCGGTGACCAGCTCCACCCGGGTCGCGTCGTCGGCCGCGCCCAGCTCACCGGCCTGCGCCAGCGGGCCGAGCAGGTCGAGCATGCCCCGGTGGTGCTGGGCGGCGAGCACCTCGGTCGGGGCCAGCAGCGCCGCCTGGCCGCCCGCGTCGACCACCTGGAGCATCGCCCGCAACGCCACCACCGTCTTGCCCGACCCGACCTCGCCCTGCAACAGCCGGTGCATCGGATGCGGGGTGGCCAGGTCGGCGGCGATCTCGACACCGACGTCGCGCTGCCCGGGGGTCAGCTCGTAGGGCAGCCGGGCGTCGAACGCGTCGAGCAGGCCACCCGCCTTCGCCGGGCGCGCCTTCGCCGGCCAGGACGCCGCCCGCAGCTTGCGCTGCACCAGGGTCAGCTGCACGGCGAACGCCTCGTCCCACTTGAGCCGGCGACGGGCCCGGTACAGCTCCTCCTTGCTGGACGGCCGGTGGATCTCGCGCAGTGCGGTGCCGATGCCGACCAGCTTCCGGTCGACCCGCAGCGACGTCGGCAACGGGTCGTCGGGCGGGGTGACGGTGTCCAGCACCACCCGGACACACCTGGCGATCACCCAGGTCGGCACGGCGGCGGCGGCCGGATAGACCGGGATCAGCGCCCCGGCGAACTCCTCGACCTCCTCGGAGGCCGCCACCTCGCCCTCGCCCCCCTCGCCGAGCAGCACGTACTCGGGGCCGTTGAGCTGCCGCCTGCCCCGGAACTCGGTGACCTTGCCGGCGAACAGCCCCCACCGACCCGGGCGCAGCTCGCGTTCCCGCCACGCCTGGTTGCCGAAGAACGTCAACGTCAGCGTCCCGCCGGAGTTGTCGCCGACGGTCACCTCCAGCAGGTTGCCCCGGCGCTGCCGCATCGGGCGCACCGCCGTGCGCTGCACCTGGGCCAGCACGGTGACCTGCTCACCGACGTCCAGCGAACGGATGTCGGTGTGTTCGCCGCGCTCGTCGTAGCGGCGCGGGAAGTGGTGCATCAGGTCACCTGCGGTGTGCAGGTCGAGATGACCGGCGAGCGCCTTGGCGGTCTTCTCCCCCACCAGCTTGGTCAGCGCGGTGTCCACCGTGGCCGGCTCGGACGTCGTCATTCGACCCCCACCAGGAGCGGATAGTGCGGTTGCCCACCCGGGTACGCCTGCACCTCGACGAAGGGCCAACGCCGGGCCACGTGCTCCCGGACCGCCTCGGCGAGCCCGGCCGGGGCGTCCGCGCCGGTGAGCAGGGTGACCAGCTCACCACCGCCGCCGAGCATCCGGTCGACCACGGCGGCGCAGGTGTCGACCAGGTCACTGCCGATCAGGTGGACCTCCCCCTCGACCAGGGCCAGCACGTCACCGGGGCGGCACGGGCCGGCCACGGTGAGCGCCTCCCGGCTGGCATGGCACACCTCGGCGTACCGGCAGGCACCGGCCGCCTCGGCCATCGCGATGACGTCGTCGGTGAAGCGGCGTTGCGGGTCGCGGACGGCGAGCGCGGCCAGCGCCTGCACCGGTGAACGGGTCGGCACCACGCTGACCTTCACCCCGAGCCGGTACGCCTCCCGGGCGGCGGCGTTCGCCACCGCCTGGGTGTTCGGGTCGTTGGGCAGGACCACCACCCGGGCGGCGGCGGTGGCCCGGATGGCGTCCAGCAGTTCGCCGGTGGACGGGTTGCCCGGCACCACCGTCGCCCCCTCCCCGCCGAGGAGGTCGGCGATGCCGACGCCTGTCGCGACCACCACGGCCGCCCGGCCGTCGGGGGCCGGCGGGGCCTGGTCGGCGAAACGGGTCACCGAGATCCGGTACGGCCGGCCGGCCGCCACCCCCGCCTCGACGGCCGCCCCCACGTCGTTGACGTGGACGTGGACGTTCCAGGTGGTGGACCCGGTGGGTGAGCCGTCGTCGCCGACCACCACCAGCGAGTCGCCCAGGGTGGCCAGTTCGGCGCGCAACCGGCTCACCGCCTCGGGCGGGGCGTCGAGCAGGAACTGCACCTCGTAGGCGTACTCGGGGGAACCGGTCTCCCGGACGACGGTCGACGCCGGGCGCACCGGGCGGGCCACCGGCGGCGGCCCGGGCGGGGCCTCCCCGGTGACCACCTCGACCAGCGCGTCGAGCAGCAGGCAGAGCCCCCGGCCACCGGCGTCGACCACCCCGGCGCGGGCCAGCGCGGGCAACTGCTCGGGGGTGCGGGCCAGGGCGCGGGCGGCCTCCCCGGCGGCGGCCCGGACCACGGTGCGCAGGTCGTCGCTGTCGGCCCGTTCGGCGGCGGTCGCGGCGGCGGCGGCCACGCTGAGCACGGTGCCCTCGACCGGCTGGGCGACCGCGGCGTAGGCGGCGGTGCTGGCGGCGCGCAGCGCGGCGGCCAGCGCCCGGCCGGCGACGGTGGGCACCACCCCGAGGGCGTCGGCGAGGCCGCGCAGCAGCTGCGAGAGGATCACCCCGGAGTTGCCCCGCGCACCGAGCAGCGCACCCCGGGCCATCAGCCGCAGCGCCCGCCCGTGCGCGGTCGGGCCGTCCTCGGGCAGGGTGCCGGGTTCCATCGTCAGCGCCTGCTGGGCAGAGGTGAGGGTGAGCACGAGGTTGGTGCCGGTGTCCCCGTCGGGCACAGGGTAGACGTTCAGCTCGTCGATCTCGCCCTGGTGCCGGCGCAGCGCGGCGAGACCGCTCGCGCACCAGCGGCGTACCGCGGCGGCGTCGAGGGTGTCCAGCACGGCCAGAAGCCTACTGGCGGCGACCGACACCCGCCGGGGTCGGCTGGCGTGTCCCGGTCCGGTTCGGGCGTGACGTCCCGGTCCGGGGTGGCCGACCGGGCCGGGCGGCGGGGGCCGGGACGGGCGGTTGGTCCTGCCCGGAGTGCATCGGGTACCCTGGCCAGGTTGTCCGGGCAGCGCCTGCCGGCGACCTCATGAACGTATCAATCTCAGGAGTATCCCGTGGCTAGCGTGTGCGACGTCTGTGGCAAGGGGCCGGGCTTCGGCCACAACGTGCCCTGGTCCAAGAAGAAGACCAACCGCCGCTGGAACCCGAACATCCAGTCGGTGCGTACCCCGGCCGGTGGGGGCACCACCAAGAAGCTCCAGGTCTGCACCTCGTGCATCAAGGCCGGCAAGGTCACCCGCGCCTGACCTGGCGACGCCTCCACCGCCCCAGCTCCGATCAGTACCGGCGGGCCTTGCGGCCCGCCGGTACTGTCGTGTCCCCGCAATCCGGTGGCCGACCCGTACGGAGGACGACCGTTGGACCTCGACCTGGGCCGCGACGAGATGATCGTCGTGGGCGCCTCGCTCGGCATGCTGCACTGGTTCGCCGAGGAGTTGCCGCCGGGCAGCGTGGTGCTCGTCGAGGAGCCGGAGATCATCGCCCGGCGGAACCTCACCACGACGGCCGCCCGGCTGCCGGTGGTCTCCCGGGTGGTGCCCGCCCGCTACCAGACCGGCCTGGACGTCGACGAGCTGCTCGCCGGTGAGCCGGGGCTGGCCTCCGCCCGGCTGGTGATGCCCGGCCTGGAGTACGCGGTCGGGGCCACCGCCCGGCTCGCCGAACGGCTGGGCCTGCCCGGTGCCGGATCGCACGCCGCCGACGTCTTCTCCGACAAGCACCGGATGCGCCTGCTGGCCGACCGGGCCGGGCTGGCCAATCCGGCGTACGAGCTGGTCGGCTCCCCGCAGGAGGCGGCGGCGTTCGCGGCCCGGTTCGGTGGCCGGTGCGTGTTGAAGCCGACCCGTCGCTCCGGCAGCCTCGGCGTGCAACTGGTCGACGCCGCCGACGACGTGGCGGCGGCCTGGTCGGCGACCGCCGCCCCGGAGGCACCGGTGGAGGCGGCCACCGACCTGCCCACCGAGGTGCTTGTCGAGCAGACCCTGTTCGGTCCGGAGTACAGCGTCGAACTGCTGGTCGCCGACGGCGAGGTGTGTTTCGGCAACGTCACCGACAAGCGGGTGCTGCCCGGTCGCCGCCCGGTGGAGACCGGGCACACGGTCCCCTCGGCGCTGCCGGCGGACGGCCGCGCGGAACTCGTCGCGGCGGCCACCCGGCTGGCGGCGGCGGCCGGCTTCGGCAGCGGTGTGCTGCACAGCGAGTGGATCGTCGCCGACGGGGTGCCGACGCTGGTGGAGTGCGCCGCCCGGCTGCCCGGCGACATGATCGCCGCGCTGATCTCGGTGGCGTACGAGTGCAGTTTCATCGACGCCTACCTGCGGACGCTGCGCGGCGAGCGGCCCCGGCTGCCGGCCCGGCCGTCCGGGGCGGCGGCGGTGGAGTTCCTGCTGCCGCCGCCGGGGACGCTGACCGCGGTCGACGGGCTGCGCGACGCCCGCCGGGTGTCCGGCGTCCTCGCCGTGCAGCTCGACGTGGCCGTCGGGGACCGGGTCGGCGAGGTCACCTCGTCGGTACGCCGGGGCGGGCACGTGCTGGCCTGGGGCGTCGACCCGGCCGAGGCGGCGGCCACCGCCCGCGCCGGCGCCGACCGGCTCCGGTTCACCGTCGCCTGACGCCGCCGCACCGGCCGGGTGAATCCGGATTCACCCGGCCCCGGCGGGCGGGTCAGAGTGTCTGGCCGAACGACAGGCAGCCGGGGGCGTCGGCGTAGTAGCCGAAGTTGGCGATCCGCTCGTACCCCGCCGAGGTGTAGAGGGCGACCGCCTCGGGTTGCCGGTCACCGCACTCCAGGATGACCCGCTCGCGCCCGTGCCGACGGGCCGACTCCTCGATGGCGGCGAGCAGGGCGCGGGCCACCCCGCGTCCCCGCACGACCGGGGTGGTGTACATCCGCTTCAGCTCGGCGGCGTCCGCGCCGTGGCTGCGCCACCCCGCACAGCCGACCGGCTCGCCGTCGAGGTGGGCGACGAGGAATTCGCCGTGCGGCGGGACGAACTCGGTGGGGTCGACGGGGGTCTCGTCGCCGCTGCCGCCGTAGCGGACGCCCAGGTCGGCCATTGTCGCCCGGATGAGCGTCTGGGCCACCGGCGCGTCGAAGCCCACCGGCCGGATCTCGATCTCACTCACGGGGTGAAGGGTACGACCGCCCCTTACCGGAAGTGGTCCCAGCCGGCCGGTCCGTCGTACGCGTCACCATCGACTGTCACCCCGCCGCCCTCGACCACCAGGCCCACCGCGCGCCACGGGGGCGGCAACGCCACCGTCGGGGGGAAGGTGGCGGCCAGGGCGTGATCGTCGCCACCGGCCAGGATCCAGGTGTACGGGTCGACGCCGAGCGCCTGGGCGGCGTCCCGCATCTGCGGGGGTACCTCGAAGGCGTCCCGGCGCAGGTCGACACCGACACCGCTGGCCTTCGCCAGGTGCCCCAGGTCGGCCAGCAACCCGTCCGACACGTCGATCATGGCGGTGACGCCGAGCCGGGCGGCCTCCGGTCCGGCCGGGTAGGGCACCTCCGGCCGCCGGTACGCCTCGACCAGCACCCGGGGGGTGCGGAACCCACGGGAGAGCACGGTCAGCCCGGCGGCGGCCCAGCCGGTGCGGCCGGCGAGCGCCACCACGTCACCCGGCCGGGCGCCGGAGCGGACCACCGGGGCCCGACCCGCCAGGTCGCCGAGGGCGGTCACCGCGATGGTCAGGGTGGGGCTGGCGGACATGTCCCCACCGACCACCCCCGCGTCGACCAGTGCCGCCTCGGCGGCCAGCCCGTCGGCCAACTCCTCCACCCAGGCGGTGTCCAGGTCGGCGGGGATGCAGAGGGCGACCAGCAGGGCGGTGGGGGTGGCCCCCATGGCGGCGATGTCGGCAAGGTTGGCCGCCGCCGCCCGGTGCCCGACGTCCCGCGCGCCCGACCAGTCCCGCCGGAAGTGCCGCCCCTCGACCAGCACGTCGGTGGAGGCGACCACCCGCCGGTCGCCGGCGGCCACCACGGCGGCGTCGTCGCCCGGCCCGAGCAGGCAGAACGATCCGTACGTCAGCCGGGCGGTCACCCGGTCGATGAGGCCGAACTCGCCCACGTCCGCGACACCCATGTCTTCCTTCCGACACGCTCGCTAGCTGCTTGACCTCGACCACCGATAGGGATCACGCCTGCTCCGTAGGGTATTTTCACCCTTCGGGCCGCCCCTGGGCGGCGACGGACGGAGGTCGAGTCGTGGTACAGGCGTACATCCTCATCCAGACCGAGGTGGGCCGGGCGCGGGACGTGGCCGGTCTGATCGCGGACCTTACCGGCGTGGTACGCGTCGACGCCGTCACCGGGCCGTACGACGTGGTCGTCCTCACCGAGGCGAACACCGTCGACGAGCTCGGCAAACTGATCGTCAGCAACGTGCAGATGGTGCCCGGCATCACCCGCACCCTCACGTGTTCGGTGGTGCGCCTGTAAGTGGACGAGAAGACCTCCTCCCCCGAGATCCCGACCGACGCCGTGCCCAGCACCGAGCAGACCAGCACCGAGCGGGCCAGCACCGGTGCACCCACCACCGACCGGCCTGCGGCGGACCGGTCGACCCGGCGGGCCGCGTTGTGGGCCACCCTGGTCGCCGTGCCGGTGACGGTGGCCGTGGCCGGCTTCACCTTCGCCCAGTTGTCCCCGGACACCCCTGTCGCCGCGCCGAGCGCGTCGCCGACCAGCCTGCGCCCCCAGTCCGGCGCCCCGGTCGAGATGGCCGCCCCGGCGCTGGCCGAGCGCCCCGGGGTGGTGTGCCGGGCGTTGGTCTCGCAGTTGCCGGCCACCGTCCGGGAGCTCGCCCAGCGCCCGGTCACGGCCGGTGCCGAGCAGAACGCCGCCTACGGCGATCCGGCGTTGACCGTCGCCTGCGGTGTCCCTGAGCCGACCGTGGACGCCACCGCCGACGTGTGGACCGTCAACGGGGTCTGCTGGTACGCCGACGAGCGGTCGGACGCCACCGTGCTCACCACGCTCGACCGGGAGACGGCGGTCACGGTGACGGTGCCCCGGGCGTACGAGGGGCCGTTGCAGTGGCTCACCCCGGTCTCCGACGCGGTGGTCGCATCCGTGCCGTCCGGCGGCGACAGCCCGTCCGGGTGCCGACGCTGAGGTTCCCCTCCGCCCGACCGGGCTCCGGCCCGTGCCCGCCCCACCCGACCGGACCGGGGTGACGGCGACCCGACGGTCCGGACAATCGTGCGCCGGCACCGATGATCTGATCCTCCGTACCTGCGGCTGACCGTGGGTGGCGAAGCGGTGGGTGTGCTCGCCACGGTCGGCGGCGTCGCCGTGCAGGCGTGGCTCTCCCGGATCGTCCGGGCCGAGGAGCAGGGCACCGTGCAGGGGGCGTTGACCGGGATGGGTGCCGCCGCCGAGTGGTGCCGGTCCTGGCCGGCGCGGTGTTCGCCTGGTCGCTGTCCCACGCGTCGCCGGGCCTGGTCCTCGCCGGGGCGGACAGCCGGGCGGCCGGGCCCGGACGAAACTGCACGGCCGATGGCGTCGGGCCCTCTCCACCGCGCCGCCGAGTGGGACCGCGCCGGAGGATGCGCCGATCCGCCGTCTGGCGTTTTGTCCCGGCACCACCGTCGACTCAGGACGCGCACATCCACTCCTGCATTTGCGCCCCGTGGAAGTTCCACGAAACCGATCGGATAGTAAAACGATTTGGCCCGGACGGTGTTGATAGGGGAGACAGCGGACGGCTTCCGGTGACCGGCAATGGGCAACTCCTGAGGCTGGGAACCGCTTCCGCCGAAACTGGCTGATTCGAGGGTCAGCGCCGTGGTATTCGCCATTTCCGTACGGGTTAACCCGCCGTCCCGGCTGCGGAAACTCAACATTCTCCACGATGTGCCGTCGATCAAGCGATTGCCCGACAAAAGGCACGTCCCACCCCCGGCCCACCCCCGTGAAGGTGCTCTGAACTGGGAAAACGGCGATCATTCCCGGCCCCGGCCCACCCCGTGCCGACCGCGCGGGGCACCGTCAACCGAAGGGATGGTCGGGTAATCGGCTGATCGGCGGGCCAGCATGGACTGATCGGCCACTCTTACCGCACCTCAATTGCCGCAGCCGGAGCGAATGGCTGAGGTTCGCCCGGTTCCGCACCCGCCCACGGTCCACATTCTGGCCACGGCCGGCTTCACGCGTGTGAAGTGAACGTGAATGAGGTGTTTCGGCTCCTCCGGAAAAGAGCACGTCAACACACCAGGAACCGACCAGCAACACCATCAAGATCAACCAAAAGCGCGTTACCGGAAGTCACCTCCGGACGAACGGCACTAACACCCGACCCCGCTTGCGTCAATGCTCCACATACGACAGGATCATGCGCGGAATCCGCACCAACAATTGCTAGCCTTCGATGGCAACCCCGTCGTCCATACAGGACCGGCGGCATTGTTCACATCTCCTCATCGGAGGTCACCACATGGTCCACACCGGACCTAAGCGCCGTCGCGCGAACCGATTCGCCCTCGCCGGGCTGACCGCACTCACGGTCCTGCTCGGCACCCAGACCCCGGGCCTCGCCCAGCCGCCGACCGCGCCGCGCACGCTGGCCCAGCCGCCGAGCGCACCCGGCCTCGGCCAGGTGGCGAGCAAGAAGGAGGCCCGGCCCGGCCCGCTGCCCACCCGGGCCGGCACCGTCAAGGTCGCCCCGTCCCCGACGGGTGCCCGCAGCGGCGGCGTGGGCACCCAGGCGATCAACGACAAGGTCGCGCTGAAGGCGCTGATCCTGGCCACCGACCCGGCGGACTTCGGCGTGGCCACGCTCACCACCACCCTCAACCGGATCGGTGCGGGCTACGACATCCTCTACACCACCACCCAGACGCTCTCGGCGAACACGCTCGTCGACGGCAACGGGGTGGGCAAGTACAACGCGGTCCTGCTCACCAACAGCATGCAGCTCTACGAGTCGGGCGGTAACTACCTCAGCGGCCTGACCAGCACGGAGTGGAACACCCTCTGGGCCTACGAGCGCAACTTCGAGGTGCGTCAGGTCGCCCTCTACACCAGCTACGGCACCTGGCCGGAGGACTACTGCCTCGACTCCGCCGGGGAGGGCGCGGTCGGTGAGACCCCGCTGCCCGTCTCGCTGACCAGCAGCGGCGCGGCGGTCTTCGACTACCTCAAGAGCACCGCCCAGATCCCGATCACCCAGTCGTACGTCTACCGCACCTCGATCCGGGCCGGCTGCAACGCCCAGGCCCTGATGACCAACGGGTCCGACGTGCTGGCCGTACGCACCACCTCGACCGACGGCCGGGAGCGGATCGCGCTGACCTTCACCGCCAACCAGTACCTGCTCCACGCGGACCTGCTGGTCTACGGCCTGTTCCGGTGGGCGACCAAGGGCCTGTTCCTCGGTGAGCAGAAGCACCACCTCAACGTCGACATCGACGACTGGTTCGCCGCCTCGGCCCACTACATGGACGATGGCACCGTCGACTACGGCCCCGCGATCCGGGTCACCGGGCACGACGCGGTCAACCTCGACGCGAAGCAGACCGCGCTGCGCACCGCGCACCCGCTGGCCTCGGGCTTCACCGTCAACATCCCCTACAACGGCGCCCAGATCGACCCGTTCGCCGGCAACACGTGCAGCCCGAACGGCGACGCCAACACCCTCACCGCCACCACCAAGTGCCTCAAGAACAACTTCCGGTGGATCAACCACACGTTGAACCACCCCGCGCTGAACACCACGGACTACGCCACCAACCACGAAGAGATCTCCGAGAACCTGACCGCTGGCACCGCCATCGGGCTGACCCCCCCGGCCACCGTGCTCAAGACCCCCGAGTACTCAGGTCTCGGCGTCTACAACAACTCGAGCGGGGTGCTCACCGACCACGGCCTCGCCGCGTCCAACCCGGACCTGATCGAGGCGGCGGCGGATCTCGGCGTCGACACGGTCGCCGGCAACATGTCGTTCGCCAGCCACGTGCCGGCGAACTTCAACGGGTCGACGCCGCACCCGCTGGACCCGAGCATCGTGGTGGTGCCGTGCTGGCCGACGAACATCGCCTACCACACCACCAACCCGGCGGAGGAGGCGCACTTCTACAACTCCTTCTACGGCCCGAACGGCGCCTTCCCGTACTGGCCCACCGACCGCACGTACGCCCAGGTCCTGGACTACGAGTCCACCGTGGGCCTGCAGCACGTGTCGTCGGGCTCGATCTACTCGCACACGTTCCACATCGCCAACGTGCGTGACTACGGCTCGGGCAACACCCTGCTCACCGACTGGGTCGACGCCGTGCTGACCAAGTACGACTCGTTCTATTCGGTGCCGCTGCTCAACTCGGCGTGGACCGACATCGCCGCCTACAGCAGGGCACGGACGGCCCACTTCGCGGCGCTGACCGCCGGGGCGTCGGCGATCTACGACCGGACCACCGGGGAGATCACGGTGAGCTCGCCGGCCGCCGGCTCGCTGCAACTGGGCGGCGTCGCCGCGACCACCACCGGTGCCGGCACCTACGGCACCGACGTCACCGTGCCGGTGACGCTGGCGGCCAACACCGCCGTGACGTTCAACGCCGCTCCCCGTCCGTAGCGCGGACAGCGGCTCAGACAAGCACAGAGGAACGGGGGAAACCGGTGCGGATCGCGCTGGTCTCGGAGGGCACCTACCCGTACGCGATGGGTGGGGTGAGCATCTGGTGCGAACAGCTCATCCGGGGAATGCCTGACTACCGGTGGGAGGTGGTGGCGCTCACCGTGGACGGCACCGAGGAGCCGGTGTTCGACCGGCCGGCCAACCTCGACCGCGTGCACTCGATCCCGTTGTGGGGCGGCCGGCCGAAAGGCCGCCGCCCCCGGCGGGGGGTGCTGGTCCCCTCCGGGCGGCCCGGCGCCGAGTTCATCGAGTCGTACGAGGTGTTCCTGCGTGCCCTGGTCACCCCGCTGGAATCGACCCGTTCCCAGGCCGGGGCGGTCAACCGCAGCACCTTCCTGCTCGCCCTGCGCGGGATGTTCGAGTACGCCTCCGGCGGCGGTGACCTGAGTGCGGCCCTGCTGTCCAACGAGGCGCTGCGGATGATGCTGGAGGCCTGGCACACCCTGCGGGTCGAGGAGACCGGGCCCGCCCCCACCGTCGCCGACGCGCTGGAGGCGGCCTGGCTCATCGCGCACATGCTGCGGCCGTTGAGCGCGCCCCCGGTCCGCGCCGACATCGTGCACTCGTCGATGAACGGTCTCGCCACCCTCGTCGGGATGGCCGCCACCTGGACGTACGGCACCCCGCTGGTGCTCTCGGAGCACGGCATCTACCTGCGCGAACGCTACATCTCCTACCTGCACGACGACGCCCCGCACCCGGTCCGGGTGCTGGTGCTGAGCTTCTTCCGCTCGCTGGCCGGGGCGGCCTACCTGATCACCGGCGCGCTCGCCCCGCACTCGCAGTACAACCGGCGGTGGCAGCTGCACAACGGCGCCGACCCCGAGCGGATGTGGACGATGTACAACGGCGTCGACCCGGACGAGTTCCCGCCCGCGGCCGGCGAACCGGACGTGCCCACCATCTCGTTCATGGGCCGGATCGACCCACTCAAGGACCTGCACACCCTGATCCGGGCGTTCGCGCTGGTCCGGGCGGAGATCCCGAACGCCCGGCTGCGCATCTTCGGCGGAACCCCGGCCGCCAACAAGGTCTACCACGCCAGTTGCGAGGCGTTGATCGACGAACTCGGGCTGACCGGGCACGCCGTCCTGGAGGGCCGGGTCGGCAGCGCCGTCGAGGCGTACCACGCCGGCAGCCTGGTGGCGCTCACCAGTATCTCCGAGGGCTTCCCCTACACGGTGGTGGAGGCGATGGCGTGCGGCCGGCCGACCGTGTGCACCAACGTCGGCGGGGTCGCCGAGGCGGTCGGTGACACCGGGTTCGTCGTCGCGCCGCGCGACGTCGCCGCGATCGCCGCCGCCTGCGTACGGATGCTCAACGACCGGGAGCTGCGGCTGCGGCTCGGGGCGACCGCCAGGCAGCGGGTGCTGGAGCGGTTCACCCTGCAACGGTCGTTACAGGCGTACCGCGACATCTACGAGGGGCTGGCCGCGCCACGCGGGGCGTCGCCCGCGCCGAAGCACCTGCGCGGTCAGGCCCAGGGCTTCGTCCGGGTCCCGAACCGGCCGACCCGCCCCGGGGTGGCGTCGGTCACCGCCCGCCCCGCTGCCGTGCCCACCGCCCGGCCCGGGCTCACCCCCGCCGCCGCGACGCCGGCTGCCGCCCGACCCGAGCCGACGCCCGCTGCCGTCCGCCCCGAGGTGTCGCCGCTGGCCGGGCGGGTGCCCCGCCAGCGGGGACCCGAGCAGTACTCGGCGGCGGCGTACCGGACCCGCCACGACCCGAACTCGGCCACGCCGGAGCTGCCGCAGCCGGCCGCGCCCGGACCGGACGACGACGAGACGACGATCGCCATCGTGCGTACCCCCGGTGGCCGCTGATGACCGAGGCCACCGACCCGGACGTCACCGATCCGTTGTTCCGCTCCGTCGCCACGATGACCACCGAGCCGGGGTCGTCCGACGGCCCCGAACGCACCATCCTGTTGCCCCGGATCTCCACCGACCCGGTGGACGACCTGGTCGAGCGGGTACGGCCGCAGTTGGCCCGCGCGGTGGACGCGCTCCAGGTCGCCGCCGCCCTGGAGGCCGACGGGCACACCGACCGGGGTGCCCAGGTCGAGTACGGCTACCGCGACGTCTTCGTCCTCGCCGCCGAGGTGTTCCGACGGCTGGGTCCGGCCCCGGCACCCGACCAGCGGCCCGCCGCCGCGCCGGGGGCCGGCCGCGACCGGCGGGGCGACCTGCGGACGATCTCCCACGGCCTGCTGTACGTGCTGCCGAGCGCCGCGTTCCCGGCCGTGCTGTCGGTGGTGGGACGACCGGGCCTGGTGGCCGGGATGATCCTCGCCGGGACCCTCGGCTGGGTCTGGTCGGGTGTGGTCGCCTACGCGGCGTTCCGCCTGCTCGGTCTTGGCCGGGCCCGTTCGGCCAGCCGGGTGCTGCGGATCGCCGCGTTGACCGCCGTGCTGCTCGGCCTGGCCGCCGGCGCCCTGATGCTGCCGTACGGCGGCCTGCCGCTGGCCACGATGATGGTCTGCCAACTCGCCTACCAGCTGGCCAGCACCCTGCTGGTCTTCTACCGGCGGGAGGGGTGGCTGGCCGCCGCGCTGGTCCCGGTCGTCCTGGCCAGCGCGGTCTTCCTGGTCGACGGCGGGATGGTGGCGCGGCGCTGGGCGGTGGGCGCGGCGGCCCTCGGCGTGCTGGCCGCGTTCGCCGCCGGGCTCTGGGCCACCCGGGCCGCCGCCCGGTCGACGGAGCCGGCCCCCCGCGACCCGCTCTGGCCGACGTGGCCCGCCCTGCTCGGCGTCGCCGGGTACGGGCTCTGCTCGGCGACGCTGCTCTTCCACGCCCAGGCGCCCTACCTGCTGGGTCAGTGGGACGTCGCGGCGTCGGCGGTGCCGCTGATCCTGTCCATGGGGTTCGTCGAGTGGCGGACCAGCCGGTTCTGGGCGGGCGGGGTCGCCCTGTCCCGGCGGGCCCGGCTCCCGCACGCCTTCGTCGTCGGGATCTGGCGCACCATCGGCCGGGAGTTCGTGGTGTGCCTCGCGGTGCCGGCGGCACTGGGGGTGCTGCTGCTCGTCGTCCTCGGCCGGGCGGGCGTGCTGTCCACGGCGGGGGTGGTGATGACCGCCGCCCACGTGGCCCTGGCCGGGGCGTACTACCTGGCGTTCCTGCTGGCCGGGCAGGGCCGGTACGGCTGGCTGTGCCTGTCGATGACGGTGGTGATCGTGCTGCACGTCGGCCTCGGCGCGTTGCTCGGCGTCGCCCCGCTGCTCGGGCAGGGCGGCGACCCGGTCACCGACACCTCGCTCCACCTGGGCAGCGTGCTGCTGCTCCAGGCGCTGTTCGCGCTCGGTCTGGTTCCGGTGATCGGGCAGGTTCGGCACTACCGGTAGTTCCACTTGAGACCTATGGGGAGGTCCGGTTGCACGCGGTGATCCTTGCCGGTGGCAAAGGGGTGCGGCTCCGGCCGTACACGACGACGCTGCCGAAGCCCCTGATGCCGATCGGGGACAGCCACTCGATCCTGCAGATCGTGCTCGACCAGCTCGCCTCGCGGGGGTTCACCTCGGTGACCCTGGCGATCAACCATCTCGGCCCGCTGATCCGGGCGTTCGTGGGCGACGGCAACCGGTGGGGGCTGGCCATCGACTACGTCGAGGAGGACCGGCCGCTGTCCACGGTCGGCCCGCTGTTCGGCCTCAAGGACCGGCTGCCCGAGGAGTTCCTGGTGATGAACGGGGACGTCCTCACCGACCTGGACTACGGCGACCTGCTGCGCAGCCACCAGCTCTCCGGGGCGGGGCTGACCCTGGCGACCTCCGAACGGGTGCACCGGATCGACTTCGGCGTGCTCGACGTGGACGCCGGCCGGGTGGTCGGGTTCCGGGAGAAGCCGGCGCTGCGCTACCCGGTCAGCATGGGCGTCTACGGGATGTCGCGGCGGACCCTGGAGCCCTACCCGGCCGGGCTGGCCCTCGGTTTCGACCAGCTCGTGCTGGACCTGCTCGCCAGCGGCGATCCGCCGATGACGTACCCGTTCGACGGGTTCTGGCTCGACATCGGGCGGCCGGAGGACTACGACGAGGCGAACCGGTCGTTCCACCAGCTCAAGCCGATCCTGTTGCCGGCCGGACCGGCACCGGTGGAGGTGCCCGTCGGGGAGCCGGTCGGGGAGCCGGTGGTCGTCGACCTGACGGGCGTGGTGGGCGCCGGGGAGCTGACGTGACCCGGGTGCTGCTGTTCGGGGCGTCCGGGTTCATCGGCGGACACGCCCGCGACGCGCTGGCCGCGGACTCCCGGGTGGCCGAGGTGGTCTGCCCGGGACGGACCACCCACGACCTGCTCGACGGCACGCCTGACGCGTTGGCCGGGCTGCTGCGGGAGGTCGCCCCGGACGTGGTGGTCAACTGCGTGGGCGCCCTCACCGGCTCCGCCGGGCAACTGGTCACGGCGAACACCCTGGTCGCGGCGAAACTGTTGGAGGCGACCGCCGTCGCGGCACCGGGGGCCCGGCTGGTCCGGCTCGGTTCGGCAGGCGAGTACGGGCCGGTGCCGGAGCGGGTCCCGGTCACCGAGGACTCCCCCGCCCGGCCGGTCAGCGCGTACGGCGTCAGCCACCTGGCCGGCACCCGGCTGTTCCAGCTCGCCGGGGAGGCCGGCGAGGTCGACGCGGTCTCGCTGCGGGTGTTCAACCCGATCGGCCCCGGCATGTCGCAGGAGAACCTGCTCGGTCGGGCGGCGGCCCGGCTGCGGGCCGCCCTGGACGACGGGGCCGCCGAGATCACCCTCGGGCCGCTGTCGGCGTACCGGGACTTCGTCGACGTGCGGGACCTGGCCGCGCTGATCGTCGCGGCGGTCCTCGCGCCCGAGCTGCGGCACCGGGTGGTCAACGCCGGCAGCGGCCGGGCCGTGACCGCCCGGGAGGCGGTCGCCCTGCTGGCCGACGCGGCGGGCTACCGGGGCCGGGTCCGCGAGGTCGGGTCCGGGCCGCAGCGTTCGCAGGCGGTCGACTGGATCCAGGCCGACATCGGCCGGGCCGCCGGGCTGGGCTGGTCGCCGGTGCGTGACCTGGCCACCTCGATCAAGGACATCTGGGCCGCCGGCGAGGCGCGGTGAGCCGGCGGACCGCTCCCCCTTCACGACACACCCGCACACGAGAGGACAGCAGATGAGCATGAAGATCGGGGTCGTGGGCCTGGGCTACGTGGGGCTCACCCTCACCGCCGCCCTCGCCGACAAGGGCTTCACGGTGTACGGCGCGGACGTGTCACCGGCGGTGCTGGACGCGCTGTCGCACGGCCGGCCGCACATCTTCGAGCCGGGCATCGAGGACGTCTTCGCCGCCCACCTCGGCACCCGCATCCACGTCGCCGCCGACCTGCCGAAGGACACCGTCGACGTGGCGGTGATCAGCGTGTCGACGCCGGTGGACAACATGACCCACCGGCCCAACCTGGCGAACCTGGCCGCCGCCGCCCGGGTGGTGGCGGCGAGCTGCCGCCCGGACACCCTGGTGGTGGTCCGCAGCACGGTGCCGGTGGGCACCAGCCGTCGGGTGGTGCTGCCGGAGCTCCAGGCCGCCTGGGGTGAGCGGGTGAAGCTGGTGATGGCCCCGGAGCGCACCATCCAGGGGCAGGCGCTGCGGGAACTGGTGGAGCTGCCGCAGGTGATCGGTGGTCTGGACGACGACAGCCTGGTCGCCGCGACCGAGTTCTTCAACGGGCTGGTCCGCACCATCGTCCCGGTCTCCAGCCTGGAGGCCGCCGAGCTGGTGAAGCTGTCCAACAACTGCCACACCGACCTGATCTACGCGTTCGGCAACGAGATCGCGCTGGTCGCCGAGCGGCACGGCCTCGACCCGCTGGAGGTGATCCGGGCGGCCAACGTCGACTATCCGCGCCCCGATCTCGCCAAGCCCGGGTACGTGGGCGGTGGTTGCCTCTCCAAGGACCCGTACATCATGATCGACAGCGCGGGTGACCGCCGGCCGTTCCTCGTCGGCAAGGCCCGCCAGCTCAACGAGTACCTGCCGATCCACGTCGGCGAGACCGTGGTCCGGATGCTGATCGAGGCGCGCGGGCGCAGTCTCGGCGCCCGACTGGCGGTGCTCGGCTGGGCGTACAAGGGCTGGCCGGCGACCGACGACATGCGCGGCACGCCGATCGAGCCGATGATGCGGGTGTTCTCCGCCGCCGGGGTCACCGTGCTCGGCCACGACCCGATGGTCACCGACGACGTGATCCGCCAGTACGGCGGCGAACCGGTCAGTCTGGACAAGGCGTTCACCGAGGCGGACGCCGTCCTGATCATCAACGACCACCCGGACTACCGGGCGCTGCGGGTGCCCGAGGTGCTCGGCGCGACGCCACCGGCGTTCGTCTACGACTCGTGGCGGGTGCTCGACGCGGACGCGGTGCTGGCCGCCGGGGTCCGCTACGCCGGGCTCGGCTACCTGCCGCCCGCCCCCGCCGGGGCGGCCGGCGCGGACGCGGCGGCCACCGCGGCGGTGTCGGCATGAGGGCGCTGCTGCTCGGCGGGGCCGGCTTCATCGGCCTGCACCTGGCCCGCCGGCTCGTCGCCGACGGGCACCGGGTGACGATCGTGGACGACTTCTCCCGGGGCCGCGACGACGCCGACCTCGACCGGCTGCGCGCCGACCCGGCCGTGCAGGTGGTCTCCGGCGATCTGACCAGCCCGGACACCTGGGCGGCGCTGCCCACCGGCTGGGACCAGATCTACCTGCTCGCGGCCGTGGTAGGCGTACGCAACGTGGAGCAGGACCCGGCCCGGGTGATCCGGGTCAACACCCTGTCGGCGCTGCACCTGCTCGACTGGGTGGCCCCGGGCGAGCGGGTCTTCTTCGCCTCCACCAGCGAGGTCTACGCCGGGGGCGTGACCGCCGGGGTGGTGCCGGTGCCGACGGACGAGACCGTGCCGCCGATGATCTCCGACATCGCCGCGCCCCGGTTCGCGTACGCGGCCAGCAAGCTGCTCGGCGAGGCCGCCTTCCTGCACACGGCCCGCGCCAAGGGCTTCGCGACCGTGGTGGGCCGGTTCCACAACGTGTACGGCCCCCGGATGGGCGCCGACCACGTCATCCCGGAGATGTCGCTGCGCGCCCTGCGCGGGGCCGACCCGTTCCCCGTCCCCGGGGCCGACCAGTTCCGGGCGTTCTGCCACGTCGACGACGCGGTCGAGGCGATGGTGCGGCTGATGGCGGCACCGGCCGCCGCCGGGCAGATCGTGCACATCGGCAACGACCGGGAGGAGACCAACATCGGCGACCTGGCCAAGCTGGTCCTGCGGGTGGCCGGGGTGAGCCCGGCCATCGCACCCGGGAACGCGCCGCCGGGATCGGTCGCCCGGCGCTGCCCGGACCTGTCCCGGCTGCGTGAGCTGACCGGCTACGAGCCGGCCGTCAGCCTGGAGGAGGGGGTCCGCAGCACGTTCGCCTGGTACCGGGAACACGGGTGGACGTGATGGACCGCCGCCCGATCTGCTTCTACTACGGCGACGGTCGCCTGCCCGAACTGACCCGCTACGTACGGGTGGTGCTGCAACCGGACTTCTACCGTCCGGCCGAGCTGCGCTACCTCGCGGCGCAGGACGTGCAGACCCTCGGCTACCTGTCGCTGTCGGAGGACCAGGGGCCGCCCGCGCCCTGGCAGCGGCAGGAACGCAACCCGGACTGGGGTGGCGCGTTCGTCCACGTCGACCATCCGCTGTGGGTGTCGCACGTGGTGGGGCAGGCGAAGCAGGCGATCGCGCAGGGGTTCGCCGGGCTGTTCCTGGACACGCTCAACGTCGAGCTGACCTTCCCGGAGGACGTGCCGCACCTGCTCACCCTGGTCGCCGCGATCCGGGAGGAGGCGCAACCGGCGTACCTGCTGGCGAACCGGGGGTTCGGCATGCTGCCCCGGCTGGCCGAAATCGTCGACGGGATCGTCTTCGAGTCGTTCTCGGCCCGGTGGACCGACCAGGGTTATGCACCATGGCCGCCCGACGTGCTGGAGTTCCACGCCCAGATCGCCGAGCAGCTGCTCCAGCTGGAGCTGGACCTTTACAGCCTCGACTACGCCGACAGTCAGGGCCTGACCGATTTCGCCGAACGCCGGGCCCGGCAGTTCGGGCTCCAGTCCTCGGTCAGTGACCGCGCCCTGTCGCGTACCTGACCACCTCGCCCGGGGCGGGACCGATGCGGTCCCGCCCCGCGGTACCCCCGCCCCCGTCGGGCCGGATCCGGACCGCGCGTCGGCACCACGCGCGACCGGCGTCCGCCCGGCGGGGGCGGGGCCCACCGTGGTCGTGGTCAGGGCACGGCCGCGTCGAGCGCCGGGGCCAGTGGTCGCAGCACGGCCCGGACGAGGTCCGGCAGCGGCTCGGGCGGCACCACGAAACCGGCCATCGTCGGCACCTCGGTCGTGCCGTGCAGCCACTGCCGCAGCGCCACCCGGGTCGCCGCGCCGACCGCGGCGGCGAGCGCCTGGGCGACCAGCGGTCCGATCCCGGGACAGCGGGTGGCGACCGCCCCGGCCAGGGGTTCCTCGAACGTGGTGACGGCCTCGACGTAGCAGGCCCGCAGCGCGGGGCTGGCGGCGATCATCAGCAACGCGGCGGGCGGCCGGTCGCCGGGGTCGGCGTACAGGCCCACGACGGCATCGACGACCGCGTCGGCGAGGCCGGTCTCCGGCGGCCGGGCGAGCACCGCTGCCGCAACGCCTGCCGCGCGGTCGGCGGCGACCCCGGCGACGATCGCCTGCTCCCGGCTCGGGAAGTAGTTGTTGTAGGTCCGGGGCGACACGCCCGCCGCCTGGGCGATCTCCTCGACGCGGACGTTGTCCGGCCCCCGTTCCAGCGCGAGGCGCAGCGCCGCCGTCTGGAGGGCCTCCCGGGTGGCCCGCTTCTTGCGTTCCCGCAGCGTCGATGGATCGGTCACGGTGCCACTGTCCCACCTTCGGTACGCGCACGCAAAATTGCGTGCGCGCAAAATTATGCTACGGTCCCTCCGAACCGCGGGAGCACCACGACCGAAGGGACCGACATGCGCGCCAAGGGCATGGCCTACGACACCGGATTCGTCACCGACGGCGTCAGCTCGGTGCCGCAGTGGGACCCCGAGATGGTCCGGCGGGAGCTGGCCATCATCCGGGACGACCTGCACTGCACCGCCGTCCACCTGGTCGGCGGCGATCCCGGGCGGCTGGAGTCCGCCGCCCGGATCGCCGCCGGGCTCGGCCTGGAGGTGTGGTTCTCGCCGTACCCCCTGGAGTTGGAACCCGACCTGATCCGCGCCCTGTTCCTCGACTGCGCCGAGCGGGCC
Source organism: Micromonospora sp. WMMD734 (assembly GCF_049178975.1). NCBI lineage: Bacteria > Bacillati > Actinomycetota > Actinomycetes > Micromonosporales > Micromonosporaceae > Micromonospora > Micromonospora sp. WMMD734. The sequence goes on from NZ_JBMHMK010000001.1 coordinate 4,110,533, forward strand.
GAGCGGCTCCGCGCGGCCGGGGCCGAGATCGTCTTCGTCACCGGTGCCGAGCTGAGCATCATGAACCGTGGATTCATCGAGGGTGAGCGCCTCGCGGACCGCCTCACCCACCTGTTCACCGATCCGGACGGCCGGGCCGAGCGCATCGCCGGGGTCCGTACCCGCCTCGACGGCTTCCTGCGCGCCACCGTGGCGGCGGTCCGCGAACGTTTCCACGGCAGGGTCACCTACGCCGCGATCCCGTTCGAGGGCGTCGACTGGGACCTGTTCGACGTGGTGACCGTCGAACTGATCCGCTCCGCCGAGATCGCCGACCAGTTCCGCGACGGCGTACGCCGGCTCGTCGACCAGCCCAAGCCGGTCGCCGTCACCGGCTTCGGCACCGCCACCTGGCGCGGCGCGGGCGACGTCGCGCCGCGCAGCATGGAGATCATCGAGTACGACCCGAGCGGCAGACCCCACCGGCTGAACGGGGTGTACGAGCGCGACGAACACGGCCAGGCCGCGTATCTCAGCGAACTGCTCGACATCTTCGACAGCGAGGGCGTCGACAGCGCCTTCGTCCACCTCTTCGCGCTGCCCAGCCTTCCGCACCGACCGGACGGCGACCCGCGCGACGACCTGGACCTCGCCAGCCCCGGCATCGTCAGGGTGCTCGACGGTCGTACCGGTGACACGTACCCCGGTCTGCCCTGGGAACCGAAGGCCGCGTTCGCCGCGGTCGCCGCGCACTACGCGCGCTGAGCCGCGGCGCGGACGACCCCGACTCCGGGGACGTCGCCCCTCAGCGCAGCCGCAGCCCCGCGACGAGGAGGCCGACCATCCGGCGGGCGTCGTAGTAGGGGGCACGACCGGCACAGAGGTTGCCGACGGCGAACAGCAGTTCCCGGGGGTCGGTGCCGGGGCGGATCTCGCCGGCCGCGGCGGCGGCGTCGAGCAGGCTGGCACAGGCCGGGACGAGGTGGTCGAGGAAGTACCCGTGCAGCGTCTCGAAGGCGGCGGTGTCGGAGTTCATCGCCCCGGCGAGGCCGTGCTTGGTGACCAGGAAGTCGACGAACTGGTCGATCCAGGCGGTCAGGGCGGCGTGTGGCGTGCCGCCCTCGGCGAGCAGGGCCGGCGCGGCCTCGGCGCAGGCCCGCACCTGGTGCCGGTAGACCCCGACGATCAGGTCGGCCCGGGTCGGGAAGTGGCGGTAGATGGTGCCGACGCCGACGCCGGCCCGCGCGGCGATGTCGCGTACCGGCACGTCGACCCCGGCGGCGAGGAATGCCTCGGCGGCGGCCTCCAGCAGGGCCGCCTCGTTGCGTCGGGCGTCGGCCCGCTTCCGGGGCGCGTCGGTGCGCCCGGGTGGGGTGGGCGGCACCGGTTCACCGTCGACCATCGCGCCGTCACCTCCGGACACCCTTGGCAAACGGAACAGTGTTCCGTATAGTTCAGAGCGGAACACGGTTCCGCTTGAACCATGATGCCAGAGCCGGACGGCCGGCCACCAGCCGCGCCCCGTCCCCTCCCCCACCAGCCCACGGTGCGTCCGCACGCGCCGTGGTTCCCGGCGGCACCGACCGGCCGCCACCCCGTCACCCCGTGGAGGAAACCCTCATGCAGTACCGCACCCTCGGCCGCACCGGCGTCCAGGTCAGCAGCCTCGTGCTCGGCGCGATGAACTTCGGCGTCATCGGCCGCACCGGCCAGGCCGAGGCCACCGCGATCATCGACGCCGCCCTGGAAGGCGGGATCAACCTGATCGACACCGCCGACCGCTACAGCCAGGGCGAGTCGGAGGAACTGGTCGGCCGGGCCATCGCCGGCCGCCGCGACGACATCGTGCTGGCCACCAAGGCGGCCATGCCGATGGGCGACGAACGCAACCACCGGGGCACCTCCCGCCGCTGGCTGCACACCGCGCTCGACGGCAGCCTGCGCCGGCTCGGCGTCGACCACATCGACCTCTACCAGGTCCACCGCTGGGACCCGACGACCAGCGACGAGGAGACGCTGTCCGCCCTCACCGACCTCCAGCGGGCCGGCAAGATCCGCTACTTCGGCTGCTCGACGTTCCCCGCGTACCGCCTCGTGCAGGCCGAGTGGGCCGCCCGGGAACACCACCTGGGCCGGTACGTCACCGAGCAGCCCAGCTACTCGATCCTGCAACGCGGCATCGAGGCCCACGTCCTGCCCGTCACCGCGCAGTACGGCCTGGGCGTGCTCGCCTGGAGCCCGCTCGCCTCCGGGTGGCTGTCGGGCGCGGTCCGGGCGGGCCGGGAGATCACCACCCACCGCGCCGACGTCCTGCCCGAGCGCTTCGACCTCACCATCGCCGCCAACCGGGCCCGGCTCGACGCCGTCGAGCAGCTGGCCAAGGTCGCCGACGCCGCCGGGCTCACCCTGATCCAGCTCGCGCTCGGCTTCGTCACCGCACACCCCGCCGTGACCAGCGCGATCATCGGTCCCCGGACGCTGGAGCACCTGCACAGCCAACTCGCCGCCGCCGACACCGTGCTCACCCCCGACGTGCTCGACGCCATCGACGCCATCGTCGCCCCCGGCGTCGACCTCGCCCCCGGCGAGAAGCACGACACCCCGCCGGCCCTGCTCGACCCGGCGCTACGCCGCCGCTGAGCGCCGGCGCAGCGCACCTGTCGACCGGCCCGGGGTCAGCTCACGCAGAACACGTTGCCCTCCGGGTCGTGCATGGTGACGTAGTAGTAGAGGTCCGCCGGGTCGTCGCCCCGGGTGCGGCGCTGCACGGTCGCGCCCGACGCGACCAGTTCGGCCACCTTCGCCTCGACGATCTCGATCCGCTGCGCCAGGGGAATGGCGTCGTCCCGACCGGTGGGGTAGATGTCCAGGTGGAGCCGGTTCTTCCCGGCCTGTTCCTGCGGCACCCGCTGGAACCACAGCGGCGGACGCAGCCCGGCCGGGTCGAACAGCCGGTCCTCGAACGCCGCCGCCCCGCCCAACCGGCCACGGAAGTGCGCGTTCCAGGTGGTCGACGGCTCGGCCGGCGGCGTCGGCCGGTAACCCAACGCCCGGGCCCAGAACCGGGCCAGCCGGGCCGGGTCGTTCGCGTCGACAGTCAGTTGCCAGAACACCATGGCCCCACCCTAACCACGCGCCGCGCGGTCACCGGGTCGACGCCACCGCCCCCGGTCGGCCGGCCCGCCCCGAACGCTTGAGCAGCACCGCGCCACCCGCGACGAAGCCGACGCCGAGGACGACCCCGACCACGTTGCCCTGGGTCAACGAGGCCAGCGCGCCCAGCACACCCACCACGACCAGCAGCACACCGAGAATCCGCATGAGCAGACCACCGAAGGTCTTCATCTGTCCGTTCGCCATACCGGCCCTGTTCCCCGGTTCCATCCTCCACAAACGACGGACGGTGACCGGCCCGGGTCGCCTACCGGCTGAGCTGGGCGGCCAACGGGAAGGTGACACCGGTCAGCTCCTCGGAGACCGTCCACAGCCGACGGGCGGCGGCACCGTCGCGGGCGGCCTTCGAGCGGCCGACGAGCTTGGGCGCGCCTCGCCCTTCGAACAGGCCGTCCGGCCCGGCGTAGCTGCCCCCCGGGATGTCGGCCACGGCCGCGAAGAGGGTGGGCGACGCGCCGTCGGCGTCGCTCTGCGCGAAGCGGTCGACCATGGCCGTCTGGAGCCGGTTCCACCAGGTACGGTCGTTGTCGAGGTGCCCGAGCAGGTTGGTGGCGGCCAGGCCGGGATGGGCGGCGGTCGCCAGCACCGGTGAGCCGGCCTCGGTGAGGCGGCGGTGCAGTTCGGCGGTGAACAGCAGGTTCGCCAGCTTCGACTGGGCGTACGCGGGGAACGCCCGGTAGGGCCTGCGCACCCAGTTGAGGTCGGCGAAGTCGATCTTTCCGCCCCGGTGCGCGGACGAGGCGACGGTGACCACCCGCCCCCGGATCTGCGGCAGCAGCAGGTTGGTGAGCGCGAAGTGCCCGAGGTGGTTGGTGCCGAACTGGAGCTCGAACCCGTCGGCGGTCCGGGTCGGCGGCGGGATCATCACGCCGGCGTTGTTGATCAGCAGGTCGATCGGCCCGGTCCAGCCCTCGGCGAAGGCACGGACGGAGGCCAGGTCGGCCAGGTCGAGCCGGCGCACCTCGACGTCACCGGTCATGCCCGCAGCGGCGGCGGCACCCTTGGCGGGGTCGCGGACGGCGAGCACGACCCGGGCGCCCCGGGCGGCGAGCGCCGTCGCGGCGACCCGGCCGATGCCGCTGTTCGCGCCGGTCACGATGACGGTGCGGCCGGTCTGGGCGGGGATCTGGGCGGTCGTGAATGTTGTCATGGGAAACAATGTATCCGGCGACAACAATGTTGGCAACAGCGACTTTAATCCGGCTACGATGACGCCGTGCCCACGTACCACCACGGAAACCTGCGGTCGACGCTGCTCGCCGCCGCCGAGCGCAGCCTGCGCCAGCACGGCGCGGGCCAGCTCTCGCTGCGCGAACTGGCCCGGGAGGCGGGCGTCAGCCACGCCGCGCCGCGCCGGCACTTCGCCGACCGGCAGGCACTGCTGGACGCTCTCGCCGAGGCCGGATTCGCCAGGCTGCACACCGAACTGCGCGCCGCGCTCACCGACGCCGGGACGGACTTCGGGGCACGCCTGCACGCCGTCGCCACCGCCTACCTGCGGTTCGCCACCGAGGACGCCGCCCTGCTGGAGCTGATGTTCACCGGCAAGCACCGCGAGGGGGCCGAACACCTCGTCGCCGCAGCCGCCGGACCATTCGGGCTCCTGCACGACCTGATCGTCGAGGGACAGGCCCAGGGGATGCTCGAACCCGGCCCCCCGGACCGCGCCGGCACCGTGCTGTTCGCCACCTTGCAGGGCATCGCCACGCTGGTCAACGGCAACCTGGTCGCAGCCGAACTGCTCGACGGGATCACCCGAACCGCCGTCGACCAGTTCCTCCGGGGAGCCCGCCCCCGGTGACCGCCCCGGCACCGCCACTCCCCCACCGAGCTCCACAGGGGACAGCTTCACGCCGCCGATGACTGTCGGCTTCTCGACTTTCGTTGTGCCCGCTCCCCCGCTGGGTAATGTGGCGATCAATCCCCTCCCTGACGCCGGTCGACGCGTCGACGGCACGTCCCTTCCGACTCGTCGCCTTCGAGACGGGGCCTGCCACCGGGAACACCCGGCGCAGCGGAGTGGGCGTCGGCACGGGGAGGGTCGCGTGACAACTGGTCTGGTGCTCGACGACACCGGTTTCGAGATCCTGGTCGACGGCGAACGGATCGGACCGCGCCGACCACTCGGCCCCGAGGATGCCACCCTGGTGGGCGACCTGGGCACCCGTTACGCGCAGGCGGTCCAGGCCGACGCCGGTGACGACGTGCTGACCGGGTTGGGCCGGTCGCTGTACGCCTGGTTGGACGGCGAGCTGGGGCAGCTGACCGACCTGCTGCACCGGGCAGCGACCCCGCTGACCTTCGAGGTGCAGGGGCCGCGCACCCCGTCCGAGCGGCAGTGGGCGGTGCTGCGGGCACCGTTCGAGCTGCTGGCCCGCCCCGACGGCGGGTTCCTCGCGGCGGACGCCCTGCTGCGCTTCGGTGTCGTCCGACGGCTGGGGCCGCCCGGGGTACAGCCCGCCCTCGACCCGTACCGGCTGGGGTTGGGGTTCATGGCGGCGGCACCGCGCGGGCAGCGCGAACTCGACTTCGAGGCCGAGGAGGCGGCGATCCTGCGTGCGGTCGGCGAGGCCCGGCTCGACCTGATGGTCGAGGACACCGGCGACCCGACGCAGCTGGCGCACCGGCTGGCCGACCTGGGCGGCCTGCCCGTGCTGCACCTGTCCTGCCACGGGCAGAACAACTGGCGGGAGCAGCCCGACCGGAGGGCCGAGCCGGTGCTGATGCTGGAGGACGAGCTGGGCGACGAGCGCCCCACCACCGCCACCGACCTGGTCGGGCTGCTCACCACGATGCCCCGGCTGGTCTTCGTCTCCGCCTGCCTCACCGCGACCGCCGCCGACGCCACCGGCCAACTTCCGCCCGGACCGGGCCGGCGTGCAGGCACCGGTACGCCGACCGCCGGGGCCGAGCTGCTCGCCCACTCACTGGCCACCGCGCTGGTGTCGGCCGGCGTGCCGGCGGTGCTCGGCTGGGACGGCTCGGTCGGCGACCGGTCGGCCACCGTGTTCGCCGAGCGGCTGTACGGGCGGCTGGGCGACCGGGCCGACCTCGCGGTGGCCGTCGCCGACGCCCGTCGGGCGTTGCTGGAGTCGACGACACCGCTGCTGCGGGCCGACTGGCACCTGGCCCGGCTGTGGCTGGGGCCGGCCGGAGGCGGGCCGCTGGTGGCGGGCACCCGGCGACGGTCGCTGGTGTCCGCCGTACGCGGCACCAAGAAGTTCCTCGACCGCAAGCAGCACGTGCCGGTGGCCACGGCGGACATGTTCGTCGGTCGCCGGCCGGAGTTGCAGCAGTCGTTGCGGGCGCTGCGGTCCGGCGACCGGGCCGGCGTGCTGCTGCACGGGCAGGGCCGGCTGGGTAAGTCCAGCCTGGCCGCCCGGATCGTCGACCGCTTCCCGGACCGGGCCGTCGGGGTGGTCTTCGGCGACTACGGCGCGCTGGCGGTGCTGGACGCGGTCGCCGACGCGGTACGGGCCAACCAACAGGCGCGGGAGCTGATCGCCAGGCGGCTGCCGGAGGTGCGCAGCCGGCCCGACGCGCTGGAGGCGGTGCTCATCGACCTGCTGACCGGCCCGTGCGCCCAGACCGGCGAGGGACAGCGCCCACTGCTGCTGATCATCGACGACCTGGAACAGATCCTCCGTCCCGACCCGGCGGGACGGCACCGGGTGACGGCCGAAGCCGCGCCGGTGCTGGCGGCGGTGCTGCGGGCGTTCGACCCCGCCGAGACCGACAGCCGTCTGGTGCTCACCAGCCGCTTCCTGTTCACCCTCGACGGGCTGGAAAGCCGGCTCACCCCGGTGCAGTTGCGCCCGCTGTCCGGGGTGGCCCAGGGCAAGCTGCACCGACGCCAGCAGGCACTCGTACCACCGGACCGGCAGGCCGAACGGGCCAGGCTGGCCCGACGGGCACTGTGGGTGAGCCGGGGCAACCCCGGCCTTCAGGACCTGATCGTGCTGCGGCTGGTCTACAGCGAGCAGGTGCCGACGGAACGGTCCGAGGCGGCGGTGGCCGGCATGGAGGCGTACCTGCGCCAGGGTGACCTGCCCCCGGACGCCGAGGTGCGGACGTTCCTGGAGAACCTCGCCCTGGACGAGCTGCTGGCGCAGGCCGGCCCGCCGCACGTCGCCCTGCTGCGGGCGGTCACCCTCTTCGACCTGCCGGTGCCCGTGCTGGTGGTCGACGCGCTGGCCGGCGAAGTCGGCGGGTCGACGGAGCGGCTGCGCGGGCTCGGCCTGCTGGACACCTTCCCCGACCGGTACGACCCACAACGGCCGGCGGTCGCCGTCAACGCGCTCGCCGCCGGCCGGCTCGCCCCGCTCACCGACGAGGAACACACCACGCTGGCCGCGCTGGCGGTCGAACCGCTCTTCACCGCCTGGGGCGGCACCGCATCCCGACGGCGAGACTCGGCCCTGGACCTACAACTGACCCGCCTGGCCCTGACCGCCGATACGTCGGCTGCCGTCGTCGCGGCCTGCGGAGCCGGGGCGGTACGGGAGCTGCGCGCCGGCCATGCCGGAGATGCCTTCCGGCTCGGTGATGAGGCGATCGCCCTCCTCGACCGGCATCGCACCGTGGTGCCGACCCACCTGCTACGTGCGGTCGCCGACGCTGCGATGACCAGCGGTGACGGCGACACCGCAGAGGAGATGTTCGACCGTGCGGTACGGCAGGCGCAGAGCACCGAAGCGTCGGAAGTGGATCGACTCGAACAGGCACGGGCTATCGGTGAGCAGGCCACTTTTCTGATAACCCGCGGTCAACCCGACCGGGCCGAACAACTACTGCGACACGCCCAACGCCTCTTTACCGAGGGGGGATCAGAGCGGGAAGCCGCGACCTGCCACGGCAACATTGCGGAAATTCTGTTCTATCGCGGCAACTACGACGAAGCACTCCGCATCCGACGCGACATCGAACTACCCGTCTACCAACGCCTCGGCGACACCCGTGAAACCGCCATCACCCACGGCCAGATCGCCGACATACTCCACGAACGCGGCAGCTACGACGAAGCACTCCGCATCCGACGCGACATCGAACTACCCGTCTACCAACGCCTCGGCGACACCCGTGAAACCGCCATCACCCACGGAAAAATCGCCGACATCCACTACCAACGCGGCAACTACGACGAAGCACTCCGCATCCGACGCGACATCGAACTACCCGTCTACCAACGACTCGGCGACACCCGCGCCACCGCCATCACCCACGGCCAGATCGCCGACATCCACTACCAACGCGGCAACTACGACGAAGCACTCCGCATCCGCCGCGACATCGAACTACCCGTCTACCAACGACTCGGCGACACCCGCGCCACCGCCATCACCCACGGCCGAATCGCCGACATCCACTACCAACGCGGCAACCATGACAAAGCGAGAGAGCTGCACCAAAATCGACTTCAAGTACACGAGCAGCACGGCGATCTCGCTGGTATCGCGTCGACGAAATGGGGCCTGGCACAAATCGATCTGGCCCAGCAGAACTACCAGTCGGCCACCGAGCACCTAGACAATTGCCTACTAATACTGCGCCAGCTTCAACGTGCCGACGGGATCGCGATCGTAGGTTTTACATTCGGGCAGCTAATGGCATCCGCAGGCCAGATCGACCAGGCCCGCCATTTTTGGGCAATCAGCCTCGCCGCTGCGGAAAAAATAGGCGCGACTGCCATAATCGAGCAGATCGGGGAATTACTGAATGACTTACCCGACGAAAGCGACGAGCGGTAGCCGCGCGTTACGCGTCAATCGAGCGCCCCTCCGCCGACGAGCCTGGGCAGAGGGGCGAGATCGTCCGAGTGGCTCCTCAGTCGGCCTGACGGACGACAGAGAGGAAATTCCGCCAGGAGGACACGGAAAAGACCAGCACCGGCCCAGCGACGTCCTTGCTGTCCCGCACTCCCACCACAGCGGACAGGTTGTCCGCGACCTCGACGCAGTTGCCCTGGTCGCTACTACGGCTGCTCTTACGCCAGATCAGCCTGTTGAGTTCAGCCATGGCACTCCTCCTTGATCTTCTGCATCAGCCTGCACGACTCCTCCGCGCTCAGTGCCTGAAGATTGAGCGTGTTCCACACCTGGGCGTAAGCCTTGACCTCGTCGAGGCGATCGAGATAGAGCGCTCCGGAGAGCCCTTCGCTGTAGACCGTCGTCGGCTCGGCAGACCGGGCTCCCTTGGTGGGAAAATCCAGGATGACGAAGCTCCCTGCGATCGCTGCGCGACTCAGCCCCGAGGCGACCGGAATGATCCTGACAGTGATGTTCTCAGCCCGGCCAGCTTCGATCAGCCTGTCTATCTGCCCAGCCATACTAGGCACCCGCTTACGTAGTGCTGATTCCTCGATGATCGCCTCGAACTCGGGTGCCGCGGGCCGCTTCCTGGTGAGGAGGCGTTGACGTTCCTGTCGGAGTTCGACGAGTTTCACCACGTCCTCGTCTGCGATACCAGGTCTGGTGCGGGCCACCTCGGCGACGTACTCCGGGATCTGGAGCAGGCCCGGGACCAGGGCGTGTTCGTAGGTGCGGATGCGACTGGCCGCCACCTCCAGGCCGACGTACAACTGGAACCAGCGCGGGATGACCGCGCCATAGGCGTGGTACCAGCCCTTGCTCTTCGACTCCTTGGCCAGGCTGACCAGGACCTCGGTCAGCTCGGACGGGGTGCCGTAGAGGCGGCACATCTGGTCGACGTCGAGTGCGCGCAGCGGTGTCTGCCCGGCCTCTATCCGGTACATCTTGGCACGTGACCACTCCAGGTCGGACGCGGCGGCCTCCAGGCCGAAGCCGGCGACTTCCCGGGCCTGTCTGAGCAGCCGGCCGAGTTCTCGTCTCGGCACGGTCGAGCCGATCTCCGTCACGGACACCATCCTTCCTGTCTCACCACGACACGTCACCAGACGTGCCGTGCGACGGTTTTCGCTTCGCCACCCGCAAGGCGCACCGTTCCGGCGAATGTCTCATCGGGAGCATTGCACGGATCAGCTCTGATCTCGGATCGTGGCTGGCAGAGCGGCCTGTCGACGATCAATGGAGGTGGCCACGTGGCCCGTCGGAAGTGGTTCCAGCGCAAAGATCATCCGATCGATGTCATCGGCCAGCCGTCCCCTGCGCGACGGACCGATCCGCCCGATGCACCGGCCCGGGTGGACGGACCAGTCGGGCGGGGATCCGGCCGTGTTTGAGGGGCGGCCCGAACCGCCGTTCCGCGTCCTGATGGCCGGCTACGTGGTCGACTTCCACCACCGCGACGCCTGCACCCGATGCCTGCCCGACGGCTCCTGCCGCCGCCTCGCCGCAGCCGCCGAAACCCTCCGCGTCTGGCGCGACCGCCCCGACCGGCAGCCCCGGGAACCCACCACCCACGAACACGGCGCGTCGACCGACCGGCCCGCGCAGACCCACCGACCTGCGCAGACCGACCGGGATACGCCGTGAGACCCGGCGACCTGCTGCTGATCACCCGGGCCGCCAGTGTGCAGTTCATCCGCCCGATCAGGTGCCGGCTGATCCGGATCGACGACCGGCCGACGTACGACGGGTGGGTCTGGCTTGAGGTCTACCAGCTCGACGCCCGGGACCGGGCGGTGACCCGGCGGAGCATCTTCGTGCGGCGCGCCGGGGTGCGGCCGGCGGACCCGGGGCACCCGCCGCCGCAGAGCGCCACCCGGCGGCCTGCCCACGCCACGACGGCCCGCAGGCCCTGACCGTTCGTGGACACCGGGCGAGCGCCGCCGAGGCAGCGGGACGGCCGGCGCGGTGGTCAGTGCCGGTGCAGGGCCGTGCGGATCAGCCGGTTGACCAGCTTGGGGTACTCCAGGCCGCTGGCCGCCCACATCCGGGGGAACATCGACGTCGGGGTGAACCCGGGCATCGTGTTGATCTCGTTGAGGTAGACGTCCAGGTCGGGGGTGACGAAGAAGTCGACCCGGGCCAGGCCGGCGCAGTCCAGTGCGGTGAAGGCGCGGGTGGCGTACTCCTGGACCTGGCGGGTGACCCGGTCGGGCAGGCCGGCGGGGACGTCGTACTCGCAGACCTCGTCGGCGAAGAGGTACTTGGCCTCGAAGTCGTACCATTCGCGGTCGCCGACCATCCGGACCTCGGCCAGCACGGACGCCTCGGGCGCACCGCCGGCCTCGCCCTCCAGCACGCCGCACTCGATCTCCCGGCCGACGACCGCGGCCTCGACCAGCACCTTGGTGTCGATCTCACGGGCGGTGGCGACGGCCGCGTCGAGCTGCGCCCAGTCGTCGACCCGGGTGATGCCGAACGACGAGCCGGCCCGGGACGGCTTGACGAAGACCGGCAGGCCCAGCCGCTGCCTGTCGGCTTCGCTGAGGGTCATTCCGTTGCGCAGCACCGCGTACGGGCCGACCGGGATGCCCTCGACGGCGCAGAGCTTCTTGGTGAACTCCTTGTCCATCGCGGCGGCGGAGGCGAAGACGTTCGCGCCGACGTACGGGATGTCGGCCATCTCCAGCATGCCCTGGATGGTGCCGTCCTCGCCGTACGCGCCGTGCAGCACCGGGAAGACCACGTCGACGTCGGCGAGCGCCCGGGGGCCCTCGGTCGGGTCGAGCACCAGCAGGCCACCGGCGGTCGGGTCGGCGCGGAGCACCACCTCGACGCCGGCCCCGGCGGTGACCTCCGGGAGCTTGCGCGCCCGGATCGCCAGCTCGCCCGGGTCCCCGCTGGTCAGCACCCACTGGCCCTGCCGGGTGATGCCGACCGGCACCACGTCGTACTCGTCCGGGTCGAGCGCGCCGAGCACGCTGCCCGCGCTGACGCAGGAGATGCCGTGCTCGGGGCTGCGTCCGCCGAAGACGATCGCCACGCGGGTCTTGCCTGGGGTGGTCACTCGGGTCACCTCTCGGTACGCGACTGCGGAGCCGTCAGTTGCGCTCACCCGACTGACCTTACTGTGGGTTGCGGGGCGCCGATGGTGATACCCGGCAGGAAGCGAGCGACCCTCGCAAACGGTCATCCGACCCGATACGTTACGTCACGATCAGGGCCGGTGGAGGCGGTTGCCACGCCCCCGTCCGACCGCGATCACCTTCACCCGCTGCCGCCCGGCCCGGACCATGCCGAGGGCCATGAACGCCCCGGCTATCCGGTCGGCGGCCTCCCGGCTGCTGGTGCCGACCACCTGCCGCCGACGCTCGGGCCGGGCCCGCTCGTCGCGGGTGGGTGTCTCCACCGGCCGGACGTCGCTGAGCACCACCAGGAACCGCGTCATCGCCGTCACCAGACCCCTCACTGTTGGAAGTCCTTTCTCGACGCATGCGGCGGCGGCACGTGGCGATCGGGAACGGGGGAGTAAACCCGATCGCCACGCGCCTCATCCCCTCCGGTCACTCACCATCGCCGTCGCCACGACAACCGCTGGTGAGGACTCCGTTACAGAGTGACAGGTGGACAGGCGTGAATGCAACTCTCATCGACCTTCTCTCATGCACGTCTTCCCATAGACCTGTGTCACCATCGACGTATGGCACCGAAGACCGCCCGGGCTCGCCGCCTGGGCATCGCCCTGCGCGCCCACCGGGAAGCGGCCGGCCTCACCCTGGAGGCCGCCGCCGACGAGATCAACAGCACCCGCAGCACGCTCAGCCGCTACGAGAACGCGCAGACGCTGGTCAGCCCGGCCACCGTCCGCGCGCTGCTCAGCCTCTACGGGGTCCGGCCCGACGAGATCGCCGCCGCGGTCCAGCTGGCCAAGGACACCCGCAAGCCCGGCTGGTGGGTGCCCTACTCACACCTGCTCGACAAACGCACCATCGACTTCATCGCGCTGGAGGCCGAGGCCACCGCGATCGCCAACTTCGAACCGTCCATCGTCCCGGGGCTGCTCCAGACCGCCGACTACATCCGGGGCGTGATGCGGGGCGGGCCGCACACCCTCACCGACGAGCAGGTCGAACAGCGGGTCAAACTCCGGCTGGACCGGCAACAGCGGATCACCTCCGCCGAACCGCCGATCTTCGACGCGATCATCGACGAGGGCGCGCTGCTGCGTCCGGTGGGCGACCGGACGGTGATGCACGCACAGCTCAGCCACCTGCTCAAGACCTCGGAGCTGCCGAACGTCACCGTCCAGGTGATCCCGCTCGCCGCCGGCTACCACCGGGGCACCCGGGGCTCGCTGCACATCCTGGAGTTCGCCGACCCGGAGGACCCGCTGATCGCCTCGGTGGAGACGGTCGCCGGCCAGATGGTCCTGGACCGGCCGGGTGACCTGCGTACCTGCACCAAGATCATGGAACACCTGCGGACCGTCGCGCTCAGCCCGGCCGACAGCCGCGACCAACTCGTGCAACTGATGAAGGGACGGTAGGAGACCGATGACACCGACGATCGGCGGGGCCCTGTCCGGGGCCGCCTGGCGCAAGAGCAGCCACAGCGGGGACGAGGGGGCCTGCGTCGAGCTGGCGTCGCTGCCGGGCCGGGTCGCGGTCCGCGACTCCAAGGACCCGGGCGGGCCGGTGCTGCTCTTCCCGCCCGCCGCCTGGTCCACCTTCGCCACCGCCCCACCGCGCCGCTGAACACCCAGGCCCCGCCCCGCACCCTTCATGACAGGGTGCGGGGCGGGGCCGGGCGCGTCGGCGGGTGGGGCCGGCCCTTCGGCGGGTCAGCCGGGCCGGGTCGCGGCGGACCGGACCGCCTCGGCGGCGGCGATGGCCACCCCGCGCGCGCCGGCCATGTCCCGGTCCGGCACCAGCGCGAACGTCGCCAGCGCGGCCTGCTCCTCCCGCAGCACGGTGTGTGCGCGGACGGTGTCGAGGAACCAGTCCCGGAACTCCGGTGCCGCCTCCACCACCCCGCCACCGACGAAGTACGCGTGCGGATCGGTGAAGTTGGCCGCGATGGTGAACAGCCGGCCGAGCGCCGTCGCCTGCTGGGCGAAGACCTCCCGGGCCAGCGCGTCGCCCCGCTCGGCGTACCCACGCAGCAGGGTGGCGGCCCGATCCGGCGGCTCCTGCGCCAGCGGATGCCCCGGATACCGCGACAGCCAGTACGGCAGCAGGTTGCGCCGGATCGCGGTCAGCGAGGCGACGCTCTCCGCGTCCCCGGCGAACCCACAGGCGCAGCGCGGTTCGGGCTGGCCGGGGGCGAGCAGTCCGGCCAGCGGGATGTGCACGTGACCGAACTCGCCGGCCATGCCGGCGGCCCCGGTGACCACCCGCCCGTCGACCACCACCGCGCCGCCGAGGCCGGTGCCGACGATCGCCGCCACCGACGACCGGGCCGCCGCGTCGGCTCCGAAATGGACGTGGTGGGCGTAGAGCGCGGCGGCGTTGCCGTCGTTGTGATAGATCACCGGCAGTCCGAGCCGCCGCTCCAGCGCGCCGCGCACGTCGAAGCCGTGCCAGGCGGGCTGGGCGAAGTTCGTCGAGCCCCGCGACGAGATGACGCCTGTCGCGCTGGCCGGGCCGGGAGTGTCCAGCCCCACCGCCCGGACCTGGCCGGGGGAGACACCTGCGTGCGCCAGCACCCCGTCGAACGCGTCGGCCAGCGCCTCGATGGCCGCCTGCGGGCCGGCGGTCACCCTGCTGGGGGTCTCCACCAAGCCGTCGACCAGGAACCGGCCGTCCAGGCGGAGCACCGTGGCGTTGTTGCTGGTGCCACCGTTGTCGAGGCCGACCACCACCGGCACGTCCACGCTGACCATCCGCCACCTCCGACCGGGCCTGATGCGAGGTTAGTTCCCGTTCCCGGCGCCCGTCACGCCCCACGTGCGGCCAGCCCACCGACCGACCGCCCACGCCGGGGCGACCGGCCCCGCGCGTATGGCACGGGACCGGCGCGGACGGCGGCGTCGACCGGCGCGGACGGCACGCGGCCGGCCGGCGCGGCGCTCACTCCGGGCGGCGGGCCAGGACGCCTGTCGCGTCCCACCGGTCGGCGTGCAGGACCGTCGGCAGCAGCCCCAGGTCGGTCATCGCGGCACTGAGCGCCCCGGCCTGCCCGGCGCTGACCTCCACCACCAGGTGACCGCCGGGCCGCAGCCAGTCGACCGCACCGGCGGCGACCCGGCGCAGCACGGCCAGCCCGTCGACGCCGCCGTCCAACGCCACCGTCGCCTCGTGCAGCCGGGCCTCCGCCGGCATCAGCGCCACCGCCGGGGTCGGCACGTACGGGGCGTTGGCGACCACCACGTCCAGCCGGCCCCGCCAGTGCGCCGGCAGCGGGTCGTACAGGTCGCCCTGCACGACGGTGACGTCCCGGCCGGCCAGGTTGCGGCGGGCGCAGGCGACGGCGGCCGGGTCGACGTCGACGGCGGCGAGCCAGCGCGGGGCGAGCCGGTCGACCAGCGCGACGCTGATCGCCCCCGACCCGCAGCAGAGGTCGACCAGCGCCGGGTCCGGCCCGGCGACCGACGCGGCGGTCTCCACCAGCAGCGCGGTCCGGGCCCGGGGGACGAACACCCCCGGGTCGACGGCGACCCGCCGGCCGCAGAACTCGGCCCAGCCGAGCAGGTGTTCCAACGGTTCACCGGCGATCCGCCGGTCGGTGAGGGCGGCGAGCGCCTGCGGCGAGTCGGCGGCGGCGGTGAGCAGCGCGGCCTCGTCCTCGGCGTAGACGCAGCCGGCGGCGCGCAGCCGGGCGACGAGAGCGGCGGGGTCGTGGGGGAACGGATCGGATGCCATGGTGATGCCTTTCGGGAGCGCACGTCGGCGCTCCCACCGTCGCTAGCGCGGCGACGGGGATCCGTTGCCGCGGCGACGGGACTCGACGGGGAGCGCCGGTCCTGACGTCTGATGGATCGGACTCACCTCCTCCGGTCGGGGCCCGTGCGGGCCGGGATCACGATAGCGGACCGGCCGCCCCCGCGTCGTCCAGTGCGGCGGTCACGTCGGCGACCAGGTCGGCGGTGTCCTCCACCCCGCAGGAGAGCCGGACGAACCCGGGGGCGGTGTCGTCGCCCCACTGCGCCCGCCGGTCGGCGCTGGTGTGCAGGCCACCGAACGAGGTCGCGGCGGCGACCAGCCGGGACGCGGCGACGAACCGGGCCACCCGGTCGGCGTCACCGAGGTCGAACGAGAGCACCCCCGGCATCCGGCGCAGCTGCCGCGACGCCACCGGGTACGCCGGATCCTCCGGGCGGCCCGGCCAGCGCAGCCCGGTCACGTCGGGCCGGGCGGCGAGCAGTTCGACCAGGGCCGCCGCGTTGGCGGACTGCCGGGCCAGCCGCAGGTCCAGGGTGGCCAGCGAGCGGTGGGCCAGCCAGGCGTCGAACGCCCCGGGCACCGCGCCGGTGGTGGTGCGCCACCCGGTCACCGTCTCCAGCAGCTCGGTCGACCGGGCGGCCACGTAGCCGAGCAGCAGATCGGAGTGGCCGGTCAACGCCTTGGTGCCGGAGGCGACCACCAGGTCCGCGCCGAGATCCAACGGGCGCTGCCCGAGCGGGGTGGCGGTGGTGTTGTCCACCGCCACCAACGCGCCTGCCGCGTGCGCCACGTCGGCCACCGCGGCGATGTCGGCCACGTCCAGGCCCGGGTTCGCCGGGGTCTCCAGCAGCACCAGCCGTACGTCGTCGAACGACGGGTACGGCCCGGCGGTGGGCACGAACCCGACCCGTACCCCCAGGGCGGCGAGGGTGGCGGTGGCGAACGCCCGGACCGGGAAGTACCCGTCGGCGGGCAGCAACACGGTGTCACCGGGGCGCAGCACGGCCAGCAGCAGCCCGGTGATGGCGGCCTGACCGGAGGCGAAGACCCGGCAGTCGCCGCCCTCCAACTCGCCGATGGCCGCCTCCAGCAGCCGTCGGGTCGGATTGTCCGGGCGGCCGTAGCCGTTCGGTGTCGCGGCCGGCCCCTGCCACGGGTCAAGGTGGTAGGGCGCGGCGAAGACCGGGCCGGGCAGGAACGGCTGCCCCGGCTCCGGCTCGGGCAGCCCGGCGTGCACGCACCGGGTGCCGTCGTGCCAGGGCGTCGCCGGGTCGACGGGTCCGCCGCTCACTCGTACGACTCCGGCTTGGCGGTCCGGCTCATCAGGGCGTCCACCGCGAGTCTCGGGTCCATCCCCTCGTGGCAGATCCGCTCGATCTGTTCGGTGATCGGCATCTCCACCCCGTGCGCGCGGGCCAGGTCCCGGATGGCCAGGCAGCTCTTCACGCCCTCGGCGGTCTGCCGGGTGGCCGCCTGCGCCTGCTCCAGCGTCTCCCCCCGGCCCAGGTGCTCGCCGAAGGTGCGGTTACGGGCCAGCGGCGACGAGCAGGAGGCCACCAGGTCACCCATCCCGGCCAGGCCGGCGAAGGTGATCGGGTCGGCGCCCAGCGCCACCCCGAGCCGGGCGGTCTCGGCCAGCCCCCGGGTCATCAGCATGGCCCGGGTGTTGTCGCCGAAGCCCATCGCGGTGGCGATCCCGTACGACAGGGCGATCACGTTCTTGACCGCTCCGCCCAGCTCGCAGCCGATCACGTCGTCGTTGGTGTACGGCCGGAAGTACGGGGTGCGGATCGACTGCTGCACCAGTTCGGCGCGGCGGGCGTCGGTGCCGGCGACCACCGTCGCGGCCGGCTGTTCGACGGCGATCTCGGGGGCCAGGTTGGGGCCGGAGACCACCACCACCCGGTCCGGGGTGACCCGGGCCGTCTCCACGATCACCTCGCTCATCCGCCTGGTGGTGCCCAGCTCGATCCCCTTCATCAGGGAGACGAGGGTGGCGTCCGGGGCGAGGTGGCCGGCCCACTCGGCGAGGTTGCCGCGCAGCGTCTGTGACGGCACCGACAGCACCACCAGTTCCGCGCCGGAGATCGCCTTGGCCGCGTCGCCGGTCGCGGTGACCCGGTCGGGCAGCCGCAGCTCCGGCAGGTAGTCGGGGTTACGCCGGTGGACGCGGATCGCCTCGGCGACCTGTTCGCGCCGGGCGAGGATGGTCACCTCCCGACCGGCGTCGGCGAGGATCTTGGCGAACGCCGTCCCCCACGAACCGGCCCCCAGCACCGCCACGTGCCCGCTCACGCCACCCCTGCCCCTGCGTCGCGCCGGTCGATCCACTCGCTCATTCGGTCCCCTCGGGAGTACGCGTACGGACGGGACGTTCCCACAGCGGCGGTGGTGTGCCGCCCCGGACCCCGGCGAGCAGGTCCCGCAGGGTCAGCATGATCTGGTCGGTCATCTCCTCCAGCACCATCCGGCTCGGGGTGGCCCCCGCCCACCGGTCCAGGTCGACAGGCGGACCGGCCACCACCGTCACCGGGGTCCGGGGACGCAGCCCCACCCGGCTGGTACGCGGGTCGAAGAGACGTTCCGGACCCCACATCACCACCGGGACCACCGGCGCGCCGGTGGCCAGGGCCAGCCGGGCCGCCCCGGTCTTGCCCTTCATCGGCCACAGCTGCGGCTCCCGGGTGATGGTGCCCTCCGGATAGATCACCACCGCGCCTCCGGCGTCCAGCGCGGCGACCAGCCGGTCCAGCGACTTGACCGCGGTGGCGGTCTCCCGTTCCACCGGGATCTGCCGGCAACGGTGCAGGATGTAGCCGACCAGAGGCACCCGGAACACGCTGGCCTTGCCGAGGAACTGCGGCCACCGGCCGGCGTCGTAGATGAAGTGGGCGCAGACCAGCGGGTCGGCGTGCGAGATGTGGTTGGGCACGATGATGACGCCCCCGGGGCGGCGCAGCTGCTCGACACCGTGCCAGGTGCGCCGGGTCCAGGCCAGCATCACGGGCTTGACCAGCGCCACGGCGAACCGTCGCCAGAAACCCAGCCTGCGCCGCGCCACCGTGCCTCCTCGTCACCCCACCCGCGTGCCGCACCCCCACCGTTGCGTGCCCGCAGCGGAAATCATGCCTGCTCGTCCCGGGTACGGCCAGTGCGGGTACCGCCGCCGCCGCTGGCAGGATTGTCGACGTGGGCCAGGCGAGGTGGGTGGCGGTGGTGCCGGTGAAGCGGCTCCGCGCGGCGAAGAGCCGGTTGCGGGGGGCGCTGCCGGCCGTACCGCACGAGGAGCTGGCGCTGGCGCTGGTGGCCGACACGATCGGCGCGGCGCTGGCCTGCCCGGCGGTGGCCGAGGTGCTGGTGGTCACCGCCGACCCGCAGGTGGCGGCGACGGTCGGCGCGGCGGGCGCGCGGGTGGTGCCGGACCATCCGGACGCCGGGTTGAACGCCGCCCTGCGGCACGGCGTGCAGGCGGCGGCCGACGACGGCCGGAGCTGGCTGGCCGCCCTCACCGCCGACCTGCCGGCGCTACGCCCGGCCGAACTGGCCGCCGCGCTGCACGCGGCCGGCACCGGCCCGACGGGGGTACGCCGGTTCGTGGCCGACGCCCCCGGCACCGGCACCGTGCTGCTCACCACACCCCCGGGGGTGCCGCTTGCGCCCCGGTTCGGGGCCGGCTCGGCGGCGGCGCACCTGGCCTCCGGGGCGGTCCCGCTGCCCGGTGTCTGGCCGAGCCTGCGCCGCGACGTGGACACCGCCGCCGACCTGGCCGACGCGGCCCGGCTCGGTCTCGGCCCGGCGACCGCCGCGCTGACCGGCGTCGTCCCGGCGGCCCCCGGCCGCACCGGCCGGGGGCCGCGTACCGACGGTCAGGTGTACGGTGCTGGCATGCAGGGCACCGTGGCGACCTTCGACGCGCAGAGCCGCACCGGCGTGCTGCTCCTCGACGACGGCACCGAACTGCCCTTCCCGGCCGGTGCCTTCGACGCCTCCGGGCTGCGGCTGCTGCGCCTCGGCCAACGGTTGACGGTGCACACCGATCCGGACGGCGCGGTCGTCCGGGTGACGTTGCCGACGATGGTCTGAACAACCAGGCCCAAGTTCATTTTGCGTTAACCGTAATCGGGTGATTATGAGCGGGTGAGCACCCCTCGCGAGCACCCCACCAGCCCGTCCACCGCCGCCGACCCCGCCCGCAACGGCACCCGCCGTCGCACCGGTTCCCGGACCCGCCGCGCCCCGGAGGAGGTCTCCGCCACCGCCCCCGACTCCCCCGGTGCCAGCGCCGCCGGGGCCTCCGCCGGGCTGGACGAGGTGCTCGACGCCGACGACCGCCCGGCCACCGCCGAGAGGCCGGCCGGCGGCGAGGAGACAGCGACCGACGGGCCGCCCGCCGTCACACCGCTACCGGCGGACCGGTTCCTCAACCGGGAGCTGTCCTGGCTCGACTTCAACGGCCGGGTGCTGGCCCTGGCGGAGGACCCGCGCACGCCGCTGCTGGAACGGGCCAAGTTCCTGGCCATCTTCGCCAGCAACCTCGACGAGTTCTACATGGTGCGGGTGGCCGGGCTCAAACGGCGGCTCTCCGCCGGCCTGCCGGTACGCGGCGGGGACCGGCTGCCGCTGCGCACCCAGCTGGAGCGGATCACCGAGTGCGCCGCCGGGCTGGTCGCCCGGCAGGCCGCCTGCTTCGTCGACGACCTGCTGCCGCAGCTCGCCCGGGAGGACATCCGCATCATCCGCTGGGCCGAGCTGGACGACCCGGAGCGGGAGCGGCTGCGCACCTACTTCCGGGAACACATCTTCCCGGTGCTCACCCCGCTCGCGGTGGACCCGGCGCACCCGTTCCCGTACATCTCCGGCCGGTCGCTGAACCTGGCCGTGGCGGTGCGGGACCCCGACGGCGGGTCGGAGCTGTTCGCCCGGGTCAAGGTCCCCAACAACGTGCCGCGCTTCGTCCGGGTCGGCCGGGACCAACCGGGGCTGCGGATGCTGCCCGTCGAGGACCTCATCTCGGTGCACCTGGGGCAGCTCTTCTCCGGCATGCAGGTGGTCGAGTGCCACCTGTTCCGGGTCACCCGCAACGCCGAGGTGGAGGTCGACGAGGACCGCGACGAGGACCTGCTCCAGGCCCTGGAGCGGGAGCTGGCCCGGCGGCGCTTCGGCCCCCCGGTCCGGCTGGAGGTGGCCGCCTCCATCTCCGACCACATGCTGGAGCTGCTCGTCCGTGAGCTGGACATGGACGACCACGACGTGCTGCGGGTCCCCGGCCTGCTGGACCTGTCGGCGCTGTGGCAGCTCTACGGCGAGGCGGACCGCCCCGACCTCAAGGACAAGCCGTTCGTGCCGGCCACCCACCCCCGGCTGACCGAGGGCGAGGTGCCGCGCAGCGTCTTCGCCACCCTGCGCGACGGCGACGTGCTGGTGCACCACCCGTACCACTCGTTCGCGACAAGCGTGCAACGGTTCGTCGAGCAGGCCGCCGCCGATCCGAACGTGCTGGCCATCAAGCAGACCCTCTACCGCACCAGCGGGGACTCCCCGATCGTCGACGCGCTGGTCGACGCCGCCGCCGCCGGCAAGCAGGTGGTGGTGCTGGTGGAGCTCAAGGCCCGCTTCGACGAGGTGGCCAACATCGGCTGGGCGCGCACCCTGGAACGGGCCGGCTGCCACGTCGTCTACGGCCTGGTCGGGCTCAAGACACACTGCAAGACCGCCCTGGTGGTACGCCAGGAGGGCAACCAGATCCGCCGGTACTGCCACATCGGCACCGGCAACTACCACCCCAAGACCGCCCGGCTGTACGAGGACTTCGGCGTGCTCACCGCCGACCCGGAGATCGGCGCCGACCTGACCGACCTGTTCAACGTGCTCACCGGCTACAGCCGGCAGACCGCGTACCGGCGGCTGCTGGTGGCCCCGCAGGGCATCCGCAGCGGGCTGGTGGAGCGGATCGAGCGGGAGATCGCCCACGTCCGGCTGGGCATGCCGGGGCTGGTGCAGTTCAAGGTGAACTCGCTGGTCGACGAGGAGATCACCGACGCGCTCTACCGGGCGTCGCAGGCCGGCGTCCACGTGGACCTGCTGATCCGGGGCATGTGCACGCTGCGGCCCGGGGTGCCGGGGCTGTCGGAGAACATCCGGGTCCGCTCGATCCTCGGCCGGTTCCTGGAACACTCGCGGATCTTCCGGTTCGGCAACAACGGCGACGCCGAGTTCTGGATGGGGTCGGCCGACCTGATGCACCGCAACCTCGACCGCCGGGTGGAGGCGCTGGTGCAGGTCAGCGACCCGGTCGCCCGCGCCGAGCTGGACCAGGTGATGACCACGGCGATGAGCCCGGACGTGGACGCGTTCGAGCTCGCCGCCGACGGCAGCTGGACCCGGCGGACCGGCACCGCCGAAGAGCCGCTGCACGACCTGCAGGAGCTGCTGCTGCGCCGGGTGGGCAGTTCCGCCGGCTGATCCGCCAGGTGGTCGCGGCGGGCGACAGGTACGCGGTATTCCACGGACGTAGGGTGATCGGATGGTGGACGAGGAACCGGTCGGCATCCGGGCCGCCGGTGGGGTGGCGTGGCGACCGGCCGACGGTGGCGGGGTCGAGGTCTGCCTGGTGCACCGGCCCCGCTACGGCGACTGGTCGCTGCCCAAGGGCAAGCTGGAACGGGGCGAGCATCCGCTGCTGGCCGCCGTCCGTGAGGTGGCCGAGGAGTCCGACGTCCGCGCGGTGCCACAGGTCCGGCTGCCCACCGTGCGGTACCGCAGCGAGGGCCGGCCGAAGGCGGTCGACTACTGGTCGATGCGGGCCGTGGGCACCGGCGGATTCCAGCCGGGCACCGAGGTCGACGACGTGTGCTGGCTCGACGTCGACGCGGCGGTCGACCGGGTGAGCTACCCGCACGACGCGCAGGTGCTGGCCGCGTTCGCCGCCCTGCCGGCGGTCACCGGCACGGTGGCGCTGGTGCGGCACGCGCATGCCGGCAGGCGGGCCACCTGGTCGGGGCCGGACACCGGCCGCCCGTTGGACGCCGAGGGGGTCGCCCAGGCGCGGGCGCTGGCCCCGCTGGTCGCCCTGGTCCGGCCGGTACGGCTGCTGTCGGCCTCGCCCCGACGCTGCGTGCAGACGCTGGATCCGGCAGCCGCCCTGCTGGACCTGCCGATCGAGGTGTGCGGCGACTTCGACGAGCCGCAGCCGGGCCAGCAGGTCGACGAGTGCGCGTTGGCCGCCGCCGGCCGGCTGGTCGAGCTGGCCGCCACCGGGCAGCCGGTCGGGGTGTGCAGCCAGGGCAAGGTGATCCCGGGTGCGTTGGCCCGGCTGGCGGGGCGCGACGACGACTTCGGCACCGCCAAGGGTGGCGGCTGGCTGCTCGCCTTCACCCCCGACGGGCTGCTCGCCGCCGACCGGCTCTGAACACTCGCGAGCCGACCGGGGCTGGACACCGGAAACGGGCGCCCACCATGGCGGTGGGCGCCCGTCGCGTCGTACCGGGAAATCAGCGCTTGGCGGCGGTCCGCTTCGCCGGCGCCTTCTTCGCGGTGGTGGCCTTGGCGGTGGTGGCCTTGGCGGTGGTGCTCTTGGCCGCGGTCGTCTTCTTGGCCGCCGCGCTCCGGGCGGGAGCCGACTTGGTCGCCGTGGCGGTCTTCTTCGCCGGAGCGGCCTTCTTCGTGGCCGCCTTGGTCGCGGTGGCGGCCTTGGTGGCCTTCGCCGCGGTGGTCTTGGCGGCACCGGTGGCCTTGCTGGCCGCGGTCGTCTTCTTGGCCGCGGTGGCCTTGGTCCCGGTCGCCTTGCTGGCCGCGGTCGTCTTCTTGGCCGTGGTCGCCTTGGCCGTGGTCGCCTTCGCGCCCGTGGCCTTGGTGCCGGTCGCCTTGGCGGCGGTGGCCTTCGTGCCGGTGGCCTTGGCGGCCGCCGTGGTGGTGGTCTTCTTCGCCGGAGCGGCGGTCTTCGGCACCTTGCCGGTGGCCACCATCTCCTTGAAACCGGCGCCCGGCTTGAAGGCCGGAACGGATGTCTTCTTGACCTTCACCGCCTCACCGGTACGCGGGTTGCGCGCTGTTCGCGCCGCCCGGACACGCTTTTCGAACGATCCGAAACCGGTGATCGCCACTTTGTCGCCCTTGGTGACCGCCGCCTGGACCTCGGCGAGGACCGCGTCGAGCGCCGCCGTCGCCGACTTGCGGTCCCCCAGGCGAGCGGCGAGTGCCTCGATGAGCTCGGCCTTGTTCACGACTTCCTCCCGATTGTGCAACTGACTCGACGCGAGCCATTCTGCGCGCACCGTATGCCCTGTGCTGCCTGGACACAAACATTCGGTGGAAAAAAGCCCTTGTGTCGTAACGGATTCGCCCCCACCGGATGAACCGGTGGGGGCGAAAACGGTGCCGTGGCCCGGCGTACGGCTAGACCACGGCGGGGGTGAACGACGGTCGGCCGGCCTCGTACGCCTCAATGTCGGCGACGTGCCGCAGGGTGAGTCCAATGTCGTCGAGGCCCTCCATCAGCCGCCAGCGGCTGTGGTCGTCGAGCGGGAACGACCAGGTGGAATCCCCGACCCGGACCTCACGGGTGGTCAGGTCGACCGTCACCGCAGTGGTCGGATCGGCCTCCACGAGGTCCCAGATCTGCTCGACCGCGGCCAGTTCCAATTCGACCGGGAGGAGTCCTTCCTTGAGTGCGTTGCCCCGGAAGATGTCGCCGAACCGGGGCGAGATGACCGCCTGGAAACCCCCGTCGCGCAGCGCCCACACAGCGTGCTCCCGGGACGACCCGGTGCCGAACTCGGGCCCCGCCACGAGGATGGTGGCCCCGGAATACGCCGGGTTGTTGAGCACGAATGCGGGATCGTCGCGCCAGGCCCGGAAGAGCCCGTCGGCGAAGCCGGTACGGGTCACCCGCTTGAGGTACACGGCCGGGATGATCTGATCGGTATCCACATTGGAACGGCGCAGCGGTGCTGCGGTGCCGGTGTGGGTGGTGAACTTGTCCATCTCTCGGCTGCCCTTCTACAGATCGGCCGGGGCGGCGAGCCGGCCGGTCACGGCGGTGGCGGCGGCGACCGGCGGCGACACCAGGTGGGTACGCCCGCCCCGGCCCTGCCGGCCCTCGAAGTTGCGGTTGGAGGTCGAGGCCGAACGCTCGCCCGGCTTCAGGGTGTCCGGGTTCATGCCCAGGCACATCGAGCAGCCGGCGAACCGCCACTCCGCTCCGGCGTCGGCGAAGACCTTGTCCAGGCCCTCCGCCTCGGCGGCCTCCCGCACGGCGGCGGAGCCGGGCACCACCAGCATCCGTACCCCGTCGGCGACCCGGTGGCCGCGCAGCACGTCGGCGGCGGCCCGCAGGTCCTCCAGCCGGCCGTTGGTGCAGGAACCGACGAACACCACGTCGACGGCGAGGTCGCGCAGCGGGGTGCCCGGGGTGAGGTCCATGTACTCCAGGGCCCGGCGCGCGGCGGTCCGCTCGGCGTCGGTGGTGAACTCCTCCGGGTCCGGCACGGCCGCCCCGAGCGGAGCGCCCTGACCGGGGTTGGTGCCCCAGGTGACGAACGGGGTGATCCGGCTCGCGTCCAGGGTCACCTCGGCGTCGAAGGTCGCGTCCTCGTCGGTGGGCAGCGTCCGCCAGTGGGCCAGCGCCGCGTCCCAGTCCGCCCCGGTCGGCGCGTGCGGCCGGCCCTTGAGGTACGCGAAGGTGGTCTCGTCCGGCGCGATCAGGCCCGCCTTGGCGCCCCACTCGATGGACATGTTCGCCACCGTCATCCGGCCCTCCATCGACAGCGCCCGGATCGCCTCGCCCCGGTACTCCACGATGTGGCCGCGTCCGCCGCCCGTGCCCACCTGCGCGATCAGCGCGAGGACCAGGTCCTTGGCGGTGACGCCGGGGGCGAGCTGACCGGTGACGTTGACCGCCATGGTCTTCGGACGGGCCTGCGGCAGGGTCTGGGTGGCCAGGACGTGTTCGACCTCACTGGTGCCGATGCCGAAGGCCAGCGCACCGAACGCGCCGTGGGTGGCGGTGTGCGAGTCGCCACAGACGATCGTCATGCCGGGCTGGGTGACGCCCAGCTGGGGGCCGATCACGTGCACGATGCCCTGGTTCTCGTCGCCCAGGGGGTGCAGCCGCAGGCCGAACTCGGCGCAGTTGCGGCGCAACGTCTCGATCTGGGTACGCGAGGTCGGGTCCGCGATCGTCAGCAGGTCGCCCCGGCGCAGCCGGAACGCGGGATCGTCGTACCCGGTCGGGGTGTTGTGATCCTCGGTCGCGAGCGTGAGATCGGGGCGGCGGACCCGCCGGCCGGCCTGGCGCAGCCCGTCGAACGCCTGCGGGCTGGTCACCTCGTGCAGCAGGTGCAGGTCGATGTAGAGCAGGTCCGGCTCACCCTCGGCGGTCCGTACGACGTGCGCGTCCCAGACCTTCTCGGCCAGGGTCCTCGGTTGAGTGACTCCCACCATCTGGACATCCTAAATTCTGGGAGGTAAATTTCGGCTTGTGGGACACAGTATGAGCGGTGTCGGCGTGCTCGACAAGGCGGTGGTCATCCTGGCCGCCTGTGTCGACGGCGCCAGCCTGGCCGAACTCGTTGAACGCACCAAGCTGCCCCGAGCCACCGCACACCGGCTGGCCCAGGCCCTGGAGATCCACCGGATGCTGGTCCGGGACACCCAGGGGCGATGGCGTCCCGGGCCCCGGCTCGGCGAGCTGGCCAACGCGGCACCGGACGTCCTGCTGACCGCCGCCGAGCCACTCCTGGCCGCGCTGCGCGACGCCACCGGGGAGAGCGCCCAACTCTACCTGCGCCGGGCCGACGAACGGGTCTGCGTGGCCGCCGCCGAACGGGCCAGCGGCCTGCGGGACACCGTGCCGGTCGGCTCGGTGCTGCCCATGACGGCCGGCTCCGCCGCGCAGATCCTGCTCGCCTGGGAGCCGCCCGAGGCGGTCATGCCGCTGCTGCCCCGGTCCAAGTTCACCGGCCGCACCCTCGCCGAGGTACGCCGCCGGGGCTGGGCGCAGAGCGTCGCCGAACGGGAGGCCGGTGTGGCGAGCGTCTCCGCCCCCATCCGGGACCGCACCGGCCGGGTGATCGCCTCGATCAGCATCTCCGGCCCGATCGAACGCCTCGGCCGCCGCCCCGGCGAACGCCACGCCATGGCCGTCGTCCGCGCCGGCCAACGCCTCTCCGGCCTCTAACCACCCACCCCCTCTCCACCCCGCCCACCCCGCCCTGCCCCGCCTCCCCCGCCCCGCCTCGCCTGCCGCGCCCTGCCTCGCCTCGCCCTGCCTCGGTGATCAAGAAGTTTGCGTCATGTTTAGAGATCAAAGTGACGCAAACCTCTTGATCACGTGACGCAAACCTCTTGATCACCGAGGCGAGAGCGGCGGGGCGCAGGTGAGACCGGGGAGGGTGAGCGTGGCAGGGGCGGGTCGGCGCGGCCGGGGGCGAGGGCGGGGGCGGGGGCGGTGTGACCGGCGGGGCGGGCGGCGCGGGGGGAGGCTGGAAGCGAGGGGGAAACGGCGATCGGCCCGCCTCGCGAGGCGAGACGGGCCGATCGTGTGGTAGCCCCGACCGGATTCGAACCGGCGCTACCGCCTTGAGAGGGCGGCGTCCTGGGCCACTAGACGACGGGGCCAGGCACTTTTTCCTGCTTCACCACCCCGTGGGGCGGTGCGGCATTAGTCTAACGGCACCGGCACCCGGCCCCCGAGACGGGGGTCGGCATCCCGGCGAGGTCGGTGCCCGGGTGGCGAAACAGGGGTGTCCAGCGGCCGGGACAGCGCGACATCACCACCCGAGCGGGCTCCACCGCACGCCCAGCCCCGCACGAGCCGAGCCGGGGCCGGGCGCACGAGCCGGGGCCGGGCGCACGAGCCGGGGCCGGGCGCACGAGCCGGGGCCGGGCGCACGAGCGGATCCGCACAAGCCGAGCGGGCCGCACGAGCCGGGGCTGGGCGCACGAGCCGGGGCCGGCCGATCGGGCCGGCCGGGCACGCGCAAGGCCGGGGCTGCCCGGGACGCGAAGAAGCCCGTCCCAGGCAAACGTGGGACGGGCTGTCAGCGTTGTAGCCCCGACCGGATTCGAACCGGCGCTACCGCCTTGAGAGGGCGGCGTCCTGGGCCACTAGACGACGGGGCCAGAACATAGCTAGTGCTTCCCTGCCCTGCCGGGCGGGGAAGCTGCACTCTATCAGAGATCAACTTCGCCCCGACGAACGGGACGGAGCGATCGCCGTCAGAATCCAGCGTCCGCGTATTCGGGTGAACCCGCGGTTGCGCTGGGGTACCAGGACTCGAACCTAGACTAACTGAACCAGAATCAGTTGGGCTGCCAATTACCCCATACCCCATTGGCCCCTTGTGGCGCCGGGAAGGAACTTTACCCTCCCCGCGCCAACAGGCCAAATCCAATCCCCCAAACCGCCCTTGAGCTGCGGAAACAGGGGTGTCGTACGGGTCAGGCGACCGGCACCACCGAGTTGGTGAGCTCGCCGATCCCCTCGATCCGTACGGTGACCGTATCCCCGTCCGTGAGCGGACTAACCCCGGCCGGGGTGCCGGTCAGCACCACGTCCCCGGGCAGCAGGGTCATCACGTGCGAGATGTACGACACCAGCGCCGGCACGTCGAAGACCATGTCCTTGGTCCGGCCGAGCTGACGTACCTCCATCTCGTCCGGGTCGCGCCCCACCTCGCAGCGCACCTCAAGGTCGGAGACGTCGAGCCCGGTGGTGATCCAGGGGCCGATGGGGCAGAACGAGTCGAAGCCCTTGGCCCGGGTCCACTGCGAGTCGGAACGCTGGAGGTCCCGCGCGGTGACGTCGTTGGCGCAGGTGTAGCCGAAGATGGCCTTCGCCGCGGTGGCCCGGTCGACCCGGCGGGCCCCCGGCGCGCCGATCACCACGGCCAGCTCGGCCTCGTGTTCCACCTGCTTGGAGAAGATCGGCAGCCGGATCGCGTCCCGGGGGCCGATCACCGAGGTGGACGGCTTGAGGAAGAGCAGCGGCTCCTTCGGTACCTCGTTGCCGTGCTCGGCGGCGTGCTCGGCGTAGTTACGCCCCACACAGACCACCTTGCTGGGCAGGATCGGCGACAGCAGCCGCACGTCGGAGAGCGCCCACCGGGCGCCGGAGAACTGGATCTGCCCGAACGGATGGCCCTCGATCTCGGCGACGGTCAGGCCCTGTGGCCCGGCCTCCGGTTCGCCCTCGACGACCCCGAACGACATTCCCTTGGCATGAGCGAAACGAGCGATACGCACCGGGCCAATCTATCCCCACCCCCGGCGTCGCCCGTTGACCACCGGGACGTCGGCGCAGCGTAGGCCATCGGTCGGCGCGGCGGGCGGGGTTCGGCGCTTCGTACCCGCCCGGAGGGTGCGCGCTCCTAACGTCGGCTCCGGAGGTTCGTTGGTATGCCTGCATCGAGACGACACCACAGGGCCCTCGCGGTTTTCGTGAACTGCCTGGGCATTCTCGCCGCCGTGCCGGCGCTGCCCGGCGCGGACCCCGCGCCCCGCGCGCCTGCGGCCACCCCGGTGGCGGCCACCACGTCGACCGGCCCGCAAGCGGGTCGGGCACCGGCGGCGGCACCCACCGGCCTGGCGGAACAGGGCCCGGCACCGGCGGGACAGGGCCCGGCACCGGCGGAAGCGGTCACCCGGGCCCGGCCGACGGCCACCGCCCGCCCCGCCGTACCGGCCCACCTCGCCGCCCGGGAGACGCCGTCTCCCCGGCCGGCGCGGGCCGCCCCCGGCGTGGCGGCCAGCGGCGCGGTCGTGCCGGTCACCCCGACCGCGCCCGCCCCCGGGATGACCACCGCCGGCAACCCGGGCGCGCCCCGGCCGGCACCCCAGGTCACGGTGGCCGTGGCACCCGCCGCGACCACGGTGCCGGGTTACCGGATCATGGTGCGCAACACGGGCGGCTCGACGGTGCAGACCATGGTCCGGCAGGAGCTGCCGGCCGGCACCTCGACCACCGCGGTCAGCGCGGGTGGCCTGGTCACCCGGCCGGGTGGGGCGGGCTCGGGCGGGGAGGTCACCTGGCGGCTAGTCCTACCGGCCGGGGCGACCCGGACCCTGGACACCGCGTTGGCCGCCGCCGCGCCGGGCCAGGCGCTCACCGCGCCGGCCTGCGCGTACACCGGTGACGGCGACCAGCCGTACGACTGCGCGACGGCCACCTGGCACAGCGCGGCGACCCCGGAGGCGGTGGTGCCCGCGACGCCGACCTGGCGGCAACCGCCGATCCTGCTCGGCGCGACCCTGGTGGTGCTGGCGCTGCTGGCCGGCGCGCTCTGGTGGTGGCGGCGGGCCCGGCGACGGGTGGGCGGGATCGAGCCGACCGGCACCGCGCCGGTGGCGGCCGGCACCGCGCCGTACGCGGGCGGCCCGGCGGCCCCGGGCGGCGGGACGGTGTACCCGCGCCCCGCCGTACCCGGACAGGTGAGGCGACGCCGCAGCCCGTCGGTGTGGCTGGTGGTGGGGGTGGCCGCGACGGTGCTGGCCGGGGTGGTCTTCGCCGCCGCCTGGACGGCCACCCGCGAGGTCGCCGCCATCGACACCACCAAGCAGCCGACTGCCGGGGCGTGGACGGGCACCACGATGACCGGTCCGGTGGGCACCCCGCTGCGGGAGAAGGCGTTCGAGTTCACCGTCTACCGGGTGGCCTGCGCCACCGCGCGGGTGGCCAGCCAGCAGTGCCAGGCCACGGTCGGGGTGCGCAACCTCACCCCGGAGCAGCAGAGCTGGCACGGTCAGCTCCAGCGCGCGTACCTGCCCGGTGGCAGCTGGGTGAGCACCGACGAGGACGCCACCCGGCTGGCGAACCTGGGACGCGACGTCTTCGCCCAGCCCGTCTCGGCGGGCAGCAGGGTGGTGTTGCCGCTGGTCTTCACCGTGCACGGCGCGCAGAAGCCGAAGCAGTTGGAGTTGCGCAGCGGGGTGTTCTCCGCCGGGGTCCGGGTGGACGTGCCCTGACCGGGGGCGGGCGGCGGTCGTACCCTCAGGGGTGTGACCACCGCCCTCGCCCCCGCCGCCCTCGACGCGGCCGACTGGCAGGCCCGGCGGGCGGCCCACGCGGCGCGGGTGGCCACCTGGCTGGACCACGAAGCGGACAAAAAGGGTCCGAACCGTTGACCAACATCCCCGCCGCAAGCTGGCTTCCCCTCCTGGAAGCTCACGAGAAGCGCGCCGACTCCCTTACCGCAGGCCACCGCGCCCGCAAGGCCACGAGGGAGCGCCACGCGATCGATGACTTCTTATACGACTACTACGGCACCCGACCCTCCGTGCTCCGACGGTGGCACCCCGGCGTGGGCAGCTCCTTGGAACCGGGACCGCACGGCTCTGCCCCACACCGGCAGTGGCGTTGGTATGCCACGGACGCGGACGGGATCGTGAGCTTCGACGTCGCAGCGTTCCTTGCCGACCGGGCTGAGTCGGTGCGCTTCATCCACCGACTGTTGTCCGCCATCTCGTCACGACCGGCCTTCACCGGCTGCTTCGGCCTGCACGAGTGGGCGATGGTGTACCGCCAACGCGAGCATCGGCATCCGCTCCCCCTGCGACTTGGGCAAGAGGGAACTGACGCGGTAGTCGAGTCTCACCAGATCCGCTGCACGCACTTCGATGCGTTCCGGTTCTTCACCCCTGACGCAGTCAGCCTCAACCGGCTCCAACCAACGAGGGAGAGCCAGGTAGAGCTTGACCAGCCGGGCTGCTTGCATGCCTCGATGGACTGCCACAAGTGGGCAACCAAGCTAGGCCCTGCGGTTCCGGGGGATCTGGCGCTCGACTGCTTCGAGTTGGCGAGGGACATCCGGCTGCTCGACATGCAGGCGTCCCCGTACGACTTCTCCTCCTACGGGGAACCGACGGTGGCCATCGAGACACCCGAGGGCAAGGCCGAGTACATCGCTCGTCAACGCGAGTTCTCGCAGCGCGCGGGCCGACTACGCGCCCGGTTGATCGATGTGTGTGCGTCGCTGCTTGAGGGAGCGGAGCCACCGGCAAGGTGGGGGGGCATGACCCCCTGAGACACCCTCTCCGCACCGCTACGTCATAGCATCCGCCATCTTGCCCCGGTTCCAAGGTTGCCCAGGAGCGGGGATCTGGCTCTTGACCTGGGAAGACAGCGCTGCCTGGCTGACGCCCTTGAGGCCGCCGACCCGGGCCAAGGGTGGCGCACCTGGCGGAACGCCGATACGCACCACCACCGCGTAGAGGCCGTCCGCGCTCACTGGCCGCCCTCGGTTACCCGCCGGTGCGGGTGGAGACCGCCGAGGGCAGGGCCGAGTACGCGGCGGCGCAGCGCGGCTTCGCCGAGCGGGCCGCCGTGCTGCGCGCCCGCCTGCTGACCGCCCTGGACCACGCCATGTCGGCTGCCGGCTGACCCGGGCGGGGGTCCGGGCCGGGGCCCGGACCCCCGGGCGGGTCAACTGGCGGTGCAGGTCGCCGTGGGGGCGGTGGCGGTGCCGGTGTTGGTGCCGAGGAACCCGAAGGTGGCCTCGGCGGCCGGGGCGAGCGCCCCGTTCCAGTTCACGTTGCGGGCGGTGACCGCGCTGCCGGTCTGGGTCAGCTCGGCGTTCCAGGTCTGGGTGATCTGCTGTCCGGCGGGCAGGGTGAAGGTGACCCGCCAGCCGGTGGTCCGTGCGGTGCCGGTGCTGCGGACGGTCACCTCGCCCTGGTGCCCGCCCTGCCACTGGTTGGTGATCCGGTAGCTGGCGGTGCAGGCCACCCCGGCCGGCGGCGAGGTGGTCGGCGGGTCGACAGTGGGCGACCCGGTGGGCGGGACCGTGGGGCTGACCGTCGGGCTCGGCGGGCCGGTCGGGGTGGGCGAGCCGGTCGGGGTGGTGCTCGGGGTGACCCCGCCGAGGGCGGCCACCAGCGCCGGGTACCACCGGTCGGACATCTTCTGGTCGCCTGCCGCGTTGGGGTGCACCCCGTCGTAGGTGTCGGTGGTGGTGCTGAACCCGGTCCACTGGTCGACCACGACGATCGGCGACGCGGCGGTGGTCTTCCCCGCCGCCCAGCCGTCGATCGTGGCGTTCAGGGCCACCGCCCGCTGCCCGCACTCGGCGCAGCTCGACGGGGCCATCGGGATGATCTTCGCGACGATGATCCGCATCGCCGGGTTGCTGGCCCGCATCTGGTCCACCAGCTTCGAGTACGCGGCAAGGATGGTGGCCGGGGGAATGTTGCTCCACACGTCGTTGGTGCCGAAGTGCATGAGCACGACGTCGGGGTGGGTCGCGGCGAGCCAGCCGGGCAGCAGGTTCTGGTTGGCGACGTTCGTCACCAGGTAACCGCCGTGGCCCTCGTTGTCCCCGTCGTACGGCTGCCCGCAGCCCTGCGGGCCGAGGGTGCCGACGAAGTCGACGTCGGTGTGGCCGGTGGACTGGAGACGGTTCCACAGCAGGGACCGCCAGCAGCCGGGCGAGCCGGTGATCGAGTCGCCGAGCGGCATGACGCGGACCGGGGTGGCGGCGGCGGGACGGGCCGCCGGGGTGGCGACCAACCCGACGAGCAGGGTGAGCGGAACTGCCGCGAACGCGGCGAGCAGGGCGGAGAGGAAAGGCCTTCGGAGCATGGTGAGGGGACTCCTGTCACGTGACGACGTGCGGTCGGTGACGGCCCGGTTGCTCCCACGGACATCCCACCAGACCGGCCGCCCCGGCTCAACGCCCTCCCGCATCCTGGCGAAGCGCTTCGACACGCAGCCGTTCCTCCAGCTCGGCCGTGGTGTCGACGAACCAGAGCTGGTCGCCCCGGTTGGCCTCGACGACGAAGTCGCGCAGGGCGGTGCTCCGCCCGACGTGCCCCGAGATGTCTCCGACCACGGCCAGCCGCAGCCGGTAGTTGACGAACTTCTGCACCACCGCGCCCGCCACCCCGGTACGCAGCGTGAAGAACTCGACGGCGAGCCGGCGTACCGGAAGCACCACCAGGCCGACCCCGTGACCCAGCGCCGCGCCGATCACGTCGGTGGCGTCGTCGCCGCCGCAGATCCTCGGCCCGTCGGGGGCACCGGCGAGCGCGGTGACGCCGGCGAGGGTGACCAGGGTGTCGGTGGACATGCCCGCCAGCCTAGGCAGCGCCGGCCCGCCCCGGCCCGGGTTTTCCGTCACCGGCGCACCGCACCGCGTCACCGGCGCACAGCACCGCGTCGACGGTGCCGCCGCCGGGACCCGACCGGCGCGGGCGGCGGTCAGTCGCCGTCGGCACGACGGTCCCGTTTGCGCTGGGACTGGCGCTTCTTGTCGGCCAGCCGGCGTTCCTTGGCACCCCGGGAGGGGCGGGTGGGACGCCGGGGCGGCGGGGGCGGGGCGACGGCCTCGCGCAGCAGGGCGACCAGCCGTTCCCGGGCCGCCTCCCGGTTGGCCAGTTGCGCGCGGTGCTCGCTGGCGGCGATGGTGAGCACCCCGTCTACGAGCCGGCCGGCGAGGCGTTCCCGTACCCGCTCGCGCAGCGCCGGGGGCAGGCTGGTGGTGCCGGCCACGTCGAAGCTCAGCTCGACCCGGGAGTCGGTGGTGTTGACCCCCTGCCCACCCGGCCCGGACGAACGCGAGAACCGTTCCCGCAGCTCGGCGGCGGGCACGGTCCACCGGTCGGTCACCCGTAGTCCGTCGTCCATCCGGCGAGGTTAGCGCCCCCGGTCGCCGGTGGGCGTCACGGTCGCCGAGGGTGCCGGTTCGGCCCGGTCGTGGTCGGGCCCGACGGTGGCGTAGGCGACCGCGCCGAACAGCAGCAGCGCGATCACCCCGACCCGGGTGAAGACCACCCGGACCCCACCGCGCCGGTGGGCACGGCGGCCCGGCCCGGGTCCTCCGGGCTCAGCCGCCCTTGCCGATGATGGTGTCGGCGGTCTGCTGCACCTGGTCGATGGGGATGGCGAAGCCGATGCCGATCGAGCCGCTGCCGTCGATGGTGGCGATCGCCGTGTTCACCCCGACCACCTCGCCCCGGGCGTTGACCAGCGGGCCGCCGGAGTTACCCGGGTTGATCGACGCGTCGGTCTGCACCGCGCTGCGCCGGTTGGTGCCCAGCCGTACCTGCCGGTTGAGGGCGCTGACGATCCCGGCGGTCACCGTGCCGGCCAGGCCGAGCGGCGAGCCGACCGCGAGCACCGGTTCGCCGACCCGGGTGGACCGGGGCTTGGCCAGCGGCAGCGGGGCCAACCCGGCGGCCGACGGCACCTTCAGCACGGCCAGGTCGCTGCCGGGTTCCCGGCCCACCACCTCGGCGGCGTACCGGCGGCCGTCGGGCATCTCCACGGTCACCGCGCCACCACCCCCCTTGGCCAGGATGTGGTCGTTGGTGACGATGTGCTGTTCGTTGTCGATGGCGAAGCCGGAGCCGGTCGCCGACTGCCCGTTGGCACCGCCGCCGACCAGCACGGACACCACCCCGGGAACGGTCTTCTGGGCGGCGGTGACCAGTTCCGCCGGCACCGGGGCGGCGGAGGCCGCCGTCGGACCCGCCCCGCCCTGGCCGGCCACCCAACCGCCGGCCG
Source organism: Micromonospora sp. WMMD734 (assembly GCF_049178975.1). Lineage (NCBI taxonomy): Bacteria > Bacillati > Actinomycetota > Actinomycetes > Micromonosporales > Micromonosporaceae > Micromonospora > Micromonospora sp. WMMD734. The sequence continues at coordinate 4,145,866 of NZ_JBMHMK010000001.1, forward strand.
CCGCCCCGGAGACGGTGGACAGGGCGACCACCGCCACGGCGGTCCACAACCGGCCACGCCAGCGCCGCCGGGACGGGTCCTCCCCCGGATCGGGTACGTCCCACCGGTGCCGGCCGTCCGGCCCCAGGTCGGGTGAGAGGAACCAGGGACCCCGGGGTTCCCCCAGACCGGTCTGTACTGCCATACGTCCGCTCCTCACTGTTGCGACGGATCAGGGGCAGGTGGGCCCGCGTCGTCCCGCTCAGGGCAGGCGGGAGAACCAGCGCATCGACCCGGCCGCCGCCCCCATGGCGAAGACCAGCCCGAGCCCGATGAACCGGGCGGAGATGTCCTGGCGTTCCTTGCGGTAGCCGACGGAGGAGCCGATGTCCTCGTAGACGTCACGCAGTTCGGCACTGCTGCCGGCCTCATGGAACCCGCCCCCGGTCTGGTCGGCGACCTCCCGCAGGGTCTGCCCGTCGACCGGCACCTGGATCGGGCGGCCACCGCGGTCGACGAACCCGCCAGGGGTCCCGAACGAGATGGTGTGCACCGGCACCTTCGCCGCGACGGCCGCCGCGGCGGCCTCCATCGGGTCCGCGCCTGACGTGTTCGCCCCGTCGGAGAGCAGGACGACCCGGGCCGGCGGCGGTTGCTTGGCCGCCTTCTCGTCGAGGCTCTTGACCGCGCCGAGACAGGCGCTGATCGCCTCGCCGATGGCGGTGCCCTGCACCCCGGTGATCCCCTCGGCGAGCCGGTCGATCCCGTCGTGCAGGGCACCCCGGTCGGTGCTCGGCGGCACCAGCACCGCCGCGCTGCCGGCGAACGCGACCAGCCCCACGTTGAACTCGTCGGGCAGCCCGTCGACGAAGGTCCGGGCGGCCTCCTTGGCGGCGGTCAACCGGTCCGGTTCCACGTCGGTGGCGAGCATCGACGTGGAGACGTCCACGGCGACCATCACGGTGGCCCGCTCGCGGGGCACCCGTACCTCGGCGGTGGGCCTGGCGAAGCCGACCACCAGCAGAGCCAGCATGGCCAGGAAGAGCCCGGCGGGCACGTGCCGCCGCCAGGCGGGGCGTTGCGGGGCGACCCGGTCGAGCAGCCGCAGGTTGGTGAAGCGGACCGCGTACCGGCTGCGGCGGCGCTGCGCCAGCAGGTAGCCGGCGGCCAGCGCGGCCACCCCGAGCAGCAGCAGGAGCCGGACGGGTGACTGCCAGTTCACGCGGCACCTCCCCGGGAGGCGGCGGGCGCGGCCGCCAGCCGACGCTGGGCGTGCACGTGCCGCACGATGTCGGCGGTCCAGTCCCGGTCGGTGCGCAACGCCAGGTGACCGGCCCCGCTGCGGCGCAGCGCGCGGGTCACCTGGGCGCGTTGCGCGGCGGCGGCGTCGGCGTACCGGCGGCGCAACTCCGGGTCACCGGTCCACACCTCGCGCCGCCGGCCGGTCTCCGGATCGACCAGGGTGATCAGGCCGACGTCGGGCAGCTCCAGCTCACGTGGGTCGGTCACCTCGACCGCGAGCACCTGGTGCCGGGCGGCGAGGCGACGCAGCGCCGGCTCCCACGGGGTGGGGGCGTCGGGGTCGTCGGGCAGCCCGTCGAGGAAGTCGGAGACCACCACCACCAGCCCCCGCCGGACGGCGGTCCGGTGCATCGCCGCGAAGGCCGCGGCCAGGTCGGGGCCGACCGGCGGGCCGGTCGGTGGCTCGGCGTCCGCCCGGGGGGCGTGCAGCAACGCGCGGAGCAGGCTCAGCAGGTGGGTACGCCCGCTGCGGGCGGGGAACCGGCGCAGCCCGTCGCGGCCGAGCACCTGTGCGCCGAGCCGGTTGCCGGTGCCGGCGGTGAGGAACCCGACCGCGGCGACGGCCGCCACCGAGAGTTCCCGTTTGTCCAGTTCGGCGGTGCCGTACTCCATGCTGGGGCTGGCGTCGACCAGCAGCCAGGTGGTCAGCTCCCGGTCGGCGTCGACCTCGCGGACGTGCGGGACGGTGGTACGGGCGGTGACCGCCCAGTCCATCCGGCGTACCTCGTCCTCGCCGGGGCGGTACTCGCGGCTGCCGGCGATCTCGCTGCCGGGGCCGGGCAGCAGACCACGCAACTGGCCCTGGAGCAGCCCGTCCAGCCGGCGGGTGACGGTCAGTTCGAGGCGGCGCAGCCGCCGTTCGGGGGCGAGGTCGGCAAGCGTCGGGCCGGCCAGGGGTGCCGGGGCGTTCACGCCGCCGCCAGGTCGGGCGTGTACTCGGGGTGGCCGGTGGCGAGCACCGGGGGCGGCACCGCCTGGACCAGCCGGTGCACCACCGCCTCGGCGCTGACCCCGTCGGCGACCGCGTCGAACGAGAGCACCAGCCGGTGGGCGAGCACGTCGACCGCGAGTTCGCGGACGTCGTCGGGGAGCACGTACTCGCGGCCCCGCAGCAACGCCTGGGCGCGGGCGGCGGCGACCAGGCCGAGGGTGGCCCGGGGGCTCGCCCCGTACGCCAGCAGCGGGGCGATCTCCGGCAGCCCGAAGCGGCCCGGGTCGCGGGTGGCGAGGATCAGCCGGACCACGTACTCGGCGAGCGCGTGGTGTACGAAGACCTGGGCGGCCCGGCGCTGGTAGTCACGCAGCCGGACCGGGTCGAGCACCTGGCGGGGGCGGGGCCGGTCGCTGCTCATCCGGTAGAGGATGGCCAGCTCGTCGGCGTCGCCCGGGTAGTCGACGACGATCTTCATGAGGAAGCGGTCCCGCTGCGCCTCGGGGAGCTGGTAGACCCCCTCGGACTCGATCGGGTTCTGGGTGGCCAGCACCAGGAACGGCTCCGGCACCGGCCAGCTCCGCCCGCCGATGGTGACCTGCCGTTCGGCCATCGCCTCCAGCAGCGCGGACTGCACCTTGGCCGGGGCCCGGTTGATCTCGTCGGCGAGCACCAGGTTGGCCATGATCGGGCCCAGCTCGACGTCGAAGTTCTCGGTCGAGGCCCGGTAGATCCGGGTGCCGACGATGTCGGAGGGGACCAGGTCGGGGGTGAACTGGATGCGGGTGAAGGTGCCGCCGACGACGGTGGCGAGGGTCTGCGCGGCCAGCGTCTTGGCCACGCCGGGCACCCCCTCAAGGAGGCAGTGGCCGTCGGCGATCAGCGCGGTGAGCAGCCGTTCGACGAGTCGGTCCTGCCCGACGATCACGCGTTTGACCTCGAAGAGGGTCTGTTCCAACTCGGCGCCCGCCGCGTCGGCATCGACCGGGCGGGGCAGGCTGGCCAGGGTGTCCGAGATGTCCGTCACGGTGCTTGCTTCCCGGGGTCACCGCCCGGCAAACGTCGGAATTTCCGGCCCCGACGGGCCGATTCGCCCCGGACAGGGACGACCGGCCCGGCGGGGCGGCAACGCCGTGCGGCGGCGCAATGCGGGTGTCACCGGACGATCCGCGCCCCACCCGTCACGGACAGGAGGTCCACAACGGACGGTGCCGACCCCCGGTGGGGGCCGGCACCGCCGACGGGTCCGCGCCTCAGTTGGCGACGAACAGGTGGAACGGCTTGCTCGACACCGATCCGCTGGAGCTGTACGTCTGGATGAAGACGCCGTTCGGTGTCTGGTTGCGCGGGGCGACCGCGATCTCGCCGGCCGGCGGCACGTTGAACTGGTCGTTGGTGCCGATGGTGGCCTGGAACGCCTTTCCGACCACGCTGTAGTCGAGCAGCACCTGGTACTGGCCGGTGCCGTACTTGGTCGACGACACGACGTTCGCCGAGTGCTGGAGCAGGGTGCCGTCGCTGGCGACGACCGCCCAGGCGACCGAACCCGAGGCCGGCGGGGCGAGCGAAGCCTTCAGCGCCGCGCGGGCCTGCTTGGCTTCGGCCGCCGTCACCGGCGGCTGACCGGTGGCACCGGCCAGCCGCGCCCCGGGCTGAGCCACCTCGGCCGGGGCCTTGGTCGCCGGTTGCGCGACGGCGATCCCGCCGCCGGCCAGGGTGAGCGCCAGGACGCCGAGCGTCACCGCCGCCGCCTTACGCCTGAAGAATGTGGCCATGACAGGTCTCCCTTTTGTGACCGTGGCAATACGGCCGACCCACCGTACGGCGAGCCGGATGGAGATGGTGCGATCGAGCCGGAATGGACGCGGGCGGAAAGCCTTCCACCCGCGCCGGAAATAGTGAAGAAGAAACATTTCCGACCGGCCTGAGCTGGGAAAACTACGCTCTGTTGCGGCACCTCAACGAGGAGGAACGTAGCACCACGAAAAGCGGAGCGTCAATAGCACACCAACCCGTTTTGCCATCTCGAAAACGATGTTGGAAATTGCGAAACGTGAAGTCTCGACCGTTCATGGAACGGCTCCGCGCCCGGCGGGGGCGGCATCGGCCGCTAGGCTGGCCGCCGTGCTGACGACCCCGGCGCCGGCCACCGCCCGCCCTCGCGCCGTCCCGCTGATCTGCTGGCTGGCGGTGGCACCCGGCCTCGTCTGGGCCGTGGTCCGCCTCGTCGGGTTGGACCGGGGCCCGCTCGTGCAGGCGCTCGCCTTCACCCCGTACGTGGCGGGAGGCAGCCTGCTGGCCCTGATGCTGGCCCTCGCCCTGCGGTGCCGGTGGCCGGCGGTGGCCGCGGCGGTGGCGGCGCTGGCCCTCCTCGGCGCGGTGGTACCCCGTGCGCTACCGGACCGGCAGCAGGCGACCCGGGGGCCGCAACTGCGGGTGCTCACCGCCAACCTGCTCGCCGGCAACGCCGACGCGGCCACCCTGGTCGAACTGGTCCGCCGCAACGAGGTGGACGTGCTCACCGTGCAGGAGTTCACCCCGGCGGCGCGGGACGCCCTCGACCGGGCCGGCCTCGCCGACCTGCTCCCCCACCGCCAACTCAACCCCGAGGTGGGCACCACCGGCTCCGGGCTCTACGCCCGGTTCCCCCTCACCGGCGGCGGTTTCCGGCGCAATACCGGGTTCGCGTTCACCCAGGCGTACGCGACGGTGGCGGTGCCCGGCGCACCGGCGCTGCGGGTGGAGTCGGCCCACCCGGCGGCACCCTGGTCGGTCGGGGTGGTCGACGAGTGGCGCACCGACCTGGCGGGCCAGCCGCGCGCCACCCCCGACGGACAGCTCGGCATCCTCGCCGGGGACTTCAACGCCACCCTCGACCACTCCCCGCTGCGTGCCCTCCTGGCCAGCGGCTACGTCGACGCCGCCGACGCCGTCGGGGCCGGGCTGGTGGGCACGTGGGGCCCGTACGACGGCGACCCGATCCCGCCGGTCACCATCGACCACGTCCTGGTCGACCGCCGGATCGCCGTCCGTGCGGTCACCGTCCACCGGGTCCCCGCCACCGACCACCGCGCCGTGCTGGCCACCCTGCGCCTGCCCGCCCCCTGACGCCGGGAGGTCGGCTCACACCGCCGCGCGGTCGAGGCCGTAGGTGAGGGCGTCGACCAGGGCGTGCCAGGACGCCTCGACCACGTTGGGGTGCACGCCGACGGTGGTCCAGTCCCGGCCGGTGCCGTCGGCGGTCTCCACCAGCACCCGGGTCACCGCCCCGGTGCCGTGGGTGCCCTCCAGGATGCGCACCTTGTAGTCGGCCAGCTCGAAGTGACGCAGCTCCGGGTAGTACCGGGTCAGCCCGACCCGCAGCGCCTCGTCGAGGGCGTTGACCGGGCCGTTGCCCTCGGCGGTGGCGATCACCCGCTCACCGCGTACCCGGATCTTGACGGTGGCCTCGGAGACCACCGCGCCGTCCTCCCGGTGCTCGACCAGCACCCGGTACGACTCCAGCGCGAACGGTCGCACCGGGGCGGCGTCCGGCAGCTCGGAGCGGACCAGCAACTCGAACGACGCGTCGGCGGCCTCGAACGACCAGCCGCCCGCCTCCAGCTCCTTGACCCGGGTGGTCACCTTCGACACGGCGTCCGGATGGCCGGCCAGGTCAAGACCCAGCTCGCGGCTCTTCAGCTCGATGCTGGCCCGGCCGGCCATCTCGGTCACCAGGATCCGCATGTCGTTGCCCACCACCGACGGGTCCACGTGGTTGTAGAGCAACGGGTCGACCTTGATCGCGCTCGCGTGCAGCCCCGCCTTGTGGGCGAAGGCGGCGGCCCCGGCGTACGCCTGGTGGGTGTCGGGGGCGATGTTGGCGATCTCGGAGATGGCGTGCGAGACCCGCACCATCTGTTCCAGGCAGCCGTCGGGTAGGACGGGCAGCCCGAGCTTGAGCTGGAGGTTGGCCACGACGGCGAAGAGGTCGGCGTTGCCGGGGCGCTCGCCGTACCCGTTGGCGGTGCCCTGCACGTGCCGGACCCCGGCCTCGACGGCCGCGATGGTGTTGGCCACCGCGCAGGCGGTGTCGTTCTGGGCGTGCATGCCGAACAGTTCCGGGGCGATGCCGGTCCGGGCGGTCAGGTCGGCGATCGCGGCGGTCACCCGGGACGGCAGCATCCCGCCGTTGGTGTCGCAGAGCACGAACCGTTCGGCACCGGCGGCGAGCGCGGCCTCGACCACCGAGGCGGTGTACGCCGGGTCGTGCCGGAACCCGTCGAAGAAGTGCTCGCCGTCGACGAAGACCCGTCGTCCTTCGGCGACCAGGTGGGCGACCGTGTCCCGGACCATCGCCAGGTTCTCCGCGCCGGTGGTGCGCAGGGCGCGTTCGACGTGCCGGATGTCGGCCTTGGCGACCAGGGCGACGGCCGGGGTCTGCGCGTCGAGCAGCGCCCGCACCTGTGGGTCGTCGGCGACGGCGACCCCGGCCTTGCGGGTGGCCCCGAAGGCGACCAGCAGGGCGTGCCGCAGGTCCAGTTCGGTGCGGGCCCGACGGAAGAACTCGGTGTCCTTCGGCACGGCACCCGGCCATCCGCCCTCGATGAAACCGACGCCGAACTCGTCGAGCAGCCGGGCCACCGCCAGCTTGTCGATCACCGAGTAGCTGAGCCCCTCGCGCTGGGCGCCGTCGCGCAGCGTGGTGTCGTAGACCTGGAACGTCATCGCGAGTCCCTTCCTTCGGACCGTCGAACCTTGCGGGGGGCAACAAAAAGACCCCCCGCGGATGCGGGAGGTCTGCGCGCTCGGCAGAGGGGAGGCCGGCGCGCTAGCTGCCAATAATGCGGGCGGAGCTGGTCACGGTCGCCACTCTGCCACTCCCACCCGAATCTGGGAGACAGAATCCACATCCCGGGACGGGGTGTGTGGGACGTCTCCCCTCGGGTACCTCAGATGCGGACACGAAGCGCTTTTCTCCGATAACGACTACGACAGTCGAGGCAGGAGTTCCCATGGACAGGCTCGATCCGCACACCGCCCACGGCACCACCGACCCGATGGTCGACGACGGCCAGGGCGCGATCGCCGGCGGTGCCCCCGGCGGGGCGTTCAACCCCTGGAGCTACCGCGACGAGGCCGGGGTCGCCGACGCCGACCTGGTCGGCTACAAGGTCGAGGCGACCGACGGCGGCATCGGCAAGATCGACGAGGCGAGCCACGAGGTCGGCGGCAGCTACCTCGTCGTCGACACCGGCCCGTGGATCTTCGGCAAGAAGGTGATGCTCCCCGCCGGCACCGTCAACCAGGTCGACCACGACGACCGGAAGGTCCACGTCGACCGCACCCGGGACCAGATCAAGGCCGCTCCCGAGTACGACGAGACCAGCCACGGCGACGCGGCCTACCGCGACAAGCTGGGCGGCTACTACGACGACACCTACGGCAACCTGCCGCCCGGCACCGCCCGGTAGCCGGCAGGCACAACTGTCGATCGACGGTAACGGTCGGCGGGGCGGCGTGCTCGCCCCGCCGGCCGTTACCGTGTGCGGGTGAACCCCACCGAGAACAGCCGGCGTATCCCGTTCTCCGCGATGTTCAACTTCCGCGACGTCGGCGGCTATCACGGCCACGACGCACGTACCGTCCGCTGGGGTCGGCTCTACCGCTCGGACTCCCCGCACCGCATCGACGGCACCGACCGGGAGGCGTTCGCCGCGCTCGGCATCCGTACGGTGATCGACCTGCGCCGCCCGACCGAGGTGGACCGGGACGGCCGGGTGCCCGACCTCGACGGCCTCGCCTACCGGCACATCCACCCCGAGCACGCCGACTGGGCGCTGAGCCGCCACGAGCCGGAGGCCAGCCTGGCCCGCTACCTCGCCGACCGGTACGCCGACCTCGCCGAGACCGGCACCGCCGGGCTGGCCGAGGCGGTCGGGCTGATCGCCGACAGCGGCAACGCGCCCGTCCTGGTGCACTGCGTCGCCGGCAAGGACCGCACCGGCATCGTCTGCGCGCTGACCCTGTCCGTGCTCGGCGTCGACGACGAGCAGATCGCCGAGGACTACGCGCTGAGCAGCGAGGCGTCCCAGCGGTTCAGCGCCTGGCTGGCGGCGTCCATGCCGGAGGCCGAAGCACCGCCCGCGCCCTTCCTGGGCTCCCCCGCCGAGGCGATGTCGCTCTTCCTCGCCGAGCTGCGCCAGCGGCACGGTTCGATCGAGGACTACCTGCGGCACGCGGGCGTCACCGACGACCAGCTCGCCGCCCTGCGCGACCACCTGCTGGAGCCGCCCGCGCTGCGGTGAGCGCACCGCCGACGTTCCGGCAGCGGGCGTCGGGCACGTCGGTGCCCGACGCCCGCTTCTGCCGACGCGCCCCGCGCCACCCGCGCCCGCTTCTGCCGACGCGCCCTGCCAGCCCTGAGAATCGCCACCGGCGGGCGGGGCGACAGGTCGGGGCCCAGACCCTCCAGATGCCCGGGTGCGTCCTTTAGAGCTGATGACGCAAACGAGTCAGCATCACCCCGGCGACCGCGACACCCGCAGCGCGCCGAAGCGAGCCGGGACGAGCCCAAGCGCGACACGCAGCCCGAGCGCGACACGCAGCCCAAGCGGGACGCTCGACCCGAGCGGGACACGCAGCCCGAGCGGGACACGCAGCCCGACCCGAGCGGGACACACAGCCCAAGCGGGACACGCAGCCGGGGTGGAAGGGCGCAGCCCGAGTGGGCCGGTGCGGCGTAGCCCACCGAGCGACGGGCGTCCCCTACCGGCTGTCACCGCCGGCCCGACCGTTGGCGCAGGCAGAGCGGCCACAGCTCGGCTGATTCGTCGACGTCATCAGCTCGAAAGGACGCACAGACATGGTTACCTGCCCGGCCGGGAAGTACCACAGCACGCTGTCCGGAGCAGCCCGTCGGCTCCGGCTCCGGACGCGGGCGGCCGACCGTCGGGGCCCACCCCCACGCCAGCGACGAGGGGCGGGCCGGAGGACAGCCGGGGTGGTCAGCGGATGTGGGTGACCCAGCCGTGCGGATCGGGTGCGTCACCCCGCTGGACCGCCACCAACTGCTCCCGCAGCGCCGCGCTGGCCCGGCCCGGCTCACCGCCGCCGATCACGAACTCGCCGCCGGGGTGCCGTACCCGGGCGATCGGGGTGATCACCGCGGCGGTGCCGCAGGCGAAGGCCTCGCGCAGCCGGCCGCTCGCGGCGTCGGCCTGCCACTCGTCGAAGCTCACCGGACGCTCGACGACCCGGTGCCCGGAGGCGGCGGCCAGGGCGAGCAGCGCGTCCCTGGTGATGCCCGGCAGGATGGTGCCGGTCAGCGGCGGGGTGACCAGGGTGTCGTCGTCGTAGACGAAGAACACGTTCATGCCGCCCAGTTCCTCGACGTAGCGACGCTCGACCGCGTCGAGGAAGACCACCTGGTCGCAGCCGGCCTCGATCGCCTCGGCCTGGGCCGACAGCGACGCCGCGTAGTTGCCGCCGCACTTGGCCGCGCCGGTGCCGCCGGGGGCCGCCCGGGTGTAGTCCGGCGAGACCCAGACGGTGACCGGCTTCACCCCGCCGGCGAAGTAGGAACCGGCCGGTGAGGCGATGACGCAGTAGAGATACTCCCGGGACGGGCGGACGCCGAGGAACACCTCGCTGGCGAACATGAACGGCCGCAGGTAGAGGCTGGCGTCGGCGGCGTCGGGGATCCAGTCCCGGTCGATCTCGACCAGCTTGCGCAGCGACTCGACGAACAGCTCCGCAGGCAGTTCCGGCATGGCCAGCCGCCGGGCGGAGGCGATGAACCGGGCCGCGTTGGCCTCCGGCCGGAACATGGTCACCGAGCCGTCGGCCCTGCGGTACGCCTTCAACCCCTCGAAGATCTCCTGCGCGTAGTGCAGGACGGCGCTGGCCGGGTCCATCGGGATCGGCGCGCGGGCCTCGACCCGGGGGTCGTACCAGCCCTTGCCGTCGGCGTACCGGATGGTCACCATGTGGTCGGTGAAGACCCGGCCGAAGCCGGGGTCGACCAGCAGGGCGGCCCGCTCGGCGGCGGATACCGGCGCGGGATTCGGACGGATCTCGAAATCGAGCATGTCACCACCGCTCATCGCGCTGACCTCCCTGCGGATCGACGGCACGCGGGAACCACGCACCGGGCTGACGTCCCAGAAAACCTACCCCGAACGGTCGTTCAGTGGATAGCTCCACGTCCCGCGGGGTCAGGCCACCGCCTGCGCGGCGAGCCGGTCCCCCACCTCGTCGGTGCGCAACGCCACACCCGGCGTCCGGCCGGCCAGCTCGGCGGCGACCGCGCCGGTCACCCGGGCGGCGGCGTCGGCGTGGCCGAGCTGGTCGAGCAGGAGCGCGGCGGAGAGCACCGCGGCCACCGGGTCGGCGACCCCCTTGCCGGCGATGTCCGGCGCGGAGCCGTGCACCGGCTCGAACATCGACGGGTACGCCCCGGTGGGGTTGATGCAGCCGCTGGCGGCCAGGCCGATCCCCCCGGTGACCGCGGCGGCGATGTCGGTGAGGATGTCGCCGAAGAGGTTGTCGGTGACCACCACGTCGTACCGCTGGGGCTGGGTGACCAGGAACATGGCGGCGGCGTCGACGTGCTGGTACTCGGTGGTGACGTCGGGGTGCTCGGCGGCGACGGCCGCGAAGGCACGGGCCCACAGCGAGCCGGCGTGGGTCAGCACGTTGGTCTTGTGCACCAGGGTGACCTTGCGCCGCTCCCGGCGACCGGCCCGGGCGAAGGCGTCCCGGATGACCCGCTCCACCCCGTGCCTGGTGTTCAGGCTCTCCTCCGTGGCCACCTCGGCCGGGGTGTCCCGGTGCAGGCTGCCGCCGGCCCCGGCGTAGAGCCCCTCGGTGCCCTCCCGGACGACGACCAGGTCGACCTCGCCCGGCTTGACGTTGGCCAGCGGGCCGGGCACCCCGGGCCAGAGCCGGGACGGGCGCAGGTTGACGTACTGGTCGAAGGCGAAGCGCAGCTTCAGCAGCAGGCCCCGCTCCAGCACGCCCGGCGGCACGGTGGGGTCGCCCACCGCGCCGAGCAGGATGGCGTCGTGGCCGGCCAGCTCGGCCAGCACCGAGTCGGGCAGCACCTCGCCGGTGCGGTGGTACCGCGCCGCGCCGAGGTCGTACCGGGTGGCCTCGACGCCGGGAAGCACGGCGTCGAGGACCTTGAGGGCCTGCGCGACCACCTCGGGTCCGATCCCGTCCCCGGCCACCACCGCGATCCGTGCCACCTGCTGCTCCTCACCTCGTCCGCTGAGCGCAACGGTACGTCCCCGTCCCGCCTCCCGGTACGCGCCTTCCACCATCTGGGAGAGCGAAATGCTCAGCAGGCTCCCAGGCAGCATTCATGGTGCGGTCATCTCCACTGCCTAGGGTCGGTGCAGGACGGGTCGTGGGGGCCCGGGACGGACCGGCCGCGACGGCGCGGCACCGTCGGCGAAGGAGCAGGATGATGCGGACCGAGCAGCAGCGGGGGCCAGGCCGACTGGACGAGCAACCGCGCACCCGCTGGGTGGACCAGAAGGCGTTCTCCCGCCGCCGTCCCGACCTGCGCCTGGGCACCCGCAGCCACCGCCTCGACCGCGCCGGTGACCCGTCCGGCGGGCGGATCGCCGTGCAGCACTCCGTCCGGACCGGCACCGCCGAATACTCGCTCCTGCTCAACGCCCCCGAGGAACTGGGCCGCCGGGCGGTCGGCGACGCGCTACGCGACGCCGTCGCCGAACTGCGGGCGATCGACCTCACCTACGGGCCGAACCGGCCGCAGAGCCTGGTCTCCCGGCTGCGGCGCGGCGAGATCAGCCCCGAGTCGTACCCGCCGCTGACCGACCTGGTGGACCGCTGCGCGGCCATGCGGGCCGCCACCGACGGCTGGTTCGACGCCTGGGCCGTCCCCGGCGGCTTCGACCCCGGCGGCCTGCTCAACGGCTGGGCGGTGGAACGGGCCGCGACCCGGCTGCGCGCCGCCGGCATCACCGACTACGCGGTGCTCTCCGGCGCCGACCTGACGGTACGCGGGCACGCCGCGCACGGCGGCCCGTGGCGGGTGGCGGTGCACCACCCGACCGACGGCCGGCGGACCCCGCTGGTGCTGGAGATGACGGCCGGCGCGGTGGGCACCTCCGGGGTCACCGGCCGGCAGGGGCACGTGGTCGACCCGCACACCGGCGAACCGGCCGGACAGCTGGTCGCCGCGACCGTCGTCGGCCCGGACCTGGCGGTGGCCGACGCCTACGCGACCGCGTTGTACGCGGCCGGGCCGGTGGGACTGTCGTGGTTCCGCGCCGACTCGGCCTATCAGGCTCTCTTCGCCCACCGACGCCGCTGAGCGGTGTCGCGGCGTGTCGGCCGACCTGTGGAGGGGGTCCACGGGGTGGCGCGGTCGACGGGCCGGCGATCGGCCCCCACGGTCTCGGCAACGACCGTGGGGGCCGGTCAGCGACGAGTGCGCGTGGCTCGCGCATTCGAGGGGTGCGGACCGGCCGGCCGGACGCTCGGCCCCGTCACCCGAAGACGGGTCGACTTCCGACTTTCCCGATGACCGCACCGGTACGCTAGCGAATCGACGCAACTCGACGCAAGAGTCTCCACAGCGGACCGTGTTTCTCCGTACACTCTCGACCACTCGTGGCGATCACGGCGGGTCAGTGTCGCTCGGGCGTCCGGGTGATGGCACGCTGTCCGCCGTGAGTTTCGATCTGAGCGTGTGGGCCCTGCACGACGGAGCCACGCCCGAGGACGTCCGGGCCGCGGTGCGGCAGTGCCACGAGGGACGGCACGGCGAGCGGTATCCGGACCCCCGGGTGGTCGCCTTCTACCGCGCCATCACCGCCTCGTACCCCGACCGGCCCGCCCATCAGGGCACCCCGTGGGAGGTGTCGCCGCTGCACGCGGCGGCCGACCACGTGGCGCTGAACCTCGTACCGACCTGCGACGACCAGGTGCTGCTCGACATCGAACGGCTGGCCGGGGAGTACGACCTGATGCTCTTCGACCCGCAGGACGGTTCGGTCTACCCGCCGCCGTCGCGCCTGGCCCGCTGACCGCACCACCCGGGACGCTCGGGTGTGGACGGCGGAGGGCCCGGCCGTGCGGCCGGGCCCTCCGTGGTGAACCGTGCGGGTGCGACTACTCGTCGCGCAGGTCGGCCGCGCTGGCGGCGGTCGCCCCGATCGAGTCGGCGGCCGAGGTGAGCAGGTCCGCCCCGAGCGCCTGGTCGACGGTGAGGGTCATCAGGGTCTCGCCGCCGGCCTCCCGACGGGCCACCTGCATGGCGGCGATGTTGATGCCGGCCTCGCCGAGCAGCGTGCCGACGGTGCCGACCACGCCCGGCCGGTCGACGTACCGCAGGAAGAGCAGGATGCCCTCCGCGCCGATCTCCACGTCGAAGCCGTCCACCTCGGTCAGCTTGATGACGTCGCGGGCGCCGGTGTGGGCGACCGTGCCGGAGACGCTGACCGTACGGCCGTCGGGCAGCGCGCCCCGCACGGTGACCAGGTTCGGGTGGTCGACCGTCTCGGCCAGGGTGGCGAGGGTCACCTCGACGCCCCGCTCGGCGGCCAGGTGCGGCGCGTTGACGTAGGTGACCTGGTCCTCGACCACGGAGCTGAACAGCCCCTTGGTGGCGGCGAGCTTCAGCACCGACACGTCGTGGTTGACGATCTCGCCGCGCACCTCGACGGTGACGCTGGCGGCCACCCCGCCGGCCACGGCGGTGAACGCCCGGCCCAGCTTCTCGGCCAGCGGCAGCAGCGGCCGGACGTCCTCGGCGACGACCCCGCCGGCCTGCACGTTCACCGCGTCCGGCACGAACTCGCCCTGCAACGCCAGCTTGACGCTCTTGGCCACGGCCAGACCGGCCTTGTCCTGCGCCTCGTGGGTGGAGGCGCCCAGGTGCGGGGTGGCCACCACGTTGTCGAAGGCGAACAGCGGCGAGGAGGTGCACGGCTCCTTGGCGTACACGTCGACGCCGGCGCCGGCGACCCGGCCCTCGGCGATCGCGTCCGCGAGGGCCTGCTCGTCGACCAGGCCACCCCGGGCGGCGTTGACGATCCGGACGCCCGGCTTGACGATCGACAGCTCCTTCTCGCCGATCAGGCCGACCGTCTCCGGGGTCTTCGGCAGGTGGATCGAGATGAAGTCGGCCTCCCGCAGCAGTTCCTCCAGCCCCACCAGGCGGACGCCGAGCTGGGCGGCGCGGGCCGGCTGGATGTAGGGGTCGTACGCGATCAGCCGGGTGCCGAAGGCGGCGATGCGCTGGGCGAACAGCACGCCGATGCGGCCGAGGCCGACCACGCCGACGGTCTTGCCCTGCAACTCGACACCCGTGTACTTGGACCGCTTCCACTCGCCGGCCTTGAGCGCGGCGCTGGCGCTGGCGGTGTTGCGCGCGACGGCGAGCAGCAGCGCGACGGCCTGCTCGGCGGCGGAGACGATGTTGGAGGTGGGGGCGTTGACGACCATGACGCCCCGCGCGGTGGCGGCCGGGACCTCGACGTTGTCCAGCCCGACGCCGGCCCGGGCGACCACCTTCAGGCGCGGCGCGGCGGAGACCGCCTCGGCGTCGATCTGCGTGGCACTGCGCACGATGACCGCGTCGGCCTCCGCCAGCGCGGAGAGCAGTGCCGGGCGGTCGGTGCCGTCGACGTGGCGTACGTCGAAGTCGTGCGCGAGCACCTCGATGGCGGCGGGGGCGAGTTCTTCGGCGATCAGTACGACAGGATTCATCGGTCCTCGTAGACGTCGTATTAGGTTCGGCCGGGGCGACCGGGCGCCGCGATGCGCCCTGCGCCGATCCGTGCCATGGCCGTCAGGTGCCGGTCACGCACCTCACCAAGGATGGTAGGGGTCGCTCCCGCCGGCAGGTCCCGGTCTACGGGGTGAGGGCCCTCACACAGGGTTGTCGCACGCCTGTCATCCCCCGTTCATCCGGTCCGGGAGCACGGCGCGGGGGCCGATCGCGGTCGATGAGGCGACGATCACCCCGTCCCGCCTGGTGAACCGGCCACCGCGCACGGCGACGGCGACCGGCGGGACGGGTGAGCCGGGGCGGGTCCGGTGGCGGGCCGACGGGACGGGCGGCAGTGACCCGGCCCCGGCGCAGCCCCGGCCGCCCGGGAGATGGTCACGCAGAAAGCGGTATGACTGGCAGGCATATTTATGCCTGCCAGTCATACCGCTTCACGTCAGCAGATCACCCGGCCCACGACACGCCCGAGCCGGGGCACAGGTACGGCCGACGGGTCAGGCGGTCTCGGTGAGCGGGCGGTCCACCCAGCTCATCATCGAGCGCAGCTTCTGCCCGGTCTCCTCGATCGGGTGCGCCGCGCCCTCGGCCCGCCACTTGGCGAAGTTCGGCCGGCCCGCCTCGTCCTCGGCCACCCACTCGCGGGCGAACTCGCCGGACTGGATCTCACCGAGAATCTTGCGCATCTCCTCCTTGACCCGCGAGTCGACCACGCGCGGGCCCCGGGACAGGTCGCCGTACTCGGCGGTGTCGGAGATGCTGTACCGCATCCGGGCGATGCCGCCCTCGTACATCAGGTCGACGATGAGCTTCAGCTCGTGCAGGCACTCGAAGTAGGCCACCTCGGGGGCGTAGCCGGCCTCGGTGAGCACCTCGAACCCGGTCTGCACCAGAGCCGCCGCGCCACCGCAGAGGACCGCCTGCTCGCCGAAGAGGTCGGTCTCGGTCTCCTCGGTGAAGGTGGTCTTGATCGCGCCGGCCCGGGTGCCGCCGATGCCCTTGGCGTACGCCAGGGCGAGCGGGAAGGCGTTGCCGCTGGCGTCCTGTTCGACGGCGACCAGGCAGGGCACGCCCTTGCCGTCGACGTACTGGCGGCGGACCAGGTGGCCGGGGCCCTTCGGGGCGACCATCGCCACGTCCACGTCGGCCGGCGGGGTGATCAGGCCGTACCGGATGTTGAAGCCGTGCCCGAAGAAGAGCGCCTTGCCGGGGGCGAGGTTGGGGGCGATCGACTCGGCGTAGATGGTCCGCTGGGCGGTGTCCGGCGCCAGGATCATGATCACGTCGGCCTCGGCCGCCGCCTCGGCCGGGGTGAGCACCCGCAGGCCCTGCTCCTCGGCCTTGGGCCGGCTCTTGGAGCCCGCCGGCAGGCCGATCACCACGTCGACACCGGAGTCACGCAGCGACAGCGCGTGGGCGTGGCCCTGGCTGCCGTACCCGATCACGGCGACCTTGCGGCCCTGGATCAGGCCCAGGTCGGCGTCGTCGTCGTAGTAAACCTCAACGCTCATTGACTTCCCTTTCGTACGGCGGTCTCGTCGACCGTCGTGGACTGTGTGCGGTGGCGGGTGGGCGGCGCGCTCAAGCGGCGCGCAGCGCCGGGCCGGCGGTGATCGACCGCGAGCCGCGCCCGATCGCCACCGTGCCGGACTGGACCATCTCCTTGATCCCGAACGGCTCCAGGTCGCGCAGCAGCGCGTCGAGCTTGTCGGGGGTGCCGGTGGCCTCGACGGTGAGGGTGTCCGGCGCGACGTCGACCACCCGGGCCCGGAACAGGGCGACCGTCTCCAGCACCTGCGCGCGGGCGGCGCGGTCGGCGCGGACCTTGACCAGCAGCAGCTCCCGCGCCACCGAGACCTGCGGGTCCAACTCGACGATCTTCAGTACGTTGACCAGCTTGTTGAGCTGCTTGGTGACCTGCTCCAGCGGCGACGAGTCGGCGTTGACCACGATGGTGATCCGGGAGACGTCGGGGTTCTCGGTCTCACCGACGGCCAGGCTGTCGATGTTGAAGCCGCGCCGGGAGAACAGGCCGGAGACCCGGGCCAGGACACCGGGCTTGTTCTCCACCAGCACGGACAGGGTGTGCAGGGTCATGCCACCGTCTCGCTTCGCTCGGTCGGGCCGTGCCGGTGCACGGTCCCGGGGAATCGGTCACTCATCTCAGATGTCGTCCTCGTCGAACGTCGGGCGGACGCCCCGGGCGAACATGATCTCGTCGTTGCTGGTGCCGGCGGCCACCATCGGCCAGACCATCGCGTCCTTGCCGACCGTGAAGTCGATCACGACAGGTGCGTCGGTGATCGCCATCGCCGCCTCGATCGTCTTGTCGACGTCCTCGGCGTTCTCGCAGCGTAGGCCGACGCAGCCGAGCGCCTCGGCCAGCTTGACGAAGTCGGGGATGCGGTGCTTGTGGGTGCCCAGCTCGGTGTTGGAGTAGCGCCCCTCGTAGAACAGGGTCTGCCACTGCCGGACCATGCCCAGGTTGCCGTTGTTGATTACCGCGATCTTGACCGGGATGCCCTCCAGCGCGCAGGTGGCCAGCTCCTGGTTGGTCATCTGGAAGCAGCCGTCGCCGTCCACCGCCCACACCACCGTGTCCGGCCGGCCGGCCTTCGCGCCCATCGCCGCCGGGACGGCGTACCCCATGGTGCCGAGGCCGCCGGAGTTGAGCCAGGTGCCCGGCTTCTCGTACGAGATGAACTGGCTGGCCCACATCTGGTGCTGGCCGACCCCGGCCACGTAGATCGCGTCCGGGCCGACGATCTCGCCCAGCCGCTTGATCACGTACTGCGGGGACAGGGTGCCGTCGGCCGGCTCGTCGTAGCCCAGCGGGTACCGCTCGCGCAGGTCGTCGAGCTGGTGCCACCAGTCGTGCAGTTCGGTGCGACGGCCGGCCTTCTGCTCGGTGGTCACCGCCGCGATCAGCTCGTCGATGACGTGCTTGGCGTCGCCGACGATCGGGACGTCGGCGTGCCGGTTCTTGCCGATCTCGGCCGGGTCGATGTCGGCGTGCACCACCGTGGCGTCCGGGGCGAACGAGTCCAGCTTGCCGGTGACCCGGTCGTCGAACCGGGCCCCCAGCGCCACGATCAGGTCGGCCTTCTGCAGGCCGTAGACGGCGGCGACGGTGCCGTGCATGCCCGGCATGCCCAGGTGCTGACGGTGCGAGTCGGGGAACGCGCCCAGCGCCATCAGCGTGGTCACCACCGGGATGCCGGTCAGCTCGGCGAGCTGGCGCAACGACTCGGTCGCACCGGCCTTGAGCACCCCGCCGCCGACGTAGAGCACCGGCCGGCGGGCGCCGCTGATCAGCCGCGCCGCCTCCCGGATCTGCTTGCCGTGCGGGTGCAGGGTCGGCCGGTAGCCGGGCAGGTCCAGGGTGGGCGGCCAGGAGAAGGTGGTCGCCGCCTGCAGGACGTCCTTGGGGATGTCCACCAGCACCGGCCCGGGACGCCCGGTCGCGGCCAGGTGGAACGCCTCGGCGAGGACCTGCGGGATCTCCTCGGCGTTCTGCACCAGGAAGTTGTGCTTGGTGATCGGCAGGGTGATGCCCTGGATGTCCGCCTCCTGGAAGGCGTCCGTGCCGATCATCGGGCGGGCCACCTGCCCGGTGATCGCGACGATCGGCACCGAGTCCATGTACGCGTCGGCGATCGGGGTGACCAGGTTCGTCGCGCCCGGCCCGGAGGTGGCGATGCAGACGCCCACCCGGCCGGTGGCCTGCGCGTACCCGGTGGCGGCGTGTCCCGCGCCCTGCTCGTGCCGGACCAGGACGTGCCGCACCGAGGAGTCGTAGAGCGGGTCGTAGGCGGGCAGGATCGCCCCGCCGGGGATGCCGAAGACGACGTCGACGCCGAGCGCCTCCAACGACCGCACCAGGGAGCCGGCACCGGAGACCGGGACCGGCCCGGACGGCCGTACGGCCGGGGTGGCCGGCGCGGCGGCGCGCGGCGGGGTGGTGTGGTCGGCGTCGCCGGCCGGCTCGGTGACCGTACGGGCCCGCCGGGCGGAGTGGGCGAGGGTCTCTGGCGTGGGTCTCGTCATGGCGGTTCAGGCCTTCGGCTGGAGTTGGGTGGAGCTGCTACGACAGGTGCGACGGGGGCGGCGGCCCGCCCCGGTGGTTCCGACGGCAATAAAAACGGCCCTCGTGCAGATGCACGGGGCCAGCGCACTCTCGACAGCGGGAGAGTGCGCTCAGGTAAGTACTCGCAGCGACCGGTTCGACGACATGGGCCAAGCCTGACGCATCTCACGCGATGAGTCAACTGATCCCACATGTTGGTTCACGAACGAGGGATGCCGTCCCCGTTCGGGGTCTCGTCAACCGGCCCGGCCTGCGTGGACTCCTCATACGCGGGGCGCGGGGCAGGCACCGACGGAGATGCCGGTGGGTGGGATCGCAGCCGGGGCAGCAGCGGCGACGGGGTGGGTCGCAGCGGCGGGGGCGGCGGGGCCGGCGGAGCCGACGCGGGGCGCGCGCCCGGCGAGGTGGCCGCCTCCAGCATCGCCTCCAGATGCTCGGCCGGCACCCCCCAGCCGAAGAGCGCGCCCTGCCCGAACCGGCAGCCGGCGGCGACCACCGCGGCCAGCTCGGCCGGGTTGGTGACCCCCTCGGCGATCACCTCCAGGCCGAACTGGTGGCCCAGCCGCATGACGATGTCGACCATCGGGGCGAACGCCGGCCCGTCCCGGCCCACCGGGCGGACCGGCTCGTGCTCGGCGACCAGACTGTGATCGATCTTGAGGATGTCGATCGGCAGCCGACGCAACTGCCCCAGCGACGAGTACCCCGCACCGAAGTCGTCGAGCGCGATCCGCACCCCGGTCCGCCGCAGCGCGGTCAGCCGGCGGATCAGCTCGTCCAGGTCGGTGGCGACGGCATGCTCGGTGACCTCCAGCACCAGCCGCTGCGGCGGCACGTGGTGGGCGCGCAACGCCTCGGCCACCTGCACCACGTACTCCGGGGCGTGCAGCTCGCGTGGGGAGACGTTGACCGACACCCAGACGTCGTGGCCGTCGGCCAGCCAACGGGACAGCTGCCAGCACGCCTGGTGCAGCACCCAGGCGCCCAGCTTGGCGATCATCCCGCACTCCTCGGCCAGCGGGATGAACTCGTCCGGCCGGACGTTGCCCAACTCGGGGTGGTGCCAGCGGAGCAGCGCCTCGGCACCCACCGGCCGGACCGAGGGCAGCGACGCCACCGGCTGGAAGGCCAGCCGCAGCTCGTCGCGCTCGATCGCGCCACGCATCTCGTGCTCCAGCCGGGTACGCCGGGTCAGCAGCTGGTCGTAGCTGCCGTCGTAGCGTTCGATCCGGTTCTTGCCGCGCTGCTTGGCGTAGCGCAGGGCCAGGTCGGCGTGGCGCAGCAGGCCGACCACGTCCGGGTCGTCGCCGCCCTGGCCGGCCACCCCGATGCTGACCGAGAGGAAGACCGCCCCGCCCTCCTGGTCGTAGGGCCGGCCGAGCACCCCCAGCAGCCGCTCGGCCACCACGTCCGCGTCGGTCGGCCGGCCCCGCATCAGCACCGCGAACTCGTCGCCGCCGAGCCGGGCGGCCAGGTCACCGGGGCGCAGGTTGCTCCGCAGCCGCCGGCCCACCTCGGCCAGCACCATGTCGCCGACGTCGTGGCCACGCATGTCGTTGACGTTCTTGAAGCCGTCCAGGTCGAGGCCGAGCAACACGCAGCCACCCCCCTCGGTGGCGCAGCGCTGCATCTCCCGCAGCAGGCCACGCCGGTTGGCGAGGGTGGTCAGCGGGTCGGTGTGGGCCAGCTCCCGGAAGTGCGCCTCCCGGTCGGCCAGCCGGTGGGCGTAGCTGCGTACGTCGTTGAGGGTGAGGTACTGCCGGGTGACCAGGGCGAAGCCCTCCAGGCTGCCGGCGATGATGCCCAGCGCGTCGAACCGGCCGCCCTGGACGAGGTGGTACATCGCCGAACCGGCCATCGCCACCATCGGGATGAAGGCGTACTCGCCGTCGCGGCTGATCAGGTCGATGTCGACCTGGCCGGGGGCGTCCACCCGGTGCACGGCGAGCGCCCCGGCGAGCATGCCCACGGCGAGCAGTGCGGCACCGGTCAGCGCCATCGCCGAGCCGCCCTGGCAGACCCCGGCGGCCAGGACGAGGCCACCGGTGGCGGTCGCGGTGGTGCCGACACCGAGCACGGCCAGCCGGGTCCGGGGGCCGTCGGCGCGGGCCACCACCATGCCGGTGAGGCCGGCGGTGATCGCTGCGGTCACCGAGGCGAGCAGGATCGCCGGGCAGGCGCTCGGGGTCGCCGGCCCGAGCAGCCGGGTCGGCTCCGACAGGAGCACCCAGCCGACGAACCAGATCGCGGCGGCCACGGTCAGCCCGTCGAGCAGCAGCCGCGCGGCGGCGGCCCGGGCCACCATCGCGCCGGGCAGGCGGAGCAGACCCGCGCAGTAGCCCAGCCCGCTCAGCGCGGTGCCGACCGCGATCAGCGACGCCCAGCCCATTCCCTGACCGCGCCGGTGCGCCCCGTGCTCGGTCGCGCCGAGCACCGCGACGACGCCGGCGACCACGGTGGCCAGGGCGATCGTGGCGGCCACGGCGAACAACAGGTGCGCCTGGCGGTGCGGCCCGCCGCGCCGCCGGGCCGAGTCGGCCAACAGTGCGGCGGCGGCGACGGCGAGCAGGCCGCTCAACACCGCCACGGCGACCATGCCCGGGGGTAAACGCACGACCTCAACTGTGCCGGATCGGCACCCGCTACGGGGTACCGGGTGTGCAACTGTTGGGACACGGCGCGAGCGGTAGGAGCCGCCCGCCGGGCGGTGTAAGACTGGTACCCATGCCTGAGCTGCGGTCGAGGACCTCCACCCACGGTCGGACGATGGCCGGCGCCCGGGCCCTGTGGCGGGCCACCGGGATGACCGACGACGACTTCGGCAAGCCGATCGTCGCCATCGCGAACAGTTTCACCCAGTTCGTCCCCGGTCACGTCCACCTGAAGGACATGGGTGGCCTGGTCGCGGACGCGGTGGCCGAGGCCGGCGGGGTGGGGCGCGAGTTCAACACCATCGCCGTCGACGACGGCATCGCCATGGGCCATGGCGGCATGCTCTACTCGCTGCCCAGCCGGGAGCTGATCGCCGACGCGGTCGAATACATGGTCAACGCCCACTGCGCCGACGCCCTGGTCTGCATCTCCAACTGCGACAAGATCACCCCCGGCATGCTGCTGGCCGCGCTGCGGCTCAACATCCCGACCGTCTTCGTCTCCGGCGGCCCGATGGAGGCCGGCAAGACGGTGGCGATCGAGGGCGTCGTGCACTCCAAGCTCGACCTGATCGACGCGATGGTCGCCTCCTCCAACGAGGCGGTCACCGACGACCAGCTCGGCGAGATCGAACGCTCCGCCTGCCCCACCTGCGGCTCCTGCTCCGGCATGTTCACCGCCAACTCGATGAACTGCCTCACCGAGGCGATCGGCCTGGCGCTGCCCGGCAACGGCTCGACGCTGGCCACCCACGCCGCGCGCCGGTCACTGTTCGTGGAGGCCGGCCGGACCGCCGTCGCGATCGCCAAGCGCTGGTACGACCAGGACGACGCCTCCGTGCTGCCCCGCAACGTCGCCAACCGCAAGGCGTTCGACAACGCGGTCGCCCTCGACGTGGCGATGGGCGGGTCGACCAACACGATCCTGCACCTGCTCGCCGCCGCCCGCGAGGCCGAACTCGACTTCACCGTCGCCGACATCGACGCCGTTTCCCGGCGGGTGCCCTGCCTGGCCAAGGTCGCCCCGAACTCGCCGAACTACCACATGGAGGACGTGCACCGCGCCGGTGGCATCCCGGCCATCCTCGGTGAACTCGACCGCGCCGGCCTGCTGCACCGCGACGTGCACGCCGTGCACTCCCCCTCGCTGGCCCAGTGGCTCACCGACTGGGACGTGCGGGGCGGCTCGCCCCTCCCCGAGGCGGTCGAGCTGTTCCACGCCGCGCCCGGCGGGGTGCGCACCATCGAGCCGTTCTCCACCACCAACCGCTGGTCCACCCTGGACACCGACGCCGCGCAGGGGTGCGTGCGTGACCGGGAGCACGCCTACACCGCCGACGGCGGGCTGGCCATCCTGCACGGCAACCTTGCGCCGGAGGGCTGCGTGGTGAAGACCGCCGGGGTGCCCGAGGAGTGCCTGACCTTCCGGGGCCCGGCCAAGGTCTACGAGTCGCAGGACGACGCGGTCGCCGCGATCCTCGCCAAGGAGGTCGTCGCCGGGGACGTCGTGGTGATCCGCTACGAGGGCCCCAAGGGCGGCCCCGGCATGCAGGAGATGCTCTACCCCACCTCGTTCCTCAAGGGGCGCGGGCTGGGCCGGTCCTGCGCGCTGCTCACCGACGGCCGGTTCTCCGGTGGCACCTCCGGGCTGTCCATCGGGCACGCCTCCCCCGAGGCGGCCTCCGGTGGGCTGATCGCCCTGGTCGAGCCCGGCGACGAGATCGTCATCGACATCCCGGCCCGGTCGATCGAGCTGAACGTGCCCGACGACGTGCTGGAGGCCCGCCGGGTGGCCCAGGAGAAGCGGGACCGGCCGTACACCCCGCTGGACCGGCAGCGCCCGGTGTCCGCCGCCCTGCGCGCGTACGCCTCGATGGCGACGTCGGCCAGCGACGGCGCGTACCGCCGCGTCCCGGAGTAGTCCGGATCCGCGTCGCCAGCGCCCGCGACGCCATATCGGCGATGTAGCGGTATCCCCGTGCGGGGACACCGCTACATCGCCCCGACGAGTCGATCAACCGCCGCTCGCGCACGGCCTGCGGCGCACGCGGCGGCGCGGAGGCGACCTGGTCGGCTCCGGATCTCTCCCGCACGCGTCGAACGTGTGGTCACCCGGCAGGTCACGTCAACCGGGGATCGCTCAGGTCGTCGTCCTCGGCGATCGGGCAGGGGCCGTCGTCGTCGTGCCGGTGCACGGTGCTGCCGGCCCGGGTGAACCGGACGCTCAGCGGCTGCCCGGCATGCCGGGCGGCCAGCCGCCGCAGCCCCGGCACCGGGTCGGACGGCAGCGGACGGGGCACCGACCGGGGTGCCGGGACCGGCACCCCGGGATCGGCCGGCACGGTCTCCGGGAGGATGACGTCGAGACATTCCAGGCAGTGCGCCACGGCCGCCGCGAGGCTGGGCCGGTCGGGCAGGTCGTCGGGGCGCACCGGGGCGTCCGGCGGACGCAGGTCGATCGACCAGAGCACCCCGTGCGCCCGCAGCGGCGCGACCGGATGCCGTCGCAGGTCCAGCACGTTCACGAGCAGCGCGAGGTCCAGTCCGCAGGCGAGCCGGAGCAGCTCGGCCAGTGGCGGCGCGGCGGGGCGGACGGCGGTGACCAGCAGGCGCGCGGCGGGCAACGCCGAGCCGACGGCGGCAACCTGCTCCCCCACCGGGTCCGCGCCCGCCCGAGGCAGGGCGACGAAGCCGTCGCGCACGTCCGGCGGGAGGGCGTGGCCGCCGTCGGCGTCGGCGAGATCCTCCGGGCGTACGCCGAAGACCCTCGCCCAGGCACCCAGCCGGTAACGGTCGGGGAGCCGGACCACCGACCGGCCGCCGGGCCTGGCACTGACCGTCGACACGGGCTCCGGCGTGCCGGCCCGCCACGCGAGGTGGACCACCCGGCACCGCAGGTCGGTCAGGGTGATCAGGGCGGCCTGGTGCATCCGGCCGGTGCCGGCGCAGGTGGCGCAGGGTAGCGCCCACGCCACCCGGCGGCGGGCGGGGCGGCAGGCCGGGCAGGGCCGCGACGGCACCGGGTCGCCGAGCCACGACGGGTCCGGCGGTTCGGCGGCCCGGCGCAGCGGCGTCCCTCCGTCGTGCACGCCGTCGGGCCGGTGCGTCGCGCCACGGCCCGCGCCGTCCGGCGGCCGCGGCCGTTCGTGACGCGGGCCGGCGGGCCGGCCGACCGGGTCGTGCGCCGGGTCATGTGGGCGCAGGGCGGTGTGCCACCAGCGGCCGTCCCGCCACACGGCCTGCGCGCCGGGCAGTCGGCCGCCGCCCGCCCGGCCCGCGCAGTCGGCGCGCACCCGCCGCGCGACCCGCGCCAGGCTGACGGTCGCCGCCGGGGCCAGTGCCCGCAGCGGGTCGGGGCGGAGCAGCCGCGCGGGAGCATCCCGGCCGCGCTCGCCGAGCCCGGTCAGCGCGGCGGCCACGTCGGTGCCGGCCAGGGCCGCCGTCAGGTCGGCGTAGCCCGGCTCCGACGGCAGGCCGGGCACCGGGGAGCCGGGCACCTCGTAGCGGACGGCCCAGCGCAGGGCGTTGCCGTGCCGGCGGGCCTCCACGACCAGGTCGAGCAGGAGCAGATCGGCCAGCGCGCACAGCCGGCCCAGCCGCTGCACCGGGTCGACCGGGGGCGGGGCGGTCGACCGGCCCACCCACACCCGCCATGCCGGCCCGGCCGCCGCCGCGAGGGCCCGCGCCGCCCACTCCTGCCGCTCCGCCGCCGGCAGGTCGGGCCGCCAGGCAGCCGGCATCGGTACGACCACCGGCTCCACGGTGGTGGCGACGCCGGCCTCGGCGGCCAGCTCGCGTACCCGGGGAGTCAGGTCGACCGCCCAGCCACCCGCCGCCTCCGGACGGGGGTCGAGGTTGCTCGGCAGCACCTGGTGGGACGCGACCGCGCCGGTGCCGAGGTTGGCAACGGTCAGCACGAGCTGGGCGCGCCGCCGGCCCCGCCGCCCGCAGCGATGGCATCCGGCCGGGGTGATGCCGTCGCAGTCCGGGCAGGCGACGGTGGGTGCGCCGGTCATCGGGACGGCCGGGCCGTGCAGGGCCCGTCGTGGTCGACCCGGCGCACGCAGCGGGGCCCGCCGGGCAGCGGGAGGTCGCAGAAGACCCGATGGCGTACGCACTGCTCGTCCTCGGCCGAGACGGTCGCCTCACCGGCGTCCACCTGGGACAGGAACGTCACCGACCGGGCCAGTGCGGCCGCGAACCGGTGGGCGGCGGGCAGGTCGGCGGCGGTGAACGGTAGGTGCGCCACCCAGCGCCCGCTCACCGGCGGATCGCCGGGTGGGTACCGACCGGGCGGACCTGATGGGGAATCGCGCGCACGGCGCACCTCCTCGACGACCGTTCGATGCGGCAATTAGTGGGCCGTGGAAATTCCACGACAATCGCCTTGGACAACGCCATCTTGTAAGGTCGGAGGCGCTATCTCAATGAATGCCCCTACACACTGTTCCGCTAATCGTCGGAAACATTCGGCGTTCCATAACGGGACGTCGGGATGTTGCACGACGCAACGGGGAAAGGAGGCCGGATGGCCGAGGACATGGGATCGACGGTGCCCCGTCGGCGGCTCGGCAGGGCGCTGCGTGACCTGCGCACCGAGGCCGGGATCACGCTGGACGCCGCCGCCGAGGCACTGGAGTGCAGCCGACAGAAGGTGTGGCGTATCGAGAGCGGGCTCGGCCCGGCGCGCAGCATCGACGTGCGGGCCATGTGCGAGCTGTACCGGGCGAAGAACGAGCTGACCCGGGCGCTGATCGCGCTGGCCGGCGAGACGAGGGCGAAAGGCTGGTGGCACGCGTACGGCGATGCCATTCCCGACTGGTTCGAGTTGTACGTCGGCCTCGAATCCGCCGCGTCCCACATCCGGCGATACGACGAGGCGCTGATTCCGGGGCTGTTCCAGACCCGCGACTACGCGCTCGCCGTCTATCAACACCGCGAGGAGGTGACCGAGGACGAACGCGAGCGCCTGGTCCAGGTGCGGCTTCAGCGGCAGTCGCTGCTCACCCGCCGGCTGCCGGTGGCACCCCGGCTGGAGGTCGTCATCTCCGAGGCCGCGCTGCTGCGGATCGTGGGCGACCGCCCGACCATGGCCGCGCAACTGCGCCACCTGCTCGACGTCGGCGAGCGGGACCGGGTCGGCATCCGGGTCCTGCCGCTCTCGGTCGGCCTGCACCGGGGCGTCGAGGCGGGCACGTTCGTCATGCTGGAGTTCCCGCTCGGCAACCGGGCGACGCCGGACCCGTCGGTGGTCTACAGCGAGTCGTGGACCGGGGCGCTCTACCTCGACCGGCCGGACGAGTTCGCCGCCTACGAGAAGGTGTGGTCGAGCCTGGATCAGCTCGCCCTCGATGAAGGACAATCAAGAAACCTGATCAACAAGATTGCCACGGAGGTCCACCATGGTTGACCTGACCGGTGCCCGCTGGCGCAAGAGCACCCGCAGCGGCAGCAACGGCGGCGACTGCGTCGAGGTCGCCGACAACCTGCCCGGCCTCGTCGCCGTGCGGGACAGCAAGGACCCGCACGGTCCGACCCTCACCTTCACACCCGCCGCCTGGGTCAGCTTCACCGGCCGGGTCGGGCGCACCCGTTGACGGCCGCCGGGTGCGGTGGGCACCGAAGCCGCCGCACCCGGCCGACCGCCGTCAGTAGTACTCGCGGATGTAGCCGAGGGCCCGCTCGTACACGTCGGGGTCACGGATCTTGAATTTGATGTAGAGCGTCCTGCGCAAGGCCTGTTGGACTTCACGGTCGCCGTCGCGGGTGTCCTGCCAGCCGGTGAAGCGCACCGCCCGCACGACCTTGTCGACCTCGGCGACGATCTTCTCGGCGATGATCGGGGTTCCGTTGCCCTTGAGGGACTCGAACAGCTCGGTCAGCGCCGCCCTGCCCTGGTCCTCGCGGGGGACCTCGGCGGCGGTCTTCTCTGCGGCCACGGTGTCCTTGGCCAGCTGGAACAGCTCCTTGAGAAACTCCAGGCTGGCCTGCTGGGAGTGCGCGTACTTCTCCCGCAGGGCCGTGAGTCGCTTGCCGAGTTCGATGAAGACAGGATTACCGAGGTGCCTGGCGATGCGGGCGGTAATCCACTTTTCCACCTCGACGGGGTCGACGTCCGTTGGCCGGCCCGACATCAGGTCCTCGATCACCTGGGCGTCCAGGACGATCGTGTCGAGGTCGGTGCGGGGCACCTCCACGGTGACGTGCGCGTTGATGAGTTCCAGGGTCTTCGCGCCGAGGGTGTGCCACACCAGCCGGCCGGCGACGTCCGCCGGCCGCACCGACTCGTAGACGTCGGCGAGCCAGCGGTAGTCGGCCTGGTGGGTCGAGAGGACCGGGTCGGGGCTGAGGGTTTCCCAGAGTTGGGCTACGACGCTGAATGCCTGGCCGAAGGCGTCGCGGGCCGCGTCGCCGCTGATCGCGGTCTGGGCGGCGATCAGCCCTTCGTAGCCGCCCACGGTCCGGTCCACGCCGGGGAAGAAGGCCAGCGCGGCCTGGATAGCCGGGCCGAGTTGATTTCGCAGTACGTCGATGTTGCTGATGACCTGCTGGACGCTCTTCTCGTCGAAGGCGAACGCCTTGGCGACGTCGTCAAAAATGCCCAGGTAATCGACGATCAGGCCGTGTGTCTTGCTCGGCGGGTAGACCCGGTTGGTGCGGGTGATCGCCTGGAGCAGATTGTGCTCCTTGAGTGGCTTGTCGACGTACTGCGCGTAGAGGATCGGCGCGTCGAACCCGGTGAGCAGCTTGGCCGTCACGATTATGATCTTCAGCGGGTCGGCCGGGTCGTTGAACCGGGCGGTGATCCGCTCCAGCTCGTCCCGGTCGGGGGTGTACTCCTTCCACTCCTTCGGGTCCCGCGCGCCGTGGCTCATGACGACGGTGCAGGCGTCGGGGCCGAGGAGCTTGTCGAGTTCCGCCTTGTAGGCGACGCAGGTCGGCTTGTCGTAGACGACCACCTGAGCCTTGAGGCCCTGCGGCTCGACCTTCGCCCGGAAGTGCCCGGCGATGTCGGCGGCGATCCTGCGAACGCGCCCGTCGGCCTTGATCAGCGACTCCAGTGAGGCGGCCCGCCGCGACAGGGTGGTCTTGTCGGCCTCGGTGAGCCGGTGCTGCTCGGCCAGTTCCGCGAACGCGGCGTCGATCGCGGCCGCGTCGAGATGGATCTCCGACAGACGCGGCTCGAAGTGCAGCGGCAGCGTCGCCCCGTCCCGGATCGAATCCTGGAACGAGTAGCGCGACAGGTAACCACCTTCATCCAAAGTGGACCCAAACCACATGAAAGTGTTGCGGTCGCGCCTGTTGATGGGGGTACCGGTCAGGCCGAACAGGAACGCGTTCGGCAGGGCCTCGCGCATCTTGCGCCCGTAGTCGCCCTCCTGGGAACGGTGGGCCTCGTCGACCATGACGATGATGTTGTCGCGGTCGTCCAGCACCCCGGGTGCCTCGCCGAACTTGTGCACGGTGGTGATGATGACCTTGCGTGCGCCCGCACCGAGGAGGGCCTGTAGTTCCCGGCGACTGTCGGTCGAGACGAGGTTCGGCACGTCGGAGGCGTTGAAGGTGCCGGTGATCTGGGTGTCCAGATCGATCCGGTCGACCACGATGATCACCGTGGGGTTCGTGAGCCCGGCCGTGGCACGCAGCTTCTGCGCGGTGAACACCATGAGCAGCGACTTGCCCGAACCCTGGAAGTGCCAGATCAGACCCTGCTTGACCGCTCCGGTCAGCACCCGCTCGACGATCAGGTTCGTCGCCTGGAACTGCTGGAACCGGGCGATAATCTTGATCTTGCGGTGCTTCTTGTCGGTGGCGAAGACCGTGAAGAACCGCAGGAAGTCCAGCACCGCCGCCGGGTTGAGCACGCCCACAACGGCCTCGCGCACCGCCGCCAGGCCGGTCGGTGCCGGAGCGTCATCGGCGGCCTCCTCCCGCCACGGACCCCACAGGTCGACAGGCATGCCGATCGAGCCGTAGCGGAAATCCTTGCCCTCGGTGGCGAAGTTGAACACGTTCGGCACGAAGAACGCCGGGACGTTGACCTCGTAGTCCTCGTTGATCTGCGCCGCCGCGTCGATCCAGGTGTACGCCGGCCGAACCGGCGACTTCGCCTCACCGACGACCAACGGGAAGCCGTTGCACCACAGCACCAGGTCGAAGCGGCGCTCGACCCGCCCGACCCGGTAGGTCACCTCCGTGGAAACCATCCACTGGTTGGCGCTCGGCTCCGGGTTGTCGAAGTCGACGAGCCGGACCGTGACGTGCTCCCCGGCCGGGCCGAACGGCATCGACTTCTGCCCGGTCAGCCAGGCGGCGAACTCCTCGTTCGCCACCACCGGGTTCGGCGTGCGTCGGGCGGACAGGATGATCGCCCGCAGGTGATGGATGACCTCGTCCGCACGCCGGGGGTCGGCCTCGATCGCCGGGTTCAACCGCCGCAGGGCCTCCTTGACCGGTCCCTCCAACAGCACCTCGTCCGCTCGACGCGGCAAATCCCTGCCAGCCACGAACTGAACGTCGGTCGGCGCGACAAGATCCCGCACAAAGTCCCGTACGGTGTTCGCCTCGTTGAAGGTCACTCAACAACTCCGAAAATCTCGCGACTCAGCGCGACACAGAGCCTGCCAGCACCCAATAGGAGTCTTTCCGATTCACGTTGCGAAGTTCGAAGTAAATCGATGCGATCAACTATAGAAGCCTGTTCCGCCATCTCGGGCAACGGCATGCGGACCATTTTAAGCTTGCTCGCACTAATGTTTGCCTGCTGCACACCCCTTGAAATGTGCACCCGAATGAGATTTTGCCCAGCCCTCGAATTGATAAAATAGTTGAGAAACCTTGAGTCAACAACGCTCGGGTCGGGCCGCAGCCTCACCAAGTACGAGGCGAAAACAAAATCCCCGTCCAGATCGAAGATACCCGATCGACCCACATGCTCCGCACTGTTGGTGCGATTGAACAGCACATCACCCTTGAGCACACGATGGTTCTCAAACTCAGCCGCACTTATGTCACAGTACTTTAGGCCTCGATCCACCACCGCACCCGCACACAGATTCGTCATGCGCAACATGGGATAGGCGCCATCTTCCCCGGCACGCGTCGAAAGTCCATATTGGCAGACATCGAGGATATCCCCAATAGGGCGTCTAGGGGCACCAGATCCAGATACCAGAGCGTCTACCATTTGTTCGATAGCCACTCCCATGGCCTTGACGGCAGACTTCGCTGCCTGCTTATGACTATTGGCAGCCCACAGAAGGCCGGCGAGGTGTTTCTGCTCGTCGAGAGAGGGGAGGTCGAACCTATAGGAAGCAAGATCACGCCAGTTAGTGCGCGGCGAGAGGGAGCCGGCCGAGGTGCCGAGGGCATGGCCATAGAAACCGTCGCTCTGCACGAGGAAAGGCAGGAACTCGGGAAGAAGCTGCGTGTCGTCTGCCTCGAAGACTAGGATATCGCCCGAGGTGATGGCATCGAACTCAGCGAAGGCCGCCTTACGCTGGTATGCCCGACGCTTACCGAAAAGAGTCTGCCCCGGTTTAACGCGACGAGTGAAGGTACTTCCGTCCTCTGAGCGGCCCCAGCGATTGATCTTCAGCTCGTTAGGATCGAGGTGTTCCATAGCGATCACGCGCTCAATCCCAGCTGCTTGCGCATCTCGGACGGTGATGTTGAGATTTTTCACCACATCACCGAAGGCGATATGCTTCCAGCCGCTTTTGTCGAGGTTGAGGGTCACTGGACGACCTCCTGGCGCAAGAGCGCCAGCACATCGTGCATAGCGGTGTCGGCATGGGTGGCCACAGCTCGCCAGGCAGTCACTGCCTCTTTGAGACCCATCTGCCCCTCCTCGTCAGCCGTTGCATTGCGAGCGACATAGAGCGGGATCGCCAGGCTGTACTGCTTGTTGGCAATCTGGTCGCCGGCAGCGACGGCGGCGAAGCCTTCGTCACCACCGAAGGCCGTGTACGCCCCAAGGATCTTCTGCTGATGGCGCTCGCGCAAGAACGACTGCGCCTGCTCGCGCGCGACCTCGTTGATCGCATTGATGAAGAGGACCTTGCCACGCTGCTCGGTCGGCTTGTTGGCACGGAGCGTGACTACCACGGCTTCCATGGGTGAGTTGTAGAAGAGGCCTGCTCCTAGCCCGATGACAGCTTCCAATAGGTCGGATTTCACCAGTTCCTCCCGGAGAGCAGCCTCTTCGCGGCGGAAGAGCACACCGTGCGGGAAGAGGATCGCGGCGCGGCCGGTCTTCGGGTCGAGGCTGGCGGCGATGTGCTGGAAGAAGGCGTAGTCGGCGCGGCCCTGCGGCGGGACGCCCCACATGTTGCGGCCGTACGGGTCGTTGGTGAACGCGGTGCGGTTCCATGCCTTGATCGAGTAGGGCGGGTTGGCGAGCACCACGTCGAAGGTGCGCAGCCGGCCGCCGTCGAGGAAGGCAGGCTTGGTGAGGGTGTCGCCGTGCGCGACGTTGCCGTCCACGATGCCGTGCAGGAACAGGTTCATCCGGGCGATGGCCGACGTACCGTAGTTGAGTTCCTGCCCGTACAGGCGGAGATTGCGCCACTCCTTGCCCTGGCGGCGCAGCTCGGCGGCGGTGGAGATGAGCATGCCGCCGGTGCCGCAGGTCGGGTCGTAGACCGACTCCCCCGGCTCGGGTTTGAGCATCATCGTCATCAGGTGGACGAGGGTGCGGTTGGTATAGAACTCCTGCGCGGTGTGGCCGGAGTCGTCGGCGAACTTCTTGATGAGGTATTCGTAGCCCTGCCCGAGTTCGTCCTCGGGCAGGTTGGCCACCGAGAGCGTCTTGGTGGAGAAGTGCTCGACGAGCTGCTTGAGGGTCCGGTCGGGCAGCAGGTTCTTGTTGCCCCAGTCACCGTCGCCGAAGACGCCGGTCAGGGTGTCCGGGTTGGCCGACTCGATGGCCCGCATGGCGGCGAGGACCGCCGCGCCGACATCGCTGCTGACCTCGCGGACGTCCTGCCAGTGGGCACCGTCGGGGATGGCGAAGCGGTGGTTCTCCGGCAGGTCGGCCAGCTCGTCGTCACCATAGACCTTCAGCGCGGCGGCGTGCTCCTCGTCGTAGACGTCGGAGAGCCGCTTGAGGAAGACCAGCGGGAAGATGTACTGCTTGTAGTCGCCGGCATCGATGAGGCCGCGCAGCACGACGGCCGCACCCCACAGGTACGACTCCAGTTCGCGCTGGGTGATGCGGGCGCTCACGCCGTCACCTCCGTCGGGGCGAGGCCCCACTTGGCCAGTTCGGCTTCCAGCGCGGCACGGGTCTCCCGGGCGGCGGCGTGGGCAGCTTCGAGGTCGGTCAGGGCCTGCTCCAGGGTCGGCTGGTCGCCGTCGTCGGCGGGGGCGACGTACAACGGGATGTTGAGGTTGTGGCCGTGCGCCTTGATGTCGTCGAGCGTGGCGACCGCCGCCAGGCCGGGCACGTCGGCGAACTCCTGGCAGGCGCGCAGCAGGGCGTCGGCGTGCTCGGGTTCGAGGGTGTTCTGGTTACGGCCGCGCTTGAACAGCGTCTCACCGTTGACGAACAGCACCCGGCGCTTGCGGTCGTCGGCCTTACGGCGGCGCAGGATCAGCACGCAGGCGGCCAGGCCGGTGCCGTAGAAGAGGTTCGGGGCGAGACCGATCACGACCTCGACCAGATCCGCCCTCAGGACAGACTCGCGGATGCGCCCCTCGGCACCCTGGCGGAACAGCGCACCCTGCGGCAGCACGACGGCGACCCGACCGGTCCCCGGCGCTGCAGAATCGATCATGTGCTGGACCCAGGCCCAGTCGGCGTACCCCTTGGGTGGCACACCCCCGAGCCGGTTGCGTCCCCACGGGTCGGTGCTCCACGCCTCCTCGCCCCAGTTTTTCAGGGAGAACGGCGGGTTGGCGATGACGCAGTCGAACCGGGCCAGGCGTGAGCCGTCGTAGAAGGCTGGCGAACGAAGGGTGTCCCCGTGGGCGATGTCGAAATCCTCGACGCCGTGCAGGAGCAGGTTCATCTTGGCCAGGCCGGAGGTGGCGAGCACCTTCTCCTGGCCGAACAGCTTGCCCCAGAGGGTCTGCGGCCGGCCGCCCTGGCGCTTCACGTGCTCGATGACCTCGATGAGCATGCCGCCCGTGCCGCACGCCGGGTCGTAGACCGTCTCGCCCTCCTGCGGATCGAGGATGTCGACGAGCAGCTTCACCACCGGACGCGGGGTGTAGTACTCGCCGGCCTTCTTGTTGGACTGGTCCGCGAACCGCTTGATGAGGTATTCGTACGCCTGCCCGAACACGTCAGGCGCGACGACCGCGTTGCTCAACGTCCTGGTCGAGAAGTGCTCGATGAGGTCGCGCAGCTTGGCGTCGGGCAGCTTGTCCTTGTTGGTCCAGGCGGCGCTGCCGAAGATGCCGTACAGCACGTCCGGGTTGGCCTTCTCGATGGCCCGGAAGGCGGTCACCAGGGCCTGGCCGACGTTCTCGGTGCGCGCACGCACGTCCTCCCAGAGGCTGCCCTCCGGGATGCCGAAGCGGTGGTTCTCGGCGAACGAGGCGTACTCGTGGTCGCCGTCCGACTCCGCGAGCGCGCGCTCGTACTCCTCGGTGTAGGCGTCGCTGACCCGCTTGAAGAACATCAGCGGGAAGATGTACGCCTTGAAGTCCGCCTGGTCGATGCTGCCGCGCAGCAGGTCAGCCGCCCTGGCCAGATACTGTTCCAGCTCTGACAGGCTCAGCGGGATGGCCAGTGTGTCCCGGGCGGACGCGGGGGGTCGCGCGAATCGGTCGGTCATGACGGGTACCCGTTCAAGGTCATGCTCGGTGGTGTCTCCTCGTGAGCGGCGGTCACGTGATCGCGCCGGTACCACCGTAGTCGCAACTACAGACAGCGAGAGTTTCCGGCAGCGGGAGTTCTGCGTGCTGTCGGACGGCCCTCGCGTGCGGACGTATCGGCCCGACGCAGAGCAGCGTCCTACGGCCACCCCGACCCGTCGAGCCATCATCGTGCTTCGCCGGCCGGCCGCAGTCGCCTACCGGACAGAAGTGTCGTCGTGGACCAAAGCGATGATGTCGACGTCTCCGTCCGACGGCCGCAGCCGGCCGGGCGGATCGCCCGACCTCCGATGCGGCAGCTTCTTTGGTGCGTTCGCGCCGACAGTCGCGCCGGTTTCTCCCCGGTTCGCCGGGTAACTTCTCGTACCACCGCCTTCACGAGGAGTCATCGCATGTCCGAGGAGACCTGGCTCGCCGCCCGCCTGATCCCCACCTCAGGCATCAACGGCGCAGAGGAACAGGAACGCCGGGCGACCTCCGCCCTGCTGGCGGTGATGAGCGCGGTACGGGAATTCGGGCGCGTCCTGACCCAGTCCCTCGGTGCACCGGCCGGGACGGTGCAGACCTTCATCGAGGTGCCCTTCAAGCTCGGCACCCAGCAGCTCTTCCCCGACGGCCTGATCCGGGTCACCCGGGGGCAGCGCCAGTGGACCGCCCTCGTCGAGGTCAAGACCGGCAGCAACGCGCTGAAGACCGAGCAGTTGGAGGCGTACCTCGACATCGCCCGGG
Source organism: Micromonospora sp. WMMD734 (assembly GCF_049178975.1). Classification (NCBI taxonomy): domain Bacteria; kingdom Bacillati; phylum Actinomycetota; class Actinomycetes; order Micromonosporales; family Micromonosporaceae; genus Micromonospora; species Micromonospora sp. WMMD734. The sequence goes on from NZ_JBMHMK010000001.1 coordinate 4,181,109, forward strand.
AGCAGGGCTTCGACGCCCTGATCACGATCTCCAACGAGATCGCCCCCGTACCGGGCCAGCACCCGACCGTCGTCGACCGTCGCAAGCTGCGCAAGGTAGCCCTCTACCACCTGCCCTGGTCGGAGATCCTGACCCAGGCGGTGATCCAGAAGGAGTATCGCGGCGTCGCCGACCCGGATCAGGCGTGGGTCCTCGGCGAGCTGATCAGGTATCTGGAGCACCCGCGCTCGGGCGCGCTGGAGTTCAGCGACATGGGCCCGGCGTGGGTGGCGGTGCGCGACGGGGTGTCCGCCGGGACACTACGGGCCAACGACAGTGGCGCTGCGGAGGTGGCCGGCCGCTTCGACGCGTTGATCCGCTACGCCTGCCTGCGTCTCGGCCGGCAGTTGGGCACCGAGGTCACCCCGGCACTGAGCAGGCGGGATCTCGCCGATCCGGCCGGCCGCACCCAGTCGCTGGTGAACCAACTCGTCACGACCGGGAGCCTGACGGGCAGCATCAGGATTCCCGGCGCGGTCGGCACACTCCAGGTCACCGCCGACCTGCGGGCCGGGCAGGTCCTCTGCCACGTCGACGTGGACGCTCCCCGTTCCGGTCGGCCGACGACGAGGGTGAACTGGCTGGTCCGGCAACTGAAGGACGCACCGGACACCGTACGGATCGAGGCGTTCGCCATGCATGCCCGGGGCGGCGGTGCGACCGATCTCCTACGACGGGTACGCGAGGAGCCCACCACGCTGATCGCCGATCCGGCCCGCGAGCTGCGCGCCTTCCGGGTCGCCCAGAGCACCCCGGCGGGCACCAAACGCGGCACCGGCCGGGGCGCGTTCATCGACTCCGTGCTGCACGCGATCGACGACTTCTACGAGCAGATCATCCAGAACCTGAAGCCGTGGATGCCCGCTCCGCCCCGGCTGCGTACGCCGGACGACGTCGCGCCGGTGCAGCCGGTGGCCGCCAGTCTCGTCTCGACCGCCATCTCGTCCCAGGACAGCCCGGACCTCGACCCGCCGTCCGGGGCGTCGGCAACACCATGAGCCCGTCGGCCGGTCAGAGCAGTGAGGCCGGGTTGATCGTCTCGATGGGGGCGATGTAGCGGTATCCCTACGCGGGGACACCGCTATGTCGCCCCCGAAGAGTCGATCAACCGCCGTGCCCCGCCCGGGACCGCTTCGGGGCCGCGGAGCAGGTCGCGGGCGTGGGCGATCGCGGCCGGGGTGTCGGGAAACACCAGTCCGTCACGGCGCAACTCGTCGGCCACTCCCAGGGTCGAAAGCACCTGGTCGTGGTCGGGGGTGATGCCGGAGAGCAGCACGGTGATCCCCCGTCCGCGCAGCCGCCCGATGGCGTCGCCGAGCACGTGCGCGCCGGTGGCGTCCAGCGCCGACACCCGGGACATCCGCAGGATGACCACCCGGACGTCGGCCACCTCGGACAGTTCCAGCAGGAAGGTGTGCGCGGCGGCGAAGAACAGCGGCCCGTCCAGCCGGTACGCCACGATGTGCTCGGCCAGCAGGGCGTGTTCCTCGTCGCTGTGCTCCCCCCGGTCGAGCGGGACCTGTTCCAGCCGGGCGCTGCGGGCCACCGCGCGCAGCGCGATCACCACCGCCACGGCGACCCCGACGGCGACGGCGGTGACCAGGTCCCAGGCGACCGTGACGACGAAGGTGAGCCCCAGCACCAGGGCGTCGCCCCGGGTGGCGCGGGCCAGCGCCCAGAGTGAACCGGCCTCGATCATCCGTACCGTGGTGGCGAGCAGCACCCCGGCGAGCGCGGCGAGCGGGATCCGGCCGACCAGCGGGGCGGCGGCGAACACGATCGCGGCGAGCGCCACCGCGTGGGTGAGCGCGGCCAGCTTCGACGCCGCCCCGGCGCGGACGTTGACGGCCGTGCGGGCGATGGCGGCGGTGGCCGGGATGCCGCCGAACACGGGTGCGGCGAGGTTGGCCAGGCCCTGACCGAACAGTTCCCGGTCCGGGTCGTGCCGTTGCCCGACGGTCATCCCGTCGGCGACGGTGGCCGACAGCAGGCTCTCCAGCGCGGCGAGCGCGGCCACCGCCAGCGCCGACGGCAGCAGCACGCCGACCGCGCCGGGGTCGAGGAAGCCCAGCGACGGCGCGGGCAGCCCCTGCGGCAGGGCACCGATCCGGGCCAGGTCGAGCGGGAGGGTTTCGGCGAGCACCGTGGCAACGGCCACCCCGAGCAGCGAGAACGGTACGCCGGGCCGGAAGCGTGCGCCGAGCAGCATCAGCGCCGCCACCCCGAGCGCGACCGCCAGCGCCACCGGCCGGGGGTGTACGGCGAACCGGGCGACGGCGTCGGCGGCGACGGCCCACACCCGGTCGCCGTGCGCGTCGGTGACGCCGAGCGCGGCGGGCACCTGTTGCAGGGCGATGACCACGGCGATGCCGGCGGTGAAGCCCTCGATGACGGGGGTGGGCAGGTAGCGGACGTAGCGGCCGAGGCGGGCCAGGGCGAGGGCGATCAGCAGCAGCCCGGCCAGCGCCCCGACCATCAGCACCCCGGTCGGGCCGAACTGCTGCACCACCGGCACCAGCACCACGGTCATCGCCCCGGTGGGGCCGGAGACCTGGAGGTGGGAGCCGCCGAACACGGCCGCCACCGCCCCGGCGACGACGGCGGTGACCAGCCCGGCCTGCGCGCCCAGCCCGGAGGTGACGCCGAAGGCGAGGGCGAGTGGCAGGGCCACCACGGCAACGGTCAGCCCGGCGGCCAGGTCCCGCCGGGGTGAGCGGCGTACCGCCTGCCAGTCGGCGCGGTCGGGCAGCAGGCCGAGGAACCGGTCGGCGACGGCGGCGATGCTCACCGGCCGGGCCGGGTCGGCGAGCCGTTCGTGGGGTTACGGGGCCTGTCGCCGACCATGACGGGACCGGACGGTCCGGCGGCGGGTGCGGCTGCGGGGCTGCCGGCGGCCGGGTCGGCGGTGGCGGTGGCGGTGGCGGCGCGGAGTTCGTCGAGGAGGGCGTCGCGGTCGGTGAGGACGGTGCCGAGGATGCGGCGGCCGGCGGCCAGCAGGTCGGCCACGTCGGGGGTGCTCAGCGAGTACATCACCAGCGGGCCGTCCCGGTAGGAGGTGACCATGCCGGCCCGGCGCAGCACGGCGAGCTGCTGGGAGAGGTTGGACGGCTCGACCTCGATGACGGCGAGCAGGTCGCGGACCGGCTTCGGGCCGTCCTGGAGCAGTTCGAGCACCCGGATGCGCACCGGGTGCCCGAGGGTGCGGAACAGCTCCGCCTTGGCCTGGTACAGCGGGACCGACACCCGGGACCTTCTTCCGTCGACGTCGTGAACACTTTAGCACTTGCGAAATTCTTCAATTTACCTGTCGTGTGGTTCGTGACTCCCGGTTCGCGGCCCGGTCAGGTGGCGTGCCCCCGGCCGGTACGCCGGGGGCACGCCGTACGGGTCAGTCGACCGCAGCCGTGGCGGGCTCGAAGAACAGCCGGGTACGCAACTGCCGGAACCCGGTGCGTTCCAGCTCGGCGACCACCGCCACCCGGTGGGCGTCCACGTCGGCCACCACCTCCCGGGCACCGTCGGCCACCAACGCCGCGACCGAGTCGGCGAGCAACTCGCCCCGCGCCGCCCCGTCCACCACCCCGAGGTAGCCGAGCTGCGGGAAACAGGCGTCCCCGGTCGTCCCGGCGAGCCCGACCGGCTCCCCGTCGACCAGGGCGACCCGCCAGGTCGCGCCGGTCAGCCAGGCCCGTGGATCGGTGGCCAGGTCCACCCCGGCCACCGCCCGGGCGATTTCCCGGCCGGTCAGCACGTCCGGCTCGGCGATCCGGGCGACGAGGGCGTCGACCTCGCTGCCATCGGCGGCCGGGCGGACGGCGTAGCGGCCGGAGGTCGTCGGCAGCGGGGTGCCCGCCCACGAGCAGCGGAGCCGCTCGCCGCGCTCGACCAGCCCGGCGAGCCGGGCCGCCGCCAGCGGTGCCCGGACCACGGCGAGCACCTCCGGCCGCCGCCGCCAGTACGCGGGCAGCCCGGCGTGGTACGGGTGCGGGCCACCGAGCGCCTCGTGGGCCGCCCGCAACAGCGCGGCCCCCACCTCAGGTTCGGCGGTCAGGTCGAAGCGGTCCAGCCAGGGCGCACCGGCGGCCCCGGGCGGCAGGAGCCACGCGGCCCGACCGACCACCCGGCCGTCCCGCAGGGCGATCCAGGTGCGCTCGGGCCGGTAGCCACCCCCGGCGACACCGTCGGCGTAACGGACCTTGCGCAGGTGGGGCAGCGGGTCGGGCATGGACTCGAACAGATCTTCCTCGCCCGCGACGAGCGGGCGGATGACCAGGTGGGTCATGGGGAATCCTCCGGAAGGCGAACGCCCCGGTCAGATCCGCGTGGACGCCGGGACGCGGAGGGGGCGCAGAACATCGGACATCGTTCTGACCTCCTTCCGGCTCGACGGCGTGCCGGAAAACGTACCCAACGCGGCGGCACGGCCGCAACACCGCCGACGGGTCAGGCCGGGACGAAGCGGGCCGCGTCGGCGACCACGTACCCGTCGGTGCCCTCGGTGCGGATCAGCACGCTGCCGGCCGTACCCGCCGGGAACTGGTACGTCCCCAGCGACACCCACTGCCCGCCCGACGTGCGCTGGTCGACCACCCGGGTGGTCACCCCGCCGCCGTGCACCACGTCGACCGGGACGGCGCCGGCCCGGTTCGGGTCGGCGGTCCAGCGCAGGTGGACCGCCCAGCTCCCGGCCGTCGGCAGGGACGGGGTGAACCGCAGCCGGTTGACGCCCTTACCGGTGTTGCCGTCGTGCTCGTAGTCCGACCCCCAGTAGCCGCCGATCGCGGTGCTGCCCACCCAGACGCCGGACCGGGTGACCCCGGCCGACCGGTTGTCCACCACGATCTCGCCGTCGACGGTGGGCGGCCAGGTGAGGATCTGCCCGTCGGCGCGCAGCCGGGCCTGGAGGGCCGCCGCGTCCACCTGCTGCACCGGCACGCCCATGTCGAGCGCCAGTTTCGCCGCCGTCGCCGCCGACTGGGCGAGGATCATGAAGACCGGTTCCATCCGGATCGACCCGTACGCGATGTGGGTGGCCGACAGGCAGACCGGCACGAACAGGTTGGCGCACTGCCCGGCGGCGGGCACGATCGACCGGTAGCTGACCGGGTACGGGCCGGGCACCCCGACCTGCACGTCCCCCTCGTTCTTCACGAATCCGTTCACCACCACCCGCTGGCAGTTGTGCGAGTCCATGGTGTAGCTGGCCAGCCCGACCGAGTCGGCGACCCGCACGCTGCCCCGGCAGTCCCGCTCGGTCATCACGTACGCCGAGACCATCCGGCGGGCCTCGCGGACGTAGAGCTGCGGGGGCCAGTTGCCGGTGGCGGTGAACTCGTCCGCGGCCAGGCCCCAACTGGCGACCCCGGACCGTACCGACGCCGGCAGCCGGGGGTCGTTGGCCAGGAACCACATCAGCCCCTGCTGGTACGTCAGGTGGTCGGCGGTCAGGCTGTCCCGCTGCGCCCGGGTCGCCGTCGGGTAGGTGTGGTTCGCGGCGATGAAGTCGGTGGAGAACGCCCCGGTGTTGTTCGAGTCGGTCTTGCCGCCGCCGACGCTCTGGGTGGTGAAGAACGGCCCGGTGTAGCCGGCCCGCACGTACCGCAGCAGCAGTTCGTAGTCGGCCGGGTCGTAGCCGGCCGGCTGCGGGAACGGGACCCGCCCGGCGGCCTGGGTCAGGCACATCCGGAAGTTGTACGCCTGGATCCGCTCGTCGCCGGTGCCGTTGGGCGCGACCGGGGCGGCGGAGATGCCGGGGAGCAGGCCACTGGCCGGGCTGCCCGGCACCACGTACGGGTCGACCGGCAGGGTGAACTGGTGTGCCCCGCGCAGTTGCACCCCGTTGATGGTCTCGCCGTACGCGGTGTTGGCCTCCCGGCCGACCGTGTACGACACCCCGGCGGCGGCCATCAGGTCACCCTCGTACGTCGCGTCGACGAACATCGGGCCGGTGAAGAGCTGCCCGTGCGCGGTGACCAACCCGGTGATCCGGTCGCCGGCCCGCTCGACGGTGGCCAGCGGGGCGTCCAGGTAGACCGGGACCGCGTGCTCGGTGAGCAGGTCGTCGAAGACCCCGGCGGCGACGTGCGGCTCGAAGACCAGCCGCATCGGCGAGTCGGGGGTGACCGGGGTGCCCTGGTAGCGGGCGTACACCCGGCGGTAGAACTCCCCGGCGAGGCCACCGATGGCGGCGCTGGTGCCGCTGTCGGTGTAGCCGAGCCCGCCGGTGGTGAGCCCGCCGACGTGGTGGCCCGGTTCGACGATCACGGCGGTGCCGCCGAGCCGGCGCATCTGCACGGCGGCCATGATGCCGGCCGAGGTCGCGCCGTAGACCACCAGGTCGACGGTGACGGTGCCGGCGGCCAGGGCGGGCAGGCCGAGACCGGTGCCGGCGGCGACGACGAGGGTGGCCCCGCCGAGGCGGAACAGGTGGCGGCGGGTGAACGCGGACGACATCACGGCTGCCCTTCGAGCGAGGGGAAGGAGCGCGCCGCCGCACCCGGAACGCATCGACCCTCGCTGATCGCACCGGGGCTGTCAAGGGGCGGTCCGCCCCTTGACAGCCGGGGCGGGGCGGCACCCCGTCCGGTCAGCCCGCCGGGATCCCGGTCGCGTCGTCGACCAGGTCGTTGACGCAGCGCAGCACCGGCCGGGTGGTCAACGCCGCCGGGTCCAGCGGCGACCCGGAACTCACCGTGAACGTGACCGACTCCCCCGGCAGCAGGGTGACCAGCGCGGTGTCCACCTCGGCGGCCGGGTCGAGCCGGTCCGGGAACAGCGTCAGGTCCCGCAGCACGGTCCGCGCGGTCACCCGGACCCGCCGGCCGCCGTCGACCGCCTCCACCGCCGCCTCGTAACGGGCCGCCGGCCAGTGCACGTCCCGGTCCTCGGCGAAGAACCACAGGGCCCGCCCGGTGGTGTCACCGGCCTCGGCGACCAGCAGCTCCCGGCGTTCCTCCTCGGCCACCGCCAGGTCCGCCGGCAGCGGCACCGTCACCGCCGCGTACGCCGGCACGTCGAGCGGGTACGACGTCTTCGCCCTCGGCTCGCCGTGCAGGGTGGACCTGGTCACCGTCAGCGGGGCCCGCCACGGGGTGCCGGTCTCGTTCACCGCCACCAGCACCAGCCCACCGTCGCGGGGCTGGACGGTGAGCAGCCGGTCGGCGTACGCCCGGCGCAGCGCGTACCACAGGGGTTTGCGGCGGCCGTCACCGTCGACGGCCGACCAGGAGGTGACCGGCCAGCAGTCGTTGAGCTGCCAGACGATCGTGCCGGAGCAGACGTCCCGGTGCGACCGGAAGTGCTCCACCCCGAGCTGGATGGCCCGCGCCTGGTTGAGCTGGGTCAGGTAGTGCCAGTCGTCGAAGTCGGCCGGGGCGGGCAGGTGCGCGTCGAGCCCCCGACGCAGCTTGGCGTCCCCGTCGGCCGCTTTCTGGTGGTGGGCCATTCCCGGCGAGTCGGGCGCGAGTGGCTCGTCGGACAACGCCCGGCGCAGCGTCGCGTACGCCGGAGGCGCCTGGTAGCCGAACTCGGCGACGAACCGGGGGACGTACTCGCGGTACTTCGTGTAGTCGTCGGTGTTCCAGACGTCCCAGATGTGCGTGGTGCCGTGCGCCGGGTCGTTGGGGTGGACCGCCTCGCTACCCGACCACGGGCTGCCCGGCCAGTACGGGCGGGTCGGGTCCAGCTCACCCACCACCCGGGGCAGCAGGTCGAGATAGAAGCCCCGCCCCCAGCTGCGCCCGGCCAGCGGCCCCTGCCAGTCCCAGTCGTGCCAGCCCCAGATGTTCTCGTTGTTGCCGGTCCACAGCACCAGCGACGGGTGCCCGGCCAGCCGGGTCACCTGCTCCCGCGCCTCCGCCTCGACCTCCGTGCCGAACGGCTCCTCCTCCGGGTAGGCGGCGCAGGCGAACAGGAAGTCCTGCTGGACCAGCAGGCCGTGCTCGTCGGCGAGGGAGTAGAAGTCGGCCGACTCGTACCGGCCGCCGCCCCAGACCCGCAGCAGGTTGACGTTGGCGTCGGCGGCCTGGGTGAACCGGTGGGCCAGCCGGTCCCGGGTGATCCGGGTGGGGAACGCGTCGTCGGGGATCCAGTTGACCCCCCGGACCAGCACCGGCACGTCGTTGACGTGCAGGGTGAACGGGGTGCCGTGGGCGTCGGGGGTGGTGTCCAGGCGTACCGAGCGGAAGCCGATCCGCTGCGACCAGGTGTCCAGCGGGCTGCCGTCGGCCGTCGCAAGGGTCACCGTCAGCGGGTGCAGCGGCTGTGCGCCGTACCCCCGGGGCCACCACAGCTCGGGGTCGGCGACGGTGAGGGTCAGCGCGGCCGTGCGCTGCCCGGCGGGGACGGTCGTGACGGCGGCGACCCCGGCGACCTCGGCCCGGACGGTCAGCGGCACGTCGGCCACCCGCTCGACCTCGACGTGCAGCTCCACCCGCCCCTGCCCGTCGACGACCGTCACCAGTGGACGGACGACGTCGAGCCGGGCGGTGGACCAGGCGTGCAGCCCGATCTCCTGCCAGATCCCGGCGGTGACCAGCGTCGGCCCCCAGTCCCAGCCGAAGTTGCAGGCCATCTTGCGGATGAACCCGAACGGCTCCGGGTAGGCGTTGGGCCGGTCGCCGAGCCGGTCCCGCTGCTCCTCGGCGTACCGGTACGCCGAGTCGAACCGGACGGCGAGGGTGTTCTCCCCCGGCCGCAGCGCTTGGGCAACGTCGAACCGGTACGACCGGTGCATGTTGGCGGTTCGGCCGACCTCGACGCCGTTGAGGGTGAGCGTGGCGACCGTGTCCAGCCCGGCGCAGACCAGCTCGACCCGGTCGTCGTCGCCGGGCCGGTGGACGAACGTGGTCGCGTACTCCCAGTCGGTGCGGCCGATCCAGGCGAGCGTCGTCTCGTTGGCGTCGAGGTAGGGGTCGTCGATCAGGCCGGCGGCGAGCAGGTCGGTGTGCACGCAACCCGGCACGGTGGCGGGCACCGCCCGGCCGGCGACGGCGTCGGGCACCTGCGGCCCGGACACCGCGCGCAACTGCCAACCCTCGTGCAACGCCTGACGGTTCACGACTTCACCGCGCCTTCCATGATTCCCCGGACGATCTGCCGGCCGCCGATGAAGAGCATCACCAGCAGCGGGACCGTGGCGATGAACGCCCCCGCGAGCACCCGACGGTAGATGACGTAGTTGCCGCTCGCCAGATCGGAGACGGCGACCATCGAGGTCGGATAGTCGGTGCCGCTGAGCGTGATCAGCGGCCACTGGAAGTCGTTCCAGGTGGCCACGAAGGTGAGCAGGCCCAGCACCGCCAGGGCCGGGCGGATCGCCGGCAGCGCGATGCTGCGGTAGATCCGCATGGTGGTCGCCCCGTCGACCCGGGCCGATTCGACCAGCTCGTCGGGAACGCTGTTGACGATGAACTGCCGCATGTAGAACACCCCGAACGCGGTGACCAGACCCGGCGCGATGACCGCCAGCAGGGTGCCGTTCCAGCCGAGCCGGCCCATCACGATGTAGAGCGCGACGATGCCGAGCTGGTTGGGCACGGTGAGGGTGAGCACGACGAGCAGCATCAGCGCGTTGCTGCCCCGGAACCGCAGCTTGGCGAAGGCGAACCCGGCCAGCGAGCAGAAGAACAGCACCGAGGCGGTCACCACGGTCGACACGATGACGCTGTTGACCAGGGAGGCGGCGAAGTAGACGTCCTGGAGGGAGAAGACCTCGCGCACGTTGACCAGGAATTGGTCGCCGGGCACCACCGCCGGGGGCAGCTTCGCCAGCGCCTCGTCGTCGCTGGTGGCGATGACGAACATCCAGTACAGCGGGAACGCGGCGAACAGGAAGGTCAACGACAGCAGCAGGTACGTGCCGAGGCCGGCCGGGGTGTCCTGCGGCGCGCGCCCCGACAGGGCGGGCCGGTGCCGGCGGGCCGGCCGGGTGGGTCGCGGCGGGGCGGCGGCGGTCATCGGTGCCCCCTTCCGTTCGCGACTGCGGGACTCCGCTGCGCTACGTTCCTCGCGCTCACCGGCGACCCCCTGACAGGCGGTTGGTGAGCAGGGTGTTGAGCCCGGTGACCAGCAGGATGATCAGGAACAACGCCCAGGACATCGCGGCGGCGTAGCCGAGGTTGAGGTCCTTCCAGCCGACCTTGTAGATGAGCTGGGCGATGGTCTGCCACTCGCCGTTCGGCCCGCCGGTGGCGGCCTGCGCGTTGAGGTCGAACAGCATCGGCTCGGTGAACAGTTGCAGCCCGCCGATGGTGGACAGCACCACCGTGAACACGATCACCGGCTGGATCATCGGCACCGTGATCCGCCACAGCTGCCGCCACGGGCCGGCCCCGTCGATCGCCGACGCCTCGTAGACGTCGCGCGGGATGGACTGCATGGCGGCCAGGTAGAGCAGGGCGTTGTAGCCGATCCACTTCCAGTTGACCATCGTGGCGATGGCGATCCAGGCGTGCGGCTTGTCGGCCCGCCAGTCGATCGCCGCGTCCCCCGTCCCGCCGATGCCCACCTCGGCGAGCAGCCAGTTCGCCATCCCGAAACTGCGGGAGAAGAAGACGCTGAACACCATCGTCGAGGCCACGATCGGGGTGACGTACGGCAGCAGCACCCCGACCCGCCACCAGGTCTGCGCCCGCAGCCTGCGGTTGAGCAGCCAGGCGACCACCAGCGCCAGCAGCAGTTGCGGCACCGAGGAGAGCAGGAAGATGCCGAACGTGTTGTAGAGCGCGTTCCAGAAGTCCTCGTCACCGCCGAGCCGGGTGAAGTTCGCGAGGCCGGCCCAGTAGGGCAGGGTGGGGTCGTCGAGCCGGTAGTTGCGCAGCGCGACGACCCCGTTGAACAGCAGCGGGAAGAGCCCGAAGACGCCGAACAGCAGGAAGAACGGCGCGACCATCAGGTAGGGCAGGTAGCGCAGGTCGAACCGGTACAGCCGGTCGCGCCAGCCGAGCGACCGCTCGCCGGCCCCGGAGGCGTCGCGCTCCGGCCCGGTGCGTCGACTCGACGGCGGCACGGCACGGGTGGTGGACACGGGGCACCCTCCAGGGCCGGGACGGTACGGGGGCGGACGGCGTACGGTCAGGAGGTGCGGGCCTTCTCCGCCTCCTTGACCGCCTCGGCCCAGGCGGCGTCCGGCTTCAGGGTTCCGTTCTGCACCCGGTTGATGACGTTCTCCACGGCCACCCGGGTCGGGCCGTTCTTCCTGCCCAGGTACTGCGGGGTCAGCCCCTGCGCCATCTTCGGGAAGATCTGCCCGACGGGCGCGTCGTGGAAGAACGGGTTCTTGAACTCGGCGATCGCCGGGTCGGCGTAGAGCGCCGGTTGCGAGGGCAGGTTGCCGACCTTCTTGAAGATCTCGATCTGCTGTTCCGGCTGGATCAGCCACTCCAGCAGCTGGTACGCCTCGTCGACGTGCCTGCTCTGCTTGGGGATGGTGAGGAACGAGCCGCCCCAGTTGCCGCCGCCGCCGGGCACCGTGGCGATGTCCCACTTACCCTGGGTGCCGGGCGCGGTGTCCTTGATGTGGCCGAGCATCCACGCCGGGCAGGCGAGGACGGCGAACGAGCCGGCGGTGAAGCCCTTGTCCCAGTCGGCCTGGAAGCTGGCCAGGTTGGCCGAGAGCCCGGCCTGCACCGCCCTGATCGTGTAGTCGAAGGCGACCTTCGGCCCCTGCTCCATCTGGAGCTGTTCCTGCTCGTCGTAGAAGCCGACGGGCTGCTGGCCCAGGATCGGGTTGAACAGGTTGGTGCCGGAGTCGAGGAACTTCTTCTTCGTCCGGCCGGTGTAGTCCTGGCCGACCTGGATGAAGCTGTCCCAGGTGGGCCAGAGAGCGGAGACCTGGTCGCGGTCGGTGGGCAGCCCGGCGGCGGCGAACAGGTCGGTGCGGTAGCACATGGCCAGCCCGCCGACGTCGGTGCCGAGGCCGATCTGCGTCTTGCCGTCGGCCGACAGCGACTGCTTCCACTTCCACGGCAGGTACTTGCTCTCGTACGAGCCGGCGCCCTTGTCGAGGAGGTTGACGAACTTGTCGGACTGGCTGCGGAACTGGACCATGAAGCCCTCGTCGATGGCGGCGATGTCGGCCGCTCCGGAGCCGGCGACGAGCTTCTTCTGGAGATCCTCGTGCTGGGCGTTGTACTCGCCCGAGTTGAGTTGGATCTTGATGTTGGGGTGGTCGGCCTCGTAACGGGCCTTGAGGTCCTGGAGACCGAAATCGCCCCAGAAATTGATCTTCAGGGTGACCTGGCCGCCGCCGTCCGAGCCGGTGCCGCTCCTGCCGCTGCACGCAGCGACGAGCGTCAGGCTGACGACGCCGACCGCCGCCGCGCGGGCCCAGCGGGTCCAGGACCGTGTCATCTCATCCTCCGCGCACGCTTGTGGAACGCTCCACACATCGAGGAACGTCGACTGAACCGGATAAGTGAGGCCACCGTACGGGCCACCCCGTGCACTGTCAACGGCCGGTGAACGACGACCCCGAGCGGTAACCCGGGCCGCCCCGAAAGCCGTTCCGGCATGCCTGTCCACGCCTTCCGGCAGATGGAAAGGCATCGGTCACCGGTGGCGGCGCAGAGGCCGACCGGCACACTTAACCGAGCAAGCGAATCAGGCGCCCCTGCCGAACGGGACCGGCCACGGCCGGGGACGACGGCCGGCGGGGGCACCGGTAGCGTGAGCACCGCCGGTGACCCCGGCCCGAGGACGGCCTGCCCAGGCCGCGAGAAGTGGAGGAAACCGCCGGTGAAGCGGCCGACCATCGCCGACGTCGCCCGACGCGCCGGAGTGTCCAAGGGCGCGGTGTCGTACGCGCTCAACGGGCAGCCGGGCGTCTCGGAAGCCACCCGGCAGCGCATCCTGGCGATCGCCACCGAGATCGGTTTCAGCCCGAGCAGTGCGGCCCGCGCGCTCTCCGGCGCCACCGCCAACGCCGTCGGCCTGGCCCTGTGCCGACCGGCCCGGATACTCGGCATCGAGCCGTTCTTCATGGAGCTGATCAGCGGTGTCGAGGCCGAACTCTCCGCGAGGTCGTACGCGCTGACCCTGCAGGTGGTGGCCGACCAGGAGGCGGAGATCGCGGTCTACCGCCGGTGGTGGGCCGAACGACGGGTCGACGGGGTCCTCGTCTGCGACCTGCGCACCGACGACATCCGGGTGCCCGCCCTGGAGGAGCTGCAACTGCCCGCCGTGGTGATCGGCGGACCGAGGCACACCGGCACGCTCGCCCACGTCTGGTCGGACGACGCGGCGGCGCTCGCCGAGGCGGTGGAGTACCTGGTCGCCCTCGGCCACCGCAAGATCGCCCGGATCGGTGGGCTGCCGTCGCTGCTGCACACCGAGATCCGTACCGACGCGTTCGCCGAGGTGTGCGGCCGGCTCGGGCTCACCGACGCGGCGACCGTCTGGTCGGACTACACCGGCGAGGAGGGCGCGCGCGCCACCCGGCGGCTGCTCAGTTCCGCCCACCGCCCGACCGCGGTGATCTACGACAACGACGTGATGGCGATCGCCGGGCTCGCCGTGGCACAGGAGATGGGCCTCGGCGTTCCCACCGACCTGTCCATCGTGGCCTGGGACGACTCCCCGCTCTGCCAGCTCGTGCACCCGCCGCTGACCGCGCTCGGCCGGGACATCCCCGCCTACGGCGCGCACGCCGCCCGCCAGTTGCTCGGCGTCATCGCCGGTGAGCCGGTGCGCGGGCTCCAGGACGAGACGGCGCACCTCACCCCCCGGGGCAGCACCGCACCACCCCGGACGAGGTGAACCGGTTCATCCTGCTGCGCCCTCCAGGTCAGCGGGACGTCGTCGGGAACTCCGAGAAGTACGCCTCGACCCGCTCGGCGGTGGCCGGACGCGCCAACGCGAACCCCTGGCCGTACCGGCAGCCGGCCCTGGTCGCCCGGGCCACGTCCGGCTCCGACTCCAGCTCGGCCATCACCACGGTCACCCCCAGCCGCTCCCCCAGACCCACCACCACGTCGATCAACGGGCGGGACTCCTCGTCCGGATCGACCGGCCGGGGCTGCACCTTCAACAGGTCGATCGGCAGCCGGCGCAGCTGGGCCAGGGAGGCGTGCTCCGCCCGGAAGCTGTCCAACGCGGTGCGTACCCCGAGCGACCGCAGGCCGGCCAACCGGGCCACCACCGTGGGCAGGTCGGCCCCGAGCCGCGACTCGGCGATCTCCAGCACCAGCCGCTCCGCCGGGACGCCGTGCCCGGCCAGCACCGCCGCCACCCGGGGCACCAGATCCGGCGCCAACAGTTCGGCGAGCGTGACGTTGACCGCCAGCCACAGCTCCCGGCCGCCGACCGACCAGTCGGCGAGCTGCCGGCAGGCCCGGTCGAGCACCCACCGGCCCAACTCCCCCAGCAGGCCGAGATCCTCGGCGACGGGCAGGAACTCGGCCGGCAGCACGGTGCCCAGGACCGGGCTGCGCCAGCGCAGCAACGCCTCGATGCCGGCCGGCCGCCGGTCGGCCAGCGCCAGCACCGGCTGGTAGACCAGATCCAGTTCGCCCCGGTCCGCCGCCCCGGGCAGCTCCCGTTCCAGGTCCAGCCGGCGGACCAGCTCCTCCTCCAGGCAGGCGTCGTACCACTCGACCCGGTTGCGGCCGAGCTGGACGGCCCGGCGGCGGGCCAGGTCGGCCTGGCGCACCGCGTCCTGCGGCGACGTCGCGGCCAGCTCGGTCAGGCCCACGCCGACCCGGAGCCGCCCCATCCCGGTGGCAACCGGGCACGGCTCGGTCAACGCCGCGAGCAACCGCTCACCCAGTGCGTACGCCGGGACCGGGCCGGCGTCGGTGACCACCGCGAACTCCTCCCCGGACAGCCTGGCGACCAGATCCCGGGGGCCGACCACGTCACGCAGCCGGCGGACGGTGGCGGCCAGCAGCGGGTCCGGGCCGGCGGCGTCCTGCGCGGGGCCGAGGCCGTGCACGTCGACCAGGAGCAGCGCGCCCGGGATGCCGCCCCGCTCGTCGAGCACCCGCAGCAGCTCCTGCCGGGTGGACAGGCCGGTGAGCGGGTCGGTGGCGGCGACCCGACGCCGCTCCCGCTCCAGCCGGCGGCGGTCGCCGACGTCGCGGACGTGCAGCACCACCGCGGCCACCTCCGGCACGGCCCGCTGGTCGCTCACCGTCGCCTCGGTCTCCCGCCAACCGCCGTCACCGGTACGCATCCGGGCCACCAGCAGCGGCGCGACGGCGTCACCGGGCCGCCCGGCCAGCCGGGCCAGGACGCCCGGCGCGTCGTCCGGATGCAGCAGGTCGGCCAGCGCCCGCCCACACACCGCCTCCTGACGCAGCCCGAACCAGCGTTCACCGGCCGCCGAGAGCCAGTGCACCCGCAACCCGTCGTCGAGGACGAGGACCAGGTCACGACCCCCGGCGACCAGCGTGCGGAAGTACGCCTCGCGGGCGGCCAACTGCCCGGCCCACCGCCGCTGGTCGGTGACGGAGATGAGCTCCCGGGCCACCAGCGGCGGGATCACCGCCAGCCCGAGCAGGACGGCGGTCGGGGTGAAGCCGCCGACGAACGCCAGATGGCCGGCCGCCGCCACGGTCGCCACCGCCGCCGGTGCGGTCACCCGGGGCCAGGCCGGTGCCGGACCGGCCGGGCCCACCGGGTCGCCCGCCGCGACCCGGGCCATCCCGGCAGCCGTCAGCAACGCCCCACCGACCAGCAGCGGCACCGCGGTCAGCAGGCCCACCGTGGGGGCCCGGTAGGCCAGCAGCACCACCAGGTCGGCGAGGCCGAGCAGGACGGCCGCCACCCCGAGCAGGCACCGGGCCGGGCCGGGGTGCCGACGGAGGCGGGCCAGCGCACCCACCAGCAGCCAGGCCAGGACGCCCGCGCCCGCGACGGTGACCACCCGGACCACCTGCGGCACCGGGCCGGGCGGGACCAGCACCCAGCCGGCGAAGAGCAGGGCGGTGCCGAGGCCGGCCACGTCGACGCCGCGCCGCCACCGGGCCCGGGGGGCCAGCCGGGCGGGACCGGGCAGCAGGAGCAGCCCGACCGTGTAGGCAAGTGTGGCCGCGCCGAGCCCGGCCGCCGCGACCTCGGCGCGTCGTGCCGCCGGCGTCAGCGGTAGCACCACCAGCGCCGTCCCGACGACGGCCACCGCGACGGTGAACAGGACGGCGGCCCGGCGGCGGCGCAGGGCGCGACCGTCCCGCCCGACGGCGGCGAGGCGGAACAGCCGGGTGGCGGCCACGGCGCAGCCGCCCACGCCGGCCATCGTGGTGACGGCCAGCGGCGGGACGGCGTCGACCAGGGCCGCAGCGAAAAGCAGCGCGACCAGCAGGACGAGCACCACGGAAGCGGACGGTGGGCGGCGGAGGGGGTGGGCGACGGTCACGGCGGTCACCTTCGTGAGGGGGACACGGCGCGGTGCGACAGGGGGTTAGCGGTTCAACGAGGCGTCACCATCCCGGTTACGCCTCCCGGTCGTGACCTACGTCACCGGCCAGCGTCGGCCGGGGTCGGGCCGCCGCCCGCCCGGTGCCGCCCCGGCCCCGGGTGGAATCATCGGGGGGTGAGTCGCGCCGACACCATCCGCTTCCGGCACAACCAGGCCATCCTGGTCGCGGCCGTCATCGCCACCATCGGTGCGCTGCCCCTGGCCGCCGCCCGGTGGTACCTGCTGCCGGTGCTGCTGGTCCCGCTGACCGTCGCGGTCTGGGCCTGGCGCTCCGGCACCGACGCCGACCCGCGCGGGCTACGGCTGCGGGCCCTGGCCGGGGGACGGCGCATCGCCTGGGAGCAGGTCGTCGAGCTGGCCACCGACCCGCGCGGCCGGGCCGTCGTCCGGCTCACCGACGGGCACCAGCTGCCGCTGCCCGCCGTCCGGGGTGTCGACCTCCCCCGGCTGGTCGCGGTCACCGGACAGGCCCTGCCGGACGCGCGCTGAGCCGGTACACCCCCGGCCCGACACCGGTCAGTAGCCGTCGACCACCGTGTTGACCAGCGGGGACCCGGCGACGAACCGGCGCACCTGCTCCCCCACCAGCCGGTACGCCCGGGGTAGCAGCCCGCGTACCGAACCGGCGACGTGCGGGGTGAGCAGTACGTTCGGCAGTTCCCAGAGCGGATGGTCCGCCGGCAGCGGCTCCGGGTCGGTCACATCCAACGCCGCCCGTAGCCGGCCCGAGGTCAGCTCCGCGACCAGCGCCGCCGTGTCCGCCACCGGGCCCCGGGCGGCGTTGACCAGCAGCGCCCCGTCCGGCATGGCGGCCAGGAACCCGGCGTCGACCAGCCCCCGGGTGGCATCGGTCAGCGGCACCAGCAGCACCACCACGTCGGCCTCCGGCAGCAGGCGCGGCAGCTCGGTCACCGCGTGCACCCCCTCGTCCGGCCGGGCGGTCCGGGCGACCAGGGTGAAGGTCACGTCGAACGGGGCCAGCCGGGCCCGGACCGCCGCGCCGATCGAGCCGGCCCCGACGATCAGCACCCGCTTGCCGGTCAGCTCGTCGGTCGGCGCGACCCGGTCGTACGCCCACTCCCGGCGGGCCTGTGCGCGGGCCAGCTCCGGGAAGCCGCGTAGCTGGGCGAGGATCGCGGTGACCACCCACTCGGCGGTGCCGGCGTCGTGCACCCCCCGGGCGTCGCAGAGGGTGACCCCGGCGGGCACCCGGCCCGTCCAGGCGTCCGCCCCGGCGGAGAGCAGCTGCACCACCGCCAGGTCGGGCAGCCGGTCCAGCATCGCCGTGGTGTCCACCCCGGCCAGGAACGGCGGCACCCAGAACCGGACGTGGGTCGGGTCACCTGGCGGATTCGCCGGGTCGGTCCACGGCTGTACCGTGACACCGGCCGGAACGGAACCGAGCAGCTCGACCCCTTCGGGGTGCGGAATCCATACCTTCACACGTGCCGACGATAGCCCTGCGGCGACGGGCCACGCCGCCGGGCCGGCAACCCACGCCGGACCGGGCGACGTCGCCAAACGGCCACGGGTGACGGTCGGGCGGGACGGGTATAAGCGGGGGTCGGAGCGCCGAACGGTGTCCTCCCCATCACGGCAGACAGGTGGTCGATGACCGAACGCACCGTACGGCCGGACCTGGACGTCGCCGCGCTGGCCGATCCGGCCCGGCTGCGGTCGTTGACCGAGACCGGCCTGGACGCCACCCCGGACGAGGCGTTCGACCGGTTCGCCAGGCTGGTCAGCGACCTGCTCGACGTGCCGGTGGCACTGGTCTCGCTGGTCACCGAGACCCGGCAGTTCTTCCCCGGCGCGGTCGGGCTGCCCGAGCCGTGGGCCGCCCGCCGGCAGACCCCGCTGAGCCACTCGTTCTGCCAGCACGTGATCGACACGGAGATTCCGCTGGTGCTGCCGGACGCCCGGCTCTACCCCCGGGTGCGGGACAACCTGGCCGTGCCGGAGCTGGGCGTCGTCGCGTACGCCGGGATGCCGCTGACCGACCTGGACGGGCGGGTGCTCGGCTCGTTGTGCGCGATCGACAGCAAGCCCCGGGCCTGGACGAAGGCGCAGCTAAGGACACTTGCCGACCTGGCGGCGGCCTGCTCGTCGGAGCTGCGGCTGCGGATCGCGCTGGACGCGGCCGAGGCGGCCCGCCGGCTGGTCGAGCAGGCACACGAACGGCTCAACCTGCTCGCCTCGCTCAGCGAGGAGCTGACCGGGACGCTCGACGTGGAGACGGCGGTGGGGCGGCTGGCCGACGCGGTGGTGCCCCGGCTGGCCGACTGGGCCATGGTGACCCTGATCGACCAGGGCGGCACACCCCGTTGGGTGACCGCCGTGCACCGCGACCCGGCCCGCGCCGCCGACATCGCCCGGTTCGGCGAGGTGGCGCTGCGCCGGCTCGGCCCCGCCTCGGTCACCCGGACGGTGCTGCGGACGGGCCAGCCGGTGCTGCGCGGTGTGGCCGACCTGGACGACGTCCGCCGGGCCAGCGACGCCCCGGAGCTGGTGGCGCTCGCCGACCGGCTGGGTTTCGCCTCGCACCTGACCGTGCCGGTGCCGGCCCCCGGACGGGGCACGGTGATGGGCGCGGTGACCCTGGTCAACGGGCCGGGCCGACGGGCCTTCGACGACGACGACCTGGGCACCGCCCTGGAGATCGGCCGCCGCGCCGGGCAGGCGGTCGGCAACGGCTGGATCTACGGCGAGCAGCGGCACGTCGCCGAGGTGCTGCAACACAGCATGCTGCCGCAGTTGCCGCGGAGCCCGTGGGTGGAGCTGGCCGCCCGCTACCAGCCGGCCGCCGACCGGGTGGAGGTGGGCGGCGACTGGTACGACGCCTTCGTCCAGCCCGACGGCGACCTGGTGGCAGCGATCGGCGACGTCGCCGGCCACGACATCGAGGCCGCCGCGACCATGGGACAGCTACGCAACCTGGTGCGGGGCAACGCGTTCGGTCGGGACGACCCGGTCGAGGAGCTGATGCGGCGGTTGGACGCCACCATCTCGGGGCTGCGCATCCCGACCGCCGCCACGGCGGTGCTGGCCCGGCTCCGACCGGTCCCGGACGGGGTGGCGGTCACCTGGTGCAACGCCGGTCATCCCGCGCCGCTGCTGGTCACCGCCGACGGCACGGTACGGCTGCTCGACGGCCGGCGGGAGCCGCTGCTGGGGCTGACCCGGCCGACCCCACGCACCGGGGCGGAGGTGCTGCTCGCCCCCGGGGACACCCTGCTGCTCTACACCGACGGGCTGGTGGAGCGGCGGGACCAGCCGATCGACGAGGGCATGGCCCAGTTGTGCGCCCGGGTCGCCGCCGCCGGTACCCGACCTGCCGCCGAACTGTGTGACCTGCTGCTCGGCGCCGGGCACCGGCGCGAGGACGACGTGGCGCTGCTGGCCCTGCGGGCCCGTTGAGGGGTCGGCCGGCCGCCGGTCCCGGCCCGGGTGGCCCGGCCGGTCCGGATTCGCGGGCTAGGCTGGGGCGGGTGAGCGCCCGTCTCCCGTACCCCCGCACCGTCCGGGTCCGCGCGGCCCTGGCGGCCTCCGGTGCCGCGCTGCTGCTGACCGGGTGCAGTTTCGGCCCGCCGGAGCCCGATCCGGCCGGTGAGCCGCCCAACCTGCCGACCCCGTCGGCGTCGGCGAACACCCCCGAGCAGCAGGTGGTGGCCACGGTCCTGGCCAAGGGGCTGCGGGTGCCGTGGGGCATCGCCTTCCTGCCCGACGGGGCGGCGCTGGTCACCGAGCGGGACAGCGGCAGAATCCTCAAGGTCGGGCCGGAGTCGGGGCCGCAGGGGTTGACCGTCACTCCGGCGCAGACCGTGCCGGGGGTGGCCGCGTCCGGCGAGGCGGGCCTGCTCGGCATCGCCGTCTCCCCGGCGTACGCGCAGGACCGGACGGTCTTCGTCTACTACACCACCGAGCAGGACAACCGGGTGGCCCGGTTGACGTTGGGCGGCACCCCCACCCCGGTCCTGACCGGCATCCCGAAGTCCGGCAACCACAACGGCGGCGGGTTGGCGTTCGGCCCGGACGGGCAGCTCTACGTCAGCACCGGTGACGCCGGTGACCGGGACGCCGCCCAGGACCGCGCCAGCCTGGCCGGCAAGATCCTGCGGATCACCCCGGACGGCAAGCCGGCGGCGGGCAACCCGTTCCCCGGCTCGCCGGTCTGGTCCCTGGGGCACCGCAACGTGCAGGGCCTGGCCTGGGACGCCGGGAAGCGGATGTACGCCACCGAGTTCGGGCAGAACACCTGGGACGAGATCAACAAGATCGACAAGGGGGCGAACTACGGCTGGCCGACGGTGGAGGGGCAGGCCGGCGACGGCAGGTTCGTCGACCCGGTCGTGCAGTGGGGCACCGACGAGGCGTCCTGTTCGGGGCTGGCGGCCACGGGCCGGCTGCTGGCCGCCGCCTGTCTGCGCGGGGAGCGGCTCTGGCTGGTGGAGCTGACCGACGCCGGCACCGCGCTCGGCGCACCCCGGGAACTGCTCACCGGGAAGTACGGCCGGTTGCGGGCGGTCGCCGCCGCCCCGGACGGTTCGCTCTGGGTGTCCACCTCCAACCACGACGGGCGGGGTCAGCCGACCCCGGAGGACGACCGGCTGCTGCGGCTGGTCTTCGCCGAGGGTGGGGCCGGCCGGAGCTGACGACACGCCGACGGGCCGGACAGCCGGGCAGGTAACGGGCGGATCGGCTGCCCGTCTGACGGGTTTGCCAAGATCTTTCACGGGGCAGGTCAGAATCTCATCATGGGCGGTCAGGAGAACGAGCAACGCGGGCCTGGGGAGACGGACCTTCCCGCCCGGCGTGAGCGACGCTGGCGGACCTGGTGGTCGGCCCTGCGGTCGACCCGGGCCCGACGGGCCGGCGTGGTGCTGGCGGTGCTGCTGGTCGCCCTGACCGGGACGGTCATCGGGGTGTTCGCCGGCGGCCGGGTCAGCACCGACATCGGCCCGTTCCGCGCCGACCTGACCCTCGCCCCGGCGGTGCGGGGCGGCACCACCGTCGACATCCCCCCGCTGGGGGCGCTCCAACTCGACAGCCACCAGGGCCCCACCCACCTGACGGTCGGCCTCGGCGCGCTGGACCAGCGCAAGACCGAGGCGTTGATCGACGACCCGGCCAGCATCAGCCGGGCCAGCCAGTCGGCGGTGACCGACGTCCGTAACGGGGTGCTGCGGCTCGGGCTGCGTACCCTCGGGGCGGCCGTGCTGGTCACCCTGCTGCTGGCCGCGCTGGTCTTCCGGGACACCCGGCGGACCGCCTGGGCCGGTGGGGTGGCGCTGGCGGTCACCGCCGGTAGTCTCGGCCTGGCCGCCGGCACCATCCGCCCGCAGGCCATCGAGGAACCCCGCTACGAGGGTCTGCTGGTCAACGCCCCGGCGATCGTCGGTGACGCGCGGCGGATCGCCAACGACTACAGCCGCTACGCCGAGCAGTTGCAGCGGCTGGTCGGCAACGTCAGCCAGCTCTACACCACGGTGTCGGCGCTGCCGGTATACGAACCGGCGCCGGGTACCACCCGGGTGCTGCACGTCTCCGACATGCACCTCAACCCGACGGGCTGGCAGCTGATCCGCACCGTGGTCGAACAGTTCGGCATCGACGTGGTGATCGACACCGGTGACCTGACCGACTGGGGCAGCGAACCCGAGGCGTCGTACGTCGGCTCGATCGGGCTGCTCAAGAAGCCGTACGTCTACATCCGCGGCAACCACGACTCACCCCGGACGGCGGCGGCGGTGGCCCGGCAGCCGAACGCGGTGGTCCTGAACAACTCGACCACCACCGTCGCCGGCCTCACCATCGCCGGCATCGGCGACCCCCGGTTCACCCCGGACAAGGAGACCTCTCCGGCCGGCAGCGGGCTCACCGCGCAGGTAGCCAACCAGGTGATCGGGGCCGGCGAGACGCTCGCCACCACGGTCCGCGACTCGCCACGACCGGTGAACATCGCGCTGGTGCACGACCCGGCCTCGGCCGGCCCGCTCTCGGGCACCTGCCCACTGGTGCTGGCCGGGCACACCCACGCCCGGCAGATCTCCAAGCTGCCGCAGGTGGACGGCCAGCAGCCGACGCAACTGATGGTGGAGGGCTCGACCGGTGGTGCCGGGCTGCGCGGCCTGGAGGGCGAGAAGCCGACCCCGCTGTCGATGACGGTGCTCTACTTCGACCAGCAGAAGCTGCTCCAGGCCTACGACGACATCACCGTCGGCGGTACCGGGCAGGCCCAGGTGAACCTGGAACGGCACGTGATCCGCGACCCGGCGAAGGGTGCCGACGTCCCGGTCACCCCCACCCCGACCCGGGGCGGCTCGGAGTCCCCGTCCCCGTCCGGGACCGGCACGGCCCCCACCTCACCGACCCCCAGCCCGACCGGCTGACGCACCAGCGGTCAGCGCAACGCCAGGGCGGCCAGGGCGGCGGCGGTCAGCCGGCCCATGCGGGCCGGCAGCGCAGAGCCGGCAGCCGGGGCTGCGCGCCTCGACCGTCGGGCC
Organism: Micromonospora sp. WMMD734; assembly: GCF_049178975.1. NCBI lineage: Bacteria > Bacillati > Actinomycetota > Actinomycetes > Micromonosporales > Micromonosporaceae > Micromonospora > Micromonospora sp. WMMD734. Next base: position 4,204,065 of record NZ_JBMHMK010000001.1, read on the forward strand.
GCGACTCACGGATGCGCCCGCCTCACCCGGGCCCCACCCTCCGCCCGACGTCACCGAAGGTGACCGCCACGCCGCCCCCACCTACCCACTCTCGGAGACTTTGCTCTGCTGCCCTCACAGCGACAGTCACCCTGCGTTATGGCACCGATGCTCGACGCCGCCAACAGTCGTCGACATTTCCCCTAATCAGCAGCTTGTCGCCGCCATGGCAGCAGAGCAAAGGAGGCGCACCTGAGTCATGGGAGCCGCCACATTGAACACTGAGGGTGACCACAGCCAGCACCGGTCATGGAAGCACGGAGAGTAATCAGGTCAGCGACGCGTTCCACCGGTGGATGGCGGGGCACGACACCCGCCAGCGGCGGGCAGAGCAGGCGGGGCAGGGAGGGAGAGGCAGGGCAGCGGTCAGCGCAGCGACAGGGCGGCCAGGGCGGCGTTGACGATGCTGCCGGGAAGCAGGTCGTGCAGCTCGTACAGCTCGCGGACGCTGCCGGACTGGCCGAACTCGTCCACCCCCAGCGGCACCGCCGGCACCCCGAGCGCCGAGCCGAGCCAGGCCATCGCGTGCGAGGCGGCGTCGTGCACGGTCACCAGCGGGGTACGGTCCCCGAAGGCCGCCCGCAACGCCCCCGGCACGCTCGGCACGGTCGCCGTACGCACGCCCTGGCGCAGGGTGCGCTGCCAGGCCCGGTAGAGCCGGTCCAGGCTGGTCACATCGACCACGTGCGCGGCGATGCCCTCCTCGGCCAACTCGGCGGCGGCGGCCAGCGTCTCCGGCAGCACCGCCCCGGAGGCGGCCAGGGTCACCACCGGCGCGTCGGCCAGCTGCGGATGCGCCTGGTGCGCGTCCACCAGCCGGTACGCCCCGGCGACCACCTGCCGGCGCAGCACCGCGTCGCCGAGGCGGACCCGGGCCGCCTCGAACGGCGACTGGTCCAACGGACGGGTGCTCAACCGGAAGTAGTAGGCCCCGTCCTCGGCCGGCGCGGCGGTGGCGGCCGGCGCGGCCCCCTGCGCGATCTGCCCGAGCGCGTCGCAGAGCAGCCAGTCGAGACTGGTGGCGTAGGCCGGCTCGCAGAGGGTCACACCTGGCAGTTCCAGGCCGACGGACGCGGTGATGGTGGACTGGTGCGCGCCGCCCTCCGGGGCCAGGGTGACACCCGACGGGGTGCCGGCCACCACGAACCGGGAACCCGAGTAGGTGCCGTAGAGGAAGGCGTCCAGCCCGCGCAGCACGAACGGGTCGTAGACCGTGCCGACCGGCAGCAGCGGCTGCCCGGACAGGTCCCACGACAGGCCGAGCTGCCCCAGCAGCAGGAACAGGTTCATCTCGGAGATGCCCAGTTCGATGTGCTGCCCGGCGGGGCTCTCCGTCCAGCGCAGCATCCGGTCCTGCGACCAGGACCGCCGCTCGGTCGGGGCGAACACCCCGGTCCGGTTGATGAACCCGGCCAGGTTGGTGGAGGTCGCCACGTCCGGCGCGGTGGTGACCAGGTAGGGCGCGACCTGCGGATCCCGGGCCAGCTCCACCAGCACCCGGCCGAAGGCCTCCTGGGTGGAGACCGGCTTCTGCGCGCGTACCCCGGTGGCCTCCGGGACGGTGACCCCCAGCGACCGTTGGCGGGGCGCCCGGGCCAGCGCCTCGCGGCGCGCGCCGGCCCGGATGCCGGCCGGGCTCGCCGGGTCGAGCCGGTCCCACTCGGTCGCGGCGGTCAGGCCGTGCGCCGCGCGCAGCGCGTCGACCTGCGCGGTGGACAGCAGCGCGGAATGGTTGCGCGGGTTGCCGGCGATCGGCAACCCCCACCCCTTGACCGTGTACGCGAAGACGACGCTGGGCCGGTCGGTCACCGCGTCGCACTGGGCGTACGCGTCGAGCATCGCCTCCAGGTCGTGCCCGCCGAGGTCGGTGACGAGTGGGGCCAACTCCTCGTCGGTCAGGTCGGCGATGAACCCGGCGATGCCGTCGGGCGCGCCGTCCAGGAACTGCTGCCGCAGCGCCGGCCCGGTCAGCCCGAACAGCGACTGGTACTGCTCGTTGGGCATCCGGTCGATCCAGTCGCGCAGCGCCGCCCCACCCGGCCGGGCGTACGCCTGCGCGAGCCGGCGGCCGTACTTGACCTCGACGACGTGCCAACCGGCGGCCTCGAACTGCCCCCGCCACTGGTCGATCCGGATGCCGGGCACCACCCGGTCCAGCGACTGCCGATTGAAGTCGACCAACCACATCACGTTGCCCAGGCCGGTGGTGGCCGGGTCGGCGACCGCCTCCCAGATGTTCCCCTCGTCCAGCTCGGCGTCGCCGATCAACGCGACGAACCGCGAGTGCGGGCGGGTCCCGAAGTGGGCGTCGACGTAGCGGCGGGTCACCGCGGCGAACAGCGGTGCCGCCGCGCCCAACCCGACGGAGCCGGTGGAGAAGTCCACCTCGTCCGGGTCCTTGGTCCGCGACGGGTACGACTGCAACCCGCCCCGCGCCCGCAGCCTCGTCAGGTATGACCGGTCCAGGTTGCCGAGCAGGTACTGGATCGCGTGGAACACCGGGGAGGCGTGCGGCTTGACCGCCACCCGGTCCTCGGCGTCCAGGTGGGCGAACCACAGCGCGGTCATCGCGGTGACCAGGGAGGCGCTGGACGCCTGGTGGCCGCCGACCTTCACCCCGTCGCCGGTGTCCCGGTCGTGGTTGGCCGCGTCCACGATCCGGGTGGCGAGCCACAGCACCCGCCGCTGGATCTCGTCGAGGACGTCGAGGTCGTGCTCGTTCACGGGGACTCCATCCGGGCGTCGCCGTTGACGCCCTCGGTGGGGGGTCGCGCGGGTCGCGCGCGTACCCCGGGGGAAGAGGGTGAGGGCCACCGTCGGGTCACGACGGCGGCCCTCGCCGGTCGCGGGCGGGAACCCTCGGCCCCGGCCCGGTCGGGTCAGCCCTGGACGCCGAGGCGCTCCAGGACCAGGTCACGGACGGTCTTGGCGTCGGCCTGGCCACGGGTGGCCTTCATCACCGCGCCGACCAGCGCACCGGCAGCGGCGACCTTGCCGCTGCGGATCTTGTCGGCGATGCCCGGGTTGGCGGCGATCGCCTCGTCGACGGCGGCGGTGAGCGCGCCGGTGTCGGAGACCACCTCCAGGCCCCGGTTGGTCATGATCTCGGTCGGCGAGCCCTCGCCGGCCACCACGCCCTCCAGCACCGTCCGGGCCAGCTTGTCGTTGAGCTTGCCGGCGTCGACCAGGCCCTGGAGCTCGGCGACCTGTGCCGGGGTGGCCCCGATGTCGGCCAGCTCGGTGCCGGTCTCGTTGGCCCGGCGGGACAACTCACCCAGCCACCACTTGCGGGCCGCCGCCGGGGTGGTGCCGGCCGCCACGGTCGCCTCGATCAGCTCGACCGCACCGGCGTTGAGCACCGACTGCATGTCGAGGTCGGACAGGCCCCACTGCTCCTGGAGCCGGCGGCGGTGCAGCCGGGGCAGCTCCGGCAGGGCCGCCTTCAGCTCGGCCACCCAGGCGGTGTCCGGGGCGAGCGGCACCAGATCCGGCTCGGGGAAGTACCGGTAGTCGGTTGCGGTCTCCTTGGACCGGCCCGGCGTGGTGTCCCCGGTGTCCTCGTGGAAGTGCCGGGTCTCCTGGGTGATCCGGCCGCCCGCGTCCAGCACCGACGCCTGGCGCAGGATCTCCGAGCGGACCGCCCGCTCCACCGACCGCAACGAGTTGACGTTCTTGGTCTCGGTGCGGGTGCCCCACTCCTGTCCCGGCAGGTTGAGGGAGGTGTTGACGTCGCAGCGCAGCGACCCCTCCTCCATCCGGACGTCGGAGACGCCCAGCGAGCGCAGCACGTCCCGCAGCTCGGTCACGTACGCCTTGGCCACCTCGGGGGCGAGCGCGCCGGTGCCCGGAACCGGCTTGGTGACGATCTCCACCAGGGGGATGCCGGCGCGGTTGTAGTCGACGAGCGACTCGGTCGCGCCGTGGATCCGGCCGGTGGCCCCGCCGACGTGCAGCGTCTTGCCGGTGTCCTCCTCCAGGTGCACCCGCTCGATGCCGATCCGCACCAGCTCGCCGTCGACCTCGACGTCCAGGTAGCCGTCGGAGCACAGCGGCTCGTCGTACTGGCTGATCTGGAAGTCCTTCGGCATGTCCGGGTAGAAGTAGTTCTTCCGGGCGAACCGGCACCACTGCGCGATGGAACAGTTCAGCGCCAGGCCGATCCGGATGGTCGCCTCGATCGCCGCCCTGTTCGCCACCGGCAGCGAGCCGGGCAGGCCCAGGCAGACCGGGCAGACCCGGGTGTTCGGCTCGCCACCGAAGTCGGTCGGGCAACCGCAGAACATCTTGGTGTTCGTGCCCAGCTCGACGTGGGTCTCCAGGCCGATCACCGGCTCGTAACGCGCAACGACCTCGTCGTACGCGGGCAGTGTCGTCGTCATCTGAACTCCAGCCTCACAGTGCCGGTGGGGTGAACGTGCCGACCACGGACTCCAGCGCGGCGGCGACCCGGTACATCCGGTCGTCGGCCATCGTCGGGGCCATCACCTGCAGACCGACGGGCAGCCCCTCGGACAGGCCGCACGGCACCGAGATGCCCGGCCCGCCGTACAGGTTCGTCGGGATGGTGAACAGGTCCGCCAGGTACATCTGGTACGGGTCGGCGGTGCGCGCCCCGATCGGGAACGCCACGAACGGCGTGGTGGGCGAGATCAGCGCGTCGACCTGCTCGAACGCCGCGGTGAAGTCCCTGGTGATCAGGGTACGGACCTTCTGCGCCTGCCCGTAGTAGGCGTCGTAGTAGCCCGACGACAGCGCGTACGTGCCGACCATGATCCGCCGCTTGACCTCGGCCCCGAACCCGGCCTCCCGGGTCAGCGACATGACCTCCTCCAGCGACCGGTTGCCGTCGTCGCCGACCCGCAGCCCGAACCGGACCCCGTCGAACCGGGCCAGGTTGGAGGAGCACTCGCTGGGCGCGATCAGGTAGTACGCCGGCAGCGCGTACCGGAAGTGCGGGCAGGACACCTCGACGATCTCGGCGCCCAGCTTGGCCAGGGTGTCCACCGACTCGCGGAACGCGGCCATCACGCCCGGCTCCGCACCCTCACCGGTGAACTCCTTGACGATGCCGAGCTTCACCCCGGTCAGGTCGCCCGTCGCGCCGAGTTTCGCGGCGGCCACCACGTCCGGCACCGGCTGCGGGATGGAGGTGGAGTCGCGCGGGTCGTGCCCGCCGATGACCTGGTGCAGCAGCGCCGCGTCGAGCACCGTGCGGGCGCACGGGCCGGGGGTGTCCAGCGAGGAGGAGAACGCGACCAGGCCGTACCGGGAGGTGCCGCCGTAGGTGGGCTTCGCGCCGACGGTGCCGGTGACCGCGCCGGGCTGGCGGATCGAGCCACCGGTGTCGGAACCGATGGCCAGCGGGGCCTCGTACGCGGCCAGCGCGGCGGCACTGCCCCCACCCGAGCCGCCCGGGATCCGGTCGGTGTCCCACGGGTTGTGGGTCGGGCCGTACGCCGAGTATTCCGTGGAGGAGCCCATCGCGAACTCGTCCATGTTGGTCTTGCCGAGCATCACCGTGCCGGCCGCGCGCAGCCGCTGCACGATCGTCGCGTCGTACGGCGGACGCCAGCCTTCGAGGATCTTCGAGCCGACGGTGGTCGGCACACCCTTCGTGGTGAGCACGTCCTTCACCGCCACCGGCACCCCGGCCAGCGGCCCCAGCTGCTCACCGGCGGCCCGGCGCTCGTCGACGGCGCGGGCGGCGGCCAGCGCCCCCTCGGTGTCGACGTGCAGGAACGCGTGCACCCGGTCGTCGACGGCGGCGATCCGGTCCAGGTGGGCCCGGGTCACCTCGACGGCGGAGGTCTCCCCCGAGGCCACCAGCCCGGCCAGGTCGGTCGCGGTCATTCTGGTCAGGTCGGTCATGCCGTCGCCTCGCTCCGCTCACCGGTGCCCCGGGCAGCCGGCGCACTGGGCTCGATGGTTCGCCTGTCACGCCCGGTGTCAACCACACAGCCGCTCACGACGCCACGTCCTCGTCCAGGATGCGCGGGACGCGGAACCGCTGCTCGGCGACGTCGGGGGCACCCGACAGCGCCTCCTGCGGGGTCAGTCCGGGCACCACCACGTCGTCGCGGAGCACGTTGGTCAGCGGCACCGAGTGGGAGGTCGGCGGAATGTCCGCCGCCGTGACCTCGCCGACCTGCGCGACCGACTGGAGGATCACGTCGAGTTGACCGGCGAAGGTGTCCAGCTCCTCCTCGGTGACGGCGAGCCGCGACAGTCGCGCGAGGTGCGCGACCTCCTCGCGGGAGATGGCGGCCATCGGTGCCCCCTTCGTGGCTGTGCTGCTGCGGGCGGGTGGGCCGGCCGCGACGTCGACGGGATGACGCGCGGTGACCGGAGCGAGTCTATTGTCCTGCGCCGGACCCGACGCCTCCGACTCCCCCCGCGTCCGGGCCGCCGGCCGGTCCGGGGCCGCCCACCCGGCCCCTGGGGGTGTGCCGGCGACCGTCAGCGGGCGTGCCGGCGGGGGATCTCGGCGTCCGGGCTGGGGACGGGGCTCAGCGGCCGGTACCGGGCCAGCCAGGCGGTCAACTCGTCGGCGGGCATCGGGCGGGCGTAGAACCAGCCCTGCGCGGCGTCACAGCCGGCCGCGTGCAGCAGCCGCCAGGTCCGCTCGTCCTCTACCCCCTCGGCCACCACCCGCAGGCCGAGCGCGCCGGCCAGCTCGATGGTCGACCTGACGATCGCCGCGTCGTCGGCGTCCCCGGCCATCCCCAGCACGAACGACCGGTCCACCTTCACCTCGGACAGCGGCAGCCGGCGCAGGTGCTGCAACGACGAGTAGCCGGTGCCGAAGTCGTCGAGCGAGATGGCCACCCCGAGCTGGTGCAGCCGGGTGATGGTGGCGAGCACCCGCCGGGGGTCGGCCATCAGCGCCCCCTCGGTGATCTCCAGTTGCAGCCGGTCCGGGCGTACCCCGTGGCCGGCGAGCCGGTCGGCGATCCGGTCGACGATCTCCCCGGTGTGCAGGTCGCGGACGCTGACGTTGAGCGCCGCCCGCAGCGTGGTGCCGGCGGCCGACCACTTCGCCAGCTGCGCCACCACGTCGTCGATCACCCGGTAGGTGAGCAGGCGCATCACGGCGCTCTGCTCGGCGACCCGGATCAGCTCCTCCGGGTCGACCATCCCCCGGCGCGGGTGCCGCCAGCGCAGCAGCGCCTCCACCCCGACCACCTCGCCGGTGGCGATGGCGACCTGCGGTTGGTAGTACATGGTGATCTCGCCGACCTCGGCCGCCGGGGCGGGGGGCGTCGCCGCCGGCCCGGTGTCCGGGGCCGGTCCGGCCGGCGGGTGCTCCGGTGGGCCGTGCCGGCGGACCGGGTCGGCTCCGGTGAGGATGCGGTTCAGCAGTTCGTCGGGGTGCGCCGGGGCGGGCCGGGAGCGCCGCCGGGGCAGCCACCACCGGCCGGTGCCGCCGACGCCCGGGCCGCCGCCGGGGTCGGTGCGCACGCCGCTGCCGGGGCCCCTCCCGAGGCCGGGGCCCGGTCCGCTGCCCGGTCCGCCGCCGACGGCGGGGCGCGGGGCATCGCCGGGTCCGTCGTCGGGGGCCAGCCGGGGTGGCAGCGCCGCGCCGTCACCGCCGCGCACGGTCGGCCCGGCCACCGGCCCGTTCTCCAGTACGCGCCGCAGGTCGGCCAGGAGCGCCAACCGCTCGGCGGAGTTGTGGTCGGACTCGGCGGCGTACACGGCGACGGTGTCGTTGCGGTGCTTCGCGTCGTACATGGCGACGTCGGCGTGACGCATCAGGGTGGCGTAGTCCTCGCCGTGGTCGGGGAAGAGCGCGATGCCGATCGAGCCACCGACGTCGAGCGGCAGGCCGTCCAGCGACACCGGCTCGGTCAGCGCGGCGACCACCCGCCCGGCCAGCTCACGCGCCTCGTCGACACCGTCGAGCCCACCGGCGACGATGGCGAACTCGTCCCCGCCGAGCCGGGCCAGCAGGTCCCGCTCGCCGACCACGCCGGCGAGCCGGGCACCCACCTCGACCAGCAGCCGGTCGCCGACGGCGTGGCCGAGCGCGTCGTTGACGTTCTTGAACCGGTCCAGGTCGATCAGCAGGAGCGCCACCCGCGCCCCCGGTTCCCCCCGGGCGACCCGCTCGGCGTGCCGGTGCACCTGCTCGGCCACCTCGGCGAGCAGCGCCTTGCGGTTGGGCAGACCGGTCAACGGGTCGAGGGCGGCGAGCTGGACCTGTTCGTCGGAGAGGTGGGCCATCCGGTAGACCGCGAACAGCGGCACCAGCACCAGTGGGATCAGCGCGGCGCTGGCCCGCGCGGCGGTGACCAGAACGGGGGCGAGCAGCAGCAGCGAGCCGGTGGAGAGCAACTCGAACGGCAACCCCTGCCGGACCGCCGGCCACCACCGGCCGCCGAAGCGCAGCCGCAGCGCGGTGCTGACCAGGCCGTAGTTGACGACGAACCAGGTGACCGTCGCGCCGCCCACGGCGAGCACGTCGGTCCAGCCCAACCGGTCGCCGTCGAACAGGCCGCCGGGACCGGACCGCAGCACCAGGTGGGCGGCGGCGAGCGCGCAGGCGTACTGGGCGGCGTTGAAGGTGGTCCGCCAGGGGGCGTGCCCCAGCCGGACACCCGACACGGTGACCGCGAGAGCCTGCACGAGCACCGCCGGGCCGAGGCCCCAGCCGAGCAGGATGGCGAAGGTGAAGCAGGTGGACGGGAAGACCGCCGAGGTCTGCCGGCGGCCGGAGGGCACGAAGGGGCGGGCGTCGCAGCCGACCGCGAGCACCGCCATCGTCCAGAACGCCGCCGGCAGCCCGTCGGGCCGGTCGACGAGGTCGACCAGCGACGCGACGGAGACCAGGGCGGCCAGGCCGAGCACCCCGGTGACGAGGCCCAGGAACGGCCCCTCCCGCCCACCCGGGAACGAGTTACGGGGGTCGGCGGTCTCCATCGCACCTCCCGGGCACGCCCATCAGGGTGTACGCCGGCCGTACACCTGCCACCATGAAACGCCCTGGGCGTCGGTGGACCCGCACGACAGCCGCGAATCGGTCGTAGTCGTGACTAAGTTGGTATACGGGCCGAGATTCACCTATGGGTGCAGCGGGCCGGGTGGTCTGGCGGTCAGCCCTCGTCGACCCGGGCCACCTCGCGGGCCGCGTCCGGGCCGGCATCGAGGAGCACCCGGAAACCGTCCTCGTCGAGCACCGGCACCTTGAGGCCGGCCGCCTTGTCGGCCTTGGAACCGGGGTTGTCGCCCACCACCACGAAGCCGGTCTTCTTGGAGACCGAGCCGGTGACCTTGCCGCCCCGGGTCTGGATCGCCTCGGCCGCCTGGTCCCGGCTGAACCCGGCGAGGGTGCCGGTCACCACCACGGTGACGCCCTCCAACGGGCGGGGCCCCTCGTCGACCGCCTCCTCGGCCATCCGGACGCCCGCCTCGGCCCACTTGCGGACCACGTCGCGGTGCCAGTCGACGGCGAACCACTCCGTGATGCTGGCGGCGATGGTCGGGCCGACCCCGTCGACCGAGGACAGTTCCTCCTCGGCGGCCGCCTCGATCGCCTCGACGGAGCGGAAGTGCCGGGCCAGGGCCTGCGCGGCGGTCGGCCCGACGTGCCGGATGGAGAGCGCCACCAGCACCCGCCACAGGTCGCGTTCCCGGGCCACGGCGAGGTTGTCGAGCAGCTTGGTGGCGTTGGTGCCGAGACTGCCGTCCTTGTTGACGAAGAACGGCGACCGGGCGAGCTGCGCGGCGTCGAGGGCGAACAGGTCCCCCTCGTCGCTGATGATCGCGGCGTCGAGCAGCGCGGCGGCACCCTTGTAGCCGAGCACCTCGATGTCGAACGCACCCCGCCCGGCCAGGTGGAAGACCCGTTCCCGCAGCTGCGCCGGGCAGCTGCGGGAGTTCGGGCAGCGGATGTCGACGTCGCTCTCCTTGGCCGGGGCGAGCGCCGTGCCGCAGGACGGGCAGTGGGTGGGCATGACGAACGGGCGGGCGTCGGCGGGACGCAGCTCGACCACCGGGCCGAGCACCTCGGGGATCACGTCGCCGGCCTTGCGCAGCACCACCGTGTCGCCGATCAGCACCCCCTTGCGCTCGACCTCGCGGGCGTTGTGCAGGGTGGCCTGGGCGACCGTCGAACCGGCCACGTGCACCGGCTCCAGCACCGCGTACGGGGTGATCCGGCCCGTCCGCCCGACGCCGACCTCGATGTCGAGCAGCCGGGTGTTGACCTCCTCCGGCGGGTACTTGAAGGCGATCGCCCAGCGGGGCGCCCGGCTGGTCGAGCCGAGCCGACCCTGGATGGGCACCGGGTCGACCTTGACCACCACCCCGTCGATCTCGTGCTCGACGTCGTGCCGGTGTTCGGCGTAGTGGGCGATGTACTCCACCACGCCGGCCAGGTCGGGCACCACCCGCCAGCGGTCGCTGGTCGGCAGCCCCCACGCCTTGAGCGCCGCGTACGACTCGGACTGGGTGGCCGGCCGGAAGCCGGCGCGGGCACCGGTGCCGTGCACCACCAGCCGCAGCGGCCGGGACGCGGTGATCCGGGGGTCCTTCTGGCGCAGGCTGCCGGCGGCGGCGTTGCGCGGGTTGGCGAACGGCGCCTTGCCCTGCTCGACCAGGCTGGCGTTGAGGTCGGCGAACCCGGCGACCGGGAAGTAGATCTCGCCCCGCACCTCCAGCAGCTCCGGCACGTCGGGGAACTCGTCGGAGGGGGTGAGCCGGGCCGGCACGTCGCGGATGCTGCGGACGTTGGCGGTGACGTCCTCGCCGGTACGCCCGTCGCCCCGGGTGGCCGCCCGGACCAGCCGGCCCTTCTCGTAGGTCAGGTTGATGGCCAGGCCGTCGACCTTCAGCTCGCACAGGTAGGGCACCGGGCCACCGGCGTCCCGCTCGACCCGCTCGGCCCAGGCGGCCAGTTCCTCGTCGGCGAAGGCGTTGTCCAGCGAGAGCATCCGCTCGGCGTGGGTGACCGGGGTGAAGTCGGTGGAGAAGGTGCCGCCGACCCGCTGTGTCGGCGAGTCGGGGGTACGCAGCGCCGGGTAATCCGCCTCCAACGCCTCCAGCTCGCGCAGCTGCCTGTCGAACTCGGCGTCGGTGATGGTCGGCGCGTCGAGGACGTAGTAGCGGTACTGGTGTTCGGTCAGCTCCTGGCTCAACGTGGCGTGCCGCTCCCGGGCCTCGGGGGTGGGCTCGCCGCCGGCCGCCGCCTCCTGCTCCGCGCTGACCTGCTGGGGAATCTCTTCTTCCGACACCCTGTCGCCTCCGGACACCGTGCGAACCTCCCCCGTGATCACGCTACTGGTGCACGGTAACCGGCCGGTAGGACATTCGGCCGCCTCCCCCACCCCGCCCGACGGGCGGCCGGCCCCGCAGCATGCGACGATCGCCCCACGTCGGCGGCGGTGGCCGCCCGGGAGGGAGTCGGGGGTACCGATGCCGCAGTGGTTGCTGTGGGGGCTGCTGATCGTCCTGGCGGTCGCCGCCGGCTGGGTGTGGAACGAGTGGCGACGCCGGGGTGGTCGCCCGTCGAGCGGTGGCGGGCGCACCCGGCCGGAGCGGGGCACCCCGCCCCGGGACCGGGCCCGCCCGACCGCGCCGCCCCGCCCCCGCACCCCCACCGGGACGCCCCGGCCGGGTGACATCTGGTGGGCGGACGTGCCGTTCCACGACGGCACCGGCTCGAAGGTCCGGCCCTGCCTGGTGGTACGCGCCGACGACCGGGGCGCGGAGGTCCTGAAGATCACCAGCCAGGACAAGAGCGACCGGGACGACCACGTGCCGATCCCGACCCGGGACTGGGACCCGGACGCCGACCACGACAGCTGGCTGGATCTCGCCGAGCCGCTGCGTATCCCCGCCGACGCGTTCTCCCGCCGGGCCGGTAGCTGCGACCCGGCGCTGTGGCGTCAGGTGACACGCCTGCACGGGCGGCGCAGCCCGGCCTGAGCAGCGCACCGGCCCGGCACCCCCGTTTGTGCCGGCCGGCACCGCGACGGCGCGGCATCCGGCCGATCGGGCGGGTCAGTCCCAGGTCGCGCCGAGGGTGGCGAGCTGGTCGGCGTACTCGATGCGGGTGGACCAGTCGGCCGGCCAGCCGGACATCCCGTGGGCCGCGCCGAGGAACGCGCCGGCCAGCGCGGCGATCGAGTCGGAGTCGCCGGCGGTGCTCGCACCCCGGCCGATCGCGGCCACCGGGTCGTCGGGGTGCCGCAGCACGCACAGCAGCGCGGTCGCCAGCGCCTCCTCGGCGATCCAGCCCTCACCGGTGAGCCGGCAGGGGTCGTCACCGTCGTCCGGCCGGCGCAGCGCGGCGGCCAGCCGGTCCAGCGCCGACAGGCACTCGTCCCAGCCGGCGGCGCTGAACTGCTCCGGGGAGCCCGCACCGGCACGCTGCCACAGGTCGCCCAGCCAGTCGTCCCGGTAACGGCCGCGCTGGCTGCGGGCCCGGTCGACGAGCAGGCCGGGCAGTCGCGCCGGTGCCGCGCCGTCGCGCAGCAACCGCACCGCGTACGCGGTCAGCTCGCTGGCGGCCAGCCCGGTCGGGTGACCGTGGGTGAGACCGGCCTGGAGCTGGGACAACCCGGCGAGGGTGTCCGGGTCGACGTCGAGCAGCCCGACCGGGGTGACCCGCATGTTCGCCCCGCACCCCTTCGAGTCGACCACCGTGGCCTGCTGCCAGGGCAGCCCCCGGCCCAACTCGCCGCACGCCCGCAGGCAGGTCATCCCCGGTGCCCGGTTGTTGTCCGGGCTGGCCGCCCAGTCCAGGAAGCGCCGCCGCAGCAGCGGCTCGACCGCCTCGGCGGTGTGCTCCGGCGCGTCGTGCAACGCCCAGCCGACCGCGAGCGCCATCTGGGTGTCGTCGGTGACCAGCACCGGATCGCCGACGAGTTCCCGTGGCCCGGTCGGGCCGTAGCGACGGTGGATCTCGGTGACGGTGAGGAACTCGGTCGGCTTGCCGAGCGCATCGCCGTAGGCGAGCCCGAACAGCGAACCGGAGGCACGGCGCAGCGAGGAGTCGATCACGCACCCGATCATGCCCCGCCCGCACCACCCCGGCACTCCGGGCCGCCCGACGCGGCAGGTCGGGCCGCCCGGCGACGGCCGACCCGGTCCGGGCCGCCCGTCGCGGGGTCGTGCTCCCGGGAGAGTCAGTCCCAGCAGAGGCAGAACGGGTGGCCCACCGGGTCGGCGTACACCCGGAAGCCCTCCCCCTCGCCGGGCAGCCGGCGGGCGCCCAGGGCGAGCGCCGCCTTCTCGGCCACCTCGATGTCGTCGACAGTGACGTCGAGGTGGAACTGCTGTGGGCGCGCCGGATCGGGCCAGGCCGGGGGAATCAGGTCGGGTGCCTGCTGGAAGGCGAGCCGGGGCTGGTGCCCGACCGGGCCGCCGAGCACCACCCACTCGTTGCCGTCGGAGTCCTCCTCGGCCAGGGGCAGGCCGAGCAGCTCGGCGTAGAAATTGGCCAGGGCTCGCGGGTCGGGACAGTCGATGGCGACGGACCGCAGTTGTCCAATCATGACCGTCATCCTGCCCACCGGGTACGACGGAAAACCTTCACTCCTCGTGCAGCCGGCGGCCGGCGTCCCGGCAGGCGGTGAGTACCGCGCGGGCGTACCCGGGGGTGGCCCCGGCCAGGCCACAGGCGGGGGTGACCACCACCTGCTCGGCGAGTTGGCGGCGCGGAAAACCGAGCCGGTCCCAGAGTCCGCGTACCCGGTCGGCGAGCTGTGCCGAGGTCGGCGCGACGCCGGCCGACGGCGGCAGGGTCGGTGCCACCCCGGCCAGCAGGCCGAGGCCGGCGTCGATCGCCTCGCCCAGCGGGTCCAGGTCGGTGACCAGGGCGAGATCCAGCGCCGCCCCGACCGCCCCGGCGGTACGGATCAGCTCCAGCGGCACGTCCGGGGCGCAGCAGTGCACCACCGTCGGCACCCCGGCCGCCGTGATCACTTCGCCGAGCAGGGTACGGGCGACGGCCGGGTCGACTGGCCGGTAGGTGCCCAGGCCACTCTCGGTGCGGACCCGGCCGGCCAACGCCGCCGGCAGCGACGGCTCGTCGAGCTGGAGCAGCACCGACGCCCGGGGCAACCGGCGGGCCACGGCCGCGACGTGCAGCCGCAGCCCTTCGGCCAGGGACGCGGTCAGCTCCCGCACCGCGCCCGGGTCGCGCAGCAGCCGACCACCGACCGGCAGTTCGACCGCCGTGGCCAGGGTGAACGGCCCGGCCGCCTGCACCTTCACCGGCCCGGCGTACGCCTCGGCCTGCTCGGCGAGCTGGTCGAGGTCGCGTTCCATCAGGTCCCGGGCACGGCGCAGGTCCCGGCCGGGGCGGGGGGCGATCCGCCAGCGCGCGGCGTACAGCTCGACCGGCAGCTCCACGAGCAGCCCACCGGTCCGCCCGACCAGGTCGGCGCCCGGCCCCCGGGCGGGCAGCTCCGGCAGGTGGGGCAGGGCGGGCAGTTCACCCAGGACGATCCGTTGCGCCTCGGCGATGTCGGTGCCGGGCAGCGAACCGATGCCGGTCGCCGCGCCCGCCGGCCAGGGCCAGAGCTGCTGTTGGGTCACGGCCGAAGGGTAACCGGCATCGGTCGGCGCACCCGCCCGGTGGGTCAGCCGGTGATGGTGGCGGAGCCGAGCACCACGTCACCGGCCGGGTCCGACCGGTACGCCACCACGGCCTGCCCGGCGGCCACCCCGCGCACGGGACGGCCCAGCTCGGCGGTGAGGTTGTCGCCGTCCACCCGTACGGTGGCCGGTACGACGTCGCCGTGCGCCCGCAACTGCACCTCGCACCCGGTCGGCACGGTCGGCAGGTCACCCCCGGTCCAGACCGGACGGGTGGCCCGGACCAGGGAGACCTCCAGCGCCTCGGCGGGGCCGACGGTGACCGTGTTGGTCTTCGGGGTGATGGAGAGCACGTAGCGGGGTCGGCCGTCCGGGGCCGGTCGGTCCAGGTGCAGGCCGCGCCGCTGGCCCACCGTGTAGGCGTACGCGCCGGTGTGGCTGCCGACGACCGCGCCGGTCAGCGCGTCGACCACCGCGCCGGGGGTCTCGCCGAGCCGCCCGGCGAGGAACCCCCGGGTGTCGCCGTCGGCGATGAAGCAGATGTCGTGCGAGTCGGGCTTCTCGGCCACCGCCAGGTCACGCCGGGCCGCCTCGGCCCGCACCTCGGCCTTGGTGGCGTCACCGAGCGGGAACATCGCCCGGTCGAGCTGCGCACGGGTGAGCACCGCCAGCACGTACGACTGATCCTTGGCGAGGTCGACGCTGCGACGCAGCAGCCCGTCGGGGCCGAGCCGGGCGTGGTGGCCGGTGACCACGGCGTCGAAGCCGAGGGCCACGGCCCGGTCCAGCACCGCCGCGAACTTGATCTTCTCGTTGCAGCGCAGGCACGGGTTCGGGGTACGACCGGCCGCGTACTCGGCGACGAAGTCGTCCACCACGTCGGCGTGGAAACGGTCGGCCATGTCCCACACGTAGAAGGGGATGCCGATGACGTCGGCGGCCCGGCGCGCGTCCCGGGAATCCTCCAGCGTGCAGCACCCCCGGGCCCCGGTGCGGAAGGTCTGCGGATTACGGGCCAGCGCCAGGTGCACCCCGGTCACGTCGTGCCCTGCGTCCACCGCCCGCGCCGCCGCGACGGCGGAGTCCACCCCGCCCGACATCGCCGCCAGAACCTTCACCAGCCCACGCTCCCTTCCCCACCGAGCCTACCCACCCACCCCACCCCGTCCCGTCCCCCGCTCCCGCCCGCCCCGCGCCCGCCCCCGCTCCGTCCTGCTCCGCCCTGCCCCGCCCCGCCCCGGCCCGGCCCGGTGATCAAGAGGTTTACGTCATCCCAGCGCCAATTCCTGACCTGAACCTCTTGATCACCGAACACCACCACCGCCCCGCAGCCAGGGGAAGCCTGGCAGGCGCGCGCTGGGGTGGGGGTGGACGCCGGCAGAAACGGACCGGTAGGAGCGGGTGATCAAGAGGTTTACGTCAGCATCCGGCCCAGGGGTGACGTAAACCTCTTGATCACCGGGCCGGGCGAGGCGCGGCGGGGCCGGGCGAGGCGCGGCGGGGCCGGGCGAGGCGCGGCGGGGCCGGGCGAGGCGCCGCGGGGCCGGGCGAGGCGCGGCGGGGCCGGGCGCGGTGAGGGAGGGAGGGTCAGTGGGGGGTGCGGAGGGCGGCGGCCCGGCGGGCGCGGTCGACGGCGGCGGGGAGAGCCGCGATGAGGGCGTCGACGTCGGCGGGGGTGCTGGTGTGGCCGAGGGTCAGACGCAACGAGGACCGGGCCCGGTCGTGGTCGGCACCCATCGCCAGCAGAACGTGACTGGGCTGGGCCACTCCGGCCGAACAGGCCGAGCCGGTGGAGCAGGCGATGCCCTGGGCGTCGAGCAGGAGCAGCAGGGCGTCCCCCTCGCAGCCGGGGAAGGAGAAGTGCGCGTTGCCGGGCAGCCGGTCGTCGGGGTCGCCGTTGAACACCACCTCGGGCACCGCCTCCCGGACCCGCCGCACCAGGTCGTCGCGGAGCGCCGCCACCCGGGCCGCGTACTCCTGCTGGCCCTTGACCGCTGTCTCGACGGCGACCGCGAAGGCGACGATGCCTGCGGTGTCCAGGGTGCCGGAGCGGACGTCACGCTCCTGCCCGCCGCCGTGCAGCAGCGGGGTGGCGGCGACGTCCCGGGCGAGCAGCAGCGCGCCCACCCCGATCGGGCCGCCGAGCTTGTGTCCGGTCACGGTGAGCGCGGAGACACCGCTGGCCGCGAAGTCGACAGGCACCTGGCCGACCGCCTGCACCGCGTCGGTGTGGAACGGCACCCCGTGCTCGGCGGCGACGGCGGCCAGTTCCGCCACCGGCTGCACCGTGCCGACCTCGTTGTTGGCCCACATCGCGGTCACCACGGCGACCCGGTCGGCGTGCGCGGCCAGTTCGGCGCGCAGCAGCGCCGGGTCGAGCTTGCCGGCGGCGTCGGCCGGCAGCCAGGCGACCTCGGCGCCCTCGTGGTCGGCGAGCCAGTCGACCGCGTCGAGGACGGCGTGGTGCTCGACCGCGCTGGAGACCACCCGGAACCGGGCGGGCCGGGCGGCCCGCCGGGCCCAGAAGATGCCTTTGACGGCGAGGTTGTCGCTCTCGGTGCCGCCTCCGGTGAAGACGACCTCGGACGGGCGGGCGCCCAGCACGGCGGCCACCCGCTCGCGGGACTCCTCCACCCGACGCCGGGCGCGCCGGCCCGTCGCGTGCAACGACGACGCGTTGCCGACCTCGCGGGCGGTGGCGACGTACGCCTCCAACGCCTCGTCGAGCATCGGGGTGGTCGCCGCGTGATCCAGGTATGCCATCACGGTTCAGCGTAACGGCCAGCGCACGGCCCATCGGATGCCGGACCACCTTTGCCGAAGCGTGGAGGGGCCGGGCCGGGACCGGATCGGCCCCGGCCCGGTCTCAGGCCGGTACGGCGGTGACGACGATGTTGTCCCGGTAGTGCCGGGTCTTCGGGTCGAACGGCCCGCCGCAGGTGATCAGGGTCAGCCGTGGCTTGCCGTCCCGGGCGAAGTACCGGTCCAGCGGGATCTTCGTCTTGGCGTACTCCTCGCGGGCGACGACCCGGTAGGCGCGCTGCTTGCCGTCCGCGCCGGTGGCGGTGACGGTGTCCCCCCGGTCGAGTTCGCGGAGCCGGAAGAACGCCCCCTTGCCCTGCTCCGAGCTGTCGACGTGGCCGGCGATCACCACCGAGCCGGCGTCGGTCTCCAGCCCGGGGCCGTACCGGTACCAGCCGATCTGGTCCACGCTCGGCGGGACGTCGAACTCGTCGGTGCGGGTGTCGACGCCCACCGGGTTGACCGTGGCGGTGACGTCGATCGCCGGGATGCGCAGCTTCACCGGCGGCACGGTCCGTTCGCCGGTCGGCAGGTCACCGGCGGTCACCGGCACCGACGGTGCGCCGCCGGTGCCGGTCGTCGGGCTCGGCGGGCTGCTGCTGGCCAGGGCCGCCGCCTCGTCCGTGCCGACGTCCCCGGCCGGCTGCGAGCCGCAGGCGACCACGGTGGCGACGGTGAGCGCGGCGACGCCGGCGGCCATCGCCGCCAGCGCCCCGCGGTGTCGCACCGTCACCGGCGACCGGTCCGGGTGGCGGCCACCCGCGCCCCGCCGCCGACCAGCAGCAGTACGCCGGCACCGGCCAGCACGTACCACCAGGTGTCGACGCCGGTGCCGGCCTGCCCGCCGGTGCCGCTGGGCACGCCGCCGGGGGCGGAGTGCAGACCGGTGATGGTCTGGGCGACCAGGTCGAGGTTCTTGGCCTCGGCCGAGCCGATCGCGTAGACGATGGTGGCGGTGCCCTCCTTGAGGTTGAGGTCCGCCGGGCCGATCGCCACGGTGTCGGTGCCGGCCAGCACCACGTCGGCCTTGACCGTGCCCGCGTCGACGTCGGCCTTGGCCTCCTTCGGGTTGGTGAGGTCCTCGAAGACCGGCTTGCCACCGGCCCGGACGTCGACCGCCGGGGCGGCGGCGGTGTGCCTGACGATCAGCCGGGCCTTGCCGGCGGCCAGCTTGGCGGTGTCGTTGACGAACGGGGTGATCTGCGGCTTGCCGTCCGCGCCGAGGTGCGCGGCGAGGCTGATGTTGGCGCCGCCCGGCACTTCGGCGTCGTCGACCTTCAGGATCGCGCTGCCGACCGGCTCGCCCGGCTTGGTCAGGGCGATGTCGTACTCGCCCTCGGGCAGGGTCAGCGGGCCGGCGACGTCACCGGGCTTGAAGTTGTCGAGGGTCTTCTTGCCGTTGACGTAGACGTCGACCGGGGTGTCCGGGATGCCGTGCACGACGGAGACCTTGGACGAGGCGGCGTACGCCGGGCCCGTGGTCGCGACGCCGACGCCGGCGAAGGCCAGAGCGGCCACCGCGCCGCCTGCGGCGACCCGACGGAAGATAGCGAGCTGCATGTCTGCCTCCTGGTGATTGGTGCTGGTTCGTCAGGTCTGGCTTGCAGAACGGGTTACGCCGCCCGTCGCGCCGTCGGATGCAGCCCGGCACCACTTTCTTTTTCTTCGCCGGGGGTGCATCCGGGGCCGGTTCCGGCGACGAATAGCTGGTGAGACGAGTGGAGGCGGACCGGACCAGGAGAGTGGGGCGAAGGCTGTGGGCGTTACAGTCGGGCATGCCCCAGGGAAGGCGACCCGCCCGGTGACAGCGGTGGGAACAGCAGGACACGAACCCGAACCACCCCCCGACGAGTTGGCCGCGCGCTTCCGGGCGGGCGACGAGACCGCGCTGCGGGAGGCGTACGACCGGTTCGGCCGCGCCGTGCTCCACCTGGCGACCAGCACGTTGGCCAACCGCAGCGACGCGGAGGACGTGACCCAGGCGACGTTCGTCGCCGCCTGGCTGGGGCGGGAGACCTTCGACCCGGCCAAGGGCTCGTTGATCGGGTGGCTGCTCGGCATCGGCCGGCGCAAGGTGATCGACCGGCTGCGCGCCTCGGCCCGGGAGGCCCGGGTGGTGGAGACGGTGCGGCAGCTACCCGAACCGGTCGGCACCGGCGGGGACCCGGACACGGTGGTCGACCGGTTGGTGGTCGCCGACGAACTGGCCCGGCTCCCCGACGATCAGCGACGGATGCTGGAGCTGGCCTTCTACGACGACCTGACACACCAACAGATCGCGACGGTGACCGGGGTGCCGCTGGGCACGGTCAAGAGCCACATCAGGCGGGGCATGGCGAGCTTGAAACGCAGATGGGAGGTGGACGGTGCAGCACCTGGACCACGACCGGCTGATATTTCTGGCGCTCGGTGAGAGCGAGGCGGACCACGGCGAGACCGACCACCTCGGCGGCTGCGTGACCTGCCGGCACGAGCTGGAGTCGCTGCGGCACGTCGCCGGGCTGGGCGCGGGCACCCAGGGCCTGCACACCCTGCCCGACCCGCCGGCCCATCTCTGGGCAGGCATCCTTGCCGAACTCGACGCCGTCGCGCAGGTGCCGGCGCTGGCCGAGGCGCACCGGCAGGATCTCGCGCCGGGCCCGACACCGGCACGTCCGGCGACCGACGACGGCATCGGCCCGACCACCCGGCTTCCGGCCGGAGTGACGGGCGACCGGCACCCGGCTGCGGCGAGCGGTGACCGGCAGCCGTCAGGGGCGACCGGCGACCGGCAGCCGGCGGCCGTGACCGGTGGCCGGCCGGAGTCCCGGCGGCGGTCGTCGTCCCCCGGCGGGGGGCGTGCCACCCGACCGGCGGGCCGGGCCCGGCGGTGGCCGCGTTGGGCGACCACCGTCGTCTCGGCTACCGCCGCCGCCGCGATCGCGGTGCTCGGCACCGTCCTCGTCCTCGGCGACCGGGGGACGACACCCCGGCAGGACGTGTTGGCCAGCGCGCCGCTGGCCGCGTACGGCAGCACGCCGGCCGACGCCCGGGGCGACGCCCGGGTCTTCGCCGACGGACGACTGCACCTGCACGTCGCGAATCTCCCGGACGTTACGGGGTACTACGAGGTCTGGCTGATCAATCCGACGACCATGGAGATGTTCTCGGTGGGTGTGCTGCGGGGCAGCTCCGGCGACGCCCTGCTGCCCCTGCCCCCGAATGTTGATCTTCAGGCATACTCGGTGGTCGACGTCTCCGCCGAGCAGTACGACAACCAGCCCGCCCACTCCGGCGACAGCCTGCTGAGGGGCACCCTGACGGGCTGATCGGCGGGCCGGCTCAGCTCCCCGGCCCGCCGATCAGCTCCCATCGACGCATCCGCGCGGACCCGCCGGCCGGGCGGATACGACGGAGCCGCCGCCCGGCGGACCGGACGGCGGCTCGGTGCGGGACCCGCGACGGGTCACTTGCGCTTGCGGATCTCCTCGGCGGCCTGCGGGACGACCTTGAACAGGTCACCCACCACGCCGTAGTCGGCCAGCTCGAAGATCGGTGCCTCGCCGTCCTTGTTCACGGCGACGATCGTCTTCGAGGTCTGCATGCCGGCCCGGTGCTGGATCGCGCCGGAGATGCCCAGCGCGACGTAGAGCTGCGGGGAGACGGTCTTGCCGGTCTGCCCGACCTGGAACTGGTGCGGGTAGTAGCCGGAGTCGACCGCCGCGCGGGACGCCCCGACCGCGCCGCCGAGCAGGTCGGCCAGCTCCTCGACCAGCTTGAAGTTGTCGGCGTTGCCGACCCCGCGCCCACCGGAGACGACGATGCCGGCCTCGGTCAGCTCCGGGCGGGAGCCCTTCTGCTCGGCGACCCGCTCGACGACCTTCGCCAGCTTGTCGGTGTCGGTGACCGACACGGTGAGCTGCTCGACGGTCGGGGTGGCCGCCGCCGGGGCCGGGGTGACCGAGTTCGGCCGTACGGTGACCAGCGGCAGGCCCTTGGTGACCTTGGACTTGACGATGGTGGAGCCGGCAAAGGCTACCTGGGTGGCGGTGCCGTCGGCGTCGAGGCCGACCACGTCGGTCAGGATGCCGTTGTCCAGCTTGACGGCCAGCCGGGCGGCGATCTCCTTGCCCTCCTGGGCCGAGGCCAGCAGGACGGCGGCCGGCTGCACCCGGTTGACCAGTTCGGCCAGCACGGTGGCCTTGGGGGCCACCAGGTGACCGTCGATCTCCTCGCTCTCGGCGGCGTAGATCTTCTCCGCGCCGTACTCGCCGAGCTTGGCGGCCAGCGCCTCGGCGGCACCGGGGCCGCCGAGCACCACGGCGCTCGGGGTGCCCAGCCCACGGGCCAGGGTGAGCATTTCCAGGGTGACCTTCTTGACGCCGAACTCCCTGGTGGCTTCGACGACGACGAGTACCTCAGCCATGTTCAGACCCCTCAGACGAACTTCTCGGTGGCGAGGAACTCGACCAGCTGGACGCCGCCGGAGCCCTCGTCGGTGATCTTCGCGCCGCCGGCGCGCGGTGGACGCTTGGTGTGCTCGACGACGGCGCTGGTCGCGCCCTCGAAACCCACCTCGGTGGGCGCGACGCCCAGGTCGGCCAGGGAGAGCGTCTTCACCGGCTTCTTCTTGGCGGCCATGATGCCCTTGAAGGAGGGGTAGCGCGGCTCGTTGATGGTGTCCCAGACCGAGACGACGGCCGGGGTCGAGGCGGTGACCACCTCGTAGCCCTCCTCGGTCTGCCGCTCCACGGTCAGCGTCGCGCCGTCCACGGTGAGCTTGCGGGCACCGGTCAGCGCGGCGACCCCCAGCCGCTCGGCGAGCATGTGCGGCATGACCTGCACCCGGCCGTCGGTCGACTCGGCGCCGCAAATCACCAGGTCGGCGCCCAGCTGCCCGAGGGCGGCGGCGAGCACCTTCGAGGTGGCCACGGCGCAGGACCCGTGCAGGGCGTCGTCGAGGACGTGCACGGCGGCGTCCGGGCCCATGGAGAGCGCCTTGCGGATCGACTCGGTGGCCCGGTCCGGCCCCATGGTCAGGACGGTGACCTCGCCGCCGTGCGCTTCCTTGATCTTCAGCGCCTCCTCGATGGCGTACTCGTCCATCTCGTTGATCACGTTGTTCGCCGAACCGCGGTCGACGGTGTTGTCGTCAGCACGCAGGTTGCGGTCCGCGCCCGAATCAGGCACCTGCTTGACGAGTACGACGATGTTCATCGCGATTCGACAACCCTCCTGTTGGTGGTGTGCGATCTGCTCGCCCGGTTAAGGGCGGAGCTTTGCGCGTCGTTGACACCCGGTCAACCGCGGGCCGCTGTGCAGTTGCCCACGAACGCAATGTTACCTGCCAGTAGGTTAACCCTCTCCACCACCCACGGTGACACAGCTCACCGCGTACCGGCCGGGCCCCGCAGCGGCGTCAGGCCGGACCGGCGGGGTCGGCCAGGGCGGCCCCGATCCGGGCGATCGCGTCCTGCTCGGCCGGGGTCACCCCCCGGTGTGCGCGGGCCACCTGCTCCGCGGCGGCCAGCACCAGCTCGCGGTACGCCGACACGTCGGCCGGGGACTTCTCCCGCAGGATGTCCACCGCCCGCGCCAGCGCCGGCAGCACCACCGACTCGACGTCCAGGGCCGAGTCCCGGGGCAGCCGGGGCAGCCCACCGGCGCTGAGCGCCTCCTTCACCAGCCCGCTGGCCCCGGCGAACGCCCCGGACGCGGCGAAGCTCTCCCGGATCATCGCGAACACCCCCGGGTCGGCGTTCGACACCAGGAAGACCGCGCCGAACGCGCCCGTCTTGAGGACCTGCTGCTCGTCGTCCGTCAGCCGCTGCTCCATGATCACGGAGTGTAGACGTACGGGGTGGTCGTGGTGACCGGGACGAAGCCGAGTCGCTCCAGGATGGGCCGGCTGTCCTCCGACGCGTCCACCTGCAACAACACCTTGCCGCGCTGGTCGGCCAGCCGGGCCCGGTAGACCACCAGCGCCCGGTAGACGCCCCGGCGTCGCCACTGCGCCAGCGTCGAACCGCCCCACAGGCTGGCGAAGCCGGTGCCGTTGAGATAGCGCACCCAGCCGGCGCTGACCACCGTCTCCCCCGCCTCGGCCACCACCACGGTGATCGACCGCGGGTCCGCCTCGATCTCCCGCAGCAGACCGGTGACCAGGTGCGAACGGTCCTCGCCCCAGACCTCCTCCTCCATCGCGGCGATCCGCTCCAGGTCGTCGAGGCCGGTGACCTCGCGTAGCCGTACCCCCTCGGGGAGCACCGGCACGGCGGCGGCCAGCGGCGCGACCGGGCCGATCACGACGGTCTCCCGCTCCTGCGGGACGAAGCCGGCGGCGCGCAGCCGGTCCGGCAGGTCGGCGGGCTCGTCGTGGCTGTTGTGCTTCCACTCCACCGGCTCGCCGCGCTGCCGGAACAGGTCGACCTGGCGGGCGATCAGCGCGTCCAACTCCGGCCCGGCCAGCCCGTCCAGCGTGCGGTAGGTGAGGAAACCGCCGTGGTCCAGGCCCAGGATGCGCACCAGCGGCCCGTCGCGTTCGACGGTCACGCCGGCCGGGACCGGGTCGGGGATCTCCGGCCGGAGCTGCCGGTCGTAGCTGTCGCGCAGGGTGGAGGCATCAAGATCGGTCATCGGTCCAGGCTATGCCGGTGGCAAAGCGGATAATCGGCGTCGTGTGGCAGGCGATCAGACGGTGGTTCGACCCGTCGGACCTCGACTCCGTGGGCACCACCCCCGACTACCGCTTCTCCCTGGCCAACGAACGGACCTTCCTGGCCTGGCTGCGCACCGGGCTGGCGCTGATCGCCGGCGGGCTGGCCGCCGCCCAGTTCCTGCCGCCGCTGCCGCTACGGCACCTGCGGGAGGCGATCGCGGTGACGCTGCTGCTGCTCGGCGGCACCGTCGCCGTCCGCGCGGTGGACCACTGGTCGCGCACCGAACGGGCCATCCGGCTCGGGCGACGCCTGCCGGCCTCCCGGTTCCCGGCCGTGCTCGCCCTGATCGTGGCGGTGGGCGCGCTGCTGCTGGTGGTGGCCGTCCTGGCCCGTGGGGTGAGCGGCAGGTGACCGGACTCCCGGCGGACGACGTCGGCGGACGCGACCCCGGCCTGCAACCCGAGCGCACCCGGCTGGCCTGGCGACGCACCGGGCTGGCGTACACGGTGGTGGCGGTGCTGGCGGTCCGGCTGGCGCTCACCGGTGACGTCGGCGGGGCGCTGCTCGCCGGGGCCACCGTGCTGGCCTGGTGGGCGACGCTGGTGGTGGGCTGGGGCCGGGCCACCGGTCGCCGGCGGTCCCGCCTGGACGCGCGGGCCGTACCACTGGTGGCCCTCGGCACCGCCGGCCTGGCGCTGCTGTGCGTGTCGCTCGTACTGCGCGGGGTGTGGTGACGCGCGCGGCTGCGCCATGATGGGTGCATGGCCCGGCTCTATGTGCTGTTGTTCCTGCTCCAGGTGGTGCTCGCCGCCTGCGCGCTGATCAGTTGCCTCTCCGCCGAGGACGGGACGGTCCGCGGGCTGCCCCGGTTCGCCTGGGTGGTGGTCATCCTGTTCCTCCCGTTGGTCGGCTCGATCGCCTGGTTCCTCGCCGGCCGCCCGGTCGCCGAGGGTGACCGCCGCCGGGGCTGGCCGTCGGCCGGTCGACGGCCCGTCGCGCCCGACGACGATCCCGAGTTTCTCAAGTCGATCGACGAGCGCGTCCGCCGCGACGACAACGCCCTCTTCCAGCGGTGGGAGGAGGACCTGCGTGGCCGGGAGGGCGACCCGCGCCGCCGCGACGGCGGCCCGTCCCCCGACGACACCGCGCCCCCGGCCGGTCCGGCGTCCGCCGACCGCACGCCGCCGCGGAAGGACGCCGCTCCCCGGGAGGGTGAGCGGCCCCGCGACGGCGAGCGGCCCGAACTCTGACGGCGGCCGGGGTCACACCCGCCGGCGCAGTCCCCGCACCGCGAGCGGGGCGAAGACGGCGGCGATGACCGCCGCCCACAGCAGCGACTGGAGCACCGGCGTGGCCACCGGCCCGCCGACCAGCAGCCCCCGCAGCGCGTTCGCCAGGATCGTCACCGGGTTCACCTCGACCCAGTGTTGCAGCCAGGACGGCATGGTCTCGGTCGGCACGAAGGCGTTACTGGTGAAGCTCAGCGGGAAGATCACCGTGAAGCCGAAGATCTGCACCTTGTCCGGCTCGCTGACCAGCACCCCGACCAGCACCGACATCCAGGCGGCGGCGAGCGAGAAGACCAGCAGCAGGACGAACGCGCCGAGCAGGCCGAACACCCCGTTGCCGAGCCGGAAGCCGAGGATCATCCCGACGCCGAGCAGCAGGGTCAACGACCACGCCTGCTTGACCGTGTCGGCGACGATCCGGCCGGCGAGCGGGGACCAGCGGGCCACCGGCAGCGACCGGAGCCTGTCGAACACCCCCTTGGTCAGATCCTGGTTGAGGCCGAAGCCGGTGGTCATCGTGGCGAAGAAGGCGTTCTGCACGATGATGCCCGGCAACGCGAAGGTCAGGTACTCCCCCGGGCTGCCGGAGATCGCCCCGCCGAAGACGTACGTGAACAGCAGCACGAACATCACCGGTTGGATGCTCAGGTCGAGCAGCTCCATCGGGTTGTGCTTGATCTGCACCAGGCTGCGCCAGGCCAGCGTGCCGGTGTGCCGCAGCCCGGCGGTCGGGCCGAGCCGGCGGGCCGGCGTGGCGGGGGCCGCCGGGGCGGAGACGGTCGCGGCGGTCATGCCGGGCTCCCTTCCAGGGCCGGACTGGTCTCGTCCTCGGCCCGGTGGCCGGTGAGGGAGAGGAACACCTCGTCGAGGCTGGACCCGCGCAGGGCCAGCTCGCCGACCTGCACCTCGGCGTCGTCGAGCCGGCGGACCACGGCGGGCAGCGCGTCCGGACCGTTGACCGGCGCGCTGACCGTGGTCTGGGTGACCTCCGGGTCGACCCCGGTCACCGCGCCGACGACGGCGAGCACGGTGGGCAGGTCGGCGGCCTCGACCGGCCGGACGGTCAGCACCTGGCCGCCGGTCTTGGCCTTCAGCTCCTCCGGGGTGCCCTGGGCGATCACCCGCCCGTGGTCGACCACGGCGATCTCGTCGGCCAACTGGTCGGCCTCCTCCAGGTACTGCGTGGTCAGCAGCACGGTCACCCCCTCGGCGACCAGACCCCGGACGATGTCCCACAGGTCGTTACGGCTGCGCGGGTCGAGGCCGGTGGTCGGCTCGTCGAGGAAGAGCACCTGCGGCCGACCGACCAGGCTGGCCGCCAGGTCGAGCCGGCGGCGCATGCCCCCCGAGTAGGTCTTGGCGGCCCGGCCGGCGGCGTCGGTGAGCTGGAACCCGGCCAGCAGCTCGGCCGCCCGGTCCCGGGCACCCCGCCGGGACAGGCCCAGCAGCCGGCCGATGAGCAGCAGGTTCTCGGTGCCGGTCAGGTTCTCGTCGACCGAGGCGTACTGGCCGGTGAGGCCGATCAGCTGGCGGACCCGGTGGGCGTCGCGCCGGACGTCGTACCCGCCGACGGTGGCGTGCCCCTCGTCGGCGGCGAGCAGGGTGGCGAGCACCCGTACCGCGGTGGTCTTGCCGGCGCCGTTGGGGCCGAGCAGACCGAAGACCGTGCCGGCCGGGACCGCCAGGTCGACCCCGGCCAGGGCGGTGGTGTCGCCGAACCGGCGCACCAGCCCCTCGGCGCGGATGGCGTGTGTCATCAGAACTCCCGTCGTTATCGCTGGATCGTCCAACGATGAGCGAGGGGTCTGACGTTACGTGCGTCGCCGCTGACATTCCGCCGATTTATCCGCCCGGCAGAACCCGACCGCCGCCGGGTCCGGCGGCGGTCGCGGGCCGCGTGGTCAGGCCAGGTTGGACGAGCGAGGGTACGCGTCGGCCGGGTCGGTGAGCACGTTGACCAGGTACGGCACCCCGGCGTCGAACGCCCGCCCCAGCGCCGGGCCGAGGTCGGCGGCCTTCGCCACCGTCTCCCCGGCGCCGCCGAGCGCCTCCACCACCTTGTCGTAGCGCAGTTCGGGCTGGAGGTCGGCGGCGACGTCGTAGCCGTACATGGCCCGCATCGGGTGCTTCTCCAGGCCCCAGATGCCGTTGTTGCCGACCACGATCACCACCGGCAGCCGCTGCCGGACCAGCGACTCGACGTCCATCAGCGAGAAGCCGGCCGCGCCGTCGCCCATCAGCACGCAGATCTGCCGGTCGGGGTGGCTGACCCGGGCCCCCATCGCATAGCCCATCCCGGTGCCCAGACAGCCGTACGGGCCGGGGTCGAGCCAGGTGCCGGGCTGCGACGGCTCCAGGTAGCGCCCGGCGTACGAGACGAAGTCGCCGCCGTCGCCGATGGTGATCGCGTCCGGGGCCAGGGCCCGGCGCAGTTCGCCGTAGACCCGGGCGGGGCGGATCGGGTCGGTGTCGGCGGCCATCTCGGCGGCGTCGCGGGCCCGTGCCGCGTCCTCGGCGGTGCGCAGCCGCTCGATCCAGTCGGCGTGGTCGGCCCGGTCGCCGGTGTGGTCGGCGAACGCGGACAGGATCAGCCGCAGGTCACCGGCGGGGCTGGCGGCCGGCTGGACGTGCCCGGCCCGCTGGGTGGGGGCGTCGACGACGTGCACCACCGCCGCGTCGCCGAAGTCGCCGAAGCTGAGCCGGAAGTCCAGCGGGGTGCCGACGACGACCACCACGTCCGCGTCGCCGAGCGCGACCCGGCGGGCCTTGGCGAAGGCGAGCGGGTGTTCCGGCGGGAGCGCGCCGCGTCCCATGCCGTTGGTGAAGACCGGCACCTGCAACGCCTCGGCGGCCTCGCGGAGCGCGGCGACGGCGTCCCCGGCGTACACCTCGGAGCCGGCGATGATCACCGGGCGGGCGGCGGCGGCGATCAACCGGGCCGCCTTCGTCACCTCGTCCGGGTCGGGTTCGACCGGCGCGACGGGCGTCGGGGCGGGCAGGTCGGCGTCGCCGACGGAGAAGATCGCCTCCAGCGGGAAGTCGAGGAAGACCGGGCCCCGGTGCGGGGTGAGCGCGGTGGTCAGCGCGGCGCAGACCGCGCGGGGGATGTCGTCGGCGGTGAACACCGTCTCGGCGTGCTTGGTGACCGGGGCGACCAGCGGCAGGTGGTCCATCTCCTGGAGGCTGCCGGAACCCCAGCGGAACTGCGGGGCCCGCCCGCCCAGCACCAGCACCGGCGAGGCGTTGAAGAAGGCGCTGGTCAGGCCGGAGATGCCGTTGGTGACGCCGGGGCCGGCGGTGAGCACGGCGAGGCCGGGACGGCGCTGGAGCTTGGCCACCGCCTCGGCGGCGAAGACGGCCGACTGCTCGTGCCGGACGTCGTAGAGCGGGAAGCCGGCGGTGTGGGCGGCGTCGTAGAGCGGGAAGACGTGCCCGCCGGAGAGGGTGAACATCTCCCGTACGCCGTACGCCCGCAGTGCCGCCAGCGCCAGCGCCCCGCCGTGACCCTCGACCCGTTCCGTCATCGCCGCTCCCCTCGTCCGCTGACCGGAGTCACACGCTACTGGCCGGTAGGCGGGATGTGAACAGTTCTCGGCACGGTGCCGGCGACGGGACGGTGGCCCGCCCCGGGGCCCACGGATCGCGGTCCCGGGGCGGGGGCGCGGGTCAGCGGCCGGTGAAGTCGGGCTTGCGCTTCTCGACGAACGCGGCCATCCCCTCACGCCGGTCGTCGGTGGCGAAGAGTCCGGCGAAGAGCTGGCTCTCCCAGGCCAGCCCGGAGCCGAGGTCCATGTCCAGCCCGGCGTCGACCGCCAGCTTCGCCGCCCGCAACGCCTGCACCGGCCCGGTCAGGTAGGGGCGCACCAGCGCGACGGCGGTGTCGTAGACCTCGGCCGCCGGGGCGACCCGGTCGGCCAGCCCGATCCGCAGCGCCTCCGCCGCGTCCACCATCCGGCCGGACATGATCAGATCCTTGGCGCGGGCCGGACCGACCAGCCGGGCCAGCCGCTGGGTGCCGCCCGCACCGGGGATGACGCCGAGCTTGATCTCCGGCTGGCCGAGCTTGGCGTCCTCGGCCACGACCCGCCAGTCGCAGGCCAGCGCCAGCTCGCAGCCGCCGCCCAGGGCGTACCCGGTGATCGCGGCGACCACCGGCTTGGGGATCCGGGCGAGCGCGCCGACGGCGCTGGACAGGTCGGCGGCCCGCTCGGCCATGTCCACGTAGGACATGTCGGCCATCTCCTTGATGTCCGCGCCGGCGGCGAAGACCTTCTCCCCGCCGTACACGATGACGGCGCGGACGGCCGGGTCGGCGGCGGCGGCCGTGGCGGCGGCCCGCAGTTCCTCCTGGACCTGCTTGTTGAGCGCGTTCATCGGTGGCCGCTCCAGCCGGATGGTGCCGATGCCGTCCCTGGTCTCCAGCCGCACGAACTCGCTCACGCTGCCCTCACTTCCTCGTCGAAGTCGCGTGCCAACCTTACGACCCGGGTCGTTGGGGTACGTAGTCTGGTGTTCGCCACCCGCGCTCGGGAGTCCAGCGATGATCACGTACTACGACGACCGGTCGGTGCAGGTCACCTCCGCCGCCATCCGGGTCGACGGCCGGGCCTTCCCGCTGGCCGAGATCGGCCTGGTCTGGCACCGCCGGGGCGACCGCTCCTGGCGGGTGCTGGCCGGGCGGGGTGCGATCGGGGCCGCCCTGGCGGGCCCGCTGGTGGCCGCGGTGGTCGGCATCGCGGTGGCGGTCCGGCTGCACCGCTCCCCCACCGTCACGCTCGCCGTCGTGGGGGCGTCGGTGCTGGTCGGGCTGGCCGTCGGGCCGGTGGCCGACTTCCTCTTCGACCGCCTGGACCGCTCCTGGGACCGGGGCAGCCGGCAGCGTGAGCTGTGGGTGCGCTGGCAGGGGCGGCCGGTGCTGCTGCTGAGCACCGGCGACGCGCTGCGCTTCGGCCGGATCTACCGGGCGGTGCAGCGGGCGATGGAGAATGCCGCCCCGCCCCGCCGGCCCGGCGGGTCACCGGCGCGGGCGACGGGGCCGGGCACGCCCGGCCCGGACAGCAGGCACTGACCGCCCCGACGCGGCAGGGTGCCGGGTCGGGGCTGAGTCGGGGCGCAGGGCGGGGCCCCTCGCGCGGACCGCCTGGCGCGCGACCCGGCGCACGATCCGTCGGCCACACAGCGGCACCGGTCGCCTGCGAACGGTTAGGGTTAGTGATGACCCTCTATTACCGGGACGACACGGTGCAGGTGACCTCCGAGTCGATCCGGGCCGGCGGGCAGGTCGTACGGATCGCCGACGTCGCGTACGTCTGGCACGCACGCGGGGCCACCACGATGGCCGTCCGGTCCCGCATCCTCGGGCGCGGGATGCTGGTGCTGCTGCTCTCGCTGCCCCCGTTGATCGCGCTGATCTGTGTGGTCTCGCTGGTCTGGTCGGCGCAGGACCGGGGCGAGTGGAAACCGGCCCTGCTCGTGCTGGCCGCCTGCGGCGTCGGGGTGCTCGCCCTGCTGCCCTTCCTGGAGCTGCCGCTCGGCTGGCTGGACCGGTCCTACGAACGCGGCAACAAGGTCAACGAGCTGTGGGTGCAGCACCTGGGGCAGGAGGTGATGCTGCTGCGTACCCCGGACGCGCTGCGGTTCGGGCAGATCTACCGCGCCGTCCAGCGTGCCGTCGAGCAGCAGGGGGAACCCCGGTGACACCGGCGGTCCGCCCCCGGCCGCGGTCGGCCCCGCCCCGTGGCCACGGGTCAACTCAACGGCAGCGCGGTGGCGAGCGGCCAGGCCACCAGGACCGCACCCACCAGGGCCGGTGCCCACCAGGGCGCACCGGCCCGCCGCAGCACCGCCGCCCAGGCGGCCTGCCAACCGAACAGCACCGCGAACAGCGGCACCACCAGCAGCACGAAACCGGGGGCCACCCCCACCACGGCCGCCCCGCCCAACGCCGGTACGGCGAGCGCGCCGACCGCCGCGTACCGCCAGCTCCGCCCCTGCGTGACCAGCTCCGCGCCGGCCAGGAACGCCAGGCAGCCGACCGCCACCACCGGCAGCAGCCACCACCGGGCGCCCACCGGCCGCGCCCAGGTGAGACCGAGGTGGATCGGCACGGCGACGGCGGCCACGGCGTACCCGGTCAGCAGCAGGGCCGCGACCACCGGCCGCAGCGGTGTGTGCCCGTCGGCCGGGACAGGGTCGTCGGCCGCAGCCGGCCCGACGAGGGCGGGGCCGGCGGGGAAGAGGCGGCCCGGCACGTGCCGGACGGCTGCCAGCAGGACGCCGGTGACCAGCAGGAAACCGGTCAGGTAGTCGCCGACGGCGAGCGGCAGACGGGTGGTCGGCAGCACCCGGGCGAGCAGCACCCCCGGGCCGATGGCGGCCGTCGCCACCGCCAGCACGACGGGTGCCGGGGCGACCTGTCGCCCGCGCCGGGGGCGCGGACGGTGGCCGGTCAGCACGGCCGCCAGTGGCACGAAGCCGAGCCCGAAACCGAGCAGCAGCAGCCCCGCCGGGACCAGTCGGGCGGCCGGACGCGGTGCCGCACCGCCGCCACCACCGACCCATCCGGCGACCTCACGGTGGGTGCGCTCGGCGAAGAGCACCGAGATGTGCTCGACGCCGGGAACGACCACCACCCGTCGCCCGACGCCCCGCCGGGCGGTCGCCTCGGCGGTGGCCCGGAAGGCGGGGAACTCCAGGCCGCCGACGATCAGCAGCAGCCGCTGCGGCCGGGCGTCGGGCAGGTCACCGCCGTCGGGCAGCGAGATGGCGACGGTGCCGGCGATGTCGGGGTGGCCGGCGGCGTACCTGGTCACCGCGCCCGCACCCATCGAGTGTCCGACCAGGACGATCCGTGTCGGGTCGACGTCGGGCCGGCCCCGCAGGTGGGCGACGGCGACCGCCAGGGCGTGTTCCAGGGCGACGCGGGACGCGGCGTCGTCGCCGCCCGCCCCGGGCAGCCCGGCCGGATTGCCGCCGTGCCCGGCGAAGTCGAGCAGCAACGCGACCGCGCCCCGTCGGGCGGCCGTGTCGGCGAGCGGACGCATCAACCGGGCCGAACCGGCGAAGCCGTGCGCGATCACCACCCCCGGCCGACGCGCCGCGCCCGCCCCGTCGTCGGTCCGCACCTCGGTCAGCGGCACCCCGTCGACGGTGACCTGCCGGGTGGCCAGGCCCGCGTCCGCCCGGAACAGTCCGTAGCCACCGAGGAGCAGGGCGAGCACGGCGAGGACCGTCAGCGCCGCGTGGCCCCGACCGGCCGGCGGCTCGCCGGGGGGACGGAGCGACATGCCGGCACCCTACCGCCCATCCGGGCACGAACCGGCACCCGCTTCCCCGCTCGCCCCGGGGCCGGGGCCGTGCTCCGGGCCAGGGCCGCCGATCGTGCTCCCCGGGCCCACGACCCGCGGACCGACCGGGTCGGCCACTGCCCGCCGACCGTGCCGGCGGGCGGCACTGGCCGACCCGGCGCACACTGGGTCACATGGCCATCCCCCTGCCCCGACCGGCCGCCGTCGTCGGCCTCACCCGCTCCGCCCTCGACCAGGCGTTCGGTTCGGCCGCCTCGTTCGCCGCCGTACCGGCCCGCGCCTTCGCCGTGCTCGACGGGGTGGAGGCGCTGCTGGCCCGGATCAACGGGGTGGTGGACCGGATCGAGGGCACCCTGGACCGCACGGACCGGGTGCTCACCGACGCCGAGGAGGCGGTGCGGGAGGTGGCGGTGATCAGCGCGGCGGCGACCACGGCCATCACCCGGGCCACCGACGTCGCCGACGCGGCAGCCGGGGTGGTGGCCGGGGCCGGGCAGGTGTCGAGGGCGGCCGGCGTGGTGGTCGCCGAGGCCGAGGCGGTGGCCGACCGGGCCGCCGGCACCGTGGCCACCGCCGGTAGCGCCGCCACCGTCGCGGCCGAGCTGCTCGCCGCGTACGAGCCGGCGTTGCGGCGGGGTGCGCCGATGGCGAACCGGTTCGTGGCCGAGCTGAGCCACGAGGAACTGGCTGCGGCGATCCGCCTCGTCGACGAGCTACCGAAACTCAAGGAGCACCTGACCTCGGACGTGCTGCCGATCCTGGCCACCCTCGACCGGGTCGGCCCGGACCTGCACGACCTGCTCGACGTGACCCGTGACCTCAAGCTCGCCGTCGCCGGCATCCCCGGCCTGGGCATGCTGCGTCGCCGGGGTGAACGGCTCAGCGACGACCCGGCCGGCTGAGCCGTCGGTCAGGTGGCGGGGGTGTAGAGGGCGTCGATCTCGGCACGCTCGGGCAGCGCCACCGACGCGCCGAGCCGCCGCACGCAGGCCGCACCGGCCGCCGCCGCCCAGCGCACCGCGTCGACCACCGGCCGGCCCTCACCCCAGGCCACAGCCAGGGCCCCGGTGAACGCGTCCCCGGCGGCGGTCGTGTCGACCACGTCCACCGCGACAGCGGGCACGTGCACGGCGGGGGCGTCCCGCTCGACGTACCAGGCACCCCCGCCGCCGAGGGTGAGCACCGCCCGGGGCACCAGGGCCAGCAGCGCCCCCGGATCGTCCCGTCCCCGGCCGGTGAGCAGGTGCGCCTCGGTCTCGTTGACCACCAGCAGGTCCACCGCCGCCAGCAGTTCGGCGGGCACCTGCCGGGCCGGTGCGGCGTTGAGGATCACCCGGGTGCCGGCGGCCCGTGCGGCCAGCGCCGCCTCGGTCACCGTCTCGACCGGGATCTCCAGCTGGGCGACCAGCACGTCCGCCCCGCGTACGGCGGAAAGCTCGGCGGTGGTGAGGGCGGTGAAGGCGGCGTTCGCGCCGGGGGTGACCAGGATGGCGTTCTCCCCGGCCGCGTTGACCATCACCAGGGCGACCCCGGATGCCCCGTAGACCACCCGCAGGTGGCTGGCGTCCACCTGGGCGGCGGTGATCCTGGCCCGCA
Source organism: Micromonospora sp. WMMD734 (assembly GCF_049178975.1). Taxonomy (NCBI): domain Bacteria; kingdom Bacillati; phylum Actinomycetota; class Actinomycetes; order Micromonosporales; family Micromonosporaceae; genus Micromonospora; species Micromonospora sp. WMMD734. The sequence goes on from NZ_JBMHMK010000001.1 coordinate 4,238,277, forward strand.
GGGTGACCCCGAACGAGTCGGAGCCGAGCGCGCCGAGGAAGGTGCAGGCGGCACCGGCGCGGACGGCGGCGATGGCCTGGTTGGCGCCCTTACCACCGGGCACCATCACGAAGTCGTCGCCGAGCACGGTCTCGCCGGGTCGGGGCAGCCTCGGACCGGCCCCGACCACGTCCATGTTCGCGCTGCCCACCACAACGATCCGACTCTGCCGCACTCCACCCCCCACCAAACCCCCACCCTCCCCACCACCCCACCAACCACAACCACGACAAGTCTAAATCCTTACCCCACCCACCCCCCCCACCCATCCCTCCCCACCCCGCCCATCCCGTCGATCATGGACTTACGGTGGCCGCAAAAGGGGCATGGGAGGGCCTTTCCCCCACCACAACTCCATGATCGACGCCGGGGTGGGGGGTGGGGGGTGGGGGGTGGGGGTGGGGGTGGGGGTGGGGGTGGGGGTGGGGGTGGGGGTGGGGGTGGGGGTGGGGGTGGGGGTGGGGGGTGGGGGGTTAGGTGGCGCGGGCGGTCCAGCGGGGGCCGTGGCGTTCGACCAGGAGGGGGAGGCCGAAGGTCTTGCTGAGGTTGTCGGCGGTCAGGGTGTCGGCGAGCAGGCCCTGGGCGACCACCGCGCCGTCGCGCAGCAGCAGGGCGTGGGTGAACCCGGGCGGGATCTCCTCGACGTGGTGGGTGACCAGCACCAGGGCCGGGGCGTCCGGGTCGTGGGCCAGCTCGGCGAGCCGCCCGACGAGGTCCTCGCGGCCACCCAGGTCGAGCCCGGCGGCCGGCTCGTCGAGCAGCAGCAGTTCCGGATCGGTCATCAGGGCGCGGGCGACCTGCACCCGCTTGCGTTCACCCTCGGAGAGGGTGCCGTACGCCCGTTCCGCCAGGTGGCCGACGCCGAGCTGCCCGAGCAGGGCACGGGCGCGGGCCTCGTCGGCCTGGTCGTAGCTCTCCCGCCAGCGGCCGACCACCGACCAGGCGGCGGTGAGCACGACGTCACCGACCCGCTCCTCGGCGGGGATGCGCTCGGCCACGGCGGCGGTGGTCAGGCCGATCCGGGTCCGCAACTCGGTGAGGTCGGTGCGGCCGATCCGCTCGCCGAGCACGTGCGCGACACCGGCGCTCGGGTGCAGTTGGCCGCAGGCGAGGTTGAGCAGGGTGGTCTTGCCGGCGCCGTTGGGGCCGAGCACCACCCAGCGTTCGTCCAGCTCGACCCGCCAGTCGACGTCGTGCAGCAGGGCGGTGCCGGATCGCCGGACGGCGACGCCGTCCAGGCTGACCACCAGATCCGCGTCCACGGTCGGGGGGGTGGCTGCGGCGGGGAACGGGTCACCAGTCACCGCTCCATCCAACCACGCAGCCCGAGGCCGCCCCCCACGGGCGGGTGGCCCGGCCATAGGGTGGGGCACCGTGTCGTTGGTCACCATCCCGGGAGGACGACCCATGCCCGTACGAGACGAGGGGCGGTGCGGATGAGCGCGGTCATCGAGATCGCCGGTCTGCGCAAGACGTTCCGCACCATCCGGCGGGGCAGGCGGGTGGCGGTCGACGGCTTCGACATGGTCGTCGAGGCCGGTCAGGTGCACGGCTTCCTCGGCCCCAACGGCTCCGGCAAGACCACCACGCTGCGTGCCCTGTTGGGGCTGGTCAACGCCGACGCCGGGGAGCTGCGGGTGCTGGGTGCGCCGGCCCCGGAGCAGTTGGGTCGGGTCACCGGGCGGGTGGGCGCGATCGTGGAGAGTCCGCAGTTCTTCGGCAACTTCACCGGGCACCGGACGTTGCGGTTGCTGGCGGTGGCCGGTGGCGTGCCGACGTCCCGGGTGGACGAGGTGCTCGACCAGGTGGGCCTGCGGGAACGGGGCGAGGACCGGGTGCGCAGCTACTCGCTGGGCATGAAGCAGCGGCTCGCCGTCGCGTCGGCGTTGTTGAAGAACCCGGAGCTGCTGATCCTGGACGAGCCGGCGAACGGGCTGGACCCGGCCGGTATCCGGGAGATGCGGGACCTGATGCGGACCCTCGCCGGGTCCGGGGTGACCGTGCTGGTGTCGAGCCACATCCTGGCCGAGATCCAGCTGATCTGCGACCACGTCACGATCATCGCGCGGGGTCGTCGGGTGGCGGCCGGCCGGGTGGACGACGTGCTGGCCGGGCACGACCCGCACGAGTGGCGGGTCCGGGTGGCCGAGTCGGAGCGGGGCGCGGAGCTGCTGCGGGAGGTCGGGCTGACGGTAGCCGTCCACCCCGACGACGTGCTGGTGGTCGGGGGCGCGTCGGAGCCGGAGCTGATCAGCAGCACCCTCGGCGGGCAGGGGTTGTGGGTACGCGAGCTGACCCCGATCCGGCCGGACCTGGAGAGTGTCTTCCTCGACCTCACCGCCGGCGCGGCCCCGCCCCGGCAGGCGGACGACACCGCCGGCGACGAGCCGCTGATCGAACTGGACCGGACCGACGGTCGGAGGGTGGACGCGTGAACCTGGTCCGTGCCGAGGTGGAGCGGTTGACCGCGCGCCGCTTCGTCCAGTTGATGGTGCTGCTGCTCGCGGTGGCTTTCGCGGTGACCACCGCGACCACCCTGATCGGGTCGCACCGGCCGACGGCGCAGGAGTTGTCCGCCGCGCAGCAGCAGGCCGCGCAGGCGGTGGCCGCGATGGAGGCGGAGCACACCCGCTGCCTGCGGGTCCGGGCCGGCGAGATCCCGATCACCGAGGACTCGGGCTACGTGCCGGCCGACTGCGGTGAGCTGGACCCGGCGCGGATGGAGCGGCTGCCGGTGGCCACCGACTACCTCACCTCGGTCTTCGTCTTCTCCCAGGAGGCGCGGGGGTTGCTCTACTTCCTGATCGCGTTCCTGGTGCTGTTCGGCTTCCTGGTGGGCGCGTCGTACATCGGGGCCGACCTAAACTCGGGCGGGGTGGTCAACCTGCTGCTGTGGCGTCCGGGCCGGCTGAGCGTGCTCGGCACGAAGCTGGGCACCCTGGTCGGGGTGGTGGCCGTGCTCGCGGTGCTGGCATCGGTGCTCTATCTGGGCACCTTCTGGACGATCGGGCAGACGGCCGGCGCGCCGGGCCCGCTGGACGGGCAGTTCTGGGGCGGGCTCGGGGCGATCTACGGGCGGGGTCTGGTGCTGGTGCTGCTGTCGACCGTGCTCGGCTTCGGGATCGCCACGCTGGGCCGGCACACCTCGGCGGCGCTCGGCGCGGTCGCCGCGTACGCGGTGGTCTGGGAGATGGGCGTCCGGCTGGTGCTGCAGATCCTCGACGTGGCCCGGGCCGACCTGCTGATGCTCTCCAACTACCTGGGCGCCTGGCTGTCCGGCCGGTTGGAGTTCTGGGACGACCGGGGTTGCGCGCCGGGCAGCGGCCTCTGCGACGGCGGTTTCTACACGATCACCTGGGGGCCGGCACTGCTGGTGCTGCTGGCGCTGACCGGTGCGGTCACCGGGTCCGCGTTCGTCGCGTTCCGTCGCCGCGACCTGGTCTAGGGGCGGCCCGACCCGCGCCGATCACGGCAACATCTTGCCGTGATCGGCGCAGTGGTGAAGTATTCCTTCATGGTGACGGGCGGGCAGGGTGGTCGGTCAGCCGACGGTCGACCCGAACACCTCGTCCCGCACGGCGTCCAGTGCGGTCCGCAGCGCCCCCCGCAGGATCGGCTCCTCGGTCAGCCCGGTGGGCACCACCCGGGGCCGGACCAGGGTGATCGCGGCCACCTCGTGTTGCACCCTTTCGGCCAGCGCCGCCCCGCCGGCCTGCCCCACCTCACCGGCGAGCACCACCAGCGGCGGGTCCAGCACCACGCAGGTGCTGGCCACCCCGAGGGCGAGCCGTCGGGCCAGCTCGTCGAGCAGCGGGCCACCGGCGGTGCCGGCGGCGATGGCGGCCCGCACGGCACCTGCCGCGTCGGGCGCGTCGATGCCGTGCTCCCGGGCCACCGCCTGGACCGCGTCCGCCCCGGCGAGCTGCTGGAACGCCGGCTTGGCCCGACGCGAGACGTCCCGGGGGATCGGCACCCCCGGCACCGGCAGGTAGCCGATCTCGCCGGCCGCGCCGCTGCTGCCGTGGTGCAGCCGGCCCCCCAGCATGATCGCCAGGCCCACCCCGGCACCGACCCAGACCAGGACGAAATCCGCCAGCCCCTGTGCCGCCCCGGACTGCGCCTCGGCGACGGCGGCCAGGTTGACGTCGTTCTCGAAGACGACCGGGGTGTGCAGGTCCTCGCGCAGCGCGGCGAGCAGACCCCGGTGCCAGCGGGGCAGGTTGAACGCGAACGTGATGTCCCCGGTGGCCGGGTCGACCAGACCCGGGGTGCCGAGCACCACCCGCCGTACGCTGTCCAGCTCCGCGCCGGCCCGGCTGGCCGCCTGCACCACCGCCGTGTGCACCACGCCGACCGGGTCGTCGGTGTCCCGGGTGGACTGCTCGACCTGGCTGACCACCGCGCCCGTGATGTCCGCACAGGCGGCCACCACCCGCTCCGCGCCGACGTCCACCCCGACCACGTACGCGCTGCCCGGCCGCACGGCGTACAGCTGCGCGTTCGGCCCCCGCCCACCGGCCTGCTCACCGACCCGGGCGACCAGTCCCCGCTCCTCCAGCCGCTCGACCAGCTGCGAGGCGGTGACCTTGGACAGGCCGGTCAGCTCGCCGAGCCGGGCGCGGGTGAGCGGGCCGCGTTCGAGCAGGAGCTCCAGCGCCGCACGGTCGTTGAGCGCCCGCAACAGTCGGGGGGTTCCGGGCAGCCGGGTCGCACTCATGCCACGTCCTCTGGTTTCCGTAAACTCTGCTAACCGAATCGCGTTGATCAGGGATGTCCGTAGCGTATCGGCCGGCCCGCGGCGGGTAACTCGGACGACCCGGCCGCCCGGGACGACACACGTGCCGTCCACCGGCACACGCCGACATCCGGCCGGTCCGCCCGTGGCGCGGGTTCGGGCGGCGGGAGAGGGGGTTCAGGTGGGGATCGATCCAGGACTGCGCCGGCTGGCGCTGGGCACGCTGCTGGCCGCGTACCCGGGGCCGGTGCCGCCGGACTGGGCGGTCGCGCTGGTCGCCGAGGGGCTGGCCGGGCACACCCTGTTCGGCGGCAACGTGCACGACCCGGGCCAGCTCGCGGCGAGCACCGCCGCGCTGCGCGCCGCCCGGCCCGACGTGCTGCTCGCCATCGACGAGGAGGGCGGCGACGTGACCCGGCTGGCACACGCCACCGGCAGCCCGTACCCGGGCAACGCGGCGCTCGGCGCGGTCGACGACACCGCGCTCACCCGGGAGGTCTACGCGGCGATCGGCGTCGAGTTGGCCGCCGTCGGCGTCACCGTCGACCTGGCCCCCACGGTGGACGTGAACACCGCCGACGACAACCCGGTGATCGGCACCCGCGCGTTCGGGGCCGACCCGGCGCGGGTGGCCGCCCACACGGCCGCCGCCGTGGCGGGTCTCCAGTCGGTCGGGGTGGCGGCCTGCGCCAAGCACTTCCCCGGCCACGGCGCGACCGTCGCCGACTCGCACCACGAGCTGCCCACCGTGGACGCCGACGCGGCGCTGCTGCGGGCCCGCGACCTGCCGCCCTTCGCGGCGGCGGTCGACGCGGGCGTGCAGGCGGTCATGACGGCGCACATCCGGGTGCCGACGCTGACCGGGGACGGTCCGGCCACCTTCAGCCGGGCCGTCCTGGTCGACCTGCTGCGCGGCGAGTACGGCTTCACCGGCGCGGTGGTCACCGACGCCTTGGAGATGAAGGGCGCGGCGGTCGCCGCCGGTGGGGTCGGGCCGGCCGCCGTACGGGCCCTGGCCGCCGGGGCGGACCTGCTCTGCCTGGGCGCGAAGGTCGACGCGGCGCTGGTCGAGCGGGTGGTGGCCGAGATCGTCGGGGCGCTCGGGGACGGCCGGCTGGACCGGGCCCGGGTGGAGCAGGCCGCCGGTCGCGCCGCCGCGCTCGCCGCCTGGACCGGTACCGCCCGCCCGGCCGGTCCCGCCGGCCCGGTCGATGCCGGTCTGGGCTACCGGGCCGCCCGCCTGGCGGTGCGGGTGGAGGGCGACCCGACCGGCCCGGCCCGGCCGCTCGTGGTGCAGGTGTACGCCGCCGCCACCGTCGCCGAGGGCCGGGTGCCCTGGGGACTGGGCCCGCACCTGACCGATGTCGAGCAGCTCCGGGTGGTCGCCACCGAGGTCGACCCGGCCACGGTACGACGGCTCGCCGGGGACCGGCCGGTGGTGCTGGTCGGACGGCACCTGCACCGGCTGCCCGGCGGCCCCGCGCTGGTCGGGGCACTGGCCGCGACGCATCAGGTGACGGTGGTGGAGATGGGCTGGCCGGGGCGGTGGCGGCCGGCCGGGGTACGGGCCTTCGTCACCACCTACGGCGCGAGCCACGCCAACGGCCGTGCGGCGGCGGAGGTGCTCGGCCTGACCGGCTGACCCGCCGTCCCCGACGGGTGGGCGCACCCGCGCGGAAGAGCCGGCCGGGCCGGCGACGTGCCGCTGACCGGTCCGCCTCGACGCCGGCCACGCCCGGGACGGGACCGGAGCGGTCGGCGAGGTGAGGCGGTCAGCGCCGCCAGGGGGCCGGGTCGCCGCGGTCGTCGGGGAGGCCGAGCAGCCGGGCGACCGCGGTGATCCGCAGGACCCGGGACACCACAGGTTGCGGGTCGACCAGTCGCAGGGTGGCCCCCCGGCCGACCGCCTCGGCCGCCCCGCGCAGCAACGCGGCCACCCCCGTCGAATCGAGGAAGGTGACAGCCGTCAGGTCGACAACGATCTCCAACAGGCCCGGGTGGCGCAGCGCCTCGTCGAGGTCGCGTTGCAGCCCGGGGACGGTGGCGATGTCCAGGTCACCCACCGGTGCCAGGACCACCCGCCCGGGTCCCTCGCCCGGCGTCGGCAGCTGCATACCCGTCCACTCCTGGCCAACCGGCCGTCCCCGACCGCGCGCCGGCTCTCGCCGCGACGCCCGACCCTACCGGTGGCCCCTGACACCGCTCTGCCGGGCAGCCACCGCGGCAGGAGACAAGCACGTTGCGTTACCGAGCCCAGCCAGGAAATTTTTCCTTAACCCCAGCTCAAGTCCACTACTGGACAGAGTCGACCCACCGATCACCACTTGCCGGACGGGCATTCGAGTACGTAGCGTGACCAGCACCAAGGGTCGACCGGTGGACGCCGGTCACGGCGGGGCCTGGGGCAGGCAGCGGACCGTGGATCCGGCCCGGGATCCACGGTCCGCGCCGCCGGCCGGCGCGGCGGACAGACGCCGAACACCCGACCCGCCCGCACGGCGGATGGACGCCGTACACCCGGCCCGCCCTCACGGCGGATAGACGCCGTAGGTCGACCAGCCCCGGTCGGCGAACCCGGCGGCCTCGGCGACCCGGGCGGAACCGGTGTTCGCCGGATCGTGCCGGTAGGTGGGGACGGCGCCCTCGTCGAGCACCCGGCGGGCGGCCTGCGCGACGAGCCGTCGGGCCAGCCCCCGGCCGCGCGCCGCGGGCACCGTGCCGACGGCCAGCTCGTGCCCGTACGCGTCGTGCCGTTTGACGCCGACCCCGGCCAGATAGCCGCCGTCGGCGTCGCGCACCACGAGCACCTCGCGGTCGAACAGGTGCAGCCAGGGTGGCAGGGCGGGGTCGGTGGGGGCGGTCCAGACGCCGACGTCGGGCAGCGCGGCCGGCGCGAGGCACCACCGGAACACGTCGTCGTGCGCCACCCAGGAGGGTCGCCCGACCAGTGCCGGCAACGCCCCGTACAGCGCGCAGCGTGGTCCGGCCGCCAACTCCCGGACGGCCGCGACCAGCGCGGGTGGCACGGAGAGCACGGTGCTGCCGGCGACCCGGACCGCGACGGCCGGACGGACCCGGCCGTCCCACGCCGGCCGGGTCCGCCGCCACGAGCCGACCACGTGCAGGCCGGGCGGGGCCGGCCACTGCCCGAGCCAGGTCGCCAGGTGCAGGTACAACCGCCGGTCCAGCACCGCCCGCCCCTCTCACCCCGTGGATCGCTCCATGATCCACGGTACGCCGGGCCGGCCCGGCCGACTCACGGTTACCGGGAGTACGTCACGGGTAGAGGGGAACCGGACCGTGAGCTGCCTCACCGGAACCCGGTCCATCGACCGTGCGTCATATCTATTTCCATACATGGACACCTTTCTTTGGGACGGTAATGGCCATGCCCATGCAGCCGAACGAGCGGTACCAGCAGGACAGCGCACGCGTGTGGAACACGGCGGGGGGTGTCGGCCGGTTCCCGGCCCAGCCGCGCTACCGGGAGGCCCGGCGCGGTCGCGGTGTCAACGCCCGACTGTCCTGGAGCGAGTTGAACATCCTCCCCGCCGGCATCTCCTCCCGACGCGGCCTCACCGCCCACTGACCCGGCACGGCGCGCCCGCGACGACGGCCCCGGTCCGTCCCCCGTGGCCACCGGCGGACGCGCCCGGACCGACGACCGACGACCGCGCCGACCCGCCGGGTGCCACCGCGCTGCCGCCGGCGGCTCCACCACGCGCCGACCGTCCCGCCGGGGTGTCCGGCCGGGGCGTTCGCACACCTGTCGGGTAGCGTCTTGTGGTCGATTCCGGCCAGCGACAGGAGAACCGCAGCGCATGGGCAAGAAGACGATCCACGTCTCCGACTTCAGCGGCACGGTGCTGCGTCCCGACGACGAGGTGGTCCGGGTCGTCGTGCTGGAGCACCCCGACCTGGTGGCCGGGCCCGTGCAGTTGGACGCCACCGCGACCGAGGTGGAGGGCATCGACGACGCCGCGCTCGACGTGGCGGTGGTCGAGATCCACGACCGGCACGCCGGTGGGGAGCCGCGTCGGGTGGTGCTGACCGCCAGCGAGTTCGACGCGATGGCGACCGACACCCCGATGGCCCAGTTGCTGCGTACCGCCGAGCGGGTCCGCCCGCCGAAGGCCCGCAAGAGCGCCGAGAAAATCGACTACGGCACCCTCGACCACGCCGGGAAGCCCCACCGGGGGCGGGTCACCGAGGAGGAGGCCCGGCTGGTGCGCGAGCAGCTCGACGAGGTCAACAAGCGGCTCGCCGACGCCGGCATCCGGCAGATCGACCCGGCCGACCCGGAGCACGCGCTGCGGTACGGCTTCCGCACCGACGACTGACCGGCCCGCCGGGCGCGCCCCCGGTGCCGCGCCCGGCCCCGGCCTGCCCTTCCCTCCCCCGGCCTGCCGTGCGGGACGGCCCCCGGCCAGGTCGGGTTGTTACTTGCCGTCGGCGAATCCGGCGAGGGCGGCGGCCAGGTGGGCCTCGGCCCGTTCCTTGGTCAGGCCGAGGCCGGACAGCACGCCCGTGCCGTCCTCCAGTTCCAGCAGGGCCAGCAGGATGTGCTCGGTGCCGACGTAGTTGTGCCCGAGCCGCAGCGCCTCCCGGAAGGTGAGTTCGAGGGCCTTCTTGCCCTGCGCGTCGTACGGGATCAGGTCGGGGACCTGGTCGGACGCGGCGGGCAGCGCGGCGACGACCGCCTCCCGGACGGTGTCCGGGCCCAGCCCTTCGGCGACCAGGGCCCGGGCGGCGAGGCCTTCGGGTTCGGCGAGCAGGCCGAGCGCCAGGTGTTCCGGGCGGATCTCCGGGTTGCCGGCGCTGCGGGCCTCCTCCTGCGAGGCGATCACCACGTTGCGGGCACGCGGGGTGAAGCGGCTGAAGCCGGCGTTGGGGTCCAGCGTCGCGGCCGCGTCGGCCTTCGCGGCGGAGCGCTTCTGGGCGGCCTGCTTGCTCACCCCCATGCTGTTGCCGATCTCGGTCCAGGAGGCTCCGGAGCGGCGGGCCTGGTCGACGAAGTGGCCGATCAGGTGGTCGGCGAGGTCGCCGAGGTGGTCGGCGACGAGCACCGCGTCGCTGAGTTGGTCGAGCGCGTCCGGCCGGGCCTTCTTGATGGCCTGGATCAGCTCGTCGAGGCGGACAGGGTGCGGGAGCTGAGTGGATTCCGTCATGCGTCAACCATAGGTTGACGCCCTCGCATCGTCAACCGGAAGTTGACGATTGCGACCTCCGGGGCGGGTCCACCGGACCGCCCGTGGCGCGTCGCCGGCGCTCCGATAGCGTGCGGCGATCGGACGGGTCGGGTGGCGTCGCGGGAGGGTCGGGAGCATGCGGTTGCACGTCGGCTGCGCGATGTGGACCCACCGGTCCTGGCAGGGGCGGCTGATCGCCCACCCGCTGCCGGTGCACGAGCGACTGCGGCACTACGCCGGCTGGTGCGACGCGGTCGAGGGCAACACCACGTTCTACGCCACCCCGGCCCGGGAGACCGTGGAGTCCTGGGCCCGGCAGACCGGGCCCGACTTCCGGTTCGTCCTCAAGCTGCCGAAGGTAATCACCCACGAACGGCGGCTCGTCGACGCCGACGCGCCGCTGCGGGCCTACTTCGACGCGATCGCCCCGCTGGGCAGCCGGACGCACGCCCTGTGGATCCAGCTGCCGGGATCGTTCACCCCGACGGACGTCCCCGTGCTCGCCGACTTCCTGCGCCGGCTGCCGCAAGGACACCGGTACGCCGTCGAGGTCCGGCACCCCGCCTTCTTCCGGGAGCCCCGCGCGACGCGACTGCTGGAGGCGGTGCTCGCCGAGGCGTCCGCCGAGTGGGTGCCCTTCGACACCACCGCGTTCTTCCGCACCCCGCCGACCAGTGACGCGGAACGGGAGGCGTGGACGAAGAAGCCCCGGCTGCCGTTGCGGACGGCGGCGCTGACCGACCGGCCGATCGTCAGGTACCTCGGCCGCGACGCCGAGGCGGAGACCGTGGCGGGCTGGCAGCGCTGGGTGGAGATCACCGCCGGCTGGCTGCGGGAGGGCCGCTCGCCGACCGTGTTCGTGCACACCCCGGACAACGCCGACGCACCGCTGCTCGCCCGCCGGTTCCACGCCGAGGTACGGGCCCGGGTGCCCGCCCTGGCGGCGCTGCCCGAACCGATCCCGACCGGGCCGCTCACCCTGTTCTGACACCCGCCGGACGCCCCGTCGAAGGTTCCGGCCATCCCGCGCCGGACGCTCTCGAAAGTTTCGACACCCGGGCCCGGACACTCCGCCGGGCGCGGCCCTCCGCCAGCCGCCCCTCCCCCACCCGGAGCAGCCGTCTCGTCGGCGTCTCACCACGTCACCCACACAGGACAACTGATTGACGTTTCTCAATGTTATGCCTACAGTTCCGAAAGAGTAACCGAAAGTTTACCGAAAAGATGATCGGCTCCGGCTGACCGCCGTGGCTTCTCCCCGGGCTGACGCAGGCGGTGCCGGACCGGCACGCCGACGAGCCGGGAGGAACCAGAGACATGACGCAGGTCGTCCTGTTCGCGATCGACATCTGCGCGGTGGCGCTGCTCGTGTTCGGGCTCTACTTCCCCCGACACCGACGCCGCGACCTCGTCGTCGCCTACCTGGGGGTCAACGTCGGGGTCCTCGCGGTGGCCAGCGCCCTGAGCGCCAGCAACGTCGGTGCCGGAGTCGGGCTGGGGATGGCCCTGTTCGGGGTGCTGTCCATCATCCGGCTCCGCTCGACCGAACTGGACCAGCACGAGGTGGCGTACTACTTCTCGGCCCTCGCCCTCGGCCTGCTCGGCGCGCTGGGCACCCGCTCGGTCTGGCTCAACGGCGGCCTGATGGCGCTCATCCTCGCGGTGATGTTCCTCGGCGACCACCGCCGGGTGTTCCGGCACTACCGGCACCAGATCCTGGTGCTCGACTCGGCCGTCACCGACCACGTCGCCCTCGTCGCCCACCTGGAACAGCTGCTCAACGCCCGGGTGCACGTCGCCACCGCCCAGCGGGTCGACCTGGTCAACGAGACCACCGTGGTCGACGTGCGCTACTCGGTGGCCCACCGCACCCCGGCGTCCACCCCCGGTTCGCCGGTGCCGGCGGGAGCACGTCGATGACCCCGCCGCCGTTCGCGTCGGCGCTGGCCGACCTGCCCCCGGTCGGGCTCGCCGAGCTGATCGACCGGGCCGCGCTGCAGAGCCGGGTGGACCGCAAGTACGTCGTCGCCCTGGACGAACTGCCCGGCCTGCTCGACCGGATCGCCCCGTCCGCCCGGGTGCTGGACATCGACGGCACCCGCACCTTCCGCTACGAGTCGGTGTACTTCGACACCCCCTGCCTGGCCAGCTACCACGGCGCGGCGTACCGGCGGCGGCGACGCTTCAAGGTGCGCACCCGCACCTATCTCGACTCGGCGCAGTGCTGGCTGGAAGTCAAGGTCAGCGGAGCCCGGGGGCTGGTCACCAAGCACCGGCTGCCCTACCGGCCGGAGGACCGTCGCACCGTCCGGTCGGGGCGGGACTTCGTGGACGAGGCGCTCGACCGCGAGTCGATCCGGTCCGCCCCCGCCGGTGGTCACCTCGAACCGGTGCTGGTGACCGGCTACCGGCGTACCACGCTGCTGCTGCCGGCGACCGCGAGCCGGGTCACCATCGACACCGACCTGCACTGGCAGGACGACCGCCGCGCCCTCGGCCTGCCCGGGGTCGCCGTGGTCGAGACCAAGACCCGGTCGGCGGCCGGCCCGGTCGACCGGCTGCTGTGGCAGCGCGGCACCCGACCCGCCCGCATCTCGAAGTACGCGACCGGTCTGGCCGCCCTGCGACCGGAGCTGCCGGACGTGCCGTGGCGACGGACGCTGCGCCGCCACTTCCGCGACGCCACCGGGTCGGCGACACCGGCACCGGCACCCACCACCCCCCGAGTCAACCAGGAGACATCGTGCGTCTGACCGTCCGCCCGCCCACCCGACGTACCGTCGGGATCGCGGCCGTGGCCATGCTCCTCACCGGGCTCCTCGTGCCGCACACGGCACAGGCCGGCCCGTCCGCCGCGACCGCCGGCCCGCCCGCCACCCGCGCCGGGGTCACCACCGGCCTGGACACCTCCGCCGCCGACGCCGTCGCCGCCGCCGGGGCGGCGGACGACCTGGTCGGCGACATCGTCTTCTCCCGGCCGAGCGGCACCTTCCAGGGGGAGGTGACGGTGTCGCTGAGCACCGCGATCGGCGGCGCGCAGGTGCGGTACACCACCGACGGCCGGCTGCCCACCGCGCAGTCGCCGCTGTACGCCGGCACACCGCTGCGGTTCACCCGGACCACCCAGCTCCGCGGGCAGGCCTTCGTCGGCCAGACCGCCGCCGGTGCGCCCGGGACCGCCATGTACGTCGCCCAGAACGTCGCCACCGCCCACGACCTGCCGGTGGTCCTGCTCGACTCGTACGGTGCCGGCAAGCCCGGCCGTGAGTACCTCGACGCCACCGCCATGGTCTTCGAGCCGGGCGGCGGTGGCACCACCTCGCTGGCCGCGACCCCGACGGTCGCCACCCGCGCCGGGTTCCACCTGCGCGGCCAGTCGTCGGCGTCGTTCGAGAAGACGCCGTACCGCGTCGAGCTGCGGGGCAACGACAACGACGATGCCGACTACCCGATGCTCGGCATGCCGGCCGACTCCGACTGGGTGCTGCGCGGGCCGTTCAGCGACAAGGCGTTGATCCGGGAGGCGCTCGTCTACGACCTCGGGCGCGAGATGGGCATGCCGGCGCCGCGGTACCGGTTCGTGGAGTTCTACCTGAACACCGACGCCGCCCCGGTGGCCGCCGGTGACTACATGGGCGTCTACATGCTGGTGGAGACGATCAAGAACTCGAAGAACCGGCTCGACCTCAAGCAGCTCGACGAGGACGACCTGACCCTGCCCAAGATCCAGGGCGGGTACATCTGGAGCTTCGAATGGCTGGCCGCCGAGGAGCCGACGCTGACCTGCACCGGTACGGCGGCGACCTGCTGGAACTACCTGGAGGTGCGCGACCCCTCACCGTTGCAGGCACCCCAGCGGGACTGGCTGCGGGGCTACGTCCAGGAGTTCCACGACGTGCTGCGGGCACCGAACTCCGCCGACCCGGTCACCGGCTACCGGAAGTACATCGACGTCGACTCGTTCGTGGACCAGATGGTCCTCAACGAACTCAGCCGGGAGATGGACTCCTACATCCGCAGCGCGTACTTCTACAAGGACCGCGACACCAAGATCCTCGCCGGCCCGCTGTGGGACTACGACCTCACCTTCGGCGTCGGCGGCTACTTCGGCAACGACCAGATCGCCGGCTGGCAGTACCAGCAGACCCGGCAGCCGCTGGCCAACGACTGGTTCCCGCAGCTGGTGCGGGACCCGGCCTTCGTCAACCAGCTCCGGTCCCGCTGGCAGACGCTACGCCGGGGCCCGCTCGCCGACGCCGCCCTGCAGACCCGGATCAACGCGCTGGCCGCACCGTTGACCAACGCCGCGCAGCGCAACTTCCAGCGCTGGCCCAACCTGACCGCGCCGATGGTCGGCCCGTTCTACACCCCGACCGCGTCCACCTGGCAGGGCCAGGTCCAGGCCATGCGGGACTGGATGCTGCGCCGGGCGGCCTGGTTGGACTCCACCGCCGGCTGGGGTGGCCCGGTCACCACCCCGCCCCCGTCGCCCACGTCACCCGCCCCGACCACCCCGCCGCCCACCACCGCACCGCCGACGACGACCCCGCCGCCGCCCACCACCACCCCGCCCCCGGCCACCGCGCGCTGCACCGCGACGTACACCGTGACCAGCCAGTGGACCGGCGGGTTCCAGGGCGAGGTACGGGTCACCGCCGGTACCTCGGCGATCAGCAACTGGACCGTGACCTGGGCGTACGCCAACGGCGAGCGGGTCACCCAGGCCTGGAACGCGACGGTGACCAGCCAGGGCACGACGGTCACCGCCCGCAACGTCGCCTACAACGGCGCGCTCGCGGCCGGTGCCAGCACCTCGTTCGGGTTCCTCGGCTCGTCCACCGGCAGCCCCGGCCTCCCGGTGCCGAGCTGCACCACGGGTTGACCCCGGGCTACCTGGCACCGGCCGGTCTTTCCGCCGGTGCCAGGTAGCGTCGGACCGTCAGTCCCCGGCCGCGGTCCCGGTCGTGGCCCGGTTCAGCCGCTCCCGGACCCGGGCGGCGTCCGGGTGGCCGAGTTCGTCGAGGATGTCCAGCGCCCGTCGCCAGGTCCGCACCGCCCCGTCGGGGTCGCCCGCCGTGTGCCGGGCCTCGGCGAGCCGGGTCAGGGTGTCCGCCTCGTCGTACCGGTCGCCGATCCGCCGGTACAGCGCCAGCGCCCGGCCGTAGCAGCGGATCGCCTGCCGGTGGTGGCCGAGCCGGTCGTGGATGAAGCCCAGGCTGTCCCAGGTGTTCGCCTCGCCGTGCCGGTCGCCGGTCGGGCGCAGCAACGTCAACGCCCGGGTGCAGTGCTCCAGCGCCGGCCCGTACTGGCCGAGCTGGGCGTGCGCCCACCCGACCGCGTTGCGGGCGCTGGCCTCCCCCGCCGGGTGGCCGGCGGCCCGGTACAGCGCCAACGCCCGCTGCCCGTGCCCCAGCGCCTCGGCGTACCGGCCGAGCCCGTCGAGCATCGCCCCGAACGCCCGGTGGGTACGCGCCTGACCGGTGCGGTCGCCGAGCGCCCCGAACAGGCTCAGCGCTTCCCGGTAGTGCTCCACCGCCTCGTCGACCAGGCCCAGCCGGCTGAGCACCCGGGCGAGATCACGGTGGGCGTTCGCCTGCCCGGGTCGGTCGCCCGCCCGCCGCGCCCCGGCCAGGGCGGCATGCTGGGCGGCGGCCAGGTCCGACCAGTTGCCCCGGCGCTGGAGGAAATCCACCAGGCTCCAGGCCAGTTGCCAGGCGTGACCGTCGAAGCCGTGCCGCCCGGCGTGGGTGACCGCCGACAGCAGCACCGGGTACTCGGCGGTGAACCAGGCCAGCGCCCGCCCGTGGTCGGTCGGCTCCTCGGGGTGCACCCCGGGCAGCGGGTCGGCCAGGGCCACCGGGTCGCGGCCCGGTTGCAGCAGCAGTGCCGCCGCGTGGGCGCTGTGCACGTAGTGGTCCAGCCCCCGCCGGACCGCCGCCCGCCGGTCCTCGCCCGGGTCGAGGTTCTCGGCCAGCTCCCCCGCGTACGCGCGCAGCAGGTCGTGCGCGACGAACCGGCCGGGTGCGTGCTCGGTGACCAGGTGGGCATGGGCCAGCTCGGCCAGCAGCCGGGACACCTGGCTGCGGGGCAGGCCGGCCAGGCTCGCCGCCGCGGCCAGCCCGACGTCGGGCCCCGGATGGCAGCCCAGCAGCCGGAACAGTCGCGCCGCCGCCGGCGTCAGGTTCCGGTACGACCAGGAGAAGACCGACTGCACGTCCGTCCCGGTGTCCCCGCCGTCGAAGGAGTCCAGCAGACGCGGCGACCCGCGTAGCTCGGCGACGATGGTGGCCAGCGGGAACGTGGGGTGCGCCGCCCCCCGCGCGGCGAGCACGGCCAGCGCCAGCGGCAGCCGTACGCAGCGTTCGATCATCTCGTCGACCGCCTGCGGTTCGACGGTCAACCGGTCCGGGCCGAGCCGTCGGGCGAGCAGTTGCCACGCCTCGGCGGTGCTGAGCAGGTCGACGGCGATCTGCCGGGCCCCCTCGGCGGTGATCAGGCCGGCCAGCCGGTTGCGGCTGGTGACCAGGAACAGGCAGCCCGGGCTGCCGGCCAGCAGCGGCCGTACCTGCTCGACGTCGCGGGCGTTGTCCAGCAGCACCAGCATCCGTCGGCCGGCGAGCAGGCTGCGGTAGAGCCCGACCTGCGCGGGCAGGTGGGTGGGGACCCGGTCGGGCGGCACCTCCAGGGCTTCCAGGAAACCCCGGACCGCCTCGGCGGGCGTCACCACCGCGCCGGTGGCGTCGAATCCCCGCAGGTCGACGTAGAGCTGTCCGTCGGGGAAGCGGTCGGCGACCCGGTGGGCCCAGTGCACCGCGAGGGTCGTCTTGCCGACGCCGGCCGTACCGGACAGGGTCAGCGTGGTGGTCGGCTCGCCGTCGCCGGGCGTGCCGTGGCCGGCGCAACCGGCGTCGAGCTGGGCGAGCTGCGCGGCCCGGCCGACGAACCCGGGCAGCGCCGGGGGCAGCTGGCGGGGCACCGGCAGCCGGGTCGGCGGGAGGCCGGCCCGCCCGCCGCCGGCCCGGGAACGGACGACCGCGCGACCGGCCCGGCCGGTGGAGGGGTGTTCCGGGCTGGCGAGCCGGCGGCGCTCCTCGACCCGGTCCCGCGCGGTGGCCAGCGCCCCCTGCTCGGCGGGGCTGGCCCCGAGCAACCGGATCAGGGTGTCGAACCGCTCCGGCGGGGGCAGGATGTTCCCGGCGAAGTACTCCCCGATCACCCCACGTGACCAGCCGGTCTTCGCCGCGAGCTGGCGGTAGGTCAGCGGGGTCTCGCCCTGTTGCCGGGCCTCCCGGCGGCGGAGCTGCCGCAGCAGGGCGGCCAGTTCCTCGACGGTGTGTATCCCGGTGTCCAGTGGGGACATCGGGGCCGCCGCACGAACCGTCCCGGCCGTCGGCTGCCGGATGCCCGAAGGGACCCGTTGGTCGGACATGCGGCCTCCACCCCCGGCCATCCGTCGCCCCGGATGCCGACAGGGGGAGGGTAGGACCGGCGGCACAGCGTCGGGTAGGCGACCGCCGATGTATGACAGTTTCATGTCGGTCCGGTTTCGTCGACCGCAGTCCTCCAGCGTTCGTCCGCCGTCCGTCCGGCGTTGTCCGGGGGTGTCCGGCCGTGTCCAGGATGCGCCGCCGGACACCCGGGGCACCTGCCAATGTCCCCAGGGCGGGTTGAGGCCCGCACCACGAAACCCTGGGGAAGGGGTACGTATGTCTCGTCCACACCCGACCGGGCTGCTGCGCCGGGCCGCCGCCGCGGCGTTCGGCGTCACCGTGCTCGTCACCGCGGTGGCCACCGCACCGGCCACCGCCGCGCCCGATCCCGCCGCCGGGGGCAAGGTGACCGCCGCCGGGTCGTTCGTCGACAGTACGCCGGTGCCGGGCGGCTTCGCCTCCTGGAAGGAGCTGCTCGAACTCCAGCAGCGGATGAACACCGCCGCCGCCCGGATCACGAAGCTCGCGCAGCGCGACGCGAAGTCCGGTTTCGCCGGGGTGATCGCCGATCCCACCACCCGCAAGCTGCAGGTCTTCTGGAAGGGCGAGGCACCGGCCAGCCTGGTGGCGACCAGCCGGGCCACCGTGCCGACCGAGGTGCTGCCCGCCGCGTACACCCGGCGGGAGCTGGACGTCGCGGCGGCCAGGCTACGCCGGGCGGCCGGTGACAAGCTCACCACGGTCGGGCCGCGCGCCGACGGCGCCGGCCTCCTCGTCGGTACGCAGAGCGGCCTGCTCGGCGCGGCCGGGATGGCCGGCGTCCCGGTGACCGTGCAGACCGGTGTCGCCGCCGCGCCCGCCACCCGGTGGGACGACACCGCCCCGTGGTGGGGCGGCGGCGCGTGGCGCAACGCCACCACCGGTGGCGGCTGCTCGACCGGCTTCGGGGTCTTTCAGGGCGGGTCGGCGCGGATGCTCTCCGCCGCGCACTGCGGCAACATCAACAACGCCGCGACCGACCCGACCGGGCAGTCGATGGGCATCGTCGGCACCCGCAACGCCGGCACCGACACCCTGCTGCTGTCGGGCGCCTCGGGCGGACGGGTCTTCAACAACAGCACCGACGCCAACGGCGCGGTGGTCAGCGAGTTCAGCAACCAGGTGATCGGCGCGCAGGCCAGCCAGGTCGGCAACTTCGTCTGCACCTCGGGGGCGTACTCGGGGACCCGATGCTCGATCCAGGTCAAGGCCCGGAACCTGTGCATCAACGTGCGTGACTTCGGCACGGTCTGCGGCCAGGTGCAGGCGGAGAGCACCACCCGTACCAACGCGGTCGGCCAGGGCGACAGCGGCGGCCCGGTGGAGATCGTCAACGCGGCGAACACCCTCCAGGTCTGGGCCACCGGCACCAACACCGCCATCGACGACGGCGGCGCGGTGACCGCCTGCACCGGTTACCGGCCCACCGGTCGGGTCTGCGCCTGGCGGATGTACTACGAGGACATCATCTCCGGGATGGCGGGCGTCGGCGCCTCGGGCGTGATCCTCGGCTGACGGACCAGGTCTCCGGTCGACGGGGGGCCGGCGGAGGAGGGTGGACCGGCGCGGCCCCGTGCGCCGGTCCACCCGACGGCCGGGTCGGTACGCGTGGCTCGCACAAGCCGCCGCACCGGCTGCGCCGCTGGCCCCTGCCGTCGATGGTGATCTGACCGCCCGGCACCGGCCGCGTCACCGACCGCCCGCCCACCCGCCCGCGACCCCGGGCCGGGTGGGCGGGCGGTCTCGCGTCCACCCTCGGCTGGCGGTTCTCGAAAGTTTCGGGTATACAGGGGAGGCGGCCCCCTCGCGGCCGAATTAACACACGCCCCCTGCGGCCCCATCTCGGTGACAGCCGACGTCAACCCGTCGAAATCGGTTCCGCGTCGGACCGCTGCTCAGGACAATGTTTCGGGAAGATTTCCGAAACTTGTTGACAGGTGGAGCATCGACACCCTACCGTCGCCATCGACGGCACTCGATGCTGTCGACACCACCCACCGCGACCCGTCCCCCCGGTTTCTGCTGGACGACCGGCCCACCACCGCGTGGTGGCACACACCGAATGACCGGCTGCCGCACCTGGCCACGGACAGTCCACCGGGTCGTACCGCGTCGCTGGCGTCCGCCAGCTGTCACGAGGAGGAACACGTACATGAGCGACACCTCGACCCGACCGCGAAGGAGCGGTCGCCTGCGGCTGCTGCTCAGCGCCGCGTGCGCCGCGGCGCTCGCCGTCACCGGCACGTTCATCGCCTCGCCCAACGCGTACGCGGAGAACGACCGGACCCTCACCTCGAACCTCACCGGCACGCACAACGGCTACTTCTTCTCGTTCTGGAAGGACAGCGGCAACGCCAGCATGACGCTGCGTGCCGACGGCCGCTACAGCAGCAGCTGGGACCGGAGCACCAACAACTGGGTCGGCGGCAAGGGCTGGGCCACCGGCACCCGGCGGACGGTCAGCTACTCGGGCAGCTACAACCCGGGCAACAACAACACCTACCTCGCCCTGTACGGCTGGACCCGCAACCCGCTCATCGAGTACTACGTGGTGGAGAACTTCGGCAGCTACAACCCGAGCAGCGGCGCGACCCGGCTGGGCACGGTGACCACCGACGGCGGCACCTACGACATCCTGCGCAGCCTGCGCACCAACGCCCCGTCGATCGACGGCATCCAGACGTTCTACCAGTACTGGAGCGTCAGGCAGCAGAAGCGCAGCAGCGGCACCATCACCACCGCCAACCACTTCGACGCCTGGGCCCGCGCCGGCCTGAACCTCGGCACCAACCACAGCTACCAGATCATGGCGACCGAGGGTTACCAGAGCCAGGGCAGCTCCGACATCACCGTCCGTGAGGGTGGCAGCGGCAACCCGACCAGCGGGCCGACCGCCAACCCGACGACCACCCCGCCCGCCGGCGGCAACTGCACCGCGGTGCTCTCGGCCGCCGAGCAGTGGGGTGACCGGTTCAACCTGAACGTCGCGGTCAGCGGCACCAGCAACTGGGTGGTCAGCCTCGGCCTGGGCGGCGGCCAGAGCATCCAGAACAGCTGGAACGCCTCGGTCAGCGGCACCAGCGGCACCGTCACCGCCAGGCCGAACGGCAACGGCAACAACTTCGGCATCACCATCATGGCGAACGGCAACTGGAGCTGGCCGACGGTCAGCTGTCGAACGGCCTGATCCCGACCGGTTCCTGAGCACGACACAGCGGCGGGCGGCCCCGGTGACACCGGGACCGCCCGCCGTGGCGTTGCCTGCGGTCAGCCGCGTATCCACTGCTGGTTGCTGCCGCCGTTGCAGGTCCAGAGCTGGACGGCGGACCCGTTGGCGGTGGCCCCGCCGTTGATGTCCAGGCACAACCCGGAGGCGACCCCGACGATGGTGCCGTCGGCGTTGAGCCGCCACTGCTGGTTGGTGCCGCCGGTGCAGCTCCAGATCCGGGCCCGGGTCCCCGACGCGGCGCTCGGCACGTCCAGGCACTTGTTGCCGTAGACGGTGAGCTGGTTGGTCGAGGTGAGCGACCAACGCTGGTTGGCGCCGCCGTTGCAGTCCCAGATCTGCACCACCGCGCCGTCGGTCTGGCTGGCCCCGTTGACGTCCAGGCACCGGTTCGAGCCCGCGCCCCGGATCTCACCCGTCGGGGTGCCCGGGGAGCCGACGGCGGTCACCGAGAGGTTGTCGAACTGGGCGGTGACGCCCTGGCCGGTGCCGTACCCGATCTGGCCGGCGACCCAGGTGGAGTCGGTGGCCGTGCCGACGGTGGTGCCGTCGATGGCGGCGGTCAGCGTGCTGCCGTTGAGCGTGAACGACAGGTTGTGCCACCGCCCGGTGCCCAGCGCCGAGGTGTTGCCGCTGGCCAGGGTGCGCCAGTTGCCGCTGGTGTTGTTGCTGCGGATCGACCAGGCCCCGCCGTCGGTGACCCGGAAGTAGTACCCGTTCATGTTCTGCGGGCCCTGGTGGTTGTAGGTGTTGCCGCGCCCGATGAGCTGCGCGTAGCCGGACTTCTCCAGCAGCACGTCGGAGGAGACCGTGTAGTTGCGCCAGGTCAGGTCGCCCAGCAGGGTGTACGGCTCGGCCTGCCCGGAGGTCCAGTAGATCGGGGCCTGCTCGGACATCTGGCGGACGCACTGCCCGCTGCGGCCGGCGGCGCACCCGACGATCTCGAACGAGCCCTGCTGGTCCATCAGGTACCGCGCCTCACGGCCGGTGGCGTACGAGTCGAAGGTGTCGGTGTACGGCAGCTTCAGGTTGCCCTGCGCCGGGCTGACCGCCGTGCCCTTGCCCTGCCCGCTGGTGGTGGTGATGCTGTAGACGTAGCCGGGCTGGACGGTGAGCGAGAAGCGCCCGCCGCTCGGGGTGATGTCGCTGCCCCGCACGAAGTGGTCGGCGGTGTTGTTGGAGCGCACGTTGGTCGACCAGACCCGTACCGTGCCGGTGGACAGGCCGCCGGTGACGGTGAAGTCGAGGGTCTGCGCCGCGCTGGCGTCCATCGTCTCGATGATGGTGCTGTAGTCGCTGTTGTTGGTGGACTTCAGCGAGACGTAGCTGCCGTTGTTGCGGTTGCCGCCGATATACCCGCTCGACGCGTCGAGGTAGCGCCAGCCCGGGGCGGTGAACTGGGTGGTCTGCGCCATCACCCAGGCGTTCTTGCCGATCGAGTACGCCCCGGACCAGGGCTGCTGGGCCACCGCCACACCGGTGGTCGCCCACGGGATGTTCGGGGTGATGGCGGCGATGACCGGCCAGTTGATGTACGCGGTCATCTTGCCGTCGAGGTAGCCCCGGTTGATGCCCCGGGCGAGCGCCTGTGCGCCCGCGTTGTAGTCGTCGGAGCCGTTCTCGCTGGCCCACAGCGACTTGCCGGTGGACACCGCGTTGTTCGAGCTGGGGCAGCTGGTCTGAGCGCTGCGGTAGCCGCAGACGTAATGGCTGCCGAAGACCTGCACGGCGTTGCCGAAGGCCGGGTCGCGCAGCGACTCGTCGGCGGCGCCCCAGCCGAAGTCGTCCGACGCGATGATCTTCACGTTGGCGTAGCCCCGGGCGTTGAGGGTGGAGCGCAGGTTCTTGTACCAGGTGGCGTTGTAGCCCTTCTCGTTCCACCCGCCCAGGTAGTTGATGGTCAGCCCGTGGGTGCCCGCGCAGTCCAGCCAGGCCACCAGGTAGTCGATGGAGTCGGTGGACCAGAAGTTGCCGTTGCCGATCCAGCCCGGCGCACCCCAGGCCAGGCCGACCAGGGCGATGTTGGGGTTACGGGCGCGGGCCTGCTCCATCATCCACCACTCGTAGCCCCGGTTGCAGTTGATGCTGCCCCGGGTGTGCTCGTGGCTGGGCTCGGCGCCGGAGGTGGAGTTGGTGTCGCCGCCGATCTCCACCTTCATCAGTTGCATCGCCGCGCCGTAGCCCGGCTTGAACAGGTAGTCCAGGATGTCGCTGCGTTGCGGCTCCGGGTAGTCGACGAGCAGCCGGCTGTTGCCGCCCCCGCCGCTGACCGCGCCGATGCCGTCCAGCGCCCGGCCGCCGGACCCGCCGTTGATCGTGATGGCGGTGGCCGCCTGGGCGGGTGAGGCGAACCCGGTGAGCACGGCCGCCGCCGCGACCGTCGCCCCGAGCAACGATACGGCCCACCGCCGGGGACGCCATCCGCTGTGCCACGGTCCGCGCGGTGCCCCGCCGCCACCCACACCCCGTCGACGACTTGTTGAACTGAACATCTGACTCGCCTCCCCAGCCGGTCTCCGGCCCCGAAGCTCTCCGGCGCGGGACGGGACGCTGCCCGTCGACCCACGCGGCCCTGACATCGTTGATCATCGATGATCAGACGTCACATGCTAGGCACCACAACGCGCTGCGGTCAACGTCACCAGTGGAGCGAAACCGCCGATCAGCGCGCCTTTTGGTGAACGGATCCGGCGGCAGACTTTTGTAATGATCAGACGAATGTTCCGGCGGAGGCCCCACGCCGGCGGGAGGCGGGCACACCGCCGACCCGACCGTCGCCGGATCGGCGGCGGCGCGGGTCGACGGCGTGGCGCGTCCGGATCAGCCCGGCAGGACCAGCTGCGCCGGGGTCGAACGGTGGGTCGTGGTGCCGTCACCCAACTGCCCGGACATGTTGTTGCCCCAGCACCACAGGCTCCCGTCGGTACGCACGTCGCAGCTGTGATAGCTGACGGCCAGGTTCTGCGTCCAGGTGGTCAGGGTGCCGACGCGCAGCGGAGCGGACCGGTGGGTGGTGGTGCCGTCGCCCAACTGCCCGAACCCGTTGTTGCCCCAGCACCACAGGCTCCCGTCGGTACGAAGTGCGCACGACGAGTCCACGCTGGCGTCCACCTTCGTCCAGGTGGTCGCGGTGCCGACCTGGATCGGGCTGGTCTGCACGCCGGTGCCGGCGCCGACCTGGCCGTACCCGTTCTCACCCCAGCACCACAGCGTCCCGTCGGTGCGGTTCGCGCAGGTGTGCGCGTGCCCGGCCGTCACGCCGGCCCACGAGGTCGCGGTGCCCACCTGCGCCGGGGTGGCCCGGTAGCCGAGGATGCCCACGCCGAGCTGCCCGTCGGTGCTGTCGCCCCAGCACCACAGGGTGCCGCCGGTACGCACGCCGCAGCTGTGCGCGTACCCGGTGGTCACGCTCGTCCAGGTGGTCTCCGTGCCCACCTGCACCGGGCTGGTCGCCCGGGAGGGGGACGTGCCGACGCCGAGCTGCGCGTTGCGGTTCAGGCCCCAGCACCACAGCGTGCCCGTGGTCTGGACGCCACAGGTGTGGTTGGCGCCCGCGCTGACGCTGGCCCAGTTGGTGGCGGTGCCGACCTGCACCGGGGTGCTCCGGCTGGTGGTGGTGCCGTCACCGAGCTGCCCGTTGTAGTTGCCACCCCAGCACCACAGCGTGCCGTCGGTACGGATCGCGCAGGTGTTGCTGGTGCCCGCGTCGACCTTCGACCAGGTGGTGGCGGTGCCGACCTGCACCGGTGTGGTGCGGTTGGTGGTGGTGCCGTCACCGAGCTTGCCGCCGTAGTTGTCCCCCCAGCACCAGAGCGTCCCGTCGGTGCGGATCGCGCAGGTGTGCAGGTCGCCGGTGGTGACCTGGGAGACCGTGGCGGCGGCGAGGGCGGCGCTGGACGCGCCCCGTTCCGCGACGGCCGTGCCCGCGACCGCCGCACCCGCCGAGAAGCCCACCGCGAGCGCGGCGACCCCGAGCGAGACCGCCGCGGCGGTGCCCGCGGTGCGGGCCGCCCGTCGCCATCGGGCCCACAGCCGACTGTCCTGTTGTTCGTTCATGTTCTGTTCTCTCCCCAGACGAACGTCGATTTCTGCACGGCGGAGGCAGCGTCGCCCCGGCGGGTCGCATCGACCCACCTCGTACAGCAGTGACCCTATGCATTGAATTGCATCAATGCATAGCTCCCGCCGGGGCAACCTTGGTCCTACCGATGTCCTCCGCTGACGTCCCAGCGGCTCAGCTCCGGCTCCACCGCTGGCCGGCGCTGCCGTTGCAGTCCCAGATCTGGGTACGCGTGCCGTTGGCCGTACCGCTGCCGACCACGTCCAGGCAGCGGCCCGAGCCGACGGCGGTGATCGTGCCGTCGGCGTTGAACCGCCACCGCTGGTTGGCCTGGCCGTTGCAGTCCCAGATGATCACCGAGCTGCCGTTGGCGGTGGCCGCGCCGTTGACGTCCAGGCACTTGCCGCCGAACACCCGCAGCTCCTGGGCGGCCGTCGAGGTCCAGCTCTGGTTGGCCTGCCCGTGGCAGTCCCAGATGATCGCCGCCGAGCCGTTGGTCTGCGTGCCGCCGTTGACGTCCAGGCAGCGCCCGGAGGACGAGTTGCGCACGGCACCCGTGCCGCCCGGGGGCGGGGTGGTCGGGTTACCGGTCGGCGTCACCGTCGGGCTCGGCGTCGGCTCGGTGCTGCCGAACTGGGTGAAGAACCGCCACACCTCGACCTTGGTCCAGGTCCGCACGCCGCTGTCCCCGCCCCCGTCGACCGGACCCGGGGTGTGCCCGCCGTCGAAGGCGGCCCACACGACCGGGTAGCCGGCGCGGCAGCCGGAGTAGGTGGTGGTGATGTGGGTCAGGCTGCCGGCCCGGGGCTCGGGCGGGCTCTGCGCCGTGCACCCGTTGTTGCGCACGAAGGTGTCCCGCAGGGACCGACCGGCCGAGACGTTGAGCACCGGGTCCCCGATGCCGTGGATGCCCATGTAGGCGATCGGCTGGCTGCCACCGCTGCACCCGCTGAGCTGCCCGCCGGAGTAGACCGCGACGGCCCGGAAGACGTTCGCCCGGGAGCAGGCCAACGAGTAGCTCATCCCGCCGCCGTAGCTGAAGCCCAGCGCGAACAGCTGCGTGGTGTCGACGCACAGGTCGTTCTCGATCAGCCGGACCATGTCGTCGACGAAGGTGACGTCCTGGCCGCCGGGGTTGGCCCAGCCGTTGCCGTTGCCCTGGGGGGCCACGAAGATCGTGCTGTTGTTCGCCTGCTGGCGCAGCCCGTAGTAGGACCAGGCGGCCCCGTCCGCGCCGCCCCCGTCGACGTCGTTGGCGGTGCCGCCGTTCCAGTGGAAGCCGAAGATCAGCCGGTACTGGTGGTTGCGGTCGTAGCCGTCGGGGATCCGGAGGATGAAGCTGCGGTTCTGGCCGCTGCTCTGGATGGTCCGCTGGCCGCTGGTCAACGTGGGTGCCCTGCCGCACCCGGCGGTCGCGGCGGCCGCCGAGACACCGGCCGCCGCGGCGGTGGTGCCGGGGCCGCCGGCGAGGGTCGTCGCGCCCACGGTCACGACGAGGGCCGCCGCCGCCGCGAGGGAACCGAGGATGGATCTGCGCCTTGTCACGATGGGGCTCCTGCCACTCGGCATGACTGCTTCGGGGTACGGGGTCCACGACGGTTCCGACGTGTCGCGCCCGAACTGCTCCCGCCGACCGCACCCGCCAAGGACGGCCCACCGGGAGACGCGCGGTACGCGTACGACGCCGACCGGCCCGTCGCCGCAGCTGCCAGCCTTGCGGGGCCCGCTGCCCAGGCGGGACCGGCTGGTCGTCGAATCGGCCGGTGGTCCACGTCGTGCCCGAACGCCACCCGGTCGAGGTCCGGTGTGGTGGCGCCGGACGTCGAATCGATTCGGCAAGACCCTAGGTCGGATAGTGAAATATGTCAATGCTGTGTCGGGCGGGTTGCGGCCCGGGGTCACCCCTCCACGGCGACGGGCCGCAGCTCGCGCAGCGGTTCCCCGGGGCCGGTCGGCCCGGCCCCGGGGACGCCAGGTCAGTTGCGCAGGCTCCACTGCTGGTTGGACCCGCCGTTGCAGGACCAGAGGATGAGCTTCGTGCCGTTGGCGGTGGCCGCGCCGTTCGCGTCGAGGCAGAGCCCCGACTGGGCGTTGGTCAGGGTGCCGTTGGCGTTGAGGTTCCACTGCTGGTTGGCACCGCCGTGGCAGTCCCAGATGATGACCGCGGTGCCGTTGGACGTACCCGCGCCACTCGCGTCCAGGCACTTGCTGCCGTACGCGGTCAACTGCCTGCCGCTGGTGTACGTCCACTGCTGGCCGGTGCCGCCCGTGCAGTCCCACAGCTGCACCTGGGTGCCGTTGGTGGTGCTGGCGTTGGGCACGTCGACGCAGCGGCCGGACTGCCCGCCCACCAGCCGGCCACCCTGCTGACCGCTGCCGGTGCCCTGCTGGCGGACCAGCGAGCCGGACTCGGCCGACCGGTTGCCCTGGGCGTCCACCACGAACAGCCGGTACTCGCCCTGGTTCGTCGGCACCGCGATGGAGGTGGCGGTGCCCGCCGCCCGGGTCATCGTCGGGCCGGCGGTGAAGGTGGTCGTGCCGGCGGGGGCCAGCCAGACCGTCTTGGACGCGTCGCCGGTGCTGCGGATCGGGATGGTCGCCGAGGCGCTGGTGACGAAGGTGCTGGCCGGCAGCACGTAGTTCGGCAACGACAGGTTGGCCGCCGGGACGATGTCCCGGTACGCGTCCTCCAGCCCGGAGGCGGCGGCGATGCCGTACGCCGCCGCCGGCCAGACGTAGTCGGACGAGACCAGGATGTCGTTGACCGTGCTGTTCGGCAGGTTCTTGTTGGACACCTTGTTGATCGGGCCGTAGATCTGGGTGATGCTCAGGTCGTGCTTGCGCCCGAAGTCGTCTGAGTTGATCATCCAGGTGATGTTCTTGTCCACGCTGAGCACATTGTCCCGGAACGTGATGTACGCCGAACCCTCGTCCGGGTGCAGGCCGTACTTGTGCCCGGACGGCACCCCCTGGAGGTAGTTGTTGGTGATCGTCGTCCCCGGCTGCGCGCCCAACGTGTAGATGGGTGCGGTGTCGCTGAGCCGCTGCACCGTGTCGATGATGTGGTTGTAGCTGATGGTGTTGTTCCGGGCCGTCGTGGTGGGCCGGTTCGGCGCGATCGAACCCGATGAGCCGTCGAAGTTCCACCAGCCCCAGCCGAGCGTGATGCCCGACCACGGCGACTTCTCGATCCGGTTGCGCTGGATCGTCAGGGTGTCCACGAAGTACGCCGAGATCGGGCTGTGCCCGTTGAACAGCACCGCGCTGTCGTACAGGTAGTTGTTCCTGATGTCGATGTTCTTCGGCAGCCCCTCGACCTGCGGCAGCCACTTCTCCCGGTTGGTCGACGTGCCGTCGCCGATGTAGACGTGCTGCGGGTGGCCGACGGTGATCGCGGAACCCGCGATGTCGTTGGTGAAGTTCCCGGTCAACTGGCTGTTCTGCACGTCGTTGACCATGTTGACGCCGTCGGCGCCGCTGTGCTGGATGCGGTTGCGGCTCAGCAGGATGTTGTCGGCGTTCTCCACCTGGATCATGCCCGGTGTGACGTCGACGTTGCGGTAGTAGTAGTCGTGGAAGTTGCGTTTGGCGTACGCCTGCGCCCCGAGGTTGCCCTGCTGCGCCTGCTTGTACGACGAACCGGCCACGGAGAACAGGTTCCAGTCGGAGTGCTGCACGGTCAGCCCGGCGAAGGTGAGGTTGCGCGCGTGGCTGCCCGTCGAGGTGCCGGCGACCCGCAGCAGGGTGGTCACGTTGTTCGGCGCGAAGACCGACGCGGTCGTCATGTTCTCGGCGCTGCTCTTGTAGTAGTAGAGCGTCCTGGCGCCCTTGTCGAAGAAGAACTCACCGGGCGCGTCCAGGAACTCGTAGGCGTTCATCAGCTTGTGGCTGCCGCCGCTCTGGGCGTTGCCGTTGAACGCGCCCTGGGCGATGGCGGCACCCGGCTGCTGGAACAACGCCACCCGGTTCGCCCCGTCGGAGGTGACCTGGCGTACCCCGACGATGGCGGTGGTCCAGGTGGTCGCCGTCTCGATCTCGATGTCCTCGGCGTTGCGGGCGATCGCCGGGAAGTCGTTGAGGTTGTACTTCGCGCCGTCGCACTGCGAGCCCGACTCCCACGCCCACGCGGCCTGCCCGGCGGTGATGGTGTACGTCCCGTAGCAACCCGCCGAGCCGACCGTCTTCGTCGCCATGACGGCGCGCTTGTCGTTGACGTAGAGCGCGCGCAGCTTGTTGGCCCGGTCCAGCGGCGCCTTCCAGATGTTCCCGCTGTGCTGGGTCCAGCCGGTGACCGGCACGCCCCCGTCGAGCACCGGGGTCTCACCGGGGTAGGCGGAGTAGCTGACCCGGTAGCCGTTGCTGCCGGAGTCGGCCGCGCCGAACTCGACGGTGCTGCTCACCGGATACCGGCCGCCCCGCAGGTAGACCTGGATGTCCCCGGTCATGTTCACGTTCACAGTACGCACCACGTCCCGGGCGCGTTGCAGCGTCCGCAAGGGCGACTCCATCGTGCCGGGATTGGTGTCGCTGCCGTCCGGCGCGACGTAGTAGGTCGCCTGGACTGCCGCCGACGCCGGCAGTTGATTCGCGATCACGGCCGGACACGCGGCGGCGACGAGCAACGCGCCGGCCAGCAGCGACCTTCGGGCGGTGGAGAGGGCTGTTTTCACGTAGCGTTCCTTTCGCAGGCCACCGACAGACATGTCCGCTGGACAGGTGTCCTGGGGGTGCGACAGTGAACCCGCCGGGCGAACATGGGCCGCCGCGCCGGGAGACAGGGTGCTCCGGCGGGTTCGGCCGTTGGCGGGTTACTGGAGACACCGCGACCGGCAGTGGCAAGGTGCACGTTCGAACGACCGGCATCAGCCGGCGGCAGTGCCCCGCCACAGGGAACTCCCGCCGACCGCCCGAGCGTTCTTGCCCGTGGTCACGGAATTCTGCCCTGAAGCGTAGGCGTCACGCTTTTGGGCCGCAACCACCAATTGTCAACCGCCTATGCGAAATCGTGACCGGACAGACCTGGCCCGGCCCGCGTCGCGCACGCCTGCCGGTCGTCGGACGACCCACGGCCGCCGCCGGGACCGTTACGATCCGTTGCCGTGGAACTGGGCGTGCAACAGTTCCGCCGTCCGGAAGGCCAACTCGATCGACTGGCTGCGGTTCAGCCGGGGATCGCACGCCGACTCGTACCCGGCGTGCAGGTCGTCGAAGGCGATCGGCTCGCCGCCACCGACGCACTCGGCCACGTCGTCGCCCGTCAACTCGATGTGCAGGCCACCCGGATGGGTGCCCAGCGCGGCATGCACCTCGAAGAAGCCCGTCACCTCGTCGACGATGTCGTCGAAACGCCGGGTCTTGTGCCCGCTCGGGGCGGTGATCGTGTTGCCGTGCATCGGGTCGCTGATCCAGGTGACCACACCGCCGGCCGAAACCGCCGCCTCGACCAGTGCGGGCAGCCGGTCGCGGACCGCCTGGGCCCCCATCCGCGCGATGAACGTCAGTCGGCCGGGCCGACGCTGCGGGTCGAGCAGGTCGATGTAGGCGCCCACCTCGTCGGCGGTGGTAGCCGGACCGAGCTTCACGGCGATCGGATTGGCGATGGTGGTCAGGTACGCCAGGTGGGCACCGTCCAACTGCCTGGTGCGCTCCCCCAGCCACAGCAGGTGGCCGCTGCCGGCGTACCGCCGACCGGTGCGCGGGTCCGTCCGGGTCAACGCCTCCTCGTAGTCGAGCAGCAGACCCTCGTGGCTGGTGTACAGGTCGACGCTCCGGGTCCCGGCGAGGTCCATGTTGCAGGCCTGGACGAAGCGCAGCGCGCGGTCGATGTCGTCGGCGAGCCGCTCGTAACGCCGCCCGACGGGCGAGCGGGCCACGAAGTCCTGGTTCCACGCGTGCACCTGCCGCAGATCGGCGTAACCACCGGTCAGGAACGCCCGGATGATCGCCAGGGTCGCCGCCGACGCCTGGTACATCTCGTGCAGGCGGCGGGGATCGGGCCGACGGGCCTGCGCGGTGAACTCGATGCCGTTGACCGCGTCGCCGCGGTAGGCCGGCAGGGTCACCCCGTCACGGGTCTCGGTCGGCACCGACCGTGGTTTGGCGAACTGCCCGGCCATCCGCCCGATCTTGACGACCGGCAGGGAGCCCGCATACGTGAGGACCACCGCGATCTGCAGCAGGGTCTCCAGCTTCCGGCGGACCGCCAGGGACGAGGTGCCACCGAACGTCTCGGCGCAGTCGCCCCCCTGCAACAGGAACCCCGCACCCTGGGCGACCTGCGCCAGGCGGTCGGTCAGGTCGTCGCACTCCTGCGGTGACACCAGGGTGGACGCGGTACTGAGCTCCCCGACGACCCGGTCCAGCAGCCGGCTGTCCGGCCAGTCGGGCGCCTGGGCGACCGGCCGGCCGCGCCAGTGGTCGGCCGTCGGGGCGTCGGTGGTGGGGACGTGGTGCGCAGCAGCGAGCAGAGCGCGGGTCATGGCAGCCTTCCGCGTCGGCAGAGCATGGATCTGTGGGACGGGTCATGGGCCGGCAGGGCTGAGCGTAGGCCCGGCGGACCCGGCCCCGTCAAACCTGCCGCAGTCCACCCCGGCACCCGGCGAACCCGCTGGCACCCCCCGATGACCTGGCGATCCTCTCGGCCGGTCGGTGCCGCGAGGCCGAAGTGGACCGGTCCGGTAGCCGGCAAATGGTCTGGGGTCGCCCGGGGACACCTGCTTGGCTGGCAGCGGCGAAGGGGGATGTGATGCTGACGAGTGGAGTCGCCCGGACGGATCACGACGCGGGGCCGACCACGGGCCTGCTCGACCGACTGAGGTTACCGGTCACGGTGGTGTCGACCGAGCTGGCCGAACGCGATCCGTTGGAGCTCTACGCGGCCCTCGCCGACGGCCTGGGCAGCCAGGAGGTGTTCCTGCTGGAGAGCCTCTCCGGGCCGGAGCCGCAGCGACGGGGATCGGTGGTCGGCTGGGGGCGTCTCGCGCAGGTGCGGCTGTACCGGGAACACCTGGAGTTCGACGGTGTGCCGACGATCGTCGACGCGCTCCGGCAGCTCGCCTCCGGGCTCGGCCTGCGTCCGGACGGGCCGGGCCGGTGGGGATTCGACCGGCCGGCGGGCGTCTGGGAGCTGCTGCGCCACACCCAGGGCCTCTTCGACGTGCAGACCGACGAGCCGAGGCAGGCGTACGCCTTCGGTTTCCTGCTCACCGCCGGATACGGCACCGCCTGGCACATGGAGGAGCTGCCGCCCCGGCCCGCAGGTGACCTGCCGGATCTGACCCTGACCCTGTTCCGGAACTCGGTCTGGTTCGACGCGGGCTCGGGACGGGTCCGGCACCTGCGCGGCGACCACCCGTGCTTCCCCGCCTCCCCCGGCGTGCCGCCCGCCGGCCGACCGGCCGGGCAGCCGACGGGGGTGCCCCCGGCACCGGTCCCCGACGAGGTCAGCGACAACGTCGACCGGGAGACGTTCCTCGGCTGGACGCGCCGCTGCCTGGAGCACATCCGCGTCGGTGACATCTACCAGATCCAGATCGGCCACCGCATCGACGTGCGCACGTCGCTGACCCCGCTGGAGGTCTACCGCCGGCTGCGGGCCAAGAACCCGTCGCCACACATGTATCTCCTGCCGCACCACGGCACCACCCTGATCGGTGCCAGCCCGGAGCTGTTGTTCCGCACCGAGGAGGACCTGCTGGTGATGCGGCCGATCGCCGGCACCACCCGCCGCGACCCCACCGGCACGGGCAATGACGAACGCATCGCCGCGCTGCTCGCCAGCACCAAGGAGCGCGCCGAGCACATCATGCTGGTCGACCTGTGTCGTAACGACGTCAGCCGGGTCGCCCGCCCGCACAGCCTGGCGGTCGACCGGCTGATGGCGGTGGAGACCTTCTCCCACGTGTTCCACCTGGTGTCGACGGTCTCCGCCCGGCTGGAGCCCGGTGCCGACGTGTGGACGACGCTGCGGTCCACCTTCCCGGCGGGCACGATGACCGGCGCCCCGAAGCTGCGGGCCATGGAGATCATCAGCGAGATCGAGCGGGACGACCGGGGCAGCTACGCGGGCACCGTCGGCCTGATCGACCCGCGTGGCTGGAGCGAGCTGGCGCTCTGCATCCGCACCGTCTCCTTCGACGGGGTCCGCTACTCGACCCAGAGTTCGGCGGGGATCGTGGCGCAGTCCGACCCCGAGGGGGAATGGGCCGAGACCCTACACAAGATGTCAGCCGCCTACTGGGCGCTGACCGGAGAGGAGTTGCTGCCGTGAAGGTGCTGCTCATCGACGCCTACGACAGCTTCGTGCACATCATCCAGCAGTACCTGCGCGACCTCGGCGTGCAGGCCGAGACCGTACGGTCGAAGACGCTGCCGGAGGCCGAACTGCTGGCCTGGGAACCGGACGCGGTGGTGCTCGGGCCCGGACCGGGGCATCCGGCCGACTCCGGTCACGTGGAGCTGGTACGACTCTTCGCCGGCCAGGTGCCGGTGCTCGGGGTGTGCCTCGGTCACCAGGCCATCGGGCTGGCCTTCGGCGCCGAGGTGCTGGTCTCCGGCCGGCCGATGCACGGCCGCACCAGCGTCGTACGGCACGACGGGCGGGGCGTCTTCACCGGCCTGACGCCGGAGATGGTCGCCACCCGCTACCACTCGCTGGTGGTCGGCGAGCCGCTGCCGGACGTGCTGGAGGCGACCGCACACTCCGACGACGACGGGTTCGTCATGGGTCTGCGGCACCGGCACCTCCCCGTGGAGGGCATCCAGTTCCACCCGGAGAGCATCACCACCGTCGGTGGCAGACGGCTGCTGGAGAACTTCCTGACCACGTCGGTTCCGGTCTGAGGCCCGGTCGGGGCCGTCAGGCGGTGTGCCGCAGGCGGGGCTGGCCGGGCAGTCCCGCCGCCGTCTCCCCGACCAGCCGGAACGCCTCGAACAGTCCCGAGCGGGGAAGTCCGGCGTACCCGACGACCAGGGCGGCGGACGGCGGCGGACGGTCGACGGCGAAGGACCTGCCACCGGCGACCAGCACCGAGCGGCAGGCCGCCCCGGTCAGCAGCGCGGCCTCGTCGAGCTGCCCGGCAAGCCTCAGGTACGCGTACAGGCCGGCCGTCGAGCCGATCGTGCGGGCCTGGGGCAGGTGGCGTCCGACCGCCTGGTTGAACGCCTCACGCCGGGCCCGGCAGCGGGCCCGCATCCGCCGGGCGTGCCGGTCGAGCAGCCCGCTGCGGATGAACTCGGCGAAGGCCAGCTGGGTCAGGCTGTCCACCGCGAACTCCCGGTCGACGCCGACCCGGTCGACGACGGGCAGCAGCGGCGACGGGACGCAGAGCCAGCCCACCCGCAGCCCCGGGCCGAGGATCGTGCTGGCCGTACCGGCGTAGACGACCCGGTCGGGGGCCTCGCGTTGCAGGGCGAGGGGCCGGGGCCGGGGCTCCATCCACAGATCGCCGTCGTGATCCAACTCGATGATCCACGCGTCGTTGTCGTGGGCCCACCGCAACAACTGGCCACGGCGTTCCCCACTCATGGTGACCCCGGTCGGGAACTGGTGGGCCGCGGTGGTCAGCACCGCCCGCACCCCGCTGGCGGCCAGGGCCCGTACGTCGATCCCCCCGTCGTCGACGGGCACCGGGTGTGGGCGCAGGCCGAACCGGGCGGCGAGGCGTCGGTGCCGGGGGTGGCCGGGATCCTCCACGCCCAACTGGTCGATGCCGATCCGGCGCAACGCGCCGCTCAGCAGCCGCAGCGCCGCCGAGAAACCCGCGGTGACCAGGGTCTGCCCGGGTTCGGCCCGGACCCCGACGACCCGACCGAGATAACCGGCGAGTTCCGTACGCAACGCCGCCACCCCGCAGGACGGCGGCCGGTCCAGATCGGGCAGCCGGACCGAACGCACCGCGCGGTCGTACGCGGTCAGCCAGTCGCTGTGCGGGAAGTGGACCCCGTCGCCGGCGTCCGGCCGCAGATCGAAGCGGACGAGCTGCGCCTCGGGCCGTTGCACCGGCTCGGGTCGGGCCGTGACCGGGCTGATGTGCCGGGCCACCCGGGTGCCCGACCCGCGTACCGCGTCCAGGTAGCCCTCGGCGATCAACCGGTCGTACGCCTCCACCACGACGCTGCGGGAGACCGCGAGGTCGGCGGCGAGTTGCCGGCTGGAGGGCAGTCGGGTCGCCGGTCGCAGCGAACCGGCGACGATCTCCCGCTGGATGGCGTCGTGGATCTGCACGGTCAACGGGGTGCCGCAGTCCCGGTCGACGTGGATGAACAACCGCCAGGCCATCACGCTGCTCCCCGGTCCGCGACGGGGGAAGTGGACCGGCCGTTCGCCGCCGGGGTGGCCTGGCACGACCTGCCGCCCGATCCGACAGTGGGCAGGAGGACGTGAGGGGGCAACTGATGACCGAGACCGATCGGAACTGGGCCGCACTGTTGAGCGCCCTGCTGCGGCGGGAGGACCTGACCGCCAAGGACACCGAGTGGGCGATGGACGAGGTGATGCGGGGTGCGGTCCCGCCGGCCCGGCTGGCCGCCTTCCTGGTGGCGTTGCGCGCCAAGGGCGAGACCGTCGCCGAGGTGGACGGGCTGTTGCAGGCCATGTACGCGCACGCGGTGCCGGTGCCGGTGGCGGGTCCGACGCTCGACATCGTCGGCACCGGCGGCGACGGCGCCCGGACGGTGAACATCTCCACGATGGCCGCGATCGTGGTGGCCGGCGCGGGGATCCGGGTGGTCAAGCACGGCAACCGCTCGGTCTCGTCGTCGAGCGGCTCGGCCGACGTGCTGGAGCGTCTCGGGGTGCCGCTGCGGCTCTCCGCCGCCGACGTGGCGACCCTGGTCGACCAGGTGGGCATCGGGTTCTGTTTCGCGCCGGTGTTCCACCCGGCCATGCGGCACGCCGCCGCCGTCCGTCGGGAGCTCGGCGTGCCCACCGTGTTCAACCTGCTCGGGCCGCTGTCCAATCCGGCCCGGCCGTCGGCCCACGCGATCGGGGTGGCCGATCTGCGGGCCGCCCCGCTGGTGGCGGGGGTGATGGCTCATGCCGGCGGGAGCGCCCTGGTGTTCCGTGGTGACGACGGGCTGGACGAGTTGACGGTGACCACCACGTCCCGGGTCTGGGTGGTCCGTGACCTGGCGGTGCGCGAGGAGGTCTTCGACCCCCGCGAGATCGGTATCGGCTACTCCCCGTTGGCCGCGTTGCGCACCTGCGGTCCCGAGGACAGTGCGCGGGTCGCGGGCGAGGTGCTGGCCGGCGTGACCGGACCGGTGCGTGACGCGGTGCTGCTCGCGGCGGCGGCCGGGATCGCGGCGGCCCGCCCGACCGACGAACCGGTCACCGCCCGGTTGGCGGCCGGGGTACGCCTCGCCGCCGAGTCCATCGACTCCGGTGCCGCCCGCCGGCTGCTCGATCGTTGGCGGGAGGTCGGCGGTGCGCTCGTCGGCGGCGGAACCCGGGATCCGGGCGACGCCGGGGCGGTCGGGGCACGCCCGACCGGTGGGCCCGACCGGGTCCGCCCGGCGGGCGACGGTCACGTGGACACCGCCGGACCGTCGGCCGGACGAGGTGTCGTGGCCGGGTGAGGACGGCGGGCGGACCGACAGCCGTACGTCGGCTGTCGGTCCGCCCGACAGGTCAGGCCGGCACACGGGCATCCCGGATGCTGGTGGCCAACTCGCCGGCGAAGCCGCGGACCGCGTGCAGCCGGGCCCCCGGGTCCTCGTTGTCGATCAGTCGACGGACGAAACCGGCGCCGACGATCACCCCGTCGGCGTAGCCGGCGATCCGGGCCGCCTGTGCCCCGGTGGACACCCCGAGCCCGACGCAGACCGGCGTGTCGGTGACCGTCCGCACCCGGCTGACCAGCGCCTGCGCCGCCTCCGCCGAGGCACCGCCGGTGCCGGTGACGCCCATCAACGCGGCGGCGTAGACGAAGCCCCGGCTGGCCGTGGCCGTGCGGGCCAGCCGCCCGGCCGTCGAGGTCTGGGCGACCAGGTAGATCCGGTCCAGCTGGTACGCGTCGCTGGCCGCCGTCCAGCCGCTGCGGTCCGCCTCCTCCGGGATGAGGTCGGGAATGATCAGCCCGCTGCCCCCGGCGGTGGCCAGTTCCTCGGCGAACCGGTCGACGCCGTACCGCTCGACGGGGTTCCAGTAGGTCATGCAGACGGCGGCGGCTCCGGCGGCGGTGACCGCCTCGACCGCCTCGAAGACGTGCGGTGTGACGGTTCCACCGGCCAGCGCGACGTCCACGGCATGTTGGATGACCGGCCCGTCCATGGCGGGGTCGCTGTACGGCAGGCCGACCTCGACCACCTCGACGCCCGCCTCGACCATCGCCTCCATCGCCGCGATCGAGCCGGCCACGGTGGGGAAGCCGACCGGCAGGTAGCCGATCAGCGCCGCCCGCCCCTGCGCCCGTGCGGCGCTCAGCGTCCGGCTCAGCCTGGTCTGCGGCCCGGTCGGGTCACCCACGGTCGTCCCCCTCCAGGCCCAGGTGCTCGATGGCGGTGTGCATGTCCTTGTCCCCGCGTCCGGACAGGCAGACGACGATCACCGGTGGAGCGCCGTCCGGGCCGGTGGGCAGCGAGGGCGCGATCCGCAGCGCGCCGGCCAGCGCGTGCGCGGACTCGATCGCCGGGATGATCCCCTCGGTACGGCTGAGCCGGGCGAAGGCACGCATCGCCTCGTCGTCGTCGACCGGCTCGTACCGCACCCGGCCGGTGTCGTGCAGCCAGGCATGTTCGGGCCCGACCGCCGGGTAGTCCAGCCCCGCCGAGATCGAGTGGCTGTCCCGGGTCTGTCCGTACCGGTCCTGGAGCAGGTAGGTACGGGCACCGTGCAGCACGCCCACCGAGCCGCCGGTGATCGAGGCGGCGTGCCGGTCGGTCGTCACGCCGGCACCGCCGGCCTCGAAGCCGTACAGCCGCACCCGGTCGTCGGGCACGAACGCGTGGAAGGCGCCGATGGCGTTCGAGCCGCCGCCGACGCAGGCCGCCACGGCCGTCGGCGGTGTCGGGCTGACGGCGGCCAGCTGGGCTTTCGCCTCCAGTCCGATCACCCGGTGGAAGTCGCGGACCAGGGCCGGGAAGGGATGCGGTCCGGCCGCCGTGCCGAGGATGTAGTGGGTGGTCTCCACGTTGGTCACCCAGTCCCGGATGGCCTCGTTCAGGGCGTCCTTGAGGGTGCGGCTGCCCACTGTCACCGGGACGACCTGCGCGCCGAGCACCCGCATCCGGGCGACGTTGAGCGCCTGCCGGCGGATGTCCTCCTCGCCCATGTAGACGACGCACTCAAGACCGAACAATGCCGCCGCGGTGGCGGTGGCGACGCCGTGTTGGCCGGCGCCGGTCTCGGCGATCACCCGCTTCTTGCCCATCCGGCGGGTCAACAGCGCCTGACCCAGCACATTGTTGATCTTGTGGGAGCCGGTGTGGTTGAGATCCTCCCGCTTGAGCAGGATCCGCGCCCCGGTGCCCTCGGCGAACCGGGGCGTCTCGGTCAGCGGGCTCGGCCGCCCGGCGAACCCGGTCAGCAGCGCGGCGAACTCGGCATGGAACTCCCGGTCCTTACGGGCCCGGTGGTACGCCTCCGTCACCTCCGCCAACGCCGCCATCAGCGCCTCCGGCATGAACTGCCCGCCGAACTGCCCGAAGTGGCCGTCCGCGCCATCGGGCAGTTCGGGGCCGTCGAGGGCCTCGGCGACCACCGCCACGTAGGCCTGCGGCGACGCCGCCCACGGGGGCGTCACCGGGACGCTCCCGCCGGCCGACGGCCCGCCGCCACCAGGGCGGCCACCGATGCCCCCGGATCCGCGCTGGTCACCAGCGCCTCGCCGACAAGTACCGCCGCCGCGCCGGCATCCCGGTAGACCCCGACATCGGCGGGGACCCGGACCCCCGACTCGGCGACCCGGACCACGTCGTCCGGCACCAGCGCCGCCAACGTCGCGAACACCCCCGGGTCGACCGCCAGGGTGTTGAGGTTGCGGGCATTGATGCCGATCACCCGCGCGCCGGCGTCGACCGCCCGGCGTACCTCCTCGGCGTCGTGCGTCTCGACCAGGGTGGTCAGCCCCAGGTCGGTGGCCTGGCGCAACAACGACTCCAGCTCGGGCTGACCGAGCGCGGCGACGATCAGCAGCACCAGGTCCGCGCCGTGCGCCCGCGCCTCCCACAGCTGATAGGCGGAGACGATGAAATCCTTACGGAGCACCGGCACCGGCACGGCGGCACGGACCGCGGTCAGGTCGGCCAGGGAGCCACCGAACCGGCGCGGCTCGGTGAGCACGCTGATCGCGGCCGCGCCGCCGGCCACGTAGGCCCCGGCGAGACCTGCCGGGTCGTCGATGTCGGCCAGCGGCCCCTTGGCGGGGCTGCGCCGCTTGATCTCCGCGATGACCCGCACCGTGTCGCCCCGCAGCGCGGCCACCGCGTCCAACGGCGGGGCCGCCGCCGCGACCATCTCCTCCAGCACCGCCGGTCCGACGCGCGCCTCCCGGGCCGCCAGATCGGCGCGTACGTCCCGCACGATCTCCTGCAACACGCTCATCGGTACGTCCTCCTCATCGATTCGGCTCGACCGAGAGCCGGTGCTGGAACAGCCGCAGCGGGTCCCACTGGCTCTTGACCCGCTGCAACCGGGGGTAGTTGGCGCCGTAGTACAGCTCCTGCCAGGAACTGCCCGACCGGTTCCACGCCGGGTCCCGCAGGTCGACGTCGGGATAGTTGATGTACGCGCCACCCGTACCGCGGTCGCGCACCGGGACGCCGCCGGTGCCGGCGTAGACGTCCCGGTAGAACCCGCGGAGAAAGCCGATGTGCGTCGCGTCCTCCGACTCGTCGTCCCACTCGCTCAGATACATGAGCATCAGCGCGGCGTCACGGTGTGAACTCGCGGTGGCGGACCCGGCGACGGCGGTGACCTGACCGCCGTACGGAGCGATCAGGACCCCGCTGCCCGGGTGGGAGTAGTCGGTCGAGGTCAACGCCCGGTGGATGGCTGCCGCCTGCGCCGGCGTGAACGCGGTCCGGTGCAGCGCCGACTTGCCCTTGATCCGGCGACCGACCGGCCGGTCGGCGAACCCGGACCACTGGGTGCCGAGCAGCCAGGGCAGCCTGCGCCGGACGGTGCTCTGCCCGGCCACGCCGACCCCGTCGCCGACCGCCGCCAGGAAGTCGTCGAGCAGACCGTCAGGGTCGGGCGCCTGCCCCGACACCTGCGTGTTGAGCACGACGGCGCCCCCGGAACGGTGAAACGTGATCAGGTGGCTGTAGAGGTGGTTCTCGACCAGGCCCGGACGGTTGCGGGCGACGTACCACCGGCTGTAGTTGAGCAGCAACCGGGTGAACGCCGCCCGGTCCATCGCCTCCCACGGCCAGATCACGGTGTTGACCAGCAGCTCCGCCGGTGGCCGGGGCAGCAGCCGGCGCGGGTCGGTGGTGTCGGTGCCGGGTGACCGGAACCAGTACCTGGTGACCACCCCGAAGTTGCCGCCGCCACCGCCGGTGTGCGCCCACCACAACTCCCGGTGCGGATCGTCGGCCTCCCGGGTGGCGGTCACCGCCCGCGCCGCACCCGATCTGTCCGCCACCACCACCTCCACCGCGTAGAGGTGGTCGACGGTCAGCCCGAACAGGCGGCTGAGCGGGCCGTAGCCGCCACCTGAGATGTGCCCGCCGACCCCGACGCTCGGGCACGAACCGGCCGGCAACGCGACCCCCCAGCCGGCGAAGAGCCGACGGTTGACCTCCTCCAGCCGGGCGCCGGCCCCGACCACGAAGGCCCGCCGGGCCGGGTCGAAGCCGATCTGGTCCAGGCCCCCCAGGTCCAGCAGGATCTCCACAGCCGGATCGCTGACGAAGTCCTCGAAGCAGTGGCCGCCGCTGCGGACCGACAACCGCCGCCCGGTACGCGCCGCCTGCTCCACCGCCCGCACCACGTCCGGGGTCGAGGTGGCCACCACCACCTGGCCGGGGCGGCCCACCCACCGCTGGTTGACGCCCCGCACCAGGTCGGCGTACTGCGGATCACCGGGCCGTACGGTCAGGAGGGTGCCGCCGTCCCCCGCTGCCGGCCGGGCCGACACCGCGGGTGCCACGCCCACGAACGCGGCAGCCGCCGCGCCACCGACCACCGCCGAACCACCCAGCACTCCACGACGGGTCAGTTCCACCGGGTTCACCTTCCTTCCGCTGTCTGTCGGAGCGCCGCCAGCAGGCGGTCGCTTTCCTGCGGGCCGTCGAGCCGACGTCGGCCGTCGACCACGACCAGGGGCACCACGGCGGTCTCCCGCCGGGCCCGCCGGACCAACTCCCGTACCTCGTCCGTGCCCGCGTCGGTGGCGAGCAGGTGGGCCGCCCGCCCGGGTGCCATTCCGGCCCGGATGGCGCGATCGACCAGCACCTCGGGGTCGGACACGTCGACGGCGTCGACGAAGTAGCCCGCGAAGAGCAGTTCCTCCAGCCGTCCCTGGACCTCCTCGCCGTACTCCCGGCCGGCCGACCAGAGCAGCCGGTGGGCGGCCAGGGTGTTGACCGCGTAGCCGGCCTCGTTGGCGAAGGCGATGCCCATGCCGAGGCCGTACCTGGTGACCTCGGCGCTCATCCGGGCCGCCTTCTCCTCGCCGTACTTGCCGGCCAGCCAGGTGAGCATCGGCATCGGCGTGGCGGGGTGTTCGCCGTCGATCTGGTAGGGATGCCGCACGATCCGGACCTCGGGACCGTCGAACTCCCGTACGGCCGCGTCGAGGTGCCGTTTGGTGACGTAGCACCAGGGACACGAGATGTCGAGATAGCTGTCCACCCTCACGGCAGCACCACCCGTGCGGCGTCCGGCACGTCGTAGGACGGGCGGTCGTTGACAGTCGTCACGTCGAAGCCGCCCGACCGGGCGTACCGGTCGGAGATCTCGGCCAGCTCACCTGCCGAAATGACCTCGTGCACGTCGGTGAAACCGTCAGGGGCCAGCCGGGCCGCCAGGCTGATGACGAGTTCCGGCCCGAGCTGCCGGTTACGCTCCTGCAGATCCGTGGTGACCGGCCGACGCCGCTGCTCGTACTCGACCAGGGCGGCGACCGGGTCGGCGTGCCGGGCCAGGCAGAACGCCAGCACCCGGGCGTCCACGATCGACTGGGTCGCTCCGTTGGAACCCATCGGGTACATGGCGTGCGCGGCGTCACCGAGCAACGTCACCGGGCCGAAGGTCCACCGGGGCAGCGGGTCGCGGTCCACCATCGGATAGACGAACGCCTCCCCACCGGCCCGGACCAGTTCCGGCACGTCCAGCCAGTCGAAGCGGAGATCGGCGAAGTCGGACAGGAAGGAATCCGGTTCGACCCTCCGGTTCCAGTCCGCCCGGGCCGGCCGGTCCTGTTCGGCTGCCGGCCGGGCCAGTGCCCAGTTCATCAGCACCGGCTGCCCGGGCCCGGCCGGTCGGGACATCGGATACACCACGGCCCGACGTCGCTCGTCCCCGGCGATGATCATCGTGCTGCCGTTGAGGAACGGCGTCCGCCAGGCGGACCCCCGCCACACCAGCAGCCCGTTCCACGGCGGCTCGCCCTCGTCGGGATAGAGCGCGGCGCGGACCGCCGAGTTGATGCCGTCCGCACCGACCATCACGTCGGCGTCGAACTCGCCGACCCCACCGGCGGCCGGATGATCCACGATCACCCGCACCGAGTCGTCCGCCCGGATGTCGAAGTCGCGCACCCGGGCGTCGGCGACCACCGTCTTGTCGCCGAGCCGTCGGCGCACCTCGTCGAGCAGCACCAGCTGCAGCCGCCCCCGGTGGATCGACAACTGCGGCCAGCGGTAGCCGGCGGCCCGCCCGCGCGGTTCGTTCCAGATCAACGATCCGAAGCGGTTGTAGTACGACAGCTCCCCGGTCTGGACCCCGACCGCCGACAACTCGTCGAGCAGCCCCAGCTCGGCGAGTTCACGCACCGCGTTGGGCAGGATGTTCAGGCCGACGCCGAGCGGCCGGATCGCCGGTGCCGCCTCGACGACCCTGATGTCGGTGATCCCCACCGCGTGCAGACTCAGGGCCAGCGTCAGGCCCCCGATGCCGCCACCGGCGATCAGCACCCTCACAGGGCCACCCCGTCCCGCCAACGCTGC
Organism: Micromonospora sp. WMMD734; assembly: GCF_049178975.1. Classification (NCBI taxonomy): domain Bacteria; kingdom Bacillati; phylum Actinomycetota; class Actinomycetes; order Micromonosporales; family Micromonosporaceae; genus Micromonospora; species Micromonospora sp. WMMD734. The sequence continues at coordinate 4,281,106 of NZ_JBMHMK010000001.1, forward strand.
TGCGGAATCCTGCGGTCCGGCCCGGCCGGCGCGGTCGGCCGGATCGTCGGCACCTCGGTCGACGGGTTCGGCCGGCGGGCCTGGACCAGGCCGGCGTTCTGCCGGGTCAGATCGATGATCTGCCGGAGCAGGTCGACGCTGGCGCCGCCGCTGCCCACCGGGTAGAGGCGGAGATCGGCCTGGTACGCCTGCCGGGCGATGCCGAGGTGCCGCCCCCGGAACACCACCACCGTCCGCAGCACCCGGGCGAGCGCCTCCGCGCCGCGGCGCAACACCGGCGACTCCCGGCCGGTCGTCGCGCCGTCCAGCCCGCCGTAGGCGTCGACCAGCCGACTCACCACCGACCTGCCCTCGCTCCACCGTGTGTAGTAGCTCCGCCACCGGGGCAGGCTGTAGGGGACCGAGTGGCGGATGAACTCGTCGTACCCGGGTTCGCTGCGGTCGGTCGCCCAGATGACCTGGTCGACCAGCCAGAGCGGCACCTGCGCGGCGGCCGGCCCGAGCAGTTCCCGGCCCGAGACGGTGATCTCCTCGAAGTAGGGGCGGAGCACCCGGGCGAAGAAGACCGGGCTGACGTGCCGCAGCACCAGGTCGATCGAGTCCACCATCGCGTGCAGCCGGACGTTCAACTCGTCCAGCAGCGGGGCGAACTCCGGATCGGTAGGTGCGGTGTCGGCCAGCACGTCACACGTGTTCAGGCCGGTACGCAGATCCGGAAAGACCATCCGCACCGACTCCTGGAGGAACCTCTCCTGCGGGTCCCCGGTGTACATCCGCTGGCGGTGCCCCACCGGGTTCCAGGTGGTGTAGTGGTGCACGGTGTCCCGGGGCACCATGTCGGTCCGCCGGCCGAGTTCCTCCAGCACCGCGGTGACCTCCGGCACCACCGGCAGCGGCTCCACGCCGTGCCGCTTGAGGGAGCCCAGGAACATGCCGAGGTCACGCATCGCCGAGAGGCACTCGTCCAACGAGTACGTGGCGACCTCGTCGAGGCCGGGTATCAGGGCGCGCAGTGCGCCCACTATCGCTGACACGTCGGTCTGCGTGTTCATGGTGCGCAGCCGGAAACAGGCCGAGTCCGCGTTGAGCGGGTCGAGGAGCCTGACGTTTTCGATCCGGGCCAGGCTGGACAGGTCGGTGATCGCTGCGTTCGCCATTGCTCTCTTTCTGAGGGGACGGGACGGGACGGTGGTTGGACAGAGGGGCACGCACCGGGGCGGCAGGAGACGCCAGGGCACAGCCGCGCCCGGTGAGGTGGGTCGGTTCGGTGGCGGCGGTTACCGCCGGTCAGCCACGGAAGGCGTGCTGCGGGCCCGGCGGCACCGCCCAGTGCAGCCAGTGCCGGGAGGTCCGCCACGGGCGCGGAGGCAGCGGCACCAGTCGGCCCGCCGGCCCGAGGTCGGCCGGGTCCGGCACGCTCTCCCCCGGCCCGTCGGCCAGCACCGCGCGCAACTCGCGGATCAGGTCGTCCCGGGTACGGCCCCGCACGACCGTCAGGTGGGCGTAGCGCCGACGCCTGACGTTGGTGCTGTAACAGATGTCCCGCAGGTCGAACGCGGCACCCGCGCCTGCGGGCGCGAGATAGTCCAGGTAGCTGTGGATCAGCTCGGTCAGGCCGGCCGGGGTGCGGGCGCTGAGCACCAGCGGGTACCCCTCGACGCCCGGGTCGGACGCTCCCGTCGGCCGGGTCGTCCCGGCGTCGGGCCGGTCGGTCGCCTGCGCCTCGGCGAGCACCAGGTGGACGTTGGTGCCGGACATGCCCTGCCCGTTGACCGCCACGACTGCCGGCCGGCCACGGTCGGGCAGCGGGGTCGGGGCACCGGGTACGACCAGGGGCACCCGGTCCCAGTCGACGTCGGACCGGGGGTGGCGGAAGTGCAGGCTCGGTGGCACGAGCCGGTGTTCCAGGCAGAGCATCGCCTTGACCAGGCCGGCCAGACCGGCGGCGGCCTCGGTGTGGCCGATGTTCGTCTTGATGGACCCCACCAGACAGGGCTGGCCGGCGGGCCGTCCCTCGGCCAGCACCCCGGTCATCGCGACGAGTTCGGCCGCGTCGATCCGGGTGCCGGTCCCGTGCGCCTCGACGTAGTCGACCTCCGCCGGGCGCACCCCGGCCGCCGCGTACGCCGCGCGCATCGCGGTCGTCTGACCGGTCACCGACGGCGCGGCCAGCTCGGACTTGGCCCGACCGTCGTTGCTCACCGCGCTGCCGAGCAGAACGGCGCGTATCCGGTCGTGGTCGGCGAGCGCGGCGGTGAGCGGTTTGAGCACCACGACCACGACGCCGTCGCTACGGACGAACCCGTCGGCGGTGTCGTCGCCGAACCTGCACCGCCCGCTGCCGGACAACACCCCCGCCTGGCCGAACATCACCGCCGGTGTGGGCGTGAGGACCAGGTTGATCCCGGCGACGACGGCCATCGTGCTCTCACCCGAGCGCAGGCTCTGCGCCGCGAGATGCACCGCCACCCCCGATGACGCCTGGGCGGCGTCCACGGTCAGACTGGGCCCCCGCAGGTCGAAGGCGTACGAGAGCCGACCGGCGGCCATGCTGCGCTGCTGTCCGCCGAGCACGGCGGCCAGGCCGAGCCGGTCGAGTCGGGCGCTCTGGAGATCCCAGTAGTCGGCCTGGCTCTGCCCGACGAACACCGAGGTCCGGCTGCCGGCGAGGTGTTCGGGCAGTTGACCGGCGTCCTCCAGCGCCTCCCACGCGGTCATCAGCAGCATCCGGTGCTGCGGGTCGAGGCTCGCCGCCTCCTCGTCGTCGATGCCGAAGAACTCGGCGTCGAACTCGGCGGCCCCGGTGACGAACCCACCCCAGCGGCTGTTCGTACGGCCCGGTGGCGGCGGCGCCGGAGCGAAGTAGTCGTCGATGCGAAACCGGTCCGCCGGAACCTCATCGATCAGGTCCCGACCGTCGACCAGGTGTTGCCAGAGTTGCGTCGTGCCGTGCGCGCCAGGAAGGCGGCATCCTGCACCGATCACCGCGATCGGCTCCCCCGACTGCCGTCGTGCTGACCACATGTGTTCGAGTCCCTTCCGCAAAGGTCGTACGGCGGATCCCCCGCGCCGTTGCGAGCGGTGGGTCGTCACTGCCTGGGCAGTCCGGCCGGCACACCGGTGTGCCGGCCGGACTGCCCAGGCGACCCCCTAGGAGGGTTCGGTCTGGTTCTCCTGGGCGAACTGCTGCCACGGCTGGGCCGCGACCCACTCGGCGATCGGCCGCGGACCGACGTTCAACGCCTTCGGCAGCGTTGCCGGGTCGAGGTCGAACAGGTCCCGGCCGGCCTCCTGGCCGACCCAGCGGTAGATGCCGGCGACACCGGTGGCGGCCGGCCCGCCCAACGCGAAGGCCAACCCCTCCTGGAAGGCGTCGACCTCCAACGGCAGATAGCTGATCCGCCTGCCGAGCACCCCGGAGAAGATCTCGGCCAGCTCGGGGCCGGTCACCACCTCGCCGCCGCCGAACTGCACCGACCTGCCGACGAGATCCGGCCGGTCCAGGGCGGCCACCATCGCCGCGGCCAGGTCGCCGTGCGACAGCCAGGCCACCCGGCGGTCGGCGGGCAGCGGATAGGCCAGCACGTTCTGGTTGGCCAACGCTCCGCCCACCCCGGGGTTGAACAGGTTCTCCAGGTAGACCGGCGGGCGCAGCACGATCAGCGGAACACCGCTGTCACGCAGGATCGTCTCCGTGGCCCGCCGGGTCTCGTACGCCGGGTACGGCGTCGCCTCGTCCGGGATGCAGGTGTTGGTGTTGAACACGAGCAGCTGCACACCGGCCTGCCGGGCGGCGTCGGCGATGTTGCGCGCGTAGCCGGCGACCGTCTGTGCGTCGTACACCAGCGGGAGGGTGACGGCGGCGTGGGTGACGCCCGTGAACGCCTCGCGCACGGCGGCCGGGTCGGCCAGGTCGCCGGTGACCAGGCTGACCCCCGGCGGGACCGACCCGGTGTCCCGGCGGGCGAAACCGCGCACCGGGTGGCCCCGCTCGGCGAGGGTCCGGGCGACCGCGCCGCCCTGGGCGCCGGTCGCGCCGAACACCAGATACTGCCTGCCCTGCTCTGTGGTCATCATTCAGTTCCTTTGCATCGTGGTAGACAGCGCCGGTGTCCGGGGACGTGGCGCTTCGTGCAGGACCCGTCGGTGCGGGTCCTCGTGCCGGCCGGGTCCGAGCGGGACCGGCCGGCGGACCGGATCGCCTGCCGTCGCGGACCGGCGTGTCCGACGGGCCCTCGCCCCGCCCGCCGGACGCGCGGTCCCGCTACGGCCTACCGTCCGGAGACTGTCGCGGGACCGGGGGTCACCGGCCGGGCCCGACGGAGCCGGACCGCCACCACCGCCGCGACGAGTGCGACCACCGCACCCACCAGGAAGGCCGCCTGGAAGCCGGCGGTGGTCGCCGCCGGGTCCAGCCGGGCCGGATCGTCGCCTGTCACCTGGCTGGTCCGGGCGGCGGCCACCCCGGCCATCACCGCCAGACCGACGACCGCGCCGATCTGTTGGCTCGTGTTGATCAGCCCTGAGGCGAGCCCGACCTCGGCGACCGTCGCCTCGGCCGTCGCCGCGACGTTCGTCGTCACGGTGACCAGCGGCAGCCCGATGCCGAGCAGGACGGTCGGGCCGAGCACGTCGGAGACGAAGTCGCCGTCGTGGGAGAGCCGGGACAGCCAGAGCATGCCCAGGGCGACCAGGACGAAGCCGGCCGTCATCGCGACCTCCAGGCCGAGCCGGGCGATCAGCCGCTCGCACATCCCGGCCACCCCGATCACCACCAGCGACATCGGCAACAGACCGAGCCCACCGCCCAGTGGCGAGTAGCCGAGCACGTCCTGGAGATAGATGCTGACGAAGAAGAACGTCGGAAAGAGGATGAGCTGGGCCAACCCGCCCAGGACGTTGGCGGTGCGCAGCCGACGCCGCCGGAAGACACCCAACGGCACCAACGGGTGGCTGCTGCGCCGTTCGACGACGACGAACGCCAACAGGCACAGCACCGCCAGCACTGCCGCGCCGACCGTACGGCCGGCGAGCCAGCCGAGGTTGCCGGTGGACACCAACGCGTACGCCAGCAGCCCCAGTCCGGCGGTGACGGTGCCGGCGCCGATCGCGTCGAAGGCCCGGCGGTCCCCGGGCTCGTGCATGTCAGGCACCAGCCGGAGGGCCAGGACGACCAGCACCGCCCCGACGAGGACGTTCATGAGGAACGTCGACCGCCACCCGAGCGAGTCGGTCAGCAGTCCGCCCAGCACGGTGCCGACGGCACCCCCGGCACCGGCCATGGCGGCGAAGATGCCCAGGGCGCGATGGCGTTCCGGACCCTCCGGGAAGATGCCCAGCACCAGCGCCAGGGCGGCGGCAGCGGCCAGCGCGGCGGCCAGGCCCTGGATCGCCCGGCCGGCGATCAGCCAGCCGGCCGAGTCCGCCGCCGCGCCCACCGCCGAGCCGACCACGAGGACGACCAGGCCGATGACGAAGACCCGGCGGCGACCGACGTGGTCGGCGCTACGCCCGCCGAGCAGGAGCAGGCCACCGAAGGTGATCAGGTAGGCGTTGGCCACCCAGGACAGCCCGGTGGGTGAGATGTCGAGATCCGCGCCGATCGAGGGAACGGCCACGTTGATGATCGCCGTGTCGAGGATCAGCAGGAACTGGGTGCAGGCGAGCACCGCCAGCGCCCGCCAGCGGTGGGGCACCCCGACGGCACCGGCCGCCGGGGCGCCGCCCGGGGAGACCTTGCGATCGGTCATGAGGCGCCGTACATCGAGTTGTCCAGCTCGTAGCCGTCCAGGCAGGACTGGGCGAGCTGCTCGCACAGGTCCGGCCGGCCGTCGCGGACCACCGCCGGCAGGTAGACGTGCGGTGCGCCGTGGTAGAAGCGCTCGTACTGCTCGTGCCGGGAGGCGAACTCCGAGCCCAACGCGTCCCAGGCGAGCTTGAGCAGCTTGATCCGCGCCTCGGCCGGGTGGCCGGGCGAGCGGACGTACTTGGCGAGCACCGGCCCCAGCTCGGGGTGGAGCAGGTCGTAGCCGGAGGCGGGCAACTGGATCAGTCCGCCGCCGGCGAGCAGCTTGACCTCGGCGACCGCCTTCGGATAGATGTCACCGGCCATGGCCCGGTGCGCGGAGGCGATCTCAGGGTTGATCATGACACCGCCGTCGGACCCGACCGGCACGAACTCCGTCTCGGCCGCGATCAACATCGAGCGGGCGATGTTGACCCAGCTCATCAGGCGACCGATCTGGATCTGCACCGGAGGGAGCTGATAGGTGTTGTTCGCCTTGGCGATGAGGATCGCCAGACCGGTGAGGAACTCCAGCTTCGTCCAGAAGCGGGTGGCCGACTGGTGGACGAAGTTGTTGTACGCCGGCGTCGCCCACCACTGGTGCAGGCTGGCATCCACGTCGCGGTAGACGAGCACCCGCTCCCAGGGCACGAAGACGTCGTCACAGACGAGCAACGAGTCGTTCTCGTCGAACCGGGAGGAGAGCGGGTTGTCGAAGACGCTCCGGGCGCTGGCCTCGTACGAGGTACGCGACACGAACTTCAACCCGGGGGTGTCGAGGGGAACGGAGAAGCTGAGCGCGTACTCCACATCCTGCGGGGCCAGCGGTTCGATCGTGCCCACCACCACCTCGTCACCGAAGGCCGCGGCCGTGCCGATCATCTTCGCGCCGCGTACCACGATGCCGCCGTCGGTCTCCTTGACCACCCGCAGGTAGAGGTCGTTCTCCTCCTGCTCGGACGCCGACCGGGTCCGGTCGATCTGCGGGTTGGTGATGGTGAACGCCTGGTAGAGGTCACCGGTGGACATCCGCCGGTGGTGCGCCGCGACGTTCTCCCGACCGTCGAACCCGGCACCCGCGAAGACCTCGGGCAGCGCGGCGAACCCGGCGAGCCCGGAGGCCATGTAGTCGGGTGACCGGCCGAGGAACCCGAAGGTCGCCTCGGACCAGATCTTGTGCGCCTTCCGCCTGGCGACCAGGTCCTCGTAGCTGCGGGCGATGTGGAACGCCCGGTGGATCCGCTCGCCCGATCCGGACTCGACCGTCAGGGTCGGGGCGAACCCCGCCTCGTGGGTCAGGTCGTAGAGGTGGGCGATGGACCGGGCCGTGTTGCGGAAGGCGCGGTGCCTGGTGATGTCCTTGACCGGCTCCCCGTCCAGCCAGATCTCCCGGCCGTCGCGGAGGGCGTCAAGGTACTGCTCACCGGTTCGCGTCATGTCTGATCTCCTTGGTTATGGGGTACGGCAGGCGGTCGCCGGCGGGTGGATCGGTGGTCCGGCGAAGGGTCAGGAGCCGGTCTCCTGCGGGGTGGGTCGGCCGGGGCCGGGTCGGCGGCGGACCGAGTAGGACGAGTCGGTGTTGGCCATCGCCACGTCGAAGCCGCCCAGCTCCGCGTAGCGTCGGGAGACCTCGGCCAACTCCCGGTCGAGGGCGCTCGCCGACGGGCCGGGCCGGGTGACGGAGCTGGCCCGGTCCGCCATCGCGACGACCACCTCGGGACCCAACGCGCGGTTGCAGTTCTGGAGCAGGGTCATCCGGTCGAGCCGCTCCCGTTCGTAGGCGGTGAAGGCGGTGTCGACCTCCGGGTGACCGGCCACCGCGGCGGCCAGGGCGCGGGCGTCGACGATCGCCTGGGTGGTGCCGTTGGACCCCATCGGACACATCGCGTGGGCGGCGTCGCCGATGAGGGTCACCGGCCCGAACGTCCAGCGGGGCAGCGGATCGCGGTCGACCATGGCCTGTTCGAAGGGGGCCTTGGCGGCGGTGACGAGGGAAGCGACGTCCAGTGGGCCGAAGACCCAGCCGTCCAGCGCGGCCAGCAGTTTCGCCGGGTCCACCACCCGGTCCCATTCCGCCCGGTCGACCACCTCGTCCGGCCCGAAGGTGCGGGCCACCGCCCAGTTGGTGTCGACCAGCCCGGCGGCGTCCGGCCGGGGCGCTATCGGATAGGCGACCACCTTCCACGTACGGTCGCCGCCGATGAACATCGACCGGTTGTCGGCGAACGGCGGGATCTTGGCGATGCCCCGCCACACCACCTGCCGTTGCCACACCGGGGGCCCCTCACCGGGGTAGAGCACGCGACGAACGCCCGAGCGGATGCCGTCCGCGCCGATCAGCGCGTCCGCCTCGGTGGTGGTGGTGCCGCCGGTGCGGTGGGCCAGGTTGACCTGCACCCGGCCGGTGGGCAGCAGCCGGAAGTCGGTGACCCGGGCGTCGGCCCGGACGCGCTGTCCGCCGAGGCGTTCCTCGACGGCGGCGAGGAGCACCATCTGCAACTTCCCACGGTGCACCGACAGCTGCGGCCATCGGTGACCGGCGGCCCGGCCCCGTGGTTCGCGCCAGATCACCTCGCCGTGCCGGCTGAAGTAGACCAGCTCGGTGGTCGAGACGGCGGACGCGCCGACCGCTTCGTCCAGGCCGAGGGCGGCGAGCTCCCGGACGGCGTTGGGCAGGAGGTTGATCCCCGCGCCCAGGGGACGGATCTCGGGGGCGGCGTCGACCAGCCGGATGTCGTCGAGACCGGCCGCGTGCAGGCTCAGGGCCGCGGTCAGGCCGGCAATGCCCGCCCCGGCGATGAGTATCCGCATCGGCGTCCTCTCCATCTCGTCCGTGCCGGACGGCCGGCTGGCGACGCGTCGTCAGGGCAGGCGTGACCGGACGTCGCGAGAGGCATGCGACCGGGTCGAGCCCGCAAAACTCAGCGTTACGCCAGGAAGGCCCCCCCGTGCATGGAGCTTGTCCTGAAATCCGCAAGTGGTTTACCGATCGTCGCGGCCAAACGGCCCGCTGTCACCCGCAATATTCATGGAAGACTTAGGTACGATCAATTAAGAACTTTCCGCTTCCACTTAAGGATCGTCCATGAATGATCTTGACGTCTTGGCTGAGCTGCTCAGACCGATACGTCTGGTCAGCGTTTTTCACAGCCGCTGGATCGCACGCGGCCCATGGAACGTCCAAGGCGACGACGACCACTGCGCGGTGATGCACTACGCCCTGCGAAATAGTTGTTACGTCAAACTTCCCGGTCGGCCGCCTATTCTACTGCAACGGGGCGACCTGGCGATCTTTCCCTATGGCACCGCGCACACATTAGGGGACGGATCCCCGACCCCGACCCGGCCGTTACGTAGCGTGCTCCCCGAACGCCGCCTCGGCGAGTCGGCGATTGTCCGGATCGGCGAGGCGGGCCCGGTCACCGAGCTGATGTGCGCCAGCCTCAACTACGACCCGGGCGGCGAGCCCCCGCTGTACCGCTCGCTCCCACCGATCTTCATGCTGGGAAAACCCGAGCTCGACCACGAGCCTCTCCTGCTCCGGACACTGGAGTCACTCGTGGCGGAGACCGAACGCCGCGAACCGGGCAGCCCGCTGGTGACCCTTCGCGCTTTCGAGATGGTCTTCGTGCTCGCGCTCCGAGTGGTGTTGCGCAAGCTGACGGTTGACGCACCGGGGCTACGGGCACTCGGCCACCCCGGCGTCAGCCGTGCCCTGTCGGCCATTTACGGGGAGTTTCAACGACCCTGGACGTTGGACCTGCTGGCCCAGCGCGCGGGCATGTCCAGGTCGAGTTTCGCCAAGACATTCCGGGACCTCGTCGGGGAAGGGCCCGCACTGCATCTCACCCGACGCCGGGTGCAGGAGGCCGTTCAACTGCTCACCTACACCAAAACCCCACTGAGTTCGATACCCGAGATGGTGGGATACAAGAGCACGGTCGGATTTCATCTCGCTTTCCGAAAAATCCTCAATGACACGCCTGGCCGATATCGGGCACATCACGGACTGGGTGGTGGGCCGGGTTGCGGGGTCCCCTGCACCGACGAATCATGACGCGCCGCGATCACGGGCAACGGTGGTATCGCCGACAGCACGGAACCATGTCGATCAATTCCACGCATCGTGAGACGCCGATGTCGAGAACGCAGCGGCGCGGGTGGGTTCCCCTCCGGGACTACCCGTCGTCGCGCCGACGACGCGCCCGCTCGATCTCGGCGACATCCGGCGTCCACGGGCCGTGCCGGTCGAGTGCGGCGCAACCACCACGGACGAAGACCCCGACCAGGGTCCGGTACCCGCCGATCCCGTCGACCAGGCGGTACTCGACCCGGTACTGCGGAGCCGACCCCGCCGCCCCGGGCCGCACCGTCGTGATCCGGGCGATGGAGTCGGCATAGAAGTGCAGCTGGATGCCCTCGCCCCGCTCCTCGTCCTCGATGGTGAACACCTCGTTGTCGCCGGCGGAGCGATCGGCGACGAAGTCCCAGAAGGCGGCGGAGGCGGTACGGGGCCCGCCCCGCAGCCACGTCTGCGCGTCACCCTTGTCATCGGTGAACGACAGGGCGGTCTTCCGCGCGCCGTCGTCCACCCCCGGGTGTTCGTCGGCAGCCTCGTCGTCGTCCGCCCGGCTGTTCCGGGCGCGGTCCGCAGCCTCCGAGCACATCAGGAAACTCACCGTCCGCACCGCGTCGTCGACGAGATCGGGGTACGCCCGGCGTACGGCCGCGTCGACGGTCGCCGTCATCCGTTCCCAGTCGCGCTTGTCGGTCGCCCGCTTCCCCCGGCGCGGATCGAGGCCGATCCGCATCCCGGCGCACGCCTGCTCCGCGGTGGCGATCACCTGCATGACCTGGGGCAGCAGGGCAGGGTCGACGGCATCGGGCAGCCGCCTGGGCAGCGTCGCGCCGTGCAGGTACTGGCCCGTGAACCGCAGGACCCCCGCATCGAGGGGCCCGAGGACCACCCCGCGCTCGGCGCGACGGCGGGCCGCGTGGTACTCCTGGGCACGGCTCTCGTCCGGTGTCTCCGTCGCGGCCCGCATCGCCGCGCAGACCTGACCGCGCTCCAGGAGGTCGAGGTCGGCCCCATGGGCGACGAGCCGGCTCCGGTCCCATTCGATACGCCGGAAGAGCGCATCGACGTCCGCAGGCGCGGAGAGCAGCACCGGGTCCAGCAGGGCGACGGCGGCGTCCCCGTCGAGCCCACCCCCGGTCCCGGCGGCGTCGCACAGCGGCAGGAGCGCACTGGACAGCAGCAGGTGTCGGGCCAGGTCCTCCCGGATCACCGCGAGATGGGCCGCGCCGATCGGGACCGTGAACGTCCGGGGCTCGTGGTTGACGTCGGCCCCGGCGGCGAGCCTCAGCCTCAGCTCACCGTCCGTACGGATCACCTGCGGAAGCCAGCCGCTGCCACGGCGCGCGAAGACGACCTCTCTCACCGCTCCGACCTCCCGCGCACCGGCAGCGGCCGGACCCGGCCGCTGCGGGCCCAGGGCGTTGCGCGACCCACCCGGCACCCGCTGCTCACGACCACCTGGCGCACTCGGCGTCGCGGCGTGGCCCGGTGCGCACCCGGAAGGCAGCGGTTGGCCCGGCCGGTCCGAAGGTGTTCCGACCAGGGCTGCTCCCCCTGCCTGATCCGGGAGATCACCCCCGCCCGGGGCATGAGCACCACACTCTGCCCCGCCACCTCGGCGGTGAAGACGAACCGATTCAGTCCGGGCGCGTACGGGCGGGCCATGGGCGTCCTTCGATCGTGGGTGACAGCTCCACCAGGGGGTGGACCAGCGCGGACATGCCTGCGGTCCTGATCATAGGCATGCCCGGCCCGCTCGTCCGGTGCTGGTGATCAAGCGCCCACCAGCACCGACGGGGAACCAGGGGTGAGGTGACCGCGCGAAGGGTGGTCCACCCGGTTGATCAGCTCGTCGTGTCAGGCCCGGGGCGCAGGATTCGCGGCCGGCAATGCGCTGGGCCGGGTCGACCACGCGTTCCCGGGTGCCCGGACGCTCCCGGCATGGTCGATGCCGCCGGCCGCTCCGGCTTTGCCGGCCGACTCGATCCGCTGGTGCAGCAGGACCGCCCCGACCAGGGTCGAGGGTGCGGTCAGCAGGTACAGGGCGATGCCCGGAACCGCGAACACCGGGCTGATCGGCAGCAGCGTGAGCATCCGCAGCGACAACACGGGCAGAATCAGGACGCAGATGCTGGTCATGCCGAAGCCGAGCGTGAAGCCGAGGTTCCGCCAGGCGAAGCGCATCTGCTCGCCGACGCCCCGCACGCCATGATGGTGCAGCGGCACGGCGAGCACCAGCGAACCGATCAGAAAGCCGTTGAACAGCAGACCGCCCCCGAAGGCCACGACGAGATTCACGCCGGGAATCCACAGCAGCGGCAGAACGATCAGCCAGCCCAGGTGCAGAACCAGGGTGACGACGACCGTCTGACGCAGGCAGACCGCCGCCGAGCGGTACCACGACGGTGCGCCCTGGTTCGTCCCGCCGGTGCGCCGGATCACGTCGCGGGTCAGGGCCGGGAAGAACGCCGCACCGAACAGCATGGTCAGCGGAACAGTGAGCGCGGTCATCGCGCCGTGCAGGAAGAGGCTGACCGCGACCCACAGCACCTTGTCGACGATCCATCGCACGACCTCGGGCCAGCCGGATGCGAACCCGAGCAGCCACCCGGTCAGACGCTCGACCAGCAGCCCGGTGGCTTCCTGCAACCCCAGCAGCGCCAGGCCGGTCAGGGTGAGCGGGAGCAGCACGAACGTCCAGAGGCCGGGCGTGGTGACGAACAGCTTGGCACCGCGAAAGAAGTACCCGACACCGATGAAATAACGTCTGATACCGGTACCGGCCGCCTTGGCCCCACGCAGTGTCTGGTATCCCGCGACCCCCACGGCATGCCCGGCGACCCCCGCCATCCGGGCCGCTGCCGGACCGGCCCCGGCCCGGGTGATCGGCCCGACCGCAGCCGACGCCGCCCGTCTCCCCGGTACCACCGGTGCCAACTGCGCACTCGACGGGACCTCGTGGGCCTGAGGGAAGCCACAGACCGACGGGAGGACCTGGGCGGCCGGCGGATCACCAGGCGGAAACGGACGCGGCTGCGGATCCATGCGCCAGGCCCTCCAGGGGTTCGATCGACACGGCGGGCGGCGAGCCCTGGGAGCCGAAAGGCTTCTCAGCAGCCCCATGGCGGTAGCCGATCATGCCCGCACCACCGGAGCGCCGTCCATTGAGGACACTAACGACCCCGGGGTGCCGCCCGCCACCCCGTCCGCGGCGCACCGCGAACGGCCCCCGGAGGACCCGGGGGCTGGTTGGTACGGCCGAGCGACCGGTGGACGCCGGCGGAGATCAACCGATGCCGTCGACCGCCGCCCGGAGCGCGTTGATCGACGGGTCCCAGGTGAAGTTCAGCACGGGCAGGCCGGCGGCGGCGGCGTTGCTGTCGCCGCCGAGGACCACCGCCCGCGGCTTGGCGGTGCCCTGCGGGACGACGAGATACCAGCTGCCCCGCACGTTCGCGATGAACACTTCATCAACCTCCTGGTCCGGTGGGTTCGGGTCGGTGGCGTCCCCGACATGGTTCTCGAAGTCGACGGTCGCGCCGAAGTTCGTCGGAGCGCCGGTGTTCAGCCAGAGGCTCGTGTGCACGTGCGGCCCCACGCCGGACTCGCTGCCGTTCGCCGAGGAGCCGGAGTACGCGATCGTCTGGCCCCGGGAGACGCGTTGGCCGGTGGCGACGGCGATCCGCGACAGGTGCAGGTGCCGGGTGTAGTTGCCGTCGTCGTGGGCCATCCCCACCACGCGTCCGGCCGCGGTCGAGGTGTCCGTCTTCACCAGACGGATCGTGCCGTTCGCCGCGGCCACCACGGGGGTCCCCGCGCCGACCGCGTAGTCGGTGCCCGGCTCACCCGAGGGCGGCGTGCGGCTCCGGTGGTCCTGCCACGAACTGGAGATCCGGACGTTCCCGCACGGCCGCTGATAGTTGCCGGCGGCCCGAGCGGCGTCGGGCAGCACCGCGAAGGCGGCCGACACCCCCGACGCCGCCAACGCCGCGGCCGTGATGAACCCACGTCTGGTGAGCCCCCGCAGGTAGGCGATCCCACCGAGGTCCTCGGGCCGCGGGCCGCCGTGACCAGCATCGCAAGGAGAGCCGGAGCCCGGCTGCCCACTCAGGATCATCAATGCAACCTACGGCCCCGTCCGGCGCGGGGCAAGGTCGTTCTTCGGATACCCGTCACGCCGTGCGCCCACCCTTTCGCCGTGCGCCGCCCCCGCGACCGAGGGGCGGCGGCCTACCCGCACCGCGAAGGAGGGCCTCCTCCCGCTTCGGAGAGTGACCTTAACAACACGGTTCTCTCACGCTGCGGGTACTATGCCTGCGTGGGCGTATTCATACGGCCGGGGAACGTCTTCCTGGCGGACTGCCCGGCACGGCTGGCCATCGAGCTGCTGGCGGACAAGTGGTCCGTAGTGGTCATCTACGGGCTCAGTCAGGGTCCCCGGCGGCACAACGAGTTGAAGGCGCTGATCGGTGGCGTGTCGTCCAAGGTGCTCGCCCAGACGATGCGGCGACTGCAGCGACACGGATTGGTCGGGCGCTCGGCGTTGCCCGAGCAGCCGTCAATCACGCAGTACGAGTTGACCCCGCTGGGGCAGACCCTGGTAGAGCCGGTGGAGATGCTGTCTCGCTGGGCCGAGCGACACGGGTCGGACGTGCTGGAGGCCCACGGGGAGCAGACCGACGTCGTCGCGGTTACCTCGGGGTAATCGCGCGCCGTCTACCGTGGAGGAGACGGATGTGGCAGCGCGATGGGGGAGAGCGGCAGATGGCGGTCGCGTTGGTGACGGGCGGCAATCAGGGGCTGGGCCTGGCCCTGGTGCGGGCGCTGTGCCGGGAGTTGGGGCCCGAGGCGCAGGTCTACCTGACGGCCCGCGACCCGGCGCGTGGTGAGCAGGCGGTGGAGCTGTTGCGTGCCGAGGGTCTCGCCCCGCGGCTGCACCCGCTGGACGTGACGGTGGAGGCCAGCGTCGCGGCGGCGGCCGACATGATTCGCGAGCGGCACGGCGGGCTGGACGTGCTGATCTCCAATGCCGCGGCCCGGATCTCACGGGAACTGCCCCCCGCCGAGCAGGTGGCCGAGTTCGTGGACACCAACAACCACGGCACATATCGCATGCTGCACCACTTCCTGCCGATCCTCAACGAGCACGCCCGGCTGCTGGTGGTGGCCAGTTCGTTCGGCTCGCGGCGGCACCTGCCCAGACCGCTGTGGAGCGCCTTCGACACCGACCGGATGAGCCTGGAGGACGTCGAGAACGTGATGGACGAATACGTCCGCCTGGTGCAGAAGGGCGAGGCCGAGGCCCGGGGCTGGCCGAGCTGGATCAACATTCCGTCGAAGGTTGGCCAGGTGGCGTCGGCCCGGGTGGCCGCCCGGATGATGGAGCGCGACCGGCCCGGGCACGACGTCTACGTCGGCGCGGTGTGTCCCGGCCTGGTCGACACCGATGCCTCGCGCCCCTGGTTCGATGACATGTCGTCGGCGCAGAGCCCGGACGAGGCGGCCCGTGACGTCCTCTGGCTGGCCACCCGGCCGGCCGGCAGCACTCCCCCGGCCGGTGAGCTGGTGCAGCACCGGAGGGTCCTGTCCTTCGGATGAGCTGGCCTCGGACGCCGCGACCGGTTGCCGGTCCGGTCGCGGCGCCCGGGCGCCCGCGCTCAGCCGACCCTCTGCTCCTGCTGCTGGGAGCAGGTCCCCAGCTGGGCGAAGGCATAGGCGGCCGAAACGAGCGTCATGTGGTGGTGCCAGCCACGCGACGAGCGGCCCTCGAAGTCCAGCAGGCCGTACCCTTCGCTCAGCGTGTCGACGTCCCGCTCGCGGCGCGCGGCGAGCTGGGCCAGGGTGAGCACGTGACCCACCTGCGACTCCGGCAGGCCGGTCAGCCAGAAGTTGGCCGCGCTGGTGGCCGCCGCCGACCAGACGGCCACGAGCAGGCAGTCGGCTCCGCCGCCGGAGCCGGACACGGTGCCCGGCAGCCGGACCGGTACGGTGGTGACATACGAGCGGTGCAGGGCGGCGTCGTGCAGTTGCCGCCACATGACCGGTTGCCGGCGCGCGGTCGTCTCCTGCACCAGCGAACGGATCTGGGTCAGCCCGGGCCTGGCCCCGCCCGGGAGCGACGACGGGGGCAGTTGGCGGAGCACCGGCATGCTGTCGTTGACTTCGACAACGAACGGCAGGCCGCGCTGCCGCAGGCCCTGCAACAGTCGTTCCACGCCGGTGACGTGCCGCAGCCCGACCACCAGGGGACGCACTGGCACCGCCGCCGCCACGTCGTCGGCCATCGCGAGCACGTGGCACCACTCGCTCTGCTCGCTCGGGCCCACCTCTCTGCGGCCGGGGAGCCACGAGCGTGCCCCGGTCCCGGCCGGTGAGGGCAGCACCAGCCGCCAGTCGACGGGCGCGCTCGTCTCGGCGTCCGACAAGAACAGGCCCAGGCCGTACTGGCAGTTGAGGGTGCGGCCGGTCCGGGGGACGTAGCGGCGGGCGACACCGGCGGTCTGGCCACCCCGCTTGGGGATGTATATGGGGCGGATGAGCCACGCGTGCGTGGTCATGTGCTCGTCGACATAGCGGGCTGTTCGGCGGCGGACCGGGGCCCAGTCCCAGGGGCTCTGGTTCACGAACTGCTGCAGAGACTGGACGGCGTCCGGGGCGTCAGCACCCTCCGCGATGCTTCGGACCGAACGCCGGCCGTTACCCAGCAGCAGGCCGCGTATGTACGTCTCGCCCCAGCGGCGCTGATCCGCGCGGGGCATCTCGGCCATGATCTGGTGCGCGAACCGGGTGAGACCGTCGCGCGCCGGTAACAGGGCCGTATCGGTCCATGGGCGGTAGGGCATCGTGGTACCTGTCTCTCGTTCACGGTTTCGCAATGTTCATCGATATGGCAGCTTGAGGCGCGATGATTACAAAACGTTGTCGGCATTCCACGGCCGCGCCTCTTCGTCACCACCAGCGCCACCCTTCGTCACGCTCCGCAATGGCATCCGTCATCGCCCTGCTGGGCCTGTCGCACCGGTGCGGCCGTCGTCGCGAGGGGCACCCAGGGACATCCGGTCGGCGAGAAGCCGGTCCGACCGCAACACCTCGGCCATGTCCCGCTCCCGGCCGGCCGGAACGGCGCTGTCAGGCAGCTGCAACCCATCCACTCCGTAGTCGTGCACCCACCACCGCAGCGCCTCCCGCAGGAACCACCCGTCACCCTCCGCGATGCGCGCCACCGAACTGATGTCGAGCAGCACTGCCAGTCCGGCATCGCGCAGGTGGCGGATCAGCGCCCGGCACTCCCCGTCCGGCCGGTTTCCCGGGCCGGCGGCGGCGAACAGGCCCACCGGCAGCCCACCGGCGCCGGGCGCGAAGTGGTGATGGTCGATGGCGAGCACACCGGCGAGCACCACCGCTCGGACGCCGTCGCGGAGGAACTCCGGGATCCGGTCCGCGAGCGCCCGATACCCACCGGCACCCAGCGCCGCCGTGGCCACCGGACCGTCAGGCACCAGCGCACCGGCACCGGGCAGGGCCGGGGCACGCCCCGGCGTGATCCGGCAGCGCCATCCGTCCGGGCCGTTCAGGCTCCGCAGCAGGACCCGGGCGTACGGATCGAGCACCGCCCGGCCGTCCTGGACGTAGTGGTAGTCGACCAGGTCCGGGTCCAGTCCGAGGACGACGACGCTGAGCAGGCCGCCGTCGTGGCCGACGTCCGGCACCGGCACCTCGGTCAGCCAGCGTCCCTCGTCCGGGTCCACCAGGACCAGCGAGGTCTGCCGGGCGACGCCGGCCGGCACGGTGAACTCCACACCCCCGGCCAGCAGCCGGGTGCCACCGAAGCTCGCGATGCCGGGCCGCGACCGCAGGCCCTCCTCACCGGCCACGGTCGTCCGCTCGCAGGGTGGCCTGCACGGTGAGCCGGTGCGCGGAGCGCGGCAGCCGCACGAGCAGCCCCGCGGGGTCGAAGTCGGTGAAGTCGGTGCCGTCGATCCGCACCCGCTCCAGCCGCACCCGGCCCCGGGGCAGCACGTCCGGGGCCACCCGCAGCAACCCGTCCGGGAAACGGGCGTCGGATCGCGGGTTGAACCACAGGTCGAGCGGTTCCCCGCGCACCAGCAGGTCGCCGTACACGGTGGCCAGATAGGCCAGTTCGGCCGAGTGGTACATGCTCATCGAATGGCTGCCCTTGGCGCGCTCGTCGCCGCTGCGCAGATACGGGATGCCCCCGGCCTGCACCGCGAAGTACACGCCGCCGGCCTCCTGATCGAGGAAGAAGGCGTTGTAGAACGCCGCGGCCTCGCGCGCGTGCCGCAGGTAGTCGAGGCCGCCCGGCCCGACCGACCCGTGGTGTGCGGCGCCGCTGAGGTACGCGAGGATGGCCTGTTCCTGCTGCCACCACGCCTTGCGGTCGTGCCAGACGAACTCGTGCCGGCCGCGGTGTGGCCGGCGGTGCAGCACGTCGTACCAGCCGCCGCGGTAGGGGTCTCGGCCGATCGCCGGCAGGTCCGCTGCGAGCCGGGCGGCAACCGCCCGGTATTCGGCCTTGCCTACCAGCGCCTGCATCCGGTGGAGATTCCAGACGATCTTCAGGTTGTGGCCGACCACACTGCGGTCCTGCTGCCATCCCCACCCGGTGTCCGGCGTCCAGTCCTCGTGGAAGCGTTCCCGGACCAGCGGCAACCCTGTCGGATCGGGGAAGTGCTCCACGATCATGTCGAAGGTGTGTTCCAACATCCGCCGGTAGCGTTCCTCGCCGGTTGCCAGGTAGAGGTTGAACAGGTAGGCGGGTGCGTGGTCGCCGACGGAGTTCCAGTTCTTCCGGGACCGGTTCG
This sequence comes from Micromonospora sp. WMMD734, assembly GCF_049178975.1. Taxonomy (NCBI): domain Bacteria; kingdom Bacillati; phylum Actinomycetota; class Actinomycetes; order Micromonosporales; family Micromonosporaceae; genus Micromonospora; species Micromonospora sp. WMMD734. Next base: position 4,299,791 of record NZ_JBMHMK010000001.1, read on the forward strand.
GCCCCAGCGAGGCGGCGTGCGGGTCCAGCTCCACCGGATCCACATGCGAGTAGTAGCCACCCCGTCGGGGGTCGGCGTAGACCGTCTCGAAGAGCCGGACCGTGCCCTCGATATCGGCCAGCAACGCCGGGTCGCCGGTGACCCGGTAGGTCTGCACCAGCCCGACGAGCGCGTAGATCTGCTCGTAGGCGGCCAGGGCGCCGGCGTCGTCGCCGAACTCGGAGGCGAGCACGGCGCGGCGTGGCCCGGGACCCACGTCCAACGCGTGCTGCCAGTAGGTGACGGCACGCTCGGGATCCACCACCCGCAGGTGCCGCTGCTGGTACTCAGCGCCGCGCTCGGCCACGTCCAGGAAGTCGGCGTCCCCGGTGAGCAGGTAGGCGGTCGCCATCCCGTACACCAGGCGGGCGAGCGTGTCGGTCTCCTGGCGGTCCCCGATCAGCCGGGCCCCGGCCAGGTCGATGCCGGTGCGGTAGGCGGCGAAGTCGGCCGGCCCCGTCCCGAACTGCGCCCGGCGGTAGAACCCGGCCAGTGACCGGAGCTGGTCGACCCACCACCCGGGCCGCTCGAACAGGTACGGCTCGGCGGCGCTACCGACCACCACGATCTCTTGTGACGTGTGGCGCACCGAGCCGGCCTCGACGTACGCCGGGCCGTAGGCGAAGATCAGCCGGCCCGGCACCAGTTCGTCGCCGAGCCGCCCGGTGACCGAGACCCGTTCGGCGCCCAGGTTGGGTAGCAGCCAGGCATCCGTGCTGTCGGTCAGGTGCAGCGACACGACGTCGCCGCCGAAAGTGCGCACCCGGATCCGGCTGCCGTCACCGGCCACGACGTACCCGCCGACGGTGTCGGACATGGTGCGCGTGGCGAGTGGCTCAGCGCTCACCGTGACCGCCCTGGCACGGCTGAGGGTCCCGGTAGCCCTGGCTGACCTCGACCACGACGCCGTCCGGGTCGGTGAGCCAGACGGTACGCCAGCCGGGGATGAAGCCGTCGAAGTCCAGCGGCCCCAGGGTGATCCGCGCGGCGGTGCCCATCGCCCGCACGAACTCGTCGACGTCCTCGGTCTGGAACGCGATGTGGCGCACCGTCCCGGGAGCCGGCGGCCCGTCGGCCGTGGGCCGGCCCGCCTCCTGCACCGGCTCACGCAGTCCGAACAGCTCCAGGTAGACGTCGCCGGAGCGCAGGAAGACGATCTGGCTGTCGCCGAGGTCGAAGTGCTGGGTACGCCGGAAGCCGAACCACCTGGTGTAGAACTCCTCGGTGTCGTCGAGCCGGCGGCAGTTCAGGGCCACGTGCGAGAAGCGGGTCACGGCAGGATCTCCTCGGTCGCGAGAATGCGGTCGATGACGGTGCGGGCGAAGACATGGGCCTGCTCGACGGTGCGCCCGGTCACCAGGTCGCCGTCGACGACCACGTCGCTGCCGACGTAGTTCGCGCCCATGTTGCGTACGTCGCCGACCAGGTTGTTGTGGCAGGTGACGGAGCGGTTCTCGATCAGCTCGGGGGAGGTCGACATCAGCCAGAGGCCGTGGCAGATGAAGCCCTTGACCAGGTGGGGAAGCCGGAACGCGCGGCGCAGCAACTGCACGGCCGGTGCCGGGCGATCGACGTCCTCGGTGTAGCGGAGCCGGTCGGCGACCATGCCGGCCGGCACGATCAGCGCGGAGAGCCGGGCGATCTCGGCGAAGTCGAGGCGTTCCAGGTCACCGTCGACGGTCAGCGGCGCCCGGTACTCGTGACCGGTGAAGGTCAGCGAGTCGTTGCCCCACAGCCGGGTGAGCAGGACGACCTCGGCGCCCTCCTCGGCGAATCGCAGGCGGTAGTAGGAGATCTCCGGCTCGACGTAGTCGCTTTCGAGCAGGATGCCGATTCGGCGTCCGGCGAGGCGACCGCGTTGCGGGTGGTATCCGTGCGTGGTCATCGTGATCCTTCGGGGAAAGGGCCGGGCCGGCCGCCGTCCGGCGGCCGGCCCGGCAGTGCGGGAAGAGATCAGACGGTGACCCGGCGGCCGTCCGAGCCGACCGGCGACCACCACTGGTTGAAGTTGGTCAGGCCGTCGCCGAAGATGGCGCCACGGCCCTCGACGATCCGCCCGTTGACCCACTTGAGCAGGTGCAGGCCTTCGATCTGCAGCCGCTCGTACGGCGACTCGGCGCCGGCCGCGGCGTGCGCCCGGGTGCCGGAGGTCCGGTTCACGTCGATGGAGTAGCCCTCGTCGTTCACCAGGATGGTGACCGGGTCGATGACGAACGAGCCGCCGGAGGCCTCCTGCACCTTGTCGATGAAGTCGAGGAAGGTCTCCAGGCCCTCGTGCCAGCCGGCGTACTGGTGGTTACCGGGGGTCAGGAAGCGGACCTTGGGGTCCCAGTACTCGGCGGCCCGGGCGCGGTCGCCGGACATCAGTGCGTCGTAGGCGTCCTTGACCCGCTGCGGGGTGAGTTCGGACATGGTGGTCTCCTTGTCTCGTGGTGCTCGGTGGTCCCGCGGTGCGCGGGTACCGGAAGGGGTGCCGCCGCGGGTGCGGCGGTCACAGTTGGGCGGAACCCGGCATCGGGGCCAGGTCGTCCACCGCGTAGGAACGGATCCGGGGCTGGCCGTCCTGCAGGACGACCGACCAGGTCTGGCTGGCGTCGAAGCCGAGCCACTCGCTGGTCGCCGCAGGCGGGTTCCACACCCGGGCCTGCCAGTTGACCAGGACCGAGACGTCGGCATGCAGCGGCGAGAGCAGCTCGACGTCGGCTCGCTTGACCTCGTGGATCTCGTCGAAGAACCGGTGGGTGACGGTGTCGTACCAGCCGCGGAAGTCGTCCTCGGTGCGCAGGGTCGCCTCCGGGAACTGCATGGTGAGGCCGTTGTCGGCCAGGTACGGCACCACGGCGTCGATCGGGTCGTGCCGGTCCAGGGCGTCGTACCAGTCCTGGACGAACCGTTGGACGGCTTCGACGCTCAGGGCGTCGGGCATGGTCTGCTCCTTCGGGTGACGGTGGTCAGTCGGTGACCAGATCGATGAGGAACGGGCCGGGGGTGGCGAGCAGTTCCTCGACTGCGGCCGGCACCTCCTGCGGGGTGCTCACCCGCTGCGCGGGCACCCCGAGCGAGCGGGAGAGCGCGGCGAAGTCGATGGCGGGCCGGGACAGGTCGAACGCGTCCGGGTGCAGGTGGGCGGGGATGCCCCCATCCCGCCAGTACTGCTCGATGTTGAGGTCGAGCAGGCGGTAGCGGCGGTTGTTGCAGATCACGAACTTGGCACCGATGTCGTGCCGAGCGGCCGTCCACAGCGCCTGGATCGTGTACATGCTGCCGCCGTCGCCGGTGAAGCCCACCACCTGCTGACTCGGGCGGGCCAGCTTGACGCCGAGCGCGCCGGGGATGCCGACCCCGAGCGAACCGCCCCGGGTCTGGAAGAACCGGCCCGGCACCCGCGGCGGTGCGTGCACCGCCAGCGGACCCGACTCGGTCAGCGCCTCGTCGAAGATCACCAGGTCGTCCGGTGCCCGGCGGACCAGCGTCCTGACGAACCGGTTCATCAGTCCCGCGTCGTCGCCCGGTTCGTCGCCGGGCGGTGCCGCGCCGTCCCAGCGCGGTGGTCGCTGCCGGCCCGGCCGGTCCAACCGGGCGGCCAGGCCGGCGAGGGTGAGCCTCGGGTCGGCGACGACACCCAGCTCGACCGGGTGGTTCTTGGCGATCTCGTACGCGTCCAGATCGACGTGCACGATCCGGGCGTCCGGCGCGAACGGGCTCGTCAGCTCGGGGAACACCTCGGGAAAGACGTAGGTGCCGACGATGAGCACCGTGTCGGCGTCCGCCACCGTCCGGGCACTGTCCGCGCCGAACATGTGCCCGAGTTGCCCGCCGTACAGCGGATGCCGACTGTCGACGTTGACCTCCGAGGAGTTCACTCCCCACATGGGCGCGCCGAGCAGCTCGGCGACCGCGGCCAACTCCCGTTGGGCGCCGCTGGTGGCGACGCCGTCGCCGAAGAGCACGAGCGGCCGACGGCCGGCGGCCAGGATCTCGGCGGCCGCGGCGAGCACGGCGGGCTCGGGCAGCACCCGGGTGTCCGGGATGACCGTCGGCACCACGGGATCGGTGACGTTGGCGTCCAGCACGTCGGCCGGCACCACGACCAGCACCGGGCCCCGGGGTGGGGTCATCGCGATCTTCACGGCCCGCCGCATCACCCGCAGCAGCGAGGCCGGGTCGATCACCCGGGTCGCGTACTTGGTGACCGGACGGGCCATCGCGACCAGGTCGGCGGCCATCTGCGAGTCCATCGCGTCGTACCGCACTCCGGCCTCCCCGGCCAGCACCACCAGCGGTGATCCCCCCCGTTTGGCCTGGTAGAGCATGCCGATGCCGTTACCGAGCCCGACGCCGCTGTGGAGCTGGACCAGGGCGGGGCGCTGGGTGGCCCGGGCGTACCCGTCGGCCATGCCCACCGCCACCGACTCGTGCAGAGTGAGCAGGTAGTCGATCTCCGAGTCGGTGACCTCGTCGATCAGCCCCTGTTCCACGGTGCCCGGATTGCCGAACATGTAGGTCAGGCCGTCCGCGGCGAACTGCTCCACGAGGGCCGCCTTGCCGGTCCGTGGCCGTCCGGCCGGACCGTGGCCCGTGCCCGCCGTGCTCACCAGCCGTCCCGCCGCAATCCCTGCTCCAGCGTCTCGACCAGCTTGGCGCCGGCCAGCGCCGAGTCCGGCGTCGAACGCGCGGTGATGAAGGGGTAGTCGACGATGACCGACAGTTCCTTGCCGACGTTGCCGTGGAATTGTCCGCCCGGTCCGGTGGCGTCGCGCAGGATGTACTCCAGCGGGTACGGCGGCGGGCCCATGTTGAACTCGACGCCCAGAAAGCCGGTTCCGTCCTTGTAGTCGTACTCCTTGGGGTGCCCGGTCACATGCTTGCCCGCGATGATGCTGGCCCGCGTCTCCAGGTCCCGGGCGAAGGCGAGCACCGTAACGCCGTAGCATTCCGCGAGAATGGGCTTGTCCGCGGCCACGAAACCGAGTACGACCTCGTGCAGGCGTTCGTTGTTGGCCATGTCGACGATCGGTCCGCTGCCGCCGACCAGCACCAGGGCGTCGAAGCTGGCGACCAGGTCACCGACCGAGGCACTGAGCTCGCGGTAGTACTCCTCGAGCCGGCGCAGCGGGTTGAGCGAGCTGAGATACGGGCGTTCGGGGATCAGATCCGCGATGCTCAGCGGGTTGTCCAGCCGGGATGACTCGTCCAGCCGGCGGCCACGGTTGGCCATGTCCACCGTGGTGACCGAGCGGCCCAGCGGGGGGTCGATGTAGTCGGGGTCCAGGCTCGGCGGCAGTGCGTGCGCCCGGCGCCCGTTCGCCGTGGCGAAGGTGACCTGGTAGCCGGCGCTGTCGAATGCCTCGACCGGCCCGACCAGTTCCTCCGCCCAGTAGCCGTACTCGGAGAGTACGACGAGAATCCGTCTGCTCATTAGAGCTCCCTTTGGGTTTGTGCGAACTGGACAACCTCGCCGCTGCGTTCGTCGGCGGCTCCGTTGTTCGCCTTGCCCTTCCGAGTTAAGCGACGGACTGCGTCGGAAGCCATGACTGCGGCCCCTTCCGCGAACAAGTTCAGCGACTACACGGAATCGCAGTTGAACAGGACTCACGGAGCCGGTGAAGCATTTGCGCATTCACGCCCGGAACTGCCAAATCATCGATTATGGTCGGTCGTGGCGTTCGCTACGGGCGAACCCGCCATACATTGCGGTACCCATCTGCAACAAGGGGCCAGATATACTGGTATCAGCCTTGCTAGTATCGAGGAAAAAGCCTGCGTGGGGTCGATGATGGGGGCCAGGACAATGGACGACGCGGCACGCCGCAAGGAGCTGGCGGCCTTTCTGCGGGCACGGCGGGCGGAGCTGAAGCCGGGTGACGTGGGCCTACCCGACGGCGTCAACCGACGCCGGACCCCGGGGTTGCGCCGCGAGGAGGTGGCGCAGCTGTCCGGCGTGGGCCTGACCTGGTACACGTGGCTTGAGCAGGGCCGGGCCATCCCCGCCTCGCGTCAGGTCATCGACGCGCTGGCGACGGCGCTGCGGCTGGGCGACGAACACCGTCGGCACCTGTTCGTGCTGGCCAGCCTGTCGCTGCCGCCCGCACCGGGCGACGACAAGCCGGTGCTGGCGGCGGTGCAGCGCATGCTGGACGCGGTCAAGCCCAACCCGGCCTACATCATCGACCATCGGTTCGACGTGCTGGCCTGGAACGCCGCCCAGTCCGCACTGTGGCTCGACTTCGCCGAGATTCCGGAGGACGAGCGCAACCTGGTGCTGCTGCTGTTCCGCGATCCGGGCGTACGCCGGCTGCTGCTCGACTGGGACGAGACCGCCCGCATGATCGTGGCGCAGTTCCGGGCCGCCGCCGGGCAATACCCGGGCGACCCCCGCTTCGCCCAGGTCGTCGACCGGTTGTCCCGCGACAGCACCGATTTCCTGGGCTGGTGGGAGTCCTATCCGGTGGCGGAGTTCAGCATGGCGGTGAACCGGCTCGCGCACCCCCGGGCCGGCGCGCTGGAGCTGGACCTGTCCCACCTGCGGCTGGTGGAGCACCCACAGCTCACCATGGTCCTGCAGACCCCGGTGCACGATGCGGACGCGCGGGCGCTGAGCGACCTTCTGGCCGCCGTGACCTGACCCGCCCCGGGTTACACGTGTCGGTAGTCGACACAACGAGCACCCGTTATTGGCCGTGGCCCCGCGCCGCTCCGCACTGTCGGTGACACACCGACAGCGAAGGAGCAGACGTGAGTCTGAGACTGGCCATTGAGGACGTCGTCCCGGCCGTGGGGGCCGGCCGCTTCCCGGCCAAGGCAGTCGTCGGCGAACGGGTCGACGTGGGAGCGACCGTCTACCGGGAGGGCCACGACGCGGTCCGTGCCGAACTGGTGTGGCACCGCCCCGGCGAACGCGGGGAACACCGTCGGCCGATGGAGCTGACCGACGCGGGCCTGGACCGCTGGACGGGCGCCCTGGTCCCGGACCGCAGCGGCTACTGGACCTACCGGGTGGATGCCTACAGCGCACCCTGGCACACCTGGCTCGACGCGCTGACCACGAAGCTGGCCGCCGGCTTCCCGGCCGACGAACTGGCCAACGAGCTGGCCGAGGGGGAACTGCTGCTGCTGCGGGCGGCACGCCGGGTGCCGGGCGCGGACGGCCGTCGTCTGCGCGCGGCGGCGCGGGCCCTGCGGGACCGGCACGCCGCCCTGCCGCAGCGGACCGGGCCCGCCCTGGACGCCGCCGTACGGCACATCATGGACACCCGCCCACTGCGCGAGCTGCTCACCCGCGGGCCCACCCGGCGGCTGCTGGTCGAGCGGGAGCGGGCGTTGACCGGCGCGTGGTACGAGCTGTTCCCGCGCTCCACCGGTGGTCTCGACCCCGACGGCCGCCCGGTGCACGGCGACCTGCGTACCGCCGTCGCCCACCTGCCCGGCATCGCGGCGATGGGCTTCGACGTCCTCTATCTGCCACCGATCCACCCGATCGGCCGGACGGCGCGCAAGGGCCGGGACAACGCCGCGACCGCCCTTCCCGGCGACGTCGGCTCCCCGTGGGCGATCGGGGCCCGGGAGGGCGGCCACGACGCGATCCACCCCCGCCTCGGCTCGGCCGCGGACTTCCGGGCCTTCGTCCGGGCCGCCGCCGACCACGGGCTGGAGGTCGCGTTGGACCTCGCCCTGCAGTGCGCCCCGGACCATCCCTGGGTCACCGAGCATCCCGAGTGGTTCACCACCCGCGCCGACGGCAGCATCGCCTACGCGGAGAACCCGCCGAAGAAGTACCAGGACATCTACCCGCTCAACTTCGACAACGACCCGGCCGGGCTGCGCGCCGAGATCCTGCGGGTGGTGCTGCACTGGGTGGGCGAGGGCGTCCGGATCTTCCGGGTCGACAACCCGCACACGAAGCCGCTCGATTTCTGGCGGTGGCTGATCGAGCGGGTCAAGCAGACCGACCCGGACGTCGTCTTCCTCTCCGAGGCCTTCACCCGCCCCGCCGTGCTGCACGGGCTCGCCAAGGTCGGCTTCAGCCAGTCCTACACCTACTTCACCTGGCGGACCACCAAGGCGGAGCTGACCGGCTACCTGCGCGAGCTCACCGCGGACGCCGACCACCTGCGGCCCAACCTGTGGGTCAACACCCCGGACATCCTGCCGGGGCACCTGGCCGGCGCGCCACCGGCCATGTTCGCCATCCGCGCGGCCCTGGCCGCCACCCTCGGTCCGTCCTGGGGCATGTATGCGGGCTTCGAACTGTACGAGAACACCCCGGCCGGTCCCGGCCGGGAGGACTATCTGCACAGCGAGAAGTACGAACTGCACTACCGCCCGCCCGCCGACGCCGAGTCCCGGTACTCGCTGCGGCCGTGGATCACCCGGCTGAACCGGCTGCGGCACCGGCACCGCGCCCTCGGCCGGCAGCGCGGACTGGTCTTCCACGACGTGGCGGACGACCAGCTCGTCGCCTATTCCAAGACGGACGACCGCACCGGCGAGATCGTCCTGTGCGTCGTCACCCTCGACCCCGTCCGCCGCCGGCAGGCGCCGCTGCGGCTGGACGCCCAGGCTCTGGGCCTGTCACCCGACCGCCCGCTACGCCTGCGGGATCTGGCCACCGGCCGCAGCCGCACCTGGCACGACAACGCGGTGGTGCGCATCGATCCCGGCGTGGCGGTCGCCCGATTCTTCACCCTGGAACAGGTATGAACACCACCTCACCGGCCGCTCAGGTGTCCATGGTCGCCCCCGAACCCGAGTGGTATCGCACCGCCGTCTTCTACGAGGTCCTGGTGCGTGCCTTCCAGGACAGCAACGGAGACGGGCTGGGCGACCTACGCGGGCTGACCGAGCGGCTGGACTATCTCCAGTGGCTCGGCATCGACTGCCTGTGGCTGCCGCCGTTCCTGCACTCGCCGCTGCGCGACGGCGGCTACGACATCAGCGACTTCCGCCGGGTGCATCCCGCACTGGGCACCCTCGACGACTACGTCCGCCTGCTGGACGAGGCCCACAAGCGGGGCATCCGGGTGGTCATCGACATGGTCATGAACCACACCTCGGACCGCCACCCCTGGTTCCAGGCGTCGCGCACCGACCCCGATGGGCCGTACGGCGACTTCTACGTCTGGAACGACAGCGACGACCGGTACTCGGACGCCCGGGTCATCTTCGTCGACACCGAGACCTCCAACTGGGCGTACGACCCGGTGCGGCACCAGTTCTACTGGCACCGCTTCTTCAGCCACCAGCCGGACCTCAACTACGACAACCCGGCCGTGCAGGAGGCGATGCTCGACGTCCTGCGCTTCTGGCTCGACCTGGGCACCGACGGTTTCCGGCTGGACGCGGTGCCGTACCTGTTCGAGGCCGACGGCACCAACGGTGAGAACCTGCCGGCCACCCATGCCTTCCTGCGCCTGATCCGCAAGGTGATCGACGACGAGTACCCGGACCGGGTGCTGCTCGCCGAGGCGAACCAGTGGCCGGCCGACGTGGTCGAGTACTTCGGTGACCCGGCGACCGGCGGCGACGAGTGCCACATGGCGTTCCACTTCCCGCTGATGCCGCGCATCTTCATGGCGGTCCGCCGCGAGTCACGGCTACCCATCTCGGAGATCCTGGCGCAGACGCCGGCAATCCCCTCCGGCGCGCAGTGGGGCATCTTCCTGCGCAACCACGACGAGTTGACGCTCGAAATGGTCAGCGACGAGGAACGCGACTACATGTACGCCGAATACGCCAAGGACCCGAGGATGCGGGCCAACATCGGCATCCGCCGCCGCCTCGCGCCGCTGCTGGAGAACGACCGCAACCAGATCGAGCTGTTCACCGCTCTGCTGCTGTCGTTGCCCGGCTCGCCGGTGCTCTACTACGGCGACGAGATCGGCATGGGCGACAACATCTGGCTCGGCGACCGCGACGGCGTGCGCACCCCGATGCAGTGGACGCCGGAACGCAACGCCGGCTTCTCCTCCTGCGACCCCGGGCAGCTGCACCTGCCGTTGGTCCTCAGCCCCATCAACAGCTACCAGTCGGTCAACGTGGAGAACCAGCTCGCCCACACCTCGTCGCTGCTGCACTTCACCCGCCAGTTGCTCGCCGTCCGCAAGCGGCACAGCACCTTCGGCGTCGGCGACTTCCACGAGCTGGAGGCCACCAACCCGAGCGTCTTCGCCTACCTGCGCCGGCTGCGCCACGCGGACGGCACCGAGGACGTCGTGCTGTGCGTCAACAACCTCTCGCGGTTCGCCCAGCCGGTCGAGCTGGACCTGTCCGCATACGCCGGACACCGCCTGACCGAACTCATCGGCGGCGTGCGGTTCCCCAGCCCGGGCACCGACAGCTATGTGCTCACCATGCCCGGACACGGCTTCTACTGGTTCGCCCTGCGTCCCACCGAAGAGGGTCGAGATGACTGATCCGACACACGCCCCGGTCAACGCGGCACACCTGGCCGCCTGGTTACCCGAGCAACGGTGGTTCCGCGCCAAGGGCCACGCCGTCCGCGAGGTGCGGCCGGTCAGTTCCGTGCCGCTCGGCGGCGACGGGGACGGGCCGGCGGCCCGGCTCGATCTGCTCGAGGTGCGATTCGACGACCGGGCCCCGCAGTACTACCAGGTGGTACCCGGGCTCGACGCCGTACCGTCGTACCCGGCTGACGTCCCGGCCGCCGCGCTGGCTCTGTTGCGGGCGATAGCCGGCGGCGTCGAGCGCGGTACCAACCGCTTCCGTCCCGAGCCCGGCACCGGCCTGCCGGACCGGCTCGGCCCACGGCTGACCGCCGCCCTGTCGGACTCCGGGCCGCCGGCACCGTCGCTCGTGCGGGTCCTGGCCGCCGAGCAGAGCAACACCTCGATCGTGTTCGACGACGAGGTCATCCTGAAAATCTTCCGCCAGGTCGAGCCGGGGCTGAATCTCGACCTGGAGCTGCACCGGGCACTCACCCGGCTGGGCTCCGACCACGTCGCCCCGCTACTCGGGGCCGTGGAGGGCGAGTTGCAGGGTGAGCCGACCACCCTCGGCATGCTCAGCGGGTACGCCCCGCACGCCGTGGACGGCTGGGCGATGGCCCTGGCCAGCGTCCGCGACGTACTGGCCGACGACGCTCCGGCGGCGGTGGCGCGCTCGGGCGGCGACTTCGAGTTCGAGGCCCGCCGCATCGGAGCCGCGGTCGGTGAGGTGCACGCCGATCTACGTACCGCCTTCGGTGTCGACGTCGCCGACCCCGCAGACGTGGCCGCAGGCTTCGCCGCCCACCTCGACGAGGCCGTCGCTGTCGTGCCCGCGCTGCGGTCGCACGCCCCGTTCCTGCACGCCCGGTACCGGCGCCTCGCCGGGTTGTCCACGCCGGTGCCCATCCAGCGGGTGCACGGCGACCTGCACCTGGGTCAGCTGCTGCGCACCTCGCACACCTGGTGGCTGCTGGACTTCGAGGGTGAACCCGCCCGGCCTCTCGCGCAGCGTCGCGCGCCGCGTTCGCCGCTGTACGACGTCGCCGGGTTGCTGCGGTCCCTCGACTACGCGACCCACTATCCGGTACGCGACGAAGCGCCGGACGCGGACGCGGTCCGACGCCTGAGCCAGTGGTCCGCGCTCAATCGCGAGGCGCTGTGCGCCGGGTACGCGGACAGCACGGGCGTCGATCCGGGGAGCAGCCAGCAACTGTTGGAGGGGTACGTGCTGGACCGGATCGTCTACGAGGTGGTCTACGAGGCCACCGTCCGGCCCGCCTGGCTGCCCATCCCGCTCGCCACGCTCGACCGGCTCGGCGCCGGGATGCCGCAGTGAGCGCCGGTACCGCACCGGCCGTGCACGCGGGGCCGGACGCCCTGTGGCGTCGGATGGGGGCGCACCCGGACGGCGTCGGCGGGCCGACCCGGTTCCGGGTGTGGGCACCGGCCGCCGAGGCCGTCGATCTGGTCTGGTGGCACCCGGGCGGCCGGGCGGTCCACGAGGCGATGGCCCGCTCTCAGGACGGTTGTTGGGACACGGTGGTGCCGCAGGCCCGGCCCGGCGTCCACTACCGGTTCCAGGTTCACGGCCGCGACGGCACGGTCCGGCACAAGGCCGACCCGTGGGCCCGCGAGGTCGTACCCGAGGAGCCGCACACGTCGGTGGTCCCGGCCCCGTCGCGGCACCGGTGGACCGACGCGGGCTGGCTCGCCGGACGCCCACAGCGGCACACCCCGGTCTCGGTGTACGAGGTGCATGCCGGATCCTGGCGTCCCGGCTGCGGGTTCCGGCGGCTGGCCGACGACCTGGTGCCGTACGTGCGCCGGTACGGCTTCACCCACGTGGAGCTGATGCCGGTCACCGAGCACCCGTACGGCGGCTCCTGGGGCTACCAGGTCAGTTCGTACTTCGCGCCCAGCGCACGGTTCGGCGGCGCGGACGAGCTGCGCCACCTGATCGACCGGCTGCACGCCGCAGGTGTCGGCGTGCTGCTCGACTGGGTCCCGGCGCACTTCGCACCTGACGACTGGTCGCTGGCCGACTTCGACGGCGGTGCGCTGTACGAGCCGCCCGACCCGGACCGGGCATGGCACCCGCTCTGGGGCACCAAGACGTTCGACTACCAGCGCCCGCAGGTGCGTGACTTCCTCGTCGCCAGCGCGCTCTACTGGCTGGAGGAGTTCCACTTCGACGGGCTGCGCGTCGACGCGGTCAGCTCGATCACCCGCCGCGACTTCCTGCGCGAACCGGGCGGGTGGGCCGGCGGTGACGTGCTCGACCGGCCCGGAATCGACTTCCTGCGCGAGCTGACCGGCACGGTACGCCGCCGGCATCCCGGCGCGCTCCTGATCGCCGAGGAGGCAGGGCTGACCGACGGGGTCACGGAGCCGGTGGACGCCGGTGGCCTCGGCTTCGACCTGTGCTGGGACCTCGGCTGGGCGCACGACACCTTCACGTACTTCGCCGCCGGCCCGGACCAGCGCCCACACCTGCGGGAAACGCTCGCCGCCGCCGTGGATCGCGCCGCCGCGCGCCCGGTGGTGCTGCCGGTCAGCCATGACGAGATCACCGCGCCGCACCAGCCGCTGTGGCGTCGCGTGCACGGCGACGGCCCGGACGCCGCCGCGGCGCTGCGGGCCCTCCTGGCGTTGCAGTACGCCACACCCGGGGTGCCCCTGCTGTTCATGGGCTCGGAGCACGGCGGTGCCGAACCCTGGCGGGAGTGGGCTCCCGTGGACCCGTCGCCGTTGCTCGACGCCCCGGGCGGCGATCTGTATCGGGGAATGGGCCGGCTGATCACCAGGCTGAACCGGATCTGCCAGCAGGTGCCCGCCGGACCGGAGCCGGTGCGGTGGTGGCGGCGTCCGGGCCCGGGTGAGCCGCTGCTGGCGTTCGCCCGCGACCACGGCGACGGCGTGCTGCTCTGCGTGGCGAACCTGACCGACCGGCCGCTCGGCTGGGACGCGGTCGCCGACCCGCGGGTGTGGTCGGTCCTGCTGGACACGGCGGACGAGCGCTACGGGGGCCCGGGGCGTCCCGCAGGGGCCGGGATCGCCCCGGGTGCGGTCGTCTGGCTCACCGCCGCAGGCACCAACCTGGCACCTACAATGCCAGGATGAACGGTGCCCTGGGTGGCCTGACCGCCCCGGGCAACACTGAACCGCGCGGGCGGGCTTCGTCGGTATGACGGGGCCCGCCCGTTTCCAGTTTCCGGCACGCCGCCGACGCCGGAGCCTTCGCCGAGTCATTGAGGAGCGAGCACCATGCCACTGCGCCAGCCGCCGACCGTGCTGATCACCGGCGCCACCGACGGGCTGGGCCGCGGCCTGGCCGTCGCCCTCGCCCGTCGCGGTGCCACCGTGTTGGTGCACGGCCGCTCGGCCGAGCGCATCGCCGCCACCGTGCGCCAGGTGCGGGCGACCGGTGGCGGTGAGGCGCGCGGCTACCAGGCGGACTTCTCCTCGCTGGCCGGGGTGCACGCCCTCGCCGACCAGGTCGCCGCAGCCGAGCCCCGGCTGGACGTGCTGATCAACAATGCCGGCATCGGCGCCGACGTGCCCGGTGGCACCGCGCGCCTGGAGAGCTCCGACGGCTTCGAACTGCGCTTCGCCGTGAACTACCTGTCCACCTATCTGCTCTCGCACCGGCTGCTGGATCTGCTGCGTCGCTCGGCCCCGGCCCGGGTCGTCAACGTCAGCTCGGCCGGGCAGACGCCCATCGACTTCACCGACGTCATGCTCACCCGTGGCTACGGCGGACGCCGGGCCTACTGCCAGAGCAAGTTGGCGCAGATCATGTTCACCTTTGACCTGGCCGCCGAGCTTCAGGGCAGCGGAGTCACCGTCAACGCCCTACACCCGGCGACGTACATGCCGACGAAGATCGTGTCGACCCCGATCAGCACCATTGCGGACGGGGTCGAGGCCGTGTCCCGGCTGGCTCTCGACGCCGATCTGGATGGCGTCACCGGACGCTACTTCGACCAGCTCCGCGAGGCGCAGGCGCATCCCGCCGCCTACGACGAGGCCGACCGGGCACGCCTGCGGGCGCTCTCGGCGGAACTGACCAACCGATCGCCGGTCTGACCGGATGCACGGCTGCGCGGCGCGGCCGGCAGCCGCGCCGCGCAGCCGGCCCCCCGCCCGTGGGGGGCGGGCGGGGGGCCGGATCGGTGGTCGGTCTCAGGAGGGGCTGTCCGCGCGCGTCCGGAGCATCACGGCGCCGATCACGGCCGCGATCACGGCCGCGATCGCGGTGCACACCAGCGAATACCGGAACCCGGAGAGCAGGGCCACCGGATCGCTGACGCTGCCGGTGGTGCCCTCCGGCAGCAGCGACGCCGTCCGCGACGCGGCGATCGCGGCGAAAGCAGCCGCGCCGATCGCCGCGCCGAGCTGCTGCGAGGTGTTGAGCAGCCCGCCGGCCAGGCCCTGCTGGTGGTCCGCCACGCCGGCGGTGGCGGTGATGCTGATCATGACGACTGCGGCGACGTTGCCGAAGCCGACAAGCGCGGTGCCGACCAGGATGTAGGCCAGGGAGTTCTCGGCCGGGAGCGTGGCGACCACGAACGCGCCGACCGCCTGCAGCAGGACGCCGAGCAGCATGGCCCGGGTCAGGCCCAGCTTGCCGGCCAGCTTGGCCCCGCTGAAGCCGGCGACCATGGCGGTCAGGCCCAGCACCGCGAAGCTCAGCCCGGTCTCCAGCGGGCTGTAGTCCTTGATCCGCTGCAGATAGAGGGTGAGCACGTAGGTGATGCCGACGAACGCGCCGATCAGGAGGACGTTGACCACGT
The DNA here is from genome assembly GCF_049178975.1 of Micromonospora sp. WMMD734. Taxonomy (NCBI): domain Bacteria; kingdom Bacillati; phylum Actinomycetota; class Actinomycetes; order Micromonosporales; family Micromonosporaceae; genus Micromonospora; species Micromonospora sp. WMMD734. Next base: position 4,315,068 of record NZ_JBMHMK010000001.1, read on the forward strand.
TGGCACCGACGATGCTGCGCACCTTGAAGATCTCCAGCGGCACCAGTGGTTCCGCCGAACGGCGCTCGGCCAGGACGAACAGCGCCAGCAGGACCAGGCCCAGCGCGAACGACCCCAGGGTGCTCACCGACAGCCAGCCCTCGGTGTTGGCGATCGAGAAGCCGTAGACGATGCTCACCGCGGCGCCGGTGATGGTGATCGCGCCGGGCACGTCGAGCCGGGGGCGGGGGCCCGCGGCGGCGGCCGGGCGGGGCACGAGCACCGGGGCGAACACGGCCGTGGCGAGGCCGATGGGCACGTTGACGAAGAAGACCCACTCCCAGCTCAGCCCGTCGGTCAGGACGCCGCCGAGGATGACGCCGGCGACGAAACCGAAGGACAGCACTGCGCCGTACGCGCCGAGCGCCCGGTTGCGCTCCTTGCCCTCGGGGAAGGACGTGGTCAGCAGGGAGAGGGCAGCCGGCGCGACCAGGGAGGCGGCGAGGCCCTGCAGCCCGCGCAGGATGATCAGCTGGGTGGCGTCCTGGGCGAAGCCGGCCAGCAGCGACACCAGGGAGAAGGCGACCAGGCCGATGATGAACAGCCGGCGACGCCCGAACAGGTCGGAGATCCGGCCGCCGAGCAGCAGGAAGCCCCCGAAGCCGAGGGCGTAGGCGCTGACCACCCACTGCAGCGAGCCGTCACTGAAGGAAAGCTCGCGCTGGATCGTCGGCAGCGCCACATTGGTGATGGAGAAGTCGAGCACGATCATGAATTCGGCCATGCACAGCAGGAGCAGCAGCAGGTTGGCGCGCACGCGCGACTGAGGCGCGGGCGATAGGTCCGCCGTCGCTTCCCGACCCGATGGCGCTGATTCGGCGAGATTGGACACCGCGGGACACTCCTTGCAGACAGTGGACAGGTGAGTCTCACTGTCCGCCGGCGCGGCCTGAGCAACCAGATCAGCAGATTTGCTGGTAGCGGTGGTACCACTCAGCAATGGTGCCCGGCGGGTACCTCTATCGTTTCCCCACTTGCCGGACCGCTCGGCCGGCCGAGACAGCGGAGGACATGATGAAAATCGGCATCCTGGGTACCGGCACGATGGCACGCACGTTGGGCGGGCGCTGGGCGGCGGCGGGCCACGACGTGCTGGTCGGCGGACGTAGCGCCGCCAAGGCACAGCAACTGGCGACCGCCCTGGGAGCGCGGAGCGGTTCGCTCGCCGACGCGGCGCAGGCGGCGGACGTCACCCTGTTGGCCGTGGCGTACACGGCCGTCCCGGAGGTCCTCGACGCGGCCGGGGGCCGGGGTGCGCTGACCGGCAAGGTCGTCGTCGACTGCACCAACCCGGTGGAGTTGACGGGCTTCTCGGTCACCTCCGGCGCCACCTCGCTGGCCGAGCAGATTCAGCAGCGCACCGGCGCCCGCGTGGTGAAGGCGTTCAACCTGTGTGAGGCGAAGGTCTGGCAGCTCGACCCGCCCTCCTTCGACGGTCGACCCCTGGTGGTCCCCTTCTGCGGCGACGACGAGCAGGCCCGGGCCACGGTGGGTGCGCTGATCGAGGATCTGGGTTGTGCGCCGTTGGCGGTCGGCGACGTCACGTACGCCCGGCATCTGGAGGCGATGGCCGCGCTGGTCATCTCCCTGCTGTTCCGCGGCCACGATCCGTACACGGTGTTCAACCTCGTCACGGCTGCTGACGAAGCCCGCAGGAAGGTGGCCGGGGCACCTGTGCAGCCCTGAAGAAGCGTCCCATGCCACCCAGGCCCAGCGGTCCTGGTATCCGCCAGGACCGCCGGGCATCATCCGAAGAGCCACGCAACCGCTCCACGTAAAGCAGCGCCTCACCATCGGAGTCGGCTGGACCTGGATTACCGCCTTCGCCCTGAACCTCCGCCGCACAACGTCCACCCACGAAGGCGAAGCAGCCGATCAGCAGTATGCGTCCGAGAGGGAGATTCGGTGGGGCTCTGACCCGTCCAGTATTCGTCCAGCGGGGGTCCAACCACCGCCGATACGTTCCGGACACCCACCGCACAGATTGTGACGGTACGGTTCGAAGGAGCCCCGCGTGAAAAGACTCGCCTGCGCCGCTGTCGTCGGGATGCTGAGCATCCTTACGCTCGCCGCCCCCGGCTACGCCGCGCCTGCCCCGCTCACCGATGCCCAGGTGGACAGGATGATCGCCGAGGCCGCTGCCACCTTGCCCGCCCCGCAGAGCGCCGAGTGGGTGGCACGCAAGGCTGGGCCGCAGACATTCACCCTGCGTCCGAGTGCCGGCACGACCAAGACCACCGCTGCGGTCGTGACCTGCTCGGCATTCAGCCAGGTGCTGCGTAACGACGGTGGTGGCTTTTTCCTCGCCGTCGGTGAGGCGTCCTCGTCCTGCCCGGCACCGGTCGACTACCTCAGCGCGAAGGCCACGCTGTACTTCTGGGTGCCCGATCTGAATCGCTGGGAGATCAGCCAGTACGGCAGCCTGGCCGTAGCGACGCCCTACCGGGAGCCGGGCGAGGCAGTCACCAGTGTCGCCAGTTCCAACTGCCGGGCCGCCTACTTCGCCGTGCTCGGCATCCATCAGGCCCGGCTGGGCAGTTCCACCGCCGCCGCCCGCACCGAGTCGAACTACGTGCAGTTCACCTGCGGCGGCTGAACGACCGCCATCAGGTGGCGGGACTCGGCCCACCGGGGCCGGGTTCCGCCCCGGTTCAGGACGCGGGACCGACGTGCCGCATCCGTTCTGACAGTCATGCCGGCCTATCTGGAATCCAGCCGGGTGACACCTCAGAATGGGGACCTCGGGCATTGCTGCGAGGGAGTGCGGATTGCTTGTCGTCCAGGTCCTCGGTCCCGTCCGGCTCTGGCGCGACGGCACGGAGATCAGCCTCGGTCCGGTCGGCCGCCGCGCCGTGCTCGGCCTGCTCGTGCTCGCGGACGGCCGCCCGCTGCTGGGTTCGCACATCATCGACGTGTTGTGGGGCGAGCAGGCGCCCCCCACCGCGACGAATGTGATCCAGACTCATGTGAAGCATCTGCGCCGCCTCCTTGAACCCGGCCGACGAGCTCACACACCCAGCACGGTCCTGCCCTTTACCGGTGGCGGGTACGCGCTCCGGCTGCCGGCCGGCGCGGTCGACCTCGCTCGGTTTCGCGATCTGCTGACCACTGCGGCGGAGGCGGACCGTCGCGGTGATCCGCAGAGCGTCGCAGCGCAGCTCGCCAACGCGCTCGGGCTGTGGCAGGGGGCACCGTTTGCCGATGTACCCACGCTCGCCGGGCATCCGAAGGTCCGCTCGCTGCTCGACGACCGCCGAGCGGCGATCGTCCGCTACACCGATGCACTGCTGACCCTGGGAGCCGGCGACCGGGCGCTGCCGTTGCTCCGTGAGGAGGCGGCGGCACATCCGCTGGACGAGGCGGTGCACACACGGTTGGTCCTGGCCCACCACTGCGTCGGCCGGCGTGACGAGGCGTTGGCGGCCTACGATGCCGTGCGCCGGCACCTCGCCGACGAGCTGGGCGTCGGTCCGGGACCGGACCTCGTCGCGGCCTATCTACGCGTCCTCGACGATGAGACACCCGCACCGCCGGTGGATCCGCTGGTCGACACCGCCGCCGCCGTGTCACCGGTCAATCAGCTCCCGGCTGAGATCGCCGGATTCACCGGCCGTGCGGCCGAGCTGTCCGCCTTGGAGGAGTTGGTCGAGGACCGGGGCACGGCCGTGCGGATCGCCGTCGTCTGCGGCACCGCCGGGGTCGGCAAGACGACCCTGGCCGTGCGATGGGCACACCGAACGCGTGGACGCTTTACCGACGGCCAGCTCTACCTGGACCTACGCGGCTACGATCCGCAGCGCCCCGTGTCGGCCCGCGCCGCGCTCGGTCACCTCCTGGAGTCCCTCGGCGTTCCCGCCACCAGCATCCCGACCGACCTCGACCGCCGGGCCGCCAGGTACCGGGCCGAGACCGCGGGCCGCAGGCTGCTCATCCTTCTCGACAACGCCGCCTCCGTCGACCAGATCCGGCCGCTGATCCCGGGGACGGGTACGGTCATCGTCACCAGCCGCGACAGCCTCGCCGGACTGGTGGCCCTGCACGGTGCCCGCCGCCTCCTGCTGGATGTGCTCTCCACCCCGGAGGCCCTGACGCTCCTACGCTCACTCGTCGGCGCACGCGTCGATCATGAACCGGAGGCCGCCGCCACACTGGCTCACCAGTGTGCACATCTCCCGCTGGCGCTGCGGGTCGCGGCGGAACTCGCGACCTTCCGAGCCGGGGAGCCGCTCACCGCTCTGGTGGGTGAGCTTGCCGACCGGCAGCGGCGGCTGCGGCTGCTGGATCCGGGCGGTGACGTGCGTGCCGCCGTGCGGGTGGTGTTCTCCTGGTCCTACCGGCAGCTTCCGGCGGCGGCGGCCCGACTGTTCCGCAACCTCGGGCTGCATCCCGGCCCGTCGTTCGACGTTGGCGCCGCCGCCGCGCTAGCCGCCATGGCACGCACCGACACCGCGATGCAGCTCGACGTGCTGGCCCGCAAGCACCTCGTACGCACGGAGTCGCCCGGCCGGTACATGATGCACGACCTGCTACGCGCGTACGCCGCCGAGCTGGCCGCCGACGACGATCCCGGCGGGGCCATCGACCGGCTGCATGCCCACCTGCTCGCCACCGCCGCGGCGGCCATGGACCGGCTGCACCCCGCCGACCGGGCACACCGCCCGGCGGTGGCGCGCGCGCCGAGCTTCCCGGACGCGACCGCGGCACAGGCCTGGCTGGACGCGGAACTACCTGGACTCGTCGCCACCGCCGCCGCCGGTCTTGAACACGACCGACCCCATTTCACGACCGATCTCGCCGCCACGCTCTACCGCCACCTCGAAGGCGGCGCATACATGCACGCCGAGGCGCTGCACGGGTACGCACTCGAAGCGGCACAGCGCAGCGGTGACGCGTCCCGGTACGGCGTGGCGCTGACCAACGTCGGTGCCGTCCACCGGCTCCTCGGCCGCTACGAACTCGCCGAGACGCACCTGTCCCAGGCTGCCGCGATCCTGGACAGGTGCGGCGACCAACTCGGCGCTGCCCGTGCCCTGTCCAACCTCGGCATCGTCTACGAACGTCTCGGCCGTGACGACGCTGAGGCGCACCAACGGGCCGCGCTCGCCGCCTATCGCCGCGTCGGCGACCGATACGGCGAAGCATCCACGCTGGTGAACCTCGGCAACGCCAACACCCGACCGGGCCACTTCGACGAGGCGTACGACCAGTTGCTCCGCGCCGCCGCCCTGTTCCGCGAGACCGGCGCCGTAGTCGGAGCAGCCGCGGCCCTGACCAACCTCGGTGACGTGTGCACCAGCCTCCGGCGGCACGACGAGGCGGCCGGGCATCTGTCGGCGGCACGTGAGATCTTCCGGTCGGCCGGCCACGTCTACGGCGAAGCAGTCGCGCTGACGAACCTGGGACGGGTGCACGGCACTCGCGGCGACCACGCGCGGGCGATCGGTGACCTGACCGTGGCGATCCGCATTCTGCATTCGATCGGGCACCGTTACGGGGAGGCGAGCGCGCTCAACATCCTCGGTGACGTCCTGACGGCCGCGGGGCGTACCACCGAGGCGGTGGCCCGGTACGCCGTTGCGCTGTCGATCGCCACCGCGACCGGTGACCACGACGAGCAGGAGAACGCGCATGAGGGCATCGCCCGGGCCCGACGGAAGGCGGTACACGCCCGAACGTCGCGTACTCCATGAGGAGGGGGGCGGCAGAACTCGACCAGGATGCGCCCGTGTTGTCGCCGCGTCTGCCCGACGGCTTCGGGTCAGGTCCGCTTGCGGCGCGCGATCTCGTCAGAGAGCTGCTGCACACGGGCCGGGTCCGCGTCCCGGGCAAGGGCGACGTAGTGGTCCATGACGGCCGGCCGGTAGCGCACGGGCAACGTCTGCCCTGGGGCGAGTCGGGTGAGCTCGGTGATCGTGAGGTCTTCGTCCGCGATGCCGCGGAACGCGATGTCGTCGGCGGTCTCCACGTCGAACATCAGGACCACGCGAGGGTTGCTGTTCACCTCCCGCCAGTCGACGAGAACACCGAGCGCAAGCACCCCCGTACGCAGTTCCGCGTTGCGCTTGCGTGCATCACCGCTCAGGAGCGGGTTCGGGGCGATGCCCGGGAAGTCGGGCCCGACGCCGAGCGACTCCCGACTCAGGTCGGGCCTGAGCTGCGCCATCATATCGTTGATCTTCTTCTTCGAACCGAACACACCCTGCCCCGTCCCCCGCACCGGTGCCGCAATCCCGGTCTGATGCTTCGCCGTCACCGTGATCGTACGTCGCCGGCGACTCCCGTATTCAACACGGCGGTTCCCACCTGCGCCGTCCGGGATTCCGTGTCTTTCCGGGGTCTTTCGGACCCGACGAGCGACCCGGCCGGTCGTCCGGATCCCGACCGGCCGGCAGCCGTGGTATTCCTGGACGACCGCGAGATGCGCGTCTGGTGCCGCTGCGGCGCGCCGGCGCTCACGTGGACCCTGAGCAAGGAGCGATCGTGGACCATCCCGCTACCCTGCCGCTGCTCCGCGCGTGGTCGGCGCAGGACCGCGCTGCGCGGCTCATGCTGCTCGACGGGGTCGAGCCGCCCGGGCCCGTCGCGCTGCGCAGCCGCTACCGTCACTTGCACGACCCCTGCGCGCCTCTCGGGCCGCTGTCTCCCGGACTGGAAGAGACAGCGTGGCACACGATCCTTGATCTGGAGACCGAGGGCGACCTGGCCCTGCAATCCGGCGATCTGGACCGCGCGGCCGCGATCTTCGAGCGACTGGCGGGCTTCGAGCCCACGGCCGGCCACCGGGTGGTGCTGGTGCACGCTCGGATCGGGACGGGCGACGTCGCGCGGGCGCGCGACCGCATCGACGACGCCATTGACGCGTACGAGGAGGCCGTGTCGGTTGCTGTCGGCGATGGTTACCGGTTCGGGGAGCTGCGTGCGAGCGTGCCTCTGGGGTACCTGTCGCTGGCGTACTCGACGGGCAGGACTGCCGAGGAGTGGTTCCGGCGTGCCGAGACGCTCGCCACCGAGCTCGGTGACCTCCTGTACGGTGCGAACGCTGCGCTGGGCCTCGCCGAGTGCGCCGAGCGCGCGAAGGACCTGGACGGCGCGATCGAACTGGCCCGCACCGCGTTCGCCGCGTTCACCCGGGTCGGTTCGCCGATCGGCAGGGCCAACGCCGCCCACCGGGCGGGTGCGCTCCTGCACCGGGCGGGCCGGCTCGACGAGGCGGTGCCGCTGCTGGAGGAGGCGCACGGCCTGTACACCGAGATCGGCGACCCGGTCGGGCTGACCAATACGCTCAGCGGCCTGGGTGACCTCTTTCTCGACCGCAGGGAGTTCGACGTCGCGCAGCGGTGGTACGCCGAAGGCCTTCGCCAGGCGGAGGCCGCCCGGCTCCCACGTGCCCGGGCCCATGCCCTGCAGGACATGGCCCGCCTCGCCAGGGGGCGGGGCGAGTGGCAGCAAGCGATCGAGGAGTTCGGCCGGAGCCTCGCCGCCTATCGGGAGATCGATGACATCGGCGGCATATGGCACGCCCTCGACAAGATGGCCGAGGCGCAGGCACATCTCGGGCAGGTGGAGGCCGCCGCGCGAACGCGACTGGAGTCGATCTACTCGATCGAAGAGTTCCGGGCCGCGCACCGCGACGAGTCCTCCCAGCGGGAGTACCGCGACCGGTTCGAGCTGGCCTACTCCCGGGCACTCGCGGCAGTGGCGGACGCCGACGATGCGGCGGCGTTCGCCGTGGTGGCAGACTGCCTCGCGGGCCGGCGCCTGGCCGGTCTGATCGCAGGTGGGATGCCGGACAAGGCTTTCGGCGAGCTCGACCTGCTCCAGGACCTTCTGGTACGCGCCGACCAACGGCTGAGGGGCGACCGGCGGGATCGCATCCGCCTGCTCGGCGCCTTTGGGATTCGGCACGGGTTGGCTGGCCAGGCCGAGGCATCCCTCGACGACCAGCTGGCCGCGGTCTACCTGCCACCGGCGCGCGACGGCAAGCCGATGCTGGCCGCCTTACCTCCCGCAGCTCACCTCCTCTATGTTCTGGTCGACCCGGCAGAGGTGAACCGGATCTGGTGGCTGTGGCGCGCGCCGGACCGGCCATACCGGATCGGTACGACCGCCCTCGACGAAGCCGCACGCGAGGTCCTGGGTCGGCTCGGCGATGCCAACGAGCGGATCAACCTGTTTATCGAGGACTTGAGGCCGATGGCCGCGGCCCTACCTCCGGAACTGCTCCGGTCGCTGCTCGATGAGCCCGAGCCGACGCTGCTCATCGTGCCCGTCGGTGCGTTGTGGATGGTGCCGTGGGGCGGCCTGCCCCTCGCCGACGGTGTCGTGCTCGGCGAGCATGTCCGGTACGCGGTCTGTCCGTCGCTGACCGTCCAGCGTCAGCTTGCGGCCCGTCGGAAGGGCCTGTCAGCTTCCTCCGTGACGGCCGACACGTGGCGCAGCCCGTACGTCCTGCACCACGACCTGGCGGGAGTGGACACCCGGAGGCTTGGTCTACGCCCGCTCGCCACCTCGGGTGACGCCCGCGCACGGCTCCGTGATGGCGGCGAGATGATGGTGGTGATCAGCCACGGGCGGCCCGTGCCCGGCCTGGGCCATTACCTTGAGCTCGACCGCGACGATTGGCTCGTGCCGGCTGACCTTATCGGGGCGTCCACTCCCCGTCGGCTGGCGCTACTGGCCTGCGGGGCGGCCTCGATCACTACGATGCGGCCCAGTGACCCGGTGAGCTTGGCGACGCTCGCGCTCGCGTCCCGCTCCGACGAGGTGCTCGCGACGCTGGGTGAGCTGAGCGACTCGAAACAGGCCGCCCGATACGCAGACGAGATCCTGAGTGGCATGGTCAACACCACGCTCCCGGAGGCGGTCCACCGCGCCACCCGGTCCCTGCTGGCGGACGGCGACATGAAGGGCGAGCCGCTCTTCTACTGGGCGCCGTTGGTCGCCATCGGCACGGTTCACCGCTAGGCCTGGCGGAGCAGGTCGGCACAGTGCGCCAGGCCCAACGCACGCAGCGCGCCGTCCAACTCGCCGAGACGCTTACGGCTCTCCAGCCAGTCCCAGACGGCGGACGCCTCCCGGCCCTTGTCGAACCGGGCCCGCTGGGACGGCGGGATCTCGAAGTATTCCGCCAGGTCGGCCCAGTCGCGGTGGAGCGCCCGGCAGACCTGCACCCGGACCGGGCCGGGGTACGAGACGGACTCGCCACGCGGGCGTCTGCCCGGTAGCAGCCCGCGGCCTGAAGTCGTGAATGGGGATTCGTCGGCATGCTGCACCCGCCCATTGTCGCCCACGCGGCCTCGGCGTCAGTGTTCGCTATCGTGGCCCGATGCCCGACGCCGTCCTGGTCCTCGACCTCTACGCCGAGGAACCGGTCCTCGGGGAGCACCGGCTGCTTCGCGAGGCGGCAGTGTCCTTCGGCCGTCCGATGGTCTACCCGGCGGATCACTCCGAGCTCGATCCGGTGCTCGCGAGGCGTCCTGATCTGCACAGCCGCCAGTTCTGGGTTCTGCACTTCCCCTTCGATCTGGAACCCCCGAAACCCAACCGCCGCTACGAGGCCGCGACCATCACCATCACCTTCGACGACGACGGCGTCATCGCACTGGACATCATGCCGATGCAGCCGGATGAGGAGGCCGACATCCGTGGCATCGGCCGCAACGTCATCGCCTGGGATCTGCACCCTGCCGACGCGGAGGCCGGCCTACGCCCCCGCAGCCGGGTCATGCAGGTGGTCCTCGACGCCCCGGCTGACGCTACCGATTTCCACGGCGCCCTGGGCGCGACGCTGACGGTGGCCCGGATTCGCGGCGCCTGGGCCAGGAAGCTCGCCGCCAGCCAGACGCCGCGCCGTTTCCTGCTGACCGTTGACGGCAACTTCACCACCGAGCCGAGCCGTTAGATCCGCCGGGCCCGGGCCCCGGCTCATCCGCAGCCGAGGGTCTGCGGATCTAACGGAGTCATCTCCGCTGGCTACAGAGGGACAGTCCGGTGTCTGGGCACCGCGCTGGACAGTCCGGCAACCGGTCCACCCTTGCCTTCAACAACTCCCGACCTAGATGATGCGACAGCACTCTGTCGATCGGGAGGAACGGATGGCTGATCCGGATGAGTCCGCCGTCCGCCTGCTGCTGGTGGAGTACGAACGCCTGAAGGACGAACAGAAGACCCGGATCGGCCTCCGTGACAACCTGATCTATGTCACGCTCGCCGCGATGGCGGCGGTCATCACAGCCAGTCTGGCCTCCAAAGGCCACGCCAACCTGCTGCTCCTGCTGCCACCGGTGAGCACCGTCCTGGGTTGGACCTATCTGGTCAACGACGAAAAGGTCTCGGCGATCGGCCGCTACATCCGCGATCACCTCACTCCGGATCTCGACCCGACGGGGAAGGCATTCGGATGGGAGCGGACACACCGCTCCGATGAGCGCCGTCGCTCTCGCAAGATCCTGCAGCTCATCGTCGACCTGGGTACGTTCTGCATGCCGGCAACAGCCGCTGTGGTCATCTACTGGGCCAACGGCCCTTACCACTGGCCGTTCGTGGTCGTGTCGGTCGTCGAGCTCGCCGTTGCTCTGGCACTTGCGTGCGAGGTAGTCCGATATGCCGACCTGAACGTGTCGGCTTAGCGCTCGTCGCGCCGACCTCACTCCCGGACCGCCCCTCTGGGGCGTCAGACCCGGTTGTCCCCTGCCTGCCTACCAACCGAGAAATCCGGACTGCTCGGCGCTCGAAAGGGATGGTCCAACAGAGACCGTCAGCCCTTCGCAGAACGCGGTCGGGACCGCGCACGACTAGCATGGTCATAGACCCGCCCGCTGACGCCGATCACCCTCGGCTGAATCGGAGGACACTTGAGCCCCGTTGACGTCCTGATCATCGCCGCTCTACCGGAGGAGCTCGAAGCAGCCCGGTCGGCCACGAACGGTGTCGGGGCGGGGCAGTGGCACGAGCGGAACCCCGAGGGGCTCACCCCGTATCTGACCGGCGAGTACAAGTCGTCGACGGGCAACCGGATCACCGTGGCGCTCGCGCGGCCCACAGGTATGGGCGGGCGTCGAACAGGGCCGATCGCGACTACCCTGACCGACCTACTTCAGCCTACCTGCCTAGCGATGTGCGGCGTCTGCGCCGGCAATCCTGACGACACGGCCCCCGGCGACGTGCTCGTCGCCACGACGGTCTACGAGTACGACGAGGGAAAGCAGGCCGGTGACACATTCCAGGGCGCCCACCAGCAGTACCCGTTGAACGACCGATGGCTACGCGCCGCACAGGACTTCGATCCCTCAGACCTGCCCAGCCACGGGATCGCCACCGAGCAGGAGTCCGCAATCTGGTTGCTGGAGTGCCTCCACAAGGGACAGGACCCCCGCAGACACCCGGCCCGGCCGCGGTACTTCCCCAAGGCCGCCTGGTCGGACCGGCTGGCTCGGCTGGCGGCCGACGATCTCATCGTCTGGCAAGAGGGCGCATGGGCGCTGACCGGTGCCGGTACCGCGAAGATCGAGCGAATTCTCGCCGAGGACGTCGACGGACCTGACCGACTGCCCTTCGCCGTCCACCCCGGCCCGCTCGCCAGTGGCAGCGCAGTGATCCAGGATCCGAGGATCTGGTCGGACCTGAGGAAGATGGGAATGCGGAAGATCCTCGGCCTGGAGATGGAGGCCGCGACGATCGCCACCGTGGCGCACGAGCGCGAGGTGCCGCATTGGCTCGTCGCCAAGGGCGTGATGGATAACGCTGACTTCAACAAGGGCGACCGCCTCAAGAAGTTCGCGGCCCGCGCCAGCGCCGAGGTGCTGTTTAAGCTGCTCGGCCGACTTCTTCCCGCACGAACAGGCGGCCGAGGGGGCACGCCGCTTCCGGCGCCACCCAACGAAGCGATCCCGGGCACCGTGAAAGTCGACGTCATCCGGCGGCTCCACTTCGACTGGCAGGATCTGGCCGACCTGGTCGGTGTGCCCGGCTTCGACCGGGCCCGCTTCGCCCAAGGCGATGAGCCCCGCGAGCTGTGGGAGTGGCTGGAGGTCCGCGGCCGGCTTGCCGAACTGCCTGCGGCCCTAGCCGAGGTTGGCCGCGCTGACCTCAGCGACCTGCTCCGCCCGTACGTGTAACCGTGATCCGCCGCGCTGAGGACCCTACGGCCCCGACCTACCCCGGACGGTGAAACTCGCCGCAAACGATCCACGTCCAGCGTCAGGCTCGACGCCGCCGACAACCCCCACGACGCGATCTTCGCCTCCCGACGCGGCACCTGGCTCTCCCCACCGAACGTGCGCCGGCAGTGGCGTGCAGCCCGCGCCGACACCGGCCTCGAATGGGTCACCCCGCACACCTTCCGCAAGACCGTCGCCACCCTGATCGACAGAGAGGCCAACACCGACAGCGCCGCCGCCCAGCTCGGGCACGGAAGCAACGAGATCACCAAGAAGCACTACATCGTCAAGGCCGCCCTCGCCCCGGACAGCTCAGCCATCCTCGAACAGCTCGGCGGAAGACCAACGTCAGGAGATCCGGAGAACCCCGGCCCCGGCCCGCAGCCGACCGCATAGCCGGGCAGCGGCCGGCAGCACCACCCGCCCCGTCGAATGTGATCGCCCCACGGCGTTACTGAGGGGTTTACGGGGGGCGGTTCAAAACTACATAGACAAACATCAAGGCCCTGGCCAGCTAAACGCTGGTCAGGGCCTTTTTGTGGTGCGCCGCCAGGGACTCGAACCCCGAACCCGCGGATTAAGAGTCCGCTGCTCTGCCAGTTGAGCTAGCGGCGCTCGTTGGCAACGGAGAGAACACTAGCACGGGCCATGAGCGGGGTTCCAATCCGATACCCGGCTCCACCCTTCGGGCGAGCTTAACGGGCAAAAGGCTTCAGATCCCCCTGCCGGAGAGCGTCCGGCATCGAGCTGGTGGCCGCCATGGGGCACGATGTCCGCCAGGTACGCGAGAACAGAGGTGGGGATGGGCAGGTTCACGCGGGGCGGGGCGATGGCGGGCGCTCTCGTCCTGGCGGCGTCGCTGGCTCTGGCCGGCTGCGGCGGCGACCAGAAGAAGGAAGCCGAGTTCGTCGGCGGCACCGGGGCTTCGCCGAGCACCGAGGCGGTGACCCCGACGCAGTCCGGTGGGGCGTCACCGTCGGCACCGGTGGCGGACGGCCTGACGGTCAGCCCGGCGGACGGGGCGAAGAGCAGGCCGGTCAGCACCGAGATCAGCGCCGACCTCCCGGGCGGCGGAAAGGTCTCCTCGGTCACCCTCACCACGGGTGACGGCAAGCAGGTCGGCGGAAAGATGCGTCTGGACGGCAGTTCCTGGGTGCCGTCGTCGGCCCTGAAGTACAACACCAGGTACACCGCCACGGTGACCGGCACCGGCGCGGACGGTCAGCCCCGGCAGGGGGTGAGCACGTTCACCACGATGGCCAAGCCGAAGTCGATGATCGGCTCCGGCCTGTACCTCTTCGACGACCGGACGTACGGCGTGGCCATGCCGGTGGTGGCCGAGTTCAGCCCGGGTATCCCGAAAAAGGACCGGGCGGCCGTCCAGAAGCGGATGTTCGTCAAGACCGATCCGCCGCAGCCGGGGGCCTGGCACTGGGTCTCCAGCGGCACGCAGGCGTACTACCGGGCGCCTGAGTACTGGCAGCCGGGGACGACGTTGAGCGTCCGGATCGCGCTGGCCGGGATTCCGCTGAGCAACGGCCGGTACGGCAACGTGGACCGGTCGGCCACCGCCAAGATCGGGCGGGCCTTCGAGATGAAGGTGGACAACGCCACCAAGCAGATGGAGGTCTTCCAGGGCGGCCAGCTGGTCAAGACCATCCCGGTCAGCCTGGGCAAGAAGAGCACGCCCTCCTCCAGCGGCACGATGGTGGTGATGGAGAAGAAGGAGAAGACCGTCTTCGACACCATGGACGAGCCGGACCCGGCCAACCAGTACCGCACCGAGATCGACTTCGCTCAGCGGTTGACCTGGGGCGGTGAGTACATCCACGCGGCCCCGTGGTCCGAGGGGGTGCAGGGCCGGCGGAACGTCTCGCACGGCTGCGTGAACGTGTCGATGGCGATGGGCAGGTGGCTCTTCTCCCAGACGAAGGTCGGCGACCCGATCACGGTCAAGGGCACTCCGCGCAAGCTCGAACCGGGCAACGGGTGGACGGCGTGGAGCATGACCTGGGCGGATTTCGTCAAGGGCAGCGCGGTGCCGGTGCCGCAGGGCGGCTCGGGTCCACTGGTCTGACCCCGGGTCCGGGTCGGCGCGGCGCGCCGACCCGGACCGGGACGGGCTGATTACCCGGCGTGGTCGCGTCCCGCCCGGCGGCGTGTTTCAGTTCACCGTTCGCAACCGACGGGCGTGCCGCCGCGTCTGTGAGGGACGATGGGACATCGGGGACCACGACTGTGAGGGAATCATGCGAGTTGTCCAGGACCACCTGACCGGGCGTACCGGTCGACGCCGGGTGCTCGCGGCGGGGGTCCTCGCCGCGGCGCTGGCCCTCACCTCCGCCTGCACGGGCTCGGGCGGCGACAAGCCGTCGAGCTGGCAGGGCGGCGGCGAGCAGACCGCGCCGAAGGCCAGCGCGACCATCACCGAACCGAAGGCCGACGCCACCGACGTCCCGGCCTCGACCGGCATCGTCTTCACCGCCAAGGACGCGAAGGACGCCACCGTCGCGCTCACCGACGCCGCCGGCAAGGCCGTCGAGGGCAAGCTCGCCGCGGATGGCGCGAGCTGGCTGCCCGCCGGCGCGCTGGAGTACGGGGAGAAGTACACCGCCACCGTCACGGCGACCGGTGAGGACGGCAAGCCGGCCACGGCCACCAGCACCTTCACGGTGATGGCCAAGCCGGACAAGCAGGTGCGGGTGACCAGCTTCCTCGGCGACAACCAGGTCGTCGGCGTGGGCATGCCGCTGGTCGTGAAGTTCGGTCGGGCCGTCCCGGAGGACTACCGCGACGACGTGCAGCGCCGGATGACGGTCACCAGCACCCCGGCCCAGGAGGGTGTCTGGCACTGGGTCAGCCCCACCGAGGTCCGCTACCGGCCCAAGGAGTTCTGGAAGTCGGGCACGACGGTCTCGTACCGGGTGCAGGCCGGCGGGCTGCCGATGGGCGACGGCTGGTACGGCCGGGCCGACCTGAGCGTGGACGTCAAGATCGGCCCGTCGGTGGTGATGCAGGTCGACAACAAGACCAAGCGGATGACCGTCACCAAGGACGGCAAGGTCGTCAAGACCATTCCGGTCAGCCTGGGCAAGAAGAGCACCCCGTCGTCCAGCGGGACGATGGTGGTGATCGAGAAGCTGCGCAAGACGGTCTTCGACACGATGGAGGAGCTGGGTCCGGAGGAGGGCTACCGCACCAAGATCGACTATGCCCAGCGGCTCACCTGGGGTGGCGAGTTCATCCACGCCGCCCCCTGGTCGGAGGGGCAGCAGGGCACCACGAACGTCTCGCACGGCTGTGTGAACGTGTCGATGAAGGACGGTGCCTGGCTGTTCGCCAACACCAAGATCGGTGACCCGATCACGGTCAAGGGCACCGAGCGCAAGCTCCAGAACGGCAACGGCTGGACCGACTGGAACATGAGCTGGGACCAGTACGTCAAGGGCAGCGCCCTGCCGTACGACCCGGACGCCGGGCAGCCGGACGCCGGTGCCTCGCCCGACGCCACCGGGGAGCCGAGCGCCGAGCCGACCCCCTGACCGACCGCAGCCGGCCAGCCGGGTCCTGATCGACCGGCACGCACCGACCTTCCACGACCGGCCCCCGCCACCAGGCGGGGGCCGGTCCACGTGCGGGGTGTGACGCCCGCCGGGCCAGCCCCCGGTTCTCCCCTGGAACGACTCAGGCCCCCTCGACTGAGGGGGCCTGAGCTGAGGTGGAGCAGATCCATCAACCGGGTGACTGATGGGAATTGAACCCACGACAACCGGGACCACAACCCGGTGCTCTGCCAACTGAGCTACAGCCACCATGCCGTCCGCGCCGGTTTCCCGGGCGGGTGCGGACTAATAATAGCCACACCCGGGCGGGGCCCGTCCAGCGGGTTCGGCCCCTCGGTGACCGCCTGCCTAGAGCTGCGCCGCGATCGCCTTGGCCGTCTCGACGTCCGGGCCGGGCAGCGGCACGAACAGGGTGCGCCGGTAGTACTCCAGCTCGCGGATGCTCTCCCGGATGTCGGCCAGGGCCCGGTGCGCCAGCCCCTTGCGCGGCTGGCCGAAGTACACCCGGGGGTACCAGCGCCGGCACAGCTCCTTGATCGACGACACGTCGATCATGCGGTAGTGCAGGTGGGCGTCGAGCCGGGTCATGTCCCGGGCGATGAAGCCCCGGTCGGTGGCGATCGAGTTGCCGCACAGCGGCGCGGTGCGCGGGTCCTTCACGTGGCTGGTGACGTACTCCAGGACCAGGTCCTCGGCCTCGGCGAGGGTGACCGTGGAACGGCGTACCTCCTCGGTGAGACCCGACTTGGCGTGCATGGTGCGGACGATCTCCGGCATCGCCTCCAGGGCCGCCTCGTCGGCGTGGATGACCACGTCCACACCCTCCCCCAGCACGTTGAGGTCGGGGTCGGTGACCAGTGCGGCCACCTCGATCAGCTTGTCGCTGCCGAGGTCGAGCCCGGTCATCTCACAGTCGATCCAGACGAGAAGGTCAGCCACCGGAACAGACTACGCGCAGCCCAGGTCCCCGCGCCTCGGCACTGTCGCGGGGTGGGACCGCTAGGGTTTCCCCGTGCCCGCCGAATCCGTCGCGTCCCCCGTCACCACCCCGGAGGACCAGCGAAGTCGTACGGTCCGCCGGGTCGTCACGGTGCTGGCGCTGGCGGCCGTGCTGCCGGCGCTCTACCTGCCGGGCCTGGTGCACGACTTCTTCGATCTGAAGATCTACATGCGGGCGATGGACTGGTGGGCGTCCGGGCATCCGCTCTACGACTACGTGCAGCCCGACCGGGTTCAGGGTGAGTTGTACTTCACGTACCCGCCGTTCAGCGCCCTGCTGCTGCGGCCGTTCGGGGTGCTGCCGCTGGGCCTGACCATCGTCATCTTCACGGCGCTGACCTGCGTCGCCGTCGTGGTCACCACCCGCTGGCTGGTGCTGCCGGTGATCGCCCGGCACG
Organism: Micromonospora sp. WMMD734; assembly: GCF_049178975.1. NCBI lineage: Bacteria > Bacillati > Actinomycetota > Actinomycetes > Micromonosporales > Micromonosporaceae > Micromonospora > Micromonospora sp. WMMD734. The sequence goes on from NZ_JBMHMK010000001.1 coordinate 4,332,225, forward strand.
GTCTGCACCGCAGGTACGCGCTCACCGTGGCGGTGCTGCTGGTCTTCGCGGTGGAGAGCACCCGCGAGACGATCACCTTCGGTCAGATCAACATGCTGTTGGTGGTGCTGATCCTGGCCGACCTGCTCTTCGCCGTACCGCAGGCACGACGCTGGGCCGGGGTGGGCGTCGGGCTGGCCACGGCGCTCAAGCTGTTCCCGGGCATCTTCATCGTCTACCTGCTGGTGACCCGGCGGTGGCGGGCGGCCGTGGTGGCGAGTGTCACGGCCGCAGCGGCGACGCTGCTGGCCGCCGCGGTGGCCCCCCGCGACTCGTGGCGGTTCTGGACCCACGAGCTGTGGGCCACCGACCGGGTGGGGCGCACCGACTACACCGGCAACCAGTCGCTGTTCGGCCTGCTCAGCCGGATCGACGCGCCGCAGGAGCCGAACCGGCTGCTCTGGCTGGTGCTGGTCGTGGCGATCCTCGGGTACGGGTTGTGGCGGGCGGCCCGCGCCGCCGGGGCCGGCGACTGGCTGACCGGCCTCACCCTCACCGGGCTGGTCGGCGGCCTGGTCAGCCCGATCACCTGGACCCACCACATCTACTGGTTCATCCCGGCGGTGGTGGTGCTGGTGGACGCGGCGCTCGACGCCGACCCTTCGACCCCGGCGGGGGCGCGCCGTCGGCGGCGGCTGCTCACCCTCGCCACCGGCACCGGCCTGGTGATCGTCTACGGGGTGGTCTCGTTCTACGACTGGGGGGTGGCGCCGGCCCGCACGGACACCCCCTGGGAGTTCCTGCTGCGTAACGCGTACGTGCTGCTGGCGCTGCTGCTGCTCGTGCTGCTGCCGGTCCGCCGGGAGCGCAGCCGGGAGCGGGAGCCGGTGCACGCCACAGGCCGGCAGCACCAATAGGACAGATATTCCCTTCTCCGACCTTTGGCGCTAATCTGGGGTCAGTCGGTCACGACCCACAGCACACCGATCCCCCGGTGAGACGGCCCTCCGCGTCGGCAGCGCGGAGGGCCGTCACCGCGTCCGGGCCTGTCCGGCACCGCGTCGGGGGGGGCGGCGACGCGACCGGCCCGCCGGACGGGGTCCGACGGGCCGGTGCGGGTGGTACGGGTCAGGACTTCGGCGTCGGCTCCCGCCTCGTCCGGGCGAAGGCCAGCCCACCGAGGGCCAGCCCACCGAGGCCGGCCAGCAGACCGGCGACGCCCAGCACGACCGCCGTCGAACCCGCGTCGTCGTCATCGTCGTCGTCCTTCGCGGCCGGCGCGCCCGCCGCCGCCGGTGCCGCCGAGGGGGACGCGGCCGCCGCCGTCAGGGTCAGCACCGGCGCCGGGTTCTCCGGCTCCTCCGCACCCGGCGTGGGCTCCTCGATCCAGCGCGACACGTTGCCGTCGGAGTAGGTCTGGAGCGTCTTGAGGACCATCTTGTCCACCTGCGGCAGCGGACCCAGCGAGATCGGGAACTCCTGGAACTCGCCAGGCTTGACGCCGCCACCGGCGGCGGCCGTCCAGGTGAGCTTCGACACCGCCTCGGTGAGCTGGCTGCCGTGCACCTCGATCGGCGGGTCCACCTTGCGCTTCTCCACCGCCACCGTCCACCCCGGCACCGGCATCGTGGAAACCGAGCCGACCGGGGCGTTCTCCGGCAGGTTCACCTCGATCTTGACGGTGGACGCGGTGTCGCTCTCGTTGGGCACCCGGATGGCGAACCGGCCGTAGCTGCCCTGGGTCGCCTCCTTCGGGTTGACCGTGACGTGCGCCGCGGCCGGCCCGGCGAAGCCGAGCACCGTGGCGGTGACGGCGGCGAGGGTGAGCGCGGCGGCGGATGCGGAGCGCCGGAGACGGATCATCGGGGACGGGCCCTTCTCTACGTGATCGGCACGGTGGCGGTCACCGTGGCCTGGTCGATGTCGGACGTACGGACCGTGAAACGCAGTTGCCACTCACCCGCCGACGGGAAGCTGAACTCCCCCGTCGCATGGTTGTCGGTGAGCTTGAGCAGTGGGATGTCGATCGGTTCGACGCCGGCCGAGGGCAGCGCGGCGGTGGCCTTCCACTCCACCACCGGCTGCGGCCGGTTGTCAGGCGTGTAGGCGTACAGGTGCATCGAGTTGTTGCCCCGCTCGGCCGGGTCCAGCTCCACCTGCAGTGAGTAGAGCGGGCTGGTCAGCGTGGTCGAGTAGTAGCCGGCGTCGGCACCGGACCCCCCGTCGACGGTGGTCCGGGCCGGCGGGGTCTGCACCAGGGTCGCCGTCACGCCCAGGATCACCGCGGTGACCGCCAACTCCACCCAGACCGCGCGCCGCACCGGCAGCGGCCGGGCCGCCGCGGTCCGCCGGCGCACCAACTGTCGGGAGTACGCGGCCACAGCCACCACCAGCGCGAACAGCCCGATCTTGGCGAGCAGCAGCCGACCGTACGTGGTGCCGGTGAGCGCCTCGACGCTGGCCACCTCGATCAACCCCTGCACGACGCCGGCCAGCAGCAGCGCCGCCACCGCCAGCGCCGCCCAGCGGGACCAGATCGGCAGGATCGCCCCCAGCTCACGCTCGTCGGCCCGGCGCAGCAGGAACCCGGCAAGCATCACCAGGCCGCCCAGCCAGACCGCCATGCTGCCCAGGTGCACCGCGTCGACGAGCACCGACACCGCCGGGGCCGGGGAGGCCGCCGGGTGCCCGGCCAGCGGCCAGGTGAACAACCCGGCCACCCCGAGCGCGGTCAGGATGATCCCGTCGGTACGCCCCACCGGCCCCCGGGTCAGCGGCCGGAGCAGGAACACCGCCGCCGCCAGCAGGCCCAGCCGGATCAGGTGCGTGGTGCCGTACCCGCTGCCCAGCACCTCGGACAGACCCTCGCCGGTGACGTCGAACAGCCCCCCACCGGCGGTGTACGGCACCTGCATCCACACCTCGACGACCGTCGCGACGGCCAGCAGCCCCACACCGGACCAGAGCAGCCGGGCCGGCCCCCGCCGGGACAGCCGCAACGGCCAGAGCGCGGCGAGCACCAGCGCCGGGCCCACCACCAGCAGCAGGCCGGCGTACCCCAGGTACTTGGCCACCTTCACGCCCACGCCGACCACCGGGTCGGCCCGGCTGTCCGAGCCGGCATCGGTCGGCGGCGTCGACGGCGCACCCACCGAATAGGTGAACGCACCTGACACCGGGTGGCTGTCGGCGGAGATCACCCGGTAGCTGACCAGGTAGGTGCCCTGCGGCCCGGCCGGGTCCACCCCGATCGTCACCACCGAGCCCTCGAACCGGGGCTCACCCCGGTCGGCGCGGGAACCGTCCGGGGCGATGACCCGCACCTTGTCGGGCACCTTGCGGACCGACTCGCTGAAGGTCAGCACCACCTCCGACGGGGCGCTCGGCACCACGGACGAGGCCACCGGGCTGCTGCTGGAGAGCACGGCGTGGGCGCTCGCCGGACCGGCCGGGGCGAGCAGCAGGGCGACGAGGGTGACCAGCAGGCCGGCGGCGGCCCCCAGCCGGGCCAGCCGGCGACGATCGACTGCGTTCATCCCGCCATGCTCGCTGACCACGGGCCGGTACGCCCACCCGGCCACCCCGCGACGGCACGGGGCGACCTCGGCGGCCGGGGGGCCTGCCGCAGGTGGTGGGGCGTCATGACCAGGTAGTCGTCCGGCAGGGGGAAAAAGTTCCCGGCGTGAGCGGGACCATGGAAAGGGCCGAACGACCCTGCCCGCTCCCGCCACGCCGCGTAGCCTGGCTTGACGTGATCCCCGCTCACCGCGACCCCTGCGCCACCGGCCGTAGCGGACCACCGCCCGGCCTCGACCGGCCCCCGGTGCCCCGGCCGGCCACCCGGCGACCGGTCACCCCGGGGAACCCGCGAGCCGGGTGGGACGACCAATGAACGTGACCACCACGCGTACCCCGGCCGGCCGCTGGCCGCTCGTCCGCCCCTGGCTCGGCGTCGTCGCCCGGCTCGGCCTGGCCGCCGTCTGGCTGTACGCCGGCGCGACCAAGGTCGGTGACCTCGCCGCCTCCGGCCGGGCCGTCAACGCGTACCAGGTGATGCCCTACGAGGTGGCCACGGCGATCGGGGCCGCGCTGCCGTTCGTGGAGCTGGCGCTGGGCCTGCTGCTGCTCGCCGGGCTGGCCACCCGGTTGGGCGCCGGGATCTCCGCCGCGCTGCTGGTGGTCTTCGTCGCCGGCATCGCCTCGGCCTGGGCCCGCGGCCTGGCCATCGACTGCGGGTGCTTCGGCAGCGGCGGGCAGCTCGCCGCCGGCCAGTCCCCGAGCTACCTCCCGGAGATCCTCCGGGACCTGGGATTCCTGGCCCTGGCCGGATTCCTGCTGATCTGGCCCCGCACCCCGTTCTCGGTGGACGGCTGGCTCGCGGGCGACCCATCCGTGGAGGACGACGATGAGCAGTCGTAAGGGACGCAACCAGGCCGCGCGGGTGGTCCGCGAGCAGATCGCCCGGGAGAAACGCCGCAAGCGGACCCTCTGGACGTCCGTCGGCGCGGTGGTGGTGCTGGTGGTCGCCGGCCTGATCGGATGGAGCGTCTACTCCAGCCAGAAGTCGGACACCTTCACGGCCCCGCCCGGCACGAACGACGCCGGCACCGGCGTCGTGATCGGCACCGGACCGGTCACCATCGACCTCTACGAGGACTACCTCTGCCCGGTCTGCAAAGAGTTCCAGGAGGCCAGCGGGGAGACCATCAACCAGCTGGTCTCCGCCGGCAAGGCCAGGGTGGTCTTCCACCCGGTCGCCTACCTCAACCGGTTCTCCACCACGGAATACTCCACCCGCTCCTCGGCCGCGTCCGGCTGCGCGGCCAAGGGCGGCAAGTTCAAGGAGTTCACCGACGCGCTGTTCGCCCAGCAGCCGCCGGAGGGCGGTGCCGGGCTGAGCAACGACCAGCTGATCGACATCGGCGCGGGCGTCGGGCTGAACAAGGACGACTTCGGCTCCTGCGTCCGGGACGGGACCTACACGGCGTGGACCGAACACGTCACCGACGACGCCAGCAAGGCCGGGGTCACCGGCACCCCGACCCTCAAGGTGAACGGCACCGTCGTGTCCGACCGCACCCCGGCCGGAATCACCACGGCCGTGGAGGCGGCCGGCAAGTGAACCCGGCACCCCTGCGGCGGGCCGTCCTGCTGGTCACCGCCGTCCTGCTCGGCCTGCTCGGCTGCGCCGTACCGGCGTACGCGCACGGGGCGGACGCCCCCGACGGCACCGACTACCGCACCACGGTGACCGGGATCACCCCGGCCCGGCCGGGGCTGACCGTCCGGGCCGTCGAGGCGGGTGCCCGGCTGGAACTGGTCAACCACTCCGACCGGGACGTCGAGGTGATCGGCTACTCCGGGGAGCCGTACCTGCGGGTCGGGCCGGGCGGGGTGTACGAGAACGTCCGCTCTCCCGCCACGTACCTCAACCGCACCCTCGCCGGGGACACCGCGCTGCCCGCCACCGCCGACCCGGCCGCCGCCCCGCAGTGGCGCAGGATCGGCGACGACAGGCGGGTCCGCTGGCACGACCAGCGGGCCCTGTGGCGGGAGTCCGGGGTGCCCGCCCCGGTGGCGGCAGACCCCGGCCGGGAACACCGGGTCCGGGAGTGGGTCGTGCCGTTGCGCGACGGCGACGAGCCGGTGGAGCTGCGCGGCACCCTCGACTGGGTGCCGCCGCCGGACCCGTACCCGTGGTGGGTGGCCGTCGCCCTCGGCGCGCTGCTGGTCGGCGCGGCCGGGCTGCTGCCGGCCGGCACACCCGCCGGAACCCGGGCACTGCGCGGCGTCGGCGGAGTGCTCGCCGTCGGCGGGGCCGCCGCCGTCGCCCTGGTGCTCGGCCGCGAGCTGGACGCCGGGGCGCAGGGCGTCGGCGGGGTGCTGCTGGGGCTGGCCGCCGGGCAGCTGTGGCCGCTGCTGACCGGGCTGGGCGCGGTGGCTGCCGGGGGGTGGGCGCTGACCCGCCGGCCCGCCGCCGACTTCGTGCTCGCGCTGGCCGGCGCGTGCCTGGCCCTGTTCGTCGGCGTCGCCAACCTGACCGTGCTGTCCCGCGCCGTCGCCCCGGTGCCGTGGTCGGGCGGCGTCGCACGGGTGCTGCTGACCGGGGTGCTGGTCGCCGGGGTGGGGGCGGTCGCCGCCGGCCTGCTCCGGCTGCACACCGCCGCCCGCGCCGCCGCGCCCCGGCCCGCCGTCGAACCGGCCCGCAGCTGACCCGCCTGCCGGCGGTGGTCAGCCGATCGGTCGGGGGTGGAAGCCGTAGGGCAGTTCGAGGCGGTGGCGGGAGAGCAGGTCCGCGTCGGCGAGCAGGTCGACGGTGGGGGCGTCGGCGACGATCCGCCCGGCGTCCAGGATGACCGCCCGCTCGCACAGCTCCGCCGCGTAGGGCAGGTCGTGGGTGACCATCAGCAGCGTCACCGGCAGGGCGCGCAGGATCCCGGCCAGCTCCCGGCGGGCCGCCGGGTCCAGGTTGGACGACGGCTCGTCGAGGACCAGGATCTCCGGGCGCATCGCCAACACGGTGGCCACCGCCACCCGACGCCGCTGCCCGAACGACAGGTGGTGCGGGGCGCGGTCCCGGTGCTCGGCCATCCCCACCGCGGTCAGCGCCTCGTCGACCCGGGTGGCCAGCTCGGCACCGCGCAGCCCCAGGTTGGCCGGGCCGAACGCCACGTCCTCGGCGACCGTGGGCAGGAAGAGCTGGTCGTCCGGGTCCTGGAAGACGATGCCCACCCGGCGGCGGATCTCGGCCAGGGTGTCCCGGTCCCGGGATACCGTCAGCCCGCCCACGCTCACCGACCCCTCGGACGGGGTGAGGATGCCGTTGAGGTGCAGCACCAGCGTGGTCTTGCCCGCGCCGTTCGGGCCGAGCAGGGCCACCCGCCCGCCGCGCGGCACGGCCAGGTCCACCCCGGCCAGGGCGACGTGGCCGTCCGGGTACGCGTACCGGACGCCACGGACGTCCAGGGAGACAGCGGTCTGCACGTACCCGATCATGTCAGGACGACGGCGGTGGCGGCGATCGTCACCGCCGCCAGCGGCACGGTCGCCGCCGCCACCCACTGCCCGGCGGTCGCCGCCCCGGCACCCTGCCAGACCGCAGGCATCCGCCCGGTGTAGCCCCGGGAGAGCATCGCCAGGTAGACCCGCTCACCCCGCTCGAAGGCCCGCAGGAACAGCGCGCCCACCCCGGCGGCGAAGCCGCGCAACTGCCACAGGAAACGCGGGTCGTCACCCCGGGAGATCCGGGCCACCCGCATCCGGCGGGCCTCGCCGACCAGCACGTCAAGATAGCGCAGCATGAACGTGGCGATCTGGGTGATGATCTGCGGGCAGCGCAGCCGGTCCAGGCCGACGATCAGGTCCCGGGTGGTGGTCGTGGCGGCCAGCAGCAGCGACGCGAGCACCCCCAGGGTGCCCTTGGCGACGATGTTCCACGCCCCGTGCAGGCCGTCCACCGACAGGCTCAACCCGACGAACTCGGTACGCGGACCCGCGCCGAGGAACGGCAGGGCCACCGCGAACAGCACGAACGGCACCTCGATCGTGGCGCGCAGCAGCAGCCAGCGCGGGCCGACCCGGGCCAGTGCGGCGACGACCGCGACCAGCAGGGCATAGCCGCCGAAGGCCCAGAACGCCTCGCGCGGGGTGGCCACCACGGCGATGGTGAACAGCACCATCGCGGCGATCTTCACCTCGGGTGCCAGCCGGTGCACCCGGGAGGGGGTGTCCCGGTAGAGCACGTGCGCGTGTCCGGCACCCACGTCGTACCGCCCGGTCAGCCGGCGGTGCCGGCGGGCTGCCGGTCGTCACGCGCGCCGCCGTCGGTGCCGGCCGGCTGACCGTCGCCGCCGGCCGGGCGGCGGCCACGCAGCAGCCAGAACAGGCCGCCGCCGACGGCGAAGGTGAGCAGCACCCCGGCCACCCCGGACAGGCCGGTGGAGAGGAAGCCGTTGTCCACGCCCCGGATGCCGTAGTCGGCGAGCGGGCTGTCCGCCAACTCGTGGTCCCTGGCCTGCTGGGCCGGGCAGGAACCGCCGGTGATCTCGTCGTCGGCGTTGACCGTGCAGCCCTTGAGCAGCGACGAGTCCAGGCCGTCCGGGTGCGACGAGGCGTAGTTGCTGACCACGCCGGCCAGCACCAGGGCGACCAGCAGGCCGGCCGCCACGAAACCCCAGGACCGCTTCCTCACCGGGCACCTCCGACAGCCGGGACGGGGGCCGGCGCGGTCGCCGGCTTGAGCGCGCGCAACGCGTACACCAGGTCGGGTCGGACCTTGGCGACGGTGGCGACGGTGGTCGCGGTGATCAGCCCCTCACCGATGCCGATCAGCAGGTGGACGCCGGCCATCGTGCCGGCCAGGCCGGTCAGGTTGCCGCCCAGGTCGGTGGTGCCGCCGAGCCAGTACTGCACGACGAACCCCTGGGAGGCGACGACCACGCTGACCAGCGCCGAGACGAAGGCGGTCACGGCCAGGCCGGTGGGGGTGCGGGGCAGCACCCGCAGCAGGCCGGCGATCAGCAGGTACGCCGCCGCGGTGCCGAGCAGCGCCATGTTGGTGATGTTCAGGCCGAGCATCGCGACGCCGCCGTCACCGAAGACCAGGGCCTGCACGATCAGCACCACCGACACGCAGAGCGCGCCGACCCAGGGGCCCACCAGCAGGGCGGCGAGCGCGCCGCCGAGCAGGTGACCGGAGACCCCGGCCGTGAAGATCGGGAAGTTGAGCATCTGCACGGCGAAGATGAACGCGGCGACCAGGCCGGCCATCGGCGCGAGCCGGTCGTCCAGGTCACGTCGGCCGCGCAGCACGCAGAAGGTCAGGGCGGCCAACGCGACGGCGGCGAAGATCCCCGCGACCGGACCGTTGATGATGCCGTTCGAGATGTGCATCGCCAGGGTTTCCACATGACCTCCAGTCGGCCGGCAGGCCCAGCCTATTTCCCGGCCCGGGTTGTTGCCAAGATGCGGCAACAAGGCATGGCGTTGTTCACCAGCGGGCCACCGCCGGGCCCCTCACCGGCCGCCGTCCCGCACGCTGCGGGAACGCAGGGACGGGCGCGCGCCGCACCGGGCAGTGCCGGGCGGCGGGGGAACACCCCGGGTGTCCCGGCGGGGATCGGCCGGGGCGGCGCAGCCCGGCGGTAGGGTCGTCGCCATGACCGCGCCCGACCGGCTCGCCCCCGGCGACCCCGCCCCCGACTTCACCCTCCCCACCGACACCGGGGAGACGCTCTCCCTGGCCGCGCTGCGCGGTCGCCGGGTCATCCTGTACGCCTACCCGGCCGCGATGACCCCCGGCTGCACCAAGCAGGCCTGCGACTTCCGCGACTCGCTCGCCTCGCTCCAGGCCGCCGGTTACGAGGTGGTCGGCATCTCCCCCGACCAGCCCGCCAAGCTGGCGAAGTTCCGCGAGCGCGACGCCATCACCTTCCCGCTGGTCGCCGACGTCGACCGGGCGGTGCTCACCGCGTACGGCGCCTTCGGCGAGAAGCAGTCCTACGGCCGTACGGTGACCGGGGTGATCCGGTCCACCTTCGTCATCGACCCGGACGGGAAGATCGAGCACGCGTTCTACAACGTCAAGGCCACCGGCCACGTCGCCAAGCTGCGCCGGGACCTCGGCCTCGACTGAACGCGTCACACCCCGCCGCTACTGTGCGCGCATGACCCGATACAGGTACACGCCGGAGATGCTCGCCGAGGCGGCAGCGCAGTCCCGCAGCGTCGCCGACGTCATGCGTGTTCTCGGGGTGCGGTTCAGCGGGGGTTCGCACGCGCACATCAGTCGTCAGCTCAACCGACTGGGCATCGACACGTCCCACTTCACCCGCCGGACGGGCGGGAGTGGCCGACCGTCCGGGCGGCGCACCCCGTCGGTCCAGGTGTTGCGTCCGCTGCCGGCGGGTTCCCGACGCGTGCCGGGGGCCCGCCTCAAGGCCGCGCTGCGGGACATCGGCGTCCCCGACGAGTGCGAGGGGTGCGGCACCGGCCCGGTCTGGCAGGCCCGGCCGCTGACCCTGCACGTCGACCACCTCACCGGTGACTTCCTCGACAACCGGCCACCGAACCTGCGTCTGCTCTGCCCGAACTGCCACAGCCAGACCCCGACCTACGCCGGACGTCACCGGTCCGGCGTCGGGGCCCGCCCGGCCGCCGCGACGCCCGACATCACCGTCCCGCCACCGACCGCGTCCCGTCCACCGGCTGCGGCACCTGTCGGCGCGGAACGGGTCGCCGAAGTGATCCGGCAGGTCGAGGCGGGTGCCCTCGGGCCGAGCGAGGCGGCCCGGCGAATCGGCTGCCACCGCAACCACATCGCCCGGCTCCGCCGCCGGCTCGCCACCACCGGCACCGTCGCCAGCCCGCTCCGACCGCGCAGCGGCCCGCCGCACCAGGAAACCGTCATCCGGTACGCGCTGGCCCGTCCCGATCTGGGGCCCCGGAAACTCGCCGCGTTCATCCGCGAGGCGACCGACGACGTCTGCGTCGTCAGTCACGGGACGGTATCGAACATCCTGCGCCGGGCCGGGCTCTCCACCGTTTCCGCGCGACGCTCTAAACTCTGACCCGAGCGGGAGTGGCGGAATGGCAGACGCGGTAGGTTTAGGTCCTATTGTCCGAAAGGACGTGGGGGTTCAAGTCCCCCCTCCCGCACCACACGACCCTGTCGGGAGGGTCACGATCGCGGGCGTACGACGCGTCGGCGCAGCAGGATCGGCAGGGTGAGCCTGCGTTTCGTCCTCGACCCCGACCTCACCCCCGCCCTGCGCGAGCAGATCGTCGACCTCTGGGTCGACGTCACCAACGCCGGCGGTGCGGTCGGTTTCGTCGCCCCGGTCACCGCCGCCGACGTACGTCCCGTCGCCGAGGCGACCTTCGCCGCCGTCACCGACGGTCCGGACCGGATGCTGGTCGGCTACGCGGGTGACCGACCGGTCGCGGTGTTGTTCCTCGCCGACAACCGGTTCGGGTTGAAGGCGCACTGGGGCGTCCTCAAGCGGGTGATGGTGCACCCGGGCACCCAGGGGCGCGGACACGGGCAGGCCCTGATGCGGGAGGCCGCCCGGCGCGCGCCCGAGCTGGGTTGGCGGGCGCTGCACGTCACGGTGCGCGGTGGGCTCGGCCTGGAGAGGTTCTACGACCGGCTCGGCTACCGGGAGGTGGGCCGGCTGCCGGGCGCGCTGCGGGTGGCAGCCGGCGACGACCGCGACGAGATCCTCATGTGGCGGGACCTGGACACCCCGGCCTGACCGTCCGACGGACCGCGCTCGACCGGCACCGGGTCGACCGGCGACGTCCGGCGGATCCCGCTCCCGACGGACGGGTCGCTCGGGCGACGCCCGGTGGAGGACGCTTCCGCACGGACCGGGCCGAGGCGGGCAGCGACGATGGAAAGACCGGTGGGGATCAGCCCCGGGACGCGCAGTCGACAGGTCGGCCAGTGCCAGGCTCCGCCGACGCGGCGAGCGCGGGTGGGGCGCTGACCTGCGGTGTGCCGGGCGAGCCGGTGGGGGCGACCGTCGACGGGCTGGCGGTGGCCCGGCTCGGGGTGGCGCCGGGGCTCGGGGAGGACGGCCGGCTGGTCGGGTTCTTCCGCGCGGCGGGGGCGCTGCCGCCGTACATCTTCACGGTGCTGCGCTGGACCCGGCCGGGGGACATGGTGACGCCGGTGGCGGTGACGCGGTGGCCGTACACGTCGGTGACCCGGACGGCGTACGGGCCGGGGCCGGCACCCGAGTCGATCTGCCAGTAGTTGTAGTCCTGCCGGACGGCGGTACGCCAGGCGCCGGAGCCCTGCCGCACCTCGACGGCGCGCAGCGGGTTGCCGTGCCCGGCGACCAGCACGGCGAACCAGTACTGCGACGCGCCCTCCTTGATCCGGAAGGTGAGCGGGCCGGACAGTGGCGGGTCGACCGCCGCGCGGTAGCTGACCCCGACGATGCCCTGCACCGGGTCGGCGATCCGGGCGAACGCCTCGCGGGAGAGGTCGACGTGGCCGGGGGCGCACTCGGGGCACTGGTCCATGATCAGGACACGGACGGTGCCCCGGGGGCCGGTGACGTCGAGGTACCCGCCGCAGGCCGCACCGGCGCTGTACTCGGTGGGGCCGAGGGCCACGTACATCCGGTCGGCCGGGGCGGACGGGTAGGAGCAGTTCCCGCCGGCCCCCTTCGAGTCGTAGAAGGTGGCTTTTCCCTTGTGGACCGTACTGCCGGTGGGTGGGGCCGCCAGTGGCAGCGGCCCGGCGGCGACCGGCCCGGCACCGGCCAGCCCGGCCGGCGGGGCGGCACAGGCGGGGGCGGCTCCGGAGCGTAGCGCGAGGCTCAGCCCGAGCACGGTGGCGAGCGCGGCGACGCCACCGGCGGCCAGCCAGCGGCGACGTCCGCCGCCCCGGGCGCGGCGACGCCCCGGCCCGGGACGCCCGGCGGGGGCGTCGCCGCCCGGCCCGGGGTCGGGTTCCTGGGACACGCTGCCGTCGGTCACGCCGACCGATGCTGCCGCAGGGGACGACCCGGGGACAAGCGGGCTAAGCGAAAGCTAAGCCGGTCAGCCGATCCGGTTGCGGTGGAGGCCCGACGCGATCACGGTGAGCGACCGTAGCGGCTCGGCGGTCTCCGGCCGGGTGCGCAGCAGGTCCTCCAGGCGGACCCGCCAGCGGCCGGCTTCGACGGCGGCAGCCTCGGGCGTGGTCCGGGCCCACGGCTGGAGCCGTCGCCGGGTGTCCTGGAGGGAGCCGGCGTGTTCGGGGCCGAGCAGCGCGCCGATTTCGGCGCACAACCAGTCGAAGAGTCGGTCGTCGGGGACGGCCGAGACGATCAGGCGGGCCATGTCCCAGGCCACGCGGGGATGATGGAGTACCTGCATGCCGGCTCCTGCGTCGAGGGTGGCGGTTCGGCCATCATCGATCCGCGACCGGCCCGGGGGCAACACCCGATCGGCCGGCACCCTGCTGCCGTGGCAGGGGCGTCCGGCGTCCGGCCCGGGTCACCGTCGGTCGGGCCTCACCAGGCGACGCCGATGCCGTCGCCGGGGTACCAGTGGTCGAGCGGGGTCTCCCGGTAGGCGAGGAACCGGCGGCCGGTGCGTTCGGCGTGTTCGGCGAGTACCCCGGTGGTGGTGACGTTGTCGGTGAGCAGGATCGCGCCGGGGGCCAGCTTCGGCTCGACGGCGTCGAACTCGCGGCGTTCGTGGTCGTGGCTGTGGTCGCTGTCGTGCAGGAACAGGTCGACCGGCCGGTCCAGGGCGGCGATCGCGGTGACCGAGTCGCCGACCACCAGGTCGACCACGTCGGACCAGGGCGCGCTGCGGGCCAGGTAGCCGGCCTCGGGGTTGACGTCCAGCGAGGTGAGCCGGCCGGGGTGGCCCTCGGCGGCGTTGCGCAGCAGGGCGGCGGCCAGGACGCAACTGCCCAACCCCTTGTCGGTGCCGGTCTCGACGACGTGGGCGGGCCGGGTGGCCCGGACGATCGCGTACCAGCCGACCCGGCGGGCGTAGCGGACCCGCCGGTCGGCCAGGCCGCGTCGGGCGGACCGGGCGGTGGCCTGTTCGATGTGCCGGCGCAGCTCCGCGTCACCGGTGATCTCGGTGAGGTAGCCCCGGACCCGGGCCACCGGGACGTCGCAGACCACGCTGACGAACCAGGTCAGGTGCTCCCGGCTGAGCCGGGTGAGGTCGTAGGTGTAGTTGTGGTGCTCCCGGGAGGTGGCCAGCCAGCGGGCCGAGGTGCGCAGCACCTTCGCGTCGTAGCGGGCGACCCGGGCGAGCCGTCCGGGGAAGGCGGCCACCGGTGCCAGCGGGGTGCGGGCGATGGCCCGGCGCAGTCTCGTCGCATCCACGGCGCGGTTCTACCAGCCGCAGGTGACGGGCGGCTGAACGTCCAGCGTACGGCGGCTTTTCGGGCCTCGGGCCGTCGGGCGTACGCGGGCTGCCGTACGGGGTGACGGCTCAGTAACATGCGGCCGTGCCCGCAGGTGAGAACGTTTCGGAATCCGCTCCGACCCCGTCCGCTGACGCCCCGGGGTCGCCGCCGGGGCGTCGTCGGGGCTGGCGGATCGCGCTGATCGTGCTGCTGGCGCTGGCCCTGCTCGGGGCGGGCGGCGTCGGCGCGGGCGCGCTCTATCTGCGCTCGGTCGACAACGACGTCGAGCGGGTGGACGCCTTCACCGGCGTGCCGACGCAGGACCGGCCGCCGGTGGTGGCCCGGGACGCCATGAACATCATGATCCTGGGCAGCGACTCGCGGGACCCGGAGCGGACCGAGGGGTCCCGTACCGACACGATCATCCTGGCCCACCTGCCGAAGGACCGGAAGAGCGCTCAGCTCGTGTCGATCCCCCGGGACACCTGGGTCCGCGTACCCCGGTCGGCCGACGGCCGGCACGGCGGCCGGACCGCGAAGATCAACGCGGCGTACGCCTGGGGCGGGATTCCGCTGATGGTGCAGACCGTCGAGGAGTTCACCCGGGTCCACGTCGACCACGTGGCGGTGGTCGACTTCGCCGGCTTCCAGGAGATCATCGACGCCCTGGGCGGGGTGGACATCACCGTCGACCACCGGTTCACCTCGATCCACCCGCCGCTGCGCACCTTCCCGGCCGGCCGGCAGACGATGGACGGGGCGACGGCGCTGGACTACTCCCGCCAGCGCAAGCAGTTCCCCGACGGCGACTTCGCCCGGATCCGGCACCAGCAGCAGGTGATCCGGGCGATCCTCGACAAGGCGGCCGGCGGCGGCATCCTGACCAGTCCGGGCAAGCTCAACGACTTCGTCCGGGCCGCCTCGGCGTCGGTCTCCGTCGACCGGGAGATGTCGCTGCTGGAGCTGGCGACCGAGCTGCGCGGCCTGCGCGGCGGCAACCTCACCTTCGTCACCAGCCCGTCACGGGGCACCGGCCGGGTGGGCACCGAGAGCGTGGTCTTCGCCGACGAGCGCAGGGCCGAGGCGTTCTACGACGCGGTCCGCCGGGACGCCACCGCCGAGATCGTCCGCGCCGCCCGCTGAGCCCGGCGTCAACCCGGTGATCGCCTCCGGGCGGGAAGACAGTGCTTGCCTCTGAAATTTTTCATGCATAGAGTCGCGGCATGAATGAAGGAGCCGTCGCCGCGCCACCGGACCGGCTGCTCGACCTGTTCCACGGGGTCCGGCTCACCCCCACCCAGCGGCGCATCGCACACTGCCTGGTGCAGCACGCCGCCACCGTGGCCTACCTGTCGGCCGCCGAGGTGGCCGAGCTTGCCGGGGTCAGCCAGCCGTCGGTGACCCGGTTCGCCGTGGCGCTCGGCCACGACGGCTACCCGGCGCTGCGCCGCCGGCTGCGCGAGCTGACCGCCGGCCCCGACGGCCGCGCCGACGACGGCAACGAACTGCAACGCGCGGTACGCGCCGAGATGGCGAACCTGGACCGGCTGGCCGGCGAACTGGCCGACCGGGACCGGATCGCCGCCGCCGGCCGGCTGCTCGCGACGAGCCGGCCGCTGCCGGTGCTCGGCCTGCGCGCCGCCGCGCCGCTGGCCGCCTACTTCGCCTACTTCGCCGCCAAGGTGCTCCCCGACGTCCGGGTCCTCGACGACGGCGGCAGCCTGCTCACCGACCGGCTCGAACAGGCCGCCTCGGCGGGGGCGGACGCGCTGCTCGCCTTCGTGCTCCCCCGCTACCCCCGGGAGACCCTCGACGCGCTGCGCGCCGCCCGCGACGCCGGCCTCACCGTCGTCGCGATCACCGACTCCCCGGTCAGCCCCGCCACCGAGTACGCCGAACTGGTGCTCCCCGCCGCCGTCGGCACCGACCTCGTCTTCGACCTGCACACCGCCCCGATGACCCTGGCGATGGTGGTGCTCCAGGCGATCTGCGACGCCGCCCCGATCCAGACCCAGCGCCGCCTGGAGGCGTTCGAGTCGTCCGCCGCCCGCCGTCAGTTGTTCCTCGGCTGAGAGGAGTACGCCATGCACCAGCCCGTCCGTGCCGCCCGTGGCACCACCCGTACCGCGCAGGGGTGGCCGCAGGAGGCCGCCCTGCGGATGCTGATGAACAACCTCGACCCGGAGGTGGCCGAACGCCCCGACGACCTGGTGGTCTACGGCGGCACCGGGAAGGCGGCCCGGGACTGGCCGTCGTACCACGCGCTGGTGCGCACCCTCACCGGGCTGCGCGACGACGAGACGATGCTGGTGCAGTCGGGCCGCCCGGTCGGGGTCATGCGCACCCACGAGTGGGCCCCCCGGGTGCTGCTGGCCAACTCCAACCTGGTCGGCGACTGGGCCACCTGGCCCGAGTTCCGCCGCCTGGAATCCCTCGGCCTGACCATGTACGGGCAGATGACCGCCGGCTCGTGGATCTACATCGGCACCCAGGGCATCCTCCAGGGCACCTACGAGACGTTCGCCGCCGTCGCCGCGAAGTGTTTCGGCGGCAGCCTCGCCGGGACGCTGACCCTCACCGCCGGCTGCGGCGGGATGGGCGGGGCGCAACCCCTCGCGGTCACCATGAACGACGGCGTCTGCCTGGTCGTGGACGTCGACCGCACCCGGCTCGACCGGCGGGTGCACGACCGCTACCTCGACGAGGTGGCCGACTCGCTCGACGACGCCGTCGCCCGGGTGCTGGCCGCGAAGCGGGACCGGCGGGCGCTCAGCGTCGGCGTGGTCGGCAACGCCGCCACCGTCTTCCCCGAACTGCTCCGTCGGGGCGTCGCCGTCGACGTGGTCACCGACCAGACCAGCGCGCACGACCCGCTGTCGTACCTGCCGGAGGGGGTGGAACTGGCCGACGCCCGGGACTACGCGGCGGCCAAGCCGGCCGAGTTCACCGACCGGGCGCGGGCGTCGATGGCGAAGCACGTCGAGGCGATGGTCGGCTTCCTCGACGCGGGCGCGGAGGTGTTCGACTACGGCAACTCGATCCGGGGCGAGGCGCAGCTCGGCGGGTACGCGCGGGCGTTCGACTTCCCCGGCTTCGTGCCGGCGTACATCAGGCCGTTGTTCTGCGAGGGCAGGGGGCCGTTCCGCTGGGCGGCGCTCTCCGGCGACCCGGCCGACATCGCCGCCACCGACCGGGCCATCCTCGACCTGTTCCCCGAGAACGAGTCCCTCGCGCGGTGGATGCGGCTGGCCGGCGAACGGGTCGCCTTCCAGGGGCTGCCGGCCCGGATCTGCTGGCTGGGCTACGGCGAGCGGGACGTCGCCGGGGTGCGGTTCAACGACATGGTCGCCGCCGGGGAACTGTCCGCGCCGGTCGTGATCGGCCGGGACCACCTGGACTGCGGCAGCGTCGCCAGCCCGTACCGGGAGACCGAGGCGATGGCCGACGGGTCCGACGCGATCGCCGACTGGCCGCTGCTCAACGCGCTGGTCAACACGGCCAGCGGCGCGTCCTGGGTGTCGATCCACCACGGCGGCGGGGTGGGCATCGGCCGGTCGCTGCACGCCGGTCAGGTCTGCGTGGCCGACGGCACCGCGCTGGCCGGGCAGAAGATCGAACGGGTGCTCACCAACGACCCGGCGATGGGTGTCATCCGGCACGTCGACGCCGGCTACGACACCGCCCGCGACGTCGCCACCCGCACCGACGTCCGCGTCCCCATGGCGGAGGGGCCCGCGTGAGTGCGAGGAGCGCAGCGCAGCGGAGCACCGCAGTCACGAACAACGGAGGAACCCCGTGAGTGCGAGGAGCGCAGCGCAGCGGAGCACCGCAGTCACGAACAACGGAGGAACCCCGTGAGCGGCCTTGCCGTGAGGTTCCGGGAGTTGTGGGACGAGATCGCGCCGGTCGGCCGGGACGTCGGCAGCGGCGGCTATCTGCGGTACGCGCTGACCGCGCCGGAGCTGCGGCTGCGGGAGTGGTTCCGGGCGCAGGCCGACCTGCGGGGGATGCCGGTCAGCGAGGACGGCAACGGCAACCTGTTCGCCTGGTGGGGCGACCCGGACACCGACGGGCGGGCCGGCAGCGGGGCGGTGCTCACCGGCAGCCACTTCGACTCGGTGCCGCACGGCGGGGCGTACGACGGGCCGCTCGGCATCGTCAGCGCGTTGCTCGCCGTGGACGAGTTGCGGGCCGCCGGCGTCACCCCGGTCCGGCCGGTGGTGGTGGCCGCGTTCGTCGAGGAGGAGGGGGCGCGGTTCGGCGTACCGTGTCTGGGGTCGAGGCTGCTCACCGGCGAGATCGACGCCGACCGCGCGGCCGGGCTGCGCGACGCGGCCGGGGTGAGCTTCGCCGAGGCGCTGGGCCACCGGCCGGCGGGTGCCGACCCGGCGCTGCTCGGCCGGTTCGCCGCCTTCGTGGAGCTGCACGTCGAGCAGGGGCGGGCGCTGGTCGACGCCGACGCGCCGGTCGCGGTGGGCAGCGCCATCTGGCCGCACGGCCGGTGGCGCTTCGAGCTGCGCGGCGAGGGCAACCACGCCGGTACGACCCGGATGGGCGACCGCCGCGACCCGATGCTCACCTTCGCGTTCACCGTGCTCGCCGCGAACAAGGAGGCCCGGCTACGTGACGCGCACGCCACCGTCGGCCGGGTGTCGGTGGAACCCAACGCCACCAACGCGGTCCCGTCGACGGTGACCGGCTGGCTGGATGCCCGCGCCGCCGCGCCGGAGACCCTGGACGGCCTGGTCGAGGCGGTCCGGGCCAAGGCCGCCGAACGGGCCCGCCGCGACGGCACCGAGCTGACCGTCACCCGGGAGTCGGCCACGCCCCTGGTCACCTTCGACGGCGGGCTGGCCGACCGGCTGACGGAGCTGCTGGCCGCGCCGGTGCTGCCCACCGGGGCCGGCCACGACGCCGGGGTGCTCGCCGCGCACCTGCCCACCGCGATGCTGTTCGTCCGCAACCCGACCGGGGTGTCGCACTCCCCCGCCGAGTCGGCCACCGACGACGACTGCGCGGCCGGGGTGGTCGCGCTGGCCCGGGTGCTGGAGGAGCTGGCATGCCACTGACCCGTTGGCTGGCCGAGCAGGCGTGGCTGCCCGACCGTGCCGCGCCGACCCCGGACGTGCTGATCGAGGCCGAGGACGGCCGGTTCACCGCCGTCACCCCGCTGGCCCGGGGCACGTCGCCGCTCACCGGGGTGGAGGTGCTGGCCGAGGCGGTACGGCTACCCGGCCTCACCCTGCCCGGCCTGGCCAACGCCCACTCACACGCCTTCCACCGGGCGCTGCGCGGGCGTACCCACGGCGGGCGGGGTGACTTCTGGAGCTGGCGGGAGGAGATGTACGCCGTCGCCGGCCGGCTCGACCCCGACGCGTACCTGGCGCTGGCCCGGGCCGCGTACGCCGAGATGGCGCTGGCCGGGGTGACCTGCGTCGGCGAGTTCCACTACCTGCACCACGGCCCCGACGGCCGGCCGTACGACGACCCGAACGCGATGGGCGCAGCGCTGGTCGAGGCGGCGGCCCAGGCCGGCATCCGGATCACCCTGCTGGACGCCTGCTACCTGACCGCCTCGGTGGCCGGGGAGCCGCTGGCCGGGGTGCAGCGGCGCTTCGGCGACGGGGACGCGCGCCGCTGGGCGGACCGGGTCGACGGGTTCCGCCCGGCCGGGGCGCACGCCCTGCGCGGGGCGGCGATCCACTCGGTACGCGCGGTGCCGGCCGAACAGCTCGCCACCGTCGCCGGGTGGGCGTACCGGCAGGGTGCCCCGCTGCACGTGCACCTGTCGGAGCAGCCCGCCGAGAACGACGCCTGCCGGGCGGCGCACGGGCGTACCCCGACCGGGCTGCTCGCCGACCGTGGCGTGCTCGGCCCGGACGTCACCGCCGTGCACGCCACCCATCCCACCAGCGCCGACCTGGCCCTGCTGGCCGAACACCGGACCGGGGTGTGCCTGTGTCCCACCACCGAACGGGATCTGGCCGACGGGATCGGGCCGGCCCGGCTGATGGCCGACGCCGGCATCCCGCTGAGCCTGGGCAGCGACAGTCACGCCGTGGTCGACCTGTTCGAGGAGGCCCGCGCGGTGGAGCTGGACGAGCGGCTGCGTACCCGGCGACGTGGGCACTTCACCGCCGCCGCGCTGCGCGACGCCGCCACCGTCTCCGGGCACGCCGCGCTGGGCTGGGCCGACGCCGGCCGGATCGCCGTCGGGGAACGCGCCGACCTGGTGACCGTACGGCTGGACAGCCCGCGTACCGCCGGGGTGCCGCCGGTGGGGGTGTTCTTCGCGGCCACCGCCGCCGACGTCGACCAGGTGGTGGTGGACGGGCGGCAGGTGGTGCGCGACGGCCGGCACCTGACCGTGGACGTGCCGGCGGAGCTGCGCGCGGCGGTCGCGGCGGTGACCGGTGACTAGCCGTACCGGGCCGGCGGCGGTCGCCACGCGGCGGTCGGCGGCGGGAGGTGTGTGGTGAGCAGTCTGCTGGTCGACGACATCGGCGAGCTGGTCACCAACGTGCCGACCCCCGGCGGCGGGCCGCTGGGCCTGCGGCGCGACGTGGCCCTGCTGGTGGAGGCGGGTCGGGTCGTCTGGATCGGGCCGGCGCGCTACGCCCCGGCCGCCGACCGGCGGATCGACGCCGAGGGCGGTGCGGTGCTGCCCGGGTTCGTGGACAGCCACGCCCACCTGGTGTTCGCCGGGGACCGGGCGGCCGAGTTCGCGGCCCGGATGGCCGGTGAGCCGTACACCGGGGGCGGCATCCGGACCACTGTCGGCGCGACCCGCGCGGCCTCCGACGACGACCTGCGGGACACCGTACGCCGGCTGCGCGACGAGGCGATGCGGCAGGGCACCACCACCATGGAGATCAAGAGCGGGTACGGCCTGACCGTCGCCGACGAGGCCCGCTCGCTGCGGATCGCCGCCGAGGTGACCGCCGAGACCACCTTCCTCGGCGCGCACGTCGTCCCCGCCGAGTACGCGGGCCGCCCCGACGACTACGTGGGGCTGGTCTGCGGGCCGATGCTCACCGCCGCCACGCCGTACGCCCGCTGGGTGGACGTGTTCTGCGAGCGGGGCGCGTTCGACGCCGACCACGCGCGGGCCATCCTCACCGTCGGGCAGGCCGCCGGGTTGGGGTTGCGGTTGCACGCCAACCAGCTCGGCCCGGGGCCGGGGGTGCGGCTCGGGGTCGAGTTGGGCGCGGCCAGCGTCGACCACTGCACCCACCTGTCCGACGCCGACGTCGACGCGCTGGCCGGTTCGGCCGGCGCCGACGAGCCCACCGTGGCGACCCTGCTGCCGGGGGCGGAGTTCTCCACCCGGTCGCCGTACCCGGACGCCCGGCGGCTGCTCGACGCGGGGGTGACCGTGGCGCTGGCCACCGACTGCAACCCCGGGTCGTCGTACACCTCGTCGATGCCGTTCTGCGTCGCGCTGGCCGTCCGCGAGATGCGGATGACCCCGGCGGAGGCGGTCTGGGCCGCGACGGCGGGCGGCGCGCGGGCGTTGCGCCGCACCGACGTCGGGGTGCTGCGCCCCGGGGCGCGGGCCGACCTGATGATCCTCGACGCCCCGTCCCACCTGCACCTGGCCTACCGGCCCGGTGTTCCCCTGATCCGCCAGGTTCTGCACAACGGAGTGCCGCAATGTCGACTGTGACCGTCCAGCCCACCGGGATCACCCCCGCCGACGTGCTCGCCGTGGCACGGGGTGACGCCCGGGTCGTCCTCGCCCCGGCCGCCGTCGACGCGATGGCCGCCAGCCGACACATCGTGGACGGCATCGAGGCCGCCGGCCGCCCGGTGTACGGCGTCTCCACCGGATTCGGGGCGTTGGCGAACACGTTCGTCACCCCGCAGCGCCGGGCCGAGTTGCAGCACGCGCTGATCCGCTCGCACGCCGCCGGGATCGGCGCGCCGATGCCCCGCGAGGTGGTCCGGGCGATGATGCTGCTGCGGGTCCGTTCGCTGGCGTTGGGCCGCTCCGGGGTCCGGCCGCTGGTCGCGCAGGCGCTGGTCGACCTGCTCAACGCCGACGTCACCCCGTGGGTGCCGGAGCACGGGTCGCTCGGCGCGTCAGGTGACCTGGCCCCGCTGGCGCACTGCGCGCTGGCGCTGCTCGGCGAGGGATGGGTGCTCGGCCCGGGCGGCGAGCGGGTCGACGCCGCCGACGCGATGCGCGATGCGGGGCTGACCCCTGTCGCGTTGGCCGCCAAGGAGGGGCTGGCGCTCATCAACGGCACCGACGGCATGCTCGGCATGCTGCTGCTGGCCATCGCGGACGCCCGGCACCTGTTCGCCATGGCCGACGTGACCGCCGCGCTGGCCATCGAGGCGATGCTCGGTTCGGAACGGCCGTTCCTGCCCGAGCTGCACACGATCCGGCCGCACCCCGGGCAGGCCGCGTCGGCGGCGAACATCCACCGGCTGCTGCAGGACTCCCGGGTGATGGACTCGCACCGCGACGACCTGGCGCACGCCGTGCAGGACGCGTACTCGATGCGGTGCGCCCCGCAGGTGGCCGGCGCGGCCCGCGACACCCTCGACTTCGTCGCGACGGTGGCCGACCGGGAGCTGGTCTCGGTGGTGGACAACCCGGTGGTGCTGCCGGACGGCCGGGTCGAGTCGACAGGCAACTTCCACGGCGCCCCGCTCGGCTTCGCCGCCGACTACCTGGCCATCGCCGCCGCCGAGGTGGGGGCGATCGCCGAACGCCGGGTCGACCGGCTGCTCGACGTGACCCGCAACCGGGACCTGCCGGCGTTCCTGTCCCCCGACGCCGGGGTGAACTCCGGGCTGATGATCGCCCAGTACACGGCCGCCGGGATCGTCGCGGAGAACCGCCGGCTGGCCGCGCCCGCCTCGGTCGACTCGCTGCCCACCAGCGGCATGCAGGAGGACCACGTCTCGATGGGCTGGGCAGGGGCCAAGAAGCTGCGTACCGTGCTGGACAACCTCACCAGCCTGCTCGCCGTCGAGCTGCTGGCGGCCGTCCGGGGACTCCAGCTGCGCGCGCCGCTGACGCCGTCACCGGCCGGGCGCGCCGCGCTGGACGCGCTCGGCCCGGCGGCCGGAGCGCCCGGGCCGGACGTCTTCCTCGCCCCGGTGCTGGAGTCGGCCCGGTCGGTGCTCGCCGGCCCGGACCTGCGGGCGGCCATCGAACGCGCGGTCGGCCCGCTGCGCTGACCGTCCGCCGTCCACACCGGACGTCGCCGCCCGTACCCGGCGGGTACGGGCGGCCGGGCCGGTCAGGTGGCGGGAAGCACCTTGGCGGCGAGCTTCGCCAACTCGCGCAACGCCTTGCCCCGGTGGCTGATCGCGTCCTTCTCCTGCGGGGTCAGCTCCGCGTTGGTCCGCTCCTGGCCGTCGCCCACGAAAATCGGGTCGTACCCGAAGCCGCCCTCGCCGCGCGGGGCGCGCAGCAGCCGGCCGGGCTGGCGACCGTCGACCAGGTGCTCCTTGCCGCCGGGCAGCACCAGCGCCACGGTGCAGACGAACGACGCCCCCCGGTGCTCGTCGGGCAGGTCGGCGATCTGGTCCAGCACCAGCTGGAGGTTGGCCCGGTCGTCGCCGTGCCGGCCGGCCCACCGGGCGCTGAACACCCCGGGCATGCCGTTGAGCGCGTCGACCGCGATGCCCGAGTCGTCGGCGATGGTGGGCAGGCCGGTGCGCCGGCAGCCCTCCCGGGCTTTGATCAGGGCGTTCTCGCCGAAGGTGAGGCCGGTCTCGGGCAGCTCCGGGTACTCCTCGACGTCGTCGAGGCCGAGCAGGGCGATCCGGTGCGCGCCGAGCGCGCCGTCCAGGATGCGCTGCAACTCCACCAGCTTCTTACGGTTGCGGGTGGCGAGCAGGACCTTGTTCATGATGCGAGAGCCTTCCGCTGCGCCTCGGCCAGTTCCAGACAACCCAACGACGCGACGTCCAACAACGCATCGAGCTGCGCCCGGGAGAAGACACCGTCCTCGCCCGTGCCCTGCACCTCGACGAAATCGCCGTCGCCGGTGCAGACGACGTTCATGTCCACCTCGGCGGCGACGTCCTCGACGTAGCAGAGGTCGAGCAGGGGTTCCCCGGCGACGATCCCGACGCTGACCGCGGCCACCGACCGGTGCATCACCTTCTCCGGCCTGCCGGCCAACGACTTGCGGCCGGCCAGCCAGCTCACCGCGTCGTACAGGGCCACGTACGCGCCGGTGATGGAGGCGGTACGGGTGCCGCCGTCGGCCTGGAGCACGTCGCAGTCGAGCACGATCGAGTTCTCGCCGAGCGCCTTGAGGTCGACGCAGGCGCGCAGGCTGCGGCCGATCAGCCGGGAGATCTCGTGGGTCCGCCCACCGATCTTGCCGCGGACGCTCTCCCGGTCGGAGCGGGTGTTGGTGGCCCGGGGCAGCATCGCGTACTCGGCGGTCACCCAACCGAGCCCGGAGCCCTTGCGCCAGCGGGGCACGCCCTCGGTGACGCTCGCCGTGCAGAGCACCCGGGTGCCGCCGAACTCGACGAGCACCGAGCCCTCCGGGTGGGTGCTCCAGCCCCGGGTCAACGTCACAGGTCGGAGTTGGTCGGGCCGCCGCCCGTCAGGTCGCGCCATCCCTGCACCCTATGCGGTCGCATGATCGGCGCTTGCCCGGGTGTCCGGGTGCGCTCAGATGTCGTAGCTGGCGCCGGCCCGCACCACTTCCAGCGGCCCGGTGAACGACCCGGCCGCCGAGGCGACGGTGTGCGACTCGCTGCCCCAGGCCGCCACCAGGTGGGTCAACAGCAGCCGGCCTACTCCCGCCTTGGTGGCCGTCTCGCCCGCCTCCCGGCCGGTCAGGTGCAGATCCGGCGGGTTGTCCACCCCGTCGAGGTAGCTGGCCTCGCAGAGGAAGACGTCGGCGTCCTGGGCGAGCCGCAGCAGGGCGTCACAGGGTGCGGTGTCCGAGGAGTAGCAGAGCACCCGGCCCTCGTGCTCCAGCCGCACCCCGTACGTCTCGATCGGATGGTTGACCCGGTCGACGGTGACGGTGAACGGGCCGATCGGGAAGGTGCCCGGCTGGAGGCCGTAGAACTGGTAGACGTCCTCCACGTTGCTGTCGTCCTGGCCGTAGGCGGTGGCGAGCCGGTCCGGGGCGCCCGACGGGGCGTAGACCGGCAGCGGCGGGTAGGGCCCGTCGGGGGCGTACCGCCTGACCACCACGTACGAGGCGGCGTCGAGGATGTGGTCGCAGTGCAGGTGGGTGAGGAGGATGGCGTCCGGGGCGTGCAGGCCGGCGTACCGCTGGAGGGTGGACAGTGAGCCCGGCCCGAAGTCGACGAGCAGCCGGAAACCCTGCGCCTCGATGAGGTAGGCGGAGCAGGGGGATTCGGGGCCGGGGAAGCTTCCCGCACAGCCCAGGACGGTCAGCCGCATCCGGTCGCCCCACAATTACGGTATGTAGTCGACACGCCGGAGTCAGCACCGATTATGATCTCTACCGACGCGTACGCCACGGTGCGCAGCCTACGCGCAGCGACGGCAGGGCAAGAATCATCTTCTGGAAGTTGTCATCAACGTGACACCCGGAGGGCCGACCGACGCCTCCGCCGACCGGCCCCACACGGGTCATGCCCAGAGCTGCCCCTCCAGGGCGTTCTCGGCGTCGGCGAGGGTGCCGCCGTACGCCCCGGTGGAGAGGTACTTCCAGCCACCATCACAGACCACGAAGGCGACGTCGGCCCGTCGGCCGTCCCGCACCGCCTCGTGCGCCACCGACAGGGCGGCGTGCAGGATCGCCCCGGTGGAGAAACCGGCGAAGATCCCCTCCACCTCCACCAACTGCCGGGTACGCAGCACCGCGTCCCGGGTGCCGACGGAGAAGCGCCTGGTGAGAACCGACGCGTCGTACAACTCGGGGACGTAACCCTCGTCGATGTTGCGCAGGCCGTAGACGAGTTCGCCGTAGCGCGGCTCGGCGGCCACCACCTGGATACCCTCGACCTTCTCCCGCAGGAACCGCCCGGTGCCCATCAGGGTGCCGGTGGTGCCCAGGCCCGCCACGAAGTGCGTGATGGTGGGCAGGTCGTGCAGCAGTTCCGGGCCGGTGGTCTCGTAGTGGGCGCGGGCGTTGGCCTCGTTGCCGTACTGGTAGAGCATCACCCAGTCCGGGTGGTCGAGCGCGATCTGCTTCGCCGTGGCGACCGCCTGGTTCGAGCCGCCCGCCGCCGGCGAGAAGATGATCTCGGCGCCGTACATCCGGAGCAGCTGGACCCGCTCGGTGGAAACGTTCTCCGGCATCACACAGACCAGCCGGTAGCCGCGCAACTTGGCCACCATGGCCAGTGAGATACCGGTGTTGCCGCTGGTCGGCTCCAGGATGGTGTCGCCGGGGCGGAGCCGGCCGGCCTGCTCGGCCGCGCGGACCATGAACAGGGCCGCGCGGTCCTTGATGCTGCCTGTCGGGTTCCGGTCCTCCAGCTTGGCCCACAGCCGCACCGGCGGCGCCCCGTCGGGCACCGTCGGCGAGAGCCGGGGCAACCCCACCAGGGGGGTGCCGCCGCAGGCGTCGAGCAGGCTGTCGTACCGCGCCATGACGCCCGCCCTCAGCGGGGGGCGACGGCCGCGCGCCGTGCCGCCACCGCCGCGGTGGCCGCACGGTGCTGGCTGATCGCCGCCGCGGCGGCGAAGCCGAACGCCCCACCGGCGACGGCCGGCAGGACGGTGACGCTGTCGCCGTCGTTGAGCTTGGCGTCCAGCGCGCCCAGGAAACGGACGTCCTCGTCGTTGACGTAGACGTTGACGAAGCGGTGCAGCGCCCCGGCGTCGGTGACCAGCCGGGCCTTCAGGCCGGCGTGCCGGGTGTCCAGGTCGGTGAGCAGGTCGCCCAGGGTGTCCCCGGTGCCCTCGACGACCTTCGCGCCGCCGGTGTAGCTGCGCAGGATGGTGGGGATGCGAACCTCGATGGCCATGACGTACTCCTTGGTCGGGTGTGCCTCGGTGCCGGACGGAACAGGGTGTGCGGAGCTGGGGGTCAGCTGCCGGAACACTCGTAGTCGACCGTCGCCGGGCTCTGCCCGAACATGTAGGACTGGACCGCGTGCGGGTCCACCCCGGCGTCCACGATCCGTACCGGCTCCTCGGTCACCACGCCGTCGACGATCCGGAAGGAGCGGATCTCCTCGGTGTCCGGTTCGCGGGTGGAGACCAGCAGATAGTGCGCGCCCGGCTCACCGGCGAAGGCGACGTCCGTGCGGGACGGGTACGCCTCGGTGGCGGTGTGCGAGTGGTAGATGACGACCGGTTCCTCGTCGCGGTCGTCCATCTCCCGCCACACCCGCAGGTGCTCCATCGAGTCGAACTCGTAGAAGGTCATCGAGCGGGCCGCGTTGTCCATCGGGATGTGCCGGGTCGGGGTGTCGCCGCCCACGGGTCCGGCGACCACCCCACACGCCTCGTCCGGGTGGTCCCGGCGCGCGTGGGCGACGATCGCGTCGACGATCGACCGGTCGATGCTCAGCACGTGGCCCAGCCTAGCGCCCACCCGCCGGGCCCGGCGAGGCGGTGACCGTCACAGTTCAGTCGATCATGGCGTTGAGCAGGGATTCCTGGAGATAACCCAGATAGGCGTAGACCGACAGTTGGAACACCCTTGACGAGGTGGGGTCGTCGGCGACCGCGTCGTCGAGTTCCTCGCCCAGGTCGGTGCCGTCCTTGATCTCCAGCCGGACGCCCATTGCCAGCCGGGCGTCGTTGAGCGCCCGCAGCCACGCCTCGGCCGCCTCGGCGTCCAGCCGCACCTCGCCACCGGCCGACTCGGGCAGCGCGGCGAGCACCGCGCCCGCCTGGTCGATCTTGGCGGTCTTCAGGTCACCCTCGGTGTACCGGCGGAACTCCGCCGTGCCGGCCGGATCGTCCGGGTAGGCGTCGGGGAAGAGCCGCCCGACGACCGGGTCGGTGTGGTCGAAACCGTCGGTGAGCAGGCCGACCACCTCGGTCGCGACCTTACGCAACACCCGGACCTCGTCGACGGCGAAGGTCGCCACGTAACAGCCGCCCTGGCGGCGGAACATGCTCACCGCGTCAACCCCCATCGCCACCGCCGGACCCGCGGACCCGGCTCACTCCGCACACTCATGACCACCCTGGCCCGCGACTGCGGGGCTCGCAAACCCGGCTCACTCCTCGCGCTCACGAACGGTCCACCGTCGCCCAGAGGCCGTAGGCGTGCAACTGCGACGCGTCGTGCTCCATCCGCTCCCGGGCGCCGCTGGAGACCACCGCCCGACCCTTGTGGTGCACGTCCAGCATCAGCTTCTCGGCCTTCTCCCGGCTGTACCCGAACAACTTCTGGAAGACCCAGGTCACGTACGTCATGAGGTTGACCGGGTCGTCCCAGACGATCGTCACCCACTGCCGGTCCTCGACCGGCACCTCGTCGGTGTCCGGCGTCTCGACCGGGGCAACCTGTGGAGCGGCCATGTCCCCCATCGTGCCACCGGAAGCGGCGATCCGATGAACCGGAACGCCGGGGCGGCCCGGATCACCCTCCCGAGCTGCGGAAACCGGGCGGGGTGCCGACACGGCGGGGATACGCACCGGGACACCCGGCTCAGGCGAGCAGGATGCCGTGGTCGAGAGCGTCGGTCAGGACCGCGTCGAGCGCCAGCCGGAACGCCTCGAACCGCCGCGACACCTCGCGGGACAACTCCAGCTCGACCTCGCGCAGCGCCCGTTGCACCCAGGAGCGGGCGGCGTTCGGATCGTCGTTGCCGGGGCTGCGCCAGTGCTGCCAGCACCCGCCGGACAGGGCGACCCCGATCCGGGGCAGCACCTCGGTCCGGGGCGCCCCGGGATGACCGAGCAGGGCGTCCAGCGCGCCGGCCCCGGGCAGCACCGCCACCCCGGCGGTGCCGGTGACCAGGAGCACCCGGTCCAGTTCCTGACCGGACGGATGGTCGGCCAACCCCCACCGGACGGCCGCGCCGATGCGCTGGCGTACCCCCTCGGCGACCGGTCCGCCGAAGATCCGGGCGGTGGCGCCGTCGAGGATCTCCCGGACGACCCGGTCCTGCTGTTGGGTCGCGAGCAGGGAGAGCGCCTCCAGCTCCCGGTCGAGCAGTTGCGGCAGGCCCGCGCAGCCCACCCCGAAAACGATCTCCTGGACGGCCCGCAGGTGGATGTTGGCCAGTTCGAGCGCGAGCTGCTGACGGATGCCGCGGGCACGCAGCCGGCTCTGCCGCGCCAACCCGTCGGCCCAGTCGTCACCTGGTGGTTCGGGGGCCACCGGCACCCGCCCGTGCGCGCCGGGCGGCACGGGCGGCCGGGAGCTCGCCCGACGCAGTCCCTCGATGGCCGACCAGCCGACCAGCGCCCGGCGCAGGGCCGGATGCTCGGCCCGGTGCACCGGGTACCAGTCGGCCTCGGCCAGCTCCGGCACCGCCGACAGCAGCGTGGCCCGGTGGGCCGCGACGGTCACCGCCACCGGGTCGACCGGGCCGCCGGCCGGAGGCGCGTCGGGCGGCGACGCGAGCGCCACTCCGGTGTCGTCGGTCGCGGCCGGCTCCGTCGCCGCCCAGCCGCCCGCGCCGGGGGTCACCACGAAGAAGACCCGTACCCGACTCCGCGCCACCTCGGCGATCAGGTGCAGTTCGGCGGCGGTGAAGGTCTGGTCGGCGCCGATCACGAACAGCAGCGCGCCGGCCCGGACAACCGCGTCGAGCAGGATCCGGCCACCGGCGACGCCGAGGGTGTCGGTGTCCGGTGTGTCGAGTACCGCGAAGTGCCGCAGCAGCGGTTCCGGCAGGCTCAGCTCGACCCGGCGGGGCGCGCGGGCCAGCGCCGGGCCGGCGGCGGCCTGGTCGGCGCCGTAGGAGTGCGGCTGCCGGTAGCCGGGCACGTACGCCGCCCGGGTCGCCACCCGGGCGTGCCGGACCAGTAGGCAGCTGCCCGCCGGGGTGGCCAGCATTCCGGAGGGGACCCCGAGCAGCGCGGCGAGCACCTCGCGGCGGGCCGCCCCGGCCGGGCCGGCGGCCACCACGGCCAGCGGCTCGTCGGGGTCGACCTCGACGGCCCACGGGTGCGCCGGGAGCGGGCCGTGGGACGGCAGCCCCGCGGCGTCGGGATGGTCGGACGGGTCGTCGGTCATGTCGACCTCGGAGAGTGGACCGGGCTTCATTCGGCCTCCGCTCGACGCGGGCCTCTGGCTGCACCCGCGGTAGGACGTCCGATCAGTGACGATGGGCTGCGGGAAGGTTACGGGCCGCAGCCGGTTTCACCGGAACATCTCGGGTACTCAGCAGTAACTGCGACATTACTCAACTTCACAGCGTGATCGGGTATCTCCGGACCGATTTACATCGATATGCTGCTCGGATGAGTCGGTGGAGTTTCGTCGGCCGAACGGATGAACTCAACCGTCTGTTGGCAGCGGTGCACGAGAGTCGGGGGCAGGGGCTCTTCTTCAGCGGCAGCGCCGGGGTCGGCAAGAGCCGGCTGCTCCGCGAGGCGGTGGCGGCACTGTCTCCCGAGCGGTACGCGCTGTCGTTCGTCGCGGCGAGCACGGCCACCACGGCGCTGCCGTTCGGCGGGCTCGCCCCGGTGCTGCCGGCCGAGCAGCCACCCGGGCTCTCCCCCGCCGGGGTGCTGCGCTGGGGCGTCGACGTGCTCCAGGAGCAGGCGGCCGGGCGGCGCATCGTGCTCGCCATCGACGACGCCCACCTGCTCGACCCGCCCTCGTCGGCGCTGGTCCACCTGCTCGCCCGCGCCGAGAACACCACCGTGCTGGGCACCCTGCGCAGCGGCGAGCAGATCCCGCTGCCGATCCGGGCACTGTGGACCGACGACCTGGTCGGGCACGCCGAGCTGGCCCCGCTCGGCCCGGGTGAGATCACCGACCTGCTCGCCGCCCTGCTGGACGGGCCGGTCGACGCCGGCTCCGCCGAGCGGCTGTTCCGCCTCTCCGCCGGCAACCCGCTGCTGCTGCGGGAGCTGGTGCTGGCCGCCACCACCGGAGGCGAACTGGTCCGCACCTACGGGGTCTGGCGGTGGACCGGCCGGCTGGAGCTGGCCCCCAGCCTCACCGACCTGATCGACACCCGGATCGGCCAGTTGGACCCCGTGGTCCGGGCGGTGGTGGAGCTGGTCGCCTTCGGTGAGCCGCTCGGCCTGCGCCTGCTCGACCGGGCCGCCGACCCGGCCGCCGTGGAGGTCGCCGAGGAACGCGGGCTGATCGCCGTCGTGCCCGACGACCGGCGGATGGACGTCCGGCTCGCCCACCCGCTGTACGGCGAGGTGATCCGCCGTCGCTGCCCGGTCAGCCGGACCCGCCGCCTGAAGGCCCAGCTCGCCGACGAGGTGGAGGCGGCCGGCGGCCGCCGCCGGGGCGATCTGCTCCGGGTGGCGGTGTGGCGGCTCGATTCCGGCAGCGTCCAGGACCCGGCCCTGCTGCTGCACGCCGCCGTCCAGGCGTTCACCAGGTACGACGTGCCGCTGGCCACCCGGCTGGCCCGGGCCGCGCTCGACGCCGACGGTGGCTACGACGCCGCCGAACTGCTCGCCACCATCCTGATGTTCGGCGACCGACCGGCCGAGGCGATCAGCGTGCTCGACGCGGTGGCCGACGACATCGCCTGCGAGGAGCGCCACAGCCGCTGGCTCACCGTGCGCGGGATGGTCAGCTACTGGGGGCTCAGCGAACGATCCACGGTGGACACCGTCGCGGCGGCCGGGCGGGCCCTGACCGACCCCGGACACCAGGCCCGGGTCCGCGCCTTCGAGGCGATCATGCGGCTGCACGGCCTGGAGGTCGACACTGCGCTGCGGCTTGGCCGGTCGGTGCTGGACCGGCCGGCCGCCAGCGTCGCCGCCCGGGAGCTGGCCCGGTGCACCATCGCCCACGCCGACGCGGTGCACGGCCGGTTCCGGGCCAGCGCCACGGCGATCGACCGGGTGCAGGCGGAGGCGGCGAACTGGCGGGCCGACATGCCGTACCTGCAACTGGCCATGGAACTGGCCCGGGGCACCCGGCTGGCGCTCTCCGGGGACCTGCCCGGGATCGACGCCATCGTGGCCGACGAGTTCGCCGACCAGGCCGACGCCGGGGATTTCCGGCTCGGCACCGGCTACCTGTCCATCCTCCAGGCGTACGCGGCGCGGCTGCGCGGTCGGGGCGACGACGCGCTCAAGGCCAGCCTCGGCGCGTGCGCGGTGCTCGCCACCAGCCGGGTCTTCGCCGGACTGGCGCACGCCGAACGGGCCCAGGCGGCGGTGTTGCGGGGCGACCCGGCGACCGCCGTGGAGGCGATGGCCGAGGCCGACCGGACCCAGGCCCCCGGCATGGCGGTGCTCCAGCCGTGGCTGGAACAGGCCCGGGCCGCCGTGCTGGCCGCCGGGGGTGACCAGGCCGGGGCGGCGCGGCACCTCGGTGTGCTGGTCGACCGGTTGCGCGCCGACGGGTTCGCCGGCCACGAGGTGCTGGTGCTGCACGACCTGGTCCGGCTCGGCCGGGCCACCGCCCCGGTGGGGCCGACCTGCACCGACGGCAGCCGACGTACGGTGGCGCAGCGGCTGACCGAACTCTCCGAGACCGTCGACGGGGCGCTGACCCCGCTGCTCGCCCGGCACGCGCGGGCCGCCGCCGCACGCGACGGGGAGGCCCTGCTGGAGGTGGCGGACAGCCTCGCGAAACTCGACCTGACGGTCTGGGCGGTCGACGCCACGGCGACGGCGCTGCACGGGTGGCGACGGGACCGCTCGACGTCGGCCGCCGCCGCGCACGAACGGCTCGCCGCCCTGCTCACCCGCTGCGACGAGATCCGCACCCCGGCGCTTGACGCGTTGCGGCCCACGCTCAGCGGCCGGGAACTGGAGGTCGCCCTGCTCGCCGCCGCCGGGGTCACCAGCCGGGCCATCGCGGGCCGGCTGTTCCTGTCGCCCCGGACGGTGGAGAACCATCTCCAGCGGGTCTACAGCAAGCTCGGCATCACCGGCCGGGCCGGGTTGGGGGCGGCGCTGCGGGCGATCCCGGGCCACGGCGACGGACCGACCAGCTGAACTCTAGGCTGGGCTGGTGAGCCACCTACGCCCCGCGCTGCTGACCGACCACTACGAGCTGACCATGGTCAGTGCCGCCCTGCGCGACGGCACCGCCGACCGCCGGTGCACCTTCGAGGTGTTCAGCCGGCGACTGCCCGCCGGACGCCGGTACGGGGTGGTCGCGGGGACCGGCCGCCTGATCGACATGGTCAGGGAGTTCCGGTTCGCCCCGGAGGAGGTCGAGTTCCTGCTGCGTACCGGGGTGGTGGACGAGCCGGCCGCCAGGTGGCTGGCCGACTACCGGTTCACCGGCGACATCGACGGGTACGCCGAGGGCGAGCTGTTCTTCCCCGGTTCCCCGATCCTCACCATCTCCGGCGGCTTCGCCGAGTGTGTGGTGCTGGAGACGCTGGTGCTGTCGGTGCTCAACCACGACTGCGCGGTGGCCGCGGCAGCCGCCCGGATGGTCACCGCGGCGCGCGGTCGGGCGTTGATCGAGATGGGTTCCCGACGGGCCCACGAGGAGGCGGCGGTGGCCGCGGCGAGGGCGGCGTACCTGGCCGGGTTCCGGTTCACCTCCAACCTGGCCGCCGGCCAGCGTTACGGCATCCCCACCGCCGGGACCGCCGCGCACGCGTTCACCCTGCTGCACGACGACGAGCGGACGGCGTTCGCCTCGCAGGTCGCCACGCTGGGTCGGGACACCACGCTGCTGGTTGACACGTACGACATCAGGCAGGGCATCCGCAACGCCATCGAGGTGGCCGGGCCGCAGCTGCGGGCGGTCCGGATCGACTCCGGGGACCTGGCGGTCATCGCCCACCAGTCCCGGGAACTGCTCGACTCGCTCGGCGCCACCGAGACGAAGATCATCGTTTCGGGGGATCTCGACGAGTACGCCATCGCCGCGCTCGCCGCCGAACCTGTCGACATGTACGGCGCGGGCACCGCCGTGGTCACCGGCTCCGGCGCGCCCACCGCCAGCCTCGTCTACAAGCTGGTCGAGGTGGACGGGCGGCCGGTGGTCAAGCGTTCCGAGAACAAGGCCACCATCGGGGGCCGGAAGGTCGCGGTACGCCGGCACAAGCCGACCGGCACCGCCACCGAGGAGGTCGTGGTCTCGCAGGGGGTACCGGACCGGCAGGCCAACGACCGGTTGCTCCAGCACTCGTACGTGGTCGACGGCGAACCGGTCGACCTGCCGGGCATCGAGCAGTCCCGCGAGCACCTGCGCCAGTGCCTGATCTCGATCCCGTGGGAGGGGTTGAAGCTCTCCGCCGGTGATCCGGCGATCCCGGTCACGGTCGTGCCGGCTGGTTGAGCCGCCGGGGCAGACTGGGTCGTGCCGCAGGTGGGGTCACCGGCGGTGAGCAGAGAGAAAGGGCACCGATGGCCAACGCGCTGATCATCGTGGACGTGCAGAACGACTTCTGTGAGGGCGGTTCCCTCGCCGTCGCCGGGGGCGCGGGTGTCGCCGCCGGCATCTCGGGTCTGCTGGCCGGGGAGCCGCAGCGGTGGGACCACGTGGTCGCCACCAAGGACTACCACGTCGACCCGGGGGCGCACTTCGGCGATCCGCCGGACTACGTCGAGTCGTGGCCCCGGCACTGCGTGGTCGGCACCCCGGGCAGCGAGTTCCACCCCGACCTGGTGACCGACCGGGTCGAGGCGGTCTTCCACAAGGGTGAGCACGCCGCCGCGTACTCCGGGTTCGAGGGGCACGCCGTCGACGGCGAGTGCCTGGCCGACTGGCTGCGCCGGCACGACGTGGACCGGGTCGACGTGGTCGGCATCGCCACCGACCACTGCGTCCGGGCCACCGCCCTGGACGCCGCCCGGGAGGGCTTCGCCACCACCGTGCTGCTCGACCTGACGGCGGCGGTCGCGCCGGCGACGCTGGACGTGGCGCTGCGGGCGATGGACGGGGCCGGGGTGACCCTGCGCGGGGAGCCGGTGATCAGCGCCGCATGAGCAGGTAATCGCTTGCCGATGTCGTACCCCCGGTCGAGGATGACCGCCGGAGGTACGGAGCATCATGACGTTGACGCCTTACCGGCAGGCCCTGGCCCAGCCCGGTCTGCGGGCCCTGCTGCTGGTGGCGGTGCTGGCCCGCATCCCGCTCACGGCGACGGGGGTGACGCTCACCTTCTACGTGGTGCTGGAGCTGGGCCGGGGTTACGGTGCCGCCGGCCTGGTCGGTGCCGCCTCGGTCGCCGGTGCGGCCATCGGCTCGCCCCTGCTCGGCCGGCTGGTCGACAGGCGTGGCCTGCGCCCGGTGGTCGCGGTGACCACCGTCGTCGAGGCGGCGTTCTGGGTGAGCGCCCCGACGCTGAGCCTGCCGCTGCTGCTGCCCGCCGCGTTCGTGGCCGGCCTGTTCGCGCTGCCGGTCTTCTCGGTGGTCAGGCAGTCGATCGCCGCGCTGGTGCCGGCGCAGCGCCGCCGTCCCGCGTACGCGCTGGACTCGATGTCGATGGAGCTGTCCTTCATGATCGGGCCGGCGCTGGCCGTGGCGCTGGCCACCGCCGTGTCGCCCCGGGTCACGCTCTGGGCGGTCGGCGCGGGCATCGTCGGCGCGGGCATCGCACTCTGGCTACTCGACCCGCCGACGCGCGGCGCCGACGAACCGGTCGGCCCGCAGCCCCGGGTGCCCCGGCGGCAGTGGCTGACCAGCCGGCTGCTCGCGGTGTTCGCGGTGAGCGCCGCTGCGACCCTGGTGCTCGGCGGCACCGACGTGGCGGTGGTGGCGGTGCTGCGGGCCGGCGGTGAGGTCGGCTGGACCGGCGCGGTGCTCACCGCCTGGGCGATCGCCTCGCTGGTCGGCGGCTTCGCCTACGGAGCCGTCCGCCGCTCCTTCTCCCCGCTGGCGCTGGCCGCCCTGCTCAGCCTCTGCACCATCCCGGTCGGGTTGGGTGGCGGCCACTGGTGGCTGCTCTGTCTGACCCTGCTGCCGGCCGGCGCGCTCTGCGCCCCCACCATCGCCGCCACCGCCGACGCGGTCAGCCGGCTCGCCCCGGCCGGGGTACGCGGTGAGGCGATGGGCCTGCACGGCTCCGCCACCACCGTCGGTATCGCGCTCGGCGCGCCGCTGGCCGGCGCGGTGATCGACGCCTCGGCACCGCTCTGGGGTTTCGTGGTCACCGGGGCGGTGGGGCTGCTGGTGACCCTGGCGGTGCTACCCGTGGTGCTTTCCCGCCGCCGCCCACCCGCCGCCCCGGCATCCACCCTGTCCACGCCGGCACCAGAACCGGCACCGGCGGCCTGAGCCACCGCCCGCCGACCCGCCCGTAGCCGCGTCACGGCCGGCACCGCCCGGGTGGCAGGCGGCGCGCGGTGCTGGCGGCACCCGGCTGCCGTAGGTGCGCGGTGGCCGGTGGTGCGCGGCCCGTCGCCACCCGGGATACCTTCACCGTTGAGCGGTATGCCGCAGAGTCATAGATATGATTCTGCGGCATACCGCTCAACCGGGAGTGGGTCACCCCGGCAGGTTCGCACCAATGGCAGGCGGGACCGGAACGTGAGCTCCACCGGGCTCCCCGGCCCCCGTCATCGCGAGTAACGGCGAAGGGCACCGCGCCCCGGTGGGGTGCGGTGCCCTTCGGCGGTTCGTGCCGAGCGTCAGCGCTGGTCGAGGTTCCCGGCGGTGTCCTCCTGGTAGCTGGCACCACCGTTGACCTCGCTGGTCAGTGGCTTGGCACCACCCTCCGGCGGGCCGGCGAGGCTCTGCCCGGCGGCCAGCTCGGGGAACTTCGCGTCGAACGCCGGGCGCTCGGAACGGATCCGGGGCATCCGGTCGAAGTTACGCAGCGGCGGCGGGGAGCTGGTCGCCCATTCCAGCGAGTTGCCGTGGCCCCACGGGTCGTCCACCTCGACGACCGGCCCGGTCTTGTACGACTTCCAGCAGTTCCAGATGAACGGCAGGGTCGAGATACCGGTGATGAACGCGCCAATCGTGGAGATCATGTTGAGCGTGGTGAAGCCGTCGCTGGGCAGGTAGTCGGCGTACCGGCGGGGCATGCCCTCGGCACCGAGCCAGTGCTGCACCAGGAAGGTGGTGTGGAAGCCGATCATCGTGAGCCAGAAGTGAATCTTGCCCAGGCGCTCGTCGAGCATCCGGCCGAACATCTTCGGGAACCAGAAGTAGATGCCGCCGAAGACGGCGAACACGATGGTGCCGAAGAGCACGTAGTGGAAGTGCGCCACGACGAAGTAGTTGTCGTGCAGGTGGAAGTCGAGCGGCGGGCTGGCCAGCAGCACCCCGGTCAGACCACCGAAGAGGAAGGTCACCAGGAAGCCGATGGCGAACAGCATCGGCGTCTCGAAGGTGATCTGGCCCCGCCACATGGTGCCGATCCAGTTGAAGAACTTCATGCCGGTCGGCACGGCGATCAGGTAGCTGAGGAAGCTGAAGAACGGCAGCAGCACCTGACCGGTGGCGAACATGTGGTGCGCCCAGACGCTCATCGACAGGGCGGCGATGGCGATGGTGGCGGCGACGAGGCCCTTGTAGCCGAAGATCGGCTTGCGGGAGAAGACCGGGATGATCTCGGTGATGATGCCGAAGAACGGCAGCGCGATGATGTACACCTCGGGGTGGCCGAAGAACCAGAAGAGGTGCTGCCACAGCATCGGGCCGCCGGTGGCCGGGTCGTAGACGTGCGCGCCGAGCAGCCGGTCCGCGGCCAGCGCGAAGAGCGCGGCGGCCAGCAGCGGGAAGACCAGGATCGCCAGCAGGCTGGTGACCAGCATGTTCCACGTGAAGATCGGCATCCGGAACATGGTCATGCCGGGGGCGCGCAGGGTCAGGATCGTGGTGATCAGGTTGACCGCGCCGAGGATGGTGCCCAGACCCGAGATGGCCAGGCCGACCACCCACATGTTCGCGCCGACGCCTGGCGAGTGCTCGATGCTGCTCAGCGGGGTGTAGGCGGTCCAGCCGAAGTCGGCGGCACCACCCGGGCTGAGGAAGCCGGCGGTGGCCATCGTGCCGCCGAACAGGTACAGCCAGTAGGCGAAGGCGTTCAGCCGGGG
Source organism: Micromonospora sp. WMMD734 (assembly GCF_049178975.1). Taxonomy (NCBI): domain Bacteria; kingdom Bacillati; phylum Actinomycetota; class Actinomycetes; order Micromonosporales; family Micromonosporaceae; genus Micromonospora; species Micromonospora sp. WMMD734. The sequence goes on from NZ_JBMHMK010000001.1 coordinate 4,370,087, forward strand.
GAACGAGACGTCGGGGGCACCGATCTGCAACGGCACGACGTAGTTGGCGAACGCGAACACGATCGGGGTCGCGAAGAACAGCAGCATGATCGTGCCGTGCATGGTGAACAGCTGGTTGTACTGCTCCGGCGACAGGAACTGCATGCCCGGCCGCGCCAGCTCGGCTCGCATGATCAGGGCCATCAGGCCACCGATCATGAAGAACACGAACGCGGTGACCATGTACATGATCCCGATCTGCTTCGCGTCCGTGGTGCGCAGCAGCCGCGCGATGGCCGACCCCTTGACCGGCTCTCGGACCGGCCATGGCCGGGTCACGACCGGCTTGGGTGCGACGGTGGTCACGAATGGCCTCCGGTTCTCGGTTGTCCCGCTCGGCACGCCTCGTCAACTGCGGGCCGTCATCCGAAAGGATGTTAGTCCCCGGCAGGTGGCAGCACCGCTCGGGGTGCTCTGGCACCATGTCCGGTCACCCGGCGCACCTACAGCGGGCCGACCAGGAGCCGGTAGTGCTCGCCGAAGATCCGCCCGCCCCGCCCGCGCAGCAACGGGTCGCGCAGCGCCGGCGGCACGTCCCGGGTGCGGTTGCGGTCGCGGGTCCGGTCCCGCACCCACCGGGTACGCGGACGACGGCGGCTCTCGTACGCGACCAGGGCCGCCTCGACGCTGCCGGCGGCGCGCAGCGACTCGGCGAGGACCACGGCGTCCTCCAGCGCCATCGCGATCCCCTGGGACAGGGTGGGTGCGGTGGCGTGCGCGGCGTCGCCGACCAGCAGCACCCGACCCCGGTGCCAGCGGCCCAGCTCGACCTCGTCGGTGAGCCCGACCTGCACGTCGCGCCAGGCGGCCAGCACCGCCGGGACCGGCCCGCCGTAGCCGCCGAAGAGTTCGTGCAGCCGGCCGACCGGGTCGGCCGGGGCGACGGTGCCGGCCTCGTCGGCGTAGCAGTAGAGCCGGCCGGCACCGAGCGGCACCACGAGGAAGCCGGCCCGCCGGCCGAGCAGCGCCGTCCAGTCGGCCACGTCGGGGCCGTCGCGCACCACGCCGCGGTAGACCACCTGCCCGGCGGGGCGGGGCGGACCGCCGAGCGCGGCCAGGGAGCGGACCGCCGAGCGGGGGCCGTCGGCACCGATCACCAGGTCGTACTCGCCGCCGGTGCCGTCGGTGAAGGTGACCGCCACACCGGCGGGCAGCAGTTCCACGGTGCTCACCTCGGCCCCATGCCGCACGGCACCCCCGGCACCGCTGAGCAGCACCTGGTAGAGGTCGCGGCGGGGCAGCGCCCGGCACTCCCCCACCTCGGCCCAGAGCGTGTCGAGGTCCACCTCGCAGAGCGGGTCGCCGGCGGCGTCGAGGAAGCGTTGCCGGTGGATCACCTGCCCGAGCGGGCGGACCGGGCCGTCGAGGTCGAGCCGGCGCAGCGCTCGGGCGGCGTTGCCGGGCAGGTAGAGGCCGGTGTCGGACAGTTCGTTCGGGGGGAGCTTCTCGGTGACGTCCGGCCGGAAGCCGGCCAACCGCAGGGCCCGCGCGACGGCCAGGCCGGCGATGCCCGCGCCGACGACGAGGATTCGCAGGGGGGAGCCACGCATGGTGGTGTACGCCTCCGGAGGGGATCGGTACGCGGTGAAGGCAAGACACTACTCCGCGCGATCGGCGCACACCAGAGTCGATGTTCCCCCTCCCGGCACCCTCCGGACTGGACAGAAAGTTGTTCAGCCAGCTGAACGAGGTTCGATCGAAGAATACCCATCGGCCGGATGTCGTCCGTCTCACTACAGTGACGACGTGACGACGGACGAGTCATACCGCTCGGTCAAGTCGGCGGGTCGGGCGCTGGACGTGCTGGAGGCGCTCGCCACTCCGGACGGCCCCCGCTCGCCGGTGGAGCTGAGCCGGGCGCTGGGCATCCCCAAGAGCAGCCTGCACGCCATCCTGCGGACCCTGCTGGACCGCGAGTGGGTGGCCGCCGACCCGACCGGCACCCGGTTCTCGGTGGGGTTGCGGGCGCTGGAGGTCGGCGCGACGTTCCTGGCCGGCGCGGACGTCGCCGCCCTGCACGAGGTGACCCTGGACCGGCTGGCGGAGTGTTCCGGCGAGACGGTGCAGCTCTACCGGCTCGACCGGGGCGCGGTGGTGCTGCTGGCCCGGCGGGACTCGGCGCACATCGTCCGGCCGGTCTGCGCGGTGGGTCGCCGGTTGCCCGCGCACGCCACCGCGGCCGGCAAGGCGTTGCTCGCCGCCCGCTCCGACGAGGAGGTCGACAGGTTGCTGCAGTGGCCGTTGCCGGCGGTCACCGGGCGGACGGTGACCACGCCGGAGGCGCTGCGTGCCGAGCTGGCCGCGGTGCGGCGGCGGGGCTGGGCCGAGGAGTGGGAGGAGTGCAGCCCAGGGCTGGCCGCGGTGGCGGTGGCCATACCACTGCGGGAGCCGGCGGTGGACGCGATCTCGGTGGCCGCGCCGGTGGACCGGCTGGGGCCGGAGGCGCGGGCCCGGCTGGCCGCGGTGTTGCGGGAGACGGTGGCGCAGGCCCGGATGGCACGCACCCTGCTCGCACCCAACCTGTAGGACGCGGTTCAGGTACGTGGACAAGATCGGCGGTTAACTTAACCGGTTCAGTTGCATCACAGTTTCAAGTATGTAAATGTGTTCGGGACCGTGGGAGCGCTCCCGGTCACGTCCGAGACACCTCCGGCGCCTCCGCGCCGCAGCCAAGGAGCATCATGAAGCGTCCATTGCGGGCCCTCGCCGCCGCCGGCCTCCTGGCCGTCGGCACGATCGTGGCCGTCGCCACCGGCGGCACCGCCTCCGCCGACACCCAGATCTGTGAGCAGTTCGGCTCCACCGTCATCGGCGGCCGGTACGTGGTGCAGAACAACCGCTGGGGTACCGCCGCCCAACAGTGCATCAACGTCACCGGCAGCGGCTTCAGCATCACCAGCCAGCAGGGTTCCGCGCCGACCAACGGCGCGCCGGTGTCGTACCCGTCGATCTTCGTCGGCTGCCACTACACCAACTGCTCGCCGGGCACCAACCTGCCGGCCCAGGTGAAGTCGATCAGCAGCGCGCCGGGCAGCATCTCCTTCAACTACGTCGGTGGCGCGATCTACGACGCCGCCTACGACATCTGGCTCGACCCGTCGCCCAAGCGGGACGGGGTCAACGCCATGGAGATCATGATCTGGTTCAACCGGCAGGGCAGCATCCAGCCGATCGGCTCGCCGGTGGGCAACACCAACATCGCGGGCCGCAGCTGGGAGGTGTGGCGCGGCAACAACGGCGGCAACAACGTCATCTCCTACGTCGCGCCGTCGGCGATCCAGAGCATGAGCTTCAACGTGCTCGACTTCATCGCCGACACCCGCAACCGTGGGGCGGTCACCAACGACTGGTACCTGACCAGCATCCAGGCCGGTTTCGAGCCCTGGCAGGGCGGTGCCGGGCTGGCCGTCACCAACTTCTCCCAGACCGTCAACACCGGCGGCAACCCGCCGCCCACCACCGCCCCGCCGACCACGCCCCCGCCCACCGGCGGCGGCTGCGCGGTGAAGTACACGTCCAACTCGTGGAACAACGGGTTCACCGCCGACGTGACCATCACCAACCGGGGCGCAAGCGCCATCAACGGCTGGACGCTGACCTACAGCCTGCCCAGCGGGCAGCAGGTCACCAGCTCGTGGAACGCCACCGTCACCCAGAGCGGGTCCACGGTGACCGCCCGCAACGCCGCGCACAACGGCAGCATCTCCCCCGGTGGCACCGCCAGCTTCGGCTACCAGGGCTCGCTGAGCGGGACGTACTCCGCGCCTACCAGCTTCTCGCTCAACGGCGTCGCCTGCGCCCGCGCCTGAGACCCCACACCACCCACCACCACGCGGGGGCGTGACCTGCCGGTCACGCCCCCGCACCCTGTCCGGGCTCAGCCGCCCAGGGCGTCGATGTCGCGCATCTCCTCGGCGGTCAGCGAGAAGTTCCAGATGTCGGCGTTGGCGCGGATGCGTTCCAGGGTCACCGACTTGGGGATCACCACGATCTCGTGGTCGACGTGCCAGCGCAGCACCACCTGCGCCGGGGAGACGTCGTGCGCGGCGGCGATCCGGGTCAGCACCGGGTCGCTCAGGTCGCTGGCCTTGAACGGGCTGTAGCCCTCCAGCACGATCCCCCGGTCCCGGTGCTCGGTGTGCCGCTGCCGGTCGTACAGCGACGGGCTCCACCGGATCTGGTTGACCGCCGGGTTCTCCTCGGTCGCCTGGATCAGCTCGTCGAGCTGGGCGGTGCCGTAGTTGCTCACCCCCACCGCCCGGGTGAGGTCCGCGTCCCGGGCGGCCAGCAGTTCCCGCCAGACCGGGATGCTGTCCGCCGGCGACGACGGCGGCCAGTGGATCAGCCAGAGGTCGACGTGGTCGGTGCCCAGCGCCCGCAGGCTCGCCTCGATCGTCTCCCGTTCCCGGCCGACCCGGTCCGGCGGCAGCTTGGTGGTGATGAAGACGTCCTCGCGGCGCAGCCCGCTCTCCCGCACCGCCCGACCCACCTCCTCCTCGTTGCCGTACATGGTGGCGGTGTCGAGGTGCCGGTAGCCGGCGTCCAGCGCGGCCAGCACGGCGTCGTAGCCGGCCCGGCCGGTCGCCTGCCAGGTGCCGAAGCCGAGCAACGGCATGCGTACGTCGCCGGGAAGCAGGACGGTGGGTTGGTCGAGGTCCATACCGACCGTTCTACCCGTGATCGGCGCGGGCATGCCGGGCGAGCGGCGAACCCGGGCCGATTGCCGGAGAATGCCGGTGTGCCGAGCACCGACCGGGCCGACGGCGAGGAGCATCGTGTACCTGACCCACCTGGAGTGTCCGCGCTGCGGCCGGGAGCACGACGCCCACCGGCTCACCAACCTGTGCGACTGCGGGTCACCGCTGCTGGCCCGCTACGACCTGGCCGCGGTGGCCGCCGCCGTGACACCCGAACGGTTCGGGCTGCGCCCGGCCGACCTGTGGCGCTACCGGGAGCTGCTGCCGGTGGCCGACGAGCGGCACGTCACCACGTTGGGTGAGGGCTGGACGCCGCTGTGGCGCGCGCCGGCGTACGGCCACGAGATCGGCGTAGCCGACCTGATCGTCAAGGACGAGGGGCTCACCCCGACCGGGTCGTTCAAGGCCCGGGGTGCCGCCGTCGGCGTGAGCCGGGCCCGCGAGCTGGGCGTACGACGGTTCGCCATGCCCACCAACGGCAACGCCGGAGCGGCCTGGGCGACGTACGCGGCGCGGGCCGGGATGGCGGCGACCATCGTGATGCCGCTGGACGCCCCGACCATCTGCCGCCGCGAGTGCGTCGCCGCCGGTGCCGACCTGCGCCTGGTGGACGGGTTGATCAGCGACGCCGGACGCCTGGTGGCCGAGCTGGTCGCCGACGCGGACGGGGCGGTCTTCGACGCCGGGACGCTGCGCGAGCCCTACCGGCTGGAGGGCAAGAAGACGATGGGGTACGAGATCGTCGAGCAGCTCGGCTGGCAGGTGCCCGACGTGATCATCTATCCCACCGGTGGCGGGGTGGGCCTGATCGGCATCCACAAGGCCCTGCACGAGCTGCGGGAACTCGGCTGGGTGAGCGACCGGCTGCCCCGGCTGGTGGCGGTGCAGTCGACCGGCTGCGCGCCGATCGTGCGGGCGTTCGCCGCCGGTGAGGAGCGGGCCCGCCCCTGGGCCGACGCGCACACCGTGGCGTTCGGGATCACCGTGCCGGCCCCGCTGGGCGACGAGCTGATCCTGACCGCGCTGCGGGAGAGCGGCGGGACGGCGGTCGCCGTCGACGACGCGGAGATCCTCACCGACCTGCGGGAGTTCGCCACCCGGGAGGGGTTGCTGCTCTGCCCGGAGGGGGCGGCCTGCCTCACCGCCGCCCGGCACCTGCGGGCCGGCGGCTGGATCCGCCCCGACGAGCGGGTGGTGGTGCTGAACACGGGGTCGGGGCTGAAGTACCCGGAGACGGTGGACGTCTCCGCCGTACCCGTGGGCTGACGCCGTGCCGGCGTCCCCCGGTGGGCGGGACGCCGGCACGGCGGCTGCGGGTCAGGACGTCGGCGGTTCGTCCTCGCCGGCCGCCTCGGCCGCGTCGGCCTCCTCCTTGGTGTGGTGCACCACCTGGTCGGCGTGCTCCGGCGGGCCGTAGACCGTGTAGAGGACCAGCGGGTTCGGCCCGGTGTTGACGAAGTTGTGCTTCGTCCCGGCCGGCACCACCACCAGGTCGCCCTGGGCGACGTCCCGGGTCTCCCCGCCGACCCGGGCCTCCCCGGTGCCGCTGACGAAGGTCAGGATCTGGTCGATCCCGTCGTGCACCTCCTCGCCGATCTCCCCGCCCGGCGGAATGGTCATGATCACCAACTGGGTCTTCTCCCCGGTCCACAGCACCCGGCGGAAGTCCGGGCTCTTCTCGGCGACCGTCGCGATCGTGAAATGCTCCATGTTCCGGTCATACCCGCAACGGCAACGGATCACGCCGTGTCGTGCAGATGAGGCAATTCCCGGCCCCGGGCAGGTTTGCGCGCCGACGGATCGGGCATCGAGCACCCCAGACCGGCGCGGGCACCGCACCGGTCGCACCAGGTCCCCGCTGGCGTACCGCCGAATGGCTGCGGTGGTGGGAGACGGTCGGAGCGCGGCGACGGACGGCCGGTGTGCCGTACGGCGCCGTGCGCCCGTCTCCGCCTTCCTCAGGCCAGGACCGCGAGGTGGAACGGACGGTCCGAGACACTGCCGTCGGTGGCGAACGTCCTGACGAACACCCCGTTCGGGATTCCCGTCCGACCGACCACGCTGATCCCGCCGGGCGGCGCGAGCCCGGCGCTGCCGGCCAGCCCGATCGTGCCCACGTAGCCGCCGGTGCTCACGTCCTGGTCGAAGACCACCTGGTACATGCCGGGGGCGAGCCGGGTGGCCGACGCCGCGCCGAGCCCGCGGGCCAGGGTGCCGTTGGCGTGCACCACGGCGTAGAGCATCCGGGCCGAGGCGGGCAGCCCCACCCGCCGGTCGCCGGCCAGTTGGGCATCGGCCAGGGCCAGGTCGGTGCGGCAGGGGACGGGCTGGTTGACCGGGCGACGCCGGGAACCGGTGCTGGACATCGTGGTGCTCCTGCCTGCCGGCCACCTGCTCGGGCCGGGAGCGTTGGGGGGATGGTGACCCGCGCCGACCGAGCGGATCCGTACCTCGAAAATATGTCGGTTACACCTTTTGCGACCACTCACCCAACTGTCCGTTACCTGACAAGCAACCACTATGAGCTGCGGAAACACCCCGGCGCGAGCCGTCGCCCGCCGACGGCGGCGGCAGCGCCGGCCCGTCGACCGGGCGGACAGCGGGACCGGCCGGCCCCGCCCGGTCGACGGTCGGGGCCGCCGCCCGGGGCTAGCCTGCTGGGGTGGCCCGCCTGCTGCTCGTCGAGGACGACCTGACCATCCGCACCCCGCTGGTCCGGGCGCTGCGCGACCGGGGGCACGCGGTGGCCGCCGCGTCGACCGCGATGGAGGGGCTACGGCTCACCCTCGACGACCGGCCCGACCTGGTCGTGCTCGACCTCGGCCTGCCCGACCTCGACGGCGGTGAGCTGCTGCGGATGCTGCGCGCGGTCAGCGCCGTGCCGGTCATCGTGGCCACCGCCCGCGACGACGAGCGGGAGATCGTCCGGCTGCTCGACGCCGGGGCCGACGACTACCTGGTCAAGCCGTTCACCGCCGCCCAGCTCGACGCCCGGGTCCGGGCGGTGCTGCGCCGGGGCGGGGCCGAGCGGCCCGACGGCGAGCCCGTGCTGGTCGTCGGCGGGCTGCGGATCGACCCGCGCGCCCGTCAGGTAACCCTGGACGGCACTCCGGTCGAGCTGACCCCGCGCGAGTTCGACCTGCTGCACCATCTCGCCGGCCGCCCCGGCACGGTGGTGACCAAGCGGGAACTGCTCACCGAGGTCTGGCAGATCCCCTACGGCGGGGCGGACAAGACCGTCGACGTGCACCTGTCCTGGCTGCGCCGCAAGCTCGGGGAGAGTGCCCAGCAGCCCCGCTACCTGCACACCGTACGCGGGGTCGGGGTACGGCTCGCCGCGCCCGGGACGTAGCGCCCGGCTCACGGTGCCCGGGATCGTGGTGCCCCGGGGCCGGTCGACCGGCCCGCCGCCACGGGCGGACCGGTCACCGGTGGTTCACCGCACGGCGCAGGTCGCCACCGTCGGGGGCTGGTTGTCGCCGGTGACGACCATGCCCCAACTGGTGGTCGCGCCGGGGCTCAGGCTCCCGTTGTAGGGGGCGTTGGTCGCGGTGACCTGCCGGCCGGACTGGCTGACCGTGGCACTCCACGACGAGGCGATCTGCTGGGTTCCGGCGAAGGTCAGCGCGGTGGTCCAGCCGGTGATGGCGCTGACGCCGAGGTTGCGCACGGTGACCTCCGCCTGGAAGCCACCCGACCACGAGCCGGTCACCCGGTAGGCGGCCGAGCAACCGGTCACCGGGGCCGGGGTGCCGGTGGGGGTGGGGATCGCGGTGGGGGTGACCGGCGGCGTCGCGGTGGGGGTGCCGGTCGGGGTGCCGGTCGGGGTCGGGGTCGGCCCGTCGGAGGTGGTGTAGTCGACCCGGGTGTACGCCGCCGAGCACGTCCCGCCGCAGGAGGCGGGCAGGGCGAACCGGTAGACCCGACCGTTGTTGATCAGCGTGCCGGCCGCGTCGCGGACCCGGATCTGGAAGTCGGTGCCCCCGGCGGCGGTCGCCCCGATCACGTACGACTGTCCCATGTCGCTGTTCATCGTGGCGGCCGTCCACACCCCACCGGCCAGGTACTCCACCCCGTGGATGCCGTTGGCCAGGTGCGAGACGGCGATCGCCGGCCAGTACCGCTGGGCGCCCTTCATGAAGCCGATCCGGATGTCGCCCGTGTAGTCCGGGGCGGGCACGAACGACCAGGAGACGTGCCGGTTGTTCCAGTGGGTGGGGTTCATGTCCCCCACCGGCGTGCCGTTGCGCACGAAGCGGTTGAGCGAGGCGGTGGAGAGGTCCAGGTGGTAGGGGTCGTCGCGGCACCAGGCGTTGCCGTCGCCGCAACTGTCCGCCACCACCATGGTCAGGGTCGCCCCGCTGTACGCGTCGGCGGTCCACGAGCCGTTTCGGCAGAACGGCTGGCCGGGCGCGCCGTCGTTGACGCCGGTGCAGTAGTCGCCGACGGTGACCCGGACGAACCGGCCACAGTTGAGGCCGTTGTTCCACAGCCCGATCTTCGCCGCCTGGCTGGCCGGGATCGGCCGCATCGGGTACGACGAGTAGTCGCCGGGCAGGTCGTAGGCGTTGAGCGCGACGAAGTCCGGCGCGTCCAGCTCCGCCTGGGGCAGGCCGCAGCCGCCGTACGGTGCGCCGAGGGCGTCGAAGTGGGTGGCGTTGCCGGTGACCGGGGTGGTCGGCTCGGGTACCGCGAGCGCCCCGGCGGGCAGCGGCAGGACCAGCAGCAGTACGGCGGCGGCGGTCAGCGCCGCGAGCAGACCGGCACGGTGACGCGAGGAGGTCATGAGGGGGTACGCCTTCCGGGCAGCAAAAAGCGGGGACATGGGTCTTCGGATGCCCTTCCACGCCCGGCGTACCGCCCACCCATGCCACCACCGGCACCGACCACTGTCAATGTCCAAGGTGGACGGGACCGGGGTCGTGACCGTCGACGGGACCGGATGGTCGGTGACGCGACCGTCGTAACCCCTGTGGTGGGGGCGTCCGGCCCGGTAGATTGAGGTATGGTGCCCGCCCCCGGGGGTCGGGTGGCGGAGCCGGTCTACCGCCCCATCCTCACCAGCAGACGCGGTGAGCTGGAGGCGCTGGGTCATCTGGACAGCGCCCACGCTCCCCTGGTCGTCCCGGTCCTCGACGTGTCCCCGGCCGACACCGGCCTGCCCGAGATGCTGCGCCGGCTACCCGCCGGGCTGGTGCCGGCCGTCGACGTGTGCGCGCTGCCCGACGGGCCGGGCGGCGAGCTGGCCCGGTGGGGCGTACCGGTGCAGCCGGTGGTCGGGCTGGCCTGCGGTGACCGGCGGCTGGCCGCGCACGGCGCGGCGTGCCGGGCGTACGCCCGGGGGGTGGTGGTCCGGCTGCGGCCCGGCCGGGACCGCACCGGCCCGGACGCCACGACGGCGGCGGTGGAGCGGGTGTGGCGGCGCACCGGACTGGTCCCGGAGCAGTGTGACCTGCTGGTGGACGCCGGCGACGTCTGCTGCCTGGCGGACCTGCGCGTCGCCGAGCCCCGGGTACGCCGGGTGGTGGACTGGGCCCGCCGGCACGCCTGGCGCACGGTGACCGTGGCGGCCGGCGGGATGCCGCCGTCGCTGTCCCGGCTGGCCACCGACGAGCCGGTCCGGGTCGACCGCTGGGACTGGCTGTTCTGGCGTCGGCTGGCCGACCTGGGCGTCGGCTACGGCGACTACGGGGTGTCGCCCGCGCCACCGGGCGGGGTGGAGTCGGGCGGGGTGGAGCCGGGCGACCGGCTGCCCACGGTGCGGTACACCACCGAGGACGGCTGGTGGATCTACCGCTGGTCGCGGCGGGGCGGCCGGGGCGACGATCGGTTCGCCGACCTGTGCCGCACGCTGGTCACCTCCGGGCACTGGCCGCCCGCCGGGGCGGGCTTCTCCTGGGGCGACCACGAACTGCTGCGCCGGGCCCGCCGGGTCACCGGCGCGGGCTCACCGGCGAACTGGACGGCGTGGAGCACGTCGCACCACCTGGCGCACGTGCTGGCGGCGCTGACCGGCCCGGCCGACGGGCGGCGTCGCAGCCCGCCGACGCCCACCGACGACCGCACCGGGTTCACCCGCCCACACCGGGGCGGTGAGCACCGGCGGGGCCGGTGACCGGGTCACTCCTGCTCGGTGAACCCGAACTGCACCACGCCCTCGTCGTCGACGGAGGCGTCCACCGAGCTGTCGTTGAGCAGTTCGGCGGCCTCGGCGTCGAGGAAGATGCGCGCCCCCTCCGTGTCGACCACCTGGTCGCCCTGCGCCGGCACCGGCACCAGTTCGATGGTGAGCGCGCCGGCCTCGGTGTCGGCGGCGATCCGCAGCCCACCGTCCTGGGCGACGTCCTGCTGGGCCGCGAGGTCACGGATCACGAGCACGGCGTTGTCGGTCATGGTGAGCATGATGGGACTCCTCGGGAGTTGTCGGGCGGAACGTGGCGCGGCGACAGCTGCGCGCCCCCTGCGGCGGCCGGTGCCCGCCGGACGGTTCCGGGGGCGTCGCCGCGCGGCCCTCTCCCCCACCGTGCCCCCTGGCCAGGGGTTCGTCAAATAGAGCAGGGTCTGTCGGAGATCCCCGTTTCTGCTCCCGGCGACCCGGCGGCTTTCTACGCTGAGCGCATGGACGCTGCCCGACGGTACGCCGCCGAGTTGATCGGCACCCTGCTGCTGGTCTTCGTGGGGGTGGGCACCGCCGTGTTCGCCCAACTCCAGGGCGGCGTGGTGGTCGTGGCGTTGGCCTTCGGGTTCGTCCTGGTGGGGCTGGTGTACGCGATCGGCCCGCTCTCCGGCGCGCACCTCAATCCCGCGGTGACGTTGGGGGTGCTGCTCTCCGGCAAGATCTCCGCGGTCGGCGCGGTGGCGTACTGGCTGGCGCAGTTCGTGGGGGCCACGGTGGCCGGCTTCGCCATCTGGGGGCTGGTCCGCTGGGGCGGCGTGGCGGACCAGACCGGCGTGTTGGGCACCAACGGTTACGGGGTGCACATCAACCAGGGCGGTACGGCGGTGCTGGAGGTCATCCTGACGTTCCTGTTCGTGCTGGTGGTGCTGGTGGTGACGAGCCGGGTCGAGCACGCCGGTTTCGCCGGGCTGGCGATCGGCCTGGCGCTGGTGGCGGTGCTGCTGGTGGGGATCACCCTGGACGGCACCTCGATCAACCCGGCCCGGTCGTTCGGCCCGGCCGTGTTCGAGGGGGGCGCGGCGCTGCGCCAGCTGTGGGTGTTCATCGTCTTCCCGCTGCTCGGCGGGGCGCTGGCCGCACTGGCCGCGCCGCTGCTGGTGAAGCCGAGCCGGCACTTCCGCGCCGAACCCGACGCACCCGACCCGGCCGCGCCGGATCCCACCTGACCCACCGACGGACCGCCCACCCGGGGCCGCCAGCCCTGGAAGAAAACCTCCGGCACCGGGGCTTGCCCGACGGAAACCTTCGTGGCAGCGTCGTCGCATGCATCGTCGTCTCTTCCCCCGGACGCTCGCGCTGGTGGCGCTGGTCGCCACCGTGGCCGCCGCCGGTGCGCTGCCGGCGACCGCCGAGTCCCCCGCCCCGGCGGCCACCCGGCTGCACGCCACCATCGACGCCGTCCTGGCCGATCCCCTGCTCGCCGGCGCACAGGCCGGCGTGGTCGTGGTGGACACCGCCACCGGCCGGACCCTCTACGACCGCGACGGCGACCGCCGCCTGGTGCCCGCCTCCAGCACCAAGCTGTTGACCTCGACGGCGGCCCTGGCGCTGCTCGGCCCCGGCCACCGGTTCGGCACCGACGTGCTCACCGACGGCCGCCGCCGGGCCGGCCTGGTCTCCGGCAACCTCTACCTGCGCGGCGGCGGCGACCCGACGATGCTGGCCGCCGACTACGACGCGCTGGCCGCCCAGGTCGCCGACAGCGGGGTACGGGTGGTGACCGGCAACCTGGTCGCCGACGACACCCGCTACGACGCCACCCGGCTCGGCCCGGAGTGGGCCTGGGACGACGAGTCGTACTACTACGCGGCGCAGGTCTCCGCACTGAGCCTCGCCCCGGACACCGACTACGACGCGGGCACGGTGATCGTGCGGGCCGCCCCGGCGGACAGGGCCGGTGCGCCGCCGGTGGTCACCATGACCCCACCCAACGGCTACCTGCGGATCGACAACCGGGCCGAGACGGTGGCCGAGGGCGGGACGACGTTGTCGTTCGAGCGGACGCACGGCGGCAACACCATCGTGGTCACCGGCCGGATCGCGGCCGGTGCGGCGGCGGTCAGCGACTGGATGACCGTCGGGGAGCCCACCGGTTACGCCGCCGACGTCTTCCGGGACGCGCTGCGCCGCCACGGGGTACGGGTGCTCGGGCGCACGGTGCCCGGCCGGGCCACCCCGGCCGACGCCACCCCGGTGGCCCGGCACGACTCGATGACCCTGGCCGAGCTGCTGGTGCCCTTCCTCAAGCTGTCCAACAACGGGCACGCCGAGGTGCTGACCAAGGAGATCGGCCGGGTCGTCTCCGGGTCGGGAAGCTGGCCGGTCGGGCTGGCCGCGATCAGCGAGTACGTCGCCGACACCGGGGTGGACACCGGCGTCCTGCGCCAGCTCGACGGCTCGGGGCTGTCCCGGCGCAACCTGATCCCGGCCGGCGAGTTCGTCGCGCTGCTCGCCGCCGTCCGCCGGGAACCCTGGTTCGACACCTGGTACGCGGCCCTGCCGATCGCCGGCAACCCGGACCGCCTCGTCGGTGGCACCCTGCGCAGCCGGATGCGCGGCACCCCGGCGGCGGACAACGTGCACGCCAAGACCGGCAGTCTGACCGGGGTGTCCGGCCTCTCCGGTTACGTCACCGACGGCGACGGCCGGCTGCTCGCCTTCTCGGTGGTGCTCAACAACTTCCTGACCTCGTCGGTGAAGGGGCTGGAGGACCAGATCGCGATCGCGCTGGCCGGCTACCGCGAGGGGGACGGCGGGTCGGCGCGGGCCACCCCGCCGGTGGCCCCGGAGGTGCCCCGGGTGCCCGAGGGCCGGGAGTGTTCCTGGGTCAAGCCGATCGTCTGCTGAGCCCGTCGCCCGGTCAGCGCCGGTGCAGCACCACCACCGGGATCTCCCGGTCGGTCTTGCTCTGGTATTCGTCGTAGGCGGGCCAGATGGCGGTCATCGTCGGCCACATCCGGGCCCGTTCGGCCGGCTCGGCGGTGCGCGCCCGCACGCCGAACGTCTCGGGGCCCACCTGCACCTGCGCGTCGGGGTCGGCGAGCAGGTTGAGATACCAGGAGGGGTGCTGGGGCGCGCCGCCCTGGGAGGCGACGACCAGGTGGTCGTCGCCGTCCCGGCCGTAGATCAGGGCGGTACGGCGCAGCCTGCCGCTGCGCCGACCCCTGGTGGTCAACAGCAGGGTGAACACGCCCGGCTGCCACTCGTGCCCCTCTGCCCCGCCGGTGGCGACGTACCGGCGGATGTGGTCGGCGACCCAGCCCTCGGGGCTGTCCAGCACCTGCTCGTCGGTCGGCATCGGCGTCTCCGGGTTGCTCGTGGGCATCGACCCGGACACGTTATCCCGACATAAACCCCAGAAACGGGCGAACAGCTCAACGCACCGCCGCCGCCTGCAGGTTCACGTTGCCGCAGCTGTTGCGGAAGGTTTCCTCGACGGTCCAGCTGATCGACAGCCGCTCACCCCTCGGCACCCGGAACTTGATCACGAACTGGGCGGTGTGCGTGGTGTGCGGGTCCTCCAGCCGCAGCGTGCGGGTCGCCCCGCCGGTGGACAGTCGCACGTCCAGCCGCCCCTGGGCCATCCAGACCCCGGCGAACAGGTGCACCGTACGCGGTTCGCCGTCGCCGGCCACGGACAGCGTGAACCCGTTGCCCGTCCCGCAGACGAACACGCCGACACCGGTGGCGGAGACGGCCGGCACCGGGGTTCCGTCGCGCCACCCGAACAGCTCGGGATTGGTGTCGTACCGGTCGCGTGCGCCCCGGCCGCCCTCGTCCCGGATCTCACCGGTGCCACCGCCCTTGCGGACCACGGTCTCCGGCCGATTGAGCCCCCAGTGCACCCAGTCCCGGGTGCCCAGCGCGGTCAGGTCCACCTCGGCGGGCACGTCGGCCCGGGAGGCGCTCAGCGTCGGCACAGCCGGCGACGGGGCCGCCACCGGGGTGCCTGTCGGCGTCGGCGGTTCACTCGGCGGCGGGGTGCGTTCCCGGGGCTGCAGGCCGGGGGTGGCGATTCCGGCCTCGGCCGACTCGCCCACCCCCGCCGCACCTGTCGGATAGCCGGCCGGGGTCGGCGCGCCCGCCGGCAGCACCAGGTCGGGCTCCGCCGGGTCCGAATCCGGGCCCAGATAGGTCACCAGCACCGCGAGGCAGGCCAGGGCCGTCACCGAACCGATCGCCCAACGGCGGCGTTGCCGACGACGGGCCTCCCGCCGCTGCGCGCTGCGCGTCGTCGGGCCCGGCCCGATCCGCCAGGTCTCTTGGTCGTTCACGTGTGTCCCACTCCCCGGCCCGACGCCCGGGACCGCTCGGGGAGGGGGTGCGGTCGCGGCGTGAGCGTTCTCACGTTTTCATTTCAAGGCCGGGATGCGCCATATGCCAGCGGGAGGGCGTTTCCAGTTTGTTACCAAGTGATCCCGATGGAAAGTTTCCTGCCCGGCAGAAAACCGCAGCTCAGGGCCAGAATGGCAGGGAGATCGACAGCAGGCGGGACGGTCAGCGGATCTGGAAACCCAGCGCCTGCGCCAGGATCAGCGCCTGCTGCGGGTCGATCACCGCGCCGGCCCGTTCGACAGCCGTCGGGTCGAACCCGGCGAGGTCGCTGCCCCGCAGGTCGGCCCCGGTGAACCGGGTCGCGCGCAACTGGGCGGCCGAGAGGTCCACCCGGGCCAGGGTCGCGCCGCTCAGGTCGGCCCCGGACAGGTCGGCCTCGCGCATCCGCACGTCGCTGAACTGCGCGCCCCGCAGGTCGGCGTCGGGCAACCCGACGAACGACCAGTCCCCGCCCGAAACCCGCAGCGGACGCAGCGCGCACCCCTCGAACGTGCTGCCGACCAGCTTGCACCCGGTGAACTCGGCCTCGAACAGGTTGCACCGGCGGAACCCGCAGCGGACGAAGGCCGAGTCGGTGTGCCGGGAGGCGTTGAACGACACCCCGCCGAAGTCGCACCCGGTGAACGAGGCGCCCCGGCTGACCGCCTCGGTCAGGTCGACGTCGATGAAGACGCAGCGCACGAAGTGCCTGTCGGTCAGCTCCTCGGCGTACCAGTCGGTGTGGCGGAACGTCTCGTCCTCGATGGTCTGCGGCACCGCTCCACCCTAGGTGCGAGCACCGACACCACCGCCGCACCTTCCGTCCGGCGCGTACCGGCTAGTAGGTTCGGCGGGTGAGCGTGGCACCCAGCAGCGACCCGGCCCGCACCGGCTTCGACCCGGCCCGGCTAGGGCGTGTCCTGTCGATCTTGTAGCGGTTGGTCGTTGACGATGTGCCGGTGGTACGTCGTGGTGAGCTGACCGATGAGGCGTGGGCGGTGATCGCCCCGCTGCTTCCCGAGCCGGGCGGTGCGCGGGGGCGGTGGCGGGATCATCGCCAGGTCATCAACGGGATCTTGTGGAAGCTGCGTACGGGTGCGCCGTGGCGTGACCTGCCGGAACGCTTCGGGCCGTGGAAGACCTGCCACGAACGGCTGCGCCGGTGGAGCGCTGACGGAACGTGGGATCGGATTCTCGCGGCGGCGCAGGTCCACGACGATGGCACACCGGTGCAGTGGACGATCAGCATCGACTCGTCGATCGTGCGGGCGCACCAGCATGCCGCTGGCGCCCGTAAAAAAGGGGCTCCACGGCAAGTCCGGCGGCACCTGGTACGCAAGATGGCGAGGCCATCGGCCGATCCCGCGGCGGACTGAGCACGAAAATCCACCTGGCTGTCGACGGACGCGGTCGGCCGTTGTCGATCCTGCTCACCCCGGGCCAGGCCGGTGACAACCCGCAGCTGTTGGCGCTGCTGGATGCGATCCGGATCAACGAGCCCGGGCCGGGTCGGCCCCGCAAGCGACCGGAGGTGCTGATCGCGGACAAGGGCTATGCGCATGACTCGACCCGTCGAGCCCTGCGACAACGCGGGATCCGGCACGTCATCCCGGAACGCTCGGACCAGGTCGCCCGCCGGGCCGCCAAGGGCAGCCACGGCGGGCGACCACCGGCCTTCGACAAGGCGATCTACCGCAAGCGCAACGTCGTGGAGCGCTGCTTCAACCGGCTAAAGCAGTGGCGTGACCTGGCCACCCGCTACGCCAAGCGCGCATCCCTCTACCGGTCCGGCCTGGTCCTCATCGCCGCCATCATCTGGCTTCCATGATCGGCAGGACAGGCCCTAGCCCGCATCGACGAGCACTTCGGCAGGTACGTCGACGACGGCCGGCTGGCCGGGTGGCAGATCGTGGTCACCCGCCGTGGCGAGGTCGCGCACTCCTCGGTGTACGGGCTGCGCGACGTGGAGGCGGGCACCCCGGTCGAGCCGGACACCATCTGGCGGATCTACTCGATGACCAAGCCGATCACCTCGGTCGCGGCGATGATGCTGTGGGAGGAGGGTCGGTTCGAGCTGACCGACCCGATCAGCCGCTGGCTGCCGGAGTTCGCCGACGTCCGGGTCTTCGACAAGGGTTCGGCGCTCAAGCCGTACACGGTGCCGGCGGTCGAGCCGATCCGGGTGTGGCACCTGCTCACCCACACCGCCGGGCTGACCTACGGGTTCGCGCAGACCTCGGTGGTCGACGCGCTCTACCGGGCCGCCGGCTACGACCTCGGCGTGCCGCCGGGGCTGGACCTGGCCGGGGCCAGCGCCGGGATGGCGAAGCTGCCGCTGCTGTTCCAGCCCGGCACCGGGTGGAACTACGGGGTCTCCACCGACGTGCTGGGCCGGCTGATCGAGGTGGTCTCCGGGCAGAACCTGGACGACTTCCTCACCGAACGGATCCTCACCCCGCTGGGCATGACCGACACCCGGTTCTGGGTCGACCCGGCCGACGCCAAGCGGCTCGCCGCGCTGTACACGCCGCACCCGGGCACCGGCCACGCGGTCCGCGCCGACCAGCTCGGCGTCGCCGCGCTGACCCGCCCGCAGTGCTTCTCCGGCGGGAGCGGGCTGGTCTCCACCGCCGCCGACTACCACCGGTTCACCCAACTGCTGCTGCGCGGCGGCGAGTTGGACGGCGTACGCCTGCTCGGGCCCCGGACGGTGCGCTACATGACCCGCAACCACCTGCCCGGCGGCGGCGACCTGGCGTCGCTTCAGCCGGAGGGGTTCGCCGAGACGGTGCTGGACGGCATCGGTTTCGGGCTCGGCTTCGCCGTGGTGCAGGATCCGGTGCCGGCCAAGGTGCCGAGCAGCGCCGGCGAGTACTACTGGGGCGGGCTGGCCAGCACCGCCTTCTGGGTCGACCCGGCCGAGGAGATCACCGCCCTGCTGTTCACCCAGCTGATGCCGTCGAGCACCTACCCGTTGCGCTCCCAGCTCCGCCAGCTCGTCTACGCCGCCCTGGTCGGCTGAGCCGGCGGGCCGCCACCGGGTGACGGCTGACGACGCCGGCCGGCACGACGACGGCCGGCGTCGTACCGGAAGGTCAGTCCGCGAGGCGGGGCGGGAAGCCGCCGGTGGCGATCGGGCCCCAGCCCTCGACGGTGATCCGGATCAGCGACTTGCCCTGCGCCACCATGGCCGCCCGGTACTCGTCCCAGTCCGGGTGCTCGCCGGCGATGCTGCGGAAGTACTCCACCAGCGGGTCCAGCGCCTCGGGCAGGTCGAGCACCTCGGCCATGCCGTCGACCTGCACCCACGGGCCGTCCCAGTCGTCGGAGAGCACGCAGGCGGAGACCCGGGGGTCACGACGGATGTTGGCGACCTTGGCCCGTTCCGGGTAGGTGGAGATCACCAGGCGTCCGGCGGCGTCCACGCCGCAGGCGACCGGGGAGGACTGTGGCCGGCCGTCGGCGCGGGTGGTCATCAGCAGGACCCGGTGCCGGGGCCGGACGAAGTCGAGCAGGGCGTCCCGGTCGACCCGGGTGTTGGTTGCGACGCTGCGTGCCATCCCCCGGTTCTACCAGGCCCGACGGGCGTCAGCCGGACCGGCCGCCGACCCGGCCCGGTTGGGCGGGGACCCGGGGTCGGGCGGCGGGCCGCCAGGCACGGCCGTTGGCGTAGATCACCCGAAAGCCGAGGTACGCCGCGAGCGGCGCCCAGTGCGCCGAACCCATCCGCAGCTCGGCGGCGTTGTGCCGCTGGCCGTTGGCGAGCACGTCGAGCAGCACCGTCTCGAAGGCGGCCGACTCGACCCAGTCGACCTCACGGGTGAAGCCGCAGATCAGGGCCGCGCCGGTGACGTCGAGGAAGTCCCGCAGGGTGGCGTCGGAGGCGCGCAGCACCGAGCAGCTGCCGAAGTAGAGCCGCCGGCCCTCGCCCCGGCCGGCCATCCGCTCGGCGACGTCGGCCAGCTCGACGGAGTCCCAGTCGGTGAGGCAGAGCCGGCTGGGTTCACCGTGCATGGCGAAGAAGCCGACCCGGTGGTCGGCGTACTGCTTGAGCAGCCACCGGTCGAGGAAGTAGAACAGCTCGTCACGGGTGGCGGCGTCCTTGTGGATGTAGCGGATGCGGCCGAGCCGTTCGAGCAGTTCGAGGGTGGGCAGCACGGATCCGCGCTCGTTGAGGTCGCGGTGCCACTGCCCCTCGACACAGAAGACCCCGCCCCGCGCCACCGGCCCACCTCCCCGTCCCCGCCGGGACGACGTTACCGGGTCAGGGTCACGGACCCACACCGCCATCGGTGCCCGGCTGATCCGTTTCGGGGCAGTTCACCGGTGTCGGAATTCCCGTCCCTCCCGTCACCGGCTGACCCCACCTGCCCGAATTACCATTCATCGCCATTCACAGGCAATACCCAGCTATCGCCGACTACGAGGACGATTCCCCTTTATTGCCGCGTATCGGCCAGGTAGCTGTCAGGGTGGAAGTTGCAGGACGTCCCGCGCGATGACCTGTTCACCACCCCATTCACTTCCAATCGGGAGGACTTCTGTGCGCCAGAACACTGTGCGGCGGGCACTCGTCGCGTTCGCCCTGGCTCTGCCGGGAGCCGCGATCGCCACGGTGGCCGCCGCGCCAGCGGCCCACGCCGACGGCTGCTACACCTGGAAACGCGACCTCTACCAGGGGCGCTCCGGCGACGACGTCCGCCAGTTGCAGATCCGGGTGGCCGGATGGGCGGCCCGAGGGGGAATTGTCCGGATCGACGGCGACTTCGGACCCGAGACCGCCGCCGCGGTCAAGCGCTTCCAGAGCGCGTACGGGCTGCGCAGCGACGGCATCGCCGGCAAGCAGACCTTCAGCAAGCTCTACCAGTTGCAGGACAACGACTGCACGCCGGCCCACTTCAGCTACCGGGAGCTGGACGACGGCTGCGGCAAGGGCGGCTGGAGCGGCGGTCCGCTCTCCGCCACCGACACCAAGGCCAACGCGGTGCGCACCATGTGGAAGCTGGAGGCGCTGCGGCGCGACCTGGGCGACAAGCCGCTCTACGTCACCAGCGGGTTCCGCGACAAGACCTGCAACAAGCAGGTCGGCGGGGCCTCGAACAGCCAGCACCTCTACGGCAACGCCGCCGACGTGACCTCGCAGAACAGGTCGCTGTGCGAGGTCGCCCGGGCCTCCCGCGACCACGGGTTCAGCGGCATCTACGGCCCCGGCTCCGCCGGGCACGACGACCACGTCCACGTGGACTCCCGGCGGGAGAACAACCGGGACAACCTGACGAACGGCACCAGTTGGGCCGCTCCGGACTGCGGCGTCGGCAACTGACCGACGCGACGGCCGACGCCGGCCCGGCCCCACGGGATCACCAGGGCCGGGCCGGCGTCGGGGCTCAGCTCGCCCGGGGCCAGCGTGGCGCGGCGGCGGGGGGCGTCACCGGCCGGCCGGAAACGCCGGGGCGCACGCCCGGCCGCATCCCTGCCGCGGCGGGCCGCGCCCCGGGCACGACCGGCCGACCGACCTGGCCGCGGGCCGGGTAGCCGGCCGCCGGGGCGGTCCGCGCCGGGGCCGCGCCGGGCCGGGGCGTGGTGTAGGTGAACGGGAAGGGCACGTGCACGAACGGGTTGCCGTGCCGGATCAACGCGTCGATCTGACGCTCGTTCAACCCGTGGTTCTCCAGCACCCGCCGCCCCCAACGGTGCAGCCGGCACGGGTACGACGCGCCGTCGTTGCGGCACAGCGGCCCGTTGGGCCATTCCTCGGCGGCGTGCACCACGACCGCCCGCACCGCGAGCCGGACGTCCTCGGGTGTCAACGAGGCGGGCACCGGCACCTCGCCCAGAACCTGATCGATGGGGTCCGTCGACTGCTCACCAACTCGCACGGCAGGCCTCCCGCAACTCGGCAGCGGCTGCGGCTGAATCGCCACAACGCATCCTCGCGCAGTGGTACGGGCGGTGACCGGCGGCGGTTCAATCCCCCCAGGCGGTGAGCAGATCCTCCGGCGTCACCACCCGCACCCCGTCCACCACCGCGCCGGCCCGGGTCACCGCCAACAGCGGCACCCGTTCGTCAGCACCGGGCAGCCGGGACCGGTGCAGGGTGAGCCGTCCCAGGTCGTGCCCGTCGAAGGGCCGCTTCTCCAGCCACTTCACCGAGCCGACGACGGTGATCCGTCGGGCGACCGGTCCCCGGTCCGCCCCGACCAGGTCGATCTCCGGATCGTTGGTCCGGGTCCAGTAGCCGCCCACCACGCCGGTGCCCTCCGGCAGGTGGCCGGCGGGCAGCCGACGCAACGACTCCCGTATCACCGGCTCGATCGCCCGCCCCCGCCAGGACGTCCAGGAGGTACGCAGCCGGGCCAGGGTGAGATCGCCCCGCCCGCGCTCGATCTCGGGCAGGTACGGACCGAGAAAGGTCAGCCAGAAACGCAGGTACGGGTCGGCCACGGTGTAACGGGTTTCCCGCGAGGGGCGGGTGGACAGCGGGGTGGTCACCTCGACGATGCGCTTGTCGACCAGCAGTCGCAGCGCACGGCTGAGCGAAGCCTGGGGCAGGTCACCGGCGGCCCGTGCGATCAGTGAGAACGTCCGCTCCCCGGAGCCGATCGCCCGCAGCACCAGTCCGGCCTGCGACTGGGTGGGGAACTCGGCCGCCAGCGCCCGTTCCGCACTGACCAGCAGGGCAGAGGTCGGATCGGTCACCGCGTCGGCGAGGTAGTCGGCGAGGCCGGCCCCGCTGGGCCACTCGTCGAGGATCAGCGGCAGGCCGCCGGAGACGAGATAGGCGTCGAAGGCGTCAGCCGGTGCCGCCCCGAGCATCTCCCGGACGTCGGCGGGACTCAGCGGCGGCACCACCAACTCCGTCGCCCGCTGGTGGAACGGCCGGCCGTAATCGTTCAACGCCTCCATCATGGCCAGGTCGGAGCCGATGCCGATCACCAGCACCGGTAACCGGGACAGCTCCCGGTCGAACACCTTCTGCAGGGTGCCCTCCAGCCCGGGGTCCGTGGCGATCAAGTAGGGCAGCTCGTCGAGCACCACCACGGCCGGCCGGTCCGTCGGCAGGGCGGCGACCAGCAGGGTGAGCGCGGCGTCCCAGGTGCCCGGACGCTGAGCGGCGAAGAGGTGCGCGCCGGGCAGGCTGGACCCGACCACCGCCTCGACGAACAGCGCAAGATCGGCAGCCACGGTGGGCTGGGCGGACGCGGTGAAGAACACGTGTGGCACCCCGGCCCGGTCGACGAACTCCTCGACCAGGCGGGACTTGCCGACCCGACGCCGCCCCCGCATCAGCAGTGCCCGCCCGGGGCGGCCCGCCCGCCCTCCCCGGATGACCTTGGCCAGCATGCCGTCGAGCAGGGCGAGTTCCCGGTCCCGGCCCACGAAGCCGCGCATACCCTGCTCCCACGCACTCACAGTTGATACTACCAAAAATAAGGGTATCAAGGCTGAGTGCTACAGATCCTCAGACCAGGCCGGCGTCGTGGACCAGCAGCGCCACCTGCACCCGGTTGTTCAGCTCCAGCTTGGTCAGCAACCGGGACACGTACGCCTTCACCGTCGCCACGCTCATGAACAGCTCCGCCGAGATCTCCGCGTTGGTCCGGCCGTGACCGAGCGCCACCGCGACCTCGTGTTCCCGCTCGGTGAGCCCGGCCAGCAGTCGCAGCGCCCGGTCCCGACGCCGGTCCGGACCCGGCGTGGGCCCCACGGTCAGGTGGCTGATCAACTGCCTGGTCACCGTCGGCGACAGGGTGGCCTCACCGGCGGCCACCCGCAGCACCGCCCGGACGATCTCGGCGGGCGGGGTGTCCTTGAGCAGGAAACCGCCGGCCCCGGCCCGCAACGCCCGCAGCACCTGCTCGTCGGCGTCGAAGGTGGTCAGCACCAGCACCTCCGGCGGGTCCGGCGACGCCCGCAGCGTCTCGGTGGCGGCCAGCCCGTCGACCCGGGGCATCCGGATGTCCATCAGCACCACGTCCGGCGTGCACCTGGCGACGGCGGCAGGCACCTCGTCGCCGTCGGCGGCCTCGCCCACCACCCGGACGTCCGGCACGCCGCCGAGGATCATCGACAGCCCGGCGCGGACCAGCGGGTCGTCGTCGACGATCAACACCCGCACCGGGACGGCGTCGCCGTCGGTCGTCACCGGGCACCGCCGGGCAGCCGGTCGGCCGGGCTGCGTACGCCGGCCACGGCAGCCGGGCTGCTCATGCCGGCCACGGCAGCCGGGCCGCCAGCCGGAAGTCGCCGGTCGCCCCGTCCCGGCCGTGGGTCAACCGGCCGCCGGCCAGGGTGACCCGCTCGGCGATGCCGACCAGCCCGGTCCCGGCACCCGGCAGGGCCGGCGCGGAGCTGCCCACCGGCCAGGGGTTGCGGATCTCCACCGCCAACTCCCGCCCCGGCCCGCCGGCCAGCCGGACGCCGACCGTCGTGTCGGGGGCGTGCTTACGCGCGTTGGTCAGCCCCTCCTGCACGATCCGGTACGCGCTGCGCCCCACCGCCGTCGGCACCCGCGTCGGGTCGGCGACCTCGTCGACCAGGGTGACCCGGACCCCGGCGGCCCGGGACTCGGCGATCAACGCGGGCACGTCGGCGAGGGTGGGCTGGGGGCGTTCCGGTGCGGCGTCGCCGCCGGAGGCGTCGGCCCGGAGCACCCCGATCACCTCGCGCAGGTCCTGAAGGGCGGCGTGGGCGCTGCCCCGGATCACCCCGGCCGCCCGCGCCACCTCCTGCGGCGGCGCGTCCGGGCGGAACTCCAACGCCCCGGCATGCAGGCTGAGCAGCGAGATCCGGTGCGCCAGCACGTCGTGCATCTCCCGGGCGATCCGGGTGCGTTCGAGCTGGCGGGCCTGTTCGACGCGGAGCTGCTGCTCGGCCTCGGCCCGGTGGGCCCGGTCCCGCAGCGACAGCACCAGCTGCCGGCGGGCCCGGACGAACAACGCCCAGGCCACCACGATCCCGACGAACATCACCGTCCAGGCCACCGTCGCCCAGTAGGGCAGCGTCGGGTCGGGGCGCACGACCGTGTAGAGCGGGATGACCGCCAGGTGGAAGCCGACCAGCGCCGCGCCGATCGGCAGCGGCCGGTGGACCAGCACGGTGAAGACCACCACCAGCATCGCCACCCCGGCGGTCACCGAGAACAGCGCCAGCGGCAGGCCGGCCACGGCCAGCCCGACCGGCCAGCGCCGACGCAGCCACAGCGCCGCGCAGTAGCCCAGGCCCGCCGCCAGGTCCACCCCGACCAGCCAGGACGGCCCGGCGTTGTGGGCGAACTGCGGGTCGGGCGACGTCGCGTCGCCGAACGCCAGCAGCGCCCAGCCGACGGCCAGCAGGAAGGCCACCGTGTCGACCAGCCAGTCCCGCGGCGTCCGTCGGGGCGCCCTCGCCTCGGGTGTCAGCGCCCCCGGCAGCAGCCAGGGATGATCGGGTACGACGGCAGCACTCACCCACCCATGCTAGAAAGCCGGACGGCGCCCCGGACACCAACCAAAGTCGAGGTCTGCGGGTAGACCGAGGTAGGGGCGGCTCTCGACGGTCGGCCGCAGCGCCCGGCCGGGTGGCTGGGACAGGCTCGACGGCATGATCGCAGTCGAGCACCTCACCAAACGGTACGGCCCGCACCCCGCCGTCGACGACGTCTCGTTCCGCTGCGAAGCGGGCACGGTGACCGGTTTCCTCGGCCCGAACGGGGCGGGCAAATCCACCACCATGCGGATGCTCTGCGGGCTGACCCGCCCGAGCTCCGGCACCGCCACCGTCGCCGGTCAGCCCTACCGGGAGCTGCCCAACCCGGGCCGCGAGGTGGGCGTGCTGCTGGACGCCTCGGCGCAGCACGTCGGGCGCAGCGGGCGGGAGACCCTGTTCCTGGCCGCCCGCACCATGGGCGTGGACGCCGACCGGGTGCCCGCCGTGCTCGACCGGGTGGGCCTGAACCCGGTGGCGGCGAAGCGGCGGGTCGGGGCGTACTCGCTGGGCATGCGGCAGCGGCTCGGCCTGGCGCTGGCGCTGCTGGGCGAACCCCGGGTGCTGGTCCTCGACGAGCCGGCCAACGGCCTGGACCCGGAGGGGATCTTCTGGATGCGCGGCCTGCTGCGCGACTTCGCCGACCGGGGCGGCACCGTGCTGCTCTCCTCCCACCTGCTGCGGGAGGTGGAGGCGGTCGCCGACCGGCTGGTGGTGATCGGCGGCGGCCGGGTGGTCGCCCAGGGTGGCAAGGACGAACTGCTGGCCGGGGCCGGCACCCTGGTCCGGGCCCGCGACCCCCGCGCCCTGCGGCTCACCCTCGACCGGGCGGGGCTGGACGCCACCGGCAGCGCCGACGGCGGGTGTGTGGTGCACGCCGAACCCGGCGTCGTCGGGCAGGCCGCCGCCGACGCCGGGCTGGTCCTGACCGAGCTGCGGCCGGCCGGCGGCGGTGGCCTGGAACAGCTCTTCCTCACCCTGACCGCCGGCGCGAGCACCAAGGAGGCCGTGCAGTGACCACCATGACGACCACTCCCCCCACCACCGTCCGGCCGGTCGTGACCGGGCCTTCCCTGGCCCGGCTGGTCGGGGTGGAGCTGCGTAAGCTCGGCGACACCCGGGCCGGCCGCTGGCTGCTGGCCTCGATCGGGTTGATCGCCGCCGCGATCGTCGCGCTGCAACTGCGCTTCGTCGACGACGCCGCGCAGACCTTCAGCAACTTCTTCACCGCGTCGCTCGCGCCGGTGGCGCTGCTGCTGCCGGTGCTGGGCATCCTGTCGATCACCGCCGAGTGGTCCCAACGCACCGCGCTGACCACGTTCGCCCTGGTGCCGCGCCGGGAACGGGTGATCGTCGCCAAACTCGCCGCCGTGCTGCTCGCCGCGTTGGCGTCGGTGCTGGTGAGCCTGGCCGTCGCCGCCGTCGGCACCCTACTGGCCGGGATCACCGGCGGGGCGGGCAGCTGGGACCTCGACTGGACGGCGGCCGGGCACGCCACCGTGTTCCAGGCCATCAACGTGCTGATCGGCGCGGGGTTCGGGTTGCTGCTGCTCAACACCCCGCTGGCGATCGTCACCTCGCTGCTGCTGCCGACCGTGTGGGGCATCCTGTCCGCGATGATCACGGCGCTGCACGGCCCGGCCCGCTGGCTGGACACCTCGATCACCATGGAGCCGCTGCTCGGCCCGGACATGACGGCCGGACAGTGGGGTCGACTCGGGGTGTCCCTGCTGGTCTGGGTGGTCGCGCCGATCGCCGTCGGGACGGTGCGCACGCTGCGGCGCGAGGTGCACTGACGATGCGGGCGCAGGAGCCGGGCGGCGCGACCAGGGTCGGTGGCGACGTCGGGGAGCTGCTGGTGATGTGGGTCGGCTTCCCGCTGCTGGGCGGTGCCCTGGGTGGGCGGCTGCCCATGGTCGCCGACTGGGTGGCGGGGCTGCCCTGGGCTCCGGTGCAGGGCTGGTTCGAGCTGGTCGCCGGGTTGCCGTACCGGCGGGCGCTGGCCGGGGGCCTGCTGCTCGGGATGCTGGCCGGGCTGCTCCTGGCCTACGTCGGCACCCGGGAACGGTTGATCGTCACGGTGGACCGGGGCGGTGTCCGGCTACGCCGCGACGGCGTCGACCGCGAACTGGCCCGGCGCACCGTCACCGCCGTCTTCGTCGACGGCCGGGAGCTGGTGCTGCTCGGCCCGGCCGGCGCGGAGCTGGCCCGGGAACGCTCCGACCTGAGCCGGCGGCAGCTGCGGGACGCGTTCGACGGGCACGGGTGGCCGTGGCGGGACGCCGACCCGCACCGGGACGCGTACCGGCGGTGGGTGGCGGGGCTGCCGGACCTGCCACCGGGGGCGGACCCGCTGCTGCGCGCCCGCCAGCGGGCCGTCGACGCCCACCGGGCGCGCGACGTGCGGGAACTGCGCGCGGAACTGGCCCGGATCGGGGTGGTCGTCCGGGACGAGGGTGGACGGCAGTACTGGCGGGCGGCTGCGCACCCGGATGGGCAGGCCCCGCCGCAGCCGTAGCCCGGCGTCCCCGGTCGGACCGCCCGGCACCTCGTTCGAGCGTGACCAAAGTGTCGCCGATTGTGCATCCGCCGCACAGGGAATATCAACCTAGGTGGATGCATTCCCGGCGGAAGGGGACGACGATGGCCGCCACGGTCGACCGCGGTGGGATCTTCCGCCGTAAGCCGGTCGAGGAGATCGCCGACGACTCCGACCAGGGGTTGTCCCGCTCGCTGGGGCTGTGGCAGCTCACCGCGATCGGCGTCGGCGGCATCATCGGCGCCGGCATCTTCGCCCTGGCCGGGGCGGTCGCCAACGAGACCGCCGGGCCGGCCGTGCTGGTGTCGTTCCTGATCGCGGGGCTGGCCAGCGCGGCGGCGGCGCTGTCGTACGCCGAGTTCGCCGGCATGATCCCCAAGGCCGGCTCGGCCTACACCTACGGCTACGCGGTGCTCGGCGAGGCGGTCGGCTGGTTCATCGGCTGGGACCTGCTGCTGGAGTACACCGCGATCGTGGCGGTGGTGGCGATCGGCATCTCCGGCTACTTCGGCTTCCTCGTCGGGCAGCTCGGCGTCGACCTGCCGGCCTGGATGCTGGGCGCCCCGGGCACCGGCGACGGGCACGTGGTGGACCTGTTCGCCGTGCTGCTCTGCCTGCTGATCGCCTTCCTGCTGACGTTGGGCATCCGGACCGCCGCCCGGTTCGAGACGGTAGTGGTCGGGGTGAAGGTGGCCGTGGTGCTGCTGGTGATCGTGGTCGGCTTCTTCCACGTCCGCACCGCCAACTACTCGCCGTTCTTCCCGTTCGGGCTGGGCGGGGCGTTCACCGGCGCGGCCACGGTCTTCTTCGCCGTCTTCGGTTACGACGCGATGAGCACCGCCGCCGAGGAGTCCCGCGACGCCCGCCGGCACATGCCGAAGGCGATCGTCTGGTCGCTGGTCATCTCGATGGTGCTGTACGTGCTGGCCACGCTGGTGCTCACCGGGATGCAGAACTACCGGGACATCGACCCGGAGAGCGGCTTCTCCTCCGCGTTCGCCTCGGTGGGGCTCTCGGGCCTGGCCAGCGTCATCGCCGTCGGGGCGATCATCGGCATCCTGACGGTGATGTTCACCTTCATGCTCGGGGTGACCCGGGTGTGGTTCTCGATGAGCCGTGACGGTCTGCTGCCGGCCTGGTTCGCCAAGGTGCACCCGGTGCGTCGGGTACCCACCCGGGTCACCTGGATCGTCGGCGTGGCCTCGGCGGTGATCGCCGGCTTCCTGCCGATCCGGCAGGCCGCCGAGCTGACCAACATCGGTATCCTGCTCGCCTTCGTGGTGGTCTGCGTCGCGGTGATCGTGCTGCGCTACCGCAGCCCGGACGCCCCGCGGACGTTCCGGTTGCCCGGGATGCCGGTGGTGCCGGCGCTCGGGGTGGTCTTCTCGGTCTGGCTGATCAGCTTCCTCGACCACGTCACGTGGCTGCGGTTCGCCGTCTGGTTCCTGCTCGGCGGGCTGATCTACGCCTGTTACGGGTACCGGCGCTCCGCGTTGGCCGGCCGTGCCGACCCACCGGCCGGTGGTGCCGGGCGGTGACCGGGCCGCCCCGGGACGCCTGCCGTCCGGGCCAGCACCAGCGCGGTGCCGAGACCGGCGACCAGGCCGGCCAGCGCCGGGAGCACATCCGGGTCGCCGCCGCCGACCGGGCTGTTGCCGGCCAGCGCGGTCAACGGCGCACCGGGTGAGAGGGCCGCGCTGACCAGCGACGCGACGTGCCACAGCGCGAGCGGGGCGAGCAGGGCCACCGGCACGAGCAGCGGGTAGCGCCGTGCCGGCAGGGCGGGCCGGGTCAGCAGCGTCACCCCCAGCAGCAGCGCCGCGCCGAGCAACGCCGCCGGCACCAGCCGCTCGGCCGGTCCGACGAGCCGGACCAGCGGCAGGCCGATCCCCCCGGTCACGGCCACACCCGTCGCCGCCGTGAGCCGACGTCGACCCCGGGCGGGGGCGGCGCCCGCCGCCCCGGTGACGGTCACCGCCAGCAACAGCAGGGCAGTGACCAGGGCTGCCGGATCGAGTGCCGGTTCCCGGCCGGTCGGTGACCGGGTCAGCACGGCGGTCAGCGCCAGCACCGCCGCGACGGCGGCCACCCCGGCCAGGACGGCCCGGTCCCGGCCGGCCACGCCGACCGGCCGGTGCGGGTCTGCCGGACCGACGGTCCGGTCCGGCCGGGCAACTGCTGCCGCGCCGGCCAGGCCCGCTCCGCCGGGCGCGTCTGGCGGGCCGGTCCCGCCCGCCCGGCGGGGACCGTCCACACCGGTCGCGCCGTCCCGGCGTACGGCGGACGCGACGGTGATGCCGACGGCCAGCCAGCCGGCGACGACGAGTGCCACCGTCGCGCCGGGGCCGGTGGGGTCGGCCCGGTCGACGGCGACGTCGGCGGCCAGTGCGCCGCCGCCGAGCAGCACGGCCGGCGTCAGCCAGGAGCGTCGGCCCGCACCGGCCAACACCAACCCGCAAACGGCCGCCAGCAGCGCCAGGAAACGCAGGTCACGGGCCCAGTAGGTGGACGACTCGGGGAGCCGTTCCGACCACGGGCCGACCGGTTCGGTGAGTGGTTGCCACACGGTCATGCCGACCGCCCAGAGCGGCACGGCCAGGGCGGCGAGCCCGACGCCGGCGGCGGCGAGCCGGCGGCCCGATCGCGGAGCGTGACCGGCCGGGAGGGGCATCATGGATGCTCAGACGCCGTCCGGGCGGCCACGGTTCCCCTGCGGGGAGGCTCGTCCGTCCGGACAGGGCAGCTGGTCTCAATCTTGTGCGGCACCTGGCCGGTGGATACGCTCCCGCGGCTGTCTCCACCCGAGAAAGGACCGCAGTGACCGCTCCTGTCACCACTCAGAAGTCCTGGGTCGTCACCCTGCTGCTCTGCTTCTTCATCGGCGTGCTCGGCGCGCACCGGTTCTACACCGGCAAGGTCGGCACCGGCGTGCTCCAGTTGATCACCATCGGCGGGTTCGGTATCTGGGCGTTCATCGATCTGATCCTGATCCTGGTCGGCGCGTTCCGCGACAAGCAGGGCCAGCCGTTGGTCAAGTGAAGCGGCGGGAATTCACCTCGGCGACCTCCCGCCGGGCGGGTTGCGGCCGATAACATCGCCGGGCATGGATATGAAGAGCAGCATCCGCCCGCGAACCGGGCGGCTGGTCACCGTGCTCACCGCCGCCGTCACCCTGGCGGTCCCGGTGGCGGTGGCCGCGACGTCGGCGTCGGCGGCGGCCACGTCGACCGTGGCGCAGGCCCTCGCCACCCAGGACGGCCGGACCGCCACCGTCACCGGGTACGTCATCGGCCAGCCGACCGCCACCAACACGGTGCTCACCTCCGGCTACACCGCCGACACCGCCATCGCCCTGGCCGACACCGCCACCGAGACCGGCACCAGCCGGATGCTCTACGTCCAGATCACCGCCGACTACCGCAGCACGTTCGGGCTGCTGACCAACCCGTCGCTGCGCGGCCGGCAGGTCATCGCCACCGGGACGCTGACCGCGTACTTCAGCCACGGCGGGTTGAAGAGCCCGACCGCGATGAGCCTCGGCGGCGGCAGCAGCACGCCGACGCCCACCGCCACCGCCTCCCCCGCCCCCGGGCCGACCGGCTCCACCGGGCCGTACGACTCGACGTACTACGCGAACGCGATGGGCAAGACCGGCAGCGCGCTGCGCGCGTCCCTGCACACGATCATCAAGACCCAGACCAAACTCAGCTACGACCAGGCGTGGGAGGCGTTGAAGGACACCGACCAGGACCCGGCGAACGCCAACAACGTGATCCTGCTCTACAGCGGACGCTCGCAGAGCAAGAGCAGCAACGGCGGCGGGGCCAACGACTGGAACCGGGAGCACGTCTGGGCCAAGTCGCACGGCGACTTCGGCACCGCCACCGGGCCGGGCACCGACGTGCACCACCTGCGCCCCGAGGACGTGACGGTCAACTCCACCCGGGGCAACAAGGACTTCGACACCGGCGGCAGCGCGGTCGCCGAGGCCCCGGGCAGCTACAGCGACGCCGACTCGTTCGAGCCCCGCAACGCGGTCAAGGGCGACGTCGCCCGCATGATCATGTATATGGCGATCCGGTACGAGGGTGACGACGGCTGGCCGAACCTGGAGATGAACAACTCGGTCACCAACGGTTCCGCGCCCTACCTGGGCCGGCTGTCGGTGCTGCTCCAGTGGCACCGCCAGGACCCGCCCGATGCCTTCGAGCAGCGCCGTAACCAGCGCATCTACGAGCGCTGGCAGGGCAACCGCAACCCGTTCGTCGACCACCCGGAGTGGGCCACCGCGATCTGGGGCTGAACGGGCCGGTTGTCACAGATCACCCCGGTCGGGCCGTGAGGACGCGGCCCGACCGGGTAGACACCCGGTATGGCGAATACCGTTCCCGACATCAGTCTCAACGACGGCAACACCATCCCGCAGCTCGGCTTCGGGGTCTACCAGATCGAGCCGAAGGACACCGCCGAGGCCGTCGGCCGGGCGCTGGAGATCGGCTACCGGCACATCGACACCGCCCAGATGTACGGCAACGAGGCCGGGGTCGGCGAGGCCGTCCGCGCCTCCGGGCTGGACCGGGGCGAGGTCTTCGTGACCAGCAAGCTCAACAACGGCTTCCACCGCCCCGAGGAGGCCCGCAGGGCGTTCGAGTCGACGCTGTCCGCGCTGAAGACGGACTACGTCGACCTGTTCCTCATCCACTGGCCGCTGCCCACCCGCTACGACGGTGACTTCGTCTCCACCTGGAAGACGCTTGAGGAGTTCCAGCGCGACGGCCGGGCCCGCTCGATCGGGGTGTCGAACTTCCAGGTGCCGCACCTGGAGCGGCTGGCCGCCGAAGCCGACGTGGTGCCGGCGGTCAACCAGATCGAGGTGCACCCCTACCTCACCAACGAGCAGGTGCGCGCGTACGGCAGCAAGCACAACATCCTCACCGAGGCGTGGTCCCCGATCGCCCAGGGCAGGGTGCTCGACGATCCGACGATCGTGGACGTCGCCGAGCAGGTGGGCCGTACCCCCGCCCAGGTGGTGCTGCGCTGGCACGTGCAGCGCGGCGACATCGTCTTCCCGAAGTCGACCACCCCGAAGCGGATCGAGGAGAACTTCCAGATCTTCGACTTCACCCTGGACGACACGGCGATGGAGCGGATCAGCGGGCTGGACAAGGGCGAGGCCGGACGGACCGGCCCGAACCCGGACGAGTTCGACTACATCCCCGCCTGAGCGGCACCGGCCGCCGCGCGGCGCGACCCACCGGGGCGGGACCCGACTGCACGGGTCCCCGCCCCGGCGGCTCCGCTTCTCGGCGATGCCGACCGGTTCCGCAGGACCGGGGGTGGGGTGGGTGGGGTGGACGCTGTCGAGCTGATGACGCAACCGAATCATCAGTTCCGTCATTGATGAACGTGCATACATGTCCGTAGCATCCGGGTCATGCGTGCCCGCCCCCTCACCGCCACCGCCACCCTCGCCGCGCTGGTGAGCCTGCTCGCGGTAGGCGTCGCCCACGCCGACGACGCCCCGGCGCTGACCACCCCCGGCGCACCCGTGGTGGTCGCCAACGACCCGCACCGGCTCAGCCTGACCTGGACCCCGTCGACGTGGAAGGGCGAGCCGGGCGGCCCGATCACCTACGACGTACGTTCGCCGATCGGGCCGAACGCCTACCGGGGCCTGGGCAGCACGCAGACCAACGCCGTCACCCTGACCGACCTCGCCCCGGGCACCGACTACCGGATCGCGCTCCAGGCGTACGCCCTCGGCGGCTACTCCGACACCTCGGCGGTCACCACCGTGCGCACCGCGTACGGGCGGGCGAAGGTCGACTACCTCAACCTCGACTGGGCACCCACCGACAACCAGGCCCAGTTCCGGATCAACATCACCAACACCGGCGGCCGACCGCTGGACCTGACCACCGTGCGGGTCCGCTACCACCTGCGTTTCGAGAACGGCAACGCCGCCCTGACCACCGAGTGCGACTGGGCGACGCTCGGCTGCGACCACATCCGGCGTACCCTCCAGTATTTTCCGCCGCCCGCGCCGCCGCCCGGCCCCAGCCCGACCCCGACCGTCTACCCGGTGCCCGGCACCCCCTTCCCCGGCTGGGTGGAGCTGACCTTCGACACCGGGATGCTGGCCCCCGGCGCGTCCTCCGGGCCGATCCAGCTCCGGCTGCACCGGCCCAACTGGACCACGATCGACGAACGCGACGACCCGAGCTGGCAGGCGGCCACCGGCGCGTGGACCGCCAACAGCCGGATCACCCTCGACGTCGACGGGGTCCGCGAGTACGGCGACAACTGGGGCTGACCTCCGTCAGGCGTGGGCCTCCCCGGCGACGGCGCGCTGGGCCGCGACGATCATGGCGACCGGCAGGCCCACGCCGCAGAGCACGGCCGCCAGGTAGTCCAGCACCCGCCAGTGCTGCTCGTCGGTCAGCCCGAGCCGCCGCCACGCCCCTGCGGCCGCCCGCCCACCGCCACCGCCGGAGGCCGGGCCGCCCAGGGCCGAGGCCAGCTGGGCGGTCAGCCGGCCGGCCAGCCGGGGCCGGTCCAGCCCGATCAGGTACGGCGCCAGCTCGGCGTCCGCCGCGACCAGGCGCAGCCAGCGGATCACCACCGCGCGCACCCCGGCCGGCCCGAGCCAGTCGAACGCGCTCCGGGGGCAGGTGACCAGTTCCGTCGTCCGCACACCCCTCAGTACGGATCGTCGCGTACCCGCAGTTCACCGTCCCGTCGACGGACGGTGCCCGGCCAGGAACGTCATGGTGGTCTGGTTGGCGGCCCAGCCGTCGGGGAACTTCACCGGCACGTCCAGGTGCACCGACTCCGTTGACGGGTGGGCGTCCAGCAGCTCACCGATGCCGGCGCGGGCCACCACGATGCAGGCGTGCCGGTGCCGGGAGGTCAGCACACACAGCCGGCCCGACTCCAGGTGGAAGTTCGTCGCGTCCCGCCGGCCGGACAGCGGGTGCAGCACGATCGTCACGTCGTACTCCCGGCCCTGGAGCCGGTTGGCGGTGTCCACCGTGACGTCCGCCCCGGCCGGGCCGAGCTGGGCGCGGATCGCGGCGACCTGGTCGCGGTGCGCCGCGCCGACGGCGATCCGGTCGGCGGTCACCGGCACGCCGGCCGGGGCGTGCTCGGAGACCGCGACCGCGCCCCGGGCCAGCACCCGCAGGGCGAGCGCGGCGCACGCCGCGGCGGCCTCCGCATCGGTACGCAGGGTGTGCCGGGCCGGCAGCTCGTGCAACGCCCAACCGACGCCGGCGGCCAGTTCCACCGCCGCGTCGAGCGCGTCGCCCGGCCCCGGCCGGGTCAGCGTCAACGCCCGGTCGGCCGGGCCGGTGCCGGCGCGGAAGCCGGTGAACGGGTAGAACGCCGCCGCGACCACCGGGGCCGCCGACGCCGGCAACCGCCAGGACACCGGCAGCCGGTGCACCGGCAGGTCCGGGTTGTGCCGCAACAGCACCGCCACCGCCGCCTGCATCGGATCCCAGCTCAGGCCCGTCCAGCGCAGCGTCTCGACGGTGGAGAACGGGTCGAGCTGCCCGGGATCACCCACGAACAGCGCCCGCTCGAACCGCCCGGCCACCCGCAGCAGGGCGTCCGAGCGCATCTGGTACGCCTCGTCGACGATCGCCCACGGCCACCGGCCGTCGGTGACCGTGGCCCACTTCGCTGCCGTACCGATGGTGACGGCCGGATCGCCCAGGTCGGCGACCTTCGACGCGACCCGGACCGTGTCGTGCCCCCGGACCCGCTCCGACGGCCGGTAGTCGGTCGCCGACAACCGGCCGATGCGCAGCTCGGGGGCCTTGGTGGCGAGCCGGTCGATGAGGTCGTCGACCTGCTCGTTGGTCTGCGCCACGATCATCAGCGGCTCACCGGCGGCGGCCAGCTCGGCGGCGGCCCGCACCACCAGGGTCGACTTGCCGGCCCCGGGTGGGGAGTCGACCACCACGCCCCGATGGTCGCCCGAGCGCAGGTCGGCAAGGACGGCCGCGACGACCCGTTCCGCCTCGACGGCGGGCGGCACCTCAAGCCCGAGCATCGGCCTCTCCTCCCGATCCGCTGTCGCTTGGCCAGCGGTAGTTCCACCACGATACGGATCGTCGCCGGAGCGGCCGGGTGGCCTGTCAGATGCCCCGTAGCCCATGCCCTAGCGCGGCACCTGCCGGACGAGAGTCAGCTCACGGCACGAAACGTGGTCAGGGCTGGGCACATCGAGGCAGCCCTGCGTTTGTCTGGCATCCGACTCAGGACAGCCCACAGTCAGGAGGAAGTACGCGTAACGCCCCATCGCAATGATCAGCGACGATAGCTGGGGGTATCCACTCAGTCGCTCAATGGCTATGGTGTCGGCTCCGTCATCCCTCGCAACACATAGGACTTACGTGGGCATCCTCCAAGAGATGCAGCGGGCACACGCACGGCAGGTGCGCGCCCAGAAGCAGGCTCAAGCTGCCGCACACCGGCACCACCAGCAACTACGTCGAGATGCCGAACGCGCCTTGAAGGCCGCCCAGCGGACGGCCGTCGCCAACGAGCGCGAGCGCAAGCGGCTGTACGTCGAGGCACGGATGGCCGAGGTAGCCGCCGACAACTCCGGCCTCCAGGCGCACCTCGACGACCTGGACAATCTCTTGGCCGCAACTCTCGACGTCGACGACTACATCGACTTTCGCCGGCTACGTAAGTCGGTTGAGCACGCCCCGTTCAAGCCCGGCAACCTCGGGGTGCCGCTGACACCACCCGACTGGCAGCGGTTCGTGCCGGCCCCGCCCGGGTTCCTGGGCAAGATGTTCGGCGGCCAGGCCAAGTACCAGCAGCAGTTCGCTGCAGCTCAACAGGCATTCGTGCAGGCACAGGCGGAACACGGCGCCACCGAGGCCGAACGTCAGCGGAAGCTGGCCGCCGCCCACCAGCGCTATCTCCAGAAGTGCGCCAAGGTCGACGCGGAGGTGAACGCGCACAACGCGGAGATCGACCGCTTCGCGGCAGCCGTCGCCGCGGCGGAGCCGGCCGCGGTGGTCGATTACTTCGGCATGGTCCTGGGGAACTCCGTCTACCCAGACGACTTCCCGCAGCACTACCGACTGGCCTACGTTCCGGAATCCCGCCAACTTGTGGTGGAGTATCACCTGCCGACGCTCGATGTGATCCCCGCCGTACGCGAATACCGTTACGTCAAGGCCCGCGACGAGATCACCACCACCGCGCGGCCCAGCAAGGAGATCAAGGAGCGGTACGCCGTCCTCGTCGCCCGGGTCACCTTGCGGACGGTGCACGAATTGTTCGAGGCCGACCGGTCCAAGCTCGTCGACACGGTGGTGTTCAACGGCATCGTCGACACGACCGACCCTCGGACCGGAGCGTCCGTCCAGCCGTGCCTGGTGACGCTGCGGACCACCCGCGAGACCTTCACCGCGCTCAACCTGCGCCTGGTCGAGCCGCTCGCCTGCCTGGCGCATCTCAA
Organism: Micromonospora sp. WMMD734; assembly: GCF_049178975.1. NCBI lineage: Bacteria > Bacillati > Actinomycetota > Actinomycetes > Micromonosporales > Micromonosporaceae > Micromonospora > Micromonospora sp. WMMD734. The sequence continues at coordinate 4,406,800 of NZ_JBMHMK010000001.1, forward strand.
CGCCTCGGTGTCGAAACGGCCCGCCGAGCTGGCACCGGTCCGGCCAGTGCTGGAGTTCGACATGGTCGACAAGCGGTTCATCGACGAGGTGGACGTGTTGGCGGACCTGGACCAGCGACCCAACCTACTCAGGCTGACCCCGAACGAGTTCGAGAGCCTAATCCAGAACCTCTTCGCCAAGATGGGCCTGGACACCAAGCAGACCCGCCCGTCCCGGGACGGTGGCGTGGACTGCGTCGCCTTCGACCCGCGCCCCATCTTCGGTGGCAAGGTCGTCATCCAGGCCAAGCGCTACCGCAACACGGTCGACGTGTCCGCCGTGCGGGACCTCTTCGGCACCCTGCAGAACGAGGGTGCGTCGAAGGGCATTCTCGTCACCACCAGCGGCTACGGACCTGCCTCGTACGAGTTCGCCTCGGGTAAGCCGCTGGAGTTGATCGACGGCTCCAACCTGCTCTACCTGCTCGGCGAACACGCGGGGGTGACGGCCCGGATCGACCCCAGCGATCTGGACTGAGCATGGACATTCGGCGTCCACCCGAACAGGCGCTGATCATGCATTTCACCCATATTGACAACCTGCCGGCGATCCTGGCGGCGCGAAAGCTCGTCGCGGACAGCGTGGTGGGCTCGCTCCTGGTAACCGACGTAGGTTCGGTGCCCATCAAGACCAGCCGACGGACCAAACCGGTACCTTGCCCACCCGGCGGGTTCGTCGCCGATTACGTACCTTTCTACTTCGCGCCCTGCTCGCCGATGATGTTCCGCATCGCTAAGGATCATGAGACCGGTAAGTCTGGTTTCTACCCGGGTGGGGACGACCCGTTGGTTTACTTGGTCAGCTCAGTCGACCGTGTCAACCAGGCGGCCTTGCCGTGGGTGGCCAGCGATGGCAACTGTGCCGCCTCGCCCACCACGTTCTCCCGGAAGCTGGAAGATCTTGCTCATCTGGTGGACTGGCCGCTGATGCTGGAGAAAGATTGGAAGAACACCGATGAAGACCCGGATCGCAGACGGCGACGGATGGCCGAGCTACTGGTGTACCGGGAGTTTCCGCTGGAGCTGGTCGCCGGTTATGCCGTACGGACGACGGCACGGGAGACACAGCTGAGGCGGCTCCTCCGTTCTGCTGGCATCATCAACCCGTACGTCGCTGTCAGACCGGACTGGTACTACGGCTACACCCGGAGGGAGGTGCGCGAATGATCGTCGTTAGCCATGGCAACCTGCTCACCGCCGACGCCGAGGCCCTGGTCAACACCGTCAACACGGTGGGCGTCATGGGCAAGGGAATCGCCCTCCAGTTCAAGCGTGCCTTCCCCGCCAACTACGCGGCCTACCGAGCCGCCTGCACGGCGAAAGATGTCCAGTTGGGCCGGATGTTCGTGTTTGATTCCGGCCTGCTCGGCGCCCGCCGCTACGTGATCAACTTCCCGACCAAGGGTCACTGGAAGGCCAGCTCGAAGTTGTCCGACATCCAGTCCGGTCTCACTGATCTCGTCCGGGTCGTCCGGGAACATCAGATCCGCTCGGTGGCGCTGCCGGCCCTAGGCTGTGGCAACGGTGGACTCGACTGGGGCATGGTCCAACCGATGATCGAGCAGGCTTTCGCCGAACTGCCCGACGTCCAGGTGCTGGTGTTCCCTCCGGAGGGCGCTCCGGAGCCGGCGGACATGCCGGTCGCCACCCGGAAACCGGCCCTGACCGCCGGACGCGCCACACTGCTGCGGGCCATCGAACGTTATCTCGACCGCGCCCGCGCGTTGGAACCCCGGGATGGCATCACCAACCTGGAAATCCAGAAGATCGCCTACTTTCTCCAGGTCTTCGGGGAGCCGCTACGCCTCTCCTTCACCCGGGGCCGCTACGGGCCGTACGCGGAGAACCTTAACCACGTTCTCGATCGACTCGAAGGCCACTATCTGATCGGCTTCGGCGACCGATCCTCCCGGGTCGAGGAGTTGCGTCCCATCCACCTAACCGACGGAACCAGCGAGGCCGTTTCCGCGTGGTTCGCTGCCGGCCACCGGATGCCGGAAGCGCTCGACCGCATCGCTGTGCTGGTGGACGGGTTTGAGTCTCCGTACAGCCTCGAACTGCTCGCCACGGTGCACTTCGCCGGTGAGGTGGAGCCTCCGACCAGCGACCTCGACGAATTGATCGAACGTGTCCAGGCGTGGAGCGGGCGGAAGGCACGCCTGTTCACCCCGGCGCACGTCACCACCGCGTACGAGCGCCTACGGTCCGCCGGCTTGCTGCCGGACCTGGTCGCAGTTCGGTAGCCATTTGCCGGTGGAAACGAGCGGGGACCACCCATTTCGGCTATCGGGCGACCCGTACACTCTTCCCACCTTACAGTCGAACCCCTCGATATCATCCGAAGAGGCAAAGACGCCGTGCTTTAGGACGACGACGCAGCGCAAACCTCGCAATACTGTCATGTCGTCCGGGATGCAACGGCTCGGATGCTTGCCATATGGCCAACCTCGTCCGTCTGGCTGGCCGACGACGAGTTCAGCGGGGGTTCAGGTGTTTATCGACCCAGTCGAGTTGAAGAACGAGCAGGAGTATTTCGACGCCGCGTGGGAGCATCGGGAACGGATGCGGGCCAACCTTGATAGCGCAGCTAACGCCGCCGCAAATAGCGGTGCGGCCGCCCGCATCCGCCGCGACGCGAAAGCCAGGCAGGAAAAACTCGGCAAGCCCGACGAAGCCGTTGCATTCGCCCGAATGGATGATGAATCTGGGGAAAGCCTATACCTGGGCTATCACGCCATCTTCGATGACAAGTCAGACATCGTCGTCGTCAACTGGCAGGCACCGGCTGCCGCAAGGTTCCACAAAGCCACTCATGCTGATCCTTGCGGGCTGCGACTCAAGCGAGACTTCAGCTGTAAGAGCAACATGATTCAAAGCTTCACCGACACGATCCTGGCGGATCTATCGGCTGATATCGCGGAGCTTGAAAGTTGGAAACAGCCATCTGACACTCTGCTGGTAGAGCTAGACCGCAACCGTACCGGGTCTATGCAAGATATCGTCCGAACGATCCAGGCCGCGCAGTTCGATCTGATCCGCACCCCACTCGAAGGCGTGATGGTCGTCCAGGGCGGGCCTGGAACAGGGAAGACCGCTATTGCGCTCCACCGGGTTTCCTGGCTCCTGTTTAACTACCGGGACCAACTCACGGCGGAGAACATTCTCATCATCGGCCCTAACCCAACTTTTACCCGTTACACCCGCACGGTTCTTCCCACCCTTGGTGACATCAGCGTCGAGCAGCTCGATGTTCATCAGCTACACCCCCCGGTTCGCAGGGGTGGCACGGAGCCTGCCGAAATCGCTCGACTCAAGGGCGATCCCCGGATGATACGCCTGGTAGAACGGGCCCTCTACGCGCGAGTGAGTCTTCCCGACAACGAGAAGCACCTCCGTGTCGTGGTCGACGGGCATCGGATCACCCTGCCCGCTGAGGCTATCGCCGCAACCGTTGCTCGCTGCCGGGACAGTGGCGGCACCTACTCGGAGCGACGCCAACTCTTCCGTCAAGTACTGCCTGAAAAGATGTTCGACCTACTGGCCAGGGATGGTTCAAACGATTTCCGCCGAGGGGGAGCCAGCGGCATCCGGCAGGTACTGGATCCCGTGATGGACAGAATCTGGCCCTCAACCACCGCAGCAGCGTTTCTTCGAGAGTTGTACGGCTCGCGAGATCGGCTGATTGCCGCAGCCGGCGACGAGTTCACCGCACGCGAGGTCACCCTATTGCACCGGCGAGCAGCTGACAAGATGTCAGACGAGCAGTGGACCAATGCCGATCTCGCAGTCCTGGATGAGGCGGAGGACCTTATCAATGGGGTTGCGGGTCGATATGATCATGTCGTCGTCGACGAGGCGCAAGACCTTTCTCCCATGCAGTTGCGCTCGATCGCCCGCCGGTCAGCGAATGGCTCCTTCACCGTCGTAGGCGACATTGCCCAGTCGACGGGGCAGTGGGCACGGGACGAATGGGTTGACGTTGTCGAGCACCTAGCATCCGATCTTCCAGTCAATTATGAGGAACTGCGATACGGGTACCGCGTTCCCCGCCAGGTGTTCGAGTTCGCGGCACAGTTGCTACCGATCGCCGCGCCTTTGGTCAGGCCACCACAGGTGGTACGGGAGGGCCCGGCAGATCCCTCGATTCACAAGGTCGACGACGATGATCGAGCAAACGAGGCAGTCCGGGTTGCCATGGGCCATGCCGCCCACGGCAGATCCGTAGCAATTATCTGCCCTGACACGTGTCGTGAGAACTTAGAACTTGTGCTGAATGCCATGGATGTCGCTTGGCGTGCAGCTTCTGAGGGCGAGCTCGGCCCGGGAATCAACGTTGTCGGCCCTCATGAAGCCAAGGGTTTGGAGTTCGATGCCGTCGTGGTCATCGAACCAGCCGACATCGTGGCCGACGACGTTCGCGGCCATCGCCTGCTCTACGTAGCCATGACCAGGACCACCAGGTACCTAGACGTTGTTTGTAGCGGCAATCCACTGCCGACAAGCACCGATGCCGGCCCTTCGCTCACTGGCAGCATAGTGGAGAACCCTCAAGACGATGATCAGCCGGACCCGCTGGACTCGGACATCGACATCAATGCCCTGCTAGAGGCTTTCGAGGCCGAGTTAGCAAAGACGGAACCGGAAGATCAGTCACACGGGAAGCGGGGCGGGAAGATCGGCGATGTGGACCCGCCTCCTCCTGCTCCACGGACCAAAGCCTCCCTCCGGGTGGTCACGGCTTCGGCAGAGGACATCGTCGAGCTCCTACGCGAAAGCGTGGCACCGAACCTATGGCAAGAAGTTCTGAACAAAGCCGCAGAAATCATCCGGCACTCGCGGGACAAGGAGTAGCAAACTGGCGTACGATCGCGCGCTGATCTTTCCCGAAGAACCTTCGGTAGACGGCCTTCATGGGCTGGCCGGATCGGGCAGGTGGAGACGATCCACGGGCACCCCGGCCAGAGGCAGCCAGCGGCGGGCGTCGTCGAGCATCGCGGGCGGGCCGCAGACGTACACCTGCTGGTGGGGTTGGTGGTGGCGCAGCGCGGTGGTGAGCGCGTCGCCCTGCTCGGTCGGGTGCGCCTCGGGGTCGTCGGAGAAGACGGGCACGATGGTCAGCCAGTCGTGGGCGCACTGGAGCTTGTCGAGGACGATCGGGTCGTAGAGGTCGAAAAAGGTGCGGGCGCCGACGACCAGGGTGACCCGGCGGCCGTCGGGGGCGGCGGCGACCTGTTCGACCAGGGCGCGCAGCGGGGCCAGACCGGTGCCACCGGCCACCAGCAGCAGGTCACCGTCGCGCAGGTGCTGGCCGGTGTCGCGGGGCGGCCCGAGCCAGACCACGTCGCCGGGGTTCATCTCGTGGGCGAGGCTGACCGAGACGCTGCCGGCGGGGATGGCACGAACGTGCAGCTCGACGGTGCCCTCGGGGCGGGGCGCGTTGGCGGGGGAATACCAGCGCCACCGACCGGGATTGCGCGCCGTGCTGACGGCGACGGCCTGGCCGGGCCGGTAGCGCAGCCGCCGCCACGGCCGTACCGTCAGGACGGCGATGTGGTCGCCGGGGATGTCGCGGGCGAGCACCTGGGCGGGCCGCCACGGCGGATCGTCGTCGGCCCGCGCCGCCGCCTGCCGCAGCAACTCCACCGGCACCTCGGCACCGGCCAGCGCGCTGATCAGCTTGGCATGCGGCAGCAACGCGAACCGGCGGAAGGCATGGCCCAGCACGGTCAGCGTCACCGCCTGCGCCGCCGGCTCCGGGTCGGTGGCGAGCCGGCGGAGCGTGGCGATCAGCAGCTCGGCATCGTGGGCGGCGAGCCGATCCGGCAGCGCCGACCGCAACTCGTCGGCCTCCCTCACCGGGCCACCGCCCGCCGCACCCGGGCGATCCGTCCTTCGGGCAGGTCGGCTGCCCAGCACACCCCGACCAGGTAGTCACCGATGCGCCGATGCTGCTCCTCGGACAGGCCGAGCCCACCCCAGGCGTCCGCCGGCTCCCCGGCGAGCGCGGCGGTCACGCTCGCCGTGAGATGCGCGGCCAGCCGATCCCGATCCACCCCGACGAGGTACGGCGACAGCTCCGCGTCCGCCGTCACCAGCCGCAACCACCGGTGGACGATCTCCTCCGGCGTCATGGCTGCGCACCGCCCTCGGGTGCCCTGCTCACGATCGGACAGCAGGCACGGGTACGGGGTGTGTTCGCTGGCGCGCTGCGCTTCCTCCTCCTCGTCGGTGGCCGGGACGGGGAGGTCTGTTGCGGCGGTTTTCATGGTGTCTGCGGCCCCTGTTTCTCGGCGGAAGGGTGACGGGCACCGGGGCGGGCGGGGACGAGGTCGCGTCGTTCGGATCGACACGCCCCGGAGCCCAGCACCCGCCCCGGGCCATGCATCAACCCTGGTCGCAGATCCGTAGCTCGCTATGCCTGGATGTTCGCGACGGTCATGCGCCGTGGGTATACGCACGAAGGTGGGATCGATACGCCGACCAGCGACGGGCAGCGGCGAGGAGCGGACCGTGGTGGGGTCCAGGGGCGGTGCGTTGCTTGCGTTCCCAGAGCCGAACGAGCGCATCTGCGAAGGCGGTGACCGCATCGCCGGGCGCTGCCGCGAAGGCGGGGATCTGCCCTGCCCACGTCTCGGCATCGACCGGCTCATGTCCCGCGCGGACGAGCCGCAGGACGAGGAAAGCGGCGTCGATCCAGGCAGCGCCCCTGGCGGGACTGGACCAGTCGACCAGGTGTGGACGATCGCCCAGCAGGAAGTTCCGTGGCGTCATGTCGGTGTGCAGGAGGGTGTCACCGTCGACCAGTTCGGGGGCAATCAGGTCGCGCCATCGGTAGGTGAAGCGCTGGATCGGCACCGGAGGGGCGGGCGTCAACGTGTGCGCCAGCCCGGCCAGCAGATCGGCGAGCGGTGCGAGGTCCGGAGAGCCTGGAGCCAGGTCGGGATGCCGGCCGGCAACGTGGTCAAAGCCGAGCAGCAGCCAGCCGGACTGCTCGACGGTCCAACGCAGGCGTGGCGCGGCGGGCGGGAGCCACCTGTTGACCCTGGCCTCGTTACGGTGGAGCCAATCGGTCGGTCCGTCGACCTGGCAGCCCTTGCAGAAGAACCTGCCGGCAGCGGTGTCCAGGGTGACAGCCAGGTCGCAGTAAGCGCCGGACGGCACCGTCACCGCCGAGCGCATCGGGCCGATGTGGCGGGACACCTCATCGCGAACCCTGTCGGGCAACTCTTCCCAAGGCTGACGGCGTGGCATGTGGGCCTCCGACGGTGAGGCGGTCCCGGAGAGCCTATGCCTCCGGGCCGCCTCACCGTCGCGTCACCGCGTGGGACTGTCAGTGCAGCCCGCGTGGCATTGCGTGCACTCGATCGCCACACCGGCCCACAGCGTTCGGTCGAGCGTGAAACCGGCGGCGACGATCGCGGAGATGGTGCGGGAGAGCGGCGCACCGATCGGCTCCGGCGACGACGGGGGCGGGTCGTCGGAGGTGGGCTCCGGCTCATGGTGGATGAACCGGCCGGCGGTCCGCTGGCAGAAGTCGGCGTAGTCGCGGGTGTGCAGGATGAACGTGTGCCATCCGATGTCCACGATCTCGGAGGGACCGATCGGTTCCGTGGTGACGGCGCAGGCCCCGAGGAAGGCCAGCGCCTGATCCACGATCCGGGGTGGGAGGTCCGGGGACAACTCGGGGTGGTCATGGGCGATGCGACGGGCCAGCCGGGTGAAGAGCTCGTCAGACACGAGTTCCCTCCCGGCACGGGTTGCGCTGATCAGCAGCATGGCGCTCCTTCCGTTGGTGTCCAGCCCAGGCTGGCCCGTTCCGTGTCGCTCCCGCATGACAGTGCGAGCATCATCGATATACGCGCTGCGTATGCCACTCGACCACGCAGCGGGTTCAATGGATAGGCTCAACTTCGGATACAGCCGCCCGCGATTGGCGAGGTTGCCGGTGACACACACCAACTGCCCCAGGTGCGGCGGACGGCTGGCCCGCGACAACGACAGTGGGCGGTGCGCGCCCTGCCAGGCCGCCGAGCGCGACCGGTTGAGCGCGCCACCGGCGGTGCCGGCGTCGTTCTGGGCACATGAGCCGCTACGGCAGGCGCTCGCGTCCCGTCATCTGGGCCGGGTCATCCGGGCGTACCGGTTCCATCCGTACCACGGACGGTCGGCGTTTTCTCAGACCGTGGTGGCTGGGTGGCTCGGGATCACTCAGGCACAGTTGAGCCGGGTCGAGAACGGGTCGCCGGTGGTACACCTGGATCGGCTGGCCCACTGGGCGAAGATCCTCGGGATACCGGACACCCTGTTGTGGTTCAGCCTGCCCGACGCTCGGCTCATCTCGTCTGCGGACCCGGCCAGAAGGACGGCCGCTCCAGAGCCGGATTGCCACAACCGTGGGAACCTCGTGGGGTCACCCACGTTGCCAGCGTCGTTCGAGATACCGATAAAGGAGGTGGTCACGACGGACCGCCGGCAGTTCCATACGCTGGCAGCTTTGGCGGGACTTGGTTCCATGGGCGAGTGGGGCTTCCTCGCCACACTCGCGGACGAGTCTCCGTCCATCGGCCTCGAACACGTCCGCCTGGCCACTTCGTTGGTGAGGGAGTTCCGGCAGGCCGACGCGGTGGCCGGCGCCAATCAGCTATGCGACATTGCCATGCACGTTCATGGCCGCCTCTCATCCTGGGCAGCGAAGGCACGCTACAGCCGAGACGTCGGTGAAGCCCTCCAGGCATCGCTCGCCGACCTCGCCGCACAGACGGCATGGCTGGCGATCGACGCCGGCCGTCGGGTGGTTGCGCGTCCGTATCTGAACGACGCCATCACCAGGGCACGCCTCGCCGACGATCCCCAGGTCGAGGTACGCGCGCTCGCGCAACTCGCACTCCTCAACGGGGATTCCCAACCAACCGAGTCGCTGCACTGCGCGGACGCCGCGCTCCGGATATCCGCCGGCTGGGCCACCCCACGCCTACGGACACTCCTGCACCTCCGCCGGGCATGCGCATTCGCCGCGCTTCAGGACCGCAGCGCGTTTGAGCGCGAGATGCGCAAGGCACGCCAAGAGTTGGAGCGGGGCCCGCACGAGAGCGACCCGGAGTTCATCCACTTCGTCAACTTTCAAGAGGTGCAGGGCCTGGAAGCACTGTCGTTTTTCTCCCTCGACCAACCGAGACGCGCAGCCGAGGCGCTCCGCGACGCCATCGCCAACTCGTCCCCCGCGCACCGGCGCAACCAGGTCTACTACCGCGTCAGACTGGCTGAGGCAACTCACCGAGAAGGCGACGTCAACCAGGCTGCCCTGATGGCGCTTGGCCTCCTACCTGAGGTGAGGCAGATGAACTCCCGGCGCGTAACTCGGCACCTGGCCGACATCCGGTCGGCATTGGGTCAGGTGACCCGGCCGACCGCCCCTGTCCGGAACTTCATCGAAGCCTTCGACGGCGAGGTCGCCTGATGAACGAGAAGCTGACCCTCCGCCGTTACGGCGCGACCGAATCCGAAGGAATCATCGAGCAACTGGTCGACCTCTACCTTGAGGTTCACGCGGGTGCTGGCGGGTTCTACAGTGCGGACCGCTACCGTCGCCAACTCTCGGCCCATCGACAGCGCGCCGGGTGGGTGTTGATCACCGCGAGGCTGGGCGAAGAGTTGATCGGCTACGTGTACGGGTTCCCACTCGCACCCGACACCCGATGGTGGGATGGCATTGAGGAGCCCGTACCGGCCGGCTTCACCGACGAGGACGGGCAACGCACTTTTGCCATCTGCGAACTGCTGGTGCGGGCCGCCTGGCGGCGGCAAGGCGTCGCACGCGCACTACATGACGACCTGGTCAGTAGTCGACACGAGAAGCGAATGACCCTTCTCGCCCGGCCAGACAACGGCCCTGCCCAGGCCGCCTACCGATCCTGGGGGTGGCAGACCATTACCCGACTCAAACCCAACTGGCCTGATGCGCCCGTGTTCGACATTCTCACCCACGATTCGCGCAAGGTGTCCTCGCCTGAGAGGCCGCCGGCCGCTCCGGGCAACCTACGCCCGTGACGGGTGGGTTGCCCAGAGGCGACCGGCTCGGGACACAGCAGCCGAATCTGGGTGGAGACACGGAGTTGCTTCACAATGATCCTCGGTGCGACAGCGGCCCATCCGGGCAGGGCCGTCGCTTTACCGGGTGGCCGCTGGCCACGAGGAGCGACATCGTGGCCAGCGGCAAGCCAGGCCCGACACCCGACGGCAGCCGTGACATGGCTGCCGCACGGCCGGGGTCAGATTCCTCAGAGTAGCTGCTTGAGCAGACCCGAGAACTCCCTCAACTCGTCGATCTGCTGGTCACTGAGCGCCTTTTCGTCAAAGTGAGCAATCTGGTTACGTATGACTCTCACCCTGTCCAGTTGAGCCACGAACTGGGATCTATCCACTCCACCCCAGCCCAGCAGCTTCCAGTTCTCCACCGCATTGAGGCGCTGCTTCCCGTTCCCCTGCTCGCAGTCCAGCAGCCTGACATACTCGCCGAACATCAGCTTGGAGAAGTCGCCTGAGTGATTTTCCCCCTTCAACTTCTTGACCGAATCGCCAGCGAGCTTTGGCCCCAGGCATCTCCGGAGACGGAACTCGATCTCACCGACCAGAAAGAATGGCAATGCAATATTCTGGAATCGCTTGGCGATATCAGAGCCGGTTATTATCCCCACGAAGACGCCGCTGTTCTCCCGAACCAGCAAGTATCCGTGACGTTGAATCTCGGGCAGGCGGGTGAAGAGTTCCTGGTGAACCTCCGCCACGGGGATCGCATCACGGACCATCGACTTTGCGAGCGTGGGATTAGTCTCGCCGATCTCGTACCGCGCAGTGATGGAGTCCCAGGTCACGACACCCTTGAGATCGGCAAGCCCGTCGATCACCGGCAGTTGCGAGTAGTTCTTCACGCGCATCGTATGCGTGGCGGAACGCAGCGACGACTTGGACGTGACCGAGTCGATTCCGGCACGGGCCGAAGGCACGTCGCCGATCCGAAGTGGCTGCTGGGGCAAGGTGCCTGTCTGCACCTCCCCTTCGGCTTCCTCCTCGACGAACGGCACCGCTGCCTGAGGGACGATCAGCATGTCGGTCTTGAGTCCGCAGGTCGTGAAGGAGGGATGAGTGTCGAGGCCCACCTCATGCAACGCATCCTGGATCAGGGGAACGGTCTGATAATTGCGGACACGTTCACCGAACATTTCCAGGAGGGCAGGAACCCGTATGGTCTTCCCCTTGAGGTCGAGTAGTTCCTGACGGCTTGGAAGAGATGGACTCACCGGTCCACCTCGTTACGGAAGACCGTGCGCTTACCCATGGCCTCGTTGACCAGTTCAACCAGTCTAGCCGAGCGGTCGTCGTAGAACTTGTCGAAGTCGTCCTCACGCAGGAAATCCGGATTGATCACGTGAGTGGCGACGACGTCGTCGAACCATTCGGGCCGCGTGCCGGTTTCCCTGGCAAGCACCTGCAGATAGGCCGATGGCGAACCCGTCAGACTCTTGCTCGCCCGGTAGGACAAAGGGGTCTTGTTCACGATCGAATTGCCCCGCCAGTCACCGGGGACATGCCGGGCCAACCACTGCTTCGGGAAAACATGACGAATGTCGACAGCATGCTGCAGGATCGACCCCGGGGTGAAAGGGGATTCGCTGTGGTACCAGTCGACGGCACCCTGCTTGACGAGCAGCGCAAAAATGCCCTTGTAGGCGGCGCTGTTACGGGTGGTCAGGGTATCCAACCGGTCGGCCAGGAAGGCCGCTTCCGCGATGGTGTCGGGCGCGCTCAGCAACTGACCCTTCGCTGCGGCAACGAGTTGTTCGACATCACGGGTGAAGCGACTCTCAGTCGCACCACCGTACATTTCACCCAGCACCCCACACCAGTACCAGCGGGTGAGCAGTTCCCGGGTGCCGACCTCATCGGCCTGGTCACCGAGGATCGCTCGTACCGCAGCCAAGGGCACGAGCTGGGTTCGGTAGGGAAGGTCGGCCTGTCGCACGATGAACTGCTCGTTGAGGAACCCCCCGACCCAGCCGAAGGCACTCGCCACCCTGGGCGCAAGCCGAATGAAGTCGTCCAGCGGCAGGTTCAGGAGATCACGTCGTTTGCAGGAAACAGCCATGTTCGGCTTGGTCCTCTTGCGTTCCCATGTGTTGACCAGGGTGACGGCTTGCAGAAATTCACTGGTGCTCAAGCCATCGTCGACCCCCTGCTCCAGGCGCCCCAAGACCGGGTATGCGGTGGCCAGGGTCCGCTTGATGTCCTGCCACACGTCAGGCAACCGGTAGTAGTCGCCGTGGTTCTGCTCGTACTGACTGTCGCCTGCATAGGTGGCGGTCAACAGTTCGAACACGTTCAACGGAACGCCGCCGGTGTTGACGCGCTCGAACACCGAGCAGACGGCATCCTTGGTGGTGGAGGCCGCAAGCTTGATCATGGGAATCTGGAACGACTTGATGTTGTGGAGAATCAGTTGGTCGAACTTGGCCCACAATTCCCAGTTCGCATCGTCGAGCTTGACGAATTCACGCTGCCATGCGGTGACCTTGTCGCTGTTGAAAACATCGCTCAGTGGAAAGTGCCTCGCGCCGCACTCTTTCGACCGACTACTGAGATCGAGGTTGATCGTGCGAGCGAAGTTCGAACGGAGGACACGGTCCTTCGGTACGGAAACGATGGCCTCGTCCCGGTCGGTGGACGAACCGACAGCCCGCTCCATGTCCACGTAATACCAACGCTCAAGGTCCTTGTTGCGATCATCGACGGTCCGCACCGGCTGGTCAAGGTGCAGGGCCTGGAACAGGGAGGTGAGCCGTTGCTGACCGTCCAATAGCAGTAGGTCAGGAACAACCGCCCGACCGGCCTCCGCACCGGTCAGGGTACGAGGACGAAAGGGCTTCTTACCACCCGTCTCGAGCGTCATCACAACGCCGAGCGGATAGTCGAGGGTTACCGTTGCGATCAACTCCCGGATGCGCTGGTCATCCCACTTCCACTCACGTTGGAAGTCTGGCAGCTGCAATATCCCCGACTTGATGTCTTTCAAGAGGTCGTAAAGCTTCGGACTGTCGAGCGCCATCGAGCGATCTCCCTGGGAACCTATCGTGAGAGCGAACCGGTCAGATTATCGACCGTCACTCTGATGGTCAAGGTCGTCTCAACGGATAATCTCCTGGGGGTAATCGACTGCGGCACACGACGGACACCCCGGGTACCCCCCAGTCGGCGGAAGTCGGCAGAGCTGACACACACGCTAACCTCCACCCTCATGGACGACGACGGGCTTGCGATGGGGATCTACGAACACCTGGTCACCCACCATGTCGCTGCCTGTCTCCAACCCCTGGATCCGGCCCAGGTCCAGCACCATCCCCTGGACCCCGCCGATGCCCACCATCCCCTCACCCGCCACCTCGCCGCGCTCATCGGACGTGCCCTGCAAGCCGTCCCCAACGGCGATGACAAGCTCCGCCACCAGGTCGAGCTGACCAACCGGATCGCGGAGGCCATCGCCACGCTCAGCCCCGCCGCGACCGACCAGCACGACCAGATCGCCGACGCCAGAAACCTCCTGCACGCCATCGCCGCCCCACCCACGCCCCCGGCGCAGCCGACCTTCCCGCAGCGCCCCACCACCCCGCTCTCCACCGGCGCACTGCTGGTCAACGGCAAGCACCAGCCGCGCATCGGCCACGAGGTCAACCACGAGATGGCCTCGGCGCAACGCGTCGACCTGCTCTGCGCGTTCATCAAGTGGCACGGCCTGCGCATCGTCGAACCGGCGATTCGGGAGCTGATCCGGCGCGGGGGCACACTGCGGGTCATCACCACCACCTACCTGGGCGCGACCGACCAACGCGCCCTCGACCGGCTCGCCGAGCTCGGGGCCGACATCAAGGTCTCCTACGAGACCAGGACCACCCGGCTGCACGCCAAGGCGTGGCTGTTCCGCCGCCACCACGGGCTGACCACCGCGTACGTCGGGTCGAGCAACCTGTCGAAAGCCGCGCTGGTCGACGGGGTGGAGTGGAACGTCCGGATCTCGAACGTCGAGCAGCCGCACGTCATCAACACGTTCACCGCCACGTTCGAGGACTACTGGAACGACCCGGCGTTCGAGACCTACGACCCGGGTAGGGACGCCGACCGGTTGCGGCGGGCGTTGAGCGGGGAACGCCGCCCCGACGAACCGACGCAGATCGCCAACCTGGACGTGCGGCCGTACCCGTACCAGGCGGAGATCCTGGCCGACCTGGACGCCGAGCGGCAGGTGCACGGCCGGCACCGCAACCTGGTGGTGATGGCGACCGGCACCGGCAAGACGGTGGTGGCGGCGCTGGACTACCGGCGGCTACACAGAAACAGGACCGTCGACTCGTTGCTGTTCGTCGCCCACCAGGAGCAGATCCTCCGGCAGAGCCTGTCGACGTTCCGGCAGGTCATGGGGGACGGCAGCTTCGGCGAGACCCTGGTGGCCGGCCAGGTGCCGACACACTGGACGCACGTCTTCGCCTCCATCCAGTCGCTGCACCGGCGGGAGATCGACCCGCAGGCGTACGACATGGTGATCGTCGACGAGTTCCACCACGCGGAAGCGCCGACGTACGCCCGGTTGTTGGAGCGGCTTGCTCCGCGCGTACTGCTGGGGCTCACCGCGACGCCCGACCGGGCCGACGGCGGCGACGTGCGGCGGTGGTTCGACGGCCGCGCGGCCGTGGAGCTGCACCTGTGGGACGCGTTGGAGCGGCAACTGCTCGCGCCGTTCCAATACTTCGGGGTGCACGACGACACGGATCTGTCGCACCTGCGCTGGCGGCGCGGCCAGGGGTACGACCTGGCGGATCTCGACGACGTCTACACCGGTGACGACGCACGGGCGCGAATCATCCTCCGGGCCGTCCGGGACACTGTGGACACCGATCGGATGCGGGCGCTCGGGTTCTGCGTGGGCATCGGGCACGCCGAGTTCATGGCGGACTGGTTCACCAGGCACGGCGTACCGTCGGCGGCGGTGACCTCGCGGGTCGACCGGGCGGAGCGCGACCGGCTGCTGCGGGAGTTCCGGGCCGGGACGCTGCGGGTGCTGTTCACCGTCGACCTGTTCAACGAGGGTGTCGACCTGCCGATGGTCGACACGATTCTGATGCTGCGGCCCACCGAGAGCGCCACCATCTTCCTCCAGCAGTTGGGCCGTGGGCTGCGCCTCGACGACGACAAGCCGTGCCTGACCGTGCTCGACTTCATCGGCGGGCAGCACGCCAACTTCCGGTTCGACCTGCGGTGGCGGGCGCTGACCGGGGTCAGCCGCCGAGCCGTCAGAGCCGCCGTCGAGCAGGACTTCCCGTCGTTACCCAGCGGCTGCCACGTGCAGCTCGACCGGGTCGCCAAGGAGATCGTGCTCGACAACCTGCGCACCGCGCTGCCCACGTCCAAGAAGGGCCTGGTGGCCGAGCTGCGGCAGCTCGGTGACGTGAGCCTCGCCGAATTCCTGCGGGAGACCGGCCTGGAGATCGAGGACGTCTACCGGTCGGCGTCGGCCGGCGGATGGACCGGGCTGCGGCGGCTCGCCGGCCTCGACACCTCCGCACCCGGCCCGGCCGACCGCGAGTTGGGCCGGGCCATCGGCCGGATGCTGCACCTGGACGACGTTGACCGGCTCGACCTGCTGGCCCGGGTCGCCGCCGGTTCACCGCCGCCTGCCGGCCGGCTGTGGCACATGCTGCACTTCGACCTGTGGGGGCCGCAGGTGCCGCTGACCGCCCGGGAGGAACGGCTCAAGTGGCTGTGGGCGGAGCCGGCCCGCTGCGCCGAGTTGCGTCAGGTCGCCGAGGTGCTGCGGGAGCGCATCCACCGGGTCACCGCGCCGGTCGGCGTGCTGCGGGTGCACGCCCGGTACAGCCGCAACGAGGCGTGCGCGGCGTTCGGCATGACCAACCCCGGATCGTTGCGGGAAGGGGTGAAGTGGTTGGAGGCTGAACAGGCGGACCTGTTCTTCGTCACCCTGGTCAAGTCGGAGCAGCACTACTCCCCCACCACGATGTACGCCGACCGGGCGATCACCGAGCGGCTGTTCCAGTGGGAGTCGCAGAGCACCACCTCGGAGTCGTCCCCTACCGGTCAGCGGTACGTCCACCACGCGGCACGGGGTTCGACGGTGCACCTGTTCGTGCGGGAGACCCGGATTCCGGATCGGGACCTCGGCGCACCGGCCTACCTGTACGCCGGCCCGATGACCTACCGGCAGCACAGCGGGGAACGGCCGATGCGGATCGTCTGGGAGTTGGCGACCCCGCTGCCCGCCGACCTGTACGCGGCGGCCCGCACCATCGCCGCCTGAGGGGCGATGACAGCAATTCTGGTGGCGGAGGACCCATGGATGGTCCGCCTCGCACGGCTGAGGGAGCGTCGTCGGCACCGGGCGCCCACACCCGTGGCGAGGTGGGCTGCCCGGTACCCAGCCCGAATCAGCTGTGTTGCGCCCGCTCGAAGAGTGGGCGGGTGATCGCCGTGCTGAACTGCGGCCCCACCAGGTAACGCTTCCCCGGAATGTAGCCGTGGGAGTTGTCGCCGACGACGGTGCCGAGCCCGGTGTGCCGGTCGAAGTTCGTGAGTCGCGGGCCGCCACTGGAGCCGCCGCCCATCACGCATGCGGTGCCCCACTGGCCGGGCGGCTCCGGCCAGTCCTCGGTCGACTGCTGCTCCACCGCCCGGCCGGCGCAGTAGGCGAGTCGCTCACCGGTGTATTCCGGCAGCCCCTCGCGGGCCTCGTCGGAACTGGCCCGGGGGTAGCCGAACTGGTGCACCACCCGCGCGCCCGGCACGTCGTAGCCGATCCGCTGGGCGACGCCGACCGCGTCCTGCACCCGGCGTCCGTCGCTGTTCGGGTGGAGCACCACGAACGCCTGGTCGTACGAGTCGTACAGGCTTTCGATCTGGTCGTTGAGCAGCCACGTCGACGGGGCCACCGACAGCCGGGCGACGAACCTGCCGTACGGCGCCCGGCCGTCGGTGTAGCCGGGGACGAACAGCACGTTGGCCGACCACTGGTTGTCCTCACCGATGAGGTCGGTGTTGTTGACGCAGTGCGCGGCGGTCACCACCGTGCTGCGGTTGGCGCTGTCCAGCACCGTCGCCGTGCAGCTGGCGTCCTCGCCGTGGTCGGTGAAGAAGAGCCTGCCGACGGTACGCGACACGGCGTCCGCCCGGGTCCATGGCGCGCCGTCCGGCTTCGCCACGGGCGGCACCTGCGCCGACGGGGTCTTCAGAGCCGCTATCCGCTGCGGCGTCCAGTACGCCAGCACCGCCTGCCGCTCGGCGGCGGTGACGGCGACGGCGTGGGTGGCGACCGTTCCGGGAGCGGCGGTGGCGGGCTGCTGAGCGAGCCCGGTCAGAGTCGTCGTCACGAGCGCGGTGACCGCTCCGGCGACGCCGACGCGACGACGCAGGCCGGGGGTTGGCTTCGATGTCATGACGGGGAACGTACGGCCGGATTGTCAGAAAGACGTTTGTGGAGATGCCCCTTCCGCTCCGGGGTCTGACGCCGGATCCGCTCCGGAAGGTGGATACGGTCGGCGGGCACACCGGCGACCGAGGGGGCGGCGGCGACCTGCTCGACCGGGGCGCGCAGCGGGGCCAGCCCGGTGCCACCGGCCACCAGCAGCAGGTCACCGTCGCGCAGGTGTAGGCCGGTGTCGCGGGACGGGCCGAGGGGCAGCATCTAGCCGGGGCCTACCTCGTGAACGAGGTTGCCCGAGACGGTGCCGGCGGCCACGCGCCGGACATGCAGCTCGACGGTGCCGTCGGGGCGGGGTGCGTTGGCCGGGCAGTACCAACGCCAGCGACCGGGGTTCCGTGGGGTCTCGACGGGACCTGCCTGGCCCGGGCGGTGCGGCAACCGCAACCAGGGGCGCAGGGTCCGCAGGATGGCGATGCCGGGGCACGGCCGGTGGTGACCGATCACCATCGCCGACACGCCGTCACCGGTCGCCCGACAGGAAGTTCCGTGGCGTCATGTCGGTGCGTGCCCGCCGATCCGCCAACGCAACAGCGCTCAAGAGGGCAATCCGCGCGGTCAGCAGGTGCCGAATTTCGGTTTCACAGTCAGATCCGCTCCCGGACGCGGCGTTGCGTCGCGGCTCACCGTCAGGAAACCCGTGAGCATTACGGCGGCTTATGCAGTTTTCGGGAATTCCACGACTGGCCTGCGGTGGGGTACGGGCTCGACCTACCCACGTCCCAACAATATCTAGTGATCTGCGTCACACCGATCAATAAATCCGATCGAAAGATAGATCTGCGACAGTGCAAACGCGTTCAGCTCATGGAAAATAATCGTATGCGATCTGCGCAGCAGAGTGGCAGACTGGCGTTGGGGCATGGAGATTGATGAATCAACGCTGAAGAATGTAGATCATTGCCTCGGGGGAGGGTGAGGAACATTAACGAGCAGAGTCTGTCACCCCGCGAGAAGGAGGTGCTCGTCCACTTTTCGGACGGCCTGACGTATGTGCAGATCGGTCGACGGATGAGCATATCCACCAGAACCGTGGACACCTATCTCCGGCGGATCAGAGAGAAGACCGGCATCAAGATAGGTGCTGATCTCGTGCGCCTCGGAATGGCGGTCGGCAAGGCCCACGGCAAGTGATCTCCAGCCGGATGCGGTTCCCGCAGCCACAGCTGCGGGAACCGTCGTTCAGGACACCTGGCCGGCGAACTGATCTCGGGCCATGACGGCCTGGCGGATGGCGTCGTAGGCGGCGCGGTGCGAGTCGATCTCCCGCCGCTGGTACGCCGATTCCACCGTGAACCAGATGCCCACCACGTTCGCCTCGCCTTTGCAGTGGATGTCCCTGGTGGCCACTGCGATCTCCTGGGAGGAGGCGGCATCCGCCTCGAACGCCGGATCGCCCATCACCGACAGCGGGTCAGCGTAGGAGAAACCGGCCTGCTGCATGCAGTCGGACCAGGCTCGAAACGCTGCGGTCACCCGGCTGTCACGCTTGGACTCCTCGAACGACCACATCTGGAGCCGACTGGCCTTGGCCACGTCGACGCCTGCGGGAACCTGTCGGGCCAGTTCGTCGTCGGCCTCACCCACGCAGCCACCGGCCGGCACCAGCTGGCCGCGAACCGTCGACCGTCCCGTCCCGTGCAGCGCGGTGATTCCGTCCGCGTCGAGGACCGGATTGGCGGGCCTGCCGGCCCGGGCCGGATCGCGGGTGCCGAGGCCATAGCCGTCGGTCCTGGCCAGCGCCAGGTCGGTGATGCCGTACCGACGGTCGGTCTCGCTGCGTGGGCCGTAGGCGCTGCCCGGAACCGCCTTGACCGGATAGCGGACGTCGAACCGGGCCAGGCATTTCTGGATCAGGCGCAGTCGAGCCGTGCCCAGGCGGTCACGTTGCTCGGCCGTGGGCAGGTAGTCCTCGATCGGAAGTCGCAGCTCGACGCTGCGCAGCAGGTGCGGCGGCGGTGCGGTGGAGGGCTCCCCGGCGTGCGCTGGTGTGCCGCTGGGAGTGCTGGTGCACGCCGCGAGGGCGACGACAGCGACGATCGCGACCAGCCCGGCCGCCACGCGATTGATGTTCATCATATCCTCGTTAGTGTCAGTCGGCAGTGGGGTACGAATGCCGCTGCTCCGCCCACTGTCAGTGGGCGGAGCAGCGGCCCGGCTCAGCAGGAGTAGGGCAAGTAGCGCGCCGAGGAGATCTTGTTCCTGAATTCCGTCGACGCGTTCCCGCGATAGCCCGGCGACAGGCAGCCGCTGTTGCCGCCGTAGTTCGCAGCGGTGTAGACCCACCAGTAGAACGTGTCCCGGTTGTGGTAGGACGCCGTGTTGTCGTTCACCGGGATTCCCGTGCCCGGGAAGGAGTCGTCGGCGAAGTTGCTGTCCGAGACGTACAGGTCGAAGACGGGCCCCTGCTGGTTCGGGGAGTAGTAGAGACCGAACTCCCCGCTTTCCAGCACGCCGTTCTTGCCGGTTGCCTGGGCCGGTGCGCCGAGGCTCAGCGCCGCGACACCTGCGGTCGCGATTGCCACCAGTGCGATCATTCCCCGCTTGATGTTCATGACTCTCCTTCTGGTCGTCGTTTTCTGCATGAGGTAATGCTCTCCGAAGTGGCCACGGCGGCGGAAGTCGCGAGGTTTCGCGGCTTGACCGATTGTCTCCACCGTGTTAATGACCTGACCAGATCTATATCGGCAATTGCGGGGTGACCAGGTCGATTGGTCCGGGGCGCGAGGGCTAGCAGGTTCTGGTCGGATGTGCGGTGCCGGACGACGGCGCGGGGTTATCAGAATCGGTCGCCGAGGGTGGTTACGGCGACGTTGGCGACGCCGTGTTCTGATGACGGCCCAGATGCGATCGACAGGGTTTTCCTGGGGTTGTACCGAGTGCCGGTGATGATCGCGCCGTCGGCGTCGGCGTCCGCCAGGTCCGGGGCAACCAGGAGGTCACAGCAGTTCAGGGCCAGTTCGCGGAGCTGTTCGTCGAGACCAGCCTCGGTCCACGACCGCAGTCGGCGGCAGCCCGACGGATGCTTCGGAGTCAGCGCGGCCATCTGGACCGAAACTCGATCGACGAGGAAGACCGTCCAGGCCCGGACTCCACAGTCACGAAGCGTAGAAAGCTCCGATGATTAACGGACCCGTACCCGTCTGCCAACTCAGGGTTCCGTCCACCCAGACACCCTGCCTGTTGCCCGTCGCCCTTAATCGGAGATGTTGAAACTGCGCAGACGCACATCGACGGCCGGGCCAGCTTTCGGTCGGGCAGTCACATTCATGACACTGTCGTGTGTGCCCGGACCACTGCTCGGACGATAAGCAGCCCACGCCCGATGCCGCCTCAGCCACCGACCGATAACACGGTATGCATCAGCGGGTCGTAGGTCTCGGTGCTGCGCACCAGCTCCACGCCGCGTGTTACCCGGACGTAGTGGATTCCCCGGTCCGGCTCCCTCCGATGCCCAACTCCTCGATGAGCTGCCACAGCGGCGTCAACGCCGCCTCCGGGTCCCGGCTGAACACGCTCCCCCGGATCCGGACGAACACGCAGTTGCCGACCCGTTCCAGCACCGCCTGCCGGCGCATGTCACTCTCCCACTGCTCCGGCCCGTGGTAGGCGTCCCCGTCGCACTCGATCGCCAGCCGCCGCCCGTCCGGCGCGGGCAGCACGAAGTCGATCCGGTACGAGCCGATCCGGAACTGCGGCAACGGCCGCAAGCCCCGGCGCAGCATCCGCCGCAGCACCTCGCGTTCGAAGTCGCTGTCGCAGCGCCGCTCCAGGTCGACGTAGGACTCCTCGGCGGTGGTGACGTCCTGGCAGTAGCGCAGCAGCAGCCCTCGGGCGTCGTCGGGGCGCAGGTCGTCGGGCTGCACCGAGTGGAACACCCAGAGCTGGTCGCGGGCCCGGGAGGCGGCGACGTTGACCCGACGGTGGTGGTCGCGTTTGGTGAACGCGGCGACCGGCCCCTGGTGCGGGGAGACGACCGTCGACACCAGCACCACGTCGCGTTCGTCGCCCTGGAAGGTGTAGGAGTCGCCGACGCGCAGCCGACGGCGTTCCATCTCCTCCGCGCCGATCTCCTCGCGCAGCCGGGCCAGCAGGTAGAGGGCCTGCCCGCTGGTGCTGAGCAGGCTGACCACGCCGACGCTGCGGCCCGCGTACGCCGGATCGGCGACGATCGCGGCGACCCGGCCGACAAGAGCTTCGGCCTCGGCGACGTTGACGTTGCCGTAGCCGGGCAGGTCCTGGCGGACGCCCTCGGGCACGTGCACGGCGACGACCGGGTCACCGATGCCGGCGGGCCGGTCGGTGCGCAACGGTTCGATCTCGCCGCCGTAGTAGGTGTCGCTGGAGAACCCGATGATCGCCGGCACCGACCGGAAGTGCTCGGTGAGCAGGATGCGCTCGGGCGAGCGGCGGACCGCGTGGTCGTAGAGGCTGCTCTCCGGGTCGAAGTGCTCGGCCGACGGCACGTCCACCAGATGTGAGTTGATCAGGCCGGTGACGCTGCCGACGAAGGAGAGCTGCGGCCCGATCTGCTGGTCGTCGCCGACCACGACGGCCCGTTCGGCGAGGGTGAGGACGGGCAGGGCGAACAGGTCGGCCTGCGACGCCTCGTCGACGATGACCACGTCGAAGCGCGCGCCCCCGGCGAACTGTTCGATGGCCCGGTCGACGGACATCACCCACACCGGCACGGCGTCCACGGCTGCGGTCATCGCCTTCTGGGCGTGGCCCTGCCACTGGGCGGCGTTCTTCCCCGTGCCCTTGCCGATCTTGCGCAGGGCGGTGGTCCAGTCGGCGAGGGCGGCCCGCCGCCGGTCGTCCAGCGCCAGCGACACCTCCAGCCAGGCGGACGCGACCACGAGTTCCCGGGTGAGCTGGCGGATGCGTTCCCGGGTGCGGTCGGCGCGCCGGCCCAGAGCCACCGGGTCGACGCTGCCGACGACCTGGTCGAACCAGGTCTGCGCGCGCCGCCACCGCCACCGGTCGAGGCAGTCCGCGCCGGTGCCGTGCAGGGCGACGGCGGTGCCGTCCTCGAACTGGGCGGTCCAGTCCGGGGCGACGGGCCGCAGCCGCCCGGTGAGCTGGGCGAAGCGTTGCGCCTCGGGGCGCAGGGCGGCGAGCCGGCGCACCTCGTCGAGCAGGGCGTCCCAGCCATCGAGGTCGCCCTGGTAGGCGTGGTCGAGCAGCCGCCACAGGTCGCTGGCCTCCACCCCGGACATGCCGCGCTGAAGCAGCGCGTCGAGCCGGTGCTCCTCGGCCACCAACTCGTCATGGACGAACACCGCAGTGGCCCGGCCGAGCAGGGCGATCAGCGCCGTCAGCCGGCGTACGTCGACGGTGTGTTCGGCGCGCGGCAACACCCGGCGGACGGTGCGCAGCAGCGTCGGCCAGCGCCGCCGGTCCCAGTCCAGCGCGGTGGCGGCGGCGGTGAGCAGCTGGCCGGTCCAGTATTCCGGCTCGTCGCCGACCTCGGCGGGCAGGCCGAGCGGCGCGCGCCACTGCGCCCACCGGGTGGCCAGCGCCTGCCGCAGCCGACGCCGGGTCACGTACGCGACGACGACGTCGACGTCCTCGGCGCTGCGCAGCACCTCGCCGTCGATCCGGCAGTCGGTGGCGATCCGGGCCAGGGTGCCCTGGAAGAGCTTGTTGACGCCCTTGCCGGCGGCGAAGCGTTGCCGCAGCTCGTCGAGCAGCGCCAGCAGTCGGCGCGGCTCGGTCAGGTGGAGCTCGGCGACGGCGACCTCGTGCCCGGCGACGACCCGGGCGGCGGCGGCCAGGTCGGCCAGCGCCTGCTGGCTGGCGGCCACGTGGTCCTCCCACCGGATCCGCCAGTTCGCGTCGGCCTGCAACAGCGCGCCGAGCCGGTCGGTCCACGCGCCCTCCCGCTCGGTGAGCAGGGTCGCCGCCTCCCGGAGCTGCCCGCCCAGCTCCTCCAGGGCGGGCTGCCCGACGGCGCGTACCTCGGCGATCAGCACCCCGGCGTCGGCGAGCCGGTCCAGTTCGTGCCGGGTCGCGGCCAGCTCCCGGCGGTCGTCCCGGATCGCCTCGGCGGTCGGCAGGTCGGCCACCGTCGGCAGCTCCCGCAACGCCTGCGCGCGGTCGGCTCGCCGGGTACGCCTGGCGATGTCGAGCAGGTCGCTGAACTCCTCCCCGGTCAGCGGGGCGGCCAGGTCGGGGGCGAGCGGGTCGGGGATGTCGCCGTAGCGGTCGGCCCGCTCGCGCAGCCACGCGCCGACGTCGCCGGGGGACAGCCGGATGCCGTCGATCTCGTACCTGGCGGATTCGTGTTCGGCGAGCGCGCGCAGGCCGGCCAGGGCGAGCCCGAGGTCCCGTTCGGCCTCCTCCAGTTGCCGGCGCAGCCGGTCGACCCGCTGCTGTTCGGCGCGACGGTCCAGGGTGGCGCCCCGGTCGGAGAGTTCCCGGGCGGCGAGCTGGAGCTGCACCAGCTGGTCGGCGGAGCGGCCGAGCACGGCCAGGCAGAGCGGCTGGATCTCCGCCGGCAGGCCGTCGCGCAGCACCCGCAGCGGGTCCTCCTTCTGCGCGACGACGAGCACCCGTTTGCCGTGCGCCATCAGGTGGCAGATCAGGTTACGGATGGTGTGCGTCTTGCCGGTGCCGGGCGGCCCCTGCACGGCGACGTTGCGGTGCTGGGCGAGCCGGCGGGCGATGGACTCCTGCGCCTCGTTGGTGGGCAGCGGCATGAGCAGCCGCTCCCCCAGCGGCTGCCACCGCTGCGGCTCGTCGTGCGGCATCTCCAGCCGGCTCGGCTCGTGGGCGAGGATCGCGGCGAGCGCGCCGATGCCGGTGGTGTCGCCGGCGAGCAGCCGGGCCCGCAGCTCCTCCAGGAAACGGCGCAGCATCCGCTGCCGGGGCCGGACGAACAGCACCCCGGTGTCGTGCACGTACCCGCCGGTGGGGGCGGGGGCGTCGGCGTCGCGCAGCACCGGGTCGTGGCCGAGGCGACGCAGCGCCCGTTCGAAGAACTCCCGCCTGTCGAACTCCGCCCAGACGTCGAGGTCGAGCTGCCCGCCGGACCCGGCCAGGGCCAGCAGTTGCCGCAGGTACCGTTCGTCGAGGCCGGTCAGCGGGTCGGTCTGCAACCGGGCCGGCCCCTGCGGCACCACCCGCACGACCGACCGGTCCGGGTCGTACTCGACGGCGACCGGGGTCACCACCAGCGGATACCGCACCTGGTGGCCGGCGACCTCGGTGTGGATGACGCCGTGACCCCAGACGAGTTCGTGGCTGGCGGCGGTCATGTCGACCCGGTGCATCAGGTCGAACAGGGCGCGGTGCAGTCGGCGTACCCGGTCGGTGCGGGCGGCCTGCTCGGCCCAGGGCCGCCAGTCCTGCTCCCGCCACTGCTCGAAGCGGGGTCGCAGCCGCGCGATGGTCTCCTCGTCGCCGGTCAGCCTCGGCTCGGCCGGGTAGGGCGGGGTGTCGGCGAGGTGCGCGACGAACTCGACGGGGGTCTTCAGCCGGCGGGGTGCCGCCGGTAGGCCGACCTGGAGCCAGCTCACCCCGTCGGCCGAGACGCCCACCTGGCAGTCCGGGTGCTCGGGCAGGTCGTGCTGCCAGAACACGTCCGCTGTGGGCACCGCGCGGGCCGGCTTCTCCAGTTGGGCACGCACGGCCATCAGGTAGTCGACCAGCGCGGTGGTGCGCTCCAGGATCAGCGCGGGCGATTCGATGTCGGACGTGGCGCGGGAGAGCATGCGGCACCTTTGCTGGCTGTGGCGGTCCCCGGCACCCTACCGGCGAATTCCTCCCGGACGGGACCTCCGGTCGGCATTCTTCACCCACGGCGGCGGTCAGCCGGTTTCGGCGTCCGCCCTCGCCAGGTTTTCCGGCAGGTCCTCGGCGTGGTAGACCCGTTCGGACGGCTCGATGCCGGCGAGGAACATCGCGTACACCGCCGCCATCCGCAGCCACGCCACCGGCCGCAGCAGCGCCACCGCCCGTTCCGGCCGGCAGCCCGGCACGTCGGCCCGCCAGCGTGCGCACCAGTCGGCGACGAGGGCGGCGGCCGTTCCGGCGGGCAGTTGCTCGGTCAGCCGGAGGATGTCGAAGGCCGGGTGGCCGACGAACGCGTCGCCCCAGTCGATGATGGTGTGTCGGTGCCCGTCGGCGCGGACGTTGCCGGGGTGCAGGTCGCCGTGCACGAGGGTGTCGGGCAACCCGCACCGGGTCACCTCGTCGAGCCGCGTCTCGACGTCGGCGAGCTGCTCGTGCGCCCGGTGCGGGGCGAGGGTCGCGCGCAGCCACCGGGCCAGGGCTGCGCCGCGCAGGTCCGGCACCCCGGCGGCGACGAGCCGGTCGGCGGCGGGCAGCGTGCGGACCTGGAGGGCGTGGTGCCGGGCGGCGATCGCGGCGCGTTCGGCGGGGTCGGCGCCGTAGCGGTCCTCCCCCGGCACGTGGTCGAGCAGCATCCGCCCCTCGTCGTCGGCGGCGAGCAGCCCCGGGGTGTCCGGGTCGTCGGCCAGCAGCCGCAGCACCGCCGCCTCGTGCCGGAAGAACACCGGAACCTGTTTGAGCCAGGCGGTGCCGTGCGGCCCGTCGAGCCGCCAGACCGCCGACAGGTTCCAGGTGCGCTCCTGGGTCGACACGGTGGCCGGCCGGCCCAGCCGGTCGAGCTGCGTGGCGGCCCACGCCAGGCTCGCCGCCGGCCCGCCCGGCTGCGCGTACGGCGCGCGCAGCGGATGCGCCGCCGGCTGCGCCACCTGCGCCGGCAGCAGCGGTACGCGCACCGGGCCGGACACCTCCGCCAGGTAGCTGACGTGGCCCCCGGGTGGCCGGCCGCGCCGCCCGACGAGCAGCCGCAGCACGGTCACCTCGACGCCGTACGCGGCGCGGGCCCCGGCGACGACCGCCGCCGCGTCCTGCCACCAGGGCACCGGCACGTCGAAGTCGGGTAGCGCGCCGAGCGGGCGGCCGGTGGCGTCGACCAGGACGAGGCGGACGGTACGGACCATGGCCGGACGGTAACGAGCCGCCCGGCGGGCGCGCGAGCCGAATACCGGCGGCGGTCAGCTCAGCTGCGCGGTGGCGAGGATGGCGTCGAGACCCCGGACGAAGAGGTCGTCATCGCTCCACCGGCCGTCGTCGAGGTGACCGGAGGCGGTGAGGGTGGGGTAGGCGGCGGCGTTGGCCTCAAGGTGCCGGCGGGCTTCGGCGCGTGCCTCGGGGTCGTCGGTCTGCCGCCAGGTGGCTTCGGTGAGGGCCGCGCCGATCACGTAGTTGGCCACCAACCGGGTCACCACGGCCAAGTGCCGGCCGGTGAGCCCGGCGCGGACCAGCGCGGCCTGGAGGAACTCCGTGCGGGCGAGGACGTGCGGGCCGAGCATGGGGCGGCCGATCAGGCTCGGCGCCCAGGGATGGCGGAGCATGGCCGCCCGCCATCCGCAGGTCAGCGTGCGGACGTCGGCGCGCCAGTCGGGGCCGGCGGCCGGTAGCGGCACCTCGCCGAAGATGTGGTCGACGGCCAGGTCGAGGACGTCGTCCCGGGTCGCGACGTGCCAGTAGAGGGCGGTGGGGGTGACGGCGAGGCGTTCGGCCAGCCGGCGCATGGTCAGCCCGTCGACGCCGGTGCGGTCGAGCAGGTCGACGGCCGCCGTCACGATCCGGTCCCGGGTCAGCGGGGTGGCCCGGCGGTTGCGGGCCGGCTCCGGCCGTAGCCAGATCGGGGCGGCCCGGCCATCCGGTCGTCCAGTGAATTCGGTCGCGTCCACCCGCAGCAGCCTAGTACCGTGCACAGTTAATTTAACGCTGTTAGATTAAGGTTCGCCGGTACCGTCCCCGGTGGACGGTGGTTACTCGCGGAAGGGCGGTGGCGACCGTGCCGCTGATGCGCATACAACTCGACAGCGACAGACACACCGCGCGCCGGGTGGTGGAACTGCACCGGGCCGGGAAGGTGCACCGCGAATCCCGGGACGCCGCCCGCGACGAGGTGTGGCGGCGGGGGCGCACCCCCGCCGCGGAACCCGTCTTCGTCGGCACCACCAACGGCGAGCCCGTCCGGCTCATCTACGACGTCGAGGTCTACCGGGACGTCGTCGCGTAGGCCCCGCCGGAGCCGCGGCCGGACACCCGTCGCGTTCTCCGGGGCCGCCAGCAGTGTCAGCGGACCGGGTCGTGGGTGCCCCGCGGGACGCCCGGCCGGCACCGGCGCAGCCGCTGCGCCGCCATCCGGCCACCCACGGCCAGGCCGTGCCGCTCGACGGCGGCCAGCCCGTACGCGCTGCACGTCGGGGTGTAGCGGCACCGGCCCGGCCAGCGGTGCGACAACCACCGCCGGTAGCCGAGGATCGCCGCCCGGCCCGCCCGGTCCACCACCGACGCCCGGCTCACCCGGGCAGTGGTCGCGCCGAGGGTCAACAGGAAGGAGAACAGGCCGAAGTCACAGCAGGGCAGGCCGTCACAACCGTCGCAGCCGTCGCAGTCGGCGTCACACCAGTCACGCTTCTTCTTGCGCTGCTTACGCTTGAAATGGATCACGCCGTACATGATGCGACGGCCCCGCCACCCTGCTGGCAGGTGCTTCTTCGCCGGCTGGGGTCGTTGCCCCGACGGGGCGCTCCCGAGTGGCGGGAGCGCCCCGTCGGGCTCGGACACGGTCGATGAGGCCCGAAGGCTAACGCCTCCGCTTGACGATCATCAACAATCCCAGCACGAGGCAGGCGACACCGAGCGCGACTGCCACGTACCTCGCTGCCGGGTCGATGTCATCAGCCAGGACCGCGACCCCAGCAGCCGCGAGTGCGCCGAGGAACGGCGTTGCCGTTGCTACGCCGACCTTCCAGTTGGGGCGGTCCCTGCCAGGATTTCCCACGACTTCCTCCAAACCATTAACACATGTCCATGACAGCGTCGATACCGAAAGGCAGCGAGAATACGGAGGCTTCGAAACCTACTACGGTAGCTGCCACCTGAATAGCTGCGGTGCCGGCGGTGATTCCTACCAGCGCAACTGAGCTTGCAACGAGGCTAATTGCTCCGACCGTGAGGAGCATGCCTGCCACGAAGCACTCTGAAGCCGCCCCGGTGGGGTCGATATTGTTCGTCGGATTGCAGGCAGCGTAGGCGTACCGGTTGCCGTGCTTCGGGTTGCCGATGAAGCTGAGGTTGTCCTGTTGGGTGAAGCGGCCCTGCGCCGAGTTGTACCAGCGTTGTCCGAACTTGGTGAAGCCGGTGCCCGAGTCGTACGTGCCGCCGGCGTAGCGGACCACATTGGTGGCCGCGCCGAGGTGGTACTCGTCGGTGAGGGTGCCGTTGCCGTAGGGGTCGTACCGGTAGGTCGCCGCCACGGTGCCGTCGGCCTTGACGATCGCGGCGGTGGAGCCGAGGGCGTCGAGGACGTACGCGTGGTCGGTGGTGCCGACCCGCAGACCCAGCGGGGTCCCGATCCCGTCACGCTCCACATAGGCGGTGGTGCCGCCCGCCGTCCAGGACTGCAACGAGGCCATCCCGTGCTGGTCCTCCAGGCCGTACTGCATGGTGGTGGTGCCGGCCCGGACCAGTTCGACCTGGTCGCTGCCGGCGTAGCCGTAGGTGGTGGCGTTCGCGCCGGTCATCTGCTTGGCCGGGTTGTACGTCACCGGGTTGACCGACGGCGTGCTGACCCGGGTCTGGTTGCCCCGGCCGTCGTAGGTGTTGTTGGTGGTGGTGACCTGGTTGGCGGAGTTGTAGGCCAGGGTCTGGGTGGTGCTGCCGTCGACCTTGACGCTGGTCCGGTTGCCGTTGCTGTCGTACGCGTAGTCGTAGGTCTTGCCGTTGTGGTTGGTGGCCTTGGTCAGCCGGTTGCCCTTGTCATAGGTGAACTGGCTTACCGCGCCGCTGACCTCGTCCTTCTGCCATTGACGCAGGCCGGTGTCGTCGGCCGTCGCCGTCGAGCAGGGCTGGCCGGAGGTGTACTTCGCGTAGCAGTAGGTGACGTCGAAGACGGTGGCCGGGCTCGCCGAGTTGCGGGTGGCGGTGATCCGGGTCGGCCGGTCCGACTTGTCGTACACCGTTTTGATCCGCATGGCGTACGCGCTGTTCGTCTCGTCGCTGGCGAAGTACGTGTTGAGCCGGTTGCCGTTCTTGTCGTACGAGAAGTTGTAGCGGGTGCCCCCGGCGGTGTCCATCCGGACCAGCCAGCTACGGGTGTTGTAGTAGTACCTCGTGGTGCCCCGGCCGTCGGTGAGCTCGGTCAGGTTACCGGCGACGTCGTACGCGTAGACGAACGTCGGGGTGCCCGGGTTGGTGCGCCGACGCAGCCGGTTGAGCTGGTCGTACTCCCACGTGGTGGTGCCCGAGGAGTCGACCCGGCTGATCACATTGCCGGCCCGGCCGTACTCGAAGGTGACCACGGTGAGGGTGCCGCAGCCGGAGTAGCTGATCTTCTGGACCCGGTCGTCCCTGCTCCACTGGTAGGTGGTCAGGCAGCCGTCGTCGACGGTCTCCAGCCGGCCCAGGTTGTCGTAGGTGAGGTTCTTCACGGCCAGCCCGTTGCCGGTCGGCGGGGTGACCTTGGTGATCTGCTTGTCGGAGTCGTAGGTGTAGGTGGTCGGGTTGCCGGTGTTGGCCGGGTCGGTCGAGGTCTTGACGGTGCCGTCGGTGTTGTAGTCGACCTCCGCCTCGGCGGCGAGCGCGTCGGCGGTCGAGGTGCGGTTGCCGGCGCCGTTGTAGGTGTAGGTCGAGCTGTTGCCCTGGGTGTCGATCGACGACGACGGCTGGAAGTTCGCGGTCGGGTTCGTCGCGGTCGCCGCGTTGGCGTAGGCGGCGGAGGCGCTGGCCCCGGTGGGCGAGGCCGACTTGGTCAGCGACTCGCCCGCGTTCGCGCCGTAGGTGTTGGTGACGGTGCCGTCCTCGGGGCTGACCGAGCTGGCCACGTCGCTGAACGGCGTGTACGTCTTGCTCCGGCTGTTGCCGGCCGGGTCGGTGACCTTCGTGACCCGCTTGTCGCCGTTGAGGTCGTAGGTGGTGTTCGGCACGTTCGCCACCGGCTGGGACAGGTCCTGCCGGGGGTCGGCCACCAGCGTCCGCGACGACGTCGGGTAGGCCAGCCGGGTGGTGGCGCCCTGCCCGGTGGCATTGTCGGTGACCTGGGTGAACGAGGTGACCCGGTGCTGACCGTCGTAGGTGATCGTGCTGTAGGTGTCGTCCTTGGTCCAGATCTTCACCAGGTCACCGGCGCTGTCGTACTCGAACGTCCAGCGGCGGGACGACGCCGGTGACTGGATGGCGCTGAGCCGGTTGTCGGCGTCGTACTCGTAGCTGACCTCGCGCAGGACGCCGTAGCCGTCGCTCTGCCGGTATTTCGTCAGCCGGTCACCGGTGTAGACCACGGTGGCCTTGCGGGCGTGGGGGCCACCCCGGTCGGAGGTCACCTGGGTCATCTTGCCGGCGCTGTAGACGAAGTCGGTGACGTTGCCGTTGCGGTCCTCGGTCTTCTCCAGCACCCCGGCGGAGGTGAAGAAGAGCACCCGCCCGCTGTCGTGCTCGGTCAGCTTCCAGCCGCTCCCGTCGTGGGCCAGGCCGGCCTTGAACTCGCCGGGCGTGGAGTAGCCGGAGCCGGAGACGGTGAACTTCCCGACCACCCCGTCGGCGGCGGCGTAGGTGACCGAGCCGTCGTCGGCCGGGTAGAGCCTGACGTCCACCCCGGAGCGGGTACGCCAACCGGGGCCGTGTGCGCCGACGGCCAGGTCGCCGCCGACGAGCAGGCTGTTGAAGCTCGCGCCGAGCGTCACGTTGTCGGCGACGCCGGGCAGGGTGAGGTCGGTGCTGCTCACCATCAGGTTGCCGGAGCCGACGTTGACCTTCGCCTCCAGCCGGTCGGTCAGCGAGAACGACAGTTGGGTGCCGTTGCGGACCGGGCCGGTGCCCCTGGGCACCACGGGTGCCGCCCCCGCGGCGGCACGGGCGGTGCGTCGGGTCGGGCTGTCGTAGAGCCAGACGTTCGTGCCGGACCGGGGGGACAGCAGCGCGGTGTCCGTCTTCGGCGCGGCGGACGTGTGCGCGGCGGCGGACGCCGGACCGCCGACGGGGGTGACGACCATGGAGGCGGCCAGCACGGTGGCCGCGACGCCCACGGTCGTGGTGCGTTTACCCATCAATACTCCCTATGTTTTCCACGGGAGGGATTCCCGTGGACGAAGCCATGCGGAAATTGCGCCCGACCGACCGGGTAAAGGGTCGGAAATGGGCGCACGGATACGACGTCGAGCGCCAATCGAACGGCTACGACGGAACGGTTATCGGTCAGCGCACAATGGCAGCGGGCGTGACCCGGGTCCACCGCCGGGCGGCGTCGAGCCGCTCAGACGTTGATCAGCAGCGGCGGCCCGACGCTGGCGTGAAGACCTGCCCTGCGGGCCGCCGACCAGCACCCCGGTGGGCCGGTGCGGCTCCGCCGGCTGAACAGGGTCGGCGGGCCGGGTTGTGGGCGCCATCAGCACGACGAGGACTTCGCCGATCGGTCAGGGGCGACGCCCGCACCGTGTCGGGCCGTGGGCGGCCGCCCGGCAGTGGGCAGTAACGCCGTCATCGACGGCGATTGTCCAGTACATGATCGACTCCCCCGTGAGTCAATTGCCATTAGACAAGCTTCTACCCGAGAAACTATCCGCCGACCTAATGGGTGTCAATGAAAAACACAATCAGGTAGGAGTAATGCCGAAATTACCATTCAACCGGACACCGATGTGACGATCCGTGTCCGGTCGGCAGGCCCCGCCTCGCGGGAAACACCCCCCGGGGGGTCTAGCGGTGGACGGTGCGGCGGACGCCGTCGTGGCCGGCGCAGGGCTTCGGCCGGCCACCGGTCAGGCTGACCGCGCCGTCGCGGCACAGCACCAGGTAGCCACGCCCGGCCCAGAACTGCGGCACGCAGTCGAACCAGTCGCAGACCCGGTGGTCGGGTTTACGGACGGGTTCGCCGCCGCAGTAGTCGTACCCCATAGGGTTGGCCGGGGCCCCGCAGCGCCGCTCCCGCACCACGGACGGCGACGGCTGCGGCGGCCCGGTACGCGGCCGGGTCACGCCCGGAGCGGGCGCGGCGGTGGCCGCCGCCGCCACCTCGGGGGTGACCGGCGGATCGGACCCGGCCAGCACCACCGGCACCACCAGGGTCAGCGCGGCGGCTACCGCGACGGTCCGCCGACCGCCGGGGACCCGGGCGCTGAACCGGGCCTGCGCGGGAGTGGCGATCGCCGGCCGGAACGGCGCACTCTCGGCATGGGTGGCGATCAACTCGTCGAGCTGGGCGAGGACGGCCGGCCGCTGCTCGATGGCGTCGGCGAAAGCCAGGGTCAGCACGAACCGGAACTCGGCCGCCGCGCCCGGCGGCAACAGCACGCCGGAGGTCTGCCGCCGGTCCAGGACCTGGATCAGGGTGACCGGGGCCGCCGGGTCGTGCAGCAGCCCGGTCATCCTCCCGTACGCCCACTCGCGCCGGCCCCGCCCGCCGACCAGGACCAGCCGACGGTTGGTGACCACCGCGATTCCGGCGTCGGTGGCCCGGACCCCGTCGGGCAGCCGGTGGCGCAACGGCCCCGACGCCGCCTCGACGACCAGGTCGGGGGCGGGCAGCACGGCGGTGTGCCGGACCTCGACCAGCTGCACGCCGGGCATCGTCCAGAGCACCGCCTCGCCGGGGCTCAACGCCAACGGCAGGCCGGCCCCGGCAGCCGCGGTGCCCCGCAGACCGA
Organism: Micromonospora sp. WMMD734; assembly: GCF_049178975.1. Classification (NCBI taxonomy): domain Bacteria; kingdom Bacillati; phylum Actinomycetota; class Actinomycetes; order Micromonosporales; family Micromonosporaceae; genus Micromonospora; species Micromonospora sp. WMMD734. Next base: position 4,440,061 of record NZ_JBMHMK010000001.1, read on the forward strand.
CGGCGAGGGCACGCAGCCGACGCAGTTCGTCGTCGCGACGTCGCCAGGCCCGCTCGACGGTGCGGTAGACCCGCCGCCGTCGTTCGTTCTGCTGCCGTGCCCAGGTGTAGCGCCAGGTGGAACCCGTCGAATCAGTCATCGCCACGCCGACCCCTCCGCCGTGCGAGCCACCAACCGGGGTGTTCACCCGGCTCAACGGCAGGAACAAGACCGGCGGACCCGGCATTAGGGATTTACCACCCGATCGGGGGATGGAAATCTGTCGGACCACGACGAACCGCACGCCGGCTCACCTTCCGGTTCTCCGCCGTGCGGGGCGCTGCCAACGTCGGTAACGTCAGCCGCAGCCGGGCCGCGACGCCCGCACCGCCGATGCGAGGGGGGACCCGTGACCGGTCCGGACCACCGCCGCCGGGTGGTGCTCGGCGTCGACATCGGCACCACCAGCACCAAGACCGTGGCGTACGACACCGACGGCCACCAGCTCGCCAGCCACTCCGTCGGCTACCCGCTCGACGAGCCGCACCCCGGCTACGCCGAGCAGGACCCCCGGCTCATCTTCGACGCGGTGGTGGAGACCATCCGCACCGTCGTCACCGAACTGGGCGACGGCATCGCCGGCCTGTCGTTCAGCACCGCGATGCACAGCCTGATCGGCCTCGACCCGGACGGCGAGCCGCTCACCCCGTCGGTGACCTGGGCCGACTCCCGGGCCAGCAGCCAGGCCGAACGGCTGCGCGCCGCGCCCTGGGGGCTGGCCCTGCACCGACGCACCGGCACCCCCGTGCACCCGATGGCCCCACTGCCGAAACTCCTCTGGTACGCCGAGCAGGAACCGACGCTGCACGAGCGGGTCGCCCACTGGGTCGGCATCAAGGACTACGTGCTGCTGCGGCTGACCGACACGCTGGTCACCGACCACTCGGTCGCCTCGGCCACCGGCCTGATGGACATCCACCAGCTCGCCTGGGACTCCCAGGCGCTCCGCGTCGCCCAGATCACCGGGGAGCAGCTTCCCCGGCTCGTCCCCACCACCACCGTCCTGCCGGGGCTGACCGCCCGCGCCGCCATCGCCACCGGCCTGCCCGCCGACACCCCGGTCGTGGTCGGCGCGGGCGACGGCCCGCTGGCCAACCTGGGCCTCGGCGCGGTACGCCCCGGCGTCGTCGCCTGCTCCATCGGCACCTCCGGGGCGATGCGGGTGGCCGTCGAACGTCCCGCCGTCGACCCGCTCGGCGGGGTGTTCTGCTATGCCCTCACCGAGGACCGGTGGGTCGTCGGCGGGGCGATCAACAACGGCGGGATCGTGCTCCAGTGGGCCGGTGACACCCTCGCCCCCGAGTTCGGCGAGCACGGGGAGGAGGAACTGCTCGCGCTGGCCGCCACCGCACCGGTCGGCTCCGGCGGGCTGATCATGCTGCCGTACCTGCTCAGCGAGCGGGCCCCGCACTGGAGCGCGCTGCCGCGCGGGGCGTACGTCGGGCTGACCCACGGGCACCGCCGCGAGCATCTCGTCCGGGCCGCACTGGAGGGGGTCTGCCAGCAGCTCGCCCTGGTCCTGGCGTCGGTCCGGGCGGCCGGCAACGAGGTCCGTGAGGTACGCGCCAGCGGCGGCTTCGCCCGTAGCCCACTGTGGCGGCAGATGCTCGCCGACGCGCTCGACATGCCGGTGCGGTTCCCCGCCGGCCACGAGGGCTCCAGCTTCGGCGCGGCGCTGCTCGGCATGCAGGCGCTCGGGCTGATCGACTCCGTCGACGTCGCCGCCGACCTGGTCCGCATCGACGAGACGGTACGCCCCGAGCCGGCCTCCGCCGCCACCTACGCCGCCCTGCTCCCCCTGCACGCCGAGCTGTACGACGCACTGGTGCCCACCTTCGCGTCGCTGCGCCGACTGGCCCCCAGCCTGCCGGCGGAGCCACCACCCACCCCCGCACCCATGTGACCGCCCGCCCCACGTCGGGCCGGACCCCGTCCGAAGGTCGTGATCGCCGTGCTCACCCTCCTCGCCGCACCTGCGGAACCGGCCACCAGCGCCGGTGACGCCCAGCTCGTCGTGGCCGCCCTGCTGGGCATCGCCGCGGTCGTCCTGCTCATCGCCTGGGGCAAGGTGCACCCCTTCCTGGCGTTGATCCTCGGCGCGGCGGTGCTCGGCGTGGTCGCCGCCATGGCCCCCGACACGATGATCGAGTCGTTCAGCGCCGGGGTCGGCTCCACGGTCGGCGGGGTGGGTCTGCTGATCGCCCTCGGCGCGATGATCGGCGGGCTGCTCGCCGAGTCGGGCGGGGCGGACGGCATCGTCAACCGGGTCGTCGGGCGGGTCTCCGGCACCGCCCTGCCCTGGGCCATGGCCGGGGTCGCCGCACTGATCGGCCTACCGCTGTTCTTCGAGGTCGGCGTGGTGCTGCTGGTGCCGATCGTGCTGCTGGTCTCGCTGCGCACCGACGTACCGCTGATGAAGATCGGCATCCCGGCGCTGGCCGGCCTGTCGGTGCTGCACGGCCTCGTCCCGCCACACCCCGGCCCGCTGGTGGCGATCTCCTCCCTCGACGCCGACCTGGGGCTCACCCTCGGGCTGGGCCTGATCATCGCCATCCCCACCGTGATCGTCGCCGGCCCGGTGTTCGGCAACTTCATTGCGCGCTACGTGCCGGCCACCGCCCCGGCCGCGCTGCTGCCCACCCGGCAACCGGCCACCACCGGCGGTGGCCGGCGCGGGCCGGGCAGCCCCGCCGTCGGCCGCGGGTCGGACGGCCGGGACACCGGGCGGGGACCGGCCGGCGACGACGACCTGCTCATCGACGACGACCTGGTCAACCCGGGCTCCGGCCGGCCGGGCGCACCGGTCGACGACAGCGGCACCGAGACGGCCCGGCGTACCCCCAGGTTCTGGCCGGCGGTGCTCACCGTGTTGCTGCCGGTGGTGCTGATGCTGCTGCGCGCGGTCGGCGAACTGACCCTGACCGAGGGCACCGTCGCCCGGCAGGCCCTCGACATCGCCGGGGCGCCGATCGTGGCGCTGCTGGCCGGGGTGATCGTCGCCATGTTCACCCTCGGCTACCAGGCCGGGTTCAGCCGCAGCCAGGTCTCCTCGGTGCTCGGCGGCTCGCTGCCGCCGATCGCCGGCATCCTGCTCATCGTCGCCGCCGGCGGCGGCTTCAAGCAGGTGCTGGTGGACGCCGGGGTGGGCGACCTGGTCGCCGACGCGGCCAAGGACGCCAACCTCTCCCCGCTGCTGCTGGGCTGGCTGGTCGCCGTGGGCATCCGGGTCGCCACCGGCTCGGCGACGGTCGCCACGATCACCGCTGCCGGCATCGTCGCCCCGTTGGCGGCCACCCTGGACCGTCCCGAGGTGGCGCTGCTGGCCCTGGCCGTCGGCTGCGGTTCGCTGTTCTTCTCGCACGTCAACGATGCCGGCTTCTGGCTGGTCAAGGAGTATTTCGGGCTGACCGTGGGGCAGACGATCAAGAGCTGGTCGGTACTGGAGACGATCATCTCGGTGGTCGGCTTCGCCGGCGTACTCCTCCTCGACCTGCTCCTGTAGGTCCCCGCGCCAGTGCCGGCCGGGGTCGGGCGGGGTCAGGCGCCGGGGATGTTGCGGGGCGGGTCCTCGCCGATCAGGCCGGCCTCCGGCTGGTCCGCCGACACGGGCAGGCCGAAGTCCGCGTAGGTCAGGTCGAGCGCCGAGGTCTTGCCCGGCTCGCCGGACAACTCGATCCGGTAGCGGACCAGCCGCCCCTGCGCGTCCACCGTCGCGGTGAACGGCACCGTGGCGGCCCGCTCGCCGAGCACCCCACCCACCCCCTCGCCGAGCACCTCGGTGCTGCGCCGCAGGTCCAGGGTCCCGGCGTAGGCCCGTTCGCCGGTGGCGCGTACCTCGGTGGCCGCGCCGAGCGTGCTGGCCAGCCGGGTGTTGTCCAGCCCGGTCCGCTTCCCGGCGGCCGCCTCGACGGTGCCCAGGTGCCACCAGGTACGCCCGTCCCAGACCGGCACCCGCCGGTCCGGGGCGGTCACCTTCACGTAGACGTCGGTGCCGGTGACGAGCCGCTCGATGACCACCTTGCCGTTGGCCACGGCCAACGTCGTCGTCTCCCGCCCGCGCCGCCCCCTCGGGTCCCAGACCAGGGTGGTGGTGTCCCCGCCGCTCGCGCCGTCGCCCAGGGTCAACCGGTAGGACTGCTGGTCGATCCGCTGCGCGGCGGTGGCCAGTACGGCGGCCGGCTCGGTCGGGGCCGCTGCGGTCGTGGACCCGGCGGTCGGTGTCGGTCCCGCACCGCTGTCGTCCGAGGTGCAGCCGGCCGCCGTCACCAGCGCGACGAGGGCGGCCGTGGCGGCGGCCAGCTTCGGGTGCTTCACGGCGGTCTCCCCGGGGTGGCGCGCCCGCCGGCCGAGCCGATCGACGCTGGTGACAGAGCGGTCGCGCCAGCCTAGCCCGGCACCCGGCCACCGACCGGGCACCCCCGATCAGGGGCCGGTCAGGGGGCCTCGACTGCGGAGATGCGGTAGCGGTGCACCTCCGCGCCACGGATCGCCGCGACCTGCTCCTGCTCCGGGCCGGACCCCCGGAACGCCAGCAGCTCGTCGTCGGACTCCCAGCGTTCGTAGACGTTGATCCGGCCCGGCTCGACCAGGTCGGCGCCGATGGCGAAGTCGACGCAGCCGGGCGCCGAGCGGGCCTGCCGGACCACCTCCACGCAGGAGGCCAGGTAGGTGTCCCGCTCGGCGGGGTCGACGTAGAGACTTCCGGCGACGATGAACACGGGCGACCTCCGGTGGGTGGGCGGGACGAACCCCCATCCTCACCCACCGCAGGAGGCACCGTTCAGGCCCGGCTGATCGCGTTGGCGTGGATCGCCTCCGCCAGGTACTCCGCCAACCCCGGGGCGATCGCCTCGTAGAAGGCGGTGAACCGGGGATCGGCCAGGTACATGTCGGCCAGCCCGGTGTGCACCTCGTACGAGCAGTCGTAGAACCAGCGGACGATGAGCTGCCGGTGCTCCTCGGCCAGCGCCATCACCTCCGCCGAGTCGGCGGGCGTCCCGGCGGTCAGCGCCGCCACGATCTGCCGGCCCCAGTCCTCCTGCTCCGCCTTGATGCGCAGCCAGTCCTCCTTCGAGTAGTTCGCCGCCCGCTGGGTCGACACCCGGTACGCCTCGGTGTCGCCCCAGCGCTGCCGCGCCTCCTCGGCGTGCTCCTCCGGATCGACGTCGCCGAAGACCTCGAACCGTTCCTCCGGGGTCAGGTTGATCTCCATCCGTCTCGCCTCCATCGCGATCTCGATCGCGGCGACCATCTCCTGGAGCTTCCCGATCCGCCCGCTCAACAGCTCGTGCTGCCGGCGCAGGTGCGCCGCCGGGTCGGCATCCGGGTCGTCGAGGATCACCGCGATCTCCTCCAGCGGAAACCCCAGCTCCCGGTAGAAGCGGATGTGCTGCAACCGCTCCAGGTCCGCGTCGTCGTAGCGGCGGTAGCCGGCCGGCGTCCGGCCGCTCGGCGAGAGCAGCCCGATATCGTCGTAGTGGTGCAGCGTCCGGACCGTCACCCGGGCCGCCTTCGCCACCTGACCCACCGTGTACGCCATGGTTTCCTCCCTTCCGGCACCAAGGCTCCGGCCTGCCGCGACGTGAGGGTCAAGCCCGATTCTGCGCCGGTGGACCGGGCCGGGCCGGCACGCCTGGCGGATCGGCGGCCGGGCGGGGCGTCAGCGGGCGTCAGCGGGCGTCAGCGGGGGGCGGCGAGGGCGTGCAGGGCGGACAGGCCGCCCGGCCGGCCGTACCGGTAGCCCTGGCCGTGGACGCAGCCGATCGCGGTGACCGCCGCGTGCTGCCCCTCGGTCTCCACCCCCTCGGCCACCACCGCCAGGTCGAACGCTCCGGCCAGCCGGGTGACCATCTCCACCGTGGCGTACGCCCGCGCGTCGGTGTCCAGCCGGGCCACGAACGACCTGTCGATCTTGAGTTCGGTGGCGGGGATGCGGTGCAGGTAGCTCAACGACGAGTAGCCGGTGCCGAAGTCGTCGATGGCGATGCGGATGCCCAGCTCACGAAGCTGGGCGAGCCGTTCCAGCACCGCCTCGCTGCCGTCGATGAGCGCCGACTCGGTCAGCTCCAGGGTGAGCGCGCGGGGGGCCAGGCCGGCCGAGGCGGTGGCCGCCGTGACGGTGGCGATCAGGTCGGGGCGGCGCAGGTGCGCGGCGGCGATGTTGACCGCCACGGTCGCCTCGGGCACCCGGGCCCGCCAGGTCGCGGCGGCCCGGCACGCCTCGTGGATCACCCACCTGTCGATCGGCACGATCAGCCCGGTCTCCTCGGCCAGCGGCAGGAACGCCGCCGGGGCGAGCAGGCCGAGCCGGGGGTGCCGCCAGCGCACCAGCGCCTCGGCGCTGCGGACCGCGCCGGTGGCGAGGTCGACGATGGGTTGGTACTCCAGGTGCAGTTGCCGCTCGTCGACGGCCCGTCGCAGGTCGGCGATCAGCTCGGCCCGGTTCACCGCCGACTCCCGCAGCGCGGGTGTGCAGGTGCGGTACGCGGACTTCCCGGCCGCCTTCGCCGCGTACATCGCGATGTCGGCGTCGCGCAGCAGGTCGGTGTGGGAGGCGTGCTGCGGGCCGAACTCGGCGATGCCGATGCTGGCCGACGGATGGACGCCGCCGTCCTCCTCCCCCGGGGACGGTTGCAGGGCGGCGAGCAGCCGCTCGGCGAGCCGTTCCGGCACGACCGTCCGGTCCCCGTCGACAAGCACCGCGAACTCGTCCCCGCCGAGCCGGGCCACCGTGCCGTCGCCGCCGACGGCCGCACGCATCCGCAGCGCGATGCTGGTCAGCAGGGTGTCCCCGGTGGCGTGCCCGAACCGGTCATTGACCTGCTTGAATCCGTCCAGGTCGAGGAGCAGCACGGCCACCGGCGGCCCCCCGCGCAGCGCCTGGCGCAGCTGCCGGTTGAACATCAGCCGGTTCGGCAGACCGGTGAGCTGGTCGGCGTAGGCGAGCCGACGCAGCCGGGCCACCAGCCGCAGGTTCTCGTTGGCGGCCAGCCCCTGCCGCAGGGCGAGCACCCCGAGCAGCGCCATCATGCCCACGAAGACCAGCGGCGGGGTCTGCCCGGTGGGCCGCCGGGCCAGCACCACCGCGATGATCGCCCCGCCGACCGGCAGGTACGGCAGCGCCACCCGCCACCAGGACGGCAGCGGGGACTCGCCGATCTCCTCGGCCCCGTCGCAGGTCGGCGGCGGTGGCCGGGTGGTGGCGATGCCGATCAGCAGGTAGCTCAACGGCCAGCACACGTCGATCGGGTGCCCGGGGGTGTAGCTGCCGTGCGCGACCAGCGAGACGTAGACCGCGTCCGCGCCGGCCCGGGTGACCAGGCCCGCCCCGATCAGGGTCAGCGGCGGCCACACCGAACGGGCCGGGCCGGCCACCGCCACCAGGATGGTCAGCTGCATCAGGTCGATCATCGGGTAGAGCAGGCCGAGGGTCCGCAGCGGATCGTCGAGGTCGGCGGCGGCGACGTCGCGGAACACCACCACCCACCCGATCGGGATCAGGGCCAGCCCGACGATCACCCCGTCCAGCACGGTGCGGGCCCGACCCACCGCGCTGCGCGGCGCGGTCAGCGCGGCCAGCAGCGCGGCCGTGCCGGTGACGATGCCGGCGGTGAAGACCGCCCCGATCAGCGGGGTGTGCGGCAACTCGTCGGCACGCAGCCGGTCCACCGTCCACAGCAGCCGGCCGGCGGCGGCCAGCCCCATGGTGAGCGCGAGCAGCGCCCAGAACCGGCGTAGCGGGGCGGGATGCCGGCGCATCGTACGGACGCAGGCGTAGCTGGCCCAGCCCGCCACGGCGGTGGCGGTGACGTCACTGACCAGGGCCGCCTCGGGCAACGCGGCGAGCAGCCAGATCAACTCCAGCACGACGGCCACCGCGGCGACGACCGCACCCACCCGGGGAAGGGTCAGCGGTCGGGTCGGCGCGCCGGAGACGGCGTCCTGGGGTAGCACGGTGATCGCTCCGGCTCTCTCTCCAACGCGCACCTCGACCGTGCGGACGGGCCACGGACGGCGAACCATCGAAGCCTAGCCAGCCGGACGGGTCACCGCCACACTCACCGGGTCGGCTATCCGACCACTGAGGACAACACCTCGGGTGGGTCGTAGCTAGGTGGCCCCCCGTGCGTCCACGGCGTCTCCTCGGCCGTGGGGAACGTCCCGGCGGGCAGGTACGCCTCCGACAGGGTGGTCAGACACAGCCGCTCCCCCACCTGCGGCACGCTGCCCGGCGGCGCGGTCAGCCCCCGGCCCATCCCGCCCGACAGCTCCAACACCACCTCGGTCCGGCCGTCCGCCGCCGGGGTCACGAAGACCACCTTTGCCTTCTGGGCGGGCCGCGCCGTCGACCACAGCGTCGCCCCGACCGGCATCCGCACCGGCTCGGTGGTCACCACCTGGATCCGCGGCCGCAGCACCGGCCGCTTGCCGCTGTCGTCCACCCGCCCCGGGTCGGCCAGGGTGACGTCGGCGACGAACGCCTCCCCGGCCAGCCGGTGCTCGGCCATCACCAGCGGGTCGTCGTAGGCGCGCTGCACGGCGTAGCTGGTGGCGGCGCGTTCCAGCCGGTTCAGCCGGACCGCCGCCGCGACCGCGCCGTCGTGCCGGGGCTGCGGCCCGCCGTCGGCGTCGAGGTGCTCGGCGTACGACGTGAAGGCGTCCCGGTCGCCCGCCCAGCGGCCCGCCACCCGCGCCCCGGGTGGCAGCCCGTCGAGCAACCCCAGGCCGCGCCACATCAGCTCCCAGGTGGGCGCGAGCTGCCCGCGTAGCAACCGCACCAGCTCCGCGTACGCCTCGTCGCGCGCGACCGGGTCGTCGTCGGCAGCCGCCCACGCGGCCATCGCCGGGGCGAGCGCCGTGTTGTCGAACTCCGGGTCGGTGGCCGGGCCGGCCGGCGGGCACACCGTCGGGTCCTCGGCCCGCGCGGCGGCCACGACACCCGTCGAGCCGGCCGGTGGGTCGATCCAGCCGAGCAGCGCCGGCAGGTGCTGGTCCTCCACCGCGCTCTGCCCGGTCGCCCAGTGCAGGGTGAGCGCGTCGGTCATCGCCAGCAGCGCCGACGAGCCGGGCTGCTCGGCCCGTTCGGCGAAGAAGGTCAGCCAGCGGCCGAGCAGCGGCACAGCCGGGTGCACCGGGTGTTCGCCGTCCGGGCGACGGAACCGGGTCGAGCGGCCGAGCAGCCGCAGGAAGGTGATCCCGGCCGGGTTCGGCACCCACAGCTGCGGGGCGTCGACGTACCGGTAGCGCACGTCGCGGCCCCGGTCCACGGCCACCGCCTCCGAGACGCCCCGGAAGCCGTCCAGCCAGGGCAGCACGGTCGCGGCCAGCTCGGTGACGAAGCGGAACCGCTGGTCCCGGTTGCGGGGCTGCGGCACGATCAGCAGCCTGACGTCGTCGGGGGCGGTGCCGACCAGCACGGCGAGCGGGGCGTGCGCCTCACCGGCCATCGCCAGCGGCACCAGCACCAGCGGGCGCTGCGCCAGGTGCAGGTGCCGGACGGTGGCGACCGGCTGGGCCACCCCGGCGGCGAGCGCCTGCGCCTTCGCCAACGCGCGCAGCGTACTCATGCCGGGTGGCCGGCGAGGGCGTCGGCGCGCAACCGGGCGGCGGCCCGCAGCAGCGCGGCGGCCTCCTCCCGCTCCGGGTCGGCGGCCCGCTCGCCGGTCGCCAGGGCCAGCACCTCGGACACCTCGGCGATGCCGCCGAGGGCCTCGCGCACCGGCCGGCCCAACGCCCCGGTCTGCCCGCGCGCCTCGTCCCGGCAGAAGTACGCCAGCTCGCAGCCGGCCAGGCAGTCCGGCGCGTAGCGCGCCGGCACGGTACGCAACGCGGCGGTCAGCGTCACCGGGTCGACACCCGGGTCGACGGTGAACCCGGCCGGCACGGTGGTGAGCAGGTCGTCCAGCCGGGCCATCCGGTCCAGTTGGCGACGCAGCACCAGCAGTTGCTTGCGGACGTCGATCAGGCTGGCCACCGGCTGGTTGGCGAAGTCACGCGGGCAGACCAGCACCACCTCGTGCGACACCGACTCCGGGTCCCGCCCGGCGGCGGCGAGCAGGTCGCGCAGCGCCAGCACGTAGACGGCCGACTGGACGGCGGCGGCGGACACCTTCGCCGGGTCGGCCTGGCCGTCGATCACCGGGAACGACTTGATCTCCACCACGTGGAACCGGCCGCCGAGCCGGGCGGCGACCAGGTCCGGTTCCAGGTGCACCCGGTGGCCGGCGACGTCCAGGCCGAGCAGCGGATGGTCGAACAGCGCCGCGTCCGGCCCGGCGGCGGTCAGCGCGGCCCGCGAGCGTTCCCGGCGGTCCGGCAGGTCGTCCGCGCCGCCCAGGTCCGTCCAGCTCGCCCGCTGCGGCACCGGTACGCCCAACCGCTGCGCGACCAGCCGCAGCAACTCCATCCCGCCGTCCGCCTTGACCTGCGCCTCGAACGCGTTGCCCCGGGTGATCGCGAACCGGGACTGGCCGAACCGGGCCGGGAAGCCGACCCGCTGGGCGAGCGCCGTCTTGTCCACCCCGGCCCCGTCCAGCACGGCCCGCCGGGCACAGCCGGGGTTGCCGGTGAGCGCGGCGATCGTCCGGGCGTTGTGGCGTTTCGGGGGCACGTCGCCCCGGATCGCGGCCAGGCGTTGTGCGGTGCTCGTCACGACAGGCCACGATAGCCGCCCCGACCGACCCCGGCCGGCAGCCGCCGGCGCGGGCGGGTCGACAGCCTCCGGCGCGGGCGGGTCAGCGGCCGGCGGACCGGTTCCAGGGTGACCGGGGCGACCGGGTGCCGGCCGACGGCCGGCGGCGGCGCGACGGGCGACGACCGGGGGTGCAGGGCGGGCGGGAGGCGGTGTGCAACGGCGCGGTCGACGAGCCCGGTGGGCGGCCGATCAGCCAGCAGAGGAAGCGGGCCACGGTCAGCCGACCGGGAGGCGACGGGCCTCGTCGGCGTCGACGGCGTACTCGACGCCGCAGAACGAGCACTGCTGCACGTACTTCGTCCGGATCGGGATCAGCGGGACGAAGAACACGGTGAACTTCGTCGACCGGCGACTGATCACCTGTGCGGCCTGGTTGCCGCAGTGCCGGCAGACGGCGGTCACCACCCCCGACCGGGTGACCCGGGTGCGGAGTCCGAAGATGAGGAACATCGCCCCGCAGTACCCAGCCCGACGCCCCGGGAACCCCGGGCGGAAAATTCCGCCCCGCCGCTGTCCGGAACCGGGCCTGCCGTTCGTCACCCTGGTGGTGACAGTCAGCGCGCGTCCAGTCGGGCCACCACCTCGCGGACGGTGTCCACCGCAATGGCGAACCCGAGTCCCACGCTGCCCTCGTCCTCCCCGGTGGTGGCGATGGCGACGTTGATGCCCACCACCCGCCCGGCGGTGTCGACCAGCGCCCCGCCGGAGTTGCCGTGGTTGATCGCCGCGTCGGTCTGCACCAGCCCGGTCAGGCCGTCCACCGACCGGTCCAGGGCCGACACGATCCCGGAGGTGACCGTCCCGGCCAGCCCGAGCGGACTGCCGAACGCCAGGACGGTGTCCCCGACGGTCAGGGTGGCGTCGCTGCCCAGCGTCGCCGGGGTGAGCCCGGTCAACCCGGTCGCCCGCAGCAGTGCCACGTCCGCGGTGGCGTCCTGGGCGACCACGGTCGCCGGGGCGGTACGGCCGTCGGCGAGGGTCACGGTGACCCTGCCGTCGGAGTCCACCACGTGCTGGTTGGTCAGGACGAGACCGTCGGTGTCGAGGACGACGCCGGACCCGAGGCTGGACTCCCGCGCCCCGGTCACCTCGACGGTGACGATGCTCGGCGACACGACGGCGACCACCCTGGCGAGGGAGTCGATGGTGGCGGCGGCGACCGGGGTGACGGCCGTCGTACCGGCGACGACCTGACCCCGGTCGACGACCCGGTCCACGACCAGCGCTCCGGTGCCACCGCCCGCGACCATCAGCACCATCGCCGTGCCGGCGGCCATCAGCCGTCGACGCCAACGCGACGGTGACGGCGGGGGCGGGGACGTCAGCGCGGGCGGGGGCGTCGATGGTGGCGGGGGCGACCACGGCGGAGTCGACGACCGGGGCGGTGGCGCGGCGGCCGGGCTGGTGGGCGTCGGGCGCGGCATGGTGTCGGGGTGTGGCATGGGGCCTCCTCGGTGCGGCGATGCAGCAACCGTGCCGCGTCGGGCTGAGGTCCCCGTGTGCCGTACCTGTGCGTCCGCCGTGCGGGTGTCCGCCCGGGCGACGCCCGCCACCCGACGTCCTGTCGAGCTGATGACGTCGACGTGTCGGCAGCCGACGGGAGCCGCGCCACGGTGGCGCGGCTCCCGTCGGACCGGTACGGGCGGTGCGGTCAGGGCGTCCAGTTCGGGCGCAGCGGGTAGCCGTTCACGCCGTCCGGGCCGTTGCGGGTGGCCAGCACCTGGTGCAGTTGGATGCCGTTGCGTTCGAAGGCCAACCGCGAGCCGGCCATGTAGAGACCCCAGACCCGCGCGGTGCCCAGGCCCACCTCGTCGACGCAGAAGTCCCAGTTCGCCACGAGGTTGCGGCACCAGGCGGCAAGCGTCGACGCGTAGTGCTGCCGCAGGTTCTCCTCGTGGTGCACCTCGAACCCGGCGTCGTGCACCTCGCTGATCAGGCGGCCCGGCCCGGCCAGCTCGCCGTCGGGGAAGACGTACCTGTCGATGAACGCGCCCGAGCGGTGCGGGGCCCGGTTGTCGGCCCGGGTGATGCAGTGGTTGAGCAGCCGGCCGCCGGGCCGCAGCCGGTCCCGCAGCGCCCGGAAGTAGGCCGGATAGTTGCGCACCCCGATGTGCTCGGTCAGCCCGATCGAGGAGATCGCGTCGAACTGCTCGCGGGGGGCGTCGCGGTAGTCGAGGTGCCGCACCTCGGCCAGCCCGGTCAGCCCCTCCCGGGCGATCGCCTCCTGCGCCCACTGCGCCTGCGCCCGGGACAGGGTCACCCCGATCGCCCTGACGCCGTACTCGCGGGCCGCGTGCCGGACCATGCCGCCCCAGCCGCAGCCCACGTCGAGCAGGCGCATCCCCGGCTGGAGCGCCAGCTTGCCGGCGACCAGGTCGTACTTGGCCGACTGGGCCTGCTCCAGGGTGTCGGTCGGGCTGCGGTAGACCGCGCAGGTGTACGTCATCGACTCGCCGAGCACCTTCTCGTAGAAGGCGTTCGACACGTCGTAGTGGTGCGAGATGGCGGTGCTGTCCCGGCTACGGGAGTGCCGCAGCCCACCCATCACCCGCCGCCAGCGGGGCAGCGCCTCCTGCGGCGGGGCCGGCGGCGGACGCAGCCGCTCCCAGCCGAGCCCACGCACCAGGGCCAGCCCCTCGGCCAGCGAGGGGACGCGCAGCCGCAGGTCCTGCAACACCCGCAGGGCCTCGTACGGGTCGCCGGGGTGCACCCCGCCGAGCCCGAGGTCGCCGCTGACGTAGGCCCGCGCCATGCCCAGGTCACCGGGGGCGGTGAGCAGGTAGGACAGCCCGCGCTCGGAGCGGATGTCGAGGGTGATCCCGGCGTCGGCCGGGCCGATCGCGCTGCCGTCGTAGCCGGCGATGCGGACCGGCAGGTCCCGCGTGGTGACCGCGCGGACGACGTCGGCGACTGTCGGTGCCCGCCGGGTCCCTGCCGGCGGACTGGCCGGGGCGCTCGCCGCCCCCTGTTCTCGGTCGGTCAGGCTCATTTCCGTGCAACCGCCTTCTCGTAGAGTCCGGTGAGCCGATGGTCCGGGTCGTAGCGGTCCTTCACGGCACGCCAGGTCTCCCCGCCGTAGAGCCGGTCGAAGGCCGCCCGGTCGTAGTACGCGTCGGAGTAGAGCGATTTGTGGCCGCCGAACTCCGACACCATCCGCTCGATGGAGCGGTTCGCCTCGCCGTCCGCGGCACCCTCCGCGATCGGCAGGGTGCCCCAGAAGCCGATGTTGACGTACGTCTGGCCGGGGCGTAGCGGATACAGCGGCCAGGCGCGGGCGGAGCCGGGGCCGTCGGGCTCACGAAGCCGCAACGGGCACAGCCACACCGGCGTCATCCCCACGTTCCGGTCGAACCAGCGCAGGAAGTCGGCCGTGGCGTCCAGCGGGATCTCGACGTCCTGCACGACCCGTTCCCGGTCCGGCCGGCCACGCCACCGGTCCACCCGGGCGGCCACGTGGTAGCGGTGTTCCAGCCGGACCAGCCGGTGGTAGACGTCGCTGCGTCGCCAGCGGGCCGGCCAGAGCCGGCGTACCACCGGGTGCTGCGCTCCGAACGCGGCCGAGCACCAGAACCAGTCGGTGTCCCACCGCCACAGGTAGTCGCGGCCGCTGAGGGTGTCCCGCACCCGGCGGCGCAACGAACGGTAGTAGATGTCCTGGCCGGTGTAGTCGCTGGTCCGCTCGGGCTCGTCGGTGAACGAGCCGAGCACCAGGTAGGACTCGCCGGGGCTGAACATGACGCCGTCCATCGCGTCGACCGGTCGGCCCTCCCACTCGCCCTTGGCGATCACCTCGGCGACGGCTGCGGTCAGCTCCTCCAGCCGGGTGAACCGGATGTTGCGCAGGGCCACCGTCCGCCCCAGGGGCTGGAGTTCGATGCGCAGCCGGGTGGCGTACCCCAGGCTGCCCAGCGAGTTGGGGAAGGCGGCGAACAGCTCGGCGTCCGGGCCGTCCGGGCGGGTGGTGACGATCTCCCCCGCGCCGGTCAGGACGTCCATCTCGATGACCGACTCGTGCGGCAGCCCGTTGCGGAACGCCGTCGACTCGATGCCCAGCCCGGTGACCGCGCCGCCCAGGGTGATCGTGCGCAGCTGCGGCACGACCAGCGGCATCAGCCCGTGCGGGAGGGTCGCCTCGACCAGGTCCTCATAGGTGCACATGCCCTGCACGTCGGCGGTGCGGGCCACCGGGTCGACCGACAGGACGCCGTCGAGGCCACTGACGTCGAGGCCGGGTGTGCCGGTGGCCGACCGGGGTCGGAACAGGTTGGACGTGCGTTTGGCCAGCCGTACGGGGTGCCCGGGGGGCACGGCGGCGTACGACCGTCGCAACGCGTCCACCGCCAGCTCATGATCACGCAGCGCGCGCATGAGATCACCTTACGCGCGAAGCGCCGCTCCGGGGAACCGCATCGCTGACCGTTTCTGATCAGTAGGCAACCTCGACATCGGCATGGTCGTCCGTCCCCGCCCGACACCGACGCGACGTACGGTCCCCGAGGGGCCCGCGACCGGGGCCCGCCGGGGGCGTAGCGTGGTGACATGCCGAAAGCCGTGTGGAACGACCAGGTCGTGGCCGAGAGCGACGACACCGTCCTGGTGGAGGGCAACCACTACTTCCCCCGAAGCACCCTGCGCGACGACCTGATCACCGAGTCGGCGACGCAGACGGTCTGCCCCTGGAAGGGCGACGCCTCCTACTACTCCCTCACCGACGGAGAGCGCACGAGCGCCGACGCCGTCTGGTACTACCCCGACCCGAAGCCCGAGGCGGAGCACATCCGTGACCGGGTGGCGTTCTGGAAGGACGTCCGGGTCGTCGACTGATCCCACCGGGCGGGCCGACTGGTCGTCGGCCCGCCCGGTGGGTCACCATGCAGCCATGGCCGACCCCGACCCGCACCACGATCCGTCCGGCACCGTGTACGGCGTCCGACGGGCCGCCCGCCCCGGGCTGCCCGCCGATCCGCTGATGCGGTCCGCGCTGGCCGTCGGCCTGGCCGGCGTACTGCTGGGGGTCTTCTTCGCCACCGGCGTGCTCGGCGGCGGCGACGACCGGGCCCCGGTGGTGCCGGCCGCCGCCCCCACCCCGGCTGCCCCCACCCCGGCCGCGTCGACCCCGGCCGCCGAGTCGACCAGCCCGCCGGCCGCGACCACACCGCCGCCCAGCCCGACCCCGCCGCCCACCACCCCGGCCACGGTCACCGGCCCTGTCGTGTTGCGGGCGGTCACCTCCGGCCTCTGCGTCGGCACCGACGGCGCGGGCGAGACGGCCACCGCCGAACTGGCCGGCTGCACCGGCGGCGCGGAGCAGCAGTGGGTCGCCAACCCGGTCGCGCCCGACCTGGTGACGCTCACCAACGCCGGGCACGGCCAGTGCCTCGACGTCGACGGCGGCAGCGGCGACGACGGCGCGCGGCTCCAGCAGTTCGGCTGCCACGGCCAGGCCAACCAGCAGTGGCGGCTGACCCCTGTCGGCACCGGGCCGGTCCTGCTGGTCGGCGTCGGCTCGGGCAAGTGCGCGCAGGTCCGCAACGACGGCACGGCGGCCGGCGACGACCTGGTGCAGGCCACCTGCACCGCCGCCGCCGGCCAACAGTGGACCCTCGGCTGAACGACGGCCGTTCCCGCCCCGGTCAGCCCCGGTAGCTCCAGGCCCCGGCGGGCCGGACCGGCGTCGGCACCGGCACCGGTGCCGCGCGGCGGCGGCGCAGCAGCAGCGACAACAGCCCGGCGCCGATGGAGAGCGCCCCGGCCGCGTACCAGGCCGGCGCGTAGTCACCGAGCCGGTCGCGGACCAGGCCGGCGCCGGTCGCCGCGAACGCCGCCCCGAACTGGTGCGCGGCGAAGACCCAGCCGAAGACCACCGCCGCCGAGTCGCCGAAGTACTCCCGGCACAGGGCCACCGTCGGCGGCACGGTCGCCACCCAGTCCAGGCCGTAGAAGACGACGAAGACCAGCATGCTCGGTCCGGTGCCGCCGGTGAACAGGGCGGGCAGCAGCAGCAGCGACAGCCCGCGCAGCCCGTAGTAGCCGGCCAGCAGCAGCCGGCTGTCCATCCGGTCGGTGAGCCAGCCCGAAGCGACGACCCCGACGATGTCGAAGAGCCCGACCAGCGCGAGCAGGCCCGCCGCCGTGGTCTGCGGCATGCCGTGGTCGTGCGCGGCCGGCACGAAGTGGGTGCCGACCAGGCCGTTGGTGGTCGCACCGCAGATCGCGAAGCCGCCGGCGAGCAGCCAGAACGGGCGGGTCCGGGCGGCGGCGGTCAACGCGGCCACCGCCCGCGCGGCGGCCCCGCCGGCCGACGGCGGCCGGGGCGTCACCCCGGTCGCGCCGTAGGCGGGCAGGCCGAGATCCGCCGGGTGTTCCCGCAGCCACCGGGCCACCAGCGGGACGACCGCGAGCGCCGCCCCGGCCACCACCAGCGCGGCCGTACGCCAGCCGTGGTCCCGGACCAGCACCGCGAGCAGCGGCAGGAAGACCAGCTGGCCGGCGGTCCCACCGGCGGTGAGCACCCCGGTGACCAGCCCCCGGCGGTGGACGAACCAGCGCCCGGTGACGGTGGCGACGAAGGCCAGCGCCATCGAGCCGGTGCCCAGCCCGACCAGGACGCCCCAACAGAGAATGAGCTGCCAACTCGCCGTCATGAAGACGGTCAGGCCGCTGCCGAGCGCCACCAGCGCCAGCGCACAGGTCACCACCCGGCGGATGCCGAACCGGTCCATCAGGGCGGCGGCGAACGGTGCGGTCAGGCCGTAGAGCAGCAGATTGACCGAGACGGCGGCGGAGATGGTGGCCAGCGGCCAGCGGAACTCGGCGTGCAGCGGGTGCAGCAGCACCGACGGGGTGGCGCGGAAGCCGGCCGCACCGACCAGCGCGACGAAGGCGACGGCGGCTACGGTCCAGGCCGGGTGGAGACGACGGGCTCGGGTCACGCTCCAAGTCTCGGCCACGACCCGGCGGGCGACGAGTGGCCGGAAAGCCATGGTGCGCAATAATCGGGCCATGACCATCAGGCCGCACCGGATCGGCGTGCTCGCCCTCGACGGCGTGGTCGGCCTCGACCTGGGCACCCCGGCCCAGGTCTTCGGGGCCGCCCGCACCCCCGACCGACTCCCGCTCTACGCCGTCGACACCTGCACCCCCGGCGGTCGCCCGGTCCGCAGCTCCGCCGGCTTCCGGGTCCTCCCCGACCACGGGCTCGACCTGCTGGCCACCGTCGACACGGTGGTGGTGCCCGGCCTGCACGGCGGCCCACCGATGACCGACGGCACGATCGACCCGGCGGTGGCCGGCGCGCTGCGGGACGCCCGGCACCGGGGCGTACGGATCATGTCGATCTGCACGGGCGCGTTCGCGCTGGCCGCCGCCGGGCTGCTCGACGGCCAGCGGGCCACCACCCACTGGGCGCACGCCGACCGGTTCCGCCGGCTCTACCCGCAGGTGGCCCTCGACCCGGACGTGCTGTTCATCGACTCCGGCCGGGTGCTCACCTCGGCCGGGGTGGCCGCCGGGATCGACCTGTGCCTGCACGTCGTCCGCAGCGACCACGGCAGCGAGGTGGCCAACCGGGCGGCCCGTCGGTGCGTGGTGCCACCCTGGCGCGACGGCGGCCAGGCCCAGTACATCGAACGGCCGGTGCCGCGCACCCCGGCCAGCGGCATCGCGGCCACCCGGGAATGGGCCCGGCAGCGGCTGCACGAACCTGTCGCCCTGCGGGAACTGGCCGCCCACGCCCGGATGAGCGTGCGCACCTTCACCCGGCACTTCCGCTCGGAGACCGGGCTGAGCCCGGCGCAGTGGCTGCTCCAGCAGCGCACCGACCACGCCCGGCTGCTCCTGGAGACCACCGACCTGGCCATCGACCAGGTGGCCCGGCGGGCGGGCTTCGGCACCACCGCCGCCCTGCGCCAACACCTGAACACCCGGATCGGCGTCTCCCCCTCGGCCTACCGGCGCACCTTCCGCCGCACCCCCGCCGCCGGGCCGTCCGGGGTGGAGTCAGGCGGGCTGCGGCTGGTCGCGGAGCATCCGTAGCTGCGCCAGGTGCCGGGGCAGGTGCACCCGGGCGTGCAGGTCGAGGGTGCGCGACCACGGCAGCGGCTCGTCGACGACCAGGTCGAAACCCTCCCGCAGGTGCGTCTCGACCGGGGTGTCGGCGGCCGGCCCGAGCCGGTCCACCAGCCCGCAGAGCCGGCCGCTGGTGGCCCGCAGCAGAGTGGCCAGGCCGGGCAGCCCGCCGCACCCGGCGACCAGGGCGTCCAATTCGGGCCGGTGCACACCGGTCAGGTCGTAGTAGGCGAACGGCGCCCCGGCCAGCACCGCCTCGGTCGCCTCACTCATCAGCTCGTCGTTGGCGACCAGGTGCGCCACGATCCGCTCCGCGCCCCACCCGCCGGGCGGAGCCGGCCGGAACCCGCCCGCCTCGACCTCGGCGAGCAGGATCCGGTACGCCCCGCGCAGCTCCACACCCCCAGTCAACCCCGTGCCACCGGGTCGGGTGGACGGTTGTGCCACCCGGATCACCCGGACGGGCGGCCCGGTCAGCGGGCGGAGGCGCGCCGGGAACGCAGGTAGTCCGAGACCACGTACTCGCCCAGGTCACCCAGGTCCGGGGTGAACAGGCGACCCCGGGAGCGGCGGGCCACCGCGTCCATGAACCGACGCAGTCCCGGGTCCTCACCGAGCAGGAACAGGTTGAGCGTGACCCCGGCCCGGGCCAGCCGGTCCACCTCGCGGACGGTGGCCTGGACCGTCTCCGGCAGCGGCGGCCAGTGGAAGTACGCCTCACCGTCGTCCGGATCGAGGTGGGCGGTCGGCTCACCGTCGGTGACCACCAGCACCACCGGCTCGGCCCCCGGATGCCGGCGCAGGTGCCGGCCGGCCAGCCGCAGGGCGTGCTGGAGGTTGGTGCCCTGCTCCATGTCCGGCTCCACCGCCGCCAGCTCCCGCTGGGTGAGCGTGACCGCCTCCCGACCGAACCCGACGATCTGCAACGCGTCCTGCGGGAACCGGGTCGCCATCAGGTGCGACAGGGCCAGCGCCGTCTGCTTCATCGGCCCCCACCGCCCCTGCGACACCATCGAGTACGACAGGTCGACGCAGAGCGCCACCGCCGCCGACGCCCGCCGCTCCGTCTCCACCACCTCGAAATCCTCGACGGCGAGCGGCAACGGCACCGTGGGGCCGGCCCGACGCACCGCCCGGGTGAGGGTGCGCACCACGTCCAAGGGCTGCTCGTCGCCGTACTCCCACTGCCGGGACGCGCCGCTGACCTCGCCGGCCGCCCCGGCCGTACGCAGGTCGTGCTGGCCGCGCGGGCCGGCGGTGAGGTCGGCGAAGACCCGGCGCAGCGCGGTGCCGGCCAGCCGGCGCAGCGCCTTCGGGCTGAGCGTCAACCCGTCGGCGTCCCGGCTCACCCAGCCCTGCCGGCGCAGCTCCCGCTCCAGCTCCCGCAACCGGCGTACGTCGTCGGCGGCGTCACGGCCCAGCGTCCGGGCGACCGACTCGACGTCCACGTCGTCCAGGGTGGCCCCCGGCTGCTGCTGGTCCAGGGACTCCAGCAACTCGTCCAGCTCGGCGATCTCGTCCAACGCCCCGGTCGCCTCGCCGTAGCCGAGTGGCTGGTCACCCCGGACCCGCTCACCACGCTGCCAGTTCAGGTCGGGACGCAGCGCACGCAGGTGGGCGTCGAGCGCGGACAGCTCACCGGAGAGCCGGTCACCGAGCGACTGCCGCATCAGCCCGGCCAGCTCCTCGCGCTGCCGGTCGGACAGCGACCGCATCAGCCGCTCCCCCGCCGCCGCCCGCCGGGCCAGCACGTCGACCAGTTCGTCGACGCTGCCCGGCTGCTCCGGGAAGAACTCGCCGTGCCGGCGCATGAACTCGGCGAACGCGTCGGTGGTGTCCTCCGCGCGGGCGTGCCGGGCCAGCAGGTCGTTGAGGTCCCGCATCATCTCGGCGAGCTGCGCCTGCACGGCCGGGTCACCGGCGGCCCGCGCGGCGTCGCGCAGCCCGGCGAACCGCTGCTCCAGCACCTCCCCGCGCAGCCCGTCGAGAATCCGCTGGTACGCCTGCCGGGCCTCGTCGCTGGTCCACCGGTACCCGGCCAGCTCCTGCACCGCGCGGGCGGTGGAGCGGGGCAGGTTGTCCAGCACCGTCTCGGCGAACCGGGCGTCGTCGTCGGTACGCGCACGCAACGCGTCCCGTTCCGCCGCGAGCGCCTGGTCGAGCAGCGCCCGGGACCGGGTCACCGCGCCGTCCAGGTCGCCCCGGCGCAACGCCTCCCGGCGCAGCCGGCGGGCCCGGGCGGCCAGGTCGTCCAGGCCGCCCCGGCCCTGCGGGCCCCGACGCAACAGGTCGCGCAGCGCCTCCCGCAGGCTGCCGCCGGCCAGCACCTCCGCGCCGACGGAGTCCACCGCGGCGCGCACGTCGTACGGCGGGGCGAGCGGGTCGGGGCCGCCCTGCCACTGGCCGTACCGGAACCGGTTGCCGGCCATCCTCAGCTCCGACCGCCGTAGACGGTACGACCGGACTCGGTGACGTCCTTGCCGAGCCGGCGGGTCAGGTGCAGTCCCTCCAGCACGAACTCGACCCCGGCGGCGGCCTGCTCCGGGGTGGGCGCGTCGCCCAGCCCCAACCGGTCCAGCGCCTTGGCCAGCCCCGGCACGGTGCCGACCTGGCGCAGCAGTTCCGCCGAGGCGACCAGCTCACCGGTCTCGATCACCGCCCCCTCGGCGACCAGCGCGGTGAACCCGGAGAGGTCCAGTCCGGCCAGCCGGGCCCGGAACGTCTCGGCGGTCGCGGTGCGCAGCAGGTGGCCCAGGATCTCGGTCTCCCGCCCCTCCTCGCCACTCTCGAACTCCACCTTGCCGCGCAACGTCGAGGTCACCGACACCGCGTCACCGACCCGGGCGACCGGTGCCTCCGGCCGTACCGTGGCGTCGTCGGCGGCCGACGCGGGGCCGGCGAGCAGGCCGGAGCGGCGCAACGCGGCGGCGGCGACGGTCTCGGCGGCGGCGATGGCGAACCGGGCGGAGACCCCGGAGCGCGGATCCACCGACGACGACTCGCGCACCGCGCGGGCGAACCGGGCCAGCACCTCCAACACGTGCTCCGGCACCTCCGCGACCAGGTCGGCCTCCTGCCGGATCAACGCCAGCTCCAGCTCCAGGTCGACCGGGTAGTGGGTGCGGACCTCCGCGCCGAACCGGTCCTTGAGCGGGGTGATGATCCGGCCCCGGTTGGTGTAGTCCTCCGGGTTGGCGCTGGCCACCAGGAACAGGTCGAGCGGCAGGCGGAGCTGGTAGCCCCGGACCTGGATGTCCCGCTCCTCCAGCACGTTGAGCAGCGCCACCTGGATGCGTTCGGCCAGGTCGGGCAGCTCGTTGACGGCGAAGATCCCCCGGTTGGTGCGGGGCACCAGCCCGAAGTGGATGGTCTCCGGGTCGCCGAGGGTACGCCCCTGGGCCAGCCGGATCGGATCCACGTCGCCGATCAGGTCACCGACGCTGGTGTCCGGGGTGGCCAGCTTCTCGCCGTACCGCATCGAGCGGTGCAGCCAGCCGACCGGCAGGTCGTCGCCGGCCTCGGCGACCAGCGCGCGGGAGGCCGGGGTGAGCGGGTGCAGCGGGTGCTCGTTGAGCACCGAGCCGGGCAGCACCGGGGTCCACTCGTCGAGCAGCGCCACCAGCGAACGGATGAGTCGGGTCTTGCCCTGGCCGCGTTCGCCGAGCAGCACCATGTCGTGGCCGGCGAGCAACGCGCGCTCGACCTCGGGCAGCACGCTGTCGTCGTAGCCGACGATGCCGGGGAAACGATCCTCGCCGGAACGCATCCGGGCCAGGAGGTTGTGGCGGAGTTCCTGCTTGACGGTCTGGTACCGGTGTCCGGCGGCGCGCAGCGCGCCGAGGGTGCCCGGCAGGTCGGCGGGCGGGACCGGGAGAGCCTGGTTGGGCGCAGTCACCCGACCCACGCTAGCGCGATCCGGGCCGCTGTGCCCCCGGCACCGGAATCGACCCCCACCGGTCCCCGACGCGACGCCTCACCGCCGGGCGCGGGCCCGGATCAGCGTCGGCAGCCCGGCCAGGGGCAGGGGTGTCGAGGGGCACGTGGCGCATGGCTCGGAGCCACCCCGGCGGCGGTCCCACCGGGCTGGTTCCCGCCCGGACCACCGACGGTGGTCGCCGCCGCAGGTCGGGGCGGGGTTAGGGTCGGGGGCGTGACCTACCTCGCCGCGGCCGACCGCTACGACCGGATGACCTACCGCCGCAGCGGGCGCAGCGGCCTGCGACTGCCCGCCCTCTCACTCGGGTTGTGGCACAACTTCGGGCCGGACCGCCCGTTCGAGCGGCAACGGGACATCGTCCGCCGCGCGTTCGACCTCGGCATCACCCACTTCGACCTGGCCAACAACTACGGCCCGCCGCCCGGCGCGGCGGAGGAGGCGTTCGGCCGGCTGCTCGCCACCGACCTCAGGCCGTACCGGGACGAACTGGTGGTGTCCAGCAAGGCCGGCTACCTGATGTGGCCCGGCCCGTACGGCGAGTGGGGCTCGCGCAAGTCCCTGATCTCCTCGCTGGACCAGTCGCTGCGCCGGATGGGGCTGGACCACGTCGACATCTTCTACTCCCACCGCTTCGACCCGGACACCCCGCTGGAGGAGACGATGGGGGCGCTGGACGCCATCGTCCGGTCCGGCCGGGCGCTCTACGTCGGCGTCTCCAACTACGACGCGGAGCAGACCAGGCGGGCCGCCGCGATCCTGCGTGACCTGGGCACCCCGCTGCTGATCAACCAGCCGTCGTACTCGATGCTCAACCGCTGGACCGAGGACGACGGGCTGCTCGACACGCTGGCCGAGGTCGGCGCGGGCTGCATCGCGTACAGTCCGCTGGCCCAGGGGTTACTCACCGACCGTTACCTCGACGGCATCCCGGCCGACTCCCGGGTCCGTACCAGCGTGTTCCTCGGCGAGAGCGACGTGACCGACGAGCGGCTCGCCACCGTCCGGGGCCTCGCCGGGGTCGCCGAGCGGCGGGGGCGGACGCTGGCCCAGCTCGCCCTGGCCTGGGCGCTGCGCGACCCCCGGATGACCAGCCTGGTCATCGGGGCGAGCAGCGTGGCCCAGTTGGAGGGCAACGTCGCCGCCCTGGCCCACCTCGACCTGAACCCCGACGACCTGGCCGAGATCGACCGCCTCCTCGCCTGACGGCCGGGCCGGGTGTGGATCATGACCACCCGGCGCGGGTCACCAGACGCGGCGACGGCCGGCCCGATGGTTGCGGACGCCGCAGGGGCGGCCGGGCGGCACGGGTGCCGGGCGGCGCAGCCGGGTCGCCACCAGCGCCACCAGCAGCACGGTCACCACCGCCGCCACACCCACCGTCAGCCGGAGGTTGCCGCCGCCGACCCGGGTCACCGACGCTACCGGCACGCCGGTCTCCCCGGCGGAACCGTCACCGGCCGCGGTCGCCCCGGCGGAGGTGGCCTGGTCCGCTCCGACGCCTGCCGTCGGGCCGCCGGCCGGGTCGGTAGCAGCCGGGTCGCTGACAGCCTGCGTCGGATCGGTGGCGACCCGCGTCGGGTCGCCCGGGTCGGCCCCGCCCGCCGGGCTGAACAGCACGTCGGAGCAGGAGTAGTAGGTGTCCGGGGTGTCGGAGTTCTGCCACACCGTGTAGATCAGGTGCCGCCCGGTCAACCCGGCGGGCAGCCGCCCCGGAATCTGGTACGACCCGTCACGCAGCGGCGGGTCGGTCACCGACAGGAACGGGATCCTGTCGAGATCCGCCCAGCGCAGCGGGGTGCGCGGGTCGTAGCCGGGACGGGTGGTGTAGAGCCGGAAGGTGCCCTTGTGCGGAATGGTGCCCCGGTAACGGAACGTGTACCGCGCCCCGGCGGTCAACTCGGTCGCCGGCCAGTCCGCCCGCGCCAGGTCCAACCCCCGGTAGGCGGAGAGCCCGCCGCTGCACAACTCGCCGTCCGGGATGCGCTCCCGGTCGCGGCCGTTGACGCCGTACACCCGGATGTTGTCCCACTCGCGCAGCGCCGCGCCCGCCGACACCGCCGCCAGGCAGGCGGGCGTCGAGACGTGCGGCCCCTCCGGGCCACAGGCCGCCGAACGGCTCAACGGGCTGGTCGGTGCGCCGTGCGCGGCGGCAGGAGCCGCATCGAGCAGCACGGTCACCGCCACGACCGCGAGGGCGGCGAACGTTGCGCGTACGGTCATCTGGTCGACCTCCCGCCCTTGGTACGGATGCGGGCGGGCAAAGGTTCGACGGTACGGCGTGCGGGCCGGCGGCGGGGGTCGGTTGCCTCTACAGTGACCGCACGTGCCATATCAAGGAGCGTACGTGTCCGAACCGGAACCGACCTCACACTCCCCCGGGGGCAGCCCGCCGGCCGGAGTGCCGTACCTGTTGACCGTGCCCGCCCAGGAAGGGCTGCCGCCGGCGATCAGGTGGCCCGGTCGGGAGGGTGAGCCCGGCTGGGCCATCCCGGTCCAGGTCCCGGACGGCACCCTCGGGTACGCGCTCTTCCTGCCCCTGGTGCCGACCAGCGGCGACACCGCGCCCGGGGCCGCCGGAGGAGCCCCGGCCCTCCTTGCGGCCGGCCCGGCTGGCGACGGCCCGGCCGGCCCGGTCGCCACTGCGCCACCGGTGCCCCCGCCCGGCCCGGCAGCAGCCACCGACGGCTCACCGGCAACCACGGCACCGGCCCCGGCGACGCCCGCCCCGGCGGCCGACGAGGCAGCGGCAGATGGGTCGGGCCGGTCGGTGAGCGTGCCGGCACCGCGCACCGCGGCGGCCCCGGCGGACGTCGCGCCGACCAAGCCCGCCCCGCTCCCGGCCGCCGCCCCGGTGACGCCCGGCCCGCAGGAAGGCCCGGGTCGACCCGTACCCTCCGGCCAGCAACCGCCACCCGGGACCGGCGTGCCCGGCCCCGGTCAGCAGGCCGTCCTCGGCCGCCCGGGGTCTGCCGCATTCGGCACGCCGCCGGGCGGCGGCCGACCGGCGCAGTGGGGTGGGGCGCCCGAATCCTGGGCCCCGGTCCCGCCCCCGCCGTCGTTCCTGAGCGCCCGGTGGCCCGGTCCCCGGCCCGCCACCGGCTGGGCGGTGCCGGCGGCGGTACTGGCCGGGGCGTTGGGCGTGGCGTTCTTCGTCCCGCTGAGCCGCACCGGCATCGGTTGGTTCCTCGGCTGGCTGGTCCTCACCGTCGGGGTGGTCGCGGCCGTCAGGCGCAACGCCGACGCGCTGACCCGCGCCGACATGCTGATCCGGGGCGGCTGGGCGGTGGCCGCGCTGGCGCTGCTGGCCGTGCTGACCTTCCGTAACGCCTGGTGGTTGGTGACCTTCTGCGTCCTCGGGGCGCTGGGCTGCGCCACCCTGGCGATCGTGGGCGGCAGACAGGTCCGGTCCATCCTGTTCAGCCTGGTCGCGGCCCCGTTCGCGGCGCTGCGCGGGCTGCCCTGGGTACGCCGGCACGTGACCGCCACCGGCGGCGGCCAGCTGGTGCGCCGGGTCGTCGGCTCGGTCGCCGCCACCGCCGTGGTGCTGCTCGTGTTCGGGCTGCTGCTGTCCTCCGCCGACGCCGCGTTCGACCAGGTGCTCGGCGCGGTCGTGCCCGAGGTCAACGTCGGCACGGTGTTCCGCTGGCTCTTCCTGGCCGCCGTCGGCGGGTTGATCGCCGTCGCCGCCACGTACACCCTGGCCGCGCCACCGGACCTGTCGACCGTCGACCGGGAGGGTCGGCGTCGGCTGGGCATGCTGGAGTGGGCCCCGGCCATCGCCGCCCTGACGCTGCTCTTCGTCGGTTTCGTCGCGGTGCAGTTCACGGTGCTCTTCGGCGGTCAGCGGCACGTCCTGCGTACCGCCGGGCTGAGCTACGCCGAGTACGCGCGCAGCGGATTCTGGCAGCTGACCGTGGTGACCCTGTTGACCGTGGCCGTGCTGGGCGGGGTCAGCCGTTGGGCGCGACGCGAGACCCGGGCCGAACGGGTCCTGCTGCGGGCCCTGCTCGGGCTGCTCAGCGTGCTCAGTGTGGTGATCGTGGTGTCGGCGCTGTCGCGGATGTACACCTACCAGAAGGTCTACAGCTTCACCGGGGAACGGATCTTCGTGATGGCGTTCGAGCTGCTGCTCGGCGCGGTCTTCCTGATGATCCTGGCGGCGGGCGTACGGTGGCGGGGCCGGTGGATCCCCGGCGTCACCGTCGGGCTGGCCGTGGTGATGCTGCTCAGCCTGGCCGTGCTCAATCCGGAGGACTACGCGGCCCGCCGCAACATCGCCAGGTACGAGCAATCCGGCAAGATCGACGCCTGGTACCTGCGGGCGCTCTCCGCCGACGCCACCCCCGCCCTGGCCAACCTGCCGGACCGGGTGCGCCGGTGCACGCTGAGCTGGATCGACGACGACCTCGCCGAGCCCGACCCGTGGTACGCCTGGAACCTGGGCCGTAGCCGGGCCCGCGCGGAGTTGAAGCGGCTGGGCCCGGGCGCGGTCGGCGGGCAGAAGGACTGCAAGGCCGCCGACCAGTTCGACCTGCCGAAGACCCGACGCGCCCCGCGCTGACCTCCCCGCACCGCCCTCGCCACCGACCAACGGTTCCACCCCCGCTGCCCCGACATGACCGGGATAAACGGATTGCGGAAATAGCGGTGACCATCCGCAATTCCAGCACCCGTCCGATTACCCGCCGAGTTACCGACGAGGGCGCATTTCCCCTGGTAGGCCAGTATTCGATCAACCGTAAAACTGCTGTCGACGGAAACCTCGGAGAAACGAGGGCTGGTTAGCGTTCGCGACCGTTGAACGCTCAATCTCGCTCCGAGGAGAGACCTTTGAAGGTACGAACATCGAGGAGCACGCGCGTGCTCCTCTCGGTGATCGTCGCGGTGACCGCCCCGGTGGCCCTGGCGGGGCCGGCCACCGCGGCGTCACCCACCGCGGTCGCGCCGCCTGCGGCGTCCACGACCGACCTGCCCGACCCGACGGCCCGTGGCCCCTTCGGACACCAGGCCGTCCAGGAGGCCAAACTCGGCCTCGCCAGCATCCAGGAACCGAACTCCTCAGGCGCCGACCCGACGGCCGGGACGGCGCAGGCCGCGGAGCGGATCGAGATCCGGGGCCAGCTGTACACACCGGACTTCACCCGACGTACCACGCCGTCGCCGGTGCTCGTGCTGGTGCACGGCAACCACGGCTCGTGCGACTCGGGCCAGGACACCGCCCAGCTCACCTGCGCCCAGTTCAAGCACAACGAGAACGGCTACGCCTACCTCGCGGAGAACCTCGCCACCTGGGGTTACACCACCTTCTCGGTGTCCCAGGACCAGCTGATGATGCGGCAGGACAGCAGCAAGGGCAAGGGCATGCACAGCCGGCGGATGCTCATCGCCGCCACCCTGGACGCGCTGAGCGCGGCGAACCGCCCCGGTGGGCTGCCCGTCGACGAGCACACCACCGTCGGCACCACGCTCGCCGGCCGCCTCGACCTGACCCGGATCGGCCTGATGGGCCACTCGCGTGGCGGTGACGCGGTGTCCAGCTTCATCGACTACAACCGCATCCGCACCGACGGCCCGCGGTACCCGCTGCGCGGGGTCATCTCGCTCGCCCCGGTGGACTACGAGCGCAAGGCCCCGTACGGGATGCCGTACCTGTCGATCCTGCCGATGTGCGACGGCGACGTCTCCAACCTCCAGGGCGCGCGGCTGTTCGAACGCAGCCAGTACGTCAACCCGGGCGACCCGTTCCCCCGCATCCAGGTGGAGCACCTCGGCGCGATCCACAACTGGTACAACACCGTCTGGTACGCCGACGGCGGCGCGGACGGCCAGGCCAACAACGACGCGGCCTGCGGCAACTCGGCCCCGTTCGCGACCAACAACATCCATCCGCACAACCTGCGGCTCAGCGGCGCGGCCAGCTACACCGACCCGGCGCTGAACTACGCCATCGACAACTCCGACCCGCTGAACCCCGCCGTGAACACCAAGTTCTCCGGCGACGCGGCGCGGATGGGCGACCAGGAGAAGCTGGGCCTGGCGACGATGGCGGCGTTCTTCCGTCGCTACGTCGGCGGCGAGGGCGCGTTCCAGCCCTATCTGACAGGTGAGCTGGCCAACACCCCGGGTGGCCTCCAGGTCCCCGCGTCGGCCTGCCCGACCAGCCCGTCCGGCACCGCGATCGGATGCGACGAACGGGTCAACACCAGCTACTTCGCCGCCCCGCAGGAACGGGTGGACGTGATCCGGCCCGAGGTCAACAACCCGCTCACCCGTAACGCCCTCGGCGGAACCCTGACCGGCAGCGGCTTCGCCGACCCGTACGCGCAGGCCGCCGGGGTCACCCCGAAACCGGCGAGCACCCCCGGCGGGTACGACTGGTGCAACCCGGAGCCGCAGGACTTCGCCCCGGCGCAGCTCGGTAAGACCGGGCTGCCGACCGCCGCCAAGCCCTGCCCACTGCCGGCGGCCGGCGCGCTCGGCGGGCAGAACGGCACCCGGGAGAACAGCCCCATCAACCACTCCTACGGTCGCCAGCTCACCCTCGCCTGGGAACCGGGCTCGACCGCGTCGCTGACCGCCGCGATCCCGGCCGCGTCCGGCAACGTACGGCACCTGAAGGCGCTGGCGCTCAGCGCCGCCGTGAACTTCTTCGACACCCGCAACCCGGGTGCCGACAACCGGGGCGACAACACCCGGGACACCACCGTCAACGGCACCCCGACCAACCCGGTCTGGCCCAACGAGAAGCCCACGTCGTACGACCCGGCCTCGACCACCCAGCGGTTCGTCATCGCGCTGCGCGACGCCGCCGGTCACGAGGGGACCGTCGACGCCGGTGACCCCCGCTGGGGCAACGCCCTGCACATGTCGACCGGCACGAACACCCCGAACACCCACATCGTCCTGGACCAGATCCGGGTCCCGCTCGCCGAGTTCACGGCGCAGGGCGTCGACGTCGGTGCGCTGGCGAAGCTGGAACTCCGGTTCGGGGTGGGTGACATGCCGAAGTCCGGCTCGATCGAGCTGGCCGACGTACGTTTCCAGGAATCCGACGCGGGGGCACAACTGCTGTCCGACGGCGACCGGGCCGACGGCGCGGGCCACGGCCCGTCCGCCCTCGGCGGCCCCGACCCGGCGACCTACCTCGCGGGCTACGACAACACCCCGGGCAACGTCGCGCTCGTCGACCCGGTGGCCAACCCGCAGGGCAACACCACGTGGACGGTCGACGACGACCGGAAGCAGTGCCCGACGGCCGACTTCACCTCGATCCAGCGGGCCGTCGACTTCGCCTCGCCGTGGGACACCATCGTGGTGTGCGCGGGCGTCTACCAGGAGTCGTCGACGCCGGTGAACCATGCGTCCAACCCGGTGCAGACCGGTGCCCGCAACGGCCTGACCATCACCAAGCCCCTGAAGATCAAGGGGGCCGGCGCGGACAAGGTCACCATCAAGCCCGATCCGTCACTGGGGAACCTGGCCGGCGACCAACCGTACCTGCGCGACGGCGGCGGCAACGTGATCACCGTGTCCCGGCAGTCGCTCGGCTCGACCGACACCAACGAGATGTTCCTCGACCTCTCCGGCGTGACGGTGACCTCCGGCGACGTCTGGGCCGAGGCGGGCATCGCGTTCTTCGGCGCGGCCGGCCGGGTCGCCGACAGCGTCGTCGGCCCGCTGCGGGTGGCGACCACCGAGGCGGAACTCGCCGCGCACCCGCACGGCTGGGGCATCGTCAAGACCGGCATCATCCGGGGGGCCGGCACCGGCACCGTCGAGAGCGAGCTGACCGTCACCGGCAGCGTGGTCAGCGGCTACCAGTCCGGCGGCATCCTCTTCGACGGCGCGCGGGGCCGCGACGGCACCCCCGAGACCACCGTCCGCTCCGGCATCCGCCAACACGGGTACGTGACCGACACCGTGGTCACCGGCGAGCCGAACAGCCGGTTCCCGCAGACCGGCATCGCGTACACCAGCGGGACGGACGGCTTCGTGAACACCAGCCGGATCACCGGGA
This sequence comes from Micromonospora sp. WMMD734, assembly GCF_049178975.1. Classification (NCBI taxonomy): domain Bacteria; kingdom Bacillati; phylum Actinomycetota; class Actinomycetes; order Micromonosporales; family Micromonosporaceae; genus Micromonospora; species Micromonospora sp. WMMD734. The sequence continues at coordinate 4,470,814 of NZ_JBMHMK010000001.1, forward strand.
ACTACTACCCGCCCGCACCCCAACGGTCGTACGGCATCCTGCTGACCGACGCCCGCACCGAGACGGCCGGGGCGCTCACCGGCTACCGCAACGTCCTCACCGGCAACGGGTTCGCCGTCTACAACGCCAACGCCGACAACACCGCCGTACGCGAGGGCGCCCCGTTCGCGCTGACCGGCAGCTACCTCGGCAGCGGGCCACCGGTCCCGGGCGGACCGGCGGTCCCGGCCACCGGCATCGAGGCGATCTCCGGCGTGGACGGCACCGGCGCGGCCACGGTCACCGTCACCAAGCGCCGGCCGACCCCACCACCGGCAGTGCCGACCACGGTGGGCCGGGTCGCCGACGCCGCGCCCTCGGCCGAACTGGCCGACCCGGGACGCGGGGCGGTGTTCCAGGTCGGGTCGACCGTGCATCCGCTGATCCGGGGCACCGACGACTTCGCCATCGCCTCGACGAGCCTGTTCGTCAACGGCACCCTGGTCGGCACCAGCACCACCGCCCCCTACCTGTTCGACTGGACACCGGCGGCGAAGGACGCCGGTAGGCAGGTCAGGTTCCAGGCGATGGTGGTCGACTCGTCCGGGCAGTCGACGCTGTCCAAGCCGGTCATCGGCACGGTCGACCCGGCGACCCCGGCCCCGACCGTACGGATCGACAAGGTGGAGGCCGACCCCACCTCGGGTACGGCGACGCTCACCGCGACGGTCAACACCGCCGGCACCCTCACCCTCAGCGGGGAGAAGGTCAACGCGGTCAGCCGGCAGGTGGCGAAGGCGAACACGGTGACGGTGACCGTGACGGTGGCACCCGCGTACCGGCAGACGCTGGTCAAGACCGGTCGGCTGGACGTGACGTTCACCGTCGGGTTCGCCAACGCGGCAGGCCAGAGCCCGGGTGAGACCGTCCAGGTGACCCTGACCAGGACCTGACGGTCCGGCACCGGTAGGACCCCTCCCGGGTCCCTCCGGTGCCGTCAGGTCGGTTGCCGCCCTTCCTGCGGGAAGGAGCATGCTTATCCGCCGTTCCGCTCCCGCGCCGACAGCAACAGGGCGTCGGCCAGCTCCGCCGCCACCTGCTCCGGTTCGGCCAGGCACCGCCACGCGGGCACCCGGCGTACGGGGTGGGACCCGCCGGTGACGTCGAGCCGGGCGAGCACCTTACGCAGCTCGCGCCCTTCGGGATCGCCAGCCGGATCGTCGACTACCACCGCCAGCTCGGCATCCTCGCGCCGCACCACGATGTCGACGGTCTGCCCGGCCAGGGTGACGTCACGCCGCACGGTGAGTCCCACCTGCCGGAGGGCGCGGTGGAGCCGGTCCGCCGGTACGGAATCCGCGCCCGGCCGGGCCCCGGTGGCATCGCCGACCAGCGCCAGGGCGGTCAGCAGACCCCGTTGTGCCGACCACCACGACCGGTCACCAACCACCACGAGCTGGGACCGGGCCCGGGTGATGGCCACGTTCCACAGGTTGGTCTGGTGGGCCAGCCAGCCCCGGGTACGGTCCGGCACCCCGTGCGCCCCGATCGGCGACACGACCATGATGTCCCGCTCGCTGCCCTGGAACTTGTGGATCGTCGCGCAGAGCAGGTTGTCGGTGAGGCCGGCGGCGTTCAGGGCGGCCGCCAGGCGACGCTGGTGCGCGGCCAACGGCGTGACCACCCCGATCGAGACGTCCGGGTACGCCCTCCGGAGTTTCGTCACCTCGGCGACGACCGCGTCGATCTCGACCTGGTTGTACCCGGACCCGGTGGCTCCCGGGCTGTACCGTCCGGGGACGTCGCGCCACCGCACCGCCGGATCGGCCGGCGCGGCCAACCGGGCCGGATCGGTCAGCACGGTGAGCCGGCCCTGGTAGACCTCGCGGTTCGGCACGTCGACGATGTCCGGGTGGCACCGGTAGTGCTCGTCGAGCAGGTGCGTGGACTTCGCTGCGGCGGCGAACGCGTCGTAGGCGGAGTGAGCGGTGTAGGTCAGCCGGCGGGCAGTCAGCCAACCGGTGCTCAGCCCGGCCCGGGCCCGCTCGGTGACGTCGTCGGGCTCGGGTAGGTCGTCGACGGGCGCGAGCTGACGTGGATCGCCGATGATCAGGGCACGCTTGGCGCGGTAGAGCATGGGCAGGATCGCGGGGATGGTGCACTGCGCCGCCTCGTCGATCACCACCAGGTCGTACAACGCGGGGGTTTTCCTCAACCGCCGGGCGGACAACGCGGTCACCGCCCAGCCGGGCAGCACCCGCAGCAGCTCCGGAAAGTAGGCCCAACTGTCGGACTGTGGCCGGGCCATCTCGTCGGCCCGGTCCTGCAACAGCCGCGTTCCGGCAGTCACCCGGCGGGCGATCTGCGCCCGTAGCAGGTCGATGCTGAGGGCGGGCCGGGTGGTGCCGATCAGTTCGACGAGCCGCCGCCAGGTGGCCTCGGCGTCGGGCAGCCCGGCCAGTCGCCGCAGGCTCTCCCGCCACCGCAGTTCGAACACCGCCCGTTCGGCGAGCGCCTCGACACCATGCCGGTCGACGATCCGGTACGGCCGCAGCCGCCACCGGTACCACCAGCCGAACCACCTGCTGGCGAGCGCCTGATCGGTCAGTCTGACAAGTTGCGCCAGCGCCGTGTCGTCGGCTGGCAGCGGGACCGCACCGAGGCCGGCGTCCCGGTCACCCGGGTCGGCGTCGCGCTCGGCGGCCAGGTCCGCGAGGTCGCGTTCGAGCAACCGTCGCTCGTCCAAACGGGCACGGAGACCGGCGGCCTCCTCGGCCAGCATCCGCAACTCGCGCAACGGCGTCCGGTCGTCAGGAAGGGTCGACCGTTCCGCAGCCGGATAGGCGGCCATGATGTCGGCGAGGTACTTCGGCTCCTGCTGGCGGTGTTCCTGGTTGCCCGTCCGCATCAGCAACCCCGGGCCGACCATGTCGGTCACCCGGTGGAGCACCGAGTCGACGGCCTGGTTGCTGGTGGAGCCGATCAGCACACTCTGGCCGGCAGCGGTGGCGGTGGCCAGCAGGGCGGTGACGAGCTGACTCTTACCGGTGCCGGGCGGGCCCTGGGCCACGGTCAACGGCTGCGACATCGCCGCCCGGACTATCTCTTCCTGCGCCTCGTTCACCGCGCTCGTCGCCACCGTCACGACCGGCGGCACGGCTGCCTCGTCGGGGCGGAGCGCCAACGCGCCCAGCGCCGTACCTCCGATGAGCCTCGGATTCTTGATCATGCCGCGCAGGTCGTCGACGAGCTGCCGCTGCGGCGACTGGGCGGCGTCGACGGTGTAGAGGATCGCGGCGTTCTGCACCCCGTTGACGGGTCCGGGGCGGATGGTGCCGCCGAGCGCCGCCGGATCAATCTCCGTCACCGGGTTCAACCCGAACGTTTTCACGAGCACATCGACGGTGGCGGTGAGGGATGCCGGGTCGCCCGGCACGAATGCCTGCTCGACGCGCTGCACCAACTCGTCGGCCTCCACCTCGGAGAGCTGGAGCAGATCGACGAGGGCGGCGCTGGGGCGGGGCGGGAACGAGGCGTGCAGGACGTCGTCCGCGCCGACGGTGACGTCGCAAACCAGAAGCGGAGCGAGCCGGACCTGCCGCTTGCGGTCCGGCTGGACGACGACCACCGGATAGCCGTACTGCAACTCCCGACCGTCGGTACGGGCCCGTTCGGCGAAACCGGCCGCCATACGTCCCAACCGGACGGGCGTCTCGGACGTGAACACGGCTTCGCGCCCCGGCGGTGCCGCCAGATAGGTCCCGGCCGCTTTGGGGTCGATGAACGACTGCAGGACGGTCGACCGCTGCATGCAGTTGACGTAGTAGGTGACCAAGCGACGCCACTGGTCCGCATCGAACGGCGCCTCGTCGGCCGGGCTCGCCGTGACGGCTGTGGCCTGCCGCGCCTCGGCGGCGGAACCCGGTGCCGCGACCAGCTTGATCGGCTCGGTGACCCCCTCGCTCGACTCGACCGGGGTGTGCTGGCGACGCCGGGCCATCTCGGTCAATGCACAGCGGGACAGGTCGTTGCTGGTGATCCAACCGTCGTCGGTAGGCCCCTCGGCCGCACCCCGCAGCCCGTCGAGAAGCACCTCGGTGAAGACCGACGGGCGGTCCGGCCCCTGCGCCTTCGACGCCTTGAGGTGGGTGCTGGAGGTCAGGATGAAGGTGCCACGCTCCCGCTTGAGGCGGCGTGGCTCTTCGCGTACGCCGCCCTGGAAACGGTTGCGGGCCGTGAACGCGCCCGAGAAGCAGCAGTCGAGCAGCACCACCTTCTGACCGGCCTTGGTGCTGTTGAGCAGGTGCCGCAGCGTGCCGTCGGTGTCGAACGCGGTCGCGTGCAGCTGCCCGCTGACCGTGTCGGTCGCGGCTAGGAAAAGCGACTGCCCGTCGCCGTGCAACACACCGTGGCCGGAGTAGTAGAGCAGCGCCAGGTCGCCCCGGCCCCGCGCGCCGTAGAACTCCTCGACGATCTGCCGGAGGTGCGTCGCCGGCAGGTCCACTTCCGCGCGTACGGAGTCGAACTCACCCGCGCCGTCCAGCAGCGCCTTGAGCTGTGCCACGTCCTGGCGTACCGAGGGTAGGGGGGCGAGTTCCCGGTCGGCGTGGCAGGTGGCCGTGCCGAGCAGCAGGGCGTGCCGGCCCATCAGGGGCGGGTCCGCTCGATCGCCGCCCGTACCGTGGCGATCAGTTCGTCGGTCTGGGCGTGGGTGGGCCGGTCGATGGTCAACTCGATGTCGCCGACCCGCAGGTGCACCCGGCGACCGGTGTGCCGTCGCAGGAAGGCCAGCACCACGTCGACGAGCGCCTGCACATAGCCGGGGTCGGTGCCAGCCAGCACGGTGACGACGCCGAGCGCCAGCTCGGCTGCGCCCTTCGTCTCCGGATCGGTCACCGGCCGCTCGGCGCGCTCCACCTCACCGACCTCGCGGAGGTCGTCCGCCAGCTCCTCGGTCAGCTCCCCGAGGACGAACTCGTCGTCGTCGGCCAGCGGAGTGAAGTCGATCCGGACGCGGGCGTGGGACATCCAACCTCCTGGCTCAGCAGTGCTGACCAACCTACGGAAAACGGTAGGTGTCGGACCGGTTCTGTCGGTTAGCCGATCCAACCGACAGTCTGGTATTTCCTATGTGGATCATACGTACGTCCAACGTAGATTCTGGTTCCTGTCTGCCTTCTGAGCGCCTACATCCGCCGGGTCGCTCGACGGATCAGGGACGACGCCCACACGGGCCGAAGGAGCACACCGATGGTTCGAGCCGGATGACCACGGCGATCGACAGCCCTCCGGCGCCAGGCCAGCTCGTCACGGTACGCAACCGGCGCTGGGTCGTCGCCGACGTGGTCCGCAGCGAGGTGACCAGCGGCGACCCGCACGTCTTCACCGGTGTGACCCCGCACCTGGCCACTCTGGTCAGCATTGAGGACGACGCCCGCGACGAGGAGTTGCGGGTGGTCTGGGAGCTGGAGCCGGGGCGGCGGGTGCACGATAGCGCGACGCTGCCGGACCCTCGGCACGGGTTCGACGATCCCGGACAGTTGGCGGCGTTCCTGGATGCGGTGCGCTGGGGGGCCATCGCCTCGGCCGACCGGACCGCCCTCCAGGCCCCGTTCCGCTCCGGCATCGAGATCGAGGACTACCAGCTCGACCCGGTGGTCCGGGCGCTGTCGATGCCGCGGACCAACCTGTTGATCGCCGACGACGTCGGTCTCGGCAAGACCATCGAGGCCGGGTTGGTCATGCAGGAACTGATGCTGCGGCATCGGGCCCGCACCATGATGATCGTCTGCCCGGCCGGGCTGACCCGGCAGTGGCGTGACGAGATGCGCGACAAGTTCGGCCTCGACTTCCGCATCGTCGACGCGCCGCTGCTGCGGGAGCTGCGCCGCACCCGAGGGCTCTACACGAACCCGTGGACGCACTACCCCCGGTTGATCGTCAGCGTGGACTGGCTCAAGCGGGACCGGCCGATGCGGTTGCTGCGCGAGGTGCTGCCGGCGATGCCCCGCTATCCGCGCAGCTTCGACCTGCTGGTCGTCGATGAGGTACACACCTGTGCGCCGTCCGGCCGTGGCCGGTACGCGGTGGATTCGCAGCGTACGAGGGCGATCCGGGCGCTCGCCCCGCACTGCGAGCATCGGCTGTTCCTCTCCGCCACCCCGCACAACGGTTTCACCGAGTCGTTCACCGCGCTGCTGGAGCTCCTCGACGACCAGCGGTTCGCCCGGGGCGTCAAGCCGACCGACGAGCAGTTGGCCCGGGTGATGGTACGGCGGCTCAAGAGCGAACTGCCGCCGAAATGGGACGGCACTGCCCGGTTCCCGGTGCGACACCTGGGTTATGTGGAGGTCGACTACCCGGCTGCCGAGCGGCACGCCCACGCCCAGCTCAGCCGCTATGCGGCGAGCCGCCGGGCGAACGCCGACGGACGGGCCGGTGAGATCGCCGCCGACTTCGTCACCACCCTGCTCAAGCGCCGGCTCTTCTCGTCACCGAAGGCGTTCGCCGAGACGGTGGAAACCCACCTGGCGACGATGACCGCCCGGGATCACGCCGCCCCCGGCGACCCGGCGCGGGAGACGGACCGGGCGGCCGGCGAGAAGGTCCTGCAACCGGTGATCGACCGGCTGGCCGAGACGGCCGAGGACGATACCGCCTACGGCAGTGCCGAGGCGGATGCCCTGACCACCGTCCGGCACTACGCGGCCCCGCTGTCGGCCGAGGAACGGGCACTCCTGGGTGAGCTGCGCACCTGGGCCCGCGCGGCGCAGGACCGGCCGGACGCCAAGCTCGCCGCGCTACATCGTTGGTTGGACCCGATCGTGCGACCCGACGGCGAGTGGTCGGCCGAGCGGGTGATCATCTTCACCGAGTACCGCGACACCCAGCGCTGGTTGCACGAGCGGTTGCTCAGCGCCGGCTACCCGCCGGAGCGGATCGCCCTGCTCTACGGCGGGCAGGACCCGGACGAGCGCGAACACGTCAAGAACGTCTTCACCGAGCACCCCGACCTCGACGACGTGCGGGTCCTGCTCGCCACGGACGCCGCCAGCGAGGGCATCAACCTGCAACGCCACTGTCACCGACTGTTGCACTGGGAGATCCCCTGGAATCCCAACCGTCTTGAGCAACGCAACGGCCGGATCGACCGGCACGGTCAGCGCGCTTCCCGGGTGGAGGTGCTGCACTTCGTGCCGGCCGGTTGGCAGCAGGTCGACTACACCACCGGTTCGTTGGAGGACGAGCTGGCGTTCCTGCGGCTGGCGGTGGAGAAGGTCGAGGCGATCCGCACCGACCTGGGCAGCGCGGGTGAGGTGATCGCCGCCCAGGTCGAGCAGAAGATGACCGGCAGGCAGACCGACTGGCGGGTCACCGACGTCGAGATCGACAGGCGGGCGAGCCGGGCCCGGCTGCGGGTGGAACGTGACCTGGCCCGGGACCTGCAACGGCTCACCGACACGTTGAAGGGGAGCCGGGCGGAGCTGAACCTCACCCCGGCCACCGTGGAACGGGTGGTCCGCACCGGGTTGCGGCTGGCCCACCGCCGGGATCTACTCGACGCGCCGACTCCGGCCGGCGCGTCGGGTGCCTGGTTCCGGCTGCCCGAGCTGCCCGGCGCCTGGGCGACCGCGCGCAACGACGGGTTGCTGCACCCGGTGACCGGCCGGGAACGGCCGGTCACCTTCGATCCGGACGCGGCGGTGGGGCGTACCGACGTGGTGTTCATGCACCTCGGGCACCAGTTGGTGCAGATGTGCCTGCGTCTGCTCCGGGCCGAGCTGTGGGCCCAGGCCCGGGGTGGTGCCGGGTCGGGCGACGCGAAACTCAGCCGGGTCACCGCCCGGGTGGTGCCGGGTGACCTGCTGCATAGCCCGGCGTTGGTCGCCCACGGCCGGGTGGTGCTCACCGGTGCGGAGGGCACCCGGTTGCACGAGGAGATCGTCACCGCCGGCGGCCCGATCGAGGGTGGGAAACTCACCCGGGTCCGTCAGGAGGAGTTGGAGGCGCTGCTCGCCGCCGCGACCGACGAGGTCCCCGCCGAGCAGGTCCGGCAGAGCCTGACCGAGCTGTGGCCGACGCTGGCCGGGCCGCTGAGTCGGGCTCTCGGCACCCGCGCCGACCAGCGCGCCCGCAGCCTGCGTGGGCTGCTCGCCCGCCGCTGCGAGGAGGAGGTCACCGCGATCGGCGCGGTGTTGACCGAGCTGGAAACGTCGATCCGCAGCAAGCTCGCGGACGAGCCGCACTGGGAGCAGCCGACCCTGTTCACCGTCGAGCGCGACCAGTTGCACGCCGACCGGGACGCGTTGCAGGCCCGGCTGCGCGAGATCCCGACGCAGCGCGAGCGGGAGAGCGACGCGCTGCGTCGTCGCTACGCCGAGCCGACACCCCGCTGGTTCCCGGCCGCCGTCACCTTCCTGGTCCCCGCGTCCCTGGCCCGAGGTGCCCGCTGATGCCCGCCATCCCCCGCCAGTCCCGAGGAGCATCCGGCCGTGCCGGCACCGGCCACCGGCCGGCTGGACCGGCAACGCAACGGCACCGAACGCCCGCGCTGACCATCGACGAGCAGCATGCCGAGTGGCTGGGCCTGCTGCGCCCGGAGGGGCCGTTCCTGACGGTGCCGGTGCTCGTCGAGGTGCTGCCGCACGGCCTCGACACCGTGCCGGACGACGTCCGCGACCGGGTCCGCCGGGGCTGGGCGGAGGTGCAGGACGCCCCGGACCTGCTCGGCCCGGCCTGGGTCGAACTGATCCTCGGCGAGTTGCTGCGTTATCCGGCCAGCGTCCGTGCCGACGGTGCGGTCGAGGTCACCGGCGTCGACGGTTTCCGGCCGGACGTGGTGCTGTCCGGTCCGCAACCCGGCGGCGGCCGGACGGCTCGGTTGCACGTACACCGGTTGCCCTTCGACGCCTCGCTCACCGCCGCCCGGGGTGACCGGCCGGGCGCGATCGAGCAGGCCGCCCAGGTGTGCCGGGACACCGGCGTACCGCTGGCGCTGGTGACCAACGGGCAGCACTGGGCGTTGGTGCACGCCCGCCGGGGGGAGCCCACCGGCGTGGGTGTCTTCGACGCCGACCTCTGGTTGGAGGAGCCGGCGCTGCTGCGCGGCTTCGCGACGCTGCTCGCCGCGTCCCGGGTCCTCGTCCCGCCGACCGACGCCGACGGCCGCCCGTCGACCAGCCTCGCCGGGTTGTTCGTCCGCAGCGCGGAGGCGCTCACCCAGATCACCACCACCCTGGGCGATCAGGTCCGCCGGGCGGTGGAACTCTTCGTCGGCGAGTTGGCCCGGCTGGACCGGGAATCCGAGGGAATGCTGCTCGGCAAGGTCAGCGAGCGGGAGATCTACCGGGGCGCGCTGACCGTGCTGATGCGGCTGGTCTTCCTGCTCTATGCCGAGGAGCAGCGGCTGCTGCCGGTGGCCGATCCGCTCTACGCGCAGGCGTATGCGGCGTCCACCCTGCACGGTCAGCTCGGCGCGGTCCGTGACCTGCACGGCGACGAGGTCGGCGACCGTCGTACCGCCGCTTGGCCCCGGCTGCTCGCCCTCTTTGCCGCGGTGTACGACGGCTGCGAGCATCCCGACCTGCGGATTCCCGCCCACGGTGGTTCGCTGTTCGACCCGGGGCGGTTTCCCTGGCTGGTCGACGCGGCGGTCACCGACCGGGTGGTGCACGAGATGCTGGACGCCCTGCTGGTGCTGCGGCACCGGGGCCGGGCCGCCGAGCAGCTCAGCTACTCCAGCCTCGGTGTGGAGCAGCTCGGCCACGTCTACGAGGGCCTGTTGGAGTTCTCCTGCGCCCGGGTGCGGGAGCCGTACGTCGGTCTGCTCGGCAAGCGGGAGCCGGAGCTGCCGCTTGCCGAGTTGGAGGCCGCCGCCGCCCGGGGTGAGGCGGAGCTGCGGGTCTGGCTGGTGGCCCGCTGCGAGCTCACCGTCCGGCAGGTGGCGAAGGCCCTGGCCGCGACGCCCGCGCCGCACCAGCTCGCCGCGCTGCACGCGGCCTGCGACAACGACGCCGACCTGGCCGATCGGGTACGCCCGTTCTGGGGCCTGCTCCGCACCGACCTGCGTGACCTGCCCACGGTCTTCCCCGCCGGCTCGGTGCTGTTCACCCAGTTCGGCGACCGGCGGAACACGGGCACCCACTACACCCCGCGCCCGTTGGCCGAGGAGGTCGTCCGGCACACCCTCGCCCCGCTCTGCTTCGCTCCCGGCCCGGCGCAGGGCGTCACCGACGAGAAGGTGTGGCAGCCCAGGACCGCCGACGAGCTGTTGCGGCTCAGGGTGCTCGACCCGGCGATGGGTTCCGGGGCGTTCCTGGTGGCGGCCTGCCGCTACCTCGCCGAGGTGCTGGTGCGGGCCTGGCAGCGCGACGGGCTTCCCGCCGAGTTCGCCGACCTGGCCAACGGCAACCCGGACCGGGAGGATCTGCTGCTCGCGGCCCGTCGCCTGGTCGCCGCCCGCTGCCTGTACGGGGTGGACCGCGACGACATGGCGGTGGAGCTGGCCAAGCTGTCGCTGTGGCTGGTGACCCTGGCGAAGGGGAAACCGTTCGGTTTCCTCGACCACGCGCTGCGCTGGGGCGACTCGCTGATCGGCATCACCTCCGTCGACCAGCTCACCGCCTTCCACCTGGACCCGCAGGCTGGGCGCTACCAGCACAGCCGCTTCTTCGGCGACCTGGTCGACCGGCTGCACCGGACGGTCGGTGAGATGACCTCGCTACGCGAGTCGATCGGTGCGACAGTGGTCGAGGACACCCGCGACGCCGCCGACAAGGCCGCCACGCTCGCCCAGGTCGACCAACTCGGCCACGGGCTGCGGCTGGCCGCCGACGCGGTGGTCGGCGCGGCGCTCTCCACCGCCGTCCGTCCTCAGCGCCGACCGGGGGATCCGGAGGACGACACCGACGACACCGAGACGAAGTACGACGGCCGTCTGCTCGCCATCAGCGACGACGTGTACGGCCTGCTCGACGGGCCGTATGACACGGAGCTGGAACAGCGGGTCGCGCTGACGGTCGCTGGCTGGCTGCGCGGTTCCCGGCCGGAGCCGATCCAACCGCTGCACTGGCCGTTGGAGTTTCCCGAGGTGGTCAACCGCGCCGGCTTCGACGCCGTCATCGGCAACCCGCCGTTCGTCGGCGGCAAGCGGGTCAGCGGAGCCATCGGCATTGACATGCGAGAATACCTCAAGCGGCAGATCGCCCGCGACAAGCCCGGCAACGCGGATCTCTGCTCCTACTTCCTGCTGCGCAACCTCAGCGTCAGCGGCAAGGGGCGGGTGGGCATCATCGCCACCAACACGATCGCCCAGGGCGACACCCGGGAGGTCGGTCTCGACCAGGCCGTGGACATGGGTTGGACGGTCTACCGGGCGAACAAGTCCCAGCCCTGGCCGGGCACCGCCTCGCTTGAGGTTTCCCTGCTCTGGGTAGGTCACGCCGCCGACGGCGAGCAACGGGTGCTCGATGGCCGAGGGGTACGCGCCATCACCCCGTCACTCGATGCCGAGTCCCGCGTCACCGGCAACCCCCACCGCCTCGCCGCGAATGCCAATCGATGCTTCCAGGGTGCCGTGGTGCTCGGCATGGGATTCGTACTCGAACCAGAGGAGGCTCAGACGCTCCTTGCCAAGGACCCCCGCAACCAGGATGTCCTCTTTCCCTACCTGAACGGCGAAGACCTGAACTCTCGCCCCGACTGCTCCGCCAGCAGATGGGTCATCAACTTCCACGATTGGCCAATCGAGAAGACCGAAAAATACCCAGACTGCTTCGCAATAATCGAACAAAGAGTCAAACCTCAGCGCCTTACTGCAAAGCAGCGCGATTACCGCGAAAAGTGGTGGCAGTATGGGCGCATCGGGTCGACACGCAATCAAGCAACACAGGGGCTAGCTCGTGTCATCGCAGCAACTCTCGTCACCAAGTTCCTAACTCCATGCCTAGTTGAGAACAATCAGGTATTCGCACATAGGCTTGCAGTTTTTGCAACCGATTCGCCGTCGCAGCTATGCATCCTCAACTCAGCACTCCACGAAAAATGGGCAACAGCTAACAGCTCAACCCTAGAATCGAGATTGAACTATTCCCCGTCGGATGCCTTCGAGACGTTTCCTCAGCCGGAGGCGACCGAGCGGATGGAGCGTCTCGGGGCGGAGTTGGACTCGTATCGGCGGTCGGTGATGTTGGGGCGGGAGTTGGGGCTGACGAAGCTCTACAACCTGGTCCACGACGAGCAGGTCACCAGCGCCGACATCCAACGCTTGCGGGAGATCCACGTCGAGATCGACGAGGCGGTCGCCGAGGCGTACGGCTTCGACCTCACGCTCGGGCACGGTTTCCACCGGACCCGTCAGGGCACCCGGTTCACCATCGCCCCGACCGTCCAGGTCGACGTGCTGGATCTACTCCTCGAACTCAACCACCAGCGCCACGAGCAGGAGCAACCCCATCAGGCCACCACCCGCCGCAAGCCGCAGAAGAGGACCAAGGCCGTGCCGCGCGCCAGGTCCGAAGCGGCCCCGGCAGCGATAGAGTCCGCATTGGACGACGGCCTGTTCCCTCTCCCCGACGCTCTCTTCTGAGCGACGAAACAGTAAGGAAGTCTGATGGCTGCGGCGACTCCACGGGTATGGTTGGTGCGAGCGGGGCGGCATGGCGAGCGGGTGAGCTGGGCCATCGACAACCAGGTCGCCGGTGGCGGTTTCAGGGAAGTCAACGACCTCACGAAGGCAATTACCCGGGAGTCGGTGGGCGACCTTGTGCGGGCTGGGTTTCCCGAGGCCAAGGCAAACCTGGTAGCCAACTACACCGGGCAGTTGTGGGCGCTACGGGAGCGTATAGCGGTGGGCGACATCGTCGTGTTGCCCATGAAGATGTCTGGTCAGATTGCCATTGGCAAAGTAGTAGGTGGCTACCAGTACCTGTCCGATCCGGACCCGGAGCGCCGTCACGTCCGACCGGTGCAATGGCTGCGTACGGACATCCCCAGGACCGCGATCAAGCAGGATCTGCTCTACACGCTCGGAGCGTTTCTCACCATCTGTGAGGTCAGCCGCAACGATGGCGCGTGGCGTATGGCCAAGGTGTTGGAGTCGGGCCATGACCCCGGCGCCCGGCCCACCCTTGGCAAGGCGGCACCCGTCGCGCCCGACGTGCCCCAAGCGGGCGATGTGGAGGCAGACGCCTCACCGGCTGTCGACGTGGAGCGCTACGCGCGCGACCGCATCACCAGCACGGTGATCGAGCACTACGCCGGGCACAAACTCGAACACCTGGTCGCCGCCGTGCTCACTGCGGAAGGCTTCACCTGCACGGTGACGAAGGCATCCAGCGACGGGGGCGTGGACGTATTCGCCGGCCGGGGACCGTTCGGTCTGGACAGCCCCCGCCTGGTCGTGCAGGTCAAGAGCGACGCCAACCCGGTCGGCGTCGACGTGGTGCAGAAGCTACAGGGCGCGTTGGGTAGCCACGGCGCGGATCAGGCGTTGCTCGTGGCCTGGGGTGGCATCAATGGGAACGCCCGCGCGTTGCTGATCAACCAGCACTTCCGCATCCGCGTCTGGGACGCCGACGATCTCATCGACGCGGTGTGCCGGAACTACCTCCAGCTCCCCGATGAGCTTCGCGCGGAGCTACCCCTCAAGCAGGTATGGGTGTTGGTCGAGGAGGAGACGCCCTAACGTGCTGCGTCGGCCTTGAGGGCGGTCAGAAAGTTGGCCCATGAGCGACCGTCGAAGGCGAGCATCGGGCCGGTGCGGTCCTTGGTGTCGCGGACGTCCACCGCCCCACCGACGAACCGCACCTCGACGCAGTTGGCATTGTTGGAGCTGCGGGAGGACTTGAACCAACCCTTCCCGGGGACGCTGTCTGACGAGGTCACGTCATCTCCTTGGCGATCCGACGAATCAGGTCGAGCGATTCGTCGGAGCTTAACGCGCGCTCCCATGCCTCGGCGAAGGTCACCTGGTAGTCGGTGACCCGGGTGGACTGGTCGATGATGTCGATCGAGGTCAACACCTCCTGCCAGACCAGGTCGAGCAACCGGGGCGACGGGAAGGACAGGATCTGGAAGGAGCCACCGAGCGCGGGATGCGCGCCAGCGGAGAACGGCAGCACCCGGAGCTCGATCTGCCCCGGCCGCTCGGTCGCCAATCGGACGAGATGAGCAAGCTGAGCGCTCATCACGGCCGGTCCGCCAACCTGCTGGCGTAGTGCTCCCTCACCGAGCAACACGGTCAGCCGCATCGGGTTGTCGGCAAATAGTCGCGCCTGACGGCCCAACCGGACGGCAACCCGCCTGTCGACCTCGGTGAGCCGAATCGTCGTGGTGCCTCCGGCGATGACCGCTCGGGCATACTCCTCGGTCTGCATCAGACCAGGCACCAGCTCGTTGTCGTAGAAGCGGATGTGCCCGGCACCGGCCTCGTAGCCGAGGAATCGGAGGAACTCGGCCGGGAAGAGCTGCGAATACTCGTGCCACCAGCCGCGCTGGCTCGCGCCGACGCGCAACTCCTCCAACTCGGCTGCCTCCTCGGGCTCCAACTCGTAGACCTTTACGATCTGCGCCAACCGGGAGGCCGGGAGCTTCACCTTGCCCGTCTCCACTCCGGAGACGTACGCCTGGATGATGCCGATGGCGCGACCAGCCGCTGCCGCAGTCAAACCAATCTCCTCGCGGCGGTGACGCAACCTCATCCCCAGCTCCCACGCCTGCACCACCGGCGAGAGCCCCTGAGGCACCCGACCCCTACCCGTGCCTGCTGGCGTCACGGACATCGCCTCTCCCTCACCAACACTGATCACTAGAGGTAATTTACTCGACACTCTTGATATCAAAGCTTGTCCGGTGCATCCTCGTCAAGGGAAGGGGCATCATCAATCAACTCAGGAGGAAGCATGTACGACGGGATCAGGCTGGGCCACCAGGAGCCGCAGGTGCGGCATGGCTTCTCGCTCTGCCGGATCGTCGACGCCGGCACCGCCGACCAGTGGTACGACCTGCTCGGCATCGTCCGGGTGCCGGTCGACCGGCTGGCCCCGGACAAGCTGCGCGACCAGCTACGCCCCTGGGCACTGACCACCCTGGCGACCGGCGGCTTCGGCTTCGGCCGCTACTACGCCTGCTACTCCACGCTCGACGAGGACGACGAACCCGACAAGGCCATCGCGCACGAGGACATCAGTTGGTCCGGCAGCACCGTCCTGGTTCCCGCCGACCAAACAGCCATCTCGTGCTGAACCTTGACGCTCACAGAAATCGAACACATGTTCGATCCGTGGTGTCCGCCGATAATCTCCGCCACCAGCAGCCAACGGGATGGCTGAGCCGGAACGGCACGTCAGGGCCTACGATCGTGCCCATGGACACGGCGATGATCGAGCGGGCTGCCCTGGTCGCCCTCCTTCGCCGCCCGCAGGCAAGCTGGTCAGAGACGGCCCTGGACATCCAGGAGAACGGCAGCGCCAAGGCCGTCCTCGACCGCACGGTCGGCCACTGCGACACGCTCTTCCCGCAGGCAGAGTCGACCACCGACCTGATCGACACTGCCACCGCCGAGATTGGCGGCTGGCAGGCAGAGGGGATCGGCGTTCACGCCTTCTTCGACGCCACCTACCCGGCTCAGCTGCTCGGCATCCGAGAGATGCCGCCGCTGCTGTTCAGCCGGGGCGACCTTCGGGTTCATGACCGGGCGGTGGCCGTCGTCGGCAGCCGTAAGGCGAGCAGCGACGGGCTACGGATCGCCCGGGCGGTCGCCACCACCCTCGCCGGGCGTGGGGTGACCGTGGTCAGTGGGCTCGCCAGCGGCATCGACACCGCCGCTCACTCCGCCGCGTTGGAAGCAGGCGGGCGCACCGTGGCGGTCATCGGCACCGGGATACGCCGCTACTACCCGGCAGAAAACAGACGCCTCCAGGACCACATCGCCGATGTCGGGCTGGTGATCTCCCAGTTCTGGCCAGACGCCCCGCCGAGCCGGCAGAGCTTCCCCATGCGCAACGCCATTATGAGCGGATATGCCGTCGCGACTGTCGTCGTCGAGGCAGGCGAGACCAGCGGGGCCCGGATCCAGGCCAGGCTCGCCCTCCAGCACGGTCGTCCCGTCGTGCTGACCAACCAGGTCGTGCGGTGCGACTGGGCCAAGGCCTTCGCCGAGAATCCCGGGGTCTACGTCGTGCACGGCACCGCGCAACTCCTGGAAGCCGTCGACGACATCCTCAGTTACCAGCCCACCGAAGCCGGCCTGGAGAACTTCCCTGACTTCGCCCTCAGCTGACCAGCGCTGGGTCATCATCCGGCGGTACGTCGAAGTCCAGCGCGGATACCTACGCAACCCGCTGCCGGCGTACCCCTGGATCTGCCCCACGTGCCGCGGAGTCCGAGGCGAGGGCTACTCGCTCTGCTTCCGCTGTCAGTCCCACCTGGCCCGGTCGAACGGCGTCCTCGCGGACCTTGTTCTACCGATCTCCTACTCGCCCCGCACCTGGCAGCATCATTACAACCTCCGGATGTACAAGGGCGCGGCTCGGTCCGGGCAGGCCCAGCGGAATCTGCTCGCTCTCCTGCTGCTCTTCCTGCACGACCACATCGCCTGCCTGACGGCCCGTACCGGTGCACCACCCACGCACGTCATCACCGTCCCCAGCACCCGTGTCCGTCCTGGCGTACATCCGCTCACCGAGCTCGTGGGTGGTCAGCTCCGCCTCCCCTGGATCACCAGCGCGGTCAACCCGAGCTACGGACCAGACAATCACGACTTCCACGCCGACTGGTTCACACCGGCCCTGCCCCAGACCCGCCTACCCGTCCACGCACTGATCATCGAAGACACCTGGACCACAGGTGCCCGTGTGCAGTCACTGGCCCACGCCCTGAAGGTCGCAGGTGTCACCTCTGTCGCCGCGATAGTCCTCGGCCGTCACGTCGATCCGACCTACCCGCCGGCAAAGCGACTGATGAGCGCCATCACCGACCCGGTCTTCGACACCAGCCGCTGCGAAGCCGAAGCTGACTGACCAAATGCGACAGAGGGCCTTCTGACTGTCGTGGCTTCCCCGGTCGCAGTGAACCGCTACGGTCACTTTCGTGACTGGGCAGGGTGTGCTCGCCGTACCGGATGAGCGAACAATTCGCGACGAGCTGCAAGGGCTGGTCCTGGCCGACCTGGCCGGGCCGCTCGGCGGGCCGGCGGAAGAGTTCTCCACCAGGGAAAACCCGCTCGACCGCTACATTCTCGGGCGGTTGGCGCCCAACGGCACGTCGGTCGATCCGGCCACTGAGGACACCTTCGTTGAGGCGACCGCCTCGGATGCCGCCGAGGGGGGTGCCGAGCCGACCGCGCCGAGCGTGCCGAGCCTGGCCCCGTCCTCGCTCGGCTTCACCGTCAGCGTGCCGTCGTCGGTCGCCGAGCTGCGGGTCACCGCCGCCTGGGGCAGCTACGACACCGCCGTTGGCGAGCGCGACGGGCACGCGGGCGGCACGGTCTGGCGACGGCAGCAGCGCGGCGGCCCGGTCACCGTGCCGCTGCGGGAAGGGCTGATCACACCGCTGGAGCCCGACGCCGCGCAGCCGAAAATCGTGGTGCGGGGTCGGGTGCGCCGCCTGGGTGAGGTGTGGCTGGTCTCGCTCTTCCTGGAAAACCGGGAGCACAGCGAGTCGGCGCGTCAGCCGAAGCGGTGGATCTTCCAGGTCGAGTTGACCGCGACCGGCCCGACCGACGGCGAGCCGGTCTTCCTGCCCCGGCCGGAGCAGGTCACCGGCGGCGACGACGCCGACCAGTCGGAACGCCGCCGGCTGGCGATGGCCTACCGGTTCCACCCCGAGTTCGCGGTGGGGCACGGCACAGGAGTCGATGCCGAGCCGTCCCCCACCGACCCCCTACGTGCCCTTACGGTACGCACCGCGACCGTCCCCACACACGAGATGCCCTTCACCGACGTGCCCAGCAGCGAGCGGGACGACGACCTGCCCGAGCTGGCCGACGTCGAGCTGGACATGCGGCGGCTGGCCGAGCTGGCCGACGGCCCGGTCGACGCCCTCACGGCGGCGTTGCGACCGCTCGTCGCCGGCTACCGGGCGTGGATCGACCGCAACGAGGCGACCGCCGGCGACCCGTCACGGCGACTCGACGACTACCACCGCCAGGTGCGCGAGGCGCTGCGTGACGCCCGGGAGGCCGCCGATCGGATCGCCGCCGGCATCACGCTGCTCGCCTCCCCCGACCCGTCGGCCCGCCAGGCGTTCGGCTTCGCCAACCGGGCGATGTACCTGCAACGGGTGCACAGCCTCGTCGCCGCCCGGCGGCGGGAACACCCGGGCATTCCGCTGGAGCAGGCGGTCGCCGACGCCGACCGACCGGAGAACCACAGGTGGCGTCCGTTCCAGTTGGCCTTCATCCTGATCAACCTGCCGGCCCTGGCCGACCCCCGGCACCCGGAGCGGGGTGACGACGTGGGCAAGGCGGTCGCCGACCTGCTCTGGTTCCCCACCGGTGGTGGCAAGACCGAGGCGTACCTCGGCCTCACCGCCTTCACCATCGCGGTCCGCCGTCGCCAACCCGACCAGGGCGGGTTGACCGGTGCGGTCGGGCTGGCGGTGCTGATGCGGTACACCCTGCGCCTGCTCACCATCCAGCAGTTCGAGCGGGCCTCGACGCTGATCTGCGCGGCCGAGACCCTGCGCCGCGCCGAGCCGCAGACCTGGGGTGGCACGCCGATCCGGATCGGCCTCTGGGTAGGCGGCCGGGTCACCCCCAACCGCACGCAGGACGCCAAGGACTGGCTGGACGAGCGGCGGCAGGGCCGCTCCAACCGGGCCATCGGCTCACCGCACCAGCTCACCAGCTGCCCGTGGTGCGGCTCAAAGATCAACCCCGGCAGGGACATCGTGGTCGAGCGGGACCACTGGCGCACCCTGGTGCTCTGCCCCGACGTCGAGTGCCCGTTCAGCGAGGTCGGCAGCCTGTCGGCACGCAAGGACGAGGCGGGGCTGCCGGTGATCCTGGTCGACGAGGAGCTCTACCGCCACCCACCGGCGCTGGTGATCGCCACCGTCGACAAGTTCGCCCAGCTGCCGTGGAAGGGCGAGACCGCTGCTCTCTTCGGTCGGGTCGGCAAGCACTGCGACCAGCACGGCTATCTCACCGAGGATCTCGAATCGACCGACTGGGAGCGCAAGCGACACCGGCCGGGCAACAGGGTCGTGACGTGCGGACGGCTCCGTCCACCCGACCTCATCATCCAGGACGAGCTGCACCTGATCTCCGGGCCGCTCGGCTCGCTGGTCGGGCTGTACGAGACCGCGGTGGACCGGCTGGCCAGCTGGGAACCGGTCCGGGGGCACTGGTCCCGGCCGAAGGTGATCGCGTCCACCGCAACCGTGCGCCGGGCCCAGCAACAGATCGGGGCGCTGTTCAACCGGCGGACCCGGGTCTTTCCCCCGTCAGGGCTGGACGCCTCCGACAGCTTCTTCGCCCGGCAGCGCTCGACCGAGGAACGTCCCGGCCGTCGTTACGTCGGCATCTGCGCGCACGGCAACCGGCTCCGGGCCACCCTGATCCGGGTCTACGTCTCCGTGCTCGGCGCGGCGCAGAAGCTCCACGAGACATACGGCCGTAACCCGGTGACCGACCCCTACATGACGCTGGTCGGCTACTTCAACAGCCTGCGCGACCTGGGCGGCATGCGGCGGCTCGTCGAGGACGACGTCTCCAGCCGTCTCATCAAGGCCGACGAACGCGGGCTCGCCCGACGGTACGACCCGTACCTGGAGGAGTTGACCTCCCGGATGCCCTCGGACGCCATCCGGCCGCTGCTGGACCGACTCGCGGTGCGCTTCGACGCCACCCGGGCCAAGGGCGCACCCCGGCCGATCGACGTGCTCCTGGCCACCAGCATGATCGCCGTCGGGGTCGACATCGAACGGCTGGGCGTGATGGTGGTGGCCAACCAGCCGAAGTCCGCCGCCGAGTACATCCAGGCGACGAGCCGGGTCGGGCGTAGGGCACCGGGACTGGTGTTCACCGTCTTCAACTGGGCCCGGCCACGCGACCTGTCGCACTTCGAGCGCTTCGGTCACTTCCACGCCACCGCCTACCGCCAGGTCGAGGCCCTGTCGGTGACCCCGTTCGCCGAGCGGGCCATCGACCGGGGGCTGACCGGGGTGCTGGTGGCGCTGGTCCGCGATCTGGAGGGCACCTACAACGGCAACCTGCGGGCGCGGGAATTCGACCGGCACGGCCAGCTCGCCGACCACGTGGTGCGATACCTCAAACGCCGCAGCGAGGTGGCCGCCGACAACACCGTCCGCCAACGGGTGGAGGACGAACTCGAAGCCCGCCTCGACCTGTGGGCACGGGAACGCGCCCGGCCCGCCCGGCGGTTGGCCTACGACAAGCCGTACCACAGCGACGACATCGCCGGGCTGCTGCACCGCCCGGAGGAGGGCCGGTGGGTGCAGACGACCTGCCCCACCTCGCTGCGGGACGTGGAGCCGGGCATCCAGCTCCAGTTGCAACTCGGTGCCGTCGGGGACGATCCACCGCCGTTCGTTCCGCCCCTCGGAGGCGGTGTCGCAGGGGCATCCTCATGAGCGGGCCGCAGCCGCGCAATCTGCGGGTCGGTGCGTTGCGCCCCAACCAGCTGTTGCACACCTACGGCGTCGGCTCGGTCGCCGACCTGCCCAGCCTGTCGGTGCTGACCCTCGGGTTGGCACACTGGGACCTCACCCACTCGACGCCGGTCACCGAGGACCGACTGTTGACGGCGGTCCGGCGCAGGCTCGGCGACCAGGTGGAGAGTCTTCGGCTCCCTCCGCACCTGCCGGAAACGTCAGACCTGTTCGCCGACTGGACCCGGGTGGGCGTGCCGGTGGCCCTCTTCCCCACCTGGCTGCGCTGCTCGGATACCCGGTGCAACCGGCTCGCGCCGGCCGATTCCGGGCTGTTCGAGCTGCTGACGTCGCCCTACCAGCCGGACCGGGTCCGTTACGTGCACAGTTGCCGGGGCAACGGAAACTCCCGCCCCACCGCCGTGCCGGCCCGTTTCGTGCTGGCCTGCGACAACGGCCACCTGGACGACTTCCCCTGGTCCTACATCGCGCATGGCGGCACGGACCCGGGCGCGGGCCATTCGCTCACCCTTACCGAGCGCGGCAGCACCGGTGAGGCGGCCAACATCTTCATCTCCTGCGAGTGCGGTTCGCGCCGACCGATGTCGGCGGCGATCGGTCTTCTCGCCGAGCGGAGTTTGCCCGCCTGCCGGGGCCGTCACCCCCACCTCGGCAGCTACGGGAGCTGCGACGCGCCTGCCCGTACGCTCGCCCTTGGTGCCACCAACAGCTGGTTCGCCATGCAGTTGCGGGTGTTCAGCATTCCCCGGGCCGAGCATCCGGTCGATCAGGTGGTCGACGACCACTGGCGGGACCTGGGCGTGCTCGCCGGGCTGGACGAGGCCACCGCGAAAAAGATCATGCAGACCCAGAGCTGCTGGGCCGAGCTGAAGCCCTACGGCGTCGACCGGGTCTGGGCGGCCATCCAACGCCGCGACAAAGCTGAGCCTGGCGACGCCCCGGATGACAGCGGTAACCTGCGCAAACCCGAGTGGCGAGCGTTCACCGCCGGCACCAGCACCGACCTGCCCGACTTCACCACCCGCTCGGAGCCGGTGCCACCTCAGCACCGGAGTTGGCTGCGGGAGGTGGTCCTCGCCCCCCGCCTACGCGAGGTTTCCGCGCTGTACGGCTTCACCCGGATCGACGCACCCGAGTGGGACGTGCTCGACACCCCGGAGCGACGGCGTGCCCCGCTCACCGTCGGCAAGCCGACCTGGCTGCCCTGCGCCGAGATGCGGGGCGAGGGGATCTTCCTGCGCCTCGACGAGGAGCGGGTGGTCGAGTGGGAACACCGACCCGAGGTCAAACAACGCGAAAAGCTGCTCGTCCGGGCCCATGACCGCTGGCGGGCACAGCGCAGGCTCGACCCGGAGGAGCACCCCGGCGCCCGATACGTCCTGCTGCACACCCTCGCCCATGTGCTCATCCGCGAGTTGGCCCTGGAATGCGGATACAGCGCAGCCGGCATCGGCGAACGCATCTACGGCCGGATGGACGACACTCTCGGTGCCGGGGTGCTGCTCTACACCTCGGCGCCCGACAGCGAGGGCACCCTGGGCGGCCTGGTCTCGCTGGGACGCAGCGACCGGCTGGGGGGCCTCGTCGAGCGGGCCCTGGAAGCCGCCCGGTTGTGCAGTTCCGACCCGCTCTGTGCGGAACACGACCCGACCGTGCACGCCCGGCTGTCCGCCGCCGCCTGCCACGCCTGCCTCTTCGCCGCCGAGACCTCCTGCGAGCGGGGCAACCACTACCTCGACCGGGCCCTGCTGGTCGACACGCTCAACGACCCCGGCTCCGGATTCTTCGCCCGGTGAGCCATGAGCGGTTCGCGGCGCTGATCGCCGACCTCACCACCACGCTCCCGGCCGACCATCTCGACGTCTGGGCCGGCGTGCTGATGAACGTGGATGCTCCCGATGACGGTGCGGTGGTCGCCGAGCTGGCCGACGCCCGACCCGGGTTCTCGGTCGGCACCCATGCCGAACGGCTGATCCGGAGCTGGCGTACCGACGCACCCGACCTTCCGGGTGCGGCCGTCGCGCTCGCCCTGCGCAGCGCCGCCCTGCTGCAGCGGCGCACCGAGGCCAGGCGCACCGAGTTGGCGGTCAGCGGGCCGACTACCGCCGCCGGGCCGGTGCGGCTCACCAGCTCCGTGGTCGTCGAGGTCATTCGGGCGGCCCGGAGCAGGCTGCTCGTGGCGAGCTTCGCCGCATACGGGGTCGCCGAGGTGATCAACGAACTGCTGTCCGCGGCTCAGCGGGGCGTACACGTCGATCTGATCCTGGAAAGCTCTACCGAAGACGGTGGTGCCTTAAGGGGGTCCGCCGGGGCCGCAGCGACCTTCGCCGCCCTCCGGCATCAGGCGACGTTCTGGCACTGGCCGGCCGCACGACGGGCCGCCAGTGGGAACCCACGCGCCGCGTTGCACGCAAAACTCATCGCTGCTGACGACGAGGTAGCGGTGATCAGCAGCGCCAACCTCACCGACCGAGCACTGTCGCACAACATCGAGGTCGGCGTGGTGCTCCATGATCCAGAGGTGGTGCGTAGGCTCGTCGCGCATTTCCGGGCCCTTACCGATCCACAGACCGGCGTGTTGCAGCGACTCCGCTAAGCGGCATAGAACCTGGCTCATCCCGCGCCTACGTCCTGGGTGGTCCAGCCAGCCCGGCGCTACTCTGTCGAGTCCCGGTGTGCCCTGAGCAGCAGAGCAGACGGAAAGGCGGGACGGCCTCCCCGAGAGGGCCCGTCCCGCCCGTATGCCGCATCGGCGCGACCCGGTCAGCCGGTCAGCTCGGCTCCCCCGCCAGCGAGGTCCGCCGCTGCGACGCCATGACCAGCGAGTAGACGTGCTCGCGGAGTTCACCGAAGAGCGGGGTCTGCTTGGTCGCGATCTGGTCGCGGGGTCGGTCGAGGGTGACCGGCAGGTCCGCCACGACGACGGACGGGCCCTGGGACAGCACGACCACCCGGTCGGACAGGTACACGGCCTCGTCGATGTCGTGGGTCACGAACAGCACGGTCGTACCGGTCTCGGCCCAGACCTTGAGCAGTAGGTCCTCCAGGCTGGCCCGGGTCTGGGCGTCCACCGAGGCGAACGGCTCGTCCATGATCAGCATTTCCGGCCGGACGGCGAGCCCCCGGGCGATGGCGACCCGCTGCTGCATGCCGCCGGAGAGCTGCCACGGGTGCAACCCGGCAGCGTGGGCCAGGCCCACCATCTCCAGCGACTCCTGCACCCGCTGCCGGATCTCGGTTCGGGGCAGGCCCCGGTCGCGCAGCGGGAGGGCGACGTTCTTCTCGACCGTCAACCAGGGGAACAGCGAGCGGCTGTAGTCCTGGAAGACGACCGCCACGCCGTCACGGGGGCCGGACATGCGTTCTCCCCGGAACATGACCGCGCCGCCGGAGATGGGCAGCAGCCCGGCGATGCACATCATCAGGGTGGTCTTGCCGCAGCCGGAGGGCCCCACCACCGACACGAACTGCCCGGCGTGGACGGCGAACTCGATGCTGCGTACGGCGGGCACGTCGCCCTTGCGGGACCGGTAGGACTTGCTCAACTCCTGCACGTCGAGCACGGGGGTGTCGAGGGCGGCACCGGGCTGGTGCGGTCGGGTCGTCACGGGGTTCATCCGGGGCTCCTACGTGGTGTCGGTCAGTGGCTTTCCGCGCTGTCGGGGCGCACGTTGCGGTGCCACCGCAGCAGCACCCGCTCGACCATGGCGAAGACGGCGTTGAAGAGGATGCCCAGCAGCGCCAGCAGGACGATCGCCGACCAGAGTTGCGGGAACTGGAACAGCCGCTGCTGGCTCACGATGTAGAACCCGAGGCCGGCGGTGGCGGCGTACAGCTCGGAGATCACCATCAGGACCAGCGCGATGCCGATGCTGATCCGCATGCCCGCGAAGATGGCGGGGCTGGCGCCGGGCAGCAGGACCCGCAGGAAGTAGCGGCGCCGGGTCAGTCGCAGGCTCCGGGCGGCGGTGACCACCGTCCGGTCGATGCCCCGGACGCCGTCGTAGGTGTTGATCAGGATCGGCCAGAGGCAGCCCAGCGCGATGAGGAAGACGTTCATCCCGCTGGTGATGCCGAACAGCACGATGGCGATGGGCAGCAGAGCGGTGACCGGCACCGACATGCCCAGCCGGATCAGCGGGTTGAAGAACGCGCCGGCCGGCCGCCACACCCCGATCAGGATGCCGAGGCCGACGCCGAGCACCGTCGCCGCGCCGTAGCCCAGGCCGAGCCGGACGAGGCTCGGCAGGACGTCGACCCGGAACTGGGAGCTGAGGAACAGCGACGACGGCGAGGCGGACAGCCAGGTGTCGACGAACGCTCCGAAGATCTGCGACACCGGCGGTACGAACAGGGAGCCCACCATCCGGGCGGCGACCTCCCACACCACCAGCAGCAGGGCGAGCAGCCACAGCGACCGTACCCCGCGTCCCACCGCCAGCGCCGACGTGACCACCGGCCGGCGCAGCCCCTGCCCGCTCATCGCCCACCCTCCCGCTGTGCCTGGCCCCACGGCACCACCAGGCGTTCGACCAGGTTGAAGCCGTAGTAGAGGCCCATCCCGAGCAGGCCGACGAGCAGGATGCCCGCGTAGACGAAGTCGGGTCGCTGCGCCTGCTGGTACGTGGTGATCACCGTTCCCACCCCGTTGGTGGCGCCGAGCAGTTCGGCGGAGAGCACCACGATGAGCGCCGTCGAGCTGGCCACCCGCAGCCCGGTGGCGATGGACGGGGCCGCCGACGGCAGCACCACCCGGGTCAGCAGCCGGGTACGCGTCCAGCCCATGCTGCGCCCCGTGGCCAGCATCAGCGGTTCGGTGTCGCGGACGCCGTACATCGCGTTGAGCAGGATCGGCCAGAAGATCGCGTAGATCGCCAGGGACACCTTCATCTGGGTGCCGAGGCCGAACATCAGGATGGCGATCGGCAGGAACGCCGAGGAGGGGATCGACCGGCCGGCGTGCACCACCGAGGACGACGGCCGGTAGAGGGCGGAGAAGTAGCCCAGGGTCAGCCCCAGCGGAATGCCGACGGCGCTGGCGACGAGCATGGCCAACAGCCACGCCCACAGGGTCTGCGCCACCTCGGTCAGGAACGTCGCGTCGACGAGCAGTTCGCCAGCGCGTTGCAGGGTGTCCACCGGGTACGGCAGGGAGTCCACCGAGACCGCCCCGGCCCGGACCACCAGGTCCCACAGCACGAACATGGTCACCACGCCCGCCACTCCCAGCACCCAGTCGGGTGTGGGGCCCCACCGGCGGGCCGCGACGGGCCCGCCGGTGGGTCGGGCGTCCGCCTCGACCTGGTCAATCACGTGGACGTCCGACGCCATGTCACGTCCTCTCCCCTCATGGTGGCCCGCCTACCGCGACGACAGGACAGGTCAGGACCGCGCGAAGTCGGTGACGAAGGGCCCCAGGTCGGGCTTTTTCTGGAGCATCTTCAGGTCGACCATCTGCTGGGCCATCCGGTCCAGCGCGGCGACGTCGACGTCCGCTTCGAGTGCGTTCTGCGGTTGGGCGGCGAGAGTCTCCGCCGGCACCTTCTGGCACTCGGAGAGCAACCGGAACGCCTCGTCGGTGTTGGCGGGGTCGCTGAGCTGCTGCGCGGTCTCGGTGATCGCCTCGTGGAATCGCTTGGCGGCGTCGCCCTTGCCGACGAAGCTCTTGGCGGCGACGTAGGTCGCGATGTAGATCTTGTCGCTGCTGGCGAAGGGGTCGGCCAGGCTGCGTACGTTGTCGTTGTTGTTGCCCAGCAGCGAGTAGCCCAGCTGCGCGGCGTCGACCCGTCCGCTGAGCACGGCGGGTACCTGCTCGGCGAAGGGCAGCGCCACGAAGCTGACGCTGTCCGGCTCGACTCCGTTGGCCTTCAACCAGCTCGCGGTCACGATCTGGTTGATGCCGTTGATCTCGTTGACCGCGATCTTCTTGCCGGCGAGGTCGGTGGCCGCCTTGATCGGGGAGTCCTTGCCGACGAAGACGCCCTGCGCGGGCTTCGCCGGCGGCAACGCGTTGACGTTCACCCCGGACACCATCTGGATCGGGAAACCGGTGTTGTAGGCGTTGATCGCGGTGTAGCCGTTGACGTAGCCGAAGTCGGCCGCCCCGGACAGGACTGCGGCGACCGCCGCCGAGCCACCTCCGGAGCGGACCAGCTCGACGTCGAGGCGGTGCTTGCCGTAGACGCCCTTCCCGATCGCCCAGGTGTTCCAGATTTCGCAGCCGAACGTCGTGACGGAAACCTTCGTGGTGCCGTCCGCGCTGTCCGCAGCGCCTTCGGCGCCCCCGCAGGCGCTCGTGAAGAGCAGTGCGGCAAGGGCGACCATCGCACCGGTACGTCGTGTGTTCATCGTGATGCTCCTATGTGCTTCGCGCGTGGCCCGACGTCTCCCGCCGCCGACGTCGGCGGCGGGGATGAGGGCTCGGTGGGTACGAAGGGACGGCTCCGCCGCGACGGATACGGCCGCCTGGCTGCTGCGGCGCGGGTCCGACGCGAACTGCATCGACTCGGTGATGGTGCGGAATGCCTGAACTGCCAGATTGGGAGGGATCAATCAGGGCCGCGAGAACCGCAGACGGCGTCACGGCATGGCCGGGCAACGCTGGTCACGGCCGGTTCGGGCGGTCGGGCTGCACCCCAGCAGCACCCTGACGCCTCGCCGACTTGCAGCGAAGGTACGGGGCCCGAAAACCCCTGTCAAGATGCGAAACGATATCTCGCATTACGCCAAGTCGGTGTGTGCCGGTGCCCTCGCAACCCGGCGAACGCGCAGGTCGGCGGGCAGGTAACGATCCATCCCCCGTGGTTGACCGGGCCGGCAACGGCGGCTAGCTTCTCCACCAGATGCCGTCGGCCCCGGGAGTGGACATGAGCGTGGAAGAGCCCGTCGCGGCCGTTCCCGCCATCACCCGCGCGCCGATCGGCCACTGGAAGGGACCGGAGTTCCCCGCCATCCGCCCCGGCACCGGCGCGGGCAAGGCACTCGTCCCGTTCTGATCGGCAGCTCCGCGCCCAGGCGCACCCTGCCCGGATCCGGAAACACCTACCGCACCGGCCGCTGCCGCCCACCGGGTGGCCGGGCCGCCCGTAGTCGGTGACCCCAGCACCCCGGAAACTGCGGCAGTTCCCCGCCCGTACCCCCGACGGCCCCGCCGGCGTCGTCGCGGCCGGCCCCGGCGCAGGAGACCCGCCCACCCCCGCAACCCCAGCCGGGCAGGTGGGCCGGTCCCACACCCCAGCGCGCGGGTGGCCGGCCCGGTACGGGCGCGGTCACGACGACCGGCCACCCCGCGTCACCGACCCGGTGCCCGGGTGGCCGACGACGTCAACCCCACCGTCGAATCAGGCTGCCCGTGCCCCGGGTGGCGTCGTCAACCGGGGCCGGACACGGAAAAGCGGCCCGGTCGATACTCGACCAGGCCGCTGACCTGTTGCCTCAAGGGTGGAGCCGAGGGGACTCGAACCCCTGACCCCCACACTGCCAGTGTGGTGCGCTACCAGCTGCGCCACGGCCCCTTGCGGTCGTCCCGGTCGCCCGGGCACGGAGAGAACTATACACACGCGGCCGAGCATGGTCATCTCGCGGGGGTCCCCTGCCGATCAGTTCAACGCGACGTCCGGCGGGAAGTGCGCGACCGCCGCCATCATGCCACCCTGCCGGCGCAGCACCATCGGCCAGAGGTCGTCCGGGCGGTCGACGAAGGCGTCACCGGGCAGCGCGTCGAGCACGAACCAGGAGCCGTCCTCGATCTCCTGCTCCAGTTGCCCGGACCCCCAGCCGGAGTAGCCGGCGAAGACCCGGATGCCGCCGATGCTGTCACGCATCCGCTCCGGATCGGAGGACAGGTCGATCGTGCCCACCGCGCCGGAGATCGGCTGGAAACCCTTCAACCGGCGCATCGGATGACGCATCCGGGCCAGACAGATCGCCGACTCCGGCTGCACCGGACCGCCCTCGAAGAGCACCGCCGGGTGCCGGGCGAGATCGCTCCACTCGCCGAGGACGTCCGCGACGGCCACCTCGGTGGCCCGGTTGAGCACCACCCCGAGCGCACCGTTGGCCTCGTGGGCGACCAGCAGCACCACCGTACGATCGAAGTTCGGGTCCTTGAGGGCCGGTGTCGCGACCAGCAGCCGCCCGGTCATCGACTCCACGGCACGACCGCTGATCGCCGGTCCCTCCCCCTGCGTCTCGGACATCGTCAGCCGCGCACCGGGTCCGACAACCGGGCACCACCGACCAACTGTGCTGTCACCGCCATGCCTGGCACCATAGCCTGCACCCGGTGCGGTGGCTAAGGTCTGACCGACAGGTGATCGAGGGCGGTCGAGGGAGGATCGATGGGTCCGACGGCGGACATCGCGGTGATCGGCGGTTCGGGGCTGTACGCGCTCCTCGACGACGCCACGGAACACCAGGTCGAGACCCCGTACGGCACCCCCTCTGACGTGCTCACCATCGCCACCGTGGGCGGCCGTTCGGTGGCGTTTCTGCCCCGGCACGGGCGTGATCACCGCCACCCCCCGCACCTGATTCCGTACCGGGCGAACCTGTGGGCACTGCGCACGTTGGGAGTACGCCAGGTGCTCGCCCCCTGCGCCGTCGGCGGGCTGCGCCCCGAGTTGGGCCCCGGCACGTTCGTGGTGCCCGACCAGCTCATCGACCGCACCAGCGGCCGGGTGCAGACCTACTACGACCAGGGCGCGGTGCACGTGACGTTCGGTGACCCGTACTGCCCGGTGGGGCGGCGTACCCTGCTCGACGCGGCGGCCGGGCGCGACGTGCCGGCGGTCGACGGCGGCACGGTGGTGGTGGTCGAGGGGCCGCGCTTCTCCACCCGTGCGGAATCCCGCTGGTACGCCGCGATGGGCGGCACGGTGGTCAACATGACCGGCCACCCGGAGGCGGTGCTCGCCCGCGAGCTGGCCCTCTGTTACACCTCCATCGCGCTGGTCACCGACCTGGACGCCGGGGTGGAGGCGGGCGACTCGGTCACCCAGGAGGAGGTGTTCCGGGTCTTCGGCGAGAACACCGACCGGCTGCGGGGCGTACTGCTGGACGCGGTGGCCGCCCTGCCCACCGACCGCGACTGCCCCTGCGGGCACGCGCTGGACGGCATCCGGACCCCGTTCCCCCTCCCCTGACCTGTCGCCGCACGGCCCGGACGTGCTCCCGGCAGCCCCCGGACAGGGCAATAGCCGGCAAAGCGCGCGGAGCGCCGCCTGCCACCCGATAGATTCGGCAGGTCAGGGACCCGGTCCCGGCGGACACCGGCGGGTCGGGGACGCGGAGGTGGAGGGCGATGGCGACCGTCCGGGAGACCACCTACGATCTGCTCCGCGCCCTCGGCCTGACCACGGTCTTCGGCAACCCCGGCTCGACCGAGGAGCCGTTCCTCCAGGACTTCCCGGCCGACTTCCACTACGTGCACGCCCTGCACGAGGCGTCGGCGGTCGCCATGGCCGACGGCTACGCCCAGGCCACCGGCCGGCCGGCGCACGTCAACCTGCACACCGCCCCGGGCACCGGCAACGGCATGGGCAACCTGGTCACCGCCTGGCACAACCGGACACCGCTGATCGTCTCCGCCGGGCAGCAGAGCCGGGAGATGCTGCTGATGGAGCCCCGGCTGGCCAACCGGCACCCCACCGAGCTGCCCCAGCCGTACGTGAAGTGGAGCCACGAGCCGGTGCGGGCGCAGGACGTCCCGGCGGCGTTCATGCGGGCGTACGCCACGGCGGCGCAACCACCGAGCGGCCCGGTCTACCTCTCCCTGCCGTTGGACGACTGGCACCAGCCGGCGGACCCACCACCGCAGGTGCGGACGGTGGCCACCCGGTTCGCCCCCGACCCGCGTCGGCTGCGGGAGTTCGCCGCGTTGCTGGCCGCCAGCCGCAACCCGGTGCTGGTGCTCGGCGCCGCGGTGGACCGGGCCACCGCCTGGCCGGTGGCGGCGGCGGTGGCCGAGCGGCTCGCCGCGCCGGTCTGGTCAGCACCGGCACCGGAGCGGGCCGCGTTCCCGGAGCACCACCCGCACTACCGGGGGGTGCTGCCGTACGCGATCGCCCCGCTGGCCGAGAAACTCACCGGGCACGACGTGGTGCTGGTGGTCGGCGCGCCGGTGTTCCGCTACTACCCGCACGTGCCCGGCGACCACCTGCCGCCCGGGGCTCGGCTGCTGCACGTCACCGACGACCCGGACGAGGCCGCACGGGCCCCGGTGGGCGACAGCCTGCTCGGTGACGCCGGGCTGACCCTGGCCGCGCTGCTGGACCTGCTGCCCGCTGCCGACCGGCCGACGCCGCCGCCCCGCCCGACGCCGGAACCGCCGGGCACCGACGACCCGCCCGACGCGGACGCGCTCTTCGCCGCGCTGGCCGCCTGCTGGCCCGCCGACGGGGTGCTGGTGCAGGAGTCGCCGTCGAACCTCGCGGCGTTGCGGCGTCGACTCCCGGTGACCCGCCCGGCGTCGTACTTCACCATGGCCAGCGGAGGGCTCGGCTACGGGCTGCCCGCCGCCGTCGGTATCGCCCTCGCCGAGCGGGACACCGGGCGGGGTCGGCCGGTGGTCGCGGTGATCGGGGACGGTTCCTTCCACTACTCGGTGCAGGCGTTGTGGACCGCCGCGCAGCTGCGGCTGCCGGTGGTCGTGCTGGTCCCGGTGAACCAGCAGTACGCCATCCTCAAGGCGTTCGCCGAGCTGAAGTCCACCCCGGGCGTGCCCGGACTGGACCTGCCGGGCCTGGACCTCACCGCCATCGCCCGGGGCTACGGCTGCGCCACCCGCGTCGTCGACGCGCTGCCCGACCTGGCCGACGCGCTCACCGGGGCGCTACGTGCCGACGGCCCCACGGTGCTCCCCACACCGATCAGCACCGCCATCCCCACCCTCCTCTGACAGTGAAGCTGGCCGCACCCCGCTCACTGTTCCCCCGCTCGCTTGTCCGCGTTGATCAAGAGGTTTGCGTCACGTCGGTCGATCAGGATGACGCAAACCTCTTGATCAACGCGAGCGTGCGACGTTCGGACGGGAAGCCCGGAGCGGGTCAGTGGGCGGTCAGGGTGAGCACCCGGCCGGTGGCGACGTCGAGCACCGGCCGTTTCCCGAGCGGGGCCGCCAACGTCACGGTGACCGGTTTGAACACCGCCAGGTCGATGCACTCGCCGGTGCCCCGGACCACCCCGCCGCCGACCACCACCACCTCGTCGCTCTCCCACACCAGGGCGGCGGGTCCACTGTCGCAGGCGCCCAGGCCGACCGCGTACGTCAGTCGCGCGCCATCGACCCGGCGGAGCTGGTCGGCACCGGCCACCCCGTCCGGCAGGGGCCGGTCCGGGGCCGCCGGACCGGGTGCGGCGGTTACCGCCCGGGGCGCCACCGCCAGGCGGGCCACCGGGCTGGTCAGCTCCGCCACGGTGAAGATCCAGGCCGGTACGGCGGCGACCCCCCGACTGGTACGTACCTCGGCGGTGCCCAGGGTGACCCCGGTGACCGTGAGCGGAATGCAGGCAGCCTGGGTCGCGACGGGATCGTCCGGCCGGGTGCCGGCTGTCGGTTCGGGGGGTCGTGGTCCCCGGGGTCGCCCCTCGCACGGCGGCGGGTCCCCCTGGTCGAGCTGCCGGTACGCCTCGGCGGCGCTGATCAGCGGGACGGTCAGGGCACCGTCGGGGAAGCGGATCGCTCCGTCGGCGGGCACGTCGGTCGGCAGCACGATCTGGTCCCGGTACCAGCCGGCACGAAAGGCCGCCTCGGTGCCGGCGTCGAAGCCGGGCTGACCCATCAGCACCGTAGCGTCCTGCAACGGCAGGTATCCGCTCGACCACCCGGGACCGGGCCGCCAGGCCCCGGCGACCTCCACGGCCCTCCCGTCGAACACCTTCCGCTGCTTCCCCGGCTCACCATCCACCGCACCACCGGACACCACACCACCGGGCACCGCGCCACCGGGCACCGACCCGGCTGCCGCACACCCACCCACCGCCACCACGAGCCCCAACCCCCACGCCAGCCCTACGAGTCGCCGCATCCCCCTGAGACGCCCACCCACCCCTCCCGGTTCCCTCCCCTCCCAGCACCACGCCCCGCCCCGCCCACCGCGCCCGCCTCGTTGATCGAGACCATCTCCCCGGGCCCGCCCCGGTGATCAAGAGGTCTGCGTCAAGTTGATCTCCAATTCTGACGCAAACCTCTTGATCACCACGCGCCACCCGTCAAGGCCGGGTGATCAAGAGGTTTGCGTCACCCGCCGCGCCGGGTCTGACGCAAACCTCTTGATCAACAAGGCAAGGCGCGGGCGGAGCAAGGCGGGGCGGAGCACGGCGGGGCGGAGCACGGCAAGGCGGGGCAAGGCGTGCCGGGAGGGGGAACAGTGATGCGCCCCGGTCCTTGGGGACCGGGGCGCATCATCGAGGTGGTGGAGGTGCCGGGAATCGAACCCGGGTCCTTCGCCGGTTTGTCAGGGCTTCTCCGAGCGCAGCTCGCTATGCCTCTACTCGGCCCCACCGCTCACGCGAGCAAGTTGGTGTGACGGGCCCAGTCGCTGATTGATCTCGCCGCACGGACCCCGCGACCGGGTCCGATTGGCCAGCCTTCTAGCTGATGCCGGCTAACTGGGACGAAGGCGTTCCCAGGCCGACAGACTCACTACTCGCCTCAGGCGGCGAGAGCGAAGTCAGCGCGATTTTGCTTGGCGCTTATTGGTTTCCGACGACCGATTCTCGAGACGACGTCGGCTTCCTCGGCTCGCTTCCCCTGTCGCTGCGTACGAAGTCGAAACCAGTCACCCCCTCGACGGGCCGCCGGTTGTGGCGGCACTGACCAGACTAACGCCTGCCGCAACGGGTTTCATCCCGAGCCCCGGTCCGGCCCGTCGAGCCGGACAAAGGGGATGAATCAGTCGTCCATTCCCTTGCCACGCCGACCCGACACCCGGGCGATCTCCCGGTCGGCGTCCCGCTTGGCGAGGTCCTGCCGCTTGTCGTACGACTTCTTGCCCTTGGCCAGGGCGATCTCGACCTTGGCCCAGCCGTCGGAGAAGTAGACCTGCAACGGGACCATGGTCAGGCCCCCCTCGCGGGTCTTGCCGATCAACTTGTCGATCTCCATCCGCTTCAGCAGCAGCTTGCGGGTACGCCGGGGCTCGTGGTTGGTCCAGGTGCCCTGGGTGTACTCCGGGATGTGCATGCCGTGCAGGAACAGCTCACCGTCACGTTCCTGGGCGAACGCGTCGACCAGCGAGGCCCGCCCGGCGCGCAGCGACTTGACCTCGGTGCCGGTCAACGCCATGCCCGCCTCGTACGTGTCGAGGATGGCGTAGTCGTGGCGGGCCTTCCGGTTGGAGGCGACCACCTTGCGACCCTTTTCCCGTGGCATCCGGCGCCACCTCCCTTCCACTACGCGCACCGACCACCCGGCCGGTGAGCGGGGATCATGCTACCCGAACGATAAGGACCCTCCCGCGCCGTTTCTTCCCGGCCCGGGAGGGTCCTTGTCGGAGAGCCCTGCGGTGACCAGAGCCGCAGGCACAAGCGTGACTAGACCCGCAGGTAGAAGCGGAGCGTGACCCAGGCGGTTGCAGCGCTGATCAGGCCACCGACGCCGGCCATCAGCGGGAACATCAGGAAGATGTCCGACCACTGGACCGGCGAGAGCAGCCCCTCCAACGCCTTCAACGAGCCACTGAACAGCAGTTGCTTCGCCCCGATCAGCGCGATCAGGCCCAGCAACGAGCCGATCAGGCCGGCGACCACCGCCTCCAGCACGAACGGCGCCTGGATGAACCAGTTCGACGCGCCGACCAGCTTCATGACCGCGACCTCACGCCGCTTGCTGTACGCGGCCACCTGGATGGTGTTCGCGACCAGCAGCAGCGCGGCGATCGCCATCACCACCGCGGCGGCCAGCGCGATGTTCTGGATCGCGGTGAGCACGTTGAAGATCTTGTCCAGCAGCCGGCTCTGGTCGACGATCACGTCGACCCCCTCGGTGCCCTGGTACTGGTCGTAGATGTTCTTGTACTGCTCCGGGTTGACCAGCTTCAGCCGGAACGACTCGGGCAGCAGGTCCGGCTTCACGGCGTTCACCAGGTCGGGCGCGTCCTGGTACATCTCCTTGAAGGTCTTGTACGCCTCATCCTTGTTGACGTAGAGGACCTCCTTGACCAGGGGATCGCTCTTCAGCTTGGCGTCGAGGTCGGTGCGCTGCTGCTCGGTGACGTCGGTCTTCAGGAAGATCGAGACTTCGACGTTCTTGTAGTAGAGGTCCTTCATGTCGCCGACCTGTTTGTACATCAGGCCACTGGCGCCGAGCATGGTCAGCGAGACCGCCATCGTGATGATCATCGCGACGGTCATGGTGACGTTGCGCCACAGTCCGACCAGTACCTCGGACAGGACATACTTCATCCGCATCGGGTGTTCCTCCGGCTCTCCGGCGTGAGGTGTTCGTCGTCAGGTCGTACGGCAGGGGTGGAGCGCCGGCTCACCCGTAGACGCCGCGGGCCTGGTCGCGCACGATGCGGCCGCTTTCGATCTCGACGACGCGACGGCGCATCTGGTTCACGATGTTGGAGTCGTGTGTGACCATCACGACGGTCGTGCCGGTGCGGTTGATCCGGTCCAGCAAACGCATGATCTCGATCGAGGTGTCCGGGTCCAGGTTTCCGGTCGGCTCGTCCGCCAGCAGGATCAGCGGGCGGTTCACGAACGCCCGCGCCACCGCGACCCGCTGCTGCTCGCCACCGGACAGCTCGTGCGGGTACCGGTGCTCCTTGCCACCGAGGCCGACCAGCTCCAACACCTCGGGCACGACCCGGCGGGCCACCGCCTTGGTCTTGCCGATCACCTCCAGGGCGAACGCCACGTTCTCGTAGGCGGTGCGGTTCGGCAGCAGCCGGAAGTCCTGGAAGACGCAGCCGATGGAGCGCCGGAAGTGGGGTCGCTTCCAGGAGCGCATCGACGTGACGTCCTTGCCGTTGACGATGACCCGGCCCTTGTTGGGGGCGACCTCGTGCAGCAGCATCTTGATGATCGTGGACTTGCCGGAGCCGGATGGCCCGATGAAGAAGACGAACTCGCCCTTCTCGATCGAGACGGACACGTTGTCGAGCGAAGGCCGGGACGCCTTCGGGTACGTCTTCGTCACTTGCTCAAGCTGAATCACGGGTCGTGAGTCTACGCGGTGTAACCGCAGAGCCAAGTGGCACGCCCCGCCGATGCGGGGCGCGTCATCGATTCGCCCGGTCAACCCGGGATCGACGACGCGCCCCGTTCACGCTCGATCACGCAG
The DNA here is from genome assembly GCF_049178975.1 of Micromonospora sp. WMMD734. Taxonomy (NCBI): domain Bacteria; kingdom Bacillati; phylum Actinomycetota; class Actinomycetes; order Micromonosporales; family Micromonosporaceae; genus Micromonospora; species Micromonospora sp. WMMD734. The sequence continues at coordinate 4,506,710 of NZ_JBMHMK010000001.1, forward strand.
CGTCGTTGGCGAGCTGCTGCTGCTTGCGCCAGCGGATGCCGGCTTCGATGAAGCTGTCCAGCTCGCCGTCGAAGACCGAGGACGGATTGCCGGTCTCCTGCTCGGTTCGCAGATCCTTCACCATCTGATAAGGATGCAGGACGTACGAGCGCATCTGGTCGCCCCAGGAGCTGGTGCTGCCGGTCTTCAGGCCGGCCAGCTTCGCCTCCTCCTCCTGCCGCTTGCGCTCCAGCAACCGGGACTGGAGCACCCGCATCGCGGAGGCCTTGTTCTGCAGCTGGGACTTTTCGTTCTGGCAGGTCACCACGATGCCGGTGGGGATGTGGGTGAGCCGCACCGCCGAGTCGGTGGTGTTGACGCTCTGCCCACCCGGCCCGGAGGACCGGTAGACGTCCACCCGGACCTCGTTCTCCGGGATGTCGATGTGGTCGGTCTGCTCGGTGACCGGCAGCACCTCCACCCCGGCGAAGCTGGTCTGCCGGCGACCCTGGTTGTCGAACGGGCTGATCCGGACCAGCCGGTGGGTGCCCGACTCGACGCTGAGCGTGCCGTAGGCGTACGGCACCTTGACGGTGAAGGTGGCCGACTTGAGGCCGGCCTCCTCGGCGTACGAGGTCTCGTAGACCTCCGTCGGGTAGCCGTGCCGTTCCGCCCAGCGCAGGTACATCCGCAGCAGCATCTCGGCGAAGTCGGCCGCGTCCACCCCACCGGCACCCGCCCGGATGGCGACCAGCGCCTCCCGGGAGTCGTACTCGCCGGAGAGCAGGGTGCGGACCTCCATCTCCTGGATGGCCTTGGTCAGCGTGGCGATCTCGGACTCGACCTCGCCCAGCGCCCCGGAGTCGGCCTCGTCCTCGGCCAACTCCAGCAGCACCCGGGCGTCGTCGAGCCCGGACCGCAGGCTGCCCAGCTTGCTGATCTCGCCGTTGACGTACGACAACTGCGAGGTCACCTGCTGTGCCTTGGCCTGGTCGTCCCAGAGGTCCGGCGCGGACGCCTGCTCCTCCAGCCGGGCCTTCTCCTCCCGCAGACGGTCGAGGTCGAGCACCGCCTCGATGTTGCGCAGGGTCGCGTCGAGTTCCTTGAGCTGTTCGGCGTAATCGGCAGCGGTCACGACAGACAAGGGTACTGTGCGTACGGCGGTCCGCTCACGTCACACCACCTACCAGGGCCGATGATCAACCGACCGGGGCGGTCTTGAGCCAGGACAGCGCGGCCTTGTGGTAGGCGACGGCGAACTCCAGCGCGCTGGCGTCGTACTCGTCGCCCTCCTTCTTGGCGGTCTTGACCTGTTCGCGGACGTACGCGAGGGCCTCGGTGTGGTATTCGTTGGCCGAGGCGTAGAGGTTCTTGAGCTGGCTGGCCGAGTGCAGGTTGCCGAACGCGATCCGCAGGGCGATCGGGTTGCGGATGGTGTCCCGACCGGGATTCTCCGCCAGCCAGCGGGAGAAGGTCCGCTTGCCGGCCGCGGTTATCGCGTAGGGTTGACTCATCCGCGGCCCGGGCTTGCCCAGCCGCACAAAACCACGCTCAGCCAGCACCGGCAACTCACGGTAGACCTGGCTGCGTGTCATCGACCAGTACGGCGCCAGTCGGCGCTCAGCGGCGGCCATCAGTTGGCCACCTGTCATCGGCCCCTCGTGCAACAGACCCAGCAGGGCCGCCGCGGTGGGGTTGACTCCGGAATCCGCCATGCCGTCTAAGCTGCCACTTTGCCGTCCCGGCGTCCAGGATTTCCGGATTTGCCACCCGGGAGGATTTCCAATGTGCACTGTCGGCCGACGACAGTGCTCCCAGGACCACCCCCGACCGCCGCCCCGCCGACCGCGCAGGGCGTGCCGGCCCGTCGCCGGGGTCGGGCGGGCCCGGCCGGCGGGGACGTCGTCGCACGCCACCGCCGGCCGTCGCCGGTTCAGCCCATGTGCGGGTACGTGTGGTCGGTCGGCGGCACGAACGTCTCCTTGATGGTCCGGGGGGACATCCAGCGGACCAGGTTGTGCCACGAACCGGCCTTGTCGTTGGTGCCGCTGGCCCGAGCGCCCCCGAACGGCTGCTGCCCGACCACCGCCCCGGTCGGCTTGTCGTTGATGTAGAAGTTGCCTGCCGCGTACCGCATCTTCTCGGCCACCGCGTCGATCACCTGGCGGTCGGTGGCGAAGACCGACCCGGTCAGCGCGTACGGCGCGATCGACTCGGCCTGGGCGACCACGTCGTCGAAGCGGGCGTCGTCGAAGACGTGCACGCCGAGGATCGGCCCGAAGTACTCCGTGGTGAACGTCTCGTGGGCGAGGTCGGAGCACTCGAACAGGGTCGGCCTGACGAACCACCCGACCGTGTCGTCGGCGGTGCCCCCGGCCAGCACCCGGCAGCTGTCGTCCCCGGCGATCAGCTCCAGCGCGGCGGTGTGCCTGTCGAACGCGCGGGCGTCGATCACCGCGCCGCCGAAGTTGGCGAAATCGGTCACGTCGCCGTAGGTCAACGCGTCGGCGGTGGCGGCCAGCCGGTCGCGCAGCCCGCCTGACCACAACGACCGGGGCACGTAGGCCCGCGAGGCGGCCGAGCACTTCTGACCCTGGTATTCGTAGGCGCCCCGGATCAGCGCGGTGTGCAGGGCGTCGACGTCGGCGCTGGGGTGCGCGACGACGAAGTCCTTGCCGCCGGTCTCGCCGACCAGCCGGGGGTAGCCCCGGTAGGAGGCGATGTTCTCGCCGACCGTGCGCCACAGCTGCTGGAAGACCTTGGTGGAGCCGGTGAAGTGGATGCCGGCCAGGTCGGGGTCGGCGAGCACCACGTCGGAGACCTCCTCGCCCCGCCCGGTGACCATGTTGATCACGCCGGGGGGCAGGCCGGCCGCCTCGAACAGCCGCATGGTGAAGTGCGCCGCGAACTGCTGGGTGGGGCCCGGCTTCCAGACCACGGTGTTGCCGAGCAGGGCCGGCGCGGACGGCAGGTTGCCGGCGATCGCGGTGAAGTTGAACGGGGTCACCGCGTAGACGAAGCCCTCCAGCGGGCGGTGGTCGAACCGGTTCCACACCCCCGGCGACGAGTTCGGCTGGGCCGCCAGCAGCTCCCTGGCGAAGTGCACGTTGAACCGCAGGAAGTCGATGAACTCGCAGGCCGCGTCGATCTCGGCCTGGACGGCGGTCTTGGACTGACCCAGCATGGTGGCCGCGTTGAGGGTGTCCCGCCACGGGCCGGCCAGCAGCTCGGCGGCGCGCAGGAAGACCGCGGCCCGCTCCTCGAACGGCAACGCCCGCCACATCGGCGCGGCGTCCTTGGCGGCCCGTACGGCGGCGCGGGCGTCGTCGTGGGTGGCGTGACCGGTGACCCCGAGCACGTGCGCGTGCCGGTGCGGCTGGACCACGTCGATCGGGTCACCGCCGGCCATCCGCTGTTCACCGGCGATGGTCATCGGCAGGTCGATCCGGTCGGCGGCCAGCTCGGTCAGCCGCCGCTCCAGCCGCTCCCGGTCGGCGCTGCCCGGCTCGTAGGTGCGTACCGGCTCGTTGCGCGGCTCGGGTACGGAGAACACGGCGTCCATCACAGGCTCCTGGGCGATCTCGACAGCGGCGGCGAAATCGGACCCGCGGGCACCGACCGGACGGCCGGACGCCGGACACCGCGCGGGTAGCTGTTCGCGGCGGCGGGACCTCAGGCGATTCTCCCACGCCCGGCTCGCGGGCCTCACGCCCCGCCCGCTCCGCACCGTGGATCACGAGGCGGACACCCCCCGTACGGCGACGATTCCCCACCGAAAGCGCGATCCGGACGAAGAAAAGCAGGGAGACCGACCCGGTCGGCCGCCCCGGCACGCCCGGGCGTCGGTGCCGGCGGTGCCGCGCCCCGGGCCGGCCAGGGCCCTCCACGCCCAGCCCGGGGCGGTCCGGCCCGCCCGCGTACGCTGGTTCGCGCGAGGGCCCGCCCCGGTGCCGGGGTGGCGCCGTGTCGAAGGGGAGACGATGAGCAACCAGCCCGGCAGCCCGACGGCCGAGTCCATCGACCGGTCGCCGCAGGAGCCGGCCGGGCGCACCGGCTACGCCCCGGGCACGCCCGTGCTGGCGGTGCTGGCCCTCGGCTGGCTGGCGGCGATGCTCTGGTCCACCCGGGAGGCGATCCACTCGGCGGCGGTCGGCCTCACCGCGATCACGCTGTCCGCGTTCGCCCTGCCCGGGGTGATCTCCGCCGCCCTGGTCGCCGGGGCTGCCGTCGCGCTGGCCGCGAGCGAGTTGGCCGCCCGCCGGCTCGGCGACCGGGCCGCGCTGCGCTTCGCCGCGGCGATCGGGGCCGGCATGCTGGTCGGGCTGGGCACCGCGCTGGCGATCAACCTGACGTACGCCGACAACGCCACCACCAACACCATCGCCGGCACCAGCGCGGCGGCGGCAGTCATCGGTGGCGCGCTCGCGGGCGCGCGTACCCCGGGCCCGGTCGGCGCGGTGGTCACCGCCGCCCTCGGCACGCTGCTGTTCGTGGTGCTGTTCAGCCAGGCCCGGGACCCGCTGTTCGACCTGTTCGGCGCGGGAGACTCCCAGGCGTCGCTGGTCGGCGCGGCGAAGTGGGTCTCCCGCACCGAGTCGCTGCTCGGCGGGCTGGTGGCCGGGCTGCTCGCCTTCGGCTATCTCACCTGGGCCCGCCGCCGGGCCGTCCGGCACGCCCCCGACGCCACCGCCCCGCGCTGGCCCGCCTATCTGCTCGCCGGGGCCGGGCCCGGCCTGTTCCTGCTGCTCACCGAGGTGATCATCCGGATCGGCGGGCGGACCCTGCTGGATCTGGCCGGCGCGCTGAGCGAGGCGGACGCGGTGGCCCAGACCAGCATGGGCACCTCGCGGATCGACAACGGCATCTGGGTGCTCTTCGTGGGCGCGTTGACCACGGTCGTCCTCTTCGGCCGCACCCTCGGCCCGGCCCCGCGCGACGACGACCCGCAGGACCCTGCCGAGTCCTGACCCGGCCCCGCCCCGGTCAGGACGCGGTTCGCAGCAGCAGCTCCCACTCGGAGGGGTCGTACCACTCCAGCTCGTGGTCCTCGACCCCGTCGACCGTGAACTGGGCATCCGGGTCACCGGCCAGCGCCTCGACCACCACGTCCACGGCGGCGGCCACGTCCCCGACCGCCTCGGCCCCGTCCACGTGCAGCGCGGCCACCGCCGACGCCGGCAGCGGCCCGTCGAGGTCCACCCCGCTGGAGCCCAGCTCACCGTCACCCCGGCCGACGGCCCCGGCGGGCAGGTCCACCGACACCACGACCCGGCGGCGGGGCGCGTCGGCGTCCTCCCGCAGCAGTTGCAGGGCGTCCTGGGCGGCCCGGGTGAAGGCGACGTACTCCAGTTCCTCCTCGTCGCCCTCGGCGTACCACTCGCGCAGGGCGGGGGTGACCGCGTGGCCGCCGCTGGCCGGCAGCCCCCGCTCCCGCAGCAGGGCCAGCATCGGCACGGTCGCCGGCACGTACACCCGGACCAGCTCGTCGCCCACCGTCGTCTCCCCTGGTCGTCTCCGCCCACCGGGACGGCGGGTGGCCGCCCCGAACGTCGATCATGCCGTACGTCCCGACCGTCATACACCGCGCACCGCCCCGGGGGAAGCCGCCGCACCGGTCGGACACGCGGTGCTGGGCGGGGAAGGCTGTCGGTGGCAAACTGGGCCGAACGACGCCAAGCCGAGGGGTTTCCGTGGAGCCGAGGTTTCTCCTGCTCTCCGACGTGGCCGCCGAGCTGAACGTGTCGGACTCGCAGGTCTACCACATGGTACGCAGCGGCGAGCTGCCCGCCATCAAGATCGGTGGACGGGGGCAGTGGCGGGTGGAGCGGGCCCGGCTGGAGGAGTACATCCAGCTCAAGTACGCCGAAACCGCCGAGTGGGTACGCGGCAACCCGCTCACCGACCGCGACCCGGAGTGACCGGGCCATCCCGCTGAGCCATTGACCCTGGGTGTTGCCGTGTCCGACAATCGACGCTGTCGGAAGCAAACGAAGGCAAACGCAGAGAACGAGGGGGCAACGATGGCCGACTCCCGACGTCCGGGGCCGACCCGGCCGCCGATCCGGTTACGCCCGGCCCCCGTCGCCGACCCGCCCTACGTCGACGAGGCGCCGGATCTCTGGCCCCGGCCACCCGGCCAGCTCGCCCTCGACCTGTTCGGCACCGGTCGGCCCGCCGCCGGCCGACCCGCCGGCCGCCGACCCGATCCACGGCCCCGCCCCGGGCACCCGGCCGCCCCACCCCTGCCGCCGCCCGCCACCAGCACCCCCGAGGCGAACCGGGCCGCCCACCGGTTCGTCGGCACCTGCCTGGAGATCCTCAACGGCTACCGGCCACCCGGCCAGATCCGGGCCCTGGTCGAGCCGGGGCGCACCGTCGAGGTGACCGAGCAGATCGCCCGTGCCGCCGCCCGTACCCCGCCAGTCCGGCGACGCTCCACCCGGCCCGCCGTCCACCTGCTCCGGCTGCGGGTGTGCCAGCCGCGCCCGGCAGCGGTCGAGGTGGCCGCCGTGGTCACCGGCGGCGGCCGGAGCTGGGCGATGGCCCTGCGCCTCGAACACCGTCGCGGCACCTGGCTCTGCACCGCCCTCCAGGTCATCTGACCCACCCGACCCGGCTCGGGTGGGGCTACCCAGCCGTGTTGATCAAGAGGTTTGAGTCAGCTTTGACGATCGAACTGACGCAAACCTCTTGATCACCGGGCAGAAGCGGGTGGGGGCAGCCGGGGAGAGAGACGGGGACGCCCTCCCGCTCTGTCGAGCGGGAGGGCGTCCCCGGCACAGGTTGCGGTGAGGTGTCAGGCGCCGCCGTTGGGGGCACCGTGGCAGCGCTTGTACTTACGGCCGGAACCGCACGGGCAGGGGGCGTTGCGCGACGGGCCACCCTCGGCGGCCCGGTCGACCGGGCCGGTGTTCCGCCTGGCGGTGCTGGCTGCGGCGGCCTGACCGCTCGCCCCGGCGGCAGCCGGCCGACGCGACCCGCCGGCGGCCGGTCGGGCCTGCGACGGAGCCTGCGGCTGCCCACCCCCGATGCCGAGCGCCGGCGCGGACGGCTCGGGCTCGGGCCGCTCCACGGCCACCGCACCGGCACCCGCCTCACCGTCGATCGTGGGGGCGGAGTATTGCAGCCCCTGCTGCTGCGGCGCACGGTTGAGGCCCTTGGCGCGGATCTCGACCGGCTTCTCCAGCAGCTGGACCTCCTCGGCCTCCGGCTCCGGCTCCTGGACCTGCACGTCCAGGTTGTAGAGGAAGCCGACCGTCTCCTCCTTGATGCCCTCCATCATGGTGGCGAACATGTCGAAGCCCTCGCGCTGGTACTCGATGACCGGGTCGCGCTGGGCGTACGCCCGCAGGCTGATGCCCTCCTGGAGGTAGTCCATCTCGTAGAGGTGCTCACGCCACTTGCGGTCGATGACCTGGAGCAGCACCATCCGCTCCAACTGGCGGGTGGCCTCCTCGCCGAGGCTCTCCTCGCGCCGGTCGTACGCGGCGTTCGCGTCCTCCCGGAGGCGGGCGAGCAGGAAGTCCTGGTCGAGGCCGGCCCGGGAACCGACCTCCTCCTCCAGCTCCTCGACGGTGACACCCACCGGGTAGAGCTGCTTGAGGCTGGCCCAGAGCTGGTCGAGATCCCAGTCCTCGGCGTAACCGTCGCTGGTGGCCCCCACCACGTACGCGCCGACGGTGTCGTCGATCATGTTGCGGACCTGGTCGGAGAGGTCCTCGCCGTTGAGCACCCGCAGCCGCTCGGCGTAGATCACCTGGCGCTGCTTGTTGAGCACCTCGTCGTACTTGAGGACGTTCTTGCGGATCTCGGCGTTCTGGCCCTCGATCTGGGCCTGGGCGTTCTTGATCTGCCGGGTGACCATCTTCGACTCGATGGGCACGTCCTCCGGGATGTTGAACCGCTCCATCACCGCCTCGACCGCACCGGCCCGGAACCGCTTCATCAGCTCGTCCTGGAGCGAGAGGTAGAACCGGGACTCGCCCGGGTCACCCTGCCGGCCGGCCCGACCGCGCAGCTGGTTGTCGATCCGGCGGGACTCATGCCGCTCGGTGCCGAGCACGTAGAGCCCACCGGCGGCGGCGACTTCCTCGGCCTCCGCCTCGCACGCCTGCTTCCAGGTGGGCAGGACCTCCTCCATCGCCTTGGCGTACTCGTCCTCCTGCTCGGCCGGGTCGAGGCCGCGCTGGCGCAGCTCGCTGGCGGCGAGGAACTCGGCGTTGCCGCCGAGCAGGATGTCGGTGCCGCGGCCGGCCATGTTGGTGGCGACGGTGACCGCGCCCTTGCGGCCGGCCTGGGCGACGATCTCGGCCTCGCGGGCGTGGAACTTCGCGTTCAGCACGGAGTGCGGGATGCCCCGGCGGCGCAGCAGCGTGGACAGGATCTCGGAGTTCTCCACCGAGACCGTGCCGACCAGCACCGGCTGGCCGGCCTGGTGCCGCTCGGCGATGTCCTCGATGACCGCGTTGAACTTGGCCTTCTCGGTCTTGTAGATGACGTCGGCGCGGTCCTCACGGACCATCGGCCGGTGGGTCGGGATGGTCACCACGCCGACCTTGTAGACCTTGTTGAACTCGCCCGCCTCGGTCTGGGCCGTACCGGTCATGCCGGAGAGCTTCTCGTAGAGGCGGAAGTAGTTCTGGAGGGTGATGGTGGCCAGGGTCTGGTTCTCCTGCTTGATCTCCACCCCCTCCTTGGCCTCGATCGCCTGGTGCATGCCCTCGTTGTAGCGGCGGCCGTGCAGGATGCGCCCGGTGAACTCGTCGACGATCAGGACCTCGCCGTCGCTGACGATGTAGTCCTTGTCGCGCTTGTAGAGCTCCTTGGCCTTGATCGCGTTGTTGAGGTAGCCGACCAGCGGGGTGTTCACCGACTCGTAGAGGTTGTCGATGCCGAGCCGGTCCTCCACCTTGGCCACGCCGCGCTCGGTGACCGCGATGGTGCGCTTGGCGTAGTCGACCTCGTAGTCGCCCTCGCCGTCCTTGCCGGCCTGGAGCCGGCCCACCACGGCGGCGAACTCGCCGTACCAGCGGGCGGAGTGCTCGGCGGGACCGGAGATGATCAGCGGGGTGCGGGCCTCGTCGATCAGGATCGAGTCGACCTCGTCGACCACGGCGAAGTTGTGCCCGCGCTGGACCAGCTCGTCGCGGGACCAGGCCATGTTGTCGCGCAGGTAGTCGAAGCCGAACTCGTTGTTGGTGCCGTAGGTGATGTCGCACTCGTAGGCGGCGCGGTGCTCGGCGGCCGGCCGGTTGGGCAGCACCACGCCGACGGTCAGGCCGAGGAACTCGTGCACCTGGCCCATCCAGGCGGCGTCACGCTGGGCCAGGTAGTCGTTGACCGTGACCACGTGCACGCCCTTGCCGGACAGCGCGTTGAGATAGACGGCCATGACCGAGGTCAGCGTCTTGCCCTCACCGGTCTTCATCTCGGCGATGTTGCCGAAGTGCAGGGCCGCGCCACCCATCACCTGGACGTCGTACGGCCGCTGGCCGAGCACCCGGGCGGCCGCCTCGCGCACCGTGGCGAACGCCTCGGGCAGCAGGTCGTCGAGGGTCTCACCGTCGGCGAGCCGCTCCCGGTACTGGTCGGTCAGTGACCGCAGCTCGTCGTCGGTGAGGTTGACGTAGTCGTCCTCGATCGAGTTGACGGCGGCGGCGATGGCCTTCAGCCGGCGCACCATACGGCCCTCGCCCGCGCGGAGGACCCTTTCCAGAATCGACACGGATCAACGCTCCCCTAGACAGTCTCGAACCATCGTAGGCGCTCAGTCGGCGCGATGGTCACTGGTGGCGGCGGTCCGACCCGACCAAACCGACATAACGCTCGGCTCAACCCGCCGCCCGGCGGTTATCCGGTTACGCCCACCGCGAACGATCCGGCACGATGACTCGGATGGAGCCTGTGGAGATCATCGAGGACGGCCTGCTGCTGCGTCCGTGGCTCGCCTCGGACGCGGACGACGTGCACCGGGCTTGCCAGGACCCGGACATCCAGCGCTGGACCACCGTACCGCGTCCGTACCGGCCTGAACACGCCCACGGCTTCGTCACCGAGGTGAGCCCCCGCGCCTGGGCCGACGGCAGCGGGGCACCGTTCGCGGTCTGCGACGCCGGCACCGGCGAACTGCTCGGCTCCTGTGGGCTGGTCGCGGTCGACCGGGAGGTCGAGACCGGCGAGATCGGCTACTGGACCGCCCCCTGGGCCCGGGGCCGGGGGGTCACCGTACGGGCCACCCGGGCGGTCGCCCGCTGGGCCTTCGACGCCCTGGCGCTGCGTCGGCTGATCTGGCAGGCCGAGGTCGGCAACCACTTCTCCCGGCTGGTCGCCCTGCGGGCCGGCTTCCAGATCTCCGGTGAGCTGCGGCTCGCCCGACCCGCCGGGGACGGCCGGGTCGAGGGCTGGGTCGGCTCGCTGCTGCCCGGCGAGGTGCCGGCGGCCGGCGCGGACGGTCCGGCCGGGCCGGGCACTCTGGACGCCCGGCGGGCCGCCGTGTTCGGCCGGCCGCAGCCCGTCCTGTTCGCCACCGCCGGCGACGTCGAACTCCGGCTGCGGCCGATGGAGGAACGCGACCTGGACGCTGTCGCCGCCACCTGCCGGGACCCGGACACCGTCAGGTGGACCGGCGTGCCGCACCCCTACCAGCGCACCGACGCCGAGCGGTACCTGGCCTACGGCGGGCTGGCCTGGGCCCGGGGCGGCAGCGCGTGCTTCGTGCTGGCCGACCCGGACGACGCCTTCGCGGGCACCGTCGACCTGCGGTTGGACCCCGTCGACCCGCTGCGGGCCGAAGTCGGCTTCATGACCGCACCGCACGCCCGGGGCCGGGGCTGGATGCCGGCCGCGCTGGGCGCGCTCGCCGCCTGGGGTGTCACCGGCCTCGACCTGGCCCGGGTCGAGTGGCGGGCCCACGTCGGCAACACCGCCTCCCGGCGGGCCGCCGAGAAGGCCGGCTTCACCGTCGAGGGCACCCTGCGGGGCGGGGTGTCGCAGCGGGGTCAGCGGGTCGACGCCTGGATCGGCGCACTGCTCGCCGAGGACCTGACGTGACCCCGGAGGTCGTCGAGGCCGGCCCGGTGCGGCTGCGACCGTTCCGGCCGGACGACGCCGAGGACCTCGCCGCCGGCCGCGACGATCCGGTGAACCTGCGGTTCAACCCGGTGGGGATGCCGCATCCCTACACGGTCGCCGACGCGCACTGGTGGATCGCCGAGGGCGCCCCGGCGGCGTGGCGCAGCGGCGGGGCCGCGTACGCGATCGTCGATGCCGGGACCGACCGGCTGGTCGGCGGGGCCGGGCTCAGCCAGGTGGTGCCGGGCCGGGGGCAGGCGGAGCTGGGCTACTGGGTGGCACCGCGGGCCCGGCGGCGCGGGATCGCCACCGCCACCACCCGGGCCCTGGCGACCGCCGCCTTCCAGGCCGGCCTGGCCCGGCTGGAGCTGCTGGTCGGGGCCGAGAACCCGGCCAGCCAGCGGGTCGCGCTGGCCGCCGGCTTCCGCCTTGAAGGGGTACGCCGGGCTGCCGGCCCGGGCCGTGACGGCGACCGGTACGACCTGCTCGCCTGGGTCCGCCTCGCCGACGACCCGCCCGGCCCGGTCCCGCGCCTGCTGCCGGACCTGCCCGACGGGCGGCTCACCGACACGGTGGTGACCCTGCGCCGACTCGCGCCTCCCGACGCCGAGGTGCTGCACCGGTTGCACACCCGACCCGAGGTGGTGGCGACCCGGGTCCGTCCGGGCCCACCTACCAGGGCGGACATCGACCGGCGCTGCGCCGTCGCCGAGAGCGACTGGCTGACCGGCCGGGCGGCCGACTTCGCGCTGTGTGACGCGGTGACCGGCACGATGGTCGGCGGTTGCGCCCTGATCCACGACGAGCCGGCCACCGGCCAGGCGATGATCGGCTACAGCCTGCTGCCCGAGGCGCGCGGCCGGGGGCTGGCCACCCGCGCGGTCCGGCTGCTGGCCGGCTGGGCGTTCGACCAGGTCGGCCTGGCCCGCCTCTGGGCCGGCACGGCCCCCTGGAACACCGCCTCCCAGCGGGTGCTGGACCGGGCGGGTTTCCACCGCGAGGGCGTCATGCGCGCCCGCCTCCCCGCTCCGACGCCGGACACCCCCCGCCCCGACACCGTCCTCTGGTCCTTCCTCCCCACCGACCCCACCGCCCCCCGCCCACTTCCCGGGTGATCAAGAGGTTTGCGTCAATTGGATCTTCCACTCTGACGCAAACCTCTTGATCACCGCCGCAGGACGGCGGGGCCGGAGGGCGGCGGGCCGGAGGGAGGTGGTGCGGGTGGGTCAGGTGTCGAGGGAGATGATGCCGTAGTCGTAGGCGTGGCGACGGTAGACGACGCTGGGGCGGCCGGACTCCTTGTCGTGGAACAGGTAGAAGTCGTGGCCGACGAGTTCCATCTGGAACAGGGCGTCATCGACGGTCATCGGGTCGGCCGGGTGCACCTTCGCCCGCGCGATGTGCCAGGGCTGGTCGTCGTGCTCCTCCGGGCGCTCCTCGACGGCGGTGGCCGTGCCACCGGCGGACACGCCCGCGTCGTTCAGGCCGGCCACCGGCAGACCGGCGGTGGCGGCGGCGACCGAGATCGGCGCGTGCCGACCCCGGTGTACGCGGCGGCGGTCGGCCGCCCGGCGCAGTCGGGTGTCCAGCTTGGCGATCGCGGCGTCCAGCGCGCTGTAGAAGTCGTTCGTGCATGCCTCGGCCCGCATCACCGGGCCCCGGGAGACGCAGGTGATCTCCACTCGCTGGCAGGTGTCGGACTGCCGGGGATTGCGTTCGTGGAACAGCTCCACATCGACCCGGATGAGCTTGTGATCGTAGCGTTCGATTTTTGCGAGTTTCTCCGCTACGTGTACCCGGTAATGGTCCGGCACTTCGACGTTTCGACCCTTGACCACGATGTCCACGTGACCTCCCTTTTCCGGATGGCCGGCTGATCTTCGAATCCGGTCGCGCGACCTCGGGAGGGCCCCTGGGAGCGTCGACCGGTCAGGTACGGCTACGCCTCCTTCCACCGTCGGGGGCTGGTGGGAAACCTTCCTACCCCCGACACGAAAACGCTAACTCCTGTACGGCTGACAGTCACCCCCGGTTGCGGGAAACCCTCAGAGAATTAACAGCAACCAACACCATGGGGTGAAACAGAAACACGAAGCGTCACCGGTGCCGCCGTTTTTGCGTTGCACCCAGCACGGCCGCTCCGTATGGCGTCATTCCCGCCGCCCGCAAAGTCCGACTCACCGCCGCCACTGTCGCCCCGGTGGTCAGGATGTCGTCCAGCACCACCACCGCCCGGCCGCCGGCACCGCGCCCGGCCCAACCGGGCCGCAGCCGGAACGCCGACTGGGCCGCCGCGGCCCGACCCGCCCGGTCCAGCGCCACCGAATCCGGCCGGGGCAACGCCCGCACCGGCACCGCCGTCCGCACGTCCCAGCCGGCCCGCCGCAACCGGGCCGCCGCGTGCCGGGCCAACCGGGTCAGGTGGTCGCCATAGCGTTCCCGGGCCGCCGCCGCCCGGTCCGGCACCGGCACCAGCAGCACCGGCCGGGCCTGGCCCACCGAGGCCGCCACCACCTCCGCCAGCAACCCGCCCAACGGCCGGGCCAGCCCGTGCCGACCCCGTTCCTTGTACGCCAGCAGCGCCTCCCGCAGCGGTCCCGCGTACGGGCCGAGGGCGTGGCACGGCGGCAGGTCGGGCGGGGCCGGGGTGGGCCGCGCCGGCACCGGGCGCAGCGCGGCGAGCCGGCGTACACACTGCGGGCAGCAGCCCTGCCGCAGCCGCGCGTCCCGCCGGCCGCACCCCGCGCACCCGGTCGGCAAGACCAGATCGGTCAGGTCGGCCCAGAGCCCGCCCACGTCCGGCACGGCCGGCTCAGAACAGGAAGAACGGCGCGGTCGGGCTGCCCGCCCGGCCACCGGCGGGCGGGGGTGGCGCATCCAGCACCTGCTCGCTGCGGATCGTCTCGGCCGACGACGAGCGGTAGCGGTAGGCGACCCCGTTGGCCTCGTACATCATCATCACCGTCGGCAGCACGTACGTCGGGTTGGCCGGGTACACCGACAGGTGGGTCACCCGGGCGCCCACGTCGGTGACCAGGGCGGTCTGCAGCGCCCCGTCCACGCCCACCTCGTACACGGCGGAACGGTTGGTGGAACCGGCCACGGCCAGGGTGTTCTCCTGCGCCCAGTCCACCGCCGACAGGTCGGTCAGCGTGGTGGCGACCTGGCGTACCGGGCCGAGCGAGACCACCCCGCCGTCGAGGCTCGCCGCGCTGAGACAGAGCCGGCCACCGACGACCAGCGCGATCCGGTGCCCGTCCAGCGAGGCGGCCACCGCCGTGACCTGGCCCGCCACACCCACCGGCACCGGCACCATCCGGGCCCGGTCGTCGAACCGGTAGAGCCGCCCGTCGGCCACCACCAGCCCGTACGGCTGGGCCGTGCCGAGCGGACGCAGCCAGACCGGCCGGCCGATCGCCGTGAAGGTCTGCGTCGCCGGGGTCATCACCGGCACCGGTGCCGCCCCCGACCCGGTGACCAGCCGCTGCCGGCCGCCCGGGGCGGCGGTGACCAGGGCGGCGAGGGTCTTCTCCCCGGCCGCCCGTCGCACCGCGGCCGAGACGATGTCGTGGTTGTCCTCGGTGCGGATCGGCACGGTGCCGATCGCCTCGGCCTCGAAGACGAGCGGGTGGATCGCCCCGGCGTAGACGGTGAACCGCTGCGGCCCCTCGGTGAGCGGGTAGACCGGGTTGGCGAGGCGGTGCGCGGCCAGGTCGTCGATGGTCACCCGGGACTGGTTGCGGGTGGTGAGCTGGAGCGGCCCGTTCAGGTCGGACAGCGACCAGGCCAACTGGATGCCGAGCTTCTCCAGCTTGCGCCGGTCGTCGCCGGGCAGGTCGAGGTTGACCTCCCACCGGCCGTCGGTCTTGACCGCGTTGTTGATCAGGGCGGTGCGGTCAGGCAGGCCGCTCACCCCCTGCCGCAGCCACTCCGACGGCCCGGCGATCAGCCACTTGACCGCCTCGCTGACCAGCCGTTCGGTCGGCACGGCCAGCGGCAGGTAGCGCTGGTCGGCGACCAGCCGGGTGGCGTCGGAGTTCCAGAAGTAGACCGTGTGGGGCTGGAAGTACAGCTGTAGGGCGAGCGCGTCCAGCAGCAGCACGGAGGGCGGGTCGGTGACGTAGTAGCCGCCGGCCTCCGTACCCTCCCCCGGCTCGGCGGAGCCCCGCAGCGAGAACTGGTACTCGGTGTCGGTCACCACCGGCGGGCCGAGCACGCCGTTGGCCCGCAGCACCCCGACCTGCTGCACCGGCACCCGCACGGTGAGCAGCCCACTGGCGTTCTCGGTGATCACCGGGTCCTCGGTCAGCCGGACCACGTTGATCGCGACCTCGCTGCCCTGCTTCTCGGCGAGCCGGTTGCGGTCCTCCCGGGCGATGAACTGCTTGACCCGGGCGTACGCCCGCTCGGGCTCGCCGGCTGCGGCGGACAGGAAGTTGCGGACGAAGGTCTCCCGGTCGGTGCCGCTGGCCGTCCGGGTGGGGGGTTCGCCCCGACCGAAGCTGGACGCGCCCGCCGAGACGGCCGGTCCGGAGCCGTCGACCTGGACGTCGGTGTGGTCGGGGATGCCGCAGCCGGCGGCGGTGGCCAGCAGTGCGGCGCAGAGCAGCCCGGCCAGGGCACGCAGCCGGCTCACGACCGGGCCCGGGCGCGCTCGTCGGTGCCGGCGGTCGGGCCCGGGCCGATGGCCAGCGCACCTCCGCCGGCCGGGCCGATGGCCAGCAGGTCGCCGTCGCGGGGGCCGCCGAAGGGCAGGGTGGCGTCGGCGGGCACCAGCCGCAGCGGCGAGGTGGTGAGCCGGTCCCCGGAGCGCACCGGCAGGGTGAGCCGGAACTGGGCGCCCTGCCCGGGAGCGCCCCACGCCTCCAGCCAGCCGCCGTGCAGTCGGGCGTCCTCCAGGCTGATCGACAGGCCCAGCCCGGTGCCGCCGGTCTGCCGGGCCCGGGACGGGTCGGCCCGCCAGAACCGGTTGAAGACCAGTTTCTCCTCGCCCGGTTTGAGCCCGACACCGTGGTCGCGGACGGTGACCGCGACGGCGGTCTGGTCGACGCCGAGGGTGATCACCACCGGCTTCGCCTCGCCGTGCTCCACCGCGTTGCCGACCAGGTTGCGCAGCACCCGCTCGACCCGGCGCGGGTCCACCTCGGCGATCACCGGGGTGGTCGGCACGGCCAGCTCGATGGTGACGCCGACCCGTTCGGCCAGCCCGGCGAGGCGGTCGGCGACCCGGTGCACCACCGGCACCAGGTCGGTCGGCTCGGAGTCGAGCATGGCGAAGCCGGCGTCGAAGCGGCTGATCTCCAGCAGGTCGGTGAGCAGTTCCTCGAACCGGTCCAGCTCCGCCTGGAGCAGTTCGGCGCTGCGCGCCACCGCCGGGTCGAACTCGTCGCGCTCGGCGAAGATCAGGTCGGCGGCCATCCGGACGGTGGTCAGCGGGGTCCGCAGTTCGTGCGACACGTCGGAGGTGAACCGGCGTTGCAGGCGGGACATCTCCTCCAGCCGGAGGATCTGCCGTTGCAGGTTGGTCGCCATCTGGTTGAACGAGGCGGCGAGCAGGGCGAGGTCGTCCTCGCCGTCGACCACCATCCGCTGGTCGAGCAGGCCGGCGGAGAGCCGTTGGGCGGTGCGCGCGGCGACCCGGACCGGGGTCACCACCAGCCGGGTGACCAGGGCGGCGAGCAGGCCCAGCAGCAGCACCAGGGCCACCCCGGTGGCCAGCACGGTGGCCCGTGCGTCGGCGGCGGTGGCGTCCTGCCGGTTGAGCGGGACGAGATAGTAGAGCTCCAGCTGGCCGAAGCGGGTCGGCACCGGGGAGCCGTAGACCAGGTATTTCGTCCGTTCGCCGGCGAGTCGTCCGGTGCGGATCTGGTGGGCCACCTTGCCGTCGGCGACGGCGGCCCGCAACTCCCGGCTGACCAGCGGGCGGACGTCCATCGCCGGTGAGGTGCGGGTCTCGATGATGCCGGCGTAGTTGTCGGCGGTGATCGCGACCACCACCCCGCTGGTCTGCTGTGGGTCGCCCCCGGCCAGGTAGTTGACCGTGCCCTCGATGGTGTCCTGGAGCTGCGCCTCCTGGGGCTGGCTGTAGAGGAAGAACTGCTTGGCCGAGTAGTCGCTGCCGTTGCGCAGCCGCAGCAGGACGTCGGTCTCGGCGTTGTCGAGCAGGATGTTGGTGATCTTGTCAGCGATGAGGTAGGCGAAGCCGCCGACCAGCAGGCTGGACACCACGAGCGTGATGGTCACCACCCGGACCTGCAACGACCGTCGCCAGGTCTGGCGCACACCGGCGGTCACCCGCAGCGCGCGGCCCACCAGCACGCGCCGCAGCGCCCGCGCGGCGGGACGCCAGCCGGCGGTGTGCTCGGGGGTGTGGGCGGGTGCACTGGTCACGGTGCGACCCAGGCTATCCGGTGCCCGCCTTGTAGCCCACGCCCCGCACGGTCAGGATGATTTCCGGCCGCTCCGGGTCCGGCTCGATCTTGGCGCGGAGGCGCTGCACGTGCACGTTGACCAGCCGGGTGTCCGCCGCGTGCCGGTAGCCCCAGACCTGCTCCAGCAGGACCTCCCGGGTGAAGACCTGACGCGGCTTGCGGGCGAGCGCGACCAGCAGGTCGAACTCCAGCGGTGTCAGCTTCACCTCCTCACCGTCGCGGCTGACGGTGTGCGCCGGCACGTCGATGGTGATCTGGTTGCCGGGCGGGCCGATGGTCAGCATCTCCGGTGCCACGTCCTCACCCCGACGCAGCCGGGCCCGCATCCGGGCCACCAGCTCCTTGGGCTTGAACGGCTTGACCACGTAGTCGTCGGCGCCGGACTCCAGGCCGAGCACCACGTCGACGGTGTCGCTCTTGGCGGTGAGCATCACGATCGGCACGCCCGATTCGCCACGGATCGCCCGTGCCACGTCGATACCGCTCATTCCGGGCAGCATCAGGTCGAGTAGTACGATGTCGGGGCGACTGTCCCGGAACGCGGCCAGCGCCCGTTCCCCGTCGGCGACGAAGGAGGGCAGGAAGCCCTCGCTGCGCAGGACGATGCCGAGCATCTCGGCGAGCGCGGGGTCGTCGTCGACCACCAGTACCCGGGCTCTCATGGGGTTTATGTTTCCATCCCCGTTCAGTTGGTGGGATCGGCGTCTGGATGGCACGGTACTGCCGGGAGAGGTGCCACCGCACGTCCCACGCGCGATATCTGCCCCGATGACCGCATCGCGTTGGGCCGCACGGCGGGTCCACCCGGCCGGTCGTGCCGTGTCACCATGATCCCCGGGCAGGTCGCCGCCCGCCAGCCACCATCCGCAGGAGTACGCGTGCCCGACGTCGGCCCGACCACCGTGCTCCCCCGGCGTCCGCTCACCGTCGGCGAACTGCTCGACTCCGCCGTCCTGCTGCTACGCGCCCAGGGCCGGGTGCTGATCCCGCTGGGCGTCCTGCTCGCCGCCGGTGAACAACTGCTGCTGTACCCGCTGCGCCGGCTCGCCGACGCGCTGCCCCCGGTGTGGTGGAGCGACAACGGGGTGTTCCCGCTGTGGTGGCAACTGCTCGCGGTGGGCGCCGCCACCGAGGCGGTGCTCGTCCTGCTGCTCGGCAACCCGGCCGCGCGGGCGGCCGGCGCGGCACTGCTCGGCCGCCGGGCCACGGTGGCGGAACTGCTCCGCCCGGCCGGTGCCCGCTGGGGCGTCACCCTGCTGCTCGCCCCGGCGGTGGGCCTGCTGATGCTGACCGCGGCGCTGCTCGGCCCGGCCTGGCTGGTCGGCTACGGGCTGCTCGGCTCGGTCGCCGCAGCGGTGGTGCTGGACCGGGTGCCAGGCGTGTCGGCGGTGCCCCGGGCGGCCCGCGTCGCGGTACGCGGCCGGGCCGCCGCCGTCCGGCTGCTGGGCTACCTCGGCTGGTGGGTGCTGCGGGTCGGGCTGGCCCTGGGCCTCTTCTTCGGTGTCGAGTCGCTGCACCTGGTCGACCTGGCCGACCCGGACCTGCGGGTCGCCGCCGCCATGCTCGCCTTCGGCACGGTGAACAGCGTCGCCTACCCCGCCCTGGCCTGCCTGGACGCGGTGATCCACCTCGACACCCGGATGCGCACCGAAGGGCTGGACATCCAGCTCGCCCGTACCCCCGCCGGGCTCGTCGCGGCCGGCCTGCCGGCGGTCGAGCGGTGAGCCGGTGGTGGACGGAGGCCGTCGCCGCGCTCGGCGACGTGCTGCCGCTGCCGTTGCTGGCGCTGCTGGTGGTGCTGCTGGCCGGGGTGGTCGCGCTCGCCTGGTACCACTTCCCGGCCTGGGTGCCCCGCCGGCTGCCCCGGCTACGGCTGCCCCGCCTCCGATGGCCCCGGTGGCGGCTGCCCCGGCGGCGACGCCGCACGGCCGACGGGCCGGGCGCGGTGACGCTGCCCCGCCCCCGTACCGCCGACGACGACCTCCCGGCCGACGCCGCGCGTTCCCTGGCCGACCGGCTGGCGGCCGAGGGCCGGTACGCCGAAGCCGTCCGGGAGCGGCTGCGTGCCATGATCCGCCGGCTGGTCGCGGTCGGTGCGGTGGCCCCCCGGGCCGGGATGACCGTCACCGAGCTGACCGACGCGGCGGCCCGCGCCCGGCCCCCGGTCGACCCGCCGATGCGCGCCGCCGGGGCCATCTTCACCGAGCTGTGGTACGCCCAGCGCCCGGCCGCCGCCGACCACGACCGGCGGATGCGGGAACTCGCCGACGACCTGGACCGGGCGCTGGCCGCCCCACCACCTGACGGGGGCACACCGTGACCGGCCCGGCCACCCCGACGACCGCCGGCCCGGCACCGGCCCCGACGGGTCCCGGCGGCCCGGCACCGGCGGTGCGTCGGCGTCGACGCCGGCACCGGGTGATCGTGCCGTTGGCGCTGGCCGCCGCCCTGATCGCCGGCACGATCGGCGCCCACGCGCTGGACCAGCCGGACCCGACCGAACCCGGTTTCCTCTCCCCGGTCGCCACCGACGACGACGGGGGCGCCCGCCTCGCCGACGCGCTGCGCGCCCGGGGCGTCACCGTCACCCGGGAGACCGACCTGCTGCCCGCCCTGCTCGGCCTCGACCGTGGCCCGGCCACCCTGTTCGTCCCGGCGGCGGAGCTGCTGCACCCCGACACCCTCGGCGCGCTCGGCGAACTGCCGGCCGGTCGGCGACTGGTCCTCGTCGACCCGTCCCGCCGGGTGCTCGAATCCGCCGGCCTGCCGCTGGTGCCGACCGACCGCCGCTGGGCCACCAGGGCGGTCCGGCCGACGGCCGACGGCCGGCCCTGCGCGCTGCCCGAGGCGGACCGGGCCGGGGTCGCCGCCGCCGTGCTCCAGCGGTACGCCGCCGCACCCGGCACGGCGGCCGCCGTCGACCGTTGCTACGCCGACGGCCTGGTCCGGCTGCCCGGCCGGGCCGAGGTGGTGGTGATCGGCGCCAGCGACCCGTTCCGCAACGACCGGATCACCGAACACGGCAACGAGGCGCTCGGCACCGGCCTGCTCGGCGTCCACGGCCGGGTGGTCTGGCTGGACCTGGACGGCCCGGCACCGGCCCCCACGTTCGGCCGTCCCGGCGGCACCGGCGAGCCGGCCTGGTCACCCACCCCCGGCGGGTCCACCGGGTACGACGGCGACGGCACCGGCGAGGGCGGTCCGGGCGGCCCCGGCCCCGCCACCGGCGACGGCGACGGTTCGGGGGACGCCCCCGACTCGGCCGGTCCCCCACCGCCCGACGACCATCCGCTGCTGGACGCGTTCCCGCCCTGGTTCTGGGCGCTGCTGCTCCAGCTCGCCCTGGTCGCCCTGCTGATCGTGCTCTGGCGGGCCCGCCGGCTCGGCCCGCCGGTGACCGAGCCGCTGCCCGTCGAGGTCCGCTCCGCCGAGACCGTGCTCGGGCGGGCCCGGCTCTACCAGCGGGCCCGTGCCCGGGGCCCGGCCGCCGCGACCCTGCGGACCGCCGCGTTGGGGCGGTTGCGCGGCCGGCTCGACCTACCCGCGACGCTCGGGCCGACGGAGGTGGCGGCCCGGGTGGCCGGGCCCGCCGGCGGTACCCCGGAGCAGATCCACGAGCTGCTGTTCGGCGCGGCCCCGCAGACCGACGCCGAACTGCTGGAGCTGGCCCGGTCGCTGGACCGGCTGACCCGTACCGTGGCGGCAGCGCCCGGCCGCCCGACCGAAGGAGACCCCCGGTGACCCGACCCGCCACCACCGCCGAGCCCACGGCCGGCCCGGACGACGCCCGGGCCGCCCTGCACCGGCTGCGCACCGAGGTGGCCAAGGCGGTCGTCGGTCAGGACTCGGTGGTCACCGGCCTGGTGATCGCATTGCTCTGCCGGGGCCACGTCCTGCTGGAGGGGGTGCCCGGGGTGGCGAAGACGCTGCTGATCCGTACCGTCGCCACCGCCCTGGACCTGGACTCCAAGCGGGTCCAGTTCACCCCCGACCTGATGCCCGGCGACGTCACCGGATCGTTGATCTTCGACCCGCGTACCGCCGCGTTCACCTTCCGGGAGGGGCCGGTCTTCACCAACCTGCTGCTCGCCGACGAGATCAACCGGACGCCACCGAAGACCCAGTCGGCGCTGCTGGAGGTGATGGAGGAGCGCCAGGTGTCGGTCGAGGGCGCCCGCCGGCCGCTGCCGGACCCGTTCATCGTGGCCGCCACCCAGAACCCCGTCGAGTACGAGGGCACCTACCCGCTGCCCGAGGCGCAGCTGGACCGGTTCCTGCTCAAGCTGACCGTGCCGCTGCCCAACCGGGACGAGGAACTGGGGGTGCTGCGCGCCCACCACGCCGGGTTCGACCCGCGTGACCTCGGCGCGGCCGGCGTACGCCCGGTGGCCGACGCCGCCGACCTGGCCGCCGCCCGGGAGGCCGTCGGCCGGGTGCACGTGGCCGAGCCGGTGCTCGGCTACATCGTGGACCTGTGCCGGGCCACCCGGGCCACCCCGGCGCTGGAGCTGGGCGCGTCGCCCCGGGGGGCCACCGGGCTGCTCAGCACGGCGAAGGCGTGGGCCTGGCTGGCCGGCCGCGACCACGTCACCCCCGACGACGTGAAGGCCACCGCCCGGCCGACGCTGCGGCACCGGCTGCGGCTGCGCCCCGAGGTGGAACTGGAGGGGGTCGGGGTCGACGCGGTGCTGGACACGGTGCTGGCCACCGTGCCGACCCCGCGATGACCTGGCGGGCGGCCGTCCTGCTGCTGGCGGGCGTGCCCACCCTGCCGTTCTGGCCGGACCCGGTGCCCGCCGTCGCCGTGATGACCGCCGTCGTGCTGCTGCTCACCGCCGTGGACTGGACGCTCGCCGCCCCGCTGCACGGGCTCACCCTCGACCGGGAGGGCGACCGGGCCGTCCGGCTCGGCCACCGCGCGACCGTCACGCTGCGCCTGGCCAACACCTCCGGCCGTACGCTGCGCGCCCAGGTGCGCGACGGGTGGGTGCCGTCGGCGGGGGCCCGGCCGGACGTACCGCCGGACCGGGTGTCCCGGGTCGGGCCGGGCGGGGTGCTGGTGCTGCCCAACCGGCTCACCCCCACCCGGCGCGGCGACCGGCCGGCGGTGACGGTGACGGTGCGGTCGTTCGGGCCGCTCGGGTTGGCGTTCCGGCAGCGGGCCGGGCGACCCGCCACCCCCGGCTGGACGCTGCGCGTGCTGCCCCGGTTCGACTCCCGGCGGCACCTGCCGGAAAAGCTGTCCCGGCTGCGGGTCATCGACGGCACCCAGGTCACCCGGGGTCGGGGCCAGGGCACCGAGTTCGACACCCTGCGCGAGTACGTGGTCGGCGACGACGTCCGCTCGATCGACTGGCGGGCCAGCGCCCGCCGCTCCGACGTGCTGGTCCGCACCTGGCGGCCGGAGCGCGACAGGCGGTTGGTGTGCGTGCTGGACACCGGCCGCACCTCGGCGGTACGCGTCGGCGACGTACCCCGGCTGGACGCCGCCATCGACGCGGCGTTGCTGCTGACCGCCCTGGCCGCCCGCGCCGGCGACCGGGTCGACCTGCTGGCCGCCGACGCCACGATCCGGGCCACCGTCACCGGCACCGGCCGGCGGGACCTGCTGCACCGGCTGGTGGACGCGCTCGCGCCGGTGCACCCGGCGCTGGTGGAGACCGACTTCGACCTGATCGTCGCGGAGATCCTGCGCCGGCACCGGCGGCGCAGCCTGGTGGTGCTGCTGACCGCGTTGGAGCCGGGCGCGCTCGCCGAAGGGCTGCTGCCGGTGCTGCCCCGGCTGGCCGCCCGGCACCGGGTGGTGGTGGCGGCCGTGCACGACCCGGTGCTCACCGCGCTGACCACCGCCCCGCCGGTACGCCCCGAGGACGCCTACGCCGCCGCGGCCGGTTGGCGGGCGCTCGCCGAGCGGGACCGGGTCCGCGCCGTCCTCGGCCGGTACGGAGTGACCGTGGTGGACGCCCCGGCGGACCGGCTCGCCCCGGCCCTGGCCGACACCTACCTGCGGCTCAAGGCCCTCGGTCAGCTCTGACCCGGGCGGGTCACCGGGGCGGGCGGGAGGTGGGGTGCCAGGCGCGGGCGGGATCGGTCGACGGCCAGAGTTCGGCCAGCCACGGGTCGGTCCGCTCGGCCGGTGCCCGCTCGGCGGCGACCGCCCGGCGGCCGAGCAGCACCACGTAGGCGAAGAAGCCCAGCCAGACCGCCGCGCCGACGGCGACCCGCAGCGCCACCGGCACCGGGGCCGGGGTGACGAACGCCTCCAGCAGCGCGGAGACCGCGAACAGCCCGACCAGGCCCACCGCCACCAGGATCGCCGACCGGCCCGCCTCGGCGACCGCCCGGCCCCGGCCCAGGTGCTCCGGCGGCGAGATCCACGCCCAGGCGGTCCGCAGCCCCACCCCGGCGGCCACGAAGACCCCGGTCAGCTCCAGCAGCCCGTGCGGGGTGATCAGTCCGAAGAAGACGTCGGAGCGGCCGTAGGAGACCATCACGCCGCCCACCACCCCGATGTTCAGCGCGTTCTGCCACAGCAGGTAGAGCACCGGCACCACGAGCACCCCCGCGGCGAGGCACTGGGCGGCGATCCAGGCGTTGTGGGTCCACAGGTGGAAGGCGAAGGTCGGCGCGGCGAACTCGGTGTAGTAGCCGGCGAAGCCGGAGTCGACCAGGTCGGCGGCGGCATCCGGGCCGATGAACGCGGCGGCGGTGTCCGGGTTGCCCGCCACGTACCAGATGAGGAAGCCGCTGAGCAGGCTGAACCCGGTCGCCACCGCGCACCACCACGGCCAGGCCCGGTAGACCGCGCCGGGGAAGCCGACGGTGAGGAACCGCCCGACGGCCGACCAGGAGGCCCGCTGCCGGCCGGTGATCCGGGCCCGCGCCCGCAGCACGAGCTGGGAGAGCCGGCTGACCAGGGCCGGGTCGGGTGCCCGGCTGCGCAGCGCCGACAGGTGGGTGGCGGTGCGCTGGTAGAGGACGATCATCTCGTCGATCTCGTCGACGTCGAGCCGGCGACGGTCGCAGAACAGCTCCAGCCGTCGCCACTCGTGGCTGTGCTCGGCGACGTACGCGTCGAGATCCACTGGTCCTCCCCCGTCCGGCGACCATAGTGTTCACTGTCCGGGTGAGCGCGCAACCACCGGTGCCGGCCGGCACCGTCCCGGCCGGCGTCGACCCGGCGGGACGCTGGGCGGACGCGGGGCTGGTCAGCGGCGAGGCCGTCGCGCTGGACGTGCGGGCGGCACGGCTCGGCTCCCGGGTGTTGGCGCTGCTGATCGACGTCGTCGGGCAACTGTTCTGCGCGGCGTTGCTGGCCCTGACGCTGACCCCGCTGGTGCTGATCGTGCTCCCCGACCAGGTGGTGGACCGGGCACTGACCGGCGCGTTGGAGACCCTCGGCCTGGTGCTGGTGGTGGTCGGCTACCCGGTGCTGTGGGAACGCCTCAACCACGGCCGGACGCCCGGCAAGCTCGCCGTGGGGCTGCGGGTGGTCAGCGCCGACGGCGGCCCGGTGCAGTGGCGTCAGTCGCTGACCCGGGCGCTGGTCGGGGCGGCCGTGGAGTGGCCGGGGCTGGTGCTGCCGCTGCTGAGCTGGGTGGCCGGGGCGACGGTGATGCTGACCGACCCGCGGGGCCGACGGCTGGGTGACCTGGTGGCCGGCACGATGGTGGTGCATACCCGCACCACGTACCCCTGGCGGCCGGCCCCGGCGATCGTCGCGCCACTGGCCGGCTGGGCCGCCACCCTGGACCTGACCCGGCTGGACGACGCGCTGGCCCTGGCGGTACGGCAGTACCTGACCCGGGGGCAGCAGATCGTCGAGCCGCACCGCAGCCGGCTGGCCCGGGAGTTGTGGCGCGAGGTGGCGGCGGTGACCGCCCCGACGCCGCCGCCGGGCGTACCGGAGCCGTTGCTGTTGGCGGCGGTGCTCGCCGAACGCAACCGGCGCGGCTCGCTGCGGCTGCGCCACCAGCGGGCGCTCACCGCCGCCCTCTGGCCCGACCCGGCCACCCCCGCCGTCGTCGCGCCGGCTGCCGCCGACCGACCCGCCCCGGCCGGGGTACGACCGGCCGCGCCGGCGCTCCGGTCGGCGTCGCCGGACCACCCGGCCTGACCGGTACGCCGGTCAGCCGAACAGGGTCCGACCCCACCAGTCGGCGGCGTCGCGGACCCCGGGTGGGCAGGCGAACAGGCCGCTGGAGACGTGCCGCAGGTACTCGTTCATCGCGTCGTTGCGGGCCAGCCGGGTCTGGATCGGCACGAACTGTCGGCGCGGGTCCCGCTGGTAGGCCATGAAGAACAGCCCGGCGTCGAGCCGGCCCAACCCGTCCGAGCCGTCGACGTAGTTGTAGCCCCGGCGCAGCAACCGGGCACCGTCGTTGAGGGTGGGGTGGGCGAGGCGCACGTGCGAGTCGACGGCGATCACCGGCTGGCCGTCGTCGCCCTTCGCGGCGAAGTCCGGCTCGTCGAACTCGTCGCGGCGGCCCAGCGGTGCTCCGCCGCCCTTGGTCCGGCCGACGATCTGCTCCTGCTCGGCCAGCGAACTACGGTCCCAGGTCTCGATCTGCATCCGGATCTTGCGGGTGACCAGGTAGGACCCGCCGGTCATCCAGTCCGCGCCGTCGTCGGGCTGGGCCCAGAGCTGCTCGCGCAGCAGCCCGGCGTCCTCGGCCTTGAGGTTGGCGGTGCCGTCCTTGAAACCGAAGAGGTTACGCGGGGTCGCCTGGTCCCGCGACGTCGACGAGGTACGCCCGAAGCCGAGCTGCGACCAGCGGACGCTGACCACGCCCATCCCGATCCGGGCCAGGTTGCGGATGGCGTGCACCGCCACCTGCGGGTCGTTGGCGCACGCCTGCACGCACAGGTCGCCGCCGGAGATCTCCGGGCGCAGCGCGTCCCCGGCGAAGTGCGGCAGGTCGGCCATCGCGGCGGGGCGGCGGCCGGCGATGCCGAACCGGTCCCGGCCCTGCGCGTCGCGGAACAGCGTCGCGCCGAAGCCGACGGTCAGGGTGAGCTGCGACGGGGGCAGGCCCAGCGCCTCGCCGGTGTCGTCCGGCGGGGCCTCCGGCATACCGCCGACCGCACCGATCACCCCGGCGTCCTTCCCGCCGGTCATCCGGGCGGCGGCGGCCGTCCACTCCTGGAGCATCGCGACCAGCCGGTCCCGGTCCTTGGTGATCACGTCGAAGGCGACGAAGTGCAGCCGGTCCTGGGCCGGGGTGGTGATCCCGGCCTGGTGCTCACCGTGGAACGGCACCGCACCGGCGGCCCCGTCGTACGCGGCGGCCCGGTCGCCGTCGCGGGCCAGCGCGCCCGCTCCGGCAGCCACCCCGGCCACCCCGGCGGCACCGACCCCGACGAGGGTGATCGCCCGCCGGCGGGACAGCCGGCGGCGTCCCCGGCCGGCGGTGCTGTTCTGCTCGCTCATCGACTCTCCTGGGAGGGACCGGCCGGACGACGGCCGTGCTGACCCGTCGTCATCGGGCGACGGCGGCGGCGACCTTGCTGACCGGCTCGGCGAGGGCGTTGATGCTGTCCGACAGCTCCTTGAGGTCGGCCTTGCTCAGCTGGGTGTGCAGCTTCCAGCCGTCGCCGTCGCGGTGCTTGCCGAGCGCCGCCTCCACGTTGGCGAACTCCTTGTCGAGCTGGGCGACCAGTTCCGGGGCGCGCTGCTCCAGCGCCGGCCGCAGTGCGGCGACGGCCGCCTTGGAGCCCTCCAGGTTGGCGTTGAAGTCCCAGAGGTCGGTGTGCGAGTACCGCTCCTCCTCGCCGGTGATCTTGCCGCTGGCCACCTCGTCGAGCAGGGCCTTCGCCCCGTTGGCGAGCTGGAGCGGGGTGAGCTTCTCGGCGTTGGCCCGGCTCACGATCTCCTTGACGTCGACCAGCAGCCGGTCGGCGATCGGACCGTCCTTACTGATGTCGCCGGTGGTCCAGAGGTCCTTCTCGATCCGGTGGAAGCCGGTGAACTCCATGCCCTCCTCGATGACCTCCTCCCGACCGTCGATCTTCGGGTCGAGGTCGCCGAAGCTCTCCGCGACCGGCTCGATCCGCTCCCAGTAGGTGCGGGCCACCGGGTAGAGGGCCTTGGCCTTCGGCACGTCGCCGGCCTTGACGGCGGTGACGAACTCCTCGGTCTTGGTCAGCAGGGCGGCGGTCTGGCTGGTCACGTACCGCTGGTAGCTGGCGGTGGCCTCGGTCAGCGCGGCGTCCGGGGCCACCGTCGCGGCGGTGCCGCTGACCTTCAGCGCACCCCGGATGCCCCGGCCGCTCATCCCGGGCTTGCAGGCCGTCTCGTACGTCCCCGCCGGCAGCTCCACCCGCAGTTCCCGGCTGAGCCCCGGGGCGATGTTCTCCACCTCGCCCATCACCCGGTCACCGGCGGCGTAGACGTAGAACTCGTTGACCTTGCTGCCGGAGTTGGTCACGGTGAAGGTGGCCTGGCCGGCGTCCAACTCGGTGACGTCGACCTCGCACACGCTGTCGGTGGCCTTGACCTTGACCGTGTTGGCGGCTCCGGCGTCCTGCCGCTCGCCCTTGCCACAGGCGGTGACACCGGTGACGGCCAGCGCGCCGACGGCGGCGAGCACCAGGAAACGGGTGGTACGCATCGTTTGCTTGTCTCCTTGGAGAGGGCGGTGGATCAGGCGCGGCGCGACCCGGCCGGCTGCGCGGTGGCGGGGCCGTCCGGCGCGACGGTGGCGTCGCCGTCGGCGGCGGTGGCCGTGGGGCCGTCGGTGCCGGTGGTCGTGGGGTCGGCGGCGGGGGCCGAGGGGCCGTCGGTGGCGGGGGCCGGGGTGGGCTTCGCCGGGGCGGCCGGCCGGCGCAGGAAAAGCACCAGTACCGGTACGGCGTACGCCACCCAGGCGAGCATCTCCAGCACGCTCGGCGCGGCGGTGACGTTGAACATCCCGGCGAGCAGGGCGGCGTACCAGGTGTTGGGGTCGAGCACGCCGGTGATGTCGAAGGCCAGGTCGTTGAGGCCCGGCAGCACCCCGGCCTCCTGGAAGTCGTGCACGCCGTACTTGAGGATGCCGGCGGCGACCAGGATCAGCAGCGCGCCGGTCCAGGTGAAGAACGTGGACAGGTTGATCCGCAGGGCGCTGCGGTAGAGCAGGAAGCCGATCCCGACGGCGGTGGCGATGCCGCCGATCAGGGCCAGCAGCGGCCCGGAGCCGGTGCCACCGGTCGCGCTCTGCGCCGCCGAGTAGAAGATCAGCGCGGTCTCCAGGCCCTCCCGCACCACCGCGAGGAAGGCCATCCCGGCGACCGCGAGCGAGCCGACCGCGAGCGCCTCGGTCAGCTTGCCGCGCAGCTCACCGGCGATCGTCCGGGCGGCCCGTCGCATCCAGAAGATCATCCAGGTCACGAAGACCACGGCGGCGACCGAGGTGACGGCCTCGAACAGCTCCCGGTCCTCCGACCGGGCCAGCAGCGAGGTCGACGTGTACTCGATCAGCCAGCCGAACAGCACCGAGAGCGCCACGGCGAGCCCGACACCGGCCCACACCTGCGGCAGCCGGTCCCGGCGCTGCGACTTGACCAGGAAGGCGACCAGGATGCTGACGACCAGCGTGGCCTCCAGGCCCTCCCGCAGGCCGATCAGGTACGTGGCGAACATCGGTGCTCCGTGTCGTGGTCAGGCTTGCCTCAGGCAACTTAGGGCAGCCATACCTTCCTCCCGATCGGGGGTTCAGTCAAGTCGTTCTTGACAGCTTCACCCTGGTCGGGACGGTCGGCCCGGACCCGTCGGCCGGGGATGCCGCCCCGCCGCCCGACGTGGCAGGATGCGGCATACCCCCAGGACAGGACGCCCCGTGAACGACGCGCCCCGCATCCCCGCCCGCCGTCCCGCACACGCCCCCGCACCAGGCCGGTGTGGGCCACGCCACCGTCGGCCGGGACGGCACCGGTGAGGGGCTTCGGCCCGTGGCTGGCCGTCCTCGCGCTGGTGACCGTCCTCAGCGCCCTGCGGTTGCGCCCGTTGGCCCTGGCCGTCTCCGTGGCCTGGCTCGCCTGGTGCGTGTGGACCTGGGTCCGCCCGACCCGCCGCGGCCCCGGCCCGTCCTGACCCGACCGGCCCCGGCACGCCCCGACCCGGCCGCCCCGGTTGCGGTCCGACCCGCCTACGGGCGAGGGGGCCGGCCACGTCGTGACCGACCCCCTCCTGTGTCCGCGTCGCTCAGTAGCGGTAGTGCTCCGGCTTGAACGGGCCCTCGGGCGAGACGCCCAGGTAGGCCGCCTGCTCCTTGGTCAGCTCGGTCAGCCGGGCACCGAGCGCGTCCAGGTGCAGCCGGGCGACCTTCTCGTCCAGGTGCTTGGGCAGCACGTAGACGCCGACCGGGTACTCGTCGGTCTTGGTGAACAGCTCGATCTGGGCGATCGTCTGGTTGGCGAACGAGTTCGACATCACGAAGCTCGGGTGGCCGGTGGCGTTGCCCAGGTTCAGCAGGCGGCCCTCGGACAGCACGATGATGGCGTGGCCGTCGTCGAAGCGCCACACGTCGACCTGCGGCTTGATGTTCTCCCGGGTGACGTCCGAGCGCTTCATCAGGCCGGCCATGTCGATCTCGTTGTCGAAGTGGCCGATGTTGCCGACGATGGCCTGGTGCTTCATCCGGGCCATGTGCTCGTTGGTGATGACGTCGAAGCAGCCGGTCGCGGTGATGAAGATGTCGGCCTGCTCGACCACGTCCTCCAGGGTGGCGACCTGGTAGCCGTCCATCGCCGCCTGGAGCGCGCAGATCGGGTCGACCTCGGTCACCACGACCCGGGCGCCCTGGCCGCGCAGCGACTCGGCGCAGCCCTTGCCCACGTCGCCGTAGCCGAGCACGACGGCCATCTTGCCGCCGATCAGCACGTCGGTGGCCCGGTTGATGCCGTCGATCAGCGAGTGCCGGCAGCCGTACTTGTTGTCGAACTTGCTCTTGGTCACCGAGTCGTTGACGTTGATGGCCGGGAAGAGCAGGGTGCCGGCCCGGTGCATCTCGTAGAGCCGGTGCACGCCGGTGGTGGTCTCCTCGGTGACGCCCTTGATGCCGGCGGCGATCCGGGTCCAGCGCTGGTTGTCCTCGGCGAGGCTGCGGTGCAGCACCTCAAGGATGACCGCGTACTCCTCGGAGTCGGCGGTCTCGACCGCCGGGACGGCCCCGGCCTTCTCGAACTCGACGCCCTTGTGCACCAGCAGGGTGGCGTCACCGCCGTCGTCGAGGATCATGTTCGGGCCCTGCCCGTCCGGCCAGGCGAGCACCTGCTCGGTGCACCACCAGTATTCCTGGAGGCTCTCACCCTTCCAGGCGTAGACCGGGACGCCGGACGGCGCGTCGGGGGTGCCCTCGGGGCCGACCACGATCGCCGCGGCGGCGTGGTCCTGGGTGGAGAAGATGTTGCAGGACGCCCAGCGGACCTGCGCGCCGAGGGCGACCAGCGTCTCGATCAGGACGGCGGTCTGGATGGTCATGTGCAGCGAACCGGTGATCCGGGCGCCGGCGAGCGGCTGGGCGTCGGCGAATTCGCGGCGGATCGCCATCAGGCCGGGCATCTCGTGCTCGGCGAGGCGGATCTCCTTGCGCCCGAACTCGGCGAGCGACAGATCCGCCACCTTGTAGTCGCCCTCGGCGAGGGTGGCCGGCCGGGCGTCGCTGGATGACGCCGGGAGGGTGCTGGTCATGAAGGCTCCTGTCGAACGATGGCTGCGCGACCATCAACCTTACGCCCGCCTCCTCGCGGCGCACGGTGGGCCGTCCGGAGACAGCGCACGGGGCGGTCGGCGTGGGACGAAACCTCCGTCCACCTGCCGGCCGCCCCGTGCATCCCCCCGGTTTGGTTACCCCCGCGCGCCGCCGGACCTTCGTCGCGACAACGCTGCGTACTCATGAGATTACCGTGAGACACGGATCGGTCAAGCAATTCGGGAAAGTCGGACTTGTGGCGTGGCGCAGGTGGTCCCGCGGTACCGTCAACCGCCGCAGGTCGCGACGAACGCCGTGCCCGTACCGGACAGCACCAGCGCCGCACCCGCGGCCGTGCCCACGGCGGCCTGCCCCGGGCCGAGCATCACCGCGCCCTCCCCGTCGTCCACCCCGACCTTGCCCTGGTGGCAGAACACCACCCGGGGGCCGGGCCGCGCCAGCCGGACCTCCGGCCCGGCCGCGTCCACCGTCACCCGGTGCAGCGCGAAGTCGTCCACCGGAACCGGCCAGCAGACCACCCCGGGCGTCACCGGCCGGGCGACGAGCACCGGATCGTCCAGCACCTCGAACCGCAGCACCCGCAGCAACTCGTCGACGTCCACGTGCTTCGGGGTGAGCCCGCCGCGCAGCACGTTGTCACTGGCCGCCATGATCTCCACACCGGTGCCGCTCAGGTAGGCGTGCAGGTTGCCGGCCGGCATCCAGATCGCCTCCCCCGGCGTCAGCCGCACATGGTGCAGCAGCAGCGCCACCAGCACCCCCGGATCGGCCGGATAGCGGATCGCCAGGTCCCGGGCCAGCTCCGCGTCCGGCCCGGCGGCGTCCGCCGAGAGCACCGCCCCGATCAGCCCGGCACGCTCGGCGTCCGGCCAGGTCAGCAGCACACGTACGGCCTCCCGCAGCCCCGCCGGCCCGGCCCGCAGCGCGGCCACCACAGGCGACAGCTCCGGTACGCCGAACCCGGCCAACGCCGTCGCCGACAGCTGCGGATCCCGGAACCCGCAGAGCGCGTCGAACGGCGTCAACGCGACGAGCAACTCCGGCTTGTGGTACGGGTCGACGTAGTTGCGCGGCCCCTGCCCCGGCCCCGCCATCCCGTCGACCCACCCGTCACCGGCCCGCCCGGCACCGGCCGGCTGGACGCCAGCCTGCTCGACCCCAGCCTGCTCGGCGGCGTAGCCGGCGCGGGCCTGCTCGGCGTCGGGGTGGGCCTGGAGACTCAACGGGGCCTCCGCGGCGAGCACCTTCAACAGGAACGGCAGCCGGGTGCCGAACCGGCCGACCTGCTGCTCGCCGAGCCAGTGGTCCGGCTCGGCCACCAGCAGGTCGGTCAGACTGACCCGCTCGCCGTCCCGGTCGACCGTGGCCGGGCCACCCGGATGGGCACCCAGCCACAGCTCCGCCTCCGGGCCGTCGGTCGGCGCCGGTCGCCCCTGCAACTCGGCCAGCGCCGAGCGGGACCCCCAGGCGTAGTCGCGGATCGACCCGTGCAGCAGTTCCACGGTCAGCCTCCGGCCCGCCCGGCCACCTCACTCGACCCAGCCGACGCCGGTGCCGCGGCGGTCGGCGCGGCCGTGCCGGTGCCCGCCCGCTCGGCGGCGACGCTGTAGATGTCCGGCTCCAGATAGATCACCCGGGCGATCGGCACGGCCGCCCGGATCCGCGCCTCGACCGCGTTGATGCCCCGGGCCAGTTCCTCCGCGCTCTCCCAGGCCGGCACGCCGATCTTCGCGGCCACCATCAGCTCCTCCGGGCCGAGGTAGAGCGTCTTCATGTGGATGATCCGCTCGACCTCGGGACCGTCGGTGACGGCCCGCTCGATGGTCGCCAGGTCGCCCGGGTCGGCACCCTCGCCGAGCAGCAGGCTCTTCGTCTCGATCGCCAGCACGATCGCGATGATCACCAGCAGGACGCCGATCATCGCGGTGCCCGCGGCGTCCCACATGCCGTTGCCGGTGATCAGCGTCATCCCCACACCGAACAGCGCGAGCACCAGGCCGACCAGCGCGCCGAAGTCCTCCAGCAGCACCACCGGCAGCTCCGGCGCCTTGGCCCGACGGATGAAGTTCACCCAGGACTGGCTGCCCCGGGTGTGGTTCGACTCCTTGATCGCGGTGCGGAAGGAGAAGCCCTCCATCACGATCGCGGCCAGCAGCACCGCCACCGGCACCCACTGCCACGAGGTGATCGGGTGCGGGTCGGCCGCCTTGTGCCACGCCTCGTAGAGCGCGAACAGACCACCGAGGCTGAACAGCACGATCGACACGATGAACGCGTAGATGTAGCGCTCCCGGCCGTACCCGAAGGGATGCTCCGGGGTGGCCGCCCGCTTGGCCCGCTTACCGCCGAGCAGCAGCAGCGCCTGGTTGCCCGAGTCGGCCACCGAGTGGATCGACTCGGCCAGCATCGACGACGAGCTGGTCAGCAGGAACGCGATGAACTTGGTGATGGCGATACCGACGTTCGCCAGCAGGGCGGCGATGATCGCCTTGGTACCGCCGTTCGCGCTCACTGGTTCGACAGCTCCTTCATCTCGGTGACGGCCGGAACGGCCATCGGGTCCAGCCCATGGGCCAGGGCAAGATAGACCGACGCGAAGTCGGGCACCGCGACGAGGGAGGCGAGCCGTTCCAGCGCGGAGCCGCCCTCGGCGGTGACCACGTCGCAACGCACCCCGCGCCGCTCGGCGAGGGTCTGCACCGCGTCGGCGCGACGCTCCTCGACGGCCAGCGGCTCGTCGGTGTCGTCGTCGGCGTTGAGGCCACCGTCACGCAGCAGCACCAGCCGCAGCCGGGTCGGATCGGGCTCGGCCTCCCCCGGATCGGCGAAGATGTCCCGGGTCGACTCCACCAGGCCGCCGAAGACACCGTCGAGCAGGCCGACCCGGCCCCGACCGGCCTCACCCAGCGCCCCGGCGACCACCGGGTAACGGGCGTTGGCCGACAGCGTGTCACCGAAGCGGCGGGCCGCCACGGTGGCCAGCGGGGACGAACCCCAGACGATCGGAATCGACCCGGCCAGCCCGAGGGCCAGCGACTTCGCCGGGTTGACGAAGGACTCGGCGGTCGACCGGCACCGGTCGGCGTCGGCGTCCAGCCGGGCCGCCGTCTCGGCCAGATCCGCCTCGTTGACCTTCACCAGGCCGAGCGTACGGGCGGCGAGCAGAACCGGCACGGTGAGCGCCCAGAGACTGGCCCGGGCCGGGGCGCGGCGGGGCACCGGGATGAACGGCGCGCGGGCCCGCTCGGCCACCGACTGCAACTGCGAGTCGGGCGCACCGACCGCGACCAGCCGGGCACCCCGGCGGTGCGCGGCCTCGGCGGCACCCAACGCCTCCGGGCTACGGCCGGACGCGCTGACCGCGATCACCACGTCGGCCGCGCCGACCCAACCGGGCACCCCGGCGCTGCGGTGCGGGATCACCGGCACCGGGCAGCGCGGCCCGGCGACCGTGGCCAGCACGTCCCCGGTCCGCCCGGCGGTGCCGATGCCGGCGATGACGACAGCACGCGGGCGGCCCTCGTCCTCCAGCAGCGCCAGGTTGGCCTCGGCGGCCAGCGCGGCGGACTCCCGCACCTGGGCCCCGGCCGAGGCGGTGAAACGCAGCATGCCGCCCGGATCGTGGGCGGCGACCGCCTCCGGGTCGTCCAGGATCGACTCGTCGGCCACCCGCCGGCCGCTGACGCCGGCCGTTCCCTCCATCACCGCTGCGCCTCCGGCCCGCCACGAGCCTCGTCCAGCAGCAGCACCGGCACGTCGTCGCGCACCTCGAAGATGCGACCGCACTGCGTGCAGGTGAGGGTCTGGGCCTGAGCGTCGTAGTCCAGCGGTGCGTGGTGTGTGTCCGGGCAGGCGAGGATTTCGAGCAACTGCGGGTCCAGGGCCACGGCGCGGCTCCTTCCACGTGTGTGGTCTGTGCCGGTCGGCGGTGCCGACCGGCGGAGGGGATCCTATCGGCGAACCCGCTCCAGCACCTCGTCGCGCAGCGAGGTCATCCGCTCCGCGGTCGGGCCCTCGACGTTGAGCCGCAGCAGCGGTTCGGTATTGGAGGCGCGCAGGTTGAACCACGCACCGTCGGGGAACCGCAGGGTGAGCCCGTCCAGTTCGTCCGCTTCCGCCTGCGGGTACGCCGCCCGCACCGCCGCGACCCGGGCGGCCTGGTCGGTGACCGTGGAGTTGATCTCGCCGGAGGCGACGTACCGCTCGTAGCCGCTGGCCAGCAGGGACAGCGGCTGGGACTGCTCACCGAGGGCGGCCAGGGTGTGCATGGCGGCGAGCATGCCGGTGTCGGCGAACCAGAAGTCCCGGAAGTAGTAGTGCGCGGAGTGCTCCCCGCCGAAGATAGCGTTGGTCCGGGCCATCTCGGCCTTGATGAAGGAGTGCCCCACCCGGGCCACCACCGGCACGCCCCCGTGCTCACGGATGATCTCCGGCACGGCCCGGGAGGTGATCAGATTGTGGATCACCGTGGACCCCGGGTGCTTGGCCAGCTCGCGGGCGGCGACCAGGGCGGTGATCGCCGACGGGGAGACCGGCTCGCCCCGCTCGTCGATCACGAAGCACCGGTCGGCGTCGCCGTCGAAGGCCAGGCCGAGGTCGGCGGAGTGGGCCACCACCGCCCGCTGGAGATCGACCAGGTTCCTCGGGTCGAGCGGGTTGGCCTCGTGGTTGGGGAAGGTGCCGTCCAGCTCGAAGTAGAGCGGCACGATCTCCAGCGGCAGGGCCGGCAACGCCGCGTCGCCGAGCACGCTCGGCACCGTGTAACCGCCCATCCCGTTACCGGCGTCCACCACCACCTTGAGCGGGCGGATGGTCGACAGGTCGACCAGTTTGCGCAGGTGGGCCGCGTAGTCGGGGAGCAGGTCACGCCGGTCGGCCGGGGCCGGTGACGCGGCGGCCGGCCGGGTGCCGGCGTCCAGCAGTGCCTGGGCCCGGACCCGGATGTCAGCCAGGCCGCTGTCCTGGCCGATCGGGCGGGCCCCGGAACGGCACATCTTGATGCCGTTGTACCGCGCCGGGTTGTGGCTGGCGGTGAACATCGCCCCGGGCAGGCCGAGCGCACCGGAGGCGTAGTAGAGCATGTCGGTGGAGGCGAGCCCCAACTCGATCACGGCCCGCCCCTCGGCCCGCACGCCGTCGGCGAAGGCGGCGGCCAGCCCCGGGCCGGTGGCCCGCATGTCGTGCGCGATCAGCACGGCCCCGTCCGGCTCGCCGGCCTCGTCGAGCACCCGGGTGAGGGCCGCGCCGAGGGCTTCGGCGACCCGTTCGTCCCACTGGTCGGGCACCGTCCCACGGACGTCGTACGCCTTCACGATCTGGGACAGGTCAGACACCGGTTTCAGCTCCTCGACAGGGGTCGTCAACGACCCTGAGCGTATCGGAGCGGTGGCGTCCGTCCCCTCCTAGCCGGGGAGCTCGGGCATGATCGTCGTCGCTTCGCCGCCGGTGGCGGGCGGTGACGCCGGCCGGTCCGGGGCGGGCGGCGCGGAAACCGGCGGGTTCGGGACGGGCGGGACGGCAGCCGACACGGGCGGGACGGCAGCCGGGGCGGGCGGCGCGGAGACCGGACCGCCCGGGGCGGGCGGGGCGGCGGCCGGACGGCTGCCATACACCCCGCCGGCCGGGCGGGGCGCGGGCGTCACCGTCGGGTAGGCGGCCGGTGCCCCGTACAGGCTGCCGGGGCGGGCCGGCGCGGGCGGCTGCGGCTGCCCGTACACCTGCCCGGAGGGGGCCGGGGCCGGACCCGCCGCCACACCCCCGGAGCGGTAGGTGGTCGGGGTTACCGGGTTACGGGGTTGCGGCAGGGCCGGAAGGTCGACCGGGTCGACGGCCCGGCCCGGGTCGACGGCGGCCCGGTCGGCGCGGGACCGGAAGATCAGCAGGGCGATGAGCCCGGCACCCAGGATCACCAGGGCGATGCCGGCAAACATGGTCATGGATCCTCCGGAGGTCTCTGCGGCGGCGGTGGTGGGGCCGGCCGCCGGGGCGGCGAGCGCGGCCCCGGCGGTCACCGTCGTCGGCGCGGGCGCGGGCGTGGTCGCGTCGGGGGTGGGCGTGGGCTTCCTGGTCGGAGTGGGACTCGGCGTGGGGGAACCGGCGGCCCGCCCGCCGACCCGGGACGTGTCGGCACCCCGGCCGATCAGCCGGCCGGCCGCGGTCGTGGCCTCACCGACCACGTCCAGCCGACCCGCCGGCGCCCCGGCGAGGAACGCCACCCGGTAGCGGACGGTGCTGCTCTTCCCCTTGCACAACGGTGGACCCGCCGACGAGGTACGGGAGACCTGGAGCACGCCGCCGCCACCGGTGACGGACACAGTGGACCATCGCCCCCCGACGTTCACCTCTACCCGCACCTGGTCCGCGCCAACCCCGGCCAGGCTCAACCCCAGCCCGGTCCGCAGCAGCACGCACCCGTCGGTGCGTTTGCGCACCTCGATCGCGACCCCGCCCGGGGAACCCCCGGCGGAGAAGCCACCCGAGGCCCGCACCCGCACCCGGTCCTCGTCGGCATGGGCGGGGAGCGCGCCGACCGCCACCAGGCCACCGAGCAGCGCACCGACGGTAACCACCCGTGCCGCCTGCCGACGCACGGACATCTCCCACCTCCCCCTCCGCCCCGGCGGGGGCCGCCGGCCAGGTTACTACCAGCGCGACAGGTCACCCGGTGACAGAGCGCCCCACATGTGGGCCGCGTTACCCCCTCCACCCGACCGGGCAGCTCCGGCCCGCCGGGCCCCTCAGCCGGCGGCGCGGGCCGGGCCGACGGCGGCGGCGAGGGTCGCGCGGCAGAGCCGGTCGGCGGTACGGGTGGTCTCCGGCAGCCGGTACCGCGGGGTCAACGCGAGCACCTGCGCGACGGCGTTGTCCAGTCCCATCCGGTGCCCGACGCTGACGAACACCGGCTTCACCCCGTCCCGGGTACGCACCACCCGGCCGACGACCTCACCGGCGTCGACCAGGGCTGCGGTGTCCCCCCGGTGCAGGCCCGGCCCGGTCCACCCGCCGACCAACGGGGTCTTGCCCACCCCGATCGCGGGGAGCCCGGTCACCACGCCCAGGTGGCTGGCCAACCCGAACCGGCGCGGGTGGGCCACCCCGTGTCCGTCGCAGACCAGCAGTTCGGGGCGGGTGGTCAGCCGGTCCAGGGCGGCCAGCAGGGCGGGCAGCTCACGGAAGGCGAACAGCCCCGGCACGTACCCGAACGCGGGCCGGCCCACGCTGACCGCGTGGTCCACCACCGTCAGGGTCGCGGTGTCGAGCACGGTCACGGCCGCGGCGAGCAGGTCGCCGTCCGGCGCGTACGCCACGTCGAGGCCGGCCACCGTCGCGGGCCGGCAGGGACCCGGACCGACCAGGTCCACCCGGGGCCGCAACCGGTCCTGTACGGCCACCGCCTCGGCGACGGTCAACCCGGGCGACCCCGTGTCCCCGTGCTCCAGCCGTCCCTCGGTCTCAGCCGGGCTCACCGTCGCGTCCGTCCTCCTTCTTGTCGAAGGCACCGAAGGCGATCGCGAAGGCGATGCCGATGGAGATCCCGAACGCCACACCGACGGCGTCCCGGAACATGATCAGCCCGATGACGATGCC
Organism: Micromonospora sp. WMMD734; assembly: GCF_049178975.1. Classification (NCBI taxonomy): domain Bacteria; kingdom Bacillati; phylum Actinomycetota; class Actinomycetes; order Micromonosporales; family Micromonosporaceae; genus Micromonospora; species Micromonospora sp. WMMD734. The sequence continues at coordinate 4,545,468 of NZ_JBMHMK010000001.1, forward strand.
GATGGCCAGGCCCGACACCCAGGCGGCCGTCTGACGCTTCTTGGCAGCAGGGTCCGTCATCGCCCCACCCTAATCGGCGTCCCCCACGGCCGCCTGAGCGAAAATCCGTTCGATGGCGTCGACGTCCGGGAGCCGCTGCCCGCCCGAGACGTCCAGGGCAGCACGATCGGCAACCGACCGGTCGACCTCGCGGTACCGCCCGAAGTTCCGATGATCATCGAGGAAGCGAGTGACAAGGTCCGGGTTGTACGTCCACGAACGGCGTCGGTGATCCCACAGTAGGGCGTTCCCCCTGGCCGCGTCGACCACGAAGATGCCGGCCGGATCAGCCGTTTCGGCGCTACGAAACAGAACGTAGTAGGTCAGCAACCGGAGGCTCCAATTGGGGTTCCAACTCGGGAGAAACGGGGAAGTCCTTCGCGGTAAGGCCGAACCGTGCCGCGATGTCGGTGAAGACTGAGCCCTCCATTCGGAGCGCCTCAAGGTACGACCGCCGGACGCTGCGGTTGAGGTGTAGCCACCTGGCGAAGCTGGCATCCTTCGCTGGGAAGGACTCCGCGAGCCGAGCGGGGACCTCGGACGGCATCCCGTGCCGGCGGTTTATCGACAACATGTCGAGGAACGCCTCGACACGTCGCACCGGCGACTGGGTCGTACGACGCAGCACCTCGTACGCGTGATGGGTCTCCAACCATGCGGCCCGGGACGAACGGCTGTGCACCTGCAACTCGAAAAGCTGCCCCTCCGGGGAACGGACGGTGCAGTTGAAACCGTAGAACCGGTTACCGGCACGCCAAAAATTCTTGCAGGAACTCCCGTCGACAGCGAATCCGGCACCGTTCAACTCCGCAAGGGTCCTGCGTACCGCCGGCTCGTAACACTCCGGCTGTGACACGACGAGACAGAACCGGAGGACGTCGTTGACCTCCACGCTGAAATCCTCCACCGAGATGCCGACCGCACTTGCCTCGTCGAGGAACTTGCGCGCGAGCGACACCTCACTCTTCACCCGGAACTCCCGGTCGGACAGCGCAACGGCATCATCGACTCCCAACGCCCCGGTCACCCGGGCGGCAAGCCGATCGAGCGCACTCTCCACCGCGTCGGCCGCCACCGTCGCCTGCTCACAAATGCCGTGCAGCACGTTGCGCTCATGGACGGACAGTTGGGTCATCACCCCGGCAGGGTCCGCATCCCGACCACGCGCCGGCACCCCGCTCCCGACGTCCGGCGCACCACCAGGCCCGTCGAGCAGGTGCATGCGGTTGAGATACGGGTCGCCGTACCCTTGCTCGTCGTCCGGCACCGCAGGGTGTTCGGGCAGATCGGGACGGGCGCTGAACCGGCCCCGCGCCAGCCCGCCCAACGGCATCGGCCGGCCGTCGCCGCCGAGGATCAGCGCGTCGATGCCGACGACGTTGTCAGGTCGCCGCCGGCCCGCGTGCCCGTAGAGCGGGCGGTCGTGCACCGTGCCCGCCTGCGGGTCGAGATAGAGCACGGTGCCGTTCTGGTTGAGCGCCACCCAGGCGTGCGAACCGCCGTTCTCCCACTCCGTGATCAGGAAGGCGTAACTGCCGTGGCCACCGAGGACGAGTTGGTCACGCAGGTTGCGGTATCCCCGCTCGACGGACGTGCGTAGCGCCGCAGGCCCTGGCGAGCGGCCCTCGTCGACCGCGAACAGCTTCTGGAACCGCCCGCCGGTGACCTCCTCCACCCGGCCGGGTCCACCGGTCTCACCGTTGACGGGACGCCGGACGTCGCCCTGCAGGTAGCCGTCGAACGTACGGGGTGCGGCCACCCTGGGCCGGCCGTGCAGCCACGTCTCGTAGAGGGACAGGGTGCAGTCCAGGCAGTTGATGCCCCGGGTCGGATCGGCCTGCGGCCCCCCGTCGTTGGCCAGCGCGAACCAGCCGCCCTGCCGGGGATCGGCGGTACGCACGACGCCGCCGTCCGGAGTGCGGGGCATCTGCCGTTCGAGGTCGGTCTGGTGCAGCGCGAGGGGAGGGCGCAGCCCGCCGAACTCCCCGTACCGGCGGGAACGGTCGATGGGCGGTGGATCGTCGTCGCCGGTCAACGCCGACCTGTCACCCGTCTCGACCCCACCACCGGCCAACTCCGCCACATCGTCGTTGATGCGAGAAAAATCGGCACTGTCGGCTACGAACACCGCCTCCGGAGCGACCCGGCCGGCCAGGATCTCTTCCGCGAGATCCTGGTGACGGTAGGCGTCACGCTCCGCTTGGCGGGCTATTCCCTGGAACCTCTCGGCCAGGTCCGGCCGACCCGCACGCTGGAGTTCGAACGCCTGCCGGGCGGCACGTCTGGCGACCCCCTCGCGCCTTCGGGCCGTCTTCTGCCGGCGGGCTGCCGCGTCCGTGCGTCGCCGGTCCTCGAACCAGTGCCGCTGCGACTCGAAGTAGCCCTGATAGCGACGCCGTTCCAGCGCCTCCCGCTCGGCCGCCCACCTGACCGCGTACCACTCGGGGGTCCTGGGGGAAGGTGGCTGGTCGTTCGCCGACGGCCCGGAGACGGATCTCCCGGTGGCGGGGGAGGCCACGGGTGCAGGTGCCAGTGTTGTCAGGAGTGGCAACCGCCCACCCCGCTGCCGCCCCGGGTCACCGCCGCCCGGCGATCGGTCCCGGTCGGCCGGGGGCGGCGCCGTGACCGGGGTGCTGCTGTTCGGTGGCCCCGCCGCCGGCGCCGCGCCTACCGGAGGGCCGGTGGGCGGCCCGGACGGAACGCCGGTCAGGGCCGTACCCGTCACGGGCGTGGGCGTCGCGGCCGTTCCTGCGGGCGGTCCCGCTGTCGTCACGCTCGCGGTCGGGTTGACCTGCCCGGCGTCGGCACCCTGGGGTGCCGCGACCGGGGCCGTCGTCACCGGGTCGGCGGTGCGGCCCGCCATCGCCAGGGAACTCTCCCGGTCCACCGCGATCGATGACAGGGTGGGGCTGTCGGGCACCGGACCGGCGGCGACCGGCGGTGCCGCAGCACCGATGTGGTGCTGCGCCTCGGGTTCGGACCGAAGCGGTGCGGTCGGGTTCGGCTCGGCCGACCGGTCGATCTGACCTGTGACAGCCGTCCGCCCGGAGTCGACCGGTGCCTGCGGGTCCCGGGGTGGCGACGTCTCGACACCCACGTCCGCGCCGCTGCCGGTCATGACGGCCGGGTCGACAGGCATCGTCGGCTTCGGTGCCGGAGCGTCCCCGGGCGACCGCATGAGGGCATCGACGGCCGGCGGCACCTGGTCACCGGCGGGCACGGGTGGCGGGATCGGGAAAACCCCGGGCGGCTGGGAGACGTCGGCCAGTGAATGCAACCGCGCGTCGAGCCGGGCCTGTAACGCGGTGTCCGCCTGCCCGGTCGCCGAGCCGGCGACCCCGGACACGGCGGCCCGGCTGGCGTCCTCCAGCGACGGCATCCCCTGGCCGGTGGCCAGACCGGCCGCGCCCTCCGCCAGCACCTCGCCTGTCATCTCGCGGCCGACGTGCTCACCGACCCGGGCTGCACGCCCGGTAGCCTGCCGTCCCAGGCCCGCGAGCGGCGCGACCGCCCCACCGGCCAGCCCGCCGATCGCCGACGCACCGAGATCGGCAAGATCCAGGCCGTGCCGGCGACCTGTGGAGTTCTGGTACGCCTGCGTCGCCAGGCTCACCCCGGCTTCCTGCCCGGCCTCGAACAGGCCCCCCTTGACCGCCCGCCTGCCGAGCCCGCGCACGCCCTGCCTGGCCACTTCCTTGGCGGCCCGCTCGCCTGCCTCCTTGAGGCCCTGCCGGAGCGCCTTCTTGGCCAGTTGGGCAAGTAACCGACGGAAGATCTGCTGGATGACCAGCCGGCTGGCGGTGATCGCCGCGCCGGCCGCCGGTGAGGCGGCACCAGCGGTGAGCGCGGCCGCGACGGCGAGCGCGAGCAGTTCCGCGACCAGGATGCCGAGTTCGATCCACACTTCGAGCTTGGCGGCCTCGATGTCGCTGCCGCACTCCTCGACCAGCCGCCCCAGGTCGGTGCTGACCGCCAGCAGCACCGGCAACGGGGCCTCGTCGCCCTCGGCCAGCCGCCGCCACGCCGCCTCGAACGCCTCCGGCACCGCCCCGGTCCCGCCGTACCCGCTGCGGACCTCGGCGGCGGCGGCGACCGCATCGGCCCGTGGCCCGGCCAGGGCCCCCGCGACCGCGTACCACTGGTCGGCGAGATCCCAGACGGTGCGTTCGTTTCCCTCCGGCCACTGCACCCCGACCACCCAGTCGAGCGCCTCGTAGGCCCAACCCGGCAGGTCCCAGGGGCTGTAGTCGAGGGGATGCGGGATCGGGCTCGGCAGCACGCTCAAGGCTTCTCCCGGGTCAGCGCCGGTGGTCGCGCCGGTCGACCACCCCGTCGAGCCGCCGACCGCTCGCCGCATCCGTCCGGACGTTGGCGTCCACCGAGGTCACCACGTCGGACCCGAGCCCTTCGATGGTGCGACCCAGCCCCGACCAGGCACGCAACAGGGTCTCCTCGTAGGCCCGGTAGCTCTTCTCGAAGGCCGCGCCGATGTCGTCCCGGCCCCACGGACGGGTGGCGCTGGCCGCCGCGATCTCCCCACCGAGGGTGGCACGACGTGCCGACACCGAGGTGCCGGCCAGGCGCAGGTCTGCCCCACCCCGTCGGGCCCGGTCGGGGTCCAGCCACAGGTTTCCCTCACTCATGCCGTTCCGCCTCCCGGCGGAGCACCGCGTCGGCGCGGCCGAGCAGCGCGCCGAAATCGCCGGTACGCAGGAACTCCACCGACCCCGAGCCGGCCGGCAGGTACGCGGTGACCAGTTCCTGGGTCGCCGTGGCAGCGCGGGTGCAGGCCCGGTGCACGGTTGTGGTGATCTTCCGACTCAGCGCGTGATGATCGCGGTCGTGGTAGACGGCCGGGGTCAGCTCCACCGAGATCAGCTCGCCGCGCGCCCCCACCGTCGCGGTGACCTGGCCGTCGTCCGAGCGTTCCGTGACCCGCAACTCCGCCAGTTCGGCGCGCAGGTCGTCCACACCGGACCGCAACCGCTGGTACTGGCCGTACACCTCGTCGAACCGCGCCCGGAGCGCCTGGTTCACGTCCCGGTCCACCCTTTCGGCCAACGCCACCCTCCCCCGTCACCGTCAGTCAGGCGAACCATACCGGGCGCCACGATCCCGTGGGGTCCGGTAGTTTCGGGCCGTGATCGATCGTCAACAGGCCGAGCAGCTCGCCGACGTGTGGGCGCGGCGGGACTCGCAGCGCCTCGGCTACGAGTGCCGGCCCGCGCTCGACGAGTTCGACCTGGGCTACGTGATCCGGTCGACCGTCGACCGCGCTGTCGACACGAACCCCGGCGATCTGCCCACCACCGTCGTCGACAAGCAGACCGGTGAGGTCACCACCTGGCCGCGGGTGCCGGCGGCGGTAGTGCAGCAGATGTACCGGCGCAGCCGCCCCACCGGCACCCCCGCGCCGCGCACCGTCGACCCGGCCAGCCTGCTGCTGCGCGAGATCCGGCGGCTGCCGACGCCCGCCGTCGTGGCCCACCTGACCGTCGAGGGTCGCACCTACGTCGGGCACGGCGTCAAGGGGGACGTGCCGCTGCGGCACCACCCCCTGGTCCGGGCCTACCTGGACGAACTACCCGTGGGGCACCTGGTCCGTGGGGGCGACCGGCACGCCGAGCTGGTCGTCGTCTCCGACGTCCTGCACGAGTACGACCATCGACGCGCCGCCGCCGGCCTACCCCCGCTGACCATGCGCGAGGCGGAGTCGCTGTTGACGGCGACCGGAATCGACGTGTTCCTGGTCCGCGAGCCGGGCGATCCGGACGCCGGCCCGGCGGAACGTCCCTGCGACTCCTGCCTGAACTTCCTGGTGCACTTCGCAGTCGTCGGCTGGTCGGAACTGGCGTTCACCAGGCAGTGGCGGCCGGAGCCCGCAGAAGCCCCAGAACCCGGCCGGTTCGTCGCAGAGGTTGCTCACGCGCTTGTCGAAGGGGGCTGGCAACCCACGCTCGGTGACGAGGGTCTGGCGCGAATGGCCATTCTGGAAGCCCACGAGTTGCGAAGAGGGCACCCTGAGATCCCTGCCGCGTTGGACACGTTGACCCGCTTCCCCTCGTTGGAGAGCAGCCGGCGCGGGCCCGGTCGGGAGGTGTGGATCTCCCGGTTCTCCGTCGACCCGGTGCACGCCGCGTACACCGCCGACACCCTGGCGGACTTCGGTGCCGTGCTCGGCGTACGGCTCTTCCCGATCGGCGCGGGTCATCCGGACGCGATCCTGGCCGTGGACGACCACGGCCGGGTGTTCGCGCTCGACCAGGCGGGCGAGTGGTTCCTCGGCGGCGACGTCGACGCCGCGCTGACCACCCTGCTGCTCGGCCTCGCCCCGCCCCGGGTCCGGGACGACGGCACCTGGTGACGAGGGAGGTGCCGGGGTTACAGCGGCATCCCGGTCAGCACCAGCACCCTGGGCTCGGTGTAGTCGTCCATCGCCGACCGCACGCCCTCCCGGCCGACCCCGCTGCCCTTGACGCCCCCGTACGGCATCTGGTCGGCCCGGTACGACGGCACGTCACCGATGATCACTCCGCCCACCTCCAGCACCCGGGCGGCGGTGAACGCCACGTCGAGCCGGTGGGTGAACACGCCGGCCTGCAACCCGTACGCCGAGTCGTTGACGGCGGCGAACGCGGCGTCGTCGCTGTCCACCGGGGCCACCACCAGCACCGGCCCGAAGACCTCCTCGGCGCTGACCTTCGCCGAGGGTGGCACCCCGGTCAGCACGGTGGGCGGGTAGCCGGCACCGTCGCGGCGGCCTCCGACCTCGACGGTGGCCCCGGCGGCGACGGCCTCGTCGACCCACGTCTCGACCCGGCGGGCCGCCTCGACGGAGACCAGCGGCCCGACGTCGGTCGACTCGGCGAGCGGGTCGCCGGTGCGCAGCGCCCGCACGGCGGCAACCAGCCGGGGCAGGAAGTCGGCGTAGCGTCGCTCGTGCACGAGGACCCGCTGCACCGCGATACAGGACTGCCCGGCCTGGTAGTTGCCGAAGGTGGCGATCCGTCGGGCGGCGAAGTCCAGGTCCTCGTCGGACGCCCAGTCGGCGCAGATCACCGCCGCCGCGTTGCCGCCGAGTTCCAGGGTGACGTGCTTGGCCGGCACCCGGCTGCGGATCTGCGCGCCGACCGGCCCGGAGCCGGTGAACGACACCACCGCCAGCCGGGGGTCGTCGACCAGGGTGGCGGTGCGGTCGTTGGGCAGCGGCAGCACCGACACCATGCCGTCCGGCAGGTCCGTGCCGGCGAGGATCTCCCCGAGCAGCAGCGCGGACAGCGGCGTCGCCGGGGCCGGTTTCACGATGATCGGCGCACCGACCGCGAGGGCCGGGGCGAGCTTGTGGGCCACCAGGTTGAGCGGGAAGTTGAACGGGGTGATGCCCAGCACCGGCCCCCGGGGGACCCGCCGGACCAGGGCGATCCGACCGGTGGCGGCGGGGTCGGTGTCGAGCCGCTGCAACTCGCCGGAGAACCGTCGGGCCTCCTCGGCCGCCCAGCGGAACGTGGACACCGCCCGGCCCACCTCGGCCCGCGCCCAGGTGATCGGTTTGCCGTTCTCGGCGGTGATCAGGTCGGCCACCTCGACAGTCCGGGCGGCGAGTTCCCGGGACACGTGGTCCAGGGCCGCCGCCCGGACGTGCGCGGGCAGGGCCGCGGCCTCCGCCGCCACCCGGGCCGCCGCGGCGACGGCCTCCTCGACCTGGTCGGGCGTGGCCCAACTGGTACGCCCCACCGCCCGACCGTCGTACGGGTGGGTGACGGTCACCTCGTCGTCGCCGTGCACGGCCCGACCGGCGACCCAGAACGCTCTCGGCTCCACGTCGGCAGCGTAGACGACAGGCAGCCACACGGAAACAGTCGCTCAAGCCCTTGTCTGCCGCGAATTCAGTAGCGAAGATGGCAGGCAGACTGCGATTACGTCCGCTGACTCCACTCCCAGCCACCCCTGGAGAGACCTCACCATGAGCGACCAGCAGCAGCTCCGCAACTTCGTCGACGGCGCGTACGTCGACCCGGTGGACGGCCGTCACGCCGACCTGATCGACCCCTGCACCGGTGACGTCTTCGCCCGGGCGCCCGTCTCCGGCCCGGCCGACGTGGACGCCGCGATGCGGGCCGCCGCGACCGCCTTCGAGACCTGGCGGGACACCACCCCGGCCGAACGGCAGCGGGCGATGCTGAAGCTCGCCGACGCGGTGGAGTCGCGGGCCGCCGAACTGGTCGACGCGGAGGTACGCAACACCGGCAAGCCCCGGCAGCTCACCGCCGAGGAGGAGCTGCCGCCGGCGGTGGACCAGTTCCGGTTCTTCGCCGGGGCGGCCCGGCTGCTGGAGGGCCGCTCGGCCGGGGAGTACCTGGCGGGGCACACCTCGTACGTGCGGCGGGAGCCGATCGGCGTCTGCGCGCAGGTCACCCCGTGGAACTACCCGCTGATGATGGCGGTGTGGAAGATAGCCCCGGCGTTGGCGGCCGGCAACACGGTGGTGTTGAAACCGTCGGACACCACACCGGTGTCGACGCTGCTGCTGGCCGAGATCGCCGCCGAGTTCTTCCCGCCGGGGGTGTTCAACGTGGTCTGCGGTGACCGGGACACCGGTCGTACCCTGGTGGCGCACCCGACCCCGCAGCTGGTGTCGATCACCGGCTCGACCCGGGCGGGCATGGAGGTCGCCTCGGCCGCCGCGCCGGACCTCAAGCGGACGCACCTGGAACTGGGCGGCAAGGCCCCGGTGGTGGTCTTCGACGACGCCGATGTGGCGGCGGCGGCCGAGGCGATCGCGACGGGTGGCTACTTCAACGCCGGCCAGGACTGCACCGCCGCGACTCGGGTGCTGGCCGGCCCCGGCGTGCACGACGACTTCGTGGCAGCGCTGGCTGAGCAGGCCCGCAACACGAAGACCGGCGGCCCGGACGACGCCGACGTGCTCTACGGCCCGCTGAACAACGCCAACCAGCTCGCCCGGGTCAGCGGCTTCGTCGACCGGCTGCCCGACCACGCCGACCTGCACACCGGTGGCGCGCGGGTGGGCGGGCGCGGCTACTTCTACGCCCCCACCGTGGTCTCCGGGGTACGCCAGGCCGACGAGATCATTCAGCAGGAGGTGTTCGGCCCGGTGATCACCGTGCAGCGGTTCACCGACGAGGACGAGGCGGTGCGCTGGGCCAACGGCGTCGACTACGGCCTTTCCGCCTCGGTGTGGACCCGTGACCACGGACGGGCGATGCGGATGACCAGGCGGCTCGACTTCGGCTGCGTCTGGGTGAACACGCACATCCCGTTCGTCTCGGAGATGCCGCACGGCGGTTTCAAGCACTCCGGCCACGGCAAGGACCTCTCGGTCTACAGCCTGGAGGACTACACCCGGATCAAGCACGTCATGCACCACATCGAGGGCTGAGCCCCATGGTTTCCAGCGCGGAGCTGCACCGGCGGCGGGGTGCCGCCGTGGCCCGGGGCGTCGGCAGCGTCATCGACTCCTACGTCGACACCGCCAGCGGCGGCACGATCACCGACGTCGAGGGGCGGGAGTGGATCGACTTCGCCGCCGGCATCGCGGTCACCAGCGTCGGCAACGCCGCCCCGCGCGTCGTCGAGGCGGTACGCGCCCAGGTCGAACGGTTCACCCACACCTGCTTCATGGTTGCGCCGTACGAGTCGTACGTGGCGGTCTGCGAGCAGCTCAACGGGCTGACCCCGGGCACCTTCGAGAAGCGGTCGGCGCTGTTCAACTCGGGTGCCGAGGCGGTGGAGAACGCGGTGAAGATCGCCAGGCACGCCACCGGACGACAGGCGGTGGTGGTCTTCGAGCACGCCTACCACGGCCGGACCAACCTGACCATGGCGTTGACCGCGAAGAACATGCCGTACAAGCACCGGTTCGGGCCGTTCGCCGGGGAGATCCACCGGGTGCCGATGTCGTACCCACTGCGCGACGGCGGGTTGTCCGGGGCACAGGCGGCGGCGCGGGCGCTGGAGTTGGTGGACAAGCAGGTCGGGGCGGAGAACGTGGCCGCGCTGCTGATCGAGCCGATCCAGGGTGAGGGCGGTTTCGTCGTACCGGCCCAGGGTTTCCTGCCGGCGCTGCGGGAGTGGGCGACGGCGGCCGGGGCGGTGTTCGTCGCCGACGAGATCCAGACCGGTTTCTGCCGTACCGGCGACTGGTTCGCCTGTGACCACGAGGGCGTGGTGCCGGATCTGGTCACCCTGGCCAAGGGCATCGCCGGCGGGTTGCCGTTGGCGGCGGTGACCGGCCGGGCGGAGCTGATGGACGCGGTGCACGTCGGTGGTCTCGGCGGCACCTACGGTGGCAACCCGATCGCCTGCGCGGCGGCCCTGGCCAGCGTCGCCACCATGCGGGAGCTGGACCTGGCCGCCGCCGCGCGACGGATCGGGTCGGTGCTCGCCGACCGGTTACGGGCCATCGCCGCCCGCGATCCCCGGATCGCCGAGGTACGCGGCCGGGGCGCGATGCTGGCGGTGGAACTGGTCCGGCCGGGCGGCCTGGTTCCGGACCCGGCCGCCGCCAGCGCCGTCTCGGCGGCCTGCCACGCCGCCGGCCTGCTCACCCTGACCTGCGGCACCTACGGCAACGTGCTGCGGTTCCTGCCGCCGCTGGTGATCTCCGACGACGAACTGGCCCGTGGGCTGGACATCCTGGACGCCTCCTTCGGCTGACCGCCCACCCCCCGACCGTGGCACGACCCCGGGCACCGTCGGCCGGGGCCTGCGGTCGGGGCTGCCAGGGCCGGGGCCTGCCCTGGGGCCCCGGCCGGTGCGGGCCTGCCCGGGGTGACGGCCGGTGCGGGGCTGCCGGGGGTGACGGCCGATGCGGAGCTGCCCAGGGTGCCGGCCGTGCGGAGCTGCCCGGGGTGACGGCCGGTGCGGAGCTGCCCAGGGTGCCGGCCGTGCGGAGCTGCCCGGGGTGACGGCCGGTGCGGAGCTGCCCAGGGTGCCGGCCGTGCGGAGCTGCCCGGGGTGACGGCCGGTGCGGAGCTGCCCAGGGTGCCGGCCGTGCGGAGCTGCCCGGGGTGACGGCCGGTGCGGAGCTGCCCAGGGTGCCGGCCGTGCGGAGCTGCCCGGGGTGACGGCCGGTGCGGAGCTGCCCAGGGTGCCGGCCGTGCGGAGCTGCCCGGGGTGACGGCCGGTGCGGAGCTGCCCAGGGTGCCGGCCGTGCGGAGCTGCCCGGGGTGACGGCCGGTGCGGAGCTGCCCAGGGTGCCGGCCTGCCCGGTGCGGTCAGCGCACCAGCTCGACGAGGTTGCGCCGGATCACGTTCTTGCCGGGCTCGCGCAGCAGCTCCATCGCGGCAGCGTTGAGCAGCACGCAACTGCCCGACGGACCGCTCACCGACACCGTCGCCACCTTCCCGTTGTCCAGGTTCGTCACCCGCAACCGTGTCCCCACCGGGAACCGGTCGCTCGTCGCTGCGGGTGCGCCGGTCTCGGCGGAGAAGGTGACCGAGCCGGTGCACGCGGCGGGCAGGGCCGTCAAGCCGGTCGCCGAGGGCTGGGCTGCCGGGGGCTGGGCGGCACCGGGCCTGGTCTCCCCGGGATCCGGGGCGGCAGGTACGTCGGCACCGACCCGCTCGACCACGTTGCGCCGGATCACGTTCTTGCCGGGTTCCCGGACCAGCTCCATCGCGGCGGCGTTGAGCAGCACGCAACTGCCCGACGGACCGCTCACCGACACCGTCGCCACCTTCCCGTTGTCCAGGTTCGTCACCCGCAGCCGTGTCCCCACCGGGAACCGGTCACTTGTCGCGGCAGGCTCGCCGCCCTCGGCGGAGAAGGTGACCGAGCCGGAGCAGAGGCTCGGCCGGGCGGACGTGGTGTCGGCGAACCCGAACCCGGTCCCCACCGCGACCACCGCCGTGGCGACCACCGCCACCCCTGCCGCCAGTACGTGCTTGCGCTGCACCTTCACCACGTCTCCCGTCGTCGCCGTTGCCGTTGCCTGCACCGCCTGGTACGGCCCAGGAGCCCCTCCCGTTCAAACCAGCCTGCCGGCATGCCGTGGTCCCGCTGTCGATCAAGGAGTTGCGGTGCACCTTTCAGCCCTTTAATGACCCTTTCCCCTCCCCTCAACTCCATGATCGACTAGTCAGGTTCGGAGGAGGTCGGCTATCTGGGTGGTGATGAGGGAGGGGCGTTGGTAGAGGTCCCGGGCGGTGAAGTGGCGCATGCGCCAACCGTGCGCCGCCAGCCAGTTCATCCGGGCACGGTCGTGGTGCAGACGGTCGGGGTCGAGATGGGACAGCCCGTCGTACTCGATGCCGACCCGTGACCGCCGGTATCCGAGGTCCAATCGGTAGCGCCGGAAGCCCTCGTCATCCGACACCCAGACCTGTGGTTCCGGGGCCGGCAGCCCACCGTCGATCAGGACGAGCCGGAGTTGGCTCTCCTGCCGGCACTCCGACCTGGGATCGGCGAGCCGCACCAGTTGCCGCGCCTGGTCGACACCCCGCAACCGCGCGTGCAGGGCGAGCTCGGCAGCCAGATCCCCGGGGAGACAGGCTCCCACCCGCAGGCACAGGTCGAGAAGTGGCAGTGCGTCCAGCCGGGTGACCGTCCGGGCCAGGTCCACCGCGCACCGCTCCGCAGGTGCGCACGGCAGGCCGGCCAGCAGCACCGGCTCGGGTACGGCAAGGACCGCCTGATGGACCACGACACCCCGGATCTGCGGCACCCTTCCACCGGCCGGCACGATCACGTGGAGATCCTTGCTGGCTACGGCACCGAATCCGTGCAGTTGAGCACCCGAATGGAAGCCGACGACCGCGCCCTCCGGAAGCCGATGCAGGAGCGCCTGCCATCGACCACTCTCCGCACCCCCACCGACATCCCCCGGCCGCCGGCCACTCCAAGACGACCGCACACTCCCCAGCGGCCGCACACTCCCCAGCGGCCACGCACTCCCCAGCGGCCGGCTGCTCCCGGCCGGCCGACTACTCCCGGCCGGCCGACTACTCCCCGGCGACCGGGCTCTCCCCGGCTCACCGACCTCCCCCAGCCCGTAGACACCCCGCGACCACCGGCGCAGTTCCCCCTTGACGACCGCCCGCCGAACCCCCTCCCGACTCCATCCCGCAGACAACAACTCCGAGTACCGAAACAGCCGCCCCGCCACAGTCACCACCCTGCCCACCACCCCACCCCTCCACCACCCCCTGTGGACAACCCCCACCCGCCCCACGCCACCCCCCTGTGGACAACCCCCTCCCGCCACCCCTCCCCCCGCCACCCCTCCCACCCTCCTCCCCGTCGATCATGGAGTTGTGGCACCGCGCAAAATCCGCAAAAACCAACCAATCACCCACCACAACTCCATGATCGACGGGAGGAGGGCGGGCGGGAACGAGGGCGGGAGGAGGGGCGGGGGCGGGGAGGAGGGGAGGGGGCGGGGAGGGGAGGGGGTTGGGGGGTCAGCGTTCTTCGAGTGCCCAGGGGGAGCCGTAGGTGGTGAGCAGGTCGAGGAAGGGGCGCGGGGGCAGCGCCTCCGGGCCGAGCACGCCGATTCCGGACCAGCCGCCGGTGGCGAGCAGTTCCAACGCCACCACCGGGTTGACCGCGGTCTGCCAGACCACCGCCTGGTGGCCGTACTCGCGCATGGACCACTCGTTGTCGACGACGTGGTAGAGGTAGACCTTCCGGGGCCGGCCGTCGACGCCGGTGCCGGTGACGTACGTGCCGGCGCAGGTCTTGCCGCGCATCCGGTCGCCCAGGGTGGCCGGGTCGGGCAGGCTGGCGGCGACCACGTCGCGGGGTGAGACCTGCACGCCGCGCACCGACACCGGGGTGGTCGAGTCGAGGCCGACCTTGTGCAGGGCCTTCAGCACCTCGATGAACTCGTCGCCGAGGCCGTACTTGAAGGTGACCCGCCGGGCCCGGACCCAGCGCGGGATCAGCAGCACCTCCTCGTGTTCGACGTTGACGCACTCGACCGGGCCGATGCCGGCCGGGAAGTCGAAGACCTCCGGTTCGCTGAACGGTTCGGTGGTGAACCAGCCCCGGTCCCGCTCCCAGATCACCGGCGGGTTCAGGCACTCCTCGATGGTGGTCCAGATGGAGAACGACGGGGCGAAGTCGTAGCCGTCGACGGTGAGGTTCGCGCCGTCGCGGATGCCGATCTCGTCGATCTCGCTGAACAGTTCGTCGGCGGCGTACCTGGCGAACACGTCGGACAGGCCCGGTTCGATGCCGATCCCGCACAGCGCCAGCCGACCGGCGCGCGCCCAGGTGGCGGCGGCGGCGAACTGCTCGTCACCGAGCTTCACCCCGGTCTGGGTGTAGGGCCGGGCCGGGTGCGGGTGGGACAGCGACATCGCCATGTCCAGGTAGTCCGCCCCGGCGGCGAACGCCCCGTCGAAGATCGGCATGACGAAACGCGGGTCGACGGCGTTGAGTACGTGGGTGATCCGGTGTTCCCGGCAGAGCGCGGCGACCGCGTCCGCCGAGGAGGCGTCGACCCGGGCGGCGACGAACCGGTCGCCGTGTCCGGCGACGGCCCGCTCGGCCCGGATCGGGTCGTAGTCGGCGACGACCATGGTGTCGAAGAAGGAACGGCGGGCGGCGATGGCGACGGCGGCGGAGCCGACCCCGCCGGCGCCGACGAGCAGGATACGCATCAGGAATCGAACCCCAAACCAAGACGATCGAGCGTACGGAACCAGTGCTGACGCCGGTCGTCGTGCGCGTACGCGTCGGCGCGGTCCGGCGACCAGCGGGTGAGGTGGATGTCGGCGGCCGGACGGGGCAGGTCGGGGCGGTGGTGCGCATACCGGCCGGACGTCGCCTCGGCGAGCGCCCGGCCGGTATGCGGGAGGGTCATGACGGGCCTGTCGCCCGTCGGCCGGCCACGTCGGCGACCGGGACCGCCAGGCCTGTCGCCCGTCGGGTGGTCGGGTCGGCGACCGGGAGCGCGGCGCGTCGGGCCCGCCGACCGCGCAGCGTACTCAGCCCGACGAGCAGCAGGGCGATGCCGAACATCGCCGTCCCGATCACGTTGACCTGTGGGGGGATGCCCCGTTGGGCGGCACCCCAGACGTACATGGGGAAGGTGACGGTGGTGCCGGCGTTGAAGTTCGTCACGATGAAGTCGTCGAAGCTGAGCGAGAAGGCGAGCAGGGCGGCGGCGACGATGCCGGGCAGCACCAGGGGCAGGGTGATCCGCCGGAACGTCTGCCACTCGCTGGCGTAGAGGTCCATCGCGGCCTCCTCCAGCCGCCGGTCCATCCCGGCGAGCCGAGCCTTGACCGTCACCACCACGAACGACACGCAGAACATCACGTGCGCGATGACGACGGTCCAGAAGCCCTGCGGCACCCCGGCGGAGACGAACAGGGCGAGCAGCGAGGTACCCAGCACCAGCTCCGGCGTCGCCATCGGCAGGAAGATCAGCAGGTTGATTCCGCCGCGCCCCCGGAAGCGGTGCCGGACCAGGGCGAACGCCATCAGCGTGCCGATCACCGTGGACCCGACGGTGGCGAGGAACCCGATCTGTACGCTGCGCACCACCGCGTCGCACATCTCGGGGGTGGCGCAGGGCTGCCGCCAGTTGTCCAGGGTGAACTCGTTGAAGTCGTACGACAGCCGGCTGGACGGGCGGTTGAGGGAGAGGCCGGCGACCACGGCGATCGGCAGGAAGAGGTAGCCGAGCACCAGCAGGGCGACGATCATCACCCACCGGTCGGCCAACCACCGCGACACCCTCACCGGAACCCACCTCCGTTCGCGACTGCGGGGCTCCGCTGCGCTGCACTCCTCGCGCTCACAGGACTTCCTCCGTGCCGGCCTTGCGCAGGTAGACGAAGACGACCGCGAGGATCGCCGCCATCAGCAGGAACGACAGGGCGGCGCCCTGCGGGTAGTCCAGCCGGACCAGGAACGCCGAGTCGATGACGTTGCCGATCATGTACTCGTTGGGGGTGCCGAGCAGTTCGGCGTTGATGTAGTCGCCGGTGGCCGGGATGAAGAACAGCAGCGTGCCGGCGATCAGGCCGGGCATCGACAGCGGCAGGGTGACCGTGCGGAAGGCGTGCAGCGGGCCCGCGTACAGGTCACCGGCCGCCTCCAGCAGCCGGTGGTCGAGCCGCTCCAGGCTCGCGTACAACGGGAGGACCAGGAACGGCAGGAAGTTGTACGTCAGCCCGAGCACCACCGCGACCGGGGTGGCGAGCAGCCGCCCGTCCGGGCCGAGCAGGTGTACGTCGCGCAGCAGCCCGACCAGCGCCCCGTTGTCCGACAGGATGGTCTTCCAGGCCAGGGTACGCACCAGGAAACTGGTGAACATCGGGGCGACCACGCAGACCAGCAGCAGGTTCTTCCACCGGCCGGCCTTCTGCGCGATCGCGTACGCCAGCGGGTAGCCCAGCAGCAGGGCCAGCACCAGCGCCGCCCCGGCGTAGCCGAACGACCTGGCGAACTGCGGCGCGTACGCCTGCAACGCCTCCGGATAGTTGCCGAACGCCCAGGTCAGCACGTACCCGGTGGACAGCGAGCCGGTCGGGTCGTAGAGGCTGGCGGCGGCGAGTTGCACCAGCGGTACGACGAAGAACAGCACCAGCCAGGCCGCCCCCGGCAACAGCAGCAGGTACGGCAGCAGCCGGTGCCGGCCCGGCCGGGCCGGTGGTGCCGCCCCCGAGGCGGGCACCCCGCCGCCGAGCTGCGCCAGGGCGGTCACGACGGCACCTTGACCGGCTCGTCGAGCAGCGGGGTGGTGCGGTCGTCCTGGCCCGGCTCGCGGGGCAGCAGGAAGGCGTGCCGGGGGTCCCAGTGCGCCACCACCGACGCGCCGACCGGGTGTTGCCGGCCGACGCCGCTGTTCGCCGCGAACGCGGACAGTTCACTGCCCCACCCGGTGCGCACCAGGTACTGCGTGCTCACCCCCACGTACGACGCGTCGGTGATCACCCCCGGTACGTGCTGGTGGCCGGCGGGGACCTCGTCGGCGGCCTCGGCCAGGTGCAGCTTCTCGGGGCGTACCCCCAGGTAGACCGCGCCCCGGTCGACGCGGGCGCGGTCGACGGGCACCGAGAAGCGCGTGCCGTGTGCGGTGACCGGCACCTCGGACCCGGCCGGGCCGGCGGCCTCGGCGGCGAGCAGGTTGGACTGGCCGAGGAAGTTCGCCACGAACGCGGTCGCCGGGTACTCGTAGAGTTCGGCCGGTGCGCCGAGCTGCTCGATCCGGCCCGCGTTCATCACCGCGACCGTGTCGGCCATCGTCATGGCCTCCTCCTGGTCGTGGGTGACGTGCACGAAGGTGATGCCGACCTCGGTCTGGATGCGTTTGAGCTCGATCTGCATCTGCCGGCGCAGCTTCAGGTCGAGCGCGCCGAGCGGCTCGTCGAGCAGCAGCACCTGTGGGTGGTTGATCAGGGCGCGGGCCAGCGCGACGCGTTGTTGCTGGCCGCCGGAGAGTTGGGCCGGGCGACGCCGTTCGTAGCCGTCGAGCTGGACCAGCGACAGCATCCGGCGGACCTGGTCGCCGACCCTGCGGATGCCCCGCCGCCGCAGCCCGAAGGCGACGTTCTCGGCGATGTCCAGGTGCGGGAAGAGCGCGTAGCTCTGGAAGACCGTGTTGACCGGCCGCTTGTACGGCCGCAGCCGGGCGATGTCCCGGTCGCCCAGCAGCACCTGGCCGGCGGTGGGCTCCTCCAGCCCGGCGATCATCCGCAGGGTGGTCGTCTTGCCGCAGCCGGACGCCCCGAGCAGCGCGAAGAAGGACCCCTGCGGGACGGTCAGGTTGAGCTCGTCGACGGCGGTGAAGATGCCGAACCGTTTGGTCAGCTGGACCAGCCGCAGGTCACCGGTGGGTGCCTCGTTCGCCATCCCGCTCACGCCCCGATGACCTGCTGGAACTTCGACTCGTATTCCTTTTCCTGTTTCTCGTCCAGCGCCATGAAGACCTTGGACTTCGCCAGCAGGGCGTCGTCCGGGAAGATCAGCGGGTTGGCGGCCAACTCCGGGTCGATCTTCTCCATCTCGGCCTGGGCGCCCTTGACCGGGCAGATGTAGTTGACGTAGGCGGCGAGCTTCGCCGCCACCGCCGGCTGGTAGTAGTAGTCGATCAGCGCTTCGGCGTTGCCCCGGTGGGTGGCCTTGTTGGGCACCAGCATGTTGTCGCTGAACAGCATCACCCCCGAGTCCGGCGCGACGAACTTGATCTTGGGGTTGTCGCCGGCCAACTGGATCACGTCACCGGACCAGCCGACACACGCGGCGATGTCGCCCTTGGCCAGGTCGGGGGCGTAGTCGTTGCCGGTGAACCGGCGGATGTGCTTCGACTCGACGGCCTTACGCAGCTTGGCGAGGGCGTCGTCGAACTGGGCGGCGGTGAAGTTCGACGGGTCGTGCCCGTTGGACTGGAGCAGCAGGCCCATGGTGTCGCGCATCTCCGACAGGGCGGTCACCTTGCCCTTGAGGTCGGAGCGGGTGAGCAGTTCGTCGACGGTGCGGATCTCCCCGGTGACGCTGCCGTTGTAGGCCAACCCGGCGAGGCCGGACTGCCACGGGATGGCCACCCGGTTCTCCTGGTCGAAGGAGCGTCCACGCAGCGACGGCAGCAGGTTGGCCGCCACGTTCGGCAGCTTGGCCGGGTCGAGTTTCTGGATCCAGCCGAGCCGGATCATCCGGGCGGCCATCCAGTCGGTCAGGACGATGATGTCCCGCCCGGTGCTCTGACAGCCGGCCAACTGGTTCTGCACCTTGCCGAAGAACTCGTTGTTGTCGTTGATGTCCTCGGTGTAGGTCACCTTGATGCCGCTGGCGGCGACGAACGCGTCGAGGCTGGGCCGCTTGGCGGCGTCCTTGTCGTCCACGTCCATGTACTGCGGCCAGTTGGAGAAGGCGAGGGTCTTCTCCGTGGCGGACAGGTCGTCGCTCGTGCAGCCCGCCTCGGTCTGGGTGGCCGCCTTGGTGCCGCAGCCGGTGAGGCTGCCGCCCGTGGCGAGCAGGGCGGCCGATCCGAGGGTGCCGGTGAGCAGTCCACGCCGGGTGAGGGGCCGGAGGGGAGTACGCATGTGACGACTCCTAAGGGTCGTCCGACGGCGGCGGGGACGGGGGTGCGGCGCCGGCGGGAAGGTCGGGTGCCTGAGACGAATGATCCTGGCATGAGGTCACCGCCCCCACAAGGGATTCCGTTGCTGGAATAGGCTGTGACGACGAATTACGCCAGCCTGTGCGGGTGGGACTAAGCTCGGCCGGGGGAAACGGACATGGGGAGCGAACGATGACGATCCGGCAGCAGGAGCACGGCACCGGCGGGCGACGCGTCGCGGTGCGTGAGGGTGCCAGCCACGCGCTGTTGGACGACGTGGCGAAACAGATCATCGAACAGTTGCAGGAGGACGGCCGCCGGCCGTACGCGACGATCGGCAAGGCGGTCGGGCTCTCCGAGGCGGCGGTCCGCCAGCGGGTGCAACGGCTACTCGACGCCGGGGTGATGCAGATCGTCGCGGTGACCGACCCGCTCCAGCTCGGCTTCCCCCGCCAGGCCATGATCGGCCTGCGTACCGACGGCGACCTGGAGGCCGTCGCCGACCGGCTGGCCGAGTTCGACGAGATCGACTACGTGGTGATCACCGCCGGCTCGTTCGACCTGCTCGCCGAGGTGGTCTGCCGCAACGACGCCCACCTGCTGGAGATCCTGCAACGGCTGCGGTCGGTGCCCGGGGTGCTCGCCACCGAGGCGTTCGTCTACCTCAAGCTCCGCAAACAGACCTACACCTGGGGTACGGCCTGAGCCCGCCCACCATGGTCCACTCCCCCGGACTCAGCGGGAGGCGACGAAGGCACGCCAGGCGTCGGGGGTGAAGGTCAACGTGCCGCCGGCCCGGTCCTTGCTGTCCCGCACCAGCACCCGACCCGGCAGATTGTCCGCCACCTCGACACAGTCGCCGCCGTTACTGCTGCTCCGAGTGGCCGTGCGCCAGCGGGGCTCGATCAGGTCCATCTCTGCACCGCTTCCCGGGTCAGCTCAATCGATCGGCGAGCGGGCAGCGCCTCGCCGGCCACGCTCTCCCATCTCCTGCCCAGGCTAGCAATTTCGGCACTCTCAGTCACCACCTCGCCACGGAGCTGATTGTCCAGATAGGCCACCTCGGCTCCGTCGGGCAGCCGCGCCAGCATGAACGGCCCGGCCAGACCGGTGTGCCAGGGTCCGTCGAGCGGGATCACTCGTAGCTGCACGTGCTCCCGCCCCGGCGACGGCCACCAGATGGGCCACTTGTCGGGCCATGATCACGCGGCTGCCCACCATTCGATGAAGCACCAGCTCGTCGATCATGAACACCACCTGAGCCGGCGGGTCACGATCGAGCAGAACCTGTCGCTTTAACCGTCCGCTCACCAGTTGCGCAACCTCGTCGGGCGGGAGCAGGCAGCCGGTCCCCAACACCGCTCGGGCGTACTCCTCGGTCTGGAGCAGGCCCGGCACGAGCAATGACTGGTACGAGCGAATCGAGACGGCGTCCTGCTCCAGTTCTACCCACGGGCGGAACCAGGGCAGGTCGCGGCGGCGGTAGGGCTCGGGCCAGAGTTCGGCGGGTTCCCGACCGAGAATCCCGGCCACCGCGACCCGGGTTCGGGGATGCGGCACCCGCCCGGCGCTGAGCCACCGGCCGGCCGTCTTCGGATCGACCCCGACCCGGTGCGCGAGGGATTCCACCGTCTCCCCGCGTTCCGCCATCGCCACCCGAAGCACCTCGTTCACCGGCAGTTCCTCCCGCCCGATCGACACGCTCCGGCGCACCCTGGCGACAGTGCGTGTCGATGTCCGCCCGCCACCGGCGTGTTGGCCCGGGACCTCTCCGAAAGCCCCCGAGGTGCACCGGAAGTGCACCGGAAATGCCCCACCCCGGTCCACCCCTCCCACCTCAATCACTCCGGGATGCCGGAGTAGCGCTGCCCCACGCCCGGACGCCACCGTCCACCCCGCAGGCTCGCTTCATCCACCCCCGCGGGCCGGAGTAGCGGCACCCCGCACCCGGACGCCCCATGCCCGGCCCGCAGGATCGCTTGATCCACTCCTGTGGGCCGAGGTTGCGGTGTCCCGTGACCCGGATACCGCAACTTGGCCGATGTTGAGTCGATCATGGAGCCGGCAGAGGTCGAGTGGGGCACACCGTCGCAGAGGGTCTGCGGATTCCGTCGCCAACTACCCGGAGTCACGCTGAATCCGTCGCCTCGAAGGCGAAGTGGGCTTGCATTTCGCGGTCGGGCTGTGGGATAACCGAGGGCAGAGCGGCCGGTTTCCCCTCCTGACCGGCCCAAGACCCGATGGGGCTGACAATGGCTGCCGACGCCACCGACCACCTCTGGATGCACTTCACCCGGATGGCCAGCTACGCCGCCGGGGAGGTGCCGACCATCGTGCGCGGCGACGGCGCGTACGTCTGGGACGCGCAGGGCCGTCGCTACCTGGACGGGCTCGCCGGGCTGTTCGTCGTCAACGCCGGACACGGGCGCACCGAGCTGGCCGAGGCCGCCGCGAAGCAGGCCGGCGAGCTGGCGTACTTCCCACTGTGGTCGTACGCCCACCCGAAGGCCGTCGAACTGGCCGAGAAGATCGCCTCGCTGACGCCCGGCGACCTCAACCGGGTCTTCTTCACCACCGGCGGATCGGAGGCCGTCGAGTCGGCGTGGAAGCTGGCCCGCGCCTACTTCAAGCGCACCGGCCGGCCCACCAAGCACAAGGTGGTCAGCCGGTACCTCGCCTACCACGGCACCTCGATGGGTGCGCTGTCGATCACCGGCCTGCCCGGCATCAAGAGCGACTTCGAGCCGTTGGTGCCCGGCGGGATCAAGGTGCCGAACACCAACTTCTACCGGGCGCCCGAGCACGGCGACTCGCCCGAGGCGTTCGGCGTCTGGGCCGCCGACGAGATCCGCCGGGCCATCGAACGGGAGGGGCCGGACACCGTGGCGGCGGTGTTCCTGGAGCCGTTGCAGAACTCCGGCGGCTGCTTCCCGCCGCCGCCCGGCTACTTCCAGCGGGTACGCGAGATCTGCGACGCGTACGACGTGCTGCTCGTCTCCGACGAGGTGATCTGCTCGTGGGGCCGGCTCGGCGAGTACTTCGGTGCCGTCCGGTACGGCTACCAGCCCGACATCATCACCACCGCCAAGGGCATCACCTCCGGCTACGCCCCGCTCGGCGCGATGATCGCCAGCGACCGGCTGATGGAGCCGTTCCTCACCGAGACCGGCATGTTCGCCCACGGGGTGACCTTCGGAGGGCATCCGGTGTCCTGCGCGGTGGCCCTGGCCAACCTGGAGGTGTTCGCCCGGGAGGACCTGATCGGCCACGTCCGGGCCAACGAGGGCGCCTTCCGGGCCACCCTGGAGAAGCTCACCGACCTGCCGATCGTCGGCGACGTCCGGGGCGACGGCTACTTCTACGGCATCGAGTTGGTCAAGGACAAGACGACGAAGGCCACCTTCGACGAGGCCGAGTCGGAGCGGCTGCTGCGCGGGTTCCTGTCCTCGGCGCTGTTCTCCGCCGGGCTCTACTGCCGGGCCGACGACCGGGGTGACCCGGTGGTCCAGCTCGCCCCGCCGCTGATCGTCGGGCAGGAGCAGTTCGACGAGATGGAACAGATCCTGCGCGCCGTCCTCACCGAGGCGTGGGCCCGCCTGTAGACCACCGGCGCTCTCCCCCGGAGCCGCACATGCGCTACCAGAAGCTGTCCCACTGGATGTCCACGGTGGACGAACCGTTGACCCCACGGCCGGCGTTGCCCGCCGACACCGACGCCGACGTGGTGGTCGTCGGCGCCGGCTACACCGGACTGTGGACGGCGTACTACCTCGCCCGTGCCGATCCGACGCTGCGGATCGTCGTGCTGGAGGCGGAGATCGCCGGGTACGGCGCGTCTGGGCGTAACGGCGGCTGGTGCTCGGCGCTGTTCCCCACCGCGCTGCCGGCGTTGGCCCGTCGGCACGGCACGGCGGCGGCGCTGGCGATGCATCGGGCCATGCGGGACACCGTCGCCGAGGTCGGTCGGGTGGTCGCCGCCGAGGGGATCGACTGCGACTGGCGGCACGGCGGCACGGTGCTGCTGGCCCGCACCGACGTGCAGCTCGGTCGGGCCCGTGCCGCCGTCGCCGAGGCCCGGGAGCACGGCCTCGACCCCGACGACCTGGTGCTGCTCGACGCCGCCGGGGCCGCCGCCAGGTGCGCCGCCGAGGGGGTACGCGGCGGCACGTACACCCCGCACTGCGCGGCCGTGCACCCGGCGAAGCTGGTCCGGGGGCTGGCCCGCGCGGTGTGCCGGCTCGGGGTGCGGCTGCACGAGCGCTCCCCGGTGACCGCGATCCGGCCCGGCGCGGTGGTCACCCCGCACGGCACGGTACGGGCGGAGGTGGTGGTGCGGGCCACCGAGGCGTACACCCCGGCACTGCCCGGCCACCGCCGTACCGTCGCCCCGGTGTACTCGCT
This sequence comes from Micromonospora sp. WMMD734, assembly GCF_049178975.1. Classification (NCBI taxonomy): domain Bacteria; kingdom Bacillati; phylum Actinomycetota; class Actinomycetes; order Micromonosporales; family Micromonosporaceae; genus Micromonospora; species Micromonospora sp. WMMD734. The sequence goes on from NZ_JBMHMK010000001.1 coordinate 4,568,942, forward strand.
GATGGTGGTGACCGCGCCGCTACCCGGGCGCACGTGGGAGCGGATCGGGCTCACCGGCCGGGAGACCTTCTCCGACTACCGGCACCTGATCGTGTACGGCCAGCGCACGGCCGACGGGCGGCTCGCCTTCGGCGGGCGGGGTGCCCCGTACCATTTCGGCTCCCGGGTCTCCCCCGGCTACGACCGGGAGCCCCGGGTCTTCGCCGCGCTGCGCCGGACGCTGGGTGAACTCTTCCCGGTGCTCGGGCCGGACGTGCCGGTCGACGACGCCTGGGGCGGCCCGCTCGGGGTGGCCCGGGACTGGTCCGCCTCGGTCGGGCTGGACCGGTCGACCGGGTTGGCCTGGGCCGGCGGCTACGTCGGCGACGGGGTGGGGACGAGCAACCTGGCCGGTCGTACCCTCGCCGACCTGGTCCGGGGCGTGGAGTCGGAGTTGACGGCGCTGCCGTGGGTGGGCCACCGTTCCCCCCGCTGGGAGCCGGAACCACTGCGCTGGCTGGCGATCAACGCCGGTCTGCGGGTGATGTCCTCGGCCGACGAGGTCGAACGCCGCACCGGCCGCCCCGCCCGCCGCGCCACCGCCCTCTCCCCCCTCCTGGGCCACTGACCCCCCCGCACCTTTCCCCACCCACCCGCCCGCTCACCCGCCGCCGACGCCCCGCCGACGCCCCGCCGACGCCCCGGTGATCAAGAGGTTTGCGTCAGTCTGAAGATCGACCATGACGCAAACCTCTTGATCACCGGGGAGATCCTGGCGGGGAGGCGGCGAGGCGGGAGCGGTCAGTGGTTGGGGGGGATTACGCGGAGGTGGCCTCGGCGGCCGGTGGGAGGCGTCTGGGGGTTGGGGTGGTGGGGGTCGTGGTCGTCCTGGGGCGGGCGGGGGGCGACCGGGCGGGCCGCCTCACGGACGGCTTCGGCCAGGGCGACCAGGTCGTCGGTGGTGGGCGGCGGCGGCTCGAACTCGCCCTCGTGCCGGACGACGTCCCAACCCCGGGGGGCGGTCAGGCTCCGCGCGTGCTGCTCACACAGGTCGTACGTGTGCGGCTCGGCGAATGCCGCCAGCGGGCCCACCACCGCCGTCGACTCGTTGTAGACATAGGTCAATGTGGCGACCGCTTGCCGGGGGCAGCCGTTACGGGAGCAGCGCCGTGGTGACCTCACGTGCGGCAGGGTATCCCCATTACCGGGTCCGGCGCACCGGTTCGCTTTGCGACACGCCCGTCACCGTGATCACAATTCGCACCTGGTGCTCCCGCCGCGCCCGTCGACGCGCGCCACCACCGGCCGGGGCGGGCCGAGGGCTACCCTTTTGCTCATGACGAGCCCGGAACACCGCCGCCCCGGCTCCGGCCGGCGCAACCACCGCGACCGCCACGGACGTGGCCTGCGCGGGCGGCTGGTGCCGGCGACCGTGCCGCTGGCCCGGACCAAGGCCGAGATCTTCGACGACCTGGTGCTGGACACGGTGGAGACGCTGGAGCGCCGGTTCGCCACGGAGTTGGCAGGCGTCGAGTTCGCCGTCGAGGACGTCCCCCCGGACCTCAACGTCTACGACTCCGACGTGCTGGAGGACGGCGAGGTTCCGCTGGCCCGGCTGCTGCCCGGCCGACCCGGTCGGCAGGAGGTGCCACCCCGGATCGTGCTCTACCGCCGGCCGCTGGAGTTCCGCGCGATGGACCGCGAGGACCTGGCCGACCTCGTCCACGACGTGATCATCGAGCAGGTGGCGAACCTGCTCGGGGTCGACCCGGACGAACTGGCCTGACGGCGGCGACCCGGACCGACCCGGCCGCACCGACCCCGCCCCCCATCGCACCGGCCGACCGGTGCGGTGGGGGCAGATGCCCTGCTCACCGGCTTGTCTCCCGTCCGTGGACGTGGCCGGCCACTCCCATGGATGCGGCCGGCCACTCCCCGGTGGCCGACCACCGGCCCGACGTCGGTCACCCCCGCGACCCCCGTCGGGCGTGAGCCGGGCGGCCCCCACCGCCCCGGCTCGACCCGTCGACTCAGGCGGCCCGCCGCTTGAGCTTGCGCCGCTCCCGCTCGGAGAGCCCACCCCAGATCCCGAACCGCTCGTCGTGCCCGAGAGCGTATTCGAGGCATTCCGTCTTGACCTCGCACCGCGAACAGATCCGCTTCGCCTCGCGGGTCGAGCCGCCCTTCTCGGGGAAGAACGCTTCCGGGTCGGTCTGCGAGCACAGTGCCCGCTCCTGCCACTCCGGTGCGTTTCCGAGCAGGTCGGCCACCTCAAGCTGGCCGTCCATCAGATGCCTCCTTGTCGCGCACCGACGTCACCGCCGCTGCAACCCCCCACGCGAAAGGCGTGCTTGTCCGTCCGGTCCTATTTGTGCGTTCCGCGCGAACAACCCCATCGAAATTACACGCGTGTAATGCGTGCGCCGTCAAGCCGAACTTGATAATGGAGTCGCCCTCCCGACACGCCACCGGACGGTCACCCGGACCACCCGGCCCTCGCAACCTGCCCTATCGATTCAGACCCCGGGCGAGTAACGCCCTCTCCGGCGAGTTGCCCCAGATTTCTGCCGTGGCGTCGCCGCCGACGGACGACACCCGGGAACGCCGACGGACGCCCCGTCCGACCGTCTCGCCAAGATCATGAGCATGGTGGGGGACAGGTTAACGCGGATGGCCCCGGACCGCCCGTCCGGCCGGAAATGCCGACAGCGCCCCGTCCACGATGTGGACGGGGCGCTCGGGTCGGTAAGGCTGTCGCGGCGCTCAGGCCGACCGGGTTGGGCTGCTCGGCCAGACGAATTCGGCGATCGCCCCACCGTTCACGGAGATCGTTCCGGCGGGTGTCTCCTCGTCCCACCAGACGGTATAGAGACCCGCGGTCAGATCCGGGTAGACGGCACTGTGGAACACCCCGTCCCGGACGATCCGCTCCCGGACGGCCGAGTGCGTCCGCACCGTACCGTCCTGGTCGACCCGGCTGATCTCGATCTCCCGACCGTGCAGGTCACGTCCGGTGTAGATGATCAGGGCACCCATCTCCCCGCCGACGTCGAGCATCACCGTGCCGCTCTCCGTCGGCCCGTACTGGTGATGATGGTGGTGGTGGTGTCCGTTCACGCCGCGCTCCGTCCGGTCAGGAGTTCGCCGCGGGCGGGTTGTTGAACCCGTCGTACGGCGTACCGAGGAAGGGGAAGTCCCGCAGGAACGGCGCGGTCACGTCGGCGGCGCTCAACCCGGGGGTCACCGCGCCGGCCGCCGCGTCCGGCTTGAACTTCTTGTCCACCAGCGGCACGGTCACCCCGGCCACCGCCCGCAGCGCGATGCTCACCACGTCGTCGACGACCCGGCGGCCGTTGGGGAACCCGGCCAGGTCCCCACCGAGCAGACCGAACTGGTTCGGCTTGCTGCTCGGCTTGATCGCCGTGTTCAACCGCAGCATGTCGGCCTGCACGTCACCGGTGAGGTTGGTGAAGCCGTCGATCAGCCCGGACGGGATGCCGGTCAGCAGGATGGCGAGCAGGTCGGCCCGGGGCTTCTTGGACTTGTTCAACGCGTCCAGGTTGGGGAACACCCCCGGGTAGAGCACCGGCAGCAGCGCCGCCAGCTCCGGCTGCTCGACGAACCGGGCGAACCGTTTGTCCTCGGTCGGCGGCAGGGTGTTCCACAGGTCCTTCTTGGACATCGGCACAATGACCTCGTTGAACAGCGGGTTGCCCAGCCGGGACACCTGGGTCCACGGGCCGACCGCCGCGTCCGCCGCGACCCGGTCGCCGAGCACCCGCACCTGCTGCCGGGAGGCGGTCGTCCACACCCCGATCGTCGAGGCCCGGTCGTCCACGCCGTACCGGTTGGCCCGGCGGCGCACCTTGCTCAGCGGCACCTGCACCGCGATGCTGTGCACGTTCATCCGGTCCACCGCGTTGACCGGCTCGCCCTCGGTCTTGAACAGCTTCTTGCCGGCCACGTGCAACTGCTGGAACGGGCGCAGCGTACCCAGGTCGAAGATCGCGCCCAGGTCGACGAAGAAGCCGTCCGCGCGCTGCCCGGCGAACACCTTCTCCCCCGTCGACAGCTTGAACGTCGCCTGCCGGACCAGGTCGTTGTACTTGGGGATGGACAGCGGCCCGACGTTGCACGGCGGGCAGGGCAGCTTGTGCGCGAGCACGTGCTCCTTGCCGTCGGTCACCCGGGTCAGCTTGTAGAACTGCCGCCGGTTCCAGTTCTTGCTGTCCAGCGAGTCGATCGGGCCGGTGTTGTAGAGAAAACTGTTCTGGTTCGTGATCTCGGTACGGAATTCGAACCGGTAGGTCACGTCGGGATGGCCGTCACCGTCGTTGTCGATATGGATCTCGTACCGCACGTCGTCGCCGAACTCGAAGAAGTTCGGGCCGCCCGAGGGGAGCTGCAACGGCACGTAGTTGGCGATCAACGTCACCGAGTCGGGCCGGTCGGGGCTGACGAAGGCGTAGAGGTCGGAACTGTCGGCGACCGGGTCCTTGCTTATTTCCGGTGCTTCGCGGTGGGACGACATGGCGGACCAACCTTTGCGGGATCATGAGGAATCAGGGCATGACGAACCGGGCGCGGGAGCCTGCGCCTGGCGGTGAAGGGGAAGGAACGCGGCAGGTCAGCGCCGCACGGCAGGGGCGGACGGGTCAGACCGCCCGCTGACGGTTCTCCGGGCGGCCCGCCCGGACGACGGACAGGTCAGTCCGGCCCGACGGACAGGTCAGCCGCGCCCGGCGGCGCGGCGCAGCCGGTCGGCCAGCCCCCGGTCGCGTACCTCGATCCGGGACGAACCGACGAAGACGTCCATCGTCCCGGACCTGGCGTCCCGCAGGTGGACCACGATCGGGCCGTCCGCGCCGGCCGCCGCCGGGGAGTTCTGCGCCACCGACACACCGGTGACCGTCAGCGCCGCCGCACCCAGGGTGGCGCTCGCCGCGGCGGTCAGTGTCTGCCGGCGGGTCAGTCGCGGCCAGGAACGCTTCCGCACTTCGCTCGTCATGGGGAACCTTTCCTCCGGCGGCGCGTGAGCGCGCGCGGTGTGGAGCGCGAGGTCGCCGGCGGCGGCCCTCGCCTCAACCGCCGCCGGCGAACACTGGTACGGCCCGCACGCGCGAAAGGTTCGATGTCATCGCGACGGATGACCGTAGGCGGTCGTCCGTTTGCGCGCCGGGCGTCCGGCGGCGGCGGCGATCGCCCGCAACTGCTCCTCGGTACGCGCCGACCCGTTGCCCGAACCGGCCATCCGGGAGATGGTCTCCTCCATCAGGGTGCCGCCCAGGTCGTTGCAGCCGCCCCGCAACATCGCCACGGTGCCCTCGTCGCCGAGCTTCACCCAGGAGCACTGGATGTTGTCGATCCGCCCGTGCAGCAGCAGCCGGGACATCGCGTGCACCACCCGGTTCTCCCGCCAGGTCGGGCCGGGCCGGGCGATGCCGGCCAGGTAGATCGGCGCATTGGTGTGCACGAACGGCAGGGCCACGAACTCGGTGAACCCGCCGGTACGGTCCTGCACCCCGGCGAGGACCCGGAAGTGGGCCAACCACTGCCCGGGGTGGTCGACGTGGCCGTACATCATCGTGGAGCTGGAGCGGATGCCCAGCTCGTGGGCGGTGGAGACCACCTCGACCCAGGCGGCGGCCGGCAGTTTGCCCTTGGTGAGCACCCAGCGCACGTCGTCGTCGAGGATCTCGGCGGCGGTGCCGGGGATGGTGTCCAGGCCGGCCTCGCGCAGCATCGACAGCCAGTCCCGCACCGGCACACCGGCCTTGGCGGCGGCGGTGACGATCTCCATCGGGGAGAACGCGTGCACGTGCATGCCGGGCACCCGGGCCTTGATCGCCCGGACGATGTCGGCGTAGCCGGTCACCGGCAGCTTCGGGTCGATGCCGCCCTGGAGGCAGACCTCGCCGGCGCCGGCCGCCCACGCTTCCTCGGCCCGGTCGGCCACCTGCTCCACCGACAGCCGGAACGCGTCGGCGTCCCGTTCCCGCTGGGCGAACGCGCAGAACCGGCAGCCCACGTAGCAGACGTTGCTGAAGTTGATGTTGCGGTTGACCACGTAGGTGACGTCGTCGCCGACGGTGTCCCGCCGCACGTCGTCGGCGAGCCGGCACAGCGCGTCCAGGGCCGGGCCGTCCGCGCCGAACAGGGCCAGCGCCGCGTCGGCGTGCCGGGGCTCCAGCAGCGCCGCCGGGTCGTCGGCCGCCAGCCGCAGCCCCGCCCGCAGGTCGCCGTCGCCGACCGGCACCGGTCCGCCCGACGCGGCGGGGCTCACCTTGCCGGCGACCTCCGCCCAGTCGCCGTAGACGCTGTCGAAGTCGCCCCGCCTGTCGTCGGTGCGGCCGGTGGAGTCGATGGTCGCGTGCAGGTCGGTCCGGCCGCCGCCGAAGACCTCCTCCGGCTCCTGCCAGGGACGGCCCACCGGCCGGGCCGCCTCGACGGCCAGCCCGGTCGCCGGGTCGGCCAGCGCGCCGACGTGCGGCGACAGCCGGGGGTCCAGCCACGGGTCGCCGGCCCGCACGTACTCGGGGTAGATGGTCAGCCGCTCACGCAGGGTGAAGCCGGACTTCTCGGTCTGCCGGGCCAACTCGTCGAGCTGCGGCCAGGGCCGCTCCGGGTTGACGTGGTCCGGGGTGAGCGGGGAGACCCCGCCCCAGTCGTCGATGCCGGCCCGCAGCAGCAGGTCGTACTCGTCCTCGATCAGGTTGGGCGGGGCCTGGATCCGGGCCTTGGGGCCGAGCAGCAGCCGGGCCACCGCCACGGTGGCCGCCAGGTCGTGCAGCTCGGCGTCGGGCAGGCCGCCCATCGCCGTGTCCGGCTTGGCGCGGAAGTTCTGCACGATCACCTCCTGGAGGTGGCCGTACTCCCGGTGCGACCGGCGGATCGCGAAGATCGCGTCGACCCGTTCGGCCGGGGTCTCGCCGATGCCGATCAGGATGCCGGTGGTGAACGGCACCCCCACCCGGCCGGCGTCGTCGAGCACCCGCAGCCGGACCGCCGGCTCCTTGTCCGGGGAGCCGAAGTGCGGGCCGCCCGGCTCGGACCAGAGCCGGGTGGCGGTGGTCTCCAGCATCATCCCCATGCTCGGCGCGACCGGCTTGAGCCGTTGCAGCTCCGACCAGGAGAGCACCCCCGGATTGAGGTGCGGCAGCAGGCCGGTCTCCTCCAGCACCGCGACCGCGCAGGCGCGCAGGTAGTCCAGGGTGGAGTCGTAGCCCCGCTCGTCCAGCCAGGCGCGGGCCGCCGGCCAACGTTCCTCCGGCCGGTCACCGAGGGTGAACAGGGCCTCCTTGCAGCCCAGCGCCGCGCCCTGCCGGGCGATCTCCAGCACCTCGTCGGTCTCCAGGAAGGCCGCCGGCAGCCGGTGCGGCACCGTGGCGAACGTGCAGTAGTGGCACCGGTCCCGGCACAGCCGGGTCAACGGAATGAAGACCTTCTTCGAGTACGTCACCACGCCCGGCCGGCCGGCGTCGCGCAACCCGGCGTCCCGGACCTCCCCGGCGATCCGGAGCAGCTCGTCCAGCTCAGGACCCCGGGCGGTCAGCAGCGCGGTGGCCTCGTCGACGTCGAGCGCCCGCCCGGTGGCGGCCCGGCGCAGCGCCCGACGCACAGCCGCCGGGGTCGGGCCGGAATCGGTGCGGTCAACCATCCGACCAGCCTAGGCGCTCGCGGCGGTTATCCGGCAGGCACGCGAGCCGGGTGTGACATCTCCCCGTCGGGTGGTACACCGGCCGGGTCGGCACCGCGCGCCGCAGCGCACCGGCAGACCCGGCCGGGACGGCTCAGTGCGGGGCGTTCGGGTCGTCGGGGCGGAAGGTCCGGGTACGGTCGCCGTCGGTGTCCGCCGGACCGGTGGTCGGCTCGCCCGGCTGCCGCGGGATCGCCTGGGTCGGGTCGGCCGACGGGGGCTGCCCGAACGGCGGGGCCACCGGCTGGCCGGACTGCGGGGCACCGAACGGCGGGGCGGACTGCGGCGTGCCGAACGGCGGAGCCGACTGCGGCGCGGCACCGGCCGGCGGGGCCGACTGGGGCGCACCGAACGGCGGGGCCGACTGGGGGGTGCCGAACGGCGGAGCCGACTGCGGGGGCGGGGCGAAGCCGGGGTGGCCGTACTGCCCGGTGCCGGGCTGACCCGGGTAGCCGGCGGCCGGGTAACCGCCCTGCGGCTGTCCCCAGCCGGGCTGGGGCTGCCCGTAGACGCCGGGCTGCGGCTTCGGCTTCGGCACGTGGTAGAGGGTGCGCCAGATCCGGTAGACCACGAAGGCGGCCACCCCGAACAGCGCGAACCAGGCGGCCCGGGTCAGCATGCCGAGCAGGGCGTCCAGCACCTCCGCCTCGGCCAGCCGGCCGACCAGCCAGATCAGGAAGGTCAACACGCCGAACAGGGCGGCGAAGGCGTACTCGCCGATGGCGACCTGGGTGAACTGCCGGGCCCGGCCGGACACCGGCGCGAGGTGGGTGACCAGCAGCACGGCCAGCAGCGGCAGCACCGTCGACTCGACGCCGACGAAGGCGAAGAACTCGCTGCCCGCCCGCCCCGAGAAGGTGCTGTAGTCCGATGTCGGTACGAGCAGCCGGACGAACCCGACGAAGAGCAGCACGGCGTTCGCGCCGAGCAGGACGAGCGCGGCGAGTTCGCGCTGGGGTGCGGTGATCTGGCGGGCCCGCGACGCGTCGTGCGACGCGGGCTCGGCGGGGCTGGTCACGAACTCTCCCTCGGGGCGAAACGGACAGAGGCCGACGTGAGCCTAGTCTCCCGGGCCGCCCGACGGCGGGACACGTCCCGTACGGGAGGATGGACGGCATGCGCATCGTGGTTCTGACCGGCGGGATCGGGGGTGCCCGATTCCTGCTCGGCGTCCGGGCGTACGCCCGCGAGGTGGGCGCCGAGGTGACCGCCGTGGTCAACGTCGGCGACGACCTCTACCTGCACGGCCTCAAGGTCTGCCCCGACCTGGACAGCGTCCTCTACACCCTCGGCGGGGGCGCCGACCCGGAACGCGGGTGGGGGCGGGTCGGCGAGAGCTGGACGATCAAGCAGGAGCTGGCGGCGTACGGGGCCGAGCCGGGCTGGTTCTCCCTCGGTGACAAGGACGTCGCCACCCATCTGGTGCGCACCACCATGATCAATGCAGGTTATCCGCTGTCGCAGGTCACCGAGGCGCTGACCGCGCGCTGGCAGCCCGGCGTACGGCTGCTGCCGGCCACCGACGACCGGCTGGAGACGCACGCGGTGGTCGACCTGGACGGCGAGCGGCGGGCCATCCACTTCCAGGAGTGGTGGGTCCGGTACCGGGCGGGCGTGCCCACCGACCGGTTCGTCTTCGTCGGCGCGGACAGCGCCAAGCCGGCCCCCGGGGTGACCGAGGCGCTGGCCGCCGCCGACGTGGTGCTGGTCGCGCCGAGCAACCCGGTGGTGAGCATCGCGCCGGTGCTGGCGGTCCCCGGGCTGCGCGACGCGGTCGCCAGCGGCCCCGCCCCGGTCGTCGGGGTGTCCCCGATCATCGGCGGCGCACCGGTACGCGGGATGGCCGACCGCTGCCTGGAGGTGCTCGACGTCGAGTGCAGCGCGGCAGGGGTGGGCCGGCTCTACGGTGGGCGCAGCGAGGGTGGCCTGCTCGACGGCTGGCTGGTCGCGCCGGAGGACGACGGGGTGGCGGTGCCCGGGGTGACCGTCCGCGCGGTCCCGCTGCGGATGACCGACGAGGCGGCGACCACGGCGATGGTCCGGGCCGCGATGGAGCTGGTGTGAGACTGGAGATCCTGCCGGTGCCCGGCATCGGCGACGTGACCGAGGGTGACGATCTGGCGGTGCTGATCGGCACCGCCGCGCCGTGGCTGCGCGACGGTGACGTGCTGGTGGTCACCAGCAAGATCGTGTCGAAGGCCGAGGGGCGGCTGGTGGACGTGCCGGCCGACGGGCCGGAACGGCTCGCCGCCCGGGACGAGGTGCTGGCCGCCGAGACCGCCCGGGTGGTGGCGACCCGGGGGGCGACCCGGATCGTGCAGACCCACCACGGTTTCGTGATGGCCTCCGCCGGGATCGACGCGTCGAACGTCGACAAGACCCGGCTGGTGCTCCTCCCGGTCGACCCGGACGCCTCGGCGCGGGCGCTGCGCGCCGCCCTGCGGGACCGCTACCGGATCGACGTAGCGGTGATCATCAGCGACACGATGGGACGGCCGTGGCGCAACGGGCTGACCGACGTGGCGCTCGGGGTCGCCGGGATGCCCGCGATCCGGGACCACCGGGGTGAGGTCGACCCGTACGGCAACGAGCTGCAACTGACCCAGATGGCGGTGGTCGACGAACTGGCCGGCGCGGGCGAGTTGATCAAGGGCAAGTGCGACCAGGTGCCGGTGGCGGTGGTCCGTGGCTACCTGCCGTCGTCGTCGCCGGCCGACGGCGGCGGTCGGGACGACCGGCCGGCGGTCCGACTGGTCGACGACGGGGTCGGGGCTGCCGCCCTGGTGCGGGAGAGTGCGCTGGACCTGTTCTCCCTCGGCACCGCCGAGGCGACGGCGGCCGGGTTGCACGCCGCCGCGACGCTGGCCGACGGTCGCGGCGAGGCACCGGCCGACCCGGCGGCCGTCGACCGGGCGATCGCCGCGGTGGCCGAGGTGGTCGCCCCCGGCACCACGTTCACCCACGTCACCGACGACGAGGTACGTTCCGGCCTCGCCGCGAGCGTCGACGGATGGCCGGCCGGGGCCACCGGACTGGTGCTCGGCGCGGCACCCACCCCGGTCGACCAGCCCGACCTGGTGCGCTTCGGCGCCGACCTGCACCGGCTGCGGATCGCGCTGGCCGCCGAGGGGGTCCCGTCCACCCTGCTGCCCCCGCCGACGGGCAGCATCGCCAGCGCCTGCCTGGCCCTCTGACCGGCCGGCTCCCGCCGTCGTCGCCGGCCGGGCCGGGGGCGATCGACACGCGGTCGTCGACGTTGCGGTATCCCCCGCACGGGATGCCGCAACTTCCGCCCCGTTGCGCCGCCCGACGGGCCGGTCACGCGTCGAGCATGGCCCGGCCGAGGGGGGTCAGGGTGTGCAGGACCGTGTTGCGGTCCCGGCGGCTGACCAGCAGCCCGGCGTTGCGCAGCACGGCGGTGTGCTGACTGGCCGCGGCGGCCGAGATGTGCAGCCGGCGGGCCACCTCGCCGGTGGTCGCGCCGTCGTCGCTGGCTTCGAGCACCGCCGCCCGGGTGCGGCCGAGCAACGCCGCCAGCGCCTCCCGGCCGCCGCCCCCGGCGGGCCGGCCGCCCTCCCCCGGTGCCGGGTCCAGTCCGCCGAGCCGGTCGGCCGGGTAGACCAGCACCGGCGGCAGCGCCGGGTCGAGCAGCGCGACCGGGGTACGGGCGCAGAAGAACGACGGCACCAGCAGCAGCCCCCGACCGTCCAGGTGCAACTCCCGCCGGCTCGGATAGTCCACCACCTGGAGCACACCGGAGTCCCAGCGCATGCCCGGCCGCAGGCTGGCCAGCAGCCCCTCCGCGCCACCGTCGAGCAACGCCCGGGCCCGGACCGCGCGGTCGGCCTCCACGGCGGCCCGGATCCGCTGCCAGTACGGGTCGATCGCCACCGACCGGTACTGCGTCATCGACTCGGTCAGGTGGCGCAGCACCTCCGGCTCACCCCGGGCGAGCGCGGCGGCCGAGGACGGCAGCAGGTTCGCCTCGGCCAGCAGGTTCAGATCGCGACGCAACAGCTCGGTCGGGGTGGACCGGACGGCGTCCAGGCCCGCCTCGAAACCGTCGAGGCTCTGGTAGGGGGTGAGGAAGTCGGGAAAGTAGCCCCGGGGCGGGTTCAGCGCGAACAGCAGACGGAACTGGTCGGCGGCGGTGTCCCGGCGCAGCCCGGCGGCGACCCCCCGACGCCAGTGCGCCATCAGCGGGTCGCGGGTCCGCCCCTGGAGCAGGTGCAGGCTGAGGACCAACTCCCAGACCGGGTCGGCGGCGGGGGCCACCCGGGTCCGGAGGATGTCCTCCCGGGAGAAGTGGATGGTCAGCATGGGGCACTCCTGGGGCGGGGCAGGGGGAGGCCCGCCGACCCACTGAACTGTACCGGGCGGCACTTATCTCCACTTTTAAGCGTGGACTGAAAGACCTCGACGCCCGTCCCGCCGGTTGGCATGCTCCTACTGCCCGGTACGACACGCGGGGTTCTTCCCGCTGCCGGTCGGGCGGGCCGGGGCCCACCACGGTGGTGCCCGGGAGGCACCACGAGGGTCTGCGGCCCTGGTTCCGCAGAGGTGTCACCCGGGCCCCACCGTCCCCCTCCGGTGGGCGGGGTCAACCGATCCAGAGCGCCACCCGGTGGTCCTCGTCGGTGACATAGAAGCTGCGTCCGTCCATCTCGGCTACCCCCTCGACGTTCCGGAACGGCGTCAGCTCGGCCGCCACCTCGCCGGCGATCCGGCCGTCGTCGGTCGGCTCCCACCGGAACCGGACGTGCCGCGAGGTGACCTCACCGCCCGTGGGGTGGTCGTCCAGCAGCACCGAACCCTTGCCCAGCGCGTCGATCGAGCCGACCACCGCCGCGTACCCGCCGTCGGCCGTCGGGGTGACCGCGCGGAAGCCGACCAGCGCGCCGGGCGGCGTCACCCCGGTCAGCACGTACGCCCGGCCGGCGCGCGGCCAGCCGCCGCCCGGGGTGAACATCTCCGGCACCCCGGCCAGCTCGACCAGGACCGGTTCCCCGTCCACGGTCACCGGGAAGCGCAGCCCGAGCAGCACCGTCCCCTGCGCGGTGAACGCCGCCGCCTCCACGTTCAGCGGCAGGTCGTCGTCGGCCAGCCGGCGTACCCAGGACTTGGCCCGCGCGGTGCCCCGGGCGACGGTCTCCCCGATGAACCGCTGGCGCACCCGGTCACCCGGCGGCAACGGGGTGAACGCCGCCTTCACCAGCGCGTCGTTGACCGCCCGGTGCACCCGGAACCGGTTCCGGACCACCTGCACCGGCAGCGTCCCGGTGGCCGCGTCGTCCTCGCGGAAGCGGGCCACGAACGCCCGGCGGGGGCGCAGCGGGCCGGCCTTGGAACCGAAGTGCGACCCGAAGACGTACACCCAGCCGTCGTGGGCGGCGAGCGCCTCGCCGTCCTCGGTGCGGCCGTTCTCGACCCCGGCGTCGGCCGGCACGTGGTGGGCGACCCACTCGCCGTCGGTACGTTCCAGCAGCAGGGCCAGGCAGTGTTCCACAGGGCCCTCGTCGAGCACCGTCCAGAAGCCACGTACCGCGTCGTGTGCCCGCAGCAGGGACCGGGAGCGGACCGGCAACAGGTCGCTGGCCTCGTTACCGGCGACCACGAACTCCAGAAGTCTCAGGTTCACCGCGCCAGGGTACGGATCGCGCGCTCGTAGAGTGTCGGAATGCCCGACGCCTTCCCCACCCGTCCCCCGGCCGCCACGACCACCCCGCCCCACCCCGGCGGGCCGGACGGCGCCGGCGGAAACGGGGCGCTGCACGCGGACGCGGTGGCGGTGCTGACCGGGTGGACGCCGACCGGGCCGGCCGCCGCCGGGGCCCGCGACCGCACCCTCGACCTGCTCGCCGACGGTCCGGCCGCGCTGACCCGCCACCACCTGCCGGGTCACCTCACCGCGAGCGCGCTGATCCTCGACGCCGCCGGTGAGCGGGTGCTGCTCTGCCTGCACGGGAAGCTGCACCGCTGGGTGCAGTTGGGCGGGCACTGTGAACCGGGCGACGAGACGCTGGCCGGGGCGGCGTTACGCGAGGCCACCGAGGAGTCGGGCATCCCCGGGCTGGTCATCGACCCGGTACCGATCGACGTGGACATCCACCCGGTGCGCTGCCAGGGCGGCTCGCTGCACCACGACGTCCGGTTCGCGGTCTTCGCCCCACCGGGTGCGGTCGGGCAGGTCAGCGACGAGTCGGAGGCGCTCGGCTGGTTCCCGACCGGTCGGCTGCCGGAGCCGCTGGCCGGAGGGACCGCCCAGCTGGTTGCGCCGGCCCTGGCCGCCCACGCCCGCCGGAGCCGGTGACCGCGCCGCCGCCCGGCTCCGCTGACCGCGTCCACCGGCCCCGTGGCAGCGTTCAGGGGTCGCGCCGCTGACCGTGCTCCGCCCCCGCCCGGGGCCAACCCGCCCGGCGGTCGGCGGGTGCCGCCGGGCGGGGTCAGGACATGCGGTGGTTCAGACCAGCCCGTCCTCGCCCCGGGCCTTCAGCTCGTCGACCAGGGCCTTGACGTCCTGCGCCCGGTCACGCGGGCACACCAGCACCGCGTCGGGGGTGTCCACCACGATCAGGTCACGGACTCCGACGGCGGCCACCAGCCGACCCGACTGCGGCACCACCACCAGGTCGTGGGCGTCGTGCAGCAGCACCCCCGGCTTGGCGTCGGCCCCCAGCACCACGTTGCCGTCCGGGTCGGCCGGCAGCACCTCGCCGAGGGTGTGGAAGTCGCCGACGTCGTTCCAGCCGAAGTCGCCAGGCACGGTGGCGACCCGGCCGGCGGTGGCCGCGCCCTCCATCACCGCGTAGTCGACGGAGATCTTCGGCAGGGTCGGCCAGACCGTGCCGAGGACGTCGTCCTGCTCGGGGCCGCCCCAGGCCGCGGCGATCGCGGTCACGCCGGCGTGCAGGTCCGGCTGCTGGCGGGCCAGCTCGGCGAGGAAGACGTCCACCCGCCAGACGAACATGCTGGCGTTCCAGAGGTGCCGGCCCGAACGCAGGTACGCCTCGGCGACCGGCGCGGCCGGCTTCTCCTTGAACTCGGTCACCGGGCGTAGCGGGCCGTCCCCGGTCGGCTCCCCGGTCTCCAGGTACCCGTAGCCGGTCTCGGCCCGGGTCGGGGTGATCCCCACCGTCATCAGCAGACCCTGCTCGGCCCCCTGCACCGCCGCCCGGACGGTCCGCACCCAGGCGGCCGGATCCCGGATCAGGTGGTCGGCGGCGAACGAACCCATCACCGCCGACCCGTCGCGCCTGGCGATCACCGCCGCCGCCAGCGCGATCGCCGCGCAGGAGTCCCGGGGGGACGGCTCCACCAGGATGTTCTCCTCGGGCACCCCGCGCAGTTGCCGGGCCACCGCCGCCGCGTGGGCGACGCCGGTGACCACCAGGACACGCTCCGGTGTGGTCAGCGGCGTCAGCCGGTCGACGGTCGCCTGGAGCAGCGACGCGTCGGTGCCGGTGAGCGGGTGGAGGAACTTGGGGTGCCCCGCGCGGGACAGCGGCCACAACCTCGTGCCGCTGCCACCCGCCGGGATGACGGCGTAGAGCATCAGCACATCATGCCCGAACCGTCCCAGGTCGGATGGCGGCTCGGCCGTACCGTCAGCGACCACTCAGGAACGGGCCCGGCTCCACGCGGCGATGTGCACCTCGGCGCTCGACGCCCAGGTGAACTCCTTGGCCCGGTCGAAACCGGCCTTGGCCAGGGACAACCGGCGCTGCTCGTCGTCGAGCAGGGCGGCCAGGTCGGTGGCGATCTGGTCCGGGTCCTCGCTGGTGTAGGCGACCGCGTCACCGCCCACCTCGGGCAGCGACAGCCGGGGCGTGGTGAGCACCGGCGCGGCGCAGGCCATCGCCTCCAGGATCGGCAGGCCGAACCCCTCACCGTACGACGGGTAGGCGGCGACCAACGCACCGCCGAGGAAACCGGGCAGGTCGGCGTAGCGCAGGTAGCCGGGTCGCAGCAGCCGCAGGTGCGAAGGGACCTCGGCCACCGCGCGGTCGATGTCGTCGTCGTGCCCCTGGCCGCCGGCGACCACCAGGGCCGGCGGGTCCTCCCGGTCGGTCACCGCCCGCGCCCAGCCCCGGATCAGATTGGGTACGTTCTTGCGCGGCTCCTTGGCGCCGAGGAAGGCGACGTAGCTGCTGCCGCCGAGCCCGAGCCGGGCCCGCACCCGGGCCTTCTCCTCCTCGCCCGGGGCGTGGAACGCCTGCTGGTCGACCCCGTGGTAGGCCACGTCGATCCGGGTCGGGTCGGCGTCGAGCAGCCGGATCAACTCGTCGCGGGTGGCCTTGCTCGGCACGATCACCCGGCTGGCCCGGCGCAGCGACGTCTTGATCGCGCTGCGGAAGAACGTCCGGCGCGACTTGTCGTAGTGCTCCGGCTCGGTGAAGAACGTCGCATCGTGCACGGTCACCGTGACCGGGCAGCCGGCCCGCAGCGGGCAGGTGTAGAACGGCGAGTGCAGCACCTCGGCGCCGACCTGCTGGGCGAGCAGCGGCAGGCCGGTCTGCTCCCAGGCGAGCCGGGCCGGACGGTGGGCGACCGCGGCCGGAGCGGGGATCACCTCGGCCCCGGGCAGCATCCGGGTGTAACGCTCCAGGTCGGTGCGCAGGCTCACCACGACCAGGTCGACCGTCTCCCCGCACACTGTGCCGAGGGCGCCGAGCAGACCATCGACGTATCTACCGACGCCGCCTCGGTCGGCGGGGACACTCGTGGCGTCGATGAGCACGCGGGGCGGGCGACCGGCGGTCACGGGGCGACTCCTTGCAGTGGCGGGTCTGTGGGGAACAACACTCCGGGCAAGCCTACGCCGGAGCCCGGCGCGGACGCTGACTCCGACCCGACCGTACGCCGACTTGTCATCGCCATCGGATACGGACGGCAGGGGCGTATCGTTCGCGCCGATGGCCGACAACATTGCCCGGGTGTTCGCCGCCGCGATCGCGGCCGACCCCGCCCGCCCCCTGCTGACCTGGTACGACGACGCCACCGGGGAACGCACCGAACTCTCCGGCGCGACCCTGGCGAACTGGGTGGCCAAGACCGCCAACCTGCTCGTCGACGAGCTGGCCCGCAGCCCCGGCGATCCGGCCGGGGTGCTGCTGCCACCGCACTGGCAGACCGCCGCGGTGCTGCTCGGCTGCTGGTCCGCCGGGTTGACGGTGCGTGACGAACCGGGTGCGGTGGACGTGCTCTTCGCCGCCGCCGACCGGGTGGCCGAGGTGGACGCCTGGCCGGCCGGCGACCGCTACGCGCTGGCGCTCGCCCCGTTCGCCGCCCCGCTGCGGGAGGTCCCCGCCGGGTTCGCCGACTACGTGGTCGAGGTACGCACCCAGGGTGACCACTTCACGCCGTCCACCCAGGGTGGTCCGGCCGACGCGGACCTGCTGGCCGAGGCGGACGCCCGCGCCACGGCCCTCGGCATCTCCCCCGGTGCCCGGCTGCTCGTCGACGCGGCGGTCCACCCCGACCCGCGCGACTGGCTGCTCGCTCCCCTGCTCCGCCGGGCCACGATCGTGCTGACCGGCAACGCCGACCGGTCCCGCCTCGCCACCCGCGCCGACACCGAACGCACCACCCAAACCCTGACCTGACCCCGATCCCGCCGCGCCCCCGCCCTGTCGCCCCCGCCCCGCCCTGCCCCGACTGGCACAGCCCCGGTGATCAAGAGGTATGCGTCATCTGTTCGCGGTCGGTTGACGCATACCTCTTGATCGCCAGGCTTTGACAGCGCTGGGGCGCGTTGATCAAGAGGTATGCGTCAAGGATGGCGGGTGGGGTGACGCGAAGCTCTTGATCACCGCGGCGGCCGGGGGGATCGGGCGGGGCCGGTGGGGATGGGAGACAGGGTGGGGTTACGGGGTGGGGCGGGTCTGGGCGAAGGCGGCGAAGGCGGTCAGCGACTCCGGGTTGGCCAGGGCACCCTTCGCGGCGGCCGACTCCACCGGGGTGCCGGTGAGGATCTTCTTGACCGGCACCTCCAGCTTCTTGGACGACAGGGTGCGCGGTACCGCCCTGACCTGGTGGATCTCGTCGGGAATGTGCCGGGGCGACAGGGCCGTACGCAGCTCGCGGGCGATCTTGCGGCGGAGCGTGTCGTCGAGTTCCAGGCCCTCGGCGAGCACCACGAAAAGCAGCAGCTCCCCCGCACCGCCCTCGTCGTCCTCCAGGTGCACCACGACCGAGTCGACCACCTCGTCGAGGCCCTCCACCACCGAGTAGAACTCGGCCGTGCCGAGCCGTACGCCGCCCCGGTTGAGGGTGGCGTCGGAGCGGCCGGTGATCACGCAGCCGCCCCGCTCGTTGATGGTGATCCAGTCACCGTGCCGCCACACCCCGGGATAGACGTCGAAGTACGCCTCGGCGTAACGGCTGCCGTCCGGGTCGTTCCAGAACCCCACAGGCATGCTCGGCATCGGCGCGGTGATCACCAACTCGCCCAGTTCGCCGAGGACCGGGGTGCCGTCGGACGAGCGGGCCTCCACCTTCGCACCGAGCGCCCGGCAGGTGATCTCACCGGCGTACACCGGCAGCAGCGGCACCCCGCCGACGAAGCCCGTGCAGACGTCCGTCCCACCGGACAGCGACTGGAGCTGGAGGTCGGTGCCGACCGTGTCGTACACCCAGGTGAAGCCCTCGGCGGGCAGCGGCGCGCCGGTGGAGCCGACCCCGCGCAGCGCGGACAGGTCGGCGACGTCCTTCGGCACCAGGCCGGACTTGCGGCAGGCCAGCAGGAACGGCGCGGACGTCCCGAAGTACGTGGTGCCGGTCTCCTCGGCCAGCCGCCACAGCGCGCCCAGGTCGGGGTGGCCGGGGTTGCCGTCGAACAGCACGATCGTCGCCCCGACGGCCGGCCCGGAGACCAGGAAGTTCCACATCATCCAGCCGGTGGTGGTGAACCAGAAGAACCGGTCGGCCGGGCCGAGATCATGGTGCAGGGCCAGCATCTTGAGGTGTTCCAACAGGATGCCGCCGTGGCCGTGCACGATCGGCTTCGGCAGGCCGGTGGTGCCCGAGGAGTAGAGCACGTAGAGCGGGTGGTCGAACGGGACCGGGGTGAAGGTCAACCCCTCGGTCGTCTCCGCCGCCAGCTCGGCCCAGCTCAGGCTGCTCTGCGGTACGCCGCCCGGGGCGACCGGCTGCCCGTCGGCTGGTCCGCCGGGCAGCACGGCTGCCGGGGCAGCACCGTCGGGGGCGGTCGGAGCAGGGCCGGCGGAACCTACCGGGGCGGAACCATCGGAGGCGGTCGGGTGCAGGTAGGCAATGGTGACGGTGTGGGTCAGCGACGGCAGGGCAGCCCGGATGGCGGCCACCTCGGCCCGCC
Source organism: Micromonospora sp. WMMD734 (assembly GCF_049178975.1). Taxonomy (NCBI): domain Bacteria; kingdom Bacillati; phylum Actinomycetota; class Actinomycetes; order Micromonosporales; family Micromonosporaceae; genus Micromonospora; species Micromonospora sp. WMMD734. The sequence continues at coordinate 4,587,949 of NZ_JBMHMK010000001.1, forward strand.
GGTCGACCGGCTTGTCGCCGTACCGGTAGCCGTCCACGGCCACCAGGACCTTCGGGGCGATCTGCTGCCAGCGGTCGACGACACTGCGGGTGCCGAACTCCGGGGCGCAGGACGAGAAGATCGCCCCCAGGCTGCTGGTCGCCAGCAGAAGCACGTACGTCTCGGGGACGTTCGGCGCGTACGCCGCCACCCGGTCCCCGGCCACGACGCCGAGCCGACGCAGCCCGGCCGCCACCCGACGGACCTGCTCGCGCAGTTCGGCAACGGTCAGGGTGACCGGCGGACGGGTCTGGGAGTGGGCGACCACCACCGGGTCGTCATCGGCGCGGCCGGGCATCCGCAGCACGTTCTCGGCGTAGTTGAGCATCGCGCCGGGGAACCATCTGGCACCGGGCATCGTCGCGTCGCCCAGTGTCGCCGTCGGCGGGGTGTGCGACACCACCTCGAAGTGGTCCCAGATCGAGCGCCAGAAGGCATCCAGGTCGGTGACCGACCACTGCCACAGCGCGTCGTAGTCGGCGAAGTCCAGCCCCCGGTGCTCCCGTAGCCACCGCAGGTAGCCACCGATCCGGGACCGTTCGCGTACGTCCGCCGGCGGCGTCCACAGCACGTCACCCACCGCTCCACCCTCCCTGAGGCCCCACACGGCACTGTGCCCGGCCATGCCGCCATCTTGCCTACCTCGCAGCGCCATCATCCACACCGGGGCCCGACACGGAAACGTGCCCCGCGCACACAATCCGTCCCCACCTGCACACACAGCCCCCCTCCCGAACTCGGGCCGAACTCGGGCCGGACTCGGCTGGACTCGGGCCGGACTCGGCTGGGGTCGGGGCTGGGCCGTCCCCGATCTGGGCCGGGCCCGAGGGCTGGCTCGGACTGACGCCAGGTCGGGTTCCCCCCGGGTGCCGGGCTCGGGCGGAACTGCGACCGGGCTCGGGCGGAACTCGGGCCGGGCTCGGTGATCAAGAGATTCGAGTCAGCCTTCAGCCCAAAGTTGACGCAAACCTCTTGATCAACAGCCCTCGCCCCGGTGATCAAGAGGTTTGCGTCAGTCTCCGGGCTGAGATTGACGCAAACCTCTTGATCACCGGGCGGGGGCAGGGGCGGGCGGGCGGCGAGGCGAGGCGAGGCGAGGCGGGGGGAAGGAGGGCGGGGGGCGGGGAGGAGAGCGGGGCAGAGCGAGAGGGCCGGTGACTGGACGGGAGCGGGGGTCAGGAGGCGCGGTGGGCTTGGATGGCGCGGCGTTTGGCGAGGCGGTGGGCGCGGCGGATCTCGGCCTCCTTGTAACGGCGCTCGTCCTCGGCGGTCTCCGGGAGCACCGGGCGGACCATCCGGGGCGCGCCGCCCACGTCCACGCCGACGAACACGAGGTACGCGGTGGCCACCCGGACCGGTTCGTCCTCGGCCGAGTCCCACCGCTCGGCGATCACCTTCACGCCCACCTCCATCGAGGTGTTGCCGGTCCAGTTGACCTGGGCGTGGGCGTGCACCAGGTCACCTACCCGGACGGGCTCGGAGAAGACGATCTCGTCGATGGAGGCGGTCACCGCCGTACCGCCGCTGTGCCGGGCCGCCGCCGCGCCGGCCACGTCGTCGACGAACTTCATCAACACCCCACCGTGCACGGTTCCGTACAGATTGACATCGACAGCGGTCATGATGCGACTCAGCGTGACCCGGGAGTACGACGTCGGCTTGCCGGCAGGGGTGGTGGGGTGCTCGGTCATGGCAGAAACGGTACGGTGCGCCAATGCGACATCTCTGGAGCTTCCTCGCCGGGTTGGTGGTGGCACCCGTCACGTGGGTGTTGATCACTCTCGGGCAGGACGGGTCGGGCCGGACCGTGGACCGCTGGGTGGAGATCGGCACGTACAACACGGCCAACCTGATCGAGCCGGCCGTCTACCTCGGCGTCGCCGGCATCCTGCTGGGCCTGGTCGGCACCCTGCGCACCTCGCCGGTCGGCCCGCTCGTCGCCGGGCTGCTGCTGGTCACCCCGTACGTCGGGATGTTCATCGCTCCGTTCACCGTGCTCGACCGGATTCCCGACGACTGGAAGGTGCTCGGCGATCCGCTGCCGCTGCGCCAGCCGGTGCAGGACGGCACTCTGTTCCTGGTCGGTCTGCTGCTGCTGGTGGCCGTGTTCAGCGCCCAGCGGTGGCGGCGCTGGCCGCAGCCGGCGACCGGTCTGGAACCGGCCCCGGCGGACGACGACACTCCGCCGCCGCCCAGCTTCGCCACGAGCGACTGGCCGCCACCCCCACCGGCCCGCAGCGAGCCGGACACCGCCCCGCTGACCCTGGGCTACCCCGATCTGGACACCCCCACCGAGCCGCTGCCCCGACGGACCAGCAGCGAGTCGCCGTGGTCCGCGCCGCCGCGCTACGGCGCGAAGCCGGAGAACAGCACCGACAACCGTTGACGCCGCCGGGTGGGCCGGTCCGACCGGCCCACCCGCACCACGATGATCAAGGCCCGGTCACCGTCAGTCGCGACCGACGGCGCGGCAGGCGTCCGGACCGGAAGAGCCCCGGGACGGCCCGGCTTCAGCCAGACGCCGACGCCTGCGCAACGGAGGAGTGACGCGTCTGCCCGTCAGTCCTTGAGGAGTTGGCGGGCCATGACGATGCGTTGGACCTGGTTGGTGCCTTCGTAGATTTGGGTGATCTTGGCGTCGCGCATCATGCGTTCGACCGGGTAGTCGCGGGTGTAGCCGTAGCCGCCGAGGAGTTGGACGGCGTCGGTGGTGATCTCCATCGCGGCGTCCGAGGCGAAACACTTCGCGGCCGCCCCGAAGTAGGTGAGGTCCGCGTCGCCACGCTCGGACTTCCCGGCCGCCGCGTAGGTCAGCTGCCGTGCCGCCTCCAGCTTCATGCCCATGTCGGCGAGCATGAACTGGATGCCCTGGAACTCGGCGACCGGTTTGCCGAACTGTTTGCGTTCGCGGATGTAGCCCTTGGCGTAGTCCAGGGCGCCCTGGGCGATGCCGACGGCCTGGGCGGCGATGGTGACCCGGGTGTGGTCGAGGGTGCGCATGGCGGTGGTGAAGCCGGTGCCGGGGTCGCCGATGATGCGGTCGGCGGGGATGCGGACGTTGTCGAGGTAGACCTCGCGGGTGGGGGAGCCTTTGATGCCGAGCTTCTTCTCGGGTGCGCCGAAGCTGACGCCGGGGTCGGACTTCTCGACGACGAACGCGGAGATGCCCCGGGAGCGGGCCGCCGGGTCGGTGACGGCGAACACGGTGTAGAACTGTGAGACGCCGGCGTTGGTGATCCATCGTTTGACGCCGTTGAGGATCCAGTGGTCGCCGTCGCGGACTGCTTTGGTGGTCATCGATGCCGCGTCGCTGCCGGCCTCGGGCTCCGACAGGCAGTACGAGAACATCGCCTCACCCGCCGCCACCGGCGTCAGATAACGCCGCTTCAACTCCTCCGACCCCGCCAACAGCAGCGGCATCGTGCCCAGCTTGTTCACCGCCGGGATCAACGACGACGAGGCGCAGGCGCGGGCGACCTCCTCGATGACGATCGCGGTGGCCAGGGCGTCCGCGCCCGCACCGCCGTACTCGACGGGGATGTGCGGGGCGTGGAAGTCGGCGGCGCGCAGCGCGTCGTACGACGACGTGGGGAACTCCCCCGTCTCGTCGGCCTCGGCGGCGTACGGGGCCACCTTGGCGGCACAGACCTCGCGGACCGCCTCGCGGACCGCCTCGTGCTCCTCGGGCAACCGGTAGACGTCGAACGTCTGTTCTGCGGCCATGTCGGCCCTCCCCTTTCACCGCTATCATGCGCAGTCTGTGTGCCGTCTCCAGGCCGCCGACTGCCGCAGACTGAAGGATAGCCATCGTGGCTCCCCACCACGTTACCGGCCGGTAGGATCGTGCCGGGCAGGCGTCGACAGCGCACAACTACGCTGACCGAACGACAGGTTTTCCATCGGTGCCCGGCCAGGCGCCGCAGCCGATTGCGACGCAGTGAAGCGCCGCCAGTGCGAGCGGAGAAGACAGGCGTGACGATCCCGTACCCGAACATTCAGCCGGCGCCGACCATCTCCCCGGTGACGCCCCCCTCGGGTGCGCCGCGTCCCCGGGTGACGTTCCTGGGCACCGGCTACCTCGGCGCGACGTACGCCATCTGCTACGCCGAACTGGGCTACGAGGTGCTCGGCTTCGACGTCGACGCCGACAAGATCGCCAAGCTGAACGCGGGCGAGGTGCCGATCCACGAACCGGGTCTCGACGAGCTGCTGCGGCGCAACCTGGCCGCCGGTCGGCTGCGGTTCTCGACCGACATCGCCGAGACCGCCGAGTTCGGCGACGTGCACTTCATCTGCGTCGGCACCCCGCAGCGGGCCGACGGCATGGGCGCCGACCTGTCGTACGTCGAAGCCTCGGTGACCGCCCTGGCCCAGCAGCTGACCCGCAAGGCGCTGATCGTCGGCAAGTCCACCGTGCCGGTCGGCACCGCCGAGTGGGTGGAGCAGCTCGTCGGCAAGCACACCCCGGACGACCTGGGCGTCGAGGTGGCCTGGAGCCCCGAGTTCCTCCAGGAGGGCTTCGCCGTCGACGACGTGCTGCGCCCCAACCGGATCGTGGTCGGCGTCAAGACCGAGTGGGCCAACGCCATGCTCTACGCCGCCCACAAGGGCGTCTTCGACCTGGCCGCCACCGAGGACCGGGAGGTCCCGCTGGTGATCACCGACTTCGCCACCGCCGAACTGGTCAAGGTCGCCGCGAACGCCTTCCTGGCCACCAAGATCTCCTTCATCAACGCGATGGCCGAGGTCTGCGAGGCCAGCGGCGGCGACGTCACCCAGCTCGCCCGCGCCATCGGCTACGACCCCCGGATCGGCAACCGGTTCCTCCAGGCCGGACTCGGCTTCGGCGGCGCGTGCCTGCCCAAGGACATCCGCGCCTTCCAGGCCCGCGCCCAGGAGCTGGGCGCGGGTGAGGCGCTGCGCTTCCTGCACGAGGTCGACCTGATCAACCTGCGTCGCCGTACCCGGGTGCTCCAGCTCGCCGCCGACCTGCTCGGCCGCCGCTCCGGCCCGGCCGGCCCGGACTTCTCCGGCACCCGGATCGCGGTGCTCGGCGCGACCTTCAAACCCAACACCGACGACGTCCGCGACGCCCCGGCCCTCGCCGTCGCCGCGCTGCTCGCCAAGGCCGGCGCCGACGTGCACGTGTACGACCCCCAGGGCACCGGGAACGCCCGCCGGGTCGCCCCCGAGCTGGTCTACGAGTCCAGCATGAACGACGCCGTCTCCGGGGCCGACCTGGTCTGCGTACTCACCGAGTGGGCCGACTTCCGCAACGCCGACCCGGTCGCCCTCGGTGAGCTGGCCGCCGGGCGCAAGGTCGTCGACGGCCGCAACTGCCTCGACGCGGCACTGTGGACACAGGCCGGCTGGGAGTACCGGGGTATGGGCCGCCCCTGACGACACCGCGACGCGCCGGCGCGGGAGGTGATCCTCCCCGCGCCGGCGCTTTTTTGTACCCCTAACGGAGCGGCAGGTGTCGAAATCCACGCCCGCTCAGGGCATGCTGCGTGGGGGCGGCGTCCACAGTGCGTCCGGCCGGGTGGAGGGATGTCGTGGAGAGCTTCCAGTGCTCCTCGTGCGGGCGGCAGATCAAGCCGGCGGCCCGCTGCCCCAACTGCGGGGCCGAGCAACCGCAGTGGCGCGAACACCTCGCCGAGATCGAACGTTCCATCGCCGAGATGAAGGCCCGCGACGCCGAGATCGCCCGGGAGCAGCGGCAGATCGCCGCCAAGATGCAGGCCGCCCTCTTCCAGCGGGACATCCTCGCCCACGCCGGTGAGGAACGCATCAAGCAGGCCACCCGGCCGCGCCGGGTGCTACGCCGCAAGGCGGACCGGCGGCCACCCACCGCCACCACCGGTGCGCCGCCCCGGGTGCCCCGGCAGGGTGCCCCCGCCGGGCCGGACGGTCCGGACGAACCACCGCTCCCACCGCCGTACCGGACCGCCACCTGGCTGGGCGCGGACAACCCGGAACACCCGGCCGAGGCGTCCTCCCGGGAGGTGCAGAACATCCCGCTCGGGCTGGGTGCGCTGGTGCTGGCCGTCGCCGCGGTGGTCTTCGCCGCCGTCGCGACCAGCTCGATGGACGCCCTCGCCCGGCTCGGCATCCTGCTGGTCGCCACCGTCCTGCTGCTGCTCGCCCCGCCGGTGCTGGCCCGCCGGGGGCTGACCTCCACCGCCGAGACGATCTCGACGGTCGGCCTGCTGCTGGTGCCGCTGGCCGGGTACGCGCTGTGGGCGGTGGACCGGATCGGCGCGTCCGGGGCCGTCTTCTCCGGCGTGATCTTCGCGCTGACCACGGGCGTCGCCCTCGCCTACGCGGTGGGCACCGGCCTGCGGGCACCCCGGTTCGCGGCGGTGCTGGCCGCCCAACCCGTGGTGCCGTTGCTCGTCTACGGGTGGATCAGCGGCCCGACCGGCTGGGCGGTGGTGTTCACCGTGGTGGCCGTGCTCGACCTCGCGCTGGTCCGCTCCGGCATCATGCGGGAACGGCAGGCCCCACCGGAGTCCACCGCCGACCGGCCCTCGGGGCCGCCCCGGCAGCGGGTCGCCCCGGACGGACGGCCGGAGGGGGCACCCGAGGAGTCGGGCGAGGTGCTCGACGGCACGACGGTCCCCCGGGGCGGTGCCCCCCGGCCGGTGCCGTGGCTGCCCCAGACGACCTGGCTGCTGCACGGGGTGGCGGTGGCCCTCGCCCTAGCGTACGCGGTCACCGCGCTGCTGCGGGCGCAGACCGTACCGACGGCCACCGCTGCCGGCGCGGCGCTGCTGCTGGCCGCGGCGGTGGGCCTGGCCGGCACCCTGCTGCTGCGCCGACCGCCGTTGCCCGACCTGGGTGCCGGCATCCTCACCCTGGCCGTGATCGGCGCGCTGGGCCGGATCGCCTCGGTGGCCTTCCCGGGCCGGGCGCTGCTGCTGATCGCCGCGGTGATCACGCTGACCGGGCTGGCCGTGCGGGCCGTACCGGAAGCCGCCCGGCGGGGGCCGCAGCTCGCCTCCGCCGCGGCGCTGACCGTCAGCGGCCTGGTGGTGGCCGGCGGCGCGCTGCGGGCCGGGCTGGCACCGGTCGAGGCGGCGCTGCCCGCCTGGCGGGCCGACCTGGCCGCGTTCCCCGGCGAGGTGGCCGCGGCGGCCGGCCCGGCCGCCGGGCAGCTCGCCGCCAGCGCCCTGCTGCTCACCATCGCGGCGGTGCTCGCCCTGCCGCCGGAGATCCGCCGCGAGTTCGCGGTGGTCGGCGCGGGGTTGACCGCGCTGGCGGTGCCCGCCTCGCTGAGCCTGGGCTGGGCGGCGGCACCCTGGCCGATGGTGCTGGCGGCGGTCGCGATCGGCGTCGCCGGGCTCTGGGCGGCCACCACCCGGGCGGCCGTGGTGCACGCCGGGGCCGCCACCGTGGTCGGGTTCCTCGGGGCCGGTGCCGCGCTGAGCCGGCCGGCGCTGACCGCCGCCGCCCTGGCGGTGCTGATGCTGGCGGGCGTACTGGTGGCGCTCGCGCCGAGGGTACGGATCGCCCCGGCCGCCGCCGACGTCCTCTCCGGCTGGGCGGCCGGCGGCGCGGCGTTCGCGCTGCCCGGCGCGGTCGCCGCGTTCGTCGCGGCCACCGAGCCGTCCGGGCCGGTGCTCACCCCGGCGGTGCTGCGGGAGCTGACGGTGCCGATCCTGGCGGCGGGATTCCTCGCCGTCTGCGTCACCCTCGGCTACGCGGCGGTGATGCAGGTGTCGCAGCGGCACCTGAGCCTGCCGCACGCCGTCGGCACCGGACTGGGTGCGCTGGCGGTGATCGGGGCCGCCTTCTTCGCCCCGGGCCGCACGGCCGCCGACGCCTGGCTCGGCGGGCTGGTCCTGATCGCCACCCTGCTACTGCTCTTCGCCGGCCGGATCGACGCACGTCGCCCTTCGGACCTGGCGTTCGACGGCGCCGACCTGGCCGCTGCCGCCGTCACCACGGCGCTGATCGCCACCCTGGCCAGGATCACGGCGGTCATCTCGCCGGGCGGGCAGCTCGCGGTCGCCGCCGTGCTGGTGCTGGTGGTCGCCGTCGCCGCGCGGGCGATGCCCGAGGAGTGGCGGCGCGGGCCGGTGCTCGGCATCGCCGTCGGCGCTGCCCTGATCGGGGTGCTGGCCGGCTGGTCGGCGCTGCGCGGCGGGGTGGGCGTGCTGGCCACCCCGGGGCCGATCTGGGCCGGTGACCTCACCGGCTGGCCGGCCGCGCCGACCGGCGGTTCGACCTGGCAGGCCCCCGTCGCGCTGGCGCTGCTCGCGCTGGCCGCCGCGATCCTGCTCCCCACCCCCTGGAAGTACGACGTGGCCGGGGTCGGCGTGGTACTGGCCACCGTCGGCCTCCCGGCCGCCTTCGACCTGCCCTGGTGGTCCCCCGTACTGGTGGGGCTGGCCGTCGCCACCGCCTTCGGCACCGCCGCGGTGGCCTCCGCCGACCCGCGCGCCGGGTTGTCCCGGGCCACCGTGGCCGGGGTGGTCGCGCTGCACGCCGCCGGGGCCGGGCTGGTGCGCCCGTGGACCACCGCGCTCGCCCTGGGCGGCATCGCGCTGATCGGCCTGACCGTGGCGGCGATGGCCCGTTCCCTGGCCCCCTCGCTGGTCGAGGACGTCGAGACCGAGGGGATGCCGCCGCACCTGGTGCAGATCGGCGGCCTGGCGACCGCCGCCGCGCTGCTCGCGCTCCCCGGCGCGGTCGCCGCGCTGGCCGCCGAGTTCGGCCACGGTGCGCAGGTGGTGCTGACCGCCGCGCTGGCCGCGTCCAGCTTCGGGCTCGCCGCGGTGGCCGCCGTCCGCCGGCAGGTCCCGCAGTATCTGCCGTACGCGAGCGCGGCGGTCGCCGGCGGGGCGACCGTCAGTGCCGTCGCCGCCATCTTCGTCGACCTGCCGTCCGGGGTGTTCGCCGCCGCGGCGGCGTTGCTCGGGGTCCTCGCCGAACTGGTGCGGGCGTCGACCGTGCCACCGGTCGGGTCCGCCCAGCCGGTACGCCGCTGGGCGGTCCTGTTGGACGGTGCGCTGCGCCGGCTGCCCGACGACGGTACGCAGCGACGCTGGCGGATCGACCCCGCCGCCGGGGCGCTGGCCGCCGCGGCCGTGCCCACCGTGCTGGCCCTGGTGTCCCTCGCGCCGCTGCTGTTCGTGGCGCTGGTCGAGCCGCACCGGATGCTCGCCCACGTCTGGCAGGGGCCGCCGCCGCAGCTGCGGACCCCGCCACCGGAACTGGTGGACCCGACGCACGTGCTCACCGCTCTGCTGCTCACCGGCACCGCCGCGCTGGCCGCCACCGGTCTGGCCGGTGGCCGCCGGTCCCGGGCGGTGCCGGTGGTGCTGCCCGGTCTCGCGGTGACACTGCTGATCACCCCGATCGCGCTGGGCCTGGCCTGGCCACAGAACGCCCTGGCCGCGCTCGCCGTGTTCACCATCTCGATGCTGGGGCTCGCGTTGACCCCGCCGCCCCCACTGGCCGAGCGGGCCCGGTCGCTGCGGCTGGCCCGGGTACTGGTCTTCGTCATCGGGCTGGCCGGTGGCGGCGCGGGGCTCGCCGGCAGCCTGGCCAGCCGGGGGTTGACCCTGTTCACCCTGGGTGGCGCGGTCGGCGTCGGGGTGGTCGCCGCGCTCTTCGGCACCACCGGGCGGGCCCGCATCCTCGGCTGGTTGTTCGCCTCGCTGATGGCGCAGCTGTTCGTGCTCACCGCCGGTCTGGTGGCCGGCTTCCCCGCCGTCTGGTCGGCGTTCGGGGTGCTCGCGGTGGGCGCGGCGTTGCAGGTCTTCGCCGCGACGCTGCCCCGGCTGCGGCGACCCGAGGCGTACCGGGAGGCCGCCACCGTCGAGTGGAGCGGGTACGCCGCCGCGCTCATCGCCCTGGCGTTGGCGTTCGACTCGCCCCGGCACATCGCCGCCCTGCTCGCCGCCTGGGGTGCCGTGCTGGGCGTGGCCGCCGTCCGACCGGGGCGGCGACCGGTGGAGCGGCGGATCCTGTTCTGGGCGGTGGTCGCCTGCGAGATCGTCGCCTGGTGGATCATGATGCGGGTCGCCGACGTGGCGCTGCCCGAGGCGTACACGTTGCCGTTCGCGGCGCTCGCCCTGCTGGTCGGCATCCTCGAACTACGCGACCGCCCCGACCTGTCGAGCTGGGTGGCGTACGGCCCGGCGTTGATCGCGGCGTTCGTGCCGACGCTGGCGATCGTGCTCGCCACCGACTCCAGCATGATGCGCCAGGTGCTGCTGCTGCTCGGCGCGGTAGCGGTGCTGGTGTACGGCTCGACCAGCCGGCAGCAGGCCCCGGTCATCGTCGGCGCGGCGGTGACCGCGATCGCGGCGGTGCACGCCCTGTTCAGCCTCGGCCCGTGGCTGGTGCTCATCCCGGTCGGCCTGGTCCTGCTGGTGCTCGGGGCGAGCAACGAACGTCGCCGCCGAGCCCAGGACAGGCTCCAGACCGCCCTGCGCTCCATGAGGTGAATCGGAGGGTCACGGCGGGGTCGGACGTGGTCGGATACCGCAACATCGACCCCATTGCGCGGGCAGCCCGCCCCGACGGGCGGCCCCGCCGCAAGGTCAGGTCAGGGAGGCGCGGAGGGCGGCGTCCTTCTCGGCCACCAGGTCCTCCAGGTCGGCCTGGAAGGCGGTCATCCGGGCGCGTAGGGCCGGGTCGGTCGCGGCCAGGATGCGGACCGCGAGCAGGCCGGCGTTGCGGGCGTTGCCGATCGACACGGTGGCCACCGGAATCCCCGCCGGCATCTGCACGATGGACAGCAGCGAGTCCATCCCGTCCAGGTGCTTCAGCGGCACCGGCACCCCGATCACCGGCAGCGGGGTGACCGAGGCGACCATGCCGGGCAGCGCGGCGGCCCCGCCCGCCCCGGCGATGATCACCTTGAGGCCCCGGTCGGCGGCGTCCCGGCCGTACTCGATCATCTTGACCGGGGTGCGGTGCGCGGAGATCACCGCCACCTCGTACGGGACGTCGAACTCGTCCAGGGTGGCGGCGGCGGCCTTCATCACCGGCCAGTCCGAGTCGCTGCCCATGATCAGCCCGACGGTGCTCACCCGTGCCCCTCCCGCAGCCAGCGGGCGGCCCGCGCCGCCCGCGCCCGTACGTCGTCCAGATCGTCGCCGAGCACCGTGACGTGCCCGATCTTGCGGCCGGGCCGGACCTGCTTGCCGTACAGGTGGACCCGGGCGCCCGGTTCGGCGGCGAAGAGATGGTGCAGCCGCTCGTCGAGGGAGATCCCGCCCGGCTCACCGCCGAGCACGTTCGCCATCACCACCACCGGGGCGGCCAGCGAGGTGTCCCCCATCGGGTAGTCGAGCACCGCCCGTAGGTGCTGCTCGAACTGGGAGGTCCGGGCCCCCTCGATGGTCCAGTGCCCGGAGTTGTGCGGGCGCATCGCCAGCTCGTTGACGACCAGGCCGGCGTCGGTCTGGAACAGCTCCACCGCCAGCAGGCCGACCACACCCAGCGCGGTGGCCAGGTCGATGGCGAGCTGCTGGGCGGCGACGGCCAGTCCCTCCGCCAGGCCGGGCGCGGGGGCGAGCACCTCGACGCAGATCCCGTCCCGCTGCACGGTCTCCACCACCGGATAGACGGCGACCTGCCCGAACGGCGAGCGGGCCACCTGCACGGCCAGTTCCCGGCGCAGCGGCACCCGTTCCTCGACGAGCAGCGAGGTGCCGCCGGCGAGCAGGGTCGCGGCCAGCTCGGCGGCCTGTTCGGCGTCGGCGACCAGCCACACGCCGCGCCCGTCGTAGCCGCCCCGCGCCGCCTTGAGCACCACCGGCCAGCCGTGCTCCGCGCCGAAGGCGAGCAGGTCCGCCGGGTCCTCCACCGGCCGCCACGCCGGGTTGGGGGCACCGAGCGCGCCGAGCCGTTCCCGCATCACCCGCTTGTCCTGGGCGTGCAGCAACGCGTCGGCGGGCGGGAACAGCTTCACCCCCTCGGCGGCGAGGGTGCGGATGTGCTCGGTCGGGACGTGCTCGTGGTCGAACGTGACCACGTCGCAGCCCTTGGCGAAGGTACGCAGCGCGGCGAGGTCGGTGTGGTCGCCGTACTGCACGTCGGCGGCGACGAGCGCGGCACCGTCGTCGGGGGTGAGCGCCAGCACGCGCAGTGACTGGCCGAGGGCGATGGCGGCCTGGTGGGTCATCCGGGCCAGTTGGCCGCCACCCACCATGCCGACGACGGGCAGACCGGTACGGGAGTCCATAGCGCCGCCAGCCTAACCGGGCCGGGCCGCCGGCCGACCCGAGGGCCACCCCCGGCGGTCGGACCGGCCCACGCGACCCCCGCCAGCCGGGGACCCGCCCAGCCGGCCGGGGACCGCCGGAAGCCGAGGACCGCCGACGCCGGAGCCCGCCGGAAGCCGGGGCCGCCGGGCCGGCTCAGGTGAGCTGGGCGACCAGGTCGTCGACCGAGGTCACCGGCCGCTGGCAGACGAACCCCCGGCAGACGTACGCGGTGGGGCGCCCGTCGAGCAGCGGCCGGTCGGCGAGCAGCGGCACGCCGGGCTGGTCGGTCCGGCCGGCGACCACCACCGCACCGGGTGGGGCGTGCCGGTGCGCGGCGGCGACCAGCGGGTCCCCGGCCGGGTCGTCGGTGACCACCGCGATCTCGTACGGCCCGGACAGCAGCGCCTCCCCGGTGGTGGCCGCGTACCCGGTGAACCGGGCGTGCCGGCCGACGATCGGCGCGACCGTGGACAGGGCCGCCTCCGCTGCCTCCCGGTAGCGGGTCTCCCCGCTCAACGCCGCGTACGCGGTCAACGCCGCCGCGATCGCCGACCGGCCCGACGGGGTGGCGTTGTCGGTCGGGTCGGCCGGCCGGGCGACCAGCCGTTCGGCGTCGTCGGCGGTGTCGTAGAAGCCGCCGTCGGAAGCGGCGAACCGGGCCAGCGCCACGTCGAGCAGGCCGCCGGCCAGTTCCAGCCAGCGTCCCTCGCCGGTGAGCTGGTGCAGCGCGCAGAACGCCTCGGCGACGCAGCCGTAGTCCTCCAGCACGCCGGCCGGTTCGCCGACGACGCCGTCGCGGGAGGCCCGCCGCAGCCGGCCGTCGACCAGGTGCACGTCGGCCAGGTGGGTGGCGGCGTCGCGCAGCGCCCCGTCGGCGACGATGGCGATCCCGTCCATCAGGTTGGCGTCCTCGTCGTCGGAGGTCACCCGGATCGCGACGACCTGGAGGAACTCGACGAGGGCGGTGATCGCCAACCCGTTCCAGGCGGCCACCACCTTGTCGTCGCGGGCCGGTTGGGGGCGGGTGTCCCGGGCGGCCAGCAGCCGGCCCACCACGCTGCGCCAGCGGTCCCGGACCTCCGGGTCGGCCTCGTCGACGTCCCGGGCCAGCCGCAGCACGCTGGTGCCCGCGGTGCCGTGCCCGGCCGTATCCGTGGCGGTGTCCGACCCGGCGTCCGGGCGGGGTTCGAAGGTGCCGACCTCGGTGACATCGAACAGGTCGGCGGCGAAGCGGCCGTCGTCCTCGCCGAGCGCCTCGACGAGCTGCGCCGGGGTCCAGACGTAGGTGAGGCCCTCCACGCCGTCGGTGTCGGCGTCGAGCGCGGAGGCGAAACCCCCGCCGGGGCGGTGCAGTTCGTCGGCGAGGAACCGGGCGGTGTCCCGGGCCACCCGGCGGGCCAGCGGGTCGCCGGTGAGCCGCCACAGCTGGGTGTAGACCCGCAGCAGCAGGGCGTTGTCGTAGAGCATCTTCTCGAAGTGCGGCACCGTCCAGTGGGCGTCCACCGAGTAGCGGGCGAACCCGCCGGCGAGCTGGTCGTGCAGGCCGCCCCGGGCCATCGCCTCGGCGGTGTGCCTGACGATCTCCAGGCTGCGCGCCGAGCCGGTCCGTTGGTGGTGCCGGAGCAGGAAGAGCAGGTTCATGTGCGGCGGGAACTTCGGCGCGCCGCCGAAGCCGCCGTTGGTCTCGTCGTACTCGGTGGCGAGTTGGTCGGCGGCGGCGTCGAGCAGTCCGGCGGTGAGCGGGGCGGTGGGGCCGCCGACGGCCTGGGCGCCGCCGATCGCCTCGACCACCGCGGCGCCCTGCCGCAGTACGGCCTCCCGCTGCTCCCGCCACGCGGTGCCCACCGACTCCAGCAGCCGGACGAAGTTGGGCTTCGGGAAGTAGGTGCCGCAGAAGAACGGAGTGCCGTCGGGGGTGGCGAAGACCGTCATCGGCCAGCCGCCCTGGCCGGTCATCGCCTGGGTGGCGGTCATGTAGACGGCGTCGACGTCGGGCCGTTCCTCACGGTCCACCTTGACCGCCACGAAACCGGCGTTGACCAGCGCGCCGACCGTCTCGTCCTCGAACGACTCGTGGGCCATCACGTGGCACCAGTGACAGGCGGCGTAGCCGACCGAGATGAGCACCGGGACGTCCCGCCGCCGGGCCTCGGCGAACGCCTCGTCGCACCACGGCCACCAGTCGACCGGGTTGTCGGCGTGCTGGAGCAGGTACGGCGAGGTGGCCTGGGCGAGTCGGTTCACCCGACGACCCTATCCACCCCCGGGCGCACCCGCCGGGGCAACCGTTGCGCCGATATCGGGTCTTCCCCCGTTCACATTCATCGACTTTGATCTGTTCGGGTCCGGTGATCGGCACCGGGCCGCGAGGAGGTCCCCATGCGCGGTTCCCGTCTCCTGTCGGCGCTCACCTCGGTCGCGGTCGTCGCGGCGGTGTTCACCACCGCCGCGCCCGCCTCGGCCGCGGTGGACCCCGGCACCCGGGTCTCGGCGACCACCGTGGTCGGTACGCACAACGCGTACGAACGCGGCACGTACACCTATCTGGCGCAGGCGCTCGACGCCCGCCCCGGCCTGATCGAGCTGGACGTCTGGCCGGACATCATCACCAAGCAGTGGCGGGTCAGCCACTCCAACCCGCTGGGCAACGACAACAACTGTGTCGCCGCCACCACCCCCGCGCAGCTCTACACCGGCACCCGCAACAAGAACCTGGAGAACTGCCTGGACGACATCCGACTCTGGTTCGACGCTCACCCCGACGCCGGGCCGCTCCAGCTCAAGCTGGAGTTGAAGATCGGCTTCAGCAGCCGTACCGGGCAGGGACCGGTCCAGCTCGACGCGGTGCTCGCCGCCCGGCTCGGCAGCCGGGTGTTCCGCCCCGCCGACCTGCGCGGCGGGTACGCCACCCTGGACGCCGCCGCCCGCGCGAACGCCTGGCCGACCCGGGCGCAGCTCGCCGGGAAGGTGATCGTGGAGCTGATCCCCGGCACCGTCGAGGAGGGCAACCCGACCGACACCCTGTGGACCGACATCGAGTACGCCCAGCACCTCGTCGGCCTGGCGGCGGCCGGCACCCTCGGCCAGGCCCAGGCGTTCCCGGCGGTGCACCGGGCCCAGGCCGGCGACCCGCGCACCAGGTACGCCGACACCAGCCTGCGCCCGTGGTTCGTCCTCTTCGACGGGGACGCCAGCGCGTACGTCACCGGCGGCATCGACACCTCCTGGTACGACACCAACCACTACCTGCTGGTGATGACCGACGCGCAGAACGTCCCCCCGGCGGTCGGCAACACCGACCCGACGGCCGCCCGCGCCCGCCTCGCCCAACTCGCCGCCGCCCACGCCAGCGTCGCCTCCGCCGACTGGGCCGCGCTGCCGACGGTCGTCGCCGAGGTCCTCCCCCGAGGCTGACCCACCCCCACCCCCTCCCCCACCCCCACACCCCGTCGATCATGGAGTTTCGGTGGTCGCTCTGTGTAGATTTGGGCGCTTCCAGGGCGCCACAACTCCATGATCGACGGGGTGGGGGTGGGGTGGGTTAGGAGGCGCCGTCGGCGCGTAGGGGGAAGACGTTCGACTCGGCGGAGTCGCGCAGCGAGCCGAGCACCGCGCCGATCTTGTCGGCGGGCATCGGCTTGAAGAAGTGGTAGCCCTGGGCGGCGGTGCAGCCCAGCGCCACCAGCGCGGCCCGCTGCTCGGCGGTCTCCACCCCTTCGGCGACCACCCGCAACCCCAGCTCGTGGGCGAGTCCGACGGTGGCCCGGACGATCGCCGCCGCCTCCGGCGAGTCGGCCATCCGGATCACGAAGGACCGGTCCACCTTCAGCTCGTCCACCGCGATCCGGGTCACGAACGACAGCGACGAGAAGCCGGTGCCGAAGTCGTCGACGGCCAGTTGGACACCCATCCTGCGCAGGTTCGCCAGCACCTCGTCGATAACTTCCAGCTCGCTCATCACCACCGTCTCGGTGATCTCCAGGACCAGCTTGTGCGCTGGCACCTGGTGCCGGCGCAACGCGTCGGCGATCTCCGAGGGCAGCCGTGGGTCGAGCAGGCTGCGCGCCGAGAGGTTCACCGAGATCGGCACGTCCAGCCCGTCCCGGGCCCAGTCGGCGGCCACCGAGAGCGCCTTGTCCAGCACGTACCGGGTGAACGTGCCGAGCTGTTCGCTGTTCTCCACCGGGCGGATGAAGTCGGACGGGCCGAGCCAGCCTCGCCGGGGATGCTGCCAGCGGATCAGTGCCTCCACCCCGGTCGGCGCTCCGGTGGCCAGGTCGACCGCCGGTTGCAGGGCCAACACCAGCTGGTCGTCGGCCTGCAACGCCTCCCGCAGCTCGGCCAGCAGGGCCAACTGGTCGGTGCTGGCCGCGTCCCGGGTGCTGTCGTACGCGGCGACGCTGCCGCCGCCCTCCTTCGCCTGGTACATGGCGATGTCGGCCCGGCGCAGCAGCTCGGTCAGGTCGGCGGTGCCCGCCCCGGCCACCACCACCCCCACCGCGACCTCCACCGACATCCGCACCCCGGCCACCTCGGTCGGCGCGGCCAGCCGTTCGGCGATCTCCCGGGCCTGCCGCAGCGCGTACGCCATCGGGGCGGCCCGGTCGCCGATCACCGGGACCGACGTCAGCAGCAGCGCGAACTCGTCGCCGCCGAGCCGGGCGAGCAGGTCACCGGGGCGGGCCAGGGTGCCCAGCCGGTTGCCGGTGAGCCGCAGCAACTGGTCACCGGCGGCATGCCCGAGGGTGTCGTTGACCTCTTTGAACTGGTTGATGTCGAGCAGCAGCAGGGCCACCGGGTGATCGTGGGCGAGCTGCCGCAGCGCCTGGTCGCCCTTGCTCAACATGGCCGTGCGGTTGGCCAGCCCGGTCAACGCGTCGTGCACCGCGTCGTACGACGAGCGGGCGCTGACCAGGCGCAGCTCCCGGTGGGTGGCCGCGTCGTGCAGGGCGGCGGCCAGGGCGTCGGAGTAGGCCGCCAACGCGTCCCGTTCCCGGTCGTCGGGCGGCCCGGAGACGGGGAACCGGACCCGGATCTGGCCGACCCGGACGTCCCCGACGGCCAGCGGTCGGACGAGTTCGTGGGCGTCCGGGGCCGCGCCGGCCGGCGGCCCGGCCTCCCGGTCGCGGAGGCGGCCGGAGGAATCCCCCCGGTAACGCCGCCACCGGCCGTCGGCCCGGGCCACGTCGACGTCGACCAGTTCCGCCCCGAACAGGGCCAGCGCCCCGGTCACCGCGGCGGTGGCCACCCCCCGCTCGTCGAGCTGGTTGAGGGCGGCGGTGGCCTCGGCGAACGCGCGCCAGGTGCGCTGTTCCTGGTCGGCGCGCAGCCGGTGCCGGTAGGTCTGCTGGAGCAGCCAGAGCAGCGGCGGGAGCAGCAGCAACCAACGCGGGTCGACCTCAAGCAACGCCACCACGACCAACCCGACCATCACGTTGCCGACGAACATCAGCACCTTGCCGCGCAGCGCGACGAGCAGCGCCGGGCCGACCGCGACGCCGTGCCGCAGCGCCAGGGTGGCCGCGCCCAGCCCGGCGGTGGTGAACAGGTAGGTGACCGCACCGGCGACGAGGGCGGGCACGAGCGTCGGGGTGGGGCCGGCCAGGAACGGCTCACCCAACGCGGTGGCGACGGTGACGGCGAGCGCGGTGGCCGCGGTCAGCGAGGCGGCGATCCGGACCAACTCCACCGGAGGACGACGGTCGGCGGCCAGCGACATCGCCGTCCAGGCCGCGCCGGTGCCGAGCAGCGCGGCAGCCGGCAGCCAGCCGGCCGGCGCCAGGTAGAGGCAGCCGATCAGGGCGGCCTCGCCCCAGGTGATGCTCACCATGCCGGTCGCGGTGCGGAAGCGCAGCCGGGCGAGCTGGGCCAGGGCGAACACGGCGGCGACGATGCCGAACCGGGCGACGGCCGGGAGCGGATCGTCGGCCGGCAGGGCGGTGGGCAGGCGCAGGCCGACCAGCACCGCCACCAGGGCGGTCACCGTCACCGCGAGGGTGAGGACGCGCACCCGCAGCGGAGTCTCCGTCGGCGTCGATCCGTCGTCGGACGCGCCGGCCCTGCCGGAGGTCACCGCCCGGCTCCGTCCGCGGGGCCGTCGACGGCGCGACGGACGAACGCGGCTACGACGGTCATGGCACCCCCTCCCGCGCACGGCTCAGGGACTTTCGTCCCCCGGCGGAAGGCTAAGCCAATCCGGGTGGCCGCAACAGGGGGCGACGACCCGGATCGACGTGATTCACGCTGCGGTCACCCCACTCAGGGCTGCTGGTGGCCGCTGGGCGGGTTCGTACGTGATTCCTGCCCCGTCGTCGCGTCCGACGGGCCGGTGGCAGACGAATCGGTCCCGACCGGACCACCCTGGTGGGGGAACCGGTCGGGCAGCCGGCGCAGCCGGGAGTTCATGTTGCGGATGAGCAGGACGGTGGCGGTGCCGAGCAGCACGATGAGGAAGAGGCCCATCGGCCCGGCCAGGCCGCCCGTGCGGGTGTCACCGAAGTTGTTCTCCGCGAGCACCTGGACAGCGTTCAGCATGGTGTTTCTCCGATGTGCGGTGGAGTGTCAGCGTAGCCCCGGCCGCCGGTCACCCGGCATGGGCCGCTTCCCGAACCCCCGCGAACAGGTCGGACTCGGGCAGTGGGGACTCGACCGTCGAGCGGGCGAGTTGGAAGTCCTCAGTCGGCCAGGCGTGCTGCTGGATCTCCATCGGCACGTGGAACCAGAAGCCGTCCGGGTCGACCTGGGTGGCGTGGGCGCGCAGCGCGTCGTCGCGGACCGGGAAGTACTCCGCGCACTCCACCCGGGTGGTGATCCGCGAACCCTTGTCCGGCCGCTCGTCCCAGCGCTTGAGCCAGTCCTCGTACGGCGAGGGGAGGCCCGCGGCCAGCGTGCCCTCGTGCAGGGCCAGGAGCTTGGCCTTGGAGAAGCCGATGTCGTAGTAGAGCTTCGACGGCTGCCAGGGGGTGCCCAGCTCCGGGTAACGGGTCGGGTCGCCGGCCGCCTCGAACGCGGCCACGCTGATCTTGTGGCACATGATGTGGTCGGGGTGCGGGTAGCCGCCCTCCTCGTCGTACGTGGTGACGACGTGCGGGCGGAACTCCCGCATCAGCTTCACCAGCGGCCCGGCCGCCACCTCGACGTCCTGGAGGGCGAAGCACCCCTCGGGCAACGGCGGCAGCGGGTCGCCCTCGGGCAGGCCCGAGTCGACGAAACCCAGCCAGGCCTGCTCGACGCCGAGGATGGCCCGCGCGGCGTCCATCTCGGCCCGCCGGATCTCGCCGATGTTGGCCCACACGTCGGGGCGGTCCAGCTTGGGGTTGAGCACGCTGCCCCGCTCACCCCCGGTGCAGGTCACGACCAGCACGTCCACCCCCTCGGCGACGTACTTCGCCATGGTGGCGGCACCCTTGCTGGACTCGTCGTCCGGGTGTGCGTGCACGGCCATGAGACGCAGCTTCTCTGCCAACGTGGGCGCTCCTCGTCTGTGCCCGGCGGCGGCCCGCTCCGGGTCGCTCGCCCGACCTGCCGCGGTGACCTGCCGGCGCGGTTGCCGACCTGCCGGTCCGGGCGCGGCCCCGGGCTGGGAAGATGGACCCTGTCATTCTTGCCGATACCCCCGACAACAACGCCAGGAGATACCCGCCGGTGACCGAGACGCACGCCACAGTTCCCTCGGCCGCGCCGGTGTTCCCGCCCGGCCGGTACGGCCGCAGGCGGGAGCCCAGGCGTCGACACCCGGCGCTGAGCTGGGCACTGGTGGCCGTGCTGATCGCCGGGTTGGTCCTGGCCGCGACGCAGCTCTACCAGCGCTACGGTGACCCGGAATACCAGCCCGAGGTGATCACCTACACCGACGTCAGCGACACCGGCGTCCAGGTCGACTTCCGGGTGACCGTGCCCGCGGGCGGCTCGGCGGTGTGCCTGGTCCGGGCCCGCTCGCACGCCGGGGCCGAGGTGGGCCACGAGGAGGTCACCGTGACCGCGGCCCCCGGCCAGCGGCACGTCACCACCCGGCACCGGGTCGCCACCACCGAACGCCCGTTCATCGGCGAGGTCGTCCGCTGCCGTCCCGCCGGCTGAGCGACGACGGGACCGACCCGGCGTCGCGGCGGGCCGCCGGCCGTCCCCCGACCGAGTGATCGACGACGCCCGGCAGTGCGGGCCACTGGTAGGTTGGTAAGTCACCTGTCAGCCAGCACGCACATCCGAGGAGTACGCCTGTGTCCACCAATGACCACAAGGCGCCCGCCACCTGGCTGTCCCAGGACGCGCACGACCGCCTCCAGGCCGAGCTCGACGAGCTGATCGCCAACCGGCCGGTCATCGCCGCCGAGATCAACGCCCGGCGGGAAGAGGGCGACCTGCGGGAGAACGGTGGCTACCACGCCGCCCGCGAGGAGCAGGGCAAGGCCGAGGGCCGGATCCTCTACCTCAAGGAGCTGCTGCGCACCGCCCAGGTCGGCGAGGCCCCGACGGCCGACGTGGTGTCGCCCGGCATGGTCGTGACGATCTACTTCGACGACGACGAGGGTGACACCGAGACGTTCCTGCTCGGGTCGCGGGAGATCGCCGCCACCACCGAGCTGACGGTCTACAGTCCCGAGTCGGCGCTCGGCAAGGCCATCCTGGGCGGTCGTCCCGGCCAGGCGTGCACCTACACCGCGCCCAGCGGGGCGGACATCAAGGTGACCATCGTCAGCTTCGAGCCGTTCTCCGGCTGAGCCGCACCGCCGCCGGGTCCACCGGGCCCGGCGGCGTGGGGCTCACGCCTCCGCGCTGAGCACCACCTCGTAGCCGCTGGCCCGCAGGGCGCTGATCAGCGTGTCGGAGTGTTCGACGCCCCGGGTCTCCACCGACAGGGCCACCTCCACCTCGCCGAGCCGCAGGTGCGGGTTGGCCCGCTGGTGCTCCACGTCGACCACGTTGGCGCGGTGCTCGGCGATCTCGGTGAGCAGCGAGGCGAGCTGACCGGGCCGGTCCGAGCAGCGGACGGTGACCCGCAGGTAGCGGCCGGCGGCGGCGAGACCGTGCTCGATCACCCGCATCATCAGCAGCGGGTCGATGTTGCCGCCGGAGAGCACCGCCACCGTCGGGGTCCGCACCTGCACCGCACCGGCGAGCAGCGCGGCCACCCCCACCGCACCGGCCGGCTCGACCACCTGCTTGCCCCGTTCCAACAGCATCAGCAACGCCCGGGAGATGTCCTCCTCGGCGACGGTGACCATCTCGTCGACCAGCTTGCGGACGTGGTTGAAGGTGATCTCCCCGGGCCGGCCGACCGCGATGCCGTCGGCGATCGTGGCGAACGCCGGCAGCCGGACCGGTTCCCCGGCGGCCAGGGAGGGCGGGAACGCGGCGGCGCTCTCCGCCTGGACGCCGATGATCCGCACGTCGGGCCGCAACGCCTTCGCGGCCACCGCCATCCCGGAGATCAGGCCACCACCCCCGACCCCCGTGATGATCGTCTCGACCTCGGGGCACTGTTCGAGGATCTCCAGTGCGACGGTGCCCTGCCCGGCGATCACGTCCGGATGGTCGAACGGGTGGATGAACACCGCGCCGGTGCGCTCCGCGAAGGTCTGCGCGGCCACCAGCGACTCGTCGACGGTGTTGCCGATCAGCTCGATCCGCGCGCCGTACCCCTTGGTGGCGGCCACCTTCGGCAGCGGCGCGTTGACCGGCATGAAGACGGTGGCGTGGGTGCCGACCAGGCCGGCGGCGAGCGCCACCCCCTGGGCGTGGTTGCCCGCGCTGGCCGCGACCACGCCCAGCTGCCGTTCCCGTGCCGACAGCCGGGAGATCCGCACGTACGCGCCGCGCACCTTGTACGAGCCGGCGCGTTGCAGGTTCTCGCACTTGAGCCACACCGGCCCGGCCAGCGCCGCGCTCAACGGTCGGGACGGCTCCAGCGGAGTGGTCCGGGTGACCCCGGCGAGCAGCTCCCGGGCGGCCCGTACGTCGGCGAGGTCGACCAGTTCCGTCATGCCCCGATCGTGCCACCCGCCCCGGCAACGACCGGCGGCGACACCGCCCACCACCAGCGGCGACGAGGCGCTCACCGGGTGGTCAGGTGACGGCAGGGGAGCCCGTGTCGACCCGGGGGTAGCCGGGGGCGTGCCGGGTCCACGGGGCCTGCATCTCGAACTGCCCGGCGACGCCGAGCAGCAGCAGCTCCGAGCCGGGCGGGCCGACCAGCTGCGCGGCGACGGGCAGGCCGTCCGGCCGACGACCCACCGGCACCACGATCGACGGCAGGCCGGCGACGTTCCACGGGGCGGCGAACGGGGCGTACCGGATGTTGGTCCGCATGTTCGCCAGCCAGGAGCGGCCGGACCAGGTGGTGGCCTCCGGCGGCGGTCCGGCCAGCGCCGGGGTGAGCAGCAGGTCGACCCCGTGGTCGGTGAAGAAGCCGACCGAACGGTCCCGCCAGGCGGCCCGGTCGGCCTCCCGCACGTACCCCCGGCGTTGCGCCCACTCCCCCAGCGCGACGTGCCGGCGGCTGCGCCGTTGCAGGCTGCGCCGGTCGATGCCGGCGGCCCGCACGTCGGCCGCGGCGGCGGCGAGCCAGGTGGCGATGCCCTGGAGGCCGCGCGAGGTCGGGTAGACCGGGTCGGCGGGCACGGTGTCGTGGCCGGCCGCGGCGAGCAGGCGGCCGGCGGCGGCCACCGCGTCCCGGTTGGGGGCGTCAGGTGCGACGCCACGCACCGGCGAGCGCAGCGACACACCGACCCGCAGCCGGGACGGCGGGACCAGCTTGTCCGGGCGACGCCCGGCGAGCACCTGGAAGCCGACTACGGCGTCGGCGACCGTGGTGGTGAGCATGCCGTGCTCGGTCAGCCCGAACCAGTCCTCCGCGCCGAGCTGGCACGGGACCACGCCCCGGCCGGGCTTGAGCCCGACCAGGCCGCAGCAGGCGGCCGGGATGCGGATCGACCCGAGCCCGTCGTTGCCGTGGGCGATCGGCACCAGGCCGGCCGCCACCGCGGCGGCGGCCCCACCCGAGGACCCGCCGGGGGTACGCCGCACGTCCCACGGGTTGCGGGTGACGGCGGACGCGTCGTCGGTGATCGCCCAGAGCCCCAGCTCCGGCATCCGGGTCACCCCGAGGATCACCGCGCCCGCGCCGCGCAGCCGGCGGACCACCTCGTGGTCGGCCTCCGCCACCGCGGTACGCGCGGCGGCCGACCCGTTCCAGGTGGGCAGCCCGGCGACCGGGGTGTTCTCCTTGACCGCCACCGGCACCCCGGCGAGCGGGAGGTTCGCCAACTCCTCCTGCTCGTCGACCTTCTCCGCCTCGGTGATCGCCTCGCCGCCGCGGACCACCCGGAACGCGGAGAGGGCGCCGTCGACCCGGCCGACGTGGTCCAGGTGGTCGGCGACGACCTGGGTGGCGGAGACGTCACCCCGGCGTACGCCCCGGGCGATCTGCTTGGCGGTCGCCCCCACCCAGGTCGGCATGATGTCCTGCACGGCCACCTCTTCCCAGCCCGCGGTCAGCCCAGCGCCTGCTCCAGATCGGCGAGCAGGTCGTCGACCGTCTCGATGCCGACAGACAGTCGCACGAGATCGCCGGGAACTTCAAGCGGCGAGCCGGCAGCACTTGCGTGTGTCATCCGGCCCGGGTGCTCGATCAGGGATTCCACCCCGCCGAGCGACTCGGCGAGGACGAACAGCCGGGCCCGGTTGCAGATCTGCACGGCGTGTTCCTCGCCGCCGGCGGCCCGGAAGGAGATCATTCCGCCGAACCGGCGCATCTGCTTGGCGGCCACCTCGTGCCCGGGGTGCGACGGCAGGCCGGGGTAGATGACCTGGGCGACCTTGGCGTGCCCGTCGAGGAAGGCGGCGATCCGTTCGGCGTTGTCGCAGTGCCGGTCCATCCGTACCCCGAGGGTCTTGATGCCGCGCAGGGTGAGCCAGGCGTCGAACGGGCCGTTGATCGCGCCCATCGCGTTCTGGTGGTAGCGCAGCTCGTCGCCGAGGGTCGGATCGGCGACGACCAACGCGCCACCGACCACGTCGGAGTGCCCGCCGACGTACTTGGTGGTGGAGTGCACCACCACGTCCGCGCCGTACGCGAGCGGCTGTTGCAGGTACGGCGAGGCGAAGGTGTTGTCGACCACCAGCAGCGCTCCGGCCTCGCGCGCCACCCCGGCCAGGGTGGCGATGTCGGCGATGCCGAGCAACGGGTTGGTCGGCGTCTCCACCCAGACGATCTTCGTCTCGGGGCGGATCGCCGCCCGGACCGCGTCGACGTCGGAGACCTTCGCCGGGGTGTACGTCAGCCCCCACCGTTCGGCGACCCTGGCGAACAGCCGGTACGTGCCGCCGTACGCGTCGTCGGGGATCACCACGTGGTCGCCGGGCGAGCAGACCGTCCGCAGCAGGGTGTCCTCGGCCGCCAGGCCGCTGGCGAAGGCGAGCCCGACCCGACCCCCCTCCAGTGCGGCCAGGCACTCCTGGAGGGCGTCGCGGGTGGGGTTGCCGGAACGGCTGTACTCGTAGCCCTGCCGGGGCGCGCCGACGGCGTCCTGGGCGTACGTGCTGGTCTGGTAGATCGGGGGGATCACCGCACCGGTGCGGGCCTCCGGGTCCTGGCCGGCGTGGATGGCGAGCGTCTCGAAGCCGTGACTCATCCCGCAGACGTTAGTCCGCCGCCCCCACCGGTCGGCCGGAACCCGTCCCGGCTCACCCGCGCCTGCGCCCCGGCGCGTGGTGGGTGGGCGCGTGGGGCTTTACGCTGCGCGGGTGAGCGGGTGTGTGTTCTGTCAGATCGTGGCCGGTGAGGTGCCGGCGTTCCGGGTGGCCGACGAGCCGGGAGGCGTGGCGTTCCTGGACACCCGGCCGGTGTTCAAGGGGCACGTCCTGGTGGTGCCCCGCACCCACCTGGTCACCCTGACCGACCTGCCGGCGGCCGACCTGCCCGGCTACTTCGGCCTGGTGCAGCGCCTGGCGGCGGCCGTGGAATCCGGTCTGGGGGCCGGTGGGACGTTCGTGGCAATGAACAACCGGGTGTCCCAGTCGGTGCCGCACCTGCACACCCACGTGGTGCCGAGGACCAAGGGCGACGGCCTGCGCGGCTTCTTCTGGCCGCGTACCCGCTACAACGACGACACCGAGGCCGCCTCCTACGCCGGGCGGGTCGCCGCCGCCCTGGCCTGAGGCCCGCCGACATTCGGCGAGGCCCGGGGGCGAGAGCCGGGACGCAGCGGGTAAGGAAGGCGGGCCCGCCGGTGTTGCATGCGGGGAGAGGTACGAGAGGAGTTCCACCGTGTTCCTTCGCCGCATGAAGGCCGAGATGATCAGCCCCGACCAGGCCCTGCCCGGCCGCCCGATCGCGATGCCGATCGGGGACCGGCACGAGGTGTTGGCGTCGTCGCTGAAGGGCCCGTTCCCGCAGGGCGCCCGGGTCGCCGTGTTCGGCATGGGGTGCTTCTGGGGCGCCGAGCGGCTGTTCTGGACCCTGCCGGGGGTGCTCACCACCTCGGCCGGTTACGCGGGCGGCTACACCGCCAACCCCACGTACGAGGAGGTGTGTTCGGGGATGACCGGGCACGCCGAGGTGGTCCAGGTGGTCTACGACCCCGCCGTGATCGGCTACGAGGACCTGCTCAAGGTGTTCTGGGAGAACCACGACCCGACCCAGGGCATGCGCCAGGGCAACGACGTCGGCAGCCAGTACCGCTCGACGATCTACACCACCACCGACGAGCAGCTGGCCACCGCGCAGGCGTCCCGGGACGCGTTCGCCCCGATCGTGGCGCGGGCCGGCAAGGGTGAGATCACCACCGAGATCGCCCCGCTGGGCGACTACTTCTTCGCCGAGGACTACCACCAGCAGTATCTGGCCCCGACGAAGAACCCGAACGGCTACTGCAACCACGGCCCGAACGGGTTGAGCTGCCCGGTCGGGGTGGCCCGTACCGCCGGCTGAGCTGCCGACGTCCGGCCGTCGGGCGACCCGCCCGGCGGCCGTTTTCCGGGCCTGCGGTGTTTGTCACATCGTGGGCCCGGGGCGAATCGGGCACCGGCCAGGCACCAGGCAGAAACGTCGGCCCACGCGGGGCCGTCACGGTGAGTGGCGCACATACTAGCAATCCCGTAACACGGCCGACATCGGCTCAACAGGCGAAGTGCAACAACCTCTGGCAGCATTGGCTGGCATGTGCGGACTTGCGGGAGAGTTCCGTCGTGACGGTTCCCGGGCCGACGTGTCGGCGGTGGAACGCATGGCGGCCACGATGAGTGACCGGGGGCCCGACGACAGCGGAGTGTGGTCGCAGGGGCCCACCGCCCTGGGGCACCGCCGCCTCAAGATCATCGACCTCTCCGCCGCCAGCGGGCAACCGATCGTCGACCCGGCCGCCGGCCTCACCGGTGTCTTCAACGGCTGCATCTACAACTACCGCGAGCTGCGCGAGGAGTTGCAGGCCCTGGGGCACCGCTTCTTCTCCTCCGGGGACAGCGAGGTGGTGGTCAAGGCGTACGCGCAGTGGGGGCTCGACTTCGTCGACCACCTGATCGGCATGTTCGCCGTCGCGATCACCGAGCGGGACACCGGCCGGCTGGTGCTGGCCCGGGACCGGCTCGGCATCAAGCCGCTCTACCTGGCCGAGACGCCGGGCGTGGTGCGGTTCGCCAGCACCCTGCCCGCCCTGCTGGCCGGCGGCGGGATCGACACCACCATCGACCCGGTGGCGCTGGCCCACTACCTCAGCTTCCACAGCATCGTGCCGCCGCCGCGCACCATCCTGCGCGGGGTCGCCAAGCTTCCCCCGGCCACCGTCCGGGTCTACGAGCCCGACGGCCGCACCCACGAACGGGTCTACTGGGACCCGTCGTTCACCCGGGACGCGTCGCACGCCGACTGGTCGGCGCGGGACTGGGAGGACGCCCTGCTGGAGTCGCTGACCACCGCGGTACGCCGGCGGATGGTCGCCGACGTGCCGGTGGGTGTGCTGCTCTCCGGCGGACTGGATTCCAGCCTGGTGGTGGCGCTGCTGGCCGGCGAGGGGCAGACCCGCTCCGGGCTGTCCACCTTCTCCATCGGCTTCGACGCGGTCGGCGGGCGGGAGGGCGACGAGTTCGTCTACTCCGACCTGGTGGCCAAGACGTTCGGCACCGACCACCACCAGCTCAAGGTCGCCGCCGGTGACCTGGTGCCGCCGTTGGAGGCGGCGGTGGCCGCGATGAGCGAGCCGATGGTCAGCCACGACTGCGTCGCGTTCTACCTGCTCAGCCAGGAGGTCTCCAAGCACGTCAAGGTGGTCCAGTCCGGGCAGGGCGCGGACGAGATCCTCGGCGGCTACCACTGGTACCCACCACTGGCCGGCATCGACCGGGAGCAGGCCCTCGACTCGTACGCGAAGGCGTTCTTCGACCGGGACGCGGCCGGGCTGGCCCGGGTGCTCAACCCGGCCTGGCTGGCCGACGGCGACCCGGCGCGCGAGTTCGTCGCCGCCCACCTGGGCCGGGCCGGGGCGCAGACCGCCGTCGACGCCGGCCTGCGGATCGACACCCAGATCATGCTCACCGACGACCCGGTGAAGCGGGTCGACAACATGACCATGGCGCACGGCCTGGAGGCCCGGGTGCCGTTCCTCGACCACGAATTCGTGGAGCTGGCGGCGAGCTGCCCGCCCGAGCTGAAACTGGCCCAGGGCGGCAAGGGAGTGCTCAAGGAGATCGGCCGCCGGGTCCTGCCGCACGAGGTGATCGACCGCCCCAAGGGCTACTTCCCGGTGCCCGGCCTGACCCACCTGGAGGGCAAGCTCCTCGACCGGGTCCGCGACGCGCTCACCGCGCCGCAGGCCCGCCGCCGCGACCTGTTCCGTGCCGACTACGTCAATGCGCTGCTCGCCGACCCGAACGCCGAACTGACCCCGTTGAACGGAAACAAACTGTGGCAACTGGGACTTCTGGAAATGTGGCTCCAGAGCCACGGAATCGACTGACCGTGAACGAGACCCTCGCGACCGGCACGGCCCGTACCGACCGGGAGCGGGTGCTCGGCCGCCGCCGGGAACGGACCGGTCCCGGCGGCGACCCGGTCGCGCCGGGCGTCGCCCCGGAGCCGCGCCGGGAACCGGCCGGGCCGTCCGACGTGGTCCTGGACTGCGGCTGGGGGCGGCTGGTGTTCGGCCAGACCTTCCACGAGCAGGTCGCGGTGGCCCACGTGCTGCGCTCCGAGGCGGCCGGCTCCCGGGACATCTGCATCTACCTGCGCGACCCGCACGTGCTGGTGTCCCGGCTGCCCGACGAGCTGTTCATCGACCCGTCGCTGACCTACCGGCTGCCGCTGGGTGAGCGCCGCCCGGAGGCCACCGAGCGGATGGAGATCCCGGGGCTGGTCGTCCGGCCGCTGCGCGACGCCGACGACGCCGACGCGGTGAACCGGATCTACGCCCGCAACGGCATGGTCACCGCGCCGGTGGACGTGCTCGTCGACAACGCCGGCACCGACCGGTTCCTGCACCTGGTGGCCGAGGCGAGCACCGGGGAGGTCGTCGGCACCATCACCGGCGTCGACCACGTGGCGGTCTTCGGCGACCGGGAGAACGGCGCGAGCCTGTGGTGCCTGACGGTGGACTTCAACACCGCCCCGCCCGGCACCGGGCAGGCCCTGCTCACCGAGCTGGCCGACCGGCTCGACGAGCGGGGTCGCGCGTTCGTCGACCTGTCGGTGCTGGCCGAGAACTCCGGCGCGATCCGGCTCTACGAGCGGTTGGGCTTCCACCGCACCGGCACGCTCTGCGTGAAGCGGAAGAACCCGATCAACGAGCGGCTGTTCCTGCCGTCCGCCCCGGCGGGCTACGACGAGCTGAACCCGTACGCCAAGATCGTCGCCGACGAGGCGATGCGGCGCGGCATCCGGGTGGAGGTCACCGACGCGCACTGGGGTGAGCTGCGGCTGACCAACGGCGGCCGGACGATCGTCACCCGCGAGTCGCTGTCCGAGCTGACCTCGGCGGTGGCGATGAGCCGCTGCGACGACAAGCGGGTCACCAGGCGCATCCTCACCGAGGCGGGACTGTCGGTGCCACGTGGCCGGACCGCCACCGGCGACGCCGACGACCTGGCCTTCCTCACCGACGTCGGCCCGGTGGTGGTCAAGCCGGCCCGGGGTGAGCAGGGCAACGGCATCACCGTCGGGGTACGCACCGCCGAGGCGCTGGCCACCGCCGTCGAGCTGGCCCGCCGGTTCTGCCCGGACGTGCTGATCGAGGAGCTGCGCGCGGGCGAGGACCTGCGGGTGATCGTGATCGACCACGAGGTGGTGGCCGCCGCCGTCCGCCGACCGGCGCAGATCACCGGCGACGGGGTGCACGACGTCACCGAGCTGATCGAACGGCAGAGCCGACGGCGGGCCGCCGCCACCGGTGGGGAGTCCCGCATCCCGATCGACGACATGACCCGCGAGGTGGTGGCCGAGGCGGGGCACCGGATGCACGACGTGCTGCCCGAGGGGCGGGTGTTGGCGGTGCGCCGGACGGCGAACCTCCACACCGGTGGCACAATCCACGACGTGACGGCCGAACTGCACCCGGCGATCGCCACTGCCTGCGTGGCGGCGAGCCGGGCCCTGGACATTCCGGTGACCGGGCTGGACCTGCTGGTCCCCGCCCCCGACCAGCCCGAGCACGTGTTCATCGAGGCGAACGAGCGGCCGGGGCTGGCCAACCACGAGCCCCAGCCGACCGCCGAACGCTTCGTGGACCTGCTCTTCCCGGGCACCCGGGCACCGCAGCGCCTCTGGAGCCCGGCCGGGCCCGGAGGGGTCGCGTGAGCCTCAAGCCCCTGGAGATCGATCTGGACTACCTCCGTCAGGTGCTGGTGGAACTGCTGGACATCCCCAGCCCGTCGGGGCGTACCGACCACGTGCAGCAGTACGTGGGGGAACGCCTGTCCGCGCTGGGCATCCCGTCCACGCTGACCCGGCGGGGGGCGCTGAGCGCCTGCCTGCCCGGCCCCCGGCAGACCGGCGCCGACCGGGCCATCGTGGTGCACACCGACACCATCGGCGGGATGGTCAAGCGGCTCAAGGAGAACGGCCGGCTGGAGCTGAAGACCATCGGCACCCACTCGGCCCGGTTCGCCGAGGGCGCGCACGTGCGGATCTTCACCGACGACCTGGACCGGGTGGTCACCGGGCAGGTGCTGCCGTTGAAGGCCAGCGGGCACCGCTACAACGACGACGTCGACCTGCAGGGCGTCGGCTGGGAACACGTCGAGGTCCGGGTCGACGAGCCGGTCGAGGACATCGCCGGCCTACGGGCGCTCGGCATCGACGCGGGCGACTTCGTGGCGTTCCTGCCGAACCCGATGGTCACCCCGTCCGGGTATGTGAAGTCCCGGCACCTGGACGACAAGGCCGGGGTGGCGGCGGTGCTGACCGCGTTCAAGGCGGTGGTGGACGCCGGTATCACCCCCACCGTCACCGCCCACCTGCTGGTCACCGTCACCGAGGAGATCGGCCACGGGGCGAGCCACGGCCTCGACCCGGACGTCGCCGAGATCGTCTCGGTGGACGCGGCGGTGGTCGCGCCCGGCCAGCAGTCCCGGGAGAACGCGGCGACCCTGGCGATGGGCGACGGGGTCGGCCCGTTCGACTACCACCTGACCCGCAACCTGGCCACGATCGCCCGGGAACACGGGGTGGACCTGGTCCGTGACGTCTTCGACTACTACCGTTCGGACGTGGCGGCGGCGGTCGAGGCGGGCGCGCACGCCCGGGTGGCGCTGCTCGGTTTCGGGGTGGACGCCACCCACGGTCACGAGCGCACCCACCTGGACGGGCTGCGCCACCTGACCCAGCTGCTCTGCCTCTATCTCCAGAGCGACCTGGTCTTCCCCGAGTGGGACGCCGAGCCGGAGGGCGACCTGGCCGACTTCCCGTCGCTGGCGGTGCAGCCGGCCAACGAAGACGGCCCCCGGGAGGGCCCGATCGGCATCGACTGACCGCCGTCGCCGCCCCCCGGCTGGCGCGGTCTCACCGGCCGGGAGCACAGCCGTCGTGCCGGTGTAACCGGTGGGCGGCGGGCCCGACGTCCTCCGTCGTGCCCGCCGCCCACCCGACGCCCCGGCCCCTCACCGTGGCATCGGTCCTCACCGTCGGGTCACCGGTTGCGGCGGTCCGCCGCGTCGAGCAGGGTGATCAGCGCCTCGGTCACCCGCAGCACCGCGTCCCGGGCGGCCGGGTCGCCGGTGATCCGCTGCCGCGCCCGGTCGGCCAGCTGTGCCAGCAGTTCGGCGGCGCGGGCCGCGTTGCCGGCGGTGCCGGCCTGCTCGGCGCGCTGGAGCCGGTCGGTCAGCCGGGCCGCCACGTACTCGGTGATCCGGCCGGCGGCGACGTACTCGGCGATCAGGTCACGCAGGTCGGAGTACCAGGCGGGATCGCGGGTGAACTGCGCGGGCAGGTAGCCGGCGTCGGCGGCGGCGAGGGTGGCCGCGACGCTGGCGTCGACGTACGCCCCGACGGTCGGGTAGCGAGCGGCGAGCTGCGCATCGGTCAACGGCACCGAACTGCCGTCGAGGAAGCAGAAGCCGGGCCCGGTGTTGCTCCCGCTGTTGACCCGCAGCGGCACCTCATGCTGGGCGAGCCGGATGCCGCCGAGGGCGAGTCCCAGGTCGTCGCGGGCGACGGCCGGTGGGGTGGTGGTGGTCGTCCGGATCGGTGGGGCGTTCGGCGGGGTGGTCCCCTGGGCGACCCAGGCGACGGTGTGGTCGTAGCCGGCGTTCTGCACCATGTGCTGCGGGATGCGCGACAGCGAGGGCAGCGTGCAGGTCTGCGGCTCACCCGGGTAGCCGCCCGGGTAGCTGCCGATGTCCCGCTTGCGCAGCGGCCCGTAGTCGGTGATCAGCTTCCAGTCGCCGTGCGAGGCGCCGGCGACCTCCCAGGAGCGCAGGACGGCCGAGTCGGCCTGGGCGCGGGCCGCCGCGGGCAGGATGCCGCTGGCCACGTCCCCCTCGGAGTTGATCCGGAACACCGGCGTCGCCAGGTCGGTGCGCAGCACCCCACCGCCGCCGTGCAGGACGACCGCGTCGAGCACGTTCGCCGACTGCTGGACGCCGTTGTAGTAGTTCGCGAGCCGGCCGGCCGACTGCGAGTGGCCGGTGGCGATCACGTACTGCGGGGCGGGCAGCTTGCCCAGCGGGTCGACGCCGGTCGGGTTGCGGACCGCCTTCACCGCCTGGCTGAAGATGTCGTACGAGAGGCTGTCGTCGGTGACGGTGCCGCCGACGGTGACGTCCAGCGGGCCGTACCGGGTGGGGCTCCACGCCTTGAGCCCGGTGGCGGAGTGCAGCCCGGCCCGCTGGGCGGAGACCCCGACCCAGGCGTAGCCCGAGCGGATCAGGTGCTCGTGTGACTGGAACCAGTCGACCTCCTGGTCCCACTGGTTGCTGACGTTGTTCCACTCGGCGATGACGACGCCGTTGAACTTCTTGGTGTTGGCGGGCCGACGGACCACCAGCCGGGTGCCGTACGGCTGGTCGGTGCCGAGGGTGGTCGCGTTCTGGGTGCCCTGTACGGCGTACCGGGTGGCGGTGCCGAAGAGGAAGAACTCCTCCTCGACGTAGCCGGCGGCGGCCAGGTTGACGTCGGTGGCGAGGAACGGGTAGCCGTGACCGGGGTCGCCGACCGGGGTGGTCCGGGCGATCGGCCCGGCGACCACCGGGTTCGCCACGGTCGCGCCGGTGGCGGTGGACGGTCGGGTGGTGGCCGGCGCGGCGGCACCTGCCGGGGGGACCGGGCCGGCGGCGACGGCCAGCGCGCCGACCAGGCCGAGGGTCAGGGATCGTCGGGTGTTCCTGGATCGTCGGGTGTTCCTGGGGGTGGTGGGCGGGACGGGCACGGTTCACCTCACGGGGGATCGACCGAGGGGACGGCTCGGGCGGGCAGCGGCGGGAGGTGGCCGCTGTGGGGCAGAGAGTAATGCTCACTTCAGGCGAAAGATAGGCCAGATGTGCACGAACTTTTGCATCGTCGAGCAAAAGTCGCCCCGGATCGCCCCTCCGCCGACGGGCGACCCCCGGCCGCAGGACCGCGCGAAAAATCACTACCGGCACCCGGGGTGCAGTGGGTAGCGTGGCGGTACACGGGAAAGGAGGTGGTCCAGACTTGTATAGCAATCGGACTCGTGAGGTGGCTGTCCGCTAGCCGCTGTCCTCGACAGTGAACGACCAGCATGATCGTCGAGACCGTGTGGCAGCGGTGCGGCGAATCCACGACAGCCACCCGACCCCCGGGGTGCCGACCCAGTCCAGTCGGCCCGTGCGCGAGCACGGAAGCCCCGGGGGTCGCTTCGTCTCCGGGGGAGGCCGGCGGTGTCCATGCGGGAGCTGACCGTGCTCGGCACGGCCAGCCAGACCCCCACCCGGCTGCGCAACCACAACGGTTACGTGCTGCGCTGGGACGACGAGGTGATCCTCTTCGACCCCGGCGAGGGCAGCCAGCGGCAACTCCTGCACACCGGGATCACCGCCACCGACCTCACCCGGATCTGCGTCACCCACTTCCACGGCGACCACTGCCTCGGCCTGCCCGGGACCATCCAACGGCTCTCCCTGGACCGGGTGCCGCACCCGGTGGCGGTGCACTTCCCCGCCGGCGGCGCGGAATACTTCGCCAGGCTGCGGCACGCCAGCAGCTTCCACGAGACCGCCGAACTGGCCGTCGAGCCGG
Organism: Micromonospora sp. WMMD734; assembly: GCF_049178975.1. Classification (NCBI taxonomy): domain Bacteria; kingdom Bacillati; phylum Actinomycetota; class Actinomycetes; order Micromonosporales; family Micromonosporaceae; genus Micromonospora; species Micromonospora sp. WMMD734. Next base: position 4,621,891 of record NZ_JBMHMK010000001.1, read on the forward strand.
TCACCGCCGACGGGCAGCGGATCACCCTGGGCGTCGGCACGCTGGAGGCCCGCCGGCTGCGGCACCCGATCGAGACGTACGGCTACCGGCTGGTCGAGCCGGACGGCTGCCGGATGCTGCCGGAGCGGCTGTCCGCGTACGGCATCGGTGGGCCGGCCGTCGGGAAGCTGCTGCGCGCCGGTTACCTGGACGTCGGCGGACGCCGCGTCACCCGGGACGAGGTGAGCGTCGTCCGGCCGGGGCAGCGGTTCGCCTTCGTGATGGACACCGGCCTCTGCGACGGGGTGTACGCCCTCGCCGAGCACGCCGACCTGCTGGTCATCGAGTCGACGTTCCTCGCCTCGGAGGCCGCGCTCGCCGCCGAGGTCGGCCACCTGACCGCCGGCCAGGCCGCCCGAGTCGCCACCGAGTCCGGGGTACGCACGCTGGTGCTCACCCACTTCTCCCAGCGGTACGCCGACCCGCGCCGCTTCCACGACGAGGCCCGCGAACACTTCACCGGGGAGCTGGTGGTCGCCGAGGACCTGACCACCGTGCCCGTCCCGCCCCGGCGGGTAGCCTCGGCCGGGTGACCGTCACGCTCCGTCCCGCCGTCGCCGACGACCTGGTGCCGGTGGGTGCCCTGCACCAGCGGTCCCGGGTCGCGGCGTACTCGTCGTTCCTGCCGCCTGCGGCGTTGGCCGAACCGACGCCCGAGGCGATGGGGGCGTACTGGGTCGAGCGGTGGACGTGGGAACGCGACGAGCACCTGATGACCGTGGCCGAGCGGGACGGCCGGCTGGTCGGGTTCAGCTATCTCGGCCCGGACGACGCGGGCGACCCGGCGACCGGGCTGCTCAACGCCATCCACCTCGACCCGACCGAACGGGGCCGGGGCACCGGCCGGGCGCTGATGGTCGACGCGTTGGACACCATGCGCACCCGGGGCTGGCGTCGCGGGGTGCTGTGGGTGCTGGAACGCAACCTCGCCGCCCGGCACTTCTATGAGCGCGGCGGCTGGCAGGCCACCGGCGAATGCCGGGAGGAGCGGATCGGGCGCGCCCCCACCGCACAGCTCCGCTACGCCCGGCAGCTACCGGGCTGCTGACCTCAGGTGCCGTCCCGGTCCGCGTCGACCGAGAAGTTGATCACCGAGAGGTAGCCGTCGCCGTCCTCGACGACCTTCATCAGCATCGTCTCGGCAAAGATGTTGTCGTTGTCGTTGAAGGTGTCCCGCCCGGTGTGCGCGGCGTACGGCGCGGCGGCGTACACCTTGCTGTTGAGGGCCTCGTCGAACATCATCTGGGTGGTGAGCACCCGGTTGTCGCCCACGTGCACCATCGCGTGGATGTGCGTGGTGCGGCCCCGGTACCAGCCCGGCCAGATGGTGGTGAACTCGACGATCCCGTCGGCGTTGGTGACCTGCGCGCCGCGCAGGTAGCGCTTGTCGTCGGTCGGCGTCAGGTCCGCCGCCGATCCCTCGGCACCGCCACCCGGGGCCGCCCCACCCCCGGGCGGGTTGCCGGTGGGCGGGTTGCCGGTGGGCGGGTTGCCACCGGGCGCGCCGCTGGGCGGTGTGCCGCCGGACGACGTGCCGCCGCCGGACGCGCCGGACGACTGGGCCTCCGCCCCCGAGTAGAGGCCGGCCGCGTCACAGTGCCAGATCTCCACGACCGCGTTGGCCAGCGGCCCGCACTGCTCGCTGTCCTGCACCCGGATCGCCACCCGCAGCCGGGTGCCCGCCCGGTCCTCCCGGATGTCGCTGCGGATCTTGTCGGCGTCGAAGTAGTACGGGCCCTGCGTGGTGCTCGCGGTCAACGTGCAGGTGTTCGCCGTGCCGAACAGCGCGGCCAGGTCCGTCGACGTGCTGGCGGTCGCCTGCGGGGACACGGTCTCGCCGGTCGACGTGGTGACCGTGCCGCCGTCCCGGCCGCAGGCGGCGAGCAGACCGGCCAGGCCGATCGAGCCGACTCCGGCGATCAACCGGCGGCGGCTGACCCGCTGCCCCTCGTGGTGGTCGAGGTCGTGGCGCATGTCGTTCCTCCCGTGGGTCGGTGCCTCGCGGCTGGTCCCGACGGTAGGCAGGCTGCACGGACGCCCTCTGTGCTGCTCCTGTGCCATCGCTGTGAATGGCCGCCCCCGACACGACCCCGGACACGGTGCGGGGCCGCTCCCGTCGGAAGGGGCCCCGCCAGCAGGTCGGATCAGTGCGCGCCGAGGTGGGCGAGCAGGTCCTGCCGGGTCAGCACGCCCTTGGGCTTGCCGTCGACCAACACCAGCGCCGCGTCGGACTTCTCCAGCATGCCCACCGCCTCGCTCACCGGCTGACCGCCGCCGATCATCGGCAGCGGGTCGGCCATGTGCCGTTCGATGGTGTCGTGCAGGTGCGCCTGGCCGGTGAACAGGGCGTCCAGCAGATCCCGCTCGGCGATCGAGCCGGCCACCTCGCCGGTCACCACCGGCGGCTCGGCCTTGAGCACCGGGAGCTGGGAGACGCCGTACTCGCGCATGTAGTCGATGGCGTCGCGGACCGTCTCGGTGGGGTGCACGTGCACCAGTTCGGGCAGGCCACCCGGCTTGCTCGCCAGCGCGTCGGCGACCGTCGGCTCGGTGCCCGAGTGGTCGAGGAAGCCGTACCGGGCCATCCACCGGTCGTTGAAGATCTTGGACAGGTAGCCCTTGCCGCTGTCCGGCAGCAGCACCACGACCACGTCGTCCGGGTCGGCGGCGCGGGCCACCTCCAGCGCCGCCACCACGGCCATCCCGCAGGAGCCGCCGACCAGCAGGCCCTCCTCGCGGGCCAGCCGCCGGGTCATCTCGAAGGACGCCTTGTCGGAGACCTCGACGATCTCGTCGGCGATACCCCGGTCGTACGTCTCGGGCCAGAAGTCCTCACCGACCCCCTCGACCAGGTACGGCCGGCCGGTGCCGCCGGAGTAGACCGAACCCTCCGGGTCCGCCCCGATCACCCGGACCCGTCCCTCGGACGCCTCCTTGAGGTAGCGCCCGATGCCGGAGATGGTGCCGCCGGTGCCGACCCCGGCCACGAAGTGGGTGAGCCCGCCCCCGGTCTGCTTCCACAGCTCCGGGCCGGTGGTCTCGTAGTGCGAACGCGGGTTGGCCGGGTTGCTGTACTGGTCGGGCTTCCACGCGCCGGGGATCTCCCGGGCCAGCCGGTCGGAGACGTTGTAGTAGGAGCGCGGGTCCTCCGGCGCGACGGCGGTCGGGCAGACCACCACCTCGGCCCCGTACGCCCGCAGCACGTCCTGCTTGTCCTGGCTGACCTTGTCGGGGCAGACGAAGACGCAGTGGTAGCCCTTGAGCTGCGCCACCAGGGCCAGCCCGACACCGGTGTTGCCGCTGGTCGGCTCGACGATGGTGCCACCGGGGCGGAGGATCCCGGCGGCCTCGGCGTCCTCCACCATCCGCAGCGCGATCCGGTCCTTCACCGAGCCGCCCGGGTTGAGGTACTCCACCTTGGCCAGCACGGTCGCCCGGATGCCCGCGGTGACGTTGCGCAGCCGCACCAGCGGGGTGTTACCGATCAGGTCGACGACGTTGTCGTAGTACTGCACCTCGTTGTGCCCTTCGTTGCGGCGCCGACGACGGCGGCCTGGCAGACGGTCCTTCGCCGCCCAGCGTACGTGCCCTCAGGGCATCACATGACCGGGGATGACGGAGGCCCGACGGGCCTCCCACTCCAGGAAGCGCTCGGTCTCCGACAGCACGCTGCCGGCCAACCAGGTGACCATGACCGCGTCGTCCACCAGACCGAGCACGGTCAGGAACAGCTCCGGGACCAGGTCGACCGGCGACACCACGTAGACCGTCGCGGCCGTCATCATCGCCAGCCGGAGCCCGCCGTCGTACTCGCCCCGGGCGGTGGCCCGGATCATCCGGGGCAGCGCCGCCAGCCGGGCGCCCAGCGACGGACCACCCCGGGCGCCGGCCGCCAGCGACCGGGCCAACGCCGTGAACGCCGCGGTGCGCTTCAATGTCCTACCCATCTCATCCAGCCCCTCTCCACCGACCAGCGTGACTGGCCCGTGCAAGCCGTCGCCACCTGCGGCGGGACACCCACCGGTGATCCCGCCACCCGACCAGGTACCCAGAACCGTCGCCGCCCAGCCCGAAAACCGGCCGTCCCGACGGAGGCGGGGTGACGCTGCGGCGCGATAATGTCGCTGTATGGGGGTGGCAGGTTCCGTCGTACCGCTCGGTCCGCGCTGGCACCGCGCCCGGCAGGTGGCCCGGCTGGCGGCGATCGGCACGGGTGCCACCGCGGCGGCCGTCGCCGCGACCGGCGGCGTGCTGCTCGGGCAGGCCCGGCAGGCCCGGCGCACCATTCCGATGGCGCAGGCCCCGCCCCCGCGCTGCGACGGCGTCTACGGTGCCAAGATCCCCGGCCCGCCGCTGACCATGGTGATCCTCGGTGACTCCTCCGCCGCCAGCTACGGGGTGGCGCGACGCCGCGAGACCCTCGGCGCGCTGCTGGCCACCGGGCTGTCCCGGCGGCTGCACCGGGCCGTACGGGTGCACCGCTTCGCCGTCGTCGGTGCGCTCTCCGCCGGGCTGCGCCCGCAGGTCGAGGCCGCCCTGGAGTGCGCGCCTGACGTCGCGGTGATCCTGATCGGCGGCAACGACATCACCAACCGGTCGCCCTACTCCGTGGCGGTCCGGCACCTGGTCGACGCGGTCCGCACGCTACGCGCCGCCGGCTGCGAGGTGGTCGTCGGAACCTGCCCCGACCTGGGGGCGATCCGGCCGATCCAGCCCCCGCTGCGCTGGTTGGCCAGGCGGTGGAGCCGGCAGCTCGCCGCCGCCCAGACGGTCGCGGTGGTCGAGGCGGGCGGCTGGACGGTCTCCCTCGGTGACCTGCTCGGCCCCCGGTTCTCCGCCGAGCCGACCCGGATGTTCGCCTGGGACCGGTTCCACCCCTCCGCCGAGGGCTACGCGATGGCCGCCGCCGCGCTCCTGCCGACGGTGCTGTCGGCGCTCGGCAGCGGGGAGCGCCGGCCGACGCTGGCCCCGGGCGAGGGCGTACGGTCGCTGCCCCGGGCCGCCCACGAGGCGGCCCGCAACGCCGGCACGGAGGTCAGCGGCACCCAGGTCAGGGGCCGGGACCACGGCCCGGCCGGCCGCTGGGCGCAGCTGCGGCGGCGGGCCTTCTTCGGCGTCGCCCCGGTGCCGCAACCCGGCACCGGCGCCGACTCACCCCAACTGGAGGGACTGGCATGAGCGAGCACAGCGAGCGAACCACCTGGTGCCGCAGACGCCCCGCCGGGCCGGTCCCCGCCGCCGTGGACCTTCGGGCGGTGACCCCGTGACGGGCCGCTCACTCGGCGGCGAGCTGGCCGTACGGCTCGGCAAGGCCGCAGCGGTCTCCCTGGTCGCCGGGACGATCGGTGGCGCGGCGGTGCTCGCCGGTCAGGCGGTGGCGGCCCGCAACCGCGACTACGCCCAGCCGGAGCTGGGGCTGGCGCTGCGGGCCACGGTCGGCCGGGCCGGTGCCCCGCTGCTGCGGCTGGTGCTGCTCGGTGACTCCTCGGCGCTCGGCGTCGGGGTGGCCCGCTTCGACGAGACGGTCGGCGGTCAGCTCGCCCACCTGCTGACCGAGGGGCCGACCGGCCGGCGGGTGCACCTGTCCAGCGTGGGGGTGTCCGGTTCCCGCTCCACCGACCTGGCGACCCAGGTGGCGCGGGCGCTGCTGGGTGACCGGCCGGACGTCGCGGTGGTGCTGATCGGAGCGAACGACGCCACGGCCATGCGGCGGCCGGCGGAGGCGGCGGCGTACCTCGCCTCGGCGGTGCGTCGGCTGCGGGAGGCCCGGGTCGAGGTCGTCGTCGGCACCTGCCCGGACCTGGGGGCGGTACGCGCGGTGGCCCCGCCGCTGCGGCAGGTGATCGGCTGGTCGGGCCGGCGGGTCGCGCGGGCACAGACCGCCGCCGTGCTGGAGGCCGGTGGCACGGTCGTCGACCTGGGCACGGAGACCGGGCCGGTGTTCCGGGCCGACGCCGGGACGCTCTGCCACGACGGTTTCCACCCGTCCGCCGACGGTTACCGGGTCTGGGCGCACGCCCTGCTGCCGGCGGTCGTCGCCGCCGCGAACGTCGCCTCCCGGCACTGAGCGGTCTCGATCCGTTCCGCCGGCTGCGAGGAGTCGCGGCCGGCGGGCGGACCGGCCGGGCCGACACGGGTGACATTTCCCGCTGGCCGGCGTCCTTCCGCGCCAAGTTACCGTCAAGTTAACGTTGGTTCATGCCGATTGAGTCGTCCCGCGACGCCGTCATCGTCGCCACCGCCCGGTCCCCCATCGGCCGCGCGTTCAAGGGTTCCCTGCGCGAGGTCCGCCCGGACGACCTCGCCGCCACCATCGTCCAGGCCGCGCTGGACAAGGTCCCCGGCCTCGACCCCACCACCATCGACGACCTCTACGTCGGCTGCGGGCTGCCCGGCGGCGAGCAGGGCTTCAACCTGGCCCGGGTGGTCGCCACCCTGATGGGCCTGGACGGGCTGCCCGGGGCCACCCTGACCCGCTACTGCGCGTCGTCGTTGCAGACCACCCGGATGGCGATGCACGCGATCCGGGCCGGCGAGGGCGACGTCTTCGTCTCCGCCGGGGTCGAGATGGTCTCCCGGTACGCCCGGGGCAACTCCGACACGCTCCCGCCCGAGGCCCAGACGCTGGTCGGCGGCGGCTGGGAGAATCCACGGTTCGACGCGGCCCGGCAGCGGTCGGCGGCCCGCGCGCAGGGCGACGCCGAGGTGTGGACCGACCCGCGTGAGGCCGGTCAGCTCCCCGACATCTACCTGGCCATGGGTCAGACCGCGGAGAACCTGGCCCAGGTGTACGACATCACCCGCGAGGAGATGGACGCGTTCGGCGTACGCAGCCAGAACCTCGCCGAGAAGGCCATCGCCGACGGCTTCTGGGCCCGCGAGATCACCCCGGTCACCACCCCCGACGGCAGCGTGGTCGACACCGACGACGGGCCGCGCGCCGGGGTCACGCCGGAGGCGGTGGCCGGGCTGAAGCCGGTGTTCCGCCCGGACGGCCGGATCACCGCCGGCAACTGCTGCCCGCTCAACGACGGTGCCGCCGCCGTGGTGGTGATGAGCGCCCAGCGGGCCGACGAGCTGGGGCTGACCCCGCTGGCCCGGATCGTCTCCACCGGCGTCACCGCCCTGTCGCCGGAGATCATGGGCCTCGGCCCGGTCGAGGCGTCCCGGCAGGCGCTGCGCCGGGCCGGGATGACCGTGGACGACGTCGACCTGGTCGAGATCAACGAGGCGTTCGCCGCCCAGGTGATCCCGTCGTACCGGCAGCTCGGCGTCCCGGAGGAGAAGGTCAACGTGATGGGCGGGGCGATCGCCGTCGGCCACCCGTTCGGGATGACCGGTGCCCGGATCACCGGCACCCTGCTCAACGCCCTGCAGTGGCACGACGCGACCATCGGCCTGGAGACCATGTGCGTCGGTGGCGGTCAGGGCATGGCGATGGTGCTCGAACGGCTCAGCTGAGCCCTACAGCGCGCCGCGGGTCGCCGTCACCAGGGCGGCGGCCCCGGCCAGCACCGCCTCCGGCGGGCCGGCGGCCACCAGGTCCGCCGCGACCACCCGGAGCTGGTCGGGCAGCGCCATCGGGTGCGCCAGCCGGGGCACGTCCCGCCGGGGCTCACCCTCGGCGTCGGCCGCCAGGTCGGCGACCTCCTGCACCAGCTTGTGCACCAGGTCGGCCCGGGACACGTTGCCGCCCGCGGCGACCGCCGCCCAGCGCGGCTGCTGCCAGTGGCCCACCTGACGGACCAGCAGGTCCACCGCCCGACCCAACTCCGCTGCGCTCATCGTCGGCGAGTCTACGCACCACCGGCCGGAGGTGCGCAGACGACGACGCCCGCCGCCGCAGGGTGCGCGGTGGCGGGCGTCGGGTGCGAAACCATCAGTCGTCGCCCTGGAAGTAGCTGATCAGGCGGAGCATCTCCAGGTAGAGCCAGACCAGGCTGACCACGATGCCGAACGCGGCCGTCCAGGAGTAGCGGGCCGGCAGCCCCATCCGGACGCCGTCCTCGACCTCCTTGAAGCTGAGCACGAAGCTCAACGAGGCGACCACGATGCAGACCAGGCTGAACCCGATGGCCAGCGGGCTGCTGTCGCGCAGGCCGGTGTTCACGCCGAACAGCGCGAGCACCAGGTTGATCAGCATGACGGCGAACAGGCCCGCCATCACAGCGATCATGCCCTTGACGAACTTGGGGGTGGCCCGGATGACGCGCGCCTTGTAGAGCATGGTCATCACGAAGAAGACGCCGAAGGTGGCGACCACGGCCTGGAGCACGATGCCCTGGTAGGCCGTCTCGTAGACCTTGCTGACCAGGCCGACGAACGCGCCCTCGACGATCGCGTACACGACGACCAGGGCCGGGTTGGCGACCCGGGAGAACGAGATGATCAGGCCGAGGACCAGGCCGACCATCGCCGCGCCGATCCACGCGACGCCGAGCACCGAATCCGGCACCAGGATCCAGGCGGCGGCGGCGGAGACGCCGAGGATGGCCAGGAGCGCGACGGTCTTGACGACGACGTCGTCGACGGTCATCGTGCCGGACACCGTCGGGGCGACCGGGGAGCCCGGCTGGCCCGGGTACTGCTGCGGAATGCCGGGCTGTCCGTAACCGTACGGCCCGGGCTGGGCGTACCCGGCGGAACGCTCCCGCTCGGCCGCCTGGCCGAGCCGGGCGAGCACCGGGTTCGAGGTCTTCACTGTCTCAGGCCTCCCTCAGGGGGTCAGTCGCACGCAAACGTGCACTCCCAGGGTAGACGGCGGGGCCCTACCGCCGCCGGTCGGGAGGCTGTGGGAAAGCTGAGAGTGTGGTGCCCGGGGCGGGTCTCGAACCCGCACGCCTTGCGGCAGCCGCTTTTAAGGCGGCCGTGTCTGCCGTTCCACCACCCGGGCGGGAGCGCGTCACGTCGATGCGCTGCGGTGCAGTCACACGGTAACCGGTCCGCGTCGCCCCGACGTACCCCGCCGACGTCGAACGCCCCTTCCCGCGAGGCGGAAAGGGGCGTTCGGCGTCGGACCGGACGGTCAGGCCGCCCTGCTGGTGATCGGGATCGGCTGCGACGCCTCCGCGAACTCCTCACGCGGGTCGTGCAGCTGACCGAGCGCGACCACCTCACGCTTGAGGAAGAAGGCCAGCGACCAGTCCACCACGACCCGGACCTTGCGGTTGAACGACGGGATCCGGCTCATGTGGTACGTCCGGTGCATGAACCAGGCCGGCCAGCCCTTCATCTTGATGCCGTACACCTGGGCCACGCCCTTGTGCAGGCCGAGGCTGGCCACGCTGCCGGCGTGCTTGTGCTTGTAGTCGACAGGCGGCCGGCCCCGCACCACCAGCGCGATGTTGTCGGCCATCCGGGCGGCCTGCCGCACCGCGTGCTGGGCGCTCGGCGAGCAGTAGTTGCCCGGTTCCTTGGTGAGGTCCGGGACGGCGGCACAGTCACCGGCGCTCCACGCCCCCTCGACCACCCGGTCGCCGTCGACGACCTGGAGGGTGGGCAGGCAGGTGACCCGCCGCCGCTCGTCGCGGGGGAAGTCGGTGCGGTCCAGCATCGGCGACGGCTTCACGCCGGCCGTCCAGACGATGGTGTCGGAACGGAAGCTGTCGCCGTCGGAGAGCTTCACCACACCGTCGACGCAGGACTCCAGCCGGGTGTCCAACCGGATGTCCATGTTCCGCTTCAGCAACTGCTGCACCGTGTACGCGCCCATGTCCCGGTCGACCTCGGGCAGCACCCGCTGGGTCGCCTCGACCAGCACCCAGCGCATGTCGTCGGGCTTCAGCTCCGGGTAGTAGCGCAGCGCGTCCCGGGCCATGTCCTCCATCTCGGCCAACGCCTCGATGCCGGCGTAGCCGCCGCCGACGAAGGTGAACGTCAGCGCGGAGCGGCGGACGTCGGGGTCCGGCGTGGCGGCGGCCACGTCGAGCCGGTCCAGCACGTGGTTGCGCAGGTAGATGGCCTCGCCGATGGTCTTGAACCCGATCCCGTGCTCGTGCAGGCCGGGGATCGGCAGGGTGCGGGACACCGAGCCGGGGGCCACGACCACGTGGTCGTAGGGGATCTCCCGGGTCGGGCCGGAGATCGGCTGCACCACGGCGGTCTTGCGGCTGTGGTCGATCCGGGTCACCGCGCCCGCGACGACCTTGCACTTGCGCAGCTCGCGTCGCAGCGGCACCACGGAGTGCCGGGGGGAGATGTTGCCGGCCGCCGCCTCGGGCAGGAACGGCTGGTACGTCATGTGCGGCTGCGGGTCGACCACGACGACCTCGGCCTCACGGGAGCTCAGCTTCTTGGACAGGCGCAGAGCGGCGTACAGGCCCACGTGCCCGGCACCCACGACAAGGATCCGCTTCGGATTCACGTCATCCATCTTTCCCCGGGCGGCTGCGGAAATACCCTTCGAGACCCCCATCTGTGACGGAGCACAACAGCTGTGAGCTGCGCAACGTCGCCTCACCGACGGCGCAGCAGCCAGCCCAGCAACCCGCTCAGACCCACCGCCACCAGCAGTCCCACCACTGTGGCGAGCTGGAAACCGTCATCCGGGCCGAGTTGCCCCGCCCGGGTCAGCAGCACCCCGGCCACCGCGGAGGCGAGCACCACCGCGCCGGCCCGGATGAGCCAGCGCAGCACCACGTCCGGGTCGACCGCCCCGTCGTAGGGCAGCACGGCCAGCAGGGCACAGAGGGTGTGTCCGAGGTAGAGCAGGGTCGCCACCACCAACAACCTCCACAACGCGATCGGCCTGTCGTAACCGGCCGAGGCGAACACCCAACCGCCCACCGTGACCAACGCGGCGAAAGTCGGCCAGATCCGGCGCGGGGCCACCGCCGGCAGCACCGCCACCACCGTCAGCGCGAGCAGCGACCGGGCCTGGAACAGCTCCACCGGGTACGCCAGCAGCAGGCCGGCCAGCACCACCAGGAAGACCAGGCCGCGCACCAGCAACGGCAGCAGGGCCACCCGGCGCACCGCCGTACCCGCCTGGCGGACCCGTTCCCGGGCCGCCTCGACCGGGCTCACCGGCCACCCACCCGGGGTGCGGTCGCCAACCGGGCGACGTCCCGCAGCACCTGGTCCAGGCTGCCCGCGCCGGCCCACCCGACCACCGGCACCCCGTGCTCCCGGAGCTGGGCGATCATCGTGTCCCGGTCCAGCCGCCACAACCGGTACGCCACCGGCGCCCACCCCCGGTCACCGGGCGGGGCGAGATCGGTCGGCAAGGTGTCCACCGCCACCACGAAGCGACCGCCCCGGGCCAACCGGGCCAGCATCTGCGCGGACCGCTCGTCGAGCAGCGGGGTGAGCACCACCACCAGCGCGTCGGCGGAGAGCACCTGCGGGCCGAAGACCTGGTCGTACGAATCGTGCGGGGCCGACTCGGCGTGCACGTCGAGCAGCCACTCCAGCACCGTCAGGTACTGCCGGCGGCCGGTGGCCGGGCGCAGCCGGCGGGCCGCCGGACCGTACTCCAGCAGCGCCACCCGGTCACCCCGGTGCAGGTAGTGCTCGGCGATCGCGGCGGCGGCCCGGACCGTGGTGTCCAGCACGGACGCCGCCCCGGCCACCCCGCCGGAGCGGCCCGCCTCGGCCAGCACGTCGAGCAGGACGACCACCTCGGCGTCCCGGTCGGACAGGGTCGACGCCACGTGCAGTTGCCGGGTCCGCAGCGACACCCGCCAGTCGATGCGGCGCAGCCGGTCCCCCGGCCCGAAGACCCGTACCCCGGCCAGTTCGCCGCCCTCCCCCGGCCGCCGCGAGCGGTGCGCGCCGACCAGCCCGGCGGCCCGGGGCATCGCCTCCACCGCCTCGAACGGTTCGGTCTTCGGGTAGACCCGCATCCGCACCGGTTCGGTGAGCACCGCGCGGGAGACCAGCAGCCCGTCGGCGGCGGCGGCGCGGGCACCGGCCGGGCCGATCGGGTGCCGCCCCCAGCGCAGCGCGGTGCCGGTCAGTTCCAGGTCGACGGCGGTGCCGCTGGACAGCGCCGTCACGAAGGGCCGGTCCATGCCACCGGAGCGGCTGACGTCCAACCCGATCCCGCCGAAGTCGGCCCGGCGTACCGACAGCCACGGCGAGACCCGGGTCCGGACCACCACCACGTCGTACGGCACGGTGTCCGGGTTGCCCACCGCCACCGCGCCGGCCAGGTCACCGCCCTCGACCAGTTGGGCGTCCTCGGCGGTGATCGCCAACTGCGGGGCGGCGGTCGGCCGGCGGCGCAGGGCGTACGCGGTGCCGAGCGCGAACGGGGTGGCCAGCACCACCAGGTCGACCCGGCCGAGCAGCACGGCGGCGATCAGCAGCAGTCCGGTGAGCAGCACCGCCCGGCCCAGCGCCCAGGTGGGCGACCAGCCCGCCGTCGGCTCCTGACGGTCCGGCACGACGATCAGCGCCCGGCCCGGCCGGCCGCGTAGCTGGGCAGCGCGCCGCTGGCCGGGGCCGGGGTCTGCTCCAGCACCTCACCGACCACGAACGACGGGTCCACCCGGCGTAGCCACATCTCCGGACGCAACGTGATCCGGTGCGCCAGTGCGGGGGCGGCCACCTCCTTGACGTCCTCCGGCACCACGTAGTCCCGACCGGCGAAGACGGCCCGCACCCGGGCCAGCAGCAGCAACGCCAGCGAGCCCCGGGGGGATGCGCCGACCAGCACCGACGGGTGCTCCCGGGTGGCCGCGGTGAGGTCCACGATGTACCTGCCGACGGAGTCCTCCACCACCACGTCCTCCAGCGCGGCCTGCATGGCCCGCAGGGTTCCGGCGTCGACCACCGGTTCGATCTGCGCCTCCTCCCGGCGGCGGTCCATCCGGCGACGCAGCACCTCCCACTCCTCGTCGCGCTGCGGGTAGCCGAACGACACCCGCAGCAGGAACCGGTCGAGCTGCGCCTCCGGCAGCGGGTACGTCCCCTCGTACTCGATCGGGTTGGCGGTGGCCAGAACGTGGAACGGCTCGTCGAGCCGGTAGGTGACACCCTCGACGGAGACCTGCTTCTCCTGCATCGCCTCCAGCAACGCCGACTGGGTCTTCGGCGGGGTCCGGTTGATCTCGTCGGCGAGCAGCAGGTTGGTGAAGAGCGGGCCGGCCCGGAAGGAGAAGTCGCCGCTGCGCTGGTCGTAGAGGAACGAGCCGGTGACGTCGGCGGGCAGCAGGTCGGGGGTGAACTGGAGCCGGCGGAAATCCAACCCGAGGGCCTGGGCGAAGGACCGCGCGGTCAGCGTCTTGCCCAGGCCGGGCAGGTCCTCCAGCAGCACGTGCCCGCCGGCCAGGATGCCGGCGAGGACCAGTTCCAGGGCCTCCCGTTTGCCGACCACGACCGTGCCGACCGCGTCCAGCACCGCCCGGGCCAGGTGGCCGACCTCCGTGGCGGGAATGCTGCGGTCCACGTCGTTCATCAGATCTTCTCCAGTTCGGCGACGATCGCCGCGAGGTCGCGCGGCGACGGGGGACGGCGGGAGGGGGTGTCGAGGAAGCTCCACAGCGGCTCCCCAAGCAGGGCGCGGGCCCGGGTCGGGTCGGATTCCCGGGTCAGGCCGTGGCGTTGGCGCAGCCGCTCGTCGGCCAGTTCGCCGAGACGGGGCAGGATCCGCTCGGTGAACCGCTCCTGGTTGCCCGACGACCAGTCCAGCGGTCGTTCCCAGCCGTTGATCGCGGCCCGCAGCGCGTCCCGGGCCGCCCAGTTGTAGGCACCCGGTTCCTCCCCGGCGGGGGTCCGGGCACCGCTGCGGGGCGGGGGCGGCGGGGACAGCGCGGCGGTGACCCGGCGGACGGTGAGCACCGCCAGCACCCCGGCCACCACGATGCCGAGCGACAGTTGCAGGCCGACCGCGCGCAGCCCGACCACGACCACGGCGGTCACCCCGGCGGCGGTCAGCAGCAGCCGGAACAGCCAGCGCACGCGCCCGCCCCGGGCCCGACCGGACCGGGCCGGCGGCTCCTCCTCGAAACTGAACAGGTCGTCCAGACCGGCCGACTCGCTCACCCCGACACCCCGCCGGGTGCGTGGCGGGCGGTCACGCCGGCACCTGCGGGTCGGCCAGGGCGGCGAGTTCACCGCGCAGCCGGCGCAGCGCCCCCCGGGCCTGGTCCCGCATCCGCGCGTCGACGCTGCGGGTGGCGTAGCGGGCCTCGCGGTAGACGTGGGCGAAGCCGTCCAGCACGTCGGCGCTGGCGATCGCGGGCACCCCGGCCGCCGGGTCGCCGCGCAGCAGCCGGGTCACCAGGTCGGTCGGGGTGTCCCCGGTGAGCCTCGGCACGCCCGCCTCGGTGGCGGCCTCCTCCAGCCGCACCCAGCAGGCGATGACGGCCGTACGCGGGTCGGTGTCGGCGTCGTCCAACTCCTCCAGGCCGGCGTCGAGCGCGGCCACCACCTCCCGCGCGGTGCCCTCGGCGGTACGTCGGGCCCGCGCCACCGGGACCGTCCGGGTGGTCCGCCGCAACGCGCCGCGCAGCAGGGTGAAGGCCAGGTAGCCGAGGGCGGCCAGGATCGCCGTGGCGAGCAGCACGATCGCGGCCGTGGCGATCCACTGCGGGACGCTCGGCCGGGTCTGTGCGGCCTCGGTACGCGGCTCGATCGGGATCGACGCGGCCGGCTCCGCCGTGGGGTAGTCCGGGACGTAGGGGATGTTGTCGGCGGCCGGCGGGATGCGGCTCGCGCCGATCGAGGAGTGCCCGGCGGCGAGCGCGGCGGCGAGCAGCAGCAGCGTCACCAGGGCGACGGGCCACCACCTGCGCAGTACGCCGAGGTCCATCGCCACCGTCCCACGCTGCTCAGTCCACCCCCGCGAGCTGTTTCGCCCGGGCGAACACATCGTCCAGCATCTGTGTGGTCAACCGCCCGGTGAAGGTGTTCTGCTGGCTGACGTGGTAGCAACCGAGCAGATCGGGAGCGGCCGACCCGGACCAGTGTGCCCCATGGCCGAAGACCGGTCGCGGGCTGGGCGGCCGGACGCCGTACACCTGGCGTAGCACCGGCCACCACGCCGCCCAGGCGAACGCGCCGAGCGCGACGACCACCCGCAGGGTGGGTCGGATCAGCGCCACCTCCCGGTGCACCCAGGGGGCGCAGGTGTCCCGCTCGGCCGGCGTGGGCTTGTTGTCCGGCGGGGCGCAGCGCACGGCGGCGAAGATCCGCACGCCGGCCAGGGTGAGACCGTCGTCGGCGGCGACGCTGGTGGGTTGGTTGGCCAGCCCGGCGCGGTGCAGGGCGGCGAAGAGCACGTCGCCGGAGCGGTCCCCGGTGAAGACCCGGCCGGTCCGGTTGCCCCCGTGCGCCGCCGGGGCCAGCCCGAGGATGGCGATCCGGGCCTCGGACGCCGGACCCGGCCCGGTGGCCGGCGGGCCCGCGCCACCGCGCCCGGCACGGTTGTCCGGGGCACCGAAGCCGGGCACCGGGCGACCCCAGTAGTCCTGGTCGCGGAACGCGGCCCGCCTGGTGCGGGCGACCTCCTCCCGCCAGTCGACCAGCCGGGGGCAGGCGAAGCAGTCGGTGATCGCGCCGTCGAGGTCGGCCAGGTCGGTCGCCCGCGCGGCGCGGGCGACCACCTCGGCGGGGGTACGGGACCCGGCCGGCCCGGGCACCGTCAACGCCCCCGCCCGTCGGCTGGCCGGTGCTCAGCCAAGCTTGGCCCGGAAGAGTTCGAGGGTACGGGCCCAGGCGGTGGCGGCGGCCCGCTGGTCGAAGTTCTCCGGCCGGTCCTCGTTGAAGAACGCGTGCGCGGTGCCCGGGTAGTCGTACGTCTGGCAGGTGCCGCCGGCGTTCTCCACGGCCCGGCGCACGGTCTGCACGCCGTCGGCGGCGGACAGGCCGTCGGCCTCGGAGCAGTGCACGACGGCCGCCTTGCCCGCGTAGTCGGTCCACTCGGCGGGCATCCCGTCCCACGGCAGCCGGGGATAGAAGGCGGCGGTGGCGACGATCCGCTCGGCCCGGGTGGCCGCCCACAGCGCCAGGCTGGCCCCGGCGCAGAACCCGGCGCAGCCCACCTTGCCGGTCACCTCGGCCCGGCCGGCCAGGTATTCCGCCGCCACGGCGATGTCGGCCGCCGCCTCGTCCATCTGGGTGCTGTTGAGCATCTGCCGGGGCTCGCTCGGCTTGCTGGCCGGCTGGCCGTGCCGGAAGTCGGGGGCCAGCGCGACGAAGCCGGCGTCGGCGAACCGGTCCACCACCGAACGGATGTGCGGGACGAGGCCCCACCAGTCCTGGATGACGATGACCGCCGGGCTGGCCGTGCCGCTGGACGGTATCGCGAGATACCCCTCGCCGGTCCCCGCGTCACGGCGGTAACGCACCATCTCACCCATCGGCCCGTCCTCCTGTCGGTCAGTCATCGTTGGCTGGTCGCAGGGCGTTCCTACGTGTCGGTAGCCTGCCACGCCGTACGCGTGCCGGGAAGATGCCGGAACAGTGGCATATACCTCCCGTTCACCGGACGGTGGCATGCAACACGCCGACGGCGGCGCGGGATTCCCGCGCCGCCGTCGGCGGATCGTCGTCCGGCCGGGCTATCCGTGCCCCGACCTGGCCGCTGGGCCTGCCGGTCAGGCCTTCTTGGTCAGGCAGAGCAGGTAGCCCTTGCCGCCCGGGGCGATGTTGTAGAAGACGTAGCCGTCCTCACCCTCCTTGATGTACTGCTCGCACGCCTTGCCGGTCTTGGCCTGCGCCTCGGTCTGCTCCTCCACCCGGCCGACCACGTTGTAGACGGCCTCGGTCGAGGTGCACGTGACCACCTTGGCGTCGCTCACCGACTTCTCCTGCGTGCCGGTCACCTCCGGCAGCTCGGCGATGCAGTCGCCGGCCTTCGCCTCGGCCGTCTCGTCGGGGTTGAGGAAGTTGCCGATAGCGCTGGCGACGCCGAACTTCAGCGCCGCGATCACCAGGAAGGCGACGATCGCGCCGATGATGCCGAGCGCCTTCTTCGCGCCGCCACCCTTCGGCTCCTCCGGCTGTGCGGCGGGGGCCGGGGTGACCGACTCGGACTGGGCCACCTGCTCCGCCTGCGGCGCGGGGGACGATGCGACCTGCTCTGACACTGAATTTCCTTCCGAGGGGGGATGAGCAGACGACAACGTAGCGACGAAGATCAGCGCGTGCTGCCCCGTCCCCATCGTCCGTTCAGCCATTTCCCAGGAACGACAGGTCAACCGCTGGTGGTGGGCAGAGGCACCCCCGCCGACCTGGACACCGAGGGTGACCCGACCGGCACGGATGCGGTGGGCACCGGAGCGCCCGGTACGGTGGCCGTCGGCGTCACCTCCGGCCCGGTGGCCGTCGGCTCCGGACCGGGCCCGGTCGGCGTCGGCGACCCGCCGGACCCGGGCGGCAGCGGGACGGCGGCCGGCGGATGCGGCCGGAACGGCGCCTGCTGCGGGCAGTACGGGTAGGCGCGCTGCACCGGGTTGACGTCCGGCAGGGCGGGATCGTCGCAGGCCGGCCAGCCCAGCCGGATCGGGGTGCCGTTCTGGTCGAAGAGCCTGGCGTTCTCCACCAACCGCCCCTCGCTGTCGTAGACGTAGACGTCCTGCACCTCGTTGTAGGGGTTGTCCACCGAGGTCGACTCGTAGCCGTAGTCGTAGCCGGAGCGGGCGTGGTCGTCCACGTCCGCCACCGCGGCGACCGCGAACAGCGCCAGCACCGCCGAACTGGCGTGCAACGCCCAGCGCCGCCAGGACCGCAGCTCGTGGGTGCGTCGCCCCAACCAGACGGAGCCGTACAGCAGGCCGACGAACATCAGCAGGCCGACGAACCCGTGGCCGTCGAGCCGGGGCAGCAGGCCGAGCGGGCCGTCGGTGCTGATCGCGGTGAGCAGCATCGCGGCCAGGTAGGCGCGGGCCACCCACCACGCCGGGCGCAGCAGCCGCAGGAACTCCCCCGCCGTGTCGTGACCGAACACGGGGCCGAACCGGCTGTCGAGCCGGTCGATCCGGGCCCGGGCCCGCCCCAGCACGGTGGCGATCCGCCGTTCCAGCGCCCGCCGGCCGGCCGCCGGGTCACCCGCTCCGGCGGCGGCGCGCAGCTCCGCCGCGTACGCCTCGGGGGTGCCGAGCCGGTCGACCAGCGAACCGTCGGCCTCGGCGGCGACCTCGGCGAGGTGTTCCGGAAGGTCCTCGGTCAACTCGTCGCGGGCCTGCGGTGGCAGGTCGGCAAGCGCCGCCCGCACCCGCTCGACGTAGTCCGTGATTTCCTGCCCAGTGACGGTCATGCCGCCATCCCCCGATCGTCGAGCAGTTGGTCCATCGTCGTGGCGAACGCGCGCCAGGTCTTGCCGGAGCGGGTGAGCTGGTCACGGCCGGCGGCGTTGAGCGCGTAGTACTTGCGGTGCGGGCCGGCCTCGCTCGGCACGACATAGGTGGTGAGCAGGCCGGCGGCGAAGAGCCGGCGCAGGGTGCCGTAGACCGAGGCGTCGCCCACCTCCTCCAGCCCGGCCTCGCGCAGCCGGCGCAGGATGTCGTAGCCGTAACCGTCGGAATCCCGCAGCACGGCGAGCACGGCCAGGTCGAGCACACCTTTGAGCAGTTGTGTGGTGTCCACGCAACACACACTACTGCGCAGTGCGAAGTACCGTCAACAACGCAATAGCAGGCCCGGCCCCCCGCCCTCCCCGGCCACCCAGTGCCGCCCCCCGCCCCCACTCCCCGCCCCGCACCCGCTCCCCTCCCCGCTTCCCCGGCCCCCGGCCCCGGTGATCAAGAGGTTCGCGTCATCCCCGCCCGGATTCCCGACGCAAACCTCTTGATCACCACGCCCTTGCCCCGTGATCAAGAGGTTTGCGTCATGATCCGACGGGGTTTTGACGCAAATCTCTTGATCGCCAGGCTCGATGTCGAGCGGGCGAGGGCGGAGAGGGCCGGAGAAAGGGTGGTGGTCAGGCGTCAGGCGGGTTGCTGGCTCCAGGCGATGCCGTCGAGGATGTCGTGTTCGGAGGCGACCACCGAGGACATCCCGGCCCGCTCCATGATCACCTTCAGCACCAGCGCACCCGCCCCGATCACGTCCGCCCGGCCCGGGTGCATCACCGGGATCGCCAGCCGCTGCGCGGCGGTCTTCGCCAGCAGGTCGGCGGTCACCCCGGCCACCCGCTCGTACGACACCCGGGCGTGGTGGATGCGCTCCGGGTCGTACTCCTGGAGGTCCTGGGCGATGGCGACGACGGTGGTGACCGACCCGGCGAGGCCGACCAGCGTGGCGGCCTCGCGACCCGGGACGGCGGCCAGCGCCAGGTCCACTGCGGTGGCGATGTCGGCCTGCGCGGCGGCGACCTCGTCGACGGTCGGCGGGTCGCCGTGCAGGTGCCGCTCGGTCATCCGGACGCAGCCGATGTCGACCGAGATCGCCGACTGCACCCCACCCTCGCGGGTGCCCACCACGAACTCGGTCGAACCACCGCCGATGTCGACCACCAGGTACGGCGGCTCCGCGTCGGCGGGCAGCCCCCGGACCGCGCCGGTGAACGACAGCCGGGCCTCCTCGTCGCCGCTGACCACCTCGGGCGCGACCCCGAGGGTCTGGGTGACCATGGCCCGGAAGTCGGCCGCGTTGCTGGCGTCGCGGGACGCCGAGGTGGCGCACATCCGGACCCGGTCGACGCCCAGCCGCTCGATCTCCGCGGCGTACCCGGCCAGCGCCACCCGGGTCCGCTCGATCGCCTCGGGGGCCAGCCGACCGGTGCGGTCGACCCCCTGCCCGAGCCGGACGATCTCCATCCGACGGGCCAGGTCGACCAGCGGGGCCTGCGGCCCGGCCGACGGGTCGGGCAGGTCGGCGACCAGCAGGCGGATGGAGTTGGTCCCGCAGTCGATGGCGGCCACACGCGTCGTCACGGCAGCAACCCTACGGCAGCCGCCGACCACGCGCGGCAGCGCCGACCAGGCACGCGCCGCGCCCGACCACGCACGGCAGCACCGACCAGGCACGCGCCGCGCCCGACCACGCACGGCAGCGCCGACCAGGCACGCGCCGCGCCCGACCAGCCACGGGGGCACCGACCGCGCGCAACCGCCGGCCGGCAACGGCCGGCACCGAACGGCAGCGGTCACCGACGCCGGGAGAGCCGTCGCAGCAGCAGCCACGGCGCCCAGGCCAGCACGGCGAGCAGCACCAGCAGCGCCACCAGCGGCGCGCGCCACCACGGGTCCACGGTCGCCGGTGGCGGGTCGGCGGGCGCGGAGACCCATGGGCGGGCGGTCTTCGACCAGGCCAGGAAGGCGTCGCCGATCGGGAGCAGGCCGAAGGCGTACCGGCGGGTGTGCGGGGTGTCCAGCGGGAAGCCGACCAGTTCGCCGTAGTTGGCCAGCGCCCCGGCCAGCGCGTCGTCGCCCTGCACCTGGGCCGCCCCGAGGGTCACCACGGTGGCCGAGAAGCTCACCCCGAGCGGCAGCGGCCCCGAGTCGACGTCACCCGGGCCGTCCAGGCCGCGCGGGTACTCCCGCACGGCCGGGCCGAGCCCCAGCGGGGACACCACGAACCCGGTGCGGAAGCGCAGGTACTGGTCGCGGGCGAAGGTCGGGTCGATCTCCGGCAGGAACCGCTGGATGACACTCTGCGAGGTGCCCCGGGCCACCTCGGCCGGCGCGCCGCTGCCCGGGTCGACCCGGTGCGGCAGCAGGCCGGTACGCGGGTCGAGCCGCTGGCGTACGCCGTCCAGCCAGCGTGCCGTGGTCCGCTCGAACCGGGGCGGCAGCAGGTGGTCGTGCAGCCGCAGCGAGGCCACCGCCACCGTCGAGTCGACCGGCCACGCCTGCCCCGGGTAGGCGGCGAGGTACGGCGTGGCCGAGGCGTCGAACGCGGCGGCCAGCGTCGCCGACGTCTCGGCGAACCGGCGTACCTCGGCCGGGTCCCGCCCCGACGTCGGTTGCAGGGCGAGCACCCCGCCGCGCAGCCAGTTCGTCCAGCCGGCGTGGAACACGCCGTACGCCGGGGTCAGGTCGGCGCTGAACGGGGCCGTGCCGGCCGGGGACTCCAGCCGGGCCAGCGCCCACCGGGCCTCCCGCAGCACCTCGTCGCGCTCCTGCGGTGGTTGCCGCAGGCCGGTCTCCACCCGGGCCAGCCCGTACAGCGCGTGGGCGAAGAACCAGCCCTCCGGGAACATCGCCTGGGCGTCCTCACCGGCACCGTCGTCCAGTTCGGCGCGCAGGTAGTCGAGTTGCCGGTCCACCCCGGGCGGCTGGCGGTCGACGCCACCGGTCGCCGGGGCGATCAGCCGGGCCACGCCCACCAGCGCGAACAGGGTCACCAGGGCGGCGGGCACCGCAACCAACCGACGCAGGATCGTCACCGGCCCAGGGTGCCGGGCCGGGTCAAGACCGGGCCGGGTCCCGGCGCGCCGCCGGGCAGCAGCACCGGGCCCGGGCCCGCCCGACGGTTAGAGGCGCAGCAGCATCCGGGTGTTGCCCAGGGTGTTCGGCTTGACCCGTTCCAGGTCGAGGAACTCGGCGACGCCCTCGTCGTAGGAGCGCAGCAGTTGCTCGTAGACGGGCTGGGGCACCGGTGCGCCGTCGATCTCGGTGAACCCGAACGCGCCGAAGAACGCCGTCTCGAAGGTGAGCACGAAGATCCGGGCGATGCCCAACTCCCGGGCGGCGTCGATCAGCTCGGTGACGATCCGGTGGCCGAGCCGCCGCCCCCGGCAGGCCGGGTCGACGGCCACGGTACGGATCTCGGCGAGGTCCTCCCACATCACGTGCAGCGCGCCGCAGCCGACCACCCGCCCGTCGGCGGTCACCGCGACCCGGAACTCCTGCACGTCCTCGTAGAGGGTGACGGTGGCCTTGCTGAGCAGCCGCCGGTCGTCGGTGTAGGTGTCGACCAGCCGGCGGATGCCGCGTACGTCGCCGGTGCGGGCCCGGCGTACCACGATCTCGTCGGTCATCTCACTGCGCCGTCGGCACGTCCACGCACGGCCCGGCCGCCCACCACTTCTCCACCAGGGCGAGCGTCTCGTCGCCGAACGGGTTGACGCCGGGCCCGGCGCCGAGCGCGTGGCCCACGTGCACGTGCAGGCACTTCACCCGGCCGGGCATCCCCCCGGCGGAGATGCCGGCGATCTCCGGCACCTCGCCGATCGCGGCCCGGCGGGCCAGGTAGTCCTCGTGCGCGGCCCGGTACCGGTCGGCCAGCTCCGGGTCGTCGGCGAGCCGCTCGGCCATCTCCTTCATCAGCCCGGCCGACTCCAGCCGGCTGCACGCCGCCGTCGCCCGGGGGCAGGTCAGGTAGAACAGCGTCGGGAAGGGGGTGCCGTCGGCCAGCCGGGGCGTCGTCTGCACCACGTCGGGCAGGCCGCACGGGCAGCGGTGGGCCACCGCCCGGGTGCCCCGGGGCGGGCGGCCGAGCTGCGCGGCCACCGCGGCCAGGTCGGCCTCGGTGGCCGGCTGGTGCTCCGGCGGGGGTACGGAGTCCGCCGCCGGCTCCTGCGGTGGTACGACAGTCACGGTGCCCATCTCTCGTTCGGTACGCGGGTGCTGCTCACTGGTCGGCGGCTTCGCCGTTCGCCGCCCGGACGCTCGACCACAGGGTGTCGTACCAGGGGACGGGGGCCTTGGGCGTGGCTGGCGGCCGACCGCCGTTGGCGTCGCGGGCCGCTCCGTCGGCGTCGTTGAGCACGATCACCGGCGTCTCGCCCGGGGCCACCATGTAGAACCGTTCCCGCGCTTTGATCTTGATGTATTCGGGGTCCTGCCACTTCGCCGCCTGGGCGGACAGCTCGGCGATCTGCGCGCGTTGGGCGGCCTGGCTGGCCTCCATCCGCTCGATGTCGACCTGCTGGTCGAGGTAGACCCGGACCGGGTAGGTGTAGGCCAGGGCGAGCGCGAGCAGCACCGCGAACAGGACGGTGGCCCGCCCGGTGAACCGTCGGGGGTGGGGTGCGGTGAGCCGGCGGATGGTGCCGCCGGCCGCCGTGCGGCGGGCCGCCGCCGGGCGGTTGGCCGACCGGACACCGTCGACACCGCGCGAGCGGGCCGCGGTGGTCCGCGTCTCGGCACGGACCCCGCCGTCGCGCACCGGCGTGCGGGCACCCCGGGCCCCGCCCGGCCGACCGGTCGGCCGGCGGGCCGGGCGCTGGCCACCCGGTGTGCGGCGCTGCTGCATCGTCACACCCCTCCCCCCGAGGTTCGCCCGGGTCAGGCCGAACGGTAACGCGGGAACGCGCCGACGCCGGCGTACCGCGCCGCGTCGCCCAGCTCCTCCTCGATCCGCAGGAGCTGGTTGTACTTGGCGACCCGGTCGGACCGGGCCGGGGCACCGGTCTTGATCTGGCCGCAGCCGGTGGCCACGGCCAGGTCGGCGATGGTGGTGTCCTCGGTCTCGCCGGAGCGGTGGCTCATCATGCACTTGAAGCCGGCCCGGTGGGCCAGGTCGACGGCGTCCAGCGTCTCGGTCAGCGAGCCGATCTGGTTGACCTTGACGAGCACCGCGTTGGCGGCCTTCTCGGTGATGCCCCGGGCGATGCGCTGCGGGTTGGTGACGAACAGGTCGTCGCCGACGATCTGGATCCGGTCGCCGACGGCGGCGGTCAGGGTGGCCCAGCCGCTCCAGTCGTCCTCGGCCAGCGGGTCCTCGATGGAGACGATCGGGTAGTCGCCGATGAGCTTGGTGTAGTAGTTGCTCATCTCCTCGGCGCTCTTGGCAGCGCTCTCGAACGTGTAGGTGCCGTTGTCGAAGAACTCGGTGGCGGCCACGTCGAGGGCGAAGACGATGTCGGTGCCCAGCCGGTAGCCGGCCTTCTCGACCGCCTCGGCGATCAGGTCCAGCGCGGCGGCGTTGCTGGGCAGGTTGGGGGCGAAGCCGCCCTCGTCACCCAGGCCGGTGGAGAGCTCCTTCTTCTTGAGCACCGACTTCAGCGCGTGGTAGACCTCGGCCCCGGAGCGCAGCGCCTCCCGGAAGCTGGGTGCCCCGATCGGCGCGATCATGAATTCCTGCACGTCGACGTTCGAGTCGGCGTGCGCCCCACCGTTGAGGATGTTCATCATCGGCACCGGCAGCAGGTGGGCGTTGGGGCCGCCCAGGTAGCGGAACAGGCTCAGCTCGGCGCTGCCGGCCGCGGCCTTGGCCACCGCCAGCGAGACCCCGAGGATCGCGTTCGCGCCCAGCTCGCCCTTGTTGTCGGAGCCGTCGAGGTCGAGCATCTTCTGGTCGATCAGCCGCTGCTCGCTGGCCTCGTAGCCGATGAGCTGGTCGACGATCTTGTCCTCGATGTTGGCGA
Source organism: Micromonospora sp. WMMD734 (assembly GCF_049178975.1). Lineage (NCBI taxonomy): Bacteria > Bacillati > Actinomycetota > Actinomycetes > Micromonosporales > Micromonosporaceae > Micromonospora > Micromonospora sp. WMMD734. The sequence goes on from NZ_JBMHMK010000001.1 coordinate 4,646,129, forward strand.
CCGCGTTCTCGACGCCCTTGCCCAGGTAGCGGCCCTTGTCACCGTCGCGCAGTTCGACCGCTTCGAAGGCGCCGGTGGAGGCGCCGGAGGGTACGGCGGCGCGGGCGATCGTGCCGTCGTCCAGCCCTACCTCGACCTCGACCGTGGGGTTGCCCCGCGAGTCGAGAATCTCCCGGGCGACGATTCCCTCGATGGTTGCCACTGAGTCGCTCCTCGTTCGTGTGTGCGAATCCGGTTCGGGCCGCGACGGTGCGGCTGAGGCAGGTGTGTTGAACGCAGCGTATCGGGCGGCGTCCGGCCGCACGGCGTCCGGGGACACGTAGCCCACCCCTAATCGGTACGCCGGGACGGACATTCCCGGATTCTCACCCCTGAACCGGCAACCGGTTTGCGCCGGGTGGACCCGATCGACCACGCTGGTCGCCATGCCCGCCGTCTCGACCACCCTCCGCGTGCTCGCCGTGTCGGTCATCGCGTCGCTCACCGTCACCGGCTGTCAGACCCTCGACGACGCCGGGCGCACCCTCGGCCGCGCCGATCTGATCAACGATCTCGCCACCCGGCTCGACGAGTCGCTGGTGCGGACCTGGACCGCCGAGTACCGGCTCGCCGGTGGTCGGGACTTCACCATCGCCCAGACGAAGGAGCCGGCCCGGTCCGCGTACACCTGGACGGCCGGCAAGATCACCGTCTCCGAGCAGGCCATCACCAGGTGCGCGACCACCGCCGGGCGGACCACCTGCACGGTCGAGCCGCCGGTGCTGATGTCCGGCAAGGCCGCCGTGCCGCTGTTCACCGAGGCCCGCAAGGCCGGACTGGTCACCCCGCCGGCGGTGATCGGCCTGCTCACCGAGGCCGCCCTCGACCCGGCAGCCCAGGTCAAGCAGACCGACACCACGATCACCGGGCACCACGCCACCTGTGTCGAGGTCCGCCGGGCCGCCGGGAACTTCGACACCTGCGTCACCAGCGAGGGTGTGCTCGGCAGCTTCACCGGGGTCCTCGACGGCCAACCCGTCGAGTTGACCCTGGACCGTTACACCGACTCGGTGACACCGACAGCGTTCGACCTGCCCGCCGGCGCCGGGGTGACCGACCGCCGGCCGGCGACGTCGTGACCGTCCCTCCACCCGCAGACCCCACCCCAGCCGCCGACCCGTCGCCCGCGCCCGGCGACCTGGGCCTGCTGGTGGCCGGCCACCGGCTCCTCACCACCCCCGACGGGGGCCTGCCCCGGGTCGGCGAGCTGCCGGACGGGACCGGCTGGGTGCCGGTGGGCACGCTGGACGGGGTGCCGGCCTGGGCGGCGGCGGCACCGGACGAGGCGACCCGACCGGCCGGGCGCTGGCGCAGTTGGCGGGCGCTCGCCGCCGAGCTGCCCGAACCGCTCGCCACGCTCGCCGGACGGGCGGTGGCCGTGGTCACCTTCCGGCGTACCCACCGCTGGTGCGGGGCCTGCCGGGCGGAACTGGCCGACCTGCCCGGCGGGACGGCCCGGCGCTGCCCCGCCTGCGACCTGTACGTGCCGCTGCGGCTCTCCCCGGCGGTGCTGGCGGCGATCACCCGTCCGGGGCCGGCCGGCGGCCCCACCGAGCTGCTGCTGGTGCGGCACGCGTCCGGCCCGACCGGGCTGTGGGCGCTGGTCGCCGGCTTCGTCGAGGCCGGCGAGTCGTTGGAGACGGCGGTCCGCCGCGAGGTCACCGAGGAGGTGGGGCTGGCCCTGGGCAGCGTCGACTACTTCGGCAGCCAGCCCTGGGCGATCTCCGGGCCGGGGGTGCTGCTCGCCGGCTTCTTCGCCACCGCCGCCGACCCCACCGCCGAGCCGGAGGTGGACGGGCGGGAGCTGGTGCGGGCCCGCTGGTTCCCGGTGGACGCGCTGCCGGCCGAGCTGCCACCGGCGTACTCGATCTCCCGCTGGCTCATCGACGCGGTCGTGGCCCGGGGCTGAACCCGGGCGGGCTCAGACGCCGAGCAGGGTACGCAGGTGGCGTGGCGGCGGGCAGTCGTGGGCGAGCATCGCGTCGTGCCACCCGCGCAGCGGCACCCCGGCCGGGCGGGCGGCGGCGATGTCGGCCAGCTCGCTGTAGCCGACAAAGTACGTGGAGAGCTGGGTCGAGGTGAGCAGCGCCCGCCGCCACTTGCCGGCCGCCTCACCCTCCTCCTGAAAGCCGCGTTCGGTCATCAACGCCAACGCGTCCGCCTCGGTCATCCCGTCACAGTGGACCAGCTGGTCGAGCAGCGCGTTGATGGTCATCCGCAGCTGCATCTTGAGCTGCTGGAGGCGGACCGGCAGGCCACCGAAGCCGAGGCCGGCCATCAGCTCCTCGGTGTAGACCGCCCAGCCCTCGATGAACACCCCCGACTCGGTCAGCGCCCGGACCCGGGTGGGCCCGGCGTACCGGCGGGCGTGGGCGAGCTGGAGGAAGTGCCCCGGCATCGCCTCGTGCACGGTCAGGTTGCGGATCATGTGGTCGTTGTACTCCCGGTAGAACGAGTCGACCCGGTGTGCGGGCCAGTCCGCCGGGGTGGGCGCGATGCAGTAGAAGGTGGGCAGGTCGGCCGGCTCCAGCGGGCCGGGCGAGTCGCAGTAGGCCACCGCGACGCCCCGGGCGAACTCCGGCATCTCCTGGATCACGCACGGGTCGTCGACCAGGCTGACCAGGTCGTGCGCCCGGACGAAGTCGACGGCCTCGTCGAGGGTGACCGAGGCGAGGTCCACGATGGAGTGGTCGTCGGGGTGCTCGGCGGCGAGCAGGTCCAGCGCCCGGCGTACCGTCTCGTCGTCGGACGGGCCACCGACCAGCTCGACGGCGGCGGCGCGGATCTCGGCGGTGACCCGGTCCAGGTTGGCCCAGGCGCGGCGCTGCACCTCGGCCGCGCCCAGCTCGGTGTCGAGGGTGTGCCAGAGCCGGGCCTCCCAGCGGCGGCGGCCCAGCCGGGGGTCGCGGCCCGGCCCGGCGTCGGCGGCCAGCCCGGCGCGCAGCCAGCCGACGAACTCGTCGAGCGCGGCGATCGCCGCCGACGCCGCCGGCTGCACCGTGCCGGCCAGCGCGGGGGCCTGGGCGAGCAGCAGCGGCACCTCGTCGCGGATCAGCGCGGCGCTGCCGGCGAACTGCCCGACCGCCGTCTCGGCGTGCACCCGGGGCATGTCCCGTAGCGTCGCCCGTGCGGTCGCCAACGCGTCGGGTACGGCGGTCAGCCGCCCCACCAGGTGCGCCAGCCGCTGCTCCACCGGCGCGTACGGGCGGGCGAGCAGGGCGTGCAGCAGCGGGCCGGGGTTGTGCACCAACGGGTCCCACTCGAAGGCCCGGATCTCGCTGCGCTCGAACAGTTCCCGGTCGACCAGGGCGGCGAGCAGCGAGTGGTCGACCTGTTCCTCGACGTCGAGCGAGTCCGCGTCGACCTCGGCGAGCGCGTCGGCGGCCTCGCGCAGCATCGCCTGGTCGGCGGCGACCGCCGGGGCGGACAGGTCGGGCAGCCGGTCGTCATAGCGGTGGTCACCGGCCGACGTGGCGAACCCGGGTCGGCTCTCCAGCACGGCCTCGACGATCCGCTCCGCCAGCGGCACGAATTCACCCATCCCCCGACCCTACCCACCCCACCGGCCCCCCACCGGCCGCGCGCCGGCCCCGCGCCGACCCCGTCGATCAAGAGGTTCGCGTCACCGCAGCGTGCGGGGATGACGCATACCTCTTGATCAACTCGACGGAGTGGGGGGTTCGGTGGTGCGGAGGGTGTGGGTGTGCGCCAGGGTGGTGCGGCGCAGGGCGGCCTCGGGGTCCAGGCCGGCGTGGCGGGCCTCGGCGACCAGGGCCAGCAGGGTGGCACCGAGGCGGGACTCCGGGTCGGGCTGGGTGTCGGGGGACGGCGGCGGCACGGTCAGGCCGGCCCGGCCGGCGCGGTCCAGCACCTTGGCCGCCAGGGCCAGGGCGGGCTGGCTCAGGGCGATGCCGTCGAGCACCGACGCGCGGGCCTTCTCGGCCTGCTTGATCCGCTCCCAGTTCGCCTCGATCTCGGCCAGCGAACCCGCCTGCGCACCGGAGAAGACGTGCGGGTTGCGGCGGACCATCTTGTCGACCAGGGTGCCGGCCACGTCATCGACGCTCCACCGCTCGTCCTCGGGCAGGTTCTCCGCGAGGCGGGCGTGCAGCAGCACCTGGAGCAGCACGTCGCCCAACTCCTCGCGCAGCGCGTCGGTGTCGCCGTCGCTGATCGCGTCGTACGCCTCGTAGCACTCCTCGATCAGGAAGCCGGCGAGGCTGCGGTGGGTCTGCGCCCGCTTCCACGGGTCGCCGCCCGGCGAGGCGAGCCGGTCCATCACCTCGACCGCGTCGAGCAGCCGGGCCCCCGGCGGGTCCCACGAGCCGTACATCAGCTCCAGCTCGGCCAGCCCCGGCTGGCGGGCCAGCCGCAGGCCCAGCTCCCGGGCCAGGGACTCGTCGCCGGTCGGGCCGGCCAGCCAGACCGCCGTACCGTGCGCCGCCGCCGCGTCGAGCAGCGCGTCGCCGGCCCCGGCGGGGACGACGGTGACCGGTACGCCGGCCGCGCGTACCGCCGTGACCTGGGCGCTCTCCGCGCCGGTCAGCACCGGCGCGGCGCGCAGCGTGTCCCAGGCGGCGGCGGTCAGCAGACCGGCCGGCAACCGGGGCGAGGTGACCAGCAGGACGATCTGGTCGGACATGCTCAGGAGGCCGCCGGTCCCTGCTCCGGGGTCGGGCTGGCGACCGGCTCGGGGGTCGACACGTCGGTCACCGGGCCACTCGCGTCGATGTACGGCAGCGCGTAGAAGACCAGCTCCTGGCCCTTGTTGACCCAGGCGGGGACGCCGAGCGGCCGGTAGCGGGGGTTGACCTCGACGTCGACCTTGTCGGCCTGCTCGCCCAGCGCGGCGCTCAACGCCGACGAGCTGCGGACGAAACCGCCGTCGCCGAAGAGCTGCCGCACCTGCGCCACCGACAGCCCCTTGTCGATGCCGCCGGTCTTCTCGATCGCGTGGTAGACCGCCATCACCGACTCGTCGCTCAGGTCGGCCGGCGGCAACTGCTGGCTGAGCACCACGAACAGGTCGGCCCACTCGCCCCACAGCTTCGCGAACTCCGCCTGCGGCGGCATCTGGAGCTGCTGGGCCAGCTGGTCCGGGGTGATCTGGTCGGGGACCTGGAGGTTCTTCTCGGCCGCGACCCGCTTGCCCAGGTCGATGCTGACCAGCAGGTTCACCACGTCCTGCCGGGTCAGCCCGGCCCGCAACTGCTCCGGGCCGGGAGTCTGGCCGGACTGGGCCGCGCTCTGCCGCACCGCCTCGGCGTACCTCGTCTGCGCGTCGTCGTAGATCGCGTCGACCCGGGCCACCGAGTAGCGACTGTCGCCGATGTATGCGGCCACATCAGGAGATGCCTTGCCGCAGGCGGTGAGGGAGAGGACACCCAGGGCCGCGACGCTGGCGGCGGCGATGAGACGGCGTGCACGCATGACGGTCACTCTCTCATGCCTGCCTGTGTACGGTGACGCCGCCCACCGTGCGCCCCGGCCCGCCCGACGCCCCGCACCGGGCGGGCGACGGACCGCTCATCCCCGCGCCCCCGCCAGCGCGGCCGGTTCGCCGAGGACGTCGGAGAGGAGTTGGGCGCACCAGTCGAGCAGCGCCTGGTCGCGCAGCGGCTCGCCGCCGACCCGGCGGGTGCTCGGCCGGGGCACGCTGACCTGGTCGGTGGCCTGCTTGTAGACCGAGTCCGGGTGGTAGCGCTTGAGCCGCAACTGCTTGGAATCGGGCAGCGGCAGCGGGCCGAACCGCAGGTGCTTGCCCTGCATGCTCACGTCGGTCAGGCCGTACCGGCGGGCCAGCAGCCGGAACCGGGCCACCGCGACCAGGTTCTGCACCGGGGCGGGCGGCTCGCCGTACCGGTCGGTCATCTCGGCCACCACCTCGCGCAGCCGGGCGTCGTCGCGTGCCTCGGCGAGCTTGCGGTACATCTCCAGCCGCAGCCGCTCCACCCCGACGTAGTCGTGCGGCAGGTGGGCGTCGATCGGGAGGTCGATCTTGACGTCCGTCTCATCCTCGGCGCTCTCCCCCTTGAACGCCGACACCGCCTCGCCGACCATCCGGACGTACAGGTCGAACCCGACGCCCTCGATGTGCCCGGACTGTTCGCCGCCGAGCAGGTTGCCGGCGCCCCGGATCTCCAGGTCCTTCATCGCCACGTACATGCCCGCGCCCAGCTCGGTGTGCTGGGCGATGGTGGCCAGCCGCTCGTGCGCATGCTCGGTGAGCGGCTTCTCCGGCGGATAGAGGAAGTACGCGTACGCCCGCTCCCGGCCCCGGCCGACCCGACCCCGGATCTGGTGCAGCTGGGCCAGGCCGAGCAGGTCGGCCCGCTCCACGATCAGGGTGTTGGCGTTCGGGATGTCGATGCCGGACTCGACGATGGTGGTGCAGACCAGGACGTCGAACTCCTTCTCCCAGAAGCCGACCATCACCTTCTCCAGGGCCTCCTCGCCCATCTGCCCGTGGGCCACCGCCACCCGCGCCTCGGGCACCAGCTCGCGCAGCTTCCGGGCGGTCCGGTCGATCGACTCCACCCGGTTGTGCAGGTAGAAGACCTGCCCGTCGCGGAGCAACTCCCGGTGGATCGACGCGGCCACCTGCCGGCCGTCGTACGCCCCGACGAAGGTCAACACCGGGTGCCGCTCCTCCGGCGGGGTGGCGATGGTCGACATCTCCCGGATGCCGGTGATCGCCATCTCCAGCGTCCTCGGGATCGGGGTGGCCGACATGCTCAGCACGTCGACCGAGGCGCGCAGCGTCTTGAGGTGCTCCTTGTGCTCGACGCCGAACCGCTGCTCCTCGTCGATGACCACCATGCCGAGGGACCTGAACCGGGTCGCCGCCTGGAGCAGCCGGTGGGTGCCGATGACGATGTCGACCGTGCCGTCGGCGACCATCTCCAGCGTCCGCTCACTCTCCTTGGCGGTCTGGAACCGGGACAGCTGCCTGATGGTCACCGGGAACTGGTTCATCCGCTCGGCGAACGTGTTGTAGTGCTGCTGCACCAGCAGCGTCGTCGGCACCAGCACCGCCACCTGCTTGCCGTCCTGCACCGCCTTGAACGCCGCCCGGACGGCGATCTCGGTCTTGCCGTACCCGACGTCGCCGCAGATCAGCCGGTCCATCGGGACGGTCTGCTCCATGTCCCGCTTGACCTCCTCGATGGCGGCCAGCTGGTCGGGCGTCTCCTGCCACGGGAAGGCGTCCTCCAGCTCCCGCTGCCACGGGGAGTCCGGGGCGAACGCGTGCCCCTTGGACGCCTTGCGGGCGGCGTAGAGCTGGATGAGCTGGGCGGCGATCTCCTTGACCGCCTTGCGGGCGCGGGCCTTGGACTTCTGCCAGTCCGAGCCGCCCATCTTGTGCAGGGTGGGCTGTTCGCCGCCGACGTAGCGGGAGAGCTGGTCGAGCTGGTCGGTGGGGACAAAGAGCCGGTCGCCGGGCTGGCCGCGCTTGCTGGCCGCGTACTCGATGACCAGGTATTCCCGGGACGCGCCGTTGACGGTGCGCTGCACCAGCTCGACGTACCGGCCGATGCCGTGCTGCTCGTGCACGACGAAGTCGCCGGCCTTCAGCTCCAGCGGGTCGATGGTGTTGCGTCGCCGGCTCGGCATCTTGCGCATGTCCCGGGTGGTGGCGCCCCGGCCGCCGGTGACGTCGTTGCCGGTGAGCAGCACGAACTTCGACGCCTCGTCGACGAAGCCGGCGGTCAGGCGGCCGCAGGAGACCAGCACCTCGCCGGGGGCGGGCGCGGCCGGCACCTGCTCGGTGAGCCGGGCGCCCAGGCCGGCGTCGCGGAGCACCTCGACGGCCCGTTGGGCGGGACCGTGCCCCTCGAAGACCAGCGCCACCGACCAGCCCTCACCGGTCCAGCGCTTGAGGTCGTCGACCACCCGGTCGGTCTCACCGTGGTAGAGCGGGGCCGGCTGGGCGGCCAGGCTCACCGCGATCGCGTCGTCGGGGGTCACGTCCGCCTGGGCCGGTGCGTCCTCCCAGGGCTGCCGGACCGGTGCGGCGGCGTCCGCCTCGACCAGTCCGAACGGGGCGAGGGTCCACCAGGGCTGGCGCAGGGCGCGGGCGGCGGCGCGTACCTCGGCCAGGGATTTGAAGGCGGCGGCGCCGAGGTCGACCGGGGCCTGGCCACCGACGGCGGCCGCGGCCCAGCTCGCCTGGAGGAACTCCTCCGAGGTACGCACCAGGTCGTGCGCCCGGGTGCGGATCCGCTCCGGGTCGCAGAGCAGCACGTGGGTGCCGGCCGGCATGGTGTCCACCAGCAGTTCCAGGCTCTCGCTGCCGAGCAGCGCCGGCACCAGCGACTCCATCCCCTCGACCGGGATGCCCTCGGCCAGCTTGTCGAGGATCTCGACCAGCTCCGGGTGCTCCCCGGCGAGCGCGGCGGCCCGCCGACGCACCGCCGGGGTCAGCAGCAGCTCCCGGCACGGCGGGGCCCAGAGCTGCGGTACGCCTTCGATGGTGCGCTGGTCGGCGACGGCGAAGGTGCGGATCTCCTCCACCTCGTCGCCCCAGAACTCGACCCGGGACGGGTGCTCGTCGGTGGGCGGGAAGACGTCCAGGATGCCGCCGCGTACCGCGAACTCGCCGCGCTTGGTGACCAGGTCGACCCGGGCGTACGCCAGGTCGGTGAGCCGGCGGGCGACCTCCTCCAGGTCGGCCTCCTCACCGGCGGCGAGCTGCACCGGTTCCAGGTCGCCGAGGCCCCTGAGCTGCGGTTGCAGCAGCGAGCGCACCGGTGCCACCACCACCCGCAGCGGGCCGGCGTCGGCGTTGCCGTCGGCGCGGGCGGTGTGTGGGCCCGGCGCGTCCGGGTGGGCGAGGCGGCGCAGCACGGCCAGCCGCCGGCCGACGGTGTCGGAACGGGGCGAGAGCCGCTCGTGCGGCAGCGTCTCCCAGGACGGGAAGACCGCGACCTGCCCGGCGGGGAGCAGGCTGCCCAGCGCGGCGGCCAGGTCGTCGGCCTCCCGGCTCGTGGCGGTCACGGCGAGTACCGGCCGGCCGGCCCCACCGGCGGCCGGGTCGGCGGCGACGGCGGCCACGGCGAACGGGCGCAGCGCGGTCGGGGCGGTCAGGTCCAGCCCGTCGACCTGGGCGGCACCGGAGCGCGCCAGGTCACGCGCCCGGGTAAGCCCGGGGTCGGCCAGGGCGGCGGAGAAGAGTCCGGTGAGCATCAGTGATCACTTCCAGAGGAGTCGACGCGCACGACTGCTGCCCCTCGTCCGGCCGGACGGGGGGTGCACGTCGACCAGCCTATCCCCGCCCACCGCCCTATCCCCGCCCACCCGAGGAGCCCCTCACCCCACCCAAGATCATCTTGATGTCGCGGATGTAGCGGCATCCCCGCTCGCAGACACCACTACATCCATGACATTGCGACGCCCCACCCGCGAGGTGTTCAGGCGGCGCGGGTCAGGCGCGGGTCGAGCTGGCTGATCAGATGGTGGGACAGGCGGGCCAGGCGGCGGGACTGGGCGAGGCCGATCGGCCAGCGGTCGACCTCCTCGCCGGCCGAGCACTCCAACAGCAGCCCGGACGGCGGGGTCGGGCCGATATCCATGCACCACAGGCCGAGCCGGACCTGGATCACCTCGTCGCCGTGTACGGCCGCGTCGAGGAGTCGGGACAGGTGCAGGTCGTTCGGGCCGGCGCAGTCCGGACCACGCAGGCACCACGGCGGATGGCCGGAGCCCGACGGTCGGACGGGACTCACCAGGTGCGGGGAATTCGGTAGGTTGCCCATGGGCCAGGGTCCTTTCCTGGTCAAGGCCCGGGGAGCGGAGTGCCAGCTCCACCCCGGGCCGCCCTGTTTCGACGGGCGGTCCTGCCACGGCCACCCGGTACCGACGCGGCGGACCTGCCACGGTCGCCACCCTCAACCTATGACTACCTGTCATGCCAGGTCAATACCTGTGAGCACTCCTGATTGACGCTCTGCCGGCCACCGTGATCACATGGGCTTCACCTGCCACGGAAGTCTGCCCATGCCTGCCTACACGAAGAAGCAGCAACTCATCGACACCCTCACCCACCGCATCGAGTCGGGCGAGTACCCGCCGGGCAGCAAGCTGCCCTCGGGCACCGAGCTGTGCGCGGAGTTCGAGGTGTCGCGCCAGGTGGTGCGCTCCGCCATCGACTGGCTCAAGGCGCGCGGACTGGTGGAAGGCGCACCAGGTGCCGGTGTCTTCGTACTGAAACGAGATGCCCGGTAGCGCGGATCACGGCGACCGGAGCCGTCAGTAGCGCACCATGATCCGGCGTTCGACCGCGTCGACCCGGATCTCCCCGCCGTACGGGACGATCAACTGCGGGTCGGTGTGGCCGAGGTCGACGTCGAAGACCACCACCGCGTCCGGGTGGTAGGCGGCGAGCGCCCGGACGATCGCGCCACGCTGGGCGGAACCCCACGCCAGCCGGTCCGCCACCGGCAGCGGTCGGTCGAAGTCCCACGCCTTGGGCCGGCCGACGACGACCGCCGGGAAGGCGGCGAGCAGCCCCCGCTCCCCCATGTTCCGCATGATCCGGAACACCTCCTGCGCGTCGGGCAGCTCGTTGGAGGTCTCGACGACGAGCACCGAGCCGGCCAGCTCGGCGGCCGACGGGACCCGGTCGGCGGCCATCAGCCAGTGCAGGATCTCCAGGCAGCCGCCCCAGGTCCGGCCCTCGACCACCGTCGACGGGCCCCGCCAGCGCCAGCCCTCGCCGGGCAGCATCGGCGGTTCGACCGCGAGCGTGGCCGGGTTCCGCCAGTCGCCCGGCTCGTCACCCCACTGCGGCGCGGCTGTCAGCTCGTACCAGTCGGAGGTGAACAGGGCGGCGCGCAGCGAGTCGAGGGTCAGCGGGTGCGGCGCGCCGGGCCGGCCGAGGTGCACCAGCACCGAGCCGCCGTGGTAGGCCACCATCCCCAACCGGTAGAGGTGGTTGAGGACGTTGGTGTTGTCCGAGTAGCCGAAGTAGGGCTTCGGGTTGGCCCGCAGCACCGCGTCGTCGAGGTGCGGGGTGACGGTGATCAGGTCGTCGCCGCCGACGGTGGCGAGCACGGCGGTGACCGTCGGGTCGGCGAAGGCGGCGGTCAGGTCGCGTGCCCGGTCCCGGGGGTCGGCCCGGGTCTGCCGGGTCGTGGGGTACTCCACCGGCTCCAGGCCGAACTCCTCGCGCAGCCGGCGCAGGCCCAGCTCGTAGACGTGCGGGAAGAGACCCGCCAGGCCGGCGGAGGGGGAGACCACCGCGACCCGGTCGCCCGGCTTCGGCTTGGTGGGGTATTCGGGAAGGGCCACGAGCGGAACCTACCGCCCACCACCAGCGCTTTTCGCCCGGCAAAGCCCTACAGGTCGGGCATTGCGGCCATAGGCTGGGCCGGTGGACGAGGAGCCGCGGACCCGGGACTGGCTGCCCCGCACGGCGGCGCTGCTGCTCGGCACGCTGGTGCTGGCCACCGCGTTCATCGCGGCCTACGTGGGCGCGTTGCACCAGCCGCGCCCCCGGGACGTGCCGGTCGGGGTGGTGACCGGCGACCAGCGCGCCGAAGCGCTGCTGACCGCCGTACGGGCCCGCACCGACACGATCAAGTCCGTCGGGTACGCCGACCCCGGCACGGCCGACGACGCCCTCACCGCCCGCCAGGTGTACGCCGTACTCACCTCCGCCCCCGACGGCACGCTCACCCTGGCCACCGCCAGCGCCTCCGCGCCGGCCGCCACCGAACTGGTCACCGGGGTCCTCACCCCGGCCGCCCGGCAGGCCGGGGTGCCGCTCACCGTCACCGACCAGGTGCCCGTCTCCCCCGACGACCCGCGTGGCCTGGTGCCGTTCTACCTGGCCGTCGGGCTGGTACTCGGCGGCTACCTGGCCTCGACCGCGCTCGGCGTCTCGCTCGGCACCGCCCCGCGCGGGCTGCGCCGGGCCGGACTGCGGATCGGCTCGCTGGCCGTGCACGCGGTGCTGCTCGGCACCATCGGCGCGGTGCTGGTCGGCCCGGTCCTCGACGTCTGGGACCACGACCTGGTCACGGTGGCGGCGGTCGGCATGCTCACCGTCTTCACCGCCGCGATGGTGGCCGCCGCCGTGCAGGGCTGGCTGGGTCTGCTCGGCACCGGGCTGGTGATCCTGCTGCTGGTGGTGCTCGGCAACCCCGGCTCGGGCGGCATCTACGCCCCCGAGTTCCTGCCCGCCGCGCTGCGCGGCATGCACCGCTGGAACGTCCCCGGCCTCGCCACCGACCTACTCAAATCGGCCGTCTACTTCGACTGGCGGTCGGCCCGCTGGCCGCTGGCCGGGCTGCTCATCTGGGTCACGCTCGGGCTGTTCGGCCTGCTCACCGCCGCCCTGTTCCGGGAACGCCGGGCCGGGGCCGGGCGGGGCGGGCGGTGATCGTGGGGAAGGTGACACACCGAACCCCTTCCTCCCGGACCGGGCCACGCAGATACCATCCAGGGAGTCGGACAGCGCTGTCCTTCGTACTCACGTAAGGAGCGCACGGTGACCGACCAGCATGATCACGACGGGCCCGACGCCGCACTGCGGGCCGACATCCGTCGGCTCGGCACCCTGCTCGGCCAGACCCTGGCCCGGCAGGAGGGGCGACCGCTGCTCGACCTGGTCGAGGAGATCCGCGCCCAGGTCCGCTCCGACGCCCCGGCCGCCGCGCAGCGCCTCGGCGGGCTCGACGTGTCCACCGGCACCAAGCTGGCCCGCGCCTTCTCCACCTACTTCCACCTGGCCAACATCACCGAGCAGGTGCACCGGGCCCGCGACCTGCGGCGCCGCCGGGCGATCCAGGGCGGCTGGCTGGACCAGGCGGCCAAGATGATCGCCGAGCGCGGGGTGCCGGCCGAGGAGATCGCCGCCGCCGCCCGCCGCCTCGCGGTACGCCCCGTCTTCACCGCCCACCCCACCGAGGCGGCCCGCCGGTCGATCCTGTCCAAGCTGCGCGCCATCGCCGACGAGCTGGACGCCGAGACCGCCAACGCCATCCTCTACGGCGCCAGCGACGAGGCCCCGGCCAACCGCCGCCTCGCCGAACTGCTCGACCTGATGTGGCAGACCGACGAGCTGCGCCTCGACCGGCCCGACCCGACCGACGAGGCCCGCAACGCCATCTACTACCTGCGCGACCTGTACGCCGAGGCCGCCCCGCAGGTGCTCGACGACCTGGCCGACACGCTGCGCACCCTCGGCGTGGAGACCTCGCCGACGTCGCGCCCGCTGACCTTCGGCACCTGGATCGGCGGCGACCGGGACGGCAACCCGTTCGTCACCCCCGTGGTCACCCGGGAGGTGCTGCGCATCCAGCACGAGCACGGCATCGCGGCCACCGAGGCGGCGATGGAGCACCTGGTCAACGAGGTCTCCGTCTCCCGCCGGCTGCGCGCCGTGTCGCTGGACCTGTCGGCCAGTCTCGCCGCCGACCTGGACGCGCTGCCCGAGGTGGCCCCCCGGTTCCGCCGGGTCAACGCCGAGGAGCCCTACCGGCTCAAGGCCCGCTGCGTGAAGGCGAAGCTGGCCAACACCCGGGAGCGGCTGCGCGCCGGCACCCCGCACGTGCCGGGCCGGGACTACCAGGGCTCCGGCGAGCTGATCGCCGACCTGGAGCTGCTGCGCGCCTCCCTGGCCCGCAACTCCGGGCAGCTCACCGCCGTCGGCCGGCTCGCCTCCACCATCCGTACCGTCTCCGCGTTCGGGCTGCACCTGGCCACCATGGACGTCCGGGAACACGCCGAGAAGCACCACGAGGTACTCACCCAGCTCTACGCGGCGGTCGGCGAGGTGTCGGACTACCCGTCGCTGACCCGGCTGGAGCGCACCAAGCTGCTCGCCGACGAGCTGACCGGCCGTCGGCCGCTGTCCGCCCTGGACACCCCGTTGACCGAGGGGGCGCGCAAGACGTTCGACGTGTTCGGGACGATCCGCGAGGCGCAGGACCGGTTCGGCGGCGAGGTCATCGAGTCGTACATCATCTCGATGACCCTGGGTGTGGACGACGTGCTCGCGGCGGTGGTGCTGGCCCGGGAGGCCGGCCTGGTCGACGTGCACACCGGGCGGGCCCGGATCGGCTTCGTCCCGCTGCTGGAGACCCCGGCCGAGCTGAACGCCGGCGGCGAGATGCTCAACGAACTGCTCTCCCTGCCGGCCTACCGGGCGCTGGTCGCGGCCCGGGGCGACGTGCAGGAGGTGATGCTGGGCTACTCCGACTCCAACAAGGAGGCCGGCATCACCACCAGCCAGTGGTCCATCCACCGGGCCCAGCGGGCGCTGCGGGACGTGGCCGCCCAGCACGGCGTGCACCTGCGGTTGTTCCACGGCCGGGGCGGCACCGTCGGGCGCGGCGGCGGCCCCACCCACGAGGCGATCCTGGCCCAGCCGTACGGCACCCTGGACGGCGCGATCAAGGTGACCGAGCAGGGTGAGGTCATCTCCGACAAGTACACCCTGCCGGCGCTGGCCCGGGAGAACCTGGAGCTGACCGTGGCCGCGGTGCTCCAGGCGACGCTGCTGCACACCGCCCCCCGGCAGCCCGCCGAGCAGTTGGAACGCTGGGACGCGGCGATGGACGTGGTCTCCGAGTCGGCCTTCCGGTCGTACCGGGGCCTGGTGGAGGACCCGGACCTGCCGGCGTACTTCTGGGCGTCCACGCCGACGGAGCTGCTCGGCGCGCTGAACATCGGCTCCCGGCCGGCGAAGCGGCCGAACACCGGGGCCGGCCTGGGCGGGCTGCGGGCAATCCCGTGGGTATTCGGCTGGACGCAGACCCGGCAGATCGTGCCCGGCTGGTTCGGGGTCGGTTCCGGCCTCGCCGCCGCCCGCGCCGCCGGGCTGGAGGACGTGCTGGCCGAGATGCACCGCAACTGGCACTTCTTCCGCACGTTCCTGTCCAACGTGGAGATGATGCTGACCAAGACCGACCTGAGCATCGCCCGCCGGTACGTCGAGACGCTGGTCCCCGAGGAACTGCACCCGATCTTCGACAAGATCCAGCAGGAGTACGAGCTGACCAAGCAGGAGGTGCTGGCGGTCACCTCGTCGCCGGCCCTGCTGGAGAACTCGCCGGTGCTCCAGCGCACCCTGGCGGTGCGCGACACCTACCTGGAGCCGCTGCACCACCTCCAGGTGGCGCTGCTGCGGCAGTACCGGGACTCCGGCGCCGCCGGTCGTGCGGTGATCACCGCGCCGGGCGGCCGGCGCGCCCCCAGCGACGGTACGGCCCTGGAGCGCGCCCTGCTCACCACGGTCAACGGCATCGCCGCCGGGATGCGCAACACCGGCTGACGCGCCGGGCCCCTGCCGACGCCTCGGCTACCGCAGGGGCCCGCTCCGCACCGGCCGCCGGAGCACATCCGGGCCTGCCCGGGACCCGTCCGGGCCTGCCCGGAAGCACGTTGGGTGCGCGGCGGGTGGGGACCGGTCGGACGCCACGACGGCGGCCCCGGCGTCAGAAGTCGCCGCCACCGCCGAAGTCGCCACCGCCGAAGTCGCCGCCCCCGAACCCGCCGCCGCCGAAGTCACCCCCGCCGAAGTCACCGGCAGTGCCGAAGTCGCCGCCGCCGACGTCCCCGGCGCTGCCGAAATCACCGCCGAAGTCGGTGCCGTCGCCGAAACCCTCCTGGTAGCCGGCGTCGTAGCCCGGGTCGGCGAAGGCCGGCGAGAAGAGTGCGTCGGCGATCAGCATCCCGCCGACCACACCGACGCCCGCCCCCAGCGCGGTCTTCCACCACGGCGTCGAGTACCAGCCGGCCGGCACCGGCCGGCCCTGGTAACGGCCGCCCGGGTAGTAGTACGGGGTATCCCGGCCGGGCTGCGGGCCGGCCCTGAACGTCTGCCCCTGCACGTCCACCTGACGCTCCCGGGTGATCTCCCCGGCCCCCTGCGCGGCGGCCAGCGGGGGCAGCTCCGGGCCCGGGTCCAGGCCGAGCGCCACCCGGGCCGCCCGCGCGTAGGCGAGCCCCTCCAACGCGGTCTCCCGGGCCAGCCGGAACTGGTGCACCGTACGGGCCTGCTCCAACTGGCTGCCCGCCGCGTTGTACCGCTCACCCGCGTCGACCAGCGCCTGGCGTACCGCCGGGTCGTCGCCGTGCAGGTTCATCACCTGGCCACCGAGGCGTTCGTACCAGCGTTGGGCGTCGGCGCGTACGTCGGCGAGGCTGCGCGCCTCCCGGGCCGCCTTCTCCCGCCGCCACCAGACGAAACCACCGGCCAGCATGGCGACCAGGATGAGCACGAGCAGAAATTCCATTCTCCGAACGTACCCGGGGGCGTCGAGTCGTACCCGTTTGGCAAGCTCTGGTGATGGACTTCTCGACGCTGGCCGTGGTGGTGGTCTGCCTCGCCGCCGGCGGGGCGGTCGGCTGGTACGCCGCCCGCTCCCGGTCGGCCACCGAGATCGCCCGGCTGGAGGCCACCCTCGCCGCCACCCGGGAGGGCGAGGGCCGGCTGGAGCAGTCGATGCGGGCGCTGAGCTACGAGGCCACCGCCCAGTCCCAGGAGGCGGTGGCCCGCGCGGTCGCCCCGCTGCACGACACCCTGCGCCGCTACGAGACCCGGGTCGGCGAGCTGGAACGCGACCGCGTCGACGCCTACGCCGAGCTGCGCGAACAGGTCCGCTCGATGGGTGCCGTCTCCAGCGAGCTGCGCACCGAGACCAAGCAGCTGGTCGCCGCGCTGCGCGCCCCGCAGGTACGCGGACGCTGGGGCGAGCACCAGCTCCGCCGGATCGTCGAGGCGGCCGGCATGCTGGAACACTGCGACTTCAGCGAGCAGGTCACCGCCGCCACCGACCACCAGGGGGTCCGCCCCGACCTGGTGGTCCGGCTGCACGGCGGGCGCACGGTGGTGGTGGACGCCAAGGCGCCCTTCGACGCCTACCTGACGGCGATGGAGGCACGCGACGAGCGCAGCCGGGACACCCACCTCGACCGGCACGCCAAACACCTGCGTGGGCATGTCGACGCGCTGGCCGCGAAGACCTACTGGGCGGCGTTCGACGACAGCCCGGAGTTCGTGGTGCTGTTCGTCCCGGCCGACCCGTTCCTGGACGTGGCGTTGCAGCGCGACCCGACGCTGCTGGAGCACGCGTTCGCCCGCAACGTGGTGCTCGCCACCCCGGCCACCCTGGTCGCGCTGCTGCGCACGGTGGCGTACTCGTGGCGGCAGGAGGCGCTGGCCCGTAACGCGGTGGCGGTGCACGCGCTGGCCCGCGAGCTGTACGGCCGACTGTCCACCCTGGGCGAGCACGTCGGCAAGCTCGGCAGCTCGCTCGGTGGCGCGGTGACGGCGTACAACCGGGCGGTCGGTTCGCTGGAGGCCCGGGTCCTGGTCAGCGCACGCAAACTGGCCGAGCTGGGCGTCTCCGACCAGGAACTGACCGTCCCGGCCCAGGTCGAGCTGACCCCCCGCCAACCCCAGGCCCCCGAACTCCTCGACGACCGCCCCTGACCCGGACGGGCACACGGGCGGGACGGGTCAGGAGCGGCGGGCCGATTCCACCAGGAACGGGACGCCCTGCTGGCAGGTGCTCATCAGGTCGGGTTGGGCCCGGCCGGTGACGGTGACCCGGGCGCCCTTCACGAGCACGTCGGTGGGGCCGCCTACCAACTGGTGGCCGTCGAGCAGCAGGCACCCCGGCTCGACGCCCGCCTCGACGGTGCCGGTCAGCTCCGTCGCACCCGGACCGGGCGGCAGCCGTGGGCCGCCGGGCGGCGGCTTCAGCCCGCCGGGCGGCACCGACCCGGCCGGCGGCGCGGACGGGGCCACCGAGGCCGACGGCGCGGACGGCGGCACGGTCCCCGTCGGGGTGACCGGGTCCGTCGGGGTGACCGTGAGGGTGGGGGAACTGGTCGGCGTGGCCGGCGGGCCGGTGACGTCGGCACCGTCGCCACAGGCGGCGAGCGCCACACCGGCGGCCAGCAGCACGACGACCGCCATCCGAGGAGTTCTCATACCCACTGGGACGTACCCCTCCCGTGATCCGTTCCGTCCGCCGGGAACCCCCCGACGACGGACACCGGTGCCGGCAGGCCGCCGACGAGCACGCCGACCCACGATCGGCGCGCCACCCGGTGCCTGGGGCGGCGCGAGGCTTCCGTGCCGGCTCGACCCCGCCGCAGCCGGCCCGTGGTCAGCCGCGCGCGGCGGCCTTCATGTCACGCTTGAGTTCCTGCGGCAGCGAGAAGGTCAGCCGCTCGTTGGCGGTGACCACCTCGTCGACATCGGTGAAGCCCCGCTCGGCCAGGTGGGCCAGCACCTCGTGGACCAACTCGTCGGGCACGCTCGCGCCGGAGGTCAGGCCCACCGTCCGGGCGTCGGCCAGCCAGGCGTCGTCGATCTCGTGGGCGAAGTCGACCAGGTGCCCGGCGCGGGCCCCGGCGTCCAGGGCCACCTCGACCAGGCGTACCGAGTTGGACGAGTTGCGCGAGCCGACCACGATCACCACGTCGCAGTCGGGGGCGATCTCCTTGACCACGTGCTGCCGGTTGGAGGTGGCGTAGCAGATGTCGTCGCTGGGCGGCGACTGGAGCAGCGGCAGCCGGGTCTTGAGCCGGGCCACCGTCTCCAGCGTCTCGTCCACCGACAGCGTGGTCTGGGAGAGCCAGACGACCTTGTTCGGGTCACGCACGGTGATCCGGTCGACGTCGTCGGGGCCGTCGACGAGTTGGATGTGGGCGGGGGCCTCCCCGGCGGTGCCGATGACCTCCTCGTGCCCCTCGTGACCGATCAGCAGGATGTCGTAGTCCTCGGCGGCGAACCGCTTGGCCTCCTGGTGCACCTTGGTCACCAACGGGCAGGTCGCGTCGATCGCCCGCAGCGACCGGGCCCTGGCCTGCTCGTAGACCTCGGGGGCGACGCCGTGCGCGGAGAAGATGACGGTGGCGCCCTCGGGCACCTCCTCGTTCTCCTCCACGAAGATCGCGCCCCGCGCCTCCAGGGTCTGCACCACGTGTTTGTTGTGCACGATCTGCTTGCGGACGTAGATCGGCGCACCGTAGAGCTTCAGCGCCTCCTCGACGGTCTGCACCGCCCGGTCCACCCCGGCGCAGTAGCCGCGGGGCTTGGCCAGGAGCACGCGCTTGCCGGTCTTGGGGGTCGCCTCAGCCTCGGTCACCCGACCATCGTACGTGTCGACATCTCCCCCGGCAGGAGCTGCGACCCGTACCACAGCGGGGGTACGGGTCGCGGCGGGCGGCCCGGCAGCGGCGGGTCGTCGGAGGCGGACCGTAGGGTGGGCGGGTGACCGACGCCCCGCGCAGCACCCCCGAGGAACCCTGGCCGGTCCGGGTGGTCAGCCAGAAGGTCGGCGCGTGGATCGCCAAGCTCGGCTGGGTCTGGGTCGACGGGCAGGTGGCGCAGATCAGCCGCCGGCCGGGGGCCGGCACGGTCTTCCTGACCCTGCGCGACCCGTCGGCCGACCTCAGCCTCACCGTCACCACCAACCGGGACGTCCTCGACTCGGGCGCGCCGGAGCTGCGCGAGGGCGCCCGGGTGGTGCTGCACGCCAAGCCGGAGTTCTACGCGGCGCGGGGCACGCTCAGCCTGCGCGCCGACGAGATCCGCCAGGTGGGGCTCGGTGAGCTGCTGGCCCGGCTGGAGAAACTCAAGAAGCTGCTCGCCGCCGAGGGGCTGTTCGACCGGGCCCGCAAGCGCCGGCCGCCGTTCCTGCCGCAGCGGATCGGCCTGGTCACCGGTCGGGCGTCGGCGGCCGAGCGGGACGTGTTGACCAATGCCCGGCGGCGCTGGCCGGCGGTGGAGTTCCGCACGGTCAACGTGGCGGTGCAGGGGCCGGGCGCGGTGTCGCAGATCGTCGACGCGCTGCGGGTCCTCGACGCCGACGAGACCATTGACGTGATCATCCTGGCCCGGGGTGGCGGTGGCATCGAGGATCTGCTGCCCTTCTCCGACGAGGCGCTGTGCCGGGCGGTCTTCGCCTGTCGTACCCCGGTGGTGAGCGCGATCGGCCACGAGACGGACGCTCCGCTTGTCGACTACGTGGCCGACGTCCGCGCGTCCACCCCGACGGACGCCGCCAAGCGGGTCGTGCCCGACCTGGCCGACGAGGTACGGCTGATCGGGCAGGCCCGTTCCCGGCTGGAGCGGGCGGTCCGCAACCTGGTCGACCGGGAGTCGCACCGGCTGACCCTGCTGCGGTCCCGGCCGGTGCTGGCCCGCCCGCAGGTGATGGTCGAGCAGCGCGCGGCCGAGGTATCCGCGTTGCGGGACCGGGCCGGCCGCACCCTCGACCACCGGCTGGACGCGGCCAGCGCCGACCTGCGGCACACCCTGGCCCGGCTGCGGGGGCTCTCCCCCGCCGCCACCCTCGACCGGGGCTACGCCATCGTGCAGCGGGCCGACGGACACGTGGTCCGGGCGGCCGGCGAGGTGGCCGCGGGCGACCCGCTGCGGATACGCCTGGCCGAGGGCGAGCTGACCGCGACCGTCGAGCGATGAGGAGGACGAGATGAGCGACCGGAAACCCGACGAGCAGCTCAGCTACGAGCAGGCCCGCTCCGAGCTGGCCCAGGTGGTGGAGCGGTTGGAGGCCGGCGGCACGTCGCTGGAGGAGTCACTGGCGCTGTGGGAGCGTGGCGAGCGGCTCGCCGCCGCCTGCCAACGCTCCCTCGACGGTGCCCGTGCCCGGATCGACGCCGCGCGGTCCTCCGCCGACGCCTGAACCGGGGTCAGCTGACCAGGCGGATGCGGACCCGGCGGTTCTGCTTGCCCTTGCTCTCCACCTTGACCACCTGGATCCGCCCGACCTGCCCGATGGACGCGACGTGGGTGCCGCCGTCGGCCTGCACGTCGAGACCCTCGATGTCGACGATCCGGACCTCCTGCTCGTCCGGCGGGATGAGGTTGGTCTGGGTGCGGACGATGTCCGGGATGGCCAGCGCCTCGTCGCGGGGCAGCACCCGGACGGAGACCCGCCGGTCGGTGGCGAGTTCCTTGTTGACCGCCTCTTCGAGCAGGCCCTTGAAGCCCTCCGGGGGCTGCGGCAGGTTGAAGTCCATCCGGGCCTCGCCCGGCTCCATGTTGCCGCCGGTCACCAGCGCGCCGAAGTCGCGGAACACCACGCCGCAGAGCACGTGCAGCCCGGAGTGGGTGCGCATCAGGGTGAACCGGCGTTCGTCCTCGATCGCGCCCCGGACCTCGGCCCCGACCGGCGGCGTCGGGTCGCCCTCGGCGGGGATCAGGTAGAGGTCGTCACCCTTGTGGGTGCCGACGATCCGGGTCTGCACCCCCTGCCACAGCAGCACGCCGTGGTCCGGCGGCTGGCCGCCGCCACCGGGGTAGAAGGCGGAGCGGTCCAGCACGATGCCACGTTCGGGATCGACGTGCACGACTCGGCAGGTCCACTCGCGCAGGGACGGGTCGGCGAGGTCGAGACGCTCGGTGCGTCCGTGGTGGGAGATGCCCATGGGGGCGCAGCGTACTACCGATCGTCGCGCACCGTGAGACTAGCCACGCCCGGCCTCGGCCCAGTAGCCGGCCAGCCGCCTGACCACCTCGGTCAGCTCCGCCTCGTCGAGGGTGAAGGGCAGCCGGACGTGGTCCAGGTAGGAGCGTGCCCCCACGGCGAAGTGCGAACCGAGCATCAGCTGCATGCCGTGGTGCTGGGCGACGTGGTTGAACTGTTGCAGTGGCCGGGGGGTGGCGCACCAGACGCTGAGCCCGCCGTGGGGTGACTCGTACCGCCACTGCGGCAGGTGTTCGGCGAGCGCGGCGAGCAGGGTGTCGCGGCGGCCGAGCAGTTCCCGCTGCCGGTCGAGGCGGATCTGCGGCAGGTCGTCGAGGAGCTCGACGGCGAGCAGTTGGGTGGGCAGCGGGCAGCCCAGGTCGTACATGGCCCGCAGGTGCACGATCCGTTGCAGCTCGCGGCGGGGGCCGACCAGCCAGCCGATCCGCAGCCCCGGCCAGCAGACCTTGCTGAGGCTGCCGACGGTGTATATCTGCCCGCCGGGGGCGTACGCGCCGATCGGGGGCGGCGGGACCGGACCGTCGATCCGGGTGTCGGCGAGGGTGAGGTCCTCGACCAGCGGCACCCCGTACCGGCGGGCGATGGAGGCGAGTGCCGCACGCCGACGTTCGGTCATCGTCCACCCGGTCGGGTTGTGGTATGTCGGGATGACGTAAATGAAGGAGGGTTCGTACCGGCGGACCGCCGCCTCGACCGCCTGCGGGTCGGCGCCCTCCCGCTCGATCGGCACGACGACCAGCCGCAACCCGGCGGTACGCAGCGACGCCAGCACCGTCGGGCAGGTCAGCTCCTCGACCAACACGGTGTCGCCCCGCCGGGTCAGCACCCCCGCCAACAGGGACAACGCCTGGGTCGCGCCGTTGGTGACGATCACCTCTTCGGCGGCGGTGACCCGGCCGTCGGCAGTCAGCTTGCCGGCGATCCGGTCCCGCAGCGCGGGATAGCCGGCCGGCTCGTACACCCGGCCGGGCAGCGCGGCGGCGGCCAGGGCGGGCAGCCGGGACATCGCCGCCATCAGCCACGGGCCGGGCGGGGGCGACGGGACCGTCAGGTCGACGGTACGCACCCGGTCACGGACGACGTCGGCGATGAAGCCGCTCGCCGCCGCACCGTAGTCGGAGGGGGGCGCGACGGCGGGCTGGGCGTGCGCCACCCGGGTCCCGCTGCCCTGGAGGCTGACCAGCCAGCCCTCCTCCTTGAGCGAGCTGTACGCCTGGGCGATGGTCGTCCGGCTGACGGCCAGCGCCACGGCGAGCCGGCGTTCCGGGGGCAGTTCACTGCCCGGGGGCAGCGATCCGAGCCGGATCAGCAGCCGCAGCTGCTCGGCCAGCCCGCGGTAGAGCCGGGTCTGGTCGTTCTTCCACGTACCGAGCTGAGCGGCCAACTCTTCCGCGTTCATGCTCTCCCCCCAATGGACTGAGGATTGGCTATTTCCCTCAGCCACTGACTTGAGCAATAGTCCATCGTCACGTTAGCGGGGGGCTGTGACTACGATCTGGCACCGCACCCGCCCGCCCTGCGGCCTGGTCCGCTTCCGAGGCGTGACGCCGCACCGAGTGTCACCTCACTTGAGCCGCCGAAGGAGACGGTTCCAGGCAGAACGGGGAGCGGGAGCCGCATGGAGTCGTCGCTGCACGCAACTGCGGGCTCGAACGGCACGGGGCAGCGCATACCGGCCCCCCGCGCCGCGTCCGGACCGGCCACCTCTTCCGGCGGCACACCGCCGCCGGCCGATCCGGCGTCGACCGAGGCCCTGCTGCCGCTGCTGCGCACGGAGGTCGTCCGCCTCGTCGAGGCCGAGGCGTCCTCGGCGGTGACCCAGACGCTGCTGACCCCGCAGCGGCTGCGCGCCATCTGCGAGCTCGCCACGGAGGATCTGCTGGCGCTGGCCCGCCGGGATCCGGCCGCCGGCAACTCGTGGCAGTACGTCTGGGACAGCTACGTCGCCTACCGGGCGACCCTCGCCTACCGGGTGGCGCACGCGGTCCACCGGGCCGAGGACACCCCGCTGGGCCCGGACGTCCGGCTCGCCCTGGCCCGCCGGGTCTCCGAGGCCGCCAAGGTCCGTACCGGCGTGGAGATCCACCCGGCTGCCAGCATCGGGCGGCGACTGGTCATCGACCACGGGCTCGGCACGGTGGTCGGCGAGACCACCGAGATCGGCGACGACGCGTACATCCTCCAGGGGGTCGTGCTCGGCGCGCGGGGTATCGCCGACAACCCCAGCGGCCGACGGCACCCCCGGCTCGGCGACCGGGTCGAGGTGGGCGCGTTCGCCCGCATCCTCGGCGCGGTGACGGTCGGCGACGACGTGCTGATCGGGCCCGGGATCATCGTCACCAACGACGTGCCGAGCCACCGCCGGGTCCGGCTGCTCAACCAGTACCAGGGCACCTCCGGCGAGTGCAACGTCCGGGTCTTCGGCGTCGTACCGGTCTGCGAGGGTGTGGTCGAGGTGCACGGCACCGGCCTCGCCTCGATCGAGGTGGACCTGGTGACCAGCACCGGCCAGCACCGGCCGGTGGTGGTGCTCGAACGCGACGACCGGCGGGTCCGGTGCGCGGTGAACCGTCCCGGCACCGACGAACGACTGCGGATCATCGACACCTGCGGGAACGAGACGGTCCTCTACAACCTCCAGCAACTCTGGCGGGCGCTCGACGAGTTCGGCTTCGCGTGACCAGGAGATGACATGACGAACCACACCGGTCCCCGCGCCGGCCGCTGGCAGCTCGGGCTGCTCTACCTACTGGTGTGCCTGATCTGGGGCACCACCTGGTACGGCATGAAGATGAGCGTGGAGACGCTGCCGCCGATCACCGCGGCCGGGCTGCGCTTCCTGGTGGCCTTCCCGTTCCTGCTCGCCGTCTGCCTCGCCACGCCCGGGGTGTCGCTGCTACCGCCGCCGGGCCGGCGCTGGGTGGTGCCGTTCATCGCGGTGGTCTACATCGCCGTCCCGTACGCACTGATCAACTACGGCGAGCAGCACATCAGCTCCGGCCTGGCAGCGTTGATCTTCTCGTCGGTCGTGGTCTTCCTGCTGCTCTTCTCGGTGCTGATCTCGCGGATCGCGGTGAGCTGGACGCAGTGGGCCGGCGTGGTGGTCGGGCTCGGCTGCCTGGTCGGCATCGTCCAGCTCACCGCCGGGATCAGCGCCCGGGGCTTGCTCGCCCCGGCCGCCGTGCTGCTCGCCGCGGTCATGCACGCCCTGACGTACGCGGTGATGGCCCGCTACGGCGGCACGGTGCACGTGCTCACCCAGGAGACCCTGCCGATCGGGCTCGGCGCGGTGGGGCTGGTGGTGCTCGGGGCGTTCGTCGAGCGGCCCGACCTGGGCGCGATCTCCGGCCGGTCCCTCACCGGGGTGCTCTACCTCGGCCTGGTCGGCTCGGTGATCGGCTTCGCCGCCTACTTCTACCTGCTCCAGCACGTCGACGCGGTCCTGGTGTCGTACGTCTTCGTGCTCTTCCCGGTGGTGGCGCTGTTCGGGTCGGCGCTGTTGGAGAACGCCACGCTGCCGGCCCTGGCGGTGGTCCTCGCGGTGGTCATGCTGGCCGCGTTCGGGCTGACCAAGAAGGCCACCGGGGGTGGGTCGGCGGCGACGCCCGCACCGGTGACCCCGGACGACGGGGCGGCGCTCGACGGGTCCGCCCTCGACACGATCTACGAGCACGCCCGGGTCGCCTACCCGGGCGAGGCGTGCGGTTTCGTGCACGCCAGCGGACGGGTGCACGAGGCCCGCAACATGGCCGACGAGATGCACCGCAAGGACCCGGCCCGGTTCCCGCGTACCGCCGCCACCGGCTACGTGCTGGCCCCGGCCGACCTGATGTACCTGGAGGACAACCTCGACGTGGACGACCCGGTGGTGGTGCTCTACCACTCGCATCCCAACGGGCGGGCCTACTTCAGCGACGAGGACCGGCGCAACGCCCTGGTCGACGGGGTGCCGCTCTATCCGACGCTTACGCAGTTGGTGGTCGGCATCGACGACACCGGTGTCCGGGAGGCCCGGTTGTTCCGGTGCGTCGACGGGGACTACACCGAGCTGCGTTTCCTGCCCGGCCCGCAGCGGCGGACGGCGGAGGTGGGCTGAGATGGGCATCCGTGACTCGATCCTGGACACCGTGGGGGGCACCCCGCTGGTGCGGCTCAGCCGGCTCACCGCCGACCTGCCCGGGGAGATCCTGCTCAAGTTGGAGCTGAACAACCCGGGCGGCAGCCACAAGATGCGCATCGCGTTGAACATGATCCGGGCGGCGGAGCGGGACGGCCTGCTCAAGCCGGGCTCCGGGCAGACCATCCTGGAGCCCACCGGCGGCAACACCGGGATGGGGATCGCGATCGCCGCCGCCGTGCTCGGTTACCGGGTGGTGCTGGTCATCCCGGACAACTACAGCGAGTCGAAGCGTCGCCTGCTGGCCAGCTTCGGGGTGGAGGTGCGGCTCTCGGACAGCACCCGGGGCAACAACTCGCACGGCGAGCTGGCCACCGAGATCCAGTTCGAGCACCCCGAGTACGTGATGCTCAACCAGGCGGCCAACCCGGCCAACCCGGAGATCCACCGGCTGACCACCGTCCGCGAGATCATCGCCGACCTGGACGGCACCCAGGTGGACTGCTACGTGGCCGGCATCGGCACCGGCGGTCACCTGACCGGCATCGGCGAGGTGCTCCGGCAGCACCAGGGCGGGTTGCGCATCCTCGGCGTGCAGCCGGAGGGGTGCGACATGTTCGCCGACGTGTTCGTCCCGCACCGCATCCAGGGGCTGTCCATCGGCATGATCCCGCCGGTGCTCAACACCGAGATCATCGACGAGATGGTCACGGTGAGCGAGGCGGACGCGATCGACGGGATGCGCCGGCTGATGGCGTCCGAGGGCATCGGCGCGGGGCCGTCGACCGGCGCGAACATCGCCGCGTGCCGCCGGCTGCTGGCCGCCTCGCCCGAGCCGCTGACCCTGCTGACGGTGGCCTACGACCGGGTCAACGACTACCTGGAACTGCTCTGAGCCGGGGTTGACCGCAGCCTGCCGGGCGGGGCGGACACGACGACGGCGGGGTGGCCCGGGGGCCGCCCCGCCGTCGGTGCGCCGGCTCAGCTGAACAGGTTGTAGAACTCCTGCGGCGCCTCGACCACCTGGTCGGCGGCGGGCTTCTGGGCGGCGGTGGCGTTGCCGTAGTCCGAGTAAGTGATCTTGATGTCCTGCGCGGCGCTCTGGCCGGCGGCCGGGATCTGGAGCACCAGCTCGCTGAGCCGGCCCTGCGGGTCGAGCTTCGCGGTGAACGGCACCGACTGCGCCTGCGCGCCCAGGGCGCTGATCAGCGTCTGGTCGACGGAACCGGCCTCGGCGGCCTTCGACACGTCCAGGGTGCCGGCGTAGCTGCCCTCGCCGGTCTGCCGGACCTCGGTGATGCCCTGGGTCAGCACGGCGCTGCCGGCCGGGTCGAGCTTCTCGAAGTCGAACCCGAGGGACTTGTTGCCCTTGATCCGGGTCTGGTCGAGGTGCTGGTACTTGCCGAGGTTGAGCTTCTGCGCGCCGGGGATGCTGCTGGCGGACTTGCCGCCCAGGTCGAGCTTGACCCAGCTGTCCGGCTTGGCGTGGATCAGGTCCAGGTTCATCATCAGGTCCGAAGACGCGTCACCGATGCTCAGCTTCATCTGGGCGCTCTGGCTGGGCTGGTGCACCTGCCCCTCGGCGGTCGACCCCACCCCGCTCATGGTGAACCGGAAGTTGCCGTTGCGGATCTCGTTGGTGGAGTTCAGCAGGGCCTGCTTGGCCTCGGAGGTGCCGGGCGAGGCGCTGCCCGGGGCGACGCTGCCGGAGACCGACGGGGACGCGGACGTCCCCGCCTCGCCGGTGCCGGAGTTGTTGCAGGCGGCCAGGCCGGGGGTGAGCAGCGCTGCGGCGAAGACCGCCGTACTGAAACGTCGAATGGTCACGTCAGGTTCTCCAGTCGGGTCGTCCGACCCCCGGCGGGCACCGGGGGCGTGCCGGCGCGGGCGTGACACTTCCCGCGCGGCGCACGGTCCCCGCCCGGTCGGGCCGGCCCGGGGTCGTGTCCCTTCTGTTCCCGGACGTCGCCTTCCGCAATCCCCCTCGGCACGGTCCACCCGCGCCGCCGGTCAGCGCAGCGCGCCGGCCAGCTCACGCAGCTCGTTGTCGCGGGCGTCGCCCACCACGATCACCGTACGGCCCGGTTCGAGGAGCACCAGGGCCTGCTCGTTGCCCCGCCCGGTGTACCGCTGCCAGTTCGCCCCGCCCAGGTCGGCCGGCCCCTGCGGCTGACCCTCGGCGGTCAGCTCGGCGGGGATCAGCCGCTGCGGCGGCACGTTGCTCTGCACCAGCTGGGCGCCCCGCCCCTCCGGGGTGAGATACCCCACCCGCAGGTTCGCGCCGTCGTCGACGGTACGGAAGCTGGCGCTGACCGTACGCCAGCCGTCACCGAGCCCGGACGGCTCGGTGACGGGGAAGACGTTCGCCGCGCGGGCCTGCTCGTAGGCGGGGGCGGCGTCGACCGTGGTGGGCTGCTCGCCGCCGAGGAAGCCCCGGTAGAAGGCGAGCAGCAGGGCGATCGGCACCAGCAGCACCAGCAGCGACAGGGCCATGTCCTTGGGTGAGCGCTCGGAGCGGGGCCGCTCCGGGCGTCCGGGGCGTACCGTCGCCGCCCGGCCCGGCGACCCGTCCCCGGCGACCGGCGTCGGCCCGGGGTCCCCGGCGACGGGCACCGGCTCCGGGTCGCCGCCGACGAGGGCCGGCTCGGGCCCGCCGCCGGCCGTCGTGGCCGCGCCGCCGCCGGGCGCGGACCCGGTGGGTGCGTCGGCGGCGGCCGGGGGCACGGGCGGCCGGCCGTCCGGCGGGGTCGGGTCGGCGGGTACGCGGTCGGCGGGCTGGGCGGCTTCCACCGGCCCATTCTCGCAGCCGCCCGGTGGGGCGAACCCGCGCACCATCGCCCCGCCCCGTCCCCGGACCTGGCATCGTGTGAGGATCAGCGACACAGCCGGCCGGGGCGACCGGCGTCCCGCCGGCCCACCCCGCACCGTCGCGAGGAGGAAGCCGCCATGACGAACACCAGGACGCGGGTCCCGCAGGATCTCGACCGCAACCTCGCCCTCGATCTGGTCCGGGTCACCGAGGCCGCGGCGATGGCCGCCGGTCGGTGGGTCGGCCGGGGCGACAAGGAGGGTGGCGACGGGGCAGCCGTGGACGCCATGCGCAAGCTGATCAACTCGATCCAGATGCGCGGCGTCGTGGTGATCGGCGAGGGCGAGAAGGACAACGCGCCGATGCTGTTCAACGGCGAGCAGGTGGGCGACGGCACCGGCCCCGAGGTGGACGTGGCGGTGGACCCGGTCGACGGCACCACGCTGATGAGCAAGGGCATGCCCAACGCGCTCGCCGTGCTGGCCGTCTCGGAGCGGGGGGCGATGTTCGACCCGAGCGCCGTGTTCTACATGGAGAAGCTGGCCGTCGGCCCGGAGTACGCCGACGTGGTGGACATCGAGGCCGGTCCGGCCGAGAACATCAGGCGGATCGCCAAGGTCAAGGGCACCGAGGTGGCCGAGGTCACCGTCTGCGTGCTGGACCGGTCCCGGCACGACGACCTGGTCGGGCAGATCCGGCGGACCGGGGCCGGCATCCGGTTCATCTCCGACGGCGACATCGCCGGGTCGATCGCCGCCGCCCGGGGCGAGTCGGGCGTCGACGTGCTGATGGGCGTCGGCGGCACCCCGGAGGGGATCATCTCGGCGTGCGCGCTCAAGTGCATGGGCGGGGCGATGCAGGCCAAGCTCTGGCCGCAGGACGCGCAGGAGCGGGAGAAGGCGCTCGCCGCCGGGCACGACCTGGACCGCGTGCTCGGCACCGACGACCTGGTCACCGGGGACAACTGCTTCTTCGTGGCGACCGGGGTGACCTCCGGTGACCTGCTGCGCGGGGTGCGGTACCAGGCGGGCGGGGCGTACACCCAGTCGATCGTGATGCGCTCCAAGAGCGGCACGATCCGGGTGATCGACTCCTACCACCGGTTGGAGAAGCTGGCCCTCTACTCGGCGGTGGACTTCGACGGCAGGCCCCTGGCAGAGCAGGAGTGACAGTTTCCGGCACCGCCGCCCCTCCCGTCCTGTCCACCGCCCGGCGGATCGCCGGCATCGGGTTGGCAACCGCCGCCGGCGTCGGCGTGGCCGTGCAGTCCCGGATCAACGGCGAGCTGGGCGTACGCCTGGCCGACGGCATTGCCGCCGCGGTGGTCTCCTTCGGTCTCGGGTTGCTGGTGCTGCTGGTGCTGGTCCCGGCCCTGCCCGGGGGGCGGCGCGGGTTGGCCGACCTGCGCGGGGCGTTGCGGTCCGGGGCGTTGCGCCCC
This sequence comes from Micromonospora sp. WMMD734, assembly GCF_049178975.1. Classification (NCBI taxonomy): domain Bacteria; kingdom Bacillati; phylum Actinomycetota; class Actinomycetes; order Micromonosporales; family Micromonosporaceae; genus Micromonospora; species Micromonospora sp. WMMD734. The sequence goes on from NZ_JBMHMK010000001.1 coordinate 4,676,005, forward strand.
TGGCAGTTGCTGGGCGGGGTGTGCGGGGCGTTCCTGGTCGCCACCCAGGGGCTCACCATCGGGACGCTCGGTGTGGCGGTGTTCACCGTGGCGGTGGTGGCCGGGCAGTCGGCCAGCAGCCTGGTGGTGGACCGCGCGGGCATCGGGCCGGGCGGGCGGCAGCCGGTGACCGTCCCCCGGCTGGCCGGTGCGGTGCTGACCGTGCTGGCCGTGCTGCTGGCGGTCGGTGACCGGCTCGGCGACCCGGGCACCCTGGCGCTGGCCCTGCTGCCGTTGCTGGCCGGGTTGGGGCTGGCCTGGCAGCAGGCGGTCAACGGGCTGGTCCGAGGGGCGTCGGGCAGTGCGCTCGTCGCCACCGGAGTCAACTTCGCCGTCGGTACGGTGGCCCTGCTGATCACCTTCGGTGTGGACCTGGTGGTCCGGGGTGCTCCCGGTGGCGCGCTGCCGACCGAGCCGTGGCTCTATCTGGGTGGCCCGATCGGCATCGTCTTCATCGCGGTCGCGGCGGCGATCGTCCGGTTCACCGGGGTCCTGCTGCTGGGGCTGGCCACCATCGCCGGTCAGGTCGTCGGGGCGGTCGTGCTGGACGTGGTGCTGCCGACGTCGGCGTCGCACCCGGGCCCGGCCACCCTGGCCGGCGCGACGCTCACCCTGGTCGCGGTGCTGGTGGCGGCGCTGGGCCCGGCTCCGCGCCGCTGACCCGGCCTGACCGTCCGCGCGGGCCGGGACGGTCGGCGGGGGCGGCGGTCAGTGGGTCGCGCCCGCCGGGGTGGGCGTCCCGAGGGTGGCGGTGAGGGTACGGACGGTGGCGGTCAGCGCCTCGTCCACCGGGGTCGGGGTGATGCCGAGGACGGTGGTGGCCCGGGTCGAGTCCATCACGAACGGCCCGGCGAACTGGTGCGCGGTCTCCCGCAGCTCGCGGGCGAAGGGGTCGGTCAGGCCGCCGAGCCAGAGCAGCGGGTAGGGCAGGCGGGTCAGCTTCGGCGGCGGTGCGTCGGCCAGCTCGGCCGCCCGGACGGCCAGCTTGCGGACGCTGGTCGGCGGTCCGCTCGGCACGTGCCAGGCGTGTCCCCAGGCCCGCTCGTCGGTGGCGGCGGCGACCAGGGTACGCACCACGTCCCCGACGTACGTCCAGGTGTGCGGGGCGTCCCAGTTGACCGGCAGGACGACCCGCTGGCCGGCGAGCACCTTCGGCAGCACCAGCGGCAGCAGCGAGTTGCCCTCGGCACCGAGGTAGTCCGAGCCGCGTACCTCGGTGGTCCGGACCCGGCCGGCGCGGTGGGCGGCGAGCGCCTCGGTCCACATCCGGTTGCGGACCCGTCCCTTGGTGCCGGTGGCGGCGAGCGGGGTGTCCTCGGTCATCGGCGCGTCGACCGGGCCGTAGCCGTAGAGGCAGCCGACGGTGGCGAGCACCGCGCCGGTGCGCTCGGCGGTGGTGAGCAGCGCATCGGCCAGCGGCGGCCAGTCGGTGGCCCACCGGTGGTAGGCCGGGTTGGCGCAGTTGTAGAGCGCGACCGCCCCGTCGGTGAGGGTGGTCAGCCGGTCGGTGTCGGCGGCGTCGGCGGCGATCCGCTCGATCGCCGGGTCGACGGGGCCGGTGCCCCGCCGGGTAACAAGCCTGACCTGTTCGCCCTGCTGGGCGAGGTGCTGTGCGGTGGCGGTGCCGACCGGGCCGGCGCCGACGATCACGTGCAGCGACATGGGAGAACCTTTCGAAGCAGGAGACCGGATCGAGAGCACTGCTCTCGGTGAGCTGCATCCAGCATGGCCGACCTGGTCCATCGAGTCAAGAGCAGTGCTCTCTCTTTTGATTGGCGCTCTGATCCGTGGCAGAGTGGGGGCATGCCGGCTTCCTCGATCCGCGCCCGGGTCCGTGCCGAGATGATCGACGAGATCAAGGCGGTGGCCCGCCGCCACCTCGCCAGCGACGGCGCCGACCTCTCGCTGCGGGCGGTCGCCCGGGACATGGGGATGGTCTCGTCGGCGATCTACCGCTACTTCCCCAGCCGCGACGACCTGCTCACCGCGCTGATCATCGAGGCGTACCAGGCGCTCGGCGACGCGGTGGAGGCCGCCGACGCCGCCGTCGACCGGGCCGACCTGCGCGGACGCTGGCACGCCGCCTGCCGGGCCGCCCGCACCTGGGCGCTGGCCCACCCCGCCGAGTACGCCCTGCTCTACGGCAGCCCGGTGCCCGGGTACGCCGCCCCCGTCGACACCGTGCTCCCCGCGCAGCGCCCACCGCTGACCCTGCTCGGCATCCTCGCCGACGGGGTGGCCGCCGGCCGGATCACCCCGCCCGACGACGACCTGCCCGAGCCGGTCCGGGCCGACCTGGCCGAGATCGCCGCCGGGCTCTTCCCCGGCCTGCCCGAGGCCCTGCTCGCCCGGGGCATGGCCGGCTGGACCCAGCTCTTCGGGCTGATCAGCTTCGACCTCTTCGGCCGCCTCGACCCGGTCGTCCCGCACCGGGACGCCTACTTCGACCACCAGACCGCCCTGATGGCCGACCTCGTCGGCCTCCCCTGACCCGGCCCGCCGGGCACCACCCCCGCCCGGCCGGCCCCACGGCCAGGCTGCGCACGGCGGACCGGGCGGGCACCACGGCGGATCGGGCGGGCACCACGGCCAGGTCGGCACGGGAGGCGCAGCGGCCCCGCCGGCCCGCGCAGTGCGGGCCCACGGCGGTGTGCGGTGGGTCAGCCGGCGTCGGAGGAGTGGCCGGGGAAGAGGTGGGCCGCCGGGTCGATGGCGACGGCGGCGTTGTTGACGGCGGTGGCGGCCTCGCCGAAGCCGGTGGCGATCAGCCGCACCTTGCCGGGGTACTCGGTGATGTCACCGGCGGCGAACACCCGGGGCAGATTGGTCGCCATCGCGCTGTCCACCACGATGTGCCGGCGGTCCAGCCGCAGCCCCCACTCGGCCAGCGGCCCCAGGTCGGCGGTGAAGCCGAGCGCCGCGACCACCGTGTCGACAGGCAGCGTCTCGGCCGCCCCGCCCCGGACGGTGATCTCGGCGGCGGTGACCGTGTCGTCGCCGTAGAGCCGGGTCACCTCGGCGTTGACCACGACCCGTACCGGCAGCGACAACACCCGGGCCACGGTCGCGGCGTGCGCCCGGAACCGCTCCCGGCGGTGCACCAGGGTCACCGAGCGGGCCAACGGTTGCAGGGTGGCCGCCCAGTCGAACGCCGAGTCACCGCCGCCCACGATCAGCACGTCCCGGTCGGCCAGCGCGGTCGGTTCCGGTACGAAGTAGACGATCCCGCCGCCGACGAAGCTGTCCGCGACCGGCAGCGGGCGCGGGGTGAAGCTGCCCAGCCCGCCGGTGACCAGCACCGCACCGCAGCGCAACTGCTCGCCGCCGGCCAGGCCCAGCACCGGCCGGCCGTCGGTGTGGGCGAGCTTCTCGGCCCGGGTGCCGAGCAGGTACTCCGGGTGGTAGGGCGCGGCCTGGGCGAGCAGGTTGGCGACCAGGTCCCGGCCCTTGACGGCGGGGAAGCCGGCGACGTCGAGGATCAGCTTCTCCGGGTACATGGCGGTGATCTGCCCGCCCGGCTCGGGCAGCGCGTCGACCACCGCCACCGACAGCCCCCGGAAACCCGCGTAGTACGCGGCGAACAGCCCGGTCGGGCCGGCTCCGATCACGGCGACATCGACCTCGCGCATGGGCGTACCGTCGCTTTCCGCTGGCGGTCAACGTGCGCCGCGCCGGTGGCGGGCGACGCGTGCTGCTGCCGACGGTAGGCCCGACGTGCGGTCCGGGCAAGCATTCCCGCTCCCGCCACGCGGGTCGGGCGGGTCGTCCGCGTCAGGGGCTCAGGGTGGACTCCACCCGGTACTCCCGGTACGGGTCGTACGGGCGGCGACGCCGGAAGAGGATCGCCGCGACCACCCCGCCGAGCAGCCCGAACAGGTGACCCTGCCAGGAGATCCGCTCGTCGGTGGGGAGGATGCCGAGCAGCTGCCAGCCGTAGAGCAGGCCGACCAGCAGCACCACCCCGAAGTTCCACCAGCTCCGCTCGACGATGCCCCGGGTGAACAACAGGCCCAGGTAGCCGAAGATGACCCCGCTCGCCCCGACGACCACCGAGTTGGGCGAGCCGGTGAACCAGACGCCGAGCCCGCTGACCAGGATGATGACCAGGGTGGACCAGAGGAACCGGCGGGTGCCGGCGGCCAGCACGAAGGTGCCGAGCAGGATCAGCGGGATGCTGTTGCTGTAGAGGTGGTCGAAGCCGTGGTGCAGGAACGGCGAGAAGAACACCCCGTCGAGCCCCTGGATGCGCTGCGGGATGATCCCGGCGGCCACGTCGAGCCCGAAGCCGAGCCCCTGGTCGAGGGCCTCGATGAGGAAGAGGAACGGCACCACCGCGCACATGGCGACGAAGGCCCGGCCGAGCGACGCGTAGAACGCCTCGGTGCCGAACCGGTCGGGGTCGCCGCCCGTCGGGTGCAGGGTCACCCCACCATGGCTATCAGCATTCTCCGCCGACCGCCACCCGGGTCCCGTGCCGGGCGGGGCTACGCAGACGGCGGGGCGGGTGGTCGCCCACCCGCCCCGCCGTCTGTGTCGTCGCTCAGTACCAGCCTTCGCTCTGGCTCTTGGCCCAGGCGCCGCACGGGTTGTCGTACCGGCCCTCGATGTAGCCGAGGCCCCACTTGATCTGGGTGACCGGGTTGGTCCGCCAGTCACTGGCGACCGAGCTCATCTTGCTGCCCGGCACCGCCTGCGGGATGCCGTACGCGCCGGACGAGGAGTTGCTGGCCTTGGGGTTCCAGCCGCTCTCCTTGTTCCAGAGCTTGTCCAGGCAGGGCATCTGGTCGATCTTGAAGCCCGCCTGGAGGAGCATCGCGCAGCCGGTCTTGCGGTGCCCGCTGTAGGAGTTGCACGAGGCGGGGACCGGGCCGGCGTACGGCTTGATCTTCCCGTCCTCCTCCTTGGCCTTGGCCTCGGCCTCGCGTTCCTTCTTCCGCGACGCGGCGGCGGCCTCGGCGGCCTTGGCCCGCTGGGCGGCCTCCTTGGCCGCCGCGGCGGCCCGCAGCTTCGCCTGGTACTCGGCGGCCCGCTGCTTGGCGGACTCCCGCCGATGGTCGGCCTGCCGGTCACGCTGGTAGTCGTACTCGGCCTGGTCGACCTGGAGGCCGACCTGTGCGGTCAGGCCCTGTTGCTGGGTTTCCCGGTCTTCGCCCAGATAGAAACCGCCGGCAACGCCCACGGAGAGCAGTGCGACGGCGGCCGTACGGGCACCGAACCGGCTCCACAGCCGACTCACGAAGTGTCCCTTCGTCGGGGGCAAGGACGCGGCACGGACCGGCCGTGAACGGGCGCGGCCGCGCCACGAGCGCCCCGACCTGAGCCGGTCGCCACCGACGCACCGGCAGGGGGGTGGCTGCCCGTCCTGAGAAGGGGACGAACGGTCACCAACACCCCCACCGGGACGTGGGCGCTCGTGGGACACCATCGCGCACAGTGAGGCTGATGGGAAACCCACCGGCCAATTTGTGACCTGCGCCACAAAGTGAATGCGGACGATGAGGGGCGGACCTCGCCCCCGCGCGGGTCAGCCCGGGATGTCCTCCAACAGATCCGTCACCATCGCCGCGATCGGGGACCGCTCGGACCGGTTCAACGTGACGTGCGCAAAGAGCGGGTGGCCCTTCAACGCCTCGATCACCGCCGTCACCCCGTCGTGCCGCCCGACCCGCAGGTTGTCCCGCTGAGCGACGTCGTGGGTGAGCACCACCCGCGAGCCCTGCCCGATCCGGGACAGCACGGTGAGCAGCACGCCCCGCTCCAACGACTGGGCCTCGTCGACGATGACGAACGCGTCGTGCAGGCTCCGGCCCCGGATGTGGGTCAGCGGCAGGACCTCCAGGATGCCCCGCGAGGTGACCTCCTCCAGCACGTTCTCGTGCACCACCGCCCCGAGGGTGTCGAACACGGCCTGCGCCCAGGGCGACATCTTCTCCGACTCGGACCCGGGCAGGTAGCCCAGTTCCTGCCCGCCGACGGCGTAGAGCGGGCGGAACACCACCACCTTCTTGTGCCGGCGGCGCTCCATCACCGCCTCCAGCCCCGCGCACAGCGCCAGCGCCGACTTGCCGGTGCCGGCCCGGCCACCCAGCGACACGATCCCGATCGACTCGTCCAGCAGCAGGTCCAGCGCGATCCGCTGCTCGGCCGAGCGGCCGTGCACACCGAACGCCTCGCGGTCGCCGCGCACCAGCCGGACGGTCTTGTCGGGCAGCACCCGCCCCAGCGCCGACCCCCGGGTGGAGTGCAACACCAGGCCGGTGTGGCAGGACAGGCCGGCGGCGGCGTCCAGGTCGAGGCAGTCCCCGGCGTAGAGCCGGCCGATCTCGTCCTCACCCAGCTCCAGCTCGGCCATCCCGGTCCAGGTCGGGTCGCTGGCCTGGCCGTGCCGGTACTCGTCGGCCCGCAGCCCGACCGAGGCGGCCTTGACCCGCAACGGCATGTCCTTGCTGACCAGCGTCACCTCCCGCCCCTCGGCGGCCAGGTTCAGCGCCACCGACAGGATGCGCGCGTCGTTGGACTCGTTACGGAACCCGGGGGGCAGGACGCCGTCGTCAGAGTGGTTCAGCTCCACGGTGAGCGTGCCGCCGGACTCGTTGGCGGGCACCGGACGGTCCAGTCGACCGTGCCGGACCCGCAGCTCGTCGAGCATCCGCAGGGACTGGCGGGCGAACCAGCCCAGCTCCGGGTGGTGTCGTTTGCCCTCCAGCTCCGAGATCACCACGAGCGGCAGGACCACCTCGTGCTCGGCGAAGCGGTGGAAGGCCGCCGGGTCGGACAGGAGCACCGACGTGTCCAGAACGAACACCTGGCCGGTTGGTCCGGGCTCCTCGGGGCCGGGCGGGGCGGCGGCCGCCGGACGGCGGCTCCGGGTGGCTCGGCGGGTCGTGGCAGTCGCGGCCGGGATCTGGTCGACACCGGCGGGCGTACGGCGAGTCGTCACAGGCCTGCTCCGACGGACGGGCATCCGCCATCCGCGTTCCGCCTCCTCCGGTGCCCGGTGACACGGGGTCGGATGCGGAACCCCGTGCGCGAGGTCGCAGATCCGGGCGGCCGGCTGACCCGGGAAAACCCCGGGTCATGCCTAGACGCTAGCGGCGTCGGGCCGCCTCGGCTAGAGGGTGGACGAGGATCTCCCCGCACCGGGTACGCCCCACCCGGCGGGCGGCGCGGACCCGGCCGGGATGCCTGCCCCCTGCGCGCATCCCGGCCGGTGGAACCGCGTCACCCGTCGACGCGGTCGGTGTCGGCACGCCGCACCGACGGCTGTCGGCTCCCGCCGGTTCAGCCGGGCCGGCGGACCAGCGTGCCGGTCGGGTGCCGACCGGCGACCGGGCCCGGCGGGCTGGCGAACGAGGAGCCGGTGTACGTGGTGCCCTGGCGGACCGCGGCTGTGGGACGCCGCGCGGCGCTGGCCGGCACGGCCGGGGCGGTGAGCGCCGAGGCGAGCACGGCCTGGGCGTCGCGCCGGCGCCGGTTCCAGGCGCCCCGGTCCCCGTCGAAGTAGCCCTGCCGGTAGCCGAAGCGGTACCCGATCCGGTAGCTGAGCTGACCGTGCAACCGGCCGGCGGCGTAGCTGGTCGCCCCGAGGACGAGGACGAGGAACAGGGCGAGCAGCGGGCTCATCGGGCGGCTCCGGTGGGCCGCGGCGACGGGGTCACCGGTCCTCCGGCTCGGCCGGAGTCGGGTCGACGACGAGCAGCCGTTCCAGGTCCTCGGTGCTGACCTCCTCGACGAGTTCGACGCTGATCCGGCAGCCGTCCAGGACGACCTCGGCCATCGAGGAGCGGCGGATCTCGCCACCGGAGTCGTAGACCCGCACGCTCATCTCCGGGCAGCCGAGATGGGTCCGCCAGGCGTTCCACTCGTCGCGGTCGCCGACGCTCAGTGACAGGTAGCGGCAACCCCGGGCGAGGTAGAGCCGCCAGGGCGCGCTCAGGCCGGCGGCGACCCCCTCCGCGATCAGGCCGAACGCCTGGGCGCGGGTCGCGAGTTCGGTCACCTGGTCCCCCTCGCACCGGGAGCGTGACGCATGTGAGCACTGATCGTCTCAAGCACGTGACACACCGTAGATTGTCCCATGAGCGTGACAGTATCAGCTTTTCGTCCGGTTCCTGACCACCTCGCTCGGCGGTATTATGCCCAGGTGAGACCCCTTCGCACCGGTTCCCGGGCCGGTCCGGCCGCTCCGGCGAGGCCGTCTCATATGCGTGACAAAGATCTGCCCCGGGCAGCCTGGACGAGCGCTACGGTCGTACGGTTTCGGGGTGACCGAGACCGCCCCCGCCCGGAAGATCGCATTCGCCACCTTCGTTCGTCGGGCGCTCGACGATGCCCGGGCGATGCGCGCCTGGACCGGCACCGAGGTCTCCCGGCGCACCGGCGTCTCCCGCCAGACGATCAACAGGTGGGTCCGCGGCGACTGGGCCAGCGACCCGGAGGCGGAACGGGTGGTGGCGTTCTGTGAGGGGCTGGGCCTCAACCCGGCCGCCGCCTTCGCCGCCCTCGGCTGGGACCGGGCCGCCACCCCCCGGGGCGCCCCCGGCGCTCCCCCGATGGACCCGGACGTCGAGGCGCTGCTGCGCCGGCTGGTCGACCCCGCCGTGTCGGACGCGGAGAAGTTCCACATCAGGGAAACCATTCGTTACCTCGCATACCGCCCCACGCTTCCGCTCGATGTCCGAAAGGGCGAAGAGCAGGCCGGGTAGTTCCTCAGATGGCGAAAGAACGCCTGAGCAGACCCGATCGTTTCGCTCCGGGCCGGCAACGGGCACGCTAGCGTCCCTATTCGTACTGCTTGGGCTCGTCGTCGGCGGGGGGACGGGACAAGGCCGAACTCAGCCCTGCGGGACAGAAGGAGGGGTCTGTCCATGACCCTGAAGTGGTGGGCAGTCGTGGTCGCGGCAGTCTCCCTGACCGCGTGCGTGACCGCGAACCTGGTGGCCGGCCTGGGCGGGGGCGGGCAGATCCCGCTGGTGGTCAACCTCTTCGCCCTGACCGTGGCCGGCACCGCCGTCGTCCTGGCGGTGGTCGCCGAACTGCACGACCGGCTCGACGACCGGGTCAGCGCGCTCACCGAGTTCCTGGTGGCGCGGCTCAACGAGATCGAGACCCGCACCGGCGACCGGAACACCGGTTTCGTCGAGGGTTACCTGCTCAACCAGGGCCGGGAGGCAACCGTGGTGCCCCTGGGACGGCGGGGGCGGGGGGCCGCCGAACGCTGAGCAGCACTCACTGACCACATACCCCGGCGGTGTCAAGAAGCCACTCCGAAGCCACGAATCATCCACCGCCTCCGGGGTACGCTGTCGCGCGTGCCGCCGTTGAATCTGGGTAACCAGCAGCCGCAGACCCCGCTGGATGCTGAGCACGCCTGGCGTACCACCGCCGAGCGGGCCGCAGACACCGTCCTCTTCTTCGACTTCGACGGCACCCTCGCGCCGGTCGACGACGACCCCACCGCGGTACGCCCCGCACCCAAGGTGCTCGCCGCCCTGGAGGCGCTCGCCCCGGTGGTGCAGCGGGTGGCGATCGTCTCCGCCCGTCCCGTCGACTTCCTCCGTGACCACCTCGGTGGCCTCACCGGGATCGACCTCTACGGACTGTACGGCCTGGAGCACAGCCACTCCGGCGGCGAGACCGTCACCGAGCCCGCCGCGCTGCCCTGGGTGCCCACCATGGCCGAGCTGGCCGACCGGGCCCGCGCCGAACTGCCCGCCGGGGCGCTGGTCGAGTTCAAGCGGCTGAGCGTGGCCCTGCACTGGCGTACCGCACAGCAGCTCGGTCCGGCGGTCGAGCAGTGGGGGCGGGCGCAGGCCGACCGGCTCGGGCTGCGGGTGCAGGCCGGCCGGATGGTGCTGGAGCTCAAGCCCCCCGTCGACCGGGACAAGGGGCTGGTCATCGGCGAGGTGGTCCGGGACGCCGGCGGCGCGTGGTATTTCGGCGACGACGTCTCCGACATCAAGGCGTTCGCGGCGCTGCGTGCCCGCTCCGCCGCCGATCCGGGGTTCCTCGGCATCTGCGTGGCGGTGGCCAACCCGGAGACCGGCCGGGAGGTCGCCGAGGCCGCCGACCTCACCATCGACTCCCCCGCCGCGCTCGGCGACTTCCTCACCCGGGCCGTGCATCACCTGACCTGACCGTGCGCGCGGGGGCATCGGCCGACATGCCCGCAGCCCCCGCCCGTCGCGTCGGCCGGTCAGGTGCCGTAGCGGCGTTGCCGGGTGCCGTAGGAGCGCAGGGCGCGCAGGAAGTCGACCCGGCGGAAGTCGGGCCAGTTCAGCTCGCAGAAGTAGAACTCCGAGTGCGCCGACTGCCAGAGCATGAAACCGGACATGCGCTGTTCGCCGCTGGTCCGGATGATCAGATCCGGGTCGGGCAGGCCCCGGGTGTAGAGGTGCTCGGAGATGTGGTCGACGTCCAGCGTGCCGGCCAGTTCCTCGATCGTGCCGCCCTTGGCCGCGTGCTCCACCAGCAGCGACCGCACCGCGTCGGTGATCTCGCGCCGGCCGCCGTAGCCGACGGCGATGTTGACCTGCGCGCCGCCGGTGCGTTCCCGGGTGCGTTCCTCGGCGGCCTTGAGCGCCTGGGCGTGCTGGTTGGGCAGCACGTCGAGCGCGCCGACCATCCGCAGCCGCCAGGGGTTGCCCTCCTCGGCCAGCTCGGTGCTGAGATCCTCGATGATCTGGAGCAGCGGGTCCAGCTCCTCCGCCGGCCGGGACAGGTTGTCGGTGGAGAGCAGCCAGAGCGTGACGTGGCCGACGCCTGCCGCGTCGCACCAGCGCAGCAGCTCCTTGATCCGCTCGGCACCCATCCGGTGCCCGTCGTTCGGGTCGACGAAGCCCATCTCCCGCGCCCACCGGCGGTTGCCGTCGCACATCACGCCGACGTGCCGGGGCACCGGTCGACCCGCGAGCCTGGCCGTCAGCCGGCGCTCGTAGACGGAGTAGAGAAGTTTCCGCAGAGTCATCACCTTGCAGGGTAGCGACCCACACCGAACATCAGTGCCTCGGTGGCGCACTCCGTGCGCGATCAAGAGAAATACGTCGTCGATGGGCCGTCCACTGACCGAAACCTCTTGATCACCGGGGCGGGGCGTCGGGGGCGTCGGCGGAGGCGGGGGTGGCGGGAGCGCGGTGCAGGGCGTAGAGGGCCAGGGTGGCCGCCGCCAGCAGGGGTGCGCCGTCGCGGACCAGACCGTCCAGGCCGAGCAGCCACCAGCACAGCGGCAGGTTCACCGCGAGCACGCCGAGGGTGACCGTCACCAGCAGGCGGCGGGCCCACCGCCTGCCGCGCAGCAGGAACGCCGTACAGAACAGCACCAGGTAGCTCACCACGATGCCGGCGGCGAACCAGGCCAGCACCACGGGTACGACGCCGAGCCGGCCGTCCAGCACCGCGCCGCCGGCCACCAGCGCGGGCACCAGCATCAACGGGCTGTACGTGAACGCGGCCACCCGGGCGGTGAGCAGCCAGGCGGTGACCTGGGGGCGTTTCGGGGCGACCTCCCGCCAGGCGATCGTCCCGCCCTCGACGACCAGGCCCCGGCGGTGGCGCACCAGGTGCCCGACGACCGCGTCGCAGCGGTAGAGCAGCACGACCACGGCGACGCAGAGCGCGGTGAGCACGGCGAAGCCGAGCAGGCCGGGCAGCGGCGGGACGCCCTGCCGGGGCACCACCAGCCGGCCGACCGCGAACACGGTGGTCACGGCGAGGATCAGCCCGAACGGCTTCGCCCCGGCCCGCCCCCGGTTCACCTGCCCGATCAGCACCAGGAATCCCAGCGACCGCAGCATCGCCCAGCCGGTGCGCACCGCGAGGCCGAACTCCTGCTCCGGGGCGTACCACCAGTTGAGCAGCTCGACCCCGACGGTGGCGGCGGCGGTCACCGCGAGCAGGGTGGTCAGCGCCCGGACGGCGGACGGCCGCCGGACCGGTGGGGTCACGGCGGCCGTCCTCATGGTTTCCGGTCTTGCCCGGTACGGGCGGCCGGCACACCTGTCAGCGCGGTGCCTGCCGCCTTCCGGCGGGCGGTGCTGGGCGTCGGGTCACCGCGACCGGTCCTCGTCGAGCCGGGCGCGCAGCGCGTCCAGCTCCGACCACAGGACGGCCGGCAGCTTGTCACCGAACTTCTCGAACCACTCGGTGACCAGCGGCAGCTCGTTGCGCCACTCCTGCGGGTCGACCTTGAGGGCGATCCGGACGTCCTCCGGGGTCATGTCGAGCCCGTCGACATCCAGCGCGTCGGCGGTCGGGACCATGCCGATCGGGGTCTCGACCGCGTCGGCGCTGCCCTCGATCCGCTCGACGACCCACTTGAGCACCCGCGAGTTCTCGCCGAAGCCGGGCCAGAGGAAGTTGCCCTCGGCGTCCTTACGGAACCAGTTCACGTAGTAGATCTTGGGCAGCTTGGCGGCGTCGCCGTCGACGCCCTTGCCCATCTCGATCCAGTGGTTGAAGTAGTCACCGGCGTGGTAGCCGATGAACGGCAGCATCGCCATCGGGTCGCGGCGCACCACGCCCACCGCGCCGGACGCGGCGGCGGTGGTCTCCGAGGACAGCGTCGCCCCCAGGTACACCCCGTGCACCCAGTCGCGGGCCTCGGTGACCAGCGGGATGGTGTCCCGGCGACGGCCGCCGAACAGGATCGCGTCGATCGGCACCCCGTTCGGGTCGAAGTAGTCGTCGGCCAGGATCGGGCACTGGGTGATCGGGGTGCAGAACCGGCTGTTCGCGTGGGAGGAGAGGTTCTCGCTCTCCGGCGTCCAGTCGTTGCCCTTCCAGTCGATCAGGTGGGCCGGCGGCTCGCCCATGCCCTCCCACCAGATGTCGCCGTCGTCGGTGAGGGCGACGTTGGTGAAGATCGAGTTGCCCCGGTCCAACGTCCGCATCGCGTTGGCGTTGGTCTTCCAGTCGGTGCCCGGGGCGACGCCGAACAGGCCGTACTCCGGGTTGACCGCGTAGAGGCGGCCGTCGGGGCCGAACCGCATCCAGGCGATGTCGTCGCCGATGGTCTCGACCTTCCAGCCGGGGATGGTCGGCTCCAGCATGGCCAGGTTGGTCTTGCCGCAGGCGGACGGGAACGCGCCCGCCACGTGGTACACCTTCCCCTCCGGCGAGGTGATCTTGAGGATCAGCATGTGCTCGGCGAGCCAGCCCTCGTCGCGCCCCATCACGCTGGCGATCCGCAGCGAGTAGCACTTCTTGCCGAGCAGCGAGTTGCCGCCGTACCCGGAGCCGAAGGACCAGATCTCCCGGGTCTCCGGGAAGTGCGAGATGTACTTCGTCTCGTTGCACGGCCAGGCCACGTCGGTCTGGCCGGGGGCGAGCGGGGCGCCGATGGAGTGCAGCGCGTGCACGAAGTCGGCGTCGTCGCCCATCGCGTCGAGCACGCTCGCGCCCATCCGGGTCATGATCCGCATCGAGGCGACCACGTACGGGCTGTCGGTGATCTCGACGCCGAACATCGGGTTCTCGGCCTCGACCGGCCCCATGCAGAACGGGATGACGTACATCGTCCGGCCGCGCATCGCACCCCGGTACAGCTCGGTCATCGTCCGCTTCATCTCGGCCGGCGCCATCCAGTTGTTGGTGGGGCCGGCGTCCGCCTCGTCCACGGAACAGATGAAGGTGCGCTCCTCGACCCGGGCGACGTCCGTGGGGTCGGTGCGGGCGTAGAAGGAGTTCGGCTTCTTTTCCGGGTTCAACCGGACGAGGGTCCCGTTGTCGACGAGTTCGTCGGTGAGACGCCGCCACTCCTCGTCGGACCCGTCCACCCAGACCACCCGGTCGGGGGTGGTCAGTTCCGCGATCTCCCGGACCCAGGCGAGCAGCTTGGGGTGGGTCGTGGGGGCCTGATCGATCCCCCGCACAGTAGCCGGAGCAACCATGACTCATCTCCTTGTGGTCGACGCTGACCGATTTATGGGATGCACGAGTCTCGGCGGACGCCTGCCGCGTCGCCTTCGTGGAAACCTGGGATTGGCCTCAGCGTAAACCGGGCGGACCCGCGAGTCAGTGGGACTGGTTGTGAAGAACTGCACAAGGTACGGCCCGGCTGCGGTAACACGAGCTGATACCCGCTTTCACGCGCACTTTCACGCAAATCCTTCGACGAACTGCCGGCGGGCGCGGGAACGGCCCCGGGACAACGGGGGACCCGGGTCGACCCACGGCGCGGCGGCGGGTCGCCGGTGGCACCCCGTCCGATCAGCCGGCAACCGGTACGCTCGCGAGGTGGCCGCGACGATGACCGGGGACCAGCCGGGTGCCCCGCAGACCCGCCCGGGTCTGGTCCGTTCGTTGTTGGACCGGTTCGGCCACCTGCTGCGTGAATTGAGCAAGTTCGCCACCGTGGGCGGGGTGGCCTTCCTGGTCGACTTCGCGCTGTTCAACTACCTCACGCTGGGGCGTGGCGTCGAGCCGGTGACCGCGCGGGTCGTCTCCACGGTGATCGCGGCGACCGTCGCGTTCGTGGGCAACCGGTTCTGGACCTGGCGGCACCGGGTCCGCTCCAACCCGGCCCGCGAGTACGCACTGTTCTTCTTCTTCAACGCGGTCGGCCTGGGCATCGCGGTGGCCTGCCTGGCGGGCAGCCGGTACGGGCTGGGCAGCATCTGGCCCGGCGTGTTCCGCACCCCGCTGGCCGACAATATCGCCAGCTACGTGGTGGGCACCGCGCTCGGCACGATGTTCCGGTTCTGGTCGTACCGACGGTTCGTCTTCGTCGAAGCGGGAACTCCCGCCGTCACGGAGGCGACCAGCGACCCGTCGTCCGGGTCGTGACCGGTCGCCCATCCCGTCCAGCCGGAGTTCCCGGCACCGTCCTCAGCCCTAAGGTGTTGCGCATGCGTCTTGTCCGTCTGCTGCCCGAGCGCTGGCAGAAGTTCATCCGCGAGGCGCTCAAATTCGGCATCGTCGGGGGCGTCAACACCGTCATCAATTACGCGGTGTTCAATGCTCTGGCACTCACCGTTTTCGTCGACGGTCAACTGAAGGCGACGGTCATCGCCACCATAGTGGCGACGATCACGTCGTATCTGATGAATCGCCACTGGACGTACCGGGATCGACCGAAAGCGGCACTCCAGCGCGAATACGCCCTGTTTTTCCTGTTCAACGGCGCCGGTCTGATCATCGAACTCGGCGTCCTCGCCGCCGCCAAGTACGGCCTGGGGTTCACCAGCCTGCTCGCGCTCAACGTGGCCAAGACCGGGGGCGTGCTGCTCGCCACCCTGTTCCGGTTCTGGTCCTACCGGACCTTCGTCTTCCAGCCGGTCCCCCAGCACGCCGAGGAGACCTGGCACTCCATCAAGCGCGACGAGTGGGACACCATGGCCGAGCTGGACCCGGTCGCCGAGCTGGCCGAATCGGTGAGCGAGCTGGAAGAGGCCCAGAGCCAGGCCGAGGACCGCACCGCCCCGGCGGCCGGAACGCCGGCCCCGACCGTCGAACCGGTGTTGAAGCAGGGCCGGGGCGGCACCCTCGGCCCGGCCGTCGCCGGCGGCGACCTGGAGGCGGAGCTGGCCGCCGAGCTGCACGCCGGCACCACCCGCCGCACGCCGCGACCCTGATCGGCCCCGGGTACACCCGGGGCCGGCGGGCCGCCAGGATCAGCCGCTGGTGTCCCGCAACGGCTTGCCCTCCCGCATGTCGGCGAGAATGTCGCGCATCTCCCCGTCGCCCAGCGTGTGCTTGTCGTGCTGCGCCTCCACCAGCTCGTAGAGGGTGGTCTGCACCCGGTCGACCCGGGGCACGTCGACGAGCACCGACTGCCCCCGCTCGCCTGCCGACTCGATGGTGAGCGTGCCGCAGCCCAGCAGCCGTTCGGTGAACCGCTGGGTCATCGAGTGGTCGTTGATCCGGGCCAGCGGCAGGTCCCGCCGGTGCCGGGAGAAGACGCCCTCCTGGAGCAGCACCCGCTCGTTGGTGAACAGGTAGTGCGTGCTGTGCCAGACCAGGAACGGCCACAACCCCAGCCAGAGCACCGCGATCAGGAACAGACCGGCGAGCACGGCGAGCACGAGCGCGCCACCGTCGCCGTCGGGCAGCAGGAGCCAGCCCGCCACCACCGCCGCGACACCGACGACCAGCACCAGGACCGGCCGCAGCAGCGCCTTCCAGTGCGGGTGCAGGTGCAGAACGACGTGCTCGTCCTCGGTGAGCACGTCTTCGGGGAACGCCACGGGTACCTCCTCGGCGACAATCGGACGCGCTGACCGTAACCGGTCGGGGCGACCCGCCGGATCAGCCGGGCGGTCGGCCGTGCACCCCGCGCACGAACCGACCGCGGGCCCGCCGGTCACCGCAGGTGCAGCACGTCCCCGGCGGCCAGCCGACGCTGCCCGGCGGCGGTCTCGACGAGCAGCTGCCCGTCGGCGTCCACCCCGGTGGCGAGCCCGGTCAGGTCGGTGCCCTCGGGCAGCAGCACCCGCACCTGGCGGCCCACCGTGACGCAGGAGGCCAGGTACGCCGCCCGCAGGCCGCACGCGTCGGCGTCCCCGCCGGCCAGCCGCCACCTGTCATACCAGTCGGCAAGGGCGCGCAGCAGCGCCCGCAGCAGCGGGTCCCGGTCGGTGGCGGTGGCCCCGGCCAGTTGCAGCGAGGTCGCCGGCAGCCCGGTCGGGTTCTCCGGCAACTCGTCGGCGCGCAGCGTCACGTTCAGCCCGATGCCGAGCACGATCGCGGGAGGCTCCGCCGCACCGGCGGCCGGCACCGCCTCGGCCAGGATGCCGGCGCACTTGGCCTCCCCGATCAGCAGGTCGTTGGGCCACTTCAGACCGGCGTCCAGTTCGGCCAGCCGGGAGACCGCCTCGACCAGCGCGACCCCGGCGAGCAGCGGCAGCCAGCCGTACCCGGTGGGGGCGGCCGGCGGCCAGTCACGGGCGGTGACGGCCTCGCCGGGCCGCAGCAGCACGCTCGTCGCGAGCCCCGCCCGGGGCGGCGACTGCCAGGCCCGGCCGCGGCGGCCCCGGCCGGCGGTCTGCCGCTCGGCGACCACGACCAGGCCCTCCGGCTCGCCGGCCCGCGCGGCGTCGGCCGCGTCCGCGTTGGTCGAGCCGGTCTCCGGCCGCAGGTCCAGCCGACGCCAGGGGCCCGACGGCGCGGTCAACGCCCGGGACAGCCGCGCCGCCGACAGCGGCGGGCGGTCCAGATCGGTGTACGGCGAACCCGGCATCCCGCCAGCCTACGGGCCCGGTCGACACGTGCGCCCGACCAGCCTC
Organism: Micromonospora sp. WMMD734; assembly: GCF_049178975.1. NCBI lineage: Bacteria > Bacillati > Actinomycetota > Actinomycetes > Micromonosporales > Micromonosporaceae > Micromonospora > Micromonospora sp. WMMD734. The sequence goes on from NZ_JBMHMK010000001.1 coordinate 4,693,263, forward strand.
CGGCGGAAGCTACTGAGGCGTACTGCACAGCGGCGTCGGCCTGAACCATCGTTATATTCCCAGGGTGACTACCGAGACCGGGACCAACATCCACAGCACCGCGGGCAAGCTGGCGGACCTGGAGCGCCGGGTCGACGAGGCGCTGCACGCGGGCGCACGCGGCGTCGAGAAGCAGCACGCGCGGGGCAAGAAGACCGCCCGGGAGCGGATCGACATGCTCCTCGACGAGGGCTCCTTCGTCGAGCTGGACGAGTTCGCCAGGCACCGGTCCACCAACTTCGGGCTGGACCGCACCCGCCCGTACGGCGACGGGGTGGTCACCGGCTACGGCACCGTCGACGGCCGGCAGGTCTGCGTCTTCGCGCAGGACTTCACGGTCTTCGGTGGCTCCCTCGGCGAGGTCTTCGGCTCCAAGATCGTCAAGGTGATGGACCTGGCCATGAAGATCGGCTGCCCGGTGGTCGGGATCAACGACTCCGGCGGGGCACGCATCCAGGAGGGCGTCGTCTCGCTCGGCCTCTACGGCGAGATCTTCTTCCGCAACGTCCGGGCCAGCGGGGTCATCCCGCAGATCTCCCTGATCATGGGGCCGTGCGCGGGCGGCGCGGTCTACTCCCCGGCGGTCACCGACTTCACCGTGATGGTCGACCGCACCTCGCACATGTTCATCACCGGGCCGGACGTCATCAAGACGGTCACCGGCGAGGACGTCGCGATGGAGGAGCTGGGCGGCGCGCGTACCCACAACACCCGCAGCGGCAACGCGCACTACCTCGCCACCGACGAGGACGACGCGGTCGACTACGTCAAGGCGCTGCTGTCCTACCTGCCGTCGAACAACCTCGACGAGCCGGTCGTCCTCGACGCGCCCGCCGACCTCGACGTCACCGACGCCGACCGGGAACTGGACACGCTGATCCCCGACTCGGCCAACCAGCCGTACGACATCCACCGGGTCATCGAGCACGTCCTCGACGACGGCGAGTTCCTGGAGGTCCAGCCGCTCTACGCGCAGAACATCGTGGTCGGCTACGGCCGGGTGGAGGGCCGCCCGGTGGGAGTGGTCGCCAACCAGCCCATGCACTTCGCCGGCACCCTGGACATCGCCGCCTCCGAGAAGGCCGCCCGGTTCGTACGCACCTGCGACGCGTTCAACATCCCGGTACTGACCTTCGTGGACGTTCCCGGGTTCCTGCCCGGCACCGGCCAGGAGTGGGACGGCATCATCCGCCGGGGCGCGAAGCTGCTCTACGCGTACGCCGAGGCCACCGTCCCGAAGGTCACCGTGATCACCCGCAAGGCGTACGGCGGGGCGTACGACGTGATGGGCTCCAAGCACCTCGGGGCGGACCTGAACTTCGCCTGGCCGACGGCGCAGATCGCGGTGATGGGCGCGCAGGGCGCGGTGAACATCCTCTACCGGCAGGAACTGGCCGCCGCCGACGATCCGGCCGCCGTCCGCGCCGAGCGGATCGCCGAGTACGAGGACACCCTGGCCAACCCGTACGTCGCCGCCGAACGCGGGTACGTCGACGCGGTGATCCCGCCGCACGAGACCCGCACCCAGATCGTCCGGGCGCTGCGGGTGCTGCGGACCAAGCGGGAGACGTTGCCGCCGAAGAAGCACGGCAACATCCCGCTGTAGCCGCAGGTCGGCGCGTCCCGGCGGATCAGCAGGGGGTGTCGGCGGCCGGGCAGAGGCGTTTCGCGGCCCGGTCGGCCAATGCCATCAGGTCGGCCTGGCCCATCCCCGGCCCGGCGCCGTCGACCCGGTCGGCGACCGTGTCCGGGGCGGGCACCACCACGGTGACCAGGTCACCGACCCGGACCACCAGGGTGGTGTCGACGCTCGCCGCCGCGCCGACCGGTTTCCCGCCGGTCCGCGCCCGGGGCTGCGACGCGACGTGCCGCAGCAGCACCGACTGGTCACCGGCGAAGTCCCGCGCCGACGGCTCCCAGCGGTGTTCCTGCTCGGTGGCCACCGGCTGCTGGTCGGCGGCGAGCGTGGACGCGTCGAGGGTCCACTCGGCGCAGGCGTTGAGCAGCCGGTCGATCTCACCGAACAGCCACCGCCCCCGGGCCAGCTCGATGCGGTAGACGTCCTGGCTGAGTACGGGCGTGGCCGGCCGGCCGGCCCGGGTCGTCGGGCGGAGCAGGGTCTGCGACCGGGAGGCGCGGGACACCGACAGTTGGGCGTCGACGTCGCGTTCCCGCCCGCACGATTCGAGCAGCGGGTCGATCCGGACCGTCTCCCCCAGGCCGGTTTCGCCGAGCCGCACGCCGGTCTTCATCGGCAGGTCGGCGGGGGACAGCAGGGCGTCAAGGGGGATCTCCGTCCGAGCCGGGGTCGACGCGGGGGCGGACCCGGGGGCCGCGACCGGGGCGGTGGGCGTCGCCGGCCCGGTGGGTCGCTCCCGTACCGCCACGGCGGCACCGACCAGCACGACCAGCGCCGTCGCCGCCGACAGCGCCGCCCGACGGCGGCTGCGGCGGCGGGCACGGGCCCGCAGCTGCGCCGGCTCGGGCCAGCGGACCTCACGCAGGTCCCGGTGCAGCCGGTCGACGAAAGTCGGCTCCTCACTCATCGGACCTCCTCCAGGTCGCCACCGGCGAGCAGCCCGGCGAGCGCGGCACGCCCCCGGGAGAGCCGGGCCTTGACCGTGCCCACCGGGGCGGCGGTCTCCCGGGCCACCTCGGCCACGGGCATGCCGAGTAGGTAGTAGAGGGCGAGCGCGGTGCGCTGCTCCTCGGGTAGTTGCCGCAGGGCGGCGACCACCTCCAGGGTTTCGGTGCCGGGGCCGGGCACGCTCTCGGTCGTCACCCCGTGCCGCAGGTAGGCGCGGGCCCGGCTGCGCAGGCTGCGCCACCGGCTCACCGCGATCCGGGAGGCCACCACCCGTACCCAGGCCTCCGGGTCGTCGTAGCCGCTCACCGTCGACCAACGTTGCCAGGCCCGGATGTACGCCTCCTGCACGGCGTCCTGCGCCTCGGCGAGGTTGCCGGTGAGCGCGTAGACGAAGCCGAGCAGTCGTTGCCGGCTACCCCGGTAGAACTCGTCGAAGCCGTCGACGTCCGGCACCCTGGTTACCTCCCCCGTGGCGGTCAGAGGTGACACGCGTGCCGCGCCCCGGTGGGTTGCGTGCTCAGCCGGTCATTCTGCCCGGTCGAGCAGGTCGGTCAGCTCGGCGAGCGGGAAGCTGCCGGCGGGGAGGCGGTCCCGGGCCAGCCGCCGGACCGCCGTCTGCACGGCGGCGTTGGCCGGCGTGGGCACCCCGAGCCGTCGGCCGAGCAGCACGATCTCGCCGTTGAGGTGGTCGACCTCGGTGGTGCCGGCCGCCCGGGTCAGGCTCTGCCAGGTGGAGCTGCCGCTGCGCGGTTGCCCGTCGACCGGCCGGGTGCCGACCCGGTCCCCGCGTTCGGTGCGTTCCTCCTCGTCGGTGGGGTGGGCGATGCCCGCGGCGGCGAGCACGGCGGCCCCCTCGGCCCGGACCCGGTCGAGCAGCCAGTCCGGCAGGCCGGCGCCGAACAGGGCCTGCACCCCGTTGCCGAGGTTGTTGAGCAGCTTGCCGTACTTCCACCGCATCACGTCGTCGCGGACGGGGGCGAGGAAACCGGCGGCGGTCAGGTCCGCCGCCACCGCCGCGTCGATCTCGTCGGCACCGCCCGGGTAACGACCCACGTGCAACATCCCCGGGTACGGGTGGCCGCTGGCGATCACCACGCCCGGGTCGAGGTGGGTGGCCGGCAGCCACACGCAGACCGGATGGACGTGCGCGAACAGCCGCAGCGCGGTGGGCTCGTTGGCCACTCCGTTCTGCGCGGTGAACAGGGGCAGCCGCTGTCCCGCCGTACCGCCGCCGGCGACCGGGGCGTCCGCCCAGGTGTCCAGGGCCGCCCAGGTGTGCTGCGACTTGACCGTCAGCACCAGCACGGTGTCGGCGGGCAGCGGCTCGGGCCCCGGCCCGTCGGTGGCCGGCCCCCGCCAGGTCACCGCCCGGTCGGGGGTACGCAGGGTGAGCCCGTCACGCCGGATCGCCGCCAGGTGCGGTCCGCGCGCCACCAGCGTCACGTCCCGGCCGGCCTCCCCCAGCAGTACGCCGATGGTGCCGCCGACCGCGCCCGCTCCGATGATCAGGTATCGCACCCGACCGATTCTGCCCGCATCCGCCCAGGTAGGCGACCCGACGTCGGGGTGCCACCGGTCACCCGGGCCCGGCCGGCCCGCCCCCGCTCGGGGCGGGATGCCCGCCCGCCGGTCAGAGCGGGACATCCCGTCGCTGAGTCAGAGCGGGATGCCCCGTTCAGAGCGGGATGCCGGCCTCGGCGAGCAGCGGGCCAGCGAGCAGGACCGCGCCGACGGCGAGGGCGAACAGGTTGACCAGCCCGAAGACGACCACCCAAAGCAGCGCCGGGAAGGGCGTCAGGTGGGCCAACTGGTCGGCGTCGGACTCGGGCATCCGGCCCCGGCTGCGCAGCCGTTGCAGCTCGAAGACCGGCCGGACGCCGCCGAACAGCAGGAACCAGACCGAGGTCCAGGCGAACACGGCCTGCACCTGCGCGGTGGCGTACCAGGAGACGACGAGCACCACCCCACCGGTGACCAGCAGGGAGAGCACCCCGAAGACGTTGCGGACGAGCAGCAGCATGGCGAGCAGCAACGCGACCGCGACCCAGAGCAGCAGGGTGATCCGGTTGCCGCCGAGCAGCCAGGCACCGCCCAGGCCGACCAGCGAGGGCGCGACGTATCCGGCGAGCAGGGTGAGGATCATGCCGGGGCCGGTGGGGCGGCCGGCGCTGAGGGTGAGGCCGGAGGTGTCCGAGTGCAGCCGGATGCCGTGCAGCCGCCGTCCGGTGAGCAGCGCCGCCAGGGCGTGACCGCCCTCGTGGGCGATGGTCACCGCGTTGCGGGCGACCCGCCAGGACGACCGGACCGCGACGACCACCAGAGCGGCCATGGCGGTGAGCACCACCAGCAGGGGCGGCGGGTCGGGTTGGGCGCTGAACAGCCGGTCCCAGAGATCGCCCAGCCCGTCGATCGACACCATGGCCGGGGAGCCTACCCGGCCGGATCGTGTCGCTCGACGGTCGTCGCCTCGTATCGTGTGAAACTGACCGGCGGCGAGCGGAGCGGGAGGTGAGGGCCGGTGAGCGCGGCTCCCCTGGAACACCACGTCGGCCTCTGGACCGAGGCCGACTACCTCGCCATGGGCGACACCCCCAACCGGATCGAACTGCTCGACGGGAGCCTGATCGTGAGCCCTGCTCCGAGCAAGCGGCACCAGTTGGTGTCGTGGAGCCTTGTCGACAGTCTTCGGCCAGCCGCCCGGCCTCTCGGTCTGCTGGTGTTCGAGGCGGTGAACGTGCGGCTCGGGGTGGACCGGATCGTCATTCCCGACGTGGTGGTCGCCGACACCGACGACGAGGGCACGGTGGTCGAGGCCGGTGAGGTCGCGCTGGTCTGCGAGATCGTCTCCCCGGGCAACGCCGCCGCCGACCGTCTGGTCAAGATGCAGCTCTACGCGATCGCCGGCATCCCGTGGTACCTACTGGTCGAGCAGGACGGTGACGCCCACTCGTTGCGGCTCCACCGGCTCGACGGCACGCACTACGTGGAGGACCAGGTCGCGAAGGCTGGCGAGACGCTGACCCTGGCTGAGCCGTTCCGTTGGCAGCTCGACCCGGTCGCGCTGCGCTGAGCCGATCGGCTACCTGATACCGCCGCTGGCCTGCCCTGACCGGTTCGGATCACCAGACGTCAGCCCGACCCTTGTCGATGAAAGTTTCCTTAGGCCCCCTTGCGATCAAGGGCAGGAATCTCCAAAGATTGGCGTCAATCGATTGGCGTCCCTGGAGGAATCCATGACCCGTACCAGATTCTCGTTGCGCCGGCTGTTCGCCGCCGGTCTCACCGTGGCCGCCACCGCGGCCACGGCCCTCGTCGCCACGGCCGGACCCGCGGCCGCCGCCACCACCGCCGGCGTCGACGTCTCCCACTACCAGGGCTCCATCAACTGGACCAGCGCCCGCAACGCCGGAATCGAGTTCGCCTTCATCAAGGCCACCGAGGGTACGAGCTACAAGGACCCCAACTTCAACACCAACTACGTCAACGCCTACAACGCCGGGGTGATCCGGGGCGCGTACCACTTCGCCCGGCCGAACATCTCCTCCGGCGCAACCCAGGCCAACTACCTCGCCAGCAACGGCGGGGCCTGGTCGGCGGACAGCCGCACCCTGCCGGCCGCGCTCGACGTCGAGGCCAACCCCTACAGCGGTGGCACCTGCTATGGGCTGACCACCACCGGGATGCGCAACTGGATCCAGGACTTCCTCAACACCTACCGCTCCCGCACCGGCCGGTACGCGGTCATCTACACCACCACGAGCTGGTGGAACCAGTGCACCGGCAGCTGGACGGGCCCGTGGGCCAACCACCCGCTCTGGGTGGCCCGCTGGGCGAGCTCGGTGGGCACCCTGCCCGCCGGCGCCTCGGTCTGGAGCTTCTGGCAGTACACCAGCACCGGCAGCGTCTCCGGGATCAGCGGCAACGTCGACCGCAACTACTGGAACGGCACCCGGGCCCGGCTGGTCGCGCTCGCGAACAACACCTGACCGCCCTCGCCACCGGCTCGGCGGCAGCGGGACCGGTCATCACCGTACGGTCGATGGCTGGTCCGGCTGCCGCCGTCGCCGGGCCGTGGACCCGTCGGCTCAGGCGCTCTTCCGGCTGGTCAACGGCATGGTCACGGCATCCGTGGCGGTAGCCGTCGCAGACCGTCGGCTCAGCCGCCAGGCGGCGAGGACGGCGGCGGCGACCGTCACGACGGCGATCGACACGACCAGCGCGGCCACGCCGGCGCTGAGCAGCAGCAGGACGACATCGCCGAGGGCGACGAGCATCCACAGTGCCAGTCTCGGCCGGGCGTCCCTGCGTCGGTAACTCATCTCGCTACCTCCTTCCGTCGTCCCGGGTCAGATACCCCGTACGACGGAAAGTCATGCGAAACGATTTCACCCCCAGCGGGAATCCCCGGGATCAGTTCCTCCGGTCCGGCACGAACCGGCTGGTGATCAGGGCGAAGTTGTCCAGGTTGGCGTTCCAGTCCTTCGCCGCCACCTCCCACCGGATCGCGTACCCCCGGTTGGTGGCGGTGACGAAGCCCCGGTTGCGGACGTGGATGCGGGTGTTGTCCCGGGTCTCCAGCCAGTCCCAGTCCGCGCAGGTGCGGTAGCCGCCACACGCCTTGATGTCGAGGTACTGGTAGTTGCTGACGAAATTCCTCCGGTCCGGTTCCTTGCTCTTCCAGTCGGCGACCGCGTCCTTGAGCGGGCTGGACGTCCACTGGATGAACAGCTCCCGCACCCCGTTCGGCTCGGTGATGACGACCGCATCGGAACGGACGCTGCGTCGCCAGCCCTTCGGCACCGGCACGCTGAACGTCGGCCCCTGGTACATCTCCCAACCCTCCGGCAGCGCGTTCGGGTCGGTGGAGGGGCTGGCCGACGGCGTCGGGCTGGGCGCGGCGCTGGTCGGGGGCGGAGCCGCCGGAGCCGACGTCGGGGCGGCAGAGGAGGCGGCGGCGCTCGTCGGGTCGGCGGCCGGCGGCGTGCCGTTCTCCGGGTCGTCCGAGCGGGTGAGCAGCGGGACGGCCAGCGCCAAGCCCACCAGCAGCACCGCGACCAGCGCGCCGATCAGCAGGTTACGGCGCTTGTGGTCCGGCGGCGTCCCGTCGTACACCGGGACGGGGGCGACCCCGGCGGCCCCGGCGGGCGGGCTGACCGGCGCGTCGAGCACGGCGGTGGGGTTGGCCGGCGGGGGCGGGTCTTCCCGGCCGGCACGGACCGGTGGGTCGATCATGCTGGTCGGCGCGGCGTCCGCGTCGGCCGGTGCGACAGCCTCGCCGGTCGACCCGGCGTCCTCGGCGGCCGACCCGGCCTCTGCGCCGGTCGCCGGAGCGTCGGCCGAATCCGCCGGGCCGGGCGGCGCGGCGTCGGCACCGGCCGGCGGGGTGACCTTCGTGGTGGGCCCGGCGTCCACCCCGGCCGGCACCACCGCGGTGGCGTCCGCACCCACGGTCGACGCCCCGGTGACGACCGTCGGCTCCGCCGCGCCACCAGTCGTGGTGGCACCGCCCGCCGTGACCCGAGTGGCGTCGCTGTCGTTCGCGGCGCTGTCCGCCGCCGCCTTCGCGGCTGCTGCCTTCGCGGCTGCGGTGCCGGTGGCGGCTCCCGCTGCGGCGGCCAGGGACGACGAGGTCTTCGCGCCGGTCCCGCCCTGCGCCGGGCGGGGCGCCGGCACCACCGGGGTACGCGGCTCACGTGGACCGTTCGGCCCCGGTCGGCGTACCCCGTCGAGCAGGGAGATGCCCCTGGCCCGCTTGCCGGCGGCGCGGCGCAGCATACGCTCGGCCACCTCGGCGGTGATCCGCTCGGTCGGGTCCTTGCGGAGCAGGCCGGTCAGCACCGGCTTCAACGGGCCGGCGTTGCGGGCCGGCGGCAGCGGCTCCGTGGCCAGCGCGGCCAGGGTGCCGATCGCCGACGGCCTGGCGTACGGCGACTTGCCCTCCACCGCCGCGTAGAGCGTCGCCCCCAACGACCAGAGGTCCGCCTCCGGCCCGGCGGTGCCGTCCCGGGCCCGCTCCGGCGCGATGTACGCGGGCGAACCGAGCACCATGCCGGTGCGGGTGACGTTCGGGTCGCCGGGAATGGTGGCCAGTCCGAAATCGGTCAGCACCACCCGGCCGTCGGTGCCGAGCAGCACGTTGCCCGGCTTGACGTCCCGGTGCATGACGCCGGCCTTGTGGGCGGCCTTCAACGCGCCCAGCACGCCCAGCCCGATCTCCACCGCGCGGGCCGGCGGCACCGGGCCGTCCTCGGCGAGGGTGTCCTGCAACGACTTCGACGCCACGTACTCCATGACGATCCACGGGTCACCGTCGGTGCGCAGCACGTCGAAGATGCGGACCACGTTGACGTGGTTGAGCCGCGCGATCGCCCGCGCCTCACGCAACGACCGCTCCCGCATCTCGCGGCGCTCGTCGTCGGTCAGGCTGGGCGGCGGGACGAGTTCCTTGATGGCGACGTCCCGGTGCAGCACCTCGTCACGGGCCTTCCAGACCCGGCCCATGCCGCCCTGACCGAGCGGCGAGAGCAGCCGGTACCGGTCAGCGACGAGTTGGGAAGGCACGTCAGACATCGGTGAGACGGTACCCGGCCCCACCAACGCGTACACCGCCGGCACGCCACTGTGCGACGTGGGTCAACTTGTCGACGCGTACCCTGGCGTCATGTCTGCCGAAGAGCCGCTGTTCCGGGTCGTCCGGGGAGTCCCGACCGCCGAGGAACTGGCCGCGCTGGTGGGCGCGATCGCGCTCCGTTCCCGGCCGGCGGGTCCGCCCCCGCCGGTGACGAAATCCACGTGGGCGCACCGCGCCCGGCCGGCCGGCGCAGCCCCCGCACCCGGTCGCGGTGCCTGGCGCGTCTCCGGCCTGCCCCGCTGACGCTCTCCCCCACCGCACGGTCCGTCCCCGCTACCCGGCTCGGGGCTGCCGAGATCGACGCCTTGCCACTAATCTCACCCTGGGAGACGGCGTCGTGACAGTCGGGAGGGCCAGTGATCCCAGAGGAGGGCCGCCCAGCTTCCGGGGTGGGTAACTATGGCGGCATCGAGGCCGACATCCGGCAGATGCGGGAGTTCGCCGACCGCCTCCAGGACGAGGTCGACCGGAACTACACGCCGCACCTGCGCTACATCGCCGACGACATGACCGCCGCCGTGCCCAACCCGTGCGACGCCTTCATCGAACTGGTGCACTTCCTCCAGGCGCACTGGGAGACCCAGCAGGCCACCTCCGATCTGGTGCACGGGCTCGCCGGCAACACCGGCCGGCTGGCCGCCGCCGCCCACCGGATCGCCGCCGACTACCAGGGTTCCGACGCGTTCGCCGACGCCCGGGTGGCCGACGTCGAACGCGCCCTGCACGACCCGCGGATCGCCGCCTCCACCCTGCCCACCGACCGTCCCTCGTGGACGACCCCCGAACCCAACAGTCCGGAGAACCCGGGCCCCGTGGTGCTGCCGTGATCGAACGGGGCAGCGGCCGGACGTCCGGCCTCACCGACTGGCAACTGATGGACGTGCTCAGCATGTGGGCGTGCCTCCAGGACCAGGACACGCCGGGGCACTGGAAACACGTCGCCGGCTGGCGCAAGGTCTGCGAACTCGCCCAGAACCACCTGCGGGAACTCCGGCGGTACCGCGCCGGCCTCGCCGAGGCGTGGCCACCGGCGACGAACGCCGCCGCCAGGACGTACCTCGGAGAACTGGACGAGTTGATCAGCAAGGTGCAGCGCACCCACGACACGGCCGCCGCCAACCACGACGCCCTCGCCGCCGTCGCCCGCGCCATCGACAGCACCAGGCCGGAACTCAAGCGGATACGCGACGACTACGCCGAGAAACTCGCGCGCAAGCGTGGTTACGAGGCGACGCTTGCCGACCCCAGGGCGGCGGCGGGCAGCCGGGTGGTGGACCCGCCGGTGACCGATGCGGACCTGGAACGGCTCAACGTGCAGGCACGGGGGTTGATGTTCGGGCTCAGCGGTGAACTCCAACAAGCCCAAACCATGCTCCAAAAACCCCCACCTAGACCTAGACCAATCCCAGGGGTAGATCAGAGCAATCCTGACATATATGGATCTTTTCCAGAACCTGCGATTCCACCGATTTTGCCAGTGCCCATTGCTCGCCAGGAGGGTCAACCAGCAAAGACCACGGCAGGCATGCACACGAGAGTGGCATCGACCACAGAAATTTCTCACAAGGGCCCTGTTCTGGGGAGCGCAGGCAGCGGAACCTTATTTCCACCCTCGGCCACACAAGGGACCCCCGGCACTACCCCACAAAACATCCCCGGATCCTCCTCTCCGCCTCCCCCACCCTCCTTCCTGGGTAGCACGCCCCAAAGAGACGGCCAACCAAGGCCGCCACGGCATTCCAGCAACACCCCCGCTCGCATGGAATTTGGAAGCCCTCGCGGAGCTTCGCCTAATCCTCCTCCCCCAACACCTCCTGGAGGGATAATTGGAGGAGCACCTGGAAATGGACTTGGGCAGCCAAATGGCATAAATTCACCGCGTCGCATTAATCCCGTCGGCGGAGTCATCGGCGGCGGTGGGGCCGGAACGGGACCTACAGGTGCAGCGGGATCAAGACCTCGCGGTGGACGCATCGATCACCTTAGCAACATGCATATTCCTCCGGCCGCCGGCCTTCAACCCGCTTCACCTAGGCACCCGAGCCACGGCAGCCCTTCTGTCGACAGACAAGAACGTCGCTGGGACCCAGATCATCCATGGGAGATAGATGAAGGCGTCCCTCCCATTGTCAGCCCTCCCGAAGAGCAAGGCCCCATTGATCCCGGACCAGCCATCGGCTTCGAGCGGTGACAGCAAAAACCGCCTATTCAATCTTCGCTGCAGTCGCACTGCTAGCGACATATTTGCCGGCAAATCCGTTCGAAATTACAAAGCAAGATAACTATCCCACCAGGAAAATCCGCGAAGATCAGTGGCATCTTCGATACCTGAGGGCTGACCAAGCGCATAGGATTAGCCAAGGTTCAGGGGTCTTGATCGCAGTTCCCGACACAGGAGTTGACAAGCATCCCGACCTGCAGCAGAACCTACTCGAAGGGGTCGACCTTACCGTCGACAGCGACAGGGACGGCCTTCGCGACATCGACAGCCACGGCACCGGAATGGCAGGATTAATCGCAGCACACGGCCAGACAATCGGAGGCGCACTGGGAATCGCCCCAAGATCGAAGGTATTACCGATCAGAATCAAGCCTGAAAACGATCTAGGCAGCACTGAAAAATTAGCCATTGGGATCGACTACGCTATATCAATGAAGGCGCAGGTCATCAGCATCTCCATGGCAGGGGATCCTGATACTCGACTACAAAAATCGATTAAGAGCGCTATTGACGCCAACATTATTGTTGTAGCTGGGGCGGGAAATCGCCCACATCTACACAATGTCGGATATCCGGCGGCATACCCTGGCGTCGTAGCGGTCGGAGGAGTCGGCCGAGACGGCGCACACGCATCGATTTCTGTCAGTGGGCCAGAGATTGATGTTGTTGCTCCGGCGGTGGACATCTACAGCACCAGCATCAACGGCAAATACCGCAAGGGCACCGGGACGTCCGATGCCACCGCCATTGTGGCTGGGGCGGCGGCGTTGGTCCGGTCGAAGTACCCCTACCTCCCCGCCGCCGAGGTCGTCCACCGGCTCACCGCGACCGCTGTCGACAAGGGTCCACCCGGCCGGGACGACGAATACGGCTACGGCGTCATCGATCTGGTGGCCGCGCTTACCGCCGACGTACCGCCGCTGGGTTTCGAGGGTGCGACGGTGACCCCGCCGAGCGGTGCGACGAGCGCCGCCGCCCAGCCGGCCGGCGACGGTGGTGACGGGGGTGCGGTCGTGCGGGGGTGGGTCACGTTGGGGGTGATCGTGGCGGCCGGCGGTGGGTTCCTGGTGTGGCGTCGACGTCGACGTGCCGACGACCCGCCGCCGAGAATCAGCCGGTAGCGTCGGGCCCGTGTCGAACTCCGTGCCGCTCCGTCTCGTGCTCGCCTCGCAGAGCCCCGCCCGCCGCAAGTTGCTCCAGGCTGCCGGGATCGAACCCGACGTGCTGGTCAGCGGCGTCGACGAATCCCTGGTGGTCGCGGAACGGGCCGAGGACCTGTGTCTGGAGTTGGCCCGGCGCAAGGCGCAGGCCGTCGCCGGGCGGCTGCGTTCCACTCCGGACGAGCGGACGCTCGTGTTGGGCTGTGACTCGGTGCTCGCGTTCGACGGTGAGATCCTCGGCAAGCCGGCGGACGCGGCCGACGCTACCCGCCGTTGGGAGCGGATGCGCGGACGTAGCGGGGTGCTGCACACCGGGCACTACCTGGTCGACGTGGGGCACGAATCACGGGCCGGGGCGGTGGCCTCGACGGTCGTGCACTTCGCCGACGTCACCGATGCGGAGATCGCGGCGTACGTGGCCACGGGCGAGCCGTTGGCGGTGGCCGGCGCGTTCACCATCGACGGGTTGGGTGGGGCGTTCCTGACCGGGATCGAGGGTGATCCGGGCACGGTGGTCGGGTTGTCGTTGCCGCTGCTCCGTCGGCTCCTGCACGATCTGGGGCTGAGCGTCACGGACCTGTGGACGAAGGTCGCGCCGGGTGGCCAGGAGGTCCGGCCGCTCGGCTAACGTCCGGTCATGACCACGAAGCCGTTGCCGCTGACGCCGGAACTACAGGCCTACATCGTCGCCCATGGTTCTCCACCTGACGAGATCATCCGTGACCTGGCGGAGGAGACGCGGGCGGTGCTGCCGGCACACGCCGAGATGCAGGTGGCGCCGGAGCAGGCCGCGTTCCTCACCTTCCTGACCCGGCTGCTGGGGGTCCGGCAGGCCGTCGAGGTGGGCACGTTCACCGGGCTGTCGTCGTTGGCGATCGCCCGGGGGCTGCCCGAGGACGGCCGGTTGACCTGCTTCGACATCTCCGAGGAGTTCACCGGCATCGCGCGGTCGTACTGGCAGCGGGCGGGGGTGGCCGAGAAGATCGAGCTGCGGATCGGCCCGGCCGCCGAGACGCTACGGGAGTTGCCGCACGAGCGTCACCTGGACTTCGCCTTCATCGACGCCGACAAGGTCGGCTATCCGGTGTACTGGGCGGAACTGGTGCCCAGGATGCGGGCCGGCGGGGTGATCGCGGTCGACAACACGCTGCGCGCCGGCCGGGTGCTCGCGCCGCGCGACGAGGCCGACCGGGCGATCGCCGCCTTCAACGACGAGGTGCTTGCCGACGTACGCGTCGACGCGGTTCTGCTGCCCCTCGCCGACGGCGTCACCCTCGCCCGGGTGCGTTGACCGGCCGGTCGGGGGAACCCGGCACGATCGACTCCCCTGGGCCGATGTTGCGGTGTCCACCTCGCACCGATACCGCTACGTCGGCGACAGGAAGTCGATCACCTCCCCGGAACGGGGCACCGGTCCGACGCGACGGGCGCGTGACCGGGCCCCGCCCGGGGCGGAGACACGTCAGCGGACGCTGCGGGCGAACTGGCGGGCCGCCCAGTAGACGCCGGCGGCGGCGAGCACCGCGATGATGGCCAGCCCCTGCCACACCTTGTCGTTGCCGAGGTCACCGGCGAACAGCGCCCTGGTGCCGTCGACCGCCCAGGAGAACGGGTTCCACTCGGCGACCCCCTGAAGCCAGCCGGGGGCGAAGGTCAGCGGCAGCAGGATGCCGGAGAGCAGCAGCACCGGCTGGGCCACGGTGTTCATCAGCGGGGCGAGCGCGTCCTCGCTCTTGACCTTGAGTGCGACGCCGTACGAGACGGCCGAGGTCATCAGCGCGATCAGGGCCAGCAGCAGGTACGCCAGCAGCAGGTCGCCGATGAAGACCCGCAGATCGAACAGGAGCGCCAGCAGGGTGATGATGACCGCCTGCGTGAGCAGCGAGACGACGTCGCGCAGGGAGCGGCCGAGCAGCAGGGCGAGCCGGCTGATCGGGGTGACCCGGGACCGCTCGATGACCCCGGCGCGCAGCTCGGCGATCAGGCCGAAGCCCTGGAACAGCCCGCCGAAGATGGCCAGCAGCACCAGCAGGCCGGGGACGAAGATCTTGTAGGCGGCGGCCTGGGTGGGCGCGTTCAGGGCCGGCTTGAGCAGCGGGGCGAAGAGCAGCAGGTACATCACCGGCTGGAAGACGCCGACGAAGACCCAGACCGGGTTGCGCAGCAGCAGTTGAAGTTGGCGTTGGAAGATCAGCCAGGTGTCGCGGGCGAATTTCATCCGTGGTCTCCGGTGTCTCAGGACTCGCGCAGCGAGCGGCCGGTCTTGGTGAGGAAGACGTCGTCGAGGCTGGGGCGGTGCAGCTCGATGGAGCTCATGGCCAGCCCGGCGTGGTCGAGCCGGCGCAGGATCTGCGGGATGGCGGTGGCGCCCTCGTCGACGTAGAGGCGCAGCCCACCCTCGTCGGTGGTCTCCAGCTTGTTGAGGTATTCCTCGCCGTCGAGGAGTTGGGCGGCCTGCGGGGTGCTCGCCAGGTCCAGGCCGACGAACACCACGTCCCCGGAGATCTCCCGCTTCAGCTCGGCGGGGGTACCCTCGGCGACCACCTCGCCGTGGTCCATGATCGCGATCCGGTCGCAGAGCGCGTCGGCCTCGTCGAGGTAGTGGGTGGTGATGAAGACGGTCATCCCCTCGGTACGCAGCCGGCGGATCTCGTCCCACATGTGCGCGCGGCTCTGCGGGTCGAGGCCGGTGGTCGGCTCGTCCAGAAAGACGATCTTCGGCTCGTGGATGATGCCGAGGGCGATCTCCACCCGTCGCCGCTGACCCCCCGAGTAGGTCTTGCACTTGCGGTCGGCGTACTCGGTGAGCTGGAAGGCCTCCAGGGCGCGGACGGCGCGGCGGTGTGCTTCGGCCTTGCCGATGCCGTACATCCGGGCGTGCAGGACGAGTTCCTCGCGGGCGGTGCTCTCGTCCCAGGTGCTGCCGCCCTGGGCCACGTAGCCGATCCGGCGGCGCACCTCGGCCGGGTCCTTGCGCAGGTCGGCGCCCGCGATGGTGGCCTCGCCCCCGTCGGGCTCGATGAGCGTGGCGAGCATTCGCAGGGTGGTGGTCTTGCCGGCGCCGTTGGGGCCGAGGAAGCCGAAGATCTCCCCCGCCTTGACCTGAAGGTTCACCCCCCGGACGGCGTCGACCGTTTTCGTCTCCCGACCTTGCCGGGAGCGGAACGACTTCCGCAGCCCCCTGGTCTCGATCATTTCTGCTCCTGGTCGTCCGGGCCGGGTCGTGCCGGCCGCTCTCTGCCCCGAGGCACCGTGCGGCGCACTCCCCACCATCGGGTCGGGAGCAGGCTAACGCGATATAGCTTCTATGGTCAACTTTGATTATTACTTTTCCGGTCGGACGGCGAACCACCATCGGTCCAGCCGGGCCAGACGTCCGCCCCGGCCAGCCCAGCAGGCAGGTACGACACCCCCGAGTCGATCCGGTCGGCGATCCGCCCGCACCACGCCATCTCCGCCTCGGCCCGGGCCAACCACAGCTCGAACATCCAGGCCACGTGCACCGGCCTGCTGTTGCGTGCCCAGTCGGAGTCCAACGAGGCACGCATCCACTCGACACCGGCACGCAGCAGGTTCGCCCGGTTGCGCAGCGCCGCCGCCGCCTCCTCGCGGGGCATCGCCGGCAGGAACGAGAAGGCCGCCGCGAACGGGTCCGGCACCTCGTGCAGCTGCCACCACTGCGCCCGCAGCAACGTCTCGAACTCCTCGTCCCCCTTGGGCGTCACCTCGTACGTGGTACGCGCCGGACGGGCCCCGACCTGCTCGGTCGCGACCGTCCGCAACAGCCCCTCCTCGGCCAGCTTGCGCAACGCGTGGTAGATCGAGCCGGGCTGCACGTTCGCCCACTTGTCGGCACCCCAGCTCAACAGCTCGCGGCGCACGTCGTAGCCGTGCACGGGCTGCATCCACCGGACCAGCCCCAGGATCATCATCCGAGTCGCAGACACCGCACAAGCGTAATAGCCAAGTTTGACTAACCCATCGGGCCACAGTGCGACATCCCACACTGAATGATCGTTAGGGGGCCTCCGGGCTGCCGATACACTCCCGAGGCAACGACCCCGGGAGGAGCACCAGGTGCGCAAGGTACTCATCGCGAACCGTGGCGAGATCGCCGTCCGCGTCATCCGGGCCTGTCGCGACGCCGGTCTGGGCAGCGTCGCCGTCTACGCCGACTCCGACCGGGACGCCCTGCACGCCACCCTCGCCGACGAGGCGTACGCCCTGGGCGGCGACACCGCCGCCGACAGCTACCTGCGCATCGACAAGCTGATCGAGGTGGCCCGGCGGGCCGGCGCGGACGCCGTACACCCGGGTTACGGCTTCCTCTCCGAGAACGCCGACTTCGCCCAGGCCGTGCTGGACGCGGGCCTGACCTGGATCGGCCCGACCCCGCAGGCGATCCGCGACCTCGGCGACAAGGTCACCGCCCGGCACATCGCCCAGCGGGCCGGCGCACCCCTGGTCCCCGGCACCGCCGACCCGGTCGCCGACGCCGACGAGGTGACCGCCTTCGCCGTGGAGCACGGCCTGCCGGTCGCCATCAAGGCCGCCTTCGGCGGGGGTGGGCGGGGCCTCAAGGTGGCCCGCACCCTGGAGGAGATCCCGCACCTGTTCGAGTCGGCCACCCGGGAGGCGGTCGCCGCGTTCGGGCGTGGCGAGTGCTTCGTCGAGCGCTACCTCGACCAGCCCCGGCACGTCGAGGCGCAGGTCCTGGCCGACCGGCACGGCAACGTCATCGTGGTCGGCACCCGGGACTGCTCCCTGCAACGCCGGCACCAGAAGCTGGTCGAGGAGGCCCCCGCGCCGTTCCTCACCGACGCGCAGCGCCGGCAGATCCACGACAGCGCCAAGGCGATCTGCCGGGAGGCCGGCTACCACGGCGCCGGCACGGTGGAATACCTGGTCGGCGCGGACGGCACCATCTCCTTCCTGGAGGTCAACACCCGGCTCCAGGTGGAACACCCGGTCACCGAGGAGACCGCCGGCGTCGACCTCGTCCGCGAGCAGTTCCGGATCGCCGACGGCGAGAAGCTGCGGCTCACCGCGGACCCGACCCCCCGTGGGCACGCCATCGAGTTCCGGATCAACGGCGAGGACCCGGGCCGCAACTTCCTGCCCGCCCCCGGCACCATCACCGCGCTGCGCCTGCCCACCGGCCCCGGAGTCCGGGTCGACACCGGGGTGAGCGCGGGCGACGTGATCGGTGGCAACTTCGACTCGCTGCTGGCCAAGGTGATCGTCACCGGCGAGACCCGGGACGAGGCGATCGAGCGGGCCCGCCGGGTGCTCGACGAGATGGTCGTCGAGGGGATGGCCACCGCGCTGCCGTTCCACCGCCTCGTCGTCCGCGACCCGGCGTTCACCAGCGAGCCGTTCACCGTGCACACCCGGTGGATCGAGACCGAGTTCGACAACACCGTCCCGGCGTTCACCCCGACCGCCGCCCCCGCCGAGACGGCGGCGGCACGCGAGACCGTCGTGGTCGAGGTGGGCGGCAAGCGGCTGGAGGTCACCCTCCCCGCCGGCCTCACCGGGGGTACGACCACCGCCGCCCCCGCTGCCCGCCGGCCGGCCCGTCGCGGCAGCGGCACCGGCACGGGTACGGCGGTCAGCGGCGACGCGCTCACCTCCCCCATGCAGGGCACCATCGTCAAGATCGCCGTCGCGGACGGGGACACCGTCGCCGAGGGGGACCTGGTGGTCGTCCTGGAGGCGATGAAGATGGAGCAGCCGTTGCACGCCCACAAGGCGGGCACGGTCGCCGGGCTCGCCGCCGAGGTCGGTGCGGTGCTCACCGCCGGAGCGGCGATCTGCACCATCTCCTGAGCCGCTTCACGACCCCGCCGTCGGTTCCGTCCTTTCGCCGTACCCCCTGGTGGGCCGACGGATCCCCGGTCTCCCACCGCCGGACGGCTCCCGCAGCGGTGGGGTGGTGTGAGCCACCGACGGCGGCGGGACGGGCCGGAAGCGGGAATGATGGTCGGGTGAGGTTCCTTCATGGCGCGGTGCCCGCGCACGACCTGACCTACAACGACGTCTTCATGGCGCCGGCCCGCTCCGAGGTGGGTTCGCGCCTCGACGTCGACCTGTCCACCGGTGACGGCACCGGCACCACCATCCCGCTGGTGGTGGCGAACATGACGGCGGTGGCCGGCCGCCGGATGGCCGAGACGGTCGCCCGACGCGGCGCGATCGCGGTCATCCCGCAGGACATCCCGATCGAGGTGGTCGCCACCGTGGTCGAGTGGGTCAAGCAGCGGCACCTGGTGCACGACACCCCGATCACGCTGGGCCCGACCGACACCGTCGGCGACGCCATCCACCTGCTGCCCAAGAAGTCGCACGGCGCGGTGGTGGTGGTCGACGAGGCCGGCCGCCCGGTGGGGGTGGTCACCGAGGCGGACACCCACGAGGTGGACCGGTTCGCCCAGCTCCAGCACGTGATGTCGACGGAGCTGCACACCGTGCCGGCCGACGCCGACCCGCGTACCGGATTCGAACGGCTCAACGCGGGACGGCGGCGACTGGCCCCGGTGGTCGACGACGACGGCCGCCTGGTCGGGGTGCTCACCCGGCAGGGTGCGCTGCGGGCCACCCTCTACAAGCCGGCCGTCGACGACCGGGGGCGGCTACGCATCGCGGCGGCCGTCGGCATCAACGGCGACGTCACCGGCAAGGCCGAGGCGCTGCTCGCGGCGGGGGTCGACACCCTGGTGGTGGACACCGCGCACGGGCACCAGGAACGGATGATCTCCGCGCTGCGGGCGGTCCGCAAGCTCGACCCGCCGGTCCCCGTGGCGGCCGGCAACGTGGTCACCGCCGAGGGGGTACGCGACCTGGTCGAGGCCGGCGCGGACATCGTCAAGGTCGGGGTGGGCCCGGGGGCGATGTGCACCACCCGGATGATGACCGGGGTCGGCCGGCCGCAGTTCTCCGCCGTGCTGGACTGCGCGGCGGCGGCCCGCGCCCTCGGCCGGCACGTCTGGGCCGACGGCGGGGTACGCCACCCCCGGGACGTGGCGCTGGCGTTGGCCGCCGGAGCGTCCAACGTGATGGTGGGCTCCTGGTTCGCCGGCACCTACGAGTCGCCCGGTGACCTCTACACCGAGCCGGACGGGCGGCGCTACAAGGAGAGCTTCGGGATGGCCTCGTCGCGGGCCGTCAGCGCCCGGACCGCCGAGGACAGCGCCTTCGACCGGGCCCGGAAGGCGATCTTCGAGGAGGGCATCTCCACCGCCCGGATGTACCTGGACCCGGCCCGTCCCGGCGTCGAGGACCTGATCGACGAGATCATCTCCGGGGTACGCAGCGCCTGCACCTACGCCGGCGCCCGCACCCTGGACGAGTTCCACGAGCGCGCCCTGGTCGGCGTCCAGAGTCACGCCGGCTACACCGAAGGCATGCCCCTCCCCACCAGCTGGTAACTCCCCCTCCCACACCCCCGCCCTTGCCCCGCCCCGTCCCGCCCGCTCCCGTCCCGCCCCGTCCCGCCCCGGTGATCAAGAGGTTTACGTCACCCGCGCCCCACCAGCTGACGCTTTCCTCTTGATCACCGCCCAGCAACCCGCCCCGCCTCGGTGATCAAGAGGTTTACGTCATCCATCCCCCACCAGCTGACGCTTTCCTCTTGATCACCGCACCAATCACCCCACCGGCGCCGGTGATCAAGGGATTTGCGTCAGATTATCGCGCCGAGTTGACGTAAACCTCTGATCACCGGGGCAAGACGGGGCGGGAGCGGACGGGGCGAGACGGGGACCGGGGGCGGAGACGGGGACCGGAGGCCTGGGTGAGACGGGCGGGGGTGGGGAGGGTCAGGGTGGGGGGAAGAGGCGGCGGATGACGGTGCGGGCGGCGGCGCGGGGGTCGGCCTCGACGTCGGGGGGTAGTGCGCCGGAGAGCCAGAGGGTGGCGAAGCCATGCACGATCGACCAGGCGGCCAGCGCGTCCGTGCGCGCTTCGCCCGGTTCGGCCCGGTCGGGCGGTAGGGTCGCCACGCCGGTGTGCAGCGCCGCGCCGGCCCGTTCCCGGGCGGCCCGGACCTCGGGGGCGTCGGCCCGGTAGAGGTCGGGTCGGAACATCACCTCGAAGTGCGCGCGGTGACGGACGGCGAAGTCCACGTACGCCACGCCCACGTCGAGCAGGTCGTCGCCGGCTACGGTCAGGGCGGCGGCGAGCAGGTCGAACCCCTCGACGGCGAGGGCGGTGAGCAGTCCCGCCTTGTCGCCGAAGTGGTGGGTCGGTGCGGCGTGGGAGACGCCGGTACGGCGGGCGAGGTCGCGCAGGCTCAGGGCCGCCGGCCCGGCTTCCTCGATCGCCGCAACGGCCGCCTGGAGCAGGACGCGGGGCAGGTCGCCGTGGTGGTAGGGCCGGGTGACGGTCATGACACCAGAATAACTTTGCATTGACAAGAAGGCCATCGGCGATCCAATCTTGTCAGCATAAAGATTTGCGACCAAGGAGGCATCCATGGTTCCGTTCATCGCTCTGCTCGTCGGCACCGTCGCCGCACGCCTGGCCGGACTGGCCGGCGTGGACGCGCTCGACGGCTGGCACCCCGCACTCCGTGTCGGGCTGGCACTACTGTTCATCATGACCGGTTTCGCCCACTTCGTCTCGCCCCGTCGGGAGGATCTGATCGCCATGGTTCCGCCCCGGCTACCCCGACCCGGCACGCTGGTCACCGTCACCGGGGTGCTGGAACTGGCCGGCGCGGTCGGGCTGCTGATCCCGGCCACCGCCCGTCCGGCCGCCGCCGGGTTGGCGCTGCTGATGGTGGCGATGTTCCCCGCGAACGTCTCGGCGGCCCGGCGACGCCTGACCCTGGCGGGCCGCCCGGTCACCCCGCTCGGCATCCGTACGGCGATGCAGATTCTCTACGTCGGCACCGCGTTGACCATTCTGTTTGGCCCCTGACGATTTGGGGGCTAACATACTCAGCGTGCAGAGGGAACCACTCATCGTCTTTCCCGCCGTGCTCCGTGACGTGCCGCTCGGGCGACTGCTGTCAGTCGCCGGCCACCTCGTCGACCAGCACTGGGGTCGATACCTGGCCGAGCACCACGGCCTGACCCCGGCCGGGATGCGGGTGCTGTTCACCCTGAACCACCTCGACGACGCCACCCACCGGGACGTCGCCGACCGCTGCTTCGTCCGGCCCGCCACCCTCACCGGGATCGTCGACACCCTCGAACGGGACGGCTTCGTCGAGCGTCACCGCGACGACGCCGACCGGCGCAGCGTACGACTGGCGCTGACCGACAAGGGGCGGGAACACCTCCGTTCCCTGGCCGGCCGGATGCGCACCGACACCCCGCTCACCTCCGTCGACGCCGACCCGGCCCGACGTGAGGTGATCCGGGATTTCCTGATCGAGGTCATCACGACCATGTCCGACGGGGAGGACAAGAGGTTGACAACAACACAGGACCAGGAATCGACCGACCACCCGAAGCCCGGGAGCCATCCGTGCTGATCAGCCTGCTGCGCCGCTACCTGCGGCCCTACCACCGGCCGCTGGGCTTGGTGGTGCTGCTCCAGTTCGTCGGCACGATGGCCTCGCTCTACCTGCCGAGCCTCAACGCCGACATCATCGACCTGGGGGTGGCCCGGGGCGACACCGACTACATCATCCGTACCGGCGGCTGGATGCTGCTGGTCAGCCTGGTCCAGATCGCCTGCTCGGTGACCGCTGTCTACTTCGGCGCGCGGACCGCGATGGCCTTCGGCCGGGACGTCCGCGCGGCGATCTTCGGGCAGGTCAACCGGTTCTCCGCCCGCGAGGTGGCCCGCTTCGGCGCGCCCTCGCTGATCACCCGCAACACCAACGACGTGCAGCAGGTGCAGATGCTCGTGCTGATGAGCTGCACCATGCTGGTCGCCGCCCCGATCATGAGCATCGGCGGGGTGGTGATGGCGCTGCGGGAGGACATCGGCCTGTCCTGGCTGATGCTGGTCAGCGTGCCGGTGCTCGCCGTCGCGCTCGGCCTGGTCATCCGCCGGATGGTGCCCGGTTTCCGGCTCATGCAGACCCGGATCGACACGGTCAACCGGGTGCTCCGCGAGCAGATCACCGGCATCCGGGTGGTCCGGGCGTTCGTCCGCGAGCCGTACGAGACGCAGCGGTTCGGGGTGGCCAACGCCGACCTGACCGCCACCGCCCTGCGGGTCGGCCGGCTGATGGCGCTGATCTTCCCGGTGGTGATGCTGGTGCTCAACGTCTCCAGCGTCGCCGTGCTGTGGTTCGGGGCGCAGCGGGTCGACTCCGGGCAGATCCAGATCGGTGCGCTGACCGCCTTCCTGGCGTATCTGATGCAGATCCTGATGGCCGTCATGATGGCCACCTTCATGCTGATGATGGTGCCGCGCGCGGCGGTCTGCGCGGAACGCGTCACCGAGGTCCTGGACACAGAGTCCACTGTGGTGCCACCGACCGACCCGGTCACCCGGGTGGACGGGCACGGTGAGTTGGAGCTGCGCGGGGTGGCCTTCCAGTATCCGGGGGCCAGCGCGCCGGTGCTGCACGACATCTCGTTCCGGGCCACCCCGGGGCGGACCACCGCCGTGATCGGCTCGACCGGCGCCGGCAAGACCACCCTGCTGACCCTCATCCCCCGGCTGGTCGACCCGACCGCCGGCACGGTGCTGGTCGACGGGGTCGACGTCCGCGAGCTGGCCCCGGAGGAGCTGTGGCGGCGGATCGGCCTGGTGCCCCAGAAGCCGTACCTGTTCACCGGCACGGTGGCCAGCAACCTGCGCTACGGCAACCCCGACGCCACCGACGAGGAACTGTGGACGGCGTTGGAGATCGCCCAGGCCCGCGACTTCGTGGCCCAGATGCCCGGTGGTCTCGACGCGGCGATCGCGCAGGGCGGCACGAACGTCTCCGGCGGGCAGCGGCAACGCCTCGCCATCGCGCGGGCACTCGTCCGTAAGCCGGAGATCTACCTGTTCGACGACTCGTTCTCGGCGCTCGACCTGGGCACCGACGCCCGGTTGCGGGCCGCGCTGCGCCCGGTCACCGCCGACGCCGCAGTGGTGATCGTGGCCCAGCGGGTCTCCACCATCATCGACGCCGACCAGATCATCGTGTTGGAGGACGGAGGCGTGGTCGGGATGGGCCGACACGACGAGCTGCTCGACACCTGCCCGACGTACGCCGAGATCGTGGCGTCGCAGCAGACGGCGGGGGTGCCGGCATGACCGCCGTACCCGAGCAGAAGAAGGCCCCGGAGGAGACCACGCCGAAGCGGCTGCCGGCGGCCGGCCGGCGCACCGGCGGCCCGCCGTGGATGAGCGCCGGCATGCCGGCGGAGAAGTCGATGAACTTCGGGCCGTCGGCCCGCCGGCTGCTCGGCCGGCTGCGACCGCACCGGGTCACCTTGACGGGCATCATCGCCCTGGCGGTGACCAGCGTCGGGTTCGGCGTGATCGGGCCGAAGATCCTCGGCCACGCCACCGACATCATCTTCGCCGGGGTGATCGGCCGGCAGTTGCCGGCGGGCAGCACCGTCGACCAGGCGGTCTCCGGGATGCGGGCCGCCGGCAACGACAACCTCGCCGACATGGTCGCCCGGATGGACGTGGTCCCCGGGGCAGGCATCGACTTCGACGCCCTCGGCCGGACCCTGCTGTTCGCCCTCGGTCTGTACGTGGTCGCCAGCCTGCTGATGTGGTGGCAGGGCTGGCTGCTCAATGGGGTCGTGCAGGCCACCGTGCTGCGGCTGCGCGCCGAGGTGGAGGAGAAGCTCAACCGGCTGCCGCTGCCCTACTTCGACAGGCAGCCGCGCGGTGAGCTGCTCAGCCGGGTCACCAACGACATCGACAACATCTCGCAGACCCTGTCGCAGACGCTGAGCCAGCTGCTCACCTCGCTGCTGACCGTGGTCGGCGTGCTGGCGATGATGTTCTGGATCTCGCCGCTGCTGGCGCTGGTCGCACTGGTCGCGGTGCCGCTGTCGGTGATCGTGACGCAGCAGATCGCCAAGCGGTCGCAGCGGAAGTTCATCGCCCAGTGGACCCACACCGGCGAGCTGAACGGCCAGATCGAGGAGGCGTTCACCGGGCACGAGCTGGTCAAGGTCTTCGGCCGCTCGCCGGAGGTGGAGGCCAGCTTCCACGCCAAGAACGAGGAACTGTTCCGGGCCAGCTTCGGCGCGCAGTTCATCTCCGGGATCATCATGCCGGCGATGATGTTCGTCGGGAACCTCAGCTACGTGGCGATCGCCGTGGTCGGTGGGCTGCGGGTGGCCTCCGGGTCGATGAGCCTCGGTGACGTGCAGGCGTTCATCCAGTACTCGCGGCAGTTCACCCAGCCGCTGACCCAGGTCGCCTCGATGGCGAACCTGCTCCAGTCCGGGGTGGCCTCCGCCGAGCGGGTCTTCGCCGTGCTCGACGCCGACGAGCAGAGCCCCGACCCGGCCACCCCGGCCCGGGTCGTCGAACCGCACGGCCGGGTCGAGTTCGAGAACATCTCCTTCCGGTACGACCCGGAGACGCCGCTGATCGACGACCTGTCCCTGGTCGCCGAACCCGGTCACACCGTGGCGATCGTCGGCCCGACCGGCGCCGGCAAGACCACCCTGGTCAACCTGGTGATGCGCTTCTACGAACTGGACGCCGGGCGGATCACCCTCGACGGGGTGGATATCACCACGCTGCGCCGCGACGACCTGCGCGGCCGGATCGGCATGGTGCTCCAGGACACCTGGCTGTTCGGCGGCACCATCCGGGACAACATCGCCTACGGCCGGCCGGACGCCACCGAGGAGGAGATCCTCGCCGCCGCGCGGGCCACCTTCGTGGACCGGTTCGTCCGTAGCCTCCCCGACGGGTACGACACCGTCATCGACGAGGAGGGCAGCAACGTCAGCGCCGGGGAGAAGCAGCTCATCACCATCGCGCGGGCGTTCCTGGCCGAGCCGTCGCTGCTGATCCTGGACGAGGCGACCAGCTCGGTGGACACCCGTACCGAGGTGCTGCTGCAACGGGCGATGGCGGCGCTGCGGTCGGACCGGACCAGCTTCGTCATCGCGCACCGGCTGTCCACCATCCGCGACGCCCACCTGATCCTGATGATGGAGAACGGGCGGATCGTCGAGCAGGGCACCCACCAGCAACTGCTCGCCGCGCGGGGCGCGTACCACCGGCTCTACCAGGCGCAGTTCGCCGCGGCGGTGGTCGACGACGAGGCCGAGCCGGCAGCGGCGGCACCGGCCCGGGGCTGAGTGACAGACGGTGCGGGGGCCGGGGCGTCGTGCCCCGGTCCCCGCACCGTCAGCCGGCCGGGAGCAGCTGCGCCGAGCGGGCCGCCACCACCGCGCCGATCAGCCGCACCGCGTCCACCCCCGGCATCGGGTCGAGGCTGCGACCGTCGCGCAGCCGCAGGGCGACCGCGTC
Source organism: Micromonospora sp. WMMD734 (assembly GCF_049178975.1). NCBI lineage: Bacteria > Bacillati > Actinomycetota > Actinomycetes > Micromonosporales > Micromonosporaceae > Micromonospora > Micromonospora sp. WMMD734. The sequence continues at coordinate 4,719,302 of NZ_JBMHMK010000001.1, forward strand.
GTCGGCCGCCTCCCGGGCCCCGACCACCCCGACGTACGGCACCCGGCGGCGGGCCGCGTCGCGGACCCGGGCACCCAGCGAGCCGCCCGCGTCCACCTCGACCCGCAGCCCGGCGTCGACCGCCCGGCGGGCCACCCGGTCCACCGCACCGGACTGCCCGGCGTCGACCGGCAGGAGCAGCAGCTGCACCGGGGCGTACCAGGGCGGAAACGCGCCCTCGTGCTCCTCGATCAGATAGGCGAACAGCCGTTCCATGCTCCCGACCAGGCTGCGGTGCACCAGCACCGGCCGTTGCCGGGCACCCGCCGCATCGGTGTACGACAGGTCGAACTTCTCCGGTTTGTCGAAGTCGATCTGCACGGTGGAGATGGTCGACTCCCGGCCGGACGGGTCGACGATCTGGATGTCGATCTTCGGGCCGTAGAACGCGGCCTCGCCGGGTGCCTCCTCGTGCTCCACCCCGTCGAGCGCGGCGCGCAGCAGTTCCTCGGCGCGGGCCCAGGACGCGTCGTCCCCGACGTACCTCGCACCCGGCCCGCGCAGCGACAACCGGAACCCGGCCGGGCGGACGCCGAGCGCCGCGTGCGCCTGGCGGATCAACCGTAGGATCTCCCGGACCTCGTCGCCGACCTGCTCCAGGGTGCAGAAGTTGTGCGCGTCGTTGAGCGAGATGGCCCGCACCCGGGCCAGCCCGCCGAGCACCCCGGACCGTTCCGCCCGGTACATCCCGCCCAGCTCGCCGACCCGTAGCGGCAGCTCCCGGTAGGAGCGGCCCCGGGCCCGGTAGACCAGGGCGTGGTGCGGGCAGAGCGCCGGCCGGAGCAGCAACTCGTCGTCGCCCATCCGCATCGGCGGGAACATCTCGTCGGCGAAGTGGCCGAGGTGCCCGGACAGCGCGAACAGCTCGCGCCTGCCCAGCGGCGGGGAGTAGACGTGCTGGTAGCCGGCCCGGCGTTCCAACTCGCGGACGTACTCCTCGACGGCGTGCCGGGCCGCCGCGCCGGCCGGCAGCCAGATCGGCAGCCCGGCGCCCGCCAGCGGGTCGGAGACGAACAGGTCCAGTTCGCGGCCGAGCCTACGGTGGTCGATCATGTCGCGCTCCTTGATCGGGTACGACCCGGAGGCGACCGTGCCCGCGACGCCACGAGGCCCCGGGCGGATCGCCCGGGGCCTCGTCGACGGTGAACGTCAGTGCGGCACGCCGGGATCTCCCGGCGTCGTGGTCACCACGGCACTGCGCATGCGGTCACCGTACGACCTCCGCGACGCCCGGCGCGACCGTATTCTCCGCGCTGTCCAGCGCGGGCGTGCAGCACAGGCAGTGACGCGTGGCACCCGTCGGTGCCGGAAAGGGGGAGGGTCGCCGGCACGGGACCTGCCGGCGACCCTCGGCGGCCCGCTCGTCAGGAACGGGGGACCTGACGGTGTGGGGGCCGCGTACTCAACGGTACGCCGACGCCCTCCGCTTCGCCGACCCCCTCCCGCCGGCCGCGCCGGACGGCAGCCGTCGTGCGGCGGGCGGCACACCACCCTGGTGTGCGCAGCCACGCGGTCACCGACGGTGGCCGTGGCCAGCGCGACCAGCCCGGTCTCCGGTGCGGGAAACCTCGGCAAGCCCATAAGGATCGCTTATATTTGGCAGGTGTGGGACGGCAGGCTGCATCCCGAGGTGGAGGCGTGGTTCCTCGACCTGTGCCGCGTCGATCCGGCCAGCGCGGATCTGGTGGGTGAGGCCATCGACCTGCTCGCCGAGCACGGCCCGGCGCTGGGACGTCCACTGGTGGACCGGCTCAAGGCAGATCGTTCCATCACATGAAAGAGCTGCCACCAGGGTCGAGTGGCACCACGGAGATCAGGATGATCGTCGCCTTCGATCCGCTACGTGAGGCGGTCTTCCTGGCCGCCGGCGACAAGTCGGGTCAGTAGCAGAGCTGGTACCGGAAGGCCGTGCCGCTCGCCGACACAAGGTTCGAGGAACACCTGATCGCACTTAAGGAAGCGCGACGATGAGCAACGGTTCCGATTGGCGTGAGGTCAGGGCCAAGGCGCGTGAGATCGACCCATCCTGGGACGACCCCGAGCGGGTCACCCGTCGTGGTCGGTTCCGGGAAAGGATGCTCGCCTCCGTCAGCGGCGCGCAACTGGCCGACATCCGCCGGCAGCTCGGCATGACCCAACAACAGCTCGCCGAGGCCGCCGGCCTGTCCCAGGCCCGAATCAGCCAGATCGAGAACGGCGAGCACACCAGCCTGGAATCGCTCCGCGCCTATGTCACCGGCCTCGGCGGCCAGGTGGACGTGGTCGCCCGCATCGGAAACATCCGGCTCAACGTGGCCTGACCGCACGCCGTCCCGGCCCGGGTCGGATATCGGCCGGAGCACGACCGACGCCCGACCCGGGCCAGGGGGTCATTCGAGTTCGTGGAGCATGAGCTGGCGGGCGGCCTCGGTGATCGAACCGGACAGGCTCGGGTAGATCGTGATGGTCTGGGCCAGTTCGTTGACGGTGAGGTTGTTCTCGATCGCCATGGTGATCGGCAGGATCAGCTCGCTGGCCTTGGGGGCCACCACCACGCCGCCGACCACCTGCCCGGTGGACGGGCGGCAGAACAGCTTGACGAACCCGTCGGCCAGGTCGTCCATCTTGGCGCGGGCGTTGCCGGTCAGCGGCAGCATCACCTGACGGGCCAGGGTACGGCCGGAATCCGCCTCGTCCTGGGAGACGCCGACGGTGGCCAGCTCCGGGTCGGTGAACACGTTCGCGGCGACGGTACGCAGCCGCAGCGGCCGGACCGCCTCGCCGAGGGCGTGCCACATCGCGATCCGGCCCTGCATGGCGGCGACGCTGGCCAACGGCAGGACCCCGGTGCAGTCGCCGGCGGCGTAGATGCCGGGGACGTTGGTACGCGACACCCGGTCGACGGTGACGTAGCCGCCCTTGGCCAGCTCGACGCCGTACTCGGCGAGCCCGAGGTCGGCGGTGTTCGGGATCGAGCCGACGGCGATCAGGGCGTGCGAACCGGTCACCACCCGGCCGTCGGAGAGGACCACCTCGACGCCGTCGCCGACGCGTCGGACCGCGTCCGCCCGGGAGTTGTTGAGGATGCTCATGCCCCGGCTGCGGAAGACCTGCTCGATGGCCATCGCCGCGTCGGCGTCCTCGTGCGGCATCACCCGGTCCCGGCTGGAGACCAGCGTCACCTCGACCCCCATCGCCTGGTAGGCGCTGGCGAACTCGGCACCGGTGACGCCCGACCCCACCACGATCAGGTGGGTGGGCAGCTCGGGCAGGTCGTACACCTGCCGCCAGGTGAGGATCCGTTCCCCGTCGGGCAGCGCGGTGGGGAGCTGACGCGGGGTGGCACCGGTGGCGATCAGCACGGTGGAGGCGTCGATCGGGTATTCCCCGCCGCCGTCGGCGGGGGTGACGACGACCCGGTGGGTGTGACCGAGAGTGTCCTCACCGAGCCGGGCGGTGCCGGCGACGAAGGTCACACCCGCTTTGATCAGCTTGGTGTGGATGTCGGCGGACTGGGCCAGGGCGAGCCGCTTCACCCGCTCGTGCACGGCCCGCGCGTCGACGGTGACCGCCTCCAGGCCGTCGGAGTGGATGCCGAACTCCTCGGTGTCCCGGTAGCCGGTCACCACCTCCGAGCTGGCGATGAAGGTCTTCGACGGGACGCAGTCGGAGAGCACGCAGGCCCCCCCGGCGCCCTCGGCCTCCACCACGGTGACGTCGGCGTCCAGCTGCGCGGCGACCAGGGCCGCCTCGTAGCCGGCCGGCCCCCCGCCGATGATCACGATGTGGCTCACAGCCCTCGCCCTTCCTCGGTGCTCATAGTGACTTTCTTCTCCCGAACCCGTCCGACACGCACTGTCGTATTCTCCCCCACCCGTCCGCCGGGCTATCGTCATCGCCGTGCGTCACTACGCGGCCTACGGCTCAAACCTGGACCCCGCCCGGATGCGGGCCTACTGCCCGCATTCGCCCATGGTGGGCGTCGGCTGGCTGGAGGGGTGGCGGCTGACCTTCGCCGGTGAGGACGTGATCGGCTGGGAGGGTTCCGTCAGCACCGTGGTCGAGTCCCCGGGCGACCGGGTCTTCGTGGCGCTGTACGACATCGACCCGTACGACGCCGCCCAGCTCGACGAGTTGGAGGGCGTCACCGCCGGCACGTACCGCAAGCTCACCGTGCGGGTATCGACGCTGGACGGGGACGTGACCGCCTGGGTGTACGTCTTCGACGGCTACGAGGGTGGCCTGCCGACCGCCTGGTACCTGTCGGAGATCGCCAACGCCGCCGAGAAGGCGGGCGCGCCCGACGACTACGTCTCCGAGCTGCGGTCCCGCCCCACCGGCACCGCCTCGGCGTAACGCGTATCGCACCCGTCCAGTGTGCTCCCGGCGGCGGGACCACCCGACGGCGACCCCGCCGGGCGTCACCCGGCACACACCGGGGCCGGCTGCCGACAGCCGGGCCAGCGAGGGCAGCCGGGCCCGCCGATGGCAGCCGGCATACACCTGGCCCGTTGACGGCAGCCGGCCCGTACCGGGTCGGCGTGCTCAGGCGGCGGGCACGCTCCGCTCGTACAGGTCGATCCAGCGGGTCTCGTGCAGCCCGACCGAGCGGTAGAGGGTGACCGGGGTGGTCGGGTTGGCCAGGTCGAAGCCGAGCCCGGCGTGGCCCCGGCCCTTGGCCGCGTAGACCGCGAACGCCCGCCGCAGCAGTGCCGCCCCGACCCCGCGCCGCCGGTACGCGGGCAGCACCGACAGTGTGCGTACCCAGCCCATGTCCTGCTCCAGCGCCTGGTCCGACGAGTTGAGCGCGCCGGCCGGCTCGCCGTCGACCTCGGCGATGAACCACTCGTCCCAGACCCGCCCGCCGTCGGTGAGTCGGTCCCGCCAGCCCTCGAACCCGGCCGGCTCGTAGTCCGGGGTGTCCCGGAAGGCGGTGTCGTGGATGTGGTGGAACAACCGCAGGTCGGCCTCGTCACCGGCGTGCAGCGGCCGGACGGTCACCCCGGGCGGGGGCGGCGGCTCGGCGGGCAGGTCGGCCAGCGACCGGCTCATCCGCACGTACCGTTTGGCCCGGGTGAACCCGGCGGCGGTCAGCTCGCCGGCCCAGCGGGTCTCCGGCGCGCAGACAGCGGCGCGGGCGGTGAGCGCGGGCCGGCCCCGCTCGGTGGCGCGTTCGGCGACCCGGTGCAGCATCCGGTCGAGCAGCACGGCCCGCAGCGCCGTCGCATGCTCCGGGTCGACGAAGACGTCGAGGTACTCGCGGCCCACCCCGGTCGGGTTGTCGACCACGCTCCAGCCGACCACCCGCTGATCAGGATCGGTCAGCACCCAGGAGTCCTGCTGCGGGTCGAAGAACGGCGCGGTCAGCGCGGCCCGGACGTCGTCGGCGTCGAAGTCGGGGTGGCCGATGGCGAACGTGTCGGCGGCGTGCACCACGGCGAGCAGCGCGGGCACGTCGTCCAGGGTGGGGCGGCGGGCGGTCCAGCCGGCGGGGAGCGTCACACCGCAGATCCTGGCAGCCCGCCCACCGCTGCGCCGCCGATTTTCCGGGCCGCCGGCCGGTCAGGCCGGGCCGGGACCGCCAGCCGCCCGGCGGAGTGGGGCCGGACCGGCAGCCGCCCGGCCGCGTCGGGCCGGGCCGCCGTCGGACGGTCCCCGGTCGGCAGGTCAGCCGTCCGCGTCGGCGCGGAGCCGGGCCCGCACGTCGGTGAGCAACGCGATCAGTTCCCGACCCTCGGCCGGGCGCAGCGCCCGGAAACCGGCCGAGGCCAACCGGTCGGTCACCGCCTCGGCCCAGAGCCGCCGCCGCACCAGCGGCCCGACCGGCGGGTACGGCGGGGACCACCCGCACGCCGCCGCCCCGGCCTCCCCCTCCGGCCCGGCCAGCACCGCCTCCAGCGGGGTCATCCCGGCGGCCCGCACGGCGAGCAGGTAGGCCCCGGTGAAGTGTTCCCGCAGCAGCAGGAGCGCCACGGCGGCCCGGGCACCCTCGGCGTGCACGGGCAGCGGCATCGCCCGCCAGGCGGCGAACAGCGGCATGCCTGTCGCGTCGGCGGCGGCCACCACCCGTTCCAGCAGGGCGGTCAACCGGGGTGTGCCGGGCAGGTCGTCGAGATGCTGGGCGCCCCACCGGCAGCACTCGGTCAGGTGGGCGGTGGCCACCTCCAGCGGCCGGACCACCCGCACGGCGGTGTCCCAGCCGTCGGCGACCGCCTCCGGGGCGAGGAAGCCGAGCGCCGCCGCCACCGTCTCGGCCCGGATGTCGCCCAGTGCGCCGGCCCGCCCGGTGACATAGAACGCCCAGCTCGGGATGCCCATCGTCCTGGCCCGGCGCAGGGTCCCCGGGCAGCGGCTGAACAACTCCCCCAGCTCCAGCACGGCGGGTTTGCTCCCGGCGGCCACCTGTTCCGGCGTCATCCCGCACGCCCGTAACACGCATTCATCGCGTTCAGTCTGCCTCCTCACCGCCCGCCGTGGGGTCCGCCTCTTCGGCGTCCACCGCCTCGATCGCCCCCTCGACCTCACCGGTGCGGCGGCGGGCCGCGGTGAGCGTCCGCTCGGCCGCCCGGCGGGCCAGTTTCGCCCGGCTCAGCTCCTGTTCGGCGACGGCCCGACGACGCTCCAGTTCGGCCAGTTCCCCCTCGATCCGGTCGAGCGCCGCGACGCTGTCCCGCTCGGCCGTGGCCGTGCCGTCCAGCTCCCGTTCGGCCTGCCGCTGGGCGGCCCGGGCCGCCGCCAGCTCCCGGTCCAGCGCACGGCGACGCTTCGCCCGTTCGGCCCGCGCCGCCAGCCGCTCGGCACGGGCCTGTCGCGCACCGCCCCGGTCGGTCTCCCGCTGCGGTACGACGTCCGCCGCACCGCCACCGGGGGGCTCCGCCACGCCACCGGTGACCAGTCGCAGTTGGGGACGGGGCACCTCGCCGAATCCGGAGTGGTGCACCGCCCGCAGCAGCCGTCCGGTGCGGACCTGTTCGGCGACTGCGGTGTCGGCGAGTGCGGCGTGCAGCGTGGCCTCGACCTCGGCCAGCGGCAGCCGGGCGGCCGGCGGCGCGTCGGGCCGGCCGGCGGCGATCCGGCGTACCTCGGCGACCAGGGCGGCGACCAGTTCCCGCCGCTGGGCGGACAGTTCGCGCAGGCGGGGGCCCTTGAGGTCACGCTGGGCGGTGCGTAGCGCCTCGGCCAGCGGCCCGAGGTCGGCGACCAGTTCGGGGCGGTCCAGGGCGAGCAGGTTCACCAGCCAGGCCGCCACCGTGGGCCGTTTCCAGCCGGCGATTCGCCGGGCGGTGGCCGGGTCGCCGGCCCGGCGGGCCTCGGCGACGGCGGCGTCCCGGGCGGCGACGAACCGGTCGGGCGGGGTGCGGTAGAGCTGCCGGACCAGCTCGGACTCGTCGACGGCCACGACTCAGACGTCGATCCGGCTGCCCGGCTCCAGCCGCTGGTAGTCGGTCCGTGACAGTGCCGTGTACTGCCGGTCGAGCACGCCGTAGCCGTTGTCGTTGAGCAACGCGTCGTGCAGGGCGTACGCCCGGCGCGGGGCGACCGCCCGGATGAAGTCGACCACCTCGGAGAACTTCGACCAGGGCGCGTGGATCGGGGCGAAGAGCGTCTGCACCTCGACGCCGGTGGGGACGTACAGCGCGTCGCCGGGGTGGTAGACCGTGTCGTCGAACAGGTAGCCGACGTTCTCCACCACCGAGATGTCGGGGTGGATGACGGCGTGCCGGCCGCCGACGGCACGCACCGGGATGCCGGCGGCGGTGAACGTGTCGCCCGGGGCGACCGGGGTGAGCGCCTGCGCCGCGTCGCCGAGCACCGCCCCGAGCGCGGCCGGCCCGTACACCGGCAGTGGTGCCCGGTCCAGCCGCCGGGTGAGCGCGGCGACGTCGAGGTGGTCGGGATGTTCGTGGGTGACCAGCACCGCGTCCGCCCCGTCCAGCGCCGCCGCCTCGCTGAACACGCCGGGGTCGACGACCAGCACCGCCCCGTCGCGTTCGATGCGGAGGCAGGAGTGCGTGTACTTGGTGAGCCGCATCGTGACTCCTCGAATATCGAATCGTGATCTCCTCAGCGCAGTCTGCCGGAACCGGGGCGGCTGTGCGCCGCGTCCGAGCTAACGCCCCGCGACCGGGGCGCGGACGACGACGGGAGCGGGGATGACACTGAGGACGGCGGGAACCGGGGCGCGGGCCCTGGCGGCGATGGGGTTGGCGGCGCTGCTGCTGGCCGGGTGCGGGGCGGCCGACCGCGACGGCAGTTCGGCCGGTTCCGCGCCACAGGAGAAGGCACCGGCGCAGGGGGCGCCGGGTGGGGCGGCGCCGGACCGCGACGCGGCTGCGGGACAGGCCGGTACGGGCGCTGCCGACCTGCGGGTCGACCAACGGGCGATCATCTACACCGGAACGATGCGGGTGCAGGTGGACGACGTGGAGGCGGCGGCCCGACGGGCGGTGGCGGCGGTCACCGCGACCGGCGGGTTCGTCGGCGGGGACCAGCGGCGCAGTGTCTCGGCGTCCGCGCAGGCGGAACTGGAGTTGCGGGTGCCGGCGGCGAAGTTCACCGCGCTCGTCGACGAGTTGGCCACCTACGGCCGGCAGCAGCGCCGCGAGATCCGTACCCAGGACGTCACCGAGGAGACCGTCGACCTGGACGCCCGGATCACCACCCAGCGGGCCCGGGTGGACAGTGCCCGCCGGCTGCTGGCGCGGGCCGACACGGTGGCCGAACTGGTCTCGCTGGAGAACGAGGTGAGTCGTCGGGAGGCGGACCTGGCCTCGCTGGAGGCGAAGAAGCGTCGGCTGGCCGACCTGACGGCGCTCTCCACGGTCACGGTGACCTTCGTCGGCCGGGACGCCTCGACGGCCGACGACGAGCAGGCCGAGGACCGGACCGGCTTCATGGTGGGTCTGCGCGGCGGCTGGACCGTCTTCCTCGCCTCGATGGGCGTGCTGCTCACCGTGCTCGGGGCGCTGCTGCCCTGGCTGCTGCTCATCGGGGTGCCGGTGACGGTGGCCGTGGTGCTGCTGCGTCGGCGACGCCGTCAGCGGCGGCCCGCGCCGCCGGTGGGACCGGTCGGCGGGGGCCACCCGCCCATGGGACCGGGCGGGGGCCACCCACCGGCGCCTAGCGGACCGCCGCCAGTGCCCGCAACGCGGTCTGCACCATGAGCCGTACCCCGACCGGGACGGCCCGCTCGTCGACGTCGAACGACGCGCGGTGCAGGTCGACGGTGGGGCCGCCGACCCGGCCGACGCCGAGCCGGGCCAGCGCGCCGGGAACGTGTTCGAGATACCAGGAGAAGTCCTCGCCGCCCATGCTCTGCGGGGTCTCCGCGATGCCTTCCGGGCCGAGCGCGGCGGCGGTGGCGGCGGTGAGGATGCCGATGGCGCGGGCGTCGTTGCTGACCGGTGGCCGGCCCCGCAGGTATTCCAGGTCGACGGTGGCGCCGGTGGGCGCGATGACGTCCCGGACGACCTGAGCGACGATCTGGGGGGCCTGCTCCCAGGTGTCGCGGTCCATCACCCGCAGGGTGCCGGCCGCGCACGCCTCGGACGGGATGACGTTGTACCGGGTGCCGGCCGAGGCGTGGCCGAACACCAGCAGCAGCCCGCTGTTGGCCGGCACCCGGCGGTTGACCAGGGCCGGAACCTCGGTGACCAGGCGGCCGAGTGCGTCGACCAGGTCGACTGTCAGGTGCGGGCGGGCGGTGTGCCCGCCGGGCCCGGTGAGTTTCACGGTGACGTTGTCGGCCGCCGCGGTGATCGGACCGACCCGCAGCCCCACCTTGCCCACCGGCTGGTTGGGGTCGCAGTGCAGGGCGAAGATCTGCACGACGTCATCCAGACCACCGGCCTCGATGACCTCCAGCGAGCCGCAGGGCAGGATCTCCTCGGCCGGCTGGAAGATGAGCCGGACCCGGCCGTCGAGCTGGCCTGAGTCGGCGAGCTGGGCCAGCAGCATGCCGACGCCGAGCAGAACTGCGGTGTGCACGTCGTGACCGCAGGCGTGGCAGACCCCCTCCACGGTGGACCGGTAGGGGACCTCCTTGACGTCGGTCAGCGGCAACGCGTCGATGTCGGCGCGGAGCGCGACGATCGGGCCGTCCGGCCGCCCGTCGATGTCGCAGATCACCCCGTTGCCCTTGGGCAGCAGTCGGGGGTGCAGCCCGGCGAGGGTGAGTTCCCGGGCGATCAGCGCGGCCGTCTCGAACTCCTCCCCGGACAGTTCCGGGTGGGAGTGGAGGTGGCGGCGGGTGGCGATCAGACCGGGTACCCGCAGCGCGAGCAGGTGATCCAGATCGTGGGGCAGGGGCTGGGACCCGGACGGCGCCTCCGGCCAGGACGACGCCAGCTGGCTGCCGTTCGGCAGCGTCAACGCACTCGTCACGTCGAATTCTCGATCACTAGAAATGGATGGATCTTCGGGGAGGACAGCAGACAGCCTAGACCTCCGATGGTGACGCTGCGCAACCTCGTTACGGTAGCGATCAGAGCGCACAGCGTCACGTAAGCCCTGGTGGGAGGGCTCGAATATCTGCGGGATAGCAGGTAGATCGCGGTCGGACGCCGTCATCTGCCCCCCACCTCCTACAACGCGTAACCGATTGGGCGGTCGCGAAATCGGCATCGATCCGGGGCCGTCGTATCCGAATTGTCGCATTCGTCGCCCCGGTTGGCCGCCGCTCCGACAATTAGCCGACGCCGCCGGGTGATCAACCGACTCCCGACGGTGACACACCGTCTCCGGGCCCGCCCGGACATGCTGTCCGTCCCGTTCACCTGCCCGGACTTACCCACGAACCACGCACCGCACGCCCCGGTCAGGCGGGCCGCCCACCAGGCGGGCGAACCGACCGGCACAGCACCGCCAGACTGTCACCGACGGTAGCCCCACGGGCGTCGGGTGGCGACCCCTAGCGGCCCCGACCGGACGACGACGGCGACCCCTGCCGGCAGCGGACTGCCGGCGGAGGTCGCCGTGCGGATCAGCGTCGGGGGTCGGCCCGTCCGCCGGGTCGCGGGCGGCGCGCCGACCCGGGACCGTGGTGGTCCGACCAAGATCAGAAGCGGTCGCTCGGGCGGTACGTCCCCCAGACCTGGCGCAGCGTGCCGCAGACCTCGCCCACCGTGGCACGGGCCCGCAGCGCCTCCTTCATCGGGTAGAGCACGTTCTCGTCGCCCTCGGCGGCGGTCCGCAGCTCGGCCAGGGCCCGTTCGACCGCCGCGCCGTCCCGCTCGGCCCGCAGCCGGGCCAGCCGCTCCGCCTGGGTCGCCTCGATCGTCGGATCCACCCGCAGCGGCTCGTACGGCTCCTCGGTGTCGATCTGGAACCGGTTCAGCCCGACCACGACCCGCTCCCCCGCGTCGATCTGCTGGGCGAACCGGTAGGCCGACTGCTCGATCTCCCGCTTCTGGAACCCGGCCTCGATCGCGTCCACCGCCGAACCGTGGTCGAAGACCCGGTCCATCAGGTCGTTGACCGCCGTCTCGATCTCGGCGGTCATCGCCTCCACCACGTACGACCCGGCGAACGGGTCGACGGTGGCGGTCAGGTCCGTCTCGTACGCCAGCACCTGCTGGGTGCGCAGCGCCAGCCGGGCGGCCTTCTCGGTGGGCAGCGCGATCGCCTCGTCGAAGCTGTTGGTGTGCAGTGACTGGGTGCCGCCGAGCACCGCGGCGAGCCCCTGGATCGCCACCCGGACCAGGTTCACCTCGGGCTGCTGGGCGGTGAGCTGCACCCCCGCCGTCTGGGTGTGGAACCGCAGCATCATCGACTTCGGGTCCTTCGCGCCGAAGTCGTCACGCAGCAGCCGGGCCCAGATCCGCCGGGCGGCGCGGAACTTCGCGACCTCCTCCAGCAGGGTGGTGCGGGCCACGAAGAAGAACGACAGCCGGGGGGCGAAGTCGTCCACCGCCAGCCCGGCGGCCAGTGCGGCCCGGACGTACTCCACGCCGTTGGCCAGGGTGAACGCGATCTCCTGCGCGGGCGTCGCACCGGCTTCGGCCATGTGGTAGCCGGAGATGGAGATGGTGTTCCACTTCGGCACCTCCTTGCGGCAGTACGCGAAGGTGTCGGCGACCAGCCGCAGCGACGGCTTCGGCGGGAAGATGTACGTCCCCCGGGCGATGTACTCCTTGAGGATGTCGTTCTGGATGGTGCCGTTGAGCGCCGATCCCGACAGGCCGTTCTCCTCGGCGACGAGCTGGTAGAGCAGCAGCAGCACCGAGCCGGGCGCGTTGATGGTCATCGAGGTGGAGACCTTGTCCAGCGGGATGCCGGCGAAGAGCAGCCGCATGTCCTCGATGGAGTCGATCGCCACCCCGACCTTGCCCACCTCGCCGTGAGCGATGGCGTCGTCGGAGTCGTAGCCCATCTGGGTGGGCAGGTCGAAGGCGACCGACAGGCCCATCGTGCCGGCCTTCAGCAGCTGGTGGTAGCGCGCGTTGGACTCGGTGGCGGTGCCGAAGCCGGCGTACTGCCGCATCGTCCACGGCCGGGAGGTGTACATCGTCGGGTAGACCCCGCGGGCGTACGGGTAACGACCCGGCTCGCCCAGGCGGGAGTCCAGCTCCGGGGGGAGGTCCGCGGCCGTGTACACACCCTTGATGGCGAACCCCGACTCGCTCGCCCGCGCTTCACTCATCCACGGATGGTAGGACGCGGGGGGCCGTCGGTGGGGTGAGGGATGGCGCACATCTCGGTTCGGCATCGGTCGACGGGAGGTGAACGGCCAGGTACACACCGTTCGACCCGGGGGTGGGTACGGTCGGATAGCACAAAGGTCCGCCGCGTCGGGTTTCGCATCGGGCGTCGGAACCAGCAAGATAGAGAGGTTGTGTCCCAGCCCCCTCGACTTTCCCGGTGGCTTTTCCTGTGACTCAGATCCCGACGTGGAGCGGCGGACCAGTGAGTCCTCCCAACGGACGCGCAGCACCCGGCACCACCATCGGCGGCCGGTACGAGTTGCGCTCCTCGGTGGGCAACGGCGGCATGGGCACGGTCTGGCGCGCGACAGACACCCTGCTGCGACGTGACGTGGCGGTCAAGGAGGTCGTCCTGCCGCCGGGGCTGGCCCCCAGCGACCGGGATGCAATGTACGAACGCACCCTGCGCGAGGCGCGCGCCGCCGCCGCGATCCAGCACCCGGCCGTGGTCCAGGTGTACGACGTGGTCACCGAGGGTGGCCGGCCGTGGATCGTGATGGAGCTGCTGGACGCCCGCAGCCTCGCCGACATGGTGATCGAGGACGGCCCGGTGGCCGGGCGCGCGGTCGCCAAGATCGGCATCGCGCTGCTCGGCGCGCTGGAGGTGGCGCACGCCAACGGGGTGCTGCACCGCGACGTCAAGCCGGCGAACGTGCTGATCTGCACCGACGGCCGCTGCGTGCTGACCGACTTCGGGGTGGCCCGGATGCCCACCGACGTCCAGCTCACCACTCCCGGGATGGTGCTCGGCTCGCCGCACTTCATCTCCCCCGAGCGCGCCATGGGGCAGGATTTCGGGCCGCCCAGCGACCTGTTCTCGCTCGGCGTGACCCTCTACACGGCGGTCGAGGGGCGTCCCCCGTTCGACAAGGGCGACCCGATCGAGACCATGCATGCGGTCGTCGAGGATCCGCCGGCCACCCCGCAGCGCAGCGGCCCGCTGACCCGGGTGCTGATGGGCCTGCTGGAGAAGGACCCGGCCCGCCGGCTCGACGTGCACACCGCGCGGGCGATGCTGCGCGAACTCCTCGCCGGCCCGCTGACCAGCACGGCGACGGCGGTCAACTCGATCACCGACCCGTACTCGGTGGTGCCGGTGCAGCGTCCGTCGACGCCGCCGGCCATCGCCGCGCCGCCGGCGGAGTCGAAGCCGAGCGGGCAGATCGGCGGGCGGGCGATGCTGGCCGCCGGTGAGTCGCTGACCGACCGGCTGGCGAAGCTGCGCCGGGGTGAACGCCCCGAGCCGGTGGCGACCTCGTCCGCCGCCGCCCTCGACGACACCAGCGCCGACGCGCTCGCCGGCCCGCTGCACACCCCGACCGGCGCGATGCCGCCGCCGACCGCCGGCGCGTTGCCGACCGGGCCGACCGCCGGGACGTACGGCAGGACCGAGGCCACCCAGCGGATCACCCCGGACGCCACCCAGCGGATCGCTCCGGGCACCCCGGAGGCCACCCAGCGCATCGGTGGCGGCACCACCGACGCCACCCAGCGGATCGGCACGGACGCCCCGGGCGGCCGGCCCGCCTACGGGGCGGCGGAGCCGACCCAGGCCATCTACGGTGGGAACGCCGAGCCGACCCAGGCGGTGTACGGCGGGCAGTGGTCCATCCCCGGCACCGGCCAGTCGTGGACGTCGCCGCCCCCGCCGCCGGCCGGGGCCGACGGTGGCGCGCTCGGCCGGGCGAAGGGCGCCGGCGGTCGACTGGTCGGCACGGTGAAGGGCTGGCCCCGCAAGCTCCAGCTCGCGGCGGCCGGCGGTGTGGCCGTGGTGCTGCTGATCGGCGCGGTGGCGCTGTTCAGCGGCGGTGACCCGGAGCCGACCCCGCCCCCGCAGGCGGGCCCGAGCGCACCCACCGCCGGGGGCGGTTCGCTGCCGCCGATGCAGGAGCACAGCGCCCGGGGCATCCGGGTGAACGTGCCGAAGGGCTGGCAACGGGCGACCGGCGGGGTCTACATCGACTACGTCGACCCGCAGGACAAGGGCCGCAAGGTGCGCATCCTCACCGAGAAGTTCGGCAGTTCCTCGACCCGCTGGGCCGAGGTGGCGGCGGACAACCTCCGCAAACCGAAGAGTTCCTGTGCAAAGCCTTACGAGCAGCTGGCGATGGGCGAGAAGGACCTGGCGGGCAAGTCGGCCGCCGAGTTCGAGTACACCTGCGGTGAGGGCGACGACAAGCGGCACGGGGTCTGGCGCGGGGTGGTGCACGAGGGGAAGGTCTACTCGTTCTACCTCACCGCGAGCGACGCCAAGTTCGCCGAGAGCAAGCCGATCTTCGACGAGATGGTCAAGTCGTTCCAGCTCACCGGGTCGAGCTGAGCCGGCTCCCGGGGCGGCCCGGCCCGCCGGACGGGGTGATCCGGGTCGACCGGACCCGGTGATCCGCCGCCGTGCTATCAAGGGGCATGGCGGCGGAAAGCACTGACCTCGACCGGATGCGCGACCAGGCTCGACGCTGGCTCGACGACGACCCCGACCCGGCCAGCCGGGACGAGCTGCGGGCCGTGCTCGACCGGCTGCCGGCCAGCGCGCCGGAGCTGGCCGACCGGTTCGCCGGCCCGTTGACCTTCGGCACGGCCGGGTTGCGCGGCCCGCTGCGCGCCGGGCCGAACGGCATGAACCTCGCGGTGGTCACCCGGGCGGCGGCCGGGCTGGTCGGCTGGCTCGCCGCCGAGGGCGGCGAGGGTCCGCTGGTCATCGGGTACGACGCCCGGCACGGTTCCCGGGAGTTCGCCGAGCGCACCGCCCAGGTCGCCACCGGCGCGGGCCGGCCGGCGCTGCTGCTGCCCCGGCCACTGCCCACGCCCGTGCTGGCCTACGCGGTGCGCAAGCTCGGCGGCGTGGCCGGGGTGATGGTGACGGCCAGCCACAACCCGCCGCAGGACAACGGCTACAAGGTCTACCTGGGTGCCCAGCTCGGTGGGGCGCTCGGCGCGGGGGCGCAGATCGTGCCGCCGGCCGACGCCGGTATCGAGGCGGCCATCCGGGCGGTCGGCCCGCTGGCGCAGGTGCCGCTGGGGCCGCCCGGCCAGGTGCTCGGCGACGACCTGGTCGCCGCGTACGTGGAACGGGCCGTCGCGGTGATCGCCCCGGACGGGCCGCGTGACCTGCGGGTGGCGTACACCCCACTGCACGGGGTGGGGGCGGCGGTGCTGACCGCGGCCTTCGCGCGGGCGGGTTTCCCGACCCCGGGCGTGGTGCCCGACCAGGCGGAACCGGACCCGGCCTTCCCCACCGTCAGTTTCCCCAACCCGGAGGAGCCCGGCGCGGTGGACCGGTTGGTGGCCCTCGCCCAATCCACCGACGCCGACCTGGCGATCGCCAACGACCCGGACGCCGACCGCTGCGCGGTGGTGGTCCGCGAGCCGGCCGGCACCGGGACGGGGTGGCGGATGCTCCGCGGGGACGAGGTGGGGGTGCTGCTCGCCGACCACCTGATGCGGCGCGGCGTCGACGGCCTGTACGCGACCACGATCGTGTCGTCGTCCCTGCTCCGGGCGATGTGCACGGCCCGGGGCCGGGCGTACGACGAGACGTTGACCGGGTTCAAGTGGATCGTCCGGGCCGGGGGTGGTACCCCGCCGCTGGCGTACGGCTACGAGGAGGCGCTCGGCTACTGCGTGGCCCCCGACCACGTACGCGACAAGGACGGCATCACCGCCGCGCTGACCGTCGCCGAGCTGGCCGCCGGGCTGAAGGCGCAGGGGCGCACGCTGACCGACCGGCTGGACGAGCTGGCCGCCGAGTTCGGCGTGCACCACACCGACCAGTTGTCGGTCCGGGTGGACGACCTGCGGATCATCGCCGACGCGATGGCCCGGGTCCGGGCGGCCACCCCGACCACGCTGCTCGGTGCGCCGGTCACCGAAGCGCAGGATCTGCTGCCCGACGCCGACGTGGTGATCCTGCGGACCGCCGCCGCCCGGGTGGTGATCCGTCCGTCGGGTACCGAGCCGAAGCTCAAGGCGTACCTGGAGGTGGTGGAACCGGTCGCGGAGGGGGACGTGCCGGCGGCCCGGACCCGGGCGGCGGCGGCGCTCACCACGCTGCGCGGCGAGGTGGCCACCGCCCTCGGCATCTGACCCCGGCCCGCCGCGTGCTTCGCCGCGCGTCCGGCGCATGATCAACTCAGTGGGACCGATATGCGGTATCCGGACGAGGTGGATACCGCTATATCCGCGACATCGTGCGGCCTTATCCAACGAATCGGCCGACCGCGATAGGGCGGTCTCGGCCGTGCAGTCAACTCGATGTGGGTTAAATAGCGGTATCCGCGTCCGGGGATGCCACTGTATCGGTGACATGACGCAGCTCTTCCCCGAATTCGCCCGATCCCGCCCCGGGCTGGTGGGCAGCCTGCCGAAGGTGGCTGGGCAGGGCTCGGTCGGGGCCCGCAACCTGGGACCGGCAGCGGCATCACCGGGTGTCACCTCTTGCACACCGACCGCTTGCGTGATTAGCATCAGCGCATCGATCTCGCCATTTTCCCGACGTCACCGGTATGCGTTCTCTCTGATGTTGCATCGGCGGCGACCCGTTGTTTCATTTCAGCCGGAAAGGTGTTGCACGGTGCGTGAAACAAACAGTTCGACCGTGCCGCGACGGCAGCTCGGCAGGCTGCTCACCCAATTGCGGGAGGACGCCCGACTCAGCATCGAAGCGGCGGCCGGGGAGTTGGACTGCTCACGGCAGAAGCTCTGGCGCATCGAGCGGGGTCTGACGGCGGCCAAGACGCCTGACGTCCGGGTGCTCTGCGAGCTTTACCGGGCCACCCCCGACCAGACGAGCGTGCTGCTGGGGCTGGCCGAGGTGAGCCGGGCCGAGGGCTGGTGGCACGCCCACGGGAGCGCCGTGCCGGCCTGGTTCTCGCTCTACGTCGGCCTGGAGAACGTCGCCAGCAGCATCCGCTACTACAACGCCGAGCTGGTGCCGGGGCTGTTGCAGACCCCCGGCTACGCCACCGCGCTCTTCCAGCACAACCGGCCCGAACTGGGCGAGGAGGAACGACGGAAGATCGTCAGCCTCCGCATCCAGCGGCAGGGGCTGCTGGCCCGGCGGCTCCCACCGGCCCCCGCGCTGACGGTGATCCTCAGCGAGGCGGTGCTGCGCCGCCCGGTGCCGGGCCGGTCGGTGATGGCCGACCAGCTCCGGCACCTGGCGGCCGTCGGCGAGCGGCACAACATCACGATCCGGGTGCTGCCGCTGGCCGCCGGGCCGCCGCTGGCCGCCGAGGCCGGCACCTTCGTGCTGCTCGACTTCCCACCCTCGGCGCTCGGCAGCCCGAGCGAGCCGCCGACCGTCTACGTCGAAGGGCTCACCGGCGCGCTCTACCTCGACCAGCCGGCGGAGATCGCCGCCTACGAGCGGGTATGGAAGGGGCTGGATTCCCTCGCCCTCGACGCGGGACAATCGACCGAGCTGATCGACGCGATCCGGGGAGAGTGCCATGCCTGATCTGACCGACGCCCGCTGGCGCACCAGCACCCGCAGCGGCACCAACGGCGGCGAGTGCGTCGAGGTGGCCGACAACCTCCCCGGCATCATCGGCATCCGGGACAGCAAGGACCCGACCGGCCCGACCCTCACCGTCGCACCCACCGCCTGGTCCGCCTTCGTCACCGACGTCAAGGCGCACCGGCTCACCCGCTGAGGACCGGTCCTCGCGTATCCGCCAAGGCCGCCGCACCCGCCGGGAAAGCCGGGTCAGCCCACGGTGCGCTTGCCGAGTGCCTGGTCGACGGCCTGGCCGAGGGCGGTGACCACCAGGGCCACCGACGGGCGGACCACCGACTCCTCCAGGCTGATCGTGCCGGAGAACCCGGCCCCGCCCGCGATCTCCTCCAGCCGACGCCGGGCGTCCTGCGCGGCGCTGCCGGTCAGGCCGAGCGCCGGTTCCATCCGCAGCACCGCCACCAGGGTGGCCAGCGCCGCCGTCCGCTCGTCGGGAAGCTGCTCGCCGGCCAACGCCTCGGCCAGCCGCCGCCGGCTGTCCTGCTCCACCGACGGGTCGGTGGTCGGGTAGCGGTGCACCACGATGAAGTCCAGCTCGGTCTCCTCGACGTCGCGCACCACGCCCCGGTCGACGAGGTCGCCGAGGATGCGGTCACGCAGGCCGTGCCGCAGCCGCTGCACCCAGGAGGAGGGGCTGTGCGGGGTGTCGGCGGCCATCCGGCCCAGCACCCCGTCCAGGATCGGTTCGCCGACCGGCGTCGGGTCGGTCACCGCCAGGTTCCCATCGACGTACGCGATCCGGCCGGCAAGGGCCAGCTCGACCAGGACGGCGGCGGCCATCCCCAGGTCGAGGCTGATCCGGGGCATGGTCGCCTTGCCGGTCTCATCGTCATACGCGAGGAGCAACAACTCCTCCGCCAGCGCAACACCAGTCATGGCCCGAGACGGTAGCGCCTGAACGCACCCCGCGCTCACCGACTCGCTCTGGGTGGGAGGGCGACCCCCGCGGCCGGTCCGACCACTCCCCCGCGACGTGCCGGCCGGCCGCCTGCCCAGCCCGGAAACACCGGAGCCGGGCGGGCCGGAAACGGGGCCTGCCGGCCACAAACTGAGCGGGGCATGCCGGCCGCACGCCGGGCCGGTCAGAAGCGGGGCATTCCGCCGAACTGGCGGTCACCGGCGTCGCCGAGGCCGGGGACGATGAACATGTTGTCGTTCAGCCCCTCGTCGATCGACGCGGTGACCAGCCGCAGCGGCAGCCCCGACCGTTCCAGCCGGGCGATGCCGACCGGCGCGGCGAGCACGCAGAGCACGGTGATGTCGGTGCAGCCCCGGTCGGCGAGCAGCCGGCAGCAGTGCTCCAGCGAACCGCCGGTGGCCAGCATCGGGTCGAGCACCAGCACCGGCAGGCCGGCCAACTCCCGGGGCAGCGACTCCATGTACGCGCGCGGCTCGTACGTCTCCTCGTCGCGGGCCAGGCCGACGAAGCCCATCGACGACTCCGGCAGCAGCCCGAGCGCCGCGTCGGCCATCCCGAGCCCGGCCCGCAGCACCGGCACCAGCAGCGGCGGGTTCGCCAGCCGGGTCCCCTCGGCACCGGTGACCGGGGTCTGCACCGGGTACTTCTCGACGGGGAAGGTACGCGCGGCCTCGTACACCAGCATGGTGGTGAGTTCGTGCAGCGCGGCCCGGAACGACGACGAGTCGGTCCGGGCGTCCCGCATGGCGGTCAGCCGGGACTGGGCGAGCGGGTGGTCAATGACGTGTACGTCCACGATCGCTCAACCTACCGGTCCCGGTCGGCCGGCAGTACGGGTGCGCGGCGGGCGGCGACGTCGCTCACCCCCGGCCCGGCGGGTCGGGCCGGTCACCCCGAGGCGCTGTGACCAGGATCACCCGACTCGCGGCTGCGTAGTATTCGGGGCATGACGGCGACAACGACGTCGGCCCGGTCGGACCTGTCCGAGCTGGGGCGATCCGAGACCGCGTTGCGGACCTTCCTGCACGGCCTGCCCGGGGTGGACCAGGTCGGCGCGGAGCAGCGGGCGGCACAGCTCGGCACCCGCTCGATCAAGACCACCGCCAAGGCGCAGGCGATCGACCTGGCCATCCGGATGGTCGACCTGACCACCCTGGAGGGGGCCGACACCCCGGGCAAGGTCCGCGCCCTGGCCGCCAAGGCGCTGCGGCCGGACCCGGCCGACCCGACCTGCCCGCACGTCGGCGCGGTCTGCGTCTACCCGGCGATGGTGCCGCACGTGGCCGAGGTGCTGCGCGGCAGCGCCGTGCACCTGGCCAGCGTGGCGACCGCGTTCCCGTCCGGGCAGGCCCCGTTGGACGTCAAGCTCGCCGACACCCGGGCGGCCGTCGCCGCCGGGGCCGACGAGATCGACATGGTGATCAACCGGGGCGCGTTCCTGGCCGGCCGCTACGCCGAGGTCTACGACGAGATCGTGGCCACCAAGGAGGCGTGCGGGGACGCCCACCTCAAGGTGATCCTGGAGACCGGCGAGCTGGCCACCTACGACAACGTCCGGCGGGCCTCCTGGCTGGCGATGCTGGCCGGCGGCGACTTCATCAAGACCTCCACCGGCAAGGTCCCGGTCGCCGCCACCCTGCCGGTGACCCTGGTGATGCTGGAGGCGGTCCGCGACTTCCGGGCCGCCACCGGGCGGCAGGTCGGCGTCAAGCCGGCCGGCGGGATCAAGAACACCAAGGACGCGATCAAGTACCTGGTGATGGTCAACGAGACCGTCGGCGGCGACTGGCTTGACCCGGACTGGTTCCGGTTCGGCGCGTCCAGCCTGCTCAACGACCTGCTCATGCAGCGCACCAAGCTGACGACCGGCACCTATTCCGGTCCCGACTACTTCACCCTGGACTGAGCATGATGTTCGAATACGCCCCTGCGCCCGAGTCGCGTGCGATCGTCGACATCAGGTCGTCCTACGGGCTGTTCATCGACGGCGAGTTCGTCGACGGCGAGCACCTCGACAAGACGGTCAACCCGGCCACCGAGGAGGTGCTCGCCGAGGTCACCTGGGCCGGCACCCGGGACGTCGACCGGGCGGTCCGCGCCGCCCGCACGGCGTACGACACGGTGTGGGGTCCGATGCCGGGCCGGGACCGGGCCAAGTACCTGTACCGGATCGCCCGGCTCATCCAGGAACGTTCCCGCGAGTTGGCGGTGCTGGAGTCGCTGGACAACGGCAAGCCGATCCGGGAGTCCCGGGACGTCGACCTGCCGCTGGTCGCCGCGCATTTCTTCTACTACGCCGGTTGGGCCGACAAGCTGCCGTACGCCGGATTCGGGGCGGACCCACGACCGCTCGGGGTGGCCGCGCAGGTCATTCCGTGGAACTTCCCGCTGCTCATGCTGGCCTGGAAGGTCGCCCCGGCGCTCGCCGCCGGCAACACGGTGGTGCTCAAGCCCGCCGAGACCACCCCGCTGACCGCGCTGCTGTTCGCCGAGATCTGCCAGCAGGCCGACCTGCCGGCCGGCGTGGTCAACATCGTCACCGGCGCGGGCGACACCGGCCGGGCGCTGGTGGAGCACCCGGGCGTGGACAAGGTCGCGTTCACCGGCTCCACGGAGGTCGGCAAGGCCATCGCCCGGTCGGTGGCCGGCACCGGCAAGAAGGTCACCCTGGAGCTGGGCGGCAAGGCCGCCAACATCGTCTACGACGACGCGCCGATCGACCAGGCCGTCGAGGGGATCGTCAACGGCATCTTCTTCAACCAGGGTCACGTCTGCTGCGCCGGTTCCCGGCTGCTGGTCCAGGAGAACGTCGCCGAGCAGGTGCTCGACGCGCTCAAGCGGCGGATGGCGCTGCTGCGGGTCGGTGACCCGCTGGACAAGAACACCGACGTCGGGGCGATCAACTCGGCCGCCCAACTCGCCCGCATCCGGGAGCTGTCCGACGCCGGAGCCGCCGAGGGTGCCGAGCGGTGGTCGCCGCCGTGCGAGCTGCCCGAGCGGGGGTTCTGGTTCGCGCCCACCATCTTCACCGGGGTCACCCAGGCGCACCGGGTGGCCCGCGAGGAGATCTTCGGCCCGGTGCTGTCCGTGCTGACCTTCCGCACCCCGGCCGAGGCCGTCGAGAAGGCCAACAACACGCCGTACGGGCTGTCGGCGGGGATCTGGACCGACAAGGGCTCGCGCATCCTGTGGACCGCCGACCGGCTGCGCGCCGGGGTGGTCTGGGCCAACACGTTCAACAAGTTCGACCCGACCTCGCCGTTCGGCGGCTACAAGGAGTCGGGTTACGGCCGCGAGGGTGGCCGGCACGGGCTGGAGGCGTACCTCAATGTCTGAGCGGGTCGCGGTACGCAAGACGTACAAGCTCTTCATCGGCGGGAAGTTCCCGCGCAGCGAGTCGGGACGGTCGTATCTCGTGCAGGACTCGAACGTGTCACTGGCCTCCCGCAAGGACGCGCGGGACGCCGTGGTCGCCGCCCGCGCCGCCGTGAAGGGCTGGGCCGGCGCGACCGCGTACAACCGGGGTCAGATCCTCTACCGGGTGGCCGAGATGCTGGAGGGCCGCCGCGAACAGTTCGTCGCGCTCGGCGTGCCGGCCGACGAGGTGGACGCGGCGGTCGACCGCTGGGTCTGGTACGCCGGCTGGGCCGACAAGCTCCCCCAGGTGTACGGCGGCGCGAACCCGGTCGCCGGGCCGTACTTCAACCTGTCCGCGCCCGAGCCGACCGGGGTGGTGGCCGTGGTGGCCCCCGAGGCCCCGGCACTGCTCGGCCTGGTCAGCGTGATCGCCCCGGCCATCGTCACCGGCAACACGGTGGTGGTGGCGGCCTCCCCGGCGGCACCGCTTGCGGCGGTGACCCTGGCCGAGGTGCTGGCCACCTCGGACCTGCCCGGCGGGGTGGTCAACCTGCTCACCGGCCGGATCACCGAGACCGCGCCGACATTGGCCGCGCACCTGGACGTCAACGCGATCGACCTGGCCGGGGTGGCCGATGCCGAACTGGCGACAGACCTGGAGGCCAGGGCGGCGGAGAACCTCAAGCGGGTGCTCCGACCGGTCCCGGCCGACCACGACTGGACGGGCGACCCGGGTCTGGGCCGGATGACCGCGCTGCTGGAGACGAAGACGGTCTGGCACCCCAAGGGGGTGTGACCACGGGTGTCCTGCCCCCGGAGGGGTTCTACTACCGGGGGTAGGATTACCTGGTGACTCGGTTGGGCGATCTTGAGCGGGCGGTGATGGACGTGCTCTGGGACGGGGTCCCGGGCACGTCGGACGGGGTGACCGTGCGCGAGGTCGCCGAGGCGCTGGACGGGCGCGAGTTGGCGTACACGACGGTGATGACGGTGCTGGACCGGCTCGCCGGCAAGGGCATGGTGCAGCGCGAACGCGAGGGGCGGGCCTGGCGTTACCGGGCCGCCGCCAGCCGCGAGGCGCACATCGCCCAGCTCATGCTCGACGCCCTCGACCTCGGTGGCAGCCGGGACGCCGCACTGGTGCGGTTCGCCCGCTCGGTGACCGGCACCGAGGCCGAGGTGCTGCGGGCGGCGCTCGGCGCGGAGGCGGGGCTGACCGACCCCGCACCGGCCGGACCCGACGCCGGGTCGACCGGGGCCGGGCTGACCGACCGGGTCGGTGACCCGCGCGCCGGCCGGGCCAGGGCCGTCGACGAGGCCACGGACCGGTAGGGCGAGCGCCGTGGCGTACGCCGTGCACTTCGCCGGGGCGGTCCTGGCCTGCTGGCTGACCGCCCAGGTGCTGGCCCGCGCCACCTGGACGTGGCGGGCCCCCCGGGTCGCGATCGTCTGCTGGCAGGCGGTCGGGCTGGCGCTCGGCCTGTCCGCGATGGGCCTGCCGATGGCGTTGGGGCTGACCGCGTACGACCGGCCGACCGGCGGGGCGCTGCTGGCCCTCGCCGACGACCTGGCCCACGGCACGCTGCCGGCCGGGGTGACCGCCGTCCACCTGGGTCTGGTGGGGGTGGGTTTCGGCATCGGCGCGGTGCTGCTCGGCACCACCGTCCGCAGCGTGTACTCCACGGTGCGGGCCCAGCGCCGGCACCGGGACCTGCTCACCCTGGTGGCCCGCCGGGACCCGGCGATCCCCGGCGCGCTGGTGCTCGACCATCCCGGTGCCGCCGCGTACTGCCTGCCCGGGGTGCGGCCCCGGGTGGTGGTCAGCGCCGGCACCCTCAGCCTGCTGGACCGGGCCGAGTTGGCGGCGGTGCTCGCCCACGAGCGGGCGCACGCCCAGGAGCGGCACGACCTGGTGCTGTTGCCGTTCACCGCGCTGCGCCGGGCGCTGCCGTGGTTCCGCTGGGTCGGTGCCGCCCACGAGCGGGTCGCCCTGCTGGTCGAGATGCGGGCCGACGACAAGGCCCGCGCGCTGCACGCCGAGGCGCCGCTGGCGGGGGCGCTGCGCCGGTTCGCCGCCGCCGGGCACCGGATCACCCCCGCCGGCACGCTCGGTCTCGGTGACCGGGACCTCGACGTCCGGGTGCAGCGGCTGCTGGTCGCCGACCGGCCGCCCCGGCTGCTCGGGGCCGCCGCGCTGGCGGTGACGACCACCCTGGCCGCCCTGCCGATCTCGCTGTTCCTGAGCTGACGCCGCCCGCGTCGGCCGGCGGTGCCACGCGCGCCTATAGGTAGTCAGGCTACGTGTAGCATCGCTACGACAAGCGGGACTACCTCTGGAGAGGTCCATGGACACCCTGCTCCTCGCACGCCTCCAGTTCGCCACCACCACCTCGATCCACTTCCTCTTCGTGGCGGTCACCCTCGGCCTGGTCACCCTGCTGGTCGGCCTCCAGACCACCTGGGCGCTGACCGGGGACCCGAAGTGGGAACGGCTGACCCGGTTCTGGGGCCAGCTCTACGTGATCAACTACGTGCTCGGCATCGCCAGCGGCATCGTGATGGAGTTCCAGTTCGGGCTGAACTGGAGCGGGCTGTCGCGCTACGTCGGCAACGTCTTCGGGGCCCCACTGGCGATCGAGACGCTCGTGGCGTTCTTCCTGGAGTCGACGTTCCTCGGCATGTGGATCTTCGGCTGGCAGCGGCTGCGGCGCGGCGTCCACCTGGCGCTGCTCTGGGGGGTCGCGCTCACCGCGTACGCCTCCGCCTTCTGGATCATGGTGGCGAACGCCTGGCTCCAGCACCCGGTCGGCTACCGGGTCGACGACGGGGTCGCCCACCTGACCGACATCGGGGCCCTGCTCACCAACCCCACCCTCGGCATGGCGCTGGGCCACGTGATCGCCGCCAGCCTGCTCACCGGCGGCATGCTGATGGCCTCCGTCAGCGCCTGGCACCTGATCCGGCGGACCGCCGACGTCGCCCTGCACCGCACCGCGCTGCGGATCGGGCTGGTCACCGCCGCCCTGTCGGTCAGCCTGCTGCAGGGCTTCGGCTTCGCCCAGTTCGGGCCGGTCGGCGAGCTGCAACCCACCAAGTTCGACACCGGCCCGACCGCCGACGCCCGGATCGCCGAGTGGACCACCCGGTTCGGCCCCGGTGACTACACCCCACCGGCGCTGTCCAACGTCGGGCTCGGCTTCATGATCCTGATCGGGTTCACCCTGGGCTGCGTGTGGCTGCTGCTGCCGCTGCTCTGGCGGGACCTGGTGATCCGGCTGCGCTTCCCGCTCTGGCTCGTCCTGCTCGCCCTGCCGCTGCCGTTCGTCGCGGTGATCCTCGGCTGGCTCGCCCGGGAGGTCGGCCGCCAACCCTGGGCCGCGTACGGGCTGCTCCCCACCGACCAGGCCGTCTCCCGGGTCGACCCGGGCCTGATGCTCGCCTCGCTGATCGGGTTCAGCCTGCTGCTCGGCGCGCTCGCCGTCACCAACTGGACGCTGCTCGCCCGGCACGCCGCCCGAGGCGCCGTCGACCCGGCCCTCGGCCGCCCGCCCGGCACACCCGACGACGACCGCTCCCGGCCCGTCCCCGCCCTCGCCTGAGAGGACCCCCCGATGCCCCTGCTCTGGTACGCCCTGCTCGGCTTCTTCTTCGCCGGCTACCTCGTCCTCGCCGGCTACGACTACGGAGTGGGGCTGCTGCTCGCCCGGCGCGACACCCCGGCCGCCCACCGCGCCCGACTCACCGCGCTCGGCCCGTTCTTCCTCGGCAACGAGGTGTGGCTGGTGGCCGCCGTCGGCATCCTCTTCGGCGCGTTCCCCACCCTGGAGGGCGAACTCCTCTCCGGCCACTACCCCGCCGTGGCCGGGGCGCTGGTCGGGGTGATCCTGGTCACCGCCGGGGTGCAGCTCCGCAGCCGGCCGACCGGCCCGGCCGCCCGCCGCGGCGGGGACCGGGTGATCGTGACCGGCAGCGCGCTGGCCGCCTTCGGCTGGGGCGCCCTGCTCGCCGGGCTGCTCCAGGGCCTGCCGATCGACGCCACCGGCCACGTCACCGGGCAGACCCACCTGGCCACCCCGTTCGTCGCCGCCACCGGGCTCGCCCTGCTCACCCTGGCCGCCGCGCACGGTGCGACGTTCCTCACCCTGCGCCTGCCGGCCGCCGACGCACCGGCCACCGCCCGGCTGGCCCGCCGGCTGCTCGTCGGGGCGCTCGCCGCGGTCGCCACGGCCACCGCGCTGGGCCTGCTCTCCGACCGGGTACGCGCGGCGACCCGCCAGCCGCTGCCCGCCGTACTGCTGGTGGTGGCGCTGGTCGGGGCGCTGCTGGCGGCCCGCGCGGCGCTGCGCCGGGGTCGGCCCGGGGTGGCCCTGGTCGCCACCGGCGCGGCCCTGGCGCTACCGGTGGCCCTCGTCGGGGTGGCCCGCTGGCCGGCCGTGCTGGTCTCCACGGTCGACCCGGCGGCCACCGTGACCGTCACCGACGTGGCGGCCAGCGGGCCCACGTTGCAGCTGCTGGGCTGGCTGCTGCCGCCCCTCCTGCCGGCCCTACTAGGCTTCCAGGCAATGTGCTGGTGGGTGTTCCGGGGACGGACCGACGGCAGGGCACCGGTGTACTGGTGAACCGCCGTCCCTTCGACCCGCGTCTGCTGCGCCGGGTCCCCGCGGCCCGGCGCGACCTCGCCGTGCTCGCCGCCCTCGGCGGGCTCACCGCGCTGCTGGTCGTCGCGCAGGCCACCGCCCTGGCCACGGTGCTCGCCGCCGGCATCGACGGCCGGCTGGACACCGGCGCGCTGGCCGGCTTCGTCGCCGCCGTCGGCGGCCGGGCCCTGGTCACCTGGGGGCAGGGCACCGCCGCCGCACGGGCCGCCGCCACCGTGAAGGCCACGCTGCGCGCCGACCTGCTGGCCGCCGTCGGCCGGCACGGGCCCGGCTGGGTCGCCGGGCAGCGGGCCGGCCAGCTCGCCACCCTCACCGGGCGCGGCCTCGACGCGCTGGACGCCTACTTCACCGGCTACCTCCCCCAGCTCGTGCTCAGCGTCACCGTGCCGGCCGCCGTGCTGGCCCGGCTGGTCTTCGCCGACTGGAGCTCTGCCCTGATCATCGTGCTCACCCTCCCGCTGATCCCGGTCTTCGGCGCGCTGCTCGGCTGGCAGGCCCAGGCCGCCACCGAACGGCAGTGGCGGCGGCTGTCGATGCTCGGCGGGCACTTCCTCGACATGGTGGCCGGGCTGCCCACCCTGCGCGCGTTCGGCCGGGCCCGGACCCAGACCGGGGTGGTCCGCCGGATGGCCGACGGGCACCGGATCGCCACCATGAAGACCCTGCGGATCGCCTTCCTCTCCGCGCTGGTGCTGGAACTGGTCGCCACCCTGTCGGTGGCGCTGGTCGCGGTGCCGGTCGGCATCCGGCTGCTCGACGGCGGCATCACCCTGGCCACCGCGCTGCTGGTGCTGCTGCTCACCCCGGAGGCGTACCTGCCGTTGCGGGCCGCCGGCAGCCGGTTCCACGCCAGCATGGAGGGGCTGACGGCGCTGGACGAGGCACTGACCGTCTCCGCCGTACCCGCCGACGCGGCAGAGGGTGCCCCGGCAACCGCCGGACCCGCCCGGACGCCGGCCGGCGACGGCGAGATCGTCTTCTCCGGTGTCACCGTCGCCTACGAGCGGACCACCGCACTGCGGGACGTCACGCTCACCATCAGGCCCGGCGAACGGATCGCCGTCGTCGGGCCGAGCGGCGCCGGCAAGAGCACCCTGCTCGGCCTGCTGCTCGGCTTCGTCACCCCGACCGCCGGCCGGATCACCGTGGCCGGGGTCGACCTGGCCGACGTCGACCCCGACGACTGGCGTCGGCAGATCGCCTGGGTGCCGCAGCGGGCCCACCTGTTCGCCGCCACGCTCGCCGACAACATCCGGCTCGGCGCGCCCGACACCCCCGACGCCGACCTGGCCCGCGCGGTCACCGACGCCGCGCTGGACGAGGTGGTCACCGCCCTGCCCGACGGGCTGGGCACCCTGCTCGGCGAGCGCGGCCACGGGCTGTCCAGCGGCCAGCGGCAGCGGGTCGCCCTGGCCCGTGCCTTCCTCCGGGACGCCCCGCTGGTGCTGCTCGACGAGCCGACCGCCCGGCTGGACACGGCGAGCGAGACGACCGTCCTGGACGCCACCCGACGGCTGGTCGCCGGACGTACCGCCCTGCTGGTGGCGCACCGGCCGGCCCTGCTGGCCGACGCCGACCGGGTGCTGCACGTCGCCGCCGGCCGGGTCACCGAGCTGACCCCGACCGCGGAGGCCGGCCGATGAGCACCGTCCCTCCCCCCGGCGCGGGAGGCCCGCCGCCGGGCACCGGACCCGAGCGGGTGGTGCTGCGGCTGGCCCGACCGTACCTGGGCCGGCTGGTCGGGGCCGGGCTGCTCGCGTCGGCCACCGAACTCGCCGGCCTGGCCCTGATGGCCACCGCCACCTGGCTGCTGATGAGCGCCGCCGGCCAGCCACCGCTGGACCGGCTCACCGTCGCCATCGTCGCCGTCCGGGCACTGGCCGTCAGCCGGGGCGTGCTGCGCTACACCGAACGGCTCGCCGGTCACGACGCCGTGCTCCGCTTGATCACCGACGTCCGGGCCCGCGTCTTCGCCAGCCTCGCCGCCCGTTCCGGGCCCACCGGCCAGCGCAGCGGGGACGCCCTGAGCCGGCTGGTCTCCGACGTCGAGGCGGTCCAGGACCTGCTGCTGCGGGTACTCGTGCCCGGGGCGGCGGCCGCCCTGGTCGGGGTACTGGCCGTCGGCGGGGCCGCGCTGGTCTCGCTGCCCGCCGCCGGGGTGCTCACGGTCGGGTTGCTGGTCGCCGGGGTGGCACTGCCGGTGCTGGCCACCGCGCTGACCCGCCGGGCCGCCGACGAGGTCGCGCCGCTGCGCGGCGCGCTCGCCACCGATGCCGTCGACCTCACCCACGGTGCCGCCGACCTGGCCGCCTTCGGGGCCACCGGGCAGGCGCTACGGGCCGCGACCCGGCGCGCCGACCGGCTGGCCCGGCTGGAACGCCGGCTCGCCGCGACCGGGTTCGCGGTGGACGCGGCCGGGGTGCTGGTGGCCGGGCTGACCGCCGCCGGGGTGGTGCTCGCCGCGCTCCGGGCCGACGTGGCCGGGGTGCTGGTCGGGGTGCTCGCTGTCGGCACCCTCGCCGCGGTGGAGATCGCGTTGGCGCTGGTCGGCGCGGCACGCCAGCACACCCAGCTCCGCGCCGGCCTGGCCCGGGTGGCCGCCCTGCTCGCCGACGGTGACCCCGGGGCCGGGCCCGGTCGGCAGCAGCCGACCCCGGAACCCGGCACCGACGCGGCGGACGGTGTCCCGGTGGACGCGACCACGACGGGGTCCGACGTGCGGTTCGAGGGGGTCGTCGTCCGGTACCGGCAGGGAGCCGCGCCCGCGCTGGCCGGGTTCGACCTCGACCTGCCCGCCGGACGCCGGATCGCGGTGGTCGGGCCGAGCGGCGCGGGCAAGAGCACCCTGGCCGCCGTGCTGACCGGGGCGGTACGACCCGACGCCGGCCGGGTCACCCTCGCCGGCCGGGACGTCGCGACGTACCCGCCCGAGGCGTTGCCCCGGGCGGTCGGTGGCCTGCTCGCCGAGGCGTACGTGTTCCACGCCTCGGTCCGCGAGAACCTGCTGCTCGGCCGGCCGGACGCGGACGAGACGGAACTGGTCGGGGCGACCCGCGCCGCCGGCCTGCTGGACTGGGTACGGGAGCAGCCGGACGGCTGGGACACCGTGGTCGGCGAGGAGGGCGGACAGCTCTCCGGTGGGCAGCGGCAGCGGCTCGCGCTGGCCCGGGCCCTGCTCGCCGCGCCCGGCGTCCTGGTGCTGGACGAGCCGACCGAGGGGCTCGACCCGGTCGCCGCCGACGCGGTGCTGGCCGGGACGTTGGCGGCCACCCCCGCCGGGCGCTCGGTGCTGGTGATCAGCCACCGGCTCAGCGGCCTGGCCGGGCTGGACGAGATCGTGGTGCTCGACGCCGGGCGGATCGTCCAGCGGGGACGGCACACCGACCTGGTCGCCACCCCCGGCTGGTACCGGGAGCAGTGGCTGCTCCAGACGGCCGCCGAGCGCGGTTACCTGGCCCTGACGCCCTGATCCGGCACGACGGTCGCCGGCCGGCCCGGAGCGCGGGTCCGGGGATCTCCCCGACGCGCGGGCGTACCGGCGCGTGACAGGGTGGTGTCATGCGTGCCTGCGACGGGACGGGGATCGACGAGCGGCTACGGGATCTGGGGTCCCGGCTGCGGGGTCCGGCACGGCTGCGGACCGAACTGCTCCACGAGGTACGGGACGCGCTGGACGACGCCACCGAGGCGTACCGGGAGCGGGGTCTGCCGGCGCGGGAGGCCGAGCGGCGGGCCGTGGCCGACTTCGGGACGCCGGCCGAGCTGGCCCCGGCGTACCAGGCGGAACTGGCCGCCGGGGCGTTGCGCGGGCTGTCCCGGCGGGCGCTGCTGATCGCCGTGGTGCTGACCCTCGGCGGCGACCTGACCTGGCGGGGGTCGAGTTGGAGCGGCGGGCCGGCACCGCCGCCGGCCTACCAGGTGCTCGCCGCCTCGATGAACGGGATCTGGCTGGTCGTGGCCGGGTTGGCGCTGGCGGCCCTGGTGGGCGGGCGCTGGGCGGCCCGGCGGGGCCGGGCCAACCCGCCTGTCGAGCGGCTGCTCGGGTTGGGGCTGGCCGGCACGCTGGTCGTCGGTGCGGTCGCCGGGGTGGCGCTGTTCGCCTGGTCCGTCGGGCTGTGGGACGCCGCCCTGACCTGGCCGCCGATGATCATCGGGTCGGTGCTGGCCGGATCCGCCTACTTCACGCTCTTCCGGGCCACCCGGCTGTGGCTGGTGGCCGCCCGCTGACCCGCACCCGGGCGAGGGTCGACCGGCCGGGGCGGGGTCAGGCCGGTGCGGCGGGTGGGGTGGCGGGGTCGAGGAACCGGCCGACGGTCGCGCTGAACTCGCGCCAGCCGGCCCGTTCGCCGGCCAGCGACGTCCGGCCGGAGTCGGTGAGCCGGTAGGTGCGCCGCTCCCGACCGTTGACGGTGCTCCACGAGCTGGCCACGTGGCCCGCCCGCTCCAGCCGACGCAGCGCCGGGTAGATGGTGCCCGTCGGCAGGTCGAGCTGCCCGTCACTGCGGGCGCGCAGGGCCTCGATGACGGCGTAGCCGTGCAGTTCCCCCTGCTCCAGCACGGCCAGGAGCAGGGCGTCGAGATGGCCGTGCAGCGCCTGAGCCTTCATGTGTAGTCACGCTACTTGTCGGCCCGCCGGACCGCCAGCACCACCCGGCTCGCGACGCCGTCGAGGTGCTGGTGCGCAGGGCCGCCGAGGTGCGGGTTCACGGCGTCGTCGGGGTGCGGGGTCCGCCGACGCAGGGACGCCCATTAGGGTATGTGCCCAGAGTCACTCGGCGACCGCGAGGCCGTCGGGTGGGCAAACCGACGCACACGGAGGTCAGCGTGGCCCGCCAGTCGCCCCAACGGCCCGACGCCGACGAACCCGAGCTCGACGACACCGATGGGCCGGCCGAGCCCGACGTGGAGCCCGGCCCGGTCGACCGCTCGCTCTGGGACGAGCTGAACATCGATCCGGTCGAGATCGCCCTGCCCGCCGGCACCGGCTTCACGCTCCGGGCGTACCGGCCGGCGCGTGAGCTGACCCCGACGGACGTCGTCGAGCGCGACGAGGACGACCCCTTCCTGGCCCGGCGTCAGGTCGTCGAGGCCGAGGACGACGACGAGGTGATCATCCTCGACGAGGAGTTCGCCGCGCTCACGGCCGAGGACGACGAAGCGGACGCCAAGGCCGGGGGCGACGGCAAGCGGTCCGACCGCAAGCGCGACACCGACGACGCTGACGCCGACCCGGACACCGTCGACGCGGACGCCGCCGACGACGACACGGACACCGACGGCGGCGACGACGAAGCCGACGCCGAGGGCGACGAGGAGGTGCCGGTCTTCCTGAGCCACAAGGGCCGGCTGCTGCTGTTCAAGACGCCCGAGTCGTTGGTCAGCTTCGTCCGCTCCGGCGCGCCCAACGACATGTCCCAACTGGACGGTTGGAATGAACTGTCCGAACGGGTGGAGCCCGCCGACATCGCCCCGCGCGACGAGGACACCTACGAGCTCGACCTGGTCGTGGAGAACCTGCGCGGCGGGCACGACACGTGGGACCCGACCCTGCTCATCGAGGCCGGCGAGGTCGCCCGCGACCTGTCGTACGCGCTGCGGCTGCCCGCCGTACTGGACATGCTCTCGGCCGGTTCCAGCCTGGACGACCTCGATGAGGCCCTGCGCGCTTCTGTCAACGGCGGAGTCGGTGGTTTTCTCGGCCGTAGGCGGCTGAAAAAAATCGGGGCCCAGACCGCAAGCTTGGGATGGCGCACCATTGTCGGCAAGATCTCTGCCGTCGTGGACTGGCGCGACTGACCCCGAGCGGGGAGCATCAGTGGCTGGCAGTGAATAGACCGGTGTCCCGGGAGGAGGACGACGCCTTGGCGCTCGTGCGCGTGTACTGCGGTCTGGCCTCGGCAGATCCGGCCGACCGACCGGCCGCGGCCGGATCGACGCTGACGTCCGCCGTGGTCGACGACGCAGGCCGTCTGCTGCATGTCTACGAGGTCAGTGACGACGCGGCCGGCTACGCCAGGCTCGTCACGCTGTTCGTGGAGCGGTCGGGCGGGCCGAGTGGCGTGGCGATCGCCGCGGACAGCGACGACCACGCGGTCACCTCACTGCTGAGCGCGGCCGGCCGTCCACTCGCGATAGCCGACGACGACTCGGTCGACGATTTCGCCGAGCGGTTCGCCGACGACGACTCCCTGGAGGAGATGCAGTCCGCGCCGGCCGAGCGGCGGGCGGTGGGCCTGGCCCGTGCCCTCCAGGCCGGTGCGCTCTCCGCGGTCACCCTGCCGGCACCCCGGGACCTGGCCGGTTTCAAGCAGGTCCTCGCCGCCCACGCCGCCCTGTCCAGCGGCCGGCACTCCGCGGCCGTGGCGCTGCGCGAGGTGCTCCGCGAGCTCTACCCGGCGGCCCTGCGGGCCTACCCCGACCCGGCCGAGCCGGTGGCCCTGGCCGTCCTCGACGCGTTGCCCGAGCCGAACATGCTCACCGGCACCTCGGCGCGGGGCCGGGACATGTCGGTGGCCGCCGAGGCGGTCACCGCACGGCTCACCGCCGACGGGCTCGCCGAGGCCGGGGAGATCGAAGCGGCGGTCACCGCGCTGCGGGTGGCCGTCTCCGAAACCCCGCGCCGGGCCACCGTCAACCGGGCGCTCACCTCCGCCGTCGCCGAGACCGTCCGGCAGTCGGTGGCCGCGGTACGCGCCTGCGACGCCGGCTGCGAGGCCCTGGTGGGCGCGCTCGCCACCCGGGTCAGTGCCCCGAACCCGCTGCCCGGTCGCCGCGCCGCCGCCCGTCGCGGCGAGCAGGTCGCCGAGCTGACCGGAATCAGCGGCACCGGCCCCGGGCTGCGTGCGGTCCGGCCCGCCGAGCCGGCACCGCCGGTACCGACAGGTCGTCGTAGCCGCCCCGAGCCGGTCCCCGGCAGTGGCATGCCTGCCGCACCCCGCCCGCTCGGCCCGCCGCCGGTGGCACCCGCCCCGGTCACCCCGCCGCCGGTGGCACCGGCCCCGGTCACCCCGGCCGCCGCCAGCCTGCCGACCTCGGTGCCGCCCGCGCGTACCGACCCGGGGATGCCCGCGGCCCGTCGCGCGTCGGAAGCGCCGACCACCATGATCCCGCCGATCCGGCGCGGAATGGACGCCCCGACGAACCGGCCGGTCTCGGCACCGCCGCCGCCCCCGCCGGGGATCACCCCGATCGCTCCGGCGCAGCGCGGCACCGTGCCCCCCGCCGAGGCCGGCGAGCCGTTCCGGCCGACGCTGACCACCGCCGCGATCAACAACGCCCGCGCCGAGCGGCAGCGCACCGTGATCCCGCCCCGGCCGAAGACCACCGGCGCGCTCTCCACCCCCACCGGCGGATTCAGCGCCACCGACCTGAACGTCCCGGTGCCGGTCGGCCGGCCCGAGCCGGAGCAGCCCACCGCCCCGCCCGGGTCGCGGGCGAACTGGCCGCTGGTCAACAACCCGGAGGACCCGGCCGACAGCTCCGCCAACAATCCGGTGGTGCCGGCGTACGGCGAGCGGGCCGGCCGGCCGGCCGCCGCCCCCACCGACGCGGGTGCCGGACGCCGGATCACCCCCCCGTGGCTCGCCGACGACCTGCCCCAGGAACCGCCGATGCTGCGGCTGGTGGAGCCGCCGCCGCTGGCCGACCGGGCCCTGCGGGACGGGCTGGACAACGCCCCCGCCGACCCGCACCTGGACACCCCGCCGCTGCGGCTGGTCGACCGGGACGAGGCCGGCCGGGCCGGGCGACCCCATCGGGCCGACCGGGTGGAGCAGGTGGACCGCCCCACCCGGGCCGAGCGGCCGGGTCGACTGGACCGCCCCGTCGACCGCCCCGAACGGCTGGACCGCCCCGAGCGGCTCGACCGGGCCGAGCGGCTCGACCGGGCCGAGCGGCTCGACCGGGCCGAGCGGCTCGACCGGGCCGAGCGGCTCGACCGGGCCGAGCGGCCGGAACGACTCGACCGGGCCGACCGCCCCGACCGGCTCGACCGGTCGCCGGCACGCGGCGAACGGCCGGGCCTGGAACGGCGGCCGGAACCTGTCGAGCGCCGTCCCGCGCCGATGGAGCACCGGCCGCCGCCGGTCTCCGACGAGGGCGACGGCGACCTGCTGATCTTCGCTCAGGCCAAGTCGGCGTGGTTCGTCGGGCACGGCGACGAGAGCGACCTGGAGTGGTCGTCCACCGCGGACACCGGTTGGCAGGCCGCCGAGAAGGTGGCGCAGCCGGCCGTCGGTGCGGAGACCTCCGCCGGGCTGCCCAAGCGGGTCCCGCAGGCCAACCTGGTGCCCGGTTCCCCGCTGCGCGAGGAGCGTCCGCTGCGGATCGTCCGGGACGCGGCGAGCCTCGCCGAGAACACCACCGGCTACTTCCGCGGTTGGCGTCGCGGCCAGGAGATCGGCGGTTTCGCCGTCGGCGGTCGGCCCGGCCGGGAGGCGGCCGGCGGCTGGGACTTCAGCCGGGACCCGACCGAGCGGGAAGACGACCGGGAGTACGAGTTCCGCTCCGCCGGCTACCGCTCCTGACCCTCTGACGGCTCACCGCTGGCCCGACCGGTGCATCCGGTCGGGCCAGCGACGTCGTACGGGCCTAACCGCAGCCGCCCTGTCCCGGAGACCCTCTCGCAGGCCGTCCGCCCGCCCAGCGGCCCACAGAGCCGGCGTACCGGCTGGGACGCCAGACCTCTCTGCGGGCGGGGCCTCAGGCATCTCCATGCCATGCGGACACGACCGCCGGGGACGTGCCTCCCGTGACGGGTGGGCCGCCGGACCGACTGGGGCGAAGGAGCGGCGGCGGGAGCCGGCTCCCGGCGTACCGGGGCGGGAAATGCGTACGCGCCCGGTCGCGGCCGGAGCCGCCACCGGGCGCGTACGGAGTCGGTCAGGCCGGCGCGACCGCGCGCGACCGACGCATGGTCAGCACGTACTCGACCAGCGAGATCAGCACGTGCTTGGTCGACTCCCGGTTCCGGGCGTCGCAGGCCACCACCGGCACGTCGGTCGAGATCGCCAACGCGTCCCGGACGTCCTGCGGGTCGTGGTACTGCATTCCGTCGAAGCAGTTGATGGCCACCAGGTACGGCAGCCGCCGGTGCTCGAAGAAGTCGATGGCGGCGAAGCAGTCGGCCAACCGGCGGGTGTCGACCAGCACCACGGCACCGATGGCGCCCCGGACCAGTTCGTCCCACATGAACCAGAAGCGTGTCTGGCCCGGGGTTCCGAACAGGTACAGGATCAGATCCCGGTCGATCGAGATTCGACCGAAGTCCATCGCCACCGTGGTCGTCGTCTTGCCCGGCACCTGCCGGGTGTCGTCGACGCCCACGCCGGCGGAGGTCATGATGGCCTCGGTGGTCAGCGGCGTGATCTCCGAGACCGAGCCGACCAGCGTCGTCTTGCCGACGCCGAACCCACCGGCGATAACGATCTTCGCCGACGTCACGCGCCCGTTCGGGGCAGGCGGCCGCTGCGACATGTCAGAGCCTGCGAAGTCCACTCAGCACCCTCTCCAGCAGTTCAGTGCCCACCGCGTCATCCGAGTCGTCCAAGATGGTCGGCTCGTGGACCGCGACCAGGCCGTCCGTCGCCATGTCGGCGATGAGCACCCGGGCCACGCCGAGCGGAAGCTGCATCCGCGCCGCGATCTCGGCGAGCGACTGCACACGTCCGTCACACAGCGCGGCGATGTACTGGTGCTCCCGGCCCTGACCGCCGTTGCCACCGGCAGCAGCGCGACCGCGCACCGTCGTCTCGACGAGCGCCTCCAGGGCGATGTCGAGCCGGGGACGGGTACGACCACGGGTCACAGCGTATGGCCGGACCAACGCACCTGTCGGTTCGTCACGATCGACCATGTCGCCGCTCACCTCCTTCGTCCCCGGCACCGGCTCTCACCCGGTGGAACCCGTCGTTCTTGTCGTCCCGTGCCGACCAGGCGGTCAGCCCGGTCAGCCCATCATCCCGACAGCCGTACGGGTCTGCGGTGTGAGCGCGTCACCGACCCGGTCGACCAGCAGCGCCATCTCGTACCCGACCTGACCGACGTCGCAGCTGCGCGCGGCCAGGACGGCGAACGACGACCCGTCCGAGATGGACATCAGGAACAGGAAACCGTTGTCCATCTCGACGACGGTCTGCAACACCGCGCCGCCCTCGAAGCAGCGGGCCGCACCCTGGGTCAGGCTGACCAGGCCGGACGCGATCGCGGCCAGCTGGTCGGCCCGGTCCCGGGGCAGGTCGCGCGACGAAGCGAGGAGCAGGCCGTCGGCGGAGACCGCGACCGCGTGCGCGACACCCGGCACCCGGTCGGCGAAGTTGGCCAGCAGCCAACCCAGATCCTGCGTAGTTGTCATCCTTCTTGCTCCTTCTGCCCGCTCCCGCCCGCCAGGCCGGAGCCAGACGACGAGGATTGCTGCCCGCCCGGAGTCGCGTCCGGGTTGGTGGGGTTGTCCGAGGTGGTCCGGCCGCGTTGCACACCTCGATGGTAGGCCGAGAGCAGACCCCTGACCGCTTCCGGTGTCCGCCGCTGCACCGACGTGGTCGGCTTCTCGATCGCCCCCGGCACGAGCTGCGCCATCGGCGTCCGCTTCGGCAGCCCGGTCTGGGTGGTGCCGGCCACCGGTGCCTCGGTCGCGGCCACCGCCGCCCGCCAGCCCTCGTCGGCAGCGGTCTGCCAGCCGGCCGGCGGCGCGGCGGAACGTCGGTTCGCCGGGCCGTCGCCGCGACCGGGGAACCCGCCGCCGTTCACTGTCGACCCGTTGTCACGCGGCACGCCCCCGGCCGGCGCAGTGTCTGCCATCGGTGCGCTACCTGTCGTTCCTGGTGCGGTGTACTGGGCCGGCTGGCCGGCGGTGTCGACGGCCGCGTGGCTGGCCGTCGTGCCGTTGGCCGCCTGCTTGGCGCCGGCCGCGTCCTCGGGGCCGGGCTTGCGGGTACGGAACCAGGCCGACTCCAGCTCCCGGAAGATCGGCAGTTCCATCGTCTCGTCCGCGTACCGCTGCTGGGGAGCCTGCTGCGGTGCCGACAGCCGGTTGGCCGGCGTGGTCTGGGCGGTCCGCACCGGCGGCGCGGGCTGCCGGGTGACGGGCGCTGCCGGCTCGGCGCGCGGCACCCGGGGCAGCTCGGTGGTCATGTCCAGCGCGGCGGCGAGCCGCTCGGGGACTGGCGGGGTGGCCGTGTCCCGCTCGGGGTTCGCCACCGGCGGCCAGGCCGGCGGGGCGGCGGGGCCCGGCGCGGCCCCGCCCGAGGCGGGCCGGGACGGCAGCGGACCGGTGGGCGGCCCGGAAACCGGCGCGGACGGCCCCGGCAGGCCGGCGTACGGCGACGCCGACACCGGGTAGCCAGGTGCGGGCTGACCCGACACCGGGTAGCCGGAGGTCGGCTGGCCCGAGACCGGCTGGCCCGAGACCGGGTAACCAGAGACCGGCTGGCCCGAGACGGGCTGGCCGGACACCGGCGCGACCGGGTACGCGGGCGGCAGCGGCGGTGCCGACACCGGCGGTACCGGCGGTGAGCTGTACGGCCGGGCCTCGGGGCTGCTCGGCAGCTGGCGCGGGATGACCGGCTGCTGGCCGGTGCTGTCCGGGTCGTCGGTGCTCCGGCGCTGCGGCAGCGGGTCGATCGCCTGTCCGTTGGTGGCACGCGGGGCGAAGCCGTCGCCACCGTTGATCCCGCTGGCCCCGGTGAGGTCGGACCAGGCGGGCATCCCGCGCCCGCCGTTGGCGGGGGCGGCGGAACCGTTGCGCGGTGCCGGGTCGAAGGGCCGCCCGCCGAGGGTGACCTGGTTGCCGGACTCGCCCGGTCGGGGGGCCGGCGGCTGGCCGTTGCCGAGGGCGGGAAGCGCACCGAAGGCCGGCGCGGACCCCGAGCCACCGAAGGCCGGCGCGGCGCCACCGAACGCCGGGGCGGACCCGGAGCCGCCGAAGGCCGGAGCGGCGCCACCGAACTGCGGCCCGGCCGCCGGCAGTCCCGGCGTGCCGGGGGCCCGACCGCTGAGCGCCCGGGGCACCAGCACCGACGTGGGCAGGACGACCTCGGCCACGGTGCCCCGGTCGGTGCCGGGACGCAGCTCGACCTTGACGCCGTGCCGGGACGCCAGCCGGGCCACCACGACCAGGCCCATCATCCGGGAGACGGCCACGTCCACCTGGGGCGGCGTCGCGAGCCGCTCGTTGAGGTCGGTCAGCTGCTCGGCGCTGATGCCGATGCCCCGGTCCTCGACGTAGAGCGACGCGCGGTCGCCGACCCGACGGGCCTCGACCATCACCTGGGAGTCCGGCGGGGAGAACGCGGTCGCGTTGTCGAACAGCTCGGCGACCAGGTGCACCAGGTCGTTGACCGCGTGCGCGGAGACCTCGATGTCCCGGTCGATGACCCCGAACTCGATCCGGGTGTAGTGCTCGACCTCGGACTGGGCGGCGCGCAGCACGTCGATCAGGGCGGCCGGCTCGCGCTGCACACGCGTCGAGTCGGCACCGGCGAGGACCAGCAGGTTCTCGTCGTTGCGGCGCATCCGGGTGGCCAGGTGGTCGAGCTGGAACAGCTCGGCCAGGCGGTCCGGGTCCTCCTCGCCGCGCTCCAGCCGGTCGAGGTGGCCGATCAACCGGTCGACCAGGATCTGCGAGCGACGGGCGAGGTTGACGAACATCGTCGCGACCGAGGAGCGGAGCGCGGCCTGCTCGGCGGCCGTCCGGACGGCCTCCAGGTGGACGGCGTTGAACGCTTCGGTCACCTGGCCGAACTCGTCGCGGCTGCGGACCGGCAGCGGCTCGGCGATCTGGTTGGCCAGCTGGGCCGGCGACTGCTGCCCGGTGAACTGCGGGTCCCGCAGCCGGGCCACCGCCTGCGGCAGGCCGAACTGGGCGATGGACAGGGCGCCCTGACGTAGCTCGCGCAGGGAGCGGGCCATCGACCTGGCGACCAGGTAGGCGAAGAGGATCGCCAGCAGCAGCATGCTCAGCAGCAGGCCGGTCTCCAGGAAGACCTGACGTTGCACGTCGGAGCGCAGCTCGTCGGCCTTGGCCACCACGTCGCTGTCGAGGCGTACCTCGACGGCCCGGTTGAGCTGGGCGTACGCGACCATGGCCGCGTCCCACTGGTCGGTGCTGAAGGTGATGCCGTCGAGCTTGTCGCTGTTGAGCGCGCTGACCTGGCCGGCGTAGATGTCGGCCTGCCGCCGGTCGGAGCCGGAGACGGTCTGGTCCTGGAACTCGCGCTCGGCGCGGCTCGCCACGGCCTGGAAGCTCTGCAGGGCCTGCTGCTCACCGGTGTTGCTGGAGATGTACAGCTCACGCAGGGCCGGGGTGTACGCCTTCTGGAGCAGCACCTGGTGCACCGCGATCCGGCGGACGGAGGCGTACTCCTTGGCGCGGGCCATCGCGGCGGCGGCGCGCATCTGGTCGCTGAGGTCGTTGTCGCCGGCGAGCTGGGTGGCCGAGTCGCGGATGGTGATCAGATTGTTGATCAGGCCGGTGTACCGGCTGACCGCCTCGCTGAGCCGCAGCTTGCCGTTGTAGACCTGGCTGCGGATGCCTGGCATCTCGGTCAGGTCGCTGTCGATCCGGTCGAGCTGCGTCTCCAGGGTGGCCGGCAGGCCCTCGATCTCGGCACGCTGCTGCGAGTACGGCACCTTGGACTGGTCGACCCGCTGGTTGACCCGGTTGTACGCCTCCTGGTATTGGGCTCGGGCCTGCCCCTTGGGCGAGCCGAGCAGCAGTACGGCGTTGGTGCGCTCGTCCTGGAGGGTGTTGACGAGGTCGCCGGAGTAACCCACCAGGTTGGCCAGGTCACCTGCCCGGTTGGCGTTGTTGAGCGTCTGCAGGTGGTCCACCAGCCCGCTGGTGCCCACGACGACCGTGGCGATGGTCGGCACGATCATGATCAGCCCGAGCTTGGACCAGATCGGCATGTCGCGGAGCCGGCCGGCCGGCCGACGCAGACGCGACAGGAAGGAGTTCGCCGTCGTTGGCCGTTTGCTCACGTCACCGCCCTCGCGATTACAGCGTCTCCGCGTTGCCACGGGCAACGCCCAGCGGCCGACCCGGCGGGTCGGACCTCCGAGATTCCATCACGCCTCCCCTGAAAGAGAAAGCCCAGGTTGTCGGTCGCCGGAGGTGTGATGAGATGTTGATGCAATTTGATCGCAATCCGTCTTTCCGGAGTCACCCAAAGTAATGGAATATCGCCACCGCGTCGTCCTCCTCGCCGGCCCCTCCGGGTCCGGAAAGTCGTACATAGCGCAACGAACCGGCCTTCCCGTGCTCTGCCTGGACGACTTCTACAAGAACGGCGATGACCCTACGTTGCCGCGACAGAACGGACTGGTCGACTGGGACGCGCCCGAGTCGTGGGACGCGGGAACGGCGGTGGAGACAATTGTCCGACTGGCCCAGCAGGGCCGGGCCGATGTGCCGGTCTATGCGATCGGTGCGGATCGACGGGTGGCCACCCGGCCATTCGAGGTGACCGGATCGCCACTCTTCATCGCCGAAGGGATTTTCGCCGCCGAGATCGTCGCGGAATGCCGCCGCCGGGGACTGCTCGCCGGGGCGTACGCGCTGCGCCGGCCGCGTGGGGCGACCTTCGTCCGGCGGCTGGCCCGGGACCTGTCCGAGCAGCGCAAGGCGCCGAAGGTGCTGATCCGGCGCGGGCTGGCGCTGCTGCGCGCCGAACCGGCGGTGCTGCGGCGGCAGACCGGCCTCGGTGCCGAGGCGGCCCACGCCCGGGAGTTCCTGCGCCGGGTGGCCGACCTGGTCGCCGGCCACCCGCACCGCTGAGTCAGCCGATCAGCTTCGCGTACGCCGGCTTGATCACCTCGTCGATGATCGCCAACCGCTCGTCGAACGGGATGAAGGCGCTCTTCATCGCGTTGACCGTGAACCACTGGAGTTCCTGCCAGCCGTAGCCGAAGTTCTCCACCAGCAGCGCCATCTCACGCGACATCGAGGTGCCGCTCATCAGCCGGTTGTCGGTGTTCACCGTCACCCGGAACCGCAGCTCGCGCAGCAGCCCGATCGGGTGTTCGGCGATCGACGCCACCGCCCCGGTCTGCACGTTCGACGACGGGCACAGCTCCAGCGGGATGCGCTTGTCCCGCACGTACGCCGCCAGTCGGCCGAGCGTCGGCACCGGGCCCGGGGTGATGTCGTCCACGATCCGCACCCCGTGGCCGAGCCGGTCCGCCCCGCACCACTGGATCGCCTGCCAGATCGACGGCAGCCCGAACGCCTCGCCGGCGTGGATGGTGAAGTGGAAGTTCTCCCGCTGGAGGTACTCGAAGGCGTCCAGGTGCCGGGTGGGCGGGAACCCCGCCTCGGCACCGGCGATGTCGAAGCCGACCATCCCGG
The DNA here is from genome assembly GCF_049178975.1 of Micromonospora sp. WMMD734. Classification (NCBI taxonomy): domain Bacteria; kingdom Bacillati; phylum Actinomycetota; class Actinomycetes; order Micromonosporales; family Micromonosporaceae; genus Micromonospora; species Micromonospora sp. WMMD734. Next base: position 4,761,810 of record NZ_JBMHMK010000001.1, read on the forward strand.
CGTCCCGGTGCCGGACGGCCAACTCGGCGATCTCCTGCGACCTGGCGGCGTGCCGCATCGCGGTGAGCAGGGTGCCGACCCGGATCGGGGTGCCCGCTGCGGCGGCCTCGGCGCTGCCCTCGACGAAACCGGCGACGACCGCCTCGACCACCTCGTCCAGGGTGAGGTTCTGCTCCAGGTGCTGCTCGGGGGCGAACCGGACCTCGGCGTAGACCACGCCGTCGGCGGCCAGGTCGAGCGCGCACTCCCGGGCCACCCGACGCAACGCCGGGGCGGTCTGCATGACCGCGACGGTGTGCGCGAACGTCTCCAGGTAACGCTCCAGCGAACCGGAGTGCGCCGCCTCCACGAACCACCGGCCGAGCGCGTCGGGATCGGTACTCGGCAGCTCGTGCCCCACCTCGGCGGCCAGCTCGACGACCGTCGCCGGCCGCAGGCCGCCGTCGAGGTGATCGTGCAGCAGTGCCTTCGGGACCTTGACGATGTCCTCGTATCGGATTGCGACCATCCCCCGACCCTAGTCACGCCCCGCGCCCGCCCGCGATCAGGCTCGCGCGCGGCGCGCGCCGTAGGCTGCTGCGGGTGACCGCGCCGCACCCGTTCGAGCAGCCCGTCGACGCGACGCATCCGCAGATCGTCGCCCGGCTGCGCTGCCCGGTCTGCGCCCAGCCGCTGGCCGCCGCCACCGACACCCGCGCCCTGCGCTGCCCCCGCCGGCACAGCTTCGACCTGGCCCGCCAGGGGTACGTCACACTGCTCGCCGGCCGCGCCCCGCACGTCGGTGACACCGCCGACATGGTCGCCGCCCGGGCCGACTTCCTGGCCGCCGGACACTACGACGTGATCTCGTCAGCCCTGGCCGAGGCGGCGGCATCCGCCCTGGCGACACCGACCGGCCCGGCCGAAGCCAACGGACCGGCCGGCCCGCCGGGACCGGTAGCGGCGAACCCACAGCCAGCACCGACCGGCCCGGCCGAGGCGAACGGACCGGCCGAGGTGGGCGGGCGGGCGGAGCGGGCGGGCTTCGGGGCGTACCCGCTGGTGGTGGAGGCCGGGGCGGGGACCGGCCGGCACCTCGCGGCGGTGCTTTCGGCGTGGCCCGACACCGTCGGCCTGGCCCTGGACGTCGCCAAACCGGCGCTGCGCCGCGCGGCCCGCGCCCACCCGCGCGCCGCCGCCGCGCTCGCCGACACCTGGCAGCGGTTGCCGCTGGCCGACCGGTCGGTCGCCGTGCTGCTCGACGTCTTCGCCCCGCGCAACGGCGACGAGTTCCACCGGGTGCTGCACCCGGCCGGGGTGCTGCTGGTGGTCACCCCCACCGACGCCCACCTCGCCGAACTGGTCGACGTGCTCGGGTTGCTGCGGGTCGACCCGGCCAAGGCCGACCGGGTCGCCGACAGCCTCGCCGGGCGGTTCACCCCGGCGCACACCGCCGTGCACACCGCCCGGCTCAGCCTCGACCGGGCCGAGGTCGGCACCCTGGTCGGGATGGGGCCGAGTGCCTGGCACACCGACCCGGCGCGGCTCGCCGCGGCGATCGACGCGCTGCCCACCCCGGTCGCCGTGACCGCGTCGGTACGCCTGACCACCTGGCGTCCCCGCTGACCCACGGGGGCCTCACGGTCCACCGGCTCAGGTGGAGAGGTCGACCTCTTCCCAGCCGGGCGGCTCGTCGTGGTAGGGGCCGCGCAGCACCACCGCCCACTCCAACGCCCACCGGCGCTGGCCGATCGCGTTCGCGTCCACCAGGCCGGGCAGTCGGTGCCCCGACTTCTCCACCTCCAGGTACGCCCAGTCGAGGCAGTAGTGCAGGTCGAGCAGGGCGGCGGCGTCCGCCGGGTGTTGCGGGGCGGCCAGGATGCGGGCCTGCCACTGGCCGAAGGTCTCCCCACCGGCCAGGTACGGCATCCGCTCCACCAGCCGTTCGTCCACCGGGACGGTCGGGTCGAGCTGCTTGCTCAGGCCCAGCACCCAGGACAGTGAGAACAGCGCGTCGTGGTGCAGGACGAACGAGCGGTGGTCACCCTTGCCGCCCACCACGAACTGCCACTCGGGCGGGGTGACCATGTCGACCAGGTGGGATTCGAGCAGCCAGCTCATCGCCGTCTGCGCGGGCATCCCGAAGCACCGGGCCAGGATCAGGTGCAGCACCGCGATGCGCGCCTCGATCTCCCCGGTGGGTCGCAGTTCGATCTCGTCGCCCGGCTCCCAGACCAGGGGAAACTGGGCCGGCGGCAGGGGCAGGCGCAGCCGGGACAACTCGTCGAGGCTCGCCTCGCGGACCTCGCGGGGATCGGGCGCGGCTACCAGCACGATCGGATTCCCTGTCTGCTCACGCGGCGTCACCGCCGTTCGGTCCCCCTGACCAGGGAGGATAGCGTTCCGTCGCGACCGGCACCATGCCGGCCGCCCGCCGTCGGGCGGTGCCGCAGGCGGTCAGCCGATCCGCTCGATGACCAGCGGCGGCGTCGCCGGCGCGGTGGCCGACACCCGGACCGCCAGGGCCGCCTCGGCGCGTGCCGCCGGCAGCCGGGTGGTGTCGTCGGCGCGCAGTTCGTACAGCGGTTCGCCGACCCGGACCGGGTCGCCGGGCCGCTTGTGCAGCACCACCCCGGCGGCGGCGCTGACCGGGTCCTCCTTGCGGGCCCGCCCCGCGCCGAGCCGCCACGCGGCCACCCCGATCGCGTACGCGTCGACGGACTCGACGAAGCCGTCGGTGTCGGCGCGGACCACCTCCACCTCGTTGGCGGTGGGCAGCTTGGCGTCCGGGTCGCCGCCCTGGGCGCGGATCATGGTGCGCCACGCGTCCATCGCCCGCCCGTCGCGCAGCGCGGCGGCCGGGTCGGCGTCGGGCAGGCCGGCCGCGTCGAGCATCTCCCGGGCCAGGGCCAGGGTCAGCTCCACCACGTCGGCCGGGCCACCGCCGGCGAGCACCTGCACCGACTCGGCCACCTCGACGGCGTTGCCGACGGTCAGGCCGAGCGGGGTGGACATGTCGGTGAGCAGGGCGACCGTGCGTACCCCGTGGGCGTCGCCGAGCGCCACCATGGTCCGGGCCAGCTCGCGGGCGTCGGCCACGTTCTTCATGAACGCGCCGGAGCCGACCTTGACGTCGAGGACCAGCGCCCCGGTGCCCTCGGCGATCTTCTTGCTCATGATCGACGAGGCGATCAGCGGGATCGCCTCGACGGTGCCGGTGACGTCGCGCAACGCGTACAGCTTGCGGTCGGCCGGGGCGAGCGCGGCGCCGGCCGCGCAGATCACCGCACCCACGTCGCGGAGCTGGGCGATGAACTCGTCGTTGCTCAGCGCCGCCCGCCAGCCGGGGATCGACTCCAGCTTGTCGAGGGTGCCGCCGGTGTGCCCGAGCCCCCGGCCGGAGAGCTGCGGGACCGCGCCGCCGCAGGCCGCGACCAGTGGCGTGAGCGGCAGGGTGATCTTGTCACCGACGCCGCCGGTGGAGTGCTTGTCGACCGTCGGCCGGTCCACCGCCGACAGGTCCAGCCGTTCCCCGCTGGCGATCATCGCGGCGGTCCACCTGGCGATCTCCGGAACCGACATGCCGCGCAGCAGGATCGCCATGGCCAGCGCCGACATCTGCTCGTCGGCCACCAGCCCTCGGGTGTACGCGTCGACCACCCAGTCGATCTGGCCGTCGCTGAGCACACCCCCGTCCCGCTTGGCCCGGATGACGTCGACCGCGGTAAAAGCACTCACCGTTGAGTTCCCTCTGAAGTCGTTGCAGTGACCGGCACGAGGGCCGGACGGGTCAGGAGGCGGCCCAGCGGGCCGGGATCTCCAGCGGCGGTTCGCCCTCGCCGGCCCAGAAGATGGTGCCCTCCGCGTCCACCACCACGACCCGCGGCGTCCGGGCCAGCCCCCAGGTGATCGCCTCCGCCGGGTCGCCCCAGCTCGGGCCCTCCTCCAGCACCCCGGGCCCGGCCTCGTCGCTGTCGCCCGCCGACCGTTCCCAGTACGCCGTCCAGATCTGCTGCCCGGCGGAGAGGTCCGGGTGCACGAAGACGGTGCCCCGCCCCCGCCAGGCGGCCAACCGGTCCGGCACCACCGGCACCGGGCTCTCGCCCACGACCGCCTCGATGTCGGCCACGTCGAAGGCGTGCGGCAGCAGCTCCGCCATCCGCAGCGGACCGGTCCTCGACTCGACCAGGCACTCCGGGCCGCCGTTCTCCCAGAGCAGTTGCCGGCACCTGCCGCACGGCATCAACGGCTCCCCGGTGGCGTCGACGCAGGACATCGCGACCAGCCGGCCACCACCGGTGGCGTGCAGCGCCGAGACCACACCGCACTCGGCGCACAGGGTCACCCCGTAGCCGGCGTTCTCCACGTTGCAGCCGACCACCACCCGGCCGTCGTCGACCAGCGCCGCCGCGCCGACCGGGAACTGCGAGTACGGCACGTAGGCGTGCCGCATGACCTCGGTCGCGGCGGCCCGCAGGCGCTCCCAGTCGATCTCGCTCATCCTTCCATTCTGCCCAGGTCACCCCGCCCGGGTGCGGGAAGGGTGCCGGTCAGCCGGCCGCCGGCTGTGGACCGTACCCGGACGGCGTCGCCGAACGGCGCGGGCCCGGCGGGGGAGCTCCCCCGCCGGGCCCGCGCCGGGTCGTCGTTCAGCCCTTGACGTACGGCTTGCCGTCGGCGGCGGGCGCCCGGACCCGACCGACCAGCCCGGCCACCGCCAGGATGGTCGCCAGGTAGGGCAGCATCGCCAGGAACTGGTTGGGGATGCTGCTGCCGATCGCCCCGAGGTAGGTGGCGAGCTGGTCGGCGAAGCCGAAGAACAGCGCGGCGAGCAGCGCGCCGGTCGGGCTCCACCGGCCGAAGATCAACGCGGCCAGCGCGATGAAGCCCTTACCGCCGATCATGTTCTTGGTGAAGCTGTAGAGCGCCAGCGTGTACGACGCACCGCCGATGCCGGCCACCACGCCGGCCAGCAGCACGTTGCGGTACCGCAGGCTCAGCACCTTGACCCCGAGGGTGTCGGCGGCGGTCGGGTGCTCACCCACCGACCGGGTCCGCAGACCCCACCGGGTACGGAACAGCGCGAGGTGGATAACCAGCACCAGCAGCAGACCGAGATAGAGGAAGATGTTGCCCCGGAACAGCGCCGGACCGAACAACGGGATGTCCTTCAGCAGCGGGATCTCCCAGTTGCCGAAGCGCGGCGCGCTGTTGTACCTGTCCGCGTCGGTCTGCATCAGCCGCTCGTAGAGGAAGCCGGTGACGCCGACCGCCAGCAGGTTGAGCACCACCCCCATCACGACCTGGTCGACCAGGTAGCGGATGGCGAAGACGGCGAGCAGCAGCGAGATGAACGCGCCACCCACCGCCGCCGCCACCAGGCCGACCCAGACGTTGCCGCTGAGGCTGCCGAACAGCGCGCCGCTGAACGCGCCCATCAGCAACTGCCCCTCGATGGCGACGTTGACCACGCCGGACCGCTCGCAGAGCACCCCGGCCAGCGCACCGAAGATCAGCGGCAGGGCCAGGACGAACGTGCCCCGGACGATGTTGACCATCGGCATGAAGTTGCGGCCCTCGGGGGCGGCGGAGACCTGCCAGCACAGGAAGCTCAGCACGAAGCCGACCAGCCCCACCCCGAGGACCAGGGTGAACCAGCGCTTCGGGACCCCGGCCAGCAGCGCGCCGCCGGCTGCGGCGGCGACGACCCCGAACAGGATCGCGCCGAAGGTGCCCTGGATCTCCAGCGCCGCGCCGCCCTCGGTCTCGCTGAGGGTGAACCGGGCCTGTTGGCCGGTGGCCAACGCCCCGAACAGCACGGTGGCGAGCACGCCCAGCGCCAGCAGGACCAGGCCGACCTTACGGGGGCGGGTCCAGAAACCCTCGTCGACCGCGGCCACGGCGACGTCGGGAACAGCGGTGGTGGACATGCCTCACCAGCCCTTCGCGAGGCTCGTCTGCAACCGGGCGGCACGGGCGGCCCGGAGCTGGAAGATCGCCTTCACCAGGGCCGGCGCGGCGATGAAGATGACGATCAGCGCCTGGAGCACGGTGACCAGCTCCAGCGAGATGCCGGAGTACGACTGCATCCGGTTGCCGCCGGCCTGGAGCGCGCCGAACAGCAGCGCGGCCAGCAGCACGCCCCACGGCTTCACCCGGCCGAGCAGCGCCACCAGGATGCCGTCGAAGCCGATCTGCGCGATCACCAGCGGGGTCAGCGCGTTCGCGGTGGAACCCAACACCATCTGGCTGCCGCCGAGGCCGGCGAGCATCCCGGCGATCACCATCACCAGCACGTACGTCTTGGTGACGCTGATGCCGGCGGTCCGCGCCGCGTCCGGGCTGGCCCCGACGGCCCGCAGCTCGAAGCCGAGCGTCGACCGGTTGAGCAGCCAGGCGATGGCCCAGGTGGCGAGCACCGCGAGCAGGATGCCGGCGTGCACCCGCAGGTTGTCGCCGAGCAGCCGGGGCAACGCGGCCGAGGAGTCGACCGGACGGCTGATCGCGTCCGCCCGGTCCGGGTTCTGCACCCCGTTCTGCACGATGATCCACGACAGGAAGTAGACGGCGACGTAGTTGAGCATGATCGTGTTGATCACCTCGTGGGCGCCGGTCCGGGCCTTGAGGATGCCGGGGACGAAACCCCAGACCGCACCGCCGACCGCACCGGCGATCAACGCGACGACCAGGTGCACCACCGGCGGCAGCGGCAACGCGAAGCCGGCCACCGCGGCCAGGACCACGCCGATCGTCGCCTGCCCCTGGGCACCGATGTTGAACAGGCCGCCCCGGAAGGCGAGCGCCACCGACAGGCCGGTGAACACCAACGGCGCGGTGTAGGTGAGGGTCTCCGAGATCGGGCTCAACGCGGCGGTGAAACCGGACGCCTCCGGGTCGAAGACCGCCCCCTTGAACAGGTTGGCGTACGCCTCGCTGACCACCGTCCAGCTGGCGTCGAGGGCGTCGGTCGGGCGGGCGGTGATGTAGCCGTAGGTGGCCAGCACGTCCGGGTCCGACACGATGATCAGGACCGCGCCGACCAGCATCGCCAGCACCAGGGCCAGCACGGTCACGGTCACCGTGTTGGCGGCCCACAGGTTGTCCAGGAACAGCCGGCCCAGCGTGGGTCGGGGCCCCGGCGCGGGCTGCTTGGGCGAGGTCGTCTCGACGATCCGGTCGGCCCTGCCGGTCAGAGCCAGCTCCGCCTCGGTCGCCGGTTCCTTGTCCGGGGAACCGGACACCGGGTTGGGGTTGCTCATGCCTCGTCCTCGTTACCAGGGCTCTCGGGGGCCGGTGCCACGCCGCCGGCCGTACCGCCCGGGGTGACCGCGCCGTCGGTCGGGGCCGTCGCGGGGGCGTCGGGGGTGATGCCGGCCATCAGCAGGCCGATCTCCTCGCGCGGGGTGTCCGGGCCGACGATGCCGATGATCCGTCCCCGGTACATCACCGCGATCCGGTCGGCGAGGCCGATCACCTCGTCCAACTCGCTGGAGACGACCATGACGGCGGTGCCGACGTCGCGCTCGCGGATGACCCGGCTGTGGATGAACTCGATCGAGCCGACGTCCACGCCCCGGGTGGGCTGGGCGGCGATGAGGAGCTTCAGCGGCCGGGACAGCTCCCGGGCCACGATCACCTTCTGCTGGTTACCGCCGGACAGGGTGCCGACCGCCGCGTCCGCCGACGGGGTACGCACGTCGAACTGCTCGATCCGCTCCTTCGCCGAGGCGGCGATCGCGTCCGGCCGCAGCGCCAGGCCCCTGCCGAACGGCGGCCGGTCGTAGATGTCGAGGACCAGGTTCTCGGCGACGCTGAACTCCTTGACCAGGCCGTCGACGCTGCGGTCCTCGGGTACGTAGCCGACCCCGGCGCGGAGCACCTTCTTGGTGGACCAGCCGTGGATCGACTCGCCGTCGAGGGTCACCGTGCCGGCGAGCGTCGGGCGCAGCCCCATGATCGCCTCGATCAGCTCGGTCTGCCCGTTGCCCTGCACGCCGGCCACGCCGAGCACCTCACCGGCGCGTACGGTCAGGTCGACGCCGTCCACCGCGCGGATCTGCCGGTCGTCGTCGACGACCAGGCCGGCGACCTCCAGGATCGGCCGGCCCGGGGTGGCGGGCTGCTTGTCGACGGTGAGCCGGACGTTGCGGCCGACCATCAGCGCGGCCAACTCGTCCCGGCTCGCCTCGGGGGAGGCGGTGCCGACGGTCCGGCCGCGCCGGATCACGGTGATCCGGTCGGCGATGGCCTTGACCTCGCCGAGCTTGTGGGTGATGAAGACGATCGACTTGCCGGCCGCCTTGAGCGACCGCATGACCGTGAGCAGTTCCTCGGTCTCCTGCGGGGTGAGCACGGCGGTCGGCTCGTCGAGGATCAGCAGGTCGACGTCGCGGGTGAGCGCCTTGACGATCTCGACCCGCTGCTGGATGCCGACCGGCAGGTCCTCGATCACCGCGTCCGGGTCGACCCGCAGGTTGTACCGCGCGGAGACCTCGGCCACCTCGCGGCGGGCCCGCCGCCGGTCGAGGAAGCCGACGATGCCGCCCCGGACCTGCTCCGCGCCGAGCATGATGTTCTCGGCGACGGTGAAGACCGGCACCAGCATGAAGTGCTGGTGCACCATGCCGATCCCGGCCCGGATCGCGTCCGAGGGGCCCTTGAGCTTCAGCGGCTTTCCGTCGACCAGGATCTCGCCCCCGTCGGGCTGGTAGAGCCCGTAGAGCACGTTCATCAGGGTCGACTTGCCCGCACCGTTCTCGCCGAGCAGGGCGTGGATCTCTCCAGGCTCCACCGTCAGGTCGATGTGATCGTTGGCGACCAGATCACCGAACCGCTTGGTGATGCCGCGCAGTTCGAGTCTCAGCGCAACCTCCTGGAGTGCGAGCGATGGTGCAGCCTAGCTGCCGGTCGACCGGTCACCGGGGTGCCGGCCGACCGGTGCGCGGACCGGCCGCCCCGACGCCCGTGGGTTGCCCACGTACGCCCGGACGGCCGGTCGTCATGCCTGGTGCCCGCCGGCCTCCGCTGCCGATGATCCCATCGCGGCGGCCGGCGCGGCGGTCACTTGGTCGGCTGGGCCTTCGAGGTGACCGTGATGGTGCCGGCGGCGATGTCCGCCTTGATCTTCTCGACCTCGGCCTTGAGGTCCGCCGGGACCTTGCTGTCGAAGTCGTGGTACGGGGCGATCGACACGCCGTTGTTGGCGAGGTTGCCGACGAAGCCCGGGGTGGCGGCGAGCTTCTCGCCACCGGCGGCCTTGAGCACGGCGTCCTTGACGGCGTCCGGGATGTTCTTGACCACGGTGGTCAGCAGCGCCGCGCAGTCCGGGGTGCTCTCGCAGCCGTCGACGTCGACCCAGACGACCGAGTACTTGCCGCCCGACGCCTTCGCTGCGGCGGTGGTGCCGAGGCCCGCGCCACCGGCGACCGGCATGACGATGTCCGCGCCCTGGGCGACCAGCGCGTCGGAGACCTTCTTGCCCTCGTCCTGCTTGGCGAAGTCGTTGGTGAAGGAACCCTTCTGGGTCGCCTTGTCCCAGCCCAGCACCTGGACGTTCTTGCTCTTGGTCTTGTTGTAGTGCGCCACGCCGTCGGCGAAACCGTCCATGAAGATGGTCACCGGCGGGATCGGCAGACCGCCGTAGGTGCCGACCTTGCCGCTCTTGCTCATCCCGGCGGCCAGGTAGCCGGCCTGGAAGGCGGCCTGGGCGGTGTCGAACTGCATCGGGTAGATGTTCGCCGTGCCCGGGTTCGCGTCGACGATGCCGAACTGCTGGTTCGGGTTGGCCTCGGCGATCTTCTTGGTGGCGTCCGACATCAGGCCACCGACGGCCAGGATGAAGTCGCACTTCTGGTTGACGTACCCGGTCAGGTTGACCTCGTAGTCCGCCTCGGCCTTCGACGCGACGTACTTGATGTCGATGTTGTCGTTGGCCTTCTTGGCCTCCTCCAGGCCCTTCCAGGCGGAGGTGTTGAACGACTTGTCGTCGATGCCGCCGACGTCGGTCACCATGCAGGCGCTGTACTTCTTGTCGCCGCTGCCACCGGCGTTGTTGTCGTCGTCCGGGGCCTCACCACACGCGGCAGCACCCAGCACGAGCCCACCCGCCGCGATGGCAGAGGCGATCCGCATCCCACGCACAGAGCGCAAGACGTCTCCTTCCATTGCTCACCGCCTCGTGCGGTGGCAGCCCTTGAACCGACCAGCGTTGTGCTGCCGGCATCCCACGTTACGGACGGGAGCGTAGCCCCACGTCCACCCACCGGCCGCCAATCGTGCACGACTGTTGAACGCTCGTTATCCCGGCGTAACCCTGGCGTGGGGCACATCACTCAGCGTGCCAGTGCCGACCGGTCCGGTGTCACGAACATCCGTTTCCGGCGGCCTCCGCCGGCTACCGCCAGAACACCGCCACAGCCGCCGTGACCAGGGTCAACCCGACGATCGCCAGGAAGTGACCCCGGGCCACCTGCGCCCGCTTCCGGGAGAAGAAGACCATGACGAAGATGAGCAGGGCCAGCACCAACTTGGTAACAAGCTTCGCGGGGGCCGGCTCGTCGCCGTCGCGCAGCGGCGCGGACAGGCCCACACCGGTCAACAACTGGATCACCGAGCCCCAGAGCATGGCCGGGTTGATCCGCAGCCGGCCGCTGAGGTACTGGGCGACGGCACCGCCGAGCAGCAGCGCGAACCCGATCAGATGGACGTAGAGAAGGACCAGTCGGAGAGCTTCCACGCCGGCCATCCTCCCCCATCAACGACACTTTGTAGTAGTTGCCCCGCCGGCTGAGTTCAATCCGTGATCTCGCCGCTTGCGCCACCCGGCGTCCCGGGCCGCCGGGCGCAGGGCCGCCGTCAGAGCCGCCAGACCTGGAAGGTCGGGCCGTCACCCGGCAGGGTCACCCCGCCGTCGGCGGCGGGCCGCAGCGCCGGGGCGCCCCCGTGGAGGTTCTCCCCCGCCGGGCCCGGAACGGTGGTCGGCAGGCCGGCCAGCCGGACCGGCGGGCCGGCCGCCCGCCGGGCCAGCACCAGCACCGCGCCGGTGGTCGCCTCGCGCAGGAAGACCAGCGTGTCGGCGTCGGCGTACACCCAGCGCAGGCCACCGTGCCGCAGCTCCGGGGTGTCCCGGCGCAGCGCCAGCAGCGCCCGGTAGGCGGCGAAGGTGCCGGCATCGCGTCGCTGCGGCCGGTGCCACGGCATCGGGGTACGCGAGGACTCGCCGTTGCCGCCGGTCAGGCCCCACTCGTCACCGGCGAAGACGACCGGGGTGCCGGGCAGGGTGGCGAGCAGCCCGGCGGCCACCTCCTGCCGGGCGGCGTCCCCGACCACGGTGCGGATGCGGGCCGAGTCGTGCGAGCCGAGCAGCTGCCACGAATGGGTGTACGACCGCCAGGAGATCAGCGACCGGAAGCTGTCCATGGTGGCGAGCACCGCGTGCGCGTCCCGCCGCCGCACCCCGCCCGGGGTGCCGAGGAAGTTCGGCACCGGCTCGCCGCCCCCGGCGTCCCCGGGACCGGTGCGCAGCCAGGACCAGACCGGGTCGGTGAAGCCGACGTAGTTCATCGTGCCGTGCCAGCCGTCGCGGTCCAGGTCACCGGTGTGGTCGTGACCGTGCTCGGCGAGCAGCAGCCCGTCGGCGCGGGTCTGCGTGACCACCTCGCGCAGCAGCCGCGCCACCTCGTGGGTGTACGCGTCCGCGCCCCGCCGGCCGGTCATGTTGGCCACGTCGACCCGCCAGCCGTCCAGCCCGTACGGCGGGCGCAGCCAGCGGCGCAGCAGCGAGTCCGGGTCGGTGGCGAAGCGGCGGCGCAGCTCGGCGCTGCCCCAGTTCAGCTTCGGCAGCGACCGCACCCCGTTCCACGACTCGTAGGTCGGCTCCCCGCCGCCGGTGGGCACGTCGAAGTAGTACAGCTCCCGCTCGGGGGCGTCGGCGTCGGCCAGGGCACGGGTGAACCACCCGTGCGCGTCGCCGGTGTGGTTGCTGGTGATGTCGCCGATCAGCCGCCAGCCCCGGGCCCGGACGGCGTCGGCCAGCCGGACCAGTGCCGCGTCCCCGCCGAGCAGCGGGTCGACGGTGTCGAAGCCGGCGGCGTCGTAGCGGTGGTTGGAGCGGGCCGGGAAGATCGGCGTCAGGTAGACGGTGTTGACGCCGAGCCGGTCCAGGTGGTCGAGGCGTTCGGTGATGCCGTCGAGGTCGCCGCCGTAGAACTGGCGTGGGGTCTGCGGGCCGTACCCGACGACCGGGGTGTCCCAGTCGCAGGGGACCGCCCAGTCCGGCGGGGTGCGCCCGTCGGCGGCGGCGGAGCGGGCGAACCGGTCGGGGAAGATCTGGTAGATCAGCGCGTCCCGGGCCCAGGCCGGCGGCGGCGCGTGGCTGACCAGCTTGAAGTCGCCGTGGTCGGGCACGTCGTGGTCGACCTGGCCGGCGGCGTTGAGCCAGCGGTAGCCGCCGGTCGCCCCGGTCAGCATGAACCGGTAGTTGCTGACCGGGTTGCGGACCTCGACGTCGGCCCGCCACCACACGTCGTGACCGTCCCGACGGTCGACGGTGGCCGCGACGAAGCGCGGCTCACCGTCGCCCGTGGTCCGGACGTGCACCTGCCGGACGTCGACGCCCTCGGGCACCCGGACGAACACCGGCACCCGCTGACCGAGGACGGGTTCCTGCTCGGGCACGTACAGCGCCGAGCCGTCGTGGTGCGGCGACAGGGACATGGCGTGGCCTTTCGATTCAGCCCTTGACCGCCCCGGCGGTGAGGCCGGAGACGATGTAGCGCTGGAGGAGCTGGAAGACCAGCACGGTGGGGACCGCGGTGAGCAGGGTGCCCGCCGCGAAGATGCCGAAGTTGTTGTTCCGCTCCCCCGCGACCAGGCCGAACATGCCGACCGCGAGGGTCTTGGACCCGGGATCGGTGAGGAACACGTTGGCGATCATGAACTCGTTGATCGTGCCGATGAACGACAGCAGCGCGGTCACCGCCAGGATCGGCGCCACCAGCGGCAGCATGATCCGGAAGAAGACCTGGGCGTGGCTCGCGCCGTCCATGGTGGCCGACTCGTCCAGTTCGCGGGGCAGGGTGTCGAAGAACCCCTTCATCAGCCAGGTGTTCATGCCCAGCGCGCCGCCCATGTAGAGCAGGAACAGGCCCCACGGGGTGTTGAAGCCGATCGACGGCCACAGGTCGGTGACCCGGGTGAAGATCAGGAAGATCGCCACGATAGCCAGGAACTGCGGGAACATCTGGATCAGCAGCAGGGTCAGCAGCCCGAACCGCCGTCCGGCGAAGCGCATCCGGGAGAACGCGTACGCCGCCAGCGAGGACAGGAAGATCGACGCGAAGCTCGCCCCGCCCGCGATGAGCAGCGAGTTGAGGAACCAGCGGGCGAACTCCGTCCGCTCGAACAGGTTGCCGAAGTTGGTGAGCGACGCCCCGGTGGGCAGCAGCTCGGTCGACGAGAGGGTGCCGAGCGGGTTGAGCGCGGCGGAGAGCACGAACAGGATCGGGAAGAGGCTGAACGCCACCGCCAGCAGGCCGACCACGTGCCGCCAGCCGACCTGGGTGAGCCACCGGCGCCCGCGCCGGCCGGCGGCCTTCGGGTGGGTCGTCACGAGTAGACCTCCTCCTGCTGGCGGGTACGCCGGAAGCTGACCGCCGACACCGTGGCCACGATCGCGAAGATGAAGATCGACACCGCGGCGGCCAGCCCGAACTCGGCGCCCTGCGCGCCGAAGGCCAGCCGGTAGGTGTACGTGATCAGCAGGTCGGTGGCCCCGTTGGTCGGGTTGTCCGGCGCGAACGGGCCACCCTCGGTGGTCAACCAGATCGCGTTGATGTTGTTGAAGTTGTACGCGAACGACGCGATCAGCAGCGGCGAGAGCGCGACCAGCAGCAGCGGCAGGGTGACCGCCCGGAACGACTGCCAGGGCGACGCGCCGTCGACCGAGGTGGCCTCGGTCAGCTCCTTGGGGATCGCCTGGAGCGCGCCCGTGGTCACCAGGAACATGTACGGGTACCCGAGCCAGAGCTGCACCAGCAGCACCGCCAGCCGGGCCGACCAGGCCTCGCCGAACCAGTCGACGCCGAGCCCGAACAGGTTGTTGACCAGGCCGAAGTCGGTGTTGAACATGTCCCGCCAGACCAGCAGCATCGCGAACGACGGCATCGCGTACGGCAGGATCAGGAAGACCCGGTAGAGGTTGGTGCCCCGCATCCGGGGCGAGTGCAGGGCCAGCGCGATGGCCATGCCGAGTCCGAAAGTGAAGCCGGTGGAGCCGATCGCGAAGGCGAAGTTCCACAGCAGGGTGCCGAAAAACGGGCCGGAGATGTCCGGGTCGGTGAGCACCCGGGCGAAGTTCTTCAGCCCCACTCCGACCTGCCAGCCCTGGGCGAGCCGCTCGCCGTCGGCGGCGACGAAGGAGCCGGTGTCCGGGTCGGCCGTCCAGGTCCTGCCGGTCTCGTTGTCGGTGACGCAGTCACAGCCCCGGTCGTACGCCCGGACGGCTTTGCCCTCGTAGGCGCGGGACAGACCGGTGGAGCGCACCGCGCCACCGGGGGTCGGCACGACCAGGGCGGTGATCTCCTCGCTGCGTACGCTGGCCTGACCGACGTTGAGCACGGTGTAGCCCTTGGCGGCGGTGACCCGGCCGCTGGCGGCGACGGTCACGTCGGCGGCGTCGAGCGGGCGCAGCCCGGCGGCGTCCCCGGCGGAGACCCGGCCGGTCCCCGGGTCGGTGAGCAGGAAGACCAGTGGCCCGGTGGCCGGGTCGCCGGTGGTGGCGATGGCGAGGGCGTACTCGGCGGAGCCGGGGACCTGCTTGACCGAGGAGGTCTCGATGGCGACGACCGCGTCGGCCTTGGAGCCCCGGTGGCCGTCGCCGAAGTTGGTGAACGCGGTGCTCGCGGTGTAGAGCACCGGGAAGACCTGGAAAGCGATCAGGAAGATCGTTCCTGGCACCAGGTACTTGGCCGGGATGTGCCGGCGGGTCAGGTAGAGGTAGCACAGGCCGGCGGTGGTGGCCGCCAGGATGGCGAGACCGACCCAGAGCCGGGCGGCGACGAGCGGGAAGGCCGCCCAGATCGCGATCCCGGCCACCAGGCCGAGCAGGACCACCTTGACGGCGAGGCCGGTCGCGGTGACCGGCGTGTGCTGGCGCGCGGCACGGGAGGTGTCCGGGGGCCCGGAGCGCGCGGGCCCCCGGCCCGGGGCCTGCGGGGCAGGTCCCGGGCCGGACAGCGTGCTCATTACTTGATCTGGCCCGAGATCGTCTTGCCGGCTGCGGTGACGGTCTTCGCCGGGTCGGCACCGCCGATGACGGCGGCCTCGGCCTTGCCGAACGGATCCCAGATCGCGGCCATGGCCGGGATCGCCGGCAGCACCTGGCCGCCCTTGCCCGCCTCGGAGAACTTGGCGAGGTCCGGGTCGGTGCCCTTGACCTGGTCGAACGCGGCGGTCAGCGCCGGCGGGCGGGGCTCGGCCTGATAGAGCGCCACGGCCAGCTCGGGGGTGGTCACGTAGTTGGTGACGAACTCCTGGGCCAGCGCCTTGTTCTTGCCCTTGGCGGCGACGTAGAACGCCTGGACGCCGACGAACGGCTGGGCCTGCTTGCCACCGGCGAAGCCGGGGACCGGGGAGATGTCGTAGGAGATGCCGGCCTTCTTGGCGTCGGCGATCGCCCACGGGCCGGAGACCAGGAAGGCGCACTTCTTGCCGGTGAAGGTGGCGATGGAGTTCTCGCCGGTGATGGAGCGCTTCAGCGCGCCGTCGCCCTTCTCCCCCAGCTTCGCGATCTTCTGGAAGGCCGCGACCGACTCCGGCTTGCCCACGCCCAGGTCCTTGGGGTCGTAGTCGCCGTTGGCGGCGGTGCCGAAGAGATAGCCGCCGGCCGAGGTGTACAGCGGGTAGATGTGGTACGCGTCGCCGTTCTGTCCGGACTGGAGGCAGAGGATCTCGCTGGCCTTCTTGTCGGCCTTGAGCTTCTTGCCGGTGGCGACCAGGTCCTCGATCGTCTTCGGCGCCTCGGGGGCCAGCGCGGTGTTGCGGATCAGCGCGATGTTCTCGGTGGCGTAGGGGACGCCGTAGAGCTGCCCGTTGAACGTGACCGCCTTGATCGCGGTCTCGTTGAAGCCGGACTTCTGCTCGGCGGCGAGCTGCACCGGGTCGATCGCCCCGTTCTGCACGAGGTTGCCGATCCAGTCGTGCGCGCCGACCACCACGTCCGGGCCGCTGCCCTGCTGGGAGGCGGTGACGAAGTTGGTCTGGAGGTCCTTGGAGACGGCCTGCACCTCGACGGTGACGCCGTTCTCCTGGCCGAACTTGTCGGCGAACGGCTTGAGGGCCGCGGTCCGCTTGTCGTCCGCCCAGATGACGAGCTTGCCGCTCGCGGCCGGGGAGGTGGCCTTGGCGGCCGGTTCGTCCTTGCTGTTGTCGCCGCCGCAGCCCGACGCGGCGAGCGCCAGGCCGAGAACGGTGACCACACCCGCGGTACGGATGCGCATCGGTACTCCTGTCGTCATGACGGGGCCGGCCACCTGAGGAAGGGCGGCCTCGCCGTAGGAAACTCTGCAAGTTCTTGCTGACCGGCGTCGGGAAGGCCGCGCCGCTGCTGTCGCGTGTTGCCGGGACGTTAGCAATAGGTTGCAGATATTGGAAGGGCTTGCAGAGACGTACGCAAGAACTTGCCCTTGGGTTAAAGTTCCGCCATGCGCGCTCGACTGTCCGACATCGCCCAACAGGCCGAAGTCAGCGAGGCCACGGTGTCGCGGGTGCTCAACGACCGCCCCGGCGTGGCCCCGGAGACCCGGCAGGCCGTCCTGACCGCCCTCGACGTGCTCGGCTACGAGCGCCCCGCCCGGCTGCGCAAACGCAGCGCCGGGCTGGTCGGGCTGGTGGTGCCGGAGCTGGAGAATCCGATCTTCCCGGCCTTCGCCCAGGTGATCGAGTCGACGCTGGCGCAGAGCGGCTTCACCCCGGTGCTGTGCACCCAGACCCCGGGCGGGGTCACCGAGGACGAGTACGTGGAGATGCTGCTCGACCGGCAGGTCTCCGGCATCGTCTTCGTCTCCGGCCTGCACGCCGACACGGCGGCCAACCACGACCGGTACCGCGCGCTGATCGCCAGGCCGCTGCCGGTCGTCATGATCAACGGGTACGCCCCGGGCATCGCCGCGCCCTTCGTCTCCTGCGACGACCGGGAGGCCACCGAGCTGGCCGTGGCGCACCTGGTCGCGCTCGGGCACCGGCAGATCGGCCTGATCACCGGGCCGGACCGGTTCGTGCCGGTGCAGCGCCGGGTGGCCGGCTTCCGGGCCGCGATGACCCGGCTCGGCACCACCGGCGGCGACCTGGACGCGCTCGCCGAGCTCTCGCTGTTCGGGGTCGAGGGCGGCGAGGCCGCCGCCGGCCGGCTGATCGAGCGCGGGGTCACCGGGATCGTCTGCGGCTCCGACCTGATGGCGCTCGGCGCGGTGCGGGCCGCCCGGCAGCGCGGCCTGTCCGTGCCCGGCGACCTGTCGGTGGTCGGCTACGACGACTCGCCGCTGATGGCCTTCACCGACCCGCCGCTGACCACCATGCGGCAGCCGGTGGCCTCGATGGCGGTGGCCGCCGTCCGGGCCCTGGTCGACGAGATCAACGGGCACGCCGCGCCGCACTCGGAGTACCTGTTCCGCCCGGAGCTGGTGGTCCGCGGGTCGACCGCGGTGGTACGCCAGACGGGCACCGGCCGGCAGCGCCCGGCACCGCCCGCCCTCGCCGTCCCCGCCTGAGCCCCCGCCGCCGCCCGGCCGCGCTCCCCCGTCTCCCGGCGGAGGGGACGCGCCCACGAACGACCCGCCCCGAGCGCCGGTGACGGACGTCATTTCTTGCGCAAGGCATGCTTGACTCTTGCAGCATCCGGCCGGCATTCTCTCCACACCCGCGTCCGTCACCCACCGCCGCGCGGGCACCGCCGTCCCGCCACAGAACGGGGATCTCCGCCGATGACCGCCACCGACCCCACGCCGCTGGCCTCCGACGACGACTGGTGGCGCGCCGCGGTCGTCTACCAGGTGTACGTCCGCAGCTTCGCCGACTCCGACGGCGACGGCGTCGGCGACCTCGGCGGCATCCGGCAGCGGCTGCCGTACCTGCGTGACCTCGGGGTGGACGCGCTCTGGCTGACCCCGTTCTACACCTCGCCGCAGATCGACGCCGGCTACGACGTGGCCGACTACCGCGACGTCGACCCGCTCTTCGGCGACCTCGCCGACTTCGATGCCATGATCACCGACGCGCACGCGCTGGGCCTGCGGATCATCGTGGACCTGGTGCCCAACCACACCTCCAGCGCGCACCCCTGGTTCACCGCCGCCCTCGCCGCCGGCCCCGGCTCCCCCGAGCGGGCGCGTTACCTGTTCGCCGACGGCCGGGGCATCGACGGCGAGTTGCCCCCCAACGACTGGGAGAGCATCTTCGGCGGCCCCGCCTGGACCCGGCTGCCCGACGGCCAGTGGTACCTGCACCTGTTCGACCCGGCGCAGCCCGACCTCAACTGGCGGCACCCGCAGGTGCGGGCCGAGTTCGAAGACGTGCTGCGGTTCTGGCTCGACCGGGGCGTCGACGGGTTCCGGATCGACGTGGCCCACGGCATGATCAAGGCGGAGGGGCTGCCGGACGTCGGCTTCAGCTCGATGACCACCGGCCGCCGCCAGTCGGAGTTGCTCGGCAAGGGCCGGCTGCCCTACTTCGACCAGGACGAGGTGCACGACATCTACCGGGCCTGGCGACCCATCCTGGACAGCTACCCCGGCGGCCGGATGGCGGTCGCCGAGGCGTGGGCGGAGACCCCGCAGCGGCTCGCCCGCTACATCGGCCCGGACGAGCTGCACCAGGCGTTCAGCTTCGACTTCCTCGACGCCACCTGGTCGGCCGACTCGTTCCGCAAGGTGATCGACACCGCCCTGGCCGAGGCGACGATCGTCGGCGCGCCGACCACCTGGGTGCTGTCCAACCACGACCGGCAGCGGCACGTCACCCGCTACGGCGACGGCGAGGTCGGCCTGCGCCGGGCCCGCGCCGCCGCCCTGCTCATGCTGGCCCTGCCCGGCTCCACCTACCTCTACCAGGGCGAGGAGCTCGGCCTGCCCGAGGTGCTGGACCTGCCCGACGCGCTCCGGCAGGACCCGGCGTTCCTGCGTACCGGGGAGAGCCGTGACGGCTGCCGGGTGCCGATCCCGTGGGGCGGCGAGCTGCCCCCGTACGGCTTCGGGCCGGACAGCAGCGAGCTGAGCTGGCTGCCGGCCCCGGCCACCTGGCGGGCCCTGTCGGTGGCCGCCCAGACCGGGACGCCCGGGTCGACGCTGGAGCTGTACCGGGCCGCGCTGCGGGTCAGGCGTACGCACCCGGCGCTGTCGGCCACCGCCGGCCCGGTGCTCTGGCAGGAGACCGGGCCCGGGGTGCTGGCGTTCCGCCGCGACGCCGACGACACCGCGCTGACCTGCGTGGTCAACCTCAGCGGTGCCCCGGTCCTGATCGACGGGTACGGCCACCCCCTGGTGGCCAGCGCCGACCTCACCGAGCAGGACGCCGGACACGTCCTGCCGGTGGACGCAGCCGCGTGGTTCGAACGGCGCTGAGCCGGGTAACCCGCCATTGACCTGGTCGTCCGTTGTGCCCCGCGCCGACGGGCGGCTGGGCTGCCGACCCCTTGTGGTGGGGGGTGAAGGTGGCACCGGCACCCCCGGGGAGGTCCGCTTCCCGGGGGTGCCGGTGCACCACCACGCACACCGGCGTCACCCGCCCCGTCACCGGCCGCGCAGCAGCCCCGCGATCCGCCCGAAGCCCGCCCGCACCTGCGCCTCGGTCGGCACGGGCGGTGGCTGCGGCCGGTCGGGCCCGGCGACCGGCTCGTCCGCCTGCTCGTCGAGGACGTCCTGCTCGTCGAGGACGTCGTCGAAGTCCCCGTAGAGGTCGGCCGCGGAGATCCGGGCCTCCTCGTCGGCGGCGGCGAGCTGCGACGCGGCGATCTCGCCCCGGATCTCCTCGGCCGACAGCGCCGGCACCAGCGGTTCGACCACCGCCATGAACCGTTCGTCGGCCACCACCGCCTCGGCCAGGGCCAGCGCGTGCGGTCGCTCGTACGGCCCGCAGACCACGGGTTCCCATTCGGCCGGATCGGCGAGCGGGCCGAACGTGATGATCCAGGGCAGGGTGAGCAGCGGCGAGTCGTCCGGCAGGTCCAGCGTCACGAGTGCGCCCACCGGCTCATCATGGTCGTTCCGGCCGGCGCACCGGGCGGCATTTGCCCCATTCATCTTTTCCGACGACTGTCGGCATCCTGCTTTCCCTCCGGGCGGCCCCACCGTCGACCCCCCGACCGTCCTCCCGACCCCAGCGCCGGCCGGGCCGGGATCGACGACGCGGGCTCACGCCGGGGGTGGACCGTCCAGGGCGGCGCGGACCAGGGCCAACGCCCGGTCCGGCGGCACGCCCAGCCGGGTCGCCTCCTCGGCGTACCGGGCCGCCGCCCGCTGCAACCGGTCGACCGCGTCGTCCCGCCCCGGGGCGACGAAGCTGCCGTGCCGGCCCCGGGTCTCCAGCAGCCCGGCCGACTCCAGCTCCCGGTAGGCGCGGGCCACCGTGTTCACCGCCAACCCCAACTCGGCGGCGAACTGCCGCACCGGGGCCAGCCGGGTGCCGACCGTCAGCCGGCCGTCGCCGATCATCGCGGCGAGCTGCGCCCGCACCTGCTCGTACGGGGGCACCGGGGAGCCCGGATCGATCTCGACAGGCATCAGCCCGCTCCGCCCGGCGTACCCGGATCGGTTTCGGTGTCGACGTCGGCCTCGACGTTGACCTGCCGCATCACCGCCCCCTCCGACAGGTCGACCACCCGGCCGTGCCGGCTGGTGGCGGCCAGCGCCGCACCGAAGAGCACCAGTTGGTTGAGCAGGTAGAGGTAGAGCAGCACGGCCACCGCGCCGGCCACCACCGCGTACGCCGGGTTCCGCTCGGTCCGCACGATGTAGAACCGGCCGACGGTGTTGAGCAGGGTGATGCCGACCGCGACCAGCAGCACCACCGGGCGCAGCCGGCGGCGGCTCATCCGCAGCCGGGGCACCGCCACCAGCAGCGCCGTCGCCAGCACCGCGTTGACCAGCACGCTGAGCACCGCGCTGACGGTGGTCAGCCCCACCGACCCGGTGGCCCGCAGCAGGAACCGCAGCACCGACTCCAGCGCGTCCACCGCCGCCACCGAGATGCCCAGCATGACGAAGACCAGCAGCAGCACGCCCAGATCCACCAGCCGCCGGACCACCAGGTTGCCCGGCTGCTGGTTGAAGCCGTACATCAGCCGCTGCGACGACCGGATCGCCTCCACCCAGCCGATCCCGGTGAAGAACAGGATCACCAGGCCCACCACCCCGACCGCGTTGCTGCTCTCGGCGATCTGCTGCGGGTCGAGGAAGGGCAGGTTGTCCCGCAGGAACTCCGCCACCGCGTCGGAGACCTCGTCGTTGTCCTCCAGGATCGCCCCGAACACCGAGTACGCGACCAGGGCGAGGGCGAACACGGCGAAGAAGCCGTAGTAGGCGATGGCAGCGGCCAACCGTCCGCCCAGCACCTCGCCGTAGAGGTCGACCGCCCGCCAGAGGTGGTCGAGCCGGGGCCACCGGTGCCGGGCCACGGTGACCCGGCGGTCGATGCCGGCCGTCCACCGGCCCCACGCGTCCACCACGTCATCCTCGCCGATCTGTCGTCACCGGTGCCGACCAACAGGCGGTCGGCGGAAGCGGGTGCCGGCCACCAGCGTCCCACCGGCGGGCGGGGTGCCGCAGCGGGGGCACCTCCGGCCGGCCACGGGACGGGTCAGCCGCCGAGCCGGAAGTCCCGGCGCGGCTGCCACCGGGTCTCACCGCTGTGCGAGAAGAGGGTGAAGCTCTCCACCTCGAACATCGCCGAGAAGTCGGCGAGATCCTCGTAGGCCCGGTCCAGCGCCTCCGGGGCGACGTCCTGCGCCACGGTGACGTGCGGGTGGTACGGGAAGCGCAGCTCCCGGTGCAGGTGCGGGGCGGCGCTGATGGCGGCGGCGAGCAGCTCGCACTCGCTGATCCCGGCCGCGACCGCGACGAAGACCACCTGGGTCACCGGCCGGAACGTGCCCGTCCCCCGCAGGTGCAGGGTGAACGGCAGGTGGGCGGTGGCCACCTCGGCCAGGTGCGCCTCGACCGACTCCAGCGCGGCCAGGGGGATCTCGGTCGGGCCGAGCAGGGTCACGTGCGCCGGGACGACCTGCGGGTCACCCGTCTGCACCCGGCGTCGGGTGAGCAGCCCGCCCCACGGCTCCGGGATGTCCACCGCGATCCCGATCTGGATGGTCTCGCCGGCCACCGGTATCCCGTCGCTGCGATCCACGCTCCGCGCCACCCCTCCGGCCATCGTCTCGACCCGTACCGCCGACCCGCCCACCGTTACGCCACGGGGGCCGACGCCAGGAACCCGACCCGCTCGTACGCTGTACGCAGCGTCGGCACGGTCACCGCGCGGGCCTTCTCCACCCCGACGGCGAGCAGCTTGTCGAGCTGCGCGGGGTCGTCGAGGTAGGCCCGGGTGCGTTCCTGGATCGGGGTGACGAACTCACGGACCACCTCGGCCAGCTCCTTCTTGAGATCGCCGTAGCCCCGGCCCGCGTACGCGGCCACCAGGTCGTCGATGCTCCGGCCGGACAGGGCGGAGTGGATGGTGAGCAGGTTGGACACCCCGGGCTTGGTCTCGGTGTCGAAGACGATCTCCCGGCCGGTGTCGGTGACCGCCGAGCGGATCTTCTTGGCCGAGCGGGCCGGGTCCTCCAGCAGGTCGATGATGCCGGCCGGGGAGGACGACGACTTCGACATCTTCGCCGTCGGCTCCTGGAGGTCGGTGATCTTGGCAGTGTCCTTCACGATGTGCGGGGCGGGCACCGTGAAGGTCGGCCCGAACAGCGAGTTGAACCGCTGGGCCAGATCCCGGGAGAGTTCCAGGTGCTGCCGCTGGTCCTCGCCGACCGGCACCGCGTCGGCCTGGTAGAGCAGGATGTCGGCGGCCTGGAGGATCGGGTACGTGAACAGGCCGACGCTGGAGCGCTCGCTGCCCTGCTTCTGCGACTTGTCCTTGAACTGGGTCATCCGGCTCGCCTCACCGAAACCGGTGATGCAGCCCAGCACCCACGCCAACTGCGCGTGCTCGGGCACCTGCGACTGGACGAACAGGGCGCTGCGCTCCGGGTCGATGCCGACCGCGAGCAGTTGCGCGGCGGCCACCCGGGTGCGCTGGCGCAGCACCGCCGGATCGTGCCCGGCGGTGATCGCGTGCAGGTCGACCACGCAGTAGAACGCCTCGTGGGTGTCCTGCAACGCCACCCAGTGCCGCACCGCGCCCAGGTAGTTGCCGAGGTGGAACGAGTCGGCCGTCGGCTGGATGCCGGAGAAGACGCGGGGGCGGGCGGGAGCGTCGGACATGCCGGCAATTCTGTCAGCAACCCCGGGCGTCCGTCATGACGGGCCGGCGGGTCGGCTCGCCGCCGGTTCCACCGGGGCGGTGACCTCCCGTCCCGCCGCTTGCGACCACCCGGGCGGACCGGTGGCCGGCACCCCCGGCGACGCGGTGACCGCCGGCCCCGGCGGCGCGGTGACCTCGCGTCGTGGCTCGGGCAGGCGGGCGGTGGAGACCGCGACCCGGGACACCCGACGGCCGTCGAGGGCGAGCACCCGCAACAGCCAACCGTCGGCCGGGGCGGCCGGCGGCGGGTCGGCCGGCGCGGTGACCGGCACCTCGTCGCCAGCCACCGGGAGCCGGCCGAGCGCCGCCATCACGTACCCGCCGACCGTCTCGTACGGGCCGGCGGGCAGCGGCACCCCGGTCCGCTCGGCGAAGTCGGCCAGGTTGAGTCGACCGTCGACCACGGCGGGCAGGCCGGCCGACGCCGGCTCGGGTGGGCCGGCGTACTCGTCGTGGATCTCCCCGACCAGTTCCTCGATCAGGTCCTCGCAGGTCACGATGCCGGCGGTGCCGCCGTACTCGTCGACCACCACGGCGAGGTGGTGGCCCTCGCGGCGCATCTCGGTCAGCGCGGCGAGCACCCGCTTGCTGCCGGGCAGCCGCTTGACCTCCCGGCTCAGCCGGCCCACCGTGGTCGACGGGTCCAGGTCGGGGCGGAGCAGCACGTCGCGCAGGTGCACGAAACCGACCACGTCGTCGTGGGTGCCGTCGACCACCGGGTACCTGGTGTGCGGGTCGATCCGGACCAGGCGTTCGGCCTCGGCGAGGGTCAGCCCGGCCGCGAGGAAGACCACCTCGGTGCGGGGCATCATCACCTCGCGGACCAGGCTGGCCCCGGCTACCAGCACCTCGTCGATGATCCGCCGTTCGTCGGGGTCGAGGACGGTGTTCGCGGCGACCAGGTCGCGTAGCTCGTGCTCGCTGATCCGTTCCCGGCCGGCGGTGGGGCTGGCACCGAGCAGGTCGGTGACGAGCCGGGTGGCGCCGTCGGCGGCCCGGACGACCAGCCGCGCGACGCTGCGGGCCACCGGCCCGGGTACGCGCCGGCTCCGCCCCGGCGCGCGTCTCCGGGGCCCGGGACCACCCGCTTCCCGCATGGAAGTGATGGTAGGGCCGACGGACCCGGCCGGTGGGCAATGTGCGGATCTGTTCAATCATGAAGGTTCATGATGGGATGGGGTTGACCCCGCGACGCACAGCGCGGCGACAGCACGCGGCCGTAGGGTGATCACGAACGGCCGCAGCGGGCGCGGCCAGGCAGGAGGACCGACGTGAAACTGCTCGTCACCGGCGGCGCCGGCTACATCGGCAGCGTGGTGACCCGGATGCTGCTCGACGCCGGACACCAGGTGACCGTCCTGGACGACCTGCGCACCGGCCACCGGGCGGCGCTCGCCCCCGACGCCACCCACGTCGACCTGCCCGTGCACGAGGCGGCCCAGGTGCTCACCCCCGACGCCGGCTTCGACGGGGTGCTGCACTTCGCCGCGCTGATCGCCGCCGGCGAGTCGATGGTCCACCCCGAGCGGTACTGGCACGCCAACACGGTCAGCTCGATCGCCCTGGTCGACGCCGTCCGGGCCGCCGGGGTGCCGCGCCTGGTCTTCTCCTCCACCGCCGCCGTCTACGGCAACCCGGTCGAGCTGCCCATCCCGGAGACCGCCGTCAAGGCCCCCTCCAACACGTACGGCGCCACCAAACTCGCCGTCGACCTGGTGCTCACCTCCGAGGCGACCGCACACGACCTCGCCGCCGTGTCGCTGCGCTACTTCAACGTCGCCGGGGCGTACCTGCGCGACGGCCTCGCCATCGGCGAACGGCACGACCCGGAGACCCACCTCATCCCGATCGCCCTCGACGTCGCCGCCGGCCGCCGGGAGAAACTCCAACTCTTCGGCGACGACTACCCCACCGTCGACGGCACCTGCGTCCGCGACTACATCCACGTCGAGGACCTGGCCCGCGCCCACCTGCTGGCGCTCACCGCCGCCGTGCCCGGCCGGCACCGCATCTACAACCTCGGCAACGGCAGCGGCTTCACCAACCGGCAGGTCGTCGACGTGGTCCGCGAGGTCACCGGCCACCCCGTGCCGGTCGAGACCGCCCCCCGCCGCGAGGGCGACCCGGCCGAACTCGTCGCCTCCTCGGCGCTGGCCCGGCAGGAACTGGGCTGGGTGCCCGAGAAACCCACCCTCACCGACATGGTCGGCGACGCCTGGGCGTTCTACCGCGCGCACGTGCTGGGGCAGTCGTGACGGGCCGGCCCGACGTCGCCGACCGCGCCACCGCCGGCTTCACCTCCGGGTACGACGCGACGCCCGCCGGACGCTGGGCGGCACCCGGACGGGTCAACCTGATCGGCGAGCACACCGACTACAACGACGGATTCGTGCTCCCCTTCGCCCTACCGCTGCGTACCGTGGTCGCCGCCGACCCGCAGCCCGGCGAACGCTGGACGGTCCGCTCGGAGATCAGCGACCGGCCCGTCGATTTCGGAGCCGCCGAGGCCGACGCACCCGGCCGGGTCGCCGGCTGGGGCGGCTACGTCGCCGGGGTCGTCTGGGCCCTGCGCGGGGCCGGGTACGCCGTCCCCGGCGTCCGGCTGGCCGTCGCCTCGGACGTGCCGCTCGGCTCCGGGCTGTCCTCCTCGGCAGCCCTGGAGGCGGCGGTGCTCGCCGCCCTGGCCGACCTGGGCGGGCTGGACCTGCCCGCCGAGCGCCGGCCCCGGCTGGCCCAACGCGCCGAGAACGGCTACGTCGGCGCGCCGACCGGCATCATGGACCAGTCGGCGGTGATCCGCTGCCGCGCCGGCCACGCCCTGTTCCTCGACTGCCGGGACGAATCCGTCGACCACGTCCCGTTCGACCTCGACGCCGCCGGCCTGGCCATCCTGGTGATCGACAGCCGCGCACCGCACCGGCACGCCGACGGCGAGTACGCCTCCCGCCGCGCCTCCTGCGAACGGGCCGCCGACCTGCTCGGCGTGCCCGCCCTGCGCGACGTGCCGGTCGCCGACCTCGACGCCGCACTCGGGCGGCTGCCCGACGACGAGACCCGACGCCGGGTCCGGCACGTGGTCACCGAGAACCAGCGGGTGCTCGACACCGTCGCCCTGCTGCGCGCCGACCGGGTCGCCGAGATCGGGCCGCTGCTGACCGCCTCGCACGCCTCCATGCGGGACGACTTCGCGATCACCGTCCCCGAGGTCGACACCGCCGTCGAGGCGGCGCTCGCGGCCGGTGCGCTCGGTGCCCGGATGACCGGCGGCGGCTTCGGCGGCTGCGTCCTCGCCCTGGTCGAGGCGGCGGCTGCGGAACCGGTGGCGGCAGCCGTCCGGGCCGCCTACGCCGAACGAGGCTTCACCGCCCCCGACACCCTCACCGCCCTCCCCGCCCCCGGCGCCACCCGCCTCCCCTGACCCACCCCGGCCCCACTCCCGCCCCCGCTCCTACCCCCCGTTCGGGCGCCGGTGATCAAGAGGTTTACGTCAATCCATCAACGAAACCTGACGCAAATCTCTTGATCACCAAGGCACAGCCGGGCGGGTGGGCGGGCATGCTGGTATGCGGTGATCAAGAGCTTTGCGTCATCCGTCGAGCGGAAACTGACGCAAAGCTCTTGATCACCGAGAGCCGACAAGGCAGGGTGGGTCAGGCGGTGTCGACGATCATGCCGGCGGCTACGGTGCGGTTCGTGGCCTCGTCGATGATGATGAAGCCGCCCGTGGTGCGGTTACGGCGGTACTCGTCGGCCAGCAACGGGACGGTGGTCCGCAGCCGCACCCGGCCGATCTCGTTGAGCCGCAGCTCGGTGGCGGTCTCGTCGCGGTGCAGGGTGTTGACGTCGAGCCGGTAGTACAGGCCGCGCACGATCGTCCGGGCCGTCCGCGTGGTGTGCTTGATGGTGTACTTGCCGCCGACCTGGAGCGGCCGGGTCTCGTCCATCCAGCAGACCATCGCCTCGATGTCCTGCGAGACGGTCGGTGCGTTGTTCGGCCGGCAGATCATGTCGCCGCGCGAGATGTCGATCTCGTCGTCGAGGCGGACGGTGACCGACATCGGGGGGAACGCCTCGTCGACGGGGCCGTCGGCGGTGTCGATGGCGGCGATCCGGCTGGTGAACCCCGACGGCAGCACCATCACCTCGTCGCCGGGCTTGAGCACCCCGGAGGCGACCTGCCCGGCGTAACCCCGGTAGTCGGTCACCGTGGTCGACTGCGGGCGGATCACGTACTGCACCGGGAACCGGACGTCGACCAGGTTGCGGTCCGAAGCGATGTGCACGTGCTCCAGGTGGTGCAGCAGCGACGGGCCCTCGTACCACGGCATGTTCTCCGACCGGGTGACGATGTTGTCGCCACGCAACGCGGAGATCGGCACCACGGTCAGATCCGGCGCGTCGAGTTTCGCCGCGAAGGCGGTGAACTCGTCGGCGATGCGTTCGAAGACCTCCTGGGAGAAGTCGACCAGGTCCATCTTGTTGACGCACAGCACCAGGTGCGGCACCCGCAGCAGCGAGCACAGGAACGCGTGCCGCCGCGACTGCTCCACCAGCCCCTTACGGGCGTCCACCAGGATCAACGCCAGATCGGCGGTGGACGCGCCGGTGACCATGTTGCGGGTGTACTGGGTGTGCCCGGGGGTGTCGGCGATGATGAACTTCCGCCGGGGCGTGGCGAAGTACCGGTACGCCACGTCGATGGTGATGCCCTGTTCCCGCTCGGCCCGCAGACCGTCGGTGAGCAACGCCAGGTTGGTGTACTCGTCGCCCCGGGCCGCGCTGACCGCCTCCACCGCGGCCAACTGGTCGGTGAACAACGACTTCGTGTCGTACAGCAGCCGCCCGATCAGGGTCGACTTCCCGTCGTCCACACTGCCTGCCGTGGCGAACCGCAACAGGTCCATCGGCCGGGCCTCGACCTCGGGCGACACCGTCTCGGTGCTCATCAGAAGTAGCCCTCCCGCTTGCGGTCCTCCATGGCGGCCTCGCTGACCCGGTCATCGCCCCGGGTGGCACCCCGCTCGGTGATCCGCGTCGCGGCCACCTCGTCGATCACCTTCTCCACCGTGTCCGCGTCCGAACGCACCGCCGCCGTGCAGGAGGCGTCGCCGACCGTGCGGTACCGCACCCGGGCCTTGAACTGCTGCTCACCGGCCCGGGGCCGGAAGAACTCGTTGACGGCGTAGAGCATGCCGTCGCGTTCGATCACCTCGCGGTCGTGCGCGTAGTAGATCGACGGCAACGGCACCCGCTCCCGGGCGATGTAGTGCCAGATGTCCAACTCGGTCCAGTTCGACAACGGGAACACCCGGATCGACTCACCCGGATGATGCCGACCGTTGTACAACGACCACAACTCCGGCCGCTGGTTCTTCGGATCCCACTGCCCGAACTCGTCCCGGAACGAGAACACCCGCTCCTTCGCCCGCGCCTTCTCCTCGTCCCGCCGCGCCCCACCGAACAACGCGTCGAACCGGTGCTTCTCCACCGCGTCCAACAACACCGGCGTCTGGATCCGGTTGCGCATCCCGTCACCCGACTCACGGACCGTCCCGGCGGCCAGGGCGTCGGGCACGCTCGCCACCACCAGGTGCAGCCCCAGTTCGGCGACCCGCTGGTCGCGGTAGTCGAGCACCTCGGGGAAGTTGTGCCCGGTGTCCACGTGCATCACCGGGAACGGGATGTTGGCCGGGGCGAACGCCTTCTGCGCCAGCCGCAACATCACGATCGAGTCCTTGCCACCGGAGAAGAGCAGCACCGGCCGCTCCATCTCGGCGACCACCTCACGCATCACGAAGATGCTCTCCGCCTCCAACTCGTCGAGGTGGGAGACCTGGTAGAAGCGGCCGGGGGCGGTCATGCCACGGGCTCGATCGGCGCGGATCCGTACATGGATTCCAGACCTTTCCGGTCGGACAAATCAAAAACAGCGCTCAGGCTACCCGGAATGCCTCTGCAGCGCTGCAAGCAACCGGCTGGCGAGATCCTTGCGGCAGACCAGCAGGTCCGGCAGGCGCGGATCCGCCTCGTTGTATCTCAGCGCAGAACCGTCGATTCGGGAAGCGTGCAGCCCGGTGGCCGTCGCCACAGCGATCGGGGCCGCCGAGTCCCACTCGTACTGGCCGCCCGCGTGGATGTAGGCGTCCACGTCACCGGTCACCACCGCCGCGATCTTCGCCCCCGCCGAACCCATCGGCACCAACTGCGCGCCCACGTCCTCGGCCAGGGCGGTCAGGAACGCCGGCGGCCGGCTCCGGCTCGCCGCCAACCGCAGCGTACGGTCGCCCGAGGTCGCCGCCTCCACCGTCATCGGCGGGTACGCCGGCGGATAGTCGGTACCCAGCACCCGGTGCTGGGCCGGCAACCCCACCGCCCCCGCCACCAGACCGTGCGGCGTCGGCGCGTTGCGCGCCCAGAGCGCCACGTGCACCGCCCAGTCGGCGCGGCCCTCCTCGGAGAACTCCCGGGTGCCGTCCAACGGGTCGATGATCCACACCCGGTCGGCGGTCAACCGGGACACCCCGCCCGCGGTGCCCACCAGCCGCGACCCCTCGTCCTCCTCGGAGAGGACGGCGTCACCGGGTCGCCACTTCGCCAGCTCGCTGCGGATCAGGTCGTGCGAGACCTTGTCCCCGGCCGACTTCAACGCCGCCGCGTCCGCGAACCCCATCTCGGCCCGCAGCTCCAGCAGGGCCTGCCCGGCCCGGTCCGCCAACCAGCGGGCGAACGCGCCGTCGATCATCGGAGGACTGCCCACGAACTCGCTCCCGTCGCCTACCACGGCCCGCGCGGGGTCGCGCCACGCCAGAACGCGCAGACTACCGCCCACCCGGGCAGGCCACGAGTACGCCCCCGCGACTCAGACCCCGTGGTAAGCGTTCTGGGTCGGCTCGACCCCCTTGGTGACCACCGACTCCACCACGTCAGCGGCCCGGTCGACCAGGAACTCCAGCTCCTTGCGCTCCGCGGCACCGAAATCCGACAGCACGAAATCCGCCGGGTCCTGCCGCCCCGGCGGCCTGCCGATGCCGAACCGCACCCGCACGTAGTCCTTCGTCCCCAGCGACTTCGACATCGACCGCAGGCCGTTGTGCCCGCCCTCACCGCCGCCCAGCTTGACCCGCAGCTGCCCGTAGGGGATGTCCAGTTCGTCGTGCACCGCGATCACCCGGTCGGCCGGGATCTTGTGGAACTGGGCCAGCGCGGCCACCGGCCCACCCGACAGGTTCATGTACGTCTGCGGCTTGAGCAGCACCAGCTTCGGCCCACCGAAACCGATCCGCCCCTCGGCGACGTCCGCCACCACCCGCTTGTACCGCCCGAACCGCCCACCCAGCCGTACGGCGAGCAACTCGGCGACCATGAAACCGACGTTGTGCCGGTTCCCGGCGTACTCCCGACCTGGATTGCCCAGGCCGACCACCAGCCACGGCCCCGTCTCGTCCGTCACGTCACGTCCCTCCCGCTCGCCGTCTGCGCGCCGACCGTGCCCCGATACGCCGGCAGGCGCCCCCGCGACGGGAGCGCCTGCCGTGAACGATGCGACCGGTCAGGCCTCGGTCTTCGCCTCGGTGCTCTGCTCGCCCTCGGCGGCCGGAGCCTCGGCGCCCTCGGCGGTCTCCGCACCCTCGGCGGCCTCGGCGGCTTCCTCGGCCTCCGTCGCCGGGGTCTCGACCTCAGGCAGGGTGGCCTCCAGCTGCTCGGCGGTCGGGGCGGCGGTCACCGAGGCGACCGTCTGCTCCGCGTCGGCGACAAGCTCCACACCCGCAGGCAGCTCGACGTCAGCGGCGGTGACCTGACTGCCGGCCTCCAGACCCTCGATCGACGCCTCCAGGTGGTCCGGCACCTTGGTGGCGTCGGCGGTCACCGAGAGGGTGTCGTGGTCGTGCACGATCAGGGTGTCCCGCGCGGCCTCACCGGTCAGCTGCACCGGAACCTCGACGGTGACCTTCTCGCCCCGACGGACCAGCAGCAGGTCCACGTGCTCGAAGCTGTCCCGGATCGGGTCACGCTGGATCGCCTTCGGCAGCGCCAGCACCTGGGTGCCGTCGCTGACCTCGATCGCGAAGAGCTGGTTGGCGCCGCCCTTACGGATCGCGGCGGCGAACTCCCGCGCCGGGAGCGCGATGTGCTTGGGCTTCTCGCCGTGACCGTACAGCACGGCGGGCACCTTGCCGGCCCGACGGGTACGACGGGCACCACCCTTGCCGAACTCCGTACGGGGCTCGGCGCTGATCTTTACCTCGGACACGGGGAAACTCCTGATGCTAACGCTACGGCGGCTTGTCGTCTGGCGGTGCTGGGGCGAGGGGCTCGCTTGGGGCTCATGCGTCATGAACGACTGCCCGGAGCACCGCGTCGATGACGGTGCCTCCGTGCGGCGCTCGATCAGCGGCCCGCCGGGCACCCTCGCCGTGGCAACCGCACCAGTCTACCCGAGGTCTTTCCGCGCCTTCCGGCAGTCCCCCGGGTCCGCGCGTCAGCTCAGGCCACCGAAGAGGGTGGTCACCGACCCGTCGTCGAAGACCTCCCGGATCGCCCGCGCCAGCAACGGCGCGATCGACAACACGGTGAGCTTGTCCAACTGCTTGTCCGGCGGCAACGGCAGCGTGTTCGTCACCACCACCTCGGTGATCGGGCTGTTCTTCAGCCGCTCGGTCGCCGGGTCGGACAGCAGGGCGTGGGTGGAGGCCACCACGATCTCCGCCGCACCTGACTCCTTGAGGATGTCCGCCGCCTTGGTGATCGTCCCACCGGTGTCGATCATGTCGTCGACGATCAGGCACACCCGGCCCTCGACCTCACCGACCACCCGGTTCGCCACCACCTGGTTCGGCTTCAACGGATCCCGGGTCTTGTGGATGAACGCCAGCGGGCAGCCACCCAGGCGGTCGGTCCACCGCTCCGCCACCCGTACCCGGCCCGAGTCCGGCGCCACCACCGTCATCGGCCGGCCGGCGAACTTGTGCTCCACGTACTCGGCGAGGATGTCCATCGCGAACAGGTGGTCCACCGGGCCGTCGAAGAAACCCTGGATCTGCGCGGTGTGCAGGTCGACGGTGAGGATCCGGTTCGCCCCGGCCGTCTTGAGCAGATCGGCCACCAGCCGCGCCGAGATCGGCTCCCGCCCCCGGTGCTTCTTGTCCTGCCGGGAGTACGGGTAGAACGGCAGGACCACGGTGATCCGCTTCGCCGAACCCCGCTTCAACGCGTCGATCATGATCAGGGTCTCCATGACCCAGGTGTTGACCCCGTGCGTGACGGACTGCACCACGAAGGCGTCCGAACCACGCACCGAGTCCCGGAACCGTACGAAGATCTCACCGTTGGCGAACTCGTACGCGTCGGAAGGGGTCGGCGCCACGCCGAGCACCTCACCGATCTCCTTGGCCAACTCCGGAAAGCCACGTCCGGAAAAGAGCATCAGGCTCTTGCGGTTTTCGGCGACGATGCTGCCCATGGGCCCGTCTGCTCCCGTTGGTCGGTGGTGCCCGGCTGCGGTGGGCCGGGGCTACTCGGTTGCAGTATGCCCCGACCTCGGCGACCCTCACACCGTCTCGGCACCCCCGTGGATTGCCTCACCTTCACTTGCCGACACCGGCCCACCCGACGCATCCTCACCGGCCGTCCGGGCCTGCTCGGCGGCCCGCGCGGAGACCGTGCCCGGCCGGTTACGCAACACCCATCCCTCGATGTTGCGCTGTGGCGCCCGGGTCACCCCCAACGCCCCCGGCGGCACGTCCTGACTCAACGCGCTGCCCGCCGCCACGTACGCCCCCGCGCCCACCTCGACCGGCGCGATCAGGTTCGT
The DNA here is from genome assembly GCF_049178975.1 of Micromonospora sp. WMMD734. Classification (NCBI taxonomy): domain Bacteria; kingdom Bacillati; phylum Actinomycetota; class Actinomycetes; order Micromonosporales; family Micromonosporaceae; genus Micromonospora; species Micromonospora sp. WMMD734. Next base: position 4,795,114 of record NZ_JBMHMK010000001.1, read on the forward strand.
GTCACAGCCGACGAACGCACCGTCACCCACCACCGTGCGGTGCTTGTTCACCCCGTCGTAGTTCACGAAGATCGTCGCCGCGCCGATGTTCGCCTTCGCCCCGATCGTCGCGTCCCCCACGTACGACAGGTGCGGCACCTTCGCGCCCGGCCCGACCTCGGAGTTCTTGACCTCGACGAACGTGCCCACCTTCGCCTTCTCGGCCAGCCGCGCCGCCGGCCGCAGGTAGGCGTACGGGCCGACGCTCGCCCCCGCGCCCACCTCGGCACCGGTGGCGTGGCTGCGCAGCACGGTCGCCGCCGGCCCCACCACCGTGTCGATCAGCGTGACGTCCGGCCCGACCACCGCCTCGGCCCCCACCACCGTCGTGCCGCGCAGCTGGGTGTTCTGGTCGAGCACCGCGTCCCGCTCGACGGTGACGGTCACGTCGATCCAGGTGGTCGCCGGGTCGAGGATCGTCACCCCGGTCCGCATCCACGCCTCGTTGACCCGGTCGCGCAACAGCCGACGCAGCCCGGCCAGCTCCACCCGGTCGTTGCAGCCCAACGTCTCGACATGGTCGGCGGCCACGTGCACACCCACCGGCTCGCCGGCCGAGACGAGCAGCCCGAAGACGTCGGTGAGGTACTCCTCGCCCTGGTCGTTGTCGGTGGAGAGCTTGCCCAGCGCGGCCCGCAGCCGGGCCACGTCGAAGGCGTAGATGCCGGCGTTGATCTCCCGCAGCGCCCGCTGGGCGGGGGTCGCGTCACGCTCCTCGACGATCTGCTCCAGCCGGCCGGCAGCGTCCCTGACGATCCGGCCCAGCCCGGTCGGGTCGGGCACCTCGGCGGCGAGCACCGTGGCCGCCGCGCCCTCACCCTCGTGCGCCGCGACCAGCGCATCCACCGTCCCGGTACGCAGCAGCGGCACGTCCCCGTTGATCACCACGACGGTGCCGGCGGCCTCCGGCACCGCGTCCAACGCGATCCGTACGGCGTGCCCGGTGCCGAGCTGCTCGGCCTGGAGCACGGCGGTGGCCTCCGGGGCGACCTCGGCCAGGTGGGCGCGGACCTGCTCGGCCCCGTGCCCGACCACCACGACGGTCCGGTCCGCGCGCAGCGGCCCGGCCGCGGCCAGCACGTGACCGAGCAGCGTCCGGCCGAGCAGTGGGTGCAGCACCTTGGGCAGCGCCGACTTCATCCGCTTGCCCTCCCCGGCGGCGAGCACGACGACGGTACGGCGGTGGGGCTGGGACACGGGTGGGCTCCCGTCGGGGAAGGCGAACAGTCTCGCCGCCATGCTAACCAGACTGTGGGGGCGGATCAGCGGAAGCTCCCGGGAGAGGACTCGAACCCCTACAATCAGGACCAAAACCTGACGTCCTGCCATTAGACGACCCGGGAAGGTCTAAACGGGCAAACCGAATAGCTTGGCAGACCTCCTACACCTTAGCGCCCCCCGCCGCCCGTGCCATCGCCCATTCCCTTCATGATCCCCTCTATCCGCCAGTACAACTGCCGGGACCTGGGCACTTCGACGATCAGACAACCCCGATAGTCCTCACCCGTGTTGCGCCGCACGGTGGTCGGCCGATGGCGTTTGAGCGACGTGGGGCGGAACGTCTCGGCCGGAACAGCCACCCGCCCGGCCCACCACCGCACGGCCGCCTCGGCATCAGCGGTCTCGTGGATGCTCACCCGGAAACGCAGGGTCTCCCGGGGCACACCCATCGCCTCGACGAAACGGACGAAGATGTCGACCAGCCCGGGATCACTGTTGATGAACCTGACCCGGCACTCGTGGGGCCGCCAGGGCTTGGCCTTCTCCCCCTCCGCCCAGTAGAGCGCCGCCCCCACCATGACCAACTCACGGTTCCCCATCGACCCGACCCAGGCCGCGGCGTCCGCCACGGCCGCTGCCCGGGCGGCATCCCGTGCCTGCCGGTGGGCCGACCACCGGGCATCCGTCATCGCCTTGGAGTGCGCCCGTCGGCGCTCGCGGGCGACCTCCTCGTCCGGGTCGAGGGGGAGGTGGCGTACCCAGAGATAGGCGGTGGACTTCGCGACGCCCAACCGGGCCGCGATGTCGCCGACCGAGCAGCCCTCGCCGCGCAGTGCCACCGCCACCGCGCGCAGCTCGTCGCGGGCGGCGGGTCGTCGGGTGCGGGCCGGGGGCACACCGGTACGCAGCCGGCGCACCTCGGCACCCGTCGGATCGGTCATGACCGGCAGGTTAAGACAAACGTATGACACTGAACTCATTCATGTACGCCACTGTTCACTCCACTGTGGCCGGCCCGTAAGTTACGGTGACGTAGGCGTATCCGATCGCTGCGAGGTGCCATGTCGACCACCCTGCGGGACGCCGGTGCCGCCGGCCCGAAGCCGCTCACCCAGGGTCCCCAGTCGCGGGGCATCCTGATCGCCCTCTGGATCTTCGTGGTGGTGCCGTTCCTGGCCCTGCTGGCCGCCGTGCCGGTGGCCTGGGGCGGCTGGCTGCACGCGACCGACGTGCTCGTCGCGGCCCTCTGGTACGTGGTGTCGGGGCTGGGCATCACCGTCGGCTACCACAGGTACTTCACCCACGGCGCGTTCAGGGCCCGCCGCCCGGTCCGGGTGGCCCTGGCGGTCGCCGGGTCGTTCGCGGTGCAGGGCGAGATCATCCAGTGGGTGGCCGACCACCGGCGGCACCACGCCTTCGCCGACCTCGACGGCGACCCGCACTCCCCCTGGCGGTACGGCGAGAGCGTGCGGGGCCTGGCCAGGGGGCTGTTCCACGCGCACCTGGGGTGGTTGCTCGGCCGGGAACTGTCCAACCGGGAGCGGTTCGCACCGGATCTGCTCGCCGACCCGGACACCCGCCGGGTGGACCGGCTCTCGCCGCTGCTGGTGGCCGGCTCGCTGCTCGGCCCGGCGCTGATGGGCGGTCTGCTGACCTGGTCGTGGGCCGGCGCGCTGAGCGCGTTCTTCTGGGGCGGGCTGGTCCGGATCGCCCTGTTGCACCACGTGACCTGGGCGATCAACTCGGTCTGCCACGTCTACGGTGAGCGTCCGTTCGCGATGCGGCCGGGCGACCGGGCGGCCAACTTCTGGCCGCTGGCCCTGCTGTCGTTCGGGGAGAGCTGGCACAACCTGCATCACGCCGAGCCGACCAGCGCCCGGCACGGGGTGCTGCGCGGGCAGTGGGACCCGTCGGCCCGGGTGATCTGGTTGCTGGAGCGGGCCGGCGCGGTGCACGACGTGCGGTGGCCGAAGCCGGAACGGGTGGCGGCCAAGCGGGTACGGGAGACGCTGCCGCGCTGAACCCGGCGGTGCCCCGGGGCGTCACCTGGCAGGATGGCCGGGTGACCGAGACAGACGGGCACGACCGGAGCATTCCACGACAGGGCGTCACCGAGCGCCGGCGAGGTGACGAGATGGCGCAGCCCCCGGCTGGGGAGAACACCGGCACCCGACGGCCGGCGGCGGGCGCGAAGCCGGCGGCGCGGGTACGGATGTCGGCCGCCCAGCGGCGCGAGCAGTTGATCGCGATCGGTCGGCAGGTCTTCGCCGAGAAGGGGTTCGACGCGACCTCGATCGAGGAGGTGGCGGCGCGGGCCCGGGTCTCCAAGCCGGTGGTCTACGAGCACTTCGGCGGCAAGGAGGGCCTGTACGCGGTGGTCGTCGACCGGGAGGTGCGGGCCCTGCTGGACCGGATCGCCGCGGCGCTGACCGCCGGGCACCCGCGGGAGTTGCTGGAGCAGGCGGCGTTGGCGTTGCTGGGCTACATCGAGGAGGAGACGAGCGGGTTCCGGGTGCTGGTGCGGGAGTCTCCGTTGATGTCGGCGGCCGGCAACTTCAGCAGCGTGATGAACGACGTGGCGCACCAGGTGGAGCACATCCTGGGGGCCGAGTTCTCCAGCCGGGGTTACGACCCGAAGCTGGCCGAGCTGTACTCGCAGGCGCTGGTGGGGATGGTGGCGTTGACCGGGCGTTGGTGGTTGGAGGTCCGCCAGCCGGGCAAGGAGACGGTGGCGGCGCACCTGGTGAACCTGGCCTGGAACGGGTTGTCGCACCTGGAGGCGGGGCCGGGCCTGATCACCGAACGGCCGGGTGGCTGAGCGTCGGGTCAGCGGGCCGGATGGAGCCGGTCGGCGCGTTCCCGGGCGGCGTGCTCGTCGGTGCCGATCTTGTCGTACAGGCCGGTGGCGAGGAGCAGCAGGCCGAACAGCAGCGAGACGATCACCGTCGACATCGAGAAGTTGAGGATGTTGGCGCGGGTCTGGAGCACGCTCATCATCGCGAGGCCGGTGACCATGAAGACCACCCCGGCGGTGAGGTTCATGACGTGCCCGAGGTTGCCGCGCCGGGACGCCCCGATGATCAGGACGACCCCGAAGACGACCGAGACCAGCGAGAACGCCAGGTTGGTACGCAGCCCCAGGGCCCAGTGGCTGCCCCTGGCGAAGAGCGGCTCACCCCAGGTCTGCACGATGCCGAACACGCCGAAGACCAGGATGTAGAGGCCGACGAGGCCGGCGAAGACCCGGTACAGCGGGCGGGCCGGGTGGTTGACCGGAAAGTGCGCCATGGCCCCTCCTGCGCGGACGACGTGTCGGGACGATTGTCTCCCGTCGCGCCGTCCGGCGTCGGAGAAACGCCAGGTCACGCCGCCTCCCGGCCCGCGAGCGGGAGCGGTCAGAGCACCAGGCGGGCCTTCTGCCAGGCTTCCTTCTCGTCCTCGGTGCCGACCTTGCCGTACATGCCGACCATCAGCAGGACGAGGCTGAGGGTCATCAGCACGATCACCGTCAGGATGCTGAAGTTGACCACGTTGGCGTCGGTCTGGAGGAAGGCCAGGCCGGCGAGGCTGATCACCATCAGGGTGTAGGCCAGCCACTGGTTGATCGCCACGTCGAGGTTGCGGCCGATCACCGTGCCGACCAGGATGACCACCCCGAACAGCACGGACAGCAGCGAGAACCCGAGGTTGGTGCCCTGGCCGAGGACCTTGGTGTCGTCCTGGGCGAAGATGTCGTTGCCGGCGCTGGCGATGACGCCGAGCGCGCCGAAGACCACGAGGTAGAGACCGATGAGCCCGCCGATCGCCCGGTAGACCGGCCGCGCGGGGTGGTTGACGGGGGTGTGGGCCATGACTGTGTCTCCAACGCCGTTCGGGTGAGGGTCGCCGACGATTGTCCCGTACGGCGGGGTGTGACGCCGCACACGGGGTCGTCCCTGCTCTACAGGGGCGGGATCTCCTCGGCCAGGGTCAGCCAGGTCTCCTCGGTCCGTTCCCGTTCGGCGCGTACCTCCTTGAGCTGAGCGTCGAGGTCGGCGACCCGGGCGTAGTCGGTGGCGTGCGTGGCGAGCTGGTCGAGGAGGGTGGCCTCCTTCTGGTCGAGCTTGCCGATCTGCCGTTCCAACCGGGTCAGTTCCTTGCGGGCCTGCCGGGCGTCGGCGGCGGACATGCCGCCCGGGGCCGGGGCCTCGGGACTTTCGGCGGGGCCGGGCGTGGTGCGGGCCGGACCCGGGCCGGCGGCGCGGGCCAGGTACTCGTCGACACCGCCGGGTAGGTGCACCAGCCGGCCGTCGCCGAACATCCCGTACGCGGCGTCGGTGACCCGTTCGATCAGGTACCGGTCGTGGCTGGCCACGATGATCGTGCCGGGCCAGGAGTCGAGCAGGTCCTCCAGGGCGGCGAGGGTGTCGGTGTCCAGGTCGTTGGTGGGCTCGTCGAAAAGCAGCACGTTGGGTTCCCCGGCGAGCAGCCGGAGCATCTGCAGGCGACGGCGTTCCCCACCGGAGAGGTCGCCGACCGGGGTCCAGAGCCGCCGGTCGTCGAAGCCGAACACCTCGGCGAGCTGGGCGGCGGAGATCTCCCGGTCGCCGAGCTGCACCCGGCGGGCGACCTCCTCGACGGCCTCCAGGACGCGCAGGTGGCCGGGGAGTTCGGCGAGTTCCTGGGAGAGGAACGCCGGCTTGACGGTGGACCCGGTGTGGAACCGGCCGCCGTCGGCGCGGGTGATGCCGGCGAGCAGCCGCAGCAGGGTGGTCTTGCCGGCCCCGTTGCGCCCGAGGATGGCGATCCGGTCGCCGGGGCCGACCTGCCAGGTGGTGTCGTGCAGGATCTCCTTGGGGCCGGCGTGCAGCCGGACGTGCTCCAGGTCGTACACCTGCTTGCCGAGCCGGGCGGTCGCCATCCGCTGCAACGACATGGTGTCGCGTGGAGGCGGCACGTCGTCGATGAGCGCGTTGGCCGCGTCGATGCGGAACTTCGGCTTGGAGGTGCGGGCGGGCGGGCCGCGCCGCAGCCAGGCGATCTCCTTGCGGAGCAGGTTCTGCCGGCGGGCCTCGGTGGCGGCGGCGACCCGTTCCCGTTCGGCGCGGGCCAGCGTCCAGGCGGCGAAGCCGCCCTCGTAGGCCCGGACGGTCTGGTCGGCGACCTCCCAGGTGGTGGTGCAGACCGCGTCGAGGAACCACCTGTCGTGGGTGACCACGACGAGTGCGCCCCGGCGGCCGACGAGGTGCCGGGCGAGCCAGTCGACGCCGCCGACGTCGAGGTGGTTGGTGGGCTCGTCGAGGATGAGCAGGTCGGATTCGCGGACCAGCAGGGCGGCCAGGGCCACCCGGCGGCGCTCGCCCCCGGACATCGGGCCGACCGGCTGGTCGAGGCCGAGGTGGGGCATGCCGAGGCCGTCGAGGATGGCCCGGACCCCGGCGTCGCCGGCCCACTCGTGTTCGGCGCCCATCCCCTCGGCGAGCCAGGCGGTGCCGAGCACCACGTCCCGGACGGTGGCCTCGGGGGTCAGGGTGAGGGCCTGCGGCAGCCAGAGCACCCGCAGGTCGCGGCGGTGGGTGACCCGGCCGTCGTCGGGGTCCTCCTGCTTGGTGAGCATCCGCAGCAGGGTGGACTTGCCGGCGCCGTTGAGGCCGACCACGCCGATCCGGTCGGCGTCGTCGAGGCCGAGCGAGACGTCGGTGAGCAGCGGCCCGGCGGCGCCGTACCCCTTGGACACCCGGTCCAGGTTGACGATGTTGGCCACGGTCCCACCTTTCATGATCAAGGCGTCCCGGTGCCGGCGGGCACCTCGGGACGCCTGGGGCAAGGGTACGCGGACACCCGCGCCGCCCCACCCGCCCGTGCCGCAACCGGGGCCGGGCCGCCCCGGACAGCAGGTCGGGGCACGATGATCACCTCATCGGGGCCGATGGTGCGGGTTCCCGGTCGCCGGATACCGCAACCCCGGCCCACGGGAGTCGATCTCGGTCCCGGGGAGGCTCAGCCGACGCGGGCGCCGGGCACCGGGCCGTGGGCGACCCGGGTCTCCCGGCACACCTCGGCGGCCTGCACCTCGGTGGCGATCCGCTGCGCGTCGGCGGCGTCACGGGCGAGGAAGACACAGGTCGGGCCGGAGCCGGAGACGATCCCGGCGAGCGCCCCGGCCGCCTCCCCCGCCTTCAACGTGTCGGCCAGGGCCGGACGCATCGACAGGGCGGCGTCCTGCAGGTCGTTGCCGAGGCAGCCGGCGAGCACCCGGGGGTCGCGTTGGCGCAGCGCGCCGAGCAGGCCGTCGGTGCTGCCCAGCGGGGTGCCGGCGGTGCCGGCGGCACGCAGCCGGTCGAGTTCCCGGTAGGCGGCGGGGGTGGACAGGCCGCCGTCGGCGACGGCCACCACCCAGTGCCAGGAGGTGGGGCGGGCCAGCACCGGGCTGACCGCCTCGCCCCGGCCGGTGCCCAGCGCGGTGCCACCGTGGATCAGGAACGGCACGTCGGAGCCGAGGTCGGCGGCGATCCCGGCCAGTTCGTCGCGGGACAGCCCGGTGCCCCACAGGGCGTCGCAGGCGACCAGCGCGGCGGCGGCGTCGGCGCTGCCGCCGGCCAACCCGCCGGCGAGCGGGATCTGCTTGCGCAGGTGCAGCCGGGCGTGCGGCGGCACCCCGGCGTAGCCGGCGAGCGCGTGGGCGGCGCGGATGGCCAGGTTGGAGTCGTCCAGGGCCAGCTCGCCGGCACCCTCGCCCTCCATGGTGAGGGTGAGGGTGTCGCCCCGGCGGGCGGTCAACTCGTCGTAGATCGAGATCGCGTGGTAGACGGTGTTCAGCTCGTGGTAGCCGTCCCGGCGCAACGGGCCCACCCCGAGGTGCAGGTTGACCTTCGCGGGGACCCGGACCCGCACCGGGCCGCTGCTGCCCCGACGCTGGTCGTCATCGTCGTCCGGTCGCCAGGCCTCGGTCACCGGGGGACGTCCCACCGGCACGGGCGGATGTCGAACGGCATCTCCACGATCAGCTCCTCGGCGGCGTCGGCGGCCGGCGGCGTACCGGCCGGCAACCAGGTCGTACGCGCAGGTGCGGCGTGTCCCTCGGCGGGCACGCCGTCAGCCTACTGCGCGGTGGTGGCGACGGTCGGAGCCGACGCGGCGATCGCGGCGAACTGCTCCACGGTGAGTGACTCCCCGCGTGCGCCCGGGTCGACCCCGGCGGCGGTGAGCGCCGCGGCGGCCCGGTCGGGGCCACCCGCCCAGCCGGCCAGGGCGGCCCGCAGGGTCTTGCGGCGCTGGGCGAACGCGGCGTCGACGACGGCGAAGACCGCCTGCCGGGGCACGTCGTCGCGGGGCGGTTCGCGGCGGGTGAAGGCGACCAGTCCGGAGTCGACGTTCGGCACCGGCCAGAACACGTTCGGTGGCACCCGGCCGGCGGAGCGGGAACGGGCGTACCAGGCGAGCTTGACCGACGGGATGCCGTACACCTTGGAACCGGGACCGGCGACCAGCCGGTCGGCGACCTCCTTCTGCACCATCACCAGGCCGTGCCGCAGGGTGGGCAGCTCGGCGAGCAGGTGCAGCACCACCGGCACGGCCACGTTGTAGGGCAGGTTCGCCACCAGCGCGGTGGGCGGCGGGTCGGCCAGGTCGGCGGCGGTGATCCGCAGCGCGTCGGCCCGGTGCACGGTGAGCCGGGCGGCGTCCGGGCCGGCGTGGGCGGCGGCGGTCTGCGGCAGCGCGCCGGCCAGCACCGGGTCGATCTCCACCGCGTGCAGGTGCGCGGCGGCCGGCAGCAGGGCCAGGGTGAGCGAGCCGAGCCCGGGGCCGACCTCCAGCGCCACGTCGTCTCCGGTGAGCCCGGCGGCGGTGACGATCCGGCGGACGGTGTTCGGGTCGTGCACGAAGTTCTGGCCGAGCTTCTTGGTCGGGTTGACGCCGAGACGCGCGGCGAGTTCCCGGATCTCCGCCGGGCCGAGCAGGCCGGTCACGCCCCGCAGCGTAGCTGCGGGGTCCGGGCCGGTCACCACGGCCCGAAGGCCCGGTCGCCGGTGGCGGAGATGGCGGCGCACAGCTCGTCGAGGTCGAACCCGGTGGTCTCGGCCAGCGACCGGACCGTCAGCGGGATCAGGTACGACGCGTTGGGCCGTCCCCGGTGCGGCATCGGCGTCAGGTAGGGCGCGTCGGTCTCGACGAGGAGCTGGTCGATCGGGGTGAGCGCGGCGGCCTCGCGCAGCGCGGCGGCGCTGCCGAAGGTGACCGTGCCGGCGAAGCTGAGCAGGTGGCCCCGGCGCACGCACTCGCGGGCGAAGTCGGCGTCGCCGGAGAAGCAGTGCAGCACCACCGTGTCCGGGGCGCCCTCGTCGTCGAGGATGCGCAGCACGTCGGCGTGGGCGTCCCGGTCGTGGATGACCAGTGCCTTGCCGTACCGCTTGGCGATGGCGATGTGGGCGCGGAAGCTCTCCTCCTGGGCGGCCCGGCCGTCGTCGCCGGTGCGGAAGAAGTCCATCCCGGTCTCGCCGACGCCCCGGACCCGGTCCCGGGCGGCCAGCGTCTCGATCTCGCGCAGCGCGGCGTCCAGGTCGGCCAGCCGGGGGGCCTCGTTGGGGTGCAGCGCCACGGTGGCGAGCACCGCCGGGTACCGGTCGGCGACGTCGGCACCCCAACGGGACGAGTCGACGTCCACGCCGACCTGCACCAGTCGGTCCACGCCGACGGTGGCGGCCAGCTCGACCACGGCGGCCACCGGGTCGGCGGCGTCGCCCCCGCCGGGCACGCCGGCCTCGCTGACGGTGATGTCGAGGTGGGTGTGGCTGTCCAGCACGGGACGGGGCAGCGGCGGCGGGGCGGGCGGGAACTCGCCGGCCCGGCGGGCGGCACGCTGCTTGCGGGATTCGGTCCGTTCGGTCATCGCGGCCAGCATCACACACCGGGGGTCACCGACGGCACCGACCCGTGCGGGTGTGGGCTGTTCCCGGGCGGCCACCGGACGTTCACCGGGGCGGAATCTGGCCGGCCTAGTCTCGCCGGGATGAGCGTCACCGACCGGGCCGACGGCGCGGCCTTCGAGCGGACCGGGTTGCGCGTGACGTACGGCGGGGTGGTCCACCCGGCCGAGGAACTGGCCCGGGGCGCGGCCTACGAGCTGTTCAGCGCCGAGGAGGCACCCGGCTTCGAGTGGGCGCCCCGGCCGGGCGTCAGTTGGCCGTGGCGGCGGTTCGTGCACGTGACCGAGGTCACCGAGGTGCGTGGGGGCACCCCGCCGGTCGAGGAGCCGGAGGCGGCGCTGCTGATGCCGGTGCACCGCGACCGGGGCTGGTCGTACGTGCACCAGCTCAGCCAGCAGCCGACGGCGGCCGGCGATCCGACGCTGGCCGCGGTGCGCGCCTCGGCGGTGCTGCGGCGGGGCACCCGGATGGTCAAGGTGCTCTCCGCCCGGCAGCTCGCCGGGTACGTGCGGGGGTGGCTGCCGCACGGGTTCTGCTACCGCGAGTACGACGTGGCGCACCTGCGTACGCCGGCCGCGCTGGCGGTGCTGCGCGGTGACGGCACCAGCGGCGACGGCACCGACGTCGGGTACGCGTTGCGCTGGCGGGCCGCCGACCCGGGTGACTACGGCGTGCCGGTCGGCGAAGCGCACCGGGGCCTGCTGGAGTTGCCGCCCCGGGACCGGCTCGGCCCGCCGGTGCTGGGCACGGGGTTCGTGCCGAGTTCGGCGCAGTTGATCCCGGAGTTCGTCACCCGGGACTTCGCCGACCTGCCGATGCCCGCCAACGCCAGCCTGCTGGCGTACCCCGCCGAGGGGGTCGAGGTGGTGCTCTACAGCTACCAGGCGGAGCAGCGGGGCTGGTTGCGGATGGTGGGGCCGCAGTGGCGGCACCTGCTGGCGGCGGTGCCGGGGCTCTCCCCCGACCAGGAGTACGTGCCGACCGGCGAGGTGCCGCGGTCGACGCAGCTGGTCGGCGGGTTGGCCGGCGGCGAGTACGAGGCGGTGGCGGACCTGCCGGGCGGGTTCCGGGTGCTGGCGATGACCCGGGCGGCCCGCTATCCGGTGGAGTCGGTCAGCCGGCGGCTGCGGCACGCCCGGTGGCGGGGCGTGGCGTGCCTGGTGCTCCGGGAGGAGGCGGGCTGGCTGCGGTTGCGCCTGCGGCAGCCCGATCCGGACGCGGTGGTCGCCACCGGGGCACAGTGCCACGAACGGGGCGTGTACGAGACGTGGGCACCGGCCGCCGAGGTGACCGACGACCGGGTGGTGGATCTGCCGTACGTGCTGTGAAGGCATGACGGCGGCGGGCCGGGGAAAGCGCGGGTCGTCCGACACCGACGGATCAGGAGAAGAGCATGCCCTTCATCACCGTGGGTACGGAGAACTCCGCCCCCATCGACCTGTACTACGAGGATCACGGGCAGGGTCAGCCGATCGTGCTGATCCACGGCTTCCCGTTCAACGGGGCGACCTGGGAGAAGATGTCGGGTCCGCTGCTCGCGGCCGGGTACCGGGTGATCACCTACGACCGGCGGGGCTTCGGCAGTTCGGCCCAGCCGGCCATGGGTTACGACTACGACACCTTCGCCGCCGACCTCGACGTGCTGATGACCGAGTTGGACCTGCGCAACACGATCCTGGTGGGCCACTCGATGGGTACCGGTGAGGTGACCCGTTACCTCGGCACGTACGGGTCGAGCCGGGTGGACCGGGCGGTGCTGATGGCCCCGCTGGCGCCGTACCTGTTGCAGACGCAGGACAACCCGGAGGGCGTCGAGAAGAGCCTCTTCGAGGGGTTCCAGCAGGCGATCCTGGCGGACCGGTTCGCCTACCTGACCCAGTTCTGCGACGCGTTCTTCAACTACAGCGAGAACAAGGGCAAGTGGGTCAGCGAGGAGGCGTACCGGGCGCACTGGCAGATCGGCGCGCAGGCGTCGGCGAAGGGCACCCACGACTCGGTGGACGCCTGGCAGACCGACTTCCGGGGCGACGTGCCGAACATGGACGTCCCGGTGCTGATCATCCAGGGCGACAAGGACAACGTGCTGCCGTTCCCGAAGACGGGTCAGCGGTTGGCGTCGATGCTGCCCAACGGGACGCTGGTCACCCTGAAGGGGGCGCCGCACGGTATCCCGTGGACGCACCCGACCGAGGTGAACCGGGCGCTGATGGAGTTCATCGGCGCACCGGCGATGGCCCGCGCCTGACGTCGTGCCGCGCCGGCCCCGGGGGTTGCCCCGGGGCCGGCGCCCGGCCGGTCAGCTCTCCAGCCGGGCGAGTTCCTCGTCGACGATCGACGGGTCGAGCTTGCGGAAGACCGGTTTCGGCGCGGCGAGCGGCCGGCCGGCCGGCAGCGGTACGGACTCCCAGCGCGCGCCGACGGTGTAGTCACCGGTCAGCACCGGGTAGCCCGGCCCGCCGTCGAGGTCGTCGACCTCTTCGAGGACCGGCATCGGGGCGTGTACGCCGGTGCCGCCGAGCAGTTCGTGGATCTGCTGCGCGGAGTGCGGCAGGAACGGGGTGAGCAGGGTGTTGGCGTCGCTGACCACCTGGAGGGCGACGTGCAGGATGGTGCCCATCCGGGGCTTGTCGGCCTCGGCCTTGAGCTTCCACGGGGCCTGCTCGGACAGGTATTTGTTGGCCTCGGCGACGACCTTCATCGCCTCGCCGATGGCCTGCTTCTGCCGGTGCCGGGCGATCAGGTCGCCGACCGTGGCGAAGCCGGCGCGGGCCACCGCGAGCAGCGCCTCGTCGGCCTCGGTGAGCCCGGCCGGGTCGACCGGGGGGATCGCGCCGAAGTTCTTCGCCGCCATGGAGACCGACCGGTTGACCAGGTTGCCCCAGCCGGCGACGAGTTCGTCGTTGTTGCGGCGGAGGAACTCGGCCCAGGTGAAGTCGGTGTCGTTGCTCTCCGGGCCGGCGACGGCGATGAAGTAGCGCAGCGCGTCGGCGTCGTAGCGCTCCAGGAAGTCCCGGACGTAGATGACCACCTTGCGGGAGGAGGAGAACTTGCGTCCCTCCATGGTCAGGTACTCGCTGGAGACGACCTCGGTGGGCAGGTTGAGCCGGCCGAGGTCGCCGGGCTGGCCGTCGCGGCTGCCCGCCCCGGAGTAGCCGCCGAGCAGGGCCGGCCAGATCACCGAGTGGAAGACGATGTTGTCCTTGCCCATGAAGTAGTAGCCCGGGGAGTCCTTGCCCTGCCCGTCGGCCGACCACCACCTGCGCCAGGCGTCCGGGTCGCCGGTGCGCCGGGCCCACTCGATGGACGCGGAGAGGTAGCCGATCACCGCGTCGAACCAGACGTAGATCCGCTTGTCGCCGCGGTCCTGCCAGCCCTCCAACGGGATCGGCACGCCCCATTCGAGGTCCCGGGTGATGGCCCGGGGCTGGAGGTCGTCGAGCAGGTTGCGGGAGAAGCGCAGCACGTTGGGCCGCCAGCCCTCGCGGGTGTCGAGCCACTGGCGCAGCGCGTCGGCGAGGGCGGGCAGGTCGAGGAAGAAGTGCTCGGTCTCCACGAACTCCGGCGTCTCGCCGTTGATCTTGGACTTGGGGTTGATCAGGTCGATCGGGTCGAGCTGGTTGCCGCAGTTGTCGCACTGGTCGCCGCGGGCGCTGTCGTAGCCGCAGATCGGGCAGGTGCCCTCGATGTAGCGGTCGGGCAGGGTCCGCCCGGTGGACGGGGAGATCGCCCCGGTGGTGACCCTGGGGACGATGTAGCCGTTGCGGTGCAGCCCGGTGAACAGCTCCTGCACCACCGCGTAGTGGTTGCGGGTGGTGGTGCGGGTGAACAGGTCGTACGACAGGCCCAGCGCCAGCAGGTCCTCGGCGATCACCCGGTTGTACCGGTCGGCCAGCTCGCGGGGGGTGACCCCCTCGGCGTCGGCCTGCACCTGGATCGGGGTGCCGTGCTCGTCGGTGCCGGAGACCATGAGCACGTCGTGACCGGCCATCCGCATGTACCGGGCGAAGACGTCGGAGGGTACGCCGAAGCCGGACACGTGGCCGATGTGGCGCGGACCGTTGGCGTAGGGCCAGGCGACCGCGGCGAGAACGTGACTCATGACCAGCAAGCCTAGTGACCCGGGTCGGCGGCCGGCGAACCAATAGGGGCACCGCGCCACGCGGGCGTCGAATCGCCGTCCGCGGGAATTGCCCAACGACACGCGGAGTCAGCTGACGGACACCGACCGCAACCCGGTGTCCAATGGCTGACGTGACGGGTAGACGATCGGGGCACGACGAGTCGACGGCGGGCACCCGGCGGCCACCGCGTCCCGGTCCCGGGGACGGCCCGGTGGCGCGCGGTTCGGCCGTCGCGCCGCAGCCCCGACCCGGCCCCGGCCCCGGCCCGGACGACACGACCGTGGAGGTCGAGCCGACCACCGGCGCGCCGGTCGACGCGCTGCCCCGGCGGGTGCCGGTCCGCCAGCCGCGGGCCCACCGGCGGGACGGGGAGAAACCGGACGACGACGGGTTCTTCTGGGCGCCCATCGAACAGGTGCACTGGGACGGCACCCCGCTGCGCAAGGAGCCGAAGCAGCGGCTGCGGACCCCCCGCCGACGTCGCCCGACCCGTGCCCCGACCGCCCCGGACCCGATCCGGGGACTCGCCGTGCTGCTGGCGTTGAGCCTGGTCGCGGCGTTCTTCGCCTGGGTGAGCGCGGGGCCGCTCTGGTTGGCCGTCGGGCACTCCACGGCGGGCACGGTGGTGGTCACCGACTGCTCGGGCGGCGGGTTGACCCAGCGCTGCCGGGGCATCTTCACCGCCGCCGACGAGCGGTTCCGCACCCACGGGGTACGGGTCAGCGGGGTCCCGGCCGAGCGCACCGCCGCCGGCTCGACCCTGCCGGCGCGGGTGACCGGGCCGGACGCGGATACCGCGTACGCCGACACCGGGGTGGGCCGACACCTGCGCTGGCTGCTCGGCCTGCTGGCGGTGGCCGGCTGCACGGCCGGGATCGTCAGGTGGACCGGGGCGACCCGGCTGGCCGACCCCCGGCAGCGCCGCTGGGCCACCGGCGGCGGCTACGCCGGACCGGTGCTGATCACCCTGGGCTTCCTGGTCGCCGCCTGGTGAGCGCCGACGCCGCTCAGCGGTGCACGACGGCGTAGACGTCCCGGCGGCGCAGCCCGTACCCGGTGGCGACGTCGCTGATCGCGTCCCGGCGGGACATGCCGGCGGCCTCCCGGTCGGCCACCTGGGCCCGCAGGGTGTCGTCGTCGGGGCGTTCGGCGGGGGTCTGCGGCGCTCCCGCGACGACGAGGGTGATCTCGCCGCGCGGTTCCTCCCGGGCGGCCCATTCGGCCAGTTCGCCGAGCGGCCGGCGGACGACCTCCTCGTAGGTCTTGGTTAGCTCCCGGCACAGCGCGGCCGGCCGGTCGGCGTCGAACGCGGTGGCCAGGTCGGCCAACGCGGCGGCGATCCGGTGCGGGGCCTCGAAGAAGACGAGGGTGCGGGGTTCGGTGGCCAGGGCCCGCAGCCGGGCCCGCCGGCCGCCGGGTGAGCGGGGCAGGAACCCCTCGAAGCAGAACCGGTCGCAGGGCAGCCCGGACAGGGCCAGGGCGGTGGTGACGGCGCTCGGGCCGGGCGCGGCGGTGACCGGCACCCCGGCGTCGAGAGCGGCGGTGACCAGCCGGTACCCGGGGTCGGAGACGCTGGGCATGCCCCCGTCGGTGACCAGCGCGACCAGGTGTCCCTCCCGGAGCACGTCGACCAGTTCGGGGGTGCGCCGTTCCTCGTTGCCCTCGAAGTAGGAGACGATCCGCCCCGCCACGGTGACGTCGAGGTCGCGGGCGAGCCGGGCGAGCCGGCGGGTGTCCTCGGCGGCGACCACGTCGGCGGTGGTGAGGACGTCGCGCAGCCGGGGGGACGCGTCGGCGGGGTTGCCCAGCGGCGCGCCGAGCAGAATCAGGCGCCCGATCTCGGACATTTCACCCACGTGACGCGCTCCTTCATCGATACTCGTACCAATCTCGGGGACGACGGGCGCCACCGGGCACCTTCGCAGCCTACGATCGCCGGGTGACGAGTGCGTCGACAGCACAGAGTGCGAGCGCGGACCGGACCGACCCGGAGGCACCCCCTCCCGAGGCCGGAGGGGGCGGCGTGCCGGCGATCGTCAGGCGACGACTCGCCACCGTCGAGTCCCGGCTCGACGTGAACTCGTGGATCGCCACCGCCGTCGTGGTGACGATCGCCGCCGTCCTGCGGCTGCTCGGGCTGAGCAGCCCCAAGGGCAAGATCTTCGACGAGATCTACTACGCCCGCGACGGCTACGGCCTGATCGACAAGGGCGTCGAGTGGAACTACAAGGACAACGGCCCGTCGTACGTGGTCCACCCGCCGCTGGGCAAGTGGCTGATCGGGCTCGGCGAGTGGGCCTTCGGCTACCAGGACGCGGAGACCAACATCTCCGTGCCGGGCCACCTGATGACCACCGCCCCGGAGTTCGGCTGGCGGATCGGCTCGGCGATCGCCGGCATCCTCACGGTGCTGATGATCACCCGGATCGCCCGCCGGCTGTTCCGCTCCACCACGCTCGGCTGCGCCGCCGGCCTGCTGCTCGCCCTGGACGGCTTCCACCTGGTGCTCTCCCGCACCGCGCTGCTCGACATCTTCCTGCCGCTGTTCATCCTGGCCGCCTTCGGCGCACTGGTGCTCGACCGGGACGCCCGCCGACGGCGCTGGGCCCGCGCGTTGGACGCCGGCCTCGACCCGACCGCACCCGGCCGGGCCGGCCGCCCCGCCGGTGGCTGGCGGAACTGGCCCTGGTGGCGGCTGCTCGCCGGGGTGCTGCTCGGCTGCGCGTGCGCGGTGAAGTGGAGCGCGATCTGGTTCGTACCGGCCTTCGGGCTGCTGGTCCTGCTCTGGGAGGTCGGTCTGCGCCGGTCGGTCGGGGTCCGCCGGCCGTGGCGCGACGCGCTCCTGGACGAGCTGCCCTGGCTGGTGCTCGCCGGGCTGCTGGTGGTCGGCACCTACCTGGCCACCTGGTCGGGGTGGCTGCTCTCCGACCAGGGCTACTACCGGCTCGCGTCCAGGTACCCGAACGTGCCGGGGCTCAGCGACACCCCGGTCATCGGCGCGCTGACCAACCTGTTCCAGTACCACAAGGCGGCGTTCGAGTTCCATACCGGCCTGGAGACCGCGCACAAGTACCAGTCCTGGCCGTGGCAGTGGTTGCTGCTCGGCCGGCCGGTGGCGTTCCACTGGTCCGGCGACGGCGCGTGCGGCGCACCCACCTGCGCGTCGGAGATCCTGCTGCTGGGCACGCCGCTGCTCTGGTGGTCGTTCCTGCCGGCCCTGGCCGCCACACTCTGGCTCGGCATCGCGCGCCGCGACTGGCGGGCCGGGGCGTTCCTGGTGGCCGTGGCCGCCGGCCTGCTGCCCTGGTTCTGGTACGCCCTCGACGGCCGGACGATGTTCTCCTTCTACGCCGCCCCGGCGCTGCCGTTCCTGGTGCTGTGCGTGGTGTACGTGCTCGGCGCGATCGCCACCCCCACCGTGCCCGAGCGTGCCGCCCCGGCCGGTCGGACCGGCACCGCACCGGACGGCACGGCGCGCGACGGCACCACACCCGACACCGGCGAGCCGGCCGAGCCGAAGGCCGTCGTGGTCGTCGCGGAGGCTGACGCGGCGGCGGCGGAGCAGCTGGCCGACCGGCGACTGGTCGGCGGGGTCATCGTCGGCGCGTACGTGCTGCTGGTGGCGCTCTGTTTCGCCTACTTCTACCCGATCTTCGTGGGCAACATCCTGCCGTATGACGACTGGTCCGCCCGGATGTGGCTGGACGGCCGCTGGATCTGACCGGCCCGCATCCGCTTCCCGCCCCACCGTCCCTGCCGCCCGGGTCCCGAGCCCGGCCGGCAGGGACGGTGGGGCGGATTTCTTGTGGGGCACCCGCCCGCACCCACCTCCACCGCCCGTCGCGGCTCCCCAGTGGACGTGACGCGGGTTGCGGGCACGACACGGCGCGGGGCGCGGGAGCGACGCCGGCGGGGATTCACCCGTGCCGCGCCGCCGGGGCACGGGCCCGACCGGGGGCGGTGGGGACCGACGACGCCGGGAGGTGTCCCATGAGTGTGCCGGAACAAAAGGGCGCGCCCCGATCGCCTGCCACGGGGGAAGCGGGCGATTGGGGCGCGCAAGGAGAGCTTAACCACGTTGTGCCACCGGCACAACGGGTCGACTTGGGTCAGATTTCCGACCGATGCGTCGCGTGGCAAATGGTTTACATCTAGCATCTAACGGACGGTCATCGAGCCGGGCCCGAGCGACCACCCGCGCTCCCGCCGCCCCACCGGCCCCACCTGTCGTGGAATCCCGTCGTCGAGACTCGCGCCGTGCCGCGCACCCCGATGAATCTCCACTGTGGATCTCACTACACTTCGCCCGGTGATCAACACGAGACGACGATCAACGGCCGTCCTGATCGGAGTGTTGGCGGCGACCACGCTGACCGGCCCCGCACCCGCACGCGCCGAAGGCGAGGAGCCCACCGAGCCGCCCAAGGTCGAGCTGGTGCTCGACGTGAGCGGTTCGATGCGGGCCAACGACATCGACGGACGCAGCCGGATCTCGGTCGCCCAGCAGGCGTTCAACGAGGTGGTCGACGCGCTGCCCGAGGAGACCCAGCTCGGCATCCGGGTGCTCGGCGCGACCTACCGGGGCGAGGACAAGAAACAGGGCTGCCTGGACACCCAGCAGATCGTGCCGGTCGGGCCGGTGGACCGCACGGCGGCCAAGGCGGCCGTGGCCACGCTGCGCCCGACCGGCTTCACCCCGGTCGGGCTGGCCCTGCGGTCCGCCGCCCGGGACCTCGGCACCGGCACGACCGCCCGCCGGATCGTGCTGATCACCGACGGCGAGGACACCTGCGCCCCACCCGACCCGTGCGAGGTGGCCCGGGAACTGGCCGCGCAGGGCACCAAACTGGTGGTCGACACGCTCGGCCTGGCCCCGGACGCCAAGGTCCGCAAGCAACTGCTCTGCATCGCCACCGCCACCGGCGGCACCTACACGGCGGCACAGAGCGCCGACGAGCTGACCGGCCGGATCAAGCAGCTCGTCGAACGGGCGAAGGACACCTACACCGCCGCCCCCACCGTCGTCACCGGCCGGGGCGCGTGCGCGGACGCGCCGCTGCTCGCCCCCGGCGTCTACGCCGACCGGGAGGCGTTCTCCGAGCACCGGTGGTACCGGGTGCCGGTCCGGCCGGGCCAGGAGTTGCGGGCCTCGGTCAGCGTGGCGCTGGACCGCCCGGTGAACCCCGACCACGCGGTGCTGCTGCGGGCCACCGCCACCGACGGGCGGGAACTGGTCCGGGGCGTCGACGCCGGCAGCGGCCGTACCGACGTGGTGTCGGCGGGGCTGCGCTGGTCGCCGACGGAGGACGACGGGGCCTCGCCGAGCCCGTCGGCCACCGACGCGCCGGTGCCGGCCACCACGGTCTGCCTGGTGGTCAGCAACGCCTTCGCGCCGCGTCCGGGAACCCGGGCCGAACCCGGCATGCCGGTCGAGCTGACCATCGACGTGGTCGCCTCGTCACCGGCACCGGCCGCGCCGGACCTGGGGCGCGGCTGGGTGCTGCTGCTCCTGCTCACCCTGGCCGGCCTGGTCACCGGCCTGGTCGTCGGACTGCTCACCCGCTGGTGGGTGGCGACGTGGAGGACGAACTGATGCGTACCCCGATCATCCGGGGCGGTGCGGCGCTGGCCGCCGCCGGCCTGACCCTGCTCGCCGCCCCGGCCCCGGCCACGGCCGCGCCCACCCCCTCCCCCGGGGCCACCCCGGTCACCCGGGCCGGGACGTCGTTCCTGACCGCCACCGGCATCACCGCCGGCCAACCGGTCCGGGTCGACGCCTCCACAGGTGACTTCCTGTACTGGTCGTTCCCCGCCTCGGCCGGGCAACGGCACGAGATCACCGCGACGGTGTCGCTGCCCAAGGCCCGCACCGGCGCGTCCACCTGGACGGTCGAGGTGTTCGACGGGCTGCGCCGCCGGCAGGCGTGCACGGCCGGGGCGCAGACCCCGACGGTGGCCGCCTCGGCGGGCAGCGTGGCGCTGGGCTGCACGCTGCGGCAGGTGCGCTCCTGGGCGGAGCCCTGGTCGGCCGACCCGCTGCCCGGCACCTACTACGTCCGGCTGTCGGTGACCGACCTGCCCGAACCCGACCTGGGCCAGCCGGTCGACGTGGAACTGCTGCTCTCGGCAGCGGGCGAGGGCTCCCGCGACGACGGTGAGCTGAAGGCGCCGCTGGTGCCGAACACCAGGGCCGGCACGGTGCTGACCGGCGACCCGGCGGCGGCCCCCGCCGAGGCCGACGACGACTGGTTCGACGGCGACTGGCTGCCCGCGCTCGGCTCACGCTGGGCGTGGAGCACCGTCGGTGGCGCACTCGCCGCCGTCGCCGGGGTGGTCGGTTTCGCGCTGACCCGCCGGCCCCGCCGCCCCTGACCCACCCGGTGCCCGGTCCCCTCGGCGTGGCCACCGCCGCGCCGGACGGGACCGGGCCGCCGGGGGGCCCTGCGGTGTCGCCCGCTTGCGGTACGTTCACCAGCCATGGCCGTTGCGCGCGCCGGGCGGACCGGGCGTGGTCGTACCGGAAAGGGGTGGGTTGATGCGTGACCTGCTGCCGGCGGCCGTCTCGGTGGCGGTCGCCGGGACCGCCGACTGGGTCGGTGAGCTGCTCCCGGAGGAACGGGCCGGGCTGGGCGAGCGGGCGGTGGAGCGCCGACGGCGGGACTTCACCGCCGGTCGGGTCTGCGCCCGGCGGGCGATGACCGCCCTCGGCCTGCCGGCCACACCGGTCCCCGCCGCACCGAACCGGGCACCGGTCTGGCCGGACGGGCTGGTCGGCACCATCACGCACACCCGGGACTACTGCGCCGCCGCGGTCGCCCGCCGCGCCGACCTGCGCGCGGTCGGCATGGACGCCGAACGGCAACGCGACCTCAACCCGGGGGTACGCCGGATGATCCTGCACCCCGAGGAGGAGGACCGGCTGGCCCGGCTCCCCGGCGGGGTGAACTGGCCGATCGTGGTGTTCAGCGCCAAGGAGACCGTCTACAAGGTCTGGCATCCGGTGGTGGGCTCCTGGTTGGACTTCCTGGACGCCAGCGTCGACCTGGACCCGGACGCAGGGGTGTTCACCGCCCGGATCGACCCGGCCCGGGTCTCGGCGGCCACCGTGGCGGACCCGCCCACCGTGGTCACCGGCCGGTTCGCGGTCGAGGACGACCTGGTCCGCACCGCAGCCGTGCTGCACCTGCCCTGACCGTTGCCGCCGCCCAGCTTCCCCGAGTGCCGACCGTCGAACGAGGAGTACGGTGAACCAGCCCCAGCCCCCCTACGGGCCGCAGGACCCGCACCAGCAGCCCCCCGGGCAGTACTACCCGGTCGACCCGACCGCCCCACCGCCCCCGGTCCCCGAGCCGCCCTACTCCGACCCGTACGCCCCGCCGTCGCCGTACGCGCCGCCGCCGGTGTCGGGGGCACCGCAGCCGTCGTACGAGCCCGGGGGCACCCCGCCGGTCTCCGGTGCCGGCTATCCGCCGGTGTCGGGCGCGGGCTACCCGCCGGTGTCCGGTGGGGGCTATCCGCCGCCGCCCGGTGGCGGGTACCCACCGCCCGCCGGGGGTTATCCGCCGCCGCCCGGTGGGGGCTATCCGCCGCCCGGTGGGGGTTATCCGCCGCCGCCCGGCGGGCCCGGCTACCCGCTGGGTCCGGCGAAGCCGGCCGGTTCGTCGAACAAGAACGTCTGGATCGTCGTCGGCCTCGTGGTCGCCCTGGTGGTGTTGCTCTGCTGCGGCGGCATCATCGCCCTGGCGGTCGCCGGCGGCGACAAGGCCGACGAGGCAGCCGGGGAGTTCGATCCCTCGCCGCCCACCCCCGGCGTCACGGCGGCACCGGGGCTGCCCGGTGACCCGCCGTCGTCGGCGGCGCCGTCGTCCACCGACGAGTCGTTCAACCTCAAGGCCGGTCAGACGCTGGTGATCAGCGACAACGACGGCACCATCGAGATCACCGTCCGGAGCTTCAGCACCTCGACCAAGGGCTGCCGCTCGTACGCGCCGCCGCCGAACAAGGGCTTCTACCTGATCGCCGACGTCACCGCCACGGTGACCAAGGGCACCTCGTCGATCAACCCGTTCTACTTCCAGTGGGTGGCCGACGACGGGACCACGGTGAACGGCCTGGCCGGCGCGTTCTCCGGCTGCGGTGGGGACCTGCTCGACTCGGGCAGCGGCATCCCGGCCGGCAGCAAGCGTTCCGGCTCGGTGGTGTTCGACGTGGCCGACAAGAACGGCGTGGTCGAGTACCAGCACAAGTTCAAGGCGGCCGGCTCCTGGAAGCCCTGATCGCCGATCCGCCGACGGGCCGGTCCCCCCACCGGGGGCCGGCCCGTTCGCGTCGCGCGGGGTCGGGATCGCTGCCGTGCCTTGAATCGGGTCCGGCACCGGCGGATGCTTGACGCATCGACCATCAGCGATCGATTTGGAGGTGGGGGATGCGTCGTCTCTCGCTCGTCGCCCTGGCCCTGACCGTCACCCTGTTGCCGGCGACCCCGGCCGCCGCGCACCCCGACGTCGACCGGCCCGCCGCCACCCGGGCGGACCTCGGCGGCCCGACGGCTGCGGCGGAGCTGGCACAGGTACGGACGGTCGGCACCGCCTGGGGTCCGGACCCGACGACCGGACGGCCGACGCTCACCGTCGACGACACCGTCACACCGGAGCAGCTACGCGTGCTGCGCGACCTCACCGCGCGGGCCGACGCCGACCTACGCCGCGAACCCGGCCGGCTGCGCATCCTCATCGCCGGTGGGCAGGGCATCTACGGTGGCGGCGCCCGGTGCTCACTCGGCGCGAACGTGCACAGCGGCAGCACCTGGTACTTCCTCACCGCCGGCCACTGCACCGCCGCCGCGACCACCTGGTACGCCGACAGCGGTCAGACGGCCGTACTGGGCACCCGTACCGGCAGCAGCTTCCCGGTCAACGACTACGGCCTGGTCCGCTACACCGGCAGGGTCAGCCACCCGAGTGCCGTCTACACCTACCCCGGCCTGCTCACCGTCAACGCCGTCGGCACCGCGTACGTCGGGCAGGCGGTGTGCCGCAGCGGGTCCACCACCGGCGTACGGTGCGGCACCGTGACCGCCCTCAACCAGACGGTCAACTACGCCGAGGGCAGCGTCACCGGGCTGATCCGCACCAACATCTGCGCCGAACCGGGCGACAGCGGCGGCCCGCTCTACGTCGCCGCGACCGGGGTGATCATCGGCATCCTCTCCGGTGGCAGCGGCAACTGCACCAGCGGTGGCAGCACCTACTACCAGCCGGTCGCCGAGATCCTCGCCGCCTACGGCGTCACCCTCCCCTGAGCGACCCCAAGAAATGATCCAGGGCGGGTCTCCCGCCGGGAGACCCGCCCTGGATCATGAACTTGCTGGTGGAGCTGAGGGGATTCGAACCCCTGACCCCCTCGATGCGAACGAGGTGCGCTACCGGACTGCGCCACAGCCCCTCCGCCGGTGGACCGGCTTCGGTCCCACCCGGCTTTCACCGGGCGGGCCGGCGCCAAGACTAACAGCCCACCCGCCCGCCGGGCGAATCACCCCTCCCGCCGGGCGGGCCCGAGGTGCCACCCGCGCCCGTGCGCCCAGCTAGCGGCATCCGACCGCCCGGACACCACCGTTCCGGCCACGCGAGTCGATCATCGGGATACCCCGACGGGCGGACCGATCACCCGGACACCCGCCCGGGCGGGCCGATCACCGGGACGGTCAGCCCGGGGGCGAGGTCAGCGGGAATCCCGGCCGGACTGGTAGGGGCGGCCGCGCAGGCCGCCGGAGCGGCGGTAGGACACCGAGCCGCCCCCGCTGGCCGCCGCCGGCAGGTCGGTCGGCCGGTCCAGGCCCATCGCGGTACGGCGTACCGCCTCGCGTTGCGCGGCCAGGCGGCGCTGCGCCTCCCGGCGGGCCGCCGCCCGACGGGCCTGCTCCCGGCGTACCTCGGCCTGCCGGGCGGCCAGCCAGGCGGCCTCCCGGGCGCGCAGCCGCCGCCGACGCCGCTCGGCCAGCGCCCGCCGCCGCAGGTGTACGACGTACACTGCGAGCAGGCCGGCGGTGACCGAGAAGCTGATCCAGAAACCGGGGCTGACCACGATCACGCCCACCAGCTCGACGAAGTTGAGCAGTAGCAGCGCGGCGAGCACCCGACGCCGCCGGTAGACGGCCGGGGTGTGGTGCCGGGGCGGGCGGCGGCGGGCCTGCCGGGGGGCGGGCGGCACGGCCCGCAGCCGGCCGGAACGGCGAGCGGTAGCCGGCTGGGCGACACCACGGGCGGTAGCCGGCTGGGCGACACCACGGGCGGTGGCCGACGGCGCAGCCCGGCGGCCGAGGGCCGGGGGCGCGGAGACCGGGACCGCCAGACTCCCGGTGGCGGCGTCCTCGGCCAAGGTGACCACGAGCGCCCGGGGCTGGTTGACCGGCCGCCTCCCGGGGACAGTACGACGTCGCCGGCGGCGCTGGAGCACCCGCGCCGTCGACTGCGCCCGCTCCGCCACCAGCCGCTCGGTGGCGTCGTACCGACGGACCAGGGCCGGCGCGAGGGCGAGCAGACCGGCGGCGGCGAGGACGGCGAGGAGCACCGAGGTCGGCACCCTCACCCCTCCCGTCACCGAATTCGGGGCACCCGCCGGTCGGCAGCAGGATCTTCCCCGAAATCTCGCCCTGGGCGCAGATCCTGCAGCCGAGCAGCGCTTGCCACAGCTTGCAGTTACTTGAGGTTACGGGCCACCGACCGGGATGCCGACACGCCGCGCCGCATCCCACGCGTGGGACGACTCATCCGGCCTCGTGACGCATCCGGTGCCAGCGGGCCAGCAGGCCGCCCTCGGCGGCCACCTCCTCGCTGGTCATCGCGTATCCGATGTGGTCCCGCCAGGCCCCGTCGATGTGCATGTAGCGCACGTGGTACGCCTCCTCGCGGAAGCCCAGCTTCTCCACCACCCGCCGGGACGGCTTGTTCTCCGGCCTGATGTTCACCTCGACCCGGTGCAGCCCACCCGGGCCGAACGCGTGGTCGACGGCGAGCGCCATCGCGGTGGGGATCACCCCGCGCCCGGCCACCCGGGAGTCCACCCAGTAGCCGACGTACCCGGAGCAGAACGCCCGCCGGACGATACTGCCCACGTTCAGGTGTCCCACCAGCCGCTCCTGGCCGTCCTCACGCAGGCAGACCGCGAACGGCATCCCCTCACCGGTACGCGCCGAGCGCCGTTGGTCGGCGTGCACGTAGCGGAACGCGGCAGGGGAGTTCGTCTCGTCCCAACTACCGGGCAGGTGCGATTCCCAGGGCGCCAGCCAGGCCCGGTTCGCCCGACGCACCGACGACCAGGCGCCGGCGTCGGAACGGCGGTACGGCCGCAGCACCACCGGACCGTCCATCAGCACCACCGGCCACCCCGGTGCCCGCCCGAACCAGCTCACCGCGCCGACCTCCCGTCCACGCCCGGGGCGTCGGCACGCCCGGACCGGCTCACCGCCGCCGGTCCAGCAGCAGCACGTCCACGGTGGAGCCGGCCGCCGCGGTGGTCACCCGCTCACCGAGCACCATCAGGCCGTTCGCCTCGGCCAGCCCAGACAGGGTGTACGGCCCACCGCTGAGCGGCTGCACCGTGTAGCCCCCGCCGCGCCGCTCGGCCACGTGTGCGGGCCGGAACTCCCGCAGCCCGCCGGGCGACGAGATGGTCTCCAGCAGGTGCGCCCGCACGCTCGGCCGGAACACCGGCTCCGCACCGGCCAGCAGCTGGATCGCCGGCCGGGCCAGCACCTCGAAACCGATCAACGCCGCACCGGGCTCACCGGGAAGACACACCACCGGCACCTCCTCGGCGCCGACGGTACCGAACCCGAGGGCCGTGCCGGGGTACAGCGCCACATCGGTGAACGTCACCGGCCCGGCCCGGCCGCCCTCCCGGCGCGACAGGATCCGCCGGACCATGTCGCCGGGGCCGGTGCCGGTGCCGCCGGTGGTGATGATCAGATCGGCCCGCAGGGTCTGGTCCTCCAGCAGCCCACGCAGCCCCTCCGGGTCGTCGTCGCAGATCCCCACCCGGTACGCCAGCGCGCCCACCTCGGCGGCGGCCGCGGTCAACGCGTGCGAGTTGGCGTCCACCACCTGACCGGGCTGGCTGCCCCGGCCGACGTCGACCAGTTCGTCACCGGTGGCCACGATGACCACCCGGGGGCTGGGCCGCACCACCACGTGCCCGATGCCGGTGGCGGCGAACACGGCCACCAGCGCCGGGGCGACGTACGTGCCGGCCCGGGCGAGGACGGTGCCGGCGGGCAGTTCCTCACCGGCGCGGCGGACACCGTACCCCCGCTTGGGGGTGCGGAAGATCTCCACCGCGGCCATGCCCTGGTCGGTCCACTCCACCGGCACCACCACGTCGGCGGCGATCGGCATCGGCGCACCGGCGGCCACCGAGAAGCACGAGCCGGGGGTGAGCCGGACCGGCCGCCAGCTCGCCGCCCCCAGGTCACCGACCACGTTGAGCCGTACCGGACGGCCCGGCCCCTGCGTGGGGACCGGGCCGTACCCGACGAGGTCCTCCCAACGCGCGGCGTACCCGTCCACCGCCGCCTGGTCGAAGGCGGGGAACGAGTGCGGGGCGACGACGTCGGAGGCGAGGACGTTGCCGTACGCCTGGGTGAGGTCGAGGTCGAGCGGGGGCAGCGCGCGCAACCTGCGCAGCACGCTGCCCAGGTAGTCGGCGAGCGGCGTCAACTCGTTCGCGGCCGCCTCGGCGTCGGCCGTCGAGGTCATGTACCGGAGCCGCCCGCCGCGTCGCGTACCCCGTTGAGGATCGCCGCCGTGACCGTCTCGTCGCCGTTGTTGACGAACTCGGTCAGCCAGGCGCGGAACTCGGTGCCGAGGTCCTCCCGCTCGGCGGCGATCTGCACGACTGTCTGGAGGTAGCCCAGCGGCATGCCGGTGTCGTAGCGGGTGCCCCGGTAGACGATCGCGTGCACCGGCACCCCCTCGCTACGCAGCAGCTCCATCGCGTCGGTCAGCTGGATCTCCCCGCCGCTGCCCGGTTCGGTACGCCGGATCGCGTCGAAGATCCGCCCCGGCAGCACGTACCGGCCGAGGACCGCCAGGTTGCTCGGGGCGTCCTCCGGTTGGGGCTTCTCCACCATGCCGGTGACCTTCACGACCTCGCCGATGTCGGTCAGCTCCGCCTCGGCCGGCTCGACCGAGGCGATGCCGTACCGCTTGGTCTCGGCCGGGTCGACCTCGAAGAACGCCAGCACCACCCCACCGGTGCGGGCCTGGAGCTCCAACATGGCCGGCAGCAGCGGCTCGGACGGCTTGACGAACTCGTCGCCGAGGAGCACCGCGAAGGGCTGGTCGCCCACGTGCGACTCGGCGTACCCGACGGCGTGGCCCAGGCCGAGCTGCTCCGGCTGGCGGCAGGTGTAGATCTCGGCCAGCTCGCTGGGACGCTTGACCGCGGCCAGCCGCTCGGCGTCGCCCTTGGCCTCCAGCCGGGCCTCCAGATCGGGGCGACGGTCGAAGTGGTCCACCATCGACGTCTTGCCCCGCCCGGTGATCAGCAGCACGTCACCGATGCCGGCCTGTGCGGCCTCCTCGACGATGTACTGGAGCACCGGTCGGTCGATCACCGGTAGCAGCTCCTTGGGCACCGCCTTCGTGGCCGGCAGGAACCGGGTGGCCAGGCCGGCGGCCGGGATGACAGCCTTGACCGCGCGGGCGCGACCGGTCGCGGCGGTCGCTGAGGGGTTCGCTGAGTGCTCCGACATGCCGCGAGACTATCGGCCACGGCTCTGCCGCGGCGGGTGAGGACCGGAAGACGCGCCGCCCGGCTGCGTCACACCGGGAGCGCCGACGGCGTGCCGACCGGCCGACCCGTCGGCCGGCAGGTCGTCGACGGAACCCCGGTCGGGGGGCGGCCGACGGATAGGTGGCCGGTCGGCGGGGGGCGGCCCGGCGCGGGGCAGGCCGTCGTCCGGGCTGGTCGCCCCCGCCGGCACGGCGATCTCCCCGACCGCGCCGTCAGCTGCCGGCGTCGGGCGGGGCCGGGCGGTCGCCACCCGGTAGCCGTCCCGGCCGGCACCCTTGGCCGCGTACAACGCCTCGTCGGCGGCGTCCAGCACCTCCGCGCCGGTGCTGGCGTGATCGGGATAGACGGCGATGCCGATGGAGACCGACACCGCGATCGTCGTCGGGACCCCCGCGTGACCGACCACCACGACCGGGGTTTCCCGCACCGCCGCACCCAACCGCTCGGCCACGGTCGCCGCGCCCCGGGCGTCGGTCTCCGGCAGCAGCACCACGAACTCCTCACCGCCCTGCCGGAAGGCGAGGTCCACCTCGCGGATCTCGCCGCGCACCCGACGGGCGAACTCGGCGAGCACCGCGTCCCCGGCGGCGTGCCCGTAACCGTCGTTGACGGCCTTGAAGCGGTCCAGGTCGAGGACGAGGATGCTGAGCATCCGACCGAACCGGCTGGCCCGTTCCACCTCCCGACGCAGCGACTCGCGCAGATAGCGGTAGTTCCACAGCCCGGTCAACGGGTCGGTCAACGACAGCCGCTGCGCCTCCTCGTGCACCCGGACGTTCTCCACCGCCACCGCCGCGTGCCCGGCGAAGGTACGCAGGGTGGCCAGGTCGTCGTCGTCGAACTCGTCGCCGCCCAGCCGGTCGTAGAGGACCAGCACGCCGCCCGCAGGCTCCCGACCGGTGACGTCCCCGCCGGGCGCGGTGAACGGCACCGCCACGTACGTCTCGCACCACGGTTCGCCGGGCGGCGTCGACCCGGGCGGCACCCGGCCGCGCTGCGGTTCCCCGGTGGCGGCGACCGCGCCGACCACCCCCGCGCCCACCGGCACCCGCAACTCCTCCGGCTCGGTGCCCGCCGGGCAGCGCCCCGCCAGCCCCTCGGCGCACCGCCCGACCAGCGTCGCGGCGTCGTCGCGCAGCAGCACCGCCCCGGCCCGCGCCCCGGTCGCCGCGATGGCGCTGTGCAGGATCACCCGCAGGATGCGTTGCAGGTCGTGGGTGCTGGCCAGGGTGTCCCCGAGCACCCCGAGGTGCCCGCGCAGCTGGTCCCGGCTGCTGGTCAGCGCGGCCACGTACCCGGCGGTCTCCCGGATCATCCGGTTGAACGCGGCGGCGAGCCGGCCGATCTCGTCCCGGCTGCGCACCGGCACCCGGGCGGTCAGGTCGCCCCGGGCCACCCGGTCCACCGCCCCGGCCAGTTCCACCAGCGGCCGGGTGGTGACCCGGGCCAGCCGCCACGCGGTCAGCACGGCCAGCACGGCGGCCAGCAGCACCGCCCCGACCAGCGCCGCCGGCAGACCCGACGGCCGTTCACCGGCGACCGAGAGCAGCAGCGGCAACGGCTGCCCGGGGGCCGGCCCGAGCCGCCGCACGTACCGGCCGTCGGGGGTCGTCGTGACCCGGTCGCCGTCGAGGCCGCCGGCGGCGGCGAGCACCTCCCCGCGTACCCGCCGGGTCTCGGTGGTGTGGGTGATCCGGTCGGGGCCGTCGGCGTCGTCGAGCAGGGTGACCGCGACGCCGGTCGCGGCGGCCAGCCGGGCCACGAACGCCGGATCGACGATCTCGGCGGCGGCCACCGCGCCGAGCGGCGCGCCAGCCGGGTCCCGCAGGTCCACCCGGGCGCTCAGCGCCCGCACCGGCCCGCCGGTCCGGGCCGTCCCCGTACAGTCCCGCCAGGGGGTCGCCGGCCCGCCAGGGGTGGCGTACGTGGTGCCGCCGGCCACGTCGGTGACCAGCACGGCGGCGGCCAGCCCTCGGCTGACCACCTGACCGGCCGCGCCCGCCCGGGTCGCCGGGTCGGGGCGCAGGGCCACCGCGTCGGCGGCGGCCCGCAACTGCTGGCAGAGCGCGTCGATCGAGGTACGCACGGCGGACGCGGCCAGGCCGAGGCGTTCGGTGGACCGGCTGCGGTCCACCGTCGACAGGGTGCTGCCGACGAAGACCGCGCCGAGCAGCACCGGACCGAGCACCACCGTGAGGAAGGCCGCCGTCAACCGCCCGCGTAGCGTCAACGCTGTCCCCCCGGAAGTTCCAGGCCCGTTCCTGCGATGCTGACACAGAGCAACCGATTTGACAGCGTTGCGTCAGGAGTGTTGCGTGCCCGATTTTTCTGATGGAGCGGACGTCGCCCACGCGGCCAAACGCGAGACACGGACCGCGCTGCTCGCCCGCCGCCGGGCGCTCACCGCAGCACAGCGGGCCGCCGCTGCGGCGCGCGTGCAGGCCGAGCTGACCGCACTGGTACGCCGGCTGCGGCCGACCAGGATGACCGGGTACGTGCCGGTCGGCTCCGAGCCGGGCGGCCCCGACCTGCCCGACGTGCTGCGGGCCGCGTTGCCGGCCGGGGCGGAACTGCTGCTGCCGGTGCTGTGCGACGACCTCGACCTGGACTGGGCCCCGTACGCCGGACCGGACACCCTGGTCGCCGCCGGCCGGGGCATGCGCGAACCGGACGGACCCTGGCGGGGGCGGGCGGCGATCGTCGGGGCCTCCCTGGTGGTGGTGCCCGCGCTGGCGGTGGACCGGCGCGGGCTGCGGCTGGGTCGGGGCGGCGGCTCCTACGACCGGGCCCTGGCCCGGGTGCCGGCGACCACCCTGACCGTGGCGCTGCTACACGACGGCGAACTGCTCCCGGAGCTGCCCGGCCAGCCGCACGACCGGCCGGTGGGCGCCGCGCTCACCCCGGCGGACGGGTTGCTCACGCTCCCGCCGCCCGGCCCCGTCGATCATGTGGTGGGTTGACCCCGTGGTCCGGGTCGATGCTGTGGTCGGGTTCATGCTGTGGTCGGGTTCATGCTGTGGTCGGGCTCGATGCTGTGGTCGGCTCGATGTCGGGGCGTCGGCGGGTGCGGGTCGGCTGATGTGTGGGCTTCGGCCGGGTGCGGGCCGGCCGGCGATGTCGTGGGCTTCTGCCGGGTGCGGGCCGGTCGGCGGTGTCGTGGGCTTCGGCCGGTTGCGGGCCGGTCGATGTGGTGGTCCGGCACGATGTCGGAGCCCGGGCCGATGTCGGGGCCACTGGTGGAGTGTGGTCCGCAGCTGGCGGGCCGGGGTGCACGGACGCCCGGCGGGCGGATGACGATCACGTCCGCTGGACGAACCCGGGTCCGATGACGCACCATTGGCACTCGAATACGTCGAGTGCCAACCGGCCGTACCAGATCCGGAGGAGAACGTGCCCACGTACCAGTACGCCTGCACCGCGTGCGGCCACCAGCTCGAGGCGGTGCAGTCGTTCTCCGACGAGCCGCTGACCGAGTGCCCCGCGTGCGAGGGGCGGCTGCGCAAGGTCTTCAACTCGGTCGGGGTCGTGTTCAAGGGCTCCGGCTTCTACCGCACCGACTCCCGGGCCTCCGGCAGCGAGGGCAAGAGCGGCGCGGCGAAGCCGACGAAGTCGGAGGGCTCCTCGTCCGGCGGAGACTCCTCCGGTTCCGGCTCGTCGTCCAGCTCGGGCTCGTCCAGCTCGGGCTCGTCGCCCAGCTCGGGCGGGTCCTCGGCCTCCGGCTCGCCGTCGTCCGGCTCCGGTTCCCCCAGCCCCACCAAGTCCCCCGCCCCCAGCACCTCCTCCTAACCCCTCCCTCCCCCCACCCCCACCCCCACCCCCGGCCACCCGAGGTTTACGTCAAGTTGATCTCTACGGATGACGTAAACCTCTTGATCAGCTGACGCAAAGCTCTTGATCACCGAGCTGGGCCGGGGTGGCGGGCGGGGTGGGGTTTTCCACAGGGCGAGCCGTTGTCCACAGGCTGTGGACGACGGCTCGTGAGGTGTGCAGTTTCCGCCTAACCTGCTGAGCCGGGACGCCACCGCGGCGTCCCGGTGGACAGCGGAGGTGGAGCATGGCGGCCAGCGGCGCGGACGGTCACGGCTCGCTACGACCGTTCCGCTGGCCGCGTCGGCCGGGTGGGGCGACCCTGCTGCGTGCGGCACTGGTGGCCGTTCTGCTGGGGCTGGCGGTGATCGTCCTGGACGCTCCGGAGGACTGCGCCCCCGGTGCTTCCCCGACCATGAGGTTCCCGGTCGCGGCGGGGATCTACGACGCGAAGGGCCCTACCGGGTCGACCGGCCCCACCGGTACGCAGGAACCTGCCGGTACGCGAGGCCCCACCGGCCTGGAGAGACCTGCCGGTACGCAGGAACCTGCCGGTACGCGAGGCCCCACCGGCCTGGAGATGCCTGCCGGCGTGACGGGTCTTGCCGTTGTGAAGGGACCTGCCGACAGGCGGGGGCCTGCCGATTCGGTAGTCCTCCCGGGCACGACATTCAGCGCGATCGGCTGCACTGCCGCACCGGACCGCGGGGCGGACGGTTCTGCCTCCGCGGACCCACCCGGCCCCGCCGCGCCCCACAGGCGTACGGGTGCCGACGGGGTCGCCGTCCCCCATGGGCAGGATGGCGGCCGGTCCCCGGCCAACCGTGATCGATCCGTCGACGGGGTCGCTCCGGCTGCACTGCCACTGCCGAGCGGCTTCGTCGGCGTGCCCGTACGCCTGGCCGAGCCGGCCGCCCTCGCGGTGTTGCGCCCCGGCGCGCGGGTCGACCTGCTCGTGTTACCGGCGGGACGGGACGCCGGCGAGACGGTCCTGCTGGCAGCCGACGCGCTGGTGCTCGACGTGGTGGGTGGGGACGCCGCCGACGGCTCGTCCGCGCTCTACCTGGCGGTCCCGCCCGATCAGGCGCAGCGCTCCGTCAGCCAGCCGGAGGGCAGCCGGTTCAGTGTCGTCATCCGGAGATGATCCAACCGCCGGGGGGTCTGCGGCGTGCCGCCCGGCATCAGGTCGGTCCACGAGGCCAGGTCACGCTCCCATGCGGACGACACGATCACGCTGGCCGGCTCCGCCGGCCCGTCAGCGCGCACCCGTAGCGCGTCCGCGACGGGCACGCCGGTCGACCCTCGGCACCTCGTCGTAGCCCGTCCGGCAAGTCCCGGTGCCCTGCGGATCCATGCCGACGGCCAGCACCCGGTGACCCCGTTCAGCGCCAGCCCCGCCAGTGGGCGCCGCACCGGGTGGAGGCCAGTGGATCTTGCCAAGATCATGCCCGGCCGGGGGCGGCTCCGGGTGGTCAGCTCCAGTGCGGAGGGCGTTCGGCGAGCAACCAGTCGTCGTTGCCGCCCCGGCGCTCACCCCAACCGAAGTCGGTGTCGTCGGTGGTCTGCTCGGGCAGCACCACGAAGTCGTCGCTGAGGTCGACCGTACGGTCGTCGTCGCCGGGCACACCATGCCCGGCCGGGTCCTCGGGGATCACGATCGGCAACACTACCCCGCACCGGTTCCACCCCGACGTACCCCGGAAGGTTCCTGTCCGGCAGCCGTCCGAACCGCAGCGGACCGGACCCCGACACCGACCCCCCGGCGAGTCAGGCCGCAGGCCGGAGATGAGCCGCCAGACTGGTGGGGCCACCCCGAGCCGGGATGAAGCCGACC
Source organism: Micromonospora sp. WMMD734 (assembly GCF_049178975.1). Lineage (NCBI taxonomy): Bacteria > Bacillati > Actinomycetota > Actinomycetes > Micromonosporales > Micromonosporaceae > Micromonospora > Micromonospora sp. WMMD734. The sequence goes on from NZ_JBMHMK010000001.1 coordinate 4,828,833, forward strand.
GTACCGCCGTCAGTCCGCAGGTTGCCCCAGTCGAAGACCGCCGGGTCGAACCGCCTGACCGGGTCGCCGCGTTGGTAGCGTCGGACGGCGTGACGACGCCCAGCGGTGCCAGCCCCGAGGACGAGTACTGGCGACGCCCACCCACACAGCCCCCCACCGGACCGACGCCCCCGTCGGGCGACGCGGGTACGACGGAACGGACGGGCCCCGCCCCGTCCCCCCGGTCACACCCGCCCACCACCGACGGGTCGGGTACACACGGGACTACCCCAACAGGTCCCGGGCAGGCATCCAGCGGAGCCGAAGCCGACGCGGAAAGGCCAGACTCCGCAGCCGGCACGGGAGTGAGCAACGCCGGAGCCGGCATGAAGGAGGGAACCACCGCAGCCGCAGCCGGCCCGGAAGAGGGAACAGGAGCCGGGTCCGGAACCACGACCGACGTGGAACCCTCGCCCTGGACCGTCCCGGCCGACGGGTCCGCGTCGGGTCTTCCGGCTTCCTCGTCCGCTCCACCGCCCGCCCAGCCCGCCCCACCGCCCGTCCAGCCCGCTGCGGACACGCCGGCCAGGACGGGACCCGGGACGGGAACGTCCGAGCCGGGGACGGGCCCAGCGGTACCGGAACCGAGCAGGCCGGCACCGGGAGCAGGCAGGCCCGCGTCAGGGCCACGGTGGGCGGGCGCGGGGCAGGCGGGCACGGCTGGTTACGCCGGGCCGCCGCCGACCACGCCCCCGCCGCCGGGCTGGCGTCCCCCCGTACACCTGGCGGCGACCCCGGCCCGCACCCTGCCGGCGCAGGACATGGAGGCGATGGACGCCGCGGAGCAACAGGCGCAACGGATCACCTGGAGTGTCGGCGCGGTGGTCGGGGGCGTGCTGCTGGTGCTGCTCTGCCTGCTCTGTTCCCGAGCGCTGTTCTGACCGTCGCCGGACGGCGGGGCGCCCGACGACACCGCCGTCCGGCGCGGCCCCGACCCGCCCGGGTCACCGGTCAGAAGGTGTTGCTCCACACCGAGGCGGCACCGCTGTCCCCGGTGAGATAGACGTAGACCAGGGCGAACACGGCCAGCACCACGGTGATCGCGGTCAGGGCCCAGGTCGTCCAGGCGGGCAGGTTCGGGGTACGCACCCGGTTGCTGGTCACCGCCAGCAGCAGCAACGCCGCCACGGCCAGGCCGATGGTGAACCATTGCAGCGTCTCGCCGTACTCGGAATGCTCATGGATCTTGGCGAGCAGTTCCGGCGAGTAGCCCTTCGCCCGCAGCGCCGCCTCGAACGCCTCCCCCGACTCGGTCGCCACCCAGGCGAGGACCGGGGTGACCACGGCCAGGATGGCCACCGCCCAGTCGAGGCGGGGCCGCCAGCGGGGCATCAGCCCGTACGCGCTGGCCAGCAGCGCGAGCAGTGGCACGAACACCACCACGGCGTGGACCACCAGGACGTGACCGGGCAGACCGTTGATCTCCTTGAACACCGACACCTCCGAGCGTGGAATGCGGGTTGCGGCAGACAGCGTACGTCGCGACCTGCCCCTCAGGCGTACACGCGGCGAAGACCGGTCCGGTTCATCCCGCCCGGTGGCGTCCCGGGCAGCGTCCCGACGGCCGGCGGTTCCCGTCCGGGCGTGGCACTGTTGACGGGTGGACACCGACGATCTCGGCCTCTTCGGTCCCGGTTCGGTCACCTGGAAGGTGCACGACGAGCCGATCCTGATCGTCGCCGGCCTGCGTTCCCTCTACCTCCAGGCCCTGCACCCACGGGCGATGGCCGGGGTGGCCCAGAACAGCAACTACCGGTCGGACGCCTGGGGGCGGCTGGTCCGCACCGGCACGTACGTCGACACGGTCGTCTACGGCACCACCGCCGAGGCCGAGCGGGCCGGCCGGCGGTTGCGGGCCCTGCACGGCCGGCTGCGCGCCACCGACCTGTTCACCGGGGAGCGGTTCCGGATCGACGAGCCGGACCTGCTGCGCTGGGTGCACGTCACCGAGGTCGAGTCGTTCGTCAGCACCGCCCGCCGGGCCGGCCTGTCGCTGACCGACGCCGAGGTCGACGGGTACTACGCCGAGCAGCGGCGGGCCGCCGCGCTGGTGGGGCTGGACCCGGCCGGGGTGCCGGGCAGCGCCGCCGAGGTGGCCGACTACTACCGGACGGTCCGGCCCGAGCTGCGGATGACGAAGGAGGCGGCCGAGACCGCGCTGTTCCTGACCGCCCCGCCGATCCCGTGGAAACTCAGCCGACCGGCCCGCCTGGGGCTGAGTCTGGGGCCGCCACGCTGGGCGTACTTCGGGGTGGCCGGCACGGCGCTCGGGCTGCTGCCGCCATGGGCGCTGCGGCTCTACGGCGGGCTGGGGCTGCCCACCACCGCGCTGTCGGCCGACCTGAGTGTCCGGACGTTGCGGCTGGCCCTGGCGGCGCTGCCCCGCAACTGGCGGGAGAGCCCGATCCAGCAGGCGGCGAAGACCCGTGCCGCCCGCCTCACCGCCGCCGCCTGACCACCCCGGTCGGATCGCCACGACGCGGACGGCCGGTCACTCGGCCACCGGAGCGGCGGGGCGGTCGATCGCCGACCACGGCTCGCGGCCCGGGGTCTGCGCACCGACCGGGCAGGTACGCCGGTAGTCGCACCAGCCGCAGCGGGGCCCGGCGACGGCGGGGAACGCCTCGTCCGGGTCGGCCCCGTCGGTGACCGCCCGCTCGGCGGCCATGATGTCCCGGGCGGTGTCCTCGGCGCGGCTGAGCTGCCGGGCCAGCGACTCGTCGGTGTGGTCGTGCCCGGCGACGGTGCCGGTCGGCAGGTGGTGCAGCTCCACCCGGCGGCAGGGCCGGCGGAACGTCCGCTCGGCGGCGTACGCGTAGAGGGCGAGTGCCTGCGAGCCGCGTGCGTCGTCGGCGTCCAGCCCGGTACGGCCGGTCTTGTAGTCGACGATGACCAGTTCGGGGCCGTCCGGGCCGGGGCGGGAGTCGATCCGGTCGGCCCGCCCGTTGAAGGCCAGCACCGCCGTCTTCACGGCGACCACCCGTTCCACGCCCAGCGGGTCGTCGCCGGGGTCGAGGGTCGCGACGTAGCCCTCCAGCCAGCCCAGCGCCCGCTGGTAGGCCGCGTGTTCCTGCTCGTCGTCGCGGTAGCCCTCGCGGACCCAGGTGCCCTTGAGCAGGGCGGGCAGCGCCTCGGGACGCCGCCGGTCGGCAGGCAGCGCATACCAGTTCTTCAGGGCGGTGTGCACGCTCGCGCCGAGCGAGTTGTGCGCCCACGGCGGGCCCTTCGGCGGGGCGGGCCGGTCGAGGTAGGCGTAGCGGTAGCGGCGGGGGCAGTCGGCGTACGCGCCGAGCTTGCTGGGTGTGCAGGTGAAGAGCCGTTCGGGCATGCCGGCGAAGCCGAGTTGCTCGGGTTGGCCGGAGCGGGGCCGGGGGGTACCGGCGGAGGAGGCTCGTCGCACCCCCGTGATCCTGCCAGCCCGGTACGACAGCCCGACGGCGGCACGACGGCGGATCAGCTCATGTTCACGTACTGGGTGACGAAGGCGGCCACCGCGTCGGCGATGAGCTGCACGGCGATGGCCGCCAGCAGGAGGCCGGCGATCCGGGTCAGCACCTCGATGCCGCCCGGTCGGAGGATCTTGACGATCCCGCCGGAGAACCGCAGCACCACCCAGACCGCCAGCATCACCGCGACGATCGCGGCGGCGATCGCCGAGACCTGCCCGACGCCCTCCGACTGCTGCACGAAGAGCATGGTCGCCACGATCGCGCCGGGACCGGCCAGCAGCGGGGTGCCCAGCGGCACCAGGGCGATGTTGGAGGTGACCTGCTGGCTGGGGTCGTCGGCCTTGCCGGTGAGCAGTTCCAGCGCCACCAGGATCAGCAGCAGGCCACCGGCCGCCTGCAACGCCGGCAGGTCCACGTGCAGGTAGGCGAGGAGGGTCTGGCCGGCGACGGCGAAGACCACGATGACGCCGAGCGCCAACGCGACCGCCTGCCAGGCGGCCCGGTTACGGTCACGGGCCGGCAGCGGGCCGGTCAGGGCGAGGAAGATCGGCATCATGCCCGGCGGGTCGACGATGACCAGCAGGGTCACGAAGACCTCACCGAAGAGCTTGAGATCCACCGGACGAGGGTAGCGGTGCCGCTGGCAGGCGAAACGCGGATCACCCGGAAGCGACGCCGGTCACTCCGGAGGCCGCCGCGACGATCCGCTCGTACGCCTCCACGGCGGTGGTGTGCGCGCCCAGCCGGACGGTCTTGTGGCTGCCGTGGAAGTCCGACGAGCCGGTGACCAGCAGGCCCAGGTCGGCGGCGAGCTGCCGGACGTGCGCCGCCTCTTCGGGGGTGTGGTCCTCGTGGTCGGCTTCCAGGCCGGCGAGCCCCGCCTCGGCCAGCTCGGCGATCAGCGAGTCGGGGGCGATCCGCCCCCGCCGGCTGGCCCGGGGGTGGGCGAACACCGGCACGCCGCCGGCCGCCCGGACCAGGGCGACGGCCCGGAACACGTCGGTGTCCTCCTTGGGCAGCCGGTACCGCTGCCCCAACCACTGCGGGCCGAACGCCTCGGTGGTGGTGGCGACCAGGCCGGCCCGGATCAGCGCGGCGGCGATGTGCGGGCGGCCGACCGTGCCCCCGTCGGCGGCGGCCATGATCTGCGTCCAGCTGACGTCGATTCCGTCGGCGCGCAGCAGCTCGACGATCCGTTCCCCGCGCACCTCCCGGGCCTGCCGTACCCGGGCCAGCTCGGCGACCAGTTCGGGATGTTCCGGGTCGAACAGGTACGCCAGCAGGTGCAGCGGGAGCGCCGGCTCGGCACCCTGCCAGCGACAGGACAGTTCCGCACCCCGGACGAGGCTGAGCCCGGCCGGCAGCGCGTCGACCGCCGCCGCCCACCCGGCGGTGGTGTCGTGGTCGGTGATCGCCACCACGTCCAACCCGGCGTCGGCGGCGGCCCGGACCAGTTCGGCCGGGCCCAGCGTGCCGTCGCTGGCGGTGGAGTGGGCGTGCAGGTCGATCAACGGGCGCGCGGGCATGATCCCGACGCTACCCGGGCAGGTCACCCCGGATCGGCACCGGTCACCAGCACCGGCCGGACGCCGTCACCGGCCCCGGCGACCGGGGTCGAGCTGGTCGGCTGGCCCGCCAGCGCCTCGTCGGGGCGCAGCCGGACCAGTGCACCGTCCCGGTCGACGTACGCCGCCGTGCGGGTGTCCGTCCAGGTCACCACGCCGTCGATCACCGGGCCGACGGTCCGCGACGGCGGGGCGGTGCCGGCCAGGTCGACCAGGACCGCGCCGTCCGCCCCGGCGAGCCGGCCGTTGACCAGCAGCCAACGCCCGTCGGGGGAGACCACACCCCGGCCGTCGGCGGCGGGCGTCGGCGCGCACCTGGTGGTGGCCGGGGTGAGGTCGGGGTCGAGCACGGCCAGACAGTTCCGGGCCCCGGCGCGTACCCGGGCGACCAGCCGGCCGTCCGGTCTGGTCCCGTAGACGTCGAGGACGTCCGGGGCGACGGGCCCGGGTGACCCGCCCGGCGTCGGCCGCCACCACCGGTGCCCACCTGCGGAACCGGCCCGCAGCAGCACCCGGTCGCCGACGAACCGGACCGGCACCGCGTCGGCGGGCGGTCCCGCGACGAAGGCGACGAGCTGACCGGCGACGATCCCGGCGGCGAAGAGCCGGCCGTCGTCCCGCCAGGCCACCTGCCGCCCGTCGGGTGACAGGGCGATCTCGTCCACCCCGGCGAGCAACGCCCGGGACTCACCGCCGGCGGGCACCATCCAGAGGGTACGGCCGGCCGCGGTGACCGCCCCGGTCAGCAGCCAGCCGCCGTGTTCGGGCAGCCGTTGCGCGCGTTCGACCGGCCCGACGCCCAGGTCGTACCGCTGCCCGGCGACGGTGACCAGGGCACCGGCGACGATCAGGTCGACCCCGCCGTCGGCGGGTGTCTGTGGCGGGGCGGGCGCGACCGGGCCGGCGGACAGGCTGGCCACCCCGCGCGGGTCGCCGAGCACCACGGCCGGAGTGGTGGGGCGGCCCGCCTGCCCAGCGAGCTGGGTCATCCCCCCGGTGAGCAGGGCGGTCGCCACACCGGCCAGGGCGAGTCCGGCGGCCGTACGCCGTCGTCGCGCCCGACGGGCCCGCCCGAGCGCCGTCCCGGCCGGGTCGACGGGCAGCCGGTGCGGTACGGCGACCCGCTGGGCGAGGGTCTCCCGCAGCGCCTGCTCCAGCGGCTCGTCGTGCGTCACGGCGAATGGACGCTCGGGGGTGCCGGTCTGGTTGTCCGACCGGGGTGAGGAGGGTTTCATCGGCTCTCCGCAGCGAGCGCGGTGGTCGGTTCGGGTCGGGTCCCCGCGCCGACCGGCCGGGCCGTCGCCGGGTCGTCGCCGGTCCCGGCGGGTGCCGCTACCGACGGGGTGGCCCCGGCCCGGGTGGGCCGCCCACCGGCGGGGGTCAGGGCGGACGGCGTGCCGGCGCGGTCGGGCAACGCTCCGGCGTGCTCCGCGGCGGGCGACCCCGCCACCTGCACCGGCGGGCCGGCGCGTCGGCGTCCACCGGCCGAGGTCCGGCCCGGCGTGGGCGTCGGGGTGCCGCCGGTTGCCCGGTCGGACGACGGGGTACGGGCGGCGCGGGAGGGCCGGGCGGTGGTGGCCGGGCGGGCCGTCGGGGTGGGGCGGCCGGTCGGGTCGGCGGCGAGGTCGGGCAGTCCTTCGGCGGCGAGCCGGCGGCGCAGGGTGTTCAGGGCGCGCGACGTCTGGCTCTTCACCGTGCCCGGGGAGATCTCCAGCAGGGCCGCCGTCTGGGCCTCCGACAGGTCCTCGTAGTAGCGCAGCACCAGCACCGCCCGCTGCCGGGCAGGCAACCTGCGCAGGTGCCGCCAGAGGGCGTCCCGGTCGAGCTGCTGCTCGATCTCGTCCACCCCGGCCCGCTCGGGCAGCACCTCGGTGGGGCGCTCACCGTGCCACCGACGCCGCCACCAGCTCGTGGACGTGTTGACCATGACCCGCCGGGCGTACGGCTCGACCGCCTCGATCCCGCCCAGCCGCCGCCAGGCCAGGTACGTCTTGGTCAGCGCGGTCTGGAGCAGGTCCTCGGCGGTGGCCCAGTCCCCGGCGAGCAGGTACGCGGTACGCAGCAGGGCACCGGAGCGCGCCGCGACGAAGTCGCGGAACTCGTCCTCCAGCGGATCCCGGCCCACCGCTCACCTCCGCACCCCGTCCTGCCTGGCAGGCTGTCACGCCGGACCGGGTCCGGTCGACGGCGGAAGGGAGGCAGTTCGCCCTCCGGACGGACGAAACCGTTCAGGCGCCGTCGTCGGCCTTCGCCTCGTCGGCCTCCTTGCCCAGCCGGGCCTCGACCGCCTGCGGCTCGTACATCTCCTCGACGACCCGCAGGTAGAGCTCGTTCGGGTTGGGCAGATTCTTGATCTCCCGCAGCGCCTGCTCCTGGCCGGCGGACTCCAGCACGAAGGTGCCGTAGTTGAGGGCGCGGCCGGTGGGGGTCTGCTCGTACTTCATGTCGGTGACCCGGGCCAGCGGCATCATGGCGACCTTGCGGGTGACGATGCCGTTGACCACCATGACCCGCTTGTTGGTCAGGATGAACCGGTCGTACCACCAGTCGGCGACCTTCCACGCCACCCAGCCCATCACCGCGAACCAGAGCAGCACGGCGATGGTGGTGAGGGCGCCGACGTCCTGCCCGGCGAGGAAGCCGGAGAGGTAGCCGAGAACGAAGGTGGCCGCCACGCCGACGACGATCGGGGTGGCGAGGTGGATCCAGTGCCGCTTCCACTCGCCCCGGTAGCGCTCGGTGGGGAAGAGGTAGCGGGCGACCAGGGAACTGGGCTCGTCCTCCAGGGGCAGCACCCGGCGGGGTGTCATGCCCTGGGCGTCGGACCGCAGGCCGGCCAGCTCCTCTTCGGAGATGACCGGCTGTTGGTAGCCGGCTTCCGGATCGCGGACCCAGGTCCGCCCCTGACCACCGAATCCCGGGACGTCGCCGTAGCCGGCGTCGTCCGAGAAGGACGGTCCGCCGGTGGGTCCCGCCCCGGCCCCGTAGGCCGGCCCGTCGTCGGGTCGGTACCTCGGGATCGGCTCGGTGTCCCGCTCCCGGCGGTCCCGGCCGGGATCGTCCGGGTCGAACGGGGGTCCGGAGGGGCTGCCCATCGGGGGTTAGGCGACGAGGCTCGTGAAGAAGTCGCCGAAGCCCTGGGCGATGTCCACGATGCCACCGCCGAGCGACTTGAAGACGTCCGCTGCCGAGTTTGGCCGGTAGGCAACGAAGAAGATCAAGAATGCGATACCGGCCCAGGTGAGGACCTTCTTGACCATAGCGGGCCATCCTCTCGCGCGGCGCCGGGTCCGTTTACCGCAGCGGCACCCAGAGTATCAGCATGATGCCGTAGCGTGAATATCTGCGTCCCATCTCCGACTCGCCGGGAGGGCCGTCAAGCCCCTCCGTGCAGGTACGGGGACGGAGCGCCGTACACGAGCTCGGGCGGAGTCCACTCGGTGAGGTCGTGCAGGACGACATCTTCCGCGAGGAGGTGACCCGCGCTCGCCGGCCAGGCTATCGCATGGAGCCACATTCCCCGAGCCTCACCGGCGTACGCGCTTCGATCCGTTGCCGAATTGATTAACCACAGTGGAGTCGGATGGCCCCCGACCCTGATCCGCGCCGGCTCGACATGCTCGGGGTGACCAGGGCCGGGACCGGGCCCGGCCAGCACCTCCGTCAACTCTGGACCGGGATCCGGGCCGGCCACCCCGGCGAACCGGGTGCCCAATCCCACTCCCGGCTCCTCGGCCACCAGGACCAGTTCGGCCGGTCCACCGCCGAGCGGGGCCGGCCCGGCGCACGCGACGGCCGTGGCCCGCACGCCACCGGCCTCGTCGCCAGCCCAGGCCACCCCGGTCACCGTCCAGCCGGACGGCAGCGGCCACGGGCACCACAGGGGCAGCGCGGGCCGCTGCGGGTCGCTCTCTGCCGCCACCCGGTCCACCACGCTCGCCACGATGTCGGCGTCGATGTGCTCGGGCACGTGCAGCGGGGCCACCGGTCCGCACCTGACGCAACGCGACTCACCGTGCATCAGGTCCGGTGGGCGTACCTGACCCGCACACCTCGGACAACTCACCACGACACTCACATCCCCACCGTGGCCCGGCGACGCGCCCGGCGTCAAGCCGCCGCCACGACCGTGCCGCCCCTTTCCGCACCTCAGCGCCCACGCGGCGATTTCCCGGGGCCGGCCGCCCGGCGCGAGTGCCGGTCGCCCGGGCGGGGACGCCGGCCCGGTGCGGGGCGGGCGGGTGCGGGCCAGGCGGGCGGGTGCAGGGCGGGCGGGTCAGGCGGGCGGGGCGGCGGCGTGGGCGCGTACCCAGGCGTGCATGGCGATGCCGCTGGCCACCCCGGCGTTGATCGACCGGGTCGAGCCGTACTGGGCGATCGAGAAGAGCTGGTCGCAGGCGGCGCGGGCGGCGGCGGACAGCCCCGGCCCCTCCTGGCCGAAGAGCAGCACGCAACGCCGGGGCAGGGTGATCGTCTCCAACGGCCGGGAACCGGGCAGGTTGTCGATGCCGACCACCGGCAGCTCCTGCCCGGCGGCCCAGCCGACGAACTCCTCGATGGTCGGATGGTGCCTGACGTGCTGGTACCGGTCGGTGACCATGGCACCCCGACGGTTCCACCGGCGCAGCCCGACGATGTGCACCTCGGCCGCGAGGAAGGCGTTGGCGTTGCGCACCACCGTGCCGATGTTGAAGTCGTGCTGCCAGTTCTCGATGGCCACGTGGAAGTCGTGCCGCCGGGCGTCCAGGTCGGCCACGACGGCCTCCCGCCGCCAGTAGCGGTAGCGGTCCACCACGTTGCGCCGGTCGCCGGCGGCGAGCAGCTCCGGGTCGTAGCGCGGGTCGTCAGGCGGGTCGCCCGGCCACGGTCCGACACCCACGTCGAGCTGGTCCTCGGTCACGGTTCCAAGAGGGTACGGCCGCCGCCGCGACCCCCGTAGGCCACCCCGACCGGTGTCACCCCGGGGGGTGCGCACGGGTCCGGGGTGCCCTCACCGCCCGCGCAGCCCCAACGCGTCGCCGAGGCGTTCCAGGAACCACCTGTCGGTGGGGTCGGGGGCACCGGTCCGGCAGACCCGGACCGCCACCGACTCCACCCACTGCCGGTACGCGGCGGAGTCCGCGGGGTCGGCCCGTCGACGCAGCACCCGGACGGCGGCCCGGCAGGCCGGTGGCAGGTCGGCCGGGCCGGTGGGCCCGCCGACCGCGGCGGTCGCGCCGTCGTGCCGGGCGTAGATCGCGGCGACCACGGCGCGGACGAGGTCGCTGTCGGAGGCCCGGCCGGCGGCGAGAGCGTCCAGCCCGACGAGGCCGGCGGTGACGTCCCGGGTCGGGCGACCGGGGCCGGGTGAGGCGGCGGCCACCAGCACCCGGCCGGGCAGCGTGGTGAGCAGTTCCCACTCGGTGGCGGAGTAGGTGGCGGTGGTCAGCGGTGCGGCACGCCGTCCGGCAGAGGGCGGCTCTCCGGCGCGGGAGTGGCTCATCAGGACCTCCGCCGTCAGCATAAGCCCGCCGGACGGGTGACGGGCTCGTCCCGGCGCGATCCGCGCCCGTGGGCCGTTCGGTGTCGCGGCCGGGGTGCCCGCGCGCCGTCGTCGACGGGCAGCGGCGAGTACGACTCGACACGCCTTACCGCTGATTAAGGAGACCTCGGCTGGCGGGTGACAGGAAAATGTCACTCCCGGGCCCATCCGGGGGGAGACGCAATGAGCGGCGGGGCCCTCCCCGGCACCCGCCGCCCACGCTCTGATGTCGAAGATTCTGCCCCACCACGACGATGAACGAACAGAGACGGAGGTCACATTTATCTTTTCGTAACAATACTCAGAGTCACTAACGATCAACGAGAGAGCGATCTCTGCAGGTGAAGTAGTACCTTGTCAGGCGACAAGTTCGCGCATGTTGGCTGCTCCGGGCGGCGATCTCCCTGGAAACGCTCCCATCACGGGCCGTCACGCAAATGCGTCGTGCAAGTGCAGTCCGCACACGCGCATCGACAGATGCAGCTCGATGAGCATGATCGGAGCTCCGGAGCGGCCCGGTTTCGGCACGCCCCACCCGGGAATTTGCCGGGGTACCACCTGGTTCTACCGGACGGAAAAAGCAATCCGCGCTGATCGGAGAGTCCAATGGCAACCGTTGAGCTGACCACGGCCAACTTCGACGAGGTGACCGAGAGCAGCGGCATCGTGCTGGTCGACTTCTGGGCCGAGTGGTGCGGCCCGTGCAAGCGGTTCGCCCCGGTCTACGAGCGCTCGTCGGAGAAGCACCCCGACATCACCTTCGGCAAGGTCGACACCGAGGCGCAGCAGGAACTGGGCGCCAAGTTCGACATCCGCTCGATCCCGACGATCATGGCGATCCGGGACGGCGTGATCGTCTTCGCCCAGCCCGGCGCGCTGCCCGAGTCGGCCCTGGAGAACCTGATCGAGCAGGTCCAAGCCCTGGACATGGACGACGTCCGCAAGCAGCTGGCGAACCACCAGCACTGAACACCGCCGCCGGCGGTCGGGCCCCACGGTCCGGCCGTCGGCGTTTCACTTGCGTCGCGCTCGCACACATGTTCGAATAACGACATGCGCTGGGACCACCTCTCCGCTCCCCCGGACGAGGAGCGTCCCGACCGGGCAGCGCCAGCGACGCCACCCCTGCCGCTGGCGCTGCCCGGCGCGGTCACCCGCACGTTCGACACCCCCGACTTCGCCGGCATGACCTTCTACGAGGTGCAGGCCAAGTCGATCATCAACCGGGTGCCGACCGGGTCGCGGGTGCCGTTCAGCTGGACGATCAATCCGTACCGGGGCTGCACCCACGCCTGCGTCTACTGCTTCGCCCGCAACTCGCACACCTACCTCGACCTCGACGCGGGCGCGGACTTCGACCGCAAGGTGGTCGTCAAGGTCAACGCCGGGGAGCTGGTCCGGCGCGAGTTGGCCGCCGCGCGGTGGCGGGGCGCACCGATCGCGATGGGCACCAACGTCGACTGCTACCAGCGCGCCGAGGGCCGCTACCGGCTGCTGCCGCCGATCATCACGGCGCTGCGGGACTTCGCCAACCCGTTCTCGATCCTCACCAAGGGCACCCTGATCCTGCGTGACCTGCCGCTGCTGTGCCAGGCCGCCGAGGTCACCCGGGTCAGCCTGTCGTTCTCGGTGGGCTTCGTCGACGAGACCCTGTGGCGGGCGGTGGAGCCCGGCACCCCGAGCCCGCGTCGCCGGCTCGACGCGGTCCGCCGGCTCACCGACGCCGGCTTCGAGGTGGGGGTGCTGATGGCGCCGATCCTGCCCGGCCTCAGCGACGACGACGCGTCGATCGACGCCACCCTCGCGGCCATCGCCGCCGCCGGCGCCACCGGTGTCACGCCGCTGGCCCTGCACCTGCGCCCCGGTGCCCGCCAGTGGTACGCGCACTGGCTGGGCCGGGAGTTCCCGCACCTGGTCCCCCGCTACCGCGAGCTCTACCGCGCCGGGGCCTACCCGCCGCAGGCGTACCAGCGGGAGTTGACCGCCCGGGTGCGGATCGCGGCCCGCCGGCACGGCCTGCACCGGAGCGAGCGCGGCGACAGCCATCGGGTGCCGGCCCCACCGTCCGCACCCGCCCCCGAACAGCTCGCCCTGCTCTGAGCAGGCCCGTCGAGCGCGCGCGACGGGCAAGCAGAGCCGTGCCCCGGCGGCCGGGCCGGTCCCACCCGCCCGGAATCGGGCTAGGCTCGGCGGATGCGGACCGCACAGCAGCTCCTCGCCGACTCCGCCGTGATCGCCGTCGTGGGCGCTTCCCGCGACCCGGGCAAGGCCGCACACCGGGTGCCGGCACAGATGCAGCGGTACGGCTGGCGGATCATTCCGGTCAACCCGACCGTGGACGAGTTGTTCGGTGAGCGGGCCTACCCGTCGCTCGCCGACATTCCGCACCCGGTGGACCTGGTGAACGTCTTCCGCCCGGCCCGGGACGCCGTCGAGGTGGTACGGCAGGCGGCGACCATCGGCGCACCGGCGGTCTGGCTCCAGCTCGGCATCGTCTCCGCCGAGGCGCGGCGGATCGCCGAGGCGGCCGGCATGGACTACGTCGAAGACCGCTGCCTGATCATCGAGCGGGCCGCCGCCGACCTCTCCCGGCTGCCCTGACCGGTCCGCCACCCGCCCCGACGAGGTGACGTGGCGTCAACCGGGTGAAAAGCCGCGCCGCCAGCCGGTAGCGTCCGCCGTAGAGAGGCCACTGACCTGCGGCGGAGGGCGGGCACCGTGAGTACGCCACCGGGGGAGCCGGAGCAGCCGCCGTCACCGTACGAGCCGCCCCGACGTCCGTCCGACGAACCGGCCTCCCCGCCCGCGCCCACCCCGCCGGACGGACCGTGGAGCCCGAGCGGGCCCGAGCCGTCAGCGTGGGCCCCACCTGCCGAGCCGTCCCCCTGGGCGCAGCCGTCCGCGCCCTCCGAGCCGTCGGCCCCGGCCCGGCCGCCGGAGCCGGGTCGCATCGGTGAGTTCCCGGGCGGCGGCGAGCCGGGCGGGTCGGCCCCACCGTCCGGGTCGCCCGGCTGGAGCCGGCCACCGTCGGGCGAGCAGCCGGCGGTCACGCCGCCGGGCGGGCCAGCAGCCTGGGAACAGCCGTCCGCTGGGGAACAGCCACCGCCGTGGGGGCAGCCGCCGGGCGGACAGCAGTGGGGCCACCCGCCACCCGGGCCGTACGGACCACCCGGTGGCGGCGGGACCAACGTGCCGGCGATCCTGTCCCTGGTGTTCGCCTTCGTCTTCGCCCCGGCCGGCATCGTCCTCGGCCACCTGGCGAAACGGCAGATCCGGCGGACCGGCGAGGACGGCGACCAACTCGCCACCTGGGGGCTGGTCCTCAGTTACGCGTTCACCGCGATCGGGGTGCTCGTCTGCTGCGGCTGGCTCGCCCTGGTCGTGGTGGCCGGCGTCGGCAGCAGCACCGGCACCGGCTACTGATCAGCGGAACTGCGCCTCCCGGACGCTGTTGCCACCGTCGACCACCAGCATCTGCCCGGTGATGTACGACGCCGCGGGCGAGCAGAGGAAGCTGATCGCGGCAGCCACCTCGTCGGGGGTGCCGGGGCGGCCGACCGGGGTGCCGAGCCCCTGCTTGAGCTCCGCCATCGTCGAGGCCGCCGTGTAGATGGTGCCGGGGGCCACCGCGTTCACCGTCACCCCGTCGGCGATCATCTCCATCGCCAGGGCCCGGGTCAGCCCGACCACCCCCGCCTTGGCCGCCGCGTACGCCGCCTCGGTGGGCAGGGCGTTGACCGGGCCGGCGGTCGCCGAGAGGTTGACGATCCGCCCCCAGCCCCGCTCGGCCATCCCGCTGATGAAGGCCCGGCTGCACAGGAACGCGGTGGTCAGGTTTCGGTCGATCTCGCCGCGCCACTCGTCGTAGCTGAGCTGGGCCACCGGGCGGAGCACCTCGGGGCTGGCCCGGCTGGCCAGGCCGGCGTTGTTGACCAACACCTCGACGTCGCCGAGCTGCTCGGCGACCGCGTCGGCGAGCGCGCCGACCTCGGACTCGTCGGTCAGGTCGGCGACGAACCCGGTCACGCCCAGCTCACCGGCCCGCTCGTGGATACGCCGGGTGGTGGAGACGATCGCCACCCGGGCGCCCAGGTCGGCCAGGCGGCGGGCGGTGGCGTACCCGATGCCGTCGGCGCTGCCCGCACCCGTGACCAGGGCGACCCGGCCGTCCAGCCGCATGGTCACCGGGTCCGGCAGCGGCACCGGCTCGTCCTGGCCGGGTTGGCTGCCGCCGGTGGTGGCACGGGTGCGCCGGGCAAGGCCGGGGCGGCTCACGTCCCGCCTCGGTCGGCTGCCGGATCGGTCGGCCCCACGCGCGTCGATAGCCATGCCGGCATCCTGCCCGCTCGACCGGACGCGGGCAACGAGCCACCACGGGGCCGACCCCACCACTGTGCGGTCCTGGCTACCCTGACGGCGCACCTACATGCGACGGAGAAGATCAGATGACCTACCCCCCGCCCTCCGACGGCTGGTCGGACCCGGCCTGGTCGGCCCAGCAGCCCGACCCGACACTGCCGGCCAGTGGCCCGCCGATCTCCGCCCCACCGGTCGGGAAGGACCCGTACGCCCCGGCCGACCCGTACGCGGGCGCGCCGGGCATCCCCGCCCAGGCCGCCCCGGTCGACCCGTACGCCGCCGCTGCCGCCTACCCGCAGCCCGGCTACCCGCAGCCGATGGGGTACGCCGGTTACGGCGGCTACCAGCCTCCGCCGCCGCAGAACGGCCTCGCGATCGCCTCGATGATCGTCTCGATCATCGGCGCGATCGGGCTGTGCGGTTACGGACTCGGCGGCTACATCGGCCTCATCGGCGCGATCCTCGGCCACGTGGCCCGGCGGCAGATCCGGGAGCGGGGGGAGGGCGGTGCGGGCTTCGCCACCGCCGGCATCATCGTCGGGTGGATCTCCACCGTCATCGCGGTGCTGGCCACCATCGCCATCGTGGTCTTCTTCGTCTGGCTGGCCAACCAGGAGTCGACGACCGGGTACGGCACCTCGTACTGAGCGGTGGGGCCGCCCCGGGCACCCTGGGCGGCCCACCCGGTCACCCGCACGTGACGAGAACCCGTACGGCCCCGGTGGGCGTGGTGACTCCACGGTAACCTCGTGCCGTGACCGGGGTGAATGGACCTGTGGAAGATGCCACCGGGCGGCGGACCGTGGTGGTGACCGGGGCCAGTTCGGGCATCGGCCTGGCCGCCGCGGTGGCGCTGGCCCGGCGCGGCGACCGGGTGGCGCTCGTCGGCCGGGACCCGGCCCGCCTCCAGGCCGCCGGTGACCGGGTACGCGAGGCGTCCGGCGAACGCCCCGAACTGTTCCGCGCCGACTTCGCCGTGCTCGACGACGTACGCGGGCTCGCCGAGCGGCTGCGGGCGACGTACGACCGGATCGACGTGCTGGCGAACAACGCCGGGGCGATCGTGTTGGAGCCGCTCACCACGGTCGACGGGTTCGAGCTGTCGATCCAGGCCAACCACCTGGCCCCGTTCCTGCTGAGCAACCTGCTCGTCGACCGGGTCGGCCGGCTGGTGGTGACCGCCTCCGGCGCGCACCGCAGCGGGACCCTCGACCCGGACGACCTCAACGCCGCGCTGCGCCGGTACCGGCCGATGCGCGCGTACGGCACCAGCAAGCAGGCCAACATCCTGTTCGCCGCCGAGGCCGCCCGGCGCTGGCCCGACGTGCCGGCGTACTCGTTCCACCCGGGGGTGGTGCGGACCCGGTTCGGCGCGGACAGCCGGCTGGTCGCCCTCGGCATGCGGGTGATGCCGTTCCGCAGCCCGGAGAAGGGCGCGGAGACGCTGGTCTGGCTGGCCAACCAGCCCGCGTCCCGGCTGGTCGACGGCGGTTACTACGCCGACCGGCGACTGCGCCGGCCCTGGCCGCGTGCCGCCGACCCGGCGCTGGCCGCGCGCCTCTGGACCGCCAGCGCCGCCGCCGTCGGCCTCGACACCTGACCGCGGCGGCAACGGCCACCCACGCCTGCGATCATGACGCCGGGGGAGACAGTTCGTCGTATTCAAGCAGTCCGTTCTCCAGAACATGGCGACGGAACCCACCGACACCGAACGGTAGGAAGTACTCGCCTTCCAGAAGCCGGTCGACCAACTCCTCCACCGTTTCACGGCGAGCATTTTCGTGCGGACCGCCTGGCACAGCAGCGGGACAGTCGCCGTGACCCGGATGCCCTTTTCCTCGGCGATCTGGCGCGGCGTGGCATCGTCCAGCACCACCTCGCACTTGTAGACCTGGCCCATGGCGAGCACCCCGCACTCGCCGATGTTCCTGCCGTCGACCACCAACCGATCGGCATAGTGGGCGAAGGCTTCGGCGAAACCGACATCGGTCGACCGGTGGACCTTGATCCAGTCTGCGTCGAGCACCGCGCGGGCGGCCGGCACCTGCTCGACGGCACGCTGGAGTTCACGCTCCACGCTGTCGGGGACGTAGACAGGGCGGTCCTCGGCGAGAAAACGCAGGACCCCCAACCATCCCTGCTGAGCGAAATGACGCAGCGGCCCGGTGTCGAAGACCAGGGCGTTCTCGGGAACCGTCACGACACGAAACGCCAGATCTCGTCGGCCCGTCGCTGCCGGACCTGCGGCAGGTCCGCCTCGTCGAACGTGCCCTGTAGTAGGTCCAGGGCACGTTCGCGGCTGATCCGCTCGTCCCGTACCAGCCGCAGCACCGCGCGGGCGAACGGGCGAGGGACCGTCGTTCCCGCCAGTTCCTCCGGGGGGACGTTGAGACCCATCTCCACGATGTCGGTCTGGGTCGTACGGTATCGGCGTACCGCGGCCACCCGCTCGGCGTCGGCCAGGCCCAGTTCCTTCAGGCGGGTCGCGAGGGTGGCCATGTCGACCCGGTAGGCACTCGCGAGGTAAATCGCCGCAGCGCGTTCCCCGGACCGGGACGCCTTTTCCTGCCACTGCGGGGTGATCGCGGCCTCGGGTAGCAGAAACGCGCGGGCGAAGCGGTCGAGGCGTGACTCCAGGGGGACCACCTGATCGGAATGGTCGGCCACCCGCCAGTCGACGGTGTAAGTGTCCGCGATGAGATAGTGACCGAGTTCGTGCGCGAGGGCGAGTCTCCTACGACCGACCTTCATATGGCTGTTGACGAGGCACACACCGCCCCGGGGCAGCAGGACCGACCCGGCGTCCGCCGTGTCCTTGCCGATGTCGCGAGAGAACGCCAGGAGCCCGACGGCGGCGACCCGTTCGACGAACCGACTGATCGGTTCCGTTGCCGAGCAGGCCAGCAGGCCACGCGCCTGCGCCGCGAACGCCTCGGCCTCGGCATTGGTCGACGGTGTCGTGATACCGGCCTGGGTGACCGCCTCGGCACCGTCGAGCCCCAGTTCGTCGACGCCCAACGACGCGACGAATGCGACCTCGCTGGCGAACGTGGTCAGCAGGGTGTCGACCTGCGAGTCTGCGGTGTCCAGCCCCTGACTGGACCGATGGGCGACGAGCGCGGGGACAGGCTCCTCGAAGAACGTGGACATGCGTACACCGATCGCCCCGGCGATGTCCGCCAGTTCGAGCGCGGTGACCTTGCGTATGCCACTCTCGATCTTGTTCATGACCGTTCGTTCGATGCCTACCGCGTGCCCGAGGTCCTCTTGACTGAGGCCTGCACGCTTACGCGCATCCCGGATGCGCTCCCCCAGCGTCCGCGCGTCGATGTCAGCCACCGTGCGATTCTCGCACACCCGAACTGTGACACAGGACACCATCGGTCGAATCGCCGGTCGTCTTGCCGCCTTCACTCAAGCACGTGGACGGGGACGGTGGTGACCACCACACCGGGCAGGGCGCGCAGCGCCCGGCGCAGCCGCTGGCCGGTACGGCTGTGCAGCAGGCGGTGCCACGGCCGGCGCAGCACCACCTCCGGCACCACCACGGTCAGCACCAGATCCGGCGCGGCGGCGTGCAACGCCTCCAGGTAGTGCGCCAGCGGCCCGACCACCGCCCGGTACGGCGAGACGATCGTCTCCAGCCGGACGTGGTCCCCCCAGGCCCGCCACTGCTCCCGGAACCGGTCCGCCTCGGCGTCCTCCGGGGCGAGGTGCACCGCCAGCGTCGGTCGGCCCAGCGACACCGCGTACGCCAGGGCCCGCATCGAGGCGCGGTTGAGGCGTACCACCGGGACCACCACCAGGTGACGCAGTTCCTGCGGCACCTCCTCGCCCTCGACGGACCGGCCCGCCGGTGCGCCGGACGGCCCGGCGGCGGGTCCGCGGGCGGCGGCCGGCGGGACGGGGTCGGCAGGTGGCGGGCGCAGGGCCAGGGCGGCGTGCAGGGTGCGGTAGTGCCGGTGGATCCGGGCGAAGAGCAGCACCAGCAGCGGTACGGCGACCACCACCACCCAGGCACCCTCGGTGAACTTCGCCACCGCCGCGGTCAGCAGCACCAGCCCGGACAGCACCGCGCCCACCCCGTTGACCAGCGCCCGCCGCCGCCAGCCACCGCCCCGGTGCCGCCGCCAGTGCACCACCATGCCGCTCTGCGACAGGGTGAAGGCGAGGAACACCCCCACCGCGTACAACGGGATCAGTTTCTCGGTGTGCCCGCCGAACGCGACGAACACCACGACCGCGGTCGCGGCCAGCGCGACCAGGCCGTTGCCGAACGCCAACCGGTCGCCCAGGTGCAGGAAGCGGCGGGGCGCGTGACCGGCGCGGGCCATGAAGAACAGCAGCCGGGGAAAGTCGTTGAACGCGGTGTTCGCGGCGAGCAGCAGGATCAGCGCGGTGGTCACCTGGACGACGGCGTACCAGGGGCCGGTGGGGAAGGTCACCCGGGCGAGCTGGGACAGCAGCGTCTCGCCCGGTCGGGGCACCAGCCCGGCCAGGTGGATCAGCAGGGTCAGCCCGGCGAACAGGACCACCAGCATCGCCACCATCCAGGTCAGCGTGGTGCGCGCGTTGCGCCACTCCGGCGTACGGAACGCGGGCACCGCGTTGGAGACCGCCTCGATGCCGGTCATCGACACCGCCCCGGAGGCGAACGCCCGCAGCACCAGCAGCAGCCCCAGCCCCTGGGTCGCCGGCACCACCGGCGGGGCCACCGACGCGAACCCCCGGCCCGCCGCCCGCAGGTAGCCGACTACGAGCAACCCCAGCACGGCGGCCACGAAGGCGTACGTCGGCAGGACGAACAGGTTGCCGGCGGCGCGTACCCCGCGCAGGTTGCCGGCGAGCAGCAGCAGGATCACCAGCACCCCGAGCGGCACGGCGAACGGCGTCAGCCCCGGCAGCGCCGAGGTGATCGCGTGCACGCCCGCCGCGATCGACACCGACACGGTCAGCACGTAGTCGAGCATCAGCCCGGCGGCGGCGGTCAGCCCCGCCCTGACCCCCAGGTTGTCCCCCGCCACCAGGTACGACCCGGCCCCGTGCGGGTACGCCGGGATGGTCTGCCGGTACGAGATCCCGACGGCGACCATCAGCAGCACCAGCCCGGCCGACAGGGGCAGGGCCAGGCCCAGTGCCCCGCTGCCGGCCAGCACCAGCACGGTCAGCAACGCCTCCGGCCCGTACGCGACCGAGCTGAGCAGGTCGGAGGAGAGCACCGGCAGCGCCACCAGTTTGCGCATCCGCTCGTGCAGCACGGCGGCGCTGGCCAGTGGTGGGCCGAGGAGCACCCGGCGGACCCGGCCGAGCCGCCGGCCCAGGGGCGAGTCCGGCTGGTCGGCCCGTTCGGCGGCGACCAGCCCGTCCCGGCCGGCCGGTGCCCCCGGTGCCGGCCGGAAGAGCGCGATCGGGGCCAGCCGGCTGAGCCGGCCCGGGGCGGGGTGGTTGCGGTAGCGGTCCAGGGTCGGGTCGACCGGCAGGGCGGGCGGCGCACCGACCCGCCAGTGCGCGCCGACCCGGCGCAGGGCGTCCACCTCCGCCGGCGTGAGCGGCGGGAACTCGGCCGACGGGGTGACCACGGTGCCGCTGCGGTCGTCGTCCGCGCTGCGCCCCGCCATCGCCCCACCTCCCCCCGCACTCTCACGTGCGGACGGGACCCGTGCCCGCCGTTCCGGCGGAATCGCGGCGAACGGATCGCGGGCGGGCAGCCGGACCGGGTGGTCAGGGTGCCGGCGGGACGGCGGTGGCGGGCAGCGTGGCCGGGATGGCCCGCCGACCCGTACGGGCACCGCCGAGCACCACCACGACCACCCCGGCGAGCAGCAGCGCCAACCCGGGCAGCGCGTACGGGCGGGGCAGCTGCCCCAGCCACGCCCAGGCGATCAGCGCCGCACCGGGGGCCTCCAGCAGGATCAGCACGCTGATGGTGGTCGCCGACACCCGGCGCAGCGCGTGGTTGAACATCGAGTGGCCGAGCAGTTGGGCCCCCACCACCAGCCCGACGATCGCCAGCCAGGTGCTGGTGCCGTACCCGTGCAGCCGTACCCCGCCGACCAGGCAGCCGACCAGCAGGATCGCCGCGCACACCCCGTAGCAGATGGTGGTGTAGGTGGCGGTGCTGATGGTGGCGCGGGCGCGTTCGCCGAACGCGGTGTAGACGGCGGCGAACATCCCGCCGACCACCGCCAGCAGGTCACCGGCGAAGGCCCGGCCGGAGACGCCGACGTCCGCGCCGGTGGCCAGCACCGCACCGGTCACCGCCACCCCGATGCCGACCCAGACGGGGTACGACAGCCGCCGGCCCTGCCAGCGGGCGATCAGCCCCTGCCAGACCGGTTGGGTGGCGCCCAGCGCGGTGGCTGCCGCCACGGAGGTGAGCTGGGCGCTCGGCATCCAGGTGGCGAAGTGCGCGGCCAGCGCCACCCCGGACAGCACGCAGTACCAGCCCTCCCGGCGACCCGCCCCCACGGTCAGGGCCCGCAGTTCGGCCCGGCGACGGGCCACCGTGAACGGGGCGAGCACGGTGACCGCGAGCAGGTTGCGCCAGCACGCCACGGCCAGCGCCGGTGCCGCCGCGAACGCGATCAGCGGGGCCGACGACGAGACCGAGGCGACGGCGAGCACGAGGACGCCGACGGTGAGCGGATCGACGGGCGGACGCGGCGGCGGTGCGGCGGAGGACACGGTGGGTCATCCTCACACGGGCGGCGACGGGTCGGGTGCACGCCGGGCGGCGGGTCGACCCTGCCGGGCGGTGCCCCGGAGCGCTGGTCAGCGGTGCCCGGCGGCGACGGCCGGTGGGTCAGCGGCGGCGAACCCGGTGCAGGCGGAACGGTTTGCGGGTGGCCCGGACCACCGCCGCGCCCCGGGGCTCGGCGGCCAGCGAGGTGTCCGGCAGGGCGTCCCCGGCGTCCGGCGTGCCGTCCGGGACGAGCCGGGTCAGCGCGCAACCGTCGGCCGCCCAGCGGGCCACCAGGTCGGCGGTCGGACCGGAGGCGTTGAGCCGCTTCGCCGCGACCAGCGGCGCGGAGGTCTCCCACTCCGGGCTGCCCGGGGCCAGCCGGATCACCCGCGCCGGCCAGGTCACGATGCGCCCGCCGTGGTCGCCGCGCAGGGTCACCCGGGCCGTGGCGGCGTCGGCCAGCCCCGGCGCGGTCTGCTCCCCCGGCCCGCTGACCACGAACAACGACCCCTCCAGGGGTACGCACCACAGCGCGACCGCCGGCCCGTCACCGACCCCCACCCAGGCCACCGCCGCCTTCTTGACCGCCTCGTCGACCAGTGGCGTCGACCGGGAGGCGTCCACCTCGTCCGTCACACCCGCATCCTCTCGCAGCTTCCACCCGTCCGGCACCCGAGCGCCGTCACCGGCCCCGACGGTGCCCGGTCACCCGACGAAGGGCGGCACCAGGATCTCGCCCCGGGCGACCGGCATCACCTGGCCGGTCACCGTCGCGCCGACCGCCGTCGCGTCCTCGGCGGTCACCGTGCAGTCCAGGGCCGACGGGCGGCCGATCTCCGCGCCCTGCCGGACGGCGTACCCGCTGCGGCCGGTGCCGGGGAGCAGACCGCTGGCGACCAGCCACACCCCCAGCCCCAGGGCGGCCGAACCGGTGGCCGGGTCCTCGGACACGCCGAGCCCCGGCACGAAGACCCGGGCGTGGGCGGTGCGCGTGTCGGCGTCCCAGGAGAAGACGCTGACGTGCTCCACCCCGTACCGCTCGGCCGCCGCCAGGTTGACCCGGGCGCGGGCCACCGCGTCGGGGTGCACCGGCAGGTAGGGGAACTCCAGCCCACAGCCGGCCACCCGGGGGGCCGGGCCGGCGTGGTCGGCGGCGGCGAGCCCGGCCATCTCCAGCAGCGGTTCCGGGTCGAGTTCCGGCCCGAGGGTGGGGGTGCCGCCGGTCAGCGTGGCACCGGTCGCGGTCACCTCGACCGGCAGCACCCCGGCGTGACACTCCTGGCTGACCGGTCCGGCGGGGAACAGGCCACGACGGCTGGCGGCGACCGCCGCGCCGACGCTGGGGTGACCGGCGAAGGGCAGTTCCCCGGTCGGGGTGAAGATCCGGGCCCGGTAGGTGGCGCCCACCTGGGTCGGCGGCAGCACGAACACCGTCTCCGAGAGGTTGAACTCCACCGCCAGCACCTGCATCTGCTCGGTGGCCAGCGCTTCGGCGCCGAACACCACGGCCAGGGGGTTGCCGGCGAACGGGCGGTCGGTGAAGACGTCCACGATCTCGTAGGCCAGGGTCGACATGGTGGTAAACACTAGGCGCTTAGGCTGGTGGCCGTGAGCACGCCGAACCGGGTCTACATCGCTCGACTCGCCGGAGTCGCCGTCTTCGACCCGAACGGCGACCAGGTGGGGCGGGTCCGCGACGCCGTCGCCCGGATCCGGCCGACCCAGCGTCCACCCGAGGTGGTGGGTCTGGTGGCCGAGATGCCGATGCGCCGCCGGATCTTCCTGTCCATCAACCGGATCACCTCCATCGACCCCGACGCGGTCGTCCTCGGCAGCGGCACCCTCAACCTGCGCCGCTTCTCCAAACGCCCCAACGAGCTGCTCGTCCTGCAGGAGTTGCTGGACCGGCGGGTGCAGCTCGACCCGGGCGGCCAGCCCGGCGCGGTGGTGGACGTGGCGATGGAGTGCAGCCGGGGCGGCGAGTGGTCGTTGTCCCGGGTCGCCGTCCGCGAGCAGACCAGCCGGTTGACCCGCCGTGGCCACCTGCACCAGGTGGACTGGGACCGGGTACGCGGGCTGAGCGGCATCGCCGACAACCGGGGCACCGCCAACCTGCTGGCCGTGCTGGAGGACATGCGCCCCGCCGACCTGGCCAACGCGCTCCAGGACCTGCCCGACGCCCGGCGCAACGAGGTCGCGGCGGCCCTCGACGACGAACGCCTCGCCGACGTGCTCAGCGAGCTGCCCGAACGCGACCAGGTGGAGATCCTCGCCGCGCTGGACCGGGAACGGGCCGCCGACGTGCTGGAGGAGATGGACCCGGACGACGCCGCCGACCTGCTCAACGAGCTGCCCCCGCCGGAGCAGGACGTGCTGCTGGACCTGATGGAGCCGGACGAGGCCGACCCGGTCCGCCAACTGCTGAAATACACCTCCGGGACGGCCGGCAGCGTGATGACCTCCGAGCCGGTGATTCTGCCGCCGGACGCCACGGTCGCCGAGGCGCTGGCCCGGATCAGGGAGGAGCAACTCTCCCCGGCGATCGCCGCGCAGGTCTTCGTGACCCGCGCCCCGATGACCACCCCGACCGGCCGCTACCTGGGCATCGTGCACTTCCAGCGGCTGCTGCGCGAGCCCCCGGCCGACCTGCTCGGCGGGGTGGTGATAAACGACATCGACCCGCTGCGCCCGACCACCCCGCTGCCGGAGATAACCCGTCGGATGGCCACCTACGACCTGGTCGCGATGCCGGTGGTCGACCGGAACAACCGGCTGGTCGGCGCGGTCACCGTCGACGACGTGCTGGACCACTCGCTGCCCCGGGACTGGCGGGACCGCGACGCGGTGTCCACCCCGGGCGCGGACGATGCCCCGGAGCCGCCCACGACACCGGTAGGCGGTGGCACCGATGGCTGACCAGCGGCGGACCGAGCGGCTGGACCAGCCGCGCGAGCCCCGGGGCGTCAAGCTGCCCCGGTTCGACCCGGAGGCGTTCGGCCGCTGGTCGGAGGGGATCGCCCGGGGCATGGGCACGGCGAACTTCATCGTCTACATGACGGTGGTGATCGCGCTGTGGTTCGGTTGGAACACCCTGGCCCCGGCCGACCTGCGCTTCGACCCGTACACGTTCACGTTCCTGACCCTGGTGCTGTCGTTGCAGGCGTCGTACGCGGCCCCGCTGATCCTGCTCGCGCAGAACCGGCAGACCGACCGGGACCGGGTGGCGCTGGAGGAGGACCGTCGCCGGGCGACCATGCAGAAGGCGGATACCGAGTACCTGGCCCGGGAGGTGGCCGCGCTACGGATCGCCCTGGGTGAGGTGGCGACCCGGGACTTCCTCCGCTCGGAGCTGGCCCGGCTGGCCGAGGAACTGGACGCGGCGGCGCAGCGGCGGCAGAAGCGGGAGTTGCGGCAGCCGGAACGGCCGGTGGGGCGCGGTGAGGGCCGCTCCGGCGGGGGTGAGCCGCCGCTCGACGAGCCGCGCGACGATCTCGACGGCGACTACGCCCGCGACGGTCTCCGCCCGGAGAGCTGAGCGGGCCGGGATCTCGTACCTGATCGTCCAGCTTTGTCCGGGAGGGCGGGCTGACCCCGGCCGGCCGATCGATTCGCTCACACCCGGCCCCGCTGTTGTCGGACGCCCCGCGCCGCCGACGTAGCATTGCCCGCATGTCAGCTCCCGTCAGCACCATCTCCGACGCGATCCAGGCCGCGCTGGCCACCGTCAACGACCCGGAGATCCGTCGGCCCATCACCGACCTCGGCATGGTCCGCTCCGCCGAGATCGGCGAGGACGGCGTGGTCCGGGTCGGGCTGCTGCTCACCGTGGCCGGCTGTCCGCTGAAGGACAAGCTGCGCGGGGACATCACCGCCGCCGTCGGCGCGGTGCCCGGGGTGAGCGGTGTGGAGATCGACTTCGGGGTGATGAGCCCGGAGCAACGGCAGGAGTTGCAGGGCAAGCTGCGCGGCGGTGCCACCGACGAGGCGGTGATCCCGTTCGCCCAGCCCGGCTCCCGTACCCGGGTCTACGCGGTGGCCAGCGGCAAGGGCGGCGTCGGCAAGTCCAGCGTCACGGTCAACCTGGCCGCCGCGCTGGCCGCCCGGGGCCTGTCCGTCGGTGTGGTCGACGCCGACATCTACGGCCACTCGGTGCCCCGGATGCTCGGCGCGGACGGCAAGCCCACCCGGGTGGAAGACATGATCATGCCGCCGCAGGCGAACGGCGTGAAGGTCATCTCGATCGGCATGTTCACCCCGGGCAACTCGGCGGTGGTGTGGCGCGGCCCGATGCTGCACCGGGCGTTGCAGCAGTTCCTCGGCGACGTCTACTGGGGTGAGCTGGACGTCCTGCTGCTCGACCTGCCACCGGGCACCGGCGACATCGCCATCTCGGTCGCCCAACTGCTGCCCAACGCCGAGATCCTGGTGGTGACCACCCCGCAGGCCGCGGCGGCCGAGGTCGCCGAGCGGGCCGGCGCGATCTCGTTGCAGACCCACCAGCGGATCGTCGGCGTCATCGAGAACATGTCCTGGCTGGAGCTGCCGGACGGGACCCGGATGGAGGTCTTCGGGTCAGGTGGCGGCGCGGCCGTGGCCGAGTCGCTGACCCGGACGATCGGCGCGCAGGTGCCGTTGCTGGGCCAGATCCCGATGGACAGCCGGGTCCGTGAGGGCGGCGACGCCGGCACCCCGATCGTGCTGGCCGCGCCGGACGCGCCCGCCGCGAAGGCGCTGCACCAGGTGGCCGACCGGCTGGCGGTACGCCGCGAGTCGCTGCTCGGCAAGTCGCTGGGTCTCAAGCCCGCCGGGCGCTGACCGCGTCCCGGGCGGGCCGCCGCTCAGGTGGCGTCGTCGTAGCTGGGGCGGGGGGCCGGCGCGGGCGTAGGAGCGGCGGTGCTCGTCGCGGTGCTCTTACGGGCGGCGGCCCTCGGGTCGATCCGGTCGGCGACGCCCTTGAGTTCCTCGTGCACCCCGGTGACGTCCGCCCGCAGGTCGTCGTAGACACCCTGGAGGGGCTTGCGGATCGCCTGCTCGTCCTCCTCGCTGAGCAGGTGCTTGCGGATGAACGCCTTCGGGTGGAGGTCCTCCAGCTGGATGTCGGTGCCCAGCTCACGACTCAGGTCGCCGGTCGCGTTGCGGGCCATCGTGCGCAGGTTGCGCACCATCCGCAGACCGTCGCTGATGACGTTGGGCAGCCGGTCACCGAAGATCAGCAGTGCCAGGAGCAGCAGGACGCCGATCTCCCACCAGTTCAGGTTGTCGAGCACCGCAGGGCCTCCTCGTCACGTCGACCCAAGCCTACGCACGTCAGGCCCCGGTCCGGGAGGGGGTGAAGGGACCTCACTTGGCGTCCGCGGCGAGCGTCACCGAGGCGTTCTGCCGGGTCGACCCGCGCCGGTACTCCACCGTCACCACCGACCCGGGGGCGAACTTGCGGACCAGGGCGATCAGATCGGTCGGATCGTTGATCGGCCGACCGTTGAGCCTGAGCACGACGTCGCCGGTCTTCAGCCCCGCCCCGGCCGCCGGACCGGCCGGTTCCACGGCCGCCAGGCGGACCCCGACGCCGGCCCGGGTGGCCGTCCCGGTCCCGGCGACCTGGGCCCCGATCACGGTACGCCGGGCCTTGCCCGTGCCGATGATGTCCTGGGTGATCCGCTTCGCCTGGTTGATCGGGATGGCGAAGGCGAGCCCGATGTTCCCCGCCTCCTGCCCCTCCGCCACCAGCGACTTGATCGTCGAGTTCACCCCGATCACCCGGCCGGCGGAGTCGACGAGCGGGCCACCGGAGTTGCCGTGGTTGACCGCCGCGTCGGTCTGGATCGCCGCGTAGTAGCGGACCGGCCCGCCCGGCTCCCCCGCCTGCATGGTGCGGTCCAGCGCGCTGATGATGCCGGCGGTGACCGTGTTCGCCAGGGACAGCGGCGAACCGATGGCCAGCACCGGGTCCCCCACCGCGAGCGCGTCGGAGTCACCGAACTCGATCGGCCGCAGCCCCGTACGGTTCACCTTGATCACCGCGATGTCCGACTCCGGATCCTGGCCGACCACCGTCGCCGGGGAGCTGCTGCCGTCGTTGAAGGTCACCGACGCCCGGCCGGTGCCGTCGGCGACCACGTGGTCGTTGGTGACGACGTAGCCGTCGGTGCTGACGATGAACCCGGACCCCTCGCTGGTGCCGACCGGGCCGGCCACCCGGATCGTCACCACGCTGGGCAGGACCCGGCCGGCGACCCCGGCCAGCGAGTCCGGGCGACGCTGGGCCAGCGCGGGACCCTCGGCCGGGCCGGCCCCCAGGGTGACCCCGCCGCCGACACCACCGCGCACCGCGAAGGCGTAGCCGAGGGCGCCACCCAGGGTGCCGGCGAGCAACGCCACGATCAGCGGGACGAGCAGCAGTTGGCGCAGCCGTGGCCGGCCGGGCGCGTCCGGGTCGGTGACCGGCTCCGGCGCGGCACCGGTGGCCGGTGCGCCGGGCAGCACGACCGCCGCCGGGGCGTACGGGTCCCGCCAGGGGTCGGCGAGCGCGTCGGACCACCAGGGCGACGTCGACCCGCCGTACGGTGCAGCCGACCCGCCGTACGGCGTCGTCGGGGCCGTCTGCGGCGGACCGGGCGGCGGCCCCGCCGAACCCGGAGTCCCGCCGGGCGCTCGCCAGTCCCAGCCGTCGGTCACGTCGGTGCCTCCCAGTCGTCCCCCGGTGCCCCGGGCCACGACCGGGGGTGGCGGTCACGGCGCAGGGGGCACCCCGTCCAGGATTGCACGGATGCGCCGGACGGAGTCAGCTCTTGTCCGCCCGGACCGGTGCCGTACCCGCCGCCGCGCCGCCCGGACCGGCACGGGTGGACTCGCGGCTGCGCCGAAGGAGCCTCGCCTCTAGGCTCATAGCGCCCACCCGCTCCCCGCACCACCGCCCGGAGGTGTCCCATCGCCACGGTCGCCAGTTCCGGCAGCCCGACGGCGCAGTCGTTGCAGTTCGCCGAGTCGTACGTCGGAGAGGACATCGTGCTGGCCACCGCCCGGAGCCTCGCCCGGGAGGTCGGCCTCGACGCGGTCACCCCCGGGGCCGGGGCGGCGCTGCGCCTGCTCGCCGCCGCCGGTAACGCCCGCGCGGTGGTGGAGATCGGCACCGGCACCGGGGTCAGCGGGGTGTGGCTGTTGCGCGGGATGCGCGCCGACGGGGTGCTCACCACCATCGACGTCGAGGTCGAGCACCAGCGGATCGCCAGGCGGATCTTCGTCGAGGCGGGTTTCCCGTCCGGCCGTACCCGGATCATCACCGGCCGGGCGCTGGACGTGCTGCCCCGGCTCGCCGACGGCGCGTACGACCTGATCTTCGTCGACGGTGAGTCGACCGGCTCGGCCGCGTACGTCGACGCCGCCCTGCGGCTGCTGCGCCCCGGCGGGGTGCTCGCCCTCAACGGCGGTTTCGCCGGTGGCCGGATCGGTGACCCGGCCGCCCGGGACGCCGAGACGGTGACCATGCGGGAGACGGTCAAGGCGATCCGGGAGGCCGAGCAGTGGATCCCAGCCCTGCTCCCGGTCGGCCACGGCCTGCTGGCCGCAGTCAAGTGCTGACCACGGCCGGACACTGACCACGGCCGGGTGCCGACCGGGGCCGGGACGCGGGGCGCGGGCACCCGGCCCGGCGACGGCTCAGTCCAGCGTCGCCAACCAGCGCAGCAGGCCCCGCACGCCCCAGCCGGTCGCGCCCCGGGTCAGCTCCGCGTCGTCGCCGTCGGCCCAGGACGGCGCGGACATGTCGATGTGCAGCCAGCGGTCCCGTAACTCCCCGGTGAACTCGCGCAGGTAGAGCGCGGCCATCACCGAACCGGCCCCCCGGTCCGGGGAGCTGTGCCGGTCGGCCAGGTCGCTGCCGAGGTGTTCGAGGTAGTCGGCGGGCAGCGGCATCCGCCAGGCCGCCTCGCCCGCGTCGGCCACGGCGGCCAGCACGGCGGCGGCCAGCTCGTCGTTGTCGCTGTACAGTGCGCCGGTCCGCTTGCCCAGCGCCACCGCGTTCGCACCGGTCAGGGTGGCCAGGTCGATCAGCAGGTCGGGGCGGAGTTCCCGGGCCGCGTAGCCGAGCGCGTCGGCGAGCACCAGCCGCCCCTCGGCGTCGGAGTTGGTGGTCTCGCTGGTCGTCCCGTCGTAGTGCCGGATGATGTCGCCGGGACGGAACGCCGACCCGCTGACCATGTTCTCGGCCAGCGGGGTCAGCGCGGTGACCCGGACGGGCAGCCGCAGCGCCGCAGCGCCCAGGGTGGCCGCGACCACCGCCGCCGCGCCTGCCATGTCCTTGCGCATCAGCTTCATCGCCGGCACCGGCTTGATCGAGATGCCGCCGGTGTCGAAGGTGATCCCCTTGCCGACCAGGACGACGTGCTGCCGGGCGTCGGCGGGCCGCCAGTCCAGCTCGACCAGGCGGGGGCCGCTGGCCGAGCCGGCGCCGACGGCGAGGATGCCCCCGAAGCCCTCGTCCGCCAGCTCCTGCGGCCCGCGTACCCGCAGGTGCAGGTCGGGTTGGTCGGCGGCGGCTTCGGCCACCTGGGCGGCGAACCACTGCGGGGTCTTCACCGCCGAGGGGGTGTTGGTCAGGTCCCGGGCGAGGCGGGTCATCGCGGCGGTCGTCCGGGCCGTCTCGACGGCCCCGGTGTACGCGTCAGGAGTGGCGGTCAGCAGGGTCACCCCGGCCAGCGCGGGCGTCGTCCCCGCCTCGGTCAGCCGGAACCGGTACGAGGCGAGCAGCAGCCCCTCGACGACAGCCCGGACGACCTCGGCGGACGCGTCGACCGGCACCGCCAACGTGACATGTGTCTCAGCTACGGCGGCACGGGCCAGCGCGGCCCCGGCCGTCCGCCAGGCCCGTTCCCCGCCGTCGCCCACGCCGAGCAGCAGCAGCCGGGCCGGGGAACCGCCGGGGCGGAGGTGGGTCAGCGTCTCGCCCGCCCGCCCGGTCAGCCGGGCGACCGGCAGCAGCGCCCGCGCCTGTGCCCGCACCTCGTCGGTGGGCGGCGGCGCGGTGGCGACCAGCGCCGGTGCGGCGTCGTCCGGGTCGGTGGCGGCGCGGACGGGCAGGACGAGGACGTCCGACCCGTCGGGGGCGGCGGCGAGACTGATGGCGAGCACGCTGGACCGTACCTCCGGAAGAAGTTGGCGGTGCGGGACCTCGACGACCCGCTGGGGACAGACGAAGTCCCTGAGTCACCGGCGGTGCCGGTGACTCAGGGACCAGGGACCTTCCGCGCGGCACCGCGCGGAGTGTCGGCCGATCAGCCGGCAGCCGCCTTCAGCGCGTCACCGAGCGCGTTGGCCTCGTCGGGAGTCATCTCGACGACGAGCCGGCCACCGCCCTCCAGCGGGACCCGCATGACGATGCCCCGACCCTCCTTGGTGACTTCCAGCGGACCGTCGCCCGTCCGCGGCTTCATCGCCGCCATGTTGTCTCCCCTCAGACCTATACATCAGGGTCGGTGTACTGCCCCACAGCCACTTCGTATCGACCACCCGCAAGGTGCACGGGGGCGTCGACCACGATTTTCCCTGATGAACACCGCCGGACCCAAACCGGAGCAGCATTGATGTAACAGCATCTAGCTTATCTTGAGAAGGCCTGTCACAATGTGCGGTCATGCAGGCACGGTCGGCACTCTTCGACCTGTACGGCGACCATCTCCGCACGCGGGGTGGGCGCGCACCGGTCGCCGCCCTGGTGAAGTTGCTGGCCCCGCTCGGCGTCGCCCCGCCGGCCGTCCGGACCGCCGTCTCCCGGATGGTGCGCCAGGGCTGGCTGGAGCCGCTGCGGCTCGCCTCCGGTCCCGGGTATTCGATCACACCGAAGGCGGTCCGTCGGCTCGACGAGGCCGCCGCCCGGATCTACCGCACCGGCCGGATCACCTGGGACGGGCGTTTCGACCTGCTCGTCCTGTCCACCCCGACCGCCCGGCGGGACCGGCAGCGGCTCGCCGCCAACCTCAGCTTCCTCGGCTACGGCACCCTCGACGAGCACACCTGGGTGGCCACCCGGGCCAGCGACGACGTCGACCTGCTGCTGGAGGAGGCCGGGGTGCGCTACGAGCGGTTCACCGCCGCGCACGCCGCCGGCACCCCCGGCGCGATGGGCGTGGTCCGCCGCGCCTGGGACCTCGGCGAGATCGGGCACGCCTACGAGCGGTTCGTCGCCGAGCAACGCGCCCAGCTCGCCGGGGTGACCGTACGCAGTGGTGACGAGGAGGCGTACGCGGCCCGGTTCCGGCTGGTGCACGCGTGGCGTACCTTCCTGTTCCAGGACCCTCAACTCCCTCCGGCACTGCTTCCCGAACGCTGGCCCGGCACCGCCGCCGCCAGCTTCTTCGACCGGCACGCCGCCCGGCTCCGGCCGGCCGCCGACCGGTACGTCGAGCAGTGCCTCGACGCCGGCAACCGGGTCCCCCGACAGAAGGGCCGTTAGAGACGTGACCGAGCCGCTGCTCGTCGACCGCACCGATGGCGTGGTCACCCTGACCATGAACCGCCCCACCGCGATGAACGCGCTCGACGTGGCGCTCAAGGAGGCGCTGCGGGACGCGCTGGCCGCGTTGGAGACCGACCGGTCCTGCCGGGCGGTGGTGCTGGCCGGATCGGGTGGCTCGTTCAGCGCCGGCCAGGACCTGCGCGAGCACGTGCAGATCCTGGAGTCGCCGGGCCGGGACCCGCTGGACACCGTCCGGGCGCACTACAACCCGATCGCCGCCCGGCTGGCCAACCTGCCCAAGCCGGTGGTCGCCGCCGTCCGGGGCATGGCCGCCGGGGCGGGCGCCTCGCTGGCGTTCCTGGCCGACTTCCGCATCGGCGGGCCGAAGACGAAGTTCCTGATGGCGTTCGCCGGGGTGGGTCTCGCCGCCGACACCGGGGCGTCCTGGACGCTGCCCCGGCTGGTCGGCCACGCCAAGGCCGTCGAGCTGCTGATGCTCGCCGAGCCGGTGGACGCCGCCGAGGCGTCCCGACTGGGCCTGCTCACCCGGCTGGTCGACGACGACGAGCAGGTGCTGCCGACAGCGCACGAGCTGGCCGCCCGGCTCGCCGCCGGCCCGACCGTCGCGTACGGGGCGATCAAGCGGCAGCTCTCCATCGCCGACGCGGGCACCCTCGCCGACGCCCTCGCCGCCGAGGCGCAGGCCCAGTCGATCTGCGGGGGCACCGCCGATCACCGGGCCGCCACCCTCGCCTTCGTCAACAAGCAGAAGCCGGTCTTCCAGGGCAACTGAGCCGGCCGGCCGGGCGCGCGACGACATGCCGGCCGTCAGCGCGCCACGTACCCGCCGTCGATGGGCACCGTGTGGCCGGTGATCCAGGCCGCGTCGTCGGAGCAGAGGAACAGCACCACGCCGGCCACGTCGTCCGGGCTGGGGATGCCGGGTTTCGGGTTGAACGACTCCATCCGGGCCCGCATCTCCGCCGGGTCCGGCGCGCTGTCGATGAAGTGCTGCACCAGCGGGGTCATCACCACCGTGGGGGCGACCGCGTTGACCCGGATGTCGCGGGCCGCGTACTCCACCGCCGCCGACCGGGTCAGCCCGACGATGCCGGCCTTGGTGAAGGTGTACGGGGAGATGTTCTCCTGTGCCGCCAGGCCGGTGGTGGACGAGGTGTTGACGATCGCGCCGCCACCGCCGCGCAGCATCGCCTCGATGCCGTACTTGAGCACGTGGAAGACCCCGTCGCCGTTGATCCGGCGGACCTTCTGCCAGTTCTCGACGTCCATCTCGTGCAGGGGCTGCTGCCGGCCGTCGATACCGGCGTTGTTGAAGATCAGGTCGATCCGGCCGTAGCGCCGCACCGCTTCGGCGATGCCCTGCTCCACCGCGTCGGCGTCACCGGTGTCGACGGTGACCGCGAGGGCGTCGGGCAGGTCGGCGGCGAGCCGTTCGGCACCCTCGGTGTTGATGTCGGCGACCACCACCCGGGCACCCTCGGCGGCGAACCGCCGGGCGGTGGCCTCGCCGAGCCCGGAGGCACCACCGGTGACGAATGCGACCTTGTCCTGGAACCGCATCGGCCCTCCCTCGACCGGCCGACCGGGCGTCGGCACCGGTGCGCCATACCCGGTGGGTGGGCGGCTAGTCGTCCTCCTCCGGGTCCTGGTTGGCCTCGACGCCCAGCACGAACGCCTGCATGGCCAGCTCGTCGCCGCTGGGCGAGACGAACGCGGGCAGCTCGGCCGGGCCCAGCTCCTGCACGTACGACCAGAAGAGCCGGACCGCCTCGGCCCGCGACTCGGCCTCGATCGGCAGGTCGAGGCTGACCAGCCAGGTCCGGCGCGACGGCGGCGGGCCGAGCCGGTCGACCAGGTCGCGGTAGGTGCCCGGGTCGAGCGCGGTGACCGGGCCGGCGACGGACACCTGCCCGGCCGGCACCGGCGCGTCGAACGACCGCCGGGTGTAGGTCACCAGCAGCGCCCGCCCGTCGTGGCGGGCCACCCGGCCCAGCGCCACCAGCCGGGGCGGCCCGTCGGCCAGCACCGCCACCGGGTCACCGGGACGCGGGGCGGGCCCACCGGCCGGGACGGCCAGCTCCAGGGTGTCGTGGTGGACGAGGCGTTCGGCGTCGTGCCGCCCGGCCGGGAGCAGCACCGCCCAGGCGTCGCCGTCCGGCCCGCCGTCGACGTCGGTCGGGCCGGTGCTGCGGTGATCGGTCACGGTCATGACCCCATCTGATCACGGGCCACGGCGGTGCCGGCGTGGCAGCCCGCGAGATGGTCGTCGACCATGCCGGTGGCCTGCATCAGCGCGTACGCCGTGGTGGGGCCGACGAAGCGGAAGCCCTGCTTCTTGAGTGCCTTGGCCAGCGCGACGGACTCCGGGGTCGACGCCGGCACCTCGGCGAACGACCCGGGCCGGGCCGGCCGGGGCGGTGGCGCATACGACCAGAGCAGCGCGGAGAGCCCGTCGGGCAGCGTCAGCGCGGCGCGGGCGTTGGCGATCGCCGCCTCGATCTTGGCGCGGTTGCGGACGATGCCCGCGTCGGCGAGCAGCCGGGTCACGTCCGCGTCGCCGAAGGCGGCGACCCGCTCGATCCGGAAGTCGGCGAAGGCGAGCCGGAACGCCTGGCGTTTGCGCAGGATGGTCAGCCAGGACAGCCCGGACTGGAACGCCTCCAGGGTGAGCCGTTCAAAAAGGGCGTCGTCGCCGCGCAGCGGGCAGCCCCACTCGGTGTCGTGGTAGATCGCGTAGTCCGGGGTGCTCGCCCCCCAGGCGCAGCGGGGCAGGCCGTCGGGGCCGGTCACCAGGTCAGTCACCCGTCACACGCTAGGCCAGGGGCCTGACACCCGGCGTCGGGGCCGGGTGGCACGGCCCGGCGTTCTCCCGCCGGCCCGTTCCGGGGCACGTCAGGGCGTGGCCGGACGGGCAGCCGGCCGGCCGCACGCCGGGGCGTCAGGGCGTCGGCGGGCGGGGCAGCCGGCCGGACTCGACCAGCCGGGCGAAGCGCTTCAGGGCCAGCGTCAGGCTGGCCTTGGAGCCCGGCCAGAGCAGCGGCCAGGCGACCCGGCCGGCCGCGCCGCCGGGCAGGTGGAACCACTCGTGCCAGACCACCTGGGTGCGGTCGTCGGCCAGCGGGGTGCAGCGCAGCACCCCCGGGCCGCGCAGGAGCCTGCCGCAGTGCACCACGCCCACCTCGTACGGCGCGTCGACCCGGACCACCCGCATCTCGTCGCGCAGCGCCGCCGGACCGAGCGCGGTGACCGCCTCGATCAGGCTGCCCTCGCCGCCGTCGCCCTCGACCACCCGGACCCGGGTCAGCGGAATCCAGTCGGACTGCCCCTCCCAGTCGGTCAGCGCGGCGAAGACCCGTTCGGCGGGGGCGTCGACGATCACCGTGGCGGTGAACTCGCCGGCACCGGGCTGGGCCGCGTCGTCGGCCAACCCGCCGCCGGCCGGATCGGGACCTGTCACACCGGCTCCGAGCGGACCACCGCGCCGCCGGGGCGGTCGGCGTCGGACTCCCCGGGGCGGTCGTCGGCCGGCGGGTCGTCGGTAGCGGTCGCCTCGGTCGGCGGGTCGGCGGTCGGGTGGGTCGTCCCGGTGGACGGGCGGACGGCGTCGGCCGGTGGCTGCGTCGTCGCGGCCCCGGTGGCCGGCCCGTCCGGGTCGGCGGGCACGTCGGGGTCGGCCGGTGTCGGGGAGTCGTCGGGCGCGGTGCCGGCGGCCTCCTCCCGGGTACGACGCAGCGCGTCGGCGTCGGCGGTACGGCCCTCCCGCAGCGCGGCGATCTCGGCCTCCAGCACCCCGATCAGCTCGGTCTTGTACCCGATGTCGTAGCCGGCCCGGCGCACCGCCTGGTCGACCTGGTCCATCCGGTAGCCGCGCAGGGCGGTGTCGAAGCGCAGCGCGCCGACGTCCGACTCCCGCAGCGGCCGGCCACCCGGCAGCGGGACGGCTCTGCCGTCGGGCTCGGCGGGCGCGAGGCCGTCCCGACCCGAGATCAGCACCGTCACGCCGAACACGACCGCCGCCACGGTCAACGCGACGACCAGAATGAGCAGAGTCTGACCCATGAGGAGATCGTGGCACGGGGACGCCCTCCGGAGCGACCCCAACCACCATCATCGTCACCGATCTTCTGGCCGGAACGGCCCGGCGGCGGGCCGGGTCGTCGGGGTCGTACCGCCCCGGAGGCGGGTCGGGCGACCGGATAGCGTCGGCGTCGGCCGGGTAGTCCGGCCGGTGACCTGCGGGAGGCGGAATTGGCCGGGGCGCTGCGACTCGGGAGGCGGAGCTTCGCCCCGGGCGAGCCGGTGGTGATGGCGATCGTCAACCGGACGCCGGACTCGTTCTTCGACAGGGGCGCCACCTTCGCCCAGGACAGCGCCCTGCGCGCGGTGGAACGGGCGGTCACCGAGGGCGCGGAGATCATCGACATCGGCGGGGTGAAGGCCGGGCCGGGCGACGAGGTCGACGTGGCCGAGGAGATCCGCCGGACGGTGGACACCATCGCCGCCGTCCGGGCCGCGTTCCCCGAGGTGGTCATCTCGATCGACACCTGGCGGGCCGAGGTGGCCGTCGAGGCGGTGGCGGCCGGCGCGGACCTGCTCAACGACACCTGGTCCGGGGCCGATCCGGCGCTCGCCCGGGTGGCCGCCGAGACCGGCGTCGGGCTGGTCTGCTCGCACGCCGGTGGGCTGACTCCCCGGACCCGGCCGCACCGGGCCGCCTTCACCGACGTGGTCGCCGACGTGGTCGCGACGGTGACCGGGCTCGCCGAGCGCGCGGTGTCCCTGGGGGTACGCCCCGACGGCATCCTGATCGATCCGGCGCACGACTTCGGCAAGAACACCAGGCACTCGTTGGAGATCACCCGCCGGTTGGACGAGCTGGCCGGCACCGGCTGGCCGCTGCTGGTGGCGCTGTCGAACAAGGACTTCATCGGCGAGACGCTCGACCTGCCGGTGCCGCAGCGGTTGGAGGGCACCCTGGCCGCGACGGCGGTGTCGGCCTGGCTCGGCGCACGGGTGTTCCGCGCCCACCAGGTGCTGCCCACCCGGCGGGTGCTGGACATGGTGGCCTCGATCCGGGGCGACCGCCCACCGACGCTCAGCCGGCGCGGCCTGGCCTGACCGGTCACCGGGCGACCCGGCCCGGCCGGCACGGGTGGTCGGGGCCCGGTGCGGTGGCCCGGCCCGGTGCGGTGGTCGGGTCCGGCCCGGCCGGCGCGGCGGTCAGGTCCAGTTCAGGATGCGTTTGCGCCAGGCGTAGAGGATGCCGAGGGCGACCACGGCCACGAAGACGCCCATCTCGGCGACCGTCACCGCGCCGAACCCGGGCCGGTCGAAGACCATCGCCCAGGGGAACAGGAAGACCGCCTCGACGGCGAACAGCACGTAGAGGTACGCGTACACGTAGTAGCGGATCTGCATCTGCGCCCAGTCGCCGCCCACCGGATCGAGGCCGCACTCGTAGCCGGCCCGCTTGCCGACCGGGTCGGCCGGCCGGCCGGGACGTAACACCCGGTTGGCCGAGAACGCCGTAACGAAGAAGAGGACCGCAGCGAGCAGCAGCAGCCCGAGCGTCGCGTACGAGCCCAGGTAACCGGTCACGGTGGCTGAGCCTACCGGTCGGCGGGCCGTACGGGACGCGGCGAGGGCTGCCCGACCGTCACCGAATATTTTCCACCGGAACTAGTGCCCCGCCGCAACTGTTACCGAATAATGAACTCTCACCCAGGGTCACGGAGGTCAGATGCCCGGCGTGGACGCGCGTGCCGTCCGGCGGCTCCTCGCCCGGCGTACCCCCGCTCTGGCGGTGGCGACCCTGGCGGCCGGGCTGGCGGTCACGCTCGGGGTGACGCCGGGCCTGGCGGCCCTACCCACCGTGACCAGGGCGGTGACCGACCCGACCGACGCCGGGACCCCCGGCGGCCCGACCACGCCTGCGGTCGAGCCGACGGCGACCGGGGCGGGCCCGACCAGCGCCCCACCGACGCTGCCGCCGGACCCGGACCCGACCACCGCCGCGCCGGAACCGACAGGCACCCCGCCGCCGCCGACCACCGCGCCCGCACCCACGGCCACCACCGCGCCGACCGCCCGGCCGCCGCGGCCCGGCCGGCCCACCCGCCCCGGCCAGCCGGACGGCGGCCGGCTCGGGGTCCAGGTGGGCACCGGGGACGTCACCCTCGACGACGGTTACTGGGCGGCCGGCAGCACCGTCACCGACCTGCGGGTCACCGTCACCAACACCGGGTCCGTGCCGGCGCGGCTCCGGCTGGCCTACACGCTGCCGGCCGGGCTGACCGACGCCGGGACGCCGGGGTGCGGGGCCACCGGCGACGGATGGCACTGCGGCGAGTGGGCCACCGCGCCGGGCGACCAGTTCAGCAGCATGATCCGGGTACGGGTCAGCGGCACCGCCTGGCGGCAGATGCCCCTCAGCGGCGCGGTACGGGTCACCGCGACCGGCCCGGACGGCGGCACCGCACAGGACGACGAGGGGTTCGCGGTGCTCTTCCCGGCCGGCCCGCCGGTGCCCGGGATACTGCTCGATGCCGACGAGGTGGCGTTCGACATCAGCGGCGGGCCCACCGTGCTGACGGCCCAACTGGGCAACACCGGCCGGGTGCCGGCCGCCGGGCGGGTCGAGGTGACGTTGCCGGAGGGGGTCAGCGTGTTGGACCCGCCGGACGGCTGTGCGCCGCTGGCTCCGACGCGTACCCGCTGCGACCTCGGCATGCTGCCGGCGGGGCGGACGCAGTTGCTCCGGTTCACCGTCGCCGCCACCCCGGACGCCCAACGCGAGGCCCCGCTGGCCGGGGCGCTGACCGGCCGGTTGACCCCGGAGAGCGGGCCGGCCCGGCAGGTCCAGATGAGCTTCCGGATCACCGCCGCCGCCGCGTTGTCCACCCCACCGGTGGCCACGCCCGCGCCGACCGGTTCACAGGGGCTGATCGCGGCGCAGGGCGGGACGGTCACGCTGAGCGGGATGTCCTCCGCCCGGCGGACCGCGCTCGCGCTGATCACGGCCTCCGTCCTGCTGGTGGTGCTGGCCCTCGGGCTGGCGACCGCTGCGCTGCGCCGGCGCTCGGCCGAGGTCGCGGGGGACCTGCCGCCGACGGGACGGCCGGACTGACCGTCAGGCGGTCGGGGCGGGCGCAGGGGCCAGCCGGACGATCGCGGTGATATCGATTACGGCGGGCACCACAAATCGCCGCATAGTCGTACAGATTTCGCCGACCAGGTTCCCAGGTGTCGGACCTCCACCAAGGATGCCCTAAGCCCGGGACGTAGGCTCGGAGGCGAGAGATGACAGCGGTCCGGCCCGCCACGGGCGGACCGGGCGCAGCGGCGCATCAGGGAGGTCGCGTGGCCGGGCAAGGCGGGGTCACCATCATGTGCAGCCGCACGCGCGGCGGGGCCGAGCGAAGCGAGGTGCAGGCGTGACCAAGCAGATCCGTCAGTTGGACCGGGTGGTGATCCGGTTTGCTGGTGACTCGGGTGACGGGATGCAGTTGACGGGGGACAGGTTCACCTCGGAGACGGCGCAGTTGGGTAATGATATTTCGACGTTGCCGAATTTCCCGGCGGAGATTCGGGCGCCTGCGGGGACGTTGCCGGGGGTGTCGAGTTTCCAGGTGCATTTCGCTGATTACGATATTTTGACGCCGGGGGACGCGCCGAACGTGTTGGTCGCGATGAACCCGGCGGCGTTGAAGGCGAATGTGGGTGATCTGCGTCGGGGTGCGGACATCATCGTGAACACCGATGAGTTCACCCGTCGGAACCTGACGAAGGTCGGGTATGCGGTGTCGCCGTTGGAGGACGACACTCTGGATGGGTTTGTGGTGCATCCGGTGGCGTTGACGTCGATGACGGTGGGTGCGTTGGCGGAGTTGTCGGTGTCGAAGAAGGACGCCGAGCGGGCGAAGAACATGTTCGCCCTGGGGTTGTTGTCGTGGATGTACTCCCGCCCGTACGAGTCGACCCTACGGTTTCTGGAGCGGAAGTTCGTCAAGCGGCCGGATCTGGTCGCGGCGAACATCGCGGCGTTCAAGGCGGGCTGGAACTACGGCGAGACGACGGATTCGTTCTCGGTGCGGTATGAGGTGAAACCCGCGGCGATGCTGCCGGGCACCTACCGCAACATCACCGGTAACGCCGCTCTGTCGTTGGGGTTGGTCGCGGCGGGGGTGCGGTCGGGTCTGCCGGTGTTCCTCGGCGCGTATCCGATCACCCCGGCGTCGGACATCCTGCACGAGTTGTCGAAACACAAGCGGCTCGGTGTGGTCACCATGCAGGCCGAAGACGAGATCGCCGCGGTCGGCGCCGCTCTGGGCGCCTCCTACGGCGGCGCCCTGGGAGTGACCACCACCAGCGGCCCCGGTGTCGCCCTGAAATCCGAGACGATCTCCCTGGCCGTCGCCCTGGAACTCCCCCTGGTCATCGTGGACGTGCAACGCGCCGGCCCGTCGACCGGTCTACCGACGAAGACCGAGCAGGCGGACCTGAACATGGCCCTGCACGGCCGCCACGGTGAGGCCCCCGTCGCGGTGATCGCCGCGAAGTCCCCCTCGGACTGTTTCCACGCCGCCCTCGAGGCCGCCCGGATCGCCCTGACCTACCGCACCCCGGTGATCCTGCTGTCGGACAACTACGTCGCCAACGGCTCCGAACCCTGGCTGCTACCCGACGTCGACGACCTGCCCGACCTGCGCGTCGACTTCGCCACCGCCCCCAACGGCGACGACGGCGTCACGTTCCTGCCCTACCTACGCGACCCGGACACCCTGGCCCGTCCCTGGGCCGTGCCCGGCACCCCCGGCCTGCAACACCGCATCGGTGGCCTGGAAAAAGCCGACAAGACCGGCGACATCTCCTACGACCCGGCCAACCACGACTACATGGTCCGCACCCGCGCCGCCCGCATCGAAGCCATCGACGTGCCCGACCTCGACGTCGACGACCCCGACGGCACCGCCCGGACCCTCGTGCTCGGCTGGGGCTCCACCTACGGCCCGATCGGCGCCGCCTGCCGCACCCTGCGCCACCACGGCCAACCCATCGCCCAAGCCCACCTACGCCACCTCAACCCCCTGCCCGCCAACCTCGGCGACGTCCTTTCCGCCTACGACCGCGTCGTCATCCCCGAGATGAACCTCGGCCAACTCGCCCAGATCATCCGCGCCCGATACCTGACCGACGCGATCACCTACAACCAGGTCCGCGGCCTACCCTTCACCGCCGCCGAACTGGAGACGATGCTGGAAGAGGTCTGCAAAAATGCCTGAACCCGTCGCCCTGAAACTCACCGGCAAAGACTTCAAATCCGACCAGGAAGTCCGCTGGTGCCCCGGCTGCGGCGACTACGCCATCCTCGCCGCCCTCCAACAATTCATGCCCGAACTCAACATCCCCCGCGAAAACACCGTCTTCATCTCCGGCATCGGCTGCTCATCCCGCTTCCCCTACTACATGAACACCTACGGGATGCACTCCATCCACGGCCGCGCCCCCGCCATCGCCACCGGCCTCGCCGTCACCCGCCCCGACCTGTCCGTCTGGGTCGTCACCGGCGACGGCGACGCCCTGTCCATCGGCGGCAACCACCTCATCCACGCGCTGCGCCGCAACGTCAACCTCAAAATCCTGCTCTTCAACAACCGCATCTACGGCCTCACCAAAGGCCAATACTCCCCCACCAGCGAAACCGGCAAAATCACCAAATCCACCCCCGCCGGCTCCACCGACGCCCCCTTCAACCCCCTGTCCCTCGCCCTCGGAGCCGAAGCCACCTTCGTCGCCCGCACCATCGACTCCGACCGCAAACACCTCCAAACCATCCTCCGCGCCGCCGCCCAACACCACGGCACCGCCTTCGTCGAGATCTACCAAAACTGCAACATCTTCAACGACGGCGCCTTCGACCCGCTCAAACAACCCGACACCCGCGACGACTACCTCATCCCCCTCGAACACGGCCAACCCATCACCTTCGGCCGCAACAAACAACACTGCCTCGTCCACCCACCCCACAGCTTCGGACTCGACATCCGCGACACCGCCACCACCCCACCCCAAGACATCATCACCCACGACACCACCATCACCGACCCCGCCTACGCCTTCGCCCTCACCCGCCTCCCCCAACCCGACCACCGCAACACCCCCATCGGCATCCTCCGCCAAACCCAACGCCCCACCTACGACACCCTCGTCCAACACCAAATCACCACCGCCAAAAACACCACCACCGACACCCCCGAACAACAACTCACCACCCTCCTCCACACCGGCGACACCTGGACCATCAGCTAGTCGTCCGCCGACACGTCGAAGTGGCCGTTCCCCGCGTCGGGGGCCGGCCACTCGTCGGTGGGGAAGACCAGCGGTGTCAGGCGCACCGGCCGGCGTCAGGAGCGGCCAGCCGGAGAGCAGGGGCCGGCCGGGCTCAGGAGGCGGTGGTGGTGGCGGTGGGGCGGTCGTCGCGCACGTGCACCAGCATGTCGCCGGTCTCGATCACCGCGCCGGCCTTGTCCGCCAGGGTGACCACCTTGCCGCGGCGTACCAGGGCGATGACCAGGGACTCCAGCTCGCGGGGGGACTTACCGACCTCGTGCCGCTCGGCGGAACGCATCGCCAGCGCCATGCCCTGCCCGGGGGTGAGCAGGTCCTCCACCACGTCGATCAGGGGCGGCGCGGAGGTCGAGAGGCCGAGCAGCCGACCAGCGGTCGCCGAGGACACGATCACGTGGTGCG
The DNA here is from genome assembly GCF_049178975.1 of Micromonospora sp. WMMD734. NCBI lineage: Bacteria > Bacillati > Actinomycetota > Actinomycetes > Micromonosporales > Micromonosporaceae > Micromonospora > Micromonospora sp. WMMD734. Next base: position 4,871,668 of record NZ_JBMHMK010000001.1, read on the forward strand.
CGCCGCTCTGCCGCAGCAGCGGGGCGTTCTCGGCCTCCCGTACGGCGGCGATGATGCGTACCTGGCCGGCGGTGAGCTGCCTGGTGGTCAGCGCCACCAGCACCGAGGCGTCGTCGCTGTCGGTGGCGATGATGACCGCCTTGGCGTTGCGGACGTGCGCCTCCTCCAGCACCGACGAGCGGGTCGCAGAGCCCTCGATGGCGACCAGTCCGGCCGAGGTGGCCTGCCGCAGCGCCGTCCCGTTGCGCTCCACCACCACGATCCGGGACTTGTCCAACCCGTTCTCCAGCAGGGCGGAGACCGCGCTGCGGCCCTTGGTGCCGTAGCCGCAGATGATGACGTGGTCCTTCACGGTTCTCCTCCACCGCCCCAGCCGACGGCCGGTCCGGTACTGCTCGGTCAGGACTTCCAGGGTGGTGCCGACCAGGATGATCAGGAAGATCACCCGGGCCGGGGTGATGAACAGGACGTTCACCAGCCGGGCCGACTGGTCGAACGGGGTGATGTCGCCGTACCCGGTGGTGGAGAGGGTGACCACCGCGTAGTAGAAGCAGTCGAGCAGGGTCAGCCCGTTCTCGTCCACGTCGCGGTAGCCGCCACGGTCCAGATAGACCACCGCGACGGTGACCAGGACCAGCCCCAGGGCGGCAGCCAGGCGGAGACTCAACGCGCTGAGCGGACCCCGCCGCTGCGCCGGGAAATGGATCACGGTCGGTCCTGCTCCCCCTGGGTCGCCTGCACGAGCACAACATAGCGGTTGGCGGGCCGGTCGACCCGCCGGGCCGACGACCCGCACCAACGGTGAGCACCCCGTCACCTTGCACCGGCCGGGGTCAGGTGACCGGCCGGGCCACCGCCGGTGCCGGGCTCCCCGGGCCCGCCGATGCGGTCGGCCTGTCGTGACCCCGCCGGGCCGGTGCCGGGGCCACCGACGGGGCATGATGGGAGGGTCCCGGGACACCGGCCACGAGGAGGCCCGCATGTCGCTGCTGCGTCGGGTGATCGGCGGGGTGCTGCGCCGGGTACGACTGCGTCAGGGCCGCACCCTGCGCGAGGTGGCCGCCGCCGCCGGGGTGTCCCTGCCCTACCTCTCCGAGGTCGAGCGTGGGCGTAAGGAGGCCTCCTCCGAGGTGCTGGCGGCGATCTGCCGGGCGCTCGGGATCAACCTGTCCGACCTGCTCGAAGAGGCCCGCGACGAGTTGCGCCGGGTCGAGCGTCGGGTCCCCGTGCCGCCGGGCGGCAGCCTGGCCCGGCTGGACCGGGTGCCGACCGCCCGCCGCGACGGCACCACCGCCCACCTGTCGATCGGTCGGCCCACCGTCGGGTCCGGCCGTCCGGGTGGCGGGGTGCCGTCCACCGTCGGGGGCGCCGGGTTCGCGGTGACGAGGGTCGCCACGCCCGTCCGGGTGGTCGCCGTGGCGTCGGCCGCCCGCCCCGCTGCGCGTACCGCCGGGGTGCCGGCGCGGCGGTGGGCCCGGACGGGCCGGCGGCGGCTGCCGGTCGGGTAGGCCGGCCGGGTTCTGCCGACGGCGGATCTGCCGGGGGCAGAAAGGCTGGGCCGGTGACCGCCCGGCGGCGCAGGCTGGACCCGCCGGTTCCCGGGGCGGAGCGAGGTCGCCCACCGGCGACGCGGAGGGTGGTCACCATGATCGGGTACGACGTGCGCATGCTGGACGGCGGGCAGCCGGCCTTCGGCGACCAGGTCTTCGAGCGGCTGCTGCGCGAACGCATCATCTTCCTGGGCACCGAGGTCACCGACGCCTCCGCCAACCAGATCTGTGCGCAGATCCTGCTGCTCGCCGCCGAGGACAGCAAGCGGGACATCTACCTCTACATCAACTCGCCGGGTGGTTCGGTCAGCGCCGGCATGGCCGTCTACGACACCATGCGGTACGTCCGCAACGACGTGGCCACCCTGGCGTTGGGGCTGGCCGGCTCGATGGGGCAGTTCCTGCTCTGCGCGGGGGCCGCCGGCAAGCGGTTCGCCCTGCCGCACGCGCGGATCATGATGCACCAGCCGTCCGGGGGGATGGGCGGCACCGCCGCCGACATCACCATCCAGGCGGAGAACATGCTGCACGTAAAGCGGACCATGCAGGAGCTGATCGCCGGGCACAGCGGGCGCACCCTCGACGAGATCCAGGCCGACTGGGACCGGGACCGGTGGTTCACCGCCGAGCAGGCCCGGGAGTACGGCCTGATCGACGAGGTGCTCACCCGGGTCGACCAGCTTCCCGGCTGACCGTGGCTGCCCCGGGACGGTGCCGGCCCGGGGGAGCACGTGCCGACGGCCGGCGGCGGGTGCCGCCGGCCGTCGCGCCTTGACCCGCCGACAACGTCGTGACAGCCTCACCCATAGATAGGTGTGCATGGCTCGGTAGGTCGACGAGGGGGTCGCCGTTGAGCGACACGGACTTCGCCCCGGTGAGCGACCGGGTCTCCATCCTCGCCCGCCGCTTCCCGCACCGGGTGGCCCTGGCCGACCGGACCGCAACGGTCACGTACGCCGAACTGGAACAGCGGGTGGACAGACTCGCCGGGACGCTGTCCGGAGCCGGAGTCGGGCCGGCGACCATGGTCGCGGTCGTCCTGGAACGCGGCCTCCCCCTCGTCACGGCGGCCCTCGCCACCTGGCGCAGCGGCGGCGTCCTGCTCCCGCTCGACCCGGCCAGCCCGCCGTCATGGAACCAGGCGGTCGCGACGGCGGCGGACGCCACGGTGGTCGTGTCGACGTCCGCGCTCCACCGGGCCCCGGGCATGCGTCAGGTGGACCCGACCCGGCCCGGTCCGACGCCACCGGGTGCCCTGCCGGCCACCGTCGACCCGACCGGGCTGGCCTACGTCATCCCCACCGCCGGCACGACCGGCACCCCGAAACTGGTCATGATCGGCCACGACGCGGTCGCCAACCTCCTGGCGGCCCAGCGTCGCTGGTTCGGTGAACTCGGCGACGACGCCCGCGTCCTGCTCCACTCCGGCCCGGCGGCGGACGGCTGGATCTTCGAACTCCTGCTCGGTCTCGGCGCCGCCTGCCCGCTGGAGGTCGCCGACCCGGAGTCGCTTGTCGGTGCGCCGCTGGTGCGGCTGCTGGCGGAGCGGGCCGTCACCCACGCCGTCCTGCCCGCCGCCGTGCTCGACACCCTGCCGGAGGACGACCTCCCCCGGCTCCGCACGGTGCTCAGCGTCGGCAGCGCGTTGTCGCCGGCGACGGCGCGTCGCTGGGTCGACCGGTGCGAGCTGGTCAACGGCTACGGACCCACCGAGGCCACCGTGGCCAGCACCCTGCACCGGGTCACCCGCGCCGACACCACCGGCGAACACGTGCCCGTCGGCCGTCCGATCGCCGGGTACGACGTCCTCGTCGTCGACCCCGACGGGCAGGTCGTCGCCGACGGCCGGCCCGGTGAACTCGTCATCGTCGGTGTCGGCGTCGCACGCGGCTACCTCGACGCCCCCGACCTCACCGCCGAACGGTTCCGCATGCTCGACGGGCACCGCTCCTACCGCACCGGGGACCGGGCCCGCCGGGACGCCGACGGCACGGTCCACCTGCTCGGTCGGCTCGACACGCAGGTGAAGGTACGCGGCTTCCGGGTCGAGCCGGCGGGCGTCGAGGCGGCGCTGCGCCGGCTGCCCGGGGTCCGGTCGGCGGCCGTCTCCCCCGTCCCGGCGGACGCCGATCCGGTGTCGCTGGTGGCGCACGTCGTGCCGGCACCAGGCTACCGACCCTCAGGCACGGCGCTACGGGCGGCCCTCGCCCGTGCCGTCCCCGCCCACCTGGTGCCGGACGTGGTCGTGGTGGTGGACGCCCTGCCGCTCACCGCCGCCGGCAAGGTGGACAGGCGGCAGCTCGCGGTGCCGGCGCGACCCCGACCGCCACACACCCCGACCGAACGCGCGATCACCGCCATCGTGGAGGAGCTGGTCGGCGTCGACGGGGTCGGCCTGGACGACGACCTGACCGACGTGGGCTGGCACTCGCTGCTGACCACCCAGGTCGCGTTCCGGATCGAACGGCGGCTGGGCATCCGGCTCACCATCGAGGAGATCGTGCGGGCCGGCACCGTGGGACGGATCGCGGCGGTGGCCGGCGGTCGGACGCCGGACGCCCGATGAACGGCAGGTCGACCGTGCCCGGCCTGTTGCGGCAGCGCGCGGCGGACACCCCGGACGCCGTCGCCCTGTGCCACCCGGACGGTTCGACCCTGACCTTCGGGCAGTGGGACCGGTCGACGGACGCGCTCGCCGCCGCGCTCGCCGCCGACGGGCTACGGGTCGGCCAGCGGGTCGCGCTGCTCTTCGACGAACGGGAGTGGTTCGGGTTCGCCACCGCGTTCTGCGGCGTGCTCCGGGCCGGTGGGGTGGCGGTGCCGCTGTCGGCCCGGCTGCCGCCGGGGCAGCTCGTCGACCGGGTCACCGTCGCCGGGGCGGTCGGGACCATCCGGGAGGGCTGCGCCGTGCCCCCGGAGCTGGGCGGTTGGCAGCGCGGGCCGGCCGACGCCGATGCCAACGCCGACGCCGTCCCCGACCGGGCCACCCCGGCCGGCCCGGCCCAGATCATCTTCACCTCGGGAACCGAAGGGTCGGCCCGGCCGGTCGTCGCCACCCACGGCAACCTCACCCACGGGCACGACGCCACACCCGGCCGGCGGCAGCTCGCCCACTCCCGTCACTTCCTGCACGCGTTCCCGCTCGGCACGAACGCCGCCCAGACCATGCTCCTCACCGGCCTGACCGCCGAGCCCGCCGCGCTCGTCATGCCCCGGTTCGACGCCGCCGAAGTCGGTGCCGCCGTCGAGGAGTTCCGGGTCGGCACCCTGTTCCTCGTCCCGGCGATGGCCCGGGAACTGCTGGACTCCGGCGAACTCCACAGTCGGGACCTGTCGTCGGTGGTGCTCGTGGGGACCACCGGCGACGTGCTGCCCGGGTCCGTCGCCCGGGCCCTCGCCGAGGCGCTGCCGTACGCCACCATCGTCAACACCTACAGCTCGACCGAGGCCGCACCGGCCCGGACGACGATGGTGTTCGACAGCAGACGCCCGGACGCCGTCGGCCGGGGCCGGGTACGGATCACCGACGATGCCGGTCGGGAGGTCCCCACGGGCGAGGTGGGTCACGTCTGGATCGGATCCGCCGCGCCGCCGCGCCGCTACCTCGACGGCGGTGACACCGGGACGTTCCGCGACGGCTGGACCCGTACCGGCGACCGGGGCCGGCTCGACGACGAGGGCTACCTGCACCTCGCCGGCCGCGACTCGTCGACCATCCACACCGGCGGGACGACGGTCTCCCCGTTCACCGTCGAACAGGCACTGCGCGAGCACCCCGACGTCCGGGACTGCGCGGTGACCGCCCTCGCCGACCCGGTGCTGGGCGAACGGCCCGCCGCCGTACTGGTGACCCGTACCGGTGCCGTACCTGCCGACCTGCGGACCTTTCTCGCCGGCCGGCTGTCCGGTGCGGAGATCCCGCAGCGGGTCGTCTGCGTGGCCGCGTTGCCGCGCAACGACGGCGGCAAGGTGGTGGTACGGGCGCTGCGCGACCTCTTCCCGCCGGTCGGGTCGACGGCCACCGCCGCCCCGGTGACCGTGGTCGAACGGCACCTGGCCGACATCTGGGCCACCGTGCTCGGCGTGGCCGCCGTGGGCCGTGACGACGACTTCCTCGCCCTGGGCGGGAACTCGATGTCGGCGTTGCGGCTGGCCCGCCTCGTCGCCGACCAGTTCGCGGTCCCCACCCCGGTGTCGGCCCTGTACGCCCGGCCCGGCCTGGCCGAGCAGGCCGCCTGGATCGCCGACCGGATCGCCGACTCACCGTGACGCACCTCGTGCCGACCTCACCGCTGCAACGGGGCGTCTGGTTCAACGAGCAGGTGACCGCCCTCGGGCCGGCGTACACGGTCGCGGTCACCGCCGACCTGCGCGGCCCGCTCGACGTGGGCCGGCTGGCGCGGGCCTGCACGGCGCTGGCCACCCGACATCCGCTGCTGACCGCCGGCTGCCACAACCTCGACGGCCTGCCCTGGCTGGCGGTCGACGAGCACCCGCTGACGCTCACCGTCGAACCGGTCACCGACGGGACCCTCCGGGGGCGGGTCGAGCGGGCCACCCGAACCCGGTTCGACCTGTCGGCCGGGCCGCTTGCCCGGGTCTGGTGGTTCGCCCCCGCCCACGACCGGGGGGTGCTCGTCCTGGCCGCCCACCACCTGATCGTCGACGGCCGGTCCAAGGACGTGCTGCTGCGGGACCTGGCCGACTGTTACGGCCACGACGCCCCGGCGACGGCGGCGCACCCCGCCGGGCCGGATGGGCCCACCGACCCCCGGGAGCCCACCGACCCCGGTGACCACGGGGAGCCCGCCGGCCCCGGGGCGCACCGGCCGTCGGAGGACCTGGTCGTCGCCGCCGCCGAATACTGGTGGCGGAACCCTCCGCGACCTGTCGAGCTGCCCCGCGACGGCGGTGCGCGGCCCGGCGACCGGGTCGTCCGGACCCTCACCCCCCGGACCCGTACGCTGCTGGCCACGGCGGCCGTCGCCCTGGCCGCGACCCGGTTCGAGCTGCTGCTCACCGTGCTCACCTGCTGTCTCGCCCCCGCCGACGGGCCCACCTCGATCGCGCTCGAACTGTCGACGCGTACGCCGGCCGAGGCGGGCCGGATCGGCATGTACGTCAACGAGCTTCCGTTCACCCTTCCCACCCCACCGGCCGGCCCGTACGCGGCGGCGCTGGCGACCGTCCGCACCGGCCTGCGCCAGCTCTACGCCCACCGTACGGTCCCGTTGGCGATGTGCCGGCCCGGGACGCGGCCGTTCCTGGCCACCGCCGCCGTCTCGGTCAGCTACCGGCGGATCGCCCCCGGCCCGGTCTTCCCCGGCCTCACCACCACCGTGGACTGGTCACCGTTCAACGGGGTCGCCCGCAACGCCCTGCACGTCATGATCGCCGACGGTGAGCAGACCCGGGTCACGTTCCAGTTCCCGGCGTCGACCGGGGCACGCCGCCGGGCCGGCACCCTGATCGACCACGTCCTGGCCGGGCTCGACCGCAGCCTCGCCGCGCCGGAGTCACCCGTCGTCCGGCCGCCGCAGGAGCCGCCCCCGTGGACCTGAGCCTGTTCTTCTTCTCCGCCAGCGACGGCGACGCCCACGACCTGCTGCTCGACAGTGCACGGTTCGCCGACCGGCACGGCTTCACCGCGGTCTGGACGCCGGAGCGGCATTTCCACGAGTTCGGCGGCCCCTACCCGAACCCGGCGGTGACCGGTGCCGCCGTCGCGGCGGTCACCAGGCGGGTCGGGGTACGCGCCGGCAGTGTCGTGCTCCCGCTGCACGACCCGTTGCGGGTGGCCGAGGAGTGGGCGGTGGTGGACCGGATCTCGCACGGCCGGGCCGGGGTCGCGTTCGCCTCCGGTTGGCACGCCGTCGACTTCGTCCTCGCCCCTGACCGGTACCCGCACCGCAGGGCGGCGCTGCCGGAGCTGATCGACCAGGTGCGCGCCCTGTGGCGGGGTGGCACGACGTCCCGGCCCGACGGTGCCGGCGGTCTCGTCGACGTCGAGGCGTTCCCCAAGCCGGTGCAGACCGACCTGCCGGTCTGGCTCACCAGCGCCGGTGACCTGGCCACCTTCGAACTCGCCGGGCGGCTCGGCGTCGGCGTCCTGACCCACCTGCTCACCCAGAGCCTCGACGAGCTACGTCCCAAGATCGCGCGGTACCGGCGGCTGCACCCCGGGCGGGGCCAGGTCACCCTCATGCTGCACACCCTCGTCGGACCTGACGACCCGGGCGTGGCCGCGCTGGCCCGGGAGCCGATGACCAGGTATCTGCGGTCCTCGCTCGACCTCGTGGCGGGGATGCTGCCGGGTTCCCCGTTTCACGACAGCACCGTCACCGACGACGAGGCGGACTTCCTCATCGGCCGGGTGCTCGACCGGTTCCTCATCGAACGCGGGCTCTTCGGCTCGGTGCCGACCTGCGCCCGTACCCTGCGCCGGCTCGCCGACGCAGGCGTCGACGAGGTCGCCTGCCTGGTCGACTTCGGCGTGCCGGCCGAGGCCACCCGGTCCGGCCTCACCCACCTGGCCCGGCTGGTCGGGCGGTGACCCCGACGCCGGCCCCGGCCCGCGCGCACCGGCAGCGCCTGCGCCACCGCCCGCCCGGTGGTGCCGCCTCCGCGCCGGCCGGTGCCCACACCCGCCGTCCGCCGATCGAAGGAGCGCTGATGGACGACGACCTCCCCGGTTTCCCGCTGCCGCCCGCAGCGGGGCTCGCCCCCGCCGCCGACTACGCCCGGCGACGTGAGCAGTGCCCGTTCGGCCGCGTCCGCCTGCCCAGCGGCGACAGCGCGATCCTGCTCGTCCGGCACGCGGACGTCGCCGCCGCCGTCACCAGCCCGGCGCTGTCCCGCAACCACCTGCTCACCGACGCGCCCAGGCGCAGCGGCGAACCCAACTTCCTGTACGACCCGGATCTGCTGATCAACCAGTCCGAGCGGTCCCACACGGCGGTGCACCGGGTCGCGACCCGGGCGATGAACCACGAGCGGGTCGCCACCCACCTGCCGGTGGTCAGGCAGGTCGCCGACGACCTCGTGGACGCGATGACCGCCGACGGACGCCGCGGGGGCGACCTCGTCACCGGGTACACCGACCGGCTCCCGCTGCTGTCGATCACCCGGCTGCTCGGCATCCCGGACGACGACTGCGACCGGATCCGCCGCTGGTCGGGGGCGTACACCCACTCGCATCCCGGCACGCCGCAGGAACGGGCCCGGCTCGTCGACGAGTTCGGCGGGTACGTGCGTGGGGTCGTCACCGGCGGGTCCGACACCGCGCTGCTGGCCGACCTGGTCGACCCACCGGACCCCGGCCCCCGGCTGTCGACCGACGAACTGGTCAGCCTGACCCGGCTGATGTTGTCGGCGGGGGTGGAGGCCCCGGCGACCGTGCTCGGCCGGGCGATGCTGCGGCTACTGGGGGACGACGCCACCGACTGGCGGGCGTTCGTCAGGCGGCGGACCGACCCCGTGGCCATGGCCGACGAACTGCTCCGTCTGGTGTACGCCGGCAACGTGGCCGCCCTGCGGACCGCGACCACCGACCTGGCGCTGCCCTCCGGCACGGTGCCCCGGGGCACGGCGGTGCTCCTCGCCTGGATCTCCGCGCTGCACGACCCGCAGGTCTACCGCCAGCCGGAGGCGCTCCTGCCACACCGCGGCGGGCCGAAGTTCGTCGGGTTCGGCGGGGGCCGCCACTACTGCCCGGGTCGGCGGCTCGGCCGGGCGATCCTGGCCGTGGGGCTGGCCCGGCTGCGGGCCCGGTTGCCCGGTCTGCGGCTGGCCGCCGACGGGCCGTTCCCCATCGTGGAGCGGGAGGTGGGTGGGATGGTCACCATGCTGCCGGTGCGCTGGTAGCGGGCGCCCAGGCCAGCGTGGGTCACCCGCCCCCGTCGGCCCGTCCGTCCGCCACGTCCCGCCCTCCCGAGCGTCAGATCAGCCCCTCCCGGACCGCGTACGCCACCGCGTGGGTGCGGTTACGCAGCTGGAACCGGCTGGTGATGTCGTGCAGCACGTTCTTGACGGTCCGCTCCGAGTAGCTCAGCCGGGTCGCCACCTCCCGGGTGTCCATCCCGTCCGCCACCAGCCGCAGGATCTCGCTCTCCCGTACCGAGAGCCCGTTGACGTCGATGCCGCGCGGGGCGAGCACCGTCTGCTGGAGCCGGGTCACCTGCTTGACCAGCAGCCCGAGCACCTCCGGGGGCATCGCCGCGCCACCGGAGGCGGTGCTGACCACGAGCTGGGCCAGCCGGTGGCCGGTCGCCTCGGTGCGCGAGGCGAGGGCGCGTACCCCCAGCTCCACCGCGGGGATCAGCGCCGAGTCCGACTCGACGGCGGCGACCAGCACGAACCGCCGGCAGCCCAGCCGGCGTACGGCCCGCAGCACGTCGAGCGTGCCGTGGTCGAGGGTGTCGGCGGCGACCACGCCGACGGTCTCGGCGGTGATCATCTGCGCGGGCACGACCTCGATCTCGGCCCGGCCCCGCAGCGCTGCGGTGATGCCGGCCGTGGAGATCGGGTCGGGGGTGCGGATGTAGGTCTGGGCACGTCCGTTCATGGCGGTTCCTTAGCTTCCGGGCTGAGTCGAGCGTCAGCTGCCAGGCTGCCGTTCAGCAGGGGACAGATCGGTGGTCCGGAGGCCGGTGCCGTGCGGTTCCGTGACCGGTGCAAGTCGCTTCGCCGAGGTGGACACCGGCCGACGGGTGGCGGCCGTGTCCGTCGTCCACGGTAGAGACGGCGGTCGGCCGGGCACTGGAGGCCGACTGGACGCCATCGAATCGACATCCTTGCCAGGCGACAACGTTTTGAGCTGCCCAAATGCCCGACCGTCCAGAAGTGAGCCGCCGGAGCACCGGCAGAACCGGCAGAACCGTTGCCCCGACGGGCGACCACTGGTGCCCGATCGGCAGGTTTCGCCGGTGTGTCACCCGGTGAATGAGTGTCGAAGATCATGGTCATCCGACCGGCCAACCGGCAGAATCATGTGCTGGCCGCGCTGGTGGGAAGGACGCGCAGCCATGACAGGGAGGCCGGTTGATGGCCGACGGCGGTGGTGAGATCCGACGACGACGACTGGGTGCCGGGTTGACCCAGGAGCAGTTGGCCGAACGGGCAGGAATCAGTGTCCGGGCGGTGCGCGACATCGAACAGGGCCGGGTACGCAACCCGCGCGCCGAATCCCTCCGACGCATCGCCGACGCCGTCGGGCTGCCCCACCTCGATCCGCCCGGCCCCGCGCCACCCGCCGCGTCGGCACCCACCCTCCGCATCGACGTGCTCGGCCCGCTGCGCATCCAGATCGGGGCCGAACCGGTCGCGCTCGGCGCCAACCGGCAACGGATGCTGCTCGGCCTGCTCGCCCTGCACCCGGACACGATCGTGTCCCGCCACGAGATCGTCGACGTGCTGTGGGGTCACGACCCGCCGGACAGCTGCCTGAACCTCGTCCACACCTATGTCGCCCGGCTGCGCCGGGTGCTGGACCGGCCCGGCAACGCCGGCACCACCATCACCCACGTCGGTGGCGGCTACCGGCTCCGGGTCGACCCCACCCAGCTCGACCTGAGCGAGTTCGCCACCGTGATCGAACGCGCCGAGGGCAGCGTCGCGGGCGACCTGGCCAGCCTGGACCGGCTGGCCGGCGCACTGGCGCTGTGGCGCGGGCCGGTCCTGGCCGACGCGGCACCGAGCCTGGCCCAGCACCCGACCGCCGTCGCCCTGAACCGACGCCGCATCGCCACCGCCGTCACCTACGCGACGCTCGCCGTCGACCTGGGACTGCCCGACCGGGCGGTCCGGGAGCTGCACGCGGTGGCCCGCCACGAACCCCTGCACGAACAGGTGCACGCCCGGCTCATGCTCGCCCTGGCCGCCTGCGGCCAGCAGGCCCGTGCGCTGACCCTGCACCGTAAGCTGCGGGACCGCCTCGCCGAGCAGCTCGGCGTGGAACCCGGCCCGGAACTACGCGAGGCACAGCTACGCATCCTGCGTCAGGACCTGCCCCGGGTGGTCGCCCGCCCGGCCGCCGGTGACGCCCCGGCCGTACGCCCCGGCGTCGCGCCGCACCGGCCCGAGGCGTCACCGCCGGCCCGCCCGCCCAGCCACCGCCCACCGGCACAGCTGCCCCCCGACGTCGCCTTCTTCACCGGGCGCGACACCCAGATGGCCGCGCTCGACGCGCTGCTGACCGGGGAGACGGCGACCCGGGGCCCGGTGGTCATCTCCGCCATCACCGGGATGGCCGGGGTCGGCAAGACCGCCCTGGCGGTGCACTGGGCCCACCGGGTGCGCCGGCACTTCCCGGACGGGCAGCTCTACGTCAACCTGCGCGGCTACTCGACGGCCAGCCCGGTACGCGGGGAGGAGGCCCTGGCCGGGTTCCTGCACGCACTGGGGGTGCCGGCCGAGCAGGTGCCCGTCGACGTCGGACAGGCCGCCGCGCTGCTGCGTACCATGCTGGACGGTCGCCGGATGCTCGTGGTGCTGGACAACGCCGCCGGCGCCGACCAGGTACGCCCGCTGCTGCCGGGCAGCGCCGGCTGTCTGGCGTTGATCACCAGCCGGGACCGGCTCAGCGGGCTCGTCGCGGTCGACGGCGCACGCCGCATCGACCTCGACGTGCTCACCGCCGACGAGGCCGGCACCCTGCTCACCCGGATCATCCCGACCGGACGGGTCGCCCACGCCACCGAGATCGCCGAGCTGGCGACCGCCTGCGCCCGGTTGCCGCTGGCCCTGCGGATCGCCGCCGCCAACCTGATCGACCAGCCCGACCAGTCGATCAGCGCGCACACCGGCCGGCTCACCGCCGGTAACCAGCTCGCCGACCTGCGCATCGAGGGCGACGACCAGGCGGCCGTCCGGGCCGCGTTCGACCTGTCGTACGCCGCCCTGCCCGCCCCGGCGCGGCGGCTGTTCCGGCTGCTGGGCACCGCCCCGGGGACGGACGTCACGGTGGCCGCCGCCGCCGCGCTGGCCGGGATGGACGAGCCGACGGCCGCCCGCGAGCTGGACCGCCTCGCCGCCGCGCACCTCGTCGGGCAGGTGGCTCCCGGCCGGTACGCCTTCCACGACCTGCTGCGTCTCTACGCCCGGGAACGGGCCACCGCCGAGGACCCCGGGCCGGAGCTGCGGGCCGCCACCCGCCGCCTCTACGACTGGTACCGGCAGCGCACCGAGGCCGCCGCCGTCGCCGTCTACCCGCACCTGGTGCGGTTGCCGCCCGACGGGACCGGGCCGGTCGCCGGGTCCCCGCCGTTCCCCACCCCCGCCGGGGCGATGGCCTGGCTGGAGGAGGAGCACACCAACCTGATGCGGGTGATCGCGCAGGCCGCCGAGGACGACGCCGGCCCGGCCGCCTGGCGGATCCCGGACGCGCTGCGCGGCTACTTCCAGTTCCGCCCGCACAGCGACGGCCTGGTCGCCGCGACCAGTGCGCTGCGCGCCGCGCAGCAGTCCGGCGACCACGCCGGCGAGGCCGCGAGCCGGCTCGGGCTGGCAAGCCTGCACCTGCGTCGCGGCGAGTACGCGGTGGGCCTGTCGCACGCCACCGCGATGATCGACGCGGCACACCGGGCGGCCTGGCCGGAGGGCCTGGCGGCGGCGTACGGCACCTGCGGGCTGGTGCACCTGCGGGCCGGGCGGCTGGCCGAGGGGGCCGAACTGACCCGGCTCGCGGTGAGCATCCACGAACGCCTCGGCGGTCCGGAGCGGCTCAGCACCAGCCTCGGCAACCTCGGGGTGATCTACCGGGACATGGGACGGCTCCGCGAGGCCGCCGAGGTCTTCCGGCAGGCGTTGGCGTTGACCCGCAGCACCGGGATGCGAATGAGCATCGGGATCAGCCTGAGCAACCTGGGTGAGGTGCAGCATGCCCTGGGCCAGCACGACGAGGCCCTCGACCACCTGCGGGAGGCGCTGGAGCTGAGCCGGCGCACCGGCTACCGGCCGACCGAGACGGAGAGCCTGCGCCGGCTGGCGGCGCTGCGCGCGCAGACCGGTGACCTGGGCCCGGCGACCGAACTGGCCAACGCCGCGCTGGCCCTCGCCGACCTGATCGGCGACACCGCCCAGCAGGCCGCCGCCCGTAACGTGCTGGGCGCGATCCACCTGCGCAACGGTGATCCGGCCGCGACCACCGAACACCGGCGGGCGCTCGAACTCGCCCGCGCCGGTGGGGCCCGGGGTGAAGAGGTCGAGGCGCTCATCGGGCTGGCCGAGGTGCACCGGGACACCGATCCGACGGAGGCCCTCGCGCTGGCCCGGCAGGCCCGCGCGGTGGCCCGCGCCGCCGGCTACCGGGTCTGGGAGGGGCACGCGCTGATGGTGGCGGCCGAGGCGTTGCGGGCCACCGGCCCGATGACCGCCGCCCGGACCGCCGAGGAGGCGTTGGCGACCCACCGGGAGACCGGGCACCTGCTCGGCCAGGTCCGCGCGTTGCGGTTGCTGGTCGCGCTCGGCGCGGACGGCGGTGTCGACGCGGCCCAGCAGGCGACGTACCGGCGGGAGATCGCCGAGTTGTCCCGGCGGCTGCGGCCCGCCCGGGACGAGGACGTGCCGGTCAGCCCGTGACGGTGAACCGGCGACGGCTCTCGTCGTCCAGCGGGGTCAGGGTCGGCCGGCCGGTGGGGTCCACGTCGAACGCCAGCCGGCCCTCGACCGGGGCCGTCTCGTCCTGGTGCGAGACATGCCAGCCGATCCGGAGTCGCGGCGCGCGGTCGTTGCCGCCCGGCTCCCAGTCGGGAGTGAGGACCAGCCGCGTCCACGCTCCGGTGCTGTTGCGCACGGCCTGCGGACCGGGCCCGCCGTCGACGCCGGACACCGACAGCCCCACCTGCCGCAGGCCGGTGTGCCGCCGCCCCCGGTGCCACAACACCGGCCACGCCTCCCGGTTGGCCGTCGGGTCGTCGCCGTAGTAGGCGTCGACGTCCGCGCCGTCCTCGGGGGGCTGGTGGGCGGTGCCACGATCGACCCCGGCCGGAGCGACCAGGTAGCGGTGCATGGTGAACCGGAACCCCAGCAGCAGCCGGACGCCACCAGCCCGCCCCGGTCCCCGGTCGGCCCGGTAGGCCAGCAGCAACGCGCCGGGTTCCGGGGCCGCCTGGTCCAGCATCGCCGTCCGCTGTTCCCCGGCCGCGTCGCGGACCGTCAGCGTCTGCGGGCCGTCCAGCCCGTCGAAGCCGGTCACCACGACCGTGTCGTCGGCGTACGGGGTCAGCCGGGGCCCGGCCAGCTCTTCCGGGGCGGCGGTGAGCCCGGTCGCGTGCCACACCGGGCGGGCCGCGTCGGATCGCCGGGCAGCGGCCGGGGCCACCGGCGGCCGGTCGTGCACCCCGGCGTCGACCGGCGTGACGAGGAAGTGGGTCCGGGTCGCCAGGGACCGGTCGGCCACCTCGAACAGCCCGTCGCTGTGCACCAGGAACGAGCCCACCTCGTCGTGTTCCGGGGTCAGCAGCACCCCGTCGACAGTGGTCCGCTCGTGGTGCACCCGGTAGCCGACCCGGACCGCCGGCATCGTCCCGTGGCCGGCCTCCAGCCGGGCGGTGAACACCAGCGAGCCCACCTCGTTGAACTTGTTGAACGGGTTACGCCCGGCCGTGACCGCGTGCGGCGTCACGCTCAGGTCGGTGACGCCCCAGCAGGGGAAGGACGCCAGCGCGGCCTGCCGGGACGACGCCGGGCCGGCCCCGACGTCGGCGGCCACGTAGTCGAAGGTGGTGAACCGGACCAGCAGGTCCACGCAGACCCGCTTCGGGCCGGTCGGGCCGCCGCGCCGACGCAGGTAGCGCAGCCAGTACGAGTGCCGCCGCTGCTGGTCGCCCCGGACCATCCCGGTGCCGGCGAGGTAGGGCTGGGCCGGAGTGACCAGGTCCCGCAGCGTCGCCTGCTCGGGAAAGCCGGCGTCACCGAACCCGGTCACGGTGAAGGCGTCACCCACCGGCGCGTCGGTCCGGTAGCCGACCAGCCGCATCCGACTCGGCACGGTGTCCTCCGCTCAGTTCGTCACGGTCAGGTACTGGTAGGTCTGCTCGTCGCCGAAGCGGACCAGCGGCCCGCCGGAGGCGTCCACGGTGATCAGGAACGCGCCGCCGAGCGGTGTGCCGGGGCCCGTGGCCGGGGCCACCGCCACCTCGGACCAGCGGACGAGCAGGCCCGGCACGTCGCCATCCGGGCCGTCGTACCACTCGGGAACGAACCGCAGCCGCGAGCCGACCGTCCCGGGCGGGGCGGGGTCGGCGTCGTCGGGCAGCGGGCGCAGCGACACGTCGGCGAACCCGGGGTGCCGACGGCCGTGGTGGAAGACCACGGCGTCGGCGAACTCGTTCGACTCGACCAGGTACGAGCAGGTGAGCAGGCGCAACGCGAGACGGGCCCGGACCCGGCCGGCTCGCGGCCCCTCGGCCGGGTCGCCGGGCCGGGCGTACTCCACGATCATGCCGTCGTCCCGGGTGTCGACGCCCATCGACGCGCGGTGCCAGCGCGGATGCCCGTCGTGCCACACCTCGATCTGCGGCGGGCCGGCCACCCGCTCGAAGCCCTGCACCTCGACCGCGCCGCGGCGGGCCCGGCCGGTGAGCACCCGCATCGCGGTGACCGGCGGCGGGACGGTGACGCCGGTGGCCTGGTAGACGGTGAGGCTGCGGGTGGGCGGCGGGTCGGCCCCGACCAGCGGTCGCCCGTGCACCTCCCCGCTGACCGGGACCAGCCGCCACGACGAGGGCCCGGACGCCGGTTCCAGCGTGATCCCGCCGTCGCTGTGCACGGTCAGCGCCCCGGTCTCCTCGTGGCCCGGGGCGACCGCCGGGCCGAGCACCGGGTTCTCCGCGTGCCGGACCCGGTACCCGATCCGGATCGCCGGCACCGGGACCCCGGTGCCGGCGGCGGGGGCGAACACCATCGTCGGCTCGAAGACGAGGTGGCCCGGGTCGTTGAACTTGTTGAACGGGTTCCGGCCGCCGGCACCGGTGTCCCGCAGCGTGATGCTCAGGTCCTCGATCCCCCACAGGCCCGGCGGCGGTGCCGCCGAACGGGGCGAGTACCTGTCGGTGCCGGGGCGGGGCTGGTAGGGGAAGGTGACGAACCGGATCAGGAACTCCGCCGCGACCAGCTTGCGACCGTCCGGCCCCTGGTGGCGGTAGCGCAGCCAGTAGCAGTGCCGGTGGGTCCGGGTGCCCCGGTCCAGCCACACCGCGCCGTCGAACCGGTCGGGCCACAGGTCGTCGGCGAGGAACTCCCCGACCGGCAGGCCGGCGTCCCGGAAGCCGGTCACGGCGAACCGGTTGCCGGACAGTTCCTCCGGCTCGTACTCGATGCTGGTCACGGGGTGACGTCCCTGCTCGACCGGTCGACGGGGGCCGGGCACGACGATGGCCGGTCGGTCCATCGGGCCCGCCGGTGCCGGGCCGGGAACCGCTGGTGACGCGGTCCCGGCCCGCCACCGGGCGGGTCACACCAGGTCGTACTCGCGGGCCAGGTACTGGAACTTCTCGACGGTCAGCACCGTGGCCAGGACCCGCTGGTCGGCCACGGAGAGGTCGTCCACCTCGTCGTCGACCACCCGGTCGAGCACCTCCCGGGCGGTCTGCGGGTCGAGGTCGGCGAGCGGCTCCGGCGTCGGCCCGACCGGCTCGACCTGGTCGGCCGCCCCGACCTGGTCGGCCGGTTCCGGTTCCCCGCCGGGGTACGCCGACCCGGCCGGCCCGTCGTCCTGTTGCCCGTAACCGTCCTGGTCGTAGCCGTGCTGGTCGTGGCCCTGCTGGTCGTAACCCTGCCCGTCGTGGGACTGCCCGGCCTGCTCGTAGCCGGCCTGCTCGTAGCCGTCCTGGTCGTAGCCGGCCTGGTCGTAGCCGGCCTGGTCGTAGGCTTCCTGGTCGGCGGCCTGGTGGGCGGCGGCGATCCAGTTCTGGGTCACCGAGTCGATCACCCGGGCCATCTCCGTCGCCGGCTCACCCAGCTCGTCGACCGCGAAGATCTGCACCGGCGGGAAGGCGCTGGCGTGGTGGTAGACGGTGTCGTAGAAGTCGGCCAGCCAGCCGTTGCGCTGGTACCAGCCCGGGTCGCCCCAGCCCTGCCCGAGCAGGTCCGGCACCAGCTCCCAGCCGGCCTCCGGCTGCTCGGCGAGGATTCCGTGCGCGCTGACCGCCGCCCAGCACAGATAGGCGTACGCGTCGTCGAGGCCGGCCGGGCCGGTCGTGTCGAAGGTCTCCGGATAGTTCATCGGTCGTCTCCCACTCAGCCCGTGACGGTGAAGTACTTGTTGCTGTCGGCGTCGAGCAGGCGGAGCACCGGGCTGCCTGACGAGTCGATCCCGAGGCGGAACTGCCCCTTGTTGCTGTGCTGGCGGCTCCGCCCGTCGGCACCGGCGTGCTCGGCCGTCCAGTCGATGCGCAGCTGCACCCCGACCTGCCCCGGCACCTCCTCGACGTACGGCCCGAAGAACAGCGTCGACTCCTCGTGGTGCCGGTTCTTGACCGCGTCGACGTCGTACTGCCGGCCCTTCTCGCCGACCACCACCGGATCGCCCTGTCCCACCTCCAGCACCCGCAGCGACACGTTGCGGAAGGCGGTGTAGCGCACCCCGCCCACGTAGACCATCTGCCGGTGGCCGTCGTCGGGCGCGGTGACGTACTGGACCATGGTGAACCGCAGCAGCAGCAACGCCTTGATCTTGGTGCGGACCTTCCGGCCCAGCACGGCCCCGTCGCGGACGTACTCCAGCCGCAGCGACGTCTCGTGCCCCTCGTCGTCCGCCGCCGAGGCGACCACCGGCGGTTGACCGTCGTTGAGGACGGTGATGGTGTTCGGGCCGTCCATCCGCTCGAAGCCGATCACCTTCATGCCCTTGTGCGCGTGCGGATCGAGCATCCGGCCACCGTGGTCGATGCCACCCAGCTCGATGCGTTGCGCCCTGAGCACGCCGGTCGTGACCGGCTGGCCGTCCTCGTCAGCCGGAGCGACGCGGGTCGGGCGGTCGTGCACGCTGCCGCTGAGCGGGGTGATCCGGAAGTGCTTCTCGGTCCGCCCCTCCCCCGGATTGATCTCGAAGCTGCCGTTGCTGTGCACCAGGAACGCGCCGACGTCGTTGTGGCTCAACCCGAGGGGCGCGCCGAGCAGGTTCTTCGCCTGGTGCTGCACCCGGTAGTTGATCCGCAGGTGGGGCATGCCGCCGTTGACGGCGGCCACCTCGAAGGTCAGGCTGCCGGACTCGTTGAACTTGTTGAACGGGTTCCGCCCCCGGCCGGTCGCCATCAGCGACACGCTCAGGTCGGTGATCCCCCAGAGCGGGTAGTCGCGCAGGATCTCCAGCTCCTGCTCGGTCGGGCCCCCCTCACCGTCCTTCGGTACGTAGTCGAAGGTCGTGAAGCGCACCAGCAGCTCCACGCAGACCCGCTTCTTGTCGGTGACCCCGATGCCCCGGCGCAGGTAGCGCAGCCAGTAGACGTGCTGCCGGGACTGGCCGCCCTGGACCATGACGAGCTGGCCGTGGGCGATCGGCACCGGTGAGATCAACTGGTTCAGCGGCAGCTCGGTCCGGAACCCGGCGTTGCTGAACCCGTTGACCTGGAACACCCCGTCCGTCAGACCCTTGGCCTGCCCCTGCGCGAACCCGATCATGTTCGCGGTGGTGTTCAGGGCGATGGCGACTTCTGTCACGGATACACCTCCGACGTGGGACCGTCGGGCCGGTCGGCCGACGGTGGTGGTGGTTGTCGGGTGCCGCCGCCGGGGCCCGGTGCCCCGACGTCACCCACTGCCCGGCACACTCACTCCCGGGCGAAGAACTCGAACTCGCTGACCGTCACGTCGGTGCCCTTCTCGGCCCGGTGCACGTCGGTGACCTGGATCTGCACGCTGGTGACCCCGTCGGCTTCGTCGAGGCTCAAGGTCTGGGGCTCCCCGGTGTCCTCGACGGTGAGGGTGTCCGACCGGTTGGTGGAGTAGACCAGGTGCAGGGTCATCGGCCGGTGGGTCGCGGTGTAGTCCTCGGCCGTACCGGCGGTCACGATCAACCGCTCCAGGTCGACCTTCGCCGCGAAGCGTAGGGTGACCGTCGGCGGCTTCTCCTTGTCCCAACGCACCTGCCAGTGTGTGTTGCGGTACTGGTCCACGCTCAGTTCCGGACCGTGGTCGCGGACCGACGCACCGCCGGTCACCTCCACCGGCCGGACCGCCACGAACCGGGGGTTGATCTTCCGGTCGGCCCAGTCCCGGGCCCCGGTCACCGGCCCGGAGACCGCCCCGTTGATCCGTTCCCGCAGCGGCGGGTAGACCAGGTACGCCACCCCGATCGCGAAGAGCAGCACCGCGGCGACCGCGTTCGACCGCTGGTAGATGGTGTGCAGCACACCGCCGACCCCACCCGGTCGGCCGCCGCCGGGCGCGCCGGGGCGGGTCCCGGCCGCGGTGACCCGGGGGCCGCGGCGTGGCAGCAGGCGCTGCCACCAGCGCCGACGCACCACCTCGGCGGTCCGCAGCGAGTCGCCGCACCGGCTACAGAACCGACGGGTCGGCGCGTTGCCCTCACCGCACCCGCCGCAGATCAGGTCACCGGGTTGCCGTCGCCGGGTGGGTGCCTTCGCGCCGACGGTGGCCACCCGGGGCCGGACCGCCTGCGGGCTGACCTCCTCGGGCTCGACGGTCGCGGCGGTGGCCCGGGAGCCGACCCGTCCGCCGGTGGCCGGCGCGCCGGGCAGCACGGAGTCGACCGACCCGTCGGCGGCGACCAGGGCGCTGGTGTGCGGCGCGGCACGCGTGTCGCGCCGGGGTGGGGAAGCCGGATTCCTCGGAGCGGTCGGCAGCTTCGCCCCGGCCACCCCCGGCGGCGGGGGCGGCAGCCGACGCGGCGACCCGGCGACGCCGGTCGGGGCGATGACCGGCACACCGGCCGGGGGGCCGCCGGTCGGCGACGACGCGGCGGCGCCCGCCGGGTCCGCCTCGGACGGGTCGGGGCGGGCAGCGGGCGGCACGGTGCGGGCCGCCCGGTCCGGTAGCCGGGCCGCCGGCACCCCCGGCGGCGGCGGTGGCAGCCGGCGCGGCGGCGTCGACCCCGACGCCGCGCCGCCCTCGGACGCAGCCGTCACGGTCGACGCGCCGGCGGCGGAGGGCCCGGTCGGCGACGTGCCGGGCGGCGCGGACCGTACCCCGGGAGCGCCGAGCCCCGGCGGTGCGGACCGGACACCAGGCGGACCGGACCCCGGCGGACCCGGCCGCGCCCCGGGCGGACCGGACCGGACACCAGGCGGCGTCGTCCCCGGCGGGCCGGAACGCACACCGGGCGGCACGGCACCGGGCGGCATTGCACCAGGCGGCGTTGCACCGGGCGGGCCCAGGCCGGGCGGACCCGGCCGCGTCCCCGGCGGACCCACCCCGGGCGGACCCGGGCGGACCCCCGCCGGACCGGCCCCCGGCGGCCCGGGACGCAAACCCGGTGGGCCGCCGGGCAGGCCGGACGCTCCCCGGCCCGTCCCGCTGCCGACCCGCACCACACCCTCGTCGACAGGCGAGCCGCCAGGCGCGGGCGCGATCACCCCGGCGATACGTTGCAGCAGCGTGGGCTTCTGCCGGAGCTCCTGCTCCGCCTCCTGGACCGTCTCGACCGGGATCTTCGGCACGGTCTTCTCGCCGGTCCACTCCAGGAAGCTGCCGCAGGACCCGCAGAAGGTGTCCGCGTCACCGTTGTGGTTGCCGCACTCACGACAGATGATCACGGTCGAGCACCTCCAGGGTCGTCGTCACGTGCGCCGGTACGACCGCGCGGCACAGCTCGTCGAGGGCGTGCCGGGCCACCGTCGCCGGCTCGTCCACCCGCACCCGCACGTGCACCCGGGGCGGTGGCAGGACGGCCGGCAGCGGCTCCGGCCGGGTCGACCAGGACACCCCGGTCGAGTCGAGGACCTCCACCTCGCCCCCGGTGGCCAGCTCCAGGGCCATCCGCAGCCCGGCGACCGTCCCGCGCAGCCGGTGCGCGGCGACCGCGCCGGCCACCATCGCGCGCTGCCGCTCGACCGGCCAGTTCTCGTCGAGCTGCGCACCGACCCAGTGGCCCAGCCAGAGCAGGAAGTCCGGCGGGGTCAGTGCCGGGTCCAGGTACGCGTCGAGACAGTCGAGGGTTGACACCACCGGCGCGAGCACCTCGTCCAGCCCCTCGGTCCAGCGCACCAGCAGGTCGTCCTCCTGCAACAGGGCGGGCAGGAAACCGGCGATCGGGTACGGCATCGCCACGTCGACCAGGCCCCGCATCAGTGCTCCTCCACCCGGAGCTGGTGGTCGAAGGAGAAGACCAGGCTGTCCGGTTCCAGGTCGATCCGGCCGGCCTCGGTGCCCCGCTCGCCGGTCACCGGGTTGGCGGTGAACAGCCGCAGGTCCTCCACCAGCTCCACCCCGCGTACCCGCTGCAATACGGCGAAGAGTTCCCCGGCCTGCACCGGACGCCCGAACGGCCAGCCCCGACCGTCCGGGCCACCGCCGGTCAGCGGGCTGAGGAAGCCGTACAGGGCGGCCAGGCCCTCCTCGCAGACCCGCTCGACGACGACCCGGGGCCGGGCGACGACCCGGGCCACCACGGTCACCCCCCGGTAGCGGGGCGGCTCGACGATCACCCGGGTGCCGATCAGCCGGGTGGCGTCCAGCCGGGCGGCTACCCGGGCGAGGCTCGACTCGGCCGGGATCAGGTCCTCCAGCCGCAGCCGGCCGTCCTCGGCGGGGGCCGCCGGCACCACCAGCAGCCGCGCCACCGGCGGACCGTCGCCGTTGCTCGGCACGCAGCGGACCCGGGCCAGTTCCGGGGCGGCCTCCCGGGCCAGCACCTCGTGGTCCTCGGCGGTCACCGCGCGACTGCGGCTGCGCAGGGTCAGCGGGCCCCGGCGGCGGGCCTCGTCAAGCGTCTCGCCGTCCACCCCGCCGCTGGCCGGGTGCCGGTTCTCCACCCCGGCGACGTACGGGATCGAGGTCCGCAGCGCGGTGACCGCGCCGACGCCGACGTTGCCCCGGCTGCCGCCGCCGACCGCGTACCGGCGTAGCCGCAACCGACCGCCCCGGGGCGGCACCGCGCCGTAGCGGCGCAACGTACCGTCGGGTTGCCGGACCGCCGGGCCGAGGACCACCTCGCCGGCCACCCCGTCGAGCAGGAAGTGCCGGTCCTCGGGGCCGCTGCCGGCGAAGTGCTCGACCGGCGACCACCGCTGCCAGCCGTCGTCGGAACTGACCTCCAGCACCGGGTCACCGAAGCCGGCCAGCACCGGCCGGCGGGTCAGCGTGAACCGCTGACCGGGCACCCCCTCGGAGTCGCCGAGTTCCTCGTCGTCCACCAGGTCGGCGTGCACCGCGTCGGTGGTGCCGCCGACGGTGTTGGCGGCCAGCCCGAGGACCACCGGCGAGGCGCTGTAGCCGGGCTGCCCCTCCTGCGGGGTCACCACCCGGGCCCGCAGCCAGCCGGCCAGCACCCCGTCGACCAGGCTGGCCTGGTGCCCGGCGGGCACGTGCAGCAGGATCGCGCCGGGACGGTTCAACGCGCCGGTCTCGTCCAGCCCGACCTCGCAGTCGAGCCAGCCGTCGGCACCGCGCGCCTCCCAGCGCAGCGGCGGGTGCAGCGGGTTGACCCCGACGCCGTCGACGCGTCCCTCGAACTCCAGCCGCACCGCGCAGCCGCCGACCGCCCGGTCCAGCCCGATCAGCAGCTCGTCGCCGGGCTGCGGCACCGGGGAGAACGCGGCCACCGGGCCGCCCAGTTCCAGGGCGCCGGTCTGGTCGGTGATCCCGTCGGCGGTCCGGACCCGGAGCTGGGTCAACGCGCAGGGCGGCACGGCGAGGTCGGCGAGGGTGGCGAAGACCAGCGGGTCCCCGCCGTCGCCGACGGTCACCGCCCGCGTCCCCGCCGGCACGACCTGGGTGGCGCGGGCCGGGGTGGACAGCCAGAAGGTCAGCGTGGTCCGGGCGGCCGTCGGCGGCACCAGGCGTACCCCGATCAGTTCCAGGAACTTCACGTAGAGCCGGTCGGGCACCCGGTTGAGCCGGTAGATGAGCTGGTCGGTCAGGGAGGCGAACGTCTCGATCAGGGTGATTCCCGGGTCGGCCGGGTGCAGGTCCGTCCACTCCGGGCAGCGGTCGGCGATCAACCGGCGGGCGTCACCGACCAGGTCGTCGAAGCCCCGGTCGTCGAGGTCGGGGGCGGGCAGCGCCATCAGCCGAGCACCCCCGTACCGGTCAGTTCCCGGTCGCCGGGCAGGGTCCGCAGGTTGAGCCCGAGGGTGCCGGGCTCGTCGGTGTCGCGTACCCGGTAACGGATCTCGATGTGCAGCAGCCCGTCGCCGCCGGCCGGGTCCTCGGTGACGGCGACGTCGTCGATCTCGGCCCGGGTCTCCCAGCGTTCCAGCGCGGCGCGCACCTCCACCGCCACCGCCCGCCGGGTCTGCCCGGTGACCGGCTCGAAGACGAAGTCCCGCAGCCGGGAGCCGAACTCCGGCCGCATCGGGCGCTCGCCCGGGTAGGTCGCCAGGATCACGCACATCGCCTGCTCCAGCAGGGCGGTGCCGCTGATCGTGGCGAGCCGGCCGTTGGGCTGGACCCGCAGCGGAAAGGCACACCCGGTGCCGATGACGTCGGCCTGCATGGCACTCCTCAGTTGAGCTGGATGGGTTTGCCCTTGATGGCGGTCGACGCGGTGCCGCTGATGTTGACCTGCGTACCGCTGATGTCGACCGTCTTGCCCTTGAGCTTCAGGCTGGTGCCGCCGTCGAGGGTGAGGCTGCCGCTCGGCCCCGCCTTGATCTCGACGGCGGTCTGTCCGGTGCACTCGATCAGCAACTTGCCGGGTTTGTCGGGGGCGCAGCGCAGGGTCACCGTGCCGGCCACCTGGTCCATCGCCAGCGACAACTTGTCGCCCCTGGTACCGAGGACCACGTCGGCGGCGGTCGGCTGCCCCTTGCCACCGGGCGGCACCTCGTCGTGGAAGACCAACCGGCTGCCCGACGGCGACAGCAGGCCGCGCCGGATCACCGAACTGGTCTGCCCCACCGACTTCACCCCGCTCGCCCCCGGCTTCGTCGACGACGACTGGCCGCCGTCCAGGCCGTAGCCGGTGTGCCGGCTGGGCAGGCTGCCGAGCACGTACGGGCGGCGGACGTCGCCGAACTCGAACGCGACGAGCACCTGGTCACCCGGCTCCGGCACGAAGAACGCGCCACCGGTCGGGCCGGCGAAGAGCTGCCCGACCGGTGCCCAGTCGGTTTCGTGGTCGGGCGACAGCCAGGGCAGCGCCAGGGTGACCCGGCCCAGGTTCTGCGGGTCCTTGACGTTGCTGACCACCCCGCAGACCACCCCGTCGATCCGGGCCGGACCGCCCGGGTCACCGCCGCCGGTGTTCGCCAGTCCGAGTAGCGACCGGTCCTGCGTCCCGCCGATGGTGAACTCGGTGCGGTAGCCCTCCTCGGCCTCGTCGAAGACGTGCCGGGCGGCGCTGAGCGTCCAGGTGCCGGCGAACGGTGCCGGCACCCCGTCGACCTTGACCGCCTTCCCGGCGACCAGCCGGGCGTCGCCCAGCGCCTCCCCCTCCGCCTCGGCGAACCCGCCACCGACGCTGGCGGCGAGCCCCTTCGCGGCCTGGGTGACCGCGCCGTCGGCCCGACCGGGCACGGGCAGCCCCCGGCCGACCAGGACGTGCGCGCGGGGTCCGGGGGCCGGGCCGACGTCACCGACCGCGCTGTTGCCGGCCCGGGGTGGTGCCGGCGCACCCCGGGGGACGAAGGTGTCGGCGGCGGCGGTCGGCGTCCGGCCGGCCAGGCTCACCCCGTCGGCGGTGGTCGCGGTACGGCTCGCCACGACCGTCGCGGCGACCGGGTCCCAGGCGCGCACCTCGACCTCGGGGGCGAGGTTGCCGGCGCTGACCCGGGGCAGGAAGCGGCGCAGGTTGCCCCGGAAGGTCAACGGCACCGGGCTGCCGGCCCGCCGGGCGGTGGCCGCCCGCCGGAAGTGGAACCGGTCCCCGTCGGCGCCGATCTCGTAGCCGATCTCCCGGGCGCGGGCGCTGAGGAACTCCCAGTCGGTCTGGGCGACCTGGGACAGGTGGGCCAGCCGGCCGGTGGTGGCGTCGATCGTGCCGACAGTCAGTTTCGCGGCGGTCGCCACCTGCCGGGCGACGTCGGCGTCCGACTGGTTGAGGAAGGTACGGGTCCGCCGTACCCGGTGCAGCCGGTGGTCGTGGGTGTAGCCGCGCACCACCACGTGCGCGCTGACGTCCACGAAGTGCCCCTCCACGGCGGTCACCTCGCCGCTGATCAGCCGGTGCTCGGCCGAGCCGTCCCCGGTCGGCCCGAAGACCTGCACGGCGGTGCCCAGCTCCAGCCCGGCCGTACGTAGCACGCTGCCGTCCAGGTCGGCGAAGGTCAGCTCGAACATGTCCGGCAGGGCGGCCTGGGTGTCCACCACCACCCGTACCAGTTGGTCGGCGGCGGCGGCCGGCAGCGCCCGGCCGGCGGTGCCGACGGTGACCCGGGGGCGCAGGGTCGCCGTACCCCAGAGCAGGCCGTGCCGGTCGATCGCGGTCATCGTCGCGCCCCCACTACCGCCGCGCCCCGACGGACGCGCCCCTGGCCTGCGCCCGCATCGGGTCGTCCAGGCCGCTGGCCAGCGCCCGCTGCCGCCACTGCGCCGGGTCGGTCCGCACCGACCGGGTCGGCACCGGGCCGCCGCGCTTGGGGAAGATCTCCCCCTCGATGACGATCAGGTCCAGGGTGGCCTGGGCCCGCACCGGCTGCCCCTCCCCGTCGAACCGGGTCAGGTTGACGTTCAGCGTGCTCAGGTTGACCGCCATCGACAGCTTTCCCCAGGTGAACGTCAACCGGGGCAGCTCGATGCTGGCCGCGCTGCGGCTCTGTTCGTCGACGCTCGGCGGGCCGGAGAACGCGATCAGCTTCTGCACGTCCTGGGCCACCCCGGCACCGACCAGCAGCACCTCGCCGGCCATCACCCGCAGGGCGGTGTCCGAGGTGAGTTCCACGCCCCGGCCCCGGCCGACGAGCTGGGAGGCCCGGGAGGAACGGGTGATGCCCATCTTGGCCGGGTTGTAGGAGAACGCGACCCGGCCGAGCGTCGGCGACGACAGGGTGGCCGTCTCCGCCTTGGCCTGTAGGTCGGGGAAGAACCCCTCGTGCACCAGCTCCAGCCGCTCCACCGCGACCTGGTTGCTGTCCGAGGAGAGGTCCGGGCCCGTCCACGACGACGGCCGTACGCCGTAGAGCAGCCAACTGGTGACCGGTTCGCCGTCGGCGTCGAGCAGGGTGATCCGGGCGGTGGTCCGGGTGTCGTCGCCGGTGCCGTCCTGCCACGAGCGCAGCACCCCGACCAGCCACTGTTGCAGTTGCGCCGAACTCTCCCGGTGCACCGCCCGTTCCAGCACGACCGGGGCGTAACTGACCTCGCCGGGCAGGTGGTACTGGCCGACGTAGTCGCCGGTCACCCGGACCACCTCGGGCCGGAAGTCGGCCCGCAGGCCCCGGCAGGAACGCCACAGCCCGATCTGGACGTCACCGATGGTCACCTGGAACCGCATCGCCAGGCCGAGCTTGAGGGTCCGCTTGACCCCCGGTCCGTCGCGGAACATCTGGAGCAGGCCGCCTGCGGCGAGCCCCTGCGCGGTCTGGCTCGGGTCGCCCAGCATCCCGCCGAGCTGACCTGCGGAGATCGCGGCCATCAGAGCGAGAACTTCACGTCGTCGTGCAGGAAGCCGGTGTGCGCCAGTTCCAGGGTCTCGACCGCCACCCCGCTGTGGCTCGGGTCGAGTTCCGACACCGACCAGCCGACCGGGAAGAAGTGCTTCAGGTCCCAGCCGACGATCTTCAGGCCGACGCTGTCGACGAGTTGGATCGTTCCGCTGAGCGGGCGGTACCGGTTGGCCTGCTGGCAGAGCCACTCCTGGACGACCTGCGAGTCGAAGCACACCGCCCGGCTGAGCCGGATCCGGCTGTAGGTCGGCTCCCCCACGTACGTGAAGACGTCGTTGCTGTCCCCGGCCCGGTACTCGCAGACCTGCCAGGTCACCCCCAGCCCGGAGACCCGGGACCAGGAGCCGAGGTTGTACCGCTCGTCGTCGATGACCACGAGGTACCTGTGGTTGACGCCGGTGACCTCGAAGAAGCCGCCCATCAAGCGGGCCGCGGTGGAAAGACCGCCTGCCATCGTTTCGCCCTCCTCGTCGCCTCGTCCTGGCCCGCATCCGTGCGGTCGTGCCACCTGCCGTGCGTCGTGCCGCCTGCCGTGCGTCGTGCCGCCTGCCGTGCTCAGCGGAACTGGGTCAGCCGTCCGCTGCGTTCCCGGTCGACCAGCAGTTCCTGCCGCAGCCGTCCGCGTAACCGTCCGTAGAGCCGGCCGGCCAGTTCTTCCAGGTCGTCGGGGTTCTCCAGGTCGACCGGCCGGCCCGGTGACCGGTCCGGCACCCGGTCGGCGTCCCGGTCCAGCCGGGCCGCCGTGGCCCGCCCCCGGTCGGCCACCGTGCGCAGCTCCGCCCGTAGCCGCTCCACCGCGTCGCGTACCTCGGCGATCCGGCCCGCGCTACGGTCGATCGCGGGTGCCGCCGTCGCGGCTGCCACCTCGGCCCGCAGGGCGTCCGGCGGTGGCCCGGCCGGCGGGTCGGCGGCCTGGTCCTGCTGCTGGTCGAGTTCGCCACGTACCAGCGCCCGCAGGTCGTCGAGGGTGGCCGCCGGGGTGTCCATCGACGCCCGCTGGAGCGGGTGGGCGGCGGCCGGCGGACCGGTCGGCGGGGCCGGGGGTACGCCGCCCGCACCGGGGTTCGCCTGCCAGGTCAGCCCGCCGCCGGGGGTGGTCCCCCAGGTGCCGACGGTGCCCGGGGGTGTCGGTGCGGCACCCCCGCCGGCCGGTGGCGCGACGGGTGGCAGCGGACCGCCCACGCCCGGCCCGCCGCCGAAGGCGTGCTCGGCGGCGAGCGCCCGCGCCTCCAGGTCCCGGCCCGCACCTGTCGACTCGGCCGGCGGAGCCGCCCCGAACGCCCGCTGCTGCACCACGTGGGCCAACTCGTGGGCGAGCAGCGCGCGGGCCGGCGGCGCGTCCAGTGGCCCCGCCGAGGCCGGCAGCAGCACCTCACCGCCCCGGGTCGCCGCCCGCGCACCGGCCTGCTGCACCACCTCGGTGGCCGCCGCGCCCCGCCACACCGGCACCGCCGCGACATCCACGCCGTACTGTTGCCGGAAGCCGTCCACCAGCGCGGCCGGCACCTGCTCCGGCAGCTCGCCGACGCCCACCGGCGCGGTCGGCGGGGCCGCCCGGTGCGCCGCCGGCACGGTCCCCTCCACCGTGGCCGGTGTCGGGCCGGGCCGTCCGTCCGCCACCACCGGCGCGGCGGTCACACCCCCCACCGGGTACGCCGGGACGTGCGCGTCGGTGGGCACGGCCGTCGTCCGCGGCTGCGGCCGGTCGACCCACCCGGTCTGCTCCGCCGACGGTACGGGCGGGTGCGGGGCCACTTCCGCGTGTCCCCGGCCCGGCGGTCCCTGACCGGCCCGGCCGTGCTCCCGGTCCACTCCCGACGGCGGCCCGGCCGGCGGCGGCTGCTCCGGACGACGGGTGAGGAAGAAGGACGACGGCGGGGGCACCGGCCCGGGGCGGTACGTGTCGCGCCCCGCCGCCGGACCCGGCAGGTCGTCCCCGGTGTCGCGGCTCCCCGCCGAACCCGGCAGATCGTCCACCCACGCCGCCGAACCCGGCAGGTCGTCCACCCACGCCGCCGAACCCGGCAGGTCGTCTCCGCTGTCGCCCCGCGCCGCCGAACCCGGCAGGTCGTCCGTGCTGCCGGGTCCCGCCGGGCCTGGTCGGCTCTCCGGGGTCGGTCGGTCGACGCGGTCCGTGACCGGCCGACTCTCCGGGGTCGGCTGCCCGACGAGGTCCGCGACCAGGGTCGGTGCCGTGGCATCCGTGACCGGCGAGGACACGCCGCCCGGGGTCGACCCGGCCGGCTGCGTCAGATGTCCGGGGGCCGATCCGGCCACGGCCCCGTCGGGCCGGTGGTCCGTCGGCCCGGTCGCCTGCGGGCGGTCGTCCACCGGCCGGGACGGCCCGACGGGCGTCGGGCCGTCCCGCCGACTGTCGGCGGGGACACCCCGGTCGCCGCCGGTGGCATCCTGCGGGCCGACCCGGCTACCCGGGCCGACCTGGTCCTGGGCGGCGGACCCGGCTTCCGGGCCGGCGGCCCCGGTGAGCTGTCCCATGGCAGCGGCGGTGGTGCCATCCGGTCCCTGGTCGGCCGGGGACGTCGGCTCCGGGCCCGGTCGGGCGGTCGCCGGCCGGGTGGCGCGACCCCGGCGTCCGGCGAAGGCCACCTCGACGGGACGCACCTCGACGGCCGACGGCGGGGTCCCCTCCGGGTCGTTCCGACCGTCGTGACCCGCCGCCATGGCGACCGCGCCCCGACCGGTGCCGGTGTCCGGCTGCGCCGACCGGGTACGCCCGCCGCCGCCCGACGCCCGGGCCTCCTCGGCGGCCCGGGTGGCCTCCGCCGCCAGGTAGGCGACCTCGAATCCCGGTGGTGGCCAGACCTGTGCGGTGGGCAGGCCGGCGGCGGCGAACTGCGCTGCGGTCCGGGCCGTTGCGGCATCCGCCCCGGCACCGTCGGGTCGCCCGGTGGACGTTCGTCCCTGTGGCTCCCACGGTCCACCCGTCGGAGCCGCGCCCTCTCCCCGGGGCCCGCCCGCCGCCCCGATCGGGCCACGCTCCACGGTCGGGCCCTGGTCGGGAGCACCGGCGACGTTCGGAGCCGCGCCCAGCGCCGGGCCGCCGTCCCCGGCCGACCCCGGAAGCACCCCCCGCACCAGCGCCGGCCCGTGGCCGGAAGTCGGGCCGTGGCCGGAAGTCGGGCCGTGGCCGGAAGTCGGGCCGTGGCCGGAAGTCGGGCCGTGGCCGGAAGTCGGGCCGTGGCCGGAAGTCGGGCCGTGGCCGGGGGCAGGGCCCGGCCCGGGAGCCAGGTGGAGGCCGGGGGGCGAACCGTGGCCGGGGGTCAGGCCATGATCGATGGCCGGGCCCGGGCCGGGAGTAGGACCGTGGTCGGACGTCAGCCCGTGGTTCGGTGCCGGACCCTGCACCCCGGTCGGGCCGTAGGTGTCGGTCGGGGCCGGGAACGCGGTCGGCTCCGGTGCCCGGGGCCCGACGTGCGCTGGGGTGAGCTCGACCGCCCCCGGCGGCGGGCCACCCCACCAGGTCGGATCGTTTGGCGACGACGTCCCGGTCGCCGACTGCGGGACGCCCGGAAGGTGGCCGCCCGCCCGGGGAAACCGCGACACGTCGTCCCCGCTCGGCGGTACCCGGTACGCCACCGGACCGACCGGCCACGGGTCATCCGACCCGGTCACCACCGGCAGGACCGAACCGGTGGGCGTCCATCCGGCGGGAGCGGTAGGCGTCCATCCGGGCGGAGCGGTCGGCGGGCGGTGGGGCGGGTCGGTGTCGTACCGGACCGGGGTCGGGTCGGTGACCGCGACCGGCCCGACGGACGGCGCGAAGGCTCCCGGGGCCGGGCCGACGAACGCCGGCGCAGCGGCGGTCGGGGGCAGCGCCGGGCCGTCCGTGGCCGTCCCCGGCGGCGGGATGGTCACCATCGCCGAGGCGGGCGTCACGGTCAGCAACGGCAGACCCCGGAGGACCGGGTACCCGTCGGTGGGCACCGGCGCGGCGACCGGAACGGATGGCGCGACCGGAACCGGCGGCGGTGCCCCGACCGGCCGGCGACGACGCGGCCAGAACGGCTGTCCGGGGCGTAACGACCAGGACATGCCCACCTCCTTCGGGTTCCGGTACGGGTGTGCGGCGTCGAGCTGCCGGGTGGGTCAGGCGTCGCCCGGTCGACCGCCGGCCAGGTCCACCGCGAAGCGCCCCCCGCAACCGGGGCAGGCGACCTCGGCCCCGGTGTGCCCCTGCTGGTTGATCCGCCGGTAGAGGTCCTGGAGGAAGGCCAGGTCGGAGGCGAAGAGGTGCTCGATCACGTCGACGTCCACGGCCTGCACCCCACCGATGCGGGTGACCGTCCGGGCCAGCAGCAGCACGGTGAGGAACGCCGGATTCTGGCGTACCCGGGGATCGCCCTGGGGGGTGATCTCGTCGCGGGCGGTGGCCAGCCGCATGGTGCCCTCGCGGTGCACCCCGCCCCGGTCGTCGACCAGCCCGCGCGGCAGCACGAACGGGTACTCGGTCCGCAGGCCCGCCGCCGGTCCGGCGGCGGGCTCGGCGAGGCTAGATCCGCGCATTGAAGTCGAACAGGTCGTCGCACATCAGGGTGACCGTCTGGTAGACGATGTCGGTGGCCCCGGCCTTGACCCCGCTGACCTCCACCCGCGACGGCCAGGCGTTGGTCATCATGTACGTCAACCGGGCGTCACCGTTGAGGTCGTCACCGGGGCCGTAGAGCTTCAACGCGCAGTCCCGGTAGGCGTCGTACATCATGTTGCGCACCTTCTGGTGCCAGAGCCACAGGTCGCCGTTGAGGTCGAGGCCCCGCTTGAGGGTGACCGTCGGCGGCTTGGTCCGACCGAAGTGCCGGGAGAAGATCGGCCCGGTGGTGCCGGCGGCCATGTACTCCGCGTTCTCCACCTCGCTGCTGATGCCGACCAGTTCGGCGAAGTTGATCGCCGACATGCCCGGCACCTCCAGCCGGAAGACGGCGGCACTGATGATCTGGGTGTTCTGCTTCGGGTCCTGGGTACCCTGACCGGCCATGCTCGTTTCTCCTGGTCTCGTCGTCGCTCAGGTCGGGTGCTCGCCGCCGGGGCCGGTCAGTCGCCGGAGCCCTGGGAGAGCTGGGAGAGTCGGAACACCACGAACTCGGCCGGCTTGACCGGGGCGATGCCGATGTCGACGGTGAGGATGCCGGCGTCGAGGTTCTCCGGCGGGTTGTTCTCGGCGTCGCACTTGACGAAGAACGCCTCGGACCAGGTGTCGCCCATCAGCGCGCCGCTGCGCCAGACCCGGCGCAGGAACATCGTGATGACCCGGCGCACCGCGTCCCAGAGGCGGGGGTCGTTGGGCTCGAAGACCACCCAGTTGGTGCCGAGCAGGATCGACTTCTCGATCCAGTTGAACAGCCGCCGGACGTTGAGGTAACGCCACTCGGCGTCGCTGGACAGGGTGCGCGCCCCCCAGATCCGGATGCCCTGCCCGGGGAAGGCCCGGATGCAGTTGACCCCGATCGGGTTGAGCTGGTCGTGTTCGCCCTTGGTGAGCCCGCTCTCCAGGGCGAGCGCACCCCGGATGATCTCGTTGGCGGGTGCCTTGTGGACGCCCCGGGTGTCGTCGTTGCGGGCCCACACCCCGGCGACGTGCCCGCTGGGCGGCATGAAGACCGCCCGGCCCTGCGCCGGGTCCATCACCTTGACCCACGGCCAGTAGAGGGTCGCGTACTTGGAGTCGTAGCCGGCGACGTCCATCCGCCACTCCTTGAGGCGCTGCGGGTGCAGGCCGGGCGGCGGGTCGAGGATGGCCACCCGGTCACCCATCAGCTCGCAGTGCGCGATCATCGCCAACTGGACGGCCTTGAACGCCTCGTCGTCGATGGCACCCTGCTGGTGGGCGGCGGCCAGGTCGGGGACGCAGAGCATGGTGATGTCCTCGATCGCCTCCAGTCCGGCGAAGCCGGTCCGGTCGCTGACGTCACCGACGTAGTCCTCAGCGCGTACCCGCAGGTCACCGGTGCCGGTCGTGGTGGCCGGCAGCGCGGGCGTGGCGAGGGTGATCTCGGCGCCGCGTCGGGGCGGGGCGAGGGTCGCGCCCTTCGCCTCCTCGATCTGGATCAGCTTGGACTGCTGGCGGACGGCGGTGACCACGTTGCCCGCGCCCCGCTTGGTGGTCAGGTTGTCCAGCGTCTCGACCGGCTTGCCGGCCTGCTTGACGACGAGCTTGAACGCGTCGTCGCCCCCCTCGGAGGCGTCGGCGACCTCGACCGAGAGGTCCTGGCCGGCCGGGCCGGGCAGGGCCGCCCGGACGGTGAAGGAGAGCCGGCCGTTGTCACCGGCCGCCGGTACGGCCGCAGCCGCGTACGACTCACCGGCGGCTTCGTCGGCGGCGGAGTCCGCTCCGGCACCACCGCCCACCCGGACCACGTACGCGGAGCCGCCCCCGTTGAGGAAGTAGCCGTAGACCGACAGCGGCAGGAAACTACCCGCCACGAAACCACCGAAGGTGCGGGTGTACTGCGTCCAGTTCGTGATCAGCGTGGGCTCGTCGACCGGCCCCTTCTCGGCGAAGCCGACGAACGCGGCGACGGCCGTCCCGACCGCCTCGATCGGCCTCGACCCGGAGGAAACCTCCTCCACGTAGACGCCCGGCGACAGATACGTCGGCATCGAACCTCCTGTACGACGGTGTGATGTGACCGAGCCTGCCAACGCCGACCGGCCGTCAGGGCTGCCCGCCGGGACGCCGCCGGGGTAGCCACCACTGCCCCCAAGGGCAACCGATCCGCCCCGACGGCCTGCCCGGTCGCCGGCCGCGCTCCCGTCCGGGCAGCCGGCAGGGTGGACGGATGATCTGGGATGTCGACCTGTCGGTCCGGGCCTGGTTGGGCCACTACCTGCCGGCGGACGTGCCTGTCGTCTTCGACCCGCCGGACCGGTGCGCGCAGCGCGCCGACGGTGACCTGGTCTCGGCGTTCCTGCTGGACGTCGAGGAGGACTCGGCGGGCGTCTCGGCGACCTGGGACGAGCTGCGCGACGCCGACGGCCAGCTCGTCGGGCGTCGACCGCCGGGCCGCCGGTACCGGTTCAACTACCTGTTGACCGCCTGGGCGGCCGACACCGAGCGGGAGCACCGGCTGCTGGGTGACCTGCTGGTGGGCTGCGCGAGCTGCACCGCCCTGCCGTCCGGGTTCCTGACCGGCGCGGTGGCCCGCGCCGGTCAGCCGGTGGTGGTGCGCAGCGCGCCCCGGCGCGAGGGGGACGCCGGTTCCGCCTGGGTGGGGTACGGCGGGACCGCCCGGACCGGGTTGCACCTGCAACTGCTCGTGCCGTTCGTGCCGGAGACGCAGACCGACCTGGCGCCGCCCCCGCGCGAGGTCAGCGTCAACAGCGGCGGTGGCCGGCCCGCCGGCCCCGGGCTCGGGCAGCCAGGCCGCCGGCCCCGGGGCGGGATCAGCGAGCCCCGGTGACGTCCCGCTGCCCGATCAGGCGTTCCGCTGCCCGTTCAGGTAGCCACGGCTGCCCCTTGGTGTTCCTCGTTCGTGGTTCTGCCGGCCCCGCCCGCGCGGCGAGACTGCCGGCATGAGTGTCGCTGTGGGACTTGTCGAGACCGACCTCACCGTCGCCGCCGGTGGCACGGTCGGCTGCACCGTCCGGGTGCGTAACACCGCCGCCGTCGTCGACCAGTTCACCCTGGACGTGGTCGGCGACGCCGCACCGTGGGCCGAGGTCGAGCCGGCGACGATGAACCTGCTGCCCGGCACCGAGCAGGAGGCGCGGGTGACGTTCACGCCGCCGCGTGCGGCGACCGTGCCGGCCGGCAGCGTCGACTTCGGGGTACGGGTGCGGGGGCGGGAGGACCCCGAGGGTTCGGTGGTCGAGGAGGGCACGGTCACCGTGCAGCCCTTCGTGGAGCTGGCGACGGAGCTGGTGCCGCGTACCTCGCAGGCACGACGCGCCGCCCGGCACCAGCTGGTGATCGACAACACCGGCAACGTGGAGACCACGGTCGAGGTGCTGCCCGCCGACCCGGACCGGTTGCTGACGTTCCGGGTGCTGCCGGCCGCGCCGGTGCTGCGGCCGGGCACGGCCACGTTCGTGAAGCTGCGGGTACGTCCCCGCAAGCGGTTCCTGCTCGGCCCGGACCGCAACCTGCCGTTCCAGGTGGCGGTGACCCGTCCCGACGCCGAGCCGATCACCAGCGACGGCCTGCTGGTGCAGCGGTCCGTCCTGCCGGCCTGGTCGCCCCGGGTGGTGCTGGTGGCCGCGGCGGTGGCGGTGGCCCTGGTGGGGCTGTGGTTCGCGGTGCTCAAGCCCACCGTGCAGTCCACCGCCAAGGAGGCCGCCCAGGTGGAGACCAAGGAGTTGTCCCAGGAGGTGGCCGAGGTGAAGACCCAGGCCAGCGAGGCGGCGGAGACCGCCGAGCAGGCCGAGAAGGTGGCCATCGTCGCGGCCGGCGTCAGCCCCAAGCCGAGCGCGGCCCCGAGCCCGACGACCGAAACCGGAAAGGGCAACGGCAACGGGCCGGGTGCCCAGGGCGGGACGCTTGACAACGCCGACCCGGAGACCGCCGCCGACTTCCGGGTGGCGACCAGCGCGTCGCCGACCACCACCAACGAGTTCACGCTTTCCACCTACCGGCCGGCCGAGAAGAAGGTGCTCTGGGTGACCGACATCGTGTTGCAGAACCCGCACGGCGACGCCGGCCTGCTCCAGGTGCGGCGGGGCGACACGGTGCTGCTGGAGACCGGCCTGAACAACTTCCGGGATCTGGACTACCACTTCGTCCAGCCGCTGCGGTTCTCCGCCGGTCAGCCGGTGACCGTCGCGGTGAAGTGCGCGAACCCGGGCACCACGGCGTGCACCCCGGCCGCCTACTTCGCCGGTCAGCTCGTCCCGGTCGCGCCCACCCCGAGCCCCTCCCCCAGCCGATGAGCGACCCGCAGGCCCCCGGCCCCCGCCCCGCCGGCCGGGTCGACACCGCCCACCCGGCGGGCACCGACGACCCGGCCGACGTCGACCATCCTGCCGACGGCGACCACCCGGCGGGCAGGGCCCACCCCACGCCGGTCCGCGCGGCGGTCCGCTCCCGCGACCCGATCTCCCAGGCCGGGGTGACCGCCCAGCTCGGTACCGTCGGGGCGGAGGAACCCGCAGGGGCGCGGCCGGTCGTGGTGGCCGGCCCCGACGACGACCCGGACATCCTGGTGATCGTCGCCGACACGGTGGACGGATGGCTGCTGGCCCAGCTCGACGCTCTGACCGGCCGGCCGGCCCCCCGGCCGGTGCTGGTGGTGGGGCAGCTCGACGACACCGCCGGCCTCCAGGCGATCGAGGCGGGCGGCCTCAACCTGGTACGCCGTTCGGAGAGCACCGCCACCCTGCTGCGCGAGGTGGTCCGGGCCGCCGCCCGGGGCGAGGCGCGACTCCCCACCGACCTGCTCAGCTCGCTGCTGACCCGGGTCGGTCGGGCGCAGCGGCAGGTGTTGGCGCCCCGGGGGTTGACCATCCTGCCGCTGTCCCCACGTCAGCTCGCCGTGCTCCGGATGATCGCCGCCGGGGCGGACATCGCGACGATCGCCCGGGAACTGTCCTACTCGGAACGCAGCATCAAGAACATCGTGCACGAGATCACCACCCAGCTCGGTGTCCGCAACCGCACCCAGGCGGTCGCGCACGCCATCCGCGAGGGGCTGATCTGATCCGGTCCCGTCGATTCAGGGGAGGTTGTCATCGTGGGCGTGCCTGCGGCGAAGCTCGGTGACAAGGTGGTCGGCACCGACACGCACATCATCATGGTGCCCTCACCGACCGGGCCGGTGCCGACACCCACCCCGATGCCCTTCGCCGGGACGATCGCCAACGGGTGCAGCACCGACGTGCTGATCGAGGGCAAGCCGGCCGCCGTCGTCGGTAGCGTCGCGGTGAACGCCCCGCCGCACGTGCCGACCGGTGGGCCGTTCCAGACGCCACCGAACAACCAGGGCACGATCATCGCCGGCAGCCCGCTGGTGCTGATCAACGGCAAGCCGGCGGCCCGGCACGGCGACAAGGTCAACACCTGCAACGATCCCGCGCCGCTGCCGGCCGGCAGCATCATCGCCACCGGTCAGGTGCTGGTCGGCTGAGCCGGGCCGCATGCCCCGGGCGACCCCCACCGGGGGGTCGCCCGGGTCCCGGTGCGCCCACCCATGGACCCGGTGCGTTCCGGCCATGGCCCGGGTCCGGGCCGGTCAGGCAGACGGGCCGGTCAGCGGCGGCGGGTGAAGGGCCCCGGCTGGGCGGTCGCCGACTGCACCAGGAACGTGCCGCTGGTCACCTGGCCGACCGCCGGCACCGAGGCGAGCGCAGCCCGGGGGCCGGCGAGCCCCTCCCCGAAGACCACCATCGGCACCGCGAACCGGCCGGACGCGTCGGCGACCGCCGGCACCGTGCCGGTGCCGTCGACCCAGCCGACCAGCACCTCGGCACCCGCCGGGAAGCCCTGGCCGAGCGCGGTGACCACCTGGCCGGGACGGCCGACGCCCGGGTTGAACTGCAACGTCGGGCTGCGACCCGACACGCTCAGGGCCAGCGACTGGGCGGCGACCCCACCGGTGTCGGTGGCGCTGGCGAGGCTGAGCACCGACGTGGCCGCGCCGATCGCCCGGGGGGTGGCGGTGAGGGCCATCGTGCAGGACCGGGCGACGGCC
Source organism: Micromonospora sp. WMMD734 (assembly GCF_049178975.1). NCBI lineage: Bacteria > Bacillati > Actinomycetota > Actinomycetes > Micromonosporales > Micromonosporaceae > Micromonospora > Micromonospora sp. WMMD734. The sequence goes on from NZ_JBMHMK010000001.1 coordinate 4,909,576, forward strand.
AGCACCCCGGCGCAGGTGGAGCCGGTGACCGCGAAGACCGCCGGGAGGGGTTGTTCGGCGAGGGCGGCGGCCACGGTCAGCGGGTAGTCGCCGGTGTTGGTGAGGGTCACCGTCCGGGCCGCCGAGGGCACCCCGAGCGGGGCCTCGCCGAGGTCGAGCGTGGCGGCGTCGGAGTGCAGCACGGGTACGTCAGGTGCCGCGCCGCTGACGGTCACGGTCAGCCGTTCCGGCTCGCCCTGCACGATGCCGTCGACGGAGACGTCGAGCCGGCAGGCGTACTCCCCGTTGCGGGCCGCGGGGTCGACCGCGACGGAGACGGTGAGGTCGACGGCGCCGCCGCTGTCGACGGTCTGCTCGGCCGGGGTGACCGACGCCGTGAGTTGCGGGTCGCAGTCGGTGACGTGGGCGGCGACGGTGCTCTGGATGGCGCGGACGCCGGCCAGGATGGCGTTGGAGACCTCGGACGGGCCGGCGGCGTTGAGCAGCACGCCCCCGGTCCGCCTGGTGATCTCGGTGAACTGCCCGGTCTGGTCGAGGGAGTAGCTGCCCGGGTTGCCGACGTCCACGGCCACCACCCGGACACCCCGGTCGGTCAACGCCCCGATGGTGCCGGCGAGGTCGTGGCCGACGCTCGGGTCGTGCGACGGCGCGTCCCCGAAGATCACCACGATCGGGCTGCTCTCGGCCCGCAGGCTCACCGCTCCGGTGGCCACGGAGTACAGGGCGTTCAGCCCGGCCTCCGGGTCGTCGCCACCGCCGTCGGCGGTCCAGACGTTCACCGCATCCTGCACCTCGGACGGCACGGCGGTCAGATCCCGGTTGAGCCGGAAGACGAACTCGTCGCCCTCGTCCCGGAACTCGGCGACCGCGAACCGGGCGTCGGGCTGGACGCCGCTGATGTCGTCGACGATCCGCTTCGCGTTGACCCGGACGTCGTTCAGCGCCGCCTGCATGCTGCCTGTCGTGTCGGCGAGCAGCACCACGTCGGGCCGGGGCGGGATGGTCGCGGTGGTCACCGTACGGGTGACCACCGCCGAGCCACCCGGGGTCAGCCCGAGGGTCGTCCCGGCCGGTTCGCCGACCAGGGGGGCGACGCCGTCGCCCACGCTGATCCGCAACGCCGGCCCACCGGCCGGTCGCGGTGCCGTGAAGAACTCGGCGTACGCGGCCGGCGGTGCGCCGGCCACCAGGAGTGCCACCACAGCGAACGCCGACGCGGCGCGCAGGGAACGGGACGCTGACGCTGCCATGGTGGACAGTGAACGCGGCCCGACCGGGTCGACCGCGACCGCGCGGGAAGTCCTGCGGGCAGTCCCGGCTGCCCGTTCGGGCACCGACCCGGTGCCCCGGCCGGCTGTCACCCTACTGCGGGCGGGCCGTCAGCACCCGGACGTCCAGCCCGCCGGAACAACGCCGGACGACCGCCGCCACGCTCTGCTCGTGGCTGGTGCGCACCGGGTCGACGGTGAAGTACGCCTTGCGGCCCCGGCCGTGGCGAACCACGTAGCTCTCGGCCGTGCCACCGGCCCACGGGTCCCCGAACGTCTTGAGCACGTTGTAGATCGGGGTGTCCATGTCGCTCTCGTCGGTGTAGAACATCACCAGGTCCTTGAACTGCACGTAGTGCGCGTACGCCCCGTCGTCGGTGAGGGTGGCGATGATCCCGGTGTTGTGCGCGTTGAGGGCCGAGTCGATGGTCACCGTGATGAAGATGTGCTGCGGGAAGACGTGGATGGTCAGCCGGTCGTCCCGGTACATGCGGGGCATCCGGTTCATCGCCGTACCGATCATGGTGGCGAGTTCGTCCACGTCCACCCCCCACGGGCTGACCAGGGCCTGGGTCTGCGCCCAGGAGTAGTGGCCGGGCAGGTTCGAGTTGGCCTCCGGGTTCAGGGTGAAGGCCACCCCGATCTTGAACTCGTTGTGCTGCCACTCCGGCGCGTCCTCCCCCTCCACCAGCGGTTCCGCGAACCGGACCGACTTCGCCGGGGCGGGGGGCGCCACCAGGTCGTCGTCGGACGCGATGTGACCGAACGCCCGGTCGTAGCCGGAGTAGTCGTAGCTCTCCTCGCTCTCCTCGTCGCTCTCCTCCTCCTTGCCCCTGCCCTGGTACCGGAGCGCCTCCTCGGCGAGGGCCTGGCAGGAGGCGACGAAGGCGGGCATCACCTCGGGCACGGACAGCGCCTGGACGGCGGCCTGCTGCACCTCCTCCCGCCAGAACGCGAACAGTTGCTCGTCGTCGAGCAGCAACGCGGCCAGCGCGGTGAAGTCGTCATCGTTGCGGAGTTCGACAGGCACGTCCGGGAACCGTTGGGCGGTCTCCGTCAGCGCCGTGGTCATCGCCCAGTCGTCCCACGGCCGGGGCAGTTGACGCTCGAACGTGTCGAGCGTCGCCCGCGCGTCGTCGCCGTGCCGGTAGGTGACCAGCAGGTACTCCAGGCTGCGGATCAGGTCGTGGCGGTCCGGGTGCATCTGCTCGATCCACCTGCCGAACATCCGGGTGCCGTAGTCGGCGTCGAGGACGGTGGCGAACTCGACAAGCTGGAAGTAGTCCGGGCTCTGCGTGGCATCTTCCCAGTAGTTGTCTTCCCAGGTCATGACCGCTCTTTTCGGATCGGCGACAGTCGACCCGGCCACCCTGCCCCGAACCCGGCCGGCACGGTACGCGGCCACCGACCGTCTTAGGGGCAGTCCACCCTGCCCCGGCGGGCAAGCCCGGTGGTGGGTCGGTGCCGCGCGTGCGGTGGCCCGCTCACGCCGGCCGGCACCGGCGCAACACCCCGTCGGTGACCGCCGCGAGTTCCCCGGTGCCCCGGTGCCGGCAGGTCGGCACGAAGCCGGGCACCGTCGCGGTACGGTGCCCGGTCAGCGGGTCCCAGACGTGCAGGCCGTCGGGGTGCGCCGAGTAGAGCCGCCGGCCGTCGGAGAACCAGGCCCCGGCGGGCCCGGCGAAGGTGGTCAGCTCGCGGCCCGAGGCCACGTCGAACAGGCGTACGCCGGGCAGCATCGTCTCGTCGGCGTCGCCGAGCCCTCCGACGGCCAGCAGCGTGTCACCGACGAAACAGAGCGGCCCGTTCCAGAAGTAGTCGCGCTGGCACAGCGCCCGACGGGTCGGCCCGTCCTCGGACTCCCACACGTTGCCGTCCAACCACGGGCGTAACGCCCACACCGAGGGCACCCCGACCGGATGCCAGACCCAGCCGTCGTCGGCGAGGACCCGACCGCCCGGGGAGCAGAGCAACCGGCCGTGGAAGTAGTCGAGATGGTGCGCCGGCCGCTCCCCCTCCGATGTCGTCTCCGGCTCACGTGCGGTCAGCAGTTCGCCGGTGGCCGGGTCGCTGACGTCGAGCCGGTTCCACCGGGTGCGGTGCACCACCACCGGTCGGCCGTCGACCCGGGCGAAGGCCAGCGCGAACGGCACCGTGTTCGCGTGGTAGTCCCCGCCGTCGAGGGCGAGCGTCACCACACCGCCCCGGCCGAGATCCACCACCCGTCCGTACCGGCCGAAGTCGTTGACCACGGCGGCGAAGCGGCCACAGCCGGAGACGTGCAGCCGGCGTCGTAGCCGACGGTCCAGCCACGGCTGCTGCCCCGGCTCGTCGACCAACTCGACGGTGGCCAGCACGGTGGCCCGGTCGTCGTCCGGGTCGAGCGCGACGATCGTGCCGTCGGCGGTGAGCACCAGCCAGCGGGAGCCGTCGGCGTCGTCGACCGGGGCGAGATCGATCACCTGCCCCAGTGACACCGGCAGCGGCCAGTCCGACACCGTCGCATCGAGCGGTTCCGGCCGTTGCAGGATCTCCGGCTCGCCGCGCCAGCCGAGCAGTTCCCCGTCCTCGACGAGCCGGTCGACGCACCCCTCGCACACCACGACCAGCGCGGGCGACCCACCGGCCTCGCCGCACTCCCGGCAGACCAGGTCGAACGCCAGCCCGCGCCCGGTCAGCAGGCGGAAGCACGCCACCTCCCGGTCCTCCGGCACGCCGACCAGGTGGGAGCAGACCCGGCTGGTGGCCGCATCCGCCGGATGCCCGCACGGCAGTGTCAGCACGACAGCACCCTATCCGGCACCGCCAGACGACGTCCGACCTCGTCGCCCCCCGCCTGTCGGGCCTGACTGCCGTAGCCGAGTCTGCACCCCGGACAACGGGGAACGTCGCGACAGGCCAACATTCGTCCATGCGACCCGGTATCCGGCACAACCTTCACGGCCGTCTCCGCTCACCGTGGTTGAAGCGGTCCATCGCGGCGCTCGGCGTGCTGCTGCTGGCCGACAGCTTCCTCCCCTGGTACCGGTTGAGCTGGACGGTCAGCCGGTACGGCAGCGGACAGCAGACCCTCCACGTCAACACAGCCACGGCGTGGCACAGCTCATCGGCCTGGTCGCTGGCCGTGCTCCTCGGCGTCGTCGCGGCGGTCGGTTACGTGACCTGTGGCGTCTACGCCAACAGGTGGCCGACGCTGTCGGTACGGCTGCGCTGGCTGTTTCTGCTCACCGGGACGACGGGTCTGCTCGTGGCAACCGTCTCCTGGTTGGCGATCCCGTCAGTGGACGCGCCGGGCGGGTACGGCTTCGTCCCGGCGGACGAGATCGCGGGTGGGGTCCGGCTCGGCGACATCGTGCGTGACCATCTCTCCGCCAGGGAGGTGAACGTGGCCTGGGGCTTCTACCTCGCGGTGTTCATCATGATGGCTCTGGTGCTGCTCATGCTCCTGGACATCGTCCGGCGGGCCGACCGCCATGCTGTCCCCAGCCCCGGATAGAGCAGCGACTGCGCCGCAGGGCTGGGCCACAGGGTGACCGAAGGATGTCGGCGTGCTGATCTTGGAGGTGCCCCCGGCAGGATTCGAACCTGCGACACACGGTTTAGGAAGGCGACAGCGGCAGCGTGACCAGTGTGGCCGCGACTTGGGCAGCCGGGCTACTCACCTGCTCCGTGCGGCAAGATCGTTGCACGCACTCTGCACAGGGCGCTGCGGACGCCCGAGGACGGCCGGAGGCCGCCCGCAGGGCAGGCCGCAAGCGCGATGGCAATCCCCATCCTGCAAGATCGAGAATCGCGTCGGCTGGCGTCGGCCCGCCCTTGGCTTGCTCAACTTGTCGACTGGGTCGCTCTCCCACTGCGCCCGTCGGTTGGCTTGGCTGTATAGCCATGTTCTGATCCGTAGCTCCGGGCGATGAAACCTCGCGGGGTCGCCCCAACACCGGACTGCCCCTAATCGCCTCGTTCAAGCTGTTGCGCCTGGCTCGGTTGCTGCACTCCGCTGCTGCATTGCCGCCCGGCCCAGTCGTCGACATGGCATCCCACTGCCACTAGGCCAGGGACGATCCCCACCTTCGCGCCAACCCCCGCTTGAACGGGGAGGCACTTTGAGCCGTATGACCTAGCGCGGACCAGCCCGAACGAGGATCAAGGTCAAATTCTCGATCACACATCTGAACGAGAGTGTCGTACGCATGTTCGATACTTGATGGTGCCCCGCAAGGCGGACCAAGATAGGTAAATAGTGAACAAAAAGGACACTATGACGCGCATTGTTCTCACCGTAACGAGCCGAGCTGCACGGTAGTCCACCATGGACTCCTGCACTCACCATTTGTCAAGCAGACGACAGGACCCAAAGATCCATCTCTCCACAGGTGACGCAACGCGTCACTCTGGGTAGACTCTAGATATGCCGGCGGTGAAGATGTCTATCAATCCCACCATGCTGGCTTGGGCGATGGAACAGGCCGGAGTCAGCCAAGAGCAGCTAGCAGGTGACCTACACGTAAAATCGGACCTGGTTGCCGAGTGGCTGAGTGGGGCCGCTCAGCCAGGGACCGGGCAACTGAGAGCGATAGCCAAAGAGCTACACAGGCCGACATCCCTATTCTTTCTGCCTCGGCCACCCACTGTTACTGTTGCCCCGACAGCCTTCCGTTCACCCATAGGGAATTCAGGAAAACGCACGCTTTCCCGAGACGAACTCGACGAGATCCGCAAAGCTCTGCGGCGCCAGAAGGTCGTATCCTGGGCGCAGCAGCAGCTAGAAATTGGCGATGGAATCACGCTCCCCGCCTACTCTCCTGATGTGGAGTCGGTAGCGAGGGCAGCGCGCAAGTGGCTGGGCTGGCGCCTAGACGAGCAAGTAAAAGCGACGAGCAAGACGGCAGTAACGAAGATGCTTCGCGCCACCCTTGAAGACCGCGGTTTCATCGTTCTTCAGCTGTCGATGGGCGACAACCATTGTCGCGGGTTTTCGATTGCGCATCAAACCGTTCCGGTAATCGCATACAACACCAAAGGTCAGGTAGCAGCAGCCCGTTCTTTCACAATTCTGCACGAGCTTGGCCATCTCATCAAGAATGAGCAAGCAGTCTGCGAGAAGCCCAATGATGCTACGGAGAAATGGTGCGATGAATTCGCGGGGGCGTTCCTCATGCCGCCTCGACAACTCGAAACCTACGTTCGGCTGAGAATTGGCCGGGGCCGAACGCGGATTGAGCCCGACGACCTGGACGCCATCCGGCGCATCTCTAACCGATTCAAGGCTAGCTATCAATGCGTCGCTCTTCGTGTCATTAAGCTTGGCTGGGCGGACTGGAAGCTGTATGAATTGGTCCGGAACCCCAACACAGAAGTAGACCTGGGGTTCTCCAGGGAGGCGCAGACTACCCCAGTCGTCAGGCTCAGAGAATACGGTTCCACCTACGCTCGTGCCGTGCTCGCGGCACGTCAACGCGGATTACTTTCCGAGACTGACACTCGCAAATACCTGGACGTCAACGGGGAACAACTCCGAACCCTTGAGCGCCGGCTGGAGAACGTCGGCTGATGGATGGCGAGGCCCTATACGTCATCGATGATCACGCGGTGCTAGAAATCCCTACGCTTTGCGCGTCGGATTCACTCCCGCTCGTTCTGGACGAGCTTACCGAGTTGGTCAAAACGGGCCACCTCTGCTTTCCTGACCAAATCATGCATGACTGCGCCAGGTGGGCCAAGGGCGAGACGATCCACACATGGATCAAGGCCGTCAGCGGCCATCGCCAGCTCAAGAAGCTCCCAAGCGAGTGGCAGGAAGAAGTTCTAGGCCTCTGTGAAGACCTATGTGACTATGACGACGAGAACGAGCAATCGCCGGTGCTAGTGGCCGCCATGGCGGTGATGATTTCGCGTGAATACTCTCTATCCACAGTTAACGTAGTCACCGAGGACCGGAATAACCTCCCGACTCGCATGTGCCTTAACGATGCTTGCCCGAATCTGGGCCTCACTTCGATTACGGCTCGTGATTTCCTTTCCGCCACAAAGGCTTCTCGCTATCTAATTTGAATCTGGGATGGCAGCCAACTCCTTGGCCTCATCTTGCAGGTAATGGCGAAGAGAGGGCTCCGGGATAGCGCCCTTGGCAGCAAGCATGGTGAGGATCATGGAGCAGAAGTTGAGTAGCGCACGCCCTGGCTCTGCGACGAGCCGCTCTTGATTCCTTCTTCCTTTACGGGTAACGGGATGACGAATCCCGTCTCTCAGAACGAAAGACCCACTCTCGCCCGACGCCGGTACATCCCAGTCATTAGACAGTCTTCTTCCGCCTGCATCCCGTCGATGCAGGGCTGCAATGCCAGCAGGGTATTCGCCATCGCCGGCGCCCGTCAGAAACTCTGACCTACCGGCTAGGAGCGCGCCTGATATGACGCAGAGAAGATCCGGTCGCCGCTCTTCCTCGATAGCCCGAAGAAGCTTCACGGTGATGGGCGCTGTTGCCGCTTGGGCGTGATATGCGACCACGCAAAAGTCGGGGAGACGAGCCCCTCGGGGCTGAAGCTTGTTCAGTGCCCTCTTTTTCTCTGCACAGTCGGTTACCTCATCGTCATTCAAAGTAGTTTTTACCTCTATCACCATAAAGGTGTTTTCGACCGGGAACAGCATCTGATTCGTCTGAGCCATGATTGTCGGCTGATTGTTCAAGTCGAAGATAATGATGTCAGACTGCTTGGACCGATTCCCGTCGGCATCGATGACAATTCCTGTGCCGACGCCGAGGCTTCGGGGAAGCAGACGCTCCATCAGTGCAATAAGTGACTGCTCGTTCTCACGACCCTGTTCGGCCGCGTGGCCGATAAGTCGGTTGAATGTATCCACCTCTTCCTGCAGCCGTCGAGAAACCCCAGACCAGTAGGTCTCAACAATGCTCATCCTTAGCCGCTCCCCATTGCGACGACCAGGCGGAAGCTCCCCCGCCCCTCAGCAGAGACGATGTTTCCATCTATGTGGTCCTGCGCAAAGGCCCGTCGTCGCCTTCCTAGGCCAGCCAAGTTCGTTGCCATCCCGTCTGCCGCCGACCCACACACCGTGGGGCAGATCAGGGCCAGGGTGACAAGGTGGAGCGCCCTACCAGACGAACGACCTTGTCGCCCTGGCCCTGATCTGCTCGGCTCTGCCTGGGTCGGTGGCAGACGGGATGGCATCCCACCCCCACCACCCACCCACCGCAACGTTCGGCAACTCCATCCCGGAGTCGTCTGGCCCCCGCCGGAGGCACAGCCCTAACCCCAACCCGCCACACACCCCGCCGCCCCTTCCCCACCTCCACCCCTTCCCTGCCTCGGACCCGTGAGCGGCCTGACGGATTTCGTTCGGCCACTTCGCCCCGGCCGACCGTCGACCGGTCCGCGGTGAGACATCACGTGGTGGAAGACCGTCCGGAGGATCGGGGTCGTCGTCCTGGTCCTGGTAATCTCCGGGACTCGTCACCGGTTCCCTTCAAAAGCCAGGGGGTGACGCGCGGGGCGGGCGTGGCTTCGGGCCCGCCGCCGAAGGCAAGCGGGGCGGCGGCTCCGCAGGAGCCGTTACCGCGCCCGGCCCGCGCCGCGCGGAGCGCGCTTGATCCCGTAGAGGTCAATTCGGCAATGCTATTCGGCAACTGGCCCCGGTCCGTCGTACCTCACCCCGTCGAGGGTGGCCCCATCGAAGCTCGTGGTACCGCTGAACCTCGCCCTGTCGAACTCGGCGTCGCCGCTGAACGTCGCCTCGCTGAACCTGGCGTCGCCGCTGAACGTCGCCCTGTCGAACGCGGCGACGCCATCGAATGTCGCCTCGCTGAACCAGGCGTCGCCGCTGAACGTCGCCTCGCTGAACCTGGCGTCGCCGCTGAACGTCGCCTCGCCGAACCCGGCGACGCCATCGAATGTCGCCTCGCTGAACCAGGCGTCGCCGCTGAACGTCGCCCTGTCGAACCAGGCGACGCCGCTGAACGTCACCCCGCTGAACCAGGCGTCGCCGCTGAACGTCGCCTCGCCGAACCAGGCGACGCCATCGAATGTCGCCTCGCTGAACCAGGCGTCGCCGCTGAACGTCGCCTCGCCGAACCTGGCGTCGCCGCTGAACGTCACCCCGCTGAACCCGGCGTCGCCGCTGAACGTCGCCTCGCCGAACCCGGCGACGCCATCGAATGTCGCCTCGCCGAACCAGGCGTCGCCGCTGAACGTCGCCTCGCCGAACCCGGCGACGCCATCGAATGTCACCCCGCCGAACCCGGCGACGCCGCTGAACGTCACCCCGCCGAACCTGGCGTCGCCGCTGAACGTCGCCTCGCTGAACCAGGCGTCGCCGCTGAAGCGGGTTTTGATGAAGGTGGCGTTGTGGAGGTGGCAGCCGGTGAGTTCGAGGTCGATGAGGACAGCCTCAGTGAGGTCGAGGGTCACCTTCGGCCCCCAGTACAAGGGGTGGGGTCCTCCTTCTGGGGTTGTAGGCCGTAGGTGGCGGGCGAGGATGCGTTGGGCCGCGAGGCGGACCTGTCGTTCTTCTCGGGGGTCCACGCCTGGCTTGTCGCTGTCACCAGGGGTGGCCGTCGGAGTGGCAGTTGGATCGGGGGCGTCCATAGGTTGAGTTGTGGGTGTGGGGGTGGGTTGGTCGTCGGGTGGGGTGTAGGGCATGCGTAGGTAAGCGCAGATCACTTCGACGATGCTCTGCCGGTGGATGGGGTTGTCCTGAGCGAGGCGTTCCAGGGCGTACAGGCCGGCGAGGCGGACCGGGGCCTTGTCGGAGCCGAGCTGGTCGGCGGCCTTGACGTACAGCTCGGTGACGCGTTTCTCTCCGGCGTCGTACTCGGTGGCCTGCTGGGTGCGCTCGGCCAACTGCTGCCGGCGGAAGGCCAGCAGCAGCGCGAACGCGCCGGTGACCGCCGCGCCGATGGTCAATGCGGTGCGGATGGACTCGATGCGCACCTTCGCCCGTTCCACCTGATCGCCCACGGCCGGCACCGAACCCTGCAACCAGGTGACCGCGGCCCAGGTGACCACTCCGACCAGGACCACCCCGACCGGGATCACCCACGACCGCAGAGGCCGCACCTGCCGATCCGGCGGCGTCGGCGCAGCAGACACCTCATGCTTTGCGCTGTCCCGCCGCCACAACAGGCCTCCCACGACCAGCGCCGCCACGCCTACCGCCACCGGCACCAGCACTGGCCAACCGGAAGCCAGGACCTTCCACCACGGCCGGGGAACCAGCATCAGAGCGCCCGACAGCAAAACCACTCCGCCGGCCGCCATCAAGGCGGCACTTAACCGTCTCGTCACAGTGAGCCATCGTGCCCGTACAAGGCAACCCGTGTCGTGGCCATCAACGGGCCCCCGGGCGCGGCCAGTGTGGAGCACACGGAGCGACTGGTCGCGCGCTCTGTCAACCGGTACAACCGGCCCGCCGGGGGCCACGTTGAACCAGTTGTCCCGGCAGTGGAGTGTCCTTCAATGACATCGGCTCTTACGTGCTGGCGTCGATCGTCCGCCGGAGGCGTTCCACTGCTGCATAGATCGACTGCTCCGGACCTGGCCGGCTGGGGCGCCACTCCACGACGACCGGGCGGACGGCATCCGCCAGGCTGGCTACGGCTTCCTCGGTTTCCGGCTCAGGTAGCTCGCTGAGGACACCGATCGCGCCAACGGTTGTCTCGTAGCGGTGGCTGTTGCCTGGGGTGTTGCGCCAGTTCGGGTTGTCGCGCCACGCCTGCACGCGCTCGCGTACCTCGGCGGCGGCTGCGCGGATCAGGTCGGCGCGCTGCTGGGGTGTGAGTGCTGCGGGGTGCGATCGGTCGTCGGCGGGGTCTTGCGGCGGCGTGTCGGCGTCGCGCATGGCGGCGATCGTACCGGCGCGCTGTCGGGCGGCTCCGCGCCCGGACGTCACGTCAGCCGGCGGCGGGGGCCCACTCCTGGGTGAGGATGGAGTAGAGCAGGGAGTCCCGCCATCCGCCGTTGGTGAAGACGTGGTCGCGTAGCCGGCCCTCGTACTGCATCCCGAGTCTTTCGGCAACGGTGATGGAGGCGGCGTTGTCGGGGCCGATGGCTGCGGCGATGCGGTGGAGCTTCAGCGTCTGGAAGCCGTAGTCCACCATCGTACGGGCGGCGTCGGTGGCGTAGCCGTTGCCCCAGTGGTCGGCGCTGATGGCGTATCCGAGCTTGGCGGCTTGGTGGCCGGTGAGGCCGAGTCGCGCGAAACCGACCATACGATCGTCCGCGTCGGCGACGGCTAGGTAGTACTCGGTGCGGGGGGTGTGCCGGGCGCGTTCGATCGTGCCTTCGACCATGGCGACGGCGGCGGCCTGGTCCCGGCTGTCGAAGGAGAGCCATTGGGTGACGCGGTCGTCGCCGACGATTGCCCACGCGTCGGCCGCGTCATCGGAGCGCATGTCGCGCAGGGTGATGACGCGGCCGGGGATGGTGATCGGGTCCATGACCAGATGGTGCCTCATCGAGGCAGGGCGTTGGCCGGGGTGTGGGTGAAGTGCTCGATGCCGTCGATGAGGTCACGGGCGTCGCCTGCGTGGCCGGCGCGGGTGATGGCCTGGTGGACGCGACGCACCGAGTGGATGATGCCGTTGATGCGCTGGTCGGCGGGCAGGTCGAGCACGGGGGCCAGTGCCTCGGCGGCAGCGTCCAGGTCACCGCTGGCCACACGGGCAATGGCCAGGTTGGCGTGTGAGCCGGCCTGGTCGCCGAACGCCCATGCGGGATCGTTGGGGTCGGCGTACGCCTGGGCGGCGCGCAGGGCGTATCGCTCGGTGTTGCGATTGCCGCCGGCCTCCGGTCGGGTGTGCGTGATCCGCTGCCCGTACTGCTGCCGGTGGGTGAAGCCGCGTCGGTTCGACCTGCGCCGCATGTCCTGCGGCTGCATAGGTCGAGCGATCGATGCGGGAACGTATCCGCTGCTCAAGTGGCGTTTCTGCTGATCTTCGAGGTGCCCCCGGCAGGATTCGAACCTGCGACACACGGTTTAGGAAACCGATGCTCTATCCCCTGAGCTACGGGGGCGCGAGGGCCTAGTCTAGCGACCTGGGGGTTCACCTGGGGTGGCAGGGAGTGGCCCACGTTCACCCACGTTCCCCGGACCCCCGTTCTCCCAGCCCAGGACCACACCCGGAGCACACGAACCCCGGTTTGCGACCGGCGGTCGGCCGCGGTGACCCGCGTTGGCACCGGTTGACCCCGGTTGGCATCCGCTGGAGAGCACACACCGCGCACATCATCGAAGATCGCGATGCGCGCTCCGGGCTACGGGCTCGGCAGGGTGGTGCGCCAAGCGGCAGTGAGTGCTGCCACGTCGGGGAATCGGTCGGCAGGTGTCGTGGCGGTGGCGTTTACAGCTACCTGCATTTGGTGGTGGGAGCCGCGCCAGCCGGGTGGGGAGTCGAGGAGGTGGTGGATGGTGCGGCCGAGGGTGTAGACGGTGGTGCGCTGGTCGATGACGGCGCCGCGGACGAATTCTTCGGGGGCCATGTAGCGGCGGGACCCAGGGAGGCGGTCGGTGTCTAGGGTGAACGGCCCGGGCCGGTACTCGTCGAGGTCGATCAGGCGTAGTCGGCGGGCGTGGAAGTCGTAGAGAAAGCAGCCGTCGTAGAGGTCGACCGCGACGTAGCCGGCGGCGGTGACGGCCAGGTGCGCGTCGAGGATCGTGGCGATGGCCGTTTCAACGTCGGGCAGGGGTAGTTGCTGGAACCGGTGCAGTGCGCTGCGGTCCGAGCCGTGGACGGTGGCGTGGTTCAGCACGCTGCCGTCATGCCACGGGTACACCAGCGTCGGCCCGTCGAGGACGTGCTCGGGGCGCACGATCGCCGGGTGCCGGACCGCGGCGTGGAACCGGGCGGCCCGCAGCAAGGAACAGCGACTGGGCGCGGTGGTGGCTGTCTTGACGAACCAGCGGCGTCCGGACGCCTCGACGCCGTAGGAGACGCACCCGGAGTCCTGGGCGTCGAAGACCGCGAACGCAGAGTCCAGGGATAGTTCCACGCAAGGAGAGTAAGGCGTCCCCTTCACCGAGCGCGGATGCTACCCGCAGCGGACATGGCGGGCCACATGCTTGTGGCGTCGTATCCCCGGCTGAAAAGTTTGACGCAGGTGGATGTGTCGTCGGCGCCGACGAGGTACGCCGAAGTGTTGCTGTTGGCCGCTAACGTGGTCGATGCGACCACCCGCTCTGCAGGCGTGACCGCGAGGGATTGCTGCGCGATCCCTACGTGCGGGAGATGCTGCGACATCAGAGTGACTGGTCGTGGCGCAACAGCCGGCAGGATGTCGACCTGGCCGCCAGCGGGCCGCTGCGCGCCACCGTCGAGCACGTCGGCCGTCGTCACGCTACGGTTCTGCCCGACCACACCGGTCGCGCCTGCGAACACTGACCTAACGTCGACGCCTGCCTTGCCCGGCTGGCCTCGGCGCTGCGCTTCGCCGCCGGAAATCAGCCGGGCAGGCCCGGCCGCACCGGCGTAGGCAGGTCCCGGCTCCTGGGTGCACCAGCGTCTCGCCGCGCTGCTGACCGCGACCGACCAGGCGACCACCCATAGCCGATGAGAGCGCGACGAATTGCAACATCAAGTGGCGCTGGTTGTCTCAGTCTATGTTCAAGCCGTCAGTATTCAAGGCGCCAAGGTTGTTCCTCAGGAACCTTCTCGTTTGGTCCTCGTCAGCTATGAACTCGTTGTCATAACGACTGTCCGCCCATGAAGTCTTACCTGTTTCGCGGACACGTAACTCTCCACTCACAATCTGATAGTGCCTATCATTGGTGTTGTTTCTGTCGCTATAGTGAGTCGATGCCTTGAATCCTTCATTCTGATCCAACAGTTGTTGAATCACCTGCTTCGTCAGGCGCAAGGTGCACATCCTTGGGTAATCAGATCAACGCTTGCCGGCGGGGCGTGTCGGAATATTAGTCCAGCGATCGAGAGCCCACCTGGGCAGCTCTGCAGGCTTACGATTTTAGGAGGCCGCTTCGTAACAGCGCTCGCGTTCCTGCTCCCACAACTCGTCGTCACCCAGCGAGGCATACTCGGGCCGCATCTTTCGAGCCAGGCCGTAGAAGCCCGAACTCGGTCGGTTGGTGCTACGGGAGACGACCAACGCGCTCCACAGCGGCTCACCCTTGTCGAACGCTCGACGGGAGACCTTGTCGAGCGGCTGGCTCAGGAAGTCCGGCCTTGTGTCCACCCGCTTCGCGAGGGGGCCATAGCCGATCAGTCCCTTCGCTGTCGCCACACCGAAAAGGATGTCCGCGATTCGGTCGACTCGGTCGACCTCGAACGTCTCAGGCATCTGGTCACGGTAGAACAGGTTCAACCCGCGACGGTTCAGCTGATCCGCCACACTTCTGGCCATCCAGGCCCTTCGGAGCGTCCCCATCTTCGGCTATCACGAGGCCTTGCGAGCCGCCGGTCGCCCTCCGGGCAGTCGCCATGTCGCTGACAGACATACCTGTCAGGGGTGAAGAATCCTGTCGTAGTCTTTGTCGTACCAGCCGTCAGTGTTGTGCTTTTGAAGGGTGCCCGCGACGCGCGTCAGCATCAGGACATCGCCGTTGATGGTCAGGGCGGCGTCCTCGGCCCTGCCGGTGAGGATTTTGGCCACGGCCGCCAGCATGTGGGGCTTGCCCTTGTCGACCAGGGTGTCCTTGCGCATGTAGAAGCTGACGTCGACGTAGGTCTCCGGCTCCCATTCCCACAGACCGCCACCGTCGTCCTCGGCGCTGTAGTAGCCGTGCCGGCCGCCGGTGATGTCCACGACGTACCCGTGCTCGTCGTTCAGGTCGGCGCTGAGCATCCTGCCGCCGGACGCCGTGGACGTCTCGACCGCTCCGGGAGCAGCCAGCTCCGCTACCTGTTCGAGTGGGATGTTGCCCGCCAGCGTCAGCCGGTACTCGACAGCCATCTGCATCCCTTCATCAGTCTCGCCGGATGATCTGAATGATCGCACCGTCGCGCGTTACCGCTGCCAGTTCCTTCAGCCCTTTGATGGGCCAGTCGTGGAACTGCTGGTGCAGGGCGGCGAGGTCTCCTCGCCAGTCGTGGAGGTTCAACATCACGCGTTGGGTCTGCTCCGTGTCAACCTTCCTGGACACGGCGCTCCAGACGGCGCGGGCCGGCACAGGAGCAGTGGGCGCGTAGCAGTCGAACACATGCCCCTCGATGAGGAAATCGGGCGCTTTCTCCGGCCTCCCAGAATCCCCGGTCTCGCGTCGAGCGTCCGCGACCTCCTGCCTCGTGGGGTTCTGGTGAACCCGGTACCCCTTGCTGGCGACCCTGTCGGCACACTCGTTCTCCAACTCCAGGGCACGCCGCTCCCGAGGCTTCTCGTTCGGCGAGATGCGAGTTCGACGTCCGGTAGGTGGCCCGCCGGCGACGCCGGTGGGACGCCTGGCCCACGGGGTTACTGCGTCAGCGTCGGTGGAGACGGTGCCGCCCAGGGTGGGGGCCGTCGGGGATGGGCCGCCGGTGGTAGCAGGGGTAGGGCTGGCCGGTGGATGACCGCCAGCCCCCGTCAGTTTCCCGACGACCCCAACTGCCGGGCCTGCGCGATCGCCGCTTCGACGGCCTGCCGGGCCCCGCCGGTGCGCTGCACGACCAGCACCAAGACCTGCTTGATGGCCTCCAAAGCCTGCAACAGCGGCCCGGGCTGCCCGCCCTGCAGAACCACGGCGACGAGTTGCTGCGCCTCACCGACTCCGGTGATGGCACCAGTCGCCGCGTCACGAGCGGCGTCCACGGCGCTCTGCACCGGTGCCAGCCCGGCGATCGTCTCCTGCGGGGTGGCTTCGTTCGGCACCGCCGCGGTGGCCTTCGTCGCCTCACCGATCGAACCGGCGAGACTTCCCAGGCCGCCCTGGATGCCCGTGATCGCGTTGCGCACCCGCGCCATACCCGCCGCCACCGCGAGGAAGCCCGCGCTGGCGGCCCGCAACGCCACCTCCTGCGCCTGACTGTCGGCGGCGGCTGCCAACCCCTGCGCGCGTTCGACCCCAGCCATCAACGCGCGGAGTTCACCGGCGATCTTCTCGATCTGCGACACGTAGCCGGCATCTCCAATCGAGGGTAATGAAAGTTCTTGATGCCTGAACCTACCGGGCTACTCGCGAGGCAACCAGACCCGTAGAGCGGTCGTTGCCCCAGGCAGCCGCCGCCAGTGAGCACTCGCACAGACGATCGAAGGAACGGCGATGCAGGTGTTCGCGTCGGGAGGATCGGTAGGAAACCCCAAGGCGCAGTGGCCGCCGGCTGCGGCGGGAGACGATCTGCTGGCTGATCCCGCTCACCCCGCGTGCATAGTGCCGCGTCAGGCAAGGTTTGCCTCGCTCCTGTCAGACTGCTCGGGTGATCGTCAGACTCGCGGGGGAGCAAGACTTCCATGGTTTCCTTAGCCTAGCGGCTGAGGTCGAGTGTTGGTTCGGCCCGATGACCGAGGATCTCGGCTTCCATGACGCTGTCCGCAAGCACGTTCGCCGGTCCACGGCGATCGTCGCTGTTGATTCGGGGCCGGACCTCCTGGGTGGGCTGTTGTTCGCGGCGAAGGCCCCGACCTACCACGTCCACTGGCTTGTCGTATCTGAGCAGGCACGGGGAAAGGGCGTCGGCCGTACGCTGATGGCGGAAGCGATGCGCCGGTTTGTGAGGGGCCCCGGCACCGTTGAGGTGGTCACCTTCGGGGCCGATCACCCTGGTGCCTCCGTCAGCGGTGCACGTGTCTTCTACGAACGCCTTGGATTCACCCCTGCCGAAGCCGTCGATCCCGGTCCGGAAGGCGGTTCCCGGCAGGTCTTTCGCCTGGCCGTCACCTGATCAATCGACATTGGCCCGGGACGTCCCCCAGCGGTGCAACGCCCCTCCTTGTTCAACCGATGTAAGGCGTCGCTCGTTCCTTAAGGGCGTGGCCGATACGCAGCCGCATCGAGGGGTGGATGTCCAACTGGTTGAGCTGGGCGGGGGTCACCCAGCGGACCTGACGCGACTCGCTGGAGGTCGTCAGTTTCCCGCCGACGGGTCGGGCTGTGAAGCAGATCGAGAACTGCTGGCGTACTTCACCGTCGTCGTAGGCCATCACGTGGTGGGGGTTGCTGTAGATCCCGACCAGGCCGGTGACCTCCACCTCGATGCCGGTCTCCTCGCGCACCTCCCGCACCACCGTATCGGAGATCGACTCGCCGATGTCGTGGCCACCGCCAGGTAGCGCCCATAGGTTGTTGTCGGTGCGGTGGATCATCAGCAGCTCACCGCGCTGGTTACGCACTGCCGCCACAACCGACGGCACCACGCTGTTGGCAGCTGGCGCATTGGGGTCGTTGAAGTAGTCACGGCGCGCCATCCGTCATCTCCCGTCGAATGCAGCTACCAGCGCATCGATATCGCAGTGAGCTCCGCCCAGCTCAGCTGCATCCTGAGTAGGGTCAGCTTCATGAATGAGGTCCCTGTATGTCTACACCGCTGCGGGCAGTCTGGAGGTCGCGCGGCGGTTGGTGCAGGGCGCAGTGCAGGAGCGGTTCGCGGCTGGTGGCCAGGTCGTGGGGCCGGCCGAGTCAGCCTTCTGGCATGAGGGGTCCTTCGGCACCGGCCAGGAGTGGCAGGTGGTGCTCAGATCCGGTGCCGGAGCGTATCCCGAGTTGGAGAGCTACCTGAGGAAGCATCACGAGTGGTCCAACCCGGAGATCGTCGCGCTGCCAGTGGTCGCTGGCTCACGGCCGTACCTGCAGTGGGTGCGCGGTGTCACCGAAACCGCCGGTGAGGGTGGATGACGCGGCTGCCCTACAACGTAACGCCCGCCGGTAGACCTTGTCTCGACGCTCGATTGGAGGTGAATGGCAGCGGCTGAGCAGCCGCTCTTCAGCAAGGGTCTCCGCAAGGGGAGTTGGTGTGTCGGATGTGAGCCCCGCTGTGCCCGACGGTGTGGGAGCCGGCGTGCACAGCGGTGGTGATGGCGTCGGGTAGCGGGGTGTGGCGGGCGAGGTCCAAGGCAAGAGAGCCGAGGAAGGCGTCGCCGGCTCCGGTGGTGTCGACGACCGGGACGGCAGGTGCCGGCACGGTGCCGGATCCGTGGGGATGGGTGAAGGCTGCGCCGTTGGGGCCTGCGGTGACGACGACGGTACGGGGGCCGAGGCGTTGCAGCGCGGCGGCGGCGTCGAGCGGGTTGCCAGCGGTGGTGCGCAGGATCGCGGCGGCTTCGTGCTGGTTGACCACGAGGACGTCGAGTTCCGCGAGCAGCCGGGGGTCGAGGTCGGGGTTAGGGACGAGATTGCCAACGACGATCGGTGCGCGGCGGTGGCTCAGCAGTGTGGTCACGGGTTCGGGTGGTAGGTCGAGCTGCACGATCACGGCTTCTGCGGCGAGGCCGGCGGTGGCGCGGTGGATATCGTCGGTGGTGAGTTCAGTGGCGGGTGAGAGTGCGAGGGTGATGTAGCTTTCGCCGTCTGGGGTCACCTCGATGATGGCCGCTCCGGTGGTGGCGTCGGGGACGAGCCGGACGCGGCGCGTGTCGACCCTGGCGTCGGTCAGTGCTGTGGTGATCTGGTGGCCCCAGGTGTCTGCGCCGACATTGGCGATCAGGGCGGCGCGCCCGCCACGGCGGGCGGCAGCGATGGCCTGGTTGAGGCTTTTGCCGCCAGCATTGACGGGCAAAGCCGAGCCGATGGCGGTGCGGCCGGGTCGGGCACGGTGGGGTACATGGATGGTCAGGTCGATGTTGGCCCGGCCGACGAAGGCGGCATCGACCCCGCTGCTGTCGGTCACGAGGTCGCTGCGGAAGCGACCAGGGCGGCACGCAACTGCTGCACTGCGGGCTCGGTGGGAAACGCCGCGAGCTGACGGCCTGCGATCGCGACCTCGCGTTGGATTCGTACCGAGCGGGTGAGGTTGGCCAGGTTGAGCGCGGCGAGGGCGGCGGCAGCGGCCAGCCCGGGTTCATCGGCGGCAGCATGGGCGAGGGCGGTGCGCGCCAGATAGCGGCCCCGTTCACGTCGGTACGTTTCCGGCCACGCGTCGAGAGCCTGGCCGAAACACCGGACGGCGGCGCCGGGGCGGCCCAGCCGAAGCCAGCCCTCGCCCTCCTGCGCACTGATGTACGCCGTGGTGCAGAACGCACCGAGCCCACCGCCGTCTGTTCCGGCGGCGACAGCGAGGTGGTGGGCCTCGTCGATGGCGGCCCGGAACGAGCCAGTGTCACCTTCGACCGTGTGCCCGTGGGCGCGCTGCACCGCCGCGAACGCGCGCACCTGCTCCCGGATGCTGCCAGCGCGCTCGGCGGCACGGGCCAGCCCGAGTACGCGGTCCTGGTCGGCGGCGTCGATGGCCCGCTGCGCCATGCGAGCGAAGACGTAAGCGGTGAACTCCATGTCGCCAGCTTCTTGAGACATGGTCAACGCTTGGGCGAGCCACCATTCGCCGGCGTCCCGATCGCCCATATCGTCGCTGAGCCAGCCGGCGAATTCTGCCCACCGGGCCTCGGTACTCAACAGCGCGTCGCGCAGGCTGCCCTGTGCGGCCCGGCGGTAGCCAGCGATGTGACCGAGCTGCTGTCGGGCCGTTGGGAGGATCGCCGCGGCGCCGACCCGGTTGTCAGATTCCACAAGCACCGACCGCAGTGCCGCAAAGTGCTCCACGACGGCCGGATCAACTTGCGCCGCCCGTGTCGCTGCGGGCAGCGGTTCCGCACTCGCCAGGGACGCCACCACACTGCCGGGGACCGCCTGCAGAAGAGCCCGGCGGCTGACCTGAACGTGCCGTCCTCGCCCGTCTGCCACAGTCACCAAGATATCTGCCTCCCCTGCGGGCTGCCCGTTCGTGTCGGTCACCAGGGTGGTGCCGGCTGCAGTCAGAGCAGTGGCGAATGCTGCTGCTCCCCTGGCCCGGCGGTACTTCTGTTCAATGGCCGCGACCCGGTCGTACCCGGCGGTGAGGGCGCCGTCGGTGTCGAGGACCTCGTCGCAGCGTCTCCAGAAGGCCCGGTCCGGGTGCTGGCGTCCCACTTCGGTATTCGCGATCGTGCTGCGGCCGGTAAGGATCCTGGGTGCCAGTGAGTGCTGGGTGTGACCGGCCGCCTTGCGGTACGCGGCCAACTGCTGGCCAAGCGCGCGCCACGCTTCGCTCACGTCGTGCGGATCTGCCACCGTCGCCTCCCCGCGGCGATCGCACCTCGGCTGGCTGAGTGAGATGATCGGGTGCCAGTCAGAGGCGGCCTTCGATGTGAATCGCTACCCTACCGTGCGGTCGCGCCTGCGTAGGTCCGTCAACCCGCCGTTGCTGGCAGCGGCTTTCGTCGCGAGCGGTGGCCCACCACGGCCGGGCGGGGCGTCAGCGGTGTGTCGATCCGCGCCAGAGTGCGCAGGCCGCCACTGCGCCTGAGGCCTTCGACCGTCACGGCGGTCGGTGGGCCAGGCGGTCACGGTCGTTCTACCGGCTGAGTGTGATTGAGACGCAGGTGTTGGGCGAGGTAATCGCCCAACGATGTCGCGTGCGGAAGGTCTGGGTCGCTGGTGGGGCCGGCGGGGACATAGCGGGTGTGGCGTAGCTCGTCGACGAATACGGCTGTGGGTGTTCCGCAGCGCAGACCGGTAGTGATCGCCATGGACAGGGCGTCGGTTAGTCCGGCCAGGGTGGAGCCGTGCTTGCCCATCCTCAGGTCGACGTGGGTGAGGGCGCCGCTGGCTGCTGCGGCTGTCATCAGGCGTCCGGGGACGCCGTCGATCATGAACTGGCGGGTGACGCCGGCTGCGCGTTGAGGCATGAACGTTTCGCTCATCGTGGTCGTGGTCCTCTCTTGTGAAGTCCGCCTTAACGCGCCGTCGGGCGGCTCGTCCGTGTCGGGGTTTCGGGGCGACGTGTGCGGGCGCGCTTGGTCAGCTGGTCGTCGCAGCGGCCGGAGAAGTGTCGGCCTTGCGGGCGCAGTGCCGGCAGCGTCGTGGGCAGGGCGTTTGTGGTGTGGCGCTGGTGAGGCCGCTGGCATGCAGGATCGTGGTGACCGTCTGCTCGAGGGTGTGGGGTTCGGGGATGATGGTTTCGCCGGGAACGTTGAGTAGGTCTCGGTGCGTGTACCAGCGGCGCATCTCGTCTGCGGTGACGGGGATCGGTTCGTCTCGCTTGAGGTGGCGGCGGATGGTCTCATCGATGGACACGTCCAGGTAGAACACCGCGGCCGGACCCGGGTGGTTGTCGATGAGCTGGTGCAGCACGGCGGCGTAGCGTTCGGTGTGCAGGATGCCTTCCAGGATGACGTGGTAACCCAGGTCGAGGGCTGTGCGGGCGGTCGCGGTGATGAACGTCGGGGCTACCGGGTCGATGTGGGCGATGTCGTGTTCGCGGAGCAGGGTTCGGCGGAGGTAGTCCTGCTCCAGCAGCGCGGCCCCGCGTCCGTAGCGGCGCCGGACCTCGCGGGCAGCCGTGGTTTTCCCGCTGCCGGAGTTGCCCCGAATAATCACCAACGTGGGCGCGGGATCGGTGGTGTGCGGTTTGTCCATCTGGTGGTCCTTCAGGCGGAGGCGGGTTGGCGGGGCAACGTCGTAGCGTGCGCGGTGGTGGTGTCGTAGCCGGCGGCTTGGAGAGTGAACAGTTCGGCGTACCGGCCGTCGGCGTCCATCAACTGGTCGTGGGTGCCGGTCTCGACGAGGCGGCCGTGGTGCAGGACGTAGATGTGGTCGGCGTGGCGGACGTTGGCGAGCCGGTGGGTGATCAGGATGGTGATGCCGGTGCCCTGCCGGTCGCGGATGGCCTGGAAGAGGGCGTCTTCGGCGCGGGGGTCGAGGGCGGAGGACGGCTCGTCCATGATGAGCACGTCGGCGTCGCGCAGGAACCCACGGGCGGCGGTGATGCGTTGCCACTGGCCGCCGGAGAGGTCCTGGCCGCCGGCGAAGGTCCGGTCGAGCAGTGTCTCGTACCCGTGGGGCAGGTCGGTGATCATGTCGTGGGCGACGGCGCGGGTGGCGGCGGCCTCGATCCGGTCCTGCTCGGTCGTGGTGGTGATGTCGCCGATGGCGATGTTGGTGGCGGCGGTGAAGGGCCACTTGTGGTATTCCTGCGTGACGACGCCGATCCGGGCTCGTAGCGCGTCGGTGCTCCAGTCGTCGCCGGGCCGTCCGTTGTAGTGGATGGTGCCGCCGGTTGGGGTGCGGAGGGTGGCGATCATGGTGGCCAGGGTGGACTTGCCGGAGCCGTTCTCCCCGACGAACGCCACGGTCTGCCCGGCGGAGACGGTCAGGGTCACCCGGTCCACGGCCGGGTTGTCGCGGTCGGGGTAACGCAGGCTCACCGCGTCGACGGCGATCTCCCGCAGCCGCTCCGCGACCGGCGCACCGGCGGCCCGGTCGGTGGGCGGTGGCAGGTAGTCGGCGGCGCGGGTCATGAAGCCGGTGTAGTCGCGGAAGTGCTGCCCCTCGGTGTAGACGCGGTCGACCTGGAAGGTGACCACGGCCAGCGAGCGTTGGGCGGACTGGACGGCGATCACGCAGGTCGCGGCGGCGGCGAGTGGGATCTGACCGTCGACGAGCAGGAGGCCGAGCAGGACGTAGACCACGGCGGTGGCGATCCCGCCGATCATCGCGCCGACGGTGGTGGTCGTGGTGACCCGGCGGGCCAGCCCGAGTTGAATCCGGGTCTCGACGTGCATGACCCGGTCGTACTGGTCGAGCAGGAAGTCGCGCAGCCCGTAGGAGCGCAGTTCGGGGGCGGAGTCGCGTTCGGCCATCAGCCGGTGCAGCAGCCACAAGCGGCGGCGGCGTACGGACCCGGCGGCGTAGGTCTGGTAGCGCAGGTGCCCGGCCCGCAGTGCCGCCCACCCGTTCGGCACGGTCGCCACGAGCAGGGCGAGCAGCAGCAGCGGGTGGACCACCACCACGGCGACCGCGACGGCGATCACGCCGGCCAGGCCCGCGAGGAGGTTCATCGACGCCTGGACCAGGGCGGTGGTGGAGTTCGCGCCGCGGGAGGCGCGTTCCATGTCGTCGGCGAACGCGTCGGCGTCGAACGCCTCCAGCCGTACGGCGGTGGTGACCTCGAACAGGCCTCGTTCGACCTCCCGGTCGACCTTCGGGGTGAGGCCGTTCTGCGCGTACCCCATGGCGGTGGCCATGCCGGCGCGCAGCGCGGTGGCCGCCGCGAGCGCGGCCAGGGCGGGTAGCGCGGCCACCACCTTGTCGGCGGTCGGTCCGCCGGCGAACAGCTCCACCAGTACCCGCTGTGCGGCGAGGAGCCCGAACGCGGACATCACGCCCGCGACCACCGTCGTCGCCGCTACCACCGACGTGCGTGCCCGGTCGGCACGCCAGCTCACCGTTAGCGCGGCCCAGACCAGTCGGGGCAGTTCGGAGAAGACGGCGAACAGGCCGGCTTGCGCTCGCGCCCGCACACCGGTCTCCCACCACACCTCCCGCAGCTCCGGCAGCACCGAATCCCGCTGCGTTGGTGCGGTACGGGTGGGTGTGCGGTCGGGGTGGTCGGTTTTCGGCATGGCGGTACCTCCCGAAGGTGAGCACGGTGGGCAGTGGTGGTGTCTCGACGCAATCGGCGGCAGCGGAGGTGTCCCGTCGGCGTTCCCGGCTGGCGCAGCCGACGCTTCACCCTCCCTGGAGGCGCCCGGTAGGTCTTCGGTCAGGTGACCCGGACGCCGTCTTCGAGGTAGTAGCTGCGCCCGTCAGCACGGGCGTTCAGCGCCTCGGTGATCCGGCGGGTCAGCAAGGGCGGTAGCCGCTGGGCGGCCTCTGGCGGGTCGGAGAAGGCCCAGCTCTTCAACTCGCTGGGCGGCACCACGATCCGTTCGTGTACGCGGGGTTCGAGGGTGCCGCCGTCGTAGACGGCCATGATGCCCTCGGTGCGCCCGGCGCGGGCCGGCACCCAGTCCATGACGAGTAACCGACCGGGTGCCAGGTCAAGGCCGAGTTCCTCCCGGCACTCCCGGATCGCGGCCTGGTAGGGCGACTCGTCAGCCTCGACACAACCGCCGGGAATCTCCCAGCCGGCCTTGTAGGCCGGCTCGACCAGCAGAACCCGGTCGTCTGGGTCGGTGATCAGCAGCCCGGCGGCCATCCGCTTGCGGGGCAGGCCAGCGGTGATGTCGCGGCGTTCGGAGGGCATGCAGGGACCGTAGGACGCTGGCCGGTCGACACGCCCGCAGCGCCGTGCGCCGACATTGTCGGCAGATGCCGACACAACTCCGACACCATGCCGACCATGTCCTCGTCGCAGCCCTGCCTCGTTGATGCCAGCACCGTGACCTGGGTTTTCATGACCCGGCGGCACCGCAGCGGGGAGTTCGCAGGGGCCAGGAAGTGTCACCGGGAGCAGCTACGGTGTCGGCTCATCGTGACTACGGCGACTGGGGTGGAGCGATGGTCGACCTCGACGAGATCACCGCAGCTCGCCGTGCGCTCGGCCGCCATCTGGCCCGCCTGCGTAAGGATGCCGGCCACACCCAGTATGGGTTGGCCCGGCTCGTGCAGTACGGACGCAGTTCGGTGGCGAACACCGAAACCGGCCGCCAGCATCCCGAACGATCCTTCTGGTCCCGCTGCGACACGGTGCTGCGCACTGGTGGCGTGCTGACCGCGGAATTCGACCGCATCGCCGATCTGGACCACCAACACCGCCACCGTCCGGCGCCCCCACCCGCTGACCCCGGCCCTGCTGTCGACGCGGCGGCCGTGTGGTGGGAGCACGAGCGGCGCATCACCGCCCGCCGATCCGCGCTGACCGTGACGTCCGATGACGACGCACGGCTGGCGCACCTGGAGCACGAAGTGCAGCAGGCGATCGGTGACAACGAACGGCTCCCGCCGGCCACGCTCGTGGCCCGGTTGCGTCCCCTGCGGGTCAGCGTCGACCAGCTGATGGCCGCCCGGCAGCACCCACCGCAACGCGCCCGGCTCTACACCGCAGCCGCCCACCTGTCCGGGCTCCTCGCCGCCCTCGCCCTGGACCTGCGCGCCTTCCCGGTCGCCCACGCCTATGCCGCCGAAGCCTTCGACCTCGCCCATGCTGCTGGGCAACCCGACATGCAGGCCTGGGCCCGCGCCACCCAAAGCCTGGTCGCCTACTACACCGGCAAGCACCGCGACGCACTCGCCTACGCCGAAGACGGCCTGCGCCACGCTGGCACCGGCCCGCACCGCATTCGCCTCACGATCAACGGGCAGGCACGAGCGCTCGCCCACCTCGGCGACCGCCGGGGTGTCCACCAAGCCGTGGAACGTGCGTTCGCACTGCTACCCGAACACGCAACGGGCGAGCAGGTCAGCACCAGCCTCACCCTCGGCCCGTACTGCCCGACCCGGGCCGCCGCCAACGCGGCGACGGCCTACCTGGTTCTCGGCGACCCCACCGCCGTCGTCGACCAGCTCACCGCCGCTGTCGCGGCGTTCGACGCGGCGCAGCTGCGCGGTCCGCAGGCGCTCAGCCGCCTCGATCTGGCCACGGCCCACGCGCGGACGGGCGACCTCGACCACGCCGCTGGGCTGGCGCTGGAAGCACTCAGCCTCACCGCCGAGTACCGCTTCGAATCGGTCTACCAACGCGCTCGTCAATTCCTCGCCGCCGCCCGCCCCTTCGGCCGTCACTCGCGACTACAGGACGTCGCGGACCTGTTCACCGAATTGACGCATCCCGGCAGCCCGCCACCACCGGGCCTACGATCACCGACATGAGCAGCCAGGAATTGGCCAGCTTGCGGCAGCGGTGGACCGCCTACCGGGACCTGGCCGTACTCACCGAGCACTGGTACTGGCGTCCCGGCTGGCGCGCCCGCCGCCACTTCTACACCTGGCACCTCACCTTCCAGGAACAGCCCGACCTCCACCGCCTCGTCACCGACCTTCAACACCAGCTCCAGTTCCCCGGACTGGACCTGGTGCCGATCGACGGCCTGCACCTGACCATGCAGGGCCTCGGCTTCACCGACGAGGTGCCCGACGGCGACATCGAAGCGATCGTCACCGAAGCCCGGCAACGGTGCGCCGGCCTGCCGCCGCTGGACCTGTCCCTCGGCCCAGTCGACCCCGACGCCGAAGGAATCGGCCTGCTCGTCCGACCCTGGAGCCCCGTCGAACGGGTCCGCGCCGCGATCCGGGCCGCGATCGCCGCCGTGTGGCCGACCGTCCCCGAACCATCTGACGGGTGCCGGCCCCACGTCACGATCGCCTACAGCGGTGCGCCCGCACCCACCGCCCCCATCCGCGACCGGCTGGCCGAGCTGCGTGACCTGCCGGCAGTGACAGCGACGATCAGCGAGGTGTCACTGATCGCCGTGCAGCGGGAACACCGCACCTACCGATGGTCGACGCAGGCAACAGCACCCCTGAGCGGACGAGGCCCCCGACATGCTGAAGCGCAGGCAGCTCGTGGCGATCAGTGACTTGGACATCTCAAGGGAGCTTTTGGCCTACCTCGAGTGCTATCCGGACGACGCCGTGTCGCTGTCCGAGCCGGTAAAGCTGCTGGCTGAGGGAGAGGGTTTCGCTTCCCGGCGAAACTTCTCGATGCATGTAACTGTCGGTGCCCTCCTGGTCCGCAGCGGCACCGAAGTGCTGCTTATCGATCACCTGGCCTACGGGATTCTCTTGCAGCCCGGAGGACACCTTGAGCCGACCGACTCCACGTTGATCAGTGCGGCGGTGCGTGAGCTGGTAGAGGAAACCGGTGTTGATCCCAGCGGACTCGTCACAGCATCGCCGATGCCGGTCTACGTCGAGTACGGCAGAGTTCCGGCGCGGCCGGCGAAGGACGAGCCGGAACACCTCCATCTCGACTTCGGCTACTCGTTCTTGACGACGCAGGCGGATGTGGGGCGTATCCAAGAATCGGAGGTGGGAGGTGCGGCGTGGTATTCCCTCTCCGTGGCTGAGCGGCTTGTCGGCCCTCGCATCGCGCGGGCGATGACCGCATTGACATGAGGCGGATGACGGCCCAGCAGCCGTCACGTTTACTCATCGCCGCTCATGCTGAGGCCGGCGGTTGCCCGACCGCGACAGGCAGACCGCCGGCAGAGTCGTACTCCGTCAACTTTGCCAATAGGCGAGGACAATCAGGTCTGGGAGCGTGGGGGGATGGCGGGTGCGGTCATGGTCAGGTATCGGTAGCCGATTTCGGTGAGCCTGTCGGCGTCGAGGCAGTGTCGCCCGTCGAGGACGAGCGGTGAGCGCATGGTGGGGGCGAACTTGGCCCAGTCAAGGTCGCGGTAGTGCGACCACTCGGTGGCGACCACGATCGCGTCGGCGTCGTCGAACACGTCTTCGACGCGGTCGGCGAGGTGCTCGGCCAGGATGGGCTGTTCGCGACGGAAGCGATCGGCGGCGACGGGGTCGTGCAGGGTGATCCGGGCACCGCGTTCGAGGAGCAGGTTCGCGATGTCGATGGCTGGTGAGTCGCGCAGGTCGTCGGTGTCGGGTTTGAACGCGAGGCCGAGGATGCCGATCTTGCGGCCCTTGATGATGTGGAGTTCGTCGAGGAGCCGGTCGACGACCTTGGTGCGCTGGCGGTGGTTGACGTCGCGGGCGGCGGTGACGATCGGCATGGCGAGGTGGTACTCGCTGGCGGTGGCGATGAGCGCTGCGGTGTCCTTGCCGAAGCAGGATCCGCCCCAGCCGATGCCGGGGTTCAGGAAGCGGGGGCCGATGCGGGCGTCGAGGCCGGTGCCGCGGGCGACTTCGCGGACGTCGGCGCCGACCTTGCCGGCGATCGCGGCGATCTCGTTGATGTAGCTGATCTTGAGGGCGAGGAAGGCGTTGGCCGCGTACTTGATCAGCTCGGCCGAGGCCAGGTCGGTGGAGACCAGCGGCACGGCGCTCATGCCGGCAGGGCGGGGCAGCACGGTGGGCGGGGTGAAGGACTGGTTGAGAATGGGTCGGTAGAGCTGGTTGAGGAGATCCAGGCTCTTCTGATTGTCGGAGCCGATGACGATGCGGTCCGGGTAGAGGGTGTCGGCGAGCGCGGTGCCCTCGCGGAGGAACTCGGGGTTCGAGGCGACGGCGAATCGACCGTCGGGGCGGTGGCCGTGGTGGCGTTCGTACGCTTCGCGCAGGATCGCGTCGACCCAGTTGCCGGAGCCGATCGGGACGGTGCTCTTGTTGACCACGACGGTGAAGTCGCCACGCAGGTGTTGGGCGACGCTCTCGGCGGCGGATCGCAGGTACTGCAGGTCGGGGTTGCCGTTGTCGAGTTGCGGGGTCTGCACGGCGATGAACACGACGTCGGCGTCGGGTACGCCGACGGCGTATTCGGTGGTGAAGTTCAGGTGGGAGGACGCCTGCTCGAGGAGCGCTTCCAGATGTGGCTCGTAGATCGGGCAGTGGCCCCCGCGAAGGGTGTCGATCTTCTGCTTGTCGAGGTCTATGCAGGTGGTGTCGTGGCCCAGGAAGGCCAGGCTGACGCTGGTGGTGAGACCGACGTATCCGGTGCCGACAACACAGACCTTCATTGAGCGTTTCCTCTCGCCATGAACGATACCCACGCGTGGTGACCCGGACTGGGACGTCAGCAGTGCCACTGACCAGCGACTTCGGCGCGCCACCATTCTGCTGCGGTGGTCGGCCGGCCTGAAGGCCGCAGCCCGCCTGCTGCCCGCCGGAATGATACCGACCGAAGGCGGGCGGCGGGTCGTGTCGGACTGGACATTCGGGTCAAGAAGCGGAAGCGGCTCCGCTGCTGTTCATATGTCCGAGCAGGGCGTCCTTCTGCCCGAGATAGTCCCGGTTATCGGGGGTGACGAAACCGGAGAGTGGGACACGGTCGACGGTGATTCCTGCGGTATGGAGGGCGTCGATCTTGTGAGGATTGTTGGTGGCGAGTCTGGCTGAAGTGACGCCGAGCCAGGCCAGGACGCTTGCGGCGGGTCGGTAGTCGCGGGCGTCGGCGGGTGCGCCAACGGCGGCGTTTGCGGCAACGGTGTCGTAGCCCTCGTCCATGAAGGCGTAAGCGCGGATCTTGGCAGCAAGCCCGATGCCGCGGCCTTCGTGGCCCAGCATGTAGAGCAGGATGCCGTAGTCGGATGCCCCGATCATGCGCAGGGATGTGGCCAGCTGGGGGCCGCAGTCGCATTTGAGGGATCCGAGCAGGTCACCCGTGGCGCAGGCGCTGTGAATCCGTACCAGCGGATGCTGTTGGGCAGCGGGCTGAGGGCGGTGGACGGCGGCGAGGACCTCCTCACGGCCGGTCTCAGGGCCGAAGACATGCAGTTGGAAGTGTCCGTACGCGGTAGGGAGGTCACAGCTGGCGAGCCGAACGGTAGTGGTCATCTCGTCTCCTTCGCAGCGGTGCTGTCGGGTGTGGGCTTGTGGGCGATGAGCAGGACGTGTTCGGACATGCCGAGGAGTGAGGGTTCTGCCTCGACCCGGCGGATCGCCCGCAGCAGGAGGTCGCGGCGGTGTGGGTCGCGGAGGCGATCGGCGAGGTCGGGCAGCAGTTTGGCGGCGCCTTCGACCGC
This sequence comes from Micromonospora sp. WMMD734, assembly GCF_049178975.1. NCBI lineage: Bacteria > Bacillati > Actinomycetota > Actinomycetes > Micromonosporales > Micromonosporaceae > Micromonospora > Micromonospora sp. WMMD734. Next base: position 4,939,274 of record NZ_JBMHMK010000001.1, read on the forward strand.
GAGCAGGACGTGCGGGCGCAGGCCCGCGGTGGTGGCTTCTGCCGCGAGGTCATTTGGGTTGTGGAAGTAGCCCGTGGTGAACAGCCGTCGATCACCGGTCGGGTTGCGGTGTTGGCCGTCGCGAAGATGCCGGGCCAGGATCGCCTCCACCGCCGGGTCGTCGTAGAGGTTCTTGGCGAGGTACTCCCAGGTGGTGTAGTAGCGGGACGTCGCTGAGGCGGCGACCACGCCGCCTGGGACGAGTACGCGGTACGCCTCGTCCCAGGCGCGGGCGCGGTCAGCGGCGTTGGTGAGGTGATACAGCGGACCGAGCAGAAGAACGGCGTCGCAGCTGGCGGAGCCGAGCGGCACCTGGCGCGCGTCCCCGGGCGAGATCGAGGCCAGCGGCGACTCGGCGCGGGCGGACGTGGTGGCGGCTTGCTCCAGGTGCAGCGGGACAGGGTCCACGAGGTGGACGCGGTAGCCGTCCGCGGCCAGCTGAAACGCGTACGCGCCGGGTCCTCCGCCGACGTCGGCAACCGTTCCGGCTGGGGGAAGGTGGCGGGCGAGGATGTCGCGGGTGCGCAGGTACTCGATGTGGCGGCGCGGGTCGCTCAGGCGTCCCTGCTCGGCCCCGTGGGCGTAGAAGGCGAGGACCTCCGGAGTGATGCTGGGCGCTACGGTCACGTCGGGAGGGTGGAGATTCATGCTGCTGCCTCCGGCGCGCCATGCTCCAGGTCCGCGAGGAAGCCATCCTGGAACTGTCGACGCAGGCGGGTCTGCTGTGCCGACATGATCGGGCCGCGGAAGCGGTCGAGGATCGAGGCGACGCCGCCGCCGATCGCCGGGCTGCTGCCGATGGCGCTGAGCAGCTTGAACTGCATCACGAGGTAGACCGGCGGACATTCACCCGATCTACCGAGTCGCGCTGGGGACCAGAATCCGAGGTGGTAGTCCAAGCCGGCCAAGGTCAGGCACCGGTTCGCGAGATCCATGTTCGTTCGCAACAGGGCCATCTCGTGGGCGGTGATGTCCCGGAGTAACGCCCTCAGCATGACGAGACCTTGCCGGCCGGCTTCGGATAGCCAGGTGAGGTTGTTCAGGTTCGCCGCGACCTGGCCGGGCGGCAGCAGCCCCGGCCGAGTCCACGGAAGCGACGCCGCCGGGCTGCCGGTGAAGCACTCCCGCAGCTGCGCGTACGCGCCGGCGGCCACCTCATGAAGTTGGACGAGAAGGCGCGCGCAGGCGGTATCGAGGAGGAAGTCCCAGTCCGGAAGAGCGATCTTGAATCCGAGTGGGCCACCAGCAGCGGACAGATCTGCATCACCCGCCAGATGGCAGCCGGCGGGCAGCGGCTGCGTACGGGATGCGTCACGCATGACCTGGGCCGCCAGGTGCGCGATGGGGTCCACCAGCGCTCGTCGTCGGTTGAGGTCGTCTACCTCGCCCAGCGGCACGATCGAGGCGTCGCGGTAGGCGCCGGCGGGCCAGCAGTTGAGGTGCCAGTGCATCCGCTTGTCCCACCACTGCCCGTTGTCGCGGTCGACCGTGTGCGGGTCGTGGTTCGTGCCGATCATGAGCTGCGCCCCGTCAAGGTCGAACCGGCGCCGAGTCGAGGAGGCGTCGACGTAGCCGACGAACTGCCTACAGAACTTGAGCAGCGCCGTCAGCATGGGCTCGGGGACATCGCTGACCGACGACGCGATCACTCTGTCGTCGCCGACTGTGGCAAGCAGCATCATGTCGTAGACGCTGTGCGGGAACGCCTTGTCGATGAACGCGAGCCGGTCCCCGGATCGTCCGGCGGGATACTCGCGCAGGATGTGGGCGCCGTAATGGTCGCGGTAGTGCGGGCTGAGGTTGCGCACGTCCGGTGGCGGCGCGGCGAATCTCGGCATCGGAAGGCTGGGAATGACCGGCAACGTCATCGCCGACGCCGGGTAGAGCGGCCCGAACCGGTCCGCGACCGGGCGACGAGTCGTGACGGCGGTCATGCCGGCATTCCGGACGCGATGGCGTCGCCGGCGGCAACGCCCATCATGGCGGCCTGCACGATGCCCTGGGCGATCCCTGCGGCGTCTCCGACCACGTAGATCGGCAGGCCCCGCACCTTGCAGTCCTCGTCGACCGGGACCCGGTCCCACAAGAACTCGACCTCAGGCCCGATCACGAGAACATCGTCGACAAGGTCATCCACGGACAAGCCTGCGTCGGCGTGGTCCAGGATCGAGCCCATGACCCGGCGGAGGCTTTCGATAAGGCTGACGTGCTCGGCGTCGGTGAACAAGCTGTCAAGCCGGGCGGTAGTCAAGTCCTTGACGGACGGCTCGAACGTCACTGCCGCAGCCAACTCCGGCCAACTACGCGGCTCGGCCGTCTTGTTCATGAACGCGCGCAGACTCTGCGCCACCGGCCGGCCTCCGCTGAGCTGCCAGTAATCGGACAGGATCTCGCCCCGGACTTCGGTGCTGGTGCCGGGTCTGGAGAGCTGGCACAACAGCCCGAAGTTGGCTGCCAGCGAACGTCCCCCGGGACGGCGTTCACTCGTTTCGTGCCCGTCGAGAGTGATCACCTCCCGCCCGAAGGAGCGCTGGTAGTTGGTGAACTTGATCCGACCACCGTTCGGGCCGCCGCAGAAACAGAACGTCTTCGTCTTACGGTCCACCCGCTCTAACTGGGTGATCTTCAGATCGGGGTGCTCAACGCCGATCGCGGCCAGCACCTCGGCCCTCGTCTCGAGACGTACGCCGAGCGACATGTCCGGGGCGATCGTCTGCACCCCGAACGCCGTTAGGAGGTTGTGAGTGGTGGTCACCCCGTGCCGGCCCGTGGCCAGCACCAGACGTGCCGTCTCGACGGTGACGAGGCCACCGTGGGTCGCTACCGCCAGCGTCAGGCGGTCCCCCTCCAGGGCGGCGGTGACAAGTTCCGACTTCTCCCAGACGGCCAGAGCGTCGTTGCGGAAGCCGTGCAGCGCCGTGAGCATGTCCCGGACCTGCGTCTCCCCCAAGACCGCGACCGGGTACTCCCGGATGGCCAGGCCGTTCCCGGCAAACGCTTTGATGACTGGCGCGCCAAGCCTCGTGCCACTCAGAGTGGGTGGCTCTGGCAGTGGAGCGGTCAGGAACTGGAACGCGCGCTCGCACAGTTCGTCCGCGCGGTCCTCACCGAAGTGATCGACCAGGCGGCGGCCGGACGGCAGCAAGCTCAACTTCACCCCGTCTCCGTAGTGCACACAGCCACCAAAGCCACTGATCACGTTGCAGATCCCGGCGCACCCCGTGCAACGCAGCCCTCGGTCGACCGGGCACGGCCGATTCCGCATCCCCCGCCCGGCCTCCAACAGCAGCACCCGCAGGCCCTGGGCCTGGCGCACGACCTCGTGGGCACAAGCCAGACCACCTGGGCCAGCGCCGACGACGACGACATCGAAGAACATTGCGGACATTCCTTCCAACACTCGCAGGCGATCGGGAGCCAACAGCCATCCCCGCCGCCGGACGCGCTGCATGTCCGTGGCTGGATCAGCAAATCGGCAGCAGCCGCGGCCAGCGCGATAATCACCACGTAGGGCAGCGAAGGTGCCGTCCGGACAGCTATGCGCGGACGATCCGTCCGGGGGCCTTTCGGGGAAGGCTCACTCACAGTCGCCGACGTCGGGTGTTGTCGGACAGGCATGTCATCGGACTATGACAATCCACCGACACCCGCTGCCGCGACCGCATCCGCCGCTTGGCCCTTTCGGTCCGACCGCGAGCCCGAAGCGCTCGGCAGGGTTAGCTGCTCGTGCCCGTGCGACGATGGATCTATGAACCACAGCAGCGCCGGCTTGGTCATCTGGGACGTTGACGGGACGCTCATCCCCGCGGACTTGCGCTGGCTGACGCGCGCGATCGCTCGTGCGTACGGCATCGCGCAGTCCGAGGTTGTCTTCCCTGACAAGAAGGTGCATGGGTATACGGACGAGTCGATCGCCGTGGACACCGCGATCGCTTCGGGCGTGGACCCATCATCCGCGGAGGCGGGCATACCCGCCTTCCGTCAGGCCATCGCCACGGTCATGCAGGAGGGTCGGCAGGAGTTGGCTGAGGTCCAGCCGCCGTATCCAGGTGCTGCGGCGAGCATCGCGAAGCTGCACGAACGTGGCTTCGTCCAGACCGTGCTGACCGGCAACCTGCGTTCGGCCGCCGAGGTGAAGCTGGAGGTGGCGGGCTTGGACGATTTTCTTGATCTTCGCATCGGCGGGTTCGGGTCGGACGCGCGAGATCGCTTCCAGCTTCCGGCAGTCGTAGCTCAGCGCTACTCCGCGATCTACGGTGATCCGCTCGATTCCGCTCGAGCGATCGTTATCGGGGATGCGCCCAACGATATCGCTTGCGCACGTCACGCCGACTTTCGCGTCGCTGTCGTCGCTCACCGGCTTGGGCGTCGAGAGCTGGCATCCTACGAACCTGACGTGGTACTCGACAGTCTCGACCCGACGACTGTGGTGGCAGCCGTCAGTTCGCTGTTGAGTGCGGGCGGGACGCCGGCTGCTCGTTAGGCGGCCATCTGCTCCTCGAGTTCGAGGACAAGCGGCTCGTCGCGCCATCGGTCCAACCGTTGTCGAGCTCGTTGGGCTCGAGCGATGCCTCGATGGTTGCCACCCGCTTTCAGCTGGTCGTAGGTGGCGCCAAGCAGGGTGCAGGATCGTTCGAGTTCGCCGGCGTCGGCGTAGGCGCTGGCGAGGTCTACGGCTGCCGCCAACGCGACGTTGGCGTTGGCGTGGTCGTGTTGCAGCATCTGTACCGCACTTTCCAGCACGGTCACCGCCTGGTGGGCCTGACCGAGCAGGAGATGGCACGTGCCCGCGTAGACGTGGAGGCGGGCGCTGCTCCAGTCGCTGTAGAGGCCGACACAGTCAGCGGGCGACAAGTCGTTGACCGCTTCTTCTGCCCGCTTCAGGGCCGCCGTGGCCTCGCGAGGAAGTCGCAGGGCCGCGAAGGCTTGGGCCTGCTCGGCAGCTACTCGCGCCCGTGCGGGTGGACTGAGATCGGTGGACGCGCGGGCGGCCTCATCGAGTAGCCGCAGGCCAATCATGATGTCACCGTCTGCGTCGATCAGTGTGGCGGCTTCGGAGTGGAGGTTGCTCTCGAAGATGCGTGCCGTTGCGCTGATCCTGCGGCTGCCAAGCCTGTCGCCGAGCTGACGGGCGTAGGCACAGTGAGCGAGCGCGAGGGCACGGTTGCCCTGCGCGCTCCACAGCCTGCTGGCGACGATCGAGGCTTCGGCGAGCATCGCTCCGATATCAGCGCGGACGGGAGCACGACCCGCTTTGCGATACAGCGTCGACAGGCAGTCACGGTGGGCCTCGATCAGACCCAGTAGCGCCTCGGGTGACACGGCCTGGCGCTGCTGGGCCAGCATGCTGGTGAGTGTGGAAAAGCTGTTCCACTCGCCCATCAGGTAGTCCGTTCCCGGCGTGCGGGCGAGCGCCTCCGCAGCGGTGGAGGACGAGGGCTCAGCAGCCACCTGGCACGCCGTAGGGGCGGCCGTGCCGCTCAGCAAGTGCCGGTTGCTGGCGAGCCGGATGCGATCGTATTCCCGGACCAGTCTGCCGCCGGTGCCCAACACCTCGTCGCTTCGGGCCCAGAAATCGCGGCCCACGCGCTGCCGGCCGGTCTCCACGTTCGCGATCGTGCTCCGTCCATAGCTCACCCGCGGGGCGTACGCCTCCTGCGTGTAACCAGCGGCTTTGCGGCTGCGAGCCAGCATCTGACCAAGAGCGATCCATGCCTTGGCCACGTCTTGTGGTGGCACGCTCGACATCAGCAGCTCCCGATGGGTACGAACGCTCGCGCGAGGCGAGGCAGGTTGGCGTGGGAGCACTGTAGTGCAGTTCTGTGATGCGTCAGCTACTCAGCGGCTTCATCCAACACTCTTCCGACAAAGTTCCGACATTGGCCTCACGGTCGTCCGAACTCGCGTGACCTCCGATGCTCGTATGCTTCCTGCTCGTGACCCACGAGCCGGCCAACAATGATCATGAAGTTGAAGCCAAGTACCGCGTCGATGACCTGCAGAGGTTGATCACGGCGCTCGCCCGGCGGCAGGTCGTGTTGACGGAGCCGTCGGTCCAGGACGACCAGGCGTACGCACCAGCCGGCTGGTCGTACGGAATGTCGAAGGTCGGTGTGCCGTTCGCGCGCCTTCGCACGCAGGAGGGGCGTCATCTGTTCACGGTGAAGAAGCCGATCGACAACGAGATGGCGTGCCTGGAGCACGAATGCGTGATTCTCGACCGCGACGCGATGCATGCTGCTCTCGCCACGATGGGCTGGGTGCCAACGGTGCGGATCGTTAAGCAGCGCCGAGTCGGCGATTGGGACGGCGCGACGGTATGCGTGGACGTCGTTGACGGGCTCGGCGCGTTCGTCGAGGTGGAGCGGGTGGTCAGCTCCCAGCACTCAGGTGAACAGGTGCAGCACGGACTCGACGCGATGATTCGCTCACTCGGTGTGCCAGTACGGCGGGTTGTGGACACCTACGACACGTTGATCTGGAATCTGACGAGCGCGGCCGTGAGGACGTCGGCCCCGTTCCGAGGTGGGGGGTCGAGTCCACGGATGTTGCCGCCCCGGCTGTGACGGCTGGAGACCTGGGCCGCCGCGCTCGACTGGCTTCAGGGGAACTGCAGGAGTGGCACGTCGTAGAGGTCGGCTTGGCGAACACGCGTCATCGTTGGCTCGAGGATCTCCACGATGATCATCTCGGTGAGGAACTGGACGGTCGCGGCGAGCAGGTGGCTGGTGTGGGCGGTGGCGCTGTGCGCTTTCAAGCCCACGGTGAGGTGGATGTGCGGCTGGATGGTCTCGGTGTCGGGGTCGTAGGCGAGGGTGCCGCCACCGAGGGCTTCGATGTTGGTCAGATGGACCTTGGACCAGACCGGGGCGTCGGGGTTGTCGAGGCGTTCGCAGGTGCCGACGATGTCCGCGGTGGCGAGGCCGGCGATGAAGGTGGGGATGTAGCCCTGGCGGATGTCGTGGGCGCGGCAGGTGCGGTCGAGGGCTTCGTAGAAGTCTTCCCCGTGGTCGAATACCGCGACGATGGTGCGGCCGGTGACGACTTCGCGGCTGCGCAATAGGGGCTCCTTCGAGTTCGGTCGGCGTGCGGTGAGAGCTGGGTGCCACCGGGAGGATCGTGTCGCGTGGCGCCGGTGCCGGCCTATTGGCGAGTGAGGATGGTAAGGGTGTCCTCGAAAGTGCGGGCAAGGCTGGCGAGCACGGCCTGTCCCTTGGCTTCGGTGGCCAGTGATGGTTGCCCGACTACTCCGGTGCTCGTGTAGGCGGTCATGCCGAGCGTCAGGAGGTGTGGCCGTTCCGTGAGGTGGTCGGCGGTTCCGAAGCCCGGACCGACGGTGTGCGGTGCGGCGTGGAGCAGGATAGACGTTTCGATCTCTCCGGCGTGCATGTCGTCGTGGGTGGTGCTGTGCAAACCGGCGTCGTGGCGTGCTTGGTCCCAGTCCTGGCGACCTGGGAACAGTGCGAGGCGTGGCCGGTCGGTGTTGGCCTCTTGGACGATGTTGGACAACACGTAGTTGCCGCCGTGCCCGTTGACGAGCACGAGACGATCGATGCCTTGCTCGTGGAGGGACGCCACGACGTCGTTGATGATGGCGGTGAGGGTGGTCGAGCTGAGACTGACAGTTCCTCGCCACGCGGCGTGCTCGTGAGAGCAGGACAGAGTGATTGGCGGAAGTAGGAACAGGTCGTAACGTTCCGCGAGCGCGGTGGCGATGGCGCTGGCCACGATGGTGTCGGTGGCGAGCGGTAGATGCGAGCCGTGTTGTTCGAAGCTGCCGATGGGGAGGACGGCGACCGACGCTTGGCGGCGCGCTTCGTCGGCTGCCGTGGCGATCGTCCAGAGGGTCACGCGCCTATTCTGCCGCTCGTCTAGGGGTGCGTGAGATCCAGCAAGCCACGATGTTGCCAGTACCGGAACCCCGACCACCGGCGGCCGGTGCGTCGATGTCGGCGCTATGCGCCAAGTGGTCAGTGAGACCCTCAAGGCGAGGCTGGTTCAGGTAGGCGGCGGCTGCCAGGTGAGGCAGTAGCCCAGGGCCGACATGGAGGTAGTCGAAGCGATATCCGTTTCCGGCACGACCCATCCAGCTGTGTGCCTGCACGTCGGGGTGCAGAGTTCGGTGGACGTCGCAGAGCCCGAGTGTGGCGAGGCCGTCGAGGAAGTCGTACTCGAAGGGTCGGAAGCCGGGGTAGCGGGGTTGGTGGTCGCGGCTGATGACGTTGTAGTCCCCGCCGACCACCAGATGCGTGCTGTCAGGCGTGGGTAGTCGGGCCAGGGTGTCGGTGACGGTGGTGAGGAAGGTCCGCTTCTTGGCGAGCTTGGCTGGTGCCCGGTCGCTGGAGGGGACGTAGAGGCCGAGGATCGTAACGGCAGGGTCGGTGTCGAGGGTGACGGCGGGTGCCCGGCCGGGCAGGCTGATGCCCGCGGTGAGGTACGGGGCAGGGCGGGTCGGGATGCGGCTGGCGATGGCGCAGCCGCGGTCGCCGTCAGTCGAGGGCTGGTGGGCGATGGACATCCCGGCTGCCCGCAGGCCGGTGAGCAGGTGCCGGGTGCCGGGTCCGTTGCTGGTTTCGGTCAGGATGATCACGTGGTCATCGCGTTGCAGCAGCCAGGTGAGGAGCTTCTGCGCGCGGGCGAGCGCGGCGGCCTGCACGTTGATCGTCAGAATGGACAGCACGGTGAGCCTCGCTGGTCAGGGGCCGTCGGCAGGTAGCAGGGCGAGAATAGTGTCCACGACCTGTTCGGGGTTGAGGCCGTGGCAGGCGACGACGTGTTGGCGCCACTGCTGCCGGTGCAGGTGGGTGGCGGCGTCGCGGTAGAGGGCGAGTTCTTTCTCGGGCGAGCCGGCCAGTTCCAGCCTGGTCAAGTGTGGTCTAGCTGCCAGGCGGGTGCGGATGACCTCTGGGTGGTCTTCGAGGTAGATGACGGTGGCGGGCAGGACGTAGCGGTTGTAGGACCAGATCTCGCCGAGGTCGAGGCCGTCGATGCGTTGCAGCACCAGCGAGGAGGCGACGTACCGGTCGGTGACGACGTGCAGTCCGTCGTCGAGCCGGGGGATGATCTCCGTTTCGATGTGCGCGGCGCGGTCGGCGGCCAGAGCGAGGGCCAGTGCCTTGCCATGCAGGAAGGATTCCTGGCGGCGCAGGAGCTGGCCCAGGGGCGTGCGGGTGGGCTCGCCGGTCAGGTGAACCCCTGCCGGTCCGAGTTCGGCGAGGCGGTCGGCCAGGCGACGGGCGACGGTGCTCTTGCCGACTCCGTTGGGGCCCTCCACGGCGATGAACAGGCTGCTCACCCCTTGGCCAGGGACAGCGGGAGCAGTCGACGGCCGGATGGGTCGGTGACGGGGCACTGCTCGGTATCGACATCGCCGATGCGGCCACCGGTGGCGATGACCGCGGCAGGGCAGCCCTTGCCGCACTGTCCGGCCAGTGCGCAGGAGCCGCAGGTCGGGTTGGCGCCGAGCCGGTAGCGGCCGTGGAAGTCGTAGGCGTCGAGGCCGGTGACAACCTCACTATCGAGGATGTTGCCGGTGAGGAACTCGGCATCGCGGTGCGCGGAGGCGGACGTGCGAGCGGCGAAGACCAGGTAGGGGCACACGGCGACCTGCCCGTCGACGAAGACGTAGATCAGTTTTCCCGCGTCGCATCCGCCCAGCGGCAGGTTCTCGTTGGGGAACCGGATGCGCACGAGGTCGACCTGGCCGGCGAAGCGGTCGGTCACGGCCGTGATGGCGTCCATCGCGGCCGTGGTGGCGGCGAGCTTACTGCGGCTCTTCACCCCCCGTCCGAAGGAGGACAGCGGGTTCATCAGCACGTACTCGGCGCCGACGTCGACGGCGAAGGCGCACAGGTCAGCGAACTCCTGCGGCACGGTCAGCGCGTTGGGCGTGGACAGCAGGCCCTTGAGGAGGCCGGCCTCGGCGAACTTGCGGGTGGTGGCGACGGTGGTGGCGAACGACGACCGGTCGCCGCGGAACTTGCCGTGGCTGTCGGGCCGGAAACCGTCAAAGGACACGTTGACGTGAACGTTGCCCAAGGCGGCCAAGGCGGCTATATCGGCGTCGCGGGTCAGCGTCGCGTTGGTGCAGATGCCCACCGGCAGTCCCTGATCGGCCACCGCCTGGCACATGGCGATCAGGTCGGGGTGGACGAAGGGCTCGCCCCCGGTGAGCGTGAGGCGTTCGACTCGGGCGTCGAGCAGCCGGGGCAACACTCGGGTGGTGAAGTCGCCCAGGAACAGGTCAGACCCGACTGCGGTCGAGGAGACGAAGCAGTGGGCGCAGTGCAGGTTGCACCGTTCGGTGATCTGCACCAACGCCTTGCGTCCATCCCCGCCGACGGAGGTGCGGAAGTAGCAGGACGAGGCGTGGGTGTCCACGATGAGGCGCTTCATAAGGATCTTCCCGCGGTAGTGAGATGAACTCCGGACGCGCCAAACGGGGCGGCGTCGAGCAGTTGCGCGGCAGCGTGCAGTTGGCGGTGCACGACCTGGGCGTGAGAGCCATCGGTATGGGGCCGGTGGTGGCCTGCGGCGGCCGTGGTCAGAAACCACCAGGCTGCCCACACGCGGTGCCATCCCAGCGCCCACTGAGCCGCCGGCAGGCCACCGCGGTCTGAGTGAGCGTCGGTGCTGCCGCCAGCCTCGACGTAGGCGCGGATCAGGCGGGTGAGTTGGGCGGGGTCTGCGGCGTCGCGGGTGCCGAACCAGGTGGCGAGGTCGAGCAGGCCTGGTCCGGTGAATGCTTTCGCCCAGTCGACGAGACGGCATCCCGCGCGGCTGACGTGCAGCGAGCTGCGGTGGAACTCGCCGTGGCACAGCCCGAAGGGTTCTCGCTCGGCGCCGTCGGCGCGTCTGCCCGCCACGGCTACCAGCCGCCGTAGCAGTTCCTCGGCCGCGCCGGAGTCGACGAAGCGGCCCTGGCGGTGCAGCTCGTCGAGTGCGGCGAGCGCCTGCTCGGGCAGGCGCGCCAGGGTCCGCTGGTCGAACAAGGGCAGCGTCGGCATCGGCGGGATGGCGTGGATTGCGCTGGCGGCGGCTGCGGCCTCGGCGATAGTTGCGGGACGGAGGGGGTCGCCGAGGTCGTCCATCAGCATGCCCAGTGCGTGCGGCCGTAGCGTGTAGCCGTGCAGATGGGGCACGGCGGCGCCGTGTTCGTTGAGGTGCCGTAGCACGGCGGCTTCGCCGGTGAACGGCGAGGTAGCGAGCTTGCAGATCACACTGCTGCCGTCGCCCAGGTGTAGCCGCTGCACTGTCGACAGCTCCCACTCCTGGATGACCTGCCATCCGGCCTGTTCGTGGCCGGCGGCGGTGAGCAGGTCACGGCGCAGTTGGTCCGCGAATGCGGCACCAATGGGGTTCATGGTTTGCTCGCTGCCTGAATGCCGGCGGCGGCTCTCTCGAGCAGGGCCAGCGCGGTGTCGAGGCGTGCCGACATCCCCGCCGGCACCCGGGGGTGGGCTGCCTGTTGAAAGGCCCGGAAGTGCGGCAGCAGCGTGAGCAGCGCTGGGCGCGGGCGGAGGAAGTTGGTGACGTCGCCGCTGGCATGCGCCCGTCGCAGCAGCGACGTCAGCGCGACGATCTTGTCGGCGGTCGAGGCGAGCAGTACCGGCAGGTCGTCGACGCGGATGGGCGGGTCCGGCGTGTCGAGGGCCCGGTGCTCGGCGTGTAGGGCGGCGATGATGCGCGGTACCTGCGCACCGTAGGCGACGGCGAGGACCTGGTAGATGTCCGGCGTGCGGGGCGCGAAGTCGGGGATGTCGTGCAGCAGCGCCGCCGCTATCAGATCCGGCGCCGGATGCGGTACATGATCGCCGATGGTCACCGCGACCCGGACCGCGTGGGCTAGTGCAGGGCGGTCGTCGATCACATGTCCGGCGCACCACCGCTGGGCGTCGCGTAGGGCGCGGTCGACGGTGGCGGCCCGGGGAGGGGATAAGACGGTCATGGCCTGATACCTCCTGGTTGCCGTAGCATCGGCGCCATGTCCGGGCCGCTACCGCAGTGGTGTGAGCAGACGTGCGTGGTGTGTCCCGCCCAGCAACTCGGGCCGGGCCAGTTCGACGTGGTCGACCGGCCCGGACCCGAGTTCGCCTACAACCCGGACATCGGATGGCGGGTCACCACCGAAGGCGTCGCGGTGTGTGTGCACCCGTACCGGGTCGGACTGCCGCCGGGCCGATACGCCTCACGCGGTGAGCCTGTCCCCGACCAGACCTCACGACCGGCGCCGACGCCTGCTTCCCTGGTGCTGCCTGCCGACCTGGTGGATCTGGAAGGCTGGCTCGTCGCCGTGCTGCGCGACGCCCCGGCGGAGCAGATCTTCGGTGCCGTTGCCCGCGCCGAGCGCCTCGCCGGCGAGAGGTTCGATCCGAGGCAGGTGGTGGCGGCCATGCGGCGGGTGTTGTCGGTGGAGCTGGCTAACCGCTGACCCCGACGGGCGCGGTCGCCGGGTCCGGTCGGCCGAAGTCGAAGTCGTGGCTGCGTCCGTCGCGTCCCAGGCCCGCGGCCTGGTAGTGGGCGTTGAGCTGGTTCAGGCGGCGGGTCACCTCGGCGGAGTCCAGCCAGTACCGCAGCGGCTGCGGCCCCCAGCCCGCGGCGGCGTAGTACGCGTCGGTCAGGCAGCCGCGGGTGTAGGTGAACTCCTCCAGCTCCGTGGCGTGCGGGAACGTGACTCCCAGGTCGCGCTGCATCCGGGACATCAGGGTGAACTGGGCCAGCACGGCGTGGATCATCTCGTCGACCGGCGCCGGCACCAGCAGCTCCGCGGCCTCCTCGTCGCCGCCGGACAGCTCGAACACCGCGGCCTTGAGCGCGAGAACGCGCATCGCCTCGGTCAGCAGCGGGCCCGCGTCCCGTTCCAGGGACCACCGGCTGATCGCCGGGTACCCAGTGAACGTCGCCCAGCAGCTGGAGTACTTCATCGACGAACTGCGGAGCCGCTTGGACGACGAGTGGCGTGTGATCAGGTCAAGGATCTCGGCGGCTCGGCGACCGACCTCAGCCGGTTCGGGCATGGATCGTGGGGCCATGGCACATCCCTCCTACGGGAGCGTTGGGCACAGGCAGGCGAACCAGCCGGCGGTCGGCTCGCCCGACACCGATGTCCGCGCCGCTGGCGCTCACGGTGATGCCCCATTAACGGCCGCGTGCGCGGATGTCGATAACCCGATGCCTTGACCTCTGACAAAGCTCCGACATTGACCTGCCCAGACCGTGAATTGCCCGGCGGCCGAAAGCCATGATGCAGCGTGTCAGTACGCGATATGCGTCGCCTGCGGCAGGGTGTGATAGCCGCCATCCAAGAAGGCTGATGTCGGCGGATTGTCAGACGTCGACGGGAAGGCTTACCGACATCGACCGACTTCGCCTTTAGTCACTCTCGTCGCCGGTGGCGCGTGGCGCGTCCCGGACTGAACACGTCGCGGCCCAAATGCCGGCATCCGGTGCCTCGATGAAGCACGTGCCGACGACCTATTGATCAACTGAAAGGATCCCGGATGTTGGATCAGCACGATCTAGAGCGTTACGGCTACCGGCAGGAGCTGGCGCGCCAACTGCGGTTCCGGGACCTGCTGGCCTATGGGCTGGTGTACATGGTGCCGATCGCGCCGATGGCGATCTTCGGCAGCGTGTACGCCGGCTCCGGCGGGATGGTGGCCCTGGCGTACGCGGTCGGTGTGGTCGCGCTGGTGTTCACCGCGTTCTCGTACGCGCAGATGGTGAAGGCGTTCCCGATGTCAGGCAGCGTCTACAACTACGCCGGTCGGGGCATCAGCGCGCCGGTCGGGTTCCTGGCCGGCTGGGTGATCCTGCTCGACTACGTGCTCGTACCGGGCCTGCTGTATCTCGTGGCGTCGGTGGCGATGCACTCCACCGTGCCGGCCGTGCCGGTGTGGCTGTGGTTGCTCGGGTTCGTCGCGGTCAACACGGTCGTCAACTCGGTGGGGATCCGGATGACCGCGATGGTGACCCGGGTGATGCTCGTCGGCGAGCTGATCGTCCTGGCGATCTTCCTCGCCGTCGCCGGCTGGGCCCTCGCAACGGGCAGGGGCCAGTTCAGCTGGGATGCGTTCTACAACGCCGACACCTTCACCTGGTCCCTGGTAGCGGGAGCGGTGTCGATCGCGGTGCTGTCCTTCCTCGGCTTCGACGGCATCTCCATGCTGGCTGAGGAGACCAAGGGTGGCTCCCGGCAGATCGGCCGGGCGATGGCCGCCGTGCTCGTCCTGGCCGGCGTGCTGTTCATCGCGCAGACGTGGCTGGCCGCGATGCTCGTCCCCGAGCCGGCCTCGCTGCTCAGTGACGGGGATCCGAACGGCACCGCCTTCTACGACGCCGCGCAGGTGGCTGGCGGAGGCTGGCTGGCGACGTTGTGCGCGGTCGCGACCGCGATCGCGTGGGGCCTGCCGAACTCGATGGTCGCGCAGGTCGCCACGTCCCGGCTGCTGTACGCGATGGCCCGGGACCGGCAACTGCCCGGCTTCCTGGCGAAGGTGTCGATCCGCCGCAACGTGCCGATCAACGCGACCCTGCTCACCGGCGCCGTGTCCCTCGCGCTGGGCCTGTACATGGCCACCCGCGTCGACGGGATCACGCTGCTGTCGTCGCTGATCAACTTCGGGGCGATGGTCGCGTTCCTGGTCCTGCACGTCTCCGTCGTCGTGCACCACCTCATCCGCCAGCGCAGCCGTAACTGGTGGGCGCACCTGGTCATGCCCGGTATCGGCTTCGTGATCCTCGCCTACGTGGTGGTCAACGCGAACATCGCCGCGCAGCGTCTCGGTCTGGCCTGGCTCGCCCTCGGCATGGTCGTACTCGCCGGCCTGTACCTGACCGGCCGCCGGCCCGCCCTGTCGGGTCTGGCGCCCACGCAGCCGCAGGCCCGCCACGTCGAGCGGGTGTGACGACCATGGAGACGATCACCTACCGTCCCGCCCGCGACGAGCTGGCCTACACCTTCGGCGGGCGGATGCCGGTGGCCCACGTCCGCTCCGGCGACGTGCTGCAGGTGCACACCGAGGACTGCTTCGGCGGGCTCGTCCGCGGCCCGGCGGACTTGCCGTCGCAGGTGTGCCGCATGCCCTACCTGAACCCGGTGTCCGGGCCGTTCTTCGTCGAGGACGCCGAGCCAGGCGACACCCTCGCCGTCCACCTCGCCTCGATCGTTCCGGCCCGCGACTGGGGAGTCTCCTCGACGTTCCCGCACTTCGGGGCACTGACCTCCACCTCACATACGGCGACCCTGCAGCCGCCTCTCGATGAGCGGGTGTGGGTGTACGACATCGACCAGCAGGCCGGCACGGTCCGCTTCCACGCCACCGACAGCGACCACACCGTCGACCTGCCGCTGGACCCGATGATCGGCACCATCGGCGTGGCGCCGGGCGGTTTCGAGGCGCGTTCGACCATCGTGCCCGACAGCCATGGCGGGAACCTCGACACACCGGAGCTGCGCGCCGGCACCACCCTGTACCTGGGGGTGAATGTGCACGGGGCGATGCTCGCCCTGGGCGACGGCCACGCCCGCCAGGGGGAGGGTGAGGTCTGCGGCGTCGGGGTGGAGATCGCCACGACCACCACCCTGATCATCGAGGTCATCAAAGGCGTTCCGACGGTGTGGCCCCGCCTGGAGACTGACACGTCGATCATGTCAGTCGGCTGCGCCCGCCCCCTGGAAGACGCGTACCGGGTCGCGCACCGCGACATGGTCTGCTGGGTGGGTGACCTCACCGGCCTGGAGCAACTCGACGCCTACCAGTTGGTGTCGCAGGCGGGACGGGCGCCGATCGGCAACGTCTGCGACCCGAACTACACGGTCCTCGCCGCCGTCGACAAGCTGCTTCTTCCGCAGCCGCAGGCCGTCTACGGCGGGGTGCACGCCCGCCTGCGGCAGCACGCCGGCGGGCCACGGTAGGGGACGGGATCCAGATGACCTCGTCCATACCGCAGTTGCCGTTGCGAGACGAGTTGTTCCTGTTGGGCCACGACGACGACACCGGCCACCCGCACATCCACCGCCAGGCCCTCGCCCTCGGCCTGGCTGGTGCGGTGCTGATCGACCTGTTCCTGGCCGGGCGGATCGCCCTTGACACCACCGACGACACCGGGCCGGGCGGGGAGCAGCGGCTGTGGCTGCACCTGGACCGGCCGGTCGGTGATCTGATCGCCGACACCGCCCTGGCCTCCATCCGCTACGCCCACCCGACCCCGCCGCTGCGGGGGTGGCTGCGCGGGTTTGCCGACGACTTGTACGACCGCACCCGCGCAGGACTGCACGCCGGCGGGATCCTGCGCCACGACGTGCGTCGCCGCCTCGGTGGGCTCGCCCGCACCGACCGCTACCTGCCCGCCGACCTCAAGTGGCCGGTCGTCGCCCGCGCCCGGCTGCACTACATCGCCGCCGGCCGTGACCAGCCCGACAACCACACCGCCGCCCTCGGCGGCCTCGTTGCGACCCTCGGCCTAACCAACCACCTGTACCTCGCCGACGACATCGCCGCCCTCACCGTGCAGCTACGCACCATCGCCGCGCAGCACCACCAGCAGGTACGCGACATCACCGCCGCGGTCGACGCCGCTGTCGGTGACCTCGCCACCGCCACCTACCGGTGAGTCCTCACTACCCCACTCGCTTCCGCTGCCCTTGGAGAGACACCTCATGCACGTTGTTCCGCGTATCCGTGCCGCCCGGTGGGCGGACAAGGACCTGGTCGCCGCGCTGATCGCCGACGCCCTGCATGCCGGGCCGCTCGCCCAGTGGCTGGTGCCCGATCCGGCCTGCCGGCGGCGGATCCTGGCCGACGTGGCGGTCATCTGGGTGGAACACGCCATGTTCTTCGGCGACATCCAGATCACCGACGACCTGAGCGCCGCCGCGATGGGGTTTCACCGCTACCGCAGCATCCCGCCCCCGCCGAACTACCACAGCCGACTGGCCGACGCCGCCGGCCCGCACGCGCGGCAGTTCGAACTCCTCGACCAGATACTCACTCAGGTCCGACCCACCGAACCCCACTACCACCTGGCATTTCTCGCCATCCCTCCCGCCGCCCAACGGCGTGGTGTCGGCACGGCGATGCTCACCCACCACGAGAGCCGCCTCAACCGCATCGACATGCCCTCCTGGACCGAAACCACGCCCGACAGCCAGGACGTGTACCGCCGGTACGGCTACCTCCCGAGACCCGCACTCACCCTGCCCGACGGGCCGGTCCTCGCCCCGATGCGCCGCAACCCTCACCCGATCCGCGGCGCCTGGCCCGTGAACACCGCCAAGCCGGCGACCGTCACCGCCCCGGCACGCGCGCAGTCCGACGCCCAACGCTAGGCCCTGGGTTTCGGCGGCCAAGTCGCAGCTCGCACCACATCTCTCTGTCGCCGCCCCGCGTCGCCGCCCACCATCTGCGCTGGGCCCACATCGGGGCGTTCAAGCCGGTCGCCCGCCCGTAGAGGGAGGGCAGCGGCGACCGACGTGGCCGGCGACGACAGCCCCCCACTGTCGTCGCCGGCCACACCCTCCGCTCACATGCGCCGTCTGCGGGTCGTACGAACTGCACAAACCCGGCGCTGCTCCCGCCACCTGAACGCATACATGATCCCTAGGAAGGAGTGCCGATGCCGACGCGGACGACAGTCCTCCCCGCGTGGACACCCGCCTTCGTCGCCGAGGTCGTCGCCGCGACCATCGAACACGCCGCCGTCCACGGCCTGCACCAAGCGCCCCGGGGCGTTGCCCGCAGCCACCACCTGTCGCCGGCGACGGTTGAGGAATGGGTCTCGCGGGCCCGCGCCGTGCAGGCCGCGCCCGTGCCACCCGGCCTCCTGGCCTGCCACACCTGCGCGCGATCCATGATCCTCATCCATCTGCCCGGCAGCGGCAGGGTCTACCTGTGCGCGCCGTCCTGCGGGCGCACACCGGTGTCGGCCGAGGAGATCCGCGACGCCGTCGCCGCAGTGATCCTGCACCGTACCCCCCACCTCGTCCCAACCGGCAAGACGACTCAGGCCGCCTCCTACGCGCTCGGCCCCATCCAACGCGTCACCGTCGGCGCGACCGGCACAGACCTGCACATCACCTGGAGAGCCGTCTCCCTACAAGTCACCGGCCCGATGATGGCCATGGCCCAGCGTCTACACCTAGCCCAGCGCCACGCCGCCGACAACAAGCCCGAGCGTGCCATCGACGTCCTGCACAGCGGGCTCCTGCACATCGACCCCACCAGCGGCAGGCTCGCCCTGGACACCGCGACCGCCCGCGCCGCCGCGCTCCTGGCCACCCTCACCCTTACCAGCGGCGACCCAGCCGCCGCGCTCCCCTGGGCCCAGTGGGGACACCGCAGCCTGCGCCACCTCCTCCGAGACCCCACCAACCCGGAAGTCCGCGCCGCCCTGCGCGTCCTGGCCGCCGCGCACCGCGCCGCCGGGAACCTCACCGCCGCCGCCGACTGCTACAGCGACCTCATCCGCCACCACACCCAAGCCGACGGACCCTACGCACTACCAACCCTCGCCACCCAAGCCACCCTCGCCGTCGTCCTGTACGAACACGGCCGCCAGGAACCGGCGCAGCAACTCCTCGCCCGCACCATCGCCGACCACCGCCGTGTCCATCCCCACCACCCCGCCATCGCGCGCATGGCAGCCGCCCTGTACCGCATGCACACCACAGCTACCGGCCCGCCGGGTCATCCCACGCGCATCGCATCGCCCGCCACGCCCGGCGCCAGCTAGACCGCCCGCACCTGACCACCCACCACCGGGACAACTTGCCTGGGCGCACTCGCGCCGAGCAGCAACACCACCCGGACGCGGGATGACCGCTGTTCGGTCCGCAGCCAGCCCAGAACGGTCCGTGCCAGCGAGAACGCTTCGGCTCAGCTCCTCGAACGGCTCGGGGAGGTTTCCCGCTTCGGCAGAGCCCCGGCTAGCTCAGGCCCTGTCGAAGGGGCATAGATCGCTGGCGCCCGTCGGGCGCCCGCTGCCCGATTTCACGGACTGGCTGGAAGGGCATCGTGGTTTCGGCGCGGCGCCGTGTACAGCGCGGTGACGTAATTGTCGATCGCCGTCGCGCCGGGCTGGCGGGCGACCACCTCGGCGACGCCGTCGAGGAACGCCTCCCGCTGGTCAGTGCTCAACTCGCGTACGTTCGGGAAGGTCCCCCACAGCCCCCGCGCGTCGTGCGGGGTCAGTCGGTGCTCCCAGCGGATCATCTCGACCTGGACGGGGTCGAACCAGTCACCTGCCCGCAGTTCCGCCGTGCGCTCGGCGACCCGCAGCGGCGCTGGCACACCGGCAGGGCCGCGCCCTTGCCCCGGTAGCCATCGTCGGTACACCGCGTCCAGCTCCGCGCGCCAGGGCGGGCTACGGTCGGGATCACCGAAGACCGTCCACCACACCGCCAGCCCTCCGCCCGGCCGCACCAGGCGGGCCAGCCGTCGCACCGCCGCGCCCGCGTTCAGCCAGTGGAAGGCGGTGGCGCAGACGGCCAGGTCGAAGGTGTCGTCGGGCAGCGGCACGGTGGTGAAGTCGCCCTCGACGACGGTCACGTCGCGGCCGGTCAGGTTCGTTCGCAGCCGGGCCGCCAGCCGGCCACCGAGTTCCACCGCCAGCACCGACGCACCGGCGTCCACGAGGGGGCGGGTCACCTGCCCGGTTCCAGGTCCGATCTCCAGGACGCGCGCACCCGGTCGCAGCCCGCGCTCGGCAAGCACCTCGTACACCCGCGGCGGGTATCCCGGCCGAGCCGCCTGGTAGTTGTCCGGGTCCTCGTCGAAGCTGCCCCGCCGGCTCAGCAACTGGTCGTCACCGCTCACGTCGCGAGCGTATTCCCTCGGGCGACCGGGGCCAGCCCGGCCGCACGCGGTCGTCCGCTGCCGCTTCGCCGAGAGTGGGTTTCACCCTGCCTTGCGGCGTTTCTGGTTGATCTTCTTCGCGACGGCATCGGCGGCGTCCTGGTGCATCCGTTTGGTGACGCTTTGGTAGGTGTCGCGGGTCAGGGTTGTGGTGGAGTGGCCGAGTTGCTCGGAGAGGACCTTGATGTCGATGCCGGCGTCGAGGGCGATGGTGGCGGCGCTGTGGCGCAGGTCGTGCAGCCGGATCGGGGGCATCCCGGCCTTGCGGACGAGCTTGCGGAACCGTTGGGTGACGGCGTTGGGGTGCCACGGCTTTCCGTCGGGGCGGACGAAGAACAGGCCGGTGTCGGGCCATGTGTCGCCGGCGGCGAGTTGCCAGGCGGCGCGGCGGGCCTTGTAGGCGGTGAGGACTTTGGTCGTGTCGGTGTCGAGGGCGACGTCGCGGTTTCCGGCTCTGCTCTTCGGTGGTTTCTGCACGGCGGTGTAGCCGTGGGTGGCGATCTGGTTGTTGATGGTGGTCTCGCGGCGGTGCAGCCGCACCTCGCTGTCCCGCAGGCCGCACGCCTCGCCACGGCGGGGTCCGCGGTAGGCCATGTAGTGCCACATGGGGTGCAGGTCGGGGGCATGAACGGCGGCGTAGTCGAGGAACTCCACGACCTGGGAGTCGGTCCAGACCAGCACCGGTCCGGGGACCTCGCCGGTGGCCTTCCACCGTTGCACGCGTTCGTCCTCCCACACGATTGGTAGGGGCCGGTCGGCGGGGACCTTGACCAGGGCGGCGGGGTTGGCGCCGACGATGAGTTCGTCGGCGAGGGCATCGTTGATCGCTTTGCGCAGACAGGCGCGGATGCGCTGGCGTGTGCTGGCACCGGTGGGTCGCACGCCGGTGACCGAAGCGCGGATGACTGGGTCGATGCTCGCCTTCGCGGCGCTGATCTCGTCGTTGCGGCGCTCGATGGCGGCGAACATGGCGCGGATGTGGGTGGTGCGCAGCTTGTCCAGTGGGATGTCGCCCAGGTGTGGGATCAGGTGGACCCGCGTGATCGATTCGTAGCCGCGCTGTGTGTTCGCGTCGATTGTGAGGTGGGTCAGCCATCCGGTGAGGTACTCAGCGACGGTGGGCATGTCGGCGAGCGTGCCGTCGCCGCGCAGCCGCTGGCGGATGCGGTCGACCTCGGGCAGGGGGCGTTTGGCGCGTACGGCGGTTTGCAGCAGGTCGGCGATCTCGGTACGGCGGCGCCGGTCACCGTTGGCGAGGGCGAGCAGGTCGCGGGCGTGGTCGAGTTCGTCGGCGGCGGCACGGCGGGTGGGAAAGCTGGAGCGGCGTAGCTGTCGGCGCCCGCCGTCGGTGGTGGGTGGTAGTTCGAGCTGGTAGGCCCAGTGGCCGTGGTCGGAGCTCCAGGCGCGGTTCGCGCGGCGTAGTTTCGGGCAGTCGTTTCCCAGTGGCTTGCCGGTGTCGGGGTGGCGGCAGCCGCAGCGCTTGAAAATGCTTCCGTCTGGCATCGGTGGTGGTGCTCCCGTTCGTCTGGGTGGTGGGGCATCGGTTTGGTCGATCGACATCCACGCGTGACCGGCGGGCAGGATCAAGTCGCTGCGGTTCCAGGTCCGGTGGGTGGTCCATGCGCTGGGGCCGGTAAGGGGCGCAAGTCAGATGCGCCCTGCTGGGGAGTCTGGGATCCTGTCCGGTTCGCGTCAGATCGGGCATGGAGGACGGCCAATGGTGGCGGCAGATGACGTGGCGAGGGGCCGAGTGCGGCGTCCACAGCTGCACGCGGCAGTGGGCCAGTTGATGGCGGCGGTGCTCGGCGACTTGGCCGCTCGCGACGGCGTGCCGGTGTTCGCGACCGTTCCCGACTTCGGCGAGTGGCACCGCCTCGGGCAGGAGTCGTTCGTCGCGATCCGCCGCGGTGTCTGGCAGATGCCGGCTCGGGTCACCGATTACCGGTTCTTGGACACCTTCGCCGAGATCGGGGCGGTGCGGGCCGTCGTGGCCGCCGATGAGGTGCTGCGTGAGCGGGTGGATTGCCTGGTCGGGGTGGAGTTCGCCCTCACGCTCCGGCAATTGGGGTGGACGCTGGTGCAGCATGTCCTGGAACCCATGGTTGCCGCCGTCGGGGGTTACCGGTTCGACCAAGAGGCATTCGACGCCGCGTACAGCAGGCTGGAGGACGGTTTGCTGGCCACGCGGGCGCGGCTGGTCGAGGTGGTTCCGCTCAACGCCTTCACCCCCACCGCGGGTATCGAGGCGGTCACGTTGCCGGACGGCCTGGTGCTGCAAGCGATGAGCGACCGGCAGGTGAGCGCCGCGATCGGCTGCCTCGCGGTGCCGGTCGCCTTCGCGGGCGGCCCGAATTCGGTGACCGTGTCGCGGTTCCACCAGTGGGCCCTGACCCGCTGCACCTCGTACCCGGTGTGCTCGGCCATGGACGTACCCGCCCAACCGGCGGCGCTGAATTCTGGCGCGCTGGTCGAGCCAGCCAGCCGCCTGGTGACGGCGCTTCGGCTGGTGTGCGGTGGGTCCGTCACCGCGACTCGGGCGATCCGCTGCCCAGCGGACGACGACTTTCCCCAGGGCCTGGGGCCGACGGCGTCACTGTCGGCGCTACCCGCCTTCGACGAGGAGCGACCGACGATCCTTGGGCGAGAGCAGGTGGAGGCGGTGCGCGAGGTGTACGGCCTCCTCGCGCATCCCGCGGTTCGGGAGAACCGGGGTTTGCAGACCGCGCTGCGCCGGCTGGTCATGGCGGGGGCCGACCGGGTGCCGACCGACCGGCTTATCGACCTGATGGTCTGCGCCGAAGTGCTGTTCATCAAACTGCCGGGCCTGCCAGCGGATCCCCGTAAGCAGGACAAGATCGTTGACGGAGCGAACGCGCTCCTGGCGGACGACCCTGTCCTGCAGGCACCGCCCGAGCGGCTCGAGGCCCTCCTGCGTCTGGGATACCGGCTCCGCAACGACGAGATGCACGGTGACGACCCGAGCAGGCGGGAATTGCGCACCCTCACCGGCCAGCCGACAGATGACCTGTCAGCGGTCGTGGATGACCTCGAGCGGGTGTTGCATCGCGCCCTGGTCCGGCTCCTCTCCGGCGTCGTCGAGCAGTAGTGGGCGGCTGCACCGGCACGGCATACGGAGCCGCGCATTGGGCGTCCTACCCGCTGCGGGGTCACGGCGGAGGGCTGCAGCCCGTGGTGTCCCTGTCCCCGCCCGACTACCCGCCGTCCTGGTCGGCACCCGCCCCGCCGGTGTCACCAGCTGTCGGTACCGGCGGGGACTCGAGGTGCAGTTTCCGCAGGATCGGGGCGGTCGGGACGCGGTAGTACGCGCCGGCTCGGAACAGTGGCACCGGGAAGGCGTCTCGGGCGGCCAGCTTGTAGGCCGCCGAGCGGGAGATGCCGAGGATGGCGGCGGCGGTGGCGAGGTCCGTGGTCGCCCCGAGCGCCAGGATGCGCTCGGTGGTCCAGGTACAAGTTGCGTCGTCGCTGTCGGGGTTGGCGGCGGGGGTGAGGTTGCGGGTTCGTCGTGCTGATCGCATGGGCTTGACTCCTAGTCTCGGACCGCCAGCCGCAGGGGCGGTGGGGTCCTGGGTTTCAGATAAGGGCTGGCTCTCCCGCAGGCGGCATCGCCGTCACGTCGGACTGGCGGTGCCGCCTGCGGAGCGAGGCCGTGGAGGCACGGAGCACGCCGATGCTGGTTAGCGGGATCTCACTGGCACCCTGGCCTCAACCGGCGCCATCACTGGCCACATCAATAGGCCAAGGACCTTCTGCCGTTACCACCTGTGTGGGCACAGCAGCAGCCGCAGGGCGGCGGCGGCCTGTTGGGGAACGACGCCGTTGCCGAGGACCCGCAGCGCGCGCGTGCGCGGCAGCCCCAGGTCGGGGCCGGTGACATGGCCTGGGTTGAGGCCCATGAGCCACTCCACAAACGGCGGCGCGAGGACGGGCTTGCCGTGCCGGCCGATCTGCGTGGGTGCCGGTGCGGGCCGGCCGAGCAACAGCTCCCAGCGGGCGACTGCGTCGGCGTAGGCGCCCCACCGCTGCTCGTCGGGCTGCCCGAGCCCAGCAACGGTGGTGCGCAGGTCCGCGCCACCGTCGCCATGCCGCCCGGGACCGCACCCGTCGGACACGCGCGGGGTGGGCAGGAGCCGGGTCGGGACACGCACCGCCGCGGAAGGGAGAGTCAGGTCGCCGTGTGAGCCGCGCTGCCCAGGGCAACCTTTCTCGCCGTCGGTGGCCCGTGGGGTGGGCAGGAGCACCTGGGATAGCGGGGGCCGAAACCCAGCCCCCGCACGTCGTCCGGGCGTCCCGGTGTCACTCGCCCTGGGGGTGGGCAGCAGACGCGCGCCGTCGGCCCGCGCATGCCGGTGCTCAACGTCGCGTGCGCTGCGCCCTGCGGTGGAGGTGGGTAGGAGGCCGTGGGTCGAGCCTGACGGTTCGATGAGGTCGGGCAGCCCGTACGGAAGGCCGGGTCCTTTGCCGTCACGGGCGCACGGTGTCGGCAGCGTCCGCACCTCCTCCCACTCGTCCGGCGGGTGCGGCCAGCAGGAACAGCCGGTCGCGGCGGTGGGCGGCGCCGATGTCGGACGCCCGTAGGCACGTCCACCTCGTGTCGTACCCGATCTCGGCCAGGTCGGCTTCGACAACGTCGAAACCTCGCCGCAGGAGCGCGGCGACGTTCTCCACGAACACGAGCGGCGGTCGAAGCACGCGAACGGCGTCAGCGACGGCACTCCACAGGCTGGAGTGCTCTCCGGTGATGCCAGCGCGCTTGCCGGCGTTGGAGATGTCCTGACACGGGAACCCGGCCGTGAGAACGTCGACCGGTCCAACGCGGGTCCAGTCGACGACGCGGATGTCACCGAGGTTGGGCACGCCGGGCCAGTGGTGGGCACAGACGGTGCGGGCGTGCCGATCGGTTTCGGCGTACCAGGTGAGGTGGCCGCCGAGCACCAGCTCGACGGCCATGTCGAGACCGCCGTAGCCGGTGCACAGCGATCCGATGCGCGGTGCGGGTCGATGGTCAATCACGCACCTCCCCGGCGTCGAGCGTCGGAGTCTCACCGCGCGCGGCCAACCGCAGAAGGCAGCAGCTGCGCACTCCCGCCGCGCGGCTCGGGTGGCGGTGGGCAGGCGCACTCACGCGACCACCCCTCCCCCGAGGGTGTCCCCCAGGCTTCCTGAACCCGAGTCGGTCTGGCTCTTGATGAACACGAGGACGTCCTCGTGGGCGATCAGGTGCATGGGAGTGCCGGCGGCCCGCGCCTTACGGACCGCCTGCAATTGGAAGAACGACGGCCGGGCGACGAGACCGCCGTCGCGGACGGCGGCGAGCAGCGCCACGCACCGGTCGACGGGGGTGAGGCCCGCCCGGATGCCGGCGCCGATGACGGCCGACGGCAGGTCGACCAGTTCGCCGTGCTTGCGCCACGGTCGGGCGGTCACGACGACGACCCCACCTGGCTTGAGGAGGGTGTGGCAGCCGGCGAGGATCTGGGCGAACCCGTCGGCGAGGCCGGTGAGGTCGCGGTAGGCGAGGTTCCCGCGGTCGGTGCCGTCGTTGTAGGCGTTGTCGAACTTCGCCACCCCGTCGGCGCCGGGCCGGACCAAGCCGTGCACGGTCGGCCCGTACGGCGGCGACGTCACCACCAGCGCCACCTGCCCGGCCAAGGCCGCCGGCACCAGCGACAGGATGCGGGTGGCGTCGCCGCGGATGACGCCGGCGCGGCCGGTCGCACCCTGGGTGTGGGCGTGCTTGATGTTGGCGTCGGCGATGTCGGACCAGCGTGACTCGTACTCGACCCCGATCGCGTCCCGGCCGGCGTGGATCGCCTCGACCAGGGTGGTGCCGATCCCACACATCGGGTCCAGCACCAGGTCCCCGGGCTTGGTGTAGGCGGCGACGGCGTGCGCGGCGATCGCCGGGAGCATCCGCGCCGGGTGCTGCACCGACTCACGGACGTACCGGCCGCGGCGCTGGACTGGTCCGGTGGCCTGCGCGGTCGCCCACACCGACAGGCCCTCCGGGCCGGGAGCAGCCCGATGCCGTCCGACGGAGTGGGTGCTCGTGGCGGCAGTCGTCGTGTTCTGCTCGTCGGGCTCGTTGGCGGTGGTGTGCGCGCGGTGCTTAGCCACGGCGACCACCGCTCTCACGCCCATCGGCCCGGCGCGGGGCCGGGCGCTGGGTCTGGCTGAACACCATCAGGTCCGCGTGGACCCGCAGGTGCGCCACCCGCCACCGGTCGCTCACGGCGGTGGTGAGGGCGAGCAGTTCCTCGTCGGTGACGTGGTAGACGAACGCGTCCCCGTCGGTGTCGGCGGTGACCGCGACAAGGTGCTGCAGGTAGCCCAGCCCGACGCCAGCGGCGGCCTGGACCACGCCGGAGAAGTCCTCCGGGCCGGCGGTGGTGCCGGCCGGGACGGTGACGACGAGGATCAGGCAGCCGCCCGGCTGCAGCAGCTGGGCGCAGGCGGCCAGCAGCCACGCCAACCGGACCCGGTTGGTAGCGGCGTTGAGGTCGAGGGGCCAGCAGGCGACCACGAGACTGGTTGCCTGCTGCAGGGAGCCGCCGGACGGCAGGCCGGCGCCCGTGTCGGCCGGTGGGTGCAGGTCCGGGTCGGTGAGGTCGTCCCCGAACCAGGCGCCCATCTCCGGCAGGTCCTCCTCCTCGTCCGCGTCGCCGGTGATCCCGCTGGCGAGCGGGACGGGAGTGGCCGGGCCGATGATCAGGCTGGACGCGTCGGTGAACCACGCCGGGTGGTGCCGGCGGGCCCCGGCCGCACAGGCGGAGGTGAGGGCGTGGTCGGTGGTGAGGTCGACGACCGCCTCACCCGGGCGGCTGTAGGCGGCGATGAGGCGGTCGGCCAGCCGGGTGCCGATGCTGCGTCCGGCGTCGCCCGGGGTCCGGGCGGTGCGCCAGACGGTGAGCGGTACCGGCGGGTCGCCGGCGACCAGGTCGGTCGGGGTCGGGTCAACATCGGCGTCAGGGCCGGTGTCGACGGTGGGATCGGGATGCGGGTTGTGGTGCTGCGGCGTGTGCTCGCTCATGTGGTGTCGGCTCCGCGCCGCGCCGTGCTGCGCTGACACCCTCAAACCGGTGTTTGTGAGCTGTGGCGAACACCTGCCGATCTCACGGGAATCTCACGAATGTCTGACAGCCGCTTCCTGTCCGCTCGGCTGGCCTCGGGAACGCGGGATGATCCGGCGGTCGCCGGCTCGACCGGGCCGGGGTCGGCGTCGTGAGATCGTCAGAGCGATCGGCCACCCGGCTGTCAGACACGCACGGTCACGACCACCTCGACCATGACAGCGACCTGCATCGATGACACAGGGGCGCTGGCCGGTCTTGTCAGATCGCCGTCCGATGTCCCGGACGGCGGCGGCGTCTGTCCTGACGGCGGCGGCGTCACGGAGGACACCGGTGGTGGATTGTCATCGGAGGCGGTGGCCGTGTCAGACCGTCCCCACGCCGGGCGAACGCTGTCAGACGGCGCGCCACCGCGGCGCGCGGGGTTGACGATGACATTCGGCTGCAGTGTCAGCCTGTCGCGATCTGACACCGTGCCGCCCGCGGCGCGCTGTTAGACGCTGTGAGATCGGCTGGGTCCCCGTTGTCAGACCCCTCGGCCGGTGTCGTGTCCCTCGCGGCCTTGTCCCGCGCCCTTCGCCTCCTGTCGTGTCAACGCGCAGGTCAACGCGGTGTTGTCAGAACGGTGTCGCGCGCCGGCGTCGGTCGTCAGTCAGCGGGTGGTCGGTGGCGGCTGGTGCTGTCGAGCCGAGGATTCATGCCTGCTGGCCTGCGTTGTCAGGGGCCGGTGAGACCGAGGTGGCGCAATGGCGGTCAGGCGCGCCGGCCGCATACCTCCGGCCGTCATCGACATTCGTCTCTGACATGGGAGTTCGTGACATGACCGCGTCCGCCAAGGACTGGCCCGACTCGCCGCTGGACGCCGTGGACACCGCGTTCGCCGGCCTGACCTGTGACCCCGATCCGTTGTCACTGGACCTCGACCCGCTGGCCGATCAGCTCGGCGATGACAGTGGTCTGCCCGGCGGTGTCATCGCTCTGCCGGCGTTGCGGCAGTGGCTGCTGGAGCACCCCCGCGCCTACACGGCCCGTGACGTCGTGTGGCGGGAGCTGGTCCGTCGCGCCCGTCTCGACGGTCCCGCCTGGGTCATCGCCGCGGTCGCCCTGGCGATGCCGGCGCTGCGCCGCTACGCCGGACGGCTGCACACGGGCTGGGCCGGTGACGCTCACGACCTGGACGCTGAGATCCTCACCGGCTTCCTGGGCGCCCTACGTGACCGGGTCGACCTGGCCAAGCCTGCGCCGTACGCGGCGCTGTGCATGGCCGCGTGGCGGGCCGGCCACGAGCTGCGGCAGCGGGACGGCGCCGAGGCCGTTCCGGTGGACAACCTCGAACACGTCACCGGCCCCCGCACCCCGAAGCGTCCTTACGGCCATCCGGACCTCCTCGTACGCCGGGCCGTCGAGTTGGGCATCGTCGACGCCTGCGACGAACAGCCCTACATTGACGTGCGGCTGGGCCACCGGGCCATCGAACCCATCGCCGCCTGCCTCGGCTTGGAGGTCGACACGCTGCGGCGGCGCGTCGAGCGCATCGACGTCCGCATCGCCGACGCGCTGGCCGCCGGGATGCTCACCGAGGCGACCTCACCCCGGGCGCGGAAAGACCTCAGCGCGGCGGCCGAGCGACGGCAGCACATCCGGGCCGCCCGCGGCGGCAGCGCACGGCATCCTGTGGCGCGGGTGACGCTGGCAGCCGCCTGACCGCCGACCATCCCGCAGGCTCTCCCGACGCGGGCCCGACC
This sequence comes from Micromonospora sp. WMMD734, assembly GCF_049178975.1. Lineage (NCBI taxonomy): Bacteria > Bacillati > Actinomycetota > Actinomycetes > Micromonosporales > Micromonosporaceae > Micromonospora > Micromonospora sp. WMMD734. Next base: position 4,967,999 of record NZ_JBMHMK010000001.1, read on the forward strand.
ATCTGGCCGGGCCCGCGAGCGCGTACGGCGAACCCCTCGCGCCGCACCACTTCGACCGGCTCCCACCCTGGTGCGGGAAGGGCCGTCGTACTCACTTTCGGGCGGCCCGTCGGATCTCTCACGGATCTCACAGCGGCGCCCACGAGGAGTTGAGGCGGCGGCTGTGAGACCCCGGCGCCGACGCCGACGGCGAGGTCCGCCACCAGCGGCATGATCGTCGGACAGCCGCTAACCAGGGCTGTCAGAGGTTCGTGAGGTCGTGTCGGAGCGCTGTGGGATCGGCAGGTGTTCGCCACAGCTCACAAACGCCGGTTTGAGGGTGCGGAACTCCTCCGACGCCACCACGGCGTCACGCAGGGGGTTGATTCCGCCCGCCGCCGGGCCGGGAGGCCGGGTCGGCACGGGACCGGGTGCCTCGGGTGCCGCGCCACGTTGATGCGCTGACACCTCATCGATCATCGCCAACCCGAACGGGAGGACGAGCTCCTCCCGAGGCTCACCACGGTTCCCGGCCGACGTGCGTCTTCCGAGCCCGGCGGCGGCTCTCCGCCCACCGCTTCGACGAATCGCCCCGGCTGCAAGCCGGGGCGGGAGGTGCAGCCATCATGTTCCGCCCGCTGTTGGCACGTTCACGTGCCCTGACCACCGCCCTCTCCCACGCACCGATGACGACCCGCGCGCTTCGCCTCGTCGCCCGGGTCGCCGCGCCCGCTGCGGCGGCGGCTGTGGTGACGCTGGCCGTGCCGGCCGTCGCTTACGCCGACCCGGGCGGCCCGGTCGTCTTGGCCGCCAACGACCTGCCCACCGTCATCGCCAACCTGCAGACCTGGGTGATGGGCATCCTGGCCGCCGTCGCCACCCTGTTCCTGGTCCTGGCCGGCGTGTACTGGGCCACCGCCGGCGGCGACCCGGCCCAGGTCGACAAGGCCAAGGGCGCACTGAAGAACGCCCTGATCGGCTACGGCCTGGCCGTACTCGCGCCCATCCTGCTGGAGGTCGTCCAGGGAATCGTCGGAGGCTGACGATGGCCTGGGCGCTCAACCAGATCCTCGACTGGTTCGCCGGCCTGCTGCTGGACTGTCTGAACGGGCTCATCACCGCGATCACCCACGCGCTGCTGATCACCCCGGACGTCACCAGCCTGCCGCAGGTGCAGGCGCTGACCGGGCGGTCGATCTGGGTCGTCGACACAGTATTCGTCCTGGTGTTCGTCGCCGCCGGTGTCCTGACCATGGTCGCCGGCGGCGACGAACGCGCCCGTTACACCGCCAAGGATCTGCTGCCGCGGTGCGTCGTCGGGTTCGTCACCGCCCACTTCTCCCAACTGATCGCCGGCACGCTCATCGAGTACGCCAACGCGTTCACCGCCGCACTGACCGCGCAGGACTTCAACGGCGACGGGGCGTTGAACGCCGTCAGGACCCACCTGATGGCCGCGCGTGACCAGACCGCCGGTCTGCTGTTCGTCGTCTGCCTGGCGATCATCGTTTTCCTGCTCGCCGCCACCGCCTGCAGTGTGATCGTCCGCTTCGCGGTCGCGTTGGTGCTCACCGCGGTCGCGCCGATCGCGCTGGCGTGTCACGCCCTGCCGCAGACCGACGGGGTGGCCCGCATGTGGTGGCGGTCGTACGTCGCCATGCTGGCGACCCCGGTGGTGCAGGCATTCGTACTGTTCGCCGGACAGTGGATGCTGCTGGACACCAGCACCATGCTGCCGCTGCTCGGCCTGCCGGTCGAACCGGGTGGCGCGCTCAACCTGTTCGTCGTGATGGTCCTGCTGTGGACCACGCTCAAGGTGCCGGGGTTGATGCGCCGCTACGCCACCAGCGGCGCAGGCGGGCGTGGCGGCAACGTGCTCGGCGCGGTCGTGCGGGTCGTCGTGGTGCAGCAGCTCACCCGCGGGCTGCGCATCCCCGGCCTGAGGGCGGTGCGACGATGAGCCGCGACCGCCGTGACGAACAGGCCGTCACCGCCCGCATGCCCGCCGACGTGGACGCGCCGGACAAGGTGCTCTACGGGCTGACGTTCCGGCAGCTGGCGATCTTGGCGGTGGCCGCCGTCATCTTTTACGGCGCTTGGCGCGCCCTCCACGCGATCGTGCCCGCACCGGTGCTACTCGGCGCCGCTGTCGTCCTCGGCGGCCTCGTGTTCGGGATCGCCGTCGGCCGCCGCGACGGACTGCCCATGGACGTGTGGCTGACCTCCGCAGTCCGCCACTCGCGGGCGCCACGCGCTCTGTCCACCACCGACACCACCGCGAAAACACCAGACTGGGTGCAGGCCCCGGCGTCGAAGGTGATGCTGCCGGCGCCGCTGAAACTGCCCGCCGACGCCATCGACGACCACGGGGAGATCAGCCTCGGCGGTGTGAAGGCGGCGATGGTCGCGGCGACCAGCGTGAACCTCGCTTTGCGCACCGCCGACGAGCAGGCCGCCCTCATCGACACCTTCGGCCGGTGGCTCAACAGCCTGTCCACGCCGACGCAGATCGTGGTGTCGGCGCAGCCGGTCGACCTGCACTCCGCCGCCCGCACCCTCGCCCGGGCGGCGGACTCCATGCCGCACCCAGCTCTCGCCGACGCGGCAGGCGACCACGCCCGGTTCCTCGACGACCTCGCCGAACGGCGCGACCCGCTACGCCGGCAGGTCCTCATCGTCACCCGCACCAACTCCGGTGAGCGCGGTGAGCATGCCGCTCGACGTCGCGCCGACCAGACGGTCCGGTCGCTGTCCGGGCTGGGCGTCACCACCCGCGCCCTGGACGGCCACGCGACGACCACTGCCCTGGCCGCTGCGGCCGACCCATACCGGCCGCCCCGCCCCGGCGGCCTCGCCGCCCCCGACACCACCATCACCGGACCTCCGGTCAGGAGGTCGACACCTGGAAGGACCTCGTCATGACGATCCGCATGCGTCGCCCGACGGCCCGTACCCGCCCGGACGCTGCGGCGCTGCCCCCCGCCGGAGGCGTCGCGGCGACGGTGGCGCCGGCCTCGGTGGAGGTGACGCCGCGGTTCCTGCGGGTCGGGGACGGCTACGCCGCCACCCTGGTGGTGACCGGCTACCCGGCCGAGGTCGGTCCGGCGTGGCTGGAGCCGCTGCTGTCCTGGCCGGGCCGCCTCGATCTGGCCCTGCACATCGACCCGATCCCCGCGCCGGTCGCGGCGTCGCGGCTGCGGAACCAGCGGGCCCGGTTCGAGTCGTCCCGGCGGGCGGACGAGCAGAAGGGCAAGCTGGCCGACCCGTACGTGGAGGCCGCCGCCGACGACGCCGCCGACCTCGCCGAACGCCTCGCCCGGGGTGCGGCGAAGCTGTTCCGCGTCGGCCTGTACCTGACCGTGCACGCCCGCACCGAGACCGAACTCCTCGATGCGTGTGCGCAGGTGAAAGCCGCCGCCGCGTCCACCCTGATCGAGGTGCAGCCCGCGACGTGGCGGCACCTGCCCGGCTGGACCACCACCCTGCCGCTTGCCACCGACAGCCTGCAGATGCGCAGGACCATGGACACCCAGGCCCTGGCCGCCGCGTTTCCCCTCGCCAGCGCAGATTTGCCCGCGCCGCTGCCCGGCGACCCGGCCACCACCGGCGGGGTGCTGTACGGGGTCAACCCGGACTCCCAGGGCATCGTCTGGTGGGACCGGTGGGCGCAGGAGAACCACAACAGCGTGATCCTCGCCCGCTCCGGCGCCGGCAAGTCCTACTTCGTCAAACTCGACGTGCTCCGCAACCTGTACCAGGGGGTCCACGTCGCCGTCGTCGACCCCGAGGACGAATACCTCCGGTTGGCCGACGCGGTCGGCGGCACCATCGTGCGGCTCGGCGCACCCGGCGTAAAGATCAACCCCCTGGACCTGCCGGCCGGGGACACCCGCCCGGACGTGCTCACCCGCCGCGGGCTGTTCCTGCACACCCTCCTCGCGGTGCTGCTGGGGCATGTGCCGCCGCCCGCAGAGCGCGCCGCCCTGGACCGGGCGATCCTCGCCGTCTATCGGCAGGCGGGCATCACCGCCGACCCGGCCACCCACCACCGGCCCGCGCCGCTGCTGAAGGATCTGGCCGCGACACTGCGGGCCGACGACAACGCCGCCGCCCACGAGTTGGCCGCCCGGCTGGCACCGTGGGTGGCCGGCTCGTTCTCCGACCTGTTCGACTCACCGACCACGACCCGCCCGGACGGGCATCTGGTCGTCTGGAGCCTGCGGCACCTGCCGGACGAACTGCGCACCGTCGGCACGCTCCTCGCCCTGGATGAAATCTGGCGACAGGTCGACCTCCCGCGGCAGTACCGCTCCACCTCCTCGCCGCAGGCGCGGCGGCTGGTCGTGGTGGACGAGGCATGGCTGCTGATGCGCGACGGTGAAGGCGCCCGGTTCCTGTTCAAGATGAGCAAGGCCGGCCGGAAACGCAACGCAGGCCTGTCGGTCGTCACTCAGGACGTCGCCGACGTGCTCGGCACCGACCTCGGCCAGGCCGTCGTGTCCAACGCGGCCACGCAGGTGCTGCTGAAGCAGGCTCCGCAGGCCATCGACCAGGTGGCCGACGCGTTCGGGCTGACCGCCGGGGAACGCCGGATGCTGCTGTCCGCCCGAGTCGGGCACGGCCTGCTGATATCCGGCACGAACCGGACCGCGTTCGAGTCGATCTCCTCCCAGGCCGAACACCTTCTCGCGACCACGAAGCCGGCCGACCTAGCCGACCTAGCCGACCTCGACCCCGACGATGGGGAGGAGGACCTGTGACGCCACTGCATGCCCTGTCGCCGACGCCCAGTCCTTCCGGGCCGGACGCCGGGGTCATTGCCCCGCCGAGCGCGCCCACTCGGTGGGTTCTGTACGTCGCGGATTGGGCGGTGGACCGGCCGTGGCTGCTCGGCGTCGCCGCTGCCTTGCTGGTCGCCTATGTCGCCGGGCGGAACCTGGTCGACGGGTGGCGGCACCGCCGCCACGCCGACGGCGCCCGCCTCGTCACGGTCGCCCCACCGCCGGAGGTCGACCCGCACAGCGCCGCGGCGCTGTGGGCGAACCTGCACGGCACGCTCACCCCGTCGCGCCGACGCCGACTGCTGTACGGCAGCCCGCACGTGGTGTGGCAGTACACCTGGACCGGCCGCCAGCTCCTGATCTCGATCTGGGTACCCGGCACAGTGCCGCACGGGGCGGTCGAGGCCGCCGTGCGGGCCGCGTGGCCCGGCGCCGCCTGCACCACCGACGACCAGGCGCCACCGCCGATTCCGGCCGACGTGCCGGCCGCCGTCGGCGGGCACCTGCTGCCGACCGCAGCCGAGTGGCTGCCTTTCGAAACCGACCACGACAACGACCCGCTCCGAGCACTCATGTCGGCCGGGTCGCAGCTCAAACCGGACGAGTACGCCTGCGTGCAGGTCCTCGCCCGCCCCGCCACCCCCCGCCGCGCCGCACGGGCCCGCCGCGCCGCCGGCCGGCTACGCGACGGTAAGACGGCTGTCCCGGCCATCAACCCCGCCGCGCCGCTGCTGTGGGTCCTCGATGGGTTCCTGTCCGGCCGCACCACAACCACCCGCAGCGGCGGCGGCCAGCCGGCCGGCCGCCGGGACCCCGGCGTGGAGCGCGACGTGCGGGCGATCCTCGACAAGACCACCCACCCGCTGTGGACCATCGGCATCCGCTACGCCATCGCGAAGAACAACCACCGCAACGGCTCCCGGCCGGAGGCCAGGCTGCGCGGTGTCGCGGACGCGGTCGCCTCGTCGTTCGCCGTCTACGCCGGCCGTAACCGGCTCGCCCACCGGGCCCGGATGGCGCAACCGGTGGCCGTGCTGGCCACACGGCGGCTCGGAGCGGGGTTCCTGGCCTCCACCCCCGAACTGGCCGTCCTCGCCGCCCTGCCGCGGGATCTGGCCGTACCGGGCTTGGATCGGGCGCGGGCGAAGTCCATGCCCGCCCCAGTAGCGGTGCCGACCGGCGGCCGCGGGATGAAGGTCCTCGGCGACGCCGAAGTGGGTGGCCACGCGGTGGCCCTGTCCGTCGCCGATGCGAGGTATCACATGCATGTGGTCGGATCGACGGGCTCCGGGAAGACGACCCTGCTGGTCAACATGGCCGTCGAGGACATCAAAGCCGGCCGGGGCACCGTGGTCATCGACCCGCACGGCGACATGGTCCTCGACATCCTCGACCGGCTCCCCGCGCGCGTCGCCGGCCGAGTCGTGCTGTTCGACCCCGACCAGCCCAACCCGCCCACCCTCAACCCGCTGTCCGGCGACGACCCCGACCTGGTCGTCGACAACCTCGTCAGCATCTTCGGGAACATCTTCGCGAAGGCGTGGGGGCCGCGGATGGACGACGTCATGCGGGTGGCCTGCCTGACCCTGCTGCGGCACGCCAACGTCACCCTCCAACACATCCCACCCCTGCTCAACAGCGCCCAGTTCCGGTCGGCGATGACCGTCGGCCTGGACGACCCGGCCGGCCTGTCCGGGTTCTGGCAGTGGTACGACGACCTCAACCCCGCCCTGCGCTCCCAGGTCATCGGCCCTGTCCTCGCGAGGCTGCGGGCGTTCCTGCTGCGGGACTTCGTCAAGCGCACCATGCGCTACCCGCGCTCCAGCTTCGACATGGGCAAGGTCCTCGACGGCGGCGCCCTCCTCGTCAGAATCCCGAAGGGCCAGCTCGGCGAGGACACCAGCAAGCTCCTCGGCTCCCTCGTGCTGGCGCAGGTGTGGCAGGCGGCCACCGCCCGCGCCGCCGTGCCGGCCGACAGACGCCGGGACGCCACGCTGATCATCGACGAGTGTCAGAACTTCCTGACCCTGGCCAACAGCCTCGACTCGATGCTGGCGGAGGCGCGGAAGTACCGGCTGTCGATGGTCCTCGCCCACCAGGACCTGGCCCAGTTCCCGAAGGACCTTCTCGCGGCGGCGTCGGCGAACGCCCGTAACAAGCTGTACTTCTCCGTCGCACCGGAGGACGCCCGCGTCCTCGCGAGGCACACCTTGCCCGAACTCGACGAGCACGACCTGACCCACCTGGACGCCTACACCGCCGCCGGGCGCCTCGTCGTCGGTGGGCGGCAGACACCGGCGTTCACCCTCAAGACCCGACCGCCGAAGCCGGTCGTGGGCGAGGCGACGGCAATCCGGCAGGCCGCCGCGGAGGCGGTGCCGGCGCAGGACACCAGCGCGATCGACGACCTCGTCGACCGGTTCTCGACCCGCCCCGACGACAACCGCCGGTCCCGGGGCAAGAGCGGTCCGAAGGCGAACGCCTGAACGCCGCAGGGCGGTTGACGTGAGATCGACAGACCGGGTCGGCCGGGGGCGACCGGGTCTACTGCGTCCCGGTCAGCCCTTCCGTGAGGGCTTCACCAGCCCTTCACCACCGATCACCACACCGCACCGACAGATTCCGGCTCTCCGGGTCTGTCAGTGCCGCTCACCGGCGGTCACCAGCCTCTGGTGACCACCTCACCGAACCCAGACACCCTCCCCTCGGAGGGAACTCCTCTTCCGCTTGGAGCATCCACCGTGCCCACCAACAACTCCGTCTCCCGGTCGTCGTCCGGTTCCCGTTCGTCCTCTCGTCTCGCTCGTCTGGACCGGCTCCGTCGACTCACCACCCGCGATCATCAACTTCTGCGGCTGCTCGCCGAGCACTACGTGCTCTCCACCGACCAGATCACGGCGGCGCTGTTCCCGTCCCGTCGCTCTGCCCGGCTCCGCCTCGCCCAGCTGCACCAGATGGAGGCGGTCAGCCGGTTCGTGGACGTCACCACCGGCACCGGCCAGCACCTCTACACCCTCGGCCCACTCGGTGCTGTGGTCCACCCGACCCAGTTCAACGACCCGAACCAGGCCGGTGCCCGAGCGCCTCGGACCAGCATCGAACGGACTGAACGCATCATCGGCAGCCGCCGCTTGGCCCACCTGCTCGGCACCAACCAGCTGTTCATCGACCTGATCGGCTACGGCCGCACCGACGAGCACGCCCGGCTGGCGCGGTGGTGGTCCGAACAGCACACCACCGCCGCCTTCGCCGCCGCCTCGTACGCCGCCGGCAGCGGCACCGGGGTCCAGCCCGACGGGCACGGCATCTGGCACGCAGGCGGGCGCACCGTCGGGTTCTTCCTCGAACACGACAACGGCACCGAACCCCTCGGCACCGTGCTGCGCAAGCTGCGCGCGTACGAGCAGCTCGCCCGCTACGGGCCCCGCTACCCGGTGCTGCTGCGCGTCCCCGGCCGCCGACGCGAGCAGCACCTCCTCGACGCCCTCGCCGGAGTGCCCACCGCCATGCCCGTCGCCACCGGCATCCACAGCGAACACCCCGCCGGACCCGCCTGGACCCTCACCACCGACCCAGGCCCACGCCGCTGGCTGCACGAACTGCCCTCCGACCACGGCCCGGACAACCCGACCACCAACCCGCACCGCTTCACCGACACCGACCTCAGCGGCCCCGCCGACCCGGAGCCCTGACGCCCACCTTCACCACACGCGGAAGGAGGTCGTCCACCGTCGTGGGCGACTGTGAGACCGCCAGATCTCACAGCCTCCCCGTTCCTCACCCGCGGAATCGAGCGGTCGTCTGACAGTACAGGTCAACCGCACTGCTGACGATCATGACGGCGGCCGGCGCTGACAGATCCGGCCGCTACCTTCATCGGCACCACCTTCACCCATATATCGCTCCACCCGGTCCGGTCCCACCTCGGGAACCACCGCCGCACCCAACGGTGCGCTCCGCCCACCCGCCTCCGGGCCGGTCGGCGCCCGCGCCGCGCGGCGACGCCCAGGTCGCACCGCACCACCCGCACCACCAGCACCAACCCGCACCGCCAGCACCAGCTCGCTCCACCAGCAGCGACTCTGCTGCACCCATTCCCTGTTCGTCCCGTGAGTCGACCCATGTACCCGGTGGGCCGACCACTTCCGCGCGCCCAACAACGCGCCCAAACCGAAGGAGGAACCCCTCATGACCGCAACCAACGATGCCGCGACTCCGCTGAGCCGCTACGGCACCCGCGTGCCGACGGTGACGCCCCGCCCGGGCCGCAAGCCCGCCCCCGCGACCACCACCGCCAGCACCACGGCGCCCACCAGCCCGGTGGTCACGCCGACCGCGACCATCAACACCATGATCGTCTGCCTGCCCGACGGCCTGCCGTCGCAGGCCCTGACCGCCACCCAGCTCGACCGGCACTTCGGCGTGTCCGGCACCCTGCAGTCCCGTTTCTGGGCCATCCCGGACATGTGGCTGTGGCAGCGGCGCGACCTGGTCGCACCGCGTAAGGGTCGTCCGGTGTACTGCGCCGGCGGACCGGTCAAGCTGCTCGACCTGAACGCTATGCGTCACGCCGCCGGCGTCGGCGCCGGCATCCGCCACCAACTGTGGCAGCAGGTCGTGCACGGCACCCGGCCGGCCACCCCGTGGCCGACCCTGCTGGCCCGCCACCTGGCGGAACCCGCCAAATACCCGCGCGAGCGGGCCGAGGCGGACTTCAACAACCAGCCCCGCGTCAACGCGATGCGGATGCACAACGCGGCCAGCTACGGCGCCGCCCACCTCAGCCCTGGTGAGCTGGAGATGTTCCAGGCAGGCCCGATGGCCTACCAGCACTACAGCGCCACCACCGCCGTGTGCGGCGACGCCCTGCTCACCCCGGACGGGCACAAGTTCGCACCCGCGAGCGACGCCCTCACTCACCGGGTGACCTACCTCGAGCAGGCGAACCGGTACCTCGACACCATCGAGGCCGACCAGCGGCTGCTCGCCGTCGCCCTGTAAGGCATCACCGGATCCGGAACCGGTCGGGCACCGCCACCCATCCCTTCTTCCCCGGGGATCGGCGGCGGCCCGACCGGCTCCACCCCGTTGCACCCGCGCCGGCCACCAGCAGCAGACGCGAGCTCTACAGCCGTGTCCCTTGAGCGTCCCGGCCCCTGCGACGCACACACCCGCCGCGACGAGTGCGGCCACACCCCCCACACGACATTGACCACCACCTGAACCACGCCCGCCTGGGACTACATCCGACCCGCTCCAGCGGGCGATCCGCCGTACCCACGGGGGGGGCCAAGCGGCGTGGCGTGGACCCATTGCCGGCCCCGTACGGCACCGCCCGGCGCCCCGGGCTGGGGCTCCCCGCAAGCCCGGCCGGCGAACGGCCGACCTTTCCCTCTTCCCCTATCAGGAGGTTTCTTCGCCATGTCCCACCGACTGTGGTTCCGCGTCGACGACGTCCTTCCCCTCGCCGAACACGCCGCCGCCACCTATGCGCACCTGCGCACCCGGCAGCAGTACCGGGCCGGCGTCCCGGACCAGGCCGCGCTCATCTGGTCCCACGACACCGACGGTGACTGGTTGTCCTCCAACGGGATCCCCCGCTGGTACGACGCCGACGGCGCCGACCACCGGACCCTCGCCGAAACCTGGACCCACACCGCCACCGGCGCCACCGGCAACCCGGTCCCCACCGACGACGGACACGGATTCCTACCCCTACACACCGAACACCGTGACGGCCGGCGGGACCTGCTCGACCTGCTCCGCTACGCCCGCCACCACGGGCTGCACTGGTTCGGACTGCACCCCGACCCGGCGAGCGACGACACCAACGACCGCTACCGCATCTCCCGCCACCGCGGCGACATCGCCCCGCCGCTGTCCACCTGGACCCCGGCGACCGTGACCTGCGACGTGGTCGGCGGCGGCGCCTACCGCGCCATGGTCGCCCCGGGCTACACCACCCTCTCCCGCGCCGGGGTGCTTTGCCGCTTCCCTCTGTTCGCGGTGCAACGTATGGCCACCCACCTCGACGGCCTCTACCCCGGTGACATGCCGGGCGAGCACCCCCGGCTGCGGTTCGACGGCGACGAGGTCGCCGTCGAGTGGGAACACGACGACGGCCTGGACGGCCGCTGGATCGAGGACGACCGGGTCACCGCCGACGCCAACGGCTGCTACGCCATCGGCGCCTACCAGTGGCCGTGGACCCTCGTCGCGTCCGAGACGACCTTCCGCGCCGCCGACCCGAAGGACCGGTCGCGGTGATCGTCGACGAGGCGTTCCAGCCGGGCGGCCCCGGCTGCTACGAGCTGACCCGCGTGCACCACACCGACGGGTACGTCCTGCGGGTACGGGTCTACCGGGACAGCTACGCCAAGCAGAGCACCGCGGTCGCCGAGGTCCTCACCCCGCTGTTCACCTGGACCATCATCGCCAGCAGCCCCGGTCACATCTGGCACCGCACCACCCCGACCACCGCGCCGAACGCGACGCCGTTGATCCCGGTCGCCGACGAGGTGCTGCAGCGGGCGCGGCGAATTCTTCCCGTGCCGCCGCCGGCCGCCATACCCGGCCGGTAACCCCGCCAAGGGCCGCACCCTTTCGCGCTGCCCTGCCCGCCTGGTCGCCCTTCGCGCACCAGCCGGCGCAGCCCGGCCCCCGGGTCCTCGAAACGTCCATCCGACCGCCTCACCACGGCGGCTGACCTGCGCGTCCACGGCCCACCGCCGTTGACGCGCTTTCTCACTGGCACGACCTGGCCGATGCCCGGCCACCCGCGCACTCGCGCACACCCGGGCACGGCCGTGCCCGGGTTCCCACCCCTGTCAGAAGGGAACCCTCATGACATCCACCAGCAGGCCCCGCATCGCCGTCGTCGGTGGCAGCATCACCGGCCCCGTCGCCGCGCTGCTGTTGCTGCACGCCGGATTCGACGACGTCACCGTCTACGAGGCGGCGCCGGCGTCCGCGCCCCTGGGCGGCGGCCTCATCGGCCTGGAACACCCCGCCCTCGACGTCCTCGACCGCCTCGACATCAGCCAGCACGAGTTCGTCGCCCACGACTCCGAGGCCATCGTCCAGATGACCATCCGCGACCGCCACCCCGCCGAGACGATCAGGCGCACCTACCCGGGCCGCAACACCACCTGGACGCTGCTGCACCAGGCACTGACGCGCCGCCTACCCGCCGGTGTCCTGCACACCGGCATGAAGGTCACCGCCCTGGCCGAACAGACCGGCCAGCCGGAACTGCGGTTCCGCGACGGCCACACCGAGGCCGCCGACCTGGTCGTATTCGCCGACGGCCGATCCTCCACCGGACGCCGGCTCCTCGACCCCGACCGGACCCTGCGGTACGCCGGCTACGTCGCCCACCGCGGCATCGCCGACATCACCCCCCAGCCCGGCCTGCGGGACTTCCTGCGGCTGCAGCCCTGCCCCGGCGTCCAGTTCAACCTCGCCCCGGTACCCGGCGGCTGCGACTGGACCTTCTACCTCAACTGCACCAGCACCGAGTACGCACAGCGGTTCGGCGCCGATCCCACCCGCCGGGTCTTCGCCCTACCCGGGCACGTCAGCCCCGCCGCCCGCACCCACGTCGACACCCACGCCGACCTGCTCCTCCCGGCAGACCACGCCGCCGTCGTGCACGCCACCACCACCCGCATGGCGGTGCCAGTCCTCGACATCACCGCACCGGAGCGCATGGTCTGGCCCGTCGGCGGCGGCCACGCCGTCCTGCTTGGCGACGCCCTCGCCCCCGTCCGCCCGCACACCGCACGCGGCGCTAACAACGGCATCGAACAGGCTGCCGGCCTCGCCGCCGCCCTCACCCAGCACCGCAAGTACGCCGCAGACCTCGCCGCCGCCCTGCACGGCTGGCAACGCCGACACCTGCCCGCCGCCGTCGCCGCCGTGCACCGCGGGCCCGCCATCGGCCGCCAGCTCGGCCTCGGCACCCACTAACCCGCCCAGTAACCCACCTCGAGCGAAAGGAGGTGGCCCCCTCGTGGCCACCAAGACCACCGCGATCCTCGTCGACGACCTCGACGGCTCCACCGACGACGTCGCCACCTACCAGTTCGCCTTCAACGGCGTCACCTACGAGATCGACCTGTCCGCCGGCAACTTCGACCGGATGGCCGCGGCGTTCGGCCCGTTCATCACCGCCGGACGGCGCCTGCCGAAACAGCCCCGGGCACCACGGCGGCAGCACGGCACCACGACCGGCCGCACCCAGAGCCAGGAGATCCGCACCTGGTGGTGGACCACGAGCTGGCAGGAGCTGAACCTGCCCCGACCACGAACCGGGGGCGTCATCCCCGCCGCGGTGCGCGACGCCTACCACGCCGCGCACTGACCCCGATCCCCGATGCCGCCCGGCGAGCTATCGCCGGGCGGCACACCTGTGCGTCGCCGGAGTCCCGCACTCCGGGCAGACGACTTGATCAATGCCCGATCCGAAGCGTGCATCAGTGCACGCGCCTCACTCACCGACCCCTGCCGACGGCAGGAGAAAGGGGGCCACGCGCCCATGACCAGCACCCCAGCCAACACGACCACCGACACGGCCGTAACAGCGCCACTGGCACCCAGCGTCGCGAAGGTCCTCGCCGCGCTGCACCGCCTCGGCGAGGCCACCGCCGCCGCCATCGCCACCGAAGCCGGCCTCGGCTACTCCACCACCACCCCGAAACTGCGCACCCTGGAAACCGCGGGACTGGCCGAGCCCACCCGAAGCAACACCGGACGCAGCCTGTGGCGGCTGACCGACACCGGCCGCTCTCACGCCGAACAGTGCGGCGGTAACGGCCAGCCCGCACCGGAGCCCGCCGCCCGCGACACCGACACACCCGACAACGCCGCAGAACACGGGCCGCACGGCGACGACCCGCAGGAAACCGGAGAGACCGCCGGGCAGGACCACGGCCAGCGGCCAGCGGCCGAGGTTCCCGCCGACGGGCAACTGGACGCCGCCCAGGAGCAGGCATCGCCGGCTGCTGGTGACGTCGAGGCGGCACCCGACGGGGCCGCTGAAGCCGAGGACACCGAAACCGACCACGGCGACGATGACGCCCGCTCGACTGCCGAACCTGAGGTGCCGGTCATGGCCGACGACACCGACCCGGCCACCGGAACGCCGAGCGCAGCGATCGATGCGGACGCCGGACCGGCCGCGCCGGACATTCCCCCTGCCGGCGGGGCCACCGACAGCACCACGGGCGACCCCGCTACGGAAGCACCCGCCGCACCGCCAGCCACGGAGGCGCCGGGCGAGGAGGCACAGCCCTCTACCCGGCGGGCGTCGGGCACCCTGCGCGGCGCCATCCTCGACATCCTCGAGGCCAACCCCGGCCAGCAGTACAAGGTCAGCGAACTGTGCAAGCTCGTCGACCGGGCTAACGAGGGATCCGGCGCGAAGAAGGCCAGCGCGGGCGCGGTCCACAACGCCGCCGTGAAACTCGTCGGGACCGGGCGGGCGGTCCTGGCCGCCGAGAAGCCCGCCACCTTCGCCCTCGCCGACACCACCGCCTGAACGACCCCACCCTGCCGGTAGCCCGGAGGCGGGCGTCGGACTTCCCGGAACCACGCCCGCCCCCGGTGCTCCTTACCACAGAAGGAGCTCTCGAAGTGTCTCCCATCCTGACCTCGTTCGTCACCGCCGCCGGTGGAGTCCTCGCCGGTCTCGCCCTAGCTGGAGCGCTGCTGTGGCGCCAACAGCAGGCACTGAGCCGCGCCCGCCACGCCGCTGACCACGACGACACCACCGGCCTGCCCAACCGGCGAGCACTGCTCGCGGCCCTCACCAGCGCCACCCGCGCAGATGCCCCGTTCGGGCTCGTCCTGCTCGACCTTGACGGCTTCAAAGCCGTCAACGACACCCTCGGCCACGAAGCCGGCAACGACGTCCTCACCGAGGTCGGCCGACGGCTGACCGCCCTCCGCGGGCCGGTACGGCTCGCCGCGCGGCTGTCCGGCGACGAGTTCGCCCTGCTGGTGGGCGGCGGCCCCGACGACGTCGTCGCCGCCGCCCGCGCCGCCTGGCGGGCGGTCGGCCGCCGCCCCGTCGATCTCGGCGAGCACGCGCTGGCCGTGCGCGCCAGCGTCGGGTACACCAGCGCCGCCCTCGGCGTCGGCCCGCGCACCCTGCTGCATCAGGCCGACACCGCCATGTACCAGGCCAAACAAACCGGAGCCGGGGTCCACGGCGCCACCGCCACCGCCGGCCACACCGGACCGCCGCCGGGTACCCGCCTGCGGGACCTGCGCCGCCGCTGACCGCTCACGGACACACCAAGAGGACCTCGCGCCCGCCGACGTGCGTGAGGGCCTCACCGTGCCCGCTTCCATCCGCCCAGCCCTGCTTTCCCCGTCCTCGGCGACGGTCGCCGAGACCCAGATAAGGAGTGCATCCGCCATGAGAAGCCCTCACACGTACTTCATTGGCGACCGGGTGACCATCGACCCGGCGCAGGCCCGCGCCAGCACTCGGGGCGTCACCTACCGCGTCACCCGGCTGCTGCCGGTCAACGTCGTCGTCGAACCCGTCGACGGCGGCCGACCGGTGAAGGTCAACCCCACCTACCTGCGGCCCGCCTCCCCGGCGGACACCACCACCGGCCGTGAGCTGACCATGATCCACGAGGCGCCGCTGCATCCGGGAACCCTCGTCACCGTCGCCGGCGCGGGCTGGAAGCAGCCTCCCGGCGAGCTGTACGTGGTGCTGCGCGACACCGGGACCGGCCGCGTCTCCCTCGTCCCGCTCGGCGGCAACAACGGCCGCTACTGGCGCGGCGTCTCCCGCCATCTGCTCACCACCGTCGACCCCACCCGCGTACGCCTCGACCCCGAACAGACCACATGAACCACGACTTCACGCTGCCGTGCCGGGCGGGCAAGGTTCTGCCCGCCCGACACGACTTGACCTTCGTCGAGAGATGAGCGTCGATCAGCGCTGGTCGTCGGCCATCGTGCGGACATCAGCACTCCCAAGGGCTCCGACGCGAGTCGGGCGGCGACCGCGCATGCCCGCGATCCGCCGACCGAAGGGCCACCCGCCATGGCACACCCCGCACAGCCCAAGGGCCGCAACCGGCGTCCCAGCGACCGCACCGCCGTACCGGACGACGTCACCGACAGGCTCCTGTGGGCCCTCGCGGTCGACGTCGCCGCCGCCCACCAACCCGGACCCGACGGCGCCTGCACGAACCTGCAGTGCCGCGGGCAGCAGGGCCCCTGCTGGGCGCTGCGCACCGCCCGCCGCGCCGAACAACACGCCCGCCGCGCCCCTGCCACCCTCGCCCCGGCGCTCCCGCCGCCGTCGCCGTCGCCGCGCCCGGTCGGGGTCGTACGGGGACGCGCCGCCGTGCCCGCCCCGCCGCGCCGCTTCACCGGCTGGTTCACCCCGGCCCACCCGCCGGCACCCCTGACGCGGCCCGCGCCCGTACCGGACGCGGTGCCGCCGGAATCCCCCGTCTACCGGCGTCCACCCGTGGCGGCGCTGGCCGCCTGAGCACACACCCTGGAGGCAACCAGTGAACTTCCTACCGAACGACACCCTCGCCGGCTACGCCCGCACCGCCGTCGATCTGCGCACCCGCATGGTCGACTACCACCGCAGCCCGCTGGCGGAGCAGTACCTGCAGGCGTTCTTCGGCAGCCGCCTCGCCGACCACCCCAGTCCCAGCCCAGCGGGCATGGCGAAGGTCCTCACCGCGGTGCGCGCCATCACCGCCAACCCGTGGCGATTCGGCGAGCCGTACGTCATCGCCCCCGCGATGACCGCGATCATCGCCGCCGCCGCGGCGGCCCTCGATCTGACCGGCGAGGTGCTCCCCGCCGACATCGCTCCCGACGACGGCGGGGTGCTGTTCCTCCCCGAACCGATCTACCATCGCAGCCTCAGCGGCGAGGTGTCCTCCATCGGGGCGATCACCTGGGCCCGCACCACCAACACCGGCAGCGGCAGGTCGTTCTGGGCCATCGCCGGCTGGGCCGACCACCGCGACCCGCACGACCCGGCGGCCGTGCGCCGCCGGCAGCAGCTCGCTGACCGGTCCGACCTTGCCCGCCAGTTCGGCCCCTACGTGCTGACTGACTTCACCGAGATCCCCATCGGCCAGCCCGTCGACCCCCGCCCCGACCTGCCGGTCCTCGACGGGGACGACCGCGACTGGGAACCGGCACCCGACGGCCGGTTCTGCATCGACGAGGCCACCACCCCGATGCGCGCCTGCGCCGCCGTCGCCTACGCCTTCTGGCGCATCCAGGCCCAACCCCTCGCGACCGTCGCCGCCGCCCCCCTGGACCGCGCGGCGCGCCGCCGCGCCGTACGGGCCAACATCCGCCACGACACCCGCGTGGTCATGCTGCGCCGCACCAGCCCTCTCGCCGAACCCACCGCCGGCGAGCCCAAGTGGCACTACCGGGTGCGGTTCGTTGTCCGCGGCCACTGGCGACGCCTGATCGACCGCGAAGGCCACCCCTACCGCATCTGGATCAACGCCCACATCAAAGGCCCCGACGGGGCACCCCTGCTGCACGGCGAGAAGGTGGCCGTCCTCGCCCGCTGACCTCGCACCCACCCCGAAGGCCGCGCGACGCCTCCCACTGGCTCGCGCGGCCTTCGCCGTCCCCGCCCACCACCCGGCCGCCGCCTTGAAGGAGTGACCAGTCATGACCACCCGCGTGCTGTCCGGGATCGCCATCGCGGTCGTCGGCGTCCTGCTGCTGTGCTCCGGACTGGCCGCCACCCTGATCTTCGGCGGCGGCGGCGGCGCCGGCGTCTGCGGTACGGCAACCAGCGTCACACCCACCACCTCGTCGGCGACGCGCAGCCCTGCCCCGGGCGGGATCGGTCCGATCGGTGACTGGAACGCCGAGCAGGTCGGCAACGCCGCCACCATCACCGCCGTCGGCATGCGCCTCGGCGTCCCGCCCCGCGGCTGGGTTATCGCCGTGGCCACCGCGATGCAGGAATCCTCACTGATCAACACCCCGGGTGGGGACCGGGACTCGGTCGGCCTGTTCCAACAGCGCCCCTCCCAGGGCTGGGGCACCCCCGAGCAGCTACAGGACCCGCAGTACGCGGCGACGAAGTTCTATCAGAAGCTGTTGGCCGTCGACGGCTGGCAGGCGATGCCGCTGACCGTCGCCGCCCAACGGGTGCAGCGGTCGGCCTTCCCGGACGCCTACGCCAAGTGGGAACCCGACGCCTCCCGCATCGTCGCCGCCCTGACCGGCGTCACCACCGGCATGGCCGCCTGCGGCGTGACGGTCAGCGCGCAGGGCTGGACCCAGCCGGTGCACGCAGACGTCGGCTCCGGTTTCCGCACCCCGGACCGGCCCAGCCATGACGGCGTCGACCTGATCGTGGGCAAGGGCACCCCGATCCACGCCGCGTCCGCCGGCACCGTCACCGTCGTGCGCTGCAACGCCATCGATGTAAGCACCCGCCGGGACTGGGGCTGCGACCGCGACGGCGACCCCGCCCTCACCCGCGGCTGCGGCTGGTACGTCGACATCACCCACCCCGGCGGCGTAGTCACCCGCTACTGCCACATGCTCAGCCACCCCGCCGTCACCGAAGGCCAACAGGTCGCCGCCGGCGACGTCATCGGCAGTTCCGGCAGCTCCGGCCACTCATACGGACCACACCTGCACTTCGAGGTGCACCTCGGTGATCACGGCTCCGGCACGGCCGTCGACCCGGTCGCCTTCATGGCCTCCGTCGGCGCGCCCCTCAACCAGTATTCGCCGTCGCGAACGCCGGCGGCGGTTGCGTGATCCACCCCCAGCTCGGAGGTCGTCCCGCTCCGGGGCGACCGCCGCAACCCCCATCCACA
Organism: Micromonospora sp. WMMD734; assembly: GCF_049178975.1. Taxonomy (NCBI): domain Bacteria; kingdom Bacillati; phylum Actinomycetota; class Actinomycetes; order Micromonosporales; family Micromonosporaceae; genus Micromonospora; species Micromonospora sp. WMMD734. Next base: position 4,986,606 of record NZ_JBMHMK010000001.1, read on the forward strand.
CAACCCTGAGAAGGAGAAGCCCGTGAGTACACCCACGCTCATCGGTGTCGCCGCGCTCGGCGGCAGGTATACCGCCCGCTGGATCCAGTTCGGCGAGGATCCGCAGGTTCTGGTGCCGCTGCTGCGCCGGATCTGGACCGACACGTTCGGCCGCGACACCGACGCCATGGCCACGGCGCTGTTGGCCCGCAACTGGTGGTCCCTCGCCGTCAACCCCAAGCCCCGCCGCTGGGACCAGCAGCCGCCCGTACCGGGCCTGGGCTACCCCGCCGACAACGACACCATCCGGCAAGGCGCGATGCGCGAGGACGTCGACGGGGCCCTCGAATGGCTGTACCTGCTGCACCTCGACCAGCGGCGACTGGTGGCCTACGAGGCGACGGTCCACGGCCGCTGGCTGCGGCACAGCGCCCACCACCTCGACCCCATCGAGGAACTGTTCATCACCGAACCCGCCGACGACGACGGCGGCGGCGGCCCGGAGATGACTGTGTGCACCGTCTGCGGCGCGGTCGACGAGATCGACCACATCGAGGTGCCGTCCATGGCCGGCTACGGCTACGACACCGCCACCAGCTGCACCCGCTGCGGCTCCTCGGTCGCCACCGACCCGATGTTCGGCGACCACGTCACCCGCAAGCCCTGGCCGCCGCACAACCCCACGACGGGTGACGCGACAGGCAGCGCCCGATGAACACACCCGACCCCACGCCGTCGCCGCCCACCAGCGGCAGCGATGGCCCGTCCACTCACCGATCGGAGACCACCATGAGCTACCAGCCTGGCCAGCGCGTCGCGCTGGTCCACACCAGCGACCCACATACCCGGCTGCGTGCCGGCGACACCGGCACCGTCCGCCGCCACGACCAGCGGCAGAACATCGTCGAGGTCGCCTGGGACAGCGGCTCGACGCTGTCGATGTGCCTCGACGACGGCGACCGCATCGCACCAGCCACCACCCCGCCGCCCACCGGCGATCCGGTCGGCGAGGCCACCGAATGGGCCGCCACGCTGCGGCGGATGCGGGCCGCCGGCACCGAGGCCGGCCAAACCGCAGCCGAGTGGTGGGCGCAGGACACCATCGGCGCCCGGGTCAGCGGCGACACCCGCCTGGCCGCGCGCCGGATCCTGGCCGGCATCAACGACGCCGATCCCGCCGTCCTCGACACGTTGCCCCACTTCCCCCCGGCTGGAGAGTCGGTCGATACCGCCGGGTGGGAGCTGTTCGCCGACGCCACCGGCGATGTCTCCGGCTGGTTCGGGCTGCGCCTCCAGCAGCGCGACGAGGCGATGACCGTCTACCGCGACGCCTTCGACACCGCCGCCGAAGAGCGTGTCGCCGCACTGTGTCACCTCGCGGCCAGCCCCACCGGCCGCGACGTGTCCCACCTGCACCCCGACCGGGTACACCTCGGCGACGTCGGCGTGTTCTCCGGCGAGTGGGCGATGACCGTCGGCCCGGACGGCGATGACCGCTTCGAGATCGGCTTCGTCGGCACCCTGATCGACCACTGGAACGGGTGGGCGGTGTTCTCCTGCACCCGCCCGGTGGCGGAGGCGATCGTCGCCGACCAGCACCGGCTCCGCGACCAGCACCGCCACAGCCTGCGCGAGCAGGGCGTACCGGAGGACGACCTGGATCGCCGGGTCGACGCGGATCTGGCCGACCTGTCCTTCGACGGAGACGTCCTCGTGGTCGACCAGCGCGCCCTATCAGACGATCCGGAAGCCATCGAACGCGTCGCCCCGGACAGTGACGGCCGGTACGTGGTGATGGGCCGCAGCTGGTGCTGGGAGGCCGTCGACCCGTACGCCTGCGACCGGATCGTCGGTGACCTGCCCGACCCGAACCAGGAATAGGCCGGGCCCCCGACCAAGGTCGCGCCACGTCACCCGAAGCCGAGCCGTCTCCGGCAGCGGCACACAACCACGACAGGTAAGACCAACAGGAAGGAAAACACGTGACCATCCGTACCCAAGAGGAGATCGTCACCCGGGTCTGGGCTCTCCGGGCCAACCGACAGGACATCCTCGGCTTCCGGGAGGACGTGCTCGTGGAGGCACTCGACCTCGACCACGCCCGCCAGGTCATCACCCCCCGCCACCCGGTTGAGTGGACCCAGCGGGTCGACCACGAGACCTACGCCCGGGACTACCTCGAGTTCGCCATCGGGAAAATCCTCGACCACCGGGGCAACTCGGCGAGCCGGTCGGTGGACAAGCTCAGCGAACTCGCCTGGCTCCTCGGCCGCGACGACATCGTGGCCGGGATGGACCACGCCGGCTACCCAATGTACGGGGCGCCCAAGGTCAAGGCGTTCGCCGACGGGTTCGACTGGCCGTTCCTCGACGGCGACGACGGGCTGGCCCTGGCCCGGATGGCTGACGGTCAGCAGTGCGACCCGCAGGGCTGCGAACGGGGCTGCGCCGACTGACCACGACCTGGCCACCGGCCCAGCTCCCGACCCTCGACGTGCCCGCGTAGACAGCCGGCACGTCAGCTACCCCGCGCCCCACACCAATTCGACTTGATCGATTGGACTGTGGGGCGTTCCATCGTCGGCGCAGACACCGCCCGCGCGGCGTCGACACCGACCAGCACGCACCGGCGGCGACCCGACGTGTCGCCGTAACCCTTTAGCACCACCGGGGTGTGGTCGCCCACCCGCCCGGCCCGACAGGCCGGCACGGGGTTGGCCCCACCCGTCTCCGCTGTGCGGTACCCACCGCCCGCGCACCCGGAGACGGGTGCGCGGGCTCGACCTTGGAATCGAGGCATCAACATGACCACACCAACCCCACCGGCCCCCCAGGCCGGCGTACCGCAGAACAACCCGTCCGCGACCGACACGCCCACCGCTGAGGCCGCCTCCGGCCGGTCCGGCTACCTGTATCGGAAGGTGGCCCTGCACCTAGCCGACCACCCCGACGACATCTTCAAAACCGGCGAGATCACCCGGGCGATCAGCGCGCCGTCCTCCGGCGCGGTGTTCGAGGTGCTGAAGAAGATGGCCGCCGCCGGGCACGCCACCCACCATCGCGACCCGCACCACCGTTTCCAGATCACCCAGGCCGGCATCGACGCCGCCGGCACCCTCCCCGCCACCGCACCCCGCGCCCGCGCCAGCAGTGGTGGTGGCCGGCAGGCGCGGCCCGCGCCGGTGGCGCGGCCGAACGGCACGCTGTACCACCCGCGGCGGCTTGGCCGGGGCTGGGACGTCGAGGAACTGCGGCGGCTGCGCACCCGGCAGGTGCCCGTGCTGCTGTACGGGCCGCCCGGGACCGGCAAGACGGCCATGGTCGAGGCGGCGTTTCCCGACCTGCTGACCGTCGCCGGTACCGGCGACACCGTCGTCGATGACTTCCTCGGTTCCTACAACCCGATCCCCGGCGGCGGCTACGAGTTCGTCCACGGCCCCCTGGTGATCGCGATGCGGGAGGGGCGGGTGCTGCTGGTCGACGACGCCACCCTCATCCCACCCCGCGTCCTGGCAGTCCTGTACCCGGCCATGGACGGCCGCGGAGTGATCACCATCCCCGCAAACGGCAACGAGACCGTGCAGGCCGTCGACGGGTTCTACATCGTCGCCGGCCACAACCCGGGCGTGCACGGCGCGGTCCTCACCGAGGCCCTGGCCTCCCGGTTCACCGTCCACCTGCACGTCACCACCGACTGGGACCTCGCCCGCCAACTCGGCGTCCCCAAGCAGGTCGTGGCCGCGGCGATCGACCTCAACGCCGACCTCGCCGCCGGCAAGACCGTGTGGGCGCCGCAGCTGCGCGAACTACTCGGCTTCGTCAAGGTCCGCGATCACCTGGGCATGACCGCCGCTCTAGCCAACCTGGCCGGCATCGCCCCGGAGGACGCCCGCGACGACGTCACCGCCGCTCTGTCCCGACACACCGGCACGCCCATCACCGCGCTCGCCCTCGGCAAGCGCTAACCGCCGCCCGCCTCAGAATTCTGGAAGGAGCCAATCCGTGTCACACCCCAGCACCCACCTCCAGCAGGGCGTACCGCCGACGCCGGCCGGCGCCAGTGACTGGCATGACTGGTCCGCGGCGTGGACCCGGCACGTCCCGCTGCTGACCGGCCGTACCGACCTCACCGTCCTCGTCGCCCCTGGCGCCGCCGGGGACGCGCCCGAGTGCTTCTACCCCGCCCTGAACCGGATCGAGGTCGACGCCACCTACATCGCCGAGCGCCCCGACGTGACCGACCCGACGAAGGCCCGGCACAAGCGGATCGTGCCCACCGGCTACGGGCTGCTCGTGCACGGCGCCGCGCACGCCGCGCACAGCCGCTGGAACACCCCGCCTGGCACCCCGCCGATCCTCGCCGCTGTCGCCGACATGCTGGAGGAATCCCGGGCCGAAGGACGCCAACGCGCCCGCCGCCGGGCCGATCGCCGCTGGCTGCGCCACGTCGTAAGAACCCTCCTCGACCCCGACGACGCAGCCGTCGACGACGCGTGGCACGCCGGGCAACTCGCCGCCCTGCTCCTGGCCCGCGTCGACGCCCGCATCGTCACCAGCAAAGACGTCCGCCCGGTCCGGGCCGCCGTTACCGGCGTCCTCGGACGCAAGCGCCTGCGGCAACTGCGGGATATCTGGCGCGAGGCCCACACCTGCGACGACACCGACGCCCACACCATGATCTGCCTGGCCCGCCGGTGGTGCCAGGTCCTCGGCATCGACCCCGACCAGCAGTACGAGACCCCCGTGCCGGACGCCGGGCAATTCGCCGGCCGCCTCGCTGCGGCCCTCGTCGACTACCTCGCCGTCGCCGCCGGCGTCACCCCGGCCGAGTACGCCGCGGCGCTGCTGGCCCACCGGCACAGCCCACCGTCGGAGTGGGACCGCCGGGACCCGACCGAGCAGGAACACCGCGCGGCCCGCGACCTCGCCCACCGGCTGCGGCAAGCCCGCACCCCACACCCCGAACCCGGCCGGCGCCCCTCGGTAATCCCACCCGGCCGGCTGCGAACCCGGCAGGCCATCACCGCCGAAGCCCAAATCGCCGCCGGGCAACTCCCGACCGCCGCTCCGTGGCAGCAACGCGCCCAGCTGCCACCCGAGAAACCCCGTTTGCACCTGGCCGTCCTGGTCGACCTGTCCGGCTCGATGGACCGCTACACCGAGGCGATGTCCTCCGCCGCGTGGATCTTCGCCAACGCCGCCCGCCGCGCCGACGCGACGACCACCACCATCGGTTTCGGCGACCGCACCACCGTCCTGGTACCCCCACGCACCCGCCCCACGCAGGTGCTGACCATGCGCACCGGCCTCGCCACCGCCACCTTCCCGGAAGCGGTCAAGGTCGCCGACCAACTCCTCGACCTACGCCACGGCCGCACCCTGCGGATGCTCGCCGTCGTCTCCGACGGCTACCTCGACGACATCCCCGCCGGGCAACAACTCGTCACCACCCTGCACCAGGCCGGCTGTGCCGTGCTGTGGCTCCACCCCTCCGACCCACCCACCGACGGCGAGCCGACCGACCCCGACCAGATCTGGGGGCACACCTTCACCCACGCCACCACCCTGACCGTCACCGACCCGACCGAGGCCATCGCGGCGATCGCCGACGCCGCCGTCACCGCACTCACTCGGGCCTAATCCCGGCCGAGCGGGCCCCGAGCCAGCGGCCAACCAATCCCCACTCCGCGCCGCGGCGCTGCGCCGGCTGCGGCCCGCGCAGCGCCGCATGCCGGGATCCACGACATACCAGGGCCTGGAATGCGGGGCTGCCACAGGCGGCCCAACCGCATCTCGGAGGGCCGATGCCTAACGGCTTCGCTGCTGCCCCGCGACTTGACCATCGCGCGCCATCGAAGCGTGCATGCATCGCGCCCCGACCGCCCCCCGCGTCCGGACGCGGTACGACGCTGCCCATCAAGGAGTTCCTCATGCGTTACGGCACCGACGACGAACACCCCTTCGACACCGACAACCGTGCCTGGCGGCGCCTGCGCGACGTCACCAGCGAACACTTCGACGCCATCACCTGGAACCGAGACCCGGACGGACGACCGGTCCTGCTCACCCTGCGCGACATGCGTACCGGAGACACGGTCACCCTCGCCGTCCTCGACTCCCTGGAGATTCGCGACCCGCACGCGCTACTCGCGGTCCACACCAGCGGAGGCCTCCACGCCCACGGCCCCACCAGCGGCGCCGAAGCAGCCCACTCCCACGCGGCCACGCTCGCGCTCAACAGCACCACCCTCGCCGTGACCAGGCCCGTACCGCTGCACGACCCCGCCGTCACGGATCTGCCCGCCACCAGTTGGGTCGACCTACCACCCGACCTCGCCCACGTCCTGCGCCCGGCCCTCGACGACGCCCGCACTGCCGTCCTCGTGCTGCTCGACCGCACCGAAGGCTGGCTCGCCGCCATCGGCCCGTTCCCCAACCACGCCGCCGCCGACACGTGGCAACCCGCCGACGGACCCGGCCGCACCGCCGACCGGCTCACCGTGCCCCTGCACCCGATCACCATCGAGCAGGACCAGCCATGACCAGCACCCGATCGCTGGCACACCCCGCCTCCTCACCCATCGTGGCCATCGACGTCGACGGCGTCCTCAACCCCGCCAACCCCGCCCACGCCGAGACACTCGGCTACCGGCCACACCGCTACGACGGGCCCGGCCCGGACGGTCAGCACGTCACCGGCACCGTCTGGCTGAACCCCGACCACGGGCCGTGGCTGCGGGAACTGGCCGAGCGCGCCCAGCCTGTGTGGTGCACCAGCTGGAACCAGCTGGCCGCCGCATGGATCGCGCCACGACTGGGCCTACCGACCACCTGGCCGCATGTTCCCGTCCATGCCGGCGGGGTCCGCTTCGGCCACCAGAGCAAACTCAGCCCCCTCTACGCCTGGGCCGCGCGACGGCCACTCGCCGTCCTCGACGACGAGTTCGGCGGCAAGGACCCCACCACCGCCGACCAGCGCACCACCGACGGCGCACCCACCCTGCTCCACCCGGTCGACCCGTACGACGGGCTGCGCCGCGCCGACGTCGACACGGTGCTGACCTGGCTGGGTCAGCTCTGACCAGGCCACCGGTGCCTCCCGGCGGCCGAGGCCTTCGCCTCACCCGGATCCGCGGGGCCCGCACCCACCGATGCGGGCCCCGCGCCGCAGTTACAAGGAGTTGACTATGGACAGCATGTTCGATCCCGCCGACGAACCGGGCACCGACCGGTCACCCCGACTCAGCGTCGGCGACCCGGAGCTACACAAGACCCGACGACTCGCCCGCGAGTGCGCCACCTGCATCTTCAAGCCCGGCAACCCGATGCACCTCGACCCCGGCCGGCTCAAGCAGATGGTGACCGAGGCGCGCGGCGACGCCGGCTACATCATCTGCCACTCGACGCTGCCCTACGCCGGCAGCCCGGTCCCACCCGCACTCTGCCGGGGTTTCGCCGACCGCTACCGCACCTGGCAACTACAGGTCATGGAACGACTCTGGGGCTTCGTCGACGTCGAGCCACCCGACCCGGACCCCACCCGCACCCCCGAATGCCCAGGAGACACACACCATGCGTGACATCAACGGCTTCCTCCGACGCCAAGACCAAATCATCGAGACCACCGGCTGGGCCGTCACCCACGTCCTGCCCACCGACGACGACCCCGGCACCACCGCCCCGTTCGCCTACACCGTCGGACTCACCGCCCACGACTACCCCGAACTGATCGCCGCCGGGCTGCCACCTGAGATCGCCCACAGCCTCCTCAACGACCTGGCTCGCCGGGTCTACGACAAGGCCGAACGGTTCGCCCACGGCCAGCGCATCAGCGATCTCATCGCCGGCTACGACGCGATCATCATCGACGGGCCACCCACCGACGAACTGCTACCCGCGATGGCGATCAACCGCTACGGCCGCGACCAGATCCGCCTCCAGCAGATGGTGTGGCCCGACCAGCAGGGCCGGTTCCCCTGGGACGACGGGTACAACTTCGGCCCCCAGGCACAGCCGCTGATCGCCCAACTGTAACGGGACACCCCTGCCGCATCCTGTCTGGGATTCGTGCGTCTCCGCGGGCGCACGAATCCCAGATAGGAGAGGAGCCGCAGGGCAATATCAACGGGCACGGTGTCGTCGCCGGTGCCATCGCTGAGATCTACAAACCATCACCCAGTCATTCGGTGCCGGTGAATGGCGGTTCGCCGGGGAGGAGTGCGAAGGCGGTCTTTTCGTCGTTCGGCGGAGCAGGGCGGCCGAGTAAGCACTGACTCGGGCGCTGCTGGTCCGTGAGCCAACTTCGGCCGCCTGGGACCAGCCGCAGTGCACGTACTCAAACATCGGCAGACTTGGGCCGGGCCAACAACCGTGATGTCATGGTCGTTGGCCCGGCCCCTTGCCCGCTCAGTCTGAGATTTTTTTCGGGCTGTTCGCTGACCGATAGTCATACGACAACGCTTCCCGCGCGGCCACCATCTCCCGCACTAGCGAAGTGGCGCGGTAGTTGTGCAGCCCGCCGGTCATCCCTGCCACGGTGATCAGCGTGTGGTGCAGTTGTGCCGCCTGCTCGTCTGACAGTCCCCGAGTCTCCAAAACAATTCGATGGACGCCGCGGCGCGGCCGGACCGCTTGAGCAACGGCGCCGCTCGGAGGCTCCTCGCCTACGTCATCGGTATCGAGGTACATGACCGGATTGCTCTGGCCCTGCTTCCACTTCACGGGACTCTCCCCTCCCACCAGCCAGGAATACTCATCGGACTCACGCAAGTCGAATCGGATCCGGCCGTGATCGACCGGCTCCCAGCCCAGGATGTCGAACGCGCCACGGACGCGGCCATTGCGCACAGCGAGCAGGACGTCGCCATACACGTCGAGTGTCCGGCTACTCAATACCCAGTCGCCAGCCGCCGCCTCGCGTACCTGCTCGGGCGTCGACGCGTCGTCGCCTGATCGTCGAATGTTCACTGCAATCACTGGCGCCCCTCCTCGCAAGACGTTGGTATCTTATCTAAGACTTTCAGAAGAAGCTAGCGTCTGTTGTAAGACGTTAAGCATGGCGGCCTCGGCGCCGCTAGGTCATGTCTCGAAGCGCGCATGGTGGACGGCGGGCTTGTTGAACCGGCCGGCGACGCCAGAATCAGGGCACCCTTCTCGACAGATTCCGAAGCTGAGAGGGCTTGCCTCACCTAGCGCATCCGTGCTCTGTACTCGCGCCTGCACGCCGGCGGGCTGCCTGATCGCCGCCGGACGGCGGCGGTCAGGAGGCGCCAATCTGCTCGGTGACACGCCTGGTGTCGTGTCCGTTCGCGGTTCGCGGCACGGGCGGCCAGTACCGGCGGACGGTGCGCTCGGACCGGCCGATTCTGGTGGCGATGTCGGCTGGGTGCAGGGACGGGTCCTGGCGGTACCAGTAGGCCACGGCCCCGGCGGTGTCGGGCGGCACCTCTGCGCTGCTTGTACCGTCGTCCGGTTCGGGGTCATGTTCCTGGCTCTCGAGGGGGTCCGGTTCAAATTCTTGGGCAGCCCCCGGAGTATTGACTCTGTCCTGCTCGTCGGAGTTCTCGACCGGCGCGACTGAAGAGCCGGTGGGGCGCGACCTGCTGCTTCCGGACCGGTCCGTGTCGGGGTGAGAAAGGTCAGTGCCCCGCAACGGCGCCGTGTGCGGGGACGACGCCGAGGCGTCGTCACCGGTCCGGACGAGGTGAGCGTCCTCGTGGTTCCGTGCATCGTCCCGCGAGGGCTCAGGTGCAATTTCCTCGGTGTCGCGCCCATCGGTCGGCGACTGCCCGGTGGCGTCCGCATTCGAAGGCTCGCCCTCGTCGCCGCGGATCGCAGCCTCCGGCTTGTCCGTCGGCGATACGTCGAAGCCTCGGACCTGCTGCGCTGCATGGGGCGGCCCTGATGCGAGGGCCGGTGCCTTCAAGCTCGGGGGTTCGGCCGTCGGGAACGGCGTCTCCGTTGGCGTAGTGGCGGGTTGCTGGCCGTCGGCCCGGCTGACGGAGGGGGTGCGGATCCGTCCCGCGATCTCGACCAGGCTGATGCTAGCCACGACGACCAGCCCGTCAACGGAGATGGGCAGCAGGTAGGAGGCGGCGGCACCGGTTTCGCCGTACCGGGCGGCGACGCCGACCATGTGCCAGTAACTCACCCAGGCGGCGATGCCGGCGATGACGGCGGCGGCGATCAGCCGGGCGGCGGCCAGGCCGCGGCGGTCCGCGGGTACGCGGGAGATGAGTTCGACGGTCAGCAGCAGCGCCAGCGGCGGCCACGCGGCGATGACCTGGCTGATGAGGTTCGGCCGGGCGTGTAGGACGTTCGCCGCGATCGACGCGGCGACGCCGAGGGCGAGCACCGCCCGCACGGCCCACCGCAGGCGGGTCAGGTGCCGGAGGTCGGCCTCTGCTATCTCCGGGGTACGGGCGGAGTTGTGCCGGGGTAGCGGTGTGGCGGTCATGCGGCGGCTCCGTCACCGGGCCGGGGCGCCGGCCGCAGGTCGGGTCGGCGGGCGGGGCGCTGCACCTGGGCGACCAACTCGTCGGCCAGGGCAATGGTGTCGTCGCTGGGTTCGGCGTCGATCTCGCCGAGGACGCGGGTGAGAGAGCGGCGCAGGCTGCGGATGGCGTCGAGGTGCCCGAGCGCGGCGCGGGCCCGCATTGCCTGCTGGTACAGCTCTGCGGCGTACGGATTGTGGCCGATCGCGGCGTCGAGGACGGTGAGCTGCTCGGCGGGGTTGTCGGCGAGGGCATCGGCGAGGGCGAGGTAGGCGTCGAGTGCCTGCTGCCGGACGGCTTCGCGGTAGGGCTCGATCCATTCGTAGTCGGCGCCGTCGGCCAAGTGCCCGCGGTAGGTATCGACCGCGCGGCGCAGCGCGGCGAGGCGCTCGGCCGGGTCGGTGGCCTGGTTGGCGTCGCGGATCGCGGCGCGCATGCGCCACAGGTCCACGTCGACGGCGTCGCGGTTGAGGACGTAGCGCTGGTGGGGGTGGGTGAGGTAGGTGCCGCGTCCTGCGGTGCGGCGCATGATGGTGCGCAGGTCGGACACGTAGGTGTAGAGCCGGCCGGGTGCTTTGTTGGCGGGGGCGTCGGGGAGCAGGTCGTCGAGGATCGCCTCGGCGGAGGCGTCGCCGTCGTGCACGGCCAGGTAGACGAGCACTTCGAGGGATTTCTTGCGCAGTGTCGGCCCGGGCGGCACGTCGACGATCGCGGCGGTGCCCAGGACAGTGACCTGCACCCTCCCGTGGCTGGTCTCCTGGCTCTTCTCGACCGCGCCGCCGGTGTCCGGTTCCTCCACGGCGGGCGGGGGCGCACCGTCGCGGGCAGTGTCCGCGCCGCCGGCATGGGCGTCGGTGGGCGGAGTTGCCTGGGTGACCGGGGTGGTCTCGCTGCTGGCGCTGCCTGCTGTTGCTGTTGGGGCGGCGGGAACAGGCTCCGGGCCGGATGCCGGCAGGTGGTCACCCTCGCGGGCGGGGACGCCGGGTGGCGCCGGCTCGGTGTCGGGAGAAGGTTGCGCATCGGGTGCGGTGGTCGTGGCCTGGGCGGTGGTGACGGGTTCGGTCGGGGCGGGAGCCTGCGGCTGGCCGGTGTGGGACTCGGCGAGGGTGACGAGCAGGTCGCTGGTCTCGGACGGGGTGAGGACGGCCAGTCGGCCGATGTCGGCCGGGTGGCCACCGTGGCGGGAGCCTTCCCCCTGGGCGCGGCTGGTGGTGCCGTCTGCGGCGACGACGACGGTGTCGCCGTCGGGCCATGCGCCCAGCAGCACGCCGTGGATGTCCAGGCGCTGGCCCTGGGCGAGGAGCGCGGCGATGCGGGTGCGCTGGTGGCGGGTGTCGGCGTCGGCCAGCAACAGGACGGGCGGCATCGGCTCCCCTGTTGGGTCCACCGCGCGGGCCTCGGCGGCGGTGTCGACCTCGTGCGCGTAGGCGATGCGGCTGCGGTGCAGGGTCTGCGCCTCGAGTAGGTCGAGTGCCTCGTCCAGGCCACCGGTGACGGTCAGCCGCGGGGTGCGGGGCAGCGCGACGGCACCGGCGCCGAGCAGCGTCGCCGCGGTCGCCGACGGCATGACCAGCCAGGTGCGGTCCTCTGGTGCGTCGAGGCCTCCGGCGGCCAGGGCGGCGGCCATGAACCCGCGGGCGGCGGCCTCCGCGCCGGGACCGGTGAGCCCCAGGCCGGCGGGCGGCCAGACCGCGGCGAGCGGGTGCGCCAGCGACGGCACCACTGGGCGGAGCGCAGTGTCGTCTCCTGCGCTCGGGTCCGCGACAGGCGCCGGCGTTACGTGGTCGTCCTCGTCGTCGAGACCGGCGTCGTCGAGGGCGTCGTTCTGGTCGTGCCGCCCGGCGATCTCCGGGCGGTCGTCGTCGAGCAGGTCGACGTCCTGATCGGAGGTGTCAGGGCCGTCCAGTACGGAGGTGTTGTCGTCTGCTTCGGTGCCGTCGGGATCGGTGAACAGCCCGAGGTCGTCGTCCGGACCTTCGTAGCTGGCCGGGTCGGTGGAGGTCGTGGTGGCATGGCGCAGGCGGCGGCGGATCTGGTTCACCACGGGCGGCATGGGCGCCACGTCGGGGTCGTCCACGCGCAGGTCGGCCGACACGGGCCGGCGGGTGTAGCGGCGGCGACGGTGGGCCCAGACGAGGGCGACGGCCGCGAGGATCGCGGCGACGAGCCCGGCGTCGAGCCAGCTGCCGGTGCCGAGTAAGACGCCGGGCGACGTCTCGGTTCGCGGCCCGGGTGTCTGCTGCCCGTCGACCGCAGGGCTGCGCGTCGCCGAGGCTCCGGAGGCCGACGGCTGCTCAGCGGGCGTGGTGGTGACAGACAGCGAAGGGACGTGGACTACGCCGTCGTCACCGTCATGCGGTGCCGGGGTGGTGGGGCCTGTCGACGGTCTCGCGGACGGCGCGTCGGGTGGCGGCTGGGTGGGTTGGCTCGGTGGTGTCGGCGGAGGCGCGGCGGTGCCGGGTGTCGGCTGTTCGGGGCCTGCCGCCGGCGGGCTCGCGGGTGGCGGGGTCCGGGGTGTGCCGGCGGGTGGTGTGGCGTCGTCGGGCAGTTCCAGGGTCCAGCCGGGGTAGATCAGGTTCGGGTTGGTGAGCGTGCCGCCGATGTCGCGGAAGTGGGTGCCCCGGTTGAGGGCGAAGATCTCCGGCCACCGGTTGGCGTCGCCGAGCCACTGCTGGGCGATCTCCGACAGGGTGTCCCCGCGCCGCACCTCGCAGGTGTAGGTCTGCCCGGACGACACGAGCGTCACGTGGCCAGCTACCAGCCGCGCCGGCACCTGATCCCCCATGTCCGGCAGGGCGGACGCCGACGCGGCCGCCTGCCAGGGCTGCGTGTGGTGCCCATCCGTGCTCACCAGCCGCACGGCGCCGCTGGGCACGGCCGTAGCCGTAGCCGAAGCGGTGGCGCTGGTGCGGGCGGTTATCGCCTGGGCTGGCTGGGTGAGGGCCGGTGCGGCCTGGGCCGCGGTGGCTAGGACGCCGCCGCTGATGGCGGCCACCAGGATGGCGGCAAGCCCGCGGGCCGGCGCGATCGCGCGGGGTTGCGGCAGGCGGATGCCCGTGACGGTTTCGGCGACCTCGGCGATCAGCGACCAGATGAACGCCGCCCACACCGCCCAGAGCAGGCACACGACGGCGTTGCCGAGCATGGCGTCGGTCAGCGGTGAGGTGAGGGCGGTGCCGACGTCCTGCCAGGTGGGGACCTCGCGGGGTAGCGGCCAGCCGACGTATCGGATGAGCGCGTACGGCACGCCGGCGGTGAGCAGCACCAGGATCCCGAGTCCGGCCAGCCGGCGGGCGGTGGCGGCGAGGAATGCGAACACTGGGGCTCCCGGTCGTTGGGGTGGCGGTCCTGGTCAGTTCGGTGCGGTGACGCCGGTCAGAGGGCTGGCGGTCGCGGTCGCGGACACCGGCAGGGCGCTGATTCCGACGAGGTGCAGCAGCTGCGTGGGCCGGGTGCCGCTGATGGTGACGGTGACGGCGGTGGGGGTGGCGGACGCGGTGACCTGCCCGTCGACACCGGCCTGTTGGGCGAAGCTCCGCGCGGCTGCGGCGGCCTGGGCGGGCTGGAGCTGGACAGTGCCGGTGGCCCTATAGGTGGCGAGGTCGATCTCGCGGGCGCCGGCCCGGGCGGCGCCCTGCGCGACGTCGAGCAGCCGCACCTTGTCCGACATGCCCAGGCCCAGGTCGAGGACCAGGCCGGCGAGGATGAGGACGAGGACGACGCCGAAGATCGTCCACGGAGTGATCTGGCCGCGGTCGTCGTGGCGGGCCTGCTGCAGGCGCGTACGCAGCCGGTTCATGGCGCCGTTGTCCCGCGGTAGGTGTCGAGGGGCTGGTGTGAGGTGCCGCGGATGGTGATCGTGCCGGGCAGGCCGAGGCCGTAGAGGTCTTCGAGGCGGACGGTGCACGCCACGGTGGCGCTGACCTGCCCGCCGGCGACGAACGCGCCGGGGTCGACGGTGACGGTGGACGGCTGGCAGGTGAAGGCCCGCCCGGCCAGGGTGGCGGAGGCGCCGTCGGCGCCTGCGGCGCGGGCCTCGCCGGGGGTGCGGGCGAGGGACGCCTGGCGGGCCGCCGCGGCGGCAGCGGAGTTGACATCGATGGCGGCCGAGGCCAGGCGCAGGCACGCCACCACCGCGAGGGCGGCCAGGACCATCAGCGGTACGTAGCTCAGCGCCATCTCGACGCTGACCGAACCCCGGTCTCCGCGCAGCCGCGGCACCCGGCGGCGTGGATGTCCGCTGCGGCGCTGCTCGCGGGTCACGTCGAGTCTCCTTCCACTCCAGGCGGCGAGAGGGCCAGCGACAGGGTCGAGGGGCGGAAACGCTCGACCGGGGCGCTGGCCTGGGTGCTGACCTGCAGGCGCAGGAACGGCACGACGGCGGGCACCCGGCCGGACACGGCCACCGTGGCGGTGTCGGCGGTGCGGGTGACCGACACGCGCGGGTCGACGACGACCTGCCCGGCGACCTGGTCGAGGACGGTTGCGGCGTCGGCGCGCCCGGCGGCGGCGGTGCCGCCGGACACCCTGGTGGTCTGCAGGGCGTGGTTCGCGGCGTGCTGGACGCCGAGTTGGGCCAGGGCCCACAGGGCGAACTGCACGCCGACGAGGACGAGCAGGAACAGCAGAGGCGCGTAGAGGACCACCTCGGTGGTGACCGACCCGCGGTCACCACCGAGCCGGCGTCGCCTGCCTCGTCGCGTTCGGTGCATGGCTAGAGGTTGATTCCGGTGATCTTGGTGATGATCTTGCCTTGGAAGATGGCGTAGACGGCCAGGACGAGGGTGACGAGCAGGGCGATCCACATGACCTTCTCGGTGGTCTCGCTGCCCCGGTCGCCGGAGTCGCGCAGCCGGCGGACCCGGTCGACGAGGGTGAGGTGTGCCAGGGTCAGCAGGGCCATCAGCTTGCTGGGGTGCACGGCGTTTCTCCTTCTGGTGTTTCGGGGTCAGAAGCTGTCGACGGCGGTGACAGCCGGGTAAAGGAGGAACAGCATGTAGGCGGCGGCCAGGAGCATGACCGGCATGGACATGCGTTCGGTGGCAGAGTTGGCCCGGGCCTCCAGGGCGGCGGCCTGGTGGGCGCGCAGGGTGGCAGCGCGGATGGTGAGGGAGTCGCGGATGCGGGCGCCTTCGGTGCCGGCGAGGCTCATCGTCGCGGCGAGTTCCTGCAGTTCGACGACGCCGGTGTCCTCGCCGAGCTGGCCGAGGGCCTGCCAGGGCGGGATGCGCAGCAGCCGGGCGGTGGCCACGGCACGGTTCAGGCGTCCGGCGGCCCAGCCGTGGGTGTCGGCGCAGGCGTCGTCGAGGGCTTGTTCGAGTCCGGCGCCGCCGGCGAGGGAGATGACGACGAGGTCGAGCACGGCGGACAGGGCGTAGCGCAGCTCGTCGCGGCGCCGCTGCGCCTCGGCGTGCACGGTGGTCTCGGCCAGCCACCAGCCGCCGGCCGCGCCAGCCAGCGACGCCCACAGCGGCATACCGGCGGCGAAGCTGACCCCGCCGGAGGCGAGGACGGCCATCGCGACCGGGGGCAGCAGCAGGCCGGCGAGGACCGCGAGGGCCTGGTCGGCCAAGTGGGTGGCGGTCGGCCGTCCGAGTACGGCGAGGTCGGCGCGCATCCGCTGCCGGGGCAGGCCGAGGGCACGCAGAGGCACGGCGAGCAGCCGGGTCCTGGCCCCCACCGGTTCTTCCGGGGCAGCCGGGGTGCGGCGCAGGGCGTCGAGGGCCTGGGCGAGGCTGGGCCGAGCGGGACGCAGGCCGGTGCCGGCCAGGACCAAGCCGAGGCCGGCCACGACGCCGCACGCCACCACGAAAGCGGCCATCACGCCACCTGCCCGAGCTGGTCGGCCGAGAGCACCCGTGGTGGTTGCGGGACGCGGGAGGCGCGGGCCAGCCACCAGAACCCGCCAGCGAACACCGCCCCGACGACAAGGAGCACGAGCTGCCCGGTGACGCTGCGGTACGGGGCGAGGAACCCGCGGTTGAGCAGGATCAGCCCGGCGACCATCGCCACCGACGTGCCGGTGATGACCCGGGCGGCCGTGCGGGTCGCCGCCCGTTTGGTGGCCACCCGCATCCGGATGCCGGCCAGCTCCCGGGCGGTGGCGGCGAGGCTGGTCAGGCACTGGGACAGTTGCCCGCCGTGGTAGCCGGCGGCCTGCGTCAGGGCGCGCACGACGAGGTCGGCAGTGGGGTCGGCGAGGTCGGCGGCGAACGCGCGCAGCGCGTCGGGCAGCCGTGCTCCGCCGCGCACCGCCCCCGCGAGGGCCTGCACCTGGGGGCGGATGGGCAGGGGGGTGACAGGGGCGGTGGCGGTGATGGCCTGCTCCAGGCCGGCGGCCGAGGACAGGGTGTCACGCAGCAGCTCGGCCCAGGTGGCGATCGCCTCGATCCGGGCGATCGCGCGGGTGTGCTCCCGGTCAGGGCCGAGGACGCGGGGCAGCGCCCACACCGCGGCGGCGGTCAGCAGCGCCGCGACCGGCCAACGGGTCGCCGCCGCGGCGGCGAATCCAGCGACGATGGCCGCGAGGAGCCGGGTACGGTCGGCCGCCGTCCACCGTTGCCGTGTCCGGGTGGTCGGGGTGCCAGGTGGGCGGCGGCGCAGCCCGTCGGCGACGAGGATCAGGCCGGCGGCGCAGCCCAGACCGAGCAGGATCGGCAGCAGGTTCATGCTCACCACCGGTCCCGGACGAGGAGGTTCGGGTTGAGGCCGGCGGCGGTGAGCTCATCGAGGGTGTCGGCGCGAATCGGCGCGGCGGGGATGGCGCGCCGGTCGGGGCCGGGGCGGTAGATCTCGTTGGAGGGGACCTGGGTGCCGTCGGTTTCCAGGACCTGGCGGATGGAGGACACCACGCGGGTGCCGTCGGTGGCGACGTCCAGGTGGACGACGAAGTCGACGGCCTGGCCGATGAGCACGTTCGCCGCGTCGAAGGTCAGCTTCTCTGGCGCCTGCATGACGTACATGGCCAGCCGGGTCAGGGCCTGCTTACTGGAGGAGGCGTGCAGGGTGCACATCGACCCGTCGTTGCCCTGTGACATTGCCAGGAGCATGGGTACGGCCTCGGCGCCGCGGGTCTCGCCGACGATGACTCGGTCCGGGCGCATGCGCAGGCCCCAGCGCACCATCGTGGACATGTCGATGCCGCCGACGCCTTCGAGGTTCGGTTCCCGCTGCTGCAGGGCGGTGGTGTTCGGGTGGGCGTCGCTGTCCTCGTCGAGGCCGAGTTCGTAGGCGTCCTCGACGGTGACGATCCGCTCGTGCGGGCTGATCGCGCCGGCGGCGGCGCGCAGCATGGTGGTCTTGCCGACGCCAACGCCTCCGCAGATCACGATGTTCTTGCGCGCCCGCACCAGCGCCCGGATGAGTTCCCGCAACCCCACCGTGATCTCCCCCCGGTGCAGCAGGTCGTCCAGGGTCACCCGGTGCAGGGTGTTGCGGCGGATCGACAGCGAGGGCCGTTTCGCTACCGCCATCACGGCGAACAGGCGTTGCCCGCCGGGCAGCCGCAGCGACAGGCCGGGCGAACCGCGGTCGAAGCGGCGCTCCTCCTGCCCGCTGCGCGCCGCCGCGACCCGCACCAGGTCGACCAAGTCGTCGTCGGAGGCGGCGACCGGCGGCACTCTCTGCACCTGCCCGTCGGTGGTGCGGATCCACACGTTGTCGCAGCCGTTGGCGAAGATGTCCTCCACCCGCGGGTCGTCGATCAACCTCTGCAAGCCGCCCAGGCCGGTGAAGCTGTCCCGCAACGCCCGCGCCAGGGCCGCCTCGGCCTGCGGAGTGAGCGGGACACGGCCGGCGGAGATGTCCTCGCGGGCGTGGACGACGAGTTCCTCGGCGATGTATCCCGCGATCACCGCGTGGCGCTCGCCGTCGGGAAGCTGCGCGCCGTGCGCGGAAAGGCGGTCGCTGACCCGGGCCCGCAGCCGCGCCACCACCTCCGGCGGCGCCGCGGTCGCGCCGCCGTTCAGCGTCGGGGCGGTCACCGCACGACCTTCAGCGCCGCACCGGCGGGCTGACCGCCGGCCGCGACGGACGCGGCGAGGGCGCGCAAAGCTTGGGCGAGGCGGGTACGTGTCCACGCCCGCCCCGTCATCCGCCCGGCGAGGACGCCCGCGCCCCACCGGTCGGCAGGCAGCTGCGCCCACACCGGAACACCGAGGCGCCCGCTGATCTCCGCCGGGGTGAAGGCGGACCTGCCGCAGACCGCCAGCCCGACACCACCCGGCCGCGCCGCGGCACGCAACGCCGGCAGGCGGGTGTCCACGTGGTCCAGGTACTCCGTCGACCCCGAGGTGACCAGCACGACCGCGTCAGCGGAGCGCAACAGGCCCCACGCCGGGCTGTTGGCGTAGAGGCGGCCCGCGTCGGCGATCACTACCGGCGCCAACCGCGCGACCGCGTCGGCCTGGCCGGCGAGGACCGACACCGCCCCCGCGGCGGTCTCGGCCGCACCTGGCCCGAGGAGGACGTGCAAACCCAGCGGCACCTGCTGCACGTACGGTGCCGCCCCGCCGGTGTGCCCGCCGTGCCGGGCCGCCGCCGCCAGGGACGCCAGTCCCGGCTCCTGCGCCAGCCCGAACCGCGCCGCGACCACCCCGCCACCGGGGTCGGCCTCCACCAGCAACGCCGGACGGTTCGGCCACAACGCCGCCATCCCCAACGCGGCCGTCGACGCGCCCGGCGCGCCGGACACCGACGCCACCACCACCAACATCTCCCGCACCTCCTCACGTCTCACTGGGACGGGCCGAGCTGCACCAGCGACACGTCCCCCGGGGCCGCCGCGACCGCTTCCGCCGCATCCGCGGCGAGCAGCACCGTCACCAACTGCGTGCCCACCTGGTCGGCGCCCGCCGCCACGGACACGACCGTGGCCACCGCCCGGCGTACACCGTTGTTCTGCTGCGGCGCCTGCTGCCCGCCTCCGGTCGGCGGGGCGACCAGCACCACCACCCGCGACCCAGCGGTCAGGCTCGTCGGGGCCCGGCCCGGCTTGACCGGCACCGCGATCACCGCCTGCCCCGCCGCGGGCCACGCCGCCGGCCCGACCTGCGCCGAAACCAGCAGGCTCCCTGCCGCCAGCGGCACCGCCGCCGAACGGCCGACGACCCCGCCGCGCCGCTCGGCCGGAACAAGGTCCAGGCCGGACGGGTTCGCCACCCGCACCACCCGCACATCGGCGTCGGTGATGACCTGACCCGCCGGTACGTCCCGCGCGACGGCGAGGAATTGCTCGTCGGCGTTCCGGCGCAGGTCCACCTGCCAAAACGTCACCACCGTCGCCAGGACCAGCAGCAGCCCGGCGACCACACGCCGGCCGCTGCGCCGCCCCACCCGCCGCGTACCGGCGGGCACCGGCGGCAGGTCCGCAGCGGCGGTGTTCACCGCCCGGGGACGGTCCGTGGTGACGCTCACCGGGCACCTCCGACGATCGCCTGGGACTCCGCCACCCGCACGGACACCGTCGAGGTCGTCGTGAGCGGGGGGAGAGTGCCCCCGCTACCGGCACCAGACCAGGTGACCGACCACGTCACCGTCGCCCGCAGCCGGAACGCCGCCCCCGCCGCGACAGCGGACGAGGAGGTGTAGGTGTGCCCGCACGACGAGGACGCCCGCGGGTCCGCGCCTGGCTTCCACGGCTTGCCCGGACCAGTGCACGTCAGGTCGTTGCTGCCGTCGCCGAAGGACCACACCACCTGCGTGGGCGTCGCGGTGGCGGTGACCGACACCCCAGGCACCGACGCGGTCGCCGACCGGGCACCCCACGTCGCCGGGTCCACCCACAGCCACACCGGCACCTGCACCAGCACGAACGGCGCGGTGGTGGGATTCGTGCGGATCTGCGGCGAGGGCAGGCGCAGCCGAGACCGCGCTGTCTGCGCCAGCGCCGCCAGGTTCACCGACGGCGCCTGGTCCAGCCACACCGGCACGTCCTGCGACCCCAGCCCGTTGGCCACGCAGGTCCGCGAATACCAACCGCCCTCAGGGCCCTTGCCGGGCGGCGGCGGGAGGTCTACGTCGACAGGCAACCAGTAGCAGCCGTCCTCGCCGCCGCCCCCCGAGCCGTCATCGGAACCGCCGCTGCCCTGGTTGCCGCCATTCGAGCCGCCCGGTCCGCCTGGAGTGCCGGCGCTGATGTCGCACTCGGCCGCGTTCGGGGTCTGGCTGCAGTCCACGTTTCCCAGCCCGTCGTCGGCCCAAGCCGGGGAGAAGGCGCCGACGCCGACGCCGACAATCAAGAGCGCGATCCCAGCGCGCAGAGCACGCCTCAGCATGAGCCGACCGCCTGTACACCGAAGCTGGACACCTTCCAGCCGCCGTCGTCGCGGGTCACGGTCGCCCTCACGGCACGGTTCCCGCCCGGGACGTCATCGGCCAACGCTCCCGTCGCCGTCTTGTAGGTGAGGAATCGCGCCGTGTTCAGGCAGTCCTGCACCGAGATGCTCGATGGCGTGGCGGCGGGCGAGGCTTCCGTGACCTGCGGATCCGACTGGTACTCGCCCTTGATGACCTCGCCGTCCCGGCGAAGCTTCGCCAGGCCGTTCTTCAGGTTTGTCAACGCTTCGCCGGTGGTGTGCGCAGCCAGGGAATGCTCGTCCGGGTTGGCCGTGAGGCCGGCCTTCGCGTAGGCCTGCCACATGCCTCGGTAGGCGTCCAGCGCCGCTTCCTCGGCGCTGCCGCGGGCGTCCTGGGTCGGCGCGGGAACAGATGGCAGCGGAGTTCGGCTGTCTTCGGCGGGCTCGGCACCCGTGCAGCCGCCCGCAGCCGCGATAGCGACCAGTGCGGCGAGAACAGCCACAGCGGGCAGCGGATTGCGGGGTCGGCATGGTCGGTGCCTGACCCGACGCCTCCGTCGATCACGGACAGTCACTTTTCCTCCTCAGGTGCACCCCTCCACAGCACGCGCCGGCGTTCCTGCAGCGATGCGTGGAAGTTCCAGGGAGCGCGGTCTGAATCCACCTCTACACCCGGACCCCGCAGTTACCGCAACGTACTTACCGTGAGGTGATTACGACTCCGTGATCACCCTTCGGTAAGCGCCAATGGTCTGAAAGCAGAGCAAACCGGCGGCCGGGTGTCGGGTTAGCGACACTATGCCCGCAGGCATCGATGCCTCTAGAATCCCTCTGAACAGTTCGAGGGAGTCCCGATATGAGTCGCAGTGCCGAGGCTCGCTGCCCCCACGACCTAGCCCGCGAACTGAGCCGGCGAGCGAACGCGGTCGCCGCTCTCGTCACTCTTCGCAACCACGGTGACTCCAACCTGGACGAGCTCGCGCGGCTTGGCAATTGCCGAGACGGTGTTGGACTCGCGTGCGACCTCCGCTGGTTGGCGGCTGCCGGACTGGTGCGACGCGCCTCGGGAGCCGGAAGCTGGGACGTAACAGATACCGCGTCGGTCTACCTGCTCTCACGGCCCGGTCGGGCCCTTGCCGATTCCCTCGCGGCGTTGGCGCAGGCGTGCGACAAGCTGGGCGAACGCCACTCTTCAGGACGCACACCTGTCGATTAGCCAGCACCTCATCCTTCGGAGGTCGTGAATTTTACTATTCACGCTGCGCAGTGCTGCCCTTACACTCGTCGGGGTAGCCGACCTTGACGGGGAGGGAAGGCGGTGCATTCCTTTCAACGCGTCTACGACGCTGTCCGGCTGTGCGGACACCGGTGGTCCCTGGAGATCCTGACCGCGCTGCAGCAGGGGCAGCCCATGCGCTTCACCGATCTGCTGCACACCATCAGCCCTGCGCCCAGTTCGAAATCGCTGAACGAGGCTCTGCGGCGGCTGCAGGAGCACGGCCTCGTCGGGCACGTCGCGAGTACTGAGGGCAGCCGCTACGCCCTGACCGAAGCCGGCGAGGAACTACTGCCGGTGCTCATGTCATTCATGGCCGACCTGGGGCAATGGCTCGACACCTACGGCGACGAGACCAGCCAGCCCTCGGCCAACAACCGCACCCACCCCTGAATAGCGTCGAGGACGCGAGGGCTGGGTCGCGGTGAGTCACCTCGACGCGGCACTCTTATTCGGCAGCGCCGGGCTCACCGGTGCGCTGGTCGGCGCGGTGCTGCCATGTGCCACGCGGCTGCTGGCGGTCCCTACCGGCCCATCTGCCAGAACCATCGGAGCGGCAGAGGACGCGCCTTCGGGAGGTCGGCAACGGCTTGCCACCTCTCCGTGCGTGGCTGTGTCCGATCGGGTGCTCGGCAGCGTCAGCCTCGCGGTCGCTTCGATCGGTATCGGCCTGCGCCTACGATCCGCCGAGCTATCCGGCCTCGCCACCTTGGCGGTGTGGTTGGTCATCCTCTACAGCGGGGCGCTGCTCGCGGCCGTCGACATCGCCGTACGCCGTCTACCCACTCCCGTCATTGCGGTCGCGGCAGCGGCGGTCTTCGTCATCCTCGCCGCCGAGGCGGCCATGACCGCGGACGGCCGGCGGCTCGTCGTCGCTGCGGCGGCCGGCGCGGCGCTCGGCGGTGGATACCTGCTGCTCGCCCTTGTTGGCGGCAGCGGCATGGGACTCGGCGACGTACGGCTGGCCGCCCTACTCGGCACCGCGCTCGGCACGCTCGGCTGGGACGCAGTCCTCCTCGGCGCGGTCCTACCGTACCTGCTTGCAGCGCCCGCCGCCCTTGCCCACCTGGCAAGCCGGGCTGAGGGCAGCATGGCCTTCGGGCCATACCTCGTCGCCGGTGCCCTCGTCGCACTCGCCCTCATCGCCTAAAAACCAAGTCGCGGCCTCAGTTCCCCGAGTTGACATCTCTTAGCTCGGCAAGGCCCTGGACTGTGGGCCCACGACCCTCGCCGCTACGGATGGATGCGCACTGGACACAGTTGGGGCAGGTCGACGGCATTGGGGCCAGCGTGTCCTTTGAGCAGCCTCCTTGGATGCTGCGGCGCGGAACCTGCCCCGATCTCCTGCCCGATCACGACGACGCGAACTCTGCACAGTCGGCACCAGCTATGGGGATGTCGTACGGGCATGGCAGGGTCAACGCGTAGCCTCGGGACTAGCGATAGGCAGGTGCGGCGTGGCAGGCAGCCAAGCTGGAGGAGCTGCGTACTCTTCCGGTGTGTCCGGGAACCCTGCCCGATGGCCTGTGTCCGAGCTGCACCGTCACTTCTGCTCTGGTTTGGGAGACCACCTGTCCGAGTGGCCGCCTCCCTCAGACATGATGTCCAAGCCTCTGAGGCTCCGGGCGGTCTCACCCTTGCCACCTCGGCTGATCGTCTACTTGTTCAACGCCACAGATCACCCCTCGGAACGCCGCGCGGGCGACTACCGCATCCAGCTCCGGCTGCCGGGCCAAAGACCGCGGTCACGCGGGAACCTGGAGTCCGCGCCCGGATCAATGCTTGTTTTAGCTGGGTATATCCAGGAGTTCGACACCTTCGTAATGTGGGACGCCACCGCCCATTCAGAGTTTCCGTACTCCAAGGGCGTTCAGGTGGCCGCCCGGACAGTACACGAAGCGGCCATCGAGGGAATCGCCGAGCAGATTCGCCTGATCCGGTCTGCAGGGGTTACCGAACATGTGGTGGCCGCACGGACGGACCATCTAGTCCGAGCACTAATACGACGACACGAAATTACGCGCGACGACCTCCTACTGGAGACGCAGCAGTACCACACCGAGCGTACGTCGCCTAGGGCTGATTCATCGCAGGGAGAACTCTGGTGAAACGCCTCCGAGATTTAGAGCTAAAAGAAAGCTACGACAAGGGCGAAGATGACATAGCGGAGGATTTCTACCTGCCCTGCATGAGGCTATCGACACGCTATGATCGCATCTCGGGCTACTTTTCGTCGGCGGTCTTCGGAATCGCGTGGCCCGCACTAAAGGAATTCGTTCGCTCGGGTGGAACAATGCGGATTATCTGCTCACCCATATTTTCCTCCGCCGACTCAGCGGTGTTGCGGGAAAGCAGGGAATCGCTAGCCAACGATGAACTTGCGGCTGCCTTGATAACAGAGCTGAACGTCCTGCTCGCCAACGATCGGTCCAGGAAGCCGACGCGAGTGCTCGCTGGGCTAATAGCAAGTCGAGTGGTAGAGATCCGCTTGGCCAGCGTGGGCGCATCAGCGCGAGCTTCAGAGCGTCGTATGTTTCACGACAAAGTTGGGATCTTCGGGGATCCAGGCGGCGATTGGGTCGGTTTCCGCGGATCGATGAATGAGACATACCTTGGCCTGGCCGCCGATGGAAATATCGAGAGCATTGACGTATTCGCGTCATGGCTCGATGAACGGGATGCGCGCAGAACCGAAAAGTCGCGTGAACGGTTCGAGCTGCTTTGGCATGATCGGGCACAGGGCGTTCGCGTGCAGCCGCTGAATGACGAGGCCATGTCCCGGGTGCGCGAAGCTGGAGCCGAGGACTGGGAGGTCTTGATTGACGAAGTAATAGCAGAAGCCTCGGTCCGGGCTAAGAACAGCGGAAAACGTTCACCACTTCGAGACCACCAAGTACAGGCCCTGGCGTCCTGGGAACTAAACAAGCGGCGCGGGTTAGTCGAGCATGCTACTGGTAGCGGCAAGACCTACACGGCAATCAACGCCATTCGGGCCGCTCTGGAAGATGGTGGCACGGCCCTTGTGGTCGTCCCAAGCGCACTACTTCTAGGGCAGTGGCAGCGCGAGTTGACTGAGGGCCTTGGGGACCTAGACCCAAAACTCCTGCTCGCCGGCGACGGCCATGAGGACTGGCGCCGCCAAGAGCTCTTGCGGCCATGGAGCGCCCCTGGCGGTTCAGGAGCACGGATTGTTCTGGCGACTATGCAGACTGCCTGCACTGATGGCTTCCGCAGTCGGCTTTACCCGCACGACCGCCTCCTTTTCGTAGCGGACGAAGCCCACCGGCTGGGCAGCCCTAAGATAAGAAGCCTCCTCACAATTGACGCAGGATGGCGCCTAGGACTCAGCGCGACTCCACGGCGAGCAGGTGACGCCGAAGGAACCTTAGCCATTCTCGACTATTTCGGTGGCATCCTTAAGCCGACGTATAGCCTTGCCGACGCTATCCGAGATCGGGTCCTCACGCCATATACGTACCATCCACACACAGCTCCGCTTACAGGGCCAGAGCAGGCTGAATACGACGACATTACTCGCAGAATCCGTCGAGAAGCCGCGAGGAACGCCAGCGACCTTGGCGATATCGAGAGCAACGAGCGCCTTCGCCGTCTCGCCATCGCCCGATCGCGAATCCTGAAGCAGGCTTCGGTGAAGGTTGATCTGGCCCGTCGGGTTCTGGTCGATCACTGGCAGGACGGCCAGCGGTGGATTATTTACTGTGACAGTATTGAACAGGTGCAGCAAGTGCGAGCTGCGCTAAGCGGGGCGGGTATACCGTCTCTGGAATACCACTCAGAAATGGATGGCAGTCGAGAGGCTACGCTAGCAGAGCTAGAGCTGAATGGCGGGGTGCTTGTGAGTGTTCGCTGCTTGGACGAAGGCGTCGATCTCCCAGCAGTGTCCCATGCCCTGATCCTAGCTAGCAGCCGGAACCCGCGGGAATTCATTCAGCGGAGAGGGCGCATCCTTCGCCGACATCCCGGTAAAACCTTCGCGCGGCTCCACGACGCAGTCACTACACCAAGCGTCGAGAAGAGTGAGGATGCCGCGCCGCAGAACTTCCGTCGACGTGATGCCGACCGGCTTCTAGCGGGCGAGCTCGGTCGTGTGCTTGACTTTGCGAGTGGTGCTGCCAACCCTCAGGCCATGACCGAGGTCGAACGAATCTGCATCCAGCATGGAGTTCAAGTCATCGCAAACCATGTTGCGGACGGTGCCGAGGGTATCGAGTCGGAGGACTATGACGATGAGTGATACTGCAGGAGTAGAGCCGGGTGCCGACACGGAGCCTATCTTGCCTCAGGCCTCCGTAGAGGATGTATTCCGTGCAGCCGAGGAGCTGCGCGAGGCAGAGTTTCCGGATGTTCCGGCGGATCTTCTGGAGGCCGTACTCAGCGCCGAGCGGGACAACCTCGACAATGCTTCAGTTGCAACCCGCGCCGTGGCAAGGGCCGTGGAAGATTACCTCTCGCGGGAGGGTAGGTAAATGCTGCGCCTTAAGTCGCTAGAAATTACAGATTTCGGGCCCTACCGTGGCACCCAAACTTACGAGTTTTCAGACAGGCCTGGCGTGGAGCTCTTGTGGGGCGAGAACGGGAGAGGCAAAACGTCATTCCTGAACGCGCTCCGATATGCCCTGTTCGGCGTGATTCTTGGCCGCGGTTCTGCGAAGATTGACCTCGCAACTGTCGGCAACAGTGAGGCCGAAGGGCACCGCGGAGCCCGGGGTTTCAAAACGGTTCTTTCATTTGTCTATGCTGGACGGTCGTACAAGCTGACGCGCGCCTTCAAGCCTTACGACCCCACGCGGCCGGCTCATTCTGCTGCGGATTTCCGTGAACAGCTTAGCCTTCTTCGTGATGGGGCTGCTCTAGGTCCCGACGAGCGGAACAGGGAGATCGCCCGGCTGCTGCCGGAACAGATTGCGCGATTCTTCCTGTTCGACGCTGAGCTGCTTCAGGAGTACGAGCAGCTACTTACGACTGGCAGTGAAGTCGGCGAACGCCTCAAGGAGGCTATTGAGCGCATCCTCGGTGTACCCATCCTCACGGAGGCTCGAGCGCACGCAGCAGCGCTCTTGAAGACGGCCCGCACTGACCAAGCCAAGGCAGCGCAACGTGACAAGAGCACACGTGAACTCGGCAACCACCTCCAGATTTCGAGCGAGCAGGCGGACCAGCATCGCGAAAACGTTCGCGACTTGACAACTAAGGTCGACGAGCTCACTAGCAGTGTCAGTGATCTTGAGAAGAGGTTGGCGGCGGCAACCCGCTTGCGCGAACGTCTAGGTAAGCGCAACGCAAAGCGCGACGAGGTCGAGCGGCTGCGCCAACGCCATGACGAGCTAGTCAATGATCTTAAATCCAAATCCGGTACCGCGTGGCGTGCTGTGCTGGAGCCAACGGCGCAGAAGGTGCTGATCCAGCTCGACGACGAAATCGATGAAGTCACCAAGCGACGGGACGATGCTGTTCTCGCGCGAGCCTCCGCACAGAGCCGTGCCGAGCTGATCTCGAGTGGCCAGTGCCCGACATGCGGCCAGGGCACCGCGGCTGTCCAGACGTTAGACACGGCTGATGAGTCGCCCGCTCAGGATCCTGCAGAGCTCGACCGTTTGCTCGTTGACCTCCGTAACCGCCAACGTGCGCTTCGGCGATTGAAGGGGGAGGCTTCTCTACTGGCCCGGCTCGAGAGCCAGGCTGAGCAAACGCTGGTAGATCTGTCGGACGCGGAGCAACAGTTGAACGAACTGGAGGCTCAGCTGAAGGAGGACGGCAGCGGCGAAGGCGCTCTCATGGAGCTTGTCGAACGGCATGCCAACACACGAATCAGCCTCGGCAACACAAAGGCGATTCTTGCTGAGGAGCGCCGCTTGCTGGCCAGCAAGGAAGCGGCTGTCGCCAAGCTATCTGAGAGGTTGGCTAAGGCCGGGAATAATCAGACCGGACCATACGACCGTAAGGTAGCGCTTCTCACCCGGCTTCATGACCTGCTTGACACTGCTGTCACTGACTTCCGAGAGCGGCTACGGGAGCGGATTGAGGAAGATGCCACCAACGTCTTCCGGATTCTCTCAGGAGAGCCGGACTATGACCGACTTCGCATCAATGAAGGCTATGGCCTGACGATCCTCCACAAGGATGGCCAACCGATCGTCAACCGCAGTAGTGGGTACGAGCACATCGTCGCACTATCTCTGATTGCCGCTTTGCAGAGATGTTCTCCGATGAGCGGACCAATCATCACCGACAGCCCTTTTGGCCGCCTAGACCGGACGCACAAACGGCATGTCTTGAAAGCCCTGCCGATGTTGACCGATCAGGTACTCCTGCTCGTGCACGACGACGAACTGGATCGGGAGACCGCAGTCCAAGAACTTGACCACCTCCTCGTTTCGGAGCATCACCTACGTAGGCGATCGGCACGTCACACTGAGATTGAGCGGGGGGCACAGGTATCATGACCACGCCTACGCAGCGCGGCGCGACTGCAAAGGGTTCTTCCGCCAAGGGCCCCAAGAAGACGATGAGCTTTACAGCTGCGGCAGAGTCTGCGGCCAAGAGGGTGAAAGACCATTTCAATCTGCCCGACGCTTTGGACGCTGGCCGTCTGGGTCTTGCCTACGCGCTACGGGAGAAACTTCCGGTTGAGAGGCCCGCTGACTTCGGCGCACTAAGTGGCACCTTATACAACATCGGATCGGTCGACCCGGACGGGGAACTTCGGGATCTCCTTCTGGCCCTCCGGCCAGAACTGTCGGAGGACCCTTACAGAGCAATCGAAACCCTGATGAATATCGGGACAATTAGCCTGGATAATCAGGTTGCTACCGCAGCGGTACTTTCGCTTCGGGACTTGTTGAGCGGCCCTCAGTAGGGCAAATCCGTCCATGTCTTTGGCGGCGGCGGCAACGGCGGCGCTGTACCGATTTAGTCCTCGGATCGCGCACAGCGCCGCCACGTGGTCGCTATAGTTGGGGACAACGGCCAGACTTTACGGCACCGTAGACTTCCCGTATTTCGTCGAGTTCTCTGCCCTCCATGAACCGAATGCTGGACAAGTCGGCATACTCGCGACTCTCCTCGATTGAGAGCCATCTACGACCGAGCCGCTCGGCAACACGGCCCGTTGTGTTGGAGCCGCTGAAAATGTCTACGACGAGGTCGTCCTTCTCAGTCAACATCTTGACGAAGAATTCTGGGAGTGCCGCCGGAAACCGGGCTGGGTGTGCCCGTTGGCCGAGCTGCTTGCAGGTTCGAATGTAGAAGCCATTCGAATCAGAGTTAGGATAAGAGAGCAAGTTTGACGGAAGGGCGCCACCGTTATCTTGACCAAAAGCCTTACCGATCGCATGACCAGAGTCTCGGAGCTTCGGTTTATAGTACCCTTCCGGGTTCTTGAGTAGCCGCTTCATTGATTGCGAATAGGGGACCCTGACAGGATCGAGATTGACCTTAGGAAAGTCAGTCTTGGACAGCCACCAAACGGTGTTGACTGCATCCTTAACCCGAATCTTTCTCTTGTTTACCCATTCAATCGGCGAGGGGAGCTTCGCGGTGTTGTACCAGTAAAACTCCTCGGCCAGCTCATAGCCGACATTCTCGACGAGCGCAATCAAAACAAGATACTGGTGAAGCGACCGAACCGGACGGCCCTTCTGGTAGGCGCCGCCAATATCCAGAACCAAACTTCCTGTATCCTTCAAGGCATCCTTAGCAGCCTTGGCGAAATCTACAAGCCAATCGACGTAGGCGTGTTGATCCTCATTGCCGTACTCCTTTTTCCGCAG
This sequence comes from Micromonospora sp. WMMD734, assembly GCF_049178975.1. Lineage (NCBI taxonomy): Bacteria > Bacillati > Actinomycetota > Actinomycetes > Micromonosporales > Micromonosporaceae > Micromonospora > Micromonospora sp. WMMD734. Next base: position 5,016,439 of record NZ_JBMHMK010000001.1, read on the forward strand.
AAGTGGAAAAGGCGGCGACGTAACGATCAGATCAACAGAATTGGCAGGCAACTTCGGCAGGATCTCACGGCTGTCGGCGCAGATCTGGGTGCCACTACCGGTTGTGTATACACGACTGCTATGCGCAATCTTCGCGAGCAGATCCGCTTGAGTCATGATCATCTAGCTCCTCGGGCACCACCGACCTAGCGTGCCGGTGTAGTTGGCACACTAACGGAATGCCGCAGGCAATCAAGTATTCTACCAGGGGGTGGTGTCTCTTTTTTTGCAGGGGTTGCTCATCCCAGAACTAGATCAGTCGGTCGCCTCGGCTTGCCTCATTTTGGGCTTGTGCTCCACCTATCGGCTCTCGCTCGGCAGTACTAGCTTCGGAGCGAGTACGAGCTCCGACAGTCACGGGCGCCGTCGGTGATGCTGACGGCTCCTCGCCTTGACCCTGGCTCTGGCCCTGAGTCGGTTGGCACTGGGGTGATCTAAGGGCCAGACTGGTGTCGGCGTCGTCGTGGCGACCGTCGAATGTAGTCGGATGGGGCGGACGGGGTGGCGCGCTGTCGCGTCCGCCTGAGAACTCGAGCCGGCGTTGACAGGCACCCACGACCCCGCCTGAACCAGACCCTCACTGACGATCCGTCTCGATCAACACAAGCACCCTGCACGCCCGTTCGGGCGTCTGAGTTGGCCGCCTTGTAGGCGTTCATCCGTTCTGCCGGCACCTTCTCCGGCTTCCCCACGGTGCCGGCCGTGCAGTCCCTTCAACGAGAGCCATGGGCTTGCCGAGACGCGTAGGTGCGGCAGAATGCGTGGATGGCCTTCAAGCGTCGGACGCCTACCCCAGTTGCGCCGGATGACCCTGTCGAGCTGTACAGGACTCTCTCTGAGACGAATAACGGCCCTGCGGCCTTGTGGCTGCATCAAGGTGACGTCCTGCGCTCATGGCACAGCGGCCACCGGGGAGATCCAGATGTGGCGATCGAGCTTCCGACTGGCGCAGGCAAGACCCTCGTCGGCGGCCTCATCGGCGAATACCAGCGCCGCGCTTTAAACGAACGGGTTGCATACCTGTGCCCGACGCGCCAACTGGCACGCCAGACGGCTGCTGCGCTTAAAAACTATGGCATTCCGACTTCATTGCTGGTTGGCGCAGTTCCAACATGGAACCGAGCCGACAGGGCTCGCTATACTTCGGCGCAGTCCATCGCAGTCAGCACGTACGCCCACGTCTTCAACAGCAACCCAGCACTCGACGATGCCCAACTCCTTCTCTTGGACGACGCGCACTCGGTGGAGAGCTATGTTGCAAGCCCATGGAGCCTGGAGATTTCGCGAAGCGAAAGCGCTTATGGACTCGTGCTTGCCGAGCTCAAGGACTCCCTCGACCCCCTTGTCGCAGCTCGGCTTCGTAACGAAAACCCGGATGGGCAGTTCCTTACTCGAACCTACCTTGCATCGCCAACCGGCGTCGCAGCACATGCCGAGAGACTAGAGGAGATCGTCAGGGCGGCGTGCTCTGCCGAGACGGTCAGTAAGTCGGCACGATACGCGTACCAGATGCTTGCGGGCAAGCTGGATCGATGCCTCCTCTACGCCACATACAGTAGGTTGCTATTCCGCCCCTTGATCGCTCCGAGCACAGTTCATCCGGCATTTAGCAATCCAGCTCAAAGGGTCTACATGAGCGCGACCCTGGGTGACGGCGGTGAGCTAGAACGCAGTTTTGGACGACGCAAGATTAAGCGTATCCCCATCCCGAAAGGTTGGGAGAAGCAGGGCACAGGCCGAAGGCTCTTTTGTTTCCCAGAACTCACCACCGATCTATCGGTCGTCAGGAGCGATCTGGGACCATGGGTAAAAGACGTCATTGCTAAGCACCGTCGGGCGGTGGTGCTCACGCCTGATGGTCGGACTGCGGCCAAGTTCACCGAAGATCGTGTCCCTAAGGGCTTCGCCACGCTCACCGCGCAGGACGTCGAGGATGACTTGTCCTCTTTCACCACCAGCCCGGACGCGGTTCTGGTGCTTAGTAACCGCTACGACGGAATCGATCTCCCCGACGACGCCTGCCGACTCGTGATTCTCGACGGGCTCCCAGCCAAGGGTGATCTTCAGGAGCGATTCCTTTTCGAGGAGCTCGGTGCGCTCGAGGTCCTTCAGGAGCGCATCCGGGCTCGCATCGTTCAGGGCTCAGGACGCGCGACACGAAACGCTCGCGACTTCGCAACAGTACTGGTCCTGGGTGATGACTTGACGAGGTACATCGGTCGCGCCGATGTGAAGGCCGCAATGCGTCCGGAAATCCACGCCGAGGTTCAATTCGGCTACGACAACAGCCTTGGCTGCCAGTCCTCCGAGATGGCCGAGAACATTGAGGTGTTCCAGCAACACAGCGCGGAATGGCGAGAAGTTGACGCGGATATCATTGCCCACCGCGACGCGCTCAGCCAGGTGCCACCTGCAGGCGCGGCTGAACTTCAGAGGGCCGCGGGCCGAGAGGTCGCGGCTTGGGAGGCCGTCTGGCAGGGTGAGTGGGAACGGGCGCTCGATCTCATCCGCCAGGTCCTCGATAACCTACGGGGAGGAAAGGCGCCCCAACGCTATGCCGCTCTCTGGCACTACCTTGGATCGTGTATCGCACGACGGCTCGCGACGCAGACCGGCGACGCAACATATGCCGAAGCGAGCGAAGCCTACTACCGCGACGCCCGCGCCGCCGGGCGAGGCACGAACTGGCTGTCACACCTGGCCGCACCCGTCGAAGAGGCCCAACAGGCAGAGCCGGCCCTGGTTGATCCGCTCGACGAGGTGGCTGTTTCGAGCATCCTCGCTCGACTGTCCACGCTCGGTAAGTCGAGTACGTTCGAGCCGGAGATGGAACGGATCCGCACTGGACTGGGCGAAACGCCCGCCAAACCCTATGAAGCTGCGCTTGTAGGCCTCGGCCACTTTTCTGGCGCCACGGATAGTGTTGGCAACGGCGATGCCGACGCAGCCCCCGACGCTATCTGGACGTTTGGTGATCTCATTTGGATTGCATGGGAAGCCAAGAGCGAGGCGAAACCCGAAGGGGAAATGGGAGCATCAGACGTTCGACAAGCCGGCGGTCACCTCCGCTTCGTGGCTGACAAGCGCGGCGAGGCCGCCCCCGGCGATTCGGTATCGCTGCTGGTGTCAGCCCAGCACACAGTTCACCCCGCTGCACGTGCCGTAGCCGAAAATCACGTATATCTCGTACGTCCGAGCGATGTGCTCGATCTTTTTGAACGACTTAATTCGGCTTGGCGGATGCTACGAGCGATCTACTCTGCGGCCACAACAGGCGACGACGTCGTGAGAATTTTCAAGGCTGAGGGCGCACTACCTTCACAATGGCTTCCTCGGCTGAGGCAAGTGCCAATAGCGTCAGCCGAACCTGAGCAGCCTTAGGCGTTTCGCGACTGGGGGTTGGCCGGGTGAGGCCACGGGGTGGGGTGGCGGTGATCGATAACTGAGGAGGTCTTCGGTAAGTGGGTCAGCGGGCCGACATGCCGCATCGCGACGCACCGGAGTCGATAGCGGCGCGACAGGCTCGTCATTGCCCGCGTTCTTCTGCACGTCGCCGTGTGTCACTGGCCACAGGGCGCTTCCGACGCGGGCACACTGCCGCCGGCGCTACGCAGCGGCGAACTCGTTTGCCGATACGGTGAGCGGTCAGGATGATGCGAATGCCAACCGGTCGGCAGTGCAGGAGGCACGGTGCGCGCCACGTTGATGGATCGTGCGGACGGCGATCAGATCGACCTCATCCTGACGCATCCAGCGCATCAGGAGACCCTCCGCGCCTTGATCGATCTGATCCGGACATTACGCGCCTGCCGCTCTGCCGAGGGGTTGTACCACTTTCAGAGTCGGCTCGTGGCATGGTCCTCGACACCGAGCAGCGTCGTTCCGCGATCAGCCGGCAGATCAAACGACTGGATAGGCACCGCAACCTCACCGGGGACGCACCCGAACTCGGCACAGCCCTCGATCGCACCGACCGAGAATCCTGGGTGTTGGAAGGCGACGTCTACGAGCGGATCTGGCGCCAGCTCAAGTCGATCGCGGACGCACTCGCCTGGAAGGTCTTTGGCTACCAGCGCAACATCATTGTGGCGTTGTCGCGCGCCGACGCCCCCGGCCCGATGTACGGCAAGACCGGCCTGGCCGCAGAGCTGGAGGTCATCGAGACTGCGTGGCGCGAGAATCGGGAGTTCGTGCTGCACCATGACCTGACCAACGTCATCCGTGTCGGCGACGTCACCGTCCTCGACCGTGACGGCTGGGCCTGGCTCCGCGAGATCAAGACCAACCAGCGGTATCGAGTTCCTGCCCAGGAGCGGCTGCTGGCCGACACCTCGCAGGTCCTCGCCGACGAGACCGGCAAGTTGCCCAGCGGCTGCGCACCGGTGCGCACCACCATCGACTACCGCACCGACTTGGCGGGCCTGCGTGACATCCTCGGCTTGGCGCATGCGCGGACGGGTATCGCCGGAGGCGTGGTTTCGTCCGGCCGCGCGGTCGTCGCGGCCAGTCAGTTCACCGCCGCCGGCCGGTACACCGCTGAGGAGTTCGGCACTCGGTTCAGCGCCGAACTCGACCGGGTCCGCCGCCGCATCGGCGCCGACGACCCTGGGCACACGCTGACGCTGCTGAGCATCGACCAGGCCGGTCGTACTCTCGTGCGCCCACCCTGGGCGATTTACCCGATCGAAGCCGAGGTCGCGGCCAGCCTCATCGCCGACGGCATGTTCTTCGCCGTCTGCATGAACCCGAACAAGATCATCGACTCCCTGGCCAAGGCCGGTGTCGAAGCGTCCTGGCTGCAACGTCTCGACGGCACCGAGGACCCCTCGAAGCCGTTGTTGAACGTCGCCGTACGGGCGGGCAACCGGCTCTGGTCGACATCCCTGAACTTCGCCGCGATCGCGGAGCTGATGCTCGAGCTGATCGATCTCCGCACCTGGAGCCAGCAGGTCGCCGCGATGCTCAGCGGCGAGTTCGTTGCCGGCACGCGGCCCTGGCCGTGCTTCGCCAGGGAGGCCAGAGTCTGGGCCTGATTGCCCGGACGCTGGCTGCTTCGCTCGATGCCATCGCCCGGCGGATCGGATCGGCTCGCAAAATGGCATTGGCGCCGTCAGACAAGGTTAGGCCGTCGTGATCAACGCTCAGCGTTTGTTCTCGGCGCTGCCGGTCAGTCGGGTGAACTCGTACTCTCCCTCGCCGTCGGGCGTCATCGCGTAGCCGGAGTACGCGGGTGGGGCGTCGTAACGGTGTGACGTGAGATGTACGTCCAGGCGTTGTCGACCAGCCGTACGCACGGGATGCCGTGTGCCTTGGCGAAGTCAAAGGCACCACTCTGGAGTCTGCTGGCGGCCACCACCACGCTCTTCCGGGCGGCGATGGACTGAAGCTTGGTGAGAAGCACCTGAGCATGGACCGTTTGTGCGACGGGCGTTCACCACCAGCGGCGGCTCCTGACCTTGATCTCGCGTACCGGTATCTCGGAGGGGTGTAGGGGGCGTTCGACGACGGGACGCATCGTATGGGGTGTGATGCGGTCGCGTTCGTGTTCCTCGGCGAACCGGGCAGCCTGCTCGTGTTCGCCGAGGGTGTCCAGGGCCTTGAGGAGGTCGGTTACCAGGATGTCGAGGCGGTGGGTTTCGGCTTCGGCGGCGAGGAACCGTTCGTGGTGGGTGACTGCCCGGTGGCCGCACCACTGGCGTAGTAGTTCGTGACGGGGCCGATCGTGGCGGCGGTACCAGTCGTACTCCCATTCCGGTGTCGTCGACCGGCTGTCGCGGCCGACGCGGTGCTCATCGCCGAACTTACATTTGTGGCGGGACTGGGCTTCCTGCTCGATGACGAGGTCGAGGACCTGGGTCGGATGGGCACGGCACGCGGCTTCGACCAGTTGGAGGGTGCCGGCCGGGGACAGGATGGTCCGGCCGTCGTGGTCGAACCATTGGGCCGAGGCGAGGATGTCGTCGACCGGGCCGCCGATGATCTCGCTCAGCCGGGCCCTGTCGCGGATGTCGGTGGCGCATGACACTGGGGACCAGAGCAGTTCGGCTACGTCATCGCTGATCAAGACGCCGAAGATCTCCTCGACGCAGGCTTCCTCTGTGTGATCGAGGCTCAGATCGTCGATGCGTTGCCAGTTCGCCATCAGCGCGTCGAAGGTCCCGACCTCGCTCCACGGCACCCGCAGCCGCGAACCGGGGACCTTCTCCACCCGTTCGTCGGGGTCGTCGAGGAATCTGATCTCGAGGCGGGCGCTGGTCTTCTTCGGCTCGACGGCCAGGATGCGGACGCGCTCGGACGGTGCGTGGTCCGACTGCCGGTACGCCCATTCGTCGCCGACGGTGAAGCGGGAGGGGTCGATTCTCATCCAGCCGTCCTTCGGGTAAGCGTCGCTTGTTGCGTGGTACCGGGTCGTGCTGGCGGTTCGCGCCGCGATGGCGGCAGGTCCCGGCGCAGCTCGTGCGCATCCGGCCGAAGTGTGGTGACGGTTGAGGTGGACACACTTCAGGCGCCGCGGTCGAGCAGCCCGTGGTGCCACGATTCGGCCTGTCGGCGGATGCCGGCGTGGGCCTGCCGGTCGTGATCAGGGCGGTGCTCCTTGCGTGGTCCGTGGGGGCTCCAGTCACCGAGGAACGGGCCCAGGTCGTCGGGTCCGGGTTCGGGGTTGTAGTCGATGTCAGCTAGCACGCGGGGATTGCGGATGGGGTCGATCCGGTCGGCGGCGGCCCTGCCCCACGCGACCCAGCTGGCGAGGTACCCGCCGGCGGTCCTTCCCTCGGCCGCTTGTTCAAGGGCGGTGCAGAACGCGCGGATGTCAGCTGCGGTGGTCCACGCCTGGTAGGCGTTGCGGAAGGTTTCCGCGCGGATGGTGTCCGCGGCCCGGACGCGGGCGTCGGCCATCGCGGCGTGCCATTGCGCGAGGGTGGCCTCCTCCTGCCGTCTGCGCTCGGCCGCTGCTTCCTCCTGCCGCCGCCGGTGCTCGGCCGCGGCCTTCTCCCGCGCGGCTTCGGCTGCCCGCCGTTGCTGTTCGTCGGCGGTGACGCCAGCCTCGAACCCTTGGATGATCTGCGCGACGCGCTGTTCCAGACGTACGCGTGCAGTGTCGGTCCAGGTGTCGCGGTTGTCGTGTCCGGCCCGGGCGATCTCCAAGCGGAGCCTGCCGGAGTCGACGACGTCGAACTCCGGGGGTTTCATCCACGGCCGCAGGCGCAGCACCTTCAGCTCCTCGGCGGTGGGTTCGTGCGGGACCTGGTCGCGTTCCTCGGTCAGGGTGACCGTGCGTCGGACCTGCCCGGCCTGGAGGAACACCCGCGGGTGTTTCGCCTTGGTGTTGACCCCGAGCCGGTGCCCACGCCGGGCCGCCTCACCGGCGAGCTGCCGGATCAGCAGCAACGCCCGGGGCAGTAGGTCCGAGCTGACGGCGAGGTTGGTCGGATCGGCTTCGAGGGCGCTGAACGCCAGATGCGGGTCGGTGGTGACACGTCGGGTGTTGAGCCGGATCCGGTTCCAGTCGGTCTCGTCCGGACCGGCGTCGGTGTAGAGGCGGATGACGATGTCGCCGGCGTCACGGCCAGTGTGGCGCAGATGGTGACCCGATGGCACAAGTCCCTGCTGCTTGAACGCGTGAATGATCCGGCGGTACCGGGCCCGCGTTCCACTGTCGGGACTCTCGATACGGACCATGCCGCCCTCGTGCTGTAGGCGGTCGAGCAGTTCGCGAGCCGATCGCAGCAGGTCCGCCGACGAAGCGCCGCCGGCGATGCCGCCGGGTGCCGGCGTCTCCGACCGCGGGAGGGAAGCACGGTGGTCGGGATGATCGGGATGGTGGCCATGCTCAAGGTAGAAGCGGCCGGCATCGGTCGAGCACGCCCTCCACACCCCTGCCTTGCGTGTCACCGTCACCAGGTTCCGGTCCTGCAGCGCACGCGCCGACCGGCGGTACACAACGCCGTCCGGGCCGCTGAGGTCATCGCCGCCGTGGATCCGGCGAAGCAGGTCGAGCTGCCGCTCATTGAGCGAATCCCATCGCTGCACCCGCCGACAGTAAGGGGCACGGCGTACTGGATTGAGCTGGACACGGCTGCACGTGGCATCCCATGCCGGCAGGGCCGCCGAACGGTTCACTGCGCCTCGTCCTGCGAGGGCACTCGCACCTATTGGGCACCATGACCGCTGCCACGCCGGCGGGGTGCACGACACCAAGTTCGCCACCAAGCTCGAGTTGGCCGCGCAGATGATCACCGCAGCGCTGGACGCCGGAGTGGCGGCGGGCTGGGTCGCCGCGGACGAGGCCTACGGCAACAGCGCCGCCTTCCGCGCTGGCCTGCGCGAACACCAGATCCGCAATGTCCTGGCGGTGTCCCGCAGTCACCTGGTCCGCTCGACTGCGGTAAGACTCGGGTCCGTACCTCGGTGACACCGCAGGGTGCCACCACTGTCGTCCAGACTGTGTGCCCGAGGGGCGATCCTCACTCACGCGGGAACAGCCGCGAAGGCCGGCCTATGTCTGGCTACTATGCTGACTCCTTGCCGATGCACCGAGTGATCATCATGGAGTGTGGGTGACCGCCAACGGATCCCGCGCGGATTTCGCCGCGCCGCTGTTCGATGACAACCCAGCGGTCCTTGACTTGCTCGGTTTCGATGCGGTGGCAGAGGTGGTAGCCAAGGCCGTCACCGCGGGCGGATTGGACCCAGTGACCGTCGGGATCCACAGCGCTTGGGGCGGCGGGAAGTCCACCGCGCTGAACCTCATCGCCACACGGCTGGAACGAGAAGGCCATGTGGTCGTAGTCCGCATCGACCCGTGGGAGTTCGAGAACGCCGAGGATCTGCGCGGCACGCTGATCGCTCAGGTCCTCGACGAACTGCAGAGCCGCGTAGAGGCGGCCCCTGACATCGAGCCGTCAAAGCGCGAGAAGCTGGTGGCCCGGCTCAGTGACCTGCGGAGGCGCATCGCCTGGGGACGAGTCGCGCAGGTCCTGGTGTCGAGCGCAGTGAAAATGTCACCGGACTTCGAGGGGCTCATCGAGGCGCTAACGCCCAAACCGAAGCAGGCGGAGTCCGACACGTCCGATGCCCAGGGTACAGCCGACGCTCAGGGCATGGCGGGTTTCCGGGAGGCGTTCGAGGCGCTGCTGAAGCAGGTCGACGGCATCCGCAAGGTCGTCGTCCTGGTTGATGATCTCGACCGCTGTTTGCCACCGACGATCATGGCGACGCTCGAGGCCATCAAGCTTTTCTTGTCAGTGAAGGGGATGGCGTTCGTCCTGGCCGCCGACGAGGACCTGATCCGCGAGGCAATCGGGGTGCACCTCGAAAGCACGGCCAAGGGCGGTTTCGCCAAGCTGTACACCGAAAAGATCATTCAGCTTCCGGTCTCTCTGCCGGTGCTGTCGCTGGAGCAGGCGGAGGCGTACATCGCGCTGCTGATGTGCAAGAACGCCGGTGAACTCACCACGCGGGCGTTCGAGAAGGTCATCGAGACAGCGAGCGAGCGCCGCCTGCAGGGCCGAGCGCCGTATGTGGTCGCCGGCGAGGACACCGCCGCGGGGCCGTCGGCCGAGCACCTGATCTTGGCCGCTCGCATCGCCCAGGGACTCGGCGCCGATGTCTGGCGCAGTCCACGGGCGATCAAGCGGTTCCTCAACGCTCTTGCCGTGCGTGAGCATCTCGCCCGTGCCGGTGGCGCCGAGCTGGATCTTGCAGTGCTGCTCAAGCTATACCTGCTGGAGATCAGGCACTTGCCGGACTTCAAGCTGCTGAGCCAGAAGGCCAACGCCGAACGCCGCACGCTGATCGCCGAGTGGGAGCGCTGGGCTCACGGCGACGGCGCCCGGCCCGCCGATGTGCGGGAGGAGACCAAGGCGTGGGCGGGCGGCGAGCCGGCACTCGACGGACTGGACACGCAAGTCGAGCGGTACTTGAGCGTTGCGGCGACGCTGCTGAGCGACGTGCGGTTCGGCGGCGCGGTCACCGGTGCGCTGATGCAGGTCATCGAGGCGCTGGCCGACAGCTCCGACGCCACGCGCAACGCGGCCCTACAGGAGCTTGCGGAACTGGAGCCCGCCGACCGGCAGACCGTTGCCGAAGGCCTGAGTGAGCAGCTCACCCGGCTGTCCGAGCCTGAGCCGGTGATCGAGTCGCTGGCCGCTATCGGGAAGACGGACCGGGAGCTGACGGACGTGGTTACCCGGCTGCTGAGCAAGCCGGCGGTGATCGGTCGGCTGCAGGCCCACCACGTTCCGTACCTGAGCGGGCTCACCAGTGTGCTGCACGCCATCGTCGGCACCGAGGGTCTGGATGCCGATGTCGTGGCGGCGGCGCGTGAAGAACTGAACGGGCTGCCACGGTAGTGGGAACGTCGGGCGCGTACGGCGGCAGCGGATCCCAGCCGTGGGACGCCGCTCACGACGCGTACGGTGACGCCGCCGCAGCAGGCGAGGCGGGCCCGTCGGACGCGCAGATCGAGGACTTCGTCAACGCTTTCATGCAGGCACTGGCGAAGACGGCCCCGCCGGTGCCCGCAGCGTCGTCGTACCCGCTGGCCTCGCTGCGCCCACAGCGCGCCGGCGGCGCAGGTGGCGGCGGGGGCGGGTCAAGCAGCTCGGCCGGCGGAGGCGGCGGGCGTAACCTCGGCCGGCAGAGCGCCCGCGGCGCGGCTGCGGTCGCCGGCGCCTCCGCCCTGCGCACCGGCGACAGGGCCACGCTCACCGAACTCGGTCTCGACCTGCGCCACCTCGACGGCCTGACCACGGCCCGTGCGAAATGCGCCTACATCGTCGACACGCTCCTCGGGGCGCCGAGTCACCCGGACGAGGTCGCGCTGCGCGCGGCGACGCTGCGCACCATGGTGGAGATCCAGAAGGCCAAGGAGCCATTGACCACGACGGAGCAGATGGAGTTGTTCTTGCAGCACCTGGCCTACGAACAGGTGCTGGTTGAACTGACCTCCCAGCGGCGTACCGACAGTGTCACGCCCCAGCGCGCGAAACAGATCGAGGACAAGGCCAAGAGGTACCTGCGTGCCAGCGTGAAGGCGATGAAGCTGCCGAACATGGCGAAGCTGACCGCGCAGGCGTTCGTCTCCTCTGCGGCCACGCTCGCGCACAAGGTGTTCTCGGTCTTCCGGATGCGAGACAGCCGATGACCACCGTCGAGCTGTTGCCTCACGGCGCCCCGGCCACCCACGGCGATGCGCAGACCTATCCTTGGCCCGCCGAACCGGGCCGCACCGCCGCCCTGCATACCGACATCGGCTGGTCCATGACTGAACTGGGTTCGGCCGCCCCCGCGGCCAAGGATCTCCTGCGCCTGGTAGCCGCCGCCTACCTGGCTGACCGCACCGTCTCGCGTCCGCAGCTGGCCATGCGCCGCGAACTGCACCTCGTCGTCCACCTCGAGCAGCCCGACCTCTGGACCGAAGACAACCTGAATCGGCTGGCGGATCTGCTGCACTGGCTGTCCGGCGACATCTGGCGCATCGACACCGTCCCCGCCCGCCCGACCTCCGCGCACCACCGGCCCGACATCCTGGCCACCCCCGCCGAGGCGGTCAGCCTGCTCTCCGGCGGACTCGACTCGCTGTGCGGCGCCCTCCTGCACCTCGACCGGGCGGCCACGACCCTTTTCCTCGGCCACCGCGACAGCTCCACCGCCGTACGCCGAGCCCAGGACACCGTCAAGGCCGCCCTACAGCAGCGGCAACCCGACACCACCTACCTGCGGTACGCGTTGCGGCCGACGACCACCACCCGCGAGCCGACCCCGCGCACCCGGTCCCTGCTATTCATGGCTATGGCCACCGCCGTAGCGTCCGGCCATCAGGCCACTCGCATCCTCGTCCCAGAGAACGGCTTCACCAGCATCAATCCGCCGTTGGAGCCTTCTCGCGGTGGCCCGTTGACCACCCGCTCCACGCATCCGTGGACCTTCCACGCGCTGCAACTGCTGCTGAATGCGCTGCCGCTGGACGGCATGACCGTCAGCAACCCGTACGCCACCATGACCAAGGGCGACCTAGTCGCCGCGGCGCTACGCCCCGACTCCACCGACGACCTGGATCTGGCCGCTGCCACCCTGTCGTGCGCCAAGCCCAATGCCGGCCGGCTGCCCGGCGGCAACCCCAACCTCAACTGCGGCCTGTGCATCGCCTGTCTTGTGCGCCGTGGCGCCTTCGCCGCCGCGCAACGACCCGACACCACCGTCTACCTCGTGCACACGCTCACCGGCGCCACCCGCGAACGGCTCCTACGGCTGCGCCGCCACGACATTGCCGCCTGGACCTATGCCACCGGCGCCGGCTTCAACGAGTACCGCGTCATCGCGTCCGGCCTGTGGCCGCCCCACACCGACTTCGACGGCGTGCTCGCCCTGTGCGACCGAGGGCTGGAGGAACTCGCCCGTGTCACCCTTTGACCTGCCACCGCTGGACTGCCACGCCCACATCGCACCCGACGTCACCGGCCCACAGATCGCCGCCCTCAACGGCGCGATCATCTTCGCGATGACCCGCAGCCCGGCCGAAGGCCGCTTCGCCGCCCGCCGCAGCGACCCCACGATCCTCTGGGGCTACGGCGCCCACCCCGGACTCGCCTCCGCCCTCACAGCCGTCACCGAGGACGGCATCCGCCGCGCCGCCACCAAGCACGTCGTCATCGGCGAGATCGGCCTCGACAACAAGACCGCCCTGGCCCCCCAACTCGCCGCACTCGACCTCATCCTCGACGTCTGCGCCGGCCAGCCCGTCGTGCTGTCGCTGCACAGCACTGGCCGCACCGGCGTCCTGCTCGACGCGCTGACCCGCCGTCCCCACGCCGGCGCGATCCTGCACTGGTTCAACGGCACCCGCGAACAGATCGACCGCGCCGCCGCGCTGGGCTGCTACTTCTCCGTCAACGCCGCCATGAGCGACGAACGACTCGCCTGGATCCCCCAAGAGCGCCTACTGCCCGAAACCGACTTCCCCAGCAGCCGCCGCACCACCCGCGCCCGCACACCCGGCGACATCACCTTCCTCGAGCAGCGCATGTCCGAACTGCTACAACTACAGGCGGCGGCTGTCCGCAGCATGTGGTACACCAACTTGGCGACGCTGACCCAGCGCACCAGCGTCACACCGCGGCTGCCTGCCGGCCTGCGCCGTCTGCTCGGCGACTGCTGACCACCCACGGTCGACACGACGCCTCACCTCTGCCAGTCGGGAGTCGCCGCTGTCGCTGGTTACCAACCGTGGCATAGGTGCCTTCGGCGATCTTCTGCCCCCTGTAGACCACCACCCATGAAGTACATCCAGACCACGGGACGGGCCAACGCCCGCCGGCCGCGCCGTGGCCATGGCCGCCGACGAATGCCTACGACGCCCCGCTTATGCAGCGCAACACGCTGTCATGCCGCAAGGCGAACGCCTCGGGCCGAGCACCGATGAGACTCGCCACGCCAGTGGCTATGGGCGCCCCAAGCCCGCGCCCGCCTGCACCGGTAGAAGAGCCGACCGCGTCAATGGCAAAATCGACGTGAGTCCGTGAGCTTTGTCGGTGAACATCGCGCAGGCGTTCGGTCACAGACAGCACCTCAGCCCGACCGGGAGTTTCAATATGCCTCAGCTGCGACTACGGGCACTCATCGACCATTTCGACTCAAGGACCGCCAGCACGACCTCGGCGGTTGGTCTGGTCAGTAGGGCTGAGGGCGAGGGGATGCTGCGCGCGTTGCTGACGACCTACCTGCGCGACATCGGGATGGACGTAACCCGCACCGGATATCGTCCCTGCACCACCGTTAACGGCAATCGAGCCGTGCTCGACGACCTCCTCCTACTCGCATGCCCAGACGGGCGACGCAAGCTACTTTCGGTGGAGTACAAGTTCTGGACGGCCTCGAGCTATCGGGCCCGCACCGTGCCCACCGACGTTCCTGTCGAAGCGTACGCGTGGCACGGCTGGCACGACGGTGAGTCATCCTGGCAGGGTGCCGTCACCCGCGAGAGCTTTCTCAGTTGGGAGCCGGGAGCCAAGGTGCTCGGGTTGCTCGACCGCAGCCAGCTACCCACTGCCTATAGGGAACTTCCGGTCCGGCCGGTCCTCGCGGTCTGGACGCCGCTGCTGGCCCGACCCTCCGGCAGCGGAGTGTGCTGGAGCGAGGCTTGGCTAGCCGACGGGTGGTATCGCGGCCAAGGCTACGACGAGCCGCTCGGGGTTTTCAGCGGATCACTGTTCGCTCGCTCGACAAACCGCAGGAGCATTCCTGCTCAATTGGATCAGGCGACGTTCGGCGCGACGATCAGAGCCGCGACACAGATCGTGAACGATCTCGTCGAGGAGGAGTAGGGCTGTCCCTCGATGCACGGCCTACGCGCCCGGCTAGTCACCGGCTAGTCAGCGGTGGTACCAGGACGCCGACCGCTCAAATTACGGGCTGAGCAGGGCTTACAGCCCCATGCTGATCTTCAGCAGGCGAGCACAGCGGCACACCGGTGCGACCAGCACACAGTAGGCAAAATAGAGAACCTGCAGGCATTCGGCTTGGGGCACCGGGGAGAGCCTCGGGTTAGGAGTCTCCATGTGACTCCGGTTGATCTTGGCGGGCAGGATGAAGTGGCCGGCGGGACCGTTGTCGCGTCGGCGGGGAGCGGTCTGGTTCAGGCTGCGGCGCGGATCACCGGTGCCGGTCGGATAAAGGTCTTGCGGTCACGGACAAGGGCCCAGAGAACGTCGACGCGTCGTCGGGCGAGGGCGAGTATGGCTTGCCGGTGATTCTTTCCTTCGGCACGCTTCTTCTCGTAGTAGGCACGCGATGCAGGGCATTCCCGGGCGGCGGTGAACGCGGCCATCCACAGAATGTGCCGCAGCCGCCGATGAAAGCGACGAGGCTGCCGATGGTTCCCGGAGACCGTTCCGGAGTCGCGGGAGACGGGTGCCAGGCCCGCATGGGCGGCCAGTTTGGCGGGGCTGTCGTACTGGGTCATGCCGGCGGTGTGCACCAGCAGTTCGGCGGTGAGCAGGGGGCCCATGCCGGGCAGGCTCCCGATGATCGGCGCGAGGGGGTGCTGGTCGAGTTGGTCGGCGATGAGGTCGTCGACGGCGGCGATGCGTTGTTCGATGGCGAGTATTTCGGTGGCCATCTGCCCGATGACCACGGCAGCAGCACGCTGGCCGGGCAGGGTGACAGTCTGCTGCCGGGCGGCGGCGACCATCGCCTCGGCGACCTGGACGGCGTTCTTGACGTGCCCGCGTCGGAGCAGGGCGGTGATGCGGTCGACGCCTGCGTGCCGGATCGCCGCCGGGGTCTGCCAGCACGCCAGGACCATCATCGGGGCCTTGCGGTTCAGGTCCACAGCCCGCTCCAGGGCGGGGCTGATCCCGGTGAGGAGTTCCTGCAAGCGGAACAGGGTCGCGACGCGCTGGCCGACGAGGTCGGCCCGGTAGCCGGTCAGGACGGTCAGCTCGGCGAGGAGCCGGTCAGAGGGTTCCAGGATGGGGATGTCGGGGCGCATGCGGATGGTCTGGGCGATGACGACCGCGTCGCGGGCGTCGGTCTTGTTCTCCCCGGCGAACGCGGCGGCCATGTGGAACGCGACGGTGCCGGAGACGTAGCGGACCTGCGCCTGCCGCCGCCACAGCAGGGTCAGCAGCAGCGCGGACAGGCCGGTGGTGACGTCGACCGCCCAGCAGACCGCACGGCCGTGCGTCGACACCTCGGCCATGACGGTGAGCAGGGTGGTCTCGTCGTTGGCGACCCGGCGGGAGTAGACGAGCCGGCCGCCGCCGTCAACGGCGGCGACGTGGTGGTGGGTTTTGCCGATGTCCACGCCGATCCACAACTTCGCCACCGTCGTGCTCCCCTTCGTTGATCGGTTCTCTCGGATGCCCTTTGTCTGTGGGTTCGGGTTTGCCGGCACCTTCTACGAATGCGATCGCAGGTCGCGGGTCTCCATCAGCGGTCTACCGAATCTCGCAGACGACGAAGCGGCGGGTGGCATCTCCTACCGTCAGCCAAGCGATCTCGGCGAAACACACGCAGCCATACCCGCCACTTCCTGGGCATCACGGTCTACGGCCACCAAGGCCGCGCCCGTTCAACCAAGCCCACCCGCGAGGCGAGAGTTGGTGGCACCTCGAAGCTCAGCCACGATCACGGCGGAACACACACAGCCATCCCCACTCCCGGCCCCGCGGGCACGGCGAACTCAGCCTGCCGCCATCGTCGGCCGGCACCACGGACACGATGTGCGAGCCCGCGTGTCAACGCCGGCCGAAGGTTCCACGCGGCGTCGACTGGCTGCCCGCTCCCGAGCGTGGAAGCGTGCAGCCGGGCAGGAGACGGGCCTCACGGAAAACGTCCTCCGCGGACTTCGGAGGCTGGACCAGCACGAGGCCGACGCGTGCCGGCGTTCGGCGGAGCGAGTGAGCCATTGCCCGACGATCTCCTCATGCGTTCTGGGCTTGCCGGCCAGGGTTGAACTTTTCCTGGCCGGTCCGCGGGCGGGCGGGTCGGGATCGGCGTGTCGGGAGGCTCGTTCTCGCATGGGAAACTCTCGCCGTGAGCTCAGGTGTTCCCCGGACGATCAAGGCAGTCGACACGTCAGAGTTGATCCGGCTCGACACCGAGGCGATTCATTGCGGACTGAACCGCAATCACGGGGCAGGGTGGTTGGCGGAGTTCGCCGATCCAGCAGCGGTGCACTATCTGTGGCCGGTACTGGTGCACCGGTTGGGGCACCGGCCTGAGTCTTCGCCGCACTGGCGGTGCATGCTGCTTCTGACGGTGCGAGACGGCCAGCAGATCTTTTCCCTGCTGGATGTCCTGCCCGCCTCGTTCGAGGATCTACCCGAGACGCTGGATGCGGCCATGAAGGCCAAGATCGCCCACCGGCTGGAGCATGAGGGCCTGCTGACACAGGCGCAGTGGGCCGACCTCAACCCCTGATCCGGGTACTGCTTGGCGGCGATACACGGCGGCTGATATCGAGCGACGAACCGTGCGTCAGGTGTCGAGGCCTGCGAGGTTGAGGCGTTCGAGCAGGCTGGGCTTGCGGGCGTGCACCGCCCGTAGCTCGGCCAGCCGGTGCCGGAACGACGAGCTGTCCCCGTCGCGATCGCTGAGTTCGCGCAGGTCGACGAGGAGTTGTACGGCGGTGTCGTACTCGCGGGGTCTCTTTGTGGCGATGGGTTCGTCGACCCGCTGCCATGCGGCGGGTTGGTCGACTGCGAGGGTGTCGAGGTGCCGTTGCCGGGCTGCTGCGGCGGACCGTTCCCGGCGGATCCGGTCGCGTTCGCGCTGCTCGGCGTCCCGTCGTTCCCGCTCGGCGCGCAACTCCGCGGCGGTGGCGAGCAGTTCCCCGGCGGTGCGGGCGACTGCCGGGGCGAGGGCATCGGTGCGGTGCGCGGCGCGGTAGCGGCGCAGCAGTCGGCTGCGCAGGCGGATTCTCCAGCCGCTTCACGGGTGCGGTGCCCACGGACGCGGCCACGCTGCGCGGGTGGCTGACCGCCGGGGCGTCCGCGCACGAGGCGCCGGTGCAGTACCTGGAGGATGTCACCGAACTCGCTGGGGTGCGGCTGCTGAACCCGGCACAGCGGGCGGCGGTGCTCAGACTGCTGGCCGACCTGCTGGGCATAACGGTGACCGGGATCGTCATGGACCGAGCCGGCCGCGCCGGGCAGGCGTTCTCAATCGCGTCGAGCGCGCACGGTCTGCCTGCCCAGTACACGGTGATCGTCGATCCGCGCCTCGGCGCGCTGTTGGGTACGAGGAGGTGCTGACCACTACGGCGGGAAAGTTGAACGTGGCGATTCCCGCGGTGATCTCTTACCGGTCTGTCGGCGGCCAGCCGAATTTCCCCGTGGACGGCCAGTACCAAAGCTACGCACGGTAACGACAGGTACCTCATCGCCCTGCGTTCGCAAAGGCAACGATCTCGTCGAGTCCAGGGCGATAGCCGTCGCTGGTGTCCACCTCGATCGTGGGCACGTCGAGCCGGATGGGCTGGAAGCCGTCGTGGCCGACGGCATGGGTTTGATGGTCGCCGAGGTAGGCGTCGGCATGGGCACGCCGAGTCGCGTTCTCGTCCTGCCGTCGCTGGACACGGTCAAAGGCCGTCTGCGCGTCGACCTGGCAATGCACAACCCGGATGTCGGCGATCCCGATCAATGGCTGCAGGCCGGGGCGCCACAGGCGGTCTTGGAAGGCCGCCTCGGCGACCGTGGTGACGCCTGCGGTCAACAGCAGTTGAAGCACCTTGAAGAACGTGGGCAGGGTCCTCAGGGACAGCTCGTCGGCCGGTGCGGCGATGAAGTCGCCGGCCGCGTGGACCATGCCCTCCTTGATCTCGTCCCGGCAGATCGCCGGGCAACCGATTCGCCGGGCGAGCAGGTGGGCGAGTGTCGTCTTGCCAGCCCCCGACGGTCCGCTGATGAGGACAAGGGTCGGCGTTGTTCCCATCACGTCGTTATAGCTCGGCCGGGTGCGCGGCGCAGCACCGGGAGGGATCAGCGCTGAGTAGTCATCTACGGCCAGATACCTCCCCGCTAAGTGGCCGCCAGCGGGGAATCTGAACTGGCCACCAACACCGGTCGTACCTGGTCGCCGAGTATGGACCGATGCCCGGATGACGCGCGTCGGGTGGGTGACGTCGTGGAGATGCCACCTCGGACTCTTGATCGTCATCTGGGTCTTGGCCCGTGTCTGGCGGGATAGGCGGGCGGCACACCGCCCGCCCCTACTACACGCGTGATACACACTGCTCGGCCTCCACAACATTCCCTCCAGAAATCATCGACTGGAGGTGTCACCAGCGCTGGTTGAGCTCAAGGGATCATCGGTCAAGCTGCCAGATCACGCCCACCCACCCGCGCCAGTTCGCTGATCGACCGCCGCAGCTCGCCCATGTCTTCCCGCGTCAGGGCCTGCCCCCCGTCGCACAACGCGGCCTCGGGGTCGGTGTGCACGTCGACGATGACCCCGTCGGCGCCGGCCGCGATCGCTGCCCGGGTCAGCGGCAGGACGAGGTCCCGCCGCCCGCCGGAGTGCGACGGGTCGACGATTACCGGCAGGTGGGAGAGCTGCTGGATGACGGGGACCGCCGAGATGTCGAGGGTGTTCCGGGTGGACCTCTCGAACGTCCGGATCCCGCGCTCGCACAGGACTATGTCGAGGTTACCGCTCATCGCCACGTACTCGGCGGCGAGCAGCCATTCCTCCACAGTCGCACTCATCCCGCGCTTGAGCAGGACCGGCATCCCGGTCCGGCCGATCGCCTTGAGCAGTTCGAAGTTCTGCATGTTCCGCGCGCCGACCTGAAGCATGTCGGCGTGCGCGCAGACCACGTCCAGGTCGCGGGGATCGACGATCTCCGTGACGACGGGGAGGCGCGTCTCTTGCCCGACCGAGGCTAGGACCTTGAGGCCCGACTCACCGAGCCCTTGGAAGGCATACGGGGAGGAGCGGGGCTTGTAGGCCCCGCCGCGCAGCAGCGTCGCGCCTGCGGCCTTGGCTATCAGC
This sequence comes from Micromonospora sp. WMMD734, assembly GCF_049178975.1. Classification (NCBI taxonomy): domain Bacteria; kingdom Bacillati; phylum Actinomycetota; class Actinomycetes; order Micromonosporales; family Micromonosporaceae; genus Micromonospora; species Micromonospora sp. WMMD734. The sequence continues at coordinate 5,035,972 of NZ_JBMHMK010000001.1, forward strand.
GCGCAGTCCAACATCTGGTCGGGGCTCTCGACGGCGCATGGTCCGGCGACGAGGGTCACGGTGTCCGGGCCGATGGCGACGTTGCCTACCCGCACGGTCGACCGCACCGGTTGGTGCTCGCGGCTCACCAGCTTGTGGGAACTGCTGATCGCGACCACGTCCCGGACGGCGGCCAGGGTTCGCAGGTCCGTGCTCACGTGGCCGGCGGCGTCGGTTGCCACGACGAGCGTCCGGCCGCCGCCGCTGCTCGTGCTGGCACGGCCGCCCCCGCTCTCGATGATGGTGACGACGTCGGTGACGTCCGGAGGCGTGGCGGTTGCGTCGAGTACGACGATCACGGTTCCTGTCCTTCCGGTGATGCTTGCGTCGGTGGGGTGGTCGCGAAGGCCTCGGCGATCGGGCGGAGCGTCTCCGCGAACCGGTGCGCCTCGCTGTCGGGCAACTGCCCGGTGAGCGTGTCCAGCCGGCGGTTGAGGACGTCGGCTGGCCCGGCCGGCCCGGTCAGGCAGGGGCAGTGGGTGAGGGACCACAGGGGGCGGACGCGCGCACCGCGCAGCGCCTTCGCGCCCAGGCTGGAGGTGCCCAGCTGGATGCCGGTCAGGCCCTCCTCGTAGCAGAACTCCAGCGGGCTGTAGAACACGAGCTGCGGATACTCGTAGGCGTCCCGAAGGCGGTCGTAGTCGAACCCGACGAGCCGGATGACCAGCTCCGAGCGCCAGCGGTACGCCAGGGAGAAGCCGACCATCCGCGCCCCGTCGTAACAGCCGAAGACGACCGACCGGTGGTCCAGCCGTTCCGCCTGCCGGCGCAGCACGTCCGCCATGAGGGCGGGCGAGTGGTCGTGGCCGTAGCGGCGCTGGAGGTTGGACGCGAGCACGCCGCCCTGTTCCCAGCACTCGGACAGGCGCAGCCGGCGTACGGTGAGCCCGGAGGCGGCGAAGGCTCGGGCCTCCTGCCGCACGTTGTACCGGCGTCGTTTGTTCGGCAGCGCGGCGAGGTAGTCGTCGAACCCGTCGCCGGGCACGTCCAGCACGCAGTCGGCGTTGAGCAGGCTCACCGCCGGCCGCTGATCCCCGGGTGCCTTTATGACGGCGTGGACCTCCTCGCTCAGCAGGTAGGGCCACCACCAGCCGTCGACGGGCTCGCCCTGGGCGGCCACCGCCGTCTCCCGCAGGGCCGGCAGTGTCTCCGCCGGGGGCGGGGGCACGGAGCGGTATCCGCGTCGTCCCCCGAGGACAGCCAACCGGTGGGGGCAGTCGGCCAGCGTCCGCACCTCGCGCCCGGGCCGGTAGCGGCCGTTCGTCTCGGTGCGGGCGAGGTGCACCGGCAGCATGCCCTGGGGTGCCTGCGTGTTGCCGGCGACGGCGTACCGTGCCCGCGCCTCCCCGTCGGAGTCGGAGAAGGTGAGCCAGTCGCGGCTGGCGTAGAAGGTGTCCCGGTCGCCCAGCGCAGCGTCCCACCCCGGTACGGCAGCCGGGCTGTCCACCACCTCAACGGTCACCGGGCACCGTCCCCAGGGCCCGCTCGAGCCCGTTGGTCACGGCGTAGAGGTCGGTGATGAGCGTCTCGGGGTCGACGGCGGTGACGAAGAACCGCCCGAAGCAGTTGCGGGCCCCGGCGGCGGGGTCGTAGCGGGGGACGGTGCTGCCGGCGGGGGCGGTGAGTTCCGGGACCGTCTCGATGGTGCTGCCGGGGCTCAGCAGCGCCTCGAGCTGGGTGGCCTCGGGACGCCACACCGGTTCGCTGGTCCAGGGACGCCCGGACGCGTCCGCCGGCAGCCAGGCGAGCGTGGCCGCCGCGCCGCGCCCCCGGGTCAGCATCCGCTCGGGGTAGTCGACCGGCTCACCGAGCAGCTGCCGGACCAGCATGTCGACCATGTCGAGGCCGAAGACGTGCTCGACGACCCGGGCGATGACCGAGCCGCCGAACCGGGCGGCGGTCTCGACCACCGCCAGGCTGCCGTCCGCGCACAGCTTGATCTCGGTATGGGTGCCGCAGTTCTCCAGGCCCAGCGCGTCGACGGCCGCGCGGGCCACCTCCTCGATCCGTCGTTGCAGCGGCTCCGGCAACACGCACGGCGCATTGCTGCTCAGTTCCGTGAACGGCGGAATGGTGGGCATCCGGGCGGTGACGCACAGGGGGTGGTAGGTGCCGTCGGAGACGATGCCCTCTATGCTGACGTAGTCGCCGTACCGGCGGCGTGCATCCTCGTCGCCGTACCAGCCCTCGGTGGTGCCGGAGATGATCTCCTCGACGAGCAGGTTCCGGGCCGCGTCCGGCTCGTACCACTCGACGAGCCCGAAGTCGTCGTTGCGTCGCAGAGACGCGGTGAGCGCGGCGAAGGCGGCCGGGGCGTCGGCCTCCGACCGGACGACCATCTGTCCGATCGACCCCGAGCCCCAGGCCGGCTTGAGCAGCAGCGGGGGGGTGAGTTCCCGCACCGCCCACCGCACGTCCGCCTCGTCCTCCACCGGCAGGAAGCGGGGGATCGGCACGCCGTCGCGTCGCCAACTGGCGCGCATCAGCCGCTTGTCGCGGGCCCGCCGGGCGGCACCGGAGCCGGGCCCGCGCAGCCCAAGCCGCTCGGCGGCCACCGCCCCGGCCAGCACCAGGTACTCGGAGAGGCAGAGCACCGCGTCGGCCCCGACGTGCTTCGCGTGCCGCATGATGAGTTCGACCAGGTCCTCGCCACGCGGCCGGTCCTGCCACGCCTCGACGATCGACGCGCAGGCCGGGCGCCACGCCTCGGCGCCGCCGGTGGGCAACGGCGAGATCGCCAGCACATGCAGTTCAGCGCGGGCGGCGACGCGGGGCAGCGCGTACTGCAGGGGCGTGCCGGCCCGGCCGTGCACGAAGAGGATGCGTTTCACGTGCTCCCTTTCCTTCTGGACGGTCACGTTCACGCTGTCGCCGCACGCCTCGTGGCCCAGACGAAGCGCCACCAGATGACGGCCAGCGTCACGAGGACGAGGATCAACAACAGTCGGATGAAGAGGCGGTAGCCGACGACGAAGCCCCCGACGCCCATCAGGACGTTGCCCAGCGGGATGCTGGAAAAGACCACGAGCCGACGGAGGCTGAACACGCGCATGCGTACCGGAGCCGGGGTGTGGGCAAGCCATGCCGCCCCGCCGACGGCGACCAGGACGGAGAAGAGCGCCCCGCTGAGGACCATGGCGGGCACGATGACCCAGTCCTGCCCGGCGATCGTGACGGTGAGCAGCAGCCCACAGATCGCGGCGAAGGCGAGGGCCGCCGCGCCGAGCCGCCGTTGCCGGTAGCGCATCAGCGCCAGCGAGCCGAGCAGCAGACCGATGCCGTAGGCGCTCGCGGCGTCGCGGAACAGTACCGCCTGGGCCTGCTCCGGGAGGCCGTACTCCTTGATGAAGGCCGGCAGCACGGCGTAGAACGGCGCCACCACCAGGTTGGCCAGGATGCCGAACCAGACGAGGAAGACCAGCTCGCGGTGGCTACGGATGATCACCAGCGAGGCCTTGGCGTCACGGAGGGTGCGGCGCAGGAGCCCTACCCGGGGTGCGGTCGGCGCGTCGCCGGCCAGTCCCGGCCCGGCGGCCGAGCGGTGGCGGGCGGTCACCACGTCGAGCGGCCGGGCGAACAGCAGCGCCATGACGAGCGCGGCCAGCACCAGGGCGAGCGAGACGGCGGAGACCCCTCGCAGCGCGCCGGCGGCGACGAGCCCACCCGCCACCATCGGCGCCGCGACGCGGCTGATCTGGGTGTGCAACTGCGTCAGCAGCGCCACGCGCGGCCCGGGCCAGTCCGCCGGAGCCAGGTCGGCGCCGATGCTCTCCATCGTGCCGATGTAGACGGTCTGCACCGTGAGCACGGCCGCGTAGCAGCCGCCGGCGGCCAGTACCGTCCAGGCGTTCTGGCCCGTGCCGAAGATGGCCAGGAGCGCGATCAGCGGGGCCGCCATCAGGGCCAGTTGCAGCAGCACCGCCCGGCGGCGGTCGGCATGGTCCAGGATGCCGGAGACCACCATCATCGTGGTGAGCGACAGCACGCTGGAGAGGCCGACGATGAGGCCGAGGTGGGCCCCGCCGCTCGGCGAGCGGGTGATCCACCAGCTTAGCGCGAACATGGCGACGCCGGACGCCACCACCGCGCCGAGGCTGGGCACCCACACGGCGAGGAAGGGCAGAGTGCCCCGCCCGGCCTCGGGCTCCTCCAGCGTCGCGTTCGGCTGGGACGCCCGGGCGGCGGTCATCGGCCGGCCTCCGATTCGGCTACGGGTCCAGACGGCATCCGGTCGATCCGGAAGCTCGGCCCGTTGAGCAACTCGGACATCGTCTCGGCGAAGGCGATCAGTGTCGGTTCGCTGCCCGGCGGTCCGACCGCCTGCATCTCGATCGGCGCGTCGAGGGCCTCGTCGTGGGCGACCGGGAAAGTGACCGCCGGCAGCCCGGCGAGGCTCGCGATCGAGGCGTACCCCACCAGGCGAGGGTCGTCCTGGTCGTTCGGGTCCGGGATGGTGGAGACCGGCGCGGGGGTGAGAGCGAGGTTGCGGGGCGGCCGGGGGCCCGCCGGCAGCAGCCAGACGTCGACGCCCCCGTCCTCGAAGAGCGCCGGGGCGGCGGCGCGGGCGCGTCGGGCTGCCACGACGATGTCGGCGAGCCGCTCGTCGGTCACCGCGGCACCGGACTCCAGCGCCAGCCGGGTGGGCGTGCCGAAGGACTCGGTCACCCGCTCCGGCCAGGTACGGCAGGTCTCCCAGGCATGCCGGGCGCACAGTTCGAAGACCGCGCCCCGCCACCGCCAGATCTCGCCCAGGCGGACCCGCCGCACCGGGTGCCCCGCCGCATCGAGGGCCCGCACGGCCATATCCTGCGCCCGGACCACCTCCGGCGCGCGCCAGTGCTCCAGGACCTCGGCGACGACGCCCACCCGGAAGGCGGCCCGCTGCTCGGGTACGGGCGGGCCAGACCCGAACCAGCCCTCGCCCCAGGCCCAGGCCAGGTCCCGCGCGGTGCGGGTGACCAGCCCTGGCGCGTCCAGCAGCGGTGAGCTGCGGAAGCCCGTGCCGAAGTGGCGCGGATCGTGGGTGAGCCGAAGCCCCACCACGCCGCAGGCCGCCGCGGGCAGGCGCACCGATCCGACGCTGTCCGTGCCGACGGCCACGTCGCAGATGCCGGCCGCGACGGCGACCGCGCATCCGGTGCTCGACCCGGCCGGGTCGAGGTGGGGGAAGTACGGGTTGACGCAGCCGTGCCCACGCCCGATGTTGATCTCGGTGGTGACCAGTTTCGCGACGACCGCCCAGCGGGGCAGCCCGCTCAGCGCGGCGGACGTGCTCCGGGGGTGGTGCCGGTAGTGCCGCAGTCCGAGCCGCGTGGCGAAACCCGCTACGTCGAGCGTGTCCTTCACGCCGATCCGGACCCCGCCCGCGCCGCGCCCGGTCGGGCGCAGCTCCACGCATGCCTGGTAGCGGCCGTCGGCGTACGCGGCCCACTCGTCCGCCTCGGCCCGCCACCGGTCGCCGTCGAGCCGCCCCCGCCGGAGGCGGTCGACGCGCTCCGACAGCGGGCCGGTCAGCGACTCCGGCACCGCCCGGACGGGCTCCTGGATGTTGGTCACGATCAACCCGTGCTCCTCGTCGTGTTCAGGCCGGGGCCGTCAGCGCCCGCGCTCCGCGCCGCCGTTGACCTGGATGATCTGGCCGGTGACGTGACCGGCCAGGGGGGAGGCCAGCCACCGCACCGCCTCGGCGACGTCCTGGGGGGTGCCCGCCCGACCGTTGAGCGTCTGCTGGATCAGCCCGGCCCGACGCTGCTCGGTCAACCGGTCCCGGAAGAACTCGGTGTCCGCCACGAAACCGGGGGCGACCACGTTGACGGTGGTGCCCATCGGCCCCAGCGCGGCGGCGAGGTCGTAGCAGTAGGGGTGCAGCGCGGCCTTGCTCGCCGCGTACGAGCCGGAACCCGAGCCCCGGTACGCCGCAATCGAGCTGATGAAGATGATCCGGCCGTGCTCGCCGGTCAGCAGATCCCGTACGGCCTCGGTCAACAGCACGGCGGTCAGGACGTTGGCCCGCAGGTTGCCGTTCCAGTGGTCGGCCGCCGCCGCCACCGGGCTGTCGAACGACGGGCGGCCCTGCATGGTGACGTTCCCGCCCGCGCAGTGCACCAGCACGTCGACCCGCCCATACTGCTGCCGGATCGCCGCCGCAGCCGCCTCGGCCTGCTCCGGCTCGGCCAGGTCGGCGACAACCGGATCGACGGCGAGGGCCTGCGGGTTCGCCGCGCCGATCTCCGAGGCCGCCGCCTCCAGCACCTCGGCCCGCCGTCCGATGATCACCACCTGCTCACCGTCTGCGGCGAACTGCCCGGCGACGGCGCGCCCGATCCCGGTTCCCCCGCCACTCACCACGACCACCAGGCTCATTGCACTTTCCACCCTTCAATTCGGTACGACGGATTCACGGCCGCCATTATTGGTCCTCGCTGAGATACAGCGGGGTCTTGCCCGTGCGGGAATTGACGGCGAGCCGGTCCACGACGGTCACCTCCAACGCCCGGGGGGCGCGGTTGACGACCGCCCGCAGGCGGTACACCTCGGTGAGCAGTTCGTGCCGGACCAGCCCGGCCACCGCCGCCGGGTCCGCGCCCGGCTGCACCAGCAGCCGCACCTGGAGCGCCTCGTCGGGCCTGGCGTGGTTACGGAAGGCGAGCTGGACGTCCTGCACGCCGGTGATCCGCCGGGCGATCTCCCCCAGTTCGGCCGGTGCCACCAGCACGCTGACGAACTTCACCTGCGTGTCGGCCCGCCCGAGCACCCGCAGCCCCGGCTCGGCCCGGCCGCACGGGCAGGCCACGAACTCGCCACGGTCACCGACCTGGTACCGCAGGATCGGATTGAGGCAGTCGGGGTCGGTGTTGGTGACCAGCACGACGCCGTCGATCAGCTCCACGTGCTGGTACGGCAGGACGTGGAACACGTCCAGAGCGCAGTCCGGCCCGTTGCCGCCGATCACCCACGTCTCGGTGGAGCCGTAGACGCCGTACGTCTTGACGCCCGGCAGCATCGACCGGGTCAGCGCCGCCGCCCGATCCCCGTACTTCTCGCCCGTCCACAGCAGTTTGTCGATGGCCGGCGGCTTCCGGCCGGTGTTGTCGCAGTACTCCAGGAGCTGGGCAATCTGACTGGGGGTGGCGTTCAGCGCGGTGACCCCGAGCCGCTCCATGACCTCCAGCCACTCGCCGAGTTCGTCGCCCTCCACGGAGCCGAGCGGCAGGACCACCGAGCCCGACTCGTGCGCCAGCATGTTGAAGAAGTTGTGCGAGGACCACAACTGGCCGGTGCTGTAGAAGTTGACCAGCATGTCGTCGGGGGCCAGCGGGTTCCACTCCCGGCGGACCGCGGAGACGAACATGCCAGTGGGCACGACGCTCAGCTTCGGCTTCGAGGTGGTTCCACCGCTTCCGTAGAGGTAAGCGCCGATCGACCGGGCGCGCGCCGCGGCCACGAGGTCGTCCAGGGCACCGGCCAGTTCGTCCTTGGTGAGCACCGGCATGTCGCCCAGGGACAGCTCGCCCCCGTCGTCGGGCACGCCCGCGTACTTGTCGCGGAGCGTCGGCAGGCTCGACGCGTGCGCGTACATCCGGCGCAGCGCCCCGGCGTCGAAATCCGTGCGGTCGTGTTTCATCCCGTCTTGCCTCCTGTCAGTTGGCCGGCCGGTCGCGGTGTCACTCCGCGTCCGTCGGATCCGGATCGAGATCGCCTGGCACGAGTGAGAGAACCTCCCCGCCCCAGCACCGCCGGACGATCCCGGCGGCGGCGCGGACGTCCTCGGCGAGGGGCCGGTCCCGGTCGAGGGGGACAACCCGGTCGTGCAGGCGGTGCCACCCGGAGCCGGGGGGCGGTGTGGCGTCGAGCAACCGGGCCAGTTGCGCGACGGCCACCGCGAGCGAGCCGATGACCAGCCAGCCGAGGCGGACGATCTCGGTACCGGCAACAGCACCGTTCAACGCCATCGGCACGTGGTCCTGGTTGCCGAGATTGGTGGGCAACGCGGTCAACGTCGCGGGATGAGCGAGCTGGCGAATCTTGGCGACCATGCCCGACGCGGCGATCTGCACGCCGGCGAACCCGCTGTTCCGGCCCGGGTCCGCCGCCAGCAGCGGCGACTGCCCGCCGTTGTGCCCCGGGTCCAGCACCAGCGCGAGCTGCCGCTCAGCCAGGTACGCGAGCTGATGGGCGCAGAGCGACAACAGGTCGGAGGCGAGCCCCCCGGGCGCGGCGTGGAAGTTGCCCCCGTGCCACACCGCCCCGTCGATGGTCACCGGATTGTCGGTGCACCCGGTCGCCTCCCGCAGCAGGGGCTGCTCTTGGAGGGCGAGCTGGTCGAGGACCGCGCCGACGACCTGCGGGGCGCACCGCAGCGAGTATGGCTCCTGTAACGGCCGAGAGGCCGCCGTCCGGGGCGAACCGGTCAGCTCCCCCTCGATCCAGCGTGCCGCCCGCAGTTGACCCGGATGCCCGCGTACCCGGTGCACCGGCTTGGCGTACGGCTCGCGGCTGCACCCGAGCAGCCCGACGATCCGGGCCGTCAGCGCGGCACAGGCCCGGGCCTGCCCGGCCAGCTCCGCGTGGTTGAGCATGGTCACCGCCAACGAGGCGCCGCATCCGTTGACGAAGGCCAACGCGGCCCGCCCGGGCCACCGGAGGGGACGGCCCTCCAGCCGGCCGATGACCTCCGCCGCCGCCGTCGGCCGCCCTCGCCACCAGGCCAGCCCCTGCCCGGCGAACGCCTGCGCCGCGTGCGCCAGCGGGATCAGGTCGCCGCTCGCGCTGACGCTGCCCTCACCCGGCACAACGGGCACCAACCCCCGGCGCACGAGATCGGCGAGGGCCTCCCAGGTCTCCGGGGCCACGGCGGAGTGGCCGAGGCGCATCCCCTGAAGGCGCAGCCACACCAGGAGCCGGCTCGCCGCGACGCCCAGCGGGCGTCCCTGTCCGGCGCAGAGGTGGTGGATGAGATTGAGCCCTTGCTCGTGCCCGTCGCCGGCCGCCGGGTAGCGCACCAGCGGGCCGAAGCCCCGGGTCACGCCGTAGGCATCGCGGCCGGACGCGACCCAGCGGTCCAGGTCACGCACGCCGCGTGCCATCCGGTCCCGATCCTCGCCGGTGAGCGTGAGCCGCTCTGACCGCAGGGCACCGACGATCAGCTTCCCGAGGCCCTCGGCGGCGGGCACGACGGTGTTCAGCACGGCCCCAACTCCCGGGCTGGCTGCAGCGACGAGTGCGACGACCGGACCGCACGTGGCCGGTGGGCTGCGGGCAGCAGGTACGACACCGCCCGCAGCACGTGACGACGCCGGTGCTCTCCGCCCGGCACGAGGATCTCGTACCACTCGCCGCGCAGCTCGTCCCGGAAGATCCGGCAGGCCACCGGCACGCCGACGAGGTCCTCCAGCTCGCGCTCCACCCGGGAGACGTCCAGCCGGTGGCCGTCGACCTTCACCAGGCGGTTGCGCCGGCCGGTGAGCCGGTACGTGCGGGGGCCGGTGACGATCACGGTGTCGTCCAAGGTGTGCTCGTCGGGTTGAGCGGTACCGGCCCGACGGGCCAGCCTGGGACTGCGAACCCGCAGCGGGCGCGGGCCGTCGTGCCGGTCCTCGTCGGCAATCGTCACGTCCTCGGCCAGCGTCCAGTCGTCGTCCGGTGCGCGGCGCACCCCCACGAGCCCTGTCTCGGTAGAGCCGTGCAGCTCACACAGGCGCAGGCCGGGCAGCCGGGTCAGCACCTCGCCGGCCCGCCGGGGCAGCGCGGCGGTGCTGTGCACGACAGTGACCGGGTCGTGGCGAAACCGCGGCAGCGAGCGTTCGATCTGCCACCAGGCCGAGGGCACCGCCACCACCAGCAGCCCGCTCGTCGGATCGCTCAGCGGGTCGATGACGCTGGCCGAGCGCAACGGCACGCCCAGGATCTGTGGCACCAGCCGGTTGAGGAGGTAGCCGTACAGGTGATGGTCCGGGGCGTAGGTGGTCACCGCCCGGACTCCGTCGGGCAGCAGGCCGGCGAGGAGCTCGGCCTCCGCCACCAACTGGTGTCGGGTGCGCCGCCATGCGACCGGTGGCCCGGTCGTGCCGGAGGTGGTGAAATCCACCTCCGCAGGCAACGTGCCCAGCAGGGCGGCCATCAGAACGACACGTCCAGGACCGTCCGGTCGGCGAGCTTGCGCCGCACCAGGTCGTCGATGCTGGCCACGCTCGCGAACGAGGTGCGCAGGTCGTCGTCGACCAGGTCGATCGAGACGCCGAAGCGCTGCTCGACCGAACCGACGCAGTCGATCACGGCGAGGCTGTCGTACTGCGCGTACAGCATGCTCAGAGGTGTCTCGTCGTGCGCGGGATCGAGTTCCTCCCGCACCAGCTCGGCGACGGCAGCGCGGACTTCCGCACGCACCTGGTCGTTCGGTTCGGTGGCTGTCGGGTCACTCACGATCGTGCCTCCTGTAGGACTTCCGCGCCGGTGAGGTGCAGCTCCGGCGGAGCGTGCTCGAACTGGACGAAGACCCGCTCGGGCGGTACGGCCGGGCGCAGCGCCTCGACGATCTGCTGGCACAGCCCGCGCCGGAACCGCTCCGGGCGGCTCGGGTCGATCCGGCAACCGACCAGGGCGAAGGGGCCGCCGGTCGCCAGCGGGAACGGCCCGCTGAACACCGACTCCGGGCCGACCTCGCGAAACGAGCTGATGACGTGGTTGAGGTCGACCCCCTGGCCGCGCAGCCAGCGACTGACCGTCTTGGCGAAGTTTCGGCGTACCGCAGTGGGGAGCGGGCCGCTCTCGACGGTGATGGTGGGCATCACGGCTCCTAGAGGTTGAGTCGGGGCAGCCGCGCGCCGGTCGCGAGCCGGGTGCCCATCGCCGTGGCCAGGACACCCCCGGACCGGCGGCTGAGGGGCCCCCAGGCGTAGCCCGCCGAGCCGACCCGGGTCTTGTCGAGGAACCGGTCCAGCCCTACGACGTCGACCGGCTGGCCGAGGACCTGGTGGGTGAGCACGGCCTGGTACGTCGACACCAGATCCGGGACGCCGCGCTCGGCGGCGGCGAAGCCGCCGAGCCGGGACGCGAAGCCGGCGAGCTGCCCGGCGGCCCGCGCGGCCGCCTCACTCTCGCCGATCAGGTCGAGTACGCGCGCGGCCTGCGCGGTGGCAGCGCAGCTCACCGGGCCCTGCGGGGTGTGCCGGTAGCCCTGCGGGGTCGCGCAGGACGCGACGAACGCCCCCAGCATCCGGGTGTTCAGCACGTCGACGGCGGCGCCGAGTTCCGTGACGACCTCCGCTGCCGAGGCGGTGGCCGCCATGTCCGAGGCCCTGCCCTCCCAGTAGCCGAAGCCGCCGTCGGAGTTCTGGATGCGCCGGCACCAGTCCACGACCCGATCCGCCTCCGGCAGGCCCCGGCCGGCTGCCTTCAGCCCGGCGACGGCCCAGAGCGTGCACCGGACCTCCGCGCCGCGCCCCGGCATGTACATCACGCCGCCCTCGTAGGGCAGGTGGGCGCGCACCAGCCAGTCGGCGTAGCCGGTGACCGCTTCGGCGTCGGGACGGGCTTGGACGGTCTCCAGCAGCAGCGCAGCCGCCGTGGCGAGGCTGTCGCCGGCCATCGCCGAGTGGCGGTAGGTGAAGCCGCCCTCCGGCAGCTCGCAGGAGGCGAGGAACTCGGGGATCGAGGCCGCGAGCGGCACCGGGACGTCGAGCGTCTGCAGTGCGCCGACCGCGCTGAACCCGGCCCACACGTCGGCGGTGCGGTATCCGTCCCACCGCAGGTAGCCGGCGGGCGTCGCTCGGGCGGCGATCCACGCGCGGCAGTCCGCCGCCCGCTCCGGTCGCCCCCCGAGCGCGTCCAGGGCGCGGACCGCGCGGAAGGTCGCCCACAGACAGGGGGCGGAGTCCGGGTCGGCGAAGGCGTACCCGCCGGCCGGCGTCTGACGCTGGTTGATCCAGGTCAGGAGGGCGGGCGTCCAGGGCGGCGCGGCCGTGCCGGAGGCGGCCCGCCAGGCCATCGCCCCGTAGTAGCAGGCCCGGACGTCGGCACCGGTGGCACCCGGGTACCACCCGAGGCCACCGTCGGCGTGCTGGAGGCGGCCCAGCCAGTCCCGCAGCGCCCCCACATCCGCCGGTTCGACGCTGAGAACCTCCCGGGCCGTGCGCAGAGCGTAGTAGGTGGCCCAGACATCGGGGTGCTGCCCTGGCATCATCGCGAAGCCGCCGCTGTCGTGCTGGAGGGTCGGCAGCCAGCGCGTCAGCTCCGCCACGCGGGGCACCTCGGCACCGAGGTCGCGCAGCGCCTGCGTGCAGTAGTAGGTCGCCCATACGTCCGACGGCAGCCCCCGCTGCCAGGCGAATCCGCCGTCGTGGTTCTGGCAGGACCGCAGGTACTCCACGCAGGCGTCAACGTCGCCGGGGCGGCGGCCGAGCCACGCCAGCGTCCGCACCGCCGCGTACGTGCACCAGAGGTCGGCACCGCCCTGGCGGACCCCTCCGTCACCGGTTCTGACGATCGTTGTCCGGTCCATCAGTCCAACCACTCGACGTTCGTTCGCTTCCAGTTCTTCTGGCTCGCTCCGGCCTTGGTGAGCGCCGGGAGTTGGTTGACGAGCACCACGCTGTTCCAGGTCACGCCCAGTTCGGCGAAGCGGGCTCGGATCCGCCCCGCGACCGGCTCCGGCGGCCCGGTGAAGTCCACGTCGCGCTCCAGGACCAGGCGCGCGGCCGGCTGGTCACCGCCGCGAAGCTGGATCAGGTAGCCGGTCACCTCGGGCACGGCGTAGACGACCGACTCGACGTTCTCAACCGAGATCGGCCGACCGGCGACGCTCACCGCGTCGGACGCCCGTCCGTGGATCGTCAGCACCGGCAGGCCGAGACCGCAGGGGCAGCCGTCGCCCGGCAGGACGCCGCCGATGTCACCCGTGGCGTACCGCAGCAGCGGCCGGGTGTGGTTGTTCAGCGTCGTGGTCACCAGTTCGCCGGTGTCGCCCGGCCTGGCCGGGCGGATCGCGCCGTCCTCGCCCCTCAGCTCGGCGATATGGGCTGGCAGCAGGAGGTGCATCCGGTCGTGCTCGCAGCCTGCGCCGATCGTGCCGGTCTCGGTGCTGCCGTACGAGGCGTCGATGACCCGGCAGTCCCACAGCGCCGCAAGCCGCGCCCGCATCGGGGCCGTGCTCACCTCGCCGAGAAGCAGGGCCGTGCGAAGGCTTTCCCGGACGGCGTCGAGCCGTCCGCGCTGCTTGAGCAGCCGGGTCCACTGGAGCATCACGCCAGGGGCGACGAAGACGTGGTCGGGCCGGAAGCGGCTGAACAACTCCTCCAGCCGGTCCCAGTCGCACATGCCCTGGGCGAACGGATAGCAGCGCAGGAGCATGCAGTCCAGGTGCTCCGCGACGGAGGCGACCAGGTCGCCGACGGGGACGACGTCCGACGGCAGCAGCGACGCCACCCGGTCGCCGGGACGCAGCGTACGGCTCCAGACGGTGGCGACCGACGCCGTGTTCCACACCACGTCCTCGACGGCGCGGGGCGTGGGAGTGGGAGAACCGGTCGAGCCCGAGGTCTCGTAGTAGCGCACATGGCTGCCGTCGTCCCGGACGAACCCGAACGGATCCGCCTTCACCTCCTGCTTCTCGGTGACCGGGGCGCCGGCGAAGTCCCGGGCACGCACGTGCGGGAGGTCCCGGTAGCGGGGCGAGCCGTCGAGCCGCTCCCAGAGCTGGGCGAGCTTCTCCCCCTGGATACGGGTGACGACGTCCGGCTTGAAACCGGCGGCTGCCAGAGTCTGCCGCTCCCGCTCGGCGGCGGCGCACGCCGCCGCCGAGCGGCGGTGGAAGTTGGACATGCTGACTCCTTCGACTCAGACGACGATCGCGGGCGAGGCCAGGCACAGGTCGGACTCGCCGTCCCGCAGGACATCGCCGTACGTCTCGCGCACCCAGACGTCGTCGTAGACCGAGGCGAGGTACCGCTCGCCGAGGTCGGGTGAGATGGCCACCGCGCGGAGCGACCGATCGGCGAGCCAGGACAGTGCACCGCTGATCACCGTGCCGGTCGAACCGCCCAGCAGGAAACCGTGGCCGAGCAGTTGACGGCAGGTTCGGACGGTCTCGGGTTCCTCGACGTACACGACGTCGTCGACGAACGATTCGGCCAGGATGGCCGGGCGGACGCTCGTGCCGAGACCGGGGATCATCCGGCGCCCCGCCGGGCCGCCGAAGTTCACCGAGCCGACGCTGTCCACAGCGACCACCCGCACACCCGGGTGGTACGCCTTGAAGTAGCGGGCGCAGCCCATCAGGGTCCCGGTCGTGCCCGCGCCGATGAAGAGCACGTCCAGGTCCGGGAACTGGGCGGCGATGGCCGGAGCGGTGGTGCGGTAGTGCGCCTGCCAGTTGGCGCGGTTGACGTATTGGTTCAGCCAGACGTGGTTGTCGTCCGCCGCGCAGAGCTGTTGGACGTAGCGGATCCGGGCGCCGAGCAGCCCCTCGTCGGCGGCCGGCTCGCCCACGACCCGCACGTCCGCACCGAGGGTGGTCATCAGCCGGCGGGTGAGCGGGTTGCACCGGACGTCCGTGACGCAGATGAACCGATATCCCCGGTGGGCTGCGATGATGCCGAGCGCGACCCCCAGGTTGCCGGAGGACGACTCGACGAGGGTCATGCCGGGCCTCAGCCGCCCCGAACGTTCCGCGATAGTCACCATCTCGGCCGCAGCCTTGATCTTGATGGAGCCGGCGAAGTTGAACCCTTCACACTTGAGGAACAAGTCGCGGCCGAAGATCGGACGCAGGTCAACGAAGAGATCATCCACATTGAACTCGTGCGGAGCGGAGATCACTGGCACGACGCGCCCCCGTCCCCCGTGCGGCACCGCCGCGCCGCTGCGCCGCTACGCATAGCGGCTCAGCTCCGAGAAGAAGCCGTCCACGGTTCCGAGACCGTCCGTCGCGGCCAGTCGGTCGTACACCCACCGTCCGACCGCGATGTCCAGCACCCCGAGTCCGAAGGGTGAGAAGACCACGGGGCGGTCCCGGGGCAGGACGACGTCCCCCGCCATCACCTCGGCCAGGGTGCCGGCCAGGAATTCCCGGTTACCGATCCGCTGCTCCGTCAGGTGCACCGACGTCGAGGCCTTGAGGCAGTGTTCGACATCGTCGACCACGTTCACGGCAGAGAGCACCACCTCCGGCGACAGGTCTCGCAGCGACAGGTGCAACACCACCGGCCGGTGCGAGAACCAGGCAGGGTCGGTGACGTGCGGCTCGGCCGCGACGGTCGCGAAGACCACTACGTCGCTGTCGCGCACCAGGCTGCGCAGGTCGTCGTGGACGCGCACCTCCTGATCGGGCACCCACCCGCGGATCGAGTCGCGGAACCGGCCCGCGTACTCGGGTGACAGGTCGTAGACGCCGACGGCGTCCCAGTCCCAGCCGGTGCCGGCCAGGTAGGAATGGACGTACCGAGCGATGAGCCCGCCGCCGACGAAGCCGATCCGGCGCGGTCGCTCCCGGTCCCGGGTGAGCCGGTCCAGCGCCAGCGCCGCCGACGCAGCCGTACGGACCGCGCTGATGACCGAGCCTTCGAGGCAGGCGTATGGGAAGCCGGTGCGGGGATCGTTGAGCACCAGTACCGCCGACGCCCGGGGGATCCCATGCTCGATGTTCGCCGGAACGCTGGAGATCCACTTGATGCCGTCCGTACGCACCTCGCCGCCGACCGAGGCCGGCAGGGCGATGATCCGCGCCGACGGCCGGTCCGGGAAGCGGAGGAAGTACGACGGGGGGTTGACCGTGTCACCACGGCCGTGGAGGGCGTACACCTTCCCCACCAGGTCCACGATCTGCCGCTCCCGGCCCCGCAACACCTGCTGCACCTGGGCCCCGGTGACCACGGAGAACGCCGGTGGCGCCGGCCGGTCGGCCACGGCGCTGCCAGGCCCCACGGCCTGTGGATGACGGCTGTCGCCCGGGCGGCCGGCTGGTCCGCTGTTTGTCACTGAACCTACCCCTCGTCACGCGAATGCCCCCGTCTCCGCCGAGGCCGCAGGGCTTCGGCAGCACTGACTGAGGAGGCGTGGACCTGTGGCCCTGACGGCCATCTACAGCATTCGGGACATCTGCATCGCGTTGTCATCCGCGACTCATCCGGCCGGCACCGCATCGGCGGGGAGCAGGGGGGACGTGGTCCCCGGTGTCGTACCCGACCGGCCCGGCGACCGGGGCGACGGACCCGGTCAGGCGGTGTCGCCCGCCGGGGCCGCCATCAGTTCCAGCACGGCCGACTCGCCGACGGCGTCGTTGCTGTCCCGGTAGAGGCTGAGCGCCTGGCGGAGCCAGGACCGAGCCTCCTCCGGCTCGCCGCAGCCGCGCATGGCCATCCCAATCCGCATGAGCGTCTCGGCCTCCGCTGTCCGGAAGCCGAACCGTCGCAGCCTGTCGAGCGCCTGGTGCAGGTACTCCAGGGCGGTCCGGTATTCCCCCCTGCGGATGGACACCTCGCCCATGCTGCTCAGGATCAGCGCCTCGTGCTGGTCCTCCCCGGCCTCCCGGGCGATCTTGAGGGCCGTCTCCAGCCGGTCCAGGCCGGCATCCGTCTCACCGAGCGCCACCAGCGTGTCGGCGGAGTTGTTGAGCGCGTGCACCGTGAGCGTGACGTTGTCCGCTTCCTGGGCCAGGGCGAGGGCCCGCTGGTCCTGCTCCAGCGCCTCCTCCAGCCGGCCGGCCACCCCGAGCGCCCATCCGATGCCGAGGAGCGCTCCGGCCGCACCATCCAGGTACCCCTCCGACTCGTACAACTCGGCGGACCGATGCAGGTGCTCGATCGCCGGCGTCAGTTCCTGGCTCACTGCCAGGGCACCGCCCAGGGCGTGGCACAGGTGCCCGAGCATCAGGGAATCGTCGATGTCCTGCGCCTTCTCCAGGCAGAGCTTCCATGCCTCGACGTCGGCCCCGGGGAAGCCGGAGCGGACGAAGTAGCTGTGCAGGTGGTAGATCAGCTGAACCGCGCGGCGGATGTCGTGGCCAACCGCCCGGGACGTGACGGCGGCCAGGTTCTCGCGCTCCCCGTTGAGGAACTCGATGGCGTCTATCTTGCCCCGAAAGGGCGCGAGATGGTTGTCGATCGTGGGCCTGGCGTCCGCGTAGCCGTCCCGGTCGGGCCGCAGGAGCCCTGCGACGTCCCCGGCCACCGACAGGTACCAGGACAGAAGGCGGTCCAGCGCCTCGTCGGGTCGATCCTCCTTCGCCGACTGCTGCAGGCGCTCCTCGGCGAAGGACCGGACGAGGTCGTGCATCGCGAACTGCCCGCCGAGATCGTTGACCAGGTGGGTGGTCACCAGGCTCGCGATGATGCGGCGGGCGGCCGGAAGCGGCACACCGGCCAGCGTCGCCACCAGTTCGGGTCGGAACCGGCCGCCCGGATGCACCGCCAGCAGCCGGAAGACCCGTGCTTCCTCCGGCGGAAGCACGGCGTAGGCGCTGGCCAGGACAGACCGGACGCTCCGCGTGTCGCCGTCGACGACGAAGCCGTCAAGGGGCGCACCGGCGCGCGTGAGCTCGGCGACCAGGTCGCCGAGGGTGAGGAAGCGCTCCGCGATCAGGCGCGCGGCCAGGATGCGCAGGGCCAGCGGCATACCACCGCAGAGATCGACCAGGCGCTGCGCCGCCGGGTCCTCGCGGCTGACCGGCGACCGCCCGGTGACGCCTTCGGCGAGGAGGGAGAAGCTCTCTTCGCGGTTGAGCGGGCTGATGGTCACCCGGCTGACGGCCACGTGGGTGTTCAGGGCGGCGAGGCTGCGCCGGCTCGTGACCACGAGCTGGGAGCCGCCGCCGACAGGCAGTACCGGCAGCACCTGGTCGATGCTCCCCACGTTATCCAGGATGATGAGGACGCTACGGTCGCTGATCACCGACCGGTACAGGGGTATCTGCTTCTCCAGCGCACCGGGTATCCGCTGCGGCGGGAGTTGCAGGCTCTCCAGCACGTGCTGCAGCACGCTGCTCGGGGAACGGCTCGATCCGGGCAGGTGTCCCCGCAGGTCGAGGAAGATCTGCCCGTCCGGGAAGCGGTCCCGGACGCGATGGGCCCACTCCACCACGAGGGAGGTCTTGCCCATCCCCGCCGCGCCGGTCACGGCGATGACGGGCCCCTCTCCCACCTCTCGGTCGAGGTACCCCAGCTCACCGCCGCGGCCGGTGAAGTAGCCGACCCGGGGCGGGATCTGTATGGGCGGCGGCGGGCCGCTCGACATCGCCGGGACGGCGGGGACCTGTCCCGGGTCGTCCCTCACCGGCGCGTCCAGCGCAGGGTCGTTGCGCAGGACCCGCTGATGCAGTTCACGCAGGTCGGGACCCGGGTCGATGCCGAGTTCCTCACCGAGACGGGTCCGGATCTCCTGATACGCCCGCAGCGCGTCCTTCTGCCGACCCGCCCGGTAGAGCGCGAGCATCAACAGCCCGGTGAGCTGCTCCCGGAAAGGAAACTCGGCGACGAGGCCGACGAGCTCGGTGAGGACGCGGCCGTGCCGCCCCAGGCGGAGCTCCAGCCGTACGCACTCCTCCCAGGCGACGTGGCGCTCCTCGTTGATGCGGGCCGCATCCGCCTCGATGACACCGCTCCTGACCCCCGCGAACGCCGGCCCGCGCCAGAGCGCCAGCGCCTCCCGCAGGGTGCGTACCGCGCCGGCCACGTCACCGGCTTCCTCCAGCGCGGTGGCCCGCGAGACCTGGTCGCGGAACCGGTACAGGTCCAACTGGTCCGGCGCGACCTCCAAACGGTATCCGCCGCGCGTGGTGCGGATCACCCGCTTCGCGTCCGGCACGCCGGCCTGCTGCCATGCCTGGCGCAACTGCGACGCCGCGTTCTGCACCTGACGCTCGGCCGAGTCCG
Organism: Micromonospora sp. WMMD734; assembly: GCF_049178975.1. Lineage (NCBI taxonomy): Bacteria > Bacillati > Actinomycetota > Actinomycetes > Micromonosporales > Micromonosporaceae > Micromonospora > Micromonospora sp. WMMD734. The sequence goes on from NZ_JBMHMK010000001.1 coordinate 5,054,874, forward strand.
GTGGCTCCTCCTCCCACAGCGCCTCGGCGAGCGCGCCGATCGACACGAACGTGTTCGGCGTCAGCAACAGGCGGGCGAGGAACCTCTCCTGGCGGGGCCGCAATGGTGGAAGCACTCGCCCTGCCCATGTCTCCAGGTTGCCGAGGACACGGAACTCCATGCGTCGCTCCCCCCAAGCGGAACTCCCCCGAAACGCCAGCTGCCGGCGAGCGGCGGCGCAACGCCGATTGTATAGACTTCGGACATTGGCATCGAAGTGGCGCGATTCACAGCCGGAGCAGCGTGGGCAGAGGCCCACCCACCTTTCCGTCAGCGATCCGCATGCAGATCTGCGATGAAATTCGGATGAAGATCGATGGCATGCTTTCCCAGCCAACGGATCACTACTGGGACTGAGGAGATCGGATGGAGCACGTGGACGACCCGATGGAGCAGATCGACGTACTCGTCTCGACGCTGCAGGAGCTCGACGTCACGGACGACGGCCGCGAGGCGCTCGTGGCGGTCGAGGCAGGGATGAGTGGCAGCGTCGTCTGACGTCGTCGGCCGGGGCAGGGGCTGCGGTCCATGCCCCGGCGACGCTCCGAGCGAGAGGGGTGTGCAGGACGTCGGGGGGCAGAGCCTGAACGAGTGCCCGGAGCTCACCGCCCGGTACGACGCCCTGAAACGGGTGACGGCCCTCCGTTACGGAGCAGACAGTCAGGCCATGGTGTTCGTGCTCTACGAGGAGCTGCTCGCCCTGCGCACCGCCCTCCTGAGGCATCCCGGCTCGATCGTCCTCACCGCGCGGATCGCGGCGCTCCGTCGGCACATCCAGGGGCTGTACGACAGGTCCGCCTTCCCCCGGCTCGCGGAGACGCCCGTGGTGACGGTACAGACCGCGCCCCTACTGCTGGAATACAGCCGGAGCGTGTTCCAGCGCAGGTACGCGGCGGCGGCCCGGTCGATCCGCCCGCAGCTCGTCGCCGTGACCGAGCCACGCGTCGAGCCGCTGCGGCCCGGCCGCCCGTACATGTTCGTCGTGGACGACACCCGCACCCTGAAGGTCTGGAACCGACCGTTCCACTTCGGGGACCTGGTGTTCGGGCGCAACCGGGCGACGGTGGACGGCACGCCGGTCGCCCACCCCATGCTCGTGCCGGACCGGCTCCGGGTGCTGGCCGCCGGCGAGATCATCCTCGTCGGGCGGGGCAAGCCGGCCGCCGTCATCGTCAACACCAAATCGGGCCACTTCCGCCCACCACCCGCAACGGCCGAGGCGATCCGCGACGTGTGCCGCGAGGTGCTGCGGTTACAGGATCACGACATCGACATCTTCACGCTCGCACTGCCCGACCGTGTGGAAACCGCGGCGGCGGGCACTCTGAACGGAAGGACACCATGAGCAGTGAGCCTCGGCTGTTCGAGGGGGCACTGCCCCGCGTCGTCAGCGGCGTCGAGCACGAGTACAAGTGGCTCGTCACGGGCCTCGACCTCCCCGACTCAGTCGTCGGTACGGACGGCGTGCTCACCCACCTCGGAGGGCCGGAGGGCTTCGCGCCGGTACTCAAAGGGACCTCGAAGCAGTCCAGCATCTACCTCGACACCGTCGACTGCGATCTGGCGGCGGCCTTGACCTCACTCGCGGTCATCGTCAACTACGGCAGGCGCCGCGACGTCCGGTGGCTGACACTCAAGGAGACACTGCTCTGGGCCGAGGGCCGCCGGGACTCGCTGGAGATCGGCGAGCTGATCGGCTGCACCCCGGTCTCCCAGGTGCTCCAGGCCTGGGCCGCCCAGCCTCTGACTTGGTTAACACGGGGGTTCGGCCGGCAGCTCGACCTGCGACCGTACGGGGCCACTACCCAGCGGCGTCAACAGGTGCTGGTCAGCTCGACCGACGGTTCGAGCCTGGGGCTGAGCCTCGACGAGACCACGACGCGCGACGGCAACGGCGTCGAGCGGGCTGTCGACCGATGGCTCGAGGTGGAGACCAGCCAGAGCGACCTGCGCAGCCTCTCGAGGCTGGCGGCGTGGGCCCGCACGATCAGCGACCGGCTCGGCGTCGGCCCGTACGAGGGATCGAAGCCCGAGCGGACCGCCGAGCTCGTGGGGCGAGCCAGTGTCGGTTGACGCCGCCGTCGACGAGGCCGTTGAGGATGCCGAACGGTCCAGCATCCCGGCGGACATCTGGGTCCTCTACGCTGCCCGGATCCTCTCGCTGCTCGGCAACTACCTCCAGTACGTCGCGCTGCCGCTCTGGGTGCTATCCGTCACGGGGTCGGCCGTCGCGACGGGCTTGACCTTCGCCATCGAGGTCATGCCGGTGGTCTTCCTGGCCCCGTGGGTCGGCTACCTCGTCGACAAATACGACCGCCGTAACCTGCTCGTAGCGGCCGAGGCGCTCTCCGCCGTCGCGGTGGGCGGCCTGCTGCTCGCCGTCGGCAACGGCTTCCTCCCGCTGGTCTACCTGGCCGTACTCGTGATCCGCGTGTTCGACACTTTTGCCATGCCGGCGTCGACCGCGATCCTCAACAGCCGCGTGCCGAAGGCGGCCCGACCGCGCGCCATCGCCACATTGGAGGCCATGTTCGGCGGCATGATGACCCTGGGACCGATCGCGGGCAGTCTCGTCTACGGCGCGGCCGGCATCAAGGTCCTGCTGATCGTCAACCTCGCGTCCTTCGTGGTCAGCAGCGTGCTGACGGCCTTCCTGCCGTCCTGCCCCGCGGTCGGAGTCCTAGCGGGAGTCCGGGCTGCGCTGGTCGACGCGGTCAGATCCGTGGCGGCGGACCGCCGCCTCCGACTGGCGTCCCTGGTCGAGATCAGCTATTTCCTCTGCTGCGGTGGCCTCACCACGCTGGCCGTCGTCATCGCGGAAGGCAGCATCGGGGCCGACCTCAGCGGGCTTTACGTCGGCGGGCTGGGGTTCGGCTGGCTCGTCTGTTCGCTGTTCGTGGTACGGCGGTTCGGCGGGCATCCCCGCGCACTCCTCTTGGCCGGGGCGATCGGCTGCTGCGGCGTCGGCGTGGTGCTCTGGCAGGTGGTCGCCCTGCATCCCGTGGCCTGCGTGCTCGGCGGGATGCTCGCCGGCGCGGTCAACGTCCTAATCGTCACGGCGACAACCGTGGTCTACTCCGACCGGGTCCGCGTCGACGCGATGGGTCGGGTCTTCGCCGCACGGCGCGCATGGATGAACCTCGCCCTGGCTCTGTCGCACGGCACCCTGGCCGCGCTCTCCACGGCACTGGGGCCCGGCGCCACGGCGGTGGTCGCGGGTACGGCCGCTACCCTGGCTGGTGTCGTCCTGCTGTCGCCGGCCTTGGCCCGCGGCGCGTGGCGCCCCGGTCCCGGGAACCAACCGGAGGCAGCGTGCTGAGCACGCCGGACGTGATCGTGGTGCCTCGCGCGCGGGTCGTCGGCTGGGATTTACCGTTCCCCGACGCACCGGCCCTGCCCTCGGGCCTGGCGGCCGTGGCCGCCCGGTACCTCGCGGACCCCAGGTCGGATTCGGTCGGACAGTACGCCGCGACTCGCTACTGGAAGCTCAGGCACGCCCTTCTCGGCCCGTGGTCCTGTTTCTCCTTCTGGGCCCCGGGGCTCACGGCCGACGCCGCCGCCCGGCTCGCCGATGTGGCGCGACCCGCCCCGCAACCGGAGCTGCTCCGAGCGGTGACGGCGGCGCACCTGGCCGGCGTCGCCCGCCAGCAGGCCGATCCGACGACGGCCATCCGACGGGCCCTGCACGCGGCAGCCTGGGGCGAGCCGGAGCCGTGCGGCGGGGAAGCCGGAGCGGACGGTGTCGCGGCGATCGACTGTTCCACCCTGGCCGACTACCTCACGGAGGTCGTACCGCGCGCTGAGCTGACGGTCCTCGACGCCGCGGCAGGCCCGGTGCCGCTGAGGCCGCGCACAGCCCAGGCGGAGCGCGCGGACGACCGCCGGGTGCGGGGCGGACCGTGCACACTCGTCGACCGGCCCTGGTCCCAGTTCGTCGTCGGGGTACTCGTCGGCTTCGACCCGGTCGAGGTCGACGAGGTTGCTCTGGCCGTGATAAGGGAGTTGCTGGGCAGCGGCACCGACGGGCTGCTCGGGGCGGAGCTTCGCGCCGCCCGCGGCCTCGTCTACGCCGCCGGGGCTGCGGGCGGGCTGGAGCACGGTAACGCCGTGTTGTGGGCCTGCGCGAACACCGACCGCGACCACGCCCTGGACTGCGCCCGGCTGTTGGGCGAGGTGGTGGACCGCCTGCCAGCGTCGAGCGCCGACCAGTGGCAGGCCGCCGCCCGACGGGCGAAGCAGCGCGTCGTGACCGCGCTGGACCAGCCCTTCGCCCGCCTGGACGAGCACCGGCGTGCCTCGCTGGGCCAGCTCACGCTGGCGGAGGTGCACTCCTCGGCCGACGCCCGGGCCGAGGAACTCGCGTCCCGGCCGCCGGTACCGACGGGTGGGCGGGCCCGCGCCATCGTCGGCGGCCTCGACGACGCCATCCGCGCGGGGGCCGAGGCGTGGAACTGACCGGTACGCAGGTCCGGGTCGAGGAGGAGCGGCTCGGACTGACGGAACTCGCATCGTCCGGCCTGCGCGTCCTCCTGGTGCGCGTGCCCTGGCAGCGCAGCGTGGCGGTGCACTTGCGGGTTCTGCGCGGCTCGGGCGACGACCCCTACGATCGGGCGGGCCTGGCCCACCTGGTGGAGCACGAGCGGGTCGCCCATGCTGCCACGCGTGCGCCGTCGCTTCCACCGCTCGCCGGCCGGACGGAGGTCGCCTGGACCGACTACCGGCTATGTGTACCGGCCGAACACTGGCGCGACGCCCTCGGACAGGCGTTGGCGGTTCTGCACCACGGTCGGCTGACCGACACGCGGCTCGCCCATGAGCGGCAGGCCGTCGTGGTCGAGCTGGCGCGCGCCGTGGGGCGGCCTGCGCTGCGCCTAGGTCCGCTCCTCGCCTCCGTCGCCGCCGCAGGCTCGGACCTAGCTGCGGTCGGCGCTGCCACGCCGGACTCGATACGCTCACTGACCTCAAAGGACGTCGACAATTTCCTGCGGGACGCGTACCAGCCGCAGCACTGCCTGCTGGCTGTCACCTCTCCGATCCCCGGAGCCGAGGTCGGGCGCTTCCTCAAGGCTCATCCGCCGGAACCGCCGTACCACCTGACGCTGGCGAAGCGGTCGGTGGTCGACCGCCCTCCGGCGGGTCCCGAGGCCGCCCTCTCCGGGACACTGGCCATGACCATGCTGGCCGCGCGCCCGACGGACCCTCACGATCATCTCGCCGAACGGTTGGCCCACCTGTACCTGACCGAGCCGCACGGGCACCTCGACCGGCTCTCGTCGCCGTCGGGCGGGCGGATCGTCGGGTCCGCCATGCTCGTCGGCCGGCAGGCTCGGCTAACCATGCTGAGTTGGGGCCAGGTGACCTCGGCAGCGCGGCTCGGTGCCGCCCTGCACGGCGGCCTGCGGGCTGGCGGCCCGATGGCACCGGCGGAGCTCAGCCGGCTCCGCGAGCGGTTGTACCTTGACCGGAGCTTCGAGTCGCAGACTCCCCTCGGCCTGGCGGGGCAGGTCCTCCGTGCAGCGGCCGGCGAGGACGCCCCGCCGGCACCAAGGGCCGAGCTGGAACGGGTGTCCGCCCGGCAGGTCGACCAAGCCATCGGGAGACTGAGCGAAGCGGCCGTCTTGTGGCGGATCGCCGATGGTTTACCCCAACCTTTGGAGTCGTAGATGGAAGTCCTCGCGTGGGGCCGGGGCTACTCCGGGCTCGCCCTGCTCTCCGCTCTGTGCCAACTTCCGGGAGGCCCGAGGGTGGTGGGCGCCGTCGTTGACGCTGAGGCCGCCCGCGCGGCGCGGGCCGTGTCGGCGCTACGCGGGTTGGACGTCCGCGGACACCGGGACGACGTCGAGGAGCCGGCCTTCCCAGACGCGCCGGGTCATCGCCTGCTGTCGCTCGGCCCGCCGGCCGGCTCCGGGGACCGTCCGGCGGTGCCGTCCGTCGTCGTCAGTGTGATAGGCAGCAGCATTGACCGTGGCGCGGATCCGCTGCCCTGGGCCCTGGCCGCAGGCATGGACGTGGTCACGCTCGTCGTCGATCGCGTGCCCGGGACCCGCTGCGTACACCAGCTCCGCCTGCTGCCCGAGGGGGGCCTGCGCGACGCCGGGGAGGCAGCCATCCGGTTGCTCGCTCCGTGCCTCGGCGGACCATGCGGATCGCCAGTGGAGGCTGTCCGCCTTTCAGACGGCGCGAGGCGGGAACAGCCTGCCCTTCCTTGCCTCGCGCTGCCGACCCGGCTGGACTGGTCAATGCCCACCGACCGGATTATCCGCCTTGTCCGCGCCTGGGGTCCGCCCGCGCCCGGTGCGTGGACGACGTGGCGTGAAGTCCAGCTGTTCGTGTCGTCAGCGTTCCGCGATCCGGCCCCGGGCTGGCCGGTGGCGCCCGGGACTGTCGTCGAGGCCGCCGCGACGGGCATCGTCGTGGCGGCCGTCGACGGCGCCGTCCGCATGACCGGGCTGCGGGACGTCATTGGGTCGGTCGACGGCGGCAGTATCGCTGTCGGCGACCTCCTCGGCGGAGATCCGGTTGCGGAACTGGCGCGGCTGGAGCAGCGTGTACGTGACCTGGAGTGCATCGTCCGGCGGCTTGCGGACGGCGTGGCGTTCCTCTAGCCGGCCCGACGCTGATTCACCAGCCTCGGGTGCGCCACTCCTCCAGCGCCGGCCGTTCCGCGCCCAGCGTGGTGTCGCGGCCGTGGCCCGGGTAGACCCACGTGTCGTCCGGCAGCCGGTCGAAGACCTTCGTCTTGACGTCGGTGAACAGCGACGCGAAGTCGTCGGCGTTGCCGAAGGTGTTGCCGACTCCTCCGGGGAAGAGCGAGTCGCCGGTGAACAGGTGCGGGTGGCCTCCCGGGTCGTCGTACAGCAGGGCGACGCCGCCGGGCGTGTGGCCCGTCAGCCGGATGACCTTGAGGGCGATCTCGCCGCAGCGGATGACGTCGCCGTCGGCCAGGGGCACGTCGGTCGGGACGGTGATGCCGTCCACGTCGGGTGCGCCGGCGTAGGTGCGCGCCCCGGTGGCCGAGACGACGTCGGGCAGGCCGTGCTCCCAGTGGTCCCAGTGGTGGTGGGTGGTGACCACCGCGTCGAGCCGCCCGCCGCACAGCTCCAGCAGCCGCTCCGGCTCGTTCGCCGCGTCCACCATCAACTGGGCACCCGTCGCGCGGCAGCGCAGCAGGTAGCAGTTGTTGTCGCCCGGCCCGACCGAGATCTTGTTGAGGGTCAGCGCCGTCAGCTCGCGTACCCCGGGGGCTGATCCGTCGTATTCCGCCATGGTTGGAATATAGCCCGATCACACTAAGCGACGGCGCCCTGGACCGACCTGCCCCCACCCATGCGAATCGCCGAATTGCGCTCCACCCGTGAGTACCCCCGCTCTCAAAGCCTAAGGGCTTGGAGGTGCCACCGTCACGGTGATCATCGGCGCGCTGATGGCCGTCACCCTCCTGCTGTGCCCCGCGATGCACTGCTCCCACGCCAAGATTTCCAGGTCGAGCTGCAAGAGACGTCCGAGGCCCCAGCCGTTCTCATTGGTCGCATTCTTGAGGTTGTCCTCGACCTAGGCGTGCAGGTCCAACAAGTGCTGGTCGATCACAGGCCGGCTGGTCAAAGACGATCCCCCCAGGCGTTCGATGAGTGCCTTTAGTAGATGGACTCGATCTTTATCAGCCGTGACTGCCTCGTAGACCCGGTCGGCGGGCTGGGCGTTTTCCCGGGCCTTGTCCTGGATCTTCTTGCGGAGTGCGCCGGGTGGCGATGAGGACCCAAGCTGGCGGTGGCGGTGGAGCCGTGCCGGTGCAGCTGGGGCGGAAACCTGATGTAGGGGTGTCTGCGGTGATCATGATGCTTGAATGGTCGAGCAGGATCTCAGGTCGGGCCGGACTCGTGTGCGAGCGACGCGGCCACGTTCCGCAGTCATGCACCCGCACCAGTGGCAGCCTGGCGCCTTGGCCGAGCTTGCGGAAGCGGGTGGTGGCGTAGTTCGGGTTGATCGACGGGCCGTCGGCGCGGGTGAACACGTACCCGAAGTCGTGCTGACTTGTGCCGGCTGCGGCGTGCTGGTCCCGCCGCACCTCACGACGAGCACGCCCGGCTCCGCGCCATACGCCACAACGCAGCCCGCACCGGCCTCGCACGTTCCAGCTGATCTTCGGCAAGCGATCGCAGCAAGCCCGCGAAGCGACCGGCACGCACCGGCAGAAAACAGAAAGCCGCGGGTCATCGGCCTGCGGATACCGGCGGAGCGTCCGGTTAGGAAACCGATGCTCTATCCCCTGAGCTACGAGGGCGCGAGCGCCTAGTCTAGCGACCTGCCGGTTCACCTGGGGTGGCAGGGAGTGGCCCACGTCCACCCGCAGCGCCAGGACCCGTGTTCGCCCAGCCCAGGACCACACCCGGAGCACACGAACCCCGGTTTGCGACCGGCGGTCGGCTGTGGTGACCCGTGTTGGCACCGGTTCATCCGGGTTGGCATCCGCTGGAGAGCACACACCGCGCACATCATCGATAATCATGAGTGCTCGCTCAGCCCAGGACCCGTCAGCCGGTGCCAACGGCAGTGACCGACGCTGTCCGCCCTTGGCCTCACCCCCGCCGAAGGCGAGGCCCGCCGAGTACGTCGGCGCAAGCTTGGTTCATGGGGTTGGTGCGTCCGGCCGACGACGCCCCACCCTGATGCCTACGGCGGCGGCCCCCACCAAGTGCCCGCTCATGCCGATGTGAGTGCGCCCGAAGCGATGCTGACACACCTACAAACAACAAACGACGCGCTGACGATTTCCAGGAGGTGCTCAACAGAGTCGACCGAGCCCTGAAGGCCTCATACCCCCTGCTCCTCCATGCCTGCCGTCCAGACCGAGCCGGCCCTCTTTCGAATCCAACCGGTAGGTAGACCCTATCTGCGACCCATTGCCGTCTTCAGCTGATGAACCGAACGATCGTCGTGGACCGACGCCGCATTCCGTCCATCTCCGATTCGAGGCGGTAGGTCTTGCGCGAGTTACACAGCCAGTGGGCGCACTGTGTGTTGTCTCGTCGGTGTTTTCCTCCTCGCGCGAGCGGGGTCACGTGGTCGAGGCTGACCGACATCGGGTGCGGAAAGATCAGGGTCCGGTCAACCGGTCGCTTACAGATTCCGCACGTCCAGCCGTCGCGCTCGTAGATCTCGATGTCGGTGAACTTCTCGGACTCCGGGTCTCGGCGCGCGAGGCGACGGTTGCGCTTATTGTTGCGGTTCTTCATCCGGCGTAGCTCCGGCCGGTCCTTAAGCCACTGCTGGGTCTGCCGCTTCCACGCTTGTTCGCTGCAGGGCGGGCAACGCTTCCGGAAGTTTCCGTTCCGGCCCGCCTGCTCGATGGTCTTGCCGCAGCCGAGACACGTTGTGCGCCATACCGTCGGCGGCAGCGCATTCGCATCTCGGCGGGCCTTCTCGGCGCGGCGCGCATACTCTGGCCGGCATTTTCGACAACAGAGGGGGAACGCGCCAAGCCGCTGTACCGGTGTAACCGCCGCGCAGATGAAACAGGTGAAAACGACGGGTCTGCGCGCAGTCGTCGCGGCGCGATTTCTGGCGTTCTGACGCTCTCGCAAGCCGCGTGTTGTGCACGAGGGGCAGTGTTGAGGCGGATTACCGCCGCGCCCCTTCCAACAGAATTCGGCAGCGCAGCTGCCGCACCGGTGAATTTCCGGACGCTGGGGATAGTTGTCGGCGTAGTACTGCCGGGAGTACTCGATGCGCCGTTGACGGTTGTGAAGCTCGGCGCACGATGTACAGCGGGCGGGCCGCTTACCTCGCCCCTGGATCTGCGGTAATGCGCCGTCGCAGTCGACACATCGGCGCTCAAGTTCAGCCTGGATGCGGGCCTCTCGCTCCGGTGCTCGCTTGCGGCGCTGAGCTTGACGAGTCTGTTGACGTTTTCGTTTGAGCTGGCAGTCGCCGCATCGTGGAGAATGTCGGCCGGGACCTGTGACCGGCGGAAGTTTACCGCTGCAGTCGACACAGAAGTGGATCGCGCCGTTCATGTGGCTCCCGTTCAGGGACCGCAATGTCGTCGTGGGTCGATCACCTGCCATGGGCGCTCCTTCCAGACTGAATCACGACGAGACGGTAGCCGCGCGGTACGACACTTTTAGGTTGCAGCACACGATCGAGGGAGGTGATCAAGAGACGGGCTCCGGTGGCGGTCGGAGCCAAAACAGGCTGCCACCCGTGCTTAAGTGCTTGCGAGCGATCCCGCAGCGGTCCTCCCGCCCGGCCGCCTGTGCTAGAGACACAGCTCTGTGACGTTGGCGTCTCCGCGCGACGAGCCGTGGCTTGCTTAACGCCTGCGGCGCGCCACCGGCCCGTGCCGGCCCGGTCCTGCTTGGCCTTGGTGACCCAGTTACGCAGCATCTCGTGATTGACGCCCAGTTCCTTGGCTACGTCGCAGTCTGGACAGCCGGAGTCCAGCACCAGTGCCACGGCCTGGCGCCGGAACTGTTGGGGTACTTACTCGGTGGCGCCATGCGGTTCCTCCTCCTCGGCAGGCTGCCAAGTCAGGAGGTGTCCGGCCTCAGGGGTCACTTCACCGACATCGGCGCCTTCATCGGCACGCTGAACACCGCTCGCGTGACATCACCGCTCCGCTGCACCTCCTACGGGCACGCCGGCGACACCCTCGTCCGCCTGACCCAGACGTGCCCGGTCCTGCTGGCCTGGGCACCCGACGAATCGCTCACCGCAGACGCAAGCTCACCCAGTGGCAGTACAGCGGTCACAATGCAGTGGTGATTGTGCGCATTGGCAAGCCGTGGTGGATCGTGGGTCTGGTGGTCGGGCTAATCGCGCTAGCCGTGGCGCTGGCTCGAGCCGGGCTGGAGGACGCCGACCGCTGGTCCAGCGTGATCAGCATGTTTGTCGGTACCACCGGGCTAGCCCTCGCTGTGTACAGCGCGGTCAAGGCGCGCGGTGGCTCGTCCGGGTCGACGAATCAGGTACACAACACAGTCACGGACGCATTGGTGAAGGGGACAGCCCTGCTTGGCCGAGACGTGCGGCGCATCGGCTCGGGCCGCCCGGCATCGACCGAGGCCGCGGCACTCCCCGAACAAGGACCGTCGGAGGTGCGCAACGAGGTGCGAGGCGGCACCTTCCATGCACCGTTAATCATGGCCCGTGACATCGAGGACGTCTCTCTGCCGCCACCCACGTCCTCAGCTGAGGGTAACGACTCGGGAACCGCGAAGTGAGATTCGGTCGAGTGTCGAACAAGATCACCGGAGGGCTGTTCTTCAGCTCGGTGATCATGGGGCGGGATATCTCAGTTACGTTGCCAGCCGAGATCCGGCCGGCCTTGACTGGGCTGCCGCCAGCCTCGCCCGTGTTCACCGGGCGCGAGCATGCAGCAGAGGCCCTGCGCGAAGCATTGAGGCCCGACTGTCCCGGTGGCGTCCAGCTGGTGTCCGCGGTGGCCGGGATGGCCGGGGTCGGCAAGACCGAGCTGGTGCTGCACATCGCCCACGAGGTCCTCGCCGATGGATGGTTTCCCGGCGGCGTGCTTTTCGTTGACATGTTCGGCTACGACCCTGACCGCCGGGTATCCGCCCAGGACGCCCTAGCGGGATGGCTGTCGGCGCTAGGGATCCCGGGTGGGCACATCCCGGCCGACTTGAGCGGCCGGTCCCTGCTCTGGCGCAGCATCCTTGACGCCTATACCACCCAGGACCGGCGGCTGCTGCTGGTCATCGACAACGTCGACAGCGAGGAACAGGTCCGTCCGCTGTTGCCTAGCGATGGCCGGATACCGGTGCTAGTGACCTCCCGGCACACGCTCGACTTGGACGCCCGGCTGCACGATTTGGATGTGCTGGGGCAGGATGCCTCCACCGACGTGCTGGCCCAGGTGATTGGTACTCGTCTCGGCCCGGAGGAACCACGTCTGCAGGCGAACCACCGGGAAGCGCTGACTGAACTCGCAGGCCTGTGCGCGGGGCTGCCGCTCGCCCTGCGCATCGTGGCGGCGCTGCTGGTCGACCGACGTCAGCTACCGCCGCAGACACTCGCCGACCGGCTACGGGCCGAACAGCACCGTCTGTCCGGCCTGACCCGGCAGCAGAAGGCCGTCCGCTCCGCCTTCGACCTGTCCTACCAGCATCTCACCGTTCCGCAGGCGCGTCTGTTCCGGCTACTCCCCATAAATCCGGGGACCGACATCGCCACCATCGCCGCCGCCCACCTCGCCGAGCTCCCGGAGCATGAGGCCGCGGAACTGCTCGCCGACCTGCATCGGGCCCACCTAGTGACCGAACCAGCACCGGAACGCTGGAGCATGCACGACCTGCTCCGCCTGCATGCCGCCGAACAGCAGCGCACCAGTGACGGCGGTGAGGAAGCCGAAACCAGTCAGGCGCGGCAGCGGCTGTACCGCTACTACCTCTGGGCTGCTAGTGCGGCGAGTACCCATCTGACCTCAACGGCGGTGGCCGAGTCGCACACCTTTGCCAGCCGCAGCGATGCCCTGACCTGGCTGGACAACGAGCACGCCAATCTGATGGCTGTGGCGGCGAATGCGCCGACCTTCCAGATGACCGAGGTGACGATCGATCTCGCTCTGACCCTTGGCGAGTACCAAAGCCTGCGCCGCCATTTCCACGATTGGATCATCATCGCCACCCGGGCTCGGCACCTTTGCCATCACGTCGGTGATCGATCCCGCGAAGCCGCAGCGTCGAACAACCTGAGCCTCGCGTATTACCAAGCTGGGCACTTCAGCGCGGCCGCGGAAGCCGCGACTCATGCTCAGCAGCTCTTCCACCAACTCGGCGATCAGCGCCATGAGGGCGCAGCGTGGGACAATTTGGGACTAGCGTTAACCGAGATGCAGCAATTCGAGGAGGCTGCCGAAGCATTCGGCAACAGCCTCGAACGACTAAAGGAAGCCGGCGACCTACGTGCGATCGGCCGGGTATGGAACGACTTCGGCATCGTCCTCCGCCAAACGAACCGCCTCGACAAGGCGATCGAAGTCAGCGCCAACGCGCGCGACATTCTCCGGATGGCTGGTGACAAACACGGCGAAGCCAAGGCGTGGGGCAACCTGGGCGGTGCTCTTGCCGAGAATGGACAGCCCGATGAAGCGGCAGAAGCACAGGCTCACGCGCGTAGCCTCTTCCAGGAGGCGGGGGATCCGCACAGTGAAGCAGTGACGTCAAACGACCTGAGCCTCGCGCTGATTGAAGCCGGCCGTCCTGACAAGGCCGTCGAACCGGCTATCCACGCTCGGGAGATCTTCCAGCAGACGGGCGATCACCGGGGTGAAGGTTTGGCTTGGAATAACCTCGGCATCGCTCTACATCGCCTAGGCCGGCACCGTGAGGCCTATAAGGCCCACACCACGGCCTACGGCATTTTCGATCAGCTTCGCGATCAGCTCGGACTGGCGCAAACCTGGGCTGGCCTCGGACGCACGTTGTCCGGCCTCAACCGGCTCAATGATGCCATCGATGCACACGCCCGAGCTGGCCTAATCTTTCAAACGTTAGGGGATCGGTATGGCGAGGGGCAGGCGTACCGACAACTCGGCATCGCGCTGTTCGGCGCGGACCGGGTCACTGAAGCTGTCGAAGCCCACCTGCAAGCATGGAAGACCTTCCAGGAAATTGGCGAGCGGCAAGAGGATGGCCTGACCGCGGGAAGTTTGTTTTTCATCTTGGCGGAGGAGGGGCTCCCCGGCGCCCGTGACGTGGGGGAACACGCGATCATCGCCTTGTCCGAGGGCGGCAAGCAGGATCTTGTAGCCGACATCCGGGAGCGCCTCGACAAGCTCCCCAGGTGACCGCCTCAACTCGGTCGACGGGAACGCGGGAGCCAGCCGGCATCGTCGATGAGCGCTGCGATCCGCACGTCGACAGTGGCGGCGAGCCAGGCTGTACGGGCTTCAACTACGGCTGTCAGCAGTGCACCCGCTCGCCGCCCCCGCAGCGGTGGGACGTTGGCAGGCATACGCTGACTCATGCCTTGCGGTCCCGTCCGTTTGCGGGCACTGCTGCCCCTATGTCCGCACAGCCGTTCGTGATCGTCGGGAGGCGGAGTGACTCGATGACCGCCACGCAATTGGATTCGGCCGACATGGAAACGTCAAGTCGCTTTGTTGACAGGCCCGGCCAGTCGCCAAAAGTATGCATCTCGGTGGCGAATGCTTGCAAATACCTAGGTATCCGGACGTCACGGTCTGAGACGATGTCAGTCGGGCAAGGGCCGTCTGGAGCGCCTCCTCGCCCTCGCCAAGTTCGATCGCCACAGACGGCTGGACGTCGGTGAGTGCTCGGACCGAGGCGGCCAGATTTTCCCAAAGGAGTTCGAATGCCGTGTGTCGTTCGTGGGCGTGGGCGCGGGCGGATGCGTAGACGGTCTTCGGCCCGCGATCAACCAGGTACACGGGGTCTTGTGCAACGCTCAGGTCGCGGAGATCATCAAGACGATCAATCATCGCCCCGATGAGCGCCTCTGCAACGTTCATACCTGCGGTACTGACGGCCCAGGAGGCGAACTGTTCCGGCGCGGCGATCGTGGGGAGGTAACGCCACAGTGGACTAGAGACGACTGCTTCGATGCCACTGCTGTTAAGGGCGGTGGCAAGGTGTCTGATCAGAGTCGTCTTCCCGCTACCATCGATCCCGTCGACGAAAATGATCATAGGGATGCCGACTCTTCGAGCATGCGTCTCACGGCCACGGCGCACCTGGCACCCGTGCGGCGAGCAGTTCGGCCTGTGCTACGTCGTCTGCGCCTGCACGGCGGTAGGCGTCGTAGGCTCCAAGGAGCGATCTGAGCTCGGTATCCGGCCAGTCCCGCAGCGCCTCGACTACCTCGGGAAGCCGGGGTCGTCGCCACTGGCGGGATCATCGCAGCAGTCAAGTCCGCGCCATACGTCAAGGGCTGGTTCAACGATCTGAAGTCGAAGTCGAGTGGAAACTCCGAGACGAGCGAGGGCGAGAGTCGACCACAGCTCGAGTCTCCATGTGACTCCGGTTGATCTTGGCGAGCAGGGCGAAGCGGCCGGCGCGATGGGCTCGCGTCGGTGGAGAACGTGCTGGTTCAGGCTGCGGCGCGGATCGCTGGTGCCGGTCGGGTGAAGGTCTTGCGGTGGCGGATGAGTGCCCAGAGGACGTCGACGCGTCGTCGGGCGAGGGCGAGTATGGCTTGGCGGTGGTTCTTTCCTTCGGCGCGTTTCTTCTCGTAGTAGGCACGGGAGGTCGGGCATTCTCTGGCGGCGGTGAAGGCGGCCATCCACAGAATGTGCCGCAGTCTCCGGTGGTATCGGCGGGCAGGCCGGTGGTTTCCGGAAATCGTTCCGGAGTCGCGGGAAACCGGCGCCAGGCCGGCATGAGCCGCGAGTTTGGTGGGGCTGTCGTATTCGGTCATGCCGGTGGTGTGGACGAGTAGTTCAGCGGTGAGCAATCGCCCCATGCCGGGCAGGCTCTCGATGATCGGCGCCAGCGGGTGCTGGTCGAGCTGCTCGGCGATGAGGTCGTCGACAGCGGCGATGCGCTGCTCCAGGGCGAGGATTTCGGTGGCCATCTGCCCGACCACCACGGCGGCGGCCCGTTGTCCGGGCAAGTTGACGGTCTGCTGCCGGGCGGCGGCCACCAAAGCCTCGGCCACCTGCACGGCGTTCTTCACGTGCCCGCGGCGCAGCAGGGCGGTGATCCGGTCGACGCCGGCGTGCCGGATCGCGGCCGGAGTCTGCCAGCACGCGAGGACCATCATCGGGGCCTTGCGGTTCAGGTCCACGGCACGTTCGAGGGCGGGGCTGATGCCGGTGAGTAGTTCCTGCAAGCGGAACAGGGTGGCGACGCGCTGGCCGACGAGGTCGGCGCGGTAGCCCGTCAGGAGGGTCAGCTCGGCCAAGAGCCGGTCAGCCGGTTCCAGGATCGGAATGTCGGGGCGCATGCGGATGGTCTGGGCGATGACCACCGCGTCGCGGGCGTCGGTCTTGTTCTCCCCGGCGAACGCGGCGGCCATGTGGAACGCGACCGTCCCGGAGACGTAGCGGACCTGAACCTCGCGCCGCCACAGCAAGGTCAGCAGCAGCGCGGACAGGCCGGTGGTGACGTCGACCGCCCAGCAGACCGCACGGCCATGCGTCGACACCTCCGCCATCACGGTGAGCAGTGCGGTCTCGTCGTTGGCGACCCGGCGGGAGTAGACCAACCGGCCGTCGCCATCGACGGCGACCACGTGGTGGTGGGTCTTGCCGATGTCCACGCCGATCCACAACTTCGCCACCCTCATGCTCCCCTTCATCGGTCAGTTTTGGCGAATAGCCCTGGTCTGCGGGTTCGGACTTGCCGGCACCTTCTCACGAGGCGAACGCAGGTCGCGGATCTCCATCAGCGGTCTACCGAATCTCGCAGACGACGAAGCGGCGGGTGGCATCTCCTACCGTGAGCCAAGCGATCTCGACGAAACACATGCAGCCATACCCACCGCTCCCGGGCATCAGGGTCTACGGCCACCAGGGCCGCGCCCGTTCAACCAACCCGCCGGTAAGGCGAGAGCGGGCGGCACCTCGAAGCTCAGCCACGATCACGGCGGAACACACTTCAGCCATCCCCACCCTCGGACCCTGCGGGCGCGGCAACCCTGAGCCTGCCGCCGTCGCCGGCCGGCACCCCGGACACGATGTGCGGGACCTGCGAGCATGAGCGCTCCACCGAGCGCAGGGCAGGGGTTGGGCATCGGGACCCACGACGGCTGGTCGCCGGCCGCCGCTCCGAGACCGGCCTGATTCCCACGCCAACCGTCGCCCCAGCGGCTTGAATAGCGGTGTGCAGGTCAGCAAGGACGGGCGCGTCGGCACCGCCGCCGACGTGGACTGGATCGCCGGGCACACCACTGCCGGCGTCTCGATCACCACCGCGATCCCGCCGGTCTTCGACGCCTACGCCACCACGTATCAGACCGACGAGGTCACCGCCGCCGCCTACGAGCAGGCCCTGATCGAGGACCTCATCACGCACACGCCCGACCAGCCCTGGTGGCTGGCCTACCTCGACACCGGCGCCCACGACGTCGTCTTCCCCCACGCCCCGAGGGTGTTCCTCTACTGGAACTGGCCGTACGTGCTGGTCGAGGCCGGGACTGAGCAAGCCCTCACCTGGCGGACCGGTGGTCACATCCGCCACGCTCACGGCGCGCTACCCGATCTGTTCTTCCCCGCCGACCGGTCATGGCTGGTCTCCGCGCTCTGGGACGACACCTGGACCTGCCTGGGCGGCCGCAAGTCGCTGATCCACACCCTGGAGTGCGGCCCTGTGGCCAACGCCCGCCAGGTCCGACCCGACGAGGACGCGCTGCCACCGCGGCTGACCCGCGAGTGACGACCCACGCCCCGGGCAGCGGGCAGCCTCCGATCATGGCTAACGCCCCCACGTCTCGGCGGGACGGCAGTCGCTGGTCGGTTTGCCGTAGATCCGCTTCCCGTCCGGGCCCGCGTAGCAGTGCTCGAGTTGGTCCTCGGCCCGGAACAACGGACGCCTGTCGATCTCCGTCCCGGTGGCGTCGTAGCTGACCAGTTCAGGGTCGTTGCCGGCCTTGAGTCTGGCGTCGCTGGTCATCAGGCCGAACGCGCCTTCGGAAAGTCGTGCTGTGGTGGCGTGGCCGTCGCCGTGATCGAGCACGAGCCGGTGGACGCGGCTGCTGACCCGGCCGCTGACGCTGACGTCCCCACCGTCGAACTCGGTGGAGGTCAGCAGCAGCCGCTGCACCGGCCCGGGCAGCCAGGCACCGTGCGGCCACGGCTCAGTGGCGCCCCCGCCGGACTCCCGGGGTGTTCCCACCCACTCCACGTCACAGGTGGCGTAGCCGACGTCATTCATGAGCAACACCAGCGCGCGGTCACCTCGCTCCGTGGCCACCGCCAGGTCGGCCAGGGACACCGGAACGGGTCGCTCCCCTGGAGCCTGGCGGGTCTGTCGTTGTGGGGAGTTCCACTGCAGGCACCGCTCGGCCGCATCCTGCAGCGTCGGCGACAGCTCCCCGACCCCCATGGCCAACACCTGCACGGTCGAGCGCTCCGGCCGGTCCCACACCACCGATACGGCACCGGACGCCACGGCCAGCAGCACCGCCGCAGCCACGGCGATCCGCAGTCGTGGGGTACGCGGCGGAGGCGGGCTCGCGAAGCCGAGGATCCGGGCCCGCATCGCGCGCGCTGCCTCCGGTGGCAGGTCCCGCTCAACGGGCAGGTCGAGAATGTCGTTCACCGATTCCCCTCCTGAATCTCTTCCGGCATCAAACGGGCCAGGCGGCTGCGCGCACGACTGACCCTCGACCGCACCGCCACCTCGCTGATGCCCAACACGGCTGCCGCGTCCGGGTACGAAACGCCGGACCACAGGCACAACGCCACCGCCTCCCGCTCGGCCGATGGCAACCGGCGCACCACCGCGAGGACTTCGGCCATCCGCCGCTCGTCATCGAGCCGCGCAGAGACGTCCTCGGCGAGGTCACCATCGGCGTACCGCTCTCCCGGTAGACGCCGTAGCAGCGCCAGCCACCGGCGCGCCGACCGCCACTCCGAGCGGACCGCGTTGGTGGCGACGACCAGCAACCACGGCAGCGCCGATCCGTCCACGAGTCGCGCGTCGTGCCGGCGGCGCCACGCGACGAGGAACGTCGCCTGGGTGACGTCCTCGGCCGTCGACCACGACCCGGTCAGCCGGAACGCGTGGTTGTAGACCGGACGGGAGTACCGGTCGAAGAGCCGACCGAAAGCCGCCTCGTCACCGGCGGCGATCGAAGACCACAGTTCCTCGTCCGACGGCCGTACCTGATGCCTCACACCACACTATGGCCGCCAACGCGGGATCTGTTGCAGATCGGCCATCCATAGCTGAAGGCTGATCTCAGGGCTGGCCACGCCGCGCGTCGGCGACGGTGGCCAACTCACCGGGCCGCGATCCAAGCGTCAGGTGCCGAGGCCTGCGAGGTTGAGGCGTTCGAGCAGGCTGGGCTTGCGGGCGTGCACCGCCCGCAGTTCGGCCAGCCGCTGTTGGAACAGCCCGCTGTCTCCGTCGCGTTCGGCGAGATCGCGCAGGTCGACGAGGAGTTGCACAGCGCTGTCGTACTCGCGGGGTTTCTTTGTGGCGATGAGTTCGTCGACGCGCTGCCATGCGGCGGGTTGGTCGCTCGCGAGGGTGTCGAGGTGCCGTTGCCGGGCTGCTGCCGCGGACCGTTCCCGGCGGACCCGGTCGCGTTCACGCCGCTCGGCGTCGAGGCGTTCCCGTTCGGCGCGCAGGTCGGCGGCGGTGGCGAGTAGCTCTCCGGCGGTGCGGGCGGCCGTCGGGGTGGACGCGTCGGCGGGATGCGCGTCGCGGTAGCGGCGCAGCAGTCGGCTGCGTGGGTGGCTGTCACCGCTGGTAATCAGGTCGGTCAGGATGGCGTCCTTGTCCCGGGCGGGCAACCCGACGACCCAGGTCCGTAGTTGCGCAGCTGTCGGTTCACCGGAGGCGACCGGCGCCGACCCGGCCGCCGCAGCCGTGATCAGATCGGGGTCGATGCGCAGAAACTCGGCCACGGCGGTGAGGGACGCGTCGAGGCTGCCCAGTCCGGCCGGGGCGGGCGGCTCGGGCTCGTCGTCGGCGATGTCCTCGGACTGTATGCAGCGCAGCCAGGCAGGTAGAGCAGGCGCAGGTCGCCGGCGGCGAGGCCGGCCCGGACCGGGATGATGGAGGTGAGCAGGCGGTGGCCGTCGAGGTCCCACTCGTCGGTGCCGTCCTCGTCGTGGAGGTCGATGATGACGTGCTTGCCGGTGGTCCAGGCGGATGCGCTGTCGCCTTGGCAGTACTGGGCCACCGTGCCGGGGTCGAGCACGTGTTTCGGCAGCCGCAGCATGAGCTGGCGGGTTCCCCAGTTCGCCAGGTAGAGGTGCGCGTCGAAGTACCGTTCCATCAGCTTCCGCGGGTTGCCCTTGAAGTCGCCCCACTCGTAGGTGTTGACGAAGCTGGTGGCGGTGATGTCGGCCCGGGTGGAAAGCGACCGCAGCTCGGCCCGCTCCCGGCCGGTGAGGGGCCGGTCGACGGCAGTGAACTCGTAGTACTGGTACTCGCTCACCGTGGCCTACCGTCCGGCCCAGTGCCGGTAGGCGTCGATCCACCCAGCACCGTCCGGCGCGGGGGTGGGTAGCGGAAGGTCGAGAAGGCCGACCTGCTGCCGGTGGCGGCCGCGGACGCAGACCGCGACGATGCTGTCCGCCGCCAGCTCGACCTTCCGCACGGCGACCTCGACGCCGAGGACGGTGGTGGTGAACGGCACCGCCAGATGCTCCTCGATCATGGTGAACAGACCGGCGAGCTCGTCCTCGCAACCGTCCGTGTCGACCGTGGCTTCCTCGATCATCGCCTCCAGCGCGGCGTTGCCTTTCGATGCCATCGGCGGAGGATAGCGGACCGGTGTCGGGGTGTTGGGAGCCCGATACGCGAGGATGGTCGGCATGGGTTCGGTGGCCGAGTTCGCTGATCTGCGCCGGGAGGTGGAGCGGTTACGGGCGGAGAACGCCCGCCTGGCGCGTCTGCTGGAATTGCGCGGCCAGGACACGCTTGCGGCGCCGGAACAGTTGTCCGCTCCGGTGGAGCCGCCGGGGCTGGTTACCATGGCTTCGCCGACCCGGGACAAGCTGGCGTTGTTCGCCGACCGGTTCCGGGCCCGGGTCGACGTGTACGCCGTGCGGTGGGACAACGCCCGTACCGGCGCTGCCGGGTGGATGCCTGCGGTCGCCGGTGGTTGGCGTAGGGGTATGGACCGGCGGGGTGCCTCCTACCTGCCCCGCACGGCGGAGGTCGTCGCGGCGCATCTGGTCGGGGACGTGTTCATGGGCCTGTATCCGCTGATGCCCGGCAACACCTGCCACTTCGTCGTGGCCGACTTCGACGGGCCGACGGCGATGCTCGACGCCCTCGCGTACGTGAAGGCGGCACGGGCCAGCGCGGTGCCCGCCGCGTTGGAGATCTCCCAGTCAGGCCGCGGTGCCCACGTGTGGGTCTTCTTCACCGGTGCTGTTGCCGCGGCCACCGCGCGGGCCGTCGGCACGGTCCTGCTGCGGGAGGCGATGGTGCTGCGCGGGTCGATGGATCTGCGCTCGTACGACCGGCTGTTCCCCAACCAGGACGTCCTGCCCGAGGGGGGCTTCGGCAACCTCATCGCCGCACCCCTACAGGGACGCCGCCGCAAGGACGGGCTGACCACCTTCCTCGACCTCGGCATCCTCGAGCCGCACGCGGACCAGTGGGCGTTCCTGTCGACGCTGGACCGGCTCAGCCCCGGCGACGCCGATCGGATCGCCCGGCAGGCGAAGCAAGCCGTCACCGGTGCCGACGTCGCCACGATGAGCCGGTCCGCCGCGACCCAGGTCCATCCACCGCTACCTCCCGTGGTCCACGCGGAGGCCGGTGCCGGGCTGAGCATCGACGCCGGGCAGCTCACCCCCGCCGCCCTGGCGACGTTCAAGCACGCCGCCGCCATGGCCAACCCGAAGTTCTACGAACTGCAGCGACTCCGCAAGTCCACCTGGGACACCCCACGCTTCATCCAGGGCTACGACCTCACCCTCGATGACCACCTGGTCCTCCCACGGGGCCTGCGGCACACCATCGCCACCATCGTCGAGCGCGCCGGATCCCGGCTGGCCGTCACGGACGCACGGAACTCCGGGAGCGAGATCGACACCGCGTTCACCGCCGAACTCACCAGCAGGCAGGCCAACGCGGTCGGCGCGCTTCTCGCCCACGACGACGGGATCCTGGTCGCGCCACCGGGCTCCGGCAAGACCGTCATGGCCTGCGCCGTGATCGCCGAGCGCAACGCCTCCACTCTCGTCCTCGTCGACCGCAAAGCCCTCGCCGACCAGTGGCGCACCCGCATCCAACAGTTCCTCGGCATCAAGCCCGGCCAACTCGGCGGCGGCCGACACAAGCTCACCGGCACGGTGGACATCGCGCTGCTGCCCTCCCTCGCCCGGCGCGACGACGTCGCCACCCTGACCCAGGGGTACGGGCACGTCATCGTCGACGAATGCCACCACCTCGGCGCCGCAGCCTACGAGCACTCGGTCAAACGGATCGCCGCGCAGTTCTGGCTCGGCCTCACCGCCACCCCCACCCGACGCGACGGCCTCGGCCAACTCGTCACCTGGCAACTCGGCCCCGTCCGCCACACCCTGACCGACGAGGAACCAGGCACCCTCGCAGCCGCGATGCACACCGACGCCGGACCCCGGCGAGCGCTGTTCATCCACGAGACCACATTCCAACCCGGCGACATCGACCTGGACACGCCCGGCGCGCTCGCCGAGGTCCACCGAAGACTCGCCCTCGACGAGCCCCGTAACACCCAGATCGCCGATGACGTCGCCGCAGCCCTGACCCGCGGCCGTAACTGTCTCGTGCTGACCCGACGCGTCGCCCAGGTCGAGGCACTCACCGCTCTGCTCGCCGCACGCGGACATCAGGCGCTCGTGCTCCAAGGCGGGATGAGCACCCGCGAACGGCGGGCCGTCGTTGACCGGCTCGACGGCGCCAAGGCCGGCGACGGCCTGCTTGTCATCGGCACCACACCGTTCATCGGTGAAGGCTTCGACGCCCCCGCCCTCGACACCCTGTTCCTCGCCGGCCCGATCTCCTACGACGGCCTACTCGTCCAATGCGCCGGCCGAGTCATCCGCGCCGCACCCGGCAAGGACCTCGCCGAAGCCCACGACTACCACGACCCGGCCACACCCATCCTTGCCGCCTCACTCCCACGCCGCATGCCCGGATACCGGGCCCTCGGCTTCACCAGAACGTGAGTGCATCCCGACGCGATCACCACGCCTGGGCCCGCCGGTTACAGGGTGCGAATGAAAGGCCAAGCTTGCTGGGCCTAGCGTAGTAGGCTGATGACCATGGGCCGGTTCTCCGAGGATGAGCTGCAGGCGGTTGTCTCCCGGTACGAGGCGACGCGGTCGCAGGCGTTGACCGAGCGGGACGAGCAGCTGCGGGCGTTCCACGCGGCTGGCTGGCGGCCGGTGGATCTGCAGCGGGTCACCGGATACAGCCGAGAGACCATCCGTCAGGCGCTCCGACCAGAAGTCCGACGGGCGACCAACATCAGCCGACGCAGAACGGCACCCCAGCCGCCGGCGGACTACCGGCCCTACGGCGACCGCAAGCCCTACGTCGTGGCTGAAAGCCTCGCCGCGCTGCACGGCCCGGCCGATGGCACAGTGACGCTTCCGCGTCACCTCGACTGGTCCGGGCACGCCGAGTACGACCTTGACCGGCCCGCACGCCTGGCCAGCATGTACAAGGTGGTGCTCACCGAAGCCAGCACCGTCGAGGATCTGAACACCTGGCTCGACGCCGACCTCCTCCGGCGGCTCTGGCCCACCCTCTGGCTGCCGCCCCAGCTCCGGCAGCGCTGGGAGGACGCCTTCCCCGAACTCGCCGCGACCCGCAGCAACGCGGCATAGCGGTGGACCCCTTCCACGAACGCCTCGCCCGCACCGGGCTCGCGGCGTCCGATCGATACGGCTTCGCGCTGGCCGGCGGCTACGCGGTCCAAGCCGCCGGGCTCGTCGAGCGGCCCAGCGAGGACATCGATCTGTTCACCGCCTGGGACCGCCGCAACGAGTTCACCGCCGCGGTCACCGCCGTCGTGCACGCCTACCGAGTCGACAGCCTGACCGTCGAGACCGAGCGCCAGTACGACACCTTCGCCCGGCTGGCCGTCACCGACGGCATTCGGGTTGCCAAGGTCGAACTCGGAGTGGACTGGCGGGCCAACGAACCGATCCTCATGGCGATCGGACCCGTCCTCCACCCCGACGACGCAGTAGCGAACAAGATGAGCGCCCTCTACGGGCGAGCGTTCGCCCGGGACTTCATCGACATCGACGCCACCCTCCGCTCCGGCCGCTACACCCGCGAAGCCCTTCTCACCCTGGCCCAGCGCGCCGACCGTGGCTTCGACCCGCGCATCTTCGCCGACGCCCTCGGACAAGCCACCCACCTCGACCCCGACGACTTCGCCCAGTACGGCGTCACCGGCCCAGCGCTGGACGAACTCCGAAGCCGATTCGCGCAGTGGCGCCGCGAACTGCTCGACGACGAGGAACGATGACTCGGCCCCGACTCACGGCTACGTCATGCCGGCACCCACAGGGCCCACAACGTTCCAGCTGATCTTCGGCAAGCGATCGCAGCGAGCCCGCGAAGCGACCGGCACGCAACGGGGACGATAGGAAATTCGCAGTTCATCGGCCTGCGGACACCGGCGGAGGCCAGTCTTAGGAAACCGATGCTCTATCCCCTGAGCTACGAGGGCGCGAGCGCCTAGTCTAGCGACCTGCGGGTTCACCTGGGGTGGCAGGGAGTGGCCCACTTCCACCCACGTCACCCGGACCCCCGTTCGCCCAGCCCAGGACCACAGCCCGAGCACACGAACCCCCGTTTGCGACCACGAGCGGCTGCGGTGACCCGCGTCGGCACCGAATGACCCGGGTTGGCATCCGCTGGCGAGCACACGTCGCGTACATCATCGAAGATCAACGACGTCCCGTCTGTACAACCACCTTCGACGTCGCCACCGGAGGGCACGCCTTCCCCGAACTCGCCGCGACACACAACAACGCGACGTAGCCGTGGACCCCTTCCACGAACCGGCTCGACCGCGTGGCCCGCAG
This sequence comes from Micromonospora sp. WMMD734, assembly GCF_049178975.1. Classification (NCBI taxonomy): domain Bacteria; kingdom Bacillati; phylum Actinomycetota; class Actinomycetes; order Micromonosporales; family Micromonosporaceae; genus Micromonospora; species Micromonospora sp. WMMD734. Next base: position 5,079,601 of record NZ_JBMHMK010000001.1, read on the forward strand.
ATCGAACACCAGATGACCGCGTACCGAACGCACCTTGCGCCGCAGATCGAAAGCCCAGATCCTCGCAGATCGAAAACGCGGCCGTTATGATGATGCCGTGCCCACACCGCATCTGATCCCCCGCCGCGCCGCCGCGCAGGTCGACGCTGCCCTGGAGGACACCCGCGTCGTCTTGATCAGTGGAGCACGCCAAGCAGGCAAGAGCACCCTGGTTCGCCTCGTTGCCGGCGATCGTCTGGCCGAGCGCCGCGATCTTGATCGGGCGCAGGACCGGGCGGCGGCGATCGCCGACCCGGTCGGGTTCGTGGACTCCTCCGACCTCCTGGTCATCGACGAGATTCAGCGCGCTCCGGAACTACTGCTGGCCATCAAGGCAGCAGTCGACGAGGACCCTCGTCCGGGCCGGTATCTGCTCACCGGCTCGTCACGGTTGTTCGGCATGGTTGCCGCCCCGGACGCGTTGCCCGGCCGGATGGAGACCGTGGAACTCTGGCCGTTCTCCCAGGGAGAACTCGACGCTGAGCCGGACGGATTCATCGACGCCGTCTTCACGCTCGGTCCGGACCTGCGACACGAGTCGGAGGTGACCCGCGCCGACTATGCGGCCAGGATAGTGCGCGGCGGCCTACCCGAGGCCACCACCCGTACCGACCCGCGCCGCCGCCAACGGTTCCTCGACGCCTACGTCCAGGCGCTCATCGACCGCGACGTCCGGCAACTGTCCGACATCCAGCACAAGGGCGAGCTACGCAAACTGGTACGCCTGCTTGCGGCCAGGTCCGCGACCATCATCGCCGCCAACTCCCTCGAATCAGCCCTCGGGCTCAGTCGACCGACGATCGCCCGCTACCTCCAGGCGCTGGAAGAGATCTTCCTGATCAAGCGGATCCCGGGCTGGTCCCGCAACCTGGGCACCCGGGCCACCGCCGCGTCGAAACTGATCTTCGTCGACTCGGGTATCGCCGCCAACGAGATCGCGACCGACGCCCGCGCGCTGCTCCGGCCGGGCGCACCGTTCGGGCCGCTGCTCGAATCATTCGTCCTGTCCGAACTGTCCCGCCAGCTCACCTGGTCCGAGCAGCCCGTCGACCTGTCCCACTACCGCGACCAGAGCAGGTACGAAGTCGACGCGGTGCTCGAGAACCGAGCTGGTCAGGTGGTCGGGATCGAAGTCAAGGCAGCCAGCACCGTCGGACCCGACGACTTCCGCGGGCTACGCCGGCTCGCCGAGCGCCTCGGCGACGACTTCGTCGCCGGCATCGTCCTCTATACCGGCACCGCCACGCTGCCGTTCGGCGACAGGCTCCGCGCCATGCCGGTCAGTACCCTGTGGCAGGCTCCCGCCCCGACAGCAGACTGACCTCGCTCCCAGGCTGCTCCTCAGCCGTTTCTGGCCACCGACGACCGAAGCGCTGGTCGGCTGATCTTCGGCAAGCGATCGCAGCGAGCCCGCGAAGCGACCGGCACGTACCGGGGACGATAGGAAATCCGCAGGTCATCGACCTGCGGACACCGGCGGAGGCCAGCCTTAGGAAACCGATGCTCTATCCCCTGAGCACGTGACCGCAGAGCCATGGAACTCTAGAACGCGGACAGACCAAACCCTCCGGCATACGGAGAAACCCCCATCCCCCATGAACTCGAGCAAATCCGTGCCTGGCCCCGATGGCGCAGACGCCGCGACACCAGGCCCGGACCCGTCACCACCGACGACAACGTCATCCCTGACCAATTGCCGTTGCAGTACCGGGTCGTCACGGCACTGCGTGAGCCGCTGACAAGGTAGTTGGCCGGAGCCGTACCCGATCGTCACGACGACTGCGCCCCGGTGGGTACAGACCCGCCGGGGCGCGCGCTAGCTGGGAGGACGACAGGCGGGTGCGGTCAGACGGTGGATTCCGACACGAAGTCCGCGATGGCCGTCAGCGTCTTGGGGTCGGTGAGGATCTTGCTGTGTCCGAAGCCCTGAGTGGTGATCATCCGAGACTGGCCGGGGAACGCCGCGGCGATCTTCTTGGCCTGCGACATCTCGATCCGACGGTCATCCTCGTCGTGGATCACCAGCACCGGACCGGTCACCCGGTCCGCCTGGTACGGGACGGAGAAACGGCGATAGATGTCCTGCTCCTGCGGGAACAGGCCCTCGAACCGGCGGCTCAGATCCTTCCTCAGGCGCTCGGACAAACCGAGTTCCTCGCTGAACCGGTGGACCAGGTAGTCGAAGTCGCACACGGCGTTCACCGTCACCACGCGGTCGACCTTGACCCCTTTGCGCATGGCGTGGAAGAGCGCCAACGACCCGAACGAGTGGGCGACGGCCGCCTGGAAGGGGCCGTGCCGCTCGTACAGTTTCTCGATGATGTCCGCGTACTCCAGCAGCGTGGTGCGATTTCCCTCGGAGTCGCCGTTGCCGGGTGCGTCGAAGGTGACCGCGCTGTATCCGCGGGCGAGCAGCTCCGCCACCAGCGGTGCGTACCGCGAGCCGCGGGACTCCCAACCGTGGACCACCAGGACGGGCTTGGTGCCGTCCCCCCACTGGTAGGTGACGACCCGCCGACCGTTGTACTCGATGCTTTCCACCTGGGCCTGGGCGTGGATCTCGGCCTCGTTGGGGCGCACCCGCGACGGGGTGCGGAGCTTGCAGAACAGTGCGAACGTCCACTTCCCGGCGAGACCCGGTGCGACCACCGAGGCGACCCGCAGCCCGGCCTTCACCGTGGAGAGGGCGATGCTCATAGGAATCTCAATTCAGTTGACGTTGCGGTCCACATGCGCCCAGAACTGGTCCCGGAGGATCCGACGCAGAATCTTGCCACTGGGGTTACGGGGGACTTTGTCGATGATATCGTACTGGGCAGGAATCTTGAAGTCGGAGATCAGCCCCTTCAACGACAACATCAACTCACGCGGCGTCGCCTGCTGACCTGGGCGTAATACCACAAAGGCCCGGACCGCCTCACCCCAGCGCTCGTCGGGGACGCCGATCACCGCCGCCTCCGCGACCGCGGGATGCTTGCACAACGCATTCTCGACCTCGGCGGGGTAGACGTTCTCCCCGGCCACAATGATCGTGTCCTTGATCCGGTCGGAAATGTAGAGATAGCCGTCCTGGTCGAGGTATCCGGCGTCACCGGTGCGGAACCAGCCGTCCACGAAGACCTCGTCGGTCGCCTCCTTGAGGCCCCAGTACTCGATCATGATCGCCGGGGTGCGCAGCCAGACCTCTCCCACCTCGCCTTGCGGCACCTCGACACCGTCCGCGTCGACCACCCTCAGGTCGACGCCGGGCATCGGGCGGCCGGCGGCCCGCATACGTGGGCTGCCCGGAACATGCTCGGCCGCCGGCAGACACACCGCGCAGTTCCCGGTCTCGGTGAGACCGTAGAGCTGGACGAACTCACAGCCCATCGCATCCAGGCTCTGCCGCAGCAGGCTCTCGGAGATCGGCGAGCCCCCGTAGGCGACCTTGCGCAGGCTGGCGAAGTCGTCCGACCCGACCCGGGGCTCAGCCAGGATCATCTGCAACATCGCCGGAACCACCAGGGTCGTGGTGATTCCCGACTCGCGGATCAGGGTGGCCGCCTCCGTGCTCAGGAACCGACGCATGGCCACGCTGGTGACGCCCGCGTTGAGCGCCTGCAACGCCCACCAGAGGCCGGCGACGTGGAAACCCGGGATGCCGATCAGGCTCTTGTCGTCCGACCGCCAGTCCAGCCAGTCCAGGTCGTTCTCGACCAACAGGTCGTTGATCCGGAAGAAGCTGCGGTGCGGCAGCACGACGCCCTTCGGAAGGCCCGTGGTGCCGCTGGTGTAGAGCTGCACGATCGGGTCCTCGGGCTGGACCGAGGTGTCCAGGTCGTCGGCGGAGTGCTCCGCGGTCCAGGCCCGGAAACCCGCACCCAACTCGCCCTCGCCGTCCATGTCGACCACGAGCCGTAGCTGATTCTGCTCCCGCTGGAGGTCCAGCGCGGTGGCGCGGAACTCGCGTTCGGTGAAGAGAAGCTCCGTGCCCGAGTCGCGCAGGATGTGCTCGATCTCCGTCGGCGTCAGCCGCCAGTTGATCGGCACGAGCACGGCCCCGCTCTTCGCGCAGGCGAAGACGATCTCGTAGTAGTACTCCGACTCCTTGCCCAGGTAGCCGACCCGTGACCCGGGTGTCACGCCGGCCGCGAGAATCGCGCGGGCCGACCTGTTGCTTCCCCGGTGCAGTTGCGCGAAGGTGACCTCGCGACCCTCGCATTCGATGGCGACACGGTCCGGATGCCGCTCGGCGTGAAAGGTCGCGGTGTCGACGACTGTCTTGAGGTTCGGGTAGTGCATCTGTGGCATCCCATCAGCTCGCGTCAGGACCATTGATAGCCTTCGGGCCAGTACCGTCTGCCGGTCAGGACCGGGCCGGGAAGGCGGCACAGTGCCTGCCCAGCCCGCGCCGACAGCTCGGTGAAGACGATCTCGGCGCCGGCCGCGTACTGCTCCCCCACCAGGTGCAGCCAGCCGGCCGCGTCCAGCTCGGCCAGCGGCACCGGCACGGCCTCGGCGGTCGCCGCCGCACCCAGCACCCACACGTTCCCGGTGACCGTCACGTCCGCCGCGCCCGGTCGCGGCGGTACGGCTCCCAGCGCACCGGCCTGCCACCGCGCGGCTACCTCGGTCGTTGCGGTACGCCCGGCCACCACATCGGACAGCACGTGGCGGTACCGACCGCCGAACAGTCCGCCGGACACCCGCAGCCCCACCGCCGTCAGCAGCTCGCACCAGCCCATCGCCCAGGCCAGCCAGGTGCCCTCCGGCAGTGCCTGACCGTCGGTGAGCAACCCGTCCAGGGCGGGCAGGCCCATGGCCTCGGCGCACCCGCGTAGCCGGGCGGCGAGCGGCTCGAACCCCGGACCCAGGCTGGTGGTCAGCACCGCCCTCAGCCGCGAGTCGTCAAGCTCGGGCAACTCGACGTGGATATCCGCCCGGGGCGCCCGCTCTACCGGGCCGGCGGCCAGTGCGTCGAGGAGTTCGGACCGGCCGGTGACGACGGCCGCGGAGCGGACCGGGAGATGGTCGCGACCGTGCGCCAACGTACGGCAGACCGTGTGGTGGTCCCACTCCGCGCGCTGGTCCAGGTGCCGGTGCAACCGGTCGGCGGTCGCCGCCAGCGCCGCGTCGTTGTGCGCCGAGAGGACCAGCAGGGCGGGGACACCCGGTGCCGTGGGGGCCGCCTCCGGCCGCCGCCGGCCCGGGACGCCCTCCAGGATGACGTGCGCGTTGATCCCGGTGAAGCCGAACGAGCTCACCCCGGCCAGGCGGCGGCCGTCCGACGGCCACGCCGTTGGTTTGTCCGCGAGCCGCAGACCGGTCCGGTCCCACGCGACGCCGGGGTCGAGGTTCTCCGTGCCGACCTGCGGCGGCACCTCGCCGTGGGCGAGGGCGAGCACCGTCTTCATCAGGCCCACCGCCCCGGAGGCGGTCTCCAGGTAGCCGAGGTTGGCCTTGCACGATCCCAGGTACAGCGGCGGGGCCGTCGGTGACCGACGCTCGTACGCCTCGGCCAGTGACTCGGCCTCGATTATCCCGCCCAGCCGGGACCCGTTGGCCTGGGCCTCGACATACTGCACGTCGAGCGGTTCGACGCCAGCACTGCGCAGCGCCAACTCGATGACCGTCTTCTGCCCGGCGCCCGCGGTCACCGCCATCGAGGGGCGGTCACCGTGGGAGTGGACCGCGCTGCCGCGCAGCAGCGCGTACGGCAGGTCACCGTCGGCGACCGCGTCGGAATGCCGTTTGACGACCAGGATGCCGCAGCCCTCGCCCCGGACGTGGCCGTCGGCCTCGGTGGTGAACGGGCGGCTGCGCCCGGCGCTCGACAGCATGCCCGGCTTGCCCAGCACCGCGGTGGTGAACGGGGAGAGCAGCAACTGGCAGGCACCGACCAGGGCGACGTCGCACTCGCGTCGCCGGAGTGCCTGCGCGGCCAGGTGCATCGCGGTCAGCGCCGAGGACGACGACGTCTCGATGGTCATCGCCGGGCCGTTGACGCCCAGCATGAAACCGATCCGCCCCGACGTCGCGCTCAGGGTGTTGCCGAGCGCCATGTGCGGGGACAGGTCGTCGGCCGGCACCCGGTTTCGCACCCAGGCTATCGGGTACTCCACCGTGCTCGCTCCGATGAAGATCCCGACCCGCTGGCGGCGCAGGTCGGCGCGGGTCAGGTTCGCGTCGGCGAGCGCCTGCACGGTGACCTCGAGCAGCAGGCGCTGTTGCGGATCCATCCGCTCCGCCTCCTGCTCGGTGATGCCGAAGTAGTCGGCATCGAACAGGTCGACGTCGTTCAGGTAAGCACCGGAACGGAGCACGTCGGCGATGGGTGCCAGGTCGGGCGCGTCGAGGTTCCAGCGCGCCCGACCGAGGCTGTCGGTGGGCGGGCCGGCCGACTCCGTCGGCACGACCCGTCCCTCCCGCAACGTGGTCCACAGACTCCGCGGATCATCGATCCCCCCGGGGAGGCGGCAGCCGAGCCCGACCACCGCGATGCCCTGGGTCTCGTCCTGCCGCTGCCGGGCGAGCATCACCATGAGTTGCTTCTTGGACAGCGACTCAAGATAGTCGATGTAGTTCGTCAAAGTCCGTTCTCCACGTCGCGCCTGCCCTGGTTCTGTCGCTGCTAGACGAACTCGCGCAGGGCGTCGAGTTCCGCGTCCGCCGCACTGTCGTCGAGGTCCTCGACGTCGGCCTGGTCCGGCTCCGACCCGGCCCCGGACTCGGACTCGACCGACGCCAGTTGCTGGCCGATGAACTCCGCCAGCGTCCCGACGGCCGGGTAGTCGAACAGGATCGACGTCGGCAGCGGCACCCGGAACACCGATTCGAGCGCGTTCTTCAACTCCACCGCCGCCAGCGAGTCGAGCCCCAGTTCCACGAACCTGGCGTCGGCCTCGATGTCGTCGAGGGAGTCGAAGTGCAGCACCGCGGCGACCTTCGCCCGCAGCAACGAACGGATCGCGGCGTCCCGGTCGCTGCGGGGCAGGCTCATCAACTCGTCGAGGTCGATCGTCTGCGCCGGTCCCACCTCGGTCGTCAGAACCTGCTTGAACAGCGCGTTGGCCACCGGCTGACCGGCGACGAACTTCTCCCAGTCGAACTCGCAGATGATGCTCTGCGGCGCCGTACGGCCCATCGCCCTGACCAGTGCCCGGGTGGCCTCGGCGGGCTTGACGAACTTGACGCCACGCTCCTCGATGCTCTTGATCTGCCCGGACGTCAGGTTGGCGGCCATACCCACCTCCGCCCACGGTCCCCAGTTGACGCTCAACCCGGGCAGCCCCTGGGCGACCCGCCAGTGCATCAGTCCGTCCATGAAGGCGTTGCCGGCGGCGTAGTTGCTCTGACCGGCCGCACCGATGATCGACGCGATCGAGGAGTACGCCGCGAAGAACCTCACGGTGGGTACGGCCGCCGCCGCCCGGTGCAGCAGCCACGTCCCGTACACCTTCGGGCTGAGCACCCGTTCGAAGCTCTCCCAGCTCTGGTTGGCGATGGGCGCGTCGGCGAGCACACCGGCGGCGTGGATGACCCCGCCGAGCGGGGCGTCCGACTCCGCGATCGCGGCCATGATCCGGTCCACGTCGGCGGCGTCGGACACGTCGCCCTGGTGCACGCGGACCCGCACGTCCGCACCGATCGCCGTGGTCAGCGCGGCCAACTCCTCGTCAGCCACGAGCCGCCGGCTGACCATCGCCACGTGCCGGGCGCCCTCCTGGGCGAGCCGACGTGCGGTGACCACGCCGAGGGCGCCCAGGCCACCGGTGATGAGGTACGTCTCATCCGGGCTGATCGTCAGCGGCCGTTCGACCGGTCGGGTGTCGCCGAGGGTGAGCACCAGCTTGCCGGTGTTGGCGCCCCGGCTGAGTACCCCGAACGCCTCCTCGACCTCGTCGAGCGAGTACGCGACGGTCGGCAGCGCGCCGACCTGCCCCGACTCCACCAGATCCACCACCGTCTGCAGGATCTGCTTGTTGAGGCGGTTGAGCTCGTCCTGCGGGAACTCGCTGAGGTCGAAGTTGTGGTAGTCGACGTCCGGACGCTCGGCCCGTACCTGCTCGGTGGACCAGATGCCGATCTTGCCGAGCTCGACGAACCGGCCGTCCTGCCCGAGGCAGCGCAGCCCGGCCGGGACGTACTCCTTGTTCAGGCTGTTGAGCACGATGTCGACGCCGCGCCCCTCGGTGATCCGCAGGATCTCGTCGGAGAACTCGAGGTTGCGCGAGTTCATGATGTGCCGCACGCCCTGCGACCGCAGCAGCGGCCACTTGCGCGGGCTGGCGGTCGCGTAGACCTCGGCACCCGCCAGCTGGGCGAGCTGCACGGCCGCCTGGCCGACCCCGCCGGCGGCGGCGTGGATGAGGATCTTGTCGCCCGACTTGATCTTCGCGAGGTTGTGCAGGGCGTAGTAGGCGGTGACGTACGCGGCGGAGAGCCCGGCGGCCTCGGCGAAACCGATCCCGGCCGGCTTGCGGACCGCCACCTGCGAGGACACGGTCATCCGCCTGCGCATGCAGCCGAGCTGGCTGAGCACGACGTCCTCGCCGACCGCGAACTCCGCGTCCGGACCGGCCGCCACGACGGTGCCGGCGGCCTCGAAGCCCAGCGGCAGCGGCTTGTACTCGATCCCGTTGTCCAGCGCGTACTGCTTGAGCATGCCGAGCGCGTTGAGCACGTCCTTGAAGTTGAGACCGGCGGCCTCGATCCGGACCTCGATCTCGTCACCGGTGGGCGCGACGTCCTGGACGGGGACCGGCTTGATGTTCGCGAACTGGCCGTACTCCACGATTGACAGCTCGAAGTTGTCGTCGTCGCCGGCGTCGACGGCCTGCGGAAGCACCCGCTTCACGAACCGGCTGCCACCCCGGTAGGCCACCTGGAACTCGCCGCCGCCGGTGTCCCCGGTGAGCAGCTCGTCGACCAGCGGCTGGAAGTCCACCCCGGCGCTGACCGGAGGCAGATCGAGCAGGGTCGCCCGCAGCGTCGGGTACTCGTTGAGCAGGACGTGGCCGAAGCCCCACAGCGAGGCGGCCACCAGGCTCTCGTCCGTACGGTCGTCGGCGACGTCGCCGGGCAGCCACTGCGCGCCCTGCGTCACCAGCGTGACCCGCAGTTCCCGGCCCAGCCCGAGGCCGTCCAGCTGCCCGACCAGCGTGAGCAGGTCCCGATAGTTGCGTTCGGTCTCGGTACGCAGGCGCTCCGCACCGACCTGGTCGGGCGCGGCACGCCAGAACCAGTACACGTCGGTGACGGTGGGCTCGGCGGCGAGGGTCTCGCGCACCTGCCCGGTGTCGGTGGCGAACCGCAGCCGTACGCTCGCATCCGCCAACAACGGCGCCACGGACGCGAACTCCTCCTCGGTGCGGTGCAGGACGAGCACGTCACCGCGTCCTTCGGCACCCGCCTTCGCGGCGACCAGCGAACGCCGCAGCCAGCGGGGTTCGTGGAGCAGCGTGCGTCCACCGTCCGACGAGGTGTTCGCGACGCGCTTGAGCCGCACCTCGTGCACGACGAACACCGGACGGTCGCCTTCGAGCACCACGATGTCGGCGGTGAGTTCCGAACCGGCGACCCCGTCCTGGGCGTCGCCTGGCAGGTTCAGCTGGAGCAGGGTACGCAGGTCACCCTTGGGCTTCTTCAGCAGCTCGACGCTGCCGAACCCGACCGGAAGGTAGGTGTCGCCCAGCTCGGCGACCCCGGCCAGGGTCTGCATGGCGCAGTCCAGCACCGAGGCGGGCAGGGTCCCGACCGCGGGCGTGTCGATGCCCCGCAGATCCCCGATCGCGAACCCGTCGGCGTACTGCGCCACCGTGCGGATGCGCCGGAACTCCGGCCCGTACGGCAGCCCCAGCTCGACGAAGTCGGCGTAGATGTCGTCGGCCCGGTGTACGGCGATTGGGGTGTCGCACGCCCGCTCGGTCGACCGCAGCCGGCTGACGACGTCGGCCAGCGTGACCGCGTTCTCCGGCGGGCCACCGAGCGTGGCGGTGACGTGGCGACGCTCGATGACGCCGTTGCGGGCGGCGATGCGGCTGACGATCTCGGCCTGCCACCGCCCGTCCCCGTCCGACCGCAGTCGAGTACGCACCTCGGTGGGGGACTCCTCGGGCAGGAACAGGGGCTCAAGGATGCGGACGTCCTGGACCAGGCGTCCGGTCTCGCCGAACACCGCGTCCTGCAACGCGAGCAGAACCTCGACGTAGCCCGCGCCGGGGAAGACGACCTGACCCATGACGATGTGGTCGGCGAGGTGGGCCGGACTCGTCGGGTGCAGCTGGGTGGAGAACTCACGCTCTCCCGCCGCGCGCTGCGCGTCGGTCGAGACCTCCGTACCCAGCAGCGGGTGCCGGTCGCTCGCCGTGGCCAGCGTCCCGGCCGGGGCGAAGATGCCACCGCGGTTGGGCACGGGCAACCAGTAGCGCCGCTTGTCGAACACGTAGGTCGGCAGGGTGATCCGGCGACGGTGCCGGCCCTCGTGGTAACCGGACCAGGAGATCGCCAGGCCGGACGTGTAGCAGCGGGCCAGCGCGCCCCGGATGGTCGAGCCGTCCTGGTCCGTCGGGGTCAGGCTGGACAGCCACAGGTGCGGGGCCGGGTCGCCGCACCGCTTGCCCATGTTGGTCAGCGCGGCGGACGGGCCGACCTCGATGAACACGTGCCGGCCCCGGGTCTGGACGAAGCGCATGCCGGCGGCGAAGTTCACCGGCTCGCCGATGTGGCGTACCCAGTAGTCCGGGTTGCCGACGTCGGCCAGGCTCGCGACCTTACCGGTCAGGTTGGAGACGAAACTCAGCTCGGGCTCGCTGAACGTGATGTCCTTGATCGCCTCGCGGAACGCGTCGAACACCTCGACCATCAGCGGCGAGTGGAAGGCGTGCGACACCGGTAGCTGCTTCGCCATGATCCCCTGGGCCAGCAGTTCCTCGGTGATCTTCGCCAGTGACTCGGTGCCGCCGGAGACGACGCACTGCTGCGGTGCGTTGATCGCGCCGAAGCTGACGTCGGCGTACCCTGCCAGCAGCGGAGCCACCTGCTCCGCGGCGGCCCGGACCGCCACCATGCCGCCCGGCGTGGTGACCGACTGCATCAGCCGGGCCCGCGCGGCGACCAGGGTGACCGCGTCCGGCAGGCTGAACAGCCCGGCGATGGTGGCCGCGACGATCTCGCCGACACTGTGCCCGAGCAGCACGGTCGGCTTCACACCCCACGAGATCCACAGCTGGGCGATGGCGTACTCGAGCGCGAACAGGGCCGGCTGGGTGTAGACGGTCTGGTCGATCTCCTGCGGGTCGCCGGACGCCTCACCGAAGGCGAGTTCCTTGATCGACCGACCGAGCGCCGGCGTGAAGAGGCGGTCACACTCGTCCAGGTGGGCTCGGAAGACCGGGTACTGGGCATAGAGCGCGCGCCCCATGCCCGCGTACTGGGAGCCCTGACCGGTGAACAGGAACGCGACGTTCCCGCCACGGAACTCGCCTTCCGCGCCGGAATCCGACTCGGGTCGGGCGAGGTAGTTGTCCAGCAGCGCCTCGATGTCGGCCCGCGACGACACCGTGCCGGCCAGCCGCGCGTTCCAGTGGGTCCGACCGACGTTGCTGGTGTAGCAGAGGTCGGCCACGTCGACGTCGGCCTGCTCGTCCAGGAAGCGACGGTACCGCTCGGCCTGCGCCCGCAGGGACGACTGGCCCCGCGCGGAGAGCGTGAAGAGCAGCTCCTCGTCGGGCGCGACGGCGGACGTCGGGGAGGCCGGCGGCGGGGGCGCCTGCTCAAGGACGACCGACGCGATGGTGCCCGCGAACCCGAACGAGTTGACCAGTGCCCGCCTCGGGGCGCCCTCCCAGGTGACCTGCTTCGTCGGCACGGTCACCCGGTAGCGGTCCCAGGGGATGTGGCGCGACGGGGTCTCCAGGTTGATGTGCGGGTAGATGACCCCCTCCTGAAGCTGGAGGACGGTCTTCACCACGCCACCGACGCCCGCGGCGGCCTCCATGTGCCCGATGTTGGTCTTGACCGAGCCCACCACCACCGGCCGGTCCGCGTGCGACTCGGAGAGCACGGCGTCGATGGCACCCATCTCGATCGGGTCGCCGAGCGACGTCCCCGTGCCGTGCGCCTCGACGTACTGCACGTCACCGGGGTCGAGCATCGCGCTGGCCAGCGCCTCGCGCATGAGGATGGCCTGGGCGGTGCCGTTGGGTACGGTGAGGCCGCCGCTCTCGCCGTCCTGCCGGACCGACGAACCGCGTACCAGCGCGAGCACGGTGTCACCGTCGCGCCTGGCGTCGGAGAGTCGCTTGAGGACCATCACCGCGCAGCCCTCGCTGCGGCTGTAGCCGTCCGCGCTGTCGTCGAACGTCTTGCAGCGGCCGTCGGCGGCGAGCATGTTGGCCTGGGAGAACACGACGTGGTTACGCGGGTGGTGGACGGCGTTCACCCCGCCGAACAGGGCGATGTCACACTCGCCCCGCCGTAGTCCCTGGGCGGCCAGGTGCAGGGCCACCAGCGAGGAGGAGCACGCGGTGTCGATGCTCATGCACGGGCCGCGCCAGCCGAGGAAGTACGACAACCGTCCCGACATCGCGCTGTGTGCCGTACCGGCGGCGATGTGGGAGGTCAACTCGGTCGGGTCCAGCCGGTCCACCTCGATGGTGTAGTCCATCGAGCTGATGCCCATGTAGACGCCGCCGTTGCTGTCACGCAGGGTCGCCGGATCGATGTTCGCCGCTTCCAGCGCCTTCCACGCGCATTCGAGCACCAACCGGTGCTGCGGGTCGACGTAGGCCGCTTCCTTTGGCGAGATGTTGAAGAACTTGGGGTCGAACTGGTCAATTCCGCTGATGAATCCGCCCCCGGCGGTAAGGACCTTGCCCTTCTCCGCCGCATCGTCGCTGTACAGGCCCTGAACGTCCCAGCGATCGTCGGGAATCGGACCCGTGCCCGATCGCCCGGCCCGCAGGAACTCGGCGAACTCCTCCGGGGTCTCGTTGTTGCCGGGAAGCCGCAGACCCATGCCCACGATGGCGATCGGCTCGTACTTCTCCATCAAGAGCTTTCGGACCAGGTCGTCATTCCGGATCTGCGAAGCCGTCTCCGTCATGGTCATCCCCCATGGATCAGTCAATCCCGCGGTCAAGAAGAATAAAGGTCTTTGAGCATGTCATTGAGTAGGTCTTTCGGTGAAGTGTGGCCGTCACTGTACGAAGCCGGCACTTTCACCACATCTCTCTCGACCGGGGCCGTCGCACTGCCAGAAGACGACGAGGTCTGCGGAAACAGATCCGCCAGCACCTCGGTGCGCAGGTAGGTGAGCAGATGGGCCGCTGTCGGATTGTTGAACAAACTCGCCGCGTTGATCGGGCGACCGAGCCCGGCCACCAGTCGTTGCTGAATCTCGGTCGCGCCGAGCGAGCTGAGCCCCAACGCGAAGTAGCTCTCGTCGAGCGGGAAGACGTCCGCGTCGCCCATCAGGAGCCAGACCTTGAACTCCGCCACGACGAGGGTCTCGAGCGCGCTGGCGCGCTCGGACAGTGGGGTGTCAGCCAGCTGCTGGTACCAGGGCGGATTGACAGTCAAGATCGGTCCCCCTACGGACGTCGGGATTGAGGTCGCCGGCACTGGCAGCGAGCGTCTCCACGCAGGATCACCACGGAAGTGACCCGTTCCGACGCATGAATGTACTCACAATTTAGAGCCCATGTCAGTTCAGCTACTTCCCTACCAAAACACCCGTCGATGCCACACCGGGCGGGAACCGGGAACCCTTCCGCAACGCGATGAACAGGGGATTCAATGGCCGGGGCAAGGTGCCGCCCGGACGGCCGAGCAGGCATACCCGTGCGAGTGATAAACATCACATCGACGCCGGATGTGTCGGGTTGTTTCATGGCTCCGGTTGATTCGCCCGACCCACGTACGGGAAAGCGACCCCGCTCGACGGGAAACTGTCGCCATCCCGACTCACACATGACCATGGCCAGCATCTGGGACACCCGGCGGACGGACCCCGGCAGCACCCTGGGGGGAGCATTAGCCGATCGACATTCGACCGCACGGCGGCGAGCAGACAGACTGTCGGTAAACCGCACCTGTCACGCCGGCGGCGATTTTCTGCTTGACACCTGTTCCGGCCGTCGGATGCGTCCGACCCACGTATCACAATCGACGTCGGCGCACCCTGCGGGGACGCTCATCGGGAGAGCAAACCGGGCACCCCTGCACCTACACTGTGCCGTGGCTCCGCTACCGAACGAGATTGGATTTCCATGACAGCGCAGAAACAGTCGGACTCGCCGTCCGGGTCGCCCGCCACCGCGACGGCGGTCCGGCCACCGACGACACGGCAGTGGCTGACGCTGGCCGTGCTCACGATCGCGCAGCTCACCGCCTGGCTCGACAACACGATCCTGAACGTGGCGCTCAAGACGCTGGCCGATCCGGTGGCGGGGCTCGGCGCGACCACCAGCCAGCTACAGTGGTCGATCAGCTCGTACACGCTGGTCTTCGCCGGGCTGCTGTTCACCGGCGGAGTGCTCGGCGACCGGTTCGGTCACCGACGGCTGTTCCTGTTCGGCATGGCCTTGTTCGGCGTGTCATCCGCCTGGGCGGCGTACTCCGCCGACACCACCCAGCTCATCGTGGCCAGGGGCGTGATGGGCATCGGCAGTGCCCTGATCATGCCGGCGACCCTGGCGCTGGTCGCGAGGGTCTTCATCGGAGGACACCGGGCGGTGGCCATCGGCGTGTTCTCCGCCGCCAGCGGGCTCGCGGTGGCGGCCGGTCCGCTGGTCGGCGGGGCACTGCTGGAGCAGTTCTGGTGGGGATCGATCTTCCTGATCAACGTACCCTTCGCCGTCGCCGCGATCGTGGGCGCGCTCTGGCTGGTACCCACGGCCGAGAGCAGCAGGCAGCAGCGCTTCGACCCGCTCGGGGTACTGCTGTCCACCGTGGGCATCTTCATCCTGGTCTACGGGGTGATCGAGGGTGGCCACCGCAACGAGTGGACGCAGCTGCACGTGATCGGCCCGATCCTCGGTGGGCTCGTCCTGCTCACCGCGTTCGTCTTCGTCGAACTACGGGTGCCGAACCCCTGCTTCGACGTACGGCTGTTCCGCAACCGGCACTTCACCGGGGCGAGCGTGTCCGTCATGCTCACCTTCTTCGGACTGGCCGGCGCGATGTACTACTCGAACTTCTATCTCCAGGGCGCACGCGGGTACTCACCCCTGGAGAGCGGCGCGGCGATCGCCCCGGTCGCGATCGGAGTGGTGCTGGGAGCACCGCTCTCGGTCCGGCTGGTGCGACGGTTCGGCCTCCGGCCGGTCGTCGCGCTGGCCATGCTCCTCGCCGTCAGCACGTTCTTCGGCTTCGTCTTCTTCACGCTGGAGACGCCGATCATCTGGTTCTGCGTGCTGATGGTGGTCCAGGGCCTCGGCATGGGTGCGGTGATGGCCCCCACCACGGAGGCGATCATGGCCACGCTGCCCCCGGAGCGCACCGGTGCCGGCTCGGCCGCGAACAACTCGATGCGTCAGGTCGGCAGCGCCCTGGGCGTCGCCGTACTCGGTTCGGTGCTGTCGGGTGTCTACCAGGACGAGGTCGCCCCCAGCCTGGACGTCCTGCCACCGCAGGCCCAGGAGGCCGCGGGCGCCTCGGCCGAGGCCACCCGGATCGCCGCCCAGTCGTTCCACCTTCCCCAGTTGGTCGACCAGGCCAACGACGCGTTCATCACGGCGATGCACACGACAAGCATCGTGGCCGGCGCGGTGTCGTTCCTCGGCATCGTGGCGATCCTGGTCTTCCTGGGCCGGACCACCACCGGTCCGGCACGGTGAGCACGCGGGCCGGCACCACGGACACGACGCCCGGCACGGGCCGGGCGACCTCGGTAGGAGCACCGACGTTGACGGACGACCCGACCACCCCGGACAAGCCCGGGGACAACGGCGCGGACGCCCGGGCCGCCGCGCAGGCCCGGGCCCGCGAGCTCTACGCCACCGACCTCACCTGCCAGACGCTGGGCATCGACCTTGAGCAGGTCGGCCCAGGGTACGCGCAGGTCCGGATGCGGGTCGCCCCGACAATGGTCAACGGACACGGGATGGCCCACGGAGGCTATCTGTTCCTCCTGGCCGACGCGGCGTTCGCCTTCGCCTGCAACACCCACGGCCCGGTCACCGTGGCCCAGAGCGCGCAGGTGACGTTCCTCCGACCGGCCGAGGTGGACGACGAGTTGCGGGCCGAGGCGGTGGAGCGGACCCGGTTCGGGCGTGCCGGAATCTACGACGTCACCGTTCGCCGTACCGACGGCGTGGTGATCGCCGAGTTCCGCGGACAGAGTCAGATGCTCGCCGGCAGGCCGGTCATCGGGACTCCCCCGGCTGACCGGGCACCCGGCGCAGCCGGCCCGCCGTGAGCACGGCCGCCTCGGCGGCCTCCGCAGCAAGCACCTCGACGAGCCGCCGGGCGGGAAGATCCCTGGTGAACCGGTGCCCCTGGCCGGCCCACAACGCCATCCCGTCCGGATCGCCGGCCGCGGCGGCGGCCTTCCGGATCGGCACGGTCAGATGGTGCACCTGCGGGTAGGCCGACGGGGCGGTGTTCCCGTACTCCCGGATGAAGCGGTTGGTCAGGCCACGCGCGGGTCGCCCGGAGAACGCGAGGGTCACCGACGTGCTGCTGAACCGGGGGTCCACCAGGGCGGCCTGGTGCCGGGGATGGGCGCCGCTCTCCGGGGTACGGAGGAACGCCGTGCCCAGTTGCGCGGCGCCCGCCCCGGCCGCCAGTACGGCGGCGACCGCACCACCATCCATGATGCCGCCGGCCGCGATCAGGTCGAGGTCCACCGCGTCGCGGACCTCGGCGAGCAGGGGTAACAGGCCGACGCCGTCCCCCTGCGACGGCTCGGGCGTGAACGAGGCGCGGTGCCCGCCGGCCTCGGGTCCCTGGACGACCAACACGTCGACACCGGCCCGAGAGCAGGCCCTGGCCTCGTCGGCACTGGTCACCGTCCCCACCACAGCGGTGCCGACCTCGTGGAACCGGTCCACCACCGACGGGGACGGGCAGCCGAAGGTGAAGCTCACCAGCGGCACCCGTTCCTCGACCAGCAGCGCCAGCTTCTCCTCCCAGCCGTCGGTGTCACCGACCGGCGGGTCACCGAGCGTGACGCCGTACCGCTGTGCCTCGCCCGCGAGTGCCAGGCGGTAGCGGTCCAGCGCCACCGGATCGGTGGCCGACGTGGCGGGCACGAACACGTTGACGCCGAACAGCGCCCCGGTCCGGGCCCGCACCTGCACCAGGTCGGCCCGCAGGTCGGCCGGCGACCGGTAACCGGCGGCCAGAAAACCCAGGCCACCGGCCGCCGAAACCTCACCGACCAACGCGGGGGTCGAGGCGCCACCGGCCATCGGCGCCGCGACGATCGGGTGCCTGAGCCGCCCGAGCACGTCCCGGGTGGACGCGCCCACGGTCAGGCCGGCCAGGCCGGGGACCGACCGAGCAGCCGCAGCAGACGGTCCTGGTCCGAGCCCTCTTCCGGCAGCGGCGGCGCGAACGGTGAACCCGGCAGGCTGCGGGACGGACCGACGGGTACCGCCCGACGGGTGACCTCCAACGCCGCCTCGACGATGTCGTCGTCGAACTTCGGCGGCGCACCGAGCGCGGCGCCCACATCCCACCCGTGCACCACGTAGTCGAGGAAGTGGAAGCTGATCGCCATTCGGGCCGGGAAGCCGCCGACCCGCCGGATCTCCGGCAGCCAGAACTCCCGACCCATGACGTCCGGTCCGTCGAACGCGCTGATCACCCGTTCCGCCGACCGGAGGTAGTCACCGCCCGGGTCGGCCGTCGGCTGCTCCCGCCAGACCGAGTCGTCCTCGGTCTCGCCGTCGGCCGCCGCCGCGAAGCCGTTGTTCTGGGCGGTCATGTGGGCCAGCAACTGCCGCAGGTTCCACTGCGCGCACGGGGTGGGCAGATCCCACTGCTCCTCCCGCGCACTGGAGACGATCTCCACGCTCTGCCGCACCGCCCGGCGGTTCAGCTCCTGGATGTCCACCACAAACCCTCTTTCTGCTTCCCGCTGCTCCATCTGCCGTCCTACCCGTCCCGGTCAGTCCTCGAACTGGCCGTGCTCCCGCCACCAGCGCCGACCGGAGTCCGACAGGGAGGAGATCGGGTCGTAGTAGGCGTAGCGACGGTCCAACCCGTGCTCCAGGTCGCCGGATTCCGCCGTCTCGATCCCGGTCCGGTAGTTCTTCGTCCAGTACGAGACGCCGCGCTCGCGGTCGTACTCACTCACCTGGTGTACCCAACGCTTACCGACGTACGGGACGTCGCAGACGATCCGGGGCGTCGCGTACCCGGGCAGGTAGCCCATGATGTCGTGTTGCAGTTCCTGCGCCTCCCACACCGCGATCCGCCAGTGCTCCGCGTTCGGGATCATGTCACACATGTAGAAGTAGTACGGCAGGATGTTCGCCTCACCCTGCAACGCGAAGCACAGGTCGAGCAGGTCGGTCGCGGTGGCGTTGACGCCCCGCATGAGCACGCCCTGGTTGCGTACGTCCCGGACACCGGCGTCCAACGCGGCCCGGGTCGCCTCGGCCACCAGCGGGGTCACCGACTGCACGTGGTTCGCGTGCGTGTGGATGGCCAGGTTGACCGCGCGGCGTGCCGCGGTACCGGCCACCCGGGCCAGCCCCTCCCGGACGCTGGGCTGGAGCCAGTGCTGCGGCAGACCCACAAGCGCCTTGGTGGCCAACCGGATGTCGCGGATCGACTCGATCTCCAGCAGCCGCATGAGGAACGCCTCAAGCTGCGACCACGGTACGTTGGCCACGTCGCCGCCGGACACCACGACGTCACGGACGCCGGGCGTACGACGCAGGAAGTCGATCATCTGGCTCTGCCGGTCCGCCGGTTTGAGGGTGAGCCGGAGCTTCTCGATCTGCGGGGTCGAGTTGCCGACCAGGTCCATCCGGGTGCAGTGGCCGCAGTACTGGGGGCAGGTGGAGACCAGTTCGGCGAGCACCTTCGTCGGGTACCGGTGGGTCAGGCCCTCCACCACCCACATCTCCGCCTCGTGCAGCGAGTCACGCTCGGCGTACGGGTGGCTCGGGCCGTCGGGGTCCCGGTCGCTGTGCAGCGGAACCATGTACCGGCGGACCGGGTCGGCCACGAACGCCTCGCTGTAGGCACGGCGGTCGGTCCGGTCGTGCGGCGCCATCGTGTTCAGCATCTGCGGTGGCAGCAGCATCGACATGGTGGCGAAGTGCTTCTGGTCGGCGGCGAGATCGTCATAGACGTGGTCGTCGAGCAGATCGCCGACCACCGCGCTCAGTTGTCCGACGTTCTTCACACAGTGCGCGCGTTGCCACTGGGCGTCGCGCCACTGCTCGGCGGTGACGTCCCGCCAGCCAGGGAAGCGACGCCAGTCGGGTTCGACGAGTGGAGTCCGTACATACTGGTAGGGCTGCTGATTCCGCACCTCGTGCGGTACTTCGTGCACTGTGGCAGTCATCGGTCCTCTTGGCCGTACGAAGCATAGTGACGTCGCAACACACGGGCGACGACGTCCTCGGCGGCGCCGAGATAGTTGCTGGGGTCAAGCAGGTCGTGTATTGCCCGGTCCTCGCTGAAGCTCCCGGCCAGCTCGGGCGCCGCCGCCAACAGGTCGTCGAACGACCCGCCCCCGGACGCCGCCTCCAGCGAGATCCTGGCCAGCAACTGCTTCGCGACGACCTTGCCGAGCTGCGGCGCGAGGGCCACGTTGAGTCTTTCCGAGACGATGGTCCCGCCAGTGATCGCGAGGTTGCGCGACAGGTGCTCCGGGAACACGGTCAGTCCCTCGGTGAGCTCGACCGCGTTGCCGGCCGCACCGGCGGCGAGTCGCAGCGCCTCCCGCAACGGCTGCCACTCGGACTGCCAGCCGCCGGCCGACCGCTCGTCCTCGGCGAGCAGGCTCTGCCCGAGCATGAGTGCGTACCCGGGCACCTGCCGGGCCGCTGCGACGATGACGGTGGCCAGTACGGGATTGCGCTTCTGCGGCATCGCGGACGACACCCCCCGGCCCTGCGCGGCCGGCTCCACCA
Organism: Micromonospora sp. WMMD734; assembly: GCF_049178975.1. Classification (NCBI taxonomy): domain Bacteria; kingdom Bacillati; phylum Actinomycetota; class Actinomycetes; order Micromonosporales; family Micromonosporaceae; genus Micromonospora; species Micromonospora sp. WMMD734. The sequence continues at coordinate 5,099,715 of NZ_JBMHMK010000001.1, forward strand.
CCTCGGCGACCTCGGTCCGTGACATACCCAGTACGTCCACCGCCAGCTTGCCGAGCGCGCCGGTGACCACCACCAGCGCCCATCCGATGTCGGCGAGCGGGGTGCGCTGGGCGTGCCACGGCGCCTCGGGCTCACGCAGGCCCAACTCGGCGGAGAAGCCGGCCAGCAGGTCGACGCCGTGTCCCGGGCCGCCGGGGGTGCCGGTGATCCCGGCCGAGCGGGCGTACTCCTCGTACGCGGCGAGCGTTCCGGCCGCCCCGCCGAGCTGTGCGGGCAGGCTGGCGCGGACCTGCCGGACCCGGTCGACCGCGTCGAGTACCAGGGTGAGCCAGCCGGCCGCTTTGAGTCCGAAGGTGATGGGCGTCGCGTGCTGGGTGAGGGTGCGACCGGCCATCGGGGTGGCCCGGTGTTCCCGGGCCAGGGTCGCCAGCGCGTCCGCCACCCGGGCCAGGTCCCCCTCGATCCGGGTCAGGACCCGGGCGGTGAGCAGCATGCTCGCCGAGTCCAGGATGTCCTGGCTGGTGCTGCCCCGGTGCACGTACTCCGCGGCGTCCGGGTCGGCCTCGGCGACGGCACGGGTGAGTTCCTGCACGAAGGGGACCACCGGGTTGGCGGCGCCCCGGGCCCGGCGGGCGATGTCGGCGACGTCGAGGCGGGCCGAGGCGGCCACCCGCGCGATCACCTCGGCGGCCGGCGGCGGGATCACCCCGAGCCGGGCCTGCACCCGCGCCAGCGCGACCTCGACCTGCAGCATCGCCGCCACCCACGCCTCGTCGGACAGCAGCCCCCCAAGGCCCGCACCGGCCCACATCGGGCTGAGCAGGCCGGTGTCGGCACCCGGATCTACGCTGCGGTCGTTGCTGGTGGTCACGACGGCTCCTCTCTGGCGGACCGGTCAGGATGCGACGGGTGTCGACATCGTCGACGGCGCCTGAGGAACGGCCGGGATGGCCAGGCAGGCCCGTGCGATGGCGTCCGCGTCACCCAGGATGACCGAGTCCACGCCCGGTCGGATGCCCGCCGCGGTCGCCCAGTGCACGGTTTCAGTCGGTATGCTCAAGGCGTACCTGTTCGGGTGAATTCGGCCGGATCTGTCGATCAGCCGGCACGGCCGACGGGTCACCGCCATCGCCCCGGTCTGGTATTCCCCCCGCTCCGGGTCCGGTATCCGGTACGGGCGGCACTGTCCCCGGGCCACCAGGCTGCGCAGCAACCGGTCCTCGGTGGACCGGATGTCCACCTCCGGCAGTCGCGCCTCGATGAGCGCGGACACCTCCACCGTCGAGTCCGGGATCTGGCTGGAGCTCACCACGAGCCCCGTCCCGTGCCGGGTCGGGGTGACCGTCAACCCCGGCCCGATGACGTTGACCACGCCGGCCTCGATGAGCGCGATCAGCTCCTCGATCCGGCTCGGCGGCGGTCCGATCGACACGAACGCGTTCAGCGGCGTGTACCACGACTGCAACTCGCTGCGGTACGAGCCGCCGGTGATGCCGGCGTGGTCCACCACGAGCCGGATCTCGTTGCGCAGGTCCCGCATCACGTCCAGGGCGGCCTTCATCGGGCCCCGCACGTTACCGAGCCGTGCCTCCACGACATCCTGGCGCAGATACCCGAGCAGCCAGTCCTGGAACTCCTGGTTACTACGGAACTCCTGATCACCGTACGGTCGGGCGACGCGGTCCCAGTTCCACCAGTCCGACTCGGGCACCCCGGAGTGCCGGAGCAGCTTCTCGTCGACCGACGGTGTCGTGGTCTGCCACTGGCAGAACTCCCACAGGAAGGAGTCCGCCGCCTCCTGCCCGTCCCGGGCAGCGATCAGCGCGTGGTAGTAGACGGCCCGGACCTCCCGGTCGACCAACGGCCACACGTCGGCGACGAACTCCACCGGGTCGCCGCCCTCGTGCCGGTCCCGCAGCTCGCCTATCACCTCGACGGTGAGGAACAGCGGCATGTGCCGGCCGAAGGCGCCCTTCTGGTTCTCGCCCCGGGAGTGGTACGGGACACCACGGCGTGAGCCGACGAACATCAGCGGCTCGTTGCCGGAGGGCTGGTAGGTCAACCCGTCGTCGCCGGGCACGAACCGTCCGCCGCGCCCGACGGTGAGCAACGCCATGTAGTCGAAGAAGTTCAGCCCCATGCCGCGCAACGCGACCCGCTGCCCCGGCGTGATCACGTCCAGGTCCACCTCGGCCGGATTCGCGGTGCGCAGATAGGTCACCCGCTGGGCCTCGGTGTAGGCGACCAGTTCCTCCTCGGAACCGCTCAGCGCCATGTCGACGTGCCCGAGGGTGAGCACCACCGAATCGATCCCGGTGAGCCGTTGCCCGTCGGCGAGGGTCACCGACTGGGTACCGTCGGGCGCGTCGTCCAGGGCGACTGCGGTGTCGGCGTGCAGGTGCACCGAGACGTGGGCCGGGGCGGTGCGCACCACGTGGTCGAGCACCCACTGTAGATAGTGCCCGTAGAACGCGCGGGTCGGGTACGAGTCCGGACCCAACCGCCTGGCCTCGTCCCGTACCGCCTCCGGGTACCTGTCCACCGACTCCATCAGGGTGACCAGTCCGGCCCACTCGTGCAGGCTGGGTCCGGGCCGGATCGGGCCGTCGCACTGCACACTCCCGTCGGTGAACATGGTCACCTGGGAGGCGACCGTGTTCATCAGCAGCACCGGCGACTGGGTGGACCGCCACACCCGTCCGCCCGCACCGAGGTACGGGTCGACGACGTGCAACACCACGCGTTGTCCGGTCACGGAGGCGTTGGCAGCGACCCGCTCGGCCACCGACAACCCGCGCGGTCCCATTCCGATGACACACAACGTGGTGATGTCGCTCTCCGTCACAGCTCTTCGTCTCCCCGAGTCTGAATTGAAGGTCTGAAGCGGTGCGAGCAAAGGGCGGTCAAACCTGGGCCACCCGGACGCGACCGACCGGCTCTGTGCCCTTGATCGGGCACAGAGCGGCGGCTTCGTCGATGTCAGTCCGAGTACTCGCTCCGACGCGCGGGATCCGTGAGCAGGGTGGACAGCCGGGTCCTGAGCTCACGCTTGAGTGACTTCCCGGTGACGCCGGTCGGGTAGTCCGCGTCGGTGCGGGCCACCAGCAGCGCCGCCAGGGGCGTCAGGTTCGCCTCGGTCAGGGCCTTGTTGGCGTGCTCCAGCAACTCGCTCAGCGGCGGGTCGCCGGCATCCTGCTGCAACCGGACCGTGGCGACCGGAACCTGACCGGCCCCGTCGGCCGACGGGACACCGACCACCGCGCAGTCCCAGAACAGCTCCGCGCAGTCGGCCAGCAGGACCTCCTCGATCGGCAGGCTGTACACCGGCCCGGACGCGGTGTCCATGACGTCGACCGTACGGTCGAGGTGGTAGAAGTTGCCCTCGCTGTCGCGGTACGCCACGTCACCGGTCAACCAGTAACCGTTGAGCTCGAACGAGCGGGTCAGCACCGGGTCGTTCCAGTAGCCCGGGGTACGCGACGGGGTCTGCACGGCGAGCAGACCCACCGTGCCGTCGGGCAGCTCGCGACCCTCCTCGTCGAGGACGGCGGCCCGGTGGACCACCTCGAGCGGCTTGCCGACGCAGCGGTCGTTGCGGGCCGACTCGGGCGTCGTCACCTGCCCGAACAGCGCCATCCCCATCTCGGAGGAGCCCAGCCCGTCGATGAACTGCGACCCCGGCAGCGCGGGCTGCTCGGCCTTCTCGTCGGGCAGCAGCCACGGCTTGATCAGCCCCGCCGGCCGCTCGCCCAGCGTCACCAGTCGACGGATGTGGCCGTAGTGCGCACCGTCGCCGGTGTTGAACCAGCTGTGCACCTTCGCCGCGCCCCGGACCGGCAGGTCACCCGTGGCCAGCTCCACATAGGTGCGCGGGAACGATGCGATCATGGTCGGCTGGAACGCCTCCATCACCGGCTCGACGACCTCGCGCCGCCAGTTCCCCATCACCACCGTCGGTACACCGAGCAACGTCGTGGTCAGGAAGTAGCTGAGGCCGCCGGCGTGCGTGTGCGGCATCAGGGACATGAGCTTGTCGTACGACTCCGCCGGGAACCGCACCATGCGGGGCTGCTTGCCGTTCCAGAACTGCTTGTGGGCCAGCATGGTGGACTTCGGGGTGCCGGTGGTGCCGGAGGAGTGGATGAGCGCCACCACCTCGTCGTCCTTGTGCTGGTACGGGAACCACTCGGGCAGCTCACCGGGCTGCGGGTCGTACGCCCGGATCTCTGCCGTCGGCACGACGAAGCGCGGCTTGCGCTGGTTCGCCCGGTACGCCGCGACCAGCCGGGTCGGGTCGTCGGAGACCACGCCGACCACGCCCACGTGGTCCAGGTACCGCACGGCGCCGTTCGTCGGCATCGCGTCGTTCACCATCGCGGGGATCGCCCCGAGCGAGGTGAGCGCGAAGTAGTGGAGCAACGGCTCAAGCCCCTCGGCGACCAGGACACCCACCGGGTCACCCGGACGGACGCCGTTCGCCCAGTACCACTTGGCGTACCGGTCCCGCAGCGCGGCGAGATCCACCAGGCTGTGACCACGCAGGACGACGGCGCCCCGGTGGTCGGTCGAGTGGCTGTACGCGTACGGCACGTTGCGGTTCGGGTTCAGCTCAAGGGCACGCTGGAGGAAGTTGCCGGCGCCGAGTGTCGGGTCGGTCATCATCTCGCGCCGAACCGACAGTGGGGCGATGGGGCTGATCGCGCTCATCGAGATCTCCTAGGCTCTCAGTGCTCTGCGTGGCTCAGTGCTGCTCTGCGGTGATTTCCGCGGCCACTCGATGGCCGGAGCGGATCGCACCCTCCATCAGGCCGAAGAACTCGGTGCTCGTCTCGGTGCCCGCCCAGTGCACCCGCTGGTGCGGCTCGGTGAGGTGGGGGCCGTGCCGCATCCAGTCCCCCGGGCCGAACAGCGCGGCGTAGCAGCCACGGCTGTACTCCGCCGTGACCCAGTCGGTCACGAAGAACGACACCGGGTCCGGTAGCTGCGGGAAGAGCTGACGGGCCTGGGCGAAGGCCGCGGCGCGCTGCTCGGCGTAGGTGAGCGCGCCGAACCGGCGGGCCTCGCTGCCGGTGACGAACCCGGTCAGCACCCCGACCCCGCCCTCCGGGGAGTCGTCGACGGTGGACAGCAACGGGCCGTCGGCGCTGACCGACCAGCCCGACAGACCGTGCTCGCGCCACAGCGGGCGGGGATAGACCAGGTGCAGCTTGACCGCACATCCGGGAGCGGTCTGCGCGGAGGCACGCGGAGCCGGCAGCGCCGGGTGGTACTCCAGGCCGTCGGCCAGCAACGGCGGCAGCGCGACGATCACCCGGTCCGCGCGCAGCTCGCCGCTGGCCGCGTACACCGTGACACCGTCGGCGTCCTGGTGGATCGCCCGTACCGGATCGGAGAGCCGGACCCGGTCGCCGAGCGCGGCGGCGAGCACCTCGCAGACCTGGTGCGCGCCACCGGCGACCCGCTCCTCCTGCGCCCCGCCCTCGAACGCGTTGAGATAGCTGACTCCGCCACCGGAACGCAGGTAGAACGCCATGTGCAGGACGGAGATGTCCGCCGGGTCGGCGGCCATCATCTCGCCGAGGAAGAGCGGGAAGAACAGTTGCGCGTCCGGATGCGGCAGGTTGTGCCGCGCCCACTGCGCCGCCGTCATGGCATCCAACTCGGCCGCGTTCGGCGTCAGCCAGGGCGCGTCCACCCGTACGCTCGCGACCAGTTCGTCGAGCAGGTCGAACATCCCGCCCAACGCGACCGCGTTGAGCGGCGGGAACCGCCCCGGGCTGGTGTCCCGCCCGTCGTTGAGCGCGAACGTGCTGGCCCCCGCCATGGTCGTCGGCGTGGTCTTCAGGCCGGTGCGGGCCAGCAGGGCCAGCAGGCTGGTGTGCCGCTCACCCAGGTACGCCGCGCCCGCGTCGACCCAGTTGCCCGGCGCGACCTCGATGCCGTGGGTACGCCCCCCGACCCGGTCGCGTGCCTCCAGAACGGTCACCTCGACACCGGCCGAGACGAGTTCCGTCGCGGCGGTCAGGCCGGCCAGACCGCCACCGACAACGATGACGCTCACTGGACCACGCTCGCGATCTTCTCGGACAGATGGTCGGGCGACGGACCGTTGAGGAAGTCCTCGAAGGACAGCTCGACGCCGTACTCGCGGGCGATTGCGCTCAGCACCCGCGTCGCGAGCAGGGAGTCTCCGCCCAGCTCGAAGAAGTCCGAGCTCATCGCGATGTCGTCGGTCTGCAGAACCCTGCGGAAGATGTCGGTCACTCCGGCGGCGCTCATTGGCTCAGCTCCTTGAAAGGTGGTCGGACGCGTACCGCCGATGCGACCCGGCGCGGTCGACCTTGCCACTTGACGTGTAGACGAGGTCCGGAACGACGATGATCCGGTTGGGCACCAGATGTCGGGGAACCCTGGTACGCAGGTAGGCCAGGACCTCCGCGCCGAGCACCTCGGTGTCGGCCCGGGGACGGGGCACCACGTACGCGGTCATGGTGGTGTGGTCGGCGACGGTGACACCCACGACCGCGGTGGCGGCCACGTCCGGTTGGCCCGAGATCTGGGCCTCGACCTCACCCGGGTCGACGCGGAACCCGCGCACCTTGATCTGGCTGTCGAGCCGACCCTCGTGGATCAGCGTGCCGTCCACGGCCCGGCTCACCCGGTCACCGGTGTGGAAGTAACGCTGCGGCCCGTCGCCGAGATCGAGCAGTTCGAACCGGGCGGCGGTCTCGGCCGCCAGGCCGAGATAGCCCAACGCCACCGACGCCCCGCCGATCAGCAGCTCACCCTCGTCGCTGATGTGCTCCCGCACGTGCGGGAGCGCCCGTCCGATCGGCACCCGCCGGGTCGGGTCCCATCCGGACCCGACGCCCGGCGTACGCGGGCCGTGCAGGTCGACGGCGTGGGTGACCAGGGTGGTCTCGGTGCAGCCGTAGGTGTTGACGAGGCGGATCGCCGCGGTGTCGCGGGCGCACCAGTCGGCCAGTCGGGCCGGGCTGGCCGCCTCACCACCGATGATCATCAGTCGTACGCACGCGGGCAGCGTGGCCTCGTCCTCCACCAGGTAGTGCACGAGTTCGTGCCAGAACGCGGTCGGCAGGTCCAGGACGGTCACCCCCTCCGCCGCGACCATCCGCAGGAAGCGGGGGAACGATCCGGAGTAGGCCTCGCTGTTGAAGACCAGGGTCGCTCCGCTGGTGAGGGTCGGCAGGATCTCCTCGAAGCAGGTGTCCCAGTTCAGCGAGGCGAACTGGAGAACCCGGTCGCCGGGGCCGATGTCGAACAGCTCCGCGAGCGAGCGGGTGGCGGCGGTGATCGCCCGGCGCGGGGTGAGCACCGCCTTCGGCGTCCCGGTGGATCCCGAGGTGAACAGCACGTACGCCGGGTCGTCGGGGTCCGGTGCGCCGAAGGTCGCCGGATCGCCGACCGTCTCGTGCATGCTGTCCGCGAACGGGTCGGTGGGACCGCCAACGAGGCTTCCCGACGTGGACGGCTCGGGTGCCGCCGGCAGTATCCGGGCGGATCCGCTCGCCGTCACCAGTTCCTGCTGTCGGGAGACCGGGAAGGTCGGGTCGATCGGGCAGTAGGTCCCACCCGCATCGAGCACGCCGAGCAGCCGGACGATCGTGTCGGCTGATCGTGCGGTCCGCACGCCGACCACACCCGGTTGCGGGCCGATCTCGGCGGCCGTCTCCCGGACCATCCGTTCAAGCTGCGCGTAGCTGAGCACCCGACCGTTCTCGCTGATCGCCGGTGACTCCGGGTGACGGCGCGCGGTCCGGTGAAAATGATCAAGTAAATCGTCCGAGGCCGCAGCCTCTCCATCGTGCTGTGACATGGAACCCCCCGTGCTCGCCACACGGTCCACCCTGGGCCGAGTGCCTTCGCAATTCGAACAGGCCCGAATAGTCCAAGTGGCTGGACCAATGTTGGACGGCGGCTTGCTCCGCGCCCATCATGCATGGGATGAGCCAATCATGCAAATCACTCGCTTTGCTGGTTCCCTTAGCCCTGGTAGAGGATTCACCGGCTCCCAAGGACACAGAAGCGGGCACAGCAAACCGCAGATAGACCGATGTTCTGCGGCGATGTCCAGGAAGCCGCGGCCACGCCGCCGACACGCCCGGCGGTGCCCGCGAGTCGGACTGACCGTTTTCTGACAGCAGATTTCACAATGAGGTTAGATCTAACGCGCCAGTAGGTGCAAATTGCCACGAATGGGCTCTGCGCGAAACGGTGCGCAGGATGAGGCGCCGAGCCACCCTCGACCGATCCTCGAATTTCTCTGGCCGCCGGCCACTGTTCTTCCGAATATCCGCTGGTGGCAACCGATACGGGTGCGCCATTGGCACCCCCACGACGGGACCGGTGCCGGTCGACAGCGCTCACCCGCTCGGGCCGGACCCACCGCCGAATCCCGCCCGGGCGGCCAGCCCCTCGACCGGACGCCGGCCGGCCGACGCCCGACCAGCAGCGGCCTTACCGCCTCTGATCAGCACCGCAGCGAGCAAACTCGGCCCCGATGGACCGCCCGGCGGCCAGCCGGGGCATCCCCTGCCGCCACACCCGCCCGGACCACACCCACGCCCGAGCGCCACCCCGGCCGGAGCAGCCGGGCCTATCCTCCGACGAACCGGGGACCATGGGGCGATGCGTGTCGAAAACGGATAAATGCGAGTGGGAAAAACGTCGCTCCCACACCGCCCCGCACCCATTTGGCAAGATTCACGTACGTATCCACCGACCCGCGCCCACCAATGCCCCGACGCCGCCCGGCCATTCGCCCACATATGCCATTTGAGCTGCTACGATACACATACTTTCCCATATTCAGGACACCTGCAGGGTCGCCGCCGCAGCTACCCGCCGGACCATTAGGATTTCCGGCCGCCGCCCGGGCGACCCGGGCCCGGCATTCAGCAGCACCCGCTGATGCCGTCAGCACTTGCCGAGATCGCGCCGCCGCACCGACCCCCGAACGTGCTGCGCCCGGCCATGGTCACCGGTGGTGACCGGCTGCCCGTTCACCACCCCGGCGGTGGTGTGCGCAGTGATCGGCGGGGCGCGGACACCCAAACGTTGATCTTTATCGACGCGCCGCCCGCGGCGTTACCACTGCACAGATGACACGACCTCAGAGTCCGCCAAGTGCCGCGAAACAAAGTGTTTACACAATGCACGATCCGACCGACGAGTTGTCGGAGACCTGTCAACCGGAATTTCTCAACTCGCAGTGAATGGTGAGAACACCCCGGTCGGCCGTACGACGGTGGTCATCCCTTGCGGGACCATCGACCACGGCGCTGTTTCTGCGGTGCGCGACCGGGCCGAAACCGCTCGCCCGGACCGGGGCCACCCGGGTCGACCGGTCCGCGCCGCCCGGTGATGACCGCGCCGCCGGTACCGTCGATCGTCACCAGGTCGCCCTCGGACAGGGTGCGCTCGCCGACCCGGATCAGACCTGCGGCCTCGTCCGTCCGGCCAGGTGTGGCTGGAGCACTACCCGGCCCGGAGGGTGAGCAGGGTGATCTCGCTCGGCGCGAAGATCCGGAACGGCGGGCCCCAGAAGCCGGTCCCCCGGCTCGTGTAGAGCTGGGTCCTGCCGTGCCGGCTCAGGCCCTGGACGACCGGCTGGTCGAGCCGGACCAGGTAGTGGAACGGCCACATCTGGCCGCCGTGGGTGTGCCCGGACAGTTGCAGATCCACGCCGGCCGCGACCGCGTCGCCGATCTGCTTCGGCTGGTGCGCCAGCAGCAGCACCGGCAACCGCGGGTCGGTGCCGGCGAGCGCCGCGGCGTGGTCGGCGCGGTGCCCGGCGACGCCGGAGGAGGCGGCGGTCAGGTCATCCACCCCGGCGACGACGAGCCGGGCGTCGTCCCGCTCCACCACGAGGTGCCGGTTGTGCAGGGGCTCCCAGCCGAGTGCCCGCATGTGCTCGACCCAGCCCTGCGCCTGGCCGTAGTACTCGTGGTTGCCCGTCACGTACACCCGGGCCAGCCGGGCCTGCACGGTGCCCAGCGGCGCCGCCTGCGCCCGGCGCTGGTCGACGGTGCCGTCGGCGATGTCGCCGGTGTGGCAGACGATGTCGGGGGCCAGGCCGTTGACCACCTCGATCGTCCGGGCGGAACAGCGGGCCCGGTCGATCGGGCCGTAGTGGGTGTCGGTCAGCAGCACCACCCGGACCCCGTCGAGACCGGCTCCCAGCCGGTCGATGGTGACCTCCACCCGCCGGACCCGGGGCACCCGCATCGCCTCGACGTAACCCCAGACGGCCAGGACGACCGCGACGACCGCCGCACCGGCCGCCACGAACCGGGACCGCGCCGGATCGGCGACCCCCATCGCGGCCAGCGGGAGCCGGGCGACGTTGCCGATCAGCGCCCAGACGAACAGGATCCACACCAGGCCGAGCAGGGTGTCCCCGGCGCGGGCCGCCGCGTCCAGCCGCCGGCGGCCGTGCCCGAGATACATCAGTACGGGGAACGCGACGAGCGCGCCCACGAACAGGGTCGTGCCGGCGGCCTGCACGGGCGTCGGCCAGCGCGCCGCCACCGTCAACGTCCACCACGGCAGCCCGAACAGCAACGCCAGGACCGCGACCAGCGTCGCCCCGGACAGCAGCGGTCGCAGCGAGCCTCGCCTCGGCCGCACCTGTACGGCATCGCCAGCAGCCATCGTCGTCCTCCCGTCGGGGCCCGTGCAGCATGACACGGTCCGGGCTGGATCGACCACGCCGGAAAACACCCGGACGCCCGGCGAAACCGGGAGCTGGGGGAAAACCGCCAGGCGGAGCCGGGTGCCTGCCGGCTTCTGACCGCGGACGCTGTTGCCTAACGTCGATCTGGTGATCGAACTACGGGAGTTGACCAAGAGGTACGGGGACCGGGTCGCCGTGAACGGGCTGACCGTCCGGGTACAGCCGGGGGTGGTGACCGGCTTCCTCGGCCCGAACGGGTCCGGCAAGTCGACGACGATGCGGATGATCCTCGGGCTGGACGCCCCGGACCATGGGGAGGCACTGATCGGCGGTGTGCCGTACGCGAAGCTGACGTGGCCGTTGAGGTCGGTCGGCGCACTCCTCGACGCCGGGGCGTTCCACCCCGGTCGCAGCGGCTACGCGCACCTGGCCGCGCTCGCCGCCAGCAACGACATCCCCCGATCGCGCGTCGATCAGGTGTTGCGCCTCGTGGGTCTGTCCGATGCGGCGAAGCGGCGCACCGGCACCTACTCGCTCGGCATGCGCCAGCGGTTAGGCGTCGCGGTGGCGTTGCTCGGCGACCCGGGGGTCCTGCTGCTCGACGAGCCGGTCAACGGGCTGGACCCGGAGGGCATCCGCTGGATCCGGAGCCTGCTGCGCGCACTCGCCGCCGAGGGTCGGACGGTGTTCGTGTCCAGCCACCTGATCGCCGAGATGGCGTTGACCGCGGACCAGCTGGTGGTCATCGGCCGGGGCGAACTGCTGGCGGAGACCACCGTCGCCGAACTCGCCGGCCGCCACGACACGCTGGAGGACGCGTTCTTCCGGCTCACCTCGCAGACCACCGACTACCGCGGCACGGAGGTGTCATGAACGGCTACGGATTCCGGCAGGTGGCCCGGATGGAATGGATCAAGCTGAGCAGCGTCCGGTCGACCTGGTGGCTGACGTCCGCGACGGTGCTGTCGATGGCGGCGACCGGGGTGGGGGTGGGCCTCGGCTACCGGTCCCACACGCCGGTCGCCACCACCGCCCAGATCCTGAACAACAGCCTCAGCGGCGCCCTCCTGGCCCAACTGTTCCTGGGTGTGCTCGGCGTCCTGCTGGTGACCGGCGAGTACGGCACCGGGCAGATCCGTTCGACGTTCGCCGCCGTACCGCGGCGTCGGACGGTCCTTTCGGCGAAGGCCGCCGTGTGCGGTGGCGCGGCTCTCACCGTCGGCATGGCCGGGACGTTCGCCGGCTATCTGGGCGGGCAGCTCGCGATCCGTGGTACCGCCATCCCGACCGCTTCCCTCGGGGACCCGGCGGTCCTGCGGGCGGTCCTGCTGACCGGCGGTTATCTGGCCGCCACGGCGCTGATCGGGGTGGGTATCGGGGCGTTGGTGCGGCATTCGGGGGCCGCGATCGGCATGCTGTTCGGTCTGATGTTCGTCCCCACGATCGTGGTCGGGCTGTTCGGCGAGCACGGCGTCGTCGTCGGACGCTTCATGCCGCTGCTGATGCTGCTCAACTCGGTGGCGGTGCTCTCGCCCGGGTCCGGGCTGTTCACCGGGTGGGTCAGCGTGCTGCTGATGTGCGGGTACGCGGCGGTGGCGATCGTGTGTGGTGGCGTCCTGCTCCGTTCCCGGGATGCGTGACCCACGGGCCGACGACAGCGGGGCCGGCCACGACCGGGCCGGTCGCAACGGAACAGGCAGCAGCGCGGTCATCGGCCAGAATGGGCCGATGACCGCGCTGCGCGCACCGTTCACCGGACCCGTCCTGCGTCAGGCCGTGTTCTGCGTGGTCGGTGTGCTCAGCGCGGTCGCGGTCCTGGCCGCACCGATGCTCGTGCCCGCCGTGGGTGCCCTCGTCCTGTGGGCCACCGGGGCCATGTCCCGTGAGCCCGCCCCCACCGTCGCGCCGCTGTTCCTGGTGCTGTTCCCGCTCACCGTCGCGCTGCTGGTCGTGTTGGCCGCCCCGGCCGGGCGCGCGACGGGAGCGGTGCACCGCCGGCTCGCGTCCCGGCTGCTCGGCGTACACCTGGAAGCTCCGCCGCCACGGTCGTCGCGGCGGCCCGGTGCGCTGGTCACCGACGGGCCGGGCTGGCGGGCCTGCGGGTACGCCCTGCTCAAGGTGCCACTGGCCGTCCCGCAGGGCTACGGCGTGTTCTGTTACGTGTTCGGGCCGGTCAACCTCAGCTACCCGCTGTGGTGGCCGCTGTTCCGCAACCACCCGCCCGGCACCCGCCTCGGGCCGGTGTTGGCGCTGACCCCGTTCGGCCCCATCGGCGCGCGCACGCTCGCCGGCACGTTCCTCATCGCGACGGCCGGTCTGGCCATGCTCCTGGTGGCACCGACGCTGATGCGGATCGGCACGACGGCCGACCTGGCGGCGATGCGGTGGCTGCTCGGTCCGCGCCGGCTCGCCGAACGGGTGCGGCAGCTCCAGGTCAGCCGGGCCCAGGCCATCGACGACGCGGCCACGATGATGCGCCGGCTGGAACGGGACCTGCACGACGGCGCGCAGATCCGGCTGGCGACGCTGGCCATGAACCTCGGTATGGCCACCGAGAAGCTCGGCGTCGACGGCCCACCGCCCGACCTCGCGCAGGCCCGCGAGCTGGTCGCCCTCGCCCACCAGGGCGCGAAGGACGCCCTCGCCGACCTGCGCGACCTGGTGCGCGGCATCCACCCACCGGCGCTCGACAACGGTCTCGGCGACGCGCTGGCGACGCTGGCCTCCAGCAGCGCGCTCCCGGTCACGGTGACGGTCGAACTGCCCGACCGGCCGGCGCCCGCGATCGAGACGATCGCCTACTTCTGCGCGGCCGAACTGCTCGCCAACGCCGCGAAGCACAGCAACGCGACCCGGGTCCGGCTCGGTGTCGTCGGCACCGGCCGCAGTCTGACGCTCGGTGTCACCGACGACGGCACCGGCGGGGCGGACCCGGCCGGCCCCGGCCTGACCGGGCTGGCCCGCCGCATCACCGTCGTGGACGGCCGGATGATGGTGCACAGCCCGGTCGGCGGGCCCACCCGGGTCGAGATCGAGCTACCCACACAGGTGTGAATGGGAGGCGACGGCATGCGGGTGGTGATCGCGGAGGACGCCGCGATGATGCGCGAGGGGTTGGTCCGGCTGCTCACCGACCGTGGCTTCCAGGTCTGCGCGGCGGTGGCCGACGCGGACTCGTTACGGTCGGCCGTCGCCGACGCCCTGCCGGACGTGGCAGTGGTCGACATCCGGATGCCGCCGACGCACACCGACGAGGGGCTGCGTGCCGCGATCGACATCCGCCGCGACCATCCCGGGGTCGGGGTGCTGGTGTTCTCCCAGTACGTCGAGACCCGCTACGCGACCCGCCTGCTCACCGACCGGCCCAGCGGGGTCGGCTACCTGCTCAAGGACCGGGTAGCCGACGTCGCCGACTTCGTGGAGGCGCTGACCCGGGTGGCGGCCGGCGGCACCGCGCTCGATCCGGAGGTGGTCGGTCACCTGATGCGGGCCGGGCGGGACGTGGCGGGGCTGGCGTCGCTGACCCCCCGCGAGCGTGCGGTGCTCTCGGCGATGGCCGAGGGCCGGTCCAACGCCGGCATCGCGGCGGCGCTCGCCATCACCCTCGGGGTGGTGGAGAAGCACGTGGCGAACATCTTCGCGAAGCTCGGGCTGCCGGCCTCGGACGGCGACAACCGCCGGGTGCTGGCCGTCCTGCGCCACCTCGGCGGCTGACCGTGCCCGGTCCGACGCCGGCCGGCGTGCATGCCCGTCGGCCGGCGACCGACACGAACGCCGGCCGGCAGCCGAAGGGCCACCGGCCGGCGGGGTGGTTCGCGGGTCAGGGGATGAAGGTGACGCCGGGCAGTCGTGGCGACGGACCGTCCAGCAGGTGCCCGTCCCGGCCGCGCAACCACCTGTCGAAGAAGGCGGTGACCAGGGTCTCCTGGGTGCGGACGGCGCGGGCCGGGTCGAGGGTGCCGATGGTCTCGGTGACGAAGCTGTCGGGAAGGCCGAGTTGCCGGGCGATCTGCGGAAGCAGCGGCACGATGTCCTTGTACGCGTCCTCGCTGGGCGCCCCGTCGAGCCGCAGGTCGACTCGCCAACCGGTGCTGTTGTCCCACAGCATCCGCCAGGACGGCGTCTGCCGGTGGTCGGTGCCGGCGTCACCGACGAACATGAACGGCCGGTCCAGACCGGTACGGGTCACCGGCCACAACCGGAGGGCATCCGGGACGATCGGTGACTCGATGCTGCCGTCCATGTCGATCGCGGCCCTGATCCGGGAGTCCTCGCTCATCACCTGCAGAGCGGTGATCCCGCCCGCCGAGACACCGAACATGCCCGCCCGGCGCAGGTCCAGGCCGCCCGCCACGCCCCGGGGCAGCGGCCGGCCCTCCGCGTCCGGGTTGCCACCCCGGTGCAGGGCCGCCAGCTGGTCGAGCACGAAGCGGATGTCCGCGACCCGGGTGTCGAACACACGGGCCGCGAGTCGCTGGAAGTCGTCGGGCTGCTGCGCCTGCTCGAAGAGCTGCGGCAACACGGTGGTGAGGACCCGGCCGTCGGGAAACTCCACCTCGGATGTCTCGTAGGTGTGGTCGACGGTCACCACCACGTACCCCCGGCTGGCGAGGTCCTGCACCACCGTGGTGTTCCAGGTCCGCGGGTCGCCGGCCCCGGGGGAGTACAACACCACGGGGAACGGTCGCGCGCGCCGCGCCATCGGCGCACCCCGGTGACCGCTGGTCCGGGTGGCGGCGAAGTCCACCGCGCCCGCCGGTATGTCGTACAGGCTGGTCCCGACCCCGTCGGCGCTGCCGAAGTGGGCCGCCGCGCCGGGCAGCATGTGGGGTGCCCGGGGGAAGCGGTCCACGTCGGTGGCCGGGTACCAGAGGCTGACCATCAGCTCGCGGGAGGCCGGGGTGGTCGCCCACGGGTCGGTGCGGGAGCGGTCGACCAGGTGCAGGTCGACGGTGCCCACCGGATAGGGCCCGGTCGGCGTCGGCAGTCTCAGCCGGGCCGGGCCGTCACCCGGACGCCAGGTCGGCCCGTCACCTGGATGCCGGGTGGACGGCTCGACGGTGCCGGCGGCGAAGGTGGGTGCCGCGTTCGTCAGGGTCAGACAGCCGGCGACCAACGCGGCGAACAGGGCTGTGCGGATTCTTCGTGCCATGAACGGGCTCCTCGGGAAACCGGGGCTGCGCCTGCGGCCGCCCTCGGTCGTTCCCACGCTAGGAGCGCGACAGGGGCGACAGAAGGCGGCTTCCACCCGCCGTCGTACCGGGGATAACCCCCGGGACCACCCGCGACCTGCGGTCCGGCCGGTCGGGGCAGACTGGGACCGTGGAACGTCACGAGTTCGGCGTCGCGGTGCGCCAGTTGCGGGAGAGCACGACGCCGGCGACGGTCGGGCTGCCGGTCGGCCGGCGGCGGGTGCAGGGGTTGCGGCGGGAGGAACTCGGCGATCTGGCGGGCATGTCGGCGGACTACGTACGCCGGTTGGAGCAGGGGCGCAGTCATCCGTCGGCCGGGGTGGTGCACGCCATCGCCCGTGCGCTGCGGGTCGGGCGGGCGGAGTACGAGCGGCTCTGCGCGCTGGCCGGGTACGCCGCCGCGGACGGGCGGGTGCCCGACGAGATCGGTCCGGGCGCGATGCGGCTGCTGGAGCGGTTCACCGACACCCCGATGTTCGTCTCCGACGCGGCGATGAACCTGGTCGCCGTGAACACCGCGTTCCTGGCCCTGGGGCACTGGGAACTCACCGGGGACCCGTGGCAGTGGAACGTCGCCTGGCGTACGTTCTGCGATCCGTTCCGTGGTTTCCGGCAGTCGGCGGCCGAGGCGACCGATCACGAGGCGGTCCTCGTCGCCCGGCTGCGCAGCGCGGTGCTGCGTTACCCGGCCGATGCCTCCCTCGCCGGGCTGGTGGACGAGATGCGCAGCCGCAGCGGTCTGTTCGACACCCTGTGGCGGGAGCCGCGTCCGGTGACGGCCTACGAGAGCAGCGCCGCGTTCGTCCATCCGGACGGCGGTGTCGTCACCCTCGTCGGCAGCCTGGTCACCATCCCGGGTGACGATCTGGCGGCCCTGATGCTCACCGCGGCACCGCGTTCGGCCGATGCGGCGCGGCTCGCCGAGATCGTCGACGACGCCGGTGAGCCGGCCGTCATCAGGGTGGGCCAACCTGGCCCAGGCTGACCGCGCCGGTTCCTGCCAGATTGGGTGACGTATCCGGCGACCGCGGATCCGGCGGCTGCCTCCGGGCGACCCTGGTGACACCGGGCCGGATGCCTCCGCACCGCGCGGCGCTGCCGCGACGGCACCGCTTCGCGCCCGAGGCTCACCGACGGCGTCCAGGAAAGCAGGTCAGGCAATGAAGGCAGTGCGCTTTCACGAGTTCGGCGGCCCCGAGGTGCTCCGCTACGAGGACGTCGAGCAGCCCGTCCCCGGTGTCGGTCAGGTCCGCATCCGGGTCGCCGCGACGTCGTTCAACGGCGTCGACGGCAACATCCGCGCGGGCTTCATGCAGGGCCCGATCCCGGTCGAGCTGCCCCACACTCCCGGCCTCGACGTCGCCGGCACGGTCGACGCGGTCGGTCCCGAGGTGACCGACATCGCGGTCGGCGACCGGGTCATCGGCTTCCTGCCGATGACGGGGACCGGGGCGGCGGCGGAGTACGTGATCGCGCCGGCGGAGATCCTGACCGGGGCGCCGGGGAACATCCCGTTGGCCGATGCGGCGGCGCTTCCGCTGGTGGGGCTGACGGCGTGGCAGGCGCTGTTCGACCACGGCAGGCTGACCGCCGGCCAGCGGGTGCTGGTCAACGGGGCCGGCGGCGCGGTCGGCGGATACGCCGTGCAGTTGGCGAAGGAGGCCGGTGCCCAGGTGATCGCCACGGCCAGCCCCCGCAGCGCCGACCGGGTCAGGGCCGCCGGGGCCGACGAGGTGGTCGACCACACCAGCACCGACGTGACGGCGGCGGTGACCGAGCCGGTCGACCTGGTGCTCAACCTCGCCCCGGTCGCCCCGGAGCAGCTCGCCGCCCTGGTCACGCTGATCCGTGACGGTGGAACCCTGGTCAACACCACCGTCTGGATGCCCGCCCCCTCCGACGGGGCGCGTGGCGTACGCGGCATCGACCTGTTCGTCCGCAGCGACGCCGACCAGCTCGCCGACCTGGCGGCGCGGGTGGGCACCGGCGAGTTGCACGTCGAGGTGGCCCAGCGGGTGCCGCTTGCCGAGCTGCCCGCGCTGCACGCCCGGGCCGGCGCGGGTGAGCTGCCCGGCAAGACGGTCGTCCTCACGGCCTGAGGGCGACCGTCCGGCCGGCGGCACAAACCAGGTGACGTCGACGGATGTCTACGCGAGACTGACCGGCGTGGCAGGGGTCGAGGTGGTCGTCGCCCATCAGGAGCGCGCGACCCTGCGCGTCGACGACCTGTTCCTCAAGATCGACTCCGATCCGACGCGCACCGCCGTCGAGGTCGAGGCGATGGCGTTGGCACCGGTTCCCACGCCGGAGATCCGATGGCACAGGCCGCCCGTGCTCGCGCTCGCCGCCCTTCCCGGGCGGCCACTGGGCCAGCTCGGCGAACCGTCGACCGCGTCGCCCGCCGCGTGGGCCGCGGCCGGTGCCGCCGTACGCAGGCTGCACGACGCCCCGCTGCCGCCCTGGCCCGGTCGTCACCTCGACGACCTGGCGGCACGCCTCGACGGGGAGTGCCGGTGGCTCGTCACGAACGGCGTCCTCCCCGCCGATCTGGTCGCCCGTAACCGTCGGGTCGCCGAGGCCGCGCTGCGGCCGTGGACCCCGGTGTTCATGCACGGCGACCTGCAGACCGCGCACGTGTTCGTCGAGCACGACGAGGTCACCGGCGTGCTCGACTGGTCCGAGGCGGGCCCCGGCGACGCCCTGTACGACCTCGCCATCCTGACGCTCGGTCACGAGGAGCACCTGGGTGACGTCGTCGCCGGTTACGGCACCGAGGTCGACGTCGACGTCATCCGGGCGTGGTGGTCGGCGCGGAGCCTGCTGACGATCCGCTGGCTGACGGAACACGGCTTCGACCCGGCCGCTCCGGGCTGCGAGATCGACGTGCTCACCGCCCGGAGGTGAGGCCACCGGGCCGGTGTTCCCTCCGCTGCGGGTGACCCGCGCCGGCGTAGACGTACCGTTGGAAGATCTCCTGGTGTGTGAAATCCCCTCTCCTGTCTAGCCTGCGGCCGGGCCGCAGCGAGCGGACGGCGGACGGCCCGGCGCGGAAGGGTGCTCCGCGCCGGGCCGTCGCCGTCGGACCGGTCAGTTGGCCGCGCAGGTGGCCGTGGCACCGGGGCCGGTGCCGTTGCCCTGGAAGCCGAAGTTGGTCGACTGCCCGGCACCGACCTGCCCGTTGTAGCTCACGTTGGTGAACCGGACGGTCCCGCTGGTGCCGCTGGACTGTGCGCTCCAGGTGCTGGTGACGCTGGCACCGCCGGGCAGGCTGATGCTGACGTTCCAGCCGTTGAGGGCGGTGGCGCCGGCGGTGACCGTCACGCTCGCCGTGAAGCCGCCGTTCCACTGGTTGACCACCACCGACGCGGTGCAGCCGTTGCCGGCCGGCGGCGGCGTGGTGGGGGGCGCCGTGGTGGGGGGCGGGGTCGTCGGCGGGGCCGTGGTGGGCGGCGCGGTGGTCGGCGGGGTCGTCACCGGCGGGTTGGGTGCGCCGTTGGCCAGACTGAAGGCCAGGTCCGGCTGGAAGGAACCGGCGGTGTAGCGGCAGCCGTCGGCCTCACCCGGCGGCTTCACCCAGAGGTACGCGTCGATGTTGTTGTCGCCGGTGTTGGTCGTCGGGTACTGCCCGATACGCCGGTCGGTGTTGTCGTCGCCGCACCAGTCACCGCTGGCTCCGCCGTTACGGCTGGTGTCGATGACCTGGCGCTTGCCCGAGATGCCCATGCCGTTGAGGGCGTTGATGACGTTCCGGCCGAAGTTCGCCTCACTGGAGGTGGGGTTGAAGTTCGACACGTTGGTGAAGAAGCCGTCGGCGTACTGCACGCCGGCCGCCCGCAGGCGGTTGGCCGTCTCGTTGGCGCTGTTCCAGGTGGAGTGGCCGCCGTCGAGGTAGACCTTGGCGTTGGGGTTGGCCGCCTTGAGGGTCCGGGTGGCCGTCGAGATCGCCTGGTTGCGGGCGTTGATCTCGTTGCTGTTCAGGCAGGTCAGCAGGGCGAGCGAGTCGGTCTCCAGGATGATGATGACCGTCTGGTTGCCCAGCCCCCGGGCGAAGTTCGACACCCAGGTCTGGTACTGGTTGAGGTCGGGCGCGCCACCGGCGCTGGCCCCGCCGCAGTCCCGGTTGGTGATCTCGTAGATCGAGAGCACCGGGATCTGCCCCGCGGAGTTGGCGGCGCCGACGAACGACGCGGCCTCGGACTGCGCGGTTGACGGGTTGAAGTTGGCGAACCACCTGGCCTGCGGCTGGCTGGCGATCTTGTCACGGATGACGCCGACCCGCGAGTCGCCGGGGTTGGCGGCGACCCAGCGGACGACGGCCGTCGTCGGGTCGCGGTAGAGCGGTCCGGATATCGTCCCGGCGGAGGCGGTGCCACCGGCGAGGACTACGCCGGCGGCGGTGACGCCCGCGACGGCCGCCACGCTGAAGGCCGCCACCGATCTGCGGCGGAGCGAGGAGAGGGTAGCCACGACGTGTTGCCTCCTGATCACATAGATGTTTCTACATGGGAGCGTTCCCACGACGGTAGCCGAGGCGTGCGCCGCTGCCAAGACGTACGGCCCGCCCATTGAGACATCGACCAACTTCACGGGCTGTGCGGACCGGACGGCAGCGTAACGCCGATGCGGGGTGCGGCGACCGGAGCAGGGAGGCGGCGACCCCGCTCACCGGGTCACGGCGTGTGCACCCGGTCGACCTTCACGGTGAGCAGGACCCGCTGCTGCCCACCACCGCCGAAACCGGGATAGGGGCGACCGAGGTACTTGCGGGACAACTCGTCGATGTGCTCGCGGGCACCGGCGGTGGAGATGTCCACCACGCTGCCGCGCAGCGCCCAGTACCGGGCCGGGGCGGCGGGGTCGGCGACGCCGATGGCGACCCGCGGGTCGCGTCGTACGTTGCGGGTCTTCTGGTGGGTGTCCACGGTGTTGACCAGCACGTGCTCGCCGTCGGTGCCCACCCAGGTCTGGGAGATCTGCGGTGACCCGTCGGGCATGAGCGTGGTCACGAAGCAGATCGCCGTACCGTGCAGGACCGCGACCAGGTCGTCGGGGAGAGCCGTCATGGGCTGCGCCTTCATCTCGGGGTGTGGTGGTGGAGCCGGCCGACAGCCAAGTGGAATGGAAATTCCAAATGGAAGGGCTATTCCACTTCCTGGGCGGTGCCGTGTCCACCTTCCGGCGCGGGATCGGGGCGACGTCGCCCACACACGGCGACAGCGGCACCGCCGTCGTGCGCGGTGCCGCTGTCGCCGGTGGCGGCCGGTCCCGATCGGTCGCCGGAGGGGGCGGCCGGTCCCGATCCCTGCCGCCGGCCGACCCGCCGGAGGGGAAGGTTCCGTTACGGCCGGAGGGCCTGCGCGGCCGGGGTCCAGGTCGACTCGTCCCTGACGTCGGCGACCCTGATGCCCTTGGCGACCTTCTCCAGCTCGGCCAGCGACAGCTTGTTGCCCAGGCCCATCCCGCTGACCTGGAGGACGACCGTGCCGTCGGCGTTCCAGATGTTGCAGAAGCCGCCGCCTCCGGCACCGTCACCCGGGGCCCGCCGGTCCGAACCGGGGTAGCACTTCGTCACACCCGGCTCCGGGGACTGGTTCGAGCTGCCGGCCGGCGTGACGAAGATGTGGAAGCCGTCCTTGATGCCGTTCTCGGCCTGGTCGTAGGGCGCGGTCAGGCCCGAGGTGGGCGCGGCCGGCCGGGTGTACGTCGCGCCGCCGAAGTCACCGGCGCGGGCCGCGGCGATGCCGCTGAGGCCGGGCATGGCGTGCGTGCCGGACTGCAACGGCCGGTAGCCGGCCGGCACGTAGCCCACGGTGAACGGCACCGTGGCCGGCTTCGGCCGGCTGGGCTTCAGACCGCCGACCAGGCCGCCGAGGTCCTGGAAGCTGGGCGAGGCCACGGAGCTGGAGATCGACGTCACCGCCGCCCACGCGTTGGGCGCGTACTCCCAGGCGAGCAGCTTGTTGCCCTCGTCGACCGGCTTGCTCGGGTCGAGGCCGACCGGCAGGGTCGCCTGCACGGCCCGGTGCCCGGCCACGGTGACCTTCCTGCCGTTCTTGATCCCGGCCGGGTCGAAGACGCCCGGCCGGTAGACGGTCAGGTACGCCCACAGGCTGGGCTTGCCCCCGGCCGCCCGCTTCTTCTGCTCGATGGGGTCGCCGCCCGCCTCGATCTCGTCGGCGGTGACCGGCTTGTCGTTCGAGATGTGGCCGTCGGAGTAGACCGAGGCGATCTGGTAACCGACCGACGCGACGATCGGGTCCTGCACGTGCAGCGGGCCCGCGTCGTACCCCTGGAAGGTGAAGGTGAACGGCGGGGCGTCGGCCCAGCGGGCCTCGGTGGGTGCGGCGGCCGCCGCACCCACCGGGGGCGGCGCGGCGGTGGTGTCCCGCCCGGCGCCCAGGGTCGGCAGCGCGAACGCGCCGGCGACCGCGACCACGACCAGGCCGGCCGCACCGGCCGAGGCGAACCCGGCCCGGCGTCGCCGCTGCGCCCGGCGTCCCGCCGCGACGATGTCGTCGGCGGTACGGGTCATCGGTGGCTCCTGACCGGTCACCGCGTCCACCAATTCATGCAACTGCACTGGTCAACTCCTCGATCGAATTCCCGGTGAGATTGATGCGTTCGGCAGCGAGCGACTCGCGCAGCTTGGCCAGACCGCGGGATACCTGACTCTTGGCGGTGCCCACCGTGCAGTCGAGGACGCCTGCCGTGTCCTCCAGGCTCAGGCCCAGGTAGTGCCGGAGCACGACGGCGGCCCGCTGCCGGGCCGGTACGGCGTCGAGCGCGGCCCGCAGCCGCATCCGCTCGTCGGTCGCGTCGGCCGGGTCGCGCAGCGCGACGTCCGGCATGGCGTCACCGGACGACCGCTCCCGCCGCCACGGCCGCCGGGTCTCGTCGACCGCCGCCCGGTAGACCATGGTCTTGACGTAGAGATCGGGCCGTTCCAGCTTCCGCCAGCGGGGATAGAGCTTGACCAGGGCGTTGGCCACGGCGTCCTCGGCCGCGTGCCAGTCACCGCAGGTCATGTACGCCAGCTTGCGCAGCGACGCCATCTGGGACGTCACGAACTCGCGGAACGCCTGTTCGTCTTCGGCTCTCACGTCGGCTGCCTCCTTGTGCCGGAGGTAGAACGGAGGCACCGGCCCGGGGAGTTGCACGGCCCTGTCAAGTAGTTGCCGGATCACTGTGCGCGACGACCTCCCAGCCGGGTAGGGCCAGGCATACCCGCAACGCTACGACCAGTGGGCTGGGTCGGGCGGCGTCGCCCTGACAGGGTTCGACCATGACCCCGGACGTACCCCTGCACCTGGCGGCGGCGCTGCGCCGACGCGACCACCTGCTCTCCCCGTGGCCGTGGCGGGCGCTGGCCTACCTCGCCACCACCCTGCCGGTCGCCGCACCCCTGTCGATCGGGCTGCTCGTCGTCGGCGCGCCCCTGATGGCCGTGCTCAACACGGTGCGGCAGGACCGCCCGGTCGAGCTGCCCATCGTCGTGTTCCTCACCGTCGTCGCCCTGCTGGTGCTCGCGTCGGCTCCGGTCGTCAGCCTCGCGGTGGCCGTGGTCGAGCGGTGGCGGCTGCGCCTGGTCGACCCGCGACCGCTGCACCGCCCCCGGTATACGGGTCTGGTGGCCCGCTACACCAGCGCCGCGGCCTGGCGGGAGGTCGGTCACACCTTCCTGCTGGGCGGGCTCGTGCCGCTGGCGTACTGGCTGCTGTTCATGCTCGTGCTGCTCGACGCGACGCTGATCGCCAGCCCCTGGCTGGCCAGCGGCAACGACCCGGTCATCGTGGTCTGGACCACGATCGACACCCCCCGCCAGGCGATCCCGTACGCGGCCGTGGGCGTCCTCTGTGTCCCGGCGCTGCTGTACCTGGCGGTCCTGCTCGCCGCCGGCCAGGCGACGGCGGCCCGTTGGCTACTCGACGGGTCCGTCGACACCACGGCGCTGCGGGAGGTCACCCGCTCCCGGGCCCGACTGGTCGACGCGTACGAGGCTGAACGTCGCCGCATCGAGCGGGACGTGCACGACGGCGCGCAGCCCCGGCTGACCAGTCTCACCCTCCAGCTCGGCCTGGCCCGGCTGGACGTGCCCGACGACTCCCCCGCCGCCCGGCCGCTGGCCGTCGCGCACGAGCAGGCGAAGGGGCTGATGGTCACGCTCCGGCAGATCGTGCAGGGCATCCGCCCGCAGAACCTCACCGAGCTCGGCCTGGCCGGCGCTGTCCGGGAACTGGCCGGGGCGGCCACCATCCCGGTCGGCGTCCGGGCCGACCTCGGGCAGCCGCTGCCGGAGGTGGTCGAGACCACCGCCTACTTCGTGGTGTCCGAGTCCCTGGGCAACGTGGCCCGGCACGCCCGCGCGGGCCGGGCCGAGGTACGCCTGACCAGGTCCGCCGGCCGTCTCGTCGTCGAGATCGAGGACGACGGGTGCGGCGACGCCGACCCGGCCCGGGGCAGCGGACTGACCGGGCTCGCCGACCGGGTCGCCGCCGTCGACGGCCGGCTGCTGCTGTCCAGCCCGCCCGGCGGGCCTACCCTGGTGCGGGTGGAGCTGCCGTGCCCCCGGTGACCCGGGTCGTGCTCGCCGAGGACGAGGTGCTCCTGCGGGAGGGCATGGTCGGCCTGCTGACCCGGTTCGACTTCGCGGTGGTCGCCGCCGTCGGCTCCGCCCCGGAGCTGCTGGACGCGGTCGACGCGCACGAACCGGACCTGGTGGTGACCGACATCCGGATGCCGCCGCAGCACCGCGACGACGGGCTACGGGCCGCCGTCACCGCCCGCGCCGCCCGCCCGCACCTCGCGGTGGTGGTGCTCAGCCAGCACGTGCAGGCCGGGTACGCCGCGGCGCTGCTCGACAGCGGTGACCGCCGTCGGGTCGGTTACCTGCTCAAGGACCGGGTCGCCGACGTCGCCGAGTTCGCCGCGACCCTGCGTCGGGTCACCGACGGCGGCACGGCCATCGACCCCGACGTGGTGCGGCACCTGCTGCACCGCCCCCGCGACCCGCTCGCCGTCCTGTCCGCCCGGGAGCGGGAGGTGCTGGTGCTGCTGGCCGAGGGACACTCCAACGCGGCGATCGCGGCCCGGCTGTACGTCACCGAGGCGGCGATCGGTAAGCACGTCGGCAACATCCTGGCCAAGCTCGACCTGCCGCCCAGCGACGACACCAACCGCCGGGTGCTCGCCGTCCTCACCTACCTGCGGACCGGCCCCGTCCGGTAGCCGTCGCGGGGTCGGGCACCGCCGCCACCGACGGCCCCGGCAGGTCCACCACCCGGGTCGCCCAGCGGGCCAGCAGCGCCGGATCGTGGGTGATCAGCAGCACGCCCGCCCGGTGCCGGCGCTGGTAGTCGGTCACGACTGCCGCCACGTGGGCCTGGGTGGAGGCGTCGAGCATGGCGGTGGCCTCGTCGCAGAGCAGGTGGTCGGGGCGGTGCACGAGGGCGCGGGCCAGGCATGCGCGTTGCAACTGCCCGTCGCTGACCGCGTGCGGACGCCGGGTGAGCAGGTCGGGGGTGAGCCCGACCAGGTCGGCCAGCTCGGCCGTGCGGGCGCTCACCTGCCCGGCCGGTGTTCCGGTGGCGCGTAACGGTTCGGCGATCAGGTCGGCCAGGCTCAACCGGGGGTCACTGGCGGCGCGGGGGCTCTGGAACAGGATCGCCACCCGGGTCCGGACGGCGGCGGGCAGCCGGTGCCGGACCCCGGCGACGGGTTCGCCGTCGAGGGTGATCCGGCCGCCGTCCGGGGCGTGCAGGAAGGCCAGCACCCGGGCGAGGGTGGACTTGCCGCTGCCGGAGGGGCCGCGCAGGCCGACCGTCTCCCCGGGTGCGACGTGCAGGTCGACCCGGTCGAGCACGCGCTGCCGTCCGTAGTGGACGGTGACCTGGTGCGCGGCGAGCCCGGCGGGCGGATGGTCGGCCGTGGTCGTCATGCCGCTGCTCCGGGGGTGATCGGGTGGTGGCAGGCGACCTGCCCGGTGCCGTCGGCCGTCGGGCGGGGCGGGGTACGGCAGGTGTCGGTGGCCCGGTGGCAGCGCGGAGCGAACGCACAGCCGGCGGGCAGGTCGGTGAGCATCGGCGGGTGACCGGGCACCGGGGTGAACGCCCGGTCGGGCAGGGCGTCGAGCAGCCCGGCGGTGTAGGGGTGGGCGGGCCGGTCGAACAGGTCCGGGGTGGGCCGGTGTTCCACGACGCGGCTGGCGTACATGACGGCGACGGTGTCGGCGACGCGGCGGGCGGCGGCCAGGTCGTGGGTGATGAGCAGGACGGCGGCCCCGGCGTCGCAGCGGCGGCGCAGCAGGTCCAGGGTGTGCTCCACCAGCGGCCGGTCGAGGCCGCTGGTGGGTTCGTCGGCGAGCAGCAGCGGCGGGTCGGGGGCCAGCGCCAGGGCGGTGGCCAGCCGCTGGGCCATCCCCCCGGACAGCTCGTGCGGATACCTGTCGAGGTCGGCGGGGTGCAGGCCGACGTCGTCGGCGGCCCGTTCGGCGGCGTCGGCGGCGGCCCGGCGGGGGTGGCCGTGGGCGCGCAGGGTCTCCTCCAGCAGCCGCCGGCCGGTGCGCACCGGGGTCAGGGCGGTGGCCGGGCTCTGCGGGACGAGGCCGACGACCCGGCCCCGGACGTGCCGGGCGAGGTGCCGTTCACCCGCCGCGACCAGGTCGACCGGGGCGCCGTCCGCCGGGTGCAGGTGGGCGTGCCCGGTGACGGTGGCGTTGCGGGGCAGCAGGCCGAGCAGGGCGTGCGCGAGCACGGACTTGCCGCAGCCCGACTCGCCGACCACGGCCAGCAGTTCACCGGGGTGCAGGTCGAGGCGCAGGTCGGTGACGGCGTGCACGACGGCGTCGGGAAGCCGGAACCGGACGGTCAGCCCGTCGACGGTCAGTAGCGCCGGCCGGGGGCCGGCGTCGGTGGGCACGGTGCCGGTTGCGCTCGCGGTCACAGCTGCAACTCCGCCCGTACGCGGGGGTCGAGGCGGTCCCGCCAGCGGCCGGTGAGCACGGCCAGGGCGAGGGTGACGGCGACCAGAGCCAGGCCGGGAACGATGC
Organism: Micromonospora sp. WMMD734; assembly: GCF_049178975.1. Classification (NCBI taxonomy): domain Bacteria; kingdom Bacillati; phylum Actinomycetota; class Actinomycetes; order Micromonosporales; family Micromonosporaceae; genus Micromonospora; species Micromonospora sp. WMMD734. Next base: position 5,126,647 of record NZ_JBMHMK010000001.1, read on the forward strand.
TGGCCCACCACGCGCCGGTGAGCAGGGACCGCTGACCGTCGTTGATCATGTTGCCGATCGAGGCGAGATGCGGCGGCAGGCCCAGGCCGAGGAAGGACAGCGCGGTCTCGTGCCAGACGGCGTGCGGCACCATCAGCGTGGTCGCCAGCGCGAGCCGGGGCAGCACGTGCGGCAGCAGGTGCCGGGTGAGCACCCGGGCCCGGCTCGCCCCGCCGGCGATCGCGGCGTCGACGAACGGGCGGGACCGCAGGCTGAGCAGTTCGGAGCGGACGATCCGGGCGGTGGAGAGCCAGTGCGTCAACGCGATCGAGGCGACGACCGCGCCGAGGCTCGGCCGCAGCATCGCCACGATGAAGATGCCCAGCAGCAGGTGCGGCAGGGCGGCGACGGTGTCGACGACCCGCATCAGCACCCGGTCGACGCGCCCGCCGACGCTGCCGGCGACCGCGCCGACGAGACCACCGATGACGGTGGCGACGAGCGCGGCGACCACCCCGACGAGCAGCGAGACGCGCAGCCCGTAGAGGCTGCGCAGGGCCACGTCCCGACCCAGGTCGTCGGTGCCGGCCAGGTGTTCGGGCGAGGGCGCGAGCCGGGTCCGGGCGAGGTCGACCGCGCTCTGGTCCAGCGGCCACAATAGTGGTGCGAGCAGGCAGGCGAGGACCGCGACGACGAGCACGGCGGCGGCCACCCCCGCGCCGGCCCGCCCGCCCCGCAGCAGGATGGCCGGCCGGCGCGGCGGCAGGCGTCGGGCGGGCGGGGCGGCCGGTGGTGGGGCGAGGTCAGTCATCGAGGCGTACCCGGGGGTCGGCGGCGGCGTAGCCGAGGTCGGTGGCCAGGTTCGCGGCCAGCACCACGACGGTGGTGGCCAGGGTGGTGGCGGCCAGCAGCGGGAAGTCGGCGCCCAGCGCGGCCTGCACGGTGACCGCGCCGAGACCGGGCAGCGAGAAGACGGTCTCCACCAGCACCGCGCCGCCGACGAGTTCGGGCAGGTGCGTGCCGACCAGGGTGAGGAAGGGCAGCAGCGCCGTCCGCAGCGCGTGGCCGAACAGGACGGTACGGCCGGGCAGCCCCCGGGCGCGGGCGGCCAGCACGTGGTCGTCGCGCAGGCTCTCGGCGACCGCGTCCCGGACGAACAGCACGAACCACGGGGCCTGGGAGATCGCCAGCACGGTCACCGGCAGCACCAGGTGCCGGGCCACGTCGGCCGGGTCGGTGCCGGTCGCGGTGAGGTCGGTGAGCCCACCGGCGGGCAGCCAGCCCAGGGTGAGGGCGAACACGGCGATCGCGGCCAGCCCGATCCAGAACACCGGCATCGACTGCACGGCGTACGCGACGGTGCGCAGGGCGCGGTCGAAGACGCCACCGCGCCGGTACGCGGCCAGGGTGCCCAGCAGCACGCTGGCCACCAGGACGAGGGCGAGGGCCAGGCCGACCAGCAGCAGGGTCCAGCCGGCGCGGGCGGCGAGCACCGAGGTGACCGGTTCGTGGCGGCTGGTGGACCAGCCGAGGTCGCCGCGCAGCAGGTTGCCCACCCAGCGGGCGTACTGCACCGGCAGCGGGTCGTCGACGCCCCAGTTCGCGCGGAGCTGCGCGAGGTTCTCCTCGGTGGTGGTGAAGGCCGCCGCGCCCGCGTACTGCTGGGCCGGGTCGATCGGGGAGGCCGCGCCGAGGGCGAACATGCCCATGCTGGTCGCGGCGAGCACCGGTACGGCGACCAGCAGCCGGCGGCGGATCATGACCCCGGCCCCGGCCAGCTGGCGACGTCGGCCGGGCGGCGTCACGCCTTCTTCTCCCAGGTGTGCACGTTCCACCAGAGGCTGTTGGCGACGTCGTGCTCGTGCGGCTCGACCCGGGGGGTCACCCCGGTCACGCTGTCGCGCACCACGTAGGTGTGTTGCAGGTAGGTGAGGAACACCCACGGCACGTCGGCGGCGAGCTGCTTCTGGAAGGTGGCGTACGCGGCCCGTCGGGCGGCCGGGTCGGTGCTGTCCCGGCCGGTCTGCAGGGCGGCGTCGACGGTGGCGGACCGGTAGGAGCCGGGGTTGAAGAAGCCCTGTCCGGCGAAGGCGGAACCGAACAGCTTGAACGACACGAAGTCCGGGTCGTACGGGGTGCCGTACCCCATGATCAGCGCGTCGGTCTTCATCCGGGGGGTGATCGCGTCCCAGGTGAGGCCCTGCGGGGTGACCGCGATGCCGATCTTCTTGGCGTCGGCGGTGACCGCCAGGGCCAGTTCCTTGCGCAGGCTGTCGGTCGCCGGGTACATCAGCGTGAACGCGGCCTGCCGTCCACCCTTGGCGCGGATGCCGTCCGGGCCGGGGGTCCAGCCGGCGGCGTCGAGGATCGCGGCGGCGGCGGCCCGGTCGGCGGCGGCCCGGCCGGCGATCGACGGCTCGGCGAACTCGGAGGTGGGCGGCACCGGGCCGAACGCCGGCTCCCCCGCCCCGCCGAGCACCCCGGTCACCATGGCCTGCCGGTCCACCGCAGTGCTCAGCGCCCGGCGGACCGCCAGGTCGCCCAGGACGGGGTTGCCCATGGGCAGCATCACGCCCCGGTAGTCGGCGGTGGGGACCTTGTGCACCTGCTGGCCGGCCTGGCCGTCGAACCCGGTCGCCAGCTTCGGCGGCAGCTCGGCCGCGTCGAACTCGCCGGCCCGCATCCGCTGGGCGCGGACGTTGTCGTCGGCGACGAACGCCACCACCACGCCCGGGTTCGCCGGCTTACCGCCCCAGTACCGCTCGTTCGCCGCCAGCACCAGCCGGTCCCCCGGCGTCCACGACGTCATCCGGTACGGCCCGGTGCCGATCGGCAGGCGGTTGAACTCCGCCTTGTTGACGTCCTGCCCCTCGAACGCCTTCGCCGGCACGATGCCCAGCGCCAGCCGCTGCACGAACGGCGCGTACGGGTGCTTGAGGGTGAAGACCACGGTGGACGGGTCGGGGGCGGCGACGGAGGCGAGCATGTCGAGGTCCGAGCGGAGCGTCGAGTCGACATTCGGGTCCAGCACCGCCTGGTAGGTGAAGACGACGTCTCCGGCGGTGAGCGGGCTGCCGTCGTGGAAGAGCACCCCCTCGCGCAGCGTCGCCGTCACCGTCCGGCCGTCCGCCGACACCGTCGGCAGTTCCCGGGCCAGGGCCGGCACGAGCTGGTTGCGGGCGTCCCGGGCGACCAGCCCGTCGAAGATGAGCGACGCGCCGTCGGGGCCGTAGTTGAGCACCGGGTTGAGGGTCTCCGGCTCACCCGCCGTGGCCACCACGACCGGACCGCCTGCGGCTCCGCCGGTGGACGACGGCGTCGGGGACGTGCAGCCGGCGACGACGGCCAGGGCGATGCCGAGCAATGCCGGCACGCGTACGGAGCGGGGCTTGACCATGACGTACTCCTGGGATGTCGCGGTGGAGCACCGCCGCGTCGACGCTCGACGCAGCGGTGCTCCAGGAGGCCGGTGGATCAGGGGGCGGGCGGCGGAGAGGTGTCGGCCACCAGCAGCGTGAGCTGCCGGACCAGGTCGTCCAGCGACTCTCCGGTCTGCGCGCGGACCAGCCCGAGGGCGAGGTCGGCGAGCAGGTAGAAGCCGAGGGTGCGGGCCTGCTCGGTGTCGAACGAGGCCAGCAGCGCCTCCGCCCCGGCGAGGTCACCGCGACGGCGGGCGGCGATGACCCCGGCGGCACGCTGGACGAGGTCGGCGGCGACCGGAACGGGGCCGGTCACGCCGGTCAGAGCTTCGGGGCGGTCGCGCGGGCGGCGTCGAAGCGGGCGGTCACGTCGGCCCAGTCGACGAGGTTCCACAGCCGGTCGACGTAGTCCGGACGGACGTTGCGGTACTGCAGGTAGTAGGCGTGCTCCCAGGCGTCGAACACCAGCAGCGGGGTGGAGCCCTGCCCGACGTTGCCATGGTGGTCGTAGACCTGTTCCACGATCAGCCGCTGCCCCAGCGGTTCCCAGGCCAGGACGCCCCAGCCGGAGCCCTGCACGCTCTTGGTCGCCGCCGACAGCTGCCCGGCGAAGCCGTCGAACGAGCCGAAGTGCTCGTCGATCGCCGCCGCCAACTCCCCGTCGGGCCGGTCACCGCCGTCCGGGGAGAGGTTGTTCCAGAAGATCGAGTGCAGCACGTGCCCGGACAGGTTGAACGCGAACGTCTTCTCCAACCCGACCAGCGCCGCGAAGTCGCCCTTGTCCCGGGCCTCGGCGAGCTGTTCCAGGGCGTCGTTGCTGCCCTTGACGTACGCCGCATGGTGCTTGCTGTGGTGCAGCTCCAGGATCTCGCCGGACATGGCCGGCTCCAGTGCACCGTAGTCGTACGGCATGTCGGGCAGCGAGTAGAGGCCCACCAGCAGCTCCTTGAATCGTGGGTCGACAGCGGGGCGGGCACTCGGGCCAGGTCGGATCATCGCAGGCCCGGGTACCCGCCACTGCTGCCACTATCGCGTAGTTGCCAGTTATTGGCAATAAGACCCGCCGCGCCCACCCGTTCGGCAGACCCGCGACACCGACCGGGCCCGGAACGGACGGCGGGCCCGGAGCCGGGTGGCTCCGGGCCCTGAGGGCGTCCGTGATCAGGAGATGGCGCAGGTGATGTTGCCGGGCGGCGGGGTGCCGTTGCCGGTGGCGGTGAACCCGAACGTGGTCGAGCCGTTGGGGGCCAGCGCGCCGTTGTAGGCGGCGTTGCGGACGGTGACGTTGCCGGTGGTGCCGGTGTTGACGCCGTTCCAGACGCTGCTGAGCGCCTGGCCGCTGCCCAGGCTCAGACCCACGGCCCAGCCGGTGATCGCGCCGGAGCTGGTGTTGGCCACGGTGACCTCACCCTGGAAACCGCCGGGCCAACTGTTGACCGCCTTGTAGGTGGCGGTGCAGCCGCCCGGTCCGCTGGTGGGCGGCGGGGTGGTCGGCGGAGGCGTGGTCGGCGGGGCGGTGGTGGGCGGCGGAGTCGTCGGCGGAGCGGTGGTCGGCGGGGGCGTGGTCGGCGGCGTGGTGGACTGGAACTGGCTGAAGAAGCGCCAGATCTCCCCCGAAGTCCAGGTCCGCGAGTCGTTGGGGGTGCCCGACCCGTCGACCGGGCTGGGGGTGTGGTCACCGTCGAACGCGGCCCACTGCACCGGGAAGCCGGAACGGCAGCCCGAGTAGACGGTCGTGATGTGGGTGAAGGTGTTCAGGCCCGGCTCACGCGGGCTCTGCGCGGTGCACCCGTTGTTCCGGACGAACGTGTCACGCAGCGACCGGCCCATCGAGATGTTGAGCACGCTGTCGTGGGTGCCGTGGATGCCGAAGTACGGCACCGGCTGGGTTCCGCCGCTGCAGCCGCTGAGCTGGGCGCCGGACAGCACCGCGACCGCGCGCACGACGGTGGGCCGGGCGCAGGCCACCGCGTAGCTCATCGCGCCGCCGTAGCTCCAGCCCAGCACGAAACGCTGGGTGGTGTCCACGCACAGGTCGTTCTCGACCTGCCGGAGGATGTCGTCGAAGAGGGTCAGGTCCCGGCCGTTGGTGTTGGCCCAGCCGGCGTCGATACCCTGCGGGGCGACGAAGATCGTGCTGTTGTTGGACAGCGGCAGCAGGCCGTAGTAGCCGGCCGAGGAGACGTTCTGCGCCGAGCCGTTCAACCAGTGGAAGCCGACGACCAGCCGGTACTGGCGGTTGCGGTCGTAGCCGTCCGGAATCCGCAGGATGTAGCTGCGGTTCTGCCCGCTGCTGGTGATCGTGCGCGTCCCGTTGCTCAATGTGGGGGCCTTGCCGCAGCCGGCCGTCGCCGCGAGGGTGCCGTTCGTCGCCGCCTCCGCCGTCGCGGAGAGGCCGCCGTTCAGCGCGCCGCCGACGGTCGCCGCGAGCAGGACGGCTGCGGCGGCGATGGTCGGGAGTAGGTGTCTGTGTCTGACCATTGCTTGGCTCCTTGCCATGGGTCTGGTGTCCCGGTGGTGATACGCGAGTCGACCCGGCGATGGCCGGTGGACGGCAGGATGCGGTGAACGACCCGCACCCCGTCTCCCGCCTGGGCAGGGCGACTCGGGTGGGCGGACGCGCCCGTTCGGCGCGGACGGCACAACGGCTCGGTGGAGCGGCCCGGACGTGGTCGTCGACCGGCAGGGCGGCGCGAGGGGTGCCCTCGGGTTCCGCTGCCGACGGACTGCGACGACGGGAAGCGTGCCCTTCGCTCCCGGCCGAAAGATAGCAGGTTATCGATAACATACTCAACCGGACGAGCGACGCCGGCCGCCGGAGCGGGTGCGTCGCGGCACCGTGACGCCACCCGTGTCCCCCCGGCCGGGCGGCCCGGCACGCCGGGGCATGTCCACCCGCGACGACCCGGCCACCGCCGACCCGACCACACCGTCCCTGCTGGTCAGCGGCCTTACCGTAAGCGGATCCGCGAGCACCGTGCACCCCTCGGCCGAGCCGCCGAGGACCGTGGACCGGCCGGCACCGGGACGGGCCGGCCGGTCCGGGGACCGGGAGCCGTTCTCGAAACTATCGGTCCGGGCGGCTCGCAACTTTTCGGGATCCGGCCCCGTCGGCGTATGTGACCGTTAACTGCGGCGGTCGGGCCGCGACCCGGCCGCGGCCGGCGGCACCTACCGGTCGGGACGGACGCCCGGTCGGCGGCCGGCTCAGATGCTGGCCAGCGCCTCCGTCGGCGGCAGGGCGGCGGCCCGCATCGACGGGTAGACGCCGGCCACCACGCCCACCACCGCCGCACCGCCCAGCCCGGCCAGCGTCGAGGCCAACGGGATCACCACCGGCCACTGGTGGTACGCGGCGTAGCCGGCGGTCACGGCCAGCCCGAGCAGCGTCCCGACGATCCCGCCCAACGACGCCAGGGCCACCGACTCAGTGAGGAACTGGCCACGGATCTGCCCCCGGTGCGCGCCCAGCGCACGCCGCAGGCCGATCTCGGCCCGTCGTTCCAGCACCGAGATGACCATCGTGTTGGCCACCCCGATTCCGCCGACCAGCAGCGCCACCGCGGCCAGGGCCAAAAACAGCGACGAGAAGGCGTTCTCGGTGGCGCGCTTCGCGGCCAGCGCGTCGGAGGGGCGGCTGACCAGCACGTCGGCCGGGCTCTGCGGGTTGACCGTCTCGGGCAGCACCGCCCGCACCTGCTCGACCGCCGGCTCCAGCGACCGGACGTAGAGCACCGTGGGATGCCCGTCGAAGCCCAGCTCGGACTGCGCGGCCGGCCAGCCGACCAGCACCGACCGGTCGATGTCCGGCAGCAGCGGTACGGCGGCCAGGATGCCGACCACGGTGAACCACCTGTCGCCGATCATCACCTGCTGGCCGGGGCCACCCCCGGCGGGCACGTCGCGGACGCCGAGCCGGACCGCCGCGACCGCGCCGAGCACCACGGTGGGGAAACGCGCCGTCGCCGGAGTGAGCCAGCTTCCGTGCTGTACCCGGGCGTTGATGATCGGGAGCAGGTCGAGTTGGCTGGCCAGCACCGTCAGACCCGAGCCGTCGTCAGGATCGGTACGGTCGGAGCGGCGGACCAGCAGGTGCGTGTTGGCGACCGCGCTGACACTGGTCACCGGCCCCACCCGCCGGACCATGGCGGTCGACTCCGTCGGCAGCAGCGCCGGTGGGTCCTGGTCGGGCAGCGCCCGCACCTCAAGCATGTTCGTGCCGAGCGCGGAGAGTTCCCGCATCAGCTGGGCCTGGCTGGAGGCGGGGATGCCGGTGACCACGATCATCGTGGCGATCCCGATGGCGATGCCGAGCGCCGACAGCGCGGCCCGGGTGCGCCGGGTACGGATGCCGAGCAGCCCCAGACCGAGCAGGTCGGTCACGGCCAGCCGGACCGGCCGGGCGGCCTCACGGGCCGTACCCGGATGCGCCCGGTGCGGCGTACCCCCGGTGGTGGATGTGTTCATCGGGGCGTCACCACCCGGCCGGAGTCGGCGACCAGGTGGCCGTCGCGCAGTTCCACTCGGCGGGGCAGGCGGGCGGCGATGTCCCGGTCGTGGGTGATCACGGCGATGGTGGTGCCCTCCGCGTGCAGTCGGTACAGCAACTCCAGGACGGCCTGGCCGGTACGGGTGTCCAGCGCGCCGGTGGGTTCGTCGGCGAGCAGCAGCGCGGGTTGGTGGACCAGGGCGCGGGCGATCGCCACCCGCTGCCGTTCCCCGCCGGAGAGCTGGTGCGGCAGGTGGGTGACGCGGTGCGCCAGGCCGACCCGGTCCAGCGCCGCGAGGGCCAGCGGCCGGCGGTCCCGGCGGGGCACCCCGGCGTAGAGCAGGCCGGTGGCGACGTTCTCGGCGGCGGTGAGCCCGGCGGTGAGGTGGAACTGCTGGAAGACGAAGCCCAGCCAGCGCCCGCGCAGCGCGGACAACTGCCGGTCGGAGAGCCCGGCGACGTCGAGGCCGCCGAGGTGCACCGTGCCGGAGGTCGGCCGGTCCAGCGTGCCCATGATGTGCAGCAGGGTCGACTTGCCGGAACCGGACGGGCCGACGATGGCCAGCATCTCACCCTCGGTGATGTCGAGCGAGACGCCGGCGAGGGCGGTGACCCCGCCCGGGTAGCGCATGGCGGCGTCGCGTACGGCCAGCACGGTCACGAGGCGGTCACCACCGCGAGATCCTCGATGATCCCGTCGCCGGAGACCTCGACCATGCCCTTGGCGAACATGCCGGTGGTGACGGCGACGAACCGTCCCCCGTCGGCCAGTTGCAGCGCGTAGCCACCCTCGCTGAGCGCCACCAGCGCGCCAACCGGTACGGCGAGGACGCCCTCCCGGGTCTCGCCGGCCAGGTCGACCTGCACGTCGGCGGCGTCGATCCCGGTCAGGTCGTCGTCCACGGTCACCGTGACGGCCCGCTTCGGCGTGGCGGTCGGGCCGGCGTCGTCCTGGGTGACGGCGGTGGCGACCGCCGATACGGTTCCGTCGACGGTCTTGTCGCCCGGCAGCGTCACCGTCACCCGGTCGCCCCGCTGGATCGTGCCGGCCTCGGCCACCTCGGCCTGCACGGTGATCACCTTCGCGGTCGGCGTGACGGTCAACAGCGGCGTCTCGGCAGGGTCGCCGCGCAGCGCGGTGACGGCGTCGACCCGGACCGCACCGGGCAGCACGGCCACGTCGCCGACGGCGATCCGGCCGGTCACCGGCAGTTCGGCGTCCTGCTGCCAGCGCTTGATGGCCCGCATCAGCGAGCCGGTCAGCACCCCCTCGCCCTTGCGGACGACGACCCGGGCCGGGGCGGAAGCCGTCGGCGTGGGTGCCGCCGCGCCCTGCCCGGACGTACCCCTACCCGGTTCCCCTGCCGCGTTCTGCTGCCCGGCAGGCGACGCGGCGGCGGCCTTCACCGGTCGGGAGACCTTCTCCCCCGGTACCGGCTGGTAGCCGATCTCGTACCCCAGCGCCTTGAGGTTGGTGGCGACGACCCGCACGTCGCGGCCGACCGTGCCGGGTTCGGCCAGGTCGCGGTAGAGCGGCAGGCCGCCGTAGAACAGCGGCACCGGCTGGTCGTCGATCCGGTAGAGCTGCCCGCCCCGGGTGACCGTCGCGCCGGCCGGCGGCAGCCAGGTGACCGTCCCGCTCCGGCCGCCCTTCACCGGCTCCGCCCGCCCGTACCCGAGGGTGCCGGTCAGCGACACGGTGCTGGCGAGGTCGGTCCGCACGACGGTGGTGGTCTGCACCGGGACCGGCGGGTCCCCGCCGGCCGTGGCCGGGCCGCGGTGGACCGACCAGACGACGCCGCTGACGACGACCGCCAGCACCAGGATCAGCACCGCCGGGACGACGACGCGGCGACCGGTACGGCGCGGTGGGCTCTGCGCTGGGGATTGTTCTGTTGACACACCGCGAGCATGGCGACGGCTTTTCAGAAACCTGTCAGGTCCGGGGAATCCACACGGGTTCCTGACATCGCGCCCCGATCGTGGGCAGCATGTCGCACACGTTCCGCACCACGGCCCGTCGCTTCGCCGCACCGGCGCTGGTGGTCGGTTGCCTGCTCGTCGGTTGTTCCGCCGCCCCGACCGACGACCGGGCCGACCGCCCACCGGTGGCCTCGGTGCAGAGCCCCACCGCCCGCGCCGCCGGTCCCGCCGACGTCGAGGACCGGCGTCCGCTGATCCCCCTCGACGCCACCAACGACGAGATCGAGGCCCTGCGCGCGGCCTGGGGGCGGTGTGTGGCGAAGGAGGGCGGCCCCGGCTACGAGGACGGCCGGATGGTGATCTGGAAGGAGAGCCAGAACGACCCGAAGGCGAAGCGGGTACGGGCGGCGTGCCGGTCGACGGAGCCGGAGTTCTTCGAGGAGCGTCAGAAGCGTACGGACAACGCGGCGTTCCGCGACAACCAGCGCGAGTGGTACCAGTGCGCCAAGAAGGCCGGTTACCGGTTGACCGCGCCCGACGAGGACGGCGAGTTCGGCATCACCGAGGTCGGCCCGAACGGTGACTTCCAGTCGCCCAAGATGACGGCCTGCCGGCGGGAGGCGTTCAGCAGGTGACCCGCCCGGCCGGTCGCCGGCCACGCGGCGCGACCGGGCCGCCGCGAGGGTGAGTACGGCCGGCGACCACGGGTAATCCGCGCCCATGGCGCGCTACACGAAACCCGAGCTGCGCGAGCAGCTCAAGGAGGAGATCCGGGCCGGCGACCGGGGCGGACGACCGGGGCAGTGGTCGGCCCGCAAGTCGCAACTGCTGACCCGCGAGTACCAGCAGCGCGGCGGCGGCTACCAGGGGCCGAGGGACGAGCGGCAGCAGTCCCTGCGCCGCTGGGGCGACCAGAAGTGGCGGACCAGGCAGGGCACCACCCGGGCCCGGCACGACGGTGAGACCGACAGGTACCTGCCCGACAGGGCGTGGAAGCAGCTCTCCCCGCAGCAGCAACGGGCCACCGACGCGCGCAAGCGCCGGGCGTCGACCTCCGGCCGGCAGTACGTGGCCAACACCGGCCCGGCCAGACGCGCCCGCCGCAACGTCACCTCGGGCGGCTCGCTGACCGAGCTGACCGTCGCCGAGGCGACGAAGCACGTCCGCGATCTCGACACCGCACAGCTCCGGGCCGCCCTGCGGGCCGAACGCCGGGGCAGGGACCGCAAGACGCTGATCCGTCGGCTGGAGTCCGCGCTGAACCGCCGCTGACCGGACCGTCCGGCCGCGGCGGTCGGGCCACGGCCCGGACGACGACTGGGCGGGGCCGCCGCCGCGCCGCTCGTCGTGAGGCGGCCGGCATCGGGAGTGCATATGCTCCACAGATGGAGGACAGCGAGCAGATCGTGCTGGCCGAGATGCTGCAGTCGGCCGAGGACGCCGCGCCGGTCGAGGCGGTCGAGGCGGTCACCGGGGCGATCGCCACGGCGTTGAACGCGCTCGGTGTCTCCCTACTGATCGCCGATCTCAGCGGCCGGGCCCTGGTCCGGCTGACCCACCAGCCGGGCAGCGTCGGCCCCGGACGCCTGCAGGGCGAGGAACGCGCCGAGGTGCTGCCCTTCGACGGCGGCCCCTACGAGCAGGCGGTCCGCCACCAGGTCCCCCGGATGCTGGCCGGCGACGGGCGGTGGACGCTGCTCGCCCCGGTCACCGAGCGTGGTGAGGCCATCGGCCTGCTGGAGATCGACCTGCCCGACGAGCCGGACGCCGAGGTGATCGAGCGGGTCGCCCGTACGGCGCACGCGTTGGCGTTCGTGGTGATCGCCAACCGGCGGCACACCGACCTGTTCGAGTGGGGGCAGCGCAGCACCCCGTTCACCCTCTCCGCCGAGATCCAGCGTCGGCTGCTGCCCGCCTCGTTCACCTGCGAGGCCGGGGCGTTCGCCCTGTCCGGCTGGTTGGAGCCGGCAGCCAGCGTGGGCGGGGACACCTTCGACTACAGCGTGGCCCGGGACGCGCTGCACCTCAGCGTCACCGACGCGATGGGCCACGGGGTCGCCAGCGCGTTGACCGCCACCCTGGGGGTGGGCAGCCTGCGCAACACCCGTCGCCGGGGGTTGGCCCTCACCGAGCAGGCCGAGGAGGCCAACCGCGCCATCGCGACACACGCCAACGTCCGCGGCGCGTACGTGACGGCGGTGCTGGGGCGCATCGAGCTGGCCACCGGGCGCTGCGAACTGCTCAACGCCGGGCACGTCCCGCCGATGCTGGTCCGCGACGGCCGGACCACGATGCTGGAGCTGCCCGGCAACTTTCCGCTGGGCATGTTCCCCGAGGCGGGCTTCCGCAGCGGGGAGGTCGTCCTGCGGCCCGGCGACCGGCTGGTCGTGGTCACCGACGGGATGCGCGAACGCAACGCCGCCGATCTCGACCTGCCCGCCGCCCTGCACGACATCGCGTCGTTGCACCCCCGCGAGGCGGTCCGGGCGCTGTCGGACGCGGCGCTGGCCACCGCCGGCCCCGAGTTGGCCGACGACGCCACGCTGATGATCATCGACTGGTACGGCGACCACGGGCCGCGCCGCAGCACCGCCGGTGCGGACACCGACCGGGCCAGCGCCCCGTCCCGGTGAAGGACGTTCACGCCGCCCGGGCCGCCGCCTCGGCGTCGTGCACCGTGTCGAAGATGTCGATGACCTGGTCGACCGAGGTGATCGACAACACCGTGCGGACCGACCGGCGTACCCCGGCCAGCCCCAGCCAGCCGCCGCGTTCCCGCAGCTCACGATAGGCGACAACCAGCGCGCCGAGGCCGCTGGAGTCCATGAACCCGACGCCGGCCAGGTCGACCACCACCACCCGGGCGCCGCCCTCGACCACTTCGCGTAACCGTTCCCGCAGCTGGGGGGTGGTGCTCATATCGAGGTCACCAGCGACTTCGACCACCGTGCCGGCCCCCTCCCGGCGGGTCGACAGCGTGAATTCCACCTGAACCCCCTTCGTCAAGGCGTACCGGACATCCGGTGACGCCATGCGTCGTACCCACGGTGCCAGATTCCGAACGGGGGCGCTCGGGGACGTCCGCCGGTGTCGGAGGGATGCGGGCGCGTTTCGACGAGTGGCGCAGGGAGCGCGGCGGCTGCTCCTACGACTGTCGTGAGCTGCGTGACCGCCCGGGAGCAATTGCGTACGGCTTGGCGCGCAAACATGTACATAACTCACATGGGCATCTTGACCAGCACTTGATCGTCGGTACGGTCCTTACTCACGCGGCGCGTTTTCCCCCGATGTGGACGTCGCGGCTGGTCTTCGATCGGAAGGCGACACATGACAACTCCCCCAACCACCAGGGCACGCCGGGGTCGACGGGCCCTCGGCCTGATAGCCGCGGGGCTGCTGCTGGCCGGCGTGCTCCCCGGCACCGCGTCGGCGGCGGAGCCCGATCCGCGCGTCGGCCTCGGCGGCGGCTGGCTCGACGCGCAGTCCGCGATCAGCAACCTGGAACACGTCGCGCACCGCGACAAGCCCGCCGGGTTCGTCGACCCGACGAACCCGGGCAACGGCGGGTACTACAACTCGGATCTCGCCTTCGGCGGCCGGTACGCCTTCCAGGGCAACTACAACGGGTTCACCATCACCGACGTCGCCGACCCGGCCGAGCCGACGCTGGTCACCAGCGTGGTGTGCCCCGGCGGGCAGGGCGACCTCTCCGTGCACGGCAACCTGCTGTTCATGTCGGTCGAGGAGAGCCGGGGCCGGGTCGACTGCGGCACCAACCCCAACGTCGGCACCCGGTTCCAGGGGGTGCGGGTCTTCGACATCAGCGACGTCCGCAGCCCGGTACAGGTCGCGGCCGTCCAACTCTGCCGTGGCTCGCACACGCACTCCGTGGTGACCGACCCCCGCGACGCCGACAACATCTACGTGTACGTCTCCGGCACCACCTCGGTACGGCCGGCGACCACGATGGAGGGTTGCAACAACAACGCGGCTGACGGGGAGAACCCGTCGCGGTGGCGGATCGACGTCATCAAGGTGCCGCTGGCCGCGCCGCAGGACGCCGCCGTGGTGAACCAGCCGAGGCTGTTCCAGGACCCGGTCACCGGCCGGGTCGACGGCCTCCAGAACGGCCCGGTCACGCCCCGGCACCCGTCCGGGTCGACCTGGTCGCCGACGCCGAACACCAACGCCTGCCACGACATCACCGCGTACCCGGAGATCGGGCTGGCGGCCGGCGCGTGCCAGGGCAACGGCATCCTGATCGACATCTCGGACCCGGCGAACCCGAAGCGGATCGACGAGGTGGCCGACCCGAACTTCGCGTACTGGCACTCGGCGACGTTCAACAACGACGGCACCAAGGTGATCTTCACCGACGAGTGGGGCGGTGGCAGCGGCGCACGTTGCCGGGACACCGACCTGCCGCAGTGGGGCGCCAACGCCATCTTCGACATCGTCGACCGGAAGATGACCTTCGCCAGCTACTACAAGCTGCCGGTGCCGCAGTCGTTGCAGGAGAACTGCGTCGCGCACAACGGCTCGCTGATCCCGGTGCCCGGCCGCGACGTCATGATGCAGGCCTGGTACCAGGGTGGCATCTCGGTGTTCGACTTCACCGACTCGAAGAACCCGCACGAGATCGCGTACTTCGACCGGGGCCCGGTCAACCCGAACGCGCTCGTGCTGGGTGGTTTCTGGTCGGCGTACTGGTACAACGGCAACCTGTACGGCAACGAGATCGCCCGGGGCTTCGACGTGTTCGCACTGAAGCCCAGCGCCCACCTGTCGGCGGCCGAGATCGAGGCCGCCACCCAGGTCAAGCTCGCCGGGTTCAACGCACAGGGGCAACCGAAGATCAGTTGGACGCCGAGCTTCGCGCTCGTCCGCGCCTACCACGACCAGGGGGTACGGGCCGGCGCGATCGACGAGGCGTTGAGCGCGGAGGTCGACACGGCCCTGGGCCGGGCCAGCGGGTTCGCCGCCGAGGGCAGGCGGTTCGCCGCCGAGGCGCAACTGCGGACGCTCGCCGACCGGCTGGACGGCGCAGCGTACGGGACGCTCCGCCAGGCCGTGGTGGACCTCGCGGACACCTTCAACCCCCGGGTCTCCGCCACGGTGGGCCCGGCCGAGCCGACCGGTAACAACGGCTGGTACACCGATGCCGTCACGCTCACCCTGGCCGGCCTGATCCCCGGCATGTGGACCGGCCAGTACTCCGTCGACGACGGCGTGACCTGGGTGGACGTTCCTGCCAGCGGCGTCGCGACGATCAGTGCCGAGGTCAAGGGGTCGGTGCGGTACCGGGCGGTCGACGCGGCCGGCAACACCTCCCGGCAGGGCAGCCAGTGGCTCAAGATCGACCGGACCGCCCCCGAGGTGCAGGTGTCCGGGCTGACCGAGGGCACCGCGTACGGCGACTCCGGCACGGTGACGGTGGACTGGACGGTCACCGACACCGGCTCCGGGCCCGGCATCAACCCGGACAGCGCGCTGCTGGACGGCAAGCGGGTCGCCCGGGGGGCGACGGTCACCCTGTCCGGCCTCCCGCTGGGCAGCCACACCCTGACGGTGACCGCGAAGGACAAGGCGGGTAACACCACCGACCGGTCCGTCACGTTCACCACCACGACGTCCATCGCCGACCTGCAGGCCCTCGTCAACGGTTACCGGTCGGCCGGCACCGTCAGCGCGGGCAACGCCGACAAGCTGACCACCAGCCTCGGCAAGGCCGGCGCGGCGGCCTCCGCAGGCCAGCCGGCGGAGGCGGTCGGGCACCTGACCACCTTCCTCGACCAGGCCCGCGCACTCAACGCCATCGGGGCGCGCAACCTGCTGGTCCGCGACGCCCAGGCGCTGATCGACCAGTTCGACAGGTGACCCGCCCGGCCCGACCGGGCCGACGGACCGCCTGAACCCGGGGCCTGCCCAGTGATGCTGGGCAGGCCCCGGCCGTTCCCCGGCCGCTCCGGCACCAGCCTGCGGGCCTGGACCAGCGACCGGGCCTGCACCGGCGACCGGACGCGGTCGGCGACCCGGTCAGCCGAGCTTGGCCAGCATCTGCTGCATGCGCTGGATCTCGATGCCCTGGTCGGCGTTGACCTCCCGGGCGAACTGGTCGCTCGCCGGTTCCAGGCCACCACCGGCGGCGTACAGCTGCTCCACCATGGTCAGTGCGCCCTGGTGGTGGCGGATCATCGCGGTGAGGAAGAGCCTGTCGAACTCCGTCCCGCGTGCCTGCTTGAGCTGCTCGAACTGGGCGGCGGTGAGCATCCCCGGCATGAGCGCGTCGTGCGCCGCCCCGTCGTGCGGGCCGGCGGCCGGCACGTTGCGCTCGGCGAGCCAGGTGCGCATCCGGGCGATCTCGTCGCCCTGCGACACCTCGATCCGCTTGGCCAGCAGCGTCACGTCCGGGCTGGTGGTGCGCCCGGCCAGCAGCGCGGTCATCGCCAGGGCCTGGGTGTGGTGCGGGATCATGCCCTGCACGAACCGACTGTCGGCGGCGGTGAACCCGGGCGGTGAGACCTGCGCCAGGTCGGTGCCGGACAGTTGCCGGCCCGGTTGGCCGGGTGCGCCGGGCTGCACCACCCGCGACGTCGGCGGTTGGTACGCCGGATCGTCCCGGCCGGCCCAGACGGCGACGCCCACCGCCGTGCCGAGGACGGCCGTGGCGACCACACCGGAAACGACCACGCGACGGGGCAGCGGCACGGTTCACCTACCAGTCCTGGCTTGAGCTGCGCGGATTCCATGGGCATAGTGCCTCACCCCCGACCCCGCCCACCAGCCCACGAGCCGGTGGATCCGACCCGCACACCTCGACTTTTGTTCAAACATCGAAAAGTTTCCCCAATTCGATTCAAAGTGCTAGTGTCTGCGATCAATCTTCGGTGTGACGCGTGCCATACCGAACCGCCATCGGGAGAAAGTGGCGCGGTCCCCCGGCCGGGCCCACCACCACTGGAGGCACCATGACCACCCCGCAC
This sequence comes from Micromonospora sp. WMMD734, assembly GCF_049178975.1. Taxonomy (NCBI): domain Bacteria; kingdom Bacillati; phylum Actinomycetota; class Actinomycetes; order Micromonosporales; family Micromonosporaceae; genus Micromonospora; species Micromonospora sp. WMMD734. Next base: position 5,143,440 of record NZ_JBMHMK010000001.1, read on the forward strand.
CGGCGGCGACACAGATCCGCGCTCGTGGCCGCCGGCACCGCCCTGGCGACCGTCCTCGCCACCGGGTCCGTCACCCCGGCCACCGCCGCGCCCGTCGCCGACCTCCCGCCGCAGGAACCCGGCGTCACCCTGCGCACGTACGACATGGGCACCCCGCTGTCGGCGCTGTGCACCCTCAAGCCCGCCCAGACGCCGAACGTCGACAAGCTGATGCCGCAGGTCAACTGGAGTAGCACCGACGACTTCGGACTCGCCGACCGGTTCGTCAGCCACGTCACCGGCAACCTGGCCGCCCCCGTCGACGGCAGCTACGCCTTCCGCCTCACCAGCGACGACGGCTCCCGGCTGAGCATCGGCGACACCGTCGTCGTCGACCACGACGGGCTGCACGGGGAAACCGCCAAGGAGGGGACGGCCACCCTCACCGCCGGCCGGCACCCGCTGCGCATCGAGCACTTCGACGACGGCGGCGGCCAGGTGCTCCGGCTGGAGTGGCGTCCACCGGGCAGCGCCGACTTCACCCTCGTCCCGACCTCCGCGCTGAGCACCGACGCCGGGGTGGTCCGGGTCACCGCGCCCGGCTGGAAATACTGCGAGGGGGCCACCGACTCGGCTGGCGACGGCCTGCCGCTCGACCGGGTGCACCCCGGCTACACCCTCACCGACCTGCGCCCCGACGGGTTCCGGCCGCAGGTCACCGGGATGGCGTTCCGGCCCGACGGCGCGCTGGTGCTGAGCACCTGGGGCGGCACCGACAACGCCACCGGCGAGATCTGGGTGGCCACGGGCGTCACCGGCGCGACCGGCCCCGACCAGGTGACGTACCGCCGGTTCGCCGACGGGCTACGCGAGCCGCAGGGCGTCGCCGTGGTCGACGGCACCGTCTACGTCAGCCAGAAGCACGAACTGACCGCGCTGCGCGACACCGACGACGACGGCGTCGCCGACGACCGGCGTACGGTCGCCACCTGGCCGTGGGGCGGCAACTTCCACGAGTTCGCGTTCGGCCTGCTCTACCGGGACGGGTTCTTCCACCTCAACCTGTCGGTCGCGATCAACCAGGGCGGCGCCACCACCGTGCCGCAGCCCGCACCGAATCGGGGCACCTCGATCAGGGTCAACGCCCGGACCGGCAAGATCACGTACGTGGCCGGCGGGCTGCGTACCCCGAACGGGATCGGCTGGGGGCCGCGCGGCGAGGTTTTCGTCACCGACAACCAGGGTGGCTGGCTGCCCGCGTCCAAGCTGGTCCAGATCCAGCAGGGGGCGTTTTTCAACCACTACACCAGCCCCGACGGGCCGTACGACGACAAACCGGTGACCCGGCCGATCGCCTGGCTCCCGCAGAACGAGATCGGCAACTCCCCGTCCAGCCCGGTGCTGTTGACCCAGGGCCCGTACGCCGGGCAGGTCGTCGTCGGCGACGTCACCTACGGCGGCCTGCAGCGGGTGTACCTCGACGAGGTCGAGGGGCAGTACCAGGGGGCGGTGTTCCGGCACACGCAGGGCCTGGAGGCCGGCGTCAACGAGGTCACCCTCGGCCCCGACGGCGCGCTCTACGTGGGCGGCGTGGGTGCCGGCGGCAACTGGGGCCAGGAGGGCAAACTCAGCTACGGCCTCCAGAAGCTCACTCCCAACGGCACCTCGACCTTCGAGGTCAAGCAGATGCGGGCCACCGCCAACGGGTTCGACCTGGAGTACACCGAGAAGCTGTCGCCGGAGACCGCGCAACGGCTCGCCGAGGCGTACCAGGTGACGCAGTGGCGCTACGGGGCGACCAGCCAGTACGGCGGTCCCAAGCTCGACCTGGAGAAACTCACCGTGACCAGGGCGGTGCTGGCGGCCAACGGGCGGACCGTCCGGCTGCGCATCCCCGGTCTCAAGGAGAACCGGGTGGTGCACGTCCGCTCGCCGCGCCCGTTCTCCGCCGTCGACGGTGAGCAGCTGTGGAACACCGAAGCCTGGTACACGCTCAACGAGATCCCCGGCCGGGTGGCTCAGCCGCAGACGTTCTTCGAGGCCGAGGAGGGCCGCACCGTCGGCGTCGGGATGGCCACCGACCACGCCGCCTACTCCGGTGCCGGGTTCGCCGCCGGCTTCGCCGACGACGGCGCGTCCACCCGGATCTCCGTCGACGTGGCCGAGGCCGGCACCCACGACCTGGCGATGCGCTACAGCAACGGCCCGAACCCGTTCTCCGGCCCCAAGCAACTCAGCCTGTACGTCAACGGCAAACGGATCGGACAGACGGTCTTCCCGTCCACCGTCACCTGGGAGGAGTGGGGCACCGTCACCACCAAGGCGCACCTGCGCCGGGGCCGCAACATCGTCGAGTACCGCAAGGAGAGCGCCGACTCCGGCCACGTCAACCTCGACGTGCTCGCCGTCCGGCCACGCGGGGAACGGATCACCCTGTTCGACGGCGGTGACCTCACCGAGTGGCAGCACACCGACGGGCGCGAACCGGAGTGGACGCTCGACGGCAACACCATGACCGTACGCGGCGGCGACCTGCGTACCGTGCAGGCCTTCGGCGACTTCCGGCTGCACGTCGAGTTCAACCTGCCGCTCTACCCACCGGAGGTGACCGGCCAGCAGCGCGCCAACAGCGGCGTCTACCTCCAGGACCGCTACGAGATCCAGGTGCTCGACTCGTTCGGCATCGACCCGCCGCAGAACAACGACGCCGCCGCCATCTACACCCAGAAGGCGCCCGACGTGAACGCGGCCCGCCCGCCGCAGACCTGGCAGACGTACGTCATCGAGTACCGCCAGGCCCGCTACGACGCGGCCGGCGTCAAGGTGGCGAACCCCCGGGTCACCGTGGTGTGGAACGGCGTCACCGTGCACGACGACGTGGAGATCCTCGGCCCGACCGGCGGCAGCCGGCCCGAGGGCCCGGCGGCCGGCGCCATCCGGCTCCAGGATCACGGCAACCCGGTCCAGTACCGCAACATCTGGATCAAACCGCTGGACGGGTGACCGCACCGCCGGCCGGGATGCGGCCGGGGCCGCCACGGCGGTCCCGGCCGCTCCGCGTTCTGGGTCGGCCGGCCGTCGCCGTTGCGCGGACCGCCCGCCGCTGACGGGAGGCCCGCAGCAGCGGTACCGTCCTGATCGGACAGTGGGACGGTCGAGGGGGGCGAGCCATGACCTCGGCGTGGCCACCCGCCCCCGTCGGTATCGATGCCGACCGCTGGGTGACCCGGTCGGGCTGCCACACCGTGCTCGTCGTGACCCACACCCTCGCGAGCTGCCACCGGTTGCTCGACGTCATCGGGTACGTCGAGAGCGACCCCCGGGTGCAGGTGGTCTTCACCATCGCCCCGGACGTCTTCAACCACCGGGTGGAACAACTCCTCGACGGGCTCGGCGCACTCGTCCTGCCCTGGCAGCAGGGCGAACACCAGGAACTCGTGGTGGTCGCCTCCACCTGGGGCCCGGAGGGTAGCTTCGGACGTTGGCCCGACCTGCTACCGCAGGTGATGGCACAGCTCCCGGCCGAGCGCTACCGGGTCGCCGCGCTGCTACACCCGGCAATCTGGGCCGCTCACGGGCACCGCCAGATCCGCGCCTGGCTCCGGAACTGCCTCGACGCCGGGCTGCTGCTGCCCGAGCCGACCGAGGACTGGCGGGCCCCGGTGGTCGCCGCCGACCACGTCATCGGTGACCACGGCTCCGTCACCGCCTACGCCGCGGCCGTCGGACGTCCGACCCTGGTGCTCCCCGCCCCGGAACCGGCACCCGCCCCCGGTACGCCGCAACACCTGCTCGCCCTGCACGCGCCCCGGCTGGACCTGCACCGGCCCCTGCTGCCCCAGCTCGCTCTCACCGGCCGGATCGACCCGGCAGCGGTGCTGGGCGCGTTGACCGCCCGCCCGGGCGACGCCGCGGAGCTGCTGCGGCGCACCATGTACCGCCTGCTCCAGCTCACCGAGCCCGACCGGCCCGCACGGACCGACCCGGTCCCGGTGCCCCGCCCCGATCACCGGGACACCGACCCGAACGGATGACCCGTCGTCCCGGCACCGCCGGCTGCCCCATGCGGGTCGCTCAGCGACCAGGCGTCGGGCCCCCGGGCAGGTCGGGCAGGTGGGTACGCGGTGGACGCCACTCCAGCAGCAGCGCCGTAGCGTCGTCGTCGAGCTGCCCCTCCTGGTACGCGACCACCGCGCGCACCAGCCGGCGCATCGTCTCCGGGGTGGCCAACCGGTCGTTGAGTGCCCGGTTGACGAAGTCGACGAGCCGCGTCAACCCGAACCGTTCCCCGTCGACGCCGCGCGCGTCGGTGATGCCGTCGGTGTAGGCGAGGATGCGGTCCCCGGGGTGCAGCTCCTCCTCGTACACCCCGGGGCGCTGGGTCGCCAGGTGGCCCAGGCCGAGCGGGAGCGCGGTCGGGCCCGGCAGTTCCCGGATCGCCTTGCCGTCGCGCAGCAGCAGGGCGCCCGGGTGGCCGGCGTTGATCATCCGGAGCCGGCCGGTGCTCGGCTCCAGCTCGACGAGGAGCGCGGTGGCGAACAGGTGCGGGTGCTCGGAGCGTATCCATTTGTCGATGCTGAGGGCCGTGTCGACCAGGTCGAGGCCGCAGCGGCGGGCGTTGCGGTAGGCGCTGACCGCGAGTGAGGCCAGGGTGCTCGCCTTGATGCCGTGCCCGCAGGTGTCGAAGAGCCCGACGCTGAGCACGTCGCCGTTGAGCGCGTAGTCGAAGACGTCGCCGCCGACGTCGTAGCACGGTTCGAGGATGGTGGTGAGCACCATGTCGTCGGTGGCGAAGGTCAGCGGCGGCAGCAGCCCCCAGAGGATCTCGGCGGCGACCTGCATGGGCAGCCGCCGTCGCAGCCGTTCGACCACGTCACCGTACGGCCGGCGGTTCACCACCAGCTGACCGACGCAGGTCGCCAACTCCCGGGCGGGCCCGTCCAGGGCGCGGTCACCGGCGACCGGCGAGACGATCTCCAGGACGCCCATCCGCTCGCACCCGACCAGCAGCGGCACCCAGATCCGGTCCGGATTGTCGGCTGCCCGTTGCACGTCGAGACCGGTGAACGCCCTGCCCGCGAGGGTCGTCTCGATCGACAGGCTCTCCCGGCCCGGCCCGACGCCGAGCAGTGGCACCAGGCTCGCCTGCTGGTAGTCCGCCAGGTAGATCACGATCTCGGTGGCGTCCACGGCCGGCGCGACCCGGTTCACCAGTAGCGGCAGGTCGTCCGGCCCGCCCCGGGGTGCGGCGAGCTGGAGCCAACGCACCGCGTCACCCGCGTCGAACAACCTGAGCCTCCCCCACGTCTCCCCCACCGTAGGAGGCCGACGGCAAACAGCCAACACCCGACTCGGCGAGCGTGGCGGGCAGGGAGAATGATGGTGGCGGACATCTCCGTCCGCGCGAACGAAGGAGGCAGCGGCGTGGTCGTCGCGGGACTCGTCCTGGCCGGCATCGCCGGCCTCATCCACGCCTACATCTTCTACCTGGAGTCGGTGGTCTGGACCAGCGCCCGCGCCCGCGCGGTCTTCGGCACCAGCCGGGAGGAGGCGGAGGTGACCCGGCAGCTCGCCTTCAACCAGGGCTTCTACAACCTGTTCCTGGCCGTCGCGATCGTCGTCGGCATCGTCGCGTACGCCGTGGGCGCACACGCCGTCGGCGCGACGCTGGTCTTCGTCGGCGCCGGGTCGATGGTCGCCGCCGGTCTGGTGCTCCTGGTCTCGTCACCGTCGAAGGCGAGCGCCGCGCTCAAGCAGCTCGTTCCTCCGCTTCTCGCCGTCGTCGCCCTGGCGATCGGCCTCAGCCTCGGCTGAGCTGGCGGGCCACGACCCGGCGCGGACGCCAGGTCGGACCGTGCCGGTCAGGGGCGGTAGCGGTAGCCCATGCCGGGTTCGGTGATGAGGTGCCGGGGGCGGGCGGGGTCGTCTTCGAGCTTGCGTCGCAGCTGGGCCAGGTACTGCCGCAGGTAGTTGGTCTCCTGCTGGTATTCCGGGCCCCACACGTCGTGTAGGAGCTGACGCTGGCTGATCAGTTTGCCGGGGTGGCGCAGCAGTCGTTCGAGCACGGCCCACTGGGTGGGGGTCAGCCGGGTGTCGGTGCCGTCGTCGCTGGTGACGGTGTGGGTGGCGAGGTTGACGGTGTGTCGTCCCACCCGCGCCGTGGCGGTGGCGTCGGCAGGTGCGGCGGTGAGGCGGCGGGTGACGGCGCGGATGCGGGCGAGCAGTTCGTCGACCCCGAACGGTTTGGTGACGTAGTCGTCGGCGCCGGCGTCGAGGGCGGCGACTTTGTCGGCGCTGCCGGCTCGCCCGGACAGCACGATGATCGGCACGGTGGTCCAGCCGCGTAGGCCCCGGATGACGTCCACACCGTCGAGGTCGGGCAGGCCGAGGTCGAGCACCACCAGGTCCGGGGGGTGGCCGGCGGCGGCCTTCAGCGCGGCCGTGCCGGTGTCGGCGACCTCGACGTCGTAGCCGCGGGCGCGCAGGTTGATCCGCAGCGCGCGCAGGATCTGTGGTTCGTCGTCGACGACCAGGATGCGGGTCACCGGTCCGGCCTCTCGTCGGCGGCGGGTAGCCGCAGCACCATGGTCAGCCCTCCGCCGGGGGTGGTCTCCGGGGTGATGCTGCCACCCATCGCCTCGACCAGCCCCCGGGACAGGGCCAGCCCGAGCCCCACCCCGGTCCGGTTGTCCCGGTCGCCGAGCCGCTGGAACGGCAGGAAGACGTGCTCCCACCGGTCCTCGGGGATACCCGGCCCGGTGTCGATGACCCGCAGCTCCACCTGCCCGGCGTGGGCGCTGGCGGTGATCGTGGGCGGCCGGCCGGCCGGGCTGTGCCGCAACGCGTTCGCCACGACGTTGACCAGCACCCGTTCCAGCAGGCCCGGGTCGGCGTCGACCGCCGGCAGGTCGGCCGGGATGTCGGTGCGCACCCCGGCGGCGGCCGGCCCCAGCTCGTCCAGGGCCAGCGGTACGGCATCCTCCAACCCGACCGCGGTACGGGCGACGCCCAACACGCCGGCCTGCAACCGGCTCATGTCCAGCAGGTTCGCCACCAGCCGACCCAGCCGGTCCAACGACTCGTCGGCGGTGGCCAACAACTCGGCCCGGTCCTCCGGGTCGAACTCGACGTCAGGGCTGCGCAGACTGCTCACCGCCGCCTTCGCCGACGCCAACGGCGTACGCAGGTCATGGCTGACGGCGGCGAGCAACGCGGTGCGCAACCGGTCGGCCTCGGCGAGCGGCCGGGCGGTGGCGGCCTCCTCGGCGAGCCGTTCCTGGCGCAGCGCGACAGCGGCCTGCGCGGCGAACGCCTCCACGATGCGCCGATCCGCGGCTTCCAACCGACGACCGGAGAGCACCACGGTCAACCGCTCGTCGACCGGCACCGTGGTCTCCCCCGCGCCGGGGCTGCCGGCCGGGTCCACCCCGACGCTGGCGACCCGACGCCACACGCCCTCCTCGTGGGCCCGGCCGGGCCGCCCCTGCGCCTCGGGGGCGAGTTCGAGCACGCTGACCGCGCGCAGCCCGAAGGTCTCCCGCAACCGGTCCAACAGCGCCGGCAACGGCCGCTCGCCGCGCAGCACGCTGCCGGCGACCACCGCCAGGGTCTGCGCATCGGCGGCGGCACGGGCCGCCTCCCGGGTACGCCGGGCCGCCACATCCACCACCCCACTCACCGCGACCGCCACCGCCACGAAGACACCCAACGCGAGCAGATTGTCCGCCTCGGCGATGGTCAACGTGCGGTACGGCGGGGTGAAGAACCAGTTCAACAACAGCGACCCACCGAGCGCAGCGACCAGCGCCGGCCACAGCCCACCGACCAGCGCCACCCCGACCACCCCGGCCAGGAAGATCAGAATGTCGTTGGTCAGGGTGAGGTCCGGCAACACCGACAGCAGCAGGGTGAGCAGCGGCAGGCCCAGCCCGGCGAGCGCGAAGCCGAGCAGCCGACGCCGCCGGGACAGCGCCGCCGGCACCCCCGGCCCGCGCCGACCCCGACCGGCCTCCGGATGGGTGACCAGGTGTACGTCGATCGCCCCGGAGCGGGCCGTGGTCGTCACGCCGACGCCTCGGGCGAACAGCTGGGCGAACCGGCCGCGCCGGCTCGCCCCGAGCACCAGTTGGGTGGCGTTGACCCCCCGGGCGAAGTCGAGCAGCGCCCGCGGCACGTCCGCGCCGAGCACCTGGTGGTAACTGCCGCCGAGGCTCTCCACCAGGACCCGCTGCCGGGCGAGCTGGGCCGGGTCCGCCCCGGCCAGTCCGTCGTCGCGGGCCACGTGCACGGCGAGCAGGTCGGCACCCTTGCTCCGGGCGGCGATCCGGGCGGCCCGACGGATCAGCGTCTCCCCCTCGGGGCCGCCGGTGAGGGCGACGACGACCCGTTCCCGGGCCTCCCAGGTGTCGGAGATACCCTGCTGGGCCCGGTACCGGTCGAGCTGGTCGTCGACCTTGTCGGCCAGCCAGAGCAGGGCCAGCTCGCGCAGCGCGGTGAGGTTGCCGACCCGGAAGTAGTTACCCAGCGCCGCGTCGATCTTGTCGGGGCCGTAAATGTTGCCGTGCGCCATTCGCCGGCGCAGCGCCTCCGGGGTCATGTCGACCAGTTCGACCTGCTCGGCGGCGCGGACCACGGCGTCCGGGACGGTCTCCCGCTGGGTGGTGCCGGTGATCTGCGTGACGACGTCGTTGAGCGACTCCAGGTGCTGCACGTTGACCGTCGACAGTACCGAGATGCCCGCGTCAAGCAGTTCCTGGACGTCCTGCCAGCGTTTCTGGTGCCGGGAGCCGGGCACGTTGGTGTGGGCCAACTCGTCGACCACCACCACCTCGGGCCGGCGTTCAAGGACGGCGTCCAGGTCCAGCTCGGTGAAATCGACGCCCCGGTAGCGCAGCGGGCGGCGGGGCAGCACCTCCAGGTCGCCGATCATCGCGGCGGTCTGCGCCCGGCCGTGCGTCTCCACCAGGCCGACCACCACGTCGGTGCCCCGTTCGGCCCGCCGCCTGGCCTCCTCCAGCATCGCGTACGTCTTGCCGACGCCGGGGGCGGCGCCCAGGTAGATGCGCAGTTCACCTCGTGACACGCGTCCATCCTCCCGCTGTGCGTGCCGCCCCGGGCGCGACCGCCTGATGGAGGTGTCGGCGTCGGGGTCAGCGGGTGGGCAGGCTGCGGTCCAGGACCAGGTTGAGTTCCAGCACGTTCACCGTGGGGACTGCGTCAGCGACGGATGGCCCGCCGGATCGACTCGGGCACCCGGCGCGCCACCGCCCGCCGCAGCCGGAAACGCAGGCTGCCCAGGTACGGCACGGAGACCGGCCGGGCCCCGTCGGTCGCGCAACGGAACGCCACCGGGAGCCTGGCGTCCTCGGTCCAACCGCAGCAGGTGACCCGGGCCTTGAGGTCCCAGGTGCCCCTGCTCCGGCCGCCGTTGAGCGCACCGACGTCGAGGCGGGCGGTGCCCCGCTGGACCAGCCGCAGCATGCCGTCGGCCGCCGGGACCAGCTCGACGGTGCCGGTGACCGGTACGAAGAACTCCTCCCGGGTGTCCCGCCGCCTGGCGATCACGTCGAGCTTGGACTGCTTGATCCGGGCGGTGGCGTCCCGCAGGTCGGCCGGGAGGTCGTCCACCGGCACCACCAGCAGCCGCTGCTCGCCGTCGGCGGTGAGGGTGAGCGGCTGGTCGCCGAAGAACAGCTCGGCGGTGAGCCTGACGGTCAGGGTGGTGGCGTCCCGCTCGACCCGCTGCACGGTGGGCGCGGCCCGTACGGCCGCCTCCCACCCGGCGAGCCGGCGCAGGTCCGGGGTGCGCCCCTGCTCGATGAGCCTGGTGATGATCCGTTGCAGCGGCGGCAGGCCGGCGGCGACGCCCGGGGCGAACCGGTCCCGGATCGTCCGCTGCGCCTCGCCGACCAACTGGTCCACCCAGTCGGCGGGCGCGTCGAGCAGTCGTCGGCCGCGCAACCGGGACACCATCTCGTTGCGCAGCCACCGCCGGTGCAGCCGGTCGCGCAGCGGGCCGGGCTCGGTGTGCTCGTCGACGATGTCGAGCGCCTCGCGCAGGTTGACGAAGTAGCCGGCCGGCTCCAGCGCGGTGGCCGTGACGTTGCCGGCGTCGACCCGCCGCTGGTGGTGGTAGCAGACGTAGTCGGCCAGCACGCAGGTGCGCCGGGACAGGAAATACGCCCGGGTGACGAAGACGTGGTCCTCCAGCCGACGCTTGCCCTCGGGGAACCGCAGGCCGTGCTCGACGAGGAAGGAGCGTCGGAACAGCTTGTGCGCGGTGAGGCTGTCGATCAGGGGAGCGTTCTCCAGGGTGGCGTCGAACCGGTTGCGCCGGAACAGCTCACGCGGCACCGACCGGCGGTGTCCGGCCATCTTGCCGATCACCAGGTCCGCGTCGTGCGCGGTCGCGCAGGCGTACAGGCGTTCGAGGGCCTCCTCGCCGAACCAGTCGTCGTCGTCGGCGAAGAAGACGTACTCGCCCCGGGCGTGCTCGACACCGAGGTTGCGGGGCCGCGACGGCCAGCCGGAGTTGTCGATGTGCAGCACCCGGAAGTGCGGGTGGGCGGCGGCCAGTTCGTCGAGCCGGGCACCGGTCGAGTCGGTCGAGCCGTCGTCGACGAACATCGCCTCGAACTCGCTGGCCGGCAGTGACTGCCGCAGCAGCGAGGTGACGAGCTTCTCGATGTGCGGTCCGGAGTTGTACGCCGGGACCACGACGGTCACCTTGGGGGTATTCGTACTGGCGGTCATGGCTCTTCCTGAGGCGGTCCGCGAGCCGGCGCGGGGATGCGCCCAACCGTGCGGACGGGCACCCGTTAGCGGGGCGTTCCGTCGCCGACATGGCCCGTTCAGTTTGCGGACTTTACGCGACCGCACGGGCTCACGCAGGCCCCGAATCGGATGGTTTCTGCGATTGCCGGCGTGCCGGCGGACCCCCACCCGTCCCGGCCTGGCACACCACCCTGGACAGTGGCCCGAAGCACACCCGACCGGACTGCGCGGGGCGGGGAACGGGCCGGCGCGCGGGGCCGGTACGACGGGTGGCATGCGACGAATCCCCGACAGCCGGGATGGCATGGTGGGCCGCTACGTAGGGTAAACCGGGATCATGGCACAGCTTCTCACCTCGCCGCCCCCGCCGCAGGCCACCGAATTGCGCCGGTGGGAACTGGCCGATCCCGCCGACCTGCGCGCCCTGCGTGCCTCCCTGCACGAGGCCCTCACCGGTGAGCAGCTCCTCGACGGTCAGCGGATGGAAGAGATTCCCGAGTTGATCGTCCTGGTTGCCACCGAACTCGCCACGAATGCCCTCAAACATGGCATTCCACCGACCATTGTCCGGTTGCTGACGGTCGACGACTCGCTCATCCTCGACGTGGCCGACCACGACCTCAGCACCATCCCCGAGTTGGCCGACACCCGCCCGATGGGGGCCGGGGGCCGGGGCCTCCAGATCGCCATGGCCGTCTCGCTCAAGGTCGGCTGGTACGCCACCGACCGCACCAAGAACATCTGGGCGTCCTTCCCCCGCCGGTGACCGGGCAGCGCGACGGGCGACGCGCGACTGGTCACCTCAACGGGACCGACAATCCGCCTTCACTCCGGCCGGGCAGCGCATCGTCGCCCATCTCGGGTAGGTCAACGCCCGCCCGCAGGCCGGGGTCAGTCGTCGGAGGGGATCGGGTCGTCGTACTCGCCGGCCGGGCCGGTGAGCAGGGCACCGCCCACCATCGGCCAGGCGTTCGGCCGGCAGCCGTGCAGGCCCAGGGTCTGCTGCTGCATCACCGGGGCCGGCCCGCCCGCGGCCGGACACCGTTCGTGCCCCCGGCCCAGCCGGTGCCCCACCTCGTGGTTGAGCACGTACGCCCGGTAGGTGCCGAGGTCGCCCCGGAAGTCGGGCACGCCCCGGGCCCAACGCGCCACGTTGACCACCACCCGGTCGCCGTTGCGGCAGGAGGTGTACCGGTCGGAGGTGTCCCCGCACAACTCGCCCCGGGTGACCGGGGTGGTCAGCATCACGGTGAAGTCGGCCGGGGTGTCGCCGCCGACCCGTTGCAGCCGCCACCTGCCGTCGGCGGTCCAGCCCCGGCGGTCGGCGAGCACCACCGCCACCTCCCGACCGAACCGTTCCGGGTCGACGTCGTCGATGCCGCCCTCCACCGCCACCCGGTAGCGCAGGAGCTGCCCGCCGCGCCCGGCCACCGCCCCCTGCGCGGTCGCCGTCCGCCAGGTGCCGGTCCCCCGTTGCGGATAGCGCAGCGCCGGAGCGGGCGCGGCGGCGGAAGGCACGGCGGAGGAGAGCGGGGCGGGAGCCTGCGCCCCGGGGGGCACCGGCGGCACCGCCGCGTTGGCCGGCCGCAGCGGTTCCCGCCGTACGTCGCCGACGAGGGCACCCAGGTCGATGCCCTGCCGCTGGGCCACCACCGCGCCACCGGCGACCAGTCCCGCCACCACCAGCACCACCGTCAGGACGCCGGCCGGGGTCACGCCCCGCCGTCGCCCCCGGTGCCGGCCACGGTCGACGGACTCGCTCACCGTCAGGGTGCTCACCGTTCGCCTCCCGTCCACCCGGATCCACTCCGGGCAGGAGTACGGACCCGGGAGGCGAACGGATGAGTGCCGGGGAGGGGCAATCCGGGTGCGGGTACCGTTGCCGGGCAGACACTCCCGACGATCCGGACACCGTCCGGCCGTCGTCCCCGAGGAAGGACCCCCGTGCCGGACGCCGACGCCCTGATCACCGCCGCGGTCACGGCGGTGCGCGGCACCGACGTACGCGACGCGGAGCGGAAGCTGGACCGGCTGGTGGTCGGCAGCGCCCCGGCGCGGCCCGGCGACGACGGCGGCCGGGGTGCCGACGACGGGGCCGCCGGGCCGACGGCGGTGGACGCCGCCCTGCTGCGCCGGCTCGTCGCCGCGGTGCACCGGCTGTGGCCACGGGGCTGGCAGCCGGTCGACGTGGCCCGGATCGTGACCCGCCGGCTCGGCGCGCGCCCCGGGCGGCTGGTCGTCGACGCGCTCGCCGCCGACCGGGCGGCCGAGCCCGGCCCGGTGCCGCAGTGGTGGGACGACCAGTTGGCCGACCTGGACGCCCGGGTCCGCTGGGACGGCGACGCGGGCTGGCTGGGCGGGTGGGCGGTCCGTGAGGGCACGGACCGGATCGCCGCCCTGCGGGACGCCGTCGAGGTGCTGGCGCTGCTGGCCGGGCTGCCGCCGATCGCGGTGCTGCGCCCACCGCCCGGCGGCCACGGTGCCGTGACGGTGACCGGGCCGCGCGGTCCGTCCGGCTCCCGCGTCCTGGACCGGGTACGGGCGCTGCTGGCCAAGGCCGAGTCCACCACCTTCCCCGCCGAGGCGGAGGCGTTCACCGGGAAGGCGCAGGAACTGATCGCCCGGCACAGCCTGGAACGGGCGCTGGTCGAGTCGGCCGCGATCCACCCGGACCATCCCGGCGGGGTGCGGATCGGCACCGACGCCCCCTACGCGGGCGCGAAGGCGCTGCTGGTGCAGGAGGTGGCGACGGCGAACCGGTGCGAGTCGGTCTGGTCCGACGACCTCGGTTTCGCCACCGTGCTCGGCTTCCCGGCCGATCTGGAGGCGGTCGAACTGCTGCACACCTCGCTGCTGGTGCAGGCCACCGCCGCGATGCTGCGCGGCCGGCGGGAACGACGCGGCGGCGGCCGGCGGACCAAGGCGTACGACGAGGCTTTCCTGTACGCCTTCGCGCTGCGCATCGGTGAGCGGCTGCGGGCGGCGACCGAATCGGCGGACCGGCAGGCGGCGCAGGACACCGGGGCGGACCGGCTGCTGCCGGTGCTCGCGGCCCGCTCAGGCGCGGTGCGGGAGCGGATGGACACCCTCTTCCCCGGGGTCACCCGGGCCCGGCTGACCGTGCGGGACGCCGAGGGCTGGCAGTCCGGCACCTCCGCCGCCGACCGGGCCTCGCTCGCCGGTAGCGCGCCGCCGTCCTGCCCGCTGACCGGTCGACGCTGAGCTGTCGCCTGAGCCGTAGCGCCGGCTCAGACGTGGCAGTCGCGGGTGAGCCGGGGCGGGATGTCGACGAAGTCGGTGCCCATCCAGCTCGCCGGGCTCTTGGCCGACGCCCCGGCGTCGATCTTCGTGGCGGTCTCCTCCACCAGCTTCCTGATCCGATCGTCCCGGGCCTTGCGGGCCTGCGCGCGGACGTCGTCGGCGAGCCGGCTCAGCCGCCCCTTGAGCTTGCCGTTGAGCTGCTCCGGGGTGAGTTCCTCGCGGGTGGCGTCGGCCGAGTCGGCGGTGATCTGCCGGCTGCCGTCGATGATCAGCTGGTCGACCGCGCGGCAGACCTGGGCGGTGTTCGCGGCGGTGCCGGCGGGCGGTCCGGTGCTCTCCGGGGCGGTGGTGGTCGCCGTCTGGGGTGTGGGTTCCCCGGTGGTGGCGGTGGCCGACGGGCCGGGTGCGGCGTCGGTGCCGGTGCCGCCGTCCGAGCAGCCGGCGGCGATGACGGCGAGGACGGCGAGGGTGAGTGCGGTGGTGGAGCGGCGATGCATCGACTTTCCCCGTTCGGTGTGACGGCCGTACCGCGACACGATGCCGCACGACCCGGCGGGAAATCGAATCGGCGGACCCGGACACGCGTCACGCCGGCCCGACGGGGTCGGTCCGGCGTGACGGTGGTGCGGTTCAGCTCTTGAAGGCGTCCTTGACCTTCTCGGCGGCCTGCTTGAGGCTGGACTTGGCCTGGTCGTTGCGGCCCTCGGCCTCAAGGCGCTCGTTGTCGGTCGCCCGGCCGACGCCTTCCTTGATCTTGCCGGCGGTGTTCTCGGTCGTGTTGCCGATCTTGTCGTCGAACCCCATGAGAGCCTCCCGAATAAAGCATTTCTTCCAACGACACCCAGATACCCCCACCCCTCGTCCCCAAAACGCACCGCCACCGGCCCCCGCCCGTTGATCAAGAGGTTTGCGTCACCAGCGAGCCGGCGGGTGACGCGAACCTCTTGATCAACCCGGCTGCCCGGATCGCGCTCGTGCGGGGTGCGGGGTGGTCGGGAAGCGGCGGAGGCGGAGGCTGTTGGCCACCACGAAGACCGACGAGAAGGCCATCGCCGCGCCCGCGATCATCGGGTTGAGCAGGCCGGCGGCGGCCAGCGGGAGGGCGGCCACGTTGTAGGCGAACGCCCAGAACAGATTGCCCTTGATCACCGCGAGGGTGCGCCGGGAGAGCCGGATCGCGTCCACCGCGGCGGTCAGGTCGCCCCGGACCAGGGTCAGGTCGGACGCCTCGATCGCCACGTCGGTGCCGGTGCCCATGGCCAGTCCCAGGTCGGCCTGGGCCAGGGCCGGCGCGTCGTTGATCCCGTCGCCGATCATGGCGACCGTGTGACCCTGCGCCTGGAGCCGGCGGACCACGTCGACCTTGTCGGCCGGCAGCACCTCGGCGGCCACCTGGTCGATGCCCACCTCGGCGGCCACCGCCTGCGCGACTGTCGCGTTGTCCCCGGTGAGCAGCACCGGGGTCAGGCCCAGGGCGCGCAGGCCGGCGATCGCCGCCCGGCTGGTGGGCCGGACCACGTCGGCGACCGCGAGGACGCCCCGGGCCCGCCCGGACCAGCCCGCCACCACCGCCGTACGCCCGGCGGCCTCCGCCTCGGCCAGCGCCCGGACCACCTCCTCCGGTACGTCCAGACCCCGCTCGCGGAGCAGCCGTGGCCGCCCGACGACGAGGTCGTGGCCGTCGACGGTGCCGGTGACGCCGAGCCCTTCGGCGGCGGCGAACCGGGTGACCGACGGCAGCTCACCGGCCCCGGCGGCACCTGCCGCCACGGCGCGGGCGATCGGGTGCTCCGAGCCGGCCTCCACCGCCCCGGCGAGCCGGAGCAGTTCGGCCCGGTCCTGCCCCTCGACGGGACGGACGTCGACCAGGGTCATCCGGCCGGTGGTGACCGTGCCGGTCTTGTCCAGCACCACCGTGTCGACCTGCCGGGTGGACTCCAGCACCTCCGGCCCCTTGATCAGGATGCCGAGCTGGGCGCCGCGCCCGGTGCCGACCAGCAGCGCGGTCGGGGTGGCCAGGCCGAGGGCACACGGACAGGCGATGATCAGCACGGCCACCGCGGCGGTGAAGGCGGCGGTGGGGCCGGCTCCGGCACCCAGCCACCAGCCCAGGGTGCCGACGGCCAGCACGATGACGATCGGCACGAACACCCCGGAGATCCGGTCGGCGAGCCGCTGCACGGCGGCCTTGCCGGTCTGTGCCGCCTCCACCAGCCGGGCCATCTGGGCGAGTTGGGTGTCCGCGCCGACCCGGGTGGCGGTGACGACCAACCGGCCGCCCGCGTTGACGGTGGCACCGGCCACCTGGTCGCCGGGCCCGACCTCGACCGGCACCGATTCGCCGGTGAGCATGCTGGCGTCGACCGCCGAGGTGCCCTCCTCGACCCGCCCGTCGGTGGCGATCTTCTCGCCGGGCCGGACCACGAACCGGTCGCCCACCACGAGCCGGTCGACCGGGACCCGGGTCTCCGTGCCGCCGCGCAGTATGGCGACGTCGCGTGCGCCGAGTTCGAGCAGGGCCCGCAGGGCCGCCCCGGCGGTCCGCTTGGACCGCGCCTCGAAGTAGCGGCCGGCCAGCAGGAACACGGTCACCCCGGCGGCGGTCTCCAGATAGATGTTGCCGGCCCCGCCGGTGCGGACGATGTCCAGCCGGAACGGGTGGGTCATCCCGGGCATCCCGGCGTCGCCGAGGAAGAGCGCCCAGAGCGACCAGCCGAACGCGGCCAGGGTGCCGAGTGACACCAAGGTGTCCATGGTCGCCGCGCCGTGCCGCAGGTTGGTCCAGGCGGCCCGGTGGAACGGCAGCCCGCCGTACGCGACCACCGGGGCGGCCAGGGTCAGCGACAGCCACTGCCAGTAGGTGAACTGCCAGGCCGGGACCATCGCCAGCACGATCACCGGCACGGTGAGCAGTGCCGACACCCGCAGCCGGGTCCGCAGGGCACCCAGCTCGTCGACCGGCGCACCGGCCGGTTCCGTCCCGGCGGGGGTGGGCGGGGGCGGCACGACGGCGGTGTAGCCGGTCTTCTCGACGGTGGCGATCAGGTCGTCCGGGGTGACCCCGTCGGGGTACCGGACGGTGGCCTTCTCGGTGGCGTAGTTGACGCTCGCCTCGACGCCGTCGAGCCGGTTGAGCTTCTTCTCGATCCGGGCGGCGCAGGAGGCGCAGGTCATTCCGCCGATGGCCAGCTCGATCAGGTGGGGGGTGGTGGGCAGGTTCTGGGTGGTCGGGGTCATCGCGGCACCTCCGGTCAACCGTGGGTGTGACCGGCCCCGCCGGTGCCGGTGCCGGTCGGCGTCGGGTCGGTGGCAGGGTCGGGGCGGTGGACGGGTCGCGTGGGGTCGTGGCGGGTCTCGGCGGGCGGGGTACCGGGGCCGGTCAGCTGGCCGACCCCGTACGCCGCGCCGAACACCACCGCGAGGACCAGGGCGAAGCCGCCCAGCCTGGTCGGTGTGTTCATCGGTCGCCCTGGACCGTCACGCCTCGACGAGGTCGTAGCCGGCCTCGTCGACGGCGGCCCGCACGGACGCGGTGTCCAGCGGGCGGTCGCTGGTGACGGCGACCCGGCCGGAGGCCAGGTCGACCTGGACGTCGGTGACGCCGTCAAGGGCACCCACCTCGGCGCTGACCGCGCTGACGCAGTGCCCGCAGGTCATGCCCGTCACCTGGTAGTCCGTGATCATGCGACTCTCCCCTCCACTCGTCCAACATACCCCCCAGGGGTACGTCACCCCGCGACCGTAGCATACCCCCCAGGGGTACGCTATCGTGGTCCCCATGACCACACCGAGCACCCCGGTCCGGGGTTACACCGCCAGCAAGGACCAGCTGCTCGCGCGGCTGCGCCGGGTGGAGGGGCAGGTCCGGGGGATCGAGAAGATGGTCGACGACGACCGGTACTGCATCGACGTGCTCACCCAGATCTCCGCCGTGCAGGCCGCCCTGGACAAGGTCGCCCTCGGCCTGCTCGACGGCCACGCCCGGCACTGCATGCACGAGGGGGCCGCCGAGGGCCGCGCCGACGAGATGGCCGCCGAGATGATGGCCGCCGTCGGCCGCCTGATGAAACGCGGCTGACTCGACCCACCCGTCCGGCGACCGGCGGGGCAACGGCCGGGCGGGACCGGGCGGGAGACCGACGTCGCGGGGCCGGTGGGATCCGGCCCCGCGACGCGTCACGGGTGGCGGTCAGAGCCGGGCGAGGATCTTCCGCATGGTGTCGATCTCGCCCTGCTGGGTGGTGACGATCTGCTGCGCCATGGCCCGCGCCCCGGCGTGCCGGCCGTCCGCCAGCTCCTGGCGGGCCATGGTGATCGCCCCCTCGTGGTGGGCGATCATCATGCTGAGGAACCGGCGGTCGAAGTCCCGACCGGTCGCCCCCTCCAGCCGGGCCAGGTCGGCGTCGGACATCATCCCCGGCATCCCGTGGTCCATCCCTGGCAGATGGCCGTCGGCCGGGCCGTCGGACGGGACGGGCCGGCCCCAGGCGGTGAGCCAGCCGGTCATGGTGGCGATCTCCGGGGCCTGGGCGGCGCGGATCCGTTCGGCCAGCCGGGTGACCTCCGGATCGGCGGCCCGGCTCCCGGCCAGCTCCGACATGCGTACCGCCTGCTGGTGGTGCGGGATCATCATCTGGGCGAACATCACGTCGGCCGGATCCGCGGCGGCCGAGGAAGGGCCGGCCCCGGCGGCCGGGCGGCCGTGACCGCCGGCGGTGGAGTGGCCGCCGCCGCAGGCGGTCAGGGCGGACGCGGCGGCGAGAGCGACGCCGGCCAGGGCGACGCGACGGGCAAGGGTACGGGTGGACACGGGCATACCTTTCGGTGGACGGACACGTACGCGACGGACGGTGGACACGGCAAAGCCGCGCCGGGTGTCCTATCTGCGCAGTACCGACACCGTGGCGAGCCGCAGCCCGAGCGGGCGCGGTGGCGGGGCGCGCGGCTGGCGGGGCCGCGACGGCGGCCGGGACACCCCGGCCGGCCTGGTACGGACCACGAAGAGCAACACCAGCACCAGCACGGTGAGCGCCCCGAGCACCGCCAGGCAGACGCTCCACGCCGTCACGGGTGTGCCTGACGGGCCGGCGGGCAGCGCCACCGGGCACCCGTCTCCGCAGGACCGCACGGCCGGGTCCGGCACCGCGACGCCCCACCCCGGACCGACCGGCACCCCCCACACCGCCGGGATCAGGTGCATCAGGTCCGCCGCCGGCCCGGAGACGGACGACCTGTCGGTGTCGTGCCCGGCGGCGGGCCGGTGCGGGTCGTCGGTCGACGTGCCGTGGCCGGTGGGATGGTGGACGCCGCCGAGGTGCCCGTCGTGACCGAGGGTGTGCATCGCGGAGAGCCCCAGCAGCGTGCCGACGAGCAGCAGCAGCCGCAGCCACCGCCCGGTCGTCGTCGCCGTACTTGCCCGCCGCACGGCTCCACGCTAGCCGTACCGGTCGCCCGGCGGGCCGGTACGGGTCACCGGGCGTCGAGGCGTACCCGGCGCAGCAGTTGGGCGTTGAGCGCCACCACGATGGTGGAGGCGGACATCAGGACCGCGCCGACCGCCGGGCCGAGCGTGATCCCCACCCCGGCCAGTACCCCGGCGGCCAACGGCAACGCCACCACGTTGTAGCCGGCCGCCCAGGCCAGGTTCTGGAGCATCGTGCGGTACGCCGCCCGGGACAGCCGCAGCACACCGGCCACCCCGCGCGGGTCGGACGAGGCGAGCACCACCCCGGCCGACTCGACCGCCACGTCGGCACCCGCCCCGATGGCGATCCCGACGTCGGCTCTGGCCAGGGCCGGGGCGTCGTTCACCCCGTCACCGACCACCGCCACCCGCAGACCCCGCCGCTGCAACCCGGCCACCTGCCGGTCCTTGTCGGCCGGGAGCACCTCGGCGAACACCTCGTCCACCCCGGGTCGGAAGCCCAGGTCGGCGGCGACCGCCTCGGCCACCGGGCGGGCGTCCCCGGTGAGCATCGCGATCGTCCGGACACCCTCGGCACGTAGTGCGTCGACCGCCTCCCGCGCCTCCGGTCGCACCTGGTCGGCAAGGGCGAGCAGGCCGACGACGGTGTCGGGCAGGCGCACCAGGTACAGCACCACCGCCGCCCGGCCGGTCCACTCCCGCTGCGCCGCCGTCAGTTCGCCGGGCAGTTCCCGGCCCAGCTCGCGCAGCAGCGCCGGACCGCCGACGGCGTAGTCCGTACCGTCGATCCCGGCGCGGACTCCCCGGCCGGGCAACGCGCGGAACCCGGTGGCCGTACGTGCTCCGCCCCGGTCGGCGGCGGCGGTCACGATCGCGCGGGCCAGCGGGTGTTCGCTGTCGGCCTCCACGCCGGCCGCGAGCCGCAGCACCTCGTTCCCGTCGGTGCCGTCGGCGGCGGCCACCCCGACCAGCACGTGCTCGCCCCGGGTGAGGGTGCCGGTCTTGTCGAAGAGCACGGCGTCGACGGTCCGCATCCGCTCCAGCGCCAGCCGGTCGCGTACCAGCACCCCGGAGCGGGCGGCGAGCCCGGTGGAGAGCGCGACGACCAGCGGGATCGCCAAGCCCAGGGCGTGCGGGCAGGCGATCACCAGCACGGTGACGGTCCGCACCACCGCCTGGTCCGGCTCGCCGAGCGCGGTCCAGACCAGCGCGGTCAGCACGGCGGTGCCGGTGGCGACGTAGAACAGCCAGCCGGCGAAGCGGTCGGCGAGCGCCTGCGCCCGCCCGCCGGACCGCTGCGCCTGGGTGACCAGGCGGCGGATGCCGGCCAGCGTGGTCGCCTCGCCGACCGCCTCGACCCGCACCCGCACGGGCTGGTCGGTGGCGACGGTGCCGGCCACCACCCGGTCACCTGCCGACCGGGGCACCGGCCGGGACTCACCGGTGACCATCGACTCGTCCAGTTCCGCGGTGCCGGCCACGACGCGTCCGTCGGCGGGCACCCGACCGCCGGGGCGGACCAGCACCACGTCGCCCTCACGCAGCCCGGTCACCGGCACCCGTTCGACGTCGTCGTCCGCGCCGACGCGTTCGGCGTCGTCGGGCAGCAGCGCGGCCAGCGCGTCGAGTGCTCCTCGGGCCTGGCCGATCGCCTTCGTCTCCTGCCAGTGGCCGAGCAGCATGATGGTCACCAGCGCCGCCAGCTCCCACCAGAAGTCCAGGTCGAAGGCACCGAGGAAGGTCGACACCGAGGCGGTGTACGCGACGCTGATCGCCATCGCGACCAGCAGCATCATGCCCGGCGTACGGGCCCGGGCTTCCCGGAGCGCCCCGGTCAGGAACGGCCAGCCGCCCCACCAGAAGACCACCGAGCCGAGCACCGGCCCGACCAGGGGACGGCCGGGGAACTCCAGCGGGTGGCCGGCCCAGTCCAGCACCATCCGGTCGGTCGCCACCACCGGCAGGGTCAGTGCCAGGCAGACGAGGAACCGACGCCGGAACGTCGCCGGGTCGTGCCCGACGTGTTCGCCTCCGCTCCGGTCCGGGGTGCGGCCGGCGTGCCCGACCCGGCTCCGGTGCGGGGCGGGCCCCACCGGGTCGGTGTGGCCACCCCGCGCCGTCGGGCCGGGGTGCGGGGTGGCTGCCCGGTCGCGGTGCTGGTCCATGGCCACCACCATCCTCTTTCGGCAGGCCGTGGGCACGGTGAACCGGGCGGGCGGGTCGGGACGCTGGCTACCATCGTCCGACGATGACGCGCCGCCCGTGGGTGAACCGGCAGGTCGGCTGACACGTATCCCGTCCCGGACCGTTGGGAGAACTCGCAGACATGGGCGCCGACCACACCCGCCCCGCTCCGTCCACCCCGCCCCGGGTGCGACGGATCCTCGTCATGACGGTGGTGCCGCTCATCGTCGTCACGGTGATCGCCACGCTGCTGCTCTGGCCGGGGAAGACCTCGAAGATCGACCAGGGCGAGCAGGTGCCCCGCTACCACGGCACGGTGACCCGGGTGGTGACCGAGCCGTGCCCGCCCGCCCCGCAGACGCCCGACGGCCCGTCGGGGGTGGCCGACGGGCCGTGCGGGACGGTGACCGTCACCGTCGGGCAGGGGCCGGACAGCGGTGAGCAGGTCGAGACGCCCGTCCCGTCCGGGCCGGGGGCACCGACGGTGGCCGTCGGCGACGAGGTCGTGCTCGTCGCGTTGGCCGACCCCACCGATCCGTCGGTGAGCAGCTACCACATCGCCGAGCACCAGCGGGGCATGCCGCTGCTCTGGCTGGTCGCCCTGTTCGCGGCGGCGATCGTGGCGTTCGGCCGGCTGCGCGGGCTGGCCGCCCTGGCCGGGCTCGGGGCCAGCTTCGCCATCCTGTTGACCTTCGTGGTGCCGGGCATCTCCGCCGGGGGCGCGCCGCTGCCGATCGCGGTCACCGGCGCCGCGTTGATCATGTTCGTGGTGCTGTACCTGACCCACGGGATCACCGCGCAGACCTCGGTGGCGGTGCTGGGCACGCTGGGCAGTCTGGTGCTGACCGGCGTCCTGGGCACGCTGGCCACCGCCGCCACCCACCTGACCGGGTACGGCAGCGAGGAGGCCACCACGCTGTCGATGTACCAACGCGACGTCGACCTGCACGGCCTGCTGCTGGCCGGGATCATCATCGGGTCGCTCGGTGTCCTGGACGACGTCACGGTCACCCAGTCGGCCACCGTCACCGAGCTGGCGCACGCCAATCCGGGGCTGTCCCGGTTGCAGCTCTACCGGGCGGCGACCCGGGTCGGGCGGGCGCACATCGCGTCCACGGTCAACACGATCGTGCTGGCGTACGCGGGCGCGTCACTGCCGTTGCTGCTCCTGCTCACCGCCGACAGCCGCCCGGTAAGCCAGATCCTCACCAGCGAGTTCCTGGCCCAGGAGATCGTCCGCAGCGCGGTGGCGACCCTCGGCCTGGTGGCGGCGGTGCCGCTGACCACCGGGTTGGCCGCGCTGGTGGTCACCGCCGGACGAGGGCCGGCCGACGCCGGTACGGCCGGGCCGACGCCCGCCCCACGTCCCGCCCCCGACCGTGCCGAGGCGTGGGAGGCGTTGAGCGCGCCCCGGCACGGCGAACCGTCCACCCCGGCCCCCGCACGGTGGCCAGACCCGGAAAGGAGCACGGACACCGCATGGTGACACTGCGCTGCGTGACCGAAGGCGAGGTCGCGGCTGTCGGCCACGTCACTGATTACCACTCGCTATCGGGAAAATACTCATTTGGTCGGGTTACAGGCGTAGATCCCCGGTACGACTCTCGGGTAACCTCGCTGCCGGTCACCGCCGAAGGCGCCCACCGGAGCCAGCGGTGCCACCGCCCAATCGCCGTACGGCGAGCCGGGGAACCGAGCACCTGGGGTGAATCCGCGCCAGCGGTAGGGGCCACTTCCGTCCCGAACCCGTCAGCTAACCCGGTCGGCGGTCGACGGAAGGGACAACTGTGACGGCACCCCTACGCCACTGGTGGACTCCGGTGGTGGCCGTGCTCGCCGCTCTGGCGCTGGTCGCCGGCCCGGCCGCCGCCCCCGCGGCGGCAGCACCCAACGCGCCCACCCCCTCGGGGCACGAGGAGGACGAGGAGCCCAAGCTGCTCACCGACGTCATCGAGGCGACGAACCGGGAGTACTCGGCGGCGAAGACCCGACTGGAGAAGTCCAAGAAACGCCAACTCGAATACGCCATCGAGGTGGAGAAGGCGGAGCAGGAGCTGGCGGCGTTGGCTCCGCAGGTCACCGAGATCGCCGCCCAGTCGTACCGGACGGGTCGGGTCGGCGCGGTCGCCGCGCTGCTGGAGAGCGACGCCCCGGACGCCTTCGTCCGGCGGGCCGCCGCCCTGGACGAGCTGAACATGGTCAACGCCGGCAAGCTGGCCGAGGTCAACAAGGTCAAGACCCGGGCCGAGCAGGCCAAGCTCGCCGTCGACGCCGAGGTCCGTGAGCAGCAGAAGCAGGCCAACCTGATGGCCAAGAAGAAGACCGAGGCCGACAAGGCACTGGCCCTGGTCGGCGGTCGGGGCTTCACCGGCGGCCTGGTCGACGCGACGTCCCCGGTGGCCCGCGTCGCACCCGGCCAGACCGCCAACGGCGAGTGGCGCGGGGAGTCGTGCAGCGAGAACGACCCGACCACGTCCGGGTGCATCACCCCGCGCACGCTGCACATGTACAAGGAGGTCAAGCGGGCCGGATTCAACCGGTTCGTCGGCTGCTACCGCCCCGGTGGGCCGTGGGAGCACCCCAAGGGCAAGGCGTGCGACTGGTCGTTGCAGAAGAGCGGGTTCAGCCCGTGGCACAACAACGACACCCGGATGTACGGCAACAACCTCGCCGCGTTCCTGATCCGCAACTCGGACCGGCTGGGCATCTACTACGTGATCTGGAACCGGCAGATCTGGTTCCCGGCCAACGGCTGGAGTTCGTACTCGGGACCGTCCAACCACACCGACCACGTCCACGTGTCGCTGTTGTAGCGGGTGCAGCTGGGCCGAAGCTGCGGTGTCCGGCGTTCCGGACACCGCAGCACCGGCCCGGTGAGTTGATCGAGGCGCACGATGAGGGCCGCCCGGCTGAGCCGGGCGGCCCTCATCGTGACCGGTGCGGGTCAGGAGGCGACGGGTGCCGTCGCGGCACCGGCCGGCACGGCCGGTGCCGGCACCGCGGCGGCGGGCGCGGGCAGCTCGGGGGCTACCTGGCGCACCTCACCGGCGGCGAGCCGGTAGGACATCCCGACCACCGCGCACCGGCCGGCGGCCACCTCGGCGGCGATCACCGGGGAGTTGCCGAGCAGCACCTCGACGGTCTGCGCGATATGGATGTCGACGATCCCGTCGATGTCGTGCACCCCCTGCTGGGCCGCGCGACGCAGGCTCGGCCCGACGGCGGCGACCACCGAGTAGAGGTGTCCCGGGGGCTGGGTGCCGGTCCGGGCCGCGTCCCGGGCCGCCTGCACGGCACCACAGGAGTCGTGCCCGAGGACCACCACCAGCGGGGTGCCGAGCACCGTCACCGCGTACTCGACGCTGCCGAGCACCTCGGGCCCGGCGGTGTGCCCGGCGGTCCGGACCACGAAGAGGTCACCGAGACCCCGGTCGAAGATGATCTCGGCGGCGAGCCGGGAGTCGGAGCAGCCGACGATGACCGCGAAGGGATGCTGGCCGTCGGCGACGGCGGTGCGGTGGCCGGCATCCTGGTTGGGATGGTGGGGCACACCGGCGACGAAACGCCTGTTGCCGGCCTGCAACTCGGCCAGCGCCTGGGTCGGAGTGATCGGGGCCATTGCCTCACCTCGGTCCGGAATCGCACCTGGTCACGCCGGCCGGCGGCGACGACGGCCGTGTCCTCACGGTCACACGCAGCTAAAGGTACGTCAAGATTTCGTGATACACGTTTCAGGCATCGGTCGAAGCCGTGTCGACGGCGTGTCGGACCCGGCACCCACCGAGGTCGACGGGCGACCCACCGGGGGCCGACCGGCCGCTCCGGGGCAACCGTCGGGGCGGCCGACGACGGGTCTCCCAGGTACGGGCCATACCATGACCGGCATGGCGACAGGCGGCACCGGGAGCACCCGGAACTGGACGTTCCTCACCAACCATGGTCATGTGCTGCTCGCCATCGCCCGTAACCCCACCGCCCGCCTCCGCGACGTCGCCGACGAGGTCGGGGTGACCGAACGGGCCGCCCAGGCGATCGTCGCCGACCTGGAGGCCGGCGGCTACCTGCGGCGTACCCGGGTCGGCCGGCGCAACGAGTACACGCTCAACCCGAGCGGCCACTTCCGGCACCCCGCCGAGGCCGACCGCCAGGTCGGCGCCCTGCTCGCCCTCTTCAGCCCCGATCCGGCCGACGCCGGGTCCTGAGCCGCCGACCCGGAGGGCGACGGCCGGCCCCGGCCAGGACACCGCCGGACCGGCACACGTCGACGGCCCGCCCCGGTGGGGACGGGCCGTCGACGGTGGAGGGTCAGCAGAAGCTGCCCGCTCCGCCGCCACCGTCCTGCCGGGTGGTGCGGAAGTCGCACAGGTCGTAGCCGTTGGCGGTGAGCGCCGCCTTCGCCGCCGCCGTCTGCGCCCCGGTCAGCGCCGGCTCCCGGGAGAGGACGAAACCGCTGCTGCGGTCCGGGTCGCCGACGACCGCCCAGCGGTAGTCGGGGTCGAGCCCGATCACCACGTAGTTCGGCCCACCCAGATAGATCCACTTACCGCCGAGCTTGAGGAAGGACACGGTCAACGCCGAGTCGGCCGGCGGGTTCTCGCTGCGGGCCCGCCCGGTGACCGCGCTGGTGGTTCCCACGATGGTCCGGCAGCTGTTGCGGACCCCGATGGTGCCGTCGGGCTGGACGTCGTACCGCGCCGTCACGTTCTTGTAGCACTGGATCTCGAAGATCGCCGGGATGGCGGCGATCTGGTACCAGTCGCCCACGTAGCGCTCGACGTCGACGTCGGCCACCGGAGTGAGCGGTCCGGTGTCGACGGCGGTCGGCGCCGCCTGCGCGGGTACGGCGGTGGCCAGCACCGCCGCAGTGGCGACCGCGACGGCCGCAACGACCTGACGGCGTACTCCCATGGTGTCTCCTCCGGTCTGTCGGTCCGGCGCGGCGGGGCGTCGCGCCGTCGGCAGAGTTGCCCGGACCCGCCGGCCGGAAACTGTCGGCATTCTCATCGCCGTCGATGCATCCAGGCGCAGGTCAGTGGCCGTATTCCTGGTGGGAGCGGTCCGTCCACACGGCACACCGTGGCCCGGCTCACTCGTCCGGTCGGGCCACCGACCCTGCGCGGACGGCCGATCGGGGATAGGTTGGACAGGTGATCCGCGTAGCTTCCGCCCCGCCCGTCTGGGTGTCGAGGCTGCGCGATCTGACCCGGCTGGCCGTCACCGCGCTGGTGCTCGCCGTCGGCCTCGGCGGGTTCCTCGCCGTCACCGGCGGCCCGGCCGCCGCTGCCGCCCGACCGTCCGTGGTGACCTCGCGGGTGGCGACGCTGCCCACCGACGCCCGGCCTACCCTCGACCGGCCCGGCACCCGGCCCGACGACGAGCGGCCCGCCGACGGGTCCCTGCCGCCCCAGCCGCCGACGCCCGCCGACGGTGCCGCCACCCGGCCCGTCGCGCCGGTCGCCGGGGCCACGCCGGACCCGGCCCGGGACGCCACCGGCCGGCGCGGCCCGCCCCGGAGCTGAGCCGCGCGGCAGCTGCGCGCCCGTCCGGCCGCGACCGGGCCACCGCCACGGCCGGGCCACCGCCGACCGCGGACCGGCAGCTGTCGGTCCGACAGCGGTCCAGGCAGACCCGATCCGGGCAGACCCGATCCGGGCAGAACTGGGCCAGGCAGGTCCGGTCCGGCCGCCGCAGGGACGCGCGCACCGCTTCCGCCCACTGCCGGGCCCCCGTCCGTCCACATCGTTGTCCACCGTGAGGTGTTGGTGATGCAGACCGTCTTCTCCGCCG
The DNA here is from genome assembly GCF_049178975.1 of Micromonospora sp. WMMD734. NCBI lineage: Bacteria > Bacillati > Actinomycetota > Actinomycetes > Micromonosporales > Micromonosporaceae > Micromonospora > Micromonospora sp. WMMD734. The sequence goes on from NZ_JBMHMK010000001.1 coordinate 5,170,849, forward strand.
TCCTGCCCGATGTCCCCGCCGCCGCCGCGATCTGGCTGATCCTGCTCGCCCTCGCCGCCGTCGCCGTCGCGGCCCTGGTGGTCCGGCCCGGCCGGCTCCGGCCGGCGGTGGCCGGCCGGTTCCGCGACGCCGCCCTGCCCGACGACCCGGACCGGGCCGAGCAGGACCGGGAGCACACCCGGTACGCCGAGGAGGTCGCCGTGGCGGCCGACCGGGCCGGCACCACGGCGAGCCGGCTGCGGGCCGAGTGGCTCGCCGTCCAGGACGAGGTCGAGTCGGCCTGGACGGCCCTGGAGGCGGCCGAGGCGCACCTGCGTCGGCTCGCCGCCGCCGCGTCGATGCCCCTGCCGCACACCGGACGGACCCCCGCCGAGTACGCCGACCGGGAACGCTGGCTGCACCGGGCCGCCGACGAGGCCCACCGGCGGGGGGAGCTGTCGGACGCGCAACTCGCCGACGTCCTCGCCCACCGGGCCGGCTGGGACCCGCGCCGGCACCCGGTGGAGCAGGAACTGGTGCTGCGCCGCGCGATCCGGGACCACCTGGCGGCCCGGCACCGGGCGGCGGTGGCCCGGGAGCAGGCGGCCTGGCGGGCCGCCGACCTGGCCGGAGCGGCGGCGCGCAGCCTGCGCGACGAGGCGTTCGCGGCGCGGGAGCGCCGCCCGGAGCGGGCCGAGTCGGTGCTGCCGATGCCGGAGGCCCCCCGCCCGTCGGCGGACAGCACCCGGGAGAACCCGGTGGTGGCGCGCGGTCGGGCCGCCGTGGCCGCCTACTGACCCTCCCGCCGCGGCGACGGGCGGCGGCGCGGCGCCTCCCGGACGGCGGCGCGACGGGCTGCGCTGCACTAGCGTTGCGGGCATGTCCCGTCAGATGTGGGCGCTCGTCGTCGTCGGTGCGATCCTGGCCCTGGCTACGCTGGTCGGCGCGGTCCTGCTGGCGGTGCGGGTGGTCCGCACCCGCCGGCTGCTCGGCACGCTCGGCGTGAGCGGCAAGGTGGCGTTCTACGGCGCGCTGATCTACACGATCTCCCCGGTCGACCTCCTGCCCGACCCGATCTACCTGGACGACATGGGCGTGCTGGCCGGGGCGCTGATCTACCTGACCCGCCTGGTCCAGCGCCGCCGGGCCGCCGGTCGCAGCCTGCCCGGCCAACCCGGTCGGACGGGTGTCCCGCCCGGCCCGGGCCAGTCCCGCCAGATCGTGTCATGATCGGGGCCGGGTCGGGGCCACGCCGGCCCCGGGACGGGGGACGGACATGGCCGGCAGGCATCGGTTGGACCCGTACGACGAGCGGGTCCTCACGTTCTGCCGCGAGCGGCACCTGGCCACGCTGACCACCCTGCGGCCCGACGGCACGCCGCACGTCGTACCGGTCGGGTTGACCTACGATCCGGCGGCCGGGCTGGCCCGGGTGATCACGTCCGCCGGTTCGGCGAAGGCCCGGTACGTCGCCGCCGCCGGTGCGGCGGGGGTGCCGGTGGCCGCGTGCCACCTCGACGGCCGCTGGTGGCTGACCGTCGAGGGCCGGGCGGTGCTGCGGACCGACGCCGCCGCGGTGGCCGATGCCGAGCGCCGGTACGCCGAGCGCTACCGGCCGCCGCGCCCGAACCCGGAACGGGTGGTCATCGAGATCGGGGTGACCCGCCTGCTCGGCTCCCTCCCGCCGCTCGCGTCCGCACAGGACAGGCCGGTAGGCCAGGCCGACGCGGCAGGACCGGCCGACAGGACAGGACCGGCCGGCGGGGCGGGTCGCTGACTGCCGCCCGCTGACGGGCGTGCCGTCCGGCGGGGTCGACAGGTGGTGGCTCATCGACGGTGATGGGTTCGGGTGACCGGCGGTGGGTACAGGCCCCGCCAGGAGCCGATCCGTCCGCAACCGGTAAGGGGCACCGAGATGAGCGATCCACAGGCCACCACGGGCCGGGACGTGGTGGACGTCCTGACCGCCGACCACCACGAGATCGAGGCGATCTTCGTGGAGCTGGAGAACCCGCAGGGCACCGCCGGGCACCGCCGCCGGCTGGCCGACGTGCTGATCGCCGAACTGGTCCGGCACGCGGTGGCCGAGGAGATGTACGTCTACCCGACCGCCCGCCGGGCCCTGCCCGACGGTGACCAGCTCGCCGAACACGAGATCGCCGAACACGCCGCCGCCGAGCGCACGTTGAAGGAACTGGAGCCGCTGGACCCGTCCGACGCCCGCTTCGAGCCGTTGATCAGCCACCTGACGAAGAGCATCAGGCAGCACGTACGGGAGGAGGAGTCGGAGCTGTTCCCCAGGCTGCGGGCGGCGGTCGCCCACGAGGAGCTGGTGGAGCTGGCCGACCGGGTACGGGCGGCGAAGGGGCACCTGCCGACCCGCCCGCACCCCGGCACACCGGACCACCCACCGGCGAACCGGCTGCTCAACCCCGGTGCCGGGCTGGTCGACCGGATCAGGGACACGCTGAGCGGGCGGCCGACCACCCGGGCGGAGCTGCACGACGGGCAGGACTGACCGTCGACGGTGGTCACCTCGCCGGAGGTGACCACCGCGTCCGGTCACGACTCCGGGGCGACCCGGCTGCCGTCCGCCGCGTCGGACACCACGATCGCCTCCATCGGGCAGGACTCAGCGGCGTCCAGCACCGCGTCCGCCGGATCGATCCGTTCGGCCACCGGCCGGGACAACCCGTCCACCAGGACGAAGTGCGCCGGGGCGTAGCTCGCGCAGATCCCCGCCCCGATGCACCGGGTCGGGTCCACGTGCACCCGCCAGCCGCTGTCCCCCATCTGCCCCACCCTTCCTTTCGTTTACCAGCTCACGGGCAATGCCGTCAGGCCCCGGACCAGCAGGCCGCTCTTCCAGGTCAGCGCCGCCGGGGGCACCGCCAGCCGCAGGCCCGGGGTACGGGTCAGCAGCGTCTCCAGGACCACCTGGAGTTCCATCCGGGCCAGTTGGGCCCCGATGCAGTGGTGCGGACCGTGCCCGAAGGCGAGGTGCGGGTTCGTCTCCCGGTCGAGGTCGAGCCGGTCGGCGTCGGGAAAGACGGTCTCGTCCCGGTTGGCCGAGGGGATGGAGACCAGCACCGGCTCACCGGCGCGGACCAGCACCCCGCCGAGCTCGACGTCCTCCAGGGCGTACCTGGCGAACGCGGAGGTGGCACCGAGCGGGATGAACCGCAGCAGTTCCTCCACGGCGGACGGCACCAGGGACGGCTCGTCGAGCAGCCGCTGCCAGACGTCGGGCTCGGTGAGCAGGACGTAGACCAGGTTGGGGATCTGGTTCACGGTGGTTTCGTGACCGGCGGCCAGCAGACCCGCGGCCAGCCGCACCATCTCGTCCTCGGTGAGCCGGTCGGCGTTCTCGTCGCGGGCCCGAACCATCGCCCCGATCAGGTCGTCGGTGGGGGTCACCCGCCGCTTCGCGATCAGCCCCGCCATGTACGACAGCAGTCGGTCCAGGTAGCTCTCGGCCACCTCCGGCCGCAGCGAGGTGGTCGACACGATCGCCTCGGACCAGGTGTGGAACCGGTCCTGGTCGGCGACCGGCACCCCGAGCAGGTCGCAGATGACCCGGATCGGCAGCGGGGTGGCGACGTGGGCGACCAGGTCGGCCGGGGAGCCGGCGGCGGTCATGCCGGCGACGAGTTCGTCGGTCAGTTCCCGGGTACGCGGGCGCAGTTCCTCGACCCGCCGGGCGGTGAACGCCTTGGCCGCCAGCCGCCGCAGCCGGCTGTGCTCGGGCGGGTCCATCCCGAGGATGCCTGATTCCCGCTGGTAGGGGACGCTGCGGGGCTCGTCGCGCCCGACGGCGGCGGCCCGGCTGAACCGGGGATCACCCAGCACGGTCCGCACGTCCGCGTGCCGGGTGGCCAGCCAGGCCGGTTCCCCGAACGGGAGTCGCACCCGGATCAGCGGTTCGTCGCGGCGCAGTTCGGCGTAGCGGGGGTCGACGTCGAGCCGGTGCGGATCGCTGAACGGATACGGCCTGGCCTTCGTGGCGTGCGTTGTCTCGGTCACCGGGGATGCTCCCTCTCGTCGACGGCCCGCGGGCTCGCGCGCCGACCCACTCCACACGACTCCACGGTGAGTCATGCCCCGAATGCGGATAGTAGCGAGAGTCCTCGATGGTTACCAGAGGTGATCAGCCTTTGACATGACACTGCCGGACCACCGCGGCACCGCACGGCACGGCAGCAGTGGGCGGGCCGGGGCGTCGTCCCGCCGGCGGCACCGTCCGGGAACGACCGTCCTGAACGGAACCCGGTGGCCGGGACGGCGTTGAGCCACCGGGTGTCGCGGTCGACCCGGACGGGTATCGACCCCGCCGAGACCGAGGAGGAACCGACGTGGCCGAGGACGGTGCCGGGCGTACGCCCGAGGTGACGGCTGCGGGTGCCCGCCCCAGCCCGCGGCAGGCCTGGGGGGCGTTGCCCTGGCTGGTCCGCACGGCTGTGGTGTGGAGCGCCTGCCTGGTGGTCGTGGTGTTCGGCTGCTACCTGCTGGGCCAGGTGGCGGTGCTGCTCGCGCCGCTGGCGATCGCGGTGGCGGTCACCCTATTCCTCACCGCACTGCTCGACCCGGTGCTGCTGATCCTGCGCCGGCTGCGGGTGCCGGCCGCGCTCGCCGCGTTGCTGAGCGTCCTGCTGCTGCTCGGGGTGCTGGTCGGGGTGGGGGTGCTGGTGTGGAACCTGACGGCCGCCCAGTTCGGTGAGCTGAGCCAGCAGCTCGACGAGGGCCTGCAACGCTCCCGCGACTTCGTCACCGAGACCCTGCCGGTCAGCGATGCCCAACTCGACAAGCTGATCGGGCAGGTCCGCGACGGGCTGGGCGGCAGCGCCCCCGACCCGGTCGGCGGGGCCCGTACGGCGGCCGAGGCGCTCGGCTCCGCCCTGCTCGCCCTGGTGCTGCTGTTCTTCCTGCTCAAGGACGGCCGGTCGATGTGGCACTGGGTGCTGCGCCGGATGACCGGGCCGAACCGGACGGTGGCCGCCGAGGCGGGCCGGGTCGGCTGGCGCACCCTCGGCTCGTACAGCCGGGGCACGATGATCATCGCGGCCATCGACGCGATCGGGATCGGGCTGGCGCTGGTGCTGCTCGGGGTGCCGTTGGCACTGCCGCTGGCCCTGATCACCTTCCTCGGCGGGTTCGTGCCGATCATCGGGGCGACGGTGGCCGGCGCGGTCGCCGTCCTGGTGGCGTTGGCCGCGAACGGGCCGACCACGGCGCTGCTGGTGCTGGCGGCGGTGATCGCCGTCCAGCAGGTCGAGGGCAACCTGCTGGAGCCGTTGATCATGAAGCGGCAGGTGCAGTTGCACCCGGCGGTGATCCTGGTGGTGGTCACGGCGGGCACGCTGATCGCCGGCATCGCCGGCGCCTTCGTCTCGGTGCCGATCGCGGCGGTCGCCTACCGGGTGGTCGACACCGTCCAACGGCACCGGGAGCAGGTCGCCCCGACCCCGCCGGCCGACCGCCCGCACCACCGCCGCGACGAACCCCCCGCCGCCCCAGCCTGAGGCCCGCCCCGCCCCGTCCGCCCGTCCGCCGAGACCGTCGCAAGGGGGCGATGTTGCGGGGTCTGAGCGCTCGGATACCGCAACATCCCATCCCTTGCGCGTCGCCCTGCCGACCCGGTCAGGCCGGGACGGGGAGGTGCCGGGTGAACCAGTCGGCGGCGGCGTCGGCCACCTGGTCGAGCGTGCCGGGCTCCTCGAACAGGTGACCGGCACCGGGCACCACACGCACCTCGTGCGGGGCGGCGAGCACCGCGGCGGCCTGCTCGTTCACCGTGATCACCTGATCGTCGAGGCCACCGACCAGCAGCAGCGTCGCCGCGCGTACCCCGGACAGGGCGGGGCCGGCCAGATCCGGCCGGCCGCCCCGGGACACCACGGCGGCGACCCGCTGCGGGCGGGCCGCGGCGGCCACCAGGGCGGCGGCGGCCCCGGTGCTCGCCCCGAACAGGCCGACCGGCAGCCGGCCCAGCGTGGGTTCGGCGGCGAGCCAGTCGAGGGTGCCGGTGAGCCGGTCGGCCAGCAGGTCGATGTCGAAGCGCCACTGCGCGGTCCGGGCGTCGACCGCGTCCTCCTCGGCGGTGAGCAGGTCCACCAGCACGGTCACCAGCCGGCGACGCTGGAGCACCCGGGCCACCGCCACGTTGCGCGGGCTGTGCCGGGAACTGCCGCTGCCGTGGGCGAAGAGCACCACCCCCGTCGCGTCGTCCGGCCCGTCGACGTCCGCCGGCAGCCTGACCTCCCCCAGCGCCACCGTGGCCTCGGCACGTACCCCCATGGTGGTTGCCCCTTCCCACTCGCCGGCCGGTGGCGGTTACCCGCCCGGGGGCCGCTCTCACCCGTTGCCTTGACACCGGCGGCAAGGTCTAGCGTGACGCCGGGAACTGCGGCGAGGAGGTCGGGATGCTGATCGGCGAGCTGGCGCAACGGGCCGGCACGAGCACCCGCACGCTGCGGTACTACGAGACGCACGGGTTGGTCCGGCCGCGCCGCTCGGCCAACGGCTACCGGGTGTACGACGAGGCCGAACTGCGGGTGGTGCACGAGATCCGGGCGCTGCTGGCGGTCGGTTTCGGCCTCGACGACATCCGACCCTTCGTGGCCTGCCTGCGGGCCGGCCACGCCTCCGGGGACGTCTGCCCCGACTCGGTGGCGGTGCTGCGCCGCAAGCTGGCCGAGGTGGACGCCTACCTCGACCGGCTCGGCGCGGTCCGCAGCCAGCTGCACGACCAGCTCACCCAGGCCATTGCACAACGGGAGGAAACATGCCTCAGGACACGGCAGCGCACCGGTTGACCGCCGTCACCGACGCCACCTTCGCCGACACGGTGCTGGCCGCCGACCGGCCGGTGGTGGTCGACTTCTGGGCCGACTGGTGCCCGCCCTGCGTGGGCACCTCACGGCACCTCGCCGAGCTGGCCGAGGAGTTCGGCGACCGGCTGCGGGTGGTCACCCTGGACACCGACGCGAACCCCGAAACCACCAGGGCGTACGGGGTGATGTCGCTGCCCACCATGCTGGTCCTCGTCGGTGGGCAGGTGGCCGGCTCGATCGTCGGCGCCCGCCCCAAGAACCACCTGCGCCTCGCCTTCGCCCGCCACCTCGACACCTGACCGGCCCGCCCCCGGCGGCGGTTTGCGGGGGTTTCCGGCGGGAAGACGCGCGGCACACCGGCGCAGCCGCGCCCCGCACGGATCACGAGGTTCGCCATGGCCAAGCGGAAGGCACGTCAGCAGACCCGGACCATCGAACAGGACCGCCCCGAACCGGACGCCGGGCACGAGCCCGACTGGGCGGACGAGGCGGCGCAGGCGCGTACCCCGGAGGACCCGCGGGCGGTGGCCCCGCGTGACGCCGGTGGCCGGCCCTCCGACGGTCCCCAGTTCTGACCCCTGCCGGTCAGCTACGGGCGCAGGGTCGCCGTCGCGACCGCGACGGCGACCCCTCAGCCGGGGGATTCGGGCAGGCGCAGCAGCGGGGCCCGGCCGGGCGGCTGCTCCGGCGCCGGGCCGCTCTCGTGGCGCTGCGGCACCGGCACGGTCACCGGGGCGGCGGAGGTCACCCGGACGGTCTCACCGTGGTGCCGCAGCTCCATCACCGTGTCCGGGCCGCCGTTGCGCAGCGAGTACGTCGTCTGGTGCGGCCGGACGTCCACCCGCAGCCGCATCCCCCGCCACTGCAACGAGAACTCCAACCGGCTCAACCGGCTGGACAGCCGGGGGGCGAACGACAGCTCGCCGTCGTGGTCGCGCAGCCCGCCGAACCCGGCCACCAGCGCGATCCAGGCCCCCGCCAGCGACGCCATGTGTACGCCGTCGCGGGTGTTCTCGTTGAGGTCGTGCAGATCCATCAGCGCGGCTTCCCGCAGGTAGCTGTGGGCCAGCTCGGGGTGGCCCACCTCGGCGGCGAGCACCGCCTGGGTGCACGCCGACAGGGACGAGTCCCGTACGGTACGCCGCTCGTAGTAGAGGAAGTTGCGCAGCTTCTGCGCCTCGGTGAACGCGTCGCCCCGCCAGTGCATGGCCAGCACCAGGTCGGCCTGCTTGACCACCTGCTTGCGGTACAGGTCGAAGTACGGGTAGTGCAGCAGCAGCGGGTATTTTTCGGGCGGGGTGTGCGCGAAGTCCCACTCCTGGAGCCGGGTGAACCCCTCCACCTGCTCGTGCACGTCGAGGTCCTCGTCGTACGGGATGTGCATGGCGGTGGCGGCGTCGCGCCACTCGGCCGCCTCCTCCTCGGAGACCCCGAGGTCGAGGGCCTCGTCGCGCAGGCGCATCGCGCAGTCGGCGGCGGTGAGCAGGTTCCGCTGCGCCATCAGGTTGGTGTAGATGTTGTCGTTCTTGACGGCGGTGTACTCGTCGGGGCCGGTCACCCCGTCGAGGTGGAACCGGCCGTACCGGTCGTGGTGGCCCAGGGAACGCCACAGCCGGGCCGTCTCCACCAGCAGTTCCAGGCCGATGTCCCGTTCCAGCTGCTCGTCGCCGGTGACCAGGACGTAGCGGCGCAGCGCGTCGGCGATGTCGGCGGCGATGTGGAACGCGGCGGTGCCGGCCGGCCAGTACGCCGACGACTCCGGCCCCTCGATGGTGCGCCACGGGAAAGCCGCGCCGGCCAGGTTCAACGTCCGGGCCCGTTCGCGGGCCTGCTCCAGGGTGGCGTGCCGCCAGTACAGGGCGTCACGGACCGCGCCCGGCTGGGTGTACGTCAACACCGGCAGCACGAACATCTCGGTGTCCCAGAACGCGTGTCCGTCGTAGCCGGGACCGGTCAGTCCCTTGGCGGAGATCGGCCGCCGTTCGGCCCGCGCCCCGGCCTGGAGCACGTGGAACAGTCCGAACCTGACGGCCTGCTGCACCTCCGGGTCGCCCTCGACCCGGACGTCGGCGGCGTCCCAGAATCCGTCGAGGTAGCTGCGCTGCTCCCGGTGCAGCCCGTCCCAGCCGGCCAGCCGGGCGGCGGCCAGCGCCGCGCCGACCTGGTCGCGCAGCGCCGGCAGGGAACGCCGGCTGGACCAGCCATACGACAGGTACTTGACCACGCGGAGCGTCTCGCCGGGCTGGAGCACGCAGCCGATGGTGGTCCGGACCCAGTCCTCGTACCCCTCGGACTCCAGGGTGGTCTTGCCCGGGGCCTCCACGTCGTGGCCCATCCCGGCGGCCACCCGCAGCCCGCTGACCTTGGTGCGGTGGATGAGCAGGCCGCCGTCGCCCGTGGTCAGCTCCTCCTCGGCCTGCAACGGCGACTCCAGCACGGCGGCGACCCGGGGGTCGCGGCTCTGTGCCGGCAGGTTCTCGTTGGCGACCAGCTCGGACTGGAGGATCAGCCGCAGTGGGCCGCTGACCGCCTCCACCTCGTAGTGGATCGCGGCGACCGACCGTTGGGTGAAGGAGACCAGCCGGGTGCTGCGGACCTTCACCTCCCGGCCGGCGGGTGAGCGCCAGTGCATCTCCCGCTGCAGGGTGCCGGCCCGCAGGTCGAGGACCCGTTCGTGGCTGAGCAGCTCGCCGTAGCGCAGGTCGAGCGGTTCGTCGTCGACGAGCAGCCGGATCAGCTTGCCGTTGGTGACGTTGACGATGGTCTGCCCCGACTCGGGGAAGCCGAACCCGGCCTCCGCGTACGGCAGCGGACGCAGCTCGTAGAACGAGTTGAGGTAGGTGCCGGGCAGGCCGTGCGGTTCGCCCTCGTCGAGGTTGCCGCGCAGCCCGATGTGACCGTTGGACAGTGCGAACACCGACTCGGACTGGGCCAGCACGTCCATGTCGAGGCGGGTCTCCCGGATGTGCCACGGCTCGACCGGGTAGGCGCGTTCCCGGATCATGCGGTGGGCCCGCCCAGCAGCTCGGCGAGGTCGGTGACCACCACGTCGGCCCCGTGGGCGCGCAGCTCGTCGGCCTGGCCGACCCGGTCCACGCCGATCACGTGGCCGAAGCCGCCGGCCCGGCCGGCGGCCACCCCGGCCAGCGCGTCCTCGAACACGGCGGCCTCGGCGGGGGCCACCCCGAGCAGCTCGGCGGCGGCGAGGAAGGTGTCCGGGTGCGGTTTGCCGCGCAGCCCCTCGGCGCGGGCGACCAGCCCGTCGACCCGTACCTCCAGCAGCGGTTCCAGGCCGGCGGCGGCGACCACGTCGCGGCAGTTGGCGCTGGCCGAGACCACCGCGCGGCGCAGCCCGGCCTGTTCGGCCGCCTTCAGGTAGGCCACCGACCCGGGGTACGCCTGCACGCCGTCGTGGTGGATCCGGTCCAGCAGGACGACGTTCTTGCGGTTGCCGACCCCGTTGACGGTCTCCGCGTCGGGCGGGTCGTCGGGGCTGCCCTCGGGCAGGGTGATGCCCCGGGAGGCGAGGAAGGACCGCACCCCGTCGGCGCGCGGCTTCCCGTCGACGTAACGGTGGTAGTCCGGGCCGGGGTCGAACGGCCGGAACGGTTCGCCGTCGGCCTCGGCGTGCCGGCGCAACAGCTCGTCGAAGGTTTGTTTCCAGGCGGCGTTGTGCACCGTGGCGGTCGGCGTCAGCACGCCGTCGAGGTCGAAGAGGCAGGCGGTCACATGAGCAGGTAGGCCCAGCACGCTACGAATCTATCCAGCACCCCCACCGGGCAAACCCCGCCACGCGGGTCAGCGGTTCGGGCGCAGCGTCCACTGGACGGTCATGGTGGCGGTGACGGTGCCGTCGGGGGTGCCGATCTCCACCGCGACCGGGAACTCCGGGCGCTGCCCGGCGTCCAGTTCGGCGAGCACCTCGGCCGGGGGACGACCGAGCCGCGCGGTGGCCCGCACCTCCCCCATCGCCACCCGCCGGTACGCGATGTCGGCCCGTACGGCCAGCGGCGTGGCCCGGTCGAGCATCTGCCCGAACGCCGCCATCACCACCGCGCCGGAGGCGGTCTCGCCGAGGGTGAACAGGGCGCCGGCGTGCGGACCGCCGACGTGGTTGTGGGTGGCCGGCGAGTCGGGCAGCCGGACGACGGCCCGGACCCCACCCTCGGCCTCGGGCGCGACCTCGACGAACTCGAAGCCGAGCGTGCGGGCGAACGGGACGGCCCGGAGCACCCCGGCCGCCACCTCGCGGGAGTCAACGGTCATGACCCTGACGTTACCCGCGGGTAAATACCCCGCCAATACCGTGCGCGATTGTCGCCGACATTGCGTCAGGTGGACCTGCGGACACCGCCGTTCCAGCGGACCCGGCTGCATGGCGCGACCACACCGTGCACGCGGCGGCCCGTCAGCGCCAGCCGACGTCGATGCGGTCGCCGCGCTCGTCGAAGAAGTGCAGGGCGTCCATCCGGACCGCGACCGCCATCGGGTGTCCCGCCGCGATCGCCGGGTACGGGGCCAGCCGGACCGCCAGCTCGGCCGGGCGGCGGTGGTGCCGGCCCGGGTCGTTCAGCACGCTGGTGCGGTTGCCGCCGGGCGTCCGGTCGACCTCCTCCGGGTCGGTGGCCCGCCCGGTGAGCCGGGACATGACCTGGCCGAAGCGGCGCAGCCCGCGCTGGCCGGGGGCGGCGTCGTCGGCGGGGGCGCTCATCTCGTCGACCATGATGGCGGTGGCGCCGATGTCGAGGAAGGCAAGCGACTCGTGCCCGTGGTGCTCCAGGTAACGCACCCGGCCCTGGAGCACGTCACCGGGGGTGTCCGGGGCGACCGGGGTGAGCGCCTCGGCCCGCATCCCGACCACGATCCGCTCGCCGTGGTAGTGCGCCACCGCCCGGCTGCGGATGTCGTCCCACGGCAGGTAGAGCGCCTGGTCGCCGAGAGTCAGCGTGACGTACCGGTCGAGGTGGACGTAGACCGACGCCTCCAGCAGGTTCATCCGGGGGCTGCCGAGGAACGCCGCGACGTAGAGGGTCGCCGGGCGGCCGTACACCTGGGTGGGGGTGCCGACGTCCTGGAGCACGCCCTTGCGCATGATGGCCACCCGGTCGGCCATGGTCAGCGCCTCGGCCTGGTCGTGGGTGACGTAGATGGTGGTGACGCCCAGCTCGCGGGTCAGCGCGGAGATCTCGGCGCGCAGCTCGGCCCGCAGGCCGCTGTCCAGGTTGGACAGCGGCTCGTCCATCAGGAACAGCCCCGGCCGGCGGACGATCGCCCGGCCCATCGCGACCCGCTGCCGCTGGCCGCCGGAGAGCTGGCTCGGTTTGCGGCCGAGCACGTCGCCGATGCCGAGCGCGCTCGCCACGTCCTGCACCCGCTCGCCCCGGGGCACCGGCTCGACCCCGGACAGCTTCAGCGGGAAGCCGATGTTGTCGCCGACGGACATGTGCGGATAGAGCGCGAAGTCCTGGAAGACCATGGCGATCTTCCGGTCACGCGGCGGCAGGTCGTTGGCGACCTCGCCGTCGAGCATCACCGCGCCGGTGGTCGGCTCGGCCAGGCCCGCGATCATCCGCAACACGGTCGACTTCCCGCAGCCGGACGGGCCCAGTAGCACCATGAACTCCCCGTCGACGACGTCGAGACTGACGTTGTCGACGGCGATCGTCCCGTCCGGGAATACCTTTGTGACGTCCTTCAGCGCGACGGTGGTCACCGTCTCCTCCCCCAGCTTGGCCGAACCCCGGGTTGACTGTGACGAGCATCATCGGGTTAGCACATCGGGTAAACGTGCCATGTTCGGCTGATGACAGCCCTATTACGGGCCAGTACGGCGATCCGCCCGGATCCTCACCCCGGTTCACCGAGGAACACCCGCCGGACCACCCGTTCCGCCGCGTGTCCGTCGTCCCAGCCGCAGAACCGTTCCCGGAACGCCCGCCGGGCCCGCTCGGCCGGTGGAGCAGCCTCCGCGCCGGAACGGAAGACCTCCCGGAGTTCGTCGAAGGTCAGCGCGACCGCGCCCGGCGGCTCGGCGGTCACGTCGAAGTACACCCCCCGGGCCAGCCGGTAGGCGTCCCGGTCCGGCGCGTAGATCACGATCGGCCGGTCCAGCACCGCGTAGTCGAACATCGCCGACGAGTAGTCGGTGACCAGCACGTCGGCGGCCAGGTAGAGGTCCTCGACGGTGCCGACGTCACTGACGTCGACCACCCGCCCCCCGGCCCGCCGCCGGACCCGGCCCTCCCGGTCGTGGAAGTAGTGGCTGCGCACCAGCAACCGACCGGCCGGCCCGAGCACCTCCAGCAGCCGGTACGGGTCGAACGGCGGCCGGTAGCCGGGCAGGTGCTCGCGGTGGGTCGGCGCGTAGAGCACCACCCGCTCGTCCGGGGCGATCCCGAGCCCGGCCCGGACCGCGCGCACCTCCTCGGCGGTGGCGGTGACCAGCCGGTCGTTGCGCGGGTAGCCCACCTCCAGCCGGACGTAGTCCGCCGGGTAGGCGCGGTCCCACATCTGGGTGGAGAACGCGTTGGAGGTGATGCTGTAGTCCCACCGGTCCACCCGCCGCAGCAGCCCGGCGAAGTCCATTCCGACCGCGCCGAGCGGGTACCGCTGCTGGTCCAGGCCCATCACCTTGACCGGGGTGCCGTGGTGGGTCTGCACGTGCACCTGGCCGGGACGCTTGCGCACGAAGTCCGGGAAGTTGACGTTGTTGACCAGCCAGCGGGCCCGCGCCAGCACCCGCTGGGCGTCGCGGGTGCCGGCCACGACGTACTCGGTGCCGGGCGGCAGGGTGTCGACCCGGTCCCGGCGCACGATCCACACCCCCCGTACCTGCGGGGCGAGCCGGCGGGCGGCGGCGTGCACCGCCGCCGGGTTGCAGGCGTAGCCCCGGTACCAGTAGGCGGCGTAGACGGCGAGCGTCGGGTCGATCGGCCGGCGCAGCTCGGCCCGGTAGTACTCGTGCAGCAGGGCGTCCCGGGTCAGCCGGGCGGTCCGCCGGGCCACCGGCCGGACCCGCCGGCCGGTCACCCGCGCGGTCTCCCGGGCCTGGTTGACGGCGCGCAACGCGCTGAAGGTGTGCCACCGGCCGGCGGCGACCAGCCGGTGCTTGAGCCCGTCCCCGCCGTCCGGCACCGGGTAGCCGCCGGGCGGGCGGAAGCGCCGGTGGTCGGCGGTGATCCGCCGGAAGAACGCCTGCCGCAGCGCGGGGGCGATCCGGTCGCCGTTGCCGAGCACGGTGAGGTAGTGCCAGATCATCCGCTCGAACACCGCCGGGCGCAGGCCCGCCAGCTCGGGCCGGTCGTCGAGGAAGGCGAACACCCGGTGCCACTGGTCGAAGACCTCGAAGTGCCGGTCGTCGAGGGTCCGGGTGATCGCGCCCGCCCGACGCTGCCGGTAGTGCACGCAGACCCGGTCGAGCACGCCGATCCGCCCGGCGGCCAGCAGCACCGGGTAGCTGAACGCGACGTCCTCGTACCAGCCGGGGGCGAAGCGCAGCCCGAGGCCGGTCAGGAACTCCCGGCGGACCAGCCGGTTCCAGGCGGTGTGCAGCAGGCGCAGCGTCTCGGGCCGCTCCGCCAGCCGGAACGTCGCCGCGCCCGGCGGGTCGCCGAAGACCTCCGGCAGGGCGCTGCGGGTGGCGCTCTCGTCCCAGTGCACCCGGACGTGGTCGACCAGCAGCACGTCGGGGCGGGTGGCGGTGAGCCGGTCGGCGACCTCGGTCAGGCAGTCGGGGGCGAGCCGGTCGTCGCCGTCGAGGAACCAGACGTACTCGCCGGTGGCCCGGTCCAGCCCGGCGTTGCGGGCCGGACCGAGCCCGACGTTGCGCGGCAGGCGTACCGCGCGGACCCGGGGGTCACGGGCGGCGTACTCGTCGAGGATGTCGCCGCAGGCGTCCGGGGACCCGTCGTCGACCCCGATCACCTCGATGTCCCGGTACGGCTGCCCGAGCAGCGAGTCCAGGCACTCGCGCAGGTAGCCCTGCACCCGGAAGGCCGGTACGACGAAGCTGATCAGCGTCATCCGCCCCGCCCCCGTCGTCAGCCCGGCGAGGCACCCCGCACGGGTACGGCCGCCGCCCGGCCCGCGCGGGCCGGCAGGACCACCCAGGCCAGCACGACACTCGCCACGAAAACCACCAGAAGGTACGTACCGATTGTAGCCATGGCAGGGGCGGCAAATCCGGCGATCGCCGCCACCGCCAGCAGCACCGAACGCCCCTCCCAGCCCAGCGTCCAGGGGTGCAACGGTGGCGCCGCCTGCCGCTTCTCCAACCGGGCGGTCAGGTCGTAGTGGTGCACGGTCAGCACGAAGACGTACCCGAAGACCAGCCAGGCCGGCACCCCGCCGATCACCCCGACCACGGCGGCGAACAGGTACTCCCCGGCCCGCAGCGCCGCCGGCACCAGCCAGTCCAGCGGCCCGTTGTGCGCCGCGCCCGCACCCAGCCCGGCGACCAGCAGCACCACCAACGCCACCGGCAGCCACCAGCGCAGGCCGCCCGGGTCGCCGTCACCGGCCACCCGCAGCAGCCCCAGCACCAGCAGCACCGCCGGCCCGAGCGCCCCGAGCACCGCCAGGGTCAACGGGCCCATCGGCCGGACCACCGGCAGCCGGGCCGCCAGCGGACCATCGTCGCGGTGCAGCGTCGCGTCGACGGTGTCCAGCACCGGCACCCACATCCAACGCGCCCGCAGGGTCCGCAACGCGCCCGTGTAACCGAACGCCAGCACCCCCCACACCAGCACCGAGACCAGGCTGACCAGTGGCCCGAACAGCGCGGCGGTGACCGCGATCAACGCCCACCGCTCACCGATCGGGAAGACCACCGTGCGCTTCAACCAGTACGACACCGAGCCGGTGTCCGCCTGCACCCGGGTCGACGCGGCGTTCAGCTTCCCGCCGATCCCCCCGGCCGCCGGGCCGGCCGGGCGGGGACGCCGGGCCGCCTCGTCGTGCAGCACCCCGTACCAGGCGTCGGTCATGTGCCTGACGGTCTGCAGGGTCATCGCCGCGATGGCCAGCGCCCAGCCGTAGCGGAACCCGGCGTGCGTCGCGCCGTAGCCCAACCCGGCGTAGACCAGGTACTCCTTCGCCCGGTCGGCCATCGTGTCCAGCCAGCCGCCCCAGGCGCTGAAGTGCCTGGTGTAGCGGGCCAACTGCCCGTCCACGCAGTCCAGCACGAACCCCAGGTAGAGCAGGACCGCGCCGGCCACCAGGGCGGGCCGGCCACCGACGCCGAAGAGCACCGCCGCGACCACCGCGAACAGCACCGAGATCATGGTGACCCCGGTCGGCGTCAGGCCCAGCCGGGCACACGCCTTCGTCACGTACGGCGACCAGGTGCTGACGAAGTAGGTGGTGAAGAAGTCGTCGCGTTCCTTCACCGACAGCCGCAGCTGCGCCCGGTCCTCGTCCACCCCGGCCAGGGCCGTCTCGGCGGCGGCCAGCCCGACCGGATCGGCGACCCGGTGCGCCACCAGCAGGCGTACCCGGTGGGCGAAGGTCAGGGTGCCGAGGTCGGCCAGCGCGGCGAACAGCCGGTCCACGGCGACGCCTGACGCCGGGGCGACGGCCGCCGAGCGGGCGGCGGCGGCCAGCGCCGGCAGGTCGTCCGCGCCGACCCGCAGCGCGCCGCCGAAGACGCCGGTGGCGTCGGGCAGCTCCGGGCCGGCGTCGACCACCTGCCCGCGCTCCTCGCGCACCAGCGTCGCGCCGGCGGCCGGCGGGTCGGTGAGCACCAGGGCCACCGTCGGGCCGACCGGGCTGGTCGCCAGGTGCCGCAGTACGGCCGTGTGCGCGACCAGGTCGCCCCCGGTGACCAGGACCGGGCCGGTGACGGTGTCCACCAGGGCGGCAAGCGCCTGCAGGTCGGCGACGGTGTGCACCCGCTGTGCCCCGGCCCGGTGCAACTGCCCGGCGAGCCGGTCGGCAAGCGGTTCACCCGTGCCGGTGGGCAGGCCCGCGGCCGACGCACCGGCGGCGAGCACGATCGCCACGGTCATCGCGGCACCGCGGCGTGGTACGCGTCGAGCGCCTCGGCGACCGTCCCGTCCACGGTCAGCCGCCCGCCGTCGAGATAGAGCCCCCGACGGCAGAACCGGGTCAGGTCCTTCTCGTTGTGTGACACCAGCACCAAGGTGCGCCCCTCCGCGAGCAGTCGGTCGATCGTCGAGTAACACTTCTGGCGGAACTCCGCGTCGCCCACCGCGGTCACCTCGTCCATCAGCAGGATCGGGTGCGGCAGGTGCGAGATGATCGCGAACCCGAGCCGCACCTTCATCCCCGACGAGTAGTGCCGTACCGAGGTGTCGATGGCCCGTTCCACCTGCTCACCGGCGAACCCGACGATGTCGTCGAAGTGCCGCCGCAGGTAGCCGGTGGAGAGCCCGTGCAGCCCGCCGACCAGGTAGAGGTTCTCCCGGCCGGTCAGGTCGTTGGAGAAGCCGGCCGACAGTTCCAGCAGCGGCGCGACGTCACCGGAGACGGTGATCCGCCCCTCGTCGGGGATGAGCACCCCGGCGATCAGCCGCAGCAGGGTGCTCTTGCCGGTGCCGTTGCGCCCGATCACGCCCAGCGTGTCACCCGGCGCGACGGTGAACGAGACGTCCCGCAGCGGCCAGAACTGGCCGGAGGCGGCCCGGCCGCCCCGGTGGATGAACAGCTCCCGCAGCCGCAGCTGCCGACGCCGGTTGCGGACGAAGCGGATGCCGAGACCCTGCGCCTCGATGATCGGCGGCACCTACAGTTCCTTCAGCACGGCCGGTTCGAGCCGGCGGAACGCCCACCAGCCGGCCGCCAGCACCAGCAGGCTGCCGGCGATCGTGGTGGTCAGCAGCCGGGCGTCGGGGAACTCGTCCGGGTACCAGATGGCGTGCTGGAGCTGGAAGATGCCGACCAGCGGGTTCAGCTCGTACGCCACCTTCACCCAGCCCGGCATGCCCGACTCCCGGACCAGGCTGAGCGGGTAGATGATCGGGGTGGCGTAGAACAGCACCCGGATGACCAGCCGCATGAGCCGTTCCACGTCGCGCATCAGCACGTTCGCCGCGGACAGCAGCAGGGCCAGCCCGATCAGCAGGGTGCCCTGCACGGCGACGGCCAGCGGCAAACTCAGCAGCGACCAGCCCAGCTCGATCCGGCCGTTGGCGGCGTAGACGACGGCGACGGCCAGCAGGATCGGCAGGCCGGCGACGTACTCGGCGAACCGGCCGGTGACCCGGCCGATCGGGAAGACCTGCCGGGGCACGTTCATGGTGGTGATCAGGCGGGACTGCCCGGTCAGCGCGTTGGTCGCCTCGCTCAGCGCCGAGCTGGTCCACATCCAGGCGAAGATGCCGGTGACCAGAAACAGCGGGTACGACCCGGCGGCCTCGCCGAGGTGCCTGTTGGTCGGCCCGGAATAGAGCACCCCGAAGACGAAGAAGTAGATCGCGCCCATCCCCAGCGGCTCGATCAGCGACCAGAGGTAACCGAGCACGGATTGCTGGTACTTCACCGCGAGGTCGCGTCTGACCAGGATGCGCAGCGAGTTGCGGTGCGACCACAACGCCGTGACGCCTGCGGTCACCGTCGCCTCCCGCCTGACAACAACGGACGACAGGTTAGCAGCCGGTGAACGAACGCCCCTCAGCACTCGATCACGTTGACGGCCAGGCCGCCGCGTGCCGTCTCCTTGTACTTGACCTTCATGTCCGCCCCGGTCTCGCGCATGGTCTTGATGACCTTGTCGAGCGAGACGTGGTGCACCCCGTCGCCGCGCAGCGCGAGCCGGGCCGCCGTGATCGCCTTGATGCTAGCCACCGCGTTGCGTTCGATGCAGGGGATCTGCACCAGCCCCCCGACCGGGTCGCAGGTCAACCCGAGGTTGTGCTCCATGCCGATCTCGGCGGCGTTCTCCACCTGCTCGGGGGTGCCGCCGAGCGCCTCGGCCAGCCCGGCGGCGGCCATCGAGCACGCCGACCCGACCTCGCCCTGGCAGCCCACCTCGGCCCCGGAGATCGAGGCGTTCTCCTTGAACAGCACCCCGATCGCCCCGGCGGCCAGCAGGAACCGCACCACCCCCTCGTCGGAGGCGTCGGGCACGAACCGGGTGTAGTAGTGCAGCACCGCCGGGATGATCCCGGCCGCACCGTTCGTCGGGGCGGTCACCACCCGGCCACCGGCGGCGTTCTCCTCGTTGACCGCGAGCGCGAACAGGGTCACCCAGTCCATCACGCGCAGCGGGTCGGTCGCGCCCGCGTCGGCCTCCAGGCTGCGGCGCAACTCGGCGGCGCGCCGCCGGACCCGCAACCCGCCCGGCAGTACGCCGTCGCGGGTGCCGCCCCGGGCCACGCACTCCCGCATCACCCGCCAGATGTCCAGCAGCCCGGCCCGCACGTCCGCCTCGCTGCGCCAGGACAGCTCGTTGGCGAGCATCACCCCGCTGATCGACAGGCCGGTGCCGGCGGTGACGTCGAGTAGTTCGGCACCGGTCGAGAAGGGGTGCCGCACGGCGGTGGTGTCGGCGGTGATCCGGTCCGCCCCGGCCGCCGCCTCGTCCACCACGAACCCGCCACCGACCGAGTAGTACGTCCGGGTGCGCAGCTGTGCGCCCGCCGCGTCCCAGGCCGAGAAGACCATCCCGTTCGGGTGGTACGGCAGCGACCGGCGGCGGTGCAGCACCAGGTCCCGGTCCGGTTCGAAGTCGATCTCCTGGCTGCCGAGCAGGGCGAGCCGGCGACGGGCGCGGATCTCGGCGACCCGGGGGCCGACGCTGTCGGTGTCCACCGTCTCCGGGCTCTCGCCGGCCAACCCGAGCAGCACCGCCCGGTCGCTGCCGTGGCCGTGGCCGGTCGCGCCCAGCGAGCCGAACAGTTCGGCCCCGACCCGGGTGACGGTGTGCAGCAGCCCGTCGGCCTTCAGCCCGGCGACGAAGGTGCGCCCGGCCCGCATCGGGCCCACCGTGTGGGAGCTGGACGGGCCGATGCCGACACTGAAGAGGTCGAAGACACTGATCATCGCTGCGCTTCCTCGCCGCCGCCCGGTGGTGCCGGGTCCGGCCGGGTCCGTGGCCGCCGGGGTCCCCGGTGACCTGCTGATCCCGCCCGGGGTGGGGCGGTGTCGATCGGCGAGCCTACCCGCCCCGGCCCACCGCACCCCGTCGTCCGCACCCCGTCGTCGCGTCGGCAGGCGTCGGCCGGGGTCGACTCGGGTAACCACCTACGGGTACCGGGTCACCGGATCACCCTCGGGACGGAGGGCACGGTGGCCGCCCCTTCCTACCGTGGAACGCAGCGCGGCGGATCGCCGCAGAGTGGGAGTACGACGATGAGTCGCAAACTGGTCCGACCCCGCGAGGGGCGCATGCTCGCCGGTGTCTGTGCCGGCCTGGCCCGCCGGTTCAACACCTCGGCCACCCTGGTCCGGCTGCTGTTCCTGCTGTCGCTGCTGCTGCCCGGCACGCAGGTGATCATCTACCTGGTGCTGTGGATCCTGATGCCCAACGAGGACCGCTACGCCACCACCAGCCACTGACCGCCCCGGCGCGGTCGCGCCCGGCAGGATCGCGCCCGGTGATCAAGAGGTTTGCGTCAACTTGGAGATCAACGCTGACGCAAACCTCTTGATCACGAAGACCGCGGTCGAACCCGCTTCGGGTCAGGGGGCCGTATAGGTGATGGTGATCTTCTCGTAGCCGAGCGAGCGGAGCAGGCCCTCCAGCATCTTGCGGGTGTTCTCCTCGGCGCGCTTGGCCAGGCCGCTGTCCCGGGCCGCCGCGGTGATCCGCTCCTCGGCCATCCGGTAGACCTGCTGCTGCCGGTTGGGGTCGCCCTTGACCAGGTCACCGATCCGGTTGAACAGGCCGCGCTCCTCGGCGAAGACGTAGCTCTTGTCCATGTCGAGGTTGGTCTCGCCGAGCTGCGGCGCGGGCAGCTTGATTTCGACGGACTTGCCGTCGGCGGACGGCACCACCGCGCCCTCGCCGATCTTGCCGAAGTCGACGTACGCCTCGACGCTGCCCGCCCCGACGAACAGCGTCCGCTGGTTGAGCAGGAACTCCGGCACGTTGTCGCGGTCGTTCTGGAGGTCGACCACGACCTGGAAGTTGCCCTCGGCCGCCACGTAACGGCTCAGATCCTGGATCGACTTGAGCAGCGGCGGCTGGCTGCGGTCGGTCTGTTCCTTGGCGAACGGGTTGCGGAACTCCGGGAAGATCCCGGTCACCTGTGTGCCGAGCAGCACCACCACGACCAACGCCGCCGCGCCGAGCACCCAGAGCAGGCCCCGGGCCGGGCCGCCACCGGTGCGGGGCGGGTCGGCCGGTGGGGTGTCGGGGTCGACCGGGTCGCCCGACCGGGTGCGCAGTGTGTCGGCGGTCGGGTAGCCGGGGAACTCACTCTGGGGGGTTTCACCGTCGCGGGCCATCGCCCTCACCGTCCTCGTCAGACACGTGCTTCTGTCGATGACGGTACGGCCACCGTACGACGCGCGCGCGGCGAGCGACCCGAACGGGTGACGGGAGGACGTCAGCCGAAGGCGGACAAGCCGGTGAGCCGCTGCCCGACGACCAGCTGGTGGATCTCGGAGGTGCCCTCGTAGGTGAGCACGCTCTCCAGGTTGTTGGCGTGCCGCATCACCGGGTACTCGCCGGAGACCCCGTTCGCGCCGAGGATCGTCCGGCACTGCCGGGCGATCGCCAGCGCCTCCCGCACGTTGTTCAGCTTGCCCACGCTGACCTGGTCCGGTCGCAGCGTGCCCGCGTCGGCCAGCCGGCCCAGGTGCAGGGCGAGCAGCAGGCCCTTGTTCCACTCCACCGCCATGTCGGCGAGCTTGGCCTGGGTGAGCTGGAAGCCGGCCAGCGGCCGACCGAACTGGGTCCGGGTGCCGGCGTACGACAGCGCCGTCTCCAGACAGTCCCGGGCCGCGCCGAGCGCGCCCCAGACGATGCCCTGCCGGGCCTCGGTCAGGCAGCTCAGCGGCGCCTTGAGCCCGACCGCGCCGGGCAGCAGGGCGTCCGCCGGCAGCCGCACCCCGTCGAGGGCGATCTCGCCGGTCACCGAGGCCCGCAGCGACATCTTGCGGCGGATCTCGCGCGCCGTCACCCCGGGGGTGTCCATCGGTACGAGGAAACCCCGCACCCCCTCGTCGGTGCGCGCCCAGATCACCCCGACGTCGGCGACCGGCGCATTGGTGATCCACATCTTCGCGCCGTCGAGGATCCAGTCGTCGCCGTCGCGGCGGGCCCGGGTGGTCATCGAGGCCGGGTCGGAGCCGTGGTCGGGCTCGGTCAGGCCGAAGCAGCCGATCGCCTCGCCGGCGGCCATCGCGGGCAGCCAGCGCTGCTTGTGCTCCTCGTCGCCGAAGCGCCAGACGGCGTACATGGCCAGCGAACCCTGCACCGACACCAGGGAGCGGACGCCGGAGTCGCCGGCCTCCAGCTCCAGGCAGGCCAACCCGTACGCGACCATCGAGGCGCCGGCGCAGCCGTACCCGGTCAGGTGCATGCCGAGCAGGCCGAGGCGGCCGAACTCGCGGGCCAGGTCGCGGGCCGGGACGTCGCCGTCCTCGTACCAGCCGGCGACGTGCGGGCGGACCCGGTCGTCGACGAGCCGGCGGACGACGGCCCGGATCTGACGTTCCTCCTCGCTGAGCGAGGCGTCCACGTCCAGCAGGTCCAGCGGGGTGCCCATGGCCGCCACCTTAACGACTGCTCAGGCGGGCGTCACTCGGGCTGGCCGTTGTAGACCAGCACCCGGGCGTGGATCTGGTTGCGCTGCTGCAACGCCGCGCGCAACGCCCGGTGCAGGCCGTCCTCCAGATAGAGGCCACCGTTCCACTGCACCACGTGCGGAAACAGGTCGCCGTAGAAGGTGGAGTCCTCGGCGAGGAGCTTGTCCAGCGCCAACTCGCGCTTGGTCGTGATGAGCTGGTCCAACCGCAACGGGCGGGGCGGGATCTCCGCCCACTGCTTCAACGTCAGGTTGTGCTCCGGATAGGGACGCCCGTCCCGGACCGCCTTGAAGATCACGGCACGCTCCCCTCCCCGTGGTCGGGCCGACCCTCGGCGTGGTGCCGGGTCACGCCGAGCTGCCGCACCGTGCGGCACCGATCACGGTGCCAGCCTATCCGTCCCCGCCACACGGCGTTCCGCTCCCCGTTGTCGGTTTCCGTGAGCCCGGCACCCGCTGCGGATGGTACGAACCGGCATCAACTCCACCGGCCGCGCCGGACCACCTCGTCCACCGGCCGACGCCCGCGCCGCAGCGACGGCGACCGATGGTCGACTGCCCGATAACCTACCGTGACCGCGCCGATCGGGTGGTACTCCCCCGGCACCCCGAACGCCTCCCGGTACGCCGGCAACCGGTCCGGTGGAATGCCGAAGAAGCACGCCCCCAGCCCCTCGTCCACGGCGGTGAGCAGCATCAGCAGCGCGGCGAAGCCGGTGTCGACGTACCAGTAGGGCACCGGCCAGCGGTCCTCCGAGCGGTCCACCCAGCCCTTGTCCGGCTCGGCGTAGCGCTCCAGGTAGGCCGAGCGGTTGGCGTGCGGCACCACGATCAGCGGGGCCCGGCGCATCCCGGCCAGCCACCGGTCCCGCCCCCCACCGCCGGGCGTGGCCGCCGTCCAGAACCGCTCCCGGTCCGCCGGCTCCTCCAGCACCAGGAAACCCCAGCCCTGGGCGAAGCCGGCCGACGGCGCCCGGACCGCGTGGTCCAGCAGCCGCTGCACCACCTCCGGCGGGACCGGACGGTCCGGGTCGTAGTTGCGCACCATCCGGCGACGCCTGACCACCTCGCCGAACTCCATGCTCAGACCCCGGGCCGGATGCCCCAGGTGCCCCGCCAGGTCTCCCCCGGGGCCAGCGCGATGACGTCCCGGCCGGACCGGAACGCGTCCGGCGGGCAGGTCATCGGCTCCACCGCCACCGACCGACGGTGCCGCTCGCCGGTCAACGCGTCCCCGGTGAAGACCTGCCACCAGCCGAACTGGTGGTCGGCCCACAGGCGCACCCCGTCCGCGTCGTCCGGGGCGGTCAGGGTCACCGACGAACCACCGTCGTCGTCCCGGATCACGTCGCCGAAGCAGAGGTCGAGCTGCGCGTCGCCGATCGGCCGGGCGGTGGTCCAGTCGTACTCGGTGCCGGCCACCGGGGTCGCCCCGATCGGCAGCAGCCGGGCGTCGACCTGGAGCCGGCTACGGGCCGGCAACCGCATCGTCAGGTCGTCCACCGCCACCCCGGCCAGCCGCAGGTACGGGTGCACCGAGAACCCGAACGGTGCGGCTTCGGCCCCGGTGTTGGTCACCTCGTGCTCGCCGCGCAACCCGTCCACCCCCACACTCCACCGGGTCCGCAGCCGCAGCGACCACGGGTAGCCGGGGGTCGGCGGCAGATCGTAACCGAGGGTCACCGCGTCGGCCGATTCCTCGACCGGCTGCCAGCGCACCCAGTTGACCAGGCCGTGCAGGGCGACCCCCCGGGCCGGCTCGGTCAGGTCCAGCTGCAACGACCGGCCGCCGAAGGAGTATTGCCCGTCCCTGATCCGGTTCGGCCAGGGCGCCAGCACGTGCCCGGCGCTACCGGGGCTGATCTCGTCCTCGGCGTACCCGTCGAGGTAGTCGACCCCGTCCCGCCGGTAGGTCCGTACCCCGCCGCCGACCTCGACGATGACGGCCTCGTGGCCGTCGGCGGCGATGGTCCACTGTGTCCCCGAGGGCGGGCGGTGCGCAGCGTTGTCCATGTCGTGACCTTAGTCGGTGCCCGGCCCGGCCCGCCGGACCCGGCGCACCCGTCCCACCGGGCGCGCGGTCAGCTGCGGTCCTCCGTCACCGTGCCGGCCCGGTAGCGCAGCAGGGCCGGGAAGCACGCCACCAGCAGCACCGCCAACCCGGCCGAGAGCAGCCCGCCGGCGACCCAGGCGACCGAGCCACCGAACCCGGCGGCCATCGCCCCGGCCCGCAGGTCGCCCAGTCGGGGCCCGCCGGCCACCACCACCGTGTTCACCCCCTGGAGCCGGCCGCGCATCCGGTCCGGCGCGTAGACCAGCAGCATCGACTGCCGCAGCACCGCGCTGACCAGGTCCGCCGCCCCGGCCACCGCGAGCAGCAGCACCACCAGCCACAGCTGCCGGGCCAGCCCGGCCGCCGCGATGGCCAGCCCCCAGCCGACCACCGCCACCACCAGGGCGAGCCCCTGCCGCCGCAGCCGGCCGATCCAGCCGGAGGTCAGGCCGCCCAGCATCGCGCCGATCGCGATGGCGCTGTAGAGCCAGCCCACCGCCGCCCCGCCGCCGAACCGTTCCTGTGCCACCTCGGGGAAGAGCGCCCGGGGCATGGCCAGGATCATCGCGATCAGGTCGATGGCGAACGAGGAGAGCAGCACCGGCGTGGTGGCCAGGTAGCGGAACCCGTCGAGGATGCCGGCCAGGCCACCCCGGCGCACCTCCCCCTCGGTCGGTGGGGCCGGGGGCATCGCGGGCAGCCGTACCGTCGCCACCACCAGCGCGGTGAACAGCAGCGCGTCGGCGGCGTAGGCGACCGGCAGCCCGGCGTCGGTGCCGAAGGTGGCGAAGACCAGGCCGGCGGCGAGCGGGCCGGCCACCGACGCGGCGGTGAAGGTGGTGTAGTTCAGGGTGCTGCCCGCCGGGACCAGCTCGGGCGGGAGCAGCCGGGGCAGGATCGCCGACCGGGCCGGCGAGCTGATCGCGAACGCGATCGAGTGCACGGTCACCAGCGCCAGCAGCAGCACCGGGCTGCCGATCCCGGACAGCGCGTGCCCGAGCAGGCCGAGCATCGACACCCAGAGCAGCGCCGAGCCGACCAGCAGCACCCGCCGCCGGTCCCGGGCGTCGGCCACCGCCCCGCCCCACAGGCCGAAGACCAGCAGCGGCAGGAAACCCGCCACCCCGAGCAGCCCGACCCAGAACGAGTCCCGGGTCAGCGCGTACATCTCCACCGGCACGGCGACCGCGGTGAACTGGAACCCGAACATCGCCACCGTGTTGCCGAGCCACATCCGGCGGTACGCGGGAACCCGCAGCGGACGCAGGTCGATGGCCAACCGGCGGGCCCGACCCGTCCGGGCCGGTGTGACCGCGGTCACGGGGCCAGCCGCTCGACGACCCAGTCGCCCCCCTCGGCCCGACGGAACCGCAGCCGGTCGTGCAGCCGCCCGGCCCGGCCCTGCCAGAACTCCACCGTCTCCGGCCGGACCCGGAACCCACCCCAGTACGGAGGCGTCGGGACCGGCGTGCCGGCCGGGAACCGCTCCGCCACCTCCCGGTACGCCTCCTCGAGCGCGGCCCGGTCCGGCACCACCGCCGACTGGGTGCTCGCCCAGGCCCCGAGCTGGGAGCCGCGCGGCCGGGAGGCGAAGTACGCCTCGGTCCCGGGCCGGTCGACGTGCTCCACCCGACCGCTCACCACCACCTGCCGCTGCATCGCGAACCAGGGGAAGACCAGGCTGGCCCACGGGTTGTCGGCCAGCTCGGTGCCCTTGCGCGAGCCGTGGTTGGTGAAGAAGACGAACCCCTGCGGGTCGTACTCCTTGAGCAGCACGGTACGGCCGCTGGGCCGGCCGGCGGCGTCGGCGGTGCCGAGGACCATCGCGTTCGGCTCGGGCAGGCCGGCGGTGACCGCGTCGGCGAGCCAGCGGCCGAACTGGGTGGGCCAGTCGGCGGCCAGATCCGGCTCGGAAAGTCCCAGGTCGGCGGCGTATTCGTGCCGCATGGCCGCCAGCGCGGGTGTGTCGCCCGTCACGTCGTCCTCCTCATGCCGGCCGTCCCGCGTCCCGGCGACGCCGGTCGGCCCACCGATCAGTCTCACGGAGCGGACCCCGGCGTCCAGCGGCGGGGATGTCGTGTGCAGCACAGTCGCAGCGGGTCGCGCGCTTGGTTACTCACCAGGCAAGATGACGAGAAGACATCCCTGAGGGTCGCCGTAGGTACCGGGCCGGACCAAGCCCGTAACGGGCGCACCGAGCCAGAAGCCAGGAGACGACATGGCCGACTTCAAACCGGGCCTCGAAGGCGTCGTGGCCTTCGAGACCGAGATCGCCGAACCGGACCGCGAGGGTGGCGCGCTGCGCTACCGGGGCGTGGACATCGAGGATCTGATCGGCCAGGTCTCCTTCGGCAACGTCTGGGCCCTGCTGGTCGACGGCCGCTTCGGCCCCGGCCTACCGCCCGCCGAGCCGTTCCCGGTGCCGGTGCACTCCGGCGACATCCGCGTCGACGTGCAGTCCGCGGTCGCCATGCTCGCGCCGTACTGGGGGCTCAGTCAGCTGCTCGACATCTCCGACGTCCAGGCCCGTGCCGACCTGGCCCGGGTCTCGGTCACCGCGCTGTCCTTCGTCGCCCAGTCCGCCCGTGGGCTGGGCCTGCCGGCGGTGCCGCAGAAGGAGATCGACAAGGCGGAGACGATCGTCGAGCGGTTCATGAAGCGCTGGCGCGGCGAGCCCGACCCGCGGCACGTCAAGGCCGTCGACGCGTACTTCATCTCGGCCGCCGAGCACGGCCTCAACGCCTCCACCTTCACCGCCCGGATCGTCGCCTCCACCGGGGCCGACGCGGCGGCCTGCATCTCCTCGGGCATCGGCGCGCTCTCCGGCCCGCTGCACGGCGGCGCACCGTCGCGGGTGCTCACCATGCTGGAGGCCGTCGAGCGCAGCGGCGACGCCGAGGGTTACGTCAAGGGCGTCCTCGACCGGGGCGAGCGGCTGATGGGCTTCGGTCACCGGGTCTACCGGGCCGAGGACCCGCGCGCCCGGGTGCTCCGGCGCACCGCCCGGGAGCTGGGCGCACCCCGTTTCGAGGTGGCCGAGGCGCTGGAGAAGGCCGCCCTGGCCGAGCTACAGGCCCGCCGCCCGGACCGGGTCCTCGCCACCAACGTCGAGTTCTGGTCGGCCGTGGTGCTCGACTTCGCCGAGGTGCCGGCGCACATGTTCACCTCGATGTTCACCTGCGCCCGGATGGGCGGCTGGTCGGCGCACATCCTGGAGCAGAAGAAGCTCCAGCGGCTCGTCCGGCCGTCGGCCCGCTACGTCGGGCCGGGCACCCGCAAGCCGCAGCAGGTCGAGGGCTGGGACGCTATCCCGCACGGCGTCTGAGCACACCCGCTCCGCGCAGGGGCGTCGACCGGCCGGTCGACGCCCCTGACGCGTCGCCGGCCACCGCCCCCGGTGTGTCCGACGCCTCAGCCCCGGGCCTGGGACCAGCCGGCATCCGGGCCGCCACGGGTGCGAGGATGAAGGCCGGCAGTGTCGCCGGACCAGGCCCGGATCCGGCCACGACGTGCGCCAGCGCACGTCCGGCGCGGCTCCGCGCCCGTTGAAGGGCCCGCCCTCGCCCATGCGGAAGGATCGAGAAAACCGTGGCTGACGCACCGACCATCCGGATTCCCGACGACATCAAGCCCGCCGACGGGCGGTTCGGCTGCGGGCCGTCCAAGGTACGTCCGGCGGCGGTCTCCGCGCTCGCCGACGTGGCGACCACCTTCCTGGGCACCTCGCACCGGCAGCAGACCGTCCGGGCCGAGGTCGCCCGGCTCCGCCGGGGCCTGGCCGAGTTCTTCTCCCTCCCCGAGGGCTACGAGGTGGTCCTCGGCAACGGCGGCACCACCGCCTTCTGGGAGGTCGCCACGTTCGGGCTGGTCCGCGACCGGGCCCAGTTCGCCAGCTTCGGCGAGTTCGGCGCGAAGTTCGCGAAGTCGGTCAAGGACGCGCCGTTCCTCGGCGAGCCGACCGTGCGCAAGGCCGAGCCGGGCAGCGCGCCGAGCCTGGTCGCCGAGGCCGGGGTGGACGTCTACGCCACCCCGCACAACGAGACCTCCACCGGTGTCGCGGTGCCGATCGGCCGGGTCGCCGACGCCGACCCGGGCTCGCTGCTGCTGGTCGACGCCACCTCCGGGGCCGGCGGTCTGGACGTCAACGTCGGCGAGACCGACGTCTACTACTTCGCCCCGCAGAAGTGCTTCGGCTCCGACGGCGGCCTCTGGCTGGCCCTGATGTCGCCGGCCGCGCTGGAGCGGGCCGCCGAGATCAAGGGCTCGGGCCGCTACATCCCGGCCTTCCTCGACCTGGTCACCGCGATCGACAACTCGCGGCTGGAGCAGACCTACAACACCCCGGCGCTGGCGACCATCTTCCTGGCCGCCGAGCAGACCGACTGGATGAACTCGCAGGGCGGCCTGAGCTGGGCGGCCAAGCGCACCGCCGAGAGCGCCGGGATCGTCTACGGCTGGGCCGAGCGGTCCGGGTTCGCCACCCCGTTCGTCACCGATCCGACGCTGCGCTCCAACGTGGTCGCCACCGTCGACTTCGCCGACGGGGTCGACGCCGCCGCGATCGCCAAGGTGCTGCGGGCCAACGGGATCGTCGACACCGAGCCGTACCGCAAGCTCGGCCGCAACCAGCTGCGGGTCGCCCTCTTCCCGGCGGTGGAGCCGTCCGACGTGGAGGCGCTCACCGCCGCGATCGACTACGTGGTCGAGCGGCTCTGATCACACCCGTCACGGTGGGTGGTCGCAGCGGCTGCTGCGGCCACCCACTGTGATCATTGCCGCAGCTCAGTCGCGACATGCGGATTCACCTCCCCCACCTGTGGGCAGATGGGCGTACGGTGGTGCGAGGACGCCCGGGTGGCCGGCTCGTGGCGTGACGGCCAGCGAAGCGGGACGGAGGCTACGCCATGCGCCCAGTACGCTTCGTCGCCCTCTCCGAGGACGGCCAGGCGCTGGTGCTCGCCGACGAGGTCGGGCGCCTGCTCGCCCTCCCCATCGACGAACGCATCGCGACCGTGCTGCACGCCGAGCCCGGCACGCCGCCGCTCGCCGTCGTCCCGGTCGGGGCCGACCCGACCCCGTCGCTGTCCCCCCGCGACATCCAGGCCCGCATCCGCTCCGGCGAGTCCGCCGAGGACGTCGCCCGGATCGCCGGCGTGCCCGTCGACCGGGTGCTGCGCTACGCCGGCCCGGTGCTCCAGGAACGGGCCATGCTCGCCCAGCACGCCCGGCGCACCCGGCTCAAGGGCGCCGAGAAGGCAACCCCGCTGGCCGAGGTGGTCAACGGCCGGCTGGCCCAGCACGGTATCGACACCGAGAAGATCTCCTGGGACGCCTTCCGGCGCGACGACGGCACCTGGCGGATCATCGCCACCTGGCCGTCGGGCAAGGCCACCGCGCAGGCCGTCTGGGACCTCGACAAGCTCCGGCAGAACGTCACCCCGCACGACGACATGGCGCAGTACCTGTGCGCCGAGCGTCCCATGCCGATCCTCGGCCAGGAGCCGGCACCGGAGCGGGGCGGTCACGCGCTGCCCGGCCCGTCGCGTGGTGAGCCGAGCCGGGGCGGGCACGGCCTGCCGGCCGCCAGCGAGCAGGCCCGACCGGGCCGGGACCCGATCCGGGCCGGCCGGGACGCGTTGCTGGCCTCGCTGGACCGTCCGCTCGGCGGCACCTCGGGGCGGGGTCTCGACCCGCGGTCCCCGGCCGCGCTGGCCGGTGCCGACGCCCCCCGGCAGCGGGCCGTCGGCGGTGGCGCCGCCGCGCTGCTCGGCGGTGGGCAGGGTTCCGCCTTCGACGACGATTCGGACGCGCCGAAGGAGGTCCCGGCCGTGCCGTCGCTGGCGGTGCTCCGGCCGCGTCGCACCGGCACGGCCGCAGCCGCCGCCGGTGGCGAGTCGACGGACGCCTCGGGCAAGCCGCGTAAGCGCCTGCCGAGCTGGGACGACGTCCTCTTCGGCAGCGGCCCGGCGGCCCGCGAGTCCTCCTGACCCGAGGCTCCACCCTGGCAGTGCCCGGCGGCGTCCCGCCGCGCGTGTCAGGGTGGGGTCATGGAGTACACGAATCTGGGACGCACCGGCCTGTCGGTGAGCCGGCTCTGCCTCGGCACGATGAACTTCGGGCCGCAGACGTCCGAGCCGGACAGTTTCGCCATCATGGACCGGGCGCTCGAACACGGCATCAACTTCTTCGACACCGCCAACGTGTACGGCTGGCAGACCGGCGAGGGGATCACCGAGCAGATCATCGGCCGCTGGTTCGCCCAGGGCGGCGGCCGGCGGGACCGGGTCGTCCTGGCCACCAAGGTCTACGGCAAGATGAGCGAGTGGCCCAACGACCAGGGCCTGAGCGCCCGGCACATCGTCCGGGCCTGTGAGGACTCGCTGCGTCGGCTCCAGACCGACGTGATCGACCTCTACCAGATGCACCACGTCTCGCGGAGCACCCCGTGGGAGGAGATCTGGCAGGCGATGGAGACCCTGGTCGCGCAGGGCAAGGTGATCTACGTCGGATCGTCCAACTTCGCCGGTTGGCACATCGCCCAGGCGCAGGCCGCCGCCGGGAAGCGCAACTTCCTCGGTCTGGTCGCCGAGCAGTCCATCTACAACCTGCTCACCCGACACGTCGAGCTGGAGGTGATCCCGGCCGCGCAGCACTACGGGCTGGGGGTCATCCCGTGGTCGCCGCTGCACGGCGGGCTGCTCTCCGGAGTGCTGCGCAAGATGGCCGAGGGCGGGGCCGCGCGGGGCACCGCCGGCCGCGCCGCCGACGGGCTCGCCGCGCACCGGCCGGCCATCGAGGCGTACGAGAAGTTCTGCGCGGAGTTGGGTCAGGACCCGGCCGACGTGGCGTTGGCCTGGCTGCTCTCCCGGCCCGGGGTGACCGCCCCGATCATCGGCCCGCGTACGGTGGCGCAGCTCGACAACACCCTGGGGGCGCTCTCGGTGCAGATCGACGAGGCGACGGAGCAGCGGCTCGACGAGCTGTTCCCACCGGTCGGCAACGGCGGCCCCGGCCCGGAGGCATGGGCCTGGTGACCCTGGTCTGACGGGCCGCCGGCCCGACCCGTGATCAACTCAACGGGGGCGGCGTGGCGGGGTCCGGGTGACTCGGACACCGCTGTGTCGCCCCCGGTTGCGCGCGGGCGTCCGGGCAGGTCAGAGCGGCCAGCTGGTCAGGTGGGTGTGGTGGGGGCCGGGGCGGCTGTGGACCAGCACCAGGTCGGTGGCGGGCCAGGGCGGGCCGAGGTGGGCGTCGAGGGCGAGCCGGTCGGCCTCCACCTCGGACGGGGTGAGCCGGTCCCCGGGGCGGGCCACCGTCAGGTGCGGGCGGAACGGCTTCCCGTCGTACGGCAGGCCGGCCCGGTCCAGCTCGGCGCGGATCAGCCGGGCCAGGGTACGCAGCGCCGACACCTCCCCCAGCACGTCCACCCAGAGCACCGTGGAGCGGCCCTGGCCGAAGCAGCCCCCACCGCCCAGCCGCAACCGGGGCGGGCCGTCCCAGCCGGCCCGGGCGGTCCCGGCCGCCGCTGCGAGGGCACCCTGGACCTCGGGCAGTCGACCGGGTGCCACCTCACCGAGGAAGGCCAGCGTGACGTGCAGGTGCGCCGGCTGCGCCAGGCGTATGTCGAGGCCGGCGGCGGTGGCCGCACCCACCCGCAGCCGGGCCACCCGGGCGGTCACGTCGGCGACGACGGACGGCGGCGGGTAGACCGCGACGAAGAGTCTCACGCCCGCCGGTCGCGGGGGCGGCGGTCGGCGCGGGTGGCCGGCAACGCGAGGCCCGCCCCGGCGAGCAGCCCTTCGACCCGGACCCGTTCGATCTCCCGGTCGACCCCGGTCAGCTCGGCCAGGTGCTCGGGGATCCCCAGTGCCCGGCAGGCCGCGCGGAGCCGGTCGTCGTACGCCTCGATCACCGAGCTGTGCCAGACCACCGAACGGCCGCCTGCGGCGAGCCGGTGGCGGCCGAGCCGGCGCAGGTCGGCGGCGAGGAGTTCGAGGGGACGGCGGTCGGCCCGGTCCAGCTCGGTCAGGTCGAGGTCGCGGGTGACCGGGTCGGTGGCGAGGGCCCGGTCGAGCCGGGCGATGGTGCGGCGTTCCCGGCGGCGTTCCCGCCACTCGGCCCACCCGCAGGCCACCCGGTCGAGGATCTCGTCATAGCAGAAGACCAGGGCGAACGCCGCCGGCAGGCATGCCATGGCGAGGAACGCCATTACCAGCGTCAGCGCGCTCCCGCCTGCCACACCTCGACGCTAAGGCCCGGCGGGCCCGCGCGCCACCGCTTTGTTGCTATCTGAACGCTGTGCGTGTCCGCCACCGGGCGGCGGCACCGCTCACCGCCCGCCGGGGGTGAGCAGACGGGGGCCGGGCACCACGTAGAAACGCGGCATCGGCAGCACCCGGAAGCGCAGCCGAGCACCGGAGCGCCGCAGTTGCCAGGTGAGCGCGAGCAGGGCGGTGGCCAGGGAGATGAGCCCACCCATCCAGATGCTCGCCCCGGCGCCGAAGGTCTCGGCGACCCAGCCGATGATCGGCGCGCCGACCGGGTTGGTGCCCAGGAACACCAGCACCCACAGCGCCATCACCCGGCCCCGGAAGGCGGCGTCGGTGCCGAGCTGCACCCGCTGGTTGGCCGCCTGGGCGAAGAAGACCATGAAGAAGCCGGTCGGCAGGAGCAGGGTCACCACCAGCCAGTACGCCGGGGCGAGGCCGACCAGGGTGCCGAAGGCCGCGCAGCCGACGGCCGCGCCGAGCACCAGCCAGACCGAGGGACGGCTGCGCCGACCGGTGCCGGCGAGCGCCCCGACCAGCGCGCCGACCGCCAGTGCGGTGCTGAACAGGCCGAACGAGGCGGCCCCGGTGTGGAACACCGTCTTGGCCAGCGCGGCGAGGGTGAGCTGGAAGTTGAACAGCGACATCCCGATCACCGACATGACCACCATCGGCAGCAGCAGGTCGGGGCGGCTACGGACGTAGCGCAGCCCGTCGACGACCTTCGCCGAGTCCCGCTCGCCGAGCGGCGGAAGTTCCTTGCGGTACAGCTCGGCCGGGCGCATCCGGACCACGTTGGCCAGCGGGGCGATGGAGCTGACGGCGGTGAACAGGAAGACCGGGCCGACGTCGAACGCGGCGATGGCCAGCCCGGCGACGGCGGGGCCGATGATCCGGGCCGAGTTGAACACGGCCGCGTTGAGGGAGAGCGCGTTGGGCAGCAGGGTGGTGCCGACGAGTTCGCTGACGAACGCCTGCCGGACCGGGGTCTCCACCGCGTTGGCGGTGCCGAGCAGGGCGGCGAACGCGAAGACGTGCCACAGCTCGACCAGGCCGGTGAGCACCAGGAGGCTCATCCCCAACGCCAGCACCGTCCAGACGGAGTTGGCGACGAAGAGCAGCATCCGCTTGTCGTACCGGTCGGCGAGGCGGCCGGAGAGCAGCGTGAGCAGCAGCACCGGGGTGAACTGCAGGGCGGTCACCACGCCGAGCGCGGTGGCCGAGTTGTCCGAAAGCTCAAGGACGAGCCAGTCCTGGGCGATGAACATCATCCAGACGCCGATCAGTTTGACCAGCTGTCCGGTGGCGAAGAGTCGGTAGTTGCGGACTCGTAGGGACTGGAACATCGTGCTCAGCTTCGCCTGCACTCTTGGTGCGCCTCCTCGGGTCGCGTACGCGTCATCGACGGCGGACGGCGCGGACCCGGTGGGGCGTCAGGCGCGGGCGAGCTGCTGGAGGATCTCGGCGGCCCGCCGTAGCGTGTCGCGTTCGTCCTCCGTGAGCGCGGCCAGCCGGCTGGCCAGCCACTCGTTGCGGGCCCGTTCGAACTGGTCGAGCACGGCCCGGCCTGACTCGGTGGCCGCCAGGATGACCTGCCGGCCGTCGGTCGGGTGGGGGGTGCGCTGCACCAGGCCGCGCTCCTCCAGCTTCGCGACGATCTTGGTCATCGTCGGTGGCTGGACCCGTTCGACGTCGGCCAGCTCCCGGGGCGTCAGCGCGCCCGCCAGCCGGAGGCTGGTGAGCGCGGAGAGCTGGGTGACCGTCAGGTCGCCGACCGGGCGGGCCTGCCGGACCCGCCGGTTGAGTCGGGTGATCGCATCACGCAGCTGGGGTGCCAGCTGCGCCGGTGGCACGCGGTTCGCCGTCACCGTCCGCTCCGTCACAGTCGTTAGCCTAACTAATGAGCCTGGCTAATGACATGCCATATGACCATGCTCACGAGGGGGAATGCCGCCGCCCCGGGCCGGGCAACCCCGACGGGTCACCCGGCCCGGAGACCGACGCCGGGACTACAGCACCGCGGACTCGATCGGTCCACGCAGGAAGTAGAGCACGAAGAGCACCGCCACCGCGTAGAGCAGCGGATGGACCTCCCGCGCCTTCCCCTTGGCCAGCTTGAGCACCACGTAGCTGATGATGCCCGCGCCGATGCCGTTGGAGATCGAGTAGGTGAACGGCATCAGGGTGATGGTGAGGAACGCCGGGATCGCGATCTCGTAGTCGGTCCAGTCGATGGTCCGCACCGCGGTCATCATCAGGAACCCGACCACCACCAGCGCCGTCGAGGCCGCCTCGAACGGCACCACCGTCGCCAGCGGCGACAGGAACATCGCCAGCAGGAACAGGGCGCCGGCGACCAGGTTGGCCACCCCGGTCCGGGCACCCTCCGCGACCCCCGAGGCACTCTCGATGTACGACGTGTTGCTGGAGACGCTCGCCGCGCCACCCGCCGCCGCGGCGATCGAGTCGACCAGCAGGATCTCCTTCGCCCGGGGCGGGGTGCCCTGCTCGTCGAGCATGTCCCCCTCCTGGCCGATCGCGACCATCGTGCCCATCGTGTCGAAGAAGTCCGTGATCAACAGGGTGAAGACGAACATCAGCGGGATCAACCAACCCGCCCGGCTCCACGACCCCAGCACGTTGAAGTTGCCCAGCAACGACAGGTCGGGGATGTCCACGATCCGCTCGGGCAGCTTCGGCACGTTCAACGACCAGCCGTCCGGGTTGGGCTTGCCGTCGACGAACGACGGACCCACCTTGGCGACCGCCTCCACGATGATCGCCAGCACGGTCGAGGCCAGGATGCCGATCAGGATCGCGCCGCGCACCCGGCGCACCACCAGCACCAGCGTCACCAGCAGGCCGACCACGAAGACCAGCATCGGCCAGCTGACGATCTTGCCGTTGATGCCGAGCCCCACCGGCACGGTGGTGTTCGCCGCGTCCGGCACCCGCCTGACGAAACCGGCGTCGACCAGGCCGATGATGGTCAGGAACAACCCGATGCCGACCCCGATCGCGGTCTTGAGCTGCGTCGGGACCGAACGGAACACCGCCGTACGCAGGCCGGTGAGCACGAGGATCGCAATGAGCACACCCTCGATCACCACCAGCCCCATCGCGTCCGCCCAGGTCATCTGCGGGGCGATCTCGAACGCGACGAGCGCGTTCACCCCCAGACCGGCGGCCAACGCCATCGGGAACCGCCCGACGACCCCCATCAGGATCGTCATCAGGCCCGCCACCAGCGCGGTCGCGGCGGCCAGGGCGGGAATCGAGAGCTTCTTGCCGTCACCGTCGGCGGCCCCGCCCAGGATCAGCGGGTTCAGTACCACGATGTACGCCATCGTGAAGAAGGTCGCCAGGCCACCGCGTACCTCGCGGCTCATCGTCGAGCCACGGGCGGAGACCTCGAAGAACCGGTCGAAACCGTTCCGGGGTTGAGCGGGATCAGAGGGAATGCCGTTGTCCGGCGGCGCAATGGCCATCAGGTCCTCGCTAATGATCTACCGTTGTCGCGCGCATCGTCCCAGATCAGCGGCGGGCCGGGAAAGTACTTCGCGGTACGCTTCTGCCCGTGCCGCAGGAGCAACCACCCCGACCCGAGCCCCTCGACCCGCCGATGGTCCCGTTCGCGGTGGCCGGGCTGATCGCCTGGGCGGTTGCCGGCCTGTTCCTGCTGGTCTTCTTCCGTGACTGGCTCACCGAACACGGTCACCAGGACTGGCTCTGGACCTGCCTGGCCGGGTTCCTGTGGGGCTTTCCCGGTCTGGCCACGATGATGCGGCACGACGCCCACCGCCGCCGCCGACGGCAATCCACCCCCGGGGCTGACCGGTAGCTGGTCAGGCGGGGTCGGGCGACTCCACAGGCGCGGGCCCGTCGGCCGGGGACGCGCCGTCCACCGTCATCGACTCGACCGCGCTGTCGTCGTACACCGTCGGAAGCTCGTCGATCGCCGGCTCGGGAGTCTCCACCAGGGTCTCCGAGTGCGCGCCGCAACCGTGGTCGGCGCTGACCACCCGACCGTCGTCCGGGGCGTAGAAGTTGCCGCAGGCCCCGAACGCCAGCCGGAGCGCACCGGCGAGCGGCAGGTAGAAGCCGCAGGTGCCGCAGCGGGCCGACGCGGGGGCGGCGGTGGAGATCGCCGCCGACGGACCATGGTCGCCGTCGTACCAGCGTTGGGCCGCCTCGGCCCGGCCCTCCCGGGACAGCACCCGGGGGCGGCCCAGGCCCAGCTCCCAGGAGGTCTCCTCGACCGCCGGGTCGTCGGAGAGCAGGTAGCCGGGGGCGAGCCGGTCGTCGTCGGACGGGGTGGGCAGCAGGTCACCGGGGCCGAGGTCACCCGGCTGGAGCCGTTCCTGCCAGGGCAGCCAGCCCGGCGCGAGCAGCGCGTCGGAGCCGGGCAGCAGCACCGTCTCACAGACGGTGACCTGCCGGCTGCGCGGCACCCGGGTGACCGTCACCGCCCAACGCCAGCCCCGGTAGCCACCGAGCAGGCATTCGAAATAATGGGTGACGACCCGGTCGCCCTCGGCGACGGCCCGCAGGTGGTCGCCGACGTCGGTGGGCTCCACCTCGGTGATGGCGTCGCGGGCCACCTCGACGGCGGCGGCGCAGACCTGGTCGAGGCGGGCGGCACGGGCGGGAGCGGGCCTGGTCACCCGACCATTGTTCCCCATGCGCGCCGCGCACCGACAGGCACTCCCCGAGTGAGTCTTCCCCGTGGTGCGGCGTACCTGGAGCAGATGGGCAAGGATGGTGCACATGCCGCTGTTCTCCCGCTCCGGGTCGTCCGTACTGGGACGGACCGTCGGCACCGGCATCCGTGCCACCCGCCTGCTGCTGCGCGGCTCGGTCAGCGGCGGACGCTGGGTGACCCGCCGCGCCGGCTCGGCCCGCGCCCGGGGTGCCGGCGGCGAGGCCGGCATGGTCCGCCTGTTCGACCTGCACGCCGTCTCCTGCGCCGGCGACACGTTGATCGCCATCGGGCTGGCCGGGACCATCTTCTTCGACGTCCCGCTCGGCGAGGCCCGCAGCAAGGTCGCGCTCTACCTGCTGGTCACGATGGTGCCGTTCGCCATGCTGGCTCCCGTGGTCGGCCCGCTGCTCGACCACTTCCGACACGGCCGCCGGTACGCTCTCGCCACCACCATGCTCGGCCGGGCCTTCCTCGCCTGGCTGATCTCCGACTACCTCGGCAGCCTCGGGCTCTATCCGGCGGCGTTCGGCGTGCTGGCGCTCTCCCGGGCCTACGGGGTGGCCCGCTCCGCCGCCGTACCCCGGTTGCTGCCCGAAGGGCTCGGGTTGTCCCAGGTGGGGGCGCGGGCCAGCGTCTACGGCACGGTGGCCGGGGCACTGGTGGCCCCGCTGGGACTGGCGGCATTCTGGTTGGGGCCGCAGTGGCCGCTGCGGGTCGCCTCGGTCATCTTCCTGGTCGGCATGGTGATCGCGCTGCGGCTGCCACCCCGGGCGGACTCGGAGCCGCCCGAGCGGGTGCCCCGGCCGCTGCGGGCACTGCGCCGCAAGGGCGACCGTCCGCTGGGCCGGGGGCGGCCGGCGGGCCGGCTGGTGATCGCCACCCTGATCGGGGCGGCAGGGCTCCGCGCGCTCTACGGCTTCCTCCTGCTCTTCCTGGCGTTCGCGCTGAAGAAGGGGGACCTGACCAACGACCTGTTCGGCCGGGAGCTCAACGACCAGGCGGCGCTGGGTCTGATCGGTGGCGCGCTGGCGGTCGGCGGTTTCCTGGCCACCGCGGTCGGCACCCGGCTGCGCATCCACCGGCCGGCGGCGATCCAGTCCAGCACGATGATCATCGTGGCCGGGGTGGGCATCCTGACCGTGTTGAAGTTCTCACTGCCCATGGTGGCGCTGTTCTGCCTGGTCGCCGCCCTGTCCAGCGGGATAGCCAAGCTGGCCGTCGACGCCTCGATCCAGGAACGGATTCCCGAACGGCTGCGGGCCAGTTCCTTCGCCCACTCGGAAACCGTCCTGATGCTCGCCTTCGTCGCCGGAGGCGGGCTCGGTCTCGTCCCGTTCGAGGGCCGGATCGGCATCGCGGTCGCCGCCGGGGTGGGTGTCCTCGCCGCCGTCCGGGGGGTCGTCGTCGCCGGTCGGCTCCGCGCCCAGCGGCTGCTCGGCCGGCCGCTGACCGACGAGGAACTGGCCGCCCAGGACCAGGCCGACGATGCCGCCACCGCGGCCCGTCGCGCCCGCCGCGACCCCGCCGACCCGACCGACCCGGGCGACGGTACGGACGGGGCCGCCGACGACGCGGCGGCCGAGGCGGCGGCCCGTGCCGCACCGACCTCACCGGCACCGAGCGGAGCGGGCGACCCCGGGCGTTCCGGCGACGGGCTGGCCCCGCCCGGCTACCACATCTACCGGCCGTCGTCAGCCGTCCCGGGCAGCGGCGTCGACGACGAGCGGCGGCAGTCGCCGGGGTCGGTGCCGTGACGGGTCTGCTGGTGCTGACCGCCGTGCCGGCCGAGGCGGAGGCCGTCCGGGCCGGGCTGACCGACCCGACGGTCACCGTCCGGGCGCTGGGCGTCGGCCCCGCCGTGGCCGGCGCCACCACCGCCCGGATGCTGGCTCTGGCCGAGGCCGCCGGCCGCCCGTACCGAGCCGTGGTCAGCGCCGGGATCGCCGGCGGTTTCGCCGGCCGCGCCCCGGTCGGCGCCACGGTGCTCGCCTCCCGCAGCGTCGCCGCTGACCTCGGGGCCGAATCCCCGACGGGCTTCATCCCCGTCGACGAACTGGGCATGCCCCCGGAACTGCTCGGCGGCGGCCCCACCATCGACGTCGACCCGGCGCTGCTTCACGCGTTGCGCTCCGCCCTCCCGCAGGCGGTCGTCGGGGCGGTGCTGACGGTCAGCACGGTCACCGGCACCGCCGCGAGCACCGCCATCCTCGCCGACCGGCACCCCGACGCGGTGGCCGAGGCCATGGAGGGGTACGCCGTGGCGGTCGCCGCCACGCAGGCCGGCCTCCCCTTCGCCGAGCTGCGTACCGTCTCGAACCCGGTCGGTCCCCGGGACCGCGACGGGTGGCGGATGCGGGAGGCGTTCACCGCCCTGACCGAGGCGGCCCGCGCGCTGTCCTGAGGCGCACCCGGGGCGACGGCCGGGTGGCTACGGCGGTCGGGGCGGGCTATGGCCGACGGGGCGGGCTATAGCGGACGGGATGGCCGGGGCGCGGGGCCGGCCGGGCGTTCCAGGGTCATGGCGAGGGGACGAGCGGACGCGACCCGGAAACCGCAGGCCGACAGGAAGCGGATGGCGATGTGGTTCTCGACCACCGTGTGGACCAGGCCGATGCCCGTCTCGTCCATCCGCTGCGCCATGGCCACCATCAGCCGGGCACCGATGCCGATCCGGCGGTGCCCGGCCGCGACCAGCACCCCGTCGAGTACGAGTTCACGCGGCCAGTCCCAGTCGTCCCCATGGGCCAGGCGCAGGTCACGCTCGTGGGCGCGCAGCTCCCCCAGGAGGGTGCCGTCGGGCAACTCGGCCACGAACCGCCAGGCCGTCGCCGGCCGCCCGTCACCCTCCACCCACCGGACCCTGGTGTCCCGACGCACCCGCTCCGCCGCCCGCCGCCGGTCCCGGTACCCCCGGTTCCGTTCGTACGCCGCCGGCGGCAACCGCAGCGGCCAGAGCGGGGGCGGCAGGTTGTACCAGTCCGCCCACCAGGCACCCGGCCAGTCCTTCGGCTCCCGCACCGGCCAGACGTCGAGGTGGGCCGGATAGCGCCGCCCGGCGGTGTCCCGCAGATCATCGTGCGGCACCGGCGGGAGCGAGCAGGTCACCTCGGTGGCCGACGCCGTGATCGAGACTTCGTTCGGGGCTGCGGTCGGGGCAGCGGTCGGGGCAGCGGTCGGGATCGTGGTCGGGCCCGCCGTCGACGCTGGCCTGCCCGGCAGTGCGACCGTCAGGGTCCCGCCGACCGCCCGCACCAGTCGCTCGACCGTGTGGAACCGTGGGTCGGTCGCCCTGCCGGACTCGATCCGGGCAATGGTCGCCTGGGGCACCCCTGAACGCCGGGCCAGCTCCCGCTGGCTCAGGTCGGCCTCGCGGCGCAGTGCCCGAACCGTCCGGCCCAGGTCGGCCAGCGGGGCTTCCTCCGTCGTCACCCCGCCATGCTCCCGTTGCGTCGACACGGTTTCAACAGCCCCACCCGGGGCTGTGGATAACCCTGTGGAAACCCGCTGGAGCTGGGGACAAACTATCGAGGTCGCGTCCTTTCGAGCTGATGACCTCACCGAATCACCCGGACCACCGGGCCACCGGGCCACCGGGCCACCGGGCCACCGGGCCACCGGGCCACCGGGCCACCGGGCCACCGGGCCACCGGGCCACCGGGCCACCGGGCCACCGGGCCACCGGGCCACCGGGCCACCGGGCCACCGGGCCACCGGGCCACCGGGCCACCGGGCCACCGGGCCACCGGGCCACCGGGCCACCGGGCCACCGGGCCACCGGGCCACCGGGCCACCGGGCCACCGGGCCACCGGGCCACCGGGCCACCGGGAAGCCAACCACCCAGCGGGGCGGATGCCCAGACGCGCGAGCCGGCTTCTGAATCGCTGACGTCGTCAGATCGAAAGGACGCGTAGGAGTACTCCTCGCCCGCCCAGGGCTGCCCGGATCTCGATCCCGGGCGACGCGCGGAAGGGGGACGGAGCAGACATTAAGCGGCCCGCTCACCGCCCGCCGCTGGCCGCCACCGATCGCCGCAGACGGTGTGGATGTCGTCGGCAGAGGGCCGGGTTACCGTGGGGTCGTGGCGCTCTCCCTGGCGATCTCGCCCTGCCCCAACGACACGTTCGTCTTCGACGCACTGGTGCACGGCCGGGTACCGGGCGCGCCACCGGTCGAGGTGACCTTCGCCGATGTCGACGTCACCAACACCGCCGCCGAACGCGGCGCCTTCGATCTGGTGAAGGTCAGCTACGCCGCGCTCCCCTGGCTGCTCGACGACTATCACCTGCTGCCCTGCGGCGGTGCGCTCGGCCGTGGCTGCGGCCCCCTCGTGCTCACCCGTGCCGACGCCGACCGGGTCGACCTGGGCGGGGCCACGGTGGCGGTGCCCGGTGACCGGACCACTGCGTACCTGCTGTTCCGGCTCTGGTCGGCCGGGCAGCCGCCGGCCCGCATCGAAATCGTGCCGTTCCACGAGATCATGCCGGGCGTCGCAGCCGGTCGGTACGACGCCGGGCTGGTGATCCACGAGGCCCGGTTCACCTACCACCGGCACGGGCTGACCGCGCTGGTGGACCTGGGTGAGT
The DNA here is from genome assembly GCF_049178975.1 of Micromonospora sp. WMMD734. Lineage (NCBI taxonomy): Bacteria > Bacillati > Actinomycetota > Actinomycetes > Micromonosporales > Micromonosporaceae > Micromonospora > Micromonospora sp. WMMD734. Next base: position 5,212,974 of record NZ_JBMHMK010000001.1, read on the forward strand.
GGTGGGAGTCCGACACGGGCCTGCCCATCCCGCTCGGGGCGATCCTGGCCCGCAAGGGCGCGGTCGACCCGGTGGCCGCCGCCGGCTGGATCCGCGAGTCGGTACGCCAGGCGTGGGCGGACCCTACGGCCAGCCGGGAGTACGTGCTCGCGCACGCGCAGGAGATGGAGCCCGACGTGGTGGACCGGCACATCGGCCTCTACGTCAACGAGTTCACCGCAGACCTGGGGGACGCGGGGTTCGCCGCCGTGGAGGCGCTGCTGGGCCGGGCCGCCGACGCCGGGCTGGTGCCTCAGACCTCCAGCTCGCGGGCCACCGCGTGGACCAGCTGAGCGATCTTCTGCGCGGTCTTCTTGTCGGGGAACCGGCCCCGGCGCAGATCCGGCTGGACCTTCGCCTCCAGCACCTTGATCATGTCTTCGACCAGGCCGTGCAGTTCCTCGGCCGGCCGACGGCGCAGCTCGGCCATGGACGGCGGCGCGTCCAGCAGCTTGACCCCCATCGCCTGGGCGCCGCGCCGGCTGTCCACCACGCTGAAGTCGACCCGTTGCCCACCCTTGAGGTCGGTGACACCTGCCGGCAGCGCGCCCTTCGGCAGGAACACGTCGCCACCCTCGTCACTGGTGACGAACCCGTATCCCTTGGCCGCGTCATACCACTTCACTCGCCCCGTCGGCACCTTGGAGACCCCTGCTTCACTCGATACGTCTACTGCTCCAAGGCTAGCCCGATGATCCGGTCGAGCGCCGCCGGGAATCCGGTGAGGTCGTCGAGCACCACCTGTGCACCGGCCGCGCGCAGGTCGTCCGCCCGGCAGGGGCCGGTGGCCACGCCCACGCCCGGGATGCCTGCCGCCCCGGCCGCCACCATGTCCGCCACGTGGTCACCGACGTAGAGCGCGGCCCCGTGCTCCCGCAACGAGGTCGCCTTCTGCTCGGCGAAGAGGTCGCCGGCCAACTCGTCGACCGCCAGCCCGAGGTGGTCCAGGTGCAGCCGGGCCAACCGGCCGATCTTGGAGGTGACGACCATCACCCGGCCGCCGTGCGCGTGCACCGCGTCGACCGCCTCCCGGGCGCCGGGCATCGGTACCGACGGGGTGATCGCGTACGCGGGGTACAGCTCCCGGTAGAGCGTCACCGCCTCCTCGACCCGTTCGGCCGGGAACCAGTGGGCGAGTTCGGTGCGCAGCGGCGGGCCGAGCCGGGACACCGCCAGCTCCGCGTCGACCGGCACCCCCGTACGGGCGGTGAGCTCCCGGTAGGCGGCGGCGATGCCGGGGCGGGAGTCGATCAGGGTCATGTCGAGGTCGAACCCGACCATCAGCGCGGACATGCTGCGAAGGTACCCGGACAGGTCGCCCGAGCCGGACGTCCGGGCGGCGGGATCGGGCGGCAGCGGGCTAGCGTGGAACGACGATGACCACCTCACTCGCCGACCAGCTGCGCGCGCTGCCCGACGAGGCGCTCGCCGCACTGCTCCAGTTGCGGCCCGACCTCGTCGTGCCGGTGCCGGCCGACGTCTCCGCGCTCGCCCTGCGGGCCGAGTCGCGGGTGTCGGTCGCCCGTGCCCTCGACGGGCTGGACCAGTTCACCCTCCAGATCCTCGACGCCGCCCGGTTGACCCGGCACGCCTCGGACGGCACCACCTCCACCGAGGCGGTCCTCGCCCTGGCCGCCGCCGGGCCGCACCCGCCCGCCCCGGCCACGGTCCGTGGCGCGCTCGACCGGCTCCGCGCCCGGTTCCTGCTGTACGGCCCGGAGCAGGCGCTCCAGGTCACCGGCAGCGTCGACGAGCTCGCCCCGTACCCGGCGGGCCTGGGCCGGCCGGCCGAGGAGCTGGACCTGCGGGCGGCGGCGCTCTGCGCGGACGCCGCGAAACTGCGCCGTACGCTGCTCGCCGCGCCCCCGTCGGCGCGGGCGATCCTGGACCGGCTCGCCGCCGGTCCACCGGTCGGCAGCGTGCCGCCCGGATCGCTGCAGGCGCCGGCGCTCGGCGCGGAGGACGACGTGCCGCCCGACCCGACCAACGGTGGCGCACCGACCGGGTCGCCGGTGCGCTGGCTGGTCGAGGCACGGCTGCTGGTGGCGGTCTCCGCCGGGACGGTCGAGCTGCCCCGCGAGGTGGGGCTGCTGCTGCGCCGGGACACCGGCCCGCTCGGGCCGCTGCGGATCGATCCGCCGCCGGTCGCGGCACCGCCCCGGGAGCCCAAAGCCGTCGACTCCGCCGGGGTCGGGCAGACCATGGAGGTGGTACGGCACACCGAGGCGCTGCTGGAGGCGCTGACCGCCGAGCCGGCACCGGTGCTGCGTTCCGGCGGGATCGGGGTACGCGACCTGCGCCGGCTGGCCCGTACGGTCTCCCTGGACGAATCGACGACCGCGCTGCTGGTCGAGGTGGCGTACGCGGCAGGTCTCCTCGGTGAGCTGGACCTGCCCGCCGCCGCCAGCCGGTACGGCGGCGAACAGCAGGTGCTGCCCACCGGCGCGTACGAGGTGTGGCGGGCGGTGTCGCTGGCCCACCGCTGGGAGCAGTTGGCCCGCGCCTGGTTGACGATGAGCCGGCAGGCAGGTCTGGTGGGGCAGCGTGACGACCGGGACCGGCCGATCAGCGTGCTCTCCGCCGAGGCGGAGCGGGCCGGTGCGCCGGCCGCCCGCCGGGCGGTGCTCGGGGTGCTGGCCGAGCTGGAACCGGCCACCGCCCCGACCGCCGAGGAGGTGCTGGCGCTGCTCGACTGGCGGGCCCCCCGGCGCAGCCGGGGTCGGGAGGCCGCGCACCGGGAGGTGTTGACCGAGGCGGCCCGGCTGGGGGTGACCGGCCTCGGCGCGCTCACCGCGTACGGGCGGCTGCTGCTCGCCGACGTGACGGACACCGACGAGCGGGGTGGCGACGACCCGCTGGGGTTGCGTGCCGACACCGACGGTGGTGACTCGTCGGGCACGGTCCGGGCGCTGGATGCCCTGCTCCCCGCCCCGGTCGACCACTTCCTGGTGCAGGCCGACCTGAGCGTAGTGGTGCCCGGCCCACCCGATCCGACGTTGGCCGCCGAACTGGAGACGGTGACCGAGCCGGAGTCGGCGGGTGGGGCCAGCGTGCACCGGGTCACCACGGCCAGCGTCCGGCGGGCCCTGGACTCCGGCTACACGGCCGACGACCTGCACGACCTGTTCCGGCGGCGGTCGCGGACCCCGATTCCGCAGGGGTTGACCTACCTGGTGGACGACGTGGCCCGTCAGCACGGTGGGTTGCGGGTCGGCTCCGCCGGCGGATACGTGCGCAGCGACGACGAGGCGCTGCTCGCGGAGGTGCTGGCCGACCGGCGGTTGACGGCGTTGGCGTTCCGCCGGCTGGCCCCGACGGTGCTGTGCACCCCGTACCAGGTGGGGCGGATGCTGACCGCGCTGCGTGACGCCGGGTACGCCCCGGTGCCGGAGGACGCCACCGGCACGACGGTGCTGGCCCGGCCCCGGGTGCGACGGGCCCCGACCCGGGTGCCGTTGACCGGGCGGGCGGTGGACCCGCTGGCCACGCCCCGGTTGGCGCTGCCCCGGCTGCTCGGTGTGGTGGAGCAGATCCGGCGGGGCGAGGCGGCGGCGCGGGCGGCCCGGCGGGCCCCGGCAGTGGTCCGTGGTGGTGCGGCCCGCGCGGCGGCCGGCCCGCTGCCCGCGCACGGTCACGCCGAGGCGCTGGCGGTGCTCCAGCAGGCCGTCCGGGACAAGGCGCTGGTCTGGGTCGGCTATGTCGACGCGCACGGGGCGACGCTGTCCCGGCTGCTGCGCCCGGTGTCGATCGGTGCCGGCTACCTGCGTGCCGAGGACGAGCGGACCGAGATGCTGCACACCTTCGCCCTGCACCGGATCACCGCGGCCGTCCGGGAGGAGTGACCGTTCGGCAGCCCCGTCAGTCGTTGCGACTCAGCGGCGGCTGCGGCGTACGGTGCCGATGACCGAGACGATGAGCAGCAGGGCGAACCCCGTGCCGGCGGCCTCGCCGACCGAGTCGATGAAGCCCTGCCGTTGCACCAGCCAGCCGAAGAGGAACCAGCCGACGACGGCGATCCCGGCGACGGCGTACCCGACCATGGTGGCCGTGGACACCTCGTCGGTCGGTGTCACCCGGTCGCCGTTCGACGCGTCCTCGGCGATCATCTCGTGATCGACGGTCATCCCAGCCCTCCCACCCCGTCCGGCCCCCGACTTCCAGGGTGGCACCCGGTCGCCAGGACGGACAGGGGGAAATACCCCCGATCCGGCCCCTATGGACAACTACCGACGGGCCGACGGCGAGACGGGCAGGGTGGGACGGATGGGACGGACGGCTCAGGTGCCGGGGCGGCGGCCGACCAGGACCACCCGGGAGCCGACCTTGCCCAGTTCCCACCAGCGCACCGCGTCGGTGTGCAGCAGGTTGACGCAACCGTGCGAGCCGATCCCCGCGTTGTGCAGGTAGGTGGTGGTCTCGTGGAAGCCGATCCCGCCGTTGAAGCGCTGCCAGTAGGGCAGCCACACCTCGTACGGGTTGGACCATTCCTTCAGGTTGCGCAGGTTCACCTTGTACGTGCCGGCGGGGGTGGCGTACCCGGCCATCCCGGTCCGGGTGACGGTGGGCTTGGCGACGACCTTGCCGTCGCGCATCACCCAGGTGGTCTGCCGGGTCAGGTCCACACAGAAGGTGGTGCCGGAGCCGGCGGAGCAGCGCTTGACGTCGGTGGTGGCCAGTCGCTTCGCCACGTCGAGCGTCAACGGGCCGGCGCGACCCTCGGCCGGGCGGATGTCGTACCGCTGCTGGAACTTCTTGATCGCGGCGCAGTCGGCGTCGGTCTGCCGGCCGTCCACGGTGACGGTGCCGAACCCACCCAGCCGGGCCAGGTACGTCTCCACCTCACGTTGGTGTTCACCCTGCTGGCAGCGGGTCAGGTTGGACTTCTGCGGGACGCGCGGCCGGTGCCCGGTCGACGCCTTCGGGGTCTTGGTGGCGCGGACCTCCGGTTGTGGCTTCTTCCGGGGCCGGGGCTTCGTGTCGGACCCGGTCAGCTGGTCGGGCAGGGAGGAGGCACCCGCCCCCGTTACCTGTTCCGCACTGCCGACCGGGGCGAGCCCTCCTCCTGTGCCACCCGGATCGGCCTGCGGCACGGACGCACATCCACCGGCGCCGACCAGCATGACCATGGCCAGGGCGACGACCCGGGCTCTGTGGCGGACCTGCATCGTGTGCCTCCCCGGGTTGGTCGTCCCACTGGTAGACGCGTGCGCTCTGGGAAACGTTGCACCCATTGCGAAGATTTTCTGGCAGTCTCCCACCCCCGTGCAACACTGGATGGTCGACCTGCGGCGGGATTCGCCGCCGGTCGGGGAATCCGGCCGAGGAGGGGACCTGGCGTGAGCGGTGGACCACTGATCGTGCAGTCCGACAAGACGCTGCTGCTGGAGATCGACCACCCGGACGCGCAGTCCTGCCGGATGGCGATCGCCCCCTTCGCCGAGTTGGAGCGTTCCCCGGAGCACGTGCACACCTACCGGCTCACCCCGTTGGGGCTGTGGAACGCCCGCGCCGCCGGCCACGACGCCGAGGCCGTGGTCGACGCGCTGCTGAAGTTCTCCCGCTATCCGGTGCCGCACGCCCTGCTGGTCGACGTGGCCGACACGATGGACCGGTACGGCCGGCTCCAGCTCGCCAACGACCCGGCGTACGGCCTGGTGCTGCGGGGGCTGGACCGGATGGTGCTGATCGAGGTCGCCAAGAGCAAGAAGCTCGCCGGCATGCTCGGCGACAGGATCGACGACGACACGATCCGGGTGCACCCGTCGGAGCGGGGTCGGCTCAAGCAGGCGCTGCTCAAGCTGGGCTGGCCGGCGGAGGACCTGGCCGGGTACGTCGACGGTGAGGCGCACCCGATCGAGCTGACCGAGGCCGGCAAGGACGGCGGCAAGCCGTGGACGCTGCGGTCGTACCAGCGGGAGGCGGCGGAGGCGTTCTGGGCCGGCGGGTCCGGGGTGGTGGTGCTGCCGTGCGGGGCGGGCAAGACCATGGTCGGCGCGGCGGCGATGGCCGAGGCGAAGGCGACCACGCTGATCCTGGTCACCAACACGGTCGCCGGCCGGCAGTGGAAGCGGGAGCTGATCGCCCGTACCTCGCTCACCGAGGAGGAGATCGGGGAATACTCCGGCGAGCGCAAGGAGATCCGTCCGGTCACCATCGCCACGTACCAGGTGCTCACCTCGCGGCGCGGCGGCGCGTTCACCCACCTGGACCTGTTCGGGGCCCGCGACTGGGGCCTGGTCGTCTATGACGAGGTGCACCTGCTGCCCGCGCCGATCTTCCGGTTCACCGCCGACCTCCAGGCCCGCCGCCGGTTGGGCCTGACCGCCACCCTGGTCCGCGAGGACGGCCGGGAGGGCGACGTGTTCAGCCTGATCGGCCCCAAGCGGTACGACGCGCCGTGGAAGGACATCGAGTCGCAGGGTTGGATCGCCCCGGCCGAGTGCACCGAGGTCAGGGTCACCCTGACCGACGCGGAGCGGATGTCGTACGCGACGGCGGAGGCCGAGGAGCGTTACCGGATGGCGGCGACCGCCCGGACGAAGCTGCCGGTGGTGAAGGCGCTGGTCGGCCGGCACCCCGACGACCAGGTGCTGGTGATCGGGGCGTACATCGACCAGTTGCACCAGCTCGGGGAGTACCTGGACGCGCCGATCATCCAGGGTTCCACCACCAACAAGGAGCGGGAGCGGCTGTTCGACGCGTTCCGCTCGGGGGAGCTGCGCACGCTGGTCATCTCGAAGGTCGGCAACTTCTCCATCGACCTGCCGGAGGCGGCGGTGGCGATCCAGGTGTCCGGCACGTTCGGCTCCCGGCAGGAGGAGGCGCAGCGGCTGGGCCGGGTGCTCCGGCCGAAGGCCGACGGCCGGCAGGCGCACTTCTACACGGTGGTCTCCCGGGACACCATCGACACCGAGTACGCCGCGCACCGGCAACGCTTCCTCGCCGAGCAGGGGTACGCGTACACGATCGTGGACGCCGACGACGTCCTCGGCCCGAGGCTCCCCACGGTCGACTGACCTGCGCCGGCGGGGTGCCGGCAGCCGGTCGCGGCAGGCGTGCCCCACGCGCGGGGCGGCTGCGGCCGGTCCGGGGTGCGCTGGTCCCTCGCGCGCCCGGGTCTGGTTGCGTCGCTCCTCTCGTTCTGCGTGCGGCGGGGGGTGGGTGGTCCCTCGTGCGTCCTTTAGAGCTGATGACGTCAGCGATTCGGCCGGCGTTTCCGCGACTCGCCCAGCCGGGGCTCGTCCCGCCCGACAGGCGGTCGTCTCCCCCGGCGGGTACGGTGTCCACAGTCGACAGTTGACACCGGCACGTCGAAGGGGATCCGAGTGAAGCGCCGAATTCTGCACGTCCTGACGATCGCGGTCGTCGCCGTCCCGGGGACCGCCGTGGCCGCCGCCCCGGCCTCGGCCAGCGACGCGCCCGGTTTCCTCTGCAACCTCACCCAGAACACCTGGCTGCGCACGGCACCGCACGGCCAGGTGTTGCGCACCCTGACCGCCGGGCGTGGGTTCCGCTGGCACGGCCAGGGCTGGTCCGAGGACAACGACACCTGGATCTACGGCCACGGTGCCGAGGACCCGTCCCTGGACGGCTGGGTCCCCGCCGGCAACACCACCTGCTGACCGAACCGCCGAGCAATCCCCTGGGTCAACCCCGGGACAGCGGCCAACCCAGGCCCGGTGATCAAGAGGTTTGCGTCAATCTGAAGATCAAAGTTGACGCAAACCTCTTGATCACCGGGGGAAACGGGGTCGGCGGCGGGTGCGGGCGGGGTTAGAGGGTGCGGGTTATGTGTTCGGTGGAGATGCGGGCAGCCGACCTGGTGGGGTCGGGGTTGGCGCAGATGACCACGGAGGCGCCGGCTGCCAGCGGGGCGAGCAGCCACTTCACCGGCTGCTCGTGTTCGGCGGCGTCGACCAGCAGGCGGTCGCCGGGACGCAGGTCGAGTTGGGTGGCGACCTCCTTCGCCAGGCGTCCCCAGACGGCGTAGCTCGTGCCGTCGGGGGTGGCCGGGGCGGCGGGGTGGACGGCCGCATAGTCGGGCGGGGTGTCGGTGTGCCGCAGCACCTCGGCGGACCAGTCGAGCCACCCCACCGGCACGTCGGTCAACGCCCCGGGGCGGGTGCCGACGAGGTAGCGGTGCACCCCGTCGGGCACGTCCTCCAGCCAGTCGTCGAGGCGTTCCGGGGTGACGAACACCGCGTCGTACGCCAGATCGCCGCCCGGTTCGAGGACCGGCAGGCCGGCGGTGGCGCGCGGCCGGAACGACACCGCCATGCCCACCGACCAGGCCCCGAGCAACACCGCAGCGGTACGCCAGTGCGGCGGCAGCAGCACCGCGACCCGGCTGCCCGGCCCCAGCCCGCACCCGTCGCGCAGCAGACCGGCGGTACGCGCCGCCCAGCCACCGAGCTGACTCGCGGTCAGCGCGGTCCGCTCGCCCGTCGCGTCGTCGTAGTAGGTCAGCAGTGGCAGGTCGACCTGTTCGGGCGCATCGGTCGACGGGGTGACGGCGAGGTGGGCAGCCATCGGTCCTCCTGTCCGGACGGAACGCCCCACCCTACCGATCCGGGAAGAGTTGAGTACGCGTGCGCATGACAGCGCCGCCCGCCGCGACAAGACTCGACCCATGCGAACGAGGGTCATGATCATCCTTGCCGGAGTGGGCCTGGGCGGGCTGCTGTTGACCAGCGGCTGCGGCTACCGGGAGAGCATCTGCAGCGACGGCGAGTACCCGGCGATCGCGGTGGGCGGGCAGGGCGGCAGCGCCTGCTTCCCCGACGGCCAGGAGCCGACCGCCCCCTACGTCCGCTACCCGCAGGGCAAGGTCCCGCAGCACGTCGACGACGAGTGGGACGTCTACTGGCGGGACCACGGCATCGACGCGAACGGCGTCATCATCGATCGGTGAACCGGTCGGCCTGTCATCGGGCGGTGACCCGGTCAGCCCATTGCCGCGTGGTGGCCGGGTGGACCGTCATCGATCGGCGACCGGGTCGGCCCCGCCCGGCCACCGCCTTGACCGGGGAAGACCGGCCGAAACGACGAGGCCCGCGAGCCAGCTCACCGCCGGCCCGTCGCCGGCCGTTAACCCGCTGGTCGACCTGCGCTCGGTCACGCCTGCCAGCCTCCGTCCGAATCGAAACGTTCGGAGGAGCAGTGACAGCGAGAAGAGTGTTCGCCTCGACAGTGGTGACCGGCCTGACGGTGGCCACCCTGACCGTGCCCGGCAGCGCCGTCGCCGCCCAGGGTTACCCGGACCGGAAGCTCAACTTCGACCGCACCGCCACCTACCCGGTGTTCCAGAACCGGCCCGAAGGCGAGGACCCGGCCACCGCCACGGTCGCCGAGATCTCCGCGGTCAGCCCGAACGGCCGTACCCTGGTCTACACCGACGCGGCGGCCCGGCGGATCGGCTTCCTCGACATCGGCCGGCCGGACCAGCCGCGCGGCCTCGGCACCCTCTCCCTGGCCCAGTTGGGCGACGCCGAGGACGAGCCGACCTCGGTGGCGGTCGTCGGCCGGTGGGTGCTGGTCGTGGTGAACACCAGCGCCGGCTACACCGCCCCCTCCGGCCGCCTCGACGTGATCGAGCTGGCCACCCGGCAGCGGGTACGCAGCATCGACCTCGGCGGGCAGCCCGATTCCATCGCGATCAGCCACGACGAGCGGTACGCGGCGATCGCCATCGAGAACGAGCGGGACGAGGACGCCACCCCACCCGGTCACAAGAAGGGTGACCTGCCACAGGCACCCGCCGGTTTCGTCCAGCTCATCGACCTCGACGGCAAGACGACGCCGCAGCGGTGGAAGCTGCGTACCGTCGCATTGACCGCGCCCGACGGCCGGGCGTTGCCGGTGCTGGCCGCCGCCGGGATCACCGAGCCCACCGACCCGGAACCCGAGTACGTCTCGATCAACGGGCGTAACCAGCTCGCGGTCACCCTTCAGGAGAACAACGGCGTCGTGCTGGTGGACGTGCCGACCGGCCGGATCACCCGGGCGTTCAGCGCCGGCACCGCCTCGGTCAGCGGCATCGACACGGTCAAGGACGGCCGGATCGACCTGACCGGCTCGATCACCGACGTCCCCCGTGAGCCGGACGCGGTCGCCTGGATCAACGACCGTTACCTGGCCACCGCCAACGAGGGTGACTGGCGGGGCGGCACCCGGGGCTGGTCGGTCTTCGACAGCCGGACCGGCCAGGTGGTCTGGGACGCCGGCAACACCTTCGAACGGCTGGCCGTCCGCTACGGGTTGCACAACAACGACCGGGCCGCCAAGAAGGGCACCGAGCCGGAGGGCGTGGCGATCGCCGAGTACCACGGCGTGCGGTACGCGTTCGTCGGGTCGGAACGGAGCAACTTCGTCGCCGTCTACGACCTCACCCGGCCCACCGCCCCGGTGCTGCGCCAGGTGCTGCCCGCCACCAACGGCCCGGAGGGGCTGCTCCCCATCCCCTCCCGGGACCTGCTCGCGGTCTCCAGCGAGACCGACGACGCCTCGGTGAGCGTCCGCGCCTCGGTGTCGCTCTACCGGTTGGGTGCGGACAAGCCGGGCTTCCCGAGCATCGTCTCGGCCGACGACGCCTCGGGCGCGCCGATCGGCTGGGGGGCGCTCGGCGCGCTGTCCGCCGTGCCGGGCCAGCCACAGCAGCTCTACACCGTCACCGACGCCGCGTACACCCCGACCCAGATCCTGAGCGTCGACACCCGGAAGTCGCCGGCCGTGATCACCGGGTCGACGACCGTGACCGATGCCGCCGGCAAGCCGGTCGGATACGACACAGAGGGGATCTCCGCCCGACCGCAGGGCGGTTTCTGGCTGGCCGTCGAGGGCGCCAAGGGCAGCGAGAACAGGCTGGTCCGGCTGAACGGGGACGGGCGTACCGAGCAGACCGTGCCACTGCCGGCGGAGATCGCCGCCGGGCTGGGCAAGCAGGGCTTCGAGGGGGTCACCGCGAGCACCGACCGGCACGGCCGGGAGATCGTCTGGGCGGTGCTCCAGCGCGAGGTGGCCACCGACCCGACCGGTGTCGTCCGGATCGGCCGGTACGACGTGACCGCCGACAGTTGGAGCTGGTTCGGCTACCGGCTGGAGGGCACCACCGTCCCCGGTGACTGGATCGGGCTCTCCGAGATCACCGTGGTCGGCGACCGGCTCGCCGTGATCGAACGGGACAAGCTCAACGGGCCGGCCGCCGCCGTCAAGCGGATCTACACGGTGCCGCTGCCGACCGGTCCGGCCGCCGCCGGCCCGCTGACGGTGCTGCCCAAGACGCTCGCCGTGGACGTGCTGCCGGCGCTGCGGGCCACCAACGGCTGGACGCAGGAGAAGCTGGAAGGGCTGACCGTCGGCGGTGACGGTCAGGTCTACGCGATCACCGACAACGACGGCGTGGTGGACGCCACCGGGGAGACCGTGCTGCTGCGCCTCGGCACGTACCGGAAGGTCTTCGGGGCCCGCTGACCCGACGATCGGCCCGGCCGCCCGCCAGTCCGCTGGCTAAGGCCGGGCCGATCCGTCAAGGGCGTGAGCCGCGCTAGCCCTTGACGATCACCGTGATCTCTCGCCGCTCGGCGTACACGAACCGCGCGAGCATGACCTCCAGCATCCCGTAGTCGACCTTCGTCAGCTCCGGAAAGCCACACTTCATCAGCGCGGTCTGCACGTCACCGATCAGGTCGTCGTTCAGTCGCTGGTCATCGTCGTCATACGGGACCGGGTAGTTCGCCACGGCCGCCTCAGCTCGCGTGGTTCGGGTCGGAGTGGTCCGGGAGTATGCCGGTCGCGAGGAACCGGGCGATCTCGGTGTCTGACAAACCGCGCTGCGCCTGTGACAACTGACTGACGAACGACGTGTTGTCGCCGGTGGGCGGGTGGTCGACCCAGGTGGTGACCTCGGCGAGACGTAGCAGCCCTCTCATGCCGCGCAGCAGGTGTGACGCCTGACGGATCGACAGGGGGAAGATCCCGACCGGCTGTCGTGCCTCCGGGTCGGCGTCGTACGTCTCCAGGACGATGCGCTGAGGCTCCCCGGTCGACCCGTGTGCCATGTTCAACGCCGTCCGGACACTCACCGTCTCCCGGTCCTCCGCTGTCACGAGTACCGGCCGCGAGACGTGCGGCCTGTTCAGATGTGTTGTCCCCACCAGACAACCCGGGGCGCACCATCTTGGGTGCAAGGTACGTTTGCTCACTGGGTCCACTCCTCGTTAGTGGATCAAGGTCCGGGGCCGGAGTTGCGTGCTCCTACCCCGGACCGCCCTCACTTCTTCTCTGGCCCTCGTGCGGGTCCAGGTCGTGACCACTGGTTCGCCGTTGTCGCCCGGCCCAGTGGCGGCCTCCACTCCCCTGGACCTGGTTAACCGCCGTGCCCGTCGCGCGACACCCGCCGCAGGTCAACCTCGATCCAGGCGACGACCCCACCAGTCTCACTTGCCACTTCATCACCGTCAAGTAGGCAAGTGTCGAAGTGGCAACCCAGTTTGTGCTTACGTTCGCGACGTGAGACTTGCCGCGTTGGCCGATGTCGCCGAGATGCTCGGGGGCGTGTCACGTACGCGGGCGACGGAGCTCGTCAGACGGCCCGGGTTCCCCGAACCGGTCGATGTGGTCGGCAACGGACGCATGCGGATCTGGGACCGCGAGGCCGTCGAGGCGTGGATCAGGGAGAACCGACCACACCAGCAGGCCGAGGACCAGTAGCTACCACCAGTCGTCAAGCGCTGGCCCGACTTACTTCGCCCGCCCCGCCGGCAACTCGGGGCCGCCGTCGAGCAGCGGCGCGAGCAGGTCCCCCGACTTCTCGACCCGCCGCAGCACCTCCCCGGCGGTGTACGGCTTCGCCGCAGGCCGTTTCCCCGCCGCCCCCGACTCGACCTCGTCCCAGGTCAGCGGGGTGGACACCGCCGGCACCGCCTGCGCCCGCAGCGAGTACGGCGCGACTGTCGTCTTCGCCGCGTTGTTCTGACTCCAGTCGATGAAGACCTTCCCGGGCCGCAGGTTCTTCGCCATCCGCGACACGACCAGCTTCGGGTGTTCCTGCTCCAACTCCTGGGCGATCCGCTTCGCGTAGCCGGAGACGACGTCGGCGTCCTGGGTGGCGCTGATCGGGCAGCAGAGCTGCATGCCCTTCTTGCCGGAGGTCTTCGGGTACGCCGTGACCCCGTCGAGGGCGAGCCGGTCGCGCAGCAGGACCGCCACCCGGCAGCACTGCGGCAACCCCGCCGGCGGGCCGGGATCGAGGTCGACGACCATCAGGTCCGGGTGGTTGCCGATCCGCCACTGCGGGGTGTGCAGTTCGAGGGCGGCGAGATTCGCCAGCCAGACCAGGGTGGGCAGGTCGTCGGCGACCACGTAGTCGATGGTCTCCCGACCCTTGCTCGACCCGGGCACGGGCAGCGTCTCGGTGCGTACCCAGGCGGGGGTGGCGGCCGGGGCGTTCTTCTCGAAGAACGAGCCGCCGGTGACGCCGTTGGGGAAGCGGATCCTGGTCAACGCCCGGTCGGCCAGGTGCGGCAGCAGCACCGGGGCGATCCGGGTGTAGTAGTCGATCACCTCGCCCTTGGTGAAGCCGGCCTCCGGAAAGAGCACCTTGTCCAGGTTGGACAGCTCCAACGCCCGGCCGTCCACCTCCACCTTCACCCGCTCAGGCATCCTCCACCTCCCCGGGCGGCTTGTCGGGGCGCAGCCGCAGCACCCGGGGGAACCGTAGCCGCCCGTCCGGGGTGCGCTGGCCGTATCTGACCTCCACCACGATCCGGGGGGTCACCCAGATCGCGCCCCGGGCGTCCTCGCGCGGCAGGTCCCCGGCGAACGGCGACCCGGCGGCGCGCAGCGGTTCGAGCTGGCCCAGCAGGTCCCGTTCCAGGGCCGCGCCGATCCCGCCACCGACCCGCCCCCGGTAGGTGAGCCGCCCGTCGGGGCCGGGCACCCCGACCAGCAGCCCACCGATCCTGCGCGCGCCGGGCCGCCAGCCGCCGATCACGAAGTCGGCTGTCACCTCCAGTTTGACCTTGACCCAGTCCGGCGAACGCACCCCGGGCCGGTAGACCGAGTCGGCCCGCTTGGCCAGCACCCCCTCCAGGCCGTGTTCCCCGGCCGCCTGGTAGGTCGCGGCACCGTCGGCGAAGCAGGGGGGCACCGCCCACCGGGCCGCGCCGAGCCCCAGGCCGTCGAGCGCCGCCCGCCGTTCGTGGTACGGCCACCCGGTGAGATCCTCGCCCCGCAACCGCAACACATCGAAAATCATGTACGTGACCGGGATGGTGGCCGCCAGCCGGGCCGCCTTCGCCCGGTCCCGCACGTGCATCCGCTCGGCGAGGGCGGTGAACGAGGGCTGCCCGGCCGGGTCGAACAGGACCACCTCACCGTCGAGCAACGCATCGTCGACCTGCTCGGCCAGGGTGACCAGCTCCGGGTACGCGGCGGTGATCTCCACACCGGAGCGGGCGAACAGGTGCGGATGGCCGCCTGTCAGGTCGGCGAGCGCGCGGACCCCGTCCCACTTGAACTCGTACGCCCAGCCGGCACCCACCGGGAGCGGCCCGGTCATCGCGAGCATCGGCTTCAACGGAGCGCCGGGCACCTGTCCGACTGTAGTTGCGCACGGAAGCACGTGCGGGGGCTTCGATCGTTTGCGATCCTGGTCAGGTCGGGGAGAGGAGCATCGGGATGCGGGCGATCTGGAAGGGAGCCGTGTCGTTCGGGCTGGTCTCGATCGGGGTGAAGCTCTACTCGGCCACCGAGGAGAAGGACATCCGGTTCCACCAGGTGCACCGCGACGACGGCGGCCGGATCCGCTACAAGCGCACCTGCTCGGTCTGCGGCGAGGAGGTGAGCTACGACGACATCGCCAAGGGCTACGACCTGGGCGGCGGCGAGCTGGTGATCCTCACCGACGCCGACTTCGCCGACCTGCCGCTGACCAGTTCCCGGGCGATCGACGTGCTGGAGTTCGTCCCCGCCGAGCAGGTCGACCCGATCCTCTACAACAAGGCGTACTTCCTGGAGCCGGAGGGGACCGCCACCAAGCCGTACGTGCTGCTGCGCGACGCGCTGGCCGACTCGGAGCGGGTGGCGATCGTCAAGGTAGCGCTGCGCCAGCGGGAACAGTTGGCCACCCTGCGGGTCCGTGACGGGGTGCTGCTGCTCAACACGATGCTCTGGCCCGACGAGGTGCGTACCCCCGACTTCGGTTTCCTCGACGAGGACCTCAAGGTCCGCCCGCCGGAGCTGGCGATGGCCGCCTCGCTGATCGACTCGATGGCCGGGGAGTTCCGGCCGGACGCCTTCACCGACGACTACCGGGCGGCGTTGCAGGAGGTCATCGACGCCAAGGTGGAGGGCCGTGAGGTGGTCCAACCGGCGGAGGAGGAGGCGACGCCGGCCGCCGCGGTGGACCTGATGGCGGCGCTGAAGGCGTCCGTGGAGCGGGCCCGGGTGGCCCGGGGCGAGACCGGGGCCGGCGAGCCGACACCGATCTCGTCGGCCCGGTCGGCCAAGCAGGCGGCGAAGAAGACCACCGCCGGTAAGACCACCCCGAAGAAGACCCCGGCCACGAAGGCGGAGCCGGCGAAGAAGACCGCCGCGAAGAAGGCCACCGAGAAGAAGGCCACCAAGTCCCCTGCGAAGAAGACCACCGGGAAGAAGGCCGCCCCGCGCCGCAGCGCCTGAGCGGCGGACCCGCCCGACGCCCGGCGCGACGGTGGGCCGTCCGCCGGGCGTCGGGCGTCGGTCAGCCCCGGCCGAGCTTCTCGGTGGGGGTGATCCGGACGATCACCCGCTCCTCGTCGGGCTGCCGGAACGGGTAGGTGTCCTGCCCGAGGTACTTCTTCGCCAGCCGGTCGATGTGCGCGTCGGCACCCTCGGTGACGAACTCGGCGGTGCCCTTCACCCAGAGGGTGCGGAAGTCGTCGGCCCGGTCGACCACGGAGACCGCGACCACCGGGTTGCGGGCGATGTTGTGGTATTTCTGCCGCCCCTTGGCGGTGTTGAACAGGATGTGCTCGCCGTCGACGTCCACCCAGACCGGGGTGACGTGCGGGGTGCCGTCCGCCTCGATGGTCGCCACGTGGGCGAGCTGCGGCTCGGCGAGCAGGGCCTTGTCGTCGTCGGTGAGGATCGCCATGGTCGAGAACCTACCGCCGGTCGGCTCCCGGCACCCGGAAAGAACGGCATGTGCCGGCACGACCCGGCCCGTTCGGGGACACCACGGGCGGGCGACGGCCCACCCTCGGCATCGATCCGGGTACCGTGTGCGCTGGCCACGGAACCGGGTCGCCGGGCCGGCCACCCACATCAGCAGGGAGTCGAGGACGTGAGCGAGCGTACGGAGAACCGTTCGGCGGGCCAGGGTCAGGCCCCGGAGACGAAGGCACAGCGGCGACTCGCCGCCCAGTTGGCGGCGCAGAAGGCCGCCGAGAAGCGCAAGCGCCGCCAGGCGTGGCTGGGCGCCGTCGCCGGCGTGGCCGTCATCGCGGTGATCGTCGGGGTGTTCGTGGTGGTCCGCAACGGCGAGAAGGACGACCCGAAGCCGGCGGCGGCACCGGCCGGCTGCGCGGGTGACTTCCCCAAGCTGCCCGACGGGGCCGACCAGGCGCTGTGCACCAAGCCGCAGGCCACCAAGGGCGAGGGCGAGCTCACCGGGCTCAAGGCCACCCCGCTGATCCGGGGCACCGGCCCGGCCGCCCAGGCCGGCCAGCAGATCACCGTGAACTACGTGGGTGTGTCGTACAAGACCGGTGAGGAGTTCGACGCCTCCTGGAAGCGGTCCGAGCCGTTCACCTTCGGCCTCGGCCAGGGCAACGTCATCCCCGGCTGGGACCAGGGCATGCAGGGTCAGACCGTGGGCAGCCGGGTCCAGCTCGACATCCCCGCCGACCTGGCGTACGGCGACACGCCGCAGCGTCCCGGCGCGCCTTCCGGCCCGCTGCGGTTCATCGTCGACGTGCTGGCGGTGCAGTAGACCACACGGGTCTTCCGGCCGGCACCCACCGGCAGTAGGTTCGGGGTCACCGTGAGCGGCCGGTCCGCGCCACGGTGACCCCCACCGACCCGGAGGTGCGCGTGCCGCCGCTGGACGACCCCGGGCGGACCGCCCGGTTGATGTGGACGCACGTCGAACCCCTGCACGCGATCACCTACTTCCATCCCCGGGCCCGCGCCGCCTACGAGGCGATCGGGCTGCGCGGCTACTGGCGGGGTTACTTCGCGGGCCGGACCGCCCCGCTGGGGCCGGTCGACGCCGCCCCGGTGACCGCCGCCTTCTTCACCTTCGCCCCGCCGATGGTGAGCCGGGCGCTGCCGGCGGTGTGGCAGCTCGCCGCCCCCGAGGAGGCGTTGCGCGCCCGGCTCACCGGGGCCGTGCAGGCGCTCGCCGAGCTCACCTACGAACTTCCCGAGGCGCACCTGGCCGAGGCGGCCACGCTGCTGGAGGCCGCGGCCGTCGGGGCGGACACCGCCGGCCGGGTGCTCGGCGCGGCCAACGCCGCCCTGCCGCGCGGCGACTACCCGCTGGCCCGGCTCTGGCAGGCGGCCACCACGCTGCGCGAACACCGCGGGGACGGGCATGTGGCCGCGCTGGTCGCCGCCGGTCTGGACCCGATCGAGACGTTGGCGTTCCGGGTCGCCGTCAACCTGCCGGAGGAATACCTGCTCGGCCGGGGCTGGACCGGGGACGAGTGGGCGCGGGCGCGGGCCCGGCTGGTCGACCGGGGGTGGCTGACCGACGAGGGCGCCCCCACCGAGGCGGGGCGCACCGGCCTGCGGGCGGTCGAGGACGCGACCGACCTGGCCGCCGCCCGCCCCTGGCTGGCCCTCGGCCCGGACGGCACACAACGGCTCCGCGAGCTGCTGGTTCCGGTCGCGCGTGCCTGCCACACGGTCATCCCCCGGGACAACCCGATCGGGCTTCCCGCGCTCTCCTCCTGACCGCCCGGCCCGGACGACCCGAATCCGGACTACCGGTGTCGCACCGGGCAGTCACGTCCTAGCAGGTCGCCGGTGGCCGACACACATTGTTGACACATGTTTCATCGTCGGCGAGACTTCCTGATCGGGAGCGCTCCCACACCGGTGTGGAGTGTCGTCTCCTCCTCGCCGTGGCACTGCCACGGGAGCCTTCCACCCTCCAGGTCGGCTGCCGGCCGCCGCATGCCCTGTCGTCACCGCACGGCGGTGGCTGTCGTCGTACGAGCCGCATCGTGCGAACGCCGCAGCCTGCCCTGGTCGAGAAAGGCGGGACCGTGCGACGTACGAAATTCGACCAGTGGAGCCAGGAACTGCGCGACGTGCGTGATCCCGTCGAACTGTTCGGCGGCAGCGCCCAGACGGCCGTGCTGCGACTGCTCACCATGGCGGGCAAGGTGCCCTTCCGGTCCGCCTTCGACGGCCTGACCCTGCGCGAACAGGCGATCGTCAGGCACCTGCTCGGCCGGCAGCACCTCCGGCTGACCGCACCGGACGCCGACGCCTCCCCCGCCGGGTTCGTGCTGGCCCACTCGGCGTTGGGCAAGCTGACCATCCACGAACCGGCGCGCGGCGACGTGCCGGTCGAGGAGGTGGTGGCCGAACTCGCCCTGCCCGGGTGGATGGTCGAGATGATCGACGAGGAGTGGCTGCCGGCCCAGGCCGAGGAGGAGCACCAGCGCCGCGAACTCGACCGGATGCTGCGCACCTGGAACGCCGACGGCAGCCTGGCGGAGCGGCTGGAGGAGGTCATCGACTGGGTCGAACGGGTCGAGACCGTCCTGATCTTCGTCGAGCGTCGGGTGTTCTCCCGCTCCGACTCCGGCTCCAGCACCCTCATCCGCGACGGCGTGCTGCCCGCGTTGCGGGGTCGCCCACCGGCCGACTGGAGCCCGGAGGAGCGGCTCTTCGTCGCGTCCATCCAGTTGCTGTTCCGCACCGGCCGGGCGGTCCGGTTCGAGGAGTTCAACGGCCGCCAGCTCAACGCGGTCAGCCTCCGCAAGGTGCTGACCACCCGCTGTGCGGAGTACCTGCGCGCGCTCGACGGGCACACCACCGGGGAGCTGAGCACCGGGGAGTTGAGCACCGCGACCCTGGCCGAGTTGGCCACGCTCGCCGGTGAGCTGGTCGAACTCGTCGACGGCAGCGGTCACATCCGCTACCGGCGGATCAACGGCCTGACCTACGCCAAGGACGAGTACCTGCTGCCCTGGCAGGAGGGGCAGCGCAGCCAGGTCGAGCTGCCGCCGACCCTGACCGGCGTCCGGCCCGCGCCTGTCGACGGCGAGGACGCCGCCTCCTGGGTACGACGTGCCACCGCCGCCGCCCTGCACAGGGTGCACGCGGGCGGCGACGAGCGCGAGCTGACCGGCATCCTGGAGGGCATCGTGCTGGGCGCGGTCGTCGACAGCCGCGCCGACTATGGCATGTCCAGCGGCATCCGCGACCTGTCCCGCCTCGACGGTCCGGCCGGGCGGTACGACGAGGAGGTGGCGGGGCTGAAGAAGCCCGACTTCTTCTGCTGCGTGCTGCCCAGCCCTCAGATGGCAGCGGACCTGCCCGCCCCCGCCGTCACCGACATCCTGTGGCAGGTCGCCCAGCGGATGATGTACAACCGTTGGCACTTCGTGCCCGGCAACTTCGACCGGGTCGAGGTGCCCCGGCAGCGGCACTACTTCTTCCCGCCGCTGGTGCCCGACATCGCCGAGTGGGGCGACCTGCGCCACGGTGGACACAGCACCTCCCGCGTCCGCTACACCCTGCGGGCCCCCGGGGCGGCGATGTGGAAGCAACCGTTCACGGTCGGCGGCCGGCAGTACCGGGGCGCGTTCGACATCCGCCTGGTCCGCATGGACGGGCCGCCGTTCACCCTGGCCGACCTGCGGACCGCCTGCCGGTACTCGGCGCTGGTGGACGTGTTCTGGCGGGAGGTCGCCGGCTACGCCGACGCGCACGACGGCTGGACCCCGACGATCGACTCGTTCGGCGGCGACTGGTACACCAAGGAAGCCTGGCGGCACCCCGTCGACCGGCTCGACGCGGCACGGCAGACGGTCGGGGGGCCCGCGTGAGCGTCGACCCGCACCAGGTCGTCGTCAACGGCGAGGACCAGTACTCCCTCTGGCCGGCGGACCGGCCGCTGCCGGGCGGCTGGACGACGGTCTTCACCGGGCCGGTCGAGGCGTGCCTGGAGCACGTCGCGGCACACTGGACCGACCTGCGGCCCGCCTCGCTGCGTACCCCCGGGGGTGCCGACGGCGGCCCCGCCGCCCGGACCGGGCCGGCCACGGTGGACGCTGCGTCGTCGGTCGCCACCGGCCCCCGCCGCCCGTTCGGCGACACCCCGCTGCACGTCCTCGTCGACCGGGCGCTGGCCGCCGATCCGGAGCGCGTCGCGGTGCGCTGCGCCGGGGTCGCGGTCACCGCCGGGGAGCTGCGGGCCCGGGTCCGGCACGCCGCCCGGGTGCTGCGGGGCCACGGGGCCGGGCCGGAGACGCCGATCGCGGTGCTGCTCCCCCGCTCGGTGGACGCGGTGGTGGCGATCCTCGCGGTGCTGGCCGCCGGGTCGGCGTACCTGCCGCTGTCGGTGCACGACCCGGCGGACCGGCGGGCCCGGATCCTCGCCGACGCGGGCGATCCGGTGCTGCTGACCGGCCCGGAGCACCGGGGCCTCGTGGACGCCGGCTACCCGTCGACCGTGCTCGACGTGACCGACCTGCCGGAGCCGGTGGGTGACGACGGTGACGGCGGCTGCCGGATCGAGAACCTGGCGTTCATCATGTACACCTCCGGCACCAGCGGCGCCCCCAAGGGGGTGCTCGGCACCCACCGGCAGCTCGTCAACTACGTGCACTGGTGCGCCGGGGAGTTCGCGTTCCAGCCCGGGGAGCGGGCGGTGCTGCACGCCCCGCTGTACTTCGTCGGGTCGGTGATGACGCTGTTCACGGCGCTGGTCGCGGACTGGGAGCTGGAGGTCGCGCCCGAACCGGTCGCGTTCGACGACCTGATCGCGTTGACCGCCGCCGCCCCGTGCGGGTTCCTGAAGCTCACCCCGTCGCACGTGCGGGCGATGACCGCGCTCGGTGGCGTCGACGACGTCGCCCGCCAGGTGATGATCGGCAGCGAGCCGCTGTACCTGACCCCCGAGTTCGACGCGTGGATCAGCGGCAGCCCCAAGTCGGGCTTCGGCAACCACTACGGCATGAGCGAGACCGTCGGCGCGACCTGGTACTGGATCGGCGCGGACCGTACGGTCGGGCGGCGGCTGCCGGTCGGTGCCCCCATCCCCAACGCCGAGGTGCACATCCTCGACGAGCAGGGCCGGCCCGCACCGCCGGGGCAGACCGGCGAGATCTGCCTGGGTGGGGCGGTGATCGGCCGGGGCTACCACGGCCAGCCGGTGCTGACCGCCCAGCGGTGGATCCCGCACCCGGGTGGCGACGGGCGGCGGCTGCTGCGCACCGGGGACCTGGGCCGGCTGGACCCGGACGGGGTGCTGGACGTGCTCGGCCGCGCCGACCGGCAGGTGAAGATCCGGGGCCAGCGCGTCGAACCGCCCGCCGTCGAGGACGCGCTGCGCCGCTGCCCCGGCGTCGCCGAGGCGGTGGTGATCGCCGAACCCGACGGCCACGACCTGCACCTGGTCGCCTACCTGCGGTCTGAGGAGGGGCCCCGGCCGACCGAGGCGCAGCTACGCGCCCACGCCGCCGGTCTGCTGCCGGAGGCCTCCGTCCCGAGCCGGTTCCTGTACGTGGCGCAGTACCCGCTCACCCCGAACGGCAAGGTCGACACCCGTCGGCTGCCCACCACGCCGACGGTACGACCCGCGCTGAGCACCACGTACGTCCCGCCCTCGGGTGAGCTGGAGACGGCGGTGGCCGGGGTGGTCGGCGCGGTGCTTCGGGTGGACCGGCTCGGTGTCGACGACGACTTCTTCGAACTCGGCGGCGACTCCATGCAGGTGGTCGAGGTCGTCACCCGGCTGGACGAGGAGCTGGGTCTGCCGGTGGGCATCGCCGACCTGTTCGACAGGCGCACGGTGCGCGCCCTGGCCGCCGGGATGCCCGACCACCAACTGCCGACCCCCGTGGCCACGGCGACGCCCGCCGGGGAACAGCCGGGCCGGTCCCCGCACGCGGACACCGGCCAGCCGGCGGTCGGGGACGCGGCGGTCCAGGCCCGGTTCTCCGGGGGGTCCACCGGTTCCGCGCCGCTGACCTGGGGACAGCTGGCCATGTACCGGCCGATGCAGTGGTTCGGCGAGGCCAGCCGGGACTTCAACATCCGGCGGGTGCTGCGGCTGACCGCCCCGGTCACCATCGAGCGGGTCACCACGGCCTGGTCGGCGCTGGCGCTGCGGCACCAGGTGCTGCGGACCCTGATGACCGAGGACGCCGACGGGCCCCGCCAGCACCTGCTCGCCGACGGGTCGTACGCGCCACTGGTGCGGGACACCACCGCCGCCGACCTGCCGGAGGCGGCGGACGCCGCCGCCGCCGACCTGGCCGGCACCGCGTTCCGGCTGGACCGGGACTGGCCGGTCCGGTGGGCGCTGCTGCGCGTCGACGGGCTGGTCGAGGCGGTGGCCGTGGCCGCCTCGCACGTGTCGCTGGACGGCTGGTCGCTGGAGCTGCTGTTGGCGGAACTGCGCACCCTGATCGA
Source organism: Micromonospora sp. WMMD734 (assembly GCF_049178975.1). Taxonomy (NCBI): domain Bacteria; kingdom Bacillati; phylum Actinomycetota; class Actinomycetes; order Micromonosporales; family Micromonosporaceae; genus Micromonospora; species Micromonospora sp. WMMD734. Next base: position 5,235,645 of record NZ_JBMHMK010000001.1, read on the forward strand.
GGGCGAACGGACCCTGCCCGCGCCGGGCTGGCAGCCGCTGGATCAGGCCGGCTACGAGGCGTCGCCGGCCGGGCAGCGCCGGGCCGCCCGGTCCCTGGCGTACTGGCGGGAGCGGCTGCCCCTGGTGCCGCAGCGGATCTTCGACGGGCCGGAGCAGGACGCCGGCCCGCTGCCGGTCGTCACCTGGCGGATGGAGTCCACCGCCGTGGCGGCGGCGGCCGGCGCGCTGGCCGAGCGGACGGGTGCGTCGTCGTCCACCGTGGTGCTGACCGCCGCGCTGCTGGTCCAGGCGGCGTTGACCGGCCGGGACCGGGCCGTGGTGAAGCTGATCGCCGGCAACCGGAACACCCCCCGCCAGCGGCAACTGGCCACCGGTATAGCCCAGAACGCGCTGCTGGTCTTCGAGATCGGCGACGGTGACGTCGACGACGCCGTGCGGCGCTGCTACCGCGACTCGACGGAGTCCTACTTCCACGCCACCTATCCGCCGGACGCCCTGGACGAGCTGATCGCGGCCGAGGGCGCGCAGGCCGACCTGTCGGTGTACTTCAACGACGCCCGCCTGGGTCGCGACTTCGACGTGCCGGCGGGGCCGCCCGACCGGGCCACGCTGACCGCCCTGGCGGCGCAGACCACCGTGCGGCAGGTCGCCGCCGTGGCCCGGCACGACATGACCTTCTTCCTGGCCATGCCCTACCTGGCAGGTGGCTGCGCGCTGCAGTTGCTGGCCGACACCCGGCGGGTGCCCGGCTCGGTCTGCGAGCGGGTGCTGCGGGGCGTCGAGACGCTGCTGTGCGAGGCCGCGCTGCGTCCGGTGGCCCTGCGGGACGTCGCCGCGCTGCTCGAACTCGGCCGCACCCGCCCCTCCGACCACCGGGAGTCCCGATGACCGATCCCTATCCGCTGCTGCGCCGGCTGGCCGCCACAGGCGACGACGCGCTCACCACCGTCGCGCTGCCGCCCGACGACCGCTACCAGGTCGTCACCACCACCGTCGACGAGGTGACCGCCCGGATCGTGGCCACCCTGCGGGACGGGTTCGCCGGTCGCAGCCCGGACGACTTTCCGCTGCTGGTGCTCGGCTGGGGACGCTGCCGGGTCGGCTCGACCGCCGTGACCAACCTGTTCGGCATGGCGCGGGCGGCGGCCTACTACCAGCCGGTCAAGACCATCGGCCGGTTCGTGCTCACCGGTGGCGAGGGTTCGCCGTGGAAGCTGCCCGACGGCGAGCCGGTGTTGTTCGCCAAGGAGATGGCCGGGCCGTACGTGCCGTTCGAGGCGCTGTTCAACCCGGCCCGCTGCCTCGTCGAGGCCGGCTGGCCGGTCGACCGGCTGCGCCTGCTGGTGCTGGACCGGCAGCCGCGCGCCTCGCTCGACTCGTGGATGGCCAAGTGGGAGGGCAAGATCGGGCGGGAGCGGGTGGTGGAGAACTTCGTGCTCAGCACGCTCAACTACGCGCGGATGCGGGCCTGGGCCGCCGCCGAGGGGCTGGCGGTGACGCACTTCCCGTACGAGTGCAGTCGCGCCCCGCAGGAGACGGTGTCCCGGTTGTTCGACCGCCTCGGCATCGGTCACCTGTACCGGCCGGAGATGCTCACCGGTTGGGGTGCGGCCGGTGACCTCAACTCCGACCAGTCAAAGATCCACAACCCGGTGGAGCCGGAGCCCTACGTCGTACCCGGTCTGCACGGCAACGCCGACGAGTACCGCTTCCGGGCCCGGTCGGTGACGGTGCTGACCGACGCGGAGCTGGCCGTGGCCGACAGCGCCGAGGTGGTGGAGTCGTACGAGGTCTCGGTGCGGTCCTGTGCGCAGGAGCTGGACCTGCCCGCGCCCCTGCGGGACGAGATCTTCGGCTGACCGTGATGACCGCCTCCCCCTCCGGCGTCGGGCCGTGGCGTGCGGCCGTCGCCGCCCGGCTGCGCATCGCCCGGCAGTGGCCCGCCGCCGGAGCCGGTTGGAGTGCCGTCGCGCTGGCGCTCAGCGTGACCCGGGGGGTGCTGCCGGTCGTCTTCGCGATCGCCGTCAGCACCACCGTCGGCCGGATCGGCCCGGTGCTGCACGGCACCGCCGGGGCGGCCGGGGTGTGGTGGCCGCTTGCGGTCGCCGGAGCGGCGCTGATCGTGGCGCAGTTGGCGGAGGCGGCGCAGAAGGCCGTCGCCGAGCAGCTCAGCCGCCGCGTCGACGGGCACATGTACCGGCGGCTCATCCAGGCGTCGCTGTCGACCCGGGAGATCACCCCGCTGGAGGACCCGGCGGTGCTGGACGAGCTGGGCGAGGCCGGGCACGAGCTGCGGTTCGCGTTCCGCACCCCGGGTGCCGCGTACGCCGGGTTGATCGCCCTCGTCGGGCCGTACACCCAGGTCGCCGGGTTCACGGTGGTGGTGGCGGTGGTGCTGGGGCCGTGGGCGGCGGCGGTCATGCTGGCGGTGGTGCTGCTGTTCCGGCACGGCCAGCGTGGCGGGTTGCGGCGTTACGCCCGGGTCATCCGCGACGTGGCGGCCCTGCGCCGGGAGAGCCGCTACCTGCGGGGGCTGGCGATGGGCCCGGCCGCCGCCAAGGAGCTGCGGGTCTTCGGGCTCACCGGCTGGCTGACCGAGCGCTACCGGCAGGTCTACCGCCGGGCCCTGGCTCCCGTCTGGGCCGAGCGCCGCCGGATCTACCTGCGGCCCTACCTGGCGTACACGGCGGTGGGGCTGGTCGGCGTGGCGGCGGTGCTGGCGCTGGCCGGGGTGCGTGCCGCCGACGGGGCGTACGACCTGGCCGCGCTGGCGCTGGTGTTGCAGGCGGTGCTGGCCCTGATCCGGCTGGGCGAGTTCTACCCGGACTCCGACACCCAGACCCAGTACGGCATGAACGCCGAGACCGCCATCACCGCGTTCGAGCAGGCCATGGCCCGCTACCCGGAACCCGCCGACCGGGGCCGTGCCGGGCCGCCCGCCACCGCCGCCCCGGCCATCGACTTCGCTGGGGTGCGCTTCGGCTATCCGGGTGCGGCCACTCCGGTGGTCGACGGTCTGGATCTGCACATCCCCGCCGGACGCTGCACCGCCCTGGTCGGGGTGAACGGCGCGGGCAAGACGACCCTGGTGAAACTGCTGGCCCGGCTCTACTCGCCGGACGCCGGTGCGGTGCGCGCCGACGGCGTCGACCTCGCCGACCTGCCGGCCCGGGACTGGCAGCGGCGGATCGCCGTGGTGTTCCAGGACTTCGTCCGCTACGAGCTGTCGGTGGCGGCCAACATCGGGTTCGGCGCGGTGGAGCATCTCGACGACCGGGCCGGGATCCGCCGTGCGGCGGAGGCGGCCGGGCTGCTCGACACCCTCGACGCGCTGCCGGACGGCCTGGACACGCTGCTGTCGCGCGCGTACGACGGCGGGGTCGACCTGTCCGGCGGGCAGTGGCAGCGCATCGCCATCGCCCGTGCCCTGTTCGCGCTCTACCACGGGAGCACGGTGCTGGTGTTGGACGAGCCCACGGCGGCGCTGGACGTGCGGGCCGAGGCCGAGTTCTTCGCCCGGTTCGCCGAGCTGACCCGGGGCCGCACGACGGTGCTCATCTCGCACCGGCTGTCCAGCGTCCGGCTGGCCGACCGGATCGTCCTGCTCGACGGGGGGCGGGTCGTCGAGCAGGGCAGCCACGACGAGCTGATGGCGGCGGGCGGCCGGTACGCGGCGATGTTCACCCTCCAGGCGGAGCGGTTCGCCGAGGACGACGCGGACCGGGACACCGGCGGGGCCGACCGGGAGACCGACGAGGGCGCCGGTCCGCTGGCGCAGCGGGTGGGCTGAGCGATGCTGCGGGCGATCACCGGGCTGCTGCGGCTGTCGTGGCGGCAGGACCGGCGCAAGATGGCCGTGGCGCTGGCGTTGATGGCGGGCAACGCGGTGGCGGTGCCGGCGAGCGCGGTGGCGCTCAAGCACCTCACGAACGCGGCGGCGGCCGGCCGGGCCGGGGCGGCGGCCTGGGCGGGGCTGGCCGTCGCGGTGGCCGCGATCGCGGCGCTGACCTGCGCGCACTTCGCCCACATCGGGTACTTCGAGGTGTCCGAGCTCAACGTGCTCAGCACCGACGAGCAGCTCATCGAGATCAGCAACGGCACCCCGTACCTCGACCACCACGAGCGGCCGGAGCACGCCGACCGGATGGCGTTGGCCCAGGACGAGCTGCAACGCATCGGCGAGGGCCTCCAGGCGCTGCTGACCGGCGGGTCGCTGGCGGTCGGCCTGCTGCTGACCACCGTGCTGCTCACCCTGACCCATCCGGCGCTGGTGCTGCTGCCGCTGCTGGCCGCGCTGCCGGTGCTGGCCGGTCGCCGGGCGCAGGCCGCCGCCGACCGGGCCCGCGCGGACAGCGTCGTCGACACCCGGCAGGCCCGGCACCTGTTCGAGCTGACCACCACCGCGGCCTCGGCCAAGGAGCTGCGCCTGTTGGGCCTGGAGGGGCATCTCCAGCAGCGCTACGCCACGCACTGGCAGCGCGCCACCGCCCGGCTGTGGCGCGGCGAGCTGACCGCCGGGCTGTGGCGGGCCGCCGGGCAGGCCGTGTTCGCCCTCGGCTACGTCGCCGCCCTGGTCCTGGTCGTCCGCGACGCCGTACGCGGCCGGGCGGACGTCGGCGACGTGGTGTTGGCGATCATGCTCGCCTCGCAGCTCAACCATCAGGTCGCCGCCGCCGTGACGATCACCCAGCAGTTGGCGCGCAGCGGCCGGTCCCTGCAACGCCTGGACGAGGTGCGTGAGCTGGTGCCGCAGCCGGTCACCCCGCCCGACGCGCCCGCCACGCCGCTGCTCCCGCCCGCGCGCCTGCTGGAGGGCATCCGGCTGCGGCAGGTCACCTTCAGCTACCCGGGCGCGGCGGAACCGGTGCTGCGCGACGTCGACCTGCTGCTGCCCGCCGGCAGCACGGTGGCGGTGGTGGGCGAGAACGGCGCGGGCAAGACCACGCTGGTCAAGCTGCTCAACCGGTTCTACGAGCCCGACCGGGGGGCGATCCTGGTCGACGGGGTCGACCTGCGGCACCTCGACCTGGCCGCCTGGCGGGCGCGGACCACCGCCGCGTTCCAGGACTACGCGCGGCCGGAGCTGACCGCCCGGCTGGCGGTCGGCATCGGGGACCTGCCCCGGGCCACCGACGACGACGCGGTCCGCACCGGCCTGGCCCGCGCGCACAGCGAGGTCGCCGACAAGCTGCCGTACGGGCTGGACACCCGGCTGGGGCGCAGTCACGCCGACGGCGGGGTGGACGCCTCCGGCGGGCAGTGGCAGCAGTTGGCGCTCGGCCGGGCGATGATGCGCGACGCCCCGCTGCTGATGGTGCTGGACGAGCCGGCGTCGGCGCTGGACGCCGAGGCCGAGCACCGGTTGTTCGCCAGGTACGCCGACGGGGCGGCCCGGGTCGCCGCCGACAGCGGCGGGGTGACGGTGTTCGTGTCGCACCGCTTCTCGACGGTCCGCACCGCCGACCTGATCATCGTGATCGGTGAGGGCGGGGTACGCGAGGTGGGCACCCACGACGAGCTGATCCGCCTCGACGGCGTGTACGCCACCCTCTACGGCACCCAGGCCGCCGCCTACCGCTGAGTTCGGGGCCGCACGGTCGAGCCGGACCGCCGCTGCTGCCCGACCGGAACGGGGGCGGTCCGTCGGTGGACGACCAACCCCGCCAGCTGCACGAAGATCGACCGTCGGGCCACCGCGTCGCCCCTGTCGTCCAGTTGGTAGACGTCGAGCCAGCACCAGCCGTCGTAGGTGATCCAGTCCAACACCCGGATGACCCGGCACCGGACGGGCTTGACGAACTGCACACTGGCAGCCCGGCCCACCTGGACCAGGTCACCCCGCGCGGAGTGTGGCCATCGCAGGTCCTCAGCTGCCCGGTCACGACTCACGCCCCGCCCAGATAGAGGGCGAGGGACCCCGGAGGGCCGTCGCAACACCGTTGCGCCAACCCCATGAGCGGCTGGCCAACCAGCGACAGGAAGGGTGGTCCCGCTTGGCGATCATGGAGTTGTGGTGCCGATTTTGGGGGTTTTACGGGCGTTTTGTTACCCACCACAACTCCATGATCGGCGAGGCAGCGCTGGTTGACGAACAGCGTGGATCGCCACGAACCGGCCCAGCCCCGCCGACGAGGACTGACCCCGCCGGGGCCACCACACGCCGACACCGGGCGACCGGGGTCGGGCGGGGTCGGGGAGGATGGCGGGGTGACGGTGGATGCGGTGGTGTTCGACCTGGACGGCGTGATCGTGGACTCGGAGCCGGTCTGGGAGGAGGTGCGCCGGGCGTACGTGGCGGCGCGGGGCGGCACCTGGCAGCCCGACACCCAGCGGCGGCTGATGGGGATGAGCACCGGTGAGTGGGCCGAGTACCTCAGCGGTGAGCTGGGCGTCGACCGCAGCGCCGAGCAGGTCGCCGTGGACGTCGTCGAGGAGATGGCCCGGCGGTACGCGGTGCGCGTACCGCTGATCGACGACGCCGACCTGGTGGTGCGCCGGTTGGCCGCGCGGTGGCCGCTGGGGTTGGCCAGTTCCTCGCCGACCCGGCTGATCGCGGCGGCACTGGCCGCCGCGGACCTCACCGCCGAGTTCCGGGTGACCCTGTCGACCGAGCGGACCGCCCGGGGCAAGCCCGCGCCCGACGTGTACCTGGCCGTCGCCGAACGGCTCGGGGTCGACCCGGCCCGGTGTGCCGCCGTGGAGGACTCCTCCAACGGGGTCCGCTCGGCCGCCGCCGCCGGGATGCGGGTGATCGCGGTGCCGCACGGGTCGTACCCGCTGGACCCGGACGCGGCGGAGCTGGCCGCGACGGTGCTCTCCTCGGTGCACGACCTCACCCCGGAGGTGGTGGACCGGCTCGACTGAAACCGCCCCCGTGACCCGGCCGGGCCGCCTAGCGTCGGGACCATGAGAGCTGTGGTGTACCAGGGGCCGCACGAGGTGGCGGTCAACGACGTCGAGGACCCGCGCATCGAGCACCCGGACGACGTCGTCGTGCAGATCACCACGACCGCGATCTGCGGCTCGGACCTGCACATGTACGAGGGGCGCACGCTCGCCGAACCGGGCATCGTCTTCGGCCACGAGAACATGGGCACGGTGGTCGAGGCCGGCACCGGGGTACGCGGGATCAGGGTCGGCGACCGGGTGTCGATGCCGTTCAACGTGGCGTGCGGGTTCTGCCGCAACTGCCGGGAACAGAAGACCGGCTTCTGCCTCACCGTCAACCCCGGCTTCGCCGGTGGCGCGTACGGCTACGTGGCGATGGGGCCGTACCGGGGTGGGCAGGCGGAGTACCTGCGGGTACCGTTCGCCGACTTCAACTGCCTGAAGCTGCCGCCCGGCACCGAGCACGAGAACGACTACGCGATGCTCGCCGACATCTTCCCCACCGGCTACCACGGGGTGGCGATGACCGGGCTACGGCCGGGCGAGAACATCACCGTGATGGGTGGTGGGCCGGTGGGGCTGATGGCCGCGTACTCGGCGGTCCTGATGGGTGCCGCCGAGGTGTTCCTGGTGGACAAGGTGCCGGACCGGCTGCGGCTGGCCGAGTCGATCGGGGTGACCCCGATCGACTTCTCGGCCGGGGACCCGGTCGCCCAGATCTTCGACCGGACCGACGGGGTGGGCACCGACCACGGGGTGGACGCGGTCGGCTACCAGGCCACCGGGGAGGGCGGTGTGGAGCATCCGGCCTCGGTGTTGAACAGCCTGGTCGAGGTGGTCCGGGCGACCGGCGCGATCGGCGTGGTCGGCCTCTATCTGGCCAACGACCCGGGTGCGCCGGACGAGCACTCCGGCAAGGGTGAGCTGCTGTTCAAGATGGGCAAGCTCTTCGAGAAGGGCCTGCGGATGGGGACCGGGCAGGCCAACGTGAAGACCTACAACGAGTACCTACGGAACCTGATCATGGCGGGGCGGGCCACGCCGAGTTTCGTGGTGAGCAAGGAGTTGCCGCTGGACGCGGCACCGGACGCGTACCAGCGTTTCGACCGCCGCGAGGCGGGCTACTCGAAGGTGGTGCTCAAACCGGCGGCCTGAGGAGACGGCATGCAGACGATCGTGTACGAACGCACCGGTGACCCGTCGGTGCTCCGGCTGGTCGACCGGCCGGTGCCGGAGCCGGGCCCGGGGGAGGTGCTGGTCCGGCTGGCGGTGGCCGGGGTGAACCCGACCGACTGGAAGAGCCGCCGGCAGCAGCCGCTGCCGGTCGGCTGGCAGACCCCGGGGCAGGACGGGGCGGGCGTGGTGGAGGCGGTCGGCGCGGGGGTCGACCAGGGCCTGGCCGGGGAACGGGTGTGGGTCTGGGAGGCGGCCTGGCAGCGCCCGTGGGGTACGGCCGCCGAGTACACGGTGGTGCCGGTCCGGCAGGTGGTGCCGCTCGGGGACGCCTCCTTCGAGCTGGGTGCCTGCCTGGGCATCCCGTTCCTCACCGCGCACCGCTGCCTGACCGTCGGGGAGTACATGCCGGACACCCTGCACGCGGGGGCGCTCAGTGACCACGTGGTGCTGGTGCAGGGCGGGGCGGGCGCGGTGGGCAACGCGGCGATCCAGTTGGCCCGCTGGGCCGACGCCTGCGTCATCGCGACGGTGAGCAGCCCGGAGAAGGCGCAGCTCGCGGCGGCGGCCGGAGCCTCCTTCGTGATCAATTACCGGGAGCAGAACGTGGTCGACGAGGTCCGCAAGGTCTCGCCCGACGGGGTGCACACGATCGTCGAGGTCTCCGCCGCCCGCAACGCCGCCGTCGACGTACAGGTGCTGCGGGCCGGCGGGGCGGTCTGCGTCTACGCCGACGACGGTGGTGGCGAGGTGACCCTGCCGATCCGGCCGTTGATGGCCCCGAACGCCCGCTGGCAGTTCGTGCTGGTCTACACCGCGCCGAAGGCGGCCAAGGCGCAGGCGGTGACCGACGTGGCGGCGGCGGTCGCCCAGGGGGCGGTACGGGTGGGCGGTGAGGCCGGCCTGCCGTTGCACCGTTTCCCGTTGGCGCAGGCCGCCGACGCGCACCGGGCGGTGGAGGACGCGGTGGTGGGGAAGGTGCTGCTGGACACCGCCGGGCAGTAGTTCCGAGGACATTTCGCAATCACCCGGACAGACGCGAGTAATTCTCGCAACAATGGCATGGCGGGTCACCCCGCAAGGAAGGGCGGCCCCGGCGCGGTGCGAACGCCGGGGCCGCCCCTGGGGAGGGATGTTTCAGGAGTGACGTCCCTACCCCATCGGCGACGAGTCGCCGAAAAGTGTTACGGCCCCGCCAGCTCCCGTACCTCCAGATCGCCGGCGGCGTACCGCGAACGCACCACCTTCTTGTCGAACTTGCCCACGCTGGTCCTGGGCACCGCGTCGATGACCGCCCACCGTTCCGGCAGCTGCCAGTGTGCCACCGAACCGGCGAGGAACGCACGGAGCTGCTCCACACTGGTCGACGCGCCCTCGCGGACCACCACGGTGGCCAGTGGACGCTCACCCCACCGCTGGTCGGGCACCCCCACCACGCAGGCCTCCTGCACGTCCGGGTGGGCCATCAGCGCGTTCTCCAGCTCCACCGAGGAGATCCACTCCCCACCGGACTTGATCACGTCCTTGGCCCGGTCGGTGAGGGTGAGGAACCCGTCCGGCGAGAGCATGCCCACGTCACCCGTACGCAGCCAGCCGTCGTGGAACTTCTCCGGGTCGGGGGCGTCGTCACCGAAGTACCGGGCGGTCACCCACGGGCCGCGTACCTCCAGCTCGCCCACGGACGTCCCGTCGGCGGGCAACGGCTCACCCAGCGGGCCGACGATCCGGGCCGCCACCCCGGCCGGAATCCGGCCCTGCGTGTAGCGGAACCGCCAGGCGTCCTCCCCGGTCACCTCGGCCGGGGCCCGGGACACCGACCCCAACGGGGACGTCTCGGTCATCCCCCAGGCGTGGATCACCTCGATGCCGTGCCGCTCGGAGAACGCGCGCATCAGCGTGGGCGGGCACGCCGAACCGCCGACGATCACCTCCTTCAGCGACGAGGTGTCCACGTCGTGGGTATCCAGGTAGGCCAGCAGGTCGTTCCAGATGGTCGGCACCGCACCGGCCAGGGTGGGCCGCTCGGCGGCGATCATCTCGGCGATCGGCGCGGCCTGGAGGAACCGGTCCGGCATGATCAGCGACGCGCCGGAGAGGAACGCCGCGTACGGCAACCCCCAGGACATCGCGTGGAACATCGGCACGATGGCCAGCTCCCGGTGGCCCGGCCCGAGCCCGAACCCCTCCGGCAGGCACACCTGCAACGAGTGCAGATAGATCGACCGGTGCGAGTACGCGACCCCCTTGGGGTTCCCGATGGTGCCGGAGGTGTAGCAGAGCGCGGCGGCGTCCCGCTCGTCGACCTCCGGCCAGTCGTAGTGCTCGGGCCGGCCGGCCAGCAGGTCGTCCCAGTGGTGGAAGGTGACCCGGTCACCGGCGACCGCCCGCAGCGGCTCGGGGTCACCCCCGCCGACCACCACCACGTGCCGCACCGTGGTCAGCTCGCCGAGCACCCGGGCCAGTAGCGGGATCAACGTCGAGTCGACGAGTACCACCCGGTCCTGCGCGTGGTTGGCGATGTAGGCGACCTGGCCGGGGAAGAGCCTGATGTTCAGGGTGTGCAGCACCGCGCCCATGCTCGGCACAGCGAAGTACGCCACCAGGTGCTCGGTGTTGTTCCACATGAAGGTGGCAACGCGCTCGTCGCCGGTAACCCCGCACTCGTCGCGCAACGCGTGGGCCAGCCGGGCCGCCGCCCGCCCCACCTCGGCGTACGATATCCGGCGCGGCTCGGCCCCCGTCCAGGTGACCACCTCGGCCGTGCCGTGCACGGTGGCACCGTATTCGAGGATCCGGGCGACCTGAAGCGGGGCGTCCATCATCGTGCTACGCATGGGTGACAAGCTAGTGTCGCCGGTCACACGTTGGGAACCCCCGGAACGTCCGACCGTTACCGAGATGCTGCGTAGATTGTCCGGGTGAGTATCTCCTGGGCCGACTCGTACGTGGGACAGCTACGCGCCCTGGCCGGTGACCGGACGCTGATGTTCGTCGGCGCCCGGGCCGTGGTGCGCGACGACGCCGGGCGGGTGCTGTTGATCCGCCGGTCGGACAACGGCCAGTGGGCGCTGCCGGCGGGCGCAATGGAACTCGGCGAGTCGATCGCCGACTGCGCGGTGCGTGAGGTCCGCGAGGAGACCGGATTACGCGCCCTGCGGGTCAGCGCCTTCGCCCTCTACACCGGCCCGGACCGCACCCACACCAACATGTACGGCCACACCTACCAGATCTTCACCACCGCGTTCCGGGTTGACGACTGGGACGGCGAGCTGGCCCGGGTCACCGACGAGACGACCGACGCCGCCTTCCTGCACCCGCACGAGTTCCCCGCCCCGCTCTCCCTGTCGGTCCCGGAAACCCTCGCCGACCTCGACGTCTTCACCCAGACCAACCGCCTGATCCTCAAGTAACCCCCTCCCGCCCACCCCCGCTCTCCTCCCGCCGCCCGCCCACCCCGCCGGCCCCGGCCCGCCCGCCCCGCCCGGCCCGTCCGTCCCGCCGCCTTCCCGGTGATCAAGAGGTTTGCGTCAGTTGATCAAGAGGTTTACGTCAACACATCCGCGATTCTTGACGTAAACCTCTTGATCACCGGGGCGAGGCGGGCGGGGCGCGGCGGGGCGGGGCGCGGGCAGGGCGCGGCGCGGACGGGGCAGGCGGGGTCGGGTCAGAGCATGGTTTGGGATTTGGCGTTGAGGTCGGCGGCGGCTTCCTCCTTGGACTCCCTGGTCAGGGGCTTGCCGCCGGGGGCGGGGGCGGTGCCGCCGAGCGGGTCGGTGCCACCGGTCGCGCCCTGCGGGCCGGCACCCCGGAGCTGGTCGTTCGGCAGGGCCAGGGTGACCAGCACGGCGAGCAGCGCGATCAGGCCGGTGGTCAGGAACACCAGGTGCAGCGACTCGACGAAGGACGCCTGGATGGCCGCCCGGACCGGACCGGGCAGGGCGAGGATCGTCGCCGGCTCGTTGATCGAGATGTTCGTGCCGCTGCCCGCCACCGCCGCCCGCTGCTCGGGCGGGAGCTGGGCGATCGCCCTGGGCAGCCGGTCGGCGAGCCCGCTGGCGAGCCGGGTGGAGAGCACCGCGCCCAGGATGGCCACCCCGAACGAGCCGCCCAGCGACCGGAAGAACGTCGCCGAGGAGGTCGCCGCGCCCAGGTTCCGGACGTCCACCGCGTTCTGCACGCCGAGGATGAGCGACTGCATGCACAGGCCCAGCCCGACGCCGATCACCACCATGTAGCCGAACGCCGCCCAGAGCGAGCTGTCCACCTGGAGCCTGGTGAACAGCAGCATGCCGACGACCAGCACCACCGAACCGGCCACCGGGAACCACTTGTACCTGCCGATCCGGCTCATCGCCCGGCCGGTCACGATCGAGGTGACGATGATGCCGGCCATCATCGGCAGCATCAGCAGACCGCTGCGGGTGGGCGAGGCGCCCTTGACGATCTGCAGGTAGAGCGGGATGAAGATGATCGACCCGAACATCACCAGACCGAGCACGAAGCCGGCCGAGTTGGCCAGCGCGAACGTCGCCGAGCGGAACAACCCCAGCGGCAGGATCGGCTCGGCGACCCGGGCCTCCTGGAGCACGAACGCGACCCCGAGCACCGCGCCCGCCACGAACAGCCCGATGATCGTCGCCGAGCCCCAGGCGTACGAGTTGCCGCCCCAGCTCAACGCCAGCAGCAGCGCGCTCACCCCCGCGACCAGCAGCGCCGCGCCCAGCCAGTCCACGGTGTGCTCCCGCCGCTCGAACGGGATCAGCCGCAGCACGTGGTAGCAGACCACGATCGCCAGCAGCGCCAACGGCACGTTCAGATAGAAGATCCACCGCCAGTTGGTCTCGGCGAAGTAGCCGCCGACCAGCGGCCCGGCCACCGAGGAGACGCCGAAGACCGCCCCGAACAGCCCCTGGTAGCGGCCACGGTCCCGGGGCGACACCACGTCGGAGATGATGGTGAACGCCAGCGTCATCAGGCCACCCGCGCCGATGCCCTGCACACCCCGGGTGACGATCAGCTGGGTCATGTCCTGCGACAGCCCGGCCAGCAGCGAGCCGAGCAGGAACGTGCCGATCGAGAAGAGGAAGACGGGGCGGCGGCCGTACAGGTCGGCCATCTTGCCGTAGAGCGGGGTGGAGGCGGTCGAGGCGAGCAGGTAGGCGGTCACCACCCACGAGTAGTGGTCGATCCCGCCCAGCTCGCCGACGATGGTGGGCAACGCCGTACCGACGATGGTCTGGTCCAGCGCGGCCAGCAGCATGCCGGTCATCAGGCCGAACATCAACAGGCGGAGCTGGCGGGCCTGGAGCACCGGCTGGCCGTGGGTCTGGGCGGTCATCCCGCCTTCTTTCCCGCTCCCCCGCGAACATGCCTGCGGGCCGGGGAAACCTGCCCCGGACCCACCGACGGGCACGCGGGCGGACCCCGCGTGCCCATCGCGGGACGGCTCAGTCGCCGGCGGCGAACCGGTCGACGATCGCGGCGCAGAACGCCGGCAGGTCGTCGGGCTTGCGGCTGCTGACCAGGTTGCCGTCGGTCACCACCTGTTCGTCGACCCAGGTCGCGCCGGCATTGGTCAGGTCGGTACGCAGGCTCGGCCAGCTGGTGATCCGGCGGCCCGCCACCACGCCCGCCTCGACCAGCGTCCACGGGCCGTGGCAGATCACCCCGACCGGCTTCCCGGCGGTGAAGAACGCCTGCACGAACCGGACCGCGTCCGGGTCGGTGCGCAGGAAGTCCGGGTTGGCCACCCCGCCGGGCAGCACCAGCGCGTCGTAGCCGTCGGCGTCCGCGTCGGCCGCCGTCACCGCCACGTCGTACGTCTTGGCCTGGTCGAGGTGGTTGAAGGCCTGGATGGTGCCGGGCTTGAGCGACACCAGCTCGGCGGTCGCACCCGCCTTCTCGACCGCCTCGCGCGGCTGCACGTACTCGACCTCCTCCACGCCGTCGGTGGCGAGGAACGCGATCCGCTTGCCCTGCAATGTCGTGGCTGCCATGTCGGTTTTCCCCTCTCCGGATACCTCTGGTCGGTTCCCGGGGCTCGGGGCCCGAAACGTGACCCCGGTCGCCGGCCAGGGCGGTGGGTTTGGCCTGGTCGGGGCGGGGGACCCCGGTGGGCATGGCAGGAGCAGCAGCGGAACAGCGCCGGCTCGCCACCGTCGTGGAGAGCTGGCGGGAACGCGCCGTCCTCGTCGTCGGCGACGCCATGCTCGACGAGTGGCGCTTCGCCGAGTCGGAGCGGCTGTGCCGGGAGGCCCCCGCGCCGATCCTCACCCTGCGCCGACGGATCACCGCCGCCGGCGGGGCCGCGAACACGGCGGTCAACATCGCCACCCTCGGCGGGCGGGCTCTGCTCGTCGCCCCGGTCGGCGCGGACGTGGCCGGCGACGAACTGCACGACTGCCTGGACCGGGCCGGCGTGTGGGACCGTACGGTCAGCGAACCGCACCGGCCGACGCCGGTGAAACGCCGGATGCTCGCCGGCAACCAGATCCTGCTCCGGGAGGACTCCGGTGACCCGGACGACCCGCTCGACGACGACGGCGTCGGCCGGCTGCTCACCGCCCTGAGCTGCGCCACCGAGGAGCTGCGGGCGGTGGCCGGCGGGGTCGCGCCCACGCTGGTGGTCTGCGACTACGGTCTCGGCGCGCTGCCCGCCCCGGTCCGCGCCTGGCTGGTCGCCCACCGGCACCGGTACGCCACCGTCGCCCTGGACGCCCACGACCTCGCCGACTGGCGGGGGCTGAACCCGACGGTGGTCACCCCCAGCTTCGCCGAGGCGACCCGGCTGCTGGCCCGCGCTGCCGCCGGCTTCGGCGCGCCGCCCGCCCCGACCCGTACCGGCGGCACCGGCCTGCACCTGGACCACCCGCCCAACGATCCGGCCGACGGGCCGTCGGAGCTGGTCGTGGGCACCGCCCCCGGCGGGGTCGGCCGGGCCACCGGCCCGACCGGGGAGCCGACCCCGGGTGAGGGGCGGGTCGCGATGACCGGGGACGGGTTGAGCGTGACCGGGGCCGGGGTGACCGTCAACGCCACCGTCGGCGAGGGGGTCGACCGGGCCGGGCTGGCCCAGGCGCGATTGGCCGAGCTGCGGGCGCACACCGGCGCGGACGTGGTCGCGGTGACCCTGGACACCGAGGGTGCCATCGTCGGCGGCCCGGACGGCGCACCCCGGCGCAGCCACAGCACACCCGTCCCGGCCAGTCACGCCGTCGGCGCGGGCGACGCCTACCTGGCGGCGATGACCCTCGCGCTGGCCGCCGAGGCGTCGCTGCCCACCGCCGCCCAGTTGGCCCAGCTCGCCGCGACCATCACCGTCTCGGACACCGGTACCTGCGTGTGCCGCCGGGAGGACCTGCTCGACGCGCTCGGCGGCGCACCCGACGGCACCGCCCACCCGACGCTGGTCGGCACCGGCGAACTGGACGCGATCGTCGCCGACCACCGACGGGCCGGCCGGTCGGTGGTGTTCACCAACGGCTGCTTCGACGTGCTGCACCCCGGCCACGTGCGCTACCTGGAGCAGGCCCGTGCGCTCGGCGACCTGCTGGTGGTGGCGGTCAACTCCGACTCCAGCGTCCGCCGGCTCAAGGGTGCCGACCGGCCGGTCAACCCGGTGGAGGACCGGATCGCCCTGCTCGCCGCGTTGTCCTGCGTGGACCACGTGGTGGTCTTCGAGGAGGACTCGCCGGCCGACCTGATCGAGGCGGTCCGCCCCGACGTGTACGTCAAGGGCGGCGACTATCCGCCGGAGATGGTCCCCGAGGCACCCCTGGTCCGCCGGCTCGGCGGTCAGGTACGCACCCTCGGCTACGTGCCGGACCGGTCCACCTCGGCGATCATCGACCGGATCCGCGCCCAGGCCGCCAGCAGCCTGGGCACCGCCACCGACCCGCCGACCGGTCCGGTACGACCCGCCGACGCGCCGGCCGACCGGGTACGACCCGCCGCCGGTACGTCTGCGGCACCCGGCCCGGAATCCACAGCGGTCGCCCCGACCCCGACCGCCGGACACCTGGGCAGGTCCACGTGAGCCGACCGCTCGACCTCGGCTCGGCCGGGGGGTTCCGCCGACCCCGTCGGCTCGACGTGCTGATCCCGACCCGCAACCGGCCCGCCGAACTGGCGGTCACCCTGGCCGGGCTGGCCGCCCAGGTCGAGGTCCCCGACTTCGGGGTGGTGGTCAGCGACCAGTCCGACCACGACCCGGCGTACGCGCACCCGGCGGCGGCCACCATGGTGCGGGCGTTGCGCCACCGGGGGCACCCGGTGCTGCTGACCCGTCGGCTGCCCCGGCGCGGGCTGGCCGAACACCGGGCGTACCTGCTGGACCGGTCGGTGGCCCGGTACGTGCTCTGCCTCGACGACGACGTCTGGCTCGAACCGGGCACCCTGGACCGGCTGGTCACCGCGATCGGGGAGCTGGGCTGCGGGTTCGTCGGCAACGCGGTGCACGGCCTGTCGTACGCCGACGACGTCCGCCCCGAGACGCACCGGCACTACGAGGAGTGGGCCGGGCCGGTGGTGCCGGAACGGGTCCGCCCCGACACCCCGCAGTGGCAGCGGGCCGCCATCCATCCGGCCGCGAACCTGCTGCACGTCCAGCAGAAGCTGGGCCTGCCGGCGGGGGCGTGGCGGGCGTACAAGGTCTCCTGGATCGGCGGTTGTGTGCTCTACGACCGGGCGGCACTGGTCGACGCGGGCGGCTTCGAGTTCTGGCGGCGGGTGCCGGCGAACCACCAGGGCGAGGACGTCGCCGCCCAGCTCGCGGTGCTGGCCCGGCACGGCGGCGCGGGTGTGCTGCCCAGCGGCGCCTACCACCTGGAGTCACCGACCACAGTGACCGAACGCGACGTCGAGGCATGGGAGGTCGTCGCCGCCGACTCCCCCCAGCCGGCCTGAGCCTTGCCGGCACCGGCCGGCGACCCGCCAGGGTCGTCCCGGCCCGGGGCCCGGTCGACCGGCGGCACCGCCCGGCCCCAGGCCCGGCGACCGGCGGCGCTGCCCTGCCCTCGGCCCGTCGACCGGCCGCACCGCCCGACCGGACCGTCAGCCGGCGGCGCTGCCCGGGTCGGGGCGGAGCAGGTCGGCGGCGGCTTCGAGCACCTCGGCCACCGGCACGTCGGCGACGAACGAGTCCCGGTGCGGGCAGTTGCCGTCGCCGGGCCGGTGCGGATAGATGCCCGGGGTGCAGTCGACCCCGCAGACCGGGCAGCGCGTCGTCCAGGCGGCGATCGGGCGGTGCCGGGCGCGCAACGGCGTCGCCCCGTTGATCATGTTGCCGACCCAGTAGACGCCCACCGTCGGGGTACCGACCGCGCCGGCCAGGTGCAACGGGCCGGTGTCGTTGGAGACCACCAGCGCGCAGCCCGCGTACGCGCCGACCAGCCCGCCGAGGCTGAGCGTGCCGACCTGGGGACGGACCGGCACCCCGGCCGCCGCGACCACCTCGTCCACCACCGCCCGCTCGGCGGGGGTGCCGGTGACCAGCACCTCGTACCCGTCGTCGTGCAGCACCCGGGCCACCTCGGCGAACCGCCGCGCGGGCCAGCGCCGCCGGGTGTCGCTCGCCCCGGGGTGCAGTGCCACCCGGGGCCGGTCCGGCTCGCCCAGCACCGCCCGTGCCTGCGCCCGGTCCGCGTCGGTCACCGCGAGCTTCGGTACGACGGTGACCGCGTCCGCCCCGACCAGGCCCACCACCTCCAGGTAGCGGATCACCTCGGGCTGGTAGTAGACGTAGCGCAGCCAGCGGTCCAGCGGCGGGGCGTCCTCGGCGCGCAGCCCGGCGGTGACCCGGGCCCCCAACCGGCTCATCACCGGATTCGAGTTGGCCCCGCCACCGTGCACCTGCAACGCCAGGTCGTAGCCCTCCCGGGCGGCCTCGGCCAGGAAGTCGTCGAGCGAACCGGGCGGCTCGTCGGGGCCTGGCTCACGGATGCCGGGGGCCGACGGAACGACCAGCACCCGGTCGACCGGGCCGGGTCGGTCCCGCCAGAACTCCGCGTGCCACGGCGCACCGAACAACACGATCTCCGCCGTCGGGTACGCGGCCCGCAGCGAGTCCAGGGCGGGCAGCAGGAAGACGAGGTCGCCGAGCGCGTTGGCCCGCAGCACGGCGATCCGGGCCACGTCGGGCACCCGCTCGCCCAGCGGGCCACCCAGGGTCGGGCTGTCCACCGGGGCCCTACGGCCGGTCGAGCGGGTCGACGGTGGTGTGCGGGTGGTGTAGTTCCCGGTCCGCCGCCGGGTCCACGCCGGTGGGCGTACCGCTGCGGGTGGGGCCGGGCGGGTAGCCGGCGCGGCCGACGGTGATGGTGCGCGGCGTGGGTCGCGCCGCCCGGGGCAGGTGCACCCGGAGCAGACCGTGGTCCATCACCGCGTCGATGGCGTCGGGGTCGACCCGGGACGGCAGGTCCACCCGGTACTCGAAGCCCCGGGTCTCCACCCCTCCGGGAATGCCCTGGTCGGCGTTGACCTCGGCCTCCGACCGGGCCCGGACGCAGAGTTCCCGGTCGTCGAGTTCGACGGCGACCTCCTCCGGTGCCACCCCGGGCAGCCGGACGACCACCTGCCAGCCGTCGGCGACCTCGGTCAGCTCGACGTCGGGCGACGCGCCCCGGCCGCCGACCAGCCGGCTCAGCTCGGCGCGCAGCGCCTGGAGTTCACCGGTCGGGTCCCCGCCCGGCTGAGGGCTGCCCCGGCCCGGCTGCTCGCTCACCGCACCTCCCCCACCGGTCGACTGGCCGCGGCGGGCCGCAGCGAGCTGGGGGCGTCCAGGCCGGCGTCGGAGTCGACACCCACCCCCAGCCGGTCGACCAGTTCCCCGCCGAGCCAGGCGCTGACACCGAGGATGGCCAGGCCGACCACCTCGATGGCGATCAGCGCGCCGCCGGCCGACCGTGACCCGGCGTTCAACCGGACCGCCCAGACGGCGGCGAAGAGCAGGATCACCGCGACGTTCGCCGCCGCGTGGGTGAGCGCCACCCGCTTGGCCCGGGTGCCGGCCGGGATGGCCAGCAGGTCGAACGCGCCGGCCACCGCGGCCAGCAGACCACCGACCAGGCCGACGGTGAGGTTCCAGTACGCGACCTCGGCGAGGAAGTCGGGCCCGCCGACCGTGTCCACGACGTCGAAGAGGGTGCCGGTGACCAGCAACGCGACCGGGAACATCACCAGCATCGGGTGCACCGGGTGCCCGAGCACCTTCAGTCGGCTCTCCATCGCGGTCCTCCACTGCGTCGTCGGGGCGGGGTGCGCCGGTACCCGCCGGGGGGACAAACCGGGCTCGCCACGCCCGCCTAGGCTGACGTACGGCGGCCGGTGCTCCACCGCCCGCCACCGGGACCAACGGACGGGGGAGGCGGACGTGACGGCGGAGATCACCTCACACGAGGAGCTACGCGCGCTGCTGGGGGCACCGATGCCCCGGGCGGCGGCCAAGGAACGCACGGTGCTGCACGAACGGGACCGGCAGTGGCTGGCCGCGTCGCCGTTCTGCCTGGTCGCCACGGCCGGCGCGGACGGCAGCTGCGACGTCTCCCCCAAGGGCGATCCGGCCGGCTTCGCGCTGGTGCTCGACGAGCGGACGATCGCCATCCCGGAGCGGCCCGGCAACCGGCGGGCCGACGGCTACCGCAACATCCTCGACAACCCGCACGTCGGGCTGATCTTCCTGATCCCCGGCCGGACGGACACCCTGCGGATCAACGGGCGGGCGAAGCTGGTCCGCGACGCGCCCTACTTCGACGACATGCTGGTCCAGGGGCACCGGCCGGTGCTCGCCGTCGAGGTGGCCGTCGAGCAGATCTTCTACCACTGCGCGAAGGCGTTCCTCCGTTCCGAGCTGTGGCAGCCGGAGACCTGGCAGCCGGACGCGCTGCCGTCCCGGGCCCGGCTGGTCAAGGAGGTGGAGACGCCGTCCGAGAGCCTGGCCGACCTGGAGCGCTACTACGGCCCGGCGTACGCGGAGAAGCTCTACCGGGGGTGACGGCGTCCCCCGGGCCGGCGGTGAGCCGGTGCCGCCGGGCCGGATCCCCGGCCCCGGTTCAGCGCTGCCAGGGCGGCGGGACCCGGACCGAGGCCATGCCCGCCGCCGTCGCCGCCGCGACCCCCAGGTCGGTGTCCTCAAACACCAGGCACTGCTCCGGCGGTACGTCGAGCAGCCGCGCCGCCATCAGGTAGCACTCCGGGTCCGGCTTGGCCCGCGTGTAGTCCTCCGCACACACCAGCACGTCGAACCGGTCGAGCAGGTCGAGCGCGGACAGCGAGGCGGTCACCGACTCCCGGGTGCTGCCGGAGACCACGGCGAACGGCACCCGCCGGTGTGCCCGTTCGATGTGCGCCAGCACCCCGGGAACGGCGGTGAGCTGCGGCAGGAAGCTCTGGTAGGCGTCCTCCCGGCGACGGGCCACCACCTCGACGGGCATGGTCAGCCCGTGCCGCTCGTTGAGGTCGACGACGATGTCGGCCACCGGCCGGCCACCCCAGGCGTAGAACAGGTCCTCCGGCAGGTCGCAGCCCCACTCGTCGAGCGCCGCCCGCCAGGCCAGGTGGTGCACGGGCATGGAGTCGACGATGGTGCCGTCGCAGTCGAACAGGTAGGCCCGGAAGTCGCCGGGCGGCAGGGGCAGCACGGGCCCAGGATAGTCACGGCGGGACCCGCCCCCTCGCCCGCGCCGGCTCCCGCCGGGCGGCGTGCTGGCCGGTCAGCGGTCCGGGTCGGTGCGGGTCAGGTCGCGCAGCGCGTCCTGCGGGGCGGCGCGGCGCAGATAGTCGCGGCGCATCCGGCGACGGTCACGCCGGCACCGGCCGCACGACCAGGGCAGCGGCCACCACCGGCCGCAGAAGGCACATCTCATCGAGGGGTCCCATCCTCGTATGCGTACGGTAGCCGACTGTTGACCTTAGCCGTACCGGACAACGGGCATCGACCGGTGCCGTTGCGGCGGTGGCGCCGCGTCCCGTCCCGGCGGCCGGTGGCGGTGGTGGCGTGTCCCGTCCCCGGTGCTCAGCGGCCGAGAAGGTCGTCGATCTCGTCGTCGAACAGCAGTGCCGGATCGAACCCCATGCCGGCGAAGTGGCCGGCGAGTTCGAGCGACAGGACGCCGTGCACCCGCGTCCAGAAGGCCAGCGCCTCCCTTAGCGTCGCGGCCGGCACGGTCGGGTCCGTGACCCAGCCGCGATGGTCGTCGAGGTGGGTCTCGATCCGTCGCCCCGAGGGCGGGACGTCGCGGCTGCGGTAGGCGTCGACGATGGTCGCCATGATCTCGGTCGAGATCGCGGTGGTGTCGTCGGGGGCGTGGTAGCCGGGCACGGGCGTACCCCAGATCAGCAGGTAGCGCTGCGGATCGTCGAGGGCCCAGGCGCGGACGGTGTTCGCCAGCCCGGCGACGTCCGCCCCGGCGTCGGCGGCGGCCCGGAGCGCGTCGGCGAGGCTTCGGTACGCGTCGCGGATCAGAGCGGTGATCAGCTCGTCCCGACTGGCGAAGTACCGGTAGAGCGCCGGGCCGCTCATGCCCAGCTGCTCGGCGATCGCCTTGAGCGACAGCGCCGACACCCCGGTCGTGGCGAGCTGTTCCCAGGCCCGCTGCTTGATCTCCGCCCGCACCTGGGCGCGGTACCGCTCACGCGGACCGGTCACGTCGGCACTCATGGACCACCCCTCCACCGCTGCTCTCACGTTAGTTACAGGCTATCACCATCGCTATTGACCGAAGCTCACGTTGGTTATAGCCTGTAACCACAGCGACACCAGGTCGCAGAAGTGAGATAGGTGGAGACAAATGGCAACGACCGCGAACCAGCCGGTGATCACCTGCGACGGACAGGGCGTCGACCCGGCGGCCCGGATCCGGTACCGCACCGAGACGCTCGTCGACGCGTCGCTGCACACCGTCTGGCACCTACAGACCGACGTCGGAAAATGGCCCTCCTGGCAGGTGCCGGTCACCTCCGTCACCCGCCTCGACGACGGCGAACTGCGCGCGGGGTCGGCGTTCCGGTGGACCACGCCCGTCCCGGAAACCCCGATGACCCCGGCCACGACGCTGACCATCACCTCGACCGTGACGCACCTGACGCCCTACCGGTGCGTCCGCTGGGCCGGCCCGGGAGTCGGCGACGGCCTGCACATCGACAACGGCGTTCACGTCTGGACCTTCACCGAGGTCACCGGCGGGGTGCTGGTCCGCACCGAGGAGACCTGGACCGGCGCCCAGGTGGAGGCCGACGTGGCGACCTCCACCGCCTACCTCGGCTACGGGCTGGAGGCGTGGCTGGCCGACCTCAAGGCCGCCGCCGAACGCACCGACCCGGCCGCCCGCCCCTGAACCCCGGCGGGGACCACCCGCCGCCCTCGTACCGGAAGGAACCGCCATGCCCCCCGCACCGACGACACCCACGCCCCCGGGCGTGCTGCCCCGCTCGCGGCCCCTCGTCAGCAGCGCCTGGGCAGCTGCCGCCCTCGTCGCCGGCCAGTTCGCCATGGTGGCCGTCGTCCCGGTGGCGATCACGCTGGTCACCGTGTTCCGCCACGATGCTCTGCGCCCGCTGCGGTGGTGGGCCGGCGCGCTCGGCGCGGCCTACGGGGCGGGACTGGCGCTCTGGGCGATCGGCCCAGACCGCGCCCCCAGCCTGTCGAAGAACCTCCACCCGGCGCACGAGGTCGTCATCGTCGTCCTCGGCATCGCCCTCGCAGTCGCCTACCACGCGCTACGCGGGCGCCCCGGCACCCGGTGACCGGGGCGGGCGGAGTCGCGCCCGCAACGACGGGGAAAGGCCGTCCCGGGGTGGCTCGTCAGGGGTCACAAACAGGAAAGCCCAGGTCGGTTGACCTGGGCTTTCTCACCGAGCCGCCTGACGGAATCGAACCGTCGACCTACGCATTACGAGTGCGTCGCTCTAGCCGACTGAGCTAAGGCGGCAACGACCGCCAAGTGTACGGCACGACCCCCGGCGGGACCGAGGGGGTTCCCCGCCGGCGGACCGGACATCAAGGGACATCCGTGTCGGGCGGGACGGCTAGGCTGCCCGGGTGAGCGACGACCCCGCCACCCCCGAGCGCCCCGCCACCTCCGGACGTCCCGCCGACCCGATCGGCCCCGTAACGGACCCGGACGCCGAGCACGCCCCCGGTGAGCGGGCCGTCCGCAGGCCACGCGGCACCGATCCGGTGGAGCTGGGTTTCACGCCCCGCAAACCGGTCCCCTGGCTCGCGCCGTTCCTGCTGATCAGCACCGGCATCCGTACCCTGCTGGCGATGCTGTTCGGGGCGTACCTGGACAAGCGGGAGTTGCAGAACGCACTCGACGCCAGGATCGGCACGCAGGTCGGCCCGGACGGGGGTCTCTGGCTCGACTACGTGGCCGACCTGGGCGACGGCTTCGACGCCACGTACTCGGTGGCGTACCTGCTGGCCCAGCCGGAGCTGACCGTGGACGGGCACCGGCTGCCCCGGGCACAGACCCTGGTGATGGGCGGCGACCAGGTCTACCCGTCGGCGGCCTACGAGGCGTACGAGGACCGGTGCAAGGGGCCGTACCAGGCGGCGCTGCCGGTGGCCCCGCCGCAGCGGCCGATGCTGTTCGCCGTGCCCGGCAACCATGACTGGTACGACGGGCTGACCGCGTTCCTGCGGCTGTTCGTCCGCTCCCGGGACCGCAACTTCGGCGGCTGGGGCACCGGCCAGTCCCGGTCGTACTTCGCGGTGGAACTGCCGGCCGGGTGGTGGCTGCTCGGCCTGGACGACCAGTCGGGGTCCTACCTGGACGACCCGCAGCTGTCGTACTTCGACGAGGTGGCCCGCCGGCTCGGCCCGGAGTCCCGGGTGATCCTGGCGGTGCCCGCGCCGACCTGGGTGAAGTCCGTCGACCATCCCACCGCGTACGACTCGATCGACTACTTCGTCCGGACGATCATCGCGCCCACCGGGGCGCACGTGCGGCTGCTGGTCTCCGGCGACCTGCACCACTACGCCAGGTACGCCGGCCCGGAACGGCAGTTGATCACCTGTGGCGGGGGCGGGGCGTACCTGTATCCGACGCACACCCTGCCCGAGCGGATCGAGGTGCCGCCGAAGGACACCCTGTCCCGCCGGGCCAGCCGCACCCGCGCGTACGACCTGGTGGCCCGATTCCCGGACGCGGCCCGCTCCCGGCGCTACGGCTGGGGGATCTTCCACCGGCTGCCCCGACGCAACCCGGGTTTCGGGACCCTGCTCGGCACCCTGCACACGCTGCTGATGCTCGCCATGGCCGGGGTCGCGGCCAACCGGACCGGCACCGAGCAGCGGCTGTTCAGCGTCCCGCTGGTGATCATGTTGGGGGTGACGCTGCTCGGCGCGGCCTTCTTCGCCAAGCCGCCCAGCGCCGGCGGGAAACGGCACGTCCGGCACTGGCTGCTCGGCATCGGTCACGGCCTGGCGCACGTGGGGCTCGCGGTCGCCGGCACCTGGGCCTGGCTGCACCTGCCGTTCTACCACTGGCCGTGGCCGCTGCCGGCGGTCGCCGCCGCCGTGGTCTACGGTCCGGTGATCGGGCTGGTCGCCACCCAACTCGTGGCCGGGTACCTGCTGGTCGCGGGGGCATTCGGGGTCAACGTCAACGAACTGTTCGCCGGGCAGGGCATCGAGGACTCGAAGTCGTTCCTGCGGATGCGGATCGACCCGGACGGCACGCTGACCGTCTATCCGATCGCCGTCGACCGGGTCTGCCACGACTGGCAGCTCAACCCCGACCAGTCCCCGACCGCCTCCTGGCTGACCCCCCGCACCCCGCTGACCCCCCGCCTCGCCGAACCCCCGGTAACCCTCACCTGAATTCCCGACCCCACCCGGACCACCCGGACCACCCGCCACCCACCACCCGCCGCCCGCCGCCCGCCGCCCGGCGAAGTTGACCAAGAAGTTCGCGTCACCCGCCGTGCCCACAATGACGCAAACCTCTTGATCAACCCCGGTCGTCGGCGGGGGGCGGCGGCGCAGGCGGGGAGGTCAGGGAGTGGATCATCGATTTGAGGGCGTGGAACGCGGCTGAGCGCTCGGGGCCGGTCATGCCGGAGAGCATTCTGACCTCGACGGAACGGACCGCCGCGCTCGCCCGCTCCAGGCTGCGTCGACCGCTCGGTGTGAGTCGCGTGGGCAGCGCCTTGCCGACGGGTGCCGCCGCCGGCCTGGTCACGTAGCCCTCCCGTTCCAGATTCTGGAGCAGCACGTTCATCGTCTGCCGGGTCACGAACGCGCCCCGCGCGAGTTCGGAGTTCGACATGCCCGGCCGCTGCGCCAGCAGTTCGAGGCAGGCGTAGTGCGTCACGCCCATCCCGAGTGGTCGCAGCACCTCCTCCATGGCCGCCCGCAGGGCGCTCGACGCCTCCTTCAGCAGGTAGCCCAGGGACGTCTCCAGGTCGATGCCGGCATCAACTTGACTCATGTCAGCATTCTGACATAGCTTGCTGATGTCAGGAACCTGACATGACTGAAGGAGTATCGCATGCCCGTCACCGGCCCCGACTTCATCTCGTTCCAGGCGCGCGACCTCGCCGCCTCCCAGGCGTTCTACGAGCGCTACCTCGGCCTCGTCCGCTCGCCGGCCGGGCCACCGCACGCCGTCGTCTTCGCCACCACACCGATCGCGTTCGCCCTGCGCGACGTCGTCCCCGGCACCGATCTCGCCTCCGCCGCCCGGCCCGGCATCGGTGCCGCGATCTGGCTTCACGCCACGGACGTGCAGGCCATCCACGACGCGCTCGTCACCGACGGGCACACCATCGTCTCCGCGCCGGTTGACGGGCCCTTCGGCCGGACGTTCACCTTCGCCGACCCCGACGGCTACCAGGTCACCCTGCACGACCGCGCCTGACGGGCCGTGCCCGACCGGGAAGCGTCGGTCAGCGCGCGGCCCCTCCGGGGCCGGCCGGGTCTCGGCTCTCGTAGGCGCTCCGGGAGCCACAGACGTCCGCGCGGGAGCACATGGAGCGCGAGCCGTCGGCATCCAGGCGGACGGTCACCGCGTCCCTCGGGACGCTGTGGCCGACCACCCGGCCGTCCCCCTCGGGCGTGCTGACGCGGCTGCCGATCGCCGGGGCGGACTCGGTGAACGCGGCGTACAGCGGGTGCTCGTACTTGAGGCAGCACATCAGCCGGCCGCAGGCGCCCGAGATCCGCAGCGGATTCAACGGGAGGTCCTGGTCCTTGGCCATCCGGATGGTCACCGGCTCGAAGTCGTTGAGGAAGGTGGCGCAGCACAGGTCCCGGCCGCAGGAACCGATGCCGCCCTGCACCCGGGCCGAATCCCGGGCGGAGAGCTGCCGCAGCTCCACCCGGCAGTGCAGGGTGGCGCCCAGGTCCCGCACCAGGGAGCGGAAGTCCACCCGGTGCGGGGCGGTGAAATAGACGGTCGTCCGGTCCCCGGCGCCCTCGGTGGCAGCCAGGACATGATCCACCGCCACCACCTTCATCGGCAGGCCGTGCTCCCGGATCAGCCGCTTCGCCGCCACCTTCGCCTCGGCCTTGCGCCGCCGCAGCACCTCGTCGCGGCGCAGGTCGTCGTCGCCGGCCAGCCCGGCCAGCTTCGGGAAACCATCGGTCTCCTCGGCAACCCACTGCGCCGCCCAGACGCACTCCGCCACCTCGGGACCGTCGTCGGTGGGGACGAGCACCCGGTCACCGACCTTCGGGCTGAACTCCCCCGGGTCGAGGTAGTAGAGCCGCCCGTACCGGTTGAAGCTGACCGCGCAGAGCATGCCCATGCCATCAGCCTACGACGGATCGACGGAACCGGTCCGGGTGCGACGGGCGGGCCCCCCGCCGGGTCGGCTCGTCCATCAGCCGATCCGCACCGGGCCGCCGTGGTACGACGGCCCGCCGCTCGGCCGCCAGGTCGACTCGGCGAGGCTGGGCGACCACTGGCGCAGCAGCGTCTCCGCCCCGTCGTAGGCCACCCCGAGCACCGAGAGCACCCGGGTGGCGATCTCGGCCGCCGCAGCCGCCCCGACGGGCCCGGCACCCGCACCGGCGACCATCCGGACCCGGACCGCCTCGGTGGAGCCGAGCACCTCGGCCAGCACCCGGGCCACCGCCAGCCGGCTGCCCTCCACCCAGTCGGCCAGCGCGTCGGCGTAACCGGCGGTGGATTCCAGCCGGCCCACCAGGCTCTCCGGGCCCTCGTCCAGGTGGCGCAGCAGGGCGGTACGGGCTTCGTCGTAGGACGCCCCGGCCGGGCCCGACCAGATGCCCGGATCGGTGAGGGCGGCGCACGCGTCGTCGTACCCCCGCACGAGCCGGCGCACGGCGTGGCCGGCGGTCGCCAGCGGCGCGGGATGCAGGTCGAGGAAGGCGCGCAGGGCCTCGCCGGGCAGCAGTTGCATCCGGCGCAGCAGCGGCCAGACCGGGTGCCCCTCGGGTGCGCCGGCGGCGAGCAGCGTGTCGACCCGGGTGAGCAGGTCCAGGCCCGGTTCGGCGAGCCGGTCCAGCGGATCCATCACGCCTCCCCGGCCAGCCGGCGGCGGGCGGCCTCGTCGGTGGAGGTGTAGCGGTCGGCGGCGCTGCGGACGGCCGACGCGGCGGCGGCCAGCCGGGCGGCGGCGGCACCCGCCTCGCGGGCCCGCCCGTCGGTGGCGGTCGTCCACTGTCGGTGCAGGGCCCGGCCGACCTCGCCGGGACGGCCGGCGGCGTGCGCGCCGAACGCCGGGTGCGGCGGGTCGGTGGCGGTGACCGTGCGGGACAGCGCGGCGAGGGTGGCGCTGGCCTCGTCGAGGCGGTCGGCGAGGGTACGCAGGGGATCCATCTCACGCCCCCGCGAGCGGACGGTAGGCGGTGAACGTCTCGTTGTGCAGCTTCTCCCGGGCCCACTGGGCGGCGTCGGCGGCGGCCGTGACGGCGGCCTGCACCGAGCCGGCCACGTCCCGCGGGTGGCGGTTGTGCAGCGGCCCGAGGAAGCGCACGTCGGTGATCCGCCCACCGGCGGTCACCACCACCTCGACCAGCCCGTCGGGCGAGCGGACGGTCACCTCGACGGTCTCCACCGCCCGGTCGAACTCGGCCTGGAGGGACTCGATCCGGCGGTACCGCCGCACCGCCTCCTCGATCCACGCCTCGTCGATCTCGCCGCGCGGCATCCGATCTCCCCCCAGGTCGACCTCACCCTGCGTGCCACCACGATCACCGCGGCCCACCGGGACCGTACCGCACCCCGTCAACACGTGTCGATGGGCGGCAACCGGGGGTCAGCCGCGCCAGAGGGAGAGCATCATCGCCTCCACGGCGATGCGGGGTTTGACGTTCGCCTCGATCGCGGCCCGACACTCCAGGACCGCCTCCAGCCGGCGCAGCGCCCCCTCCGGGGCCCACTTCTGCCCGCCCGCCTCGGCCAGCGTGGCGGTGTCGGTGTGTACCGGGGCGACCGGCGCGCGCAGCGCCGAGGTGAGCGCGTCCCGGTAGAAACCGGCCAGGTCCACCAGGGCCCGGTCCAGGGCGTCCCGCTGGGCCCGGGTGGCCCGCGACTTCTGCCGCTTCTCCAGGTCCTTCAGCTGGCCGGCGGAGCCCCGCGTCGCGCCCGCCGCGCCCCGGCCGGTGCCGCCCGCACCCAGCGCGGTCTGCAACGCGGCCCGCTCGGCCGCGTCGGACTCCGCGACCGAGGCCGCCGCCTCCGCCTCGGCCGCCTCGATCAGCGCCGACGCCGCGTCCAGCGCGGTGCCCACCCCGGTCAGCCGGCGCGGCACCGCCAGCACCGCGTCCCGGCGCTGACGCGCCTCAGGATCGCGGGCCAGCCGGCGGGCCCGGCCCACGTGCCCCTGCGCGGCGGCGGCCGCCCACTGCGCCACGTCGGGCGCGATGCCGTCCCGCCGGACCAGCACGTCGGCGACCGCCGCCGCCGAGGGCTGCCGCAGCGGTACGACCCGACACCGCGACCGGATCGTCACCGACACGTCCTCCGGGTGGGTGGACGGGGCGCAGAGCAGGAAGACCGTCCGCGGTGGCGGCTCCTCGACCGCCTTGAGCAGCGCGTTGCCGGCGGCCTCGGTGAGCCGGTCGGCGTCCTCGATGATCACCACCTGCCAGCGCCCGCCGGACGGGGTGCTCGCCGCCCGCAGCACCAGGGCGCGCATCTCGCCGACGCCGATGGAGAGCCCCTCGGGGGCCACCAGCCGGACGTCGGCGTGGGTGCCGGTGAGCGTGGTGTGGCAGCCGGGGCAGGTGCCGCAGCCGGTGCCGTGCACGCACTGGAGCGCGGCGGCGAAGGCGCGGGCGGCCACCGAACGGCCGGAACCGGGCGGACCGGTGAAGATCCAGGCGTGGGTCATCCCGGCCCCCGGGTCGACGGCCGGGGCGGTCGACCCGGCGGCGGCATCCTCGTCGGCCTCGGCCAGGGCGGCCAGGTCGTCGTCGTCCGGATCGTCGACGGTGCCGGCGGGTGCCGGAAGGTGGGCGGCGCGCAGCACGGCGGCGGCCGACGCGGCGGCCCGGCGCAGGGTGCCGACCGCGTCGTCCTGGCCGACCAGTTCGGCGAAGACGTCCGGCATCAGGTCCGGTGCTCCATCCCCACCAGCTCCGTGTCGGATAACTCGGGCTGGACCGAGGTGTCGGGCCCGTGTGCCGGGCGCGGGTGCACGATGCCGGCCGGGTCCACCAGGAACTCCTGCACCCGGCGGCCGACCTGGCCGGCGATCTCGTCGACCGGGCGGGCCGCGTCGAGCACCAGGTAACGCTTGGGGTCGTTGGCCGCGAGGTCGAGGAAGGCGTAGCGGACCCGCTCGTGGAAGGCCACGGACTCGGCCTCCAGCCGGTCGGCCCCCTGGTTGCGGGCGGCGGCCCGGGACAGGCCGGTCCGCGGGTCGACGTCGAGCAGCACCACCAGGTCGGGCTTGAGCCCGCCGGTGGCCCAGGAGGAGAGCCAGGAGACCTCGTCGACCGGCAGCGTACGACCGGCGCCCTGGTAGGCCAGGGACGAGTCGACGTACCTGTCGCTGATCACGACCGCGCCCCGGATCAGCGCCGGGCGGACCACGGTGGCGACGTGGTGAGCCCGGTCGGCGGCGTACAGCAGCGCCTCGGCGCGTGGGGAGGGGGCGTCCGCGCCGGAATCCTCAAGCACCAGGGCCCGGATCCGCTCGCCCACCGCTGTGGCACCCGGTTCCCGGGTCACCACCACGTCCCGGCCCTGCTCGCGCAGGCGGGTGGCGAGCTGCTCCAACTGGGTGGACTTGCCGGCCCCCTCGCCGCCCTCGAAGACCACGAAGAGACCGTTGGAGACGAACGGCTCGGCCGGCATCAGCGGCCGGCCGCGCATCGAGCCCCAGAGGTCGGCCAGGACCGGCACGCCCTTCTTGTCGTCCATCTGCCCGAACGCGCTGATCCCGGCGAAGATGCCGGCCAGGCCGGCGGCGAGCAGCAGCAGCCGGGTGGAGGAGACCGAGATGCCGAGGTCGGCGATGGTGAGCTGGCGTGAACCGCCGACCCCGACCAGCAGACTGCTCAGCGCGATCGCCAGGATCAGCACCAGCCGGGTGCCGATCTGCACGACGGCGAAGACCCGGCCGCGTACCTCGTCGGCGACCTCGCCGCCGAGCAGCGTGGTGCCGGCGAGGAAGGCCATGCCGGCACCCGCGCCGACCATGATCGCGCCGAGGATGGCCATCGACAGGTGGATGGCGAACGCCAGCACCAGCACGGAGGCGCTGGCCAGCACGATGCTCATGCCGAACCAGCGGCGGCGGGACATGTCCCGCACGATCATCGGGCCGAGCCCGATGCCGACCGCCAGCCCGATGAAGATCGCGCCGAACAGCATGTAGAACGCGGCGTCGCCGGCACCGAGCGAGGCGGCGAAGAACTTGGCGGTGCCGATCACGATGCCGCCACCGGCGAACGCGCCGAAGATGCCCAGCACCAGGCCCCGGACCAGCGGGGTCTGGCCGATGAACTTCCAGCCCTCGGTGAACTGGCTGAACATGCCCTGCTCGGCGCGTTCGCCCCGTTCCCGGGCCTGGGCCTGGCTGATCTCCTTGATGCCGAAGGCCACCACCAGCGCGGTGGCCAGCCGGGAGAGGGCGTTGAACCAGAGGGCGAGCTGGGCGGGCTCGGCCCAGCTCGGCATCTCGCCGCCGGTGACCCCGCGCACGCTGCGGTCCAGCACCGCCAGGGCGATCGCGGCGGCGACCGGGGTCAGGCCGTACGTGGTGATCAGGGTGAGCTGGTTGGCCGTCTCCAGCCGGGCGCGCGGGATGAGGTTGGGGACCGCGGCCTCCTTGGCCGGGATCCAGAGCAGGGTGATCGACTCGATCAGGAAGGTGGCGACCGCAGCCCAGGTGACCACCACGCCGCCCCGGACGCCCAGCAGCGCGACCAGCGGGATCGAGGCGAACAGCAGGAACCGCAGCAGGTCGCAGATGACCATCGTCCAGCGCCTGTCGAACCGGTCGGCGAGCACGCCGGCCACCGGCCCGAGCACCAGCGCCGGGAGCAGCCGGATCGCGATCACGCCACCGAACACCGCCCCCTGGGCGGTGCTGCCGGAGACCTGCGCGGCGGCGAAGACGGAGGTGGCGAGCAGGCCGAGCCAGTCACCGAAGGAGGCTGCGCCGAGCACGATCCAGAGCCGCCGGAACGGCCGGATGCGTAGTACCGACCGGATCGCCGCAGCTCCGGACCGGTCTGTCTGGGCGGCGGCTCCGGCGGGCCCGGGCGACGACGCGCCGGACGACTCGCCGTTCTGCTGGCTTTCGATGGCCGTACCTCCACGCGCCGGCCCAACACTGGGCAGTCCCGGTGCAACACTCTAGACCCGGTGGGAGCCTCCCCACCGGCGACATTCTCCTGCTCGCCGAGCCTAGGCCGCGGATGCCACCGACCGCAGCCCGGCAGGACGTGAGGGTATTTCGCATTGCCGTCCGGACAGTTAGCGTGCATTCGTGGCCATCGACAGCGACACCCTGCGCGAACGCCTCGACAAGGCGACCGCCCACCTCGACCCGCCCTACGCCGTGGTGGACCTCACCGCCTTCGACGCCAACGCCGCCGCGCTGGCCGCCCGCAGCAGCGGCAAGCCGGTCCGCGCCGCCAGCAAGTCGATCCGGTCCCGCGACCTGCTCGACCGGGCGCTCGGCCAGGCCGGCTGGGCCGGCGTGATGGCGTTCACCCTGACCGAGGCGAACTGGCTGGTCCGCTCCGGCGCGACAGACGACGCGCTGGTGGCGTACCCCACCGCCGACCGGGGCGCGCTCGCCGCCCTGGCCGGTGATCCGCAGCTCGCCGCGGCGGTCACCCTCATGATCGACAGCACCGAGCAGCTCGACCTGATCGACTCGGTGTGCGCCCCGGGTCGCCGGCCCGAGATCCGGGTCTGCCTCGACCTCGACGCCTCCTGGCGACCCCTGCGCGGGCGGGTGCACGTCGGGGTCCGCCGCTCGCCGGTGCACAGCGCCCGGGCGGCCGGCGCGCTCGCCGCCGCCGTCGCCCGCCGGGCCGGCTTCCGGCTGGTCGGCCTGATGTCGTACGAGGCACAGATCGCCGGGCTCGGGGACGCTCCACCCGGACAGGCCGCGCTCAGCGCCGCGATCCGGATCGCCCAGCGCGGGTCGTACCGGGAACTGCTGGCCCGCCGGGGTGCGGCGGTCGCCGCCGTCCGCGAACACGCCGACCTGGAGTTCGTCAACGGCGGCGGCACCGGCAGCGTGGCCGCCACCAGCGCCGACCCCTCGGTCACCGAGGTCACCGCCGGCTCGGGGCTGTACGGCCCGACGCTGTTCGACGCCTACCGCGCCTGGCGGCCGACCCCGGCGGCGTTCTTCGCCTGCTCGGTGGTCCGCCGCCCGACACCGGAGATCGCCACCGTGCTCGGCGGCGGTTGGATCGCCTCCGGACCGGCGGCGACGAGCCGGCTGCCGCGGCCGTGGCTGCCGGCCGGGCTGGAACTCGTCGGTACCGAGGGCGCGGGCGAGGTGCAGACCCCGCTCACCGGTGCCGCCGCAGCCGCCCTGCGGATCGGCGACCGGGTGTGGTTCCGGCACGCCAAGGCCGGCGAACTCTGCGAGCGGGTCAACGACCTGCACCTGGTCGACGGGGACAGCGTGGTCGCCACGGTGCCCACCTACCGGGGCGAGGGCCACGCGTTCCTCTGATTCACCCGGCGACAGGCGCGGGCGCTCCGGGGCGGGCCTGCCGGCCGGCTCCGGGGCGGGCCGGCCGGGTCAGGGTTGGGCGGCGGGTTCGGTCGGGGCCTCGACGTGGCGGTGCAGGTATTCCCTGATCAGCGCCTTGGCCTCGGCGAGGACCCGTTCGTCGCCCTCCTGCTTGCGGCGGAACGCCAGCTTGATCAGGGCGTCGGCGGCCTCGACGGCGATCTCCAGGCAGAACCGCAGGCGCGGCTCGTCGGCCATGCCGAACCGCTCGGTGAGCACCCGGGCCAACTGGTCGGCGATCACCCCGTTGTTGTCCCGCTGCTCGTCGAGCAGGTGCAGGTCGACGACGTCGCCGAAGTGCAGGGTCCGGAAGCCCGGGACCGTCCGGTGCATCGAGATGTACTCGTCGATGCCCGCGTCGACGCCGTCCCACCAGTGGCTCAGGTCGTCGGAGGCGAAGCGTTCGTCGAGCCGCTGGAGGTAGGACTCCATCGTGCGCAGCGTCAGCGCCTGCACTATCGCCCGCTTGTCCGGGAAGAACTGGTAGACCGACCCGATCGCCACCTCGGCCCGCTCGGCGAGCAACGTGGTGGTCAACCCCTCGTACCCCACCTCGTCGACGAGCTCGGCACAGGCGTCCAACATCCGTTGGACGCGCGCGACACTTCGACCCTGCACCGGAACGCGGCGCAGCGGCCCGGTCGTGGCGGCTGGTGTGGACACTCGACGCCACCCCCCTTCGACGGAAGAACATATCCACATGTCACGAGGCCGTGACTACCGGTACAACGAGCGGACCTCGATTGCGGTATTTACCAGGCACAACGTTCCTGATATGAAGTCAGTTCACGTTCATGTCGAGGAGCGCCGATGGCCGGTACCACCACCGCTTGGTCCAACTGGGCGGGCAACCAACGCAGCGTCGCCACCGCCATCCTGCGCCCTACCACCGTCGAGGACACAGCCGAGGCGGTCCTGGACGCGGCAGGCGCGGGTCAGCGGATCAGGGTGGTCGGCAGCGGCCACTCGTTCACCCCGATCGCCCTGGCGGACGGCCGGCGGATGGAATTGTCAGCCCTCGACACCGGTGTCCGGGTCGACCGGGACGCCCGGCTGGTCACCGTGCCTGCCGGGACGACCCTACGGGCGCTCAACGCGCTGCTCGCCGGGCACGGCCTGGCCATGCCCAACCTGGGCGACATCGACGCGCAGACCATCGCCGGAGCGATCTCCACCGGCACCCACGGCACCGGTGCCGCCTACGGCTGCCTGTCCACCTTCGTCGAGGCGCTCACCCTGGTCACCGGCACCGGCGAGGTGCTGCACTGCTCAGCCGAGGAACACCCGGACATCTTCGCCGCCGCCCGGGTCGGCCTGGGGGCGCTCGGCGTGCTCGTCGAGGTCACCCTGCGCTGCGTCGACGCGTTCACGCTGCGCGCACACGAACGCCCCGCCCCGCTCGACGAGGTGCTGGGCGACCTGTCCGGCCTCATCGGCCGGCACGACCACGTCGAGTTCTACTGGTTCCCGTACACCGACCGGGTGCAGCTCAAGACCAACGACCGGGTGCCCGCCGACGACCGGCCGCTGCCCCGCTGGCGCGGCTGGCTGGACGACGAACTCCTCGCCAACACCGTCTTCGCCGGGGCCTGCCGGCTGGGTCGGGCCGTACCGACGCTGGTGCCCACGATCAGCGCGGTCTCCGCCCGCGCGCTCACCGAACGCACCTACACCGGCCGCTCCGACACCGTCTTCTGCACCCCGCGCCGGGTCCGCTTCGTGGAGATGGAGTACGGCATCCCACGCGCCGCCCTCCCGCAGGCGCTGGCGGAACTGCGCCGCCTCGTCGACCGGCTGCCGTTCAAGGTGCTCTTCCCGGTCGAGGTGCGGTTCACCGCCGCCGACGACATCTGGCTGTCCCACGGCTACGGGCGCGACTCCGCCTACCTCGCCGTCCACCAGTACGTCGGCATGCCCTACGAGCCGTACTTCCGGGCCTTCGAGGAGGTGGCTGCCGGGCTGGGCGGCCGACCCCACTGGGGCAAGCTGCACTACCGGGACGCGGCCTCGCTGGCGACCGCGTACCCGAAGTTCGCCGACTTCCAGGACCTGCGGGCCCGCCTCGACCCCGGCCGGGTCCTCACCAACCCCCACCTCGACCACATCCTCGGCCCCTGACCCACCCGCCGCCGGGGTGACGACGACGGTGGGAACGGCGCGGTAGCCTGCCTGCGATGGCCCGAACCTCCACCCACCGCAACGGTCTCCTGGCGTGCTGTGCGGCCCTGTCGCTGTGGCTCGTCGCGTGCGGCGAGCCACCCGACGGGCCCACCGCCGCCCCGCCCGCCCCGGTGGCCCCGGACACGGTGCTGACCGACTTCGTCAGCCGACTCAAGCCGACCGATCCCTACCGCGACCCGGATCCGACGGAACGGCAGACGGCCCGTCGGGCGGTCACCCTGTTGGTGACCGGGGACCACTCGGGGCTGCCGGAGGCGAGCGGGCTGCTGGCCGGGCTGGGCTTCGCCGCGAGCAGGGGCCGGGACCCGCAGACCGGACGCGACTACGCGCTGTTCGTCACCGAGGCCGGCGCGGCACGGCCCTGGGGCCTGATCCTGGTGGACCTCTCCCAGCCGGTACGACTCGCCGTCGAGGTGCCCCACCCCAACTCGGACCTGCACACGGAGGACATCGGGCTACGGCTGTTCCGGGCGACGCCGGGCAGCATCATGCTGGTCGCCGGCGCACACCGCCGGGCCGGCGACGGGCGGGCGGACGCGGCGCACAACTCCCAGGGCCTGTTCCAGCTGGCCAGCGACCGGTTCGCCCGCAACCGGATCAACCAGATCCAACTGCACGGTTTCGCCGAGCAGAGCCTCCCCGGCGCGGAGATGGTGGTCTCCGACGGGCAGAAGCGCTCCACCCCCGCCCTGCGCCGCACGGCCGACGCGCTGGACGCCGCCGGCTTCGTCGCCTGCCGGGCCTGGACCAGCAGGTGCGGCGAGTTGGAGGGCACCACCAACACCCAGGCCGAGGCGGCCCGCAAGCAGGACGCGGTCTTCGTCCATCTGGAGGTCACCTGGACGGTGCGCCGGGTCGAGGACCGCCGGGCGGAACTGGTGGCGGCACTGGTGGCCGCCGACCTTCCCGGTCGCTGACACCGGCCGGCAAGCGGTCCCGACGTCCGACCACGCACCCGCGCGTCGCCGCCCCGGCCGGTGTCAGACCCGGCGCGCGGACAGGAACCGGCCCGACCAGTAGCCCGGCCCGTCCAGCAGCGACTCGCCGCCGAAGTCACCGAACGTCGGACCGTCCGCCTTGACCCGGCTGGAGAAGAACCGGTGGTGGCCGGCGTCGTCGACGCCGAGATAGATGCCGGAGTGTTCGATGCTCGGGCCGGCGTTCGCACCGTGGTTGAAGAAGACCAGGTCGCCCTCCTGGAGCACGCCGTAGTCCCGGGCCGCCCGGCCGGTGTTCGGGATCAGCAACGCGCCCGGGCCGAAGCCGGCCATCGCGTACGCCCGGCGGGGCAGTCCGGCGCCCTTGGTGTTGGTGCCCCGCAACGGGTACTTCATCCGGTAGCCGTAGACCATCCGGATGAAACCCGAGCAGTCCAGGCTGCGGAAGTGGTCCTTGGCCGGCCGCTCGTGCTTGCCGTCCGGGAAGTCCCACTCCACGCCGAGGTAGTCGTAGAAGTCGGAGTTCTCGGCGCGACCGTCCGGGTCGGCTGCCGAGAGCGGGCCGAAGGAGGCGTCGCCGGCGAACTGGCGGCCCTCGGCATCCTTGCGGGCGGGCGCGTCGTCCAGGTAGTCCATCGCGATGGCGAGGGCGTCCGGGCTGTCGTCCCCGACCGCCTTGTCCAGCCAGGGCCGGAACCAGGCCGCCTTCTCCTCACCGGCCTTCCACGGGGTCGGGGCGAGCCGGATCCAGGCGTCGGTGGTCACCGACGACGTGGTGAAGCGGGGCTCGGTGAAGGTCCGTTCCGGGCCGGAGACGCGTACCGTGCGGGCCTTGTCGGTGAACACCGCCAACACCCGCCCGGCCGCGTCGCGGACCTGGGTCCGTGACGGTTTGCCCAGCCGGGCGAAGGTCAGCTCGGCGGACCCGACCGACGCCGCGCCCGGGGCGGCCACGCCGCCCGGCGGGGCGGTCGACGCGGACCGGTCGGGGCGGAGCGCCACGACGACGATCACACCCGCGGCGATCAGGACGACGGCCAGCGTCGCCCAGATCCCGTTCCTGCTCTGTGACACGGGGGATGCCTGCTTCCGTAGTCTCGGCTCAACTCACCGGCACCAGGCCGGCCAGGATGCCACTGAAGATGATCAGATACGAACCCACGGAGACCGCCCCGGTGGCCAGGATCGTCGCCAGCGGTGGTTGACGAACCAACTGGTAGGCGATCAGGCCGGGCGCCACGAAGCCGAGGGTCTGGTGCGAGAACAGCAGTGGGAAGTCCTGCTGGATGATCAGGAAGAGGGTGGTCTGGAGCAGCACGCTGAGCAGCACGATCGCCGCGAACAGCCGCTTGCCGTAGAGGATGACCACCCGCTGCATGAGCCGGGTGAGCCCCCAGGTCACCCCGGTCATCGCGACGATCACCAACACCTGGCGGTACTCCTCGACCAGGGCCAGTGCCAACCAACCCGGCGTGATCATGCCGCCGGGGGAGAGATTGGTGGTGAGGTAGCAGGCCAGCGCGAGCACCAGCCCGACGCCCAGGCAGAGCGTGGACAGCTCGGGCGTCAGCTCTCCGTTGATCATGAGGAACTCCGGTAGACGGACGGCCGCCGATGCGACGACTGCGGATCGGGATCGGGGTGCGTCGGCGCGGTGCCGTCGGCCGGCGACCGGCGGA
This sequence comes from Micromonospora sp. WMMD734, assembly GCF_049178975.1. Lineage (NCBI taxonomy): Bacteria > Bacillati > Actinomycetota > Actinomycetes > Micromonosporales > Micromonosporaceae > Micromonospora > Micromonospora sp. WMMD734. Next base: position 5,273,678 of record NZ_JBMHMK010000001.1, read on the forward strand.
TCCGGCCCCGGTGCGGATCGGGCTCCACCGGGGCCCGCTCCGGGGGCCCGCCCACCGCTCGGCCGCGCCGGGCCGGCGGCTCCTGCTCCGCCGGGCCGAACAGGTCCGGCTGGCCCGGGGACCCGGCGTGGTACCGGTCCAACTGCTCGGGAGCGAGGGCGGCGTACCGGTCCAGCTGCTCGGGGGCGAGCGCGGCGTACCGGTCCGGACGCCCGGGGGCGGGCACGCCGGGGCGCTCCGGCCCGTCGTACGGCCGGGGTCGGGGTGTCGGGGTGCCGGGCCACGCCGCCGGGGGCGCGGCGGGCACGGGCGGGTCGCCGTACGTCGTCGCCTGCCGCCGGGAGCCGCCGGAGGCCGGCCCCGGCCCCGCCGGTACGCCGTTCCGACCGACAGTTGCCCCGCCGACAGGCCGGGCAGGCGGACCAGCCGGCACGGAACGGGCAGGCGGACCCGGCGGCACGGCATGAGCAGGCGGACCCGGCGGCACGGCATGAGCAGGCGGACCCGGCGGCACGGCATGAGCAGGCGGAGCCGGCGGCACGGCACGCACAGCCGGACGCGGGACGGCACGAGCAGGCGGGTCCTGGGATACCGGGCGGTCCAGACGGCCCAGCTGCGCGAGCAGGATCTCGCCCTGACCGTGGATGTTGCCGATCGCCAGCACCGAGGCGAACCCGTCGATGCTGCCGAGCACCCCGTCGAGCAGTTCCCCGGCCCCGATCCGGCCGCCCAGGTCGACCACCCGGTCCTGCCACTTCTCCTCGATCTTGACGCGGGCACTCCGGGTCGGCTCACCGATCAGGATGACCCTGTCCGGGTCGATCCGGGAGACCAGCGCACCCATCTGGCCGTTCCGCTCCACCCGGTCCGGCCGGCAGTTGATCAGCACGTGCAGCGGTCGGGGGATCGAACCCTGTTCCTGCAACTGCTTGATGTTCATGAACGTCGACTCGGGGTCGTTGGCGGCGAAGATGTTCGCGAACCGCAGCGACGTGTCGCCCCGGCGGTACTCCTCGACGCTGAGCACCCCCGGATCGGGGGGCGCCGTCCACATTCCGGTCAGGGCGGCCTGCCGGGACACCCCGAGCAGTTCGGCCACCTTGAGGGCGATGGCCACGTTCTCCTTGAACGTGGTCCAGGTGAAGCCCGCCATCTCGTCGTCGGTGACCGACTCCGGGTCGACCGGGATCAGCTTGCAGGACCGCTTGTCCGCCTCCGCCTGCAGGATGTGCAGCCGGTCGGACTCGGCGGTGACGCAGATCCCGCCCACCGGCATGGACCGGCTCAGCGAACGGGCCACGTCGTCCAGGGTCGGCCCCATCTCGGCGAGATGGTCCTCCCGGACGTTGCAGAGGATGCCGATGGTCGACTGGATCAGCTTGGTCTGGTTCAGCTCCTGTAGCGGTGGCATGACCGCCATGCACTCGATCACCAGCGCGTCCGGGTAGTAGGCGGCGGCCCGGCGGACGATGCCGATCTGCTCCACCACGTTGGCGATACCGAACTTGCGGTAGACCGGTTCCTCGCTGGCGTCCGGGAAGATGAACCGGGCCGCCGTGCCGGTCGTCTTGGCCACCACGACCAACCGGCCACCGCGCAGCGCACCGGCGGTGAGCCGGGTGATCGAACTCTTGCCCCGGATGCCGTTGACGAGCACCCGCTGCGGGATGCGGTGCAGGCTGCGGTGATGGTTGCGCTGCTCGATGATGCCGCCGGCCAGCAGCCCGAGGCACGCGAGGAGGAACACCAGATAGAGGAAGAGCATCTCAGTCACCCCTGCGGGACGACCGGACACCACGGCTACCCGCCTTCCGCCGTGGCGGGATCTTCGTCATGATCGCCGTGGGCATGCCCTCGGTGCCACGTAGTCGCGCCGCACCGCCGAGCCGCTGCTCGCCGTGGACCGCCGCCTGACGACACACCTCCAGGCAGACCGCCACCGCGCCGATGTCGTCGTGCCAGCGCGGTGAGATCACCCGGCTGCTGTCCCCGCCGGCGAGGGTCGCCGCCTCCCGGGACAGGTTGCGCAACGGCCGGAGTTGGAAGAAGTAGTACCAGCTGAACAGCAGCAGACCGATGCCCGCCGCGACGACCGCCACCAGGAGCGCACCCTGACGCATCTCGTTGCCGGGCAGCGCGTAGTCGGTGACCGGGCGCTCGGCCACCACCGTCCACTCCAGGTGCGCCGCCGAACCCTCCAGCGCGACCGGCGCGGCGATCAACAACTCACGGTCACCGTCGACCTCCGCCACCCGGGCGTACGGCCTGCCGCTGAGCGCCTCCGCCGCCGCGGTCCGCACCTGCCCGCTGGAAACCTGCTCGAAGGCGAGGTAGCCGGCCGAATCCAGGATGTCCCGCTGATCCACGTCGACCACCCGCAGTCGCCCGTCGACCCGTTCCAACAGCCGGGTCAGGTAGCGCACGTCGAACTCGGCGACCAGCGACCGCCCGTCCGCCAACTGCGTGTACGCGTAGACGATCGGCAGTCGGCCCTGCACGTCGTGCAGCACCACACCGCCCTCGCCCGGCAACGGACCACCGGGCCGCAGTGGGGCCCGGCCCACGCTGGTGATCACACTGCCGTTCGCCGACGCGAGGTAGCCGCTGCGGAACCTGCGGTTGTCGTCGAGCAGGCGGTCGAGCACCCGGCGCAGCTGGGCGGTGCCGGCGGTACGGTTGTCCGCGCCGATCAGGGCGAGCTTGGTGTAGCCACCGTCCAGGGTGTCGTCGACCGCGCCGGCCACGGCCGCGACCTGGTTCTCCGAGTCCCGCACCACCTGGGCCGGGAGGTCGTCCTCGTGGGGGGCGAGGGTGGCCAGGATCCCGCCTGCGGCCAACAGCACCGCGACGACCGCCGTGACGACGACCAGACCTGCCGGGACACCGCCTGCCGGATCGTCCGGGCCGCGCTGCGCCGGGGTTGTCCGCTGCTGGGCGGCGAGCCTGCCGAACGCCGAGGCGATCCGGTTGACCTGGGCGTTCGCCGTCCTCGGCCACCCCTGCACGGGGTTGCCCGAGGCCACCGCCTTGGCGTGGACGAGGAGCAGCCGCATCGGCCGGACCAGTCCGAACTGGAGGGTGAGCAGCACCGCACCCGCACCCACCAGCAGGGCGAGCGCGGCCAGCAGGGGCTCCCGGGTGACCGCAGCGGCGGTGACCGGGACGTACACCAGGGAGACCACCACGACACCGACCTTGCCGACGGCGTCGGCGGTGGCCACCGGGGCGACCGGCACGGTCGGGTCCCGGTCGGCCGGGCCGGCGGCCGGTACGCCGGTGCGGGTGGCGGTGGGTACGCCTGACGTCGCACCCACCGCCCCGGCGATCAGCGCGTCCAGCGCGGGATCCGCCGGCACGGGCGCCCCCTGGACGAGGGACCGTCCCCCTCCGGGGACGGCGATCAGCACGGCCTGCCTCGCCTTCGGGTCCAGCCGCAGGGTGCGGATGTGCAGGTTCAGCTCGGCGACGAGCAGCCGGCCATCGGACAGCGGCTCGACCAGGAGCAGCCGGGGGTCGTTGCCCTCGACCACCGGCACGGCGATCCGGCCGGTGGCAGCGCCGGGGGGCGGCGTCACCGGTCGACCGACTGCGGCCACAGTGGACTTTCCGCCCGCGTCGAGGATGCCGACGCCCCGCCACTTCGGCTGGTCCGTGGTGAGCGCGGCGAGTTGGGTGGCCGCCCCGGCCGGCCGCGCGTCGTAGGCGGCGGCCGTACGGGTCAACTCCTCCCGGCTACGGGCGACCGAGCTGTCGAGGCCACGGGCGACCGCACCGACAAAGTCCCGCTGCGAATCGGTCACGGCCCGGGGCACGCCGGTCTCGTTGTCGCGGCCCAGGTAGCCGAAGGCGAAGACGGCGAGCAGGGTGAGCAGCAGGGCGGCCACCAGTGCCGGCGTACCGACCCCGGTCAGCAGACGGGGCTGCGGAAGCTGCTTCTCCAGGCTGATCAGACGCCAACGGGCCAGCTCTCCCGGCCCGTCCTCGGGGTGGTGGAGTCCCGCCCGCCCCGGCGGCGGCGGTGGCGGATGGTTCATCCACGCACCCGCAGCAGACAGTCCTCACCCATGAAACCGTTCCTCCCCGTGGACCAGCCGGCGTGCGAGGCTAACAGCGCTCACCGCCCGCCGGATGGCGCGATTCGCCAACTATCGAGCGAATCGGATATTCAACCGTGTGATTTACCCGTTCGGCGTGGCCGAACTACCGGGCGGGCCAAGAACCTCAAGACCATCCGCTGCTCCGCCACGGGCCAACAGGTAGCCCCGGATGCGGGCGGCAGCAGCCCGGTAGACCTCCCGGCGGTGCGCCGGGGTCGTCGGATCCGCCAGCGCGGTGGACAGGTCCACCAACCGGATGTCCGGATTCAGATTGATCCAGGTGGGAATGGCCTCGGCCCGGGTCACCCGCCACTTCCCCTTGGCCGTCTCGGTGAAGGTGAACCGCCCCATCACCCCCTCCCGGTTGGCGGGGATCGGCTCGGCGTGCCGGGCGACCTGGTTGCCCATCCCGTAGACGACCCACTTCTGGCCGATCTTCTCCATCGGCTGCACCACGTGCGCATGGTGACCCAGGATCAGATCGATGTCCGGGGACGCGATCAACACCTTCGACCACTCCTCCTGCCTGGCGTCCGGCAGGTTCTCGTACTCGGTGCCCCAGTGCAGGCTCAGCACCACGATCTCCGCGCCCGCCGTACGCAGCTTGCGTGCCGCCGCGAGGATCCTGGGTGGCTCGATGAGGTTGGCGATCCAGTCCTTGCCCGCCGGCCGTCGCAGCCCGTTGAAGTGCAGGCTGTAGGCCAGGTGCCCGACCCGCACCCCGTTCTTGGTGTAGATCCGTGGGGTGAGCGATTCCTTCTTGGTCCGTGCGCTGCCGGTGTGCCCGATCTTCGCGGCGTCCAACGCGTCCAGGGTGCGGACGACCCCCGCCTCGCCCTGGTCGATGGTGTGGTTGGACGCCGTCGAGCAGGCATCGAAGCCGGTGCCCCGGATCGCGTCCACCACCTGCGGGGGGACGCTGAACTTCGGGAAGCCGACGAACGGCCCGTCCGGCTTGGCCAGCGGGGTCTCCAGGTGGCAGATCGCCAGGTCCGCACCCTCGACCGCCGGGCGGGCGTGCCGGAACAACGGGTTGAAGTCGAGCGCACCGGGACGTCCTGCGCGCTTGGCGTCCCGACCTGCCTGATGGGTCAGCTCGGGGTGCACCAGCACGTCGCCGGCACCCAGGATGGTGAACAGCCGGCGGCCGGAGGAGTCCTGGCGTACGGCCGGGTCGGGCGGGGTGGTCACCGGCCCGACCTCGGCGACCGGCGCACCGACGCCGACGCCCGGCGGGTCAGCCGGCGAATCGCCACGCGTCCCGCTGGTACGCCAGACGATCAGCCCCGCTCCGGCCAGCACCGTGCCGACGAGGGCGACGATGCCCGCCACCTTCAGCGGCCGGCCGCCACCCGCACTCTCCGATTTGGACACCGCGACAGAGTAGGCCATCGCGCACCGAACGTGAGGCCCATTTCAGCGGCTCACTCGCCGTCGGCAGCCACCGTGGCCTTGCGGGGAGCAGCCTTGCGGGCCGGCGTCTTCGTGGCCGCCGTGGCCTTCTTGGTCGCGGTGGCCTTCGCCGTGGTGGCCTTGGTCGCGGTGGCCTTCGCCGTGGTGGCCTTGGCCGCCGCCGTCGTCTTCCTGGCCGCCGCCGTCTTCTTGGCGGGCGCCTTCTTGGCCGGGGCCTTCTTCGCCGCCGCCTTCTTCGGGGCCGGGCCCTTCGCCCGCTTCTCGGCCAGCATCTCCGACGCCTGCTCGATGGTCAGTTCCTCCGGGGTCTGCCCGCGCCGCAGCGACGCGTTGAACTCCCCGTCGGTGACGTACGGCCCGAACCGGCCGTCTTTGATCACCAGTGGCTTCTCGGTCAGCGGGTCGACACCCATCTCGCGCAGCGGGGGCGCGGCGGCCCGACGCTGACGGGTCTTCGGGGCGGCCAGCAGCGCCAGCGCCTCGTCGAGGGTGACGGTGAACATCTTGTCTTCCGAGTCCAGCGAGCGGAACTCGTCACCACGCTTGACGTACGGGCCGTAGCGGCCGTTGTTGGCGACGACCTCCGCGCCATCCGGGGCGACCCCGATCACCCGGGGCAGGCTGAGCAGCTTCAACGCCTCGTCGAGGGTGAGCGAGTCGGGCGTCTGCGTGCGCAGCAGCGACGACTTGCGCTCGCCGCTGGCCACGTACGGGCCGAACCGGCCGGACTTGAGCAGGATCGGTTCCCCGGTGGCCGGGTCGTCGCCGAGCTTGCGTTCGCCGCCCCCGCCGAGGAACAGCTCGTGCACCTTCTCCGGGGTCAGCTCGTCGGGGGCCAGCCCCTCCGGGATCGGCGCCCGGTCGCCCTGGCCGCCGCCCTCCTCACCGTCGGCCTTCGGTGCCGGCTGCTCGCCGGGCAGGGCCCGTTGCAGGTACGGCCCGAACCGGCCGACCCGGACGACGACCTCGCGCCCCTCGTCGTCGGTGTGCAACGGGATCGAGTTGACGCTGCGCGCGTCGATCTCGCTGAGGTTCTCGGTGACCAGCTTCTTCAACCCGCCCGCGTGGGCGATGGCCTGGTCACCGGTGCCGTTGCTGCTGCCGAAGTAGAACGCGGTGAGGAAGTCGACGGCGGCGTGGTCGCCCCCGGCGATCTCGTCCAGCTCGTTCTCCATGCTGGCGGTGAAGTCGTAGTCGATCAGGCGCGGGTAGTGCCGTTCCATCAGCCCGATCACCGCGAACGCCAGGAAGGTCGGGATCATCGCCTGGCCGCGCTTGGTGACGTAGCCCCGGTCCTGGATCGTCTGCATGATCGACGCGTATGTCGAGGGACGCCCGATGCCCAGCTCCTCCAGCGCCTTCACCAGCGACGCCTCGGTGTAGCGCGACGGCGGCTGGGTGTGGTGGCCCTGCGCGGCCAACTCGTCGGCGGTCAACGGCTGGTCCTTGACCAGGGTGGGCAGCCGGCGCTCGGCGTCCTCGGCCTCGGCGTTCTCGTCGTCGCTGGACTCGACATACGCGCGCAGGAAGCCCGGGTCGGTGATGGTCTTGCCGGTGGCGCCGAAGTCGGCCTCCTCCTGGGCGACGGAGACCGCCCGGATACGCACCGAGACACTGGAGCCGACCGCGTCGGTCATCTGCGAGGCGATGGTACGCCGCCAGATCAGCTCGTAGAGCTTGAACTCCTCGCCGGACAGCTCCTTGGCCACGTCGCCCGGGGTGCGGAAGTTGTCCCCCGCCGGGCGGATCGCCTCGTGCGCCTCCTGGGCGTTCTTGACCTTGCCGGTGTAGCGGCGCGGCTCCGGTGGCACGCTGCGCTCGCCGTACAGCTCGACGATCTGCCGGCGGGCCGCCGTGATGGCCGTCTCGGAGAGGTTCACCGAGTCGGTACGCATGTAGGTGATGTAGCCGTTCTCGTAGAGCCGCTGCGCGGTGCGCATCGTCTGCTGCGACGAGAACCGCAGCTTGCGGGCCGCCTCCTGCTGGAGGGTGGAGGTGATGAACGGCGCGTAGGGGCGACGACGGTAGGGCTTCTCCTCGACCCGGGTGACGGTGAACGGCCGCCCGTCGAGCCGGGCCGCCAGCCCACGGGCCCCGCTCTCGTCGAGGTGCACCACGCCCGCGCCGGGCCGCACCCGGCCGGTGGTCGGCTCGAAGTCCTTGCCGGTGGCGACCCGGTCGCCGTTGAGCGCGACCAGTGTGGCGTTGAAGGTGCGCGGGCCCTCGCCCGGCTTCGCCACCGCGAGGGTGGCGAGGATGTCCCAGTACTCCGCGGTGCGGAAGGCCATCCGCTGGCGTTCCCGCTCGACCACGATCCGGGTCGCCACGGACTGCACCCGGCCCGCCGAGAGCCTTGGCATGACCTTCTTCCACAGCACCGGGGATACCTCGTAGCCGTAGAGCCGGTCGAGGATGCGGCGGGCCTCCTGGGCGTCGACCAGGTCCCGGTCGATCTCCCGGGGGTTGGCCACCGCGGCCTGGATGGCCGGCTTGGTGATCTCGTGGAAGACCATCCGCTTGACCGGCACCTTGGGCTTGAGGGTCTCCACCAGGTGCCAGGCGATGGCCTCGCCCTCGCGGTCCTCGTCCGTGGCCAGGAAGATCTCGTCGACCTCCTTGGCCAGCTTCACCAGCTTGCTGATCTGCTGCTTACGGTCGGCCGAGACCACGTAGAGGGCGTGGAAGCCGTTGTCGACGTCCACCCCGAGGCGGGCCCACGGCTCGCCCTTGTACTTGGCCGGCACGTCGGCGGCGTTGCGGGGCAGGTCCCGGACGTGGCCGAAGCTGGCCTCCACGACGTACCCCGGGCCGAGGTAGCCCGAGATCGTCTTGGCCTTCGCCGGTGACTCGACGATGACCAGACGGGTGGTTCCAGCTCTGCTCGGCACGTCTCTCCCCGACCTCGCTCCTGCTCCAGGCCCGTTTCGGGCCGTGTTGCGCCCGCCGGACCACGGTTGGTCCGGATGTCCAACGTAACGCGCCGCCCAGGTTCCGGGTCCCGGGGGCGGCAAACAGCGTCCGCGCGGCGGCACCGCCGACGCCGCACGGCCTCAGTGACCGGACGGCGCCACCGTACACCGTGGGTAGGCCCCGAAGTGGGCCACGGTGACGACGTCGGCCCTCCGACCTGGGCGAATCCCGGTGTTCACGGAGTGAGACGACCAGCATACTGTCCGCGATCCCGTCCATGATCGGACACCCCGCCCCGTCTCGACTGATCGACTCCGCACCCGGTCGCTCCGATACCGCAATGCGGCCCCGTCGAGTCGATCACCACCCGGCCCACGGGTCGCGGCGGGCAGCGGCGGGCCCGGGCGGGACGGTCACGGCCAGAGGCCCGGGCAGGGGGGTCACGGCCAGAGGTCGGCGGGGGCGGCCGGCGGGCGGTCACCGACCAGCTCGGCCAGCCGGGCCAGCCGTCGCCCACCGATCCGGTACGCCGGACCACCCGCCTCCACCTCCACCAGCGCCGCCGGCAGACCCACCACCGCGAGCGCCGCCCGCACCACCGGCCACCACGGCTCGTCCCGCCGGTCGAGGCGCAGCAGCAGCCCGGCGTCGTCGGCCGCCCCGGCGGCGGCCAGCCACAGCCGCAGCCGCCGCCCGTGCAGGTGGAACCGGGGCGGTGGTCGCTTGACCCCACCGGGCAGCCAGGCCGTCGCCAACGGCGCCAACGTGGTCAGGTACGGGGTGCGCACGACATAGCGCTGCTCCCCGGTCGACTCCCAGCCCGCCGCGAGCCCCCGCCGGGCCAACTCGTCGACGAGCACGTGCACCCGCCAGGCCGCGTCCACCCCGACGGACAACCGGGCGGTACGACCCATCCGGTGCACCTCCCCCGGGCCGGCGAGCAGCCCGGCCAGGTCGGCGACGGACGGATCAGCCGCCTCGGTGCCGAACAGCGAGAGCTGACGCCCCGGTTCCCCGGGCGGGTCGGCACGCCTCAGCGACACTCCGGAACCTCGTCGAAGGCCTGTTTGAGCTCTGTCGAGTTGAGTCGCCCGGTGTCCAGCGCGCTCGCGTCGTACTCCTGGTTGAGCGTGTCGACCGCGGCCTGGACGCCGTCGTAGAAGGCGGCGGCCCGGGTGGTGTCCAGGGCGTCGATGGTGTCCCCGGCGCGGCCGTAGGCGTCCCTGATCTTCGCCAGGGAGGTGCGGAACCCCTTCGACACCTCGTCGCCGTGGTCGGTCTCCGGGATGCCGGCGTCGGCGATCCGGCGGCGGGCCGTCTCGCTCGCCTGCTCGGCGCCGCCGAAGAGCCGCACCAGGTTCTCCTTCGCCTGCGCCGGGGTGGTCTGCGCGGTCATCTGCTGGTGGGTGCTGCTGGTGAGCTTGCTGATCTCGGCCCGCCAGGGGGTGAGCGCCTCGCAGACCGACGCCGCCCAGGCCCGGGGGCTGGGCCCGCCACCACACCCGGCCACGACGAGTACGACCGCGACGAGGACCACCGTGAGCTTCCCGGCGTCACCCGCCCGACACGTACGCATGCGTTGCAGCGTACGGCCTCCGGGCGATTGCGCCAGCGGTCAGGTTTCACGGCGCAGCGGGCCCCCGCAGGACCGGGGACCCGCCGCGTCGTGACTCAGGCGTTGGCGGCTTCGACCCGCTTCGGGTCGTTGCCCGTGCCGGTGCCGCCACCGTCCGGGGTGGAGTCCATGGCGACGCCCTTGCGCTTGCTGAACACCACCGCCGCGACCACGATCAGGGTGGCGACCACCGCGACCGTCAGGCGCAGCGGGGTGTTCCGGTCGTCGCCGACGCTCCAGGCCACCACGGCCGGCGCGATCAGCAGCGAGACCAGGTTCATCACCTTGATCAGCGGGTTGATCGCCGGGCCGGCGGTGTCCTTGAACGGGTCGCCGACGGTGTCGCCGATGACCGTCGCCGAGTGCGACTCGGAACCCTTGCCGCCGTAGGAGCCGTCCTCGACGAGCTTCTTGGCGTTGTCCCACGCGCCACCGGAGTTGGACAGGAAGACCGCCATCAGGGTGCCCGCCCCGATCGCCCCGGCCAGGTAGGAGGCCAGCGCGCCGGGGCCGAGGCCGAAGCCGACCGCGATCGGGGCGAGGATGGCCAGCAGGCCGGGGGTCATCAGCTCGCGCTGCGCGTCCCGGGTGCAGATGTCGACGACCTTGCCGTACTCGGGACGCTGGGTGCGGTCCATGATGCCGGGCAGCTCACGGAACTGCCGGCGGACCTCCATCACCACCGCGCCGGCCGAGCGGGACACCGCGTTGATGGCCAGCCCGGAGAAGAGGAAGACCACCGCCGCACCGATGATCAGACCGACCAGGTTGCGCGGGTTGGCGACGTTGAGCGCGTTGAGGATCTCGCTGGCGACGTCCCCGACGCCCGCGTCGGAGTACGCGGTGCTCAGCGTGTCGGTGTACGAGCCGAACAGCGCGGTGGCCGCGAGCACGGCGGTGGCGATCGCGATGCCCTTGGTGATCGCCTTGGTGGTGTTGCCGACCGCGTCGAGCTCGGTGAGGATCCGCGCGCCGTTCTCGTCGATGTCGCCGGACATCTCGGCCACGCCCTGCGCGTTGTCGGAGATCGGGCCGAAGGTGTCCATCGCGACGATCACGCCGACCGTGGTGAGCAGGCCGGTGCCGGCCAGCGCGACCGCGAACAGCGACAGGGTGATGGAGCTGCCGCCGAGCAGGAACGCGCCGAAGACCCCGGCACCGATCAGCAGGGCCGAGTAGACCGCCGACTCCAGGCCGACGCTGATGCCGGCGAGGATGACGGTGGCCGGGCCGGTCTGCGAACTCTTGCCGATGTCCTGCACCGGACGCCTGTTGGTCTCGGTGAAGTAGCCGGTCAGCGCCTGGATGGCGGCGGCCAGCACGATGCCGATGACGACCGCGCCGATGGCGACCACGCGGGGGTTCTGGTCGACGTCGGTGAGCCCGCCCTCCAGCTCGCCGAAGCTGGCCGGCAGGTAGAGGAAGGCGGCGACCGCGACCAGCACCGCGGAGATGACGGCGGAGAGGTAGAAGGCCCGGTTGATGGCGGTCAGGCCGTTGCGGTCGGAGGGGCGCAGCCGGGTGATGAAGACGCCGACGATGGCGATCAGCACCCCGATGGTGGAGATGATCAGCGGGAAGACCAGCCCGTCCTCGCCGAACGCGGCGCGGCCGAGGATCAGCGCGGCGACCAGCGTCACCGCGTACGACTCGAAGAGGTCGGCGGCCATGCCGGCGCAGTCGCCGACGTTGTCGCCCACGTTGTCGGCGATGGTGGCGGCGTTGCGCGGGTCGTCCTCGGGGATACCCTGCTCGACCTTGCCGACGAGGTCGGCCCCGACGTCGGCGGCCTTGGTGAAGATGCCGCCGCCGACCCGCATGAACATGGCGAGCAGGGCGGCACCGAAGCCGAAGCCCTCCAGCACGGTCGGCGCGTCGCCCTTGAACAGCATGACCACGAGCGCCGCGCCGAACAGGCCGAGGCCGACGGTGAGGAAGCCGACCACGCCACCGGTACGGAAGGCGATCTTCATGGCGGCTTCCCGGCCACCGGCCGCCTCCCGGGCGGCGGCGGCGACCCGCAGGTTGGCCCGGGTGGCCAGCCACATCCCGGCCCCGCCGATGAACGCGCTGAACAGGGCGCCGACCACGAAGAACGCGGACCGGCCGATCTTGACCGCCAGTTCGCTGCCGTCGGTGTCGTGCACCGGTAGCAGGAAGAGCAGTACGACGGCGACGACCACGAAGATCGCCAACGTCCTGAACTGCCGGAGCAGATAGGCGGAGGCGCCCTCCTGCACCGCGCCGGAGATCTCCTGCATGTTGGTGGTGCCCTTACCGGCTGCCAGCACGGCCTTGGTCAAGGCGGCGGCGAAGACGAGTGCCACCAGCGCGATGACCGCGGCGATGACGACGTACGTCACGTTCTCTCCGGTGAGGGACAGCGCGCCGCCTTCGGCGGCCAAGGTCCCGGACATCTATGTCCTCCTGTACCGAACACTGTCGCGCCGGCCAGTGGACGTATGACCGACGCCTGGATGCGGTGGCGCACGTGCTCCGACCCGCCGCCACGGAAGATGATCAACATCCATATCCGCTGGCTGCGGGAACGATCACGTACTGACAACCCACAGACTGTAGCCCCGGCCAGTGTTGGAGGTCACACCTGGGGGACGCCGTGTCCGGATGATCTCTGTAACTGTGTTATGAGGAAAAATCTGATATAGGAGGCCATCGACGCCGCGAGGCCGCGACCCACCAAGGGTCACGGCCTCACATACGTACAGTGACGATCAGCGACCGACCGGCCACACCATCCGGACCTCGGTCCCGATCCCCTCGGCCACCGGCCGCACCTGGAGGTCCTCCACGAAACCGGCGAGCAGCGCGAAGCCCACGCCGGTGGTCAGCGCCTCGTCGGTCAACGCCTCGTTGGCCAACTCGTCGGCGTTCAACGCGGCCAGGCCCAACCCCGCCTCGATCGGCGCCCGGTCCACCACCCGCACCGAATACGCTCCGGAGTCGGACATCTCCACCAGCACCGGGTCCGCCAGCCCGTACTGGTGGTGCAGGGCGACCGCCCGGGTGCACGCCTCACCGATGGCCAGCCGTACCTCGTCGAGCAGATCCTCCCGGACCCCGGCCCGACGGGCCACCGCCACACCGACCAGGCGGGCGGTACGCACGTGCACCGGCGCCGGCGAGAAGGAGAGCCGGACCGTCGCCATCACGCGCCGGAGCCGGTGGGGTCGGCGGCGATCGCCGCGTCCACCGTCGGGTGCAGGGGGAAGACCTGGTCCAGGGCGGTGATCCGGAAGATCTTCAGCAGCGGCTCCTTGTCACAGACCAGGGCGAACGAACCCCCGGCCGACCGCAGCCGCTTCAGGGCGCCGACCAGCACCCCCAGGCCGGTGGAGTCGAGGAAGTCCACCCGCCCCAGGTCGACGACCACCCGCCGGGCCCCGCCGTCGATCAACTCCAGGAGCCGTTCGCGCAGTCGGGGTGCGGTGTAGACGTCCACCTCACCGCCGACCTCGAGCACCGTGTGCTCCCCCACGGTGCGGGTCGCCAGCGACAGCTCCATCAGTCCTCCTCCGAGAGCCGTAAACTCTCCTGGGCATCTAACCATCCCCGCCGGACGGCCCGGCGAGGTCACCGGCGGCGGCTCCTCCATACCCACCGGCCCGGTTGTTCAGCACCGAACACCAGTGCGAGAGTGCAGGACGTGAACCCCGCAGCCACCGCGACCGCAGGCCCCGGCACCGGGCGGGGCCCGGCCGAGCTGCTGCACCGGCTACGGACCCGCCATCCGGTCGACCCGGTCACCCACGTCGAGCGGGTACCGGCCCGCGCCGGGCAGCAGGCCCCCTGGCCGCAGTGGGCCCCCGAGGAGCTCCGGGCGGCGTTCGCCCGACGCGGCGTCACCGCCCCCTGGCGGCACCAGGCCCAGGCCGCCGAGCTGGCGTACGCCGGGCAGCACGTCGTCGTGGCCACCGGCACCGCGTCCGGCAAGTCCCTGGCGTACCAGCTCCCGACCCTGGCCGCGTTGCTGGCCGACCCCCGGGCCACGGTGCTCTACCTGGCCCCCACCAAGGCCCTCGCCGCCGACCAGCTGCGCGCCGTCGCCGGCCTCGACCTCGACGGGGTACGCCCCGCCACCTATGACGGGGACACCCCGCGCGCCGAACGGGAGTGGATCCGCCGGCACTCCCGGTTCGTGCTGACCAACCCGGACATGCTGCACCACGGCCTGCTGCCCGGCCACACCCACTGGTCGGGGTTCCTGCGCCGGCTGACGTACGTGGTCGTCGACGAGTGCCACACCTACCGGGGCGTGTTCGGCTCGCACGTGGCGCACGTACTGCGCCGGCTGCGTCGCCGGTGCGCGCAGTTCGGCCGTACCCCCGTGTTCCTGCTCGCGTCGGCGACGTCGGGTGACCCGGCGGCGACCGCCGGGCGGCTCACCGGCCTGCCCGTCACCGCCGTCACCGAGGACACCTCGCCACGCGGCGGGGTCACCTTCGCGCTCTGGGAACCGCCGCTGCTGCCGCCGCCCGCCGACGTCGGGGCCGTCGCCGACGACCTGATCCAGGTCCGCCGGTCGGCGCTGCGGGAGACCGCCGACCTGCTCGCCGACACCGTCGCCGAGGGGGTACGCACGCTCGCCTTCGTCCGGTCCCGGCGCGGCGCGGAGGTGGTCGCCGCGAACGCCCGCCGGGCGCTGGACGAGGCGGTGCCCGGCCTCGGCGAACGGGTGGCCGCCTACCGGGCCGGTTACCTGAAGGAGGAACGCCGGAAACTGGAACGGGCCCTGCTCCACGGCGACCTGCTCGGGCTGGCCTCGACCAACGCGCTGGAACTCGGCGTCGACCTGGTCGGGCTGGACGCGGTGCTGATCTGCGGCTGGCCGGGCACCCGGGCGTCGCTGTGGCAGCAGGCCGGCCGGGCCGGGCGCTCCGGCGACGAGGCGCTCGCCGTGCTGGTGGCCCGGGACGACCCGCTCGACACCTACCTGGTGCACCATCCGGAGGCGCTGTTCGGCCGCCCGGTCGAGGCGACGGTGCTCGACCCGGCCAACCCGTACGTGCTCACCCCGCAGCTCGCCTGCGCCGCCGCCGAGTCCCCGCTCACCCCGGCCGACCTGGAGCTGTTCGGTGACGGGGCGAAGGAGGCCGTCGACGAGCTGGTGCAGGCCGGTGACCTGCGGCAGCGGCCCACCGGGTGGTACTGGCGGCACCGGGAACGCCCCGAGATCGACCTGCGTGGCCAGGGCGGGACGCCGGTCTGCGTGGTGGAGGAGTCCACCGGACGCCTGCTCGGCACCGTCGACGGCGGCTCGGCGCACTTCCTCGTCCACCCGGGGGCGGTCTACCTGCACCAGGGCGTCTCGTACGTGGTCGACGCGCTGGACCTTGACGACGGGTGCGCGCTGGTGCACGCCGAGGAGCCGGACTGGTCCACCCACGCCCGGGACGTCACCTCGCTCTCCGTGGTGTCGGTCCGCTCGTACCGGGACGCCGGCCCGGTCGGGCTCTTCCTCGGCGAGGTGGACGTCACCAGTCAGGTGGTCTCCTACCAGCGTCGCCGGATCGCCTCCGGCGAGGTGATCGACACCCGCCCGCTGGACCTGCCGGCCCGGGAACTGCGCACCGTCGCGGTCTGGTTCACGCTCTCCCCGCAGTCGCTGGCGGCGGCCGGGGTCGAGCCGGCGGACGTGCCGGGGGCGCTGCACGCCGCCGAGCACGCCGCGATCGGGTTGCTGCCGCTGATGGCCACCTGCGACAGGTGGGACATCGGCGGGCTCTCCACCGCCCTGCACCCGGACACCGAGGCACCCACCGTGTTCGTCTACGACGGCCACCCCGGCGGGGCCGGCTTCGCCGAGCGGGCCTACCGGACGGCGGCGGCCTGGCTGGGTGCCACCCGGGACGCCGTCGTCGAGTGCGGCTGCGAGTCGGGCTGCCCGTCCTGCGTCCAGTCCCCGAAGTGCGGCAACGGCAACAACCCGCTGTCCAAGTCGGGCGCGGTCCGGGTCCTCGACGTGGTCCTGGCCAACCTGTCCGCCATCGCCGCCGCGCCCGCCCAGCCGGGCCCGGCCGACCGGTGACGGGGACCCGGCCGGCGGTCGTGCCGTGGGTGGTCGCCATTGACTCCCGGGATCGCGCTTGAGCGCAACGACATCTGGGCATTGATGCATGGGAGCGCTTCCATCGATAATCGGAAGTGCCCTCCCAGCGCCGACCCCGCCGTTCATGCCGACCCGGAGGAGAAGCCGTGGCCGACACCATCGCCGAGACCGTCGACCTGCTCTACACGATCGACCAGGACAATCTCACCCCCGACCAGCTGATCGCGCTGGGTGCCGCCCTGGCCAGCCTGGCCCAGGCGGAACGTCTGGACCAGATCAACGAGCGGCTGCGGGGCATCCACCAGGTGCTCAACACCTGGGCGCTCAAGGCGACCGCCGACGGACGCTGACGGCGGCGACCGACCGGCGACGGCGGGCGTCGACGGGGGTCGGCCGCCGGCCGACGGCGGGCGTCGACGGGGGTCGGCCGCCGGCCGACGGCGGGCGCTGACCGAGTTGGCCGCCGGCCGGCGGCGGGCATCGACAGGGGTGGCCGCCGGGCGCTGACGGGCGCTGGTCGGAGGGTTGTGCGAGACTCCGGCGCACCCTTCGGAGGAGTTCTCATGCAGTTGGACAGTTTGCAGGCACAGCACCAGTTCCACGTCCGGCAGCGGATCCGGATGATGGTCAACCAGTACGAGGTCCGGGCCGTGGCGGCGGACGGCACCGAGGGCGAGTTGCTGGCGTTCGCGCAGCAGAAGCGACTCGCCTTCAAGGAGCAGGTCACCATCTACACCGACGACTCCAAGCAGCACCCGCTGCTCGGGTTCAAGGCCCGGCAGCGGCTCGACCTCGGTGCCACATACGACGTGACCGACCACGCCGGCACACCGATCGGGCTGTTCCGCAAGGACTTCGCCCAGTCGCTGCTCCGCTCGACCTGGCACGTCGAGCAGGCCGGCCTGCCGGCGGTCACCGGCCAGGAGCGCAGCATGCCGGTGGCACTGCTGCGCCGGTTCGTCGACTCGTTGTCCTGGCTGCCGTACCACTTCGACTTCACCGCCGGTGGTCAGCCGGTGTTCTCGGTGATCAAGAAGTGGGGCCTGCGGGACCGCTACGTCGTCGAGGTGCCGCATCCGCAGATCGACAGGCGACTGGTGATCGCCATGGCCATCGGCCTGGACGCGCTCCAGGGCCGCTGAGCCACCCGGTTCGGGGTCGGGCCGGCCCGCCCTGTTCCGGGGTGGGCCGGCCTTGATCCAGGGCGGGCCTGCCTGTTCCAGGCGGTCCCGTCCGGGGCCGGCGCTCCGGCGGGTCAACCCCGGACCGGTCACCGCCGAACCGGTCGGCCCCGAACCGGTCGGCCCCGAACCGGTCGGCCCCGGATCGGTCGGCCCCGGATCGGTCAGCCTCGGACCGGGCCGGCGCGGGCGGTGGCGGTGGCGTGCCGCCGCAGCCCCGGCAGCGGAGTGACCGCCACCTCGACCGTCACCACCACGTCGAGCCCGTCAGCGCGGCAGGTGACCAGCCGGGCGGCATTGGCACGGACGAACCCGTCGGCGGTCGCACAGGCCACGCCGGCACCCTGCCGCGCCGCACCGGCCCCCGCTAGGGCACCGAAGTCGGCAGCGACCCGGGCCTGGTGTCGCGCCAGCCGGGCCGCGCCGATCGCCGCCCCGAACAGCCCGACCAGCACGAAGACCAGACCGACGGCGAGCAACAGCACGGTGGCCCCACCCCGCTCGGCGACGTCACCGCGCCCCTTCCTCCCGGGGCCCGTCACCCCGGCGCGGCGAGTGGCACGCTCGGGCCGGCATCCGCAGCTCACGAGTGTCCTTCCGGCGTGTCCGCCCCGGGTCCACGCGCAGCGGACGCCTCCGGCATTGGTGCGTCCACGGTTGGTGCGTCCGGTTCCGGTACGCCAGGTTGCCGCATGTCTGGCTGTGGTGCCTCCGGTTGCGGTGTGGCCAGTTCCGGTGCGCTTGGCTGCGGTGCGGGTTGCGGCGTGCCCGGCTGTGGTGCGCCCGGTTCGACGGCGGCGACCGTGCCGGCCTCGACGGTGAGTCGGGGCAGCCGGGCACCGAGCGCTCGGACGGGCGCGCGGACCGTCGCGATGACCCGGCCCTCGTCCACTACGATCGACACGACCGCCGCCTCCGGTGCGATCCGGGTGCCCGCACTGGTCCCGTCCTCGCCCCGGGAGGCAGCGAGCGCCGCCTCCCGGGCCGCGTCCAGGCAGGCCGCCTTCGTGGTGACCGCGTCGACGGCGGTGATTCCGGCGAACAGGAGCAGGAGCAGCGCCGGCAGGCCGGTCGCCAGTTCGGCGGTGAACGAGCCCCGATCCCGACCGGCCGGCCGGCGCGGTCTCACTTCAACGCCCGATCGATGACGGCCGTCAGCGCGGACTGCACGTTGCCCGAGGTGAGCACCTTGAGCAGGATGCCGGCGAAGGCGACTGCGGCGAGGGTGCCCACGGCGTACTCGGCGGTGTTCATCCCCGCGTCCCCGCGCAGCCGGGTGAGGAGTTTGCGCATCGCTCGTTCCCTTTCTCGATGTTGGGTCACAGCACGTCGCCGAGGACGGCGACGATCACCGGCACCAGGCCGGCGAGAATGAAGGCCGGTAGGAAACACAGGCCCAGCGGCAACACGATCAGTACGCCGGCCCGCCGGGCGGACGCCTCCGCAGCCGTGGAGCGGTCGGCCCGCAGGTCGTCGGCGACACGGCCGAGGGCACCGGCCAACGCCGCCCCGCTGCGCGACGAACGCAGTGCCGCGGCTACCACCCGGTCCGCCCCGGGCACCGGTGCCAGGTGGGCCCACGCCTCCGACGGCTCGCCGCCGAGCAGCAGCGTCCGCCCGATCCGGGCGAGTCGGGCGGCCAGTGGGCCGTCCACCGCGTCGGCCACCGCGAGCACCGACCGGTCCACCGGTGCGCCGGCCCGCATCGCCGCCGCCAGCAGGTCAGCGGCGAGCGGCAGGTCGGCGGCCTCCCGCAACCGGCGTTCCCGTACCGCAGGCGGGGTGATCCGGCGCAGCAACCGGTCCGCCACCGGGGCGGTCAACGCCCCGCCCAGCGCCCCGGGCCAACCGCCCACCAGCAGCAGGACCGCCACACCCGCCAGGACGGCCCCGAGTCGTGTCCGGTCCGGCCACCAGCCCGGTCGGCTCCGGCCCGCGCGCCGGCCGGTCAGGACGTTCCACCGCCGGCCGGCCCGGTTGCCGCGCACCGCGACCAGCAGCGCGGCCAGGACCAGGCAGCCGGCCGACAACTGCGCCGGGGACATCACCCACCCCCGCCAGGCACGACGCCCAGCCGCTCGGCCCAGAGCAACCCGCCGGCCTGAAGGCCCATCGCGGCGAGGGCACACCCGGCACCGATCGGGGTGTGCAGCAGCACTGCCAGCGGGTCGACGCCGATGCCGTAGCCGAGGGCGATGCCGCCGAGCGGGAGCGCGGCAAGCAGCAGCGCGGTGGCATTGGCCCCGGCCGCCTGGGCGGCGGCACCGGCCAGTCCCCGGTCGAACGCCCGCGCGTCGGCCTCGACGCGTTCCAGGAGTTCGGCCAGGGGCGCTCCGGTCCGGTCGGCGAGCCGGACCGCCGATCGGGTCAGCCGGGCGAGCCGGTCCACTCCGGCCGGGTCGTCGCCCGGTCGCGCTGCGCCGGGTTCCTGGTTCGGCGCGGCGTCAGCGGGGACGGGCAGGCCGGCCCGCAGGTCGGCGGCGAGCGCCCCGAGCCGGTCCAGGTGGCGACGACGTTCCCGGCCGACCTGCCCGGCGAGCCGCCGCCGGTGCACGGCACGCGCCCCGAGCATCCCGTAACCGGCCAGGAGGAGTGCGGCAACCGGTCCGGCGGCGAGGCCACCCGTACCGGCACCGACGAGACCGGCCAACAGCAGGACCCGCCTCGGCGGGCCGGACACCAACCGACGCACCAGCCGGCGACCGGGCGTCGACCGGTGGGGGTCGCCGGGTTCCGGTCCGGGACGTGGCGGTGCGGGGAGCACGCTGCGGCGTCGGCGTCGACTGCTGCGTACCGGCCAGGCGACCGCCAGGGCCGCGCCGGTCAGCAGGACCGCGACCAGCCACAACGGCGACGTCATGCCCGCCCCGTCGCGTCGGGTCGGGGTGCCCGCAACAGAGGCGGCACCGGCACTCCCCGGTCGCGGAGCAGGATCGCGAGACCGGGCCCGGCCGGTCCGACGCCCTGCCCACGTACCCAGGCGGGCACCACCGTCACCAGCCGGTCGGGGCCGTCGGCCAGCAGCAGGCAGATCGACTCCACCAGTCGGCCGTCGGGGCTCCGACGTACCTGGACCAACACCTGGAGCGCGGCGGTGACCTGCGCGTGCAGCGCCGCCCGGGGCAGGCCGCCGAGCAGCCCGAGCGCCTCCAGCCGAGCCGGCACGTCGGCCGGGGTGTTGGCGTGCAGGGTTCCCGCCCCTCCGTCGTGGCCGGTGTTGAGCGCGGCCAGCAGATCGACCACCTCGGCGCCCCGGCACTCGCCGACGACCAGCCGGTCGGGACGCATCCGCAGCGCCTGCCGGACCAGTTCGCTCAGCCCGATCACGCCCGCGCCCTCCACGTTGGCCGTCCGGGCCTGGAGACCGACCACGTGCGGGTGCACCGGGTGCAGTTCGGCGGCGTCCTCGACCAGCACGATGCGTTCCGTCGTCGGCACCAGGCCGAGCATCGTGTTGAGCAGGGTCGTCTTGCCCGAGCCGGTGCCGCCGGTGACCAGGTAGGCCAGACGGGCGGCCACCACCGCGGCGAGCACCGGGGCGACCGACTGCGGCACGGTGCCCTGCTGGACCAGCTCGTCGAGGGTGAACGGCCGGTGCCGGAAGGTGCGCAGCGACAGGTAGGGCCCGTCGGTCGCCACCGGAGGCAGCACGGCGTGCAACCGGGTGCCGTCGGGCAGTCGGGCGTCCGCGCAGGGTGAGCCGTCGTCGAGCCGACGACCGGCGGCGGCGGTGAGCCGTTGGGCGAGCCGGCGTACGTCGTCGACCGTGCCGAGCGGCACCGCCACCTGGTGCAGCCCGGTGCCCCGGTCGACCCAGACCCGCAGCCCGTTCACGAGCACGTCGGTCACCTCGGGATCAGCGAGCAGCGGGGCGAGCGGCCCGGCACCCACCAGGTCGTCGTGCACCCGGTCGGCGATCCGCAGCACGGCGGTGTCACCGAGGACGGCGGCGGACGGTTCGGCGCGTACGGCGGAGACGATCGCCGCCGGGGTGACCGGCGTGGTGGTGTCGGCCATCCGCTGCCGGACCCGGGCAGCGAACTCCTCGGGTCGCCCGGTCACGCCGCACCCGGCACGGGCAGCCCGGTCAGGTCGGTGACCAGTTGCCGGCAGAGCGCGGCCAGCGGTCCCCGGCCGGCGGCGGCCGGTGCCTCACCGCGTTCCAGCCCCCGGCTCAGGGCAGGTTCGGGGCGTAGCGTGCCGGCGAGCGGCAGTCCGAGGGCACGGGCCACCTCGGCCGCGCGCAGCCGGCCCGGGGCGGGCCCCCGGACGATCACCCCCAGTGCGGCGCAGTGCGGAGCCGTCGCCGCGACCACCCGGGCCGCCGCAGCGGTCGCCCGCAGTTCGGCGGGCACCACCACGTACGCCTGGTCGGCGGCCTGGAGGGCCAGTACGGCCGCGTCGTCGAGCTGGCGCGGCAGGTCGACGACGACGAAGTCCCGGCCCCGGCGGGCGGCGTCGAGGGTGGCGGCCATCGCCGGGGCGGGCAGGGCCAGCGGCTCGCCCCGGTCCCAGGAGAGGACGACCAGGTCGCCCCGGTGCGGCAGGGCGCGGACCAGGGCGGGCGCGTCGACCCGGCCGTCGGCGTCGGTGAGCGACGGCCAGCGCAGCCCGTCCAGGTCCTCCCAGCCGAGCACCAGGTCGAGCCCGCCGCCGAGCGGGTCCGCGTCGACCAGGAGGGTGCGCAGGTGGGCGCGGGCGGCGGTGACGGCCAGGCCACCCGCGAGGACGCTCGCCCCGGCCCCTCCCCGACCGCCGAGCACGGCGACCGTCCGGGCCGGTGCCGCCGGTTCGCCGCCGGGCGCGCACGCGGCGAACCGGTCGACCAGCCATGGTTCGGCAGCGGGCAGGGTGGCGACGTGCTCGGCCCCGATCAACTCGGCGATCTCCCAGCTCGGGTCGAGTTCCCCCGACCGTCCGACCAGCACCGTCCGGGGCCGCCTGGGCAACCGGGCCCGCAGGCAGGCTTGGGCCTGGTCACTGCCGATGAGGACCAGGGGCGCGGGAAGCCAGCGGGACCGGGCGGCGGCCGGATCGGCGGCCACCTCCACCTCGGTGCCGCCCGCTGCGGCGAGCCGCAGCAACTCGTCGAGGAGGTCGCCGTCGGAGGTGACCAGCAGCGGCAGTCGTCGGTACGGCGGAAGGGAGGTACGGGGTGGCATCACGGCCTCCAGCGCTCGGGGTTGCTGGGACAGACCCTGCGCCGTCGTGTCCGGTCCGTGCCGTCCGCGCCGCCGCCCCTGTGGACAACGGGACGACCTGTGGACAACCCCCGCCACGGCCGGTGATCTGTTATGCCGCTTCGGTGGTGGGATCACGACCGGGCTGGCCGTCAAGGTCTTCCCGGTCGGCCCTTCGACGCCTCCGTCGACCCGGTAGGGGGCACTGACCAGCAGCGGGGCATCTCCGGCACACCGCACGGAGGGCCGGGACGACCGAACGACGCCGGCCGCAGCGGTGCCGTCCCGATGAAGAACGCGAAAAAACGTCCTGTTCACCCCGCCCGAGTGATTGACGGCATACCACCTCGTACGCAGATAATCGTGACCGCCACCGCGAAGGTGGCATCCGCCGCTCTCGGAAACGGGGCCATGGCCGACTCACCCGACGACACACCCCCCACCCTGCGCATCGGTGGCTGGCTTCCGGCACCCCGGTACCGCCAGACGCTGCCGCCGTACCTCGTCCCCCCGACCGGCCGGCACCTGATCGACATCCCGGCGTCCGGGTCACCGAGCGACCCGCTGCCGTCCCCCGTGCACGCCGTCGAACCCGTCGGCATCGGACGGACGCTGCTGTTGGCCACCGTGGCGTTCGGCCTGGTGACCAGCCTCGTCCTGGCCCTGTCACCGTTGTGGTCCGGACCCAAGCGCGACGGTGCCGCCCTCCCGGCGACACCCTCCTGGATCGCCGATCGCCCGGATCTCGCGGCCGTGGAGAGCCCCACGCCGGTCGCCGACTACTCGCCCGCCCCGGCTTCGATGGCCACCCGCGCCGCGACCCCGGTCGCGCCACCCCCGGCACCGCCCCGCCAGCCCCACCGACCCGCTACGGGTACGACGTCCCGCCCCACCCCAACCACCACGCCGCCCCGGCCGGCGCCGACGACCACCGCGCCCCGCCCCACGCCGAAGCCGCCGACGAACCCGCCCGGACCGGCCGAGTTGACCGCGCTGCCGGGCTGGCAGGAACACTCGCTTCGGTCCAGTTCGAACGGCCCCTCGACGTACGTCGAGTTCATAAACGCCCGCAGTTCACGGGTCGTCGTCTACTGGCTCGACTACCAGGGGCAGCGCCGGCAGTACAAGGTGCTCGACGCCGGCCGGTCCTACCGCCAGCAGACGTACGTGGGGCACCCGTGGGTGGTCACCGACCGGCACGGCCGGGCCCTGGCCTGCTTCCTTCCCGCCCGTACGACGATGCGGGCGGTCGTACGGTAGCTTCCGCATCTTCTGCGGACGGCCATTGAGCAGGGCACTCTTAGTGGACTATCTGTCAGCGACCCGACGGACGAATCGCGGGCCTGTGCTATGACGCCACACGCGGGATGCGTGACAGTCGATCGGCGCAGCGCCGCCACAGCACAGCGGCACCCGGCTGCAACCGGACGCCGCATTCGACTCGACCGTGTGCAACGGGAGCGCTTTTATGGGAAAAGGAAGACCCCCGTCGGGGGAAAGTGACCTGACGTAGCAGCGAGTGTGATCGAGTGCCGTTCCGCGTGGGTCAGACGCACCGGTCGTGTCGTCGAGCATGATCGAGTCGAGCTGCGCGGTACGGCGTTCGCTGACGATCCGCTGACTTTTTGCGCTTTGCGCCGTAGCGCCGAACCGCGTTGCTCAACCGTCACGGGCGCTACCGGTCGCCCGACGCCGCTCTCGGCGAAGTAGCCAGCTCGGCTTCAACCCCCCGGGCCTGCCAATGTGCTCGCACAGCTGGCGTGGACGGTAGCCACCAGGAGTGCCGCGCCCAACAGCCATCCAGAACACCTTGGCCTCGCCCAAATGCCCGCTGCCGGTGTACCAGTGCAGTCCTGGATTCTCCTCACGGAGCGCCCACAGGGCCACCGAAGCAAGGCCCTGACGCTGGTACTTCTCAGCGGTGTATGGCTTGTCGACCCAGGCTGTCTTGCAGTGCGGGCACACGATGTACTCGACGGCAAAGGCAAAATCCCCGTTGAGGGTCGCCTGCCGGCACCGCCAACCGAAGTACCTGCCCGACGTAGTGTCCTGCCAGGGCGTGTCAAGGGTCGGGAGCTGGCCGACAGAGTAGCGTGGGCGCTTGTCGATACGCCCCCGTGTCGCGTGGTATAGGGCATCGCGAAGTGGAGCCCGCCCAGACCATCGACCAACGCCAGTGAGCGCTTGGTCGCAAAGCCGCCGAACGGCTCGTCGAACCTCCTCCGTCACACACGCAACGCTATCGGCAGCGTGACGGGCGCGACAGGTACCGAAGCGTTCCGCCTTCGTCCCGCCGAAAGATCAGTCCGGCGGCCAGTGTGCGATCCCTACGCCGCGCGGGCTCGTGGCCGCGCGGCCCGGCCCGCTCCCGGCCCACCCCTTCGATGCTCATCGGTCTGTCGTTCTGCGGCAGCCCTTGGCTTTACGCTTCCGCGCCAGCCACCGGGAGGCGCCGGAGCGCCAGCGGAGCGACGGACGCGCGCCTAGGGCGTGTCCTGTCGATCTTGTAGCGGTTGGTCGTTGACGATGTGCCGGTGGTACGTCGTGGTGAGCTGACCGATGAGGCGTGGGCGGTGATCGCCCCGCTGCTTCCCGAGCCGGGCGGTGCGCGGGGGCGGTGGCGGGATCATCGCCAGGTCATCAACGGGATCTTGTGGAAGCTGCGTACGGGTGCGCCGTGGCGTGACCTGCCGGAACGCTTCGGGCCGTGGAAGACCTGCCACGAACGGCTGCGCCGGTGGAGCGCTGACGGAACGTGGGATCGGATTCTCGCGGCGGCGCAGGTCCACGACGATGGCACACCGGTGCAGTGGACGATCAGCATCGACTCGTCGATCGTGCGGGCGCACCAGCATGCCGCTGGCGCCCGTAAAAAAGGGGCTCCACGGCAAGTCCGGCGGCACCTGGTACGCAAGATGGCGAGGCCATCGGCCGATCCCGCGGCGGACTGAGCACGAAAATCCACCTGGCTGTCGACGGACGCGGTCGGCCGTTGTCGATCCTGCTCACCCCGGGCCAGGCCGGTGACAACCCGCAGCTGTTGGCGCTGCTGGATGCGATCCGGATCAACGAGCCCGGGCCGGGTCGGCCCCGCAAGCGACCGGAGGTGCTGATCGCGGACAAGGGCTATGCGCATGACTCGACCCGTCGAGCCCTGCGACAACGCGGGATCCGGCACGTCATCCCGGAACGCTCGGACCAGGTCGCCCGCCGGGCCGCCAAGGGCAGCCACGGCGGGCGACCACCGGCCTTCGACAAGGCGATCTACCGCAAGCGCAACGTCGTGGAGCGCTGCTTCAACCGGCTAAAGCAGTGGCGTGACCTGGCCACCCGCTACGCCAAGCGCGCATCCCTCTACCGGTCCGGCCTGGTCCTCATCGCCGCCATCATCTGGCTTCCATGATCGGCAGGACAGGCCCTAGGCGGTGTCGGCGACGCGTGCGGCCCGTTGCGGACTGCCTTGATCGGCCAACAGGCACAGATTCTGATCGGCGCGAGCAGACTCCTGCTGACGATGGGCGGGGCAGCCGAGGACGTACGGCATGGTCAACCGGGCACCTGAGATTCGCGACGGCAATCTGGCCGGGAGCGCTTCCATGGGAAAGGGACGACCCCCGTCGGGGGGAAAGTGACCTGACGTGGCAGCGAGTGCGATCAGGTGCCGTACCGCGTGGTCAGACGTACCGGTCGTGCCGTCGAGCACGATCGAGCGTGGCCGCGTGGTACGGCGTTCGCTGACGATCCGCTGACTGGGAATGACGCGCTGCGGGCGCCCGAGGACGGCCGGAGGCCGCCCGCAGGGCAGTCCGCAAGCGCAGATCACTACTTGGACGGACTGGGTGCCGACTCGTTGATCAGCGCCGGATCGTCACCCCGACGACAATCGACACGAGGATCAGCACGGGAGCGGCATACCCTGCGGCAATCAGAACCCTCTCCCTCACGGGGCGCGGCTCAAGATACTCGTCCGGTCCGAGGACGTTGGGCCACCCGTCGCGGTACTCCACTCGGTGCCCGTCAGGGACCTCTACCTGCACAGTAGGCCGGGTGGTAGCGGAGATGAGGGCGTGGATGCCGTAGATGGGCAGCCACCAGCCGAGCGTGAGCATCGACAGGAGGATGTGCGCGATGTGCCAGGAGCGGCCAAGACTGCCCGCTCTGAGGGTGAGGATCTGCATGGGTCAGTGCCAGACTGTCTTGCAGGGCAGCGGCGAGCGTAGTCGGCTTGGTGCGGTCACCCGGGCAACCTAGCGCCACCGCTGCGGCAGGCCGGGCAAGCGTCGGGTACCCGACGAAAG
Organism: Micromonospora sp. WMMD734; assembly: GCF_049178975.1. Taxonomy (NCBI): domain Bacteria; kingdom Bacillati; phylum Actinomycetota; class Actinomycetes; order Micromonosporales; family Micromonosporaceae; genus Micromonospora; species Micromonospora sp. WMMD734. Next base: position 5,300,439 of record NZ_JBMHMK010000001.1, read on the forward strand.
CGATCGCGCCCCTGCCTTGCTCTCGGCGGACGCGAACAGAAACCGCCTCCGCTTTGCAAAGATCAAGACTCTTTTCGGTTGATGTCGGTCCGTCGTTGGCCTGCTCGCTACGTTGCCCATCGTCGGCCCCGGCCCAGCTCCGTCGACAGGCGTGGCCGTAGGAATTGCTGTACAGACACCCTCTAATCCGTAGCTCCGGGCGATGCGGTGTCCCGCAGCCGTCCCCGACGTCGACCAGCTCCTGGTAGCCGCGTGGCAGCTCTTGCGGGTCGGTCGGTTGCTGTACATCGCTGCGGTACTGCTCGGTTCCGCTCGCGGGTCCGGCCGGCCAGAACCTGCGGCCTTGGGGGTTAGTTCCCGGCCCGGCTTGCAGAGTGGTCGCTATCCTCACAGCCGCACCAGTGGCATCACTCAGAAGAGTTCGATTCAGTGGGCGGCTCGCCTGCAACGAAACGCATCAAAAAAGATTCTCCAGCAGACGGCGTCAGGCGGTACTCAACCTTGCCATCGTCCCGACTGGTCCGGGTCGTCTTGACCTCATGAGCGAAGAATCTCCTCCAGCCAAGTTGAACGGGCTGCTGATTCAACAGCAGGACAAGAGGTTCCACCCCGGTAATTCCAGCGTGGTCACCGTCCTCCAGCTGAGCATCTTGGTCAAATACGAGCGAATACCCACGGTATTGAACGTGCACTTCCTCGCCTCGCAAGATGGCGGCAGCACGGATAATCCGCAGCGCATCCAATCTAGAGAGCTCAGACAACGAGGGCACGGCTACCTGAACAACGGTATGCTGCTGCAACTCCTGCAATGCCTCGACAAGCCGGAGAATTCCGTTCTCTTGTTCTTCACGAGGAGCAGCTATCTCGATGACGCTGTTACCAGGAGGGCCGTATTGGTTAGCCAGTCGAACTCGATTCGGTTCATGCATCGCGTCGACGACCCGCAAGGCCGGCAAGATCGCCGAGGGATGGAGCCCCGACGCGTCCCCTAACTCCAAATCGAACTTGCCGGCTCTCGTTTCAAGATCCACTTGGAATCTGAGCATAAGAAACCCACTGGCGTCGGCGGCTTGCACACTCATCCCCTGCCCTCCAAGCCCATAGGTTGGCTTCTTGAGGAATACTTCAACCTCCGCCAAAACAACATCCGCAGGATCTATTACCTGTAGCCGGATGGGACGAGGTGGGACTGCCAAGTCTTCCACGGTCGGACCCACGGTGAACGTACCCGCATCCAGCTCCCCTCCTAGCCCGCCGGGCGCCGAGATGACGAACCCAGATCCGAGATCAAGCCTAGAGAAATGCGCGCCATATCGATGGAATTCCTCTAAAGCTTTCGCCTCATCGGTCCCAGCGGGAGCACTCAAGACACCCTGGATAGTAATAGGCGAATCCCTCACCGCTTCCGCATACCGCGCATAAACATCAAAGGTTACGAAACATCCCTCTTTACCCTCTGCGTGAGTAAATACCAATCCGGGCTTGTACGACCCGGGGAACTCCGGCAGGGAGGGAGAAACAGAGAAGGCATACCGATAATGCGGGTCGAACTTGTTAAGAGCTTCGTACAATTGGGATAGTCCGCTGCGCACTCCGTCCGCGGTAATTGGAGCAGACGAGCTGGCACGCTCGGCAGCGACAAGCGTTCCAGTTGCGGCTGCTACTTGCCGCACCGTCTCAGCCAGGCGCTCGGCACCATCGCCAAAGTAGTACTCGATCACGTCTGGAAACTCCGCAGCGAGTCCATCCAAGTATGCACGCCCTTTCCAGCCGCAGGCAAAGGGCGCACCTTTCGTCAGTTCCTCGAACCAAACAAGGTTTTCCTTCGTGGGATCGATCGGGACCAGGAGATTCCATTCGGCAATCTTCATGCCAACCTCAGCCGCATACTCCTGGACGCGCTTGAAGGAGTGCTCCACTTTACTTTTTCGGGAAGCCGTCATATTCCCGGTGTAGCCTTTAACTTGAAAGACTGTCCACCCGTCCCCATTTCGGACTCGAATGTCGATTCCGCCATCACCGACCGATGCTCGAACCCGCTCGGCGCTGGGATGACGACGGCACACCGTCACCGCCGCCACAGTCTCGATGAGATCGCCGGACTTCTCGGTCCACACCACAGCCGTCATGAAGTCAGTGTGGTGCATGCCCAAGTGGTCAGCGACCCTGGTTACCGACGGTCTGGACAGCCGCCGACGGGGATACGGCTCAGTGCTCCTAGACGCCTCCAGCGATCGACCGCTGGTAGCAAACCTTCGACTCCGAGGAGCGTCAGCGCCTCACCCCGAGCCCGCCGAAGATGACGAAGGCCCGAGGGCTCCGGACCAGGACAGGACTACCAGCCTCGGCATTGCAAAGATCAAGCCCGCTGTCAGCCAACGTCGGTGACTGCTGCTGACCTGCTCGCCGCGTCGTCCACTGTCGCCCGCAGACCGGGTGCGTCGGCGGGCTTGGCTGTACGGATGGCTGTACCTCATGTTGGACCTCGCCCTCTCTGCGCCCCAGCGACAGCGACAGCGACATAGATCAGCGAGAGTATTTGCAGCTCATCGACTATGTAGAAGTTCTGCTATCGTGGACCCCATGAAAGTCACAGTTGTCGTTGCGACGGTCTTGAGTGTCTTCTTGAGCGATCCCGACCACGAGTGGTACGGGTTAGAGCTCATGCGGGAGACCGATTTGCCGTCCGGGACGCTCTACCCGGTGCTCGCTCGGATGGAGGCCGAGGGGTGGTTGGTCTCGGAGCGTGAGCCTGCGAAGGCCCACGGAGAGGGGAGGCCGCGTCGCCGGTACTACACGTTGACCGAACTCGGACGATCCACGGGGGCCGGTCAGCTCGCCCAGGTGATGCAGCGTCTACAACCTAAGCCCGCATCCGCTCGCTTCAGACCCGCCCTGGCGCCCATAGCTGGCTTGACCGCTGGACGGCTCGCGTGACTGTGGAGGAAGTGCTGTTGACCGGCGGTTCGGCCCTGCTGGTCTTCTTGGGCAGCGTTCTTGTCAGACTCATGGGCAAGGAGGTTGAGAGTCTCCTTGGCGCGTTCCCTGTGTTGCTGCTACGACTTGCCCGCCGTCGAGTACCGCATGGGATCCGCGATGATCTTTACGAGGAGTGGCTCGCGGAACTGGCAGAGGCGCTGCATGGCAAGAGTGAACGTCCCCTGACTCGACTGTGGCTTGGTCTGCGTTTCTCGTCCGGGTTGCTCCGGTCTGCCGGCGAAGTTGGCCGCGCTCTTAACCTGATCCGCAACCGGTCAGACGAGGCGGCGTCGGAGGCTGCGCCCGTTCCTGTTCCTGCTGCTGGTGATCTCTCAGAAATTGATGAGCACCTCGCCCAAGGGGTGTGGAACGCCACACTGATCACGCCGACGACATACCGTGCGGCGCGGGAGATCGGGCAGGCTTTCAGGGACGGTAATCGCGTGGTAATTGACCTGACCAAGATCGAGGAATACCAGGCGCGGAGGCTCGTTGACTTCTCGGCAGGCCTCTGCTTCGCCCAGCGTGGAACGATCGAGCGCGTCACGAATCGGGTTTTCCTCCTCGCCCCTCCGCCTGATCAGCCTGAGCAGCCGCTCTTGAGCGCCTAACGCGCCTTCTGCCATCCCGTCTGCCGCCGACCCACACACCGTGGAGCGGGCCAGGGCCAGGGTGACAAGGTGGAGCGCCCTACCGGACGTACGACCTTGTCACCCTGGCCCTGGCCCGCTCGGCTTGCCTGGGTCGGTGGCTGGCGGGATGGCATCCCACCTCAACCACCCACGACCGGAACCGTTCGGCAACTCCATCTCGGAGTCGTCTGGCCCCCGCCGGAGGCACAGCTCTAACCCGTACCTCTTCCTCACCCCACCACCCCCACACCCACCTCCACCCCTTCCCCACACTGGGCCTGAGCGACCGTGCGGAACCGTTCGGCAACTTCGTCCGCCGCGGTTGGCCTGCCGGATCTCGTGCTGCTTCGGGGTCACCGGCATCCAGGTGGAAGGTGTCCGCCTGGCCCTGGTCGTCCTTCGAGACTCGTCACCGGGTCACTTCACTGACCCAGGTGTGACGCGCGGGGCGGGGCGTGGGGTTCGGGCCGGTTGATTTTCCGCCCCGGCGCCGTAGGCGGCCGGGGCGGCGGCTCCGCAGGAGCCGTTTGCCGCGCCCCGGCCCGCGCCGCGCGGAGCGCGCTTGATCCCTACTGAGATTGTTTCGGCAACGTGGTGTCTAGCGGCGCAGTGCCGTGCTCCGCATAGGTGGGGTTGCTGCCGTTGCGCGCTGCGATCGCTGTACGGAGCCTGCGGGCCAGTCGCGGCGGCCCGTGCCGGTCCAAGTCCTCCGGTGTCACGTAGCGCCACTCGGTGAGTTCTCCGTCGACGAAGCGGATGGCCTGTTCCTGCTTCGTGGTGAGAGGTCCGGCGTCGAAAATGAAGAGGAGCTTGTCTCCTTCGCCCTCGGCGGGTGCCCAGTCGACGACGAGCATGGGGCCGACGGCGATGGTGAGGCCGAGTTCTTCCTCGATCTCCCGTACGCACGCGGTGCGCGGGGACTCGCCGGGTTCGACGTAGCCGCCGGGGATGTCCCAGTGGTCCTTGTAGCTGGGGCGTACGAGGAGCACGCGGCCCTCAGCGTCGAAGAAGAGGGCGCCTGCGGCGACGCGTGGGGTTGCCACGGGTGGCATCTCGTTGGTCGTCACCTGGGCAGCGTAGACGGGGCTGCGGTCAGTCGAGCACCTTGAGTCGCTGGGCCAGTCCGACGAGTTCGGCGGTGGGCTTGCCGCGCTGGCGGCGTATCCAGGTGAGGGCGAGTTGGCGGCTGAGGAAGTGGTGGCGGACCTGTTCGGGTGCCATCTGTTCGGCGTCGAGTAGGGCGGCTTGGGCGTCGTCGAGGCGGTTCCAGGAGCTGTAGGCGCGGGCGACTTCGAGGGCGTGGCGTACCCGGCGTTCCATGGGTAGGCCGGTGGTGTCGACGCGGGGGCCGAGGTCGATGGCGACTTGGAGGTCGCCCAGTTCGGCGGCGGTGGCGACGCGGTGGATGGCGACGTTGGTGGGGCCGAACGCGGTCCACAGGTGGTTGGCGTCGGCTCCGAGCTGGTTCGCGGCGTGGTCGGCGGCGGCGAGGAAGGTGCGGGTGGTGGCGGCGTCGTTGGCGCGGGCGGCGGCCATGGAGCCGGACAGGAACAGGGTGCCGTGGACGGAGAGCAGTTCCGGCGTGGCCTGCGTGAGGTGGGGCTCCAGGTAGCCGGCGGCGTCCTCGGTGAGGCGGACAGCTTCGACGTATCGGCCGGTGGCGTGCAGGGCGTGGCCGACGGAGCGGAACAGGCTGCCGGTGATGAGCGGGTCGCCGGTGGGTCGGACGGCGGCCAAACCTCGGTCGGCGGCGATCCAGGCGAGGTCGCTCTCGCCGAGCTTGGTGAGCTGGGTGGCGGCGAGTTGGTACGTCAGACCGAGGAGTCGGCGGGCGTGGTCCTGGTCGTCGCCGTGGTGGTGGTCGGCGGCGGCCCGGGCGCGGTGGAGCAGGTCGGGCAGGCGGCTGGTGACGTACCCGAAGCGGGAGTCCTGGTAGGCGTCCCAGAGTGCGCCGACGTCCTTCTTGAGTGCGGCGACGCTCGGGGGTTCCTGGTCCGGGCCGTTGGTGAAGGGGCCGAGGGCGCGGTAGTTCATCAGGGCGGCGCGGAGTGCGGGGACGGTGGCGGTGCCGCTGTCGCTGGTCCAGTCGAGCAGGGCGGGTTCGCCGAGCAGGTCACCGAGGGGCACGTCCAGGACTTCGGCGAGGGCCTTGATGACGGAGAGCCGGTCCAGCTCGATGCGGTTGTTCTCGACCTTGCCCAGCCAGTCGGCGGTACGGCCGATGAGTCCGGCCAGGACTTCTTGGGACAGGCCGCGTCGGTAGCGGTACCAGGCGACGCGTTCGCCGATGGTCAGGTTGTTCGTTCTCCCGCGCATCGGTCCACTGTCTCCCCTCAGTCTGCCGTGACCCCGGAAGGATTTTCCGGGTCGGTGGGTGGTTCGTGCCACAACCTGTCTGCATGACGGGGCTGAACGCATCGACCAACTGCCGATCCTGCTCGGACGTGGGCTGGAAGTACACCCTTGCCCGCACCGCCCTCCGGGGCGTGGCGCGGGGGGCTGAGCGGACGCGTTCCCTGGCCCGGCGGTCCTGCCTGGACTGTTCGGGTTCCGGTCGTACGGCGTCGTGCTGAGGCTGGCCCGGGGTGGGTGCTGGTGTGGGGCGGCGGCCCGAACGCCGTCCCGTGAATGGCCCGCCTACCCCGGTGCCTCGCGCCCCGCTGCCGCATCGGCTGGGTGTGCCCGCGCCGGGTGACCTGGTGTTGATCGACCGCCGGGCGTCGGTGCAGTTCATCGGCGACCGGGCGTTGTGGTTGCGGGTGACGTCGGTCGACGACAGACCCACCTATGACGGGTGGGTGTGGCTCACCGGCTACTCGATCAACCGGGCCACCGGAGAGGCGTTGGCACGGCGTGAGGTCTTCGTGCGGATCGCCGGCCTTCAACTTCTGCCACGGACGACAGCGAGCACGCCGCCGCGTAGGAACGCGGGACCGGTCAGGAGGGGACGCGGTGTTTGATGTTCGGGTTCGGCTCGGTGCGGTGTTGGAGATCAGTGCGGCGGAGCGGTTGATGCCGTCGGACGGGCCGGTCACGTTGTGGGTGACCGGGGTCCGGCTGGTGGCCCACCGCCCTCCCCATGACGAGTGGATCTGGGTGGAGGGGCTCAGGCTCGACCGGACCGGTCGGCGGGGCCAACAGGCGCAGATCCTGGTCCGCGCGAGCAGACTCCTGCTGACGATGGGCGGGGCAGCCGAGGACGTACGGCATGGTCAACCGGGCACCTGAGATTCGCGACGGCAATCTGCCCGGGAGCGCTTCCATGGGAAAGGGACGACCCCCGTCGGGGGGAGACGGGGGTCGTCGAATGGTTCGGCTCCGGGGGGGTTGAGCCGAACCGGCCCGGCGGTCACGGGGGGTGCGACCGCCGAGGGTCTCTCAGCTTTCCGGCACATGAATCGTTGTCGTGAGGACAAGTCTGCCCGAGCGGACTGTTCACGTCGAGTGTTGTCGACCCCACTCATTGCGAAATTATGTTCGGAGCGTGTGACTGCGATCACGTTGAGCATTCGTGGCCGGAGTGCTCGCGCAGGTCGAGTGGCGTATGGACCCAGGGTGCCCGCCGACCCCACCGCATCGGACTAGACTTGCGCGCCGTGGGCCGAAGTGCCGCTTTCTTCGATCTGGACAAGACCGTCATCGCCAAGTCGAGCGCCTTGGCATTCGGTCGGCCGTTCTACCGGGACGGGCTGATCACACGACGGGACGTCGTGAAGTCGGCGTACGCGCAGCTGATGTTTCGGCTGGGCGGCACCGACGAGCAGACCATGGCCAGGACCAGGGATTATCTCGCCGCGCTCTGCAAGGGTTGGCGGGTGGAACAGGTCCGTCAGATCGTCGCGGAGACGCTCCACGAGCTGATCAACCCCTACGTGTACGCCGAGGCCGCCGCGCTGATCGAGGAGCACCAGGCGGCCGGCCGGGACGTCGTGCTGGTCTCCGCCTCCGGCGAGGAGATGGTCCGGCCGATCGGCGCACTGCTCGGGGTGACCGACGTGATCGCCACCCGGATGAGCGTGCAGGACGGCCGCTACAGCGGCGAGGTGGAGTTCTACGCGGCCGGTCCGAGCAAGGTCGAGGCGGTCAACGAGCTGGCCGCCGCCCGGGACTACGACCTGGCCGACTCGTACGCCTATTCCGACTCGTACAGTGACCGGCCGTTGCTGGAGTGCGTGGGGCATCCCAGCGTGGTCAATCCGGACCGGGCGCTGCGCCGGCTCGCGGTGGAGAACGCCTGGCCGGTGCTGGAGTTCCGGCATCCGATCCCGCTGGGCCGGCGGCTGCGGGAGCGGCCGGCCGTCCCGGTGGCCGCGGCGGCGCTGGGCGTCGGTGTCGGGGTGGCGATCGGTATCGCCTGGTACGGGCGGCACCGCCGTACCCGCGCCGTACAGGCCGCCTGACGAACCTGGCCACCGGGCGACCTGACCGGCCCCACCTGACCAGCCCCGGTCACCCGGCCGGACAGCCCACCTCACCGTCGAGGCACACCGGCCGGTCCCACCGTCGCCGACCGCACCCGCCGTCGCCGACCGCACCGCCCGCCGGGTCGACCGCCGGGACATCTGCACCGCAGCCGCACCCGAAGTGACGACCGGCACCCACCACGCAGCACTTTCCCTGCCTACCCCCGATTGAGCGATCGCTCAAACACGCCTATGCTCGATTTTGAGCAGATGCTCAAAACTGGGAGGCATGGATGAACGAGCAGGACCGACCGCCCCGACGGACCGCCGCGAACTGGGTGCTCGCCGGCCTGATCTCGGTCTTCGGGCTGCTGGTCTTCATCGCCACCGTGCGCGACGGGCGGGCCGACAGCGCCCTGCTCTTCGTGCTGCTCCCGACGACCCTCGCCGCCGCGCTCGCCCTGCTGCCCGGCCGTACCGCGCACGGCCGGGTCTTCGTGATCACCACGGTCGCCCTGCTGCTGGCGGCGGTCGCGCTGCACGAGGGAGCGATCTGCGTCATCCTCGCCGCCCCACTTGTCTACGCGGTATCCCACGGAACCACCGCCCTGATCCGCGCGCTGCGCGACGCTTCCCGCCCGTACGCCGTCATCGCGGTGCCGTTGCTGCTCCTGCCGGGACTGGAGGGCAGCGGACCGGCACCTCGGATCGCACCCGACCAGTCCGTCCAGGTGGTCCAGGTGGTGGAGCTGCCGGCCGACCAGGTGGCCGCCCGGCTCGCCGCCGGCCCCCGCCCCGTACCGGTGCGCTCGGTGCCGCTGCGGCTGCTCGGCGTGCCCACCCCAGGCCAGGTCAGCGGGGACGGGCTCGACCCGGGTGACAGGTGGATGTTCGGCTACCACGGCAGCGCGCACGGCCCCGGCGGCCACCTGCTCGCCGAGGTGGAGACGGTGGGGGCGCAGCGGGTCGGATTCCGGTTCGTCGAGGACAGCTCGATCACCGCGCGCTGGTTCCGGTGGCGGCACGCCACGCTGAGCTGGCGGGCCGTCGACCAGCGGCACACCGAGGTGCGCATCCGGGTGGACTACACCCGGGGGCTCGACCCCTCCTGGTACTTCGGGCCGATCCAGCAGGTCCTGCTCGGGGCGGGAACGGGACACCTGCTGGACATGATGGCGCTGCGATGATCGCCGCCCGTTACCTCAGCCTGGCGGTGCCGCTGCTGGCCGTGCTCGCCGCCGCCCGGGTCGACCGGAGCCGCGCCGGTCGGGCCGCGGCGCTGCTGGCCTTCCTGGCCGCCGGCATCGGCATCGCCGCCCTCGACGAGCTGGCCCGGCGCACCGGTTGGTACACGTTCGCCCCGGTCCGGGGGAGCTACCGGGGGATGCCTGTCGACCTGTGGATCGGCTGGGCCGTGCTCTGGGGTCCGCTGCCCGTGCTGCTGCGCCGGGCCCTCCCGGTGCCGCTGGCGCTGGGCCTGCTGCTCTGGGTCGACGCGGTGGCCATGCCGGCGCTGCACCCACTGGTCCGGCTCGGCCCGCACTGGCTGGTCGGCGAGTTGGTCGGCCTGCTCGTGGTGGCCCTGCCGGCGCAACTGCTCGGTCGCTGGTGTGCCGACCGGCGGCGCCTGGCGGCACGCGCGCTGCTCCAGGTCGGGGTCTTCGCCGCCCTGCTGCTGTGGTTCGTCCCCGGCCTGGCCTTCGAGGTAGGCGACGGGTCATGGGCGGCGGTCACCGGGCTGCCCCGGCCCGTCCTGCTGCTCCTCGCCCAGGTGGCGCTGGTACTGGCCGCCCCGGCGCTGGCCGCGGTCCGCGAGTTCGTCACCCACGGCGGGGGCACGCCGTACCCGTGGGACCCGCCCGTGCGGCTGGTCACCACCGGGCCGTACGCCTACCTGGCCAACCCGATGCAGGCCGCCGCCGTGGCCCTGCTGCTGCTCACCGCCGCGCTCACCCGCAGCTCCGCGCTGGTGCTGGCGGCGGTGGTGGCGGTCGCCTTCAGCGTGGCGGTGGCCCGCCCGCACGAGGAACACGACCTGGCCGACCGGCACGGCGGGGCGTGGCACGCGTACCGGAGGCAGGTCAGGGACTGGTGGCCGCGTCGGCGGCCCTACCACGCGGGGCCGCCGGCGGTCCTGTTCCTCGACGACGCCTGCGGTCCGTGCGCGGCGACCTGGCGGTTCGTCGCCCGTCGCCGCCCGGTGGGGCTGCTGGTCCGGCCCGCCGCCGACGCCGAGGGGGTGTTGTGGCGGGCGGCGTACGTCGACGGCGACGGCCCGGCGGAACGGGGGGTGGCCGCCGTCGCCCGCGCCCTCGGGCACCTGCACCTCGGCTGGGCGGTGGTCGGCTGGACCCTGCGGCTGCCCGGGGTCGGCTGGCTGGCGCAGCTGGTGACCGATGCGATGATCGCACCACCGCATCCGGCGGGCCCACGAGGAGGACGATGTCCGGCACCAAGCAGCGCCTCCTGGACGGCGCCATCACCGCCATCCGTACGCACGGCATCGCCGGCGTGTCCGCCCGCACCATCGCCGCCGCCGCCGGGGTGAACCAGGCGCTGGTCTTCTACCACTTCGGCACGGTCGACGAGCTGCTGACGGCGGCCTGCCGGGCCAGCACCGCCGACCGGCTCGCGCACTGGTCGGCCCGGCTGGCCGGGGTGGGCTCGCTACGGGAACTGCTCGCCGTCGGGCAGGAGCTGCACGAGCAGGAACGCGAGCTGGGCAACGTCTCCTTCCTGGCCCAGATGCTGGCCGGGGCGCAGACCGACGAGCGGCTCGCCGCGCCCACCGCCGCCGCGCTCCAACTCTGGGTGGACGAGATCGAGTCGGTGCTGCGACGGCTGCTCGCCGGTTCCCCGTTCGCCGAGATCGCCGACGTTCCCGGCCTGGCCCGGGCCGTCTGCGCCGCGTTCGTCGGGCTGGAACTCTATGACGGGGTGGACCGGGCGGGCGTGCAGCGGGCGATGGCGGCGCTCGACCAGCTCGCCGTGCTCATCGAGATCGTCGACGACCTCGGGCCGATCGCCAGGCGGGCGCTGCGTTCCCGGGTGAACCGGGCCACCCGCCGGGACTGACCGCGCACCCGGCACCGGTCGGGGTCGGGTACGCAGACGGCACCGGTCAGGCGGCGGCGATGATCTCGTCGCCGACGACGGTGAGCTGGTCCGCGCCCACCTCGACGGCGCTCAGGTAGTGCCGCAGCCAGGAGCGCAGGCCGTCGGGGGTGCCGGTGGCGAAGGCCCCGGCCGCGCCGACGTACTCGGGTTGCCGTTCCCGGTGACCGACGTCGACGGCGACCAGGCCGCGCGGGTCGAACCCCCGGGACATCAGCACCAGCCGGGCGGCGGCGCGGGCCACCACCCCGGACGGGCCGGCGAAGGGCCGCAGGTTGAGCAGCTCGCCGTGCACCACGGCGGCGAGGAGCAGCGGGGAGACCGTCGTCCCGCCGGCGACCAGCCCGGCCAGCCCGTCGAGCCGGGCGGCCACCACCGGGTCGGTGACCGGCCGCCCCAGCTCCGCCTCGGTGACGACGTCCCGGGCGGCGAGCACGTGCAACCGGGCCAGCGCCTGCCGGGGGGCCTTCGGCCACAGCTCGGTCAACCCGGGCAGTGCCCCGGCCACCCGTAGCGCCCCCTGGAGCACCGGTTCGGTGACGGTGCCGGCGCGGACGGCCTCGCGCTCGTGGTCGTACCCCTCCAGGGCGGCGCTGGCCACCGCGCTGCGCAGGCCGACCTCGGCCGCGACCTGGCCACCGTGGCGGCGCAGCGCGCGGTGCCGCATCGCCTGGTCGACCCGCTCGCGGGCCCGCTCGACGGCGGGGGCGATGTCGGCGAGCGCGAGCAGCGGGGCGAGCGGATCGGTGGTCACCCCGCCACGCTAGCGACCGGGTGACTCCGGGGCGGATGCCACCCGCCGGGCCGGCCTCGGGTCCGATCCTGATCAGGGTGGGAGGGGCGGGCCGTCGAGCGCGCCGGGACGGCCGCTGAGCGCGCCGGCCGGCATCGGGGGTGTCGCGGTCCCGAGCTGCCCGGACTAACCTCGGCCGGGTAGAGACGCAGGTCACCCGACGAAGGAGTCACCGCATGAGCGAGGCCTTGGCCAACCTGCTGAACGAGACGCGCCAGTTCCCGCCGCCGGCCGCACTCGCCGCCCAGGCCAACGTCACCGCCGGCGCGTACGACGAGGCCGGCGCGGACCGGCTCGCCTTCTGGGAGCGGCAGGCCGGCCGGCTGGCCTGGGCCAGGCCGTGGGACGAGGTGCTCGACTGGTCGAACCCGCCGTTCGCGAAGTGGTTCGTCGGCGGCCAGCTCAACGTGGCGTACAACTGCCTGGACCGGCACCTGGAGGCCGGCAACGGCGACCGGGTGGCGATCCACTGGGAGGGCGAGCCGGGTGACACCCGCACCCTCACCTACGCCGACCTGCACCGGCTGACCTGCCAGGCGGCGAACGCGCTGACCGACCTGGGCGTGGTCGCCGGTGACCGGGTGGCGATCTACCTCCCGATGATCCCCGAGGCGGCGGTGGCGATGCTGGCCTGCGCCCGGATCGGCGCGACCCACAGCGTGGTCTTCGGCGGCTTCTCCGCCGACGCGCTGAGCAACCGGATCCAGGACGCGAGCGCCAAGGTGGTGATCACCGCCGACGGCGGCTACCGGCGGGGCAAGCCGTCGGCGCTGAAGCCGACCGTGGACGAGGCGGTGGCGAACTGCCCGTCGATCGAGCACGTGCTGGTGGTCAGGCGCACCGGCGAGGAGGTCGCCTGGTCGGCGAAGGACCACTGGTGGCACGAGACGGTCGAGACGGCGTCGGCGGAACACGTCGCGCAGCCGTTCGACGCCGAGCACCCGCTGTTCATCCTCTACACCAGCGGCACCACGGCCCGCCCGAAGGGCATCCTGCACACCACCGGCGGCTACCTCACCCAGGCCGCGTGGACGGCGCACGCGGTGTTCGACCTGAAGCCTGCGACCGACGTCTACTGGTGCACCGCCGACATCGGCTGGGTCACCGGGCACTCCTACATCGTGTACGGGCCGCTGGCCAACGGCGCGACCCAGGTGATGTACGAGGGCACCCCGGACACCCCGCACAAGGGCCGGTTCTGGGAGATCGTCGACAAGTACAAGGTCAGCATCCTCTACACCGCGCCGACGCTGATCCGCACCATGATGAAGTGGGGCGAGGACATCCCGGCGGGCTTCGACCTGTCGTCGCTGCGCCTGCTGGGCAGCGTCGGCGAGCCGATCAACCCGGAGGCGTGGATGTGGTACCGGCAGCACGTCGGCCGGGACGAACTGCCGATCGTGGACACCTGGTGGCAGACCGAGACCGGCGCGATCATGATCTCCCCGCTGCCCGGGGTGACCGCGGCCAAGCCGGGTTCGGCGATGACCCCGCTGCCCGGCGTCGTCGCCGACGTGGTGGACGACCAGGGCCAGTCGGTGCCCAACGGCGGGGGCGGCTACCTGGTGCTGCGCGAGCCGTGGCCGTCGATGCTGCGCACCATCTGGGGCGACGACAGCCGGTTCATCGAGACGTACTGGTCCCGGTTCGAGGGGATGTACTTCGCCGGTGACGGGGCGAAGAAGGACGACGACGGGCACATCTGGCTGCTCGGCCGGGTCGACGACGTGATGCTGGTGTCCGGGCACAACATCTCCACCACCGAGGTGGAGTCGGCGCTGGTGTCGCACCCGGCGGTGGCCGAGGCGGCGGTGGTCGGCGCGACCGACCCGACCACCGGGCAGGCGATCGTCGCGTTCGCCATCCCGCGCGGCACCGCCGACACCTCGGGCGAGGCGGGTGAGCAGCTCATCGCCGAGCTGCGCAACCACGTGGCGAAGACGCTCGGCCCGATCGCCAAGCCCCGGCAGATCATGCTGGTGCCGGAGCTGCCGAAGACCCGCTCCGGCAAGATCATGCGCCGGTTGCTGCGGGACGTGGCGGAGAACCGGTCGCTGGGTGACGTCACCACGCTCCAGGACTCCTCGGTGATGGAGCTGATCTCCTCCGGGCTCAGCGGCGGGAAGTCCGACGAGGACTGACGACAGCCGTACCCGACGGTGGGTGCCGGTCCGCGAGGGCCGGCACCCACCGTCTTTTTAGGGGTACGAATCGGTCGGTAGGCCGAGCCGACTCGGGCTGAACGGGCAGAGGCACCGTCGCCCCCTTCCGGGTGAGAACCCTTCTCATTTAGGTTCAGCGATATCGACTGGGCTCGACAGAGGTCTCACCGGCGATCCCTTTCCCATGCCCGAGAAACGGAGTGGCATGAACATTCTCCCGTCCACCAGGGCACGTCGACGAATCCTCGTCGCGTTGCCCGCCCTCGCTCTCGTCGCCTCGTCACTGACCGTGACCGGCAGTGCGGCGGCCCAACCTGCCGGGCCGGCCACACCGACCCGGATCGGGGCCGACGAGCACTACCTCAACTACGCCGAGCCGGAGGTGCAGCCGGACACCGCGGGTAAGGAGGTCCGGGGCGCCGACGGGATCCGCACCCCGGCGGCGGACGAGGCCCGCGCGTACGACCGCAAGTTCGCCGGCGGCAACCCGCTGGCCGCCCGGGAACTGGCCCGTAACGAGGCGCGGGCGATCCGGACCGGGCAGAGCCCGCGCGCGTTCAAGAAGGCCAAGAGCACCCAGACGGCCAAGCTGCTCACCCTGCTGGTCGAGTTCAACGACCAGGCCAACGACGACTTCACCGGGGTGATGGTCCCCAAGACGGTGTTCGAGGACCGCACCTGCGTGCCCGGCACCGTCCAGAACGGACCAAAGCACAACAACATCCCCAACCCGGCGACCCTGCCGCACGAGGACAACAACTCGATGTGGGTGCCGGACTTCTCGCCGGCCCACTTCGACAAGATGCTCTACACCAAGCAGGGCATCACCGAGCGGGTCCGTAAGGACCTCAAGGGACCGGACGGCAAGAAGGGCATCGACCTGTCCGGCCGCACCATGCACAACATGTACCTGGAGATGTCCAAGGGCGCGTACACGGTGGACGGGCAGGCCAGCCCGTGGATCACCGTGCCGCACTCGGAGGGCTGGTACGCGGCCTCGCGCTGCTTCCAGGACGAGACCGGCGCCTGGGTCGCCGGCCGGCAGCAGGCGATGAACGGCCACCCGGACAACCCGCAGGGCGCGGGGCGGCTCGCCACCGACGCGATCGACGCGCTGGCCGCGAGCGACCCCGACTTCCCGTGGGCCGACTACGACATCGAGGACCAGGGTGACCGGGACGGCGACGGCAACGTCAACGAGCCGGACGGCGTGATCGACCACCTGGTCCTGGTGCACGCCGGTCAGGGCAAGTCCCGCGGCGGCGGCGACCAGGGTGTGTACGCGGTCTGGGCGCACTCCTCCACGGTCGCCGGCGGCTACACCATCCCCGGCACCAACCTGAAGGTGTCCAACTACATCGTGCAGCCGGAGGACGCCGGGGTCGGGGTCTTCGCCCACGAGTTCGGTCACGACCTGGGCCTGCCGGACCTCTACGACACCTCGGGCAACGCCGACTCGGACGTCGACTTCTGGGACCTGATGGCGTCCGGCTCGCACACCGGTGAGATCTTCCAGGCCCTGCCCACCCACATGGGCATCTGGGACAAGTGGGTGCTGGGCTGGGCCGATCCGCTGACCATCGCCCCTGGCACCCGGAACCGGACGGCGACGCTCGGGCAGACCTCGCGGACCCCGGTGGGCACCCAGGACGGCATCAAGATCGACCTGCCGGACAAGGTGGTCACCCTCGCCCAGCCGCACAGCGGCACCGGGATGTGGTACAGCGGCGCCGACCAGGCCTGGGCCGACGTCAAGCTCAGCCGGCAGGTGGCCGTCCCGGCCGCCGCCGACGCGAAGTTCTGGATGTGGAACAACTACGTCATCGAGGACGACTGGGACTACGGCTTCGTCGAGGTCTCCACCGACGGCGGGGCCACCTGGACCGAGCAGAAGGTCTACGACGAGGCCGGCGCACTGGTCTCCACCAACGACGGTTACGCCGACCCGAACGGCCGCATGGTCGACTTCGGCAACAAGAAGTACGGCCTGACCGGCAGCACCGCCGGTTGGCGGCACGACTGGGTCGACCTGTCGGCGTACGCCGGGACGACCGTGCAGGTGCGGCTGCGGTACGCCACCGACGAGGCGTTCCAGGAGCGGGGCTGGTTCGTCGACGACCTCTCGGTCACCGGCGGCGGGGCCACCACGTTCAGCGACAACGTGGAGAGCGGCACGAACGGCTGGACGCTGACCGGTGGCACCTTCACCGACACCACCGGCGCGGGCTGGCACATCGACCCGGGCACCCAGGTCAAGGCGCAGTACTACCTGGCGGAGTGGCGCAACTTCGACGGCTTCGACATGGGCCTGAAGTACGCCTACGACACCATCTACTCGCACGAGGCGTGGAAGGTCGACCGGATCTCGTACAACGCGCCGGGCATGCTGGTCTGGTACCGGGACACGATGCTGGGCGACGTCAACCACGTCACCGGGCAGATGACCGCGCTGCCCAGCTACGGGGCCAAGGGTGGGTTGCTGATTGTGGACTCGCACTACGACCCGCTGCGGCGTACCGGTGAGGCGGCGGCGAAGGACCCGTCGGTGCTGGACAACCTGCCGAGCCGGCCGCAGTCGGCGAACGCGGCGTTCTCGCTGAACCCGACCTACCCGTTCACCGAGTGCCTGGAGGCGGCAGACGAGCCGTACAGCGCGTACTGCACCAAGTTCCCGCGGCAGCACCCGGTGTCGGGCTTCAGTGACGCCAAGGGCTGGTACCCGGGCATCGAGATGCGCGACGGTTCGCCGTACGCCCGGGACAACGACGCCTCGGTGGTCGTCCCGTCGCGGGGCAACAAGCCGTACACCACCCGGGTGGTGAACCCGGACGGCACGCCGGCCACCGAGTTCTACGGCGTGACGCTGGGCGGTGGGGCGATCGTGCTCGGCACCGGCAACCCCTCGGACTCGAAGGTCCGCAACGGGGTCTCCATCAAGATCGAGTCGGCCGCGCCGGACAACTCCTACGCGGTTGTCCGGATCACTCCGGCGAAGTACTGAAGTCACGCGTCGGGTACGCCCGGCGATGCGGTGGTAAGGGTCAGTAACTGACTGATTCGGTGAACGGTGGGCCGTCGGCGGACATGCCGGCGGCCCACCGTTTCCTGCATCTCGGCAACGGAATCGAAATACGTCACTACGATTCTCGACGGGGCCGTCCGCGCTGCTCATGACCGTTGGTGAACATCCGGTGTGTGACGGTGAAAAGCGTTCCCATCAAAATCTTGCAACAAATCGACGCGCACGTCTTCCCACCCGTCCCGGCAGTGTCTATGTTCACCATGGGTCCCACTAGTGGGACGTCCCATGCCGGCCCGTACCCCCGTTGGGCCGGTTCCCTCACACCGGAGGTACCACGTGCGCAAAGTCGCAGTGGGTCTGCTCGGGCTCTCGCTGACGGCGACAGGTCTGGTGACGGGTACGTCCGCCAGCGCTGCGCCGACGCCGAAGCTCCCGACGGCCGCCCCGTCGATCGCTGAGCCCGCCAACGCGGACCACGATCTGCCCAACCCGCTCGAAACCAAGCGGCGGGCACTGCGCCAGGAGGGCCTCAGCGAGGTCCTTTCCGGCAAGGCGAAGGCGCAGAAGATCAACGGCAGCACGGTCGTCAAGGTGGGCAAGACCCAGGCTGCGGGGCGGAGCAACGCCCGGACGACGGCCTCGGGCGTCGCCCAGACGCAGGACCAGTACGTCGAGCTCGGCCGCGAGCAGACCGACAAGATCTTTGTGATCCTCGCGGAGTTCGGCAACGAGCGGCACCCGAGCTACCCGGACCAGGACACGGCCCCGGCCGTCCCCGGCCCGACCCGGTTCGACGGGCCGCTGCACAACGAGATCCCGGCCCCCAACCGGGCGGTGGACAACTCCACCGTCTGGCAGGCCGACTACAACGCCGACTACTACCGGAAGCTGTACTTCGGCACCGGGCAGGGCGACGAGTCGCTGAAGCAGTACTACGAGGCCCAGTCCTCGGGTCGCTACAGCGTCGACGGCGAGGTCACCGACTGGGTCAAGGTGAAGTACAACGAGGCCCGGTACGGCCGCTCCAACGGCTACCCGTGCGCCTCGAACGTCTGCAACAACACCTGGGCCCTGGTCCGGGACGCCGCCAACCAGTGGGTCGCCGACCAGAAGGCGGCCGGCCGCACCGACGCCCAGATCGCCGCCGACGTCAAGTCGATGGACCAGTGGGACCGGTACGACTTCGACGGTGACGGCGACTTCAACGAGCCGGACGGCTACATCGACCACTTCCAGATCGTCCACTCCGGCGGCGACCAGGCCGACGGTGACCCGATCCAGGGTGAGGACGCCATCTGGAGCCACCGGTGGTACGCCTTCGCCAGCGACCAGGGCAACACCGGCCCGGCGAACTTCCCGGCCGGCGGCACCCAGATCGGCAACACCGGCGTCTGGATCGGCGACTACACGATCCAGCCGGAGAACGGTGGCCGGAGCGTCTTCTACCACGAGTACGGTCACGACCTCGGTCTGCCGGACGACTACAACGTCATCAACAGCGGTGACAACAACAACGAGCACTGGACCCTGATGGCCCAGAGCCGGCTCGGTGCCAAGAACGACGGTGGCATCGGCGAGCGCGGCGGCGACCTCGGCGCGTGGAACAAGCTCCAGCTCGGCTGGCTCGACTACGAGGTCGTGGTGGCCGGTCAGCAGAAGACCCTCAACCTGGGCCCGCAGGAGTACAACTCCGACAAGGCGCAGGGTGCCGTGGTCGTGCTGCCGCAGCGGGAGTACAGCTTCCAGAACGGCAAGCCGTTCGAGGGGACGAAGCAGTTCTTCTCCGGCAACGACGACGACCTGAACACCACGATGACGCGGACGATCGACCTCACCGGGAAGACCAGCGCCGCGCTCACCATGAAGGGTCGTTACGCGATCGAGGCGGACTACGACTACCTCTTCTTCGAGGCCAGCACCGACGGCGGCCAGACCTGGTCCACCCTGCCGGGTACCGCCAACGGCAAGGCCCTCAAGGAGATCTCCCCCGGGCGCTTCGCCCTGGATGGCTCCAGCAACGGCCAGTGGGTCGACGTCAACATCCCGATGAACGCCGCGGCCGGCAAGGTGGTGCAGTTCCGGCTGCGTTACCAGACCGACGGTGGTGTCTCTGAGGGCGGCTTCTACGGTGACGCGATCACCATCACCGCCGACGGGCAGACCGTGCTCACCGACGGTGCGGAGGCCGGTGCCGCCGGTTGGACCCTGAACGGGTTCAGCATCGTGGCCGAGACCTACATCCGCAAGTTCGACAACTACTACATCGCCGGCAACCGGTCGTACGTGTCGTACGACCAGTACCTCAAGACCGGCCCGTACTACTTCGGTTACGCGAACAGCCGCCCGGACTACGTGGACCACTACGCGTACCAGGAGGGTCTGCTGATCTCCTACTGGAACCTCCGGTGGGCCGACAACGACACCTTCGACCACCCGGGCGAGGGTCGGAACATGATCATCGACGCGCACCCGGAGCCGCTGTACAACCTGACCGGTGCCCCGTGGCGGGCCCGCGTCCAGGTGTACGACGCGCCGTTCAGCCTGAAGAAGGCGGACTCGTTCACGCTGCACATCAACAGCGTGCCGCAGTACGTCCGCGGCCAGGCCGCGCAGCCGCTGTTCGACGACACCAAGCAGTACTGGTACCCGGAGCTGCCGAACCACGGCGTCAAGCTCCCGGCCACCGGCACCAAGATCAAGGTTGTGGAGCAGAACGGCACCTCGCTGAAGGTCCGCTTCTCCTGATCCGCTGATCAGCGCACCACCTGCTGTACCCGATGCCCGGGCAGGACTCCTGCCCGGGCATCGGCCCGTCCGGGGCCGGCCGGATGCCGCTGCGCCGCCGCCGTGGCAGGCTGGCTCTGCGCGTACCCGTGGCGGGTGCGCCGGGAGCGGAGGCGACCGTGACCGACGACCGGACCCCGACCACCGACCCGCCGGCCGACCACCGGTCCCCGGCCGACCTGCCGGCACCGCCCGCCGACCCCCGACCGCCCGCCGGCCGCGCGGCGACGCCCGCCGGCCCCCGACCGCCGGCCGGCCGCGCGGCGACGCCCGCCGAACGCGTGGCGACGCCGGGCCCGCCCGCCGACCGGCCGACGGCACCGCTCTCCGCCGACCCGCCGCCCACCCTGCGCCGGCCCACCGCGCCCCCACGACACCCCACCGACCGACGCCGGCCGGACCGGCTCGCCGGAAGGATCACCCGGGGCGGCGACGGCCCGTGCTACGGCCTGGTCACCGACGACGGCCACGAGTACGCGCTGCACGGCCCCGGCCTCGGCACCGTCGCCGCCGGCAGCACCGTCGTGGTCACCGTCGACCCGGCCGTGCCCCCCGCCGCCTGCGGGCCCGGCACCCCGGTCGGCGTCGTCCGGATCAGCGTCGTCCGCTGAGTCCACTCAGCCCGCCGGGACCGGACCGGGTCGCGGGCCGCAGCCCGGTCCGGGTCGGCTGGGCGATCGACAGGCACCGAGGTCCTAGGCTGTGCCCATGACCGAGCAGCGTGGCGGGCCCACCGACGAGTCCTGCGTCCTCACCGAGGGGCCGTGGACGCACCGGTTCGTCGGCGCGAACGGCAGCCGGTTCCACGTCGTCGAGGCGGGCACCGGGCCGATGGTGCTCTTCCTGCACGGCTTCCCCGAGCACTGGTGGGCCTGGCACACGATGCTCCCCGCCATCGCCGACGCCGGCTTCCGGGCCGTCGCGGTGGACCTGCGCGGCTACGGCGCCAGCGACAAACCACCCCGGGGGTACGACGGCTACACCCTCGCCGCCGACGTCGCCGGCCTGATCCGTGCCCTCGGGGAACGCTCGGCCACCGTGGTCGGTGCCGGCTCCGGCGGGCTGATCGGCTGGACAGCCGCCTCGTTCCACCCCACCCTGGTCCGCCGGCTGGTGGTGCTCGGCGCGCCCCACCCGCTGCGGTTGCGCGCGGCCATCTTCGCCGACCCGCGCGGCCAGTTCGCCGCCTCCACCCCGGCGCTGAAGTTCCAGTTCCCCCGGTACGAGCACGTGCTCACCCGCAACGACGCCGCCGAGGTGCAGCAGATGCTGAGCCGTTGGGGCGGCCCCCGCTGGGTCGCCGGCCCCGACTTCGCCGGGTACGCGCAGCGCTGCCGGGAGGCGATGCTCATCCCGCAGGCCGCCTTCTGCGCGCTGGAGGGCTACCGGTGGGCCTTCCGCTCGGTGCTGCGGCTGCACGGCTACCGGTTCGTCCGGCTGATGCAGAAGCCCCTGGTCACCCCCACCCTCCAGCTACACGGGGCGGTCGACGTCGCGTCCCTGCCGCGCACCGCGCAGGGCTCCGGCCGGTACGTCAGCGCCCCCTACGAGTGGCGGCTGCTCGACGGGGTGGGCCACTTCCCCCACGTGGAGGCCGGCGACCTGGTGCTCGGCGAGATCCTGCGCTGGACCAAGTCCTGACCGTCCCGTGCCCACCTCGACGGTCCCCCGTCGGCTGTCCCGTCCGGGCCGTGGCCGGCGGTCAGACCCGCTGTTCGCGCAGGTCGGCGACCTCGGCGGCAGGTGCCCAACCCTGGTAGACGCCGAAGTCGAAGACCTCCAGCCCCATCGCCTGCGCCACCGGCCAGCGACCACCCGTGTACTCGACCCGCAGCCACCCGTCGTGCTCGCCGAGCACGATGAACGGCTGCCCCTGCCAGGTGCAGGTGGTCCGCACGTATGCGAGGTCCTCGACCTCACCGGCCGGCACGACCCGCACGTACCGGCCGGGGCGTACCTCCTCGAAGCCGTCGGCGGGTTCCGGCTGGTAGATGCGTACGTGGTCGCCGTCCGGGCTGACCTGGTACTCGCGCCCCTGCCAGCGGGCCACGTAGCCGTCGCGCATCACTCCTGCCCCACCTGTCGCCAGACCAGCGCGTCGGTGTCCAGGACGGCGATCACCCGTTCGGTGCCCTCCGTGCCGATCCGCCAGAGCTGTGCACCGTGCGGCAGCCGGGCGCTGTCCACCTTGAACTCGGCCACCACGTCGCTGCTCTCCCCGGGGGCGAACCCGTTGCCCCGGAACGGCGCTCGTTCGATCACCCAGCCCTCCATGGCCCGCATCGCCGCCTCGTTCTGCCCGCCGTACGGGATGCGGTAGAGACTCGGCCGGTACGCGGGCCAGCGCAGCACGTAGGTGGCCTCGGCGTCGCGGGCGAACGGCGAGTCCGGGTAGCCCAGCCCCAGGGCGTCGTGCAGTTCCGCCGGGGTGGTCAGGTGGGCCAGTTCGCCGGCCCGGTGCACGAAACCGGAGACCCGGTCGTAGCCGCGTTCCAGGTAGTAGGCGAGTTGGCTCGGGGCGACCGCCTTCTGCATCACCACCGGACGGGACGGGTCGGTGACCGGCGGGGCGTACCGGGTGCGTTCGGCAGGTGCCTCGGCGGCGGCCACCGGTTCCACGTCCGCCTCGTCACCGAGCCCGACCTCGGCCGCCCAGCTGGCCAGGGCCACGATCTGCTCACCGGGCAGCTTGGCCCCGACCGGGGTGCCCGGGTTGACGGCGAACGCCCAGCTCGGGTCCGGCCACCGCCGGATCAACTGTACGAAGCGCACCTCGATCGTCTCGACCGGCAGCACGTCGTGCTCGGCCAGCCGCTCCGGTGAGGTGTAGACCACGACGTACGTCTCACCGTCGGTCGTCCCGGTACGCCACTGGAAACCGGGCTCGCCGGGGCGGCTGCCGGCCACCGAGTCGGGGTTGACCGGAAGCAGCACCCGGGCCAGCAGCAGGGTGGACAGGAAACCGTCGGTGCTGCCGACGCCGACCGCGTCCAGCAGGTTCTCCTCGACCTCGTTGGCCGGCAGGAACGCCTCGTCGACCGGCGGCGCGACATCCGCACCGGCGGTCGACGACGGGCTCCCGGGCGGCGCGCTGCCGAACGGAGCCGGATCGCCGGCCGGGCCCGGTGCCGCCGGGGAGGTCGGCACGGCAGAAGCTGTCGGCACGGCGGTGGCGGTAGGCCCGGCAGGGGCGCTCGGCCCCGCGGTGGCGGCCGGCACGGTAGTGGTCGGCAGCTCGGTGACGGGTGCCGCCGGGGAGGTCTGCGCGGCCCGCTCGGCGGCGGGGGTCCACAGGTCGACCGGGGTGGAACGTGGGTCGGCACGGTCCGCTCCCGGCGCGGTGGCCGTCGGGGCCGTCCCGGCGGCGGTCCGGACCGGGCCACCGGCCGTGGGGGTAGGGGCAGCGTCCCCGGTCGGGGTCGGGGCGGCGGGCGCGCTGTCCGCCGGTACGGCGTCACCCGGCGGAGCGGTCCACGCCTGCGCTCCCCCAGCCGGCCGGGTGACCGGCGCGTCCGCTGCCGGCGCGGGCGGGTGGACGGTCGGCGCGCTGGCCGGCGGGGGTGCCACGTCCGGTGGGGCCGCCGCGACCTCCGGCCGGGCCTTCGAGGCGGCCCGCTCGGCGGCCGGGGTCCACAGGTCATCCGGGGCGGGACGGGGCCGGGCGGCAGGCGGCGGGGCGGCAGGCGACGGGCTGGCGGGCGGCGGGTGGACCGGCCCGGATGCGGGCGGGCGGGCGGGAGCGCCGAACGGACCACCGGTCCCGTTCACGTTGACCGTGTCCCCGGCACCCGGCCCCCCGGCCGGCGGCACCGGGGTCGCCGTGGGCGCGGCTGCCGACGGCGGCACCGGCGGTGGCACGGGGGCGGCGGGGGGAACGAACGGCGCGGCGGCCGGCGGCGGGACGACCGGCGGCGCGGACGCCGCCGGGGGGACGAACAGCGAGCCCTGGGCGGCGGACGGGGCGGGCGCGGGGGCGACCGGGAGGTCGCGGGACTCCAGGATCACACCCTCTATCACGATGGGCATGAACCCCCGGCGGGACACCGGCGGCGCGGAGACCGGCTCGGCGACGGAGGGCGGCACCTCCTCCGCCTCGCCCCGGGCGGGGCCGGCCGGAGCGGTCGGCGCGGCAGGTGGGACGGCGAACGGGTCGGTCGGCGCGGCAGGTGGGACGGCGAACGGGTCGGTCGGCGGGCGGGGCTGGCGTGCCCCGGGCGACCCGTCCGGGGTGGGCTGCCGGCGGGGCAACGCCTGGGTGGCCTCCGCCGCCGGTGGTGGCGTACGGAAGGCCCGGGTCGCCTCGTCCGCCACCGGGCCGACGTGGAAGGCCCGGGTCGGCTCCCCACCCGGCGGCTCCACCCGGAAGGCCCGGGTCGGCTCCTCGGCCAGCGGGTCCGGGGAACGGCCTGCCGGTGACGCCCCGTTGCCGGGGCCGGACCGGGCCGGCGGATCAGTCATCCGGAACGCGCGGGTGGCCTCGTCCTCGCCCGGCTGGTTGGGTGCCGGGCGGCGGCGGGGAAAGGGCTGACCACCCATCCCGGGTCGGGTCGGTGGGGCCGCCCGCTCACCCGAACGCAGCGGATTGTCCCGGGGCGACCGGGTGGCACCCCGGGCACTGGACGGCTCGAAGAACGAGGTACGCCCGTTGGCCGGGCCGGCGGACTCCTCGCCCAGCAGCCGGCGACGGGGAACCGCCGGCCAGCCGCCATTGGTCGCCGCCGGCACGGTGCCGGGCTCGGGGAAGGCGGGGCGGCCCTGCTCGGGCGGGCCGGCGGTGGTGATGCGCGGGCCACCACCGGGCGGGACGACCGGACGCCCCCGCTCATCGGTCAGCGATGCGCCCGTCGCCGGGCGGATACCACCCCCGGCGGGTGGAGCGGTGACGGACGACGCCGGCCGGGGCTGGGACCAGCCGGCGGAGAGGTCGGCGGTCGGCTCGACATCGGCCGGTCCGCCGGGCGCGCCACGGACCGGAGGTTGGTCGGACTCCCGCTGGGACCGCACCACCGGGGCGCGGCCGGGCAGCCGGACGTCCCCCCGGGAGAGCTGCGAGACGAACCAGGCGGGCAGGTAACCCTCGACCGGCAGACCGGGGTTCACCGCCAGCCACCACTCATGGTTGGGCCACTCGACGGCCAGGTCGGCGTAGCGGCTGCGCCGGTAGGGGCCGGCGGAGGACCCGAGGCAGGCGTGCATCGCGGCGGCCGAGGTGAAGGCCAGCACGTGGGTGCGGCCACCGGTCGTCCAGGTGCCCCAGCCCATCGGTGTCGCACCGGCGAGGGCCTGGCCGGAGACCGGGAGGAAAAGCTCCGTACCAGCCAGGATGCGGAAGTAGAGCTCCTGGTCACCGGCGTGCAGCGCGTCCCGCATCGCCGTCTCGGCCTCGGTAGCCGGCTCCCAGTCGGTCACGGCCACCTCTCCTCCCGGATCAGGCCACAGGCGTCGCGTACAACCTACAAGGTGAAAACAAGATCACGATAAGTCGGTCAGCGGCCGGCCTGGGAGCGGACCGGGCGCTAACATCCCGTTGCGGAGTCGACACGATACGGAGGCGGTCGATGACCCGATCCGGCAGCCGACGAGCGTTCGTCACTCTGGCAGCGGCCCTGCTCGCCGCACCCCCGACGGCCGTCGTGGCGTCGGTCACCCCGGCCAGCGCCGCCCCCTCCTGCGTCACGTCGCCCGCGCCGGCCCGACCGGTCGCCGCCACCCCGTGGCCCCAGCGACGGTACGCCCCGCAGCGGCTCGCCCCGCTGGCCACCGGTGCCGGCGTCGTCGTGGCGGTGGTCGACTCCGGTGTCGACAGGCGGCACCCCCAACTGCGGGGGCGGGTGCTCGACGGGGCGGACTTCCTCGACCCGGGCGGCGACGGCACCCGGGACTGCGCCGGCCACGGCACCGGGGTGGCCAGCATCATCGCCGCCGGGGAGGCCAACGGGGTGGCCTTCCGGGGGCTCGCACCCGGTGCCCGCATCCTGCCGGTACGGGTCAGCGAACAGCAGGTCGTCGAGGGTCGGGAGTCGGGGCGTACGGTCAGCGCCGCCGGTTTCGCCCAGGCCGTCCGGTGGGCGGTGGACCACGACGCCGACGTGCTCAACCTCTCCGTCGTCCTGTACGCCGACAACCCGGCCGTTCGCGACGCGGTCGACTACGCGCTGCGGCGGGACGTGGTCGTGGTGGCCGCTGCCGGCAACCTGCACGACGGCGGGGACCCGCTGCCCTATCCGGCGGCGTACGACGGGGTGCTCGGCGTCGGCGCGGTCACCCCGACCGGCGTGCGCGCCCCGTTCTCCCAGGTCGGCCCGTACGTCGACCTGGTCGCGCCGGGCGGCGAGGTGCTGATGGCCGCGCCGGGGCAGGGTCACCAGCGGGCCGAGGGCACCAGTTACGCCGCCCCGTTCGTGGCGGGCACTGCCGCCCTGCTGCGGCAGTACCGGCCGGACCTCGACGCCGCCGGGGTGGCCCGCCGGATCGTCGGCACCACCGATCCGGCACCGGGTGGCCGGGAGGGCGGCTACGGTGCCGGCGTGCTCAACCCGTACCGGGCGGTGGTGGAGACCGGTGGTGCTCCCCGGCCGGCCGCCCGCCCGACGACGGTCCTGCCGACGCCGCAGGCGGACCCGGCGCTGCTGGCGCAGACGCACCGGCGGGCGGCGGCCCGGCAGCGGGCGCTGCTGGTCGCCTCGTCCGTCGGCGGGACGGTGGTGGTGACGGTGCTGTTGGCCGTGGTGCTCCCCCGGGGCGTCCGCCGCCGCTGGCACCCGGCCGGCCCGGCCTGACGGCGACGCCCGACCGTCGACCGGCCGGGCGTCGCCGTCGGAGCACCACCGGCCGCGTCACCATCGGGGAGCCCGCCCGGCGGACCGGGCTTCGCGGCCCGCCGCAGAACCGCCGGGCGGCCGGGTCAGTGGAACAGGCCGGTGTTGCGCTTCTCGGTGTCGAGGTAGTCGGCTGCGGAGTCGTCCACGGCGAGTTTGATGTCCCGCAGCATCGCCTGGAGATCCTGCGACGCGGAGCGCCACCGCGACTGCCGCTGCTCGTACGCCCGGCGGGCCTCGCCGTCCCAGCCGGCGACCAGTGGGGCGGCGTCCCGTTCCAGCTGGCCGAGCTGCGCGTCGAGGGTGTTCAGTGCCTTCTGGATGTCCGCGCCGGCCTGGTGCAGCGCGGCGAAGTTGACGACCAGCACGCCATGGTCCATCGGATCGTTCCTCCCCGGGATGTGGATGTGGCTAGAGCGGCAGTTGGATGCCGCGACTGGTGCCGGCGACCCGGCCGGCGGCCTCGGTGTCCGAGACGTCGTACTGGCGGCCGGCGGTACGCAGGGCCGTGGCGGTTTCCCGCAGGGCCCGTTGCAGCGCGGCCTGGTCCCGCCCCCACTGCTGCTTGACCTGCTCGAAGGAACGCCCACCGGCGCCCCGCCAGGCCTGCTGCAACACCTCCAGCTCGGCCATCAGGCCGGTCAGCATGGCCTGCAACGACTGGTCCACCTGCTCGAACCTGGTGGCGGTGTGGTGCATCACCGCCGCTTCTGCCTGGGTCTGGGACACCCGGACGTCACCTCGTCTCCCCGGTCGGGGCCGACCGTTGGCCGTCCTGTGCGGACGGACCGTCCGTCGGCAGGGGACCGGACGGACCTGGTCGGCGAATCAGTCGCTGACGGTAGTCGCACCGTCGCCGATGTGCTACCCCGTCCACCTCCCCTGTGGACAACGTGCCCCGACCCCGGAACGGCAGGACCCCACCGCACGGACGGGAACACTACGATGGGTCACACTCCCGTCGCGTTCCGGTCCCGGCCGGGCGTTCGCGGCGGGACGCCCGGGGGCAGCCGGGACGACCGACCCGGCGGGCACACGGAGGAGATGTGGTGACGGCGAGCACGACCGACCGCCCGCTCCGGCGGACCGCCGAGGGCCCGCCCCGACCCCGCACCGGCACCGCCGTACACCCCGGTCAGGTCGTCGCCACGCAGGTCGCGCTGGCGCTGCCGGTGGCCGCCTACGGTCGCGGGCCGGTGCCGGCGGTGCTCGCCGCGATCGGTGCGGTGGTGCTGGCCGGTCTCGGCTGGGGGCGCTGGCGCGGGCGGTGGCTGTTCGACTGGTGGGGCACCACCGCCGGGTTCCTCACCCGCCGGCACGGCCTGGCCGCCGACACCGTCCCGGAGGCCCTGCTGGACCTGCTGCTTCCCGATGCCGTACTGGCCGGGGTGGAGTTGACCGACGGGCCGGCGGGGGTGGTCGACGACGCCACCGGGCTGACCGTCCTGCTCGACCTGGGCGATCCGGGCGACCTGCTCGGTGACCGGTCCCACCCGCTGCCGGCACCCGGCACGCTGCTGCCCCCGGCCGGACCGGAGCAACCACCGGTACGGGTGCAGGTGTTGCTGCACGTCGTGCCGGCCCCGGCGGCGGAGGTCGGCGGCGCGGCCGGCACGTCGTACCGCCAGTTGACCGAGGGACGGCTGCCGGGCCAGGAGCGGGCCCTGCTCGCCGTCCGGGTGATGCGGGCGTCCGGCTGGTCCGACGCGGACCTGCGCCGGGCGCTGGCCGGCACGGTGCGTCGGATCGTCCGCCGGGTGGGGCCGCTGCCGGCCCGTCCGCTGGGCGGGCCGGCAGCGCTGCGGGTGCTTGCCGAACTCGCCCACCACGACCCCGGCCGGCCGGTGCGCGAGAGCTGGTCGACGGTGTGCGCCGGCGACCAGCACCAGGCAACCTTCCGGCTGGTCCGTTGGCCGGACGCCCGGGTCGATCCGGGTCGCCGGTTGGTGTCCCGGCTGTTGGCCCTGCCGGCGACCGCCACCACCGTCTCACTCGGTGCCGGTCCGCAGGCCGGCGACACCGCACCACCGACGTGCCTGACGGTACGGTTGGCCGCCGCCACACCGGCCGCACTGCAACACGCTGCCGAGGGGTTGTGCCGGATCGTCGCCGACGCCGGTAGTGAGCTGCACCGGCTCGACGGCGCGCAGTTGCCCGGCCTGGCCGCCACGTTGCCGTTGGCGGTGCCCGGGGTGGTCACGCCGGCTGTCGAGCCGCCGGAGCTGACCCTCGGCGGGGCGGGGCTGATGGTGGGGGCCAACCGGCACGGCGGTGCGGTGACCGTCCGGCTGTTCCGCGCCGAGGGCACCCGGCTGGTGCTGGTCGGCGGGCTGGCGGCGGCTCAGTTGCTGGTGCTGCGGGCGTTGGCGCTCGGGGCCGGGGTACTGGTGCAGACCGGCCGGCCACGGGCCTGGGAGCCGTTCGTCCGCGGGGTCGGCGGGCAGCAGGGCGGGGTGGTGGTGGTCCCCACCGGGCGGGCGGTCGGCGTCACCGGTTCCCCGCTGCGTCCGCTGCTGGTGGTGGCCGACGCGGGTACGGCGGCCGGCGAACCGCCACCCGGGGCGGGATGGGTCTCCACCCTGGTGGTCCGGGACGGGTTGACCCCGGCGGACGTCGACACCCTCGGCCGGGCCGACCTGGCGGTGCTGCAACCCCTCGACCCGTCGGAGGCCGCCCTGGCCGGCACCGCGCTGGGGTTGGGTGGCGCGGCGGAGTGGTTGACCCGCATCCGGGACGACATGGTCGCGGTGGTCAACCGTCGGGCGCTGCGGTGGGCGCTGCTCTCGCCCACCCCGATCGAGTCGCAACTGGTCGGTCGGCCCGGTCGGCGCTGACCGCAGGAGCCACGGTGGTTTCCCTGGCTGGACCGCACGTGACACGATCCCGGCCATGGATTTTCTGAAGGGCCTTCTGATCCGGCTGGGTTCCACGGTGGTCGCCTTCTGGCTGGCGACGCTGCTCATCCCCGGTATCACGCTCGACACCGGCTCGGCCGGCGAGGCGGTCGTCACCCTGGTGCTGGTCTCGGTGATCTTCGGTGTGGTGAACGCGGTGCTCCAGCCGATCATCAAGACCGTCGGCTGCGGCTTCTACCTGCTCACCCTCGGGCTGATCGCCCTGGTCGTCAACGGGCTGCTGTTCCTGCTCACCAGCTGGATCGCCGGCCAGGCGGACCTGCCGTTCCACGTGGACGGGTTCTGGCCCGAGGCGGTGCTGGGCGCGCTCCTGGTCGGCATCGTGACCTGGATCCTCGGGGCGATCCTCGACCGCGACTGACCCGGGGGCCGGCCGCCGCTCCAGCGGGGCGGTGGCCGGCCGATGTCGCCCCGCCAGGCCGGCCACCGGACGGACATTGGCTGGCGGCGCGGCCAGCGGACGGGAATTGGCTGGCGGGACAGCCCTCGGGCGGGGTTAGCGTGGCGGGGTGTTCTCGTTGACCCACCCCGACGGCTGGCAGCTCGACACCGACCCGGAGCGCATCGACCGGGCCACCTTCGGCTGGCTCTGCGACCTCTACGTCGACCCGCAGGCGCGGGGGCGCGGCCTGGGCACCTGGCTGGCCGGCTCGATCCGCGACCACCTCGCCGGGTACGGCGTACGCCGGATCGCGTTGTCGACCGCCGACGCCCACGGGGTGTACGCGAAGCTGGGCTTCACCCCCGCGCCCCCGGACGGGTGGATGGAGTGGGTGAACGAGCGGTGACCCCGCTCACCGGAAAGGAGCCTGATCCGGCCTTACCCCTTACGGTGGGATCGTGACTCCGCTGCGGCTCGGCTACCTCTACGGCTTTGGTGCGTACCTGATCTGGGGTTTCATCCCGATCTACCTGAAGTTGCTCCAGCCGGCCGGGCCGATGGAGATCCTCGCCCACCGGATCATCTGGTCGGTGGTGTTCGTCGCGCTGCTGCTCGCCGCCCTGCGCAACGTCGGCTTCCTGCGGTCGCTGGCCCGCCGCCCCCGGACGCTTGCCGGGATCGTCGTCGCGGCGGCGCTGATCGCGGTGAACTGGGGCACCTACATCTACGGGGTGAACTCCGCCCGGGTGGTGGAGACCGCCCTCGGCTACTTCATCAACCCGCTGGTGTCGGTGCTGCTCGGGGTGCTGGTGCTGCGGGAGCGGCTGCGCCCGGCGCAGTGGGTGGCGCTCGGGGTGGGCGCGGCGGCGGTCGCGGTGCTCACCGTCGACTACGGCCGGCTGCCCTACCTGGCGTTGATCCTGGCGGCCAGCTTCGCCGGCTACGGGTTGGCCAAGAAGCGGCTCGGGCTGCCGGCGGCGGAGGGGCTGTTCGTCGAGTCGGCGGTGCTGGCGCTGCCCGCCCTGGGCTACCTGGGCTGGTTGGCGAGCCGGGGCGGGTCGACGTTCGGCGGGGTCTCGGCCGGGCACACCGCGCTGCTGGTGGCGGCCGGGGCGGTGACGGCCGTCCCGCTGCTGCTGTTCGCGGGCGCGGCCAACCGGCTGCCGCTGACCGCGCTCGGCATGCTCCAGTACGTGGCCCCGGTCCTCCAGCTCGGCTGCGGCGTGCTGATCTTCCACGAGCCGATGCCGCCGGCCCGGCTGGCCGGTTTCGCCCTGGTCTGGCTGGCCCTGGTGATCTTCAGTCTGGACGCGCTGCGCAACGGCCGACGCACCCGGGCCGCCGCCCGCGCCGCCGCGCCGCTACCCGCCACCGCCCACTGAGCCTCCCGGCCGCCGCGCGGCCCCCGGGGCTCAGCGGACGTCGTAGCTGAGCACCAGCGTCCCGTCGGCGCGTAGCAGTTCGAGGCGGACCAGTTCGGCGTCGGTGAACCGGGTCGCCCCGCGCAGGTTCACGTCGTCGCCGGGGGCGGCCAGCCAGGAGGCGATCTGCTCGGTCGCGTCGTCCGGCCCCCGGGCCACCAGCCGGAACGTGTACGCCTTGCCGTAGCCCGCCGTCGCGTCGTACCCGCAGTGCATGGTGACCTCGGTGCCCCACTTGGTGCCGCTCAGCCCGATCTCGGCGTGCACCGCCGGGGTCTTGGCCGCGACCGGCGCCATCGACACCATCCGTACCGCCTGGGTGGTCGGCGCGGGCGTCGGGGCCGGCCGCAGGGCGGACGCCCCGGCGACGCCCAGCACCAGGGCGAACCCGGCGGCGACGAGGGCGGTCACCGCGTACCGGCGGCGGTTGCGGGTCCGCTCGCGGCGGCGGCGGTCCCGGGCGGTGGCGATCAGGTCGGGCACCCGGCTGACCTCGGGCGGTGGCGGGAGGAACTCCTCCAGCGTGGTCGGGTCGAGCCGGCCCAGCAGGCCCGGCAGCACGGCGATCTCGGCCACTGCGTCCCGGCACGCCGCGCACCCGGCCAGGTGCCGCTCGTAGGCGGCCCGGTCGGCGGGGGCGAGCGCACCCAGCACGTACGCGCCGTCGTCGTGTGCGAACTCGCAGCGGGTCATCCGGTCACCCCCATCTCGGCCAGCGCCAACCGTAGTGAACGCAGCGCGTAGTGGGTGCGGGACTTGACCGTTCCCGGTGGCACCCCCAGCCGGGCCGCCGCCTCGGCCACCGAACGGCCCTGGTAGAAGCACTCGACCAGCACCTCCCGGTGGGTGGGGCTGAGCCGGTTCAGCGCCTCGGCGATGGTCCAGGCCTCGACCGCGCGCTCCGCCTCGTCGACCGTCTCGGGTGGCTCGGGCAGGTCGTCGGTGAACACCTCGCCGACCCGGGTCGACCGGCGCCGCCAGGCGTCGATCGCCAGGTTGCGGGCGGTGGTGAAAAGCCACGCGCGGACCGAGCCGCGACGCGGGTCCAGCGCCTCGGGATGCCGCCAGGCCCGCAGCAGGGTCTCCTGCACCAGGTCCTCGGCCCGGGTGCGGTCCCCG
Source organism: Micromonospora sp. WMMD734 (assembly GCF_049178975.1). Lineage (NCBI taxonomy): Bacteria > Bacillati > Actinomycetota > Actinomycetes > Micromonosporales > Micromonosporaceae > Micromonospora > Micromonospora sp. WMMD734. The sequence goes on from NZ_JBMHMK010000001.1 coordinate 5,332,983, forward strand.
TTGACCAGCCGCAGCGCGTGCGCGTAGAGCGCCTCGGCGTGCTCGTCGTGCAGGGCGCGCAGCAGTTGGGCGTCGTGGTCGCTGATGGTGATCCCCTCGCTTCCCGCCCGACAGGTCCGGCGAACGTGTCCGCCGGTTATTACGCGCCGTGACCCCGATCGGTTCAGCGGTGACTGCTGTTCACATCCGGTTCACACCGCGTCCGGTGGCCGCTCACCCCGTCCTGGCAGCGTCCGCCCGGTACGCACGTCGCGCAGGTAAAAACGGCGTGCCACCGACCTGCTTCCAGGAGGCTCCCTTCCATGAGCGACCGTCCCCGGCTGCTCCCGCTGCTCGGCACCACCCGGCACGGCAGCCGCGATGCGATGACCTGCCTGTACCGCTGCGGCAACGCCTGTGACCACCCGGTACCCAACACCTCCGACAACACCTACTTCGGCGACCTGGTCGAGGGGGAGGTGACCCGGCGGGGTGTGGTCCGGGCGGGTGCGGTGGGCGCGCTGGTGCTCGGCTTCGGCGGTGCCGCCGCCGGTGCGCTGGCCGGGGCCGCCCCGGCCGGTGCCGCACCGGCCACCCCGGTGGTGCCGGAGGTGGCCGATCCGACCGCGCCGCAGCGCGGCGTCGGCAGCGGCGCGCTGACCTTCAAGCCGATCCCGCCGAACCAGCTCGACACCCTGGTCGTCCCCAACGGGTACGACCACCACGTGGTCATCCGCTGGGGCGACCCGGTGCTGCCCGGTGCGCCCCGGTTCGACCTGCACGGGCAGACCGCCGCCGCTCAGGCCAAGCAGTTCGGCTACAACAACGACTTCGTCGGGGTGCTGCCGCTGGACCGGCGGGGCAGGCGGGCGCTGCTCGTGGTCAACCACGAGTACACCAACGAGGACCTGATGTTCCCCGGCTTCACCGGCCTGGACAACCTCACCGTCGAGCAGCTGCGCACCGCGATGGCCGCGCACGGCATGTCCGTGGTGGAACTGGAGCGGGTCGACGGCACCGGGCAGTGGCGGCCGGTGGGTCAGGGCCGGCGGCCGTACAACCGGCGGGTCACCGCGCTGGCCACGAAGTTCGAGCTGACCGGCCCGGCCGCCGGCTCGGCGTGGCTGCGGACCGCCGCCGACCCGAAGGGCCGCACGGTGGTCGGCACCCTGAACAACTGCGCCGGTGGGGTCACCCCCTGGGGGACGGTGCTCTCCGGCGAGGAGAACTTCAACCAGTACTTCGTCGGGGCCGACGCCGCGCCCGCCGAGCTGAAGCCGAAGTTCGACAGGTACGGCATCACCACGACCGCCCGCTACCCGAGCGGCAGCCGCAAATGGGAGCGGGCCGACGAGCGGTTCGACCTGGCCAAGAACCCCAACGAGGCGCACCGGTTCGGGTGGATCGTCGAGATCGACCCGTTCGACCCGGAGAGCCGCCCGCGTAAGCACACCGCGCTGGGCCGGTTCAAGCACGAGGGCGCCAACGTGATCGTGGCCCGCGACAAGCGGGTGGTCGCGTACATGGGCGACGACGAGCGCTTCGACTACCTCTACAAGTTCGTCTCCGACAAGAAGTTCATGCCCGGGGACTCCTGGGTGGCCCGCAAGAACAACCTGACCCTGCTGGAGTCGGGCACCCTGTACGTGGCGCAGTTCAACCAGACCAGCGCCGCCGAGATCGACGGCTCGGGCAAGCTACCCGCCGACGGCGCGTTCAACGGCACCGGCCGGTGGATCAGGCTGGTCAGCGGCAACCGCAGTTTCGTCGACGGGATGACCGCCGCCGACGTGCTCACCTTCACCCGGCTCGCCGGGGACAAGGTCGGCGCGACGAAGATGGACCGGCCGGAGGACGTCGAGCCGAGCCTGCTCACCGGCAAGGTGTACGTGGCACTGACCAACAATTCCGACCGGGGCAAGGCGGGCAAGCCGGCAGCCGACGAGATCAACCCGCGCAACCTCAACAAGCACGGGCAGATCCTGGAGCTGGTCGAGGACCGGGGCGACAACACGGCGGAGTCCTTCACCTGGTCGCTGCCGATCGTCGCCGGTGACCCGGCCGACCCGTCGACCTACTTCGCCGGGTACGACAAGACGAAGGTCTCGCCGATCTCCTGCCCGGACAACGTCGCCTTCGACGCCACCGGCAACCTCTGGATCTCGACCGATGGCAACGCGTTGGGCAGCAACGACGGCCTGTTCGCCACCGCCGTCGAGGGGCCGGAGCGGGGGCACCTGAAGCAGTTCCTCACCGTGCCGCTGGGTGCGGAGACCTGCGGGCCGTTCATCACCGGCGACAACCGGTCGGTGTTCGTGGCCGTGCAGCACCCCGGTGAGATCACCGGCGCGTCGGTGGAGAAGCCGGCGTCGACCTGGCCGGACGGCGACTACGCCAAGCCAGGCGTGGTGGTCACCTGGCGGCTCGACGGCGGCCCGATCGGCAGCTGACGCGCGTCCAGGGTCGGCCCCGCCGGGCCGGCCGCGAAGGCCCTCTTCCGCTGCGGTCCGGGAGGGGGCCTTCGCCCGTACGCCGGGCCGGGGCCTCCGCCTGCGCGCCGCCGGACGGGGTCAGAGGTCGGCGGCGATGCCGTCGGCGACCGCACGGGCGGCGGTGAGCAGCTTGGCGCGCACCACCCGGGCGGAGGTCATCATCTCGCTGGCCGGCAGGGCGCAGGCCAGCACCACCCGTCGTTCCATGTCCTTGTCCGGGGTGACCAGGACGGCGGCGCACGCCACCCCCTGCCGGAACTGCCCCAGCTCCAACTGCATGCCCCGCCGGTCACCGGCGGCCAGATCCGCCTCGAACGCCTCGGGACTGGTGAGGGTGGCGGTGGTGAACGGCCGCATGCCGTAGTCGCGCAGGTAGCGCAGGCGCTGCTCGGTGGTGAGGGTGGCCAGCAGCGCCTTGCCCAGGGCGGTGGCGTGCGCACCCTCGTCGAAGCCGGGGACCATGTCCTCCAGGTACGGCGAGCGGGCCCCCTCGGCGACGGCGGTGACCGCCACCTGACCGCCGACGAACCGGCCCAGGTAGTGACTCCACCCGGTGTCGACGGCGGCCCGCCGCAGCGACTCGCCGACCGCCGCCGGGCCCCGGAACGCGGTGACCAGTTCCCGGTACCGGTCGGCGATCTCCAGGCCGACGATGTAGGTGCCGTCCTCCCGCCGGATCACGTAACCCTCGTAGGCCAGGGTGCGCACCAGGTGGTAGGTGGTGGCGACGGTCAGCTCGCACCGCCGGGCGATCTGCTTGACGGTCAGGCCCTTCGGGGCACGACCGACCGACTCGAGCACGCGTAGCGCGCGGGACACACTTCGGATCAGATCCGAAGGTTCCGCCAGGGGGTCACGCACAACCACCTCCGCAGCCGGGGACTTACACCATATGAAAAACCCGGCCGAGACGGAACGCCCGTTCGGGTGGTGGATGCCAGATCAGGCGGTATACGGCGGGTTCCCAGGCGACACGCCGAGCGTTGTCAGGAACACGACTCGCGTAGGTTGGGCCCACGATGACCCACACCGCCCCCAGCCGTACGCCGGCCGTACGCCCCCTGCGGGCCGGCAGCGGGGCGGTCGCCACCACCATCGCCAGCGTCCTGCCGGTCTTCCTGGTCGGCGGGCTCGCCGTGCAGATGGGCGACGATCTGGGCTTCTCCCCCGCCGGGCTGGGGCTGGCCGTATCGGTCTACTTCGGCGTCAGCGCGCTCGCCGCAGTGCCGTCGGGCCGGCTGGTGGAGCGGGTCGGCCCGGCCGTGGTGGCCCGCGCCGCCGTCGGACTCGCCGCCGGCTGCCTGCTCGCCATCGCCGGGCTGGCCCGCTCGTACCCGGTGCTGCTCGGCCTGCTCGCGCTCAGCGCCGCCGCCAACGCGCTCGGTCAACTCGCCAGCAACGCCGCGCTGGCCCGGCACGTGCCCGCCCGGCGGCAGGGCCTGTCGTTCGGGGTGAAGCAGGCCGCCATCCCCGCCTCCACCCTGCTGGCCGGTGCGGCGGTGCCGGCGATCGCCCTCACCGCCGGCTGGCGCTGGGCGTTCGTGGCCGCCGCCGGGGCCGCGTTGGCCGCGCTGCCGGCCGTACCCCCGCAGCCGGCCGGACCGGTACGGGAACGTGCGGCGGAACGCGGCGGCGGGGCCACCACGGCGCTGGTGGTGGTCGGCGTGGCGGCCACCCTCGCGGCGGGGGCCGCCAACGCGCTGGGCACGTTCGTGGTCGACTCGTCGGTGCACCGGGGCCTCGCCCCCGGCCCGGCCGGACTGGTGCTCACCCTGGGCGGCGCGGTCTGCGTGGCGGCCCGGATCGGCGTCGGCTGGCTGGCCGACCGGCGGGACACCGGTCACGTCGCGTTGATCGCCGCGATGCTGGTGGTCGGGGCCGTCGGGTTGGGGCTGCTGGCGGTGGCCGGGGCGGTGCCGCTGACCGTCGGGGTGGTGCTCGGCTTCGGGTTGGGCTGGGCGTGGCCCGGCCTGCTGAACTTCGCGGTGGTCCGGCTGCACCCGCAGGCCCCGGCCGCCGCCACCTCGATCACCCAGACCGGGGTGTACGCCGGCGGCTGCCTCGGCCCGCTCGGGCTCGGTGCGCTCGCCGGGACCGGCGGCTACCCGGTGATGTGGCTGACCGCCGGGGTCGCCATGCTCCTCGCCGCCGTCCTCATGCTCACCGGCAGCCGGTTGCTGCGCCGCTCCGCGACGCCCTGAGCGGGCCGGAGCCGGGTGGCGCGGGGTTCAGCTGGTGCGGTCGGCGATGTAATCGCAGAGCGACTCCAGCGCCTGCCGGGCCGGAATCCGGGGCAGCGGTGTCAACTGGGCGCGGGCGTCCTCGGCGTAGCTGCGGACGGTCTCCCGGGCCCGCTTGAGCGCCGGGGACTCCCGGAGCAGGCCGAGCGCCTCGGCGTGCAGCGCGTCGTCGACCAGCGGGCCGGTGGCCAGGATCTCCCGCAGCCGCACCGACGCCGCGTCGGAGTCGTCACCGGCCAGCGCGTAGAGCACCGGCAGGGTCGGCACCCCCTCCCGCAGGTCGGTGCCAGGTGTCTTGCCCGACTGCACCGACTCGGAGGCGATGTCGAGCAGGTCGTCGGAGAGCTGGAAGGCGACCCCGATGGTCTCGCCGTAGCCGGCCAGGGCCTCGGTGTGTTCCCCGGTCGCCCCGCCGAACATGCCGCCGAACCGGGCCGAGGTGGCGATCAGCGAACCCGTCTTGTCGGCGATCACCCGGAGGTAGTGGTCGACCGGGTCCTGCGTGCGGGGGCCGACGGTCTCGGCGATCTGCCCGTGCACGAGCCGGGCGAAGGTGCGCGCCTGGAGGCGTACCGCCTCGGGGCCGAGGTCGGCAGCGATGTCGGCGGCCCGCGCGAAGAGGTAGTCGCCGACCAGGATGGCCACCGAGTTGGTCCAGCGGGAGTTCGCGCTGGGCGCGCCCCGCCGCACGGCGGCCTCGTCCATCACGTCGTCGTGGTAGAGGGTGGCCAGGTGGGTGAGCTCCATCACCACGGCCGCCGGCACCACCTGCGGGCCCGCCGGGTCGCCGAACTGCGCGCCCAGTGCAACCAGCAACGGCCGGAACCGCTTGCCGCCCGCCTCGACCAGGTGCCGGGCCGCCTCGGTGACGAGCGGGTCGGCGCTGGACACGTTGGCCCGCAACTCCACCTCGACGTCGTCCAGCAGGCCCAGCACGGACGCCTCGACCCGTGGATCGGCCAGGTGCACGCCGAGTGCGCCGACCTGACCCGTGCCCGCCCGGCCCCGACGACCACCGGAGCCGACGGCACCTGAACGCTCCCCCGCCGGATTCACCACGCCATCAACCATGCCACACCCGTTCGACCTGCTCCGGACGGGGGATACGGCCGTGGGGCCGGCACGCCTGCGCGTACCGGCCCCACGGGCGTACCGGACGGATCACCTGACGAATGCCGCCGCGTCCGTCGCCAGATCGAGCAGAGGCGCCGGCAGCACGCCGAGGATCAGGGTGGCGGCCACCCCGATCATCAGCGCGGTGGCGGTCAGGCCGCCCGGCACCGCGACGGTCGGGGTGCTCTCGCCCGGCTCGGAGAGCCACATCATCACCACGACCCGCAGGTACGGGAAGGCCAGCACCATGCTGGTCAGCACACCGGCCACCACCAGCCAGGCGTGCCCGCTCTCCAGAGCCGGGCCGAAGACCGCGAACTTGCTCATGAAGCCGCTGGTCAACGGGATACCGGCGAAGGCCAGCAGGATGAAGGTGAAGACCCCGGCGTAGAACGGCGAACGGCGGCCCAGCCCGGCCCAGCGGGACAGGTGGGTGGCCTCCCCGTCGGCGTCCCGGACCAGGGTCACCACGGCGAACGCGGCGAGCACCGAGAAGCCGTACGCGGCCAGGTAGAACATCGTGCCGGAGACGCCCGCGCCGGTCGGGGCGAGCACCCCGACGAGCAGGTACCCGGCGTTGGCGATCGACGAGTACGCCAGCAGCCGCTTGATGTCGGTCTGGGTGACCGCCAGCACCGCGCCGATCAGCATGGTGAGCACCGCCACCACCCCGAGGACCGGGGTGAAGTCCCAGGCCGCCTGGTCGAACGCCACGTGGAAGACCCGCAGCAGGGCACCGAACGCGGCCACCTTCGTGCAGGCCGCCATGAAGCCGGTGACCGGGGTGGGCGCGCCCTGGTAGACGTCCGGGGTCCAGACGTGGAACGGGGCGGCGGCGGCCTTGAACAGCAGGCCGATGGCGATCAGCGCCATCCCGGCGAACAGCAGCACCTCGCTGGACGGGGACTCCTTCACCGCGGCGTGCACGGTGGCGAAGTCGACGCCTGCGGACCGGCCCGGGATGCCGGCGGTGAAGCCGTACACCAGCGCCACGCCGAACAGGAAGAACGCCGAGGCGTACGCGCCGAGCAGGAAGTACTTCATGGCCGCTTCCTGGCTCAGCAGCCGCCGGCGACGGGCCAACGCGCAGAGCAGGTAGAGCGGCAGGGAGAAGACCTCCAGCGCGATGAACATGGTCAGCAGGTCGTTCGCCGCCACGAAGATCAGCATGCCGCCGATCGCGAAGCTGGTCAGCGGGTAGACCTCGGTCGCCCCGTTGCGTCCCTCGGCCTGCTTCCGGTCGTCGGCCGACTCGGCGGTCACCGCCGCCTGGGCGACGAACGCGCCGCCGCGCTCCACCGACCGCTCGCCGATCAGCAGCAACGCCATCGCGGCGAGCACCAGGATGGTGCCCTGCAGGAACAGGGTGGGGCCGTCCACCGCCAGTGCCCCGCCCGCCGTCACCAGCCGGGCGTCGGCGCTGAGCACCACCATCACCAACGCGGCGAGCACCGCCACCAGGGACAGCGTCAGCTGCACCAGGTGCCGGCGGCGGCGCGGTACGAACGCCTCCACCAGGACACCGAGCAGGGCGACCCCCAGCATGATCAGGATCGGGGCGATCGCCGCGTAGTCGATCGACGGCAACTTGAGTTCGGTCATCGCAGATGCTGCCTTTCGCCCGCGACTGCGGGGCTCACTCGCTGCGCCCGTTCGCTCCTCGCGCTCACTGTGCAGCCTCCTGGACGCTGCCGACCTCGGGGGCGGGATCGGTCTTGCCGACGTCCTGCATGGTCGCCTGGACGGCGGGGTTGATCACATCGGTGACCGGCTTCGGATAGAAGCCGAGCAGCACGATCAGGGCGATCAGCGGAGCGACCACGGCCTTCTCGCGCAGGGTGAGGTCGCGGTGCATCGCCTTGACCTCGGTCAACTCCGGGTTGAGCGTGCCCTGGGTGGTGCGCTGCACCATCCACAGCACGTACGCGGCGGCCAGGATGATGCCCAGCGTGGCGATCACCGCGACCGGCTTGTTGACCGTGAACGTGCCGATCAGCACCAGGAACTCGGAGACGAACGGCGCGGTGCCGGGCAACGCCAGCGAGGCCAGACCGGCGAAGAAGAGCACCCCGGCCAGCAGCGGGACCAGCTTGCCCGCCCCGCCGAAGTCGGAGATCAGCGACGATCCCCGGCGGGCGATGAGCATCCCGACGACCAGGAACAGCAGGCCGGTGGCGAGCCCGTGGTTGAGCATGTAGAGCACCGCGCCGGTGCCCGCCTGGGTGGTGAAGGCGAAGATGCCGACCCCGATGAACCCGAAGTGCGCGATCGAGGTGTACGACACCAGCCGCTTCAGGTCGGACTGGCCGACGGCGAGCAACGCGGCGTAGAGGATGCCGATCAGGCCCAGCGCCAGCGCCCACGGCGCGAACCACTTCGACGCCTCCGGGAACAGCGGCAGGCAGTACCGCAGGATGCCGAACGTGCCGACCTTGTCCAGCACGCCGACCAGCAGCGCGGCGGCACCCGCCGGGGCGGCCCGACCGGCGTCCGGCAGCCAGGTGTGGAACGGGAAGAACGGCGCCTTGATCGCGAAGGCGAGGAAGAAGCCGAGGAACAGCCAGCGCTCGGTGCCGGTGGAGATGTCCACCTGGGTCAGCGCCTGCCAGTCGAAGGTCTTGCCGCCGACCACCCACAGGCCGATCACCGCGGCCAGCATGAACAGCCCGCCGACCAGCGAGTAGAGGAAGAACTTCACCGCCGCGTACTGCCGCTGGTGGCCGCCGTAGCTGCCGATCAGGAAGTACATCGGCACCAGCATGACCTCGAAGAACACATAGAACAGGAAGACGTCGGCGGCGGCGAAGACACCGATCATCGTGGATTCGAGGACGAGCAGCAGGGCGAAGTAGGCAGGCACCGACCGCTTCGAGGCGTCGGCGTCGTGCCAGGAGGCCAGGATCACCAGCGGCACCAGCACCGCGATCAGCATCAGCATGACCAGCGCGATGCCGTCGACCGCGAAGGTGAAGTTGACGTCCCAGGTGGGGATCCACGGGTACGACTCGTGGAACTGGAGCCGGTCACCGTCGGCGGAGAAGGTGACCCACATCACCACCGACAGCGCCAGCACCAGCAGCGACCAGCCGAACGCCACCTGCTTGGCCAGGTCGGGCCGGCGACGCGGCAGGAAGGCCACGACCAGGGCACCGACCAGCGGTGCCACCGTCAGCACCGAGAGGAACGGGAAGTTGGACATTATGCGGCCTTACCTCCGTCGTGGATGCGGGGCCCGCCGGCGGGGGCGGTCGCATTGAGGTCGATCACGCCAGCCACCCCGCCTGCACCGCCAGGAACGCCGCCACCACGAGCAGCGCGCCGGTCAGGATCGAGGTGGCGTACGACCGGACGAAACCGGTCTGCCACCGCCGGAGCCGACCCGAACCGCCCCCGACCCCGGCGGCCAGGCCGTTGACCAGCCCGTCGACGCCCCGGTTGTCGAGGAAGACCAGCGCCCGGGTGAGGAAGATGCCCGGCTTCTCGAAGACCACCTCGTTGAAGGCGTCCGTGTAGAGGTTGCGTCGGGCGGCGGTGACCAGCACCCCGGCCGGCTGCGGCGCGGTGGCCGTGCCGTTGCGGAACAGCGCCCAGGCCAGCCCGGCACCGAGCACCGTCACCACCAGCGACAGCGTGGTCAGCAGCCAGTGCGGCAGGACCGCTGCGTGCTCGGCGTGCTCGCCGCCCAGCCCGGCGGTGGCGGTCAGCCAGTCCGGTACGGAGGTGGCGAGCAGGAAACCGGCACCGACCGAGCCGATCGCCAGCAGGATCAGCGGGATGGTCATCAGCTTCGGCGACTCGTGCGGGTGCTCGATGTCCTCGGTCCACCGCTTCGGGCCGTGGAAGGTCAGCACGAACAACCGGGTCATGTAGAACGCGGTCAGCCCCGCGCCGAGCAGCGCCGCCCCGCCGAACAGCCAGGCCGTCCAGCCCTCCCGCTCGAACGCGGCCACGATGATCGGCTCCTTGGAGAAGAAGCCGGAGAACGGGAACATGCCGATGATGGCGAGCCAGCCCATCATGAAGGTGATCCAGGTGGTCTTCATGTACTTCGACAGCCCGCCGAAGCGGCGGATGTCCACCTGGTCGTGCATGCCGTGCATCACCGAGCCGGCACCGAGGAACATGTTGGCCTTGAAGAAGCCGTGCGCCAGCAGGTGCACGATGGCCAGCGCGTACGCCGCGCCGCCGAGGCCCACGCCGAGGAACATGTAGCCGATCTGGCTGACCGTCGACCAGGCCAGCACCCGCTTGATGTCGTCCTTGGCCGCGCCGATGACGCAGCCCATCAGCAGGGTCAACGCGCCGACGCTGACCACCACGAGCTGGAGCGTCTCGTTGGCCGAGAAGATCGGGTTGGAGCGGGCGATCAGGTAGACGCCGGCGGTGACCATGGTGGCCGCGTGGATCAGCGCCGACACCGGGGTCGGGCCCTCCATCGCGTCCGGCAGCCACGCCTGGAGCGGGAACTGGCCGGACTTGCCGGCCGCACCGAGCAGCAGCAGCAGGCCCAGCACCAGCACCGTGCCGCTGGCCAGCCCGCCCACGGAGGAGAAGACCTCGTCGTACTGGGTGGTGCCGAGGGTGGCGAACAGGATGAAGATGCCGATCGCCAGGCCGGCGTCGCCGACCCGGTTCATCAGGAACGCCTTCTTGCCGGCGGTGGCCGCGCTCGGCCGGCCGTACCAGAAGGAGATCAGCAGGTACGACGCCAGACCGACGCCCTCCCAGCCGAAGTAGAGCATCACGTAGTTGTTGCCGAGCACCAGCAGCAGCATCGCGGCGACGAACAGGTTGAAGTACGCGAAGAACCGTCGCCGGCCCTCGTCGTGCGCCATGTACTCGACCGCGTAGAGGTGGATCAGGAAACCCACCCCGGTGATCAGCAGGACGAAGACCGCGGCCAGCGGGTCGAAGAGCAGACCGAAGTCCACCCGCAGGTTGCCGACCGTGATGAAGTCCCAGAGGCTCAGCTCGACGGACTTGTTCTCCAGCCCGCGCAGCTGGAAGAACGAGGTGAGCCCCAGCACGAACGCGGCACCGATCGCCGCCACGCCCAGCCAGTGCCCCCAGCGGTCGGCCCGCCGGCCGAGCAGCAGCAGGATCGCCGCGCTGGCCAACGGGATCGCCACCAGCAGCCAGACGCTGCTCAGCAGGCCGTCCGCCGCCGCGTAGGTGACGGCGCCGGTCGGCTCTGCCTGGGCGTACGTCAGAATCTCATCCACCGCAGGGCCCCTTTAGTACTTCAGCAGGTTGGCGTCGTCGACGCTCGCGGAGCGTCGGGTCCGGAAGATCGACATGATGATCGCGAGCCCGACCACGACCTCGGCCGCCGCCACCACCATCACGAAGAACGCCATGATCTGTCCGTTGAGGTCACCGTTGATCCGGCTGAAGGTGACCAGCGTCAGGTTGGCCGCGTTGAGCATCAGCTCGACGCACATGAACAGCACGATCGCGTTACGCCGCACCAGCACGCCGACCGCGCCGACGGTGAACAGCACCGCGGCCAGGATCAGGTAGTAGTCGGGGGTCACCGGACCGACCTTTCGTTCGCGACTGCGGGGCTCCGCTTCGCTGCACTCCTCGCGCTCACCGTTCCGTCCCCTTCAGGGTGGTTTCCTCGGCGGTCAGCTCCCGCTGCGGCAGGATCGCCGGGGTGCTGCGGTCGGTCAGCCGACCGTCGGGCAGCCGGGCCGGGGTGGCCACCGAGGAGGAGGTGGCGAAGACGCCCGGACCGGGCTTCGGGCCGGGGTAGTTGCCGGGGCGGAACCGGGCCTTCATCGTGGCGACCTGGTCCATCTTGTCTTCCTTGCGCCGCTCGATGTGCGCCAGCACCATCGCCCCGATCGCCGCCGTGATCAGCAGCGCGGAGGTCAGCTCGAAGGCGAAGACGTACTTGGTGAACAGCAGCCGGGCGATTCCCTGCACGTTGCCCTCCGCGTTGGCCTGCTCCAGACCGACGGCGGTGACCCCGTCCAGCGCCCGGTACAGGCCGGTGCCGACCAGCCCGGCGAAGCCGAGCCCGAGCACCACCGCGGCGACCCGCTGGCCGCGCAGCGTCTCGATCAGCGAGTCGGAGGCGTCCCGACCGACCAGCATCAGCACGAACAGGAACAGCATCATGATCGCGCCGGTGTAGACGATGATCTGCACCATGCCGATGAACGGCCCCGCCTGGAGCACGTAGAACACGCCCAGGCAGAGCATGGTGAGCACCAGGAACAGCGCCGAGTGCACGGCGTTGCGCGCCCAGACCATGCCGATCGCGCCGATCAGCGCCAGCGGGGCGAGGATCCAGAAGGTGACCTCCTCACCCCCGGACACCTGGCCCGCCGCGGCGAGCACCGTGGACGTGTTCATGCTCCGGCTCCCTTGCCCGCCGCCCGCTGAGCCGCCTGCTCGGCACCCGGGAAGGTCACCCCGGGGTGCTCCTCGACCCGGTAGCGGCCGGGCCCCATCGGCGACTGCTCGGCACCGGCCGAGGTGCCCGGGTTGGTCAGCGCGCCGACGTAGTAGTCCTTCTCGCTGTCACCGAGCCGCATCGGGTGCGGCGGCTGCTCCATGCCTTCGAGCAGCGGAGCGAGCAACTGCTCCTTGGTGAAGATCAGGTCCTGCCGGTTGTCCCGGGCCAGCTCGTACTCGTTGCTCATGGTCAGCGAACGGGTCGGGCAGGCCTCGATGCAGAGCCCGCAGAAGATGCACCGGGCGTAGTTGATCTGGTAGACGCTGGCGTACCGCTCGCCCGGCGAGAAGCGCTGCTCGTCGGTGTTGTCGCCACCCTCGACGTAGATCGCGTCCGCCGGGCAGGCCCAGGCGCACAGCTCGCAGCCGATGCACTTCTCCAGGCCGTCCGGGTGCCGGTTGAGGATGTGCCGCCCGTGGTAGCGCGGCGCCGAAACCGGCGGCTTGAACGGGTAGTCGGTGGTGACGACCTTCCTGAACATGTGCGAGAAGGTGACCCCGAAGCCCTTGAACGTTCCGGTGATCGCGCCCACGTCACACCTCCCTGGAGTCCGAGCCGGTGGCGATGTTGGCCGGCTCCCGCTCGGCGACCACGCGCTTGGTGCGCGGGCTCGGTGGTACCTGTAGATCCAGCGGGGGCAGCGGGAAGCTGCCGTACGGCCGGCTGTCGGCCTGTTCCTGCGGGGTCGGCTTCGGGGCCGGCTTGCGGCTCGGCCACAGCAGCGTCGCGAGCAGCAGCACACCCGCACCGATGGCGGTGGCGAGCAGCCGGTCCCGCGACTGCCAGTCCTCGATGGAGCGCAGCCCGGCCAGGACGAGGATCCAGACCAGGTTGATCGGCAGCAGCACCTTCCAGCCGAAGCGCATGAACTGGTCGTAGCGCAGCCGGGGCAGGGTGCCCCGCAGCCAGACGAAGACGAAGACCAGCATCAGCACCTTGCCGAAGAACCAGAGCATCGGCCACCAGCCGGTGTTGGCGTCGGCCCACAGGGTGATCGGCCAGGGGGCCCGCCAGCCGCCGAGGAACAGCGTCGTGGTCACCGCGGACATGGTCACCATGGCTACGTACTCGGAGAGCATGAACAGCGCGAACTTCAGCGAGCTGTACTCGGTCATGAAGCCGGCGACCAGCTCCGACTCCGCCTCGGGCAGGTCGAACGGCGCCCGGTTGGTCTCCCCGACGGTGGCGATGAAGAAGATGATGAAGCTGGGCAGCAGCAGGATCGCGTACCAGCCCGGCGCGGGGATCTCGGTGCCGGCGATGGTGAGCCGGGTGGCGTCCCCCTGGGCGGCGACGATCCCGCTGGTGGACATGGTGCCGGCGGTCATGAACACCGCCACGATGCTCAGCCCCATCGCGACCTCGTACGAGATCATCTGGGCGCTGGAGCGCAGGCCGCCGAGCAGCGGGTACGTCGAGCCGGAGGCCCAACCACCGAGCACGATGCCGTAGACGGCCAGCGACGAGCAGGCCAGCAGCACCAGCACCGCCACCGGCACGTCGGTGACCTGCAACGGGGTCCGGTGGCCGAAGATGCTCACCATCGGGCCGAACGGGATCACCGACAGCGCGGTGACCGCGCAGACCACCGAGATGACCGGGGCGAAGAAGTAGACCACCTTGTCGGCGGCCTTCGGGAGGATGTCCTCCTTGAAGGCCATCTTGAGGCCGTCGGCGAGGGTCTGCAGCAGGCCGAACGGGCCGACCTGGTTGGGGCCGGGCCGGACCTGCATGTAGCCGACGACCCGCCGCTCGAACCAGACGCCGAGCAGGGTGGCGAGCAGACCGAAGACGAAGGCAAAGACGATCTTGATAAGGACCAGCCACCACGGGTCCCTGCCGAAGTCCGCCAGTGTCGGGTCCTGCGCCAGGAGGGTGTTCACTGTGCACCTCCGGAGATCCGGACCACCGTGCCGGACGCGACGCCGAGGCTGCGCCGTACGGTCGAACCGGGCGAGTTGGTCGGCAGCCAGACGACACCGTCGGGCATCTCGGTGATGGCCGCCGGCAGGGTGACCGCACCCCGGTCGGTGCCCACCGTGACCGGGTCACCGTCGGCCACGCCGAGCGTCTCGGCGGTGCCCTTGCCCAGCCGGACCACCGGCGGACGGGCGGTGCCGGCGAGGTGCTCGTCGCCGTCGGTGAGGCTGCCCAGGTCGATCAGCTGGTGCCAGGTCGCCAGCACCGCCTCGCCCGCACCCGGCTGGGGCACGGTCGCCGGGGCCACCGACGGGCTGACCGGCCGGTCCGCCCGGGTCGGCGGCAGCGCGCCCAGCTCCCGGCGGATGCTCGACACGTCGCCGGTGCCGAGCCGGACGTCGAGCTGCGCGGCGATCGCGTCCAACACCCGGGCGTCGGTCATCGCGGTGGTGTGCAGCACCGCCTCGAAGGTGCGCAGCCGGCCCTCCCAGTCGAGGAAGCTGCCGGCCTTCTCGACCACCGGGGCCACCGGCAGCACCACGTCGGCCCGGCGGGCCACCGCCGAGTTGCGCAGCTCCAGGCTGACCAGGAAGGGCACCGCGTCGAGCGCCTGCTCGGCCAGCCTCGGGTCGGCCAGGTCGGCCGGGTCCACCCCGGCCACCACCAGGGCGCCGAGCTGACCGTTCGCGGCGGCGGCCAGGATCTGGTCGGTGTCCCGACCGGCCTGGCTGGGGATCACCCCGGCCGGAATGTCCCACGCCTCACCCAGTTCGGCACGGGCCGACGGCTCGGTCACCGGACGTCCACCGGGCAGCAGGTTGGGCAGGCAACCCGCGTCGACCGCACCCCGGTCACCCGCGCGCCGCGGCACCCAGGCCAGCTTCGCACCGGTACGCCTGGCGACGTCCGCGGCGGCGGAGAGGCCACCCGGCACGCCGGCCAGCCGCTCGCCGACGAACAGGATCGCGCCCTCGGCGCTCAGCGCCTCGGCCACCGTGTCGTGCTCGGCGAGCACGCTCGCCTCCTCGCCCGGCACCACCCGGGCCAGCTTGGCCCCGAGCTTCTCCAGGCCGCGGGTGGCGAACGGGGCGATCGCGTAGACCGTCAGCTTCTTCTTCAGGTACGCCTTGCGCAGCCGCAGGAAGAGGATCGGGCACTCCTCCTCCGGCTCCAGCCCGACCAGCACCACCGTGGACGCCTTCTCCACGTCGGCGTAGGTCACGTCGGTGACCCCGGCGACGGTGCTGGCCAGGAAGTCGGACTCCTCGCGGGAGACCGGCCGGGCCCGGAAGTCGATGTCGTTGGTGTTGAGGGCGACCCGGGCGAACTTCGCGTACGCATAGGCGTCCTCGACGGTCAGCCGGCCGCCGGTGAGCACCGCCGTGCCGCGACCCTCGTCGCGGGCGGCCCGCAGCCCGTCGGCGGCCCGGGTCAGCGCCTCGCTCCAGGACGCCTCCCGCAGCTCACCTGACTTCTCGTCACGCACCAGCGGGGTGGTGAGCCGGTCGAAGGCGCGGGTGTACTGGAAGCCCCACCGCCCCTTGTCGCAGTTCCACTCCTCGTTGACCTGCGGGTCGTCCCCGGCGAGGCGGCGCAGCACCTTGCCCCGTCGCCAGTCGGTGCGCTGCGCGCAGCCGGCCGAGCAGTGCTCGCAGACGCTCGGGCTGGAGACCAGGTCGAACGGGCGGGCCCGGAACCGGTACTGCGCCCCGGTGAGCGCGCCGACCGGGCAGATCTGCACGGTGTTACCGGAGAAGTACGAGTTGAAGGGGACGTCGCCGGAGTCGCCCTCGGCACCGTAGGCGTCGTCCCGGTAGATGTTGATCTCCTCGGCGGACGACCGGCCCATCAGGTCGATGAACTTGTCGCCGGCGATCTCCTCGGAGAACCGGGTGCAGCGCTGGCAGAGCACGCAGCGCTCCCGGTCGAGCAGCACCTGGGTGCTGATCTCCATCGGCTTGACGTACTCCCGCTTGTGCTCGTGGAAGCGGGAGTCGGTACGGCCGGTGGACATCGCCTGGTTCTGCAGCGGGCACTCACCGCCCTTGTCGCACATCGGGCAGTCCAGCGGGTGGTTGACCAGCAGCAGCTCCATCACCCCCTCCTGCGCCTTCTTGGCGACCGGGGAGGTGAGCTGGGTACGGACCACCATGCCCTCGGCGACGGTCTGGGTGCAGGAGGCGACCGGCTTGCGCTGCCCCTCCACCTCGACCAGGCACTGCCGGCAGGCGCCGGCCGGGGCCAGCAGCGGGTGGTCACAGAACCGGGGGATCTCGGTGCCCAACTGCTCGGCGACCCGGATCAGCAGCGCCCCCTTGGGGGCGGTGACCTCGACGCCGTCGATGGTGAGCGTGACCGTCTCGGTCTGCTTGGCTACGTCGGTCATCAGAGTCGCCTTCCCTTCGCGACTACAGGACTCGCGTTCATCAGTGCGCCCCCACCAGCTGCTTGTCCGACAGCTTCGGCGCGGTACGCCCCTCGATGTAGTCGAGGTAGTCCTGCTTGAAGTACTGCAACGACGAGGTCACCGAGCTGGTCGCGCCGTCACCCAGACCGCAGAACGAGCGGCCGAGGATGTTGTCGCAGGTGTCGAGCAGAGTGTCCAGGTCCTCGTGGGTACCCTGGCCGGCCAGGATGCGCCGGTAGACCCGGACCATCCAGTAGTTGCCCTCCCGGCACGGGGTGCACTTGCCGCACGACTCGTGGTGGTAGAACTCCAGCCACCGGTAGGTCGCGTAGACCGGGCAGTCCTGGTCGGAGAAGATCTGGGTGGCCGTGGTGCCCAGGATCGAGCCGGCCGCCGCCACCCCCTCGAAGTCCAGCGGCACGTCCAGGTGCTCGGCGGTGAGCAGCGGGGTGGACGATCCGCCGGGCGTCCAGAACCTGAGCTGGTGACCGGGCTGCATCCCGCCGGCCAGCTCGATCAGCTCGCGCAGGGTGACGCCCAGGCCGCACTCGAACTGGCCCGGGTTGACGATCCGCCCGGAGAGCGAGTAGATCATCGGTCCGGACGACTTTTCGGTGCCCATGGACTTCCACCAGTCCGCGCCGCCCAGCACGATGTACGGGACGCTGGCGATGGTGCCGACGTTGTTGACCACCGTCGGGCTGGCGTACAGGCCGTGGGTGGCCGGGAACGGCGGGCGGAGCCGGGGCTGACCCCGGAACCCCTCCAGCGAGTCCAGCAGCGCCGTCTCCTCGCCGCAGATGTATGCCCCGGCACCGGAGTGCACGACCAGTTCCAGGTCGAACCCGGTGCCCAGGATGTTGCGCCCGAGGTAGCCCTTGGCCTGTGCCTCGGCCACCGCGTTGCGCAGCCGGCGGGCGGCGTGCACCGCCTCACCCCGGATGTAGATGTAGGCCCGGCTGGCCCGGATCGCGTACGAGGCGATGATGACCCCCTCGACCAGCGAGTGCGGGTCGTGGGTCATCAGCGGCAGGTCCTTGCAGGTGCCCGGCTCGCCCTCGTCGGCGTTGACCACCAGGTAGTGCGGCTTGCCGTCGCCCTGCGGGATGAAGCCCCACTTCAGGCCGGTGGGGAAGCCCGCGCCACCCCGGCCACGCAGGCCGGAGTCCTTGATCAGCTGGATCAGGTCGTCCGGGTGGGCCCTGAGGGCCTTGCGCAGCGCGGCGTAGCCGTCGAGCTTCTCGTAGCCGCCGATCCGCCAGGCGTCCGGGGACAGCCAGCGGCGGGTCAGCACCGGGGTCAGCTTGGCCAGGGTCTCCGGCCGGGGAGTGGTCACTTCTGGGCCCCCGTCTCGCTCGCGACGGCGGAGCCCGCGCCGGCAGCGCCCGTTTCCGCCTCGGCTTCCTTGAGGTTGCGCTCCTGCGCACCGGCCTCGTCGCCGGCGGGCTTGCCGTCACCGGCGGGGGCGTTCGCGGCCACCCCGGCCGCCTGCGCCGCCTGCGCGTCGCGGGACGCCGGTGGCGTGCCGTCGGCCGGGACCCTGGTGCCGGGGGCGTCCGGCACGGCGGTGGCCGCGTCGGGCTGCCGGGTCTCGGCGGTACGCACCTGCGGCGACTTGTCGTCCGGGGCCTTCACGTCCGGCGCGGTGCTGCCGGTGACCTGCTCCGGCTTCGCCGCCGGAGCGGCCGGGGCGGGGGCCTTGGCGGCCTCGGCCTTCGCCTTGGCCTCGGCGGCGGCCCGGTCGGCCTCGGCCTTGCTGCGGATCGGGGTCTTCGGGTCGTAGCCCGGTGCCGTGATGCCGTGCTGCTCGGCCAGGCGCAGGCCACGCAGGGTGGCCTCGCCCGGCCCGCCGTCGGCCACCGCGCCGTCGCGCTCGTCGGCGAAGCCGGCGAGCTGGACCGCCATCTCCTTGAGCGTGCAGAGCCGGGCACCCCGGGTCGGCATCGGCCGGCCCCCGGCGCGCAGCTCGTCCACCACACCGACCGCGCCCTGCGGGTCGACGCCGTCGAAGAAGTCGTAGTTGACGGTCATGACCGGGCCGTAGTCGCACGCCGCCAGGCACTCGGCGTGCTCCAGGGTGATCTTCCCGTCGGCGGTGGTCTCGTCGTGCCCGACGCCCAGGTGCTCGACGAGCGTGTCGTAGACCTCCTGCCCGCCGAGCACGTTGCACATCGTGTTGGTGCAGACGCTGACCAGGTAGTCACCGGTGGGCCGGCGCTTGTACATGGTGTAGAAGGTGGCCACCGCGCCGACCTGGGCCTTGTTCAGTCCCAGCACCTCGGCGCAGAACGCCACCCCGGCCGGGGAGACGTAGCCCTCCTCGGCCTGCACCAGGTGCAGCAGCGGCAGCAGCGCCGAGCGGGACCGGTCGGCCGGGTAGCGGGCGATGATCTCCCGCGCCCGGACCCGGGTCTCTTCAGTAAACGTCGTCATCAGAGTCGCCTTCCGTTCGCGACTGCGGGGCTCCGCTTCGCTGCACTCCTCGCGCTCACCGGTCACAACCACCCATCACGGGGTCCAGCGAGGCGCCACCGGCGATCACGTCGGCGATCAGGCCGCCCTCGGCCATCGCCGGAAGGGCCTGGAGGTTGACGAAGCTCGGCTCCCGGTAGTGCACCCGGTACGGCCGGGTGCCACCGTCGGAGACCGCGTGCACGCCCAGCTCGCCCCGGGGCGACTCGATGCCGACGTACACCTGGCCCGGCGGGACCCGGAAGCCCTCGGTGACCAGCTTGAAGTGATGGATCAGCGACTCCATCGACTGACCCATGATCTTGGCGACGTGCTCCAGCGAGTTGCCCATGCCGTCCACGCCGATGGCGAGCTGCGCCGGCCAGGCGATCTTGCGGTCGGCGACCATCACCGGGCCCGGCTTCAACCGGTCCAACGCCTGCTCGACCAGCTTGAGCGACTCCCGGATCTCGGCGAGCCGGACCAGGTAGCGGCCCCAGACGTCACCGTCCGGGTGGGTCGGCACGTCGAACTCGTACGTCTCGTAGCCGCAGTACGGCATGGTCTTGCGCAGATCCCAGGCCAGGCCGGCGGAGCGCAACACCGGGCCGGTGACGCCGAGCGCGACACAGGCGGTCACGTCGAGCACCGCGACGCCCTGGGTGCGCTCGGTCCAGATCGGCTGACCGGAGAGGAGGTCCTCGTACTCCTTGAGCTTCTTCGGCATCATCGCGAGGAAGTCGCGGATCTTGGCGATCGCCGCGTCCGGGACGTCCTGCGCCACCCCGCCCGGCCGGACGTACGCGTGGTTCATCCGCAGGCCGGTGATGGTCTCGAAGATGTCGAGGATGTACTCCCGCTCGCGGAAGCCGTACAGCATGATCGAGATCGCGCCCAGCTCCATGCCGGTGGTGGCCAGCCAGACCAGGTGCGAGGAGATCCGGTTCAGCTCCATCATCAGGACCCGGATCGTGGTGGCCCGCTCGGTGATGTCGTCGGTGATGCCGAGCAGCTTCTCCACCGCGAGGCTGTACGCCGTCTCGTTGAAGATCGGGGAGAGGTAGTCCATCCGGGTCACGAACGTCGAACCCTGCACCCAGTTGCGGTATTCGAGGTTCTTCTCGATGCCGGTGTGCAGGTAGCCGACGACCGAGCGGGCCTCGCGGACCGTCTCGCCCTCCAGCTCCAGGATCAGCCGGAGCACGCCGTGCGTCGACGGGTGCTGCGGACCCATGTTCACGACGATCCGCTCGTCGTTGATCGGGTCGGTGCCGGAGACGACCTGGTCCCAGTCCCCACCGGTGACGGTGAAGACCCGCCCCTCGGTGGTCTCCCGTTCGGTCGCGTAGTTGGACGTGGTCACTGGTATGACCTCCTACGGTCCGGCGGCGGGATCTCCGCGCCCTTGTACTCGACGGGGACGCCGCCGAGCGGGTAGTCCTTGCGCTGCGGGTGGCCCTCCCAGTCGTCCGGCATCAGGACCCGGGTCAGGTTGGGGTGGCCGTCGAAGATGACCCCGAACATGTCGTACGCCTCGCGCTCCTGCCAGTCGGCCGTCGGGTAGACGGCGGTGACGCTGGGCAGGTGCGGGTGCTCGGCGGAGACGGCCGCCTCCAGCCGGACCCGCCGCCGGTAGGTCATCGAGGTGAGCTGGTAGACCACGTGCAGCCGGCGCTCGTCGGCACCGAGGTAGTCCACCCCGGACACCGAGGAACACAGCTCGAAGCGCAGCGCGAGGTCGTCCCGCATCACCTGGCACACCTCGGCGATCCGCTCCGGGCGTACGTGCAGGGTCAGCTCGCCCCGGTCGACGACGACCTTCTCGATCGCGTCGCCGAACTGCGGGTACGCCTCCTCCAGCGCGTCGCGCACCTCGTCGAAGTAGCCCCCGTACGGCCGGGGCGCCTCCTCGATCGGGGTGCGGTGGCGGACCAGGCCGCCGTAGCCGGAGACGTCGCCGGTGCCCTGCATGCCGAACATGCCGCGCCCGGCCGGGCTGGACGGCGGCAGCTCGGCGGGAGCACCGCTGGTCGCACCGGCCGGGGTGACCGGCACCGGCACCCCGCCGTCGTTCTTCCTATCGTTGCTCATTTGGGGCCAGCCTGGGTCTGGAGGTGGTTCTGGGCGTTCATCCAGTTCTCGATCCGCAACTGCTCCTCGCGCCCCTCACGGACCGCCTTCGTCCATTCGGCACGGCGGGCCTTGTCGTTGCGGTACGACGACGGCATCGAGCCGTACGGCACCACGGGCACGTCACCGCGCTCCAGCCGGGCCGCCTGCATCTTGCGGCCGTTCGGGCCCAGCGGCTCGTACATGATCTTCTCGCGGAGCTTGAGGATCGCGTCGATGAGCATCTCGGGGCGGGGCGGGCAGCCCGGCAGGTACATGTCGACCGGGACGACGTGGTCGACGCCCTGGACGATCGCGTAGTTGTTGAACATGCCGCCGCTGCTGGCGCAGACGCCCATGGAGAGCACCCAGCGGGGCTCGGCCATCTGGTCGTAGATCTGGCGCAGCACCGGGGCCATCTTCTGGCTCACCCGGCCGGCCACGATCATCAGGTCGGCCTGGCGCGGCGAGGCGCGGAAGACCTCCATGCCCCAGCGGCCCATGTCGTAGTGCGGGCCACCGGCCGCCATCATCTCGATGGCGCAGCAGGCCAGGCCGAAGGTGGCGCCCCAGACGGACGACTTCCGCGACCAGTTGACCAGCTTCTCCACGGAGGTGAGCAGGACGCCGGCGGGGAGTTTCTCCTCGATGCCCATCTGACGTTCCTCCCTCAGTCCCAGTCCAGCCCGCCGCGCCGCCACACGTAGGCGTACGCGACGAAGACCGCGACGATGAACAGGACCATCTCCACGAAGCCGAAGATCGGCAGGGCGTCGAAGGAGACCGCCCAGGGGTAGAGGAAGATGATCTCGATGTCGAAGACGATGAAGAGCATCGCCGTCAGGTAGAACTTGATCGGGAACCGTCCCCCGCCCACGGGCTGCGGGCTGGGCTCGATCCCACACTCGTACGCCTCGAGCTTGGCCTTGTTGTAGCGCCGGGGACCGGCGAAGCGGGCGGCGGCCACGGAGAACAGCGAGAACGCCGCGGCGAGGGCGAACAGCCCGATGATCGGTGCGTAAGGCGAGAGCGACATCTTTTCTCCTGCTCGTCCTTCCCCTGCCCCAGGTGCTTGACAAAATTCACACTATTCACGTCCCTCGTGACTGCCGTCAGCGGGGGTCGATCCCTGTCCGTGCCGGTGCCGCCGTTGGCCCTGGCCCGGTCACGCCTCACACGGCCGGGGCCGCCTTCGTCATCGCGTTGATGACCCGGTCCATCGCGTCCCCGCCGCGCGGGTCGGTCAGGTTGGCCAGCAGCTTGAGCACGAAGCGCATCAGCATCGGGTGCGGCATGCCGTGCTTGGTCGCCATCCGCATCACCTCGGGCCGGCCGATCAGCTTGACGAAGATCCCGCCGAGCCGGTAATAGCCACCGAAGCGGGCCTTCAGCTCCTGCGGGTACGCGGTCAGCGCCCGCTCCCGCTCCGGGCCGGCCGGCCGGGCCAGCGCCTGCACGATGACCTCGGCGGCCAGTTCACCGGACTCCATCGCGTACGCGATGCCCTCGCCGTTGAACGGGTTGACCATGCCGCCGGAGTCGCCGACCAGCAGGACCCCCCGGGTGTAGTGCGGCACCCGGTTGAAGCCCATCGGCAGCGCCGCGCCGAGGATCGGGCCGTCGGCGTTGGTCTCGTCGGTCATCCCCCAGTCCGCCGGGGTGTTGGCCAGCCAGTCGGTCAGCAGCCGCCGGTAGTTCGTCTTGCCGAACGCGGAGGAGGAGTTGAGCACGCCGAGGCCGACGTTGACCCGGCCGTCACCGAGGCCGAAGATCCAGCCGTAGCCGGGCAGCAACGCGTCGCTGCCCTTGCTGCGCAGCTCCAGCCAGGACTCCAGATAGTCGTCGTCGTGCCGGGCCGGCGAGCGGTAGTAGCGGCGGACGGCCACGCCGATCGGCCGGTCCTCCCGCTTGGCCAGGCCCAGGGCGAGCGGGAACCGGCCGGAGACGCCGTCCGCGGCGACCACCAGCGGGGCGTGGAAGGTGGCCGGTTCCCGGTCCGGGCCGACCTCGGCGGTCACCCCGACCACCCGGTCGGCCGCGTCGAGCACCGGGCCGATGACGTTGACGTTGGTCCGCAGTTCGACACCGGCGGAGACCGCCCGCTGGGCGAGCAGGTCGTCGAAGTCCAGCCGGGTGCGGACCAGGCCGTAGTTGGGGAAGCTGGCCAGGTCGGGCCAGTCCAGTTCGAGGCGTACCCCGCCGCCGATCACCCGCAGGCCCTTGTTGTGCAGCCAGCCGGCCTCGGGCGAGGTGTCCACGCCCATCCGGATGAGCTGCCGGGTCGCCCGGGGGGTGAGCCCGTCCCCGCACACCTTCTCGCGGGGGAACTCGGTCTTCTCCAGCAGCAGCACGCGTACGCCGTGCCGCGCCAGGTGGTACGCCGTCGCCGATCCACCGGGACCGGCGCCCACCACGATCACGTCGGCGTCGTTCTCCACCGATGTCATCTGCGCCTCCTCCCGCACGCTCGTGAAATGCTTCACAAGCCGATCGGGTTGGAGTCTATGACCGTGGTTACACAGCTGCCGGGTGAGGGGTACCTAACTTCCTGGAAACAGGCCGGTCGGGGTGGGTTCGTCCCTCAGTTCCGGGCGACGTCGAGCCCGTCACCGGTCCGGATCGCCCCCGCCAGGTGGTCACGCAGCGCTCCACCGGCCGCCTTGTCGAGGGCACCCAGCACCTCGGCCACCACCTGACGGACCTCGGCCGGGTCCGCACCGGCCAGCTCCCTGAGCTGGGCGACCAGCTCGGCGGCATCGTCGTCGGCGGGGATCGCGGGGTCGGTGGGCACTACTCCGGTCATGCCGGGGAGCTTACGCCCCAATTTAGACCAAAGGCAGACATTAAGGAAAAAGCGGCTTCACCCTCGGTCACGTCCGGGTGGCCCGGTGCAGGGCCACCACCCCGCCGGTCAGGTTGCGCCACGCCACCCGGCCCCAGCCGGCCGCGCCGACCCGCGCCGCCAGGGCCGCCTGGTCCGGCCAGGCCCGGATCGACTCGGCCAGGTAGACGTACGCGTCGGGGTTGCTGGACACCGTCCGGGCCACCACCGGCAACGACCGCATCAGGTACGACAGGTAGACGGTACGGAAGGCCGGGTGCACCGGCGTGCTGAACTCGCAGACCACCAGCCGGCCCCCCGGCCGGGTCACCCGGGCCAGTTCCCCCAGCGCCGCATCGGGATCGTTGACGTTGCGCAGGGCGAAGGAGATCGTCACCGCGTCGAAC
Organism: Micromonospora sp. WMMD734; assembly: GCF_049178975.1. Lineage (NCBI taxonomy): Bacteria > Bacillati > Actinomycetota > Actinomycetes > Micromonosporales > Micromonosporaceae > Micromonospora > Micromonospora sp. WMMD734. The sequence goes on from NZ_JBMHMK010000001.1 coordinate 5,357,385, forward strand.
GAGGCGTCGGCGAAGGGCAGCCGCAGCGCGTCCCCGGCCAGCAGCGGCACCTCCGGCCGGACCCGCTTGCCGGCGTGCAGCATCCCCTGCGACAGGTCAGCCCCCACCGCGTACGCCCCGGAGCGGGCCAGTTCCTGCGTCGACACCCCGGTGCCGGCGCCCACGTCCAGCACCCGCTCACCGGGGAGCAGCCCGAGCGCCGCCCGGGTGGCCCGTCGCCACGACCGGTCCTGCCCGAAGGACAGCACCGTGTTGGTCAGGTCGTAGCGGGCGGCCACCCCGTCGAACATCGCGGTGACCTCGTGCGGGGACTTGTCCAGGCCGGCGCGCTGGCCCTGCGGGGTACGGCTCACCCCTCCACTCTGCCAGCCTGACCCCACCCACCCGCCGGTGGGTCCGACCGACCCGGGGGTCGGCGACGGGCGGCACGCAAGGCGGGGCGGACGCGCGGCGGGCGGGGTGGTCGCCCACCCCGCCCGCCGTCCTGCCGTGGTGCGGAAAACCTGCCTCCGGTCAGCTCTGCGGCTTCTCGTCGCCCGGTGCCACCAGCACCAGCCGACGCCGACGGGCGAGCATCAGCATCGCGCCGCCCGCGAGCAGCACGACGACGCCGATGCCACCGATCAGGGTGGCCTGCGCACCGGTCACCGGCAGACCGCCGTCGCCGCCACCCGTGCCGCCACCGGTCGTCGGGCTGACGCTGGTGCTCGGGCTCGGCTGACCGCTGGTGCTCGGGCTCGGCTCACCGGTCGGGCTGGGGCTCGGGCTCGGGCCGGTGCTCAGGTCGACGAACACGTCGAACAACGAGGTGTTGTCCCCGTCGTCGGTCTCGGTGAAGACCTTGCGCTGCGCCTTGCTGGCGACCTGCGGCTCCTCCTCCGGGGTGCCCTCGGCCTCGGTCAGCCCGGCGGCGAACAGGACGCCCGGGGTGAGCACCTTCTCGGTGACGCCCGTGCCGACCTTGATCCGGACGTCGGCCGTGTAGAACTCGCCCGGCCGCAGCACCGCGCCGGAGTCCTCGCAGTACGCCACCACGCCGCCCAGGTCCTGCGTGACGCAGCTCTCCGGCAGGTCGACGAAGCTGGCGCCCTCCGGCAGGGCGATCCCGTAGAAGACGCCGGTCGCGCGGCGGCTGCCGCCGTTGTAGACCGCCCAGTCCAGCGGGGCGGTCCCGCCGGGCTTGACGCCGGTCAGTCCGCTCTCGCCGGCCTCGTCGCCGTCGACCACCACGTCGGCGTAGACGTCCTGCACCCAGGTGGTCAGGTCGTAGCCGGGCTTGACGACCATGATGTCGTGGTCGACCGAGTCCGACGTGGTGTTGGACCCGCTCACGGTCACCTTCAGCACGCCCGCCTTGCCGCGCGAGTCGGTGCCGAACAGCGGGATGCCGAACTCCTCGGTGGTGCCGGCGGCGATGTCGTCGGTGGTGCCCCCCAGGTCGGACAGGGAGCAGGTGAAGGCGGTGCCGCTGACGTCGCAGGCGTCCGGTTTGAGCACCCCGACCTTGTTGGGCTTCAGGCCCGCGGTCTCGACGGTGACCTTCACGTTCTTGGCGTCGACCGTGCCGCGGACGTTCTGCACGGAGAACTTGAACGGCTTGGCCTTGGCCTCCTTGACGCCCAGGGCCAGCTGGGAGCTGAGCGGGACGAGGTCGAGCTGCGCCTGGTCGGCGGCGCTGGCCGGGGCGGCGACGGTGGCCAGGCCACCGACGGCGAGCAGGGCCACGGCGCCGAGGCGGGCCAGGGCCGAGCGGTGGAACAGAGTCATCGATCCCCCGGGGGGCTAGGGACTGCTGGGAAAGGTGGGGCTGATGTGGCGAACCGAGCGGACGTTATCCGAGATCGACGCCGGTACGCCAGCCGTGACGTGCGTTTTTGTCCGAGACGGGGCCGAACGGAGGAGGAGCGGGGGCGGGACGGTCACCCGTCCCGCCCCCGTTTTATATGAACGGCCCTCCCGGGCCGATGGAGGACGTACGACACTCGTCATCCGCTCGCCGCAGGCGGTCAGCGGAGGTACGTCGGGCGCACGTTAGCGGGCACCGCCGCGCCGCGCCAACCCCCGCGCCGTAGCGCCGGCTGCGGAATATCCGCCCAGCGTGCCGCACGCCGCCCCAATTGCCGCGTCTTGTGGGGGCTGGTCCCGCGCCGCCTCGGCCGAACGGCGACCACGAATATCCCCTGGGCCGACACCCGGACCCGTTCAGCCAGTCACGATTCCAGCCCGACCGGTGACTCCCCGCGACAATCGGCCGGGCTCAGCGTGCCTCGACGAGCGGCAGCGTACGGCCGGCGCCCCCGCCGGGCATGGCGATCGAGGAGAAGTGCGACACCACCCGGTCGTCGGTCGGGTCGTCGGCGGGGGTGTGGTGCACCGCCAGCCGCCGGTAGAGGGTGTCCCGCTGGGCCGGGATCCGGTCCGCCGAGCGGATCATGCCGATCAGCTCGTGCAGGTTGGACCGGTGCCGCGCGCCGGCCGAGGAGATGACGTTCTCCTCCAGCATGATCGAACCGAGGTCGTCGACGCCCATGTGCAGGGCGAGCTGGCCGACGTCCTTGCCGGTGGTCAGCCAGGACGCCTGCAGGTGCGGCACGGTCTCGAAGAACAGCCGGGCCACCGCCACCAGGCGCAGGTACTCCAGGGTGGTGGCCTGGGTGCGGCCCTTGAGGTGGTTGTTCTCCGGCTGGTACGTCCACGGGATGAACGCCCGGAACCCCCGGGTGCGGTCCTGCACGTCGCGGATCATCCGCAGGTGCTCGATCCGCTCGGCGTTGGTCTCGCCGGTGCCCATCATCATCGTGGCGGTGGACTCCAGACCCTGCCGGTGGGCCAACTCCATGACCTCCAGCCAGCGCGCGCCGGACTCCTTGAGCGGGGCGATCGCCTTACGCGGGCGGTCCGGCAGCATCTCGGCCCCGGCGCCGGCGATCGAGTCCAGCCCGGCGGCCTTGATCCGGGCGATGGCCTCGTCCAGGCTCACGCCGGAGACCTTCGCCATGTGCAGGATCTCGCTCGGCCCGATCGAGTGGATCGCGAGCTGCGGGTACGCCGTCTTGACCGAGGAGAACAGCTCCTCGTAGTACTCCACGCCGTAGTCCGGGTGGTGGCCGCCCTGGAGCATGACCTGGGTGGCGCCCAACTCGACCGCCTCGCCGCAGCGACGCAGGATCTCCTCGGTCGGGTGGGTCCAGCCCTCGGCGTGCTTGGGGGCCCGGTAGAAGGCGCAGAACTTGCACGCCGTCACGCAGACGTTGGTGTAGTTGATGTTGCGGTCGATCAGGTAGGTGACGATGTTGTCCGGGTAGCGCCGCCGGCGTACCGCGTCCGCCGCCTCGCCCAAGGCGTGGAAGGGCGCCTCGGTGTAGAGCAGCAGCGCCTCCTCGGGCGTGATCCGCCCGCCGTCAGCGCCGCGTTGCAGGATGTCGTCGATCTCCCGGTTCGCCGTCACAACCCGAGCGTACGCCGGACAGCCCTCCGGTTCCGCACAGCACCGGCGACGGGTGACAAGCACCCCACCGGCGCCCGGTGCGCGCCGGGAGGCCCCCCACCTCGCCCGGCGCTGGCCGACGGGCCCGTCCGGGTGACCTGCCCGTGGCTCCGCACGCCATCAGGCGGCGAGATGACTTCTCAGCGCCATCAACCTGCCACGCATCTCCTCGATGTCGAAGGTGCGCCGACCCACCCGCGCCGGCACTGTCTCGGTGGTGTCCACCAGGACCGACGACCAGTCACGCGACAGCCGTCCCTGGAGCATGAGGGTGACGGTGGTGGTCGACGCCGCCTCCACCCGGTGCAGCAGGTCGTACGGCATCGAGTAGGACGAGCCCGGTGTGAGTTGGACTGCCAGGGTCTCCCGTACGGACACCACGTCCACGAGGTCGAAACGCCAGGCCGACTCGCCATCCCGGCTCGACTCCCGGTAGCGGGTGAGGACCGCTCCGCTCCTGGCCGGGTGGTAGTAGCGGCAGTCGAGTCGACCGGCGACCACCACCGAGGAAAAGTCGAAGCGGTGATCGTGGACATGTTCGCGCATCCTGGGCCGCCCAGGCCACCAGACGTGCATGCGCAACTGGCCGAATTCACCGAAGGTAGCCAGAATGAACTTGTCGAAGCCGAGAGCATGCGGATGCGAACGAGCGGCCACCGCGTCCGCGCGGGAGTCGTCGTCCAGCAACTCGGTGAGCAGGGCACTCAACCGTTCCGGCCGTCCCAGCCCTCGCAGGATGCTGATGGCGGACCCGGACGGCTGCCCCGCACTGTCGGCGAGTGCCGCCATGATCTGCCGCTCAACAGCCGACATCGAGTTTGTGCCCAGCACGAGCGACGACATGTCACCACCTCGACACGAGATCCACCACACATAGTTCGTGATCCGAGAAATTGGTCACCAGCTTTGGCTCGGCACCTCGCGACAGGTCGGCCGAGAAGAGAATGTCGTCGATCGCCATCCCGTTGTGCGTCGCCATCTCGCCGAACGCCCGCACCATCGGGCTCGCCATCGAGCCCAGCACCAGGTCGCGATCCTCCGTGTTGAAGTCACCACAGATGACCACCTGCCCCCCGACAGACCGGGGCAGTGCTGCCGACACCGACTTCCATATTCCGGAGAACGCCGGCTCGCGAGCGTCCCGACCAAACCGGTGGAAGGGGAATGAATGCAGCGAGGCGACGGTCACCTCGGTAAACCCGAAATCGAGCGTGCAGGACACCATTCCCTTGTCGTGCAGCGCCATGACGGTGCGGCCCCTGGTGGCGGAAAGCTGCGGGTTGGGCAGCACGACTCCACCGATCCGGCTGACCGGGTAGCGGCTGGCGATGGCGACACCCGCCCGCTTGCCCTGCTCGAACGACGACTCGGAGAGCGGCAGGGTGGCCGCATACTGCAACGCCGTTCTGGTGAGCAGCGCCGACAGGACCTCCGACTCGCCCTCAGTCGTGAAGTCCACCTCCTGCAGGGCAAGCACGTCGATGTCGAACTCGTTGACGAGATCGACCATCTCGGCCAGCGCCTCCGGCCGACGGGTCACGTCGTCACTGGCGGCGGGCAATCCCTCCCGGACGTTCCAGGTCGCAACCCGGATCCGATCGGTCAAGGTGGCCAGGGCAGATTCAGCATCGAGTAGTCCCGTACGACCAGCACCCCCTGATAGGTCATCCACGTGGGCTCCTTTCGCTCCTCTTTCCACTTCCACACCCCATTCTCTTGAAGGTCGAGCACTGCCCTGACCGCCTGCTGCAGGTGCGGCAGGCGCCGCTCATCGACCGCGCGACACATGAGCGCCCGCGCCACCCAGGCCGGCGTGAAGTGGCCGACGATGATGGTGTCCATCGCGTCGCCCGCACTGGTCAACCGCCGTAGCTGCTCGTCAGTGACGTCGTAGTGGGAGTTTCGGATCAGCCATTCGATGCCCGCGTCCACACACTCGTCGAGCTTCTCCCGTCGGTCACCGCGAACCGCCTGAGCGGCCTTGCGGAGAGCCACCACGGCTCTCGCGGTGTGCGGTACGGATGGCGCACTTCCGTGGTTCACCGTCATGCCCCAGGCCATGCAGGCCGGCTCCCCCTCCGCCTGCTGCCGGACGGCGCCCTCCACCAGGTGGGTCGTCAACTCATCGAGCTTGGCCGAGGCGGGCGCAACCTCGGCGAGCGCCGAGATCGCCGAGCTGAGAACCGTCACGCGCTGCCAGCCGACACCGTCGACCTCCGGCGTCATCATGCGTTCGAGTTGTCCCACCAACTCGGAGCGGATGGCGGGATCCAGGCCGGTTCGTACGAGTGCGGTGAGCACCCATGCCGTGACTTCCGGTCGGGCGACATCCTGTTGGGAGCGGGCGACCCAACCCCCTGCCGGCCGTTGTAGCGCCACCACGTTGTCCACCAACCGCCGGCGGTCGAGCCGCGCCTCCCTGAGGTCCAGTGCGAGGGCGATACGAAGGCCGTACGACGTCCCGATGGCGCTCGGCGGGACCTGCTCCCCCATGAACTGCGACCACCCGAAAACCTCACCCCGGGTCCCGCTGGCGGTACGCAGATCGGCCATCAGCCGGCTCCGGGTGCCCTCCATGATCTGCCGTGCGGAGACGAACGACCTCGGCCGCGGTTCCCGGGCCCCGGGCAGCATCGTGCCGGCAGCCAACGAGGGGCCCACGAATCTCTGCAGCCCCGGTCGCTGGACGAGCCATTTGAGGGTGATCCCCATACAGAGGGCGGCCAGCACGGCAAAGGCATAACGCACCCAGTCCTGGCTGAACCACTGATTGGGCAGGTGATCGACCAGAAGGCTGTACGTCGCGAAGATGAGCGCGAAGGGACCCAGATCGGCTATCCGCCGTCCGAGGCTCCGCAGCCGGCCACGAGTCGGGCCTGCGGTCTCACGCTGAGGTTCAAGCGCCGACAACGGCTCGTTGCCACGGGCCGTCTTCTCACTCAGCGTCACGCGCTCTCCGATCACATCGCCCAGAGTGTGCGCCTTGGGACACAGCGTTTGATTGCCGGAGAACCCTAGCGAGACGCGTCAATGAAAAACATCGTGCGAGGGTACGGGGCAGGAATGGCCGAACGGGCATGGTTCTTCACCACTGTTGACATGTGTACGCCGATCTGATTTTCGCCGCCGGAGACCGGACACGCCGGCTCTCCCGTCCCGGCCCGTTACGCCGGCAGACCATTCCCGATCAGCGGCAATGGGCGCGACGGCCGTCCCTCAGTCGTACACCCGACTGCCACATCCATGGCCCGGCTGACCCACCAGACGCCTGGGTTGTCTCCAAACCGACACCCGGCTGGCTCCGTCAATCCCAGGATCCGAGCCCGGTCACCACTGCGTTGGGCGGCGGCACAGTCCGCCCACCGGGACCCGATACCGACCTACCCACCGTCACCCGCCGTAGTCGACCGTCAGCGCTTCGGTCACCGGGCTGGCCTGGCAGGTCAGCACGTAGCCGGCTGCCACCTGCCCACCACCCCGTCGAGGATGACCATCAACCGGGTGCACAGAAGTCAAAGAACGCGAACGGTTCGCCCGAACCGATGCCCGCGCCGCGACTCCGGTCGGCCGGCTTCGCCTCGGTCGCGTCGACCGGCGGCCGGCAGTTCCCACGATCAGTTCGACCGCCCGGAACGGCGCACCATCCACCCGACCTTCGTCCGCCGACACCGCCGCCGCGCCCCGACCCAGAACTCAAGATCCGATTGGGAAATAGGGAGAAGACACGCCGATGAAGATGCCCAAAAAGGCAATGTGATCACGCACCCCCACCCCTCAACCGCCCACAGCCGCCGTCAGAACCCGGAACGCACCGGCGGATGGGCGACGAACGCGCCCCAGGACCGGCGGTCGAAGGCCAGCACCGGCCCGGCCGGATCCTTCGAATCGCGTACGCCCACCACCTGAGCCACCTCGGCCACCTCGACACAGTTGGCGTTGGAGCCGCTGCGGGTCGACTTGCGCCAGGCCACACCGGAGAAGTCGGGGATGATCATCCGAGGCTCACTCTCGCTCGTGCTCCGTTGCGTACCGCGCAACGAGTTCCACCGAATCGACGGGGCTCAGTGCCACCTCCGCCAGCCTATCCACCTCCCGCCGGAAGTGCGCCACCTGCGCGGCCTCTTCCAGGAACAGCCCGGTCAGCTTGTGGTCGAGGAAGACCACCGACCGGTTGCGCGGAAAGTCGAAGAGCGCGAACGACCCGTCCAGCCCGGTGTGCCCGCCCACGGCCAGCGGCACCACCCGCAGGGTCAGGCCCGGCCGGTCGGTCGCCTCCACCAGATGCCGCAGTTGCCGGGCCATCACCCGGGACCCGCCGAGCGCCCGGCGCAACACCATCTCGTCGAGCAGCACGTGCAGGGTCGGCGGGGTGGGCCGGGTCAGGACCGCCTGCCGGCCGAGCCGGGCGGCCACCCGCCCCTGCGCCTCGTCGGCCGGCACCCCGCAGCCGACCATCACCGCCTGGGCGTAGTCCGCCGTCTGCAACAGGCCGGGCACCAGCATCGGCTCCCAGTTGACGATGGCGGTCGCCTCCGCCTCCAGCCGGATCAGGGTGCGCGACTCCTCGGAGAGCCCGCCGATCGCCTCCCACCAGCCGACCTCGGCCGACCGCTCGGCCATCCCGAGCAGCCGCTTGCGCGCGTCCCCGGTGACCCCGTAGATCACCAGCAGGGACGCGACGTCGGCGGCTGAGACGCCCTGGATGCCGTTCTCGATCCGCGACAGTTTGGACGGTTGCCAGCCGAGCCGGATGGCCACCCGCCGTTGCGCCAGGCGACGAGCGTCCCGCAACTCACGCAGTTCTCCACCGAGCCCCCGGCCGACCACCGTGGGCTGACCCGCCTTGGCCATGCTGATCCTTCCGATCGCACCGTGACCCGCCCGACCGACGGTCTCGGCGGCAACATGCGGCCGTGTCGCCACACCATCACCGTGGCGACATGGGCAGTGACGTTGAGTATTGACTCTCGACCGATCTCGCGCACGCATGAGCAGCAACGTTGCTATCGACCGTGCACAGCTTGGAGGCCGTCATGCAGATTCCACAGCCCGCCTGGCTACGGCCGTACGATCCGGCTGACTCGCCCGGCCCGATCCCGTCGGTGGTGGAGCGGTTCCGGCGGCGCAGGCGGGACGAGCCGGAGCCGCCCAGCGAGGCCGAGCGGGAGGCCGCCCGCTACACAGTGGTGCTGGTGTCACCCGAGGGCGCGCAGGCCCTCGGTGACGACCGGGGCGAGGTCGGGCTGCAACTGTTCCGTGACGACGACTGGGACGGCAACCCGCCACACCTGGACGAGGCGGTCAAGCTGATCGAGGAGGCCTGCGGCGAGCGGGTCGCCCTCACCGAGCACCACTCCGACCTCACCTACTGGACCGCCCACCTCCGCCCCGGCTGACCGGTCGCGGGAACAGCGAAACCGGTGCAGATCGGTCGATCCCGGGTGAGTCGCTGACGTCATCAGCTCCATAGGACCCGCAACAGACAACAGGCCCGCCCGCCGGGGCGGGGCGGGGCGCGGCCGGCGACGCTATCCGTCGTAGTCGACCGTCAGGGTGTCGGTGGTCGGGCTGGACTGGCAGGTCAACACGTACCCGGCGGCCACCTCGTCCGGCTCCAGAGCGTAGTTGCGGGCCATCGTCACCGCGCCGGAGACCACCTTCGCCCGGCAGGTCGAGCAGACCCCACCCTTGCACGCGTACGGCAGTTCGCCGCGCACCTTCAGCGCCGCGTCCAGCACCCGCTCGTCGCGGCCCATCGTGAACCGGGACGACCGGCCGTCCAGCACGATGGTCACTTCCGCGCCGCCGGTCGACTCGCCGCTGCGGCGGACCGGCTCCGGTGGGGTGTCGACGTGGAACAGCTCGGTGTGCACCGCCGACTCGGGCAGGCCCCGGCCGGTCAGCACCGCCTTCGCGTCCAGCACCAACTGGTAGGGGCCGCAGAGGAACCACTCGGCGATCGCGTCGCCGGGCACGATGGTGTCCAGCAGCCGGGTCAGCCGGTCGACGTCGATCCGGCCGGACAGCAGCGGCGACTCGCCCGGCTCCCGGGACAGCACGTGCACCAGGTGCAGCCGGGTCGGGTAGCGGTCCTTCAGGTCGGCCAGCTCCTCGGCGAACATCACCGTGCCGGCCGTGCGGTTGCCGTACACCAGGGTGAAGGTGCTGGCCGGCTCGACGGCCAGGGCGGTCGCGGCCAGCGCGAGCACCGGGGTGATGCCGGAACCGGCGGCCACCGCGCCGTAGTGCCGCACCCGGTCCGGCGCGAACGCGCTGGTGAAGTGCCCCAGCGGGGGCAGCACGTCGACGGTGTCGCCGTGCCGCAGCGCGCCGCAGGCGTAGCTGGAGAAAGCGCCGCCGGGGATCTCCCGCACCCCGATCCGCAGCCGGCCGTGCCGGGCCAGGTCGTCCGGCGTCGAGCAGATCGAGTACGACCGCCGCACGTCCGCACCGGCCCCGGGCCCGCCGCCGGTGCCGGCCGCGTCCGACGGCGGCGCGGGCAGCCGTACGGTCAGGTGCTGGCCGGCGGAGAACGCGAAGGTCGCCCGCAGCTCCTCGGGCACCGCGAAGGTGATCGCCACGGCGTCGTCGGTGAGCCGGTCCACGGCGGCGACCGCAAGCGGGTGGAAGGACGGCCGGCGACGGACCGGGCGGGTGATCGTGACAGTCACAGCGCCTTCAGGTGGTCGAAGGGTTCGGAACAGGACCGGCAGCGCCACAGAGCCTTGCACGCGGTGGAGCCGAACCGGCTGAGCTGTGCGGTCTCCGGCGACCCGCAGCGCGGGCAGCGCACCGCCAGGGTCACCGGCACCGCCGTGCCGTCGCCGCGCGGGGCGGGCGGGGCGATGCCGGCGGCGGCGAGCTTGGCCCGGCCGTCGGCGGAGATCCAGTCGGTGCTCCAGGCGGGGCTGAAGACCGTGCGGACCTCGGCGTCGGGATACCCGGCGACCGCCAGCGCCCGCCGGATGTCGTCCCGGATCACGTCCATCGCCGGACAGCCGGTGTAGGTGGGGGTGATCGTGACGACCACCCGGCCGGTCTCCCGGTCCCGGTCGACCGCCCGCAGGATGCCCAGCTCGTCGATGGTGATCACCCGGATCTCCGGATCCACCACCGCCGCCACGGCCGCCCTCGGGTCGGTCACCGCTGCCACCCCAGGCCCGCCCGGCTCACCACCGGGCCCCGGGGTGGGCGCGGTGCAGCACCTGCATCTCGGCCAGCAGGAAGGACAGGTGCTCGGTGTGCACGCCGGCCCGGCCGCCGCCCGGCGTCCAGCCGGTCTCCGGCCGGGTCAGGGTGGCCTCGGCCAGCACCGGGTGCACCACGGCGTCGAAGTCGCCCCGCAGGGCGGCCGGGTCGACCGGGGCCGCCGGGTCCGCCGTGAACAGCTCGTGGTGGTACGGCCAGATCTGGTCCACCGCAGCCTGGGCGCGGCGGTGCGACTCGTCGGTGCCGTCGCCGAGCCGCTTCACCCACAGCGCGGAATGGTCCAGGTGGTAGGCGGACTCCTTGCGCGCCTTCGCGCCGATGGCGGCGAGCCGCTCGTCGGAACAGCCGGCCAGCGCGGTGTAGAGCGGCACCTGGTACGCCGCGAGCAGCAGCAGCTTCACCATGGTCACCGCGAAGTCGCCGTTGGGCAGCTCGACCAGCAGGCAGTTGCGGAACTCCCGGTCGTCGCGCAGGTACGCCAACGCGTCCTCGTCCCGGCCGGCGCCCTCCAGCTCCCCCGCGTACGACAACAGCAGGCGGGCCGCGCCGAGCTGGTCGAGGGCGATGTTGGCCAGCGCGATGTCCTCTTCCATCTCGGGCGCACGGGTGGCCCACTCGCCGAGCCGCTGGGCGGCCACCAGCGCGTCGTCGCCGAGGGCGAGGGTGAAGTCGAAGGGGCCGTTCACAGGGCCGGTCTCCGTTCGCGACTGCGGGGCTCGCAAACCCGGCTCACTCCTCGCGCTCACAGGTGGGCCACGCCATCAGGCACCTCGTAGAAGGTGGGGTGGCGGTAGACCTTGTCGGCGGCCGGGTCGAAGAAGGCGTCCTTCTCGTCGGGGCTGGACGCGGTGATCGCCGCGGCCGGCACCACCCAGATGGAGACGCCCTCCTGCCGGCGGGTGTAGAGGTCCCGGGCGTTGCGCAGGGCCAGCTCGGCGTCGGGGGCGTGCAGGCTGCCGACGTGGGTGTGGGACAGCCCCCGTCGGGCCCGGACGAAGACCTCCCACAGCGGCGAGGTCGCCGAGGCCCGGGGCGGTTCGTTCTGCTCGCTCACGCGGCCACCTTCTCCCGCTGCGACTCGGCCCGCTGCTTCGCGGCGTACGCCGTGGCGGCCTCGCGGACCCACGCGCCGTCGGCGTGTGCGCGGCGGCGGTGTTCCATCCGCTGCCTGTTGCACGGGCCCTCCCCCTTGATCACCCGCATCAGCTCGTCGTAGTCGGGCTGGGTGAAGTCGTACGCCTGCCGCTCGTCGTTCCAGCGCAGGTCGGGGTCGGGGATGGTGAGGCCGAGGACCTCCGCCTGCTGCACGCACATGTCGACGAAGCGCTGCCGCAGCTCGTCGTTGGAGAACCGCTTGATCTTCCAGGCCATCGACTGGGCGGAGTGGGTGGAGTCACCGTCGGGTGGGCCGAACATCGCCAGTGACGGGTACCACCAGCGGTCGAGCGCGTCCTGCGCCATCGCCCGCTGGGCCGGGGTGCCCTGCGCCAGGGTGTGCAGGATCTCGAAGCCCTGCCGCTGGTGGAACGACTCCTCCTTGCAGACCCGGATCATCGCCCGCGCGTACGGCCCGTAGGAGCAGCGGCAGAGCGGGACCTGGTTGACGATCGCCGCGCCGTCCACCAGCCAGCCGATCGCGCCCACGTCGGCCCAGGTGAGGGTGGGGTAGTTGAAGATCGAGCTGTACTTCTGCCGGCCGTCGAGCAGCAGCTCCACCAGTTCGTCGCGGCTGACGCCGAGGGTCTCGGCGGCGGCGTAGAGGTAGAGACCGTGGCCGGCCTCGTCCTGGACCTTGGCCAGCAGGATGGCCTTTCGCTTGAGCGAGGGGGCCCGGCTGATCCAGTTCCCCTCGGGCTGCATGCCGATGATCTCCGAGTGGGCGTGCTGGGCGATCTGCCGGACCAGGGTCCGCCGGTAGGCCTCGGGCATCCAGTCGCGGGGTTCGATCTTCTGGTCGGCGTCGATCACGTCGGCGAAGTACGCCGCCGGATCCGCACCGGGCGTGGTGGCACCCTCCCGGGCGCGGGCCGCCGCCTCGCGCAGCGCCGCCTCGGCGGCCTCGACCTGACCGAGCAGGCCACCGCCGGGCGTGTCCTGCTCCGGGGCGAAGTCGTTGCCATACATTCGTCAAGTGTTACAGCTCGCCTCCGATGACACCAGAGGGTGTAACAGGATTTGAGTAGCGGCTTCCGTTACCAGGTGGATGCGCTCGGTCGACACCAGGACACCTGCTCAGATATGACTTGGGTCACTGATCAAAGATGAATACCTACAAGGGGCGCAAACCGTGCCTTTATCTCGACTTACCGGCAGTTTGCCGTGCGTCGGATTCTGGCGAGTCGGCTGTCCGGACGTAGACTTCCCCGGTCACCACCGATCGGCTACCGACGATCGCCAGCGAGACACAGGCCATTCCCCCGGCCTCGGCGGTCGAGCCGACACCCGCGGAAGCAGCCGGTCCCCCCGGCCTGACATCTGGAGTTCACCCACGCATGCGATCTCGCGTGATCATGGTGCTCGCCGTCATGGCGGTGCTGCTCGGCACCGGCCTGCTGGTGCCGACCGCGTACGCCAAGCTCGCCGGCGACGACCCGACAGGCGGTACCGGCGGCGGCACGGCGGAGAAGGTGCCCGCGCCCGCGCCTACCGCACCCCCGGCACCCACCCTGGCCGCCGGCCCGGTCACCGTGAACTTCAAGGGGGAGTTCTTCGCCTGGGCCCTGCAGGACCGCAAGACCGGTCAACTCTCCGGCTCGAAGAACATGACCTCGACCAGCTCCACCGAGTCGATGCTCAAGGTCTGGATCGTCTCCGACTACCTGCGCGAGCTCGGCGACCAGAAGCCACCGGCAGCGATGTTGAAGAACGCGAGCCTGGCCATCCGGGACAGCAACGACGACGCCACCAACCGGATCTACGCGAAGTCGGGCGGCTCGTACCGGGCGCTGGACAACGGCCAGCCCGGCCCGGTGCTCAAGCGGGCGATCACCACCTGCGGCCTCAAGGACACCAAGCCCGGCAACGTCTCCGGCTACGAGGGCTGGTGGAGCTTCACCCGGATGTCCCCCCGCGACGCCGCCCGGCTCGGTGACTGCATCGCCGACGGCACGGCCGCCGGCCCCCACTGGACCAAGTGGGTGCTCAACGAGATGGCCCAGGTCCGGGGCAGCGTGAGCAAGCAGCTGGCCCGCGCCGGCGGCGGCCGGTGGGGCATCATCGACGGCCTGCCCGACGAGATCACCAAGCAGGGCCCGGTTGCCATGAAGAACGGCTGGACCCCCCTCAGCTACGACGGCAACTGGCACGTCAGCTGCCTCGCCGTCACCGACAAGTGGAGCCTCGCCGTGATGATGCGCTACCCGATACGCCAGCAGTTGACCTATGGTGCCAAGGTGTGCGCCAGCGTCGCCACCCAACTGGTCACCCCGCAGCCCGGTGCCGCACTCAAGGTGCCCCAGCCGCTCGGGAAGCTCTGATGCCGGGCAGCCGGCGGCCCGGCCGCTCCACCCGACGGGACCACCGACCGTTGAAGATCATCGCGGTCGCCGCGGTCCTCACCGGTCTGGTGCTCGTCTCGCTGCGGCTGCTCCCCGGCTCACCGATGGAGTCCACCGCCGCCTCACGCTGGGGTGACGCGTCCACCGAGTCCCGGTCCACCGGGTCGGCCGTCGACCGCCGCAGCCGGCCGACCCCGGCACCGTCGCCGACCCCCTCGCTCACCCCGCTGCCCTTCGCGGACCGGGACCTCGACCTCGACATCAAGGGCTGGTACGCCTGGAGCGTGCTGGACCGCCGCACCGGCGCGATCATCGGCTCGGACAACATGGCCGAGACCAGCACCACCGCCTCGCTGATCAAGTCGTGGATCGTCGCCGACTACCTGCGGCGGGCCGACGAGAGCGGGCAGACCCCGAGCGACGCCAAGCTCGCCGACGCCACCCGGATCATCCGGGACAGCGACAACACCCGGGCCGAGCAGTTCTACAACGGGGTCGGCCGGTCCGCCTCGATCAAGCGGCTGATCTCGCTGTGCAAGCTCACCGACAGCAGTGTGGCCGCCGACGGTGGCTGGAGCCGGACCAACCTCTCCCCCCGTGACGCCGCCCGGCTCGGCAACTGCATCGCCGACGGTCGCGCCGCCGGCCCCGAGTGGACCAAGTGGCTGCTCAACGAGATGCGGCTGGTCCGGGGCTCGGGTGACTTCGGCATCCGCAAGGCGTTCCCGGCCGCCCAGCAGAAGAAGATCGCCATCAAGAACGGCTGGATCGACCGGACCCGCGAGCAGGAGATGCACATCAACTGCCTGGCCATCGGCGACACCTGGACGATGGGTGTGATGGTCCGCTACCCGATCAACCTGGGCTACGAGTACGGCATGAAGAACTGCCAGAAGATCACCGAAGCCCTGATCGGCCCCAGCACCTGACCGGGTTGATCGACTCCGGGTTGATCGACTCCAGATCGCCGATGTAGCGGTATCCACGGCCGGGGATACCGCTACATCGCCACACCACCGGCTGGGTCAGCCGGCGAAGAACTCCGGGCCGCCCTCGGGCAGGGCGGGGGCCTCGCCGGTCGCCGCCGCCCGCCTGGCGAACTCGCGCAGGCCGGCGACCTGCCGCCCGCCCAGCGAGAAGTCGAGGGCGCGGAAGTACGTGGCCAGCGTCGCCGCGTCGAACGGCTCCCAGCGGGCCGCCGCCTCGGCCACCTGGTCCAGCTCGGCCAGGCACAGGTCACGGGAACGCAGGAACGCCTCGTGCACCTCCTTGACCAGGCCCGGGTGGGCGGCGGCGAAGTCCCGACGGACCGCCCAGACGGCGAAGACCATCGGCAGCCCGGTCCACTCCCGCCACGCCTGCCCGAGGTCGGTCACCGCCAGCCCCCGACCCGGCGCCTCGTAGAGCGCACGCAGCGCCACATCGCCGATCAGCACCCCGGCGTCGGCCTCCAGCAGCATCTGGGTCAGGTCCGGCGGGCAGCGGAAGTACTCCGGTTGGACGCCGTACCGGTCGGCGAGCAGGAGTTGCGCCAGCAGCACCCCGGTCCGCGAGGTCGAGCCGAGCGCGACCCGACGGCCGTCCAGCTCGGTCAGCGGCCTGGTGGAGACCACGTTGACCGAGAGCACCGGCCCGTCGCTGCCCACCGCCAAATCCGGCAGGAGCAGCAGTTCGTCGGCGTGCCGCAGGTATTCCACCTGGGAGATCGGGCCGATGTCCAGGTCACCGGCGACCAGCGCCGCGCTGAGCCGGTCCGGCGAGTCCTTGTGCAGGTCGACGTCGAGCAGCGCGCCGGAACGCATCAGCCCCCAGTAGATCGGCAGGCAGTTCAGGAACTGGATGTGCCCGACCCGGGGACGTGCCACGCGCTCAACCATGCCCCGACCGTATCCCCGCCGGCCCGTACCGGCTCACCGGGAGTCCCGGACAGTGGCCAACCCCGCACCGCCGGCCAGCGCCCGGGGCCGCCCCGTCAGGGGCCGTCACACCACCGGCGACGCAGCAGGGCGCGGGTGTCGATCTCGAACGGAAACGGGCCGTCGGCGGTCAGCGTCTCGCCGCCCTTCGCCACCACATGCTCGACATAGTGCCCACCGTCGAGGCGGAACAACCGCAGCGTCACCGAATCCGGCTGCTCGGATTCGACGAGTAGGTACCACCCGATCCGCGCAGCGGCGTAGAGCTGCATCTTCAGTAACCGGTCAGCGCCCGCATTGCCTGGTGAGACCACCTCACCGACCAGCACCACGTCCGAGGCGTCAATGATGGTGACGTCGTCGATCGGAGTCACCACGAGGTCGGGGATGAAGATCCGACCGGTGGCGAGGCGAACGTTCACCGCTTCGTAGGCCCAGAGGCCGACCTCGTCGGCCGACGGGTCGATCAGATTGGCCAGCCGTCGCGAGATGTGCTGATGGCGTGTGGTGGGTGCCGGACTCACCAGCAGACTCCCGTCGAACAGCTCGATCCGATCGGCGGTCTCGCCGAGCGCGAGATACTCGTCCTCGCGCCACGGACCCACATGCTCAAGCACGGCTACGCTCATCGACGACTCACCTCCTGACGAATCCTGTCACAAGGGTGCCACGCGGACCGGCGCAGACGGCCGAAAAACGGGTGGAGCGGGAGGGAGGGCGGGGCGTAGTGTGGTTGACCGCTCGACGGCCGTGGTGAGGTAGCCACCGCAGCGGACGTCCCCACGCGCCAGGAGACCCTTCCTGGATACGCGGGCGAGCCGATCGAGACCGTCAAGAGGATCACCGTGCCCGCAACCGAAGAACGCGGCAGCGCACACCCCCGACCAGCACACCCCGGACAAGCACACCTCGAAACAGAACTGGACGCCGAGCGGGCCCACCTGGCAACCTCCCGGCAGGCCCTGGGCCGGATGCGCGACCGCGCCGAGTCGCTCTTCGCCACCGGCGACAAGGTCGCCGGGGACGCGTACACCGCCGAGCAGCTCGGCCGGCACCTGGCCCGACGGGTCGCCGAGCTGGCCGACGACCCGACCACCGCGCTCTTCTTCGGCCGGCTGGACTTCGGCCCCGCCGACCCGGAGCACGCCGGCCGGGGCTACCACGTCGGCCGGCGGCACGTCACCGACGACCGGGGCGAACCGCTGGTGCTGGACTGGCGGGCCCCGGTCTCCCGATCGTTCTACCGGGCCAGCGCCCGTGACCCACAGGGTGTCGCGGTACGACGGCGGTTCGGGTTCAGCGCCGGGTCGCTGACCAGCTTCGAGGACGAGCACCTGGACCGGGGTGAGGAGTTGGGCACGGCCAGCCGCATCCTCACCGCCGAGATCGAACGCCCCCGGGTCGGGCCGATGCGGGACATCGTCGCCACCATCCAGCCCGAGCAGGACGAACTGGTCCGGGCCGACCTGGCTGACTCGATCTGCGTCCAGGGCGCCCCGGGCACCGGCAAGACGGCGGTCGGGCTGCACCGCGCCGCGTACCTGCTCTATCTGCACCGGGAACGGCTGCGCCGGGCCGGGGTGCTGATCGTCGGACCGAACCGGGCGTTCCTGTCGTACATCGCGGCGGTGCTACCCGCCCTCGGCGAGGTCGAGGTGGCCCAGGCCACCGTGGAGGACCTGGTCGCCCGGGTGCCCGTCCGGGCGGTCGACGATCCGGCGGTGGCCGCGCTCAAGCATGATCCCCGGATGGCCGAGGTGCTGCGTCGGGCGGCGGACCAGCTGATCACCGCGCCGACCGAGCCGATCATGGTGTCGGACGGGTCGTTCCGCTGGCGGATCGGCCTGGAGCCGCTGCACCTGGTGGTCGAGGAGACCCGGCGGGAGGGTCTGCCGTACGACACCGGGCGGGAGCGGGTGCGGGCCCGGGTGGTCGGGTTGCTGCAACGGCAGGCCGAGGCCCGCCGGGCCGAGTCGCCGGGCGATGCCTGGCTGCGCCGGATGGGCAAGGCCCGCCCGGTCACCGACTTCCTCGACGCGGCCTGGCCGGCGCTCACCCCGGAGGGGCTGGTGCACGCGGTGCTCGGTGACCCGGCCGTGCTCGCCGCCGCCGCCGACGGCCTGCTCACCCCCGCCGAGCAGGCCCTGCTGCGCGGCCCGGCAGCCACCGACCCGACGGGCACCGGACCCACCGGCACCGGACCGGCAGGCACCGGGTCGGTCAGGCGTCGGTCGGGGGCCGGCCCGGCGGTGGGCACGAAGCTCGGCCGCACACCGAAGGCGACCCGGTGGACCGCCGCCGACACGGTGCTGATCGACGAGGCGGCCGGGCTGATCGAACGGCCCGTCGGGTTCGGGCACGTCGTCGTCGACGAGGCGCAGGATCTGTCGCCGATGCAGTGCCGGGCCATCGCCAGGCGCAGCGAGCACGGTTCGATCACCCTGCTCGGCGACCTGGCCCAGGGCACCGCGCCGTGGGCGGCCACCGACTGGCGGGAGTCCCTGGCCCACCTGGGCAAGCCGGACGCGGTGGTGGTGCCGCTGAGCGTCGGGTTCCGGGTGCCGGCCGTGGTGGTCGCGTTCGCCAACCGGCTGCTGCCGGCGCTGGCGGTCGACGTACCGCCGGCGGTGTCGCTGCGCCGCGACGGCGCGCTCGACGTGCGTACCGTGACCGATCTGGCGGCGGCGACGGTGGCCGAGGTGCGCACGGCGCTCGGGCACGACGGTTCGGTCGGGGTGATCGCCGCCGACGACGCGGTGGAGGGGCTACGGGCGGCGCTCGCCGCGGCCGGGGTGCCGACCGCGACCGCCGACGACGTCGCGGCCTCGGCGCGGGTCACCGTGGTCCCCGCGACCCTGGTCAAGGGCCTGGAGTACGACCACGTGGTGGTCGTGGAGCCGGCCGCGATCGTGGCCGCCGAGCCGCGTGGCCTGCACCGCCTCTACGTGGCGTTGACCCGGGCGGTGTCCCGGTTGTCGGTGCTGCACACCGCCCCGCTGCCCGGCCCGCTGGCCGATCCGGCGGACGGCCCGACGGCCTGACCGCACCTGGCCGCCGGCCGACCCAGCGCACGCCGCCGGCTGGCCCACCGCACGCCGCCGGCCCGGGCCCCGCTGTCCGGTGGCCGACCCGGACGGCCGACCGCTCGACTTTGTGTTTTAAAGTAGTTTGCATGACCCCCGAAGACGACGCCCCGATCGACGCCGCCGCCGCGATGCGGCTGATCCGCGAGCAACAGGCCAGCACCGTCCGCGGGCTGGAACCCGACCCCCGGGTGCACTACTGGCCATGGGGGTTCGCCTGGCTGATCGGCTTCGGGGTCTACTTCCTGCGCTTCTCCCCCGACGGCCGGGCCCTCGTCCCGATGCCCGCCTGGCTGCCGCTGACCCTGCTCTTCGTGCTGCTCGTCGCCGCCGCCGTGGTGTTCGGCGTGGGCAGCGCCCGCGCCTACCGGCACGTCGCCGGCGAGTCGGCCCGGCGCGGCAGGTGGTACGGCACGGCGTGGGGCCTCGGATTCTTCGGCCTGTCCGTGGTGATCGGCCGGGTCACCGACAGCCTGCCGCCCGAGCTCGCCGGGCTGCTCTGGTCGGCGCTGTCGGTCGGGCTCACCGGTGCCCTGCACATGGCCGGCGGCGCGATCTGGCTCGACCGCACCCTGTACCGCCTCGGCGTCTGGCTCACCGCCGTCAACATCGTCGGCGTCGTCGCCGGCCCCGGCTGGCACGCCCTGGTGGTGTCGGTGGCCGGCGGCGGCGGACTGCTGGTGGCCGGCGCGCTCGCCCGACGGCGGCACGGATGAGCGAACTGGACCCGGTCATCCACGCCCAGGCCCGGCTGCGGGTGGTGGTCACCCTGGCCACCCTCGCCGACGGCGACCGGATCACCTTCCCCCGCCTCCAGGAACTGCTCGCGATGACCGCCGGCAACCTCTCCGTCCACCTGCGCAAGCTGGAGGACGCCGGCTACGTCGAGATCGACAAGACCCACCGCGGACGCACGCCGACCACCCTGGTCCGGCTCAGCCGGCGCGGACGGCGGGCGTTCGAGGAGTACACCGAGAACATCCGCGCCCTGCTCGACCCCGCCGACCCCCGGGAGCCCCGATGATCCTCGCCCATGCCGACCAGGCCACCCGCCGGTACGGCGACGTCCTCGCCCTCGACCGGGCCGACCTGACCGTCTCCGCCGGCGAGCTCGTCGGCCTGCTCGGGCCGAACGGCGCCGGCAAGAGCACCCTGATCAACCTGCTGGTCGGGCTGCGCCGGCCCACCGCCGGGCAGGTCGAGCTCTTCGGCGGCGACCCCCGCCGGCCGGCGTCGAGGCGGCAACTCGGGGTCACCCCGCAGGAAACCGGACTGCCCGGCACCCTCCGCGTCGGCGAGGTGGTCGACTTCGTCTCCGCGCACTTCCCCGACCCGGTGCCCCGGGGCGAACTGCTCGACCGGTTCGGCCTCACCGACCAGGTACGACGGCAGACCGGCGGGCTCTCCGGCGGGCAGCGGCGGCGGCTCGCCGTCGCGCTGGCGTTCGTCGGCCGGCCCCGGCTGGTCGTCCTCGACGAGCCGACCACCGGACTGGACGTCGAAGCCCGGCACACCCTGTGGGAGGCCATCCGGTCGTTCCACGCCGACGGCGGGACGGTACTGCTGAGCAGCCACTACCTCGAAGAGGTCGAGGCGCTGGCGCAGCGGGTGGTGGTGCTCGGGCACGGCCGGGTGCTCGCCGACGACAGCACCGACGCGATCAGGGGCATCGTCGGCGTCCGCCGGGTCAGCCTCGTCGCCGACGACCTGCCCGCGCTGCCCGGCGTGGTCGCCACCGAACACACCGAGGGACGTACCCACCTGCTCACCACCGACGCCGACCAGCTGGTCCGCGACCTGGTCACCGCCGGGGTGACGTTCCGCGAGCTGGAGGTCCGCCCCACCTCGCTGGAAGAGGCGTTCCTCGCCATCACCGCTGACCCGGCCACCACCGACCCGGCCACCCCCACCGGCGCAGCCGTCGCCGCCCGACCCACCGCCTGAGGAGCCGACGCCGTGCCGCTCACCCTGGTCCACGCCCGCTACCAGCTCCTGGAGACCCTCCGCATCCCCGTCGCCGTGGTCGGCAGCGCGTTCTTCCCCGCCGCCGCGATGCTCTTCTTCGTCGTCCCGTTCGCCGGGGACGATCCGACCGGCGCGACCTACGCCACCGCCGC
Organism: Micromonospora sp. WMMD734; assembly: GCF_049178975.1. Taxonomy (NCBI): domain Bacteria; kingdom Bacillati; phylum Actinomycetota; class Actinomycetes; order Micromonosporales; family Micromonosporaceae; genus Micromonospora; species Micromonospora sp. WMMD734. The sequence goes on from NZ_JBMHMK010000001.1 coordinate 5,378,694, forward strand.
AATGGTCACCTTCGCGGTGATGAGCGCCAACATCTTCCAGTACGGGATCGGCGTCGCCGAGGACCGCGACCAGCCGTGGAACCCGTACACCCGGACCCTGCCGGCCGGGCCGGGACCCCGCCTGGCCGGGCGGATCCTGGCCGGGCTGGTGCTGACCTACCTGTCGATGCTGCCCGTCGTGGTCATCGCGGCGGTCGCCACGGCCGCCCGGGTCACCCCGGTCGGGCTGCTGCTCGGCGCGGCCACCGTGGCCGTGGTGTCGGTGCCGTTCACCCTGCTGGGGCTCGCCATCGGCTACTCCCTGCCGAGCAAGGCGGCGATCGTCGTCGCGCAGGTCATCTTCTTCCCGCTGGCCTTCGGCGGCGGCCTGCTCTCCGCGCCGGGTGACGCGCCCGGCTTCATCCAGACGATCGCCCCGTTCCTCCCCACCCGGGGCGCGGTCGAGCTGATGTGGGCGGCGGTCGGCGACTGGCGACCCGACCCGCTCGCCCTGGCCATGCTCGGCGTCTGGATCGTGCTGCTCGCCACGGTCTCCGGCTGGGCGTACCGGCGGGACGAGGGTCGCCGGTTCAGCTGACCTGTACGCCGCTTCGGCCCGGGTGGCCGCCGCCCGGTGCCACGATGCCGGCAGGGCGTCCACCCGTACGCCCCACAGCCGAGAGGGGCCGACGTGCGCACCGTCGCCGCGGGCACGCCCTGCTGGACCGACCTGGCGACCCCCGACCTGGACGCCGCCAGGCGGTTCTACCCGGAGCTGTTCGGCTGGACCGGCCGGATCGCGCCCGAACCCGAGCGGGCCGGCTACACCACCTTCCACCGGGACGGCCGGGCGGTGGCGGGTGCCGGCCCACCTGCCGACCCGGGCCGGGAGCCGGTCTGGTCGACGTACGTGGCGACCGACGACGCCGACCTGGTCAGCACCCGGGTCGGGGCGGCCGGCGGTCAGGTGCTGGTCGCCCCGTTCGACGTCCTGCACGCCGGTCGGATGGCGGTCTTCGCCGACCCGGCCGGCGCGGTGTTCAGCGTCTGGCAGCCGATGCGGACGCCCGGGGCGGAACTGCTCGACGCGCCCGGGGCGATGTGCTGGAACGAGCTGGTCAGCCCCGACCCGGAGGGCGCGAAGGTCTTCTACGAGCTGGTCTTCGGCTGGCACCCGGAGGAGCAGCCCGCCGGCGGATCCGGCTACACCGGCTGGCGGTGCGGGGCCCGGATCGTGGCCGGGATGCTGCCCACCCCCGACCCGGCGCGGCCGGCGTACTGGTCGGTGTTCTTCGCGGTGGCCGACGTCGACATGGCCACCGCCCGCGCCACCACCCTCGGCGGCACCATAATCACCCCGCCCCGGGACACCCTGCTGGGCCGCCGGAGCACCCTGCGGGACCCCGCAGGGGCCCGGTTCTCCCTGCTGTGCCCCGCCACCGAACCCGCCTGACGACGCGCCGCAGGTCAGCGGCGCGGTGGGCCGGGTCGGCTGGGCACCACCAGCGGACCGTGGTCGCCGGGGACGACCCGGACCCGGGCCCGGTAGTGCCGGGACAGCAACTCCTCGGTGAGCACCTGGTCGGGCGGGCCCGCCGCGACGACCCGGCCGTCGGCGAGCAGCACCATCCGGTCGGCGTACTCGCCGGCGACGGAGAGGTCGTGCATGGTGGCCAGCACGGTCAGGCCGTGCGTGCGGCGGAGCTGGTCGACCAACTCCAGCACCTCCTGCTGGTGGCCGATGTCCAGCGCGCTGGTCGGCTCGTCGAGCAGCAGCAGGGTGGCGCCCTGGGCGAGGGCGCGGGCCAGGAACACCCGCTGCCGTTCCCCGCCGGAGAGGGTGGCCAGCTCCCGCCCGTGGAACCCGGTCAGGTCGAGTCGGTCGAGGACGTCGTGCACGACCGCCAGGTCGGCCGCCGACTCCCGGCCCAGCGGCGCGACGTACGGGGTGCGCCCCAGCAGGACGTAGTCGAACACCGACATCCCCGCCGGCACCACCGGGGACTGCGCCACCGTCGCCACCACCCGGGCCCGCTCCCGGCGACGCAGCGCGCCGGACGGCGTACCGAACAGGGAGACCGCGCCCGGGGCGGGCAGCAGGCCGCCGACGGCGCGCAGCAGGGTCGACTTGCCGGCGCCGTTCGGCCCGATCACGGTGACCCACTCGCCGCTGTCGACCGTCAGGTCGACGCCGGCCAGGATCACCTCCCCACCGAGCCGCACGTGCAGCCCCCGCACCTGCACCGCCGGCGCACTCATGGAAATACCCGGCGGGCGGTGCGCAGGACCAGGACGAAGAACGGGCCGCCGAGCAGGGCGGTGACCACGCCGATCGGGATCTCGGCGGGGGCGGCGGCGGTCCGGGCGACCACGTCGGTCAGCGCCAGGAACGCCGCGCCGAACAGCAGCGACAGCGGCAGGATCACCCGGTGGCTCGACCCGGCGAGCAGCCGTACGGTGTGCGGCACGATGATCCCGACGAAGCCGATCAGCCCCGAGGCGGAGACGGCGGCGGCGGTGCCCAGTGAGGCGGCGGCGATCAGCAGGTAGCGGGAGCGTTGCGGGTGCAGCCCGAGGCTGCTCGCCTCGTCGTCGCCGACGGAGAGCACGTCGAGTTCCCGCCGGTGCAGCAGCACCACCACGGTGGTCAGCACGAAGTAGGGCAGGATCAGCCGCACGTCACCCCAGCCGGCGGTGCCGAGCCGGCCGAGCAGCCACGAGTAGACCTGCTGGATGCTGTCGGAGTGCCGTTGCAGCAGGTACGTCTGCCCGGCGGCGAGGAACGCGGACACCGCGACCCCGGCCAGGATCAGGGTGGCCGGGGAGCGGTCCCGCCCGCCGGCCGCCCCGAGCAGGTACGTCAGGGCGACCGCACCGAGCGAGCCGACGAACGCGGCGAGCGGAATGGTGACCGGCATCCCGGTCAGCGCGCCGCCCGCCCCGATGCCGCCCAGCGTGATCACCGCGGTCACCGCGAATCCCGCGCCGGCCGCCACCCCCAGCAGGTACGGGTCGGCCAGCGGGTTGCGGAACACCCCCTGGTAGCAGCCGCCGGCCAGGGCGAGCAGACCGCCGACGAGCAGGCCGAGCACCACCCGGGGCAGCCGCAGCTCGGTGACGATCGCGATCTCGCGTTCGGTGAGCCCGCTGTCCAGGCGTACTCCGGGCAGCAGGTTGAGCAGTTCGGCGGCGACGCTGCCGGGCGGCAGGCTGACCGGCCCGAGGGACACCCCGGCGACCAGGGCCACCAGCACGGCGAGCACCCCGGCAGCGAGCCAGCGCTTGCGCAGGCCGGCCGGCCGGGGCGTACCGGTGACGCGGGCCGGCCGGGACGCGTCGCGCGTCCCGGCCGGTGCGGGTGTGGTGGACCGCACGGTCACCGGACCGTCACGCGGGCACCTTGGCGGTGGCGTCGACGATCGACCGGAGCAGGTCGACCACGCGCGGGCCCCAGCGCGAGGCGACGTCGTCGTCGAGCGCGACGACCTGGTTGTTCTTGACGGCGGTGACGCCGGCCCAGCCGCTACGGGCCTTGACCGTGTCGGCGCTCTGCTGGCAGCACTTGACGTCGGCGAGGAAGACGAAGTCGGGGTTCGCCTTGACGATGACCTCCTGGGAGAGCTGCGGGTATCCGCCGTTCTTGCCGTCGGCGTCGGAGGCGTCGGCGATGTTCTCCAGGCCGGCCAGCGCGTAGATCGAGCCGATGAAGGTCTTGCTGGTCGCGCTGTACAGCTCCGGCCCCAGCTCGTGGTAGTAGGTCAGCTTCGTCGACCGCTGCGGCAGGTCCTTGGTGAGCTTGCCGATCTCGTCCTTCATCCGGGCGGTGACGTCGGCGGCCTCGGTCGGGTGGCCGGTGAGGGTACCCAGGTCGGCGAGCTGCCGGTAGGTGTCGTCGAGGGTGGTCGCCGCCGGGGTGAGCAGCACCGGCACCTTCAGCGCGGTGAGCTGGGCGATGATCTTGTTGGTGTCGTTGGCGAGGACCACCAGGTCGGGGTTCTTGCCGGCGATCGCCTCGGCGTTGGGCTGGAAGCCGGACAGCTCGCTCTTGGGCGCGTCGGCCGGGTAGTTCGACTGGTCGTCGACGGCGGTGACCTGCTTGCCCGCGCCGATGGCGAAGAGCATCTCGGTCGCCGTGGGCGACAGCGAGACGATCTTCTCGGGCCGCTTGTCGAGGGTGAGGTTGCCCACCGTGGCCGGGAAGGCCGCCGCGCCGGAACTGCTGCCGCCGGTGGCGGGGGTGTCGTCCGAGGTCTTCTCGGCGCACGCGCCGAGGGCGAGGGCCGCCACCGCGAGGGTCGCGGCGAACAACCGGGGGGTACGTCGGAACATCTGGCCTCCTGTCGGTCGAGGAGCGTGGTGCTTCGCCGACAGGGAGCGTGTGCGCGCCCGTCCGCGAGGCGCCCTTCCTCGAGAGCGCGTGTCGCGACCGACCACAGGCGACCTGGCTCGTCCCCACACACGGCGACGCCGGCCACGTCGGGCCGGGCGTCGCGGCGGCTCCGGCGCAGGGCGGGGAGCCTCGGTGGGTCATCACAGTTGCGGGACAGCGCCGGTTTCGCACCGGCTTCGCTGCGGTCGATCGGGTGCCACGGTAGCGCACGACCAGCGAAGATCGTCCGGACGGGAGGGGTGGGTGGGGCCCCGTCGGGGGCTTACGGGACCCCACCCGGAGTCAGGTCAGCGGGGTCAGCAGTACGTGCTCTGCTTGTTGATCACCCGGTAGGGGCAGTCGGCGTACTCGGACAGGAGCAGCACCGCCTCCTTGTTGCGGGAGGTCTGCGCGGGGATCACCTCGTCGGGCGGGTAGAAGCCGCCGCCGGCCCCGGACTCCCCGGGGTACATCTCGAAGGTGTACGCCCAGATCTTGTGGGTCGCCCACATCCAGTCGAGGCTGTCGCCGTCGGTGATGTAGAGGTCGCTGGACTGCTCGGGGGTGTAGCCGTTGGTGGCCGCCATCCGCTGTCCGAGGGTGGCGAAGGTGTTGTACTGGTCGGCGGTCATCCCGCTGGGGGTGTTCGCCGTGGTGTAGCCGAACGGCCAGAGCACCAGCTGCGAGTAGGTGTGCCAGTCGATGTTGGCCTTGATCTGCTGCACCCCGCCGACGACCCGGCTGTTGACGAAGTCCCGCAGCGCCTTGGTCTCCGGCGCGGAGAACGCGGACGGCCCCCGGTAGGTGCTCGACGACGGCGCGCCGGACGAGCCGCCGCAGCAGCCCCAGTTGTAGCCCCAGTTGCGGTTCAGGTCGGTGCCGACCGCCGCCGCACCACTGTTGGGCTGCCGGTTCTTGCGCCAGGACCGGTAGGAGCCGGTGGCGATGTCGTACTCGCTGCCGTCCGGGTTGACCGTGGGGACGATCCAGATCTCCCGGGAGTTGACGATGCTGGTGATCCGCGAGTCGCTGCCGTAGCTGTCGGTGAACAGGTTGAGCAGGTAGATCGCCATCTCGACGGTCAGGTGCTCGCGGGCGTGCTGCTGGGCGTTGAACAGGATCTCCGGTTCGGCCTCGTCGGTGCCGACGTTGTCCGAGATCTTCACCGCCATCAGGTCGCGGCCCTCGTACGACCGGCCGATGCTGATCTTGCGGGCGATCGCCGGGTGGTCGGCGACCACCTGGTTGACCACGGTGGTCAGCTCGGCGTAGTCGTGGTAGTTCGAGTCGGCCGGCGGGAAGGCGTTGGCGCGGGCACCCTCGGCGGGGGCCGGCTCGACCTCCCGTTCCAGTCGGAAGCCGAGCCGGGTGATGGCGGCGGCCTCGGACCGATTGGCCGAGACGTACAGCACGCCGTGCTCGGCGGAGTCGATGGCCGCGCCGGTGCGGGCGACCGCGTTGCGGTCGGCGAGGGTACGCGGGCCGAGCACGCGGTAGCTGACGGCGGTGGGCTCGGGCTCCGGGGCCGGGCGGGCGGAGACCGGCCCGGTGGCGACGGCGGTGAGGCCGAGGCCGGCGACGACGGCCAGCGCCAGGCGACGCCGGAAGGGGGAGGTGCGGAAGGCCATGGACATCCTCCTCGGGGTACGGGGTATCCCGTTGTGCGCCCACTTCACCAGCAGTCACATGGTCATATCAATATCCGTGACTATCTCCCACCATCCCGACCGGATCGTCATACCGGCAATGGTTTTCCTGACGACGCCCTCTGGCGAAACTTCCTGCCAGGCGGGACAGTGAACGGCAACGATTCCCCACCCTGCGGAGTTGCCATGTCCAGCAGAGCCCTGCGCACCGTCGCCCTGGTCGGCGTCGCCACCCTCACCCTGCTCGCCAGCACCGCACCCGTCCGGGCCGGCGGCCCCACGCCCGCCGGGGCGCACCCACCCGCCGGGGACCGTCCACCCGCCGGGGACCGCCCGCCTGCCGGTGGGCACGACGAGCAGATCACCTTCCAGGAGTGGTCCCGCTACCCCGACTGGCGGGCCGGCACCCACCGGGGCACCCACGCCGCCCCCGGCGACCACGCCGGCCTCACCATGGGCCGGCCCGCCGGCACCACCGAGTTCACCGACGAACACACCGGCACCACCCGCACCTGGGAATACGCCACCTGGACCTCCCCGCCCACCCCGATCGGCTTCGACGCCACCGAACTGGTCGCCTCCTGGAACGCCGACACCCCCGCCGGCACCTGGCTCCAGGTCGAACTCCAGGGCACCTACTCCACCGGCGACCACACCCCCTGGTACGTGATGGCCCGCTGGGCCTCCGGCGACCGGGACATCGCCCGGGCCACCCTGGACGGTCAGGGCGACCCCTGGTCCAGCGTGTGGACCGACACGTTCGCCATCGACGACGCCGACGCCGGGGTGCTGCTGCGGTCGTACCAGCTCCGGTTGACCCTCTACCGCGCGCCCGGCCAGGCCGCCGCACCCCGGGTCCGGATGCTCGGCGCGATGAGTTCGTCCGTGCCGGACCGGTTCACCGTCACGCCGAGCCGGGGCCGCATCGCCTGGGGCACCGAACTGCCGGTGCCCGCCCGCTCCCAGATGATCCACCGGGGCAGCTACCCCGAGTGGGGCGGCGGCGGCCAGGTCTGGTGCAGTCCGACGTCCACCGCGATGGTGCTGGAGTACTACGGCAGGCTCCCGTCGGCGGCCGACCTGTCCTGGATCGACCCCGGCCACCCCGACCCGCAGGTTGTCCAGGCCGCCCGGATGACCTGGGATAACGAGTACGAGGGCGCGGGCAACTGGCCGTTCAACACCGCATACGCGGCCAGCTTCCCCGGCATCGAGGCCCGGGTGACCCGGCTGCACTCCCTCGACGAGGTGGAACGCTTCATCCGCGCCGGCATCCCCGTGGTCACCTCACAGTCCTTCCTCGACACCGAGCTGGACGGCTCCAACTACGGCACCTCCGGGCACCTGTTCGTGGTCGTCGGCTTCACCGCCGACGGCGACGTGATCGTCAACGACCCGGCGTCCGCGTCCAACGCCGAGGTGCGCAACGTCTACCGACGCGACCAGTTCGAGCAGATCTGGCTGCGGACCAAGCGGCACCGGGCCGACGGCACGGTGGCCGGCGGGTCGGGCGGCATCGCCTACCTGATCAAGCCGACCGACCGCCCCTGGCCGATCGTCCCCGGCTCGACCAACTGGTGACCCAACTCAAGATCCACTCTCGGGAGCCGAAGTAGCGGTATCGCCAGACAGCGACACCGCCCCTGAGTCAACCTGGAGTGGATCACGCCCGGTAGGACGCGGTGCATCGCTGGTGCTCGGTGATCAAGAGGTATGCGTCAGGTTGACGATCGAAGTTGGCGCAAACCTCTTGATCACCGGGGCGGGCGGGGGCCGGAGAGGGCGCGGGGCGTGTCCGCGCGGGGGGGCGGGGATCAGGGGCGCGGGGCGTCCCCGCCGGGGTGGTCGTCGCCGGCCAGGGCGGAGCGGAGCCGCTCCTTCTCCGCGCGTCGCCGCTCGGCGGCGGCGGCCACCTCCTCGGCCATCTGGTCCCGCCAGCCCCGGAGCAGGAAGAACGACGCGGCGGCGGAAAAGATCAACGCCACCATCAGCTTCAGGAAGAGGTTCATCCCGACCGGCCACAACGCCGCCACGACCACCAGGAACAGCCCGATCCGGGCCAGCGTGTACTTCACCGCCGCGCTCACCGGACCATCCTCATCCGCGACCGCAGGGCTCGCACACCCCGCTCGCTGCTCGCGCCCACGTTGCCCACTCCTTGCTTCTGCGTCGGAACGCCGCCGTCGGGTGTGGCTCAGCCCGTCCGTCGGGCCAGCCAGTGCACGCCCTGGAACCAGAGCACCGCGTACCCGACGGTGAACGCGAGCGCGGCCAGCCCGCCGGTGAACAGCGGCGCGAGCCCGGCCGCCAGGCCCGCCACCAGCAGCCCGGCGAGCACCGCGACCACCGCGGCGGACAACGCCGCGACCACCCTGGCCGCGCCGAAGTCCCAGGCCCGGAAGTCGTCCCAGAACAGCCAGGCCGGCAGGATCACCGCGAGCCAGCCGTTGGTCCGGCCGAAGTCACCCGCGCCGGCCACGGCGAACGCCCAGTCGAAGAGCACCAGCGCCAGCAGGCCGATCAGCCAGCCGGCCAGGCTCACCCCGAGCAGGTCACCCAGGGTCAGGATGCGTCCCTCGGCGTCCCGGCGGGGAAACCCGCTGCGCTGCTGCGCGGTCGGCTGCTGTCCGGTCATGGTGTGACGAGCATACGGCCGGGTCAGGCCCAGACCTGCTGCGGCTCGGCACGCCGAGACGAAAGCGACGGCGCCCGGTCGTACTCGCGGACGACGTTGTAGCGGGTGTCCCGCTCCACCGGCTGGAAACCGGCGTCCCAGATCAGGTGCAGCAGGTCGTCACGGTGCATGGTGTTCGGGGTGCCGTACGAGTCGGCGTCGTGGGTGATCTTGTATTCGACGACCGAGCCGTCCAGGTCGTCCACGCCGAAGTTGAGCGAGAGCTGGGCCACCGACAGGCCGTGCATCACCCAGAAGTTCTTCAGGTGCGGGACGTTGTCGAACAGCAGCCGGGAGACCGCGAACGTCTTGAGCGACTCGGCCGGCGACGCCATGGTGGTGCGCGCCTGGATCCGGTTCCGGATCTTGCCGTCCGCCGAGTCGACGAAGTCGTGCTGGTAGCGCAGCGGGATGAAGACCGCGAACCCGCCGGTCTGGTCCTGCAACTCGCGCAGCCGCAGCACGTGGTCGACCCGGTGCCGGGGCTCCTCGATGTGGCCGTAGAGCATCGTCGCCGGGGTCTTCATGCCCTTGGCGTGGGCCAGCGCGTGGATCCGCGACCAGTCCTCCCAGTGGCAGGCGTGGTCGACGATGTGCTGGCGGACCTCCCAGTCGAAGATCTCCGCGCCGCCGCCGGTCAACGACTCCAGGCCGGCGTCCATCAGCTCGTCGAGGATCTCGTCGGCCGACAGGCCGCTGATCTTCTCGAACCACTGCACCTCGGTCGCGGTGAAGCACTTGAGCTTGACGTTGGGCAGCGCCGCCTTCAGCTCGCGCAGCACCTTGGGGTAGTAGCGCCAGGGCAGGGTGGGGTGCAGGCCGTTGACGATGTGCAACTCGGTGAGCTGCTCGTCCTCCATCTCCTTGGCCTTGCGGACCGCCTCCTCGATCCGCATCGTGTACGCGTCCTTCTCGCCCGGCTTGCGCTGGAACGAGCAGTACGCACACGAGGCGGAACAGACGTTCGTCAGGTTGAGGTGCCGGTTGACGTTGAACATCACCCGTTCGCCGTTCAACTCGGTACGCCGGTGGTGGGCCAGCCGGCCCAACCAGGTCAGGTCGTCGCTCTCGTAGAGGGCGATCCCGTCCGAGCGGGTCAGTCGCTCCCCCGCGTACACCTTCTCTTCGAGCTCACGCTTGAGTCCGGCGTCCATCGAAAAGCCACGTCCCTTCCACCTGCGGTCCGATCGAGCCTACGTCGGACGACCGACAGGTCGGCAGGACGGGCACCGCCAGCGACCTACCTCACCCGTACTCCCAGGCTTCTCCAAGCCGTCTCCGCATCGACATCGTTGTCCCGGTGCGGTAAGACAGGATGGGACGCGGCGCACACCGGCGGCGTTCCGGGTCGCCGCGCCCCACCTCACGCGGTGACACCATCACGCGGCACAGGGAGCGGAATGGTCGACAGCGGGCACGGGCGACGACAGCGACGACGCAGGGTCCCGGTGGTCTCCCCGGTGCTGCGGCCGGCGCTCTGGTCGGCGCTGCTCGGCGCGGTCGCCGCGATGGCCCTGGCCACCCCGGTCTACGCCGACCCGGCACTGCCCAACACCGTTCCGGACACCGGTTCCCGACCGGTGGCGACAGGCACGCTGCGACTGCCCGGTGCGGCGGCCCCCGGCTACCCGACCGTGGGCCAGCCGGGCAGCTCGACCGCGCTGCCCGTCGGCGGGCTGCCGACCAGCCCGCTGCTGTCCCAGATCGACACCCTGACCGCGCAGAACGGCCAGCTCGCCGACCAGCTCCTCCAGCTCGAAAAGCAGCGCGACGACGCCCGGGTGCAGCTCACCGGTGTGCAGGGCGAGCTGACCCGGGCCCGGAGCGCGCTGACCGTTGCCGAGCAACGGGCCAACGCCGTCGCCGCGGATGCCTTCAAGGCCGCCGCCGCCCTGCCGCCCGGCGAGTTCGCCCGCGACCTGCACGGGCTGAGCGTCCTGCAACGGGTCTCCCGGGGTGAGCAGGCCGACGGCGAGACCACGGCGGCCTCCGGCGAGCTCTCCCGGGCCCGTACGGCCGAGCAGGTCGCCGCCCAGGCGGTCACCGCCGCCACCGACCGGGTCCGGCGGGCCGAGGACCAGTTCGCCGCGGTGCAGAAGGCGCTGCGCGACAACGATGCCAAGATCGCCAAGCTGCGGGCCGACAACCAGGCCCAGCTCATCGCCCTGGAGAAGCAGCAGGAGGCCGCCGAGCAGAAGCTCGGGTCGGCGTACGTCGAGGGGCAGAGCAGCAGCGGCCTGAACGCCAGCCCGCAGGCGCTCGCCGCCGTGCGGTACGCGCTGGCGCAGCTCGGCGACCCGTACCTCTGGGCGGCCGAGGGGCCGGACCGGTTCGACTGCTCCGGCCTGATGTGGGCGGCCTACCGGTCGGCCGGCTACTACGACCTGCCCCGGGTCGCCCGCGACCAGTACTACGCCACCCGTGGGCGGACGGTCTCGCAGAGCGCCCTGCTCCCCGGCGACCTGCTCTTCTTCGCCTCGGGCAGCAGCTGGACGACCATCCACCACGTCGCGATGTACATCGGCAACGGGCGGATGGTGCAGGCGCCGCGCAGCGGGGACGTGGTCAAGATCTCCCAGGTGCGGTGGTCCGGCCTCTACGCCTCCACCCGGGTCGTCGGCGCGGTGACCACCCCCGGGGCCCCGGTCACCCAGCCCCCGCCGCCCACCCCGAAGCCCACCACGGCCTCGCCGAAGCCCACCACCCCCACTCCGAAGCCCACCACGGCGTCACCGAAGCCGACCACGCCCACGCCCCGGCCGACCGGCGGGTCGACCACCGCGCCGACGAAGCCGCCGGTCACCCCGAGGCCGTCGGCCACCACGGCGACGCCGACCCCCACGCCGACCAGGACCGCCGACCCGACGCCGAGCCTCACCGGTTCCGGCACCCCGGACCCGGAGGACAGCGGCACCGTGGAGAGCAGCCGGTCGGCGTCCGCCCCGGCGTCGGCGGGAGCCTCGGCGAGCACCGGGAACTGACCGGCCGGCACCGCCCCGACCGTCCCATCGGCACTCCGGCTGTGCCGACGGGACGAGATGTGGCACGGTGACACGAGGCACATCCGGTCACCGTTCGCGGGACGCGGATGCGAGGGGGCACGGAGGGCGATCATGGGCGAGCAAGAGGTTCCGGTGGGGCACGTGGACCAGGGACCGGTGCCCGACCCGGCCGGCCCCACCGCTCGCGCCGACGAGGCCACCCCGGCACCCGGCGACGCCCCGCCCCGCCCCGGCCGGGTCACCAGCACCCCGGTCCGGCCCGGCCCGGCCGTGGAAGGCACGGCCCGCGCCACGGCCAGCGTACGTACCGTGACCGCCCCGCCCGGGGGTGGCGACCTGCCGGCAGGGCCGGGCACCGCGACCACCTACCGGGCCGGCACCCCGACCGCCGCCGAGCCGGCCGTCCCGGCCTCCCGAACACCCGAGCCGGACGGCTCCGCCGGCGGCGACCCCATTCCGGGCGGCCCGGTCACCGTCCCGACCTCCCGAACATCCGACCCGGACACCGCCGGCAGTCCGGCCGGCCCGGCGAGTGTCCCCGGGCAGCGTGACGGCTCGGACGGCGGCCCGGCACGGGCCAGCGTCTCCGTCCCCGGGCTCAGCCGGGTCTCCGCCGCCGAGGCCGAGGACGCCGCAGCGGACGCGGGCACCCGGCCCGGCGACGCGGCCCCCGGGGTGTACCGGTCGACGCCGGTCAACCCGGAGCCGCCCGAGCCCGTGCAGCCCCCGGAGCCGGCACAGCCCCCCACCCCGCCGACACCGGAGCCGGAGCCCGCCCCCGAACCGTCGCCGGCCCCCACGCCCGAGCCCTCGACGCCGGGCACTCCCGAGCCGCCGGCCCCCGGTCCGTTCCCCGCACCGGTCCCGCCGCTGCCCGGTCCACCGCCGGGCCCCGTTCCGGTTCCTCCCGGCCCGGTCCCACCCGTACCGGGGCCGCCGCTGCCGCCCCCGGGCCCGGCGGTGCCCCCGCCCCCACCGCCGCCCGGCCCGATGCCGGCACCCCCGTTCCCCCCGCCGCCGGCCATGCCCGGCGCCCCGACGGCCTTCCGGGCCAGCGCCTCCGTCACCGCGCCCGCGACCGGCGGCACCGTCGCCCCGCCCACCTCGGCACCCCCGGCCGGCAGCCTCCCGACGCCTGCGGCTGCCGCACCCCCGGCCGCCACCTCCCCCGCCTTCAGGCCACCCGCCTCCGCGCCCCCGGCCACGACCCCCTCCGGGTCGACCCCACCGACTTCCGCACCCCCGGCCCCCGCCGCCTTCGCTCCGCCGACCTCCGCACCCCCGGCGGGTACCGGTGGAACGGGTGCCGCCGGCGTCAGCGCAGGCAGCGCGGAAACAAGCCGCACCGGAGCCGGCAGCGCGGGAGCAGCAGGTACGGCCATGCCGACGTTCCGGGCCCCGGTCGTACCCGATCCGGTGGGTGACGGCGCGACCTCGGTGCTGCCGGTGGTGCCGGCCCCGGCGCTGCCCACCTGGCCGGCGTCCGGGTCCGCGCCGCGCCGCACGGCCGGCGACGCCGCCCGTCCCTCCTCCGGTACGCCCTACCGGGGCGGCCCGAACCTGGCCAGCGTCGGCTACGGCGGCACCGACGGCCCGGGGCACGCCACGGTCGCCTTCCCGGCCGCCAACCCGGTGGAGAACTCCGGCTCGCTGACCGGGCACATCCTGGCCCAGGGCTGGTCCGACACGCCGGCACCGCGATCCAGGACCACCCGGGTGGTGATCGTGCTCGCCGCCTCGCTGGGGCTGCTGGTGGCGATCAGCGTGCTGGTCGTCCTGCTCGCCAACGACGTGATGGACGGGCTGGTCGGCGGCATGCTGTCCCAGTGAGGCCGGGCGGCGGGTGACGCCGGTGGAGGGGGCCGCCGGCAGGTGGCTGACGGCCCGGAACGGGTGAGTCCGCCCACTACCGGCTCGGGGCCCACTGGCGACGTCACCGGATCGCCGTACACTTGTCGGGATCACTGACCCGGCACGCGTGGCGTGCCCCTGGGCGATCTTGCGGGCGATTCGGCGGCGTACCCATGCTGCGGCGGGCCATCGCGAAGATGCGCCCCGCTCGAAAGGCTTTTCTTGACCACCTCCGTTGACCCCGGCACCAGTCCGTCCGCCCACGACCTCCCGACCGACGACCTCGCCGTCCCGGCCGCCCCCGTCGGCTTCGCCGACCTGGGGCTGCCCCGGCAGCTCGTCGACGCCCTCGCCCGGCAGGGCATCACCACCCCGTTCGAGATCCAGCGGGCCACCCTGCCCGACGCCCTCGCCGGCCGGGACGTCCTCGGCCGGGGCCAGACCGGCTCCGGCAAGACCCTCGCCTTCGGCCTGCCCATCGTCGCCCGGCTGGCCGAGCTGAACCGGGCCCGGCCGCTGCACCCGCGCGCCCTGGTCCTCGTCCCCACCCGCGAGCTGGCGATGCAGGTGAACGACGCGCTGCTGCCGCTGGGCAAGGCCGTCGGGATCTTCCTCAAGACCGCCGTCGGCGGCGTGCCGTACGACCGGCAGATCGACGCGCTGCGCCGGGGCGTCGAGATCGTCGTGGCCACCCCGGGCCGGCTCGGCGACCTGATCAGCCGGGGCGTCTGCGTCCTGGACGACGTCGAGGTGACAGTCCTCGACGAGGCCGACCAGATGGCCGACATGGGCTTCCTTCCCGAGGTCACCGAGCTGCTCGCCAAGACCCCGGCGGGTGCCCAGCGGCTGCTGTTCTCGGCCACTCTGGACGGTGACGTCGACACCCTGGTCAAGCGGTTCATGACCGACCCGGTGACGCACTCGACCGCGCCGTCGACCGCCTCGGTGTCCACGATGGACCACCACCTGCTGCTGATCCCGCCGCACGACAAGTTCGCCGTGGCGGCGTCGATCGCGGCCCGGTCCGGTCGGACGATGCTCTTCGCCCGTACCCAGCTCGGGGTGGACCGGCTGGTGGAACAGCTCGGCGCGGTGGGCGTACGGGCCGGTGGGCTGCACGGCGGCAAGACCCAGCGGATGCGTACCAAGACCCTCGCCGAGTTCCGTGAGGGACGGATGGACGTGCTGGTCGCCACGGACGTGGCGGCCCGGGGCATCCACGTCGACGGGGTGTCGCTGGTGCTGCACATCGACCCGCCGAAGGACCCGAAGGACTACCTGCACCGGGCGGGGCGTACCGCGCGGGCCGGCGAGTCCGGCGCGGTGGCCACGTTGGTGCTGCCCAAGCAGCGGCGGACCACGCTGGCGATGCTGGAGAAGGCGGGCGTGGAGCCGGCCGAGACCCGGGTGCGGGTCGGCGACGCGGTGCTCGCCGAGCTGACCGGTGCCCGCGAGCCCAGCGGTGTCCCGGTCCGTGACGAGCCCGAGCCGCGTCGGCACGGCGACCGCCCGCGCCGCTTCGGCGACCGGGACGCCCGGGGCTACGGCGGCGACCGGGGCCACGGCGGCAGCCGGGACGGCCGTGGCGGCTACGGCGGGGAACGGCCGCGCGGCAGCTACGGCGCGGAGCGACCGGCCCGGGAGCGGAGCTACGGCGACCAGGGCGGCGACCGGCAGACCGGGGACCGCCGTTACGGTGACCGCCCGTTCGGTGACCGCGCCGCCCGGGACGACCGCCCCACCGGCGACCGGGGCTACGGCGACCGGGGCTACGGCGACCGGACCGGGGGCGGCGACCGGGGCTACCGCGAGCGCACCGGCGGCGAGCGGGGCCACCGTGACCGCCCCACCGGCGGCTACGGCGACCGGACCGCCGCCGGTCAGGGGTACGGCGAGCGTACCGGCGGGGGTTACCGGGAGCGGCCGAGCGGCGAGCGCGGCTACGCCGAGCGGCCCCGGACCGACCGGAGCTACGGCGACCGGGGCGACCGGGGTTACGGCGACCGGCGGTTCGGCGAGCGCAGCGAGCCGCGTTTCGGCGACCGGGACGCCCGGGGCGAGCAGCGGTCCGGTGAGCGCCGGTTCGGCGGCGGCGATTCGCGGGGCACCGACCGTCGGGGCGGGTTCCGCACCGAGGGCCGGGTCCGTGACGACCGGCCGCGTGACGACCGGCGGGGTTTCGGCGGCCGGCCGCCGGCGCGTACCCACTGATCGGACGGGAGCGGGCCGGCCCGGCCACGGTCCCCCGCGGTTTTCCGACGCCGCCCCGGAGCACCTGCTCCGGGGCGGCGTTCGCGCATGCGCTGCCGTCGACGCCCTGCTGGCGTAACGTCCGGACCATGCCGAGGTCACTTTTCTGGAGCCGGACCGACACCGCCGGGGCCGAGCACGCCGTCCTCGACGACGGGGCCGGATTCGCCGCGCACGGGACCCAACTGGCCGTCGACCCGATCCCCTACACCTGCCGCTACCGGTTGGAGACCGGCTCGGACGGGGCCACCACCTCGCTCGCCGTGGAGGTCGAGGGCGCCGGCTGGTCGCGGAGCGTACGGCTGGAACGCGGCGCGGACGGGTGGCGGGTGCGCACCGGCGAGCAGGGTGACCTGGACGCGGCGCTGCGGGCGGCCGGGCAGCCACCGGCCGGCCTACCCGGCATCGAGGACACCGACCGGTTGCACCCGGCGCTCGACGTCGACCTGGGCGGCTCGGCCCTGTTCAACAGCCTGCCGATCCGTCGGCTGGGGCTGGCGGGGGCCGCGTCCAGCACCGAGCACCGGATCACCGTGGCGTGGGTGCTGGTGCCCAGCCTGGAGGTGGTGGCCGGCGAGCAGGTCTACACCGCGCTCGGGCCGGGGCGGGTGGGGTTCACCAGTGACACGTTCCGCACCGAGCTGGAGGTGGACGGCGAGGGGCTGGTCCGGCACTACCCCGGGCTGGCCGACCGGGCCGACCTGGGCTGACGGCGGAACCGGGCGGGCAGGGCCGGGTGTCGGCCCGGCCGGCTCCGGGGGTCAGCCGGGCCAGCTCCCGGTGCTGAGGAACCGGTCGATGGTGGCCAGGTACGGGGCGAGGTCGAGGCCCTGTGCGGCCACCCAGTCGTCGTCGTAGTAGGTGTCGGCGTACCGGTCCCCGGCGTCGCAGATCAGCGTCACCACCGAGCCGGGTCGCCCCTGGGCGAGCAGTTCGGCGATCAGCCCGAACGCCCCCCACAGGTTGGTGCCGGTGGAGCCGCCGACCCGCCGGCCGAGCACCGCCGATCCGGCCCGCATGGCGGCCAGCGAGGCGGCGTCGGGCACCTGGGTCATCCGGTCGACCACCGAGGGGAGGAAGGACGCCTCGACGGTGGGTCGGCCGATCCCCTCGATCCGGGAGCCCCGGCCGGTGCGTACCGACCAGTCGGCGGCCTGCCACGCCGGGTAGAACGCCGAGTTCTCCGGGTCGACCACGCAGAGTTTGGTGGGCAGCCGCTGGTAGCGGGCGTACCGGCCGATGGTGGCGCTGGTGCCGCCGGTGCCGGCACCGACCACGATCCAGGCGGGCACCGGGTGCCGTTCCAGGGAGAGCTGGGCGTAGATCGACTCGGCGATGTTGTTGTTGCCCCGCCAGTCGGTGGCCCGTTCGGCGTAGGTGAACTGGTCCATGAAGTGCCCGCCGCTGTCCTCGGCGAGCCAGCGCGCCTCGACCACCACCTTGGCCGGGTCGTCGACCAGGTGGCAGCGCCCGCCGTGGAACTCGATCTGGGCGATCTTCTCGGGTGAGGTGGAGGCGGGCATCACGGCGACGAACGGCAGCCCGAGCATCCGGGCGAAGTACGCCTCGGAGACCGCCGTCGAGCCGGAGGACGCCTCGATCACCGTGGTCTCCGGCCCGATCCAGCCGTTGCACAGCCCGTACAGGAACAGCGAGCGGGCCAGCCGGTGCTTGAGCGAGCCGGTGGGGTGCACCGACTCGTCCTTGAGGTAGAGGTCGATCCCCCACTGCCGGGGCAGCGGGAACGGCAGCAGGTGGGTGTCGGCGGACCGGTTGGCGTCGGCCTCCACGGCGGCGATCGCCTCGGTCACCCACACCCGGCTGGCCTCGTCGCACCGGTCGAGATGAGTCACGTCGGCAACGGTACAAGCGAGGTCGGCTCGGGTTCGGGCCGACCCGGCGTCGTCGCCGCTCGCACCAGCCGGTCAGGAGGCCGACGGCTCGATCGGCTGGGGCCGGTTCTCCCACTTGGTCGACAGGGCGATGCCGGTACGGGTGGAGGCCACCCCGGGGGTACGGCTCAGCCGTACGATCAGCTGTTCCAGCTCGGCGATGGTGCCCACCCGAGCCTTGAGCAGGAAGGACTCGACGCCGGCCATGAAGTAGCAGGATTCGATCTCGGGCATCTGCCGGAACGTCTCCAGCACGTCGTCGGTGTCCCCGCCGGAGTCCTCGACGATGCCGATGAGCGCGGTCACGCCGAGGCCGATCGCCTCCGGCTCGACCTCGGCCCGGTAGGCCCGGATGACGCCGCTGGACTCCAGCTTGCCGACCCGTTCGTGCACGGCCGGCGCGGAGAGGCCGACCTGCCGGGCCAGCTCGGCGTACGACAGGCGGGCGTTACTCCGCAGTAGTTCGACGAGGCTCCGGTCGATCGCGTCCACGGAGGGTGAGCCTATCCGTTGGGGCGTAACGTCCGGCGACCGGCATCCGTTGGATCTGACAGCAGGTGACAGTTCGCAGACCGACGGTCAAGGGAGTCCCGCGCCGGTACCATTTACTAACTTCCCACTCCGTGCGTTTTTCGCGTTTGGCGGACAGGCCAGTTCGCTGGTGCTGTAATTGCCATACGTCCCTCATGACGGCTCTGGGCTCGCACCGGCCGGGGGCAGTGTGTTCAGCCGAGGGCTTCGTCGACGCGAGGAGGGGGCTGTGGACACTGGAGATCGCCTGCTGACACCGGGTGAGGTCGCCGCACTGTTTCGGGTGGACCCGAAGACTGTGACGCGGTGGGCGGCGGCCGGCCGGATAGGCAGCATCCGGACTCCAGGCGGGCATCGCCGGTTTCGGGAATCCGAGGTGCGGGCCCTGCTGGAAGGGGAGGGCATGTTGGACGAGGCGGACGACATGGGCAAGCCACGCAACGTGGGCCCGGCCGCCTCGACCGGGCCGGGTCCGGCCAATGCCGGGATGTACTGAATGGTGCGAGACGGACGCACGGGCCGGCCGACGAGGCCGGCCCGTCGCCGCTTGGACGGCCCCGGGCAGCGCCACCTGCTCGCCGTCCGGGCCCTGCGCCAGGGCCGGCGGGCAGCGACCCGCGTGGGCTGAGCACGGGCCGGCCAGCAGTCGGGGGCGGGTCAGCGGTCGGGGGCGGGTCAGCGGTCGGGGGCGGGTCAGCGGTCGGCGGCCAGCTCGCCCGACCAGCGGCGGAACAGGGTGTGCGGCACGCCCAGGGCGTCCAGCACCTTGCCCGCGACGAAGTCGACAAGTTGTTGGGCGGTGGCGGACGCACCCGCGCCGTAGAAGCCGGGGCTGGCCGGCAGCACCACCGCGCCGGCGTCGTGCAGCGCGATCAGGTGTTCCAGGTGGCTGCGGGTCACCGGGGTCTCCCGGGGCACCAGCACCACCGGGCGTCGTTCCTTGAGGTTGACCTCGGCGGCGCGTTGCAGCAGGTCCTTCGACAGGCCGATGGCGATGCCGGCGCAGGCCGCCGTGCTGGCCGGCACGACCGCCATGCCGCGTACCCGGTAGGAGCCGCTGCTCGGGCCGGCGGCGATGTCACCGGCCGGCCAGTGCCGCACGTCGTCGCCGGTGAGGTCGCGGCCCAGCCAACCGGCGAGGTCCTCGGCCCAGTGGCCGTCCCGGAACGGCCGGCCGGTCTCGTCCAGGACGGTCAGCCGGGCGGCCCGGGACACGATCAGGTCCACCGGCTGCCCGGCGTCGAGCAGGCCCCGGACGACGGCCGCCGCGTAGGGGGTGCCGGACGCCCCGGAAACCCCCACCACCCATGGTTCGCGCATACGCCCAGCCTGCCTGGTGTACGCCGACCGCCGACGCCCACCCCCGTGATCGCCCCGTCGGCACGGTGCGGGACCGGCCGGTCGACCCACCGTCGCCGTACCGGTGGGCCGCGCCTCCGACGGCGGGCCCGGCCGGCAGGTCAGCACTCGACCTGCGATGCTGCGGACTAAAGATCCACACGGCACGGGGGAGACATCGATAATGGTCGACAAGATCCTCTGGTCGTTACGGTCGACCTGCCCGATCCCGCCCCGGCTCTCCCCGTACGCCGACGGCGTGCAGGAGTGGTTGCTGAAACTGCTACCCCGGCTGGGTCTGCCGTTGAGCGTCGAGGCGTTGCACCGGCTCGACCGGGCCGGCTTCGCCAGGTACGCGGGCCGCCTCTACCCGGACGCCAGCGAGCCGGACCTGCGTACCGTGTCGGCCCTTTTCACCTGGTTCTTCCTGGTCGACGACGCCTGCGACGGGCCGGACCGGCTGCCCTCGGAGCAGATCCGGGCACTGCGACGCGGGACGCTGACCCTGCTGCACGACGGGCCCCGACGGCGGCACCCGGGATTCGGGGGGCCGCTGCGCCGGCTGCTGGTCGAGGCGTGGCGGGTGCCCCGCCGCCGGATGCCGGCGCGCTGGCGGCTGCGGTTCGCCGACGCGGTCGGCGACCACCTGGACGGCAACTGGCGGGAGGCGGTGGCGAAGGAGAGCGGCCGGCCGCCCAACGTGGCCGAGTACGTGACGCTGCGCCGGGCCACCTCGGCGGCGTACGTGTCGTACCCGCTGATCGAGTTCGTCGGGGGTCGGACGCTACCGGACGCGGTCTACCACCATCCGCTGCTACGCCGGATCGGTGACCTCGGCAACGACCTGCTCTCCTGGTACAACGACCTTGCCTCGATGGAACGGGACCGGACCACCTCGGGCGGGCACAACCTGGTGCTGGCGCTCGCCGACGAACAGGCCGTGCCGGTGGAACGGGCCGCCGAACTGGTCGCCGACCGCTGGCGGGACACGATGACCCGGTTCCAGGTGCAGTGCGCCGCGGTCCCGTCGTTCGGCCCGGCGCTCGACGGTGCCGTCGCCGCCCACCTCGACGGCATCGCGAACGCCGTCCGGGGCACCATCGACTGGACCCTGGAAAGCGCCCGCTACCCCGTCCACCCCCACCCCTGACCCATCCCCCCACCCGCCCCACCGACCCCCGCCCCACCGACGCCCACCCCGCCCCGGTGATCAAGAGCTTTGCGTCAAGTTTGATCTTCGAGTTGACCTGAACCTCTTGATCAACTGACGCAAACTTCTTGATCATCAAGGACAGCGGGCGGGGCGGGGCAGAGCGGGGCGCAGCACGGTGCAGCGCCGGAGATGAGCAGCCGGAAGGAGGCGGGATCAGGGGCGCAGGTCGAGGCGGATCACCAGGTCGAGCAGGGCGAAGACGAACAGGGCGATGCCGACGAAACCGTTCGCCGTGAAGAACGCCCGGTTGACCCGGCTCAGGTCGGTCGGGGTGACCACCACGTGCTGGTAGCCGAACGCGACCGCGGTGAACGCCAGCCCGATCCACCAGGGCCAACCGAAGCCGACCAGCGCGCCGAACCAGATGAACAGCGCGAACGTCACCACGTGTGCCCCGGTGGAGGCGTGCAGGGCGAAGCGCCGGCCATAGCGGGCGGGAACGCTGCGTACCCCGATCTGCCTGTCGACCTCGTCGTCCTGGCAGGCGTAGATCAGGTCGAAGCCGCCGATCCACAGGCCGACGGCCGCGCCGAGCAGCCAGGCCGGCCCGGACCCGGCGAAGGTGCCGGTGACGGCGAGCCAGGCGCCGACGGGGCCGACCGCCTGGGCGACGGCCAGGATGGCGTGCGGCCAGTCGGTGAACCGCTTGCCGTAGGGGTAGACGACCAGCGGGATGACGGCGAGCGGGGCGAGCACCAGGCAGAGCGGGTTGAGCAGGGCGGCGGCGGCGAGGAAGACCACCAGGGCGACGGCCGCGCCGGTCCAGGCCGTCCGCACGCTCACCGCCCCGGTGACCAGTTCCCGCCCGGCGGTACGCGGGTTCCGGGCGTCGATCCGCCGGTCGAGGATGCGGTTGGCGGCCATGGCGAACGTGCGTGCACCAACCATCGCCACGGTGATCAGCAGCAGGTCTCCCCACCGCACCCGACCACCGTTGACCTGCATCGCGGTCAGCGCCGACAGGTACGCGAACGGCAGCGCGAAGACGGAGTGCTCGATCGCGACGAGCTTGAGGAAGGATTTGACCCGGCCAGGGCGGGGGGCCGGGGCGACGGCGGTGGCCATCAGATGCCGTACTCCTTCCAGCGTTTGTCGACCAGCGAGGTGACCTCCGGCGACATCGTCATCTCCTCGGGCCAGCCCCGGGTGTAGCCCTCGGCGGGCAGTTTACGGGTGGCGTCGACGCCGACCTTGCCGCCCCAGAACTGCTGGTAGGAGGCATGGTCGAGGTGGTCCACCGGCCCTTCGGTGAGCAGCAGGTCGCGGGCGTAGTCGACGTTGCCGAAGGCACGGAACGCGACCTCGTTGTAGTCGTGCACGTCGCAGTCGGCGTCGACGATCACGATCAGCTTGGTCAGCGACATCAGGTGCGCGCCCCAGATGGCGTTCATCACCTTCTGTGCGTGCTTGGGGTAGCGCTTGTTGATCGACACGATCGCGCAGTTGTGGAACACCCCGGCGGCCGGCAGGTCGTAGTCGACGATGTCCGGGATCAGCAGTTTGAGCAGCGGTTGGAAGATCCGCTCGGTGGCCTTGCCGAGGCCGTGGTCCTCCTGCGGCGGCTTGGACGTGACGATCGAGTGGTAGACCGGGTTGCGCTGCGTGGTCATCGTCTCGACGTGCAGCACCGGGAACGGTTCGACCGGGGTGTAGAAACCGGTGTGGTCGCCGAACGGCCCTTCGGGCAGCCGCTCGCCGGGTTCCAGGTAGCCCTCCAGCACGATCTGCGCGTGCGCCGGCACCTGCAACGGCACGGTCAGGCAGTCGACCATCTCGACCCGTTCGCCGCGCAGGAACCCGGCGAACAGGTATTCGTCGATGTCTCCGGGGAGCGGCGCGGAGGCGGCGTAGCTGACCACCGGGTCGCAGCCGATGGCGATGGCGACGGGCAGCCGCTGGCCGAGCCGTTCGGCGACCGCGTGGTGGGCGGTGGAATCCTTGTGGATCTGCCAGTGCATGCCGAGGGTGTTGCGGGAGTGCTGCTGGAGGCGGTAGAGCCCGAGGTTGCGCTTGCCGGTCTCCGGGTGCTTGGTGTGGGTCAGCCCGTAGTTGTGGAAGATCCCGCCGTCGCCGGGCCAGACCTGGAGGCCGGGCAGCCGGCCCAGGTCGACGTCGTCACCGGAGTAGACCACCTCCTGGCAGGGCGCGGTCTTCACCTTGCGCGGCGGCACCGACTTGAGCTGCATGACCTTGCCCAGGCCCTCGCGGATGCCGGACCAGCCGACCGGCAGCTCCGGCTTGATCAACGCGCCGATCCGGTCGCCGATCTCGTCGAGCGAGTCGACGCCGAGCGCCATCGCCATCCGCTTCTCGGTGCCGAACAGGTTGATCGCCACCGGCATCTCACCCCGGGTGGGCCGCTCGAACAGCAGCGCCGGCCCGCCGGCCCGGACCGTCCGGGTGACCACCTCGCTGATCTCCAGCGTGGGGTCCACCGGGACGGTCACCCGCCGCAGCTCGCCCGCGCGCTCCAGCGCCGCGAGAAAGTCCTTGAGATCGGTGTACGGGAAGCCACGAGCCGCCATACGGCCAGTCTCCCGCACCCCCGCCGGCCCCGCCCACGCCGGGTGGGACCCGGCGGTGTGCGTCTCCCCACCCGGCGGCTGCTCGTTGCACGGGTGACGGTGGGGCGGCTGGTCGGGCCGGCGACGTCGGGACGGGGGCGGGGATGGGCGACGGAGGGGTTCCGGCGGGCTTCACCGAACAGCGGGCGCAGGTCGGTGACGTGGCGATCAACTATGTCCGGGGCGGCCGTGGACCGACCCTGGTGCTGCTGCACGGCTATCCGCAGTGCTGGCGGATGTGGCGGGCGCTGCTGCCGGAGCTGGCCGCGACGTACCAGGTGGTCGCCCCCGACCTGCGCGGTTTCGGCGGCAGCGACGCCCCGCCCGGCGGGTACGACAAGAAGACCGTCGCCGCCGACCTGCACGGGCTGTTGACCGGGCTGGGCCTGGCCGACGACATCCGGCTGGTCGGTCACGACGTGGGCACCATGGTCGCGTACGCCTACGCCGCCGCCCACCCGGACGCGGTGTCCCGGCTGGTGCTGTCCGAGGCGCCGATCCCGGACGAGAGCATCTACACGTTTCCCGCGTTGACCGAGGCGGGGCCGGCGGTGTGGAACTTCGGCTTCTTCAACCTCACCAACGGCCTGCCGGAGGAGCTGGTCACCGGCCGGGAGGCACGCTGGGTGGACCGCTTCACCGACTCGATCATGGTGCACAAGGGCAGCATCGGTGCGGACGACATCGAGGAGTACGCCCGGCACCTGACCGACCCGGCCCACCTGCGGGCCAGCTTCAACTATTTCCGGGCCTTCGCGCAGGACGTCAAGGACAACACCGCGTACCGGAAGAATCCGCTGCCGATGCCGGTGCTGGCCATCGGCGCGGCGGCCAGC
The DNA here is from genome assembly GCF_049178975.1 of Micromonospora sp. WMMD734. Classification (NCBI taxonomy): domain Bacteria; kingdom Bacillati; phylum Actinomycetota; class Actinomycetes; order Micromonosporales; family Micromonosporaceae; genus Micromonospora; species Micromonospora sp. WMMD734. Next base: position 5,402,839 of record NZ_JBMHMK010000001.1, read on the forward strand.
CTCGGCGGCCAGGTCGCCGACCAGGTGCGCCGCTACGCCCGCACGGTCGACGGCCGGGTGGTCACCGACTGCGGCCACTGGCTGTTCGAGGAGCGCCCGGCCGAGCTGACCGCCCTGCTACTCCCCTTCCTGCACGACTGACAGCCCCGGTCCGGCGGGAACTGCCCGCGACAGCGGGCCCTGCCACAACGACGTCCGGGTTCGCGTCCCGTGTGGTGTCACTGATCCCCTGCGGCACGAGCCTGCGCCCAGTGCCCTGAAACAATCTTGTGTGCCTCGATGGCAGACGTCACCGCCAGCCCGATCTCCGCAGCCAGGACTTCGTACCGGGCGTTCCACGATGGCGGTGGTTCGGGGAGATCATCCGGCACGGTGTGGGTACCTCGGATGGAGAAGACGTGGTGCACCCGCCTGACCAGCGCTTCATCAGCCGGCACACCGTCCTCCACCAGCAGGACGAGGTCGACCAGATCCCTGACCCGGGTGGACAGCCCGGTTTCGTAGAGCCGCGTCAGGGCGTGCAGCTTTTCGGCGTACTGCTGCCGCAGGTCAGCTACCCAGATCACCCGGGTGGGGATCGCGGCGAATGCCAGGTCGTCCAGGTCGACATCGCGGGTCGATCGTGCAAGCCCGGGCCGTCGCAGCTCGACCGCCATCCCGCCCTTGAGTACCCAGGCATCGGTGTTCTGGTGAACGAGGCGCACCAGGAGCCGGGTGAAGGCAAGGCGACGACGGAGCCAGTTGGGGTCCCTGCCGAGCAGTCGCGCACGTCCGAGGATGCGGTTGTCGACGGCAGCACGCAGCGCGGAAGCCGTCGAGTATCTCCTGCTCATCGACCTGTCGCCGCCAGGGCGATATGCGCACCCAGCTCCGCCGTCGGACCCAACTCCGTGGCGGCGGCACGCAGACGCCGTGCAGTGGTGAGGCCCCGGCTGAGCGCCTCGGCGACAGCACCGTCGAGCCACTGTTGCTCGATCCTTGCCTGTGCGCACTCGGCAAGTGCGCGACTCGGGGTCGTCACCCGGAACCCTTCTCGATCTTCGATGTCCGCCTCGGGGGGAAGCGGTCGGTGCAGGACGATCTCCGGAGCCGAGCGTCGGAACCGCGCGGGAACCGACAGATGCACCCTGGCCGGGTCGAGATCACCAAGGTCGTGCACGGAGAGCGCGCTGGCATGACTCACCACGCCCACCGCCCCGCTCCACAGCACCCAACGGACGAGATGGTCCGCCGGATGCGCCGGCCAATCCCTCAGCCGGAAAACTCCCCGGTCGACCCGCACCCAGTTGCCGTGATCAACGTGGTGTTTCTGCGCCTGATACGAGTATCCAATTTCCCGAGCCTGCGCGGCGGTGACGTAGCCGTGCTGACGGGCAGCAAGCTGGAACAGCGCTCGCCGGTTCGATGTTGACACTCGCCAAGGCTACCAACCTAAAGAAAAGATTTAGTTTCCGGTCAGGTGAAGCCGAAGAACTAAAGTTGTGTTTTACTTTCGTGCCAGCGCAAGGTGTCCGTCCTCGACGGCGGCCGCTCGGTCAGGCCGCCGGCTCCCAGGCGTACGCGGCGAGGGGCGGGTCGAGCGGGGCGCGGGTGAGTCGGTTGGCGAGGGTCGAGATGGTGTACGTCCCGACCCCGAGCACCACGTCCAGGGCGTGCCGGGGCCGGTAGCCGGCGTCGAGGAAGGCGGTCAGCTCCTCGTCCGGCACGTCACCGGCATGGTCGAGGACGGCGAGGGTGAACCGGCGCAGCGCCGCCAGCCGGGGTTCGGGCAGGTCAGTGCCGTCGCGCAACGCGGCGACGAGGGCGGGGGCGGCATCCAGCCGGTGCAGGGTGGCGGTGTGCATCGCCACGCAGAGGTGGCACCGGTTGCGGGTGGCCACCGTCAACACCACCACCTCCCGCTCGACCGGTGCGAGGTCGGTGGCCTCGAAGGTGGCGGAGGCCGTCAGGAAGCCCTTGAGCAGTTCCGGGGATTCGGCCATCAGCCCGACCGCGCCGGGCAGGTGGCCGAGCTTCCGCCGTACGCCGGCCATGGTCGGCCGGGCGGCGTCGGGCGCGGTGTCGAGGGTGTGGGTGGTGAAGCCGGGTCGGGACATGGCGGTACCCCTCACGTACGATAGTCAACGTGGTTGTCGAAACAGTAAACCAGGTTGTCGAACATGTCGACGGGTGACCCCGAGCGGCCCGGCTTCGTGCTGCCCCTGCTGCTGCTCGCCGGGTTCCGCAGCCTGGTCGACGACCTGCACGCCGAGTTGGCCCGGCAGGGGCACCCCGAGCTGCGGCCGGCACACGGCTTCGTACTCCAGGCCGTCGGCGTGCACGGCACCACCGCGTCCGACCTGGGCCACCGCCTCGGCGTCTCGAAGCAGGCCGCCGGAAAGACCGTCGACCGGCTGGTCGCCCTCGGCTACCTGGAACGCGCCGACGACCCGGCCGACGCCCGCCGCAAGCTGATCCGGATGACGGAGAAGGGCGTCGACGGGCTGCGCCGCTCGGCGACGATCTTCGACGCGCTACGGGAGCAGTGGGTTGGCCGGCTCGGCGCGGAGCGGGTGGCCGCCCTGGAGGACGACCTCCGCGCGGTCACCCCGCCGGACACCTTCCGCCTCGACGTCCCCGGCTGGTTCGGCAGCTGAAACGCCCTCCGGGCACACCTGCCCGGCGACCGACGCGGACGTCAGGAACGCGCCCGGGTCACCAGTGGCCCAGCCTGTGCGACGGGAGTGCCCGCCGGCCGGCGGGCCGGTCAGTGGCGGCGGGTCTGCGCGACGAAGGCCCGCCAGGCGGCCGGGGCGAAGGTCAGCACCCCGCCGTCGCGGTCCTTGGAGTCCCGGACGTGCACCCGACCGGGCAGGTTGTCGGCGACCTCGACGCAGGCGCCGGAGTCGTTGCCGCTGCGGGTGGCCTTGCGCCACCGGGCGTCGGTCAGATCCATGGCCTCACGATCTCCTCAAGCAGGTCGATCGACTGCTGTCGGGGCAGCGCCTCACTGCGCAGAGTTTCCCATCTTCCCAGCAGCGTCGCCACCCCGTCGATGTCGTCCACCACCGTGCCGCCGGTCTGCGTGTCGAGAAAGCCCACCCAGTCGCCGTCGGCCGAGCAGCCGAGAATGAACGGCCCGAAAAGGCCCGCATGCAATCCGACCGTAGCCGGCAGGACGTGCACGTTGACGTGCGGCCGGCGGGCGCACTCGATCAGGTGCCGGAGCTGACCGGCCATCACCTCGGCGCAGCCCTCGGCGAACCGGCGGAGCGCGCTCTCGTCGATCACGGCGGTGAGCTGCGGCGGGTGCTCCCGGTCGAGGATCTCCTGCCGGGCGAGTCGGGCCGCCACCAACTCCTCGACCCGCTCGGCGGTGTAACTGAGATCAAGTCGGAAGCCTGCCCGCGCGTAGTCGGCGGTCTGCAACAGGCCCGGCACCATGGTCGCGCCGAAGCAGCGCAGCTGGGTCGCCGTCCGCTCGGCCTCCAGCCACGGGCGGAACCACACCGGCTCACCGTCGCGCCGCCCCAACTCCCGCAGGGCGACGAAGAGGCCGCCGCTGTCGAGGACGTCGTCGGCGCGCTTGAGATAGGAGTGGTTCGGCACGACCTGCCCCAGCTCCACCGCCGACACCGTCGACGGGGAGTAGTGCACCCGGCGGCCGAACTCCTCCTGGGTCAGGCCGGCGGTCGCCCGCGACCGGCGCAACTGGGCCCGGATCAGCTCCGCCGTCGACACCCGCTCGCTCATCCGGCACTCCTATCGGGACGGCGACCGTCCACCCGGCAGCGGACGGAATCACCGTGTCGCAGAGTAGTCATCAGGAAGCGCCCTGTCAGACCCCGCCGCTCCACAGTCCCGCCAGCATTTCCCGACCCCGCTCCAGCGCCGCACCCGGATGTGACGTCGGGTCCTGCACCGTCCTGATTCGTCAGCGCCCGTAGAGCACCTCGGGATCGACAAGCACGACGTCCGGTCGGTCGGCGGCGACCCGGACGAGTTCGTCGGTGAAGCCCTCGGCGCTGGCGAGGAGCAGGCGTACGTCGGTCGCTTCCACCCCGGGCCGCCCCCGGAGAATGTCGCGTAGGCGTGCCAGTCGTTCCAGGTCGGGAAGACCCAGTCGACGCCCCCACTTCACTTCACCGATCGCCAGCAACGGACGCGGACCGTCCCCCATCGGCGGCTCGCCGAGCGCCACCAGGTCAAGTTCGTGACTGGTCCGGCTCGCCGCGTCGGTGAGGGTGGCCGTACCGACCTCGGCCACCGGCCCACCCAGCACTTCCGGATCGGCGAACCCCACCGCCCACTGCCGGACGATCTCCTCGAACCTCGGGCCCAGGACGGCGCTCGCGTACCGGCGTTGCGACCGTCGCCAGACCTCCAGTCCACGCCGTTGCTCCAGGGCGGTCCATGCCGGCCGCATCACCGCCTGGTAGAAGGAGATCAACGGCTCGGTGATCCGGTAGTTGCTGCGGCCGGTGCGCAACAGATCCGGCTCCCGGAGCAACAGGCCGGCGTCCTCAAGGACGGTGAGTGGGTGCTGCAGGTCGGTGGCCTTGCGTCCGATGTAGCCCGCGATCCCGCCCCGGCTGGCATTCCCCTCCGCCACGGCGGCGAGCACGGAGTGGTACAACGCCGCGTCCCGCAGGTCGGGGTCCTCCGCGAGCAGATACCGCGCCTCCCGGAACAGAGGTCGCGCCGGATTCAGCACCGCACGGACCACCCACGGGTCGAAGTCCGCCGGACCGGAGGGCGCGTCATCCTGCACGTATTCGCGCCGGTAGGCGGGAGTACCACCGACGATGGCGAAGACCCGCACCGCCAGCAGCGGATCGTCGAGCCCCCAGAAGGCTGCCGCCGCCCGGTAGTCCAGGGGCCGGACCGGCAGCTCCAGCCCGGCCCGGCCGCGCAGCGGTGCCGACCCGGCGAGCAGGCCACCCATGAACGACAGGGCCGAGCCACACAGCAACAGGCGGGCGCGGGATTCGCTGCGCTCCGGCCGCCCCGGAGTCAGTGCGTGTTGGATGATCGACGGCAGATCCCGTGCCGCCCGCACCAGGTAGGGAAACTCGTCGATCACCACCGGCACCGGGCGGTCCCGGCCGAGGGCGAGCAGCGCGTCCACCGCCGCCGCCCAGTCCGGAAGCTGCACCGGGCCGGGGGCACCCACGAACGCGCCGAGCGCCTCCCCGAGCCGCCGGAGCGACTCGGTCGACGTCGCCTCCGTGGCACCGAAGTAGAAGCCGCCGCTGCTTCGGGCGAGTTCGTAGAGGAGCAACGTCTTGCCCTGACGGCGGCGTCCGCTCACCACGCCGAGCGTCGCGCCGGGGCGCTCGTCCGCCGCGAAGCGGGCAAGCTCCGTCCACTCGATGTCCCGGTCGAAGATCCCGGCAGGCTTGGCAAGCTCACGCATCACGGTCTCCGCACTTCTTATAACTACACTTCTTAGAAGTGTAGTTATACATTTTGCAGACGGAGGGGCGTCGACACAGCCCGCTTCTCCGGCGGAGGATGGGCGCATGGATGACGCGTACACGGTGGGTGATCCGGACGGCCTCTCCCCGCTCCAACGAGAGATCCGCGACGCGGTGGCCCGGGAGCTGCACGCCCAGCTCGCCCTACGGGCCGAGCACCTCGACCTGGCCGACGTGCCGGAGGTCGCCTACCAGGTGACCCTGGGCGTCGACCGGGTGCTCACCGGCCGACTCACTCCACCCCGGCGTACGAGTGCAGGCCGGTGAAGAAGAAGTTCACCCCGAACAGGTTCATCAGCACGGTCAGGAAGCCCAGCACCGCGATCCAGGTCGCCACGTTGCGCCGGACGCTGGGCGTGGCGCGGGCGTGCAGGTAACCGGCATAGACCACCCAGGAGATGAACGCCCAGGTCTCCTTCGGGTCCCAGCCCCAGGCCCGGCCCCACGCCGCCTCGGCCCAGATCGCGCCCGCGATCACCGCGAACGTGAAGATCGGGAACGAGAAGGCGTGCAGCGCGAAGGTCAGCCGCTCCAGGTCGGCCGCTCCGGGCAGCCGCCGGGCCAGCGTGTACGGGAAGCTGCGCCGCCCCTGCTCGTAGCCGTTGCGCAGCAGGAACGACACGGCCGGCACCACGCCCAGCAGGAAGATGCCTGAGGAGAAGACGATCGTCGACACGTGGATGATGAACCAGTACGACTGGAGCGCCGGCATCAGCGGCACCACCGGGACGTAGAGCTTCAGCTCGGCGAACGCCAGCAGCAGCACCATCACCAGGGTGAGGAACAGCCCGAGCCGGCGCAGTGACGGCCGCTTCCCGAGCACCACGAGCCAGGCGGCGGTCCCGATCCAGGTGACCGTCAGCACGAACTCGTACATGTTGCCCCAGGGCATCCGGTCGGCGGCGATCCCCCGGGTGACCAGCGCGCCGAGGTGCAGCGCGGCGGCGAGCACGGTCAGCCCGGCGGCGATCCGCCCGGCGAGCCGGGCCCGCCCCGCCGAACGGCTCGGCCGGACCGACGGCGGCGTGGTCCCGGGGGCGTCGGCCACCGGCCCGTCGACCTTGTCGACTCCCGCGCCACCCACGCCCGCGCCGACCAGTTCCCGCGCCGGGGTGACCCGGGCGGCGACGGCACGGACGTTGCCCAGGGCGTACTCGACGGCGTGGCTGATCATCGCGATCAGGTACACCAGGATCGCGAACGTCACCAACTGGTCGGAGACTGCGGACATCACTCGACTCCCTCTCGCGCCGGCCGGTCGGGCCGCCCGTCGTCGCGTACCGCCGCGACGAGGGACGCGAACTCCTCGGCGAACCCCGGATGATCGGTGCGCGGCAGCCCACCGGCCGACACCAAGCTACTACCGCCCGTCGGAGATCCACTGTCGGGGGGCGTCACCCGGAACCAGACCCGCCGCCGACGGCCGAACAGCGACCCCATCAGCCCGACCAGCAGCACCACGCAGGCACCCAGCATCAGCTCCTCGCCCGGGTCGTGCCGGACGGAGAGGGTGACGTACCGCTTGGTGCCGAGGAACTCCAGCTTGCTGCCGTCGTCCAGGGTCCACGTCTCGCCCAGGGCCAGCTTCCTGTCGCCCACCTGCTTGAGCTTGCCGTTGGTCACCTGGCGCTGGTCGAGCTGGTAGACCGAGCCGGGGATGCCGGCGTCCAACCCGAGGTTGCCCCGGTAGGCGGCCAGCACCACGGCCGGGTTGCGCTCCTCGGGGAACCGCGACGACGCGAACGGCCCGGTGTCCGGGGCGGTCGGCAGATACAGCCCTTCGAAGGCGACCTGCTGGTTGGCATCCCGCCGGCCGGTCGCCGGGTCGACGTTGGCGTCCGGGAAGGCGGCCACCCCCTCGCTGGTGAGGTTGGCGTCGCCGCTGGTCAGGAACGGCACCGTGCTGGTCTGGCTACGGCCGTACCGGTCGGTGTACCTGAGGATCGGGGCGTAGCCGTGGCCCAGCAGGTAGACGTTGGCGGAGCCCAGCCGTAGCGGCGAGTTGACCGAGAAGGTGGCGGTCCGCCGGTCCGAGCCGTCGGGGCGGTCGACGGTCACCGTGGCGCGGTAGCTCTCCGGCTGCCCGGACGGCAGGAACCGGGCGTCGAACCGGTCGAGGGTCAGGCAGAACGGCGGCAGGTCGGCGCTGTCGACGCGCGGGCCGAGCTTTGCCTCGGCGTACTGCTGGCGGGTGTTGCAGAACGCGTTGTCCGCGCCGGCCACCAGCAGCTTGTTGCCGTGCCAGCCGTACCACGAGCCGAGCGCGACCCCGAGCAGCACGGCGACCAGCGAGGTGTGGAACAGCAGGTTGCCGGTCTCCTTGAGGTAGCCCTTCTCGGCGGAGACCTCGTTGCCGCGCACCTGCACCCGCCACCGGCGGCGACGCAGCACCGCGGCGATGGCCTGCGGGTCGGCGGCGCCCGGCGACTCCAGCACGGTGTGCTGCGGCAGCCGCTCCATCCGCTTGGGCGCGGCCGGCGGCCGGGCCCGCAACGCCCGCACGTGCTCACGCATCCGGGGCAGGATGCAGCCCACCAGCGAGGTGAACAGCAACAGGTAGATGGCGGAGAACCAGACCGAGCCGAACACCTCGAACGCGCCGATCCGGTCCAGCTGCGGAGCCAACTCCGGATGCTCGACGAAGTACCTGTCGACGTTCTCCGGGTTGACCCCGCGCTGCGGCAGTACCGAGCCGGGAATGGCCGCGACCGCGAGCAGGAACAGCAGGATCAACGCGGTACGCATGCTGGTGAGCTGCCGCCACGAGTTGCGCAGCAGGGCCAGCAGCGGGTTCGGCCGGCGGCGGGGAGCCTCGGCGGGTGGGCTGGCCGGGCGGTCGTCGACGGTCGTCATCAGATGCTCACCTCGCCGGGGCCCACTGTCGTCTGCAACCAGATCACGAAGTTCTGCCAACCGCCGGTGACCAGCGCCAGACCGATCAGGATCAGCAGCACCCCGCCGATCCGGGTCACCCAGCGGCTGTTGCGCCGGACCGCGCGGAACACCCCGAGCAGCCGGTGGAAGCCCAACCCGAAGACCACGAACGGCAACCCCAACCCGAGGCAGTACGCCACCGCCAGCACCACGGCACGGTCGGTCTGCCCACCGGTGGCGGCCATCCCGAGCACCGCGCCCAGCGTCGGCCCGGTGCACGGCATCCAGCTCAGCGCGAACACCGCGCCGAGCACCGGCGCACCGAGCAGCCCGGCGGCGGGCAGCCGACGGATGCGCAGTTCCCGCTGCATCCCGGGGAGCACCCCCAGGTAGCTCAGCCCGAGCAGGACGATCAGCGCGCCGATGACGACCTGGAAGGTGCGCTCGTAGTCGAAGAAGATCCGGCCGAACCCGGCGAAGAGGATCGCGGTGGCGGTGAAGACGACGGTGAAGCCGGCGATGAACAGCAACGTCCCGGCCAGCACCCGGCCCTTGACCGCCGCCACCGGACGGGCCGCCGCCCGGGTCGCCACCGCCACCGTGCCGCCGGATGCCGAACCGCCGCCGGGTGCCGAGCCGCCCTCGGTGGCCGGGTCGCCACCGGGTGCCGGGCCGCCGCCCGGGGTGGGGTCCGCGTCGGGCGGGGTGGTCGGCCGGGCGCGGCCCTCCAGGTCGGTGCCGGCCAGGCCGGTCACGTACGACAGGTAGCCGGGCATCAGCGGCAGTACGCACGGGGACAGGAAGCTGACCAGCCCGGCGAGCGCCGCCGCGCCGATGGCCAGCAGCAGCGGGCCGGACTGGGCGAGTTCGCGGAACGTCTCGCCCATCAGCGGGAACCGGTCGACGCCGGCTCTTCGGCGGCGATCCGCTCGACGATCGGGCGCAGCCCGTCGGTGGTGACGGCGGCCCGGATCACGGTGGCGATCCGGCCCTGCCGGTCGAGCACGACGGTGGCCGGGATGGTGTTCGGCGGGATGTCCAGCGCCAGCGCCAGCCGACTGGCCGGGTCGAACAGGCTCGGATAGGTGACCCGACCCTCCTCGAAGGCGATCGCCTTGTCCCGGCTGTCCTGCACGTTGATGCCGAGGAAGGTCACCCCGGACGCCCTGGTGGCCTGGTAGGTGGCCTCCAGGTCGTCGGCCTCGGCCCGGCAGGGCGCGCACCAGGAACCCCAGAAGTTGACCACCACCACCTGCCCCCGGGCCTGGGAGGTGTCGTACCGGCCACCGGTGAGCAGGTCACCGGCGATCGTCGGGGCGGCGGAGCGTTGGTCGGGGGCGCACTCGACGATGCCGCCGTTGTTGGCGCACCGGCTCTCCTCGGTGCCGGAGGAGCAGCCGGCCAGCGCCGCCCCGGCGGTGACGGCGGCGAGCAGGACGGCCAGCGGCCTCCGGGAACGCATCTCAGGCCCCCTTGGCCGTCCGGGCTGTCGCGGACATCGCGATCAGGTGCGCAGCCGGCTCGGAGTAACCGATCCCGACCACCTTCGCCCCGTCGAAGTGGAAGGAGGTGAGGCTGGCCAGCCCGCACTGCCGGCGGCGCGGATCGTGCCAGAGCCGCTTGCGTTCGACGTAGCGGCGCAGCGTCCAGATGGGCAGTTGGTGGGAGACGATGACCGCCTCGCGCCCCTCGGCGGCCACCCGGGCGGCGTGCAGCCCGGCGAACATCCGCTCGGCGATGGCCCGGTACGCCTCACCCCAGCTCGGGGTCACCGGGTCGCGCAGCACCCACCAGTTGCGCGGGTCGCGGAACGAGCCGTCGCCGGGCGAGACCTTCTTGCCCTCGAACCAGTTGGCGCTCTCGATCAGCCGTTCGTCCACCCCGACCGGGAGCCCGAACTGGCCGGCGATCGGCTCGGCGGTCTGCTGGGCGCGTTCCAGCGGGCTGGCCACCACGTACACGATCTCCCGTTCGGCGACGGCCTGGGCGGCGGCCTTGGCCATCTGCACGCCCAGTTCCGACAGCCGGAAGCCGGGCAGCCGGCCGTAGAGGATCTGGTCCGGGTTGTGCACCTCGCCGTGCCGCAGCACGTGGACGACGGTCTTGGTCATTGGTGTTTACCCCCCGCTGCCTGCCGCTGCCGCTGCTGTCGCCGCGCCGGGCAGGGCGGCGGCGATGTGCTCCAGGGCGGCGTCGTCGAGCGCCGCCGACACGAACCACGACTCGAACGCGCTCGGCGGCAGGTAGACGCCGGCGGCGAGCATCGCGTGGAAGAACGCCTTGAACGCGGGCACCTGCTGGGTGCGGGCGCTGTCGTAGTCGACCACGTCGGCGTCGGTGAAGAAGATCGAGAACATGCTGCCCGCGTACGACAGGCGGTGCGGGACCCCGGCGGCGGCCAGCGCGTCGGCGGCGAGCTTGCCCACGACGGCGGCCGTGTCGTCGAGCCGGCGGTAGAGCGCGTCGTCGGCGAGCCGCAGGGTGGCCAGGCCGGCGGCGCAGGCCAGCGGGTTACCGGAGAGCGTTCCGGCCTGGTAGACCGGGCCGGCCGGGGCGAGCCGGGACATGATCTCCGTGCGCCCGCCGAAGGCCGCGGCGGGCAGCCCGCCCCCCATCACCTTCCCGTACGTCCACAGGTCGGCATCCGACGGGTCGAGGCCGTGCCAGCCGGCGCGGGAGACCCGGAACCCGGTCATCACCTCGTCGACGATGAGCAGCGCGCCGTGCGCGTGGGCGATCGCGGCGAGCCGGGAGTTGAAGCCGTCGCGGGGGGCGACCACGCCCATGTTGCCGGCGGCGGCCTCGGTGATGACCGCCGCGATGTGCGGACCCTGCGCGGCGAACGCCGCCTCGACGGCGGTGAGGTCGTTGTAGGGCAGCACGATGGTGTCGCCGGCCGCCGCGCCGGTGACCCCGGGCGAGTCGGGCAGGCCGAGGGTGGCGACGCCGGAGCCGGCGGCGGCGAGCAGCCCGTCGGAGTGACCGTGGTAGCAGCCGGCGAACTTGATGATCTTGGAGCGACCGGTGAAGCCGCGGGCCAGCCGGATCGCCGACATGGTCGCCTCGGTGCCCGAGTTGACCAGCCGGACCTGCTCGACCGGGGTGCGCTCGACGATCTCGGCGGCCAGCTCCACCTCACCCGGGGTGGGGGTGCCGAAGCTGGTGCCGAGGGTGGCCGCCTCCCGCACCGCCTCGACCACCTCGGGGTGGGCGTGGCCCAGGATCAGCGGCCCCCACGAGCAGACCAGGTCGACGTAGCGTCGCCCGTCGGCGTCGTACAGCCAGGGACCCTCCCCCCGGACCATGAAGCGCGGGGTGCCACCGACGGCACGGAACGCACGCACGGGGGAGTTGACCCCGCCCGGCACAATGGCGCGGGCGCGGTCGAACAGGGCCTCGGAGGCCGGCGCGTCGGCGGGGTAACGGCCGGTGCCGGCGGAAAAGGTATCGGTCACGATGCGGCCCATTGTGTCAGCGCCGGCCGGAGAATCCGCAGCCACCCCGGGGCCGGGTTACCCGGCTCACCCCACCCCAAGCCGGTGGCGGAGCTGCCGCCCGCGCGGGTGGTCGGCACGGCGGATCGTCTCACCGGGCCGGGTTGGCGGGATCGCGATAGGCTGACGGCGTGGATCGTGCCGAGCTGTCCATCACGGTACACCGGACGGGCGACGAAGTGGTGCTGCGCCTGGCCGGTGAGATCGACATGCTCACCGCCGCCCAGCTGTCGACGGTCGTGAACGAGGTGCTCGCCGATCCTCCGCCGCGCATCGTGCTCGACCTGGCCGGGGTGACCTTCTGCGACTCGCAGGGGCTGGGCACGCTGGTGGTGCTCAGCCGCAAGGCCAGCCACTCCCAGTGCCTGCTGATCCTGAGCAACGTGGGCGACTTCCTGCTCCGCGTCCTCGACATCACCGGCCTCCGTTCCGCCCTGATGATCCGTAACGAGACCCCCTCCGGCTGACCGGTCAGCCGACCGGGGTGTCGCGGCGGCGGAAGGCGACGACCCCGGCCGCGCAGAGCACCCCGGCCAGCCCGGTCAGGACCAGCAGCGGGGTCACGCTCCAGCCCGCCCGCAGCACCTGCGGGGTGTGCGTGAACGGCGACAGGTCCAGCAGCCACTGGCTCAGCTCCAGCACCGCGCCGAGCTGACCGAGCAGCACCACCACCGCGAGCACCGCCCAGGCCGCCGGGGCGAGCCGGGGCAGCAGCCCGGACAGCAGCACCGCCAGACCGGCCAGCACCCAGGCCGCCGGCACCTGCGCCAGGCCGGCACCCAGCATCCGGGGCAGCTGGCCCGGCACGTCACCGATGCTCAGCCCGTAGGTCAGGCCGGCCGCCAGCCCCGCCAATGCCAGCACCAGCACCGGCCCGGCCAGGGCGAACAGCAGGTGTGAGGCGAGCCAGGTCGACCGGTGCACCCCGGTGGCCAGCACCGGCTCGGCCCGCCCGGCGGCCTCCTCCGACCGCATCCGCAACGCCACCTGGACGCCGTAGCCGGCGGCGGCCAACCCGGCCACCCCCAACGACACCCCCAGGTACGCCTCGGCCAGCCCCGACGCGCCACCCAACCGGGCCATCACCTGCTCCAACGCGGCGTTGCCGGCGACCGACCGGCCGGCCGCCTCGGCGGCGCCACCGACCACCGACCCGAGCAGGAAGAACCCCACCGACCAGCCCAGCAGCGGCCCCCGGTGCAGCCGCCAGGCCAGCCCGAACGGCCCGGACAACCCCCGCCCGGCCCGCGCCGGGCCCGGTCGCGACGGCAGCACGCCGGCCCCGAGGTCCCGGCGCACCGACACCGGGTACGCCACCACCGCCAGCAGCACGGTCAACGCGACCGGCAGCGCCAGCACCCACCAGCGCTCCCCCGCGTACGCGCGGACGCGCGCGGCCCAGCCCAGCGGGGAGAGCCAGCTCGGCCACCCCTGGTCGGAGGTGTCGCCGACCAGCCGGAGCGCGAACGCCACCCCGAGCACCCCGGCGGCGATCCCGCGTGCCCCACCGGCGCTCTGGGCGAGTTGGGCGGCCACCCCGCCCACCGTGGCGAACACCGTCCCCACCAGCGCCACCGACAGCCCGTACGCCAGCGAGCCGGTCGCCGGCAGGCCGGTGGCGGCCAGCCCGGCGGCGGTGAGCAGGCCGAGCACCAGGCTGGCCGCGTACGTCACCAGCAGCGCGGCGGTGAGCCCGGCGTGCCGGCCGAGCACTGTCGCGCCGAGTAGTTCCCGCCGGCCGGCCTCCTCCTCGGTGCGGGTGTGCCGGGTGACGGTGAGCAGGGCGGCCAGTGCGACGATCACCTGGAGGAAGCCGCCCCGCTGGGCGGTCAGCGCGCCGACGCTGTCCCCGTAGACCGGGCCGAGCAGGGCCACCACCGACGGGTTGCTGGCGGTGCCGGTGACGTACGCGGCCCGCTCGGCGGCGGTGGGGAACAGCGCGAGGAAGCTGCCCGCGTACGACACCGGCAGGACGGCCAGCGGCAGCACCCACAGCGGCAGGACGATCCGGTCCCGGCGCAGGATCAGCCGGGCCAGGTGACCGGTGCCGGTGAGGGAGCTCATCGCCGTACCCCGGTCGGCTGGTCGGCGTCCGACGCGGCGGCGGGGGCCGGGGGCGTCTCGTAGTGGCGCAGGAACAGCTCCTCCAGCGTCGGCGGCTGACTGACCAGGCTGCGGACGCCGATCTCGGTGAGCCGGCGCAGCGCGGTGTCCAGCGCGACGGTGTCGACGGCGAAGCGGACCCGGTCGCCGTCGACCCGCAGGTCGTGCACGCCGGGCAGGTCGGCCAGGCCGTCGACCGGCCCGGCCAGTTCGGCGTCGATCGCGGTGCGGTGCAGGTGGCGCAGCTCGGTCAGGGTGCCGGTCTCGACGTGGCGACCGTTGCGGATGATCGTCACCCGGTCGCAGAGCGCCTCCACCTCGGCGAGGATGTGGCTGGACAGCAGCACCGTGCGGCCGTCGCGCCGGGCCCGGTCGATCCAGTGCTGGAACACCTCCTCCATCAGCGGGTCCAGCCCGGAGGTGGGCTCGTCGAGGATGAGCAGTTCGACGTCGGAGGCGAGCGCGGCGACCAGGCCGACCTTCTGCCGGTTGCCCTTGGAGTAGGTGCGCCCCTTCTTGCGGGGGTCCAGCTCGAACGATTCCAGCAGCTCGGCGCGGCGCTTCGGGTCGAGCCCGCCGCGCATCCGCCCGAGCAGGTCGATCACCTCGCCGCCGGAGAGCTGCGGCCAGAGGGTGACGTCACCCGGCACGTACGCCAGGCGGCGGTGCAGCGTGACGGCGTCGCGCCACGGGTCACCACCGAGCAGTCGGACGGCCCCCGCGTCGGCCCGCAGCAGCCCGAGCAGGACCCGGATGGCTGTCGACTTGCCGGCGCCGTTCGGGCCGAGGAAGCCGTGCACCTCGCCGGCCCGCACGGTCAGGTCGAGCCCGTCGAGGGCCCGGGTGCGGCCGAAGGTCTTCACCAGGCCGGTCACCGCTATCGGGGTTTCCACAATTCGGAAGCTACACTCGTTTCACAAAGTTGTGAAGACTCTGTTCGGTGCGGCACCATCGCCTGAACCGTCCCGAGCCCGAGGAGCAGCGTCCGATGCCTGACGACCGTCGACCCGGCCACGACGACGAGGTCCACCTCTTCGTCGAACGGATGGCGATGGCCTTCGCGGACGTCGGCTTCCCCCGGATGTCCGCCCGGGTCCTGTTCGCCGTGATGAGCGCCGACGGCCCGCTGACCGCCGCCCAGATCGGCGAACGGCTCGGCGTCAGCGCGGCAGCCGTCTCCGGCGCGGTACGCCACCTGACCCAGGTCAGCATGCTGGTCCGCGAACCGGTCCCGCGCTCGCGCCGGGACCACTACCGGCTGCCCGACAACCCCTGGTACGAGGGCACCATCACCAAGACCGGCCTCTACAAGAACTTCATCGACATCGCCGACGCGGGCGTCAAGGCACTGGGCGGCACCGCCACCCCGGGCGGCGAACGGGTGGCCGAGATGCGGGACTTCTTCTATTTCATCCAGGAGGAACTGGACTCGCTCGGCGAACGCTGGCGGGCCCGCCGGGCCGCCACCGGCCACGCCGAGCCACCCGCCGCCTGACCGTCAGGCGGTGTTGCCCCAGCGGGCCTGCTCCAGGACGTCCAGGGCACGCTGCCGGGCCTCCGGATCGTCCTCGACCCGCAGCAGGGCGCTCGCCTCGTCGACCGCGTCGGTGAGCACCCGCCACTGGGCGTCGCGCTCCCGCACCACGTCGGACTGCGCCGCCAACTGCCGGGTCTTCACCCACAGCTCCACGAAGACCGACACCTTCGCCCGCAGCACCCACGGGTCGAACGGCTTGGTCAGGTAGTCCACCGCCCCGACCGCGTAGCCGCGCAACGCCAACTGGGCGTCCCGGTCGGCGGCGGTGAGGAAGATGATCGGCACGTGCCGGGTCCGTTCCCGACGCTTGATGTGACTGGCCGTCTCGAAACCGTCCATGTCGGGCATCTGGGCGTCCAGCAGGATCACCGCGAAGTCGTCCACCAGCAGTTGCTTCAGCGCCGCCTCACCGCTCTCCACGGCCACCGACTGGACCGGGAGCCCCTGGAGGATCGCCTCCAGGGCCATCAGGTTCTCCCGGCGGTCGTCGACCAGCAGCGCCTTGGCCGTCTGCGTCACGAATTCTCCCTGTCTCGGCGGCCACTGATCCAGGACGCCATCCGCTCGATCAGCCCGTCCAGGTCCACCGGCTTGGTGATGTAGTCGCTACCCCCGGCGGCCAACGCCGACTCCCGGTCACCGGGCATCGCCTTCGCGGTGAGGAAGACGATCGGCAGGTCGGCGAAGCGGTGGTTGCGGCGGATCTGCCGGGTCGTCTCGTAACCGTCCTGGTCGGGCATCATGGCGTCCATCAGCACGATGTCCACCTCCGGATGCTCGGCCAGCACGCGAACCCCGTCCGCGCCGTTGTCCGAGTACAACACGGTCATCCCGTGCAGTTCCAACGCGCTGGTCAACGCGAACACGTTGCGTACGTCGTCGTCGACGATGAGTACGGTGGCGCCGTCCAACTGCCGGGTGGCCGGGGCCTCCGGCGCGGCCAGCAACTCCATCGGCGGCATCAGCAGCGACGACGGCAGGCCCGCCCGCTCCGGCGACGGCGTCTGCGGGGCCACCACCGCGTCCGGTGCCAGCACGTCCGGGACGAAGAGGGTGAACGTCGAACCCTGCCCCGGCGCGGAGGTCACCGTGATCGTGCCGCCGATCAGCCGAGCCAGGTCCCGGCTGATCGACAGGCCCAGCCCGGTGCCGCCGTACCGCCGGCTGGTGGTGCCGTCGGCCTGCTGGAACGCCTCGAAGATGATGCTCAGCTTGTCGTCGGAGATGCCGATGCCGGTGTCGATCACGGTGAAGGCGATCACCTGCCGGGCGTTGGTCAGCGCCGGCACGTCGAAGACCGCGTTCTCCGCCGCCGGCGCGATCCGCAGGGTGACCGCGCCGTTGTCGGTGAACTTCACCGCGTTGGAGAGCATGTTGCGCAGGATCTGCTGCAACCGTTGGGCGTCGGTCACCAGGGCGGGCGGCAGTTCCTTGGCCACCCGCACCTGGAAGTCGAGGTTCTTCTCCTCCGCCTGCGGGGCGAACGCCTGCTCCACGTAGTTGCGGATCTCGGCGAACCGGATCTCCGTCGGCTCGACGTCCATCCGCCCTGCCTCGATCTTGGACAGGTCCAGGATGTCGTCGATCAGGCGCAGCAGGTCCGAGCCGGAGCCGTGGATCGTCCGGGCGAACTCGATCTGCTTCGGGGTGAGGTTGCGCTCCGAGTTCTCCACCAGCAGCCGGGCCAGCAGCAGCAGCGAGTTCAGCGGCGTCCGCAGCTCGTGGCTCATGTTCGCCAGGAACTCCGACTTGTACGCCGACGCCCGGGTGAGCTGCTGGGCCTTCTCCTCCAGCCCCAGCCGGGCCAGCTCGATCTCCCGGTTCTTGGTCTCGATGTTGCCCTTCTGCTCGCTGAGCAGCTTCGCCTTGTCCTCCAGCTCGGCGTTGGTGCGCTGCAACTCCGCCGACTGGTCCTGCAACTCCAGCGCCAGCCGCTGCGACTGGGCCAGCAGTTCCTCCGTACGCCGGTTGGCCTGGATGGTGTTGACCGCGATGCCGATGGTGAGCACCAGCCGCTCCAGGAACCCCAGGTGCAGCTCCGAGAAGCGGGCCACGCTGGCGAACTCGATCACCCCGAGCAGCTCGCCCTCGAACAGGATCGGCAGCACCACCAGGTCGGACGGAAGCGTGTCGGCCAGCCCGGAGCGCAGGGTGATCCGGCCGTCGGGAAGCGCGTTGAGCCGGATCGTCCGCCGGGAGAGCGCGGCCTGACCGACCAGCCCCTCACCGGGCCCGAAGGTCACGTCGTGCCCCCGCGCCACGTAGCCGTACGACGCGGTCAGCCGCAGCCGCATCACCCCCTCGGAGGTGTCCGCCAGGAAGAACGCGCCGAGCTGCGCGTCGACCAGCGGGGTCACCTCCATCATGATCATGCGACAGACCTCGCCCAGGTCCCGCTGACCCTGGAGCAGGCCACCGATGCGGGCCAGGTTGGAGTCGAGCCAGCCCTGCTCGGCGTTCTTCTTGGTCGTCTCCCGCAGGGTGACGATCATCTGGTTGATGTTGTCCTTCAGCTCGGCGACCTCACCCTGCGCCTTGACCGCGATCCGCTGGGTCAGGTCGCCCCGGGTCACCGACGTGGAGACCTGGGAGATCGCCCGGAGCTGGGTGGTCAGGGTGGACGCGAGCTGGTTGACGTTCTCGGTGAGGTCCCGCCAGGTGCCGCTCACGCCCTTCACCTGGGCCTGACCGCCGAGCTTGCCCTCGATGCCGACCTCGCGGCCGACCCGGGTCACCTCGTCGGCGAACGAGGAGAGCTGGTCCACCATCGTGTTCACGGTGTTCTTCAGTTCCAGGATCTCGCCCTGCGCGTCGACGGTGATCTTCTGGCCGAGGTCGCCCTTGGCCACCGCCGTGGTCACCGAGGCGATGTTGCGCACCTGGGAGGTCAGGTTCGACGCCATCGAGTTCACGTTGTCGGTCAGGTCCCGCCAGGTGCCGGACACGCCCTTCACCTGGGCCTGACCGCCGAGCTTGCCCTCGGTGCCCACCTCACGGGCCACCCGGGTCACCTCGTCGGCGAACGAACTCAACTGGTCGACCATCGTGTTCACGGTGTTCTTCAGCTCCAGGATCTCGCCCTGCGCGTCCACCGTGATCTTCTGCGACAGGTCGCCCTTCGCCACCGCCGTCGAGACCTGCGCGATGTTGCGCACCTGACTGGTCAGGTTCGACGCCATCGAGTTCACGTTGTCGGTCAGATCCCGCCAGGTGCCGGCGACCCCGCGTACCTGGGCCTGGCCGCCGAGCTTGCCCTCGGTGCCCACCTCACGGGCCACCCGGGTCACCTCGTCGGCGAACGACGACAACTGATCCACCATCGTGTTGACGGTCGACTTCAGCTCCAGGATCTCGCCCCGGGCGTCGACGGTGATCTTCTGGCTGAGATCGCCCTTGGCCACCGCCGTAGTCACCGAGGCGATGTTGCGCACCTGGGAGGTCAGGTTCGACGCCATCGAGTTCACGTTGTCGGTGAGGTCCCGCCAGGTGCCGCTCACGCCCTTCACCTGGGCCTGACCGCCGAGCTTGCCCTCGGTGCCCACCTCGCGGGCCACCCGGGTCACCTCGTCGGCGAACGAGGAGAGCTGGTCCACCATCGTGTTCACGGTGTTCTTCAGCTCCAGGATCTCGCCCTGCGCGTCGACCGTGATCTTCTGCGACAGGTCACCCTTCGCCACCGCCGTGGAGACCTGGGAGATGTTGCGGACCTGACTGGTCAGGTTGCCGGCGAGTTGGTTGACGTTCTCCGTCAGGTCCCGCCAGGTGCCGGAGACGCCGCGTACCTGGGCCTGGCCGCCGAGTTTGCCCTCGATGCCGACCTCACGGGCCACCCGGGTCACCTCGTCGGCGAACGAGCTGAGCTGGTCCACCATCGTGTTCACGGTGTCCTTCAGCTCCAGGATCTCACCCTGCGCCGCCACGGTGATCTTCTGGCTCAGGTCACCCCGGGCCACCGCCGTGGAGACCTGCGCGATGTTACGCACCTGGGAGGTCAGGTTCGACGCCATCGAGTTGACGCTGTCGGTGAGGTCCTTCCAGGTGCCCGCGACGTTCGGCACGTCGGCCTGCCCACCGAGCTTGCCCTCGGTGCCCACCTCGCGCGCCACCCGGGTCACCTGCTCGGCGAACAGGCGCAGCGTGTCGGTGAGCGAGTTCATCGTGTCGGCCAGCTCGGCGACCTCGCCCCGCGCCCCGACCGTGATCTTCTGCGACAGGTCGCCCCGGGCCACCGCCGTCGCCACCTGGGAGATCGACCGCACCTGGCCGGTCAGGTTCGACGCCATGGTGTTCACCGAGTCGGTGAGGTCCTTCCAGGTGCCGGCGACGCCCCGCACGTCCGCCTGGCCACCCAACTTGCCCTCGGTGCCCACCTCCCGGGCCACCCGGGTCACCTCGTTGGAGAACGACGAGAGCTGCCCGACCATCGTGTTGACGGTCCGGCCGATCCGCAGGTACTCACCGCGCAGCGGGCGACCGTCGATCTCCAGCTCCATGTGCTGGGAGAGGTCACCGTCGGCCACCGCCATGATCACCCGGGCGATCTCGGTGGTCGGTCGGCCCAGGTCGTCGATCAGCGAGTTGACCGCCCGCTGGCCCTCCGCCCAGGAGCCGTCCAGGCCCTCCTCGTCCAGGCGTTCGGTCAGCCGGCCGTCGCGGCCCACCACCCGGCTGATCCGGCGCAGGTCCAGGTGCTGCCGCTCCTGGAGCGACACCACCTCGTTGAAGGCGTCCGCCACCTCGCCGGCCGCACCCGCCCGCCGGGGCAGCCGTACCTTGAAGTCACCCCGGCCGACCCGTCGCAGCGCCTCCGACAGCTCACCGAGGAGCGCGTCATGCTCGGAGGCGGACCCGTCCGCCGTCACCGACTGTTTCGCGGTCATCTTTCCTCGCTCGACTCGGAGGGCTCCCGACGTGCCGACACGCCGACTTCCCCTCATTGTGCCCGGGTCGCCGCCGGGCCCTGGATACGACGTGCCCCGGATACGGCCGCGCCGAGCGACGACGCGGCGTCCGCCCCCACCGCGCGCCGACGTGGTCCGGCCCGCCAGCCCACAGGCCGGACCGGCCAGGTGGCGGAGGGTGACCACCACCGACCTGGTCGGCGCGGCGGGTGTGACGGTACGTGGTGCGGCTTGGCACCCGGCCGGTGGCGGTAGAGGATACGGGGGTGTCAGCGGAGCCGGGGGCCGGGACAGACGCGGGACGGGACGAGCACGTCCGGCGCGTCCGGCTGCCCGCCGACAACCGCACCCCGGCCGCCGCCCGCGCCGTGGTCCGCTCCGTGCTCGCCGAAGCCGACCTCGACGAACTACTCAACGAGGCGCTGCTGCTGACCACCGAACTCTCCACCAACGCCGTCGAACACGCCCGCACCGAACTGGACATCGAGGTCGTCGCCGACCAGATCGGCCTGACCGTCACGGTTTCCGACTTCGCCGCCGGGCCGGTCGACGAACTGGTCGTCGGCATCCGCAACGACACCGACCAGATCGGCGAGGTCTCCGCGCGGGGGCGGGGACTGCTCCTGGTCGACCACTTCGCCAGCCGCTGGGGCACCACCTACCTGCCCACCGGCAAGGGGGTGTGGTTCCGGCTCGACCGGCACGGCGACCACGGCGACGCAGCCCCCTCCCCGCACCCGCCACCCGGGCGGACCGACAGCGAACCGGGGACCAGCGCACCGAGCGCCGCCGCGATGAGCGAACTCACCCAGACCCGCCCCGACCCGTACGCCGACGAGCCGCTCACCGACTTCGCCACCGACCTGCTCACCCGGGTCGCCGAGATGGTGGGCGCGGCCGGCGGGGTGATCCGGCTGGACCGGGGCGAGGGGGAGGGCCCGCAGGTGCTGGCCCGCTACGGCCGGCACCCCCGCCCCGGCAACGAGCTGCTCCGGGTGCCGCTGGCCGTGCACCGGCCGTACGTCGGGGAGCTGGAGCTGGACGCGGCACCGTCGGCGTACGCCAGGCCGTTGGCCGTCCTCGCCGCCGAACGGCTCGCCCTGCACCTGGAGAACGACCGGCTGCGCCGGGCCGACGTCCGCCGCTCGGCCTGGCTGACCTTCCTCGCCGAGGCCAGCGAACTGCTCGCCCAGTCACTCGACGTCGACCTGACCATGGCGCTGATCCCGCAGCTGGTGGTGCCCCGGCTCGGCCAGTGGTGCGCGGTGCACACCACCGACGAGTGGGGCCGGCTCAGGCTCGCCGCGTCCAGTCACGCCGACGAGTCCGTCCTGCCCCAACTGCACAAGGTGCTTGAGGAGTCCGGGCCGGATTCGGTCCAGGCCCGGCTGCGGGAGGCGTCGCGGACCGGCTCCCAGGTGCCGCTCGGTGGGCCGATGGAGGGTTTCGCCGTACCGCTGGTCGCCCGCAGCCAGCGCCTCGGCACCCTGGCTGTGGGACGGCACCAGCGGCACCGGCACGACCCGGACGAGGTCGCGGTGTTGGAGGACGTGGCCCGGCGGGCCGGCCTCGCCATCGAGAACGCCCGCATCCACGCCGAACGGCGTCGGGTGGCGCAGACCCTCCAGCAGTCGCTGCTGCCGCCGGTGCTTCCGGTCGTCGAGCGCATCGGCTTCGCCGCCGAGTACGTCCCGACCGGTGACGAGGCCGAGGTCGGCGGCGACTTCTACGACGTGGTGCCGCTGCCGGACGGCCGCTGGCTGGTGGTGGTCGGCGACGTGTCCGGCAAGGGCGTGCAGGCAGCGGCGGTGACCGGGCTGGTCCGGGACGTGATCCGGGTGCTGGTCGGGGACGGCAAGCCGTTGCCCGAGGCGCTGGCCCGGCTCAACGACACGCTCGTCGAGCGGGGTGGCGGGCGGTACTGCACGTTGGCGCTGGCGGCGGTCGGGCCGGGCGACGGCGACCGGCTCGACGTCTCGCTGCACCTGGCCGGGCACGACCGACCGGTCCTGCTGCACGGGGCCGGTGGGGCCAACTTCGTCGGCATCGGTGGCACGGCGCTCGGTCTGCTCGACGCGATCACCTCCCCGGCGGCGGAGATCGTGCTCGCGCCGGGCGATGCGCTGATCTTCTATACCGACGGGGTGACCGAGCGGCGGCGCGGCCGGGAGCTCTTCGGCACCGAACGGCTCCGGGAGGCCGCCGCCCCGCTGGCCGGCTACTCCGCCGACGTGGTCGCGGCCCGGCTGCGGTCCGCCGCGATCAACTTCTCGGTCGAGTCGCCCCGCGACGACATCGCCATCCTGGTGCTGCGCAACGACGCCCTCTGAGTACGCCCCCGGCCCGTTCCCCCTCGCCCCCGCTCCCCCGGCCAACCCGGGGGCGCGGGAGGCCGGTCAGAGGCCGCCGGGCAGGCGGCCGGGGGCGAGCCGGCCGTGCGGGTCGAGGTGTTCCTTCGCCTCGCGTAGCCGGGGGATCACCGCCGCCTCGCCCCACACGTCGATCTCACGACGCACCGCCGGGGGCGCGGCGACCACCACGCACCGGCCCCGGCGGGTGAACAGCACCCCCCGGACGGCGGCGAGGATGCCGGCCACCCGGTCGACCGGGAGCGACCCAGGCAGCGCGGCGTGCACCATGCCCAGCCCGGCGGAGCCGCGCACCGACAGCGGGGTACCGGCGGCGTCCCGCAGCGCGTAGACGGCGGCGTGCAGGTCGGCGGCCGGCGCCTCGACCCGTAGCGCGGTGTCGCCCGGAGCGAACGGGTAGCGCCGCCACCAGACCGGGGCGTCCGGGGCGAGACTTGCCGTGCCGCCGAGCAGGGCCAGCAGGCGGTCGGCCCGCCCGGCCACCTCGGACCGGCCGCCCTCCAGCAGAACGGCCAGCTCACCGGCGCTGCCCCGGGGAGGTGGCACAGCGGCCCGGCGGCCGGCCATCGCGGGATGGTTGGCGCGGGCCGACGCCTCGGCCGCCGACATCGGGCGGCCACCCGGCCCCGAGGTCGCGCCCGCCGCCGGCGCGGCGGCCGGACGTGGCGGTGACCCGGCGGCCGGCAGGTCCAACTCGACGGCCGCCGGATCGAGGTCGGCCGCGAGCACCGCCCGGACCAGGTCGTGCACCTCCAACGGGCTCCACACCGGCCGGGTCACCCACACCCGGGCCGGCGGCAGGGTGTGCGCGCGCAGCGTCGCGGAGACGAGCACGCCCAGCCCGCCCTGCGAGCCGCAGAGCAGCCGGCCCAGGTCGAGGCCGACCGGGGCGGCCACCCCGGCCAGCTCGGCCGCACTGCGCCCGGCGCTGACCAGCTCACCGTCGGCGTCCAGCCAGCGCAGGCCGACGAGCTGCTCGCAGGCGGTGCCGTGCCGGTGCCGCAGCGGACCGGACTCGGCGGCGGCGAGCACCCCGCCGAGGGTGGCCCCGGGTGACGGCGGGTCGAGGGCCAGCCGGCGGCCGGAGCGTGCCAGGGTGGCCTGCACGGCCCGCAGCGGGGTGCCGGCACCCACCTCGACCACCGGGGAGGACGCCGGCCGGTGGCCGACCCCGGCGAGCCGGCCGGTGTCGAGCATGATGTCGACCCGGGCCGGTGCGGCACCCCAGTCGATCTTCGTGCCGGCGCCCCGGGGCACCACCGACAGATCGTGCCGGGCGGCGAGCCGCAGCACCTCGGCCGCCGCCCGCGGCCCACCCGGGACGGCCACCCACCGGGCGAGCCGGCCGGCGACCTCGTCGGCCGCGCCCGCGAACCGGGCGAAGGAGGGACCGCAGATCCCGGCCAACCGCCGGGTGATCTCCGTTGCACCGACCGAACCCGCTGGCGTCGACATGGCAGTCATCGTACACATGTTCTAATGCGGCGCGTGGCGGTTCGTCCGCGCCGCGCCGCGCGACGGGCCGGTAACGTGGCGCCGTGACCACCGAGACCACCCCGCCCGTCGCCCGACAGGTCCCCGCGGAGCGCACCCACCACGGCGACACCGTCGTCGACGAGTACGCCTGGCTGGCCGCCAAGGACGACCCGGCGACCATCGCCCACCTCACCGCCGAGAACGCCTGGACCGAGCAGCGCACCGCGCACCTGGAAGCGCTGCGCGGCACCCTGTTCGCCGAGACGAAGCAGCGCACCCAGGAGACCGACCTGTCGGTGCCCACCCGCAAGGGCGGCCACTGGTACTACACCCGCACCGTCGAGGGCCAGCAGTACGGCGTGCACTGCCGCCGCCCCGTGCGCGACGGCGAGACCGATCCGCCGGTCAGCGCGGACGGCGCCCCGCTCGACGGCGAGGAGGTGCTGCTCGACGGCAACCAGCTCGCCGAAGGACACGACTTCTTCTCCCTCGGCGCGTTCGACGTCAGCCCCGACGGGCGGTGGCTGGCCTACTCGACGGACTTCTCCGGCGACGAACGGTTCACCCTGCGGATCAAGGACCTGAGCACCGGCGAGTTGCTCGGCGACGAGGTGCCCGACACGTTCTACGGCACCGCCTGGTCGGCCGATGCCAGCGTGCTGTTCTACATCACCGTCGACGAGGCGTGGCGGCCCAACCGGGTGTGGCGGCACACCGTCGGCACCCCGTCGGGCGAGGACGTGGTGGTGCACCAGGAGGAGGACGAGCGGTTCTGGGTGGGTGTCGAGCTGACCCGCTCCGAGCGGTTCGTGCTGATCGACAGCACCAGCAAGGTCACCAGCGAGGTGCGGGTCATCCCGGCCGACAACCCGACAGGTGAGCCGGCGGTGATCGCCCCGCGCCGGCAGGGCGTCGAATACAGCGTCGAGCACCACGGGCACCGGTTCCTGATCCTGCACAACGACGGCGCGGAGGACTTCGCGCTGGCGTACACCTCGGCGGACGCCCCCGGCGACTGGGTTCCGCTGATCCCGCACAGCCCCGGCACCCGGCTGGAGTCGGTCGACGCGTTCGCCGACCACCTGGTCGTCTCGCTGCGCAGCAACGGCCTGACCGGGCTACGGGTGCTCCCCGTCGGCGGCGGCGACGGGCACGACATCGAGTTTCCCGAGCCGATCCACAGTGTCGGGCTGGACGCCAACCCGGAATACCGCACCCGGCAGCTCCGCTTCCGCTACACCTCGCTGGTCACCCCCGACTCGGTCTACGACTACGACCTGGTCACCCGCGAGCTGACGCTGCGCCGCCGCAAGCCGGTGCTCCCCGGGCCGGACGGCCGCGAATACGACCCGGCCGACTACGAGCAGCACCGCGAGTGGGCGCTCGCCGACGACGGCACCCGGGTGCCGATCTCGCTGGTCTGCCGCCGGGACACCCCGCGCGACGGCTCCGCACCCGCCGTGATCTACGGGTACGGCTCGTACGAGGCCAGCATGGACCCGTGGTTCTCGGTCGCCCGGCTCAGCCTGCTCGACCGGGGCGTGGTGTTCGCCGTGGCGCACATCCGGGGCGGCGGTGAACTGGGCCGCCGGTGGTACGACGAGGGCAAGCTGCTGGCCAAGAAGAACACCTTCACCGACTTCGTCGCCTGCGCCCGGCACCTGGTCAAGTCCGGCTGGACGGCGGCCGACCGGCTGGTCGCCCGGGGCGCCTCGGCCGGCGGACTGCTGATGGGCGCGGTGGCCAACCTCGCCCCGGACGCGTTCACCGGGATCGTCGCGCAGGTGCCCTTCGTGGACGCGCTCACCTCGATCCTCGACCCGTCGCTGCCGTTGACCGTCACCGAGTGGGAGGAGTGGGGCAACCCGCTCGCCGACCCGGAGGTGTACGCGTACATGAAGTCGTACACCCCGTACGAGAACGTCGCGCCCGTCGACTACCCGGCGATCCTGGCGGTGACCAGCCTCAACGACACCCGGGTGCTCTATCACGAGCCGGCCAAGTGGATCGCCAGGCTGCGGGCGGTGGCCCCGCAGGGCGACTACCTGCTCAAGACCGAGATGGGTGCCGGCCACGGCGGCCCCAGCGGCCGGTACGACGCCTGGCGCGAGGAGGCGTTCGTCAACGCCTGGATCCTCGACCGGCTCGGTCGGGCCTGACCGCCGCCGCGGGTCCCCGCCGGGCCGGGGCGGGTCCCCGGGCCGGCCGGGACCGGCGGGCCAGCAACGCTCGGCGGGCGGGCCCGGGAGCGGCGGGCGGTTGCCGCTGCGCACCGGCTGATCGCGGTCAGCCGGTACGGAGTTCCTCGACGGCGGTACTCATCCGCAGGAAGAGCAGACCGACACCGACCGTGACCAGCACGGCGACCAGGGCACCCGCGCCGACCCAGGCGAGTTGCGCCCACGGCAGCTCGGGTGTCACCACGACCTCGGGCACCCACACGGTGCGCAGGGCCGACGGGTCGGCGCACCGCACGGCGTCGCCCGTGCACACCTGGAAGGAGTGTGCCCCGTAGGTGCGTGGGCGGCCCGCGACGCCCCAGATGAGCAGCAGGCCGCCGGCGAGCGCCACTACGATGGCCGGCACCGCCGGGGCCAGCGCCTGCCACCCGACGGACCGGCCGATCACGCTGCGGGGGACCCCGGAGGCGACCAGCGCCGCGTACGTCCGGCGGCGGGCGACGATCCCCTCGACCAGGGCGACGACCAGGCCACCGGCGGCCAGCGCCACGGCCAGCTGGGCGGCCCGGTCGACCAGGTCCATCGTGTTCAGGTAGAAGTCGTCACTGCCGGCCAGGCCCTGGCCGGTGGCCCGGTTCGCCGCCATGTCGGCGATCATCGAGGCCCGGAGCCCGGCCGCACCCGCCCCCACGATCACCGCCGCCAGCAGGGCGGCCAGGGTCCGGCTGCCGGCCCACGGGTCGGCGGTCAACCGGCGGGCGGCCAGCAGCACGGCCGCCCCGCGACCCCACCGGTGCAGCAGCCGCCCGGCCGTGTACGACAGCCAGCCGGTGCCGACCACCACCCCGACCAGCGCGGCCAGCGCACCGCCGGCCAGCAGCGCCGGCTCCAGCAGTGCCGGTGGGTCCTGAGCACGGTCGGCGTACCACCTGTTGATCGGGGCCAGTAGGCCGAACGTGGCCGGCCCGGCCACGATCAGCAGCCCGGCCCACGGCCTCGGGGCACGTTCCCGGCGGGTCCGCCGGACCACGCCGAGCGGGGTCGCGGTGACCCGGCGCAGCAGGACGACACCGACCAGCCCGGCCAGCACCGGCAGGCCGAGCACCACCGCCGCGATCACCGGCGGCGACGGCAGCACGTCGGTGGGCAGCGGCAGCAGCCCCCGGGCGTCGGGCCGGTGCAGCAGCACCCGGCCCACCAGGTACGTCCCCAGCCCGACCAGGGTGCCGAGCAGGCTGGCCAGCCCGGCCTCCACCGCGACCAGCCCGGTCACCTGCCCGGGGGTGGCCCCGGCCAGCCGGAACGCGGCGAGTCGCCGGTCCCGGGCCGGGGCACCGAGCCGCACGCACTGCCCGGCCAGGGCGAGCACCGGCACGGCGAGCAGCAGCAACGCGACCGCCGTCCCGCCGCGCAGGCCCGGCTCGCGCAGCAGCGCGTTGGTGTACTGCTCGGAGTTGTTGCTGCCCCGTCCGCCGGGTGGGGTCGGGATGGCCAGCACGGTGAGGGCAGCCAGCCCGGCGAGGCTGGCCAGGGCGGCGCTGAGCGCGGTGAGCACGACTCGGGCGGTGTCGGTGCGGTTGCCGGCCAGGGCGAGCCGCAGCGCGGCGCCCGGCCTCACCGGGGGTCCGTGCCGGGGCCGGCCGCCGGGAGCGGGACGAGGGTTTCGTCCAGGCCGAGGCCCGTCGGGTCGACCACGCCGTCGCGGAGCATCACCTCGCGGTCGGCGTACGCGGCGATCCGGGGTTCGTGGGTGACCAGGACGATGGTGGTGCCCTGTTCCCGGGCGAGCTGGACGAGCTGGGTGAGGACCTCCTCGCCGCTGAGCGTGTCGAGGGCACCGGTCGGCTCGTCGGCGAAGATCACCCGGGGCCCGGTGACCAGGGCGCGGGCGGTGGCGCAGCGCTGCTGCTGCCCGCCGGACATCGCGCCGGGGCGCACGTCGGCGAGGTGCCCGACGCCGAAGCGGTCCAGCCATTCGCCCGCCGCCCGCCCTGCTTCCCGCCGCCCCGTGCCGGCGAGGAGCAGGGGCAGGGCGACGTTCTCCGCCGCGGTCAACTCGGGGACGAGCTGACCGAACTGGAACAACACCCCGAACTCGGTACGGCGCAGCCGGGACCGCGCCGCCTCGGGCCAGGTGTCGATCCGCTCGCCGTTCCAGCGCACCGCCCCCTCGTCGGGGCGCAGGATGCCGGCGAGGCAGTGCAGCAGGGTGGACTTGCCGCAGCCACTGGGTCCGGTCACGGCGACGATCTCGCCGTCGGCGACATCGAGGCTGACGCCGCGCAGGGCCGGTGTCGGGCCGTACGACCGGACCACGTCGCGGGCCTGGAGTCGGCTCACGGGTGCACCTCCCGGTGCCAGTCGGCGACGCGGGCCAGGGTGGTGCGCAGCCACCTCAGGTCGGCGTCGAGGTGAGCGACGGCGTAGTCGACGGCGACGACGTCATCGAGGGTGGTCGAGGGTGCCGTCTTGACGGCGGTGAGTTCGCGCAGCCGGTCGGTGTGCGCCCGCGCCTGGGCGATCAGGTAGGACCGGGCCGCGTTGAGGTCGGCGACCAGCAACGCCACCGCGACCTTGGTGAACAGCGCGCTGGTCACGTACGGCATGGGTGGCTCGACGGCGGCGAGCCAGCCGGCGAGCGCGGCCCGGCCCTGGTCGGTGAGCGCGTAGGCGGTCCGGTCGGGGCCGGCCTCGCGTTCCTGACCGGCGGTGACCACCAGGCCGTCCCGTTGCAGGCGCCCCAGGGTGGCGTAGACCTGGCCGAAGGCGAGCGGCTTGGCCCGGGGCAGCCGGGTGTCGTGGGCGCGCTTCAGCTCGTAGCCGTGCCGGTTGCCGGCGGCCAGCAACCCGAGCAGCACGTGCGACGTGGACACCCGGCCAACTATTCATCCAGTGAATAGTCGATGTCAAGCAGCCCTCCAGGCCGGATCGCGACCGGTGCGGCCGAGCAGCCGGTCCAGTTCGGTCCCGTCCGCCCCGACCGGCACCTCCGCGCCGAAGGCGCCCATCTGCCGGCCCATCGGGCCCATCTCGTCCATGAAGCCGTGCAGCGCCGCGATGCTCTCCCGCGCCGGCTGGTACGGCTGGCCGGTGGCCCGCGCCAGGTCCCAGCCGTGCACCACCAGGTCCACCACCCCCATCAGGCCGATCGTCGACCGGAGCAGCCCCATCGCCGGCGCGACGCCCTCCTCGCTGGCCGGGTCGTCCCAGGCCACGACGAGCTGCTTCACCTCAGTGGCGAACCGGTCCCGCCAGCCCGGCTCGGCCACGTGATCGGTCTTGACCGACCAGTCCGTCTCCTGCCCGGCGGCGAGGCGTTGGAAGTTGACGGCCACGTCGTACACGTGGTTGATCAGTCCGCGGACGTCGTACTCCGCGCACGGGGTCGGCAGGTCGAGTTGGTCGTCGCCGACCGCCCGGACCAACGCCACGGTCCGCGGGACGGCGGCGGCCAGCAGCTCACTAGTCTTCGTTGGCATACGGCCAGCGTATGAAGGTGGTCTTGAACGAATGCGACAGCCACGCGCGGATGCCCGGGGCATCCTCGATCCGGCCCGGCTCCGCCGGGAGTTGCGGTTCCGGCGGCACCTGCCGGACCCCGCGCTGCGCCCGTGGGTGGAGCACTACTGGCTGGTCGACTGGGCGCTGACCACGCCGTTCACGCAGCAGGTCGTGCCGCACCCGGCCGTCAACGTGGTGTTCCGCCGCGACGCCGCCGACCCGGAGACCGCCGAGGTGGCCGGGGTCGGCCGCACCCTGTTCACCGTCACCCTGGCGGGCACCGGAGCGGTCAGCGGCATCCAGTTCCGGCCCGGGGGTTTCCGCCCGTTCTGGCGTCGCCCGGTCTCCGGTCTCACCGACCGGCACGTCCCGCTCGACACCGACCCGGCCGCCGCCCGGACCGCCGGGGCCGCACCCCGCTGCGAGGGTACGGACGACGAGCGTCACCGCGCGTTGGACGCGTTCCTGCTCGGCTTCGCGCCGCAGCCCGACCCGGCGACGGCCGAGGCGATCGCCCTCGCCGAGGCGATCCGCACCGACCGCAGCGTGCTGCGGGTCGACGACCTCGCCCGTCGGCACGGCCTGTCCGTACGGCGTTTGCAGCGGCTCTTCCTGGACCACGTCGGCGTCGGCCCCAAGTGGGTGATCCGTCGCTACCGCCTGCTGGAGGCGATCGAGCAGGCCGCCGCCGGGAGGCCCGACTGGGCCGCCCTCGCCGCCGACCTCGGCTACAGCGACCAGGCCCACCTGGCCCGCGACTTCGCCGCCGTCACCGGCCGCACCCCCACCGGCTACGCCCGCTCCCTGCGCTGAACTCCCGCCCACCCGGGACCGACGGCTCGCACCCCGAGCGACGTCGGCCCGGGAAGCGCGGAGGATCGGCGGCCGGCACCGCCGCCGAGCGTGTGCCCGCGTGCGTGCGTGCGCTGCGCACCGGCACCGCACACGCCGCGCCGCCACCCCGACCGGTCCTGACGGCGGCCGGTCCGGCAGCGGCCCAAACCACCCGAACAGGCAACGTCGAGTAACCACTACCCTTCCCTGCCCATGTCCCGCCCGCATCCTTTGCTCTGCCGCCATCGAAGCGACAGCTACTCACCGTGCCGGACGGAACGTCACGGCACACTTCAGGCAGTTTTCGACGTCGCAGCTCAGCGCACTGTTGCGGATAGAGCAGCAGAGCAAAGGATGAAGGAGGGAGTTGGTAGGGGTCGGTCTGCGACTACGGTGCGCAACATCGAGCGCGGGCACGATTTGACCACTGAAAGTAATCACGGCAGTGGTCGGGGTGGCCCGGGCTCGGTGGCACGGTGGAGGTCACCGGACTACCCGCCCAGGGCCCGCATCGGGGAGAGAAGCCTGGGGCAACGGGCCGGGAGTCGAGGCACAGCGACGAGCCCGGCGCACGAGGGCACCATCAGCGGCGGCGGACCGCCACCACCGCGACGTCGTCGTGGATCTCCGGCGGGGCCAGCTCGACCAGGAGCCGCTGGCAGAAGCCGTCCAGGTCGGCGTCCACCACCGTCGCGCAGGCCGCCAGCGCGGCCAGGCCGTCGTCGATGGTGGTGTCCCGCCGCTCGATCAACCCGTCGGTGTAGAGCACCAGCGTCGCCCCCGCCGGCAGGATGAACTCCAGGTCCTCGGGGCGGTCCGCGCGTACCCCGAGCAGCGGGGCCGACTGCTGGACGAACTCCACCCGGCCGTCCACCGTCACCAACGCCGGCAGGTGCCCGGCACTGGCCAGCCTGATCCGACCCGTCGACGGGTGCAGCAGCAGGATGCACAGGGTCGCCAGCTCGTTGCGCAGCAGCGTACGCATCAGCACGTTGAGCCGGTCCACGATCACCCCCGGCTGGTGCCCCTCCACCGCGTACGCCCGCATCGCGTGCCGCAGCTCGGCCATCACCGTCGCCGCGTGCAGCGAGTGGCCCGCGACGTCGCCGATCGCCACCAGCAGGTGCCCGTCGAGCATCACCAGCTCGTAGAAGTCCCCGCCCACCTCGGTCTGCGCGCTGGCCGGCTCGTAGCGGACCGCCAGGTCGAGGCCCGCCACGTCGGGCAGCCGGCGGGGCAGCAGGCTCCGCTGGAGGGTGACCGCGATCCGGTGCTCCTCGTCGTGCGAGCGCTGCGCCTCCACCGCCGAGGCGACCGCCTGGGCGAGCTGCACCAGCACCGGCGTCCGGGCGGTCTGGGTGGCGGTGGGCACCACCACGTACAGCGGGGCGCGGTCCTCCCGCAGCTTGGCCGCGGCCACGGTCACCGTGTCGTCGGCCGGCCACCGCACCAGCCCCCACCCGTCGGGGGCGTCCACCCGGACGGTCGCGCCGGTCGGCACGCCGGTGTCGTCGACCACCCACGGCACGATCTGCGCCGCCGCCCCCGGACCGGCGGCGATCCCGGCCAGGCACTCCCCGTCGAAGGTCTCCGCGACCACCGCCGCCGGACTGCGGAAGATCTGCGCCGCACCCGCCGCCGCCTCCTGCAACAGGCGGGCGAAGGTGGACGCGGCGTGCACCGCCACGGTGGTGTCGGCCAGCCCGGTGAGCCGCTCGGCGAGCAGCTCGGCCCGTTGCCGCGCCTGGTAGTAGCGCAGCACCGCGTGCGCGGTGGCGACCAGTTCCTCCGGCTCGATCGGCTCGGCCAGGTAGGCGTCCGCGCCCCGGGTCAACCCCTGGGTCCGGTCCACCACGTCGACCGCGTGCGCGGACACGTGGATCACCGGGATCGCCGGATGGTCCGCCTTGATCCGCTCGCAGACCTCGAAACCGCTCAGATCAGGCAGCCGGACGTCGAGCACCACCAGGTCGATCGGGTCCACCCCGACCCGGGCCAGCGCCTCGGTGCCGTTCTCCGCCTCCCGCACGGTGAAACCCGCCCGGGTCAGCCAACTCACCAGCAGGTAGCGCTTGGTGGGACTGTCGTCGACCACCAGGATCGTCGCCGGGGCGCCGGCCACCTCACACTCCCGCCACAGGTAGGTCCACCGTGAAGCTGCTGCCCCGGCCCGGCTCGCTGGCCAGCTCCAGGGTGCCGCCGAGCAGCGTGACCAACCGCCGCGCGTACGGCAGGCCGAGGCCGGTGCCGCTGCGCCGGCTGGTCCCGGGCACCTGGTAGAACTCCTCGAAGACCCGTTCGTGCAGCTCGGCGGGGATGCCCGGCCCGGTGTCCGAGACGCGGACGCGGACCCGGTCGCCGGCACGTTCGGCACGCATCCGCACCTCACCCCGCTCGGTGAACTTCACCGCGTTGTGCAGCAGGTTGCGCAGCACCTGGGCCAGCAGCACCTCGTCCGAGCGGAGCACCGTGCCCGGGGGCGGCTCCTCCACCACCAGCTCCACCTCGGAACGCAGGGTGAGCGCCCGCAGTGTCCCGCGCAGCTGCCCGAAGACCGCCCGCAGGTCGACCTGTGCCCACTCCGGCTCGATCCGGCCCGCCTCCGCCTTGGCCAGGTCGAGCAGGTCGTTGACCAGGGAGAGCAGGTCGGCGGCCGAGGACCGGATCAGCTCGACCTGCTGGGCCTGCTCGGCGGTGAGCGGGTCCGACGCCGAGTCGGTCAGCAGCCGCCCCAGCCCGATGATCGCGGTCACCGGGGCCCGCAGCTCGTGGCTGACGTTGGCCAGGAACCGGCTCTTCGACTCGCTCGCCGCGCGCAGCTGGGCCGACTTCTCGTCCAACTCGGCGTAGAGCGCCACCACGCCCCGGTTGGTCTCCTCCAGCTCCTCGGAGAGCTGGGTGTAGAGCGCCATCACACCCCGGTTGGTCTCCTCCAGCTCGGCATTCAGCACGGCCAGCTCGTCCCGCTGGCGGCGTACCTCGTCGAGCGCGGCGATGAGCTGCCCGTTCTGGGTGGCCAACTCGTCCAGGGCGCTGGCCGGCGCGCTGACGCCCAGTTCGGCCCGCAGCTCCGCCAGGCGCTGCGGAGTCAGCGCCGCGGCTGCGGTCGGGACACGTCGGGACATCCTCACGACGGTATCCCCCTGCACGTCCGCCAGTCCCAGGGTGTCCACCAACCGCGCCACCGCACCGGACTGCGGCTCGTACCGGTTGCCCGGCAACGGGCGCAGCGGGGCGAGGTCGACGCTGAGCAGCCGCCGGCCGTCCGGCTCCGTCACACAGGAGAAGGTGACGTCCGCCCCGTCCACCGCGCGCAGCAGGTCCCGGGCCACCTCGCTGAGCGCGGTGGCGAACCGGACCTGGTCCTGGTGCTCCAGCCCGACCGCGGCGGCGACCTCCCGACCCCGCTGGCGTACGCCGAAGATGTCCTGTTCCACCCGCAACGCCATCCGCAGCAGGGGTTCACCGGCGGTCACGACGGAATTCTCGCGACCAGCACGCAGGCGTCGTCGCGGCGTACCCCGGCGTCGCGCAGCAGGGTCGCCGCGACGACGACCGGCGCCCGCCCGAACAGGCCCGGATAGTCCTCGGCGCGCCACCGGTCCACCACCCCGTCGCTCTGCATCACCAGCGTCGCGCCGGGCGGGAACGGGTAGTCGTACCCGCGTACCGTCGGGCGCTGGTGACCGGCGATGCCGGGCAGCGAGACCAGCCCCCGCCGGGTGCCGTCCGGGGCCAGGACGGTCCCGGTGATGTTGCCCAGGCCGGCGTAGCGCAGCAGGCCCGCCGCCGGGTCCAGCTCCGCCACCGCCAACGCGGCCCCCCGGGTGTGCGACATCGCCCGGTGCAGGTGCGTCACCACCGCGGCGGGCGGCCCGTCCGGCGCGGACCGGAAGGCGGCCACGGCCGCCTCGGCGGCGACGTTGGCCAGCGGCCCGTGCCCCAGCCCGTCGCAGACGAGCACCTGGTGCCGGCCGTCCCCGGTACGCACCGCGTGGCTGTCGCCGCTGACCTGCTCGCCGGTGATCGGGCGGGTCAACCCCGCCGCCCAGGCCGGGGTGGCCGCGACCTCCTTCGCCCACACCTGCACCGCGAACACGGTGCCGCGTCCCGGCCGGGACCAGGCGTCGTACCAGCTGGCCTGCCGGGTGATGGCACCCAGCCCGATGCCCAGCGTGCCGGTGGTGGAGTGGCCGTCGCGGGAGGACACGGTCAGGTCGGCCATGCCGGGGCCGGAGTCGACGGCGACCAGTTCCACCCCGGCGGCGTCGGCGGTGCGCACCGGCCGCAGCAGCAGGACGCCCTCCTGGGCGTGCTTGACCAGGTTGCTGGTCAGCTCGGCGGCGACGATGGCCAGTTCGGCGACCCGGTTCTCGCCGAGGCCGAGCTGCCCGCCGAGGCGTTCCGCCGCGCGGCGTACGGTGCTGGCGGCGCTGCCGCTCTCCACCCGGTACCAGTGACCCGCGTCCGGCACCACGTCGTGGGTCATCGGGACCACTTGGTGACGGTGATCCGGGTGCCCTCGCCGGGGGCGGTCCGGATGTCGAAGTCGTCGACCAGCCGGCGGGAGCCGCTCAGACCGAGGCCGAGGCCGCCACCGGTGGTGTAACCGTCGGTGAGGGCGAGGTCCAGGTCGGCGATGCCCGGTCCGGAGTCGGCGAAGACGATCCGCACCCCGCGTCGCCGGCCGTCCTCGACGACCGTCACCTCGGCCGTGCCGCCGCCACCGTAGATGAGGGTGTTGCGGGCCAGCTCACTCGCGGCGGTGACCAGCTTCGTCTGGTCGACGAGGGAGAGCTTCGCCGCCACCGCCACGGTACGCACCAACTGGCGGACCCGGACGACGTCCTCGTCGCTGCCGATCGCCTGGGTCTTCGGGCCCAGGTCGACTCCCGCGGTCATGGCGATGTCGCCGCCGTCCCGGACTCCACGTCCTCGGGGTCGTCGTCGTACCCGAGGTCGTCGTCGCGGGTCGCCGCGATCAGCTCCATGCCCCGCTCCACGTTCAGCGCGGTACGGATGCCGTTGAGCGACAGGCCCAGCTCGACGAGGGTGATGGCGACCGCGGGACGCATACCGACGACCACCGTCTCGGCGTCGAGCACCTTGGAGATCGAGGCGATGGTGGAGAGCATCCGGCCGACGAACGAGTCGACGATGTCCAGCGCGGTGATGTCGATGATGACGCCGTGGCAGCCGGTCGCCACGATCCGCTCGGCCAGGTCCTCCTGGAGGGTGACCGCGGTCTGGTCGGACATGTCGATCTGGATGGAGACCAGCAGGATGTCGCCGATCTTCAGGATCGGCACCCGTTCCATCACACCTCCCGGCGGGGGTGGCGGCGGGACGTCTCGACCCCGGTGAGGCGCAGCACGTGCCGCAGGGCGTCGGCCAGGCTCGCCTTGGTGGCGATGTCGCCGAACTCGATGCCGAGCGCGACGATGGTCTGCGCGATCTGCGGGCGGATGCCGGAGATGATGCAGTCGGCACCCATCAGCCGGGCAGCGACCACCGTCTTGAGGATGTGCTGGGCGACCTGGGTGTCGACCGCCGGCACCCCGGTGATGTCGATGATCGCGTACGGCGAGCCGGTGTCCACCAGGGTCTGGAGCAGCCGTTCCATCACGACCTGGGCGCGCGCCGAGTCGAGGGTGCCGACCAGCGGCACGGCGACCACGCCGTCCCAGATCTTCACCACCGGGGTGGAGAGTTCGAGCAACTGCTCGGCCTGGTCGGCGATCAGCCCCTCGCGGGTCTGCACGTAGGTCTCGAAGGTGAGCAGCCCCATCCGGTCGACCAGGCCGGTGAAGTCCAGGATGTCCCGCAGCGAGAGTTCCACGCCGTCGGTCTCGGCCAGCTCGACCAGGACGTCCTTGAGGGCGTAGATGCTGATCGCGGTCTCGGTGGCGGTGAAGCTCTGCCGGGCCCGGCTGCGGGACAGGTCGGCGAGCACCGCCCGCAGCTCGCCCGCCTCGGGCGTCTGGAGGTCGGCCAGGCCCGCACCGCCGGCGTTGACAATGCTAGCGTGCAGTTCCTGCACCTGGAGGCGCAGCTCGGCCTGGCTCAGCCGACCGCGCAGCGAGGCGGTGACGAGTTCGGTCCACCGCTGCACGACCCGCTCACCGTGCTCACTCAG
This sequence comes from Micromonospora sp. WMMD734, assembly GCF_049178975.1. NCBI lineage: Bacteria > Bacillati > Actinomycetota > Actinomycetes > Micromonosporales > Micromonosporaceae > Micromonospora > Micromonospora sp. WMMD734. The sequence goes on from NZ_JBMHMK010000001.1 coordinate 5,439,700, forward strand.
CAGCCCGACGAGCCGGTCGCCCCCGTCTGCGGTCAACGCCATGGTTACCTCCTGTGAGCTGGGCCGGCCGGACTCTATCACCGGAGGCAGACCCGGTAGTTGCCGCGCGGCAAAGGAATGATCGCTCCCACCGGAACCGCTCCCGTTCTGCGTGTCCCCCCGTTCGTGGGATACCGTTCCACCGATAACAGGAGGTCTGAATGTCCCTGACGGTGCACACGGAACAGCGCGGCGACGTGGTCGTCGTGTCGGTCGCGGGCGAACTCGACATGGCGACCGCACCGCAGCTCCAGGACCAGATCACCGACCTGCTCGACAAGGGTCGCAGCCGGTTGGTGTTCGACCTGGCCGAGGTGTCGTTCTGCGACTCGACCGGGTTGTCGGTCTTCGTCCGGGCCAAGAACAGCTGCGACGAGGCCGGCGGCGTGGTCCGGTTGGCCGCCCCGCAGCGTGGCGTGCTGCGCATCCTGGAGGTCAGCGGCCTGGTCGAGGTGCTGCACACCTATCCGACGGTCGACGAGGCCGTCGCGGGTGACCCCACCCCTGCCTCGTCCTGACCGGTTTCCTCAGCGCTCGTCCTCGATGAATCGGGGACGGGCGATCACCATGCCCGCGGTCGTCTGCACCGCCAGCGCGCCGAGCAGGAAACCCATCGGCGCGGTCCAGCCGCCGGTCGCCTCGTAGAGCACCCCGACGAGCAGCGGGCCGAGCGCGGCGATCACGTAACCGGTGCTCTGCGCGAAGGCGGACAGCGCCACCGTGCCGTCGGCCGTACGGGCCCGCAGCCCGATGGTGGTCAGGATCAGCGGGAACGCGCCCTGGCCGAAGGCGAGCAGCAGCACCCAGAGCAGCGCCCCGCCCCGTGGCGCGAACGCCAACCCCAGGTAGGCCGCCGCGGAGAAGGCGGTCAGTCCGAACACCAGCGGGCGCAGCGTCCGGAGCCGGCCGGCCAGCGTCGGCATCAGCAGGGCCACCGGCACCCCGAGCGCGGTGACCCCGGCGAGCAGCAGGCCGGCGCTCTCCGGCCGGAAGCCCGCGTCCCGGAAGAGCTGCGCCAGCCAGCCCATCACCGCGTACCCGCTCAGTGACTGCGCGCCGAAGTAGACGGCCATCGCCCAGCCGAGCCGGGTGCGGGCCGGCCGGACCCGGGCGCGGGCGGCCGGGACCGCCGTCGGGGTGGCGGCCCGTCGGGCGGCGCGGGCCCGCAGCGCCAGCGGCACCCACGGGAGTACGGCCACCGCCGCCAACGCCGCCCACACGCCGAGCCCGGCCCGCCAGGAGCCGAAGGCGTGCGCCACCGGCACGGCGGAGGCGGCGGCCACCGTCGTGCCGGTGGTCAGCGCCATCGTGTACGCCCCGGTGACCAGCCCGGTCCGGTGCGGGAAGTGCTGCTTGACCAGCATCGGCAGCAGGATGTTCGCCACCGCGATGCCGGCCAGGGCGAGCGCGCTGGTGAGCACGAAGACCGTCGTCGAGTCGGTGAGCACCCGCAGCAGTTGACCGACGGTGAGCGCGAGCATCGCCACCACCAGCACCCGGGCGGCCGGCCAGCGCCGGATCAACCACGGGGTGAGCGCGCCGAGGCCGGCGAACGCGATGGTGGGCAGGGTGGTGACGAACCCGGCCATCGCGCCGGAGAGCCCGAGTCCGGTGCGCACCTCGTCGAGCAGGGCACCGAGGCTGGTCACCGCGGCCCGCAGGTTGAGCGCGACCAGCAGCATCCCGACCAGCACCAGCGCGCCACCGGTGACCGGCGACGGGGTGCGGTGGGCCGGCCGGTGGGCGAGCGGCTCGGGTGCCTCGACGGCGGGAGCGGTTGGCGGGGTCATGACCTCGAACCTACAATCATGGGATGAATTTCGGCAGCTGGTGTAACCGGTGACACCGTCGGTCGATTCCCCACCCGTGCCCCCGCGCGGTCAGCGGGTGCAGCAGACCATCGAGCAGCTCCGGGGGCGGATCCTCGGCGGCGAGTGGCCGGTCGGCGGGCGCATCCCCACCGAGCCGCAACTGGTGACGGCGCTCGGGGTGGGGCGCAACACCGTCCGCGAGGCGGTCCGGGCGCTGGTGCACGCCGGGGTGCTGGAGTGCCGGCAGGGCTCCGGGACGTACGTGGTGTCGACCGACGAGCTGGCCCCGGTGGTGGCCCGCCGGCTCACCGACGACCGGATGGCCGAGGTGGTCGAGGTCCGCCGGGCGTTCGAGGTCGAGGCGGCCCGGTTGGCCGCGCTGCGGCGTACCCCGGAGGACCTGGCGGCGCTCGACGACGCGCTCGCCGCCCGGGAGGCCGCCTGGCGGTCGGGCCGGGTCGCCGAGTTCGTGGAGGCCGACGTCGCGCTGCACACGGCGGTGGTCGCCGCCGCCCACAACGCCATGCTGGCCGAGTTGTACGCCTCGGTCGGCGCGGCGCTGCGCAGCACCGTCGCCTACGTGACGGGTGACTCCCTGCAACCCCAGCGGTACGTCGACCACAGCCGGCTGGTGGCGGCGATCCGGGACGGCGATCCGGAGCGGGCGGCGATCGAGGCCGGTGCTTTTCTGGAGCCCCTGTCCGGGGCATAGGTTGTCCCCGACGGAGAATCGGACGGCACAGGAGTAGGGATGCTCAAGGGCTTCAAAGACTTCATCATGCGCGGCAACGTCGTCGACCTGGCGGTCGGTGTCGTCATCGGCGCCGCGTTCACGGGCGTGGTCACCCAGCTGACCAAGTCGTTCCTCGAACCACTGGTCCGGGTCGTCATCGTGCTGATCACCGGCCAGAAGGACGGCCTCAAGGGCTCGACTCCCGAGTTCCGGGGCATCCCGTTCGACTGGATCGCCTTCGTCAACGCGGCGATCACCTTCATGCTGACGGCGGCCGCGCTGTATTTCCTGGTGGTCTACCCGATGAACCGGCTCGCCGAGCGGCGCAAGCGGGGCGAGGAGCCGCCGCCCGCCGCGCCGAGCGAGGAGGTCAAGCTGCTCACCGAGATCCGCGACGCGCTGCTCGCCGGCGGGCACGCCACCCCGGGGCAGCGCGGCGCGCTGGACGACGTGCTGGGCCGCCACCCGGAGCCGCCCGCCCCGCGCTGACCCGACCGGCGCACATCGGCCCCTGCGGATTCCCGCAGGGGCCGCTTTTTGTCGTACACATGTTCGATAGAGTCCGGCCATGGAGCAGCGTAGGCACTGGTGGAACGGCAAATGGGGACGACTGGCGCGGCGGGACATCTTCCTCCGCGTCGACGCCGACCGGTGGCACGTCGAGCAGCGGGCCGGCGGCGCGGAGGGCGTCTCCCAGTTCTACGAGTACGGCAGCGCCGACGAGGCCGAGGAGACCGTCCGGGCCCTGCTGGAGGGGACTGATGCCTGGCGGGAACTGTCCCCGCGTCCGCCCGGTGCCTGGGGCCCGGCGGTTTAGCGGCGGGTGGGGCAGGGAACCGCCCGGGGATGGAGCAGCAGGGCATGGCAGAGCAGGCGGTCATCTCCCAGATCACCACCGGCATGCGGGTGGTGGACACGGCCGGGGTCGAGATCGGCACCGTCGACCTCGTCCAGCGGGGCGATCCCAACGCGGTGACCGTGCAGGCGTCCACCCCCGACCCGGGTGGCAGCCTGGACGAGCTGATCGAGTCGGTGGCCGTCGAGGAGCCGGACGTCCCGGCCGACCTCGCCGCCCGCCTGCTGCGCACCGGCTACCTCAAGGTCTCCACCGGACTGGCCCGCACCGGCGCGGTGTACGTGCTGGCCGACCAGATCGCCACGGTCACCGACAACCAGGTACGCCTGCACGTCCCCGTCGGCGACCTGCCCCCGGAGGAGTGACCCACCCGTTCCCCACCCGCCGTGGCACCGACGCACCGGCGGCATCCGCTGTGGGCGCGGAGCCCGCACCTCGGCAGCGGTGCCACCAGGGCACCAGTACCTGTTGCGCTCCCTTTCGAGCTGACGGCGTCAACGAATCACCGGCCTGAGGCACGGCCCGGCAGCGAAGCCGAGACCGGTAGCCCGGGTGAACGCACGGCCAGGAGACGAGCCGACGAACGGGTGAACGGACAACCGGGAGGTGAGCCGGCGAACGGATAAACGCACGGCCAGGAGACGAGCCGACGAACGGGTGAACGGACAGCCGGGAGGTGAGCCGGCAGCCAGCATGGATGCGAACGAGTCGTTGACGCCGTCAGGTCGAAAGGACGCGCAGAGGTAGTTCCCCCTGGCTGAACGGTGGCCGAGGAGGTTCGGTGCGATGCCCTCCTGACGCGGGAGCGGGTGCCGGAAAGGCGGGCGGAACCGCGTCGCGTCCCGCCATCCCGGGTGGAGGCGTGGCGGTGGGGCGGTCGGACCGGTCGACCGGACCGTCAGGCGGCGGGAACGGGCCTGCGGCGGTGGAAGAGCAGCAGCATCAGGCAGCCGGCGAGCAGTCCCCAGAACGCCCCGCCCACGCCGAGCAGGCTCACCCCTGAGGCGGTGACCACGAAGGTGACCACGGCGGCCTCCCGGCTGCGGGGATCCGGAACGACCGACGCCCCCGGGGTCACCGACTTCCCGGTGCTGGTCAGGGCTGCGGAGAGGGCGCCGGCCAATGCGCCGAGCAGCGCGAGCCCGGCGACCGCCTCGATGAGCACCGGCGGGGAGAGCAGCACCAGCGTGGTCGCCGCGCCCGCGCCGAGCCCGAGCAGCGCCAGGCCGATGCCGGCGGTCACCGAGGCGATCCAGCGCCGGTCCGGATCGGGGTGGGCGTCGGGGCCGGCGGCGAGGGCGGCGGTGATCGCGGCGAGGTTGACCGCGTGCCCGCCGGTGGCGGCACCGAGCGCACTGGCCAGCCCGGTGGCGCGCAGCGCCGGGGCGAGCGGCGGCCGGTAGCCGAAGCCGCGCAGCACCGCCGTGCCTGGCACGTTCTGCGCGGCCATGGTGACCAGGAACAGGGGCAGCGCCAGGCCGACCACGGCGGGCAGGGTGAACGTCGGCACGGTCGGCGACACCACCGGGCGCAGGTCACCGGGGCTGACCCCCACGCCGGTCGTGGTCAGGGCGATCACCACTGCCGCCGCCACCAGCGCGGCGGGGACCGCCCACCGGGGGGCGAACCGGTGCAGCACCAGCCAGGTCAGGATCACCGGGGCGGCCAGGACCGGCACCTCGACCAACGCGCGTACCGGGGCGGTGCACAGCGGCAGCAGCACCCCGGCCAGCATCGCCGCCGCCACCGGGGCGGGGATGGCGGCCACCGCCCGGCCCAGCGCGGGGAAGAGGCCGGCGGTGACGATGAGCAGCCCGCACAGCGCGAAAGCGCCCACTGCGGCGGGCCACCCGCCGGGGACCGGCCCGGTGGCGACCAGCAGCGCCGCGCCCGGCGTGGACCAGGCGATCGCGATCGGCATCCGGTGCCGCAGGCCGAGCCAGGTCGCGCAGATCCCGGCGGCGACGCTCACCGTGAGCAGCCCGGAGGCGGCCTGCGCCTCGCTGGCGCCGACCGCCCGCAGCCCGGCGAGCACGACGGTGAACGAGCTGGCGAAGCCGACCACGGCGGTCACCACGCCGGCCAGCACCGGTTGCAACCGATCCCCCACCACACTCCCCCTCGCACCCGGCCACCCATCGTTCCGTTTACGGAACAGCGGCGTGTAGCACCATAGCCGGATGACCCCGTCCCGCCCAGCCCGCCGGCCCGCGCCCGACACCGACGCCGGGGCGGTCGGCCACCGGCTGCGCGCGCTGCGGATCGAACGCGGGGTCTCCCTCTCCACGCTGGCCCGTAGCGCCGGGGTCGGGAAGGCCACCCTCTCGGCGCTGGAGAACGGCACCCGCAACCCCACCCTGGAGACGCTCTACGCGATCACCGCCCAGCTCGGCGTACCGCTGGCGGCCGTACTCGCCGGGCCCGCCGCCACCCCGACCGTGCGGGGCACCACGGTCGTCGCCACCCTGCTGGAGTCGTTCACCGACACCGACGCCAGTTACGAGCTGTACCGGCTGCGGGTCCGCCCCGGCGGGGAGCAGGTATCCCCCGCCCACCAGCCCGGGGTCACCGAACACGTGACGGTCTTCGCCGGGGTGCTCCGCGCCGGCCCGCTCGACGCCCCGCTGACCGCCGCCGCCGGTGGCCACCTACGCTGGACCTCCGACGTACCGCACGGCTACGCCGCCCTCGGCGACGAGGAGGTCGCCGCCAGCCTGCTGCTGCGCTACCCCCGCACCTGACCCGCGCCGGGCACCCGGTGCTGCACCGCCCAGATCGCCGCCTCGGTACGCGACGCCGAACCGGTCTTGCGCAGCAGGTTCGACACGTGCACGGTCACCGTCCGCACCGAGATGCCCAGCGCCCGCGCGGCCTGCTTGTTGGACATCCCGGCGACCAGGCAGCCCAGCACCTCGACCTCCCGGCCGGTCAGCTCGGCCTCGGGTGGGGCGGTGGCCCGGGGCGACGGCATCCGCAGGTGCTCCGGCAACGGTTCCCGGACCAGCGCCTCCAGCCCCCGGCCGGCGTGCACCGCCAACAGCTCGGTGAGCGCGTACGGGTTGCCGCCGGTGCGTTGCCAGACGCCGGCACAGACCCGCGCCGGGAGTGGGCTGTCGCCGTACACCTGGGTGAGGATCTCGGCCACCTCGGCGACGCCGAGCGGGCCGAGGTGCTGGCGCACCGCGCTGCGTACCCCGCAGAGGCGGGCCAGGACGCGGCGGGTGAGGTCCGGTGCGACCGCGTCGGCCGGCGGCCGGCTCGCCACCACCAGCAGCGCCGGCAACTGCGGCGCGGTGGCCAGCTCGACGACCAGGTTGAGGCTGGCCGGGTCGAGGTCGTGCAGGTCCTCCACCACCAGCACGGCCGGGCCCGCACCCACCAACGATCTGACGGTACGCACGGCGAGCCGGAGCAGCGTGCCGGGGGCGTACCGCTCGCGCGGCGCGGCCGGGTGCTGGGCCAGCCAGGCGAGCGCGTCGGACGGCAGGTCGAGCACGCCGACGTCGCGGACGCTGAGCACCGCCGCCAGCCAGTCGTAGGGGGCCGGATCGTGCACCCGTGCCGTCCCGGTGAGGATCACCGCCGGCCGCGGGGAGAGACCCTCGACGGCCGCCGCGACCAGCCGGCTCTTGCCCACCCCGGCAGCTCCGGTAATGACCGTGACGGCGGGTGCCGACCGGCCCGTACCGGCCACGGTGGACCACGCCCGGTCGAGCTCGGCGAGCTCTCCGACGCGACCCACCATGGACACCGGGATCATTTCTCCCACCCTACGTACTAGTGCGTAGAGACGGAGCGAGGGTGTATCCGGCAAGCTTGTCCCATGACGCTGATCCTCCGCTCGGCCATCCTCAACGACGTCGGCCTGGTCCGCACCAACAACGAGGACTCGGCCCTCGCCGGTGAACGCCTGGTCGCGGTGGCGGACGGCATGGGTGGGCTCCCCGCCGGCGAGGTGGCCAGCGAGATCGTCATCCGCATCCTGGACGAGCTGGTCCCACCCACCGGCACCGACGAGGCCGCCGAGGCGCTGCGGGCCGTGGTCTCCACCGCCAACCGGCGCATCCGGGCGGCGATCTCCGCCGACCCGGCCCGCGAGGGCATGGGTACGACGCTGACCGCCGCCCTGCTCGCCGGGGACACCCTGGTCCTCGCCCAGGTCGGTGACTCCCGGTGCTACCTGCTGCGCGACGGGGAGCTGACCCAGCTCACCCGGGACGACACCTTCGTCCAGGCGCTTGTCGACCAGGGGGCGCTCTCCCCCGACCAGGCCCGCCACCACCCGCAGCGTTCCCTGGTCACCCGGGCGGTGCAGGGGGCCGACGCGCCCCCGGCGATCGGCGTGCTGACCGTGTTCGCCGGGGACCGGGTGCTGCTGTGCAGCGACGGGCTCTCCGACTACGTGGCCGACGAGGCGATCCACGGGGCGCTGGTCAGCTACCAGGACCGCCGGCACTGCGGTGAGCAACTGGTGAAGCTGGCCCACCAGGCCGGCGCACCGGACAACGTCACCGTGGTCGTCTCCGACGTGACCGAGGGCTGAACCCGGCCAACCGGGTTGCGGCCGACCGCCGGCCGGGTTGGGATGGACGGATGCTCATCCGTCGCCTGGCCGCCGAGGAACGACTGACCACCAGCTTCCCGCTCCAGGCGTACGCCTTCGAGGCGACCCCGCTGAGCCGGGAGCGGGTCGAGGCGTTCCACCGCTACCTGCCGTACAACAAGGGCAACCGGACCCTGGTCGTCGAGGAGGGCGGCGAGGCGCAGGCCACCGCCAGCGCGGTGCCGATGCGGCAGAACCTGCGCGGCGCGGTGCTGCCGATGGCCGGGATCGCCGGGATCGCCACCCACCCGCTGGCCCGCCGGCAGGGGTACGTCCGCGCCCTGCTCTGCCAGCTCCTCGACGAGATGCGCGACGGCGGGCACCCGGTGACCGCGCTGTATCCGTTCCGGGCCAGCTTCTACGAGCGGTTCGGCTACGTGGGGCTGCCCCGGGCGCGTACCGTCCGGTTCTCCCCGGCCGACCTGGCCCCGCTGCTGCGCGCCGAGCTGCCCGGCACGGTGGGCTGGGAACGGATCGGCGTCGGCTACCCGCACTACCGCTCGTTCACCGAGCGGTGCCTGCGGGAGCGGCACGGTTTCGCGATCTTCCCCGACTTCCGGGACGTGGGCCTGCGGGACCGGGACGACAGATGGCTGATCACCGCGACCGTCGACGGCAGCGTGGTCGGTGCGCTCACCTACCGGATCGACGACCACGGTGGCGAACTGGTCGGCGACGACCTGCTCGCCGCCGACCCGTACGCCCGCGCCCTGCTGTTGCAGTTCCTCGCCCGGCACGTCGACCAGGTGGAGCGGATCAGCCTCCGGGTCCCCGCCGACGACCTGCCCGAGTTGTGGCTGACCGACCTTGCCGTGCACGTCGAGGCCCGGGTGTCCCGGCCCGGCTCGCCGGCACCGATGGCCCGCCTGCTCAGCGTGGACGCCCTCGCCGGGCTGCCCGCCGGGCCGGGCCGGGTACGGGTGGACCTGGTCGACGACAGGTGGCTCGCCGGCACCCACCTGCTCGACGGCGTCGACGGCCGGTTGGCGTTGGCCCCCGGCGGCAGGTCGGCGGTGACCGGCGGCGGCCCGGTGCCCACGGCGACGCTCACCGCTGCCGGGGTGTCCGCGCTGGCGTACGGGGTGCTCGACCCGGCCGAGGTGCACATCCGGGGGCTGGGCGAGGTCGGCCCGGAGGCGGCGGACGAGTTGCGTCGGCTGTTTCCCCGCGCGCTGCCCTACCTGTTCGCCGACTTCTGAGCGGCCGGCCCCGGCGGGGCTGCCGGGTCTGGTTGACGCGGTGCGGGGGCGGGTACGGTCCCCGGAATGCCGCAGTGGTTGCAAGCCGGGGCGTGGGGCCTGCTGGCCGGGTCCGCTCTCCTGGTCGGGGCGGCCGTCGGGTTCTTCCTGCCGGTGCCCCGTAAGGTCGTCGCGTCGATCATGGCGTTCGGTGCGGGGGTCCTGCTCTCCGCCGTCTCGTTCGAGTTGATCGCCGAGGCGCACGAGCAGGGTGGACTGCTACCGACCGCGATCGGGGCGGCGGGCGGGGCGTTGGCGTATACCGGGGCCAACCTGCTCCTCGCCCGACGGGGTGCCCGGCACCGGAAACGCTCCGGCGGGGAGCAACCCTCCGAGCGGGAGCAGCCCGGTTCGGGCTCGGCGATCGCGGTGGGCGCGCTGCTCGACGGCGTACCCGAGTCGGTGGTGATCGGCGCGAGCCTGTTGACCGGCGGCCCGGTCAGCTTGGTCACCGTCGTCGCGGTCTTCCTCAGCAACGTGCCGGAGGGTCTGTCGAGCGCCGCCGGCATGCGCCGGGCCGGCCGTTCCCGCCGGTACGTTTTCGGACTCTGGACGGCGATCACCCTGGTCAGCGGGGTCGCCGCGCTGTTCGGCAACACCCTGCTGGGTGGCGCGCCGCCGGAGCTGCTGGCCACCATCACCGCGCTGGCCGCCGGGGCGATCCTCGCGATGATCACCGACACCATGGTCCCGGAGGCATTCGAGGACGCCCACCTGCTGGTCGGCCTGATCACCGTCCTGGGCTTCCTGACCGCGTTCGCCCTCTCCCACGCCTGACGGACCCCATGCCTGACGACCCGGCGGCCGGTGGCGCAGGTCAGTAGGGGTCGCCCTGGCCGGGGACGCGGCCCCGGAGCAGGCCGGCGGCCCGGCCGGGCAGGTCGGCGACACCGGACATCGGCGGGCCGGCGGTGTGCGCGCCGTCGGCCATCCCGGCGAACAGTTCCCGCAGCGCGGTCGCCGCGTCGACCTGCGGCTGCCAGCCGAGTTCGGTCTCGGCACGGGCGCTGGACATCAGCGGCGCGGCGAGCCCCAGCTCGACCCAGCCGGCGTCCACCGGTTGCAGCCGCAGCCGCCAGGTCAGCGCGGCGGCGGCACGTAGCACCGGGGCGGCCACCGGCACCGTCCAGCCCTTGAAGTGCCGGGCCACCAGTTCCGGGGTCAGCACCGGGTCCGCGGCGACGTTGAACGCGCCGCGCGCCTCACCGAGGACCGCGCGGGCGTACGCGTCGGCGACGTCGTCGGCGTGCACCGCCTGCATCCGCAGCCGCCGGTTGGCCGGTACGAGCGGGATCCGGCCGTGCCGCAGCAGCCGTACCGGGGCCAGTGGTCCGAGGAAGTACCTGGTGATCTCGGTGCCGGCGTCCCGTTGGAAGATCAGTCCGGGGCGCAGCCGCACCACCCGGAGCTGCGGATGGGCGGCCTCGACGGTGTCCAGCGTCGCCTCGACCTCGGCCTTGTCCCGGCTGTACGAGGAGCCGGGCACCCCGGTCGCCGGCCACCGTTCGCTGACCGGGTGGTCCTTCGGGCCGGGCGCGTAGGTGCCGACCGACGAGGCGTACACCAGGGCGGGAACCCCGGCCCGGACGGTCGCCGAGATCACCGCGCGGCTGCCGCCGACGTTGGTCCGGTGCAGGGTGCGCTGGTCGTGGCTGGGCTGGATCTGCCAGGCCAGGTGCACCACCGCGGCGGCCCCCGCGAAGATCGCGGTGAGCTGGTCGACCGCGCCGGGCGCGCCGATGTCGCAGGAGTGCCACCGCACCCCGGCGTAGGGCGCGCCGGGGTCGGGGCCGGGCAGCCGGCGGGCGACGCCGACCAGGTCGAGTCCCGGTTCCCGACCCAGCCGGCGCAGCACCGCCGTGCCCACGTTGCCGGTGGCCCCCACGATCACGATCCGCATGCCGGGTCCGGTACCCGCTGGGCCGCCCGCCAACCCCGCCGGGACGGATCGTGGGTCAGCCGCCGGCCGGGGTACGGGCCGGACCGTTGTCGACCAGCTTGAACGTGCTGCGCAACGGCGCGTCGCCCAGCTCTTCGAGGATCAGGCCCCGGCTGGGCGAGTACTGGAGGAACGCCGAGTCGTTGCTGATCGCGTACGCGCCCTTGCCCTTGTTGACGATGCTGAACAGCTGCGTCGGCTTACGCGAGTCGCAGGCCGTCCCCTCGACGGTGAGCGGTTTGCCGTCGCCGGGGTTGAGCACCTGCCAGCAGGCCGGGTCGTCGTTGGCGGGGTGGCCGTCGCGCCGGCCGTACGCCTTGATCAGGTACTTGCCGCCGCCGGCCGGCGTCGGGACGAACAGTTGGCGTCCGCTGTCGTCGTCGACCTCGACGAGCGAGCCGCCGTCCAGGGCCACCCCGGACTCGGCGGCCTGCACCCGGACGATGGTGACCTCCCGCTTGCCGGACAGCACCCCGCCGGCACCGGCCGTGGCAGACGGCTTTCCGGCGGGCCGGGACGGGCTCGCCGGGGGCGCGGTCGGGTCGGGCACCGTCGTGGCGGTGGGCGTCGCGGCGTCGGAGGGCGTCGCCGGCCCCGACGGCGTGGCCGTGCCCGACCCGGCTGGTGTCCCGCCACCGTCCCCGCAGGCCATCAGCGCCCCGGAGCACGCCAGCACCGCGACCCCGGTGATCCACTTCAACTTCGACATGCTGTGCTCCTCGGCCGGCGTTCCCGCGGGTGTCCGCGGGTTGTCCGCTGAGCTTGCCACCGGCGGTGATCAAGCCCAACGCAGACTGGACGCCCACGACCACCCGCCGGTTTCGTCATGACCGAGGAAGTGGGGATGACCGTCGACAACCCGACGTACAGGTGATCAGTGAGTCACCATAAGTGACTGTCGCTATCGGAGAGTAACCCCGACCGGCCGCCCGAATCTCGTCGCCCAGCGTGCCATCTGCATGACTTTTTGCTGTACGAGCTGCTCAAACGCTTGATCATCGATCTCTAGAAAGATTGTGGACAGTGCGGTATCTACATTCGCCAGCCGCCACGGATAGTAATTGACAGAGTGAGGCGACTGGGGAGAACGATGAACGAAGCGCTGGCGGAGATGTTCTCCGGCTCCGAGGCGATGGCGGCGGCCCTGGTCGTCGCCGGGACGGCGGCGGGGCTGATCCGGGCCTGTGTCACGCACCGGACGCGGTTGCAGGAGGAACGTGAGGCGTCGACACGCACCGCCGCCCGGATGAGCGGGCTGGTCAGGCTCGCGGCAACGGGGCACGACCTGGTACGGATCGTGGAACGTGATCGTGACGGGCACCGCGAGGTGGAGCTCGGCGCCTGCGGCGTGCAGCGGTGCGAGACCCCGGGGGAGACCGCATGATCGAGGTCGAGGGCACTGCCGCCCTGACGCCCGAGCCGGCCGACAGGAGGGCGCTGCGTCAGGCGGACGCCGCCCGCGTGAAGGCGGAGCACGACAGGGAGTTCGCCGCCTTCGCGGAGGACTCCTACCACACCGTGGAGCGTGTCCTCCGCGCGGAGTGCCGGGACCGTGAGGTGGTCGAGGACGCGCTCAACGAGGCGTACCTGCACGGGCGCGTCCAGTGGCACAAGCTCCGCAGCTACACCAGGCCGACCGGCTGGGTGATCGCCACGGCCCGGAACAAGATCCGCAAGGATCGCCAGCGACGTCAACGTGAGGCTGCGGTCGCGCCGGAAGACCTGCCCCCCACGCCACATCCCGACATCGCCGATGTGTGGGAGGCCCAGGAGGCGCTGCGGACCTGGTTGCACCAGCTTCCCGCGCGGCACGCCGAGGTGTTCCAGCTGGCACGCGAGGGTTTCACCAATCCGGAGATCGCCCGCCTCCTCGGGCTGACCGAGAACAGCGTTCGCTCCTACAAGGTCGCCGCCCGGCGGAGGTTGCGTGAGCTGGCCGAGGAGGCCGGCTACCCGGGCCCGGACGGCAACCGGCGGCAGGGAGGAAGCCGTGGATCTCGATGACGTCCTGGCGCTGGCCGAGACGAGCCGACCCGGTCCTCTCGAACTCGCCCGCGCTCGCCGCGTCGCACGCGCGGCGCAGGAACGCTATGACGCCGCGGTCGCGGGCGGCTACCAGATATTCGTCGACAGCGACCTCTATGACCCGCTGAGCGAAGACGTCGACGAGGTGACCCGGGTCGCCCGCGCCGCACAGTTGGCCAAGCAGGGCACGGTCACCTGGACGGCCGACCGGGTCCGGGCACAGGGGGCCGGACGTCTCTGCTGGTCGGACGAGATGGCGATGATCTTCGGACAGGCCCCGGGGACGGTCCACCTGACCCCGGAAACCCTCCTGCGGCTCGTCCATCCCGCAGACGTGGAACGGGTCCGCCATGCCGTCCGGACGGCATGGGAGCGGAGCATGCCTGACGACATCGGCTTCCGGGTCGTCCACCCCGGTGGCAGCGTCCGCCACGTACGTTGTCACCTCGAAGTCTTCAGCACTGCCGACGGGCCGGCGGGGATCATCGCCACGGGAGAGGACGTCACCGCAGTGGAACTGGCCCGGCAGGAGCGCCGTCGGCTCGCCATCCGCAGCGCAATGCTCTGTGCCGACCTGGCCGTGCCGGACACCGTGACCGGGCTGCCGACGCGTGGCTATCTCATCGACGAGGTGGACCGCGCCCGTCGGATCGGCGGTGGAACGCTCGTGGTCGTGGCGACCGAACCGGCCACCCGGCTGCCCGACGCCCTCACCGACGACGACCACGACGAACTGGCGGCGGCGATCGCCCAACTGCTGCGCACGACCGTCGGCGACGACGCGACACTGGGTCTGGTCGGCTCCGGCCTGTGGGGGGTGCTCCTCGGCTGCGTCGACGGTCTCCCGGAGGCCGCCGAGTCGCTCGCGGACCAACTCGTGGACACGTTCCGCAGCCACCTGTTCGTCGTCCGCCGGAAGACCCTGCGCCTCAACACCTGGGCGGGCCTGGTGCACTTCGGCAGTGGCATCCCCGACACCGGGTTCGACCTCCTCGTCGACGGTGAGCACGCGGCCCGGGACGCGCGCCGCAACGGCACCACGGTCACGGTCCTCGATCAGCCGGTCGCCGCCGACGACCGGACCGCCCGGTGTCGGTCCCGGGTAAGGCGCGCGGTGTCGGCCAACAGGTTCGCCCTCTATGCCCAACCCATCGTCGACCTGCGCCTCAACCAGGTCACCCGCCACGAGATCCTGCTCCGGGTGCGTAACGACATCGGTGAGCCCACCGCACCCTGGGCCTTCCTCGACATGGCCGAGCGCGTCGGCGAGATCCTCGCCGTGGACAAGTGGGTCATCGACCACGCCCTGGCACTGATCGGCCGGGGTGCTCAGACTTCCCATTACCAGATAAATGTTTCCGGAAAGTCAATCGCCGATCCAGGCCTGCTCAACTATGTGAAGGAGGCGATCCGTCGGCACCGGGTCAAGCCGGAGTGCCTGACCTTCGAGATCACCGAAACCGCCCTGATCGAGAACCGTAACGAAGCTCTGGCGTTCGCCAGCGGGATCAGGCAGGCCGGCTGCCGCCTGGCGCTCGACGACTTCGGTACCGGATACGGGGCCCTCGCCCATCTGAAATATCTTCCGGTGGACCTGGTGAAGATCGACGGAATGTTCGTCGTCAACCTCTGCCGGTCACCGGCCGATCAGGCGGTCGTGTCGAAACTGGCGGAGCTGTGCCACAGCCTCGGCATCCACGTCGCCGCCGAGTACGTGCAGGACGAGGGGACCCTCGAACTCCTACGGAGCTGGGAGGTCGACTTCGCCCAGGGCTACGGGACCGGGCGGCCCGAACCCATCCCGGCGAGCCCCAAGCCGCAGGCTCAGTCGATCGAACTCGAACTCGTGCTACCACCGCAACACACCGCAATGGGCTGAGCCCGGGGCCGGCGGGAGACCACCCGACCGCCTCGGCCGTTGCGCCGGTGTGTCGACCATCTCCCTTCTCGATCGCTGACCTGCACGAGCATAGGGATCTGTCCACAGTCGTCGAATCGTGGTCGGGTACGGGGTCCGGATAGACGGTAGGGTTGGCACACATCGGCGTCGACCAGTGGCGTAGGACCGCTGCTGTCTATGGCTTGACCAGGATTGGATACGACGACTTTGGCGCACAAACAGGCCGACCGCGAAGAACCGCGCCGCGCCTCAGACGACCAGGCCGCACCGACGACACCGGGTCGCGCCGGTCGACCGCAGTCGATCAAACGACGCGTGATCAGGCTGGTGCTCATTCCCAGCGTCGTCGCCCTGGTCGTCTGGCTCGTCGCCTCCGGCTACCTCATCTTCCAGGGTTTCTACAATCGCCAGGTCGCCAACAGCGTCCGGCAGGTGTCGATCCCGGCGGTCTCCGCGTTGTCCTCGATCCAGCAGGAACGACGGCTGAGCGTCAGCTACCTCACCCAGCCGTCCCGGGATCTCAGCCGGCTCATCGAGCAGCGGCAGCAGACCGACCAGCGGGTGGCCGCCCTGCGTCCCGCCGCAGCCTCAGCGCTGGCCGGCGCCCCGGACTCGATCGTGACCCGGTGGGAGACGCTCGCCGGCATGCTCGACGAACTGCCCAGCGTGCGGAGCACCATCGATTCCCGGTCGGCCAACGGGGCGGGTGTCTACGATTTCTACAACCGCCTGCTCGACGCCGCGACCGACCTCTTCGACACCCAGGCGAGAATCGTCCCGGACGCCACCGCGGCCCAGGGCGGCATCGCGGCGACGGAGGCTTTCCGCGCCAGCGACCTGATGTCCCGGGCCGGTTCCACCATCGACGGCGCTTTCGGTGCCCGCACCCTCAGCCCGCAGGACCATCTCGACTTCACCAACCTGGTCGGGGCCTATCACGCCGACCTCACCAACGTGGCCCCGCACCTCGAACCGCAGGCCCGGGAACGCTTCGCCGCCATCACCGCGAGCGACTCCTGGAAGGAACTCGTCGCGGCGGAGAGTGCCCTGGTCAGTAATGGGCCGTGGCGTTCCGGCACCCCGCGTGCCCTGTCGTTCAACCGGGCCCGGTGGGAAGCGCTCACCCGGCAGGTGTCCGACGATCTGATCAACCTGACCGTGGTGCAGGCCGACACGGTCTCGGCGCGCACCCTGCGCACCGGCAACACCCAGCTGCTCACCGCCTCGCTGGGCAGTCTGGTCGCCCTGCTCGTCGTCATCGCCGCGATCATCTGGGCGATCCGGCAGTCGCAGATCCTGGTGGACCGGGCGTTGTCGGTACGCCTGGCCCAGCTCGGCCGGGACGCCGAGGCGGTGGTCGACAAGCAGCTGCCGGCGATGATGGACCGGCTGCGCCGACGGGAGAAGGTCGACCTCGCCTCCGAGCTGCCCCTGCCCGACTACGGCAGCGACGAGATCGGCCGGGTGGCCGAGGTGATCAACAGGTCGTTGCAGGCGGCGGCGGGGGCCGCGGTCGACGAGGCGAAGACCCGGGCGGCGGGTATCGCGATGCTGATGGGTGTGGCCCGCCGCCCGCAACGCCCCCTGCAACGCGGCCTGAAGGTCATCGAGGACCTGCAGAACCGGATCGGCGACGAGCAGCTGCTGGCCGAACTGTTCGACATCAACCACCAGCTCACCCAGACCCGCCGCTTCCTGGAGAACCTCGTCATCCTGGCCGGCGGTCAGATCGGCCGCCGCTTCCAGAATCCGGTGCCGGTACGCCGGGTGCTGCTGGCGGCCTTCGCGGAGGCCCAGCAGTACCAGCGGATCACCCTGCGCAGCGCGCCGGACGTGGCGGTCGCCGGGCCGGCGGTGGCCGGCACCGTCCACCTGATCGCCGAGTTGCTGGACAACGCGTTGGCGTTCTCACCGCCGGAGACCACGGTCTGGGTGACCTGCATCGAGGTCAAGCGCGGCATCGCGGTGGAGATCGAGGACGCCGGCGTGGGGATGCGGGCGGACGCGTTGGAGCGGGCGAACGACCTGCTCGCCACCGCGCCGACCCCGGACGTGACGGCGCTGAGGGACGGCGCACAGGTCGGCCTGCACGTGGTGGCGGAGCTGGCCAAGCGGGACGGCGTCCAGGTGAGCCTGCGCGCGTCGGCGTACGGCGGCCTGCTGGCGATCGTGCTGCTGCCCGACCGGGTGATCGTCACCGAGTCGTACGCCGCCGAACTGGACCGTACCGACCCCGGCATCCTTCCGCTCGGCTCCGTCGCCACCGCGATGTCGCGGCCCGGCGTCGGTGCGGTGCTGCCGGTCGGCGGCGGCCGGCAGGAGTTGCACCCCGCGGCCGGGGCCCGGCCCACCGCCGTGGCGACCGCGGCACCGGGCGGTGCCGGGCGGGTGCCGGCCGGTCCCACCGGGGAGCGACACTCCGACCGCAGCGGGGGCATCATGACCGAAGTTCCGGCGCAGCGTGGCGCGGTGCGCGGCGGTTCGTCCGGCCCGCAGGTCGCCGACCGGCCGCCGCTGCCGCACCGCCGGCCGCAGCAGCACCTCGCCCCCGAGTTGCGCGACGACGGTCCACCGGAGCAGAAGTCCGACGCCACGCCGGCTCCCGCCAGGTCACCCGAGGAGGCCCGGGACCGGTTCAGCAGGTACCAGAAGGCCTGGGCCGCCGGCCGGGCGGCGAAAAACGGGGACTCCGCCAGCAGAGACGACCAAGGCAGGAACGCATGACCCACTCCGCATCGCAGAACGATCTGACCTGGATCCTCGACGATCTGGTGGAGGTCCCTGACGTGGTCTACGCGGTTGTCCTGTCCACCGACGGGCTGATCGTGCAGAAATCCACCTCACTTCCGCAGGACGCCGGGGAGCTGTTGGCCGCCGGCGCGTCGTCCCTGCACAGCATCGCCGCGGGGATGGGCCGCCGGTTCGACAGCGGCCCGGTCCAACAGGTCATCATCGAGTACGAGGGGCGGACGTTGTTCGTGGCCGCCGCCGGCCAGAACGCGCGGCTGGCGGTGCTCTGCGAACAGTCAGTCGACATGGGCACCGTCGCGTACGAGATGAGCCGCCTGGTGACCCGCATCGGCGACTATCTCGGCTCCGAGGTCCGCCTCGACGGCGCGCTGCTCGCCGACCGACCCGGGTCGAAACCATGAGTCACGACATGTGGGACGGCGACGACGAGGCGGAGGCCGGCCGGCTGGTGCCGTTGTACATCCTCGTCAACGGGCGGACGAGTCCCCGCAACACCAGCCTCGACCTGGCCACCCAGGTCATCGCCCTACCGGCCGACCAGACCCGGCTGGAGCTGGAGTACCGGGAGATCCTGCACCAGTGCACGGGGTGGATCTCCATCGCCGAGATCGGCGCCTACCTGCACCGGCCGCTCGCCATCACCAAGGTGATGGTCGACGTGCTCCACGAGCAGGGGTTTCTGGACATCGGCTCACCGGCACAGGAGAAGATCGCCGACCGGTGGCTGCTGGAAACGGTTCTCGCCGGCCTTCAGCGGATATAGAAGAGGGACTGATACACGTGGATCGGAAATCGGTGAAGGTCGTCGTGGCGGGCGGCTTCGGCACCGGCAAGACCACCCTGGTCGGGTCGGTCAGCGAGATTCCGCCACTGGTCACCGAGGAGGTCCTCACCCAGGCCAGCATCGGGGTGGACGACCTCACCGGCGTGGAGGGCAAGTCCAGCACGACCGTCGCCCTGGACTTCGGGCGGATCACCATCAGCAACGACGTGGTGCTCTACCTGTTCGGCACCCCGGGGCAGGACCGGTTCTGGTTCATCTGGGACGAGTTGGCCCAGGGCGCGGTGGGGGCGATCGTGCTCGTCGACACCCGCCGGCTCGGCACCAGTTTCCCGGCGGTCGACTACTTCGAGCGGCGGGGCATCCCGTTCGTCGCCGCCGTCAACCGGTTCTTCGGTGAGTGCCCCTACACCGAGGAGGAGATCCGCGCCGCGCTGGAGCTGGACGAGACCGTTCCGCTGCTGTGGTGCGACGCCCGGGACCGGGCCTCCAGCAAGCAGGCGCTGATCGAACTGGTGCGGCACGCCCTGTCCCGGCTGCCCGCCACCGCCTGAGCGACCCGGCGGCGTGCCGGCCGGCTCCGGCCGGGCGGACCGGAGCCGGACGTACCGGTTCAGTCGGTGCCGCCGCCTCCCGTCGGGAGCTGCGCCAACCGCACCTTGAAGTGGCGGAGCAGGGGCGGCGACGAGACCACCCGGTAGCCGGGGACCCGGCCGGGTTCCTTGGCGATGTCGGCGAGCACGGCGGCCACGTACTCGAAGTGGGTGTCGGTGTAGACGCGACGCGGGATGGCCAGGCGCACCAGTTCGAAGGGGGCCGGGGTGACCAGTCGGTGCCGGTCGTCCATCCCGCCGAGATAGAGCGAGCCCAGCTCGGCGCAGCGGATGCCCCCGTCGAGGTAGAGCTGGCAGCCGAGGGCGTGCCCGGGGAACTGCGCCGGGGACAGGTGGGGCAGCAACCGGCCGGCGTTGAGGTAGAGGGCGTGGATGCCGGCGGGTTGCACGGTGTCCACCCCGGCCTCGTTGATCAGCCGGGCCAGCCGGGCGGTGGAGGCGGCCCGCGCCCGCAGGTACGCGGGGTCGACCACCTCGCGCAGCCCCTGGGCGAGCCGTTCCAGGTCGTGGCCGGCCAGCCCGCCGTAGGTGGAGAACCCTTCGGTGGCGATCAGGTTGGCCTCGCACCTGGCGAACAGGTCGTCGTCGCGCAGCCCGATGAGCCCGCCGATGGCCGACAGGCCGTCCTTCTTGAGGCTCACCACGCAGCCGTCGGCGAGCCCGAAGGCGTGGCTGGCGATCTGCCGGGGCGTCCAGTCCCGGTAGCCGGACTCGCGCTGCCCGACCAGCCAGGCGTTCTCGGCGAACCGCGCCGCGTCCAGGAAGAACGGCACCCGGTGCGCCCGGCACAGGTCGCGGACGGCGGTGAGGTTGGCCATCGACACCGGTTGCCCGCCGAGGCCGTTGTTGGTGATCGTGATGAGGACCAGCCCGACCCGGTCGCGTTCCGGCCCGGTGAGCGTGGCGGCCAACGCGTCGAGGTCGATGTCGCCCTTGAACGGCTCCGCGCTGTCGAGGTCGAACGCGGCCGGGCAGGGCAGGTCCCGGGCCTCCGCGCCGGCCAGCGTGACGTTGGCGCGGGTGGTGTCGAAGTGGGTGTTGCTGAGGCAGAGCTGGCCGGGTCGGAGCAGGCTGGTGAAGAGCACCCGTTCGCCGGCCCGCCCCTGGTGCACGGGGAGCAGGTGCGGATATCCGGTGAGGTCGCGTACCTCGTCGCGGAACCGGAACCAGGAGCGTGCCCCGGCGTAGGACTCGTCGCCGAGCGCGGCGGCGGCCTCCTGCGCGGCCGAGGTGGCCCCGGTGCCGGAGTCCGACAGCAGGTCGATGGTGATCTGGTCGGCGCGCAGCTCGAACGGGTTGTATCCGGCGTCCGCGAGGGCCGCCCGCCGTTCCTGCGGGTCGAGGAAGGGGATCGGTTCGACCACCTTGATCCGGTACGGGGGCAGCATCGCGTAGGCGTCGACGGGCACTGTTCGCTCCTCGATGGACGGTCAGGGGTGTCCCGCGCCGGCCCGGCCGGTCGGGGTCGCCAGCGCGGTGCGGTCGACGGTCACCGGGCGGCGTGCCGGCGGGGTCACCTGGTACGCCTCGGCGGACAGGTAGACGGTCACCCCCGGGCGGGGGGCGCCCAGCCGCAGCGACAGGTGCGGGATCAGCCCGACGCCGTCGCGCAGCGGCCGCCGGGCCACCGCGGCGAGTGCCCGGTCCAGCACCGAACGACCGAAGCCGTAGCGGTCCAGCACCGCCACCACCCGGTCGTACGCCTCCTCGTCGTCGTCGACGTAGCCGCGGATCGGCACGTAGAGGCTGTAGCCGACCGGTCGGCCCGCCCCCTCGACGAGGGTGTAGCTGCCCACCAGCGGGAGGCCGGCGAACCGGGTCCGACCGCCACCGGCCAGCCTGGCGAACTCGGCGAGCCGGGTGGTGTCCACACCGTCGACCACCCCGGCCGCCCGGACGACGTCGGCCACCCCGGCGTCGTGGTGGGTCAGGTAGACCTTGACCCGCGCCTGGACGCCGTCGTGCAGGTCGAGGGCGAAGAACGTCAGCCGGTCCCGGCGGCCCAGTTCGCCCGGCCGGATGCCGTGGTCGAGCATCGCCCGGTAGGACCGACCCAGGCCGAGCCGGTGCAGCGCCTCGGCGACGAGGCCCGACGCCCGGTCGACGCCCCGCAGTTCCGGATTGAGGTAGACCTTGAACTCGGGTCGCCTACCGTTGCGGAACACCAGCGAGCACCAGACGGCGAAGACACCCTGCGGGTCGTACGTGGCGAACAGGTCGCGTACCGAGTCCAGCCGGGAGGTGGACAGGCCGGCGCGGTGCGCCTGCCGGTCGAGGAACCGCTGGGTGGCGAACATGTTGGTCAGGCGGCCGGGTGGCGTTCCCAACGTCTCGCCGAGAATCCGCACCGTCGGCGGTTCGGTGCCGCTGAAAGCGACGGAGAACTCCACCGGAGTGTGGTCGTCGGCAATGTTGGACGGCCAGCGTGGTGGGGCCGACAACGGCTGCGGGCCGGCCGGCCCGAGCAGGCTTTCCAGCAGTTCCAGCGGTTCTGCCGCACTGATTCCGCTGGCCTCGCACAATCGCCTCAGCTGGTCACTCAGACGATCGGAAAGGGAAACCTCGTCCATCAGTTCTCTCTCCTGATCATGCCGGCGACCAAAATAGACCTTAAGAAGCATTAATCAATAAGGTCAAGATTGATCACAACTTGCAATGACATAACAGGATCGAGACTGGCAAATCGCCCTGATTGATCACTCAGAGTCGCGTACAGGATACGTCACACCGAGTTGACGTCCGTCGGCGAGGTCACCGTTGCGGTCCGACCCCGGCCGCCGGCACCCCATCGGACGGCACGGCCCGACACATTCATGTGCGACACTGGCGGTCACTGTGCCCACACCTGACGGAAGGGCAGGCGATGGCCACCGCTGCGGCACCCTCAGTGCTGATCGGCGCGGTCGTCCGGGTCATGAGGGACCTGGCGGTCCACCCGCTCGCCCTGACGATCGACCGCGCCGGTGCACACGTGCTGGCCACCATGCACGCGGACGCGCTGCGGACCCGCAGCCGGGGCCCGTACCGGCAGGACGACCTGCCGCCCGAGGCCCTGGCGATGATCGACCGGCTCAGCCTGCGGCTGTCCCTCGACCCCCAGCGGGTGGACGTCACCATCGAGGGCGGCGGACCATGGCCCCGCCTGCTGCTGGAGTTGCCCGCCAAGCAGGTCTCCGTGCGGTTCGTGGTGCCCGAGGACGCCCCGCCCGGCTACCAGCCGGACGCGAACAACGTCGGGCTGTCGAGCGACGTGAACATCGCCCTGGAGTTCCTCGCCGGGTCCCTGCGCGCCCTGAACGGGCGGCTGCGCGGCGAGCCACCCGTCACGCTGACCCTGACCTATCCGGACGATCCCCACTACGAACGCAACATCGCCGGGGTGCCGGCGGAGTTCCACGAGCTCATCCCGCCGGTCGTGGCCGACCTCGCGGTCGACCGCCGCCGGTTCTCCCGCAAGCAGCGGGCCGCCCACGACGACGCGCTGCGCGCGGCGGCGTACACCGACCAGGTGATCGAGCCGATGGCCGGCGGTGGGCTCAGCACCCGGCTCGGCTCGGCCCGGCTGCGGATCAGCCCGTGAAGTCGTAGTCCCAGTCCAGCTCCCACCGCCGGATCGCCGGTCGGTTGTCCGTCGACACCAGACTGCGGCCGTCCGCCGTGAAGGCCACCGACGACACCGGCTCCGGATGGCCGTCGCAGGTGTGCAGGCGTCGTCCCGTCCGGACGTCCCAGATGCGCAGCGTACGGTCCGCATCGGCGGTCACCGCGTGCCGCCCGTCCGGGCTCACGTCGAACACGTCCGCCTCCGAGTCGAGTGTGCACACCACCCGCCCGGTCGCCGCCTCCCACGCCGACACCACCCGGGCGTACGACCCGCCGTACGCCCGGACGAGCCCGATACGTCCGTCCCGGCTCAGCGCCATGGCGTCGCCCCGGCTCGGTACGGCGTACCGCTGCCGCCCGGTGTGCACGTCCCACGCGGTCAGCTCCCCCGTCGAGTTGACCAGGAGCAGCCGGCTGTCCGGGGTGAACCGCACCGGCACCCGTCCGCCGAACCCGACGGGGACGGTGAGCACCGGCCTGCCGGTGCCCGTCCGCCACACCCGACACGTCGCGTCCTCGGCGCCGACCGACGCGGCGTACCGGCCGTCGTCGCTGAGTCGGACCGTCCACACCGGCCCCCGGTGCGCCACCATCGTCCGGATCAGATGGGACTGCTGCAGGTTCCACAGGCACAGGTTCCCCTCGGCGTCACCGACGACCGCGTACCGGCCCGCGCCGTCCATCGCGACCGCCCGCACCGCGCCCTGGTCGCCGTGCAGTTCGGCCCGCCGTCGTCCGGTCGTCAGGTCCCACAGGTGGGCGGTCCCGACCCAGTCCGCGCTGACGGCGAACCGGGCATCGGTGGACAACACGATGGTGTGCGTGTTGCCCACCCGCTCCGCGAAGGTGTGCCGTTGCCTGCCGGTCCGCAGCTCCCACACCCGGAGCAGGCCGTCGGTGCCAGCTGTCACCGCCAGGTCGCCGTCGACGCTCAGCGCCGGGGGCAACCCGGCCACGAAGGTGAACTGTCCGCCGCGCAGTTCGTACCGTTGCCAGATGCCCAGGGGCGCGGTCCGCTCGCCCGCCGTCCGCCCCAACCGCTCCCACAGCTCCCGCAGCTGCGGGTGACGCTCGAACCCGACCAGCTCGCGGGCGGCCCGCACCTCCCCGGCCGCGTCGGCCGTCCGGCCCTGGCGGGCGAGCGCCTCCGCACCGGCGATCCGCTGCCGGACCTGCGCCTCGGCCGCCAGCACCGCTCCCGCCGCCAGGGGCCGCTCGTAGCTCCACGGGGCCCGCAGGTCGGGGCGGGGCAGCCGGTGGACGTGCAGCCCCCCGTACTCGTCACCGACGACGGCCAGCGCGCCGTCCCCGCTGACCGCCACGCAGGTGGGCGACACGAGACCGGCCAGTTCCGGGGGCAGCCCGTCGGTGCGCATGGCGACGGTACGCAGGCACCGGCCGGAAACCGTGTCCCAGACCCGGGCCGGTTGGTCGGGGGTGCCGAGCCCGACGGAGACCGCCCGCTCACCATCCCCGCTGAGCACGATCTCCGCGTGCCGGTTCAGGTTGTTCGGCACCGGCCCCCGCACCCGGTTGGGCCGGGTCTCCCACAGGTGCACCATCCGCGTCTGGTGCCCGATCAGCAGGGCGTACCGGCCGGACCCGCCCAACGCCACCTGGTTGACCCCGGTCATCCGCATGTCGGCGGCCTTGACCAGACGGTGCATCCAGCGCCCGGTGTCGACCTCCCAGACCACCACACTGCCGTCACCTGGCGCCGCCGACACCGCTACCGCGCCGTCCTCGCTCAGGCCCAGCACGGTGACCCTGGCGGGACTCTCCCGGATCTCCGGCAGGATCCGGCCCGCCGCGTCCAGGTTCTGGTAGGTGCTCGGCGGATGTTCCAGGGTGCGCCGCAGCCGCCCGTCAGCCGTGTCCCGGATCTCGATCCGGCCGTTGTCGTACCCGATGGCGGCCGTGCCCGCCGCGGTGAGCGCCACCGCGGTCACCGCGGCCCGCTGGTCGGCCGGCACCCGGACACACCCGGCCCGCGCCAGGTCCCAGCACTCGACCCGGTCCCCCTCGCGGACGACGAGCGCGGCCCGGCCGTCCCGGTCGACGGTCAGGGCCGTGACGGCGGCACCCGCCCCGTCCGCACCGAGTTCGCGGACCCCGGGCTGCCCGGTCGGCGACCACACCCGGAGGCTGCCGTCCGCGCCGCCGCTGACGATCACCCGACCGGCGTGGTCGACGGCGACGGCTGCCACTGCGCCGCGGTGGCCGGGCAACCGCCGCGATCCGGGTTCCGTGCCGCGCCGGGCCACGGCGGCGGCCACCTCGGCGACCTCGGGGCCGGTGGGCGCGGCGGCCAGCAACGGCCGGGCCGCCTCGTCGTCACCCCGTTCGGCGTGCACCAACCCCAGCAGGTGGTCGGCCCGCCAGTCCTCCCCCGCGATCTCCCGCGCCGCCTGCAACTCCCCGAGCACCTGTTCGTCGGTGATCCGGCCGTGCCGCCACCGGTACAGCGCCCAGTTGTAAACGGCGGCAGGATGGTGCGGGTCGACGTCGGCGGCGGACCGCCACAGGTGTTCCGACTCCGCCGGCCGGTCGAGGTCGAGCAGCGAGAGCGCCTGGTTGGAGAGGCTGCCGGCGAGCAGGCCCGCCGCCGACGGCGGCACCCGTGGATAGTGGACGCCGAGGACGTCGGCGTACGTTCCGACGAGAGCCGTGGCCAGGTCGGCGAGGCTGTGCGGGCGGGTCGACGGGTCGACGTCGAAGCACTCCCGGAGCAGGTCGACGACCCCCTGCGGCATCGGCTGTGCCGCCGGCCCGGTCTGCCCCGCGGCCAGGTAGTCGGCGAACGCCTCCCGCGCCGCCTGACCGTAGCGGCAGGGGCGGCGACCGGCGAACATCTCCCACACGCACAGCGCCCACGACCAGACGTCGGTGGCCCGGGTGAGGGTGACCCGCGCGCCGGCCGCCGCCTCGGCCTGCTCGGGCGAGCAGTAGGCGGGGGTCATGCCGCCGAAGCTCGCGCCCAGGCTGGCGTCCACCGCCGTGCCGGTGTCCCCGTCGGCGGCGGCGCGGGCGCCGGCCAGCCCGAAGTCGGTGACCTTCGCGGTCCAGTCGCGGTCGAGGCCGACCATGATGTTCGCGGGTTTGACGTCCTGGTGGATCAGGCCCTGCCGGTGGGCGTGGTCGATGCCCCACGCCGACTGCACCGCGAGGTCGAGGGCACGGGCGAGGAACCCGCCGTCGGGGGCGTCCGGTCCCTCGTGCAGCCGCCCGGCCCGGACCAGGTGGTCCAGTGACCCACCGGCGACCCACTCGGCGAACACGCAGGGCAGCCCGTCGACCCGGCGCACGTACGCGCAGCTGACCACGTGGGGGTGCAGGCCCAGCCCGACCCAGGTGCCCGCCTCGGCCTCGAACCGGGCACGGTGCGCCTCGGTGGACAGTCGCCCGGGGCGCGGCACCTTGACCGCGAGATCGATGTCCCAGCCGGGGTGCCGGACCCGGTAGACCAGGCCCATGCCACCGGCGAGGGGCTCGTCGAGCACCTCGTAGAGATCCAGAATCCGGTCCCCGGGACGCCACGGCATGGTCTGAGCCTGGCACCCGCCGGCGTACGGGACAACTGCCGGTTGGTCGCGGACGGTAACCTCGGGGGTCGGACCGCGTCGTCAGGGAGTGACCGTGAGTTTTCGTTACTACCTCTATGTCAGCGACGCCAAGGTGGACATGCTGCTGTCCCAGATCGACCCGGGTCACCAGCGCAGGCGGGCCGCCGAGTTCAGTGTGAACCTCACCGTCGTCGGGGTGAAGCGCAGCGTCGAGAACCCCGGCACCGACCGGTTGGCCCGCCTGGAACGGGTCACCCGCTACCTGGACGAGCACGCCGACGTCGGTTCCGTTGACGAGCCGGGGCAGTTCTTCAGGGGGTTGCTGCCGATGCGGTGGGGAGTCGTCCCGACCACGGGCGAGCAGTCGCTGGTCTACTTCGGTGGCCGCACCGACGACACCGTCGTCGGGCTCGGCGGGTCGCCGTTCCACCTCGTCGGCGCGACCTCGACGGCCGAGTCCGCCGCCCGCGGGTTCGCGGGATCGTCCACGATGCCGGCGCTGCTCGCCGGGCTCGTCGACGAGGGGGCCGCACCGGTGCCTGACACCCCGCACGACACGGTGGACGGGCCGGACCCGGCCGAGGCGGCGGCGCTGGCCTCGGTGCACCAGGCCGGCAGCCGCCTGCGCGGGCCCACCCAGAACGTCGAGTTCCTCGCCAAACGGTTGCTCCACGGGCCCAGCCCGTACCCGGAACTCGACGGGCGGCCCGGCATGACCGTGCTGCTGGGCAGCCCGCTGTACGTGGCGCTGGTCGACTGACCGGGCAGCCGGGCGTGGGCACCGACGACGCAGCGGCCGGGCGACCCACCGGGTCGGAACCGGTTCCGCCGCCGGTCACGATGACCGTCCGGGCCGGGTCAACCGTCGACACGTACGTCTTCCCCCGGCCCGTCTCGGTCGTGGTGGGGCGGGCCGCCGACTGCGGGATCCGGGTGGACGACGGGCAACGGCGGGTCTCCCGCCGGCACTGCCGGCTCGACGTCGACCCGCCGCACGTGTGGGTACGGGACCTCGGCAGTCGGCACGGCACCTGGCTCGACGGCCGACCCGTCGACGGTGCGCGGCTCCTGTCGGCCGGTGCCGAGGTGCGGATCGGGCTGGCGACGTTGACCGTCGACCCGCCCGACGACGGGTCGTGGGGGGCCGCCGGGCCGGACCAGGACCTGGCGCTGCCGGCGCTGGCGGCGGCCGCCGCGCACGGGGCCCCCGGCATGGAGGGGTTCACCGACCACCGGGTGCTGCGGGAGCTCGGACGCGGCGGTCACGGCGTCGTCTACCTGGCCCGACACGAGCCGTCCGGCCGGCTCGTCGCCCTGAAGACGCTGCTCGCCGACCGGGCGGTGGACCCCGCCGCGCGGGACGCCTTCCGCCGCGAGATCGCCTGCACCCGCGGGCTGCGGCACCCCAACATCGTCGCCCTGCACGGCAGCGGCGCGGCCGACTCCGCGTTCTTCTTCACCTGTGAGTACTGCCCGGGTGGCAGTGTCGCCGAGTTCGTGACCCGGCGTGGTGGCCGGCTCACCGTCGACGAGGCGCTGCCGATCACGCTCGACGCGCTGGACGCGCTGGCCTACGCCCACCGGGCGGAGCTCGCGGTCGTGCTGGCCGACGGCCGGACCCGGACCGCCCATGGGCTGGTGCACCGGGACGTCACCCCGCACAACCTCCTGCTCGGCACCGGGCCCGCAGGTGGGACCGTCACCAAGGTCGCCGACTTCGGGCTGGCGAAGGCGTTCGAGAAGGCGGGCCTGTCCGGGCACACCGGGACCGGTGCGACCGGCGGCAGCCTCGCCTTCCAGCCCCGCGCCCAACTGGTCGACTACCGGTACGCCCGCCCGGAGGTGGACCTCTGGGCGGTCGCCGCCTGTCTCTACTGGATGCTGACGGGGGCGACGCCCCGGGACTTCCCCGCCGGGGCCGACCCGGTCGCGGTGGTCCTGCGGACCCGGCCGGTGCCCGTCCGGCAGCGGACCGGGGCCGTTCCGGCGCGGCTGGCCGAGGTGATCGACGAGATGCTCGTCGACCAACCCCGGGTCACCGCGACGACGGCCACCGAACTCGCCGACGCGCTCCGGCAGGCCCGGTGACGGTCCGCCGTGGCGGCACCCACCGACCTGCCGGGCCCGCCGGGCCGGTCACTCGTGGATGACCTCCTGTTGCAGCACGCCGAGGTAGCCGTGGGCGGCGATCCGCTGCGCGCGGTCGGTGTAGAAGTCCGGGTCGTCAGGCAGGACGGTGGCCAGCCCGTCGACGTAGCGGTTGAACATGCAGAACGCCGCCGCGATCAGCACGGTGTCGTGGATCTCCACGTCGGTGGCCCCTTCGGCCCGGGCGGCGGCCACCAGGTCTGCGGTGACCTCCCGGCCACCGCGCTGCACCGCGCCGGCCACGTCCAGCAACCTGCGCATCTTGGCCGACACCGGCGCGCTGTCGACGTCGTCGTGCACCTGCTCGACCAGGGGCATGCCCTCGGGGAGTTGCGCCGCCGCGTACGCCGCGTGAGCCGAGTAGCAGTACCGGCACTCGTTGAGGCCCGACACATAGGCTGCGATGAGTTCCCTTTCACCCCGAGTCAGGGTGCCCGGGCCACACAGCAGCGCCTCCACCAGGCCGTTCAGCGGCAACGCCGTCTCCGGCCGGAAGCGGAACAGACCGCGAATTCCGGGTTCATCGGTATTGAGCGTGATGTGTGGCATCTGAACTCCTTCGCCGACGCGGGGAAAGCCCGGATCTTTCGACCCGGCCGGCGTCAGATTGAGCCATCGCCATGGTCACCGTCAATGTTGTGCGGATTCTTGCCGATCGGATGGCCGAGTACCGGAAACGCCGCAGCCCCCGGGAGGCGTGACGGGGCGGTGAGCTGCCCGGATCAGGCACGCTAGCCTCTGCCGGCATGTCAGCATTCGGCAACTCGCCCAACGTCCTGTTCGCGACGACGGTGACGGCGACCCGGCGGCTGTCGCCCGGGTTCGTCCGGGTGACGCTCGGCGACGAGCGGCTGCGGGAGATGGCCCCGCACCACCTCGACCAGCGCATCAAGATCATGCTGCCGGTCGACGGCGGCTATCCGGCCGAGCTGCGGGCGGGGCTGCCCGAGCAGACGTGGCGACGCGAGTGGCGGTCCATTCCCGGCGATGTGCGCCCGAGGCTGCGCAGCTACACCGCGTACCGGACCCGGCCGGCGGCGGGCGAGCTGGACCTGGACTTCTACCTGCACCGGCCGCACGGCCCGGCGAGCGGCTGGGCGGCGGCGGCCCGGCCGGGTGACCGGCTGCTCCTGTCGGGCCCGCACGTGGCGGCCGGCCAACCCGGGTACGGCGTGCAGTGGGAGCCGGGGCCGGCGACGCGGGTGCTGGTCGCGGCGGACGAGACGGCGTACCCGGCGGTGCGCGGCATCCTGTCCGGCCTCGGCCCGGGGGTACGGGCGACGGTCCTGCTGGAGGCCGGCGACGCGGCGGACGCCGGCACCCTCGACGACGTGACCGCCGGCCACCGGGTCGAGGTGCGGCTGCGGGGCGACGCCCGGGGCGGGACGACGCTGACCGGGCTGGTGGCCGACTGGCTGGCCGGCGACGGTCGCACGGCGGCGACGGCGGGAACGGACTTCTACGCCTGGGCAGCTACGGAGAGTAGCAATATTGCCGTGTTGCGCCGACTGTTCACCGAAGCGCACATCGATCCGGATCAGGTGCACACCCAGGGCTACTGGCACGACCGACCGGCCCGCGAAGAGATCGATGATTAGGTAATGCTAACCTAAAAATCGCCGTGATTAGTCACTGTCAGTAGCCAGACGGGAACCTGCACCATGCGTACGCCGACCCCTCGAACAATCCGCCGACGTCTCCTCGCCCTCACCGTCGCCTCGGCGGCGGTGCTCGCCGTGGCCGCCTGCGGCTCCGACGACTCCGACCCGGCGGGCAGCGTCGGCGACACCCGAACCGTCGAACACGCACGCGGCAAGACCACCGTGCCGGACAAGCCGACCCGCGTCGTCGTCCTCGAACCGGTCCAGCTCGACACCGCCGTCGCCCTGGAGCTCACCCCGGTCGGCGCGGCCGTGCTCAGCGAGGCCGCCGGCGTGCCCAAGTACCTCGGCGACAAGGCCGCCGGCATCAGCACCGTCGGCACCGTCCAGGAACCCAACGTGCAGAAGATCGCGGCCCTCAAGCCCGACCTGATCATCGGCACCGAGTCCCGGCACTCCGCCCTCTACGACCAGCTCACCGACGTCGCGCCGACCGTGTTCATGGCGTCCCAGGCCGACCCGTGGCAGGACAACGTGAAGTTCACCGCCACCGCGCTCGGCGGCGCGGACTCCGCCGACAAGCTCCTCACCGGCTTCCGGCAGCGGTGCGCGGAGATCGCCGAGAAGTTCGGCACCGCCGGGAAGACCGCGCAGCTCATCCGCCCCCGCGACGGCGTCCTCACCCTCTACGGGCCCACCTCGTTCGCCGGCAGCGCCCTGGAGTGCGTCGGCTTCACCACCCCGAAGCGCGACTGGGAGAACTCCATCTCGGTCGACGTCTCCCCGGAACGGGTGCTGGAGGCCAAGGCCGACCACGTCTTCGTCACCACCGTCGACGTCAACGACCGCAGCACCATCCCCGCCTCGGTCACCGCCAACGCCGCCGCCTTCCCCCGCCTGCACCTCGTCGACCAGTCGTTCTGGATCACCGGGGTCGGCACGGTCGGTGGG
Organism: Micromonospora sp. WMMD734; assembly: GCF_049178975.1. NCBI lineage: Bacteria > Bacillati > Actinomycetota > Actinomycetes > Micromonosporales > Micromonosporaceae > Micromonospora > Micromonospora sp. WMMD734. The sequence continues at coordinate 5,470,856 of NZ_JBMHMK010000001.1, forward strand.
CAGGCCGTCCTCGACGACCTCGAACGCATCCTCACCGCGTCGCGTTGACCGCCACCACACCCGCCCGCGCGGTACGGCCGGACACCGGCCGTACCGCGCGTCGTCGTACCACCCGGCGGTGGCTGGTGGGCGCGGTCGTCGTACTCGTGGGGTCGGTGGTGTTGTCGGTCTTCGTGGGCGCGAACCCGGTGCCGCCGGCGGACGTCTGGGCGGCGCTGCGGGGCGCGGGCAGCGACACCGCGCAGTACGTCGTCTGGGGGCAGCGCCTCCCGCGCACCCTCGCCGGGCTGCTGGTCGGCGCCGGCCTCGGCGTCGCCGGCGCGCTGATGCAGGCGTTCACCCGCAACGCGCTCGCCGAACCGGGCATCCTCGGCGTCAACGCCGGTGCCGCCGCGTTCGTCGCCGCCGGCATCGCCTTCTTCGGGATCACCTCGCCGGCCGGCTACATGTGGCTCGCCCTGCTCGGCGCGCTCCTGGTCGCCGTCGCCGTGTACGCCGTCGGCGGTGCCGCCGACCTGCGGGCCACCCCGACCCGGCTGCTGGTGACCGGGGTGGCGACCGGTGCCGTGCTGGCCGGCCTGACCACCGGGATCACCCTCACCCACCCGGACACCTTCGACCGGATGCGCGGCTGGAACGCCGGCAGCCTGCTCGAACGCGACACCGCAGTGGTGCTGCCGGTGCTCCCGCTGATCGTGGCCGGGCTGCTCGCCGCGCTCGTCGCCGCCCGCAGCCTCAACGCGCTGGCGCTCGGCCCCGACCTGGCCGCCGCCCAGGGCGTCAGCCTGGTCCGGACCCGGCTGCTCGTACTCGGCGCGGTGACCCTGCTCGCCGGCGGGGCCAGCGCCATCGCCGGCCCCATCTCGTTCGTCGGGCTCGTGGTGCCGCACCTGGTGCGCTGGGGCGTCGGCACCGACCAGCGCCGCATCCTCGCCGGGTCGCTGCTGGCCGGCGGGATGCTGGTGCTGCTGGCCGACGTGCTCGGCCGGATCGCCGTGCTGCCCAGCGAGATGCCCGTCGGCATCGTCACCGCGTTCGTCGGCGCGCCGATGCTGATCGCGCTGGCCCGACGCCGACGGGCGACCGCGCTGTGAACCGGCCGGTCCGCCGCACCGCCGGAGGTCGCCGGCTGCTGCTCGGCACCGACCACCGGCACGTGACCATCGGCGTACGCGAAGCCGCCGTCTGCGCCGCCGCCGCGCTCGTCGTCGCGGCGCTGGCGGTGGTCGGCCTCTGGCTGGGCGACTTCCCGCTGCGCCTCGACGAGGTGCTCGGCGTGCTCGGCGGCCGGATCGACGGGCTGACCCGCACCGTCGTACTGGAGTGGCGGCTGCCCCGCATCGCCGCCGCCGTCACCTTCGGCGCGGCGCTCGGCGTCGCCGGGGCGATCTTCCAGACCATCACCCGCAACCCGCTGGCCAGCCCGGACATCATCGGCCTGGCGAACGGCTCGTTCACCGGCATGCTGATCGCCCTGCTGCTGCTCGGCGGCGGCTGGCACCTGCTGATGCTCGGTTCCCTGGCCGGTGGCCTGCTCGCCGCGCTGGCGATCTACCTGCTCGCCTACCGGGACGGGCTCTCCGGGTTCCGGTTCATCGTCGTCGGGGTCGGCGTCTCCTCGATGCTCGCCGCCACCAACACCTGGCTGCTGCTGCGCGCCGACCTGGAGACGGCACTCTTCGCCGCCGCCTGGGGTGCCGGCTCGCTCAACACCGCCACCGCCGACGTGGTCTGGCCGGCCGCCGCGATCATCCTGGTGCTGCTGGCGGTCACCCCGCTGTGGGCGGCGGCCCTGGCCCAGCTCGAACTGGGCGACGACGTCGCCGCCGCCAGCGGAGTCGCGGTCGAGCGCAACCGCGCCCTCCTCGTGGTCATCGCGGTCGCCCTGGTCAGCGCCGTCACCACAGTGGCCGGCCCGATCTCCTTCGTCGCCCTGGCCGCCCCGCAGATCGCCCGCCGGCTCGTCCGGGCACCCGGCCTGCCGCTCGCCGCCACCGCCGGGGTCGGTGCGCTGCTGCTGCTCGGCGCCGACCTGATCGCCCAGCACGTGATCCCGCTGACCGTGCCGGTGGGGGTGGTCACGGTCACCCTCGGCGGCGCGTACCTGCTCTGGCTGCTCGTCCACGAGATCAGGAGGACCCGATGGTCGACCAGCTGACCGCGCGGCTACGGGCCGAGAACGTCACCCTCCGGTACGACCAGCGGACCGTCAGCGCCGACCTGTCGTTCGCCGTGCCCGACGGCTCGTTCACCGTGCTCATCGGGCCCAACGCGTGCGGCAAGTCGACGCTCCTGCGGGCACTGTCCGGGCTGCTCCGCCCCGCCGGGGGCCGGGTCACGCTCGACGGATCGGACCTGGTCACCCTGCCGGCCAAGGAACGTGCCCGGCGGATCGCGCTGCTGCCGCAGACCATGACCGCGCCCGAGGGGATCACCGTCCGCGAACTGGTCGGCCGGGGCCGCTACGCCCACCAGCGGGTGCTACGCCGTTTCTCCCACGCCGACGAGGAGGCCGTCGAGTCGGCGCTCGACGCCACCGGCACCACCGACCTGGCCGACCGGCGGGTCGACGAACTCTCCGGCGGGCAACGCCAACGGGCGTGGATCGCCATGGTGCTCGCCCAGGAGACGCCCCTCGTCCTGCTCGACGAGCCCACCACCTACCTGGACGTGGCACACCAGATCGACGTGCTCAACGTGCTGCACCGCCTGGTCACCCGGGGACGCACCGTGGTGGCCGTGCTGCACGACCTCAACCACGCCGCCCGGTACGCCACCCACCTGGTGGCGATGCGCGACGGCCGGATCGTGGCCGAGGGACATCCGGCGTCGACGGTCGACGCCGGGCTCGTCGCCGAGGTGTTCGGGATGTCGAACCAGGTCGTCCCCGACCCGGTCACCGGAGCGCCCATGGTCGTACCGGCCGACACCCGGGAACCGGCTGCCGGGTGAGGTGGGCGACGGGAGCCCGGCCGTCGGGGCTGCCCGTAGGCGTACCCGACCCGGAGGGCGTGGTCGGGTAACCTGTGGGCGAACGGGCCGCTAGCTCAATGGCAGAGCTGAGGACTTTTAATCCTTAGGTTCAGGGTTCGAGTCCCTGGCGGCCCACTCTTCACCGCCTCCGAGCTGGGAACGCGCCAGACAAAGATCATCGGGCACAGCCAGGGCACAACTCAGCTCGAATGTTGGTCGCCGCGAGGTTCCCGCCGGGTGCTGTCTGCGTTCCGCAGGAGGCCACCGACGAGGCCGCGCGGACGGTCCTTCTTAGGCATCCAGTGGACGTAGGTTTCCAGCGTGATCCGCAGGTTGGCGTGTCGGAGCGCGTTCTGCACCTCCTGGGGCTCGACACCATTGCTCATCAGGGTGGTGGCGAAGAAGTGGCGCAGGGAGTGAAAGGTGCCCTCCTTCGGCCAGCCGGCGGCTTCGCGCCAGCCCGCCCACAGCTCTGACCAGTAGTTGTCGGTCAACAGCTTCCCCCGGGACGAGGTGAACAGGAAGGCGACCGAACGAGTCCGCCGCTCCCCCGCAGTGATGTCGGGAAGGATGAACTCGACGGGGCCGACGTCGCTGATATGGGCGGTCAGTTCCTCGGCGACGACCGCGTCCAGGTCGCCGGTGCCGGTGGAACCGCTCTTGGGTGTCGAGAGGTAGAAGCCGCCGAAGTCCCCATCGCCGCCACCGCCGGACAACGTCGCTCGCGTCGAGATCGGTCGCTTCCGCGATGTCCGTCAGGTCCGCGCCCGCCCGTAGAGCGGTGTGGATTGTCGAGGGTTGCCAGCGAGTCCACCAGGACACCATCGCAGCGGACAACGCCAGCTCCGCCAAGACGTCATCGAGTCCGTATGCCGGCGTCCGAGCGACGGCATGGGCATGAAGATCGAGAAGGCGTTGGAACGGGTTGATCTCTTCCGCATCGGCGAACCGCAACGGCGGGTCGGTCGGCCCGGGTTCATCGGGCACCGCCTGACGCCCGTGAGCTGGGCAAAGTCAGCGGTAGCGAATCACCGGCGATCGTGGCGGCGTGGTTCGCATGGTGGTACCTCCGGCCCACCGCATATTCGGTTGTCGCCTGTGCCACCAGTGCACGGTCGAAGGGATCACGGTGATGCGATGGCAGTCGTCCGGCGGCGACGGCGTGGGCGTGGGGCACCGGTAGCTCCCGGAAGCCCATGTCTCTCACCCGCTCGGCAAGGTCGGGAGGTCCACCAACTTTCCCGCCGGGAGCCGCGTGCGGTGCGGTTGGCCCGCCGTTCAGGCGGGCCTCCGCCCGAGCGACGCTTCGCCGGGAACCACGTGGCGGCGACGGCTCGGCAACATCCAGGTCGGGTGCGACATGCTCCAGGCCGCGCCCCGACAGATCAGTTCCTTGACGCGTGCGGCCGGCCGGCCGGTGAGCGCCGACGGTTTGGGCTGGTCGTCCGGGGTCACCCATTGCACGACCGCGTCGCGGCGGCCGAGGCTGACGCACTGCGCGGCGTAGTGGATCGTGTTCGGGGGGACCCGGCGACCGGTCAGTCGCGCGGCGATGACGTCGGCCGCCAACTGGGCGGACGGAATCCCCGAAGCGCAGGACATCCGCAGTGGTGCGCCGTTGACGCCGGGTGCGGATGCGGCATCACCCACGGCGTACACGTCGGGGTGGGAAACCGACCGCATGGTGTCGTCGACGACGATCTGCCCGGTCGCGGAGACCTCCAGGGTCGTGGCCGCGGCGATGGGGTGGACGCCGAATCCGGCGGTCCAGACGGTCACCCGGGCCGGGATCATCCGGTCGCCGTCGGTGACGACGCCGGTCGGCTCGACGCCGACGACGTCGGTGTGCTCGTGCACGGTGATCCCGAGCCGGTCGACGACCGTACGCAGGTGGTTGCGGGCCTTGTCGCTCAGCCAGTCGCCGAGGCCGGCCCGGGTGGCGAGGGAGACCTCAAGATCCGGCCGGGCCCCGGCGATCTCGGTGACGGTTTCGATGCCGGTGAGACCACCACCGACGACCAGCACGGTGGCGCCCGCGGGGAGCTCACCGAGGCGGCCACGCAGTCGGAGCGCGGCCTGCCTGTCCGCGACGGAGTGGGCGTTCTCGGCGACCCCGGGAACTCCGTGGTCCGTGGCGGTGCTGCCGAGGGCGTACACGAGCTGGTCGTAGGCGATCTCGCCGGGACCGTCGGCCTCGACGAGGGCGACGGTCCCGCGTTCGGCGTCGACGGCCGTGACCTGTGCGATCCGCACCTGCACGCCGGTGCCGGCGAAGACGTCGGTCAGCCGGCGGGGCCTCAGGTGCTGGCCGGTCGCCAGCTGGTGCATGCGGACCCGCTCGACGAACTCGGCGTCCGCGTTGACCAGGGTTATCTGGGTGTCGGAGGGGTGCAGCCGCTTCGCCAGGCGTGCTGCGGCGTTGGCTCCGGCGTACCCGGCTCCGAGAACGACGATGCGGTGCTTCATGGTTCCGCTCCTGTCCGGTCGGTGTTGCTTCCTGAACCGGACGGCGGGGCGAAACCTGACAGCTGCCGTACGTGACCCCGGTCACCAGTCGCCGGTCAACGGCTCCCCGGGCCGGGCCAGGGCCCACTGACGGGTCGCCCGCTGGAGCTTCTCCGGGTTCACCTGGGCGTGGACCGCCGCGATGCCGTCGGTGGTCACGTCCAGCGACAGGATCCCGACGACCCGGTCGTCGACCACCATCACGAGCGCGGGCACACCGTTGGCGAGCGCGGCGAACACGTCGGGGCGACCACCCACCAACTCCCACTTGGCATCGCCGGGCGTGAACAGCGTGCGCAGGAACCTCGCCACCCGCAGGCCACCGGTGATCGGCTGGCGCACCGCGAGGACCGTGCCGCCGCCGTCGCCGATGCTGACCGCGTCGTCGGTCAGCATCCGTACGAGCGAGTCGGTCCTGCCACTGAGCGCGGCGGCCAGGAACTCCTCGACGACCTTGCGGGCCGCGTCCGCGTCGACCGCCACCCGGCGTCGGCCGTCGGCCACGTGCTGCTTCGCCCGCCGGTAGATCTGCTGACAGTTCGCCTCGGTGAGGTCGAGCACCTCGGCGATCTCGGCGTGCGGGTATCCGAACGCCTCGCGCAGGACGTAGACGACCCGTTCCCTGGCCGAAAGCCGCTCCAGCAGCGTGAGCATCGCGATCGACACCGACTCCCGCTGCTCGACGGTGTCGGACGGGCCGAGCATCCGGTCACCGGCGAAGACCGGCTCGGGCAGCCACTGACCCACGTAGGTCTCGCGCCGGGCCCGTGCCGAGGTGAGCCGGTTGAGGCAGATGTTGGTGAGCACCTTCGTCAGCCACGCCTGGGGCGTCTCGATCAACTGCCTGTCGGCGGACTGCCAGCGCAGGAACGTGTCCTGCACCGCGTCCTCGGCGTCGCTCGTCGACCCCAGCATGCGGTACGCGAGCGCCTCCAACCGGGCCCTGGCTTCCTCGAAAACCTCGACCTCGTGCTCCCCCACCGGCATGGCCCCCAGTCAACCATCCACACCCGAGGGCGCTACGAGCCGACAGCCGGCGGGGGCGCGGCGGGGACCCGGCAGGTCGGCAGGGAGTGTCGCGGTTGACGCGGACGGGGTGTCGTGGTGTGCTCACCACGTTAGCGCTAACGACAATCATAATCGTTATCAGCTGAGGAGCACCCATGTCTCTCACCGTGCCATCCGCCCTGCTGGAAGCCGCCGAGGCGGGCCCCGTCGACGACCGGGACTTCGTCGCCTGCGTACGGGAATCGCTGCCGTACGCCTGGCAGACCGTGAGTCGGGTCGTCGCCGACCTGGAGTCGTCAGGCGCGGACCGGGCGGACAACGTCGTACCGCCGCCCGGTGACGCGGAGCGGGGGCAGTTGCTGCGCGCGATGGCCAGCGACGCCATCCGGGCCAGCCTGGAGCGCCACTTCGGGGTGAAGCTGGCGTTCCAGAACTGCCACCGGGTCGCCGCGTTCCGGCCGGCGGCTGTCGACTCGGAGCCCTACCGCCGGTTCGTCTCCACCCGGGGTCAGCTCCTGAACCAGTCGCCCGAGCTGCGCAACTGCTGACCCGTCGCCCGGGTGCGCCGGAGCGGGAAGAACCCTCCCGGTCCGGCGCACCCGGCGGCCCTGGTCGTCAGCGGGCGCACTCCGCGCAGGTGCCGAAGATCTCGAAGGTGTGCCCGACCTCGGTGAAACCGTGCTGGGCGGCGACCTGGTCGGCCCACCGCTCGACCGCCGGCCCGGCCACCTCGACGGTGCTGCCGCACCGGCGGCAGACCAGATGGTGGTGGTGGCGGCTCTGGCTGCACCGCCGGAACAACTGCTCGCCGCCGGGCAGCCGGGTGGAGTCGATCTCCTGGGCGTCGACGAGCAGCTGGAGGGTGCGGTAGACCGTAGTCAACCCGACCCGGGCCTTGCGGGCCAGCAGCATCTGGTGGAGCTGCTGCGCGGTGTGGAAACCGTCGACCTCGCGCAGCAACGCCAGCACCTCGCCGCGCTGACGCGTGTTCCGGGTCACGTTCGGCATCGCCTGGGTCACCGTACCGCCGTCTCCGCTCGTCGCCCCGGCCCCGCCCGGCGGCCGTCGCTGCTCCCCACCCCCACCGGTCCACGCGGAGGCCGTACCCATTATGCGCTGCGGATACGGGCACCCCACGACCCGTGCGGGCCCGGGCGGCGCGGACGGCGAGCAGTCCGCTGCGCACCTGTTCGGTGGCGGCGAAACCCATCCGGGGGTGCTGCGGGCGCTGCCGCGACGCAACGAACGGGTCGGCCGGTTCTGGTTGGCCTCCGACCAGCCCGGCCCCGGGGCGTCGTACCCGGGCGGTGGTGTCGGGACCCGGCCGGGGTGACCCGCGCGACGGGGCCGATCCGCGGGTACGGCTGCGAAGCTAACCAGGACGTGTAATATCCTGGTTATGCGGATGAGCGAGCAGGTCGAGTGGGGGCTGCACTGCTGCCTCACCCTCGCCTGGATCGGCGGCGAACACCCGATGCCCGCCGTCCGGCTCGCCGAGTGGTTCGAGCTGCCCCCGGCCTACCTCACCAAGTGCCTCCAGGCCCTCACCAGGGCCGGCATCCTCCAGTCGGTGCCCGGCGCGCGCGGCGGGTTCCGGCTGGCCCGCCAACCGGCGGACGTGACCGTGATGGACGTGACGGTGGCGATCGAGGGCGCCGACAACCCGTTCCGGTGCACCGAGATCCGCCAACGCGGCGCGGGGGTCGACCCCTCCGCGCCGGAGTTCCGCACCCCGTGCGCCATCAGCACCGTCATGCACCGCGCCGACCTGGCCTGGCGACGCGAGCTGGCCGGCCACACCCTGGCCGACCTGCTCGCCTCGGCACCGGCGGAGGCGGCTGAACGCACCCGCCGCCGCTACGCGCTGCTGCGCGGCTGACGCCCCGCCCACCCCCTCCGCGGCCGCCGACCGACCGTCGGCCCACGCACCCGCCGGCCACCGGTCCACCCGCGACCGGCCGGAGGCCACCCGCGCCCGCACCACCGGCCGCCGGACCGGACCGACCCCCCGCCGCCCGCACCCGGTGGTCGTCCACACCCGAATCCGTGCCCGGCGTACCCCGCCGCGCCGCCGCATGCCGTCCCGCATCCGGAGACCTCATGTCCCACCTGCACACCCGTACCGGCCCGGGGCCGGACACCGCCGCCAGGCCCGGCCGGGGCCTGCGCTTCACCCTGATCCTCGCGGCCGGCACCTTCGCCGTCGGCACCGACGCGTTCGTGGTCGCCGGGCTGCTGCCCGACATGGCCGCCGCGCTGCGGGTCTCCACCGCCGCCGCCGGGCAGTCGGTGACGGTCTTCGCCATCTCGTACGCGATCCTCGCCCCGGTGCTGTCCACCCTGACCGCCCGGCTGCCGCGCCGTACCCTGCTCGTCGCCGCGCTGCTGGTGCTCGCCGCCGGCAACCTGGTCTCGGCCGCCGCCGACACGCTGCCGGTCCTGATCGTCGGGCGGATCGTCGCCGCCGCCGGTGCCGCCGCGTACACCCCGAACGCGGGTGCGGCAGGCGCCTCCCTGGTCCCCCCGGCGCTGCGCGGGCGGGCGCTGGCGGTGGTGATCGGCGGGCTCACCGTCGCCACCGCGCTGGGCGTCCCGTTGGGCGGGCTGACCGGCCGGTGGCTCGGCTGGCGGGCCGCGCTCGTCGCGGTGGCCCTGCTGGCGCTCGCCGTCGCGGTGGCCGTCCGGCTGGCGATGCCCGCGCTGCCCGGCGCGGCGGCGGTGCCGCTGCGCGCCCGGTTGACCGCGCTGCGCCAACCGGCCGTGCTCGCCGTGCTGCCGCTCACCGTGATCGGCATGGCCGCCTGCTACACGGTGTACGCCTTCGCGGTGCCCACCCTCGGCACGCTCGGCGTCGGCGCGTACCAGGTCAACCTGATGCTGCTGCTCTACGGGCTGGGCGCGGTCGCCGGCAACGTCGCCTCCGGCTACGCCACCGACCGGTGGGGTGCGGTGCCGGTGCTGGTGGTCGGGTACGCCGCGATGGTCGTCGCGCTGGGCGTGCTCGGCGCGCTCAGCACCGCCGGGTCCGCGCCGATCCTCCTGGTCGGACTGCTGGTCGCTGCGTGGGGCGCGGCGAGTTGGTGCCAGACCCCGGCGCAGCAGCACCGGTTGATCGCCGCCGCGCCGCAGCAGGCCCCGCTGGTGGTGTCGCTGAACTCGTCGGCCATCTACCTCGGCATCGGCCTGGGCACCACCGCCGGTGGGGCGGCCCTCACCTCCGGCGTGCCCACCATGTACGCCCTCGGCGCGGCCGGGGCGGTGCTGGCCCTGCTGGTGCTCCACCTCGGACGGCGGATCACCGGGCGCACCCCGGCGGTGCCGTCGTGACCTGCTGCCCACCCCACCCTGACCACCACCGGAGGGCCGGGTGGGGCGGCAGCCCGGCCCGGCCGGGCGTCGGGCGGGGCGGCCCGGCGGTCAGCGGCGCAGGCCCATCCCGGCGTAGCCGTGGGAGATCCGCTCCCGGGGTTCCCCGTCGGGCCGCCACTCGGCTACCCGGACCAGTCCCGGGTCGACGAGGTCGTAACCGTCGAAGAAGCGCAGCACGTCGGCGTGCGGACGGGGCACCAGCGGGGCGCTGCTGCGTTGGTAGACCGCCCGCCCCTGCTGGGTGGGCAGCGGCGGGGCCCCGTCGGTGGTGAGATGGGAGATGACCAGCGGGCTACCGGGGACGGTCGCGTCCCGCAGCCGGGCGACCGAGGCCCACGGCTGCTCGTCGTCGGTGACGAAGTGCAGCACCGCCACCAGCAGCACGGCCACCGGGCGGTCGAAGTCGATCGCCGCCCGCACGTCGGGGTGGGCCAGCAGTTCGTCCGGCCGGCGCAGGTCGCCGTGGACGACGGTGGTCCGCCCGTCGGCCGGCAGCAACCGCCGGGCGTGGGTGACCGCGACGTCGTCGTAGTCGACGTAGACCACCGTCGAGTCGGGGGCGACCTGACGGACGATCTCGTGCACGTTGCCCTGGGTGGGCAGCCCGGCACCGATGTCGAGGAACTGGCGTACGCCCAGCTCGGCGGCGTGCCGGACGGCCCGGCGCAGGAAGTGCCGGTTGGCCTGGGCGGCGATCCCGGTGTCCGGGAAGATCCGCAGGATCTGCTCGGCGGCGGCCCGGTCGGCGGCGAAGTTGTGGCACCCGCCGAGGTAGTAGTCGTACATCCGGGCCACGTTCGGCCCCTGCTCGGCGTCGGTCGGCGCGGTCACCGGCCTCTCCCTCCACTCGGTTCGTCGCTGCGGGGCGTCCCGCCGCCGGGCGACGGGCACCCGCGCCCCGATTTCTAGCACCCGGGGCGACGACATGTTGACCCCCCGTGTCGGCGAGCCGGCAGCACGCGGGGGCCACCTGCCGGTATGACGGTGACACCGACTGTCGGCGAGGAGGCACCCGATGAACCCTGCCCGGGAGACCGTGGAGGTGGACCCGGCCCTGTTCCGGGCCGTGTACGACTCACCCGCCTCGCTGCCGGGGCGGCACCGCTGGACCACCCCGGAACACGACGTACGCCGGCTGGAGAAGCTGCTCGGCATGCCGGCACAGAGCATCGGCGCACCACTGTGGGTCAGCGGCGACCAGCCGGACTGCCCCAAGTGCGGACGCCGGACCACCTGGCTGGACATCGTCGCCTCGGCCCTCAAGGGGGTGCACGACCCGCTGATGATCGCCACGGTGATCCTCGGCGAGCGCCGCTACGTCAACACCGAGATTCCCGACGCGATCGCCGGGGTGCACTGCCTCGACTGCCACACCCCGGTCACCGGCCTGCGCAGCTTCAAGTGCCACAACTGGGCGTACGCCTTCGAGGAGCTGGCGGTGGTGCGGGAGCGGATGCGTAGCGGGTCAGGCCCGGCGGGCGGGCCGCCGACCGGGCGGTGACGGCGGTTCCGGCCCCGGGTCGGGCACCTGCGGCAGCGGCCGGGTGACCGCCGCCGCGCCGGTGACCGTGACCGGCTCCCCGGCGTGCCGCAGCGCGACTGTCGTCTCCGGGTCGGCGTCGGGCAGCTCGTAACGGGCCCCGTCGCGGGTCAGCGTGACCCGCAGCCGCTGCCCGTGCCAGCGCAGGTGGAACGCGAGCCGGTCGATCCGGGCCGGCAGCCGGGGGTCGAACGACAGCTCGCCGGTGTCGTCGCGCAGCCCGCCGAAGCCCTCCACCACCGCCGTCCACGTCCCGGCCAGGGCCGCCAGATGCAGCCCGTCGCTCGTCTTGTCGCCGAGGTCGGCGAGGTCGTGCAGGGCCGCCTCGGCGAACAGGTCGTACGCCAGGTCGAGGTGGCCCAGTTCGGCGGCGAGCACCGCCTGCGAGCCGGCGGACAGTGACGAGTCGCGGACGGTGCGGGCCTGGTAGTAGGCGAAGTTGCGGGCCTTGTCCTCGGCGGTGAACTCCCCCGGGCAGCGTTGCATGGCCAGCACCAGGTCGGCCTGCTTGACCACCTGCCGCCGGTACAGCTCCAGGTAGGGGTAGTGCAGCAGCAGCGGGTAGTCGTCGTCGGTCATCGCCGCGAAGTCCCACTCGGGTTGCTCGGTGAAGCCGGCCGCCTGCTGGTGCACCCCGCGCTTGCGGTCGTAGGGCAGGTGCACGGCGTCGGCGGCGGCCCGCCAGCCGGCGATCTCCGCCGGGTCGACGCCGAGCGCGGCGGCCCGCTCCGGGTGCCCCTCGGCGGCGTCGGCGGCGCCCCGCAGGTTGCGCCGGACCATCAGGTTGGTGAAGACGTTGTCGTCGACGAGGGCGGCGTACTCGTCGGGGCCGGTGATGCCGGTGACGTGGAACGCGCCGTCGTCGGACCAGTGGCCGTAGCCGGCCCACAGCCGGGCCGTCTCGACCAGTAGTTCCAGCCCGGTGTCGGCGAGGAACTCCTGGTCGCCGGTGACCGTGACGTAGCGCAGCACCGCGTCGGCGATGTCGGCGTTGACGTGCAGGGCGGCGGTGCCGGCGGGCCAGTAGCCGGAGCACTCCCGGCCGCCGATGGTGCGCCAGGGGAAGGTGGCCCCGGTGAGCCGCAGCTCGGCCGCGCGTTCCCGGGCCTGCGGCAGGTGGGCGTGCCGCCAGCGCAGCGCGCCCCGGGCCACCCCGGGCAGCAGGTACGTCAGCACCGGCAGCACGTAGCTCTCGGTGTCCCACAGCACGTGCCCGTCGTAGCCGTTGCCGGTGAGTCCCTTCGCCGCGATGGTCCGGTCGCCGTCGACCCGGCCGGCCTGGAGCAGGTGGAACACCGAGAACCGGACGGCCTGCTGGAGTTCCGGGTCGCCGTCGATCTCCACGTCGGCGGTGCGCCACCGCTCGTCGAGCACGGCCCGCTGGTCGGCCAGGAGCGCGTCGAACCCGTGCCGGCGGGCGGCGTCGGCCTCGGCGGTGACCAGGTCGGCCAGTTCGTCGGGGGTGCCGTCGTCGACCGGGGCGCACTCGTACGCGGCGTACTTGGTCAGTCGGAGCCGCTGCCCGGGGGCGAGCCGCCCCTCGAGGGTCGTGCGCAGCCGGTCCGGGGTGTGGTCGTCGCCGTCGGTGAACCCGGCCGGCGCGTCCGTGTCGTGGGTGACCGCGACGGCGACCCGTTGGGCGCTGCGGTCGGTGCGGTGCACCAGCACGCCCCGGTGGCCGTCGGGGCGGTGCAGTTCGGCGTCGAGCGGGTCGGGCACGATCGAGGCCGCCCGGGGATCGTCGGCGCGTTCGGGCACCCGCTCGTTGGCGAGCACGTCCGAGCAGACCCGGATCTCGACCGGCCGGTCGTCGAGCGGTTCGACCTCGTAGCGGACGGCGGCGACGGCGTGCCGGGTCAGGGAGACCAGCCGGGTGCTGCGGACGCGTACCCCGTGCCCGGCCGGTGAGATCCACTCGGTGCACCGGCGTACCACGCCGGCCCGCAGGTCGAGGGTGCGCTCGTGGGCGCGGACGGTGCCGGTGCGCAGGTCGAGGGGCTCGCCGGCCACCCAGAGCCGGATCAGGGCGGCGTTGGGCGCGCTGATCACGGTGTCGCTCTCCTGCGGGAAGGCGTACCCGTCCTCGGGGTAGCTCTGTCGCCGCCGTTCGTGGAACCCGTTGAGGTAGCTGCCCGGCATGCCGTAGGGCTGGCCCTCGTCGAGCGTGCCCCGCCAGCCCACCCAGCCGTTGGACAGGGCGAAGACCGACTCGGTCTCGCCGAGCCGGTCCAGGTCGGTGGCGGTCCGCCGGAGCTGCCAGGTCTCGTCCGTCTGCACGGCGGGGAGGTACCCGGCGGCGGTGGGCGGCCAATCGCGGGGACCGCTGTGAACTCGCTGTGACGGGGGCGGGGACCCGCCGCGGTGTCACGCACCATGTGACCGGTCAACCCGGTTCCTACACCTCGATGCGACTAAAAGAGGTATGACACTTTGGTGAGGTGAGTGATGAGTCAGACGATTACCACAGACATTCCCGATATCAGCAAGGAGTGGTACCGCGACGTCGTCGACGTGGCCGATGCCGCCCCGGCCCCGGTGCAGTGGTTCGCGGTGCACTTCACCGAGGCGGTGATCCTGCTGCTCGGCCTGCTGCTGGTGGCCCTCGCCGTGCCCCGGCTGCGCCGTGCCGACCCGTGGAGCCGGGCACTCGCTCTGGTCGCGCCGGCCACCGTCGTCCTGGCGTACGGGTGCAGCGAACTGCTCAAGTCGCTGCTCGACGAGGAGCGCCCCTGCCGGGGGGCGGTCACCATCCTGGCCGCACCCTGCCCGCCGCCAGGCGACTGGTCCTTCCCGAGCAACCACGCGACGATCGCCGGGGCGCTGGCCACCGCAGTGCTGCTGCTGTCCCCCCGGTGGGGTCTGTTGGCCGCCCCGCTGGCGCTGCTCGCCGCGTTCTCCCGGGTCTTCGTGGGCGTGCACTACCCGCACGACGTCCTCGCCGGCCTGCTGCTCGGCCTGGCGGTGACCCTGCTGGTCACCCTCCCCGCGGCCCGGTACCTCGCCGGGATGCTGCGCCGGCACTCCGACCCGGTCAACCGGCAGGTCGACCGGGGTCAGCGGGTCGGCTGAGCCGGATCAGCCGACCAGCAGGAGCGTAAGACAGGTGCCGGCGACCAGGAACGGCCCGAACGGCAGGTGACTCGACCACCCGACCCGGCGACTGGCCAGCAGCACCACCCCGACCAGCGCCGACAACAGGAAGGTCAGCACCAGCCCGGTGACCAGCACCCCCCACCCCTGCCAGCCGAGCAACGCCCCCATCCCGAGCGCGAGTTTGGCGTCGCCGAGGCCGAAGCCCCGCCGGCCGAGCAGCAGCGTGGTGGTGGCGAAGGCCAGGCCCAGCACCACCCCGGCGGTCACCGCCCGCAGCCACGCCCCGGCACCCGCCCCGGTCACGGCCGCCACCCCGAGCAACGCCCAGGTGCCGACGGCGGCGGGCCAGGTGAGCCGGTCCGGCAGCCGGTGCACCGCCAGATCCACCAGCACGAGCGGGACCGCCCAGCCGAGCCACCAGGCCAGCGCGACCCGTTCGGCCACCGGGCCGTCGACCAGCGCCAGCACCGCCACGGCCACCACCAGCAGCGCCTCGACCGCGAACGGCGCGGCACCGACCCGGCCCGCGCAGGCCGGGCAGCGGGCCGTCGGCCCGAGCGCCGGCAGCGGCCGGTCCAGCCCGACCGGCGCGCCGCAACCGTCGCACCCGGCCCGGTCGGCCACCCCCGGGGGTACGGCGTACCTGGCGACCGCGAGCCGCAGCACCGGGGCAACCGTCAGCACCCCGGCCAGCCTTCGGACGACAGACACGGAGCGTGACGTCCGGACGGGGGCGACGTAACGGTCCGATATCAGGTCGGTGTCCGTAGTGGAGAACTGAGCGTCCCCCACCCCGCCGGGCGTCTGCGGGGCATCGACAGTGACCTTCCCGGAACGGATCGGACCAGCCCGCTCCACCCGTCCCATATCCTCCGGCGACGCTGGCGGTTCGCCGGCCGGGCCGACCCGATCGGCGGGCACCGCCCCACGATCGGCGGGCACCTGTGACACCGGCCGGACACCCTGGACATCGCCCACCTTCGGTCACTCCTGCCCGTCACGGTGAGTGCTCGGATGAATTGCCTCTGTTGCATCGGCGCACGTCAGCCTATGCTCCCCCCTTGGGTACGACGCAACCCCGCGCAGCCGCGTCGGACGCCACACCCACCCGTTCACGCAAGATCCACACAGGTAAATGCCGCAGCACCCGGAACTGTCCGATCGACAACATCCCGGAGTACCGCCGCAGGCCCGGAAGCCGCCACGATCGTCGCCACCGGGCGCTACCGAGGAGGGCACGGCAATGCGTACAGGGCGATCCCGCCACTGGACCAGCTGCCTGGTCGTCGCCGTGGTGGCCGCCCTCGCCGGCTGCGCCGACCCGCCGGAGACGACCTCCGCCCCCGCCCCCCGACCGGCCAGCGACGACCGCCGGCCCACCGAGGCGGAGCAGGCGGCCGAGCGGGCCGCGCTGGCCGCGTACGCCGGATATCTGGAAGCCTCCCGGGAGGCGAGCCGGGACAGCGACCCCCGCCATCCCAAGCTGACCCGGTTCCTGGGCGACCCGCTGCTCACCCGGGTCCGGGTGGCGATCGACGACGCCCGCCGGCACGGCGCGGTCCGCACCGGGACGTTGACGTCGCAGCCCTCCGTCACCTCGGTCAGCCTCGACAGCGACCCGCCGACCGTGGAGATCCAGGACTGCCTGGACGCCACCGGCTACCGGCTGGTCTACCGCAAGGACAAACGGGTGGTGCCCGGCTCGGCCGGCACCCGGCACCTGGCCACCGCCACCGCGACCCGCTACCCGGACGGCCGCTGGCTGATCAACTCCGGTGCCGCCCACGAGGACCAGCCATGTTGACCCGGGAAGGAACGCCCGTGCCGACCCATTCCGCCACCGTTTCCCGGACCGGCCCCGAGCCCGCCGCCCACCGTCCACTGCGACCCGTCGGTGGAGTGCCCCGCCGGGTACTCACCGGTCTGCTGCTGGCCGTGCTGGTGGCCGTGGCCGCGCCACCCGCCCCGGTGCAGGCCGCCGGCCCGGGGGTGGAGTGCCCGCCGGGCCAGAACGACTGCAGCGTCTGGGACGACGACCCGGGCACCCCCGGCGACCCGGGCGGTGGCACCGGGCCGGGCAGCCCGAACAGCCCCGGCGCGGCCCCGAAGTGCCAGTGGAACGGCAAGCCGCTGCCCTGCTACAACCCGAACCTCGGCTGGTTCGACAACTCCAGCGGCTGCTACTACAAGGTCGCCGAGCCGCAGGAGGAGGCCCCCGAGGGTCAGGTGTGGTACGTCCGGACCTGCAACGGGGGTGACCTGGGCGCGCAGTCGATGGTGCTGCTGGACGGGCCGCCGCCCGGCTTCGGCACCCCGCCCGACCCGGAGGAGTTGGCCCGTCGGGCGCTCGCCTCGATCAGCCTGCTGCCGCCCCGCGCGTCGGTCGCCCCCCGGCGCAGCCTCGGCCCCGGCCTGGTCGGCCTGCCGGTCTGGATGTGGGCCAGCAGCGGCGAGAACTACTTCGGCCCGCTGCGCGCCTCGGCCAGCGACCGGGGTCTGACCGTGGAGATCACCGCGCGGGTCCAACGGATCGTGTGGGACATGGGCAACGGCAGGAAGATCACCTGTAGGGGCCCCGGCACGCCGTACAAGGCGACCGGTCCGAACGCCGGCAAGAAGTCGCCGACCTGCGGCTACGACGGCTACCCCAAGGTCGGCAACTACCGGGTCAGCGCCACCACGTTCTGGAACGTGCACTGGGTCGGCGGCGGCCGCAGCGGCGACATCGCGCAGACCCGTACCAGCGGTGTCGTCGACATTCAGATCAAGGAACTTCAGGTGGTGACCCGATGAGCGCCCGTGCCGAGCTGATCTTGCGAGACCCTCAGTCGCGAACGGAGACGTACCAGTGAGTCTGGCCACCCGCGATGGCGCCCCGGTGGACGCGCCGATCGCCCCGCCCAAGGTGGTCCGGCAGCGCCGTACCCGGCCCGGCCTGCTCGGGCTCGCCGTGCTGCTGATCGCGTTGGGCGGCCTCGGCGCGGCCTTCGCGGTCACCTCGGTACGGGCCACCGGCAGCTACCTGGCGATCGCCCGCCCGGTCGAGGTGGGCCGCATCCTGACCGCCGACGACCTGGTCAGCGTGCAGGTCTCCGGGGGTGCCGGGCTGTCCCCGGTGCCGGCGAAGAAGCGCGACGAGGTGGTCGGCAAGCGGGCCGCCGTGTCGTTGGTCCCCGGCTCGCTGCTCACCATGGCGCAGCTCACCGACGCCCCGCTGCTCGGCCAGGGGCAGCAGCAGATCGCGCTCGGCCTGGAGCCGAGCAGGGTGCCGGCCCGCAAGCTGCACCCCGGTGACAAGGTGCTGCTGGTCAGCACCCCGGACGAGGACTCCGACAGCTCGCCGTCGTCCACCCGGTTCACCGCCACGGTGATCGACACCCTCACCCCGGAGAACGACGACGTGGTGATCTACCTGGCGCTCGCGGTCCGGGACGTCCCGGCGGTGGTGGTGCTGGCCGCGCAGGAGCGGATCGCCCTCGTGCTGACCGAGGCGGCCTGACCATGGCCATCATCGCGCTGGTCTCGGCGAAGGGGTCGCCCGGCGTCACCACCACGGCGCTGGCCTGCACCCTGAGCTGGCGCCGGCGGCTGGTGCTCGCCGAGTGCGACCCGGCCGGCGGCTCGGTGCTCGCCGGTTACCTGGGCGGCCAGCTCGACGGGCCGCGCGGCATCGGCGAGCTGGCCGTGGGTGAGCTGCGCGACGGCAGCCTGGAGTCGACATTCTGGTCGCAACTGGTCGACCTGGACGCGCCGCGGCGGGAACGGCTGCTGCTACCCGGGGTGGTGGACCCGGCGCAGGCCGGCAGCGTAGCCCCGCTGTGGCAGCGGTTCGCCGACTTCTTCCGCACCCTGGAGAAGGGCCGCCCCGGCTACGACGTGATCGTCGACTGTGGACGTCTCCAGGTCTTCGGGCCGCCCTGGCCGCTGCTGCGCGCCGCCGACGTGGTGCTGCTGGTGACCCGGGCGCAGCTTCCCGGCCTCTCCGGCACCCGGTCGATGATCCGGGCCATCGAACGGGACTTCACCCACCACCGGGTGCCCCCGGGCACGCTGCGGCTGGTGGTCGTCGGCGACGGGCACGGCAAGGCCGAGATCGGCAAGGCGTTGGGGGTACCGGTGATCGCCCGCTTGCCGGAGGACCCGCGTACCGCGCAGGCGCTCAGCTTCGGCGGCACCGTCCGCGCCGGACGGCCGCTGATGCGCGCGGCGGCCGGGTTGGAGGCCCCGGTACGGGAACTGCTGGAGCAACGGCGGGCCCGGTTGGCCTGGCCGACCCCGGCGCAGGGGGTGCCGGATGCGGTTTGAGCCGGTCTCCCACGACCCACGAACCCCGCCGCCGGGAGTCACCTCCACGATGCCGCCGCTGGCCCCGGTGAACGGCCGGCACCACACCCCCGCGCCACCGCCGGCCGCCGCCCCGCCGACGCCCGCGCCGGTCGTGCCACCCCGGCCGAAGGTGGACTTCGCGGTGGTCCGCGAGCTGCGCCGGGAGCTGAGCGAACGGCTCACCCAGTGGCAGCGCGGCCGGGAGTTCGACGCCGACGCCGAGGAGGTCGAGCGGGCCCGGCTCGCCGTCGCCGTGGTCTCCGGCTACGCCGACGCGGTACGCCGGGCCGGCACCCCGCTCAGCGCCGACGAGGAACGCACCCTGCTCGACCAGGTGACCGCCGAACTGGTCGGGCTGGGCCGGCTACAGACCCTGCTGGTCGACGACACCATCGAGGAGGTGCACATCCTCGGCTGTGACCAGGTGCGCATCACCCGGCACGGCGGCGGCGTCGACTGGGGTGAGCCGATCGCCGACAGCGACGACGAGCTGGTGGAGATCCTCCAGGCGGCGGCCCGCCGGGCCGGGGCCACCGAGCGGTCACTGTCCACCTCGAAGCCGACGCTGGACCTGCAACTGCCCGACGGCAGCCGGTTGGCGGCGGTGTTCCTGGTCAGCCACCGCCCGTACGCGGTGATCCGTAAGCACAACACGCTCGACGTCAGCCTCGACGACCTGGCCGGCAGCCGCCCCGACCTGGACGAGATGATCGACCCGCTGCTGCGCGACTTCCTCCGGGCGTCCATGCGGGCCGGGTTGAACATCATGGTCGCCGGGCTGGCCGGGGCCGGCAAGACCACGGTCATCCGGGCGTTGATGGACGAGATCCCGCCCGACGAGCCGTACGTGCTGCTGGAGGAGAGCCGGGAGTTGCTGCCGGCCCGCCGCGGCGACAAGCACCGGGCGGTGATGAGCTTCGAGGCCCGGGAGGGGCACGGCGAACGCGGCCTGGACGGTCGGCCCGCCGGCGAGGTGAGCATCGCCGACCTGATCCCGCTGTCGCTGCGGATGGGCGTGCTGCGGATCATCGTCGGTGAGGTCCGGTCCCGGGAGATCGTGCCGATGCTCCAGGCGATGACCACCAGCCGTGGGTCGATGTGCACCATCCACGCCCGTACCCCGGCCGGGGTCAGCGAACGGATCATCGAGCTGGCCCTGGCCCACGGCCGGGAGATGACCGTCGACCAGGCCCGCCGGATGGCCGGCAACGCCCTCGACCTGATCGTCTACGTCACCGTCGAGGACGAGACCGCGATCGGCGGACGCAAGCACCGGTTCGTCTCCCACGTGGAGGAGGTGATCGGCGTCGGCGACGCCAACCGGATCACCACCACCACCGTCTTCGGGCCCGGCCCCGACGGTAGGGCCATCCCCCGCCACCTGCCGGAACGGGTCCGTGGGCAACTGCTGCGGGTCGGCTACGACGCCCGGCTGCTGTCCCGTTTCATCGAGGCCGGCGCGGGCGCGTGGCGTCGGCCCCGGCACAGCCGCCTCGCCCCGGCGGTACGCCGATGAGCACCATCGAACTACTCGCGGTGGTCTCCGGCGCGGCCTGCGTCGGCGGGATCGTGCTGGCCGTGGTGGCGCTGTTCGGCACCACCAAACCGACCCGACCGGCCCGGAGCTCGACCACCGGGCTGCGCCGGCTCTGGCTCGGCTCCGGCACCAACCGGCGGGACCAGCGGGCGCACCAGATGACCCTGGGCGCGGCGGCGGTGGCGGGGGCGCTGGCGTTCCTGCTGACCGGGCTGCCGGTGGTGGGGCTGATCGTGGCGGTGGCGGTGCCGGGCGTGCCCTGGCTGTTCGCGGTGGGTCGGGCCGAGGAGCGGGCGATCACCCGGATCGAGGCGGTAGGCGAGTGGACCCGCCGGCTCAAGGACGTCTCCAACACCGGACAGGGCCTCCAGCAGGCGATCGTCACCACCATCGCCACCGTCCCGGAGGAGATCCAGGAGGAGGTACGGCTGCTCGCCGCCCGCCTCCAGGCCGGCTGGACGGCCCGGTCCGCCCTGCTGGCGTTCGCCGACGAGATCGGCGACCCGGTCTGCGACCAGGTGGTCGCCGCGCTGATCCTGCACCTGACCGACCGGGGCGAGCGCCTCGGCGACGTGCTCGGCTCCATCGCGTCGGCCGCCTCCGCCGAGGTGGCCACCCGGCGCGAGGTGGAGGCCAAACGCACCCAGCCCCGGTTCGCGGTCCGCTTCCTCACCGGGATGACCCTGGCCGTGCTGGCGTACGGGCTGGTCAACACCGAGTACGTCAGGCCGTACGGGACGTTCTTCGGTCAGGTGCTGATGGCGGTGCTCGCCGCAGCGTTCATCGCCCTGCTGGCCTGGGTACGCGCGATGAGCCAGCCCCCGCCGCCGCCCCGGTTCCTGCCCAGGCCCGACCCGGCGGAGGTGGTCGCGTGACGCTCAACTGGCAGCTCACCATCGCGGTGCTGGGCGGGGCGGCCATCGGGCTCGGCCTGTTCCTGCTGGTCCGGGAGGCGCTGCCGGCCTCCCCGGCGCTCGGCCCGGCGCTGCGCCGGCTGCACCAGCCAGCGGGCACCGCCGTCGCCGCCGGGCGGGGGCCGGACTGGTTGGGGGGCTTCTCCCGCTGGCTGCGCCCGCCGCACCGCCAGCTCGCCCTGCTCGACCAGACCCCCGAGCAGTACACCATGTCGATCCTGCTCTCC
The DNA here is from genome assembly GCF_049178975.1 of Micromonospora sp. WMMD734. NCBI lineage: Bacteria > Bacillati > Actinomycetota > Actinomycetes > Micromonosporales > Micromonosporaceae > Micromonospora > Micromonospora sp. WMMD734. The sequence goes on from NZ_JBMHMK010000001.1 coordinate 5,492,348, forward strand.
GCCCTGGTCGGGTTAGCCACCCCGACGGTGGCGGGGGCGCTGCTCTTCCTGGCCGGGGTGAGCATGCCGGTGGTCGTACCGGTGCTGGGCAGTCTGGGGTTCGCGCTGGTCTGCGCGCTGCTCGCGCACCGGTCGGTGCTGGCCAAGGCGGACACCGCCCGGGAGGAGTTCCGCGCCGCGGTCTGCACCTACCTGGACCTGGTGGCGTTGCAGCTGTCGGCGGCACACGGCCCGGTGCAGTCGCTGGAACGCGCGGCGGCGGTCTGCGACGGCTGGGTCTTCGCCCGCATCCGGGAGTCGCTGCGGATCGCCCAGATGCAGATGCACTCGCCCTGGGACGAGTTGCAGGAGTTGGCCGAGAAGATCGGCATTCCGGAGCTGGGCGACGTCGGGGCGATCATGCGGTCCTCCGGCAGCGAGGGCGCCCAGGTGCACGAGACGCTGCGCAGCCGCGCCGAGTCGCTCCGGGACCAGATCCGCACCGACAACCTGGCCCGCGCCGAGGGCGTCACCAGCCGGCTGGACATTCCCGGCTCGCTGCTCGTCTTCGTACTGCTGTCCTTCGTCCTCTATCCGTTCATCGCCCGCCTCTGATCAAACCCTCCCCAAGGAGTCCCGCCATGCACCTCGTCACCTTCCTCTACGTGGCCACCGTGGCCCGCCTGGCCGAGCTACGCCGCGAGGCGGATCGGGGCGACAGCCCCGTCCCGACCGCCGTGATCATCGCCGGTCTGGTCGCCGCCGGCATCGCCGTCACCGGCATCGTGTTGACCAAGGCCGAGGGCTGGATGAACGGCATCCCGACCAAGTGACCCGCGTACCCCTGGTCGGCTCGCGCCGGGACCGGACGGCCCCCACCGCCCGGTCCCGGCGCGCACCCCGGCGCGCACCCGACGCCGGGCGTGCCGTGCCGGCCCGGCTGCGTGCCGCCGGCCGGGCCGCCCACCGCCGGCTCACCGCCGGGGGTACGGACCGGGGGGCCAACCCCGTGGAACTGGCCGTGGTGATGCCGGCGGTGCTGGTGCTGCTCTTCGGCTCCGTCCAGATCGCCGCCTGGTTCGTGGCCCGGTCGACGGCGATGCACGCCGCCCAGAGCGGGGTGAACGCGCAGCGGGTCCTGGAGGCGCCGGCCGGGGCGGGTGAGGCCCGCGCCAAACACTTCCTGGGTGCCGCCGGGGACTGGCTGGTCGGCGCGAAGACCACCTGCGCCACCACCGCGACCGAGGTGACCTGCACGGTCACCGGGAAGTCCCTGAGCGTCATCCCGGCCGTTCGGTTCGACGTCCGGCAGACCGCCCACGGCACCGTCGAACGGTGGACCACCCCGTGACCGCCCACCCGCCCCGGCGCACCTGGCGCGACGTGCTGACCCGACCCGCCCGACGGCGGGTCCGGGGCGACCGGGCCGTCGTCCCCGCCCCGCGACCCGGCTACCCCGACGGGATGGTCGGGCGGCCCGCCGGGCGTCACCGGGACGACGTGTCGGTGGACCGGGCGGCGGGGCGTACCCGGGGATCGGTGTCGGTGGAGGTGGCGGTGCTGGCCCCGGCCTTCCTGGCGCTGCTGATGCTGGCCGGGGTGGCCGGCCGGGTCGCGGTGGCCGACGAGGCGGTGGAGGCGGCGGCGCACGACGCCGCGCGGGCCGCCTCGATCGCCCGCGACGCCGGCACGGCGGAGAGCGCCGCCCGGTCGGCCGCCCGCCGTCAGCTCGACTGGCGGGGCCTCAACTGCGCCAGCGCACCCCAGGTCACGGTCTGGGGTTCCACCCGCAACTCCGACCACACGTCGCTGAGCACGGCGTTCCGGCAGCAACTCGGCGAACCGGTGAGCATCTGGGTCCGGGTGAGCTGCACGGTCTCCTTCGCCGGGATGCGCTTCCCCGGCCTGCCGATGGGCGACAAGCGGGTCGAGGCCACCTTCGGCTCCCCACTGGACCGTTACCGGAGCCGGCAATGACCGCCCGCCCCACCGGTGACGAGGGCCGGATCAGCCTGTTCCTGGCCGTCACCATGATCGGCGTGCTGGCGATCATCGGTGTCGCGTACGACGGCGCGGGCCAACTGCGTACCCTGCAACGCGCCGACGACCTGGCCGCCGAGGCGGCCCGCAGCGGCGGCCAGGTGATCGACCGGGCCGCCGCCATCGAAGGCCGGCCCAAGGTGATCGACGAGCCGGGTGCCCGCGCGGCCGTCGCGCAATACCTGCGGGGCAACTCCGACGTGACCGGCCAGCAGGTCAGCTTCCCGGTGGTCGCCGGCGAGAAGCAGATCAGGGTACGCGTCACCGTCGTCTACCGCCGGCACCTGCTCGGTCTGATCGGCATGGACCGCACCGTCACCGTCGCCGGCGAGGCGACCGCCCGCACCCTCACCGACCGACCATGAACCCGCTGGCCCGGCGGACCCGTCGGCCCACGCACCCGGTGCCCCCGCACCGGCAGACCGTAGGAAGGAGGGCAGCATGACCACACCGCGTGGCTCCACCGCCCGACGTACCGGCCAGTTGCTCACCGGCTTCGGATCACTGGTGGTCCTGATGGCGTTGCTGGTCGGCGCACCGGTGGCGCTGCTCGCCTTCGCCGGCAACCCGCTGCCCGACCACCTGCCCACCCTCACCGAGGTCGGCACCGTACTGACCAGCCGGGACGACGGGCAGCTCTTCATCCGGGCGCTCGCGCTGGTCGGCTGGTTCGGCTGGGCGACGTTCACCTTCTCGGTACTGGTGGAGATCGGTGCCCAGCTGACCCGCCGGCAGACGCCCCGGCTGCCCGGTATGCGCCGGCAGCAGCGGGCGGCGGCGGCCCTGCTGGGCTCGGTCGCGCTGATCATCGCGGCCAGCCCGGCGGCGAGCGCGGCGGTGACCCTGACCCAGCCGATGCCGGCCGCCGCCGGCACCGGGGTGGCGACGACGCTGGACACCTCCCGTACCGGCCTGGGCGCCGCCCCGAGCGCCGGCATCGGTGCCAGCGCCGGTGTCGCCCACGGCGCGGTACCCGGTTCCGGCCTCGGTCCTGTCCCCGGTGCCGAGAAGCCGGCGGCGAAGCCGGTGTACCGGGTGGCCCGGGGCGACTACCTGGGTGAGGTCGCCGAACGTTACCTGGACGACTTCGACCGCTATCCCGAGGTGGCCCGGCTCAACGACCTGCGCGACGCCGACCGGATCCGGCCGGGTCAGCTCATCAAGCTCCCCACCGAGGCCGACGACACGGGTGCCCGTCGGCACGCCAGCGGCCACCTGGTCCCGAACACGCCCCGCAAGCCGTCCCCGCGCCCGCCCGCCACCACCCCCGGTGGCCAGGCCGACCCGCAGCACCAGGGTGCGCCTTCCACCCCGGGCAAGCCGACCGGGCCCGCCGCCTCGAAGCCGACCGGTCCGGCCACCCCGAAGCCGGGGAAGATCGGGCCGGCCACCCCACGGACGGCCACCCCGCAGACCGCCCAGCCCCCGGCCGAACGGCCGGTCGGCGTGCCACCGGCGATGGCCGCCGGGGCGTCCCGGGCCACCCCGGCCGACGCGATCAACAGGCCGCTGGCCGTGTCGGCGGTACTGGCCGTGGCGAGCATCGTCGGCGCGCAGATCGGTGCGGTGCTCGGCCTGCGTCGCCGCCCCGTCCGGGTGACCGCCGGCCGCACCTCGGCCGCCCGGATCGCCGCCGCCCGGATGTCCACCAGCCGCACCACCACCGGTCGTACCCCGGGCCGTTCGATGGGCAGCCGCGCCTCCGCCGCCCGAGACCTGGTAACCGGCCGCCACCGCCGCGACTGACCCGATTCCCCTCCGCACCCCCACTCGCCCCACCCCGGGCCGCCCCGACCAGCTCGCCCCGGCGAGCGCCGACCCGACCAGCTCGCCCCGGCGATCAAGAGGTTTGCGTCAAGTGATCAAGAGGTTTGCGTCAAGTTGGAGATCAACTTTGACGCAAACCTCTTGATCAACGCTGAGGGTGGGTGGGTGGGGTGGGGCGAGGGGGGTGGGGGGGTTAGGGGAGGCGGGTTTGGAGGGTGCCGTTGACCACGCGGGTGGGGAGGATCTGCTGGTCGGTGGCGGAGGGGCCGTGGACGACCTCGCCGCCGTTGAGCCGGAACGCCGAGCCGTGCCAGGGGCAGACCACACAGGCGTGCCCGTCGATCTCCTGCACCTCGCCCTCGCCGAGCGGGCCGCTCTGGTGCGGGCAGCGCTCCAGCATGACGGTGACCTCGTCGCCGTGCCGGTAGAGGATCACCGAGACGTCGTCCACCTCACGGGTCACGAGCTTGCGCTGCGGCAGCCCGGCCAGGTCGGCCACCGGCCGCCACCCGTCGCCCATCCGGTGCAGCTCGGAGACGCTCTGGCTGACCTGTGCCCCCTGCTTGTACGCCAGGTGCCCGCCGAGGTACGCCCCGGCGCTCGCCGCCCCCAGCCCCAGGTAGGCCAGGGCCCGCCCGACGCCGTGCCGGCCGGTCAACCGGGCCGCGAGGGAGCCGGCGTAGAGGGTCAGGCCGACGGTGTTGGCGGCGGCGTGGACCAGCCCCACCCGACGCTGGTCCCGGGAGAGTTCCGCCCAGTCGTTGAGCCCGGCCACGGCGGCAGGAACCGCGCTCACAGTGCCCAGCGCGACCAGCGTGGTGGCCGCCCGACGCTGCCCGGGGAGCAGGTCGACCACCGCGGCGCTGATCCAGGCGCCCACCGGCACCTGCACCATCGCCGGGTGCAGCGGATGGCCCAGGAAGACGCCGTGCAGCAGGTCGCGTACCCGCTGCGGGCGCAGGGTCGCCTGGACGGCACGCTGCAACCGGTCGCCGGTACGGTCCAGCGCGGTGGCCTGTTCGAGTTTCGTCATCAACGCTCGCACCCCGTCCGACTTCCCGCCTGACCGGGTCGCAAACCGGGCGACTGGCACCAATCCGGGTTCCCGCCCCGATCGACTCGACAGCGCCCAGGCGACACCATCGACCCCGCAACATCCCGCCACCGGCGTCGCGCATGCGTCGTTTCGGCCCAGAAGATCCACTCAACGGAGTCCCGACAGCGGCATCAGCGCCCCGGGACACCGCAACATCGCCCCACCAGCGCCACGACCCACGGGCGCGGCGCGTGCGGGATGCTGGAGGGATGGCGGTGCATGTTGTCCGGGACGGGGCGGTGACCACGGTGATCCTCGACCGGGCGGCGTCCCGCAACGCCGTCGACGGGCCGACCGCGCGGGCGCTCGCCGACGCGTTCCGCGCGTTCGAGGCCGACCCGGACGCCCGGGTCGCGGTGCTCTGGGGCGCGGGCGGCACGTTCTGCTCGGGCGCCGACCTCAAGGCCATCGGCACGCCGAGCGGCAACCGGGTCGAGCCCGACGGCGACGGCCCGATGGGTCCGACCCGGATGGCACTGTCCAAGCCGGTCATCGCGGCGATCTCCGGGTACGCGGTGGCCGGCGGCCTGGAGCTGGCGCTCTGGTGCGATCTGCGGGTCGCCGAGTCGGACGCGGTGTTCGGGGTGTTCTGCCGACGCTGGGGGGTGCCGCTGATCGATGGCGGCACCGTACGGCTGCCCCGGCTGATCGGCCGGAGCCGGGCGATGGACCTGATCCTCACCGGCCGTCCGGTGCCCGCCGACGAGGCGTACGCGATGGGGTTGGTGAACCGGGTGGTCGCGCCGGGTGAGGCACGGACGGCGGCCGAACGGCTGGCCGCCGAGATCGCCGGGCATCCGCAGACCTGCCTGCGCAACGACCGGGCGTCGGTGCTGGCCGGGGAGGGCCGGCCCGAACCGGAGGCGCTCGCCATCGAGCTCGCCTACGGGATGGACTCGCTCGCGTCCGACGCGCCGGCCGGCGCGGCCCGCTTCGCCGCCGGTGCCGGCCGCCACGGCGAGTGAGTCGGCCCGCCCCCGGCCACCGCGCGATCAGGGGCCACGCAGCGGTCCCGGCCGGGCGTACCGCCGGGCGGGGGCACCGGATGCGGGCGGGCCGGCCGGCGCGGCGGTGAGCCGGGCCGGCCGGTGCGCCGGGTTCAGCTCAGATCGTCCAGGGCGCTCTGGATGGCCCGGTGGAACGTCGGGTACGCGTAGATCATGTGCCGGAGCTGGCTGACCGGTACGGCCGCGTGCACCGCCACCACCAGCGCCGAGAGCACCTCGCCGCCGGCGGGGCCGACCGAGGTCGCCCCGATCAGCACCCCCTGGTCGGCGTCGGCGATCACCTTGATGAAGCCGCCCGGCTCGCTCTTGTGGATCCAGCCCCGGGTGGACGACGACAGCTCGGTGAACCCGACCTGCACGTTGATGCCCCGCTCGCGGGCCTGCCGCTCGGTGAGCCCGACCGCGCCCACCTCGGGGTCGGTGAAGGTGACCCGGGGCAGTGCCCGGTAGTCGGCGCGGGGCACGGTGCCGGCTGCGCCGCTCGGGCCGGCCGCGCCCATCGAACCCCCGACGGCGCTGGCCGCGCCCATGGCGCCACCGACCACGCTGGCGGTGCCGCTGGCGTCGGGGCCGGCCTCGGCCCGCCGGACCCGGTCGAGCACGTCGGCGACCACGATCGACGCCTGGTACATAGCGATGTGGGTGAACGCGCCCTCGCCCGTCACGTCGCCGACCGCCCAGATCCCGTCGGTGACGTGCATCCGGTCGTCAACCGGCAGGTAACGCTGCCCGGCGTCGATCCCGACGGTGTCCAGCCCCAGTTCGTCCAGGTGGGCCCGGCGGCCGGTGACCACCAGCAGTTTCTCGGCGCTGAACGACCGGTCACCGGCGTGCACGGTGAACGTGTCGCCGTCGTGCTCGACCCGGTCGGCCCGGACCTCGGTGGCGATCTCCACCCCGTCGGCGCGCAGCGCGGCGGCGGCCACCTCGGACGATTCCGGTTCCTCCAGGGCGAGGATCCGACCGGACGCCTCCAGCACCGTCACCGCGACCCCGAACCGGGCGAAGACCTGCGCCAGTTCCGCCCCGATCGCCCCACCGCCGAGGACCAGCAGGCTCGCCGGCAGTTCCGCCACCTCGATCGCCTGGTGGTTCGTCCAGTACGGCGTGCCGGCCAGCCCGTCGATCGGCGCGATCGAGGGGCGGGTGCCGGTGCCGAGGACGATGCCGTGCCGGGCCTGGAACACCTGGTCGCCGACCCGGACCCGGCCGGGGCCGTCAAGTCGGCCGCTGCCGCGCAGGAACCGGCCGCCCTTGCCGGTGAACCGGTCCACCGCGGCCCGGTCGTTCCAGGTGTCGGTGGCCTCCTCCCGGATGCGCTTCGCCACCGGGGCCCAGTCGGCGCGGACCTGCGCCGACCCGGCCAGCCCGTCGACCCGGCGGGCCTCGGCCAGGGCGTTCGCCGCCCGGATCATCATCTTGCTGGGGACGCAGCCCCAGTACGGGCACTCCCCGCCGACCAGGTCCCGTTCGACGCCGACGACGCTGAGGCCGGCCTCGGCGAGTCGCCCGGCCACCTCCTCGCCGCCCACGCCGAGCCCGACCACGACCACGTCCACCAGTTCCGGCTCTGCCATCCCGCCAGCATTCCGCACCGCCCCGCCCCCGGCCACCGGTCCACCCCGGAATTCCCGCCCCGGTGCGCCGACCGCCCCGGGCCGGCGCAGCCGACGACGGCCGGCGGGACCGGACCGGGCAGCGGAGCCGGCCCGGATCAGCGCAGCCAGACCGGGTCGGCGCCGGGCACCTCCAGCGGCGGCGGGTAGTCGATGGTGCGGCGTACCTCGGGGGGCAGCCGCCACGGCTGGTGCACGGCCTTGCCGGCGACCGTCGCCAGCTCCGGCACCCAGCGGCGCACGTACCCGCCGTCGGGGTCGTAGCGTTCGGCCTGGCGGACGGGGTTGAGGCCCCGGTAGGGGCGGCTGTCGTTGCCGGTGCCGGCCACCCACTGCCAGTTGCCTGAGTTGTCGGGCACGTCGCCGTCGAGCAGCCAGCGGGAGAAGACCGCGAGGCCGGGCCGCCAGTCGAGGCCGAGCACCTTGGTCAGGTAGCCGGCGGTGATCAGCCGGGCCCGGTTGTGCATCCAGCCCTCGGCGTGCAGTTGGCGCATCCCGGCGTCGACGATCGGCATGCCGGTGCGGCCGTCGGCCCAGGCGTCCAGCGCCGCCGCGTCGTACCGCCACTGCTCGGTGGCCCCGCGCCGGTACGCCTTGACCGCGATCTCCGGGAAGGCGGCGGTGACCTGGTGGTAGAAGTCCCGCCAGCAGAGCTGCCTGACGAACGGGTGCCCCCGGTCGTCGGCCCGGTTCGCCACCGTCAGCGGGGACAGACAGCCGAACCGCAGGTACGGGCTGAGTCGGGAGGTCTCGTCGGCGGCCAGGTCGTCGTGGATGTCGTCGTACCGGGGAAGGGTGGGTAACCACCTGGTGAGCCGGCGTCGCCCGACGGACTCGCCGCCGACCGCGGCGTCCGGCGACTCGCCCTTCGGTGCCGCCGGGAGCCGACCGACGGCGATCCCGTCCGGCAGCGTGACCCGCCGGGGCGCGGCCAGCTCCTCCCGCCACCGCGCCCCCGACCAGACCCGGTGGTACGGGGTGAACACCCGGTAGTGGTCGCCGCCGCCGGGCCGCAGCTCCCCCGGTTCGACGACGGTGACGCCGGGGAACAACCGCAGGAACAGCCGGTGCCTGTCGCATTCGGCGCGCAGCCGGCGTTCCCGACGGCGGGCGTAGCGGCTGACGTCGGCGGAGAGGCCGATCCCTTCGGCGTCGACCTCGCGGGCGAGCCGGATCGTCTCGGCCACCGGGTCGCCCCGGCGGATCACCAGGTCGCCGCCGAGCCCGCGCAGGGTGTCCCGCAGTTCGGCGAGGCACTGGTGCAGGAACCGGTTGCGGTTGGGCGAGTGGCCGGCCAGGGCCGGGTCGAGGACGTACAGCGGCACCACCCGGTCGAAGGCGGCGCAGGCCGTCGCCAGTGCCGGGTGGTCGTGCACCCGCAGGTCGCGGGTGAACAGCACGACCGCCGTACGGCCGCTCACGACACCGCCGGGCCGGGCACCACGACCGGGGTGCCGGTACGGGTGAGCAGCGCCTTCGCGGCCACCGCCAGCCGTCGCCGCTGGGGCACCACGGCCCGCTGGACGAACACGTCGTAGTCCTGGGCGGCGACCTCGTCGAGGATGCCGCCGTAGAGGGCGTAGGCGGTGCGCATGCACGCCTGGGAGGCGGGGGCGAGCAGGGTGATGCCCGGTGCGGCGGCGGCGTAGTGGGCCTGGGCGCGGGTGACCTCGTACTCGACGAGGTCGCGGATCCGGTCGGTGCTGCGGCCGGCGGCCCGCGCGGCGAGCAGGTCCTCGCGGGTGACGTTGAACTTGGCCAGGTCCTCGTCGGGCAGGTAGGTGCGGCCCCGGTCGAGGTCCTCGGCGACGTCCCGGATGAAGTTGGTGAGCTGGAAGGCGAACCCGAGCTGCCGGGCCGGTTCCCGGGCGGCGGCCGGGTCGGAGCTGCCGAGGATGGGCAGCATCATGGTCCCGATGACCGCGGCCGACCCTTCCATGTAGTCGAGCAGGTCGTCGTAGGTCGGGTACGACATGACGGTCAGGTCCATCGCCATGCTGCGCAGGAACGACGCGAAGTCGGCGCGGTCCAGGTCGAACACGGCGATGGTGTGCAGCACCGCCGGCAGCAGCGGGTCGTCGACCGGTTCGCCGTGCAGGCCGGCGACGAAACGGGCACCCCAGGCGTCCAGCCGGGCGGCGCGTTCGGCGGGCGGCAGGTCCTCGGTGCGGTCGACGATCTCGTCGGCGTAGCGGGTGAATCCGTACAGGGCGTGCACGTGCCGCCGTTTCCAAGCGGGCAGCAGCCGGGTGGCGAGATAGTAGGTGCGGCCGTGGTGTCGGTGCAGCTCCTGGGAGCGGGCATAGGCAGCGGTGAGATCGGTGTCCACCGGGCCTCCTCGGATTCGACGCAGCAATCGACGCAACTCGTAACCCTAGGGTACGCTCCCCCACATGGCCAACGACGCAGTTGCGGGTAATGCGCTCCGCGTCGCACCGGCACAGCCGGAAGCGACGGACGATCCGGTCCGCGGCGTACTGGCCGCTTACGCCCGCGACCTGGTCAACAGCGTCGACGACACGCTGTCGGCGTTCCTCGCCCGTGAGGTCGACGCGCTGACCGAGATCGACGCAGCGATGGGCGGTTTCGCCGCGACGGCACGTGACTGCGTGCTGGCCGGCGGCAAGCGGGTCCGCCCGACCTTCGCCTACTGGGGCTGGCGGGGGGTGGTGGGCAGTGACGAGCCGCTGCCCGCCGTGCTGCCCGCGCTCGCCGCACTGGAACTCCTGCACACCTTCGCTCTGGTGCACGACGACGTGATGGACGCCTCCGACACCCGGCGCGGCCTGCCCACCGCCCACCGGGCCGCCGCCGAGCGGCACGTCACCGCCGGCCACACCGGCGACCCGCACCGGTTCGGCGAGTCGGTCGCCGTCCTCATCGGCGACCTCTGCCTGGTCTGGGCCGACCGGCTGCTCGCCCACGCCACCGTGCCGCCGTCCCGGCTCATGGAGGTGCGGCGCTGCTACGACCAGATGCGGGTCGAGACCATCGCCGGGCAGTACCTCGACGTGCTCGGCGAGAACGACGCGGCGAACTGGTCGGTGGACCGGGCGCTGCGGGTGGCCCGCTACAAGACGGCCAGCTACACGGTGCAGCGTCCGCTGCTCTTCGGTGCCTGCCTGGCCGGCACCGACGCCGACACGCCGCTGATCGCCGCGTACACCCGGTACGGGCTGGCGGTCGGCGAGGCGTTCCAGCTCCGCGACGACCTGCTCGGCGTCTACGGCGACCCGGCCGCCACCGGCAAACCGGCCGGCGACGACCTGCGTACCGGCAAGCCGACCACGCTGCTGATGCTCGCCCGGCAACTCGCCACCGGCAGCCAGCGGCGGGCGTTGGAGCGGGCCGGCGGCGTCACCGGCGGCCGGGAGCTGGCCCGGCTGGCCGAACTCGTCGCCGACACCGGGGCGGTCGCCCGGGTGGAACTGATGATCTCCGACCGGGTCGCCGACGCGCTGGCCGCGCTGGAGACCGCGTCGATCGACGAGACCGCGCGCACCGCGCTGACCGGTCTCGCCACCGCCGCCACCACGCGGCGGGCATGATGGGCAACTTCGTGAAGGAGGTGGTCGCGTGCGGACCGTGACGGGGCGTACGGACCGGGTGGTGGTCGTGGGCGCGGGCCTGGGTGGGCTGGCGTGCGCGCTGCACCTGGCCGGCAGCGGCCGGCAGGTGACCGTGCTGGAACGCGAACCGGTGCCGGGCGGCCGGGCCGGGCGGCTCAGCGTCGACGGGTACGAGTTCGACACCGGCCCCACCGTGCTCACCATGCCCGACCTGATCGCCGAGGCGCTCGGCGCGGTCGGCGAGGAACTGCACGACTGGCTCGACCTGACCCCGCTGGACCCCGCCTACCGGGCCTACTACCCGGACGGTTCCACCCTGGACGTGATCACCGACACCGCCCGGATGGCGGCCGAGATCTCCCGGGTCTGCGGACCCCGCGAGGCCGACGGCTACCTGCGGTTCGTCGACTACGCCCGCAACCTGTGGAACTGGGAGCGGGCCGACTTCATCGACCGCAACCTGGACGCCCCGACCGACCTGCTCACCGGCAACCTGCTGAAGTTGCTGGCGAACGGGGCGTTCCGCCGCCTCCAGACCAAGATCAACCAGTTCTTCTCCGATCCCCGCACCCAGCGGATCTTCTCCTTCCAGGCGATGTACGCCGGGCTCGCGCCGCACGACGCGCTGGCCATCTACAGCGTCATCGCGTACCTCGACTCGGTGGCCGGGGTCTACTTCCCGCGCGGCGGCATCCACGCCGTCGCCAGGGGGATGGCCGGCGCGGCCGAGAAGCACGGCGTCCAGATCCGCTACGACACCACTGTCGCCCGGGTGGAGACCGCCAACGGCCGCGCCACCGGCGTGGTCACCGCCGACGGCGAACTGGTCCCGGCCGACGTGGTGGTGCTCAACCCGGACCTGCCGGTCGCCTACCGCGACCTGCTGCCCGGGGGTCGGCAGCGGAAGCTGACCTACTCGCCATCCTGCGTCGTCCTGCACGTCGGATCGACCCAGGGGTATGGGAAGATCGCTCATCACAACATCCATTTCGGACGGTCGTGGAAGGGCACCTTCGACGAGGTGATCGGGCGCGGCGAGCTGATGACCGACCCCTCGCTGCTGGTCACCAACCCGAGCCGGACCGACCCGTCGGTCGCCCCGGCCGGCCGGCACACCTACTACGTGCTGGCCCCGGTGCCCAACCTCGACCGGGCCCCGTTCGACTGGCGGGGTGACCTGAGCCGGCGCTACGCCGACCAGCTCGTCACCACCCTGGAGGAACGCGGGTACGTCGGGTTCGGCGCCGGCATCGAGGTGTTGCGTACGATCACCCCCGCCGAGTGGGAGGAGCAGGGAATGGCCGCCGGTACGCCGTTCGCCGCCGCGCACAGCCTCTTCCAGACCGGGCCGTTCCGCCCGTCCAACCTGCACCCCGGCCTGCCCAACGTCGTCTTCACCGGTTCCGGCACCCAGCCGGGCGTGGGCGTGCCGATGGTGCTGATCTCCGGCAAGCTGGCCGCCAACCGCATCACCGGCGCGGGTCGGTGACCAGGTGAAATCCCGGGAGGGCCACCTCGTCGAGTTGGTCGACGACACCGGTCAGGTGCTCGGTGAGGCCACCGTCGCCGCCGCCCACCAGGGGCCCGGCCAGCTGCACCGGGCCTTCTCGGTGCTGCTGGTCGACCCGGACGGCCGGGTGCTCCTGCAACGACGGGCCGAGGTGAAGACCCGGTTCCCGCTGCGCTGGGCCAACTCCTGCTGCGGGCACCCGCTGCCGGGCGAGTCCCTGGCCGAGGCGGCCAACCGCCGGCTCGCCGAGGAACTGGGCACCGGGCCGGTGTCGCTGACCGGGGTCGGTGTCTACCTCTACTACGCCGAGGACCCGGCCACCGGTCGGGTCGAGTTCGAGTACGACCACGTGCTCCGGGCCGACGTGCCCGTCGACCTGCCCCTCGCACCCGATCCGGACGAGGTGGCCGAGCTGCGCTGGGCTGACCCGACCCGGTTGCTGGCCGAGATCGACGCCGATCCGCGCGCGTACGCCCCCTGGCTCGGCGGGGTGGTGAGCCGGCTGCTCCACCCGGCTCCGGCCGGCCCCGACGCCCCCGCAGGCGGCCCCCGTGCCGCCTCCGCCACCCCGTCCGGCCACCGGGTGGACCACGCGTCGGAGCGGTCGGGTGGCCGATGAGCCGCTGAGCGCAGGGGCCGTGGCACGCCGCCTGGGTGTGGCGGTCACCACGCTGCGCACCTGGCACCAGCGCTACGGCCTCGGCCCCAGCCAGCACGTCCCGGGCCACCACCGGCGCTACACGCCTGCCGACCTGGCCCGCCTGGAGATCATGCGCAAGCTCACCGCCGAGGGGGTAACCCCGGCGGAGGCGGCCCGCTGGGCGAAACAGGGGCCGGTCGTCCCCGGCCCCGGGGTCACCTCCCGGCTACGGGCCGGCAACGGCCGGGACGGCGGCGGGCAGACCATCCCGGTCGGCCGGGCCGGACCGGCGGCCCGGGGACTGGCCCGCGCCGCCATGCGGCTGGACGCGGAAGTGATCAGCGACACGATCTCGCACGCCCTGGCCGCCGACGGGGTCGTCGCCACCTGGGAGGGGCTGCTCCGGCCGGTGCTGGCCGGCATCGGGGAACGGCACGTCGCCACCGCCGGCCTGATCGACGTGGAGCACCTGGTGTCCCGGTGCGTCTCCGAGGCGTTCGCGGCGGTCGCCCGGTCCGGCCGGGCCACCGGACCGGCCCGCATCCTGCTCTCCTGCGCCGACGAGGAGCAGCACACCCTGCCGCTGGAGGCGCTCGCCGCAGCGCTGGCCGAGGCGGGGGTGGCCTACCGGATGCTCGGTGCCCGGGTGCCGGCGGCGGCACTCGTCGAGGCGGTCAACCGGACCGGGCCGGCGGCGGTGGTGGTCTGGTCGCATACCCGGCCGACCGCCGATCCGGCGCAGTTGTCCGCACTGCTCGCGGTGCCCCGCCGGCCGCTGCTGGTGCTCGCCGCCGGGCCGGGCTGGCGGGCCGACACGCTGCCCGCCGGGGTGGTCCGCCCGGTCGACCTGGCCGAGGCGGTTTCGCTCGCGCTGGCCGTACGGGACTCGCTGGACCAGTCGACGGGGGCCGACCGGGCCTGACATATTTCGCTTTCGTGAACTACCGTCGGGGCCGTCCGCGTACCCCATCCCCCGGAGTGACGATGCGTTCACGCCCCGTTCTGGCGGTCGCCCTCGGCCTGCTCCTGCTGGTCGCCGGCTGCGGCGACCAGCACCGGAACGTCCGGCCGGCAGCGGCGCCCGCCCCGACCACCACCGCACCGGAGCCGGCCCACACCCCGTCCCCGAAGCCGTCGCCCACCAAGCCGAAGCCCCGGCTCCGGCCGAAGCCCAAGACGCTCCCCGCCGGGCTGCGCAAGGCGACCGGGGTACGCGCGGTGGCGTTGACCTTCGACGACGGCCCCGACCCGACCTGGACGCCCCGGGTGCTCAACCAGCTGCGGGCGAACAAGGTGAAGGCGACGTTCTGCGTGGTCGGCACCCAGGTGCGCAAGCACCCGGAGCTGGTGGCCCGGATCGTCCGGGAGGGGCACCAGCTCTGCAACCACAGCTGGCACCACGACGTCGACCTGGGCCGCCGGCCGGTCGCCGACATCCGGGCCGACCTGGTGCGCACCAACCAGGCCATCACCAAGGCGGTCCCGGGCGCGAAGGTGCCGTTCTACCGCCAGCCGGGTGGCCGGTGGACGCCGGAGGTGGTGCAGGTCGCCAAGGAACTCGGCATGCGGTCGCTGCACTGGACCGTCGACCCCCAGGACTGGGCGAAGCCCACGTCCGGGGTGATCTCCGGGCGGATCAGGAGTGCCTCCCGCCCCGGTGCGGTGGTGCTGATGCACGACGGCGGGGGCGACCGGAGCCGCACCCTGGGTGCCGTGCCGCAGGTCATCGGCGACCTCAAGCGCCGTTTCGGCATCGCTCCACCTCGCTGACCTGCTGCTTTGCCGGGCCGCACCCCGGCGGGCATACCGGTTTGGTCGACCGCCGGGGCATGGCATATGCTTCTCATGCCTCCGGCGGGGCCGGATGGGAGCAAGTCCGCTTGAAGTTGCGAGTGTGCAATGATGGCGGGGCCGCCCTCATCGTCTAGCGGCCCAGGACGCCGCCCTTTCAAGGCGGTAGCACGGGTTCGAATCCCGTTGGGGGCACGGTCCGGCTCAGCCGGAGGCAACAGAGCAAGGTCCTGTGGAGCAGTTGGAGTGCTCGCCGCCCTGTCAAGGCGGAGGTCGCGGGTTCAAGTCCCGTCAGGACCGCCAGCGCCGACGCCGCGTGTACCAGTGCGCGGCGTTCTGCGTATCGGGGCGAGGCACCCTGTCGGCGGATAACCCGCCCTCCGGGTACCATGTCCCGAAGCACCAGGCCAGGTAGCTCAGTTGGTACGAGCGTCCGACTGAAAATCGGAAGGTCGGCGGTTCGACCCCGCCCCTGGCCACATAGCCTTTCGCCGGGCTACAGAAAACGGTGACCTGCGGAAACGCGGTCACCGTTTTCGTGTATCCGGCCCTGCCCCGGCATCGACCACCGCAGCAGGCGACCCACCCCGGAAGATCCAGCACCCTCGTTGGGTCGCTGACTGCCCACTGACCGAAAAGAGCCGGTAAGGGGCGCTGCAGAGCGCACCCCCAGCCGGTATGGTCCGGGCCTATGGGGCAGGAGAACGTGAATCCGGAAGGCGTCCGTCAGGACGTCGACCGGTACTCGCTGCGCTCCACGCTCCTCGTCCCCGCCCCCGCCGAGCGGGCGTTCGCGGTCTTCACCGGCTCGTTGGCAGACTGGTGGGTCCGTGAGTACACCTGGTCGGGGCCGGCGGCCCTGGCCGAGCTGGGGATGGAACCCCGGGCCGGCGGCATGCTCTACGAGATCGGCCCGTACGGCTTCCGGGGCGACTGGGGACGGGTGCTCACCTGGGACCCGCCGCGGCGGCTCGTCTTCACCTGGCAGCTCGGCCCCGACCGGGTGCCGGTGCCCGATCCGGCGCGGGCCAGCGAGGTGGAGGTGCTGTTCCTGCCGGACGAGTCGGGGCGGACCCGCATCGAGCTGGAGCACCGCCACTTCGACAGGCACGGTGAGGCCGCCGAGGGCTACCGCGCGGCGTTGACCGCCGGCTGGCACGAGTTGCTCGGCCGCTACCTGGACACCCTCACCCGGGCCGTCCCCGACCCGCGCTGAGCGACGCCACGCGGCCGAGGTCCGCCGGCCCGACCCGGGAGAACCAGGCCGGTCAGCGGGGCGGGCCACCGAGGGGTGTCCGACCGGTCGGGCGGCCGACCGGATCGGGACCGCCGAGGTCGGCCCGGTGGCCGGCCGCCGCGCCCGCGCCGAACCCGGAGCCGGCGAGCCGGCGGGTCGGCGCGGTCCGTAGCCGGGGATAGACCTCGGCGACCCGGCGGGCCACCCGGTCCGAGCGGTCGGCCAGCACCAGCGCGACCGAGGGCGTGCCGCGTTCGGCCGCCGCACCCGCCTCGGCGGCCCGGAGCCGTTCGGCGACCACCCGGGCGAAGCCGGCCAGCCAGGAGCGGCGGAACGCGGCCGGGTGTTCGCCGGAGGGGACCACGGTGCCGGCGAGCCCGTGCGCGGCCTGCACCAGCAACGAGGTGAAGAGCAGGTCGACCCGTTCCAGGTCGCTGGCGAAGCCGAACAGGTGCAGCACGAACCCGCTGCCGTCGGGTCGGCGTACGCAGCGGCAGCGCAGCGGGTCGGCCACCGCGGCGAGCAGCCCGGCCTTGTCCCTGGCGTACGGGGCGACGACGTCGACCACCCGGTCGCCGACCGGGTCGGTGGTCGGGTCGCGGGCGGCCAGCAGGGCCCGGTCGACGCCGTACCGGGCGATCAACTCGGTGGCCTTGGCGGTGAACGCGGCCGACTCGGCGGGGGTGCAGGCCGGGTCCTCGGCCTGGGCCAGGAGCTTGCGCACCTTGCTGAGCATCGCCTCGGACATGCGTCACTGGTACCACAGAAGGTTCACCGGTCTGTCACAGCGGGATCGGAGATCGACAGATATCATCGCCACTCACCGCGCCCTGTCCACGACACAGGGTCCGTCCTCTTCCCTGGAGGCACCACCATGGCATCCCGGACCGCCCGCCTGACAGCGATCGTCGCCACCCTGCCCCTGCTCTGGTACGGCGCACCCGCGCACGCCGCGCCGGAGGCGAACCTCTTCGCGTCGGCCGCCACCTGCTACGGCGGGGCGGTCCGCTCGTACTTCCAGGTCGGCGGGTGGGGTGGAGACGCCGGGCCCTACAAGGCGAGCACCAGGTGCCAGGACGTCAACGTCAAGAACAGCAGCGAGTTCGGCACCGAGGCGTGCGTGGTCTTCATCGACAAGACCAGCAAGTGCAACTACCTCACCTACCTGCCGGCGAAGTCGGACTGGATCACCGTCGCCACCAACGTGCGCGACGGCGCGAACTTCAAGGTCCGCTTCTCCAACCTGCGCTACGAGTACGAGCCGCTGGTGGCGTACCACGCGTACTGAACCCTGCCGTCGGCCCTGCCGCCGTGGGGACGGGCGGTGGGGCCGGGCGGGTCAGCCGGCCCGGCTGCGCAGCGTCGCCACCGCCGAGCCGGCGAGGGTGAGCAGGCAGTCCGGCAGTTGCCCGTCGGCGACCGCCGCCCCGAACAGCGCCTCGCCGGTGTCGGCGTCGTGGTTGGCGTACGCGCTGACGAACCGGGCCACCCAGCGGGTGTCGTACCCTGCCTCGTCGATGCCGGGGAAGTCCAACGCGCAGCTGCCGGGCGGCGGCGGGTCACCGACCATCGTCGCGGCCAGGGTCCAGGCGACCGTGTACGCCCCGGCGAGCCCCGACCGGTCCACCACGGCGTCGAATGTGCCGACCACGGCGTCGCCGTCCCCGTTCAGCGCCGAATGGAGTACGGCGGTAGCGTCGGCGAGCGTCTGATCCGGTACGTCGGTCACCTGCGGCACAGTAGGACGCCAGGTCAAGCGGGCGGACCCCGGAAACGGTGACCACCTGCCGGCACAGCGTGACGGAGCGTGCGTTGCACTGTCGGGCCGGCGACGGGGGCCGCCTCCCTGCTCCCACGGCCCCTGCCGGCACGCTATGGTGCGCACCGGACCTGCGCCGGAGGAAGGACCACCATGCTCGTAACCCGCGGCCCGCGCGCGGCCATCCTGGCGGCCTGTGCGTCGTTGCTGCTCGCCGTCAGCGCGTGTGGAACGACCGACAAGCCCGAGGAGGCGGCCACTCCGCAGGTGCGTCTGTACGGCACCGACGGCAACATGCAGAACTCCTTCGCCGCCGAGTTGAAGGACCGGGCCGACCTCGTCGACGGCATGAAGGGCACCACCCCGCTCACGCCGCTCAGCGACGACTTCAAGCAGCGGCTCCGTACCGTCGACTCGAAGCTGACCGACTACCTCTATGCGGCGGAGTCGTACGACGCGGTCATGATCAGCGCGCTGGCCGCCCAGCTCGCCGGCAGCACCGATCCGGCCGACATCGCCAAGCAGATCGTCGGGGTGACCACCAACGGCCAGCGCTGCACCGACGCGGCGAGCTGCCTGGCCCTGGCCCGCGACGGTCAGGACATCGAATACCGTGGCCCGTCGCTGAACCGGGCCGGCTTCACCGATCTCGGGGAGCCGGCCACCGCCAGCTACGCCACCCTGCACTTCGACAACCAGAAGATCAACGACGCGAAGACCGAGTTCGTCGGTGCCGGGGACGAGTCCGGGGTCAGCACCAAGGCCGCACCGAAGGCGAAGAAGCAGCGGGGCGGGGGCAACGACCGCAGCGACGGCTCCCCGCTGATCATCGGCGGCCTGCTGCCCAAGACCGGCGACCTGGCCCTGGCCTATCCGCCGCTGGCCGCCGGCGTGGCGCTGGCGATCAAGGAGATCAACGCCGCGGGTGGGGTGCTCGGCGATCCGGTGACCTGGTTCGACGGTGACGACGGCACCAACCCGGCCGTGGCCAAGGCCACCGTGGCCTCGCACGTCAAGAACAAGGTGCAGGTCATCATCGGGGCCGCCGCGTCCGGGATCTCCGCCGCCGTGTTGCCTGACGTGGTGGCGGCCGGCAAGATCCTCTTCTCGCCGTCCAACACCGACGCGGGGTTGAGCCAGGCCGACGACAAGGGCCTCTACTTCCGGACCGCGCCGCCGGACAGCCTCCAGGGCCGGGCGCTGGCCGACGTGATCCTCCGCGACGGCCCGCACAAGATCGTGGTGGTCGCCCGTAAGGACTCCTACGGCGAGGGCCTCCAGGAGACCGTCCGCGCCGAGCTGGAGCGGGCCGGCTTCGGCAACGACCGGGTGAAGCTGCTCACCTACGAGCCGCCGGCCGACGCCAAGGCCCCGCCCGTCGACTTCGGCAGCCTGGCCGGCGAGATCAAGAACTACCAGCCGGAGGCGGTCCTGGTCATCGGCTTCGGTGAGTCCGCCGGGCTGATCAAGGCGCTGGCCGACGCGGGCGTGCCGATCCGCCACTGACACCGGCGGGGGCGGCACCGGTCCGGTGCCGCCCCCGCTCCCGGCTCACCGGGGCCGGCGACGCTCCAGGAACTCGGTCATCCGGCGGTGCTTCTCCTCGTCCTCGAAGAGCACCGCCTGGCTGACCAGGTCGAGCTGCGGGTGGGCACCGGGCGGGGCGTCCACCGCGAGCTTGGTCAGCCGCAGCGCCAGCGCGGAACCCTTCGCCATCTCGTCGAGCAGCCCGTGTGCCGTGGGCAGCAGCTCGGCCGGCTCGGCCACCACCCGGTTGACCAGGCCGATCCGCAGCGCCTCGTCGGCGTCCACCCGGCGGCCGGTGAAGAGCAGTTCCTTGGCCCGGCCCTCACCGACCAGGGCCGGCAACCGGTGGGTCGCCCCCGCGCCGGCCAGGATGCCCAGCCGCACCTCCGGCTGGCCGAAGACCGCCCGTGCCGTGCACACCCGCAGGTCGCAGGCGTACGCCAGTTCCGCGCCGCCGCCCAGCGCGGGGCCGTCCACCGCCGCCACGCTCGGCATCGGCAGCGCCCGCAGCCGGGCGAAGGCGGCCGAGTTGATCGCGGCGAGCGCGTCCAGCCGACCCCGCTCGCGGAGTTGACCGATGTCGGCCCCGCCGGCGAAGAGCCCGTCGGTGCCGCCGGTGAGCAGCAGCAACCGGGGCCGGGCCTCCAGCGCGGCGCAGACGTCGTGCAGCGCGCCGATCAGGTCGGCGTCGATGGCGTTGCGTTTCTCCGGCCGGTCCAGCGTCACCACCACCCGGTCAGGCAGCTCCTGCACCCGTAGCCCGCTCACTGCCGGCGACCGTCCTTCCACACGTAGAAGCCCTGGCCGGACTTCTTGCCGAGTTTTCCGGCGGCGACCATCTCGACCAGCAGCGGGGGCGGGGCGAACCGGTCACCGTAGGCGGCCTGGAGGGTCCGGGCGATGTCCAGCCGCACGTCCAGGCCGACCAGGTCGGTCAGCTCCAACGGGCCGACCGGGTGCCGGTAGCCGAGCACCATCGCCTTGTCCACGTCGGCCGGTGCGGCCACCCCGTCGGCGACCATCCGGATCGCCTCCAGGCCGAGGGTCACCCCGAGCCGGGAGGTGGCGAAGCCGGGCAGGTCGCGTACGACGACGGGGTCCTTGCCCAGCCGACCGGCGAGCGCGACCGCCGCCGCGGTGGTCTCCGGCGCGGTGGCCGCGCCGACCACCACCTCCAGCAGGGTCATCGCCCAGACCGGGTTGAAGAAGTGCAATCCGAGGAAGGACTCCGGCCGGGCCAGCCCCTGCGCCAGCTCACCGATGGGGATGCTGGAGGTGTTGCTGCCCAGCAGCGCCGGGCGCAGCCGTTCGGCCTCGGCGAGCACCGACCGCTTCAGGTCGGGCCGCTCGGGCACCGCCTCGACGATCACCTCCGGCGCCGGGGCGACCTCGACGAGCGCGCCGCGCAGGGTGATCCGGGCCCGCTGCGCGGCAGCCTCGTCGGCAGTGAGCTTCCCGCGCTGCACCGCCCGTTCACACAGCTCGTCGAGGCGGACGGCGGCGGCCTCGGCCCGCCCCCGGTCCACCTCGACCAGTTCGACCGGGTAGCCCGCGCCGGCCGCCACGTAGGCGATGCCGAGCCCCATCGTGCCGGCCCCGACGACGACAAGACGACTCATGGACGCTCCCTCACTGCGTACGGCGGCGTGCGGGGTCTCCGGCACGCCCTGCCGCTCGCTCCGCTGGCTCATGGGTGCGACCCTATGCAGCACCGTTCCCGGCGGCATGCGTGGGGGACCGCCGCACCGGGTACTGACGGCCCAACGTCAAGGGAAGGAACCAGTCGACATGAGCCAGGCACCGGAGACCGTGGACAGCGGCACCACCGACGGCACGGCGGTCGTGGAGACGCGCGGCGACGAGCGCGTCGACCTGCTCCGCGCCGACACCAACAACGACGGCAAGACCGACGTGTGGGTGGTGGACACCGACGGCGACGGCCGGGCGGACCTGTTCCAGTTCGACACCGACGGCGACGGCAAGGTCGATATCACCATGGTCGACCTCGACGAGGACGGCACCCCGGACGAGGTGGTCGACGGCGACGGTGGCCTCCCCCCGGAGCAGCTCCCGCCGACCGTCCAGGTCTGACCGGAGGGCGGGGGGCCCGACCGGGCCCCCGCTCACCTGCCACGCAACCGCAGGGTGGCCAGGTAGTACGGGGCGTCGCGGTCGTCCACGTCGGTCAGCTGCCACGGGGTGCCCCGGACCAGCTCGGCCAGTTCCTCGGCGGAGCACACCAGGTAGTCGAACCACTCGGTGCCCAGTTCGCGGTAGCGCAGCCGCAGCCGCAGTTGCCCGCCGAGTCGACCCCGCCGCCGGTTCCGCTCGTGGTAGCCGGTGTGCACCGGATCCGTGGTGCCGTACGGGTCGGTGCCGTGCGCGATGACCTGCGCGCCGGGCCGGGCCAGGGCGGCCAACGCGGCGAGGAACGCCGGGGCCCGCTCCCGCCCCTCGAACAGCCCCAGGTTGTTGCCGAGCAGCAGGAACGTGTCGTAGCGCCGGCCGTCGGCGACGTGCTCGTCGACGGTGCCGAGGACGAGGTCCCGGACCCCCCGGTGCCGGCTGACCCGCAGCGCCCCCGGCGAGGTGTCCAGCCCGGTCACCGGGATGCCGCGCTCCTGGAGCAGCAGCGCGATCCGCCCGCCGCCCACCCCGACGTCCAGGGTGGCACCCCGGGTCCGGTCCACGGCCCGGTGGTCGTACGGCTGCCAGTGTTCCGGCCCGTCCAGGTAGTGCGCGGCGGGGGCCCCGTTGACCAGTCCGTCGTCCCGTTCGATGATCTCGATGACCGGTCGGGGCAGCCGCCCGCCGACCAGCGGCCGGGGGCCGATCCCGGTGTGCACCGCGTACGCGTCGCGCAGCAGTTCGCCGAACACGTCGCCGAGTCGAGGTTCTCCGCTCACGACCTGCACGCTATCCGGGTCCGGCCGCCGTATCCTGGGCGGCGTGACCGACCTGGACCGCCTGGCGGCGGAGAAGTACGTCCTGCTGACGACGTTCCGCAAGGACGGCCGTGCGGTGTCCACCCCGGTCTGGGCGGTCCGCGACGACGACACGCTGGCGGTCTGGACGGTCGCCGACTCGGGCAAGGTCAAGCGGATCAGGCGGGACGGCACGGTGACGGTGGCCCCGTGCGACGTGCGCGGCCGTCCGCTGGGTGAGGCGGTGCCGGGTCACGCGGTGCTCTGCGGCCCGCAGGAGAGCGGCCGGGTACGCGACCTGCTCAAGCGCAAGTACCGGCTGCTGGGGCGGTTGACCCTGCTCGGCAGCCGGCTGCGCCGGGGCGAGGCGGGCACCGTCGGCATCCGGATCAGCCTGACCGCTCCGCCCGGGTGACCGGGTGCCGGCCACGCCGGTGGCACTGCCCGGGGGTGGAGACGACTCAGGGGCGGTGGTACGTCGCTGCTGCGACGTCCGCCCGCCCCTGAGGTCCGTAACGTTCTGACCGGGTCAGTCCCCCTGGCGCTGCTGGGGGATCTGGCCCTGTAGCAACGCCCGCACCTCCGACTCACGGTACCGACGGTGTCCGCCCAGGGTTCGGATCGCGCTGAGCTTCCCCGCCTTGGCCCACCGGGTCACCGTCTTCGGGTCGACACGGAACATCGACGCCACCTCGGCCGGCGTGAGTAGCGGCTCTGGTTCGTGCGTTCGCGATGCCATCGGTCACTCCTCCACATGGATAGACATCGGCCGGGGTCCCGCCGGCCGACGCGTCTCCCATGGTCCGGCTAGTCCCCGATGTCCGACATGGGCCGAACGGCCGAAGGTCCCTAGACGGACGGATGAACCATGCCCGATTTATCTGACTTTTACACGGCAGAAAGTACCTTATTCGGACTCATGATCACGGTTCGTGATGCGTCAACTACGAGTATGACTCATAATTGACAGGAGGAATGGGCGATATCTGGTTAATTGCACCGCTCCAGCAGCTGGATCGCGCGCCACCTGGCCACCAACCGGTCGTACGCCGCCGACGCCTCGTCGGTCTCGCCCCGGGAGAGCCCGGCCAGGCCGCCTGCCACCAACTCCGGCGAATCGTCAGCGGCGAGCGTCTCGTCGGAGAGCAACTGCACCAGGCCGCCGTAGTCCAGCTCGACCACGGAGCGGGGATGGAACTCCTCCAGCCAGCGGGCGGCCTCCTCGACCGCCTCGGTGATCGGCGCGGCCCCGACCGACTTCTTGAGCACCGACAGCGCCCGCGAGGCCCGCCGCCGGGCCTTGGAGATCTCCGTGCGGTAGCGCAGCGTCCGCCGCTCCGGCCGGGTGACCAGCTCCCGCTCGCCCGCCTCGACGAGCACGAACCACCGCAGCGGCACGCCCCAGGTCGCGATCTGCTCGTGCAGCCGGGGCACCCCGTGCTCCAGCACCCGGGCGCCGCTGCGCCAGTCCTCCACCACCGTCTTGGCCTGCCCGGCCAGAATCGGTGGGACGAACGCGTCGGCGATCACCGACGGCACCCCCTCCCGGGCGCTCAGGGCCGCCTCGGCCACCCGGACCCGCAGGTTCCACGGGCAGACCAGCAGCGCGTCGTCGACCTCCAGCACGTACGCCTCGTCAGGCAGGTCGGGCAGCCGGGTCCAGCCCGCGCCGAGGGCCGCGATGACCGCGGTCCGTTGCCGGCCCGGCCCCTCCAACGGGGCCACCGCCCGCCCCTCCCGAACGTAGCGTCGCCAGTACGACTGACGGTCCCGGTCGAAGGCGGTCAGCGGCTCGTACACGCGCAGGTAAGAAGCGAAGAGCGACGGCACCGCGCGATCCTTTCACGAAACCCGGTACCGGTGCCGCTGCCGTCGTGCGCGACCGGAACACCCGGCGGGCGGCTCCCGGCCGGCCCGGTGGCGCACGACGTGGACGACGGCCCGGTTCCCGACCGATATTAGGCTGACCAGCGCCGGCAGCATCCCCGCCGGCGACCGGGTCCACGCCCCACAAGGGCGTACACCGACACAGGAGCGAGCCATGGGCGTATTCGTGAGCACCGACGACCCCGGACCGGCCGGCCACGAGCAGGTCGTCTTCTGTCAGGACAGGCAGAGCGGCCTCAAGGCGATCATCGGCATCTACTCGACCGCGCTGGGGCCCGCGCTCGGCGGCACCCGGTTCTACCCGTACGCCAGCGAGGAGGCGGCGCTGGCCGACGTGCTGGACCTGTCGCGCGGGATGGCGTACAAGAACGCACTGGCGGGGCTGGACCTGGGCGGTGGCAAGGCGGTCATCTGGGGCGATCCGAACCAGGTCAAGAGCGAGGCGCTGCTGCGCGCGTACGGACGGTTCGTGCAGTCCCTGGCCGGGCGCTACTACACCGCCTGTGACGTGGGCACCTACGTGGCCGACATGGACGTGATCGCGCGGGAGACCCGGTACGTCACCGGGCGCAGCGTGGAGCACGGCGGGGCGGGCGACTCCTCGGTCCTCACCGCCTGGGGCGTCTTCCAGGGGATGCGGGCCGCCGCCGAGCACGTCTGGGGCACCCCGAGCCTGCGCGGACGCCGGGTCGGGGTGGCCGGGCTGGGCAAGGTCGGCAGGCACCTGACCGGGCACCTGGTCGACGACGGGGCCGAGGTGGTGGCGACCGACGTCGACCCGCGGGCGCTGGAGTGGGCGCGGACCAACCACCCCGGGGTCGCCCTGGTCGCCGACGCCTCCGCGCTGGTCGCCGCCGACATCGACGTGTACGCCCCGTGCGCGCTCGGCGGCGCCCTGAACGACGACACCGTGCCGGCCCTGCGGGCCCGGGTGGTCGCCGGCGCGGCCAACAACCAGCTCGCCCATCCCGGCATCGAGAAGCTCCTCGCCGACCGGGGCATCCTCTATGCCCCCGACTACGTGGTCAACGCCGGTGGGGTCATCCAGGTCGCGGACGAGATCGAGGGCTTCAACTTCGACCGGGCCAAGCTGCGGGCCACCCGGATCTTCGACACCACCCGGCAGATCCTCCGGCTGGCCGACGACGAGGGGGTGCCGCCGGCGGTGGCCGCCGACCGGCTGGCCGAGCGCCGGATGGCCGACGTGGGTCGGCTGCGCGCCATCCACCTGGGCTGAGCCCACGTCCCGGGTGCGGTGACGGTCCGCGCCCGGGACGCGACCACCCGTACCGGCCCGGTTTCCGTGCGGCTGTCGGCCCCGGCGGGTGGACCACGCGCTAGCATGGCGTTTCGCGGCTTTTGGGGCTGCTTGACCGGCGTCATGGGCGGTTCGCCACTGACCCCTTACCGGGTACACTCGGTGACGGGTGGGTGACTGCGACGCGCAGGGCCGGCAGACGGTAACCCGAGGTGCCGAACGGTGGCATCCCCATGTACCGTAAGAGCCACGAGAGATGCCTGACGTCATCGGGGCCCGCCTTCGGGCTGCCCCGCATTCTGTGCGAGGGGGTCGAGCCATGGGGCGCGGCCGTGCTAAGGCCAAGCAGACGAAGGTGGCGCGGGAGTTGAAGTACCACTCCCCGAACACCGACCTCACCGCCTTGCAGCGCGAACTGGCGGGTGCTGGTGGGAAGTCTGAGCAGCACTTCGACGACGACTACAAAGAGTATGTCGACGACGACGATGAGGATCATGCGGACGACGACCCGGACCCCTGGGCTCCTCCGACCCGCTGACCTCCGGTCACACTGAGCACGCGGCAACTTTCCGCGTGCTCACGCATGTGCCCGACCAGAGCAGCGTCACCACCGACGATCAGGGACCCGCCACCCCCGGAACACGCTCCGGCAGGTAGGCGCGGTCCCTGATCGGGGTGGCCGGGGCCCGCCGCCGTACGACGAGGCCGTCACCACCGCTCAGCGCGGCCGGTTGTTCCAGTTGTAGAAGGTCGGGATGTTCTCGAAGTGGTTCCAGGCGCAGACCGCGCCGGCACCCTCCGGGTCCGACACCTCCGCCCGGTGGCGACGCGCGGCCTCGGCCTCGTGGAGCAGGGCGGAGAGCCCCGAAGCGGCCTCCCGCACCCGGTCGGCGACCTGGTCCGGGCCGACCCCGACCCGCTCAGCCGGCTGGTGACTCGTGGTCTCGGGCATGCTCCAACACTCCCTCCAATAGGCGGATCTTGCTGTTGCGGCAGTGCTCGGTCTCCGTACCGTCGAACCGCCCCTGCTCGAAGTAGCGGTTGGCCGCGTGGCCACCGCCGCAGAAGCCGAAGTACGGGCAGGACGACCGGCACGCCTCGACGCCGGTGAGGAACTCACCCACCCAGCCCGTTCCCGCCGCCCCGGCCAGGATCTCGGCCAGCGGGGTGGCCAGCACGTTACCGCTGCTGAAGTCGCCGTACCGGGCGTCGGTGAAGCCGGCCAGCTCGGGGGAGAGCACGGTCACCGAGCCGTCGTGGCCGATCGTCGGGATCGGGTCGAGCTGCCGGGGCAGCAGGTCGCCCTCCGCGCCGGCCAGCACCGCCGCCGCGTACCGCAGCGACCACTCGACCTCACGCAGGTGCACCCTCGGTGCCCGCCGCCAGGCCGCCACCAGCTCCGCCCAGAACGCGGTCACCGCCGCCGCGTCGTGCGCATTGCTGCGGGTGTTGACCCCCTCGGTCTCCTCGATGTTCAGCCCGAGCACGTCGCACCCCAGGTCGAGAAAGTAGTCGTACAGCTCGGTGGCGAGCCCCGGCGTCGGCCGGCTCACCACCGCCAGCGCCGAGAACGGCAGACCGTACCGGCGCAGCGCCGCGACCCCCCGGACGATCCGGTCGTACGCCGGCCGGCCGGCCCGGGTCACCCGGTCGCCGTTGCGGGCGACCGGACCGTCCACGCTCACGCTCACCCGCACCCCGTGCGCGGCGAAGAACGCGCACCAGGCGTCGTCGATCAGGGTGGCGTTGGTCTGCACGTGGTGCTCCACCCCGGCGGGGAACGCGGCGATCAGCGCCGCCAGGTGCTCCCGGCCGGCGGCGAGCGGCTCACCACCGTGCCAGACCACCGAGAACCGCCCCCGCGCCAGCCACGGGGTCACTGCGGCGGCGACCGCCTCGGCCACCGCGAGCGGCATCCGCCGGTCGGCCGACCGGTGCGGCAGATAGCAGTACGCGCAGTCGAGGTTGCACAGCGTCGTCGGCTGCATCACCACGTACGACGGGATCGCCGCGATCCCCTGCATGCCCGTCACGGACCGGCACCGAGCAGCCATCGACCCTCCTCCCCCATGCCCGAAGTGTCCTTCAGGCTAGGCGGCGACGGCCGCTCGGGTGAACCCCCGACCAGGCGTCCGGCCGAGCAGCCCCGCCGGTCAGCCCCGGGTGTGCTGGCCGATCATCTGCACGTTGCCGGTGCCCTCGATGATCTCGCCGGCCTGCCAGGCGTCCACACCCCGGCCGGCCAGGGTGGCCAGCGCGCGGTCGGCGTCCTCGGCGGAGACGATGGCGAACATGCCGACGCCCATGTTGAACGTCGACTCCATCTCCGGGTCGTCGATCCGGCCCTTGGACTGGATCAGGTCGAAGATCGGCTGCGGCTTCCAGGTGGCCCGGTTGACCACCGCGTCGACGTGCTCGGGCAGCACCCGGACCAGGTTGCCGGGGATACCGCCGCCGGTGACGTGGGCGATCGAGCGCACCTCCGCCTCGGTGATCAGCTTCAGGCAGTCCTGCGCGTAGATCTTGGTCGGGGTGAGCAGCTCCTCGCCGAGGGTGCGCTGCCGGCCGAAGTCGTCGATCACCACGTCCAGCCGCATCCGGCCGGCACCGAGCAGCACGTGCCGGACCAGGGAGTAGCCGTTGGAGTGCAGGCCGGACGAGCGCATCGCGATCACCACGTCGCCCACCTCGACCCGGTCCGGGCTGAGGATCTCGCTCTCCTCGACCACACCCACCCCGGTGGCGGAGACGTCGTACTCGTCGGGACGCAGCACACCCGGGTGCTCGGCGGTCTCGCCACCGAGCAGAGCGCAGCCGGCGTACCGGCAGCCGTCGGCGATACCCGCGCCGATCTCGGCGACCCGGTCCGGCACGACCTCGCCGGTGGCGATGTAGTCGAGCAGGAACAGCGGCTCGGCCCCGCACGCCACCAGGTCGTCCACGACCATCGCGACCAGGTCGATGCCGATCGTGTCGTGGATGTCGAGCTGCTGGGCGATGACCAGCTTCGTGCCCACCCCGTCGGTGGAGGACGCCAGGATCGGGTTCTTGTACTTCTTGGTGTCCAGCCGGAACAGGCCGGCGAAGCCGCCCAGGTCACCCATGACCTCCGGCCGCCGGGTCTCCTTCACCTTCGACTTGAGCAGCTCGACCGCCCGGTCGCCCGCCTCGATCGACACCCCGGCGTCGGCGTACGAGACCGAGCGTTTGCGGGTGGTGCGGCCGGTCCCCGCCGTCCAGGGCTGGCGGTCGCCACCGGCACCGCTCGGGCTGCTTCCTGCGCCGCTGCGCTCGGACACGTAGGTCACGGTTCTCCCCTTTGTGGTTCTCGGTGCCGCGCCGACGGTGGCCGGGCGACCCCGGTGTACTACGGGCGGTGGGCGGTCGCGCCGCCCGGAGTGGCGACGAGCGGTGTGTGGTGCTCCGGAGCGTCAGGGGCGTCGGCGACCCGCCGGCCCACCCCTTCGAGCACGTGCTTGCCGATCAGGTTCCCGGCCGGCAGGTCGATCGGGTACTCCCCGTCGAAGCAGGCCCGGCAGAGCCTGCTCCTGGGCTGTTCGGTCGCGGCGATGAGACCGGGGAGCGAGACGTAACCGAGGGTGTCGGCGCCGATCGAGCGTCGGATGCCCTCGTTGTCCAGCCCGTTGGCCAGCAGTTCGGCCCGGGTGGCGAAGTCGATGCCGTAGAAGCACGGCCAGTTCACCGGCGGGGAGGAGATCCGGACGTGGACCTCCAGCGCGCCCGCCTCGCGGAGCATCCGGACGATCGCCCGCTGGGTGTTGCCGCGCACGATCGAGTCGTCGACCACGACCAGCCGCTTGCCCCGCACGTTCTCCCGAAGCGGGTTGAGCTTGAGTCGTACGCCGAGCTGGCGCAGGGTCTGCGACGGCTGGATGAAGGTCCGCCCCACGTACGGGTTCTTCATCAGGCCGGCGCCGTAGGTGATGCCGGACGCCTCGGCGTAACCGATGGCGGCCGGCGTGCCCGATTCGGGCACCGGGATCACCAGGTCGGCCTCGACCGGGTGCTCCTTGGCGAGTTGCCGGCCGATCTGCACCCGCGCGGCGTGCACGTTGCGGCCGGCGATGGTGGCGTCCGGGCGGGCGATGTAGACGTACTCGAAGAGGCAGCCCTTGGGCTCCGGCGCGGCGAACCGGCTGGACCGCAGGCCCTCCTCGTCGATCGCGATCAGCTCGCCCGGCTCGACCTCCCGGACCACGCTCGCGCCGACGATGTCCAGCGCGGCGGTCTCGCTGGCCACCACCCAGCCGCGTTCCAGCCGGCCGAGCACCAGCGGGCGGACGCCGTGCGGGTCGCGGGCGGCGTAGAGGGTCGACTCGTCCATGAAGACGAAGCTGAACGCGCCGCGTAGCTGCGGCAGCACCTCCAGCGCGGCGGCCTCCACCGACAGGTCGGGGCGGCTGGCCAGCAGCATGGTCACCAGGGAGGTGTCGTTGGTGGCCCCGTCGTCGAGCAGGCCGCGCTCGGCGACCTCCTTCTGCAACTCGGCGGTGTTGACCAGGTTGCCGTTGTGCGCCAGGGCGATCGTGGTGCCGGAGGTCGTCGACCGGATGGTCGGCTGGGCATTTTCCCAGGTCGAGCCGCCGGTGGTGGAGTAACGCGCGTGCCCGATCGCCAGGTGGCCGCGCAGGCTCTTCAGGGTCGGCTCGTCGAACACCTGGGCCACCAGGCCCAGGTCCTTGTAGACCACCACACCCGAGCCGTCGCTCACCGCGATGCCGGCGGCCTCCTGGCCCCGGTGCTGGAGTGCGTAGAGACCGAAATAAGTGAGATTGGCGACCTCTTCACCCGGGGCCCAGACGCCGAAGACGCCACACGCGTCCTGGGGGCCGGGTCGCTGGGGGTCAAGGTCGTGGCTCAGCCGGCCATCGCCTCGGGGCACTGCCGCTCCCTCATGCTGGTCTGGACTGGCCTGGCGGAGCCGGGGGCTGCTCCGCGCCTTTCGGCCCTGGACCACTGTCGTCGCCTGACAGTGTACGCGAACACGAGTCGATACAGAAAGTCACGATCCACCTCCACCCCGTCACCTCATCCGGCGGAACGGCGCAGCTAGAGCGGCAGATGGTCGGAGAGATCCGCCCGGTTTCCGCTCACCTGTATGCGACCGTCCGTGACCGCCTGCCCCCACGACAGCCGTCCGGTTGCCAGCGCCAGCCAGGTGTCCGCCGCCATCTCCACCACGTTGGGCGGGGTGCCCCGGGTGTGTCGGGGCCCAGGAACGCATTGAACTGCACCGTAAGGTGGGACACGCACCTCCACCGATCGGCCGGGGGCACGCTCCGCGAGGGCGGTCAGAAGGGTACGGACCGCCTCGCGGTACATCTGACGTTCGGGCGTACGCCCCTCATCGAGCGCCGTCAGCGCCGCCAGCACCACGGCGGACTTAATGTGCGGAGAGGACACGACGGGACGATACGACCCGAGGTCGAAGTGGGTGACGCTGGCCCCTGGGTCGCGCCGATCCGGTCAGACAAGGCATAGTTGCCGACGGCGTATTCGTACCGTGATGATCCCCGGCCCCCGCCGGGGAAGTCAGACCGGAAGGCGGTGGACGTGTCAACACACCGACGTGCCTGGACGCAGCGGGCCGGTGTGGTCGTAGCGCTGGTGGCCGGCGCCCTGCTCACCGTCCCCGCCACACCCGCTTTCGCCGCTCCGAGCGTCAACAACGTGTCGGCGTCCCCGAGTTCCGTCGAAGCAGGGAAGACCACCCAGGTCAACTTCTCGGTCACCGTCAGTGATGATGCTTCGGTTGACATCTCGGTGACCTCCAGCAATGGCAAGCTGCGCTGCGTGAACGGCTGCAACCGC
This sequence comes from Micromonospora sp. WMMD734, assembly GCF_049178975.1. Lineage (NCBI taxonomy): Bacteria > Bacillati > Actinomycetota > Actinomycetes > Micromonosporales > Micromonosporaceae > Micromonospora > Micromonospora sp. WMMD734. The sequence goes on from NZ_JBMHMK010000001.1 coordinate 5,523,787, forward strand.
AGCAAGGTCAACCAGAGCGGCAACTTCAGCGCCGGCTTCACCCTCGCCGACGACGCGTCCAACGGCTCCGCCCAAATCACTGTCCGAGCCGTCGATGCCAACGGCGAAGATTCGGGCAGCACCACCGTGACCCTGGTGGCCAAGGCCGCGCCGCAGACCACCCCGCCGCAGGACAAGCCGACTGTGAAGTCGATCTCCGGCAAGGTGGTCGTGGCGGCCACCGGCGACGCGGTGCCCAACGCGGTGGTGGGCCTGGAGGACTCGACAGGCAAGCAGTTCAACACCACCAGCGACGGCAGCGGCAACTTCCGGATCACCGGGTCGAGCGCCAACCCGATCGCGCCCGGCTCGATGGTGCTCGGGGCCAGCAAGGACGGCGTCGTCGCCACCAAGCCGATCAGCGCGGGGGCCGGGCAGAGCCTGAGCAACCAGCGGATCAGCCTGGCGTTGAAGGTCGAGGTGAGCCCGAGCGCCACCCCGTCGACCACCGTCGAGGCGACCCCCTCGGAGGAGACGACCGAGGAGACCACCGAGGAGTCCACCGAACCGACAGGCGGGCAGCAGCAGGCCGCGTCGCAGGACGACGACAGCGGATTCGGCTCCTTCCTGATCATCCTGCTCGGCGGTCTGCTGGTGGCGGCCGGCGTCGGCACCATCGTGCTGCTCTGGATCCGCCGCAAGAACGCCGACGACGACGGCAACGGACCGGTCGGTGCCGCTGCGGCGGGCGACGTCCCCGGCCCCCGGAGCCCACGCGGCACCGACGACCAGACCCGGGTGGTCAACCGGGTCGGCGGCGGCCCCGACCCGACGATGGTCGGCAGTTCCGCGCTCAGCGACGCGCCGACGATGTTGCAGCGGCCGGTCGTCGACGACGTCCCGCCGGACCCGTACGGCGCGCCACCGCAGCCCTACGGCGCACCGCAGGACAACTGGGCCGGCGCCGGCGGCTACGGCGACGAGCCCGGCGGCTACGGCGGCCAGCCGGGCGGCTACGGTGCCGCACCCGCCTCCGGTGGCGGCTACGGTGCGGCCGGCGCGGCGGGTGCCGCCGCAGGCGCGTACGGCGCGGCGAACCCCCCGGCCGGTGGCTACGGCAACGCGCCGTCCTCCGGGAGTGGCTACGGTGCCGCCCCCGCCTCGGGCGGCGGCTTCGACAACGCCCCCGCCTCCGGGGGTGGCTACGGCAACGCGCCCGCGTCGGGCGGCGGTTACGGCAACGCGCCCGCCTCCGGGGGTGGCTACGGCAACGCCCCCGCCTCCGGCGGCGGTTACGGCGGTCGGGACTACGGGGCGACGGCCGGTGCCGGCTACCCGGCGCAGGCGCAGGCCGGCGGCTACGGCGGCGACCAGCGTTACGACGAGCCCACCGGCCGGTACACCGGCGACAGCACCGCGTACGCGCCGGCTGCCGACCCGTACCCGACGAGCACCTACCAGCCGGAGCCCGACGCGTACGGCCAGCCGGGCGCGGGTGGTGGCTACGGCCAATCCGAGCAGGGCGGCTACGGGCGGGGTGCCGAACCGACAGGTGGTTACCCCGGCGGCGGCTACGGTCAGCAGGCCGGTTACGACACCGGCCCGGCCCAGGGTTACGGCGGCGGCCAGCGCGGCGGCTACGACCAGCCGACCGGTGCCCACCAGGGCGGCCAGCACGGTGGCTACGACCAGCCGACCGGGTACGACCAGCCGACGGGCGCCCACCAGGGTGGCTACGACCAGCGCGGCGGCGGGTACGACCAGCGCGGCGGCGCCCACCAGGGCGGGTACGACCAGCAGGGCGGCTACGACCAGCGCGGCGGGGGCTACGACCAGCAGCCCGGCTACGGCTCCCCGCAGGGCGGCGGCTACGGCCAGGCCGGCGGCTACGGTGCCGAGCAGCAGCAGGGCGGCTACGGCCAGGAACCCCCGCAGCAGCGCGGCGGCGGGTACGACCAGCAGGGCTACGACCAGCAGCAGGCCGGCTACTACGGCGAGCAGGGCCAGCCGGGTCGTGACCAGCCGCCGTCAGGTCGGGCCCGGCCGGACGGCCCGCCCCCGGAGCGGGGCGGACGCCGCCTCGACTGGCTGGACGACTGACCCACAGGCGACAACGGTGACAGTGGGCCGCCCCGACACGGATCGGGGCGGCCCACTGTCGTTTCCGGTCGGGGTCAGCCGGCCGAGAAGACACCCTGGCGGAGCACCGGCACCACGGTCGAGACGTCCCGCTGGACGGCCGCCTCGACGTCCCCGGCGAAGCCGCTCTCGATCAGCTCCCGGCCGGAGACGCAGCCACGTACCGCCGCCGGCACGTCCGGGGTGCTGGCCAGGGCGGCGAGCGTCATCGCCGCCTCCACGGACAACCCACCGGGCACCCCGGAGACGGCATCCAGCACACTGGCCGCACCCAGCAGGTCCTCCACCGAGGGGCGCAGGGTGCCGTCCGGCCAGCGTTCACCGGCGGCGATCACCCCGACCGGGGCGTCCGTCGTGCCGTACCCCCGGTGGTGCAGCCACCGTCCGACGGCGCGGGCGTTGCGCAGGCAGGCCGCGACCACCGGTCGGCCGGTGGCGCTGGCGGCGGCGCTGATCGCGGAGCCGTTCGGCGACGGCAGCACCAGGTCGGCGACGGCGGGCGCGCTACCCAGGGCCGCCGGGGACAGCGACCACGGGTGCGCGCTGGTGGTCTGCCGACGGCCCACCGCCGCCACCGCGCCGACCCGTCGCGCGTAGTCGGCCGCCTGCTCGCCCCAGGGGAACGGGTGGACCCGCACCCCCCGGGCGACCGCGACCTCGACGGCGGTGGTGAACGACAGGACGTCCACCACCACCAGTACGGCACAGACCCGGCCGAGTTCCGCCGCCCCGGTCAGCCCCCAGTCGAAGCGGGCACCCGACCCGGGTTGGACGTGGACGGCCGAGGCCACCGCCTCAGCGCTGATCGGGCGTCGGGCGCTGCCCGTCGCCGGCCTCGGAGGTCGCCGCGTCGGCCTGCGGGGTGGACCCGGTCGTCGGGGCGGCGGGAGCGTCCGACGTCGGCGCGGTGCCCGCCGGGGCATCCGGTGCCGGCACGGAGCCCGCGACGTCGTCCGACGAGGCGGCGTCGTCCGCCGGGTCGTCCGACACCGGGTCGGTCGACGTCGGCCCGCCCGACACCGGGGCGTCGGTCGTCGGAGCGGCCACCACCTCGGCGGCCGGGTCGTCCGCGTCCGCCGGCTGCTGCCGCTGCGGCACGTCCACCGGCTGCGTGGCGGTGGCCGGCGCGATCGTGGTGGTGCCCGTGCGGACCGCCTCGACCTGCACCTGGGCCGCCTCCGGGCCGCCGAAGAGCCGGGGCAGGGTCGCGGTGTGCGCCGCCCGCAGCTCGTCCAGGCCGATCCGGAACTGGCCGTGCACGTCCAGGACACCGCCCGCCGGGTCGGTCACGCCGATCTGCTCCCACGGCACGCCCCGCTCGTCGCAGAGGGCGGTGAACGCCTTCTCGTGCCCCCGGGGCACGGTCACCAGCGCCCGGCCGGCCGACTCGCTGAACAGGAAGACGAACGGCAGCGAACCGTCGGCGAACCGCTCCGGCACGCCGATCCGGACCCCGACGCCCCGACGCAGGCTCGACTCGACCAGGCTCTGCGCCAGGCCGCCGTCGGACAGGTCGTGCGCGGAGCTGAGGTGACCCACCCGGGCCGCCTCGGCCATCAGCTCGGCGAGCTGGCGCTCCCGGCCCAGGTCGACCTGCGGCGGCATGCCGCCGAGGTGCTCGTGCGTCACCCAGGCCCACTCCGAGCCGGACAGCTCCACGTGCGTGTCACCGAGCAGGTAGACCTGGTCGTGGTCGCCGTTGGCCCGGGGCACGAAGCCCATCGGCACCCGGTCGGCCACGTTGTCCAGCACACCCAGCACGCCGACCACCGGGGTCGGGTGGATCGCGGCGGCACCTGTCTGGTTGTAGAAGCTGACGTTGCCGCCGGTCACCGGGATACCCAGCTCCAGGCAGCCGTCCGCCAAGCCGCGGACGGCCTCGGCGAACTGCCACATCACGCCCGGGTCCTCCGGGGAGCCGAAGTTGAGGCAGTTGGTCACGGCGATCGGCTTCGCGCCGGTCACCGCCACGTTCCGGTACGCCTCGGCGAGCGCCAGCTTCGTCCCCTGGTAGGGGTCGAGGCGGGCGTACCGGCCGTTGCCGTCGACCGAGAGGGCGACCCCGAGGCCGGTGCTCTCGTCGATCCGGATCACGCCGGAGTCCTCCGGCTGGGCCAGCACGGTGTTGCCCAGCACGTACCTGTCGTACTGCTCGGTGACCCAGGTCTTGTCGGCCAGGTTCGGCGAGGCGATCATGCGCAGCAGGGTCTCCCGCAGCGCGTCGGGGTTGCTCGGCCGGGGCAGCGTCTCGGCCCGGTCGGCCTGGAGCAGGATCAGGTCGGCCGGCTCCCGCATCGGGCGGGCGTAGACCGGGCCGTCGTCGACCAGCGAGCCCGGCGGCACGTCGACCACCACGTGGTCGTTCCAGGTGACCAGCAGCCGGCCCGGCCGGCCGTCGGGCGCGGGCGGGGTGACCTCGCCGATCGCGGTGGCGAGCACGCCCCACTTGTCGGCGGTCTTGAGCACCGCCTCCAGCTTGTCCGGGGTGACCACCAGCAGCATCCGCTCCTGGGACTCGCTGGCCAGGATCTCGTGCGGCTCCATCGACGGCTCGCGCAGCGGGACCCGCTCCAACCAGACCCGCATGCCGGTGCCGGCGGACGCGGCGGTCTCGGTGAGCGCGCAGGTCAGGCCCGCGCCGCCGAGGTCCTGGATGCCGACGACCAGCTCGGCGTCGTACAGCTCCAGGCACGCCTCGATCAGCAGCTTCTCGATGAACGGGTCACCGACCTGCACCGACGGGCGGCGCTGCTCACTGCCCTCGTCGAAGGTGGCGCTGGCCAGCACCGACACGCCGCCGATGCCGTCGCGACCGGTCTTCGCGCCGAGCAGCACCACGACGTTGCCGGGGCCGGCGGCGTCCTTCTTCTGCAACCGGTCGACCGGCAGCACGCCGAGGCAGAGCGCGTTGAGCAGCGGGTTGCCCTGGTAGCAGGGGTCGAAGACCAGCTCACCGCCGATGTTGGGCAGGCCGAGGCAGTTGCCGTAGCCGCCGACGCCGGCGACCACGCCGGGCAGCACCCGGGCGGTGTCCGGGTGGTCGGCCGCGCCGAACCGCAGCGGGTCCATCACCGCGACCGGGCGGGCACCCATCGCGAGGATGTCCCGGACGATGCCACCGACACCGGTCGCCGCGCCCTGGTAGGGCTCGACGAAGCTCGGGTGGTTGTGCGACTCGACCTTGAAGGTGACGGCCAGCGTGTCGGAGACCCGGACGACGCCCGCGTTCTCCCCGATGCCGGCGAGCAGCCGGTCGCTGGGCGGGGCCTTCTCGCCGAACTGGCGCAGGTGCACCTTGCTCGACTTGTAGGAGCAGTGCTCGCTCCACATGATCGAGTACATGGCCAACTCGGCCTGGGTGGGGCGGCGGCCGAGGATGTGCCGGATCCGGTCGTACTCGTCGTCACGCAGGCCCAGCTCGGCGTACGGCTGGAGCTCGTCGCCGGTACCGGCGGCCCGCTGCACGGTGTCCACGCCGTCGGCCCAGTCGGTGGCCGGCGTCGGACCGCTGTGCCGGCCGGCGTCGGCCGGCGGCGCGACGGCCGCGTGCGGTTCCGCCGGGGCGACGCCCGCGGCTGCCCGAACGGCCGGGTCCTGGTGGGTGGTCATGACCTCTCCTCGCTGCGCTCGTACCCGCCGGTGGGGCGGTGGAGCCGACCGATGTTGCCGCCGAGCACCGTCACGCCGGTGTCCCCACCAGGTGCTTGAGCACCGAGGTGAAGAAGCCGAGGCCGTCCAGGGAGGGGCCGGTGAGCGCCTCGACCGCGTGCTCCGGGTGGGGCATGATGCCGACCACGTTGCCGGCGGCGTTGGTGATCGCGGCGATGTCCCGCTGCGAGCCGTTGGGGTTGCCGCCGACGTAGCGGGCGACGATCCGCCCCTCGGCCTCCAGCGCGTCGAGGGTGGCGGTATCGGCCACGTAGCAGCCCTCGCCGTTCTTGACCGGGATGAGGATCTCCTGGCCGGGCTGGAAGGTGTTCGTCCAGGCGGTGCCGACCGACTCGATGCGCAGGACCTGGTCGCGGTTGCGGAAGTGCAGGTGCTGGTTGCGGGTGAGCGCGCCGGGCAGCAGGTGGGCCTCGCAGAGGATCTGGAAGCCGTTGCAGATGCCGAGCACCGGCAGGCCGCCCCGGGCGGCGTCGACCAGGGTCTCCATCACCGGGGCGAACCGGGCGATGGCCCCGCAGCGCAGGTAGTCGCCGTAGGAGAAACCACCGGGGAGGACGACGGCGTCCACCCCGTGCAGCTCGGGGTCACCGTGCCAGAGCCGGACCGGCTCCGCGCCGGCGATCCGCACGGCGCGGGCGGCGTCCCCGTCGTCCAACGAGCCGGGGAAGGTCACCACTCCGACGCGGGCGGTCACGAGTTCGCGTCCGCGGTCTCGTCGGCCTCGACCCGGACCGTGAAGTCCTCGATGACGGGGTTGGCGAGCAGCTTGTCGGCGATCTCCCGGGCCCGGTCCAGGTCCGGTTCGCCGGTGAACTCGATCTCGATCCGCCTGCCGATGCGGACGGAGGCGACGTCACCGACGCCGAGCCGCGGCAGCGCGTTTGCGACGGCCTGGCCCTGAGGATCGAGGATCTCGGGCTTGAGCATGACGTCGACGACGACGCGAGGCACTGGGCACTCCTGACTGTGTACGCAGTTGGGTGCCGGCCCACTACGGGCGAGCGCAGCCAGCGTACCTGGCAGATTCCGGTCCGGACGCACCGGCCGGGCGCAGTTCAGGCAGTGATCGACATTACCGGACGCCGGGACGTGTGGTCGAGATCCGTTCGTTGCCGCTCTGATACGGGATTGTTGCCGATCGTCGTCGCGTCGCCCCGACACACCCTACCTGAGCAGGCAATACGCGGCTCAACGCCAGATTTGCGACCGGTATCCGACAAACAGGGACGAGCACATCCCGGGTCATTCCTGTCACATTGGTCGATCTCGATGACAGTCTTGTGAAGCCGCTCACCGCCCCCTAGCCTCAATCGCCAGATATCGATGCCTGGTCGACGTCAACGAGGGGCCACCCCCGCCCCGACGCCCGACCCCGCCCGGTGATCCCGGGCCCGACCCGAAGGAGTCCCCCCGATGCGTCTCCGCTCCACGCTCGCGGTGCTCACCACCGCCCTCGCCGGCGTCCTCGTCGCCGCCTCCGGGGCCACCGCCGCCCCGGCCGGCCCGCAGCCGATCATCGGCGGCAGCACCGTCTCCTCCGCCCCCTGGGCCGCCGCGGTCTTCAGCAACGGGTCGTTCACCTGCTCCGGCAGCGTCATCTCCGCCCAGTGGGTGCTCACCGCCCGGCACTGCGTCAGCGGCACCATGTCCGTCCGGGTCGGCAGCGTCTACTACGCCTCCGGCGGCACCACCCGCACCGTCAGCGCCTCCTACACCCGCAACGACCTCGCCCTGCTCCGGCTGTCCAGCACCGTCACCAACACCCCGGTCAGCCTGGCCAGCAGCAACCCGCCCGTCGGCTCCACCAACACCATCTACGGCTGGGGCATGACCTGCTACAGCGGCTGCGGGGCGTCCAGCCAGCTCAAGACCGCCTCGGTGCAGGTGACCAGCACCAACGCCACCGACGCGTACGGCGGCCAGGCGATCCGCAGCACCCGGATCAACGGCAACGCCTGGCGCGGCGACTCCGGCGGCCCGCAGTTCTACAACGGCCGGCAGGTCGGCGTCGCCTCCACCGCCGACGGGTCGAGCATCCAGAACTACGGCAGCGTCGCGTACAACCGGGCCTGGATCACCTCCACGGCCGGTGTCTGACGGTTACCACCCCGGGCGGTGCGGATGGCCGGTCGCGTGCCGGCCGTCCGCGCCGACTCGTTTTGCAGCATCCGACCAGGTGCCCACGGCACGCTTCGACACCGCACGGCTACTGACAGCATCGAACCGTGCTGGTCGTGACGACGGATCAACTGCCCGGCTACGAGATCCGCCAGATCCTCGGCGAAGTGGTGTCGTCGATGGCGCGGACCCGGAACCCGTACCGCGAGGGGGTCAAGAACCTGCGCGGCGGCGCGTACGACCCGATGGCCCCGGACAACCTCACCCGCTGGCGTACCGACTCGGTGGCCCGGCTCGGCGAGGAGGCCCTGCGCATCGGTGCGAACGCCGTGGTGGGGATGCGCTTCGACAGCCGGGACTGCGGCGAGATGTGGATGGAGATCTGCGCCTACGGCACGGCGGTGATCGTGGTGCCCAAGGTCCCCGACGTCATGCCGCACGACCAGCCCCTAGTCGCCGCCGAGACCGCCCACGACCCGGGGTTCGCCGAGGCCCCCGGAGGCATCGCCGAACCGGCGAGCGCCCCCAACCTCTCCTCCGCCGCCGAAACCCCCACCCGAGACTCCTGACCCACCCGCTCCACCTCGAGTGTCCCGCGGTCCCCCGCCCCGGCCCGGCCCGGCCCCGGTGATCAAGAGGTTTACGCCAATTCGATCTTCAATGCTGACGCAAACTTCTTGATCACCGGCCAGAGCCGACGGCCGCCCAGGCTGGAGTGACGTGATCAAGAGGTTTGGGGCAGGTTCAGCGCTGGCAGTGACGCAAACCTCTTGATCACCGGTGAGAACACCCGCCCCTCCGGGCTTGGGGGCGTGATCAAGAGGTTTACGCCAATTCGATCTCCAGCGGTGGCGTAAAGCTCTTGATCACCGGGGAGAGGCGACAACCGCCCGGGGCTTGGGGGCGTGATCAAGAGGTTTGGGGCTGGTTGGGCTTGGGTGGTGACGTAAAGCTCTTGATCACGGGAGAGGTCGGGTGGGGGAGGGAGTGGCGGGAGGGGGGAGGGCGGGAGGGGGGGAGGGCGGAAGGGGGGGAGGGCGGAAGGGAGGGGTTAGAGGATGGGGGGTGGGGAGTAGGTGGCGGCTTCGGGGTGGGCGGTGACGACCGTGGTGATGCGTCGGGTGATCGCGTCCACCTGGGCCTGGGCGGCACCGGTGAAGGTGGCGGGATCGGCGACCAGGGTGTCGATCTCGCTGCGGGTGAGGCCGAGGCGGGAGTCGGCGGCCAGCCTGTCGAACAGGTCGTTGTCGGGGGCGCCCTTCTCCCGCATCGCGAGCGCCACGGCGACCGCGTGCTCCTTGATCACCTCGTGGGCGACCTCCCGGCCGACGCCCCGGCGTACCGCAGCGACCAGGATTTTGGTGGTGGCCAGGAAGGGCAGGAAGCGCTCCAGCTCGCGGCTGATCACCGCCGGGTACGCCCCGAACTCGTCGAGCACGGTGAGGAAGGTCTGGAACAGCCCGTCGGCGGCGAAGAAGGCGTCCGGCAGGGCCACCCGGCGGACCACCGAGCAGGAGACGTCCCCCTCGTTCCACTGGTCGCCGGCCAGCTCGCCGACCATCGACAGGTAACCGCGGATGATCACCGCGAAGCCGTTCACCCGCTCCGACGACCGGGTGTTCATCTTGTGCGGCATCGCGCTGGAGCCGACCTGGCCCGGCTTGAAGCCCTCGGTCGCCAGCTCCTGACCGACCATCAGCCGGATCGTGGTGGCCAGCGACGACGGCGCGGCGGCCACCTGCGCGAGCGCGGAGAGCACGTCGAAGTCCAGCGAACGCGGGTAGACCTGCCCGACGCTGTCCAGCACCCGGGCGAAACCGAGGTGACCGGCGACCCGACGCTCCAGCTCGGCGACCTTCTCCGCGTCCCCGTCGAAGAGGTCGAGCTGGTCGGCGGCGGTGCCGACCGGGCCCTTGATGCCGCGCAGCGGGTAGCGGCCGATCAGGTCTTCCAGCCGCTCGTACGCGATGAGCAGTTCCTCGGCCGCCGAGGCGAAGCGCTTGCCCAGCGTGGTGGCCTGCGCGGCGACGTTGTGCGACCGGCCGGTCAGCACCAGGCCGGAGTGCTCGTGGGCGAGCCAGGCCAGCCGGGCCAGCGCGGCGACCACCCGGTCCCGGATCAGCTCCAGCGAGGCGCGCACCTGGAGCTGCTCGACGTTCTCGGTGAGGTCGCGTGAGGTCATCCCCTTGTGCACGTGCTCGTGCCCGGCGAGCGCGCTGAACTCCTCGATCCGGGCCTTCACGTCGTGCCGGGTGACCCGCTCCCGCCCGGCGATCGACGCCAGGTCGACCTGGTCGACCACCCGCTCGTACGCCTCGACCACGCCGTCGGGGACCGCCACGCCGAGGTCCCGCTGGGCGCGGAGCACGGCGAGCCAGAGCCGCCGTTCCATCCGGACCTTCTCCTCCGGGGACCAGAGGGCGACCAGTTCGGGTGAGGCGTACCGGTGGGCGAGCACGTTCGGGATCGTCGTCACGTACCTCATTCTCGCCTACCCGACGACCGTCGACCTGGGCGGGCCGACCAGGGGCGGAGCAGGCCCGCCCGGCGGGGGTCGGCCGGACCGCTCGGGCCACGGAGTTCGGCGTCAGACCTTCGGGATGTCGTGCACCGGGGCGGTGACCACGATCGTCTTCGTCTGCTTGCCGTGCGCGTTGCGCGCCGTCAACGTGTACGTGTGCCGCTGGACGTCACCGTCGCCACCCGAGCACGGGAAGGTGAGCTCCTCACTGCCGGTCGACGGGTAGTCGTCGCGGTAGACGCCAGGGCCGTCGACCGACAGGGCCACCGAGGTCGCGTTGCCGACCTGCCACTCCATCCGCACTCCGCTGCCGGGGATCGGGTTGACGGTGGTGCCGGCCGGACAGCTCGGCTTGCGGGTGACCCGGAAGGAGCTGATGGTGGGGCCGTTCGCCTTCGTACCGGATTTGTCCCCGCCGCTGTCCCCGCCACCGCCGGCCGTGGGGCTGCCGGTGGGGTCGGCCTCCTGGATCCCCACGCCCGGGGCCCCGCCGTCGGTGACCGTGCCGGTGTCGCCGGAGCCGGTCCTCGCGTGGCCGGACCCCGCCGGACCGCCAGCCGTCCCGACCCCCGGGGGTCCCTCGACGCGCGGCGTGGTGGCGGCGCAACCGCCGGCCGCGAGCACGCCGGCAAGGGCAACGGCAGCGGTACGCAGCAGGGCACGACCAGGCATGACACTCCTCCACGGGGCACCGCCACCGGGACGTCCGGGCCGGCTGACACCACCGTAGGAAGCCCCGGCAACACCGCCCTGAGCTGCGCGAGCGCCGAGTGTCCGACCACAGTGGTCAGCAGACGCACGGGCCCTGCGCACGTACCCCGGCGAGTATCGAGGACCGTCAGATACGGAACCCGTAACGAAGCTCGTGCAGATGACTTCCCTTGATCAGCACCGACGCCTCGACGGGCTGTGTGGTCGCGGTACGGACCACCCGCAGTTGGCGCAACACAGGTACGTACGGCGGCAGCGCCAGCCTCTCCACTTCCTCGGAGGTCGGCATGCGGGCCGACACGTGATCGACCACCTCGTACTCCGGATGGCCGAGGTCCGCCAGGACCCGGGCGGCTCCACCGCTGATCTTGCGGCGTTCGGCGAGTTCGGTGCCCCGCGCGATCGAGGCCGGATAGTACGACCAGCACAACTCCGTCGGCTCCCCGCCGTGCAGCATCAGCCGCTGTCGGAGCACCACCGTGTCGTCGCTGTCCAGCGCCAGTAGCCGCACCACCTCCGGGGAGGGCTCCACCTCCTCGACGGCGAGCAGACGGTAGTTGATCCCGCTCGGCCGCGGCACCAGGTACGCCGAAGCCTCCATGACAAGAGGCTGGCGGTCACGTACGTAGACGCCTCTGCCCATCTCACTGCGCACCGATCCCTCCGCCTTCAATGCGGCAAGCGCCCGTTGGACAGTTGCCGTGGCAGCGGCATACCGCGTCGTCAAGGTGGGGATCGACGGCAGTTGAGAGCCGGCAGGAAGATCGCCAGACATGATGCGGGCCCGAAGGTCGGCCGCGATCTGTTCATGCCGAGGACGGCCGTCGCCTTCGCTGGCCATGTGCCGCTCCCTCGATCCGCTATTCGACGATCAGTTCGTACCGTAGGCGCCGGCCCTGCGGCACCATCGTCATGACGCTCAACTCGATAGGCACGCCCTCGGCGGTGCTGAGTAGCCGGGTCAGCCCGAGCACCCACTCTCCGGCCGCCAGCCCGAGGGCGCTCCGCTGGGATTCGGTGGGCTGCCGGGTGTAGACGTCCTCTGTGACCCGCCCGGGACGATAGCCCAGCTCGGCGAGCAGGCTGACCGCTCCTCCCCGAATTTTGCGGGGCTCGCTCAAGGCAGTGCCACGAGCGATCGAGGCCGGGTAGTAAGAGTCGGTCAACTCGACGGGTTGCCCGTCGAACATCATGAGCCGCCGTCGAACGATGACCGGCGTGTCGGCATCCACCAGCAGCGCTTCCGCCACTTCAGCCGCTGGCGGCATCTCCGCCACCTCCAGCAGTTTCTGGGTGCCGAGCCCGCCCTGCTGCGCCGCCTCGGCAGCCCACGCGTCCCCACCTTCGCGCGATCGAGGCGTCACGTAGGGCATCGAGACACTGATCCACTCGGGGTGACTCACCTTCGGCTCCTCTGCACCAGCACTGGCCAAGGGTAGTTCAGCAGAAACGATCCACCCACCCATCCTTGTTGCCTTATTGGATAGGCAGTAAGGTTGTCGACGCCAGTGAAGCTGCCCTGCGTGCATCCGCGAACGACAGGAGTGGAAGTTGGGCGTCTATCGGTCGACGAACAGCCACGTGTGGCACCGAGACGAGGCGGCGGCGGTTGCCGCACACCACATCCTCGACAGCCACGTGCCCGATCCGGACGAACACCTCTGCCTGGTCTGCCTGGTACCAGGGCCGTGTCAACCGGCGAATGCGGCGGCGAACCGTCTGGTCGAGCTGGGGCGGCCGGTGCTGTCGCCCGATCAGCCTCGTCGGCGAGCCGGCTGGCGGGGCTGGTTCGGGCCACCGCGACAGGGCACGCCCCGGCAGGCACCACTACTGACCTTCGCCTGGGTGCTCCGCCTGTGCGCAGCCGCCAATGGGCCGCACTGCTCGGTGTCATCATGACCGCCCGGCCGGTGGTCCCGTTCGGGATCGGCGACGTGGTGACGGTGGCCGAGCAGCACTACTGCTACGGGCTCGGCACCCTGACCCTACGGATCGTGGAGGTGGGCCGCCGGGAAGAACACAGCGACGGCCTGTGGATCCGACTGCGTGGCGTCGAACTACGTCATCCGTCCGGGGCACGGCAGCGGCGGGTGCTCGCCCGCCTGGGGGCGATCCGGATCCTGCCGGTGCCCGCACTGGGTGCTCACGTACCGGCCCGTCCCAGCTGGCAGTGCACCGGATGCGGCGAGCCCTGGCCCTGCCGGGTCCGGCGCGACCGGCTACTCGGCGAGTACGCGGACGATCGCGCCGCCCTCGGCGTCTACCTCGGCCTGCAACTGGTCGAGGCGTTGACGGGCCTGAGCCGGCAGCCGGCGGGCGACCTGCACACCCGATTCCTCGGCTGGCTGCGAACGAGGTGAGCCGGTACGGCAGCGGGCAGCGCCCACTCAGCGTTCCAGGATGGCGGTGACGCCCTGCCCGCCGGCCGCGCAGATCGAGATCAACCCCCGGCCGCTGCCCTTCTCGGCGAGCAGCTTCGCCAGGGTCGCCACGATCCGGCCACCCGTGGCGGCGAACGGGTGCCCGGCGGCCAGCGACGAGCCGGTGACGTTGAGCCGGTCCCGGTCGATCGCGCCCAGCGGGACGTCCCGCCCCAGCCGGTCCTTGCCGAACTCCGGCGACTCCCAGGCCGCCAGGGTGGCCAGTACCTGCGACGCGAACGCCTCGTGGATCTCGTAGAAGTCGAAGTCCTGGAGGGTCAACCCGGCCCGGTCCAGCATCCGGGGCACCGCGTAGGCGGGGGCCATCAGCAGCCCCTCGTCGCCGTGCACGAAGTCGACCGCCGCCGTCTCCGACCAGGAGAACCAGGCCAGTACGGGCAGCTGGTGCTCGCGCGCCCACTGCTCGGAGGCGAGCAGCACGGTGGACGCGCCGTCGGTCAGCGGGGAGGAGTTGCCGGCGGTCATGGTGGCCTGCTCGGCGTCCGGGCCCCGGGTGCCGAAGACCGGCCGCAGCGCGCCGAGCTTGTCCAGGCTGGTGTCGGGGCGGAGGTTCTGGTCCCGGGTCAGCCCCAGGTAGGGCGTCATCAGGTCGTCGAAGAACCCCCGCTCGTACGCGGCGGCGAGGCGCTGGTGCGAGCGCAGCGCCAGCTCGTCCTGGGCCTGCCTGTCGATCTGCCAGCGCAGCGCCGTACGGGCGGCGTGCTCACCCATCGACAGTCCGGTACGGGGCTCGGCGTTGCGCGGCAACTCGGGTCGGAACGGCTGGTGCGGACGGAGCTTGGCGGCGATCTTCAACCGCTCGCCGAGGGTCCGGGCGCTGTTGAGCTTCAGCAGGGTGCGGCGCATGTCCTCGTTGATCGCCAGCGGCGCGTCGGAGGTGGTGTCGACGCCACCGGCGATGCCCACGTCGAGCTGCCCGAGGGCGATCTTGTTGGCGACCAGGATCGCCGCTTCCAGGCCGGTGCCGCAGGCCTGCTGGATGTCGTACGCGGGGGTGTGCGGGTCGAGCTTCGAGCCGAGCACCACCTCCCGGGTCAGGTTGAAGTCCTTCGCGTGCTTGAGCACCGCCCCGGCCACCACCTCGCCGACCCGCTGCCCGGCCAGCCCGAACCGGGCGACCAGCCCGTCCAGCGCCGCGCCGAGCAGGTCGGCGTTGGATGCGCTGGCGTAGCGGGAGTTGGACCGGGCGAAGGGGATGCGGTTGCCGCCGATGACCGCGACCCGCCGGATGCTCTGCACGATCCCGCCTCCGTTTCAGGACTTGCCCACAACCTACTGACCAGTAGGCTACGCCCATGACCGACAGGTACGCGAGCTTCGTCCAATCGGGGGCCGGCCGCGCGCTGGTCAAGCGCCTCGGGCTGCCCGACCCGCCGCGACTGCGCCGGCACACCCCCGGCGACCCGTTGCTGCCCGGCCCGGTCCTGCTCGGCGCGGCCACCGGCGGACGGCTCACCGAGCCGGTCACCGCCATCCTCACCGCCGCCGGGGTCGACGTGCGCACCGGCACCGGCACCACGCCACCCACCGCCGGGCACGACGACGCCGCAGCCGACGGACCCGCCGGCCGGAACGAGCGGGCGGGGAACGGCGGCGCACCGGCCGGCCGGTTCGGCGCGCTGGTCTACGACGCCACCGGCATCACCGACTCCACCGGCCTGCGTCAGCTCTACGACTTCTTCCACCCGCAGGCCCGCTCGGTGCTGCCCAGCGGTCGGGTGATCGTGCTGGGCACCCCGCCGGCCGGGTGCGGCTCGCCCCGGGAGGCCACCGCCCAGCGGGCCCTGGAGGGGTTGACCCGCAGCATCGGCAAGGAGTTCGGTCGCGGCGTCACCGCCCAACTGGTGTACGTCACCCCGGACGGGGACGCCGGCACCCCGACCAGCCTGGAGGCGACCCTGCGGTTCCTGCTCTCCGGCCGTTCCGCGTACGTCTCGGGGCAGGTGGTCCGGGTCGGCACCGGGCCGGCCGCCGTACCGGCGGACTGGGACCGGCCGCTGGCCGGGCAGGTGGTGCTGGTCACCGGCGCAGCCCGGGGCATCGGCGCGGCGGTGGCCCGGGTGCTGGCCCGCGACGGCGCGCAGGTCGTCGCGCTGGACGTCCCGGCGGCCGGCGACGCCCTCGCGGCGGTCGCCAACGAGATCGGCGGCACCGCCGTACAGCTCGACCTGACCGGCGCGGACGCCCCCACCCGGCTCGCCGACCACCTGGCCGACCGGCACGGCCGGGTCGACGTGGTGGTGCACAACGCCGGCATCACCCGGGACCGGACGCTGGGTCGGATGGACGCCGACCGGTGGGACGCGGTGCTCGACGTCAACCTCTCCAGCCAGGAACGGATCAACGACGTGCTGCTGGAGCGGGGGCTGATCCCCGGGGGCGGACGGCTGGTCGCCGTCTCGTCGATCGCCGGGATCGCCGGTAACCGGGGGCAGACCAACTACGCGACCAGCAAGGCCGGGGTGATCGGCTTGGTCGACGCGCTCGCCCCGGCGCTGGCCGGGCGGGGAATCAGCGTCAACGCGGTCGCCCCCGGGTTCATCGAGACCCGGCTGACCGCCCGCATTCCGCTGGTGATCCGGGAGGCGGGCCGCCGGATGAACAGCCTCGCGCAGGGCGGCCTGCCGGTGGACGTCGCCGAGACGATCGGCTGGTTGGCCTGGCCGGCCTCGGCGGCGGTCAGCGGTAACGTGGTCCGGGTTTGCGGCCAGAGTCTGCTGGGGGCGTGATGGCACGGCGCAGGAACCGACCCGGGGACCCCGACGACGGCGAGCTGTCGGTCAACGACCTGATCGACGGGCCGACCGAGGTCATCTCACCGGCCGCGCTGGCCGCCGCCCGCGCCGCCGGCCCGGACCGCAGCGTCGACGAGACCCACGACCTGTCGGCGTACGCCACCGGAGGGCCGGGGGCGTCCGAGGATCCGCCGTCAGCCGCCACCACCGACCTGTCGGCGTACGCCACCGGGGGTCCGGCGGGCCCGACCGGCGGGGACCCGGCGGCGCGGACCGGGCGGGCCCGGGTGGAGTTGCCCGGTCTGCCCAGGCCCGGCGTGCTCTACCGGCGGGCGTTGCGCGACGCGCTGCCCGGCATCGGCCGGTCCCGCCGGCCGGACGCCGCACCCCCGGTCGAGCTGGCCGTCGCCGGCGTCGCCGTCGATCGGGCCCACCTGGCCGAGTACGACCGGGTGTGTGGTTTCCGGTTGGCCGACGCGCTGCCGGCGACCTACCCGCACGTGCTGGGGTTCCCACTGGCGTTGCGGTTGATGACCCTGCCGGAGTTCCCGTTCCCGCTGGCCGGGGTGGTGCACGTGGGCAACCGGATCACCGTGCGCCGGCCGGTTCCGGCCGACGTGCCGTGGGACTTCGTCGCGTACGCCGAGAATCTGCGGCCGCACGCCCGGGGTCGGCAGGTCGACGTCGTCCTGGTCGGCTCGGTCGGCGGTGCGGAGGTGTGGCGCGGGGTGTCGACGTACCTGGGTCGGGAGCGCGGGGCCGGAGGCGTCGGGCGGGATCCGGGTGAGCGGCCCGCGCCGCCGGCCGCCACCGCGCACTGGCGGCTCACCCCCCGGGTGGGTACGGACTACGCCCGGGTCTCCGGGGACCACAACCCGATCCACACCTCCCGGTGGGGGGCGCGGCTGTTCGGGTTCCCCCGGCCGATCGCGCACGGCATGTGGAGCAAGGCCCGTTGTCTGGCCGCGGTGGAGAGCCGGCTGCCGGAGGCGTACACGGTGGAGGTGGCGTTCAAGCTGCCGGTGCCGTTGCCCTCGACGGTGGCGTTCAGCGCCGTCCCGGGCTGGGACTTCGCCCTGCACGATGCCCGGACCGGCCGCCCGCACCTGGTGGGCACCGTCCGCTGAACGACGCACGGCGGTTGCCCACCGCCGCTTCGTGGGCTAAGTTGTTCTCAGATCGAGTAATTCTCAACCTGAGAGGGACGCCGTGAACGAGCAGGAATTCCTCGCCGGATACGACCCCAGCGCCTACCCCGCGACCGCGATCACCGTGGACGTGGTGGCGCTGACCATCCGCGAGGGCGCGCTGCACCTGCTGCTGATCCGGCGTGCCCAGCCCCCCTTCCAGGGGCACTGGGCGCTGCCCGGCGGGTTCGTCCAGCCCGACGAGGACCTCGCCACCGGGGCCCGCCGCGAGCTCGCCGAGGAGACCGGCCTCGGCGGCGACCGGCTGCGCCGCGTCCACCTGGAACAGCTCGCCAGCTACGGCGCGCCGGAGCGGGACCCCCGGATGCGGATCGTCTCCGTCGCCCACCTCGCCTTCGCCCCCGACCTACCCGACCCGGTCGCCGACAGCGACGCCGACGAGGCCGGCTGGCTGCCGGTCACCGCCCTGCCCAGCCGGCAGCTCGCCTTCGACCACGCCCGGATCGTCGACGACGGGCTGGAACGGGCCCGCTCCAAGCTGGAGTACACCCCGCTGGCCACCCGCTTCCTCGGCCCCGAGTTCACCATCGCCGAGCTGCGCGGCGTCTACGAGACGGTCTGGGGCCACCCGCTGCACGCCGGCAACTTCCACCGCAAGGTGCTCTCCGTCCCCGGCTTCGTCGAGAGCACCGGCGTCAACACCGAACGCGGCGGTGCCCGGGGCGGTCCGCGCGCCCGGCTCTACCGGGCCGGCGACGCCCGGCTGCTGCACCCGGCGCTGCTGCGCCCCGCCCGGGAGGAGACCATCAGGTGAGGACCGACGAGGCGATCCGACTGGTCGCCGCAGCCCGCACCGACGCCGACCTGTTCGGCGTCGACACCCCGGCCCGGCGCTACCGCGAGCTGGTCGCGGCCCTGCACCCCGACCGGCTGGGCACGCTCGACCATCGGGTACGCGCCGCCGCCACCGACGCGTTCGTCCAGGTCACCACCCGCTGGCAGGCCACCCGTACCCCCACCCCCGGCGACCCGACGACCACCGCCGGTCGGCCGGCACCGGACGGCGGCACCGACCCCGCCACCGTCGTGCTCGGCGGGTACCGGCTCGGGGCGCTCGCCCACGCCGGTGACCTCGCCGACCTCTACGACGTCGGGGCGGACCGGCTGCTCAAGCTGCCCCGCGACCCGGCCGACAACGACCTGATGGCCCGCGAGGCGTACGCGCTGCGGCAGATCGAGGACCGGGGCGACCCGCGCCACCTGCCGTACGTGCCCCGGCTGGTGGACAGCTTCCGGCACCGCGACGCCGTCAGCGGGGCGGAACGTCGGATCAGCGTGCTCGCCGCCGTACCCGGGCTGCACGACCTCGACGCGGTACGCCGGGCGTACCCCGACGGGTTGGACGCCCGGGACGCGGCCTGGATGTGGCGGCGGCTGCTGGTCGCCCTCGGCCTGGCCCACCGGGCCGGCGTGGTGCACGGCGCGGTGCTCCCCCGGCACGTGCTGATCGAGCCGGACGCGCACGGCGTGGTGCTCGTCGACTGGTGCTTCTCCGCCGTCGACGGCGGCACCGTGCCGGCGCTGGTCCCCGGCCACGAGGACTGGTACCCGCCGGAGGTCACCGCGCGGCGACCCGCCGGCCCCGGCACCGACCTGGCGATGGCCGCGACGTGCATGAGCTGGCTGATGGGCGACCGTGCCCCCCGTGAACTGCGCGCCTTCGCCGACGGCTGCCGCCGCCCGGCGCTGGCCGCCCGACCCGACGACGCCTGGCGACTGCTCGGCGAACTCGACGAGGTGCTCGACCGGCTCTACGGGCCGCGCACCTTCCGACCGTTCACCCTCAACCCCTAGGAGGCTGCCATGGGCAGCGGAATCTGGTCCACCGACGTGTACGACGCCGCCGACCGCTACCGGAAGAAGAAGGGCAAGAGCGCGTTCTCCTACAGCGACAGCGGGGCGCGGACCGTGCACCCGGCGCTCGACCCGCGCGGCGCGGTGCGGGAGAGCCGGGACTCGGCCGAGCACCCGCAGTCGACACCCATCGCGGTGCTGTTCGACGTGACCGGCTCGATGGGGCACGTGCCCCGCACCCTCCAGGCCAAGCTGCCGCAACTGCTCGGGCTGCTGCTGCGCCAGGGCTACGCCCGCGACCCGCAGGTGCTGTTCGGCGCGATCGGCGACGCCACCTGCGACCGGGTGCCGTTGCAGGTGGGGCAGTTCGAGTCGGACAACCGGATGGACGACGACCTCGGCCGGATCGTGCTGGAGGGCGGCGGCGGCGGTCAGATGACCGAGTCGTACGAGCTGGCGATGTACTTCATGGCCCGGCACACGGTCACCGACAGCTGGGAGAAGCGCGGGCGGCGCGGCTACCTGTTCATCATCGGCGACGAGCTGGCGTACCCCCGGGTGAACCGGCGGGAGGTGAGCCGGCTGATCGGCGACGACCTCGGCGAGGACGTGCCGCTGCGGCAGATCGTCGACGAGGTGACCCGCCG
This sequence comes from Micromonospora sp. WMMD734, assembly GCF_049178975.1. Taxonomy (NCBI): domain Bacteria; kingdom Bacillati; phylum Actinomycetota; class Actinomycetes; order Micromonosporales; family Micromonosporaceae; genus Micromonospora; species Micromonospora sp. WMMD734. Next base: position 5,543,749 of record NZ_JBMHMK010000001.1, read on the forward strand.
CTGGGACACCTACTACCTGCTCCCCGCCGGCAGCCACTACGCCGGCAACGCCACGGTGCTCGACTTCTGGCGGGACCTGCTCGGGCAGCGCGCCGTCGTGCTCGACGACCTGGACGCGGTCTGCGAGACCATCGCGCTCACCGTCGGCCTCGGCGAGCAGGCCATCGACCTGGACGAGGGGCTGCGCGACCTGGACCGGGCCGGTTCCACCGCCGGCCGTACCGTGTCCAAGGCGCTGGCCCCGCTGGGCGGCGGCCGGCGGGCCGAGGTCTCCACGCTGCCGGCCACGTCGCGCCGGGCCGGTGGGGTGACCCGGCTGTGACCGCCCTCCCCGACCCCGGACAGGCCGGCCGGCACGTGATCGTGGTCGACCTCGGTTACGGCGACGCCGGCAAGGGCACCGTCGTGGACTGGCTCTGCGCGACCCGCCACGTGCACACCGTGGTGCGGTTCAACGGGGGTGCGCAGGCCGCCCACAACGTGCTGCTGCCCGACGGCAGGCACCACACGTTCGCCCAGTTCGGGGCGGGGACGTTCCGTCCGGGGGTGCGTACCCACCTGGCCCGGCAGCAGGTGGTGGACCCGCTGGCGCTGGCCGCCGAGGCCGACCACCTCGCCTCGGTCGGGGTGCCCGACGCCCTCGACCGGCTGACCGTCGACGGGGAGGCGCTGCTGGCCACGCCGTACCACCGGGCCGCGAACCGGCTCCGGGAGATCGCCCGGGGGGCCGCCCGGCACGGCTCCTGCGGGCTGGGGGTGGGCGAGTCCGTCCGGTACGGGCTCGCCCACCCCGACGAGGCCCCCCGGGTGGCCGACTGCCGGGACCGGGAGCTGCTGCGCCGCCGGCTCACCGCGCTGCGGGACCGGTTGACCGCCGAACTCGGCCCGCTGGACGCCCCACCGGTGGCGGACTGCCTGCCGGCGTTCACCGGCTTCGCCGACCGGGTGGCGATCGTCGACCGGTCGTACCTGGCCGGGGTGTTGCGGGCGGGGACCTGCGTCTTCGAGGGGGCGCAGGGGGTGCTGCTGGACGAGTGGCACGGCTTCCACCCGTACACCACGTGGAGCACCACCACCTTCGCCAACGCCGAGACGCTGCTCGCCGGGGCGGGGGCGGCCGGGTCGGCGTACCGGCTGGGGGTGGTGCGGACGGTGACCACCCGGCACGGGCCCGGTCCGCTGGTCACCGAGGACCGGACGCTGCCGTTGACCGACCCGCGCAACCCGACCAACCCGTGGCAGGGCCGGTTCCGGTTCGGCCACTTCGACGCCGTCGCCCACCGGTACGCCCTGGACGTGGCCGGCGGGGTGGACGGCCTCGCCCTCACCCACCTCGACCTGACCCGCCCCGACCCGGCCCGACCGGCGCTGAAGCTGTGCCGCCGCTACGAGGGCGTCGACCGGTTGCGTCCCGGCCCACCCGGTGACCTGGACCGGCAGGCGGCCCTCACCGCCCGCCTGCTGACCACCCGGCCGGTGTACGACGCCCCGCCGACCGACTGGCCGGCGGCGGTGTCCGAGGCGCTGGCCGCCCCGGTGGTGCTCACCTCGCACGGCCCCACCGCCGCCGACAAGCGGGAGCACCGCCGGTCGGCCGCCGGTCCGCTGCCGGTTCCCCGGCGGGTGGCCTGATCCGGCGACTGGGCCCCCCGCCGGGGGCCCAGCGTCGAGCATGAGGGCATGCAGTCGGTGCTCGACCTGCTCCACCACACCGTCACCTCGCCCTGGGTGTACCTGGTGATCTTCGTGGTGACCGCGGTCGACGCGTTCTTCCCGGCGGTGCCGGGCGAAACCGTCCTGATCACCGCCGGGGTGTTCGCGGCCAGCGGCCACCCGAACCTGGTGGCCGTGATCGCGGTGGCGGCCCTCGGCGCGCTCGCCGGCGACCACGTGTCGTACGGCATCGGCCGGGGCGGCGGCGCGGAGCGGCTGGCCCGGCTGCCCGACGGCAGCCGCCGCCGCAGCGGCTCGGACTGGGCCCGGCGGGCGGTGGACCGGCGGGGCGGCTCGATCCTCACCACCTCCCGCTTCGTGCCCGGCGGCCGGACCGCCGTCACCCTGACCATGGGTGCCGTCCGGTATCCGCTCCTGCGCTTCCTGGTGTTCGACGCGGTCGCCGCCACCGTCTGGAGCCTGTACTGCGGGCTGCTCGGCTACTTCGGTGGGCTGGCCTTCGAACGCGATCCGCTCCGGGGGCTGCTCGTCGGCGTCGGGCTCTCGCTGGCCGTCACCGGGGTGTTGGAGCTGGTCCGCTGGTGGCGTCTGCGGGCCCGTCGCCGCGCCGCCGCCCACCGCTGACCCCTCGGAGCCGGGACCGGCGGGCGGGGGCGGTCAGTCCGCCGGGGGTCGCCAGGTGACGCCGTCGAGGAGCTGGGCCGCGCCGAGCCAGGCGACGTTCATCATCCGGGTGGCGGTTTTCTCCGGCTCGGCCTCCGGGTGGTCGGCGAGCCAGTCGGCCAGCGACTCGCTCGCGCCGACCAGGGCGTACGCGACGACCTCCAGTTCGGTGCCGGCGACCTCCCGGCCCCGGGCGCGCAGCGCGTGGTCGAGCATCCCGGCGACGACGTCGACGAGCCGGGCGCGCATCGCGGCCAGCTCGGCGGCGAACGGTTGGGAGCCCCGGGCCTGCCGGTAGAGCACGGCCCAGCCGTCGCGGTGCGCCCCGACGAAGCCGAAGAAGGCCCGCAGGCCACGCCAGAGCCGCTGGTCGGGTGGGAGGTCGGGGGCGGCGGCCCCGGCGATGGCCAGCATCATCCGGGCGGTCTCCCGGTGCAGGCAGGCGACGAAGAGTTCCTCCTTGGTGCCGAGGTAGGCGTAGACCATCGGCTTGGAGATGCCCGCGTCCTCGGCGATCTCGTCCATGCTGGCGGCGTGGAAGCCGCGTCGGGAGAAGACCTTGACCGCCGCGTCGAGCATCTGCTGCTCGCGTACGGCCCGGGGGAGGCGCTTGAAGCTCGGCGTGCTGGACACCCTTGCGAGCATACCTACTCGTGCGTAGGGTTACGCGGGAGTAACCAGAACCGGCCCGTCCCGAGAGGTGCAACTTCCATGACTGACTTCGACCCGGCCAACTTCGCCAACTACGGCCCGAAGGAGTTCGCCCAGCTGGTCAAGTCCACCCCGGATGACAAGATCGCCGAGGTGATGTCCGGAGACCTGCGCGGCAAGGTGCTCAGCGAGGTCTTCGGTCGGATGCCGCAGATCTTCCGCGCCGACCGCGCCGGTGCCACCAGCGCCGTCATCCACTGGAACATCACCGGCCGGCCCGACGGTGGCAGCGACACCTACGAGATCGTCATCGAGAACGGCACCTGCACCGTCTCGGAGACCCCCACCCGCGACCCGAAGCTCGCCCTCACCATGGGCCCGGTCGAGTTCCTGAGGATCGTCTCCGGCGGGGCCAACCCGGTGATGATGTTCATGACCGGCAAGCTCAAGGCCAAGGGCGACCTGGGCCTGGCCGCCAACATCGCCAACCTGTTCGACATCCCCAAGGCCTGACGATGGCCGAGTTCTCGCTCGACCTGAACGAGGAACAGCGGGACCTGCGGGACTGGGTGCACGGCTTCGCCGCCGAGGTCGTGCGCCCGGCCGCCGCCGAGTGGGACGCCCGGGAGGAGACCCCCTGGCCGGTCATCCAGGAGGCGGCGAAGATCGGCCTGTACGGCTTCGAGTTCCTCGCCACCTGCTGGGCCGACCCCACCGGGCTGTCCCTGCCGATCGCCAGTGAGGAACTCTTCTGGGGCGACGCCGGCATCGGGCTCAGCATCTTCGGCAGCTCCCTCGCCGTCGCCGCCATCTACGGCACCGGCACCCCCGACCAGATGGTCGAATGGGTGCCGCAGTGCTTCGGCACGGCCGACGAACCCGCAGTCGCCGCGTTCTGCACCACCGAACCGGAGGCCGGCTCCGACGTCTCGGCCATGCGCAGCAGAGCCGTCTACGACGAGGCCACCGACGAGTGGGTGCTGCGCGGGCAGAAGGCGTACGCCACCAACGGCGGGATCGCCGGCGTGCACGTGGTCACCGCCTCCGTCGACCCCGAACTGGGCTCCCGTGGGCAGGCCGCGTTCGTCGTACCGCCGGGGACGGCCGGGCTGCACGCGACCCGCAAGCTGAAGAAACTCGGACTGCGCGCCTCGCACACCGCCGACGTCTTCCTCGACGACGTCCGGGTGCCCGGACGCTGCCTGCTCGGCGGCAAGGACGCGCTGGACGAGCGGCTGGCCCGCGCCCGGTCCGGGCAACGGGCCAGCGGCCAGGCCGCGATGCGCACCTTCGAGCTGTCCCGGCCGACCGTCGGCGCACAGGCGCTCGGCGTCGCCCGCGCCGCCTACGAGTACGCCCTCGACTACGCCAAGGACCGGGTCCAGTTCGGCCGGCCGATCATCGAAAACCAGGCCGTCGCGTTCGCCCTGGCCGACATGAAGATGGAGATCGACGCCGCCCGGCTGCTGGTCTGGCGGGCCGCCTGGATGGGCCGCAACAACCGGCCGTTCACCGCCGGCGAGGGCTCGATGTCCAAGCTCAAGGCGGGCGAGGTGGCCGTCGCGGTGACCGACCGCGCCGTGCAGCTCCTCGGCGGGGCCGGCTTCCTGCGCGACCACCCGGTCGAACGCTGGTACCGGGACGCCAAGATCTACACCATCTTCGAGGGCACCTCCGAGATCCAACGGCTGGTCATCTCCCGCGCCATCTCCGGCGTCCAGATCCGCTGACCGTCGCCACCGGTCGACCGCCCGGTCACCGCCCGTCCATCACGGGCGACGTCGACTGGGCGGACGGCCGGCGACAGCGCATGATCGGAAAGGAATCCCTGGTGAGGGCCCCGGCTGGGCCCCACGTCGTACCCCGAAGGAGGTCGCCGGATGGACCTGCCGTTCATCGTGGCCACACTGACCAGGCGGGGACTGCTCACCCCCGGACGCCCCGTCCGGGTCGCCTCGCAACTCGCCGCGCTGCGCCGGTGGGGCTGGGGCATGGCCGGCGAACTGCGGCAGGCCGCCGCCCGGGACCCGGGTCGCATCGCCGTCGTCGACGAACACGGCCACGAACTCACCTACCGGCAACTGCTCGACCGGGCCGAACGGCTCGCCCGGTCGATGCGCAGCGTGCTCGGCGTACAGACCGGGGACCGGGTCGGGCTGCTGTGCCGCAACCACCACGGGCTCGTCGAGGGCATCGTCGCCGCCACCCTGATCGGCGCCGACGCGGTGCTGGTCAACGCCGGACTGTCCACCGCACAACTCGCCACCGTCGCCGAGGAGCAACGGCTGCGGGTGCTGGTGCACGACACCGAGTTCGCCGAGCGGGTCCTCGGCGTCCCCGCCGAGGTGCAGCGGGTCGACGAACCCGGCCTCGACGCCCTGATCGCCGCCGCGCTCCCCGCCGACCGGCTCACCCCGCCCGCCCACGACGGCCGGACCATCGTGCTGACCTCCGGCACCACCGGCACACCCAAGGGCGCCCGCCGGCCCGTCCCGAACGGTTTCGGCCCACTGGTGTCCATCATCGACCGCATCCCGCTGCACACCCACGACACCGTGCTGATCGCCGCCCCGATCTTCCACACCTGGGGATACGCGGCACTCCAGGTCGCCTTCGCGCTGCGCGCCACGATCGTGCTGCACCGCCGGTTCGACCCGGCCGCCACGCTGGACGCGCTCGTGACCCACCGGTGTCAGGCGCTGTTCGCCGTACCGGTGATGGTGCAGCGCCTGCTCGACGTGCCGCCGCCGGAGCCCCGACCACCGCTGAAGGTGGTCGCGGTCAGCGGCTCGGCGCTGCCCGGCGGCCTCACCACCCGGTTCATGGACACCTACGGCGACGTCCTCTACAACCTGTACGGCTCCACGGAGGTCTCCTGGGCCGCCATCGCCGGCCCCGCCGAGCTGCGCCAGGCCCCCACCACCGCCGGTCGCCCCCCGCACGGCACCCGCCTGGAGATCGTCGACGACGACGGGAAGCCGGTGCCGGCCGGGCGGGTCGGCCGGATCCTCGTCGGCAACGAGATGCTGTTCGAGGGCTACACCTCGGGGGCCCGCCGGGAGACCCACGACGGGCTGCTCGACACCGGTGACCTCGGCCGGGTCAACGCCGACGGGCTGCTCTTCGTCGACGGCCGGGCCGACGACATGATCGTCTCGGGTGGGGAGAACGTGTTCCCGTCCGAGCTGGAGGACCTGCTCGCCCGGCTGCCGCAGGTCCGCGAGGCCGCCGTGCTCGGCGTGCCCGACCCACAGTACGGGCAACGGCTCGCCGCGTTCCTCGCCCTGCACCCCGGCGAGACCCTCGACCCCGAGGCGGTACGCGAGTACGTCCGGCGCTACCTGGCCCGGTTCTCCGTACCCAGGGATGTGATCTTCGTGAAGTACCTGCCGCGCAACGCCACAGGCAAGGTGCTCACCCGCGAACTCCGCCGCTACTACGGCTGACCTGTGCCTGACCGTGTCGGGCGACGGTCCGCGGTGGGCCGACCACTGCGCCGGGAACGATCCGCCGCGCTCAGCGTCGGTGACTCCCCGGCCATTACACCGACGGCGGTCAGTCCGGAACGGTGATCCGGCCGTCGATCGCGGTGGCGGCGATGTCGTTGCGGTGGTGCGAACCGGCCAGCTCGATGCCGCGTACCAGGGCGTAGGCGGCGTCGCGGGCGGCGGTGAGGTCCGGGCCGGTGGCCGTACCGCAGAGCACCCGGCCGCCGGCGGAGAGCAACGCGCCGTCGGCGGTCCGGCGGGCGGTGCCGGAGTGGATGACACCCGGGTGATCGGCGCCGGTGATCACGTCACCGGTACGCGGAGTGGCCGGGTAGCCCTCGGCGGCGACCACGACGGTCACCGCCGCGCCGTCGCGCCAGCGCAGCGGCGGGTGCGCGGCCAGCGTGCCGGTCGCGGCGGCGTGCAGCAGCCCGGCCAACGGGGTCTCCAGCAGCGCCAGCACCACCTGGGTCTCCGGGTCGCCGAAGCGGGCATTGAACTCGATCACCCGGGGGCCGGCGGCGGTGAGCGCCAGCCCGACGTAGAGCAACCCGGAGAACGGGGTGCCCCGGCGGCGCATCTCGACCAGCGTCGGGTGGACCACGTCGGCCAGCACCTCGTCGACCAGGCCCGGCGGCGCCCACGGCAGCGGCGCGTACGCCCCCATGCCGCCGGTGTTCGGGCCGCTGTCGCCGTCGCCGGCCCGCTTGAAGTCCTGCGCCGGCAGCAGCGGCAGGGCCGCCTCACCGTCGGTCACCACGAACAGGGACACCTCGGGGCCGGACAGGTACTCCTCGATCACCACCCGGCCGCACTCCTGCGCGTGCCGCAGCGCGACGTCCCGGTCGTCGGTGACCACCACACCCTTGCCGGCGGCCAGCCCGTCGTTCTTCACCACGTACGGCGTGCCGAACTCGTCCAACGCCCGCCCGACACTGTCGGCATCGGTGCAGGTGTACGCGCGGGCGGTCGGCACCCCGGCCGCCGTCATGACCTCCTTGGCGAAGGTCTTGGAACCCTCCAGCCGGGCCGCCGCGGCCGACGGGCCGAAGACGGGGACGCCCTTGGCGCGTACCGCGTCGGCGACCCCGGCGACCAGCGGCGCCTCCGGCCCGATCACCACCAGGTCGGCACCAACCTCCACGGCCAGGCCGGCGACCCCGGCCGGATCGACCGGATCGACCTGCCGCAGCTCCGCCACACCCGCGATCCCCGGGTTACCGGGCGCCGCGAACAGGACCTCGACAGCCGGATCCTCGACCAACCCCAGCGCGAGCGCATGCTCCCGCCCGCCACCACCCAGAAGAAGTACGCGCACGGCGACGAATCCTACCCACCACCCCGCCCCCGCCCCCGCGCCGTCCCGCCCTGCCCCGCCCCGCCCCGCCCCGCCCTGCCCCGCCTCGCCCTGCCCCGCCCTGCCCCGCTGATCAAGAGGTTTGCGTCACGTTGAAGATCGACTTTGACGCAAACCTCTTGATCAGCTGACGCAAACCTCTTGATCACCGTCCGAGGGGTCAGGGGTCAGGGGTGAGGCGAGGTGGAGGCGGGTTGAGCTGGGGCGGGGCGGCATGCCGGGGCGGTGCCGGGCCGGGCTATGCCGAGACGGGGTAGAGCGGGATGGGATGGGGCAATGCCGAGACGGAGCGGTGCCGGGACGGGGCGGTGCCGGGACGGGGCGGGGCGGGGCGGGCCTAGGGGCGGGAGCGGCCGAAGGCCATCGCCTGACGGACGGTGTGCGGGATGTAGTCCGGGCGCAGGGCGTCGGACCAGGTGAACCGGAGCACCCGCCAACCCGCGTTGACCAGGCGATTCTGCCGGCGTCGGTCGGCGAACAACGCCTCCGGGGTGCCGTGTGGGCCGACCCCGTCGGCCTCGGCGATCAACCGTGCCGCCCGCCACCCGAGGTCACCGATGCCGAGCAGGTGACCGTCCCCGTCCCGGACCTCCTGTTGGAGCACGTCGGGCGGGACACCGCCGTCGACGCAGCGCAACCGCGACCAGGTCTCCAGCGGTGACTGGGCGCGACCGTCAACTTCGGCGAGGTGGCTGCGGGCCGCGGGGGCACCCCGGCGACCTCGGACGAGCGACGGCACGGTGGCCAGGTCTTCCGGGGTGACGAGCCCCCGGTTCAACGCCGAGTCGAGCACGGACACCGCCGGGTACCGGTCGAGCCGGAGAATCATGTCCGTCACGGTGCGCAAGGGTGAGGTCGTGGGGATGCCTGCCACGTCGACGAGGTCACCCGGGGCGACGGTGAACTGGTGGACGACGAGCGTGGGGTCGGTGTGCCGTTGCGGCCGGGGCTGGTCCACCGGCACCGACACGTGGACGGCGGGTCGGCGCGGCCCGGCGATGTCGTGCAGCGCGAGGGCGCTGTCGAGGACGGCGAAGGCTCCGGTGCCGAGGCTCGTCACCGTCGCCCGGATGCGGGCCCGCCAGGCGACCGGGTCCGGTTGTTGCCCGGCGGGGGCGTAGCAGCCACGGGACAGTCGCGTCCACCGCCCGGAGCGGCAGAGTTGCCGGACATGGTCCCGGGTCAGCCCGGCCGCGAGGGCCTGCGTCATGGTGACCATGCCGTCCTGCCCGAGGGCGATCCGACGGAGAATGTCGAGCGGCATCACCCCACCACCCTCACGCCCCACCCACTCCCACTTCCACCCCTGTGGATAACCCTGTGGACAACCCTCGGGTTTCCACAGCTGATCAAGAGGTTTGCGTCACCGGAAGGCGAATCCGTGACGCAAACCTCTTGATCACCGGGGCACAGCGGGACCGGGCACAGCGGGACCGCGCGCAGCGCAGCGCGGGGCAGCGCGGGGAAGCGGGGACCGTCAGGGGAGGAGGGGGTGGCGGACGACGTTCTCCTCGCGGCCGGGGCCCACACCGACCACGCTGACCCGGGTACCGGTGATCTCCTCGATGCGGGCGATGTAGCGGCGGGCGTTCTCCGGCAGCTCGTCCTCGGTGCGGGCCTTGCTGATGTCCTCCCACCAACCGTCGTGCTCTTCGTAGATCGGGGTGGCGTGGTGGAAGTCGGTCTGCGTCATCGGCATGTCGTCGAAGCGCTCACCGTTGATCTCGTACCCGATGCAAAGCGGGACCTTGGGCAGGCCGGTGAGCACGTCCAGCTTGGTGATGACCAGGTCGGTGACGCCGTTGAGCCGGCAGGCGTACCGGGCCACCACGGCGTCGAACCAGCCGCAGCGGCGTTCCCGGCCGGTGGTGGTGCCGTACTCGTGGCCGACCTTGCGCAGGTGCTGGCCGTTGTCGTCGAACAGCTCGGTCGGGAACGGGCCCGACCCGACCCGGGTGGTGTACGCCTTGCTCACCGCGATCACCTTGTTGATCGCGGTGGGCGGGATGCCGGCACCCACGCACGCCCCACCGGCCGTCGGGTTCGACGAGGTCACGAAGGGGTACGTGCCGTGGTCCATGTCGAGCATGGTGGCCTGGGCGCCCTCCAGCAGCACCGTCTCGCCCCGGTCCAGGGCGTCCCAGAGCATCACCCGGGTCTCGGCGATGTACGGCCGCAGCCGCTCCGCGTACCGCAGGTACTCCTCGACGGTCTCCTCGACGTCGATCGCCTTGCGGTTGTAGACCTTGAACAGCAGCTGGTTCTTCTCGCGCAGCGCGAGTTCCAGCTTCTTACGCAGGATGCCCGGGTCGAGCAGGTCCTGGAGCCGGATGCCCATCCGGGCGACCTTGTCGCCGTACGCCGGGCCGATGCCGCGCCCGGTGGTGCCGATCCGGGCCGAGCCGAGGTAGCGCTCCACCACCCGGTCCAGCGCCCGGTGGTGCGGCATGATCAGGTGCGCGTCGCCGGAGATCCGCAGCCGGGACACGTCCACCCCGCGCTCGGCGAGCCCGTCGATCTCGGCGAGCAGCACCTTCGGGTCGACCACCACCCCGTTGCCGATGACGATCATCGCGCTCGGGGAGAGCGCGCCTGACGGCATCAGGTGCAGCGCGTACTTCTGCCCGTCCGGCGTGATCACCGTGTGGCCGGCGTTGTTGCCGCCGGAGTAGCGCACGACGTAGTCGACCCGCTCACCCAGCAGGTCGGTAACCTTGCCCTTGCCCTCGTCGCCCCACTGAGCACCGATGAGCACGATCGCTGGCATCTTGTCCGCCTCCAGAAGGCTCGGGTGCCAGGTGGCGACCGGTTGGCGAGCCCGGGGTGTCAGGCTAACAAGTAGAAACGGCGTGGCCGGCAGGGGTTCACGTCGCAAGGCAGGAGGCCCGGAGTGTACGACGTGGTGCTGCTCACCCTCGGCTCCGAGCGGGACGCTCCCGGCGGGGGCTGCGGCAGCGGCGACGCCTGCTGCGGCGGTGCTCCGGAGGCCACCGGGAAACCGGCCGCGCCGCCGGACGGACAGCGCTGCGAGACGCCGCGCGTACCGGTGCTGGCCTGCGCGGACGCGCTGACCGCGCGGGGTGCCCGGGTGGAGACCGTCGTCGCCCGCTCCGACGCCGAGGTCGACGAGGTGCTGGTCCGGCTGGACGCCCCGGCCCGCCCCGACGGCCTCGCCTGGCCCGATCCGGACAGCAAGACCAGGCTGGTCGTCGCCGTCGCCAGCGACGCCCAGTTGCGCGCCGTCGTGCGTCGGCTCGTCCGCCGGTACGCCCCACCGCCGAGCCGTCGTCCCGCCGAGTTGGCCGGCAACCGTACGGTGCCCGACCTGCCGCCGATCGGCGTACTCCCGCTCGATCCGGCCCGGGGTGGCCCGCACCGGGACCTGGCCGCGCAACTCGGCCTGCCCCGGGACCCGGCGGCGGTGGCTGCGGCCGTGCTCGACGACGGGGTACGCCGGCTCGACCTGCTGCGCAACGACGGTGGTTCGGTGACCCTGGACGGGGCGCTGCTCGGTGCCACCGACGAGGCGGGCCGGCCGCTGCACTGGCGGGGCCGGGTCGAGGTGGACGACGCGGTGCTCTCCGACGGTGCGGACCCGATCCTGGCCTGCGCGATCGGCAACGCCGGCGGTTACGCCACCCTCGACTCGCTGCCGCTGCTCACCGCCGGCGACCCGGCCGACGGTCGGGTGGAGGTCGCGGTGGCCGTTCCCGTGCCGACCCGCCCGACGTTGGGTAGGAAGAAGAAGATCCGGTACGAGGTCCGACGGGCCCGGGGCCGGGCGGTGGCGGTGATCCCCCGGGACGAGCGGGTGCCCTTCCTCGACGACGGCGTCGAGGGTGAGCTGAGCCGCAAGCGGTCCTGGTGGACCGAGCCCGGGGCCTGGGCGGTCTTCACCGGCTGACTGTTCCCCGCATCCGTCACCCGGCGTAACGGGAACGGGACGGCCTATCCTCGGCGGGAGGAGTGGGGAGGATCCGTGGTGGACGACAACACCGGCCGGGCCGGACAGCCAGGCCAACAGCCGGGGCCGGAGCGGGACGTCGAACCTCTCTGGCCGCCCGACCCCCCGGTGCCGCACTGGGCCGCCGAGCCCACACCTGTCTACCCGCCGACGGCGTACCCGTCGCTCGCGGCGGAGGTCGCGCCGCTGCCGACCGACGGCGGCTGGGCCCCGACGGGTGACGGCTGGGTGCCCGACCTGCCCGAGCCGACCCTCCCGACCGGTCTCCCTCCGAGGGACGACGGTTTCCCGGAGTACAACGGCTCCCCCGGTTACGACCCCCTGCCCGGCTATCCCGCTGCCGGGGACGCCGTCCCGGCGGATCGTGGCGGTACGCGTCGGCCGCCAGCACCGGCCGGTGGAGCAGGTCCGGGCCGGACCGGACGGGTGGATCTCGACCTGCCCTTCACGTTGGACCCGTCGCTCGCCGGTCCACCGGCCTCCGTCGAACCGCCGACCCCTGTCGCTCCACCGACCTATGTCGCACCGCCGACCTATGTCGCAGCGCCGACCGGGGCCGGTCACGGGGCCGGACCGTCCACGTCGGCTGCTGCGACGCCCCCGCCGAACAGCCCGTCCCACCCCGCCCCACCGTCCCCGCCGCGCAACGGGAGCGTCGTGGCGCACGGAGACGACCCGACCGAGTTGAATCTCGGAAAGTTCGGGCCCTCCGGGGGGCCGAAATCCTCCAAGATCCAGGAGGTCGGCCCGGCAGTCGTGGCGGCGGTGCCGGCACAGTCCACGGGGCGGGGCGATTCACCCTGGGCGTTGCCGCCCCAGCGGCTCTCGACCGTAACCGACGAGCCCGACCGGGCCACCGGTCCGATGCACGGGGTCTCCCACCCACAGGCAGCCGCACCCGGACCCGGCGGGCCGGAGCACCCGCCCAGCGGGTCAGGGCACGTGCCCGACGGGCAGCAGGTGCCTGTGGACCGCGCCACCGTCGGCCCGCAGCCGCCCCCGCAGCATCCGACCGCAGCCGACGGGGCTCCCCACCCGGCCCCTGCCGGACCGCCACCGTTCCCGCCCGCCGTCACCGACCCCGCTGTCACCGGAGAGTTCCGGCCCGCCACCGGGGACAGCGGCCCGGACCGGCCGGACCCCACTGCGAGCTGGACCGAGTCGCGGGAAGCCGGCCCGCCACCGCCCGAACAGCCGACGCCCCAGCTCTCACGGTCCGAACCGCCGGATCCGCCGGAGCCCGGGCTGTCGCTGCCCCAGCCGTGGAACCCTGACCTGCCGCTGCCCGAGCAACAGGTGCACGGGTACCGGGCACCGGGGCTGCAACCCGGGCCGGACCAGCCGTCCCCCGAACCCCAGCCGGTCGTGGGGCAGCAGGCCGGACCACACCAGACGCCTGGGCAGCAGACCGGACCACAGCAGACGCCGGAACAGCACGCCGTAGCGCACCAGACGCCGGGGCAGTCGGTTCCGGGGCCGCAGCCGGCGGCGGAGCAGCCCGTACCAGGGCAGCAGGTGACCGGCGGGTGGTATCGGCCGTCCTGGCCGGAGCCGTCGACCTCCGGCGGGACGCTCCCGGCGGTCCCGTCCGCGCCGGCCTATCCCGACCCGCTCTCCCCGGCCGGCTACCCCGAGATGGGGTGGTCGCCGGAGAGCGGGATCGCGCCGACCGCCGAGGACTTCGCCCGTCGTCGGCAGATCCGGCCGGCCGAGCCGATCGCCACGATGGGCGTCCGGGCCATGGTCAACAGGATCGGCCTGGTGAAGCTCCCACCGGGACAGCACGAGCAGGAGGTGAAGCGGGACATCGAGATGGTGCGCCGCAACTTCGGCGGGCTGCGCCAGGTGACAGTGGTCAATCCCAAGGGTGGGGCCGGCAAGACGGTGGCCATCCTGCTGCTCGCGATGACCTTCGGGCAGAAGCGTGGGGGTTACGTGCTGGCCTGGGACAACAACGAGACCCAGGGCACCCTCGGGATGCGGGCGCAGCAGGACTTCCACTCCCGTACGGTGCGCGACATGCTGCGGGACCTGGGGCAGTTCCAGGGCCCGCACGGCCGGATCGGCGACCTGTCGCAGTACGTCCGCTCGCAGGGCGAGGGGATGTTCGACGTGCTCGCCTCGGACGAGTCGGCCACCGGGGGCGAGATGCTGACGGCGGCGGCGTTCGCCGAGATCCGCGAGGTGGTGAGCCGGTTCTACAAGTTGATCTTCGTGGACACCGGGAACAACGTCCGGGCGCAGAACTGGCAGGCCGCGATGGACGCCACCGACCAGTTGGTGGTCACCATGTCGGCCCGTAACGACTCGGCGGAGACGGCCGCCCGGATGCTCGACCACCTGGAGCAGAGCGGCCGGCACCGGCTGGTCCGGCAGGCCGTCACGGTGGTGTCGATGCCCCCGTCGCGCAAGGAGATCGACCTGCCCGCCATCCAGGAGCACTTCGCCGCCCGGACGAGGGCGGTGCTGCTCGCGCCGTACGAGCGGCTGATCGACACCGGCGAGCCGATCCGGTACGGCGGGCTCTCCTCGGCCACCCGGGACGCCTGGCTGAAGATCGCAGCGGCGGTCGCCGAAGGGCTCTGACCGGCGCAGGAAACGGCGACGCGGGAAACGGCGACGCAGGGAACGGCGACGCAGGGAACGGCGACGCAGGGAATGGCGACGCAGGGAATGGCGACGCAGGGAATGGCGACGCCGGCCCACCCGTACGAACTGTCGGGGCGGGCCGGCGTCGACCGGCCGGTCAGGCGCTGGCGAGGGCGTCCCCGGCCGCCGGGTCGCAGTCGCGCAGGAACTGGGCGCAGCGGGCGGCCTCGTCCGCCTCGCCGATCTCCCCGGCTGCCCGGGACAGTACATAGAGGCAGCGCAGGAAGCCCCGGTTCGGGGTGTGCGACCAGGGGACCGGGCCGTGCCCCTTCCAGCCGTTGCGCCGCAGCTGGTCCAGGCCGCGGTGGTAGCCGGTGCGGGCGTACGCGTACGCCGCGACCACCTGGCCATCGTCCAGGGCCCGGGTGGCCAGCGCCGCCCAGGCCGCGCTGTGGGTCGGGAAGCGGGCCGCGACCTCGGCGTACGCCTCGTCGGTGCCCTGTTCTGCGGCGGCGGCCAGCGCGGCGTCCGCGTCGTCGTGCGCGGGCAGGAGGGTGGCCGGAGGCTCAGGCAACAGGTTCTGCATCGCCCCATTCAACCCGCTTCGCCCTGCGGGGCGCGAGGGGGTCGGGTGGGTACGCTGGCTGAACGGTGGAGGTCTACGTCACGTCGGGACCCTACCGGGTGAACCGTCGGCCCCGTCGGGTGAACCCTCGGCCGACCGTACCGGCCCTGCGGCCCATGCCACCCGAAGATATTTTCCACTACAACTATTGGTCCGGAGCCTCCCCAGGACCCGGTTACGCAGGAGCCCGGCGGCCTCGGTCGCCGGGCTCCTGTCGTCGGTACCCCTGCCCCGGCGCGCGGTGGCGGGGTGGGGGCAGGATGGCGGGGTGCCCACCCCACCTCCCGCGGACGTCATCGCGCCGCACGACACCAGTCATGACGAGATCGAGACCCGTGCCGAGTTCGACAGGCACCTCGCCGCCGACAGCCTCGCCGGGCTGACCGTGCAGGGGCTCCGCCTCGACCTCGACCCCGTCCCCGACCTGACCGCCACCGACGTGGCCGGCACCCTCTTCGTCGGCTGCCGGTTCGCCGGCCGGGAGGTCGGCGCGGACCTGGTCCGGCGCGGCGCGAACGTGGTGCCGCCCTTCTCCGGCCTGCCGTACCCGACCCAGCCGGCCCATCTCTACACCCCGACCGACCTGGCCGAGGGGTTCGCCGATGCCGGGTTCGCCGGGATGTACGATACCCGGGTCTACGACCACTTCCGCACCCACGGTGGCGCGCTGCCGGACGTGAAGGAGGCACTCGGCCAGCGGCTGCACGACCACGGGGTGGACAACGCCCTGGCCGACGCCACCCGGACCTGGCTCGCCACCCACGGGCCACAGTCGGTGGTGGGGGTGATGGGCGGGCACGCGGTGCCGCGCGGCAGTGTGCCGTACCGGATGGCGGCGGTGCTGGGCTGGGAGCTGGCGCGGGCCGACCGGCTGGTGGTGACCGGCGGCGGTCCCGGGGTGATGGAGGCGGCCAACCTGGGCGCGTTCCTGTCCGCCTGGCCGGTGCAGGAGCTGAACACGGCGATCGACCTGCTGGCGGTGGCCCCCGACTTCACCGACCACGACCGGTACACGGCCGCCGCGCTGACCGTGCGGGACCGCTACACGGCGACCGTGCCGCAGCAGCGCGGCCCCGGGCTGGACTGGGCCCGTTCCGGTGGGCTGGCCATCCCCACCTGGCTGTACGGGCACGAACCGGCGAACCTGTTCGCCGGGCGGATCGCCAAGTACTTCTCCAACGCCATCCGGGAGGACACCATCCTGCGGCTGGCCCGGGGTGGGATCGTCTTCGCACCCGGCCGGGCCGGCACCGTGCAGGAGGTGTTCCAGGCGGCGACGAAGACGTACTACGGCACGGACGGGGCGAGCGGGGCGTACGTCTTCCTCGACCGGGCGTACTGGACCCGGGAGTTGCCGATCGAGTCGCTGCTGCGGCCGTTGTTCGCCGGGTCGCCGGCCGGTGACCTGTCCGGCAGCATCCACCTCACCGACGACGTACGGGAGGCCGTCCGGGTGCTCACCGCGACCGCCTGACGTGCGGCCCGGCTGGCCGGGCTCCGACGGCGACGGCCGGCCCCCGGGTGGGGAGCCGGCCGTCGACGGGGTACGTCAGGGTCACTTCATCCGGGTACCGGTGGAGCGCAGGTGCTCGCACGCCTCGACGACCCGGGCGGCGAGACCGGCCTCGGCCAGCTTGCCCCAGGCACGCGGGTCGTACTGCTTCTTGTTGCCGACCTCGCCGTCGATCTTGAGGACGCCGTCGTAGTTGCGGAGCATGTGGTCCGCGACCGGCCGGGTGAAGGCGTACTGGGTGTCGGTGTCGATGTTCATCTTCACCACGCCGTAGTCGAGCGCCTCCCGGATCTCCTCCAGCAGCGAGCCGGACCCGCCGTGGAAGACCAGGCTGAGCGGCTTGTCCTTGCCGTACTTGGCGCCGACCGCCTCCTGGATCTGGTTGAGGATCTCCGGCTTGAGCTTGACGTTGCCCGGCTTGTAGACGCCGTGCACGTTGCCGAAGGTCAGCGCCGCCATGTAGCGGCCCTTCTCGCCCAGGCCGAGCGCCTCGACCATGGCCAGGCCGTCCTCGACGGTGGTGTAGAGCTTGTCGTTGATGGCGTTCTCGACGCCGTCCTCCTCGCCACCGACGACGCCGACCTCGATCTCCAGGACGATCTTGCCCTTGGCGGCCTCGTCGAGCAGCTGCGCGGCGATCTGCAGGTTCTCCGCCACCGGCACGGCCGAGCCGTCCCACATGTGCGACTGGAACAGCGGCTCCTGGCCGCCCTTGACCCGCTCCTGGGAGATGGCCATCAGCGGCCGGACGAAGCCGTCCAGCTTGTCCTTCGGGCAGTGGTCGGTGTGCAGCGCGATGTTGACCGGGTACTTCTTGGCCACCTCGTGCGCGTACGCGGCGAACGCCACCGCACCGGTCACCATGTCCTTGACGGACGGCCCGGACAGGTACTCGGCACCACCGGTGGAGACCTGGATGATGCCGTCGCTCTCCGCGTCGGCGAAGCCCTTCAGCGCCGCGTTCAGGGTCTGCGACGAGGTCACGTTGATCGCGGGGTACGCGTACCGGCCGGCCTTGGCCCGGTCCAGCATCTCCGCGTAAGCCTCGGGGGAAGCGATGGGCATGTGAAACGCTCCTTACTTACCGCTCTCGGCCGCGCTGGCCGCTGTCTTCCATGGGTGCGCCGGACCGCGCTGTCCACCGTCGGCAGTATCCCGTAGGAGGCGACGGCGGACACAACCGCCCCGGTGACCGTCCACCCGTCGGCCTCACCGACGCTCCCACCGGTCCGGTACGGCGACGCTGATCAACCAGGTGACCACGGCCATCACGATGGCCCCCCAGAAGGCGGCCCAGAAACCGTCCACCCGGAACGGCAGGTCGACCGCCCGCGCGAGCCAATCGGTCAGCATGAACAGCAGGGCGTTCACCACCAGCGCGAACAACCCGAGGGTGAGCAGGTAGAACACGCAGCCGACCACCTTGATCACCGGTTTGAGGACCGCGTTGACCACACCGAAGATCAACGCCACCAGCAGCAGGGTGAGAGCGGTGTTCGCGCCGTTGCGCCCGGTGACGTCGACCCCGGGCACGACCAGCGTGGTGACCCACAGCGCGATCGCCGTGATCACCAGTCGGATCAGGAAGCCCACCGATCCATCCTGACACCGGCGGTCGTCCCGGGAGGGGCGTTCCCACGTTCCCGCGCCCACCGGGCGACCCGCGCCACCAGCCCGTACGGTGGGGTGGACAGGCCGCCGCAACCAGGGAGGGACGATGGGTCAGCCCGACGAGGACTTCACCCCGAGCGACCACCTCGACCCGCAGGAACGCGACCTGGAGGCCGAGCCGGCCGACGCGGTCGAGCAGGCCGCCGTGATCGGCCCGGACGAGACCGACGCCGAGCCGCACCGGGGCCTGGAGGTCGCCGACTGGGACGCCATGGAGCAGGCCCGGGTGGTCACCGCCGACGAGGACGACTACCGCTGACGGTGCGGTCCGAGCGACCACGTCCCGGCGCGGCGGGGCGACGCGGAACGCGGTCAGCGTGAGAGGCTGACCACGCTCCGTCACCCGCCGGAAGGTAGTCCTCATGCTTCGGCACCACCTGCGGCGCTGGTTCGCCTCATCCGTCGCCGTCGGCGCGTTCGTCGGCACCGCCGCCGCACCCGCCGTGGCCGCTGGCGCGTTCGTCCCCACCGCCGCCGCGCCGGCCGCAGCCGGCGGGGTGAGGATCGAGGCGCGGGACCTGCTGGTCGCCCCCGGGCACAGCACCTCGGGCCAGGTCCGCATCGACATCTCTCACATCGCCGAGGGCGAGCCGTTCCACCTCGACATGGACCTGTCCGAGCTGGACAAGGTCGGCCGCCTCACCACCTCGGGCGACGGCTGGAGTTGCGCCCAACCCGCCAGGCACCTGAGCTGCACCGCCAAAAGAGGCAAGGCGGCCATGTCGAACGAGTTCCCCACCCTGTTCTTCCAGATCGACGCCCGGTCGGACGCGCCGTTGGACACCCGGGTCGAGCTTCGCTTCCACGTGACGTCGCCCGAGGCCGACGGCACCCGGACCACCACGGTGACCGTCGTCGAGGGAGTCGACCTGCAGACCGCACCGAAGGCGGAGCTGAGCGTCGAGCCCGGCGATCTGCTCGACGTCACCGGCACCGTGCGCAACGCCGGCCCCGGGCCCGAACGCGGTGTCGTGCTCACCATGGATCCGGACTGGCTGTTGACGTACCGCGACAACTTCCGGAACTGCCGATGGCAGGAGGGCACCCCGCTCGTCTGCCACTTCGACACGGAACTCGAACCGGGCGTCACCTACCGCCTCTCGGATCCGCTGCCGTTCAGGGTGAACAGGATCGCCCGCAGCGGCCTGGTGGTGACCAACCGGCTGCATTGGTGGACCACCGACGACTGGGCGCTGGTCGAGAAGGACCCGACTGCACCGAAACCACCCGACACTCCCGGCAACGGCATCGAGCTGCGCCTGGTCGCCCAGCCGTCCACAGCGCGGACCGATCCCACCGTCCGCAACAACTGGACCGACGTCCGGGTGACCATCACCGGTGACCGGAAGGCGGACGCCGCCGCCGTGGGCGACGAGGCCCGGGTGCGGGTCGGTGACCGGGTGAGGATGACGATCGGCTTCCGCAACCTGGGGCCGACGATCGTGGAGACGTGGCGGGAACAACCCCTGATACAGGTCGATATCCCGGACGGCATGACGGTGGTCGACATCGTCGACAACTGCTACCCGGTCACCGACGGGAAGTGGAACGGCGGCGCCCCAGGCGAGCCCGGTGCCCGGTCCTACGGGTGCGGTGGTCCCGGAGACCTCGCCAGCCCCGGGGAGACCTTCTCGTACGAACTGACGCTACGCGTCGACCGGCTGACCCGGCGGACCGCCGGGACGGTGACCACCGCCCTCGACGGTGACACCGATCACCGCAACGACCGGGCGGAGATCGTGTTCCTGCCGGCCGCCGACGGCACCGGTGGTGGGGAACCGGACGGGGACGGTTCACTGCCGATCACCGGCAGCGCCGCCGCATCTCTCGCCGCGCTGGGTGGAGGGCTGCTCGTTGCCGGCCTCGGCGGCTACCTGGTGGCCCGCCGTCACAGGACCCGCTTCGTCGCCTGATCCTCCTCCACCATCCGAGTCCCGTCGGCGACCCGGTCCGGCTGGTCGTGGCAACCGTCGACGGACCCGACCCGGCCGTTGTGTCGGTTCAGCCGGCCGTTCGGCCCATCTCTGGGCCCACGCGGCAGCACGGGCAGCACGGGAAGCGCGAGATCCATAGGATTCGCAGGCTTCGCTGCTCATCCACGGGAGGAAATCCATGATGCTCAAGCACTCGACCCGGCGCTGGCTCGCCGGGCTGAGCGTGGCCGGAGCATTCGTCGCCGCCTCGGCCACCCCGGCATCGGCCGAGAGCGCAAAGGTCGATCTTGGCATCTACTTCGATGACACGACCGTCGCACTCGGCTCCGAAGGCAAGACGAACTCGCCCACGCTGCACAGCTCCGTGCCGGTCGTCCTGCGCGGCCTGAGCGTGCGTTACGACTTCGCCGGGCTGAGCGGCAAGGTGACGGTCAAGCCGGAGAGCGGGGCGAGCGGTGACTGCACCTCCCCGCAGCAGGGCGTCCTGGTCTGCACCGACCCGTTCGAGGTCGAGCTGGCCGAGTGGGGCATCGGCGGCTACTTCAGCGTCGTCATCGCACCGACCGCTGACGCGCAGGACGGCGACAGCGGCGAACTGAAGGTGACGGTCAGCGCGGACGGTGCCAAGTCGGCCAGCCACACCGCCAAGGTCCGGGTCGGCGAGGGTGTCGACCTCGCCGGCGGCACCGAGGTGACGCGGTCCACCGCCCCCGGTGGGAGTTTCACCGCCCCGCTGACGGTGCAGAACGTCGGGCAGAGCACCGTCAAGGGTGCCGTGGCGGTCTTCGACCACGACCGGGCCATCCGCCCCGGCAAGAAGTACCGCAACTGCACCTACGAGGGTGACCAGCTGCGCACGTGCAGCTTCACCGACCTGGTCGCGGCTCCCGGTGAGAGCTGGACCGCTGACGTCCCGTACCTGCTCGGCAAGGACGCCTACGCCCCGGGCCGCAGCTACGGCTACCACAACTGGATGACGGTGGCGGAGTTCGAGGACTTCACGACGTACCTGACGCATCTGGGCATCTCGATCGGCAAGCCCGGCGACGGCGGTGACCTCAGCCTGGGCAAGGGTGGCAACCGGCGGGGTCTCCAGTCCGACACCGACCCGTACAACAACTGGTCCGGCGTGGTGGTCAAGGCCACCGGCACGAACGGGACGGACCTGGCCGCGCTCGGCGATTCGGTGAAGGGCAAGGCCGGTGCGGTGGTCGGGGCCACCGTCGGCGTCCGTAACGACGGACCGGCGTCGCTGGACTTCAGCCGTAGCGGCAGCCCCGTCACGAAGGTGGACGTCGTCGTGCCGACCGGCACCACCGCCGTCGAGGTGCCCGACACCTGCGTGCCCTTCGACGACGGCGACGCGGACTGGTCGGAGGCCGGCACGCCTGGCGCCAAGGCGTACCGCTGCCTCCCGGACATCTACCTCGCCGTGGACGAGAAGCAGACCTTCCCGTTCGGCCTGCGGATCGACAAGGTCGTCCCGGACGCCGCAGGCAGCGTGACCATCAACGCCAAGTGCGAGTGCGACGGCTTCACCGAGGACACCAACGCGGCCAACGACGTCACGAAGCTGCTCGTCAACGCGACCGGCACCGACGGCGGCACGGACGGCCCCGGCGGGGGTGACGGTGGCACGGGCGCCGGTGACGGTGGCCCGCTCCCGATCACCGGTAGCTCGACGGCCCTGGTCGGTGGGGTCGGCGCACTGTTGCTCGTCGCCGGTGCCGCCGGCTACCTGGTGGCCCGCCGCCGCCGGACCCGCTTCGTGGCCTGATCACCGCCGCATCTCCGACGCCCCGCCGACCCGCCCGGGTCGGCGGGGCGTCGCGTTGCACCGCCCGCGCACCCGGACCGCTGAGGCCCCGAGGTGCGGCGGCACCGGGGGAGAAATGAGGACGACGCCGGATCGACCACGCTGGGATCATGGGCGCGTGCTGCTCACCCTGACCACCACCCACGAACCGGCGACCGACCTCGGTTACCTGCTGGTCAAGCACCCCGACCGGGTGCAGGAGTTCGACCTGCCCACAGGTACCGCGCACGTGTTCTACCCGGAGGCGACGGAGCGTCGGTGCACGGCCGCCCTGCTGGTCGAGGTCGATCCGCAGCGCCTCGGGGTGGGCCGGCGGCGGGCGGCGTCCACCCCGGAGACCTTCACCCTCGGGCAGTACGTCAACGACCGTGCCTACGCCGCGTCGAGTCTGCTCTCCTCGGCGCTGTCCACGGTGTTCCGTTCCGCGCTGCGCGGGGTGTCCCGGGACCGCCCGGAGCTGGCCGGCGTGGCGATCCCGCTGAGCGTCCGGGTGCCGGTGCTGCGCTGCCGGGGCGGCGCGGAGCTGGCGGTACGGCTGTTCGCCCCGCTCGGCTGGGTGGTGACCGCAGCCCCGCTCCCGCTCGACGAGCAGCACCCCGAATGGGGTGACAGCCGGTACGTCGACCTCCGCCTGACCGGCACGGTCCGGCTCGCCGACGCCCTCAACCACCTGTACGTCCTGCTGCCGGTGCTGGACGACGCCAAGCACTACTGGGTCGCCCCGGACGAGATCGACAAGTTGCTGCGGGCCGGGGCGGGCTGGTTGGCCGACCACCCGGAACGGGCGTTGATCACCCGCCGCTACCTGGCGCACCGGCGGGCGCTGGCCGGGCGGGCGATGGCCCGGCTGGCCGAGTTGCGGCTGGCCGACGTACCCGTGCCGGACGACAGTGTCGACGAGGCCACCGGCCCGGCGGAAGGCGCGGCGGCGGCCGATCCCCGGCGGGCGTCCCTGGCGGCCCGACGGCGCGAGGCGGTGCTCGCCGCGCTGGCGGCCAGCGGCGCGAGGCGGGTGGTGGATCTGGGGTGTGGCGGCGGCGCGCTGCTCACCGGGCTGCTCGTCGACCGGCGTTACACCGAGGTGGTGGGGGTGGACGTCTCCGCGCAGGCGCTGACGACGGCCGCCCGCCGGCTGCGGCTGGACCGGCTGCCCCAGCGGCAGCAGGACCGGGTCCGGCTGTGGCAGTCGGCGTTGACCTACCGGGACGACCGGTTGCGTGGCTTCGACGCGGCAGTGCTGATGGAGGTCGTCGAGCACCTGGACCCGGCCCGGCTGCCCGCGTTGGAGGACGCCGTGCTGGGTCACGCCCGGCCGGGCACACTCGTGGTGACCACCCCGAACGCGGAGTACAACGTGCGGTACGAGGGGCTGCCGGCGGGGCGGTTCCGGCATCCCGACCACCGGTTCGAGTGGACCCGTGCCGAGTTCGCGGCGTGGGTCGACCGGGTGGCCGCCGAGCACGGCTACACGGCCACCGTCAGCGGGGTCGGCGACCACGACCCCGAGCTGGGCCATCCCACCCAGCTCGCCGTCCTCACCGCCGTGGCCAGCCGGGAGACGACCCGATGAGCATTCTCGACATTCCCGAACTCGCCCTGGTGGCGCTGGTCGGCGTCTCCGGCTCGGGCAAGTCCACCTTCGCCGCCCGGCACTTCGCGCCCAGTCAGGTGCTCGCCTCGGACGCGTTCCGGGCGATGGTCGCCGACGACGAGAACGACCAGTCCGCCTCCGCCGACGCGTTCGGGGCGCTGCACCACGTGGCGGGGGTCCGGCTGCGGCGGGGCCGGCTCACCGTGGTCGACGCGACGAACCTCCAGCCGCACGCCCGCGCCGGGCTGGTCAGGGTGGCCCGGGAGCACGACGTGCTCCCGGTGGCGATCGTGCTGGACGTGCCGGAGGCGTTGGCCTGGGAACGGACCCTGTCCCGCGCCGACCGCACACACGGCCGGCAGGTGCTGGCCCGGATGCAGCGGGACCTGCGCCGGTCGTACGGGCAGTTGGCCCGGGAGGGGTTCCGCAAGGTGCACGTGTTGCGCGGGGTCGAGGAGATCGACGCCGCGCGGATCCGGCTGGAGAAGCTGTTCAACGACCGGCGGGAGCTGACCGGGCCGTTCGACATCGTCGGTGACGTGCACGGGTGCCGGGCGGAACTGGAGGAGCTGCTGGGGCGGCTGGGTTTCGTGCTGCACCGCGACGACGCGGGTCGCCCGGTGGACGCGGTGCACCCGGCTGGTCGTACCGCGGTCTTCGTGGGTGACCTGGTGGACCGCGGCCCGGACTCGCCCGGCGTGCTGCGCCTGGTGATGGGCATGGTGGCGGCCGGGCACGCGATCTGCGTGCCGGGCAACCACGAGCACAAGCTGCTGCGCAAGCTGCGTGGCCAGGACGTCAAGCTCACCCACGGCCTGGCCGAGACGATGGCACAGCTCGACGCGGAGGACCCGGCGTTCGTGGCCGGGGTGGCGACCTTCATCGACGGCCTGGTCAGCCACTTCGTGCTCGACGGCGGCCGGCTGGTGGTGGCGCACGCCGGCCTGAAGGAGGCGTACCACGGCCGCGCGTCGGGCCGGGTCCGTTCGTTCGCGCTCTGGGGCGAGACCACCGGCGAAACCGACGAGTACGGCCTGCCGGTGCGCTACCCGTGGGCGCGCGACTACCGGGGTGCGGCGACGGTCGTGTACGGGCACACCCCGACGCCGGTGCCGGAGTGGATCAACAACACGATCTGCGTCGACACCGGTTGCGTCTTCGGCGGGAAGCTCACCGCGCTGCGCTACCCCGAGCGGGAGCTGGTCGCGGTCGACGCCCGGCGGGAGTGGTACGCCCCGGCCCGGTCGCTGTTCGCCCCGACCCGCCCGGACACGGTGCTCGACCTAGCCGATGTGACCGGGCGGCGGCACCTGGAGCACGCCTACGGCACGCTGACCGTGCCGGCGGAGAACGCCGCCGCCGCGCTGGAGGTGATGAGCCGGTTCGCGGTGGACCCGGGCCGGCTGGTCTGGTTGCCGCCGACCATGGCCCCGTGTTCGACGTCGACCGTGCCGGGGTTCCTGGAGCACCCGACGCAGGCGTTCGAGGACTACCGGTCGGCCGGCGTGCAGCGGGTGGTGTGCCAGGAGAAGCACATGGGTTCCCGGGCGGTGGTGCTGGTCGAGCGGGAACCCGGCCGGTTCGGCGGTGGGGTGGTGCACACCCGGACCGGTCGGCCGTTCTTCGGCCCGCCGCTGGACGGGGAGCTGCTGGACCGGGTCCGGGCGGCGGTCGGCGCGGCCGGGCTGTGGGAGGAGTTGGGCACCGACCGGCTGCTGCTGGACTGTGAGCTGCTGCCCTGGTCGGCAAAGGCGGACGGGTTGATCCGCGAGCAGTACGCCGGGGTCGGGGCGGCCGGGCGGGCGGCGCTGCCGGCGGCTCTCGCCGCGCTGGACTCGGCGGCGGCCCGGGGACTGCCGGTGGCCGCGCTGCGGGAGCGGATGGCGGCCCGTCGGGCGGAGGTCGACGGCTACTCGGCGGCCTACCGGGCGTACGTGGCACCCACCGAAGGGCTGCGCGGGGTGACCCTGGCGCCGTTCGCGGTGCTGGCCGGGGCGACGGTGACCTTCACCGACCGGGACCACGGCTGGCACCTGGCGTTGGCCGACCGGCTCTGCGCCGCCGATCCGGAGTTCTTCACCCCGACCCGACGACAGGTGGTGGAGCTGTCCGACGAGGCGGCGGTGGCGGCGGCCACCGAGTGGTGGTCGGCGCTGACCGGGGCCGGCGGCGAGGGGATGGTGGTCAAGCCGTACGACGGCCCGGCGGCCCGCTCGGCCCGGGGCTCGCTGCTCCAGCCGGGGATCAAGTGCCGGGGCCGGGAGTACCTGCGGATCATCTACGGTCCCGGCTACACCGACCCGGCCCAGCTCGCCGCGCTGCGTCGCCGCTCGCTGGGCCGCAAGCGGGGGCTGGCGCTGCGTGAACACGCGCTCGGCCTGGCCGCCCTGGACGGGTACGCCGCCGACGTCCCGCTGTGGCGGCGGCACGAGCTGGTCTTCGCGATCCTCGCCTGCGAGTCCGAGCCGGTCGACCCCCGGCTCTGACCCTCCCCGGGGTGGGGCGGTCCACGGCGGCCCGGGTGGGTGGGGTGGGCCGTCCGGGGGGATTCGTCGGCTGTTCGGCCCATTCTGTCGCCACCCGTCGGCGCGGGGCACTCGGACGGGGACGAACTCCCTAGGCTGCGACGACCGTCGTAGCACCTCCTCAGGACAGGATCCGCTGATGCGCAAGCACGCGACGCGTCGTTGGCTGGCCGGACTTGCGGTGGTGGGCGCGTGTGTCGCCGCCTCCGCCACTCCCGCCCCGGCCGCCCCCGCGAACCCCGGGGCCTCCCCCGGCCAGGTGGTGACGGCCGGGTTCACCACGTCCGCCAACAACGTCACCCTGGCTCCGGGTGGGCCCGGTAGGACGGTGGTGCTCCGGGTGCCGGGCGAGAAACTCCAGGACAGCTACACCATCACCGTCGACTACGGCGCGGTCGACGCCTTCGTCGAGGTGAGCGGTTCCGCCGCCTCGGCCTGCACCCGTACCGGCACCGTGCTGACCTGCCTGGCCTACCAGGAGGACGCACCGGACCTGCTCTCGTTGTCGGTACGCCCGCGCGCGGGTGCAACGGTGGGTCGACAGGGTCTGCTCCGGTTCACCGTCACCACCGGCAGGTCGGGTACGAGCACCACCACGTCGACGGTCCTCGTCGGCGAGGGGGTCGACCTGGTGGCGGGTCCCGCGGTGACGCTGACCGGCGGCCCCGGTGCCACGGTGCCGGTGGGCCTGTCGGTCGCCAACCGGGGGCAGGAGACCGTGCGGGGCGTGGTGCTCCTCGTCTCGGCCGCGTACGGGCTCACCCCGTCGAAGCGCTACCGGAACTGCCGATACGGCAGCAAGGGTGGGTTGGTGCACTTCACGCCGAACCTGTTCGCCTGCACCTTCGACGACGAGATCGCGCCGGGCCGGGCGTTCCGGGTCGACGGCGGCTTCGGTGTCACCGTGCCCCGGGACGTCTCGGCACCGAACGTCCAGCCCGGCACCGCCACCTGGTTCACCCCGCAGGACTGGGCGGACGCGCAGCCCAGCTACACGCTCGACCAGCAGGGCAGCGGCGGTGTGCTGCGGCTGGAGCAGGTCGGCACCCGACTGCCCGGCGGCACGTCCCGGGCGGCGCAGACCGACGTCAGGCCGAACGACAACGAAACGCCCGTCGAGTTGACCGTCACCGGCAACCAGCGGGCCGACCTGGCGGCCGACGAGGTACGCATCACCGCCAAGGTGGGCGAGACCGTGCCGGTCACGATCGGTTACACCAACCGGGGGCCGGCCTCGTCGTCCAACGGCGGCCGCGACTTCTACACGATCGTCGAGATGACCGTGCCGAAGGGCGTCACCGCCGTCAAGGTGCCCAAGAACTGCCTCGACGCCGACATCCAGGACGAGGAGGGCGGCCGGCCGGGTGCCCGCGCCTACCTCTGCTACCAGTACGACGTCATCCACAAGGGCGGGAGGGTCGCCCTGCCGTTCTCGTTCCGCATCGATCGGGCAGGCCCCCTGACGGGCACGGTCCAGCTGAGAAGCGGCCCGGTGGGCACGAAGGACCTCGACCCGAGCAACGACACCGCGAAGATCCTGGTGAATCACGCCTCGGGCGGTCAGGGCGGCGACGACGGCTCGTTGCCGATCACCGGTTCCCCGTCCGGCCTGGTGGCCACCGTCGGCGGCCTGCTCCTGGCGGCCGGGATCGGCAGCTACCTGGCGGCCCGCCGCCGCCGGTCGCACTTCGTGGCCTGATCGGGCCCGCCCGGCCGGGCCATGGAGCGCGGGGCCGGGCGGGCCCGGACCCGCCCGGCCCCGCGCCCGGCGGTCCGGCCGGGCGGGTCCGGTGGGGTGAGTTGCCGGTCGGAGGGACGCGTGCCGCGACCGTGCGTTCGTGGGCTCGGTATGGTGTGTGGCCGTGGACACAGGTGAGAAGACGCGGGTGGTCGCGGAGACGGTCGCGCTGAACCCGCTCGACCCCAAGGATCTGCTCCAGACCTTCGGGCTGGTCGGCGTGTGGGTGATCCTCTTCGCCGAGACCGGCCTGCTGGTGGGGTTCTTCTTCCCCGGCGACTCGTTGCTGTTCCTGGCCGGGGTGGCCGCGTCGCCGGTGGCCGACGCGATCTTCGGCAGCGGCACCCGGCTCTCCCTGGCCGGGCTGCTGATCGGCGGTCCGCTCTGCGCGATCGCCGGTGCCCAGCTCGGGCACTGGCTCGGCGCCCGGTACGGCCGCAAGATGTTCGAGCGCCCCAACTCCCGGCTCTTCAAGAAGGAGTACGTGGAGAAGGCGGAGTTCTACTTCCAGAAGTTCGGCCCGGCCAAGGCCGTGGTGCTGGCCCGGTTCATCCCGATCGTGCGGACGTTCCTCAACCCGGTGGCGGGCGCGCTCGGCATGCCGGCGAAGCAGTTCCTCCTCTGGAACGTCGTCGGCGCGGTCCTCTGGGTGGACGGCATCCTGCTGATCGGCTACCTGCTCGCCGACCAGATCTACAGCGCCATCGGCGACAAGATCGACAGGTACATCCTGCCGGTGGTCGCACTGATCATCCTGATCTCGGTGCTGCCGATCTTCTTCGAGTTCCTCCGCGACCGTAAGGCACGTCGGCGCGGTGAGGCCGTCGCCGTGATCGCCGCCGCGAGCGCGGTCGGGGCGGTCGAGGCCGTCCGGGACGCCGTCGAGCACCACCACCACGACCAGCCCCCGCAGCCGCACCCCGGGCAGCCCGCAGGCGGCGCGCAGCCGTACGGCGGGCAGCCCGGCCCCGACCAGCGGTTCCCCCCGCAGACGTACGGGCAGCGCCCACCGTCGGACGGCGGGCGGTACCCGGAACACGGGCAGGGCCACTGACCGGCGGACGACCAACGGCCGGCCCTCGGGGAGAGGACCGGCCGTTGCGTACGCGTACGCCACCGCGGGCACGGTGGTGGATCAGCAAACTGACCGGTGACGGGCAGCCGTCACCACCCGATGACGCCACCCCTGGTCCGTCATCGGACGTCGCCCCTGGACGGGACGAACGGGTTCAGTCAGCGGGCCTTCTTGGTGGCCCGCTTGCGCGGCGGCGTGAGCAGGTCGGCGATCGTGGCGATCGCCGACGGCACCAGCCGGTAGTAGGCCCACACACCACGCTTCTCCCGCTCCAGCAAGCCGGCCTCGGTGAGGATGCGGAGGTGGTGGCTGACCGTCGGCTGCGAGAGGCCGAGCGGCGCGGTGAGGTCACACACGCACGCTTCGCCCTCGGGCGCCGACTGGATCAGGCTGAGCAGCCGCAGCCGGGCGGGGTCGGCGAGGGCCTTGAGGACCCCCGCCAGCCGCTCGGCGTCGGCACGTTCGATCGGCTCGCCGGCAAGCGGCGAGATCTGAGGCATGGTCATTTCAGCCAACGCAGTTCCCACGTATTCCATCCTTCCACCAGCAGCATCGATCCGCCTGCATATCAGCAGATCCGAATCGGCAAATTTTTACGCCACAAGGCCGAGGTCAGCCAACGTATAGGCCGCCCGATACGGCAGTCCGGCGGCACGTACCACGTCGCTGGCGCCACGGTCGACGATCACCGCCACGCCCACGACCTCCGCCCCGGCCTCGCGTAGAGCTTCGACGGCCGTCAACACGCTGCCGCCCGTCGTCGAGGTGTCCTCCACCGCCAGTACCCGCCGGCCGGCCACCTCAGGACCCTCGATCCGCCGTTGGAGACCGTGCGCCTTGCCGGCCTTGCGGACGACGAAGGCGTCCAGGGGTCGATCGGTCTCTGCGGCGGCGTGCAACATCGAGATGCCGATCGGATCGGCACCCAGGGTCAACCCACCGACCGCGTCGTAATTCCAGTCGGCGGTCAGCTCCCGCATCACCCGACCGACCAGGGGAGCGGCCCGGTGATGGAGAGTCACGCGACGCAGATCGACGTACCACTCCGCCTCCCGCCCCGAGGAGAGCACGACCCGGCCATGGACCACAGCCAGGTCAGTGATGAATTTACGCAGGTCGTCGTGGTCCCCCATGGCGATAGAGGGTACTGCTCAAGTCTGTGGGTCGTGTGTGCGGCCCACCCGGAGCGGCCATCCGGGTGCTCGATGACTGGCGATGGACGGCTACGCTGCGCGACCACACCGGTAGGGTTTCGCTGCCACGCCAGGCCACCGGCGGGTCGACCGGCACCGCCTGTCGGTCACTGCCCGGCCGGGTCGGCCTGCCCGCGCCGGTCCCGGAAGGCACCGCGCAGCAGCCGACGCGGCACGTGCCGCAAGCTCGCCACGGCCAGCTTGTACTTCCAGTCGGGCACGCTCACGGTTTTGCCTTTTCGCAGGTCACGCAGGGCCTCGGCAACCACGTCGTCGGCTTCGAGCCAGATCCACCGCGGCATTCCTGACATGTCGATGCCGGTACGTTCGTGGTAGCCGGTACGGGTGTAGCCGGGGCAGAGCGCCATCACGTGCACCCCGGCTGAGCGGGCCGTCTGCCCGATCGATTCACTGAAGCTGGTCACCCATGCCTTGCTGGCCGGATAGGTGGAGCCGGGCATCACCGGGCCGAAGCCAGCGACCGAAGAGACATTTATCACTGTCCCATTACCGCGCCTCGTCATGGGCCCGAGCGCCGCATGGGTGAGGCGCAGCACCGCGTGCACGTTCAACCGGAGCAACCGTGTCTCGTCGGCGACGGTGGATCGCATAAACGGCTGGTTCAGGCTCAGTCCGGCATTGTTGACCAGCAAATCCACCGGGTCACCGGTGGCCAGTCGCCGTTCCACCAGCGCGCAACCGTCGTCGGTGGACAGGTCGGCGGAGACGACCTCCGTCCGGTTGCCGTACCGGCCGGTCAGCTCGGCGGCGGCGGCGTCGAGCCGGGCGGTGTCCCGGGCCACCAGGACCAGGTCCCAGCCCTCGGCGGCGAGTTGCCTGGCGAACGCCGCGCCGATCCCTGCGGTGGCACCCGTGATCAACGCGCACCGGCCGGACCCGGATCGGTCGACTGTCACGGTTGCTCCTCGGTGGGACGTCGGATCACGTCGGGCCCGGACGCGGACCCGGGCTCAGGCTGGGGCGGTACCGGTGTGGCGGCGGCGGGGCCGGGCTTCGGCGCGGACACCGGGGACTGGTAGGGCGCGGCGGTGAACGAGGAGGGCCCGTATCCGGGTCGCACCGGCCACCTGCCGGTGAACCAACTGTTCGCCGGCCGCAGGGCCAGCAGCACGGCCACCACGAGGTAGCCGAGGCCCTGGGCCACCGAGACGCCCGCGTTCACCGGCACCCACCACGAGGGATAGGCGTCGTCCAGGGTGGCGAAGAGGTCGGCCACCCCCTGGTCACCGCTGCCCAGCCGCAGTGGCCTGACCCGCTGGCCGACCAGCACGGCCAGGGCGCACCCTCCGGCGAGCAGACCCAGCCCGCAGACCACCCAGACGCCGACCCGGGCCCCCCGACGCCTGGCGAGCAGCCCACCGGCGAGGCCGACCAGCAGCAGCGCCACCAGCACCGTCACCACCGCCGAGCCGATCGTGCTGAGCCGCAGCAGCCGGACCACCCCGTCGACGTCGCCCGGGTCGGCTGCGGTGTCGGCGGCGGCCCCCCGGAACCTGTCGACCGTGCCGCCCAGGGCGAGCAGGCTGGTGACGGCGTAGACCCCGGCGGCGAGCGCCATCAGCCCGAGCAGCGCCGCCGCCACGGTGACGACCGGCGGGCGGCGGTCCGGCACCTGATCCGGGTACGACACGACGATTCCCTCCGGTAGGCGTCGGTGTGCAACCTACTCGGAGGGAATCGTCGGTGTCGCTGTTACGCGCCCGTCAGCTGCCGGCGGGACGCTGCGGGTCGTCCGGGCCGCTGCCTCCGGTGGGCCGGTCGGGCTCGCCGCCCGACGGCGGCGACCAGGACGGGCCGTCGGACGACTGCGGCTGGTCCGGCACGCCGGGGGCGGCCGGCGACGGGCCGGGCTGGCCCGGGGTCGACGACGGGCCGGGGGCACCGGGTTGCAGGTAGTCCGGGGTGGCCGGGTAGCCGGGGGTGGGCGGGTAGCCGGGCGCGGCCGGGTAGGTGGCACCCGGAACCGGCGGCTCCCAGCCCGCCTTGGGCTTGCGGAAGAACTCGTTGGACTGCGGCAGGGCGAGCAGGATCAGCGCCGCCAGCAGGGCGAGCAGGCTGACCACCCCGAGCAGGGTGCTGACCGGGTTGTACCAGGACGGCAGCACGGCGTTCATGCTGCGTTCCAGTTCCTCGGCGCTCGGCGCGTCCCCGGAGGTGGAGCCGGTGGAGCCGCTGAACCCGGCGGCACCGTTGATCAGCCCGCCGCCGACGCAGCAGACCATGATGCCGCCGACCACCCAGGTGGCGATCCGGCTGCCGTTCTTGCCCCGGTTGTTGAAGATCGCCAGGACGACGAGGGCGAGCGCGATCAGCAGCAGGACGGCGGACGCGCCGACGGCGAAGACCACGACGGCGGTGCCGAGGCCCTCGACCTCGCTCGCGGTCCCCTCGAAGGCGTCCTCGAACGCCTGACGCAGCTTCCCGCTGATCGCGAGGGTCAGGATCAGCCCGATCAGTTGGAGCACCGCGAAGAACATCAGCAGGTAGCTGGAGAGCGTCACCAGACCCGGACGGGTCCGGGCGGGCGTGCTGTGGGAATCGACCATGATTCTCCTTCCTAGATCACCGCACCACGGTAACGTCCGCAGTCCCGTCGCACCGGGTACGACGGAGCCGTACCCGCTGGTCGAACCGCCGAATCACCGGCCGCGGTCACGACTGGCGGACCAGTCGGCGGTGTTCGGCGGTCACCACGGCGAGCAGGAGCAGGTCCACCGCGAGCCCGGTCACCGCGTCGAACTGGTTGACCGTGAAGTTGAAGATCTGCCCGAACAGCAGGTCGACCAGGAGCGCCAGCTTGAACAGCCGGAACGCGGCCCGCCGGTCGTTGCGGAGCAGGAACGCGGCGCGGATGCTCAGCACCCCGGCGACCACCGCCGAGGCGGACACCCCGAGCACCGCCCCCCACTCACCGAGCTGGTCCAACTCGCCGGTCACCCCCTCGGTGGTCACCACCACCACCGTCGCCACCGGCTCGACGACCAGGTAGGCCACCACCAGCAGGACCACCCAGCGCTGGGCGGTCAGCCGGACCAACGCGTCGCGCAGCCGGGCCACCCAGGGCTGCCAGAACCGTCGCGGCGGTGGCTCCCGGCGCGGCACCACGTCCAGCAGCGCGGACACCCCCGACTCGACCTCCGGCCCGGCACCCCGGACCAGCCGCAGGGTGGCCGCCCGCTGCCGGTCGGTGAGCCCCCGGCCGACACCGCCGACGATCACGTCCAACGCGTTGGCCACCCGTTCGCCGGGGGTCGGGCGCAGCCGTTCGCGCAACGCCTGGGTGATCACCACCAGCAGGGCGAAGACCGCGTAGATGATGCCGGCGGCGGGCCGGTAGAAGTAGTCGGTGCCGGCGGTGACGAACTTGCCCACCTCGTCGATGAAGAGCCCGAAGCCGATCCCGGCGAGCACCGCGCCGGTCATCCGGGCAGCCCCGCCGAGGAACACCAGCGCCACACCCAGCCCGACGGTCATCAGCAGGCCGCCCCAGAGCACGTGCGCGATGTGCAGGCCGCCGCCGCCGAGCTGCGGGTAGCCGGTGGCGTGCAGGAACGCCCGGGTGACCAGCACCGTCGCCACCCCGGACAGCACGAACGCCTGGAGGTACGCGGCAGCGTCCACCGCGCGCGGTGGCAGCCGGCGGCGCAGCGACGGTGACATCGCCTCCGAGGCTAGTAGCCGCGCCACTCGCTGCGGGCGTAGTCGAGCACCCTGGGCCGCAACAGGGTGGAGGCGGGCACGTCGAGGCGGCCCCGGTCGGCGGGGAAGGCCGCCGCCGCCCGCAGCACCGCCGGGTCGAGGAAACGCAGCCGGGGCGCGTCGGCCGGCAACTCCAGCGGCGGCGGGGTCCCGCTCGGGGCGGCGAGCACGAAGCCCCAGTCACCGAACGAGGGCACGTCGACGTGGTACGGCACGGTGGCGAAGCCGGCCTCCCGTACCGACGCCTCGATCGACCAGTACGACCGGGGCGCGAAGTACGGCGACCCGGACTGCACCACCAGCCGGGCCCCCTCGGCGAGCACCGAACGGATCAACGCGTAGAACTCGACGGTGTAGAGCTTGGCGGTGGCCGTCTCGTCCGGGTCGGGCAGGTCGGCGACGACCACGTCGAAGCGTTCGCCGGCGGTCCGCAACCAGCCGAAGGCGTCGGTGTTGAGCACCCGGACCCGGGGGTCGTCGAGGGAGCCGCCGTTGAGCGCGCGCAGCTGCGGCTCGGAGCGGGCCAGCGCCACCACCGCCGGGTCGAGGTCGACCACGGTCACCCGGCGCACGTCCGGATAACGCAGGATCTCGCGGACGGCGAGACCGTCGCCGGCACCGAGGACCAGCACCTCACCGCGCGGGCCGCGCATCGCCGGGTGCACCAGCGCCTCGTGGTAGCGGTACTCGTCGATCGAGCTGAACTGGAGGTCGCCGTTGAGGAACAGCCGCAGATCGGTGTCGGGGTGGCCGATCTCGCGTACCGACCTGGTCAGCACGATCTCCTGGTAGCGGGAGCGTTCGGCGTGCACCACCGGGTCCCGGTAGAGCTGCTGGCGGCTGGTCACCTCGAAGTCGGCGGCGGTGACCCAGGCGTACCCCAGGCAGAGGGCGACCACGACGGAGCCGACGCCCAGCACGAGCCGGGCCCGGCGGCTCAGCTCGGCGCGGAACACCGTGCAGACCAGGGCCAGGCCGGCCACCGCGTTCACCGCGCCGACCACCAGCGCGCCCTTGAGCTGGCCGAAGACGGGGATCAGCAGGAACGGGAAGGCCAGCCCGCCGAGCAGCGCCCCGACGTAGTCGGCGGCGAACAGGTCGGCGACCGCGCTGCCGGCCGCCTGCTCGCGGATACGTTGCAGCATCACCATCAGCAGCGGGATCTCCGCGCCGATCAGCAGACCCAGCACGAACGCGGTGCCGACCAGCGCCGGGCCGTACAGGTCGAGCCAGGCGAACGCGGCGTAGAGGCCGAGCACCGACAGGCCACCGAGCAGGGCCAGGGTCAACTCGATCACCGCGAACGCGGCGGCGGCCCGGGGCTGCAACGGTTTGGCGACCAGCGCGCCGACCCCCATCGCGAAGACCATCACGCCGAGCACGATCGACGCCTGCCCGACCGTGTCACCGATCAGGTAGCTGCCGAGCGCGACCAGGGCCAGTTCGTACACCAGGCCGCAGGCGGCGCAGACGAAGACCGCGAGCAGCACCGACGCGCGGGCCCACCGCCAGCGCGGCCCGACCGCCGGGGTGTCGTCGACAGTGGTCACCGTGTCCCCCGGGGACGCCCGGCCGACGCCGCCGCCCGCTGCCGGCCACGCTGGACGAACCCGACGGTGATCAGCAGCACGGCGACCAGCAGCAGGCCGGCGGCGGCCAGCACCGTACCCCAGCGGTCCCGCCAGAAGTCGCTGCCGGTGTCCGGCAGCGGGGCCACCGCCGCGCCGGGGTCGGCGGTCGGGGTGGCCGCCGGTGGTGCCGCACCCGTCTCGGCGACCAGCAGCGGCAACGCCACGGCGGCGCGGCAGATCGCCCAGCCCGGGTCGTCCACGAACACGTCCTCGTGCAGGCCGAACCGGGTCAGGCCGGTATCGACGGCGTAGAGGTCGGCGCGGGAGAAGTCGCCCGAGCCGGAGACGGTGACCGTCGCCCAGTCGTTGCTCTCACTGCTCTCCGCGGTGTACATGACCCGGGCCCGGACCTCCACCCACCGGGGGCAGCGGGCGTCCTCGGTCACCGGCACCCCGTCGCCGAGGTTGGAGCCGACGCTCACCTCCGCGCCGGACGACCTCTCCAGCCGCCAGCCGTAGCAGATGCCCTGGCTGTCGGCCGCCTGCACGAGCAGCGGCACGGTGTCGGCGCGCTCGTCGGCCGCCGGGGCGGGCACGGTGGTGCCCCCGGAGTCCCGGTTGAAGATGCTGCTGCCCACGCAGACCACCACGACCAGGCCGAGGACGATCCAGACGACCCAGGCGCCCGCGTTCTGTTTCGGCTTCGCCGGCTGCTTCGCCGTGGTCATCAGCTGATGGCGGCGGCGATGATCGCGCCGGTGGCGAGGTGCACCACCGCCGACACCCAGACCGCCGGATGCGGCTGCGGGTCGACCAGCAGCGTGCCCAACTTGCCCGGGGTCAGCGCGTCGAGCAGCACGAACGCCAGGGCCATGATGACCAGACCGACGATCCCGTACGCGGCGGCACCGACCAGGCCGAGCAGGAAGTCGTCCTCGCTCGCGGCGATGGCGGCCACCACGATGGTGCCGACGCCGGCCAGGTTCGAGGCGAGCAGCAGCGCGGCGTTACGGTTGCGTTCGGTCCAGATCAGCTCGTGGAGCTTGCCCGGGGTGGCCACGTCGACCAGCACGTAGCCGACGGCCATCAGGACGACGCCGACCACCCCGTAGGCGAGGGTGACCAGCAGATCGGTGACCAGGTTCTGCACAGCGTGCTCCAGGGGTTCGTTCGGTCGGGGTCGGTACGCGTCACTTGCCGGAGCCGGGGCCGCCGCCGCGTACCGTGCTGCCCCGCCCCCAGCCCCAGTGGTTGCCCACCGTCGAGTGGTAACGCGGGTACGCGGTGCGCATCCGTTCCAGCAGGATCACCGAGCCGGCGGCGATCGGCAGGATCACCAGCGAGTCGTCGTCGTAGCGCAGGTAGACGCCGCTACCGTCGACGTACTGGTCGGCCGGCTTCCAGGCGCCGGTGACGTCGTCCGCCACCTGGCTCGGGGTCCGGTTCGAGGTGTACGCGATGGCGTCCCGCCCGATGTCCCGGCTCGCCGCCCGGGTGTAGCGGTCCTCGATGTAGCCCCGGGGCGAGAAGTTGCCGTAGAAGATCGCGAAGGCGGCGACCAACGCGCCGACGACCGCGAAGGCCACCCCCACCACGAACCAGCGCCGGTACGTCACTGTGTCTCCTTAGCTCGCGGCTGCGGGGCTCGCGGAAGGGCCACCGCCGTCTCGGTCAGGACCAGTTCGTTGGTCTGCGGGTACGCGTGCCAGGTACGCCAGCGCACCGACCCGCCCGGCGCGTCGGGGCGGACGGCCAGCGCGGTGACCGCGTCCGGGTCCCCGGGAAAGACCCCCACCAGGGCGTACGGGTCGTCGGCCAGGTCGGCGCGGAGCGCGGCGATCCGGGTGTGCAGCTCCCCCTCGGCGGGGCGCAGCACGGTGGCGGTGAACCGGTAGCCGCCCGCCTCGTCGTGCAGGTCACCGGGTAGGTGCGGGGGCCGGCCGGGCAGGCAGGCAACCGTCTCGACCAGCCCGCCAGCCCCGCCGGACCGGTCGGGGGCGGGCGCGTCGGCACCGGCGGCCGGGACGGTGAGGACGACCTGGTGGGACGCACCGAGCAGGCGTAGCCGCAGCCGGACGCCACCGGGCAGGGTCAGGTCACGGACGTGCAGGGCGGGACGTTCCGGTCCGCCGAGCGCCAGGCTCAGGTCGGCGGCGCAGGTGTCGACGTACGGGGTGTTCAGGCTGACCAGCACGATCAGGACCCCACCGGGCCGGACTGCGGATACACCATCACGTCCGTACGGTGCAGCCGCTCGCCCCGGCCCACCTCCCAGCCGGCATCCCCGTACGCCTCGAAGGAGAGCCGCTCACCGCCCTGCCCCCGGTAGTCCTGGTAGCGGACGGTGCCGTACGGGTCGAGGCCGGTGCTGCCGGTGGCCGAGTAGCGGGCCTGGCCGGACTCCTCCCAGGAGTAGCGGCGGCCGGCGAAGTCGAGGGTGGGTGCGCCGGGGGTGACCGTCGCGGCCGGCTCGGCCGTCCAGAGCACCAGTTCCAGGTCCGGGTCCTCCTCGACGGAGAGCCAGCGCTTGTCGCCCTCGACGGTGTCCAGCAGATGTTCGGCCCAGCTCCAGCCGCCCTCGACCAGGTGCACCGAGCCGCGGACCGCGTACGACACGCCACGGATCTCGACGATGTCGCCGGGCTTGAGCTTGCGGGGGTCACCGCGCAGGGCGTCGGAGTCGGTGTCACGGAACGGGTCCTTTACCGGCGTCGGCCGGGCCGGTTTGCGGCTCCGACTGAAAGCCACCGCCGCCACCACGATCCCGGCGACCCCGATCAGACATCCCAACGCCGCCACGACGTACGCGACTGAACCATTCACCCCGACCACCTCCCCAAGTGCGTCGGCGGAGACGGTAACAACCCCGCGCACCCCACGCACCTGGGGAAACTCAGCGAATTCTGAGTGAGTGGTCAGCTACCGAGCGTCGTCGTCGGTGCGGTTGCCGGCCAGCCGGTCGGCCGCGTACCCACGCAGCGTGGTGGCGCCCATCGTGCAGCCGGCGAACGTGGTGAACTCGGCGTCGTCGTCGACCAGCGCCGTCCAGGCCGCCCGGGCCGCCGCCGGGTCGACCTGCTCCAGCAGCGTCGCCGCGTACGCCCGGCCGGCCGGCGACCCGTGCCGCAGCAGCCAGTCGACCTGCTCGCGGGCCTGCCGGGGGCGCTGCGCGAACGCCTCCCCGACCCGCCGGTACGCCTCGGTCGCCGGCAGCAGCGTGCCGGCGAACCCCACCCCGCCGAAGGCGACGGTGTCCGCCCCGGCGAGTTCCCGCACGGCGGCGTCCAGCTCCGGATCGCCACTCTTCTTCCGCATCCCGAACATGCCCCTCTCCTTTCCCCGCCCCGCCCCTAACCACCCACCGCACCCCCACTCAACCCCCGCCAACCGCCCCACCACTGCCCCACCGACCGCCCCGCCGACCGCCCCGGTGACGGCCCCGGTGATCAAGAGGTTTGCGTCGCCGGGAGCGCTCTCCGATGACGTAAACCTCTTGATCACGGGGCGGAAAGTGCCCGCGCGGGGTCGATCAAGAGCTTTGCGTCACGGGGAGTGCTGTCCGGTGACGCCAACCTCTTGATCGCCGGGCGCGGTAGGGCCCGCGCGGGGTCGATCAAGAGGTTTGCGGACGGGGAAAGCGCTCTCGTGACGTAAACCTCTTGATCACCGCGGCGGTCTCCCGGGGGCCGTCGCCCGGGGCGGTCGCCGGGGGCGGTCGGCGGGGCCGTCGGTCGGGCGGTCGGCAGGGCAGCGGGGGACGGGCCGATCCCGCCGGGGGTGGCGGGATCGGCCCGTCGGGGTCAGGAGGCGGTTACGGTGAGGGCGTTCTTGTCGTCGGACAGGTCGACCCGGACCGTGTCGCCGTCCCGGACCACGCCGCCCAGCAGGGCCTTGGCGAGTTGGTCGCCGATGGCCGACTGGACCAGCCGGCGCAGCGGCCGGGCACCGTAGATCGGGTCGTATCCGTGCTCGGCGAGCCAGGTCCGGGCGGTTTCGCTGACGTCCAGCGCCAACCGGCGGTCGCCGAGCCGACGACGTAGCCGGTCGAGCTGGATGTCGACGATCGACCGCAGGTCGTCCCCGCGCAGCGCGGCGAAGACCACGATGTCGTCGAGCCGGTTGAGGAACTCCGGCTTGAAGTGCGAGCGGACCACCGCGAGCACCCCCTCGCGGCGCTGCTCGTCGGCGAGCGTCAGATCGCTGATCACCGACGACCCCAGGTTGGAGGTCAGGATCAGGATCGCGTTGCGGAAGTCGACGGTACGCCCCTGGCCGTCGGTGAGCCGACCGTCGTCGAGCACCTGGAGCAGGATGTCGAAGACGTCCGGGTGGGCCTTCTCCACCTCGTCGAGCAGGATCACCGAGTAGGGGCGGCGACGCACCGCCTCGGTGAGCTGACCGCCCTCCTCGTAGCCGACGTAGCCGGGCGGGGCACCGACCAGGCGGGCGACGGAGTGCTTCTCGCCGTACTCGCTCATGTCGATGCGGACCATGGCCCGCTCGTCGTCGAAGAGGAACTCGGCGAGCGCCTTGGCCAGCTCGGTCTTGCCGACGCCGGTGGGGCCGAGGAACAGGAAGCTGCCGGTGGGGCGGTCCGGGTCGGCGACGCCGGCCCGCGCCCGGCGTACCGCGTCGGAGACGGCGCCGACGGCCTCGGCCTGGCCGACGACCCGGCCGCCCAGCGACTCCTCCATCCGCAGCAGCTTGGCCGTCTCGCCCTCCAGCAGCCGGCCGGCCGGGATGCCCGTCCAGGAGGCGACGACGGCGGCGATGTCGTCCGCGCCGACCTCCTCCTTGAGCATCGCGCCGTCGGCCTGGAGCCGGGCCAGTTCCTCCTCCGCCGTCGCCAGGTCGGCCTTGAGCGCCGGAATCCGGCCGTAGCGCAGCTCGGCGGCGCGTTCCAGCTCGCCGTCGCGTTCGGCCCGCTCGGCCTCACCGCCGAGGCGTTCCAGCTCCTCCTTGGCGGTGGAGAGCTTGGTGATGTGGCTCTTCTCGGTCTGCCAGCGCTCGGACAGCGCGGTGAGCTGCTCGCGCTTGTCGGCCAACTCCTTGCGCAGCCGCTCCAGCCGCTCGGCGGAGGCGGCGTCGGGCTCCTTGGCCAGCGCCATCTCCTCGATCTCCAGCCGGCGTACCGCCCGCTCAATCTCGTCCACCTCGACCGGCCGGGAGTCGATCTCCATCCGGAGCCGGGACGCGGACTCGTCGACCAGGTCGATCGCCTTGTCCGGCAGGAACCGGTCGGTGATGTACCGGTCGGACAGCGACGCGGCGGCGACCAGGGCGGCGTCGGTGATCCGGACGCCGTGGTGCACCTCGTAGCGTTCCTTGAGGCCGCGCAGGATGCCGATGGTGTCCTCGATGGTCGGCTCGCCGACCAGCACCGGCTGGAAGCGACGCTCCAGCGCCGGGTCCTTCTCGATGTGCTCGCGGTACTCGTCGAGCGTCGTCGCGCCGACCATCCGCAGCTCACCGCGCGCCAGCATCGGCTTGAGCATGTTGCCGGCGTCCATCGAGCCTTCGCCCTTGCCCGCGCCGACCACGGTGTGCAGCTCATCGAGGAAGGTGATGACCTGGCCGTTCGAGTTCTTGATCTCCTCCAGGACGGACTTGAGCCGCTCCTCGAACTGGCCCCGGTACTGCGCCCCGGCGACCATCGCACCGAGGTCGAGCGAGACCAGCTTCTTGTCCCGCAGCGACTCGGGCACGTCGCCGGCCACGATCCGCTGGGCCAGGCCCTCGACGATCGCGGTCTTGCCGACGCCGGGCTCGCCGATCAGCACCGGGTTGTTCTTGGTACGCCGGGAGAGCACCTGGATCACCCGACGGATCTCCGAATCCCGGCCGATCACCGGGTCGATCTTGCCGTCCCGGGCGCTGGCGGTGAGGTCGACGCCGTACTTGGCCAGCGCCTGGTAGGTCTGCTCCGGGTCGGCGGTGGTGACCCGCCGGTCGCCGCCGCGCACCGTCGGGAACGCGGCGACCAGGTTCTCCTCGGTGGCCCCGGCGGTCTTCAGCGCGTTGGACACCGCGCCGCCCACCCGGGCCAGGCCGGCGAGCAGGTGCTCGGTGGAGGTGTACTCATCGCCGAGCGGCCGGGCGATCTGCTCGGCGGCGCCGATGGCGTTGACGAACTCGCGGGCCAGGGTGGGCTCGGCAATGCTGGAACCCCGGGCGGCGGGCAGCGCGTCGACCGAGCGCTGCGCGACCCGGCGCAGCTCGGCGGGGTCGGCACCCACGGCGCGCAGCAGGCCGGCGGCGGTGGAGCCGTCGGTGTCGAGCAGGGCCAGCAGCAGGTGCCAGGGTTCCACGGTGGCGTGACCACGCTGGTTGGCCAGCGCGACCGCACCGGTGATGGTTTCGCGGCTCTTGGTGGTGAGTCGTTCCGTGTTCATGGGCTCCCCCGGGATCGGCGTGTCCACTAGTAAGAGACACCATCAGAGTTGAGCCTATTCCACTCAACTCTGCCAACGTGGCGTGGGTCACATCCAGCCGGACCGGACACGCCGACCCGGCCCGGCGA
This sequence comes from Micromonospora sp. WMMD734, assembly GCF_049178975.1. NCBI lineage: Bacteria > Bacillati > Actinomycetota > Actinomycetes > Micromonosporales > Micromonosporaceae > Micromonospora > Micromonospora sp. WMMD734. Next base: position 5,585,627 of record NZ_JBMHMK010000001.1, read on the forward strand.
AGTACCCAAGGAAACTAATAAACTAAATAATCTGCTTCTTCATTAGGCACTTTCCGGGAGTCTGCCGTGCTCAGCTTCGCCGACCTGGACCGTTGCATCGGTCATGTTCCCGGCCCGGTCGTAACGGCACTCGGCACGGTGGACGTCGGCCGAGGATCGGAGGATCTCTACCGCGACCAGCTACCTGGGCTGCTCAAGCAGTTGGCCGACCGCGCCCGGGTAGCGAGCATCACCGCCTCGTCGGCCATCGAGGGGATCGTCGTCAACGACAGCGCCCGGGCTGATCGCATCCTCGCCGGACGGGTAACCAACCTGAGAAGTCGCAGCGAGCAGGAGTTGGCCGGCTACCGGGACGCGCAGGACTACCTCTTCCAGGGTGCCTGGCGACCGCTGAATCCCGGCCTCCTGCTCCATCTGCACAAGTTGCTCTTCGCCCACACCGCCGCGCCAGGCGGTCAGTTCAAAACTGAGGACAACGTCGTCGTCGACCGCACCGCCACCGGCGAAGTGACTGTCCGCATCCGCCCCGTACGAGCGTCGGACACGCCCTACTTCGTGGCCGAACTGATCGAGCGTTACACCGCCGAGAGGACAGCGCGACGTCACCATCCGGTGCTCCTCGTCGGCCTCTTCGTGCTCGATCTCCTCGTCGTGCACCCCTTCGAGGACGGCAACGGCCGGGTGACCCGGGCACTCACCAACGCGCTGCTGATGGATGCCGGCTACTCGGTGTCGAGGTACGTCAGCCTGGAGCACCAGATCGCCGTGAGCGCGGACGGCTACTACCAGGCACTGCTGGACTCGACCCACGGCTGGCATGACGGCGAGGCCGATCCCTGGCCGTGGCTCACCTACTTCGTCAACATCCTGGCGAACGCCTACCGCACGTTCGCCGAACGAGCTGCATCGGATCGGGCGGACGGTTCGAAGCAGGACCGGGTGCTCGACTACGTGCTCCACCACGCTCCGCGCATCTTCCGGGTCGCCGACATCCGCACGGCGCTGCCCGGCATCAGTGATCCGACGATCCGCGTCGTGCTGGACCGCCTACGTCGTGAGGGCGCGATCGCTTCGGAGGGGCTGGGCCGGGCGGCAGCTTGGCGGCGCCTGCCGTCCTGATACGGCGGAAGGCGCCCGCCGGTCGAGAGGCAGACAGGGGCTCACAGTCAGCTCAGGTCAACGGGGCGGGCGGGCGGCGTTCGGTGGCCAACGGGGCAGGCGAGAGGTGCAGGGGGTCTCGTGGTCGGCCCGGAGCACGCACCGCCGACCACTGTCCAGCCGGTTGTCGCAGAAGACGCGGTGGCGTACCCCCTGATCGTCCTCGGCGGAGACGGTGGTCTCGCCGGGGTCGACGTGGGCGAGGAAGGCCAGCGAGCGGGCCGCCGTCCGGGCCAGCACCTTGGCCCGCGCCAGGTCCGCAGCGACCACCGGCAGGTGTACGACATACCGCCCGGTCATGCCTCCCCACCCGCCCGACCCGGCTCACGCCACCCCGGACGGGCCGAAGCAATATCGGCCCAATGGCGGTATAGCGATGGCTCGGACACCGCACTATCGCCCCAACTGAGTTGACCATGGTCGAGCTTCGACGGTGGGTGCGGCGACTCGTACGCCATGGCGCTCCTTCGCTGGACAGTTCGGTGTCGCGGTGCTGGATGGGCAGCCCGGCCGCGCTGTCGGCTCGGCCGGACTGCCCGCCCTGCCGCCGTCGCAGCCCACTTCGGCATTACGACGACAGGGCCGCTTTCGCATGGACGCCGCCGACGCGGCCCATGTCGATCTCAGGGCTGGCACGACTGACGCATCTTCTGGCCCAGTCGTGCCAGCCCACGGAGCCAACCGGAGGCCGGTTTGCCTACCAGGCTTTCCGCCGAAGGACCCGCCGAAGCAACATACAATGCAAAGCATCGGAAGACAACTACTCACCATGCAAAGCACGCGAAGTGTTGGCGGGTCGCGTGCCGCCATGGGAGGATCTTGGGGCCTACCAGGAGTTGCCGCCATGCCCCGAGTTTCCGACCGTCAGCGCATCGCCCAGGACATCCGCGACAAGATCGCCTCCGGCGAGTACTCGCCGGGCGACAAGTTGCCATCCCTACGTGAGTTGATCGCGCACTACGAGGTTTCCGCCGAACCCGTGCGCTCCGCACTGCTGATCCTTCAGGCGGAGGGCCTCATCGAAGGCCACCAGGGCAAGGGAACCTACGTCACACCGCGCCGAACCTCCCCCTGATCCCTCAGCGCGGGTCGGGGTTACCGACCGGCGAGCCGGCGACCACAGGCGGTGCCGGCCGGAAAGCGCTCACCAGCAGCACAGACGTCCAGCAGGCCCAGCTTGGGCGCAGGGTATAGCCTCTCGTCCGTGCGAGTACGTGTCGAACAGACCGCCCTTCCGGGAATCGGCGTCCGTCATGACCTGATGACGGAGTCCGGCCGCCGGCTCGGTGTGGTCTCCCACCGCAATGGCCGCCGCGACCTGGTCCTCTACGACCCGGACGACCCCGACTCCTGTCAGCACGACATCCCGCTGACCGACGACGAGGCCGAGGCGCTTGCCGACATCCTCGGCGCGTCGCTGATGCTGGGTCAGCTCTCCGGTCTGCGCGAGCAGGCGGCCGGGCTGCTCACCGAGCAGATCGCCATCCCGGCGGGGTCGAAGTACGTCAACAAGCGGCTCGGTGACACCAAGGCACGCACCCGGACCAGCGCCTCGATCGTGGCGGTGCTGCGGCAGGGCGAGGTCAACGTCTCGCCCGATCCCACCTTCCGCTTCGCGGCCGGTGACGTGGTGGTCGTGGTCGGCACCCGGCAGGGTCTCGACGGGGTGACCGCCATTCTCGCCGACAGTGACCCGGACGGCTGAGGCGGATGCACGAAACCACAACTCTACTGGTCGAGGTCGGCGCTCTCCTGCTGCTGCTCGGGCTGCTCGGTCGGCTCAGCCGCCGGTTCGGTGTCTCCCCCATCCCGCTCTACCTGCTCGCCGGCCTCGCGTTCGGCCACGGCGGTCTGCTGCCGCTGGCCGCGAGCGAGGAGTTCTTCGCCGTCGGCGCCGAGATCGGCGTCATCCTGCTGCTGGTCATGCTCGGCCTGGAATACAGCGCAAACGAGCTGGTCGGCAACCTGCGCTCGGCGGCCCCGGCCGGCCTGATCGACGCGGTCCTCAACGCCCTGCCCGGGTTCGGCTTCGCGCTGCTGCTCGGCTGGGGCTGGGTGGCGGCCGTGGTGCTCGGCGGCATCACCTGGATCTCGTCCTCCGGGGTGATCGCCAAGGTGCTCGGCGACCTTGGCCGGGTCGGTAACCGGGAAACCCCGGTCATCCTCTCCGTGCTGGTCATCGAGGATCTCGCGATGGCGCTCTACCTGCCGCTGGTGACCGCGCTGCTGGCCGGCGTGGGCCTGGTCAAGGGCGGCGTGGCGCTGGGCATCGCGGTGCTCACCGTGGTGGTCGTGCTGGTCGTCGCCATCCGCTTCGGTCACCTGATCTCCGCCGCCCTGTCGGCGAAGGACCCGGAGGCGCTGCTGCTCGGGGTGCTCGGCCTGACCCTGCTGGTGGCCGGGATCGCCGCCCGGCTCCAGGTCTCCGCCGCCGTCGGGGCGTTCCTGGTCGGCATCGCCCTGTCCGGGCCGGTGGCGCACCACGCCACCGAACTGCTCTCCCCGCTGCGGGACCTGTTCGCCGCCGTCTTCTTCGTCTTCTTCGGCCTGGTCACCGACCCCCGGGACATGCCGCCGGTGCTGCTGCCCGCGTTGCTGCTGGCCGTGGTCACCATGGGGACGAAGCTGGTCACCGGCTACCTGGCGGCCCGGCGGGCCGGGATCGCCGAGCCCGGCCGGTGGCGGGCCGGTTTCGCCCTGATGCCCCGTGGTGAGTTCTCCATCGTCATCGCCGGTCTGGCGGTCGCCGCCGGCACCGTCGAACCCAAGCTGGCCGCGCTCGCCACGGCGTACGTGCTGATCACCGTGGTCACCGGCCCGATGCTCGCCCGGCTGCCCGACATGCCCTGGTTCAAGCAGCGGGTCCGGCGGCGGATCGCCGCCCGCCAGGCCCGGCCGGTGCCGGCCACGGACTGAGTTTCGCCTGGCCAGGTCGACCGCGCGGGTCGGCCTGGCCAGGGCGTCCGTTGCCGAATTGCTTCCCGGCAGGTCTTCCGCCGGCCGGGGGCGGCGGCTAGCGTTGCGCCCCAGCAGGCCAGGGGCTCGTGGGCGGACGGAGGCATCCCGCGGGCGTGAGCGGGAAGGTTGCCGGGTGAGCGCGCACGGTCCGACGTTCCGCGGCTTCGCCAACCCTGTCGACCCGTCACCGGCGGAGTTGCGGGCCTGGGCGTACCAGCCCGACTCGGTGCCGTTGACCTCACTGCCCCAGGACTGGGACCTGCTGGTGGCGGGTGACCACCTGGTGCTCACCCTCTTCGAGCTGGCCCGGGACCCGGCCTGCCCGGCCCGCCGGTTCGCCCTGCACTGCCTCTACATCTACGCCGCCGACGGAATCCGGACGAAGTTCCGCGCCCACCCCCGGCGTCGGTTCCGCAAGCTGGTCGAGCAGGCCGAACGCGACGGCGACGAGTTGGTACGCAACTGGGCGCACAACAGCCGGATGCTGCTGGCCCGGGAGGAACTCTTCACCTACCACGACTGGTGCGAGGGCGGCCTGGTCCGGGACAACCGCCGCCTCGGCTGACGTCGCGGTCCGCCGGGCCCGACCCGCCCGTACGGCGAACGGGCCGGGACCCCCCGTGGGTCCCGGCCCGCACGTCGGCGGATCGTCAGTGTTGCGATCCGCCCTGGTCACGGCGTTTCGGCCCGGCCTTTTCCCGGTCCTTGCCGGGGGCGGGCCGGTCATCGAACCTGCCGTTCTTCACCGTGTCGGAGAACTTGCCCTGGGTGACCCGGTCGAACTTCTCCCGTACGTTCTCGGCCACCCGGTTGAGCCGTTCCTCCGCCTGCCGGGCCACCTTCTTCGCCGATTCCGCCACGATTCCCCCGCCGTCGGAGTCCGGATTGACCTGGTTGGGACTGATCACAGGCTAGCCGGAACGACAACCCCGCCGCCGGAAAACCCCGACCCCCGACCGGCGATCACCGCCGACCGTGAGGGAAACCCCTGCCCGGAGGGCCAGGCGGGGCGGGCCGGGCAGGCCGGGCCCGCCCCGAGCGACGGGACGGAACGGAAGGGATCAGCGGCCGGGGGCACGGCGGGGACGCCAGACCACCAGCGCCGTCGAGGTGCGGTTCGTGGGCACCAGGTCGCCCCGGGAGAACCCGCTGGCCAGCGTCTCCAGCTCGGCGATCCGCCGGTACGCGGCATCCAGTTCCGCCTCCAGCCGGGCCACCCGCTGCTGGGCCTGCTCCACCAGGCGTTCCAACCCGATGATCCGCTTCACCCCGGCCAGGTTGACGCCCTCGTCCTGGCTGAGCCGCTGCACCTCGCGCAGCAGGACGACGTCCCGCACGCTGTAGCGGCGACCGCCACCGGCCGCCCGGCCGGCCTGCACCAGGCCGAGCCGGTCGTACTGGCGCAGCGTCTGCGGGTGCATCCCCGCCATCCGTGCCGCAACCGAGATCATCAGCACCTTGGCCTCGTAGGCAGGGTCACCCGAACCGACGAACCCGTCCGACATCCCACTCACCTCCGCACCCGTCCACCGGTCAACCGACCCGACGCACCCGCGCGTCGAGATGTTCCCGGGCCGCCGGCGGCGTCGCCCCGGCGAACGACTCCAGCGCCGCCCGGGCCTCGTCCGACACCGTCGCCGGCACCACCACGTCCAGCGTGACCAGCAGGTCGCCGGCCCGCCCGTCCCGTCGTACGACACCCTTGCCCCGGGCCCGCAGCACCCGCCCGGACGGGGTGCCCGGCGGGACGCGCAGGGTCACCGCGCCGTCCAGCGTGGGTACCCGCAGGTCGGTGCCGAGCACCGCCTCGGCGAAGGTGATCGGCACGGCCAGCGTCAGGTCGTCACCGGTACGCCCGAACAGGTCGTCGGGGCGGACCTTCACCTGCACGAACAGGTCGCCCGCCGGCCCGCCGCGCTGCCCCGGCTCGCCCCGCCCGGCCAGTCTGATCCGCTGGCCGTCGGCCACCCCGGCGGGGAACCGGACGTTGAGCGTGCGGGCCTTGGTGACCCCGCCGGTGCCCTGGCACTCGGGGCACTTCTCCTCGACGACCGTCCCGACACCCTGGCAGTTGCGGCACGGCTCGGAGAAGCTGAACGAGCCCTGGTCCCGGGTGGTCACCCCGGCACCGTGGCAGACCGGGCAGGCGGTCGGCTGGGTGCCCGGCTTCGCGCCGTTGCCGTGGCAGGTGTCGCAGACCCCCGGCGCGCGCAACGTCAACGGCAGGGTGACACCCCGGACGGCGTCGCCGAAGTCGAGGGCAACCTCGGTCTCCACGTCCCGGCCCCGGGCCGGACCACGCGCCCGGGTCGGGCCGGCACCACCGCCACCGCCGGAGAAGATCGAACTGAACAGGTCGGTGAAGCCGCCGCCACCGAACCGGTTGTCCCCGCCACCGCCGCCGAACAGGTCGGAGACGTCGAACGGGGCCCCGCCGGGCTGACCCGGGCCGCGCGCGCCCCGCCGGAACGCGCCCGAGCCGAACAGCGAGCGCATCTCGTCGTACTCGCGGCGTTTGGCGTCGTCGCCGAGCACCGCGTACGCCTCGGAGACGCCCTTGAACCGTTCCTCGGCCCTGGGGTCACCGGGGTTGTGGTCCGGGTGCGACTCCCGGGCCAGTTTCCGGTACGACTTCTTGATCTCGTCCGAGGAGGCGGACTTCTCCACGCCCAACGTGGCGTAGAAGTCCTTCTCGATCCAGTCCTTGGAACTCACCGGTCCACCCCCTTCCGTGAGATGTGGCCCGGTCGCCCCGTCCACCGTTGGGGGTGGGCGGGGCGACCGGATGGCCGTGCACTATTCCGGGTCGGCGACCGCGACCATGGCCGGCCGCAGCAGCCGCTCACCGAGCAGGTAACCCCGACGCATCACCTGCACGCAGGTGGGCTCGTCGACGTCCGGTGAGGTCTGGTGCGCGACCGCCTCGTGCCGGGTCGGGTCGAACGGGTCGCCCTGCTCACCGAAGGGCGTCAGGCCGAACTTGCCGAGCGCCGTGGTGAGCTGCTCGGCCACCGTGCCGAACGGCCCGACCAGGTCACCGTGTTCCCGGGCCCGGTCCAGGTCGTCCAGGATGGGCAGCAGCGCGGCGAGCACCGAGCCGGTCGCCTGCTCCTGGACCACGCCCCGGTCCCGGTCCACCCGCTTGCGGTAGTTGGCGTACTCCGCCGACACCCGTTGCAGGTCCCGGGTCCGCTCGTCCAGCTCGGCCCGGAGGGCTTCCAACTCGGCGCCGAGCGGGGAACCGGTCGGGCTGCCGTCGACCGGCTGCGCGGGGGCGTCCACCACCGGCGGACCGGTCGGTGCCGGGCCGTCGAGGGCGGTGGCCTCGGCCTCGATCTCGTCGACCACCACCTCGGACTCCTCGACCAGCCCCTCGGCCGGGACGTCGGCCCCGGCGTCGGCGGCGGCGGGCGTCTCCTCGGTCCTGCCGAGCTTGCGGTTGTCCCGGATGACGACCCGCGGCCCGTCGTCGGTGGGCGCGGAGCCACCCGGCGTCGACCCGGAGGTGCCCGGGTCGGCGGCTCGTGGCTTCTCCGTCATACGACTACCTCGTTCCCTGTGCGGTGGCGTGGACCGTCACTTCTTGTCCTCGTCCACGATCTCCGCGTCGACCACGTCGTCCGGGCCGCCCGCCTTCGGTGCACCGGCGGCACCGGCGGCACCGGCACCCGCACCGGCCGCGCCCGGCTGCTCAGCCTGCTCGGCCTGCTGCGCGTAGAGCAGCGAACCAGCCTGCTGGGAGACCTGGGCGAGCTTCTCGTGGGCCGCCTTGATCTTGTCGATGTCCTGGCCGCCGAGCGCGCCACGCAGCTCGCCCAGGGCCTCGTTGAGCTGCTCCCGGTTTTCCGTGGGCAGCTTGTCGCCGCTCTCGGCGAGGAACTTCTCGGTCTGCCACTGGAGCGCCTCGGCCACGTTGCGGGCCTCGGCCTCCTCCCGGCGACGCTTGTCGTCGTCGGCGTGCTCCTCGGCGTCGCGGCGCATCCGCTCGATGTCGTCCTTCGGCAGCGAGGAGCCGCCGGTGATCGTCATCTTCTGTTCCTTGCCGGTGCCCAGGTCCTTGGCGTGCACGTTGACGATGCCGTTGGCGTCGATGTCGAAGGTGACCTCGACCTGCGGCACGCCGCGCGGCGCCGGCGGGAGGCCGGTCAGCTCGAAGGTGCCGAGCTTCTTGTTGTACGCCGCGATCTCCCGCTCGCCCTGGAACACCTGGATCAGCACCGACGGCTGGTTGTCGTCGGCCGTGGTGAAGACCTCGGAGCGCTTGGTCGGGATGGTGGTGTTGCGCTCGATGAGCTTGGTGAAGATGCCGCCCTTGGTCTCGATGCCCAGGCTCAGCGGGGTCACGTCGAGCAGCAGGACGTCCTTGACCTCGCCCTTGAGCACACCGGCCTGCAGGGCCGCGCCGACGGCGACGACCTCGTCCGGGTTGACGCCCTTGTTCGGGTCGCGGCCGGTGAGCTGCTTGACCAGGTCGGTCACGGCCGGCATCCGGGTGGAGCCGCCGACCAGGATCACGTGGTCGACGTCGGCGACCTTGATGCCGGCGTCCTTCACGGCCTGCTCGAACGGGCCCTTGCAGCGGTCCAGCAGGTCCTGCGTCATCCGCTGGAACTCGGCGCGGCTGAGCGTCACGTCCAGGTGCAGCGGGCCGGCCGAACCGGCGGTGATGTACGGCAGGTTGATGTTGGTGGTGGTGGCCGCCGACAGCTCGATCTTGGCCTTCTCGGCCGCCTCGCGGAGCCGCTGGAGCGCCATCTTGTCCTGGCCCAGGTCGATGCCGTGCTCGCCCCGGAACGTCTTCACCAGGTGGTCGATGATGCGCTGGTCCCAGTCGTCGCCGCCGAGCTGGTTGTCACCGCTGGTCGACTTGACCTCGACGACGCCCTCGGCCAGCTCCAGCAGGGACACGTCGAAGGTGCCGCCACCGAGGTCGAAGACCAGGACGGTCTGCTCCTTGGAGCCCTTGTCCAGCCCGTACGCCAGGGCCGCCGCGGTCGGCTCGTTGACGATCCGCAGCACGTTGAAGCCGGCGATCTCGCCGGCCTCCTTGGTGGCCTGGCGCTGGCCGTCGTTGAAGTAGGCGGGCACGGTGATCACCGCGTCGGTGATCTGCTCACCCAGGTAGGCCTCGGCGTCCCGCTTGAGCTTCATCAGCGTGCGCGCCGAGATCTCCTGCGGGGTGTACTTCTTGCCGTCGATGTCGACGGTCCAGTTGGTGCCGATCTCCCGCTTGACCGAGCGTATGGTCCGGTCCGGGTTGGTCACCGCCTGGCGCTTGGCGACCTCACCGACGAGCACCTCGCCGTTGCGGGCGAACGCGACGATCGACGGGGTCGTCCGCGAGCCCTCAGCGTTGGCGATGACGGTGGGCTCACCGCCCTCCAGAACGCTGACGCAGGAGTTCGTCGTGCCGAGGTCGATACCGACCGCACGTGCCATCTTCGCTTCCTCGCTTCGTAACGGGTGGGCAGGTCAGAGGGCCTGCCCGGTGGGCCGCCCGCAGCGACCACACCACAAGTTGAGTGAACTTGACTCAATAGTGCCACGCGATCGCCAAAGCGCAAGTCGAGTTGAGCCGACCCGACGCAACCTGACCGTTACTACCCTCCGGTTGTCTCTGTTGCATCGGTCGGGCACGCTTTAGCGGTGACGACGCACGGCGATCCCGCCACCCGGTCCGGCGCGCCCACCGTCGCCGCCCGCACCGGGTCGTCGGAGACCGACGAGACGCCGCCCGGCCCCACCGGGGACGGCCTGCCCGCCGCCCTCACCGGCCTGCGGGCCGCGATCGGCGCGGCCCGGTTCCCGCTGGCGCTGCCCTCGGCCGAGCCGGCACGGCACACCGGCCGGGCGCTGACCGACCAGCTCGACGACTACCTGCTGCCCCGGCTGGCCCGGCTCGACGCCCCGCTGCTCGTGGTCGTCGGCGGCTCCACCGGCGCGGGCAAGTCCACACTGGTCAACAGCCTGGTCCAGGCCCGGGTGAGCGCCGCCGGGGTGCTGCGCCCCACCACCCGTTCCCCGGTGCTGGTCTGCAACCCCGCCGACGCCGCCTGGTTCCGTCAGGGCGACCTGCTGCCCGGCCTGACCCGCACCAACGAGCCCAGCGAGGACCCGGGCACCCTGCACCTGGTCACCGCCCCCGCGCTCGCACCGGGGCTGGCCTTCCTCGACGCCCCCGACATCGACTCGGTGGTCGACGCCAACCGCGCCCTCGCCGGCCAGTTGCTTGCCGCCGCCGACCTCTGGCTCTTCGTCACCACCGCCGCCCGGTACGCCGACGCCGTCCCGTGGGAGCTGCTGCGCTCCGCCCGCTCCCGGGGGGCCTCGATCGCCATGGTGCTCGACCGGGTGCCCCCCGAGGCCGCCGACGAGATCGCCGCCCACCTGTCCGAGATGCTCGCCGCCCAGGAGCTGGGCGCGGCGCCGCTGTTCGTCCTGCCCGAGACCTGGGTCGACGGCCAGGGCCTGCTGCCCGACCGGGTGACCGCGCCGCTGGGTGGCTGGTTCGCCCGGCTCGCCGCCGACGCCGAGGCCCGCGCCGCCGTGGTCCGGCAGACCCTGGACGGCGCGCTCGCCTCGCTGCACCCCACGGTCGAGGCCCTCGCCGACGCCGCCGACGAGCAGGTGGCCGCCGCCGACGCGCTGGACGACCGGGTCCGGGCCGCCTACCAGGGCGCGCACCGCACCGTGAGCGAGGGGCTGAAGGACGGCCGGCTGCTGCGCGGCGAGGTGCTCGCCCGCTGGCAGGAGTTCGTCGGCACCGGGGAGTTCTTCCGGACGCTGGAGGCCCGGATCGGCCGGCTGCGCGACCGGCTCGTCGCCGCGGTCACCGGCCGGCCCGCCACGCCCGCCACCGACCTGCGCAACGCCATCGAGTCGCAACTGGTCACCCTGCTACGCGGGGTCGCCGCCGAGGCGGCGGAGCACACGTACACCGCCTGGAAGGCGCACCCGGCCGGGGCCGCACTGCTCGAACCGCCGCTGGCGCACGCCGCGACCGACCTGCCCGAACGGGCCGAACGGCTGGTCCGGGACTGGCAGCGGGCCGTGCTGGAGCTGGTCCGCGACGAGGGCGGCGACAGGCGGTTCGTGGCCCGTACGGCCGCGTACGCGGTCAACGCCACCGGGCTGGCCGTGATGATCGCCGTCTTCGCCTCCACCGCGTTCATCCCCACCGGTCTGGAGGTGGCCACCGGGGCGGGCACCACCGTCGCCGCGCAGGCCGTGCTCCAGGCGATCTTCGGCGACCAGGCGGTGCGTACCCTCGCCGCGAAGGCCCGCGGCGACCTGCTGGAGCGGGTCCGCGCGCTGCTCGACGAGGAGGCGGCCCGCTACCTGGGCCGCACCGACGCCGCCCGGCCCGGCCCGGAGGCCGCCGCCGGCCTGCGCCGGGCCGCCGCCCGGGTCGAGGTGGCCCGGCACCGCAGCGGGCTCGCCGACCAGGCCGGCCCGGCGCTACCGACCCCGACCCCGACCCCCGAGGACGGCATCCGGTGACCAACATCGTCGGCCGGATGCGCGAGGCGCTCCGGGGTGACAAGCGTGTCGACGCCGACGCCCTGGTGGCCCGGCTCGACGCGGTGCGCCGCTTCCTCGACGCGGTCGACGGCGAGGTGCCCGACACCCGGCTGGTCGGCGCGCACACCCTGGTCGAGCGGGCCGGCACCCGGTTGTCGCTGTCCCGGGACCACACCGTGGTCGCGCTGGCCGGGGCCACCGGCAGCGGCAAGTCCAGCCTGTTCAACGCCCTGGCCCAGTTGGAGCTCTCCCCGGTCGGGGTGCGCCGGCCCACCACCGGCGTCGCGCACGCCTGCGTGTGGGGGCCACTGGACGGCGGCACCCGGCTGCTCGACTGGGTCGGCGTCCTGCCCCGGCACCGGTTCGTCCGGGAGAGCGCGCTCGACGGCGACGACGAGTCCGCCCTGCACGGGTTGATCCTGCTCGACCTGCCCGACTTCGACTCGGTGCAGCGGTCCCACCGGCTGGAGGTGGACCGCCTGCTCGGCCTGGTCGACCTGGTGGTCTGGGTGGTCGACCCGCAGAAGTACGCCGACCGGGTGATCCACACCAGCTACCTGCGCGAGTTCCACAGGCACCGGGACGTGACGGTGGTGGTGCTCAACCAGGCCGACCGGCTGCCCCCGGCCGAGCTGCCCCGGGTGCTGGCCGACCTGCGTCGGCTGCTCGACGTCGACGGGCTCGACGGGGTGCCGCTGCTGGCCACCACGGCGGTCGAGCCGAACGGGATGACCGGGCTGCGGGAGGCGTTGGAACGGGCCGTGTCGGACCGGCAGGCCGCGCTGCGCCGGCTCTGGGGTGACGCCGACACGGTGACGGCCGCGCTGGGGGAACTGGTCGCCGTCGAGGCCCCCGGGCACACCCCGGACGCGGCGACGATCCGCACCCTGGACCGCGCGCTGGCCGACGCGGCCGGGGTGCCCACCGTGACGGGCGCGGTCGAGGGGGCGTACCGGCAGCGGGCCGGTGCCGCGACGGGCTGGCCGCTGGTCCGCGGCTGGCGGCGGCTGCGCCCCGACCCGCTGCGCCGGCTGCACCTGCCCGGTCCGGCGGCCGACCCGCAGCAGCCGGTGCCGGCCCCGCTCGCGGCGACCTCGGTGCCCGAACCGACGGCCGCCCAGCAGTCCGCCCTCGGGCTGGCCATCCGCGCGGTCGGCGACCGCTCCGGCGATGGCCTGCCCGCCCCCTGGCCGGCCGCGGTGACCGCCGCCGCCCGGTCCCGCCTGGCCGACCTGCCGGACGCGCTGGACGCGGCGGTCGCCGGCACCGACCTGGGCATGGAACGCCGGCCGCTGTGGTGGCGGCTGGTGGGCGGCGTCCAGTGGCTGGTCACCCTCGCCGCCGTGGTCGGGCTGGGTTGGCTGGTGCTCGGGTACGCGCTGCGCGCCCTCGGGCTGCCCGCGCTCGACTACCCCCGGGTGGGCCAGACACCGTTGCCCACCGTGCTGCTGCTCGGCGGGTTGCTCGCCGGCCTGCTGGTTGCGGCGGTGACCGGGCCGGTGATCAGATGGGCGGCCCGGCGGGCCCGGCAGCGGGCCGAGGGGCGGCTCACCGAGGAGGTCGCCCGGGTCGGCGCGGAGTACGTCCTCACCCCCGTGCGCGATCTCGTCGACCGGTACGCCCTGGCCCGCCGGGCCTGGCAGGACGCCGCCGGCTGAATCCCGGCGGGGAAGGCCCGGCGTCCATCGACGGACGCCCGGGCCCCGGCCGGTGAACGCGGACGTCGGCACGGGTGTCCGGGGCGGCGCGGCGGCGTAGGGTCGTGCCATGGCCACGCCACAGACCCCCTACGACGCGGTGCTGTCCGCCGCCCGCGACGTGACCAGGCTGGACTGCGCGCTCGACGCCGAGATGCTCGGCACGGCGCTGCTGGGCAGCGTCTACGCGATCGCCGAGACCGACCGGGAAACGGCGGTCCGGGAATTCGTCTCCGGTTTCCTCGCCGCCACCTCCCGCCGCCGCACGGCCGCCGCCACCACCATCCGGCAGGTCTTCGCCGCGCTGGTCCCGACCGCCGAGGGCGCGGCGAAGGTCCGCCCCGGCGCGCAGGCGCCGGCCTGGGCCGGCCAGCTCGGCCGGGTCCACCTCACCGGCACCTGGTCCTACGGCGACGTGTACGGCGACCAGACCTCCTACCTGGCCACCTTCGCCTACGACGACGAGTCGGGTGGCCCGGAGCACGCCCTGGTCGCGCTGGTCGACCACAACATCGGCATCACCAAGGACGTCTTCGTCGGCGGTCCGGCCGAACGCATCCTCGCGCAGGTTCGGCAGATGTGCGCCGACGACGACCTGACCTGGTTCCGGGAGGAGGACCCGGCCCGGATGCGCGGCGAGGTGGGCCGTCACCTGGAGATCACCGACGACCTCGGCGACCTGCCGGCCGAGGGTTCACTCGCCACCGACCGGGCGCTGGTCGGGGCGCGGTTGGCGGTGTTGCCGCAGGCGGGCGTCGACACCACCGGCTGGCCCGCCGAACCGCTCTCCAGCGACGAACGTACCGAGCTGGTCCGGGCCTTCCTCGCCGCCCCCGAGGCGGCCCGGTACGGCCTGAACACCCTCGACGGCGACGCCGAGTTGGCCTCGCTGCACTTCTGCCTCGGCCTGCTCTTCGACCACGCGGCGAGTTTCCCGGACGCCGACCCGCTGCGCTGGAGCCCGGCGGTGGCCGGGCTGTTCCTGCTCGACTGGGTGCACCGGCGGGCCGTGCTGGACATGGACGACGCGGCGCTGCTGCCCCGGGTGCTGCGCGCCTGGACGGCGTTCGCGGCCCGGCGACGCGGGCTGCCCGAGCGGGCCGTCACCCAGACCGACGAGGCGATCGAGGAACTGGTGCCGGAGTTCGCCAGGCTCTACTCGACTGGTGAGCGGCGCAGCCCGGCGACGGCGGCGGTGGCCCAGTTGATGGCCGACGGCGTCGACCCGGACGACCCGGTCGCGTTGGACGCCTGGATCGAGGCCAACCGGCAGCGCCTCGGCGACGACACCCCCTGACCGGCCGGACCACCGGTCAGGGTTCGACCAGGGCCAGCCGGCCCGGGGCGACGTCGAGGCGGATGCGCTGACCCCAGCGCAACGTCAACCGGTCGGTCTCCAGGCCGTCGGCAAAGGCCACCAGGCCGTCGGACTCGGCGGTCAGCTCCAGCGTGCCGGTGCCGTCGAGTCGGCCGGCGACCAGGTCGGCCCCGGTGACCGGGGACGGCCACGCCTCCCGGACGAACCAGCACAGCGCCGGCTCCTGCGGAGCGGGGAGCACGACGGCGGCCGGTCGGCCCCGGGCGATCGAGGCGCACCAGCCGGTGGCCCCGGTGCCGGTGCCGACGACCACCCCGGAGGACGACTGCCGTTCCCGGCGGGGTCGGCCGTCGGAGGTCACGTCGAGCAGGTAGCGGGCCGACTGGTGGGAGGGGTGCCCGACGTACACCTCGTTGAGGCCGACCAGTTCCTGACCGTCGTCGAGGGTGGCCCGGACCATGGCCCGGTGCCGCAGCGGCGCGGTTCCGGCCACCACCGCCGGCAGCAGGGCGGCCACCTGGTCGCCGGTGCACCGGACCAGCACCCCGGCGTTGCGGCCCGGCTCCGGGTCGACGCCGAGGACGGGTTGCCCGTCGAGGTACTTCGCCACGTTGGCGACCAGTCCGTCCGGCCCGACGGCGACGACGATGTCCTCCGGCCCGAACAGGAACCGGGGCAGATCGTCCCGGTTCACCGTGCCGCGTCGCCAGTCGGCAGGGACGGCGGCCCCGACGGCGGTCAGCGCCGCCTGGAGTGCCTCGTGCCGGTCCACCACCTCGGCCAGGTCCCGCCCCCGGGCGCGCAGGTACCACTGGGCCGCCGCCCGGGTGCCGTGCCGGGCGAGCAGTTCGTCCAGCTCGCTGGGGCGGCGGACGACCACCACCCGGGGGGCCAGGGTGGCGCTCACCGGTCGACCGTCCCGGTCGGGCCGGTGGGCGTCCCGGTCGGGCCGGTGAGTCGGCCGAGCAGGTCGGCGAGCAGGTCCGGGGTGACCGTGAGCTGGCCGATCGGGGGGAGCTGACCGGCGAGTTCCCGCACGGTGAGGGCCTGGAGCACCGCCGGCGGCAGTTCGGCGTACGTGGTCAGCTTCGCCGCCTCCGCCTCGGCCTCGGCGGCCCCGACGGCGCGTACCGTCTCGGCCTTGGCCAGGGCGAGCACCCGTTCCTTGTCGGCGGCGCCGGCGGCGAGCAGGCGTTCCTTCTCGGCCTCGGCGGTGGCGAGCACCCGGGCCCGGTCAGCGGCGGCGGTGTTGGCGACCTGTTCCCGTTCCGCCTTGCCGTGGGCGGCGGCCAGTTCGGCGGCGGCGTCGAGTTCGGCCCGGCGACGGGCGTTCGCGCCGTGCTGCTCGACGAGCTGCTGTTCCCGGCGGGCCAGCTCGATCTTGTTCTGGAGTTCGTTCTCGGCGATGCCGCGTTCCTGCTCGACGGCCTGGGCCCGGCGGGCGTACGTGGCCCGGTCGGCCTGCACCTGCACGGCCTCCCGGGTGGGGGTCTGCAGGGCGCGTTCCAGTTCGGGTTCGGGTCGGACGGCGACCACCCGGGCGCTGACCACGGCGACGCCGATGTCGGCGAGCCGGGGTTCGGCACCGAGCGCTGCGGAGACCGCCTCCCGTACGGGTGCCACGGTGGTCAGCGCCTCGGCCAGCGGGACCCGGGCGAGCAGGTCGAGGGCGGGTTGCTGGGCCAGCTCGGCCAGCAGCGTGGCGACCTGGTCGAGGGGGCGGGAGCGGGCCCGGCCGGTGCGCGGGTCGACCGAGAAGTCGAGCCGGGCGGCGGCCAGCGCCGGGTCGGCCACCCGGTAGGTCACGGTGGCCTGGACGGTGATGTCGGCGAAGTCGCCGGTACGGGCGTGGAAGAGCAGCGGCAGTTCCCTGTCGTCCACCGGCACCTCGCTCAGGACGGCGGTCAGCGGCCGGTACCAGAACGACTGGCCGGTGCCCTCCCGCCGGACCCGCCCGGCGACGTGCAGCCGCACCCAGTTGGTAGGTGTCCCGCGCAGGTGGCGCAGGAAGAGTCGTCGTGTCACGTCGGCCATGGCTTCACCCCCCCCTTTTTCGTCTTCTCGACGATAACCACTCTGCTATCTTATCGTCAAGGTGGTGATAAAAACGTGACCGACTACCCGTCCATCGCCGTGACCGTCGACCTGGTGGTGCTCACCGTGCGTGCCGACGCGCTGCACCTGCTGCTCGTCCGCCGGGGCATCCCGCCGGACCGGGGCCGGTGGGCGCTGCCGGGCGGCTTCGTCGGCGTCGACGAGGACCTGCCCGACGCCGCCGCCCGGGAACTGACCGAGGAGACCGGGCTGCCGGAGCCGGTCGGTCACCTGGAACAGCTCGGCACGTACGGCCGGCCCGGCCGGGACCCGCGCGGGCGGGTGGTCACCGTGGCCTGGCTGGCGCTGCTACCCGACCTGCCCACCCCGGTCGCCGGGTCGGACGCCGCCTCGGCCGAGTGGGTGCCGGTCACCCGGCTCGCCCCCGGCCAGCTCGCCTTCGACCACGACCTGATCGTCACCGACGGCCTGGAGCGGGCCCGCGCGAAGCTGGAGTACACCCCGCTGGCCGGGGCGTTCTGCCCACCCGAGTTCACCGTGGCGCAACTGCGGGCGGTCTACGAGACGGTCTGGGGGACCCGGCTGGACCCGCGCAACTTCCACCGCAAGGTCACCGGCACCCCCGGCTTCGTCAGCCCCGTCGGCCGCGCCACCGAGGGCGACCGGGGGCGACCCGCCCAACTGTTCCGCCGGGGCCCGGCGACCCGGCTCCACCCGCCCATGCTCCGCCCCGGGTCCTGACCGCCCCCGCCGGCCGGGGGTCAGGAGAGTGCCGCGAAGACCAGCCCGGCCACCAGGGCACCCACCAGCCCGCCGGCCACGACCTGCGCGACGGTGTGGTCGCGCAGCCGGACCCGGGACCAGCCGACCAGGCCGAGCAGCGCAACGGCCGGTAGCAGCCGGGGGCCGAAGGTGAGCACCAGCACCACGAGCGTGCCGGCGGCCACCGCCGAGTGGATCGACATCTTCCACAGGTGGCTGACCGACACCGCCACCACCAGGCCGACCACCCCGGTGGCGACCAGGGCCAGCACCGGACGCGGCGCACCGAGCGCCGCGAGCAGGGCCAGCCCGGCGGCGGCCGACACCAACCCGAACAACAGCGGCACCCGGCGCTGCTCGCGCCGCCCGATGTGGTGGTCGGTGAGCCGGCCCCGCCGCACCCCGCGCAGGACGTACACGAACGGGATGCCGGCGGCGAAGACCGTGGCGAGCAACCCCCAGGCCAGCCCCCGGACGCCACCCGCGCCGTGCCAGCCGATCACCACGGTCAGCCCGGTGACCAGCACGGCCGGTGCGGTCACCTCGGTCACCCACCGGGCCACCCGGGTCGCCGCCCCCGCCGGCCCGACGGGGACCGGGTCGGGGCGGGGCGGGGCGTCGCGGGTCGGGGAGGGTCCGGGGTCGCCCGCCGACCGGTCACCCTCGTCGCGCGTACTCAGCGTTCCGCCCCCGCAGGTCGTGCCGGCCGGTCCGTCGCGCCGGGGTGATCGGCCGGCGGTGTCCGCACCGTGGGCGGTTCAGCTGGCGTCGTTCGTCACCGTACCGTCCGGATCGGTGCCGTCGTGGCTGGTCAGCGCGGGTACCGCGGGCGTCTGCGGCGCGGGGGCCGGGGTCGTCGACGGGCGGGCGGCCGACACCCGGGCGGGGGCCGGCCCGACGCGCGGCACCGGGCGGGCGTCGTCGCGCAGCCGGGCGGGACGGGGGGCGCGGGTCGGGATGGCCGTCACGGTGGGCCGGGGGCGCGGGGTGGGGACCACGGTGACCGTGACGGTGGGGCACGGTCCGACCGTGGGCCCCGGCGTCGGGTCGGGTTCCAGGGTCGCCGTCGGGCCGGGGGTCGGCTCGGGCGTGGGTACCGGCGTGGGGGTGTCCGAGGGGGCCGACGTCGGTGACGGGTCCGGCGGCGGTTCGGAGAAGGTGGCCGTCGGCTCGGCGCTCGGTTCGGCGCTCGGGCTTGGTTCCGCGCTCGGGCTCGGCGCGGTACTCGGGCTCGACGAGGTGGGGGTGGGGTGGGCCGGGGCGGCCGGCGCGTGCGTCCGGGGAACGGGACGGGGGGTCCCGGCGGGGGCCGCCGGGGGCGGCGCGGGACGGTGGGTGGCACCGGTGCCGCCGGTGCCCGCGACGGGGGCCGGCGTGGCTGGCGGGGGTGCGTCGGTCGGGGCGGTCGGCGGCAGGGCCGGTTGGCCGGTGGCGGGCACCGGAACGACGACCGGGCCGACCGACGGGGTGGGCAGGAACGGGGTACCGCCGTCCGGCAGCGCGGTGCTGCCCACGGTGGCGGAGCCGGCGCTGATCGCGGCGAGGACCGGCATGGAGGCGGCCCCGGCGAGCAGGGCGACGGTGAACAGGTAGCCCCGGTGCTGCCCGCCCGGGCCCGGGGCCCGGTGGACGCCGATCATCCGCCGGTAGCTGCCGCCCCCGGCCCGGTGCCGCCCGAGCAGGGGGATCGGAGGACCGTCACCTGGCTCGGACACCGCACACCCCCTCGTCGACCTGCACGTGTTCGTCGGCGGACAGCACGGAGCAGAACGGACATTATTCTCCAAACGCCCACCGGTACCGGTCAGCTTGACCCAGTGACGCCCAGTTCACCAGGCACCACCGCGTGTCGACACACAAAAAGTCCGTCACCCGACCGGTCCGGCGACGACAGTCCGGTGGCAGCGCGGGCGATGCAGGCCCGGTGCCGCGCGGCACCGGGCCGCGCCGCGCGCGGCGACAAAAAAGTCCACGGGTCACCAAGCGGACATGCCACCACCGATGGGAGGGCCATACTGTGGGGCCGCTCACCTCCTCTGCAATCATTCAGGCACGACGGCAACGCAGCCGCCCCTCCGCGCACCCCGTGGCAGGCGTGGCTGGTGGCCGACGCTCCCGAACCGGGTTCGACCCATGGATCCGGCTCAGGTCGTGCGGCAACCCCTACCGGGGCTAGGCACGACAGCCAGGAACCAGTCCGGCAACAGCCGGGCCGGCGCACGTTGTGCGCGGACGGGTGACCCCCCGGCTCGGGCACAGACACGACAGGGAGAGACGGATGGCAAAGGGCGACCCTGCGGTCTCCAGCCGCGGCCGGCGAGCCGCACCCCGGTCCCGACGGGCCGCGACCGGCGAGCCGGAACTCGTACAGCTGCTCACCCCGGCCGGCGAGCGGATCGAGAGCGCGACCGGCCCGGACGGCACCGAGTACCGCGTCGACTTCACCGACGACGAGTACCGCGGCCTCTACCGCGACCTGGTGCTGGTCCGCAAGCTCGACGCCGAGGCGACCGCGTTGCAGCGGCAGGGCGAGCTGGGCCTGTGGGCCTCGCTGCTCGGCCAGGAGGCCGCCCAGGTCGGCTCCGGACGGGCGCTGCGCAGCCAGGACATGGCCTTCCCGACCTACCGGGAACACGGCGTCCTCTACTGCCGGGGCATCGACCCGATCATGCCGCTCGGCCTGTTCCGCGGCGTCGACCAGGGCGGCTGGGACCCGAACGAGTTCAAGTTCAACATGTACACGATCGTCATCGGGGCGCAGACCCTGCACGCCACCGGGTACGCCATGGGCGTCCACATGGACGGCAAGACCGGCACCGAGGACGGCGAGGCGGTGATCGCCTACTTCGGCGACGGCGCCACCAGCCAGGGCGACGTCAACGAGGCTTTCGTCTGGGCCAGCGTCTTCAACGCCCCCCTGGTCTTCTTCTGCCAGAACAACCAGTACGCCATCTCCGAGCCGCTGGAACGCCAGACCCGGGTCCCGCTCTACCGGCGGGCCGGCGGTTTCGGCTTCCCCGGCGTCCGGGTCGACGGCAACGACGTGCTCGCCTCGTACGCGGTGACCCGGCACGCGCTGGACAACGCCCGGCTCGGCCAGGGGCCCAGCCTGATCGAGGCGTACACCTACCGGATGGGCGCGCACACCACCTCCGACGACCCGACCCGTTACCGGATCGCCAGCGAGGTCGAGGCCTGGCAGGCCAAGGACCCGATCGCCCGGATGAAGGCGTTCCTCGAACGGCAGCAGCTCGCCGACGCCGACTTCTTCGCCGAGGTCGACGAGCAGGCCCGCACCGAGGCGGTGCACCTGCGCGAACGGGTGCTGAACATGCCCGACCCGCAGCCGGTCAGCATGTTCGACCACGTATACCCGCACGGCTCGCCCGAGTTGGACGCCCAGCGGGACCAGTTCAGCAGGTACTCGGAGTCGTTCGAGGGGAGCGCGCACTGATGGCCACGGAGACGCTCACCCTCGGCAAGGCCCTCAACACCGGCCTGCGCCGGGCCCTGGAGAACGACCCGAAGGTCGTCATCATGGGCGAGGACGTCGGCAAGCTCGGCGGCGTCTTCCGGATCACCGACGGGTTGCAGAAGGACTTCGGCGACCAGCGGGTGATCGACACCCCGCTGGCCGAGTCCGGCATCATCGGCACCGCCGTCGGCCTGGCCATCCGGGGCTTCCGGCCGATCTGCGAGATCCAGTTCGACGGCTTCGTCTACCCGGCGTACGACCAGATCGTGTCGCAGGTGGCCAAGATGCACTACCGCTCGCAGGGCAAGGTCACCATCCCGATGGTGATCCGGATCCCCTACGGCGGCGGCATCGGTGCGGTGGAGCACCACTCCGAGTCGCCGGAGGCGTACTTCGCGCACACCGCCGGGCTGAAGGTGGTGACCTGCGCCAACCCGCAGGACGCGTACGTGATGATCCAGCAGGCGATCGCCTCGGACGACCCGATCGTCTTCCTGGAGCCCAAGCGCCGCTACTGGGAGAAGGGTCCGGTCGACCTGGACGCCCCGCTGTCCGGGGCGTACCCGTTGCACGCCGCCCGGGTGGTGCGGCCGGGCACCGATGCGACAGTGCTGGCGTACGGCCCGATGGTGCGCACCGCGCTGGACGCGGCGACCGCCGCCGCCGAGGACGGCCGGGAGCTGGAGGTCGTCGACCTGCGTACGCTCTCCCCGCTGGACCTGACCGCCGTCTACGAGTCGGTGCGGCGCACCGGCCGGTGCGTGGTCGTCCACGAGGCCCCGGGCAACCTGGGGCTGGGCTCGGAGATCGCGGCCCGGGTCACCGAGGAGTGCTTCTACTCCCTGGAGTCCCCGGTGCTGCGGGTCACCGGCTTCGACACCCCCTACCCGGCCAGCCGGGTGGAGGAGGAGTACCTGCCCGACCTCGACCGGGTGCTCGACGCCGTCGACCGCACCTTCGGCTGGTGAGCGCGATGTCCCGGATCAAGGAGTTCAACCTGCCCGACCTGGGCGAGGGCCTGACCGAGGGCGAGATCCTCGCCTGGCTGGTCAAGGTGGGTGACGTCATCGAGCTGAACCAGCCGATCGTCGAGGTGGAGACAGCCAAGGCGGCCGTGGAGATCCCGGCGAAGTGGGCCGGTGAGGTGCGCTCGATCTTCCACCCGGAGGGCAGCACCGTCGAGGTCGGCACCCCGATCATCGCGATCGACACCGACCCCGGCGCCGGCCCGGTGCCGGAGTCGACGACCTCCGCCGCCACGTCCGACCTGCCCACCCCCTCGCCCGCCTCCCTGGCCGCAGTCCAGATAGCCCCGCCCGAGGGCATGGTCGAACCCGGCCTGATCGGCGGCGTAACCCCGAGCGGCCGCACCGCCGTCCTCGTCGGCTACGGCCCCCGCACCACCCCCGCCAAACGCCGCCCCCGCCGCCCCCCCACCCCCACCCCCACCCCCACCCCCGCTCCCGCCGATCATGGAGTTGTGGTGGGGGGCAAAAGCGCCCCTGTAGCCACAAATCCGGCACCACGAGTCCATGATCGACCGAGCACGGGTGGTCCGGTGCTGGCGAAGCCGCCGGTACGCAAGCTCGCCAAGGATCTCGGGGTCGATCTGGGTGCGCTGGTGGGGTCGGGGCCGCTGGGGTCGATCACCCGGGAGGACGTCCAGCGGGCGGTGGTGGCGAGCACCGTGGTGGCCGAGCCGCTGACGGTGACCTCGCCGGCCACCTCGGCCGCGAGCTTCGGCGCGGACCGCGAGCAGCGCATCCCGGTCAAGGGGGTCCGCAAGCTCACCGCCGAGAACATGTCCCGTTCGGCGTTCACCGCCCCGCACGTCACGGAGTTCCTGACCGTGGACGTGACCCGGACGATGAAGGCGCTGGACCGGCTGCGCGAACGGCGGGACTGGCGCGACGTGCGGGTCTCGCCGTTGCTGCTGGTCGCCAAGGCGGTGCTGTTGGCGGTCCGGCGGCACCCGATGGTCAACTCGACCTGGGCCGGCGACGAGATCGTCGTCAAGGAGTACGTCAACCTGGGCATCGCGGCGGCCACCGAGCGGGGCCTGATCGTGCCGAACATCAAGGACGCGGGCCGGCTCACGCTGCGTGAGCTGGCGGATGCGCTGACCGGTCTGGTGCAGACGGCCAAGGCGGGGAAGACCTCCCCGGCGGACATGTCCGGCGGCACCCTGACGATCACCAACGTCGGGGTGTTCGGGGTGGACACCGGCACCCCGATCCTGCCGCCCGGCGAGTCGGCGATCCTGGCCTTCGGCGCGGTCCGTGAGCTGCCGTGGGTCCACAAGGGCAAGGTCAGGCCGCGTCAGGTGACCACCCTGGGGCTCTCCTTCGACCACCGGATCATCGACGGCGAGCTGGGGTCGAAGTTCCTGCGGGACATCGGGGACTTCCTCGCCGACCCGGAGGCGGCGTTGCTCGCCTGGACCTGACCTGTGACGTCCGGCGACGGCCGGTGTGCCCTGGGTGAACGCCCGGCACACCGGCCGTTGCCGTTGAGGGAAGAAAGAGTGGCCCAGATCGCTCTTTGACCTACGATCCTTAGGCCCGTGTTGCAGCTCACCTAATAATCGATGGCGATCGCCGCCCGATGGGTGTTGAATGGAGTCATCAAGGGGCTGACAACCGAATAGCCGGAGGAGAGACCACCATGAGCATGATCGAGCGAATCCGCACCCGTCGTGACGCCAACCGTCGGGCCCGTGCCATCGAGCACGCGCTGCGCTCCGCCAACTCGCCGGCGGTCCGCGAGGAGATCCTCGCGATCGCCCAGCGTCACATGAGCTGACCCGGCACCTACTTTCCTCTCCCTCCTCCAGATCGATGACCCGCCCGGGCCCCGGGCGGGTCATCGGCGTTCCGGACCCGTTGAGACCGGGATTCCACCCCGCCACGACGCCCGGTACGGTGGTTCCGGTCGCCACCCGCCGACCCGGACACCGATCGCGCCCAAGGGAAGCTGATCGACACCGTCCGATGACGCGGAGTGACGGCCGGTGCTGCATGGGGGCCGCGCGCGCGTACCGGATACCGTGCGGGGAGACCGCACGGCCGAACCGCCGGGCACCGGCGACACGGCCGACCGGACGGACGGCATCGGCGGCCGACATGTGATGGAGGAGGCGCACCCATGACGTCCGAGGGCCAGCACCGTCCCGGCCAGGAGCCGGGCGAGGCGCCGCCGGGCTCCGGTGGACCGGCGCCGTACGGCGACCGGCAACCGCAGCAGGATCCGGGGTACGGCGTCCCCGCCACCCCCGACCTCGGCTGGGCCCCACCACCCCCCACCGGCCGGGCCAACCCGCCCGGTCCGTCCTGGTCGGCACCCGATCAGCCGGCGGCCTGGGGCGGCGCACAGGTTCCGCAGCAGTCCGAGCCGACCGAGGCGTGGACCCCGCCGCCCGGCGCGGCACCGTCCACCGAGGCGTGGAACCCGCCGGCCGGCCCGCCGCAGCCCGCCTGGGCCGGGCAGCCCGAGCAGCCGGCCTGGGCCACCGCGCCGGCCGCCGGGAAGCCCGACGCCGCGCCGCAGCCCGGCTGGACGCCGTCGCGCGAGCCCGGCTGGCCGCAGGCCGAGCAACCCGCACCCGCCTGGGCGCAACCCGAGGCCGGTGCCCGGGGTGCCGCCCGCGTCCCGCAGCCTGACAACCCGGCCGGCGGCGGTTGGTCCCCGCCGGCCGACCCCGCGCCGACCTCCCCCGCCGGTTGGTCCGGTCAGGACCCGCCGGCCCGGGAAACCGCGCCGGGCGCCAACGGCTGGGGCACCGCCCCCACTCCACAGCAGCAGGACGAGCCGACCCGTTCCGCCGGCTGGCCGGCCGACGACCGGGCCGGGGCGGATCCGGCCCGGGGTGGCTGGCCGGCCAACCCCCAGGACGCCCCGGGCACCTCCGGCGGATGGGCGGCCGGGCAGCCCCGCGCCGACGAGGCGCCCCGCCCCGCCGGCCGCGCCTCGGTGCCCGTACCGGCCCCGGCGGAGCCCACGAACCAGACGGCGGCGTGGCCGCAGCCGGAGGCCGGCCGCCCCGGCGCACCCGTGTCGCCGGCCCCCACCCCGGGAGCCGAGGGCTGGTCCACCGAGGACGATCCGGCCCGCTCGGGTGGCTGGGCCGCCAACCGCCCCGGCCCGGACGATTCCGGCCGGTCCGCCGACCGGCCGAACGGCGCGCCGGGCGACCGGCAGCCACAGTGGGGGGCACCGGACGAGCCTGCCACCGCCCGCTGGGAGGGTCAGCGCGAGCAGGCCACCCCGGACGGCTGGCCGGGCGGCGCGCCCGCCCGGGCCGACCAGTCGCGTCAGGACGACCCGGCGTCGGGTCAGGAGTGGCCGGCACCGGCCGCGCAGCGGGGTGCGGCCTCCGTACCGGCGCCGGAGCGCCCGGAGTCCGGGGCCGGCTGGGCGGCACCGGAGCAGCCCGCGCGCTCGTCCGCACCGGACGGTCCGCCCGCCTGGGCCGGTAACGACCACCAGCAGCCGCCGTGGGCCGGTGCCGAACGCCCGGTCGTGCCGGAGGGCGAGCCGTGGGCACCCGAGCAGGCGTGGGGTCGCGCCGAACCCGCCGGTCAGCCGGCCGAGGGCGGCTGGGAGCCCCGGCGTGGCGACGACCAGCCGATCTACCAGCCGGGGCCGGCTCCCGGCATCTCCCCGGCCAACATGGTCCCGCTCCCGCCGCAAGAGCAGCGCGTTCCGGGGGCCAGCCTGGCCGCTGCGCCGCCGGCCGACTACGTCCCGCCGGCCCCGTTCGGTGGCCCCGGCGAGCAGCAGCCGCACGGCCGGGAGGCGGCCGGTTGGGGCGCGCCGGAGCAGCCGCAGTTGCCGGCCGGCCCGGCACTGCCCGCGCCTCGGCTCTCGCCCGAGTCCGAGGGTGCCGGCCGCGCACCGGTACCGACGGCCGATGCCGGGGAGCCGGGTGCGGTCGGCCGCGCCTCGGCCAGCGCGTCGGTGCCGACGGCCAGCCGGGTCGCCCCCCCGAGCGACCAGGGGGCACATCCGGGTGGCCCGGTCGTCCCGCAACCCCGGGTGTACGGCCGACCGGCCCGTCCGGAGCCGCCGGAGGAGGCCGACGAGCCCGACTCCCGCCGGCCCGAGCACCACGACGCCCGGTTCGCCGACCAGGACCGTGCCCGGTTCGACGGCCCCGAGCAGCCCCGCTTCGACGAGCCGGAGCGGCAACGCTTCGACGACCAGGACCGGACCCGGTTCGACGGTCCCCGCTTCGACGAGCCGGAGCGGCAACACGGCTTCGGCGGTGACGCACCGTCGTCCGCCCCGCCGGCCGCGCCCCCCGCGTTCGGCGGCGGCATCCCCGCCTTCGCCGACCCGGCGGGCAGCAACCGGCCGATGAACGGCACCCGTCCGCACGGGCCGACGGACCGGCCGGCCGAGCCGTTCGGTGCCGGCCCGACCAGCGGCGCGCCGGCCGGTGCGGCACCGGTGCCGGGGTACGGCCACCCGGCGCACGACCCGGCCCACGGTGGGTACGCCTCACCGTTCCCGCCCGCCGGTCAGCAGTACGGGCCGGGCGGTCAGCAGTTCGGGCCGGGTGGCCAGCCGTCCGGTTCCACCGGTTGGCCGGGTGAGCCGGAGCAGGAGCAGGGGCGGTTCGAGGCGTTCAAGCCGGAGGCTGAGCCGGAGCAGAAGGCCGAGCAGCCCACCCCGAAGGTACGCAACGGGCGGGTGTTGGCGCTGGTGCTGATCGTGGCGGTGCTGATCCTGGCCGTCCCGCTGGGCCTGCTGATGCTCCTCGGCAAGATCGGCTCGGACGATGCCGAGCCGGCCTCCTTCAACCCGGCCGTCGGTTCCTGCGTCAAGCAGTCCGGCACCGGCGCGAGCGCGGCGAGCTGCGACGAGCAGGGCGCCTTCACTGTCGTCTCCAAGGTGGACGCCAAGGAGAAGTGCACCGACCCGACCCAGCCGCATGTGGTGTTGCAGGGCGGCGGGGTGGACCGGGTGCTCTGCCTGAAGCCGGCCGGCCAGTAACGACGTACCGACGGCGGGGGCCCGGGTGGACCGGGTCCCCGCCGTCGGTGTTTCGGGCCGTACGGACTGGGCAGTCTATGGGGACATTGACGTAGCCCGAGGAGGTCACCCCATGGCAGGCAACGAGAACGAGGTCAACCGCAGCGCCCGCAGCGGCCGTTTCGTCACGGAGGGCACCACCGAGCGGGACCCCCGGCACACGACCACCGAGCAGGTGGGCGGCGGCGGGGACCAGGAGGTCCACCGCAGCGCGAGCACCGGCCGTTTCGTCACCGGGACCACCGCCGAGCTGCACCCGTCGACGACCGAGACCCAGCACGTCTGACCGACCTGCCGACCACTGCCCTCCGCACCGGCGCGGGGGGCAGTGTCATGTCCGGGCCCCGAGCTGCACGCAGGGGGTACGCGCGCTGGCCAGGACGCTGCTGTTGTCGGCCGCGGTGATGTCGACGGTGACCGACACGCAGCCCTTCGTGGTCCGCAGCACGTTGCCGAACACGCTGTACACCTGACTTTTGATCATGAACGGATAGTCGAACCGGCTGGATGCGCCGTCGGCGGGGCGGGTGGCCGCCAGCCGGATGGTCGCCCCGGTCGGCACCCGCTCGGTGGAGACGAACAGTGGCCAGGCCGCCTGGCAGCGCGGGGAGTAGCGCAGGGTCAGGTTGCCGTAGGAGGGCTGCGTCGGGTCGGGGTCGGGCACCGGGACGGTTTCCGCGCTGACCGCGTCGACCTGGCAGCGTTCCTCCTGCGGGTCCGCCCCGTCGGCGGCCGGCGTGCCGGCGGTGGGTGCGGCGGCGTCGGGTGCCGGGCCGGAGGCGTCGACCGCCCGGTCCGCCGGACGGTTCGTCCGGGTTTCCCGGTCGGCGATCATCGGTACGACCGAGCCGGCGACGACCACGGTGAGCCCGGCTGCGGCGACCAGTGCCCAGCGGGGCACCGGTGGGCGTCGGGCCGGTGACCGCAGGACCTCCGCTGTGGACCGTTGCGGTGGTTCGGCTGCCGGTCCGCCGGGGGCCGGTCCGCTGGCCTGGTCCGGTGCGGCCTCCCGGTGCCACCGGTCCCGCCAGGCCGCCTCGTCGCCGCCGCAGGCCCGGACGAAGGCCAGGGTCAGCTCCAGCGACGGCAGGCGGGTGCCGGAGAGCACCCCCGCCAGCGCGGTGTGTGAGTAGTGGGCGGTCGCCGACATCCTGCGCAGCGACGGTTGCCCGGCATCGCGCCGGAGCCGGGCGAGATCAGCGATGAATTCGTGGTGCCGGGCATCGCCGGCAGCCTGCTCGCCGACTCGTCCGCTTCGACCCGTCATGGACCCTCCCCCTGCGTGTAAACCCTGGTGTCAACGCACGTCAAGCCAGTGCTTTACAGGCGGGTGCCACGACAGGATCGACCCCGGAGCAGCCACCCGCCGGATAGGTGCCGGTGAATATGATCTCACGGCGAGTGTCGGGCCTGACACGCATCCGTTCGGCTCGAAATCGACATTCGCCCCGGGGATACCGCATCGCACGGACCACCGTCCGACGGGTACGCCGCACCACTTCCGGTGCGGCGCCGACCTCTCGACAGGAGAACCGCGTGTACCAGCCGAACGGCTCGAACCCCCCGGGCCGCACACCCCGCCGAGCACTGCCGAGGTTCGTCATACGGGTCCTCGCCGCCTGCGGCGTCACGGCGATGGTCCTGGTGGGCACGGCCGCACCGTCGTTCGCCGGCATCTCCGGCTACAGCGTCGCCGGCACGGGCGGCGCCGGCCTGATGGTGCGCACCAGCCCCTACGACGCCAACGCCGGCTCGGTGGCGCTCCTTGCCGACGGCACCGGGTTCGTCGCCGAGTGCGCGGTACGCGGGCGCAACATCTCCGGCAACTCCGTCTGGCACCGGATCAGCTCCCCGGCCAGCGGCTGGATCAGCGACTACTACACCAACACGCCGGGGTTCAACCAGTACCTGCCCAACGAGCCGGAGTGCTCCACCACCCCGCCGCCCACCGGCACCCGCGAGGACCGGGCGATGGCCTGGGCCCGGTCGGTCATCGGCCAGGCGTACACCAACGGGGACCTGGGTGACTCCAACCACCAGTGGGACGGCTGGTGCGACAACTTCGTCGGGCACGCCTACGGCCGGGCCGCCAGCGGTTACGCCTCGGCGATCGTGCACTACAACGCGCTGCTGTCGCGCGGCATGATCCGCACCACGGGCACCCCGCCGGCCGGTGCGCTGGTCTTCTACGCCGCCGCGTCGATCAACGGCTACTACGGCCACGTGATGCTCTCCGAGGGCAACGGCAACTACATCACCTCGGCGGCCACCGTCCGCCGCGTCTCGCAGACCTGGCCGGGTGCGCCGTACCTCGGCTGGTCCTACGCCGACCCGGAGTGGACCGGGCGCTGACGCCCCCACCCTGCCCGGCTCCCCTCCCGGTCGTCCGTTGAAAGGATCCTGATGCGTCTCCCCCTTCCCACCCGCGCGGCCCGGCGTGCCCTGCGCCTGGCCCTCGGCCTGACGCTGGTCGCCGCCGTCGGCGTCGGTGTCATGCCCACCCCCGCCACCGCAGCACCCGCCACCACCGGCCCGGCCGCCCACGCCGCGTCGGCCCCCCGCCCGGCCGACCAGGCCAGGCCGGCCAGTGTCGGTGGCCCCGCCATCGGCGCGAAGGCGAACCGGGTCGGCGTCAACGCGGTCGGTATCGACCTGTGCGCCCAGGTGGCGTACGCCGCCGGCTTCCGCAACAACCCGCTGGTCACCGCCGTGGCCGTGGCGATGGCCGAGTCCTCCTGCAACCCGTCGGCGGTCGGCAGCAACGGCCCCACCGCCGGTTGCTCGAACGGTTCGCTGGACCGGGGGCTGTGGCAGATCAACAACTGCTACCACCCCACCGTCACCGACAGTTGCGCCTACAACGCCCAGTGCAACGCCAACGCCGCCTACAGCATCTCCAGCGGCGGCAGCAACTGGCAGCCCTGGTCGACGTACAACAACGGGGCGTACGCCGCGTACCTGTCTGCCGCGCAGGCGGCGGTGGCCCGCCTGGGTGGCACCGGCGACCCGCCGGCGGTGACGGGCACGATCCTGGCCAACCCGTCGCTCAACATCCGCACCGGGCCGGGCACCACCTACGGCATCGCCGGCTCCGTCGCCTACGGCACCACCGTGCGGATCGCCTGCTACACCTTCGGCGAGTACGTCAGTGGCGGCTACTGGCCGTCGTCCACCTGGGACCGGATCACCAACCCGGCGACGGGCGTGACCGGCTACGTGGCCGACACCTGGGTCAACACCACCTACGACGTGAAGACGATGGTCGGTCGCTGCTGACCGTCCCGTCCGGGGGCCGCGCGGGTGGGGTTCGTACCCTGCCCGCGCGGCTCAGCCGTGACCGCCCTCTTGCCCTTCCCGCTGGCGTGGCGGCGGCACCCCGCCGGGCGTGGCGGCGGCGACCCATGCCTCACCTGGAGACCGGTATTCCTGACAGGCATAGATATGACTGACAGGCATACCGGTGTACGCCGGTATCACTCCCCCCGGCCCCTGCGGCGGCCGGCAATCGCGGCCCGCACTCACGTTCGGCGGGACCGGGCAGTGTTACGGTCGGCGTGAAGCTTTCATGTCGACCGATGGAGGGCCCGAATGGGTCGCGGATCGTTTCCTTCGGGACTGGCGCGGTCGTTCAACGCGCGGATCATGGCGCTGCGGTCGTCGCCACGCTGGGGGCGGTTCCTCCGGCGGCACCTGGCCGTGGTCACCTACACCGGTCGCCGTTCCGGGCGGACGTTCAGCACGCCCGTCGCCTACCGGCAGACCGGCGACGCGGTGGTCATCCAGGTCGCGATGCCCGACGCCAAGCAGTGGTGGCGGAACTTCCTGGGCGAGGGCGGCCCGATCTCGCTGAACCTCGACGGGGCCGACCGGGCCGGGCACGCGGTGGCCCGCCGCGACGACCGGGGCCGGGTCACCGTCACCGTCGACCTGAACCGCTGACGCTGGCGGCCGTCGTCCGGGTCACGATGCCCGGTCGGCCAGGGCGACGTGTGGCCGGTCGATCAGACTCGATCAGGGACTCGGGCGACGAATGCCCGCCAAGCTTCGGGAGTGAAGGCGAGAGCAGGGCCGTTCGGGTCCTTGCTGTCCCGTACGCCGACCACAACGCGCAGATTGTCGGCCACCTCGACGCAGTTGCCGCCGTTGGTGCCGGACCTCGTGGACTTGCGCCATCGCGCGCCGGTCATGTCCATTTCTCCGCCATTTCCTTGATCAGACTCAGAGACGGCCTACGGGGAAGCGCATCCCGCAGAACCGCCTCCCAGGTCTTCTGGAGCGTAGCAATCTCGGTTTTTCCGCTGACGGTCTGCGATCTCACCTGATGATCGATGTGGCCGACGGTGGTCTCATCAGGCATCGTGGCGAGGATGAAGCCGCCTTGCAAGCCAGGGTAGAGCCCGGCATCGTCCGCGACGATGTGAATTTGGACGTGCGGGAGTTCGGCGACAGAAGCAAGGTGATCAACTTGCTCGCGCATCAGGGGCCGGTCGCCGTTGACCGTCCGGCGAAGCACAGCCACGTCAAGAACGACCACCACGTGCGGCGGGTCCTCCCTACTCAGGATCGACTGGCGCTCCATCCTGGACCGGACTCGGTGAGAGACTTCCTCAGCGCCGAGTAGGCCGCTGGCCCGAAGCGTCGCCTGCGCGTACGTCTCCGTCTGAAGGATGCCGGGGACGAATGCTGGCTCGTACCATCGCAGGGCCTTGGCCTGATCTTCGAAGTTGATCCACTCACGTAGCCATACCGGAGCCATGTCGAGCGCTGCGAGTCTTTCCAGAAGTCGCCCGAACATGCCACCCGTCCTGAGCGCCTTGTCGATCGCCGCCACGTAGTGCTCTGTGGGCGGACGAGTGCCCGTCTCTACCGCGCTGACGTGTGTGCCCGAGTAGCGGATGAACTTGCCGAACTCACCTTGGTTCATTCCCCGCGACGTCCGAGCATGGCGCAACTCGTCGAGCAGGATCTCCGCCGCCGACATGCTCACATTCCCCAAGCCTCCCCCAATACCCGACGGACTTACGTCAATCGGCCTTCAGTAGCGGTGTCGCATCCTGTCGGTGGCTCTCCATGTTGGCCGATTTGCTTCCGAGACTAGGGCTTCGCCGACGAGAGTTCCACCAACGAAACCGCTGTTGACGCCCGCTGCGACGAAACGGTTTCGGCGGAGGGGGGCACTGGCCTCCTCCCATTGACATCGGACAGAGGGGACCACCGTGCCGACGGACGACAAGCCGAAGCCCGCTCCGAAGCCCCAACCCCAACCAACCCCGCCGCCCCCACCACCACCGCCCGCGCCACCGATCGTCCCCGGCCCGATCGGGCCGTTCATCCCGCCCTACCGGGGACCGGGCCGGATGACGAACGTCGTCTTGGCGGGTCGCTGGACGGAGAGCCGGAACCGAGGGCCGGGGCGATGAGGGAACCGAGACTAAGGGGCGGCGACCTGGTCCACCTGACCCGCGAGGCCAGCCCGCAGTTCGTCAGGCCGATCACGGTGCGGGTGATCCGCGAGCTGACCGACCGCCACACGTACGACGGCTGGACCTGGATCGAGGCGTACGAGCTGGGGCCGGACGGCCTGGCCCGACGACGGCGCGAGCTGTACGTCCGCCGCGCCGGGGTGCGTTGGCTTCCCTCCCCGCCTCCGGCAGCGGCCCGGCCGCCCGCCCCACGGGCAGCGACCAGGTCGGCAGCTCGCGGCTCGGCGGTGCCGGCGTGACGCCGCTCGACGGGCTCGCCCATCGGCCGCTGCGCCCGATCTGGCTGTGCCGCCTCGACGCGAACCCGTGGCCGTGCGGGGAGGCGAAACTCGCCCTGCTCACCGTGTTCGCCGACGACCGGCCGGCTCTGCTGGCCCTGCTGTCGACGCTGCAACGGGAGGCGGAGGATCACCTCACCCAGCTCGACAGCGGCCGGTCGAACAATCTCACCGACCGTTTCCTGTCCTGGGCACAGCCACCCGACCACTGAGCCCTTCGTGCGACTCTTCGGCAGGCGGTGCGGCACGATGGGGGCATGAGCGCACGGGTACGGGCACCAGAGTTGCGTGGTCGGGGTTGGTTGAACACCGGTGGGCGGGAGCTGAGGCTCGCCGACCTGCGGGGAAAGATCGCCTTGTTAGATTTTTGGACCTTCTGCTGCATCAACTGCCTGCACGTGCTCGACGAGTTGCGCCCGCTGGAGGAGAAGTACGCCGACGTGCTGGTCGTCGTCGGGGTGCACTCGCCGAAGTTCGAGCACGAGAAGGATCCGGCCGCGTTGGCCGCCGCCGTCGAACGGTACGGCGTGCACCACCCGGTGCTCGACGACCCCGAGCTGGACATGTGGCAGCAGTACGCGGCGAAGGCATGGCCCACCCTGGCGGTGGTCGACCCGGAGGGTTACGTGGTCGCCACGATGGCCGGCGAGGGGCACGCCGAGGGGCTGATCCGGCTGGTCGACGACCTGATCGCCACCCACGAGGCCAAGGGCACCCTGCACCGGGGCGACGGGCCGTACGTGCCGCCGACGCCACCCGAGACGACGCTGCGCTTCCCCGGCAAGGCCGTGCTGCTCGACGGCGGCAACCTGCTGGTCTCCGACTCGGCCCGGCACAGCCTGGTCGAGCTGGCCCCGGACGGCGAGACGCTGATCCGGCGGATCGGTTCCGGTGAGCGGGGTCGGGTCGACGGCCCCGCCGGGTCGGCCAGTTTCGCCGAGCCGCAGGGGCTCTGCCTGCTGCCCGCGCACGTCGCCGAGGTCGCCGGCTACGACCTGCTGGTCGCCGACACCGTCAACCACCTGCTGCGCGGCGTACGCCTGGACACCGGCGAGGTGACCACGGTGGCCGGCACCGGCCGGCAGTGGCGCTCCACTGTCGACGACCACGCCCACGACGCGCGCTCCGTCGACCTCTCCTCCCCCTGGGACCTGGCCTGGTACGACGACACGGTCATCGTGGCGATGGCCGGCATCCACCAGCTCTGGTGGTTCGACCCGGTCAAGCGGACCGCCGGCATGTGGGCGGGCACCACGGTCGAGGCGCTGCGCGACGGTCCACTGACCGAGGCGTGGCTGGCCCAGCCGTCCGGCCTGTCCGTCTCGGCCGACGGCGCGCGGCTGTGGGTGGCCGACAGTGAGACCAGCGCCATCCGGTACGTGCAGAACGGCGTGCTCGGCACCGCCGTCGGGCAGGGGCTGTTCGACTTCGGGCACGTGGACGGGCCGGCCGACCGGGCGTTGCTCCAGCATCCGTTGGGGGTGTGTGCGCTGCCCGACGGCTCGGTGCTGATCGCCGACACCTACAACGGCGCGGTCCGCCGCTTCGACCCGGCGACCGGCCTGGTCGCCACGGTGGCCGACGGGCTGGCCGAGCCGAGTGACCTGGTGCTCACCGCCGACGGCGGGGTGCTGGTGGTGGAGTCGGCGGCGCACCGGTTGACCCGGCTCGCCCCGGGCGCGTTGACCGCTGCCGGGGCGGACACCGTGGACGGTCCCCGGCACCGGCTGGAGCGTAAACCCACCGACGTCGCGGCCGGCGAGGTGACCCTGGAGGTGATCTTCACGCCGGCGCCGGGGCAGAAGCTGGATGAGACGTACGGGCCGTCGACCCGGCTGGTCGTCTCGGCCTCACCGCCGGAGCTGCTCATTGAGGGGGCGGGCACCGGCACCGAGCTGTCCCGCCGGCTGGTGGTCGACCCGGCCGTGCCGCAGGGGGTGCTCCAGGTGACCGCGCAGGCCGCCACCTGCGACGCCGACGTCGAGCACGCCGCCTGCCACCTGACCCGCCAGGACTGGGGCGTCCCGGTACGGGTCGTCGACGACGGCGCGACCCGCGTCCCGTTGGTGCTGCGCGGCCTGGACACCTGAACGGGGACGGTCAGGCGAACGGGGTCGGGGTGACCCCGGCGTCGATCAACGCGGCCCGCACCAGGGCGGCCGAGGCGACCGCGCCGGGGCTGTCCCCGTGCAGGCAGATCGAGGCGACCGGGCAGGGCACCACGGTCCCGTCGACCGCCACCACGGTGTGCTCGGTGGCCATCCGGACCGCCCGCAGCGCCACCTCCTCCGGGTCGGTGACCAGCGCGCCAGGCGCGGTACGCGGCACCAGCGCCCCGGTGGGCAGGTAGCCCCGGTCGGCGAAGCCCTCGGCGACCACCCGCAGTCCCGCGCCGACGGCGAGCTGGGCGAGGGTGGAGCCGGGGGCGCACAGGATCGGCAGCTCGTGGTCGTACCCGGTGACGGCGGCGACCACGGCGGCGGCCTGCACCTCGTCGGTGGCCGCCGCGTGGTAGAGCGCGCCGTGCGGCTTGAGGTAGCGCACCCGGGTCCGGTACGGCCGGCAGAACGCGTCGAGCGCCCCGATCTGGTAGGTGACGTCGTCGCGCAGCTCGTCGAAGCTGTACGCGATGTGCCGGCGGCCGAAGCCGGCCAGGTCCCGGTAGCCGACCTGCGCGCCGACGGTGACACCGCGTTCGGCGGCGGCGGCGCAGACCCGTCGCATGGTCGACGGGTCGCCGCCGTGGAAGCCGCACGCCACGTTGGCGGAGGTGACCAGGTCGAGCAGCGCCTCGTCGTCGCCGAGCCGCCAGATGCCGAATCCCTCGCCGAGGTCAGCGTTGAGGTCCATGGAACCTCACCGTAGTCCCCGGCCGGGCCTGCGCGAGCCCGGTCACGTCGTCCACCACGCCGATCACCGGGTAGCCGCCGGTGGTCGGATGGTCGGCCAGGAAGATCAACGGTTGGCCGTCGGCGGGCACCTGCACCGCCCCGAGCACCACGCCCTCGCTGGGCAGTTCCCCGGCCACCACGCGGGGCAGCGCCGCGCCGACCAGTCGCGTACCGACCCGGTCACTGACCGGGCTCACCGCGTACGCCGTGCCGAGCAGCAGCGCCATCGCCCCGGCGGTGAACCAGTCGGCACGCGGGCCGGGGCGCAGGGTCAGCCACAACTCCGCCGGCACCGGTCGGCCGACGGTGAAGTCCACCGGTGCGGGCGGCCCGGCCGGTCGGCCGAGCGGGAGCAGGTCGCCGTCGCGGACCGGGGGCGGGCCGAGGCCGGCGAGGGTGTCGGTGGACCGGCTGCCGAGCACGGGCGGGACGGCGATCCCGCCGTCGACCGCCAGCCAGTTGCGCAGCCCGTTCCGGGGCGTGCCGATCCGCAGCACCGCGCCCGCCGGCACCGCCAGCGGCCGGCCCACGTCACCGGGCCGACCGTCGACCCGGACGTCGACGTCGGCCCCGGTCACCGCCACCGTGCCGGCCCGGGTCAGCCGCAGCTCACCACCGCCGAGGGTCAGCTCCAGACCGGCGGCGTCCGCCTGGTTGCCGACCAGCCGGTTCGCCAGCGCCAGCGCCGCCGGATCCAACGCCCCCGACCGGGGTACGCCGAGATGCGCCCACCCGGGCCGCCCCAGGTCCTGCACGGTGGTACGCGCTCCCGCCCGCCGCACCTCGATCGCGCCTGCGGTTTTCTGCGGTGCGGTCATCCGGTCACCAGCCGGACCCGGGTGCCGGGGGTGAGGGTGGCCGGCGGATCGGCGGACACGTCGAACAGGGTCAGCATGGTCCGCCCCACCAGCAGCCAGCCGCCCGGCGACGCGGTCGGGTAGATCCCCGCGTACGGCCCGGCCAGGGCCACCGAGCCGGCCGGCACCCGGGGGCGCGGGGTGGGCAGTCGGGGCACCGCGTACTGCGGGGGCAGCCCGGTCAGGTAGGCGAAGCCGGGGGCGAACCCGCAGAACGCCACCCGGAACTCGGTGTCCGCCAGGCGGCGCACCACCTGGGGCACGGTCAGCTTCCAGTGCTCGGCGACCCGGGGGAGGTCGTCCCCGTCGTACACGGTGGGCACCTCGACCAGGCGGGCGGCGGCCGTGGTGGTGGCCGGGCCGGGGGTCCAGCGGGTGATCCGGGCGGCTGTCGACTCCGGGTCGGGCACCCCGTCGAGCAGGACGGTGCCGGCGGCCGGGACGATCTCGGCGGCGCTCAGCTCGCCGGCTTCCCGGCGTCGCCACAGCTCGGCCCGCCACTGCTCCACCTGGGCGGGGTCGTCGCAGTCGAGCAGGAGGGCGTGCCGGCCCACGGGTCGGATCCGCATTCCGCCATACTCTCCGATCGATGGGCCGTCCAGGGCAGGTGGACCCGATCCGGGTCGTGACGGGTCGCACTACCTAGAAGTAACCTACGGTGCCGTAACCTGTTTGCGTGACCACCTCCGCACCGCTTCGACTCAAGCCTGTCGACATCGGTAAGCCCCGGATGCGCGGCTGGCTGCACACCTACGCGTTCTTCGTCGCGCTCGTCTGCGGCATCGTGCTCAGTGCGATCGCGGCCACCCGACCCGGCTGGACACCCCTGGTCAGCTGCCTGATCTACAGCGTCACGGTCTGCGGGCTGTTCGGCACCAGCGCCCTCTACCACCGCCGGGTGTGGTCGGAGCGCGGCTACCAGATCATGCGCCGGATGGACCACTCGATGATCTTCGTGTTCATCGCCGGGACGTACACCCCGCTCTGTGTCCTGCTGCTCGACCGGCGTACGGCCGTCCTGATGCTCGCCCTGGTCTGGGGTGGGGCGTTGGCCGGCGTCGCCGTCAAGCTGATCTGGCCGCACGCCCCGCGCTGGGTCTCCGCGCCGCTCTACCTGGCCCTCGGCTGGGTGTCGGTGGCGATCCTCCCGCAGATCCTGCGCCAGGGCGGGGTCACCGTGCTGGTCCTGCTCGCCGCAGGTGGGGCGGTCTACAGCATCGGGGCGGTCTTCTACGCGCTGCGCCGGCCGAACCCGTGGCCCACCGTCTTCGGCCACCACGAGTTCTTCCACGCCTGCACCCTGATCGCCGCCCTCTGTCACCACATCGCGATCTACTTCGCCCTCTTCGCCTGACAGCGGAGAGGAACCGCAGACAGTTCGAGGGCCCCGCGCCGTTGCGGGGCCCTCGAGATCGTGGGGTGCGGGACGCTCAGACCGGGTAACCCGAGCCGCGCGTCTCGCGGTACTCCTCGCGCACCACCTGGCCGCCCTGCACCGGCGCGACCCGGTCGGCGACGACCTGGTCCTGCCGCACCGCGGTGGTGACGACGGCCCGGCGGCGGCCGTTCCAGAAGTAGAGGGTGGTCAGCAGCCCGACGACACCGGCGAGCATCAGCACCCAGCCGACCACGTCGAGGTTGAGCCATCCCAGATTGGCGTCGACGGCGAACGCGAAGATCGCGCCCACCGCGATGAGGAAGATGCTGGCACCGATGCCCATGACGTCGCCTCCTTGGCTGTCAGCTGGCGTTACCCACCCGGCCACGGCCATCGAGGGCATCGATGAGCGAGTGGCATCCATCGACTTACCCAGGCGGCACCCGCGCCAATCAGGCAAGCTGGTGCAATGACGGACGGCGAGGCCGCGACACGGACCCTGGTGCTGCTCCGGCACGCCAAGGCCGAACAGCCCACCACCGGCCCGGACGTGGAGCGCAGGCTGACCGCCCGGGGGCACGCGGACGCCGCCGCCGCCGGTGCGTGGCTCGCCCGGCAGGGTCTGCTCCCCGACGTGGTGATCTGTTCGGCGGCCCGCCGGACCAGGCAGACCTGGCACGACGTGGCGCTGGGCATGACCGGGTCCCCGCCGGAGGGTGGCCCGGCGGGGACGGCTCCGGTGGTGCGGTACGCCGCCGCCGCGTACGAAGCGCACCCGGACGACCTGCTCGACCTGGTGCGGACGGTCGAACCGGAGGCGGGCACGGTGCTGCTCGTCGCACACAATCCGGGTGTCTCGCTGCTGTCGGCGCTACTCGACCCGCAACGGGCCGACCGGGAGGGGCTGCGCACCACCGACCTGGTGGTGCACCGGGTGGCGACGCCGTGGGCGGAGCTGACCCCCGGCGACGCCCCGATCACCGCCCGGCACACCGCCCGCGGCTGACCCTCCCAGCCAGCCACCGGGACGGCCGCGCGGTCAGGACGGAGGTGCGGTGGGCGGCGGCGGGTCGGGCGGCGGCGGCATCATCGCGGTCGGGTGGGAGAGCCGGTTCTCCTCCACGATGAGCGTGCGGGCCCGCTTGCGCCGGTCCTGCCAGAACCACAGCGTGGTGAGCAGTATGGCCAGCCCGGCCAGGATGAACACCCAGCCGACTGCGCGCAGGTCGATCCACCAGACGTTGGCCCGGATCGCGAACGTCATGATCGCGCCGAGCGCGATGAGAAAGATGGCGCTACCAATACCCATGTGCGCTGCACTCCCCCGTGCGGTGGCCGTTGGGCGTGCCCTGACGACGTGGTCCGCGCGGCTTACCCGCCCAGCCCCCCGCCTACCGGGATGGGGGCGGGCAATCCGGGGGGCGGTCAGCGCAGAAAGGCCGATGTTGCGGTATCCGGACGATCGGATACCGCAACATCGGCCCATGCTGAATCAGCTCGGCGGGATCAGAACGCCTCCTCCGGGAGGTCCATGATGTCCAGGTCGGCGCCCTCGATGATCCGCCGGTCGGCGCCGATGCGGGGCAGCACCTCACGGGCGAAGAACCGGGCGGCGGCCACCTTGCCGGTGTAGAACGCCCGGTCGGTGGCGGAAACCTCACCGGCCAGCGCCTTGAGGGCCACGTCGGCCTGCTTCTGGAGCAGCCAGCCGACCACCAGGTCGCCCAGGGCGAGCAGGAAGCGGCGGCTGCTCAGACCGACCTTGTAGAGGCTGCGCGCGTCGCCGCCCTGGGCCTCGCCGAGCCAGCCGGTCAGCACGCCGATGATGTTCTGGATCTCGCCGAGCGCCCGGCCGAGCGCCAGCCGCTCCTCCTTGAGCTGCCCGTTGCCGGCCTCGCTGGTGATGAACTCCTGGATCTCACCGGCGACGGCGGTCAGCGCCCGGCCGTTGTCCCGGACGATCTTGCGGAAGATCAGGTCGAGGCTCTGGATCGCGGTGGTGCCCTCGTACAGGGTGTCGATCTTGGCGTCCCGGACGTACTGCTCCAGCGGGTAGTCCTGGAGGAAGCCCGAGCCGCCGTAGGTCTGGAGCGACTCGTGGCCGAGCAGCTCGTACGCCCGCTCCGAGCCGACGCCCTTGACCAGCGGCAGGAGCAGGTCGTTGACCCGCTTGGCCAGCTTGGTCGCCTTCTCGTCGCCGGCCGCCTCGGCGACGGCGACCCGGTCCTGCCAGCCGGCGGTGTAGCAGACCAGCGCGCGCAGGCCCTCGGCGTACGACTTCTGCATCAGCAGCGAACGGCGCACGTCCGGGTGGTGGGTGATGGTGATCCGGGGGGCGGTCTTGTCGGCCTGCTGGATCAGATCGGCCCCCTGCACCCGGTTCTTCGCGTACTCCAGGGCGTTGAGGTAGCCGGTGGACAGGGTGGCGATCGCCTTGGTGCCGACCATCATCCGGGCGTACTCAATGATCATGAACATCTGCCGGATGCCGTCGTGCCTGTCGCCCAGCAGCCAGCCCTTGGCCGGTACGCCGTGCTCGCCGAAGGTCAGCTCGCAGGTGTTGGAGACCTTGATGCCCATCTTGTGCTCGACGTTGGTGGCGTAGACGCCGTTGCGCTCGCCCAGCTCACCGGTCTCGGCGTCGAAGTGGAACTTCGGCACGACGAACAGCGACAGCCCCTTGGTGCCGGGCCCACCGACGCCCTCCACACCGACCGGGCGGGCCAGCACGTAGTGCACGATGTTCTCGCTCAGGTCGTGCTCACCGGAGGTGATGAAGCGCTTCACGCCCTCGATGTGCCAGGAGCCGTCCGGCTGCGGGATCGCGCGGGCGCGGCCGGCCCCGACGTCCGAGCCGGCGTCCGGCTCGGTCAGCACCATCGTGGAGGCCCACTGCTTGTCGATGAAGAGCTTGGCCCACTTCTGCTGCTCCTCGGTGCCCTCGACGTGCAGCACGTGGGCGAAGGACGGACCGGAGGCGTACATCCAGACCGGGGCGTTGGCGCCGAGGACGAGCTCGGCGAGCGACCACCAGAGGGCGCGCGGGGCGCTGCTGCCGCCGAGGGCCTCGGGGAGGTCCAGCCGCCAGAACTCGGAGTCCATGAACGCCTGGTACGACTTCTTGAACGACTCCGGCAGCGGCGCGGTGTGCGTGGCGGGGTCGAAGACCGGCGGGTTGCGGTCGCTGTCGGTGTAGCTGGCCGCGAGATCCTCACGGGCCATTCGGTCGACCTCGGAGAGGAAGCTGCGGGCGGTGTCGACGTCCAGGTCCGTGTACGGCGCCTGGCCGAACGTCTGGTCCGCCCCGAAGACCTCGAACAGATTGAACTCAAGGTCCCGAAGGTTGCTC
The DNA here is from genome assembly GCF_049178975.1 of Micromonospora sp. WMMD734. NCBI lineage: Bacteria > Bacillati > Actinomycetota > Actinomycetes > Micromonosporales > Micromonosporaceae > Micromonospora > Micromonospora sp. WMMD734. Next base: position 5,626,840 of record NZ_JBMHMK010000001.1, read on the forward strand.
TTGTAGTGGGTCATGTTCGCGGCCCCGCTTCCGGACAGGTGTTACCGATCAGTAACTCACACTGTATTACTCACGGGTAGGCAGCGACAACCCGGTCGCGGAAGTGACGGCGATTACACACCCGGCGCTCAGCTCTCGGCCGCGCCGACCTCCCACGAGGGCACCGCCACCGTGACCCCGCTGCGCGGGCCGGTGTACTCCATCAGGACCAGGGCGATGTCGTCGTCGAGCCGGCCGTGCACCCACTCGACCAGCGCGGTCTCCAGCGAGGCCAGGCCGTCGCCGACCGTCCCGTGGCCGAGCAGCCGCCAGGCCCGGTCGGCGGTCGGGAAGAACTCGCCGTCGCGCCGCGCCTCGCCGAGACCGTCGGTGAACAACAGCAGCCGGTCCCCCGGCTCCAGCCGCTCGACCCGGGGCCGGACCACCGGCATGAACCCCAACGGCGGGGCGGGGGCGGGCGGTTCCAGCGGGATCACCGCACCCCGGCGCAGCAGCAGCGGGGCCGGATGGCCGCAGTTGACGATGGTCAGCGTGCCGCCGCGTTCCTCGACCACGGCGGCGGTGACGAAGTCCTCGTCCCCCACGTTGCGGGCCACCGCCCGGTCCAGGTCGGCCACCACCGCCCGCAGGTCGGGCCGCTCGTACGCCACGTGCCGGTAGGAGCCGAGCACGATGCTGGCGAGCCGGACCGCGTCCAGCCCCTTGCCCCGCACGTCCCCGATGATCATGCGCACGCCGTACGGGGTGTCGATCGCCTCGTACAGGTCGCCGCCGATCTCGGCGGTGGCCGTGGGGGAGATGTACCGCGCCGCCACCGCCAGGGTGCCCACCTGCGGGCCGAGCGGACGCAGCACGGCCTGCTGGGCCACCGAGGCCAACCTGGACAACTCGCCGATCCGCTCCACCTGCCCCTGCCGGACCGCCGCCACGCTCGCCGCCACCACCGTGGCGACGGCGATCCCGACCAGAGACACCGCCGTGGGTAGTTCCATCGCCGGATCGGCCACCGCGAAACCGACCCCGACCAGCAGCGCGAGGAAACCCACCCCGGCCACCGCACGCCAGGAGGCGAAGCCGGCGGCCAGGATCGGTGCCACCGTCATCAGCGCGACGTAGTGCACCGCACGGCCGTCGGCCGACTCGATCGCCGAGACGAGCGCGAGCAGCCCGACAGCCGCGCCGACGCCGGCGCGGGACCCGGGACTCAGTGGGCCTCGGCCCAACTGGAAGGCATGTTTACGTACGTGGGACAGCATGCCTGATGGAACCGGGCCGGAGAATGAACCTAGCCCCACGATTGAGGGTGTTCTACCCGGCCGTCCCGCCGACGCCACCGTTCGCCGTCAGCCCAGCACCTCGTACCTGACGGTCAGTTCCCCCAGGTCGACCGAGGCGATCGCGGCGAAGGCGGCCCGGGACAGGTCGATGCAACGCCCGTCGATGAACGGGCCACGGTCGTTGATCCGTACGGTGACGGACTTGCCGTTGGCCGGGTTGGTCACCCGGACCTTCGTGTTGAACGGCAGGGTCTTGTGGGCGGCGGTCAACGCGCCCGGGTCGAAGTTCTCCCCGTTGGCGGTCAACTGACCCTCGTCGTAGAAGGACGCGCCACAGGAGCCGCTGTCGACGACGTTGCTCTTCGCGGCCGCCTTCTTGGTGGTGGCGGACGGCTTGGGCGCGGCCGTGCGCGGCTTGCTCCGGGAGGCGGCCTGGGTCCGGGTCGGCTTCGGGCTGGCCGTGGCGGTGGGCGACGGGCTGGCGCTCGGGGAGGCGGTGGCGCTCGGGCTCGGGGTCGGGGTCGGCGCGTCGGTGGTGGCGACGGCACCGGGGGCGACCGTGTCCACGATCACGGGGGCCGGCGCGTCGTCGGCGGTCAGCTGCACCGCGCCGACGGTGCCGCCGACGGCGAGCGCGACGCCGAGCGCGGCGGTGGCGGCGATGCCGGCGGGTGAGGAGAAGATCCGGGTACGGGTATGCCTGCCAACCACCGGCTCGGTCCTTTCGTATGCCTGCATAACGGCTCGGACCGTAACGAGAGAAGCACTTCCGAAGTCAACGTGATCATGGTGGTATGCCCGGAATTACAGTGATACGTGTGACCGATCAGCCGAGGACCGCTGGGCCGCACGGGCCAGAATGCCACCGATGGCATTCACCGCCGAGGATGTGGACATGACCGTGACACTGCGTGACCGCCTGGCCGAGCTGTTCGCCTGGGTCGATCCAGGCCCCGGCAGCAGCCACCTGGTCAGCGACGTCTCGGCCTGGTGGCGGGACCCGCAGGTGCTGGCCAGGCTCGGTCCGGCCCTGGTCACGCCGTTCCGCACCGACCGGCCCACCGTCGTCGTCGCCCCCGCGGTGACCGGGCTGATGCTCGGGCCGCTCGCCGCGACCGCCCTGGGCGTCGGCTTCGTCCCGGCCCACAAGCCGGGCGACGGACGCCTCCCCGCCGGCCCGCTGACCTGGGCGCAGAGCCCACCCGACTTCCGGGGCCGGCAGGTCGACCTCGCGGTACGCGACGACCGGCTCGGCGCGCACGACCGGGTACTCATGGTCGACGACTGGGTCGCCACCGGCGCCCAGGTGCGGGCCGTCCGGGACCTGTGCGCCGCCCGGGGCGCGCACTGGGTCGGCGTCGCCGCCGTGGTCGTCGACCTGCCCGAACCGGTCGCCGCCGAACTGGGCGTACGCGGGCTGCTCACCCCCGCCGACCTGCCCTGACCACGGCCCGGTCAGTGGCCGGCACCCGGGCGACAGGAGATCGACGCGGCGGTAGCCTCGGCCGCATGTGGCCACGGATCGGCGGACTCCGCACGCTCGCCCTCGGCACCCCCGGCGAGGTGCGCACCACGCTCAACACGCTGGTGCTGGCCGGGGTGAAGACGGCCACCGCCGGCCTGCTCACCGAGTACGCCGACGAGAACGAGGAGTTGGAGCACGTCGGCGAACGGCTGGCCCTGGTCGACGACCGGGACGCCCTCGTCGGGGTGGTCGAGGTAACCGGGATCGAGATCGTCCCCTTCGCCGAGGTCTCCTGGGACTTCGCCCGCTCCGAGGGGGAGGGCGACCGGTCCATCGAGGACTGGCGGGCCGGGCACGCCGGGTACTGGGCGCGGGTCGGCACCCCGGTCACCGACGACACCGCAATCGTCTGTATCCGGTTCCGGCTGGTCTCGGCCGGCGACGGCGGGACGCCCACCGGCGACCTCGGCACCTGAACCGCCCCGGGAGGGGCCGCCCGTCAGGGCGTACGCAGCTCCGGCAGCAGCCGGGTCGCGACGTCGACCAGCACCGCCTCGTCGCCGGCGTACCAACTGTCGGCCCGGGGCCAGTGAGTGATCACGTCGGTGAAGCCGAGCGCCGCCGCCCGCGCCACCTGCTCGGCGAAGAAGTCGGCGCTGCGCAGCGAGAAGACCGGCGCCGAGTCCAGCGAGAGGTAGCGGGGCAGGCTGGCCGGATCCCGGCCGACCTCGTCGAGGGTACGGTCCATCCAGGCGCAGAGCGTCGCCACCCCGTCCCACCAGGCCGTCAGCTCCTCCTCACCGGTGCCGGTGGTGACCCAGCCCTGACCGAACCGGGCGGCCAGCCGCATCGACCGGGGCCCGTTGGCGGCCATCACGAACGGCACCCGGGGCTGCTGCACGCAGCCGGGGTTGTTCCGGGCGTCCACCGCGCTGAACCAGTCGCCCCGCCAGGTGGTGCCGTCCTCCCGCAGGATCAGGTCCAGCAGCTCGGTGAACTCGCCGAACCGGTCCACCCTCGGCCGGGGCGGCAGCGTCTCCCCGCCGAGCACCGCCGAGTCGAAGCCGATGCCGCCGACGCCGAGGCCCAGCAGCAGCCGCCCGCCGGAGATGTCGTCGAGGGTGGTGACCTGTCGGGCGAACGCGGCCGGATGCCGGAAGTTGGGCGAGGCGACCAGGGTGCCCAGCCGGACCCGTTCGGTCACCATCGCGGCGGCGGTCAGCGTCGACATCGAATCGAACCAGGGACCGTCGACCAGATCCCGCCACCCCAGGTGGTCGTACGTCCAGGCGTGGTCGAAGCCCCACGCGTCCACCTGCTGCCAGCGCCGACGCGCCTGTGGCCAGCGCTGGTCGGGAAGGATCACGATGCCAATCCGCATGATCGCCAGCGTAGGCAACAGGCCCGCCTCCGAGAGGGCCGAGGGTGGCACCTCATTCGCGCCGCGCCGCCGATTGTCGATCATCTGCCAGTACGGAGTGCTGTGCCGCATCTGCGCCCACAGTAGGGTGGGCCACACCGAAAGGATGGTGCTGCCGTGAACGTGCTTGACCTTATAGGTCACGTTGCCGACATATCGGCAGTGCCAATCGCGATCATCGGCTTCGGGGTCACCTACAATCAGGTAAAGAAGACGCGCAAGGCTGCGGAAGCCGCCGAAAGCGCCGCCCGAAATTCGCAAAAGGCCATCGGAAGAAGCAGTCTTTTGGGCCTGATCCCTCAGTTGCAGCGAGTCGAAGAGGAACTGGACCGCGCGATCAGAAGCGGCTCGGAGCCCGTCGTCGCCTCCTCGCTTCAATCCTGGCGCTGGCAGGCGGGCCAGGTACGCGGCCTCCTACAGGTTGGCAAATTGGCAAGACGTGAGCTGCTGGTCGACATCCAGGATTCCGTGTCGGCCGCGTCCCAGGCCCAGATTGAGCTGAGTGGGTCAGGTGGTGACCTGAACTTGGCCGCGGCGACAAAGGACGTGCGGGACGCGATAGCCAAGGTAACGAACGAGCTGGGCGCAATTGCGACCGTGCAGGGCATCCAAGCTGGAGGCGTTGACGATGCAAGGTGATTTTACGATTGGCCGCCTGCTCCACTTGGTTAGACTGCTGAACACAAGAACCGACCGCGGGTCCATCGAATGGAAACCCACCCCACGCATGAACCCGTTCGGCTCCAAGGCGTTCCGAACTTCCACCCCCTCCTCCTCCCTGACCCTCTCCTTCAACGGTCGTCGACACAACATCCGGATCATGGACGAGAATGGAAGTATCGTCGCAGAGTATTCAACCGGGAGCGACTCGCCCGAATCTCATGAGCTGGATTCTGAACTCGAACGGCTCTACGATCTGGTTCACGTCGAGACGTCGCGGGTGAACGAATCGATCGAACGGGTGATTCGCGAACTCGAAGGCGGGCTCTAGCACAGGGACCGCATATGCGCAGCGGTGGGCACTGGGCGTACCTCCGCGCTCCCGTGGGTCAGCGACGTCGGAGCCGGTCGTCGGGCTCCGGCCACGGGGTGGCCGGCATCTCGACCGGCCGGCGCGCCGACGCGCGGTCGACGACCTCAGTGGCCGTCAACTCGGGGACGGTGGTGAAGATCAGATCGGAGACGTCCGGACAGGCCAGATCACGGCCGAGCCTCTCCAGCCAGTCGTGCAGTTCGACGTCGTCGGCGTAGTCGAGCCGCATGATCCGATCGACGAGGGCCACGGCCTCGTCCCGGGTCAGCTTCGCCGGCACGGCAACCTCCTCGGTGCAGGAGGACGGCACCCGCATGAGCCTCGACGCAAAAGTGCCGACGTTTCCACCTCGGCCTGTCGCCCGGGTCATCCTGGGCAGGGTAGTCCTGGCGCGTCCTTTCGAGCTGATGTCGTCAACGAATCAGGCAGCAGGCGACGGACGGCGGGATAGGCAGCAGGCGACGGACGGCGCGCTGTGCTGACGTCCGACACCGCTGCGGTCATCGGTGTGAATCGTTCACGTCATCAGGTCTAAAGGGCGCGCACGGGCATATGTCCCCGCCATGCTCACCCGTGGGGCGTCAGGCCGCCGGGATCCCGGTGACCGGCGGGCAGTGGGGCGGCGAGCGGTGGTTCGGACGGGGTGGGCCCGGCGCGCCACCCTCGCCGTCGCGGGCACCAGAGGCGAGCCCGCGCGCCATCACGGTCCGGATGAGACACCGAAGGCCCTGACTCGGATTCGCATCCTGGTCAGGGCCTTCGCGGTGGAGCGGGTGACGGGAATCGAACCCGCACTGTCAGCTTGGGAAGCTGATGTTCTGCCATTGAACTACACCCGCAAGCGGGACCACTGTACCTGAGGTGACCGCGCCCGCGCACCCGGGCACCCCGCACGCCACCGATCACCTTGCGTAGGCAACCAGCCACCACCTGCTGAAACAAAACGGTCAGATGTTTCACAGAAGCAGCTTGGGGACGTTCTCAAACGTGTCGATCAGTTGTAACGTCACCCCCACGTTCACGACCTCGGCGCGACATACCCCCTGCCGCGCCGCCAGAAAGAGGTGGGCCCATGGGACTGCGTCCCAACCTGCTGACCCGGCGTGCCGCCGGTGTCGCGTCGACGACCTTCGCGCTGCTGTTGAGCACCGCTGCGGTGGGCGTCGTACCTGCGGCTTCCGCGTACTCCGCAGCCCCCGACAACACTTCCTGCGCGGAGCCGGCCGACGCCCACGCGGACGTCCACTCCGACGCCCGCGTCCGTGGCGGCAGCAAGGCTGCCCACAAGCGGCACGACCCCAACGAGCTGACCGCCAAGCAGGTCCAGGAGCGGGAGGCGGAGTTCGCCGCCGCCCTGCGCAACAGCGCCCTACAGTCGAAGTCCAGCTACCGCAGCGGCTCGACCGAGGGCACGACGGTGGCGCTGGCCCCGATCAGCATCCCGGTCGTCGTGCACGTCATCCAGCGGGACAGCACCCGGGCCGGGGGCAACATCCCCGACTCGATGATCAACTCGCAGATCAGCGTGCTCAACCAGGCGTACAGCGGTGCGACCGGTGGGGCCGCCACGGGTTTCACCTTCCAGCTCCAGAAGATCAACCGGGTCACCAACGCGTCGTGGTACCCGATCGTGCAGGGTTCCTCGGCCGAGCGGGCGATGAAGACCTCGCTGCGCACCGGCGGCAAGAACACCCTCAACATGTACCTGGGTGAGCTGAGCGACGACCTGCTCGGCTGGGCCACCTTCCCCAAGCGCACCCTGGACGTCATGGACGGCGTCGTGGTGCTCGGCGAATCGCTGCCGAACGGCACCGCCACCAACTACAACCTGGGCGACACCGGCACCCACGAGGTCGGCCACTGGCTGAACCTCTACCACACCTTCCAGGGTGGCTGCTCGGGCTCGGGCGACGGCGTCTCGGACACCCCGGCCGAGCGCGAGCCGGCCTACCAGTGCCCGACCGGCCGGGACACCTGCACCGCGACCGGCAAGGACCCGATCACCAACTTCATGGACTACACCTACGACTCGTGCATGTACCAGTTCACCGCTGGGCAGGCGAGCCGCATGGTGAACGCCTGGACCGCGTACCGCGCGTCGGCCTGACCGGCGGCGCCGCACAGCGTCAGGTGCCGGCTCCGTCCCCTGGGGACGGGGCCGGCACCGTCGTTTCCGGGGTCAGGCGGCGGTGCGACGGGTGTCGAACCCGTGCCGACCGCGCCGGGACGGGCGCTGGTCGGGCAGGCCGGCGACACCGTGCCGACCGGGCACCGGGTCGAGCCAGACCTGCACGGCGGGACGCCCGGCGTCACCGCTGAACGGGCCACCGTGCTCACGGCGGGTGAGCATGGCGACGTCGACGCTGAATTCGAAGAGCCGCCAGTCGACCTGGGGCGCGGCCCGGCCGATCTCGGCCACCAGCGCCACCCGGGCCGGGTCGGTCACCGGCTCGGCGCGACCGGCGACGTACGCCTCGTCGTCGCTGTCCTCAGGCGGAAACGAGTGGAGCGCGTAGCGGCCGTCGCGTTCGAGGTCACGCCGCTTGGGCGAGTCGACGACGAAGCAGAACAGCCCGCCGTCGGTGACCAGCGGGCAGACCGGGTGCACCCGGGGACCGCCGTCGGCGCGGACGGTGGCCAGGTAGCCGAAACCCGACCCGTACTGCTGGAGGAGAAGGCGGATCCCGTCGGCGAGTCGGGGCTCGTCGGCGGCGAATGCGGACCAGGATGCCATGTCGTCATCCTATCGAACAGGCGTTCGAAAATCAGTCCGACACGCAGGTCGAACGGCCCGACGTACGCCTCGGAGCCGGCGACGACGCCGGCCGGTGGGGCGGCCCGGTGGGCGGGTCCGGCCGAGGCGCTGGATATGGTGTCCCGATGCTGCTCTCCGACCGGGACCTCGTCTCCGAGATCAAGGCGGGCGCGCTGGCGCTGGAGCCGTTCGAGCCGAGTCTGGTGCAGCCGTCCAGCATCGACGTGCGCCTCGACAAGCTGTTCCGGGTGTTCAACAACCACCTCTACACCCACATCGACCCGTCGGTGCAGCAGGACGACCTGACGTCGATGGTCGAGGTGCCGGCGGGCGAGCCGTTCGTGCTGCATCCGGGCGAGTTCGTGCTCGCCTCCACGCTTGAGGTCATCTCCCTCGGCGACCAGCTCGCCGGCCGGTTGGAGGGCAAGTCGAGCCTGGGCCGGCTGGGGCTGCTCACCCACTCGACCGCCGGTTTCATCGACCCGGGCTTCTCCGGCCACGTCACGCTGGAGCTGTCGAACGTGGCCAACCTACCGATCACCCTCTGGCCGGGCATGAAGATCGGCCAGCTCTGCATCTTCCGGCTCTCCTCGCCGGCCGAGCACCCCTACGGCTCCGCGGTGTACGGGTCGCGCTACCAGGGCCAGCGGGGGCCGACCCCCAGCCGTTCCTGGCAGAACTGGCGCACCTGGACCATCGGCTGACGCGGCGTGCCGTGTCGGGGCCCCGGGTCCGGGGCCCCGACACGGTGGCTCAGCCGGGTCGGCCGTAGCTGTTGACCGGCCCGTCGTCGACCCGCTTCATCGTGATCGGTTTGCCCGCCTGGGAGGCGTGCACGACCCAGCCGTCCCCGACGTACATTCCGACGTGGTGCAGGTCGGAGTAGTAGAAGACCAGGTCGCCGGGGCGCAGGTCGGCCCGGCTCACCCGGTCGGTGACCTGGCGCTGCTGCCGGGCGTTGTGCGGCAACGACACCCCGGCCTTCGCCCAGGCCGCCATGGTCAGCCCGGAACAGTCGTAGTTGTTCGGTCCGGCCGCGCCCCACACGTACAACTTGCCGATCTGGGCGCAGGCGAACTTGACCGCCGTACCGGCCGGACCACCTGGGTAGCCTGCGGGGCACGGCGCCGGGCGCAGCGGCCCGCCGCCGCCGTTGCCGTAGACCTTGAGCCGCAACTTCTGCAACCTGTCGATCTCGGTGTTGATCTGCTTCTTGCGGGCCGCGAGCTGCGCTTCGGTACGGGTGAGCTGGGCGACCATCTCGTCCAGCGGCGCCTTGGTCGCGGCGAGTTCGTCGCGCAGTTCGGCGACGGCCCGCACCTCGCGCTGCTGGCGGCTGGCGAACCGGTCCAGCAGCCCCAGCTGTTCGACCACCTGGCTCGGGTTGCGGCTGCCGAGCAGGGCGTTGACGGTGGACATGTTCTCGCCCTTGTACGCCTGCACGGCGAGGCCGCTGACCTGGTTCATCGCCTGGTCGACACGGCGTTGCAGGGGGGCGATGCGCTTGCCGAGCGCGTCGGCCTGCCGGCGCTTGGCGGCGAGGTCGATGCGGGTGGCGTTGTGCTGTTCGATGAGCGGTTCGAGCTTGTTCCAGTCCTGGTCGATCTGCCGTTCGATCTCGGCGACCGAGGGGTCGGCGTGCGCCGCCGTAGGGCCACCGGTCAGTACGACCGCTGCGGCGGCCAGGGTGGCGAGGGTGGTGGTGAAGCGGGACCAGCGTGGGCGCGGCACCGTCGTGTTCCGGGCGACCTGGGTCGTCCGGTGCGACGGCGGCCGCGGGGCATGGTGTGCCACCGGGCTCCGGGCTCCTTCTTCCTCGACCGCCTACCGGGTTAGCTGACGGGTTCGGGCGGGAAGGGAGCGCCCTACCGCGGCGGTCGCGGATTCACCCCGGCGTACCTGGGTCCCCGGCTCGCCCGGAGGCGACTCGGCGGTGCCGGCCGACGCCACCCCGGGCGGGGCGGACCTGGTGCCGACCGACGATTGACCAGAGTAGAGATGGTCGTTATCGATCCGCAACCCGCCGGGCCGGCACACTCGGTGACCGGAAAACACGCAACCCCCGGCCCATCGGGCCGGGGGTTGACGTCTGCGCTGGTCAGGGGCGGCGGAAGCCGGCCACCGGCATGTAGTTGATGCTGGTCACCTGGACCGGCTTACCGGTCCGGGGCGCGTGCACCATCATGTCGTTGCCCAGGTAGAGCCCGACGTGGTGCAGGTCGCTGAAGAAGAAGACCAGATCGCCGGGGCGGGCCTCGGAGCGCGGGATGGCCTTGCCCTCGTTCCACTGCGCACCGGTGAAGTGGGTCAGCGAGATACCTGCCGCCTTGTACGCGAACTGGGTGAGCCCGGAGCAGTCGAACGAGTTCGGCCCGGTGGCGCCCCAGACGTACGGGTCACCGACCTGCGCGCAGGCGGTCGCGATCGCGGTCCGGGCGGCGGAGCTGACCACACCGTTGATCGTGGGGCAGCCGTTCACCTTCACCGTGGTCTTCGGCATCGCCGCCTGCAGCCGCTTGATCTCGGCATTGATCTGCTTCTTCTTGGCCGCGAGTTCCTTCTCCTGCTTCACCTCGGCGGCGATCAGCGTGTCGAGCTTCTGCTTCTCGGCGTCGTACTTGCGGCGGACCACGAGCACGGCCTCGACCTCCCGGCGCTGCTCGGCGGCGAGCCGGTCCAGGATGGTCAGCTGCGTGGCGAGGGTGCCCGGCTTGGTGGTGGTGAGCAGCGCGCTCAGCTCCTGCGAGGGGCCAGACTTGTAGTAGCGGGAGGCGAGGTCGCCGACCCGGCCCAGGGCGAGTTCGCTCTGCAGCGCCAGCGGCTCGATCTTCTTCTGGAGGTCGGCCGCCTTCTTGCGGTTGACCTTCAGCTGCTCCTGGACTTTGTGGTGGCTCTCGATGGTCGGTTCGATCTGCTCCCACTGCTTGTCGAGGGCCGCCTCGATCTCCTCGGGCGACGGCGCGGCGTGGGCCGGCACGGCGAACATCCCGGCACCGACGGCGACCGCCGCGACCAGGGTGAGCAGGCGGCGGGCGATCCGCCGGAGGGCTGCCGGCCGTACGGGCGGCTGGCCCTGGGCGTGACGGTGAGGGGGCATGGTTGCCACCGGCGTCGACTCCTTTGCAACCGACCGCCGGGCGCCTCGCTAAGGGGAAGAAGGAGGCAGACGTCCCACAGCGGCCGGTGCAACATTAGGGGCAGTCGCGGTGGGGAATCAAGGCGGGTGGGCAATCCATCACATCAGTGCAATCGCTTGCACACAAAGGGTGTCCACTCAATTTCCAACGATGGCAGTCAATACGTCGTCGAGCGTGACCACCCCCAGCGGGCGGCGACCGTCGCTCACCAGCACCATGTGCCGCCGCTCGCGCCGCATCGCCAGCAGCAGATCGGCCAACGTACGGTCCGGCGGGACCACCGCCAGCGGCCGGTAGACCTCGGCCGGCACCGGCGCGCGACGGGCCACCCCGGCGTACCCGAGGACGTCCTTGACGTGCACGAACCCCAGCACCCGGCGGGTGGAACGCTGCACCACCGGGAACCGGGACCGGCCGGTGCTCGTCGCCAACACCTCCAGCGAGGCCGGTGAGACGTCCTCGGCCACCGTGGTCACCGTGGACCACGGTTGCAGCGCGTCGGCCGCCGTCCGGTCGTGCAACGCCAGCGCCCCGGTGATCCGGGCGTGTTCCCCGGCGTCGAGCAACCCCTCGGTGCGGGCCTGGGCGACCAGCCCGGCCAACTCCTCGGCGGTGAAGACCGTCTTGACCGCGTCGGCCGCCTCCACCGCCCACAGCCGCAGCACCTGCCGCGCCGCCCACTTCATCGCCAGCAGCAACGGCTTGGTGGCCAGGCAGAACGCCAGCATCGCCGGCCCCAGCCAGAGCGCCGACGGCTCCGGCCCGGCCAGGGTGATGTTCTTGGGCACCATCTCGCCGACCACGGTGTGCAGGAACACCACCACGCCCAGCGCGATCAGGAAGGAGACCGGGTGCACCGCGCCCGCCGGCAGCAGCACCGCGTGGAACACCGGCTCCAGCAGGTGGGCCAGGGCCGGCTCGGCGATCGCGCCCAACCCGAGCGAACAGACCGTGATGCCCAACTGCGCCCCGGCGATCATCAGCGGGATCTGGTTCATCGCCGACAACGCCCACCGGGCCCGCTTCGAGGTGGCGGCCAACGGCTCCACCACCGTACGACGCGACGCGATCAGGGCGAACTCGCTGCCCACGAAGAACGCGTTGCCGAGCAGCAGCACCACCGCGACCAGCAGCTCAGTCATCGGCGTGCGGCTCCTCGGGGCGGACCACCCGGACCTGTTCGATCCGGTGCCGCTCCACCTCGACGACGGTGAACGCGTAGCCGTCCGCCCGGGTCGTCTCGCCCGGCAGCGGAATGTGCCCCAACCGGGCCATCAGGAAGCCCGCCAGCGTCTCGTACGGGCCCTCGGGGAGCCGGAAGCCGGTCTGCTCGAACAACTCGTCCCCGCGCAGCACCCCGTCGACCAGGACCGTCCGTTCCCCGCCCGGCACGGTCAGCCCGGTGGCGTGGACGTCGTCCACGGTGGCCGGGTCGAACTCGTCGGCGATCTCCCCGACCAGCTCCTCGACCAGGTCCTCGACGGTCACCACCCCGTCGGTGCCCCCGTACTCGTCGACGACGATGGCCAGGTCGGACCCGGCGGCCTTCAACGCCGCCAGCACCCCGTCGAGGTCCAGGCTCTCCGGGACGTACACCGGCTCGCGGGCGACCGAGGCGACGGTGGTGCGGGCCCGCGCGGCCAGCGGCACGCCGAGCGCGTCCGGCACGGCCGCGACCCCGGTGACCAGGTCGAGGGTCTCCTCGAAGACGGGGAACCGGGTGCGGCCGGTACGCCGGGACAGGTCCAGCAGCTCGGCGACGGTGGCGGTGGCCCGCAGCGCGATCACGTCCACCCGGGGGGTCATCGCCTCGGCGGCCCGTTTGTCGCCGAAGCGGATGGTCCGGCGCAGCAGCATCGCGGTGTCCGGCGGCAGCGCGCCCGCGCGGGCCGAGATGGCCGCGAGCAGCCCGAGCTCCTCCGGGGAGCGGGCGCTGGCCAGTTCCTCCTGCGGTTCCACGCCGAGCTGGCGGACCAGCCGGTTCGCCGAGTCGTTCAGCCCGCGGATCAGCCAGCCGAAGGCCCGGGAGAAGGCCCGCATCGGGCCGGCGGTGGCCAACGCCGCCGGCATCGGCCGGGCCAGCGCCAGGTTCTTCGGCACCAGCTCACCGAAGAGCATCGAGAGCAGGGTGGCCAGCGCCAGGGCGAGCAGCGGGCCGAACCGGTCGGTCCCGCCCAACGGGGCCAGCAGCGGGGCGAACAGCCGGGACAGGGCGGGTTCGGCCAGGTAGCCGGTGAGCAACGCGGTGAGGGTGATGCCGAGCTGCGCCCCGGAGAGCTGGAAGGACAGCTCGCGCAGCGCCCGGCGGACGGTGGCGGCGGTGGCGTCGCCGGCCTCGGCCCGTCTGTCGATCTCCGCCCGGTCAACGGTGACCAGGGCGAACTCGGCCGCGACGAAGAACGCGTTGCCGGCGGTCAGCAGCACGAAGCCGGCCAGGGGCAGCAGCGTGCCGAGCAGCAGTGAGTCGATGGACGTAATTGTTTCAGATCCTCCCCCGGCGGTCACCGGGGCGTGGCAGACGGTCACCGGCATCACCGCCGGGTCCGCCCACGGGCGGGGTTCGCGGCACGGAGTTAGCGTGGACGGCATGGCACCGCTGACCCTCGCTGACGAACTGGTCCTGCTCGCCTACGACGACACCGGCGTGAACCGGCTCGGCCGGCCGCACCTCGACTATGGGCTGTCCGGTGCGGTGCTGCTCGAACTGGCTCTCGCCGGTCGGGTCGAGGTGGCCGACGACCGGGTGGTGGTGACCGACCCGACGCCGGTCGGCCGTCCGCTGCTCGATGACGCCCTCGCGCAGGTGGCCGCCGACGGCAGGCGTCGCCGGCCCAAGGACTGGATCAGCCGGCTGGCCAAGGGGCTGCCCGACCGGGTGCTGTCGGGCCTGGTCGACGCCGGGGTGCTGCGCCGGGAGTCCGACCGGGTGCTGCTGGTCTTCCCGCGTACCCGTTACCCGTCGCCGACCGGCGCGGAGCCGGTGGCGGAGACGGCGGCCCGGCAGCGGATGGTCGACGCGCTGCTCGCCGACGGCCCGGTGGAGGCCCGGACGGCCGCGCTGCTCGGCCTGACCCGCGCGGTGGGGCTGGACCGCAAGCTCTTCCGGGAGCTGCCGAAGGAACGGCTCAAGGCCCGCGCCACGGAGATCGCCGACGGGGACTGGGCGTCCGCGGCGACCAAGAAGGCGATCGAGGAGACCCAGGCCGCGATCATGATCGCGACCACGGTCACCACCACGGCCGCCATCATCACCACCACGTCGTCCTGAGGGCCGCTGCGGCGGCGGCACCGGGTGGGGTGCCACCGCCGTCGTGCGTCCGCCCCGGCGGCGGTACGGCCTCAGCCGGCGGTCGGCGCGGTCTGCTTCTCGCCGGGCGCGGTGTCCGGCCTGACCGAGCGCAGCAGCACGCTGGCCACGTCGACCACCTCGACCTGTTCGCCGGCGCCCTTGCCGTTGACCCCGTCGTTGAGCATCGTCGAGCAGAACGGGCAGCCGACGGCGACGGTCCGCGCCCCGGTGGACATGGCCTCCTCGACCCGGTCCACGTTGATCCGCTTGCCGATCTTCTCCTCCATCCACATCCGGGCGCCGCCGGCACCGCAGCAGAAGGAGCGCTCGCTGTTGCGCGGCATCTCGATCAGGTCGGAGCCGGCCCCGCCGCCACCGTTGAGGGCGCTGCCGAGCACCTCCCGGGGGGCGGCGAAGACCCGGTTGTGCCGGCCCAGGTAGCAGGGGTCGTGGTAGGTGACGCCGCCGTCGACCGGCTGCACCGGGGTGAGCCGGCCGGTGCTGACCAGGTGGGCCAGGAGCTGGGTGTGGTGGACCACCTCGAACTCGCCGCCGAGCTGGCCGTACTCGTTGCCGAGGGTGTTGAAGCAGTGCGGGCAGGTGGCGACGATCTTGCGCTTGGCCTGCTCCCGGCCCTCGAACGCCTCGTTGAGGGTCTCGACGTTCTGCTGGGCGAGCATCTGGAAGACGAACTCGTTGCCGATCCGCCGGGCCGGGTCACCGGAGCAGGTCTCGCCCTCGCCGAGGATGGCGAAGGAGACGCCCGCCTCGTTCAGCAGGGTGGCGACCGCCCGGGTGGTCTTCTTGGCCCGGTCCTCGAACGCGCCGGCGCAGCCGACCCAGAACAGGTACTCGAAGTCGTCGACCTCGCCGACCCGGGGCACCTCGAAGCCCAACCCCTTGGTCCAGTCCTCGCGGGTGTTCTGCGGGGCACCCCACGGGTTGCCCTTGTTCTCCAGGTTGCGCAGCATCACGCCGGCCTCGGACGGGAAGCTCGACTCGATCAGGACCTGGTAGCGCCGCATGTCGACGATGTGGTCGACGTGCTCGATGTCGACCGGGCACTGCTCGACGCAGGCCCCGCAGGTGGTGCAGGACCACAGCACGTCCGGGTCGATGACGCCACCGGCCTCGGCGTCGCCGATCAGCGGCTTCTCGGCCTCGGCGAGGGTGAGCACGTCGAGGTGGGCGAGCTGTGCCGCGGTGGCCTTCTCCTCGCCGGTGAGGTCCTTGCCGCCGCCGGCCAGCAGGTAGGGCGCCTTGGCGTACGCGTGGTCGCGGAGGCTGAGCACGAGCAGCTTGGGCGACAGCGGCTTGCCGGTGTTCCAGGCCGGGCACTGCGACTGGCAGCGCCCGCACTCGGTGCAGGTGCTGAAGTCGAGCAGGCCCTTCCAGGTGAACTGCTCGACCTGGGCGACGCCGAACTGGTCCTTCTCGGGGTCGGCCTCCTCGAAGTCGAGCGGCTTGCCCTGGCTGGTCATCGGGCGCAGCGGGCCGAGCCCGGAGCCGGCGGGCCGGGCCGGCTCGCGCTTGAAGAAGATGTTGAAGAACGCCAGGAAGCGGTGCCAGGCGACGCCCATCGTCACGTTCAACGCGATGACGATCAGCCAGGTCATCGAGATGGCGATCTTGATGAGGGCGGCCACGCTGACCCCGGCCGGCCAGGCGGGCAGCAGCGCGCCGACGGCGTGGCTGACCGGGGTGGCCCAGACCGGGTACTCGAAGTGGTCGGTGGCGACCTTGAAGCCGCGGATCACGAACCCCATGATCAGCACGGCGAGGACGACCGCCTCGACGAAGTAGCCCTGCCACATGGTGGAGCCGGTGAACCGGGAACGCCCGCCCGGACGGGTCGGCCGGTTGCGGACCCGGATCGCGATCAGCACTACGATGCCGATCGTGCCGAGCACCGCGATCACCTCGGTGACCAGGCCGTAGACGGCGAGGCCGCCGATCAGCGGCAGGCCGCCGGTCGGCGAGACGACCTCGAAGTACGCCTCCAGCACGAGCAGCGACAGCACGATGAAGCCGACCATCACGAACCAGTGCGCGGCCCCCACCACACCCCACCGGAGCATCCGGGTGTGGCCGGCCGTCTCGACCAGCATCGTCTTCGCCCGGGTGCCCTTGTCGGCGAACCGTTCCGGCGCGGGTTGCCCCAGCCGGATGACGGCCACCATCCTCAGCACCGCGCGCACCGCGAGCCACACCGCCACGGCGGTGATGGCGGCGGCGAGGACCGTGGTGACGATCTGGACGCTACCCATCGAGTTGGCCTCCCGGTCTGCTGCCTGTCGAGCGGCTCGGCGACCGGGGGCCGGCTCAGGGGGTGGCCGGCGTGCTGCCGCCGCACCCCCGACCGGACCGGTCGATGACCTCGCTCCGCTCGGTCATGCAGTGCAGCCTACGCGAAAGTTACCCGACGGTAACGTGAATCTTCTCGCACCAGGCCACGCCGCCCTGCGGACACCATAGGGCTCCCGACGCCGAAGCGCCGGGCTGGGGCCGTCCGGGGTGACCTGGGACGTGTCGCGGGACGCGGCGGAGCGCCGCGCTCAACGCCAGCGGGAGAGCAGGACCAGCGAGCCCACCATCGCGCCGAAACCGACCGCGAGGTTCCAGTAGCCCCACGAGGCGACCGGGTACTCCTGCTCGGAGAGGTAGTAGACCACCAGCCAGCCGATGCCGCCGACGATCAGCGCGACAGCGGTCGCCGGCAGCCACACCGGGCTAGGCTTGCGCGTCGCCGCCGTCGTCGTCGGACGGACGTCCGTCGGCGGGGTGTACACCTTCTTCTTACGGACCTGAGACTTGGGCACGACGCTCTCCAGAGGGGTGACGACCTCGTCCGGCCTGACAACCGGGCGCGGGGGCGACGGTCCATGGCCAATAATGTTCGACAGCTAGCGTAGTCCGGAAGGCCGCTCCAGGCCATGAATGGGGTCGATCCGGTGCCCACGGTGACCGGATTCGGGCGGGTCGACGCGATGCCGGTGACCGTCCCGGGTCGTGACGGGCGTCACCACACGACGGGAGAGGAACGCTCGGTGGAGTACACATCCGGTGCCGCGTCCTGGCAGAAGGCCATGCGCCGGGCGGTCGCCGCCTTCCTGCCACGACGCCCCCGGCAGCGCCGGCCGGGCTGGTCGGTGGGCGTGCCGCTGATCGCCGCCGCGGCCGGGCTGCTCTTCACCACCACGGCGACCACCGCCGGCGGCACCGCCCTGCGCGAGGACCGCCGACCCCAGCTGACCCAGCTCATCGAGGACCGCCGGGAGCAGGTGGCCGAAAGCGAGCTGCGGGCCGCCCGGCTGCGCGCCGACGTCGAGGGCGAGACGGCAACCCTGGCCGACACCGACGAACCGATCAAGGAACAGCGCGACCGCGCCCAGGCGATCCAGCAGGCGGCCGGGTTCACCCCGCTCGCCGGGCCCGGGGTGACCGTCGAACTGAACGACGCCCCGAGGCGCAGTGACGGCACGTTACCCAAGGGCGCCACCAACGACGACCTGGTCGTCCACCAGGGTGACGTGCAGGCGGTGGTCAACGCGCTCTGGGCCGGAGGTGCGGAGGCCATGTCCATCATGAACGTCCGCGTGCTCTCCACCAGCGCGGTACGCTGCGTCGGTAACACCCTGCTGTTGCACGGCCGGGTGTACTCGCCACCATTCAAGATCGTAGCAATCGGCGATCCCGCTGCCCTCCAGCAGGCCCTCGCCGGCTCTCAGGGAGTCGGGTTGTTCAAGCAGGCGGTCGACCACTACCAGCTCGGTTACTCCGAGCGCGTCGGCTCCGTCGGCGTGCCCGCGTTCGAGGACTCGACGGCGCTGCGATCGGCGACGGTGCCGCGATGACCCGGCAGGGCGGGGACCCGCGCCGCGGCGACCAGCACGACGGGCCGACCGCCTTCCTCCCCCCGGTCGACCGGTCCACGCCGCCCGCCCCCGCCCGCCCGCAAGCCGGCGGCCCGCAGACCGCCCGTCCGCATACCGCCGACCCGCGAACCGCCCGTCCGCAGGCCGCCGGCCCCTGGCCCGCACCGGTGCTGCCCAACCGCCAGCCGCCGCCTGCCTGGCCGGGCCGCCCCACCCCACCCGCGCCCACCGGCCGGCAGCCGGACCGCACGGTCGACCCGGCGGCGACGGCGCTGCTCCCGGTGCTGCCGGCCCGGCCGACCAGCCCGGCGCTCGACTCCACCGCGCTGATGGGGGCGGTGCCACCGGCCCCCGAACCCGACGGGTCAGGCGACCCCGTCCCGCCCCCACCCCCGCCCCGCCGCGGTGAACGGGTGGTGCAGCTACGCCCGGAACAGACCGGGGAGGGCTACAAGAGCGTCTACTCGGAGCTGACCCGGCCCACCTTCGCCTCCCGGCTGCGGACCGGCGTCCGGGTCAGCGGCGAATTGCTGATCACCTTCGGCCTGGTGGTGCTCCTCTTCGCCGGCTACGAGATCTGGGGCAAGTCGGCCCTGGTCGACGCCCATCAGAGCAAGCTCAACAAGCAGCTCGCCCAGGCGTGGGGCCCGACCGGCGACCCCACAGTCAGCCCCACCGGCCCGGCCAAGGCGGTCGCCCCGGCCGAGGGCCAGCCGATCGCCGGGCTCTACATCCCCAGCCTCGACAAGAACTGGGTGGTCGTCGAGGGCGTCACCCAGGAGGACATCCGCTACGCCCCGGGCCACTACCCGAAGAGCGCGCTCCCCGGCGAGGTGGGCAACTTCTCCGTCGCCGGGCACCGCAACCGGGCCACCTTCTGGCGGCTGGACGAGCTGAAGACCGGCGACGCGATCCTCCTGGAGGGCAAGCAGGACTGGTACGTCTACAAGGTGTACCAGTCCCAGATCGTCCGCCCCGACCAGGTCGAGGTGGTCGCCCCGGTGCCCGGCAAGCCGAACGTGAAACCCACCCGCAAACTGCTCACCCTCACCACCTGCAACCCGAAGTTCGACAACTACCAGCGGCTGATCGTCCACGCCGAACTCGACCGTACGCAGCCCAAGTCGCAGGGGCCCCCGCCGGAGCTCGAGGGCTGACGGCGATGTACTCCTGGATCTGGCGCAAGCTGCCCTTCGGGCTGCCCGGCAAGCTGCTCGGCTCGGTGCTGATCGCCACCGCGACGGTGGCGCTGCTCTGGTACGTGGTGTTCCCCTGGGCCGAGCCGCTGCTGCCCTTCGACGACGTGCAGGTCACCCAGGACTCCGGCAATCCGGGCGGCGACTCCGCCGTCGACCCGGACGCGCCGGCCGGTGACGGGCACGACCTGCCGTACGACACCGACCAGAACAACACCCCACCCGCCCCCTCCCCAAGCCGGTGAGCCCATGCGTGTCCTCGTGATCGACAACTACGACTCCTTCGTGTTCAACCTCGTGCAGTACCTGGGGCAGCTCGGCGTGGAGTGCGAGGTCCGGCGCAACGACGAGATCGCCGTCGCCGAGGTCGGCCGGGTCGGCGCGGCCGGCATCCTGCTCTCGCCGGGGCCGGGCAGCCCGGACCGCGCCGGCATCTGCCTCGACGTCATCCACCGGTACGCCGGCGAGCTGCCGATCTTCGGCGTCTGCCTGGGCCACCAGGCGATCGGGGAGGCGTTCGGCGGCACCGTCACCCGGGCGCCCGAGCTGCTGCACGGCAAGACCTCCGAGGTGCGACACCACTCGGTTGGGGTGCTGGCCGGCCTGCCCGACCCGTTCACCGCCACCCGCTACCACTCGCTTGCGGTGCTACCCGAGACGCTGCCCGACGAGCTGGAGATCACCGGCTGGACGGCCTCCGGTGTGGTGATGGCGATGCGGCACCGGACGCTGCCCATCGAGGGGGTGCAGTTCCACCCGGAGTCGGTGCTCACCGAGGGCGGCCACCTGATGCTGGCCAACTGGGTCGCCGCCTGCGGCCACCCGGAGGCGCTGGAACGCGCCCCGGAGCTGGCCGCCGAGGTCGACGCCCGCCGCCGGGCCGCCTTCGCCACCCTCTGACGGGTCGCCGCGCCGGCTCCCGTCGTGTCCGCCGCGTCCCGTCGGCAGATCCGTGCCCGCCGTCCCCGACGGATGTCCGTCCCGACCCGCGCCCGCCGTGGCTCCCGGAAGAGGCGGGCCCGGCCCCTACGGACCGGGCCCGGCACGACGGGCGATACGGGTCAGTCGTCGTTGCTGCGGAACGGTGGGGTGGGTAGCGGGAACCCGCCCCCCGTGCCGTCGCCGGGCGGCGTGGTGGTCGGCGCCGGCGTGGTCGGCGCCGGCGGCGTCGGCGACTCGGTCACCTCCGGCACGCTCACCACGATGGTGACCGTACTTCCCTTGGCCTTCTTGGTGCCGGCCTTCGGGTTCTGGCTCTGCACCTTGCCGGCCTCGTCGGCCGGAACCTCCGAACCGAGTTCCGGGTTGACCTTGAAACCGGCGTTCTCCAGGGTCCGGGTGGCCTCCGTCTGGCTGAGGTCCTTGACGTCCGGCACCTCACGGACGTTGCCCCGGGAGACGGTGAGGGTCACCTCGGTGCCCTCCGGCACCTTCTCGCCCTCGGGCGGGGCGACGTCGAGGACGATGTCCTCGCTCTCCTCGCTGTCCTTCGTCACCACCTTGACCCTGAACTTCTCGTCCTTGAGCCGGGTCTCGGCGCTCTCGACCTTGCTGCCCTTGAGGCCGTTGGGGATGCTGACCTCGGGCTTGCCGCCGCAGAGGCTCACCGTCACCTGGCCGTTCTCCTCCAGCGCGGTGCCGGCCGGCGGGTCCTGCCTGACCACCGTGCCCACCTTGCAGGTGCTGTCGAAGACCTGGTCGCCGGTCGCCGGCACCAGGCCGGAATTGCGGATCTCGGCGAACGCGACGTCCTGCGTCTTGCCCGCCAGGTTGGGCACCGGGCTCTTCTTCGGCTCCTGGCCGTTCATCAGCAGCGCCGCGACCAGGGCGATCACCGCCAGTACGCCGACCGCCGCGAACGCCGCGATCACCCAGGCCGAACTCTTGCGCCGCTGCGGGTCGCCGACCCGGGCCGGAATCTGCCGGGTCTGCTGGCCGACGACCTGGGTCGGGTAGCCGCTCGCCGCCGCGGCCATCGGGGTCGTCTCGTCCTGGCTCAGGACGGGGGTGGCCATCACCGGCCGACCGGCGGCGGCGCGGAGCAGGTCGGCCCGCATCTCACCGGCGCTCTGGTAGCGGTTGAGCGGGTTCTTCGACAGTGCCTTGAGCACGATCGCGTCGATCGCCGGGGTGACGTCCGGGTTGATGTCGCTCGGCGTCGGCGGGGCCTCCCGCACGTGCTGGTACGCCACGCTGACCGGACTGTCGCCGACGAACGGCGGGTGGCCGCAGACCAGCTCGAACAGCACGCAGCCGGCGGCGTACACGTCGGAGCGGGCGTCGACGGCCTCACCGCGCGCCTGCTCGGGGGAGAGGTACTGGGCCGTGCCGATCACCGCGCTGGTCTGCGTCATCGTGGTGGCACCGCTGGCCAGCGCGCGGGCGATGCCGAAGTCCATCACCTTGACCTGGCCGGTCTGGGTGAGCATCACGTTGCCGGGCTTGATGTCGCGGTGGATGATCCCGTGCCGGTGGCTGAACTCCAGGGCCGCGCACATGTCGGCGCAGATCTCCAGCGCCCGGCGCGGCTGGAGCCGCCCCTCGACGCCGAGGACCTCCTTGAGGGTCCGCCCGTTCACGAACTCCATCACGATGAACGGGAGGGTCTCCCCGGTCGGGGCGGTCTCCTCACCGGTGTCGTAGACGGCGACGATCGCCGGGTGGTTCAGCGAGGCGGCGTTCTGCGCCTCCCGACGGAACCGCATCTGGAAGGTGGCGTCCCGGGCCAGGTCCGTCCGGAGCATCTTGATCGCGACGTCCCGACCGAGCCGGAGGTCCCGACCGCGGTGCACCTCGGCCATGCCGCCGTAACCGAGCAGCTCGCCGACCTGGTACCTGCCACCGAGCAGGCGGGCCTGGGCTGTCATCGCGTTCGTCGTCCTTCGCTCGTCGTCGTCTCGCCGGCATCCGGTCCGAGCCGTACCACCCGACGGTACGACGTCCCGGCCGGATCGTCGCGTCCGAGGGCACTCAGCGCGCCGGACGTCGTGCCCGACGTACCGGGGTCGCCGGTGCTCGTCCGCTGCCGCGCCGCGTAGGCGAGCACACCGGAGCAGACCAGCACCAGCACCGCCAGCAGGATCGCCAGGGTCACCATGCCGGACCGGGAACGGGCAGGTGGGGCGGGGGGTGGCAGGGGCTGTCGGGCGTACACGGGCCGGTCGGCGCGCAGCTGGGCGGGCGGCACCGAGGCCGCCCCCCGGAGCTGCTGCGGATAGGGCCGGGTCATCGGGGTGGCCTGGACCGGCGGACGCTGCGGGGTCACCGGCGGCTGCGGGTGCCGGGCCGCGACCGGCGGCCGGGCCTGCCCACCCATCGGCGGCCGGGCCTGCCCACCGACCGGGGGCCGCGCCTGCCCGCTCACCGCCGGCCGGTGCGGGTGCGCCGGCACGCCGGGCTGCTGCCGGGGTACGCCCGGCACCTGGGCGCGGGCCATCGGGCCGGCCGGGGAGGCCGGTGCCCCGGAGACCGGGCCACCGGAGACCGGGCCGGGATGCCCACCGTTACCGGCGCGGGCCTGCTGGGAGAGGGCCTGCTTGGCCTGCCGGGCGACGGAGGCCAGGGCGGCGGCGCTCGGCCAGCGGTGGCCCGGCTCCTTGGCCATTGCCCGCTCCACGATCGCCTTGACCTGCGGCGGAATGTCGCCGGGCAGCGGCCGGGGAGTGTCCCGCACGTGCTTCATCGCGATTTCGAGCGGGTTGTCCCCCTCGAAGGGCCGCCGGCCGGCGAGGCACTGGTAGGCCACCACACCGAGCGCGTACACGTCGGAGGCGGGCGTGGCGGTGGCGCCGGTGGCCTGCTCGGGGGAGATGTACGAGGCGGTGCCGAGCACCGACCCGGCGGCGGTGAGCTGGCCGACCAGCTCGGACCGGGCGATGCCGAAGTCGGTGAGCACCAGCGTGCCGTTCGGCCGGACGAGCAGGTTGCCCGGCTTGACGTCGCGGTGCACGATGCCCTTCTCGTGGGCGGCGTGCAGGGCGTCGGCGGCCTGGGCGAGCAGGGCCATCGTCCGGGCCGGGGTGAGCCGGCCGACCCGGCTGAGCGTCGCCGACAGGGCGTCACCCTCGACGTACTCCATGACCAGGAAGGCGATCTGCTGGTCGCTGCCGAAGTCGTAAACGTCGACCACGCCGGGGTGGTTGATGGTGGCCATGGTGCGCGCCTCGCCGCGGAAGCGTTCGGCGAAGCCGGGCTCGTCGAGCAGCGCCGGGAGCAGGCTCTTCACCGCCACCGTACGGCCCAGCACCTGGTCGGTGCCGCGCCAGACGTCGCCCATGCCGCCGCTGGCGATCCGCTCGTCGAGACGGTAGCGGTTGCCGAGCTGCACCCCGGGGCTGAGCATGTCAGCGGCCCCCCGCATCGGCGATGGCCGCCTGCATGATCTTGCCACCGATCCGGGCGGCCTCGGCGCTGCCGCCGCTGCCGGCCTGCTCCAGCTCCACGCAAACCGCGGAGACGGCGTTGCCGTTCTTGTCCAGGGCGAAGCCGATGAACCAGCCGTGGTCGGGCCGGTCCGGGGCGGACTGGGCGGTGCCGGTCTTGCCGCCGACGGTGTAGCCGTCGATGGCCGCCGAACTGCCGGTGCCGTTCCTCACCACGCTGACCATCATGTCCCGCAGGTCGTCGGCGACCTGGCCGCTGACCGGCTGGCGCAGCTCCCGGGGCTGGGCGTTGTAGTAGCTGGTGGTGCGGTCCGGCCCGAGCAGCTGCTTGACCAGGTAGGGACGCATCTGCCGGCCCTTGTTGGCGACCGAGCCGGCGATCAGCGCCCCCTGCAACGGGGTCATCCGCACGTTGTTCTGGCCGATCGAGGACTGGGCCAGCGCGGCCGGGTCGGTGCCGCCGTCGGGGTTCTGCATGTCGCCGGTGCGGCTGGCCGCCACCGGCAGGCCCCCCTCGCCGAGCTGCCCGACGGTGAGGTCGTCCTGCTCGAAGCCGAACTGGCGGGCCTTCTCCTTCACCGTGTCCGCGCCGAGCCGGACGCCGAGCTGGGCGAAGCCGGTGTTGCACGACTCGGTGACCGCGTCGATCAGGGTGACCTGCGCCTCCGGGCAGATCGACGCGGCGGCGTTGCGGATCGGCGTGCCCGAGGTCGGCGGGGTCCAGCTCGCCCCGGCCGGGATCTCGGTGTCCTTGCCGACCCCGTTCTCCAGCGCGGCGGCGGCGATCACGATCTTGAAGGTGGAGCCGGGCGGCAGGACCTCCGACAGCGCCCGGTTCTTCAGCGGGCCGTCCGGGTCCTGCTCGTACTTGTTGTAGGCCGCCGAGGCCACGTTGGTGTCGTGGTCGGCCAGCGGGTTCGGGTCGAAGCCGGGCATCGAGACGAGCGCCTGAATCGCACCGGTACGCGGGTCGATGGCGATCGCCGCGCCCTTCTTGACCCCGTTGCGGTTGTTACGCAACTGCTCGTAGGCGGTGTCCTGGGCGCGCTTGGAGATGCTCAGCAGCACGTTGCCGCCACCGCTCTCGTCGCCGGTGAACATGTCCTTGATCCGGTTGCCGAGCAGGGCGTCGCTGGTGCCGGCGAGGAAGTCGTTCTCCAGCCGTTCGATGCCGGTGTCGCCCAGGTTGACCGGCTTGTAGCCGAGCACGTGCGCGTACTTCGACCCGCCGGGGTAGGTGCGCTGGAACTTCAGCTTGCCGCCGGTCTCCTTGCTGGTGGCCACGGCGGTACCGCCGGCCTCGATGTTGCCCCGCCGACGCTCGTACTCGGCCACCTGGACCCGGCCGTTGTAGTCACTGTTGCGGTACTCGTCCGCCTTGTACGCCTGGATCCAGTTCAGGTTGGCGAAGAGCAGCCCGAACAGGACCATGACGACGACGCCGACGCGGCGCAGGGGCGCGTTCACGGGCGGATCACCTCCGTGGGAGCACCGTGCAGCTGTTCCGGCGGCCCGCCACCGGGCCGGCCCGCCGGGCCGCCGCCCTGGGCCACCGGCCGCCGGGCGGCGTCGGAGATGCGCAGCAGCACCGCGATGAGCAGCCAGTTCGCCATCAGCGACGAGCCACCGGCGGACAGGAACGGGGTGGTCTGACCGGTCAGCGGGATGAGCTTGCTGATCCCGCCGACGATCACGAAGACCTGCAGGCCCAGGGTGAAGGCGAGCCCACCGGCGACCAGCTTGCCGAACGAGTCCCGCACCGCCAGCCCGGCCCGTAGCCCCCGCTCGACGATGAGCAGGTAGACCACCAGCAGGGCGGTCAACCCGAACAGGCCGATCTCCTCACCGATGCCGGCGAAGATGAAGTCGTTCTGCACCTCGGGGATCTCCAGCGGCTCCCCGGCGCCCGGCCCGGAGCCGAACAGGCCACCGCTGCCCAGGCCGAGCAGCCCCTGCACCAACTGGTAACCCCGGTCGTACGGCTCGGCGAACGGGTCGAGCCAGATTTCGGCACGGGTGTAGAAGTTGGCGAACGGCCCACCCACCGTGCCGCCGAGCACGTACGCGAGGTAGGCGCCGCCGAAGAAGAGGACCAGACCGATCAGCAGCCAACTGACCCGTTCGGTGGCGATGTAGAGGGTCACCACGAACATGCCGAAGTAGAGCAGCGAGGTGCCGAGGTCCTTCTCGAAGACCAGGACCAGCAGACTGATCATCCACACCCCGAGCACCGGGCCGAGATCCCGCCCGCGCGGGAAGTCGATGCCGAGGATGCGGCGGCTGGCCAGTGAGAGCACCTCACGCTTGCGGACCAGGTAGTAGGCGAAGAAGACCAGCAGCGCCAGCTTGGCGAACTCACCGGGCTGGATGCTGAACCCGCCCACCCTGATCCACAGCTTCGCGCCGTTGATCTCGGAGAACCGGCCGGGCAACACCGCCGGGATCATCACCAGCACGATGCCGGCCAACCCCAGGGTGTACGCGTACCGGGAGACCGCCCGGTGGTCGCGCATCAGCACCAGCAGGCCGGCGGCCAGGATCACCGCCGCCAGCGTCCAGGCCAACTGCCGCCCGCCGGTGCCGGCGAAGATGGCGAGCGTCTCCCGCTCGGCCGGGGCGGCCTTGCCGAGGTCGAGCCGGCGCAGGAAGCCCACCCCGATGCCGTTGAGCAGGGCGACCGCCGGGAGCAGGGCCGGATCGGCGAACGGCGCCCGCCACCTGATCACCAGGTGCATCCCGAGGAAGACCAGCCCGAGCGCGGCGGCAGGCATCCAGAAGTCGCGGGTGACGGTGTCGAGCAGGTTCGCCTCGACGATCGCCCCGTACGCGGCCACCAGCACCATCGCCAGCACCAGCAGGGACAGTTCGGCGTTACGCCGGGACCGCGACAAACGTACGCCGGGCCGCTCGCCCGTCGTGGCGGGCGAGACTACCGGGTGGGCCGCTGCGGTCAAGGAGGTGTCCCTCGGATCTCAGCCGACGGTCACTCGGGCGACCGGCAGCCCGCCGGGTCTCCGGCCGGCGGAACCGCGTCGGAGGCCGAGGCGTCGGGTGTGGTGGGCGGCGTGGGAGTGCCGTTGGCACCCGGGACCCCGGTCACGTCAGGGCTGGGTGAGCCCGGGACGACCGGCGTCGACGGGTTCGCCGGCACAGGTGAGCCGGTGACCAGCGACGGCACCGGCGGGCAGACCGGCTTCAGGTTCGGGTTGGTCGGGGTGTCGCTGGTCAGCTCGGCCAGCCGGCGCAGCGCGTCCGGTCGGCTCTTGGCCTGGATGCCCTGCTTGACCTGCTCCTGGGCGGCCGGGGTGAGGTCGTCGAGCTTGGCCTGGCTGGTCGAGTGCACGCTGGACAGGTCGAGGCCGACCACCTGGCCGGGGACCCCGCGGAAGACCGCGAGCTGCCCGCTGTCGGTCGCTCCGACGTAGTACTGCCGCTGGGTGTAGCTCCACCCGGCGAAGAGGCCGCCACCGAGGATGACCAGCAGGGCCGCCAGCATCGCCGCGGTGCGCAGCGGCCGGCGCGGGCGCTCCGGGTCGTCGTCCCGGTTGGCCGCCGGCTCCTCCGGCGCGGGCGGACGCGGCGCGGACAGCGCCGACGCACGGGCGGCCGGGGTCGAGTCGTCGGCGGCGGTGGCCATGCCCCGGTCCCGGGCCGCGGCCCCGCCGACGATCGGGCTCGCCTCGACGATGTCCTGGTCGGTGGCGTCCGCGATGATCACGGTGATGTTGTCCGGGCCGCCGCCGCGCAGGGCGAGCTGCACCAGCCGCTCGACGCACTGCTGCGGGTCGGTGTACTCCCGGAGGCTGTCGCCGATGGTCTCCGCGCTGACCACACCGGAGAGGCCGTCGCTACAGATCAGGTAGCGGTCCCCGGGCAGCACCTGCCGGACGCTGTATTCCGGGTCGATGTCCCGGCCGTCGAGGGCGCGGGTGAGCAGCGAGCGCTGGGGGTGGCTGCTCGCCTCCTCCGCGCTGATCCGCCCCTCGTCGACGAGCATCTGGACGTAGGTGTCGTCCTTGGTGATCTGGGAGAACTCGCCGTTGCGCAGGAGGTAGGCCCGCGAGTCGCCGATGTGGACCATGCCGAGCTTGCTGCCCGAGAAGAGGGTCGCGGTGAGCGTGGTGCCCATCCCCTCCAGCTGCGGGTTGGCGTCCACGGTGTCGCGGAGCTGCTGGTTGGCGGTGCCCACGGCCGATCGCAGCGCGTCGACGAGCGCGTCCCCCGGGACGTCCTCGTCGAGCGGCGCCATGGCACCGATGACGATGTTGCTGGCGACGTCACCGGCGGCCATGCCGCCCATGCCGTCGGCGACGGCGAGGAGCCGCGGCCCGGCGTAGACGGAGTCCTGGTTTCCGTCTCGGATCAGACCGCGGTCGCTGTGGGCCGCATAGCGCAGGGTCAGAGTCATGGCCGTAATTCGAGAGAGGTGCGGCCGATGCGGATCGGCACGCTGAGGGGGACGGGGGTCGGTCCGGTGACCTTAGCGCGATCGAGGTACGTGCCGTTAGTCGAACCGAGATCCTCGACGAACCACTGCCCGTCCCGGGGCACCAGCCGGGCGTGCCGGGCTGATGCGTAGTCGTCGGTGATGACGAGGGTGGAGTCCTCGGCCCGGCCGATGGTGATCTGCGCTTCGCCGAGGGTGATCCGGGTGCCGGCGAGCTGGCCGGCGGTGACCACCAGCTGGTGGGCCGCCCGCCCCCGTTTCACCTTCGCCGGCTTCGCCGGCGGCTGCTGGGTGGCGGCCCCGACCGTGCGCGGCGCGGCCACCAGCCGCCCCGACCGGGCACCCGCGAAGAGATCCCGACGGATGACACCGACCACCGTGAACACGAAGATCCACAGCAGGATGAGGAACCCGAACCGGGCGACGGTGATGACGAGTTCCGGCAAGGCGGGTCAGCCGTCCACGCGGAAGGTCAGCGTCGTGGTGCCGAGCTGGATCATGTCGCCCGGGTTCAGGGCGACCGCCGAGACCCGCTGGCCGTTGACCATGGTGCCGTTGGTCGACCCGAGGTCGGTCAGCACGACCTGGCCGCCGTCGAAGTCCAGCCGGGCGTGTCGCCGGGAGATCCCGACGTCGGGCAGGCGCAGGTTGGCCTGGTCGCCCCGGCCGATCACGGTCGAGCCCATCTGCAACGGATAGGTACGGCCGTCGCCGGAGACCAGCCGGACGTTGCGCGCACCGCCGCCGTGGCCGGGCGGCGGCCCGTAGCCGCCCCCCTGGTCGTACGACGGGTAGGCCGGCGGGCCGGGGTCGTAGCCGCCGGGGGAGGAGACCGGAGCGACCTCGCCGCCGGTGTAGACCTCGGCGGTGACCCGGAACATGCCGGTGTCCAGCCCGTCGCCGCGCTCGACCTCGACGATCACGTCGCCGTAGACCGTCCACGCCTGCTCGCCGATGAACTCCGCCTGCGACTGGGCCAGCTCCTGGGCCAACGCGGCGGCGTACGGCGCCAACCGGCTGTGGTCGTACGGGGAGAGATCGATCACGTAGCGGTTGGGCACCAGGGTGCGGCCACCAGCGAGGATGGCCTTGTGCGCCTCGGCCTCCCGCTGCATGGCGTTGAGGATCTCCACGGGGTGGACCACCCCTTTGAAGACCTTGGCGAAGGCCCCTTCGACCAGGCCTTCCAGACGCTTCTCGAAGCGTTGCAGCACGCTCACCGGCTCCTCCTCGGGTCCCGAGGACATGATGGTATCTGGACGGCGCGCGTGCAGCTCGCGCGCCGCTCGGCCACCGCGCGGCGGCCCGTTCGGAGCGGCCCCCACGCCCGTGCTACTCTTTCGTCCGCCACGAAGGGTGACCGCTCGCAGGAACGGTAACCGGTCGAGGCGAGACCGCAGGACCGGGTAGCATGTTGCCGGCCCGCCGGAGACGGCGAAGTCGACATGTGACACCGCGTTCGACGGTTGTGCCACGGGGATGTGGCGGAATGGCAGACGCGCACGGTTCAGGTCCGTGTGTCCGAAAGGACGTGGGGGTTCAACTCCCCCCATCCCCACCACCAGATGAGGGCTCCGCAGCTGCGGGGCCCTCACTTCGTATCGGGGCGTAGCGGACGTCAGGCTATGCTCCGATGGTTTTTTCCAGCCTCCTACCTTGACCAGGAGTGTCGTGTGAGTGTCGCGTTGGTGACCGGGTCGGGCGGTCTGATCGGTTCCGAGGCGGTCCGGCACTTCGCCGGGCTCGGCCTGGACGTGGTCGGCATCGACAACGACATGCGGCAGGAGTTCTTCGGCGCCGAGGCCTCGACCGCGTGGAACGTCCGGCGGCTGACCGACGAGCTGGGGTCGGCGTACGCGCACCACAGCATCGACATCCGCGACCGGGACAGCCTCGGCAAGCTCTTCGCCCGGTACGGCCGGGACATCGCCGTGGTGATCCACACCGCCGCCCAGCCGTCGCACGACTGGGCGGTGCGGGACCCGTTCACCGACTTCGACGTCAACGCCGGCGGCACCCTCAACATCCTGCAGAACGTGCGCGAGCACTGCATCGACGCGCCGGTGATCCACTGCTCGACCAACAAGGTCTATGGCGACCGCCCCAACAGCCTGCCGCTGGTGGAGCAGGAGACCCGGTGGGAGATCGAGCCGGGGCACCCGTACGAGCAGGGCATCCGCGAGGACATGTCGATCGACGCCTGCCTGCACTCGGTCTTCGGGGCCTCCAAGGTCGCCGCCGACGTGATGGTCCAGGAGTACGGCCGCTACTTCGACATGCGGACGGCCTGCTTCCGGGGCGGCACGCTGACCGGCCCGGCGCACTCGGCGACCGAGCTGCACGGCTTCCTCGGGTACGTGATGCGGGCCAACATGGAGCGCCGCACCTACAAGATCTTCGGTTACCAGGGCAAGCAGGTCCGGGACGCGATCCACAGCTCGGACGTGGTGTCGGCGTTCGAGGCGTTCTTCCGGGAGCCCCGCTCGGCGGCGGTCTACAACCTCGGTGGCGGCCGGCACTCCAACACCTCCAACCGGGAGGCGTTCGCCCTGGCCGAGCAGATCACCGGCCAGGAGATGATCACCGAGTACGTCGACGCGAACCGGATCGGCGACCACAAGTGGTGGATCGGCTCGAACGAGGCGTTCCAGGCCGACTACCCGGGCTGGAAGCAGGTCTACGACGTACCCATGATCATGCGGGAGATCTACCAGGCCAACGTCGACAAGTGGGTGCCGGGAGCATGACCGCCCAGGGCAAGCGCAACGTCCTCGGCGTCCTGGTCGACGCCACCGACTACGCCTCGGCGACCGAGCAGGTGGTCGCGGCGGCCCGGGACCGCCGGCCGCTGGCGCTGACCGCGCTGGCCGTGCACGGGGTGATGACCGGGGTGCTCGACCCGGCGCACAACGCCCGGCTCAACTCCTTCGACGTGGTCACCCCGGACGGCCAGCCGGTGCGCTGGGCGCTCAACCTGCTGCACCACGCCGGCCTGGCCGACCGGGTCTACGGCCCGACGCTGACCCTGCACGTGCTGCGCCGCTTCGCCGACGAGGGCCTTCCGGTCTACCTGTACGGCTCGACCGAGGAGACGCTGGCGAAGCTGCTCCCGGCGTTGGAGCGGATGTTCCCGGCGCTGAAGATCGCCGGGGTGGAGCCGTCGAAGTTCCGTGCCGTGCAGCCCGGCGAGGACGTCGAGATCGCCGACCGGATCCGGGCCAGCGGCGCCCGGCTCGTCCTGGTCGGTCTGGGCTGCCCCCGCCAGGAGGTCTTCACGTACGCGATGCGGCCCCTGCTGGACATGCCGCTGATGGCCGTCGGCGCGGCCTTCGACTACCACGCCGGCCTGCTCCGGCAGCCGCCGCCGTGGATGCAACGGGCCGGGCTGGAGTGGTTCTGGCGGCTCGGGTTGGAGCCGAAGCGGCTCTGGCGGCGGTACGTCATCCTCAACCCGGCCTACCTGACCCGTCTCGCCGGCCAGAAGACCGGCCTGTGGAAGGCCCGGCCGCCGGCTCCAGCCACCGAACGGCCGGCGACCTTCGCGGTCTGATCCGTCCACTGCGGACGACCGGCCGGGACGACGAACCGGCCGGTCCGGTGCCGTTGGGCCGACCGGTCGGGGCACGGCCACCCCTACGGGATGCTCCGGGGTGGGAACAGGGGCCTGTCCCGGATTCGCCGCCCTCCGTTGTGGGCAAGGCTGTATCCATGGATGGGCATCTCGTCGTGCTGCTGTCGATCGCCGCCGTCTGGCTCGCCGCCGGCGTCGTCGCGGACGGACTACCCCGGCTGGACCGGGCCCGCGCCCTGCGCCGGCGTACCGGATGGCTGCTCGCCCTCTCGGTCGCCGGACTGGCCCTGACCGCGACGGTGTTGGCCGCCGGCACGATCAGCGGCGGGGACACCCCGGTCGACCGGGCCGCCGGGCAGCTTCCGCTGGTGGCGGTGCCGGCACTCGCGGTGGCCGCCTGCACGGTGCGCCGGGTCCGCCGGCTGCGGGCCGGGGCCGGCGCGTTCACCGCCGCGCCGGAGACCCCCGCGCCGTACGGCCTGCGGGCCGCCGCCGGGCACCCACTGATCGGGCTGCCGTTGCAGGTGACCGCGTTGGCCGCCGTGCCGGGCCTGTTGCGGGCCGGCGGGCTCGACCTGAGCGCCGGCAACGGGGTGACCGGGGTGGCGCTCACCGTCGGCGGGTTGGCCGTCCTCGCCATCGGGGTCCGCCACGGCCTGCGGCACAACCGGCTCGCCGAGCGGACCCTGCCGGGTGCCCGCCCCGCGCTGGCCGGGCTGCCCGCCTCATCGGCTGCGGCCGGCTCCCTGCACGTATAGCAGTTCCAGGATCGCCCGGGTCGCCTCGAACCACCGGTCCAGCCAGCCGGGCGGCGGGACGCTGCCCTTCGGCGGCAGCTCCAGCAGCAGTCCGCGCAGCAGCGGGTGGTCGATCATCGATTCGGGTGCCTCGGTGAGCCAGACGTCCCGGGCGGGCGACGGCTCGGCGAGCAGGTTGGGGTCGATCGACATCGGCGGCCCGACCTGTTCGGGCGCGGTGACACCGTCGTGATCGAAGTCGATGTCACCGGCACCCACCTCGGTGAGCATCGTGTCGCGGCGGACACTGCGGTACTTGCCGCCGAAGCGCTCGGCCCGGCCCGGGCCGTGGGTGAGGTTGTCTGAGCCGATCGTCGTCATCTGCGTATCGCCTGCCTCGCTCGGTTGCCGCCGTCTGCGGCGGATCGTCGACCAGCGCCGTACCGAGGGTTCAACGACCCGGGGCGCGAGTGGCGACGGGCCGGCCGGGGAGTGTCCCCGACCGGCCCGCGGTCAACGCCACGCTGCGTTGGTCAGTGTTGGCCGAACGCGCCGTTCCGAGCGTCGGCGACGAAGGCGTTCCATTCCCCGGGGGCGAATACGAGGGCGGGACCTGTCTTGTCCTTCGAGTCCCGTACCCCGACCGCCCCGATCACGTAAGCCACCTCGACGCAGTTGTCACAGTTCGGCCCACTTTTTGAGCTCTTGAACCAGGTTGCCTGCGTCAGGTCCTCGGGGAACCTCTTGGTCGCCATTTCCACAACGGCTCCTCTGCCAGTTCTGCGATGTGTGCTATGGACTCCTCGGGCTGCCTGGCTGCTGCTCGAATGTGATCGAAGATGAAGCTGTACTTCTGTAGCTCGTCGCTCTTCTCCAGGAAGAGCCCACCCGTGGCGTTCTCCGCGTACACGACATCCGGATCAACCGATTCGGGAAAGCTGAGAATGGTGAACGTCCCGTCCATGCCGGCGTGCGCCCCCACCTCGAAGGGCAGGACCTGCAACGTCACGTTCGGCAGTTCGGCCACCTCCACCAGCCGCCGGAGCTGGTTACGCATCACCGCGTCACCGCCCACCGGCCGACTCAACACCGCCTCATCGAGCACCACCCAAAGATCGACCGGATCGTCCTGGGTCAACAACGACTGACGGCCCAGTCGGACACGCACCCGTTGCCGCACCTGGTCGGCGGTGAAGTCCGGACGGGCCGCCTGGATCATCGCGCTGGCGTACTCCTCGGTCTCCAACAGACCGGGCACGACCTGCTGTTCGTACGCCCGGATGTGGCCGGCCGCCGCCTCCAGGCCGACGTACGCGCCGACGAGCACGGTGCTGTAGGGGTGCCACCACCCCTTCTGCCGCGCCTCGCGGGCGATCTGCACCAGTTCCTCGCTCTCCGCGCCGACCACCCCGTAGATGCGGAGCATGTCCCGCACGTCGCGGGGCGTCGCGGAGGTGTGCCCGGTCTCGATCCGCGAGATCTTGGAGGCGGAGCACTCCAACTGCTCGGCGACGACCTCAATGGTGATGCCGGCCCCGTCGCGCAGGCGGCGCAGCTCGGCCCCGAGCCGACGACGCCGGATGGTGGGACTCCGCCGTTCGCTCATCGCATCGCCCCAGGTGCCGATGACGGGGGAAGCTGCTGCCTCGCGCTCACCCGGTTACCTCCGGTCGATCGCGCCTACGTCCACACCCGCCGGAGGCGCGATCGACGGGCGGCGGGCGATCGTTCGCGGCAAGGGGTGGAACCGGTCGTCGGCCGGCCGCGTCGGGCGGAACCGCGTCCAGTGTGCCGCTCCGGAGTCGGCGTGATCAAGCGCCCGGTTCACGTGTCGCCCTCACGTATCGGCAAAAGTCGACGTGCAACTTGCATCCCGCATCACACTGATGCACTCTGTCCGTATGGTTCGAGTCACTCACCGTTTTCGGTCGATTTCCCGGTGTGATCAACGCCCCGGGCTCGCCCGGCCGGGTGGGTGCCCCGGGCCGCAGGATTCCACGAGACCTGCCCCGGGTTGATGACCCCGCCGCTGCACGCCCGAAGGCTGCGGCGGCGGGAGCGGTAACACCCGTGAGCAGCCGGGTGATGGCCGGGTGGCGCGATCCACCACCAGCGGGTACGCCCCCGGCCAGCACCACATCGAGCACCGGCCCGCGAGGCACAACCCCGTCGCCGGACCCGCAACCGTTCCCGTTCCGCACCGGCCGGCCACGCGACGCCGGCCATATCCTCCCAGGAGCCCATGTGCTTCCCCGCTCCGGTGACGTTCTGCACGTGACCCGCGCCGCCAGTGTGCAGTTCCTCAGGCCGATCACCTTCCGGGTAATCCGGGTGCTCGACTGGCCGACGTACGACGGCTGGCTCTGGCTCGACGGCTACCAGCTCAACGCCGCGGGCGACGCGGTCAGCCGCCGCTCGATCTTCGTCCAGCGGGCCGGGCTGACCCAGCTGCGGGCCGCAGCCGTACCGCGTCAGCACACCGCACGGTCACGCCGGCCGGTCAACCGCGCGCCGATCGCGGTGGGCTGACTCCCCGAATACCCGGCCGGAGGGCGTACCGCCGCCATAGAATCGGTACGCCCACCCCGGCGAACGTCTCCACCCCGCGCGTATCCGGCCCCTGAACCTGGGATGGCCATGGTCTATCTGCCCGCCGCGCGGCGGCACCACAGGTCCCGCCTCGGACCGGCCTTCGGGCTACTGGTCCTGATCGGCGTGGTCCTCACCCTCGTGGTGGTGACCCGTTACCCGGCCGAGTCGGCCACCCGGCTCGCCGAGCCGGTGCCGGCCCCCGAGATCACCGTGGCCGGGCCGGCCGACGCCCCGGCCGGCGACGACGGTACCCGGCCCGGCCTGCCGCCCCCCGTCGGGAGCAGGCCCGACACCCCACCCCCCGACACCTCATCCGGGGACGACCTGCCCGCCGACGGCGACGAAGCGGCCGACCCGGGCGGGGACGCGGCGGCCGACCGGGGGACCGCACAGTCCGGCGTCGGCGGCGGCGGTGCGTCCCCGCTCGCCGAGCCCCGACACCCGTCGGACGACCCGCAGACCGTCGTCCAGTCGCTGTTCTACTCCGGCCTGCTCGGGCTGGCCATCTCGCTGGCCGGGCTGGGCCTGGTGGGGACCAGACGCCGGATGTGGTGAGCCGGGCCGATGCGGGGCCCCGGCTCCGTCACCCGGTGGGGGTGGTGGTCGGGGTGGCGGTGCCGGTCGGCGACGTCGCCGGCTCGGCGGCCACCACCAGCGTCACCTCGTCACCCGCCGACACCTGCTGACCGGCCTCCGGATCGGTGGACAGGACGGTGCCGGGTGGCCGGTCCGACTCCCGCGTCTGCACCCGGGCGGACAACCCGAGCCGCCCCAGCAGGGCCTCCGCCGTCTCCTGGGAGAGGCCGACCAGCGGCGGCACCGCGATCTTCGCCGCTTCGGTCGACGGCGCGGTGGTCGGTGGGGTCGTCGGTGGCCCGGTGGTCGGTGCGCTGGTGGGCGGTGCGGTGGTCGGGGCGGCACCCGTCGTCGGCACTGCCGTCGGTGGTGGGGTCGGTGTCCCGTCCGAGGGCGTCTCCACCGCCCGCAGGGCCAGCCAGATCCCCACCCCGACGAGCCCGAACAGGACGAGCCCGAGCACCCCCAGGAGGATCGGCGTCCACCAGCGTCGGCCGCGCTGCTCCTCGGCGTACCACTCGGTCGGCTCCCGGGGACCGGCCGCCCGTGGCGGCGGCACCCCGGCCCGGCCGGACCAGACAGGCGTACCGGCCGGCTCGGGCCGGGTCGTCGCGTCGGCCGGGGGCAGCGGGCGGGTCGCGTCGTCGGCGGGCGGGTCCTGGCGGTCGTCGCTCATCGCACGTCCTCTCACCACCTGGCGGACGGCGGGCGCTCGACCCACGTGCGCGGCCCCGGGCCGGCCGGGCGGTCGTGGCCCTCGGCCCACCACGGTAACGGTCGGGGCCGGCATCCACCGGGACCGGCGCGGCGACCCGCCCGGTCAGAGCGTCGGCGTCGCCCCGGGGGTCGGCGTCGGCGTCTGTCGGTCACCGCAGGAGATGGCCACCTGGTCGTTCCAGTGCGCGGTCGCGTCGGCCGCCGGCAGCTGGGCGGTGACCTCACCCCGGTTGCCGGTGGGGTACCGGGGGAACAGGCCCACCTCGCCCAGTTCGTCGGCGGCGTCGTCGCAGTCCTCGCCGATCAGGTCCGGCACCTCGACCTCGGGGGCCGGCCCGCTGACCTCGACCCGCACGGTGGTGCCCGCCTTCACCGACGTGTCCTGGGCGGGCACGGTACGGGTCACCGTCCGGCCCGACCCGGTGCCGAACACCAGCCGCCAGCCGAGCTTCCGGTCGTGCAGCGTGTCCCGCGCCTTCTCGAAGTCGAGCCCCACCAGCCGGGGCACGGTCAGCCCGCCACCGGTGGCGGCGGGTGGCGGCGGTGCGCCGGTCCGCGCGGCGGTCGGCCGGGCGGTGGTCGGTTCGTCGACCGGGGTGGACGGCCCACCGGCATCCGCTGCCCCGGGGGTGCCGGTCTCCTGGGCGTCGGGTTCGGCAAGCGCCCACCCGACGGTGCCCCCGACGGTGGCCAGCAGGACCGTCGCCAGGGTGCCGCCGAGCAGCAACCTGGCCCGGCCCGGCCGGTCCCGTCGCACACTGTCCTGTTCGGTGTAGTCGTCGTCCATGCCGCTCCCGCCTCGTCCCCGAAACGGTACCGGCCGCTGCCCAGTGGTCACCGGCCGTGCTCCGATGCTCGTCCGACTCGCCGCCCCGACCGGGGAACGCTACAGTCCCGGCATGGCGGGACGGGGCTGGGGAGGATCGGTGCTCACCGCGCTGGGCGTCGCCGCCGGTGTGGGCGCCGCGCAGCTGGGCTTCGGCTACGGCCTGGGCATCATCAACTGGGCGCCGGTCGACGTCGGGGCCACCGAACCGTCCTGGTTCGCCAGCCTCGCCTGGGCTACCTGGATCGCCGCCGTCTCCACCGTCGCCGGGGCGGTCTGCGCCCAGCGGCTGCACGAGCGGGGCGGGGACGTCGCCGCCGGCAGTGCGCTGCACCGGGTCACCCTCGCGGTGGCGGGCGCGGTCGGCGCGCTGATCACCGTGCTGCTGGTCGCGGTGCCGTCGCGGGCCGCCTCGGTACCGGAGACCTTCTCACCGCAGACCGTCGCGGCCGGGTACGCCGGGGTGGGC
Organism: Micromonospora sp. WMMD734; assembly: GCF_049178975.1. Classification (NCBI taxonomy): domain Bacteria; kingdom Bacillati; phylum Actinomycetota; class Actinomycetes; order Micromonosporales; family Micromonosporaceae; genus Micromonospora; species Micromonospora sp. WMMD734. The sequence continues at coordinate 5,664,604 of NZ_JBMHMK010000001.1, forward strand.
GTGCTGGTGGGCCTGGTGGCGGCCGTCTGGGCGCTGCACTCGCGGGCCGCCGCGACGAACGTGATCGCCACCGTCGGCTGGCTCTGGCTGCTGGCCGTGGTCTCCGTCGTCGACGGGGTGCTCGCCGGCCGGGGGCTGACCAGCGCCCAGCTCGGCATCTGGCAGATCGCCCAGGACAGCCCCCGGTTCTGGTGGCGGGACCACCTCTACTGGCCGGGCGCGCTGCTGACCCTGGGCTCGGCCCTGCTGATCGGCGCGTCGGCCGCCCGACGGGCCGCCCGAACGCCCGAGCTGCGGCTCGGTGCGGTGGTCTCCGGGGCCGCCGGGCCGCTGCTCGTCGCGGTGGCCTACTTCCTCGCCGTGCCCCGACTGGCCACGATCTCCCCGGCCCAGGTCTCGGCCCACCTCGTCGCGCCCTACGCGGTCGTCGTCGGCGCGGCCGGGTCGGTGCTGGTGGCCTCGCTCGCCCAGCGGGCCGAACGACGGGCCGCCGCCCGGACGACGCCGTCGGTGCCCCGTCCGCGTACCGGCGGACCGGACGACCTGCCGGCCGGCACCGACCCGGTCGCGCCCTCCGAACCGGACACCCGGCCCGACCTCCCGGCCGACGCGGCGGAACCGTCGACCGGCACTGTGGTCGACGCCACCCCCGACCGGCAGCCGACCTCCGTCGCCGGCACGACCGGTCCGGCCGACCCGGGTGGTCACGCCGTGCCGACGCCGGCCGCCGGGGACGGTTCCCCCACGCCCGTGCCGGACGCCGGGGGCGGTTCCGCCGCGCCGGCGGTCGGTCGGGCCCGGCCGGTCCGTCGGGGCCGGAGCGCCCCGGCCACCGGTGCGCCATCCGCCGGCCCCGGGGCGGACCAGGACGCCGGAGCGCCGGGCGACGCCCAGCCGGGCGACGGGCCGGCGGGGGTACGCCCGACGGATCCGCCCGCCGTGCCCAGGCCCCGCCCCGGTCGCCGCACCCCCTGACCGTCGACCGCCCGCCGGTGGTTCAGTCCACCGGCCAGGTGTGCACCGGTTCGTTGCTGCGCTGGAGTTCGGCGTACCGGTTGGCCATGTGGCGCAGCGCCGCGTCCCGGTCCAGGTTGCGGTGCCGCTGCGCGGCCCACACCGTCTCGGTCTGCCAGACCGCGCCGTTGCGGCCGGTACGGCAGCGCTGTTCGATGATGCCGAGCAGGCGGTCCCGTTCGGCCGGGGCGACCCCGAACCGGTCCAGCCCGGTGGCCGCCTTCGGCAGGAGGGTGTCGAGGACCAGCCTGGTGACCGGCACCTCGCCGAGCCGGGGCCAGTGCAGCACCGCGTCGAGGCCCCGGCGGGCGGCGGCGTGGAAGTTCTCCTCGGCGGAGCTGAAGGTGAGTTGGCTCCAGATCGGCCGGTCGGACTCGGCCAGCCCGCGCGCCAGCCCGAAGTAGAAGGCGGCGTTGGCCAGCATGTCGACCACGGTCGGGCCGGCCGGCAGCACCCGGTTCTCCACCCGCAGGTGCGGACGGCCGTTCATGATGTCGTACACCGGGCGGTTCCAGCGGTAGACGGTGCCGTTGTGCAGTCGCAGCTCGGACAGTTGCGGGACACCACCGGAGTGCAGCACCTCGACCGGGTCCTCGTCGGCGCAGATCGGCAGCAGCGGCGGGAAGTACCTGACGTTCTCCTCGAACAGGTCGAAGATCGAGGTGATCCAGCGTTCCCCGAACCACACCCGGGGGCGTACCCCCTGGGCCTTCAACTCGTCCGGGCGGGTGTCGGTGGCCTGCTGGAACAGGGCGATCCGGGTTTCGGCCCAGAGTTGCCGGCCGTAGAGGAACGGCGAGTTCGCGCCGACGGCGACCTGGACGCCGGCGATGGCCTGGGAGGCGTTCCAGTAGTCGGCGAAGCTGTCCGGGGCGACCTGGAGGTGGAACTGGAGGCTGGTGCAGGCGGCCTCGGGGACGATCGAGTCGGTGTGCGTACGGAGCTGCTCCACCCCCCGGATGTCCAGCTCGATGTCCTCGCCCCGGGCACCGACGATCTGGTCGTTGAGCACCCGGTAGCGCTCGTTGGTGGAGAGGTTGTCGGCCACCAGGTGCTGCTCGGTCAGGGTGGGCAGGATGCCGACCATGACGATCCGGGCGTCCGACTTGGCCGCCCGCTCGTCGGCCCGGTCCAGGCTGCTGCGCAGGTCGGTCTCGTAGTTGGCGAACCCGGCCCCCTCGATCAACCGGGGCGTCGCGTTCAGTTCCAGGTTGAACTGCCCCAGCTCGGTCTGGAAGAGCGGGTCGGCGATCGCGGCGAGGATCTCGTCGTTGCGCATCGCCGGCTCGGCGTCCGGATCCATCAGGTTGAGTTCGATCTCCAGGCCGGTCATCGGCCGGTCGGCGTCGAAGCCGAAGTCGTCGAGCATCAACGCGAAGACGTCCAGGCAGCGCCGCACCTTCTGCCGGTAGCGGACCCGGTCCTCCCGGGAGAACGCGCCCTGCTCGACGTCCCTACCCATGTTTCCTCCAGGCGTGAGACGCGCGGGACGGTCACCGTCCCGGCGCGCAGTGTGAACCACCATAGGAGCGCCCACGCGCCGGGGCCAGTGCCCACCGGGTATGCGCTGTCCCGCTTTTCTACCCAGCGGCCGTCCACCAGCACCGGATGCCGCCGTCGCCGGACAGTGACAATCCGCACGCGGACATGGGGAAGCCCCCGCTCGCGGTGAGCGGGGGCTTCCCGTGCCGGGCTCAGGCCTGCCGGATGGCCTCGCCCTCGATCTCGATCTTGATCTTCTTGCCGACCAGCACGCCACCGGTCTCCAGGGCGACGTTCCAGGTCAGGCCGAAGTCCTCACGGTCGATCTCGGTGCTGGCGGTGAAGCCGAACACGTCGGTGCCGAACGGGGTGCGGCCGACGCCCTCGAACTCGACCTCCAGCTCGACCTGGCGGGTGACGCCCTTGATGGTCAGGTCACCGAGCAGGACGAACTCGTTGCCGTCGTGGGACTTCACGGCGGTGCTGCGGTATTCCAGCGTCGGGAACTGCTCGACGTCGAGGAACTCGGGGCTGCGCAGGTGGCCGTCCCGGTCGGCCTGGGCGGTGTTGATGCTGGCCGCCTGGATGGTGGCGGTGACCGAGGACTGCAGCGGGTCCTCGGCGACGGTGATGGTGGCGGTGGCGTCGGCGAACTCGCCGCGTACCTTGCTGACCATCATGTGCCGGGCGACGAAGCCCACCCGCTTGTGCGCGGCGTCCAGCAGGTAGGTGCCGGCGGCGGGGATGGTGAGGCCGTCCCAGTCGCGGGTAACCGACTCGGTGCTGGTCATGTAACTGCCCTCCGGGGAAGATTGTTTAGTAGCCCAACGACTGCCTGAGCAACTATAACCGCAGCAATATTCCCCGTGTCAAGCACTGCTAGGATGGCCTGGTGGACGAGACTGTGTTCGACGACCCCCGGATCACCGCCGTCGGCCTGCTGGTCGAGGCGCACGCCGGGCTGACCGCCCGGTTCACCGCCCAGTACGAGGAGCACGGCGTCTCCGCGGTCGAGTTCGAGGTGCTGATGCGCCTGGCCCGCTCCCCCGGTAACCAACTACGGATGACCGACCTGGCCGCACAGACCTCCCTGTCCACCAGCGGCGTCACCCGGGTGGTGGACCGGATGGAACGCGACGGGCTGCTCCGCCGCCGCGCCTGCCCCTCCGACCGGCGCAGCTCGTACGCGGTGGTCACCCCGGCCGGCATGCAGCGGCTGGACGAGACCCTGCCCGGCCACCTCCAGATCATCGAGCAGTGGTTCACCGGCCAACTCGAACCCGCCACCCTCGCCGCCATGCTGGACGGCCTGCGCCGGGTACGCGACGCCGTCCACCCGGGGGCGACCGCCGGCAGCACCGACCAGGCACCGACCGACGAGCCGCCGGCATCCTGCTGACCGTCCGTCACCAGGATGCCGGCGGACCGGCAGAAAAAGCGGCAGAACCCGTCCGACCCACCGGTCACAGAGCCGCCGATCGCCGCAAAACGGACGGCCCGGCTGGCTAGCCTTCATCCCGCGGGGGAGCACCGGGGGGTGCCGGCGCGAGCGATCGAGCGAGGGGTTTGACCAGGGGGCTCGCTCGCTCGCGCCACCCCCGCGTCTAGCCCAGCAGGCGTTCCTCGTCCGGCAGCAACCGGATGCCGCCGCGCCGGCACGCCTGCGCCAGCCGCTCCCGCACCTCGGCCGAGCCGGTGCTCACGGCCAGCCCGACCAGGGCCTCGACCACATCCCGCCGGTCCTGACCGGCCGCACCGGCGGTCTCCGCCACCGCGAACCACTCCGCCGCCAGCTCCCGGTCCCCCCGGTGCCGGGCCATGGTGCCCTCGATCAGCGCGCACACCGACTCCTCCGCCCGGACCGGCCCGCCACCGCCGGGCCGGCTCCCGGCCGCGCCCGGCTCCGACCGGGACCCGGGCGGCGTCGGACGACCGTCGCAGCGCAGCTCGGCCAGGATCTCGGCGGCCTCGTCGAGCCGGCCCGAGCGGGCCAACGCCAGCCCCACGGTGCCGAGCACCCGCCGCCGGTGCCCCGGATCACCCACCCCGGCCAGCGCGGCGACCACCCGCCGGCCCTGGTCCACCGCGTCACCGAGACGCCCCTCCAACCGGGCCACCTCGGCCAGGTCGGCCCGGGCCAGCAGACGCAGCCGGGGCTCCCCGCACTGGGCGGCCAGCCGGTCCACCGCGGCCAGCCGACGCCGGGCCGCCGACAGGTCGGCGAGACGGATCTCGTGCCAGGCCAGATGGTGCTGGGCGACCGCCATGTCCCGGGTCCGGCCGTGCCGGGTGGCCAGGGTCAGCACCGCGTGCGCCTGCTCGGCCGCCTCGTCGTAGCCACCGGTCGCGACCAGCAGGGTGCCGAGGATAGTCCGCGCCGCCAACTCCCCGGCCACGTCGGCCCGCCCGGCGAGCACCGCGAGCGCGGCCCGGGCGGCGGGCAGTTCCTGCGCCGCCGCGCCGTGCTCGGCGGCCAGCCGGGCCACCCCGAGCAGCGCCCAGGCCCGCAGCACCGGATCGGCGTCGGCGGTACGGGGATCGGCCAGCAGCCGGCACAGCCACTGCCGGCCGCTGACGTCCCGCCCCCGCATCCGCCACCAGCGGGTCAGGCAGGCGGCCAGCCGCAGCGCGGTGACCGGATCGTCCCCGGCGGCGTGTGCCAGTGCCGCGCCGATGTCGCCTGTCGCCTCGTCGAGCTGACGGACGGCCGCCGGCTGTCGCGCCCCGACCAGGTCCGGCGCGGTACGGGTCACCAGCCTGGTGATCACCACGGCGTGCCGGCGACGGACGGCGGTCAGCTCGCCCCGGCCGGCGGCCTGCTCGACGGCGTACTCGCGGACCGCGTCGAGCAGGCGGAACCGCAGCGGCCCGGCACCCCGGACGCTGAGCAGGCCCAACTCGACCAGCCGGTCGAGCAGCGGCACCGGGTCGACCACCACCGCCGGGTCCGGGTCGTCGGCGAGCAGTTCCTCGGCCAGCTCCACCGACCACCGGTTGGCGAACACCGAGAGCCGGCGCAGCGCCGCCTGCTCCCACCCGTCGAGCAGCCGGTAGCTGGTGGCGACCGCCTCGCGCAGGGTCACCGCGACCGTGGACCGGGCCGGGTCGTCGGTACGCCCCGGCGGCGCGGCCTCCCAGCCCCGTCCGCCGAGATCCGGGCCGGCCAGGTCGAGCACCCGGTCGCCGTACCGGTCGAGCAGTTCGGGCAGGTCGAGGATGCGGCCCCGGGCCGCCATCAGCTCGATCGCCAGCGGCAGGCCGTCGAGCCGGCGGACCAGCGCGGTGAGGGCGGGCAGCTCGTCCGGGCCGGGCGGTTCCGGGCGGACCCGGGTCAGCCGGGCGGTGAACAGGGCCGCCGCCGGCCACCGGCCCAGCTCGGCCGGGTCGACCACCCCGGCGGGGGGCACCTCCAGCGGGGCCACCGGGCGGACGAGTTCGCCGGGGATGCCGACCGGATGCCGACCGGTCGCCACCACCCGCAGGGTGGGCACCGCCGCGACGAGCAGGTGCACCACCTCGGCCACCGGGTCCGGGGCCCGTTCGATCGCGTCCACCAGCAGCAGCGCCGGGCGGCCCCGCAGCCGGGCGGCCAGCTCGGCGAGCCGGGCCGCGCCGAGCACCGCGCAGGCCGCGGCGAGCACGTCGTTGGCGTCGGAGCCGGTGCCGACCAGCACGCCGGCCACCCCGCCCGGGTGGGCGTCGGCCACCGCGTGCGCCACGGCCAGGGCGAGCGCGGTCTTGCCCACCCCGGCCAGGCCGACCAGGCTCAGCACCGGCGGCCAGCCGTCACCGGTCAGCAGGCCGGTCAGCTCGGCGAGTTCCCGTTCCCGGCCGATCAGCTCGACCGCCGGGGGCAGCGCCATCGGCGTACCCGGGAGGTCGGGGTCGCGGGGGACGGTGCCGACGCCGGGCGTGCGGTCCGGCAGCCCGGCGACGCCCGGGGCGACCGGGGTGGTCGCGGCCTGGCCGCGGGCGCTGGCGAGGAAGGCGGCGCGGGCCGCGCCGGTCAGGCCGAACGCCCCGGCGATCAGCTCGGCGGTGGTGCGGTGCGGCCGGTGGGCCCGGCCGCGTTCCAGGTCGCGGACCGTCCGCACGCCGACCCCGGCCCGCTGGGCCAGGTCGGTCTGGGTGAGACCGGCGGCCAGGCGGTGGGCCCGCACCAGCTCCCCGATCGGGGTACGACCACCCGCGGGCGAGTGATCATGATCCGGGGTCATGGGCAGGAAGGGTACGGACGGGATACGACGTCGGGCAGCCCTTCGTCGGCCTACTGACGAAGGGCTGCGGATACCCGACAGAGCACCGTTCCCGGCCGGCGGCGGACCCGTCGCGCGGGTATGGTCACAGCCCCAGGTCGCGGGCGATGATCATGCGCTGCACCTCGGAGGTGCCCTCGCCGATCTCCAGGATCTTGGAGTCCCGCCAGAACCGGGCCACCGGGTACTCGTTCATGAATCCGTAGCCGCCGTGGATCTGGGTGGCCTCCCGGGCGTTGTCCACGGCGATGGTGCTGGCGTGCAGTTTGGCGATCGCCGCCTGCCGCTTGAACGGCTCACCGGCGAGCATCCGGGCGGCGGCGTCGTGGTAGGCCAGCCGGGCGGTGTGCGCCTTCGACTCCATGTCGGCGATCTTGAACTGGATGGCCTGGTAGTTGCCGATCGGCTGACCGAACGCCTGGCGCTCCTTCGCGTACTTCACCGACTCGTCGACGCAGCCCTGGGCGAGGCCGACGGCCAGCGCGGCGATGGCGATCCGCCCCTCGTCGAGGATGCGCAGGAACTGGGCGAAGCCCCGACCGCGCTCGCCGAGCAGGTTCCCGGCCGGCACCCGGCAGTCGTCGAAGGTCAGCTCGTGGGTGTCCGAGGCGTTCCACCCCACCTTCGAGTACCCGGGCGCGACGGTGAAGCCGGGTGTCCCCGACGGCACGATGATGGTGGAGAGTTCCTTCGAGCCGTCCGGGTTGGTGCCGGTGACCGCGGTGACGGTGACCAACGCGGTGATGTCGGTGCCCGAGTTGGTGATGAACGCCTTCGACCCGTTGATCACCCACTCGTCGCCGTCCAGGACGGCCCGGGTCCGGGTGCCACCCGCGTCCGAGCCGGTGCCCGGCTCGGTCAGCCCGAACCCGGCGAGAGCCTCGCCGCTGAGCAGCTTCGGCAGCCAGCGGGCCTGCTGCTCGGCGGTGCCGAACCGGTAGATCGGCATCGCGCCGAGGGAGACCGCCGCCTCCAGGGTGATCGCCACGCTGGAGTCGACCCGGGCCAGTTCCTCCAGGGCCAGGCAGAGCGCGAAGTAGTCGCCGCCCATGCCGCCGTGCTCCTCGGGGAAGGGCAGGCCGAACAGCCCCATCTTGCCCATCTGCCGGACGATCTCGTACGGGAAGGTGTGCCGCTCGTAGTGCTCGGCGATCACCGGGGCGACCGTCTCGCGGGCGAAGTCCCGCACGCTGTCCCGCAGCGCCTCGTGCTCCTCGCTGAGCCGGAAGTCCATCGGTTCCTCCTGGTACGGGTGCCGCCCCCGGGCGCTCGTGACGCCGGGAACGGCGGATCGGGTGGGCGACCGGTCGGACCCGGTCGACGGTGGTGGCGGCGGCTCGACCGGGCGGGCCGGTAGGGGTCTGGCGGTCGGTCAGACCGGGGTGACCCCGTGCCGGCGGCGGGAGAAGTGCCGGTCCTTGCTGCGGGCGGCGGCGAACCGGCGGACCAGTTCGGCGCGCAGCTCGTGCGGTTCGACGATCGTGTCGATGACCAGTTCGCTGGCGAGCCGCACCACGTCGATGTCCCGCTCGTACTCGGCCCGTTTGGCGGCGACGAAGGCGGCCCGTTCGGTCTCGTCGGCGATCGCCGCGATCTTGTTGGCGTAGACGGCGTTGACGGCGGCCTCGGCCCCCATCACCGCGATCTTCGCGGTGGGCAGGGCGATCGTCGCGTCCGGCGCGAAACCGGGGCCGGCCATCGCGTAGAGACCCGCGCCGTACGCCTTGCGGACCACCACACAGATCTTGGGTACGGTCGCCTCGGAGATCGCGGTGATCATCTTGGCCCCGTGCCGGATGATGCCCTGCTTCTCCACCGCGCTGCCGACCATGAACCCGGGCACGTCGCTCAGGAACAGCAGCGGCACGTTGAACGCGTCGCAGAGCTGCACGAACCGGGTCGCCTTGTCGGCCGAGTCGACGAAGAGCACCCCGCCCTTGAACATCGAGTTGTTGCCGACCACGCCGACGACCTCACCGTCGAGCCGACCGAAGCCGACGGTCAGCTCCCTGGCCCAGAGCGCCTGGATCTCGAAGAACGAACCCTCGTCGAGCAGGCCCCTGACGTACCGGCGCATGTCGAACGCCTGCCGCTCGCTGGCCGGCACCAGCGCGGCCAGGTCGGCCTTGGCGGGCGCGGCGACGGCCGGGGCGGCCGGCGGCTGCTGTTGCCAGTTCGACGGCAGGTACGACAGGTAGGTCTTCACCACGTCGAGCGCGTCGGCCTCGGTCCTGCACAGGAAGTGCCCGACACCGGACTCGGCGCAGTGCACCCGGGCCCCGCCCATCGCCTCCAGGGTGGTCTTCTCCCCGGTGACCATCTCGACCATCCGGTCGGAGCCGAGGTACATGCTGGCGTTGCCCTCGACCATGGCCACCACGTCGCAGAACGCCGGAATGTACGCCCCGCCGGCGGCGCTCGGCCCGAACAGCGCGCAGACCTGTGGGATCGCCCCGGAGGCGCGGACCTGGTTCCAGAAGATCTTGCCGGCGCCCCGGGGGCCGGGGAAGAGGTCGACCTGGTCGGTGATCCGGGCGCCGGCCGAGTCGACCAGGTAGACCATCGGCACGCCTGTCGAGTAGGCCCGCTCGATGATCCGGATGATCTTCTCGACGGTGCGCGCGCCCCAGCTGCCGGCCTTGACCGTGGAGTCGTTGGCCATCAGGCAGACCGGCCGGCCGTCGATGGTGGCGGTGCCGGTGACCACGCCGTCGGCGGGCAGCCCCTCGGCCAGGGCGTTGGCGTAGAGGCCGTCCTCGACGAAGGAGCCCTCGTCGACCAGGAGCGCGACCCGTTCCCGGGCGAACAGCTTGCCCTTGCCGGCGTTGGCCGCATGGTATTTGTCGGCACCGCCGGAGCGGGCCCGCTTGCGTAGCTGCTCCAGTGCCTCACCGTCGAGCGTCACGCCGACCCCCTCGCCCCGCGCCTCGTGGGCGCGCCCGACCGCCATGCCGCCGTGGGCGTCGTGGTGGACGCGCCGACCAGCCTGAACGATCGTTAGGCTAGCGCATCCGGGCCCCGCCCGACCACCCGACCGACTTCCCCCCTGGATATTGATACTCAACTATCGATATGGCTACGCTCCAGACACCCCCTCCGGATTGGAGTGAGTCATGAACTCACGCGTCAAGCGCCTCGCCGTCGCCGCCCTGGCGACCGCGACGGCGACCCTCGGCATCACGGTCGCCAACCCCGCGCCCGCCTCCGCCGCGATGACCATCTGCTACAACACCAGCCAGGCGCCCAGCTACGCGAGCGTCGCCAACCAGGCCGCGTCGATCTGGAACAACGCCACCACCAACCTGACGCTCACCGCGAACTGCGGCACCAACCTGCGGATCTACCAGATCACCGGCGGCGGCTCGTACGCCCAGCGCACCAGCCTCGGCAACGGCCGGGTCTACATCGACACCCAGCAGGCCGCCCAGTACAGCCCGCTGCGGATCATGACCCACGAGATCGGGCACATCCTCGGCCTGCCCGACAACTACAACGGCAACTGCGCGATCCTGATGTCCGGCGGCAGCGCCGGCACCAGCTGCACCAACCCGTACCCGAGCACCACCGAGGCGAACCGGGTGAGCAGCCTGTTCGCCGGCACCCTCAGCGCCAACGACCGCCGCAGCGGCACCGGCAGCCAGGTCTTCAAGGACAGCTGGCCGGGTCTGCTCACCGTGGGCTGACCCGCGAGGCGATCCGACGGAGGGGCCGGCACCACGCCGGCCCCTCCCCGCGTCTCTCCGGTCTCCCAGCCGCGCGGTCGGCCGCCCCTCAGCGGGCGGTCAACCGGGTACGCGGGCCGGCCCGCAGCACCCCCGACGGCAGCCGCTTGCCGAGCAGTTCCTCGGCCAACTCGGCGACCCCGACCAGGGCGTCCAGGTCGATGCCGGTGTCGATGCCCATGTCGTGCAGCATGTGCACCGCCTCCTCGGTGGCCAGGTTCCCGCTCGCCCCCGGCGCGTACGGGCAGCCACCCAGGCCGCCGACGCTGGCGTCGAACTCGGTGACCCCCAGTTCCAGGGCGGTCAGCAGGTTCGCCAACGCCGTTCCCCTGGTGTTGTGGAAGTGCAGCAGCACCGGCACGTCGGGCTCCCGGTCGCGGACGGCGGTGACCAGCTCGCGGACCCGTCGGGGCGTACCCATGCCGGTGGTGTCGCCGAACGCGACCCGGTCCGCGCCGTCGCGGACCACCCGCTCGACGATCCCGGCGACCCGCCCCGGGTCGACGTCCCCCTCGTACGGGCAGCCGAAGCTGGTCGCCACGATCACCTCGGCCCGCGCGCCCGCGCCGTGCAGCAGGTCGATCAGCGCGGCGATGTCGTCGAGCGACTCGGCGGTGGAGCGGTTGACGTTACGCCGGTTGTGCGTGTCGCTGGCCGAGACCACCACCTCGATCTCGGTGAAACCGGCGGCCAGGGCCCGCTCGGCACCACGGGTGTTGGGCACCAGCGCCGAATAGCGGACCCCCTCGACCTTCCCGGCCCGCCGCCACACCTCGTCGGCGTCGGCCATCTGCGGGATCGCCTTCGGGTGCACGAACGACACCGCCTCGATCCGGCGCACGCCGGTGCCGGAGAGGGCGTCGAGCAGCCGCACCTTGGCCCCGGTGGGGATCGGCTCCTCGTTCTGGAGCCCGTCGCGCGGCCCGACCTCGCGGATCGACACCGCCGCTGGCATCTGACTCATGGTCACCTCGCTGTGACATCTGGTCGCCGGGGGTGTCCCGCGTCGCCGCCCCTCGTGGGGGCGACGGCCGGCGACGCCGGACGACAGGTGGTCCCTCCAGGGAACCACCACGCCGGCCGCCGCCGCCACGTCACCCCCGGACCGCCCGGGTGCCGGCCGCCCCGGGAGATCACCGGGCCGGCGGTCCCTCCACCAGCTCGGCGGCGCTACGCAGCACCGCCGCGACCGCGCCCGCCCAGGCCACCGCGTCCTCCCGGCCCAGGACCAGCGCCATCGCCACCGCACCCTCCGCGAACAGCGACATCGACCGCAGGTTCCGGCCCACCCGACGACGGTCGGGGCGCGGGCACGCGCCGTCGGTCAGTCTTCCGCTTCCCATGTTCTCCGCCCCCACGCCGCATGACAGGCGATGGCCTCTCCACCGCCCCGGTGGCGCGACCGGTTCCCGCCGCGCGGGCGTCGACCGACCGCCGACGAACGCGCGGCGACCGATCCGGTCGCATGACGGGCCCAACGACCGGCCGGGCCGCGCCGCACGCCGTTCTGGCCGGGCAGCACCGGGACGGGCGGCCAAAGTGGACCGTCCACCGACTGCTGCCGGACACCGGCACCGCACCGGGCCCGGGACCGTCCAACCCGGACGGCACCCGGCCCTACCCGGACAACGACCCGGCCAGAAACTGACCACGGAAACAGGCCGAAACGCTCACGATTTGCGGATGGAGGGTACGAATACCTTCCCGGGTCAGGCAGCTCTCCGCACGAAAGGTCCGCCCATGTCCTCCCACACCAGCACGCCGTCCCCGGACCGGGGACGGCACCAGCGGCACTGGCTCGTCCCACGCGAGCACCTGGCCGCCGGCTACGCGGCCCGGTACGGGTCGCCGGCGGTGTCCGAGTACGCGCTGGCGGTCCGCGACCTCATCGAGCGGTCTCCGGAGTTCGGGACTGTCGACACCTGGAGCAGGCTGGCCGAACGGATCTGCCGCAACCGGCCGGGCCGGGACCGGGACACCTGGCGCAAGCGGCTGTCCCGGCACTTCACCACCGAGACCAAGGGACCGCCGTGGCAGACCGTGGTGCTGGTGGTCGAGTGCACCGTCGCGGCAGCCGACCGGGCGGCCACCCTGAGCCGGTTCGAGCGGCTCTACGAGGCGGCCCGGGGCGAGCCGCCGACGGACCGCCGACCGGCCGCCGACCGGGCCCACCCCGACGGCTGCGGGCCGCCGGGGACCGCCACCGGCGGGGCAGCCCGTGCCGAGGGTGACGCCGGGCTGGTCATCGCCCAGCTCCGCGCGGAGAACGCCGTGCTGCGCCGTACGGTGGCCGCGCGGGAAGCCGAGAACGAACTGCTCCGCGCCACCCTCGACGCCGTGCACCGGACGGTCCCGAAGGGCCGCCCCCACCGGCTCCCCGACGGGGGCACCCACCCGGCGGACCCGTCCGGACGGGAGGCGGCCCTGCTCGACGGGCTGGCCCGCAAGGACCGCAACCCGGGGCACTTCCCCGCCGGCCCGACCCCGACCAACGACGCCCCGGCCGGTCGGCACCGCCCACCCCGGATCGACACGGTGTCGCTGCCGCCCCGCCTCGACGTCGTCGGCCCGCCACCGCACCGGCCGATGCCCCGGCCGTACCCGCCGGGCGGGACGCGGCGGGCCTGATCCCCCGGGCCCGCTCCAGGCGGACCCGGGGGATCAGGCCGGCCCGACCACGGGATCCGGGTCGGCGGACCCGTGGTCGGCCACGCCGGGGTCAGCGCATCCGGCCGACGATGCCGGTGTCGTAGTCGCCGGAGACGAACTCCTCGTTGTCCAGCAGCTCGGCGAAGAAGGGCAGGTTGTTCTTCGGGCCGGCGACCGCGAAGCCGGCCACCGCCGTCCGGGCCCGTTCGATCGCCTCGGCCCGGTCCGCCCCGGCGACGACGAGCTTGGCCAGCAGACTGTCGTAGAACGGGGTCACCGTGTTGCCGGCGACGTAGCCGGAGTCGACGCGTACCCCCGCGCCGGTCGGCTCCACCCAGGTGCCGATGACGCCGGGGCCGGGCAGGAACCGCTTCGGGTCCTCCGCGTTGATCCGCAGCTCGATCGCGTGCCCGCGCGGGGTCAGCGCGTCCGGGTCGAAGGTCGGTGGCAGGCCGGCCGCCACCCGCAGCTGCTCCTCGACCAGGTCGACGCCGTAGACCAGCTCGGTCACCGGGTGCTCCACCTGGAGCCGGGTGTTCATCTCCAGGAAGAAGAACTCCTGCGTGGCCGGGTCGAGCAGGCACTCCACGGTGCCCGCGTTGCGGTAGCCGACCGCCTCGCCGGCCCGTACGGCGGCGGCCAGGAACCGCGCCCGCAGTTCCGGGGAGACCGCCGGGGAGGGGGACTCCTCGACCAGCTTCTGGTTGCGCCGCTGCACCGAGCACTCCCGCTCGCCGAGCGCCACCACCCGGCCGTCGGCCAGGCCGAGGATCTGCACCTCGACGTGGCGTACCCGGGGGAAGTAGCGCTCGATGAGCACCGAGCCGTCGCCGAACATCCGCTCGGCGAACGCGCGGACCTTGTCGTACTCGGTGCGCAGCGCGGCCTCGTCGGCGGCCACCGCCATGCCCATCCCGCCGCCACCGGCGGCGGCCTTGACCATCACCGGGTAGCCGATCCCCGTGGCGGCGGCGACCGCCGCGTCGAGGTCGGTGGCCGGCTCGGTGGTGCCGGGCGCGACCGGTACCCCGGCCGCCGCCATCAGGTTCCGCGCGTTGATCTTGTCGCCCATCGCGGTGATCGCGTCCGCGCCGGGCCCGACCCAGACCAGCCCACGGGCCTGCACCGTACGGGCGAAGTCGGCGTTCTCCGACAGGAAGCCGTAGCCGGGGTGGATCGCCTGCGCGCCGGTGGCCTCGGCGGCGGCCAGGATCGCCTCGACGTTGCGGTAGCTCTGGGCCGGGTTCGCCGGTCCCACGCACACCGCCTCGTCGGCCTCGACCACGAACGGCAGGTCGGCGTCGGCCTCCGAGTGCACCGCGACCGCCCGGACACCGAGCCGTTTCGCGGTACGGATGATCCGGCGGGCGATCTCGCCCCGGTTGGCGACCAACAGCGACTCGATCATGTTTCCTCCAGCGTCCAGGGTGGGGACGGTTGCTCGACGTCCAGGGGTGCGGACGGATGCCAGGAAACCACGGTCGGGCCGTCGGCCACGAGTCGGGCGGGAGGGTCAGGAGTCGGTCTCGGCGAGCAGGGCGGCCAGCGCGGCGGCCCGCAGCAGCGCCGCCCGACGCCGCCGGTCGACCTCGCCGCCGAGGAACGGGGTCGAGTTCATCAGGCCGAACGCGGCGTGCGCCAGCACCCGTGCCTCGCCGTCGGGCAGCCCCGGGTGCAGCGCGGTCAGCACGGTCACCCACTCCTCGACGTACAGCCGTTGGAGCTTGCGGATGCGGCGGCGCGGCTCGTCCGGGAGGCGGTCCAGCTCGTGCAGGTGCAGGGCGATCACGGCCGGGTTCGCCAGCGCGAAGTCGACGTGGAAGTCGATCAGGGACTCCAGCGCGCCACGCGGGTCGCCGGGACGGCTGGCCGCCCGGTCCCGGCCACCGTCGAGCAGCCCCTCGCTGACCGGGATCAGCGCGGCGGCGAGCATCGCCTCCTTGCCGGCGAAGTGGTGGTAGAGGGCGGGGCCGGTCACCCCGGCGGCCGCACCGATGTCGTCCATGGAGACCCCGTGGTAGCCGCGGGCGGCGAAGAGCCCGACAGCGATCTCCAGGATCTCGTCGCGCCTCGACCGGCGCCGGCCCGCGCTGCCTGCGCTGCCCCTAGCCTGCTGCCCCACAGTCACCCGGCAAGCGTAGACCTCGGGCCGGACACCGGGGCCCCTCGGTTACCCGCGGGTTCACCAGGCGGACAGTGGCCGCGTGCGGGGGTGCCGCCGGTGATCGCCGGACGGCACGCCCCACCGGCCCTAGCCTGGGAAGGGAGGGAGGGTGGGATGACGGCACGACGGCCGGACCGGTCGCTGCTGCTCGCCGGTGGCCTACTGGTCGGCGCGGGCATCTTCGACGTGCTGTCCGGGTTCGGCGACGTCGACAGCGGCGACGTCTACGTCTCGCTGCACGCCGACGGGCTGGTCTTCTACGACCTCACCAACTGGGCCTGGCTGCACGTGGCGAGCGGGGTGCTGCTGGTGGCGACCGGCCTGGTCGTCACCTTCGGTCGCCGCGGGTGGGTGACGGCCGCCCTGGTGGTCGGGGCAGCCGTCGTCGTCGTACACGTGCTGTTCGCGCCGTACCACCCGATCGAGGCGTTGATCGTGGTGGGACTGACCCTCGCCGCCGTCCGGCTGGTCGTCCGGCACCGGCGCGGCGACCGGGACGGCAGCCGGGTCAGGACGGCTGGCAGACCTTCCCGGTGAAGGACGGGTCCGGCTGGCGGGCGTCGTTCCAGGCCGGGTTGACCCGGATCGCCAGCGGCGGTGCCTGCCAACCCGCACCGAGCTGCTGGAGCAGCGGATACTCCCGCCGCATCCGGCTCTCCGGCACCCCGGCGAGGAAGTGGATCAGGCGGTCCTGGACCAGGGACCGGCCCAGCAGCCCGCCGTGCACCCCGGGCATCTGGAACACCGGAATGCCCGTGTACTCGCCCGGGGGCGCCTCGGTGGCCGTGGTGGTCGGCAGGAACGCCACCATCCGTACGCCCGGCACCGGGCACATCAACTGGTTGCGGTAGAACGGCGCGTTGTCCAGCAGGGAGCGGATGAACGGCTCGTCCGGCCCGGCGTCGGTGACCCCGAACAGTTCGATCGTCCCGAGCAGGGCCCGGAGCTGCCAGCCGGTGGCCACACCCCAGCCGTGGGCCGCCCCGGCCGGCGGGTAGTACGCCCGCCCCGCGTTGATCAACGGGCTGAACATGACCAGGGTGTCCACCGCCGGGTGCGGGTGCTTTGCGAGGTAGGTACGGGCGAGCATCGCCCCCTCGCTCTCCCCGATCAGCGCCACCGGCCGGCCGGTACGCCCGTGCAGGCGGTCCACCTGTGTCCGGAGCAGGGCGGTCCCGCTCTCCAGCGACCGGTTGGTGTCCGACGACCGGTACGGCAGCGGTCGACCGTCCCCGTCCAACCCCCGGTAGGAGAACCGTTCCACGTTCGCGTCGACGGGCGGGGTGCCGTCGTAGGCCGACCCGTGGCCGGCGAGGACGATCACCGCGTGCCGGACGTCGGCGGGCAGCCGCTGCCCCAGCACCACCTGCTCGATCGTCACCCCGGCCGGGACGACCTGCACCAGCAGCGGGATCGCCAGCGGTACGGCGAGGGCCAGCGCGACGGCGATCGGGGTGACCGGCACCCGCGCCCAGCGCACCCGGGGGGCCAGCACGGCGACGTGCACGGTGCGTTCCCAGAGCAGCCCGTTGGCCGCCCCGGCGACCAGCGCGACGGGCACCGTCCACCAGCCGGGAACGCTCCAGCACAGCGCGCTCGCCACGGTGATCACCACGAAGTTCAGCAGCGACCAGCCGACCAGGGAGATCGACGGCAGTCCACGCCACCACGGCCCGACCACGGCGGCGCGTTGCAGGAACGGCGCGAGCAGGAACATCGGCAGCAGCGAGGCGAGCAGCACCCAGGAGAGCGCGACCACCGAGGCGGCCACCGAGATCAACGCCCACGGTGCGACCAGCACGACGACCACGACGGACAGGCCGAGGTTGCGGCCGAGCAGCCAGCGCAGACCGGGCCGGTCCACCCCGGCGGGCCAGGCGAGCGTGACCAGCCCGGTGGTGAGCAGCGCCCGGAACCCGATCACCAGCAGCAGTCCGACCAGGAAGTCGGGCCACGAGTCGTGGTAGACGTACAGCCAGCGCAGGTCGTGGTAGGTGTCGTACGGCCAGACGGCGGTGACCTGGGAGGACAGCCCTTCGGCGGCGACGAACCCGAGGCGGACCAGCAGCACCGCCTCGATCGCCGGGGGCAGGGCGGCCAGGGCGCACAGCGCTGTCAGCCGGGCTCGCGGTCGGTGCACGCCCTCTCCTCACCAGGTGACCGGGGTTCCCCTAGCAGGTTCCCCCGCCTGACGACCGCGTGTCGGGTCTACCGCCGAACTACCGCCGACCGGCTTGCCGCTCGTCCTCCCGATGGGGGGCGTCGCGCGCTGCTGGAGGCCGGCGAGCCGCAGCGCGATCCGGCGGCGCACCGGCGGCATCCCCGACACCGCGCGTAGCGCCAGGTCCCGCAGCGGCCGGCCGGCGGGCGGCAGGGTGGCCAGCCGGGTCAGCCTGGCGGCGAAGCCGACGACCTCCTCGGCGAGCGGTCGACGGCGGGCCGCGTAGTCGTCCAGCAGGGTGTCGGGGTGGCCGGCGAGGACGTCGCCGAGGGCGGCACCGAGGGCCACCGCGTCGCAGATGCCGAGGTTCATCCCCTGCCCACCGGCCGGGCTGTGCACGTGCGCCGCGTCCCCGGCGAGCAGCACCCGGCCACGGCGGTAGCGGTCGGCGATCCGGTGGTGGACGCGGAACCGGGAACTCCAGAGCACGTCGGTCACCCGGTCCGGCCGCCGGGTCGGGCCGCGTTCGTCGAGCAGCGCCTGGAGCCGGGCGGCGTCCGGGTCGCGGGGCGCGTCGGCAACGGCGGCGACCAGCCGGACCACGCCGTCCGGCAGGGGTGCCCACACCAGCGGACCCGGCCGGGCGAGGAAGAGGGCGACCTCGTCGCGGGGGAGCACGCTGTTCACCCGGACGTCGGCGAGCAGGAACGACTCGCCCCGGTCGGCCGGCCCACCGAAGCCGATGCCGGCCAGGTCACGGACGGTGCTGTGCATGCCGTCCGCGCCGACCACCCAGCGGGCCCGCACGCTCGTCCCGTCGGCGAAGCCGGCCACCGCTCGGTCGCCGTCGTGGTCCAGGCCGGTGAGCTGGTACGGCCGGTGCACCTGCCCGCCGAGGGCGGCCAGCCGCTCGGTGAGCACCGCCTCGGTCACCGACTGGGAGACCAGCAGCGCGTACGGGTACGTCGACGGCAGGTCCCCGAAGCCGAGGGTGAGCAGCACCCGGTCGCGGTCCCGCACGGTGAAGCGCGACGCCCGCAGCCCCCGGGCCACCAGTGGCGCGGTGACGCCGATCCGGTCCAACACCTCAAGCGTGTACGCGTGCACGACGGCGGCCCGGGAGGTGACCGGCGGCGCGGACGCCCGGTCGACCACTGTCACCTCCACGCCCTGTCGGGCGAGGGTGGCCGCGACGGTCAGTCCGGTCGGGCCGGCTCCCACCACCAGGACGTCGGTCTGCGCGGGCAGCATCTCCCACCTCCGTTGCCAACGAGCGTTTGCCAACATTTGTTGGCAACGGTAGGCCGGGTGGACACCGGAGGTCAACGCCTGTTGGCATAGAGTCGGGGACATGACCGCCCGCCGATCGGACGCCACCCGGGCCGCGATCCTGACCGCGGCCCGGCAGCGGTTCGCCGCCGACGGATACGAGCGCGCCACCATCCGGGCCATCGCCGCCGACGCCAGGATCGACCCGTCCATGGTGATGCGCTACTACGGCAGCAAGGAGGGGTTGTTCGCGGCGGCCGCCGAGTTCGACCTGCGGCTGCCGGACCTCACCGACCAGCCCACCGACCAGCTCGGTGAGGTGCTGGTCCGGCACTTCCTCGACCGCTGGGAGGGCGACGGGACGCTGGTCGCGCTGCTGCGTACCGCCGCCACCAACCAGGGTGCGGCCGACCGGATGCGGGCGGTCTTCACCGACCAGCTCGGCGCGACGGTGGCCGCCGTCGTACCCGATCCGGCGCAGGCACCCCGGCGGGCCGGTCTGGTCGCCAGCCAGATGCTCGGCCTGGCGCTGACCCGGTACGTGCTACGCCTGCCCCCGGTCGTCGACATGCCGCCGGCCGACCTGGTCACCTGGCTCGCCCCCACCGTCCAGCGCTACCTCCGCGCCCCCACCTGACCGCCGTCCGCCGAACGGCCGGCCGCCGGGTGCAATTGGGCGGATGTTGCGGTGTCCCGGGGCTGGATACCGCAACATCCGCCCAAGCGTGACCCAGCCGGGGGCGACCCGGGGCACGGCGGAGGGCTGGTCAGCCGGCCAGGCCGCCGGGCTGGTCGCCCCGGACCACGGGGGCCCGGACCAGGTTGCCCCACTCGGTCCACGAACCGTCGTAGTTGCGCACCTGCGGGAAGCCCAGCAGGTGGTGCAGGACGAACCAGGTGTGGCTGGACCGCTCACCGATCCGGCAGTAGGCCACCACGTCGTCGGCCGGGCTCAACCCGAGCTGGTCGGTGTAGATGGCCCGCAGCTCGTCGGCCGATTTGAAGGTGCCGTCGTCGTTCGCGGCGGACTTCCACGGCTTGCTCACCGCGCCCGGGATGTGCCCGCCGCGCAGCGCGCCCTCCTGCGGGTAGTCGGGCATGTGCAGCATCTCGCCGGTGTACTCGCCAGGCGACCGGACGTCGACCAGCGGCCGGCCCGCCGCCACGTGCGCCATCACCTGCTCCCGGTACGCCCGGACCGGCGCGTCGTTACGCTGCGGCACCGGATAGGCGGCGCGCGGCCGGACCGTCTTCTCCCGGGTCAGCTCGCGCCCCTCGGCGATCCACTTCTGCCGGCCGCCGTCGAGCAGCCGGACGTCGGCATGACCGAACAGGGTGAACACCCACAGCGCGTACGCGGCCCACCAGTTGAAGTTGTCGCCGTAGAAGACCACCGTGTCGTCCCGGCCGATGCCCTTGGCCGCGCACAGTTCGGCGAAGCTCTCCGCGTCCAGGTAGTCCCGGGTGACCTGGTCGTTCAGCTCGGTGTGCCAGTCGACCTTGACGGCCCCGGGGAGATGACCGGTGTCATAGAGCAGCACGTCCTCGTCGGATTCGACCACGACGAGACCCTCGTCGCCGAGGTGCTCGGCCAACCATTCGGTGGTGACCAGCCGCTGCGGGTCGGCGTACGACTGGAGGCGGGGATGCGGATCACTCGGCACAGACATGAGCCCAAGTTACGCCGGTATCCGGGGCGTCGGCCGCCCAACGGGACGGGACCGCCGGTCAGGCGCGGCGGTGGAGCAGGCGGCCGGCGACGACGGTGGCGAGGCAGCGACCGTCGTCGGCGAAGACGGCCAGGTCGGCGCGCCCGCCGACGGTGAGGGCCGGGGGCCGTGCCGCGTCGAGGACGGCGACGTCGTTGCGGGCCGCCGCCGCGCGTACCGCCGGGTCGGTGAGGTGGGCGGCGAGCACCGCGCCGACGCCCGATCGCAGCAGCACGTGCACCCGTTCGCGCGGGGTGGGGGCCGGCGGCAGCGGCCCGTCGTGCACCAGCGCCGGCCCGAGGGTGCCGGGCCACCGCCGCACCCGCACCGTCGGGTACGCCTGCGTCAGCTCCCCGACCGGCCCGACCGCCTCGATCCGGTCCCCGTCGACCAGCACCGCCCAGCCCGAGAGCGGCCCACCGTCACCCGGGGCCGGCCAGCCTGAGAGCGGCCCGCCGTCGCCCGGGGCCGGCCCGGCCGGCGGCGACCCACCGTCGCCCAGGGTCGACCGGTCCGGCTGTGACCCAGCGGAGACCTGCGCCGGCCGGCCCGACAGGGGCTCGTCGTCGGCCGGGACCGCCCGGCCCGGCGGTGGCCCGTCGCCTGGCGTCACCCGGCCCGGCGGAGACTCGTCGCTCGGTATCGTCCGGCCGGGTGGTGGCTCGTCGTTGAGGGTCAGGCGCAGCAGGGGGGCGGTGTGCAGGGTGCGCACGTCAGTCGGCGACCGGGCCGAGGATGGGGCGCTTCGCGGTGACCGTGTCGCCGGAGGACCGGCCGGTGAGCCGGCGGGTGACCCACGGGGCCAGGTGCCGGCCGACCCAGCTCAGGTCGGCGGCGCGGGCGGCGAGCCACGGGGTGGCGGCCGGGTGCTCCGGGACCAGCAGCCACTCCTCGTCGCAGCCCACCCCGAGCGCGGTCAGCACCTGGGCGGCGACCCGCCGGTGCCCGGCGGCGGACAGGTGCAGCCGGTCGGGGCTCCAGAGCATCGGATTGAGCCGGTACGTGTCGTCGGCGAACAGGTCGATCAGGATCGCGCCGTGCCGCTCGGCGATCTCGCCGACGATCCGGTTGACCAGCTCGATCCGGGGGGAGACGAGGCGCTGGCCGGGCAGCCGGGCCAGCACGTCGGCGAACCGGAAGAGGATCACGTCGGCACCGTTGGCGCGCAGTCGGGCCACCACGGCGTCGAACCGGGTCGCCAACGCGTCCGGGTCGAAGGTACGGCGCAGCACGTCGTTGCCGCCGGCCGCGAAGCTGATCAGGTCGGGCTTCATGGCGAGCGCGGCGGGCACCTGCTCGGCGACGACACTCGGGAAGAGCCGGCCCCGGATGGCCAGGTTCGCGTAGCCGAAGTCCGGCCCGGCCTCGGCGGCCAGCCGGGTGGCCACCAGGTCCGCCCAACCCCGGTAGGTGCCGTCCGGGTAGGCGTCGTCCATGCCCTCGGTGAAACTGTCCCCGACCGCCACGAAGCTTCGCCAGCGCACGCCGCCCCCTCATGCCCTCGTTGCCTGCGGCGACCAGTCTGTCACCGGCAGACCGTCGTGCGTCGCCGCCCACCGCCCCAACGTGGCGCAGGTCATCGACCAGCACTACGGGGGTGGGCCGGCCGGTCCCCGGCGGTAGGGGGCCCAGGCGACGAACCGCTCGAAAAGGTCACGCGGCGTCGGCCCGTCCTGCGGGTTCAGCCGGAACAGGTCGTGGCTCGCCTCGTGATAGAGCCCGGACAGATAGACGGCCAGGTCGACGGGGTGTGCGTCGTACTCGATGCGGAGCAGCAGCCGGGCCTCGGCGCACGGCCACGGGCCGCCGCAGGCCCGGCACACCCACAGCGGTCGCAGCGGCAGGTGCGGCCGGCCGCCCGGCGGGTGGGAGCGGGGCCGGTCGGCGTACGGGCCGAGACGCGGCACCGGAAACGGACGGAAGTTCACCGGTCTCGACCTCCTGGTGATGGAAACGGGGCCGCCCCCTGCACGGGGAGGGTCACCAGCGGGCCGGAGGGAAGGCGACCCGCTGGTGACATTCTGGTGATGACACCACTACGGTCGGAAGGCATCGACGCCGGCCGGGGCGAGGCCGGGTCGACGGAGAGGGCCGCCCGGTCGGACCGGGGAGGCGGCCGGGACAACCGTGGAGGACGTGTGGAAAGTGAACCGACCGCCGACCTGATCCGGGCACAACTGCGCAGACTGCGGCTGCATGCGGAGCTGAGTCAGGAGGAGTTCGGCAAGCTGGTCCACTTCTCCGGCTCGCAGATCTCCGCCATCGAGCTGGGCCAACGC
The DNA here is from genome assembly GCF_049178975.1 of Micromonospora sp. WMMD734. Taxonomy (NCBI): domain Bacteria; kingdom Bacillati; phylum Actinomycetota; class Actinomycetes; order Micromonosporales; family Micromonosporaceae; genus Micromonospora; species Micromonospora sp. WMMD734. The sequence goes on from NZ_JBMHMK010000001.1 coordinate 5,687,309, forward strand.
CCGTTCGACAGGCTGTTCCTCAGGCGGGCGGACGAGGTCCTGACGACCGGTGGGCTGCTCACCTCACTGCTCAGGCTGGCCGAGCGCTACTCGCAACCGAACTGGTTCCGGCCCTGGCTGGAGGCCGAACGCCAGGCACAGCAGCTCTGGTGTTACCACCCGACGCTCGTCCCGGGTCTGTTGCAGACGGAGAACTACGCCCGTGCGGTGATCCGGGCCGACGACATGCTCAGCGACGACGAGGTGGAGCGGCGGCTCGCCGTCCGGATGGACCGGCAGAGCGTGCTCAGTCGTCAGCAGCCGCCGAAGCTGATCGCGGTGGTGGAGGAGGCGGTGCTCCGGCGCGCGGACGAGGGCTTCCGGGGCCTGATGGTGCAGCAGATCGCCCATCTGTTGGAGTGCGTCGACCAGCCGAACGTCAGTATCCACGTGATACCCGCCGAGGTCAGCACCCACGTGGGTCTCGCCGGCCCGTTCACGCTGGCACTCGGCAACGACAGCGGTTGGGTAGGCCATCTGGAGAATCAGCTCAGTGGCACCACGATCGACAAGGACGGGGAGCTGACTATCCTGATTGCACGGTGGGAGAGCGTCCGCAGCGAGGCCCTGCCCCACAACCAGTCGGCACTGCTGATGAAGGAAGTGATGACGTCATGGAGCTGACCGGTGCCACCTGGCGCAAGTCCACCCGCAGCGGCAACGGCGAGTGCGTCGAGGTCGCCGACGGTCTGCCCGGCGTCGTCGGGGTGCGCGACAGCAAGGACCCGACCGGGCCCGTCCTCACCTTCGACCGCCGGGCCTGGCGCTCGTTCGTCGCTGCCACCGGCAAGGGTGTCGGCACCCACTGACCCGTTCCGGCCCGCCGAGGCCGGCCGGCTACGTCGGAGGCCGACGGTCGCGTCGGAGGCCGGCGGCTAGGCCAGGCGGTAGACGGAGACGTGGGAGCGGGATTCGGCGGTGAACTCGCCGCCGGCCCAGTCCGCGTGCCGGCTCTCCAGGGTGAACCCGGCGAGCTGCCCCATCAGGTCCAGCTCGGCGGGCCAGACGTAGCGGTGCGGGGTACGGAACAGTTCCGCCTGCCGGCCGTCGCCGAACCGGAAGTGGTGGGACACCACGTGCTGCGTCAGCACGTCGTAGGTGTCCAGGCCGACGTAGCCGGGTTCGGAGTGCCACACCACCGCCTGCTGCCCGGGTGGGAGTTTGCGCAGCTCAGGCACCCACAGTTCGACAATGAACCGGCCGCCGGGGGCGAGGTGCCGGGCGGCGTTACGGAAGCACGCCACCTGTTCGGCCTGGGTGAGCAGGTTGGCGATCGTGTTGAAGACCAGGTAGACGAGGGAGAACTCGCCGGGGGCGACCGTGGTCGCCATGTCGCCGGGGACCACCGGGACGGTGTCCGCGTCCACCTTGGTGCGGAGTTGGGCGATCATCGGCGCCGACAGCTCGATCCCGGTCACCGGCACCCCCCGGGCGGCGAGCGGAACGGCGACCCGACCGGTGCCGATGGCGAACTCCAGTGCCGCCCCGTCACCGGCGAGCGCGGCCAACCGGTCCACCGTCGGCCCCAGCACGTCGGGTGCGAACATCCCCTCGCCAGGCGTGTCGTAGTGCCGAGCAGCCTCGGCGTCCCAGATCTCGTCCTGCCGCATGCCCCGATGCTCACCGCCCCAGAAACCCATGTCCATCGAATTACCCCCACGCCACCCCGCCGCCCCTCGCCCCCTCACCCTCTCGCCCTCTCGCCCCGGTGATCAAGAGGTTTGCGTCAACTGATCAAGAGCTTTGCGTCAACCTGAAGATCAAAGCTGACGCAAACCTCTTGATCACCGCGAAACGGCGGGGGCGGGGGGCGGGGGCGGGGGGCGGGGGCGGGGGCGGGGGCGCGCAGGGTGGGAGGGGGTGAAAGGGATCGCTGGGGTGGGGGGTGCGCCGGCTCGACGTGGCGCTCGACCTCGGCGGCCGGTTGTCGGCGGCTGGCTTGCGCGTGCTCGTCGACGACCGGGCCACCGTCTCGGCCGGGGTGAAGTTCACCGATGCCGAGCTGATCGGCATCCCGTGCGTCGTCGTGGTCGGCCGCCGACTCGTTGACGGGTACGTCGAGGTGCGCGACCGGGCGACCGGCGGACGCGACGAGGTGCCGTGGGACGGCCTGGCCGACCACCTGCTGAGTCGGGTTCGCGGCAACGGGGTGTAGCGGACGCGCCACGGGGTACCAAAGTCGGATCGACTACGGGTGTTGTGCGGAGGCTCTCATGTACCGGGTCAGTGACGTGATGACCAAGCAGGTGGTCTATCTGTCGGCGGAGACCACTCTGGACGAGGCGGCCAGGGTGATGAAGGAGGCCGACATCGGGGATGTGGTGGTCACCGACGGTTCCACGCTGGCGGGTCTGCTGACCGACCGGGACATTGTGGTCCGGGCCGTGGCCGAGTGCAGCGACCCGGCCAGCACCTCGATCGGCTCGATCATCACCCGGGAGGTGGTGATGATCGAGCAGCACGCCACGGCCGGCGAGGCGGTGGCGTTGATGCGCGAGCGGAACATCCGGCGCATCCTGGTCTGCGACAACGAACGCAAGCTCGTCGGCATCGTCTCCCTGGGTGACCTGGCGATGCAGCTCGACCCCAGCTCGGCGCTTGCCGACATCAGCGAGGGCGCCCCGAACAACTGAGCCCGAACGAACTGAGCCGGACACGACGGCCGGTTACCGGGCGGGTGGCAACGACGGCCGGTGCGCACGGGTGACGTGGCCGGGGGCAGGTGGACCCACCCCCGGCCGGGCCGGGTGCCCGGGGCGGGCCGACCGTCGGGCGGGGACGGCAGGGGACGGCGGTAGCCTGGCGGAATGCCCGAGATGCCGACGAAGCTGGCCGAGATCGTCGAGGAGTTCGCCGACGCGCCCCGCGACGTGGTGCTGGAGATGCTGCTGGAGTACGCCGACGTGGTCCCGCCGCTGCCGGCCGGGGTGGACCGCGACGACCTGGAGCAGGTCCCCGAGTGCCAGACGGCGTTCTTCCTGCGCGCCGAGGTCGCCCGGGACGGCACGGTGACCACCGTGTTCGACTGCCCGCCGGAGGCGCCCACCACCCGGGCCTTCGCCGGCATCCTCGCCGAGGGGCTGGCCGGGGCGAGCGCCGCGCAGGTGCTGGACGTGCCGGACGACCTCTACCAGCGGATGGGCCTGGCCCAGGCGATCAGCCCGCTGCGGGTACGCGGCGGCACCGCGATCCTGGCCCGACTCAAGCGGCAGGTACGGGAACAAGCAGGCTGAGCTGGGGGTTGTCTCCGGTCATGGAGATCGAGATCTACGCCGACGTGGTCTGCCCCTGGTGCTACATCGGCAAGCGCCGCCTCGAACAGGCCCTCGCGTCGTACGACGGCGAGGTGACCGTCAGGTACCGGCCGTTCCAGCTCGACCCGTCGCCGGTGACCACGTCCCGACCGCTGCTCGACGCGCTGGCCGCGAAGTTCGGTGGCCGGGAGCGGGCCGAGTCGATGGCCGGCCAGGTGACCCAGGTGGCCGCCGGGGTGGGGCTGACGTTGAACTTCGACCGGGCGGTGAGCGCCAACACCTTCGACGCGCACCGGCTGGTCCGGTTCGCCGACGAGCACGGTCGGGCGGGTGAGCTGGTCGAGGCGCTCTACCAGGCGCACTTCACCGACGGGGTCGACGTCGGCTCGCCGGAGGCGTTGGTGGCCCTGGCCGTCTCGGTCGGGCTGGACGAGGGCGAGGCGCGCGAGTACCTGGCCTCGAACGCGGGTCGTCGTGAGGTGGCCGCCGACCTGACCACCGCCCACCAGCTCGGGGTGTCCAGCGTGCCGACCTTCGTCCTGGCCGGCAAGTACGGCGTCACCGGTGCGCAGGAGCCCGAGACGCTGCTCGCCGCCCTGACCGAGGTCGCCCAGCGGGAGTCGGCCGCCTGACGCCCCGCGCGCCGGGGCGACATCGACGGGCACGATGTTTCACGTGCAACAACATCGATGAATGCGAATGACTATGCGGGCCGGGCCAGGCCCTCCACCACCCGCGCCCCGGGCAGCGCGCCGAGCGCCGGCCCCGGCAGGGCGATCTTGCTGTGCCGTACGCCGGAACCGATGATCACATGCGGGGTGGCGATCACCCGGGCGTCGACCAGGATCGGCCAGGACTCGGGCAGCCCGATCGGGGTGATCCCGCCGTACTCCATCCCGGTCGACTCGACCGCCTCGGCCATCGGGGCAAAGCTGGCCTTGCGGACGTCCAGCGTCCGGCGGACCACCCCGTTGACGTCGGCCCGGGTGGTGGCGAGCACCACGCAGGCGGCGTACCGGATCTCGCCCTCCCGCTTGCCGGCGATCACCACGCAGTTCGCCGACACGTCCAGCCCCACCTCGTACGCCGCGCAGAAGGCCGCCGTGTCGGCCAGCGTGGCGTCGATCGGGGCGACCAGGACGGCGTCCACGTCGACGGGGGCCTGTGCCGGCCACGCCGTCAGCGCGGCGGCCACCGGTGCCGCCAACAGGTCGGGGCGGGTCCGGGCGGGCTCGGTCTGCAAGGTTCCCATCACGGCAGCGATCCTCGCACCCCTGGCGACCGGCCGCCCGACGGGCCACCCCGCAGGTCAGCGCGGAGCGCCACGGGCCGACAGGTCAGTTGCCGCCGAGGAAGCTGTTCTCCCGCAGGAACGCCCGGTCGTCGGCCGACGCCGACTGCGCACCCCGCAGCACCTGGGGCCGACGGGCCTCCAGATCCTCCATGCCGTGCCGCACGGCGAGACGGATCACCCCGTAGAGGAAGACCAGACCGAAGACGTAGAGCAGCACCGTGACGACGAAGACCACCATGGGGTCACGGTAGGCAGGACCGGAACCCGTAGCCGGCTCATCTTCGGCCGGTCCCCCGTACGTGTCGACCTCACTTCAGCAGGTCCACGACGGTCAGCACGAGGAAGAACCCCACCACCGCCTCGCTGATGATCCACGAGTGCCGGTCCGCCCAGTCGCGCATCCGGGGCAGCACCCGGTCCGCCCGCTTCCCGAGCAGCAGCAACGCCAGCAGGGGCAGCGCGAGCAACAACAGGGTCAGCAGCACGAACGGCACCAGGTGCCACCACGGCAGCCCGTGCCGGGCGGCGGTCGCCCCGACCGTCACCATGGTCAGGTCGTCGGAGGGCATCACCACGAACAGCAGCAGGCCCAAGCGGAACGCGTACCCGAAGCCGGCGTGCTGGAGGCGGCCCATCCACGCCGGCTCCCCGGCCGAGTGCCGGCGCAGGAACACCACCACCGCCAGCACCACCAGCAGCGCCAGCACCACCCAGTCGATGACCGTCTCGACCGGCTTGCGGCCACCCCCGCCGCCCCCGCCGGCCGCATCCCTGACCAGGCGGAAGACCAGCCAGGCGAGGGTCGTACCGGCGGACACCACGAGCGCCGCGCCAGCCAGGAAGCCCAGCGACGCCCGGCGGGGCCGGTCACCGGAGGCGAGGAAGACCGCCGCCACCAGCTGCGTACCGGCCACCATCACCACGGCCATCGGCAGGATCGTCAGGACGTTCATCGCCCACCATCCTCGCCGCCGGGCCGGCCCGTCCGACGGGATTCCCCGGGATCAGGCGGGACCTCCCCGGGCCGGCACCACCCGCCCGGCGAGCAGCGCGCCGAGCAGCGCACACGCCACCGCCACGGCGAGCGTCCCCGCGTACCCGGCCGGGCCGGGCGTCGTCCCGGCGGCGAGCACCGTGCCGGTCAGCGCCAGCACGGTGGCGGTGAACAACGAGTCGGCCAGTTGCAGCGAGGAACTGTTGCGGCCCTGCTCGTCGGGGGCCGACAGAGCCAGCGTCAACACCGACAGCGACGGGAACGTCAACCCCATCCCCAGCCCGGCCACCGCCCAACCGGCCACCGCGACCGCCACCGGCACCGCCGGCCAGACGGCGAGGGCGACGGTGGCCGTGCCCGCCGCCACGCAGGCCAGCCCGAGCCGGGGCAGGGTCGCCGAGGACCGGGGCGGCGGCAGCCGACTCTGCGCCCAGGAACCCACCGACCAGGACAGCGCGCCGACGGTCAGCACCAGCCCGGCGGCGGTCGGCGAGAAGCCGCGTTCCCGGGACAGCATCAGCGGGATGACCACCTCCGCGCCCGCGAACGCCGCCGCCGCCAACCCGCGCAGCCCCACCACGGTGGGCAGGCCCCGGGCCGCCCGCAGGAACCCCGCCGGCAGCAGCCGGGGCGCACAGACCCCCAGGCCGGCCAGGGCCACCGCCACCAGGGTCACCGCGAGCACGCCGCGCTGCTGCCCCCCGTGGTGCAGCAGTGCGGCGCTCACCCCCGCCCCGGCCGCCCACCCGATCCGGGCCGCCGCGCCCGCCGGTGGCCCGGCCGGCGACGGGCGGTGCAGCGTCCGCAGGCCCGACTCGACCAGCAGCACCGCCGGCAGCGCCACCACCGGCACCGCGAGGAACACCCACCGCCAGCCCAGGTACTCCACGATCAGCCCGGCCACCGCCGGCCCGACCAGCGCCGGCACGACCCACGCCGCCGCGAACGCGGCGAACACCCGACGCCGCAACTCCTCCGGGTACGCCTGCCCGACCACCACGTACAACGCGACGGAGAGCAGTCCGGAGCCGAAGCCCTGCACCGCCCGGCCGACCACCAGGGTGCCCATCGCGTCGGCGCTCCCGGCGACGAACAGGCCGGCGACGAACAGGCCGACCCCGGCCCACATCGGCCCCCGCGGCCCCCGGGCGTCGCACCAGATACCGGAGAGCACCATGGCCAGCACACCGGCGGCGAACGAGCCACCGAAGGCGAGCGCGTACAGCCCCAGCCCGTCCAGCGCGCGGGCCACCGTGGGCATGGCGGTGCCCACCGCCAACGCCTCGAAGGCGAGCAGCGACACCAGGGCGACAATGCCCACCGTCATCGCCCGCAGGCGCGGGTCGTACAGGCGGGTGGCCGGGGTGAGGGTGGCGGTCACCGGACGACGCCGGGCGGTACGTCGGACATGCGCCCAGCCTGCGACCTGCACCCCGGTTCAGGTCAAGGGTGAGCCCGGTCTCGTCAGGCCGATTCCAACGCCTCGCCGAGCCCCTTGGCCAGCCCCGACAGGTGCTGGTCGGCGAGTAGGTGGCCGGCGGTGACCACCAGGGCCAGCGGCCACTCGATGACCTGGAGGGCGGCGAGCAACCCCACCCCGGCGTAGTAGGCGAGCTTGTCCGGTGGCGGCACCGCCACCTCACCGAGCATCGGCACCTCCACCCGCCTGGTGTACGCCCGGACCGTCTCCCGGGCACCGCTGAGGTCTCGCGTGATCGTGCTCATTCCGGCCTCCCTGCCTAGCCGTCGGGTCGTCAGCCGGATTCCACGGGCAACGCCGTCCATGCCCCGCCCCCGACGGAAACTTCCCCCGCCCGGGGGGCATAACGGACGCCCGGCCGGGAAGCCAGGCCGCCTGACGAACGCGGGAGGCGAGATGGCGTACGGCGGCAGTGGGCGGGACCGATCCGGCCGTACCCCTCGATGACCACGCTGGGCCGGGTGGCCGGCCGGGTGCTCCCGTCGGTGCCGGTGCCACCGCTGCTCGGCGAGGCGTCCCGTACCGTCGGTTCGGCCGCCGGCCGGCTGGCCCGGGTCGCCGGGTTGGCCCGCCGTCAGGTCTGGTCCCGCGACGGCCGGCACCACATCGAGGTGCACGGCGTCTGCCAGGACGGCGGCGACCGGCTGGCCCGTCAGGTCGAGGCGGCGTTGGAGCGGATGCCCGGGGTGGCCTGGGCGCGGGTGAACGCCCCCTCCGGCCGGGTGGTGGTGGCCGTCGGGGAACCGAAGCCGAAACTGCGCGACCTGATCGACACGGTGACCCGGGTCGAACGGATCTGCCCGCACGAGCCGGACCCGGAGATCCCGCCCCCGCACCCGCCGGAGGACGGGCCGCGTACCCCCCGCACGCTGGGCGCGCTCGCCTCCGACGCGCTGGGCCTGACCATCTCCGCCGCCACCCGCATCCTGCCGTTCACCCCGGTGCCGGGTGAGGTGGCCGGCCTGCTCAGCGCCGTCGACCTGCACCCCCGGCTGCACGACCTCGCCGGCCGGGGCTGGCGGGCGGACCGGCGCACCGAGGTGCTGTTTCCGCTCGCCGAGGCGGTCGTGCAGGGCCTCACCGGCGGCTGGGCGGGCATCGTCCTCGACGGCGCGCAACGGATCGTGCAGTGGGGTGAGGCGCGCGCCCAGCTCACCGCATGGACCCGCGCCGAGCCGGGGCTGACCGGTGACCCGGAACGCGCCGTCGCCCGCTCACCAGGCCCCGGGCGGCCCTGCCCCCGGCCCGACGGCCCCGTCGAACGGTACGTCTCGACGATGCTCGCCACCGGGGCAGCCGCCGGGGCAGCCGCGTGGCCGGTAGTCGGCCCGAAACGGGCCGCCGCGCTCGCGCTCGCCGCGCTGCCCAAGGCCCCCGGCAGTGGCCGCGAGGGGTACGCCGCCCAACTCGGCCGGGTGCTGGCCCACCGCGGCGTGATCGCCATGGACCGCAGTGTGCTGCGCGAACTCGACCGGATCGACACGGTGGTGCTGGACGCGGCCGTACTCGGCTCGGACCGGGGTGTCCTCGCCGACCTGGCCCCGCTGGCCGGCACGGACACCGGGGAGGTTGCCGGCCGGGCGTTCGCCCTCTTCGACCCCGACCGGCCGGACGACGTACGCGAGGCCGACGGCTGGCGACTCGGGCCGCTCGCCGGCCTCGACGCCGCCGACCCGGGTGACACCCCGCAGAGCCGACGGCTGCGCGCGACGGACGGCCCCCTGCTCGGCCTCGTCCACGACGGCACCCTCGCCGCCGTCGTCCGGGTCGCCCCCGAGCCGGCACCCGGCGTCGACGTGCTGCCCGCCGCCGCCCGGCACGCCGGTCTGCGCCTGGTGGTCGCCGGCCCCGACCCGCAGCGGTACGGCTTCGCCGACGCGGTGCTGCCCGGCGGGGACCGGCTCGCCGGCTCCGTCCGGGCCCTGCAACGCGACGGCGCGGTGGTGATGCTGGTTTCGGGCGACCGGGTGGCGCTGGCGGCGTCCGACTGCGGGCTCGGCACGGCCGGCCCCGACGACCTGCCCCCGTGGGGCGCCCACCTGCTCGTCGGCACCGACCTGCGGATCGTCGCGCTGCTCATCGAGGCGGCCGGGGTGGCCCGACGGATGACCGGGCAGAACATCAGGCTCGCCATGGCCGGCACCGGCCTCGGCGCGCTGGGCGCGTTCACCGCCGCCGTGCCGCAGCTGCCCGACCGCAGCCTCTTCGCCGTCAACGGTGCGGCGGCGGTGGCCTTCGCCAACGGGGTGTGGCGGGCCCGCCGGCTGCCCGGCCCGGACGGGTCCCCGGCACCGGCCGCCACCGCCTGGCACCTGATGCCGGTCCCGACCGTGCTGCGTCACCTCGACACCGGCCCGAACGGGTTGACCGACGCCGAGGCGCAACGCCGGCACCGGGTCGACCCGGACCCGTCGGGCGGACCGGTCGGCCTGTTCCGGGCGTTCGTCGACGAGCTGGCCAACCCGCTCACGCCGGTGCTGGCCGCCGGTGCGGTCCTGTCGGCGGCGTTCGGCTCGCTCGTCGACGCGGCCCTGGTCGGCGGGGTGGTCGGCGGGTCGGCGCTGGTCGGGGCGGTGCACCAGCGCAACACCGACCGTGCGCTGGCCGAGCTGCTGTCCCGCTCGGCGGTCACCGCCACGGTGCTGCGGGACGGGGTCGAACGGGTGACCGCCGCCGAGGACCTCGTCCCCGGCGACGTGGTGCTCCTCGGCCCCGGGGACGCGGTGCCGGCGGACTGCCGGGTGCTCACCGCCGACGGTCTGGAGGCCGACGAGTCGTCGTTGACCGGTGAGTCGCTGCCGGTGCCCAAGGGGGCCGCCCCGGTGGTCGCCGCCGCCCTGGCCGACCGTTCCTCCATGGTGTACGAGGGCACCACCGTCGCCACCGGTCGCGGCACCGCCGTGGTGGTCGCCACCGGTTCCGCGACCGAGTCGGGGCGGAGCCTCGCGCTGGCCCGGCAGGCCCCACCGGAGAGCGGGGTGGAGGCCCGGCTCGGCCGGCTCACCCGCTCGGCGGTCCCGCTGGCCGTGGCCTCGGCGGTCGCGGTGGCCGGGGCGGGGCTGCTGCGGGGCGTACCGCTGGGGCAGACGGCGGCGACCGCCGCGAACCTGGCGGTGGCGTCGGTGCCGGAGGGGTTGCCGTTCCTGGTCAGCGCGGCCCAGCTGGCCGCCGCCCGACGGTTGGCCGAGCACGGCGCGCTGGTCCGCAACCCGCGCACCATCGAGGCGCTGGGCCGGGTCGACGTGCTCTGCTTCGACAAGACGGGCACCCTCACCGAGGGCCGGCTGCTGCTCGCCGGGGTCGGCGACGGCGAGCGGTTCGCACCCGTCGACCGGCTCGACGACGGGTTGCGCCGGGTCCTCGCCGCCGGGCTGCGGGCCACCCCCGACGCGGCCGATCCGCAGGAGCTGCCGCAGCACACCGACCGGGCGGTCCGGTACGGCGCGCGGCAGGCGGAGACCACGGAGCAGACCGGCGCGGCCGGCTGGGCTGCGGTGGGTGGGCTGCCGTTCGAGCCGTCCCGGGGCTACCACGCGACAGTCGGGCGCGCCGCCGACGGTCTGCTGCTGAGCGTGAAGGGCGCCCCGGAGACGGTGCTGCCCCGGTGTGGCGCGTGGCGTCGGCCGGACGGCCGGGACGAGCCGCTGGACGACGAACGCCGGGAGCGGCTGCACACCGTGCTCGCCGACCGGGCCGGGGCGGGGCACCGCATCCTCGCCGTGGCGGAGTGCCGGGCCGGTGCCGCGACGGTCACCGACGACGAGGTACGCGGGCTGGTCTTCGTCGGTTTCCTCGCCCTCGCCGACGGGATACGCGACAGCGCCGCCCCGGCGGTCCGCCGGATCAGGCAGGCCGGCGTGCACACCATCATGATCACCGGGGACCATCCGGCCACCGCCGAGGCGATCGCGTCGGCGATCAGCCCGGATGCCGACGGGCAACGGGTGGTCACCGCCACCGACCTGGACCAGTGGGACGACGCGGAGATCGGTGAACGGCTGGGCCGGACCGACGTGGTGGCCCGGTGCACCCCGGCGCACAAGGTACGGATCATCCAGGCGTTGCAGAAGTGCGGGCGGACCGTGGCGATGACCGGGGACGGCGCCAACGACGCCCCGGCGATCCGGCTGGCCGACGTCGGCATCGCCCTCGGTCAGCGGGGCACCCCGGCCGCCCGCGCCGCCGCCGACCTGGTGGTCACCGACGACCGGCTGGAGACCATCATCGCCACCCTGGTCGAGGGACGGGCGATGTGGTCGTCGGTACGCCACGCGCTGAGCATCCTGGTCGGCGGCAACCTCGGCGAGATCGCGTTCAGTGTGCTCAGCGCCGCCGTCACCGGCCGGTCGGCGCTCAACGGCCGGCAACTGCTCCTGGTCAACCTGCTCACCGACCTGGCGCCGGCACTGGCCATCGCCGTCCGGCCCCCGGACGCCGACCACACCGACGGGTTGCTCCGCGAGGGCCCGGACGCGTCCCTCGGCGGCACCATGACCCGGGAGATCGGGTTGCGGGCCGCCGCCACCACCCTCGGGGCGACCGCCGGCTGGACGGTGGCCCGGTGGACCGGCCGGGAACGACGAGCCGGCACGGTGGCCCTGGTCTCGCTGGTCGGCACGCAGCTGGGGCAGACCGTCCTGGCCGGGGGCACCAGCCCGACGGTGCTCGCGTCGACGGCGGCGTCGGTCGGGGTGCTCGCCGCCGTGGTGCAGACGCCCGGGGTGAGCCAGTTCTTCGGCTGCACCCCGCTCGGCCCGGTGGGGTGGACCATCGCCGCCGGGTCGGCGCTCGGCGCGACCTTCGCCAACGGCGCGCTGACCCGGCTGGTGGAGCAGCTGCCGACCCGGGGACGGCCCGCCGACCCGAAGCCGGCGGGCTAGATCTTCGGCGGGGGTCAGGCCGGGGGCGGGGACCAGGTGGCGGCGGCGCGGCCCAACCGGTCGTTGACCGCCCGCCCGACCCCCTCGTCGGGGGCCGGTTCGGCGAGGATCTCGGTCACCCCGGCCGCGTCCAGCCGGTGCAGCGCGTCGAAGAGGCGGGCGGCGGCCTCGGTCACGTCACCGGTGGGCGACAACACCTCCACCGCCGCGTAGCCGGCCGGCGGGGCCGCCCGGAAGGCCAGGTAGCCCCGCCGGACGCCGCCGTTCGCCGCCGGCACCGCACCCGCCACCACCCGCAACGGGGTACGCGGCGCGTAGTGCGCGGCCAGCGTGCCGGGGGCCACCGGCTGCCCGGAGCTGCCCGACCGGACCGTCACCGGGCCGACCGCCGCGACGAGGTCCTCCACGGCGAGCGCACCGAGGCGCAGCACCACCGGCTGCGGGCCACGCGCGTCCACGATCGTCGACTCGATCCCGCACCTGGTCGGACCGCCGTCGAGCACCACGTCGACGGCCGCGCCGAGCCCGCGTACGACGTGCTCGGCCCGGGTGGGGCTGAGCTGCCCGAACCGGTTGGCGCTCGGGGCGGCCACCGGCACCCCGGCAGCCCTGATCAACGCACGGGCGGACGCCTCGTCGGGCACCCGCACGGCCATCGTGTCGAGGCCGGACGTGACGATCGGCGGGATCACGGCCGGCCGGTCCACGATCAGGGTGAGCGGCCCCGGCCAGAACCGCTCGGCCAGCGCCGCGACGGTCGGGGGCAGCCCACCGACGAGGGCCGGCAGGTCGGCGGCGTCGGCCAGGTGGGTGATCAGCGGATCGAAGCTGGGCCTCGCCTTCGCCTCGAAGATCCGCGCCGCGGCCCGGGCGTCCAACGCGTTCGCGCCGAGCCCGTAGACCGTCTCGGTCGGGAAGGCCACCAGCCCGCCGGCCCGCAGCACGTCGGCGGCCTCGGCGATGCCGTCGTGTTCGGCGGGCAGGACGCGGGGGAAGCCAGTGGTCACCCCCCGACGCTAGCCTGCCGTCGACGCCCGGACCGGTGCGGGTGGCCGTCGCCCGGCCGGTGGGGCGACGGTCGGCGCTCCCGGCCCGGTCACGCTCGCCGGCCAGCCGGGGACGACGTCGCGATGCCGCCTCACTCCGCCCGTCGGACCGGCAGGGACGGTTGTCCGGCCGGGTCGGGGCACGCTGACGGCCGGCCGCGCCGGGTCGCTGGAGGGTGACCCGGCAGGACTATTCCGCCGGGTCCGGTGCCGTCGCGGGCCGCCCGCCGGTCGGGGCGAACGACGCGCGTGGCGGGCCGGTCTCCGCCCAGCAGACGCCGCCCCGGAACTCGACGCCCGGGATGGTGTCGACGACCCGGGTGACGTCCGCGACGGAGGCGAGCGCCCGGGTGAGGTCAGCCCGTAGCTCTGCGCTGGCGGACGGCAGGTCGTCCTCCTCCTGCGCCCAGTCGACGTCGGCGGCGTGCAACTCGGCGACCGCGTGGTCGGTCAGCGCGGTCGGGTCGGTCACGGTGACGTCGATCCGGCAGTAGAGCTGGAGACGGCGGCTGCCCGGGTCACCATCGGTCGTCATGCGGCTCAACGGCTGACTGCTCCCATCGTGTGGAGGCTAGGGGATGCCCGCCGACCGTGCCGCCCCGCGCGGTCGGTCACCCTGCTGGAGAATTGCCGGCATGCTCCGCTCGCCGCGCGCCCTCCTGCTGGACTTCGGCGGTGTCCTGGCCGATGCGCCCCCGCAGCCGCCCGCCCCACCGGAACTCGTCCGACGGCTCTCCCGGCTCGTCGACGGCGCGGTGTCCGAACGGCAGATCGCCGCCGACCTGACCGGGGGCGCGCGACGGTACTCGGCCTGGCGCGACGACGCGGGCCGGACGGCCGACCCGGTGGAGCTGCCGCACGCCCGGGTGTGGGCGGAGTTCGTCACGGCATCGTGGCCCCGCCCGGCCCGCGACGCCGTCGACCGTGAGGCGACCTCCCTGTCGTACGCCTGGACCTGGCGGGCGGACTGGGCGGTGCGCCCAGGTATCCCCGAGGCGCTGGCGGCGGCCACGGGAGCGGGCCTTCCGCTGGCCGTGGTGAGCAACACCCTCTGCGGCGCCGCGCACCGGGATTTCCTGGCCGCCGAGGGGCCTGGCCGGGTCGTTCGCCGCCCAGTTCTACAGCGACGAAGCCGGTCCCCGGAAGCCCAACCCGCGCCTGGCGCTGCTGGCGGCGGAGGCCGTCGGGGTTCCGATCGGTGACTGCTGGTTCGTCGGGGACACCCTCGGTCGGGACGTCGAGTGCGCCCGCCGGGCCGGGGCGGGGGCGGCGATCCTGATGCGTTCCCCCCGCACCGACCGGGAACCACCACACCCCGCGGTCACCCCGGACGCCCGGGTCGAGGACGGCCACGGCCTGCTCGACCTGCTACGTCTGGCCCGAGGCTCCGCCGGCTGAGGAACGACCCGCCCGCATCGTGACGTCCGGGGTGCCGGAGGTACCACCCACGACATCCCGCATTTTGGCGGGTTCTCCTTTGCCATCGACTGGTAGGAATTCCGCGACCGGGCAATGTTGCCAGCGAAGGGTGGAATGGTGGCTGACGCGGGGAACCCGACCCGACACGTCGTCCTCATGGTCGACATCGAGCGTTACAGCGGGCGGAACAATGTGCTCCAACACCGCGCACAGCAGGCACTGGCAGAAGTCATGCGGGCGGCCTGGGAGGAGTTGGGCATCGTGCTGCCCGGGACGTTGCGCCAAGACAACGGTGACAGCCAGCTCGCGGTCCTGCCGCCGGAGACGAGTGAGCGGCGGGTCCTTCGGATCGCACCGCTCCTGGACCGGTTGTTGCGGGAGCACAACCAGGGCCTGTCCGCCGAGGCCCGGGTCCGGGTGCGGGTCGGCGTCCACCAGGGGCTGGTCCATCTCGACAGCGCGAACGGCTTTGCCGGCAGCGCTGTGGTGACCGTCTGTCGACTGGTCGACTCGCCGCAGCTCAAGAGCATGCTGCGCCGCTTTCCCCGGGCGGAGGTCGCGCTGGTCGTGTCGGATCTGATCTATCAGGACGTCGTCCGCCAGTATCAGGACCTGCCGCAGGATCAGTTCCTGCCGATCACCGCCAGCCTGCCGGACAAGGGTTTCGCGGCCCCCGCCTGGGTCTTCGTGCCGGGACAGGATGCCGCCGCATCGACCGTGCCGGACGCGTTCCCCGCCGATCCGCAGGAACGGACGGACCTGAACCGGGTGGACCGTCCTCAGGAGGTCGGCACGCCACAACCGCCGGCTGCCGGGCAGGTGTTCCAGCACATCACGTCGCACGGACCGGCCGCGTTCGGCAACGGGAACACCGTCACGACGTACGGTTCCGCCGACGACACCCGTCCGGGGCGGTCACCGCGGTGAGTACCGTCGACCCCCCTGCCGACCAGCCGGAGGAACCCCCCGTCCCGGCCCCGGGGAACGTCTACTCCGGGAACACCTCCCACGGGCCGACCGCCTTCGGTGACCACAACACCATCAACCAGGTGAACTACGGGAGCGTCCCGCCCACCCACTCGAGCGACGTCCTGTTGTCGAAAGCTCTGGAGACCCTGGCCGACGAGGTGGCGGTACGACGTCAGCGGGACGAGGAACGCAGCGGGGTGCTCAGCCGCCCGCTGCCGGTGCGATGGGCGGCAACCGAGGTCGCCGAGGCGTCGATGGGCGAGGTCACCTGGTCGTCGCTCGGCCTGACCCCGGCACAGCCTCCCACCGGCGGCCTCGACGATCTCGCCGACCTGCTCACCCACCGGCTACCCCATCGCCGTCTGGTGATCCTCGGTGCGGCAGGGTCGGGCCGGACCGTGCTGGTCACCCGGCTCGTCAGCACCCTGCTCAAGGAGCGGCTTCCCGGTCAGCCGGTCCCGGTGCTGTTGCCCGCCGGGACGTGGAACCCGGGCAAGCAACTCCTGCGTGACTGGATGGCGGAGCAGTTGGCCGGGGACTACCCGCATCTGCGAGCGTCGGTGCCCCTGTCCGGACCCCGTAAACGCCTCTTCGGCAGCCGTAAACGCCGGACGCTGGCGGCCTACCTCGTCGACAGGAACCTCGTGCTGCCCGTCATCCAGGGCCTGGACATGATCGGTGACGGGCTACGCGAAGAGACGATGAACGCGTTGCACGAGCTGGGGTCCACGGTCCCGCTGGTGGTGACCAGCCTCGTCGCGCCGTACCGGAGGGCGGTCGAGAGCGCGGAACGCGGCCTGTCCCGCGCCGCGGTGGTCGAGGTGTTGCCGCTCGCCTTTGCCGACATCCGGGGGTACTTCGCCCCCGAAGGGGTGAACAGTCGGTGGGGGCAGACGTTTCTCGATCTGGATGCCGATCCGGAAGCGCCGTTGACCAGAGCCCTGCGCACGCCGTTGCTGGTCTGGCTGGCCCGCACCACCTATGCCGGTGCCGCCGCCGACCCACGCGAGTTGTGCGACCGGGTCCGGTTCCCCGATCAGGCCGCCGTCGAGAATCACCTCCTCGACGGTCTGGTGTCGGTCGCCTATCCACCACAGCCGACGCCGGCCCGTCGGCGGGACACGGACGAGACCTGGCATCCCGACGATGCGAGGAGTTGGCTGCGCTTCCTAGCGCGGCACCTGCGCGACACGGATACCCACGAGATCGCCTGGTGGCAGCTGCACCGGACAATGCGGTTCCTCAGGCCGGCGCAGTACGCGGTGACGAATCTGCTGTTCTGGGCGTCGGTGTGGCTCGTCCACGGCAATCTCATCGTTACGGTCCTGTTCGCGGCCGTGACCACGCCGGTTGCGGTGAGTGAGCGACTCCGGACCCGACTCGGCTTCGTGCCGGCCACGCCGATCCACCGGGTGCAGGTCAGTGGACGCCGGTTGCGGCACCTCCTGCGTACGACATCCGTCAGGCTCATGCTGGCGTCCTTGCTGGCCGGCTCGGGAGTGGTGTTGTGGTACCTGTCAGGTGACAGCCTGCCGGGCATCATCGGTGGGCTCGGCCTGATGGCGTCGGCCGTGGTCGTTCCCGTCTGGAGCCTCCACCGACACAGGGTTAACGACCCATCCCGCGAGATCGTGATCGCCGAGGATCCCGCCCGCGCGGACAATCCCCTCGCCACCTTGCGGGCCGACCGCAGATCGGTGCTGGCACCCGCTGGCGCCCTGCTCGTCGCGGGGGTCACCCTGGCGCTGCTGTTCGGTGGTGGACTGCGGTCCCCGGTCGCCTACATGCTCGCGTTCGCGATCGGCTGGGTGGGCTACGGCGCCTGGACCGAGTATGCGATCGCGCGGGCCGTCCTGGCGATGCGGGGTCGGCTGCCCTGGCGGACGATGGCCTTTCTCCGCGACGCGGCCGAGCGGGGCGTACTCCGCCAGGTCGGTGCCGTCTACCAGTTCCGTCACCCCCGGCTTCGCGACCGGTTGGCCGCCGACCCTCCCGCACCGCCACGTCCCGACCACCTAGCCCCGCGGTAGCGCACCGTCCACGGACGACGCGCCCGGCACCTGGTGGACCGCGACGACAGCATCGAGCGGCAGAGCCGAGTAGACGTGCGGGAAGGGCTCACCGTCGGGGACGCCCTCCCAGCGCACCGCCGCGCCGAGAAGCCGGGCGTCGAGAGCGGCGACCACAAGCGCCGGCTCCTGCGCGAAGAACCGCAGCGCGGTCGCACCCACCTGCTCGCGCGAGGAGCAGTGGATGAAGCCGCTGCTGTGGTCGAGCGGTGAGCCGTCGAAGCGGCCGGCGGCCTCGAACTCGGCCCACTCGGCGGGCAGCAGGATCTTGTAAATCAGCACAGCCCAGGGTGGCAGATGGCCGGGTGATCCGCAGCCACCGCAACCCGTCAGCCTGGCCGAAGTTGGTCTGCGCCGGCGAAGGTACACGTGGGTTGTCCGGCCGGCGTCGGGTGCTGCGCGTGCCCGGTATCCCGCGCGTGTCCGGCCCGGCGGCTGCCGCTGTCGATCGCCTCCGCCTGCTATGCCGGTGGCGTGACCGGCCGCCAGGCTGCACGGGCCCCAGGACCTGTGGCCATCATGTGCCCGTTGATCTTCACGAGCTGTAACACCTGGTCAAGGGTGATGCTGGTGGAGCCCAGGGGACTCGAACCCCTAACCCCTGCCTTGCAAAGGCAGTGCTCTGCCAGTTGAGCTAGGGCCCCGAGGGCGGGTCGAGCCGCCGGGTGCTGGCTGGTCAGCGCAGGTCGGGCGAGGTGGTGGCCTCGTGCCAGAGGGCGCGCTCGTCGTTGGATTCCTTGACCTTCTTGGCCACCACAGCGGCGACGCCGATGATGCCGACCAGGAACAGAAGCTTCTTGAACATGGGGCGACCCCTCGCGCTCGACTCGACTGCCCGTCGGAACGGTGTGCGGTGGGGCTAGCTGGAATCGAACCAGCGACCTCAGAGTTATCAGCTCTGCGCTCTAACCGACTGAGCTATAGCCCCGCGTGGCGACGAGCAAGATTAACCCATCGCGTCGTCCGCTCCCAAATCGGGGTGGCCGACGCTCCCGCGCCTTCCCGACCGTACCGGTCGGCCCGCGACGGGGCGAGCCCTTTCCGCCCGCTCCCCGGGCCGGAGATCGATTCCGTTGAGCGGAGACAGCGGTATCGGGGCGGCCTGGACCACGGCTGGATCGACCCACGAGCGAGCGCCCCGAGCCAGGCGGAAAGCACGACGCCGGGGCGGCCGCTGTTCGCGGCGCCCCGGCGTCGGGTCGGATCAGTCGCGCTCGGCGAGCGTCAACTCGATCCCGCCGACCAGGTCGGCGCAGACGTTGTAGACGAACGCCCCCAGGGTGGCGAGCGCGGTGAACAGCACCACGTTGACCAGCCCGACGAGGGCGGACGTCAGGATGACGCCCTTCGCGGTGATCTGGAAGCCGCTGTCGGTGCCCTGC
Source organism: Micromonospora sp. WMMD734 (assembly GCF_049178975.1). Lineage (NCBI taxonomy): Bacteria > Bacillati > Actinomycetota > Actinomycetes > Micromonosporales > Micromonosporaceae > Micromonospora > Micromonospora sp. WMMD734. The sequence continues at coordinate 5,706,135 of NZ_JBMHMK010000001.1, forward strand.
CCGCCACTGGCGCTGACCAGGTCGGTCAGGCTGTCGTTGACGCTCTGGAACACGCCCATCGCGTCCAACGCGAGGTAGAGCACCGAGGTCGCCACGACCACCACGATGAAGAGCACCACGGAGACGGCGAACGCGAACTTCATCACGGACCACGGGTCGATCCGCTTGAGGTTCAACCGGGCCCGGCGCGGCCCCCGGGAGGCGGCCGAGCTGACCGAGGTACGCGCGGCGCGTACCGCGTCACCCACCCGCGCCGCACCGACGGCGGCCGCACCACCGATGCCCGGGGGCAGGCCGCCACCGTTGGCGGGACGGGTGGTGTCCGGGCTCGGCCGGAAACCGCCGATCTTCGGCTGGGTGCCGGTCGTGGACGGGGAGGTCGCGGCCCCGACCGTGATCGGCTGTGTCGTGTTGCTCGACCGGCCCGCCGCAGCCACCGGCTGGGTGGCGGACGAGGGCGCATCGGTGCCGCCCGTCGGCTGGGGCTTGTCGGTCGTCCCCGAACCCTCACCGGGCTTGTCCGGCGGCGGTGCCATGCCGGGTGCCCGGGTGAACTTCGGGGCAGGCGCGTCGGCGGGGACGGTGGCCCGACCCACGGCGGCGCGGCCGGCGGGGGTTGTACCGCTCTTGGCGGCCTCCTCGTCGACCGGGGTGGCCGAGGTCCCCTTGTTCCCCGACTTCGCCTGTGTCTCCGTCATTCAACTAGTCCTGTTCGTCAGGCTCGTCGGCATTGCGAGCAATCGCCACGATAGTCACGCCGTCCGGGAGGTCCATCAGCTTGACCCCCATTGTGTTCCGGTCACGGGTACGGCGTACAGGCTTCACCGGAGTCCGGATGACGCCGCCGTTGCTGGTGATCGCGAACAGCTCGTCGTCCGGGTCGATCACGACCGCGCCGACCAGACCACCGCGGCGCTCGGTGATCTTCGCAGTCAACACGCCCTTACCTCCCCGGCCCTGGACCGGGTATTCCTCGATGGGGGTACGTTTCGCGTATCCCCCGTTCGTGGCCACCAGGACGTCCAGGCCCTCCCGGACGACCTCCATGGCCAGCAGGACGTCGTCGTCGGTGAAGCGCATGCCGATCACACCCGAGGTGGCCCGGCCCATCGGGCGCAGCGCCTCGTCGGAGGCGTTGAACCGGATCGCCTGGGCCTTCTTGGAGACGAGCAGCAGGTCCTCCTCCGGCGCCGCGAGCACGGCACCGACCAGCTCGTCCTCATCGCGCAGGTTGATCGCGATGACGCCGCCGGACCGGTTGGAGTCGAACTCCTCAAGTCGGGTCTTCTTCACCAGGCCGTTTCTCGTGGCCAGTACCAGGTAGGGAGCCACCTGGTAGTTCGGGATTTCGATGATCTGCGCAATCTGCTCGTCCGGCTGGAAGGCGAGCAGGTTGGCCACGTGCTGGCCCTTGGCCACCCTACTGGCCTCGGGCAACTCGTACGCCTTGGCCCGGTACACGCGGCCCTTGTTGGTGAAGAACAAAATCCAGTCGTGGGTGGAGCATACGAAGAAGTGGCTGACAATGTCGTCCTGCCGCAGCGTCGCGCCGCTCACTCCCTTGCCGCCGCGCCGCTGTGAGCGGTAGAGGTCGACCTTGGTGCGCTTGGCGTACCCGGTGCGGGTGATGGTGACCACCACGTCCTCGCGGGCGATGAGGTCCTCCATCGAGACCTCACCGTCGAACGGGACGATCTTGGTGCGCCGCTCGTCGCCCCACTTCGCGACGATCTCGCTCAGCTCCTCGGAGACGATCTTCCGCTGCCGCTCCGGCTTGGCGAGGATGTCCTTGAGGTCGGCGATCTCCAGTTCGAGCTTGGCCAGGTCGTCCAGGATCCGCTGCCGCTCCAGGGCGGCCAGCCGGCGCAGCTGCATGTCCAGGATCGCGGTCGCCTGGATCTCGTCGATCTCCAGCAGCCGGATCAGGCCCTGCCGGGCGTCGTCGACCGTGGGCGACCGCCGGATCAGGGCGATCACCTCGTCCAGCGCGTCCAGCGCCTTGGACAGACCGCGCAGGATGTGCGCCCGCTCCTCGGCCTTGCGCAGCCGGAACGCGGTCCGCCGCCGGATCACCTCGATCTGGTGCTCGACGTAGTACCTGATGAACTGGGCCAGGTTGAGCGTGCGCGGCACCCCGTCGACCAGGGCCAGCATGTTGGCGCCGAAGGTCTCCTGGAGCTGGGTGTGCTTGTAGAGGTTGTTCAGCACCACCTTGGCGACCGCGTCGCGCTTGAGCACCAGCACGATCCGCATGCCGGTACGCCCGGACGACTCGTCCCGGATGTCGGCGATGCCGCCGAGCTTGCCCTCCTTGATCAGCTCGGCGATCCGCTCGGCCAGGTTGTCCGGGTTGACCTGGTAGGGCAGCTCGCTGACCACCAGCGCCGGCCGGCCCCGCTTGTCCTCCTCGACCTCTACCACGGCGCGCATCCGGATCGACCCGCGACCGGTCCGGTACGCGTCCTGGATGGCCGACTGACCGACGATCAGCCCGTGGGTCGGGAAGTCCGGACCCTTGACGATCTCCAGCAGCGCTTCGAGGGTGGTCGCCTCGTCGGCCTCCGGGTTCTCCAGGCACCACTGCACCGCCGCGCCGATCTCGCGCAGGTTGTGCGGCGGGATCTTGGTGGCCATCCCGACCGCGATGCCCTCGGAGCCGTTGACCAGCAGGTTGGGGATGCGCGACGGCAGGATGGTGGGCTCCTTGGCCCGGCCGTCGTAGTTGTCCTGGAGATCGACGGTGTCCTCGTCGATGTCCCGCAGCATCTCCATCGCCAGCGGGTCGAGCTTGCATTCGGTGTTGTGGCTGACGAAGCCGTCGGAGACGAAGGAGTGGTCCTCGGTGTCCACCCGGACGCTGTAGACCGGCTGCACCCCCGCGTCGGTGATCTCGGTCACCTCGGCGTAGTAGAACCGGCCGTCGACCAGCGGCTCGACCACGTCGAGCACCCCGGCCTCGGTGATCCGGGCGGCGATCTCGTCGCGGTCCCGCTCCCAACGCTCGATGCGGTCGACGTTGTGCCGGCGCAGCCAGTCGCGCTCGGTCCAACGGGTCGCGCCGTGCTCCCGGATGAAGTCGCCCACCAGCGGCACATGGTCGCTGGACAGCGCCGTGCTGCTCGCCGGCGCCTGAGCCAGCTCGGACTCCAGCTTGGCCTGCTTACGGCCGAGGAAGCCGACGTGGGCGGCGAAGATCCGGGCGTCCCGGCGGTTGGTCACCACGACCTTGATCTCGCCGTCGTCGTACCGGGTCTGTCGGCTGATCACGCCGAACTCCAGCAGCAACTGCTGGACCTCGCGGGCCAACCGCTCGCTGCGGGTCGAGTACGAGACCTGGATGGTGTTGCGCGGCAGCAGCGACGAGGAGCCGTCACCCTCGAAGAGCGCCTGGAGGAACGCCCGCTTGATCGCGGCCGGCCCCTGCCACACGAACTCGGGCACGAACTTCGCGGCGCTGCGCGCTCCGGCCAACTCGCCGAGGATGCTGGCGCGCAGCGCCGACAGGTCCTGTACGTCCAGCTCGTGCAGGGTGCTGCCGGAGGCGATCACCCGCTCGCTGACGTACCGGGGGCCGCCGACGGCCAGGTCGTAGGCGGCGACGACGCGCAGGAAGTAGTCCCGGTCCACGTTGTTGAAGCCCGCGCGGGCCGCCGACACCCAGCCCTCCGACACGAACGCGCCGGCGAGCACGGCCGCCTCGACGTGTTCCAGCGTCGGGTAGCCGATCTCGTCCGGCACCGTCCGCTGGAGCACCACCCGGTCGCCCGGGGAGATCTCGGCGAGCAGCTTCCACAGCAGGGTCGGCACCCCGGCCACGTCCACCAGGCAGAGCACCGGGTGGTTGTGGGTGCCGGTCAGCTCGTACCCCTCGCGGGTGCGCAGCCGCAGCGTCGGGTGCTCGCCGGAGTGGAAGAACTTCGACGCGCGGACCAGGTCGCCGTTGCGGTCGCGGACCTTGAGGTCGACGTCGGTCTCGCTGCTCGGCGCGACGCCCGGCACGATGTCGCCGAGCCGCACGCTGCCGTCGGCGGTACGAATGCGGACGTCTGCGGTCAGGCAGTAGCGCATCGCGGCAGCCGGATCGTTACCGGGCGAGCCGAAGTTGCCGTTGCCGTCTACCAGCGGGTAGCGCAGCGCCCAGGGCTGGGCCATCCGGACCAGCGCGTCGTAGATGGCCGAGTCGCCGTGCGGGTGGAACTGCCCCATCACGTCCCCGACGACCCGGGAGCACTTCACGTAGCCCCGGTCCGGCCGGTAACCCGAGTCGTACATGGCGTAGAGGATCTTGCGGTGGACCGGCTTGAGCCCGTCCCGGACGTCCGGCAGGGCCCGCCCGACGATCACGCTCATCGCGTAGTCGAGGTACGAGCGCTGCATCTCGACCTCAAGCCCGACCGGCTCGATCCGGTCGTGCTGGACGACCGCCGCGAGTGGTGTCTCGGCGGTTTCCGGCTCGTTCGGGGTGGACTCGGGAGTATCGGTCACTGTTAACCCTTATCAGACTCAGAGTCGTGTTCGTGCTGTGGATAACGCTGTGGAAACCGGCCAGGCTGTGGATAACCCGGTGGACGACGGCCGGCCGGTGCGGCACCGGCCGACCGGGCCGTCAGATGTCGAGGAACCGCACGTCCTTCGCGTTGCGCTGGATGAACGAGCGGCGGGCCTCGACGTCCTCACCCATCAGCACGCTGAACAGCTCGTCGGCGGTGGCGGCGTCGTCGAGGGTGACCTGACGCAGGGTCCGGGTGGCCGGGTTCATCGTGGTCTCCCACAGCTCGGGGTAGTTCATCTCGCCGAGACCCTTGAACCGCTGGATGTCGTCCGGCTTGGCGTTGGGCTTCTTCTGCTGGCGCAGCGCGATCAGCCCGTCGCGTTCCCGGTCGGAGTACGCGTACTGGGCGTCGTCGCCCTTCTTGTTCCACTTGATCTTGTAGAGCGGCGGGGCGGCCAGGTAGACGTGGCCCAGCTCGACCAGCGGACGCATGAAGCGGAACAGCAGGGTGAGCAGGAGCGTCTGGATGTGCTGGCCGTCGACGTCGGCGTCGGCCATCAGCACCACCTTGTGGTACCGCAGCTTCTCCATGTCGAAGTCGTCGTGGATGCCGGTGCCCAGCGCGGTGATCAGCGCCTGGACCTCGTTGTTCTTGAGCACCCGGTCGATCCGGGCCTTCTCCACGTTGAGGATCTTGCCGCGGATGGGCAGGATCGCCTGGGTACGCGGGTCGCGACCCTGCTTGGCCGAGCCGCCGGCCGAGTCGCCCTCGACGATGAAGACCTCGGACTCGCGCGGGTCGGTGGACTGGCAGTCGGCCAGCTTGCCGGGCATCGAGCCGGACTCCAGCAGCGACTTGCGGCGGGCCAGCTTGCGCGCCTGTTGGGCGGCGATCCGGGCCCGGGCCGCCTGGGACGCCTTCTGGATGATGGTCTTGGCCTCGGCCGGGTTGCGGTCGAACCAGTCGACCAGCCGGTCGTTGCAGACCCGCTGCACGAAGCTCTTGACCGGGGTGTTGCCCAGCTTGGTCTTGGTCTGGCCCTCGAACTGCGGGTTGGCCAGCTTGACCGAGATGATCGCGGCCAGGCCCTCGCGGATGTCCTCGCCGGAGAGCTTCTCGTCGCCCTTGAGCAGCTTGCGGTCGGTGCCGTAGCGGTTGACCACGCTGGTCAGCGCGGCCCGGAAACCCTCCTCGTGGGTGCCGCCCTCGTGCGTGTTGATCGTGTTGGCGAAGGTGTAGACCGACTCGCCGTACGACTCGTTCCACTGCATGGCGATCTCGACCGACATGCCCTCTTCCTCGGCGGCGAACTCGACGACCGTCTTGTGCATCGGGTTCTTCGAGGCGTTGAGGTGCCGGACGAAGTCGGCGATGCCGCCCTCGTAGAAGAAGGTGACCTCGCGGGGCTTGCCCTCCTCGCCCTCGGCGACCCGCTCGTCGAGCAGGTGGATGGACAGGGCCCGGTTGAGGAAGGCCATCTCCTGGAGGCGGCGGTAGATGGTCTGGAAGTCGAAGTCGACCGTCTCGAAGACGTCCGGGTCCGGCCAGAAGGAAACCGCCGAGCCGGTGCGGTCGGTGGTCTCGCCCTTGTCGAGCGGCTCCGGCTTGGAGTTGTGGTACTTCTGCCGCCACACGTGGCCGGACTTGTGGATCTCGACGGCCATCCGGGTGGAGAGGGCGTTCACCACGGAGACGCCGACGCCGTGCAGACCACCGGAGACCGCGTACGCCTTGCCGTCGAACTTGCCACCCGCGTGCAGCACGGTCAGCGCGACCTCGACGCCCGGCTTCTTGAGCTTCGGGTGCAGATCGACCGGGAAGCCACGGCCGTTGTCGGTGACCCGGACCCCGCCGTCGGCGAGCAGCACCACGTCGATGGTGTCGCAGTAGCCGGCGAGCGCCTCGTCGACCGCGTTGTCCACGACCTCCCACACCAGGTGGTGCAGGCCACGCTCGCCGGTCGACCCGATGTACATGCCGGGCCGCTTGCGGACCGCCTCCAGCCCTTCGAGGACGGTGATCGACTCTGCGCCGTAATCCTGCTTGTCCTGCGCTGCCACCCTCGGCCACTTTCTCGCACCATCCGCGCCGGGGCGCGGGGGCGCGGGTTCGGCGGACAGGACGCGACGTCGGCGTGCACAGCGAGAGCCCCGCAGGGCGGTCGCGGATCGTGCGCGCCGGTCGCCGCGGTTGCCCGCGGATCGCGATCGGCCAGACCCGACGCGGGACGTTGATCAGGAGCCGGTGAGGGCCCCTGTCCGTCGCACCGCGTCAGGTCGTCGTCTCAGCGTCAATCTTACTGTGCGCACACGACAGAACCGCCACTCGGCACCCCTTGAAGGCGGCTCAGACCCTCGTAGCCGGCCGAATCTCGCTGTCCGCGACTCCCCCTACACGCCCCGGTCCGGTTTCCGTGCCCGCCGCCACCGGATCGTCCGGCTCGCCGGGTGGCACGGGGTCGCGTCGGGCGGTGGTCGTACCGTAGCTTTGCGGCGCGCGACGAAGTCGCTCGTCTTGATCTTTTCCGCCCGTAACCGGACGATGGACCCGATCGATCCGACACGTGCTCTCGAAAGGTGACACCAGATGGGGCTGGACAATGTCGCGGTGCACTGGCCGCGGACCGGCCGCTTCTACGATCCGGTCGCGCCGGCCGAGTTCGTCGACTTCGGCGAGATCGTCGATGTTCCCGGCATCTCCGCGCCGACCGCCGCGCTCGCCGAGCACATCGCCAAGACCGGCACGGTCCGGGCGACCGCCTACACCGAGCTGGTCGACCTGATCCTCGGGCTGGAAAATGTGCTCTACGCCACCGACGCCGCCGCCGAGGACGAGGATCCGGTGATCGACCCGGACGGCTGCGCCTGGATCGCCGGCGGGGTGGAGAAGTTCGTCGCCCAGCACCGGCCGCACGGCGAGACGGTGACCTTCGAGTCGGTCAGCGACGTGCTCCGCGCCCTGCTCGGCGACGGCCGCCTTGCCGAACAGCAGTTGCGCTGGCTGGGCAGCCGGCTCGACCGGCTGCGCGACGAGAACGGCGACCCGCCGCAGTGGGACTTCACCTGCGCCGAGCTGGGCGTGCTGGCCGCCTTCTACCGGCGCTGCGCCGACCGGGGGTTCGCGATCTACGCCGACGCCGAGCCCGGCCGTCGTCCCGGTCCGCAGCCCTGAGCCGACCCGGCAGCGGGGTCAGCTGTCCGGCGGCGTGGGTGCGGCGGTGACCGCGCCGTTCGCGGCGCCGATCACCCGGGTCAGCGCCGCGTGCAGGTCGCGTAGCTCGGCCAGCGGCAGCCCGAGCCGGGCGACGACCGCCGGCGGGATCTGCTCGGCGCGTGCGCGCAGCGCCCGACCGCTCCCGGTGAGCGACACGGCCAGGCTGCGTTCGTCGGCCGGGTCCCGCTCGCGGCGCAGGTAGCCGGCCACCTCCAGCCGCTTGAGCAGGGGCGACAGCGTGCCCGGGTCGAGTTGCAGCAGCCGGCTCAGCTCCCGGACCGACAGCGGCGCGTACTGCCAGAGCGCCAGCATGACCAGGTACTGCGGGTGGGTGAGCCCCATCGGCTCCAGCAGTGGCCGGTAGACCGCGACGACGCCCCGGGCGGCGACGGAGAGCGCGAAGCAGACCTGCTCCTCCAGGGCCAGCGGGTCCCCGTCGGGCTGTCCGTCCACGTGTGCACCTCCTCGTCGCCGTTGCGATGCTACCAATGATTGGTGTACCAATGGTTTGTACACCAATCGTCGAGGAGGGGTCGGTGCCGATGAGCGAGGACAAACCGGCGGCGAAGGCACCTGGCGAGGGTGGCCGGCTGCTGGCCTGGGCGTTCAAGAACCTGGCCGGCCCGCCGGAGGTGGCCGGCGCGGTGCAGGGCGGCTCCCGGCAGGCCCGCGACGCCTGGAAAGAGGACCTGGAACGACGCAAGCAGTGGAGCCGCGAGCAGCGCGAACGCAAACGCGCCGAGCGGGAGGCCCGCCGCGCCGAACGGTGAATCTCAGCCGTAGGTGTCGCGCGGCCCCCGACCGCGCACCCGGCGCGGACCGCGCGACCAGGACGGTGCCGCCGGCCCGTGGATGTGCAGCTTGCGGACCACGTTGTGGCCGACCTCCCCGGCGATCCGCTTCAACAGCGATCCGGCGAGCAGCCGCAACTGGGTGGCCCACGCGGTCGAGCGGGCCTCCACGGTCAGCTCGCCGTCCTCCAGCTTGACCGGGCGGCTGTGCTGGGCGATCTCCGGCCCGACGACCTTTTCCCAGGCGCCGAAGACGGTCGCCTCGGCCGCCGGTTGCTGCCAGCCCCGGGCCTTCATCAGCCGTTCCAGCACCGCGCCCAACGGCTGCGGGTCACGCGGGTCCGGTCCCGGCCCCGAATAGCCGCGCAGCCGTCGCCCACCGCCGTCGGCCGCGCCGGTCACCCCCGGCCGCCGGTTACGGGCCGCCGACTCCCGCCGGGCCCGCGCCGCGTCCAGCACCGCCCGTGCCAGTTCCGGCCCGCTCGCCTGCGCCGCCCCGGCGTCGGCACCCGACGCTCCGCCGGAACCCGCACCACCACCGGCCCCGTCGCGGCCCCGCGAGGTGGCCTCCGAACCACCGGCCCCGGCGTCCGCGCCGGTCCCGGCCGGTCGGCCCCGCGCGCCGTCCGCACCCCCACCGGCTCCCCCGGGGGTACGCGCACCGCGTGCCCCGCCCGGGGCGGTGCGCCCCGGGCGGCCCGTCGACCCGGCGGGCTGCTCCGGTTCAGTCGACACGACGCACCGTCCCCTCCCCGACGGCGTACCGGGTGCCGCGCAGGGCCACCGGGACGTCGTCGTCCACCGCACAGGTCACCAGGAGCTGACCGGCCCCGCCGACCAGTTCGGCCAGCCGTTCCCGGCGGCCCGTGTCCAGCTCGGCGAAGACGTCGTCGAGCACCAGCACCGGTTCGATCCCGTCGGCGCGCAGCAGGTCGTACCCGGCCAGCCGCAGCGCCAGCGCGTACGACCAGGACTCGCCGTGGCTGGCGTACCCCTTGGCGGGCAGCGGGCCGAGAGTGAGCACGAGGTCGTCGCGGTGTGGCCCGACCAGCGTGGTTCCCCGCTCGATCTCGGCCGACCGGGACTCGGCCAGCGCGGTCGTCAGCGCCTCGGCCAGCACCTCCCGGTCGGTGCCCACCCCGGTCAGCTCCACCGACGGCCGGTACGCGATCCCCGCCGCCCCGGTGCCCGCCGCCACCGCGTCGTACGCCTTGGCCACGTGCGGGGTGAGCGCGGCGACCAGTTCCAGCCGGCCGGCGAGCAGCTCGGCCCCGTGCCGCGCCAGGTGGGCGTCCCAGACCGCCAGGGTCGACAGGTCACCGCCGCGCGACCCGCCCGTCTTGCGGGCCAGGTACGCCGTACGCAGCAGGGCGTTGCGCTGCTTGACCACCCGGTCGTAGTCGGCGCGTACCCCGGCGTACCGGGGCTGCCGGAGCACCAACAGGTCGTCGAGGTAGCGGCGGCGTTCCGCCGGGTCGCCCCGGACGAGTTCCAGGTCCTCCGGGGCGAACAGCACCAGTCGCAGCGCGCCGATCACGTCCCGGGCCCGCCGGGCCGGAGAGCGTCCGAGCCGGGCCCGGTTGGCCTTTCCGGGAACGATCTCCAGCTCGATCAGCAGTTCCCGGCCGTCGTGCACCACCGCGCAGCGGATCACGGCGGCGCTCGCCCCCAGCCGGACCAGGGGGGCGTCGGTGGCGACCCGGTGCGAGTCCAGGGTCGCCACGTAGCCCAACGCCTCGACCAGGTTGGTCTTGCCGACGCCGTTCGCGCCGGTCAGGACGTTCGGCCCCGGCTCCAGATCGACGCCGACCCGCTCGTACGAGCGGAAGTCGACCAGTTCGAGCCGGCGGACGTACACAGCCTGTGGATGCCGCTCAGCGCTTGTGCACGGCGTGCCCGCCGAACTGCTGGCGCAGCGCGGCGACCGCCTTCATCGCGGGCGAGTCGTCCTGCCGGGAGGAGAACCTGGCGAACAGGGCGGCGGTGATGACGTTGAGCGGGACGGCCAGCCGGATCGCCTCGTCGACCGTCCAGCGCCCCTCACCGGTGTCGTCGGTGTACCCGGTCAACGTGGCCAGGTCCGGGTCCTCGTCCAACGCGCGGTCGAGCAGGTCGAGCAGCCAGGACTGGACGACGGTGCCCTCCCGCCAGGACTTGATGATCCCCGGCACGTTCGTCACCATCTCGGCGGCGGAGAGCAGCTCGAAACCCTCGGCGTAGGCGTGCATCAGGCCGTACTCGATGCCGTTGTGCACCATCTTGGCGTAGTGGCCGGCACCGACCGGGCCGGCGTGCACGAAGCCGTGGTCACCTGCCGGCTTCAACGCCTCGAAGATCGGCATCAGGTGGTCGACGTGCTCCTGCGCGCCACCGACCATCAGGGCGTAGCCGTTCACGTTGCCCCAGACCCCGCCGGAGACGCCGACATCGACGTAGCCGATGCCCCGGGCGGCCAGCCGTTCGGCCCGGGGGGCGTCGTCGCTGAACCGCGAGTTGCCGCCGTCGATGATGATGTCGCCCTCGCCCAGCACCTCGGCGAGCGCGTCGATCGTCGCGTCGGTGACGGCGGCGGGGACCATCACCCAGACCGCCCGGGGTGACTGCAGCTTGTCGGCCAGTTCGGCGAGGCTCGTGACGTCGCTGCGGTCGGCGTTGCGGTCGTAGCCGACGACCTCCTGGCCGGCGGCGCGCAACCGCTCGCGCATGTTGCCGCCCATCCGGCCGAGTCCTACCAGGCCGAGCTGCATCTGCTCCTACCTCCGTGCGTCCGGGTGCTGCCGGTGCCGATCAGCGGGACACGCGGATCGGCATGATGAGGTACCGGTACCCAGGGATGACCTCGCCATCCTCACCTGCGGGGGAAATCACCGCCGGCTTGAAGGCGTCCACGAAGCGCAGCAGGGCGTACTGGGCCCCCAGGTTGGCCAGGCCGTCGATCAGGTACTGCGGGTTGAACCCGATGGTCAGCGGCTCGCCGGTGAAGGTGGCCTCCATGGCCTCGCTGGCGCGGGCCTCCTCGGTGCCGCCGGCCTCGACGACCAGCCCGTCGGAGCTGAAGCTGAGCAGCACCGGGGTCGTCCGCTCGGCGACTAGGGCGACCCGCTTGACCACCTCGATCAGGGTGCTCACCGGCACCCGGGCCTCGGCGTTGCTGGTGGCCGGGAAGAGCGAGCGGACCGGCGGGTAGTTGGCCCCGTCGAGCAGCCGGCTGGTGGTGCGGCGGGTGCCGCCGGAGAAACCGATCATGCCTTCGCCGGCGCCGCCCTGGGACAGCGCCATGGTCACCTGGCCGCCGAGCGGGCCGAGCGCCTTGGCGGTGTCGTTCAGGGTGCGGGCGGGAACGAGCGCGTTGATGCTGATCTCGGGGTCGTCCGGGTTCCACTCCATCTCGCGCAGGGCGAGCCGGTAGCGGTCGGTGGCGAGCATCGCCAGGGTGCCGCCGGAGAGTTCCAGCCGGACGCCGGTCATCATCGGCAGCGTCTCGTCCCGGCCGGCGGCGATGGCCACCTGGCCGACGGCGGCGGCGAACGCGGCGGCCTCCACGGTGCCGGCGCTCTCCGGCATCTCCGGCAGGGCCGGGTAGTCCTCCACCGGCATGGTGGGCAGGGTGAACCGGGCGCTGCCGCAGACCAGTTCCAGGTGGGCGCCGACCGCGGCGATGTCGACCGGCTTGGCCGGCAGCGCCTTGGTGATCTCGGCGAGCAGCCGGCCGGAGACCAGGGCGGCCCCGTCGGCGTCGCCCTGCACCTCGACGGTCACCTGGCTGGAGACCTCGTAGTCGAAGCCGGAAACCTGGAGGTTGCCGTCGGTGACCCGCAGCATCACCCCGGCGAGCACCGGTACGGACGGCCGGCTGGGCAGGCTCTTCGCGGTCCACGCCACCGCTTCGGCGAGCGCGTCGCGCTCCACTCGGAACTTCATCAATGCCTCCGCGTCGACGTCAGCGACAACTCTCTCATGCCGACCGCTGCCCACCGTCCCGCCCGACCGTGCGGGTACCCATCGCACCTTAGGGCGCGTGGGCATCGGCTGTGCGCCCGACCCCGTGCTTCCGGTGCCGGGGCGACTGCCGACGGCAGCGCTGCGGCCCGATCCACAGGAAGTCCAACGGTGATGATTGGTTTTTGATTCTTCAGAAGAGATAACTCATCGTCTTCATCGCACCTGTGCAAACTGTGGGTAACTCGCGTCGTCGCAGCTCAGACACGTTATCCACCGGTGGGTTCGCTGTGGAGAACCGGGGGGTAAACCCCCTGCGCCCTCCACAGGCACCCGGTGTCCCCAGAGTTGTCCACCGTTGTCCACCGGTTGTCCACCGGTAATCCACCGGGTTTACCCCCAGCGCTGTGGACAACCGGTCGGGCCCGGACCGCCGTCGTCCCCAGAACCTTCAACAGGTTGCCCACAGGCCCACCGTCGTCGGTGGACAACGCCGAGGTTGTCCCCAGCCGTCCACAGCACTGTCCCCAGGGTTTGTCCACAGTCTGTGGGTAACCGGCTCCGGACGGAGCGTGGTTATCCACCGGTTGTGGAACAGGGGGTGTGGACAACCGGGTGGTCCTGTGGACAACGACGACGCCGTCATACCCCGATCGTGGCCCCTCGACCCGGTCGAGGGTCAACCTCGCCGGGGCGTACCGCCACGCAAACGCCCGGCCGAAGGGCTCGGCCGGGCGTCGGTGGTGCAGCGGGAGTGGCGTACGTCTCAGGTGTTCTGCTTGATCCGGTTGGTCAGCTCGGCGATCTGGTTGTAGAGCGAGCGCCGCTCCGCCATCTGCTGACGGATCTTCCGGTCGGCGTGCATCACCGTGGTGTGGTCCCGACCGCCGAACGCCTGCCCGATCCGGGGCAGCGACAGGTCGGTCAGCTCCCGACAGAGGTACATGGCCACCTGGCGGGCGTTCACCAGCACCCGGGAGCGCGAGTGCCCCCGCAGGTCCTCCAGGCTCACCCCGAAGTACTCCGAGGTGGAGACCATGATCTGGTCGGCGGTGATCTCGGGCCCGGTGCCGTCGGGGATGAAGTCCCGCAGCACCTCCTCGGCCAGCGACAGCTCGACGTTGGAGCGGGTCAGGCTGGCGAACGCGGTGACCCGGATCAGCGCCCCCTCCAGTTCCCGGATCGAGTTCGACACCCGGGAGGCGATGAACTCCAGCACGTCCGGTGGGGCGTACAGCCGCTCCTGGGCCGCCTTCTTCTGCAGGATCGCGATCCGGGTCTCCAGGTCGGGCGGCTGGATGTCGGCCAGCAGCCCCCACTCGAACCGGGTCCGCAGCCGGTCCTCCAACGTCGCCAGCTGTTTCGGCGAGCGGTCGGACGTGATCACGATCTGCTTGTTCGCGTTGTGCAGCGTGTTGAAGGTGTGGAAGAACTCCTCCTGGGTCCGCTCGCGGTTCTCCAGGAACTGGATGTCGTCGATCAGCAGGATGTCGACGTCGCGGTAGCGGCGCTGGAACGCGCTGGTCTTGTCGTCCCGCAGCGAGTTGATGAAGTCGTTGGTGAACTCCTCGGTCGAGACGTACCGGACCGAGCGGGCGTTGCCGAGCGTCTGGGCGTAGTGCCCGATCGCGTGCAGCAGGTGGGTCTTGCCCAGCCCCGAGCTGCCGTAGATGAACAGCGGGTTGTACGCCTTGGCCGGTGACTCGGCCACCGCGACGCTCGCCGCGTGGGCGAACCGGTTGGACGAGCCGATGACGAACGTCTCGAACATGTACTTGGGGTTGAGCCGGTTGCCGCTGGACTCCGTACCGCCGGGGCGTCGGTCACCGGCACCGGGGCGGTGGTCGACGCCGGCCCGACCGGGCCCGCTGTCGGTGGTGCCGTCGCGGGCCAGGCCGCGCGGACCCTGCGGGTCACGCGGCGCGCGCCCCTGGTCCCGGTACGCGGGCTCGTAGCCGCGCGGGTCGGCGTCCGGCCCGGGGGGGCGGTGGCGTTCCTCGACCCCGTGCCGCTCAGGGGCGGGGTGGTGCGGCGGGGGCTCGGCGAAGGCGACGCCGAAGAGGGTGTCCTGGCCGCCGTCGCGGCTCACCGGTACCTGGGGCGGGCGGTGCCCGTCGCGCTCCGGCGGCCCGGCCGGTGGCGGCTCCTCCCCGGCCTGCTCCGACGGCCGGGCCTCCCGCTGGTACGGCGGCGCGGGGTCGTCGTAGGCCGGCGACCGGAAGCCGGGATGATCGTCGACGGACGGTCCGGTGACCACCGGGGCGGCCTCGGGCCCGCTGCGGTAGACGGTGCCGGCCGGTCGCCCGGAAGCGTCCTCGGCGATCCGGACGGTGACCGCGACCTGGATCGGGCGGCCCAGCCGACGGGTGAGCGCCTCGGTGATGGCCGGCCGTAACCGGGACTCGATGACGTCCCGGGTGAAGGCGTCCGGCACCGACAGCAGGGCGGTGTCCTCGACGATCGCCCGCAGCCGGGTCAGCCGGAGGTAGGCGCGCTGCTGGGCGGAGATGATCTCGTCGGCGAGTTCGTCCGTCGCCGCGGTCCACACCGCGGCAAGGTCGATCGTTCCGGCCACCGTCGTGCCACCCCCTCGCCTCTGCTCCCGGCCGCCGCTGTGGTCCAGCGGATCGTGCCGGGCCCGCCACCGCGTTCGAGCGGGTGGTACCTCTCACCCACCGGACGGCTGACCGGCCGGCATCCACAAGTTATCCACAGCCTGTGTGTACCGACCGATTGTGGCCGCCCGCCGGACGCGGGTCGGACCTGCCCCCCTTGTCGCGAGGGCGTTGAAGCGGGTTCACCGTGCCGAACGATTCACTGCCGGGTCCGGTCTTGCACTCCGAACGACAACCCGGACCTGAAGCTGACCGCAAACGCGCACGGTAACAGCGACGGCGGGCCGCCATCAACCGACACCGCCCCGACGCCCCGTCGGAACCGGGACGCGGGGCCGGATCGGCGGCGGTACCGACCTGCGGAGCCGCAGCCCAGGGCGGTTTGACGGGCATTGCCCCCCTGCGTAGGCTGGAGGGGCTGCTCTGTCGCCCTCTGCTAGGGTGATGGGTGCTCGCTGTCCGTGGTCGCCGCCTCGCCCGCCGAGGTTCCGTGCCGCCGGGCAGCACCGATCGGAGGCCACCGGCGAGGTGGTCTGGTCCATCAAACGACCCCGGGCGAACCCGCACCGGGGACGTACGAAAACGGAGAGCCTGACGTGAGCAAGCGCACCTACCAGCCGAACAACCGCCGGCGCGCGAAGACCCACGGCTTCCGGCTGCGCATGCGCACCCGGGCCGGCCGCGCCATCCTGTCGACCCGCCGCGCCAAGGGTCGCGCCCGCCTGTCGGCCTGAGGCCGACCGGTCCGGCGACGTGGACAGTCGTGCTGACGGCCGCACAACGACTGCGGCGTAGCACCGACTTCGCCGCAGCGGTTCGGGGCGGTCGACGCGTCGGTCGCGGCGCGGTCGTCGTGCACCTGACGCTGCCGGCGGCCTCCACATCCACCGCGGCCACACCCATCGGGACAACCTCGCCGGAGCCGGCGCGGACCACCGACCCGGAGTTGATCTCCGAGTCGAGCCGCGCCGGCTTCGTCGTGTCCAAGGCCGTCGGCCCCGCCGTGGTCCGCAACAAGGTCCGCCGCCGGCTGCGGCACCTGGTCCGCGAGCGGCTGGCCACCCTGCCCGCCGGCAGCACCCTGGTGGTACGCGCCCTGCCCACCGCGGCCGGGACGCCGTACCTCCGGCTGGCGGGCGATCTGGACGCGGCCATCGCCGTCGCCCGGCAGCCCAAGCCGCGGAGGCCGCGGTGAGCAACAGCCCGATCGCGCCGCCGCGCCGGAGCATGGGTGCCCGGATGCTCAGTGGCCCTATCATCGCGTACCGTCGTTGGATAAGTCCGGCGTTGCCGGCCCGCTGCCGGTTCTACCCGTCGTGCAGTGCCTACGCCCTGGAGGCGGTGACCCGTCACGGTGCACTGCGGGGAGCCGGCCTGACGGTCCGGCGGCTGTCGCGCTGCCACCCTTTCCACCCTGGTGGACACGACCCGGTGCCGGAGCCGGGCCGCCGCCGACGCGCCGACGTGACTGGAGTCTGAGAATTGAGTCTCGACTGGATCTACTACGCGATCTCGTGGATCCTGCTGACCTGGCACTCGGCGTGGGACGCCATCGGGGTGCCTGTCGACGCGGTCCTCGGCACCAACTGGTCGTGGATTCTCGCCATCGTCTTCCTGGTGGTCACCGTCCGGGTGATCCTCTTCCCGGTCTTCGTCAAGCAGATCAAGTCCCAGCGGGCGATGCAGGCGCTCCAGCCCAAGGTCAAGGAGCTCCAGGAGAAGCACAAGGGTGACCGGGAGACGCTCCAGAAGGAGATGATGGAGCTCTACCGGAAGGAAAAGGCCAACCCGCTGATGGGCTGCCTTCCGATGTTCCTCCAGATCCCCGTCTTCCTGGGCCTGTTCCACGTGCTGCGCCGGCTCGACCCGGCCAAGGAGGCCAAGAGCCTCTACGGCTGGACGGCCGAGCAGTTCGACAGCGCCTCCAGTGCCAAGATCTTCACCGCCCCGATCGCCGGCAAGTTCGGCTCCACCGCCGACGAGTTGGCCCGCCTCGGTGCGAACGGCACCACCGTGAAGGTGATCGCCGGCATCCTGGTCCTGGTCATGATGGGCACCACCTACCTGACCAGCCGCCAGATGATCCTCAAGACCGGCTGGGCCGAGGACCCGCAGCAGCGGATGATCCAGCGGCTGATGCTCTACGGCATCCCGCTCTCCCTGCTGGTCTCCGGTTCGATCTTCCCGATCGGTGTGATCATCTACTGGGTCACCAACAACCTGTTCACCCTCGGCCAGCAGCAGTGGGTGCTCCGCAAGTTCCCGCCGCTGGTGACCAACAAGGGGGTCACCGGCACCAAGGCGACGACCCCGGGTGGTCGGAACCCGGTGCAGCCGGCCAAGTCCGGTGGTTTCCTCAACCGGAACAAGCCCGCCGCGCAGGTGCCGGCCAAGCCCGCCGCGCCGAAGGTCGCCGGGCCGAAGCCCGGTGCCAAGCCGGCCAACCCGAAGAAGGGCCCGGCCAAGCGCCAGGGTTGAGCCAGCCGGGCTGCCGCCGGCACGACCGGCGGCAGCCTCCGGTACCGCGCAGCCGCCGTGACGGCCGGCGCCGGGCCGGATGCGCCGCGCCCGACGCGGCAGCCGGGACTGCCCCTACCAGACGTGCCCGTGTCGACCGGCCCCCTTCCGCCGGCCGTCCCGGGAGACCAACGGACCCGACGGTCCGGCCGAGCTAGTACGGAGATGACACCGTGACCGACACCAGCATCCCCAGCGCGGACGCCTCGCTCGACGAGGAGACCGTTCCGACCGCCGCGACCGGTGAGGGTGAGCCCGCCGACGGCGGCAGGGAGAAGAAGTCCGCAGGCGAAGGCGAGTTGTTCGCCCAGAGCGAGATCGCCGCCGACTACATCGAGGGCCTGCTCGACATCCTCGACTACGACGGCGACATCGACGAGCTGGTATCCGGTGGTCGTCCGGTCGTCGAGGTGGTCGGCGGCCGGTTGCAGAACCTGGTCGGCCAGCGGGGTGCCACCCTGGAGGCGCTCCAGGAGTTGGCCCGGCTGGCGGTGTTCCGGCAGACCGGTTCGCCGAGCCGGCTCCTGCTCGACGTGGGTGGCTACCGCGCCACCCGGCGCAAGGAACTCGCCGCGGTCGCCAAGAACGCGGTGGAGAAGGTCAAGGAGCACGGTGAGCCGGTCCGGCTGGAGCCGATGTCGGCCTTCGAGCGCAAGTGCGTGCACGACGTGGTCAACGCGATGAGCGGCGTGGAGAGCGAGTCCGAGGGTGTCGAGCCGACCCGACGCATCGTCGTCCGGCCGGCGGACTGAACTGGTGTCCACCGACGACGCCACGACCGATACCGCTGCCGGCCCGGGTGGACCGCCACCCGGGCCGTCGCCCGAGCCGCCCGTACCCTCGGCGCAGGACGCCGCGCTCCCGACCGGGCTGGCCGCCGCCGCGCGGACGCTCTTCGGTGACCGGCTCGACCTGGCCACCGGGTACGCCGAACTGCTCGCCACCGACGCAGTGGTACGCGGCCTGATCGGCCCCCGTGAGGCACCCCGGATCTGGGACCGGCACCTGCTCAACTGCGCGGCCGTCGCCGAACTGATCCCCGAGGGCGCCAGCGTGATCGATGTCGGCTCCGGTGCCGGACTGCCCGGGGTGGTGCTGGCGATCGCCCGTCCGGACCTCAACGTCGTGCTGGTCGAGCCGCTGGCCCGGCGTACCTCGTTCCTCGTCGAGACGGTGGAACGGCTCGGGCTGGCCAGGACCGTCCGGGTGTTCCGTGGCCGGGCCGACGAGGCGTCCACCGGAGCGAGCGGTGTCGGCCCGTTCACCGCCGACGTGGTCACCGCCCGCGCGGTGGCGCCGCTGGACCGGCTCGCCACCTGGAGCCTGCCGCTGGTCGTCCCCGGTGGGCGGCTGATCGCCCTCAAGGGGGCCTCCGTAGCGGACGAGATCGTCGAACATGCCGGGGCGGTCGCCGCGCTGGGCGGCGGCGAGCCGACGGTACGACTCTGCGGAGCCGACCTCCTCGACCCGCCCACCACCGTGGTGGAGATCGTCCGGGAGCGGGTGCTCCGCGCTCCTGGCGCGAAGAAGGCCCCGAAGCGGTCGCGTAGCGGTCGCAAGCGCGTCCGCTGAACCCTGACCTGTCGGTCTGGAGCGCCACACGGTGTCACGGACTGCCCGACGGGTGGGGGAGCATCCATCCATCCGACAACGAAGATGGACCCGCCGCGCCCGTCCCCCGTAGGCTGACCGCGCGTCGATAGTGTGGGGCGGGCGGATGTTCGGGGCACCGGGTACCGATCGCCCCCGCCGGGCCGTACGCCCCGCGGTGTGAGCGCGTGTACGGCAAGCGAGACGGGGTGCGGACCGACCATCCGGAGCGGGTAGGGATGACAGGTGCATGACGACGGCAGGTACGACGACCCACGGGTGAACCGGCCCGAGGGGCCGGGCTCAGGCGTGGACCCTGTTTCACGTGAAACCGACCATCAGCAGGGCTGGACGACCGGCGGGCAGCCCACGATCCGTCCGCCGGAGCACGACCCGGGGGTACGCCGGGAGCCGCCCGCGGTCGGTGCCGCCCGTCCGGTGCCCGAGTCGTACGTGCCACCGCCCCCCGTGCCGGCCGGGCCCGACGGTCGACCGGTCAACGCCCCGGACGACCGGGCGACCACCGCGGTACGACGGAACGCGGGGGCATCCTCGCGCTTCGATACACCGGTGCACGGCAACACGCCACCGGTGCCCGTACAGCCCTCTCCCGGCGCGGTGCCCGATGCCGTGACCGTGATCGGTGCCCCCGCTCCCGGGGCCGCCGGTGCGGCGCAGGCCGCGTACGTTTCACGTGAAACCCCGACGCGCGAAGAGGATGATCCACCGTTGGCTATGGAGGCGATGCGCGCCGTGCAGATCCTTAATCCGAGTGGCGAGGTGACCATGCCCCGTCCCGAGCGGACCCGGGTGATGTGCGTTGCCAATCAGAAGGGCGGCGTGGGCAAGACCACGACCACGGTGAACCTGGCGGTGGCCCTGGCCCTGCACGGGAACCGGGTGCTGGTGGTCGACCTCGACCCGCAGGGCAACGCTTCCACCGGGTTGAACGTCCCGCACCATACCGGTGTGCCGGACGTCTACGACTGCCTGATCGACAGCGTGCCGCTGGCCGAGGTCGCCCAGGAGGTGGAGGGCATCCCCAACCTGTGGTGTGTGCCGGCGACCATCGACCTGGCCGGCGCGGAGATCGAGCTGGTCTCGGTGGTCGCTCGGGAGTCCCGGCTGAACCGGGCCATCGAGGCGTACCCGGGGCACTTCGACTACGTGTTCATAGACTGCCCGCCCTCCCTCGGACTGCTGACGGTCAACGCTCTGGTGGCCGCCCAGGAGGTGCTGATCCCGATCCAGTGCGAGTACTACGCGCTGGAAGGACTCAACCAGTTGATAAACAACATCAATCTGGTACGCCAGCACCTGAACCCGAAGCTGGCCGTCTCGACGATCCTGCTCACCATGTACGACCGCCGTACCCGGCTGGCCGACGCGGTGGAACAGGACGTCCGTAACCACTTCGGCGACAAGGTCCTTCAGGCCGTCATTCCCCGCAACGTCCGCGTGTCGGAGGCCCCGAGCTACGGGCAGTCTGTGATGACCTACGATCCCGGATCGCGGGGGGCCACGAGTTACTTCGAGGCCGCCCAGGAGATTGCCGAGCGCGGTGCCAAGGAGCCGGTGATCCGGAATGCGTAGTGCGGACGAGTCGCTGGGAGGCGTCGCATGAAGAACCGTCCACGGGGCGGTCTGGGTAGAGGGCTCGGTGCGCTGATCCCGACCGGGCCTGTGCAGGAGAGCAGCACGGCCACGGCGACCATGCCCGTGGAGGTCGACCCGGCGCGTCCGGTGATCGAAACGTCCGCCGATCCCGTGAGCCCGGCCCTGTCGATGCCCACCCCGACGGTCAGCGCGCCGCCGCCCGAGGAACCCCAACTCAGCCCGGTGCCCGGCGCGCGCTTCGCGGAGATCTCCGTCGACGCGATCGTGCCGAACCCGAAACAGCCCCGGCACGTCTTCGACGAGGAGGCGTTGGAGGAACTGAAGACCTCCATCCAGGAGGTCGGCTTCCTCCAGCCGATCGTCGTGCGTCAGCTCGACGGCGAGAAGTACGAACTCGTCATGGGCGAGCGGCGCTGGCGTGCCGCCCAGGCGGTCGGCCGGGAGAGCATCCCGGCAATCGTCCGGGAAACCAAGGACGACGCGATGCTCCGGGACGCGCTCCTGGAGAACATCCACCGGGCCAACCTCAACCCGCTGGAAGAGGCCGCCGCGTACCAGCAACTGCTGGAGGAGTTCGGCGCCACCCACGAGGAACTGGCCCGCCGGATCGGACGCAGCCGGCCGCAGATCTCGAACACGATCCGACTACTGAACCTGCCCCCGCAGGTCCAGCGTCGGGTGGCGGCCGGTGTGCTGTCGGCCGGCCACGCCCGTGCGCTGCTCAGCCTCGACGAGTCGGAGGCACAGGAGCAGCTCGCCCTGCGCATCGTCGCCGAAGGACTCTCCGTGCGGGCAACCGAGGAGATCGTTGCTCTGGCGCTCAGCGACGGCCCTACGAAGACGCCGGCCGCCAAGCGTCGGGCCAAGCCGCACGCGCCCGCGTTGACCGACCTGGCCGACCGGCTCTCCGACCGGTTCGACACCCGGGTGAAGGTGGACATCGGCCGGAGCAAGGGCAAGATCACGATCGAGTTCGCCACGGTGGACGATCTGGAGCGGATCGTCGGCATCATCGGCGTCGGTGAGGAAGAACAGGCGGAACCCGAGGACTGACGACCGTCCGGCCCGCCGGCACAGCCCCGTCCGCCCGAGCCTGCCCTGATCGTCGTTTCCGGCCGCGTACCCCGAGTGGGTACGCGGCCGGTCGCTTCTCCCGTGGAACTGCCAGTCGGAGTTGCTCGACCGTCCGGCTTGCTGTCGACGGGGGACACGAGGCTGGGCATGGTGCATTCCGGGATTCCCGACCTCCCATGCCGTCGAGGGCGGCGGATGGTCGGTCGACCTGACAACGGGACACCTGCGGAAGAGGACGTCGGCGTTGTCCGCCCGAGCGGACGGTTTCCCGGTGGAAGTCCGCTTCCGGGTGGCGTCAACTCGGCTGCCGCTTCCGGGGTGGCCGCCGTGGGCCCGACTGACCATGGCGGCGACGGCACCACTGGCCTACCCCGAGGTCCGTTTCACGTGAAACCCGGGATGCGGCGGCGATGCTCGGCTCCTCGTCACCGTGTGGCAAGCGGTGCTCTGGTGAACGACCAACCAAAGAGAACCGGACCCGACGGGTACGGACGGTGGCGAGCCAGCGAGCGCCGCGCTTCCAGTGTCGGTACGACCGGGCTCCGAAGCAGTGAGGCGGGGTGGTCGACGGCGCGCGAGCCTCGACTGTCCGGTGTGGCTGGCGGGAGTCTCGCCTCCCCCCATCCGACCCGGTGAGCCTTGTGAGCATGGACGACGACGGTAGAGGTGGAACCAGCCGGAACCGCAGCGCAGAGATCAGCCCTGGTTGGCTGCTCAGATCGCCTGGGACGCGATGAACGGCGTGCCCCACAACTGGGTCTGTCCGGGAGGCGTGAAGGCCGGCACGATTGAGCTGAGGGGCCCCACGGCGCGATCACGCCCGACCGGGCGTCGAAGGAGTGACCAGGAGGGTCCAACATCGCAACGTTTCACGTGGAACACCGGGTCAAGCGGCATTCATGACCACTCCGCCACTCCGCCGAGGTGACTCTCGCCAGCCGCCAGCAACAACCGCGCCGCGGCTCCCCACCCGATGACCTGCCGGGCCTACACCCCAGGTTGTCGACCACGCGGCGACCCAGCTACCGCTCACCATCCGGACCGGACCGGACCCGCGCCGCCACTCCCTTGTCTCCACCCGGCTGATCTCCTCGGTGCACCTCCGCGCGCGATCCGACCGATGGCCGGCTCTGACTGCGGGCCGTTGCCGGTGTGGAATCCATCGGCAGCGGCACGTCCATCCGGGTGACGTCGAGACCGGCCGAGTGGTGCCGGGCCGCCCCGCCGAGGACGCGACGCCGGCCCACCTGCACCCTCGAACACGCAACACGGGGCGCTGTTTCACGTGAAACCCGCCCGATCAGGTACCGGCCGGCTGCTTGCTCGGTGCCGATCGCGGTGTCCCGCAGTGCCACCTCCACCGAGGAAAGCAAAGTGGCCGACGTGAAGGGTGACCGGACCCCGCCGGTGGCCGCTCCTGCCTGCCCGCCCCGCGCCAGGGGCCAGAAGAGTGGACCCGGGTGACCTGATCCCCGGCACCCGTTGCGGAAAAACGGCGGTCACCCAGCAGCCAGGCGAAGCCCTCGATCGTTGAGGAAGACGGACCCCTGCATCCTGTGAACAGTGCTGTGGATGAAGCGCCGAAGTTATCCACAGAAGTTTTCCACAGGCCGCACCCGTTTCACGTGAAACAGCGCGTCAGAACCCTCCCCAGCCTGTGGATGACGGGGTGTGGTGGTGATCTCATCAGCCTGTGGACAACCGTCGTGACGCCCACTCGCGCCCACCCGTCAGCCGCCTCCCACTGGCCGAAATCACCTCATGATCAGCGGCGTTCGGGGTAGGGACAGCGGTCCTCGTCTCGGTTAGGGTCAGCGTCGTGCACGACACCCCTTCCCCCTCAGTTCCGGACTTCACCCAGTGGCCGTCGTTCCCCTTCGAAGGTGACCTGCGGGTCAAGCAGCTCGACGAGCCGGTAGCGGTCGAGCCTCCCCGCAAGGGCGAAGGGCTTCGGGAATGCATCGCCTGCAACGCGCCGGATGACGCGTACATCTGGGTGGGTGAGCGCTGGCGGGTCCGGGCGATGGATCGCCCCACCGGCCTGCCGATGGTGCTCATCCTGGAGTCGCGGTCCCACCTCGACCTGGGCGACCTGCCCAACCTGCTCGCCGCCGAACTCGGGGTGATGACCGTTCGGCTGGAGCGCGCCATCCGCTCGCTGGACGGGGTCGCCCGGGTGCACGTGAACCGGTGGGGCGACGGGTCCGCCCATCTGCACATGTGGTTCCTGGCCCGGCCCTACGGTCGGCTCCAGCTGCGTGGCACGTTCCTGTCGCTCTGGGACTCGATTCTGCCCCCCATCTCGGAATCCCAGTGGCGGGAAAACCTCGCGCACGTCGCGGCCTGGCTGGCCGAGTTCGGTGGACGCCCGCTCGCCGAGCCGCCGCGCATCCAGTGGCAGACGCCCTCCAGCATCGCCGCGCAGTCGTCGGCCGAAGCCGCAGCGGCAGCCGCCGAGGACGCCGTCTCGGTGATCGAATCGGAGGAGGAGACCCCGCTCCCGCTCCCGGAGCACGGGGCCACCCCGGACCTGCCCACCCCGCCGGCAGCACCCGCCGTCGCGGAGGACGCCGCATCGGGAAACGCCCAGGCGGAGCCGCCTGGCAACCGCACGCGGGGCGACGACGGTGCCCTGGGCGACGACCTCGGCCCGGAGACCGACCGGGACAGCGGTCAGCCCACCGAGGCCGCAACCCACCCGCGCAGCCCGGCAGGAAACCCGGGCACCGATCCGGCCACGAGCGGCCCCGACGATCCAACGGTGGAGGCCGCCCGGACCACCACGACCGACGACCCGACCGGAACCGGGGACCACACCGGCGGAACGGTCACCCCGGACCCCGCCCGGCGTTGACGGAGCCTCGGCGGCGGGCCGGTGAACCGCCGCGGGGCCGGTGGACAGCAGAGGGTCAGGATCGGCGGGCGGCGGCCCGGCCGACCAGCGTGCCGAGGACCTGACCAAGGTCAAGCCCGGCCGCCTGGACCGCCAACGGCAGCAGCGACGTCTCCGTCATGCCGGGCGAGACGTTGACCTCCAACACGTGGGGCTGGCCGTCCCCGTCGACGATCAGGTCGACCCGGGACAGGTCACGCAGCCCGAGCGCGGTGTGTGCGGCCAACGCCACCTCGGCCACCGCGCCGGCCACGACCGGATCGAGCCGGGCCGGCGCGTGCCAGGTGGTACGGCCGGCGGTGTAGCGGGCCGCGTAGTCGTACACCCCGTTGCGGGGGACGATCTCCACCGGCGGCAGCGCCTGCGGTCCGTCGCCGAGATCGAGCACCGACACCGCGACGTCCATGCCGGCCACGTACCGCTCGACCAGTGCCGTGGAGTCGTACGCGAAGCAGCCGACCATCGCGGCCGGGAGGGCGGCGGCGTCCTTGACCACGGCGGCGCCGAGGCCCGAACCGCCCTGCGTCGGCTTGACCATCAGTGGCAGCCCGAGCCGGTCCACGATCCGGTCGAGCACGGCCACCGCGCCCAGCTCGGAGAAACGGTCGTGCGGCAGGGCCACCCAGTCGGGGGTGGGAATGCCGTTCTCCCGCAGCACCGCCTTGGCCGACGGCTTGTCCCAGGCCAGCCGGGCGGCCCGCGCGTCACACCCGACGTAGGGCGCGTCGCAGAGGTCGAGCACGCCGCGCAGTGAACCGTCCTCGCCTGTCGCGCCGTGCAGGGCGATCACCACCGCGTCGGGCGGGTCGGCGGCGAGCGCGGGCAGCAGCGCCACGTCGGCATCGCGCAGTTCCGCCTCAACCCCGGCGCTACGCAACGCGTCGAGAACCCGCCGGCCGGACCGCAGGGAGACGTCCCGCTCGTAGGACAGGCCACCGGCGAGCACGAGCACGTGCAGGTCGGTGACGGTGGAACCGGTCACGAGGGAGCGTTCGACGGGGGTGACAGCCATGCCGGAATCATGCCAAGTCGGGGCCGGGGACGTCCGGACCACCCCGCCGGCCGCCGGTCGGGGTGACCGGCCCGAAGACCTGCCGCATCGCCAGCTCCTGCTCCATCACCCGGGCCAGCCGGCGCACCCCCTCGCGGATCCGCTCCGGGGCGGGGAAGGAGAAGTTGAGCCGCATGTTGCCGGTGCCGGTGCCGTCGGCATAGAAACCGGTGCCCGGCACGTACGCGACCCGGGCGGCGATGGAACGCGGCATCATCGCCTTGGCGTCCAGCCCGTCGGGCAGGCTGGCCCAGACGAACAGCCCACCGGTGGGCCTGGTCCAGGTGGTGCCCTCGGGCATCTGGTCGTGCAGTGCGCCGAGCAGCGCGTCGCGGCGCTCCCGGTAGAGCTCCCGGTAGACCTTGAGCTGTTCGCGCCAGGGCATCGTCGACAGGTACGTCGAGACGGCGGCCTGCGCGAAGGCGCTGGGGCAGAGGATCTGCGCCTCGCTGGCGATGACCAGCTTGTCGCGGACGGCGTGCGGGGCGAGGATCCAGCCCACCCGTAGCCCGGGGGCGAAGGTCTTGGAGAAGGTGCTCAGGTAGAACACCCCGTCGCGGCGGCGGGCCCGCAGCGGCGCGGGCGCGTCGCCCTCGAAACCCAGCTGGCCGTAAGGGTCGTCCTCGACCACCAGCAGGCCGGCCCGCTCGCAGATGTCGAGCACCCGTTCCCGCCGTTCGTCGCTCAGCGTCACGCCGGCCGGGTTCTGGTAGGTGGGGATGGTGTAGAGGAACTTCACCCGCCGGCCGGCGCGGGCCTGGTCGGCGATGGCCACCTCCAGAGCCTCCGGGATCAGCCCGTCGTCGTCCATCGGCACGTGCACGACCTGGGCCTGGGCGGCCTGGAACACCCCGAGTGCGCCGACGTACGTCGGGCCCTCGGCGAGCACCACGTCACCCGGGTCGAGGAAGAGCCGGGCCACCAGGTCGAGCGCCTGCTGCCCGCCGACGGTGACCACCACGTCGTCGGGGGAGGCACCGCAGGAGGCGTCGATGCCGGAGAGCGTCATCACCTCGCAGATCCGTTCGCGCAGCTCCGGGCTGCCCTGGCCGATGCCGTACTGGAGGGTGGTGGAGCCGTGCTCGGCGCCGAGCCGGCCGAGCATCTCGCCGACCGCGTCGAGCGGCAGCGCGGCGATGTAGGGTGCGCCACCGGCGAGCGAGACGACCTCCGGCCGGCTGGCGACCGCGAAGAGGGCCCGGATCTCCGAGGCGGTCATGCCCCGGACCCGCCGGGCGTACCGGTCGGTGTAGTCGTCGAGCGTCGTTCCGGTCATGACATCACCTCGATCGGGTGTCGGTCGGGCTCCCGCCCGCTGGGGTACCCGCGGTGCCGGCGACCATGGCGGCGCGGGACGCCGGTCGGCCGATCGTAGTCCCCGCCCGGCAGCCCAGCGGTCACGATTCGGGTCGGGTCCACATCCCGGACGCCCCGTCCCCGTCCCGGGTGGCTATTCGCGCGTCCCCTCCCGTACGGTCGGCAGGCGGCGTACGATCGCTCGTCGGGGACGCAGCGGGCGATGCTGCCGCCGCGGGCTGGTCTCGCCTCCGAGCCTAAGTGTGGGGATGCTCTGATGTCGCGACGTCTGGTCAGTCTGACCCTCGACACCCTGGAAGACCTGCCTCGCCCGTGCCGGCAGTGCGTCTACTGGGAGCTGGACCCGGTCTCCGCCGAGCGGGCCTGCGCCAACGGCGACCCGGGGCTGGAGAAGGAGGCGTGGGTCTCCCAGACACTGCTGGAGTGGGGTTCCTGCGGCAAGCTGGCGTACGTCGACGGGATGCCCGCCGGGTTCGTGATGTACGCGCCGCCGGCCTACGTACCCCGGTCGATGGCGTTTCCGACCTCACCGGTCTCGGCGGACGCCGCGCTGCTGATGACCGCCAACGTGGTGCCCACCTTCGCCGGTGGCGGGTTGGGCCGAATGCTGGTGCAGGGTGTCGCCCGGGATCTGACGAAGCGGGGCATCAAGGCGATCGAGGCGTTCGGCGACGCGAAGTTCGGTGACGAGCCGGACGACACCCGGGCCTGTGTCGCCCCGACCGACTTCTTCCTCTCGGTGGGCTTCAAGACGGTCCGCCCGCACCCCCGCTACCCACGCCTGCGCCTGGAGCTGCGCACCGCGCTGAGCTGGAAGTCCGACGTCGAGTACGCGCTGGAGAAGCTGCTCGGCTCGATGAGCCCGGAGAGCCTGCTGCGGCCGGTGCGCCCCGCCCCGGCCACCCGCTCCAGCGCGGGCTGACCGGGCGTCGACGCGGGCCGCGCCCGGCTCAGTCGCGGACCGCGCCGGCCGCCACCACCGCCCGCAGGGCGCTGACGTCGATCGAGCCGGTCGGCACGTCCCGTTCGACCGGGAAGAACATCCGCTGTACGGCCGCCACGAGCGCCTCGACGATCCGGTCCCGGAACCGGGGGTCGACCAGCCGGGCCCGGTCCTGCGGCGAGGTCAGGTAGCCCACCTCGACCCGTACGGCGGGCATCCTGGTCAGCCGCAGCAGGTCCCACGCCTTGGCGTGGGTACGGCAGTCGCGCAGCCCGGTCCGCGCCACGATCTCCCGCTGCACCAGCCCGGCGAGCCGCTCCCCGGTGGCCGAGGTGACACCGTTGTCGGTGCCGTAGTGGTAGGTGGCGACCCCGTCGGCGGCCGGGTTGGCGTGGCCGTCGGTGTGCAGCGAGATGAACACGTCGGCACCGAGGGAGTTGGCCAACTCGGCCCGGTCGATGTCCGGCAGGCAGGTCCGGGGCGCGGGACCCCGGGTCAGCTGCACCCGGACGCCGGCTGCGGCGAGCCGCCCCTCCAGCCGGCTGGCCAGGTCGTGCACCAGATCCGCCTCGGTCCAGCGCAGCGTCCCGTCGGCCACCACCATCCCCGGATCGGTGCCGCCGTGACCGGGGTCGATGACGACGGTCCGCCCGACCAGGGTGGGACCGGACTGCCGGATCGCGTCGGATTCGCGTAGCCACTGGGGTCGTCCGCCGACCACCTTGCGGCCGAGCCGGCGCAGCGCGCCCATCGTGTACGGCCCGCAGGAGCCGTCGGGTTTCAGCCCCACCTCACGCTGGAACTGCGCCACCGCCCGCGAGGTGCGTACGCCGTAGACGGCGTCGGCACCGCCGACGTCGTATCCCATCTCCAGCAGGCGTTCCTGTAGGGACCGGACGTCCTCGCCGATCAGCGGGTCGGGCACCGCGTGGTAGAGGGTCCGGGCGCCGAGCCGCCAGCGGGCGGCGTCCAGGGCCCGCCAGGTCTCGGCACCGACCCGCCCGTCCGCGCTGAGCCCACGCGACTGCTGGAAGGCCCGGACGGCACGTTCGGTGGCGGCGTCGAACTCGTCGCCGGGCGCGGTGAGGAGGTCCAGGCCGGTCAGGACGGCACGGATCTCGGTCACTGCCGGTCCGCGGTCACCGGGTCGGATCGGACGCACGCAGGACCCCCTCAGAGGTTGGCTGCCGGGCACCTTCGCTGACGGCCACGCTTGCGCCTCCGGTAGGACCAGCGCTTACGGAGCGTACCGTGGCCGGTTGCCGCCGGCCGGTGGTTCGTGCAGGTCAGCGGCCCGAACGGCCGGAACCCCGCACCCGGAGGGGTGCGGGGTTCCGGTGGTGGAGCGGGGTTTACAGGGCCGACTCGATCAGCCGGACCAGTTCGCCCTTCGGCTTGGCGCCGGCGATCGACTGCACCGGCTCGCCGTTCTTGAAGATGGTGAGGGTCGGCACGGACATCACCCGGTAGGCGCGGGCGGTCTCCGGGTTCTCGTCGATGTTGAGCTTGACGATGGTGACCTGACCGGCCATCTCGCCGGCGATCTCCTCCAGCAGCGGCGAGACCTTGCGGCACGGCCCGCACCACTCGGCCCAGAAGTCCACCAGGACCGGCTTGTCGGACTTGAGCACGTCAGCGGTGAAGCTGGCGTCGGTGACGACCTTGGTCGCTCCCACTATGACCCTCCTTCTCAGTTGTGGTGTTGCAGTCGTTCAGCTCAGGGTGGCGATGAACCGCTCGGCGTCGAGTGCTGCGGCGCAGCCGGTGCCGGCGGCGGTGATCGCCTGCCGGTAGGTGTGGTCGACCACGTCACCGGCGGCGAAGACGCCCGGCACACTGGTGCGGGTGCTCGGCGACTGCACCTTCACGTAACCCTCGTCGTCCAGCTCGACCTGGTCGCGGAAGAGTTCGCTGCGCGGGTCGTGGCCGATCGCCACGAAGACGCCGGTGACGTCGAGCACCTTGACGTCGCCGGTGTGCACGTTGCGGACCCGGACGCCGGTCACCTTGCCGTCGTCGCCGAGCACCTCCTCGACGGTGCTGTTCCACTCCACCCGGATCTTGTCGTTGCTCAGCGCGCGGTCGGCCATGATCTTGCTGGCCCGGAACGAGTCGCGCCGGTGGATGATGGTGACCGACTCGGCGAACCGGGTGAGGAAGCTGGCCTCCTCCATCGCGGAGTCACCGCCGCCGACCACCACGATGTGCTGGTTGCGGAAGAAGAACCCGTCACAGGTGGCGCAGGACGACACGCCGTGGCCGAGGTACTCCTGCTCGCCGGGCACGCCCAGCGGACGCCAGGCCGAGCCGGTGGAGAGGATGACGGCCTTCGCCCGGTAGGCGGTCTGCCCGACCCATACGGTGCTGACCGCGTCGGAACCGGTGTCGCCGGTGTCCTTCAGCTCGACCCGGGTGACGTCGTCGGTCAGGAACTCCGCACCGAACCGCTCGGCCTGCTTGCGCATGTTGTCCATCAGCTCGGGGCCGAGGATGCCGTCGGCGAAACCGGGGAAGTTCTCCACCTCGGTCGTGGTCATCAGCGCACCGCCGGACTGCACACCCTCGATCACGAGTGGCTTGAGGTTGGCGCGTGCGGCGTAGACCGCCGCCGTGTACCCGGCCGGCCCGGAGCCGATGATGATCAGGTTGCGGACCTCGTCCACTGCCGTCTCCCGATGTGTGTGTACGACATCGGCGGCGCACCGACGTCGATCCGAGCGCCGACGGTTCAACGACGTCGGCGGCTGACTTGCAGAACGTCATCGTACGAACCGGGGATTCCCGGACCGGTCGTCCGGTGGGTCACGTCACGCCATGCGGGACGAGTGGTGACCGGGCCCTCACCCTACCCGCGACTGGTAGCGGGTGTCCGCGCCGGATCCCGGCACACCGCACTCCGCGCCACTCACCCACGCCCACCGCGCGCCCGTGGCATCGACGAAGTGGACCACCAGCGCCGGCTCGCCGTTGAACGTGGCGTAGTCGACCACCTCGACGGTGACCGGACCCCGCCGGTGCGCCGCCGCGATGTCGGCCAGGCAGGCGTCGAGCGCCGCCCGCCCGGTCAGCCGGTCCAGCCCGGCGGGGGCGGCGAGCCGTTTGCTCTCCGGTGCGCCGGGGCTGATCTGGGTGGTGACCTCCGGCTCGTCACCGGGCTGGAGACCCGGCGGGGTGACGGGTTGGACCAGCGGGGCGTCCGTGCCGCCCCGCAGCGTCGACGGGGACCAGTCGACGCCGCTGCGCCGGGTCTCGCCGCTGAACCGGAATCCGCGCTCCGCGTTCTCCTGCGCCGGCCGGGCCATCGAGGTGGCCGCGTCCCGGCCGGTCGTACCGTCGATCAGGTGGGCGACGCCGAAGCCCACCGCGGCCAGCGATGCTGCGGCCAGGGTGACCGGCCCGGCGAGCCGTACCCAGCGTCGCCGCCGGCCGGGGCCCGACGGATCGGCACGCCCGTCGCCGGGTCGACCGCCGGGGGTACGCCGACCGCCCGGCTGCGTCGGCACCGGGCCACCCGCCCCGACCGGCCGGGTGTCGCCAGGTGCGGCCGGGCGCGCGGCCCGGCGGGACGGCTCGACGTCGTCGTCGGCGGCCGGACCGGCACCGGCGAGCACGGCGGTGAGCCGTTCCACCACGGCCAGGGGCATCTCCGGTGCGGCAGCACCCCAACCCGTCAACTCGTCGTGCACCCGGGCCATGGCGGGGGCCAGTGCGTCGTGTGCGTCGGCCCAGGCCGGGTCCTCGGCCACCAGCCGGGCGACGGCGGGGTGCTCCGGGGTGCCGTCCAGTGCCCCGCCCACATAGTCGGCGAGCAGGTCGTGGTCGACCTCCCTGAACTCCCGGCCCCTCACGTCTCCTCCTGGATGGCGTCCCGCCGGGCCTGCCCCGACCCCGATCGGACGCCGCTGGCCGGCTGCCGGTTCCCGGGTGTGACGTCGGGAACGCCCTGACTCGCCGGGTGGGGGCCGGTCGACCCGGCCGGGGGCGGCGACTGCCGGTCCCCGCCGGTACGCAGGTGCCCCAGCACGCCGGCCAGCCGGGCCCGGCCCCGGGCGCACCTGCTCTTCACCGTGCCCTCGGCCACGCCGAGGATCCGGGCGACCTCGGCGACCGGATAGCCCTGCACGTCCACCAGGATCAGCGCGGCCCGCTGCTCCACCGGCAAACCGGCCAGCGCCTGGCGCACCACCAGGGCGGTGTCGTGGTCGGTGGCCGGGGCGGCGGGCTCGACGCCGCCGGTGCCCCGGGCGTCGTCGGTGTGGTTGCCGTCGGGCAGCGGGACGGTGGGGTGCGCCTGCCGGCGGCGGAGCCGGTCCAGGCAGGCGTTGACCACGATCCGGTGCAGCCAGGTGGTGACGGCGGAGTCGCCCCGGAACCGGCCGGCGGCGCGGTGGGCGGAGAGCAGCGCGTCCTGGAGGGCGTCGGCCGCCTCCTCCCGGTCGCCCGTGGTCCGCAGGGCCACCGCCCAGAGCCGGTCGCGGTGCCGGTGGAAGAGTTCGGTGAAGGCGTCGCGGTCACCGGCGACGTGGGCGCGGAGCAGATCCAGGTCGGTGGTCTCGGGCTGCGACACCACGACCGACGCCGGCCCACCGGTCGCCGGGTCGGGTGACTGCCCGCCGCGACCGACCATCACCACGTCCGGCGGAGGCGGTGACGGAGGCGCGGCGGGCGGATCACGATCCCTGGACCGAGATCTCCTGGACGCCCAGCTTGAAACCCCGCTCGGTAGAGGGCAGTTCGGTGATCCAGAAGAGCAGGTACTGGTATTTCTGCTCGGGGTCGAACCCGTCGAAGGCCATCTTGGTGCCGTCGTGCTGCTCGAACGGCTGGCCGATCCGGGTCTTGAAGCCCTTGACCAGGTCCTTGTCGCCCTGCGAGGTGGACGGGAAGTCGCCGTCGCCGGTGAACAGCGCGGCGGAGACGCCGGAGTCCGACAGGGTGGCGGTGAGCGACTTGACCGTGTGCGGGGCACCGAGGTCGATCCAGACCCCCATGCCCTTCTTGTAGTTGCTGAAGTTGGCCGAGTAGTAGGTGTCGGTCTCCCAACCCTTGTCCTCGTCGCCGTCCATCATCTTCTCGGCGTCGTCCAGCTCGTTGCGCTGCCGGCTGTCCGGGTCGATGATCCGGATGTCCTGGATGGCGAGCTTGCGCACCACGGGGGCCGGGGTGGCGTCGCCGGCCGGCGCGCTGGTCGAGGGACGGGCCACCGGCTCGGTCTCCGGGCTGTCGTCGCCGCCCAGGGTGGTGATGCCGATGAGCAGGCCGACGAGGGCGACCGCCAGCAGCCCGGCGATGCCGATCGCGACCTTCCGGCCGCCCGCGGCGGCGAGCGGCGACCGGTCCTCGACGCCGTCGGCGGTGAACCGGATGGTGCCGGTCTGGTCGAGGAAGTGGTCCTCGGCGGGGATGTCGAGCCGACCCAGCTCGGCGGAGAGCACGTCCGACGACGGTGGGGCGATCTCGGCGTCGAGCAGGTCCATCGTCAGGTCGTCGAGGTACGCCGGCACGCCGGCCCGGACCTGCCGGGGGGCGGCGATGGCGCCGCTGGCGTCGCGGACGGCGTCGGGGATGGCGGCCCGGCCGTGGCCGGCGGTCGCGCCGCGCAGCGGGGCCTCGGCGTGCGGCCAGTGACCGGTGAGGGCGAAGTAGAGGACGCCACCCACCGCGCGGATGTCGGCTTCCTGGCTGTCGTCGCCGTCGGTGCGGGCGTCGGCCAGGACCACCCGGCCGTCGTCGCTGATCATCACGGTGCCGGGGTGCACGTTGCCGTGGACCATCCCGGTGGCGTGCACGGCGGCGAGGGCGCTGGCGACCGCGTTGCCGACGGCGGTGGCCCGGGCCGGGTCCAGCGGACCTTCGGCGACCAGGTCACGCAGGGACCGGCCGTCGACCCACTCCCGGACGACGTACGCCCGGACGTCTTCGTCGATCGCGTCGTAGACGCCGACCAGGTTGGGGTGGATGACTCGGCTGGCCGCCACGGCGGCCTGGAGCATCTCGGTGGCCGAGTCGCCGCCGGGGTAGCGGAGCACCACCGCCACGGGCCGGCGCAGGATGACGTCGACCCCCCGCCAGACCAGACGCCCGGCGCTGTCGTTGTTGATGTGCTCGACCAGCTCGTACCGCTCGGCGAGGATCTCACCGGCCGTGGGAGCACCGAAGGTCATGACCGGAGGAGCAGTTTCCTCCGCCTCCTGACCCTCGCCGACCTGGGTCACCCGTCCTCCCTCGGTGATCGTGTCGATCGATGGACCCGCGCTGCTGGGCATGTGGCTTCCCGCTCCGCCGTCGCTGGAACCGACCGGCGGCGTCGACTCGGGCGTCGGCCACCTGCCGTGTCCGTCGACAGCGACCTTACCCGGACCGCCCGTCATACCGACATGTCATCTTCCCGCCGCGCTCGACGGCCTGTCGCATATGGGGTGGAAAGTCCGGTTAACGCCACTCTCTCCCACGTTGCTGACACATGTACTGGCCAATCTAGACGCCCGTCGCAAACCGTCGACCTCCGGGCCGACCCACCGGCGACAATCAGGTGTCGACAGGTCTGGTTCCCGCCGAACGGCCGTACATGCTCAGCCTTACGGTTGGTTATCCACAGCCCTTTACGGTGACTGAGCGGCCAGTCATCGAGTTATCCACAGGCGTGTCCCCAGGCTGGTGATCCTCGTTCACCCTGCGTGTCCTCTGCCCGGCCCCGGGCTGGCCGGCGGGTCAGCGGCCGAGCCGCCGCCGCACCATCGCGACCACCTCGGTGATCTCGCCGATCCGCAGCACCATCGCCAGGCCCAGGTACGTCCCGCCGATCACCACCCCGCCGAGGACCAGCCGCACCGCCGCCGCCGTCCAGCTCAGGTTGCCCGGGTCGCCGGGCAGCAGGTTGACCACCAGCAGGCCGACCAGCGCCGCACCGAGCGCCGCCACCAGCACCTTGCCCATGGTCCGCATGATCCGGCCCAACCCGATCCGGCCCACCCGGGGCCGCAGCAGCATCGCCGAGAGCACCGCCGCCGCCACGTACGAGATCGCGTTGCCGAGCATCATGCCGGCCGCCGCGAAGGTGGCCGAGAAGGCGACGAAGACCCCGATCTGCACGGCCACCCGCAGGATCACCACCGGGATGTTGACCAGCGCCGGGGTGCGGGTGTCCGGCAGCGCGTAGAAGGCGAAGGTGAACAGCTGGCTGATCGCGAACGGCACCAGGCCCAACGCGGCGACCAGCAGCACCAGCGAGGTGGCCAGCGCGTTGTCACCGGTGAACGCGCCGTACCGGAAGACCACCACGGAGACCGGACCGGCCAGCACCGCGTAGCAGACCGCGATCGGGGCCAGCACCGCCGTCACCATCCGGGTGCCCCGGGACAGGTCGGCGGTGACGTCGGCGAACCGGCCCTCGGCGGCGGCGGCGCTCATCCGGGGCATCAGCGCCGTGATGATCGAGACGGCGATGATGCCGTGCGCCATCATCAGCAGCAGGAAGACGTTGTTGTAGATCAGCAGGCCGGCGTTCTCCTCGTCGCCACCGGCGGCCCGGGTGAGCAGGTTGACCACCACGAACAGGCCGAGCTGGTTGACCGCGACGTAGCAGAACATCCAGCCACCGAGCCGGGCCAGCTCACGCAGACCCAGCTCGCGGAAGTCGAACCGCAGCTTCCACCGGAAACCCACCTTGCGCAGCGCCGGCAGCAGCCCGGCCGCCTGCACCGCCACGCCGAGCAGGGTGCCCCCGCCCACCAGCAGGATCCGGTCCCAGCCGATGTCCTCCGGACCCAGCGCCTGCGCGCCGTACACCGCGATGTAGAGGCCGAACGTGCCGATGACGACCAGATTGTTCAGGATCGGGGCCCACATCGGCGCGGCGAAGTGCCCCCTGGTGTTCAGCACCGCCGCGATCAACGCGCTGACGCCGGTGAAGAACAGCATCGGCAGCATCAGGTACGACAGGTTGGTGACCAGGCCCGTGTAGGCCGCGTTCTTGCCACCGGCGTAGAGCGTGGTCAGGGTCGAGGCCAGCAGCAGGGCCAGCACCACCGTCACCGCGAGGGCCAGCACCGCGAGGGTCAGCAGCCGCTGGGCGTACGCCTCGCCCCGGTCCGGGTCGGCCTTGCGGCGGCGCACCAGCACCGGGATCAGCACGCTGGTCAGCACGCCACCGAGCAGGAATTCGTACACCTGGTTGGGCAGGAACTGGGCGGTGGTGAACGCGTCGCCGACGGCGCTGCCCAGCGCGGCGCCGATCATCAGGTTCCGCACGAAGCCGGTGCCCCGGCTGACCAGGCTGCCGATCGCCATCACCGCGCTGTTCGCCGCCGCGCTGGTCTCGGCGACCACCTCCTGCGGCGGCGCGGTCGCCTCCACCCCCGGCTGGTTCAACGGCTCGGCGGAGATGAAGGTCGCCCCGTCGTACGGCCGGGGCCCGTCGCCCCCCTGCGCGGCGTTCGCGCTGCGGTAGAGCCCGCCGCTCATCTCCAGCCTCCCCGGGGTACGTCGGAGCCGGCACCGGTCCGCACGTCCATGACCATAGTCAACCCGCACCCGACACCCGCGCCCGGCGGATCGGTTCCCGTCCCCGCCCGATAGGCTGGCGATCCCATGTCCGAAGCCTCCACACCCCACGCCGCCGCACGCCGTGAACTGACCACCGTGCAGCGCAACGCCGTCGCCGAACTGCTCCGCGTCTCCCCGGTCGCCGACGAACTGGGCCGCCGGTTCGCCCGTGCCGGGCACGAACTGCACCTGGTGGGGGGTTCCGTACGCGACGCCCTGCTCGGTCGGCTCGGCGACGACCTGGACTTCTGCACCGACGCCCACCCCGAGCAGACGCTGCGGATCATCAAGGGCTGGGCCGAGTCGATCTGGGAGACCGGTCGGGAGTTCGGCACCATCGGCTGCCAGCGCGACGGTCTCCGGCTGGAGGTCACCACCTTCCGCGCCGAGGCGTACGACCAGGTCAGTCGCAACCCCGTCGTCGAGTACGGCACGAACCTCACCGACGACCTGAAGCGGCGGGACTTCACCGTCAACGCGATGGCGGTCAGCCTCCCCGACCACCGGTTCACCGACCCGTACGGCGGGCTGGACGACCTGGCCGCGAAGATCATCCGTACCCCGGGCACGCCGGCCGAGTCGTTCGGCGACGACCCGCTGCGGATGCTGCGGGCCGCCCGGTTCGCCGCCCAGCTCTGCTTCGCCGTCCACCCCGACGTGCGGGCGGCGATGGTGGCGATGGCCGCGGACCTGGACCGGATCACCGCCGAGCGGGTCCGCGACGAGTTCACCAAGCTGCTGTGCGGCACCGACCCGATCACCGGGCTGCGGCTGCTGGTCGACACCGGGCTGGCCGACCGTTTCCTGCCCGAGCTGACCGGCCTCAAGCTCACCATCGACGAGCACGCCCAGCACAAGGACGTCTACGAGCACACCCTGACCGTGGTGAGCAACGCGGTGTCGTACGAGACCGACGGCTGCGACTTCGTGCTGCGGATGGCCGCGCTCATGCACGATGTGGGCAAGCCGGCCACCAAGGCGGTCGGGCCGGACGGCCGGGTCAGCTTCCACCACCACGAGGTGGTCGGTGCCCGGCTCACCAAGAACCGGATGAAGGCGCTGCGCTACCCGAAGGACGTCACCGCCCAGGTCACCAAGCTGGTCGGCCTGCACCTGCGGTTCTACGGCTACGGCCGGGGCGAGTGGACCGACTCGGCCGTGCGCCGGTACGTCACCGACGCCGGTGACCTGGTGGACCGGCTGCACAAGTTGACCCGCTCCGACTGCACCACCCGCAACCGGCGCAAGGCGGCCCAGCTCGCCGCCGACTACGACGCGCTGGAGGAGCGGATCACCCGGATCGCCGCCGAGGAGGACCTGGCCCGGGTCCGGCCCGACCTGGACGGTAACGCGATCATGGAACTGCTCGGGGTGCCGCCGGGGCCGGTGGTCGGCCGGGCCTGGCAGCACCTCAAGGAGCTGCGCCTGGAACGCGGCCCGCTCGACCGCGACGAGGCCGAGGCGGAACTGCGGCGCTGGGCCGCCGAGCAGGGCCTGAGCTGACCTGAACGACCCGAGGGGCCGCCCGGCACACGCCGGACGGCCCCTCGTCGCGTACGGTCAGCGGGTCTCGACCGCGCTGCCCTCGACCGAGGACTTGCCGTTGGCCGGGGAGCCGGCCGACGCCGCGCCCAGCTTGGCGAGCAGACCGGCCAGGTCGATGCCGGTGAGGTCGGAGCCGAGCTGGAGGCCCTGCGCCACGTTGCCGGCCACCGACTTGGTCAGCGACGACGCCCCGTCGGTCGAGATCACCGTCATCTTGTCGATCGCGCCGATCGGGGCGCTGGCCGCCTCGACCACCTGCGGCAGCACCTTGACCAGCAGGTCGAGCACGGCCGCCTCGCCGTACGCGGCGAACGCCTCGGCCTTGCGGGCCATCGCGTCGGCCTCGGCCTGACCCCGGGCCAGGATGGCGGTGGCCTCGGCCTGACCCTCCCGCTCGACCGCCTCGGCGATCGCGGACCGCCGACGCTGCTCGGCCTCACCCTCCTTGGCACCCTCGATCGCGTTCGCCTCGGCCAGCGCCGCCCGGCGGGCCCGCTCACCCTCACCGGTGAGCCGGGCCTGCTCGGCGGCGGCCTGGGCGGCGGCGATGGTGGCCTGCCGCTGCGCGTCGGCGTTCAGCACCGCCGCGTTGCGGGCCGCCTCCGCCTCCTGCTCCACCTTGTACCGGGCCGCGTCGGCCGGCTTGCGGACCTCGGTGTCGAGCTGCCGCTGCTTCAGCTCGGCGTTGCGCTCGGCCACCTTCTGCTGCTCGGAGAGGATCGCCTGGTCCCGCTCGGCCTGGGCGAGCGGCCCGGCCGCCGCCGACTTGGCCTTCGCCGCGTCGATCTCGGCCTGGATGCCGGCCTGCTTCAGTGACAGGTTCCGGTTCGCCTCGGCGATCGCCTCCTCGGCCAGCAGCCGCTCCTGCTCGGCCTGCTGCCGGGCGCGCGCCTCGGCGATGGCCGCGTCCTTGAGCACCCGGGCCGCCTCCGGCCGCCCCAGGTCCTGCAGGTACGACCCTTCGGCGAGGATGTCCTGGAGCTGGAAGGTGTCCAGCACCAGGCCCTGGTTGGTCATCGAGTGCTCGGCCTCCTCGGCGACCGCGTTGGCGAACGCGGCCCGGTCCCGGATGACCTCCTCGACGGTGAGTCGGCCGACGATCGAGCGCAGTGCGCCGGCCAGCACCTCCCGGGTGAAGTTGTCGATCTCGTCCTGCTGGTGCAGGAAGCGCTGGGCGGCGGCGCGGATCGCGTCCTCGGTGCCGCCGACCTTGACGATGGCCACACCGTGCAGGTCGGCCCGGATGCCCTGCTTGCTGACCGCGCCCCGGATGCCGACGTCGATCCGACGGCTGGACAGGTCGAGCGACTGGAGCTTCTGCACCACGGGCAGGACGAAGACCGACGCGCCGAGGACGACCTTCTGGCCGGAGTTGTCGGTGGACCGGCCGCCGTCGGCGGTCTGCGTGGTCCGACCCTTGCGGCCCGTGACGATGAACGCCTCGTTCGGCCCGGCCACCTTGATCCGGGAGAGCACGAACAACACGAGGACGAGGGCGAGGACGACCGCGCCGACGATGGCGATGAGCAGTGGCATGAGGTTCCGTCTCTGCGAGAAGAGGGGTCAGTAGGTCTCGACGTGCACGCTGGTCTCGCTCAGCGTCTGCACCACGAAGATCTGCGCGCCGAGCGGGATGGGCCGGTCGGCGCGGGCGTTGAGTTTCACGGGTTGGCCGGCGACGCGGACCCGGACCTCGCCGTAGCCGGCGTCCGGGATCGGGGTGACCACCAGGCCGAGCGCGCCGACCAGGTCGTCCCGGGTGGGGGTGGCGTCGGTGCGCATGTCGCGCGCCGCCCGGCTCAGCCGCCCCGCCAGCCACGCGGTGGGCACCGCGGCGAGCGCGCCGCCACCGACCGCCGCCGCGATCATCCCCGGGGTACGCCCACCGAGCAGTTCGTTGACGATGGCCGCGCCGAAGCCGAACGCGCCGAGGAAACCGGCGACCGCCTCGACGGAGACCGGACCGTCGACGTCGGGATGACCGAAATGCAGAAGTTCACCGCCGAGCAGGGCGAGCGCAAGCACGCCGACGCCCGCCCCACCGATGATCAGAAAGATGAGCGTCCCCGTGGCCACGACCTGCACGGTAGCGACCCGACGCAACGTCCCGCGTGATCATTTGGGGGCGACGGACACCGTCCGTTCGGCCAACTCCCGCGGCAGCGGCAGCCGTTGCAACTCGTGTCCGGCGGGGTTGGCAAGCACGACGTCCC
Organism: Micromonospora sp. WMMD734; assembly: GCF_049178975.1. Taxonomy (NCBI): domain Bacteria; kingdom Bacillati; phylum Actinomycetota; class Actinomycetes; order Micromonosporales; family Micromonosporaceae; genus Micromonospora; species Micromonospora sp. WMMD734. The sequence continues at coordinate 5,746,490 of NZ_JBMHMK010000001.1, forward strand.
GGTAACCACCTGGCCGCCGGTACAGCAGCCGGTCGTCGTCGACCCAGGCGACGTCGGCCACCGGCAGCGTGCCGAGCACCGTGCCGGTGACCGCGTCGACCAGCAGCGGCTCCCGCTGCCCCTGGACCACCACCCGGTTCCCGTCGGGCGACCAGGACCACGGACCGGCCGGGTCGCCGGGGATCTTGACGAACCGGGTCGGCCGCCCGTCGTCGGCGGAGAAGAACTGCACCCCCCAGCGCGAATGGCGGTTGCTCTCGGACTGTGGCGCGAAACTGTCGGTCAGGGGCAACGTCAGCTCCCGGCCGTCCCGGGTCCAGGTGAAGACGCAGTGGTCGGTGCAGCGGTACCTGACCGGGTCGATCCGGTACTCCCGGTACCGCCCGCCGACCTCCAGCACACCGAGGCGGTTCACCCCGCCCCGCAGGACGGTCACCGCCAACCGGCGGCCGTCCGGCGACCACTGGACGGCCAGCGCACCCCGGACCCGCTGCCAACGCAGCTTTCCGGTGGCCGCGTCGGCGAGGCCGAGCTGGCCGGGGTGCTGCTCGTCCCGGACGGCGGTGACCGTGCCGGTGGGGGCCGGCCACACCTCGGCGTATCCGCCGGCACGGACGTAACGGGACCGGGTGCGGTCCAGCACGTACCCGGTGCCGCCGGTCACGCCGCCGGTGACCACCCAGCCGCCGGGCAGCGCCAACGGCCGGGCCGGCCAGTCGGCACCGGGGGTGGGCAGCAGCGTCGTGCCGGGGGTGGGGCTCGGCGTGGGCTGAGCCGGTTGGACCGGTCGGTCCGGCCGGAGCAGCACGAGCGGCACCAGCAGGGCCGTGACCGCCGCCACCGCGACGCCCGCGGCGGCCACCCGCCGCCGGGTCCGCCGCCGTCGGCCCCGGATCAGCGCCGCCAGGGCCAGCCCCGGTGCCGGTCGCGCCTCCTCGGCGAGATCGTGTACGGCTGCCCGCAGCGCATCCTCCGCCGGCCGGTTCATCGCTCCACCTCCGGACTGCTGGCGGGATCGAAGGACGGCACCAGCTCCCGCAGCCGGGCCAGGGCGCGCGACGCCTGGCTGGCGACCGTGCCGGCCCGGCATCCGAGGAGCGCGGCGGTCTGCTCCACGCTGAGGTCCTCCAGGTAGCGCAGGGTCAACACCGCCCGTTGTCGGGGCGGCAGGCTCCGCAGCGCGTCGCGCAGCAGCATCCGCAGCTCGCTGTCGTGGCCGCTGTCCCGATCCCCGGGCCGCTCGGGCAGGACGGGCATCGGCACCTCGCGTCGCCGGGCCAGCCGTCGCCAACCGGAGACCTGGTCGTGGTAGAGGATCCGGCGCACGTACGGCTCGGCGTCACCCCGGATCCGGGGCCACCTGGCGTACGCCTTGGCCAGCGCGTTCTGCAACAGGTCCTCGGCGGCGTGCTGGCTGCCCGCCAGCGCGTACGCGACGCGCAGCAGCGCGTCCCCCCGTTCGTTGACGAACGCGGTGAACTCCCCGTCGGTGCCTTCGGTCACCGTTCACCTCCGTACCAAAGACGCCCGGCGGTGGCTGAACCTTGCCTCGTCCGACACACTTTGTCGCCGTCGCCTGCCGACCGCTGCCGCCTGGTCCCGAGCGGGACCAGGCGGGGAGGCGTCGGGCGCCCGTCCCGGGATCGGGCGGCGGTCCGTTGCGCCGCGCCGCACCTGAAGCGCCTTCCGCTGCACAGCGCGTGTATAAAACTACTTTCCCGCGCAATTATCGGTAGATGGGAGTTGACCGTTCCGGGCGAGGGGGAATGCCTTGCGCTAGCCGTAACTCCTATCTAGCATATTGACAACGCCGAATTGCTGATCCGAGGTGAAGATCCGGATAAATCGGACCTTGACGCGTACCTCTCCTCTCCAGGGGGCGCCAGCAGGGGCGTTCCTTTGCGAACGAGGAGGAATTCATGAGGGAATTCAGAATCAGTCGACGGGACGGGCTCACCGCGCTGGCCGCCGGCCTGGGTGCCGCACTGCTCGGTACGGGCCCTGCCGGTCGGGCGACGGCCGGGGTGGGCGGGGGCACCGGGCTGGCCACCGCGTCCCCGAAGGACCCGGTCGGGTACGACATCACGATTCTGAACGAGTCCGCGCTCGACGGCATGAATGCCATCCTCTTCCAGGAGATGCCCCAGCTCCCCAGCGACGCGGTGACGCTCGCCTGGATGTCGAAGATGTGCCACCCCTCCACCACGGTCGAATACCAGTGGACCATCGACTACAACTTCGTCTGGGGTCAGGTCGGCACACTCGTACCCGGAACGCAGTTCGTGGCGGGCCAGACCCTGTCGGCCGACCTGACCCAGAACAACCTGGTCACCCTCTCCTACGTCAAAGGCGGCTTCGAATTCGGGCCGACCAGTTCCTCCGGAAAGAACGGAAGCCTGATAATCAAGGAGGACGACACCGTTCCCGGGCCGGGCAACCAGGATCAGGGAAGCGTGGGCATCGGCATGTCGGGGGCCGGTACGTTCGTCGTGCCGACCCTGACGAACGCCGGAGTCGAGTTCGACCCGAAGCCCACCTACTGGGTCGCCTTCGGGAGCTTCGAGAGCAGCGAGGTGATGGACGTCTCCGAACTCACCACGCCCGCACAGGTGTCGTACCCCGACGGCATGACCAGCGCGAAGGCCGCCTTCGACGGCAAGAGCTGGAGCATCTCCTACGGGAACTAGGGCCGGCCCCGCCGCCCTGCCACCCCCGGTGTCGGTCGGGGCGGGAAGAATGGTCGGTATGCGCTGGACCGTGCTCGACTCGCCGATCGGGGAGTTCTCCGTGGCCACCGACGACACGGCGGTCTGCGGCACGCACTTCGGTCGGGTCACGTCGGCCGCCGACCGGCCCGCCGACGGGCTGGCCGGCCGGGCGGTCGCGGAGCTGCGGGCGTACTTCGCCGGTGAACTGACCGGGTTCACGGTGCCGGTGGGGGCGCCGCGCGGCTCCGAATTCGAGCGCGCCGTGTGGCGGGAGATGACCCGCATCCCGTACGGGGAGACGCTCACCTACGGCGAGGTGGCCCGGCGGGTCGGCGATCCCGGGGCGGCGCGGGCGGTCGGGGTGGCCTGCAACCGCAACCCGGTACCGGTGATCGTCCCCTGTCACCGGATCGTCGGCGCGGGCGGCAAACTGGTCGGCTTCGGTGGCGGGCTGCCCCGCAAGGTGACGCTGCTGGAGTTGGAGGCGGGGGTGGCACTGCGCCGCGCCTGGCTGCCCGAGGGGTGATCGCACAGTCCGTCCGCCCCGATCCGAGCGATCCTCGCCACCATCGTCCCGGACGATGACCCGGCGAGGAGGAGACGTGGCGTCGAGCGTGGTTGACCAGCCGACCGACGAGTTATACAACTCTGGTATGGCCTTCACCCTGAACCTGAAGCCCGAGGTCGAGCAGCGACTCAAGGAGCTCGCCGAGGCGGAGCACCGGTCGATGCACAAGACGGTCGAGGTGGCGGTACAGGCCTACCTGGACCGGCACGACCGGGACGAGTGGACCCGCCAGGCCGCCCGCCGGGTGTTCGAGGAGGACGCCGAGTTCTTCGCGATGTTGGGGGACAGATGACCCACCCCTGGCCGGACGCCGAGGATCTGCTGATCCTGCTCGCCGAGCACACCGGCCCCCGGAGTCAGGTACGCGACGCCGGGATACTCGTGGCGGCGGCGGCCCGACCGTACGCGCGGTTGGTCGGACAGGCCGCCTACCCGACCGCGCTGGACAGGGCGGCGGCACTGCTGCACGGGTTGATGATCTGGCGTCCCCTCGACCTGTGGAACGCCGGGCTCGCCTGGGCGGCGATGCGCATCCTCCTGTCCCGTTCCGGCCTGCGCCTCACCATGCCGGCCAAGGACCGGATGGCGTTGACCGACGCTTTGACCAGCGGCGAGGTCGACTCGGTCGAGGAGTTGGCGCTGCGGCTGTCGCCGTACCTGGAGATGGCGGACTGAACGCGCGAGGGCCGGGTCCGTGCGGACCCGGCCCTCGGCGGTGCGGTGGTCGGCGGGTCAGCGCTCGACGTCGCCGGTGATGAAGCCCTCGACGGCGGCGTGCGCGTCGTGGTCGGCGTACTGCACCGGCGGGGACTTCATGAAGTACGAGGAGGCCGACAGGATCGGGCCACCGATCTTGCGGTCCAGCGCGATCTTGGCGGCCCGGACGGCGTCGATGATGACACCCGCCGAGTTCGGCGAGTCCCACACCTCGAGCTTCAGTTCGGCGTTGAGCGGGGTGTCACCGAAGGAACGACCCTCCAGGCGGATGTACGCCCACTTGCGGTCGTCCAGCCACGGCACGTGGTCCGACGGGCCGATGTGCACGTCGCTCTTGACCATCTCGTGCGGGATCTGGGACGTGACCGACTGGGTCTTCGAGATCTTCTTCGAGACCAGCCGGTTGCGCTCCAGCATGTTCATGAAGTCCATGTTCCCGCCGAAGTTGAGCTGGTAGGTGCGCAGCAGCTCGACCCCACGGTCCTCGAACAGCTTCGCCAGCGCGCGGTGCACGATGGTGGCACCGACCTGGCTCTTGATGTCGTCGCCGACGATGGGCAGGCCGGCGTCGGTGAACTTCTGCGCCCACTGCGGGTCGGAGGCGATGAAGACCGGCAGCGCGTTGACGAAGGCGCAGCCGGCGTCGATCGCGGCCTGGGCGTAGAACTTCGCCGCCTGCTCGGAACCGACCGGCAGGTAGCAGACGACCACGTCGACCTGGGCGTCGCGCAGCGCCTTGGTCACGTCGACCGCCTCGGCGTCGGACTCCTCGATGATCTCGCGGTAGTACTGGCCCAGGCCGTCGAAGGTCGGGCCGCGCTGCACGGTGACGCCGGTGGGCGGCACGTCGCAGAGCTTGATGGTGTTGTTCTCGCTGGCGACGATCGCCTCCGCGAGGTCCATGCCGACCTTCTTGGCGTCCACGTCGAACGCCGCGACAAAGTCCACGTCCGATACGTGGTAGTCGCCGAAGGTGACGTGCATGAGACCCGGGACGCGGTCGTTCGGGTCGGCGTTGCGGTAGTACTCCACGCCCTGCACGAGGGACGAGGCGCAGTTACCCACACCGACGATGGCGACGCGGACGGAGCCCATAGCGTCTGCCTCCTTCTTCTTCATCACGGCCGCTCTTTCCTGGACTCTCCAGGCGGAGGCGGGCTGTTGTTGTCTCGTGGACCGTCGGCCACCCCGGGTCGCGGGGCGGTCGGGGCACGGCCGGAGCGCTCGTTGGCGATGAGCTCCTCCAGCCAACGGACCTCACGCTCGCAGGCGTCGAGGCCGTGGCGTTGCAGTTCCAGGGTGTACGCGTCGAGTCGCTCGGCCGCCCGGCCCAGCACGTCCCGAAGTCCTTCGCGACGTTCCTCGATCGTGCGCCGGCGGCCCTCCAGGATGCGCAGCCGGGTCGCCTGGTCGGTGCGGGCGAAGAACGCGAAGTGCACGCCGAAACCCGTGTCGTCGTACGTCTCCGGGCCGGCCTGCGCGATCAGCTGCGCGAACCGTTCCTTGCCCTCTGCGGTGATCTTGTAGACCACCCGACCGCGTCGGCTGGTCAGCGCGGGGACCTCCTCGGCGGTGGCGGGTGTCCCGGCCGCCTCGGTGATCCAACCTGCCGCCTGCAACCGGCGCAGGGTCGGATACAGGGAGCCGTAGCTGATCGCCGCCCGGATGGCGCCGAGCTTGGCGGCGAGCTCCTTGCGGAGTTCGTAGCCGTGCATCGGGGACTCCTGGAGGAGGCCGAGGATGGCGAGTTCCAGCACGGGCCATCCTTCCCCTGCCGTCGGGACGGAAGGTTAACCGCCTCGATGTATCGGACCGATACATCGCACGTTAGTACCTCGATCGGCGTCCGGGCAAACCCCCGTTGTGCGCCGACCTCTTCACGGATCGTGACGGTGGTCGCCCCGCCCGACCGGAGCGCGTACCCTTTGCCGCATGCGCACGTCTCGCCAGGTGGTCGACTACTCGCTCCAGAAGCGGGCGGTGCTGCGTGACCTCCATGCCGGGCGGGTCGGCACGTACGACGTCTGCGACGCGTCGCCGTACCTGAAGAACGCGGCCCGCTTCCACGGCGAACCGACCGAGCAGCGGTGTCCGATCTGCCGGAGCGAGAACCTGATCCACGTCCACTACATTTACGGGGACGAACTCAGGCAGTCGGCCGGCCAGGCACGTTCCCTGGCCGAATTGCCCGTGCTGGCCATGACGCTGCGTGAGTTCCAGGTCTTCGTGGTGGAGGTGTGCCCCGGCTGTGACTGGAACCATCTCGTCGAGCAGTTCCTGCTCGGCCGGGACGGGCTGGCCGAGGGTGGCCCGGAGCAGGGCACGGCGGAGGCCACCACCGCTGCCACGCAGGGGCGAAGGCGAGAGGCGCAACGGTGAACCTGGCTGATCCGGTCAACTCGGGTGGCGTACGACACAGTCACCGTGACCGGCGGCCCCTCGGCCCGAATGGCCCGAATGATGTGGAATTTGCAGCGCGTCCCCGGCTCCGCGCCGGCCTCCCGACGCGTGTGTCAACTCACGGCAACCCGGTGGTGACGCCCCCGCGTCCCACCGCGACCGGCAGGGTGTGAGGAATGAACTCGTACGGCGATCCCAGTTCCCCGCGTGCGCGGGCCCAGGTACCGGGTTCGAACGGCGGCCCCGGACCGGGGGCGGATGACGGGTACCCCCGGCGGGGCGGTGACGCCCGGGGCGCGGCCCCGGCTGGCCGGGCCCCGGTCGGCGGTGCCGCGCCCACCGGGCGGGCCTCGGCGGCGGTCCCGCCGCCGCGCGCGACAGGTGGCGCCGCCGGATCGGCCTCGGTCGGCCGGGCGACCCCGGGCCGGGCTTCAGTGCCGGTCTCGCCGGCCGGGCCCGGCCGGGCGTCGGTGCCGGTCTCCCCGGCATCGCCGGGATGGGGTGGCCCGGGTCGGGCGTCGGTGCCGGTCTCGCCGGCGGGCGGACCGGCCGGCCGGGCCTCGGTGGGGACAGCCTCTGCGGGCCGGGCCAGCGTCGGCGCGGCCTCGGTCGGCTCCGCCGGGCGGGCCTCCGTGGCGCGGGCCGGCGTCGCACAGGTCGGTGGCGGGCCGGGTGGCCCGAACGGGCCGAACGGGCCGGGGCGTGGCTATGGCGGTGGCGGCGGGCGCGGACGCGGTCCGGGGGACCCGGACGCGATGGCGCGGGCGAAGCGGCGCAAGCGGATCAACCTGCTGATCGCCGGCTTTGCCGTCTTCATCATGCTCGCCGGCCTCGGCGTGGTCGGGTTCACCTACTACTCCACCACCGTGGTACTGCCGAACCAGATCAAGCTGCCACTCGCCACCACCATCTACGCGAGCGACAACAAGACGGTCATCGCCAAGGTGGGCGAGCAGAACCGTACCTTCGTCTCGATCAACCAGATCCCGCAGCACATGCGCGACGCGGTGGCGGCGGCGGAGGACAAGAACTTCTACGAGCACGCCGGTGTCGACTACAAGGGCATCGCCCGCGCCGCCTGGAACAACCTCTCCAACGGCGACAAGCAGGGTGCCTCGACGATCACCCAGCAGTACGCCCGCAACGCCTACGAGAACCTCCAAGACGACTCGTACGCGCGGAAGGTGAAGGAGGCGATCGTCGCCTCCAAGCTCAACGATCAGTTCACCAAGGAACAGATCATGGAGCACTACCTCAACACCATCTACTTCGGTCGCAACGCGTACGGCATCGAGGCGGCGGCGTGGGCGTACTTCGGCAAGTCGGTCTCGAAGGTCGACGTGGCCGAGGCCGCCGTGCTCGCCGCGTTGATCAAGCAACCGGAGCCGAGCGCCACGCACAAGGGCTTCGACCCGTCGATCAACCCCACCGAGGCCAAGGACCGCTGGGACTACGTCATCAAGAACATGATCGAGATGCACTGGGTCGACGCCCCCGGCCGGCCGGCGCATCCGACGGAGTACCCGACGAAGACGTTGCAGACCCCCAAGGAGTCCCGGTCGGGCGTCAAGTTCGGGGTCAACACCCCGATCGGTAACGTCATCAACTACGTGTCGGCGGAGATGCGGGAGAAGAAGCTCTGCACCGACAACGACGCGGAGGTGACGGAGCGTAAGCCGCGCTGTTCGGCGATGCTCCGCGAGGGTGGTTACCGGATCAGGACCACCATCGACAACAAGGTGCAGAAGGCCGTCACCAGCGCCGCCCAGCGCAGCACCAAGGGCTCCGAGCTGGACGGTGCCCGCAAGAACCTGATGGCCGCCGTGGTCTCCATCGACCCGCGTAACGGTCGGGTGCTCGGCTACTACGGCGGGGACGACGGCACCGGTACCGACTACGCCGGCACCAACACCGACACCAACGGCAACGTCACCGGTGGGCACTCGCCCGGCTCCAGCTTCAAGATCTACACCCTGGCGGCGGCGCTGGAGGCCGGCAAGTCCGTCGAGTCGCGCTGGAAGGGCCGGGCCTTCACCCCGGAGGGCGTGGAGTTCCGGGTCAGCAACGCCGGCACCGACAACCCCAGCTGTGGGGACTCCTGCACGCTGCGGGAGTCGACCCTGAAGTCGTTGAACGTCCCGTTCTACCACGTCAGCCTGGACATCGGCCCCGACAAGATCGTCGACATGGCGGCCAAGGCCGGCGTCAGCATGATGTGGCAGACCAACGTGAGCCCGCCCAAGGGGCACGACCTGACCAAGGAGAAGGCCGCCGACCTGGCGCCCGACCCCTTCTACCACGTGGTCGCCTACGGCCAGTACCCGATCACCGTGCTGGACCACGCCAACGGCATCGCCACCTTCGCCAACAAGGGCATCTACAACAAGGCCCACTTCCTGATCTCCGCCGAGAAGCAGAACAAGGAGACCGGCAAGTGGGAGAAGCTCGGCGGTGAGCAGCTCAAACCGCAGAAGCGGATCAACCCCGACGTGGTCGCCGACGTGACCGACGTGCTGGAGGACTACCCGGGCCGGATCAACCACACTCTGGCCGACGGCCGGAAGGCGACCGCCAAGACCGGTACCTGGGAACTCAAGGAGGGCACCACCCAGAACGGTGACGCCTGGACCGTCGGATACACCCCACAGCTTGCCACCGCCGTCTGGGTGGGCAACAAGGGCAAGCGGGAAGCGATCAAGCTGAACAACGGCGACAACATCAGCGGTGCCACCATGCCCGGCGAGATCTGGGAACGGGTCATGAACGGCGCGCTCAAGGGCGAGGAAAAGCTGGACTTCCCGCCGGCGGCGAAGGTCGGCGACCCGGAGTCCGGCAACGGCACCCCGCCCCCGCCCCCGCCGCCGCCGTCGAACCCGAACGGGCAGAACTGCGCCCCGACCGACCTGCAGTGCCTCCTCGGCGGCGGCAACCAGGGCGGCAACCAGGGTGGGAACCAAGGCGGCAACCAGGGCGGAAACCAAGGCGGCAACCAGGGTGGTAATCAGGGTGGGAACCAGGGGGGCGATCCGCCGAACCCGCCCAACCAGAACCTCCCCGGCGGAAACGGCGGCGGCCTGCTGCCGACCCCACGCGCCCGGGACTGAGCCGAACCCGCACCGACAAGCATCAATGCCGCTGCCGGCGACCCGCAGACCTGCGGTCGCCGGCAGCGGCATGTCGCGGATGGGATGGTCCGCGTCGGGCGTACGGATTCCGCACCGCGACATGCTGCTCGTCCGGGAGCCATTCATAGGGCAGGATGCATTCTCATGAGCACCCAGCCGACGGCCGGCATCGACGACGCCGGGAGCAGCGACCACCCGTCCCGATCGGACGGCTTCGTCCGAGGCGTCTCCGAGGCGATCGGCGGGCCGCTCGGCGACCATGCGGTCGCCGTCGACCGGCCCGCCGGTCGGGAGAGCCGGTTCTGGACGGCCGCCCGGATCGTGCTGGCCCTGGCCTGCCTGACCCTGGCCCTGCACTGGGTGCAGAAGGCGCCCTGCCAGAACGGTGCCTGGCAGAACAACATCCAGTACACCCGGATGTGCTACACCGACGTGCTGGCCCTCTACTACGCCGAGGGCCTGCACGAGGGCAAGGTCCCCTACCGGGACCACCCGGTGGAGTACCCGGTGCTCACCGGCTACATGATGGGCGCGCTCGGCCTGCCAGTGCATTCGCTCGGCGTCGACGACCCGACGATCAACCAGGGCCGCTGGTTCTACAACGCCAACGCGTTGGCCCTCAGCGCGCTCGCTGTCGCCACCGCCGCGGTGATACTCGCCCTGCGCCGTCGACGACCCTGGGACGCGGCCCTGTTCGCGCTGGCCCCGGCGCTGTTCCTCACCGCCACCGTCAACTGGGACTTCCTCGCCATCGGACTGGCCGCCTTCGGGCTGGCCGCCTGGGCGAAACGACAACCCGCCCTGGCCGGCATCCTGCTCGGCCTCGGCGGCGCGGCGAAGATGTGGCCGCTGTTCCTGCTCGGCCCGATCCTGATCCTCGGCCTGCGCGCCGGTCGACTACGGGCCGCGCTCACCGCCGTCGCCACCGGCCTGGTCGCGCTGGTCGCGGTGAACCTGCCGGCGGCGATCCGCTACCCCGACAACTGGGGACGCTTCTTCGAGCTGAACACCACCCGGCCCATCGACTGGGGCACGCTGTGGTACATCGGGCGGTACCTCGACGGCAAGGTGAACACCGGCAGCCCCGGCGACCAGGGCCCGTTCCAGTGGCTGAACGCCAACATCCCGACCCTCAACAACCTGTCGTACGCCCTGTTCGGGCTGGCCTGCATCGGCGTGGCCGTACTGGCGCTGCGGGCACCCCGACGGCCCCGGCTGGCCCAGCTCGCGTTCCTGGTGGTGGCCGCATTCCTGATCTTCAGCAAGGTCTGGTCGCAACAGTTCGTGCTCTGGCTGCTGCCGCTGGCGGTGCTCGCCCGGCCCCGCTGGGGCGCCTTCCTCGCCTGGCAGTTCGCCGAGGTCTGCTACTTCGTCGCCTTCTACGGCGAACTGCTCGGCTCGGCCACCAGCCGTCCGGTCTTTCCCGAGGGGGTCTTCGTGCTGGCCTCGTCGCTGCGGCTCGGCACGGTGGTGGTGCTCTGCGTCCTGATCGTCAAGGACATCCTGCACCCGGAGCGCGACGCGGTCCGCCAGACCTACTCCGACGACCCGGACGGCGGCGTGCTCGACGGGGCCCCCGACGCCCCCTGGCTGTCAAAACTCCGCAGTAGGACCTCCGCCCCCGAACCCGAACCAGCCCCCACCCCCGCCTGAAACCCACCCCACCACCCCGACGCGCAAGTTCGAGACGGCCGTGCGCCCGTCAGGTTTGCGGGGGAGCCCAGCCGGCGCAGGGATCAAGCCTGACCGCCCGGAGCCGGCTGGGCTCCCCCGCAAACCCCCACCGCAACCCCGACCTCAGAGACGGAACACCACGGCGTTGCCGACCTGCTGGCGGGTGATGCCCAACTGTTCGACCGACGCCTCCACCGTCACCTCCCACGGCGTACCGACGATCTGGTCCCGCAACACCACCACGTTGCGGACGCCGAGGGTGCGCAGGTAGTCGACGCTGGTCTGGTCGGGGAAGGCCGCCGACACCCGGCGTACGTCGTCGAGCTGCTTCGGGGTGAAGCCGCTGCCCCCGTTGACCACCTGCTGGAACCGGCTGGTCGACCAGAGCATCACCGGCTGGTCCTGGTTCTGACCGCTGGGCAGCACCAGCAGCGGACCGTCCACTGTGCGCATCGCCTCCGGCTGCTCCGGCACCACCGGGTGCGGGGTGTTGTTCAGCCCCTCCACCAGCACCAGCAGCAGCGGCAGCAGGGTGACCGCCCGCAGCCACGGCGACGGCCGGGCGGACACCCGGTCGGTGCTGATCTCGCGTACCCGCCGGGCGAAGGCGCTCACCGCACCGGCCGCGAGCAGGCCGAGCAGGAGCGTCGTCCAGAGCATCATCCGTCCCGGGGTACGCAGCCCGTTGAACCCGGGCAGGTGTTCGAACAGCGGGGCGTAGGTGAAGGTGCCGTCGAAGAACCGGGTCCCCATCGCGAGGACCATGGTGACGATCACCCCGGCGAGCATCAGCAGCCGGTGCCGCAGCCGCCACACCGAGAAGAACAGCCCACCGGCCGCCAGCGCGTACAGCACGAAGCCCGGCAGCAGGGTCATCTCCGGATGCCAGGGCAACGCGGCCCGAGCCCCCTCGTGCAGCCCGCCCCAGATCCACGACTCGGCGGGCGCGGTGAAGAAACCGCTGGCCGGCGGCGAGTAGACGCCGATGTCGCCGAGGGTGCGTTCCGCGTTCGGGTGCAGCTCGGCGACCTTGAAGTACGGCACCGCCAGCAGCGCGCCGACGGCGGCGAAGAGCAGCCCGCCGACCAGGTCGGCGACGAACAACCGACGACCGAAGGGCCGCCGCGCGCCCCGTAGCCGCCGCCAGAACCACACCGCCGCCGCGACCAGCAGGACCAGCGCGAGGACGTACGCGAAGACCAGGCCGATGCCGAAGCCCAGGCTGAGCTGCCAGGCGGCCACCGCCCACCCGGCGTACGCCCAGCCGACCCGGCGGCGCTCGGGACGGTAACCGTGCCGCAGTGACCAGCCGTGTCCCCGGGCCAGCATGGCCAGCGCCAACGGGATACCACCGTTGGAGACGATGTGCAGGTGACCGGCCTGGGCGAGCAGCCACGGCGCGTAGGTGTAGCTGACCCCGGCGACGGCCGATCCGATCCGGCCCGCGCCCAACTGCCGGGCCAGCACGTACGCCCCGAACGTGGCCATCGCGTGGGCCAGCACGAACATGATGTTGTAGCGGAGCACGGCGGCGTCCGGACCGGTGCCGAGTAGGCCGGCTGGGGCGTACCCGAGCAGCATGTCGGAGAAGGCGAAGCTCCACGGTTCCGGGAAGAACGTGTTGGACTGGAACAGCTGCCCGGGGTTCGTTCGCAGGGCGTGCCCGGACCAGGCCATCTGCCAGGCCTGGAGACTCGGATCCCAGTAGTCCTGGGGGAGCGTGTAGAGCGGGTAGCGCAGGGTCGGCCAGGTCAGTCCCACGGCCAGGGCGAGCGAGGCGAGGACGGCGAGCGTCCACTCGTGCATCAGGAACCGGCCGGTGGCGCGGACGGCGCGTCCGGGGCGGCCGGGCACCGGCTCCGGCGCGGGCGCGAACGAGGTCCACGGATCGGCCTCGGCGGCCGGCTCCTGCCGCTCCGCTCCGCTCCCGGCCGGCTCGTCGCTTCGGTCCTTGCCGGCCTCGTCTTTCCCGGCCTTGTCCTCGCCGGGGTCGTCCTTCCCGGCCTTGTTCGTGCCGGGGTCGTCCTTGCCGGCCCTGCTTCTGCGGAACATATCCTTCCAGGTCCTGCGCCTGCCGGTCTGGTCGGGCGTCGTGCCGGTCTGGTCGGCTGCCGTCGCTGCGGGCTTCTCCGTCGTCGTCCCCGCCAGCTGGGCCTCTGCGCCGGACCCGGCCGGCTTCGGGTCGGAGTCGGTGGTCGGGGGTAGCCCGTTACCGTCCGGCTCGGAGCTGTCGCGCGCGTCGGGTGCCGGCCGGTCCTGCGGCGATCCCGCCCCGGGGGTGGGGTCCGTGCCGCCGGTCTGCCGTGCGGGTGGGCTGCCGCCCGTCGCGTTGGTGGTCATCGGAGTTCAGGCCCCCACGCCGAGCTGCTCGCGGAGGAAGGCGATGTCCGCGCCCTGACCCGCGGCCCCGCCGGGGGTCTCCACGATGACCGGGGCGTCGGCCGCCCGGATCACCGCCACCAGCAGCTCCGGGTCGATGGTGCCGCCGTCGAGGTTGTCGTGCCGGTCCTGCCCGGAGTTGAATCCGCCCTTGGAGTTGTTCGCGTGCACCAGGTCGATCCGGCCGGTGATCGCCTTGACCCGGTCGACCAGGTCGAGCAGTTCCTCGCCCCCGGCGTACGCGTGGCAGGTGTCGAGGCAGAAGCCCACCTCGTAGTCACCGAGGGCGTCCCAGAGCCGGGCCAGTGCGTCGAGCCGCCGGGCGCAGGCGTTGTCGCCCCCGGCGGTGTTCTCGATCAGCACCGGTACGGGGAACCCGCCGGAGTCGGCCGCGTACGCGAAGGTCTTGCGCCAGTTGTCGAAGCCGACCGCGAGGTCGTCACCGGCGTTGACGTGGCCACCGTGCACGATCAGCCCCCGGGCGTCGAGCTGCGCCGCCGCGGTGGCGTGGCCCAGCAGCAGCTTGCGGCTGGGGATGCGGATGCGGTTGTTGAGGGTGGCCACGTTGATGACGTACGGGGCGTGGACGTAGACGTCCACAGCGGCGGCGCGCAGCTGGTCGGCGTCCTCCCGGGGTTTCGGGGCCTTCCAGCCCTGCGGGTCGGAGAGGAAGAACTGCACCGCCTCGGCGGCACGGGTGGCCGCCTCCGTCAACGGGTCGGCCTGGTCGACGTGGGCTCCGATACGCATGCAGGCGAGCCTACGTCCCACCCCCGACGTGCGAGGGGTGACGGTGGTGGGCAAGTCGCGCCCGCGGGACGTGCGGCGTCACCGGTCGGGGCCGGCGATCGTTGAGGGGAGTGGAACAGCCGGACGAATAGTTTCAATTCGGCTATAACGTGACGATCGCCGTTGTATCGTCAGATAACAACAGGATGAAGCTCCGCGGGGTGTCCTCGATCCAACCTCATCGGTGTGGTCGTTCCTCCCCAGGTCCCACCCAAGGAATGCGGACGGGACGCCCCGCGGCCCCGTGGACAGGGGTCCGCCGTCGGCCTTCGGGTGTCGCGGCGGGCCCCTGTCACCGTCGTCGTCCCCACCGCCGACCTGCCGGGTCGACCTGCCCGGGGGTGATCGTCGGGACCGGGTATCCTGGTCCGGTTGTCCGCGTCCGGCCGGGTTCCCCCGGCGCGGGGCGGGCACGACGCACGACCTCCTGCCACGGAAGGACCGTGGCCGCCTAGCCCACAGGAGGTGAGCACGTCTTGCGTCACTACGAAGTCATGGTGATCCTCGATCCCAGTCTCGAGGAGCGCACCGTCGCCCCGTCGCTCGACACGTACCTGAACGTGATCCGGACCGCGGGTGGCTCGGTGGAGAAGACCGACGTGTGGGGCCGCCGGCGCCTCGCGTACGAGATCAACAAGAAGGCCGAGGGCATCTACGCCGTCGTCGACCTTCAGGCGACGCCGGAGGCGGTGGCCGAACTCGACCGCCAGCTGCGGCTGAACGAGTCCGTGCTGCGCACCAAGGTCATCCGACCGGAAATGCGCTAAGCATCCAACCCGGTTCGCCCGGATCAACCTCATCGTGATGTCGGAGGGCTCTGAGAGCCTGTACGGCAGAACGCTGAGTGCGCGAGGAGTTGGTCATGGCAGGAGACACCACCATCACGGTCATCGGCAATCTGACCGATGACCCCGAGCTGCGGTTCACCCCGTCCGGTGCGGCGGTCGCCAAGTTCCGGGTCGCATCGACGCCCCGGTTCATGGACAGGACCACCAACGAATGGAAGGACGGCGAGCCGCTCTTCCTGGCCTGCACCGTGTGGCGGCAGGCGGCGGAGCACGTCGCCGAGTCGCTCCAGCGGGGCGCCCGCGTGATCGTCTCGGGTCGGCTGCGCCAGCGGTCGTACGAGACCCGCGAGGGTGAGAAGCGCACCGTCATCGAGCTTGAGGTCGACGAGATCGGCCCGTCGCTGCGCTACGCCACGGCGAAGGTGCAGAAGATGTCGCGCTCCGGTGGCGGCGGTGGTGGCTTCGGCTCCGGTGGCGGTGGCAACCAGGGCGGCGGCGGAGGCAACTTCGACGACCCCTGGGCCTCTGCTGCCCCGGCCCCCTCCTCCCGCGGTGGTTCGGGCGGCAACTTCGACGAGGAGCCTCCGTTCTAATGGCGCCGAGCGCCCGCGATCGCAAACCAGGAGCACGTGCAATGGCCAAGGCTGCGGCACTTCGCAAGCCGAAGAAGAAGGTGAACCCGCTCGACAAGGACGGGATCACCTATATCGATTACAAGGACACCGCGCTGCTGCGCAAGTTCATCTCCGACCGCGGCAAGATCCGCGCTCGGCGGGTGACCGGGGTCACCTCCCAGCAGCAGCGGCAGATCGCCCGTGCGGTCAAGAACGCCCGTGAGATGGCGCTTCTGCCGTACACCGCCACGGCCCGCTGAGAGGAGGCACCGACATGAAGATCATCCTGACCCAGGAAGTTTCCGGTCTCGGTGCCCCCGGCGACATCGTCGAGGTCAAGAACGGCTACGGCCGTAACTACCTGCTGCCGCAGGGCTTCGCGATCAGCTGGACCAAGGGTGCGGAGAAGCAGGTCACGGTCATCAAGCGGGCCCGCTCGGCCCGGGAGATCCGCGACCTCGGCCACGCCAACGAGGTCAAGGGCCAGCTCGAAGGCCTGAAGGTCAGCCTGAAGGTCCGCGCCGGCGACGGTGGCCGGCTCTTCGGCTCGGTCACCCCGGCCGAGGTCATCGACGCCGTCAAGGCGGCCGGTGGCCCCGTCCTCGACCGTCGTCGGCTGGAGATGCCCGGTCACATCAAGTCGACCGGCTCCTACCCGGTGAAGATCAAGCTGCACCCCGAGGTGTCCGCCACGTTCGACCTCAACGTCGTCCAGGGCTGACCTCAAGCACCAGCAACATCCGTAGTGGCCCGCACCGGCATCCGGTGCGGGCCACTACGCACTTCCCACACTCCACGCCGCGGTGCACCGGGTCCGGCCGGGCCGCGCCCCGACAACCCGTGCGGTCAGCCGATCGGCTGACCGGTGACCGCGCTGATCATCACGGTGGACAGGCCGCCACCGACCACCGCCGCCGCCAGCGCCACCGTCGCCGGCCGCCAGGTCGTCCCGACCCGGCGCAACAGCACCGCCACCACCAGGCTGCTCAGCAACGACAGACCGAACCGGGGACCACCCGCGACCAGCGAACCCAGCGCATGGGCCCGGGGCGGCTCACACCCGCCACCGCTGATGTCCGTGACACAACCGGCCGGCGGCTGACCGTCCAGGGTCAACAGCCACAGGAACACCAAAACCGCCGGCACCAGGTAACAGGCCGCCGTGTAGACCAACGGACGCAGCGGACCACCCGGATCCGGGTCCAGTAGATCGTCCTCCAGGCGACGGTTCCACGAACCGGCACCCACCGCGCCGATCCGCTCCCGCAGCGAGGACGCCGACGCCGCCCGCCCGGCGGCCCGCCCGGACACCGGCTCCGCCCGACGACGGGGGGCCGCCCGGGGGCGCGGCGCGGTGTAACCCACCACCGGCGACCGGGGCGCCGAGGTCGGCGGATCCATCCAGCGGGGATCGTCACCCGCCAGGCGGGTACCCGACCAGAAACCCTCCGGCTGCCCACCCCACGGCCAGCCCTCACCGGTGACCGGCTGCGACGACCGGGGCGGCACCGACCGCTCCCACCGGTCCACCCCACCCGCGTCCCGCCGGTCGGGCCCGACCCGGTCCCACGGGCCCACCTCGTCGCGGTCCGGACGGTCGACCCGGCCCGAATCCCGACCGTCCCACCCGTCACCCTCCGCCGTCACCTGACCCCACCGGCCGACGTCCGTCCGGTCCCACTGGGCGGTGTCGGTGAAGCGGTCCCACTGGCCGGTGCTGTCGCTCTGCCCCCACCGCGACGACCCGCCGAGGCGGTCCCACCGGTCGTCGGTGGGAGGACTCTGCCAACCGTGCACGCCGGAGGCGTCCCACGGGTCCACCGCCGGGCGGTACTCCGGCTCCGCTTCGGCCGACCGGCTCCACGGGTCGGCCGCCGGGCGGCTCGCCGGGTCGGTCAGCGGCCGGGCCCACGACTCGTCGGTGTTGCGTCGCCGACGCCGGGGCGGCTGCTCGGGAACGGCCTCCACAGGCAGGTCGGAATCGTCACCACCGGACCAGATCACCTCGGGACGACGGGACGACGCCCGACGCGGGCGGGCCGTCGGGGCCGCCCCGGACACCGGCTCACCCTCGTCGGCGTCGGCCCGCCGGCTCCCGACGTACCCCTGCTCCTGCTGGGGACGGTCGAAGGTCCACTCCCGGGTGTGGTCGTCGGACCCGGGGCCCGCACCGACCGCCCGTGCCTCCCGGCGTTCGCTCTCCCGCCGCCGGCGGGCCGCCCGCCGACCCACCCCGGCGACCCGCCGGGTGTCGTCCTCGTCGTCGTCCGGGGCGGCGTGCCGACCCCGGCCGTCGGCGTGCGCGATGCCCGACTCGACCGCCCAGCTCGGCAGGTAGGCGTCGACAGGCTCCTGCTGCCCACGCTCGACCGCCCGACGCCGACTCGGCGTACGGTAGCGGTCCGTCGAGGAGTATGAATCCGACGGAACCGGGTCGCCGAGGTCGTCCCACGGGGCGATCGGCTGACGCGCGCGCGGGCTGCCCTCCCCGCGCTCCCAGTCCCGGTAACTCACGGCCGGAGCGTGACCCTTCTCAACCGAAAGTGCAATCCGCTGTCCAGGTGTAGCCGTTTCGCAGAGATAGTACGGGAAGACCGACCCAAGAGCCTTACCGGAAAATATTCGTCCACAGGCTGTGGATAGTGAACCCCCAGGTCGCAGCGCCTACCCTCAGAATTCCCCCACAGTTTTCCACAGGCTGTGCACACGCTGCGCACATGGTTGTCCACGCGCGTCCACAGGTTGTCCCGAGGCTCGTCCACCGCGCCGGTTGAGGGTCTGACCTCGGGGTCCGTATCGTGGGGCACCGACCGGTCGCGCGATGGCCCCCCGATCGACCTGACCGGACGGTGTCACACCGCCGGCGTACCGCCGGGCCGACCGCGACGCTGTGGAGGGGGAACCGTGTCGATCACCGACGACATGCGGGCGGAGCCCCGGGTCGCGGGGCAGTCGTCCGCCCCGCCGCCCCGCGACGGCCAATTCGACAAGACCCCACCCCAGGACGTCGCCGCCGAGCAGTGCGTCCTCGGCGGCATGCTGCTCTCCAAGGACGCGATCGCCGACGTCGTCGAGATCCTCAAGTCCACCGACTTCTACCGGCCCGTCCACGCCACCATCTTCGACGCCATCCTCGACATCTACGGTCGCGGCGAGCCCGCCGACGGCATCACCGTCGCGGCGGCCCTCGCCGACTCCGGCGACCTCGCCCGGGTCGGCGGCGCCCCCTACCTGCACACCTGCATGGCAGCCGTGCCGACGGCGGCGAACGCCTCCTACTACGCCCGGATCGTCGGCGAACGCGCCGTGCTGCGCCGCCTCGTCGAGGCCGGCACCCGGATCGTGCAGCTCGGCTACGGCACCGCCGCCGGCGGCAGCCGCGACGTCGACGACGTCGTCGACCTGGCCCAGCAGGCGGTCTACGAGATCACCGAACGGCGGGTCAGCGAGGACTTCGCGGTGCTCGCCGACATGCTCCAGCCCACCCTGGACGAGATCGAGGCGGTCGGCGCGCAGGGCGGCGTGATGACCGGGGTGCCGACCGGCTTCACCGACCTGGACCGGCTGCTCAACGGCCTGCACCCCGGGCAGCTCATCATCGTGGCCGGCCGCCCCGGCCTCGGTAAGGCACTGGCGCTCGACACGCCGCTGCCCACCCCCGACGGCTGGACCACCATGGGTGAGGTCCGCGTCGGCGACCGGCTGCTCGCCGCGGACGGCACACCGACCACGGTCACCGCCGCCTTCGCCGTCATGCACGGGCGACCCTGCTACGAGGTCGAGTTCTCCGACGGCAGCGTGATCGTCGCCGACGCCGGGCACCTGTGGCGGACCACCACCCGGACCCGGGCCCTCGCCCCGGCGGGCGGCACGCCGACGGGCGCAGCCCCGGACCCTGCCGAGGACGGCGTGTTCACCACGGCGCAGATCGCGGCGACGCTGCGTACCGGGCCGCAGGGACTCCCCCGCCACGCCGTCGCCACCTGCGCCCCCCTGCAACTGCCCGAGCGGGCGGTGCCCATCCCCCCGTACGGCCTGGGCGGCTGGCTCGGCGACGGCCGGGCCGACCCGGGCCACCTCGCCGGGTCCTTCCTGACGACACTGCGGGAGGTCGGTGTCCTCGCGGACAAGCACATCCCCCGCGACTACCTACGTGGTTCCGAGGCGCAACGTCGGGCACTGCTCGCCGGGCTGATGGACACCGCCGGCACCCTCACCCCGACCGGCGAGCACCGGTACACCTCGACGTCGCGGCGGCTCGCCGGCGACGTGCGGGAACTCGTGGTGGGTCTCGGCTACCGCTGCACGTTCACCGAGCGGCCGGCACCGGGTCGGACCGGGACGTCGTACACGGTCGCCTTCGCCACCCCGGACGCCGTCTTCCGGCGGGAGCCCAGGGCATCCGCCGAGGCCGTCCGCCTGCGCACCGACCCGGGTGTCCGGTACGTGGTGGACGTCCGGCCGGTGGCCAGCGTGCCGGTGCGCTGCGTGACCGTCGACAACCCCGACCACCTCTACCTGGCCGGCCGGTCGATGATCCCCACCCACAACAGCACGGCCAGCATGGACTTCGCCCGCAACGCGGCGATCCGGGCCAACCAGGCCGCCGCCATCTTCTCGCTGGAGATGAGCAAGGTCGAGATCGTCATGCGGCTCCTGTCGGCCGAGGCGCGGGTCCCGCTGCACGTGCTGCGCAGCGGTCAGCTCTCCGACGACGACTGGACCAAGCTGGCCCGTTGCATGGGGGAGATCAGCGAGGCGCCGCTGTTCGTGGACGACACCCCGAGCATGAACCTGATGGAGATCCGGGCGAAGGCGCGGCGGCTCAAGCAGAAGCACGACCTCAAGATGATCGTCGTCGACTACCTCCAGCTGATGACCTCACCGAAGCGTACCGAGAGCCGTCAGCAGGAGGTCGCGGACCTGTCCCGTGGCCTGAAGCTGTTGGCCAAGGAGGTCGAGTGCCCGGTGATCGCGGTCAGCCAGCTCAACCGTGGTCCCGAGCAACGTACCGATAAGCGACCACAATTGTCCGATTTGCGCGAATCTGGCTGTCTGACCGCGGAGACCCGACTGATCCGGGCCGACACCAATGCGGAAGTCACCATGGGTGAGCTGCTAGAG
Source organism: Micromonospora sp. WMMD734 (assembly GCF_049178975.1). Taxonomy (NCBI): domain Bacteria; kingdom Bacillati; phylum Actinomycetota; class Actinomycetes; order Micromonosporales; family Micromonosporaceae; genus Micromonospora; species Micromonospora sp. WMMD734. The sequence goes on from NZ_JBMHMK010000001.1 coordinate 5,767,376, forward strand.
GCCGGGACGAGAGAAATCCCGGTCTGGGCGCTGGACGAGAATCTGCGGTACTCGCCCCGGACCATGACGCACGTCTTCCCCAGCGGTCGGCGCAAGGTGTTCCGGCTGACCCTCGCGTCGGGAAAGCAGATCGACGCGACGGCGAACCACCCCTTCCTCACCTTCGCCGGGTGGGTGCCGCTCGGTGAGCTGGCCGTCGGAGCACGGCTGGCCACGCCGAGACACCTGCCCCCGCCGCTGGCGATCCGGCCGTGGGTGGAGGCGGAGGTGGTATTGCTCGCGCACCTGCTCGGTGACGGTTCGTTCGTCAGACGCCAGCCGATCCGGTACGCCAGCAGGGACGAGGAAAACCTGGTGGCCGTGGCCGAGGCCGCGAAGCACTTCGGGATCAGCGCCATACGGGACGAGTACGAGGCCGCCCGGGTCACGACGCTCCGGCTGCCCGCCCCGTACCGACTGGCCCGTGGACGGCGTAATCCGATCGCAGAGTGGCTCGATGGACTGGGGCTCTTTGGGCTGCGTTCGCACGAGAAGTTCATTCCGCAGGCGATCTTCAGCATGCCCAAGGAACAGATCACGCTTTTCCTGCGCCACCTCTGGTCGACCGACGGCTCGGTCCATGTCAACAAGTCGGGTAGGGGCGGGCGTGTCTACTTCTCCTCCACCAGTCGCAGAATGCTTGAGGACATCTCCCGCCTCCTCCTGCGGTACGGCATCACCGCCCGCCTCAAAGTCGTTCCGGTAGCTGACCACCGTCCCCAGTACACCCTCGACATCTCGGGTCGGGACGACCAACTGCGGTTCCTGCGGGAGATCGGGGTGCACGGCGAGCGCGCGGCTGCCTGCGAGGCGCTGCTCACCGTGTTGGAGACGGTCGTGAGCAACACCAACGTCGACACGGTACCGACCGAAGTGTGGAACCAGGTTCGGGATGTCCTGGTAGAGCGGGGCATCAGCCACCGCGAGTTCGCGCAAGCAATAGGCACACAATTCTGCGGCAGCGCGCTGTGGAAGCGCGCACCGAGCCGGTCCCGACTGGCGAAGATCGCCTCGGTGCTCGACGCCGCCGACCTCGAACTGCATGCGACCAACGACATCTTCTGGGACGAGATCACCTCGATCGAGTCGCTCGGCGAGCAGGACGTCTTCGACGCGACGGTACTCGGCACCCACAATTTCGTCGCCAACGGGATCGCCACCCACAACTCGATCGAGCAGGACGCCGACGTCGTCATCCTGTTGCACCGCGACGACTACTACGACAAGGAGTCGCCGCGCGCCGGGGAGGCGGATTTCATTGTTGCCAAGCACAGAAATGGACCCACCGACTCGATCACGGTAGCGGCCCAGCTGCACCTGTCCCGCTTCGTCGACATGGCGATCGTCTGACCCGACGCCGACGCCGAGATCAGCCGAGCAGCGGAAACCAGCCGGCGGCCTCGCCCAGCGCCACCCGGTCCCCGTCGGTCAGCGGCTCCCGACCGGTGGCCTTGCCCAGGTAGGTCAGGTCGTCCCAGTCGGCGGGCCGGACGGTGTCGTCGCTGAGCAGGCCGTCCATGGTGGCGACCGCGACCTCGACGGCCAGCGGACCGGGCGGCGGCGCGGCGGGCAGGTCGGACACCAGGTCGAGGTGGTGCACGACGGCCTCGGTGGTCAACGTGGCCAGGAAGTCGGGCACCCGCAGCACGTGCCCCTGGGTGGTGACGTGGCCCCGCGGGTCGGCGGCACCCGCCGCGCGGACGGCGGCCGGGGCGGTGTCCGCCCAGATCCGGACCACGCCGGTGGGCCGGTCGAAGGCGGCGGCCGAGCGGCGTACCCACCACGCGTGCCGGGCCCCGGCGTCGGGGTCGGCACCCGCCGGGAACGACCGCCAGTAGCTGACATCGTCGGTGTCGGCCGGCCCGTCGACCGGGCTGGCCAGGGTGACCAGCGCCCGCCGGGCGTCGCCGAGCAGGTGGAAGAGCAGGTCGGCGACGAGCCAGCCGCGACACCGGGTGGGGCGTTGCAGGGCGTCGTCGTCGAGGTCGGCGACCACCCGGGTGATGCCGTCGTAGGCCTGCGCCAACGCGGTGTGCTGCCTGACGAACGTCATGCCGTGCAGCGTCGCACGCCCGGCGCGGTCCGGCATCCGGACCCGGAACCCGCCTGCCGGAACCCGGGCGGCCGGCGGCGGTGAAGGGACCGGGCCGGGCGCGGGAGGACCCGGCCCGGCCGTCGACGGAACCGGTCAGCCGAACATCTCGTCGAGGAAACCCTTGTGCTTCTTGCGCTTGTAGTGGCCGTGGTAGCCGTAGTGCTGCTGGTGGCCGTAGCCACCGTGGCCGCCGTACGCGGGCTGCGGCGGGTAACCCGGCGGGGGCGGAGGCGGCGGCACGGCACCGTAGCCCGGCTGGTGGCTCGGGACCGGCGGCGGCGGGGGCGGCGGCGGATACCCGCCCGGTGCCTGGACGTGCTGCTGACCGGGGACGGTGCCGGGCTGACCGGGCGCGCCCGCACCGCGCTGCCGGTTCCAGTTCGCCTCGGCCTCGAACAACTTTTCGAGTTCGCCGCGGTCCAGGAAGATTCCCCGGCACTCGCCGCACTGGTCGATGACGACTCCGCTGCGCTCGTACTGGCGCATATCTCCGCGACACTTGGGACAGGTGAGCTCCATCGCTCGACGGTACCCGGTCGGCGCAGCATTTCAGGCGGTGGTGATCAGCGCCGAGGTCACCTCGTCGTCGTCGACCTCGTGGAAGTCGTCGTAGTAGGCGCTGACCGCGGTGAAGTCGACCGGGTGCTGCGGGCAGACCACCTCGTCGGCCTCGGCGGCGAGCATCTCGTACGCCTGTTGTGCGCCCACCGGCACCGCGACCACGACCCGTCGGGCGCCGAGCCGCCGGGCGACCTGTACGGCGGCGCGGGCGGTCGCGCCGGTGGCCAGGCCGTCGTCGACGATCAGGGCGGTACGTCCGGTCAGGTCGAGCGGGGGTCGGCCGTGCCGGTAGCGGGTCTCCCTGCGGTCGAGTTCGGCCTGTTCACGGCGTTGCACCTCGGCGCGGTCGGCGGGGTCGAGCGGGGCGGCGACCTGGTCGTTGAGGACTCGGACCCCGCCGGGGCCGAGCGCGCCGAAGGCGACCTCGGGTGCCCGGGGCAGGCCGAGCTTGCGGACCACCAGCACGTCGAGCGGTGCGCCGAGCCGGTCGGCGACGACCCGGGCCACCGGCACCCCGCCGCGTACCAGGCCCAGCACGACGACGTCGGGCTGACCGGCCAGGGCGGTGAGCCGTTCGGCGAGTCGGCGGCCGGCGTCGGCGCGGTCGCGGTAGCTGCTCATGTCCTCAGGTCTACGCCCTGTGGGCAGGGTGCGTCGGGAACTCGGCGGAACCGGTGCCGGGCGGGTGGTGAGGGCGGGGGCCCAGGACAGCAGGGCGATCGGGTAGAGCAGGTAGCCGAAGCGGGTGGTCGGCATCAGCAGGATCGCGGCGAGCAGGCCGTACCCGCAGATCAGTGCGGTGGCGGCGGCGGTGCGGGGCGGGCGGCGGAGGAGCCGGACGGCGATCGCGGCGCCGACGGCGACGAGCAGGACGGCGGCGACGACCCGGCCGCCGGGCAGGGCGGTGGCGATCAGGTGGCCGGGGAACGGGGACTGGGCGGGGCTGGTGACCTGGCCGTGGCCGAGTGGGAAGCGCAGCACGTTCTCCACCAGCGCGTCCCGGTCGACCAGCAGGGCGGGGAACAGGGCGAGGGCGGGCAGCCCGAGCGCGCCGGCGGCCACCCGCAGCCCGGCCCGTCGGGTCGTCCCCCAGAAGATCAGGACCAGCGCGACCGGCCAGGCGAACAGTTTCAACGCGCCGGCCAGCCCGACCGCCAGCCCGGCCCCGCCGGGCCGCCCGGTGGCGGCGAGTGCCAGCGCCAGCAGGCAGAGCGCGAGGACGGGCAGGTCGTCGCCGCCGGTGGCGAGGGTGAGTGCGCAGATCGGTAGGACGGTGGCGGCCTGTACGCCGCGTAGCACCGCCGCTGCTCCGGCTGTTGCGCCGGTGGTCGGGGCGGGGCGGCGTAGTGCGACCACGGCCCAGGCCAGGGCTGCGGCGGTGGCCAGCGCGAACCAGACGCGGGAGTCGGTCCACCAGGTGTCGGTGGCGGCCCGGGGCAGCCCGAACAACGCCATCCCCGGCTGGTAGGGGGTGTAGCCGAGCAGCCGTTCGTCGGCGGGCAACGCGGCGATGGCGTCCGGCCCGAGGTAGGGGGTGCCGTGTTCGGCGAGCCGGATGCCGGCCTGCTCGACCACCACCACCTCCTCCTGGGCCCGGTCGGTGCGCCCGGCGGCCCGCTGCCCGGCCTGCATGATCAGCGGGAGCAGGGCGGTGCCGGCCCAGGCGAGGCCGGTGACCACTGCGCGGGCGGTGGTGCCGGCCAACCGGGGGTGGTGGCGGAGGAGGAACTGGGCGGCGACCAGGACGGTGGCGGCGAGGTAGCCGACGGCGGCGATGCCACCCCAGGCCCGGTGCGGCGGCAGGGTGGAGGTGGCGGCGGTGACGGCGGCGAAGATCGCCGAGAGCAGGTAGAGGCCGAGGTCGAGGGCGAGTCCACCGGCGGCGGTGTCGACGGCCCGGAGGCGGCGGGCGGCACGGTCGGCGGCGGTCACGCCGGCAAGTGTGGCAGACCCGTCGGGCGGTTCCGGGCGGGCTGGCGGCGGCCGGGGGTGCTGAGTCGGATGACCGCGCCGGTGTCGTGCAGCGGGGTGGCGAGACTGCCGGGGCGGCCGCCGGAGCCCCGTTGCAGCGCGGCGAGGAGCGCGCCGGCCGGCAGCGGGCGGGCGAACAGGTGTCCCTGGCCGGCGGCGCAGCCGAGCGACCACAGGGCCCGGCGCTGCGGTTCGCTTTCCACGCCCTCGGCGACGACGGCCAGGTCGAGGCTGCGGCCGAGGTCGAGGGTGGAGCGGATGACGGCCGCCGCCTCGGCGGAACTCTCCATCGCGGTGACGAAGCTGCGGTCGATCTTCAGTTCGTGCACGGGGATGCGGGAGAGCAGGGAGAGCGAGGAGTAGCCGGTGCCGAAGTCGTCCAGGGCGAGCCGGATACCGGAGTCGCGGAGCCGGTTGAGCACCCGGTCGACCACGTCGAGTTGGCTGAGGGTGAGGGTTTCGGTCAGCTCCAGGACGAGCCGGTCCGGGGGGAAGTCGTGGGCCTGGAGCCGGGCCAGCACTGCGCCGGGGAACCGGGCGTCGAGCAGGCTGCGGGGCGAGACGTTGACCGAGACGGGCAGGTCGAAGCCGGCGGTCCGCCAGCCGACGGCGGCGACGAGCGCCTGGTCGAGGATGGCCTCGGCGAACGCGGGGAGCATGCCGGAGCGTTCCACCGCCTCGATGAAGCGCAACGGGTCGATCACCCCGTGCCGGGGGTGGTGCCAGCGGGCCAGCGCCTCGGCTCCGGTCACCTCGCCGGTGCCGAGGTCGACGATGGGCTGGAAGTTGACGGTGAACTCGTGGTCGGCGACCGCGCGGGGCAACTCACCGCCGAGGGTGAGCCGGCGCAGGTCGGCGGTGTCCCGGGTGGGGGCGTACGTGGCGATCCGTTGGCCGGCCCGTTTGGCCTGGTACATGGCGACGTCGGCGCGGCGCAGCAGTTCGGGCATGCCGCCGGTGGCCGGGGCCGCCGCGATGCCGCCGCTGGCCTCCACGCTGATCCGCATGCCGTCCACGTCGATCGGTTCGTGCAGGGCGCCGAGCAGGGTCTCGGCCCGGTGGGCGGCGATGGCGGGGGCGGGCAGGTTGCGCATCAGCACGGCGAACTCGTCGCCGCCGAGGCGGGCGACCAGGTCCTCGTCGCGGGCGGCGGCGCGCAGCCGGTCGGCCACCCGCATCAGCACCTGGTCACCGGCGGCGTGGCCGAGGGTGTCGTTGACCTCCTTGAAGTGGTTGAGGTCGATCAGGACGAGGGCGGTCACCCCCTCGGCGTGCCGGGTGCCGAGCTGTTCGGTGCCCCGGTCGAGCAGTTGCCGGCGGTTGGCCAGGCCGGTGAGGGCGTCGTGGCTGGCGGCGTGGGCGTGTTCGGCGGCGACTCGGGCGAGTTCGGCGTACGCCTGGGCGTTGCGGACGGCGGTGCACAGCGCGGAGGCGAAGGTACGCAGGGTGTACTGCTCGCGTTCGTTGAGCCGGACCGGCCCTCGGAAGCGCAGCCGCAGCATGCCGACGTCGACGGTGCGGTCGTGGCCTTCGAGGCGGGCGGGCAGGACGGTGCCCTCGATCTCGCTGGGGGTGCCGGACGGGCCGTCGTAGGTGATCGTGCCGCTCGCGCCGCGGACGGTGCGGCCGGCGTCGCGCAGTTCGATCTCGACCTCGTCGGCGGAGAAGAGTTCGGTGGCCTGGGTGACGGCGGTGGTGAGGACCTTGTCCAGGTCGACCACGTTGAGCGCGTCGGTGGTGCGGGCCAGCCGTTGCCAGGCCTGTTGTTCGGTGCGGGACTTGACCTGGTTGGAGTAGAGCAGGTGCAGGCTGAGCACCAGGGGTGGCACGGCGAGCAGGAGCCGGGGGTCGGCCTGGAGGATGGCCAGGGTGACGGCGATCAGGAAGAAGCGGGCCAGCGCGCTGGTCAGGCGCAGGCCGAGGTCGTCGGCGAAGAGCCGGGGCAGCGGGGTGCCGGTGGCCAGCGCGATGACGGGCAGGGTGAGTAGTTCGTCGAGGACCACGGCGACGACGTAGGCGAGCCCGATCATGCCGATGGCGTTCGGCAGGGCGGTGTCCTGCGGGGACCAGCCGAGGGTGTGCAGGGCGACGCCGCCACCGGCCGCCAGCAGCATGCTCTTGGCGATGCCGAAGGTGGTCTTCAACGGTCCGCGTTTCATGGACAGCAGGGCTATCGCGACGCCGGTCCCGGTGGTCAGGACGACCAGGGGCGCCGGTGCGACGGCCAGCCCGAGGACGATCGCCGTCTCACTCCAGGAGACCGCGTGGACGGTGGCGCGGATGCGGATCTGCCAGTTGATCCGGACGCTGAGTGCGGCCATGAAGGCCAGTGCGACGGAGCGGGTGAGGTCGCCGCCGGTGAGGTCGAGGTGGACCAGTTGGTAGAGGGCGACGACGGCCGCTGCGGTTGCCACCACGCAGACGAGGCCGACGTGCAGCGTCAGCTGCCGCTCGGCCTCCGTCTTGCCTTCGTCCGGTCGCGCCACCGTGTCCTCGACAACCACTCCGTGTCGCTGAGCAGAGGCCAAGGCTACGTGGGGTCACGCCACCACCACAATCGTTCAGAGCCACTCGTGTGCGGACATCGCGTTCGCCCTCCCCTGGTCGTTGTCGCCGACCCTTGCGGTCGGGATCTGACAGGGGACAGCCTAAGGGCGGTTAGGCCGATTTTGGAGGTATAAATGTAACTATGAGCGATAGGTGAGAATTGAGTGCGTCTTGGTGACTTTCCGTTTCCATGGGGAAACGGAGTGCTGAGCGCTCCCGACGGTTCTCGTTAACGCTAGATAATGGTGCAGACGGCGGCTTCGCGACATCGGACGAGAGGGGTCGTTTGCCGTACGTCGAGGTGGCCGGTTGTGCGAGTGCGACAGATCACCCCATTGCGGAACGCAGCGTAGTCGGGTCGGCGCGGTGGTGCCAACGTCGTCGAAGTGGCCCGGTGGCGATTCGCGGTCACGGCGCGACGTAGGGTTTCTCGGGCATGACGATCTCGCGCGTGATGGTGTTTCCCGCTCTGTCGTCGATGCCAGAACCTATTAGTGGCGACCGATGAAATCGACGATGAACTACCGATCACGAATCGTCCCCAAGCGCTCGGTGTCGCTGTTCCCGGTCGTCGTCGCGCACCGGGCCGTACCCTCTGGTCGGAGCGCACCGCTAGGCTCCCGGACGTGACCGATCCCGCGCAGCTCAGCCACGTCGACGCCGCGGGCGCGGCCCGCATGGTCGACGTCTCCGCCAAGCCGGTGTCCGGCCGGGTCGCCGTGGCCGCCGGGCGGCTGCGCACCACCGCCGAGGTGGTGGAGCTGCTGCGCCGCGACGGGCTGCCCAAGGGCGACGCGCTGGCCGTCGGCCGGCTCGCCGGCATCATGGGTGCCAAACGCACCCCCGACTTGATCCCGCTGTGCCACCCGATCGCCCTGCACGGCGTCACCGTCGACCTCGAACTCACCGACGACACCGTCGAGATCACCGCCACCGCCCGCACCGCCGACCGGACCGGGGTGGAGATGGAGGCGCTGACCGCCGTCGCCGTCGCCGGGCTGACCCTGGTCGACATGGTCAAGGCGGTCGACCCGGCCGCCGCCGTGGACGGCGTCCGGGTGCTGCGCAAGACCGGCGGCAAGACCGGCGAGTGGGTCCGCCCGCAGGACCGGCCGTGATCCGGGCCCGGGTCGTCGTGGCGTCCAACCGGGCCGCCGCCGGGGTGTACGCCGACACCAGCGGCCCGCTGCTCGTCGCCGGTCTGCGCGAGCTGGGCTGCCAGGTCGACGAGCCGGTGGTGGTGCCCGACGGCGAGCCGGTCGGCGAGGCCCTGCGCGCCGCCCGCGCCGACGGGATCGACGTGGTGCTGACCAGCGGCGGCACCGGCATCACCCCCACCGACCGGACCCCGGAGGTGACCCGGGCGCTGCTCGATTACGAGATCCCCGGCATCGCCGAGGCGATCCGCGCGTACAGCCGGGACCGGGTGCCCACCGCGGCGCTGTCCCGGGGGTTGGCCGGGGTGCTGGGCCGGATGCTCGTGGTCAACCTGCCCGGCTCGCGGGGCGGCGCGAAGGACGGGCTGGCCGTGCTCGGGCCGATCCTCGGCCACGCGGTCGACCAGTTGCGCGGCGGCGACCACTGACCACACGCCCGGCGCGGCGGCGATAGGCTCGCGGAGGTGTACGCGTCCCGTTCGAACGGAGGCCCCCGGTGAGCACGGAAACCGCCGCTGCCACGGCCCAGGTCGCCGCGCCGCCGCCGGCCGGATGGGAGGAGGCCCGCTCCCGGGTGTACGCGGTCGGCCTCGCCGCCGCCCTGCCCCCGGTCAACCGGTCGCTTTCCGACGCCGACGGGTACACCCTGGCCGAGCCGCTGACCACCCGGACCGACCTGCCCGCCTTCCCCACCTCCAGCGTCGACGGCTGGGCGGTGCGCGGGGCCGGCCCGTGGGACGTGGTGGGACGGGTGCTCGCCGGGCAGACCCCGGCCGGGCTGACCGCCGACGGCACCACCGTCGAGATCGCCACCGGCGCGATGGTCCCCACCGGGACGACCGCCATCCTGCGGATCGAGGACTCGGGGCGTACCCCGGACGGGCGGGTGACCGGCACGCCACGCCCGAACCCGGAGTGGCGGGAGCCGGGCGAGGAGGCGGTGGCCGGCGAGGAACTGCTGCCGGCGGGCACCCCGGTCGACCCGGCGCTGATCGGGCTGGCCGCCTCCTGCGGGCACGACCAGCTCGCGGTGCGCCGCCAACCGCGCGCCGCGCTGCTGGTCTTCGGCGACGAACTGCTCACCGCCGGGCCGCCCGGGTCGGGCCGGGTCCGCGACGCGCTCGGCCCGGCGGTGCCGTCCTGGTTGCGGCGCTACGGCTGCCAGGTACGGCCCTCCGACGTGGTCGGCCCGGTGGCCGACACCCTCCCCGCCCACGTGGCCGCCCTGCGCGCCGCGCTCGCCGGGGCCGACCTGGTCTGCACCACCGGCGGCACCATGCACGGACCGGTCGACCACCTGCACCCCGCGCTGGAGGCGCTGGGGGCCGACCATGTGGTGAACACGGTCGCCGTGCGGCCCGGCTTCCCGATGCTGCTGGCCCGGCTGGTCGACGCCGACGGGCGGGTGCGGTTCGTGGCCGGGCTGCCGGGCAACCCACAGTCCGCGATCGTCGCCCTGGTGTCGCTGGTCGCGCCGCTGCTCGCCGGACTCCAGGGCCGGGCGCTACCGGCGCTGCCCCAGGCCACCCTCGCCGGGCCGGTGCCCGGCCGGGGGGATTACACCCACCTGGCGCTGGTCCGGCTGGACCGGGCCGCCGGCACCGCCCACCCGGTCCGCCACGTCGGGTCGGCGATGCTGCGCGGGCTCGCCGGCGCGGACGGGTTCGCGGTGATCCGGCCGGGCACCTCCGGCGAGGTCGGGGCCCGGGTGCCGGTCGTACCGCTGCCGTTGCTGCCCGGGGAGCGTACGTGGTGACGACCGGCCCGACGACGGCCCTGCTCGCGGTCACCGACCAGCCGCTGGACCTGGCCGCGCACGAGGCGGCGGTGGCCGACCGCCGGGCCGGCGCGGTGGTCTCCTTCCAGGGCGTGGTCCGCGACCACGACCACGGTCGAGCGGTGACCCTGCTGGAGTACGAGGGCCACCCGAGCGCCGTCGAGACGCTGCGCGCGGTGGCCGCCGAGATCGCCGCCGACCCCGACGTCTACGCGGTGGCGGTGTCGCACCGGATCGGCCGGCTCGACATCGGTGACGTGGCGCTGGTGGCGGCGGTGAGCACGGCACACCGGGCGGCTGCCTTCGCGGCGTGCGCCCGGCTGGTCGACGAGGTGAAGGCGCGGCTGCCGATCTGGAAGCGGCAGGTCTTCGCCGACGGCACCGAAGAGTGGGTCAACTGCCCCTGACCCGCCGGGGCGCACGCTCACCCTCGACCGGAGAGGTGCCGGTGCGTGAGCGTCGCTGGCCGGTGGGGTCAGCGGCGGCCGGCGGTGGCGGTGGCGCGGGCCAGCCGGTCGGCGTAGAAGGCGGGTTCGGCGCCGGGCCGCCACGGCAGGGCGGCGACCAGCACGATCAGCGCCAGTGCGAGCGAGTTCTCCATCAGCGCGCCGAACAGGCCGTTCTGGTAGTGCGACACCTCGGGGAGCTTGTGCTCGTACGGCCAGATCGGTGAGATCAGGAAGAGCAGGTACAACCCGAGCGCAGCAGCCCCGTGCCGCAGCCCGGTCAGCGTCGGGTACCAGATCGGCGGGCGCAGCCCGCTCACCCCGGGCGGCCCGCCGAACGCCTGCTGGCCGGTACGCAGCGACAACCCCCGGCTCGCCTCACGGCGGCGCACGGCGGCGTCGGCGAGCACGACGATCGCCGGGATGACCCAGACCAGGTGGTGCGACCAGGAGATCGGGCTGATCACGTTGGCGGTCAACCCGACCAGGGTGAACGCGGTCAACTCGTCGCCGTCGGCGCGGGCGTTGGCGGCCCGGGACAGCCCGACGGCCAGGATCAGCACCGAGAACGCCAGCCAGAGCAGGCCGGGCGTCTCGATCGAGTCGTAGAGCCGGGCCAACAGGCCGGCCAGCGACTGGTTGGGCGTCATGTCGGCGGCCCCGACCCGTTCGGTCTGCCACAGCACCCCGCCGAAGTAGGCCCGCGACTCGGTGCCGACCAGCGCGAAGCTGCCCAGGGTGACGCCGATGGTGGTGCCGACGGCGGTGGCGGCGACCCGCCACTGCCTGGTGATCAGGAGGTAGGCGATGAACAGCGCCGGGGTGAGCTTGACGGCGGTGGCCAGGCCGATGCCGACCCCGGCCCAGGAACCGCTGTAGAACAGCCGCAGGAACGGGCCGTCGGTGTCGCGGCCGTGGGTGCCCCGCCGGGAACGCCAGCGCAGGCCCACCAGGTCCGCCATGATCAACGCGAACAGGAGCAGGTTGACCTGGCCGTACCCCAGGGTCTCCCGGACCGGTTCGATGGCCGTGGCCATCGGCGTGGCGATGGCCACGGTGAACCAGAGCGGCCAGCCGAGCCGGTCGACGATCGGACGCAGCAGCGCGGCGAGGACCACCGCCAGGGCGGCGATGCTGCCGGCCGCGTTGACCCATCCGGCCACCTCGATCGGCAGCCCCGCCATCGGCAGCATGGCCAGCGCGGCGAAGGGCGGGTAGGTGAAACCCAGCGTGGTGGTGGGCGCGATGAACTCGTACAACTCGTGCCCGCTCGCCCACCACACCACCGCGCCGTGGTAGATCTTCATGTCGAAGAAGTTGTACGGCCGCCCGAAAGCACCGATGGCGAGCCATGCGGCATAGGCGACGGCGGCCACGATGCCGATCCGTACGACTGTCCTACGATCGATCCCACGCGTTGCGCGACGGACTGGGGCGAGGCGGTCCGCACGTCTACCGACGGTTGTCGGCATGGCGTGGCCACCCCCGTACCAAGGTCGTCCTACCCGTCCAGGTCCGGTAGGGAGCCTAGAACGGCGCCTCACGTTGCTGCCTCCCGCGTTATCCGACCGTGTCCGATCCCACACCAGTTTTTGACATTTCCACCGCGTTAACGGGTGTCGGGTGGTTCAGGTAATTCGCGGCCTTACGGGGGGTGGTGGCCGAATCGATGCAGGTCAGCCGGGAAGCCGGCGGGCAGCGGCGGCCGACCGGACGGCGATCCGGGCCTCCCGCCGGGCGGTACGCACCGCACGACCCACCGACCGTCGGGAGTGGCCGATGCGGTGACCGGCCCGCCAGCGCAGACCCGGCCTGCCCTCGGTGTCGGCGGCGGCGAGCAGCAGGCCGCCGAAGAGGCCGAGGTTCTTCAGGAAGTGCACCTGGTTGTTGTTCCGGGTCGTCGGATCGTCGTTGCTCCAGAACGGGTGACCGGCGGCGGTGGTGGGCACCAGCGTACCGGCCAGGACCAGCGCGGCCGGGCGGGTGAACTTCCCGGTGGCCAGCATCAGGCCGGCGGTGAACTGCACGGCGGCGTTGGCCCGGATCAACGTCTCGGTGTCGGTGGGGAGCTGCGGGGCGACCTGCTGGATCAGCGGCGCGACCCGGTCGGTGACCGGCTTGGCCGCCGGGACGAGCCGGTGGGGGTGCTGAAAGTTGCGGGCGCCGCTGACCACGAAGATGCCGCTCAACATGACACGGGCGAGGGAGCGCACGGGTTTCATGGCTCAGTCATACCCCGTTTGACGCTCCACTATCCGGGCAATGGCCGATCCGCGGCGGTCTGCGTGTCGACGGTCCGCACCGGTGCGTCGTCGTCCACCACCTCGCGGAACGGACGCGCGTACCGGCGGGCGCGGGCGCTGCGCCACGCCGAACGAAGCGACCGTCGCTGATGAACGCGCCCCGGCCGGTAACGTCGCGCGGGTGACGACCCTTCGGCTGCGCCCCGAGGGCCCGGCCGACGCCGGCCCGGTCCGCCGGGTGCTGGCCGCCGCCTTCGCCCGCCCCGACCGCACCACCCCCGGTGAGGTCGCGCTCGTCGACGACCTGCGCGGCAGCGCGGCGTGGCTGCCGGAGCTGGCGATGGTCGCCGAGTACGGCGGCGAGGTGGTCGGGTACGCGCTGCTCACCCGGGTGCAGGTCGAGGCCGACCGGACCCGCGTCCCGGCGCTGGTGCTAGGGCCGGTGGCGGTGGCCCCGCACCGGCAACGGGTCGGGCACGGCACGGCGGTGGTGCAGGCCGCCTTGGAAGCCGCCACCGAACTGGGCGAACGGCTGGTGGTGGTGCTCGGCGACCCGGCGTACTACAGGCGGTTCGGCTTCACCCGGGCCGACCGGATGGGGCTGGTCAGCCCCTGGTCGGGGCTGGGCGAGCCGTGGCAGGCGCTCGTGCTGCCGCCGGAGGTCAGCGACGCGCCGCCGCCACCGCGCGGCGAGGTGGTCTTCCCGCCCCCCTGGTCCCGGGTCTGAACCCGGCGGCTCCCCGCCCCCGTGGCCGGTACCGGCCCTCCGGCGGGTCGGTCGCCGCGTGGCCGACGTGGATCAGGCCGGCTGGGTGCGCAGGTAGCGGCCGAAGTGCGGGACGGTGAAGGCGACCGTGCCGCGTTCCCCGGAGTAGATCAGCCCCTTTTTGATCAACGCGTCCCGGGCCGGGGAGAGGCTCGCCGGCTTACGGCCCAACGCCCGGGCGATCTCGGCTGTCGGCACCGCGGCGTCCATGTCGTCCCGACCACCGCCGTCGACCTCGCCCGCCACCTGGGACAGGGTCGCCATCGCCCGCATGTACTCGCGTTCGGCAGGGGTGGCCCGCTCGAACCGGGACCCGAAGAAACCCACAGCCAGCTCCGCCTCCGCCTCCGGCGCGGCGACCCGCACGTCCGCGTCGGTGATCGGTGACCGGGGCGCATGGTCCCAGGTCGCCTTCCCGTACGCCTGGACGAAGTACGGGTAGCCGCCTGACGATTCGTAGAGCAGGTCGAGGGCCTTCTGCTCGTACTCCACCTGCTCCCGGCCGGCCGGCGCGCACAGTGCCTGGTCGGCGGCGATCCGGTCCAGCCGGTCGATCCGCAGGTAACGGAACAGCCGCTCCGAGTACGACTTGGCGGCGCTGAGCACCGCCGGCAGGTGCGGCAGACCGGCACCCACCACGATCAGCGGCGCGCCGAGCTGGGACAGTTCGTGGCAGGCCGCGCAGAGCGCCGAGACGTCCTCCGCGCCGAGATCCTGCATCTCGTCGATGAAGACGGCGATGCCGGTGCCCACGTCCCCGGCGACCGCCGCCGCGTCGGTGAGCAACTCCACCAGGTCGATCTCGATGTCGCCGGAGTCGGCCCGGCCGCTGCTGGCCGGCACGTCGATGCCGGGCTGCCACCTGTCACGCAACCGGGCCGCGCCGGCCCGCCCGGTGGTCGGCGCGCTGCGCTGCGCAAACGCCTTGAGTACGCCGAGGAAGGCGTCGATCCGCTCCGGTGCGCGGTGCCGGGGGGCCAGTTCCCGGACCGCCATGTGCAGGGCGGCGGCGACCGGTCGGCGCAGCGACTGGTCCGGCCGGGCCTCGATCTTGCCGGTGCCCCAGAGCCGGTTGATCGCCTGCGAGCGCAGGGTGTTGAGCAGGACCGTCTTGCCGACCCCCCGCAGGCCGGTGAGCATCAGGCTGCGTTCGGGACGACCCCGGGCGATCCGTTCCAGCACCACGTCGAAGACGTCCAGCTCCCGCCCCCGCCCGGCGAGTTCGGGCGGGCGCTGACCGGCACCCGGGGCGTACGGGTTGCGGACCGGATCCACGCATCGCACAGTATCGGGCCCTCTAGCCGGCGGACTAGAGATGCGTAGACGGGGCTACCGGCGTGTCGCCGGCCCGCCCCGGCGGCAGCTCTCGACACGGATATGGGGCTGTCTAGCATCCACGCTAGACAGCCCCATACTTTCCTGTTCAGCTCCGCTTGCGCAGGCAGAGCACGTAGTCGAAGAGGTCCACCGAGTTGTCGTGCACGTAGTTGGCGTTCGACTCCGGTGCCAACGTCCGGCACCGCTCCCCGTTCGTGGACGCCGGAATCCGCAACAGCACCTCGTACGTGTTCGGGCCGCACGGCACCTTGCGCAGTTCGGCGTCGCTGGCCGTACCGTCGTTGACCACGCAGTCGCCCCGGGCGATCTGTGCGGTCCTGGTCGGGGTGGGGGTCGGCTCGGTCGTCGGTTCCCCGGTCGGCTCCGCAGCGTCCGTCGGGGTGCTCCCCGTCGGACCGTTCGCGGTGGGGGTGGCGGAGCTGCTCGTCGGGGTCGCCGGATCGTCGCCCTCATCCGACGCCAGGAACACCCAGGCGCCCATCCCGACGCACGCGCAGAGCAGCAGGACCACCACCAGCCCGATGATCAGCGCGATCCGGCCGCCCCGTCCCTTCGCCGGTGGCGGGGTCGGATACCCGGCCTGCCCCGGGAAGGCCGGCGGCTGCTGTCCCGGGAAGCCGGGCGCGGCCTGGCCGGGATACCCGGACGTGGGCGCGGCCGCCCCGGGGAACCCGGAGGACGGCGGGGGTGCCGGCTGGCCCGGGTAGCCGGACGTGGGCGCGGATGCCCCGGGGAACCCGGGCGACGGTGGTGGCGGCGCGGCCTGGCCGGGATAGCCGACCGGTGGGGGCGACGCGGGTGCGTTGAACGCGCCCGCCGCCGGTGCGGCCGTCGGCCCGGCGGGCGGGAACGGCCCCGGCGGCGGGTAACCGGCCCCCGAGGACGCCGCCGGCTGCCCGGTCGGCGGCAGATAGGTGTCCGGCGGCGGGTAGCCCGCTCCCGAGGTGGGCGGCGGTGGGTAGCCGGCGCCCGAGGTGGGCGGCGGCGGGTAGCCGGCTCCCGACGTGGGTGGTGGTGGGTAGCCCGCCCCGGCCGTGGACGGTGGCTGGGGGGCCTCCGCTGCCGGCATCTGCGTCGTCGGGGAGTACCCGCCGGTCGCCGCCGGCAGCTGCGTGGTCGGGGAGTAGCCGCCGGCAGGTGGAGGCGGGGTCGCCTGACCGGCCCCCGACACCGGCAGTCGGGTGGTCGGCGGTTCCGGTGACGTGGCGATCGGAGTGGTCGACGCATCGCCGGTCACGGGGGCCGTCGGCGGCTCGTTGCGCAGCACCGTGGTCGGCGCGTCGTCCGTACCGGCCCAGATCGGCGCGGTCGGCGGCTCCGGCGGGGCCGCCGACATCGGTGCGGTTGCCGGTTCCGGCGTAGCGGCAGCGAGGGGGGCCGTCGGTGGTTCCGGCGGGGCCGAGATCGGCGCGGTCGGTGGTTCCGGCGGTGACGCGGCCATGGGGGCGGTCGGGGGTTCCTCCACCGCCGGCACGGGTGCCGTGGCCGGCTCGTCCGCCTCCCGCGACACGGGCACGGTCGGCGGCTCCGTTTCCTGTGCCCGGATCGGCTCGGTCGCCGCCTCGACCGGGGCGGTGTCCGGTTCGGTCGCCGAGCTGGCCGACACGGCGGTCGGCTCGTCGTCCGGGCCGGTCGGGACCTGCCCGGCGGACAGCGGCGCGGTCGGCTGGTCGTCGGCCGGGACTTCCCCGGTTGCGGGCACGGACCCGGACTGCCCGAGGGGCGCGGTGGGTGGCTCGGGCTCGGACCGGGCGAGGGGCGCGGTGGGCGGCTCGGGCTCGGACTGCCCGAGGGGCGCGGTGGGTGGCTCGGGCTCGGACCGGCCGATGGGTTCCGTCGCGGGTTCCGGGGAGATCGGGGCGGTGGGTGGTTCGGAGCCGAAGGGTTCGGTGGGTGGCTCGGACTCGGAGGCCGTGGGCCGGTGTTCCTTGTCGGGACGGCCGGAGTCGGGTGGGCCGAAGGTTGACAATCTCTCTCCCCAGGGGTGGGCTCAGCGCTGCTTCAGGCAGAGGACGAAGTCGAGGGTGTCCAGCTCGCTGTCGAAGAAGTACCAGTTGGTGTAGCCCTCCACCACGCCGCACTTCGCCTCGGCGTCCCTTTCACCACTGGTCGCCCCGTCGAAACGGCGGAGCACCTCGTACGTCTTCGGAGCGCACGGGGCGATCAGCAGCTTGGGCTTGCCACCGGCCGGGCCCTCGTTGCGGACGCACTGGCCCGCCTTGACGAACCGGGGGTCGGCCGACGAGGCGGGGGCGGGCGTGGTGGCTGCCGGACCGGAGGTCGCGCCGTCCGGCTCGACAGGCGTCGTCGGCAGGACGGCTTCGGTCGTGGACGTCGGTCCGTCGTCGTCGCCCAGCAGGTACCACAGGACGCCACCGCCGACGACCAGCACCGCGAGCACGACCAGCACCGCGACCAGCGGGCCACGGCCGCGCCCCGGCGTCGGCGCGTCCGGGTACGCCGCCGGCCCGCTGACCGCGTACGGGTCCACCGACCCGTACGGCTCCGGCTGCCGGTACGACGGGTCGTACGAGCGTCGCCCACCCCACGGGTCCGGGGAACCCCCCGGTGGTCCGTAGTTCGCCATGCCCGTCCTCCCGCGTGCCGAGATGCCGGTTATCCGGAAGACGCCACCGACGTGGTCACCGTAGCGTGGTCCTGCGATGACCTCATCTCCCTCGGCCGCGACACCCGCCCGACCAGCCCTGATCTGGACGGCACTGATTCTCGTCTACGTGCTGTGGGGTTCCACGTACCTCGGTATCCGGGTCGTGGTGGAGTCGATGCCGCCGCTCGGGTCGGCCGCCGCCCGGTTCGGTGGTGCCGCGCTGGTGCTGGCGGTCGTGCTGCGGCTGCGCCGGGGCAGGGGTGCGCTGCGGGTCGACCGCCGGCAGCTCGGTTCCGCCGCGCTGGTGGGGGTGCTGCTCCTGGCCGGGGGCAACGGCCTGGTGGTGCTCGCCGAGTCCGGTCCGTCCGGGGTGGCGGTGCCGTCGGGGATCGCCGCGCTGCTGGTGGCCACCGTTCCGCTGCTGGTGGTGCTGCTGCGGACGGTCACCGGGGACCGCCCGCCGGGGTGGACGTTCGCCGGGGTGACGCTGGGCTTCCTCGGCCTGCTGCTGCTGGTGCTCCCCCGGGGCGGGTCCGGTGCGGTGCCGCTGGTCGGGGCGTTGACCGTGGTCGCGGGGGCGGTCTGCTGGTCGGTGGGGTCGTTCCTGTCCAACCGGCTGCGGATGCCCGCCGATCCGTTCGTCGCCACCGTCTACGAGATGGTCGCCGGGGCGGTGGCCCTGTCCGTGCTGTCGCTGGCCCGGGGTGAGCTGCGCGGGTTCTCGCCGGCCCAGGTGACCGTCCGGTCCTGGCTCGCGTTGGCGTACCTGCTGGTGGCCGGGTCGCTGGTGGCCTTCTCCGCGTACGTCTGGTTGCTGGCGAACGCCCCCATCTCGCTGGCCGCGACCTACGCCTACGTCAATCCGGTGGTGGCGGTGGCGCTCGGCGCGCTGCTGGTCGCCGAGCCGGTGACCGGCCAGGTGCTGCTCGGCGGTGCGGTGATCGTGGCAGGTGTGGCGCTGGTGGTGACCACCGAGCGGCCCCGCCGGCCGGCCGTCGGCGGGGCTGTCCCGGTGCCGTCCCGCCGGTAACGTCGACGGCCGTGCCCCTCGGCCCGCTGACCACGAGCGTGTTGCCCGCCGCACTGCTGCCCACCGTCGGGTTGGTGGCGGCAGCGGCGGCCCTCGGTGCCCTGGCCGGCCTCGCCGCACCCGGTGTCGCCCGTGCCGTCCCGCCCGCCCCGGGCCGGGGTGCGGTGTCGGTCGGGCACGGGAAGCTCCCGGTGGTGGGGGCGGTGGTCTGCGGCGGGCTGGCCGCCGCGCGTGGTCCGGAGCCGGCACTGCCGGCGTTCCTGCTGGTGGCGTCCGTGGGAGTGGTGCTGGCGGTGGTGGATCTGACCAGCCTCCGCCTGCCTGACCCCCTGGTGGGTGCGGCGGCGCTCGGCGGCGGCACCGCACTGACCGTGGCCGCCGTCGCCGCCGGCACTCCCGGCCGCCTGGCGCTCGCGCTGGTCGGTGCCGCACTCTCCTTCCTGCTGTACGTGGTGCTGGCGTTGCTGCCCCGGTCCCGGCTCGGCTTCGGTGACGTGAAACTGGCGGCGGTGCTCGGCCTGCCGTTGGGTTGGCTGGGCTGGCCCACCCTCTGGCTCGGCCTGCTGCTGCCGCACCTGCTCAACGGGGTGCTGGCGTTGGCGCTGCTGGCCGCCGGCCGGGTACGCCGGGACACCGCCCTGCCGTTCGGCCCGGCCCTGCTCGCGGGTGCCTGGCTCGCCGCCCTCCTCGCCTGACCCGCGCCCCGGGACGGGTGGGCAGCAACATCGCGCACGGAGCGACATCAGCGCGGGCGGATACCGCTACCTCGCCCTGTAGGTCGGTCGACGGGCCGTCAGATCAGGCGAAGCTGACGGTCCTTGGGGCGGCGGGGCTCGGCCTCACCGAACCGTTCGAACAGTCCCGGGTCGACGACGTCCAGGAAAGGCGACGGTCGGCAGTCGCGTTCGGTGCCGTGGCGCACCCGGCGGGCGGCGTGGCTGACGTAGAGCCGGTCCTGCGCGCGGGTCAACCCGACGAAGAACAGCCGCCGCTCCTCGGCGATCGCGTCGTCGTCGGGTGTCGAGCCGGGCCAGCGCAGCGGCAGCAGAGCGTCCTCCACGCCGACCAGGAAGACCACCGGGAACTCCAGCCCCTTCGCGGCGTGCAGGGTGAGCAGGGTGACCGCCTCGGCGCGCGGGTCCAACGCGTCCACCTCGGCCCCGGTGGCGAGCTGGGAGAGGAAGAGTTCCAGGTCGTCGCCGCAGCGGCGGGCCAGCGGGGTGAGCAGGTCGACGGCGGTCCGCACGTCCTCGGGTCGGACGGTGCCGGCGGCGTCCAGGGTGGGGGCGGCGAACCGTTCGGCGAGCACCTGACCGGCGGCCCGGACCCGGGCGGGCAGCCCGCCGGTGGAGCCGTCGGCGTGCCGCAGTTCCCGGGCGATCGCCAGCACGCCGGGCCGGTCCCGCAGCCGGTCGTGCGACCGCTTCTGCACCGGGATGTTGGCCCTGGCCAGGGCGTCCACGATCGGGGCGGCCTGCGCGTCGGTACGGTAGAGCACCGCGATGTCGGAGAAGGACAGGCTGGTGGACCGGCCGTCGATGCGTCCGGAGTCCAACGACCGGTGGGAGAGGCCGCCGACCAGGTCGTCGACGGTGCGTACCACGAAGTCGGCCTCGTCGGCGACGGACGCCGCCGGGTAGCGGCCGACCAGCGGGGCCTCCGGGTCGAGCCGGGCCGGGTCGAGCCGGCGGCCCCGGACCAGCGACGACGGCGCGATGGCCTGGACGGCGGCGGCGAGGATCGGCGCGGATGAGCGGTAGTTGCGGTTGAGCCGGACCAGCCGGGCGTCGGTGAAGTCCTCGGAGAAACGCAGGAAGTAGCCGACGTCGGCGCCCCGGAACGAGTAGATCGCCTGGTCCGGGTCGCCGATCGCGCAGAGGTTGCCGTCGGCGGGGCTGAGCAGCCGCAGCAGGTCGTACTGAACGGCGTCGACGTCCTGGTACTCGTCGACGAAGATCCACCGCCAGCGTTCCCGGTAGTCCCGGACCAGCTTCTTGTCGCCCTTGAGCAGCCCGACCGGCAGGGTCAGCAGTTCGTCCAGGTCGACCAGGTCCTGCTTGCGCAGCAGCGCGGTGTAGCGGGCCGGGTCGTCGCCGGCCTCCGTCCGGGCGGCCGACCGCTCGGCGTCGTCGGCGATCCGGAAACCCTCCGGCAGGCCGGCAGCGGCGGCGTTCTCCCGCAGGATCGTCAACCCGAGGGAGTGGAAGGTGCCGACGGTGACGTCCTCGGCGACCGGGCCGAGCAGCCCGTCGAGCCGGTGCCGCAGCTCCTCGGCGGCCCGCCGGGTGAACGTGATCGCCAGGCACTGCTCGGGGAAGACGTTCAGCTCCGCGCAGAGGTAGGCGATCCGGTGGGTCAGCGTGCGGGTCTTGCCGGTGCCCGGCCCGGCCACGATCAGCAGCGGGCCGCCGGGCGCGGAGGCGGCCACCCGCTGCATCGCGTCCAACCGGTCCAGCAGGCCGGTGCCGACCTCCTCCATCCCGGCGAGCATCGGCTCGAACGGCTCGTGCGGCGACGGCGTCGGGGCGATCGGTGGCGGCGGCGGGGTCGGCGCGGGCTTCGGCTTCGGCTCGGCCTTGGCCGCCGTCGGCCGCTTGGCCTTCGGTTTCGCCGCCGGCTCCGGCGGCCTGCGCTGCGCCGGCACCGGTACGTCGAACAGCGTCTCCTGCCCCGAGCCGGCGGCCCCGCCCAGCTCGGCCGGGTCGAAGAGGGTGATCACGCCGTACTCGCCGTCGTAGCCGGGGACCCGGCGCACGTCGCCCCGACGCAGCCGGCCGATGCCCTCAGCGAGCAGCTCCCCACCGACCCGGCCGATCTCGTCGACCGGGGTACGGGTGAGGATCTCCAGCTCCGGGCCGAGCGCGGCGACCAGCTCGTTGAGTTTCCCCTCGACCTTCTTGGACCGGGGGCCCACCTTGTTGATCTCGCCGAGGATCTCGGCCAGCGGCACCAGGTGGGTCACCTCGCGGGCGTGCTCCGGGCGGTGCCCGTCGGGCCGGTCGGCGAGCTCCTCGACCCGGCTGAGCACCCCCACGGTCAGCGGCTTTCCGCACTCCGGGCAGCGCCCACCGGCCGCCCGGGTGCGCTCCGGCGACCAGTTGACGCCGCAGAGCCGGTGCCCGTCGGCGTGGTACTTGCCCTCCTCGGGGAAGAACTCGATCGTCCCGGCCAGCCCGTCACCGGTCCGCAGGGCGTCGCGGATGGCGAAGTAGTCGCGGGCCGACGAGAAGACGGTGGCCTCCCGGGCCAGGGCCGGTGGGGAGTGCGCGTCGGAGTTGGAGACCAGCCGGTAGCGGTCCAGGCTGCCGACCCGCCAGTTCATCGCCGGGTCGGAGGAGAGCCCGGTCTCCACCGCGAAGACGTGCTCGGCCAGGTCGGCGTAGCAGTCGGCGATCGCGTCGAAGCCGGACTTGGAGCCGAGCGCGGAGAACCACGGTGTCCAGATGTGCGCCGGCACCAGGTAGCCGTCTTCACTGGCCTCCAGGGTGATCTCCAGCAGGTCCCGGGAGTCCAGACCGAGGATCGGCCGGCCGTCCGAGCCGAGGTTGCCGATCCGGCCCAGCGCGGTGTTGAACCGGGCCACCGCGTCCAGGTCGGGCAGGTAGATCAGGTGGTGCACCTTGCGGGTCCGGTCGTCCCGCTTGTAGATGGTGGAGATCTCCACGCTCAGCATGAACCGGACCGGGTCGGCCTCCGCCGCGTCGGCCAGCCGGGGCGGCAACCGCCTGGCGATGTCCGCCTCGGCCTCCGGGCCGAGCCGGTACAGGCCGGGCTCGGCCGGTTGCAGGGTCTCCCGCAGGTGGTCGTACCAGGCGGGATGGGTGAAGTCCCCGGTGCCGAGCACCCCGATGCCCTTGCGTCGGGCCCACCAACCGAGGTTGGGCAGGGTGAGATCGCGGCTGCACGCGCGGGAGTACTTCGAGTGGATGTGCAGGTCCGCGACGAACGGCGGGACGCCACCAGGGGGAGCGGCGTTGAACGGAGGCACGCCGCATCCTGTCACGGCTGGTCCACTACCCGCCTGCCGCCACGCGTACGCGTGAGGAGAGCAATCCGGTGCTGGACTCCACCGCCCGGACGAGGTATGAGCCGGGCTGACCGACCAACCAGGCAGGTCACGGGGCGCGCAGCTCGACCAGGGTCACCTGTGGCGGTGCGCCGACGCGGACCGGGGGACCCCAGAAACCGGCCCCGTTGGTGACGTAGACCTTGGTGCCGTCGACCTCGCCGAGGCCGGAGACCACCGGCTGCTGCAGCTTGACGGCCAGATTGAACGGTGCGAGCTGCCCACCGTGGGTGTGCCCGGACAGTTGCAGGTCGACGCCGAACTTCGCCGCCTCGTGCACGGCGATCGGCTGGTGGGCGAGCAGCACCACCGGGCGGTCGACGTCCCGGCCGCCGAGCGCGGCGGTGAAGTCGGCGGGGCCGGCGACGCCGGTACCGTCGGCGGTGACGTCGTTGATCCCGGCCAGGTCGAGCACCCCGCCCCGGGCCCGGATCTCCTGCCGCTCGTTCTGGAGCACCCGCAGGCCGAGCCGGTCGACCTCGGCCACCCACTCCTCGACCCCGGAGTAGTACTCGTGGTTGCCGGTGACGAAGAAGCTGCCGTAGCGGGAACGCAGGTCACGCAGCGGCTCGGCGGCCTCGCCCAGCTCGGCGACCGACCCGTCGACCAGGTCACCGACGACCGCCACCAGGTCGGCGTCCAGTCGGTTGATCATCGCGACGATCCGCTCGGTGTGTACCCGGCCGCGCAACGGACCGAGGTGGATGTCCGACACGGTGGCGATGCGCAGCCCGTCCATGCTGCGGGGGAGCTTCGCCAGCGGGATGCGTACCCGGTCGAGTTGCGGCGGGCCGAGTGCGGTGCGGACCCCGTACCCGGTGATGCCGGCGGCGGTGAGTCCGGCGAAGATGGCGGCCCCCCGGGCGAGCAGCAACCGTCGTGACTCGTCGTGGTCGGGGTGGTCCACCGCCTCGGCGGCCGGCGGGTCGACGCCGCCGGCCGCACCCACCAGCGCCGGTTCCGGTGCGGCCGTGGTCGCCTCGGCGGCGGCGCTGCGGCGGCGCAGGACCAGCCGGGCCACCGCCATCGGCACTTCCAGCACCACCAGCACGATCAGCAGGTAGAACATCACCGCGAGCCAGAGGTAACCGGGCCAGGCCAGCCAGAACGCCCCGGCGATCTGGGTGCCGGCCATGGTCGCCGGGACGAGCACTGCCAGCAGGAGCGCGACGACCGTGCCGACCCGTCGCCACCGGCCGGGCCCGGTGGTGTCCTTGACCAGCCGCTTCCACAGGTAGAAGTGGATCAGGCCGGTGATCAGGGCGAGCGTGCCCACGAACCCCAGAATCGCCAACACGGCAGCCCTTCCTCAGCCGCCCGCGAAGGGGGGCAGCACGTCGATCGTGGTCCCGGCCGGCAACGGTGTCTGACGGTCGTGGCAGGCCACCCCGTCGACCAGGAAACTCGCCACCTGGAGCACCGCGGCCAGCCGAGGGCCGTGCCGCTGGGCGAGTTCGCCGAGGAGTTCGTCCAGCGGGCGGCCGGCGGATGCGGTCTCCTCGCTGCGGCCGGCGGCGGCCCGCGCGCCGGCGAAGTACCGGACGGTGAGGTCCACCCTCAGCCTCCGATCGCCGACATGGGTCGGACGGGTTGCAGGAACGTCGGGTCGTCGATGCCGTGGCCGGCCCGTTTGACCACCGTGGCGGCCTGCCAGCGGCGGGCGATGTCGGCGTCGTCCGCGCCGGCCCGCAACGCGCCACGCAGGTCGGACTCCTCCGTGGCGAACAGGCAGTTGCGGATCTGGCCGTCGGCGGTGAGCCGGGTCCGGTCGCAGTCGCCGCAGAACGGCCGGGTCACCGTGCCGATCACGCCGACCCGGGCCGGCCCGCCGTTCACCAGCCAGGTTTCGGCCGGGGCGGCACCCCGGTGCGCCGGGTCGGGGGTGAGCGCGAACCCGGCGGCCAGCGACGTGAGGATCTCGTCGGCGGTGACCATCGTGGCCCGGTCCCAGCCGTGCTGGGCGTCCAACGGCATCTGCTCGATGAACCGCAGCTCGTAGCCGTGGTCGAGGGCGAACCGCAGCAACGCCGGCGCCTCGTCCTCGTTGACCCCGCGCATCAGCACCGCGTTGACCTTCACCGGGGCGAGCCCGGCGGCGGCGGCCCCGGCCAGCCCGGCGAGCACGTCGGGCAGCCGGTCCCGCCGGGTCAGCGCGGCGAACCGGGCCGCGTCCAGGGTGTCCAGCGACACGTTCACCCGGTCCAGCCCGGCGTCGCGCAGCGCCGGGGCGAGCCGGTCCAGGCCGAGACCGTTGGTGGTCAACGAGATCCGGGGCCGGGGGGTGAGCGCCGCCACGGCGGCGACGATGCCGACCAGCCCCGGCCGGATCAGCGGCTCGCCCCCGGTGAACCGCACCTCGGTCACCCCGAGCCGCTGCACCGCGACCCGGACCAGTCGGACGATCTCCGCGTCGGTGAGCAGCTGCGGGCCGGCCAGCCAGGGCAACCCTTCGGCAGGCATGCAGTAGGTGCAGCGCAGGTTGCACTTGTCGGTCAGCGACACGCGCAGGTCCCGGGCGATCCGGCCGTACCGGTCGACGAGGACGCCGGCGGTCGTCGGGGCGGCGGTCACCCGTCGACCGTAGCGCGGCCGACGCCCCGCAGCGCCGCTCGGGCGGCACCGACAACCGCATCGCGGTACGCCCCGCCGAACAGGGCGGTGTGCACGAGCAGCAGGTGCAGCTGGTGCAGGGGCACCCGTTCCCGCCATCCGTCGGCGAGCGGCCACGCCTCCCGGTAGCCGGCCATGATCCGGTCGTGGTGCGGCGGCCCACCGAAGAGCGCCAGCTGGGCCAGGTCGGTCTCCCGGTGTCCACCGTGCGCCGCCGGGTCGACCAGCCACACCCGCTCGTCGGCACCCCAGAGCAGGTTGCCCGGCCACAGGTCGCCGTGCAGCCGGGCCGGCGGTTCGTCGCCGCCGAACTCGCCGATCCGCGCCACCACGTCTTCGACAAGCGCGGCGTCCGGGCCGTCGAGGGCACCGCCGTCGACCGACATCCGCAGGTACGGCAGGAGCCGTCGCCGGGCGAACCAGTCCGGCCACGGCCCGTCGTCGGGGGTGTTGTCCTGCGCGAGGGTGCCGATGAACCCGGGCCACGTCGCCCCGAACCGGTCGGCCCCGGCCCGGTGGGTGCCGGCCAGTTCCCGGCCGAACCGTTCGGCCGCGTCGGGCGTCGGCTCGCCGGGGTCGACCCAGTCGAGCGCCAGCAGCTCCGGCAGCGCCACCACCACCTCCGGTACGGCCACCGCGCCGGCCTCCCGCAGCCAGCGCAGCCCGGCGGCCTCGGTGTCGAAGAAGCCCGCCGGTACCTGGCGACCGGTCCGCTCCGGCCAGGTCTTGGTGAAGACCGAGTGGCCGTCGTCCAGGGTCAACCGGGAGGCCACGCAGCTGTCCCCGCCCGCCACCGGGGTCTCGCGGATGCGCTGGTGGGTCAGGAAGGTGGGCAGGTGCTCCGGGTGCGCCCGCAGGTACGCCAGGTTCATGAGCGCAAGGTAGCCGCTCGGACCGACCCCGGTGGGCCGCGTAACCTCCAGAATCGCACCGACCTGCACAAATACTCTCCGTATCTGTGGATAACCCGTGTGTCGTCCACAGGGCCTGTCGGAGCGGTGCCCGCCCACCGCACGCTGCCGGACATGAACGCGACCGACCGCCCCCGGCTCACCGTCCGCTCACCCGCCGACCTGATCACCGCCGTGCCCTACCTGATCGGCTTCCACCCCGTCGACAGCATGGTGGTGGTGGCGATGCGGGGCCGGCGGATCGTCTTCGCCGCCCGTGCCGACCTGCCCGGACCGGGCACCGATCCGGCCCTGCCGGCGCGACATCTCGGTGACGTGATCGGTCGGCAGGACGCCGAATCCACCACCGTCATCGGGTTCGGCCCGCCCGAACGGGTCACCCCGGCGGTGGACGCCGTCCGGTCGGCGCTGGCCGACCTCGGCCTGCCCGTGCTCGACGCGCTGCGGGTGACAGATCGCCGCTACTGGTCCTACCTCTGCGAAGCGCCTGACTGCTGCCCACCCGACGGCACCCCGTACGACCCGGACGCCAGCCAGGTCGCCGCTGCGGCGGTCTACGCCGGTCAGGTTGCGCTCCCCGACCGGGCGGCACTCACCGCCCAGGTTCTTCCCGCCGGGGGCGTCGACCGGGGTGCCCTGCGCCAAGCCGGCGACCGGGCCGAACGTCGCCTGCTGGGTCTGCTGGAGGAGGCCCCCGACACCGACGAGTTCGGCGAGCGGACCATCCGCAGGGCCGGCACCACGGCGGTACGTCAGGCGCAACGCCGGCACCGGCGCGGCGACCGGCTCACCGACGACGAGGTGGCCTGGCTGACCCTGCTCCTGACCCACCTGCCGGTACGCGACCACGCGTGGGAACGCACCGACGGCCGGGAGGAGGACATCGCCTTCTGGGGTGAGGTGCTGCGCCGCGCCGAGGAGGAGTTGGTGCCCGCTCCCGCCTGCCTGCTCGCGTTCGCCGCGTGGCGGGCCGGCCAGGGTGCGCTCGCCGCCGTGGCCCTGGAGCGGGCGCTGGCCGTCCGCCCCGACTACACCCTCGCCCGGCTCCTCGACGATCTGCTGCGGCGTGGTGTTCCGCCGTCCGACCTGGACGGGTGGCCGGCCGTGACCGAGTCGGAGGTGCTGCGCCGCCGCCGTCGCCGGCCCCGCCGCCCCCGCTGACCCAGCGGCCCCTGAACTGGCGGCCTGCTGACTCGGGCGGGCCCTGCCGGCCCCGTCGACCTGCTGATCTCGGCGGCCCGCCGGCCTCGATGGCCCGGCCGGCAGCAGGGTCACTGCCGGTGAGGAGGGTCGAGGCTAGGTGGTCTCGGAGAGAGATATGACTGGCAGTCATATTTATGCCTGACAGGAATGCTGCTGTCAGCGGCATGGTGTTGGAGCGGACACGGTCGGCACCTGCCGGGTCGTTCCCTGACGCGACATGCCTGCCCCGGATCTCGGGGCAGGCATGTCACGGGCAGGTCGGTCAGGCGCGATCAGCCAGCCCGGCGACGAACGTGCGCCACGAGGTCGGGGCGAACGTCAGGGCCGGCCCGTCCGGGTCCTTGGAGTCCCGCACGGCGACCGCGCCGGGAAGGTTGTCGGCAACCTCGACACAGTTCCCACCGCTGGTCCCACTTCGGGTGGACTTCCGCCACTGCGCATCAGTCAGTCTCACGGTTGTCCCCTCTCGCAGCCTTTCGATTAGATGCCGGTGTCTGGGCTGGTGGCTCAGATTCACCATCCAGGAACGTCTTCAGCGTCTCGTAGGCAGTGTTCCGGCGCCGCGAGGTAAGCGGGGGGCCGCCGAACGTCTACGCCTTCCTGGCAGTTGGCGCGAGGTGCCTGCATCGGGCTCGCAGCAGGTACCTCACCGTGCAGGTCGGTCAGGCGCGATCGGTCAGCCCGGCGACGAACGTGCGCCACGAGGTCGGGGCGAACGTCAGGGCCGGCCCGTCCGGGTCCTTGGAGTCCCGCACGGCGACCGCGCCGGGAAGGTTGTCGGCAACCTCGACACAGTTCCCACCGCTCGCACCGCTGCGGGTGGACTTCCGCCACGTGGCGTTACTGAGGTCCATGTTGGCTCCCAACTTCCTTCAACAGATCGATGGACTGCCGACGCGGGAGGGCCTCGTTCCGAACGTTCTCCCACCGCGCTTGGAGCGTAGCCAACTCATCATCCTTGTCGACCACAACGCCGCCAAGCTGGTTCTCAAGGTGTCCGACCCACACTCCACCGACGGACCGTGCCAGAGCGAAGGGTCCGGACAGTCCGACATGCAGCCCGGTGACTGCCGGGATGACGTGCACATGAACATGTGGCAGTTCTGCCCTGGCGATGAGTTGCGCGATCTGCTCCCCCATGACGACACCGAAGCCCTCTCCGGCGAGGCGTACCGCCCTCTCGTCGAGCACCGCCACCAATTGCGGAGGATGCGCGTCGGTCAGAATTCTCTGCCGGTCGATTCGTGCCGACACCCGTTGTTCCACCTCGTCGTCGGTGAGGCTGTCGACGGTCCGAAGAACCGCGCGGGCGTAGGCTTCGGTTTGTAGCAGGCCGGGAATCAGGTTCGGTTCGAAGTACCTGAGTTGGGTCGCGTTGCGTTCGGCGTCGAGCCACGGCAGGAACCACGACGGTGTGCCGAGCTTGCTCACCAGCCGTTCGAAGAGCCCACCGGTGCTGAGCGCCCGATCAGCTCCCTTGATGAAGTCCAGGGTCAGCGCCCGGGTGCCCCCCTCGACGGCACTGACGTGCGACGCGCTGAAGCCGGCACCCCGCCCGAACGCCTCCTGCGTCATCCCGGCGGCGCCCCGGGCACGGCGGATCTCGGCAACGACGAAGTCGGCAAGCGGATCTGGTACGTCAGCCATGCACAGCACCCCAATTTGAAGATCGACTATTCATGCCGCCACCCGCTCGGCGGCCCTTCATCCAGCTCGGCCCGGACTCCCGCTGCACCTTTCGAGCCTAGCGGCCTCCACATCAGAGTGTCACCAGGGCGGCGCTGTCGGTAGTGGTCGAGAGCTGGCGGTGGCGTCTGCCGGAGGGGCCGTCCGTGGAAGGGCGGCCGGCCCCTCCTCCACCCCGACACGGACACACCGACACGGACACACCGAACGCAAAGGAGACGCCGTGCCCAGGGAGAAGCCGAAGCCCGACAGGAGCCCGAAGCCCGCACCCCGCCCCCAACCCGTACCCGATCCCGGGCCGCCAGCGCGCCCGATCGTGCCCGGACCAATCGGACCGTTCGTGCCGCCGTACCGGGGGCCGGGACGGATGACCGACGTCGTGCCGGCACACCGCTGGGCGTACGGCCGGAACCAGGGGCCCCGGTGACTCCGCCGGGGGTCAGGTCGGGAGATGTGCTGCACCTGTCGCGTACCGCCAGTGTGCAGTTCATCCGGCCGATCACGGTCCGGGTCATCCGGGTGCTGGCCGACTGGCACACGTACCACGGTTGGGTGTGGATCGACGCGTACGAACTGAATGCCGCAGGCGAGGCGGTCCGGCGGCGGACCCTGTTCCTGATGCCGGCGGGCGCGCGCCGGCTCGCGCAGCCGGACCGACCGGCAGGGGCGTCGCTCCAGCAGGGTGGCCGGGGGCGGCGGCTCAGGCCGGTGGGGGCGCGGTGACCGGACCGCTACCCGGCCGGCACACGCCGCTGCGGCCGATCTGGCTGTGCCGGGTCGACGCGAACCCGTGGCCGTGCGGGGAGGCGAAGCTCGCCCTCCTCGCGCGGTACGGTGACGACCTACCCGGACTGCTCGCCCTGCTCACCGGGTTGTCGGCCGAGGCGGCCGAACACCTGACGCAGCTCGACAACGGTCGCCGGATCGACGTGACCGACCGCTTCCTCACCTGGGTCCGCCCGCCCTCCCGCTGATCCCTCCCCCGCTGTCGGGGTCGGCAACGGTTGCCGGTGGATTGTGGAGAGTTGTTGCGGCCCTGGCGACAAGAAATCTCCACGATCACGCCGCCCGACTGACGACCCCGCCACGAGTCGGCCGGCCGCGAGCGGGTCAGGGTGTCAGGGGGTGACGCGGTGGGTGCCGGTGTAGACGTTCATGGTCCGGCCACGCAGGAAGCCGACCAGGGTCAGGCCCGCCTCGTCGGCCAGGTCGGCGGCGAGGGTGCTCGGCGCGGAGACCGCCGCCAGCAGCGGCAGTCCGGCCATCCACGCCTTCTGGGTCAGCTCGAAGCTCGCCCGGCCGGACACCATCAGCAGGTGCCCGGCGAGCGGCAGCCGTCGCTGCCGGACCGCCCAGCCGACCACCTTGTCCACCGCGTTGTGCCGGCCGACGTCCTCGCGCAGCACCACCAGTTCCCCGTCGGGGGTGAACAGGCCCGCCG
This sequence comes from Micromonospora sp. WMMD734, assembly GCF_049178975.1. NCBI lineage: Bacteria > Bacillati > Actinomycetota > Actinomycetes > Micromonosporales > Micromonosporaceae > Micromonospora > Micromonospora sp. WMMD734. The sequence goes on from NZ_JBMHMK010000001.1 coordinate 5,797,871, forward strand.
CGTGCAGGCCGCCGGTACGGTCGAAGGCGCGCTGCGCCGCGCGCAGCCGGTCGGGCAGTTCCGCCAGCAGTTTCGCCGGCACGGTGAGCGGGTCGTCGGCGACGGTGAACCGGGACCGGGTACGGATCGCGTCGATGCTGGCCTTCCCGCACACCCCGCAGGAGCTGGTGGTGTAGAAGTTGCGCGCCGGGTCCGTCGCCGGTGTCGGCACACCGGGGGAGAGCACCACGTCGACCACGTTGTACGTGTTGGGCGTCTCCACCCCGGAGCAGAGCTGGGCGGTGTGCACGTCGGCGTCGCTGCGGATCAGCCCCTCGGTCAGCAGGAAGCCGATGGCCAGGTCGAGGTCGTCCCCGGGGGTACGCATGGTCACTGCCAGCGGTCGGCGTCGACCCGGCCCGCCGGGGCCGACCCGGATCTCCAGCGGTTCCTCCACGGCGAGCGTGTCCGGCCGGCGCAGCGCCACCCGGGCGTCGTCCGCCGCGTCGAGGTCGATCCGGAGCACGCTCCGCCGGTCAGTGGCCCGTCCCATCCCGCCATCCTGCCCCGCCCGCCCGACCCCCCGCACGCTGACCACCCTGGCTGCGTCCACTGCGCCCGCCCGGCAGCCCTCGGCCGCCGGCAGCCGGCCGCCGGCGTCGGCACGGCAGCCGGGGACGGGACGGAACCGGGAGGCCGCGCGACCGGAGCACGAGGGTCGGGCCCGGCGGCTACCGTGGCCGGGTGACGGCGTACGCGGCGGTGGTGCTGGCCGGTGGGGCAGCCCGCCGGATGGGCGGGCGGGACAAACCGGCGGTGCCGGTGCATGGCCGGCCGATGCGGGACCTGGTGCTCGCCGCCGTCGCCGACGCCGTACCCCGGGTGCTGGTCGGCCCGGGTGGGGCGCTCCCGGCCGACGTGCTGGTGACCCGGGAGGACCCGGCAGGTGGGGGTCCGGTGGCCGCCGCGTCCGCCGGGCTGGCCCTGCTCGGCCCCGGTACGGCGGTCGTCGCCCTGCTCGCCGCCGACCTGCCGTTGCTCACCCGCCCGGCCGTCGGGGTGCTGCTCGCCGCGCTCGCCGCCGAATCCGGCCCGGCGGCGGCGGACGGCGTCTGCCTCGTCGACGACCGGGGGCGACGCCAGCCGCTGTGCGGGGTGTGGCGGGTGCCGGCGCTACGCGCCGCGCTGGACCGGGTCGCCGCCCGCCGAGCCCAGGCCGGTGCGCTGGCCGGGGCGTCGATGCGGGACCTGCTGGGGGAGCTGACGGTACGCGAGCTGGCCTGGTCCGCTGCCGGCCCGCCACCGTGGTTCGACTGCGACACTGACTCCGACGTACGCCGGGCGGAGGAGTGGACGCGATGACCGTGCTGGACGACTGGGTGACGGCGGCCTGCGCCGAGTTGGGTCTCGACCCGGCCGAGGTGTCGGTGCCGACCGTGCTGGACCTGGCCAGGGACGTCGCCCACCAGGTGCTACGACCGGGTGCGCCGGTCACCGCGTACCTGCTGGGGGTGGCGGTCGGACGCGGCGCGGACCCGGCAGCGGCGGCGGCCCGGCTCACCGGGCTGGCCGCGCAGTGGCCGGTGGAGCTGGGCGGCGAACGTCCCGACCGGTGATCCCGTCACGGCGTGATCCCCCGCCGCCACGATCGTCGGCGACGGTGTCCGATGGCGGTCGCGGTGGATTCGTTCTCCGGCCCGCCTGGGTAGGGTGACCTTGACGGACGGAGGCGATCATGACGGCGGACCACCCCGCGAAGCCGACCGGTGACCAGCCCGGCACCTCGCCGGCGCACCACGACCACCACGAGTCGGTCCTGCTGGACGAGCCGAGCACGGCTGACCTGCGGGCCAAGGTCACCGAGGCGTGGCGGGAGTTCGCCCGGGCGCTGGCCGCGCGGCTGCGTGAACTGCCCGCCGGGGCGCAGCTCGAACTGACCCTCGACCCGACCGCCTCCGGCACCGGTGACGCGGTCTACTCGATCAGTGTGACCGTGGGTGAGCAGGGCCGGATTTCCGCGCGGGCGGTGGGCAACGCCACCCTGCCGCAGGGCTTCCGGCTCGACCGCGCGGCGGTGGCCGACATGATCGCCCTCGGCTGGTCGCCGCCCGGCGTGGTGGCGGGCTCCGGCGAGCACTTCGGCCTGGACGGGTCGACCGGGGACGCCAGCAAGCTGGCCGGGCTGCTCTCCCGCACCCTGCGTGACGTGTACGGCGCACCGCACCCGGCCTTCCTGGTCTACCTCAGCCAGGACGCCGAGGGGGAGCCGTTGCCGATCGAGGCGCTCGGCACCGCGCGCGGCGAGTTCGGCCCCGACCGGGACGTCGAGGCCGACCTGGACGAGGCGCTGGCCGCCGCCGCGAGCGCCCAGAGCGCTGAGCAGGAGGTGCTGGACCTGCCCGAGCGGGTCCGGACGGTGGTGTCGACGATGCTCAAGTCGACCTCCGAGCACCTTCAGATCGACTCCGACGGGGACATCAACATCCGGGCCGGGTCGGCGATGGTTTTCGTCCGGGTACGTGACAATCCGCCGCTGGTGGACGTCTTCTCGCCGGTGCTGACCGAGGTCGAGCCGACCGAGCGGCTCTACGTGAAGCTCTCCGAGCTGACCAACCGGATGCCGATCGGCCGGTTGTACTGCGCCGACGACACGGTGTGGGCGTCCATCCCGGTCTTCGGCCGCAACTTCCAGGCCACCCACCTGATGCTGGCCGTGCAGGTGATGACCGGCCTCGCCGACGAGCTCGACGACCGGTTGCACGGCGAGTTCGGCGGCAAGCGGTTCTTCGGCGAGGGCGACAAGCCGAGTCGGGGCGACGGCGAGCACCGCACCGGCATGTACCTCTGATCCACCGCCCTGCGCGAGGGACACCGGCGCGCCGCAGCCGGGCCGGGTGTCAGGGGGTGGACGGGCCGACGCCCGGCGACTCGACCAGCCGGGACAGCACGATGGTGCTCCGGGTGGAGGTGACGAACGGCTCCGCCCGCAGGCGTTCGAGCGCCTCCTCCAGGTGCGAGATGTCGGCGGCCCGCAGGTGCACGAGCGCGTCGGCCTCACCGGAGACGGTGTACGCGCCGACCACCTCGGGGTGTCGGCGGGCGGCCACCCCGAGCTGGGTGGGGGTGGTCCGGCCGGCGCAGAACAGCTCCACGAACGCCTCGGTGGTCCAGCCGACGGCGGCCGGGTCGACCACGGCGGTGAAGCCCCGGATCACCCCGCTGGCCCGCAGCCGGTCGACCCGTCGCTTGACCGCCGGAGCGGAGAGTGACACCCGGGTGCCGATGTCCGCGTACGAGGTACGGGCGTCCGCCACGAGCAACGCAATGATTCGCTGGTCGACCGCGTCTATCTGCAACGTTCCGCCTCGGGGAAGCAATGGTTCTGGCTGTTACCAAACTTCTACGCTACCTACCCTTGGTGACCGTGAACCAGCAGCGCGTCCCGCGAAAGCGGACATATCTCATGTGTGCCCCGGAGCACTTCGCGGTCGAGTACGCCATCAACCCGTGGATGGACCTCACCGTCGGCGTCGACGTGGCACTGGCCGTCGAACAGTGGGACCGGCTGCGGCACACCCTGGTGGACCTCGGTCACGACGTGCACGTCCTCACCCCGCAGCCGGGGCTGCCGGACATGGTCTTCGCCGCCAACGGGGCGTTCGTGGTGGACGGGACGGTCTACGGGGCGCAGTTCAAGCACGAGCAGCGGGCCGCCGAGGCCGCCGCGCACCGGGAGTTCTACCAGAAGCACGGCTGGCACTTCATCGCGCCGAGCGAGACCAACGAGGGTGAGGGTGACTTCGCCTACCTGCCGGAGGCGCACGGCGGGCTGGTTCTCGCCGGCCACGGGTTCCGCACCGAACTGCCGGCGCACGCCGAGGCGCAGGAGGCGCTGGGCCGGCCGGTGGTGTCGCTGCGCCTGGTCGACCCGCGTTTCTACCACCTGGACGTGGCGCTCGCCTCGATCGACGACGGCAACGTCGCGTACTTCCCGGGGGCGTTCTCGGCGGCCAGCCAGCGGGTGCTCACCCAGCTCTTCCCCGACGCGGTGCTCGCCGACGACGAAGACGCGCTGGCCTTCGGCCTGAACCTGGTCAGCGACGGGGCGAACGTGGTGCTCAACAGCGACGCGACCCGGCTGGCCGGCAAGCTCAAGGCGGCCGGCTACACCCCGGTCCCGGTAGACCTGGCCGAGCTGAAGAAGGGCGGCGGCAGCGTCAAGTGCTGCATCGCCGAGCTGCGCCCCTGACCGACGCCGGCACCACGAGCGGCCGGCCCGACCGGGGCCGGCCGGCTCAGCCGAGGGTGGCGATCTCGTTGATCAGGACGTTGGAGAGCAACCGGCCGTCGAACTGCACCTTGCGCAGGTACCACTTCTGCTGCGGGGTACGCGGCTGGTTGAACTGCCACGGCCCGCGCGGGCTGTCGATCTGACCGATCTTGCCCAGCGCCAGGTTGACCTGCTGCGCGGTCGGCTCCGCGCCGGCCAGCCGGATCGCCTTGTCGAGCACCTGCGCGGCGTCGTACGAGGCCATCGCGTATGTGGTGGGAGAGACGTTGTAGGTCTTCCGGTAGGCCGAGGCGAAGACCCGGTTGGCGTTGTTGTTCAGGTCGGCCGAGTAGTTCAGCGCGGTCTGGATGGTGCCGGCCTTGAGGCTCTCGTCCGCGTTGACCAGGGTCGACCGCAGGTCGGCGAGGATGTTGCCCTCGGTCAGGAAGCCTGGCGCGTAGATGTCGCCGAACCAGCGGCTGCGGCGCAGTTGCCTGATGAACTGCTCACCGGCGGTGCCGGAGTAGAAGCAGAAGATCCCCTCGGGCTGGCGGCTGAGCGCCTCGCTGATCTGCGCGCCGAACTCGTTGTCGCCGGGGGTGGGGTTGGCGGTGGTGAGGATGGGGTCACCGATGATCCGGGGGTCGTCGGTGCCGAAGCCGTCCCGGAAGCCGTTGATCACGTCCTGGCTGGCGGTGCCCTCGGGGGCGACGATGGCGAGCCGGCTCCCGGTGGGAAGTGTTCGCCGCAGGTACGACCCGAGCGCCCGGCCCGGCTCGTCCAGCACGTACGACGTCCGCCAGATGTAGACGACGCTCTGCAGGCTGGGCGGGGAGGCGTTGGACCCGATCAGCGGCACCCGGGCCTTCTCCACCGCGTCCCGGATGCCGGACATCACTGTCGAGTTGACCACGCCGGTCATGGCGAGGACGTTCTGGCCGAGCAGGTTGTCGACGGCGGCTTGGCCGCTCTTGGCGTTGTCGCCCTCGTCGACGGTCACCACCGTCGTCGGGTGGCCGCCGAGCTGCTGCCCGTTCATCGCCAGGAAGAGCTGGAAGCCGTTCTCGATGTCGATGCCGATGGTCTTGCCGTCGCCGTTCTCCGGCCGGATCAGCCCGATCTTGATCGGCGTGCCGGGGGTCGGCGTCTCGGTGTCGTCCGTGCCGCAGGCGGCGGCGAGTCCGGTCGTGCCGAGCGCGGCCAGCAGTTGAAGGGCCCGCCTGCGGTTCATCTGCGACACCGAAATCCTTCCGGGAGCATTGCCGGGCGTCACCGCCCCTCCGGCGTTCTACCTGGCGGGCGACCCTGCGTCAATGGATCTTGATCTTCAAGCAACGACTGCAACGCAGCCCTTACCTGCGGCCAGGCCGCCGAGAGCGGGTCGATCAACCCGAAGTGCTCACATTCCGGCAGCTCAATGAGGGTGACCGGGGCGCCGGCGGCCCGTGCGGTGGCAGCATATGACCTGCTCAGAGCCGCCGGCACCTGGCGGTCCCGCATCCCGTGCAGGATCACCGTGCGTGTCCGTGGCGGCACCGAAAGGCGGGGATCGGCCACCGCGTACCGCTGCGGGTGTTCGGCCGGGCCGCCGCCGAGCAGCGCGGCCACCGCCCCCGAATCCAACCCCAGCCGGTACGCCTCGGCGAGGTCGGCGACCGGCGCCAGCGCCAGCACCCCGGCCACGTCCTGCGGGGCGTGCGCCGCCACGTGCAGCGCCAGCTGCCCACCCGCCGAGTGCCCCAGCAGCAGCGGCGGCCCCGGCGCGACCAGCCCCGGCAGGGCGCGGGTGGCCACCCCGGGCAGCGCCGCCACCCCGGCCCGGACGTCGGCGAGCGTGTTCGGCCAGCCACCGCCCGGTTGGCCGGTGCGCCGGTACTCCAGCTGGGCCACCGGCCAACCCGCCTCAGCCAGGGCGGCGGCGAGCGGGCCGGTGTGGGTGCGGTCGTACTCGGCCCGCCAGAAGCCCCCGTGCACCACCGCCACCAGCGGCCGGGCCGGACCACCACCGCCACCTGCCGGTCGGCGCAGGTCGACCAGCTGCTCCGGCGCGTCGCCGTAGGCGACGGTCAGGTCCGGCGGCGGGGCGGGCCGGCTGAGCACCGTCCGGGGGTCGTGGGACATGCCGGCGACGGTAGCGCGGCCGGTGGCGGTCCGGGTGGGTGCGACGGGAGCGGGTGGGTAAAGATGGGGCCATGACCGAAGCGCACCCCACTGGACAAGCTGACGAGCCGGGCCGCCCCGACGGGCAGTCGGGCACCGTGGTCGTGGTCGGCCCGGACGGCCGCCCGGTCGGCACCATGCAGACCGACGAGACCGCCGAGGACCCGACCCGCCTGGTCGAGCAGCCGGCCAAGGTGATGCGGATCGGCAGCATGATCAAGCAGTTGCTGGAGGAGGTGAAGGCCGCCCCGCTCGACGACGCCAGCCGGCACCGGATGCGGGAGATCCACCAGCGCTCGATCGTCGAGTTGAAGGATGGCCTCGCCCCCGAACTGCGCGAGGAGCTGGAACGGCTCTCGCTGCCGTTCGCCGAGGACCAGGCGCCCAGCGAGGGCGAGCTGCGGATCGCCCACGCCCAGCTGGTCGGCTGGCTGGAGGGGCTCTTCCACGGCATCCAGGCCACCCTGGTGGCCCAGCAGATGGCCGCCCGGATGCAGCTGGAGCAGATGCGCTCCGGTGGCCGTCCCGCCCTGCCCAGCGGCCCCGGCGCGATGATCCCCGGCATGCCCGGCATGGGCCAGCCCGGTGGCGAGGGCCACAACACCGGCCAGTACCTCTGAGCGTGCGCCGGGGCGTCGCCGCGCGGTGACGCCCCGGGGCGCTCAGCCCACCCCGAAGACCTTCTCCAGGTACGCCGCCACGCCGTCGGCGGTGTTCGCCCCGGTCACCTCGTCGGCGATCTCCAGCACGGCCGGGTGTGCGTTGGCCACCGCCACCGCCCGCCCCGCCCAGGTGAGCATCGGCACGTCGTTGGGCATGTCACCGAACGCGAGCACGTCGGCCTGCGCCACCCCGACCCGGGCCGCGTACCAGGCCAGCCCGGCGGCCTTGGTCACCCCGGCGGCGGAGATCTCCACCAATCCGCTGTACGACGAGTGCGTCGCCTCGGCCAGCCCCTCCAGCGCCCCCGCCACCACCTGCACGAAGGCGTCCGGGTCCTGGGTGCCGGCGCGGGCCAGCAGCTTCACCGCCGGCACCGAGGCCAACTCCTCAGGCGACTCGACCGCCCGGATGGCCTCGTGGTCGGCGTCCCAGCGCAGCGGGTAGTGCGCCTCGTGCCGCATCTCCCGGCTGTCCACGATCTCCACCGCGAAACTGACCTCCGGCACCGCCGCCCGTAGCCGGCGGGCCACCTCGGCGAGCAGCTCCGGGGCCAGCGGGTCGGCCCGCAACACCTGGTCGGTGTCCGGGTCGTAGACCACCGCGCCGTTGGCGCAGATCGCCGGCAACGGCGCGGCGAGCTGGTCGTACACCAGTTGGAGCCAGCGGATCGGGCGGCCGGTGACCAGCACGACGGGGGTGCCCGCCGCGGAGATCCGCTCCAGTACCGCCGCGGTGCGGGCGCTGAGCCGGCGCTCGTCGCCGAGCAGGGTGCCGTCGATGTCGCTGGCGACCAGCCGTGGTGTCTCTGCCATCACCGGGAGAGTAGCCGGTCGAGGTAGACCGCCACCCCGTCGTCGTCGTTGCGCAGGGTCACCTCGTCGGCGGCGGCCCGCACCAGCGGGTGCGCGTTGGACACCGCCACCCGCGACCAGCCGGCCCAGGCGAACATCGGCAGGTCGTTGGGCATGTCCCCGAAGACCAGCACGTCGGCCGGGTCGACGCCGAGCCGCTCGGCGACCACGCTCAGGCCGCTGGCCTTGTCCACCCCGGCCGGGGTGATCTCGACGAAGCCGAGCCCGGCCTGGGTGAGGGTGGCGACCTGCGGCGGGACGATCCGACGGGCGGTGGCCAGCAACTCGTCGACGTCGTGGTCGGCGGTCCGGACGAACGCCTTGATCACGTCGAGGGCGAGGCACTCCGCCCGGCTGCGCGCCTCGAACAGCTCGGGGTAGGGCCAGGACGGGTGATAGTCGCCCCACAGCGGCGCGTCGTGCTCGTCGGACCCCTCGACCATGACGGTCAGCGGGCCGACGACGGCCTCCAGGTCGGTCAGCAGGCCGGCCAGTACCCCGGCGGACAGGCGCTCGTCGCGCAGCACCACCGGGCCGGTCGGGTCGCTCTGGTCGACCACACAGCCACCACCGGCCATCACCAGGAAGTCGGCGGCCCGGATGTCGTTGCGGGTGAGTTCCTTGAGCCGGGGGCCACGACCGGTGGCGCCGACCACCGGGATACCGGCGGCCCGCACCCGGTCGAGCACCCCGTGGGTGTACGCCGACACGGTGTCGTCGCTGCGCACGAGGGTGCCGTCGAGGTCGGTGGCGATGAGTTTGGGCAGTCCCGGGCGGGTCATCGTTCCTCCTTGCCCGCCGCCGTCCGTACCGGTCTTCCGACCCGGTGTGACGGCGGGCAGCAACCGTACCTCGCCGTCCGGATCGCAACCACGGCTTCCGGGCGAATCAGCCGGCAACGCCCGGTGACCGTCGTACGACGCCCCGGGCGTCCACCCCGGCTGGGGCTCAGGGGTGGGATTCGCGGCGGGCGAACGGGACCGTCGGGGTGACGGTCAGCCCGGTGGGCGCGGCCGGCCTGGTGTAGTCCGCGTCCGGGTCGTCCCCGTGCGGGTCGTCCGCGTCCGGGTCGAGCCCCTCCGGGTCGGTCTGCGGGCCGACGGCGTCGACAGGCGGACCGTCCGGCTGCCGGACGGTGGTGAGCAGCGCCGCCCCGACCAGCGCGACGGTGACGAAGGCCATCACCAGGCCCCGGCCGTAGTCGACCCGGAACCCGTCCTCCGGGGAGTAGAACAGCGCCCGCTGACCCGAGTCGTCCAACGAGAAGGCGGTGACGGTGAGCAGGATCACCAGGACGCCCGCCACGGCCAGCCCGGCCACCCGGGCGTCGTGCCGGACCGCCGGCCGTCCGCGCAGGGTCAACGCCACCGTGACACCGAGTAGCAGGAGCCCCACCAGGTAGGCGATCCCGAAGCCGCCCACCTCGGCCACGCCACCGGGCACCCGGATGGTGCCGCTGCCCTCCGGCCCACCGTTCGGCACGGTCATCACCAGCCACTCCCCGGCCGCCGACGCCGTGCCGGCGACCGCACCGAGCAGGGCCAGCACCGGGGGCAGCCGCCGGTCCCGGCGCAGCGCGGCGGGCCAGTGCCCGAACCGGCCGACCGGCCGTCGTCCGGGGGCACCCCACTGCGGCACCGAGGTGTCATCCGAGCGGTCGTCCTGTCTCGGGATGGGGAGATCCTGGGACATCGGCTACCTTCCGCGTCGCGGGCCTGACCCGCATCATCCCACGTCGGCCCGGTGTGGGCCGGCAGCGTCGGGCCCGGAACGGCGCACGTCGGCCGCCGCCCGTGGTCGCGACCGGCACCCTCCGGCCGGCGCCCTTCGGCCGGCGGCGGTGGCCGGCCACCCCGCCCGGTCGGTCACCGCGGGCGAGGGCTTTCGACTAGCGTTCGGGTCATGCCTATCCGTACCGCATCCGCACGTTGGCAGGGCAACCTCACCGAGGGCGCCGGGACCGTCCGCACCGGAAAGGGCGGCCTGGAGGGGAACTACTCCTTCAAGTCGCGCTTCGAGGAGGGCGAGGGGACCAATCCGGAGGAACTGATCGGTGCCGCCCACGCGGGCTGCTTCTCGATGGCGCTCTCCAAGCAGCTCGCCGACGCCGGGGTGTCCGGCACCTCGGTGGAGACCACCGCGAAGGTGCACTTCGACAAGACCGACGCGGGAATGACCGTCACCCGGATCGACCTGGAGACCGTCGGTCAGGCCCCGGGCCTGGACGAGGCCCAGTTCACCAAGCTGGCCGAGGCCGCCAAGGAGGGCTGCCCGATCTCCCGGCTGCTCTCCCCCGGCGCGCAGATCAGCCTCACCGCCCGCCTCGCCTGATCCGTCCCGTCCGCCGTCCGGCCCGCCCGGGTCGGACGGCGGACGGGGTAGGCCGGCGGGACCGGTGGGCGGGCGGCGGTTCGGGCACAATGGGTGAGGTGCCCGTGGAGATGAGCCGTGAACGCTTCGAGGAGCTGGTCGGCGAGGCCCTCGACGAGGTGCCCGAGGGGTTGCTCCGGCTGATGAGCAACGTGGTCATCCTGGTCGAGGACGACCCGCCGCCCGGGGAGGACCTGCTCGGCCTCTACGAGGGGCACGCGCTCACCGAACGCGGCTGGAACTACTCGGGTGTGCTGCCCGACCGGATCTTCATCTACCGCCGGCCGATCCTGCGGATCTGCGCCACCGAGGACGACGTGGTCGACGAGGTGGCGGTGACCGTGGTGCACGAGATCGCCCACCACTTCGGCATCGACGACGAGCGGTTGCACGCGTTGGGCTGGGCCTGAGCCCGCCCCCGGCCCCGTCGGTCCGGTCGTCTGCGCGTACCTGACCGGTTCCGTGCGCGGAGCCGGGCTTGCCCGCCGCTCGGCCGATGCAGCGGGTTGCGGGGGCTGCCTACCGTGTGGTGAGCACACCCCCAATCAGGAGGAAGACCCAATGCGCAGCGCGCTGTTCTCCGCGGAGAACCTGGAGAAGGAGTCCGCCCAGCCCGGCATGCGGCTGCAGAACTCCAAGATGTTGAAGATCGAACTCAACGGCGAGGCGATGGCCCGGGTCGGGTCGATGGTCGCCTACCAGGGGCAGGTGCAGTTCCAGGCGTTGGGCTCGGGCGGCATCGGCAAGTTCATCAAGCAGCGGCTCACCGGCGAGGGCGTGCCGCTGATGAAGCTCAGCGGCCACGGCGACGTCTTCCTGGCCGAACTGGCCAAGGACGTGCACATCATCGACCTGGAGCCGGGCGACGCGCTGTCGATCAACGGGTCCAGCGTGCTGGCCTTCGACTCCACCCTGTCGTACGACATCAAGATGGTCGGCGGCGCGGGGATGGCCTCGTCCGGCCTGTTCAACTGCGTGTTCAGCGGCTACGGCCGGATCGCTATCACCACCAAGGGCACCCCGGTCGTGCTCAACGTCGACGCGCCCACCTACGTCGACCCGCAGGCGGCGGTGTGCTGGTCGGCCAACCTCCAGACCGGCTACCACCGGGCCGAGCAGCTCGGCCTGGGCACCCTGCTCGGCCGCAGCACCGGTGAGGCGTTCACCATGAGCTTCGCCGGGCAGGGCTTCGTCGTGGTCCAGCCGTCGGAGGAGCCGCCGGTCCAGGGCAGCGGCGGCCAGCAGCAGCAACAGGGCCTGCTCGGCGGCCTGCTCAGCTGACCTTCCGCGACGTGGGGCGGTTCCGGTCGGGACCGCCCCACGTTCGTCTGCACGGCCGGACCGGTGCGGCCCGCACCCGCGCCGCCGCCGGGACCCGGGCCGCGTGGGGTCAGCTCAGTTCGCCGGCCCGCAGTCGGGCCAGCCAGGCCGCCGCGTCGGTGTAGTCGGTGTCCGAGAGGCCGGCCGGCGCGGGGACCGGCCGGTCACCCGCCGCGTCGGCCCACCGGTGCCTGGGGTACGACCCGAGGAACCGCACCTCGGCGCAGACCCGCCGCAGCCCCTGCAACGCCTCACCGAGCCGGGCATCGGCGACGTGACCGGTGCAGTCGAGGAAGAAGACGTACCGGCCCAGCGCCTCGCCGGTGGGACGGGACTCGATCCGGGTCAGGTTGACCCCCCGCACGGCCAGTTCCATCAGCACCGACAGCAGCGCGCCCACCCGGTCGTGCGCGATGTAGACGGCCAGCGAGGTGAGGTCGTCGCCGGTGGGCGGCGGGGGCGGGCCGGGGCGGGACAGCAGGGCGAACCGGGTCACCGCGTCCGGATGGTCGGCGATCTTGTCGGCGAGCAGGGCCAGCCGGTGCCGGGCCGCCCCGATCGGGGCGCAGATCGCCGCGTCGTACTCGCCGGTGGCCGCGCCGGCCGCCGCCGCGCCGTTGGACAGCACGTCGATCACCGTGGCGTCGGGCAGGTGCGCGCGCAGCCAGTTACGGCACTGGGTGGACGCCTGCGGATGGGCGGCCACGCTGCGCACCCCGGCGGGGTCGGTGCCGGGGCGCGCGCCGAGCACGAACTCCACCGGCAGGATCACCTCCCGGGTGATCACCAGCGGGTCCCCCTCGGCCAGCTCGTCCAGGGTCACCCCGACCGCGCCGCCGATGGAGTTCTCCATCGGCACCAGCGCCGCGTCCGCCTCACCGGCCCGTACGCTCTCCAGCGCCTCGCCGACGCTGCGGGCGGGCGTACGACTGCCGCGTTCGGCGGCCGGGACGGTGCGCAACGCCTGCTCGGCGAAGGTGCCCTCGGGGCCGAGGTAGACGTAGCGGGTCGGCGGTGTTCCGGGCATGCCGCCCAGCCTACGCACCCGGTGGCAGCCCGGTCCCGCTGTCGCAGGCCAACGTCCGGATGGCGGGCGGCGCGACGGCCTTCACCTCGATCGAGCAGACATCGGTGCCGGCGGTGACCAGCCGCAGCGCATCCGGTTCCCCCCGGCTGACCGCCTGGAGTTCCTCGTGCCCGCTGACGGACAGCACGGTGTACTGCCAGCCGTCGGCGCACAGCGGGCCGTCGACGGCCCGTACCGACACGTCGCGGGGCAGCACGTCGCCCCGGAGCAACCCGATCACCCGGTCGGCCGACGGGCGGCCGGCGCAGGCCATCGCGACCGCCGCGACGGTGGGGCTCGGCAGCGTTGACGTCGGCGGCAGGGTGGGGGTCACCGGCAGCACTGGGGGCGACGTCGTCGGCGGCAGGGTCACCACCGGCGTGGGTGGGGCGACCGGGGCCGGCAGCTCCCGGTCGGGCGGGGCGGCGCAGCCGGTGAACGGCGACACGGCGAGCAGGGCCACGGCGAGCCGGGCGGCGACCGGCCGCCGGTACGGGGGGCGGCGGTGGGCGGGGTCAGGCGGCACGGGCCGGTCCTCGGGGGATTCGGGCGCGGGGCGTCGCGACGGGGGCCGGCCGTCACGGACCGTGGGAGGGGGCAGGTCGTGTGGCCGGTGGGGTGAACCCATCGTAGGAAAAACCGTCCGCCCGGTGAAGGCCGGCGCGACGCCCGACGCTCGCGCCCGACGCCGCCGCCCGGCGCGGGGCGGACCGGCGCGGGCGGTGCCGGGTCAGATCGGGGAGAAGAAGGTGAGTGAACCGGTGACCGAGCCGCCGGTGAGCATCGGGGTGGAGACGGCGTCGACGGTGGCGTAGGTGCTGGCGTCGCCGGCGGGCTGCACCCGCAGCAGACCCCGGGCGAGCCGACCGGAGTGCAGGGCGAGCAGCGGGGGGATCTTGTCGGTCTCCTGCTCGGGCAGCTCGTGCCGGGCGGCGGTGAAGTCGAGCAGCCGCAGGCCGCCTTCGAGCAGCGGCAGGCCGACCACGTCCTCGGGGGCACCGAGGCAGAGCAGTTCACAGCCGGCGGCGGAGATGGCGACCACCAGGGTGTCGGCGTCGATCAGGAGGCAGGGTTCCTCGGCGTGCGAGACGCTCGCCGACCACTTCCCGACGTTGTCGCACCCCGGCCCTGTCGGCGTCCGCGCCGGCGGCACGAACACGTCCGGGAGCGAGAGTTCGACGTGGGCCACCGCGCCTCCTAGGTACACCGACGGTCTGTCCACGCTAGCCGGTCTTCGTGACGGTCGCCGACCGCGCGGGAGCCACCGGCCGCCGGTGGAGGGATCAAGTGCCCTGGCGGGCGGCCGGCGACGGCGCGGACCGGCATGTCGGGGGGACCGGCACCGCGGGGCGTCGCCGGTGACGTTACCGGCGACCCGCCGGCTTGTCAGCGGCCGTTCGGCCCTCGTCGTACCACCGGTAGTCGCCGGTGGGACGGTACGTGCCGTTGTGCCAGGTCTGCGGGGCCTGGGCGACCCGGGACAGCTTCTCGGCGGTGGCCGGGCTGATCCGGTTGCCTCCGGCGACGAGGAGCCGGTCGAGCTCCCGGTGGGTCGCCATCATGCAGTCCTTCGGCAGGCCGTAGACGCTGATGACGCCGGAGCCGACGAAGGTCAGCACCGGCGTCACCGGGATCGGCAGCCCGACCGCCTGGCTGAGCGCCTTGCTGGCCCGCTTGGCGTCCCGCCGGGCCTCGGCCACGTACGGCGGGCGCTTGCCGTTGATCTGCACCACGTCCCCGGCGACCAGCACCCGGGCCCGGCCGTGGTCGGCGATGCTGACCGCGAAGAGCCCGCTGGGGCCGATGGCGAGGAACCCGGCGCGCTCGTCCTGCCCGTGGTCGCGCAGGACGTCGGAGACGTCGGTGCGCGGCCACTCGATGACGTGCCAGGCGGGACCCAGGTGGTCGAGCTGACCGAGCGCCCGCGCCCCGGCGGCCTCCAGCCGGCGGGCGCCCCGCTCGGCCCGGCGTCGACGTGCCCACTCCAGTGGGGTCGGACGGGCCGGATCGAGAGCCGCGGACCCGTCGGGACGGGGGTGCGGCACCGCCACGGGCGGCAGTGCCCGGGTGGGTACGGCTCGACGAGCGGGAAAGACAGTCATCGCGACCTCCGGCAAAAGGTCCCTCGAAAGTTATGTTCTCACTACCCTACGTCGCCACTGTGGGGGTTCGGCAAGTTGGAGCGCCGGAATGAGTGCGGATGAATGCCATATTCATCCGCAGTTCTTCCGCTGAACATCGTTCATCACTGCCCTACGCTGCGGGGGTGACCCACTACGTGGACAGCGAGGTCGGTCGACTCGGCACGGTGCTGTTGCACCGACCGGGTCCGGAACTGGCCCGCCTCACCCCCCGCAACAACGACTCGTTGCTCTTCGACGCTATCCCATGGGTCGGCCGGGCCCAGGAGGAGCACGACGCCTTCGCCGCCGAGCTGCGCGGACGCGGCGTGGAGGTGCTCTACCTCGCCACCCTGCTCGCCGAGACGCTCGCCGTCGCCGAGGCCCGCGCCGAACTCACCGAGCAGGTGCTCGCGTCGCCCCGGCTCGGCGACACCCTGCGCCGCCGGGTGGCCGACCACCTCGCCTACCTCGACCCCGCCGGGCTCGCCGACGTGCTCATCGCCGGCCTCGCCCACGAGGAGGTACGGATCAGCGCCGAACGCCCCGGCGGTCTGGTCTGGACCATGATGGACCGGCACGACTTCGTCATCGACCCGCTGCCCAACCTGCTCTTCACCCGCGACTCGTCACTGTGGATCGGCGACCGGGTCGGGGTCACCAGCCTCGCCATGCCGGCCCGCCGCCGGGAGACCACGCTGACCGACGCGATCTACCGGCACCATCCCCGCTTCGTCGGCACCCGGACCGTCTACCACCCCGGCCTGGAACACCTCGAAGGCGGCGACGTGCTGCTGCTCGCCCCCGGCGTGCTCGCCGTCGGGGTGGGCGAGCGGACCACCCCGGCCGGCGCCGAACGGCTGGCCCGGCAGGTCTTCGCCGCCGGCCTGGCACACACCATGCTGGTGGTGCCGATCGCCCAGGAACGGGCCACCATGCACCTCGACACCGTGTGCACCATGGTCGACGTCGACGCGGTGCTGATGTACCCCAACGTGGCCAGCACGCTGTCGGCGTACACGGTGATCGCCGGGCCGGACGGCGAGCCCCGGGTGGACGGCCCCGCGCCGTTCCTGCGCGCGGCGGCCGACGCGATGGACCTCGACCAGCTCCGGGTGATCGACACCGGCCTGGACCCGGTGACCGCCGAACGCGAGCAGTGGGACGACGGCAACAACACCCTCGCCCTGGCCCCCCGGCTCTGCGTCGGCTACGAACGCAACGTGGAGACCAACGCCCAGCTGGAGCGCGCCGGCATCGAGGTCATCCCGATCGCCGGTTCGGAGCTGGGCTCCGGCCGGGGCGGCCCCCGCTGCATGTCCTGCCCGCTGGTCCGCGAGCCGCTGCACCCGGCGGCCGGCTGAACCGTCCCACCCGGGCGGCCCGAACCGACGAAGCCGGCGCACCGGCCCGCCCGGCGGGCCGAGACGGCAGGGGCTAGCTAGCGGAGGGTGAGCTGGCGGCCGAGCAGGCCCTGACGGGCCCGGCGGCCGGCGGCGTCCAACGGCTCCTTCTCGGCCAGCGCGTCGGCGTACCGCTCGGCGAACGCGGCCACCGGCTCCTCCCACTTGGCGGCCGGGACGTCCTCCGGCAGGTCCCAGACGGGTGCCAGCCGGCCGTGCGCCCGGAACATGCCGGCGAACTTCGTGCCCTCGCCGAGGGTGAGCGCACCGGCGGCGGAGAGCCGGGAGAGCGCGTCCAGCGCGGCGTCCTCGTCGTCGCCGAGCACCCAGCGCACGTGCGCCTTCTCCGGCACCTGGCACCAGTAGGCGGCCCGTGCGGCGGCCAGCTTCACGGTCGGGTAGATCGCCGCGTTCGCCCGCTCCAGGGACGCCTGCACGGTCGGGTCGTCGGCCGCGCCGGGGTCGAGCCAGAACTCGAACCCGTCGTGCATCGTGATCTCCAGCGGGCCGTCCACCAGGATGTCCTGCAGGCGCGGGCCGGGGCCCGGCAGCGGCGGCACCGTCACCGCCCCGCCCGGCTCGGTACGCAACGCGCACAGCAGCGCGTCGGCCAGGTCCCGGGAGACGTCGCCGGACTGCTGGTGCCGCTGGAGGCCGATGAACACCCGGCCGTCCGGCTTGGTCATCGCCGGGGCGGCCATCGGCAGCACCGTCGCCAGGGTGACCGGGCGGTCGCCGTGCTCCTCGACCAGGTCGGGGGTGAGCCGCAGCGGTGCCGAGGCGGCCGGTACGAGTTCGCGCAGGGCGATCCACTCCGGCTCGTCCACCAGCCCCTCGAACGGACGGGGGACGAAGACGTCCCGGATCTTCTCCCGGCGGGGAGCGGCCTCGGCGCGCTGGTTCTTTCGACGCTTGCTCACGGCGAGACAGCCTAGAGCCCGACGGGCGGCGGTGGGGGAAGGACCCGCCCCGCTCAGCCGGCGGCGACCAGGTCCGGCCGGCAGTCGGCGGGGTCGAACTCGGCCCAGACGCTCTGCCCCAGGCCGTCCCGGTCGACCCCCCAGCGGCTGGCCAGGCCGGCCACGATGTGCAGGCCCCGTCCGTCGACGGCGTCCGTGCCGGCGGCCCGCATCCGGGGGCCGGCCCCGGCGCCGCCGTCGGTCACCCGGACGGAGACACCCGGCCCGGTCCGGGTCGGACGCAGCCGCCAGGCGACCCGGACCACCCCGCCGGGCAGCGGGTCGGCGTGCCGGACCGCGTTGCCGACCAGTTCGGCCAGGACGGCCACCAGATCGGCGAGGAGCGGCGGGGGCACCAGGTCGGCCAGTTCGTCGGCGAGCCGGTGCCGGGCCAGCCGCGCGCCGGTGGGGTGGTGGGGGACCACCACACACCACGAACGCTCGACTCGTCCCGTCGACACTCCGGCTCCTTCTCGGCCCGTGCCCGCGGTGGGTCGTCCGGCCCACCTGGCGGCTCACCCGCGGGGGAGCCGCACCTCTGCGACGGTACCGCCACCGTCGCGTGGACGTAGGGATACCCATCCATTCTGCTGTTCAACGATCCGGCGGACGAGATAGAGGCCGAGTCCGGCACCCGGATAGGCCCGCCGGTCGCCGGACTCGCCCTGCCAGAACCGGTCGAAGGCGCGTTCGACGTGTTCCGGCCGGATGCCCACCCCCCGGTCGGTCACCCGGAACGACACGGTCTGCCCGTCGGCCGAGGCGAACACCTCGATCGGGGAGTCCGCCGGTGCCCACTTGCCCGCGTTGGTGCACAGCTCGGTCAGCACGGTGGTCAGGCTGCGCCGGTCCCCGAGGGCCTTGGGCAGGTCGGCCGGCACGTGCAGGAACAGGCGTCGACGCAGGTCGCCGGGGAGGTCCAGGACCGCCGCGCGCAGCGCCTCACCGAGGTCGAACGGGACGGCCGGCTCGTCGTCGGAGCGTCCGTCGGTGGCCGAGGTGAGCAGCCGGTCGACCAGCCGGGCGAGTTCGTTGGCCCGTTGACCGATCACCCGGGCCGCCTGCCGCCGGTCGTGGTCGGTCAGCGACTCCCAGTGGTCGGTGAGGGTGTCGGCGTACCCCTTGATGACGGTGACCGGGGTACGCAGCTCGTGGCTGGTCACCGCGACGAAGAGGTCGCGGTCGGACTCCCGGCGTCGCTGGTCGGTGATGTCGCGGAAGGTGATCACCCGCAGCGTGCCCGGTCCGACCAGCTCACCGGCGGTGATCCGCAGCCACCGCCCGTCCGGGAGCTGGTGGTCGAGCAGCTGGCCGGCCGGGGGGAGCGGGAACGGCAGCGGCCGGTTCATCGCGTCCCCGGCGCTGCGCCCGGTGACCTCGGTGGCGGCCGGGTTCCACAGCCGGACCCGACCGTCCCGGTCGACCACGGCCAGACCGTCGGCCAGCGCCGCGACGACCGGGCCGTCGCCGTGCACCGGCAGGCCGCTCTGGTCGCCGTACATGTGGGCGATGCAGGAGGCGAGGTAGCCGAGGGTGGCGTGCTGGACGCGGTCCTCGGTCTCGTCGTCGTCGGTGTAGAGGGCGTGCAGGGTGCCGACGGTGAGCCCGTTGAGTTCGGCGCGGGCGACGATCATGCGGCGCAGGCCGTTGCCGACCAGTTCCGCGGCGAGCGGACCGTCGAGATGGTCCAGCCGGGCCTGGCGGACCCGGGGCCCGGTGAGCAGGCAGACGGTGGCCGGGTCGGAGGCGGGCAGCGGACGGCCGATGGTCCACTCGGCGCAGCCGCTGGCGGCGATCACCCGGCCACCGGTCGGGGCGAACTCGACGAAGGCCACGCAGGCCGCGCCGAGCGTGGGGCGGGCCGCCCGGAGCAGCGAGGTGAGCACCGGCAGTCCGGCCTCACCAGAGTTGATCATCTCGATCACCGCGCCGTGGTCGGTGATGAGGGCGGCGAGGTCGGGGCGTTCCGGCATGCCCCGAGTCTGCCCCGTACCGGGCGGTTCGGGCACCCCCCGCAGGTCACCGGGCTCGGGCAGCCGGTGCCGACCCGAACCCCCGGCGTCGGCCGGGGGCCGGTGTGCCCCGGGCGTCACCGGCCCAGCCGGGCCAGGGTGTGCGCGGGCCGGTCGGTGATCACCCCGTCCACCCCCGCGTCGAGGACCAGCTCCAGGTCGGTGGGCTCGTTGACCGTCCAGACGTACACCGGGTGGCCGGCGGCGCGCAGCGCGGGCACCAGCCCCGGGCGGGCCCGGACCAGGCCGATGCCCGGCCCGGCGATCCGCGCCCCGAACGGCAGCCGGCCGAGCCGCAGCCAGCGCGGCAGCACCTCCAGCAGCAGCACGGTCGGCAACGCCGGGGCCAGTTCGCGGACCCGGCGGACCGCCAGCGGGGAGAACGACATCACGGTGACCTGGACCGGATCGTCCGGGCCCGGCTCGGCCAGCCCGTGCCGGCGCAGCATGGTCACCAGCCGGCGCTCGACGTCCCCCCGGTAGCGGGACGGGTGTTTGGTCTCCACCAGCAGCCGGACCGGGCGGCCGGCGTCGCGGACGGCGGTCAACAGCCGGTCCAGGGTGAGCAGCCGGGTACGGCTGTCGTCAGGTGCCACGCCGCCGTCGTCCGGCGCGCAGCCGGGATGCCAGGAGCCGAAGTCCAGGGTCTCCAGCTCGGCCAGGGTGCGGGCGCTGACCAGGCCGTGACCGTTGCTGGTCCGGTTCAACCGCCTGTCGTGTACGCAGACCAGGTGCCCGTCGCGGGTCAGCCGGACGTCGCACTCCAGCCCGTCGGCGCCCTCGTCGAGGGCCCGCAGGTAGGCCGCCAGGGTGTGCTCGGGCAGGTCGGCCGACGCGCCCCGGTGCGCGAAGACCAGTGGATCAGCCATCCTCCGCTGCTCAGATGACCTGGCCGGGCTGCCCGTCCCCGGTGACGACCGGCCTGCCGACGGCCGCCCACTGCCGCATCCCGCCGTCGGCGTTGCGGACCTGCTCCCAGCCGTTGCCGAGCAGGTAGCCGACGACCTGGGCGGAGCGCCCGCCGGAGCGGCAGATGACCGCGACGTCGCGGTCGGTGGGCACCTCGGCGAGCCGGGCCGGCAGTTCCATCATCGGTACGTGATGCGCGCCGGGCGCGTGGCCCGCCGCCCACTCGTCGTCCTCGCGGACGTCGAGCAGGTAGGTTTCGTCGTCGATCGCGGTCACGGGGACACTGGGAACCTGGGATCCGAACACGGTCGAAAGCCTAGATCCTCGGTGCCGTCGGCGGCACGTCGGCGCTCGGCGTGGCGGCCTGTCGACGGTGGGACGGTCAGAGCCGGTTGACCCAGCGCGGGTTGGCCCGTGACCACTCGGGCAGCCGGTCGGTGCGGACGGCGTCGAAGAGTCCGCCGCCGCCGTTGTCGAGCACCACGTACGAGATGCCGTCGATGGTCTGCGGGTAGGACGGGAGCTGCACCCCACGTAGCGCGTCGGCGGGCAGCGACCGCAGGGCGAACAGCAGTTCGTCCAGGGGTACGCCGTTGGTGTCGACGGTGAGTGCGCTGCCGACCGCCCGCAGCACCCGGTCGAGTTGCACCGGGTCGGTACGCAGGTGGGTCTCGCCGGCGCGGTCCATCATCGCCCGCAGCATCTGTTGCTGGTGCCGCTGCCTGTCGTAGTCGCCGTTGGGCAGGTCGTAGCGCTGCCGGGCGTAGTCCAGCGCCCGTGCGCCGTCCATCTGCTGGCAGCCGACCGGGAAGAGGACGCCGGTGTGGATCGAGCGGACCTCGGTGTCGACGCACATCCGGATGCCGCCGAGCAGGTCGATGACGCGTCGGAAGCCGGCGAAGTCGACCAGGGCCGCCCCGTCGAAGCGGATGCCGGTGAGCTGGGTCAGGGTGGCCGAGAGCAGGCGGGTGCCGCCCTCGCCGCCGCCGCCGTGCTCGTACGCTGCGTTGATCTTGTCCTGGCCCCCGGCGTAGCCGACGCCGTCCGGGGGAATGGTGACCAGCAGGTCCCGGGGGACGGAAATCAGGTACGCCTGCCGCAGGTCGGGTGGCACGTGCACGATCAGGATGGTGTCCGACCGCTGGTCCGGCCCGGATGCGCCGGGGCGTTGGTCGGAGCCGACGATCAGGTAGTTCAGCCCGGCTTCCAGTTCGGTGCGGGCCTGCCGGGCGTCGGGGGCGAGCAGTTGTTCCTTGCTGACCGTGCGGTCGTAGCGGTGGGTGAGCAGTCGTACCCCGACCACGGCGAGCCCGGCGAGCAGCACCAGGGTGAGGCCGACGCCGAGCAGGACCCGTGGCCAGCGTGTCCGGCGTCGGACGGGCGGCGGTGTGCCCCGCCCCCGGTCGGATCGCGCTGACCTGGCCGTGACGCCCTCCCCGTGGCCGCAACGTGAATATCTCTCACGTCAGGCTACGGTCGGGTGACCGGCTCCCGGGCCGGTTCGCCGTGACTACCGGCCGGTCACTTGCGGGTGGACAGCACGCTCGGGTTGGCGTAGACGAACTCGCCCAGCTTGTCTTCCTTGATCGCCTGGAACATGTCCAGGGTCTGCTGGCTGAGCGCCTCACGGTTGTTGGCGTTGCCGTTGAACGTGCCGCCGTTGGTCCGCAGCATGGTCAACTCGTTGGCGGTCACCCCGCGCATGGTGAACACCAGGTCGGCCACCGGCACGCCCCCGGTGTCCAGGATGAACGCCTTGCCGGCCGCCTTGATCAGCTGGTTGACCTTGACCGGGTTGGTCAGCATGCCCTTGTCGGTGGCCTTGCGGGCCATCGCCTTGATCAGCTGCTGCTGGTTCTGCTGGCGGTCGTAGTCGCTGTTGGGCAGGCCGTAGCGCTGCCGCGAGTAGTCGAGCGCCTGGAGGCCGTTCATCTCCCGGCAGCCCTTCTTGTAGACCACCGGGGTCATCGGCCGGCCGGTCTTCTTGGCGTCGGCGTTCCACATCTGCTTGCCGTCCACGATCATCATGTGGTGCGACTTCACCTCGTGGCTGACGCAGATGCGCACCGTGCCGAGGGTGTCGATGACGTTCTTGAAGCCACCGAAGTTGATGATCGCGGCGCCGTCGAAGCTGACCCCGGTCATGTTCTTGATGGTCTGGGCCATCAGCTGCGCGCCGCCCTCCCAGCCGCCGCCGTTGCGCGCGCCGGCCTGGAACGCCGCGTTGATCTTGTCGGTGCCGCCCTTGAAGCCGCTCTTCTTGAACGCCGGGATCTGCGCCTCGGTGTCCCGGGGGATCGAGACCAGGTACGCCTGGTCGTGGCTGGCCGGGATGTGCAGCACGATGATGCTGTCCGAGCGGACGTCGTCGGCGGCCCAGCGCTCCCGGGCGTCCACGCCGAGCAGCAGCATGTCGATCGGGCCGTCCAGGTTGGCGCCGCCCTCGGCCTCGGTCTTGCCCGCCCCGCCGAGCAGGTTGCGCTGGGCGATGTTGCCGGTGGCCTGACTGATCAGCGCCTTGCTGCCGACGATCGCGACACCGCTGGTCAGCATCAGCACCGCGCCGAAGACCACGGTCAGCCGGGCCCACAGCGGGTCCTTGCGCCGGGTGCGCTTGCGGGCCGTACCGGAGGGCCGACCGCCGCGACCGCCAGATGGCGGGACGGCGGCCGACGCCCGGTAGGGGTCGGCGCTCAGCGACGATGGGCGGGGGCTGGTCTGAACCGGCATGCGTGCTCCAGCTCGCGTGATCGGGGGGCGGGACCACTTTACGTACCGCTTCCCGGCAAGGCGAGGTCGTCACACGCACAAATCCCAGACAACCTGACCTTTAGCCCCATGATTCATCCGTTCGGGCGAATCGATGCGACCGGACGGCCGTTGGCGTCCGATGATCAAGCGGTCCGGAAACGACCTCTGATGACGTCCGTCGAAATCTGCCTGACACATGGGGGCGGACCGCGCCGGCCCGCCCCCGCCCCGTCAGTTGCCGGCGGCGGCCTTCTTGTCGGCCGCCACCCAGTCCGCCATCGTGTCGGCCGACATCGCCTTGAACATCGCGAGCGCCTTCTCCCGGTCGGAGACCACCACCGACTCGCCGTTGATGGTGTCGCTGCCGAGGTTCGGGCTGGTCAGGAACGTCAGGTTCTCCCCGCGCAGGTTGCGGAACTGGATCGCCATGTCGCCGAGGGAGAAGTCGTTGTCGACGGTCACCGCGTCGGTCACCGACTGGAGGAACGCGTTCAGCTTCTTGGGGTTGGTCAGCGTGCCCGTGCTCGCCGCCTTGTCCATCAGCGCCCGCAGGAACTCCTGCTGGTGGCGCATCCGGGCGAAGTCGCCCTGGGGGAACTGCTTGCGCTGGCGGATCCAGTCCAGCGCCGTCGCGCCGTCCATGTGCATGGTGCCCTTGGTGAACTTCCGGTACGGCTTGTGGATCGAGGTGATGCTCTGGTCCACCTTCAGGTCGACCCCGCCGAGCGCGTCGGTGACCTCCTTGAAGCCACCGAAGTCGATCGCCATCACGTTGTCGATCCGGACGTCGGTGAAGCACTCCACGGTGCGGACCGCCAGCGGCAGGCCACCGAAGGCGAACGCCGCGTTGATCTTGGCACGCTGACCGGAGTCGCACGCCGCGCCCGCGCTCTCGGGGATCGGCACGTACAGGTCACGAGGGATGGAGACCAGGTAGGCCTCCTGGTGGTCGGCCGGGATGTGCATGACGATCAGCGTGTCCGCCCGCCACTCGCCCGGCTTGTCGACAGCCGCGTCCGGGTCCCGCGAGTCCGTTCCGACGAGCAGGATGTTGAGCGCCCCGTCGACCGCCTTCGCCGGCCGGCCGCCGGTGATCTCCGAGAACGGGTCGGTGCGGGCCAGGTCCTCGTTGAGGTTGCGGGTGTAGAACCAGGCCCCGATCCCGCCGAGCAGCGCCACCACCAGCACCGTCACACCGGCCACCAGGGCGATCCGCCCCCAGCGCGGGCGCGGCCCGCGCCGGCCGTAGTTCCCCGGCCCGCCCGGCCCCGAGGGTGTGCCGGGGCCGCCCGGTCCGCCCGACCGGGGCTGGTTCTCCTGGTACGACGGGTACCACTGCGCGTCGGACTGCCGGGCGGGCCCGGTGGAGCCCCGGTCGGCACCGGGCACCGAGGCCCGGCCCGCGCTGCGGTGCAGGTAAGGGAGCGAGGCGCCGGCTGACGAGGTCGCTGACATGCGTTTCAGCGTACGTAGGCAGGTCGAGCGTTCGCCGAATGTGAAGCCCGTCGACAGCCCCGCGTGGCGCGGGGGAGCTACCCTAGCCGGTCGCGGAAATGGTCGATGGTGCGTCGCAGGCCCTCTTCGGGCGAGACCTCCGGCTGATATCCGAGCAGGTCCCGGGCGAGGGTCAGGTCGGGACGGCGCATCTCCGGATCGTCCGCGCTTCGAGTGACGTAGGTCACCTGTGACGTGCTGCCGGAGAGTGACACGATCAACTCGGCGAGTTGCCGCATGGTGAGTTCGTGTTCGGTGCCGCAGTTGATCGGGCCGGTCTGCGTCGAGTCGAGCAGCAGCAGGATGCCGCGCACCAGATCGTCGACGAAACAGATCGAGCGGGTCTGCTCGCCCGTGCCGTGCACCGTGATCGGCTCGCCCCGCAACGCCTGGGAGATGAAGGTGGGGATCGCCCGGCCGTCGTCCGGACGCATCCGCGGGCCGTACGTGTTGAAGATCCGCACGATCGCCGCGTTCAGCCCCCGGCTGCGGTGGTAGCCCATGGTGGCCGCCTCGGAGAAGCGCTTCGCCTCGTCGTAGACGCTGCGCACCCCGATCGGGTTGACGTTGCCCCAGTACGTCTCCCGCTGCGGGTGTTCCTTCGGGTCCCCGTACGCCTCGGAGGTGGAGGCCATCAGGAATCGGGCGTCGTCGGCGACCGCGCGGTCGAGCAGGTGCAGGGTGCCCACCGAACCGACCCGGAGGATCTCCACCGGCAGCTTCGCGAAGTCGGTCGGGCTGGCCGGGGACGCCATGTGCAGGATCGCGTCGAACCGCTGCGCCAGGGCCGGGTGGTGGGTGGGCAGCCCGTCGGAGATGTCCGCCTCGACCAGGGTGAACCGGGGCTGCTCGGCCAGGTGCGCGACATTGTCCTTGGAGCCGGTGACGAAGTTGTCCAGCGCGACCACCGTGCACCCGCGTGCGATCAGGGCGTCCACCAGGTGCGACGGCACGAACCCGGCACCGCCGGAGACCAGGACGCGGTGACCGTTTCCGAACCGCTGGGCAACCTTCATGGCGGCCAGCCTACTTCTCCCCACCGCCCGGGGCCCGGTCGACCCGAGGCCACGGCGCGCCCGTAGCCTGCCCGTCCCCGCCCGGTGGGTGTCGCGTGCGGGGTGACCGACGGGTGGGCCCCCGACGCGACCGCTCGCGTCGGGGGCCCGGTGCCGGTCGTTCAGTGCGCGCCCGCGCCGGTGAGGGCACGCACCTCCAACTCGGCGTACTTGTCCTCGTCGTGCTCCTTGGAGATCACCGTGCCGATCCAGCCGCAGAGGAACCCGAACGGGATGGACAGCAGACCCGGGTTCGACAGCGGGAACCACTGCCAGTCGTGGTCCGGGAACATCGAGGTGGGTGCGCCGGAGACGACAGGCGAGAAGAACACCAGGAACACTGCGGAGACCAGGCCGCCGTAGATGGCCCAGACCGCGCCCGAGGTGTTGAACCGCTTCCAGAACAGGCTGTAGAGGATCGCCGGCAGGTTGCCCGAGGCGGCCACCGCGAACGCCAACGCCACCAGGAAGGCCACGTTGAGGCTCTGCGCGTAGATCGACAGGGCGATCGAGACCGCGCCGATGACCAGGGCCGAGATCCGGGCCACCCGGACCTCCTGACGTTCGGAGGTCTGCCCCTTCTTGATCACGTTGGCGTAGAAGTCGTGCGCCAGGCTGGACGACGAGGCCAGGGTCAGGCCGGCGACCACCGCCAGGATGGTGGCGAACGCGACCGCCGCGATGATCGCCAACAGGGTCGCCCCGCCCAGGTCGCCGCCGAGGAAGGACCTGCCCAACTCCTCGGCGAGCTGCGGCGCGGCGGTGTTGCCGGCCTTGTCCTGCGCGACGATCTCCTTGCCGCCGACCAGCGCCGCCGCACCGAAGCCCAGGGCCAGCGTCAACAGGTAGAAGGTGCCGATGATGCCGATCGCCCAGAGCACGCTCTTGCGGGCCGCCTTGGCGGTCGGCACCGTGTAGAAGCGGATCAGGATGTGCGGCAGGCCGGCGGTGCCGAGCACCAGGGCGATGCCCAGCGACAGCAGGTCCATCTTGTTGTAGAAGGTCTGGGTCGAGTTGCCGGCAACCTCGACGCCGTAGCGAAGCCCGGGTTCGAGGAACGCGCTGCCCTTGCCCGACGTCGCGGCGGCGTCACCGAGCAGCGCCGACAGGTTGAAGTTGTACTTCGCCAGCACCAGCACGGTCATCACCAGCGCGCCGGTCATCAGCAGGAACGCCTTGACGATCTGGACGTACGTGGTGCCCTTCATGCCACCCACGGTCACGTAGATGATCATCAGGGCGCCGACCATGATGATGGTGGCGACCTTGGCGGTGTCGGCGTCCATGCCCAGGAAGGTCGTGCCCGGCTTGATCCCCAGCAGCAGCGCGACCAGGGCGCCCGCGCCGACCATCTGGGCCAGCAGGTAGAAGATCGACACGGTGATGGTGGAGACCGCCGCGGCGGTACGCACCGGCCGCTGGCGCATCCGGAACGCCAGCACGTCGGCCATCGTGTAGCGGCCCGAGTTGCGCAGCAGCTCCGCGACCAGCAGCAACGCCACCAGCCAGGCGACCAGGAAGCCGATCGAGTAGAGGAAACCGTCGTAGCCGTACAGGGCGATGATGCCGGCGATGCCGAGGAACGACGCGGCCGACATGTAGTCGCCGCCGATCGCCATGCCGTTCTGGAAACCGGAGAAGGACCGGCCGCCGGCATAGAAGTCGGTGGCCGTCTTGGTCTGCCGGCTGGCCCAGATCGTGATCGCCAGGGTCACCGCCACGAACACCAGGAACAGGGTGATGGTCAGGTTGCGGGCGGTGCCGCCACCCGCCTCAACCGCGAGGACCGGATTCATGGGTCACCTCCCCGATCTCGGCGCGGATGCGGTCGGCGGTCGGGTCGAGCTTGCGGTCGGCGTACCGCGAGTAGAGCCAGGCGATCAGGAACGTCGAGACGAACTGGAGCAGACCGAAGATCAACGCCACGTTGATGTTGCTGCCGAACAGCTTCGTGCCCATGAAGTCCCGCGCGTAGGCGGAGAGGATCACGTAGAGCGCGTACCACAGGAAGAACGCGACGGTCATCGGGAAGACGAAGCTGCGCAGCGCGCGGCGCAACCCGACGAACTCGTCCGACCGTTGTACGGCCAGATAACGCTCCGCCGCCGAGTCGGCCGGGGCGGGCGTGGGTGTGTCCGTGGACATCTGTGGATCACCACCTTCACAGGCATCGGGAGTTTTGCGCACCGTAGAGAGCGGCCTGCCTGCGAGAAAAGGTGCAGATCGATCCCGGCAGTCCCCTGCGCCGAACGGTCCCCCACCTGCGCCCAGTGACCCACGTCACCCCGCTCACCGGCCCCGCTCCGGCCCGCTCCCGCCCCGCTCCTGCCCCGCCGGCCCTGACCGGCCGTGATCCACTCCTGGGGGTCGATGCAGCGGTATCCGGCCGCCCGTGACACCGCTGTGTCGGCGACATGGCGACGCCACCCCCTCCACCCGGGCGGCTCGGGTCAGGGAAGCTGGTGGTACCGGCCCCGATGGTGCAGGAGGGGCGGGGTGTCGGTGACGATCTCGACCGTCTCGATGGTCGCCTCGACGAGGAGGGCCCAGCCGTACTCCCGGGCGGTGTCCAGGCGGCAGCCGGCCCAGCTCCCGGCGTCGGCGGGCACCGGCCCGTAGGGCGTGTCGGTCCACGCGTCGGTGGCGAACAGCCCACCCGGCGAGGGGAAGAGCCCGGCGAACCGGTCGGCGAGCTGCCGGTGGGACGGCCCGAGCGGGGCCACCGCGAACCGGCCGGCCTCCTCGATCGCCGGCCACAGGTCGGCCTCGGGGTCGACCAGGCCGAGCAGCCGGTCCGGCTCACCCTCGGCGACCAGGGTGGACGACACGGTCAGCCCGGCCGGGCCGGGAGCGGTCCAGAGCGTCACCGGCGCGGCGAGCCGTCCCCGCAGCCGACGGGCCGGCGAGCGTTGCCCGGTCGGCACCGCGAACGGGTCGGTGTGGTGGATCTCGGCACCGGGGTTTGGATTCACGTGAAACATTGTGGCCCCCGCCCCGTCCCGCGTTGCCCGGTCGGGGCGAGCGACGGCCGCGTCTTCATGATCGTCTACGCCCGGGTGATCACGACACGCCGATTCGGTGCCGCTCAGCCGTAGACGATCATCGGAGCTCCCCGCCGAGCGGGCGCGTGCCCAGCCGAGGAAGCGTTCGTGCAGGTCGGCCGGCCGGGCGTGGCCGTTGAGCTGGCCGAGGTGGTCGCCGGCCTCCACCATCAGCGCACCCAGGTAGACCAGCAGGGCGGTCCGCTGGCCCCGGTACTCGACCAGCAACGTGAGCCGGGCCGGCTGGCAGGGCCAGGGCGCGCCACAGGCCCGGCAGCGCCACAACGATCGCATCGCCACGTGCGGCACGAACCTTCTCACCACCTGCTCCACCCCCCACCGTGCCGACATCCCGGGTACGCCAGGAAGGATCTCGGAGAGTTCCGGCCTCCCTGCGGGCCGTTTTCCGCCAAGATCCGGGCCACCTCGGGCGGGGAGTGTGAGTGCCGGTGGCCGGTGCGGTGCCGCAAGCGGCAAGCGGTGCCGAACGGGGTCGATGATCTCGACCGGGTGGGCCGGCGACGCGGATGCGGCACTGAAGCCTCCTTCGCGGGGTTGGGGGTCGCCCCGGCCGGAGTTGACCGGGGCGACCCGCGCAGGACCGGTCGCCGGGACGCTCCCTCCACCGACCGGGCCGCGTGCCCTCCACCCTGGACTCGGCAGCCGGGGCAGGGGAGTATGCCAGCGGTTACTACGGAGCGCGTTCGCGTACTTACCAGATGGGTGAGTGATGGACTTCGAGATGTGGGTCCGGGCGTTGAAGGCGGCCAGGGCCGGTGCCGGAGTGTCCCAGGAGGGCCTGGCCGGCCTGGTCAAGTGGAGCCCGTCGTTGATCGCCGCGATCGAGACCGGTCGCCGCCGGCCGACAATGGAGTTCGCCGTCGCGGCCGACGAAGCCCTCGGCACCGGCGGCCTCCTCGCCGGCCTCCTCACCGACCACGAGGGGGAGCGGGCACCGTCATGGTTTCTGCCCTGGCAGAGTTACGAGGTCCAAGCGGTCCGGCTGCGTAACTTCGAGCCGTGTCTGGTACCCGGGCTGCTCCAGACCGAGGACTACGCCCGAGCCGTCTTCTCGGCCGGCGGGCTCCAGCGGGACGAGCGGGTGGAGGAACTGCTCGCGCTCCGGATGAGCCGACAGGCGGTACTGGGCCAGGACGACCCACCCGAGTGTGTCTTCGTCATCGACGAGAGCGCACTGCGGCGGTCGATCGGTGGGCCGGCGGTGATGGATCGGCAGTTGGGACGGCTGCTGGAGGCTGCTGAGCTGCCCCATGTGCTGCCGCTCGATGCCGGCGCGCACGTCTCGCTGGGCGGCGGGTTCGTGCTGGCAGAACTGCCTGGGAGCGAGCAGGTCCTGTGTCTGGACAACACCGCCCGGGGGCAGATCGCGGACCATCCGGAATGGATTCGACTGATGCTGCGCAAGTGGGAGAGTCTGTTGGGTGAGGCGCTGGCCGAGCGGGCCTCGCTCGATCTGGTCAACAAGCTGAAGGTGACCCCATGACCTCTGACGAGCCATGCTGGCGGACCTCGTCGCGTTCCGACGACTCCGGTAACTGTGTCGAGGTGGCGGACAATCTGCCCGGGGTGGTGCTGGTCCGGGACAGCAAGGACCGCTGTGGCCCGACGCTCCACTTCACCCCCGACACCTGGCGTTCGTTCGTCACCTCGGCGGGAACCGCCGCCGGGCTGAAGGGACCACGGGCGTGCCGCTGAGCGCCGATGACCGGCTGGCGATCCACGAACTCGTCGCGCTGCACGGCCACCTGATGGACGACGGGGCGTTCGACCGGTTGTCCGAGCTGTTCACCGACGACTTCGCCTACGACGTGACCGCCTACGGGTTCGGCGTCCTGCGGGGGTACGCGGCGTTCGCCGAGGCGGCGCGGGCCCTGGGCGACGGCAACCCGCTCGGCCACCACGTGACCAACGTCGTGGTCAGCGAGGACGCCGACGGCACCGTCCGGGTCCGTTCGAAGGGGCTCGGCGTGCCGGTCGACGGCCCGGTGGGCACGGTGGTCTACGAGGACGTGGTCCGTCGGGTCGAGGTACAGCCCCCGGTAGGGGCGGACGGTGCGCGGCGGCCGGCGACGGGCTGGCGGATCAGCTACCGGAGGGTGGTCCCGCGTCGTCGACCGCTGCATCCCGAGGGGCGGGGTCAGCACCCCGAGGGGTGAGGTCCGTCGCCCGGGGCGTGCCGTCCGTCTCGACGGACAGGGTGGCGCGGGCGGCGGCCAGCACCTGCGGGTCGGCGCAGCCGGCCGCGTAGCCGGCGATCCGGCGACGGATGTCCCGGGTGAGCAGCCAGACGCCGATCCGGTCGGCGACCGGCCGCAGGAAGGCCGGCCGGCAGCGGAAGCTGTACCGCCAGGTGGCGACCGTGTGCCCCGGCTCGGGTGCCGGGGCGAACCGCCAGCCACCGGCGAACATCTCGAAGAACCACGGGCCGCGCACCATCTTCATCCCCACGTTCGTCGGTGGGGCGAAGGAGACGTACTCGCTGATCATCGTCAGGCCGTGCCGGGACCGGGTGAAGGTACGCACCCCCTTGCCGGGGCGGGTGGCCCCGTCGACGAAGTGCTGCTCGCGGACGAACGGGTCCCACCGGTAGCGCACCGGCGCGACGGTCTGCGACACCGCGAACGCCACCTCCGGCGGGACCGCGACGGTGGTGACCGCCTCGACGACGGGCATCAGCGGCGGGGGGTGACGGTCGACAGCAGCTCCGGCATCCGGCGGTCCAGCACGTCCCCGGCCAGGTACGCCCCGAGCAGCGCCGCCCCCACCCCGTACGCCGCGCCGACCGGCAGGGCCAGCCAGAGCCAGACGTCGCCGAGCAGCCCGGCGGCTACCACCATCGGTACGGCGGCAGCCGCCGAGCCGACCATGGACAGCAGGGTGAGCATGCTCTTGGCGACCCCGGAACCGCCGTTCATCGCGAACGGGTTGCTCGTCTCCGGCAGCGAGTACGCCCCGAGCACCGAGATGAACCCGTTGATCGCCAACCCCACCCCGTACGCGGCGAGCAGCGCGCCCGCCGCCACCCCGAACCATTCCGGCCGGCCGAGCACCCCGCTGATGACCAGGGAGACGACGCCGAGCATCGGCAGCACGTACACGGAGAAGGCGGTCATCCGGGCGCGTAGCTCCAGCCGACCCGGCACCCCGGCCACGACGTTGGCCGCGTAGGCGCTGCCGTCGAAGCCGAACTGGTTGGCCAGGGTCACCGAGGCGAGCACGCCGACGAAGAGCATCGAGATGCTGAGCAGCACCGGCGACGGGTCCCCGGTGGCCTCGAAACCCTCCTCGCCGACGGCGAACCCGGCGCCACCGAGGTTGACCATCACCGGGACGAAGATCCCGACCACCGCGATGGTGATCAGGTTGGCCCGTCGCCGGGCGTCCCGCCACCAGTAGCGGCACTCGCGGGCCACCAGCGCGCCGAACCGGTCCCGGCGGGCCCAGCCGACCGCCCGGGGGAAGAGTTGGGCGACCGCGCCGCCGGTCGGTGCCTGGCGGGCCTTGGCCGGGGCGGCGCTCGCCGCGCCGACCATCGCCGACTCCAGCGACCGGGACCACCAGAGCAGCAGCACCCCGATGGTCACCGCGGTGATCAGCAGCTTGACCGGTACCGCCCAGGCCCGGCCCTCGGCCACGTCCAGGCCGATCGTCCAGGGCGCGCCGAACGGGGTCCAGCCGACGATCCGGGCCACCCCGACCAGCCGGTCCCAGTCGGCGGTGCGGACTGCGGCCAGCACCACGAGCTGCAACGGGCCGAGCAGCGCGGCGACCACGGCGAGTAGCACGGCGGCCAGGTCGCGCACCCGGCGGGACCGCAGCATGGTGGCGAACGCGCTGGTCACCGCGCGGCTGGCGGCGACGCAGAGCAGCACCCCGGCGACCACGCCGACGGCGGCGACGACCCCGGCGACCGGGCCGCCGAGCAGCCCGGCGCTGACCACCAGCCCGGTGACCGCGACCAGCACCGCGAACACCGGGACGCTGACCAGGGCCGCCGCGAACAGCCCGGTGACCAGGGTGCGGCGGGACAGCGGCAGCAGGGCGAACCGGGCCGGGTCGAGGGTCTCGTCGACACCGAAGAAGACGAGCGGCAGCAGCAGCCAGCCGAGCACCAGCACCCCGCCGCCGAACGCCGCCGCCATCACCGCGTACCGGGGTTCGTCGGCGAAGCCGGGCGCGGCGAACATCAGGAAGCCGCCGGCCGCGAACCAGAGCCCGACCAGCACGCCGGTCACGAACAGGGCGATCCGCCAGCCCTGGCCCCGGAAGTTGTTGCCCATCACCCGCAGCTTGAGCCGGACGAAGTGGCGCGGGGAGACCGGGCGGACCCGCTCGGCGGGTGTGCTCACCGGGACAGCCACGCCAGCTCCTCACCGGTCGCCGTCCGGCCGCCGACGACCTCGACGAAGACGTCCTCCAGGGACCGGTCGCCGCGTACCTCGGCGAGGGTGCCGACCCGCTTGATGGTGCCCTCGGCGAGGATCGCCACGTGCGAGCAGAGCCGCTCGACGACCTCCATCACGTGGCTGGAGAAGACGACGGTCCCGCCGCCGACCACGTACCGGTGCAGAATGTCGCGGATCAGCGCCGCCGACACCGGGTCGACCGCCTCGAACGGCTCGTCGAGTACCAGCAGCCGGGGGCCGTGCAGCAACGCACAGGCCAGGCCGATCTTCTTCTTCATACCGGCGGAGTAGTCGACCACCAGGGTCCGGCCGGCGTCGGTGAGGGCCAGCACGTCGAGCAGCTCCGCCGCCCGCTGGTCGACCACCGCCGGGTCCATGCCGCGCAGCAGACCGTGGTACGCCAGCAGCTCCGCGCCGCTGAGCCGGTCGAACAGCCGCACCCCGTCGGGCATGACGCCGAGCAGCCGTTTCGCCCCGACCGGGTCGCCCCAGACGTCGTGCCCGAGCACCCACGCGTTGCCGTGGTCGGGCCGCAGCAGCCCGACGGCCATCGACAGCGTGGTGGTCTTGCCGGCGCCGTTGGGGCCGAGCAGGCCGTAGAACGAGCCGGCGGGGACGGCCAGGTCCACCCCGGCGACCGCCACCTTGCCGTCGAACTGCTTGGCGAGACCACGAAGTGCCAGCGCAGGGTGTTCACCAGTCATGCTCCGACCGTATCCGGACCGGGCGAGGAGCCGCTCCCGCCAGGGGACGATCCCGGCTCATCCCGCAGGCGGACGACCGCGCAGGGTGGCTCCGGGAAGACGAGGGCCGATCGGGACGAACGGTCAGGAACGGAGCGACTCGGGGGCGTGCAGGCGGAGCATGGTGACCCCGACGTCGACCGGGGTGCGGCGGCGGGTCGCCATCGACACGGCGATCATCACGGTGAAGGCGAGCGGCACCGTCCACGCGGCCGGTTGGGTGGTGAGGGTGGCCGGCCATCCGGTCAGCGGCGGCCCGAGCACGGTGACCAGCACCGCGCCGATCGCCGCGCCCCCGCCGACCAGCACCCCGGCCGCCGCGCCGAGGTCGGTCAGCCCGCGCCACCAGATGCCGAGCACCAGCAGCGGGCAGAAGCTGGACGCGGCGACCGCGAAGGCCAGCCCGACCACCTGGGAGACGTCCAGCCCGGAGACGTTGAGCGCGAGCACCGCCGGCACCCCGCCGGCGATCACCGTGGCCAGCCGGAAGCCGCGTACCGAGCCGTGCCCCAGGACATCGGTGGAGATCACCCCGGCGACGCTGGTGAGCAGCCCGGACGAGGTGGACAGGAAGGCGGCGAACGCCCCGGCGGCGACCAGGGCGGAAAGCAGCCGCCCGGTGACGCCGTCGCCGAGCGCCGCCTCGGGCAGCAGCACCACCACCGCGTCGGTCTGCCCGCTGACCAGCAGTTGCGGGGTGTAGATCCGGCCGAGCACGCCGTACA
Source organism: Micromonospora sp. WMMD734 (assembly GCF_049178975.1). NCBI lineage: Bacteria > Bacillati > Actinomycetota > Actinomycetes > Micromonosporales > Micromonosporaceae > Micromonospora > Micromonospora sp. WMMD734. Next base: position 5,832,189 of record NZ_JBMHMK010000001.1, read on the forward strand.
GCGTGGGCAGCAGATAGAAGACGCCGACCATGGCCAGCACCACCAGGGTGGTCCGCCGGGCCGACGCGCCGTCGGGGTTGGTGTAGAAGCGCACCAGCACGTGCGGTAGTCCCATGGTGCCGAGGAAGGTCGCCAGGATCAGCGAGTAGGTGGCGAACAGACCCCGGTCGTCGTCCCCGGCGGCGCTGGGCAGCAGCCAGTCGGTGGCCCCGTTGGCGACCCCGGACACCTCGGGCACCGGGTCCCCGGCGGCGAAGCTCAGCTCGTCGCCAGGGCGTACCTCACGGATGGTGCCGTCGGGGAAGGTGAGGGCCGCGCGGTGCTCGACCACGACGGTGGTGGCGGTGCGGAACGCCGGTCCGTCGGGCGGGGTCACCGCCGGGCGGGCGTCGGCCTGCCACTGCAGGGCCAGGAAGATCGCGGGTACGGCGAGCGCCGTCAACTTCAGCCAGTATTGAAAAGCCTGCACGAAGGTGATCGCCCGCATCCCGCCCAACGCCACGTTGGCGGTGACCACCGCCGCGACCAGCAACGCCCCCACCGGGTACGGCGAGCCGGCGACCGTGGCCAGGGTCAGTCCGGCGCCCTGCAACTGCGGCACCAGGTAGAGCCAGCCGATGAAGATGACGAAGACGGTGGCCAGGGTACGCAGCCGGCGGGAACCGAGCCGCAGCTCGCAGAAGTCGGGCAGGGTGAACGCCCCGGACCGGCGCAGCGGCGCGGCGACGAACAGCAGGAGCGCCAGGTAGCCGGCGGCGAAACCGACCGGGTACCAGAGCACGTCGACGCCGTACTTGAGGATGAGTCCGGCGATGCCGAGGAAACTCGCCGCCGACAGGTACTCCCCGCCGATCGCGGCGGCGTTCCAGGTCGGACTGACCGTCCGGGACGCCACCAGGAAGTCGGAGGTGGTGCGGGCCAGGCGCAGTCCGTAGAAGCCGATGCCGACGGTGATCAGGGTGACCGCGACGATCGCCGGTACGACGTACCCGTTGCCCATCTCAGCGTTCCGGTCGTTGGACGAGGTCGACGAAGTCCTGTTCGTTGCGTTCGGCGAGCCACACGTACGCCCAGCCGACGACGATGAGGAAGGGGAACGAGACCACCCCGAGCAGCAGCCAGGGCAGGTTGACGCCGAGCACGGTGACCCGGCCGACCGGGGGCGCGATGGCGAACAGCCAGGGCAGCCCGCCCAACCCGACCAGCACCAGCAGGCTCAGCCGCAGGGCGAGGGTGAGCTGTGCCCGGACCAGGCCCCGGACCAGCGCCTCACCGACCCGGGTCTGTTGGGTCAGCTCGGTGCGGGTGTGGGCGGCCCGGGTGTCCCGGCGGGAGACACCGGCCAGCACGATCCGTACCCGCCCGGTCGACCGGGGGGCCGGCGGCCCCGGGTCCACCGGTGGCGGTTCGGGGTCGTGGTCGGCGGTCACCCGGGCAGTCTCGTCGGCCCCACCCGAATGTCAAGTGTCGTCCACCGGGGGTGTGGACAACCTGTGGACAAGGCGGACCGGCCTGTGGACGACGGTGGGCGACCCGGCGACCACCGTAGCGTTAAGTCTGATTCGTCCTCACCGGAACGTCACCAGGAGATCATCTGTAACGGCCTTGCCGGCATTGACCCAGGCCCCTACGCTGGGGCAGCCAATCCCTTTCTCATCGAACACGGGGTCTCTATGCGCAAAATTCGCACTCTCCTCGGCGTCGGTCTCGCCGGAGCATGTGCACTCGCCGTGGTGCCGGGTACGGCCTCCGCGGCTCCCGTCTCCGCGCCGCTGCAGAAGGCGGCGGCCCTCGACGACGTGACCGGCGCCTACTACCCGGTCTCCCCGGCCCGGCTGCTGGACACCCGCGACGGCACCGGCGCCCCGGTCGGCAAGATCGGCGCCGGCAAGAAGGTCGACCTCCAGGTCGCCGGCCGTGGTGGCGTACCGGCCAGCGGCGTCGGCGCGGTCGTGCTGAACGTGACCGTCACCGGTCCCAGCGCCGCCAGCTTCCTCACCGCCTACCCGACGGGCGAGTCCCGCCCCACCGCCTCCTCGGTGAACTTCGCCAAGGGCTGGCTGGGCTCCAACAACGTCACCGTGAAGCTCGGCTCCGGTGGCAAGGTCTCGGTCTACAACAACAGCGGCTCGACCGACGTGATCGTCGACGTGGTCGGCTTCTACGCGGGCGACAACAGCCTCACCAACCGCGCCGGCGGCCAGTACGAGTGGTACCTGCCGGAGCGCATGTGGGACAGCCGGGAGGACCCGGAGGGCAAGCCCCCGGCCGGTCAGGTGCTGGAATACTCGCTCAACTTCGGCCCCGACTACAACCCGCACGTCAAGTCGTTCGTCTTCAACGTCACCGCGGTGTCGCCGGCCAAGTCCGGCTTCCTCACCGCGTGGTCCGGCAGTGGCGCCCGCCCGGCCGCCTCGACGGTGAACTACCTCGCCGGCAAGAACGTGCCGAACCTGACCTTCGTGCAGACCACCCCGTGCACCGGCACCGAGCAGTACAACTGGTGCACCGCTGGTGCGCCGAAGTTCAGCATCTACACCTCGCAGTCGGCGCACGTCCTGGTCGACCTGGTCGGCGTGGTCGACGACGGCGAGTCCTCGTACGGCATGCGGTTCGCCCCGCTGAGCCCGACCCGGATCGTGGACAGCCGCTCCAACCTGGGCATCTCCGGCGCCATCCCGGCCAACGGCACCCGCAAGGTGACCGCCCCGGAGGCGCTGGTCACGCCCGACACCGAGGTGCTGGCGATGAACGTCACCGCCGTCACCCCGACCAACAACACGGTCATCACCACCTGGCCGGCCGACTTCGACGGCATCGGCAAGCCCGCCACCAGCAACCTGAACCCGTACGCGGGCCAGGTCGTCTCCAACGGCGTGCTCGGTGTCATCGGCCCGAACTACGCGTTCAACGTCAACAACCTGTCCGGCAGCACGCACCTGGTCGCCGACGTGGTGGGCACGTTCTACTACCCGCCGGCGTCCACGGCCAAGTCGGCCACGTCGCTCAAGGGCGGCAAGGCCAAGCCGAGCGCGGTCCCGGCCGCGAACCGGCGCTGACCGACAGTCGCCACGACGGCTGACCATCGGCCGTCACCCGGAGCGCCCCGACCCACCCGGTCGGGGCGCTCCCGCGTTTTCCGGCGGTGAATGCTTCCATCGATATGGCCTTGCCGCTCGTGATCACCGCCCATAGTGTGTGGTCCACAATCACTCTTCCTTCTTCACGGGGTAATGCATGCGCATTTTTCGCGCCCTACTCGGCATGAGCATTGCCGGGACCTGTGTGCTGGCCGTACTGCCGGGGGTGGCGCTGGCCGCGCCCACCGCGCCGTACACGGTCCTCACCGTCGACGTCGGTGACCAGACCGGCGGCTATCCGATCTACCGCTCCGACGTCTTCGACCGTGACAACTCCACCGTCTCCGTGGTCCCACAGAGCAACGACCGGCTGGCCTTCGAGACCAACCGGGCCGGCTCCTACGTGCGGCTCACCATCCAGCCGCCGGCCGGCGAGCAGTGGACCGCCGGTCAGACCTACCAGGCGACCTGGCAGGGCGACGGCGGCACCGCCGCCATGGACCTGGCCTCGGACGGGCGCGGCTGCGGCCACGTCACCGGGTGGATCAAGGTCCGGCAGGTCGAGCGGGACGGCGACACCGGTCTGGTCGACGCCTTCGCCGCCGCCTACGAGTACAGCTGCCGGGACAGCCTCTACTACACCGGCACGGTCAGCGGCGAGCTGCGCTGGAACTCGTCGGTGGACTACGTGGTCGCGCACGGCGAGCCCAACCCGGTGAGCTTCAACTACCAGGAGCTGGCGGTGCCCAGCGCGGCCAGGACGGTGACCTTCCGGGCCGTCGGCAGCGCCCCGATCACCTTCGGGGTGGCCAGCCTCGGCGGCCCGACGCCCGAGGCGTTCGCGCTGCTCGGCTCGAACTGCACCGGCCGGACGTTGGCTCCGGGCCAGACCTGCACGGTCTCGGTCGCGGCCAACCCGACCAGGGAGGGGGTGCAGCAGGCGAGCCTGCTGCTCGCCGACGACAGCGCCTCCGGCACCCGCCGGGTGCAGTTGGCCGTGGAGGGCTTCCGGGGCGTCACCGGCAGCTACTACCCACTGGCACCGAAGCGGCTGATGGACACCCGGTCCGGGTTGGGCGCGGCCAAGGCCAAGATCGGCCCGGGTAAGAAGGTCGACCTCCAGGTCACCGGGCGGGGTGGGGTGCCGAGCAGCGGTGTCGGCTCCGTCGTGCTGAACGTGACTGTCGTCGGCCCGACGGCGGGGAGCTTCCTGACCCTCTACCCCGCCGGTCAGAGCCGTCCGACCGCCTCCTCGATCAACTTTGCGAAGTCGTGGCTCGGCTCGAACAGCGTCACCGTCAAGGTGGGCTCCGGCGGCAAGGTGTCGGTCTACAACCACGCCGGTTCCACGGACGTCGTGGTCGACGTGGCGGGCGTCTGGGCGGGGAACAACTCGCTCTCCAGCCGGGGGCAGGGCGGCCAGTACCAGTGGATCAAGCCGTACCGCCTCTACGACACCCGGGAGGAGGGCGGTCCCCTGAAGGCCGACTACATCATGTGGAGTTGGCTCAGCTTCGGTGACCTCAACACCCACGTCAAGGCGCTGGTCGTCAACATCACCGCCGTCTCGCCCCGCAAGGCCGGCTACCTGACGGCCTGGAACGGGCAGGGTGACGTGCCGAGCGCGTCCACGGTCAACTATCCGGCCGGCAAGGTGGTGCCGAACCTCGCCATCGTGGAGACGGTCGAGTGCACCGAGTGCGGCGGACGGCGGGCCCCGCAGTTCTCGATCTACACCTCGCAGACCACCCACCTGGTGGTCGACGTGGTGGGTGTGATCGACGACGGCACCGTCCCGGACGGCCTGCGGTTCACCCCGATGTCGCCGACCCGGATCGCGGACAGCCGGATCGGCCAGGGCCTGCCGAGCGTCCTCGGGCCGACCGCCGTCGGCAAGGTCACCGCACCGGCGAGCATGCTGACCCCCAGCACGCAGGTGCTCGCGATGAACGTCACCGCGGTCACCCCGACCAGCAACACCGTGCTCACGGTGTGGCCGGCCGACTCGGCGATGACCCGGCCCACGGCGAGCAACCTCAACCCGGCCGCCGGGCAGACCGTCTCCAACGCGGTGCTGGGCATCCTCGGTCCGACCCAGGGCTTCAACGTCTACAACCACTCGGGTAACACCCATGTGGTCGCCGACGTGGTCGGCACGCTCTGGGTCTACCCGGGTACGGCCGCCCCACCCACGGGCCGGGCCACGTCCCCCGGCGGCAGGCTCAAGGTGATCGACTCCGGCGTGGGCGCCCCCTCCCCACGCTGACCGTCACCAACGACGAAGGGCGTCCCGGCCTCGGCCGGGGCGCCCTTCACCGTTCCCGCGCCAGGGGGCCGATGTTGCGGCATCCGGGCACCCGGTCACCGCAACATCGCCGACATTGCGACGATCATGACGGCCAGCGCGCCGGCAGCGCGCACCCGGCTCAGCGGTTCCAGTCCTGTTTGGCGGCGCGGACCAGCTTGTCCTTCAGCTCCCGGGTGTGCCGGCGACTCACCGGCAACTCGGCGGCGTCGATCAGCACCACGTACCCTGAGTTGACCAGGCGCAGCTCCGCGATCAGCCGCAACTGCACCAGGTACGACCGGTGGATGCGGACGAAACCCGCGTCCGCCCAGCGTTCGGCGAGGGTGGCCAGCGACACCCGGACCAGGTGCGACCCGTCGGCGGTGTGCAGCCGGGCGTAGTCGCCCTGCGCCTCGACCCAGCGCACCGCCGAGCGGGGCAGCATCCGGGTCGTCCCGGCCAGCTCCACCGGGATCGTCGGGTCCTCCTCGGCACGGGCCAACGCCGCCGGGTGCGACGGCACCACCCGGGAGCCCATCACCCGGCGCAGCGACTCGGACAGCCGTTCGGCGCGTACCGGCTTGCGGACGTAGTCGGTCGCGCCCAGGTCGAACGCGTCGACCGCCCCGTCGTCGTACGCGGTGACGAAGACGATCGCGGGCGGCCTGGCGAACCGGCGCAGCACCCGGGCCAGTTCCATGCCGTCCAGGCCGGGCATCCGGATGTCGAGGAAGACCACGTCGACGTCGGTGTCCCGCAGCACCCGCAGCGCCTCGGTGGCGTCACCGGCCGTGTGCAGCCGGGCCACCCGGGGATCGGCCCGCAGGTGGTACGCCAACTCGTCGAGCGCCGGTGGCTCGTCGTCGACGGCCAGCACCCGCAGGAACCCGGAGGCGTTCACCGCGCCGCCCCGCTCGTTCACGCGCCGGCCCGTACGCCGGGGTGGAACTTCGGGATCCGCAGGCTCACCTTCGTACCCGAACCGGGGCCCGTCTCGACGACCAGGCCGAACCCGTCGCCGAACACCGAGCGGAGCCGCTCGTCGACGTTGGAGAGGCCGACGTGCTGGCCCGGGTCGTCGGTCGGGTCGCTGCCGGCCCTGCTCAGCTCGGCGATCCCCGCGGTCAGCGTGGCCGGGTCCATCCCCACTCCGTCGTCCTCCACAGTGATGTGACACTCGGCACCCGCGTCCCGGGCCTCGATGCTCACCATGCCGGTACCGGGCTTGCGCGACAACCCGTGCCGTACCGCGTTCTCCACAAGCGGTTGCAGGCACAGGAACGGCAGGGTCACCGGCAGCACCTCCGGGGCGACCTGCAACCGCACCTGCAACCGGTCACCGAACCGGGCCCGTTCGATGGTCAGGTAGCGATCGATGGAACGCAACTCCTCGGCGAGGGTGGTGAACTCCCCGTGCGCCCGGAAGGAGTACCTGGTGAACTCGGCGAACTCCAGGATCAGCTCCCGGGCCCGCTCCGGGTCGGTGCGCACGAACGACCCGATCGCGGTCAGCGCGTTGTAGATGAAGTGCGGGCTGATCTGCGCCCGCAACGCCCGGATCTCGGCGCGGGCCAGCCGCTCCCGCGACGAGTCCAGCTCGGCCAGCGAGAGCTGGTTGCCGGCCCAGTGGGCGGTCTCCAGGGTGGCCTGCACCAGGCCCGGCGCGGGCGGCCCGTCGGCCACCGCGACCAGCGCCCCGACCACCCGGCCGTCGGCCGACAGCGGCGCCACCACCGCCCCCCGGACCAGGCAGTCCACCCGGTCGCAGTGCAGCTCCGACTCGCCCAGCACCGTCGACCGGCCGGTCTCGGCCACCCGCCGGGCCGCCGCGAGCAGTTGCCCGCCGTGGTGTCCGCCGCGCCCGTCGAGGGCGAGCAGCGTGTCGGCGTCCGTCAACGCCAGCCCGGCCGCCCCCACCAGGGCCCGCAGATGGCGTACGGCCTTCGCCGCGCCCGCCGGGTGCAGCCCGGTACGCAGCGGCTCGGCGGCCAGCCCGGCGGTGTGCAGCACCTCGTAGGTGGCCCGCTGGGTGGCGGTGGCGATACCCCGTCGACCGCGTAGCCGCAGCGCCGCCCAGAGCGCGGCGGCGAGCGCGGTCACCAGCGAGACGACGCCGACCACGGCGGAGAGGTTGCCACCCACCCCGCGATCCTGGCCTGTCCGGCCCGCCACGCCAAGGGGTTCAGTACGCGCCCTTGCGGGCCAGCACCACACCGACCGTGCGCCACAGGATGCTCAGGTCGTACGCCAGCGACCAGTTGTCGACGTAGTAGAGGTCGAGCCGGACCGCCTCGTCCCAGGACAGGTCGGAACGGCCGGACACCTGCCACAGCCCGGTCATCCCCGGCCGGACCAGCAGCCGCCGCCGCACGTCGCCGAGGAAGTCGCCGTCATCGGCGGGCAGCGGACGCGGCCCCACCAGCGACATCTCCCCCCACAGCACGTTGATCAGCTGGGGCAGCTCGTCCAGCGAGGAGGCCCGCAGGAAGCGGCCCACCGGGAACACCCGGGGGTCCTGCTTCATCTTGAACAGCATGCCGTCGGTCTCGTTCTGGTCGACCAGGCCGGCCAGCCGTTCTTCGGCGTTGACGTACATGGTGCGGAACTTCCACACCCGGAAGGTCCGCCCCTCGTGGCCCACCCGGGGCTGGCGGAAGAAGACCGGCCCGGGGTCGGACAGCCGGATGGCCAGCCCGATGGCGAGGAAGACCGGGACGAGCAGCAGCAGGCCCAGCCCGGCGGCGATCCGGTCCATCAGGTTCTTGGCCAGCAGCGCCGGCCCGGACAGGGTCGGCTCCTCCACGTGCAGCAGCGGCAAACCCTCGATCGGGCGGATGTGCACCCGGGGGCCGGCGATGTCGGTGAGCTGCGGGGCGACCACCAGGTCGACGCCGGAGCCCTCCAGTTGCCAGGCCAGCCGGCGCAGCTCACCCGGTTCGGCGCTGGCCGAGCCGCAGACCGCGATGGTGTCCCCGCCGACCTCCCGCACCAGGGCCAGTACGTCCCGGCCGGCGTACACCGGGACGGGGGTCTGGATGCCCCGGGCGGCGGCGTACCCGTCGGTGATGTGGATGGCCACCGGCACCAGGCCGGCGCTCGGGTTGCGGGTGACCGCCGTGTAGACCTCCAGGCACTCCGGCAGGGTGCCCACCAGCACCATCCGGTGCCCGGCGTGCCCGGCCCGCCCCCGGATGCGGTGCAGCACGAACCGCGCGGTGATCCGGAAGAGGAGCACCAGCACCAACGCCCCGGCCAGGGCGAAACCCACCGTGTAACGCGAGAGGTCGGTCTTGGTGGCGAAGGCGACGAACGACACGGTCGCGGTGACCGCGACACCACCCCGGATGACCCGCTTGTACTCCTCCGGCCCGAGGCCGAGGTAACGCCTGTCGTAGGCCCGGTTGCCCCAGAGCGCCACCAGCCAGCCGAGCGGCACCAGCAGGAAGACCACCGTGTAGAACCAGGTCGGGTCCGCCTGCGCGTTGTAGAAGCCGGCCCGTGCCTGACCGAACGCCTCCTGGGCGATCCAGTCGGCCAGCACCACGGCGGCGAAGTCGAGCAGCAGCAGCGCCGCCGTGTACGGGCGGTGCCAGCGGGACACCCGACGTCGGGCGCGGGCCCAGGCCGACCGGGGCACCCCGTTGTGTGACGGCGGTGTCGGCGGCTGGATCTCGAAGCTGTCGACGTGCCGCACGAGTTTGCTCCGGCCTGTGTTGGTTACCGGGCGCTGGAGGCTTGTCGTCACCTCAACCCATGTCCTCCCGCATGACTCGCGCCGCTCACTCGCCGTGAGGGGCCCGGGTCGCCCACCGTTCCAGTCTCCCACGCTGGCAGCGGGTCAAACGCGGAGCCGGGGGGCTTTGCGTCTGGGGTCGCCAACGGGGAACCGGCCGACTTCACGTCAGTTTTCGAAGCCGGGGACCGAGCCACTATACCGATGGACGGCCACCGGGGTAGAGCGCGGACGGGGACGTTCCGCGCGCCAGGGACGATACCTCTCCGTAACAATGGCGCGGTGTGACTCACCGTACGAGACGGGACAACCGACGGTCAGCGAGCGGTTTGCCCCCGGTCTGGCAGGTCGGGCAGTACTGGAGGCTGGAGTCGGCGAACGAGACTTCCCGGACGGTGTCGCCACAGACCGGGCAGGGCAGCCCGGTGCGGGCGTGCACCTTCAACCCGGACCGCTTCTCGCCCTTCAGCTCCGCCGCCCGGTGCCCGGCCGAGCGGCGTACCGCGTCGCCCAGCACCGTCCGGGTCGCGGCGTGCAGGGTGGCGAGCTGGTCGTCGGTGAGCCGGTCGGTGATCGCGAACGGGGACAGCTTCGCCGCGTGCAGGATCTCGTCGGAGTACGCGTTGCCGACCCCGGCGAGCACCGCCTGGTCGGTCAGCACCCCCTTGACCTGCCCCCGTCGGCTGCGCAGCCGTTCGGTGAAGGTGGCCAGGTCGGCGTCGAGCGCGTCCGGCCCGAGCTTGGCGACCCCGGGGACCTGTGCCGGGTCGGTCACCAGGTAGGCGGCGAGCTTCTTCTGGGTGCCCGCCTCGGTGAGGTCGAACCCGGAGCCGTCGTCGAGGCGTACCCGTAGGGCGATCGGGCCCTTGCCGGGGCGCAGCGGGGTGGTGGACGGGAACGCCTCCCGGTAGTGCAGCCAGCCGGCGCGGGCCAGGTGCACCACCAGGTGCAGGTCACCGTCGAAGATCACGTCGAGGAACTTGCCGTGCCGCCGGGCGTCGGCCACCGCCCGGCCCGACACCGCCGTGGGCGCCGGGTCGTACGTCTTCAGGGCGCTGATCGCGGCGACCTCGACCCGGTCGACGCGTCGCCCCACGGCACGCTCACGCAGGTACCCCGCGAGCGCCTCCACCTCCGGTAGTTCGGGCACGAGCCAACGGTAGCCTTCTTTCCCGTGAGAATCGTGGTGGCGCACAACCGGTACCGGGAAGCCCAGCCGTCGGGTGAGAACACGATGGTCGACTCGGAGATCGGGCAGCTCACCGCGGCCGGGGTCGAGGTGCTGCCGTTCATCCGCAGCTCCGACGAGATCCCGTCGATGCCGAAGTCGGCCAAGGCGCTGCTGCCGATCTCACCGATCTACGCCCCGCGTGCCCAGCAGGAGCTGTCCCGGCTGCTCACCGAGCACCGGCCGGACGTGCTGCACCTGCACAACCCGTACCCCCTGCTCTCGCCCTGGGTGGTGCGGACCGCGCACAAACATGGCGTGCCGGTGGTGCAGACGGTGCACAACTACCGGCAGGTCTGCTCGTCGGGGATCTACTTCCGCGACGGCGTCATCTGCCAGGACTGCAAGGGCCGGGCGTTGGCGGTGCCGTCGATCGTGCACCGCTGCTACCGGGACTCGCGGGCGCAGAGCGCGTTGATGGCGGCCACCCTGGCCGTGCACCGGGGCACCTGGCGTTCGGTGGACCGGTTCATCGCGCTCACCTCGGCCATCGCCGACCATCTGACCGACTACGGCATCCCGGCCGAGCGGATCGTGGTCAAGCCGAACGCGGTACCCGACCCGGGCGCACCCACCCCGCTCGGCGAGGGCTTCCTCTATCTGGCCCGGCTGACCCCGGAGAAGGGCGTCGACCTGCTGTTGGACGCCTGGCGGCGGCACCCGGTGGGCAGCCTCGGCACGCTGCGGGTGGCCGGTGACGGCGAGCTGCGTCCGCTGGTCGAGGCCGCCGCCGCCGAGCGTGCCGACGTCGTCTACCTGGGCCAGCTCGACCGGGCCGGGGTACGCGCCGCCGTGGAGGCGAGCGCCGTGGTGATCGCCGCCTCGATGTGGCACGACGTGCTGCCCACCGTGATCATCGAGGCGTTGGCCAGTGGCCGGCCGGTGCTCGGCACCGCGCTCGGCGGCATCCCGTACCTGGTCGGCGCGGACGTCCCGCACGAGCCCGCCGGCACCGGCCCGGCGGCTGTCGCCTCGGCGGTCGCCGGTCACGCCCCGCCGCCGGCCGGTCCGCCGGCGGTCCCGGCCGGCCTGCTCGGCGGCACCGCCGGCTGGGTGGTCCCGCCGGACCCGGCCGCGTTGGCCGCCGCGCTCCCGGTCGCGCGGGCCGGTGCCGCGCTGCTCTCCGCCCCGGCCCGGCTGCGGTACGAGCAGACGTTCCACCCCGACGTGGTCCTCAAGCGGCACCTGGCCATCTACGCCTCCCTCACCCGCGCCAACTGACTCCGATCGCGCGGCGTGCAGGCAAGCGGCCAGCCGTGTAGGTACAATGATGGCGTTGTCGGCACAAGGGAGGCGTGTTGTGAGCACCGTTTCCGTGCGTGAGTTCTCCTACAACCCCAGCGCGATGTTCGCCCGGGTCGAGCGAGGCGAGTCGATCGAGGTAACGCGGCACGGCAGCGTGATCGCCGTCCTGCTGCCGGGTTCAGGGACACTCGGCAGATACGCGTCCCTGGTGGCCAAAGGCGTGATCCGTCTCAAGGCGACCACCACGAGCGACCTCGACCGGCTACCTCGTTACGACGTGCCGCCCGATGTATCGCCTCTCGATCTGCTCCTGGCCGACCGTGAGGCCGATGATCGGTGATCTACCTCGACTCGTCCGCCTTGATCACGCTGCTCTCCGGCCGCACCTACGCGACGCAGCTGAAGGAGTTTCTGGCAGACCGGGCCGGCATGCCGATGGCGACCAGCTCTGTCGGGTTCGTCGAGACGGTACGCACCCTCGACCGGATCGGAGACTATCCGGATGCCATGCAGATGCTGGCTCGTAACTTCACCGAGATCCTGTTGACCGAGGAGGTCCGGGATTCCGCAGCCGCGCTTCCTACCGGGATCCGGACGTTGGACGCATTGCACGTGGCAAGCGCTCAGATCCTGGGCGATGCGCTCGACGTGCTGGTCACATACGACAAGCGGATGGCGGACATCGCCGCCTCGGTGGGCCTGCCGGTCGCGGCTCCCGGTACTGATTAGCCAGCCTACACTGGTCAGGTCACCCCGAGGGCGGCGGCGAGCGTGACGATCGTGGCCGGGGCGTGTGGGGTGCGGGCCACCTGGGCGAGCACCTCCCGGGCGGCTGGCCGGTGGCGTACCTCGGCGGGGGCGATCCGGTCGGCGTCGGCGAGCACCCGGCCGGCGTTGGCCGGGTCGTCGGCCTGGAGGTAGGCGCGGGCCGCGTCGATCAGGTGCGCCGCCCGGTGTTCCAGTGGCAGCCACCGCCAGGCGTCCCGCCGGGTCGTCCGCTCGTGCCAGGCCACCGCCTCGCCGGCATCGCCCAGGTCGAGGGCAGCGACGGTACGGGCGAGGTCCACCGCCGTCGGCCCGAACGCCGTCCGGTGGTGGTCGTGGCCCTCGCCGACCTGCGCGGCCATCCCGGCGGCCTCGTCGAGGAGGTCGGCGACGGCGCGGTTGTCGCCCTGGCGGGCCGCCCCCAGCGCGGCCTGCACGAGCAGGGTTCCGCACAGCGACAACTCGCCGGGGCCACCGTCGTCGGGGCCGAGCAGGGCGATCCGGTACGCGCCAGCGAGCGCCGCCGACTGCGCCGCACGTGCCCGCCCCGACGCGCGGAACACCTGGCCGAGCTGCACCGTGGCGGCGGCGACCAGCAGGGGATCGCCGGCCCCGGTGGCCATCGCCCGGTCGGCGGCCAGCCAGCCCAGATCGGCCTCGCCGAGCTTCACCAGCAGCGCGGCGGTGAGCCGGTACACCTCCACCAGCAGCGGCCGGTTCGACTCGTGATCGTCGGCGGAGATCCGCTGCGCGCCGGCCAGCAGACCCGGCAGCACGTCGACCACCTGCGGGTACCTGGCGTACTGGAACTGCACCCAGGCGTGCCCGACGTCGCGCGCCACCCGGCCGGCCGGCACCGCCGGGCGGGTCGCCGGTCGACCGAGCGCGATCTCGTACGTCGACAGGGCCTCCCGGATCCGCTCCACCCCTTCGATCCGGGCGGTCGTCGTGGCGGGCCGGGCGTCCCGGCCGAGCAGCACGGCGGTGTCGATCCGCAGCACGGCGGCGATGTCCCGCAACGTCGACACCTTGTCCAGCGACCGGACACCCCGCTCTATCTTGTCCACCCAGGATTTCGACCGGCCGAGCCGGTCCGCGAACACCTGCTGCGACAGTTTCCGCCGCGCCCGCCAGTACGCCACCCGCCGGCCGACCGGCAGCAGCTCACTGCTGTCCACGACGCCACCGCCGGTCCGGTACCGCCCGGGTGGTTTCCTCGGCCGGTACCCGCTCCGCCTCGGCCTGGGCGAGAATCCGTTGCCGGGCCGCCTCGCGTTCCGCCGCCTGGATCTGCTCGCCCCGGTCGTCGTGGTCGGGCCCGCGTCGGGCCGTCACGACCAGCACCCCGCCCGGTATTCCCCTGCCAGGGTCAGCAGCGGCCGTTCCGGCAGGTCGGGCACCCGCGCTACCCCTGTCACCCGGTACGCCGCGACGCGCTCGGCGTGGTTCGTCGCCGGCCGGAGACGGTCGAGCGGGTTCACCCGCCGCCGCCCGAACGGCCACCAGCACCGCACCAGCAGACCGGAGTACGCCGGATTTTTCGCATGCCGAGCCATGGATCCTCCCACAACTTCCGGAGACAGGACGGGTTCCGCCACGGAGTGCCGTGAGTGGCCAGAGTGCCCGACTACCGCCCACTCAGAAGACCCGATCCGGCACCCCCTGTCAAGTATGGAAGGGGGTCGACTGGCTTCGTATCACCAGCTGGAAGCTCATAACGGTGATGCAGCTGGGACTTCCAAGTTGGGAAGGGGGCATAATCAGGATGCTTCGATAGTGGGCTGGCGGCGGAGGCTATACGGAAGCGCGGAGCTTCAGGAGCGCTTGGGGGTGTCGCGCGTCCGTATCGTCCAGCTCACCAGCCGCGCCGACTTCCCGGAGCCGTTCGACCGGTTGGCCGGCGGGGCGGTATGGCTCGTGGAGGACGTGGAAGCTTGGATCACCAAGCACCAGCCATGGAAAGCTCGGGGCGCGGACGAACCGCCGCCGCCGGAGATGTAAGCGGCCCAAACCCGTGGGCCGAAGCAGCGGTATCCCGGCGCGGTCGACACCCCAAGTTCGCCCCAAGTGAGTTGATCAAGGTAGGCGTGGCAAGTGATGCGTCACCAGGTCTTACTCCTCAGCGAGTCCGCCCTCCGGCGGAACCTCGGCCCTGTCTGTCAGGGTGAGTTGAGGCCAGCGGTTCATAGCAAGTCCGCCGGACAGGGCGAGTTCAGGATTGAGAAGCGTTGAATGCTGCTGTAGACGTTGTGACGGCCCAGGATGGGGTCATGAGTCGCAAGAAGGGCCCGCGTTCGGAAGGGCCGCGTGCCCGCCGGTCGTTCACCCCGGGGCAGAAGCTGGAACTCCTCGCCGGTTACGAGCAGGCCGTCGCGGCTGGTGAGGGCGGAGCGTTCCTGCGGCGGGAGGGCTTGTACTCGTCGTTGATGTCGGAGTGGCGCCGGGCCCGTGACGCCGGCCTGTTGCAGGGCAAGCCGGCCGGTGAGACGGTCGGGAGGCCGTCGGCGGAGCAGGCGGAGATCGCCCGGCTGCGGCGGGAACTGGCGCAGGCGCAGGCGAAGCTGGCGCGGACCGAGACGGCGTTGACGATCATGGGAAAAGCACGAGAGCTCTTGGAGGACATCTCCAGGAGCGATCCGGACGGTCCGGACGTGTTCGGGCTCGGCAAGCGCTGATGGCCGCGTACCGGGAGTTGACCAGCACCGGCACCACGACCCGGGCCGCGGCGGCGATGACCGGGATCGCCCGGTCCAGCGCGGAGCGGGACCGGCGCCGGCCGACACCATCGCGGCCGGCTCGGCGGACGCCTGCGAACGCGCTCACCCCGAGCGAGCGCGGGCAGGTGCTGCGGCTGTTGAACAGCCCGGAGTTCGTCGACGCCGCCCCGGCTCAGATCTACGCGGCGCTGCTGGACCAGGGCGTCTACGTGGGCTCGATCGCCACCATGTACCGGCTCCTACGCGAAAACAAGCAGGTTCGCGAGCGTCGCCGGCAGGCCCGGCACCCAGCCAGGCAGCGTCCCGAGCTGATCGCCGACCGGCCGGGGCAGGTCTACACCTGGGACATCACGAAACTCGCCGGACCGGTCAAGGGCGTCTACTACGACGCCTACGTAATGATCGACATCTACTCCCGGTACATCGTCGGGGTCCGCGTGCACGCCCGCGAGTCCGGTCCGCTCGCCGAGTCGATGATGCGCGAAGTGTTCGGCGCCCACGGTGTCCCGCACGTCGTGCACGCCGACCGGGGCACCTCGATGACCTCGAAGTCGGTCGCTGACCTCCTCGAAGACCTCCAGGTGACCCGCTCGCACTCCCGGCCGAAGACCTCCAACGACAACCCGTACAGCGAGGCCTGGTTCAAGACGTTGAAGTACGCGCCGGTCTTCCCGCACCGATTCGCGTCCCTGGCCCAGGCACGGGCGTTCATGGCCGAGTTCGTGACCTGGTACAACCACGCCCACCGGCACTCCGGGATCGGGTTGCACACCCCCGCAGACGTCCACCACGGCCGCCACCACGCCGTCCGCGCCAACCGCCAGGACACCCTCGCCACCGCGCGGGCGGCGCACCCGGAACGATTCGGCACCACCCGACCCCTACCCAAGATCCTCGACCTGCCCAACCAGGTCTGGATCAACAAACCCGAACCGGAACGACAGGCCGCTTAACTCCCGCTGGCCTCAATCCCTTGACACGTTCCGCGGCGACCGCGTGACGATACGTGCTTATCTGCCCCATCTCGCCGCGCTCGCCGACCGCTCGAACGTCACGATCCACAACGGTGGCGCGTGTGTCGAGGTGGCCGACCTGCGCAACGGGGTGGCCGTTCGGGACAGCAAGGACAAGGCCGGCCCCACCCTCGCCTTCGACCCACGGCTGGCGCACCTTTCGACTCCCTCAAGAGCAACTGACGCCACCCGTCGTACCGAATGCGGTAGTGACCTGGCCCCGGCCCTCGTTTCGCACGATGGTGGCTCGTCGGCCATGACCGGCGACGTTCATGAGCGCGGATCCCTCGCGTGCCAGGGGCGCGGGTTGATCAGTACGGCCGGCCTCCGAGAGGGTCAGGGGGCTACCCGTTCCAGCTGACGCCCCAGTACGCGGTGACCTTTCGGAGGTCGCCGCCGTACCTGCTCGCGCCTTCCCGCTGCCAACCACAGTCGATCAGGCGGATCGATACGGCCCGCTGCTGGGGGTAGCCGAAGACGATCGCATGTTCGACAGTCCCACCGAGTAGACACATCTCATCCTGGGGCGGGTCGGTGGGCAGGCTATTCAGGTACGCGGAAAGTTCGTTGACGCGCTCGGTGATCCTCCGGCTGGCATCCAGCCGTAGCGGTATGGCGCTGTCGTGCCGATACGTGCAGAGGAGCATCTCGGTAGCCGTTGCCGGTACCAGATCAGCCGCGCCGCCAGACGGCGAGGAGCGCTCGTCCCAGGCGTCCGGGCAGCGGGCGGGGCCTTCCTCGGTGTTGTCCGTGGACGCTGGCTGAGCCTGTGCGTGTGCCGGTCCCTCTTGACCGCGCAGCAGAGCAAGGGCCCCGCCGAGGCAGACCACGGCCAGCGCCGACGCGGCTATCGCGAGACGCCATCGCCCGAGCGGGTGTCCTGCGTCGTCGACCGTCCGCGCCACCCCGACAACCGCCCTTCACCGTTTCCTGTGCCGCTGACATGGTAGGTATCCCTGGCCTGGCACTCGGAAAACAACAACCGAGGCCGTTCGTGTTGGGGGGCCCACCAAGAAGTATTCATGAAGTCGACGAATGGCGTTGGAGGCTGACATGACGAACCCGGACCTCACCGGCGCGGTGTGGCGGAAGTCCACCCGCAGCGACGGCAACGGTGGCGCGTGTGTCGAGGTGGCCCACCTGCGCAACGGGGTGGCCGTCCGGGACAGCAAGGACAGGACCGGCCCCACCCTGGCCTTCGACACCCACGGCTGGCGCACCTTCGTCGACTCCCTGAAGCACAACTGACGCCGCCCGTCGTACCGACTGCGGCAGTGACCTGCCCCGGCCCCCGTCGCGGAAACCGGGGCAGGCTGCTTTCCCACCTCGTTTAGGCTCGACGGTGGGCTGGTATGCACCGGAACCATCGCTGTCCGAGATCGAGGGCAGCCCGTTGCGCATCTGGCCTACCCCCGACGTCATGGGCTCTCTTCCCCCACACCCCGGTGATCAAGAGGTTTACGTCATCGGGAAGATCAAAGTTGACGCAAACCTCTTGATCATCCGGTGGATCCGAGCGGGAGAGGTGGCCTGCCGGGCGTGGGGAAGCTGACGCCGTAGGTGTTGGGTTGATGTAGCGGTAACCCGGTGGGGTCGATACCCCAACTTCGCCCCAAAAGAGTCGATCAAGGCGGGCGGGCGCGGCGCGGGGCGGTCAGGGGGCGGAGCGCAGGCGCTCGACTTCTGCCGCCGCGCTGACCTGGAAGACCTCGATGAACCGCAGCAGCGTGCGTAGCTCCTCGTCGTCGAAGGCGGCCAGGTCCTGGAAGGTCCGCGCGGTCAGGCCGGAGTAGTAGGCGTCGATCCGGTCGAGCCCTTCGGGGGTCGGTTCGATGAGGACGCGCCGCCGGTCGTTCGGGTCGGGTATGCGGCGGACGCAGCCGGCGTCGGCGAGCCGGTCGATCATCCGGGAGGCCGATCCGGGGGTGATGCCGACCTGTCGGGCGAGCACCCCGGCCGTGGTCGGGCCGTGCTGCTGCAACGCGTGCAGGCAGTGGAAGTCGCTCACCACCACACCCATCCGGCTTGCGACCAGGCTGTTGATCTGGATCAGGTGGGTGATCCAGTCCGGCAGCCGACGGACGACCTCCTCGGCGAGCGGGTCGGTGCCGGCCCGGTCTGCCTGACCCGTTTTCCGCGTGGTCATCGCGGAGCCGGCGCGTGGGGCATAATTCCTCCTATCGTTGCGCGGCGCAACTGTTGCGTCCCGCACTCATCATCGCACCCTCCCCGACCTAGGAGTGGGTCTTGCCCCGTTGTTCGCCGAACCGACGCCCCGACCGACCCCGACGAGGGGCTGAACGATGACCGACCTGCCCGGCACACTCCAGGCGACCTTCGTCCCCGCCGAGAACGCGATCGCCTGGTGGGGCGTCACACCGCTGACCGGGGCGATCCGTGCCCACGGCCTGCCCGAAGGCCGCCCCGGCGTCTGCCGGCTGGCCCTGCCGGTGGCCGGCCGGATCACCGTGACCAGCGTCCCGGTGCAGTTGGCAGAGCTGGACGAGGCGCTGCCGGCCCTGCGTACGCTCGACCCGGGTGCGACGGTCGGCGAGTCCGTCCGGGCGTGGCGGGACGCGGCCGGCCTGTCGCCGGGTGACGCCGAGGGCTACGCCACGCTGGGCAAACAGATGCCGGTGGCGGCCCATGCCGTGGTCAACGACGACGGCACCGCCATCACCGCCGCGTCCGCCCTGCTGACCCGGTTCCGCCAGGCGGTGACCACCCGGGACGCCCTGCGCGGCACCGACATCCGGGCGACCCTGCGGCCGTACCAGATCGACGGGGTGGCCTGGCTCGCCGCCCGACCCGGGCTCGGGCACGGCGGCGTGCTCGCCGACGAGATGGGCCTGGGCAAGACCCTCCAGGCCATCTGCCTGCTCGCCACCCGCCGCTCGCCCGAACCGCACCTGGTGGTCTGCCCGACGTCCCTGGTCGGCAACTGGCGCAGGGAGATCGCCCGCTTCGCACCGGCCGTGCCGACGGTCAGCTACCACGGCGCGGGCCGTCGACTGCCTGACACCTACCGGCCGGGAACGGTGGTGATCACCAGCTATCCGGTGCTGCGCCGCGACGAACCGTTGACGGCCACCGACTGGGACGTGGTCGTCCTCGACGAGGCGCAGCAGATCAAGAACCCGGACGCGTTGGCCAGCCGGGCGGCGGCCCGCCTGTCCGCCCGCTCCCGGATCGCCATGACCGGCACGCCCGTGGAGAACCGGCTGGACGAACTCTGGTCCCTGCTGCACGTGACCAACCCCGGCCTGCTGGGCACCCGCGCCCGGTTCCGGCAGCGGTTCGTGACGCCGATCGAGCAGCGCCGCTCCGTCACCGCCGCCGCCGCCCTCGGCACCGTCGTCCGGCCGCACCTGCTGCGCCGTACGAAGGCCGAGGTGGCGACCGAACTGCCAGCCAAGCAGTACTCGACGACGATCTGCACCCTCACCGACGAGCAGGCCCGGCTCTACCGGGAGGCGGTGGACCGGGCGTTCGCCGACGGTCTGGGTGCCGGCATCGAACGCAGCGGACGGGTCCTGGCCCTGCTGACCTCGCTCAAGCAGATCTGCAACCATCCCGCCCAGTTCCTCCGGGACGGCCCCGCCCGGCCGGGGCGCTCCGGCAAGTTCGACCGGGCCACCGAGATGCTCGCCGAGATCGTCGAGGAGAACGACCGCGCGCTCGTCTTCACCCAGTACCGGGCCATGGGCGAGCTGCTCGCCGACCACCTGGCGGACAGCCTGGGAGCGGGTCCGGTCCCGTTCCTGCACGGTGGCCTCCCCGCCGCCCGGCGCGACGAACTCGTCCGGGCGTTCCAGGAGGACGACGACGCTTCCGGCGTGCTCCTGCTCAGTCTGCGGGCGACCGGCTTCGGCCTGAACCTCACCCGGGCCAGCCACGTCATGCACTACGACCGCTGGTGGAACCCCGCAGTCGAGGAACAGGCGACCGACCGGGCGCACCGGATCGGCCAACAACGCACCCTGAACGTCTACACCCTGGTCACCGGCGGCACCATCGAGGACCACATCGCCCGGCTGCACGACAGCAAACGGGGGCTCGCCGAGATCGTCTCCGGCGACGCCGAGGCGGCCCTGTCCCGGCTGTCCGACGACGAACTGCACGCGGTGCTCGACCTCGACCCGGGAGGCTCCCGTTGATCCCCGCCGAGTTCGGCGCGACCCCCTGGGGCCGCTCCTGGGTGCGTACGGTCGCCTCGACGGCCGCAGCCGGCCCCAACGCCCTGCTGCCGAGAGCGCGCAGTCTCGCCCGCAACCACGCGGTCACCCTGTCGGCCGACGGCGGTCGTCTCGAAGCCGACGTACGGGTGTCCGGCGTCGGCAACCGGGTCCGCCTGGTGCTGCCGCCCTGGCCGGCCGAAACCCGGGAGCAGGCGGAACGCCTGATCGCCACGGCGCTGGCGGACAACCGCGGGCTGGCCCCCGGTGACCTGCCGGACAGCCTGGACGGCGACTTCCGGCGGCACGGCATCAGCGTCGGTGTCGGGCTCGACGAGCTGGTGTCCGAATGCGACTGCCGGAGCCGACGCCGCCCCTGCCTGCACGTACTGGCCACGATCTATGCGTTGTCCCAGCTGGTCGACGAGCGGCCGGCACTCGCCGTCGAGTTGCGGATGTCGCCCGCCGCGCTCGCCCCGCCGCCGGACCCGGACTGGGTTCCGCTGGCCGACGTCGACCCGGCCAGCTTCTACGGCGGCTGACCCGGCCACCGGCACGACCGGGGGTGGTCCGCCGCCGGGCCACCCCTCCACCCCGCCACCCCGCCACCCCGTTGATCAAGAGCTTCGCGTCAGCTCTGATCTTCCAGGTGACGCAAAGCTCTTGATCAGCAGGGTGGTTGGGGCAGGGGAAGCCTTCTTGTCGCGTGTGCGGGTTGGGAGGGGTTGGTGGCCGGGTGGGCCGGAGGTCGGCGGTGTCCGGGAGCCGTCAGTCCTGGCTCTGGTGATGGCGGAACTTCCTCCCGTAGCCTGATGGGCCGTATCCACAGTGGATAGCGGAGCTGACCGGGAGTTTGACGCATGGTGACGGATGCCCACGATGGGCCGGTTCCGGAAGTGGCCGGAGGTGGGCAGCGGGTCCTCGATCTGCTGGACAAGGCGATCACCCTCCAGAGCCCCCTGGTGCGCAAGAACATAGCCCGCGCCCGCCAGCGCAACCCGGAGGCGACCCCCGCAGAGGTGATCCGCAACCTGGAGCGGATGTACGTCAGCGCCCTGACCGGGACGGGTGCCGCAGTGGGCGGAGCCGCAGCAGCGCCCGGCGTCGGCACGGGAGTCGCGCTGGCGCTGTCGGGAGGCGAGTTCCTCTCTTCGCTCCAGTTGAGCGCCCTCTTCGCGCTCTCCATCGCCGAGGTGCACGGCGTGCCCATCGACGAGGTCGAACGCCGCCGGACGATCGTCATGGGCATCATGCTCGGCGGCTCCGGCTCCGCCACCATCACCAAGATGGCTGAACGTACGGGGCAGCACTGGGGGCGGCTGATCGTCGGGCAGGTTCCCGGCGAGACGTTGCGCCAGATCAACAAGGTCCTGGGAAGGCACTTCATCACGAAGTACGGCACGAAACAGGGCATCATCGTTCTCGGTCGGGTGGCACCGTTCGGCGTCGGCGCGGTGATCGGCGGTGGTGCCAACGCCGCCCTGGCTGCCCTGGCCGTGCGGGCCGCCCGTCGTGCCTTCGGCCCACCCCCGACGTCCTGGCCGGGTGATACCGGCGCGGGGCCGGACATCTGAGCGGCCCAAAGCCGGTGGGCCGAAGTAACGGTGTCCCGGTCCGGTCGATGCCCCAACATCGCCCCAATGCGATCGATCAACCCGGGTGCGGATCTCAAGGACCCATTCGATGCTCTGTGGGGTCCTTCTCCGATCCTGGCGAAGGAGGCAGCCCGCGCACATTCCCGTCGTGCGCGCGGACCGCCTCCGTCAAGACGGAACTGCAATGCCGGACCTACGTGCAGGTGACGAGCGCGGGTCGCCCGCCCCGGCCGTGACCGGGTCCTATCGGTAGACGATGTTCGACGAGGTGTACTTGCAGTACGTCCCGTCGGGGCCACTGCCGGTCTTGACGGGTTCGGCACCGGAGCTGTTGCCCGTGTAGCGATCGCAGATGGAGATCTTCCGGCTGCTGTCGCCGTAGATGGTGATGCCCGAGAACGTCGCGGTGTCGCCGTAGTTGGTGTTGATGCCGGCGAGCACCTTGCCGGGGGCGGTCACGGTGACGTTCTGGATGACGACGGTCCGCTTGTACTGGGTCGAGCAGTTGCCGCACGACCGGTACAGCTTGCCGAAGTTGCTGACGTCGAAGTTCTTGATGGTCAGCTTGCCGCCGCCGTTGTGCTGGAACACCTTGTCCGAGGCGGACCGGGCACCCCCGCCGTCGACGGTGTAGTTCGCCGACGAGCCGCCCTTGAACGTCGCGGCGTCCTCGCCGACGTCCTCCCACCACACGTTGACCAGCGTGCAGCTGCCCTTGCAGTGGATGCCGTCGGCGGCCGGCGAACCGATGATCACGTTCTTGATCGTCGCGCCGTCGGCCAGCTCGAAGATCGGCTTCTGGCTCTCGCTCTGGCCGCCGTCACCCATCGCGCCGCCCGCCTTGTAGCGCACCAGACCGAAGTCCCGGGTACCGCTGATCGACTGGGTGCTGGTGACGGTGGTGGTGCTCTTGGCGGTGGGCCAGGTGGCGGCCTGGGCGCCGGTCTGGGTCACGACCAGGCCGGCGGCGACCAGCCCGACGGTGGCGAACGGCAGCAGGGCGACCTGCCACCGTCGGCGTCGTGGCGTCGCGCCGTTGTCACGTGTGCTCACGTGTCCTCCGAGACGGGTGATGGGACGGGGTGGGCGGCGGGCAGTCGTCCGCACGCGCAGAAGCGCTTTCCGCTACCCGCCGTATACGCTAGGAAAGCGCTTGCCTGCGATCTGACACGTTACGACACTCGTCGATGGAACGAAAGGGCTGTCCGGGAGAGGCCACGTTCCTGCTGCCGGAGTCGACACGCGACACCGCGCAGCCGGTGCAGGAGTCCAGCAGCGGCGCTGCATCGAACGGCGGATCCTACGGGCCTTCATCGCGTTGCTTGCGGATCTGCCGAAGAAGGGTGAGGTCGGCATCGAGGACTTGGTGACCGATCTGCCGGTCGAGGTCGACGACACGTTCGAGTTCCCGGATCGCCTGGTCGAGGTCGCCGCCCGCTCTGTGGATCATGGCGATGTGGTACCGGGTGGTGGCTTCGCCGGCCTGGTCGCCGACCTCCCGCCGGATGGACAGGGCCTGGTGGTGATGGTCGAGGGCGCGCTGCCGATCGCCCAGCTCGTGGTACGCCGCGCCGATGTTGTTGAGGATGGATGCTTCGCCAGCCCGGTCGCCGACCTCGCGGATGATGGCCAGGGCCTGCTGGAACTGGTCGAGGGCCCGCTGCACCTCCCCCAACCCGCTGTACACGTCGCCGATGTTGTTGAGGGCGGCGGCCTCGCCAGTCCGGTCACCGACGGCACGTTTGATGGTGAGGGCCTGGTGGTAGTGGTCCAGGGCCCGCTGTGGATCCCCCAACCTGTCGTACACCGCGCCGATGTTGTTGAGGATGGATGCTTCGCCAGTCCGGTCACCGACGGCACGTTTGATGGTGAGGGCCTGCTGGTAGTGGTCGAGCGCCCGGCGCGGGTTTCCCACGTTTCTGTAGACGGTGCCGATGTCGGTGAGGGTGGTGGCTTCGCCGGTCCGGTCGCCGACCTCCCGGGTGATGGTGAGGGCCTGGTGGTAGTGGTCGAGGGCTCGGGATGAATCTCCCAGACCGCTGTGGACGCCGCCGATGCTGGTGAGGGTGACGGCTTCGCCGGCCCGGTCACCGACTTCCCGTTGCAGGGGGAGGGCCTGCTGGTAGTGGCCGAGGGCCCGCTGCCGGTCCCCCAGGCCGAAATACACCCGACCGATCTGGCTGAGCGTGGCGGCTTCGTTGCCCCGGTGGCCGGCCTGCCGGTACAGGGTCAGAGCCTGCCGGTAGTCCTCCAGCGCCGGCCAGGGCCGACCGGTCGCCGAGCGCGCCCATCCCCGGTCATAGAAGGAGCCGGCATCCGGTCCCAGGGTCAGGGTGGCGGTGGCGATGGCCTCGACGTCGGTGAACCGCGAGGTAGGCAGCCACACCCGGCTCACCCGGTCACCGACGTCCCGGGCGATCTGCGGCTGCCGACCGGCGACCGCGAGCCGGTGCACCTCGACCCAGCGGGCAACGGCGTCCGCCACACCCATCCCGCTCCTCCTGACGCTCCCTGTTACCGCCGGACCGTGGCACCATCCGGCAACCGGCGGTGCACCGATCGTGCATGTTCTACCCCGCAGGGAGGTGGTCGTGAGTCGGAAAGCCGTCACCCGAGGCGGGTTCACGCAGCGGTTCCGGGACGTGAGGGAGACGTACAGTAGCCACCCAAGGTCCACCGTCGATCACCCGGCGGTGGGTGGTCCCGAACCGGTGCGACCAGGCGTATCAGCATAGACGCAGAAAAGGCCACAGTGGAGGTTGCCGGGGCGCGGACCGCGAGCCGCACGGCGGAGCCGTGGGCCGCACCGACCTGACCACCACGACGGGGATGGGCAGATGAGCACCTTCGACCTGGAGGCCTTCGCGCAGACCTCGGACCACCATGAGCTGCGGCTGTCCGCCGACGGCCAGCCACCACGGACCCGCAGCCTGGACCGGGCCACGGTCGACGAGCTGATCACCCTGGTAGGCCGCGACTACAGTACCGACGCTGCCTACCAGGGGTACAGCGCGACCCGGCTGGCCGCGCTGGGGGCCCGGCTGACGGAGTTCCTGGACGGCGACGAGCGGTGGCTGGCCCCGTTGCTGGCCCACCCCGCCGGGGCGGTGCTGCGGATCAGCGCCGAACAGCGGCTGCGACACCTGCCGTGGGAGTTGCTGGCCCGGGAGGGCGGATTCCTGACGGTGGCCGGGCGGGCACCGCTGTTGCCGGTCCGTACGGTCGGCACCCACGCGGCGTTGACCGGCCAGGTTGCGCCGGGTAACCGGCCGTTGCGGGTGCTGTTCATGGCGGCCTCGCCCGAAGGTGTCGAGCCGGTGCTCAACTTCGAGGGCGAGGAGGCGGCGATCCTGGCCGCGACCCGTCGCACCGGCACCGATCTGGTGGTCGAGGAGAGCGGCACCCTGGAGGGCCTGCGGTTTCTCAGCCGTGACTACGGGCCGGGTCACTTCGACGTGCTGCACCTGAGCGGGCACGCCACCACCGCCGGTGGGCAGCCGGTGTTCCTGCTGGAGGACGAGTACGGTGCGCCCACCAGGGCGACGGCCGACCAGCTCGCCGAGGCGATGCAGGGGCACTGGCCGAGGCTGGTGTTCGTCTCCGGCTGCCTGACCGCCGACGCCCCGGAAGGCGGGGTGTTCCCGTCGATGAGTGAGAGCCTGGTGCAGGCCGGTGCCCCGGTGGTGCTGGGCTGGGCGCTGCCGGTCGGGGACGTCTCCGCCACCGACTTCGCCGCCGCGCTCTACCGGGCACTGGCCGACGGCGGGTCGTTGGACCGTGCCGTCGTCGAGGCCCGCCGTCACCTGTTCCACGACAGGAAGAGCAGCTACTGGCATCTGCTCCGGGTCTACGCCGACCGGTCCCCGCTGGCCCCCCTGGTCACCCCGCTGCACACCAAGGGTCGCAAGCGGTTGCAGGTGCGCGCCGCCGACCAGCAGTTCCTGGACCCGCAGACCCAACTGTCCCGCGTCGCGTCCCGCGCCGAGTTCGTCGGCCGGCGGCGGGTCATCCAACGCTGCCTGCGCGTCCTGCGGCAACCCGCCGACACCCCCGGCGCGGCGCAGGGCCTGCTGCTGGCCGGCATGGGCGGGCTCGGCAAGAGCAGCCTCGCCTCCCGGCTCCTGGAACGCATGCCCACGCACCAGCGTGCCGTCTGGTACGGCCGGGTCGACGCCATCAAGTTCCGCGAGCTGACCAGCAAGATCCGCTTCGACAGCCTCGACCAGAGCATCGAGGCCGCCGCACTGCTCGACAACGAGCAGGTTCCCCTGTCGATCCGGCTACGGCACCTGCTCGACGTCGACGGGCCGCTCGGCGACACGCCCTGCCTGTTCGTGTTCGACGACTTCGAAACCGGCAACCTCGACACCCGCGACGACGGCAGCCGGGTCCTCGCCCCGACGATGGCCGAGATCCTGCCCGCCCTGCTGGCCGCCATCCGCGACACCGGCAGCCCGAGCCGCGTCGTCATCACCAGCCGCTACCGCTTCCCCACCCCGGTTGGCACCACCATCGCCGTCGAGGCGCTGGAAACCCTCACCCCGGTTGAGCAGACCAAGAAGATTGCCAACCTGACCAACCTGCGCCCCGAATCCATCATCAACCCCACCATCCGGAATCGGGCGATCGAGGCGGCAGCCGGTAACCCCCGCCTGCTCGACTGGCTCAACCGGATCGTCGGCGACGCCACCCTCGACGTCGACGGCCTGCTCACCGCCATCGAGAACGAAGCCGACCGGTTCCGCCGGGAAACCGTCCTGGCCGACAACCTGCTTGACTCCCAACCCCTCGAACTGCGCCGGATGCTCGCGAGGATCAACGTCGTCGAACTACCGATCCCCGCCGCCACCGTCCACGCCCTGCACCCGCACCCCGACGCCGCCCGGCACCTGCGGCGGGCCGTCGAACTCGGCCTACTCGAAGAGGGCACCGACCCGGAGAGCCGCGAGCCCCGCTACTTCGTTTCCAACCTCTTGCACCCCCTCGTCCGCTCCCTGCTCACCGATGAGGAGCACATCCAGGCCTGCGCCGACGCTGCCAAGTCCCTCTACCAAATCTGGGTCCTCGACCCCACCCCCGCCGATGGCCACTGACCCGAAGGTCCTCGCCTGTTGGGTCGAGGTGCATCGGCTCGCAGTCGCCGGGTGGCAGCCCGCTATCGCCCGGGACGTCGGTGACCGGGTATGTCGTGTGTGGCTGCGTACCTCGCGGTTCGCCGCCGTCGAAGCCATGGCCACCGCGACCCTGACCCTCGGCCCGGACGCCGGTTCCTTCTACGACCGGGGTTGTGCCCGGCGTGCGACCGGTCGGCCGCAGCCGGCGCTGGAGGACTACCACCAGGCCCTGACCATGTACCGGCAGGCCGGCCACCGGGGCAACGAAGCCGCCACCCTCAACAACATCGGCCTCGTGTACGCCAACTTGGGGGATCGGCAGCGGGGCCTGGACCACTACCAGCAGGCCCTGCCCATCCTGCGGGAGGTCGGCGACCGAGCCGGCGAAGCCGTTACCCGGTATAACATCGCGATGGTCCACCGGGCGGACGGTGACCTCGACCAGGCGATCCGCGAACTCGAACGCGTCGTCGACCTCGACCGGCAGGTCGGCCACCCCGACCTCGAAGCCGACACCCGCGTCCTCCAACAACTCCGCCGAGAACGCGCGGAGGACCCAAGATCCGGACCGCTCCCAGGACCGTGACGGCAGCGGTGTCAGTGGATGATCCGCACCACCTGTCCGGCGATGGCATATTAGTTCGCGCCGGGGCAGGCGGAGATCCAGGCGTACAGCAGGGCTTCGCCGGTGCGCAACGGGACACCGGCGACATTGGCCGGGATCAGCGCCGACAGCGGCTGCGTCTGCCCGGTGCAGGTCCAGGTGCGGTACTGCCGAACGGACCCGTAGGCGATGCGGTTCCCCACGGCCTGAATGATCGTGGCGCGCAGCTCGCCGGAGGAGCCCTCGTCATAGGTCACCGCGTAGTCCAACTGCACCCAAGACGTGGAAGGCCAGCAACGACCCCGACTTCACCTCGAAGATGCGCCGCATCCTCGACCTCTACGACCACCCACCAGCCGACGGCAGGGTGCTCTGCGTCGATGGGTTCGGGCCACTCAACCTCCAACCCCGCCCCGGCCACGCATGGCGAGGCGTCGGACATCCGGTGCGACTACGCGCCACCTACCAGCGTGACCAGGGCGTACGGCACATGATCGCCGCCCTTGACCTCGCTACCGGACCGCCTGCATTACCGCATCCGCGACCGCAAACGGTGGTGCGATTTCCTCAGCTTCCTCAAGACCCTGCGCCACCGCTGGCCCGACCAACACTTCTACCTGATCCTGGACAACTTCTCCCCGTGCAAGCACCGTCAAGTCCGCGCCTGGTGCTTCGCCAACCAGGTCGACCTGGTCTTCCTGCCGACGTATGCGTCCTGGCTGAACTGGGTCGAGGCCGAGGACCCGTGCGCCGGAGTAGCGGTATCCCGGCGGGGTCGATACCCCTACTCCGTCCCAAACCGAGTGGATCAAGGTGAGCGCCATTCGGCATCGGAGCGTTGATCGACGGGGTGCCAATGCTGCTCTCGCCACTCTGGCGGTGTGGGCCGGTCGTCACATCGTCGGCACACCGATGTCGTGGCCGAAGTCGGCGGCTCGCCGCGCACGCCTGCATCGGAGTGCGCGGCCCGCCTCGGCGATGACCGTTCAGGCTGGGACTTTGCCGGCCTCTGTGGTCGGGGCTTGTTTAATTATGGCCGAGCTGGTGGTTCCCAGGAAAGTAAATGAGGTGGAGTCGAATACCAGCGCTTCGAAACCACCTGCGGAGATACCGATTCCTCGCCGACCTGAACCATCCTGGACGTCGTTTACCGTGCCGACACCCGGGAGCTTTGCCAGAGCCTTGAAGATTACGCTGCGCTGTTCTGGCTGTAGGTAAGTCCCTGTCATGAGAAGCGACCTTGCTGTTTCGAACGCTAAGCCGTCCTGCCCACTGATCGGGTTGGGAATCGAGGGCTCCGGGCTAGGTGAACCACCTGGGCGATCCCCGATGAGCCAGGCCAGCACCGCAGAGGGGTCAGTAGGGAAATCAATTGGTAAGACGCCCCTTGTGCAGGGTGCGGCTGCACCTCCTGGTACGGCCGGCTTTTGCGCCTCCGGACATGGGGCGACCGGAAGCCAAGGCCCCCACTCGCTGCCGCCCTCTTCGGGGCGCTGTCGTTGCTGGCCGCTCTTCGCTGGGTCCACCGGGAGCCAGATCTGGGTCACGACCGGGCTATTTCTGACGACCTTGAAGGAGCCGTCAGGCTGCTCAACTTGGCTCGGGTAACTGCTGACCGTCTCGGTAAAGATGTACTCGCTGGCCTGGAGGGGAAGAAGAGTGGATTGGCTGCTGACGGCGGCGGCCTTGTCGAGGATGGTAGTGGCCCCGTTGGCCGCCGTCTGGCCAGGCGATATTCGTGGCGGACTCGGCCATACGACCGCCAGCGCCGCAGTAACTCCTGCTACCGCAAGCGTTGCGACTCCGGCGTGCCATATCTTCAACGGTCGCCTACGAGGTGGGTCGCAGAGGGTGGCTGGGGAAAATGGAGCAAGTGGCTCACCCTGGCCCGGGGCGAGGTCCTCTCCCAGCTGCTTGATCAGTTCTAGATCCTTCACGTCAGCTCCAGGGCGATGTCGTCGGGCAGATACTTGCGGATCTTCTGACGGGCGCGATGCAGCCGCGATCGAACTGTGCCGGGCGGTACCTGAAGCGCCCTGGCTACTTCCTCGTAGTTCAGACCGGCCCACGCGACCATGAGCAGCACGTCCCGGTCGCGACGAGAGAGCTTCGTGAGCGCCTCGATCAGCGGCTTCCGTAGCGTCCGAGCTGATACCGCATCAGCCACCTGATTGGCAATACTCTCCGTACGTTCCTGATCTTGATGGATGGAGCGGAGGAGGGTGCGATACCTGGCCTTCTCCACACGGTGGTGGCGGGCGATCTCGTTGATCGCTATGGCGAAGAACCACGGCCGAGCATCGCTGTGTCTGAGGTCGTACGTCTGTCTGGCGCGGAACGCCTTCAAGAAGGTCTCCGCGACGACGTCCTCTGCTGCCTCCCGTCCGAGTCTTCGATAGGCATAGCCGTGCAACACCCTGGCATGTCGCTCATATAGCACACCGAAGTGGCTGGGGTCCAGCATCGACTCCTTGATGACCTCGGAGTCGGTGCGTTCCGCTGTAGCCGGGGTGCCGTGAACGTGGCCTTCCGTATTGATCACCTGCTTCAAATCCGCCTCCTGTGTTCCGTGGCCGCCCTGTCTATGCAGCAGAGGGTCAACGCGTTCGCCCTTTTCGGCCCGCCTACACTATCGTTATCGATTCGTTACACTGACGTAGTGTTACCTGAGTTTCGAGTGGATGGGCCGTGACCTGCCCGGCCCTCACGTAAAGATTAACCCTAAGTGATAGATGTCAAAAAGTAAAAGCAGTCTTTAATTGTTGGAGCATTGTGGGCGGATCCGCGGCAATTCCGCTGCTATCGTAAGGGTCGACGGGGAATGTTTGCGCTGGCAGAAAATGGCGGTCCGCGGGCTGGCATGCCCTCGCCTTAATTCCTAATTACCCTGGACGGAGAGGAATCAATGGCGAAATCAAGAAGACTGGTTCGTGTCCTGCTGGCGGCATCTGCTGCCGCTGCAATCAGCGTCAACGGTGTGCCCGCTCACGCGGGTGGCGCTACCGTGGCCTCCGCCTCCGAAGTGTCGGTGGCCCTCGGGTCACTAATGGAGCTCTATCCGGGCTCGGTAGTGGTGAGTGAAGACACTCTTCGGATTGCTCCTGGTGTCGAGATCACCATGCCGGCGAGCCAGCCGCGAAACAAGAGAGTGTTGTCAAAGGCTGCTGTCAAGGCGGCCCTCGATGCCCCAGCCCGCCAACGACCTGCACCCTCTGCTCCGTCCGAAAGCTGGATCAAGACACCGGCCCAGCGCGGCGCAACTGCCGAGCCACCCCATTACGGATGTAACTATCAGTACCTGTGCCTGTTTGCGGATCAAGGTTTCCTCGGGTACAGCATCAGCTTCTACACCTGCGGGTTCAGGGATCTGGCGACGTTCAACTATCCGACGGGTGGAAAGTGGAACGACCGGATCACGGGCTATGTCAACAATCAGACGAGCGGGACCGTCAGCACCTTCTCCAACTGGAATGGCAGCAGCTTCGTCAAGCTCTTTTCGAGTGAAGCGATCGACTGGAACAGCAACATTGGCCTTGGCGGCTTGTCATACAACGACATCATCGATGGTGTGCGTGTCTGCTAGACACTGAATCGAGATTGGACGCGCGAGGCAAATCTGTGATGTGTGGATCACAAGCCGACAGGGACATGCTGTCGCGCGACCCTGTCGGCTTGGTCCCTGCGACGGTTTGGCATCGTGCCGTCGACGGCGATGGCCCGCGCAGGCCCTCTCGGGAACGTGCGCGGGCCCGCCTCACCGGTGGGCGGAACTGGATTCCCTGCCCTACCTGTGGACGATGTTCGACGACGTGTACTTGCAGTACGTGCCGTCGGGGCCGCTGCCGGTCTTGACCGGTTCGGCACCGGAGCTGTTGCCTGTGTGCCGCCCTTGAACGTCGCAGCGTCCTCGCCGACGTCCTACCACCACACGTTGACCAGCGTGCAGCTGCCCTTGCAGTGGGATGCCATCAGCGGCCGGCGAACCGATGATCACGTTCTTATGGTCGCGGCGCCGGCCTTGTAGCGCACCAGACCAAAGCCGCGGGTGCCGCTGATCGACTGGGTGCTCTTGGCGGTGGGCCAGGTGGTGGCCTGGGCGCCGCTGGGTCACGACCAGGCCGGCGGCGACCACCCCTACGGTGGCGAGCGGCACCAGGGCGAGTCGCCACCGCCGGTCGCGTGCTGGTGCGCCGTTCTCACGTCTCCTCCGAGTGGATCAAAGGATCTCCGCTCCGGACGCCAAGACTCTGATGCTCAGAGATCACCTGCAGCGGCTACTTGGGACCAGCCTGACTCCATTGGGGGCGATGTAGCGGTATCGGGCGCGCTTGATACCGCTGTATCGACCCAGTCGAGTCGATCAAGCTGGGCGGGGCCGACGCGGCCCGCGCGAGTGCTGGTCCCTACAGCGAGGCGCGGGCCGAGAAGGCGATGCTGGCCAGCAGGAAGCCGCCGTTGACGATGGTGAACGCCACGACCACCCAGAACACCAGCGCCGGCACGAGCATCAGCACCAACCCCGCCACGAAGATCACCGCACCGTAGTCGCGGACCAGTTTGACCAGGCGTACCGGCAGGGAGGTGGAGGTGACCATGCTGGCGGCGTTGGGGCCGGACTGCATCACCGAGGTCACCAGGTTGACCATCCAGGTGCCGGCGAAGGTCGCCACCAGCCAGGTCGGCGTGGAGGGGCGCTGCGCCACGGCGGTGGCCGACAGGGCGGCGACCAGGGCGATCTGGGCGGCCACGTCGCAGAGCACGTCGACCCGGGCACCGGCCGCGCTGCCCTGACCGGTCACCCGGGCGAGCTGCCCGTCGGCGCAGTCCAGGGCGTACGCCACCTGCCAGCCGACCAGCGCGACCAGCCCGACCAGCCAGGCCGGTACGGTGCCGGCGGCGACCCGGTCGGCGAGCGCCACCACGGTCACCGAGGCGGCCAGGCCGAGCACCAGGTTGGTGATGGTCAGCGCGGTCGGGCGCAGTCCGAGGCGCTGGGCGACCAGGGCGAAGACGGCACCCAGCCACTGGCTGACCGATTCGCTGAACAGGCCGCCGCCCCGGTTGACCCGGTGGAAGTCGGCGACGGTGGGACGGGGTTCAGCCACTGTGGTCGCGGAGTGCACCGGCGTAGTCTGCCAGCCGCTCCCGCGTCTCGGTAACCGACATGGCCAGGTGCTCCAGGATGGTGTACCGGTCGGGGCGGGTGGCCGGGGCGAACTGCACCGCCTCGACGAACTGGTCGTCGGTGAGGCCCACGTCGGCCGGGTGCCGGGGCAGCCGGTGCCGGCCCAGGCAGGCCGCCATCTCGACGAAGCGCCGCTGGTCGCCGCGCAGGAACGTGCAGAACAGCGCACCGAGCCCGGCCAGCTCGCCGTGCGACGAGGTGCCGGGGAAGAGGGCGTCGACGGCGTGCATGATCTCGTGGCAGCCGCCGCTGGCCGGCCGGCTGCTGCCGCAGACCGCCATCGCCAGGCCGCTGGAGATCAGCGCCTCGGCCAGCACCGTGACGAACGCGTCGTCGGTCATGTCGCCGGTGTGCGCGAGCACCGCCTCAGCGCCCATCCGGGCCAGCGACGCGGCCAGGCCGTCGACCGGTTCGCCGCGTACCTGGCGGGCCAGTTCCCAGTCGGCCAGGGCGCTGATGTTGCTGACCACGTCGCCGATGCCGGCCCGGTTGTGCTGGTCGGGGCCGGCGGCCACGAAGTCCAGGTCGACGATCACCGCGATCGGGATGTGCACCCCGTAGGAGCCCTTGAGTCCGCCGGTGATCAGGCTGGCCACCGGGGAGGCGATGCCGTCGTTGGCGAGGCTGGTCGCCATCGTCACCATTGGCAGTCCGCGCCGGGTGGCGGCGTACTTTGCCACGTCGATGGTCTTGCCGCCGCCGATGCCGACCACCGCGTCGTACGAGCGTTCGCGGAGCTTGCCGCCCAACTCGTCGGCGGCGTCGAGGGTGCCGCCGGCCACGGTGAACACGTCCGCCGAACGCAGCGACGGCCGCAGCAGGTCGGCGATCTGCCCGCCCTGACCGGGGCCGACCACCACCGCCACGTCACCCCCGGCGGAGATCCGCCCGTCGGCGAGGATCGTGGCCAGGTCGGCGACCGCACCGCGCCGCACATCGATGTGCAGCGGGGTCAGGATGGTACGGGCTAGTAGCGGCACGCGATCTCCCGCGCCCGGGTCAGGTCGTCGTGGTTGTCGACCTCGACCCAGGAGACGTCCCCGATCGGCGCGGCCCGCACCTCGCCACCCCGGTCGGCGAACTCCTGGTAGCCGTCCTCGTAGTAGAGGTTCGGGTCCCGCCGCCAGGTCGCCTCCAGCGCGTCGGCGAGCGCCCCGGCCACCTGCGGCTCGATCAGCGTCGCGCCGATGTACTCGCCGTACGCCTCGCCCGGGTCCATCAGCTTGGTGATCCGGGTGAGCTGGCCGGCGGCGTCGAAGGTGGTCTTCATCTCCTCGTCGGCCAGCGCCTTGAGGGTGTCCACGGCGAGCAGGATGCCCGGCCCGCGCTCGGCCAGCAGGGTCTTCTCCACGCTCACCGGGTGCACGGTGTCGCCGTTGACCAGCAGCACGCCCCGGGCGAAGTGTTCCCGGGCCAGCCACAGCGAGTAGGCGTTGTTCCACTCCTCGGCCCTGTCGTTGTGCACCAGGGTGAGGGTGACGCCGTACTTCTCCTCCAGCGCCGACTGCCGCTGCACGACCGCGTCGGCGGCGTAGCCGACCACGATCACGATCTCGGTGAGCCCCACCTCGGCCAGGTTGCGCAGCGCGATGTCCAGGATGGTGGTCTCACCGTCCACCGGCACCAACGCCTTGGGCAGGGTGTCGGTGTACGGGCGCAGTCGGCGTCCCGCACCGGCCGCGAGCACCATCCCGATCATGCGGGGCCTCCCTCGTACGACTCCAGGTCACCGTGGAGGATAGCCCCGGGTGACCGGCCGGCCGCCGTCAACCGGGAGTTCACCCGGGCCGGCCGGGGGTTCAGCCGGGCAGGGCGGCCAGGTCGGCGAGCACGCCCAGCCGCTCGTCGGCGGTCAGCGTGGCGTACGGGCCGGCCGCCCGACGGTCGGTCTCCAACTCGATGGCCCGCCGCTCCGGCCCGTCCGGCAGCTCGCCGACGCTGGCGGCGGTGTGCCCGGCGGCGGTCCACGCGTCGGCGTACGCGTCGGCCCGGTGGTACCGCAGCGCGCCGATCCGGTTGAGCAGCAGCACGCCCGGCGGGGTGCCGTCCGGCTCGTACGGCGGGGCGACCGCCGCGAACGCGGGTCCCGGCCCGGCGTCCGGCTCTCCGGCCAGCAGCACCGCGTACGCCACCACCCGCCCGTACGCCTCGACGAGCCGGCGTACCCGGTCGTCGTGCCCGGCCCACAGTTCCTCGGTCACCTCGGCGTGCACCTGGTACAGCTCGGTGAGGAAGTCGACGCCGCGTTCGGTGGCGGTGATCCCGCCGTCCGGCCGGCGGGCGATCGTGCCGTGGGCGACCTGTTTGTCCAGCGCCCGCTGGCAGGCGGCGGGGTCGCGGTAGCGGTTGACGGCGGCGAAGCCGGCCCGGTCGACGGTGCCGCCCGGTGCGGCGAGCCGGGTGCGGAACTCCACCAGGAAGCCGGTGGCGGCGGGCCCGCCGTACCGTTGGCTCAGTTCGGCGCCGCCGCCGTCGCGGCCGGCGAGCATCCCGGCCACGAACGCCCGCTCGACCGCCGGGGCGACCAGCCCGGCGAAGCGGTGCGGTGCCAGCTCGACGCCATCGTCCGTGATCAACGCGCCGGCGTTGCGGAGGGGCTCGGTGGGCACGCTTCGACAGTAGCGAGCGGGGGCGGGCCGTGCCGATGCCCGGTCCCGTCCCGACCTGCACCGGAGTCGACCGGTTCGGCCCGTCCCGCCCCGTACGGCGTGCCCGCATGTTGAACTTGGCGTGTATGCCGGCCGGAGCGGCCCGGACAGGCCCTAGGCTCGTGCGCATGACCGCCGAGCAGCTGATCTCGTTCGCCCGTGGCGCGCCCTCGCTGGACATCGTGGATGTCGAGGGGCTCAAGGCCGCCGCCGTCTGTGCCTTCGACGCCGACCCCGCCGGGGTCACCGCCTACGGCACCTCCGTGGGTTACCCGCCCTTGCGGAAGTGGATCGCCGAGAAGCACGGCGTCGAGGCGGATCAGGTGCTGGTCACCAACGGCTCGTTGCAGGCCGACGCGTTCCTCTTCGACCACCTGGTCCGGCGCGGGGACGCCGTGGTGGTGGAGCGTCCGACGTACGACCGGACGCTGCTCAACCTGCAACGGATGGGCGGCGAGATCCACGGCGTGGGCATCGAGCCGGACGGCCTGGACACCGCCGAGCTGCGCAAGCTGCTGGAGTCCGGGGTACGCCCCCGGCTGGCCCACGTGATCCCGAACTACCAGAACCCGGCCGGCGTGACCCTCTCCCTGGACAAGCGCCGTGAGCTGCTCGACCTCGCCGCCGAGTACGGCTTCACCATCTTCGAGGACGACCCCTACGCCGACATCCGGTTCCGGGGCGAGCCGCTGCCGTCGATGCTGTCGATGGACACCCGGGGGGTGGTGGTGCACGCGTCGAGCTTCACCAAGACCGTCTGCCCCGGGGTCCGGGTCGGTTACCTGGTCGGGCCGGCGAGCCTGATCGCCGACATCGCCAAGAAGGCGACCAGCCTCTACATCTCGCCGGGCATGGTGGCGCAGTCGATCGTGCACCAGTTCTGCGTCTCGGGCGACATCCAGCGGTCGATCGCCACGGTGTCGTCGGCGCTGGGTGAGCGGGCGGGGGTGCTGGCCGAGTCGCTGCGTCGGCACCTGCCGGAGGTGACCTTCGTCGAGCCGGACGGCGGCTACTTCCTCTGGGTGGAGTTCCCTGAGGACGTGGACGTGGACCGGTTGGCCCCGGCCGCCGCCGAGCGGGGCGTCGCGGTGGTCAAGGGCAGCGACTTCATGGTCGACGGCGGGCGGCACGCGTTGCGGCTGGCCTTCTCCGCGGTGACGGCGGACCGGATCGACGAGGGTGTTCGCCGGTTGGCGGACGCGGTGGCGGCCGTACGCGGCTGAAATATCTGTCGGGTTTCTGACAAAAGCACGACGTGGGCCGGTTGAGGGCTCCCCTTGGCCGGCCCGGCGACCCACAATGCTGCGAGCGTCACTCACGTTCGGCCGATGACCCGGTCGTTCCCGCCGGACGGGTGGGCGACGCGGCAGCATTACCCCCGCCCCCAACGGTGCCGGGTGGGTCGGGTCGCCCCCTCACCCCCCTGAATGCGGCCCGACCCGCCCGGTGCCCACACCCGCCATCCACGGCGGCGGCGTAGCCTGCAAGCCGCAGCAGGACACCCGGGAGGGGGAACGCCATGACGGACCGGGCGGCACGGGAACGGTCGGCGACACTCCACGGCGGTCGGGTGCTGAACCCCCGCGCCTGGGTGTCCCCGGTGCGCGCGATGTCCCGCATCCTCAATGCCGACGGCTCCCCCCGTACCCCCACGCCCACCGGCCCGGGACGCAGCGGGGTGGTCGACTGCGGCCTCTACGTCGACGGCGAACGCCGCCCCGGCCAGTGGCAGTACGCCGAGGCGCTGGCCGCCGCCCGCGACGAGCGCGACGGGTTCGTCTGGCTCGGCCTGCACGAACCGGAACTGGCCGAGATGACCGCCATCGCCGAGACGTACGGCCTGCACGAACTGGCCGTCGAGGACGCGGTGAAGGCCCAGCAGCGGCCCAAGCTGGAGCGCTTCGGCGACGTCAGCTTCCTGGTGCTGCGTACCGCCAGGTACTGCGAGCACAGCGAGCTGACCGAGACCTCCGAGGTGGTGGAGACCGGCCAGGTGATGCTGTTCATCGGGCCGAACTTCCTGATCAGCGTCCGGCACGGGGACGCCTGCCGGCTGTCGCCGGTCCGGGCCGACCTGGAGGCCAAGCGGGACCTGCTGCGGCACGGCCCGTGGGCGGTGGCGTACGCGATCACCGACCGGGTGGTGGACCTCTACCTGGAGGTGGCCGACCAGTTGGAGGACGACCTCGACGTGCTGGAGGCCGACGTCTTCGACCGGCAGAGCAGCGGCCGGATCCAGCGGATCTACCAGATGAAGCGGGAACTGGTGGAGTTCAAGCGGGCGGTGATCCCCCTGCAACGGCCGCTGCTGACGCTGACCGCCCAGGTCAACCGCGAGGTGCCGCAGGAGGTACGACGGTACTTCCGCGACGTGCAGGACCACCTCAGCCGCACCGTCGAACAGGTCAACTCCTACGACGACCTGCTCAACTCGATCCTCCAGGCCCGGCTGGCGCAGGTCACCGTCGACCAGAACAACGACATGCGCAAGATCGCCGCCTGGGCGGCCATCGCGGCGGTGTGGACCGCGTTCGCCGGTGTCTACGGCATGAACTTCGAGAACATGCCCGAACTGAAATGGACGTACGGCTACCCGGGGGTGCTCGCGTTGATGCTCACCATCTCATTGGCGCTCTACCGGTGGTTCCGCCGCAACGGCTGGCTCTGACCGACCCCCGGTCAGTGGGCCGGGGCGGTGGCCGGGGTGGCCGCCGCCATCAGCTGCGAGACGGTGACGAACTCGAAGCCCCGCCGCCGCAGCCCGCTGATCATCGCGGCCAACCCCCGGATCGCGACCAGCCGGTCCACCGGCCCGGTGTCGTGGGCGAGCAGGATGGTGCCCGGCTCACAGGAGTCGACGACGTAGTCGACCAGGCCGTCCGGATTCTGGGTGAACCGGGATTCAAGCATCTGCCGGTTCCACAGGACCACCTGGTAGCCGAGGTCGTTGGCGGCGAGCAGGGTGCTGCCGGCGAGGTGCCCGTACGGCGGGCGGAGCAGGGTGGGCTCCCGGCCCCAGAGCCGGGTCAGCTCGTTGTGCGCCCGGCTGATCGCCGTGCACGCCTGCTCGTAGGTCATCTTCGCCAGATCCTGGTGGGCCCAGGTGTGGTTGCCGATCTCGTGACCGTCGAGCCGGTGCGCCACCAGCCGACCGTACTCGCGGGCCCGGCGGCCGACCATGAAGAAGGTGGCCGGGGTGTCGGTCTGCGCGAGGATCGACAGCACCCGTGGGGTCCAGTTGGGCGCCGGGCCGTCGTCGAAGGTGAGCGCGATCAGCCGGCGGGTGGTGTCCACGCTCCACACCACGTCGACCCGGGACGACCGGGGCGGGGTGCGCCGGTCGGCGTGCACGGTGGCGGCGTACCCGCCGTAGACGGGCAGCTTGCTGTCGGCGGTCGCCTCCGCGTACCCGAACTCGCCGGTCAGCGCCACCCCGGCGCCGGCCAGGGCGGCGGCGGTGCCGGAGAGCACCCGCCGCCGGGACAGCGCCCGCTCACGCCCGGCCGGGCGCTGGGCGGACTGGTCCGAGCGCCCCGTCGAGGGGGCACCGCTCGGCTCCGGAGCCGGACGCTCCGGATCGGTGGTCGGCGACATAACGAGCACTGTAGGAGCCGGACGCCCGCCGGGTGGGCCCGTAACGGTCGGGGGGAACCCTGAAAAATCCTTACGTTCTCATGGGGGCCGCCGCCCTGGGCAGGCTGGATGACGGTGCCGGGCCGTACCGTGCCGGGGGCTGCGGGCGGCGCGGCCCGCGACCCGCCGGAAGTCGGCTGCGGCGCGGGACGACCTGTGGGGTCGTCGCCGCGCCGCCGACGTGGTGCGGGGGATCAGCGCCGGGTGCCGGACTGCGCCTGGTTCCGAGCGGCGTCGAGCGCCTTGCCGAGGTCGTCGGCCGGCCGGCCGGAGACGTCGGTGGCGCCCTCGGCGACCGAGGGGACCTTGTCGTTGGGGTGGATCACCGGTTTGCCGGCCGGGGTGCCGGACGCCACCGCGGAACTGCCGACGCCGGTGGCCGGGGTGGCCGAACCGGTGGGCGTGGTGCCGCCCGCCGACGGGGTCTCCACCACCAGGATGTCGACGTCGTCGCGGGGGGCGTCGACGCCGGCGGCGGCCGGGGCGGTGGAGACGCCGGCGGCGGCCGGACCGGTGGAGACGCCGGTGGCGGCCGAACCGGAGGTGGCCGACGGGACGGGGGCGGTGCCGATGCTGCGGGTCGGGTCGTACTCGGCCCACTCCTGCTGCTCGCGGCGGCGACGCAGGGCCATCGCGCCGGCCACCCCGGCCACCGTGCCGGCGACCAGCAGGCCGGCCATCATGCCGCGCGAGGTCCGCTTCTGCTTGCGGGCCTTCGGGCTCTTCGCCTTGATCTTCTTGGTCACCCTGGCCTGCTTGGCTGCGGCGGCCTTCTTGCCGGCCACCGCCTTGCCGGCGGCCTCGGCCTGGGCGTGGCGCACCGCCAGGGCCACCGGGGCGAGTGCCGCGGCCGTCGTCGCCAGGCCGCTGGAGGCCCGGTCCCGCACCGCGACGGCGGTCGGTGCGACGGCACTACGGGCCGACTGGACCCGCGGGCCGACCGTGGCGCCGGCGCCCTTCGCCGCGTGCGTGGCGGCCTGCCTCAGGTGACCGATGCCCTGGTGCAGCTCCACCTTTGCCAGCTGCCCCTGGGTCTTGCGCCGCCCGATTCCAAACACGGTCCCACCTCCTGGGAGTTGTTCCTTCGTCATCCTCCACCAACGGATGCCTCCGCACTGCCAGATGGGGCACATGGGAGGATCCGCATGGAACTGACCAACGAGTGAGGAGTACCCGTGGCCGAGGCTGTCTACGCCACCTTGCACACCAACGCTGGCCCGATCCGGCTGGAACTCTTCGGCAATCACGCTCCGAAGACGGTTCGTAACTTCGTGGAACTGGCGGAGGGCAAGAAGGAATACACCGATCCCCGCACCGGTAAGCCGGGCAACGGGCCGTACTACGACGGCACCATCTCGCACCGGGTGATCAGCGGCTTCATGATCCAGATGGGCGACCCGACCGGCACCGGCCGGGGTGGCCCG
Source organism: Micromonospora sp. WMMD734 (assembly GCF_049178975.1). NCBI lineage: Bacteria > Bacillati > Actinomycetota > Actinomycetes > Micromonosporales > Micromonosporaceae > Micromonospora > Micromonospora sp. WMMD734. The sequence continues at coordinate 5,872,635 of NZ_JBMHMK010000001.1, forward strand.
GGTTACACGTTCGCCGACGAGTTCCACCCGGAACTGCGCTTCGACCGGCCGTACCTGCTGGCGATGGCGAACGCCGGGCCGGGCACCAACGGCTCGCAGTTCTTCATCACCGTCGGGGCGACCCCGCACCTGAACAACCGGCACACCATCTTCGGCCAGGTGGCCGACGAGCAGTCGGCGAAGGTGGTGGACTCGATCGCCAACACCCCCACCGGCCCGAGCGACCGGCCGTTGCAGGACGTGGTGATCGAGCGGGTCGAGATCGAGCGCACCGGGGCCTGACCGCGGCTGCGAGGTACCTTTGCACGCATGACTGAACGCTCCGGGCCGGCCGGCGACGCCACCGGTGGGTCGGTGCCGACCACCCCGGTCTGCTACCGCCACTCCGACCGGGAGACGTACCTCAGGTGCTCCCGCTGCGACCGGCCGATCTGTCCGGACTGCATGCGGGACGCTCCCGTCGGCCACCAGTGCCCGGAGTGCGTGAACGAGGGACGCCGCAGCGTACGGCCGGCGCGTACCGCCTTCGGTGGCGGTGCCGCCGGCCGTCGCGGCCTGGTCACCCGCACCCTGATCGCGCTGAACGTGCTGGTGATGATCGTCTCGGTGCTCAGTGACCGGGGCGGGGACTCGCTGATCGGCGGTTCCGGCTTCGGCGGCCTGCTCGGCGGCGGCACCCCGCTGACCCAGTGGGGTTCGGTGCTCAGCTACGCCTCGTACGTGCCGTTCGGCGAGGCCCACGGGGTCGCCTCCGGCGAGTGGTACCGGCTGGTCACCGCGATGTTCCTGCACTACGGCGTGGTGCACCTGCTGCTCAACATGTGGGCGCTCTGGGTGCTGGGGCGGGAGCTGGAGGCGCTGCTCGGGCCGCTGCGGTTCCTCGGCCTCTATCTGATGGCCGGGCTCGGCGGCAACGTCGCGGCCTACCTGTTCAGCAGCCCCAACACCGCGTCGGCGGGTGCCTCGACGGCGATCTTCGGGCTGTTCGCGGCGGTCTTCGTGCTGATGCGCCGGCTCGGCCGGGACACCTCGGCGATCCTGCCGATCCTGGTGATCAACCTGATCTTCACGTTCACCGTGCCGGGCATCTCCATCCCGGGCCACGTCGGCGGGCTGATCGTCGGGGCGCTGATGGCGCTCGTGTTGGCGTACGCCCCCCGGATGCGGCGCTCGGTGTTCCAGGCGGTCGGTGCGGGGGTCATCCTGCTCGCGCTGCTCGGACTGGTGATCGTCCGTACCGCGATGCTGCTCGGCTGAGTGGCAACGTGGCGGTGGTCGGACATCTGTCAGCCCCGCTGGGTCGGTCACCCCGGCGGCACCTCAGGGACGGGCGGCCCGGACCGCCTCGGCCACCTCGGCCGGGGGCGCGCCCAGGTCGGCCCGGCCGAGCAGGTGCAGGGTCTCGCCAGCGTCGATCTCCAACGTCTCGCCGGTCAGCCCGAACCGGGTCCGTCGGTCCACGGTGACCGCCTCCACCGCCTCCCACGGCAGGTACCGCCGGCCGGCGTACCCCCGCACGACGGTGATCCCGTCGGCGTCGACCGCGAGCCGGACCGGGGCGAGCAGGTCGCGTACCGCCCAGGCGGCGATACCCACGGCGGCGGCGACGGCCAGCGCCAGCCGGACCGGGTCGCCGTCGGCGAGCAGTAGTCCGAGGGCGACCAGCCCGACCGCGCCGGCCAGCTTCACCGCCGGGACCGCCGGGGGGACCCGCCACTGACGGGCCGGAGACGTTGGTGGATGCACCGTTCCAGCATGCCAGCCGCGCCGGGCCGGCCCCGGCGACGCGGGCGGCGGACCGGCGTCCGGGGACGTAGTATCGACACAGCCGAAGTTACCGGGGAGTAGTCATGAGTGACGCAGTCATCGTCGGTGCGGTGCGTACCCCGGTCGGGCGACGCAAGGGCGGCCTGGCCGAGGTGCACCCGGTCGACCTGTCGGCGCACGTGCTGCGCGCCCTCGCCGACCGCACCGGCATCGATCCCGGCCAGGTCGACGACGTGGTCTGGGGCTGCGTGTCCCAGGTCGGCGAGCAGTCGTGGAACGTCGCCCGCAACGCCGTGCTCGCCGCCGGCTGGCCCGAGTCGGTGCCCGGCACCACCCTCGACCGGCAGTGCGGTTCCAGCCAGCAGGCCCTGCACTTCGCCGCCGCGACGGTGGTCTCCGGTCAGGCCGACCTGGTGGTGGCCGGTGGCGTCGAGTCGATGACCCGGGTGCCGATGGGGTCCAGCGTCGGCGACGGCATGCCGTTCAGCGACCTCATCCGGGCCCGCTACCGGGGGGTCGAGGGCTTCGCCGACGACCAGCCGCTCCCGTTCAACCAGGGGGTCGGCGCCGAGCTGATCGCCGCCCGGTGGCGCTTCTCCCGCAGCCAGCTCGACGAGTTCGCCCTGGCCAGCCACGAGAAGGCCGCCGCCGCGCAGGACGCCGGGGCGTTCGACCCGGAGCTTGCCCCGGTGCCGTTGAGTGACGGCCGTTCGTTCACCGCCGACGAGGGCATCCGTCGGGACACCTCGCTCGCCGCGCTCGGCGAGCTGAAGACCCCGTTCCGCGCCGACGGGGTGGTGACCGCCGGGTCCGCGTCGCAGATCTCCGACGGGGCCGCCGCGCTCGCCGTCACCACCAGCGAGTGGGCCAGCCGCCACGGCCTGCGCCCACTGGCCCGGGTGCACACCGCCGTGGTCGCCGCCGACGACCCGGTCGCCATGCTCACCGCCCCCATCCCGGCCACCGCGAAGGCGCTGCGCCGCGCCGGCCTGGGCATCGAGGAGATCGGCGTGTACGAGGTGAACGAGGCGTTCGCCCCGGTGCCGCTGGCCTGGCTCGCCGAGACCGAGGCCGACCCGGAGCGGTTGAACCCGCGCGGCGGGGCGATCGCGCTGGGGCACCCGCTCGGTGCGTCCGGTGCCCGGATCATGACGACGATGCTCCAGCACATGCGGGACAACGACCTCCGGTACGGCCTGCAGACCATGTGCGAGGGCGGCGGCATGGCCAACGCCACCATTCTCGAACTCCTCTGACGCCGTCCGCCGATCCCCGTAACGGGGCCGATGTCGCGGTGTCCGGGTGGCTCCGCTGCCGCCACCTCGGCTCCCTCGCGATTCCGTCCGACCGAAAATGGCGGGTGCCGGGGTGGGTGGGTGGCCTACTCTGCGCGGCGTGACGATCGTCTCCGTGGCCCCCGGCTGGGCCGACCCGCAGTGGCGGGCCACCGCGCTGGACTGGGTGACCGGGCAGCTCGACCGGCACGGCCGGCGGGTCACCGGCCCGGTCGAGGCCCGGCAGCGCCCCTGGTCGCTGGTCTGGCAGGTGCCCACCGACGCCGGGCCGTACTGGTTCAAGGCGAACAACCCCGGCACGGCGTACGAGGCGGTGCTGCTGGCCGAACTGCCCCGGCTCGTCCCCGGCCGGGTGCTCGACCCGGTGGCCGTGGACCCGGCGCGGGGCTGGTCGCTGCTGCCCCACGGTGGCCCGTCCCTGCGTGACCTGGCCGAACCCGACCCGGGCCGGTGGGCCGATGTGCTGGCCGCCTACGCCGACCTCCAACGGACGGTGGCTACCCGGGCCGACGACCTCGTCGCACTCGGCGTGCCCGACCACCGGCCGGCGGCCCTGCCGGCCCTGCTCGCCGAGCTGCTCGACGACCGCGCCGCCCTGCTCCTCGCCCCGGAACACGACGGCACCGACACCCGCCCGGCCACCGGCGGCACCGATGTCCGCCCGGCACCCGGAGACGATGGCGACGGCGACGCCCGCCCGGCCGCCCGGGTCGACGGCGACGGTGCCGGGAGCGACGACGGTGTGCTGGACGCGGCGACCTACGAGCGGCTGCGGGCGTACCAGCCGCGCTTCGCCGAGGACTGCGGGCGGCTCGCCGACACCGGCATCCCGGCCAGCGTGCAGCACGACGACCTGCACGACGGGAACGTGTTCGCCGCCGACGGTTACCGCTTCTTCGACTGGGGGGACGCCTCCGTGGCGTACCCGTTCGGCACCCTGCTGGTGACCCTGCGGTCGGTGGCGCACACCTACTCGCTGCCCGAGGGGGACCCGGTGCTGCTGCGGCTGCGGGACGCCTACCTGGAGGCGTGGACCGACCGGCACGACCGGGCGGCCCTGCGGGAGGCCGCCGGGCTGGCCGTCCGGGTGACCACGGTGAGCCGGGCGCTGTCCTGGCGGCGGGCGCTGGCCACCACCGACCCGGGTCGCGCCGAGTACGCCGACGCGGTGCCGGGTTGGCTCGGTGAACTGTTCGCGCCGATGCCCGTGTGACGTCCCGGGTCGGGTCGTCGGCGCGGAAAGACGCACCGGCGGTGCGACCCGCAGGAGTGGAAGTTCCAAAAGTCGACAGTGACCCACATCACCCCTGGTCACGGCTCGTTGGCCAGGTATGGACGTCTTCTCGCGCACCTTCCTCCCGGCCGCCGCCGAGACCGGGCTGGCGGTCCAGACGGTGAGCCGGCACATGCCGGTCTTCCGCCAGTGCGTCGGGTCGGGGGACGCCACCATCCTGGTCGCCCGGTGTGCCCGTCCCGACCGCCCGGTCGACGGCGACTATCTCCTGCTGCTCACCCACCGTCGGCTGGTGGTGACCCGGCAGACCCGGGTACTGCACCGGTTGCGCCTGCACCTCAACACCGAACTGCGGGAGCTGAGCAACGTCACCTGGAGCCCCGACCCGCGCGCCCAGGCCGTCGAGCTGGCCGCTACCGCGATCGACGGGGTACGCGAACGGTTCGTCATCCGTACCCAGCACCCGAAGCAGGTGTGGCAGCTCGACACACTGCTGCACCACGCGTTCCGGACCCGGCTGCGCCGACCCGAGGAACGGGTCGTCGCCACCATCGGTGACGCACCGACCGTCGCGCCGGCCCCGCTGCTGCGCCCGCTGCCGGCCCGCTGACCGCCCGTCGCGTCACCACACGCGCTGCCGCCCCGCTGACCGGTTCCTTACCTGACCCGAACACGGCCCTCCGTTGCGCCCGAGCCCCGGTCGGTCATCATGGGCCGGTGACCGTCGATGCCACACCGCCGCGTGGGCTCGTCCTCGTCGTGGAGGACGAGCCGGCCATCGCCGACCTGGTCCGGCTCTACCTGGACCGGGACGGGTTCGGCGTACACCTGGAACGGGACGGCACGGCCGGGCTGTCCGCCGCCCGCCGGCTGCGCCCGGTGGCCTGCGTCCTCGACATCACCCTGCCGGGCCTGGCCGGCACCGAGATCTGCCGGCGGCTGCGTGAGTCCGGCGACTGGACCCCGGTGATCTTCCTCACCGCCCGCGACGACGAGGTCGACCGGATCGTCGGCCTGGAGTTGGGCGCCGACGACTACGTGACCAAACCGTTCAGCCCGCGCGAACTGGTGGCCCGGGTCCGGGCGGTGCTACGGCGGACCGTCGGCGCCCCCGACGGCGCGGACCGGCCCCGCACCGTCGGCCCGGTCACCCTCGACCCGGCCCGGCGCACGGTGCTCGCGGCCGGCACCCCGGTCCAGCTCACCTCCACCGAGTTCGACCTGCTCGCCCACCTGATGGCCCGCCCCGGCCGGGTCTTCACCCGGGAGGAACTGCTGGCCGGGGTCTGGGGGTACGCGGCGCACGCCGGCACCCGTACCGTCGACGTGCACGTCGCCCAGGTCCGGGCGAAGCTCGGCGCGGCCAGCGTGATCCGCACCCACCGGGGCGTCGGGTACGCCGCCGATGGCTGAACCCTCCGCCCCCCGCCGGGGCACCACCCCGCGCCGCCGCCGGTCCCTGCACACGCTGACCGCCCGCGCGGTGCTGGTCACCTGTGCGGTGGCGCTGGTGTCGGTGCTGGTAACCGCCCTGGTCGCGGTTCCCCTGGCGGTACGCGGGGTGGAGCGCCGCGACCAGGAGGCGCTTGCCGCGCAGGCCCGGCTCGCCGCCGACGTGCTGAAGGTGCGGCCCAGCCGCCAGCGCGACGCGGCCGGCGACCGGCTGATCCGCCAGCTCAAGGACCAGCAGATCGAGGTGTACGTCGTCCAGGGCGGGCTGGCCGACCGCCCCGGCCTGCCCCGACAGGTGGTGAACCGGGTCTCCGCCGGCCGGGACGTCTCCGGCCGACGGTTCGTCAACGGCCAACGGACCCTCGTCGAGGGGCGGGCGCTGCCCGGCGGGGAGGGGGTGGTGCTGACCCGGGCCACCCCGCAGGGACCGTGGCGGCAGGTGCTGCGCGCCCTGTGGCTGCCGCTGCTGGCCGGGCTCACCGCCGGGGCGGCGGCCGGGCTGCTGCTGGCCCGTCGACTGGCCCGGCCGATCCGGCACGCCGCCACCGCCGCCGCCCGGCTGCGCGCCGGTGACCGGGCCGTCCGGGTGCCCGTCGAACCGCCCGACGAGGTCGCCGACCTGGCGTACGCGTTGAACGGGCTGGCCGCCGCGCTGGCCACCAGCGAGGGCCGGCAGCGGGAGTTCCTGCTCTCCGTCTCGCACGAGCTGCGGACCCCGTTGACCGCGATCCGGGGGTGGGCGGAGGCGCTCGCCGACGGGGTGATCGGCGCGGACGAGGCGACCGCGACGGGCCGGACCATGCTCGCCGAGGCGCAGCACCTGGACCGGCTGGTCGCCGACCTGTTGGCGTTGGCCCGGCTGGAGGCGGTGGACTTCCCGCTGGAACCGGTGCCGGTGGACCTCACCCGGTTGGCCGCCGACGCCGAACGCACCTGGTCGGAGCGGTGTGCGGCGGTCGGGGTGCCGTTCCGGCTGGAGACGCCGGGCACGGCGGTGCCCGCGTACACCGATCCGGGGCGGATCCGGCAGGTGGTGGACGGGCTGCTGGAGAACGCGCTGCGGGTCGTACCGCCGGGGGCGCCGGTGGTGCTCGCGGTCCGGCCGGCCGGTGCCGGGCCGACCGCCGGTGGGCTGGTGGAGGTCCGCGACGGCGGACCCGGTTTCACCGACGACGACCTGGCGGTGGCCTTCGAACGCGGGGCGCTGCACCAGCGTTACCGGGGGCTCCGCAAGGTGGGCAGCGGGTTGGGGCTGGCGTTGGCCGCCGGGCTGGTCCGCCGACTCGGCGGGGAGATCGTCGCCGGGCACGCCGCCGAGGGGGGCGCGGCGTTCACCGTCCGGCTACCCGCAAGTCCTTACCTGACCCGAACATCGGCCTGACCCCGCGCCCATCCCGTTCCGCCAGGCTGGTGGCATCACGGACGAGAGGACAGTCATGGCTTATCGGGGAATCGCCGTCACCGCCACCTCGCTGCTCGCGGCGCTCACGTTCGGCGTCGCCGGCTGCGGGTCGGCCCAGGTCGCGCAGGACGGTACGAAGGCCGCCACGGTCGACGTGGCCGCCGCCCTGGGCGTCGAGGGGTTGGCGCTGGCCGCGTGGGGCCTCGACCCGGCCGAGTTGGATCTGCTCGCCGAGCCCGCCGCGTCCGCCACCCCGTCCCCGCAGGCCGGGGAGAAGGGCAAGCGTGGCGAACGGTTGAAGGAGCTGCGGCAGCGCCGGCAGGCCCGGGTGCAGCTGGGCCGCAACGGCCTGCACGGCGAAGCGGTGGTGCAGACCAAGGACGGTACGAAGACCGTCGTCGTGCAGCGCGGCGAGGTGACCGCGATCGACGGGGACTCGGCGACGGTGAAGTCCACCGACGGCTTCACCCTGACCTGGAAGCTGGGCGACCAGCTGCGGGTGGTCGAGCGCCGGACCACCGTCAAGGCCAGCGACGTGAAGGTGGGCACCAAGGTCAACGTGGCCGGGGCCAAGGACGGGGACGCCAGCGTCGCCCGGCTGATCGTGGTGCCGATCAAGCAGAAGTGACCCGTGGGGGACCGGTCGGGGTCGGCGTGGACCACCACGCCGGCCCCGACGTGTGTTCCCGGTGGCTCAGCGGGCCGGGGGCAACGCGTAGCCGACGTGGTCGCGGTACTCGATCGTCCAGCCGGCCGGAACGAGTCGGGCGCACTGGGTGCGGGGGCCGGTGCAGACGATCGCGTCGACCGACGTGGGGTCGGCCGGTGGCCGGTCCGGCAGCACCGACTGCAACGCCACCAGGTCGGGCGACCGACCGTCGTCGGCGCGCAGCAGCAACCACCAGGGGTACTCCCAGTTGTCGTTCTGCTGCACCAGGCCGATCCGTCGGGCGTCGCTGGCCCGTACCGCCGAGGCGGCCCAGCGGAACTCGTCGGCCCACTGCGGGCGGCGTAGGAACCGGGTGTCCCACTCGCCGGTCGTGAAGACCGAACCCGCGCCGACCAGCCGGCGCGGGAAGCCGTAGGACAGGGCCAGCACGCCGGCCAGCGCGGAGGTGGCCAGCACGGTCACCACCAGCCCGGCGGCCACCGACCGGCGGCCCGTCCCGGCCCGCCGCCGCAGCACCGCGTCGACCCAGAGCCCCGCCAGGGGTACGGCCAGCACCAGCGCGTACAGGAGCAGCCGGTTCCCCCACGGCTGCCACTTGATCATCGCGGTGTGCAGGACCACCGCGCCCACCACCACCCCCGCGTACGCCCGCAGGGCACCCGACCGGCCGGGGACGAGCCGGCGCGGGCGGGCCAGCGCGACGACCGCCCCGACCAGCGCCAGCGCCCCGGCCAGCGGGAAGGCCACCCGGTCCTCGTCGGGATACCAGGAGGGCACCGGAAAGACCTCCCGGCCGAACGTGATGGCCCGGTCCTGCGGGTCGACGCCGACCGCCCGGGAGCCGTCCATGATCGCCTCGGCGGTGCCGGCACGCAGCGGGGCCAGCGGGGTGTCGAACGCGGTGTGCCCGATCCGCAGCGCGTTGACCAGCACGGCGGCCGGGTCGTGCCGTTCCATCGGGATGGACTCCCGCAGCCGGGGCGGCCCCAGCGGGTGACCGAACTCGGCCGTCTCCCGGGCCAGGAACGGCCCCACCACCGTCGCCGCGACCAGCACCACCAGCAGCGAGCCGCCCACCGTCCGGGCCACCTGCCGGGCCCCGCTCGGTCCCGGCCGGTCCGTCGGGTCCGACCTGGACCGACCGAGCGCCCGGCCGGCCGGGTCGGCGGTGACCCCGTCGGGGCGGACGGCCAGCCGGAGCTGGGCCAGGCCCCAGAGCAGCAGCAACGGCCCGACGGCGATCAGCCCGCTGGTCTTGGTCAGTGCGGTCAGGCCGGTGGCCGCGCCGAGCGCCAGCGCGTCGGTCAGCCCGGCCCGGCGGCGCAGGCCGTCCAGCACCAGGGTGGCGGCGCAGGCGGCCCAGGCGGCGGCGACCAGGTCGGTCTGGGTGCTGGTCGCCTGGAGGGCCACCATCGGCGTGGTGGCTAGCAGGAACGCGGTGAGCAGTTGGGCCCGCCGGCCCCCGCCGAGCTGGGCGGTGATCCGGGTGGCCACGAGCAGGCAACCGAGGCCGGCGGCCCACTGCACCAGGTTGTGCAGGGCGTCCCCGCCGGTGAACAGGCGCAGATGCAGCAGCAGGTACTCCGCGCCGGGCGGGATGGTCACCTGCCGGTGGATGGCGGTGGGCCAGAACTCCAGGCTGCCCTGGGCCACCCAGTGCTCCACCTTCGGCAGGTGGTACGTCTGCGAGTCGAAGTTGTTCGGCTCGGCCAGCAGCGCCACCACCAGTTCGGTCAGCACCACGGCGAGCACCGTGCCGGCGAGCAGCCGTTCGCCCCGGGTCGCCGTACGCCGGAGGTGGGTCAGCCGGTCCGCCCATCCGGAAAGCAACGCCGCGACGCCGCCCCGGACGGTGGTCGGGGGTGCCACGGCATCGGCAGGCGGCTGCGGTCCGGACGCCGCGCCGCCGGTCCGCCGGTCCGCCGCAGGGCCGCCGACGGCCGCGCCGACCAGCACCGCCCGCCGGCTGCCCGCGACGGCGGCCGGGGTCGCGGCGGGGTCGCGTCGCCAGCCGACCGCCACCGCGACCCCCGCGACGAAGAGCACCCAGGCCAGGGCGAAGGCGGGCAGGGTGAGCGCGTCGAGGGCGCCCAGCACCTCCACGGTCAGCACGGCGAAGACACCGGTCAGCAGGGCGGCCCGGACCAGGCCGAGGCGGTGCGGGGCGACCACCCCGGCGGCCCGGGGGCGCAGGAGGGCGGTGAGTGACACGAGCGCGGCGACGGGGGCCGCCACGAGCATCCAGCCGGCTGCCGACATGGGCGGAAGTAAACACCATTCCGCGCAGTGACCGGGTGCCGGCCGGTCCGATGACGGGCACCAGCCGCTGTGGTGGCGACCCTCGCGCGGCTGACCTGCCAGGCTAGGCTAGGCCCGACTTACTGTCGCCACCGTGGAGATTCCCGTGAAGCTCTCGATCCTCATGCCGGTCTACAACGAGGAAGAACGCATCGCGGATGCCCTCAAGCAGGCATTGGCGGTCGATTATCCCTGCGAGATCGAGCTGGTCGTGGTGGACGACGGCAGCCGGGACGGCACCGGGGAGATCCTCGGCCGGGCGGACGACTCGCGACTGCGGGTGATCACCCACCCCCGCAACGCGGGCAAGGGCGCGGCGATCAAGACGGCCGTGGACAGCGCCGAGGGTGAGTACATGGTCATCCTCGACGCCGACCTGGAGTACGACCCGCAGGACATCCCCCGGCTGCTCGCCCCGGTGCTCGACGGGCGGGCCACCGTGGTCTACGGCAACCGCACCTTCGGCAGCCACAGCGCCTACAGCTTCTGGTACGTGATGGGCAACAAGGGCGTCACGATGGCGGCGAACGTGCTGTTCAACTCCTACATCGGCGACCTGGAGACCTGTTTCAAGCTGATGCCTGTCGAGCTGTACCGGTCGCTGGGCGTCCGGTCCCGGGGCTTCGGGATGGAGGCGGAGGTGACCGGCAAGTTGCTGCGCCGGCGCATCCGCCCGTACGAGGTGCCGATCAGCTACCGGGCGCGCGGGCGCGAGGAGGGCAAGAAGATCACCTGGAAGGACGGGGTCGAGGCGATCTGGATCCTCGGCCGGGAGCGGACCCGCCGCCGGCCCGCCCACCCGCCCCGCTGACCCGTCCTCCCGGTTCGCCCCCGGTCATCCCGCCCGGGTCAGGAACCTGCCGACCGCCCGGCGTAGTCCGGCCGGGTCGAGGCCGTGCCACCGGTCGTGGTCCCCGGCGGTGCCGTAGCGCCGCAGTTCCGCCCGACCCACGCCGAGGCTGAGCAGCCGGTGCGGTCGGTCGGCCAGCGCCTCGGCCACCACCCGCGTCGAGGTGCCGGCCAGGTAGGGCTCCACCACGACCACCTCACCGCCGGCCAGCGCCCGCAGCCCGGTCACGTCGAACGGCCGGGGCCGGTGCGTGTAAGCCACCGTCACCGGCAGGCCGGCCACCGCCGCGAGCGCGGCGTCGAGCACCGGACCGACCGCCACCAGCAGCGCCGCGCCGGCTCCGGCGTCGCGTACCACCTGCAACCCACCCGCCTTCGGGTACGCCCACGCGTTGCTGCGCAGGGACAGCCGCAGGTAGGTCGAGTGCTGCCCGCAGACCGCGTCGTGCAGCAGCTCGGGTACCTCGTCGGGGTGGCCGGGCACGTGCACCGTCCAGCCGTCGAGGGTGTCGATCAGGGCGACGTCGGCCGGGGCGAGGTGGGTCCGGCCGGCCTCCGCCCGGTCGTACGACGCGCCGATGCTGACCAGCACCGCGCCGACCCCCTGGTGGTCGAGGTCCAGCTTGATCTGCTCGTACGCCCGCTCGACGAGGAACGGGGCGTAGCTGTGCACGATCGGGCGCTGCCCGGTCAGGGCGAGCCCACCGGCCACCCCGATCATCAACTGTTCCCGGATGCCCACGTTGACCACCCGGTCCGGATACCGTCGGCCCGCCTCGGTGAAGGCGTCGGCGGAGATGTCGGCCAGCACGATCGTGGTCCGGGGGTCGGCGAGGAACCCGGTGGCGCTGGCGACGAAGGTGTCCCGCATGGTCATTTCCCGCTCCCCGGGGTCGGTCCGTCGACCGCGACGACGACGTGCGGGCGGTGGCCGTCGTGGCCGGTGAGGGCGGCGTGCAGGGCGTCGTGGTCGTGCCCGTCGACGGTGGCGGCGGTCCAGCCGTTGACGGTGAACCGGCTGGCCACCCCACCCGGCCAGCCGTGACTGGCCGACGCGTTGTCGACCACGATCGCGGTGAGCCCGGCCAGGCCGGTCGCCCCGGCGTACGCGATCGCCTCGTGGTTGGAGCCCTCGTCGAGTTCGGCGTCGCCGAGCAGGACGTACACCCGGGGGGTGGCGCGGCCCTGGGCGCGCAGGCCGAGCGCGGTGCCCACGCCCAGTCCGAGGCCGTGGCCGAGGGAGCCGGAGCCGATCTCGACGCCGGGGACCAGGGTGCGGTCGGGGTGGCCGCCGAGGCGGCTGTCCGGCCCGCCCGCGTCGTCGAGCCAGTCGACGGGGATGAACCCCTTGGCGGCGAGCACGGCGTAGTAGCCGGCCACGGCGTGCCCCTTGGAGAGCAGGAAGCGGTCCCGGTCCGGGTCGTCGACGGTGGCCGGGGTGACCCGCAGCACCCGGTCGTAGAGCACCCAGTGCACGTCGACGGTGGAGTACACGTTGGCGTCGTAGTGGCGTCCGGCGCGGAGGCGTTCCAGCGGCGCGACGACGGGGGCGGGCAGGGTATGGCCCGGCGGGTGGGTTGCGGTCGGTGCGGTCATGTGGCTAGCGTGAAACTTGAAGTTAACTTCAACTCAAGGGCAGTGATGCACGAATCGCTCACCATCGGTCAGCTCTCCGCGCGCAGCGGGGTGGCCCAGTCGGCGCTGCGCTACTACGAACGCCTCGGGCTCATCCACGCCGAACGCACCGGCGGCAACCAGCGCCGCTACGCCCGCACCGAGCTGCGCCGGGTGGCGTTCATCCGGATCTCCCAGCAGGTCGGCATCTCGCTGGACGAGATCCGTGCGGCGCTGGACTCGCTGCCCTCGTCCCGCGCCCCCAGCCCCGACGACTGGGCTGCCCTGTCCCGCACCTGGCGGGAACGGCTGGACGAACGGATCAAGCTGCTCGGCAAGCTCCGCGACGACCTGGACGGCTGCATCGGCTGCGGCTGCCTGTCGTTGCAGCGCTGCACCCTCTACAACCCGGGTGACGCGCTGGCCGGCGAGGGCCCCGGCGCCCGCCTGGTGCTGCCCCGCCGCGACGGCCCGCGCCCGCCGGCCTGAGTGGCCCCGGGCCTGCGCCCTGCCGACGCCTGGTCCGTCCGGCAGGCTCGCCGAGGCACCCCGTGGCCCGGCCGGAGCCGTCACCCGGTGGTGAGCAGCACCTTGCCCACGTGGTCGCTCGACTCGACCAGCCGGTGCGCCTGCGCGGCGTCGCGCATCGGCAGCCGCCGGTCCACGACCGGCCGGACCGCGCCCGCCTCCACCAGCGGCCACACCTGCTCCCGCACACCCCGCACGATGTCCGCCTTGTCGGCCAGCGGGCGGGACCGCAGCGCGGTCGCCGCCACCGACGCCCGCTTCGCCAGCAGCGCGCCCAGATCCAGCTCCGCCTTCCGGCCGCCCTGCATGCCGATCACCACCAGCCGGCCGCCGTCGGCCAGCGCCGCCACGTTCCGGCCAAGATAGGACGCGCCCATGATGTCGAGGATGACGTCCGCACCCCGCCCGTCGGTGACCCGCCGGACCTCCGCCACGAAATCCTGCTCGCGGTAGTCGACGGTGTGCGCGGCCCCCAACTCCCGCAGTCTGTCGTGCTTGCCCGACCGGGCGGTCGCCACCACCGTCGCGCCCAGCGCCGCGCCGAACTGCACCGCGAATGTGCCGATCCCGCTGCCGCCGCCGTGCACCAGCAGCGTCTCGCCCCTGCCCAGGTGGGCCATCCGGACCAGGTTCGACCAGACCGTGCAGGCCACCTCGGGCAGCGCGGCGGCGTCGACCGGGTCGACGCCGGCCGGCACCGGCAGCAGTTGCCCGGCCGGCACGGCCACCCGCTCGGCGTACCCGCCGCCGGCCAGCAGCGCGCACACCGGCTGACCCACCGCCCACCCGGTCACCCCCGCGCCGAGCGCGCCGATCACCCCCGAACACTCCAACCCGGGGTACGCGGGCACGCCCGGCGGCGGCGGATACTGCCCCTGCCGCTGGAGCAGGTCGGCCCGGTTCACCGCGCTGGCGGTCACCTCGACTACCACCTCACCCGGGCCGGGCTCCGGGTCGGGCACCTCCGCCCAGACGAGCGCGTCGGGTCCACCGGGTTCCGGGATCGTGATCGCGTGCATGGCCCAGTCTTACCCGATCCGGGCCGGGAACCACGCCCGTCTGTCGACAAGCGCCATGTGGGCAGGTCCGGCCGGCAATATCCACCGGCCGTCGTCCCGGGCGGTCCACCGCTCGCCCACGACGGCCGGAAATTCGGCCACAGTGGACCGTCCGGGTGAGGTCATGCTGGTCATGGCAGGGATCAAGGACCCTCTTCCGGTACGCCGGACTGCGCCCGACGGCGATGGGCCGGCTCGTCCGGACGCGGTTCGTGGCAGACTAGGCACGGGCCGCACACCCCCGGGTGGCGGTTCGGGAGGGTTCGCCTAGTGGCCGATGGCGCTGGTCTTGAAAACCGGTAAGGCAGCGATGTCTTCGTGGGTTCGAATCCCACACCCTCCGCCGGCTGATGATCTACCCTGACGCAGCTCAGCCTCGGTTTTCAGGCCAGGTCTGTTTGCCGGTGGGGGCTGGTGGGGGGTTAGCCCGCGCCGCTCCCGTCGGTGGGGCTCAGGCGGGCGGGCGGCTGGGTGTCTACATGGCTGAGCTGCGCGTTAACGGTGCCCTTACCGTGGCGGCGGGGACTCATAGGTCAGTTCTGGCCAGGGCTTGCTGTGGGTAGTCCTGCTTCCTTGGCGCATTCGAGCAGCCGTCGGTCGTATGTGACGAAGGCGGTGAGTGCCGTGCCGGATTCGTTGGTCAGCACATGGGCGGTGGCCAGGTGGATGGCGTCGAGGCTGCGGAGCATCGGCTCGGCGAAGGCGGCTGCGGTCGCCCGGATCGTGCTGTTGATCCCCAGCCGGAACAGCCGTCCGACGGCGGCCGGCACGCCGATCAACGCCTGCGGAGCTGACCGGCGCAGGGCTCTGGGGACTTCCACCTCGACGAGGGCAGAGGAAACCAGGGGCACGTCGTCGTGCGTGTTAAGCCGGCGACGAGGTCGGTGCTGCACTCCTCCTGCCGGACCAGCTTGATGATGGCGGCGGAGTCGAGATAGATCACCAGCGTTCGTCGTCGCGCATCGCGGCGAGCGAGGCGGCCACGTCCACGTTCTCGTCGCCGAGCTTCGGTGGTAGCGGCACGGGGCCGCCACCGGTGGGGGGGCGACGGCCCGTCCTGCCGACACCAGTTTGGCCAACACCGACCGGTCGTTGCCCACCGGGACGAGTCGGGCGATCGGGCGGCCGCGATCGGTGATCTCCAGGGTATCGCCGCCACTGACCTGGGCCAGCACCATTGCCCCAACCTGCTGGGTTGTACTTTGAGGTCGACTTTGGGAGAAGTGACAGGAGTAAGTCACGCCCAAAGTCAGCCCCAAAGAGTTGAAGGCGCGGCAACATGCGGCGGAGTTGACGTCTGTCTGTCGCGGCGTTCGGCTCGCTCTAGTCCTCGCTCACATACACCCCCGCACCGGCCCGGCCGACTGTGAGCCCTCGGTCCCGGGTGAGTTCCAGGGCGCGCTGGATGGTGGACACGCTGACGGAGTACAGGTCGGCCAACTCCCGTAGGGACGGCAGCTTGGAGCCCTGCGGATACTCCCCGGCGCGGATGCGGGCGGTCAGATCGTCGGCGATCTGCCGCGAGGACATGGGGATGGGCATGGCGGATCTCCGGATGGTCCGGTACCTGGTTGGCCTGGCCAGTAGATCACGACACGCCGGAAACCTTGGTCTCTCCTTGCCTAGTGGCCACATAGTGACCCAGGTTGTCGGGGCGGGTATTCCTCCCTGGTTGGCACCTGGCCGTGATGCCCTCGCCGGGCTGGGGTGGATGCCGTGTCGCCACCTCAGCCCGGCATCCCGTCTTCGCAGCACCACCAGGCTGGAGGCAATTCCGTGAACGAACGCCCGCACGACAACCCACGGTCGGCTGCCTGTGCGGTTCCAGGTGGCCCCCTACCTCCGACGGGGACCCCATACCCCGGTCGCTCATGCTGCGTACGTTGATCATGCACGTCCTGCGCCGGCTGACTGGTCGTCCCGGTGTCTCTCCGCCGTTGGACCGCACCGGACCGGCCACTGCGTATCCGAATCAGACCGGCGGGTGGGCTCGGGTCCGGAGTGCGCCGCCGCAGCCGAACCCACGCGCCGCCCGTGCCGACTGCCCCTGCCGGCAGGCGGCTGTCCGCCGGGGCGCGGTGGATGCGCGCAGCGGAGTGCCGCTCCTGGTCCAGTCCGCGTGGGACTGCCTGGACCACCACCGCCACAGCCGGTGCGGCAGATGCACCGAGGGTGGCTTCTGCCCGCTGGTCGAGGCCGCCCGTGCCCGGATCAGGGCGTGGCGCAGGCTGCGTCACGTCCGGGGCCATCGATGAACGCGCCGCTGCCGGAGGCCGGCGACCTGGTGTACGTCACCCGCGCCGCCAGCGTGCAGTTCGTCAAGCCGATCTGGTGCCGGGTCATCCGGGTGCTCGACTGGATCACCTACGACGGGTGGTGCTGGTTGGACGTCTACCAACTGGACGCCAGAGGCGACGCGGTCGCTCGTCGGTCGGTCTTCGTGCAGCCCGCGAAGCTGGAGAGCCGGCAACCGGTCGGCCGGCCTGAACAGCGGCGACCCCCGGGTGTGCGCCGCCGACCCGACGCCGGTGGCAGCCGCCCTGTGCCGTCCGGCGAGCAGCCCGGACAGCCGGGTCAGGGGACAGGGCTGAGGTGGGCGGCGAGGATGCGCCAGCCGTAGCCGTCGTCGTAGGCCCAGGTGCGGGTGTAGCGCAACCGCGCCGCGAACGGTGCACCCTCGAAGGTGCCGCTGACCCGTCCCCGGAAGAACGTCACCCCGGTCGTGCCGGCCACGACCAGCTCCAACTCCTCCTCCACCAGCTCGTCGAGCACCGAGGTGCCACTGCGGTGGGCGGCCAGGTCGTCGGACTTGCCGAAGGTACGACCGTCCGGCCCGACGGCGATCAGGCGGTCGTCGAGCAGGGCGTCGAGCGCGGCCACGTCGCCGGCCCGCTGGGCGGCCTGGAGGCGGCGCTCCGCCTCCAACAGTTCCGCCTCACGTTCGGTGTCCTGCATGTGCCCTCCCGGTCGTCGCCGCGTCCCCTCATTCTGGCGGCCCGACGGTGCGTGGTGCTTCCGGTTCGTCGTGCCGGCCCGGCGGGGTAAGAAGGGGCAGAGGAAAACGCGCACACCGGAAGGACCTTCCCGATGACCCTGGAACGACCGATCGCCCCGGACCCGTACGAGCTGCTGCCGACCGTTCCGTCGTTCGACCTGACCAGCGACGACGTGCACAACGGCGAGCCGATGGAGGCCCGGTACGCGCACGGCAGCACCGGTGGCGAGAACGTCTCCCCGCACCTGGCCTGGTCGGGCTTCCCGGCCGAGACGAAGAGTTTCGTGGTGACCTGCTTCGACCCGGACGCCCCGACCGGCAGCGGCTTCTGGCACTGGGTGCTGGTCGACGTGCCCGCCTCGACGACCAGCCTGCCGACCGGCGTGCGGGAGGCGGACCTGGGCGGGGCGTTCAGCGTCCGTAACGACTACGGCGACACCGGCTACGGCGGCGCGGCCCCGCCGCCGGGCGACCGCCCGCACCGGTACGTCTTCGCCGTGCACGCGGTCGACGTCGACACGCTCGGCGTCGGGCCGGACGCCAGCCCCGCGTACGTCGGTTTCAACCTGGCGTTCCACACCCTGGCGCGGGCGGTCATCAGGCCGACGTACCAGATCAAGGAGTGAGCGGTGGTCCGCCGGTCCCGCGTGGGCGGGACCGGCGGGCGTGCGGTGCCCTCAGCCGGGCACCCGGGCGACGGCGAAGACGGACTGGCCGAACGGGGGTCGGACGAGCTGCTCGGCGGCCTTGGTGGCGGGCAGGACGAGGGTGTCGTACACCTTGACCATCGGGCCCTCCTTCGGCATCAGCCGGAAGACCTTGGTGGCCATGAAGTAGCCGATCAGGCCGAGCGCGTTGGCGTAGTGCATCGTCTCGACCCGCAGCCCGGCCGCGGTCATCGCGTCGCCGAGGGTCTTCTTGGTGTAGCGGCGCACGTGGCCGGTGGCGATGTCGGCGGGGCCCATCGCGAACTGGAACGCCGGCACGATGATGATCACCGCCCCGCCGGGCCGGACCAGGTCGCGCATGCTGCGCAGCGCGCCCACGTGGTCCTCGATGTGCTCCAGCACGTTGTACGACACGGCCGCGCTGTAGTCGCCGCCGCCAGGGTGCGGCAGCAGCATCTCGCGGACCTCGATGGTCGGCTCGTCGACCAGCCGCTCCTTGAGCAGGACGAGCCGGTCCGGGTCGGCCTCGGTGGCGGTGAAGCGGGGAACGTGTTTGGCCCATTCCAGGGCGTAGTCGCCCAGGCCGCTGCCGATTTCGATGGGGTCGTCACCGAGGTGGGGCACCGCCAGCTCGACGAACCACCGACGGTGGTTGACCGCGGTGGCCAGACCCTCCAGCACCTCTGCCTGGACGCGCTGATCCCCAAGGATTTCTACCATGCGTCGATTCCTCACGATATGACTGACCCGCGCCTGGACCGACAGAGTGAATCATCCGCAGCAGGGGCGGAGGAAACAGGGCACTGTGAGGGCCGAAATGTGGTCGGGGGAGGGCACGTGATCGGCGGTCGGCGAACCCGGCACATAGTACGGCAGTACCCGAAACATGTCACGTGACGGCCATAGGCCAACTACGCTCTGAATTGTTATGACTACTCCCGAATCGGAGCGCGGGACCGGTCGATCCGACGTCGGGGACGCCTTGTCGACGCCGGCCCGACGGGTCGTCCGGCGGCGCTGGCGGCGGGTGCTCCCGGCAGGCCGTTCACCGCGTGCCGGGCCGTCGGTGCCGGCCCGTCCGTCGGCCGCCGGGTGGCGGTGGGACGCGTTGGCCGTGGTCAGCTACCTGATGCTGGCGTTCTGGGTGACCGCCAGGCTCTGGCGTGACCCGGCGGCCGGGGTGCGCGACAACCGGTCGGACCAGGCGCAGTTCGAGTGGATGATGGCGCACGGCGCGCGGGTGGTCACGGAATGGAGCTATCCGTTCGCCTCGGACCGGATGAACGTGCCCGACGGCGTCAACCTGATGGCGAATACCTCGGTATTATCCGTCTCAATCCCGATGACCCCGGTCACTGTCCTGTTCGGGCCGCACTGGTCATTTCTTGTTTTTCTCACCCTGGGAATGGCGGCCACCGGCACCGCCTGGTACTTCTTCCTGTCCCGGGTGGTCACCCGCTCCCGGGGGCCGGCGTGGCTCGGCGCGGCCTTCTGCGCGTACGCCCCGGCGATGGTGTCGCACGCCAACGCCCACCCGAACATCGTCTCCCAGTTCGTGGTGCCGCTCATCATCTGGCGCACCCTGCGGCTGGCCGAGCCGGGCCGGTGGCTGCGCAACGGACTCCTGCTCGGCCTGCTGATCGTCTGGCAGGCCTTTCTCAACCTGGAGATCCTGCTGATGACCGCGATCGCCCTGGCCGTGGTGGTCGGTGCCCTCGCCATCGGCCGGCCGCCGCTGCGCGCGGCGACCCGACCGTTCCTCGCCGGGCTCGGCGTGGCCGCGCTGCTGTCCGCCGTGCTGCTCGCCTACCCGCTGTACGTGCAGCTCTTCGGGCCGGGTTCCTACCACGGCCTGTCCCGGCTGATCCGGGGGTACCGCACCGACCTCGGCGCGTTCGTCGGCTGGTCGCGGGAGTCGCTGGCCGGGGACGCCCGCTCCGCCGACCCGCTGGCCCGCAACCCCACCGAGGAGAACGCCTTCTTCGGCTGGCCGCTGGCCGTCCTGACCGTCGCCCTGGTCTGGTGGTTGCGGCGCAGCGCCTTGGTGGTCGGCCTGGCCGTCCTCGGTCTGCTCTTCGCCGTCCTGTCGTTGGGTCGGGAGGTGCAGCTCAACGGGCGCGACACCGGCGTACCCGCCCCCTGGGCGCTGCTGGAGGACCTGCCGCTGCTGCACTCCGTGGTGCCCACCCGCTGGTCGCTGGCGATCACCCCGATCGTCGGGGTGCTGCTGGCCCTCGGTGCCCAGCGGGCCCGGGATCTCGCCCGCCGGCACCAGGGGGCCCGGCAACAGATCCGCTTCGCCACGACGACCGTCCTGCTGATGGCCCTGCTGCCGCTGCTGCCGACCCCGCTGCCGGCGACCCGGCTCGACCCGGTGCCGCAGTTCGTCACCGGCGGCGGGTGGCGGCCGTACGTGGCGGGAGGGCGCAGCGTGGTGACCCTGCCGCTGCCCGACAACACCTACGCCGATCCGCTGCGCTGGTCGGCCCGGACCGGGCTGGAGATGCCGCTGGCCCGGGGCTACTTCCTGGCCCCCGACACCCGGCCGTGGTCGCCCGAACCGGACGTCGCCCTGTTCACCGCCCCCTACCGGCGGACCAGCAACTTCTTCGCCGAAATCGCGCGGACCGGCACCGTCGGGCCGATCACCGCCGCCGACCGGCGGTCCGCCGTGACCGACCTGCGCTACTGGCGGGCCGGCGTGGTGATCCTCGGCCCGCACCCGCAGGCCGACGCGCTGCGCCGGGCGATGACCGCGCTGACCGGCATCACCCCCGTCCGGACCGGCGGGGTGTGGCGGTGGGACGTCCGGCCGCTCACCGGGTGAGCCCGGGTCAGGCCGTGCGGACGCAGCAGCCCTGGCAGACCTTCGGGCTGGGCAGGGTGAACGCCAGGCAGCAGGTGCGCCGCTGCACGGTCGGCTCACCGCCCCGGCCGGGCACCAGCTCGACCAGGTCGGCCAGGCCGAGGGTGCCGAGCAGGGTGTCGATGGTGGTCACCGACGGGCCGGGCAGGGCGTCGCTCGCGCGCAGGATGCCGTGCGCGATCCCCGAGGCCACCGAGCCGAGCAGGGTACGCGCACCCACCCGTACCTCCGCCTGGATCGCGGTGACCATCGGGGCGAGGTGCGCGTCGAGCAGCGAGGCACGCAGGAGGCCGAGCAGTTCGGCCTCGTCGGCGGCGACCCGGACGCCGGGCTGGCCGGTGAGGGCGAGCGGGTCACCGGGCAGCACCGCGACGGTCGTCGAGCGGTGCAGGCCCATGGTGAGCAGTTGCCGGTGGTCCTCGAAGTGGATCAGCACGTCGGCCGGGTCGAGCAGCGGCACCCGGCGGGCCGAGGCCCAGCCGAGCACCACCGGCAGCGCCGTCCAGTAGCTGTAGGACTTCCAGGCCAGCGCGGCGCACGCGTGCGGGGTGCCACCCCATCGGCGGGCGGCGGCGCGCAGGAACTCGGGCATCCGGGTGCCGTCGACGAGTGTGGTGGCCGGGCTCCAGCCGAGGTCGTCGGTGACCACCAGGCCGGGCGCGAGGCCGGGCAGCACGTCGGTGCCGAACATGGCGCGCAGGGTGGCGGTGACCGGGGCGAGTCGGCCGGCGAGATCCTGGCCGGGCAACACCGCCGTCATCCGGACCCCCTCCCGTCCCGCTCGGCCCGCCACGGGTGGTGGCGGTCTCCTCGGCCACTCCGGTGTCGGAGGGGTCGTCCGTGAAACTACGTCCGCGAAGCTAAGGCTAGCCTAACCATGCCTGGGTGCTGAGGGAAGTCTCTGCGGAGGTGGATCGGGAGGCCGGGATCACGATGTCCGTCCCGTCGGTACGGATCGGCCCGGTTCGGCTACTACCCGGCCGAAGGCGGGGAAAACGCGGGCGATGTCAAGGCATATGTCGGCAACGTGCCAGTTCGCTACAGGGCGACGGGAAGAACGTGAAGACTTGTCATCCCGGCTGCGCTGCGTGAGGAAGCTGATGACGACCTCTCCCCTGGAGCGGGCCGCCGATTCGTTCGCGGCGGAACTCGCCCGGCACCGGACGGGGCGAGGGCTGACCAAGAAACAGCTCGCCACGATGATGGGCTTCGACCCGTCGTACGTGAGTCACGTCGAGGGGCGACGACACCGGCCCACCGAGGACTTCGCCCGCCGCGCCGAGGCCGTCCTCGACGCCGGCGGCGTCATCTGGCAGCGGTTCCGCGAGTACGACCAGCTCCGCCAGACCCGGGCCACCCCCGGCCCCCGCGAACCCGCACCCCCCGGCCGCTGGCTCCCCCCGGGCACCGGGCTCGTCGTCGAACGGGAGACCGCCACCCTCACCCTGGTCGACGGCACCTACCGGTGCGTGATCCGCCGTCGGCTGCACAACGCCGGCACCGAACCGGTCACCCGGTACCTCGTCCGGGTCGCCGTCGACCGGTGGCCCGACGACCCCGGACGCTCCAACCGGCACCACCGCGAACACCCGCTCACCTTCGCCGAGCTGCGCTTCCGGGCCGTCCACCACGACGACGGCGCCCGCGAACCGATGCACTGGCGGGTCCGTCACGACCGGGACGCGTACAAGGAGATCTGGCTGCTGTTCGAGAACGCCGACGGGCGGTTCCCGCTGCACCCCGGCGAACGTGCCGAGGTCGAGTACGCCTACCGGGTCGGCCGGGTCAAGTGGGGCCCCTGGTTCCAGCGGGCCGTCCGCCTGCCCACCCGGCACCTGGCCGTACGGCTGGACCTCCCGGCGGCCCTCGACCCCCGGGTGTGGGGGGTGGAGACCTCGCTCTCCGCCGACGAGGGACCGCTGCGCACCCCGGTCCGCCGCCACGACCGGGGCGACCGGATCGTCTTCGACTGGTCCACCGACGACCCGCCGCTCAACACCCGGTTCCGCCTCCAGTGGCGGTTCCGGCAGGAAGCCGTCGAGTCGCCCCCCGTGCCGGCCCGCCCGGCCGACCGGATGCGCGCCCTCGGCGTGCTGCCCCCCGACGCCACCCCGCCCGGCCGACCCGCCCGCCCGCTGCACCTGCCCCGGGAGGCCGCCGCCGCCCGCGAGGTGGCCGACCGGCTCACCGACGTGCTGACCCGGGCCGAGGAGGTGCACCCGCTCAGCGCCGGCACCGGCCTCGCCGCACCGCAGCTCGGCCTGGACGTCGCGGTCGCCGTGGTCCGCCCCGCCGACCGGTCCGCCCCACCGGTCGTCCTGGTCAACCCCCGGGTGGTCGGCGAGAGCCCGGAAACCGTCGAACAGTACGAAGGCTGCCTCGCTGCCGCCGACCACCGTGGCCTGGTGCCCCGCCCGCTACGCATCGACGTCGAACACGCCCGCGCGGACGGCAGCCGGATGATCACCTCGTTCGCGTACGGGATGGCCCGGTTGGTCGCCCACGAGATCGACCACCTCGACGGCCGCTCCTGGACCGACCGGATGGCCCCCGGCATGCCGCTGGTCCCGGTCGAGGAGTACCGCGAGAGCAACGTCTGAACCCTGCCCCGGACGCGGTCCGGGCGGGCACGGAGGGGACCGGGGCGCGTGCCCCAGGGGGCGGGGGCACGCGCCCCGGTGCGGGGGGAGTAAAGCTCTACAGGTTGCCGAACGTGTCGTACCGGATGTGCTGCGGCGGGACGTCGTCCTCGGCGAGCGCCCGCAACGTCGCCCGGACCATCGCGGCGGAACCGGAGACGTAACAGTCGTGCGACGTCCATGGGCCGTACCGGGCTACCACGTCAGGGACGTCCCCCTGCTCACCGTCGAAGTCCGGGTCGTCACTGCACGACGGGGTCACCGACAGCCACGGGTGCGCGGCGACCAGCTCCTCCAGACCGGCCAGGCCGTACAACTCGTCGGCGTGCCGGGCACCGTAGAAGACGTGCACCCAGCGGGCCCGGTTCCAGCCCGCCAACTCCTCCACCATCGCCTTCACCGGTGCCAGGCCCACCCCGCCGGCCACGCAGAGGATGTCCCGCCCGGAATCCCGGTCCACCGTCATCGACCCCATCGGGGCGGCCACCCGCAGCAGGTCACCCGGCTTGGTGCGGCGCACCAACGCCCCCGAGACCCAGCCCGCGCCGACCGGCGTACGGACGTGGAACTCCAACACGTTGTCGTCGTTCGGGGCGTTCGCCACCGAGTACGTCCGCCACACCCGGGGCAGGTGCCGGGGCACCTCGACGCTGACGTACTGGCCGGCCTTCCAGACCAGCGGGTGCTGCAGGGCGCGGACGGTCAGCACGGCGGTGTCGCTGCCGTACCGCTCGTGGGTGAGCACCTCCGCGTGCCAGTACGGCGGGTTGTCGTCCGACTGCGCCCCGGCCAGCATCGTCGCCGTGATCGCCGCGTACGCGTCCCGCCACGCCTGGTCGTACTCCAGGTTCCAGCCGTCACCGGCGGTGGTACGCAGCGCGTCGAGCAGCGCCACCCCCATCGTCGCGTAGTGCGCGGCGTCGACGTGGTACTTACGGTGGTCCCGACCCAACGAGCGCAGGTACTCGTCGAAGCTCTCCGGGTCGTCCATCACCTGGCTGGCGGTGACGATCGCGTCCAGGATCCGGTCGCCCTGACCGGTCATCTCCGCCGGGAACAGCCGGCGCAGCTCCGGATCGAGCAGGAACAGTCGGGCGTAGAAGCGACCGCTCAGCCGGTCCCGGTCCTCCTCGACCAGGGTCCAACTCTCCTTCAGCAGCCGAGCGAAGTTGTCCACGGGGGGCGGTCCTCCTCCTGACGGCGGATCGGGCCCCGATAGAATGTCCACGGAGCGTATGCACCGGTCGCACAGAATGTGCGATCGGCTCATCTGGGCCCACCGGCCGGTGCGATCGGGCCACCCCGTCGGGCAGAGTGGTGCGGTGACCGTTGAGCAGCACACCCGCCCGGCGTCCAGGCGGGTCGTCGGCACCGAGACCCTGCTGGTCCTCGGGCTGTCACTCGGGCAGTCGGCCGTCTACGCCGTGGTGTCGCTGACCGCGAAACTGACCGCCGACGGGCCGCTGTCGAAGCAGACCGCCTCGCTCAACACCTCACAGTCCGCCCGCCCCTGGCTCGACCTGACGTACCAGCTGCTCGGCATCGTCTTCGCGCTGCTGCCGGTGCTGCTCGCCGTACACCTGCTGGCACGGGACCCCGGCGACCCGGCACGGACCCTCGGCGTGGACCTGCGACGGCCCGGGTCCGACCTGGCCCGGGGCGCCGGGCTCGCCGCGCTGATCGGCCTGCCCGGCCTGGCCCTGTTCTGGGCGGCGGCGCAGCTCGGCGTCAACGCCACCCTGGTCCCCGCCGGCCTGCCCCCGTTGTGGTGGGCGGTGCCGGTGCTGGTCCTCGCCGCCGTGCAGAACGCCGTGCTGGAAGAGGTGATCGTGGTCGGCTACCTGGTCACCCGGCTGCGCCAACTCCAGTGGCGGCTCGGCGCGGTCATCGCGACCAGCGCGCTGCTGCGCGGCTCCTACCACCTCTACCAGGGCTTCGGCGCGTTCGTCGGCAACGCCGTGATGGGCGTGGTGTTCAGCCTGTTCTACCTGCGCACCCGGCGGGTGATGCCGCTGATCGTGGCGCACACCCTGCTCGACGTGGTCGCCTTCGTCGGCTACTCGTTGCTGCCGAAGGACTGGTTCGACTGGCTCTGACCGCCGCTGCGTCGCCGGTCGCCGCTGCGTCGCCGGTCGCCGCTGCGTCGCTGCTCGCCGCCGCTCGGCGGGCGGCCTAGCCGCCGCTCCGGGCGGGTCGGTAGCTCGCCACCGCGCGGGCGGCCAGCAGGTCGGTCGCCGCCGCGTCACCCGCCGCCGTCGCCAGCACCGCCGCCCCCGGCAGCAGCCGGGCCGCCAGCCGGAGCGCGGCCCAGCCGCCGGCCTGCGCGGCCAACGGGGTCGCCAACCGCCACGCGGCCTGCGCCGCACGCGGCCATGGCCCGTCGCCGGGCCCGTCCGCCGCCCGCGCCGCGTCCAGTGCGGCACGGGCACTGTCCGCGTCCGGGTGCACCCGGGTCAGCACCAGCAACTCCACCGCCCGCTCCGGGTCGGCCGGGTCCCGGCCGTACGCCGCCGCCACGTGCAGCACCAGCGCCGACTGCGTCCAGAGCACCGCCGCCAGTTCGGCCAGCGGCGCGAACAGCCCGGCCACCGCCGCCGTCGCCCCACCCACCCCGGCCCACCTGACGAACCGCCGGGTGGCCAGCCGGGCCAGCCCGTCCGGGTCGGCATCCGGGTACGCCGCGCGCAGCCCGCGCACCCACTCCCGTGCCTGCGGTCCGATCCCCTCGACTGTCGCCAGGGCCAGCAACTCCGGCGCGAACCCCGGATGGGCCAGCAGCCGGGACCGGATCACCGCCAGTTCCAGACGCCCCGTCGCCGCGCCGCCAGGGTCCGCCGTCGCCGTCGCCGGCACGGCGGAGGCGCCGGTGGCGGTGGTCGGGGTGTCGACGGGGTCCGGCCCGGCGGGCGGACGCTGCCGGGCGGTCACCCGTCGCCTCGCGGGCGGGGTGGGTTCCGTGGTCGGTTCGGAAGCGGGTTGCGGTGCCGCCTTCTTCGGTGGGGTCGCCCTCGTGCGGGGTGCGGGTCGGCCGGTGGTGGCCGGGGTGGCCTCCGCCGGCGTCGCCTTCCGCGCGGCCCGTTTCCGTGGCGGTGTGCCCGGTTCTGTCGCTTCTGCGCCCGGCTCTGCCGGTGTGGCTGGTTCCGGGGGTGTGCCCGCGGTGGCGGGGCCGGCGGCCTCATCCGCCGGCAGTTGCCCCCGGGGTGCTTTGATGGCGCTGCCGGCGGCCGCGCCGCCCGTGCGGGTGCGGGCGGTGCGTCGCACGGCCGGTGTCGTGGGGCGTGCCGGTGCGCCGGCGGCGTCGGGCGTCGCGGTGGCGGCGTCGGGTGCCGCTGCATCGTCCGCGAGGGGCGGCGTCGGTGCCGTCGGCGGGTCCTCCGCCGCGCCGGTCGGTTCCGCTGCCGCACGGCGCGGTCGGGCGGGAGCCGCCGGTGGTGGTACGGGCGACTCGGCAGCAGGCGGTTGGAACAGCACGGCCGGTGCCGCTTTCGTCGGTCGGGTGCGTTTCGGTCGGGTCGTCGAGTCTTCGGCGGAGGGCTGCTGCTGCCGGGGCGGCGCGGGTGGCGGCGTGAAGGTGGCCTCCGGCGAGCGGCGACGCGCCCGGTCGCTGGCGGGGCGGCGGGGCGGGTCGCTCGGCGGCTGCTCCTGCATGGAAAAGGAGCGTAGCCGCGAACGTGACCTCGCACACGCGGGAATACTCCACGCCGGGCGGGCTGGCGGTGCCCCTGGCGCGGCTCCCACCAGGGGTTGCCGCCCGTGGGGATAGTCGCTTTGCCCCGGGTGGGGGCGGGCCTGTATCCTCGTCCGCGGTGGTCCGCAGGGTCACCGAGGAGACTTCGCCTAGTCTGGTCTATGGCGCCGCACTGCTAATGCGGTTGGGGTCTTAAAGCCCCTCCCGGGTTCGAATCCCGGAGTCTCCGCGCAAAACCGGTTGTGTAGACTGGTCGAGCACCGGGCGCCCGTAGCTCAATGGATAGAGCATCTGACTACGGATCAGAAGGTTAGGGGTTCGAGTCCCTTCGGGCGCACAAGATCATGAGGGGTCTGACCTGCCGATATGGCGGTCAGGCCCCTTTGTTTTTCTGTCCCTTGTGGTCGGTTGGGTGCTCGGTGGGTGCTCGTGCGACGAGCATCCCTCACGTCCGGTCCTGTCGGACGGGTTGCTGCTGGGTCCAGGCGTGTCCGTGGTCGTGGTTGGGGTGGGTTTCCGGTCTTGTGTGGCAGCGGGGTTTTGGGGTCACCGTTGTCGCTGCTTTCCGTTATGGTCGGTTCACCGTGGGCGTTGTGGCGGGCGGTGGTCAGTAGTCCGATGTCAGTGGCGGGACGTCGTCGTGGATCCGCAGCAACTCAGTGATGTGAAACGGGCGCTTGGGCGGCTGCTGGCTGGGTGGCGTTCGCGGCGTGGGTTGACGCAGGACGATGTCGCGGTGGGTGCACAGCACTCGGAGCACGGTCGCGAATGTCGAGCGGGGTCGGCAGGTCGTGGACCGGGTTTTGTGGGCGCAGTGTGAGTCGTTCCTGCGGGCCGACGGATCTTTCGAGTCGGTCATGCCCGTCTTGCTACTACCAACAGCGGCGCTTCTACTCCAAGGCTCACAAGTCAGACACCGTCACGACTTTGCCGGGGCTGGGGGGTTACGGTGGATGATTAACAATCCGACGATGAGGCTGCAAATGATCAATGTCCAGGAGTTCGCGCGACGGTTGAGTACTCTCGGAGCTGATGCGTTTACCAGCGACGACGTCGTGGACCTGGCGACCGCGGCCGATGTTCGCATCAGCGCAGACGTCGAGATCGACGCCACCGTGGCGCAGCGCTTGCTCGACCAGGTCTCGCCCACCCTGCCGGTCACCGGGGCCCAGATCGCGGCGTCGCAATGGCCGCCACCGGAGTCTTCCCGTCCTGCAGCGCCTTTGGTGTCGTTCTCCAGCCCTGGTGCCGTCGACGGACCGGCTGATCAGCCGACCCGACGCCGCAGTTCCGGGTCTGCGGGTAGGGGTCGGCGCCCCGGCTCCCGGCGAACGGGCAGGTGAAACAGCAGTCCCAGCTTCTTCAGCAACCGCCAGCCTGCTCGCCGCAGCCGTCGACTGCGACGCGGGCTGCGAATCCCACTCTCGCCGCCGTCATCGGCTGAACTTCGTCCTCCTGTCCGGCTCCGTACGCCCGGGCCGGCTCGACGCACGACGATCCCGGTAAAGCATGCGGATCGCGGCATGAGCGTAAGGTCTGGCAGCCTGCACAGAACGTTCAGCCGCGGCCGACGCGGCTCCGTCCAACGAGGGGCCGCCGTGTCCAGCGAAACAACTCGTTCGCCGCTCGTACTGGCGATCTCATGGGGCCACATGGACGTCGAAAACCTTGGAGTTGGCAAGGACTTCAAGCTCTACCCCAGCGGTGGCCGCCCGTGGGACTGGTCCGAAACCGGTACCCGCCACAGCCCCGGTGTTCAGCCCGATGATGTCCTAGAGCTTCTGGCCCACGGTGCCACGACCGTCGTACTGTCGCGTGGCATGCGCCTGCAGCTGCAGGTCGACCCGCGTACCCTCAGACTGTTGGAGGAGCGCGGGGTGACCGTCCACGTGGCCGAGACCACCGAGGCAGTCCAGATCTACAACGACCTCGCCACCAGTGGCACCGCAGTCGCAGGACTGTTCCACTCGACCTGCTGAACGCAACGATAGAGACACGCTTGCAGCGGCAGATGAGGACGGTCATCGGCTTGAATGGGCGGTGAAGTCTCCCGCGTACTCATCCGATTCGACGCTAGCGCCCATCCGTGCGAGCAGTTGGATCTGCTCACAGCTCAGCCACCAGCCCATCGCGTTGTAGCCGCCGTCTGGGTCGTCGAACCAGCGAACCATCATCAGACCTGCGTCGACGTCGCCGCCGTCGACGAGGGCCCGCACCCGATCGGCCGCCGGGGCGATACGGGCGAGCACGGTGGACGCCTGCTCGTCGATTCGTCCGTGCGTCTCACAGCGGATCTCCCACCGATGAGCTGCCGGGACCGGCCCCGGCGATGTGCGACGGCTTCCCATGGCGGCGGTCCGATCCGGTTCAAGCCCGAGACATTCCGTAATCTGTTCGGCTGTCACCGCCTCGCTGTCGAGCCAGAAGTAGCAGTACTGCTGAACCTTCCACGGCCCGTCCACCATGTACGCCAACCTATGCGTTCGGACCCGTGGGCGTGCACTCAATTCGGCTAGATCCGGACGCCGCCGGGTCGACTAACATGACTGACTGTAGTTGATTTTGCAGGCAGGCGCGGTCGGAGCCGCACTCGCAGATGTCGATAGTTGTCGTGTACTGAGCCCGTGCCTGCCTCTCCCCAGAGGGGAGCTTGCTGTTGGACGAGAGAGGTGATGCCCAGGTGTCTGCGCAATCGCTGTTCGGCACGCTCGTCAAGGAGGTCGCCGATCAACTCGCAGGGTACGGTTTCGAGCGCGACAAAATGATCTTCCGTCGGTCTTCACCCGAGGGTGATGTGTTGATCATCGAGCTCCAGACGTCCGATTGCTCGAGCAGGGCCGAGAAGGTGTTCTACGTCAACGTGGCGTTGGTGCTGGCACCCAAGTGGGAGCGGGATCGCCTGCGCTACAGACTCCCCGAGTCGGCGAGGCCTCGGGAAATGCACGGTCTCTGGCGGCACCGGATCGGTTTCTCCGGCTTCTCCGGTGGCGATCAGTGGCGGGTCACGGATGAGGCGAGCGCGGCTGAGGTGTCGGCCCTGATCCGGAGGCGGCTGGACGAGATCCTGCCGGTGCTGCTGCCGGCGTTCGACCGGGACGTCCTGCTGGGGGATCCTCCCGATTTCCTCTCGTACGCTGGATGGATGGCACGTGGGTGGGTGCTGGCGGAGCGAGGGCCGTCGGAGGAACTGGAGAAGTTGCTCTTCTCGGAGCCCACGACCGGTGAGTTCAGTTCGGTGGCGAGGAAGGCCATCTGGGAGTGGGCGACAAATCACGGCAGCCGGGATCGGGAGGGGTCCCGGTGACCGGCCCGTGTGTCCTCTGCCACGATCATCGCTGCTACAGATCTTGAATGGCCGGGTCGTCCACTGTGCGTCGGCGCGTCGGCGTGATCTTCGTTGGTGGTCGTTGTAGGCCGGGGTGATGAGGTATCCCGATGGAGGTGGGTTGTCCGCGCGGGGGCGGGCGAAGCGTGAGGCGGTACGGGGGCAGGCTGCCGGGTGGTTCGCCCAGGATGTGTCGGTGCCGGAGATCGCGTGCAGGCTGCGGGTGTCGCAGACTGCGGTGTACGGCTGGCGCAAGCGATGGCAGGCCGGTGGTGAACAGACTCTGGCGTCGAAAGGGCCTGGCGGGTCTCGGTGCCGGCTGGATGAGGGTCGGTTGCGGCGGCTGGCCGATGCTCTGGAGCAGGGGCTGGCGGCGCACGGGTTCGGTAGGGATCAGCGGTGGACCCGGGCGCGGGTGTCGGACCTGATTGCCCGGATGTTCCGCGCCCGGCACACGCTGTGGGGGACGGCGAACATCATGTACCGGCTGGGTTGGTCGGTGCAGGTCCCCGCGCATCGGGCGGTCGAGCGTGACGAGGCCGCGGTCACCACGTGGCGGCGGGAGACGTGGCCAGCGGGAAAACGGTAGCGGCGCAGCGGCAGGCGTGGCTGGTCTTCGAAGATGAGGCCGGTCAGACGCTGCGCCCACCGAAGGCACGCACCTGGGGACCACGCGGGCACACCCCCGTGGTCGCGGTGTCGGGGAAGGGCTCCGGCCGCGTCTCGCTCGCCGGGCTGACCTGCTACCGGCCCGGCCAGCGGTCCCGACTGATCTACCGCACGACCACCCATCGCGGCCGCAAGAACGAGCGCCGCAGCTTCAGCGAACGCGACTACATGGCCCTCCTCGATGCCGCCCACCAACAGATCGACGGCCCGGTCGTGCTGGTCTGGCACAACCTGAACACCCACGTTTCCGCCGCCATGCGGCAGATGATCGACGCCCGGGACTGGCTGACCGTGATCCGGCTACCGGCCTACGCCCCGGACCTGAACCCCACCGAGGCCGTGTGGTCCCACCTCAAACGCAGCATCGGCAACCTCGCCGTCACCGGCGTCAACCACCTCCTCGCGATCATCAAGAACCGGCTCCAGAGCATCCAGTACGCACCGACCTACTCGACGGGTTCCTCGCTCACACCGGACTGACCCTTGAACCCGACACAACCTGACAATTCAGGATCTGTAGCGGTGCGGCAGGCCCACCTTGTTGATCGCATCCACGCGCGAGGTTGCCGCCAGCTTGCGGAATATCTTGCGCAAATGAGCTTTCACGGTGGGTTCGCTGATCGCGAGTTCCTTGGCGATCTCGCGGTTGGAGTAGGCGCGGCCGACACACTTGAGCACCTCCCACTCGCGCTCGGTGATGTTGTCCGGGCGCGTGACCCCCTCGGGCTCGCTGCGCTGATCGTTCCCTGCCGCAGCGGCCCGGTTGGCGAGCCGGACGTGTTCGTGCGCCACGCTGCCGATATAGAGCCGGATGCTGATCGCCTCGTGCAGGCGGTCGAACA
This sequence comes from Micromonospora sp. WMMD734, assembly GCF_049178975.1. NCBI lineage: Bacteria > Bacillati > Actinomycetota > Actinomycetes > Micromonosporales > Micromonosporaceae > Micromonospora > Micromonospora sp. WMMD734. The sequence continues at coordinate 5,904,494 of NZ_JBMHMK010000001.1, forward strand.
TGTCGGGTAGGCGGTCGGGGCTTTCCGACATCGCCACCTCGCGTAGGACGGGCACCGCCGCGCGCCACAGCAGGATGCCCGCGCGGATCGAGTCGGCGACGAGGATCTGCTGGCGGGCCCGGTCGATGCCGAGTTCGCGGGTGGCGGCCTGCGGGTCGGGTCGTTCCTGGGCGATCGGGCCGAGCAGGTGCAGGCATTCGCCGAGTATCTCTTCGGCTTGACGGCGGGTCTGATCCCAACGGTCGGCCGTGGCGACGAGAGGGCTGTCAGCGTCGCGCAGAGCCCGCTCGTAGCGGGCGAGGATCTCGACGGTATGCGCTCGGAAACTGTCGACCAGCGACACCCTGTGCCTCGTAATCCTCTGCCTCGTACGACCTTTGGACCAGGAATCTGCACACAGCTTCTCTGAGGATATCCCACGACGCAACATCTTTTGTTGTGGTCAGAACGTGTTGCGGCAGACAAGGGAAATTCCTAGCGCGACGATAGCTCCATATTGACCGACCATGAAGCTGCGGTAGGGGTGACCGAGGGAGTCGGCGGTGAGTGAGCGGCAGTCGCGGGCGAGGCGGGACGCCGCCGCTGTGAGTACCAGCATGGACGGTAGCAGGATCGGTGCTGCCAAGGTGGCCGCCGTGAGGCCCGTCGCCGCGACCCCGACCGCTAGTACGGCGGTGTACCGAGCGACGGGATCGACCCCGTGCCGCACCGCGAACGTGCGCCGTCCCGCCAGGGTGTCACCCGGCACGTCCGTCAGATCCTTGGCCAGGGCACCCACCAGCCCCATCCACGATGACATGGTCAGGCCGAAGACGATCGCGGCGGTGCTGAAGCCCTGCGCGACACCCATGCCCCCCAGGAAGGTCAGCAGCCCCAGGCCGGTGACGACGGCCGAGGTGGCCACCCCCTGGTGCTTGGCCGGGAACGGAGGACCCGAGTAGGCAAACCCCAGGCCCAGGAAGACCAGTACTTCGACCTCGATGCCGGCCACCGCGCCGGCGCCGAGCGCCAGGGTGGCCATGCCGCCTGTCAGCACCGCCGCGCTCGACCGGGGCAGTCGCCCCGACGCGACAGGGCGCCGCGAGCCGTTACCGCGGTCCTCGGCGACGTCCATGACTCCGTTGAAGATGTAGACGGCGACGGCGGCCGAGAACCACGCCACGGCGCCGACGGCGATCGCGTCGAGGTGGGCACGCGCCTGGCCGGCAAGCGCCGCCCCGGCCAAGAAGCGGCTGAGGAACATCACCTGGACCAGTGGCCGGGACTCCAGCAGCCCCATGGCCAACGTGTGACCTGCGGCACTGGTCGCGTTGAGCACCTCGACTGGAAATGTGGATTTTCGGCGATCGTTCTGCGTCATTTTCGTGAACCCCGTTTTCACGCTGACCCGATGAAAGCAATGCAGCACCAGCCTCGTTCCTCAATTAAGGAATGTCCAGAGGAGGCCCGCTTGCGGGGGTGGCGACTCCACGACGCGCGGCGCGAGTCACGCCAACGGTGGTGGCAGTCAGGTCTGACACCGGCGAGGCGATAGTAAGCTGCCGGTTGCTCTCGGTTCTGGTAACAACCTGGCTCACCGTCTGAGCTTGCGGTTGCAGGTGACCCGGCAGGGGAATCCCGGCCCGCAACAATCAGAACGAAGCTTTCCATCATGATCGCTCGGAGCGTCGCACGGGTCACGGCGGTCGCGCGGCATGTCGTGCCATGGGTCAAGCGATCCTTCCGCCATCGATGCCCAGCATCCGGGCCTGCTGGGCCAGGCCGCCCACGGGCGAGCCCGGCGACGCCGTCGTCAGACCCGTGCCCGCCGGTGCCGCCAGAGCACCCCAGCTGAATAGCGGTTGTTCCCTGGTCAGGTGGCAATTGGGCGGCTGCGTGCCAAACGCCGATCCGACCAGCTGGATCGCGTTTGTACGTGCAGTTGTCGGTCGTAGAGGGATTACTGCGGAATGATGGCCGTAATCCTTTCGAACGAGTGGGTCGGTGTTGACTGAAAAAGTGGCCCTTGTTAGCGTCGGGACGACCTTCTGGAATCGTCACGCTTTTGATCTTTGCGTTGTCTGAGCTTACGGTCGACTACGGGGAGTTGTTATGCCATCGGCGTCGTTCGTGAACAGTGGTCGTCGGTCAATTGTCGAACAGTGCCGTCGGCGAGCGATGAGCACGCCCGACGCGGTGGCCGTGGCCGACGCCACGGAATCCTTATCCTGGGCGGATTTCTGGCACCGGGTAGAGGCGACCGCCGGCGTGTTGCGCGCTGCCGGCTGCGGGCCCGCCCGCCCGATCGCGATCTGCATGGCACCGACGGTGAATCGTCTGGTGGCGATGCTTGCCGTGATGGGGATCGGCGCGCCGTACGTCCCGGTCGACCCGCACTACCCCGATTCCAGGATTCGCTCCATGGCCGACGCGGCCGACGTGGGGTGTGTCCTCGTCGACGAAACAACCGAGAAGAGCTTCGCTGCGCTGCCGTACCGGCTCCTGAACCCCTTGCCATGCTCACCCGATCAGGGCGGAGCCGCTGTCGTCGAGCCGGGGAGCGCCGACCTGGCGTACCTCATCTTCACCTCCGGATCGACGGGCGAGCCGAAGTGCGTCGCTATCGAGCACGGCGGTGTCGAGAACCTGTTCGCGGCACTGGACCTGGTGTTGCCGAGACCGCACAGTTGGCCGGAGGAATGCTGGCTCGCCGCGGCCAGCATCTGCTTCGATCTGTCGGTTGTGGAATTGTTCTGGCCGTTGACCCGGGGTATCCCCGTCATGCTCGCCGCTTCCGATTCCCTGGCCGGCAGGAACAGTGACGGTGTCGAGGTGCTCAACAGCATGCTGACCAGCGGGCGGGTCACCCACTTCTTCGTGACGCCCTCGCTGGTGCAGCTCATGCTGCAGGACCGCGCGATCGCCGCCGGTATCAGCAAGCTGCGGGTGCTGATCCTGGGCGGCGAGATCGTCCAGCCCGGGCTGGTCGGCCAGCTCAGCGCGGTGGAACACGTCTACAACGCCTACGGCCCGACCGAGGCCACCGTAGCGACGACACTGCACGAGTGCTCCGACCGTGACACCGGCTACGTACCGATCGGGCGACCCCTGCACGGCTACACCGTGCGTGTCGTTGACGAGGCTGGGCGGGAATGCTCTCAGGGCGAACCTGGTGAGCTGCTGATCGCCGGTCCCGGCCTCGCCCGGGGTTACGTCAACGACCCAGAGCTCACCGCCCGCAAGTTTCCCGTCCTGGGCGATGGAGAGGACCGGCGGCGCTGGTATCGCAGCGGCGACCTGGTCAGTGTCGGTGCCGACGCCACCCTGCGCTACCACGGCCGGATTGACGGTCAGGTCAAGGTGCGGGGCTATCGAATCGAGCTTGGCGAAATCGAGGCGACGATCCGTGCGATGGCTGAGGTCGGGGAGGCCGTCGTGCTGCCCGTCCGGGATGACGCCGGCAGGGTGAGCGGGCTTGTCGCGGCGGTGAAACCTGCCGCACCCGGTCTCACGGCAGACACGGTCAGGACCCGGCTCGGTGAGTCCCTTCCGTGGTACGCGGTACCGCACCTGGTGCGGATCATGTCCGCGCTGCCGCTTGCCGTGAGCGGCAAGGTGGACCGACGGGCGGTGGAACGGTTACTGGCCGGCAGCGGCCCCGGGGCAGCCCACGCCGGCCGGGAGGGCCGTTCCTACGAACAGATTGTCGCCGATGCCTGGGCCACGGTGCTCGGCACGGATCGGTCGTTCGCCACTGACGAGCGGTTCTTCGACGTCGGCGGCAACTCGGCACAGCTCGGCTCGGTCTTCACCCAGCTGGTCAACGCTGTCCCCGAGGCGGACCTGCGGCTAATCGACCTCTATCGGCACCCAACCGTCGCCGCGATGGCGGCACGACTGCGTACACCCGCGCCCACACCGCACCGGGCCGGCGGCTGGGTTCGTCCGGGTGGCGCGTCGAGCGCGGCGGAACGGAGGCGTCTGGCCCGGCGGGCGACGTAGGGCAGCGTGCGAGGTAGGAGCAGAAAGAGGCGGCACCACCCACGGGAGGATCCGGTCAATGAGCTACGAGGACAGCGTAGCGATCATCGGAATGGCCTGCCGGTTTCCCGGCGCGGACACCCTTGAGAGGTTCTGGTCGAACCTGGTGGGGGGCGTGGAGTCGATCACTGTGACCGACGGGCCGTCCGGGTGGATACACGCTTCGGCCCTCTTGGACGGCATCGACCGGTTCGACGCCGGCTTCTTCGGCTACAGCCCACGCGAAGCGGCGCTACTCGACCCACAGCAGCGGCTCTTCCTCGAGGTCTGCTGGGAGGCACTCGAGGATGGCGGCGCGGCGGGTCAGCGGGGCACGCCGGATGTCGGCGTGTACGGCGGCTGCGGCACCAGCCTCTACCTGATGCACCACCTCGGGCGGCAGGCGAGCAAGCCGCTGCCGAACTTTCTTGACTCGGCGCAGGACCTACAGCTGATCATGGCCGCCGGAGGCGACTTCCTGACCAGCCGGGTGTCGTACAAACTCGATCTCAACGGTCCCAGCGTGAGCGTCCATGCCGCCTGCGCCACCGGCCTCTACGCGCTGCACCTGGCTTGCCAGGCGTTGCTGGCGGGCGAGTGCGACATGGCCCTCGCCGGCGCGGCGCACGTACCGGTGCCGCAGATCGATCGTTATCAGCCAGAGCCCGGTCTGGTGCTCTCCGCGGACGGGCACTGCCGGACCTTCGATGCGGGTGCCACCGGGACGATCTTCGGCAGCGGCGTCGGCGCAGTCCTGCTCAAGCCGTTCGACCGGGCGATGGCCGACGGCGACCGGGTGTATGCGGTAGTCCGCAGTACCGCGATCAACAACGATGGGTCCGGCAAACCGGGGTTCAGCTCCCCGAGCCTGTCGGGTCAGGCCGCAGTGATCCGTCAGGCGCTCGCCGCCGCCGACGTCGAGCCCGGCTCGATCTCCTACGTCGAGGCGCACGGCACCGCGACACCGACCGGCGATCCCATCGAGGTCGCGGCGTTAACCGAGGTGTTCGGAGGGGTCCCGCCCGGCTCCTGTGCCCTGGGCTCGGTCAAGACCAATATCGGGCATCTGAGCTGGGCCGCCGGCATCGCCGGGCTGATCAAAACGGCGCTCGCTCTCTGGCACCGGACGCTGCCGGCCTCGTTGCACTACCGGGAGCCTAATCCGGGCATCGACTTCGCCGGGTCGCCCTTCTTCGTACAGTCCGAGACCGCGGGGTGGGAGTCCGGTGGGACACCGCGTCGGGCCGGGGTCAGCGCCTTCGGCCTGGGTGGCACGAACGCGCACGCGATCCTGGAGGAGGCACCACCCGGTCCCGCCGAAACCGGCACCGACGCCAGAATCCAGGTACTACCCCTCTCCGGCGAGTCCGAGCCCGCAGTGCGTGAGCTGGCGTCGCGGATCGGTACGGCCCTGCTGGGCGAGGCCGCGCCGAGCGCCGCTGACGCCGCGTTCACCCTCGGCACGGGGCGTCGACACTTCCCATACCGGGCGGCGGTCGTCGGTTCAGACCGCAAGACGCTCGCCATGCTGCTGGATGCCGTGACGAATGGCGAGGCGGACGCGGCAGACGGGTTCGATGGAGAGATCGGGCTCCACTCCGGCGTCGCCCGTGACGCCGTACCCCGGCTGACCGCGCTCTTCTCCGGGCACGGTGCCGAATACCTGGAGGCCTGTCGCGATCTCTACCTGACCGAGCCCGTGTTCCGCAGCTTCATCGAACGTGTCGACCCGCACTACCAGCAGCTCATCGGCCACCGCCTCTCCAGTTTCCTCTATCAGGATGAGGCGCGCCGGGGGATGCCGATCACCGACTTCCGGCTGGCCCAGCCGGTCGTCTACACCCTGCAGGCGGCGCTGCTCACCCTCTGGCGCCACTGGGGCATCGAGCCGGACGGGTACGTCGGCCACAGCCTCGGCGAGTACGCGGCGGCGTACGGTGCGGGCGTCTTCGACTTCACGACCGGGCTGTATCTCGTGTCCGAGCGTGCCCGGCTGTTCAGCACCCTGCCCGAGTCCGGTGCTATGGCCGCCGTCTTCGCCGACGAGCGTTGGGTGCGGGAGCTGCTGGCCGAGCATGATCAGGTCGACCTCGCGGCGGTCAACGCGCCGAACCGTACCGTGATCTCCGGTGACGGCGCCGCCGTCCGAGCCGCCACTGCGGAGGCCGAGCGGCGCGGCATCATCTGTAAGCCCCTGCGGGTCGGCCGCGCCGCGCACTCCCGGCAGGTCGACGCGATCCTCGACGCCTACGCCGCCGTACTGGACGCCGTTGACCTGCGCCCGCCGGTGCATACGCTCGTGTCCACGCTCACCGGCGCACCGGCCACGGCGGAGATCGCGACACCCGAATACTGGCTGCGGCAACTGCGCCAGCCGGTCCGGTTCGTCGCCGCGATCCGCGCAGCCGTCGGGGAGGTGCCCGGCATCCTGCTCGAGATCGGCCTGGCCGACACCCTCACCGGCCTGTCCCAGCTCACCCTCGGCACCGACCCCCGGAACGAGCCGACCTGCCTCGAAACGCTGCGCTGGGATCGCAACGACGTCGCCTCCACCCGGCTCGCGCTGGCCGGTGCGTACACGGCGGGACTGGAGGTGGACTGGTCGTCCGTTTCGCCCGGCGGCCGTACCGTCACCCTGCCCACCTATCCCTTCCAGCGGGGGCGGCACTGGGTCGAGGCGGTGCCGACCGGTGGGGACACGGCGGTCGGGCGCGTTGATGACGACCTCCCGGAGAGCCCCGACGGGGTAGCTCAGGACGGTCCCGCCCTCTACTCGGTCACCTGGGCCGACGCGCCGGCGATCCCGCTGACCCGAGCGCCGGGCCGGGTCCTAGTCGTCGCCCCGTCCGTACATTCGGCCGCCGAACTGACCCGGGAGCTGGAGCGCCTCGGAGCCGAGGTTCTGGTCCACGTCCACACCGACGACGCGGTGGCGGACACCGTGCGGGTGCTGACCAGCCTTCGGCCGGCGACGGTCGTCAACGCCGTTCCCGTGCTGCGCAAGCGGCAGACCGACCTGGGTGAGCTTTCCACCCGTACGGGTTCGGCCCTCGACGAGGTGGCCGCGGCCGGGGGAGCGGTCACCCTGCAACTCTTCCAGGCGCTGGCCAGGGCGAACCTGCCCGCCGTCGTCTACACCGTGACTGCTGGTGCCCGTCGCGTCCTGACCTCAGACGACGTGGTCTCCGCGCAGGGCGCGATCATCGGTTTGGCCCGAACCGCGCGTACGGAGTTCCCGGCCGTCCGGCACGTTCTCGTTGATCTCGACGCGGCCGCGACCAAGCAACGGTGGACCGCGACGATGTCGTCGTTCGCCGCCGTCCTCGGTTCCCTCACCGTCGGCTCCGGTGACGCCGAGTTGGCGCTGCGCGGTGACCGGGTGCTGCTGCCCCGACTCCGGCATACCCCGGTGCCCGTGCAGGCCGGGCCGTCCCGTCTCGATCCGGAGGGCTGGTATCTGGTCGTCGGCGGACTGTCCGGTGTCGGCCTGGAGTGCGCGCATGCGCTGCTGGAGCTCGGTGGCCGGCGGTTGGTCCTCGGTGGCCGGTCGGCACCCCGCCCGGAGCAGGAGCGGCGGCTACGGAGACTGGCCGAGGAGTTTGGGGCGGAGATCCTGACCGAGAGGGTGGACGTCACCTCTGCACAGCAGGTCGACCGGCTCTTCGTCAGCTACGGCGGGACGGGCGCGGGCATCCGGGGCGTCGTGCACGCGGCGGGCGTCATCGACGATGCGACCATCGACCGGACGGATTGGCGCGGCATCGAAGGGGTGCTGGCACCGAAGGTGGAGGGTGCATGGAACCTGCACCGTAGTGCCGCCGAGCACGCGCCCGCCCTCGACCTGTTTGTCATGACGTCCTCCTTCACGGGGCTGTTCGGTAATCCCGGGCAGGCGGCGCACGCGGCGGCCTGCGCCTACCTGGACGCGTTGGCCGGGCATCGTCGGGCACTCGGCCTCCCTGGCTTGTCGATCAACCTGGGTTCCTGGTCGGACGTCGGCTATCTGGCCGGTAAAACCGCGTTCCTGCTCCGGCTCGACGAGCAGGGCCTCGGCACGTTCACCAGCGCCGAGGGGCGCCCACTGCTGCGTGCCGTGATGGCCAGCCGGTCTTCGGGACAGGTGGGGCTGTTGGCGGTCCGTTGGAAGGATCTCGACCCGGAGCACCACCTCGCCTCCAACCCGCTCACCGGCGACCTGACCGGTGCGCTGCCCGCGCTCACCGTCGCCGCGCCCGAGGCGGCCCCGGAGGACGTACTGGCCTGTTGTGTGGAGGTCGTAGCGCGGGAACTGGGTTTCGACCGCGACGAGATCGACGGGCTCGACCTGGCGCGGGCGGGCATGGACTCACTCAATGCCCTCACCATCCGCAACCGGCTGCAGCGCCGTCTGTCGGTACCGCTGCCTCCCTCGATCTGCTTCGACAGACCAACCGTGGGCGAGCTGGCCGAGGAGATCGAGCGGCGGATGCGGGAGGGGGCCTGATTTGGAACACATCGTCGGCACCCACACCGAAGAGTTCCTCCCGTTGGCTGAGGAGTTCGACCGGATCCACCGTGAAGGGCTGGACTCCCACAGCGAGCTCTGCGTGTACGTGGACGGCGAGGAGCGGGTCCGGCTGCGCTCCGCGCAGCGCACACACGACCAGGTGCAGAACGTACGCTCGGTCAGCAAGGCCCTGCTTGCCGTCATCACGCACGCGCTGCACGAGCGGGGCGCGATCGACATCGATTCCCCGATGGCCGAGGTCTGGCCGGAGTTCGCCGCGGCCGGCAAGACCTCGCTGACGCTGGCCACCTTCCTCGCTCACCAGGCGGGTCTGGTAGGCGTCGATCGTCGGCTCTCCGTCGATGACGTGCTCGACTGGTATCCGGCCGTTGATGCCCTCGCGGCGCAGCGCCCCTACTGGGAGCCGGGAACCGACCACGGCTACCACGACCTGACCTTCGGGTGGGGCGTCGGCGAATTCCTGCGGCGGGCCACGGGCAAGCGTGTGGACGAGCTCTTCCAGGAGCACTTCCGCGAGCGGCTCGGTGCCGAGGTTCGCATCGGCATCAACGACCTGACTCGCTTCGCACCGTTCCGCCAGACACAGCCGACCGGCACCAGCACCGCCGCGGACATCCTGGCCCTGCTCGGCGACCGCACCTCGTTGTTGAGCCGCTCCCAGCGCAACCCGAACCTGACGGGTGTGGAGAACTCTCTGCGGTACCTGGGCGCCGAGGTGCCCGCCTGCAACGCTGTCTCCTCCGCAAGCGCACTTGCGAGGATCCTCGCCGCCACGATCGGCACCGTCGACGGCGTACGCCTGTGGAACGAGTCGACCCTGCGACGCGCCACCCGGCTACGGCGGCGCGGGCCGGACCGGGTCTTCGCCCGGGAGCGCGCGTACGCGCTCGGGTTCATGTTGCCTGACCCCCACCTACCGCAGGCGGGTCTGACGGTCGACTCGTTCGGTCACTACGGGCAGGACTGTGCGCTGGTCTTCGCCGTGCCGGCCGAGAACCTGGCCTTCGCGTACACGACCACTCAGCTCAACCGCCGAATCGACCAGTACACGAGGACCGACGACCGCATGGACCGGCTGGGCCGGCTGGCCCTGGAATCGGCAAGAACCAGGAGGGTATGTCGATCATGACGTCTACGCTCATCGACACCAGCGAGCGGCTCCGAGAAGTCCTGAACCGGCTCAGCTTGAAGTCTGTCGAGGACTACTACAACCCCTACCAGATGTTCGAGTGGCCACAAGCACTCCCGGAGCGTGCGTGGTGGATGAGTCCCGAGCTGACGACCACGTACGACACGGAGGTCGCGCGCGAGCTGAGCGAGGAACAGCTGTACCGGCTCTCGAAGTACGAGAGTCTCAACTTCTACAGCCTCAACGTGCACGGGATCCGCGAGTTGCTCATCGAGGTCACCCGCCGGATACACACCGTCGAGTTCGCTACGCCGTCGGAGTTCTTCCACCATTTCATCGGTGAAGAGAACGAGCATATGTGGTTCTTCGCCCAGTTCTGCCTGCGCTATGGCGGCAAGCTCTACAAGCAGCCGCGTGGTGGTGCCGAGACCATTCCGCCGAGCGACGCGGCGAGTCTGCTCGTCTTCGCCCGCATCCTGATCTTCGAGGAACTGGTGGACCACTTCAACGCCAAGATGGCGCTCGACGACCGCCTGGACGTCACCATTCGGAAGATCAACCAGATTCACCACCAAGACGAGTCCCGCCACATCGCGTTCGGGCGGGAGTTGGTCCGGCTGCTCTTCGACGGGTTCCGCGAGCGGGCTACGCCGGAGGAACTGGCCCAGGTCGCCGACTACCTGAGCCGCTACCTGACCTACAGTTTCGAGTCGCTGTACAACCCGCAGGTCTACAAGGACGCAGGCATCCCCAACCCCCTGGAGGTACGGCGACGCTTGCTCGACGACCCGCGTCGGGCTGAGTTCGAGGCGCAGGTGTTCCGCAAGACCAACTCGTTCCTGACCCGGCACGGACTCGTCGCGGTCGGCGCGGCGGGAACCGGGGCCGTCCGATGAGCGACGCGGGGTGCCACCGGATCACCGGCGGCCGGGCCATCCTGGGGCCTGCCGAGACCGCCCTGCTGCGGCTGCTGGACGACACCTTCCGCGGCTGGGCGACGGAGGAGGGTGGCCTCGAGCTCTCCGCGCCGCCGGTCTATGCCGTGGACGAGCTGGCGAACTTCGACGTCTACACCAACTTTCCGCATCTCGCGCTGGTCGCCGGCGGCCTGCGCGCACCGGTTTCCGGTCCCGACGGTGACCACTTCGCAGCCGACCAGGTCGCCCCTGCCCGGCTTGGGCTGTCCACGGCGACCTGCTTCGGCGCGTACCTCTACTTCCAGGACCGAATCGTGCCGGCGGACACCCTGGTGACGCTCGTCAACCGCTGCTTTCGCAGCGAGGAGCACTTCGATGGCCTACGTCGCCTACTCACCTTCCAGATGCGCGAGATCGTTGCGCTCGGGTCGTATCAGCACACGCAGGAGGTGATCGCCCGTTACCGGAGCAGAATCGAGAAACTGCTCGGCGAGCTTTCGCTGGAGTTCACCGTGGACGCTGCTTCCGACCCCTTCTTCGAGAAGGGCGGCGCTCGCGCCCTGCTCCAGCGGATGCAGCCGGTGAAGTACGAGTTCAGCGTCGACGGCCTCGCGATCGCCTCGGTCAATACGCATCGCAACTTCTTCGGCGAGCGCTGCCGCATCGGCATCGACCTGCCGGATGGCACGACCGGGAGCACGGCCTTCACCGGCTGCGTCGCTTTCGGGCTGGAGCGGTGGGTGAGCGTGCTGACCGATCGGTATAGGTCGGCCGGTCGCGCACACGAGATGGTCGAACGGACGATTCGTGAGCGGCAGTCCGTCTAGCGCCCTGCGGATCGATATGGACATCGTGCTGATCGTCGGTGGCCGCCGCCATGTCGACAGGTGAAGGGAATCTCGGAGATGACCCAGCAGACAACGACCCCGATCAACCGGATCAAGGAATGGATCCTCGCCAAGCACGAGGACCGCGTCGAACTCGCCGCCGACGAGGATCTGATCGACAATCGCCTCGTCGACTCGCTGTCGTTCGTCGAGTTCGTCTTTCTCATCTCGGAGGTAAGCGGTATCGAGATCGACATGGACACGCTCGACATCGGTGAGGTTCGCACCCTCTCCGCCATCCAGAAGCATTTCCTGGCCGCATAGAAAGGTGAACCGGTGGACCAGATCTCCTACACCGCCCAATGGACCGCCGCCGCCCGCGCACAGGAGACGGAGCGGCCCGACGGCATCGTCCGCGACGAGTACGCCCGGCAGTTGGCCGAGCCGCGCGGTTTCGAACTGCTCGAACACTACCGGGGCGCCGGGGTGGTCGACTTCGTCGCCGTGCGCACCCGCTACATCGATGACGCGCTCGTACGCCTACTCGCCGAAACCGGCATCCAGCAGGTCGTTATGCTCGCCAACGGCATGGACGTTCGCACCCACCGCCTCAGGTGGCCGCCCGGCGTCACGGTGTACGAGGTCGACCACGATGCCCTGCTCGACGAGAAACAGCGGCGCCTGGCCGAGCTCGACGCCGAGCCGCAGGTGAACATCGTGTCGATCGGGGCCGATCTGGCCGGCGACTGGCTGACGGTGCTGACGTCGGCAGGGTTCGTGCCCGACGAGCGTACGTTGTGGATCGCCGAAGGGCTGATCTTCTTCCTCACCGAGGCGCAGGCTGGGCGGCTGCTCAGGGGGGTGGCCGGCGCGAGCCAGCCGGGCAGCCGCCTGGTTCTCGATCTGGCCAGCGCAGCGCTGCTGCGCCACCCGATGACCCAGTCGTTCCTGCAGCGTCTGCGCGACGATGGCACGCCATGGCAGTTCGGCACCGACCATCCGGCGGAGTTTCTGGCCGCGCACGGCTGGACCGTCCGGGACCTGCGGCAGCCGGGCGAGCCGGGCGCCGGCGAAGGGCGTTGGCCGTACCCGGTCGCGCCGCGCGAGGCACGCGGCGTCCCACGGAGCTGGCTGGTCAGCGCCGATCTTTCCTGAACGTCTTTCCCGCTGGCCTCGAAACGGCGCGACCCCGAATCTCAGAAAATGACGTTACTTCGCTGAATATGGTAGTGAGATGACCAAGTCTGGAAATAGATCCGGTGGCCTGCCCTGGCAGGCGCGCATGCTGGTTCTGACGCTCGGCACGTTCGTCGTCGGAACCGATGGATTCATCATCGTCGGCCTCTTGCCGGAAATCCACCAAACGCTGGGGATCAGCATTGCGGCGGCCGGCCAGATGGTGAGCGCCTTCGCCATCGCGTACGCGCTTCTGGGCCCGGTCCTCGCCGTACTGACCGGGCGCTGGCCGCGTCGCCGGACCCTGGTGACCGGGATCGCGCTGCTCGCCGTCGGCAACGCCGTGACCGCCTCGGCGCACGCGTACTGGCTGGTCCTCGCGTCACGTGTGCTCGCCGGATGCGGTGCGGCGCTTTTCGTGGCGAGTGCCGTGGCGACCGCGGCGTTCCTCGCCGGCGAGGAACGCCGCGGTCGAGCGATCTCGATGGTGACCGCCGGGGCCACCCTGTCGCTGGTGCTCGGTGCGCCGCTGGGCACGCTCATCGGTGGGGCGTGGGGCTGGCAGCGGGCGATCTGGTTCGTCGCCGGGGTCGCCGCAGTCGTCGCGGTCGTACTCAGCTTCCTGGTTCCGGCGATCGAGCCCGACCGGAGCGCGTCCCTGCGACAGCGCCTCACGCCGCTGACCGACGGGCGGGTGCTGCGGATCCTGGTCGTTACACTGCTCGCGTTCATCGGGGTCTTCCTGCCCTTCACCTACATGAGCGCCGTCTTCGCGCCGGCCCTCGACGGCCACGAATCCCGGCTCGCCCTGCTGCTACTGGTGTTCGGCGTCGCCGCGACGGCCGGCAACCTCACGGCGGGGTGGCTGGCCGACCGGTACGGCCCGCGCCAGGTCGTCATCGGTGCCACCGTGGGCATCGCTGTGGTGTGCCTGCTGATGCTCGCGGTCCGAGACCAGTTCCTCCTCGTGGTGGTCGCCGAGGCGCTCAGCGGCGTCGTGTCTTACTCGGTCATCGGGCCACAGCAGTACCGCATCATCGCGTTCGCGCCGCCCGGCGGGGCACCGTTGGTCACCTCGCTCAACACCTCGACCGGCTATCTCGGCCAGTTCCTGTCCGGCGTCATCGGCGCGGGTCTGATCTCCACCACCGGCGCCGCCACCTTGTTGCCAGCCGCAGCGGGCTTCGCGGGGCTGGCCGCGCTGCTCACGTGGGCGCTGTCCCGGCCGCGATGGGAGGCCGCCGCCGAACCCGGGGCAGTCGCCACCGCCGCGAAGTAGACAACGAGAGGAAAGCGCATGTTGAGCATCACGACGCAACGCAGTGTCGACGTCGCGGGTATCCCGGTTGGCTACCACGTCGCCGGGGAGGGACCGGGCCCGGAGCTCGTCCTTGTGCACGGTGGCACCGGGCACCCGGAAACCAGTTTCGCCAGCCTGCTGGAGCACTTCACCGGGCACCGTCGGACGATCGTGCCGGGTTACTCGGGCAGCAACCTCACCCCGCTCCCCCCGCACGAGCTCACCGTCGACATGCTGGTCGACCAGGTGGCGGGGGCGCTCGAGGCCGGTGCAGAAGGCCCGGCGGACGTCTTTGGAATCTCCACGGGCGCCGTCGTCGCCGCCGCGTTGGCCGGCAAACGGCCGGATCTCGTACGCCGGGCGGTCCTGCTGGGCGGGTTCGAGCACTTCCGCCAGCCCTGGCAGCGGCTGCTCATGCGTACCTGGCTGAGTCTGGCCAAGCTTGACGGGAATGCCTTCGCCGAGTTCACCCTCCTACACGTCGTCTCGGACACGTTCATCGATTCGATGAGCCCCGGCGAGCGGCTGCGGCTACGGTCGGGCCTGATGCCGTCGGAGGGCCTGGTCGCCCTGCTGGAGCTGATCAACAGGCTGGACATCAGCGAGCACGTACGCAACATCAGGTGCCCCACGCTTGTCGTTGGTATGCGGCAGGACCAGCTCGTGCCCGTCCGCTACGCCCGCGAGTTCCGCGACGCCATCGCAGGTAGCGAGTACGTAGAGCTGGACTGCGGGCACGCCGCAGCCATGGAGAGGCCGGCAGAGCTCCTCAAGATCATCGAAGAGTTCCTCGCCTGACTCCGGGTGCTGTCCGGTTGGCGTGTAGGGACGCGCGGACCCCCGGCTGGCGCAACCGCATGGGCCTGACCGCCCTGGCTGGTCAGCGACGACGACTCCGTCGGGCCGTTCCGGAGCATGTGTACCTACTAGTAGGTACACTGGTCCGGTGGGTTCGAGAAAGCTCCTGGTCGACACGATGAGTGAACTCATGTGGGAGCGCGGCTACTCCGACACCAGCCCGCGCGACGTGCGCGAACGGTCGGGCGTCGGCCAGGGCAGCATGTACCACCACTTCCCGACCAAGCGGGACCTAGCGCTCGCCGCGCTTGAGCGTAACGTCGACGACCTGGTGCCGGCGGGGTCCGAACTCGACGGCCCGGGCGACCCGATGGCCCGGATCGAGGCGTACCTGATGCGCCCACGCGACGTCCTCAAGGGCTGCAAGGTCGGCCGGATGACCCAGGATCCGCAGGTCCGGGAGGACCCGGTGCTACTTGCCCCGGTGTCGCGCGCGTTCGCTCAGGCACACGCCAACCTGGTCGGCGTGCTGCGGGAAGCGATCGCCGCCCGCGAACTGCGGGACGACCTCAACCCCGAGCAACTCGCCCACACCCTGATGGCCGTCCTGCAGGGCGGGTACGTGCTCGCTATCGCCCAGCAGGATCCGGGCCCGTTCGACGACGCCCGCGCCGGTGCCATCGACCTGCTCCGGGCCGCGTCGCCTTCCGTGCTCAACCAAGAGAGGAACTGAAGCCATGACGGTACGCATCGGCATCAACGGGTTCGGACGGATCGGGCGTAGCTATCTGCGCGCTGCCCTGGCGAACAACGCCGACGTCGAGGTGGTCGCGGTCAACGACCTCACCGACGCCCGTACGCTGGCTGCACTGCTCGAGTGGGACTCGGTTTCCGGCCACCTCGACGATGTCGCCTTCGACGGCGACGCGATAGTTGTTCAAGGCACGCGCATCAGGGTTTTCGCACAGTCCGATCCGGCCGCCATCCCCTGGGGCGAGGTGGGTGCCGACGTCGTCGTCGAGTCCACCGGCCACTTCACCGACGGCTCCGCTGCGGCAGCCCACCTCAAAGGGGGCGCGAGGAAGGTCATCATCTCGGCCCCGGCCAAGGGGGACGTTCCCACGATCGTGCTCGGGGTGAACGACGACAGGCTCGATCCGGAAGGCCACGACGTCTTCTCCAACGGTTCGTGCACCACGAACTCGCTTGCGCCGTTGGCGAAGGTGCTCAACGACTCGTTCGGCATCGAATCAGGGCTGATGACGACGGTCCACGCCTACACTAGCGACCAGCGGCTCCACGATGGCCCGCACTCCGATCTTCGCCGGGCCCGCGCAGCAGCCCTGTCGATCGTTCCCACGTCGTCGGGTGCGGCGAAGGCTATCGGAAAGGTCATCCCGGAACTCGACGGGCGTCTCACCGGGGCCGCTCTACGCGTCCCCATTCCGGCGGGCTCAGTCACCGATCTCACCGTGGTCCTCCGTCGGAGTGCCGATGTCGAGGAGGTCAACGCGGCGTTCCGCGAGGCGGCCAACTCCCCGCGGCTACGGCACTACCTTCAGTACTCCGAGGCGCCGCTGGTTTCGGCGGACATCGTCGGCAACCCCTGCTCGTCCATCTTCGACGCGCCGCTGACGGCGGTCGTCGGCAACCAGGTCAAGGTGTGTGGCTGGTACGACAACGAGTGGGCATTCTCCAACCGTCTCGTCGAATTCTCCGAGCGGATCGCCGCGACCGCAGTGGCCTGACGCCGAAGACCACACGACGTCAGATCGGCAGGGAGGCAATTGATCGAGGCTGTGAGCCAGGCATCTGGTCTGTCGTCGCCAGGTGGTGAGGTTCCCCGGTTTACCGGACGCTCCGCGGGACCTGGACCGGCACCTGCCTCACCTGCCACCAACCCGTGAAACCCTTGCACCGCAACAAACGCCTCAGAATCTAACAACCGCTACCAGGCATGGTCATACTGCTCCCAAAACCGTGTCCGAAGCTGGTGTCGCACGGCTTCACTCAGATCGACTTCACCGAGCCGTTCCGACAGGTCGGTCAGTAGGGCTTTGTCGATGTCGCGTGGGATCGATGGTTTGCCGGCGGTGAGTTCCGCCAGGGCCTCCGGCGTGGCGGAACTGCGGAAAGTCGTCAGGACGTTGGTGACGACCGAGCCGATCTGTTCGGCGAGGTCAGGAGGATCCTCGTGATTCGTCGTGCCCGTCCTGACATCCAGGGTCCCGCTGGCGGCGGGCGCGGACGACAGGTGGGGTGCTGGTGAGCCGTCCTGTGCGGTGAAGTCCGTCAACGGGGCCTTGGCGCGCTGGTGCCCGCCCAGCGACACCGCCATCGGTGACGGCACCGCCGAGGGTGTCTCCATCTTCGTCACGGCGGTGCCGATGGCGTCCGGGAATATGATCTTGAGCCCGTCGGCCGCCCGGATCAGATGCCGGCTGATGCCATGGGGCCGGTCCTGCCCGTTGGGGACGGCGAGCAGGATGACCTGTACCCCGTGTACCTGGGCCTCCTCCACGGCCTCGGTCAGATCATCGTCGCCCGAGACGAGGACGAAGACGTCCGCAACCCCGTTGCGTGCGTGCATCACCAGGTCGAGCCCAATGCGCAGGTCGACGCCCTTCTGCTGGCCGTCCACGCCGAACCGGCCGAGCCGCAGCTTGACGTTGGGCAGTTCACCGATGAACTGCTGCGAGCCGTCGGGTACACCGTCTCTCGCGGAGTCGTACCAGTGCACGCGCAACATCGGCAGCTCCGACAGCGCCTCGGACTGCTGGACGAGCGCGTCGATCAGTGACTCGTAGTCGACCTGAATCCCGTTCCGCAGCGACGTCCCCGTCACCCGGACCGCTGCGGCGCTGAGCAGGTAACCGACGTCCACGTACAGGGAGCATTTAGGCCTCACGACCCACAGGATGCCACCCCCGTGCCGCAACCATCGAGGCCGCAGCCCGGCGGTGCCGCTGCGGTGCCCGCAGGCATGGCATCCGCGATCTTGACATCGTGCCGTCCTGGGGTCGGGGCGTAGCACCACGCATTGATCAAGGACAGGACCAAGCGGACGGCCAAGCCGGCGATGAGGGATCGTTTCAGGAACGACGCCGAGCAGCCGGCCGCCGGCGCTGGCGCAGATGACCAAGCCCCGAGCTGTTGGGCCGCCGCGGTCGTTGGTCTCCGGAACCGTCAGTCGAGAACTACGACCGGGCGGAGACCACCGTGCCCTGGGCGATCGCGCAGAGGGTCTCCTGGTCGTCCTGCACCGAGTAGATCTCGCACTGGCAGACGGCCTGCCGCTTGCCGACGCCCTTGGCCACCGCGCGGCCGACCAGGACCGCACCCGTGGCTGGCTTCAAATAGTTGATCTTGAATTCGGAGGTCAGCGCGTTGCCGCCCAGTGCCAGCCCACCGGCGAAGGTGATCGAGTTGTCGGCCAGGTAGCTGAGCACGCCGCCGTGCACGTACCCGTGCTGCTGCTTGAGCTGGTCGGTGATGGTCACCGACAACTCCGCGCTGGTCTGACCGACCCCGGTGAGCCGCGCGCCGAGGTACTGACTGAACGGCTGCGCGTCGAACACGCTGTGCGCGAACTGCTCGAGATCCATCGTTCCTCCGGACACCGGCCACATTGACAGGGTGCGCTCACCAGCGATAATCGGTGAAAAGTGTGCTGACGACTCCCGATTGGATTCTAACAGGGCACATCGACCCGCCGCCCACCGGCGGCGGGCCCCGGATCTAAGGAACGTGTCTGATGAATCACCAGGAACAGGTAGAAATTATGAAGGGCCTTTTCGCGCTGCGCGAACAGGGCCGCGATCAGGAAATGCTCGGCCGGGTCGTCGAGGTGCCGGTGAGCAACTACACGGACGCCGACATCCTCGACCGCGAACTGGCTGGCGTCTTCCGCGACTACCCTCTGGTGGCCGGGCACGTCTCGAACGTCGCCGAACCGGGTTCCTACCTGTTGAGCGACTGGAACCGGATCCCCTACGTGGTGACCCGCGATCGGCAGGGCCGGCTGCGCGCCTTCCTCAACCAGTGCCGACACCGGGGCGCCCGACTGGTGAAGGGGGACGAGAAGCAACTCAAGGCGTTCGTCTGCCCGTTCCACAACTGGGTGTACGACCTCGACGGCTCGCTACGCTCGATCAGCCGGCAGGAGGACTTCCCCGGCATCGACCCCGACCAGTACGGCCTGAAGGAGTTGCCGGTCACCGAGGCGGGCGGCCTGATCTGGGTGCACCCGGACCCGGCGGGCAACCTCGACCTGCGGGCGTACCTGGGCCGGATGCTGGACGACCTGGTGGAATTCGAGGTCGACCAACTCGTCCGGTATCGGAAGACCAAGGTGGTGAAGAATGCGAACTGGAAACTGCTGATCAAGACCTATCTTGAGGGTTACCACGTCCCGTATCTGCACCGCAGCACCCTGTCGAAGGCATTCCGGAAGGGCGTGCTCTCCTATTTTGAGGACGGTCCGCACATCCGCATGTGCGCCGCCCGGTCGAATATCGAGGAAGCCCTGACGACCGAGCCCGACTCGTGGCGGATCCTCGAATACGCCTCGGTGTACTACGTGCTCTTCCCGAACACCTTCTTCATCATGCACCCGGACTACGTCTCGATCAACATCTTCTGGCCGGAGGCACCGGACCGGACCATCTGGACCCACGAAATGATGTACCGGGCCGCCGACTTCCCGGGCGAGGAGGGACAGGCGGCGCTGGCCAAGCGCTTCGCCTTCACCAACGACGTGGTGTTCGGCGGGGAGGACTTCGCGGTGGCCGAGGACGTCCAGGAGAACCTCCGCTACGGTGCCAACGAGGTGCACACCCTGGGCCTGGCGGAGGGTCTGCTCGCCATCTTCCAGCAGAGCATCGACGACCGCCTGCGCTGAGAAACCGACGGACGGCCCCGACGCGCTGGCGTCGGGGCCGTTCGCACCGCGCTCGCCCGGCCACGGCCGCCCCTGGGGCGGAAGGGCACCGGCGAAACCGCCCCGACCTCGCGAAACCCCCACGAGAGCCGTCGATGAGGGCCTTCGGTACCCGCCCCTTATGCCGGGCGAGGCTGAACGCCGAGAAGGCCGAGGGCATCCTCGACGACGCGCGCGACGAACACCGCGTCGAGTGGCTCGCGGGAGAACCAGCGACGGTAGAACAGCGGGCCGGCGACGGCGGCGGTGACGTCAGCCGGTCCACGGTCCGCAGCGAGCTCACCCCGAGCGCGCGCGCGTTCGGTCACCACACCGAACGGAGCCAGCAACCGGGCATGCAGATCCGCATGGAGCCCGGCCAACTCGGGATCCCGCTCGGCAACATCCACGATAGAGGGAAGAACCGTCGCCCAGCGCGCACTTCGCAGCTGCTCGGCCAGTTCCTCGGTCAAAGCGGTGAGATCGCCGTCGAAGCTGCCGGTGTCGGGAACCGCTGAGGTCGACCCGATCGTCGAGCAGGCCTCAACCAGCAGCGCGGCACGCGACGGCCAGTGGCGGTAGATCGTGGTTTTGGCCACGCCGGAACGTCGTGACACCTCGTCGATGCTGACGCCGCCGATGCCGCCGGACGTCAGCAGCTCGTACGTCTGGGCGAGCACTGCCGCCTTGGATCGCTGGACGCGGACGTCGACGGAGTCCCCGGATCGGGCCACCTTGTGATCTCCCCATCTTTCATGACCGGAAACAGTACGCTACGGTAGCGTAGCGTTTCTGAGGGCTGGATGGTCCGGCTCACCGAAGATAGTCGGGAGAACGCCATGAAGTTCGCCTCGGTCCGTCTCGTTACCGACGACCTGCCCGCCCTGGTCGCTTTCTACGCCGCGCTGACGAACACCGAGCCGGTGACGCCCTTCGGGCCCGACTATGCCGAACTGCACACCGAGGGCGGCATCGTCGCGCTGGCCGACGGCACCGCGGTCAAGCGTTACAACAACGGAGCGGCCGAGGCCGCCGCCAACCGGTCCGCGATCCTCGAATTCGAGGTCGACGACGTCGATGCCGAACGCGCCCGCCTGAGCGAGCAGGTCACCGACTGGGTTCAGGAACCCACCACCCAGCCGTGGGGCAACCGGTCGATGCTCTTGCGCGACCCCGACGGCAACCTCATCAACCTCTATTCCATCGGCCACTGAACGGCCCGGGTAGATGAAATCAGCGGCAACACTCTTCATCGCCGGCGCCACCTCCGGCATCGGACTCGGCCTCGCCGTACGACTGCGGCAACGGGGTAACACCGTCATCGTCGGCGGGCCGCCGCGCCGACCGGCTCGCCGACATCCGCACCGAACGTCTGGACGTCGACACCGTGGTCGGTGCACCACAGTGGCAGTTCCGTCCAATCCTGGTCAAGCTACGCTGCTGCCCACACCGAGCGACCGCGATCATGCAGGCCGTCCTCGTCCTGCACCACGTCGAAGCCGACCGCCACGCACGATGAGAATGACTCATTGACCCTGCTCGTCAGCCCGCCGAGATACTGACCTACAGTGGCATGGGGCGAGCCGTTGCCGATCCGCGTACCCATTGAGCCGTGAGGAGTCAGCGCACGTGGAGGAGAGCTATAACCCCCATGCTTCCGTTGATAGGTGGCAGAAGGTTTGGGCTGATCAGCGCGTCTTCGAGGCGGAAGGGCTCCCCGACGATCGGCCCCGCTCCTATGTGGTGAGCATGTTCCCGTACCCATCGGGCGATCTTCACATGGGCCACGCCGAGGTGTACTCGATCAGTGACGGCATCGCTCGGTTCCTTCGCATGCGAGGGATGAACGTGTTGCATCCCATCGGCTGGGACTCGTTTGGTCTCCCCGCCGAAAACGCGGCATTCAAAAGGAATCTCGACCCGCGCGACTGGACGTATCGCAATATTGAGGTCCAAGCGGAGTCATTTCGTAAGCTGGGCGTATCGTTCGACTGGCGCACTCGCTTTCACACGTCTGACCCCGAGTACTACCGGTGGAACCAGTGGTTGTTCCTGCGTATGTTCGAGCGTGGTCTGGCCTACCGCCGTTCCGCCCCGGTCAACTGGTGCCCGGTGGACCGGACCGTGTTGGCCAACGAACAGGTCGTTGCCGGTTGTTGCGAGCGGTGCGGCAGCCAGGTTGAGACGCGTGACCTGACACAGTGGTTTTTCCGCACGACCGCGTACGCGCAGCGCCTGCTCGACGATATGAGTGAGCTGAAGGAAACCTGGCCGGCGGACGTGCTGGCGATGCAGCGGAACTGGATCGGGCGGTCCGAAGGCGCCCACATCGACTTCGCCATCGTTGGACGTGACGAGCCGGTGCGGGTCTTCACGACCCGCCCGGACACGATCTTTGGAGTTACGTTCTTCGTCGTGGCGGCCGATTCGCCGCTCGCCGACGAGTTGTGCGCGCCGCAGCGACGAGCGGAGTTCGAGGCGTACCGGGCCGGGCTGCGGACGACCTCGGAGGCTGACCGGCTCGCCACCGACCGACCCAAGACGGGGGTCTTCCTCGGCCGCTACGCTATCAATCCGGCCAACGAGGAACAGATTCCGATCTACGCCGCGGACTATGTGCTCGCCAGCTACGGCACCGGGGCGGTCATGGCAGTGCCGGCACACGACCAGCGCGATCTCGATTTCGCCCGGGCGTTGGGACTTCCGGTGCGCGTGGTCGTGGACACCGGGCAGCCCGAACCAGCCGAGACCGGGGCGGCGACCTCCGGCGGCGGCACGCTCGTCCGTTCCCGCCATTTCGACGGCATGTCATCCGACGTCGCAGCGGCGGCGATCGTACGTGAACTCGCCGAGCGGGGCTTCGGCGAACCAGCCGTGACCTACCGGCTGCGCGACTGGCTGCTGTCGCGGCAGCGATACTGGGGGACGCCCATTCCCATCGTCCACTGCGAAAATTGCGGCGAGGTGGCGGTGCCGGACGAAGAGTTGCCGGTCCGGTTGCCAGAGTCCGGTTACCAGTTGCGGTCCGATACCGGGCAGTCGCCGTTGGCCAGCGCGAAGGACTGGGTCGAGGTCGCGTGCCCCAGTTGCGGCCAGCCCGCGCATCGCGACACCGACACGATGGACACTTTCGTCGACTCGTCGTGGTACTTCCTGCGCTATCCCAACCCGCACTACCAGGACGGGCCCTTCGACCCGGCCGGCATCCAACGCTGGTTGCCGGTGCACGAGTACATCGGCGGCAAGGAACACGCCACCGGCCATCTGATGTACGCCCGTTTTCTCACCAAGGTTCTTCACGACCTGGGGCATCTGCCCTTCGTCGAACCGTTCGTAAGGCTCACCAACCAGGGCCAGGTAATCATGAACGGTAAGGCGATGAGCAAGAGCCTCGGCAATCTGGTCAACCTTCAGGATCAGATCGCGCAGTATGGCCCGGACGCGGTCCGGGTGACAATGGTCTTCGCTGGCCCCCCTGAGGAGGACATCGACTGGGCGGACGTGTCACCAACCGGCGCCGTGAAGTGGCTGACCCGGGTGTGGCGGCTGGCTGGCGAGATTGATCCGGCTACCATCGATGCCGATCCAGCTCAGGGTGACAGGGATGTACGTCAGGCAGTCCACCGCCTGATCAACGACGCGACCGCGATGATGGAGAGCAAGCGGCTCAACGTGGCAATCGCCCGCTTGATGGAACTCACCTCGGTGCTACGGCGGGCTGTCGATCGGGGATGCGGACCGGCCGACCCGGCGGTGCGGGAGGGAACCGAGTCCCTGACGCGCATGCTCTCCTGCTTTGCACCGTTCACGGCCGAGGAGGCGTGGGAGCGGCTTGGCCGGCAACCCTCAGTCTGCTGGGCCGGCTGGCCGGAGGCGGATCCGGATCTGGTCGCGACGGAAACCATCACCTGCATCGTCCAGGTGGACGGCAAGTTGCGGGATCGAATTGACGTACCGGTGGATGTTTCCGCGGATGCGCTGCGCAGCCTTGCGCTGGCTTCGCAGAAGGTCCGGCACGTGCTGCAGGGGGCTGCCGTCGCGAATGTCATCGTCCGCCCACCCCGGGTGGTCAATGTGGTGTCCGGACCGCACTGAGTCGGCACCACAGCTCGGCGTGCACGGCGGCATCCGTGTGCGCGGTATGGAGCGAGCCGCTGATGCCCGCCGGACAGCGACCGGGACACTGCTGTGGTCTCACCGCCGAATCAGGGTGTCCCGGGTGCCGTCCCTCATGCCCTGCCGTCGTGGTGGATCGGATTCGCGTCGCCGCTGTCCTCTCCGACCTCGACGAGCAGTCTCGCCACGTCGTGGTCGGAGAGTTGGTCGATCTGTTGAATGAGCCGGGCGACGTCGGTGACCCGGTCGGCTCCACCGGTCTGCCGCACCACCGTCGCGAAGGTCTCCACCGTCGACGCGTCGAACAGGGCCCGGATGGAAAGGTCGACACCGAACATCGCGTTGACCCGGGAGACCACCTGCCCGGCGAGTAACGAGTGACCACCGAGAGCGACGAAGTCGTCATGGACATCGATGTCGCCAGATTGGCCCAGGACCTGGGTCCAGGTGGCGGCGATCACCGCCTCGACGGCGTCTCGGGGATGCTGCCTGACCGTCCGGGTGGTCGTCCGGACGGGGGGCAGCGAATGCCGGTCGATCTTGCCATGCGCCGTGTTCGGCAATTGGTCCAGCGGGACGAAGGTGGAGGGAATCATGTAGTCGGGTAGACGGCTGGCGAGATGCTCGCGCAACGTATCGGTCGCGAGCCCGGCCGCGCCCGGTCCGGTGATGTAGCCGACGAGGCGGGTCTGGCCCTGCTCGTCCTCGTACGGTGTCACCACCGCGTCCTCGATGCCCGGGTGCGCACGGAGCGCGACCTCCACCTCCGCAGCCTCGATCCGGTGCCCCCGGAGCTTGATCTGGTGGTCCAGCCGGCCCAGGAACTCGATGTCCCCGGTGGGCGTGTACCGGACCCGATCGCCCGTGCGGTAGAGACGTCCGCCCGGCACCGGGGAGAAGGGGTCGGGGACGAACCGCTCGGCCGTGTGGCCGGGCCGCCCGAGATAGCCGCGGGCCAGTCCGGCACCGGCGATGTGCAGTTCACCCGGAACCCCGACGGGGGCCGGAAGTAGGTTGTCGTCGAGCACGTAGGTTCGCAGGTTGTCGATCGGACGCCCGATCGGAGGGGGGCGGTCGGGCGACGTACCGGCGCTTGCCGGCGAGACAACGGCCATTGTCGTGACAACGCTGGCTTCGGTCGGACCGTAGTGGTTGACCACCGTGTATCCGCAGTCGGGGCGAGGTCTCCCGCGCAACACGTCTCCCCCGACGAGAAGCGCGCGTAGCGCCAGACCGGAGGGCGGCGGCAACCGCAGGACCTTATCGGCCAGCGGCGTCGGCAGGAAACTGACGGTGATCCGCTGCCGCGCCAGCCAATTGAGCAGCAGGTCCGGCCGCAGCCGGTGCTCGTCGTCGGCAATGTGCAGGGTTGCGCCGGCCGTCAACGTGGGCCAGATCTCCCACACCGACGCGTCGAACCCCACTGCGGCCACCTGTGTGGTGTGGTCACCTGCCGTCAGCCCGTAGCGCCCGACGTGCCATGCCACCAGGTTGCTGAGCCCGGCGTGGGGCACCGCGACACCCTTGGGCCGCCCGGTCGATCCGGAGGTGTACAGGATGTAGGCGAGGTTGGCCGGATCGGGATGCGGACCGGGATCACCTACGGTCGGCGATTCGTCGGCAGACGCGTCCCGGTCGACGTGTAACACCACCCGGTCGGCCGGGTGCGGCAGGTGGTCATCAAGCTCGACTGTGGTTATCACGGCGCGGGCCCCGCTGTCGGTCAGGATCTGTTCCTGCCGCACGACGGGATAGCCGGTGTCCACCGGCACGTATGCTCCGCCGGCCTGAAGGACGGCCAGCAGCGCCACAACCAGGTTCGCAGTGCGCGGCAGACATACCGCCACCGGCACGTCCGGACCCACCCCCACCGTACGAAGGCGCCCGGCGAGCCGGCGGGCGCGCTCAGCGAGCTGCGCGTAGGTCATCGCCTCCCGCCCGTCGATCACGGCGATCGCATCCGGGCAGGTGGCTGTCCGGAGGGCGACGAGTTCCGGGACGGTCTGCACGGGGTGCTCCCGTGCCGTCGCTGTCCACTCCGTGATCTGCCGACGATGTTCCGCTGCGGACAGGATCGACATTTCGTCCAGCGGTCGGCGTGGATCGTCCGTGAGCTTGGCGATCAGCGTCTTCAGGTGTCCCGACCATCGGGCGACGGTGGCGTCGCTGAAGCGGGCCGCCTGATAGTCGATCGTGCCGGACACCCCGTGTGACCCTCGGCGTAGCGTCAGGGCTAGCTCGGACCGGGCGATGACATCGTCGAGATCCAGCGGCCGTACCGTGATTCCGGGAAGCCGGATCGGGTGGGGCCGCTCCGCCGCGATGTCTACCGTCACCGGAAGAATCGGCCAGGTCTCCGACGCTGCGCCCGAGAGTGAGCCGGCGGCCACACCGGCGGAGGTGGACCGAGAGGCCAGCACGTCGGCGGCCAGGTCGACGGCGTCGGCGAGACGTCTGACGCCGGACAGGTCCAGCCGGACCGGTACCGGTCCGGCCAGTCGACCGATCAACGGGGCGTCGCCGGCCTGGTTGCGGCCGTCCACCAGGTATCCGAGCAGAATGTCGCGCTGCCCGTTGAGCCGGCTCAGAAGGATGCAGACCACGGCCAGCAGCACCGCGTCGTGGTCTTCGGGCCGGGCCGCCCCGGGCTCGATCCCCGGACCGGCCGCAGCGGTCAACCGTGTCAGGGTGCCATGCGCGACGCTGAACCTACGTCGCCGACCGGCCGCGTCGGGAATGTCCCGCCGTCGATGGTCGGCGAGCAGCCGGACCGGCTCCGGTGTGCCGGCCGGCCAAGGCTGCCCCTGGTGGGGTGCGGCCGGGCGCGGGGGGACGGCAGCAGTGCCCGGGTGGAGCGTCACGGCGGCGTATTGCACCGGTGGTGGCAGGAGCGTGGCCACGTCGCGCTTCGTCCCCGCTCGGTAGAAGGTCGAGGTCTCCCTACAGATGATGTCCACGGACCGTTCGTCGGCCACCAACCCGTGCATGATCAGCAGTAGACCGTGTCGGTCGGTGCCCAGCCGTACCACCCGGGTCCGCAGAAGTGGCTCGGTGTCGAGGTTGAACGGCTGCCAGGTCGCCTGATGGGCGTGCCGGCGGAGGATCTCCTGCCACGTGCTGCGGGGGCTGCCGGCTTCGTTGATGACGGCGAAGTCGACGACGCTTTCGTCGCAGGCTATGGCGACCGGTGTACCGTCGTCGTGCTCACGAAAGGTGGTGCGCAGTATCGCGTGCCGTCGGACGACGCACCCAACTGCATCACGCAACCGTTCGATATCGAGCGGACCAGACAGCACGTAGCCGCGGAACAGGTGTTCCGCCGGGGATTGCGGAAACAGCCGAAGCTGCCGCCATAACGCTTGGAGGTGGATTGGCAGTCGCCATGTCATCGGCTGGTCGATGTCGCGCCCCTGCCCCACCGTTCCTCCCCTGCGGATCCGTGGCCCCGTTCCCATCATGGAGACCCCCACGCCCGGAAAGTTGACCGGGAAGGGACACGAGCGGCTCCGAACGGACGACTGAAAACACTGCTCATGGCGATCGGTGGCGCATCGGTACGGGCGACTTACGGACTCACTGCCGGTGCCGTACGGGAAAGCGATCCGCTGGTGCCTGAAGGTCAGGGTGAAGGCGTGCGTGGAACCGGGTCGGTGGTCAGCCGGCCAGGACGGTGTTGAGGAGGTCGGCGGCCGTGGGCCTCGGACGGGTACGCCTTGTCGGCCGGCCGGCAGCCTGTCGAGGTGGATCCGTGGTCGGTCTCCACCGGGGCGGGGCGCCGCGGGTGGTGGTCGGATCGCGGCGCTTCCCGTCCCCGGCCGACCAGCTCAGCCCTGTCCCGACAACCGGAGGACCACAAGGGGATCACGCCCACCGCCACGACAGGCGGCCCGCAGGCACGCCCTCGACCTAACCGCATCGAACAACAGCGATCAACAACGCAGGGCCGAAAGCGCCGACCTCAGCGATGAATGATCGAGGTTGGGATTTCGAGACATCCCTTTAGGTCGGTGGGGAGTCTCCTAACGCCCACCGGACCAGTCCGAGTTTACACCGTGCAGAAGGTTATGCCGCCGGCCATCGTCGGAGTGGTAGGAGCTTCCTCTCATTGACATAAGCATAGATCAACTGTAATGTCTGCAACCGAATCAGCAGAGCACGGGGGTAGCAATATGCTGAGCGCATTTCGCCATTATTCGGGCAAATCTGGTTATTCCGAATCTGAATCGCCGATAAAGGGTGTCGGGGCTCGGCGGGGTATCGGCCGATGAGCGCCACCCAACGGCGTGCCGCGGGTTCGCCGGACTCGGTCGGGCAGCGGGTCCGGGCACTGCGACGCCGGGTCGGCCGGACTCAGGAGGAGTTGGCGGCGGAGGCGAGGATCAGCCTCGGGGCCCTGCGTGACCTGGAGCAGGATCGGGTCACCCAGCCACGCGCCAGCACGCTGCGTCGGATCGTGGCCGTGCTGTGCCAGTCCCCGGCGGAAGCGCACGAGTTGATGCGGCTGGGTCAGGGCGATCCGTTGCTCGCCCACCACCTGCTCATCAGGGTGCTCGGGCCGCTGACCGTCGAGGTGGACCGGGTGCCGGTGGACCTCGGCTCGGAGCCGCAACGGATCCTGCTGGGCGCGCTGGCGGCCAGACCCAACACGGTGGTGAGCGTCGAATCGCTGGTGGAACTGATCTGGGGCGCCACCCCGCCGCCAACGGCCGTGGACCTGTTGCGGTCCCAGGTTTCGCGACTGCGGCGTAAGCTGCGGTCCAGCCGCTCTCCGGGGAGCGGCAGCGGTGTGCTGCTCGCCAACCGCGGCGGCTATCTGCTCTCGGTGGAGGACAACCAGATCGACCACCTTGTCTTCGAGAGCGAGCTCGAACGGGCCCGTTGCGATCGGTACGACGGCCAGTTGGAGTCCGCCCTCAAGGCATACCAGCGGGCGATGGCCATGTGGCGCGGAGACCCGCTGGCCGATCTGCCCGTCCTACACCTTGAGCCGCCGGTCGCTGCCCTGGTGCGCCAGCTGCATGCGGCGATCCTCGACTACGCCGACACGGCCGCCGCGATCAACCAGCACGAGCAGGCGTTGCCCCTGCTGTACCGGATGGTCGAGGCCAATGCGCTGCACGAGCCAGCGCACGCGCGGCTCATGGTCGCGCTGGCCGCCACCGGCCAACCGGCCGCCGCTCTCGGCGTCTATTCCGGCCTGCGCGAACGACTCGCCGGTGAGTTGGGCGTCGACCCGGCACCCGATATCCAAAAGGTGTACCAGGCGATCCTGAGCGGCCACACTCCGGGCGAGGACGCGCCCGCCGATCCGCCGTCGCCGATAGAGGTGACGGATCGTGCCGACGACACCACCCTGACCGTACCCACCCAACTGCCACCCGACTCGTTCGGCTTTGTCGGCCGGGCGTCGGCTCTGGCTCAACTCGACGCGATGCTGGAGGCGGCATGTCACCAGACCACGGGGACACCGATCGCGTTGATCTCGGGCACAGCGGGCGTCGGAAAGACCACCCTGGCAGTGCACTGGGCACACCAGGTGGCCCGCCGGTTCCCCGACGGGCAGCTCTACGCGAATCTGGGCGGATTCGGACCGGATGCCACCCCGGCCCAGTCCAGCCATGTACTGGAGAGCTTCATCAGGTCCTTGGACAGCCGAGCGCCGGTGCCGCCGACGCTGGCCGAGCGTACGGTGGCGTTCCGCAGCCTGTTGGCGCGCAGGCGGATGCTCGTCGTGCTCGACAACGCCCGCGACGCGGAGCAGGTCCGCCCGCTCCTGCCCGGCTCTGCCGACTGCTTCATAGTGGTCACCAGCCGGGATTCCCTGCCCGGCATGGCGGTGATCGAGGCGGCGACGCCGTTGCTGGTCGATCTGATGAGCGTGGGGGAGGCGCGGGCCCTGCTGCGCAGCCGGCTCCGCGCCGACCGGCTGGCCGTGGAGCCCGATGCGGCGAACGAGTTGATCGAGCTGTGTGCCCGGCTACCGCTAGCCCTGGCCATCGTGGCTGCCCGAGCCGCCACCAACGCCGACCTGCCCCTTGCCTACCTGGTCGAGGACCTTCGGACGGAACGTGTGCTCGACGCGCTCCGGCACGGCGACGCCGCGACCGATCTGCGTCGGGTGTTCTCCTGGTCGTACCTCGCGCTGGACGGGGCGACCGCCGGCCTGTTCCGGGCCCTGGGCACCCGTCGCGAGCCGGAGATCGGCCTGGCCGACGCGGCCGCCCTCGTCGGCGGCCCGGTCGACCGGATCCGCCAGCACCTCGGCGAGCTGACCCGTGGGCAACTCATCAAGGAGTACCGTCCCCGACGGTACGCACTGCACCGTCTGATGCATGCGTACGCTGCCGAACTCGCGGCGGCGTGACCGGTGCGGGCTCGTCCTCGGAAAGGAAGGCGAGCATGAACTGGTTCACTACGTCCGGTCTTTCCATCGGCAGGTGATGGGAGCCGTTGGGCACCACCCCCAACCGGCCCTCCGGCAGCGCCTGGTACATCGCCGCGGCGTGCGCCACGTCGACGATGTCGTTGTCGCCGATCAGGATCAGGGTTGGTGACCGCACGCCGGCGAGCCGATCCAGGGTCACCCCGGTCGGGGCGCACCACAGCCGCTTCAGCTTGTCGAGCACCACGGCGAAGTGACCGGGACCGTCGGGCGACAACCTCTCGTACGCCTCGGTGTAGGCGGGTATCGCCCTCGCGGTCAGACCGGACATGTATTCCACCGTGCCGGGCCGCAGGCCATCGAGGTTCAGCGCCTGTCCCATGAACACCAGGCGGCGGACCCGCTCGGGCTCACCCATGGCGACCAGGAGCCCGACCAGGGCGCCGTCGCTCCAGCCCACCAGGTGCGCGGTGGAGATGCCGAGCGCATCCATGAACGCTGTCGTGTCGCGAGCCATCATCTCGTACGACAACGGGCCTGGCACGTCCGGCGTACGGCCGTGCCCGCGGCGCTCCGGCACCAGCACGCGGTACTGCGCGGCCAGCGCCACGGTCTGCGGCTGGCACATCTCCGCGGTGCACAGCCCGCCGTGCAGGAACAGCAGCGGCTCGCCGCTGCCGCGCTCCTCGTAGTACGTGCGGACGCCGTTGACGACGACGTAGCCCTCCCGGGTCCCTCCACTCTCCACCCCTGGCATCGGATCTCCAATCCCTCGGAAGTGCAGGCATTGTGCCGCGGGGGCGATCCCGTACCCGGGCGGCCCTCACCCCGTAGGCGCTACAACGGCCGTACCGAACCCGCGTGCGGGCCTGCGTCGCATCACTGATCAGCGTCCCGGCGGTGGCCGGCGCATCGCAGCGCTGTCGACTCGACGTCAGGTCTCTGGTGCAGCATCGAGACAGGCGATCGAACGCTGCGCGGCTGGCTCACCGGCCGCATCTCTACCTCGTCCGGAGGCGCGCATGGAGACCAGGGTCGGCAACGCAGCACGGTCGCTCGGTCGTCAGGGTCTGTCGACCTTTCCCGTCGGCCTCGGCTGCATGGGTATGTCGCAGGACTACGGGCCGGCCGACGAGCAGGAGAGCATTGCCACGATCCAACGTGCCGTCGACCTCGGCGTCACGTTGATCGACACCTCGATGAGCTACGGGGCAGGTGGAAACGAGCGCCTGGTCGGACGCGCTCTGGCGGGGCGGCGCGACGAGGTGGTGCTGGCGACCAAGTTCGGCATCGTCCGGGACGTGCCGGGCGGCCCGGCGCGGGTTTCCTGCCGGCCGGAGGACATTCCGAAATACTGCGACGCCTCGTTGTCGCGCTTGAACGTCGACCATATCGACCTGTACTACATGCATCGGATCGACCCGCAGGTGCCGATCGAGGAGACCATCGGCGCGATGGCCGAGCTGGTCACCGCCGGCAAGGTTCGCTATCTGGGGGTGTCCGAGACCGGTCCTGAGGAGCTGACGCGGGCCTTCGCCGTACATCCGATCACGGCTGTGCAGTTCGAATGGTCGATGTGGTGGCGCGACCCGGAGGACGACGTGGTTCCGGCGGCCCGGCGTCTGGGTGTCGGTCTGGTGCCGTACAGCCCGCTCGGCCGGGGCTTCCTGACCGGCGCGGACCTGGGTACGGAGCGGCTGACCGCCGACGACGACCGGCATCTCGACCCACGACTGCACGGCGAGCACCTGGCCCGGAACCGGGCCATTCTCGACCGGATGCGGCAGCTCGCCGCAGAGCTGCAGGTGACCCCCGCCCAGTTGGCGTTGAGTTGGCTGCTGGCGCAGGGCGATGACGTCGTGCCGATTCCGGGGACGACCCGTCGCAGCCGTCTCGGAGAGAACGTCCGGGCCGCCACGATCAACCTCTCCCGCTCCGATCTGGAGCGGCTGGACGAGGTGGCGCCCCGGCACGCGTGGTCCGGCGACCGGCAGACCTTCGCGCCGTACCGCACCGTCCGCAGGCCGACGCAGTAACGGCGACCCGGCCGTGTGAGGCCGATGGAGGAGCCCCCCTTGAAGATCGAACCGTCACCCGTCCCGTATCCCGGGGCCTCCCGTTCGTGCGAGCCGGCGAACCCGGTGATGTCCCACAACGAGTGGGACCCACTGGAGGAGGTGATCGTCGGCATCGTCGACGACGCCACCTTCCCCCCGTGGCACCTCACGCTCTCGGCGGTGCTGCCCGCACAACATCACGGCACCTTCCGCGATCGGGCCGGCCGGCCGTTCCCCCTGGAACTGGTGGAAGCCGCGCGCCGTGAGTTGGACGGGCTGGCCCGCCTCCTGGAGGCGGAGGGGGTGACCGTCCGCCGCCCGGAGCCCCTGCCCCAACGACGCGGTTACACGACCCTGGACTGGACGAGCACCGGCATGTACGCGGCGATGCCCCGAGACGTGCTGCTGGTGTTGGGTGATCAGATCATCGAGTGTCCGACGGCGTGGCGGTCGCGCTACTACGAGACACTCGCCTACCGGCCACTGATCAAGGAATACTTCAGGAACGGTGCCCGCTGGAGCACCGCCCCCAAACCGGAGCTCAAGGACGAGCAGTACGACCTGGACTGGGCCGAGCCCGGTGCCGGCGAGCCGCAGCGGCTCGTGGTGACCGAGTTCGAGCCGACCTTCGACGCCGCGGACTTCATCCGGTGTGGCCGTGACATCATCGGCCAGAAGAGCCACGTCACCAACGAGTTCGGTGTGCAGTGGCTGGCGCGGCACCTCGGCGAGGAATACCGCCTGCACATCTTCGAATTCGCCGACGCGCACCCGATGCACATCGACGCGACGCTGATGCCGCTGGCCCCCGGCAAGCTGTTGGTGAATCCGGAGCGGGTGCCACAGGTGCCCGAGCTGTTCAAGGACTGGGAGATCATTCCGGCGCCCCAACCCGTCATGCCCGACTCGCACCCGCTGTACTTCACCAGCAAATGGATCAACATGAACCTGCTGTCACTCGACGAGAACCGGGTGCTGGTCGAACGGCAGGACGAGCCGATGATCTCGGTACTCAAGAAGCACGGCTTCACGCCCGTCAAGTGCGACTTCCGTCACTTCAATTCGTTCGGCGGATCGTTCCACTGCGCAACCGTCGACGTTCGCCGACGCGGGAGCCTGCAGTCCTACTTTTAGGAGATGACGATGCGGGTGTGGAAGAACTCACCGCTCGACTCGATCCTGGTCGCCTACAGCGTCGTGCACCTGCTGGCGATGTTCTGGTTCGCTGCCGCGTGGGATTCTGCCGCAACGGGCCAGCGGGCGGCGATGGCCGTCGGTACCTGTTTTCTGATCACCTACAACATCATTGTGGTCACCCACCTTTTCACCCACCAGTCGTGGTTCGTTTCCGGACGGCTCAACGCGCTTGTCTCGCTGATCAATTCGATCAACGTCGGACAATCGGTGCAGGCGTACCAGTTGACGCACGTGCGTAACCATCACCGTTTCAACAACGATGTCAAGGGTCCGGACGGTTCCACCAGAGACCTCAGCTCCACCTACCGGGATGGTAAGGCGGGTGAGCATGCGCCGTTGATCAGTTACGCCGTCGGTGGAGCAGTGTCCTCCCTGGTGGGTCGGGCCCGGGAAGTGCTGGCAGGGGCATGGCTCTGGCGAGTGCGCCGCACCGAGACGACGATCATGTCCCTGGTCGCACACCGTGAGCCGCGTCAGGGACGCGAGCTGCGGCAGGTGCAGCTCGACCGTGCCGCGCACTGTCTGTCGCTGGTGGCGTTCGCCACGCTGTCCTGGCGCTGGGCCCTGTTCGGTTACCTGCCGGCCTTCTTCCTGGCGCTGATTCTGGTGAACGTCCAGAACTACTACCGGCACTACGGCGCCGACCCGCACGACCGGGCGGCCGACTCGGTGAGTCACTACGGACGCCTGTACAACCTGCTGGCCTTCAATGACGGCTACCACCAGGAACACCACCTGAGCCCGACCACGCACTGGTCGAGGCTGCCCGCGGTTCGTGAGAAGGCGCGCAACCGGCTGGACGCCACGACGCGCATCGTCAGCCCGGTACCCGCGATGGTGGGGTTCCTCGACGTCCGCCGCGCGCTTCTGCATCGGAGCGCCGGCGTGGGCGGGGATGCCGCAGCTTCCGGACCACGGCGCAGCGGCAGCCGATGAGCGTCCAGAGCACCGGGCCGTTGAGCGGCCGTACGCATGCCCCGGAGCAGTTCCTTCTCGCGGAGAGCCACCGCGTCGTGGACGTGGACGCCGTCTTCGCCGTACTGCACGGAGAGCTTGCCGCATACCGCGTGAGCGGGTTCGTTGATCCTGCGGACTGCCGGCGGATCAGCGACAATTTCGCGGCGTCCCCGATGCGTACCCCCCGTTACGGCCAAGGGGAGGACGGTGTCGAGGGCTACTTTGTCGGGGCCTCCCACATCGAGAAGACGACCGAGAGCTATCTGGACGAGGTCGAACGGTTCGCCCACGCGGTGACGATGTTGTGGGAGGGCACGCGCGACGCACTGGGAGACTTCCTCGCCGTGCTGCGCGGGCACCAGCCCCCGGTGCCGATCAGGCCCGCTGCTCACGGCGGGCGGGCCGCAGGCAGCGCAAAGGCCGTCTGCTGGACCGGTACCGGCGAGTTCCTTCTGCTGCCGCACGACGATCTCGCCCAACTCAGCGATCCGCTGCAGGCGGGATTCGAGATCCAGACAGTGCGTCGGGTGATGGCGATCAACTTCTACCCGTACGTGCCCGCCGGCACCGGCCAGCTGAAGCTGTGGAACCTGGAGCCCGACGACGAGTCCCGACGCCGGCTGGGCCTGGCCCACAGCGGCTATCCGTACCCACCGGAACTGTTGCGGGAGGTGCCGAGCCTCGACGTGACGACAGGCACCGGGGATCTGTGTGTGATCAACGGAAATCTGGTCCACGCGGTCCTCGGCGGCCGGGCAGCGCCGGACGCCGGCCGACGCCTGTTGCTCGCCTGCTTCAGCGGGCTGAACGCCGACAACGAGATGATCTGGTGGACCTGACCCGCCCGACGGTTTGCGGTCAGCCCGAAGCAAGGAGTCGAGTGGTGGCCGTTGGGCAGCAACCGGGCCGGGAGGATGAGCACCCGCCGTACGGCGGGCAGTCCCGCCCCACACGTACGGCGCGACTGAGGCAACGGATCCGGGCCGCCCAGGACCGCGCGGTCGCGGCAAGGGGAAGCCTTCGACGGGTGTCCGGTCCGCCCGTCACCTCGTACGCACAGGAACGGCTGTGGCTGACCGAACAGCTCATCCAGGACGGCACGGACTACAACGTTCCCTATGCGTTCCGTCTACGGCACGCAACGGTCGACACCGCGGCGCTGGAGCGCGCGCTGTCGGACGTGGTCCGCCGGCATGAGGTGCTGCGGACCCGGTTCACGTCGGACGACGACGGGATCAAGCCGTTGGTCGACCCGCCGGGGCCGGTCCGGTTGCACCGGGTGGATCTGACCGGCAGGGGCCCGGACCGATTCGAGGAGGCGCTACGACTGGCCAACACCGAGGCGTTGCGGCCGTTTGATTTGCGGTCGGGTCCGATGTTGCGGGCGATGTTGATCGGGTTGGCTGCTGATGATCATGTTTTGGTGTTGGTGGCGCATCACATCGCGGTTGATGGCTGGTCCATGCCGATTCTGTTCGAGGATCTGTCGGCGGCGTACGCGGCCTATGTCAACGGGACCAGTCCCGGGTTGGCCGAGCCGGTGGTGCGGTACACCGACTTCGCCTACTGGCAGCGTGCCTGGCTGGACAGTGGTGTGCTGGACGAGCAGATGGCCTACTGGCGTGCCCAGCTAGCCCACCCGACCCGGGCCGAGGTCCCTGCGGACCTGCCCCGCCCGGCGGCGCGTAGCGGCCGGGGCGCGGTCGTGGAGTTCACCATTGACGCCGAGGTGACCCAGCGGGTGCACCTCCTGGCTCGGGAACACAGTGCCACCCCGTTCATGGTCCTGCTGGCCGGCCTCTACGCGGTGTTGACCCGCTACACCGCGAACACCGACGTCACCATCGGCACTCCCGTGGCCGGGCGTGGTCAACCCGAACTCGAACGACTGGTCGGCTTCTTCGTCAACACCCTGGTCCTGCGGCTCAACCCCGCCGGCACCCCGACCTTCACCGACCTGATCGCCCACGCCCGACGCACCGCCATCGACGCCTACAGCCACCAGGACGTCCCGTTCGAAAAGCTCGTCGAGCAACTCGCCTCCGACCGCGACCCCAGCCGTGACCCGTTCTTCCAGGTCATGTTCTCCCTCGACGACAACGACACCAGCACCCCACAGCTACCCGACATCACCATGACCCCCCTGCCACTGGACGCCAACAACGCCAAGTTCGAAATCAGCATCGCCCTGGCCCACCACGACGACCACCTCATCGGCGCGGTCAACTACGCCACCGACCTGTTCCATCCCGAAACCGCCACCCAACTGGCCACCCACTACACCCGCCTGCTCACCACCGCCACCAACCACCCCGACCAACCCCTGCCCACCCTCGACCTACTCACCCCCACCGAACAACACCACCTCCTCACCCAATCCACCGGACCTTCGGCCGCCGTGGCTCCGCCGTTGGTACACGACCTGATTCTGAACCGGTGCA
Organism: Micromonospora sp. WMMD734; assembly: GCF_049178975.1. Taxonomy (NCBI): domain Bacteria; kingdom Bacillati; phylum Actinomycetota; class Actinomycetes; order Micromonosporales; family Micromonosporaceae; genus Micromonospora; species Micromonospora sp. WMMD734. The sequence continues at coordinate 5,941,215 of NZ_JBMHMK010000001.1, forward strand.
GCCGTACGCCTGAGGCGATCGCCGTGGTCGACGGCGCACAGACCCTGGACTACCAGGGGCTGGCGCACCGCTCCGGCCGCGTGGCCGCCCGGCTGTCGGCGGCCGGCGTGGGTCCGGAAACGGTCGTCGGCATCATGCTGCCGAGATCCGCAGCAACCATGGTCGCCATGCTGGCGGTGCTCCGGGCCGGGGCGGCGTTCATGCTGATCGACCCGGACCAGCCGACCGGCCGCATCCGTCGGCTGCTGGAGCTGGCCAGGGCGGGGGCATTGCTGACCACCGGGGCGGTGCCCGACGGCCTCGCACCCGACACCGTGGCGGTCGTCGACGTCGACACCGGTCAGGTCACCTCCCTGCCCTCCGCTCCCGGGTCACGCCGTCAGCGGTCGGTGGCACCCGACAACCTGGCCTACATCGCCTTCACCTCCGGGTCGACCGGGGAGCCCAAGGGGGTCATGCTCACCCACCGCGGCTTGTCGAATCTCATGCCCGACGTCGTCGAGTGGTATGAACTGGCCGCCACGCACTCCATGGCCGCGCTCGCTTCGGTCGCGTTCGACGTGGTCATCCTTGAGTACCTTCCGGTGCTGACCGCGGGCGGACGGGTGGTCGTCCTTCCGCGTGAGCTGGCGGCGGACGGCCCAGGATTGGCCGAAGCGATCCAACGGCATCAGATCACCCATGTGCATGCCACGCCGACGACCAGCTCCCTTCTGCCGGACCGGTGGTCGGCTCCGCAGCTGTGTGTGTCGTCCGGTGGTGAGGCGCTGACCGCGGATCTGGCCCGCCGGCTCGTTCCCCGGGTGCGGTCGGTCCTCAACGTGTACGGCCCGGCCGAGGCCACCATCTGCACCACCTTCAGGGCGGTGACTGAGCCGGTCGCCGGCACCCCGGTGGTGTCGATCGGGCGGCCGGTACGCGGGATGATCGTCCGCATTCTGGACGACTCGCTGATGATGTGCCCCACCGGAGTGGTCGGCGAGCTCCATGTCGGCGGCACCGGGCTGGGCCGTGGCTACCTGCACCGGCCAGCGTTCACCGCCGACCGGTTCGTGCCTGATCCGTTCGGCCCTCCAGGAAGCAGGTTGTACCGCACGGGCGACCTGGCACGGTGGCTTCCGGACGGCTCACTCATGTACCTGGGGCGGCGGGACCACCAGGTGAAGATCCGGGGCCAACGGATCGAGTTGGGCGAGATCGAAGCAGCCCTCCAGAGTCAGCCGGACGTCGCTCACGCGGCGGTCGTGGTCCGCGGCGAGGCACCGCACCAGCACCTGGCCGGCTACGTGGTGTGGCACCCCGGGCGCGCCGGCACCTGGGCGAAGGTGCGTGCCCACCTACGCGCGACGCTGCCCGCCTACATGGTGCCGTCGACGCTAGTCGTGCTGGACCGACTGCCCCGGACGGCGAACGGCAAGGTGGACCGCGCCGCACTGCCCGTCGCTGCGACCGGGCACGGTGGCCCGTCGACCGGTGGTCACCGCGACGAGATCGAAGCGCTGGTGGCCAGCGTCTGGGCTGGTGAACTGGGCGTCGAGCACGTCGCCCCGGACGACGACTTCTTCGCGCTCGGTGGGCACTCGCTGCGAGCGGTACGGGTGCTGTCCCAGCTGCGCGCCCTGCTGCGGGTCGACCTGCCGCTGCGGGTGATGTTCCAGTCCTCCGTGCTCGCCGAGTTCGTAGAAGAGATCAGAGCCCACCTCGGGCAGGCGCGGACCGGGATACAGCGGTGCCCGGAAGGCGTCGACGCGCCACTGTCCGCGGCGCAGCGGCGGCTGTGGTTCCTCGTCAACCTGAGGCCGGACCGGCAGGACTACAACAGCTACGTGGCGATGCGGGCGCGCGGCCCGCTTGACGAGCCCGCGCTGAGCGCAGCGCTGTCGTACGTCGTACGTCGCCACGAGATCCTGCGGTGCCGCATCATCGGGCGGATCGACGAACCGGTCCTGGCCTGCCTACCGCCGGTCAGCGTCGTTCTCGACCGCGTGCGGTTGCCAGCGACGGTCTCCGAGGAGCCGATCGCCTGGGCGCGAACGGTGGTGACCGAACTGGCGTTGCGGCCGTTTGATTTGCGGTCGGGTCCGATGTTGCGGGCGATGTTGATCGGGTTGGCTGCTGATGATCATGTTTTGGTGTTGGTGGCGCATCACATCGCGGTTGATGGCTGGTCCATGCCGATTCTGTTCGAGGATCTGTCGGCGGCGTACGCGGCCTATGTCAACGGGACCAGTCCCGGGTTGGCCGAGCCGGTGGTGCGGTACACCGACTTCGCCTACTGGCAGCGTGCCTGGCTGGACAGTGGTGTGCTGGACGAGCAGATGGCCTACTGGCGTGCCCAGCTAGCCCACCCGACCCGGGCCGAGGTCCCTGCGGACCTGCCCCGCCCGGCGGCGCGTAGCGGCCGGGGCGCGGTCGTGGAGTTCACCATTGACGCCGAGGTGACCCAGCGGGTGCACCTCCTGGCTCGGGAACACAGTGCCACCCCGTTCATGGTCCTGCTGGCCGGCCTCTACGCGGTGTTGACCCGCTACACCGCGAACACCGACGTCACCATCGGCACTCCCGTGGCCGGGCGTGGTCAACCCGAACTCGAACGACTGGTCGGCTTCTTCGTCAACACCCTGGTCCTGCGGCTCAACCCCGCCGGCACCCCGACCTTCACCGACCTGATCGCCCACGCCCGACGCACCGCCATCGACGCCTACAGCCACCAGGACGTCCCGTTCGAAAAGCTCGTCGAGCAACTCGCCTCCGACCGCGACCCCAGCCGTGACCCGTTCTTCCAGGTCATGTTCTCCCTCGACGACAACGACACCAGCACCCCACAGCTACCCGACATCACCATGACCCCCCTGCCACTGGACGCCAACAACGCCAAGTTCGAAATCAGCATCGCCCTGGCCCACCACGACGACCACCTCATCGGCGCGGTCAACTACGCCACCGACCTGTTCCATCCCGAAACCGCCACCCAACTGGCCACCCACTACACCCGCCTGCTCACCACCGCCACCAACCACCCCGACCAACCCCTGCCCACCCTCGACCTACTCACCCCCACCGAACAACACCACCTCCTCACCCAATCCACCGGATGACAGCGACGAAGGATGGAGACGAACATGGCTGCGCCCGATCGACGCGCGCGTGTCGCCGATGACAACCCGTCCGGTACGCCGGCCGGTCCCGCGACGATCGCCGCGCCACCGGACGTCATCGCTGAGGCCAATGCCACCGAAACCGTGTTTCCGGATGCGGAGACTCTGCTCCACCTGCCGTTCCTCCGACGGGCGCGGCAGGAACCGGATCGGGTGGCGGTCATCCATGCCGGTGGCTCGCTGACCTACGGCGAACTCGCCGGACGCGCCGAGGCGTTGGCCCGGGTGTTGCGCCGAAACGGCGTGGCGGCGGGACAGGTGGTCGCCATCGTCATGGACAAGGGCTGGGAACAGGTGGTCGCCGCAGTGGGCGTACTGCTGGCCGGGGCCGTTTTCGTGCCGGTCGATCCCGGATTCCCCACCGAACGGCTGCACCATCTGTTGGATCACTCGGAGGCGGGATGCGTGGTGACCCAGGGTGCCGTGGACGATCGGCTGGACTGGCCCCGGGGGTTGCCCCGGGTACGGGTGGAGGTTCTGGAGCCGGTCAGTTCCCGCGGTGAGATCGACGGGCTCGCCCCGGCCGCGCCCGACGACCTCGCCTACATCGTCTACACCTCTGGCTCGACCGGCTTGCCGAAGGGCGTCATGATCACGCATCGTGGCGCGGTCAACACCGTCCTGGACATGAACTCGCGGTTCGATCTTGTTCCCGGCGATCGCGTGCTGGCCGTCTCCTCGTTCACCTTCGATCTGGCGGTGTACGACATCTTCGGCACCCTGGCGGCCGGTGCCACGATCGTGATGCCGGTTCGTACCCCGATCCCGGACGCGGCGGTCTGGCTCGGAGCGATCCGCGAGCACAGCGTGACCGTCTGGAATTCCGCACCGGCGTTGATGGAGATGCTGGTCGAGCTTGCGGAGGGGCGGGGCGATCGAGGGCGGATGCCGACCCTGCGGCTGGCCCTGCTCGGTGGCGACTGGATCCGTCTCGACCTGCCGAACCGGATCCGGGCGCTGGCCCCCGAGGCGTTGGTGGTCAGCACCGGCGGCGCCACCGAGGGGTCGATCTGGTCGATCCTCTATCCGATCGGCGAGGTCCAGCCCGGGTGGCGCAGCATCCCGTACGGCAAACCGATGGCGAACCAGACGTTCCACATCCGCACGGAGGACGGGCGGGCATGCGGGATCGGCGAGGTGGGCGAGCTGTACATCGGTGGCATCGGTGTCGCGGCCGGGTACTGGCGCGATCCGGCGCGGACGGCGGCCAGTTTTGTGCCTGACCCGGTCACCGGTCGCACCTTGTACCGCACCGGCGACCTCGGCCGGTACCTGCCCGACGGGAACATCGAGTTCCTCGGGCGCAAGGACTTCCAGGTCAAGATCCAGGGTTTCCGGGTGGAGTTGGGGGAGCTGGAGGCAAGTCTCCATCAACACCCTGCGGTCAAGGAGGCCGTCGCGACGGCCCAGCCGGATGCCGCCGGGGACCGGAGGCTGTTTGCCTATGCCACGGTCCGCAGCGACGTCAGCGGGTTGGACCTGCGGGAGTTCCTACGCGGCAAGCTCCCGCACTACATGGTTCCCGACGCCGTGATGGTCCTGGATGCGCTGCCGCTCACACCGAGCGGCAAGGTGGACCGGGGCGCTCTGCCGGAGGCGTCCGTGCCGGATACGGACCCGGCACACGATCAGGCCGAGGCAGGGTCACCCATCGAGGAGGTGCTGTTGAGCCTCTGGGAGGGCGCCCTGGGGCACGAGCGCCTGGGGGTGGACGTCGACTTCTTCGCCGCCGGGGGCAACTCGTTGCGGGCGCTGCGTCTGGTCGCCGCCGTCAACGCCGTGCTGGAGGTGGAGGTGGGCATCGGGCAGCTGTTCGAGACACCGACCGTCCGCTCCTTCAGCGAGAGCTTCAGGCAGGACCCGCAGACCTGGCGTCAGGTCAGCAAACTGGCCGACCAACTCGTACATGAGCAGGAGACGCCAGCCGCGGACGGCCCGACCGCTTCGATGTGACAGGAGGTCACGTGATCGGAAAGAGCGGAGATCCGCCCCCTGCTGTGGTCGGCTCGGTAGCGGCGTTGGTGGAAAACCAGGTGGCCGCGACACCGCAGGCCCCTGCGGTGGTCGCGGCCGGGGTCACGTGGACGTACCGCGAACTGGACGACCGGGCCGAGCGTGTGGCGGGGTGGCTGCGTCGCTGCGGCGCGGGTCGGGAGAGCTTCGTGGCACTCTGCCTGGACCGCTCCCCCGAGTACGTCGCCGGGCTCCTCGGGATATGGAAGGCCGGAGCGGTCGCCGTCCCGCTTCCCTCCGGCCCGCCGTCCGGGTGGATGACGAGGATGGCCACCGTGGGCGCGTTGCGCCTCGGGTTGTACCGGCGCGGCTCCGACGACGGCTCCTCCCCGTGCGGCCCACCCGAGGTACCCGGTGTCGACGACTGGCTGGACACGAACGAGGCCGAGCCGCCGGTCGCGGCCCCGATCAGGGATCCGGACCGGGCCGGCGGTCCGGACGACGCCGCGTACGTCGTGTACACCTCCGGCTCCACGGGCGAGCCCAAGGGCATCGTCGGCCTGCACCGCGGCGTGCTGAGCTACTTTGCCGACCTGCGCGCCACGGGTTGGATCAGTGCCGGGGACCGGGTCCTGCAGTTGTCGGCCGCGACCTTCGACGCGTCGCTCCGAGACATGATCTTCCCGCTGACGGTGGGTGCGCGGGTGGTGATCGCTGCCGAGGGCGGACGGAATCCGGCGGCGGCGTTGGAGGTCATCGCCACCCACGGAATCACTGCCGTTGCGGCGGTGGTCCCGCAGGTGCTGCGGGAGATGGTCCGCGAGGCGGAGCGACGCGACCTCGAACTGCCCGCAGTGGGCGTGGTCCTGGTCAGCGGGGACCGGCTATACGGCGCAGACGTGGCCGCGGCGCGACGTGTCTTCCCCCGAGCCCGGATCGCCAACATGTACGGACCGAGCGAGTGCACCATGACCGCGACCAGGTACGAGGTCGAGGGTGTCCCGCCGGCCGAGGTACCCGTAGGTTGGCCGATCAGGGGCATGACGGCGTACGTCCTCGACGGCGAACTCCGTCCGGTCCCCACCGGCATGGCAGGCGACGTCTACCTTGCCGGGCCGGGGTTGACCCGCGGCTACTGGAATCGCCCGGCGGCCACCGCCGAGCGGTTCGTTCCGAACCCGTTCGGCGTCGACGGTGAACGGATGTATCGGACCGGGGACCGGGCTCGCCTCCGCCTGGACAGCGGTCTGGAGTTCCTTGGCCGCGTCGACGATCAGGTGAAGGTCCGGGGTCAGCGGGTGGAACTGGGCGCGGTCGAGGCCGCCCTACGCCGGCTGCCCACGATTCGGGAGGCCGCCTGCCGCGTCTGGGACGACGAAGCCATCGGCGCGGTTCTGGCGGCGTACCTGACAGCCGACAACGGGCGACGGCTCGATCCGACCGACGTGCGCGCCGCGCTGGCGGCGGAGCTGCCGGAGCACCTGCTGCCATCCGTGTTCGTCCAGGTCGATGCGCTGCCGCGGACAGCGCACGGGAAGGTGGATCGCCAGGCACTGCCGACGCCGTCCGCGGCGCGGTTGCTGGCGGTCGACTCGGCGGTCAGGCCACGGACCGAGACCGAGCACGCCATGGCCCGGCTCTGGTGCGAGGTGCTCGACGTGTCCGAAGTCGGCGTCCACGACAGCTTCTTCGCCCTCGGTGGCCACTCGCTGCTCGTGCTTCGTCTCGTGGCCCGCATACAGGACGTCTTCGACGTGGAGCTGGCACTGCGTGCGGTCTTCGACTCGCCGACCGTCGCGGCGCTGGCGGCTCAGCTCGACGAGGAACTGGCGGCACCGGCGGCACCGGCCGCACCGGCGGGCACGGCTGCAGCGACGTCGGCACCGGCCACCGGACCGCTGTCACCCGCGCAGGCCCACGTATGGCACACCGAGCATCTGGCACCGGGTGGTCCCGCCTTCAACGTGACCGGCCTGCTGCGGCTGCGGGGGAGGCTCGACGTGCCGGCGCTGGAACGCGCGATGACCGAAGTGGTGCGGCGGCATGAGCCGCTTCACACGAGGTTCCCGCTGGTGGAGGGGGAACCGACCGCTGTGGTGTCGGACGCCGCCCCGGTCGGACTGCCGGTGGATCCCGTCGCGCCCGGGGAGGACCCGCACCAGGCGGTACGCGAGCGCCTACGGCTCGCGGCGCGATCGGGCTTCGACCTGATCCGCGGTCCGGTCTTTCGCGTGGGCCTCATTCGGGTCGACGACCAGGAACACTATCTCTACCTGGTCGTCCACCACATCGCCTTCGACGGCTGGTCGATGCGCAACTTCGTCACCGAGCTGACGTCGCTGTACGAGATGTTCGCCGATGGCCGGAGCCAGCCGCTTCCCGCGCTCGCCACGCGCTACCGGGACGTCGTCGCCGGTCAGCTCGCACAGTTGCGGGCTGGCGCCTGGGCGAAGGACATCGACTACTGGCGGGGCCGGTTCGTGGGTGCGTCTCGGCTCATCGACCTGCCGGCCGGATACCCGATCACCTCGCAGCGGCACCAGCACCGGGCCCTACGGCGTCTCGTGCTCGACGCGCACCGCACCCGGCGGCTGCTTCAGGTGGCGGCAGAGCACCGGGCGACGCCGTCGATCGCGCTGCTGACGGCTTACCAGGTGGCCCTGTTCCAGGCCTTCCGCGAGCCGGTGTTCCTGGTGGCCACGCCGGTCGCGAACCGGGTCAGGCCCGAGGTCGCGGAGTTGATCGGGTTCGTGGCGAACACGCATCTGCTCCGGGCGGACATGTCCGGTGACCCCACGCTCACCGACCTGCTCCAGCTGACCAGGGACACCGTCCTGGACGCGTACACGCATGACGGGCCGCCGCTGGAGGCGATCCTGGACGGCCTGTCGCACCAGGATGATCACACGCCCGATCTACGACTGGCCCAGGTCATGTTCAACATGCAGGAGGCGCTGGTCGAGTCGGTGAAGGTGGGCCGGCTCACGGTGGAACCGGCGGACACCGCAGACGCCTGGGCGAGATATCCGGTCGCGCTGTACGCGACCCGCCGATCGGAGCAGATCGAGCTGTTGTTCGTCTACGACTGCGTCCGTTTCCACCAGGACTGGGCTGACACGCTGATGACGGTTCTCGATTCCGCTCTGGTTTCCATGATGGACTATCGTGGCCCCTCGGTATCCGCGCTGTGTCGGCTGGGCACGCCGTCGCAGGCCAATTCCGAGGAGACCTGACCATGGCCCCGACGAACAAAGCGCGTGCACCACTGGCCGTCGTGCTGTCGGCTCACGGCATTTCGCTGACCGGCAATGCGATGACCTACCTCGCCGTACCCTGGTTTGTGCTGGACACGACGGGCGATCCCACCCTTACCGGCATCGCTGCGGCGGCGTCGTTCCTGCCGATCATCCTGTCGATGGCATTTGGTGGGGTTCTCGTCGACCGGATCGGCCACCGCACCGCCAGCGTGCTCGCCGACGGGGTCAGCGCGGTGATGATCGGCCTCATTCCGCTGCTGCACGTGCTCGACGCACTCAGTTTCCCGCTGTTGTTGATTCTCGTGTTCCTCGGGGCCCTGTTCGACGCGCCGGGTAACGCCGCGAAACATGCCCTGATCCCCACCCTGGCCGACCGCGCGGGGATCCGGATCGAGCGGGCCGCCAGCGCACTGGACGTGGTGGAGCGCTGCGCCCGGATGGTGGGGGCACCGCTCGCCGGCGGGTTGATCGCCCTGGTCGGGCCGGTCAACGTCCTGATCATCGACGCTGCCACGTTCGTTGTGTCCGCGCTGCTGATGCTCACGGCCCGGGTCGTCCACCAATCCACGGACACCAGCCGGACCTCCTACGTGCAGGGCTTGCGCGCGGGATTCACGTTCCTCTGGCGTGACCCGCTGCTCCGGTCGATCGCGCTGCTGCTGGCGTTCACCAACCTGCTCGACGTCGCGTACAGCGCGGTGATCATCCCGGTCTACGCCGACCGGGTGCTCTCCGGCGCCGCCTCCGCCGGGTTGCTGCTGGGCACGGCTGCGACGGCGGCGGTGGTCGGAGGGATCACCTTCGGCGCAGTCCTTCACCGGATGCCCCGCTGGCCGGTGTTCGTGATCGCGTTCACCCTCATCGGGTTGCCCCGGTGCATCGCGTTCGCCCTGGAGCCGGGGATGGCGCTGCTGCTGCTGGTGGTGGCCGCGACCGGCTTCTGCGCCGGGATGATGAACCCGATCCTCAGCGTCGCCCAGTTCACCCGGATCCCGGAGCAGCTGCGGGCCCGCACGCTGGGCGCGGTCTCCACCGGCGCCTACGCCCTCGTTGCGGTCGGCCCGGTCATCGGTGGCGGGCTGATCGCCGCAGCCGGGCTCGACCGGACCCTGATCATCCTCGCCATTGCGTACGCGGTGGCTGCGTCGAGTGTCATCTTCTTCCCGGTCTGGCGAGGGATCGGCAAACCCGCCGGGCCGGAGAACGATCCCGAGTCGACCACGCCGGCACCGGTCCACTCGGACGAAGCGGCCGGCTCGGGCGAAAGCAGGGCCACGACCGGCGACAGATAGGTCATAGTCGTGCCTAACGGGGAGGGCAGGCGGGCGGTGCACAACAACCACGCCACCATCGGGATCATCGGCGGCCTCGGACCGCGTGCGGGCGCGTACGTGTACGAGCGTCTCGTGCGGATGACCCCGGCGCGGAGCGACCAGGAACACCCCGAGGTCGTCCTGTTGAGCCGGCCGTTTCCCAGCCGGATCGCCCATCTCGTCGGGGCCGCTGAGTCACCCGAGCCACACCTGGTCAACGCGGTCCGTTCGTTACAGGCAGTAGGTTGTCGGGTCGTCGCCCTGGCCTCGGCGACGACCCACGCGTACCGGGAGGCGATCCAGCGCCAGACCGACGCCACGGTGGTCGACGGCGTGCGTACGGTCGCTGATCTGCTCGCTCGTAGCGACACCGTCCGAACGGTCGTCATCTGCACGATCGCCTCGCGGCGGATCGGTATCTTCGAGCGCTCGTGGCCACGGGAACTCGGTGTCGCCTACCCCGACGAAGCGGACCAGCCGGTGATCGACGGGCTGATCGACCGGGTGAAGAGTGGGAACAGCCACCCGTCGGACAGCGCAACGCTGCAACGACTGGTCCGACGGTATACGGCCGACGGTGCCGCATGCGTACTCGGTTGCACCGAGCTGCCGGTGCTGTGGCAACCGGAGGGGTCTACGTCGCGGGTCGTCTCGGTGTCGGATGCCATCGCCGTTGCTGCGCTCGCCGCCGCCGGCTACCTGCGGCTCGACGACCACGCCGTCCAGAGGTAGGCACGCTCAGCCCTGCCGGGCCGGGTCGCGCGAACTGGTCAGCGATAGGGGCGCAGGCGAGCGCGAAGGTCGCCGGTCCGCTGGTCCGCCGCGGTCACCATCCCGGTCAGCACGATGGCGAGATTCTGTGCGATCCGGGCGACCTGCTCCGGCCGGACCCGCCGCCTGTCGTATCGCAACTGGGCCTCGAACGGTGGACCGGGATTCACGACGCACCGCAGCGGAAAGTGGATGATCTCGTCGACCCTCAGCACGGTCGACGACAGCCCACCCAGTGCATCGCGGGTCTGCTCATCGACCGGGTAGTTCTCGTACACCAGGATGCTGTCGAACAGCGGCTGGCGGGGTGGCAGCTCGCTCCAGCCGGTGATGTCCGCCAGCGAGGTGTGCTCGGAGGGCAGCTCGGCCCGGCTCGCCTGGAGTCCTCGGAGCCACTCGTCCAGTCGCCCGTCGGTTGGAATCCGGACCCGCAGGGGAAGGGTGTTGATCAACAGGCCGATCATGTTCTCCATGCCGGGCATGCCACTGCGGCCGGAGACGGTCACGCCGAAGACCACGTCGTCGCTTTCCGCATGCTGGCCGAGCAGCAGGGACCACGCGGCTTGGAACACCGTGCTCGGGGTCACGCGAACCTGCCGGGCGAACCTGTCGAGGTCGGCCGCGAAGCTCGATGGAAGGCTCAGGGTGTGTGCGCCCTGTCCCTCGGCGGCCGGATCCGGACCGCCCAACGGCAGCGGGGTCGGCGATCGGAAACCTGCCAGCTGTGCGGTCCAGTACGAGCGGTCGGCGGCGGCGTCCCGACCGCCGTGCCAAGCGATGTAGTCGCGGAACGGCCGGCGCACCGGCAACCGTAGCCCTGAGCCGGCCAGGATGGCGTCGTAGACCGCTCGCACGTCGGCGAGCAGCATCACGACGCTCCAGCCGTCGAGCAGGATGTGGTGGCACTCCAGCACGATGCGCCAGGCGGTCGAACTGGTCCGGGCCAGGGTGATCCGGAGCAGTGGGGCCTGTTCCAGGTTCATGCCGGCGCGTACACCCTCACGCAACAGGCGGTCCAGGGCGTGCTCCTGTTCGTCGGCGGGCAGCGCCGACCAGTCCACGAACGTTACCGGGATGATCGCCTCGCGTTGCAGCACCTGGAGCGGCTGGCGCACCCTCTTCCACGTCAAACGGGTGCGCAGGATCGGGTTGCGCCGGACCACCTCCTGCCACGCCTGCGCCAGCACCGGCGCGTCGACCTGACCGACGTCCCAGCTGGCCTGGGTCAGGTACATCCCCGGTTCCCGCCCGGCAAGGGTCTGGAAGAGAAGCCCTTCCTGCACGGAGGAGAGCGGGTAGATGTCCTCCACGTCGCGGGCCGCCCCGAAGTGGCGACGCAGGTCCGCGGCGGACAGCCCGGCCAACGGGAAGTCCGAGGGGCTCACCGCCCCGGCATCGGAACGGTGGGCCAGCTCCACGATCTCTCGGACGGCGGCGACCAGCTGCTTGCCGAGCTCGACGAGCGTGCTCGGATCGTGGACGCTCGGGTTGACCGCCCAGCGCAGTAGCAGCTTCCCACCGTCGACGTAGGCATAGACCTCGATCGGATACCGGCGCGGGCGTCCGGGGGCCACGGCCAGCCCCAGTGGCTCGCCTTCCGGGGTGAACAGGGAGGCTCGTTCGCCCTCCGCGTCCAGCCGTCCCAGGTAGTTGAATTGGATGTCCGCAGTGGGTAGGTCGCCGAGATTCCGCGAGGGTTCGCCGGCGTCGCGCAGCAGACCGAAGCTCAGCCCGCGGCCGGGCAACGCACGGATGGTCTCCTTCACGGTGAGCAGGCACGCCTCGACGTCGTCCAGATCAGACAGAGCGACGTGAACCGGGAACACGGAGGTGAACCAGCCGACGGTCCGGGTGACGTCGAGGTCGGCGAAGATCTGCTCGCGCCCGTGCCCCTCCAGGTCGATGAGCAGCCCCGGGGTGCCGGTCCAGCGGTGGCAGGCCAACACGAGGGCGGCGAGGACCACCTCGTGGGCCTGCATCCGGTAGGCGACGGGCACCTGCCCGTGCAGGGCTTCGGTGTCCTTGCGGGACAACATCGTGTCGACGTGGACGACATCACCGTAGCGGTCGTTGACCTCCGGTTCGACGCCATCGCGTGGCAGCGGCTGCACGGTCCTGGGCAGAAGCTGCCGCCAGCGTTGTGCGTCGAGGGCCAGCTCGTCCGAGCCCGCCAGAGCGTCCAGGCGTCGGGCCCACCGGGAGAACGACGTGGTGCCGGCGGCGAGTTGTGGTTCGGGCACCCCGTCGGCCAGCTGCCGGCAGGCCGACTCCAGGTCCTCGCGCAGGATCCGCCACGACACGGCGTCCACGCAGAGGTGGTGGATGACGAGCAGCAGCAACGGGCTGGCGGTAGGCCGGTCGAACAGCACGGCCGTGAGCAGCTCACCGCGTGCCGGGTCGAGGCTGTCGAGCAGCCCCGGCAATTCGGCGTCGAGCAGTGGCTGGACGCCGTCGGTCGGTGCGACGGCGCGCCTGAGCCGACGCCCCGGACGGTGCGGCTCGATGATCGGCCGCCATCCGTACGTTGGCTGGTAGCGGTAGCGCAGTGCCTCGTGGTGGCGGACCAGACTGTCCAACCCGCGGTCGATGACCTCCGGATCCAACGCTCGGTCCACCGCCAGCGTGACGTACTGCGCGAGGTGGTCCCGCTCGGGGTCACCGGTGTCGAAGAACGAGCGCTGGATCGGGGTGAGCGGGACCGGGCCGGTGGTGTCCTCCTCGCCCACTGTCGCGGTGCCGGCGCGCGGGTCGGCATCCTCCTCCTCGCTGGCGACCGCAGCCAGTTCGACGAGCGTCTGGTGCTGGAACATCTGGTTGGGGCTGACCCGCAGCCCCACGGCCGCCGCCCGCGACGACACCTCGATGGCCCGGATGGAGTCGCCACCGAGGGCGAAGAAGTTGTCCTGGATGCCCACCGCGTCGAGCCGCAGTACTGCGCACCACACCTCGCCGAGGGCCTGCTCCGCCGGGGTGCGGGGGGCCTCGAACGTGGGGCGGCCGGTGGGGGCGGGGTCGGGAAGTGCGGCGACGTCGACCTTGCCGTTCTGGTTGAGCGGCAGCGAGTCCAGGACCACGATCCAGGTGGGCACCATGTAGCGAGGTAGGCGCTGGGCGAGATGCTGACGCAGGTCGGTCGTGAGGTCGGCGTCGCCGCTGACACCGTGCGGGACCACGTACGCGACCAGTTGCTTGTCGACGCCGCCAGGGGGCCAGGCCACCACCACGGCCTCGCGCAGCGTGGGGTGCTCCATCAGCCGACCCTTGATCTCCGAGGGTTCGACCCGGAACCCTCGGATCTTGAGCTGGTGGTCGGTCCGGCCCAGGTACTCCAGCGTGCCGTCCGCCAGCCAGCGAACCAGGTCCCCGGTCCGGTACATGCGGGTGCCGGCGGAGCCGAACGGATCCGGAACGAACCGGTCAGCGGTCAGCCCCGGCTGATGCAGGTACGCCCGGGCGAGGTGCACCCCGGCGAGGTACAGCTCGCCGGGGACTCCGCACGGCACCGGCCGCAACGCGTCGTCCAGTACGTACATCCGGGTGTTCCACACGGCCCTGCCCAGCGCGACCCGGGCGCTACCCGCCCGCAGTGGCCAGGCGGTCACCTGCACGGAAGCCTCGGCTGGCCCGTACTGGTTGTGCAGGACGACGTCCATGCCAGCGAAGGCGGTGTAGAACCCCTCCACGAGGTCGGTGGTCAACGCCTCCCCACCGCAGATCACCCGACGCAGGCTCGTGCACCGTCGGGCGGCCGGCTTGGTCATGAAGGCGCGCAGGACGGTGGGCACGAAGTGCGCTGTCGTCACGTTGTGCCGCTGGATCAGCTCGGCCAGGTACCGCAGATCGCGGTGCCCGTCGGGGCGTACGAGCACGACGGCCGCGCCGGCGGTCAACGGCCAGAAGACCTCCCATACCGACACGTCGAAGCTGAACGGCGCCTTGTGCAGCATGCGGTCCGCGGGCGTCAGTTCGTACTCGTGGCGTGCCCACGCCATCAGGTTGACCACACCCTCGTGCGGCGTGACGACGCATTTCGGCCGGCCGGTGGAGCCGGACGTGAAGATCGCGTACGCCAGATGGCTGGGCCCTGCGACTGGCGGTGGCGGGCCGGCCGGCGTACCGTCCACCGGCGTACCGCCCACCGGCAGCTCCCGCACCGGTGTGCCCAGGCTCGCTGGCAGCGTGTGCAGTACCGACCGGCCGGCCAGCAGTAGCACCGCGCGCGCCTCGGTGAGCAGCTCGGCCACCCGCTGGATCGGCTGGTCCGGATCGATCGGGAGGAACGCGCCACCAGCGACGAGCACGGCGAGCTGCGCCACCACCGTGGCGACGGAGCGTTCGGCGCAGATGCCGACGATGGCATCCGGACCGACGCCATGGCCGCGCAGCTCGAACGCCAGCACATCGGCGCGGTGCATCAACTGCCGGTAGGTGAGGTGCTCAGTCCCGTCGCCGATCACTGCCAGGGCGTCTGGCGTCCGGGCGCACTGGGCGCGGACCATGTCGTGCAGGCAGGGGCCGTCCGGCACCCTCCGAATCTCGCCGCTCCAGCCGTCGACCACCTGCCGGAGCTGCGTCGTGGCCATCGCCGGCAGATCGGAGAGGCGACTGCCCGGGGCGGCCGCGGCACCCTCCAACAGGGCTACGTAGTTTTCGGTGAACCGGGCGATCGTCTCCTCGTCGTAGAGCTCGGTGGCGTACTCGATTGACCCGGTCAGCGCGCCGCCCTCCTCGGTGATGATCACGGAGAGGTCGAACTTGCTGGTCGCGGTGCTGGTGGGCAGCGGCTCGACGGCGAGCCCGGGCAGGGTGAGGTGGTCGTCGGGCACTGCCGCCACTGCGGTGCTGAGGCCGACGCTACCGAGGTTCTGCGGTTCGTAGACCTGGAAGTTCACCTGTGCCAGCGGGTGCACGCTCAGCTGGCGCTCCGGCTGCAATTCGTCGACGAGACGCTCAAACGGCAGGTCCTGGTGCTCGTAGGCGTCCAGCGCCACCCGCCGGACCCGCTGCACCAACTCGGTGAACGACGGGTCGCCGGCAAGGTCCGTCCGGAGCACCAGGTTGTTCACGAAGAACCCGATGAGTGGTTCCACCTCGACCCGGTGACGGCCGGCCACCGGGGAGCCGATCACGACGTCGGTGGTGCCGGCGTAGCGGGCCAACTGTGCCGTGAAGCCAGCCAGCAGCACCATGAACATGGTGGCGCCAAGCTCGGTGGCCAACGCGCGGAGCCGTCCGGCCAGGGGTGACGGCACCGTGAACGAGAGCTCCGCGCCGCTGAACGAGGGCTCTGTCGGTCGCGGTCTGTCCGTCGGGACGGTCAGCACTCCGGGTGCCCCGCGTAACCGGTCGGTCCAGTAGTCCAGCTCGCGGCCCAGACGATCACCAGAGAGCACCTGGCGCTGCCACACCGCGAAATCGGCGTACTGCACAGGCAGCTCGGGAAGGCCCCGAGGCGCCTGCCGGTCACGCGCCGCCTCGTAGAGAACCGTCAGCTCACGGAACATCACCCCGACCGACCACGTGTCAGTCACGATGTGATGCATCGTGATCAGCAGAACGTGCTCCTCCGGCGCGAGCGCAACGATGGTCAGCCGCAGCAGCGGCCCTCGTGCGAGATCGAATGGTCTGGTCGCCTCCTGACGTACCAACCGGTCCAGCTCGCCGTGCGTCGTGGACCGCATCGGGACGACATCGGCGTGGACCGCGTACGGCGCGCCGATGACCTGGACCGGGCCGCCGTCCCGTTCGGCGAAGGTGGTACGCAGCGCCTCGTGCCGGGCGACGAGCCGGGTGAACCCGTCCTCCAACGCCTCCACGTCCAGTGGGCCGCGCAGCCGGTACGCCAACGGGGCGTTGTAGAGGCACCGCTGTCGCAGCAGACGGTCCAGCACCCAGATGCGTTGCTGGGCAAAGGACAGGGGTACGTCTGCGGTGCGGTCGGCTTGAGGGATACGTCCCCCGTCAGGGACCCGGTGCCCCTGCTGCGTCAGCAGCAGCTTGAGCAGTCGCTGTCTCCTGCTGGCGGATTCGTCAGCGGACCACATCACCGGCACCTCAACTCCGCTCACCCGGCACGCCGAGATTGTTCTGCGCCAAGGAACGCACCGCAGCGGCGTACACCTGCGTCGGTTGCTCCCGGCTCGACCGGACGAACGGGGCCGGTGCCGTGGGCACCCGCCCGCTCACTGGTCCGTCCCGGTACGTGGGGCGGATGCCGGTCCCGGCTCGGTGGGCCACACGTTCGGTAGCACCAGGCCCACGCTGCCGCCGTCGCGGCCGTTCAACCGCACCGGGGCCCGCCGGTTCACCGCCATCCCGGGCACCTGCAGCAGCAGGTGGTCGCCGCCGCGCCCGACGATGGCCACGGGCAGTTCCCCGTCACCTGCCGCGAACTCCGGCTCCACTCGCAATGTCGGATCGTGCAGACCTTCGCCGTACACCCGGAACCGGTCCTGGCTCACCGCCTCCACGCCGGTGATCGCCAGATCGGTGCGGCCGGCCGTGACCTGGTAGGCGTTCAGCACACTGACCCGGGACTGGGGAGGGACGTCATCGCGGACCAGGGCGTGACTGCCGATGATCGTGTCGTCGCCGATGGTCAACGGACCGAGGATCCTCGCGTACGCGCCGACCTCCACCCGGTCGCCCAGGGTCGGGTGACGCCGGTGCGGCAGATTGTCGGCGATCTTCAGCGAACCCAGCACCACGCACTGGAGGAGGTAGCAGTCGCTACCGATCACGACGCCCTCACCGACGACGGTCCCGGACCCGTGGTCGACCACGAACCGCGGCCCTATCCGCGCCGCCGGGTGCAACTCCACCCCGGTCTCGACCTTCGCCTGTTCGGAGATGCGTCGGGCCAGCAGGTACGCGTGCTGGTTGCAGGCGCCGCGGTGCCGGGCCGTGGTGAGCACATGGTGAGCCAGCCGGTACGCCAGCACGGCGTGGAACGAGCGGTAGGAGCCCAGCGCCTCCCGCCACGAGCCATGGGTGGCAGGGTCACGTGTCGTGAGCGCCAGGAGGTCACCGTCGACCAGGTCGATGAGTTCGTCTGCGGCCGGGTCCCAGGTGTAACCGCACAGGGCGCGGATCTGCCGAATCCGGGGGAGTGCCAACTCCCAGAGACAGGACGCCAGGTCTGCGCGGCGCTCAACGTTCTCGGTCATGTCGTTGGTGGCCACCGTGTGGCAGCTACAGAGTTGCGCGGCGTCATCAACGCTCATCAAACCTCCACGTCGCCTGCTGATCGATCGACCGTGGCTTCGGTGTGCCTCTCACTATCGACAAGCACCCTTGTTACGGGATGACACATCGGTTTCGCGGCAACCGGCTGCCGCGTGGCTGATCCGGGGTCCTGCCGGTACTGCCTGAGTCGCCGCTACGGTCTCGACTACGGAGTCGCTCCGGGCGACCAGGGACTGCGGCGATCGCGACCATGACCAGGCCGGCCCGAGCCCTGCCCCGGGTTATCGCAGTTCGGCGCGGATAGCGGCGCCAGCCTCCCGAGTGCTCAACGAGCCACCGATGTCGGGGGTGCAGCGTCCGGCCGCCAGCGCCGACGACACCGCTGCACGGATCGCCGCCGCAGCCTTGCCGAGGCCGATGCCCTCGCAGAGCAACGCCGCGCTGAGGATCGCACCGACGGGATTCGCCCTTCCTTGTCCAGCGATATCCGGTGCGCTGCCGTGGACCGGTTCGTAGACGCCGAAGCCGGTCTTCGGATTGAGGTTCGCCGACGCCGCCATGCCGAGGCCACCGGCCAACTGGGCGGTGAGGTCGCTCAGAATGTCACCGTAGGAGTTGTTGGTCACGATGACGTCGAAGGCCGACGGGTCGGCGATCAACTTCATCGCTGCCGCGTCCACGTACAGGTGGGAACAGTCGATGTCGGGCCGACCCTCGACCGCGTCACGCCAACAGCGCTGCCACAGCCTTCCGCCGTTGGGAACGGCGTTCGACTTGTCGACGAGGCATACCGACCTTCGCGCTATCGAGAATGCGTAGTCGAGCACGCGGGAGACACCGTGGTAGGTGTTGATCTCCTCGTCGATCGCGATTTCGTCCGGGGTGTCGGCACGGACCCTGCCGCCGACCCCCACGTACAGTCCTTCGGAGTTCTCCCGCACGATCACGCAGTCGACGTTCCGGCGACGGTCGTCCCGCAGCGGGCTCAGCCGAGCGTCCCACAGAAACGCCGGTCGATGGTTCACGTAGAGGTCCAGCGCGAAACGCATCTTGATCAGCACGCCCCGGCCGTACTCGGAGTTGTTGATGCCGGGAGCCCCGATGGCGCCGAACAGTACCGACCGTGCGGAGCGGATCCGTTCGAAATCGCTGGGAGACAGGCCCGTCCCGGTTGTCTGGAACGTGGTGGCGTTGACCGCGTCGAGGTGGTCGAAGTCGAGCCCGAGTTGCATCTCGTCGAGGACCTTGACGGCCTCGTCTGTCACCTCCGGGCCGATGCCGTCACCAGGAACAACAGCTATTACCGTCACTATGGGCTCCTCGGATGCGTAGCGGTCAGCGTAGGGGTTCCAGGGTCGCCAGTCGTCCCTGCGCGGTGTCGAGATAAGCCGGCGGTTTGTTGAACGCGATACGAACGAAGCCCGAATCTGCTGATCGGTCGGACATGAAGAGCCGGCCCGGGGCGAGGAGAACACCCAGATCTGCCGCGAGCCTACGGACGAAGGACTGACAATCCTCCCGGCCGTACGGCCCGAGCTCGGCGACGATGTAACAACCGCCGCGGGGCACCGTGCAACGGAGTCCCACACTGCGAAAGACGTGTAGCGCCCTGTCGCGCAGTTGCTGAAGCTCCGGCCGTGGATCCCAGTCCTGCCCGGCGACCAACCCCGAACGGGCGACGGCCTGTTGCAGGGGCACCGGAGCCCCTCCCGTCAAGCCGGTCTGAATGCCGCGCAACGCGCGGGTCAGTGCGGGAGCGGCGCGCAGGTAGCCGATGCGCCAGCCGCTGATGGCGTGGCTCTTCGAAAAACTCCCCACCACGACCACACGGTCCCGCAGTGCGGGCACGTCTGCCGCTGAGATGTGCGTTCCGTCGTCGTAGACGTACGCCGCATACACCTCATCGGAGATGACCATCAGGTCGTGCCGCTCACAAAGCTCCGCGATGACCGCCCACTCGTGTTCCGTCAGCACCTGACCGGTGGGATTGTGGGGCGTGTTCACCAGGATCGCCCTGGTACGGGGGCCGATCGCGGCGGCGAGTGCCGTAACGTCCCACCGCCACCCCGGTGGCCCGGCCCGGACGAACCTCGGCACGGCCGACGCCGCCGCGATCGAGACGAGATAGGGCTCGAAGAACGGCTCGACCACCACGATCTCGTCACCCGGGTCGACCAGGCCGAGCAGGGCGACGGCCAGCGCTCCGGCCGTCCCTACCGTGATGGTCACCTCGGCGTCCGGATCGGCCGGTGTACGGAACGACTGGCCCAGTGCCGCCCGGAGTTCCCCGTTACCGCGCATGTCGCCGTACTGGTTGTTCCCGTCCCGGAGGGCGGCGCACGCCTGATCGATCATCGCTTTCGGCGGCCGGGGCCATCCCGGGCTGCCCAGGGCGAGGTCCACCGCGCCCATCAGGCGTCCCGCCTCGACCAGCTCGCTGAGACCGTCGGCGGGAATCTGTGCCAGACGACGCGCGCCGGGGAGCGCCGCGTCCGTCACCGGTTGCCCGCCGCGGCCTGCGTTGGCCCACCGCTGCGCCGAGTTGTGGGCAGCCACGAAGGCCGACCCCGCTCGTAGTCCGCGATGTCCGCCGCATCGCGCAGCGTCACCTCGATGGTGTCGAGGCCGTTCAGCAGCAGCCAACGGGCGCGCTCGTCGATGCTGAACGACCAACGATCCGCGCCAGCGGTCAACTCGCAGCTCGTCAGGTCGACACTGATCTCGAACGCCGGGTCGGCTTCGGCCCGGTCCATCAGCGAGGCGACGGCATCGTCCGGCAGGGTGATCGCCAACAGGCCGTTGCGTAGGGCGTTGCGGTGGAAGATGTCGCCGAAGCGGGTCGAGAGGACGACCACGAATCCCCAGTCACGCAGCGCCCAGACCGCCTGCTCACGCGAGCTTCCGGTGCCGAAGTTCGGGTCGGCGATGAGCACGGTCGCACCTCGACGCTCGGCCGAGTTGAGGACGAAGGCGGGATCCTTGCGCCACCGTGCGAAGAGAGCATCCGAGAGACCGTGTCTGGAGATCCGCTTGCCGAACTCGGCCGGAATGATCTGATCGGTGTCGACGTTGCTTCGCCGGAGCACCATTGCCCGGCCCGTGTGTGTGGAGAAGGGTTCCATTGCCTACTCTCAGACCAGGTCTCGTGGGGCGGCGAGCCTGCCGGCCACTGCGGTCGCCGCCGCCACGGCGGGCGAGACGAGATGGGTACGGGCCTGACCACCCTGGCGGCCCTCGAAGTTCCGGTTGGACGTGGACGCCACCCGGTCCCTGCCGGAGATTCGGTCCGGATTCATGCCGAGGCACATCGAGCAGCCGGGCAGCCGCCATTCGGCCCCCGCGGCACGGAAGACCTCGTGTAGGCCCTCCTGCTCGGCTTGGGCCCGCACCCGGCCGGAGCCAGGGACCACGAGCATCTTGACCCCGGGCTTGACCTGACGGCCACGCAGGACCTCGCTCGCCGCCCGTAGATCCTCGATCCGCCCGTTCGTGCACGAGCCGAGGAACACCGTGTCGATCGGTATGTCACGCATCCGGGTGCCGGGTCGTAGGTCCATGTATGCGAGAGCGCGCTCGGCGCTTGCCCGTTCGACGGGGTCGGTGAACGATTCGGGCGACGGCACGGCTGCGTCGAGCGCAACCGCGTGCCCCGGATTGGTGCCCCAGGTGACGTGCGGGCTGAGCTCGGCGAGATCGATCCGGACGACCCGGTCGAAGGCGTCCGGATCGTCGGTCACCAGCGTCTCCCAGTCCGCCACCGCCTGCTGCCAGTCCGCGCCGGACGGCGCGCAGGGCCGACCCCGCAGATAGGCGAGCGTGGTGTCGTCAGGTGCGATCATTCCGGCTCGCGCGCCGGCCTCGATGCTCATGTTGCACATGGTCATCCGGCCTTCCATCGACAGGGCTCGTACCGCTTCACCGCGGTACTCGATGAGGAAGCCCTGGGCACCGTTGGTGCCGATGGCGCTGATGAGCGCGAGGATGATGTCCTTGGCCTCGGTTCCCGCCGGCGGCAGCCCGGTGAACTCGACCGCCATGGTGCCGGGGCGGGCGACTGCCAGCGTCTGGGTGGCGAGCACGTGCTCCACGTCGCTGGTTCCCACACCGAAGGCAAGCGCGCCGAGAGCGCCGTGGGTCGACGTGTGGCTGTCGCCGCACACCACCAGCATGCCGGGTTGCACCAGGCCGAGCTCGGGTCCGACAACGTGCACGATGCCCTGGCTGGCGTCACCCATGGAGTACAGCTCGATGCCGTGCTCAGCACAGCTGTTGCGCAACGCATCGATCTGTGCCCTGCTCGCGGCGTCGGAGATGGTCAGCGAATGCGTCGGCACGTTGTGGTCTTCGACCGCGAGCGTCAGTTCCGGACGACGGACCCGGCGACCGGACAACCCGAGGCCCTCGAACGCCTGGGGCGACGACACCTCGTGGATCAGGTGCAGGTCGATGTAGAGCAGATCGGTCCGGTCGTCCAGCTCGCGGACCACGTGGCGCTGCCACAGCTTCTCGGCCAGCGTCCTACCGGTCATCGGGCGAGCCCCGTGGTGCCCGCCATCTCGCTGAGGATCTCCTCACGCAACACACCCAGTTGGACGCACTCGCCGTCGGCACGACCGAGGACGTACTTGTCGTAGAGCAGGTCCACCGTGGCGTCGTCGAGGTCGAGCCCGGACTGGACGGCCACGTGCCGCAGCACCGCGCGACCGGAGTGGCGCGCCACCAGCAGTTGCGTCTCCCGGCCGAAGCGGCTCGGCTCGACGTACTCGTAGGTCAGCGGGTTCTGCAGCATGCCCTGCTGGTGCATGCCCGCCGCGGTGGCGAACGCGTACGTGCCGAACAGCGCCTTGTTGCGGGGCTCCTCGAGTGCGATCGCCGCGCGGATCGCCGTGTACACCTCGTACATCCCCTCGGTCTTGACGTCGGTCGTGGCTCCGTACACCTCGCTCTTGTAGGCCAGCAGACCGACGACCTCCTCGAGGGCGGTGTTGCCCGCCCGCTCGCCGATGCCGCCCAGTGTCACCTGGACCTCGTCCGCGCCGGCCTCGATGGCTGCCATCGTGTTGGCCAGTGCGAGTCCGAAGTCGTTGTGGCAGTGCACGGTGAGGCTCGCCGATGCCGGTGCCCACCCCCGGACCGTCGCGACCAGCGCGCCGAACTCGCCCGGTGTCGAACAGCCCATCGTGTCCCCGACACCGACCTGGGTCGCACCTGCCTCGAGTGCGGTCTCGACCGTGGCACGCAGCAGGTCGAGTGAACCGCGGCTGGAATCCTCCATCGCCAGGGTGATGAACGGGACACCGAGTGAGGAAGCCAGCGAGATGGCTTCGCTCAGCTCGCGCAGCGCGGCACGCCGGGTGATACCTCGCTTGTGTTCGAGGTGGATTTCGCTGGCGGTGGCGATGACCTGTAGCTGGTGGTTCCGCGTACCCGCCGCCTCGACCGCGGTCTCGACATCGCTGCGGACCGCCCGGCACAGGGTCGCCACCCGGGCGGTGGTCAGTGCCTCGGAGATCAGTCGGGTGGCCTCGACGTCCTTCGCCGAGGAGGCGGGGAATCCCGCCTCGACGGCGTCGACGCCGAGTGCCTCGATCCGCAGGGCGAGATCGAGTTTCGTGCGTGGACTCATCGCGTTGCGCGGAGCCTGCTCGCCGTCCCGCAGACTCGTATCGAAGATGGAAATTCGCCGCGGCGCGCGGCTGGTGCTGTCAGTCATTCCAAGCTCCTCGTTGCTGGTCACACGACGGTCGACTCGCGCCGGCTCGTGGCACCGATGGAATGTCCGCTCGGGCGGAAGTGACGCATCACGGCCCCTTTCGCGGGCTTTGCTGCCTACTCATCATGGGACGCGCACTTGCTTATGGCATGGACGCTCGGTGGCCATCGATCCCCACATCCCGGCACCGGTAACTGCTGATAGCCGCGCCATATGCCGGATGAGGTACGGGTCGCCTACGGAATGCATGTCCGGGCGGCGGGAAGGGAGCGGTGATCATCGGTGATCTCGTCTCTGTCCCGCGCACCGCTACGGTGTGCGGAACTGGCCCACCGCCGGTCGTACACCGTGATCGCCGAGTGAGTCACCGACGTTGCCGCGGCGACCGCGCTCGCTCCGGGTACGGCTTTCGAACCGGCGACGTGCTGGGTGCCTGGCTCAGTCCTGTTCTGCCATGGCGCGCCGCAGGCTCAGCGGGCGCATGTCAGTCCAGTGTTCATCGATGTAGGTCAGGCACTCGACCTTGGGGCCCACTTTGCCGACAGCGCGCCAGCCGGCCGGAATCTCGCGATCCGCCATCCAGATCGAATACTGCTCTTCGTCGTTGATGACGACCGTGTAGTCTCGGCCGTCCTCATCGTCAAACGCCATGATCCGCTCCATTGGTGTTGTGGCGGGATGTCGACTCAGACCACGTTGCGTTCGGGTCTGACGTCGGCACTGGCGAACCGGCCCGCCCGGAATCCCGTGACGTCGGTGAAGGGCTCGGCATCTAGGTAGAGGTCGCGAACGACCTCGCCCACGGCAGGGCCCATCATGAAGCCGTGGCCGGAGAATCCGGCGGCGTACAGGAAACGGGACGTCTCGGCTGCCTCCCCGACCAGGCCATTGTGATCCGGGGTCACCTCGTACAGGCCGGCCCAGCCGCCGGCGATTCCCACGTCGACAAGCCGGGGGGCACGCCGATGCAGGGCGCGGCCCAGCGCCGGCAGCCATCGATCAGTCGGGGACTGGTCGAACCCCGATTGTTCGTCCGGGTCCGGGTATCCCAACAACAGCCCCCGGCCCTCGTTGCGGTAGTAGAACGCCGTGCCGAAGTCGATGGTGAACGGGAGGCCCGGCCGACATCCCGGCAGGGGCTCGGTGTAAACGACCCCGCGGCGCAGCGGCGTCACCGGCAACGACACACCGACCCAGTCGCCGACACTTCCAGACCAGGCACCGGCGGCGCAGATGACGGTATCGGTGCGGATGGTGCCGGCCTCGGTACGCACAGCGCTGATCGTGGTGCCGTCGGTCTCGATGCCGGTGACCGCGCAGTGTGGAATGAGCTGGGCACCGTGACGCCGCGCGGCAGTGGCGAATCCGAGCACCACGGACTCCGGTGTGCAGTAACCGTCGTGCGGGGAGTAGGAGGCGGCGAGGAGGCCGTCCGTGACTATGTACGGCGACAGTTGCTGGGCCTCAGCCGGTGACACCATCCGGTTGGGTAGGCCGAGGTCGTTCTGTAGGCGAAGGTGCCGTTCGAAGTCGGCGACCGTGTCGGCGGAGTCCAGCAGGAAGAGATAGCCCACCTGCTGGAGGTCGATCTCCTGGTTGAAGCGCTGCGGAAAGGACTTGAGGATCTCCATGCTACGCATGGCCAAGTCGATGTTGAGCCGGTCAGAGAACTGGGTACGGATACCGCCGGCGGCGCGGCCGGTGGAACCACCACCCAGTGGGCCCATATCGAGCAGCACCACGTTCCGTACGCCGGCTGCGGCGAGGTGGTACGCGGTACTGACGCCGATGATGCCGCCGCCGATGATCACGACTTGAGCGGACGACGGCAGCGTCAAGCTCATGCTGATCCCTCCTCGTGTTCGGCGAGCCAGTCGATCCTGCTGTCGGGGACGGCTGGCGATTCGGCGCGGCCGGGTCGCCAGTCCCCGCGCGGCCGGCGTGACGAGGGCGCCGGGGGCAGTCCAGACCACTCGGCCGTTGCCGCCACACCTATTTCTCCTCGTCCGGTTATCGGTTGGCGTTCATGGTGGCAAAGCCGCCTGCTCTGCGACGAACCGGTTGGGGCGCCCGCTCGGTCAGGTGAAACAGGTGGTCTACTTCGGGCCGCGTGGCATGTCTCAGGTTGCCTACTGGCTTCCTACGGGTCTGCTACGGTCGGACACGTCGATGTGTCGATCTCAGCCAGGCTGCCTGGATCGCGGTAGCAGGTGTGGGCCTGCTGTAGACGGATCCAGTCGCTGTTCGAGCCCGGGAGGCTCCACCCTCGTGAACGCCTTGGACATCGGCCACCCTGTTTTCCAGCTCGAACTAGGTATGGACACAGCCGCCGTCGTCAGGTTGCTTGGCGAAAAATACCTGTCGATGGGCGCTTGCTGGCTCTACTCCGATACGCCGGCAGGATGTGACATTCAGCTCGTATTCCGCTTCGGGGCGCTCGCTTCGGTCGAGGTGAAGACCAGAGCGGCGCAGAGCGCCACGACTGTGCTCATGGTGATGGACCGCGACAGAATCGCAGCGGCCCCGCCCTACCAGGTGTTTGTGGACCGCGAAATACAACGCCGGGCCCGCCGAACAGTTGAGAAGATAGTTGTCCTGCATCCGGATGACGAGCTGTCACCGGAAGACTTGCGGGTCGTGGTGAGTTTCGTCGAGGTTAAACTGGGCGTCAATGCCAGTGGGGTACTTCCGCGGGTCATGTCCTACGACGTGGTGCCCGAGAGCATCACCCTGAGCTTCGGCATGGCAGTGCTCGCTAAACTGGTGAGCGAAGGTGAGATCGCATGTCATCCCGCCAACCCGGCATGGGTCGGCGAATTTAGCATCAGGGGAAACCCGCGTGTAGTCCTCGTTTGCTACGAACAAGATCTGTGACGTCAGCTGCCATGCGGTGACAGTTGTGCGGCGAGTGGGACAACCACGCTCACCTCATCCGTGATCTGCTGTAGAACACCTTTGCCGCCCGGCTTGAGTTCGAATGTGGAGAGCTGCCCGTCGAGCACGGTGTCGAGGTGGAACACGCCGTCTACCGGTAGCTGCAGCAACGGCCCACCCCGCTCCTGGTGGCCGCGACCCGGTCCGTTCGTCACTCCCCTGGTGACCGTGGAATTGTGGACACGACCTACGTCAGGGCCGACTGCCGGCACCTCGATCGGCCGGCGAGCAGCATGATCGGTTGATCGGGCCGCTGTTGAGGAACCGGCCCGTGTTCCAAATAGACTGCGCCACTGTGCCCGTCCGTCGGCTCGCCAGTAGGACCGGAGGGATGCCCGTCTTGGACGGATCAGCTGTTGGTGTGCCTGTCCCGACGTTGGTGACTGATGCCGACGCGTGACGACGACGGGTCGATGCCGCGCCCCGGGTCAGACCGGGCAACAGGGCCGGATCGGCTTACGGCGCTCCAGGCGATCCGGAGGTCGGCCCGTCAGCAGCGGCGCGACTTCGCCCTCGATCCCCGACCGATCGCCGTCGGCGGCCAGGCGCAGGTCTTCCGCGCCCGTCACAAGCCCACCAGCCTACCGGTGGCGTTCAAGAAACTCAGGGGGCGTTCCGCTGACGATGTCGCCCGGATGAAACGGGAGATCGAGGCTGCCGACCGCTTCAGTGAGAACCCCAACGTGTTGCCGGTGCTCGACTGGAGCCCTACACACGACTGGTTCGTCATGCCGTTGGCGGACGCGACGGCCCACGACCGCGCCGGTGAGTTGCGCGATTCCGTCGCCCTGCGGGCCCTGATCGAATCGGTGTGCAGCGGACTGCGGGAGCCTCACCGGCTTGGCTGGATCCATCGTGACCTGAAGCCGGAGAACATTCTCTGGTACGACGGGCGGTGGGTGGTGGCGGACTGGGGCCTCGGCAGGCGACCCCGAGGTGAGACCACCAACCCAGGCCGTACGCGGGCGGGCCGGTCCTTGGGAACCGAGGGATACGCGGCACCCGAACTTGGTGTCGACGCCCACATGGTCCTACCGGCAGCCGATGTCTACAGCATCGGGCAGATCATCGGCTGGGCGGTAACCGGATCCGTCCCTCGACAGAACGTGCCGCTCGTGCCGCCGTCCGGGCCATGGCGTTCCATTGTCCGGGCAGCAACGCAGGCGGATCCGGACCGGCGCCTCCCGACCATCGACGACCTCCTGGCGATGATCGCAGCAGAGTTCGACACGCCCACCGAGACATCAGCCCGAGGACGGCGACTCGTCGCCGCCGTACGCACCGGGGAACGGGCGGCTCTCGTTGATCTTGTCCGTCTGGCGGCGCGGTCTGACCTCGACGACGATCTGCTCCGGGACATCCTCGTCGCTCTCGACGGGGAACGGACGAGGATCGCGGTTTCTGGCTGTCCCAACGAGGTAGGCGAGCTGGTGCACAGCATCCACCAGCGGTATCCCGCCAGTACGGCGGCACGACCGGAAGCGGGCGACCCCGGGCCAGCGGTCAGGTGGTTGCTCTCCGTCGCTGAGCATGCAGAGGACCTGGACCTGTGGGAGCTGTTCGAGACCACCTCCGACGGCATCCTGCACCTCGCCGCGAGTGGCCGGTTGGACCCGGACGACGACCGCCGGATCGTCGGATGGCTGAGTGGTAGGTCCGGTGACGCGGCTGGTGCTGTCGCGGGGGTGCTTCGTCGGGCTCGACCAGTTCCATGGCTGACCGCGCTGGCGGACGTCCCCGCGCTGGACCGGCGGGTCAAGATGGCCGTGAGCTCTCACATGCGGGCCGGTGGCACCGGCCCGGACCGTCTGGCCGGTGGCACCGGCCCGGACCGTCTGGCCGGTCCGCCGGTGCCGGAGGCGTCGAACAAGCCGGGTTCCCGCCGACGGACGCGTTGGATCCTGACGGTGGCCGCGCTGTCGACGCTTGCCAGCGCCGGGGTGATCGTGGGAGTCGTGCTGAACGGCCAGGGGTCCAAAGGCGGAGCAGGCAACTCCGATGCCGGGGACAGCGTCGTCGGCGGCCTTCCCGACCGACCCAGTGAACTCGCCAGGTTCGATCTGGCGGAGTTCGTCGACGGCTGGGATTCCTATCCCAGTTGGAGCCGGTGCGTCACGGGCACCGGTAGCTTTGCCCTTACCGGCAGCTTCCCGGCTCGTCCGAGCGAGGTGGGTCTACCAACCCAGAGTGTGCACTGCACTAACGGGGCCAGCCTCAATGCGATGTTCGCCGAGTACAGACCAGGCACCTACAACGACGTGTCGCGCGTGTACCTGACTGCGCCACCGCCAGAACAACCGGTAAGAGGCGAGATTGAGCCTCCACCAGGCCTGCATGTCTTTGCCTGGAGCGCCACCGAACGAGCCCTCGTCTGGACCGACGCGGAGTCGGGACTAATCGGGGTGATCGTCACCGATAGTCCGGGAACCGACCTGGTCAAGCTCTGGAACACGTACCAGCCGGCGTAGGGTCAGCTCCGCTTTCGTTCCGCTAACCCCTCCGGATCAGCGTTGATTCCGCCCAGCCACAGATTCGGTCTTCGCCCCGTAGCGCCACGACGAGGGTCCACCTGCCCGTCAATTCCGAGTAGTCGGTGATGAGCGCGTCATAGCGGGCTGCTGGTTCCACCACCGGGGAGCGACCGTCCGGCCAGGTGTGCAGGAGGACCTCGCTGGTCGGGACGAGGTGTTCTGCGAGTTCCCCCGGTGAGCAGGTGGTGATCGGGCCGAGGCGAGGGCTGATCCGAACGGGCCATCCCTGCCGGACCGCCGCGACGTAGGCGATCGGCACCGAGCCACCGCCAGCGCAATCGTCCTCGGGACCCCACACGAAGCCTTCCACTGAGAAGCCCGTCGGAACAGGATCGACCGCCTCGATCAGCCCGTCGCACCGCGAGGCCTCGGCAATCGGCCGCCGGAGCTGCTGAGCGTCGCCCTCGTGCCACAGCCAGATGTACCACGAGACTGAGGAGGTCTGGCCACCCTCGACGGCCAACCCGACTGCGGCATCGGTGTCCCCGTCGCCATCAGCGTCGGCATAACGGGGTGGACCGGCCATTTTCCAGCGGTACGCGTCCATGCCTTCGTCGCCTCTCCGCTCGGCTTTGCCGTCGCGGAGCTGCACGGTCGAGTTCGTCACCGCGTCGAACCACTCCCGGCCCGCAAAGTCGATCGCGCGGATCTCCTGTGACGACGGACCGGTGGGCGCCGACGACGGGCCGCGCTCCGACGGCCGGTCGTCAGACTGCGCCGGACAGCCGGTCAGTGTGGGAATCGCCGCCATGAGGATGGCCGCCGCGACGCCCGCACGTTGCCGCACGAAGCTGCGGCCCTGAGCCGAGCGGGGCCGACCGGCCGCCGGTTCGAGCGTGCTCACGGGTCCGCCCCTCCGGGACTTCCGACGCCACAAGCCATCGAGAATATCTGATTCACCGCGCGGATGTCCCCTTTCCGACTACGGCGCCATGCGACCTTGAAGCCTGCGCCGATCACCGAAAGGATGCGGTGAACGGACCGGTTCCCCGTCAACGGAGGACGCGGTCCGATTCCGATATGGATGGTGCGGTGATGGCACGGTTCTGGGAATTGGTGCTGCGCGCCTGGGCCCTGGTCCTGGTTCTGCTCGTGCTCAGCTGGATCTGGGGAGTCAGCCGAAGGGTGGTCCGTTCCGTCCGCGCGACACTCGGCCTCCTGCGGGAGACGGCGCAGGCCCTCACCGAGACGGCCCGCGCGGTGGAGGAGTACCAGCGGGGGATGCAGGAGGACCGACTGCTCGGCCAGGCCCGGCGGATCGGCTTCGAACTCACCGGTCTCTTCGAGGGCAACGCCGACACCGGCCAGCCGGGCGCGGTCGTGGTCCGGGCCGAGAACTTGAGCGTCGACTACATCTACAACGTGGAGGTTCGATACGCCCCGGCGGAGGGCGAGGCGCAGTCGTCCCGAGGTATACAGCTCGCGCCGCAGATCCGCCAGGAGTGGACCTTCGAGATCTCCCCGACCGGGCCGGGACCGCTCCTGTCGGAGCTCACCCTCACCTTCTCCGACCTGCGGGGTCTGCGCTGGACCCGGAGCGCGGCCGGCTACACCCCACTGCTCGTCGAGCCGACGGAGGACAAGGACAGTGACTGACGACCGTCGGACCGTGGAAGTCAACTGCGCCGGGCAACCTCCCAGCCGGGGCTCCGGCTATCTGGTCGCGCCGGGGCTGGTCCTCACCTCCGCGCACGTCGTCCGCGACTGGCGGGACCGGCCGGAGCGGATCACCGTCCGCCGGGCCGGGCGGACCGGCGGCCAGGCACCGGCAGCCGGGACGGAGGCAGTCGGCCAGGAGGCGGCGACGCCAGGCGACGGCGAGGAGATCGCCACCGCGGAGGTGATCCTCCCGGCCCGGCCGGAGCTGGAGGTGGCGCTGCTCCGGCTCGTCGACGCCGACCCGGCCGACGGGGAACTGCCGATCGGTGAACTCGACGTCGACCATCCCCTGCCGTTCCGGGCCCCCGGCTTTCCCCGGTCGCAACGCGAGGGCGAGGTGCGCGGGATCGAGGTGGCCCGCGGCTACACCGACTGGGTCTCCGGCCGCGCCGACCGGCTGCCGCTCAACCTCACCACCGCCGTACCGCTGCCGGGGCAGGGGCGCTCGAACTGGTCGGGACAGTCCGGGGCGGCCGTGCTCACCCTGGACAACCTGCTCCTCGGCGTGGTCACCCACGACCGGCCGGACTACGGCAGCCGCCGGCTGGAGGCGGTTCCGGTCACCTGGCTACTTCAGGACCGCGACCTCGGCCCGGCTCTGCCGGACTCCTGGTTCGGCAGTGGTTGCCGCCGGCTGAGCAACCTGGTCGACTTCGCGCTCGGCCCCGACCTCGCGGTCCGGCTCCGGCCACCTTCCCAGTGGTTCGGCCCACGCATCCGGGAGAACCTGCGCGGCTCGATCGCCGCCCCGCTGCAGACCCGGTACGCCGTCGTCCCCTTCCTCGGCCGCGAGACGGAACTGGAGACGTTGCGCCGCTGGCGACGGGCGGAGAACCCACTGATCAGCTTCGCCGTCCTCTCCGGACCAGGCGGCATCGGCAAGAGCCGGCTGGCCAGCCAGCTCTGTGCCGAGGCGATGGCGGAAGGCTGGGTCGCCGGGTTGGCCACCGTGCACCAGACGGTCCCCGCCAACCGGCTGTCCGAACTGGCCCGGCCGGTCCTGCTGGTGCTCGACTACGTCGACCACCAGGCCGACCTGGTTGCCGATGTGGTGGAACGCTGTATGACCACCGAGGTCGCCGCCCCGGTACGGATCCTCGTCCTGGCCCGCTCCGCCGAGGTGTTCCGCAGCCGGCTGGACGCCGCCTTCGGCATGACCGGCGGTACCCCCGCCGAGGACATCCGCCTGCGCCGGGAGGACTTCACCGCGGCGGACCGGTACGCCCACTATCTCGCCGCGCACCGGGCCTTCCACGAGCTGCGGCGGGAGGAACACCCGGCTCCGGTGGCCGAACCGCCGGTCCCGACCGGGGAGGAACTGGCGGGAGAGCTGGCCGCCTTTCCCACTCCGCTGCTGGTGCACGCCAGGGCGCTGCTGGACACCCTCGGCCCGGACCCCGAACCCGGCCCCGACGACCAGTCCCCGGCCGGGCCGCCCGGCGTCGAGCGGACGGCCGGGGAACTGCTGGACCGGCTGATCAACCGCGAGGACAGCGGATTCTGGGCCCCCGCGTTGCGTCGGCACGATCTTGGTCACGACCAGCGCCGGGACCTGTTCGCCGTGGCCACCTTCGCCGGTGCGGAGACCCGGGACGAGGCCCGGACCGTGTTGACCGGGATCGACCTGGACCAGAGCGCCGCCGCCCGGGTGGCCGACACCCTGCACGACCTCTACCCGGGCCGACGGTACCTGCCGGCCGTCGAACCGGACCTGCTCGGCGAACACCTGATCGCGGCCCGGCTCCTCCCCTCGGGCGCGCAGCGGCTCTTCGCCGAGGTGGCGGGGGCGGGGGCCCGGTCCCGGATGCTGGAGTCCCTGCTGCGGATGTGCGGTTCGACGTACGGGCGGGTCCGCGCGGCGGCCACCGAGACCCTCACCGGGATCCTCCAGCGCCACCTGCCGGAGCTGGTCGGCCAGGCCACCGGCGCGGTCACCGCGGGCGACGACCCGGTCGCCTCCGACGCCTACCTGCTCCCCGCCCGGCTCGCCGCCGCGCTGGCCCTGATCGAGGTCCCAAGTGCCGCGGCCGAGGCGGCCGAGGTCACGTTCCCGACGCAGACCCGGCTCCAGCCGCTGGCGGTGGCCGTCTACGAGCAGGCCGCCGGCCATTGGCGCGACCGGGGCGACCTGGAGCGGGCCGCCCAGCTCTGGCAGGAGAGCAGCGTGGCGTACCTGGCCATGGGTCTGCCGGACGTGGCGATAGGGCCGTCGAACCAGGTGTTGGGATACTTCGCCAAGTTTCCGACGATGACCGGCCACCCCCAACTGAGCACCATTCTCAGCTCCAACTCGCTGATCGGGCTGGGGGCGGGCAACGCCGCCGCCGCCGTGCAGGCCGCCCGGGAGGCGGTGGAGGTCGCCCGCCGCGCCGCCGAGGACGATCCCGACCGCTACCGGCGGCCCCTCGCCGAGGCGCGATGGAACACCGTGTTCGCCCATCTGAGCGTCTTCGACCGGGTGAAGGCGCTCAGCACAGCCGAGGATGCGGTGCGCGACGTCGCGGAGCTGCCGCCTGTCGCCGGGGGCCGGGTGCTGATCACGCAGGCCCTGGTGTTGGTGGCCAGCGGTGAGCTGGAGTCGGCGATCGGGGCGACGGTGCGCGCGGTCGACCTGCTGAAGGAGGCGGACGAACCGACCGAGGCGGAGCTGGCCAGCACGATGATCTTCCTGGCCATACTCCGGGCGGCGACCGGGGAGACCTCCGAGGCGCTGCACCTGGTCGGCGATGCGGTCACCCAGGCCGACGCGATCACCCCGGCCACGGCGGACACCACCCGGCAGGCCCAGGCGCTGGTCCGGCTCGGTGCGGTCTCCGTACTGCTCCCGGTGGATCGGCCCGCCGCGCTGGAGTACGCCCGCGAGGCCCGCACCAGGCTCAGCCAGCTGCACGCCGAGGCTCCGGCGGTCTACGAGCTCCATCTGGCGCTCAGCCGGCTCATTCAGGTGGAGGTCCTGCTGGAGATCGGTGAGTCCGATCCGGCCGCCAGGGACCGGGCGGTCAAGGAGGCACTCCTCGTCGCCGACCAGGTCGACGAGATGTACACCAGGCGGCCCCGGTTGTATTTCAGCCTGCGGGTCATGGCCGCCCAGGCCCAGGCCCGGGCCCTGGCGGCGGCCGACCGGGCGGCCCGGGCGATCGAGATGCTCACCTCGGTGATCGAACAGGCCCGGCGGGTCGACCTGCCCGGCGCCCAACCCATGACGGCGCAACTGCTGGTGCTGAAGTCACTGATCGAATCCGGGATCGACGCCGACGAGGAGAGCCGGGAGACCGCCCGGGAGGCGGCGCTCCTCTACGAGCAGCTCCTCGACGAAGAGGTGAACCTGTTTCCGCTGGCCCTCGGTGCCCGGATCATCGAGATGGTCTCCGCCGCCGCGGTGGGACTGCAGTCGGAGGCCGCGACGGCGGGGGGAAAGGCGATCGAGATCGCCCGCCGGTACCTGCGCACGGCCCCGGGTGACCGTGCCCGGCGGGTGCTCGCCAGCGCCCTGGTGATCCGGGCCGCCCTGCACCAGGAGTCGAACGAGATGCGGCCGGCGGCGGCTCTGCTACGGGAGGCGCTAGCCCAGTACGAGGTGGTCACGCCGATCCCGGGAGACCTGGAGGACATCGACTACATGCGGGAGCGGCTCCAGGAGTGCCTGGAGCGGATCAGCGTGGACGAACGTTCCTCGGCCCCGGCCTCCCGGCCGCTGCCGGGGCCGGCCTATCCCGGGTACGCCGCCCCGCCGGCCGACGCCCACCCCACCGGTGCCTTCTCCACCGCCACCCTGGCCGAGCTGCTCACTCCCGAACCCTCCCCGGAGGAGCCGGAGCCCACCCGGCACCGGGTGGTGCTCGGCCGCTGGCGAGGCCAACCGATCCGCGCCGTCCGGTTCCGGCCGGTGCTGGCCATGGGGCCGCAGCGGAGCCGGAAGACCACCGGCATCGTGATCCCCACCCTGCTGGAGTGGGACGGGCCGGCCCTGGTCACCTCGGTCCGGACCGACGTGCTCAGCGCGACGTTCCGGCAGCGCCAGCAGCGGGGCACCGTGTCGGTCTTCGAGCCCGGCGGTCGGCTCGTCCACGGCTCGGCGGTCACCTCGTGGAACCCGCTGGACGACTGCCGTACCTGGGAGGGGGCGATCGTCACGGCCAAGTCGTTGACCGAGTCGGCCCGGCTCGGCGGCGACAGCGGCCTGCGGGACAGCCAGTTCTGGTACACCTCCGCCACGCAGTTGCTGCAGGCGCTGCTCTACGCCGCCGGGGGGACCGGCCAGTCGATGGCGGCGGTAAGCCGGTGGCTCAAGTCCAGCGAGAACGCCGAGGTGCGGGCGCGGCTGCGGGTACTCCAGCAGCGGGACCCCGACGGTGGGCAGGCCGCCGCGGCCTTCGCCGGTATCCGGGCCCTGGCCGACATCACCCTCTCCGGGGTCTACGCCACCGCGACCTCGCTGTTGGCGGCGTACGACTCACCGCGGGTGCAGGAGAACTCCCGCTCCGGCTTCGACGTGTCGGACTTCTTCAACGGTGAGGCGAACACCCTCTACCTCTGCGCGCCTCCCGAGGAGCAGGAACTGCTCGCACCGGTCTTCACCGCGCTGATCCGGCGGGTGATCGCCGAGGCGTACCGACGGCAGGCACTCGGGGAGCGGCTCCTGCCGCTGCTGCTCCTGCTGGACGAGGCGGGCAACATCGCCCGGATCGAGGATCTGGACACCATCGCCACGACCGCCGCCGGGACCGACATCCAGTTGGTCACGGTCTTCCACGATCTGGCCCAGATGGAGGCCCTCTACGGCGGTCACCGGGCGCAGAGCATCGCCAACAACCACTCGGCGTTGCTGATCCTGCCGGGCAACCGGGACGCCCGGACCGCGCAACTGGTCCGGGACGTCCTTCTCGACGAGCCGATGACCGGTGGCGTACGGCGTCAGTCGGTCCGGCGGCTTCCACCGGGTACGGCGTTCTGCGTCTATGAACACCTGGCCTCTGACATGATCGAACTGCGGTCATCCAGCCACGACCCGGACCTGCGGGAGGTGGTGGGAGAGCCGATCGAGGAGGATCCGGCCTTCCGTCGGCTCATCACCTTCGGTCGGCGTTCCTCAGCCTGAACCGGTCGGCCGGTCGGCCGGTCGGCCTGTCCGCAGGCCGGCCCGCTGGGGCGGCGCGCTGACCGATCCGACCGTGGCCCGTCAGTCGTCCTGGTCGTTGATGGCCACCCGCCTCCCGTCGCGGTACTGCGGCTCCAGGTTGAGGAGCACCCGGTGGGTGGCCGCGCGGGCGTGGTCGACCCCGCCGCCAACGGTCACGACCTTCCAGAGCCCCGCCTCGGCCTTCCCCTTCAGCGTCCGGGTCACTGTCAGCTGGAGCTCGACCTCGATCGAATTGACCGAGAAGGTCAGGTCCTCGTCGTCCGCCCACTCCACCGCCTGCAGGATCTGCTGACGCAGGCTGTGCACAGCCTCGGGAATGGTCAGGTCGTGGGTGGGGACATCCGGCTGCATCCACTACTCCTCGAATCGGGGAGTCCCATCGTGACAGCCGGTAGCAATCCACTGGTGACCCGGAGCAACGCCCCACCTTGGATGTCCCTGGCCGGCGTCGGCGTCAGCCGGCCGCAGGCGGAGCAGTGCACCCCGTACGCCCCACCGGAGTAGACCGTCGCGGCGGCCCGTTTCAGCCCACCGGGCGCTGTGGGTGCCGTGTCGTATCGTCGGGCCGTGGTCGTCCGTCAACCCCTCTCCTGCCCGCCGCGAGGCAGGTTGCCGCGGGTGCTGATCGCGGCGTCACTGGTCGCTGGGGTTACCGTGCCAGCTTTCGTGGTGCGCGAGCTGATCGAGCGGTGGGCAGGGCCGGGGCTGTTGGCTGATCTCGGGTTCGTGCCGGTCCCGGCGGCGGCCACGGCGTGGCTCGCGCCGCGTGTCTCCTACCGTCGGCGGGACGCCCTGCTGTGGCTGGTCGGGCCGGGCCTGTACGTCTTCGCGATCGTCGCCTGGCGGGTGGCGTCGCTACCGCACCGCGACTGGGAGCCCCGGCCGGACGAACTGCCCGGCGCAGTGTCACCGTCGAGCAGGTGAAGGTGGTCGCTGAGCGTGGCGATGTCGTCGACGGCCGGCCCGAGTGTCAGCAACTCACGGATGATCTTCACCCGGCCACGTCGGCAGCGCTGTAGGTGCGCTGCCCGGTGCGGGTGCGTACGGGTTGCGGCGGCTCGTGGAGCGCAACGGCCGGTCCGAGGTGCTACGGGCCGGTGTGGATCAGCGCCGCCCACACCTCAGGCCGGTCCGGGTGCGCGCGTCGTACCCGGTCGATGGCCCGGTCCAGTGCGACGGCCGCACCGTCGGCGTCCAGGCGGTCGCCCGCCCGCAGGCCGGCGTAGACGTCGTCGGCGACCTGGGCCGCCACCCGGTCGGCGACCGCCCACTGGCTGCCGATGACGTGCCGGAAGCCGGCCATCTGCAACGCCGCGGTGAGGTGGATGCCCTCGTCGGGTAGGTCCCGGCCACCGGCCGCGGTGCGGCAGGCGGACAGGTAGGCGAGGTCGCACCCGCCGGCCGACTGGCTGCGGGTGGCGAGACGGCCGGCCAGGTCCAGGACGCTGAGCCTGCCGTCGACCAGGCGCAGGGCGGCGGCGCTGGGCCGCTTGAAGTCCTGGTCCCCGTGGCAGGCGAAGTGCGCCCAACTGTGCTGTTCGAGCGCGGTCAGCACGCCCTCGACGGTGGCGCTGCGGCCGGAGAGCACCCGCAGGCCGGGCACGTGCGAGCTGACCGCGCGCAGCTCGTCGCTGACCGCCGGCAGCGGCGCCTGGCCGGGCAGGGTGCCCAACCCCACCGCGAACGCCTGCGGTGCCCCGTCCGGGGCCGGGGTGGTGCGGGCGCGCAGCAGCGCGGACAGGCTCGGGGTGTAGGACGACACGCAGCGGGCGGCCACCGAGATCCGGCGTCGCGCGGCGAGCGGGGCGCTCGCGCCGAACCGGCCGGCGGCGTGTAACGGCAGCATCGTCAGCGGCCCGGTCGGGCACCACCACACCCGGTGCCGCCGGTCCGGCCCGCTGCCGAGGATGTCGTCGAGGGCCGCGCAGACGGACTCCCCGACGGTGTCCCAGAGCCACCGTTGCAGGGACACCAGCGTCTGGTGCAGCGCGGCCCGTTCGGCCGGCCCACCGCCCGCCTCCACCGCCCGCTGTACCTCCAGGAACGCCGCGGCCCGACGCTGGGCGGTGTCGTGGGACAGCCACGGCAGCGGTACGGCGCGTACCCCGTCGGCGCTGACGATGATCGCGTCGCTGCGCCAGCGCGAGGTGTTGACCAGCACCGCCGCCCCGCCGGCGGTGGCCGGTTGGAGGGCGGCGAACGACGGCGGGTGCAGGAAGTTCGCGAAGCCCGGCTGCCGGCGGGCCTCGGCCGCGAGCCGCTCCCACCGTTCCGCCAGCCGGCGGCGGTGACCGGCGTCCTCGGTCCCGGCCCGGTGCGGGCCACCCAGCGCGCTGGTCAGCAGGTCGCGGCCCAGCTCCCAGCCGGGACGGGTCGGCAGCTCGACGACCGGGGACGCCCCGGTGCCGTCCAGTTCCCGGCGTGTCCGGTCGAGTTCGTCGGCGAGCGCGGGTGCGACCGCGGCCAGCGCGGACAGGTCGCTGCGGGTCTGCAGGGCCTGCGACCACAGCACCTGCCGGCCCTGCTCCAGCAGTTCCACCGCGCGGTGCGGCTGCCCGGCGGCGAGCGCCCAGGCCGCCGCATCGCCGGCCAGGCCGGATGCCGCGGCCAGTCGTTTCTCCTGCACGGTACGGTCCAGGCCCCGCCAGGCGAGCAGCGGAAGCAGCCCCACGGCGGTCCCGTACGCCTCCAGGGCCAGCTCCGCGTCACCGGCTTCGGCGGCGGTCTGCGCCCAGGTGCGGGCCGCGGTCATCCGGATCTCGACGGCACCCGCCCGGGAGGCCGACGACGACCGCCACATCCCGACGGCGGCGTCGAGGTCGGCCGGGTCGTGATCGATCAGGTAGCGGATCCGCAGGGCCGTGCCGAGTACGTTGAGGGCCCGTGCCCGGTCCGGGTGGCCTGGCGAGAATCCGGCCAGGGCGGCCATGCCGGTGTCGACGGCGTCGCTGACCCCGGCCGGGTCGCTGCTCATCCGGGCCCGGATCAGCAGCGAGTGGGCCAGGCTGACCAGGTGTCCGGCCCGTTGGGTGCCGGCCGTCGGCGCGTCGACGGCCTCCCGGGCGCTGCGGATCGCCTCGTCCAGGTGCGCCGACGAGTTGCTGCTCAGGCCGTGCATGACCAGCAGCGCGCCGTGGGTGGCCAGCAGTTGCGCGCGGATCGTGCCGATGCTCGGCAGGTCGGCGACGACCTGCCGGCTGACCCGGACCGCCTCGTGCAGGTCGGTGTCGTCGTCGCCGTCCAGGCTCACCCAGCGTTGCACCAGCGCGATCACCAGCACGCCGTTGAGGGCGGCCCGGTCGATGTGCCGCGTGGGCATGCCGGCCAGACCGCGGCGGCAGTGCGCGATCGCCTCGTCGATGTCATCCGGGCTGCCGGTCCGGGCGAACCGCATGACCAGGCAGAGCGCCAGCAACTGGTGGGCGGTGAGTACGTGGTCCGGGTCGGTCGAGCGGTGGACCTCCCGGCTGAGGCGTACGGCCGTGTCGATGTCCGCCAGCTGGCCGAACCGCTCGAAACTGAGCCGGTACACGTTCACGCAGCGGATCAGCACGTCGATCCGGATCGGGTCGTCCTCGTCGACGGCGGCCACCGCGACGTCCGCGTGCCGTTTCGCCGTGGACAGGTCCGACACCTCACGCCGCTGTTCGAAACGGAACCCGACCACCATGGCGAGCTGGGCGTTGACGTACGGCCACCACGGATCGTCGGGCGGGGTCAGCGCCGTCGCCTTCCCGGCGGCGGCCACGGCGGCGTCGAGCTGCTTCGGGTCCGAGGTGCGGCCCCGCAGCATCAGCACGGTGGAGAGCGCGGCGAGCACGTCCACCCGGGACGGGTCCGCGGCGAGCAGGTCCCGCGCCAGGTCCTCGGCCCGGACCAGCAGCGACTCGTCGCCACTGTCGTTGTACGCGACGACGAGCGGGTCCACCGCATCGATGGACCGCCCGGACGATGGCACGGATTCAGTAGATTCGACGGCGGCTCGGGCGTCAACCGACGGGAGTGTCGTACATGGAGCAACGCCGCCTGCTGGCCTCGTTGTGCGCCGCCGTGCCGACCCTGCGCGAGCGGGCGGAGGCGGGGGCGTGGAGCGACCTGCTCGACGACCTGCTCGACGAACTGGCCGCCGGCAGGCCGGTGGTGGAGGTCTGCCGGCAGCTCGGTTGGATGGCCGAGACCGAGACCGAGCCCGAGCGCAGCGTCGGCCCGTCGGACCACGCCGAGGGCGCCCGGCTGGAGGGTCTCGCGCCGGTGGTGCTCGACGGCGACTACCGCTGCCCGCTGCACCGCTGCTCGCGCCGGGCCCACCGGGACGACCGGGGCCGGGTGCCGCACTGCGCGCTGGCCGACACGGCGATGACATACCGGCCCGAGCCATGATCGAGGTGCTGCTGGGCGAGGTCGGGCGGCGGATCAACGACCGTTGGCTGACCCGGGCGCTCGGGCCGGCCCTGCTGTGGCTCGCGGTGGCCGCCTTCGCCGTGCTGCCGGGGCGTCATGCCGTCTTCGACGTACCCGGGGCGGCGCTCGCCGCAGCCGACGCGGTCGACCACCTGCGGGAGCGGGTCGGCCTGGCGCTGGTGGTGGGGGTGCTCGTCGTCGTGGCCGCCGTAGCGGCGGCCGGCTGCGCCCAGGCGGCCGGCAGGGTCGTCCGCCACGTCTGGCTGGGTGCCTGGGCCGGGCCGGCCGGCCGGCTCGCGACCGGGCTGACCGCCCGCCGCCGTGCCGCCGCCGTGCGC
Source organism: Micromonospora sp. WMMD734 (assembly GCF_049178975.1). Taxonomy (NCBI): domain Bacteria; kingdom Bacillati; phylum Actinomycetota; class Actinomycetes; order Micromonosporales; family Micromonosporaceae; genus Micromonospora; species Micromonospora sp. WMMD734. The sequence goes on from NZ_JBMHMK010000001.1 coordinate 5,981,568, forward strand.
CGGTGGACCGCCCGGGGACGGGTGGTTCCGGCGGTGTACCTGCCCGACCGACCCACCTGGATCGGCGACCGGATCCGGCTCGCCGACGACCGGGTGGCCGCACAGTACGGGCTCCGTCTGGGCCTGATCTGGCCGCGACTGTGGCTGCTGCTCACCCCTGAGGGGCGCACCGACGTGACGCAGGCGCGCGACCGGCTCGACCGGGCCGTCGCCTCGGCCGGCTGGGCGGTGCTCTACCTCGCGCTGACCCCGTGGTGGTGGCCGGCGGCGGCGATCGGCGTGGTCCTCGGTGTCGTCTCCTGGTGGCGGGCCCGGTCGGCGGCGGGCCTGTTCGCCGACATCGTGGAGGCGACAGTCGACCTGCGGCACCGCGGCCTGGTCGCCGAGCTGGGTTTCCCGGTCGAGCAGGGGCGTCCGCTGTCACCGTCGACCGCTGCCGCCGTCAACGACCTGCTGCACAAGGGTGCCAGCGGTCACGGGCAGTACGACCGGACGGGCGCGGAGAGCGAGCCGACACCGTACCCGTCGTCGTCGGTGACGAGCGACAGTCGGGAGCGCCAGCAGCCGGACGACGAGCCGACACCCTCCGGGTCGAACACCACGTTGACCTGAGGGTTGCCGTCGGTCGCGGTGCGGATGCCGATGATCGTCGCCACGGGGAACGGGCCGTTCTTCGTCAGGGTGGCGGCCCGGGTGAACTGGGTCCGGCTCCGGTCCTCCAGGCCTGGTGAGTCGATGTTGATCCCGCACAGGAAGCCACGGACGGCGGCGACCGAGGACTTCATCCTGGCGGACGTCCGGTTCAGACCGGGTCCCACCTTGACCTCGCTGAGGATGCAGGGCCGGGTCAGCGGAAGGATCCTTTCCAGGTCGAACCGGGTCGGCATGGGCAGGCCGGGATATCCGGTCACCCCCGCCGGGCCGCCGGTGGGCCGGGTCAGACCCGGGATCCCCGTCGGCAGCGGGGGGTAGGACGGCTGCCGCACCAGTCCCGTCGGCAGGCCCGACCCGGCCCGGTAGGGCGGGTTCGAGGTGTCGTCGTTGGCGCTGAGCAGGCCGGCCACCACCGCGACTGCGGCCAGCGCCGCGCCGAGCAGAGCCCAACCCCGGCCGGCCTGCCGGGGGCCGACCACCGCAGGGGCGGGGACGACGCGGCGTACCGGGTCGGCGCGGACGGCGTCCGGGCGGGTCGGCTCCGGACCGGTCGGGGCAGCAGCGGCCCGTTGCGGCGGTGCCGTCGGCGGGGTGCGGCGGATGCTCCGCTCCAGGGCGTCCGACCACTGCTGCGGTGCGGGCCGCAGGTGCGGGGCGGGGTCCAGGCTCCGGGCGGCGAGGGTGACCAGTTGCCGGTCGAGCCGGGTCCGGGCCGCCTGCGGGTCCCGGGTCTGCTGGTCACCGGCGAACAGGCGCACCGCGAGGAGCCCGAACTTGTACGCGTCGGTGGCGGGGGTGGCCAGTTCCTCGGCGTCCGCGTCCGGCACGTGCCACTCGGGGGTCTCGGCCTGCGCCAGCACCGAGTCGCCGTCCAGCCGCATCGCGTCGCAGTCGATGAAGTAGCACCGGGGCCGGGAGTCGAGGCTGAACAGCAGGTTGTTCGGTGACAGGTCGCCGACGCAGATGCCGAGCCGGTGCAGCAGGGTCAACGCCTCGCCGGTGTCGCGCAGCAGTTCCAGGCGCGTCCGGTCGTCGATGTGCAGCCCACGGTCGAGCAGGTAGTCGTCGCTGTTCAACAGGTACTGCACCTGGGCCAGGACGGTGTCCGGCCCGCGCGGCAGTTGGATGCGGACCCGGAACCGGTCGGGTACCCGGGGCATCAGGAACCCCCGGACCACGCCCTCCTTGCGGACGATCGCGGTGGGCCAGGCGGCGAGACCGAGCAGTGTCTCCGCATCCGGTCCGGCCGCGGCGGCGAGCCTGACGAAGCGGTTGAGCGTGGTGACGTCGACGTCGTCGACGAACCGGGTCGCGTACTCCTTGTAGACCCACCGGGGGTCCTCGGTGAGGGCGTAGACGGTGCCCTGGCCGCCGGTGCCGATCCGGGTACGCGGGCCGAGGGCGGACAGGCTCACCTCGGGCGGCAGCGGGCCGGTCACGACGGCTCGGGCGGCACCGGCCAGACGGCCAGCACGGTGCGGTCGTCGTCCCACGATCCGCCGGTGAAGTCGAGCATCCAGGCGAGTCGGGTCATCGCGGGCGGCGTGGTCAGCGCGTCGCCGAACAGCCGCCCCAGCTCCCCGGTGCCGTGCCCGAGCGGCTCGGCGAAGCCGTCGGTGGCCAGCACCAGCACGTCGTCCGCGGTGAGCGTCACCGTCACCGGGTCGACCTCGGCGGGCACCCGGGGCAGGGCGGCGACGCCGTCCGGGAGCAGTTCGTCCTGCGGGTCGGCCGGGTCGGTGAACAGCAGCTCCCAACAGCCGTCGCGCAGCCGCCAGGCGGCCGAGTCGCCGACCCGGACCAGGTGGGCGAGCGCCCGTCCGGGGCCGTCCGGCCGGACCAGGGCGACCACCACGGTGCTGGCCAGCAGCGTCTCGGCCCGCTGCGGATCGGTCTCGCCCAGTTGCCGCCCGGCGTATTCGACAAGTGCCCAGCCGGCGCAGCGCAGCAGGTCGTGCCAGTCGACGGGGTCGTCGGCGCGCAGCAGGTAGTCGACGACCGTCCGGCACACCATGGTCGCGCCCAGGTGGGACAGCGGGGCGTTGGAGACCCCGTCGGCCACCACCGCGATCACCGAACCGGCCGCCGTGGCCAGCGCGAAGTCATCCTGGCGGGGCACCCCGGACGCCCGGTGGCCGGGCCCGCGTACGGAGGCCGCCCGTACCGCGAAACCGGCAGCCGCCCAGCCGTCGGCCACGGTGTCCGGCCGGTACGGCTGTGTCTGCGGGGCGAGGGCCGGCGACTCCGGCCCCGGCACCCCGATCAGCGGCGGCGTCCAGTCGAAGCTCACACCACGTCCACGGCCATCCGGAAGCTGTCCGGCCGCTCCACGACCAGCTCTGCGGTGTCACCCCCGACGGCCTGCCCGGACCTGATGACGCTGCGGGTCAGGGCGGTGCAGAACTCGGCGATCGCGAACCCCACCTCGACCCCGGGCGTGGCCACGAACGCGAACTCCGGCCTGGTCGCCACGTGCAGGATCGTCTCGGCGCGGGCCTCGCCGATGCCACACGCGATGATGTTCGGCGCGGTCGGGGTGCGCTCCCGGTCGGTCAACTCGGCGTAGACCGGCTCCCACTGGCCGGGGTCGGTGGGCTGCCCGTCGCTGAGGAAGAACACCGCCGGCCGGTGCACCGCGAAGCCCTCCCGCTTGAGCGCCCGCACGTCGGCCGGGATCCGGTCGATCAGCAGGCTGAACGCGACGCCGTAGGCGGTCCCGGCCCGCACCGACAGCTGCGGGAGTGACGTTTCGTTGCGCAGGTCGGACAGGGCCGAGTGGACGATCACGTCCTCGGAGAAGCCGATGATCGAGAACCTGACCTTGGCCGCCGCGAGGGGCTCGCGCAGCAGGGCGTCGTGCAGCGACTGGAGCCCGGCGTTCAGCTCACCCACCACCGGCGTCATGGAGACGGACTCGTCCGCCACCAGGTAGACCGGCAGCACCCGCCCGGCGGTCTCCGCCATGCCAACCCCCAACCGTCGTCAGTGGACGGCCTCAAGGTAACACCGTGCGTCTACGCGTCCGTGGCGGTGCGCTACGCCACCGGGTCGGCGGGTGACGCCAGCCGTCGGCACGGGACGGCCGGTCGCGCGGCCCGGGGTCGGAACGGTCGGGTCGCGGTGGGCCGTAACCGCACACCGGATGATGCAAGCCGTTGACAAGCATCGATTTATTGCCGCACGGTGGACGCATGTCAGGGGTCCGTTCGTCCGCGTTGCGCCGCCGGGTGCGGCCCGGCCTGCTCGCCACCGTCGTCTCGTCGATCGCCGTGCTCGGCACGGGGGCGATCGCCGTGCCCGCCGCCATCGCCGGCACCACGGCGCTGCCCGCACCGGCCGCCGGTGCACTCCCCGCGGTCGCGCCCGCGCCGGCCGGTGCCGTGGTGCCCCTGACGGGAGCGGCCACGCCGCCGCCGAGCGCGCCGCCCACCACGCCGCCGGGCACGCCGAACACCTCGCCCTTCCCACCGGGCGTGCCCACGAACGTCGCCGCCAGCCAGGTCCGCACGAATTCGGTCACCCTCACCTGGACGGCCGCGACGCCCGGCTGCTGCGCCATCGCCGGCTACGACATCACGTACTACAGCCCGTTCGACGACGTCGTCATGTCGGCGAGCGTCGGCACCGTCACCACCACCACGATCACCAGCTACATCAGCCCGGGCCGGCAGTACTCGTTCCGGGTCTCGGCCCGGGACGTCGTCGGGCACCGCTCGCTGGCGTCGGAGCCGGTCACCGTGGTCACCCCGGTCACCGACACCGGGCCGGACATCACCCCGCCGAGCGCGCCGCAGAACCTGACCATCGGGGACGTGACCGACTCGACCGCCACGCTCTCCTGGTCGCCGTCGACCGACGACGTCGGGGTGAGCGGCTACAACGTCTACCGCTTCGACGGCTGGTTCACCTCGTTCCTGGTCGCCACGGTGCCGACGACGACGCACACGATCGCGCTCCCGCCGCCCCCACCGCCGTCGACGCCGCTGCGGTACCAGTTCTACGTGCGGGCCCGGGACGCGGCCGGCAACGTCTCGATCGCCTCCAACACGGTCTACGCGCCGACCACGCCCACCCCGCCGACGACGCCGATGCCGCCGCCACCCACCTGCCGGGTGACCTACCAGAACCAGTCCGAGTGGCAGGGCGGGTTCGTCACCGTCGTGACGGTCCAGAACACCGCGACCACGCCGGTGGACGGCTGGACGCTCACCTTCGGCTTCCGGGGCGACCAGCGGATCACCTCCGCGTGGAACGCGACGACCAGCCAGAGCGGGGCCACGGTGACGGCCCGCAACGTCGACTGGAACCGCGTCGTCCCGGCGAACGGCTCGGTCAGCTTCGGCATCCAGGGCAGCTGGAACGCCAGCAACGCGCCGCCGACCAGCTTCATGCTCAACGGCGGTCCCTGCACCGCCGGCTGAGCCCGGCACCGGCGGCCCGCCCGGATCACGTCCGGGCGGGCCGCCGGGTCCGTGGGTCGCCCTCCTGCACCGCCTCGACGACGGCGAAGACGACGCCGAGGACGGTCAGCAGCACCAGTGAGACGACGGCCGGCAGCGCGACGGTCACCGGCGCGAGGACGGTGACCACCCCCGCGCCGATGAGCCGGTGGGGGCTGACCGTCCGGAAGATCCGCAGCCAGAACATCTGGTTGCCGAACAGGTACAGCGCCACCCCGAAGAACAGCATGTAGTGGCCCAGCAGGGCGCTGTGCCGTTCCTGGGACGCGGCCAGGGTCTGGTGCAGGCCGTAGGCGACCAGGACGATCCCGGCCATCATCGGCAGGTGCAGGTAGGTGTACGCGTCGCGCGCGGCGCGGACCCGACGGTCCCCCTCGTAGGCCCCGAGGGCGATCCGGGCCGCGTCGATCCCGGTGAAGTAGCTCCACCAGATCGTGCCGAGGGCCACCACCGACGCGACGACGACGACGAGCGTGGGAGCGGAGATCGGCACGTTGTTGATGGAGATGCCGACGGAGAGGACCGCCTCGCCGACGGCGATCAGGATGATCAGGGCGTGCCGGTCGGCCCAGTGCCGGACCAGCCTGATCCGCCACAACCGCCCACCGGCCCAGTACCCGGCGCCGTACTGCACGAGCAGCGCTGCCACCCAGAGCAGCGTGATGGCGGGGTGCCGGGCGACCGCGTCGGGGGCGATCACCTCGATGACGGCGATCACCAGCAGGATGGCGATGGTGGCGGTCATGGCGACGAACCGGGTCCGGGTGCCCCGCAGGTCGGCGTTCTCCCGGACGAGCTGCCGGAAGATCAACCCCTGCATGAGCTGGATGCCGATGTAGCATCCGACGACCAGCAGCGGGCCGGGGAGGCTGCCGGGCAGGGGGACGAAGGCCTGCGGGATCGCCAGCCCGATCAGCAGCACCGCCGTCATGATGCCCGCCGTGCACAGCCGCACCAACGTGCTGTCGTGCCGCACGGCGTTGGCGAGCCAGGTGTACGACGTCCAGGCCCACCACAGCAGCGCCAGCAGGATCATGCCCTGGGCCAGGCCGAGCAGGGTGGGAAACCGGTTCATCACGGCGGTGACCTCGATGAAGGCGTACACGAACACGAGGTCGACGAAGAGTTCCCGGGGGTCGACCGTCCCGACGTGGAGGCTCTCCGCCTCGACCGACTCGTGGAGTTGCCGGTGCTTGCGCCGGAAGAGGGTGTTGTCCAGCACCAGCATCGTGCAGACGGCGGCGACGAGCACCACCAGCGCCTGCACCGCGGTCAGCCGTCCGACCACCGTCAGTAGCGCCGTCAGCAGCGCCACCCCCACCAGCGGACCCCGACCCAGCAGCCGGACCGCCCGCCACTCCACCGCGACGAGCGCGCCCAGATAGAGCAGCACACCGCCGTACAGGGTGGCGACGCCGGCCGACGGCCAGGGCCTGGTGCTCTTCGGGGTGGCGTGCGTGTTGAGGTACTTCAGGCCCAGCGCGAAGAAGATCAACCCGCCGATCATGGGCAGGTGAAACCCGCTGTAGACGTCCCGGCCGACCCGGGCGCGCTCCCGCCCGGAGCTGGCCCGCAGGGCCCGTTCGATGATCAACTTGGCCAGGTCGAAGTAGCTCCACCACAGTCCGAAGACCACGCTGATGCCCAGCACCGCCCCGACGGCGAGTTGGGCGGTCACCGGGCGGTCCACCCCGAGCCCTTCGCTGGCACCGATCGAGATGATCGTCTCGCCGAGCGCGATGAGCACGATCAGGGCGTGCCGTTCGGCGAAGTGCCACGGCGAGACGACCCGCCAGCCGCCCTTGCTGGCCACCACGAGGATGAGCGAGTCGGTCACGAGAGCGCCCGCGAACAGCACAGCCTGCACCAGGGCGGCGTCGACGATCGACGGCAACAGCGGCGGCACCAGGTAGGAGGCGAGCAGCATCAGCCCACCGGCGATGAAGATCAACCAGGCGGCGACCACCGACGGCCGTCCGCCCTCACCCCGGTGGCTGACGAACGTGAGGACGACCATGGCGGTCGCCCGGATCAGCAGATATCCGCAGATCAGCACCATGGGGCCGGGCAGCCCGCCGGCCCGGTCGGTGAACCCCTCGGGTATCGCGACCCCGATCGCCAGCAGGGCGGCGGCGATGCCGAGCATGATCGGGGGCATGATCCCCCGGTCGAGGTGCACCACGTTGCCGAGCCAGACACACGGGGTCCAGCAGTGCCAGAGAAGGAGCATCACGAGCACGCCCTGGACCAACCCGAGCGGGCTGAAATGCTCGGCCATCAGCGTGGTGACGGCCAGGAACGCGAACACGAAGAGCAGATCGACGAAGAGCTCGACCCAGCTCACATCGCCGATGGCCCCGGGATCACGGGCCACCAGACGCCGACCCCCGGCTGTCGGGTGTGGCGCGGGATCATCCCTCCGCACCCGATAAGCCTCGCAAACCGGACACGGCTTGTCCCGCCAACGTCGATTAGCGCAGCGAACGGCCGATCCGAACAGAAGTCACCTGCCCGGCGTACGTCACCGGGCCCGGGCCGGTGCCTCCCGGCGTACGGGAGACACCGGCCCGGCCCGCGTGCCGGTCGGGCGCAGCGTCAGGTCAGGGGCGTCAGGGTGAACCGCTGGTTGGTCTGACCGTGACAGTCGTACAGCTGGACCTGCGCCCCGTTGGCGGTGCTCCAGACGTCCAGGCACCGCCCGGACTGCACGCTGCTGATGGTGCCGTTGGCATTCACGTTCCACTGCTGGTTGGTCTGGCTGTGGCAGCCGTAGATCTGGACCGCCGCGCCGTTGCCGGAGCCGGCCGCGTCCAGGCACATGTCGCCGTACACCCGCAGTTGTCTGCCGGAGGTGTACGTCCACGCCTGGTTGGCCTGCCGGTTGCAGTCCCACAACTGCACCCGGGTGCCGTTGGCGTGGGAGGCGTTGGGCACGTCGAGGCACCTGTTGGACTGTGCGCCGACGATCAGGCTGGCTGCACCGGGCGGGTTGCTGGTCGGCGTCTGGGACGGGGTCGGGGGTGGGGTGTCCGACGGCGTCGGCGGCGGGGTGGTCGGCGTCGTCGGCAGCAGCGGGCAGGTGCTGCGGTAGCTGACCACGCCGTTGTTGTCCGCCAGCGGGCAGAGGAACTGGCTGTACCGGGCGTCGTTGTCGACGAACATCTTGAGGAACGGCAGCATGGTCCGGATCAGCACCGGGTTGGAGCGGCCGACCATGAACCCGTGGTCGGCCCCCGCGACCTCCAGGTAGGCGCTCTCCGTGGTGGCCGGCAGGCTGTTGTAGAGGCCGGTGGCGTAGGACGGGGTGACCACCGTGTCGGCCTGGCCGGCGAAGACCATCGTGGGCACCCGGTCGTTGGCCAGGTTCGACGACGGCGAGTACGGCGCGATGCCGACCGCCGCCTTCAACGCCGGACGACGGATGGCCGCGCTGAGCGCTCCGCCGCCACCCATCGAGTGACCGGAGACGGCCAGCCGGTTGGGGTCGATCCGGTCCCGGACCGGGCTCTGCTGCACCAGGTAGTCCAGCGCGGCGAGCAACTGGGTGCCCCGGGCGGTGTCGAAGTCGTTACGGCTGTTGGTCTCGATGCCGATCACCACGAAGCCGTGCGAGGCCAGCCACGGCCCCATCCAGGCCAGCTCGACGGAGAACAGTGCGGTGTAGCCGGGCGAGATGGCGATCGCGCCGAAGGTGCCCTGGCTGGTGTCGGTCGGGTAGTAGATCCGGCCGCCGTTGAAGCCGTACCCGGTCGGGACGGCGACCGAGGTGTTGGCGAACGGGCCGTTCACCGACGCGACGCTGCTCCGGGTGGGGTCGGGGCCCCGCTGGTACGGGTTGTCGGCGGCCGACGCGGTCCCGGTCGTCACCGTCATGGTGAACAACCCGACGACGGCGGCGGCGATCCCGGCGGCGGCGAGCGTGACGAGCCTTCCCCGCCGGCGGGGGGAGACCCGGGCGGGTCGGGGCTGCGCCGGGGGCGGGGAGTGCGGTGCGTGTCCTCGCACTGTCGGTACCTCCTGGTGGTGGTGGGTGGTGGTGGGTGACGGCGGGCCTGGTCCTGTGCCGGGTTCGCCCGCCCGGTGTCGTCCGACCGGAGGTGGGTCGGCTCGGGCTGCCTGATCGGCGGCGGACGGTGGCGACGACGCGGTTACCGGGCGGGGTCGTCGGGACAGGCGGGATCCCGTTAACGTTCACATTGATCGATGCCTATTAGGCTGACACACAACTCCGGGTTGTTCAACCGGTAGTTTCGATTGTGTGAACCGATAGTTTCGGCCACCGCGTCGGTGGTGGTCGGCTCTACCGCGGCCCGCGCACCGCACCCTCGGTGACCGGCCCGGTGGCCTTCGACGTCGCCGGCGTCGGCGAGTAGCCGGGCCTGATTGCGGTGACCGTCACGGTCAGCCGCTCGCCCAGCCGGGACGCCGGGACCCGATAGGTGGCCCCGGTCGCCCCGCCGATCGCGGTGCCGTCGGCCGCCCACTGATAGGTGTACGCCGTGGCGGCCGGACTCCACTGCCCGGTCGAGGCGCGGACCGTCGCCCCCACCGCCACCAGGCCGATGACGGCCGGCGCGGTCACCGGCCGGATGGCCGGTGCACCGGTGATCGTGAACGCGTCGGCGAGCGAGACCGCGTCACTCCAGTCGTTGGGCCGCACCGAGACGGACGCCCTGCCCGCGACGGCGGACGTCAGGTCCACCTCGGCGGTGAGGGTCCGGTGGTCGGGGGACACGCTCCGCACCGACGCGGTCAGCGCCGCGCCGCCCGTCGGGGTGACCGTGACCCGGTCCTCCTGCTGGAAGCCGGTGCCGGTGAGGGTGATCGTCCGCACGCCGCCGGTGGCGACCGAGGACGGCGACACCGACGTCACGGTGAGTGGGTCGGGTGCCACGTAGAAGGAGTAGAGGGACTGCAACGAGTCGACACCGTCCACGGTCCGGCTCCGCACGTAGAGCGTGTGGTAACCGGAGTCCGGCGGCGTCCAGGTGATCGTCGCCGTGCCGTCCGCCGCCGCCGTGACGGTGTTCTCGGTGCCGGCGACCTGGTACACGTACTTCACCGCGCCGGGCTGTCGGGGCGTGAAGGTGAAGGTGCCCGGCGCGATCCTGCCGGAGCCCGACGAGGGGAAGTCGGTGGAGACGACCACCGGCGAGTCGGTGACCGACCAGGAGGTGCCACCCTCGCCCGTCCGCACACCGGCAGCGTTCCGGGCGACCACGGTGACGTAGGTGTAGCCGCGCCTGGTGAGCGTGTACCGGAATGCGACAGTGCCGTCGGCTTCGGCCGGGAGCACCTGACGGGTGGCGGGGTCGCCGTTGAGGAGAACCTCGTACTCCGTGGCGTTCGCCATCTCGGTGCGTGCCGTGAAGCTGGCCGTCGAACCCAGCACATCGCCGCCGCTGCGGGTCACGTACGGATGGCCGTCCTGGACGGAGACGGAGACGTACCGGGGCTCCGACAGGGTGCCGTCGGCGCTGCGGCTCTGTACCAGCAGCGCCTGGGTGTCCATGTTCTCGTTGGTGGCGGTCCAGGTCAGGTCAGCGGTGCCGTCCGCACCCGCCGGCAGGACGGTCTTCTGGTCGGGCTCGTTGCCGCTGTGGTCGCGACGCCAGTAGAGGTAGGACCCGACGTCGGGCATCCGTGGGGCCAGGTGGAACCGGAGTGACGATCCGACGACGACGCTCCGGTCGACGTCACCGGTCACCCTGGGCGCGTTGTCGACGACGAACGTGTAGGCCCGCTCCGGGTGCGTCGTGCCGTCGCCGGTGACGCTGCGCACGTACAGCGTCTGGCGGCCGGCCCGGGTCGGGGCGACCATCGCGACGGCCCTGCCTGCGGCGTCGGCCGCGACCGTGCCGGAGGGGCCGCCGGCGTCGATACGCCAGGCGAACGACGCCGTGCCCTGGACGTTGGCGGTGAACTCGAATGCTCCGGGTACGCCGACACCGTAGTCCAGGTTGGTGCCCCAGTCCGGATACGCGCTGGAGAAGACGGACGGCCGGGTCTCCCGTACCCAGAACTCGTACACCGTCCGGTCGGACCAGTTGCCGGCGCGGTCGACGGCGTACACGGTCACCGAGTGGTGGCCGGCGCCCTTCGGCGTCCAGGAGACCGTCGCCGGGCCGCCGAGGCCCGTCGCCGGCACCGTCGAGTAGTCGTCGTCGCCACCGGTCTCCCCGGAGTAGAACAGGTAGCGGTAGTCCACGGTGTCGGTGGAGGCCGAGGTGAAGGTGAACTCCCCGGCCGTACCGACCGCGCCGCTGGCGTCCTCCCAGTCTCCGGACGGGTACCTGGTCGAGGCGACCACCGCCGCCGGACCGCCGCTGCGGTCGATCGTGAAGTGGCAGGTGTCGCTCCACGGTGACGTGGTCGCGCCGTCGAGGACGCGGACCCGCCACGCGTACGTGACGCCGTCGAGTTGGCGGGCAGGGTCCTCAAGCTGGATGTAGACCCGGTTGTTGCGCCTGTCGACCCCGTCGCGCCACTGCTGCGGCTCCTCGGGCCTGGTGACGTCCCACACCTGGAAGTCGGCCTGCGGATCGGCGCTCTGGGGCGCACCGGTCCAGGAGCCCTGGAGCGTGACGGCGTGGGCGTCGTTGAGGCGCTCCGGGCTCAGGTAGGGCCCCGGTGCCTGCGGGGCGCACGCCTGGCCGGCGGTGATCAGTGCGGTCGGCCCGCCGACATCCGCGGCGGCCGGGGCGGCGCTCGCGCCGAGCACCGACCCGCAACCGACCGCGAGGGCCGTGGCTGTTGACAACAAGCGCCGAGTGGCGCGTGCGAGGGCACGCATGCCGGTCCTCCCCGTGACGACGACGGTCGACCTGACAGGCGTCCGCAGAGGAAGGATCGCATGGGCGGCCGACCCTGACGAGGCCATTTACTCCTTTGCGGACGATCAGGTGGGTTCGATGTCCGATCGGTCCCGACGCCCGGTCGTCGAGGTGTCCGTGATGCGCGGGTCCGGGGCCGGCCACGCGGGGAGCCCTCCCCGGATGCGGGGACGCATCGGGGAGGGCCCGGTCCGGGAGGACGGACCTGCGGTGGCCCGGCCGGCCGTGGCGGCCAGCAGTGATCAGCTCGCGGTGCAGGACCGGATCTGCGGCCTGGCGCTGCTGTTGCCGTTCATCATCGTGGTGAAGCCGAAGGTGTTGCCGCTGCCGTTGGAGCGCATCGTCATCACGTAACCGGAGCTGTCCCAGCTGGGCGTGCCGTTCCAGGTGGTGTTGACCTTCTGCGGTGCGGTCAGCGCCACCACCACCGTCCAGTTGCTGCCGCCCTGGACCGTCACCGAGGTGTTGTACCGGTCGCCCCACACGTTCGGGTACGTCGCCGTCGCGGTGCACGTCCCACCGGCCGGCGGGGTGGTCGGCGTGCCGGTGGGCGGGGTGGTCGGGGGATTGGTCGGCGGGGTGCCGTCCGGGGCCACCGCCCGGCCGGTGCTCGGCGAGATCATGCCCGGGCACAGGCCACGGCTGTTCAGGTTGGCCATGATCTGCCCAATCGCGTCGCGGGTGTTCTGGATGCCGTCGTGCATCAGGATCACCTGGCCGTTCTGGAGCCGGCCGGCGTTGGAGACGATCTGGCTGACGCTCGCGCCGTTCCAGTCCTGGGAGTCGACGTCCCAGATCACCTGGCGCATGCCGAGCGACGAGGCGACCGACTGGAGGGTCGAGTTGGTCTCGCCGTAGGGCGGGCGGAACAACTGCGGCCGTACGCCGGTCGCCGACTGGATCGCCGAGTTGGTCTGGGAGAGGTCGGACTGCATCTGGCTCTGACCCATCGAGGTCATGTGCGCGTGGTTCCAGCTGTGGTTGCCGATCCACATGCCGGCGTCGACCTGGGCCCGGGCGGCGGACGGGTTGCCCTGCACGTTCTGCCCGACGTTGAACATGGTCGCCCGGACGTTGTTGGCGCGCAGCACGTTCAGCAGCGCGTTGGTGCTGCCGGTCGGCCCGTCGTCGAAGGTGAGGCCGACGTAGCCGTTGCAGGCGGCGGCGCTGGACGGGGTGGCGGAGACCGCGACGCCGACGGCGCCCAGCGCCACGGTGGTGGCGAGCACCGCCAACCGGACGGTCAGGCGGGCGGCTCGGGAACGGGACGGGCGGCCGGGGCCACCGGTACTGGGGATCATGCGCAGGTCCTCCTGAGGGCGGTGATACCTGGGGCGCGGGAATCAATCGAGATGTGTGGATGTCGCTGTGAATCGGAGTATTGCAGCGGCATTTCGAACGCGTCAACGACTTTCGGAAAACTTTCGGAAACGTGTCCGGTCGGGGCGTCGGGGCTGGCGAGCCGCCGTGTGCCGCCCCCCGCCCCCGGCCCGACAGCGCCGCGTCACCCCGCGTCCCGGCCCGCGTCGCCGGGCGTCGCCCCGCGCCGGCCGCTGCCGCACAGTGGAACCATGGACACCGTCGCGGAGTTGACCATCGTCCGGCACGGGCAGAGCGTCGCCAACGTCGCGTTCGCCGAGGCCCACGCGCGGGGCGTCGCCACCCACGGGCTCACCGGGAGCGACGCCGACATCCCGCTGTCGCCGTCGGGCCGGCGACAGGCCACCAGGCTCGGCCGCTGGCTCGCCGCACAGCCCGCCGACCGGCATCCCGACCACGTGGTCTGCTCCCCGTACCGGCGGGCCCGGCAGACCTGGGCCCGGGTGGCGGACACCACGGCCACCCTCGGCGTCACCCCGGTCGACCTCGACGGGCGGCTGGTCGACCGGCTCATGGGCGAGCTGGAACTCCTGACCCCGCTCATGATCGCCGAGCGGTTCCCCGCCGAGGCGGCCCGGCTCGCCACCGACGGCCCCTACGCCTACCGGCCACCCGGCGGCGAGACGTTCGACGACGTCGCCGCCCGCGTCCGCGCCACCCTGGCCGATCTGCACCGCCGGCACGCCGGCCGCCGGGTGTGGCTGGTGGCCCACGACGCCGTGGTCGTCGCCGCCCGGCACGTCCTGGAGGGGCTGTCGTTCGCCGACCTCGACGCGATCCTCGCCACCACCCCGGTCGCCAACACCTCACTCACCCGCTACGTGGCCACCCACGGCCGCCTCGACCTCGTCGAGTTCGCCGCCGTCCCGCACGCGCCGTGACCGGCTCAGCGGACCGGGTCGGGCCACGACCGCCCGGCGGCGGGCACACCGGCCAGCCGGGCGAACGGCCCTCCGGCGGCCAACAGCACCCCCGGCGGCCCGCTCTCCACCAGCCGCCCCCGGTCGAGCACCAGGACCAGGTCGGCGTCCGCGACCGTCGAGAGCCGGTGCGCGATCACCAACCGGGTCACCGGCAGCGTCCGCAGGTTCGCCTCGACCGTCGCCTCGGTCACCGTGTCCAGCGCGCTGGTCGCCTCGTCCAGGATGAGCAGGGCCGGGTCGGCCAGCAGCGCGCGGGCCAGCGCGACCCGCTGCCGTTGCCCGCCGGACAGGCCGACGCCACCGTCGCCGAGGTGGGTGTGCAGCCCCATCGGCAGGGCCGCCACGTCGTCGTGCAGCACGGCCAGCCGGACCGCCCGGTCGACGGCCGCGTCGGAGGCGTCCGGGCGGGACAGCGTCAACGCCTCGCGCAGGGTGCCCGCGCCGAGGTAGGTCTCCTGCAGGACCACCCCGATCTGCCGGCGCACCGAGGACAGGTCCAGCGTGGCGAGGTCGTGGCCGTCGACGTGGATGCGCCCCTCGGTCGGGGCGTACAGGCCGGTCAGCAGGCCGACCAGGGTGCTCTTGCCGCTGCCCGAGCCGCCCACCACCGCCACCTTGCTGCCGGGCCGGATCACGGCGGTGACGTCGCGCAGCGCCCAGGGCGACCGCCGGTCGTACCGGAAACCCACCCCGGTCAGGGTGACCAGCCCGGTCAGCCGGGGCGCGGGCAGACCCGGGGTGGGCTGCTCGACCGGGGCGTCCACGATGTCGGCCAGCCGGTCCATGGTGGGGGCGAGCAGGGTGAACGACGGTAGCCGCTGGGCCAGCGCGACCGCCGGGGTGATCGCGGCGACCGCGAGCGCGGACAGGCCGGCGGCCCGGCCCGGCGAGTCCGCCTGCCGGACCGCGACCAGCAGCATCAGCACCGGGCACGCCATCGACCAGGCGGCGAGCAGCGCGTCCGCGACCGCCGCCAGCCGGGCCAGCCGGTGCGCCGCCGACACACCCCGGTCGAACGACTCCTGCCAGCGCTGCCGTACCCGCTGCTGGGCCCCGGCGACCCGGATCGCCGCCATGCCCTGCACCGCCTCGGAGAGCCGGGCCGCCTCCTCACCGGAGGCGAGCAGTTCCTCCCGTTGCAGCGCGCCGGAGCGGCGGCCCACCCACAGCGCCGTGCCCGCCTGCACCGCGATCACGGCGGCGGCCACCAGCCCCAGCACCGGTGACAGCACGGTCACCACGGCCAGGTAGCCGACCACCAGCAGCCCGTCCAGCGCGGTGGCGACCAGCGCCGACGCCAGCAGGTCCCGGACGCCGGCCACCGCCCGGACCCGGTCGACCAGGTCGCCGGCCGACCGGCGGTGGAAGTACCGGTAGACCACGTCGAACAGCCGGTGCACCGTCTCGGTGCCGAGCCGGCTGCCGATGCGCCGTTGCAGGCTGGTCACGGTCAGGCCACGGGCCAGGGACAACGCCCCGGTGAGCAGGGCCAGCGCGGCGACGGCGGCGAGCCAGGTCGCCGCCGGGGGCGCGACGGCGTCGATGAGCGCGGCAGTCGCCCACGGCACGGCCAGGCCGGTCGCGGTGAGCAGCACCGAGGTCGCCGCCAACAGCGCGAGCAACCCGGTGTGCCGGCGTAGCACCGGTACCAGCAGGTCGCGCACCGGTGACGGTGCCGCCGGTGCCGGTGGGGCGGGACCATCGGCCGTGGCCAGCAGCACCACCCCGGTGGTGCCGGCGCAGAACTGGGCGGGGGAGAGCCGTCGGCGACCCACGGCCGGGTCGACCACGTCGACGCCCCGGCGGCCGATCCGCTCGACCACCAGGTAGTGGTCGCCGTTCCAGTGGGCCAGCAGCGGCATCGGCAGCTCCCGCAGCCGGGTGGCGTCCACGCGCAGCGCCGGCAGGGCGATCGCCCGGCAACGCAGCCCGTGCTGCTGCGCCTCGTCACGCAGGTCGCGCAGGCTCAGGCCGTCCCGGCCGACGTCGAGCCGGGCCCGCAGGTACGACGCCGGGACCGCCCGGCCGTGGGCGGCGAGCAGCATGGCCAGCGCGCTGGGCCCACAGTCGGTGGCGGCGACCTGGAGCACCACCGGCACCCGTCGCCGGACGGTCACCGGACCCGGGTCGTCCGGTCCCGGGGCAGCCAGAACCACTCGACGTCGGTGCCGGCCCGCCGCTGCGCCAGCCACTCGTCGAACATGGCCCGCTCGACCAGCGCCCGGGTGTCGTCGTCGAGGACGGCCGGCTCGCGGTCGACCACCACCGCCGTCACCGCCGTACCGGCGATGGTGGTCGGCACCGGCCCGGTGGCGTCGCGCAGCTCCGGCGGGGCCGCGACCGCCACCGCCCGCAGGGTGCCGGCGGCCCGGCCGGCACGGACGGCGTCGGCCACCGCCGCGAGCGCCGTCGCGCGGTCGGCGGGGGGCGTCCCCTCGGCGGTCCAGGCGATCAGGAGCCGGTCGAACGTGGACCGGTGCGCGGCGAACCACTCCGGCAGCCGGTCACCCACCACCCGGGCCCGGAGCCGGGCGACCGCCACGGTGTGCGCGATCAGGTCGGCGAAGTCCTCGGCGGTGAGCCCCCGGTCGGCGAGCCACCGCGCGGTCGACTCGGCGTCGAGCAGCCCCTTGGCCCGGCGGTACGCGTCGGCCGCCGCCTGGAGCTCGTCGTCGTCGACCTCGACCGGGTGCTGCTCCAGCTCCTCGGCGACCAGGCCGGTGTCGACCAGCCGGGCGAGCACCTCGTGGTCGTACCAGAGGAAGTCCAGGGCGGTGAGCGCCTCGCCCACCCGCAGCGTGCGGGTGCCCACCCGGGCGAGGTGGTGGTCGGAGTGCCGGACCGCCCCGCGCAGCGGCCACGGCAGGGCCGGCGTCGGACTGTACGCCACGGAGACCGTGCCGGCCGGTTCGCGCAGCAGCACGTCGAAGGCGACCGACCCGTCGGCCACCTCCTCGTCGCGCACGACCGCCGGATCGGCACCGGGCCAGCGTTCCCGCAGCGGGGTGAGGCGTCGGCGGGCCTCAGGCAGGCCGGCGCGGTCGACGGTCAGCTCCCGTACCAGGGTGACGGCGGCGTCGAGCAGGACCGGGTCCAGGGTGGTCACGTGGTGGCTCCGTTGGTGGGGGCGGGCGTGGTGAGCAGGTCGACCACGGCGGCGGTGATGGGCAGCCCGGTCTCCTCCTCCACCCACAGGTACTGGCCGGTGGGGTTGATCTCGATGTAGACGTACCGGCCGTCGGGGGTGACGATCAGGTCGAGGGCGCTGTAGCGCAGGCCGAGCGCGCGGGTCAGCGCCTTGCACCTGGCGGCGACGTCGGCGGGCAGGTCGTAGCGGCTCAGCGGGGTGTTCCGGTCGTCCTCGCGACGCCAGTCGTGCCGGGCGTGGTTGGACCGCTGGGAGTCGATGGCGGCGGTGAAGACCCGGTCGCCGACGACGGTGACCCGCAGCTCGACCCGCTTGGGCACCCGTTCCTGCGCGATGAGGGGGCAGTGGCGTACCCCGTCGACGTGGCCGACGTCGCGGTGGGTGACCGGTTCGGTGAAGCGCATCAGCTCGTCGCGGAGGCTGGTCAGCCCGACCTGCTTGGTGATCATCCGGCCGCCGGTGTGCGAGAACAGGTCGAGCACGTCGCGGGGATCGTTGCCGACGGCGGTCGCCGGCACGTCGAAGCCGAGGCGCAGGGCGAGCTGGAGCTGGCGGACCTTCTGCTGGGCCCGCAGCACCACCGGTCGGGCGGCGGGCAGCGCCGGCACGTCGAGGGTCTCCCAGACGTCGCCGACGAACTGCCGGCTCTCCTGAACCACGAAGCCGGCGTGGGGTTCCCCCAGGTGGGGCGGGGCGACCGGGACGCCGGGCCGGCGGAACCAGACGGCGGTCACCGCGTCGAGGTCGACGGTCCCGCCCGGGCCGGCGTGCCGGACCAGGGTACGGGTCAGCCGACCGTCCCGGATGGTCACCGACAGTGAGGCGCGGGACGGTACGTCGGCCGGGTCGAAGCGGACCCAGCTGACGCCACGTCGGCCCAGCTCCACCTCGGCCGCGTCGGCGTGTACGTCGTCGGGGGCGGTCAGGATGAGGATCATGGGTGCTCCGGGCGGGGGACCGCCGACGTCCGGCCCCTCGGTGGGCCGGATCGCCGACGGTGACGGATCAGTCGAAGTCGGTGTCGGTGTCCGGTCGACCCCCGCCGGGGATGTCGTCGATGGTCTTCGACGAGCCCGCCCCGTTGCGGGGCAGCCCACCGAGCATCCGGGCGAGCTGGTCGTCGGCCAGCTCCACCCCGTCGGCGGGAATGGTGTCGATCTCCACGGTCCTGCGCTTCATGGTGCTACCTCTATCCGTTCGCGAACGCCCACCGGCCGGCTGGACCGGCAGGTGCATGCAGTCTGGGTGGCCCGGGGTGACCTGGGCACCAGGGAAATCCCCAGGGTTGGCCCCGGGTTCTACGCTCAGCCGGTGTCCACCGAGATCACGGCCGAGCGCCTGCTGTCGGCGGCCGACCGTGCCGACCCGGACGAGGCCGCGCGGCTGCTGTTCCGGGCCTTCCTCACGCTGTCCCGCACCGCAGACAGCGACCAGTTGCTCCCGCTGCTGACCCGGGTGCGGGAGGCCCACGAGGCGAGCGGCTCGGCGCCTACCGCACTGATCTACCGCACCCTGGCGGGGACGGCGGCCACCCGGGCCGGCCTGGCCGAGGGCCCGGAGCACCTCGCCGCCGCCGTCCGGATCTTCGACGAGCATGCCTTCGGCGACGACCCGGTGCTGGTGGAGTGCGCGTTGACCGCCGTGATGACGCTGATGCGTCCGGAGGAGGCGCGTCGGTTCGCCCCGCTGCTCGCCGGCCTGGACCTGCCGCCGGCCGACCGGGCCCGGCTGCTCGCCCTGGTCGGGGTCGGTGACTGCTGGGCGGGCAACCTGGTCCGGGGTCAGGCGGAGCTGCGGGAGGCGGCCCGGTTGGCCGGGCAGTGCGGCACCCCCGACGTGCAGGCCGAGGCGACCTCCTGGCTGGCCAAGTGCGACGCGCTGCGCGGTGACCTGGACGATGCCGCCGTCCACCTGGACCAGGCCCGCGAGCTGGCGGCACAGGTCGGTTCGGCCTGGGTGGCCCGCCACCTGCCCGAGTGCACGGCCGCGCTGGCGTTCGCCCGGGGTGACCGGGAGACCTGGGCCGGGCTGCTCGAACTCGTGGTGGCCAGGGACGTCGGGGCGACCGCCGGTCTCCAGTACGAGCACCGATGGGAGTTGGCCACCCACCACGCCCTCGCCGGCCGGTCCCGGCTGGCCGGTGACCTGCTCGCCGGGGTCGACGACCCGCCGGCCTCCTGGCCGGGTGGACCGGTGCTGCCGGCGTGGCGGGCCTGGATCCTCGACCCGGGCCCGGCCACCACGGCGACCCTGACGGCGGCGGTGGACCTGCTGACCCGCCCGGTCGAGCAGTTGCTCGCCGCCCGGGTGGCCTGGCTGCTGGGCGTGCACCACGGGCGGGCCGGCCGGCGGGGCGAGGCGGCCCGGTTGCTGGAGCAGGCGTGCGCGGGGTATGCCCGCACCGGCGCCGCCGGGATGCTCACGCTGGTGATGCGGGATCTGCGGTCCCTCGGTACGACCCCGCCGGGTGCGGTGCCCCCGCTGGTCGCCGATCCGCCGTTCCCGGTGCCGGCCGGGGAGTCGACGCTGACCGAGGCCGAGGCCCGGGTCGCCACCGCGATCGCCAACGGGCTCAGCAACCGGGAGGCGGCCCAGCGGCTGTTCGTCTCGGTGAAGACGATCGAGTTCCACCTGGGCAACATCTTCCGCAAGCTCGGCGTCCGTAACCGTACGGAGCTGGCGGCCCGGCGGGCCCGTACCGGTTGAGGGCGACACCTGTCGCAGATCGAATCCATTCGATATAGCATCGCCACAGGGCAGCGTCACCCCGCACGGGCGTAGGACGCGGAGTGTTCGCCATCCACCGGACGGACCGGGCAGCCGACCGGTGGTCACCGATGAGGCGCGGCCGGGCGACCCCGGCCGGCCCCCCTGTGACGTGCTGGTCCCGCCGCAGGCGCGGTGTCCCGGTCGTCGATCCCACGAGCGGTCGACCGGTCGCGTGCCCGTCCGGCGGTGACCGGACGGAACACCGAGGAGGAAACGCACAGATGAACGACGTACCCGCTCGACCGCAACGCCGTACCAGGAGGGCCAGCCGGCTGCTGCTGGGCGGCGCCTGCGCCCTGGCGATCACCGTGTCGTCGATGGCCGTGGCGACCCTGGCCCACGCCGACCTCAGCGGACCGCCCGGGACCACGCTGAAGGCCGCCGCCGAACGCAGCGGCAGGTACTTCGGGGCCGCGATGGGGTCGGACCGGCTCAGCGACTCCGGCTTCCTGAACATCGCCAGCCGCGAGTTCGACATGATGACGGCCGTCAACGAGATGAAGCCCGACGCGACCGAGCCCAACCCCGGGCAGTTCGACTTCAGCAGGGGTGACGCGATCTACAACTGGGCCACCCAGCGTGGCATGCGGTTCCGGGGCCACACCCTGGCCTGGCACGCCCAGCAGCCGAGGTTCTGGGGCAGCCTGAGCGGCAGCGCGCTGCGGCAGGCGATGATCAGCCACATCAACGGCGTGATGGCCCACTACAAGGGCAAGCTCTACGCCTGGGACGTGGTGAACGAGGCGTACGCCGAGAACGGCACCCGCCGCTCCTCCAACCTCCAGTCCACCGGCAACGACTGGATCGAGGTGGCGTTCCGCACCGCGCGGGCCGCCGACCCGTCGGTGAAGCTCTGCTACAACGACTACAACATCGAGAACTGGACGTACGCCAAGACGCAGGGCGTCTACAACATGATCAAGGACTTCAAGGCGCGCGGCGTGCCGATCGACTGCGTCGGTCTGCAGACCCACTTCACCGGGGGCAGCTCGCTGCCGAGCAACTTCCAGACCACGCTGTCCAGCTTCGCCGCCCTCGGGGTGGACGTGGCGCTGACCGAGGCCGACGTCACCAACGCCTCGACCAGCCAGTACCAGGGCCTGACCCAGGCGTGCATGAACGTCCCGCGCTGCGTCGGCATCACCACCTGGGGCATCCGGGACAGCGACTCCTGGCGGGGCAGCGAGAACCCGCTGCTGTTCGACCGCAGCAGCAACCCGAAGCCGGCGTACACCGCCGTGCTCAACGCGCTCAACTCGGCCTCCACCACGGTCCCGGGGACCTCGACCCCGCCGCCCACCACCCCGCCGACGACGGCCCCGACCACCCCGCCCACCACGCCGCCGACCACCCCACCGACCACCGCTCCGCCGACCACGCCGCCGCCGACCGGGCAGCCGGGCGGCTGCACCGCGACGTACCGCACGGTCAGCAGCTGGACCGGCGGCTTCCAGGGTGAGGTGGTGGTGGCCAACACCGGCTCCACCGCCATCACCGGCTGGACCGTGCAGTTGACGCTGGCCGGCGGGCAGACCATCGCCAACGTCTGGAACGGCAGCAACACCGGCACCAGCGGCACGGTCAGCATCCGCAACGCCTCCTACAACGGCTCCGTCGGCCCGAACGCCTCGACCACCTTCGGGTTCCTGGTCAACGGCAGCAGCAGCACCGCGCCCGGCAACATCTCCTGCACCACCGCCTGACGGCGGGCGCACCCCACCCCCGCCGGCCGGGCCGGAGCCACCAGCTCCGGGCCCGGCCGGCGTCCTGGTGACCGGAGGCGTCGTGGTCGACGCGGGTGTGGGCGTCGCCACCCTCGTGGCCGATTCTTGCCGATGCTTCTGCCTGTTCCCGGGGCGGCGCAATCACTTGACTCATGGTCATGACGCAAACCTGGAACGCGACCCGCCGCTCGGTGGTCGCCGGCGTGCTCCTCGGCGCCACGGTGGTGGTCGGTCCGCTGACGGCACCCTCCAACGCCGCCCCCAGCCAGCCGTTCGGTGCGTCGGCGACGTCGCCGACGGCCGAGAACGACCGCTCCATCCTCGACGTGATCCCGGCGCAGACCCGGGACCGGATGCTCGCCCAGGCCCCGCTGGTCGACGCGGCCAACGTCGTGCGCACCGCCGTCGAGGCCGGCGCGCCGCGTGGCTACGCCGGCATCGGCCTGGTGGACGACCACGTCACCCTCTGGTGGAAGGGCACCCTGCCCGGTGACGTCGCGGCGGCGGTGGCGACCGCACGCCGTACCGCCCCGGTGGAGGTCGCCGGTGCCACCTACTCCCGTACCGAGTTGAAGAAGGCGGCGGCGAAGCTCGCCCCCGTGGTGGCCGCCGACCCGAACGACGCCACCCACGCCGTCCGGCTGCGTACCGACGGTTCCGGGATCGAGGTCGCCGTCGACCCGAAGGCCGGCGCGAAGCAGCCGAAGCTGCCGGCGACCGGGGTCAGCACCCGGACCGTGGTGCGCGAGCGGATGGTCGAGCGGTCCCGCTACAACGACTCCGCGCCGTACGACGGCGGGATCGGCATCGGGCTGACCACGTACGGCTGCACCGCCGGCTTCGGCGTCCGCAACCAGACGACCAACGTGGGCTACCTGCTCACCGCGGAACACTGCGGCCCGATCGGTCAGCCCTGGCACGTCGGCTGGAACACGAACACCAACAGCGGCACGCTGATCGGCTACGGGGTCGCCAGCAACGACGACCACGACACCATGCTGGTCTCGACCTCGTCGCCGGGCAGCCACATCTATGTCGGTGGGCAGAACGACGAGGTACGCGCCCAGGTGACCGGCTGGACCGAGGTCTTCCCCGGTCAGCTGCTCTGCCAGTCGGGGTACACCTCGGCCGGTGAGATCGGCGGACCGGTCTGCAACCTGCGGGTCGACTTCCACTACGACGACATCGAGGACCTGGTCGAGGCCACCCAGCTCGACGGCGACGAGTCGGCCCGGGGCGGCGACAGCGGCGGACCGGTCTACTCGGTCAACGCCAACGGCACCGTCCTCGCCGCCGGCACCACCACCCGGTCGGCCGGTCCCGGCTTCGGCTTCCAGGACTTCGCCACCGCCCGGGACGACTACGGCGACATCCGACCGGCGACCACCCTCGCGAGCACCTGCCGGGTGTCGTACGTGGTGACCAACTCCTGGAACACCGGCTTCAACGTCAGCGTCACCGTCTACAACGACGGCCCGGCCGTCAACGGCTGGTCGCTCGGCTGGACCTTCCCCGGCAGCCAGCTGGTCCAGGGCCACTGGAACGGCGTCTTCCAGCAGACCGGCGCGGCGGTCACGGTGGGCAACGAGAGCCACAACGCCAGCATCCCGACCAACGGCGCGGTCAGCTTCGGCTTCACCGCCAGCGGCTCGCCCACCACGCCGGCACCCTTCACGCTCAACGGCACCACCTGCAACTGACCCCCTTCCGGCCGCCCCTGGGCACCTCCCGGGGCGTGGCGCAGCAGCCTGGTCATCCGCCACGATCCGGGTGACCGTCAGGACGGGCCCCGCCGGTCATCCCGGCGGGGCCCCTCGCGTCCGTCCGCACCGACCAGGCCGCCGACGGCACCGGCGGTCCCAGGTGGGCGGGCGATAGGCTGCCGACGGTGTCCGAGTGAGCTGAGGGGTACGCGTGATTGGCGCAACGGTTCGCGGGCTGGTCGTGGTCTGCGGGCAGCCGACGTGAACGACGGGCTGCGTCCCGGCGACCCGGCCCGGCTCGGGGGGTACGAGCTGCTCGACCGCCTCGGTGAGGGGGGCATGGGCAGTGTCTTCCTGGCCCGGTCGCCGCAGGGACGCCGGGTGGCGGTGAAGGTCGTCCGTGCGGAGCTGTCCCACGACGACGAGTTCCGGGGCCGGTTCCGCAGCGAGGTGAACCGGGCCCGTCAGGTCCCGCCGTTCTGCACCGCCGAGGTGTTGGACGCCGACCCGGACCACGACCCGCCCTATCTCGTGGTGGAGTACGTCGAGGGCCCCAGCCTGGCCCAGGTGATCCGCGACGGCGGGCCGCTGGGCGCGGCGCAACTGCACGGCATCGCGGTCGGGGTGGCCACCGCGCTCACCGCCATCCACGGCGCCGGGGTGATCCACCGGGACCTGAAGCCGGCGAACGTGCTGGTGGCACCCGGCGGGATCAAGGTCATCGACTTCGGGATCGCGCGGGCGTTCGAGGCGACCAGCCAGCACACCCGGACCCACCAGATGGTCGGGACCGTCTCGTACATGGCACCGGAGCGGTTCGACACCGGGTCCGGCCGGGCGGTGGGCCCGGCCGCGGACGTCTTCGCCTGGGGTGCCGTGGTCGCCTACGCCGCGACCGGCCGCAACCCGTTCGGGGGCGACTCCGCGACCGCGACCGCGATGCGGATCCTCACCCAACCGCCCGACCTGACCGGTCTGCGGGGGCCGTTGCGGGAGCTGGTCTCCCGGGCCCTGGAGAAGGATCCCGACGTGCGGCCCACCGCCCGGGAGCTGCTCGACGGGCTGTTGACGGTCACCGCCCCGGCGGGCGATCAGGCCGCGCCGGCCTCCGCCGGTGCCGACCGGCCTCCTGCCGAATCGTCGGCACCGGTCACGCCGTCCGGGGGTCCGTCGTCGGCGTCAGGTGGCATCGACGGTCCGTCGTCGGCGGTGGACGGGTCCGGTCGACGGGTCCCGTCCCGGCGTCGGCTGTTCGTCGGGGTGGGCGCGGCCGTCGCGGTGGTCGCGGTGCTGGTGTCGGTCGTGGTGTTCGGCCCGCGACTGGTCGGCGACCGGTCGTCCCCGGACCCGACCGGCGCGGCAGCCGGGGGGCCGACGGCGGGTGGCCCGGTTGGCACCCCGTCCGGATCGGGTACGCCGACCCCGTCGCCGTCCGCCGCGTCGCCGTCCGCCCCGGTGGACCGTACCCGGGCCATCCTGGCCGGGCAGCGACAGATCCTGCTGCACGTGGTGGAGATCGACCGCGACCTGTCGCTGCCGTTCGACGGTGTGGTGGGGGTCGGCGACGGGACCAAGCCGGACGCCCGCTTCGTGCTCGACCCGGTCGGCGTCGACTTCATGATCAAATCGCTGAACCCGGAGATCTCCCACCGGCCCTGCCTCGGCGTCAAGATCGACGCGGAGGGGTACGCCTCCCTGGTGGGCACCGACTGCGAGCCGACCGCGGCGACCCTCTTCGGGATCTCCCGGGAGGGCAAGGACGACAAGGGGCGGCTCTCCTACGCCATCGTCAGCGAGCAGTACGGCGTGGTGCAGTGGAGCCCGAGCCAGCGGAAGATCTATGTGGAGGTCCTCGGCGACGCCCCGGTAGGCACCACGTTCAGCCTGGTCGACCGGGGTGCGGTCGGCTGACCGGGAGGCTGCGCGCCGCGACCCGGCCGGGCGGTGAGCCGGGGCAGGACGGGCTCGGCGGGTCGGGCCGGCCGGGTCGGGCGTGCTGATGTCTATCGATGTTGCCTGATCGGATCCGATCGTGCTGGAATGGCTCAGTTCGCCGCAGCACGGGGGCAACCGGGCTGGCGACGGTGAGCACGGGAGCAGCGCGGTGCCGGCACCGCGCCAGTTCGGCAGCCGCGGGTGCCACCTCGCCGGGCCAGCACCACGGCGACGGGCGGGTGTCCCGTCGTCGGTGTCCCTGCCACGCCCTCCCGCGCCCGCCGAGACCGCCCCACCTCCGACCGCCGTAGGCGTCCGACGCGCCCGGGGGCGAGGTCGGCGGTGCTCGTCGGCCGGGATTTCCCGCTGAGCCCTGCCCGCATGGTGGGGGTCAGCCGTCCTGGAGGAATGACCATGCGCAGTTTCCTCGCGGTGTTCACCGCCGCCCTGATCCTCGGCACCGCCGCCGGCAGCGTCCCGGCCGGCCCGTCGGCGGCCACCCAGCGTTCGTGCCCCCGGGGCACGCTGTTCTGTGAGGACTTCGAACGGCTGCCCCTCGGGGGTCCCAGCACGCTGAACTGGGGCGTCGACACCCGCCACGGCACGCTCACCGTCGAGCACGCCAGGCACGGCAACCAGGTGCTGCATCTGCACACGGTCGACAACGGACGTGCCTTCCTGCGGGTCGACGACTTCGCCGCGCCGGGCAACCGCTTCTACGGGCGGATGCGGCTGCGGGTCGACGCCTTCCCCACCGCCCCGGACTGGGCGCACTTCACGCTGGTCGAGGCGACCGGCAGCGGCAGTTCCGAGGTCGTCCGCCCGATCGGCGGCCAGTACGCGCCGACCGTCCCCGGCACCTTCTGGGGGGTGGGCGCGGACGGCGGCCCGACCGGCGACTGGACCAACTGGCGGGAGTCCGCCCCGGTCACCGAGGACACCTGGCAGTGCTTCGAGTGGCAGCTCGACCCGACTGACAACCGGGTCGCGGTGTGGATCGACGGGATGGCGAAGCCGGAGCTGACCGCCTCCACCACCGACCACGGCGGCAACGACGTCCCGTTCGTCCTGCCGGCGGTCGACACCGTGAAGATCGGCTGGCAGCTCTACCAGGGCGGCACGACGCCTGGTGAGTTCGACCTCTGGATCGACGACATCGCGCTGTCCACCAAGCGGCTCGGCTGCTGACACCTGCCGGCCCCGCCGTCCGGGCGGGACGGCGGTCCGTCGCCGTGCGGGCGGGACGGCAGTGCGTCGTCCCGCCCGGACGGGAGCGCGGGTCGGGAGAGGTGGACCCGGGACGGTCGCCGGGGGTGGGGTTTCCCGACCGGGCCGTCCGGGGTAGAGAGCGCACCGCCCGTTCATCAGCCTCCCGAGGGGACAGTCATGTCGGTACAGGCGTTTCTCTATGTCATCGCGGTCATCCTGCTCGTGCTCGCCGCCCTGCCCATCCCCAGCCGGGGGTTCTCGCTGGCCCTGCTCGGGGCGGCGTGCGCGTTGCTTGCCTACGCCTGGCCGGTGATCACGGGCTAGCCGCCGGTCGGCCGGGACGCGGGTGGTGCGGGCCGAGGTGGCTGCGTTCGCCCTCGTGGTCGAGGATGCAGAGGATCTCCGCCGGGCCGTCGTGCGCGCCGAACGCGTGCGGGACCAGGGTGGAGAACTCGGCGGCCTCGTTCGTGCCGACGAGGATCGTCCGGTCACCGAGGCGCAGCTCGATGGTGCCGGAGAGCACGGTGAACCAGTCCCGGCCCGGGTGTACCCGCAGGTCGGTCGGGACGTCCCGGGTGATCCGCAGCTTGGCGACCGTCTGGTTGCTGTCCCGGGAGAGCAGCCAGGTGGTGACGCCCCGGTCCTCGTCGCAGTGCGGACGGATCACGACGTCGTCGTCGGCGTCGGACTCGACCAGCCGGTCGAGCGTGATGCCGAGCACCCGGGCGATCGTGGCGATCTGGTCCAGGGCGACCCGCCGGTGTCCGGTCTCGATCCGGCTGAGCGTGGACGGGCTGATCAGGCAGCGGTGGGCCAACTCGTCCAACGACCAGCCACGGGCCACCCGCAGGCTGCGGATGCGCTGCCGGACCAGGGTCTCCAGATCCTTGTCTTGCCTCATAAGCAAGATGCTATGCCCGTGCGGCACGGGCGGGCTACCGTTCCCGCATGGCACAGGACCACCTCATCGAGCTGCTCGACCTGGACGCCGAGGTGCTCCACGAGTACTTCCGCGACGTGATCGGCTGGGTCGGCCGCGAGGCCGCCACACGACCCCACGTCGTCGACCTCGGTGCCGGCACCGGCACCGGCTCCCTCGCCCTGGCGCGGGAGCTGCCCGGCTCCACCGTCACCGCGGTCGACCTCTCCCCGGAGATGCTCGCCCACCTGCGCGGCCGGGCCGACGCCGCCGGGCTGGGCGACCGGATCCGCACCGTCGAAGCCGACCTCGACACGTCCTGGCCCGACCTCGGGCCGGTCGAGCTGATCTGGGCCGCCGCGTCGATGCACCACATGGCCGATCCGGTGACCGCGCTCGCGTCCGCGTACGGCATGTTGCGGCCGGGCGGGCTGCTGGTGATCGCCGAGCTGGAATCGTTCCCCCACTTCCTCACCGGTACCCCGGACGAGGAGGTGGAGCAGCGCGGTCACGCCGAGGCGGCGAAGCGGCGGCACGAGGCGGGCCTGCACATGCACGAGAACTGGGGCGAGCGGATGAGGCAGGCCGGCTTCACCTCGGTCACCGAGCGGCACTTCGACATCGACCTGCGTCCGCCATTGCCGGCCGCCGCCACCCGCTATGCGCAGGCTTCGCTGAGCCGGATGCGCCACGGACTGCAGGGACGGCTCCCCGCCCGGGATCTCGCCGCCCTGGACCAGATCGTGGCGGGTCTGGCGACCCGTACCGATCTCAGTGTCCGGACCGGGCGGACGGTCTGGCTGGCCCGCCGCTGAAGGGTGGGGGAGTGCGCGCCCGGAGTCGTGTCTCCGAACGACGGGTGCGATTCCGGTGCCCGCGGTCGTCATCGTCATTGCGCTGTCCGAAGTGGGGTGCGTGCAATCATGGCGTGGAGACCGACCCTTCAGGAGATCGTGTGAACACCGCCGTACCCCGGACCGAAGACGCCGGTGACATCGCCCGCGCCAGACCGGCCGATGCGCTCGGGACGTCCGCCGCGCAGGCCCGTAGCGCCGTGCTGGAGGAACTGATCCGCAAGGACCCGGGGCGGTTCCGGGTGCTCACCGGTGACCGTCCCACGGGCCGCCTGCACCTCGGTCACTACTTCGGCACGCTGCACAACCGGGTCCGGCTCCAGGAACTCGGCGTGGAACTGTTCGTGATCATCGCGGACTACCAGGTCCTCACCGACCGCGACGTGGCGGACAATCTGCTCCAGCACGTCGAGGAACTGGTCCTGGACTACCTGGCCGTCGGGGTGGACCCGGCCCGCAGCACGATTTTCACGCACGGGGCGGTCCCGGCGCTCAACCAGTTGATGCTGCCGTTTCTCAGCCTCGTCTCGGTGTCGGAACTCAACCGCAATCCCACGGTCAAGGACGAGATCGCGCACTCGCGGCAGTCCGCTGTCAGTGGGTTGATGTTCACCTATCCCGTCCACCAGGCCGCCGACATCCTGTTCTGCAAGGCGAATCTGGTGCCGGTCGGCCAGGACCAGCTTCCGCACCTCGAACTCACCCGGACGATCGCCCGCCGGTTCAACGACCGGTACGGCGCCGGTTCGACGGTGTTCCCCCAGCCCGACGCGTTGTTGTCGAGCGCCCCGCTGCTGCTCGGCACGGACGGCACCAAGATGAGCAAGAGCCGGAACAACGCCATCACGCTCGCCGCCACCGCCGACGAGACCGCCCGGCTGGTCAAGGGGGCGAAGACGGATTCGGAGCGGCACATCAGCTACGACCCGGTGACCCGCCCGGAGGTGTCGTCGCTGCTGCTGCTGGCCGCCCTGTGTCAGGGGCGCAGCCCGGAGCAGGTGGCCGCCGAGATCGGGTCGGCGGGGGCCGCCGTGCTCAAGAAGGTCGTCACCGAGTCGGTCAACGAGTACCTGGCCCCGGTCCGGGCCCGCCGGGCCGAGTACGGGCGGGACCGGGCCCACCTGCGGGCCGTCCTGAGCGAGGGCAACGAGCGGGCGCGGGCGGTCGCCGACGCCACCCTCGCCGAGGTCCGGGCGGCGATGAACACCTGCTACTGACGCCGGCCCGGCCGGTGGCGCGCCCGAGGGGCCTGCCGCCGGCCGGGCCGGCTCCCGGGTGGGGACCGGTCACGTCGCCGACGGCAGTGCCCGTGTTCAGACCTTGCGGGCCACCCCACCGACGACGGTGTGGTAGGTGGTGGTCTGCCGGGAGTCGTCCTCGCCGTCCGGGTGCCACTCGGCCAGCGGAACCAGCCCGGGCGGAACCAGTTCCAGGTCGCCGAAGAAGCCGAGGATCTCGTCCCGGGTGCGCCACCGGCCGGTGCCCAGCGTCTCGTTGAACACCTTCTCCACCGCCCGCGCCCTCGCCGAGACCTCCGGCTGGGCCGGACCCGGGTCGTAGAAGTGCGAGATGGCCAGGTAGCTGCCGGAGGGGAGGGCGTCGATCAGCCGGCGGGCCACCCCGGCGGGATCGTCGTCGTCGTGCAGGTGGTGCAGGATCGCCAGGAGCAGCAGCCCGACCGGCTGGTCGAAGTCGATCAGCCTGCGGTCGCGCAGCTCCGTCAGCAACTCGTCGGGCTGCCTGACGTCGGCACCGACGACGGTGGTGGTCCGGGCGTCCGCCAGCAGGGCCCGCCCGTGGGCGAGGGCCATCGGGTCGTTGTCCACGTAGACCACCCGGGCGTCCGGGTCGACCCGGTGGGCGATCTCGTGCACGTTGCCCCGGGTGGGCAGGCCGGAGCCGAGGTCGAGGAACTGACGGATGCCGGCCTCGGCGGCCAGGTAGTGGACCGACCGGCGCAGGAAGGCCCGGCAGGCCCGCCCGGCCTCCGGCCCGTCCGGGGTGACCTGCATCGCCATCTGGGCGGCGTGCCGGTCGACCGCGAAGTTGTCCTTGCCGCCGAGGTAGTAGTCGTACACCCGGGCGATGCTGGGCCGGGTGGTGTCGACGCCCGGCGGCGCCGCCTTGTCGCTCGTCAACGCTTCGATCCCTCCGAACAGGGCCATGGTCGGTGAATACTGGCGGGGAGACCACGACACCCATGGCTGCCGAACCGGTGCCGGCCACGACGTGGGCCGGATCTGCCCTGAGGGTAGATGAGCGCGCTCCCAACGTCGATTCCGCCTCTGTCGGTAACGCGGCAGGCGGGTGCGAATCGGGACCGTCGGCGTTCTCCGGGGGCCGGTCGGACTCCACAGTCGACCCGTCCACGATGGTCTCCGGCGGAACGTCGTACCGCCGGCGGCGACGGGTCATGCCGCGACGGCCGGACGGGCCCCGAGGCATCCATCGACCGACCCCGATCAGCATGTGGACTCGGTCGGCGGTCGGCGTCCAGGTGGTGGTCGGTAATCCCACCATATCGACCAGCATCTTAGTGAGAAATCCGGATCAGGGCCGGGATCGGCGGATCGTCACCCATGCGGTGCGGTGGTTCCTAATTTATGCTGCCCCATGATGCATCGATACCGGTAGATCAGTTCCACCACCCCGCGACCGCCGACGACGGCGGGTCCGTTCGCCGATCGGAGTTCCCGATGGTCCTGCAACCGGCCGCCACCGCGCTGGCCAGTCTCCTGCTCGCCCTGCCCGTCGCCGTCCCGGCGGGCTCCGGCACCGCGCCCGCACCGTCCCTGCGGGCCGCGTCGTCGGCGTGGCAGTCCGCCGCCCTGGCCGGTCCGCCCGGTGCGCCACCCGGCGTCTGCCCGACCGGCACCGGCTACGGCCCGCCGTTGCCGTCGACCTCGGTCACGGCCACGAAGATCCGTGGCGGCTTCGCGTTCCTGGAGGGGCCCGTCTGGATCGCCGACCGGGGCTACCTGCTCTTCTCCGACATGGCCGCACCGACCGGGTCCGAGTACGTCCAGCCGTCGACGATCCGGCGGTTCACCCCGCCGGCCACCTTCGACACGTTCCTCGGCAATGCGGGCAGCAACGGGCTCGCGCTCACCCCCGACGGGCAGCAGCTCGTCGCCGCCACGCACGACCAGCGCAGCGTCTCGACGTACCGGCTCGACACCCTGGCCCGGGGCGTCGTCGCCGGCAACTACCAGGGGCGGGCGTTCAACTCGCCCAACGACGTGGCGGTCCGCTCCGACGGCGTCGTCTACTTCACCGACCCCAACTTCCAGCGCGGCAACCGCCCCGACCAGATGAGCGGACGGACCAGCGTCTTCCGCGTGTCCAACGGCCAGGTGTCGCTGGTCGACGACGCGCTGCGCCAACCCAACGGCATCGCGCTCTCCCCCGACGGCGCCACCCTGTACGTCGGCGCCTACGGCGAGAACAAGATCTACAAGTACGCCGTCCAGCCCGACGGCAGCACCGGCACCCGCAGCGTGTTCGTCAACTACGTCGGTGGCCCGGACGGCGGCACGATCGACTGCGCCGGAAACGTGTACTGGACCTCGGGCGGTGACGGGCTGGTGCACGTCTACTCGCCCACCGGCAGTCAGCTCGGCACGATCCGGTCCGGCGTGAGCGGCACCACCAACGTGGCGTTCGGCGGGTCCGACCGGCGCACCCTCTTCGTCACCTCGGGCCGGACGAACGACTCCGGCCTGTACAGCGTGCGGCTCAACGTGCCCGGCTACCCGTACTGACCCACCCGGTTTCCAGGAAGGGACGTATCGAGTGCGATCCAGTCTTCGCCAACCCCGTCGCCTCGCCGGCCTCGCGCTGCTGACCAGCGTCTGTACCGTCCTGGCCGGCGCGCCCGTCACCGCCGGCCCACCGGCCGCGCCGGCCGGGGCGACGTCCGCCCGGGCCGCCGCCGACACCCGGCCGCCCACCCCGCCGACGAACCTGCGCAGCACCCGGCTGACCTGCCAGTCCGTCACGCTCGCCTGGTCCGCCGCCCGGGACGACGTCGGCGTCGCGTACTACGACGTCTACCACGACGGCCAACTGGTCACCTCGGTCGCCGGCAGGACGCTGACCGCCACGCTGACCGTCGCGCAGGGCGTCACCTGGGGCTGGTACGTCAACGCCCGGGACGCCGCCGGCAACGTGTCGCAGGCCAGCGCCACGCTCCCCGTCACGCCGCCGTTCTGCCAGTCCGACACCCAGCCGCCCACCACCCCGACCAACCTCGCCGCCACCGCCAACGGCACCGACGTGATCCTGACCTGGACGGCCGCCACCGACAACGTGGCGGTCACCAGGTACGACATCCTGCGCGGCGGGGTGACGGTCGGCTCGGTCACCGGCACGGCCGGCAACCCGCCGGCGACCTCGTTCACCGACACCGGGCTGGCCGCCGACACCGAGTACCGCTACACGGTCGTCGCCCGGGACGCGCAGGGCAACACCTCCACGGCGAGCAGCGCGGTGACCGTGCGCACCGGGTCGACCTGCACCAGCGCGGTCTGCGGCACGACGGTGGTCACCACCGAGCGGGACCTGCCGTGGGGGCTGGTGCAACTGCCCGACGGCACGGTGCTCTACGGACGGCGTGACCTGTTCGACGTGGTCGCGATGAACCCGGACGGGAGCAACAAGCGCAGCATCGGCACGGTGCCCAACGTGGCCGGCACCAACGGTGAGGGCGGGGTGCTCGGGCTGGCCGTGTCGTCGAGCTTCACCACCGACCGGTGGCTGTACATCTACCACACCACCACGACCGACAACCGGATCGTCCGCATCCGCTACGACGGTACGTTGCAGACCGGCACGGTGCAGGTGCTGCTGACCGGCATCCCGCGCAACAAGTACCACAACGGCGGGCGGCTGCGGTTCGGCCCGGACGGGATGCTCTACGCCGCCACCGGCGACGGGCAGAGCCCGGACCGTGCCCAGGACGTCAACGACCTGGGCGGCAAGGTGCTGCGGATCCGCCCCGACGGCACCGTGCCGTCGGACAACCCGTTCGGCAACGCGGTCTGGAGCTACGGGCACCGCAACCCGCAGGGGCTGGCGTTCGACTCCCGGGGCCGGCTCTTCGAGCAGGAGTTCGGTAACAACGTCATGGACGAGACCAACATCATCGTCCGGGGTGGCAACTACGGGTGGCCGGCCTGCGAGGGCACCACGGGCAGCTGCGCCAACCCGAACTTCATCGCCCCCATCCGCACCTACCCGGTGGCCGAGGCGTCGTGCAGCGGCCTGGCCATCGTCCGGGACGTGCTCTACCTCGGCTGCCTGCGGGGCAACCGGATGTACCGGGCGGTGATCAGCGGGAACACCCTCACCGACGTGCAGCAGTACTTCGTCGGCACGTACAGCCGGCTGCGCACCGTCGAGCCGACCCTCGACGGGAACCTGTGGCTGACCACGAGCACCGGCGGTGACAAGGACAGCATCCCCAACAACAGCAACGAGCGGATCCTCAAGGTGACGCTGGGCCGGTAGCCCGGCCCCCGGCCCCGCCCCCGGTCCGACGGGGGCGGGGCGGGTGCCGGATATGGACCAGGGCGGCGACAAGAATTTACAATGGTCTTTGTTAACGCTCACAAACCCGTCCCAGTGCCGAGGGTGTGGGGGTGCCGACGAGACGGCCGGCACGACCGGTGGGTCCGGGTGGCCGCAGGCCGCCGTACCCGTCGGCCGGCCCGCTCGGACGTGCCGCCAGACCACCATGGCGGCCGACCGGCCACACTCCCCGGCCAGCTCCACCGATCCAGGGGAGAAGTCCATGCGAACGAGGGCACGATGGCTCGCGGCACTCGCCGTACTCGGCCTCATGACGGCCGGGGTGGTGACACCGACCGGCCCCGCCCACGCCGAATCCAACGGCGGGGTACGGGTGATGCCGCTCGGCGACTCCATCACCGAGGGCACGCAGGTGCCGGGCGGCTACCGGATCGGGCTCTGGCAGCGCCTGGCCGCCGGCCGGTACACGATCGACTTCACCGGATCGCAGTTCAACGGGCCGGGCAGTCTCGGTGACCACGACCACGAGGGGCACCCCGGCTGGCGCATCGACCAGATCGACGCCAACATCGTCGGCTGGCTGAACAACCAACGGCCGCAGAGCGTGCTGCTGCACATCGGCACCAACGACATCCTGCAGAACTACAACGTGGGTAGCGCGCCGAACCGGCTCTCCACCCTGATCGACAAGATCACCACCACCGTGCCCACCGCCGAGGTGTTCGTCGCGCAGCTCATCCCCCTGTCCAACAGCAACCAGGAGAACGCCGTACGGACCTTCAACGCGGCGATCCCCGGCATCGTGTCGAGCAAGGTGAACGCCGGCAAGCGGGTGCACCTGGTCGACATGCACAGCGCCCTGTCCACCGCCGACCTGATCGACGGCATCCACCCCACCTCCGGCGGCTACGACAAGATGGCCGCCCGCTGGTACAGCGCGTTGCAGTCGGTGCCCGGCAGCATCGGCAACCCGGGCAACAGCGGCGGACAGACCGGCGCCATCGTGGGCACCGCGTCGGGCCGGTGCGTCGACGTGCCCGGTTCCGCCACCATCAACGGGCTCCAGATGCAGCTCTGG
This sequence comes from Micromonospora sp. WMMD734, assembly GCF_049178975.1. Lineage (NCBI taxonomy): Bacteria > Bacillati > Actinomycetota > Actinomycetes > Micromonosporales > Micromonosporaceae > Micromonospora > Micromonospora sp. WMMD734. The sequence goes on from NZ_JBMHMK010000001.1 coordinate 6,016,686, forward strand.
GACTGCCACGGCGGCACCAACCAGCAGTGGACGTACACCTCCGGCCGGGCGTTGACGGTGCTCGGCACCAAATGCCTGGACGCCGCCGGCTACGGCACCACCCCGGGCACCCTGGTCACCACGTACGACTGCCACGGCGGCACCAACCAGCAGTGGAACCTCAACGCCAACGGCACCATCACCGGCGTGCAGTCCGGGCTCTGCCTCGACGCCAACGGCGGGGCCACCGCCAACGGCACGAAGCTCGTCCTGTGGACCTGCAACGGCCAGGCCAACCAGCAGTGGAGCCGGCGGTAGCCCGCAGCCCCGTCCAACGAAGGAGATGCCTGAAGTGACGCTACCGACGGATCGACCTCCCACCCCGCCCCCGACCGGACGCCGCCGCCCCGTACCCCGGTCCGTGAGCTGGCTCTCGGCCGGCCTCGCGGTCCTCCTCGGCCTCGTGGTGACCGCCACCGCGCCGCACGCCGCGGTGGCGGCGGCGGACAACCCCTACCAACGTGGCCCGGACCCGACCCCGGCCAGTGTGGCCGCCACCCGGGGGCCGTTCGCCACCACGCAGGCGACCGTGCCGGCGGGCAACGGCTTCAACGGCGGGTTCGTCTACTACCCGACCGACACCAGCCTGGGCACCTGGGGCGCGGTGGCGATCGTGCCCGGCTACTCCGCCCTGTTCGCCAACGAGGAGGCCTGGATGGGCCCCTGGCTGGCGTCCTTCGGGTTCGTGGTGCTCGGCATCGAGACCAACAGCCGCACCGACGGTGCCGACGCCCGGGCCACCCAGCTGCTCGCGGCGCTGGACTACCTCACCCGGACCAGCCCGGTGCGCACCCGGGTGGATCCCAACCGGCTCAGCGTGATGGGCCACTCCGCGGGTGGGGCCGGCACGTTGCTGGCCGCGCTGCGGCGGCCGTCGCTGAAGACCGCGGTCGGTCTCGCCCCCGGTACGCCGGGCAACAACCTGAACATGTCCACCACCCAGGTCCCGACCCTGCTCCTGTCGGGTCAGAACGACGGCACCGTCACCCCGTCCTACGTGCAGGGCATCTACAACACGCTGCCGGCCGGGGTGGAGCACGCCTGGGCGGAGCTGGCCGGCAACGACCACCTGTCGTTCACCAGGTCGAACCCGACCGAGATGCGGCTGCTGATCCCCTGGCTCAAGATCTTCCTGGACAACGACACCCGCTACACGCAGTTCCTCTGCCCGCTGGCGGACAGCACCGGCGTCTCCCGCTACAGCTCCACCTGCCCCCTGGTGCCCCCGGGCGGCCCGACCACCCCGCCGCCGACGACCCCGCCCCCCACCACCCCGCCCCCGACGACTCCGCCGCCCACCACGCCCCCGCCCACCACGCCGCCGCCGACGACCCCGCCGCCCGGCACCGCCTGCACCGCCACCTACCGCACGATCGGCTCGTGGTCCGGTGGCTTCCAGGGTGAGGTCACGGTGACCGCCGGCAGCACCGCCGTCGACGGCTGGACCACCCGCTGGCAGCTGGGCGGCGGACAGAGCATCAGCCAGGTCTGGAACGGCACGCTGAGCACCAGCGGCACGACCGTGACCGTGCGCAACGCCGCCTACAACGGCACGCTCGCCCCGGGCACCTCGACGACCTTCGGCTTCCTCGGCACCGGCACGCCGACCAGCCCGTCACCGACCTGCACCAGCCCCTGACCGCCACCGCCGCCCACCCGACGCCACGTCGGGTGGGCGGCCCGGCGGTCGCCGGCCCCCCGCCGACGATCCGCGACGGCCCGTGGTGGCCTGCGCCCCGCGGGCCGTGCTCGTCGGCGGTCGGGTGTCCGCCGCCGATCCACAGCCGACTGCGAGGTCACCGTCATCATGTCCCCGCCGAACGGTACGTGATCTCCCCGATGCCCCGGGTGCTCGTCGTGGACGACGATCCCGCGCTCCGGGTCCTGCTCTCGGCGACGTTCGGGATGCACGACTTCGAGGTGCGGGTGGCCGCCGGTGGCTGGGAGGCGCTGGTCGTGGCGTCTGACTTCGACCCGCACCTGGTGGTGCTCGACGTGGTGCTGCCGGACGTGGACGGCATCCAGGTGGCCCGGAGCCTGCGCGCCGGTCCCGGTCCGGGGGTGCCGGTGCTGTTCCTCTCCGCCCGCGACGAGGCGGCCGACCGCATCGCCGGGCTGGCCGCCGGGGCCGACGACTACGTCACCAAGCCGTTCAGCCTGGAGGAACTGGTGCTGCGGGTGCGGGCGGTCCTGCGGCGGTGCCGGGCCGACCGGGAGGTGCGCGACGGCGGGCTGCTGCGCTTCGCCGACCTGGAGCTGGACGAGGAGGCCCACGAGGTGCGCCGGGGTGGGCACCCGGTGCCGCTGTCGCCCACCGAGTTCAACCTGCTGCGGTTCCTGCTGGTCAACGCGGACCGGGTGGTCAGCAAGGCGCAGATCCTCGACGGGGTGTGGCACTACCGCTTCGGCGGCGACGGCCGGATCGTCGAGTCGTACGTCCACTGCCTGCGCAGGAAGATCGACCGCTGGGGTCCGCCGCTGATTCACACCGTCCGGGGCGTCGGGTACGCGTTACGGCTGCCACCGGGGTCATCGGTGCGGTCCCCTCCGACGCCTACCGGTTGAGGCGTCCCCCGTGCCGCCCCGACGGGGGACCCGGCGTGGAAGTGCCGGCGCAGGGTGCGCCGCCAGCGCCCGGCGGGCAGGTCGGGGTCGAGCGCGGCCAGCCCGGTCGCGTACTTGGAGATGGCCACCGGGCGGTGCCCCTGCCGCCAGAGCAGCCGGTCGACGTGGGAGGCGGTGGAGCCGGTCTTGGTCTCGATGATGGCCAGGTCGGGCAGCGCCAGCCGACGGCCGCGCCGGTCCTCCCAGCGCAGCCCGACGTCGATGGTCGCCCGGCTGGCGGTCGCCGGCAGGTAGAGCGTGCTGCGCAGGTAGCTGGTGGTGAGGGTCGGCGCGAAATGCAGGGCGGGGTCGGTGCGCAGCGCCGTGAGCACCTCGTCGACGAATGACCGGCCGGGGGCGAGGGTGCCGCTGTCGTCGGGGCGGTAGGGCAGCCGCTGCTTGACCGTGCCACCCCGGGTGCCCTCCGTCTTCACCTCCAGCCAGCACAGACCGGAGTCGAGGTAGGTCCGGGTCCTGATCTTGAAGCGGCGGCGGCGTCGACGCGCGGTGAGCCGGAAGCTGACCAGGTCGGCGGTGTCGAAATAGATCGACTCGTAGCGGAAGGCGCGCCTGCCGTCGATCTCCAGCACCTGGTCGGTGTGGTCGAGCCGGGCGAGCAGGTGCGGCAGCTCGGCGAGCGGCAGGAGGTACTTGCGGTCGAACCGGGTCTGTAGCGCGGCGCGCTCGGTCAGGTCGGTGAGCCCGATCGGCGTGAGCCGGGCCAGCGCCCCGGTGGCCGGGTCGACGGCGGTCACCGTACGGCACCCGCGTCGACCGGCCGTCGCCCGCCGGTGGCGGTGACCCTGGGCCGCGAGTAGCGGACGTCCACCACGGTGGTGTCGTTGACCAGGTCGACCCGCTCGACGTTGACGTTGTGCACCCGCGCGCCGAGCAGCTGCTCCAGGTGCGCGGTGAGGGCGACCGAGTCGGTGACCGCGCTGTCCAGCACGATGATGTGCCGCCGGTACCGGCGCAGCAGCCGGGGATGGTCCCCGACGAACATCACGGCGAGGATCAGTGCCGTCAGCGCGCCGACCATCCAGACCGAGGTGCCGGAGAGCGGGCCGAGGATGCCCAGCGCGAGCGCCGAGAAGTAGTACGCCACCTCGTGCTGGTCGAGTTCCGTGGAGCGCAGCCGAATGATCGACAGCACTCCGAACAACCCCAGCCCGAGGCCGGCGCCGACGGTGCTGCTGCTCAGTGAGCTGGCCACGGCGAAGACGCCGACGTTGACGCCGAGGTAGGCCACCACCAGGTCCCGCCGTCGGTGGCGCGGGAAGTACAGCGCGAAGACCAGCAGGACCACGGCGACCAGGTCCATTCCGGCCAGGACCAAGCGGGACATGTTTGCTCCTTGGGGTGTCCGCCGGCCGTTTCCCACATACGGCGTCCGGCGGTGGGGCATCGGATCTGGCAGTGGTGCACCGGCGGGGCCGACGGCGGACGCCGTCGGCCCCGCCGGGTTGCGGTTCGGGCCCGGTCAGGCCCGAACCGCGGGGCCCGGGGGCTCAGAACCGCCCGTACTGGCCGGCGGTGACACCGGTCAGCACCCGGGTGGCCCCGGTGATGCTGCCGCCGGTGTAGAGACCGCCGATGTTGGTGCCGGTCACGCTGCCGCCGGTGTAGATGTCGTACCGCTGGCCGTTGGTGATCCGGTTGGACGACAGGACGATCTCCCGCACGGTGGCCGAGGTCCGGTACGAGCCCAACACCGTGCTGCCGGACACCACGTGCACGATGGTGTTGGCGGCCAGGTTGGCGTTGAACCGGGGGGCCACCCAGCCCTGGCCGGTGTTCGGCACCGCCCGGAACACGGCCAGCGAGGTCAGCGCGGCGCCCACCACCGTGCCGCCGGTGAAGGAGATCGGGCCGTCGGCGTCGATCGCGCCCTCGCCGCCGCCCCGGGTGCTGGAGCCCCGGGCCACCACGGTGCCCCCGGCGAAGGTGAGCGACCCGTTGGAGTCGAAGCCGTCCGTGCCACCGGTGGCCACCACCGTGCCGCCGGTGACCTTGATGAACGCGATCGCGGACGGCTCCATGTGGCCGAGGCCCTCCTCGGCGGCGTTGACCGCGTCGTCGCTGGCCACGACGGTGATGTTGCCGCCACTGATGGTGGTCCGGAGCCCTTCCAGCGCCTCGTAGGACCGGGTGACGTTGATGGTGCCGCCGGAGATGTTCAGGTCGTTCTCACCCTTGATGGCGTCGTCGGCGACCGAGGCCGTGATCGTGCCGTTGGTGATGGTGAGCACGCCCTTGCCGGCCTCGGTGTCGTTGGACTTGAGCCCGTCGCCGCCGGACGAGGTCACGGCGATCGTGCCGCCGTTGACGGTGAGCGAGTCCTTGCCCCGGATCGCGTCGTCGACCGCGTTGACGGTGATGGTGCCGGACTGGATGACCAGGTCGTCCTTGCTGACGATGCCGTCGGCGTGGTTGGCGCGTACGGTCAGCGCGCCGGTGCCGCCGATGGTCAGGTCGGCGGCGCTGAACAGGGCGGCGTCCGGCTCGCCGGTGTTGGTGTACGTCGTCGCGTCGGTGAGGTTGTTGCTGGTGCCGGCGGCCAGCGTGAGGGTGACCGCGCTGGCGTTCGTCACGTACAGCGGCGAGGAGGTGGAGTTGGTGATCGAGGCGCCGGCGAGGATGAGTTCCACGGTGCCGGTGACGGCGGTGTCGACCTTGACGTAGCCGTTGTTCAGGGTGCCCCTGATCTCGTAGGAGCCGGGCGCGGTGATGGTGACGGCGCTGCCGGCCACGGTGACGTTGCTGCCGGTGACGCTCGCGCTGGAGCCGTTGAGGGTGATCGTGGCGGTCGCGGCGGCGACGGCGGCGACGGCGAGCGGGCCGGCCAGCAGGGTGGCGGTGAGGCCGGCCAGGACGGCGGTACGGCGTGCGGTGGCTGTCATGGGGGGTCCTGTTCCTCGGTGTGGGCGGAGGGGTGCGCTGGGCCCGGGCGCGGTGCGGACGCCTCGACGGCCGGCCGTCGGCAAGGTGAACGGCGGATGAACGAGGCTTGGCATTGACGATGCTAAATGAAGTACGCCGCGTGTCGACAGGGCTGGAGCGGGAAATCGAAGCGCTTTCACGATTGTCAGCTGATTGACAGGTGACATTGACGAAACTCTGAGCCGGGCGCACTTGACCGGGGAATCGGGGACCGGGCCGGATCGACCGCGGCGGCGGTCAGAGGGTGACGACCACCTTCGCGCGGGCGTGTTCACCTTCGAGGTAGGCGATGGCGCGGGGCACCTCAGCCAACGGATAGGTCCGGTCGATCAGCGGCGTGAGCTGGCCGGCCTCGGCGTACGCGCGCAGCGCGTCGAGGTGTTCCCGGCCGGGGGTCGCCGTCAGGACGACGATGCGCTGCCGGACGAAGGGGGCAAGTAGCCGCCCCCGGGCCAGGAGCCGGACCGGCCCGAGCAGGCTGCCGCCCCGGTACACGCCGCCGCCGGAGAGCACCAGCGTCCCGGTCGGGGTCAGGGCCCGCCGCAGCGCGCCGAGCGAACGGTTGCCGACCAGGTCGAACACCACGTCGTACCGGCCGCCCCGGGTGAAGTCCGCGCGGGTGTAGTCGATCACGTGGGCGCAGCCGAGGGAGCGCACCAGCTCGACGTTGCGGGTGCTGCACACCCCGGTCACCGTCGCGCCGAGCACCCTGGCGAGCTGGACGGCCAGGGTGCCGACCCCGCCGGAGGCGCCGTTGACCAGCACCCGCTGGCCGGGTCCGACCCGGCCAGCGTCGCGTAGCCCCTGTAGCGCGGTGACCCCGGCCAGCGGCAGGGCTGCCGCCTGCGGCGCGGTCAGGTTCGCCGGCCTCGGCGCGACCAGGGTGGCGGGCGCGCACACGTACTCGGCAAACGCGCCGTCGGCGTCGCCGAGGTCGGCGAAGACGGCGTCGCCCGGGCGGAGGTCCCGCACGTCGATGCCGACCGCCTCGACCCGGCCGGCGACGTCCCGCCCCCGGATCCGGGCCCGGGGCCGGGTCGGGCCCAGGGCCAGTCGCGCCATCCGGGGGTCGCCCCGCATCACGTGCCAGTCGTACGCGTTGAGCGCGGCGGCCTCGACCCGGACGAGCACCTCGTCGGCGGCGGGCACCGGCACGTCGACCTCGGCGAGGGTCAACGTCTCCGGCGGCCCGTACCGGTCCTGCACGATCGCCCGCATGGCTCCTCCTCAAAAGTGTACGGCGTACACCTACCGTGTCTCCACGGTAGGTGTACGCCGTACACCTGTCAATGCGGTTATGGTTTCCCTCGCCGACCGAGGACGGGAACCGAGATGGCCGAGCAGGCTGAGACGCTGCGCCGGACGCCGCTGAGCAGGGACCGCATCCTGCGCGCCGCCGTCACGCTGGCCGACGGGGCCGGGATCGAGTCGCTCAGCATGCGCAACCTCGCCCAGGAGCTGGGCGTCGTGCCGATGGCCCTCTACAAGCACGTGGCCAACAAGGACGAACTGCTCGACGGCATGATCGACGTGGTGGTCGGCGAGATCGAGCCGCTCACCCCGGGCGTCGGCTGGCAGCCCGCGATCCGTCGGCGGGTCCTCTCGGCCCGGCAGGTGCTGCGCCGGCACCCCTGGGCCTCGCTGGCCATCGAGTCGCGGAGCACGGCGACGCCGGCCGTCCTCGGTTACCTCGACTCGATGATCGGGGCGCTGCGGGCCGGCGGGCTCTCCGCCGACCTCACCCACCACGTCATGCACGCCATGGGCAGCCGCATCCTCGGCTTCAGCCAGGAGCTGTTCGACGCCTCCCGGCAGGCCGGCCGGACCGGCCCGACCGTCCCGACACCCCCCGCGCCCCTGCCGCCGGAGGTCGCGGCCCGGTTCCCGCACGTCGCGGAGATCGCCACCGCCGCCGCGCACGACACCGGCACCGTCGTCGGGGCGGGCTGCGACGACCAGTTCGAGTTCGAGTTCGCGCTGGACCTGCTGCTGGACGGCATCGAACGGCTGCGCGCGCAGGGCTGGACGTCGACGCACTGATCCGCTGAGGTCGGCGCGGGCCGGTCACCGGCGTGTCGCGTCGCATCACGCCCCGGCCCCGATATCGACAGGCGACCTGGTGGAAACGTTTTCGCCTGGCGCGTTCACCATTCGCGCGCCCACCATTTCCTGCTCTCCCAACATATAGCGCACGGGGGGACTTGCCGCAAGACCCGGGTCACCCCGCAGAATCGTCAGCCGTGGTCGCCACCAGCGGAAATGCATCACCACGATGCGCCGGCGACCTCATCACCAGCGGAAGGCGAAATGATGTCCACGTACCCGACGACGTATTCGGGGCCTCTGAATCGCCCGACCGCCGTCCCGCGGCCGGGCCCGACCGTCCCGGGGTCCGTCCGATGAGCGGGCGGTACGTACGCGGGCTGCGTGAGGTCGACCCGACGCAGCGGAAACTGGTCGGCGGCAAGGGCGCCAACCTCGGTGGGCTGACCCGGCTCGACGGGGTCCGGGTGCCGGCGGGCTTCTGCGTGACGACGGACGCCTTCCGGCGGGTCACCGCGCTGGCACCGGGACTCGACGGGCAACTCGACCGACTGGCCCGGCTGGCGCCCACCGACCGGGCGGCGATCGGCGTCCTCAGCGCGCAGCTCCGCCGGACCATCGAGGGCGTCACCGTGCCCGACGACGTCGCGACGGAGGTCACCCGTGCCCTCGAAGCGCTCGGCGAGCCCGGCGGGTACGCCGTGCGGTCCAGCGCGACGGCGGAGGACCTGCCGACCGCCTCGTTCGCAGGACAGCAGGACAGCTACCTCAACGTGGTCGGCCCGGCCGCGGTCCTGCGGCAGATCAGCCGGTGCTGGGGCTCGCTGTTCACCGCGCGGGCCGTCACCTACCGCCAGCGCAACGGCATCGACCACCGGCGGGTCGCGATGGCGGTGGTCGTCCAGCGGATGGTCCCCGCCGGGGCGGCGGGCGTCCTGTTCACCGCCGATCCCGTCACCGGCAACCGGCGGGTCTCCTTCGTGGAGGCCGGGTTCGGCCTCGGCGAGGCCCTGGTCTCCGGGCTGGTCGACGCGGACGTGTTCCGGGTCCGCGGCGACCGGGTCGTCGCCCGGACGATCGCCGCCAAACGTCACGCCCTGCGGACCACGACGACCGGCGGGACGCGGGTGGTGGCGATCGACCCGCAGCGGCAGGACCAGCCGGCGCTGACCGACCCGCAGGTCGTCCGGCTGGCACGGCTGGGTCGGCGGATCGAGGCGCACTTCGGTCAGCCGCAGGACGTGGAGTGGTGCCTGGTCGACGACGACTTCCAGATCGTCCAGACCCGACCGGTCACCACGCTGTTCCCCGTCCCGGTGGCCGACGACACCGACAATCACGTCTACGTCTCCGTGGGCCACCAGCAGATGATGACCGACCCGATGAAGCCCCTCGGGTACTCGATGTACCAGCTGATCGCGGCCCGGCCCATGTACGAGGCCGCCGGCCGGTTGTTCGCCGACGTGACGCCCGAGCTGGCGTCGCCGACCGGCCGGGTCGGCCTGCTGGCCGCCCTGGGCAGATCCGACCCGCTGATCGGGGACGCGTTGCGGACCGTCGTCGAGCGCGGCGACTTCGTCCGGGAGGTGCCGGACGAGAAGCCCGCCGCCCCGCCGGCCGCGCCGGCCGCGCCGTCCGTCGAGACCGATCCCGCGCTGGTCACCGAGCTGATCACCCGGATCGACGACGCCAACGCCGCCCTGCGCCGCGAGATCCGGACGAAGTCCGGGCCGGCGCTGCTGGATTTCATCCGGACCGACTTCCCCCGGCTGACCCGGATGATGATCGACCCGAGGAGCATCCCGGTCATCCTGGCCGGGATGGAGGCGGTCTGGTGGCTCAACGAGCACCTGCAGGAGTGGCTCGGTGAGCGCAACGCCGCCGACCCGCTCACCCAGTCCGTCCCGCACAACGTCACCTCGGAGATGGGGCTGGCCCTGCTGGACGTCGCGGACGCGATCCGGCCGTACCCGAAGGTCGTGGCCTTCCTGAGCCGGGTGGCCGACGACGGCAGCCGGGTGGCCGACGACGGCGGGCCCGGCCGGGAGCACGACGGCCCCGGTGGGCCGGACGACCTGTTGGCCGGGCTGGACCAGCTCGCCGGTGGCCGGGAGGCCCGGGTGGCCATCGGGTCCTGGCTCGACCGATACGGCATGCGGGGGGTCGGTGAGATCGACATCACCCGGCCCCGCTGGCGGGAACGTCCCGCCATGCTGGTGCCGCTGATCCTGGGCAACGTCAGGAACTTCGCGCCGGGAGCCGGCGGGCGGCACTTCGAGCAGGGCCTGCGGACGGCGTGGGACAAGGAGCGGGAGGTGCTGGAGCGGCTGCGGGCCCTGCCCGACGGCGGCGCGGACAAGGCCGACCGGACCAAACGGATGATCGACCGGGCCCGGACGTTCGTCGGCTACCGGGAGTACCCGAAGTTCGGCATGGTCACCCGCACCTTCGCGTACAAGCAGGCGCTGCTGGCCGAGGCCGACCGCCTGGTGGCCGACGGTGTGCTGCGGGACCGGGAGGATATCTGGTACCTCACGTTCCCCGAACTCGACGAGGTCGTCCGCACCCGCCGGGTCGACGACGGGCTCATCCGCCGACGGATGGCGGAGCATCTGTCGTACCGGGCGCTCACCCCGCCCCGGGTGCTCACCTCGGAGGGCGAGATAGTCGCCGGGACGTACCGCCGCGACGACGTGCCGGTCGGCGCGCTGGTCGGGCTGGCGGTCTCCGCCGGGACCGTCGAGGGTCGGGCGCGCGTCGTCCGGGACGTGGCACGGGCCGATCTCGAACCGGGGGACATCCTCGTCACCACGTACACCGATCCCAGTTGGACGCCGCTGTTCGTCACCGTCGCCGGGCTGGTGACCGAGGTCGGTGGCCTGATGACGCACGGCGCGGTGGTCGCCCGGGAGTACGGCCTGCCGGCCGTCGTCGGGGTGGTGGACGCCACCCGGCTGATCCCGGACGGGCAGCGGATCCGGGTGCACGGCACCGACGGGTACGTCGAACTACTGCCCTGAGCGCCGCAGCCCGGCGGGCGTCGGACGGGGTGCACCCCGTCCGACGCCCGCCGGGGTCAGTCGATCCGGATCGCGCCGGCCGGGCAGAGTTCGACGGCCCGCCGGACGCGGTCGAGCAGCGCGGCCCCCGGCGTAGGGTCGCGCAGCAGCACCAGCCCGTCGGTGTCGTCCTGGTCGAAGACCTCGGGGGCGGTCAGCACGCAGTTGCCGGCCCCGCAGCAGCGGTCCCGGTCGACGGCCACCCGGGACGTGGTCCCCCCGACCGCCTGCCGTCCGCCCGGCGTCACCAGGTCACCGGGAGGGCGTCGAGGCCGAACACGACCGAGTTGTCCCGGGTGCTCAGCTCCTGCGGGTCGACGGCCACCCGCAGGTCGGGGAAGCGGCGGCCCAGTTCCACCAGCGCGATGCGCAGTTCGGCGCGGGCGAGGGGCTGCCCGATGCACTGGTGCATCCCGAACCCGAAGGCCAGGTGCTGGTGGGCCTCCCGGTACGGGTCGAACCCGTCGGGGTCGTCGAAGACCCCGGGATCCCGGTTGGCCAGGGAGAGCAGGGCGATGGCGCCCTCACCGGCGCGGATCAGCCGGCCGCCGATCTCGACGTCCTCGGTGGCCACCCGGAACAGCCCGGTACGGACGATGCTGAGGTAGCGCAGCAACTCGTCGACCAGCCCCGGGACGACGTCGGGCCGGTCGCGCAGGATCGCCCACTGTTCCCGGTGGCGGGTCAGCAGCAGGACGCTCAGCCCGAGCATGTTGGCGGTGGTCTCGTGACCGGCGATGAGCAGCAGCAGGGCCATCCCGCCGAGTTCGTCGACGCCGAGTTCGCCCGGCTCGACGCGTTCCCGGATCAGCCGGCTGAGCAGGTCGTCCGCCTCGTCGGGGTGGGCCTGCTTGGCGTCGATCAGTGACCGGAGGTAGTCCCGCAGTTCCTGGGCGGCGTGCTGGATCTGCTCGATGGGTGCCTGCCGGTCGAGCAGCAGCCGGCTGCGGGACTGGAAGAAGTCGTGGTCGGCGTAGGGGACGCCGAGCAGGTGACAGATCACCTTGGACGGCAGGGGCAGGGCGAACGTCGACACCAGGTCGGCCGGGGAACCGGCGGCGGCCAGGTCGGCCAGGGCCTCGGCGACGGTCTGGTGGATCAGCGGCTCGATCCGGCGGACATTTTTGATCATGAACTCGGCGGTGAGCATCCGGCGCAGCCGCAGGTGCGCCTCACCGTCCAACCGGATGAACGCCCCCTGGGCGTCCGCCGTCACCTCGGGCGGCAGCGGGCGGAGCAGGGGGAAGCCTGGGCGGAGCAGATCGGAGCTGAACGCCTGGTGGCGCAGCAGCTGCCGTACGTCGGTGTGCCGGGTGACCAGCCAGGCGGTGGCGCCGGTGGGCAGCTGCACCCGGGTCACCGCCCGGTCGGCGAGGGGCTGCCGTTCGGCGTCGTCGATCAGGGCGAACGGGCTGCGGGCCGGGTTGACCGGCGGCCAGTGGGGCAGTTCGGTTTCCGTGATCTGTGTCATGCGGACACTCCTGCCATGACTGTGAGTAGTCGTATCGATTCGTGACGTTACCGATCGACGGAGGTCGACACAACCCCGAAGCCCACCCCGGGCGAACGGCCAGGCGGCCCGCACCGACGGATCGGCACGGGCCGCGGGTGGCCGTCGTCCGACGGCCCGACCGGTCAGTTCGCGCAGACCGCGTACGCGCGTACCTTCCAGTTGCCGCTGAAGCCGTTCTCGTCCTCGGCGGCGCGGACGGTCGCCGTGGTCAACGAGGTGGGCCGCATCTCGGTCAGCCTCACCTGGCCCTCGCCACCGACGATCTCACCGCCGACCCCGTGCAGGCTCTTCCCGGCCGGGCAGGTGGCAGTGACCGCGCGGCTGGCCGTGGAGTTGTCGGCACTGTCCACGATCACCCGCTGCTCGCCGGGGAGCGGGTCGACACAGATCACCGAGACGTCCACCGACCAGTTGCCCGCGAAGGCGTTGCCGGCCTCGACCCCCGCCACCGTCACGCTGCTCTGACCGATCCGCAGGTCCTCCAGGAGCACGTCACTCGCTCCCGAGCCGACGGCTGCGCCACCGCCGCCGATCGCCCGCTTGCCCACCGGGCAGAACAACTCCAGGAACTTCGGGTTGACCGAATTGACCGCCGAGTGGCCGGTCACCACCTCCAGGCCCGACGGCGTCGGGGCGCAGATCGCACTCGCGGTGAGCGACCAGTTCCCGGCGACACCGTTCGGGTCCTCCCGGCCGGTCACCGAGTAGAGCCCGGCGTCGGCCAGCGGCTGCACGATGTCCATGCCCACCTGGCCGAGACCCGACCCGCTGATCGCCCCGCCACCACCGATGACCGTGGTGCCGGTCGGGCAGACCGCGTTCTGCGACTTGGCGACGCTGTTGTTCGGCCCGACAGTGGTCCGGATCGACAGGCCGGGCACCGCCGCCACCGGCCCGCTGAGCGCGACCTGACCGAGCACGACCGTGCTCAGCAGCGCGCCGCCCAGGGCGACCGTCCGACGCGTCCATGTTTGTCCACGCATGATGTGCTCTCCTTGAGTGCGTACGGTCCGGGAACCGGCAGGTCCCCGGTCAGGGTCGGATCGGGGGCGGGAGCCGGGTGGTGCCCGGCCCCCGCCGGTACGGGTCGGTCAGCCGACGAGGTGCCGGATGCGGACCGGCACGGAATCCGTGCCGACCAGTCCCGTCGCGTCGAACACCTCCAGCCACACCGACCAGGTGGTGGTGTCGGTCCCGCTGGTCAGCTGGGCCAGCGCCCCGGTGAACGAGGCACAGTCCTTCGGCGAGCCCTTGTCGTCGACCGGCTCGCCGGTGGGCACCCCGCCGCCCTGGCACAGCACCTGCTTGACGCCGCCGTCGCCGTACGCGGTCCACCGGAAGCGGGTCCCCGCGACCGTGCCGCCCTCGGCGTCGGTGCCGGTCCCGGCGAACGCGACGGACTTCGGCCCGGCCTCGACCGTGGTCAGGTCCAGCGTGGTGGCCGGCTTGGTGATCGTGGCCGTCGGCCGGGACTGCCCGGCCGGGGCCGCGGTGACCGAGAAGGCGCGCTGCACGCTGGACCCGGCCGTCGCGAACGTCACCGTGTACGCCCCGGGCGTGACCGCGTTCGCCGGCAGCACCGCCTGGTGACCGATCTTCTCCAGGACCACCGTGTCGCCCCGGCGCACCGTCCAGGTCACCTGGGCGTCGGGGACCGGCCCGAACTCGTCAGGGTCGTTCGAGGTGCCGAGCAGCCCGACCGACTGCCCCGCGACGAGGGTCAGCCCCGCCGGCGGCGAGATGATGGCCACCTTCGTCGGGCTGTCCACCACCGTGACGGTCACCGATGCCGAACCCGTACGCCCCAGACTGTCGGTGGCGCTGGCGGTGACCACGTGGGTGCCGGCGGACAGCGACGGCACGAACGTCTGCGACCCGGTCGCCAGCTCACCGTCGATGCTACTGGTCCAGGTGAGCGGGATCTCCTTGCCCAGGAAGTCGGTCGCGGTGCCCCACAGGTCGACCGACTGGCCCACCGCGAACTTCTGCTTGGTCTTCGGGGTGCTGATGCTCACCGCCGGCTTGCCGACGGTCACGCCCAACGCCTCGGCGACGGCGGACAGCGCGTCGACCCGGCGCTGGCTGCCTGTCACCTTGGCACCCAGCCCACCGACGTGCGCGGTGTCGTTGAGGATCTGCCGGACCTGCTCGGAGGTGAGCGTCGGGTCGGCGGCCATCACCAGGGCGGCCACCCCGCCCACGAACGGTGAGGCGAAACTGGTGCCGCAGGTGGTCTTCGTGGTGTTGACGGCCGGCGTGCCCGGGTCGGTCAGGCCCGGCACACACATCGGACCGTAGATCTCCACCGACGTGGTGAGGTCCTTGGTGCCCCAGTTCGACCCGCCGGCCACGGTCGCGTCCTGGTTCATTCCACCCACGCACATCACGTGGGTGCTCTCGCAGGGCACCCAGAGGGTGTCGCCGTCGACGTTGGTGCCGTTGTTGCCGGCGGCGGCGACGATCAGCGCCCCGGTGTCCCGGACGTGCTTCATCCGCCTGTCGGTCCAGGTGCGGGCGTGGCTGACACCGAGGTCGACGTCCCGGGTGAAGCTGAGGTTGACCACGTCCGGGTGGGTCGACTCGGCGGCCTTCTCCAGCCGTCGCAGGACCGTCCAGTAGTCGATGCCGTTGCGGACGGCGACCAGCTCCTGCACCACCGGCCCGGCCGGACCGGCGGTGCCGTAGTCGTTGTCGACCCGGCCCATCCCGGCGAGCACCACGCTGGTGGCGTGCCACGGGCAGGGCGTTCCGCCGGTGCAGTCGTTGGTGTTGGTCTCGCCCCACTCCGCCTTGTGGAGAGACACCTTGCTCGGGAAATCGGAGTTGAACTGGAACCCGCCGTCCTGCACCAGGTACTTCACCTGCTTGGTCAGCCGGCCCTTGCTGTCCAGCAGCTGCCAGGCCGGCGCGACCCCGACGTCCAGCGCGCCACCGGCCCGCATGAACGACCAGTCGAAGACGTTCTTGCCGATGTCCGGCGCCTCGAAGACCTGCCCGTCGGCGATGCCTGACGGTTCCACCAGCCAGTCGAGGACCAGCTCGGTGCCCGTACGCCACTCGGCGGCGGCCAGCGCGAGCAGCCGCAGCGCCCGCTCGTCGCCGACCCGGTAGCCGCCGGCCTGACGCGGCTCGGCGGCGAGCAGGTCGGTGACCAGCCCGGCCGGGTCGGCCTTGTCGACGTCCACCCGGACCAGGTGGTCCTGCCCCTGCTCGTCGGGGGCGAACGAGTCGAGCACCTGGCCACCCCAGCGGGCCAGGAAGGCGTCCAGTTCGGCCTGGTCGGCGGTCCGCACCATCACCTCGTCGAGGACCAGGCCGGCGGGCGAGCCGTCCGGTCCGGCCACCACGCCGACCTCCCGGTCGGTGCCGGTCCGACCGACCGGGTCGAGCTGCACCCGGGGCGGGGTCAGGCCCGGGTCGACCCGGAAGGCCAGTGGCCCGGCGTCGGCGGCGGACCGCCCGGCCGGGCCGTCCGGTGTGGGGGCGGCGTCGGCGTCGGTGGTGGCGACGAACCCGGCGGCGAGCGCCGCCACCACTACGGTGGTCAGGTACCGGCGGACGTGGGTCCGGTGGGTTGTGGAGCGTGTCGTTGTCATGGGTGTCTCCCGGTGTCGGCGCTGCGATGACACCGGTAGGAGCGCGCCGGGGTCGGCATGCCAACAGAAAGTTCCCGGGGAATTTTTTCTTCGCTGTACTGGACCGGTCGACGAGCGGTGGGAGCACTGATGAACGTGATGGCGCAGGACGACCGGGCGCTCGTCGAAGCGCTCCGGCGCGGTGACCGGATCGGCCTGGAGGGCATCTACCGGCGCTACGCCGACCGGCTCTACACCTACGCCCGGACGATGCTGCACGAGCCGGAGGCCGCCGCGGACGCCGTGCACGACGCGTTCCTCACCGCCGGCCAGCGCATCGACCAGCTGCGTGACCCGGACCGGCTGCGTTCCTGGCTGTACGCGATCGTGCGCAGCGAATGCCTGCGGCAGTTGCGGGAACGGTCCCGGTCCGCGCCGCTTTCCGAGGCGGCCGAGCCGGCGGCCGACACCGGTGACCCGGCCGCCGCCGTCAACGCCGACCAGGTACGCGCCCTGGTGCACCTGGCGGTCGACGCGCTCAACCCCGGCGACCGCGAGGTGGTGCACCTGGCGATCCGCCACGACCTTTCCTCGGCCGACATCGGTACGGCGCTGGGGGTGCCCGCGAACCACGCGCACGCCCGGCTGTCCCGGGCCCGCTCACAGCTCGAACGGGCGCTCGGCACGTTGCTCGTCGCCCGCAGTGGGGCGCGGGACTGCCCGGTCCTGGCCGAGCTGCTCGGCGACTGGCAGGGCCGGCTCACCCCGGTCCTACGCAAGCGGCTCGCCCGGCACATCGACGACTGCGCGCGGTGCGGGCTCCTCCGGCGGGAACAGTGCAATCCGGCGGCGCTGCTGACCGCGTACACCGCGCCGGGGTTCCTGGTGGTGGCCGAGACGGTGTGGTCGCGCCTGGCCGAGGCGGGCCCCGCCGCCGTGCAGGCCACCGCCGGGCTGCCGGCCGGCAGCGGTCCGGCCGCCACCGACCCGCCCGGGCCCACCGCCGGCAGCGACGCCACCGCAGCCCACCGCCCTGCCGGGCCGGACTCTCCGACCGGTCCCGGTCCCGCCGATCCGTCGTCCCCCACCGATCCGTCCTCACCGGCTGATCCCTTGTCGCCCGATGGTCCGTCGTCGCCCGATGGTCCGACGCGCCCGGCCGATCCGATGCCGACGGCCGATCCGGCTTCGACGGCCGGGTCGTCCGTCGTCGCCGGTCGGTCGGATGCCGCCGGGCGGGCCGGGTCGGCCCCGGCCGGCATCGCGGCGGCCCCGGCCGGCGCGACGGCGACGTCCACCGCGACCTGGGACCGCGACCGGCGGCGTCGGCGGCGGACGGCCGTGACCGCCGGGCTGTTGCTGCTCCTGGTGGTGGGCGGCATCTGGGCGGTGTCGGCGGCCCGGCCGGACGCCGAGCAGGTGTCGGTGACGTCAGGCGTCCCCTCCGGTGCGGCGGCGGTCTCGGCGTCCGGCGTCGCCACCGTGGCTCCGTCGGCCCGGACGACCCCGGGGCCCGGCGCGAGCGGTGCCGGTGGCCCGTCCGCGCCCGGCGGTGCACCTACCGACGCCGCGACGGGTGCCGTCCCGGGCCCGACGCCGGCGCCCTCCCGGTCGCCGGCCGCGCCCCGCCCGACGACGGGTGCGCAGCTCGTCGCGCCCTTCACGGTGTCGGCGAACGCGCACGTCCGCTGCGGCACGGACGCCTACGCCCTGGTCGTCCGGGCCACCGGCAGCGGTGCGCTGGTCAGCGCGCAGGTGCGGTACACCCCCGCCGGGGGTGTCCCGACGAGCCGGGCGATGACGGTGGACGGATCGTCCGCCCGGGTGACCGTGGGCCAGCTCCGGGCGTCCGCCGTGACCTGGACGGTACGGGTGACCGCCGTCGACGGCCGGACCGCGCAGAGCCCGTCGTCCACGGTGGCCGATCCGTGCGTCCGGCCGGGCTAGGCGGGCGGGGACGACCCCTACCCGGGGGCGCGGACGCCGGCGAGCAGCACGGCCAGGTACAGCTCGACCCGGTCCGCCGGCGCGTCGGCGATCCGGGCGGCGAACGCGGTTCCGCAGACCAGGTGTTGCAGGTCGTCCAGGGTCAGGTCGGGGCGTAGCTGACCGGCCCGGACCGCCCGCTCCCGCACGGTCGCGGCCAGCGCGGCCAACTCCGCCCGGCGGGTCGTGGTCGGTGCGGTGGCGTCCTCGTCCGGGCTGGTCGAGAGCACCTCGGCGAGGGTCGGCTCGGTGAGCTGGCCGACTAGGAGGCTGCGGGTGAGTCGTCGCAGTCCCGCCCACGGTTCGTCCTCGCGGCTCGCCGTCCGGGCCTGGTCGAGCAGGGTGGCGAAGGCGTCGGCGGCGAGCGCCTCCAGCAGGGCGCGCCGGGTAGGGAAGTGCCGGTAGACGGTGCCGACTCCGACGCCGGCCCGCCGGGCGATGTCGTTGAGCTGCAACGACAGGTCGCCCTCCGTCACCAGCGCACGGGCGGTGGCCAGCACCCGGTCGCGGTTGCGCGCGGCGTCCGCGCGCAGGGTCGTGGTCACCACACCAGCCTAACGCAGCGGATCACCCATCCGATCGGATTGACAATCCGTTTAATCCCGGCTTGAATCGGATGGGTAATCCACTTCTCCGTCGGAAGGCATGCCATGGACCGCGCACCCGGTTGGACCGCCGCCGATCTCACCGACCAGTCCGGCCTGACCTTCGTGGTCACCGGCGCCAGCAGCGGCCTCGGCGCGGCGATCACCCGTCACCTGGCCGCCCGGGGCGGCCGGGTGGTGATGGCCGTCCGGGACACCGCCAAGGGCGCCCGGGTCCGGGCCGGACTCCTCGACGCCCATCCCCGGGCCGATCTCGTCGTCCGTCGGTTGGACCTGCTCGACCTCGATTCCGTCCATGCCTTCGTCGACGGTCTCGACCGCGACGTCGACACGGTGGACGCCCTGGTCAACAACGCCGGCATCGGCACCGTCCCCCGGCGGTTGAGCCCGCAGGGGGTGGAGAGCCAGTTCGCCACCAACCACCTTGGGCACTTCGCCCTCACCGTCCGGCTGTTGCCCACGCTGACCGCTGGTCGGCAGCCGGTCGTGGTCACCGTCTCCTCCGGCCTCTACCGGCTCGGCCGGCTCGACCTGAGCGACCTGGCCGCCGAACGCCGCTACTCCGCCGCCGGCGCCTACGCCACCTCGAAGCTCGCCAACGTGTTGTTCGGGCTGGAACTCGACCGCCGGCTACGGGCCGTCGCCTCGCCGGCTCGCAGCCTGCTCACCCACCCCGGGATGACCAGGACCGACCTCTCCCGGGACCTGCCACCGCTCGCCCGCCGGATCGAGACCGTGCTCGCGCGCCCGCTGCGCCGTCCTCTCGACGAGGCCGCCGCGCCCATGCTCTTCGCCGCCACCGACCCGAGCGCGCCCACCGGCCGGCACATCGGTCCCGGCCGGCGCTTCCGCCGCGCCGAGCCCACCTTCGCGCCGTTGCGCGGCGTCGCCACCGACCGGCGGCTCGCCGCCGACCTGTGGGCCCGCTCCGAAGAGATCACCGGGGTGCGCCTGACCCCCACCCCGCTGCGCTGAACGGGGCCGCCCGGGTGAAAGCGTAACCCATAGGTTACGCTTCCCCGGTGGACGAGGTGGCGGCGGCGATATCCGATCCGGTCCGTCGGCACATCCTCGAGCTGCTGCGCGACGGCGACCTCCCCGCCGGGGAGATCGCCGACCGGTTCCCGATCAGCAGGCCGGCGGTCAGCCGCCACCTGCGGGTGCTGCGGGAGAGCGGCCTGGTCCGCAGCGAGCTGGTCGGCCGGCAACGGCGCTACCGGCTCGACGCCGACCGGTTCACCGAGCTCGCCGAGTGGCTCGCCCGGTTCCGCCGCCCACGCGGCTGGGCCCAGCACCTCGACGCGCTCGAAACGGAGGTCCACCGCACCCGCCGGGAGCGTCGCACGCGCGACACGGCGGACCGAGCCAGAGGAGAAACCGCGTGACCGGTACCCCCACCGGCCGGCTGGCGCGTACCGCCAACGGCACCGACCTGGTGCTGGTACGCACCTTCCGCGCCCCCGTCGAGGACGTCTGGGCCAGCGTCACCGAACCCGACCGCACCGCCCGCTGGTTCGGCCCCTGGGAGGGCGACGCCGGCCCCGGCCGGACGATCCGGTTGCAGATGGTGTTCGAGGACGAAGCCCCCTGGACCGAACTGCGGATCGACACCTGCGACCCGCCCCGGCACCTGGCCGTGTCGGCGGCCGACGGGTCGGGCGGCTGGCGGATCGAGCTGCTGCTCACCGAGGTGGCCGGCCGCACCGAGCTGGTTTTCACCCACCACCTCGACAGCGAGGAGCACGTCGGCGAGATCGGCCCCGGCTGGGAGTACTACCTCGACCTGCTGGTGGCCGCCGAAACGGACGCCCCGAAGGCCGGGTTCGACGACTACTACCCGGCGATGAAGCCGTACTACGAGGGGCTACGCGGTCCGACCGGCTGAGCCCGTCGGGGCCGCGTCCGGTCGCCCGGCGCGGCCCCGCCGTGCTCACATCCGGTCAAGCGTGCGGATGCCGAGCAGGTCCAGTCCCTGCCGCAGGGTCCGTCCCGTCAGGTCGGTCAGCAGCAGCCGGCTCGCCCGCAGCTCGCCGTCCGCCCGCAGCACCGGGCACCGCTCGTAGAACGTGCTGAACCGGGTGGCCAGCCGGTGCAGGTAGCCGGCGAGGTGGTGGAACTGCGCCGTCCGGGCCACCTCGTGGACGACGCCGGCGAACCCGAGCAGTTCGAACGCCAACGCCCGCTCCGCCGGGGTACCGAGGACCACCCCGGTCGCCGCCCCCGGCACCGTGCCGGCCCGCCGCAGCACCGACCGGGTCCGGGTGTACGCGTACTGGAGGTAGGGGGCGGTGTTGCCGTCCAGGGCGAGCATCCGCTCCCAGTCGAGCACGTAGTCACGGGTCCGGTCGGTGGCCAGGTCGGCGTACTTGACCGCGCCGATGCCGACGGCCCGGCCGATCTCGGCCGCCTCCGCCTCGTCCAGGTCCGGGTTGCGGGTCCGGGCCAGCGCGGTCGCCCGGGTGACCGCCTCCGTGAGCAGGTCGACCAGCTTCACCGAGCCGCCGGCCCGGCTGCGCAGCATCCGCCCGTCCGGGCCGAGGACGGAGCCGAAGCCCAGGTGCTCGGCCCGGACCGGGGGACGCAGCCAACCCGCCTGTCCGGCCACCGCGAACACCATCGCGAAGTGCTGCCGCTGCGGCAGGCCCACCACGTAGAGCAGCCGGGTCGCGCCCAGCTCGTCGACGCGCGACCGCAGCGCCGCCAGGTCCGTCGCCGGATACCCGTACCCACCGTCGCCCTTACGCACGATCAACGGCAGCCCGACGCCGTCGCGTCCGACGAATCCGGGCGGGAAGACGCAGGCGGCCCCGGCGCTGTCGGTCAGCAACCCGAGCCGGTCGAGGTCGGTCACCACCGCGCCGAGCCGGTCGTTGTACGCGCTCTCGCCCCGGAAGTCCGCCCCGGTCAGGGTGACGTCGAGCAGCTCGTACACGGTCAGGAAGTACCGCTGGGACTGCCCGACCAGCAACCGCCACAGCCGGCGGGTCTCCGGGTCGCCGGCCTGCAACGCGACCACCCGTTGCCGGGCGCGTTCCCGAAACGCCGGGTCGGCGTCGAACTTCGACCGGGCCGCCCGGTAGAACCCGTCCAGGTCGCCGATGGACAGCTCCTGCGCCGCCTCCGCCTCACCCAGGTCCGCAAGGTGTGCGATCAGCATCCCGAACGGGGTGCCCCAGTCGCCCAGGTGGTTGACCCGGACGACCCGGTGCCCGAGCCAGTCCAGCACCCGGACGGCCGCGTCGCCGATGACCGTCGAGCGCAGGTGTCCGACGTGCATCTCCTTCGCCACGTTCGGCCCCGAGTAGTCGACCACCACGGTCTCCGGGTCGCCGGTCACCGGCACCCCGAGCCGTTCGTCGCCGGCGAGCGCGGCGACCATCCCGGCCAGCGCCCCGTCGGCGAGGGTCAGGTTGACGAAGCCGGGGCCGGAGATCTCCGCCACCGCGCAGACGTCGTCGAGGTCCGCGCGGTCCAGCACCGCCCGGGCGATCTCGCGCGGCGGCCGGCAGAGCCGCCGGGCCAGCGCCAGCGCCGCGTCGGACTGGAAGTCCGCCCGCGGCGAGCGCCGCACGGCGGGCGCGACCGGTTCGCCGGCCACGGCGGCGAACGCGGGCGTCAGCCGGTCGGTGAGCAACCTTTCAAGATCCATCGGTACGCCGATCTGCTCGGATCCGTCAGCCAGGCGGATCCCCGGACGGGGGAGCCTGCGGACGGACCGAGGACAGCGGAAAGGACCGGCGGCTCGATCCGCCGGTCGCAGGGAATGGGTCAGCGCGGGCGGGCGACGGATCGCCGGCGTCGCTCCGCACCGACCACGACGTCGTACGACGTCCGGGTGTGCTGAGCGGTCGCGCTGGTCATGCCGGCAGCCTACCGGACCGGCCGTGTGGCCGATCCGCCCTGCCGGCCGGGTCCGGTCCCCGGCGTGGCTGGTCCGCCCTGCGGGCCTGGTCGGCTCTGCTGGCCGTGTCTGGTTTCGCGACCTGGTCGGTTGCCCTGCCGACACCTCCCGCCCGGCCCGGTCGGCCCTGCTGGGCGCGTCCGGTCGCGGCCTGGTCGGTCCGCCGCGAGTGCCCGCCGGGCGGACCGGGCTCCCCGGCGGTCAGCCCCGGCGGTAGCTCTGCGCGTAGTAGTCACCGACCTGGTCGCGGTAGTCCGGCCGGGCACCGTCCTCGGGATCGAAGGCCGGTGAGTCCTTGACCTGCTCCCGGCTCCGGTCGACGTGCACCACCCGGTCCCCGTGGTCCACCCGGGCGACCGTGCCGACCGGCAGCAGGACCTTCCGCCCGAAGATCCACGGTCCGGTGTCCACCACCAGCCAGCGGGCGCCTGCCTCCTCGCTCGCCTCGTCGATCGCGCCGATCCGCCCGTCGGTCGCCTCCACCCGGTAGCCGGTCAGGTCGAGCGGTGTTCCCGGGCCGGGCGCGTCCGGCCCGTCGTGCGACTCCCGGTCGGGCCGCTCACCCGGCTCGGTGTGGTCGTATCCGCCGGCCAGCGCCGCCGGGTCACGCCATGCCCACGGGTCGAACGGCTGCATCCGGGTCACCTCCACCTCGTCGTCGACCCCTGCCAGGTGCCCCGACCCCCACCAGCGGAAACCCCGCCCGCCAGATCCGGCAGCCCATCACCCGCCCGCCGCCCGCCCGTCGTTTGGCCGCCGTCCGCCCGCCGCCCGCCGCTGTTTGGCCGCGTTGATCAAGAGGTTTGCGTCACGGATGTTCCCGAGGATGACGCAAACCTCTTGATCAACGCGGTTCGGTGGCGGGGAGTGTGCGTCGGGGACGGGAGTGGGGTGAGGCGGTGGGGCGCTGGGATACTCGTCGACCATGGTGTTGTCGCGAGGTTGGTCGTTGTTCCTGGTCGGCGTCGGGGTGTGGACCTGGGTGATCTGGCCGAGGTTCGGGCTCGCCATCTGGAACGACACACGGGCCTGGACGGGGGACGCGGTCGG
>NZ_JBMHMK010000001.1:6042500-7232500 GCF_049178975.1 Micromonospora sp. WMMD734
TTTTTTCGGAGCCTTTGGATGAGCGAAAAGCTTGTTGAAGGTGCCAGGCACGGCCTGGTTTCTCATACCGCCGGTGTTGGCCGGGTTTGGTGGGAAGCTGTGGGGTTGTGGGTTGGTTGTTTGTTGAGAATTGCACAGTGGACGCGAGCATCTTTGTGGTCAAGTTGTCAAGGGCGAACGGTGGATGCCTTGGCACCAGGAGCCGATGAAGGACGTGGGAGGCCGCGATAGGCCTGGGGGAGCTGTCAACCGAGCTGTGATCCCAGGGTGTCCGAATGGGGAAACCTGGCACCAGTCATGTGGTGTCACCCACATCTGAACACATAGGGTGTGTGGGGGGAACGCGGGGAAGTGAAACATCTCAGTACCCGTAGGAAGAGAAAACAAATAGTGATTCCGTGAGTAGTGGCGAGCGAAAGCGGATTGAGGCTAAACCGGTTGCGTGTGATACCTGTCAGGGGTTGCGTGGTCGGGGTTGTGGGACCCTGCTGAACAGGCTGACACTTGTTCGAGGAGTTATAAAGTCAGTGGCTAGCCGAATGGTGTGGAAAAGCCAACCGTAGTCGGTGAGAGTCCGGTAGGTGAAAGTTGCTGATCTTCTGTGGGTGTTCCCGAGTAGCGGCGGACTCCTGAAATCTGCCGTGAATCTGCCAGGACCACCTGGTAAGCCTAAATACTTCCTGGTGACCGATAGCGGACGAGTACCGTGAGGGAATGGTGAAAAGTACCCCGGGAGGGGAGTGAAATAGTACCTGAAACCGTTCGCCTACAATCCGTCGGAGCCTTGCGGGGTGACGGCGTGCCTTTTGAAGAATGAGCCTGCGAGTTAGTGGCATGTGGCGAGGTTAACCCGTGTGGGGGAGCCGTAGCGAAAGCGAGTCTGAAGAGGGCGTTGTAGTCGCATGTTCTAGACCCGAAGCGGAGTGATCTAGCCATGGGCAGGCTGAAGCGCGGGTAAGACCGTGTGGAGGGCCGAACCCACCAACGTTGAAAAGTTGGGGGATGACCTGTGGTTAGGGGTGAAAGGCCAATCAAACTCCGTGATAGCTGGTTCTCCCCGAAATGCATTTAGGTGCAGCGTCGTGTGTTTCTTGCCGGAGGTAGAGCACTGGATGGTCTAGGGGGCCTACAAGCTTACCGAAATCAGCCAAACTCCGAATGCCGGTAAGTGAGAGCGCGGCAGTGAGACTGCGGGGGATAAGCTTCGTAGTCGAGAGGGAAACAGCCCAGATCACCAGCTAAGGCCCCTAAGCGTGTGCTAAGTGGAAAAGGATGTGGGGTCGCATAGACAACCAGGAGGTTGGCTTAGAAGCAGCCACCCTTTAAAGAGTGCGTAATAGCTCACTGGTCAAGTGGTTCCGCGCCGACAATGTAGCGGGGCTCAAGCACACCGCCGAAGCTGTGGCATTCACATGATACTTCGCATCTCCTTGATGGGGTGTGCAGGTGTGTGGATGGGTAGGGGAGCGTCGTGCCGGGGGTGAAGCAGCGGGGTGACCTAGTTGTGGACGCGGCACGAGTGAGAATGCAGGCATGAGTAGCGAAAGAAGGGTGAGAAACCCTTCCGCCGGATGACCAAGGGTTCCAGGGCCAGGCTAATCCGCCCTGGGTGAGTCGGGACCTAAGGCGAGGCCGAGAGGCGTAGTCGATGGACAACGGGTTGATATTCCCGTACCCGCGAAGGAGCGCCCGTGATGAACCTCGTTGTGCTAACCACCCGAGCTCTGGGAGGTCTTCGGACCGAACGGAGGGAGCGTGGGAACCTGGCGGGTAGTAGTCAAGCGATGGGGTGACGCAGGAAGGTAGCTGAGCCCGGCCGGTGGTTGTGCCGGGGTAAGCGTGTAGGCCGTGCCGTAGGCAAATCCGCGGTGCATTGAGGCTGAGACGTGATGCCGAGCCGATTCAGGTGAAGTCAGTGATCCTATGCTGCCGAGAAAAGCCTCTAGCGAGTTCTGAGCGGCCCGTACCCCAAACCGACACAGGTGGTCAGGTAGAGAATACCGAGGCGATCGGGCGAACTGTGGTTAAGGAACTCGGCAAATTGCCCCCGTAACTTAGGGAGAAGGGGGGCCGGAGACGTGAAGCCCCGTGCGGGTGGAGCGTTGTATGGCCGCAGAGAGCAGGGGGAAGCGACTGTTTACTAAAAACACAGGTCCATGCGAAGAAGTAATTCGATGTATATGGACTGACGCCTGCCCGGTGCTGGAACGTTAAGGGGACCTGTTAGCTCTTTCGGGGGCGAAGCGGAGAACTTAAGCGCCAGTAAACGGCGGTGGTAACTATAACCATCCTAAGGTAGCGAAATTCCTTGTCGGGTAAGTTCCGACCTGCACGAATGGCGTAACGACTTCCCCACTGTCTCAACCACAGGCCCGGCGAAATTGCAGTACGAGTAAAGATGCTCGTTACGCGCGGCAGGACGGAAAGACCCCGGGACCTTTACTATAGCTTGACATTGGTATCTGAATGGGCTTGTGTAGGATAGGTGGGAGCCGGTGAAACCTGTACGCCAGTATGGGTGGAGGCAATCTTGAAATACCACTCTGGTTGATTCGGGTATCTAACTTCGGACCGTTATCCGGTTCAGGGACAGTGTCTGGTGGGTAGTTTAACTGGGGCGGTTGCCTCCTAAAGGGTAACGGAGGCGCCCAAAGGTTCCCTCAGCCTGGTTGGCAATCAGGTGTTGAGTGCAAGTGCACAAGGGGGCTTGACTGTGAGACTGACAGGTCGAGCAGGGACGAAAGTCGGGACTAGTGATCCGGCACTTGCGTGTGGAAGCGGTGTCGCTCAACGGATAAAAGGTACCCCGGGGATAACAGGCTGATCTTCCCCAAGAGTCCATATCGACGGGATGGTTTGGCACCTCGATGTCGGCTCGTCGCATCCTGGGGCTGTAGCAGGTCCCAAGGGTTGGGCTGTTCGCCCATTAAAGCGGTACGCGAGCTGGGTTTAGAACGTCGTGAGACAGTTCGGTCCCTATCCGCCGTGCGCGTAGGATACTTGAGAAGGGCTGTCCCTAGTACGAGAGGACCGGGACGGACGAACCTCTGGTGTGCCAGTTGTCCCGCCAGGGGCACGGCTGGTTAGCTACGTTCGGAAGGGATAACCGCTGAAAGCATCTAAGCGGGAAGCCTGCTTCAAGATGAGGTATCCCACCCCACTTTGTGGGGGTAAGGCCCCCAGCTAGACGACTGGGTTGATAGGCCGGAAATGTAAGCTCGGTAACGGGTTGAGTTGACCGGTACTAATAGGCCGAGGACTTGATAACAAGGCTGCTACGCGTCCACTGTGCAACTCTGAACAAACACCGAACAACCCCCCACGGGTGAAGGTTTTCGTGGGTGTGTGTGTTGTTTGATATGTTCATAGTGTTACGGCGGTCATGGCGGAGGGGAAACGCCCGGTTACATTCCGAACCCGGAAGCTAAGCCCTCCAGCGCCGATGGTACTGCACTCGGGAGGGTGTGGGAGAGTAGGACACCGCCGGACAATCTTTCGGTCGAGGCCGGCCCCGTGAACGGGGCCGGCCTCGACTGCTGCCTGCACCCATTCGCCCGCGACCTGCCCGGGGGAACAGTCCCCTGGGGCTGCGTCCAGGCCCTGAGCTGCGGTGTCCGCCAGGCGTAGGACCGACGCCAGGGGCGGGGCGGGTACCGGCAGGGGCTGCCGACGTTCGGTGAATCGGCCCGGATGACGCCCGTGACCTCGTACCGTCGATTCGGGACCTGGCTCCCGGGCCCGCGCCCGGGTCCGCGACGACGTGACGTGGTGCACGCCCCGACCGCAATCGGAGCGGACCTGTCGGGGTACCTGCTGACCGTAGGACCGGAACTGACCGTCGGGACCGGCGGAGGCAGGAGTGGTCATGAAGATCGGAATCATTGGTTCGGGGCACATCGGTGGCACCCTCACCCGGCGGCTGAGCGCCCTGGGGCACGACGTGACGGTTGCCAACTCGCGTGGCCCGGAGAGTCTCACCGAACTGGCCCGGGAGAGCGGCGCGACGGCCGGCACCGTGGAGCAGGCCGTCCAGGACGCCGAGCTGGTCGTGGTGGCGATCCCGCTGTTCGCGGTGCCCACGCTGCCGGTGCAGCCGTTCGACGGCAAGATCGTGGTCGACGCCAACAACTACTACCCGCAGCGTGACGGCGACATCGCCGAACTGCTCGACCGCAGCCTCAGCTCCAGCCGGTGGACGGCCGACCATCTCAAGGGCGCCCGGGTGGTGAAGACGTTCAACAACATCCAGGCGGCGCATCTGATGGACCACGGCAAGCCGGCCGACGCCGGTGACCGGATCGCGCTGCCGGTGGCCGGGGACGACAACGACGCCAAGCAGCTCGTGATGCAGCTCGTCGACGCGCTCGGCTTCGACCCGGTCGACGCGGGCACCCTCGACGAGAGCTGGCGACAGCAGCCCGACACCCCCGTGTACGGCACCGACCGGGACGCCGAGGGCGTCCGGCAGGGCCTCGCCGAAGCCCGCCCCTGACCTGCCACGTCGGCGGGTCACGGCCGGGTGGCACCGCCACCCACCACCGCAGCGACTCCCTCCGCCGGGAGGCACCGGATGCCGGGCCGGCCCGGATATCCGGCAGGCACCGCGTACCCGGGGACACACCGCGTACCCGGGAGACACCGAGCCCCGCCGGCTGATCAGCCGGCGGGGCTCGGTCGTGTCCGGGGTGGTACCCCCGGCCCGGAGCGGGTCGGGGCGCGGGTCAGGGTTTGGGACCGCAGACGAAGTTGGGTTCGGGGTCGTAGGTCCAGCTGAACTTCTCCCGCTTGACGACCTTGCCATCCTTCTTGATCACGCGGAAGGCGTCCTGGGTGAAGCCGGTGCTGCCGGCGGCGGCGATGCAACTCGGGCCGGGCTCCAGGTAGACCGTCCTCGGCGAGGTGATGTTGCGGCGCGGGCCGTACTCCGTCTTCACGCTGTCGTAGATCTTGGTGCTCCACATCGACACGGTGATCGTGTCCGAGGTGTACGCGGTGTCGATCAGGACCCCGTACGGCGTGTTGTTGCGGAACTTGAAGTCCAGGTCCGGCCAGAAGATCGTCGACTCGATCACCGCCGGGTAGCGGCTGAAGTAGAACGAGTGCGGCTTGTGCTCGACGTCCTCCAAGCCGGCGTAGTAACTGGCGTTGAAGAGCGTGGTGGTGAACTGGGAGACGCCGCCACCCACCCCGGGAACCAGCTTGCCGCCGAGGATCACCGGAGCGTCCTTGTAGCCCTGGTCGTAGCCCCGCTCGCCGGTGTGGCCGTTGAGCGAGAACGTCTCCCCGGGCTTGACGATGGTGCCGTCCACGTCCTTCGCCGCCTGGATGATGTTCTGGCTGCGCGGCGAGGAGAGCCCACCGGGGAACTTCGTGGAGAAGGTGGAGACCCGCTCCTTGATGCCCAGTTCGGCCAGCTTCGCCTCGGTCAGCTCCGGCTCGGCCTCCTTGAGCTGCCCGGTGACCGTCCGGCCGTCCGGCTTCGGCAGCACCGCCAGCAGGTCCTGGCTCAGCGCCGCCGCATCGAGCTGCTGGCCGGCCCGGCCCGACACCACCTTCGGCTTGCCGCCCGAGATGGTCAACCCGGCGTCCTTGGGCGTCGACTCGATCGCGGTCAGCTTGCTGCCCAGGGCCGACCGGAGCCGCTTCACGTCGACCTTCGGCGTCAGCTTTCCCTCGTCGTCGGCCGAGAAGCGCAACGACCGGGCGATCGCCGCCGGCGGCACGCTGACCGAGCCCTTGGCGGAGGTGATCGTCACCGGTGCGGCGACCGCCGGCTTCGCCAGCTCGGCGATCATCCGGTCCACCTCCTCCCGGGTGGTCACCGGGTTCTTCTCCACCACCGGCACCGTCACCGGCTGGCCGGCCAGCCAGCCCGCGCGGACCACCCGGGCGGACTGCTCCGGGTCCAGGGTCAGGCTCGGCTTGGGGTAGACCGGCTTCGGCGTGGTGCCGGTGAAGATGATCGCCGGCATGGTCATGTCCCGACCCTGCTCGCCGAGGACCTGCCGCAACGCCGCGTCCAGCTTGGTGGCGTCGACGGTCACCACCGGGTCGACCGAACGGGAACCGAACAGCCGGTCCACCGGGTGCGCCTGCGCGTCGGTGGCGGCGGCGACGGTGGCGTCCACGTCCACCGTCAGGCCGACGTCGGCGGGTTTGATCTCCGCCCGGTTCTCGCCCACCACCACGGTCAACGGCGCGTCGAGCGTCGCGGCCCGCTTCTGCAACTCGGCCCGCAGCTCCCGGGCCGCGTCGGCCCGGCTGCGGCCACCCAGCTCGGTGCCGAGCACGCTGGTGCCGCGTGGGACGTCCCCGGCGTACGCCCAGGCGCCCGCGCCGACCACCCCGGCCAGCACCGCGGCGGTCACCCCGGCGGCGAGCAGCACCCGGCCGCGCCGCCACCACGGCCCCGGTCCGGAACCGGGACCTGCGGGCACACCGGGCGGTGGGGGATCGTCCTCGGACGGCCAGCTCACCGCGGTGACCTGCACCGTGGGGCGGTCGTCGGAGACCGGTTTGTCGCCGTACAGGGTCACAGCCACCTCGATCGGACGTACCACGTGGGGGGTTGCGGGCCCCCAGGGACACCTACGGTAGCCAACCGCACGGCCAGCCGACAGCGTGCGTCCGGCCATCCTCACCGCCGCGTGTCGCGGCCGGTCACACGGTGTATGAGCGTTCGTGGCACGGTGTCCGGATGAGCGCCAGGTGGCCGCCGTACGGGGGCGGACGAATCGACCGTGGTGCGGTGTTCCGCCGGGACCCGCAGTGGTCGGCGGCACAGTCGCCCGCCACCCGGGTCGCGCCACCGGCCGGTGCTCAGCGGATGCGGACGCCGACGGCCGGGGTCGGTGGCCCGTCGTCCCGCCCGTCGGTCACGGCGACCCGGAACCGGTAGTCGTGCCCCCGGGTCAGCAGCACCGCCGTGTGCCGGGCTTCCCGCACCGGGTACGGGTCGGCCCGCCACGGCTCCCCGGCGGTGACGTCGCGCCACTGCACCCGGTAGGCCAACCCCGGCCCGGCAGGTTGCCAGGTCAGTCGGGCCTCACCGGCGTCGACGGCGGTCACGACGAGACCGGTGGGGGTGGGCAACCGCAGGGTGGCCCGTACCGGCACGCTGCGTGGGCCCGGGCCGGCCTGGTTCGTCGCGGCCACCGTGAACTCGTACTCGTGGCCGTTGCGCAGCCCCGCCACGACGGCCCGGGTGCCCCGGGTGGGGATCTCGTCGACGGTGAAGTCGCGTTCCCCGGCGGTGACGTCCCGCCGGTGGACCCGGTGCCAGCCGTCCGGCACCGGCGAGAGCCAGGTCAGCTCGACGCTGCCGACACCGGCCTTGGCGCGCAGCTGCCGGGGGGCGTCGGCGGGTGCGGTGAACCGGGCGCGGGCCCGCACCGGCGTGGACCGGGTCCCCTCGCCGCCGCCGTTCACCGCGCTGACCGTGAACTCGTACTCGTGGCCGTGTTCCAGGTGCCGGGCGAGGTGCCCGGCGGTGGTCTCCAGCGCGGGCGGGCCGTACTCCCGGGTGCCGGCGGTCAGGTCCCGCCGGTACACCCGGTAGGAGACGCCCGGCCCGAGGGTGCGCCAAGCCAGCCGGACGGTGCCGTCGGGCTGCCCGGCGGCGACCAGGCCCGACGGTGGCGCGGGTGGGGTGACCAGGGCGGTGACCCGGACCGGGGTCGAGGGTGGGCTGTCGCCGCCACCGCCGACCGCGACCACGGTGAACTCGTAGCGGTGCGCGTGCCGCAGGAACGCGACGGTGGCGGTGGTGCCGGTGAAGGTGCCGACCGCGTCGTGTTCCCCGGTGTCCAGGTCGTGCCGGTACACCCGGTAGAGCTGGACGAAGGGCACCGGTTGCCAGCTCAACGCGACGTCACCGGCCCGGCCCGGCACCGCCCGCAGGCCGCCCGGCGGTGGCGGGGGCGGCACCGTGGCGGTGACCCGGCCGGGCGGTGAGGGCGGGCCCTCGCCGCGCCGGCCCACGGCGCTCACCCGGAACTCGTAGTCGTGCCCGTTGACCAGGAAGTCGGCCGCGAAGCGGGGCTCGTCGACCGGTTCGCCGATCCGGACGAAGTGGGTCTGACCGGCGGTGACGTCCCGCCGGTGCACCTGGTAGCGCAGTTTGTCGTCGATGGGTACCGGCGGCCAGGCCAGCTCGGCGGTGCCGGCGCCGCCCGGACGGGCGGTCACCGCCGCCGGTGGCGGGGGCAGCTCGGCCAGGTCGGGGCGGCGGCGGGGCCACGGCACCTCGACGAAACGGGGCCGGTAGAGGCCCGCGTCAGCGTAGGTGACCGCGTCGTCGACGTCGTTGACGTTGTAGGAGAAGAGCAGCCGGCCGGGACGGGCCAGCTCCGGGTGCAGGTCGACGTCGTAGACCAGGTGGCCGGCCGCCGTCTCACCGGCCCGGTGCAGGTAGTCCGGGCCGGTGAACGGGCCGGTCGGTGCGTCGGCCGAGTAGGCCACCAGGTCGCCGCTGAACACCAGGTTGTTCTCCTGGGTGACCAGCACGTACCGGCCGTCGACCCGCTGCACCCCGTAGGCGGTGCCGACGCCGCTGAGCAGCCGGGTCGAGGCGCGGTCGTCGGCGGACCAGCCGTTGCCGGTCCAGAACTCCCACCGGCCGGTCAGGTCGTCGCCGGCCACCCGGGCCAGGTGGGCGAACTTCGCCCCGCCGGCCGCCTCGGTGCCGTACACGTAGGTGTGGTCGCCGTCGCGGAGCAGCTCGGAGCCCCAGGAGACCCGGGCGGCCAGGGGCAGCGGGCGGACCCCGGTGGGGGTGAGCGCGGGCAGCGCGAACGTGGCCAGGGCGGTGCCGAGCAGGGTGTGGTCCAGCGGGCTGACACCGGTACGCCGGTAGCGGTGGACCAGCACCTGGAGGGTGTCGCCGGAGACGGTGGCGTCGCCGATCCAGGAGAACTCGCCGGGTGCCGTCGCGGGGATCAGGTCGCGCGGGTCGTCGGCGGTGCCGCCGTGCAGGGTCGCGGTGAGCTGGTCGCCCTGCTGGACGACCGCCGAGTTGTGCACGAACGGCGCGGTGCGGGGGCGGGAGCCGTCGGGGTGCACCGGGCCGAGGAAGGTGTCGGAGAACAGCCAGAGCAGCCGGCCGTCGGGCAGCCGTACCGAGGCCGTCCGGTCGGCGCCGTTCCACCGGCCGGAGGTGTCGCCGTAGTCGTCGAAGGCGGCGGTGAGCAGGGCGGCGGCCGTCCCGTCGTCGGGCCGGGCCGGGTGCGGCGTCGCGGCGGGTACGGCGGCGAGCACCCCGACCAGCCAGACGGCGAGCAGCCAGCGGGTCGGCCGGCGGACACCGGCACCGCCCCGGCCCACGTCGACCACCGCCACCAGAACCCCCGTCTACCGGTCACCGACCCGTAGGGTGTCATGATCGACGGCGGGGGCGGTAGTCGTCGGCCGGGTGGACGTGGACGGTGCTGCCGGGGCGCGGTGGAGCGTCAGTACGCCGGTGACGGCGGCGGTGACCGCCGCGGTGGCCAGGGCGGCACCGGCGATCCCGGTGACGGTGTGCGGCACCACCGTGGCGGTCGCGGCCAGGAAACCCGCCGTGGAGATCCACAGTGGTGCCGAGGGCCACCGGGCCGCCGCGGCGACCCGGGCGTTGATCAGCACGAAGACCAGCGCGTACAGCGCCCCGGTGGCGGCGAACAGCGGTGCCAGACCGCCGTGGCGGGTGTACTCCGGGCCGCCGGCCAACCCGAAGGCCAGGCCACCGGCCAGGGTCGCGGCGAGCACCAGTGCCGCGCCGGCCGCCCCGACCAGCAGCAGCGCGGCCCGCAGGGTGCCCCGGTCGCCCCGGGCCAGCCGGGGCAGCGCGATCACCGTCACCACCTGGGGGGCCCACAACGCGCCCTTGGTGAGCACCGTGCCGACCGCGTACGTGCCGGAGGCGTCCGGGGGCAGGAACCGGCGGGCCAGCAGCAGGTCGGCGTACGACACGACGAGCATTGCCAGGGTGGCCCCGCTGGCGGTGAGCACCGTCCGGGTGGCCAGGGTCGGGGCGACCGGGTCCAGGCCCGCCCCCCGGTTGAGCCGGACCAGCAGTGCCAGCACCAGCACAGAGGTGACCGCCCCGGCCAGCAGCGCGCCGGTCAACCCGCCACCGGACGCCAGCCCGGCGATCATGCCGCCGTAGCGGCCGGCGGCGAGCAACGCCATCCCGCCGGCCAGCCGCAGGAAACGCTGGTCGCCCTGGAGTTCACCGAGCCACCGGCCGGCGGCCACCACCGCCACGGTCAGCACCCCGAGCAGCAGCACCGCCGGGCCGGTCAACCGCAGCCCGACGGCGGCGACCGGCAACGTCACGGCCAGCAGCGCGGTGGTCACCGCCACGGTCAGCAGGGTGGGGCGGGCGGTGCCGGCCCGACCGTGCCTGGCCCGGTGCACGGCCACCGCGATCTGCAGGCCGGTGCCGGCCACGCCGCCGATCGCGCCGAGCGCCAGCAGGGTGGCCAGCGCGCTCAGCTCGGCCGGTGCGAGGTGCCGGGCACCGAGGACCGGCACCACGTAGGCGAGCCCGTTGACGAAGACCCCGGCCAGGGTGACGGCCACCCCGGCGACGCCGATCCCGGCCGCCCGGCCCCCGGTGCCGTCGGTCGGCCCGCCCCCGGGTCGCCGGTGCTCCGCTGCTGTGCCCATCACCGCTCCGTGTCGCCGGCTCCGCCGGTGCTCCGCTGCCCCGCCCGTGATCGCCCGGGTCGGCGGCTCCGCCCGTCGCCAGCAGCGCAAGTACAGTGTCGCCACGCCGGCGTCGATCGCCGGGTCAGCCTAGTGAGGAGGTCAACCCCTGCGGGAGAGGCCGATCCTCGTCGTCACCGGGCTGGCCGTCACCGCACTGGTGCTGGCCCCGCTGGCCGCCCCCGGGTACGTGCTCGGCTACGACATGGTCTTCGTGCCCCGGCAGCCGTGGCGGGCCGAACTGGTCGCGCCGGTCGACTCGCTGCCCCGGGCGGTCCCGCTGGACGCGCTGGTCTCGCTGGCCAGCCAGGCGGTGCCGGGGTGGCTGCTGCAACGGCTGGTGCTGGCCGGGGTGCTGCTGCTCGCCGCGACCGGGGCCGGTCGGCTGGTGCCCGCCCGGCGGCCGGTGGTCCGGGTGGTCGCCGCGGTCGGCTACGCGTGGACGCCGTACCTGGCGGAGCGGCTGTTGATCGGGCACTGGGGGTTGCTGCTGGCGTACGGGGCGCTGCCCTGGCTGGTCGACGCCGCGATCCGGGTGCACCGGCCGGGCGGGTTGCGCCGGTTGGTGCTGGCCGCGTTGCCGGCCGTGGTCACCCCGACGGGTGGCCTGGTCGCCCTGGTCACGGTCGCCGTGCTGGTCGCCCGACGGGGTGCCGGCCGGACGACCGCGCTGGCCGTCGGCGCGCTGCTGCTGCTGAACCTGCCGTGGCTGGTGGTCGCCGGGTTCAGTGCGGCGGACGCCCGGTCCGACCCGGCCGGGGTGGCCGCGTTCGCGGCGCGGGCGGAGAACTGGAGCGGGGTGGTCGGTGCGCTGGCCGGCACCGGCGGGATCTGGAACGGGCAGACCGTCCCGGCGAGCCGCGCGTCGCCGTTGACGCCGGTGGCGACGGTGGTCCTGCTGGTGCTGGCGGGGTACGGCCTGCGGGAGTTGCGCCGGAGGTGGCCGGCCGGGGCGGCGGACCGGCTCGTCGGGTTGGCGGTGGCCGGTTTCCTGGCCGCCCTGGCCGGGGCGCTGCCGGGCGGGTCGGCCGGGCTGGGGTGGCTGGTGGCGACGGTGCCCGGGGCCGGGGTGCTGCGCGACGGGCAGAAGCTCCTGGTCCCGTACGCGCTGCTGCTGGCGCTGGCCGCCGCGCTGGGGGCGGAGCGGCTGGCCGATCGGGTCGCCGCCCGGGGTGCGCCGGGCGGTGCCGGTGCGGTGCTCGTCGCCGTGCTGCTGCTGCCCGTGGTGGTGCTGCCCGACCTGGCGTTCGGTGCGGCGGGCCGGCTGCGTCCGGTGGCGTACCCGGCGGACTGGGACGCGGTGGCCCGGCGGCTGGACGGCCGGTCGGGGGAGGTGCTGTCGCTGCCGTTCGGGGCCTACCGGGCGTACCCGTGGAACGACGGTCGGACGGTGCTGGACCCGCTGCCCCGCTACGTCGACGCCGACGTGCTGGTGGACGACACGCTGTGGGTGGGGTCGACGGCGGTGCGGGGGGAGAACCCGCGGGCCGCCGAGGTGGGCCGGGTGCTCGCCGCCGGTGGCCCGGTCGCCGCGACCGGGGTGCGGTGGGTGGTGGTGCAGCGGACCGTCGGTGGCCGGGTGGACCCGGCGACGCTGGCCGGGTTGCGCGAGGTGTACGCCGGGCCCGACCTGACCCTGTACGAGAATCCCGCCGGCCGGTGACCGGCCGGTCGCCGCCTGTTTCCCCTGCCTGCCGGGCCGGTGGTTGATCGTCCGCGCGGCCCTCCCGGCGTTGGCTACTTGGTGGTAACGTGCCGCGCACGCAGCTCACGAGGAGGAATACAGCACCATGCGCAGTGCTCTCTCGTTGGTTCTGGTCGCGGTGGCCGCGATCGCTCTGGGTGCCTTCGGCACGGTGGCGTTGGCCACCAGCCTGACCGGCACGTCGGCGGCCGAGGCGGCGAAGGCCGAGCAGGCCGCCCGCACCGAGTCCGGCGGCGGCAACGGTGGTGCCAACCGGCCGCTGGTCTACGGCACCAGGTAGGACCGTTCCACCTGCCCGGCCGGTGACCCCGCCGGCACCGTCGACCCTGACTGTTCTGTCTGCTCCGACCGTTGCGCCGGTGTGTCCGCCGGCCCCGACCGCTCGACCGGCGTGCCCGCCGGACCGTTCGCGGCTCTCGTCACGAGGGCCGCGAATTTTTCGCCCGAGACCGGCCAGGTGAACCGGGCGGCATGGGCGCGGGCCGCCGCGCCCATGGTGGCCCGGTGGTCGTCGTCGGTCAACAGCCGGCGCACCTTGGCCACGAAGTCGTCGACGTCCTCGGCGAGCAGGCCGGTCTCACCGTCCACCAGGGATTCCTCGACCCCACCGGCGCCCCGGAACGCGACCGTCGGGGTGCCGACCGCGCCGGCCTCGACGATGGTGAGCCCCCAGCCCTCCTTGAGCGACGGGGTCAGCGCCACCCAGGCCGAGGCGAGCAGCTGCCGCTTGTCGGCGTCGGAGACGAAGCCGGTGAACCGGACCCGGTCGGTGAGGCCCAGCTCGGCGGTGGTGTGCCGCAGCTGCGCCTCCCACCAGCCCTGCCCGGCCACGGTCAGGGTCAGGCCGGGCAGTTCGTCGCCGAGCGCGGCGAGGGTCCACAGCGCCACCTCGACCTGCTTGTGCGGGACCAGCCGGCCGAGCACCACCAGCGACGGCTCCGCCGAGCGGGGCACCGGGCCGACTCTCATGTCCGGGGTGCCGTTGTGCACGATGTCGACCCGGGCCGGGTCGATGCCGAGGGTGGCCAGTTCGTCGCGGGTGGCGGCGGAGACGGTGACGTACCGGCAGCGACGGTAGACCCGGGGGGCGAGCCAGGACTCCACCCACCAGCCGAACCGGGCCAGCCCGGGGCCGAGCACCACCGGCCACTGCTCGCGGTGCACGTGGTGCACCAGCGCGATGACCGGTCGGCGGGCGTAGAGGGCGGACAGGAACGGCAGCCCGTTGCCGACGTCGACGATCAGGTCGGGTCGGCCGCCCCGGCGGCGGCTCAGCGGGCCGAAGCCGAGCGCCCCGGCCAGGTACGCCAGCGCCGCCCGGAGGTAGACGGTGTGCCGGCCACCGCGCCGCAGCACGCGTACGCCGTCGGGGGTGGTCTCCTCGTCGGGACCGGCGGGGTGGGTGGCGCAGAACAGGGTGGCCCGGTGGCCGCGGCGGACCAGTTCGCCGGCGATCCGCTCGACGTAGACCTCCGATCCGCCGCCCTCCGGATTGCGGGTGTCCCGCCAGTTGAGGAACAGAATGTGCCTGGTGGTGGCGGCAGCGGGTGCGTCCAACACTCAACTCCTACTGCCGAGTAGTCTTCGCGGTCGCGTCACACTATGGGCTGCGTCACGCACGTCGCAATGCCCGATCGGAGGCGAGATGCAGCAGTCGCCGGGCCGTCCGGGGGCGGCCGAGGGGCCGGACGACACATCGAGCACGGTGTGGCGTGTGCGCTTGGTGGCGGTGTGTCTGGCTTTGTCGGCACTGGCGTTCCTCCAGGACCCCGGGCTGATCGCCATCGACACCAAGGTCGACCTGGCCATCGATCCGGCCGGATGGCTGACCCGGGCCCTGCACGTCTGGGACCCGGACGGCACCTTCGGGCAGTTGCAGAATCAGGCGTACGGCTACCTGTGGCCGATGGGACCGTTCTTCCTGCTCGGCAAGCTGCTCGCCGTACCGGCGTGGGTGGTGCAGCGGTTGTGGTGGGCGCTGTTGCTGACGGTGGCCTGCGTCGGCGTGGTCCGGCTCGCCGAGCGGCTGCACGTCGGCACCCCGTGGGCGCGGCTGCTCGCCGGTGCCGCCTTCGCGCTCTCCCCCCGGCTGCTCACCGAACTCGGCCCGATCTCGGTGGAAGCGTGGCCCAGCGCGCTCGCCCCGTGGGTGCTCGTCCCGCTGGTCGGCCTGGTCGACGGGGTGCCGCTGCGGCGGGCGGTCACCCGGTCGGCCCTGGTGGTGGCCTGTGCCGGTGGGGTCAACGCGACAGCCGTACTGGCCGTGGTGCCGCTGGCCGCGCTCTGGCTGCTCGGCCTGCACCCGTTCCGGCTGCGGGTGAAGGCGCTGGCCGCCTGGGGGCTCGCGGTGGGTGCGGCGACCGCCTGGTGGCTGGTGCCGCTGCTGCTGCTCGGCCGGTACAGCCCGCCGTTCCTCGACTACATCGAGACCGCGCCGGTGACCACCACCCCCACCGACACCACCACCGTGCTGCGCGGCGCCTCGCACTGGCACGCCTACCTCACCGGCGCGTACGGGCCGCCGTGGACGGCGGGTTGGCGGCTCGCCACCGAACGTCCCCTGGTGGTCGCCACCCTGGTGGTCGCCGGGCTGGGCATCGCCGGGCTGGCCCGCCGGGGCATGCCGTACCGGCGGTTCCTGGTCACCGGGCTGCTGGTCGGGCTGGCCCTGGTCGGGCTCGGGCACCTCGGCCAGCTCGACGGGTTCGGCGCGCAGACCCAGCGCACCTTCCTCGACGCGGCCGGCGCGCCGCTGCGCAACGTGCACAAGTTCGACGTGGTGCTCCGGCTGCCGCTCATCCTAGGCCTGGCCCACCTGGTCGGGCTGGTGCTGCGGGCCGCCCGCACCGGCGACCGGCCCGAACTGGCCGCTCTGCTGCCCCGGGCGCTGCAACCGGTCCGGCTGCGTGCCGGCCTGGTCACCGGCACCGCCCTGGTCGCGGTCGCCGCGGTGGCCACGCCCGCGCTCGGCGGCGGGTTGGCCGCCCAGGGCAGCTTCGCCGGGGTACCCGGCTACTGGCGGGAGGCGTCGGACTGGCTGGACCGGGCCGTCGGCGACGACCGGGTGCTGGTGGTGCCCGCCGCCCGGTTCCCCCGCTACCTGTGGGGCAGCCCCAGCGACGAGATCACCCAGCCGTTGTCCGACCGGCCGTGGGCGGTGCGCAGCTCGGTGCCGCTCACCCCGCCCGGCACCATCCGGCTGCTGGACACCGTCGAGTCGGCGCTGGCCGACGGGGAGGGTTCCGCCGGCCTCGCCGACCTGCTCGCCCGTTCCGGGGTGAAGTACCTGCTGCTGCGCTCCGACCTCGACTACGGCCGCAGCGATGCCGTCCGGCCGGTGGTGGTCCGGCAGGCGCTGCTGCGCTCCGCCGGCATCGAGCCGGTGCGCGGGTTCGGCCCCGAGGTCGGCGGGGGCCGGCTGCCCGGCAACGTCGTCGACCGGGGACTGGACGTCGCGGTCCGGGCCCTGGAGGTGTACGAGGTCCGCCGCGACGTCGACCGGGTCGTCGCGTACGACGCCGCCGACCTGACCACGGTCGTCGGCGGCCCCGAGTCGCTGCTGCCGCTGGCCGCCGCCGGCCGGCTCTCCGCCGCGCCCACCGTGCTCGCCGGGGACCGCCCGGCCGGGCTGGACGCGTCGTCGGTGACGCTCACCGACGGGTTGCGCCGCCGGGAGGTGGCCTTCGGGCAGCAGCACGACAACGCCTCGGCCACCCTCACCGCCCGGGACCGCCCCCAGCTCGACGCCCCGGCCCGGGACTACCTGCCGGAGTGGGCCGACGGGGAGTCCACCGTGGTGCGTTACCTCGGCATCGGCGGGGTGACCGCGTCCAGTTCCTGGTCGCAGGCGCAGCCGCTGGGCGGGGGACGCCCCGAACACCAGCCGTACGCGGCAGTCGACGGCGACCTGAGCACGTCCTGGCGGTCCGCCCCGGGAACCAGCGCGCCGGGGCAGTGGTTCGAGGTGGAACTGGACCGGCCGCAGGTCGTGCGGCAGGTGCGGATCACCTTCGACACCGGGGCGGACTCGCTGCCCACCAGGATCACCGTGACCGCAGGTCGGCAGCAGAGCACCGTGCAGACCGCCGGACAGACCGTCGAGGTGCTCCTGCCCGACGGCTACCCCACCCGGTTCGTCCGGGTCACCGTCGAGCAGGTCTTCGACGTGCGGGCCGGCTTCGGCGGGGTGGGCATCGCCGAACTCGTCATCCCCGGTGTCGAGGCCGCCCGGACCCTGGTCGTGCCGGACCCGCCGGCCACCGACCGGCCGGCCACGATGGTGTTCGTCGCAGCCCCGGCCATCCCGGCGTGCGTCTTCGACGAGGGCCGGCCGATCTGCGCCGGGGCGATGGCCCGCGCCTCCGAGGACAGCGACCGGATCGACCGCACCGTACGGTTGCCGGTCGGCGCGGACCACCGGGTCGCGCTGTGGGCCCGGCCCCGGCCCGGCGGGGCGCTCAACGCGCTGCTCGATCCCGGTGGGGCGGCGGCGGTCACCACCGGGGTCACCCCGACCGTGGCCGCCTCGACCGTCGGCGTGTCCCACCCGAGCGCCCGCCCCGGCGCGGTGGTCGACGGGAACCCCGCGACCATCTGGTACGCCGCCGACGCCGACCGGCAACCGTGGCTGCGGTTGACCTGGCCGAAGGCGCGTACGGTCAGCGGGTTGCGGATCACCCTGCCGCCCGGTGCGGCGGCGGCCCGCCCCTGGCGGGTCACCGTGCTCGGCGACGAGGGGATGCGCGGCGGGGTGCTCGACGAGGGCGGCACGCTGCTGTTCGACAGGCCGATGCGCAGCGACGACCTGACCGTGCTGATCGCCGACGTGGTGCCGACGGCGTCGTACGACCCGTACCGGCGGGTGACGCAGGACCTGCCGGTGGGGGTGGGTGAGCTGACCGTGCTACCGGACGGCCCGGCCACCACGGTGGACCCCGCGAAGCGGGTGACCCTGCCCTGCGGCACCGGCCCGACGGTGACCGTGGCCGGTGGGCAGCGCCGGACCGCGCTGGTGGCCAGCCGACGGGACCTGCTGGAACTACGCGAGGTGCCGGCGGTGCTCTGCGGTCCGGCCGCGAGGACGCCGCTGCGGCTGGCCGCCGGGGAGAACCGGGTGGTGGCGGCGGGGACCCGGCTGACCGTACCGACCCGGCTCGCCCTCACCCCGACGGGCGGGGCCCCGACCCCGGCGGTGCCGGCCGGTGGCACCGCGGCCGGCACCGGTACGAGCGACGCGACCGGCGGACCCCGACCACCCGGGGCGACCCGGACGGTGCTGCGGGTCGACGAGTGGACGGCCTCCCGTCGGGTGCTGCGCCTGGAGAGCTATCCCGGCCAGCGGGTGCTGGCGTTGCGGGAGAACGCCAACGCCGGTTGGGTCGCCACCGCAGGCGGCCGGACGCTCACCCCGTTCGTGGTGGACGGCTGGCAGCAGGGCTGGCTCGTCCCGGCCGACGTGGCCGGTACGGTGACGCTCCGGTTCGCCCCCGACCGGGGGTACGTGCTGGCGCTCGGGGCCGGGGCGGTGCTGCTGGCCGGGGTCGCCCTGCTGGCGGTGCTGCCGTCACGGCGTACCCCGGGGGCGGTGGTGCTGCGGCGGCGGCGCGGGCGGGTGCTCGCCGCGCTCGTCGGCGGCGGGGCGTTGCTGTCGTTCGGCGGGCCGGCGGCGGTCGGGGTGGCGCTGACGGTGGTGGCCGTGGTGCTGGCCGGGCGGGCGTTGGAACCGCACCTGCACCCGCCGGACCGGCGCGGTATGCACCGGC
Organism: Micromonospora sp. WMMD734; assembly: GCF_049178975.1. NCBI lineage: Bacteria > Bacillati > Actinomycetota > Actinomycetes > Micromonosporales > Micromonosporaceae > Micromonospora > Micromonospora sp. WMMD734. The sequence continues at coordinate 6,060,654 of NZ_JBMHMK010000001.1, forward strand.
TGCGCCGGGCCATCGTGCGCTGGCTGCCGGTGGCGTGTTTCGCGGTGGCCGGCTGGTGGGCGGCGACCCGGGGCGGGCACACCGCCTGGCTGCCTCAGTTGGCCGCGGTCGCCACCGCCACCCTGCTCTGGCTGTCGCTGGTGCTGCGCCGACGTGGCCACCGGCCACCCCAGCGCTGGAAGGGGCGCTCCACCGCGTAGTAGCTGACCGCCGCGAGGACCAGCCCACCGGCCACGGTGAGGGCGAACGTGCCGAGCGGGTCACCGGTGAACTCCGGCCGGCCGTCGAGCAGGTAGATCCCCTCCAGCACGAACGGGTGCCAGAGGAACAGCCCGTAGGACACCCGGCCCAGCCACCGGCCGACGATGCTGTCGAAGACGCCCTTGGTGCGGGTCTGCGGCCCGAACGCCACCGGCACGATCAGCAGCACCGCGACCACCAGGTAGAGCACGAGCTTGGTGGCGAACTGGCCGGCGGTCGGCTCGGCCAGGTCCCGGGGGCCGGTGACCGGGGTGGTGGCGACGGCCAGCGCGCCCAGGGCGATCGTCCAGCAGGCCAGCGGGGCCCGCCCCAGGTCGTCCAGGAAGCGCCAGCGCCCGCCCCGGCCGGTGCGCAGCGCGACCTGCGCGCCGGCCAGGGCCATCCCGGCACCGAACCAGCCGGCGTACGAGGGCAGCCACATGGTGTGCAGGCCGAGGCTGAGCAGGCCCGACCCCATCAACGCCACCCAGCCGCCGGTGACCACCGTCGCGGCCACCGCGATCCGCAGCACCCCGTCCGGGTGGGCCGACGTCGGTGTGCCCGGTGTCCGTCGCCGGCCGAGCAGGAGGACCGCCAGCACCGGCAGCAGCAGGTAGAACGTGACCTCGGTGGCCAGGCTCCAGGTCTGGCTGAGCCCGTGCCGCAGCTGCCCGTGCTGGTAGATCTGGGTCAGCGTGAGGTGCCGCAGCCAGTCACCTGTCGACGCCTGCCGGTTCTGTGGCAGCGCCAGCAGGCAGACCACCACCGCCACCCAGTAGGCGGGCAGGATGCGGGTGGCCCGTCGCCACAGGTAGCGGCCGGTGCCCGGGGGCCGCTGGCCGGTTGCCCGCGCGTGCGCGTACGGCCGGAACAGCAGGAACCCGGAGAGGACGAAGAAGACCGCGACGCCCACGTCCAGTCGGGACAGCCAGGCCCCGACGGTGGTGTCGCCGGTGTTACGCCCGGTGGCGAAGCCGACATGGTGCCCCACCACGGCGAGTGCCCCGATCACCCGGACGGCGTCGAGGGCGGGCAGCCGTCGCAGGACCTGATCGGGAAGCGGGGCAGACATCAACCGTCCAGAGGGTCGCGGGGCTATGTGACTCGGGAGTAACCTGCGGCCAAGTTTTACATCCTCGATCTTCCGCCGGTAACCGGCTGACCGTCTTTGTTAGGGGAGGACCAGTGAAGACTCGCCTGGGTGCCGCGTTGTTCGGCATCGGCGTGCTGTCGCTCGCGGTCGCCGCGGGAACGGCGTACTACGTGGCGCCGTCGGTGACGAAGCTGCCGTACGACCTGACGTTCTGCGACGCGGACGGCAAGCCGGACGGGTGCCTGCGGGCGAGCGTCGCGATCGCCGACGACGCCACCTACATGCAGGTGCTCGACGGGAAGCCGACGATCCAGACCGGGCAGCTCAAGGCCACCACCGAGGTGGTGCCGCAGGCGGCGACGACCGAGAAGGAGATGACCGGCGACCTGCGGGGCGAGGCGGTCGTCTGGGACGTCTACGGCACCGTCGTGCGGACCGACAACGGCTCCGACGTCAGCAAGTACGCGGCCGAGTTCGCCCTGGACCGGGTCAGTGCCGCCGCCCGGGACTGGGACAAGCAATACCTGGACACCGACGGTCCGGGTGGCACCGACGACTCGGTGACCTTCGCCGGGCAGACCTACAAGTTCCCGTTCCGCGCCGAACGCCGGGACCACACCTTCTTCGACCGGGACCTGCGCCGGGGGCTGCCGATCGCGTTCGACGGCACCGAGCAGATCAACGGCACCGAGGCGTACCGGTACGTGCAGCGGATTCCGGAGACCGACCTGGTCACCCCGGAGGGTTCGCTGACCGCGTTGGCCGGTGCGCTGGCCCCGGGGGCGACCACCGGCAAGGTCACCTACAGCAACACCCGGACGATCTGGATCGAGCCGGTCAGCGGCAACTTCGTCAAGGTACGCGAGCAGCAGCGGAAGAACTTCGTGCCGAACCAGGGCAGCCCGGTGACCCTGCTCGACGCGGACTTCGTCTATGACGAGGCGACCATCGCCAACAGCGTGAAGTCGGCGGGCGTCACCCGGGACAAGCTCCAGCTGATCGGCCGTACCCTGCCGATCGGGCTGGCCGTCTTCGGTGGCCTGGTGCTGCTGCTGGGGCTCTGGTTGGTCGTCGCCGGGCGGCGTGCGACGACGGCCGGCGGCCCGGATTCGGCAGGCGTCGCCCCGGCGGCCGACGTGCCGACCCGCGGCGGGAAGGCCGAGCCGGCCACGGTCGGTGGGCCGGCCGCCGGGCGGCCGGGCGGTCCGCTGACCGACGAGATCCCACCCGCGTCGACCAACTGGCGGACCGGCGACGGTTCCGGTACGCGCTGACTCCACAGCGGTGTGCGGAGGGCGGGTCGGGTTTCCCGGCCCGCCCTCCGCGTCTGTCCGGTAACCGTCCGCATCCGTTGCACAATCGTAACCTGTCGATGGTTTGTCAGCTCAGCGTGAGGATCGACGCCGGATTTGGCGGTATCTATCCGGTCGGCGACGGGGAGTGGGTTGCACCCAGCGTGAACATGGCGACCGGTCCCGGCGATCGACGGTTACCGGTCGGTAGGTGGGGTCTTGTGAGCCACGCCTCAGCGGGTGCACCATCAGGCGCACATTCGTTACCCGTCGGTAACAGATCTTCCGGCCCGGTCGGCGGCCCGACCGGCTTCCACGACCGGCACCAGCCTGAGGAGGAATCCGTGCAGAATCGGACCGACGAGCCGGGGCGTACCCGGTGGCGGCGCTTCGCCGCGATGATGGTGCCCGCGACGGCCGCCGTGGGCGCCATCCTGTTCGGCATGCAGAGCGGGGCCATCGCCTCCGACATCACCGTCTCCGGGCAGACCTTCAAGATCGGCGCCGAACGCCTGGAGGGCGACGGCTTCACCCAGTACGGCGGCATCGTCAAGGAGAAGAGCGGCAAGGTCCACCCGGTCGCCCTCTCCGAGATCAGCAGCGCGCAGCTCTACAAGCTCTGCCAGTCCGTCCGCGCCGACCTGCCCGGCCTGCCGGTGGTGCTGACCATCAACGCCGGTGACGACAAGCCGGCCACCGCCAAGAACATGATGATCGCGATGGACAGCCTGGGCGGCAACGCCACCTTCACCAACATCCGCATCGGCCGGGACGCCACCGACCTCAACGCGTCGGCGCAGGCCGGCTCGTTCGGCCAGGACGCCCAGCACGTCACCATCACCGACCTGCGGCAGGTGTCCCGCTACACCACGGCGGCCACGTTCAACCTGACCGGCCTGCGGCTCAAGGTGAACGTCGGCGACGCCGCCAAGGGCAAGGAGTGCTTCGCGGACGAGTGAGCCGCGCCCGACGACGCCGGGCCGGACCCCTCTCGTCACCCCCGCCGGACGGCAGGGGCCCGGCCCACCCGACCCCGAACCCATCCGCCCAGGAGGAGCACGTGACAAGCGCGCAACCGCCGTACGCCCCGGCCGGCCCCGGTCGCGGGTGGCGGAGCTTCCGCCGGTGGCGACGCAGCCGGCCGTTCTGGGGTGGCCTGCTCACCGTGCTCGCCGGGGTGGAGATGTTCGCCTCCACCAGGATGACCCTCAACGGGCTGAGCTTCTCCTCCGGCGCGACCGGGCTCTACTCGCTGCTCATCCCGATCATCCTGGTCACCTGTGGGCTGCTGCTCTGGTTCAGCCCCGGCCAGCGGCTGTTCTACTCGATCGTCGCGGCGGTCACCACGGTCTACTCCCTGATGGGCCTCAACCTCGGCGGGTTCTTCCTCGGTCTGCTGCTCGGCCTCGTCGGCAGTGCCCTCGGCTTCGCCTGGACCCCGGTCCGCCCCGCCCCACCGCCCGCCACCGACCCCGCCGCGCCGACCACCGCCGCACCCCACCCGGACGCCGACCCCGAGGCGGACGCCGCCCCCGGCGTCGACGGCGGGTTCGACGCCGACGGCCGGCTCGGCTTCTTCGGCGGCTCCGGAACTGACGCCACCACAGCACGCGATCCGGCACAGGACCCCGCAGGCGGGCGGGACCCGCGCCACCTCGGGGTCGCGCTGCTGGTCCTCGGCCTCGCCGCCGGTGCCCTGGTGGCCGCCGCCCCGGGGCCGGTACGGGCCGCCGCGCCGCAGTCGGCACCGACCACCTGCGCACGGCCGATCCCCACCGGGACCGCCGCCCCGCGTCCCACGGCGAGCCGGACCGCGACCCCGACGGCCACCCCCGGCGCGGCCAGCCCGTCCCCGTCCCCGTCCTCGTCCCCGTCCCCGGACGGCAACCTGCTCACCGACCTGCTGCACGGCATCGGTGACCTGTTCACCGGCGGTGGGAGGACCGATCCGACCGCCACCCCGTCGGCCGGCCGCACCCCGCCGCCTGGGGCCGGGACGACCCCGAAGGCCACCCCCACCACCCGACCGAAGCCCAGCGCGACCCGCCCCCCGACCCGCTGCACCCCCGGGAAACCCGGCGGCCCCGGCACCGTACGGCCGGGACGGCCGCTGCCGAGGATCGCCCCCGAGCCGGGGCAGCCGAGGGTGGCCCGGCAGCCGTCCAAGCTGACCGGCACCCGGGTCACCATGACCGGGCTGCGGTTCGAGGGCATCGTCGAGCTGCCCACCGCCGACGGCACGCTGACGGCGTTGAAGTTCAGCATGAGCCGGGCGGTCACCGCCGACTTCAGCCTGGTCGCGGACGGCCCGGCGGGCCGCCACCAGCGGTACGTCACCGACGAGCTGACGGTGCGGGGCGACGTCGCGTTCTACGCCACCCGGTTCGTCGGCAAGCTGCTCGGCATCACCATCACGCTGACCCCCGACCTGCCGTTCCCCGACGGCATCCCGGTCACCTCGCCGATCCCGATCACCTTCACCGACCCGGCGATCGACCTGGCGTTCGTCGACTCCGACACGCTGACCGCCCGACCGGCACTGGCGTTGAGCCTCTCCTGACCCTGCTCCCACCCCCACGGTGTGTCGGGGGCGGGCATCCGCCCGCCCCCGACACACCCGTAACGCCCGCCGACCGGCGGTGCGGTTCAGAGCCGGGCCAGGGCCCGGCGCAGCGGGTCGAGCCCGAGCGCACCCAGGTCGAGCGCCTGCCGGTGGAACTCCTTCAGGTCGAAGTCGGCACCCTTGCGGGCCATCGCCTCCTCCCGGGCCTGGAGCCAGATCCGCTCGCCCACCTTGTACGACGGCGCCTGCCCCGGCCAGCCCAGGTAGCGGTTCAGTTCGAAGCGCAGGTTCTCCTCCGGCACCCGGCAGTGCGCCCGCATGAACTCCCAGCCCAGCTCCGGCGTCCACCGCTCACCCGGGTGGAAGCCGAACGGGTTGTCCCGGGGGATCTCCAGCTCCAGGTGCATGCCGATGTCGACGATCACCCGGGCCGCCCGGAACGCCTGCCCGTCGAGCATGCCGAGCTTGTCGCCCGGGTCCTCCAGGTAGCCCAGCTCGTCCATCAGCCGTTCGGAGTAGAGCGCCCAGCCCTCGCCGTGGCCGGAGACCCAGCACAGCAGCCGCTGCCAGCGGTTGAGCAGCTCCGCCCGGACGGCGGTCTGCGCGACCTGGAGGTGGTGGCCGGGAACGCCCTCGTGGTAGACCGTGGTCACCTCGCGCCAGGTGGAGAAGTCGGTGACCCCCTGCGGCACCGCCCACCACATCCGCCCCGGCCGGGAGAAGTCCTCACTCGGCCCGGTGTAGTAGATCGCCCCGTCGCTGGTCGGGGCGAGACAGCACTCGATCCGCCGGACCTGCTCGGGGATGTCGAAGTGGGTGCCGTGCAGTTCGCTGATCGCCTTGTCGGCAAGCGCCTGCATCCAGTCCCGGAACGCCTCCTTGCCCTGGATGGTGCGGGCCGGGTCGGCGTCCAGCACGGCCACCGCCTCGTCGATGGTGGCACCCGGGCCGGCGATCCGGCCGGACACGATCCGCATCTCGGCCTCCAACCGGGCCAGTTCCGCGAACCCCCAGGCGTACGTCTCGTCGAGGTCGATCTTCGCGCCGAGGAAGTACTGCGAGGCCAGCTCGTACCGTTCCCGGCCGGCGGCCTGCTTGTCCCGCCCCAGCGGAACCAGCTCGGTACGCAGGAACTGGCCGAACTCGGCGGTCGCCGCGGTCGCCGCCGCCGCACCCCGGCGCAGCTCGGCACCGAGCGTGCCGTCGGCGTCCAGCCGCTGCACCAGCCCGTGGAAGAAGTTGTCGCCGTGCGGGTCCGTCCAGGTGTCGCACTGCTTGGCCACCTCGGTGAGCTGCACCTTGGAGCTGACCCGACCGGCGGCGGCGGCCTCACGCAGCGTGGTCTTGTAGCCCTCCAGGGTGGCGGCGAACCGGTTGAGCCGGGCGGCGACGGCGGCCCGGCCCTGTTCCCCCTCGGTGGGCATCAGGTCGAAGACCATCCGGATCTCGTGCAGGCCGCTGGCGATGACGTTCACCTCGCTGGTGATCTCGCCCGCGTCGTGCCGGGCCAGTTCCAGCCCCAGGCGCTCCTGCATCGCCTCCTTGGCCGTCCGCTCCGCCTCGGACTCCGGCTCGGTCACGTCCAGGTCGGCGAGGGCGCGCCGGGTCAGTTCGGCCCGTGCCTCGTAACCGGCGGGCGAGAGGTCGTCGAGCTGGTCGTCGTAGCCGGCGATGCCGACGTAGGTGGCGCCGGTCGGGCTCAGCTGCGCCCAGTCGGCCACGTACCGGTTCGCGAGGTCATCGATTCGTCCCACGCTGCGACCCTACGTGACCGTCGCGAACGGCGTGATCGGCACATCGGAGCCGTCGTTGCGGCATCCCCTGCGCTTCCGGTACCGCAACATCGCCCCAAAGGAGTGGATCATCCCGAGGCGCGGGTGTGGGTCCAGTCGAGGAGCCGGTCGGCCGGCCAGGTGTTGACCACCCGGTCGGCGGGCACGCCGCACAGGGCTGCCCGGACGCAGCCGAACCGCTGCCAGTCGAGCTGCCCGGGGGCGTGCGCGTCGGTGTCGATGGCGAACCGGCAGCCGGCCTCCAGGGCGCGGCGGATCAGCCGCTTCGGCGGGTCCTGCCGCTCCGGCCGGGAGTTGATCTCCACGGCCACGTCGTGCTCGGCGCAGGCAGCGAAGACCGCGTCCGCGTCGAAGTCGCTCTCGGCCCGGGTCCGCGCCCGGTGCCCCTTGTCACCCGGGCCGGTCACCCCGGCGGGCCGGGACGACACCATCCGCCCGGTGCAGTGGCCGAGGATGTCCAGGTGCGGGTTGGCGATCGCGGTGAGCATCCGGCGGGTCATCCGGGCCCGCTCGTCACGCAGCCCGCTGTGTACCGAGCCGACCACCACGTCGAGCCGGGCCAGCAACTCCTCGTCCTGGTCGAGGGTGCCGTCGGCGAGGATGTCCACCTCGATCCCGGTGAGGATGCGGAACCCCTCGGGCAGCGCCGCGTTGACCGCCGCCACGTGGTCGAGCTGCCGGCGCAGCCGGTCGGCGGTGAGGCCCCGGGCCACCGTCAGCCGGGGCGAGTGGTCGGTCAGCACCACGTACTCGTGGCCGAGTTCGACCGCGGCGAGCGCCATCTCCTCGATCGGAGACCCGCCGTCGGACCAGTCCGAGTGGGTGTGGCAGTCGCCGCGCAGCGCGGCCCGCAGCGCGCCGGCCGCCTCGTCGAGGTCGACGCCCTCGGTGGCGACCAGCCGGCGCAGGTAGACCGGTTCCTCGCCGGCCAACGACTCGGTGACGCAGCGGGCGGTGACGTCGCCGACCCCGGGCAGGTCGGTGAGCGTGCCGGCCCGCGCCCGCTCGGCCAGCTCCGCCGCCGGCAACGCGGCCAGGGCGGTCGCCGCCGAGCGGAACGCGCGTACCCGGTAGGTGGCCTCGTTGGCCCGCTCCAGCAGGAACGCGATCCGGCGCAGGTCGGCGACGGGGTCTCTGGCGCTCATGGATGGCAACCTACGCGCCCGCGCCGCCGGTCGGGGGACGACCGGCGGCGCGGGGTGTGGACAACGGGGAGGCGGATCAGGAGTACGGCAGCTTCACCACCGACTGGTTGCCGGTGCCGAGGGTGGACGGGTTGACGCCGATCGCCGACCAGACCTCCACCCTGACCGTGCCGCCGGACAGGTTGCCCAGCGTGCCGGTGGCCGAGTGCAGGCCGGCGTTCTGCGTGTAGTGCTCGTAGCCGGGCACCGGGTCGGTGGCGAAGTACCGGTAGGTCTCCACCCGGTCGAAGGTGCCGTCCCCGGTCAGGTCGTAGGAGACCCGGGCCTGCACCCCGTTGCCCACCGACTGGCCGGCGTCGAGGAACAGGTCGAACCCGGTCTGGCCCCCGGTGTAGGCGAGATTGAGCCGGGTCGCGGTGAACACCACCGGGTTGCTGGGGGTGCCGTCGTGGTTCGCGCCTCCGCTGCCGGGGACGGTGGTCGTCGTCGCGCTGCCGGCGGAACCGAGCCCGCCACCGGGCAGCAGGAACCGGGTGGGCGAGCCGGCCGGCGGGGTGGTCGGCGGCGGGGTCGGGCTGGTCGGGGTCGGCGACGGCCCGGTCGGGGTGGGCGTCGGGCTGGGCGACGTCGTCGGGGAGGTGGTCGGCGTCGGGCTCGGGTTGGTGCCGCCGGCCGCGTTGCCACCACTCCAGGTGTACGCCCCGGTCGTGGCGGTCTTCCCGGCGGCCACGGTGAGACTGGTGCCGTCGGAGAAGCGAACGGTCAGCGGCGCGGCGGTGATGTTGCTGGCCACGTAGGTGCGTGCGCCGTTGCGGCTGAACACGGCGGCCAGCGGGTGGCTGGCGGTGACCGTGGTGTCGACCTGGCCGAGCGCGGCGAGGTTGCGGACCCAGTGGAAGGTGTGCGCCCGGCTCTCGCCCTCCTCCGGGGTGTAGCCGGGGTTGGCGCGCAGCTTGGCCAGCGCCGCGTCCGGGTCACCGAGGGCGAGGAACTGCCAGAGGATGTCCTGCCACACGGTGGGTTCGCCGCCGTTGTTGCGGACCAGTTCGGCGTAGTTGGCCTTGTTGTACGCCGGCCGGTAGCCGAGGTAGAGGTGCCCACCGGTGACCGGGAGCATGTTGATGCCCTGGATCATCTCCGGCTCGGCGCTGAACCAGGTCGCGTACGCCCCACCGTCGCCCCAGACCATGCCGACGGTGGAGTGCCCGAACGCCGCCGGGTAGTTCTCGTCGTCGACGTCGAACCAGTATTCCTGGATCGCGGCGGCCTGGGTGGTGTAGATGAACACGCCCGCGTCCCGTACGGCGGTGTCGCCGGTGGCCTGACCCCACTGGATCAGCGCGTTGGCGAAGTTCATCCCCTCGGACGAGGACTCCTGGTTGTTGCCGGCGTTGAACGAGCCGTGCCCGGAGGCCCAGTCGTGCCCGGCGTAGATGTCGTAGTCCCGCAGGTAGGGGAAGCGGGTGTCGGAGCGCTGGTAGTTGTTGGCGTCCCGGATGAGCAGGTCGACCATGCCGCCGTACTGGCTCTGCGCGGCCCACGCCGGGTCGAACTTGGCGAGCGTCGCCGCCGCCGCGATGAAGTAGCCGTAGTGGAAGTGGTGGTCGTTGAGTTCCTGGTCGGACCCGTACGACGCGGGGTAGCCGATCAGGGTGCCCCAGTTGCGGTCGTAGTAGAAGATCTTCGCGGTCTTGCCCGGGGCGGCGGTGAACCAGTCGGTCAGGGTGCTGCGGATAGCGTTCAGCGCCGCGTTGCGGGTCTCGGTGTCGCCGACCTGGTCGGCGATCTCGGCGATCCGGGCGGCCCGGCCGAGGCCCTTGCCGGTCCAGTAGGTGTCGGTGCCGCGCTGGTCCATCGGGTTGCCCCGGACGGCGGCGAGCTGCTCCTTCAGTTGGGCCAGGTCGGTGCCGGAGCCGGTGGCCACGGCGGGCACCTCGGGCAGCACCCCGTGGAACTTCATCGCGGTGCGGAAGGAGGCCACCCCGGTCAGCACCTTCATCCGGCCGCGCGCCGACGGGTAGGTCTGGGTGAGCGGGGTGCTGCCGGTGAGCGCCTTCCACTGGTGCGGATAGAGGCTCACCACGGTCTGGGTGGTGGTGCCCTCCCGGGCCGTGGTGGTGAACGAGTACGTGGTGGTCACGGTGCTGGTCGCCGGGTCGTAGGTGTAGCCGACCCGGGTGCCGGTGACGTGCGCGTGTGCGTACCGGCCGTAGCTCGTGGCGAGTGCGGCGCGGGCGGTGGCGTCGGCGGTGGGCGGCAGCAGGGCGATCGAGAAGTAACCCTTGCCGGCCAGGCCGGAGGTGATCCGTCCGTTGGTGACGGACCAGGTCGCGCCGGTCGGGGCGTACCCGACGTAGTCGTGGCCCCGGACGGTGAAGCCGATGGTGCTCCCGCTGTTGGACCAGACGGTGGCGGTGCCGCCGGTCGGGTTGATCTGGGCGTCGCCGCCGCTGGCCTGGAAGTAGGCGAACGGCAGCCCGTGGCCGATGGTGGCGCGTAGGGTCCGTGACCCGTCACTCCAGTACGGGGTGACCGTCCAGTCCGTCCAGTCGTCGACCTTGACCACCGGTGCGCCGAGCGCGGCCACGCCGACCCGGATGTCCTCGGTGTAGGTGTACTTGAACTCGCCCACCCCGGTCGCGGTGCCGCTGACGGTGGCGGCCGACGGTGCCGAGAAGCCGAGCCCGTCGCTGAACGGCTGGTAGGACACCGGGTGGGCGTGCAGCGGTTCGCTGTAGGAGCAGTTCGTCTTCTTCCACAGCAGCGACGACCACCAGTCGTTGGTGGGCACCGGCCCGGCGGGGGCGTTGGCGGTGGCGTACTGGCGGGGGTTGGTGGACAGGGCGCCGCAGCCGGCGGGGAGCGGGCCGACCGGGTCGGTGGTGTAGCTGCCGGCGCCGACGGTGGCCGCCTCGGCGGGGGTGCCGGCGGTGGTGAGGGTGAGACCGCCAACGAGGACGGTCAGGGCGGTGGTGGCGGCCAGCACCCAGGGGGTGCGGCGGCGGGGGACGGGAGGTGTCATCGTGCCTCCTCCGCGCGCGGGGCGGGTCGGCCGGCAGCGCGAGGTTCGTCGGAATTCGGGGGCTTGGTCGGTCGAGAGAGCGCTCTCTCTAGCGGGACGTTAACCGACGGGTAACACCCACGTCAATGCGTACGGTCGAGGTGCGCCGCCGCCGACCCCCGGTCAGCCTGCGCCGGAGGAGCCGCGCGGCGCGCGCGGGCAGCCGTGCTCACGCTCCCAGGCGGTCACCGCCGACACCGGCGACCGGTTGCCCTTCTTCCGCCAGGAGTCCAGGTACTTCGCCGGCCACACCACACCCCGGCGGATCCACCAGTCGTCGTGCCCGGTGCACTTCGGCGACAACCCGAAGTGCAGGTGACAGACGTTGTTCGCGTTCCCCGTCCGGCCCACCTCGCCGAGCTGCTGCCCGGAACGCACCCGGACCCCGGCCTCGATCCCCGGGGCGACCGCACTCAGGTGCGACCCGTAGTACCGCACCCCGTCGTCGCCCAGCAACGACACCGACAGACCACCGTTGTACGGCCCCAACGGCCCGTTCTTGCGGAAGCGGTCCACCCGGCTCACCTCCAGCACCGTCCCGTCGGTCACCGCCACCACCGGCTCACCGCAGTCGGCGAAGATGTCGGTGCCCGGGTAACCCGAGTGCGTCGGGTGGTAGGCGACGTTGCCCGCCCGTACCGGGAAGACCCGGCGCAGGGCCGCCGCATCCGGTGTGGCCGACGGCGTCCCGCTCGGAGCCGGGGTGCCCGACGGGCTGCCCGCCGGGGCCGTCGGGGTCGCCGGCTGGTCGCCCGTCGCCACCGTCGACGGGCCGTCCCAGACCGGGCCCGCGACCGGCTCGTCCGTCCCGCAGCCGGCCAGCACCGCCACCACGAGCAGCAGGACGGGGTACGCCGGACGGGTACGCCGTAGGTCGGGCCGCAACAGGGACATTCGGACATCCTGACAGACGGCTACCGTGGAGGTCGCACCGACAGCGGCACCCGGCCGACGACGGCTCCCGCGACGACCCGTCGACCCGTCACCGGCCGGCGGCGGCGTGCCGGGTTCCGTCCGGCCGGAGGGGGAACAGTGACCATGACCGACCACCAGCCCGGACGCGTCCCGTACGCCGCCTCGGGGCTCTTCCCCGCCGGTCCGCCCCGCCGGCCGACCTGGCGGGAACCACACCCCGTCACCGGCGCGGCGGTGGCCGCGGGTGGCACCCTCGCCGCCGCCTGGCTGGTGCTCTTCGGCCTGCTCGGCCGCGACGTCGCAAGTTACGCCTGGTGGACGGTGATCGCCGGAGCGCTCGCCTGGCTCGCCGCGTTCGCCCTGGTCCGCTTCGGCGACCGGGGGGTCGGCACAGGTGTGGCCATCGTCACCGCCGGTGGCTGGAGCATCGCGTTCGCGGTGGTCGTGGTGCGGTGGGCGGTCAGCGCGGACTGGCCGATGTGGTGACCCTGTGTCATCGCGCGGCTTCGTTTGCCGCACCATCTTGACGTACCCGCTGTGACTGAGGACGCTCTTCGGTATGGCCTGGAACACCCCGCGGCTCGACTCCGAGCGGAGCCGCCGCCGCCTCCAGATTCTCGCCGAGCTGGCGGGCGCCCGCTCCGTACGCCAGCGGGAACGGCCGCAGCGGGAACGCACCGAACGGCTGCGCCAGCTCATCGCGACCCGTCGCCGCGTCGCCGGCTGACGAACTTTCCCCGGATTGCCGGCCCTTCGGGGCGTTGAGCGGTCGGCTGCCGACCCGACCGGTTAACGTGCACGCGTAACGAGTCGGCTGTGCCGAGGTCTTTGGGGGAACCATGTCGTACTTCGCTGCCGCCGTGGTGCGCGACGGGGGCGGCTGGAACGCCGCCGAGGTGAACCTGCGCGGGGCCACCGACATCGACGAGGTCGCCGACCGGCTGCGCGACGTCGAACCCGACGCCGACGTGTCGTTGCTCTTCGTCGAGGCCGACGACGCCTACCTGGTGGTGCTGCGCCTCGACGAGGGGGAGGACCTGCGGGTCTTCGGCTCCGACTCGGGCTACGCCGAGGAGTCCCGGCTCGGTGCGCTGCTCGTCGGCGACCTCAAGACGTCGGTCACCGGCCTCGACGACGTCGACGAACCGCCGTCGGCCACCGCCGGTGGCGGCGACGAGGACAGCGAACAGCCGGCCGTCGACCCGGAAGCCGACCCGGTGGGCGATGCCGACATCCTCGCCGACCTGGGCATCTCCGCCCAACGCCTGCTCAAGCTCTGCGCCCACGAGGGCATGCTCCCCGCCGACGTGACCGCCGAGGTGTGCCAGGTGCTCGGCTGCGCCGACGAGGTCGAGGAGCTGCGTGAGGTCTGACCCTCCCCACCCCGACGACGCCACCGCAGGGTCGGCCGGGGCCGGAGGTGGCCCGGCGTGGCCGGGTGCGGCCGGGCCGGTCGGCGCGACCGATCCCGCCCCGGATGCCGTACGGCCGGGGCAGCCGACGCCCGGCGCGGGCGGACGGGCCGGTCCCGGGGCGACCGAGCGGCCGGCCGGGCCGGAATCCGTCGGCCGCCGGCAGCGGCACGAACGGTGGATGCGCCGAGCGCTGGAGATCGCCGTCACCGGCCCCGACCTGCCCGCCGACACCTCCGCCGGACCCGGGCAACCCGACGGGCCGGGTGGAGCGGGCGGGCCCGGTGGGATGGTCGAGGGTGCCGGGGTGCTGGGGGACGTGCCGGTGGGGGCGGTGGTCTACGGCCCGGACGGCACCGAACTGGCCGTCGGCCGCAACGAACGGGAGCTGACCGGGGACCCGACCGCACACGCCGAGGTGCTGGCGCTGCGCCGGGCCGCCGCGCGGTTGGGCCGGTGGCGGCTCGACGACTGCACGCTGGTGGTCACCCTGGAACCGTGCACGATGTGCGCGGGCGCGCTGGTGCTGTCCCGGATCTCGACGGTCGTCTTCGGTGCCTGGGAACCCAAGACCGGCGCCGCCGGCTCACTGTGGGACGTCCTGCGCGACCGCCGGCTCAACCACCGCCCCGAGGTCTACCCAGGCGTCCTGGAGGCCGAGAACGCGGCGGTCCTGCGCGCCTTCTTCCGCTGACCCGGGCCGGGCCGACGGGCCGGGTCGGGGGCGACGGGGTCGATGTTGCGGTGACCCGGGGCGTGGAGACCGCAACATCGGCCCCCTTGCGAGCCGTCGGGGCGGCGGTCAGGAGGCGGCGACGGTGTCCAGGGCGATCTCGACCATCTGGCCGAAGGTCTGCTCACGCTCCTGCGCGGTGGTCTTCGCGCCGGTCTTGATGTGGTCGCTGACCGTCAGCAGGGTCAGCGCGCGGGCCCTGAACCGGGCGGCGATCGTGTAGAGCGCGGCCGACTCCATCTCCACCGCCAGTACGCCGTAGTCGGCCAGCGTGTCGTACAGGTCCGGCCGGTCGGTGTAGAAGGCGTCGGCGGCGAGGATCGGCCCGACGTGCATGGTGATGCCGCGCCGCTCGGCCACCTCGACCGAGGTACGCAGCAGCCCGAAGTCGGCCACCGGGGCGTAGTCGATCAACCCGTCGAAGCGCATCCGGTTCATGTTCGAGTCGGTCGACGACCCGATCGCCGCGATCACGTCCCGCAACTGGAGGTCCTCGGTGAGCGCGCCGCAGGAACCGACCCGGATCAGGGTCTTCACGCCGTACTCGTTGATCAGCTCGTGGGCGTAGATGGACGCGGACGGCATGCCCATCCCGGAGCCCTGGACAGAGACGTCCACGCCGTTCCACCGCCCGGTGAAACCCAGCATCCCCCGCACCGTCGAGTAGCAGGTGGCGTCCTCGAGGTAGGTCTCCGCGATCCACTTGGCCCGCAGCGGGTCGCCCGGCATCAGGACCCGCTCGGCGATCTCGCCCGGCTTCGCGCCGATGTGCGTACTCATGGCGAAGATCCTGCCAGGCCGGCCGGAGCGATACCGGTGCGGCATCCGAACCGGTGTTCCTGTACCCTCGTCGGCGGTGGCGTGTCCGAGTGGCCTAAGGAGCACGCCTCGAAAGCGTGTGAGGGTTTACGCCCTCCGCGGGTTCAAATCCCGCCGCCACCGCTCGTGAACAGCGAGAACGCCCGGTCGATCCGTGAGGATCGACCGGGCGTTCCGCGTTTGCCGGGCCGGCCCCTGGTCGGAGCCGGCCCGCGACGGGGTCAGGAGGTGCCGGCGTTCCGGTGACCCAGCCGGTAGGTGGCGGTGTTGCCGTCGGCATCCAGCAGCACGGTGACCGGGCCGGGAGGCAGCGCGCAGGTGACGGTGCCCTGGACGGCACGGTCCGTCCCGCACGGCGACCGTCCCGCCCCGTCGAAGACGGTCAGCCGGGCCCGGCCGGTGCCGGCGGTGCGCGCCCAGGTGAGGGTCTGCCGGGCGGCGTGCTGGTCGGCCGGGACGGTGAAGCAGGCCGCGAGGCGGTCCGGGCCGGTGGTCACGGTGGTGTCCGTGGTGTCCCGGGGCAGCGTCGGGCAGGCCGGCGCGTCGGTCCTGGCGAAGCCCACCGTGTACGCCAGCTGCGTCACCCAGGTCTGCCCGGTGAGCAGCGCCGAGTGCGGTGCCGGGCCGTCCAGTTCGCAGCCGTGCCAGGTGTACCACCAGAGGCTGCACTCCGACTCGCCGTCCGCGTCCACGATGTCGACGTTCAGCTCGGCGTCGACAGGCAGCAGCGTGGCGATCGACGCCCCGGACGGGGTGGGCAGGACCAGGCAGTCGATCTGGCCGGAGGTGTCGATCCGGCCCCGGTGCGGCGCGTCGGCCCAGCCGGCGTCGGAGACGGGTGTGCACCCGGTCGGCCGCAGCGGCAGCAGGGACACCGCGAACTCGGTGGTGCTGGTGGCGTCCACGCTGGCCAGCAGGGTGTGCCGGCCGGCGGGCAGCGGGCAGCGGACCTGGGCGCAGACCGTCCGGCCGGCGGTGTCGAGGACCCGGGCGAACGTGGTCACGTTGTCGCCGTGCAGGGCGGTCACCCGGTAGACCCCGGCGGCCGGGACGTCCAGGATCCGGCACGCGACCGGGGCCGGGGCACCGGTGGGCGCGGCACCGTAGCTGCCGGGCCGGACCGTGGGGCAGCCCACCGGGTCGGAGATCCGCCGGATACCCAACGGGTACGTCTCGACGCTGTTCCCGCTCCACTCCCGGTACGAGATCACCCGGTAGTCGCCGTCGGCCGGGAGCACGCAGCCGACCTGGTCGGAAGGTTCAGTGCAGATCCGTTCGCCACCGCTGTCCATTGTCCAGCGTGCGCCGGACACGATGACCCGTTCACCGGCCCGGCCGGTGAACGGCTGGCAGTTGGTCTGTACCCGGGCGACCTGGCTCACCTGGAGGGCCGGTTGGTCCCAGGGGGTGTAGCCGGTGGCCGGTGCGCACCCGTCGGCCCGGTCGAGCGGGTTCAGTGCCACCTCGTACCGGTGGGTCCGGTCGGCGTAGCGGGGGCTGCTGACCAGCAGGGTGTACCGGCCGGCGGCCGGCACGGCACAGACCGGGATGCCCTCCCGGGCGCAGACCTCAGCGCCCGTCGCGTCCAGCACCTGCCAGTCGAAGCTGGTGGCGTCGAGGCTGACGGCGCGGACGAGCAGCGGCCGGGCCGCGTCGGTGCTGAAGATGTGACAGGTCGTCTCGCCGGCCGGGGTCGCACCGCTGTTCACGGCGCTGCCCGGGTCGCCGTACGGGGCGAGCGGCAGGCTCTGGCAGCCTGCCGGGTCGGACAGTCGCCGCGCCTTGACCAGGTGGGTGCCCTCCTTGCCGTACTGTTCCCAGCTCAGCAGCCGGTAGGGGCCCGGCCGGTCGAGCCGGCAGTCACCGCCGCCGTAGCTCAACTCGCAGAGCGTTCCGTGCTGCCCGTCGAGGATCAGCCCACGGATGTCGCGCGGGCCGCCCGGGTCGGCGAACCGCAGCAGCGCGCCGCGCGGCTGGTCGAACAGGTGACACCGGGCCGCCGCCCCGGCCGGCAGTGTCACCGTGCTCCCCGGTGACCCGAAGTCGAACAGATCCGCCGGCAACTGCCCGCAGCTCGACGGGGTGTGCGTCGACTCGGCCGCGATCGTGTAGTTCCCCCGCCCGGTCGAGTACGGCAACCGCAGGGTGATCCGGTAGGTCCCGGCGGCACCGACCCGACAGCGGTTCGCGTCCACGCCGAGCCGGCACAACTCGCGACCTGCGGCATCGGCGACCCGGCCGCCGACGGAGTCCGGCCCGGAGCCCCGCCCGAGCTGGATCAGCAGCAGGTCGTCGGCGGCGGTGGTGGTGACGGTCCAGACGTCCTGCGCCTGGTCGACGATCGCGGTGCAGGTGAAGACCCTGCCGAGGGCCAGAACGCCGCCGCAGCGGGAGCGGGGTGGCTTGGGCTGCCGGACGATGGTGGTGGACCGGGTACGTGGCTGTCCGGTGCTCAGCCCGGCGGCCTGCGTACCGGGGGCCGGGGTCGTCGCCAGTTGTGGTGCGGTCCGCTCGGCTGCGGGAACCGGCACGTCCCGGTCCGGTGTGTTCCGGCCGGATCCGGTGGCCGGCGTCTTCCGGGCGGTGGCGGCCGGCGACCCCGGGTCCCATGTGGCGGGTGCCGGCGGGTGGGTCGCCGCGCTGTCTGACGTACCGACCGCCGCAGCCGGGGTCGGTGCCCCGTCACCTGCGGCGATCGGGCCGACGGCCAGGGCCGGGACGAGCAGGGCGGCCAGCGCGAGGCGTGGCAGTGACTTCCCGGCCCGGATCACCGGGCGGGACAGGACGGTACGTGACATCGATCCCCCGTGTGCTGCCGACGCCGACCGCGTGGCCAGGAGATGTTCTCATCGGGGCCGGTCGCGGACAATCCACGTCGCGGTTGCAGTTCAGCAGGGGCTGTGACCCTCGTCGAAGAGGCGGCGGGCCCAGTCGGCGTACCCGGCGATGATCTCCCGGACGGCCGTGCCGTCGTGCAGGAAGAGGTAGCCCCGGTCGCCGTCGCGGGCCAGCAGCCCGTCGAACCGGTACGTCCGTGGTGGCGCGTGCAGCCGGACGGATGACGGGTAGCGGCTCAGCACCTCGGCGACGGGGGTGCCGACCGTGATCCCCTCCGGGGTGCTCATCGGGTCGTCGAGCCAGAGCAGCACCAGCCGGTCGTCGACGAAGATCGGGCTGGCCGTGCCGTGCCCGGCCAGCGTCATGCCGCAGGCGTCGGCGTCGGCGCGCAGCACCCCGCGTCGGGCCAGCTCGGTCTCGCTGGCACCGAACTCGGCCCCGGCGAGGCCGTGCAGTCCGACCACCTGGCTGGCCCCGATCGGCCGCGCCGGGACCTCGGGCCCCGACGGATGGGTGCCGCTGCCCGACGCCGAGGCAGCCACCAGTAACGCCGCAAGAACGGCAAATTGTCGCAATTTCATGGAATCCCCCAGTCCCCAACGGGACCGGAGCGTTCAGGTTGCTGGTCAGCCGGGAATTGCTGCTCTTCCCATTCCTCGGCCAGCTCGTCCCAGTAGTCGGCAGTCAGCCCGCGCCGGCCGTGTGCCAGCCAGCCGGCGGTGTGCCGTTCCAGGTGCAGGCCCAGCTCGGCGAACGGGTCCAGCCACCGGCCGGGCTCCACGCCGAGCCGGGCCAGTGCCGCGTTGATCGGCCACTCCCCGCGCGGCAGCGTGAAGGCCGAGTCGAAGCGGGGGCCCCAGCTCAACCGGCCGCCTAACCACACCGCCGACGCCTGGTGGCCGAGCCCGCCGGCGAACTCCGCCTCCAGGTACGCCACCGGCCCCCGCCGCGACCAGCGGTCCAGCAGCCCACCCAGCGCCGGCGAGATCACCAGCTCGAACGGCTGCTCGGGGGTCGGTTCCTCGGGGTGGTAGTCCGGCAGCGCGCCGGTCAGCTCCTCGACCAACTGCGGCGTCACCGGCAGCAGCGCGAAATCCTGTCGCAGCGCCGCCAGCACCGCGTGATCCAGGTCGGCGGTCTGCTCCCGCAGCAGCTCGACGTCCGCGACGACCGCGCTGAGCTCGTAACTCATCCGATCCCCCCGCCATCCACACCCTGTGGATAGCACATGTGTACGACGGTGTCCGGGCCGCCGCGAGTGCCCGCACCGTACCGGGGTTCGCGGTGGGAGGCATGCCGGTGTTGCTGTGCCCTGCCGACGGGCCGGGCGGCTACTCGTCGTCTTCCGCAGGCGGGCGGGGTGGGCGGTGGTGGCGTGCCCACTCGTCCACCTCGTCCGCGTCCCAGACCGTGGTGCCGATCAGGCGGGCGAGTGGTTCGGGGAAGCCGGGTCGGCGGGTGATCTGTAGGACCCGTTGCCGCGACACGTTGAACAGGGCAGCCAGTTCGCCCGGTCCGTACAAGCGCGGTCGCTTCACCGTTCGACCGTAAGGGACACGCACCGCTCAGACCCCTCTGGCGTCCCGCGCATATGTTCTCAGTCGTGTTCGGCGGCGACCTTCCGCAGCAGACTGGCGAGCAGTTCCGGGTGGGAGAGCATCGGATGGTGCCCGGTGGCCAGCTCCACCGTCCGCCCCGCCCGTGCCGCCTGGGCGCGCTGCACCTCCGGCGGGGTGGCGCGGTCCCCGGCACAGACCACCCCCGTCGACGGGGTCGACCGCCAGCCGGCGTACCGGACCGGGGTGGTGAGCACGGCGGCGTCCTGCCGGACCAGCCGGGCCAGCGCACCGTCCACCGCCGCCGGGTCACAGTCGTGCATGAACAGCGGCGGAACCAGCTCGGGCCGGGCTGCGAACGTGCCGTCGGGGAAGAACTCCAGGTGGGGCGCGGGTCCGGCGGGGCCGAGATCGGCCAGCGACTCACCCACGTCGGGCAGGAACGAGCTGACGTATACGAGATGCCGGACGTCCCCGGCGTCGGCCGCCGCACTGGCGACCACCCCGCCGTAGGAATGGGCGACGAGGATCGTCGGCCCGCCGTCGCGCAGGACCCGACGGGTCTCCTCCACGTCGTCGTCCAGCCCTGCCGGCCGACGGGCGTCCGGCAGCTCACCGCAGCTCGGTAGCCGTACCGCGACGCTCGCCGTCCCGCCGGCCGCGAGCAGCGCGCCGACCCGGGACCACCACCACGCCCCGTCGCGTACGCACGCCCCGTGCACGAAGACGATCCGCATCGCTGCCTCCCCACCGGGCGGCACCGGGGTGCTGTTGCGGAAAACCTTAGGTCCGGCGCGGGGGCCGGAGTGCCCGTTCTGCCATGGGCATAGCGCGGGCGACCAGGGTCGAGACGGACCGAAGTTGCGCGGTTGCTTGTTGCCACAGGCTGCGTTGGGCCTCAGTCTCTATTAGGGGATGGATAAGGCTGCGGGGTGCGAAGAGATTCGACCAAGGGAGACGACGGCTTCTTCGATCCCTCGCAGTGTTTGGACAACCTCATCGGCAGATTCGTTGAATGCTCTCTTTGCCCGATCTTCGTCTTCGCTGATCCAGGCTAAGAGCTTGTGTAGTAATATGCGTTTCGCTTCTCTGCGTTGCTGCTTGTCTGCTGTCGACAGGGCTTGCTCGGCCTCAGCCTTGAATGGCTCCGGATAGTAGCGCTCGAAATCGGATTGTTTGAGGTTGATGAATCGATCGCCGCGCCATGTCGGAAACTTTGCTCTAAGGTCCCGAATTGCTCGTACGCCAGACTCGTCTCCGTCCGCGATAACCCATGCGCGACCACGGTACATAGGTTCCAGGTGTGCAAATAGAAACATTTCAAAAAAATCTTGCACGATTGGCTGGAGGCGGGATGTGCCAGTTGCGGCCAAGGTTCTTAAGCGGACTAGTCGAGGCGCGAACCACGGAATGAGGAACTCGCGCGCCAAACGCTCGGCGCTCGACTCCTCAAATATTAGCCATCCCTCACCGAGTTCGAGGTCGGCTAGCTCGTATCCGAGGTCCTGCATTATCGAAATCCTGCCTGATGGAGAGTCGATGACCTCGAAGGAAGTGGTTGGTGGAGTCCTGCCGTCGCTTGTCGTGTGAACAACGGCAGAGTCAGACGCCGAGCCGAGCCTAGATAGAACGACGCTGCTGTGGGTTGTGATAATGAATTGATTATCGTTCGAGGCCTTGAGTATAATGTCCAGCAATGCCTTCAGTGCTTGCGGATGCAAGTCGTTTTCCGGCTCTTCAATCAGGAATAGCTTTTTTCGGCTCGTGCTTAGACTGAGAAGCAAGTTGAGCGCGCTTGTAATTCCTGCCCCCATGGCACTTAGCGGTATGTCGGTGAACCTGTCGATCTGGATGCCCACGCTTTGCTGGCCATGCTCAGTGGTAAAGACATTAAGCCTGACACCGAGAACGTCATTGCACGCTTGGCGAAAAGTTAGCGCTTCAGGAATATCCGAAGTAGCAAGTGCCATGACTCGGGAGACCAGATTTGAGTCGGTCGGGACCACGGTTATTGCCGCTTCCCGCCTGACCTGCTCTTCGTAGTGCTGTTGGCGGCGGGTGGCAAGGACCGGGTAGATCGCATTGAGCGGCTCAGTGTTCGGTGCGCGATTTACTGTGAATTTTGCGTTATTTCTGTAAATCATTCCATGGACAATTTCGCCGCCTTTCAATGTCAGTACATCGCCGACCGGAGCCCGGCTAGTTCCGCGAGTCTTGGACCCCTGCTCAATGAACGTGTGCCAAGAACCTAATTCTAGTTCAACGTCGAATGAATGTGATCCGATTCGTACGTCGCGGGTGCTCGTCGGTGCACCATCCTGTGCGAGATAGATGGCACGTACTAAAGCTGATTTTCCTGCGTTATTGCGACCAACGATTAACGTGATCGGGCCAAGTGGAATGCGTCCAGAATCAGCTATTGATCGGAAGTTCCGGACGGATACTGATGTGAATATCATAACCCAACCCCTTTTGGTCGCTCGAACGAAGGTCTCCGTTCCGGGTTTCTATCCAACCCTCACTGGCGATCTTTCGCTAGTGCCGACGCTGCACTGCGTCTTCCGTCTCGATGCTTCTACGGAGGTCAAGGGGTCAGGGCGGCTAAGCCCGCGCCGAGGGCGGTGTAGACGTCCCAGACGATCCAGAACGGCGGCGCTGAGCTCGGCCCGCTTCCCGGAGCGCTTCCGGGGAGCGGCGACCGGCCTCCGAATCTGGTTGTTCGGGTGATGTGTGCCTTGACCGCGCACTGGCAGGCGACCGTCGGGGCGAACCGGACCGATACGGGGTCTTCGGGACGCTCGCGGAGGTGGCCCTGGCTGCGGCGATGGCGTCGATTGGGTCGGACTTGCCCTTGATCCGCCGGTCAGGACGGTTCATTTCCACAACGGTGATGTTCTTGCCGGTCAGGTGGCGGCCGGCCCAGCATCGTAGCTACCGGTTCCCTTCAATGCCTACCGCGACGCAGCGGCTGAAGGAGCGCGTCCAGGGGCGCAGATTCGAGCAGCCACTGCTGGTCACGGGAACTCTGCGCCAGCCAGAAGCCCGCACAAATGCTGTCGATGACCGCACCGCAGCGGGTATCGACACCACAACCACTGGTCCCTTTTTTGCTGCCACGCTGGTGAGATCCACCCTTCGTGGTCGGCCAGCTCTGGCGCGATGAGGGCTGGGTGTTCGCCTCGCCAACCGGTCAGGCGATCCATCAGGCGACGGACTACGACGAGTGGAAACGGCTGCTCAAGCTCGCCGGAGTGCGGGACGGCCGGCTACACGACGCCCGGCACACCGCCGCCACCGCGCTCCTGGTGCTCGGCGTCTCCGGCCGCGCCGTGATGGGCATCATGGGCTGGTCGAACTCGGCCATGGCCGTCCGCTACCAGCACATGACCGACCAGGTACGCCGGGACATCGCGCAGCAGCTCGGCGGACTGCTCTGGGGCGACCCGCCGGCCGGGCCGGGGGAGAGGGTCACCAAGCCGCCGCCCGACCAGCCGGAACAGGGCAACCGAGACGACAACTGAGACGAGAGCGACGGTCGAGACGATTCAGGGCCGGTCCCCGTGGGGGCCGGCCCTGTCGTTTTTCCTGCTCAGGCGAGCGGAGGATACGAGATTCGAACTCGTGAGGGTTTTATCCCAACACGCTTTCCAAGCGTGCGCCCTAGGCCTCTAGGCGAATCCTCCGCGAGCCAGGATACAGGTCCCCGACGGCCGGGCCACCCCACCACCCCCCGAAGATCCACCGGCTGTCGGGTAGGGTGGGGCCTACCTCCCGTGCGGCGGTATCTCGTGAACCTCCCCAGGGCCGGAAGGCAGCAAGGATAAGCGAGCTCTGCCGGGTGCACGGGAGGCCTTTTTGTCTCCGGCCACCGGTACCGTACCTGCGGGCCGGGTCCCGGGGTGGTGGGTGGTCACCCGCGCCCGACCGGCGCAGAATGGCTCGGTCGAGAGGAGGCGGGGCGAGTGACGCTGGCGCTCTACCGCAAGTACCGGCCGCGCACCTTCGCCGAGGTCATCGGCCAGGAGCACGTCACCGAGCCGTTGTCGCAGGCGCTGCGCAGCGGGCGGCTCAACCACGCCTACCTGTTCTCCGGCCCCCGGGGCTGCGGCAAGACCTCCAGCGCCCGGATCCTGGCCCGTTCGCTCAACTGTGAGCAGGGCCCCACCCCGGAGCCGTGCGGGCAGTGCGACTCCTGCCGGTCGCTGGCCGTCGACGGCTCCGGCTCGATCGACGTCATCGAGATCGACGCGGCCAGCCACGGTGGCGTCGACGATGCCCGTGAGCTGCGCGAGAAGGCGTTCTTCGCGCCGGCCCAGAGCCGCTTCAAGATCTATGTCATCGACGAGGCGCACATGGTCTCGTCGGCCGGCTTCAACGCGCTGCTCAAGCTGGTCGAGGAGCCCCCGGAGTACGTCAAGTTCATCTTCGCCACGACCGAGCCGGAGAAGGTCCTCGGCACGATCAGGTCACGGACGCACCACTACCCGTTCCGGCTGATCCCGCCGAAGGTGCTCCGGCCGTACCTGGAGCAGCTCACCCAGGCCGAGGGGGTGACCGTCGATCCGGCGGTCTTCCCGCTGGTGGTGCGCGCCGGTGGCGGCAGCGCCCGGGACAGCCTCTCCGTGCTCGACCAGCTCATCGCGGGTGCCGGCCCGGAGGGGGTCAGCTATCCCCGGGCCGCCGCGCTGCTCGGCGTCACCGATGCCGCGTTGATCGACGAGATGTGCGACGCGCTGGCCGCCGGGGACGGCGCGGCGGCGTACGCGACCGTCGACCGGGTGGCCGAGGCCGGGCACGACCCGCGCCGGTTCGCCTCCGACCTGCTGGAACGGCTGCGCGACCTGATCGTGCTCCAGCAGGTGCCGGACGCCGCCGACAAGGGCCTGATCGACGGCCCGGCCGACCAGATCGAGCGGATGGCCGCCCAGGCCCAGCGGCTCGGCCCGGCGACGCTGTCCCGCTGCGCCGACATCGTGCACAACGGTCTGGTCGACATGCGCGGCACCACCGCTCCCCGGCTGCTGCTGGAGCTGATCTGCGCCCGGATGCTGCTGCCCGGCGTCGACGACTCCTCAGGTGGCCTGCTGCAACGCCTGGAACGGATGGAGCGCCGGCTCACCCTGGGTGCCGTCGACCTGCCGCCGGCCGCCGCCGGCTCCGCGCCTGCCCCCAACCCGACCGAGGTACGCCCCCAGCCCGCCCCGGCCGTCGCCGACACCCCGGCGGAGCCCGCAGGCCCCACCGGGGCGGCTGCCGCGCGGGCCGCCGTGGCCGGAGCCCGATCCGCACCATCCTCGGCGGCACCCGCCGCGCCGACGTCGGGTGGCCCACCGGTCGTCGACGCCGCTCCCGTACGCCGTCCGGTGCCGCCGTCGGCGGTGCTGCCCGATCCGGCGACGCCCGAGCCGCCCCGTCCGGGCGGCGACCCGGTGGGCGCGCTCGACGCGGTGGCCGTCCGGCGGGCGTGGCCGGAGGTGGTCGGCAAGGTCAACCGGACGAACAAGCGGATCGCCGCCCTGATGCGGGACGCCGTGGTCCGGGACCTCGACGGTGACACGCTGGTGGTGACCGTGAAGTCGGTGGTGCTGGCCAAGATGATGGCCGACCACGCCCGGGTGCTCACCGACGCGCTCTACGAGGAGCTGGGCGGTCGCTGGCAGATCCGCTGCGAGGTGGCCGGCGAGCGGGGTGGGGCGACCCTGGGTGGTCCGTCGCGTCCGGCCCGCCCGGCCACGCCTGTCGCCGACTCCCCGCCCGGCCCGCCCGATGGTGCTGCCACCCCCCACCCGTCCCGCCCGTCAGCCAGCCCGGATGCCGGTCCCGGCCCGTCCAGCGTGGCCCGTCCGGCCGGCGGGCCGGCGGCCCGGTCCGATGCTGCCCCGACCGGCGCGCACCCCGGGCTCGGCGTGAACGGCGTGGCGGGCGGGGCCGGCCCCGGTGGCCCGCACGGGGTGCCGGGTGTTGCCGGTGCCGGTCGCGTGAACGGTGCCGGTGCGGTGGACGGTTCCGGCGCGGGCGGGGCGACCGCCGTCGCGGTGCGGGGCGACGACCCGCAGGCGCAGGGCGGCGGGACCAACGCGGCCGACGACGACTGGCCCGAGCCGGCCCGTCCCGGTGGCGAGGACGGATGGCCGGAGGCTGCCCGCCCCGGCGGGGTCGGCGGCGCGGGCGACGCCGGCGACTGGCCCGAGGCGGCCCGTCCGGGCGGCGCGGTGGCCACGGCGACGACGCCCGACGGTACGGCGGGCCGATCTGCGGGCGCGCAGGCCGGACCGGGCACGGCCGGGGGGTCGGGAGCACGGCCGGTGGCACCGGCGGCCGGGGCGGCGACCGCGCGTGCCGGCGGGGCGGCGACTGCCGTACCCAGGCCGGCGGGACCGGCGACGGCCCCGGCGCAGACCGGTGCGACCGCCCCCGGTGCAGCCCCGGTGAGCAGCGCGATCGCGGCGGCGCGGGCGGCCGCGGCGGCGGCAGCGGCCGGCACCGCCAAGGTGCCCCGGACCGCCCAGCCGGCACGCCGGACGGCGGACGCCGACTGGGCCGGTGAGCCACCGTACGACCCGGACTACGACGGGCCGGGGCGTGCCGGTGGACGTTCGCAGCCGACGACCGCCCCGGCCTACGAGGGCTTCGATCCGGGTGACGAACCGCTGGACGAGGTGATCGACGAGCGGACCGCCCGGCAGTCCAGCGAGGAGCAGGCGGTGCAGTTGCTCCGGGAGGCGTTCGGGGCCGAGAAGATCGACGAGGTGGACGCGCGCTGACCCGCCGTCGCCCGGACCGGAGACCACCGGTCGTGCCCGACTAGGCTGGGCGCGGCCGAGCAGACGAGTGCGAGAAGGAGCCATCCGTGCGCCCAGGTGGACAGCCGAACATGCAGCAGATGCTGAAGCAGGCGCAGAAGATGCAGCAGCAGATCGCCAAGGCGCAGGCCGAACTGGCCGAGGCCGAGCTGACCGGCACCGCCGGCGGCGGCCTGGTCACCGCTACCGTGTCCGGCTCCGGCGAGGTCAAGAGCATCAGGATCGACCCGAAGGCGGTCGACCCGGAGGACGTCGAGACCCTGGAGGACCTGGTCGTCGCGGCCCTGCACAACGCCGCCGAGGCGGCCAAGGAGCTGACCGACCGGAAGATGGGCCCGGTGGCCGGCGGCATGGGCGGCCTCGGCCTGCCCGGATTCTGACCCGCAGATGTACGAGGGTGCCATCCAGGACCTGATCGACGAGTTGGGGCGGCTGCCGGGCGTCGGCCCGAAGAGCGCCCAGCGGATCGCCTTCCACGTCCTGTCGGCGGACCCGGCCGACGTCACCCGGCTCGCCGGTGCGCTGCGCAAGGTCAAGGACCTGGTCCGGTTCTGCACCACCTGCTTCAACGTCGCCGAGTCGGAGCAGTGCCGGATCTGCCGCGACCCGCGCCGCACCGACGAGGTGATCTGCGTGGTCGAGGAACCGAAGGACGTGGTGGCGATCGAGCGGACCGGTGAGTTCCGGGGCCGCTACCACGTGCTCGGCGGGGCGATCAATCCGTTGGAGGGGATCGGCCCGGACAACCTGCGCATCCGCGAGTTGATGAGCCGGCTCAGCGCGGGGACGATCCGCGAGTTGATCCTGGCCACCGACCCGAACACCGAGGGCGAGGCGACCGCGACGTACCTGGCGTTGATGGTCAAGCCGATGGGCATCGCGGTCACCCGCCTGGCCAGCGGCCTACCGGTCGGCGGCGACCTGGAGTACGCCGACGAGATCACCCTGGGTCGGGCCTTCGAGGGCCGCCGCGCGGTCTGACTTCCCGCCACGTACGCCGATGGCCGGCACCCCGGGCGGGGTGCCGGCCATCGTGTCGTACGCAGGGTCAGCTGTTCCAGTGCTCGGCGACGAGGTCGGCGGCCTGCTGTTCCCACTGGGCGTAGTGGTCGGGGTAGGCGGAGACCTGGACGGTCTGGGCGGCCTTGGTCAGGGGCATGTCCTGCCAGCCGTCGACCTGCTTGAGGCCCTTGAGGAAGGCCAGGGTGGCGTATTCGGGGTCGGTGATCTGCTCCACGGTGCCCCAACCACTCGACGGGCGCTGCTGGAACAGGCCCTGCGAGTCGTGGTCGTTGCGGTCGCCGAGGTGGCCGAGGTTCTCCAGCTTCGACTCCTGCAGGGCGGTGGCGATCGACACCACCGCGGCCCGCTCGTCCATGCCGGCCTTCTTCGTCGCCGCGATGATCGCCTTGGCGTTGCCGGTCTGCTCGTCGTTGAGGTCGATGCGGGACTGGTCGCCCTGCACACCGTGCGGGATCAGCGTGTCGACGGCCGGCTTGTCGGCCTGGACGGCGGCGACGGGGCGGGTGTCGATGGTGGGGGTGTCGTGGTTGAGCGGGCCGGCGGCCAGGCCACCGGCGACGGCGAGACCGGCGATACCGAGAACACTCTTGCGCAGGATGGTGGTGTTCATGGGGGAAGCTCCTTCGGGGGTAGACGCCCCGTCCGGCCGGTGGAGGGCCGGGTGTGCCCGTGGGGGACGGGCGGTGTTGGGGCGTGGGCACCACGTCGGGGGCCGCTCGTGCGGGGGAAGGGAGGTTCAGGGGTTCCCGGCCGGGGCGGTTGCCGCTCGTGCCGGGGTCAGTGGTAACGACCGGGGTTCCGGGGTCATTCCCGCAGCTGGTGCGGGGTGGGCCGGGGTGCTGCTGCGGTCGTACCGGGGTGTAACGACCGTGGGTGCCGGGTCATTCCGCCGGCGGCCGGGGCGTCGGGCGGCCCGGGGGTGCTGTTGCGGTCGTACGGATGGTGTAACGCCGGGGGCCCGGTCGGGATTCCGGCCGGCGGGTGCCGCCGGTCACCGGACGTCGACCCCACCCGGCGCATACGACCCGGGTCCGGACGCGGGCCGTGCCCAGGACCGGACACCGGTGCCGGCGGCGCCCGGCACCCCGTCCGGACGGCGTCCGTCGGCCCGGTCGGCGCGGGGCGGCGGGCTGGATCGTGACGGCGGGTGACGACGGCGTTCCTGGCCCGGACAATCGGGTGATTTCCCGACATAACTCCGAGGTTCCGCTGTGACAGTCCCGTTTGTCGGGAGATCCGGCGGTGTCAGACGGAGCGCTTGGTGTCGGCTTGGTAGCGATTGCCTAACGGACGTTCCGCTTCGGTGTGTCGTGTCATAGCCTCCCGCTCACGGACCGAGCCATGGACCGGCGTTGTTCAGGCGGATGACAGAGGTGAGAGATGCAGGCGAGAAGGCTAAGGACGGCCGTGAGCCTCGTGGCCGTTGCAGCCCTGGCGGTCGGCGCGGCCGGCTGTGCGGAGAGTGACCGCGGCGATGACAGCAGTGGCGAGGCCAAGACGGGCGGCACCTTCATCTTCGCCGGTGCCGGTGACCCGAAGAACTTCGACCCGATCTTCAACGACGACGGTGAGTCGTTCCGGCCGGTCCGGCAGATGTACGACACGCTGGTCCAGCACAAGCCCGGCACGGCCGACCTGGTCGGTGGCCTCGCCGAGAGCTGGGAGCACGACCCCGAGGGCAAGGTCTGGACCTTCAAGCTGCGCCAGGGCGTGAAGTTCCACGACGGCACCCCCTTCAACGCCGCCGCGGTCTGCTTCAACTTCGACCGCTGGTACAACATGAAGGGCGCCGCCGCCCAGTCGCAGATGATCTACTACCAGGACGTCTTCGGCGGGTTCGCCAAGAACGAGGCCGAGGGTGCCGGCGAGGCGCTCTACAACAAGTGTGAGGCCAAGGACGACGGCACCGCCGTGGTCACCCTCAACAGGTACAAGGGTGCGTTCCCCGGCGCGTTCGCGCTGACCGCGCTCTCGATCGCCAGCCCGGAGGCCCTCAAGAAGGGTGACGCCGACACGGTCAAGCAGAACGGCGACTCCTTCGAGTACAGCTCGTTCGCGACCACCACCCCGGTCGGCACCGGCCCGTTCACCTTCGGCGGCTGGGACAAGGCCAAGAACGAGATCACCCTGAACCGCAACCCCGACTACTGGGGTGAGAAGGCCAAGGTCGACAAGGTCATCATCAAGGTGATCAAGGACGAGAACACCCGTAAGCAGGAGCTGCGCGCGGGCACCGTCCAGGGCATCGACTTCCCGGCGCCGGCCGACCGCAAGGCGCTGGCCGGTGAGGGCTTCCAGGTCCTCGACCGCCCGGCGTTCAACATCCTCTACCTGGGCATCAACCAGAAGAACCCGAAGCTGAAGGACCTGCGGGTGCGCCAGGCGATCGCCTACGCCCTCAACCGTCAGCAGCTCGTCCAGACCAAGGGCCCGGGTGGCACCAAGGTCGCCGACGAGTTCATGCCGGACACCGTGCTCGGCTACGCCCCGGACGTGCAGAAGTACGAGTACAACCCGGACAAGGCCAAGCAGCTGCTCAAGGAGGCCGGTGCCGAGGGGCTGACCCTCAACTTCTACTACCCGCCGGACGTCTCCCGGCCGTACATGCCGAACCCGCAGGAGATCTTCACCGTCCTGGCCAACGACCTGCAGGCCGTCGGCATCAAGGTCAACGGCACGCCGCGTCCGTGGAACGGTGGCTTCAAGGACGACGTGCAGCAGTTCGGCAAGCAGGACCTGCACATCCTCGGCTGGACCGGTGACTACAACGACCCGGGCAACTTCGTCGGCACCTTCTTCGGCCGGGGCAAGGTCGAGTTCGGCGACCAGGCCATGACCGAGATGTTCGACGCGATCGCCAAGGCCGACGGCACCGTCGACGAGGCGGGCAAGAAGGCGGCCTGGGAGCAGGTCAACCGCGACATCGCCGCGAAGTGGCTGCCGGCCGTGCCGGTCTGGCACGCCCCGCCGGCCATCGTCGTCACCAAGGACGTGCAGGGGATGGTCGCCAGCCCGTTGACCGACGAGCGGTTCAACACGGTCAGCGTCAGCAGCAAGTGACGTCCGTCGGCTGACGCCGTAGGCGTGCATCGGCCCGGGTCGGGAGCAAGTGCCGGCCCGGGCCGATGCCGCGAACATCGAGAGTCTGGTGTGTGAGAGATGTTGCGAGTCATAGTCCGCCGCCTGCTCCAACTGGTGGTGACGCTGATAGCGCTGTCCGCGCTGATCTTCGTCTGGTTGCGGAACCTGCCCGGCGGGCCGGTCGAGGCGCTGCTCGGCGAGCGGGCCACCCCGGAACGACGGGCGCTGCTGATCAAGGCGCTCGGTTACGACCAGCCGATCCTCGTGCAGTACGGCAAGTTCATGCAGCGGGTCCTCACCGGGGACCTGGGCAACTCGATCCGGACCGGTGACCCCGTCACCGACGTCATCGCCCGCGCCTTCCCGGCCACCATCGAACTGGCCATCGCCGCCATGATCATCGCGGTGGGGCTGGGGGTGCCACTGGGCTATCTCGCCGCCCGCTACCGGGGCCGACTCCTCGACAACCTGACCATCGCCGGCACCCTGCTCGGCATCTCGATCCCCATCTTCTTCCTGGGCTACCTGCTCAAGGACGTGCTCACCCAGGACATCCACTGGTTCCCGCCGTCCGGGCGGATCAGCACCGGGATGGACAACACCTCGGTGACCGGGTTCTACGTCCTGGACGGCCTGCTCACCCGAGAGTTCGACGCCAGCGCCGACGCGCTCTGGCACCTGATCCTGCCGGCGGTCACGCTGGCCACGATCCCGCTGGCGGTGATCGTCCGGATCACCCGGGCCAGCGTGCTCGACGTGCTCAACGAGGACTACGTACGGACCGCCGAGGCGAAGGGCCTGCGGCACCGCACCATCCGGGGCCGGCACATCCTGCGCAACGCCCTGCTGCCGGTGGTCACCACCATCGGCCTGCAGACGGGTGCGCTGCTCTCCGGCGCGGTGCTCACCGAGAAGGTCTACAACTGGGGCGGGCTCGGCACCCTGATCACCGACTCGATCAGCGGCGGCCGGGACTACCCGGTGCTCCAGGCGATCATCCTGCTCGCCGCGCTGGTCTTCGTGCTGGTCAATCTGCTGGTCGACCTCTCCTACGCCTTCATCGACCCGAGGGTGCGTGTGCGATGACCGACCCGACCACCCGCCCCGGCGTGGGCAAGCCCCGCACCGGCGACACCCCCACCGACCAGCCCGCCGGGAACCCGACCGAGGACCGCCCCGCCGGGCCGGCCGGCGAGACCCCGGAGCAGCGGCGGGAGCGCAGCATCGGTCGGCTCGGCGACCGCAAGCGGGCCCGGCTCGACGAGTTGGCGCGGGCCACCGCCGACCCGGGCGGGGTCAGCCTCTACCGGGACGCGCTGCGCCGGCTGCGCCGCAACCCGGTGGCCATCGTCGGGGCCGTCATCGTCGGGTTGTTCGTGCTGGTGGCGCTCTTCGCCCCGCTGATCGCCCCGCACGACCCGGTGCAGCGCTTCGACGAGCTGACCCGGGACCTGACCGTGGACAGCATCCCCGGGGCCACCGCCGGGCACCCGTTCGGCTCGGACCCGCTCGGCCGGGACTTCCTCTCCCGGATGATCCACGGCAGTCGGCAGACCCTCTTCGTGGGCGTGCTGGCCACCCTGATCGGCCTCACCCTGGGCGTGCTGCTCGGCGCGATCGCCGGTGCCTTCGGCGGTTGGGTCGACGTGGTGCTGATGCGCCTCACCGACGTGATGCTGGCGCTGCCCAGCCTGCTGCTGGCGATCACCCTGGTCGCGATGGCCAGCCGGTCGAGCCAGTGGACGGTGATCTTCGCGGTGGCGATCGTCAGCGTGCCGATCTTCGCCCGGCTGCTGCGCGGCTCGATGCTGGCCCAGCGGGAGAGCGACCACGTCCTCGCCGCGCGGGCGTTGGGCGTCAAGGAACGCAACATCGTCCTGCGGCACATGCTGCCCAACTCGCTGACCGCGGTGATCGTGCAGGCCACGCTGACCTTCGCGGTGTCGATCCTGGACGCGGCGGCGCTGTCCTTCCTCGGTCTCGGCGACCCGGACATCAACCGGGCGGAGTGGGGGCTGATGCTCGGCGTCGACGGCCAGCGCTACTTCGAGGTCCGCCCCGAGCTGGCCTACTATCCGGCGCTCGCGATCATCGTGGTCGCGCTCGGCTTCACCCTGCTCGGTGAGGCGATGCGCGAGGCGATCGACCCGAAGAACCGGCGGTGACGGCGGTGCGGCGGTGCGGTGTGGCAGGCGGCCCCGGGCCGGACGGGAGCCGGGTGGACCGGCGACCGCAGCCGGAGGCGAACGACCAGCACAGTGAGGATGTGACCCGATGAGCCTGCTCGACGTACGCGATCTGAGCGTGGTGTTCCAACGCCGGGGCGAGCGGCCGTTCACGGCGGTCGACCAGGTCAGCTTCACGGTGGAGCCGGGGCAGACGGTCGGCCTGGTCGGCGAGTCCGGCTGCGGCAAGAGCGTGACCAGCCTGGCGGTCATGGGGCTGCTGCCGAAGCGCGGCAACCGGGTCACCGGCGAGGTGCTGTTCGAGGGCACCGACCTGCTCAAGCTGCGCCCGGACGACCTGCGGGACCGCCGCGGCCGGGACATCGGCATGATCTTCCAGGACCCGCTGTCCTCGCTGAACCCGGTCGTCCCGATCGGGGTGCAGGTCGCCGAGGTGCTGGAGCGGCACCGGGGGATGGACCGCCGCAAGGCGCTGCGGGAGGCCCGGGAACTGCTCGACGCGGTGGGCATCCCCGACCCGGACCGTCGGCTGACGGAGTTCCCGCACCAGATCTCCGGCGGTATGCGCCAGCGTGCCCTGATCGCCATCGCGCTGGCCTGCAAGCCCCGGCTGCTCATCGCCGACGAGCCGACCACCGCGCTGGACGTCACCATCCAGGCGCAGATCCTCACCCTGCTCAAGCAGCTGGTCGACGAGACCGGCACCGCGCTCATCATGATCACTCACGATCTCGGGGTGGTGGCCGGCCTCTGCGACACGGTCAACGTGCTCTACGGCGGCAAGGTGGTGGAGCGGGCCGCCCGGCACGAGCTGTTCGCCCGGCCCCGGCACCCGTACACGCACGGGTTGCTCAACTCGGTGCCCCGGCTCGACTCGGTGCGGGGCGAACGGCTGCACGCGATCCGTGGCTCGGTGGCCGACAACATCCCGTGGGTCGAGGGCTGCGCCTTCGCGCCCCGCTGCGACAACGTGGTGGACGCCTGCCTGGACGGCCCGCCACCGTTGGAGCCCACCGCCACCGGCGGCGACCTGCGGTGCAACAACCCCGTATCGGAGGAGGTGGCGGTGCCGTGACCGAACGGACCGGAAACACGGATGGTGCCGCGACGGACGACGCCGCGACCGGGCAGGCCGGGGCGGGGGGTGCGGCGGAACAGGAGCGGCCGCTGATCGAGCTGCGCGACGTCAAGGTGCACTTCCCGATCAAGAGCGGGCTGCTCTTCGACCGTACCGTCGGCTACGTCTACGCGGTCGACGGTGTCTCCCTGTCGATCAACGCGGGTGAGACGTACGGGCTGGTGGGCGAGTCGGGGTGTGGCAAGTCGACGCTCGGCCGGGGCCTGCTGCGGCTGGTCGAACCGACCGACGGCGAGATCGTCTTCGACGGCACCGACGTACGCGCGCTCAAGGGCGAGTCGATGCGCAGGGCCCGCCGCCGGATGCAGATGATCTTCCAGGACCCGCTCTCCAGCCTGGACCCCCGGCAGTCGGTGGAGTCGCTGCTGGTGGAGGGGCTCAAGGCGCACGGCCTCGCCGACGACAAGGAGGCGACGAACCGGCGGCTGCGGGACACCCTGCAGGCGGTCGGCCTGCCCGCCTCGGCGTTGAGCAGGTACCCGCACGAGTTCTCCGGCGGGCAGCGGCAGCGCATCGGCATCGCCCGCGCGCTGATGCTCGACCCGGACCTGATCGTCGCCGACGAGCCGGTCTCCGCCCTGGACGTGTCGATCCAGGCCCAGGTGCTCAACCTGCTGGAGGACCTCCAGAACGAGCGCGGGCTGACGTACCTGATCATCGCGCACGACCTGGCGGTGGTCCGGCACATCGCCGACACCGTCGGGGTGATGTACCTGGGCGGGCTGGTGGAGGAGGCGGCCAGCGACGACCTCTACCGGGAGCCGATGCACCCGTACACGAAGGCGTTGATGTCGGCGGTGCCGGTGCCGGACCCGCTGGTCGAGGACCGGCGGGAGCGGATCCTGCTCGCCGGTGACCTGCCGTCGCCCACCAACCCGCCGGCCGGCTGCCGGTTCCACACCCGGTGCCCGTGGGCGCAGCCGACCCGCTGCGCCGACGAGCGGCCGGCGCTGCGCGAGGTCGTCGGCGGCCACCGGGTCGCCTGCCACTTCGCCGAGGACATCGCCGCCGGACGGCTGCGCCCGCACGAGGTGGAACCCGAACTGGTCCGGCCGGACGAGGGCGGGACGCCGGGCGACCCCGGTGAGCTGATCCCCACCCCGTGAGCAGGTGACAGGGCCCCCTTCCCGGCGTCGGGAAGGGGGCCCTGCCGTGGGTGCGTCAGCCCTCGGGGCGGTGCAGCAGGGCGAGCGCGACGGTGTGCACGGCGTCGAGGTCGGCCGGGTCGACGAGCTTGGCCGTCCCGCCGGTCACCGCGTACCACTCGTCGGCGTCCTTGTACTGCACGGCGAGGGTGGCCTGGCCGTCGGCGTACCGCGTCTTGAGGGTCAGCTCGCCGGTCACCACGCCCACCTCGTCGGTCATCACCCCGCCGGGGCCGGCAACCAGGTCGGCGGTCAGCTCGCGGGGCCCGCCGGTGCCGCCCGCGTCGGCGGTCATCCCCGCTCCGGGCACCCCGGCCGGGGCGGCAGGCTGCCCGTCGGCGGTCATCCCGGCGGTGGCCGCCCCCGCAGCCTCCGGCGTCGCGTCGGCTCCCGTCGCCGGGGTCCCGGCCGGGTCGGCCCCGGCGTCGGCCGGTGTCAGCGCTTGCTCGCCCATGTGCAGCCCCCCAACATGTCGGTGATGGCGGCCTTCTCGGCGCTGGTCACCGTCAACTTCCAGTGGTGCTTGACCTCTACCCAGTGTTCCGCGTACGTGCACCAGTAGGCGCGGTTCGGCGGCTTCCACTGCGACGGGTCCTGGTCACCCTTGGACCGGTTGGAACTGGCGGAGACCGCGAAGAGCTGCGGCCGGGTCAGGTCGTTGGCGAAGTCGCCGCGCTTGGCGTCGTCCCACTCGTCGGCCCCGGAACGCCACGCGTTGGCCAGCGGCACCATGTGGTCGATGTCCACGTCGGAGGGGTCGGTGAAGGTCCGCCCGTCGTAGACGCTCTCCCACCGCCCGCCGACCACGTTGCAGCCGGAGAGCCGGATGTCCTTGCCGTCGCGCTGGAGCACACTGTCCCGCACGTCGCAGTTCTTGCCGGTGTCCCGCCAGTGTGGGAAGCGGTTCCGGCTGTAACCCTTCATCGAGCCGGCCTCGGCGACGGTCAGCTCCGCGAGCTGCTCACCGACGTTGCCGGAGTTGCCGGGTGGCGCCTCCGGTTCCGCCACCGAGACGTCACAACCACCCGCGCCGAGGGCGAGCAGCGCGGCAAGGGCCGCCGCCACCGCCGCGCGGCCTCCTGATCTGGTACGCACAGACGACACCTTTCCAGCTTGCGGGCTTCCGGCGATCCCGCACAGTACCCAAGGCACGGTTTCCGCGTTTCGTGGCGTCTCCGGTCGAGGGCGTGCAGATTGGTACCCATGACGGCACCCGCTCACGCGCTCCGTATCCGTACCACGGCCGGACGGGGGACGCTGCTCGCCGCGATCCTCGCCTCGGGCATGGTGTTCCTGGACAGCACCGTGGTCAACGTGGCGTTGCCCCGGCTGGGCGCCGACCTCGACGCGACCGTCGCCGGTCTGCAATGGACGGTCAACGGGTACGCGCTGATGCTGGCCGCGTTCGTCCTGCTCGGTGGGTCGCTGGGGGACCGGTTCGGCAGGCGGCGGATCTTCCTGATCGGGGTGGTCTGGTTCGCGGTCGCCTCCGTTCTGTGCGGCCTCGCCCAGGACACCAACCAGCTGATCGCCGCCCGGTTCCTCCAGGGCGCGGGCGGGGCGCTGCTCACCCCCGGGTCGCTGTCGGTGCTCCAGGCGAGCTTCCACCCGGACGACCGGGGCCGCGCCATCGGCACCTGGTCCGGCCTGTCCGGGGTGTCCACCGCGCTCGGACCGTTCGTCGGCGGGTGGCTGATCGACACGCTCTCCTGGCGGTGGATCTTCTTCATCAACCTGCCGCTCGCGGCCGGGGTGCTGCTGGCGGGGGTGCGCTGGGTGCCGGAGAGCCGGGACGAGAACGCCTCCCGCACCGCCGGCCGACGGTTCGACATCGCCGGTGCGCTGCTCGGCGCGCTGGCCCTGGGTGGGCTCACCTACGCCCTGATCGACGCCCCGGTACGGGGGGCCGGCTCCTGGCCGGTGCTGCTCGCCGCCGGCGTCGGGGTCCTCGCCGCGGTCTGCTTCGTGCTGCTGGAACGGCACCGGGGCGAGGGGGCGATGCTACCCACCACGATCTTCGGCAGCCGGCTCTTCTCGGTGCTGAACGTGTTCACCGTGCTGGTCTACGCCGCGCTGAGCGGGTTCACCTTCTTCCTCTCCGTCTACCTACAGAACGTTGTCGGCTGGTCGGCGCTGCGCACCGGGCTGGCCACCGTGCCGATGACGGTGCTGTTGCTGCTCGGCTCGGCGCGGGCCGGGGCGCTGTCGGCGCGGATCGGCCCCCGGCCGCTGCTGACCGCCGGCCCGGTCGCCGCCGCTGCCGGTCTGCTGCTGCTGCGCCGGGTCGGGCCGGGTGCGTCGTACTGGTGGGACGTGCTGCCCGGGGTGCTGCTGTTCGGGGTCGGGCTGACCCTGGTGGTGGCGCCGCTGACCGCGTCGGTGCTGGCCGCCGTGGCGGACCGCTTCGCCGGGGTGGCCAGCGGCTTCAACAACGCCGCGTCGCGCACCGGCGGCCTGCTCGCGGTGGCCGCGCTGCCGCTGCTGGTCGGTCTGTCCGGCACCGGCTACGAGCAGGGCACCGCCCTGACCGATGCGTTCCGGGGGGCGATGACGTGGTGCGCCGGTCTGCTGCTCGGCGGCGCGCTGCTGGCCGCCCTGCTGGTCCACCGCCGGCCGTCCCCGGACCGTGCCCCCGGTCGGGCCGCGCCGTCGACCCGGGGCACGTAGCGGGGACGGGCGGATCGGGGTGGCCGGCCCTGGCGGGATGGGCGCGTCGGGGTGGCCGAGCGCGCCGGGGTGGCCGGCCGGTGGCGGGGTGGGCTCGGCCGGCTGTGCCGCCCCGGGCCGGCAGCCGGCCCGGGGCTGGTGGTCGTGATCCGGGATCGTCCGCTGACGACCACCAGCCCGGACGGTGCGATCAGCGCCGGGTGCGGTTGACGGCGCTGGTGACGGCCTTGATGGAGGCGGTGACGATGTTGGGGTCGGTGCCGACGCCCCACACGGTCTGACCGTTGATGTCGCACTCCACGTAGGCGGCGGCCTGGGCGTCGCCACCCGAGGAGAGGGCGTGCTCGTGGTAGTCCAGCACGCGTACCGCCACACCCACCGACTGGAGCGCATTGACGTACGCGTCGATGGGGCCGTTGCCGACGGCGGTGAGGGTGCGCGCCGCGCCGTCGACGACCACCTGGGCCTCGATCTCGACCTTGCCGTCGACGGTGCCGATCGTGTAGCCGGTCAGGTTGACGGACGGGTCGACCTGGTGGTCGAGCAGGTAGTTGCGGGCGAAGATCTGCCACATGGTGCCCGGGTCGACCTCGCCACCGTCGTGGTCGGTGACCTGCTGCACGACGCCCGAGAACTCGATCTGGAGCCGGCGCGGCAGGTCCAGCTGGTGCTCGGTCTTCATGATGTACGCGACGCCGCCCTTGCCGGACTGCGAGTTGACCCGGATGACCGCCTCGTAGGTGCGGCCCAGGTCCTTGGGGTCGATCGGCAGGTAGGGCACCGCCCAGGTGAACTCGTCGATCGGCACCCCGGCCGCCTCGGCGTCGCGGTGCAGGGCGTCGAAGCCCTTCTTGATGGCGTCCTGGTGGGAGCCGGAGAAGGCGGTGTAGACCAGGTCGCCGGCGTACGGGTGCCGCTCGTGCACGGGGAGCTGGTTGCAGTACTCGACGGCCCGCTTGACCTCGTCGATGTTCGAGAAGTCGATCATCGGGTCGATGCCCTGGGAGAACAGGTTCAGCCCCAGCGTCACCAGGTCGACGTTGCCGGTGCGCTCGCCGTTGCCGAACAGGCAGCCCTCGATCCGGTCCGCGCCGGCCAGCAGGCCCAGCTCGGCGGCGGCGACCCCGGTGCCCCGGTCGTTGTGCGGGTGCAGGCTGAGCACCAGGCTGTCCCGGCGGGGCAGGTGCCGGTGCATCCACTCGATCGAGTCGGCGTACACGTTGGGGGTGGCCATCTCGACGGTGGCCGGCAGGTTGATGATCAGCTTGCGGTCCGGGGTGGGGTCGATCACCTCGATGACCTTGCCGCACACCTCCACCGCGTACTCCAGCTCCGTGCCGGTGTACGACTCGGGCGAGTACTCGTAGTAGATGTCGGTGTCCGGGGTGTGGATCTCGGCATATTTGCGGCACAGCCGTGCGCCCTGGGTGGCGATGTCGGTGATGCCGTCGCGGTCCAGGCCGAAGACCACCCGACGCTGGAGCGTCGAGGTGGAGTTGTAGAAGTGCACGATGGCCCGGTGCGCGCCGCGCAGCGACTCGAAGGTTCGCTCGATCAGGTGCTCCCGGCACTGGGTGAGCACCTGGATGGTGACGTCGTCGGGGATCAGGTCCTGCTCGATGAGCTGCCTGACGAAGTCGAAGTCGGTCTGGCTGGCTGACGGGAAGCCGACCTCGATCTCCTTGTAGCCCATCTGCACCAGCAGCTGGAACATCCGCCGCTTGCGTTCCGGCGACATCGGGTCGATCAGGGCCTGGTTGCCGTCGCGCAGGTCGACCGCGCACCAGCGGGGGGCGGCCTCGACGTGCCGGGTCGGCCAGGTGCGGTCCGGCAGGTCGATCCGGAACTGCTGGTGGTACGGCTGGTAGCGCTGGTACGGCATCCGGCTGGGACGTTGCCGGGCGATCTGATCGGCGTCGGCGTCGGTGGTGACAGGTTGAGCCATGACGGAGTGCTCCCGTGGGTCAGGTGGCGTCAGCATTGCGAAGGTGTCGGCGGGTCGGGCGGCGATGCCCGGACGGTTGCCGAGATGGAGTTCGGATCTGCTGGACGGCGCGGTTCGACTCCGCGACGGGGTGCCGGCCGGTCAGGCCCCGTCGCGGCGACCAAGGAGAAGGTACGCCCGCCACATGACAGAGTGACCCTACGTGATGAGCCGGGGGGTGCAAAGGTGGGTCCGGACTCTGAGATCCGAATCGCACCCGCCACGGGCCGCCGGCCGAGGTCCCGCCACCACCGTCGAGGGGCGGTGGCGTCAGCCGAGCAGCAGGGCGTGGACCGGGTGCCGGCGGCGCAGCGCGGTCTCCCGGCGCAACAGGTCCACGGGCAGCGTGGACGGGTCACCGAGCGGGCCGACGGCGGTCACCACCAGGGGGCGTACCCCGGTGGGCAGGTCCAGGTCGGCGGCGAGCGCGGCCCGGTCGAAGTCGCGGATCTGGCGTACGTGCAGACCGAGGGCGGTGGCCTGGACGCTCAGGTGGGCGATCGACTGGCCCAGGTCGTACGCGCACCGCTCCGGATCGCCCGCGACGTGCGCGCCCACCAGCAGCGCGGCGGCGTGCCGCGCCCAGCGCTGGTCGGCCCCGGTGAGGCTGACCAGGATGCGTTTCCAGGTCTCGTCGTCGCGGCGGCCGAGGGCGAACCGCCACGGCTGGGCGTTGCCGGCCGACGGGGCCCAGCGGGCCGCCTCCAGCAGGGAGGCCGCCTCGTCGCCGGTCAGTTCGGCGGTCGGGTGGAACGCCCGGGGGCTCCAGCGGAAGGCGAGCAGCGGCGTGAGGTGAACCATGCGAAGAGAATCCCGTATGGGGTTTTTGGTGGATTAGCCCGCTATGGCAAATGTGGTCAAGGCCACCCGTAACGCCCGAACGGGTCAGGACGTTTCCGGGCTCGGTTCGGCCGATGCCCCCGACTCCCGCCCGAGCGGCTCACCGGGCACCACCGGCCCGGCCAGCGGCACCGTGTCGGGCGCCGGGCCGGGCGGACCGACCAGGGTCAACGTGCCCAGCGCCGCCCGGACGAAGGTGGGCGTCCCGTCCGGCTGGTAGCAGTAGATGCCCACGTCCAGCGGCGGATTCAGCGAGGCGGACGTGCTCTCCACCGCGTAGCAGGTCCCCGGCACCCCGGGCGGCGTGGTCGCGGTGGAGACCGACAACGCGGTACGCCTGTCGGTGAGCACCTCCAGCCAGTCGGTGAACGGGTGCTGCACCCGGGGGTCCAGCCGGTGCGGCACCGCGTCGTCCCGGTCACCCAGCCGTACGCAGCTCGCCGGCTCGGGGCGGCCGGCCGAGGGCAGGCCGCACTGGAACAACCCGTCCCGGGTGGCGGTGAGCGCGACGTCGGCCGCCCCGTCGAGGGCGCCCCCCGGCACGTCCACCCGCCAACTACCGTCGTTCGCGCTGGTCACGGTGATCTCGCGGGCCGGCCCGCCGGTGCCGGTGAGGGTGTAGCGGGCGGTCAGGTGCCGGTCCCGGGCGGCGGCGGCCAGCGCGGCCAGCTCGTCGCGGGCGCTGTCGACCGTGACGGGTGCCGGAGCGGACGGCGGGGCGGTCGGCGGGACGTCCGGCCCGTCGGAGCCGCAACCGGCCAGCAGTACCAGCACCGACACCACCGGCAGCACCGCCCGCCCCGGCCGCCCCGGCCCCGATCGGTCCGGCGGCCCCGATCGGTCCGGCGGCCGCGGCCCGGTGGGACCGGCCAGGTGGGTCGGCGGCATCCGACGCGCGGGACGGGCCGGTCGGGCCGGCCGCGCCGGGGGAAGGAGGAGCGGGCGGGGGTGGGCATGCACCGGGTCATTCTGCGCCCGGCGACCGCCCCGGACGACCCCGCGCGGACCGGCGACGGGCCGGGCGTGTCGGGTCCCGTCCCCCGCCCGGACCGCGCCGTGCGGCGGTGGCCTGCGCCGGATGGTGGGATCACCCGACCCGCACTCGCGTACCGCCCGATACCCTGGGGTGGTCTGACACGCGCCGCCGGACTTCAGCCGGCGGCGTCGGCACGCTCAGGGTCATCGCTGGGAGGGAGTGCGCCGTCGTGGCACTCGTGGTGCAGAAGTACGGCGGATCCTCCGTCGCCAACGCCGAGCGGATCAAGCGGGTGGCCGAGCGCATCGTCGCCGCCCGCAAGGCCGGCGACGACGTGGTGGTGGTGGTCTCCGCGATGGGCGACACCACCGACGAGCTGCTCGACCTGGCCAACCAGGTCAGCCCCCTACCGCCGGGCCGTGAGCTGGACATGCTGCTCACCGCCGGGGAGCGGATCTCGATGGCGCTGCTGGCCATGGCCATCCACAATCTGGGGTACGAGGCACGCTCGTTCACCGGCTCGCAGGCCGGTGTGATCACCACCTCGGCGCACGGCCGGGCGCGGATCATCGACGTCACCCCCGGGCGGCTCAAGGGCGCGCTCGACGAGGGCTCGGTGGTGATCGTGGCCGGCTTCCAGGGCGTCTCGCAGGACACCAAGGACGTCACCACGCTGGGCCGGGGCGGCTCGGACACCACCGCCGTGGCGCTCGCCGCCGCGTTGCACGCCGACGTCTGCGAGATCTACACCGACGTGGACGGCGTCTTCACCGCCGATCCCCGGATCGTGCCCAACGCCCGGCACATCAGGCACATCACCTACGAGGAGATGCTGGAGCTGGCCGCCTGCGGCGCCAAGGTGCTGCACCTGCGCAGCGTGGAGTACGCGCGTCGGGCAGGCTTGCCGATCCACGTCCGTTCGTCATACTCGACCAACACCGGCACCATGGTCACCGGATCGATGGAGGACCTTCCCGTGGAACAGGCACTGATCACCGGGGTTGCCCACGACCGCAGCGAGGCGAAGATCACGATCGTGGGGGTGCCCGACGAGCCGGGTGCCGCCGCCAGCATCTTCGACACCGTGGCCGGTGCCGAGATCAACATCGACATGATCGTGCAGAACGTCTCCACCGAGGGCACCGGGCGTACCGACATCTCGTTCACCCTGCCCAAGGCCGACGGGCCGACCGCGATGGCCGCGCTCAGCAAGATCCAGGAGCCGGTCAAGTTCAAGGGCCTGCTCTACGACGACCACGTCGGCAAGGTGTCCCTGATCGGCGCCGGCATGCGCTCGCACCCCGGTGTCGCGGCCGGTTTCTTCGCCGCCCTCGGCGCGGCCGGCGTCAACATCGAGATGATCTCCACCTCCGAGATCCGGGTCTCCGTGGTCTGCCGCGACACCGACCTCGACCGGGCGGTACGCGCCATTCA
Organism: Micromonospora sp. WMMD734; assembly: GCF_049178975.1. Classification (NCBI taxonomy): domain Bacteria; kingdom Bacillati; phylum Actinomycetota; class Actinomycetes; order Micromonosporales; family Micromonosporaceae; genus Micromonospora; species Micromonospora sp. WMMD734. Next base: position 6,103,391 of record NZ_JBMHMK010000001.1, read on the forward strand.
CGACCAGTTCGAGCTGGGCGGCGACTCCGAAGCCGTGGTGTACGCGGGAACCGGGCGGTAGCCCCGATGGGACCGCAGCCCACCCTGGCCGTGGTCGGGGCGACGGGGGCTGTCGGCACCGTGCTGTGTGACCTGCTCTCCTCCCGGCGCAACGTCTGGGGGGAGATCAGGCTGCTCGCCTCGGCCCGCTCGGTCGGCCGGCAGGTGCGCTGCCGGGGCGAGGAACTGACCGTCGGCGCGCTCACCCCCGAGGCGTTCGACGGGGTCGACGTGGCGGTCTTCGACGTGCCCGACGAGGTGTCGGCGTACTGGGCGCCGATCGCCGTCGAGCGGGGCGCGGTGGTCGTCGACAACTCGGCCGCGTTCCGGATGGACCGCGACGTGCCGCTGGTGGTGCCCGAGATCAACCCCGAACAGGTGCACCACCGGCCCCGGGGGATCATCGCCAACGCCAACTGCACCACCCTGACCATGATCGTGGCGATCGCCCCGCTGCACCGCGAGTACGGCCTGCGGGAGCTGGTGCTCGCGTCGTACCAGGCGGTGTCGGGGGCGGGGCAGGCCGGGGTGGACGCGCTGCACAGGCAACTCGGCAAGATCGCCGGAGACCGGGTGCTCGGCTCCCGCCCCGGCGACGTCAGGCAGGCGGTCGGCGACGAGCTGGGCCCGTTCCCCGCGCCGCTGGCGTTGAACGTGGTGCCGTGGGCGGGGTCACCGGCCGAGCAGGGCTGGTCGTCCGAGGAGATGAAGGTCCGCAACGAGTCCCGCAAGATCCTCGGCCTGCCCGATCTCAAGGTCTCCGCCACCTGCGTACGGGTGCCTGTGGTGACCGGCCACTCGGTCGCCGTACATGCCGTCTTCGCCACCGAGGTCGACGCCGAGGGTGCCCGGGAGGCGCTGCGCAACGCACCCGGCGTGATCCTGGTCGACGACCCGGAAGCCGGGGAGTTTCCGATGCCCATCGACGCGGTCGGCACCGACCCCTCCTGGGTGGGCCGGATTCGCCGGGCGATCGACGACCCACGCGCCCTGGACTTCTTCGTCACCGGCGACAACCTGCGCAAGGGCGCCGCCCTCAACACCGCCCAGATCGCAGAACTACTAGTCAAACCCCCCCGCCCCTAACCCCACCCCCACCTCCCGGGCCCACCCCCCGCCCCCGCCCCCGCGCCCCCACTCCCTGTCGATCAAGGAGTTGTGGTGCTCACAAAAGGGTCGGAACCGGAGCAAAACGCCCACCACGAGTCCATGATCGACTGGGGCGGGGCGGGGCGGGGCGGGGCGGGGCGGGGCGGGCGGGGAGCGGGGGAGGGGGAGCGGGGGTGGGGTGGGGGTTAGGGGGTGGAGAGGTGGACTCGGTTTCGGCCCTGGTGTTTGGCGGTGTAGAGGGCCTGGTCGGCGCGGTGCAGGGTGCGGTCGGCGGGTTCGCCGGGGAGCGGTAGCGCCACGCCGACGCTGATCGTGCGGCCGGTGCGGCGGGCTGCCTCGGTGAGCCGTTCGGCGATCCGGACCGCCTCGTCGGGGTGGGCCACCTCGATCACCGCGACGAACTCGTCGCCGCCGGTGCGGTACAACTCGTCGCCGTGCCGCAGCGCCGCCTCCAGGGCGCGGGCCAGCCCCACCAGCAGCCGGTCCCCGGCCTGGTGGCCGTACGTGTCGTTGACGCTCTTGAAGCCGTCCACGTCGATGGCGAGCAGCGCGGTGCGCCCGGGGGTGGCCGCCGCGATCCGCCGCCCGAACGTGCCGGTGTGCCGCAGCCCGGTGAGCGGGTCGAGGCTGGCCTGTTCGCGCAGCTGCGCCAGGGTGCGCAGCCGCTCCAGGGCGGCCCACGCCTGCCCGGCGAGCAGTTCCATCAGGTTGACCGTGGTCGGGTCGGGGTGCAGCAGCCGTTCGTCGGCGACCAGCAGCACCCCGCCGTCATCGGGTGGGCCGACCGGCACCGACACCAGGGTGCGTACCCCGGCACGGGCCAGCGCGAGGTGTTCCTCCGTGGGCGGGCAGCCCGCCTCACCCAGGGTGTACGCCGCGCCGTACCGGTGGGCCCGCGCGACGAGCCGGTCGAGTTGCGTGGTCGGGGCGTCGGCCAGCGCGGCCCGGACCCGCGCCTCCCACTCGGTGGGCACCGTGGCGGGTGCGCCGACGCGGGAGCCGTGCCGACCGGCGAGCACCAGCACGGCGGTGGAGAGGGTGGAGACCTCCCGGGCGGCGGTGAGTGCGGCGGTCAGCAGGTCCCAGTCGGTGGGGGCGGCGGTCATCGCGGTGGCGTGCCTGAGCAGTTTCTCGCTGCGGCTCTCGGCGGGCGGCCCGCCCAGCGCCGCGATCCGGGCACCGAGCCGCTCGGCGAGCCGGTCGGCGGTCTCCCGCCACGGCGTGAGGTCCACCGGCCCGCTCCACTGGAGGTCGAGCACGCCGATCGGCCGGCCCTGCGGGTCCCGCACCGGTACGCAGATCTCGGCCGTGACGTCGGGGCGCAGCGGCAGGTAGTCCGGGTCGGCGGTGACGTCGACGACGGTGGTCCCCACGCCGGAGGCGTACACCCGGCCGACGATGCCCGACTTCGGCGGGACGGCGGAGAAGACCTGCCAGGCCCCGGTGGCGGCGATGCAGCGCAGCCGGTCGTGCACCTGGAGCAGGACGGAGATCGTGGCGGGGGCGTACCGGGCGAGCGCGGTCACCGTCCACCGGCACGCCTCGGCGGCGGTCGACGCCATCGACAGGCGGACCGTGACGTCCCGGACGACTCGCTCGTGATCCACGTTCTTCCAGGTGAGGTGGGCCCGGCGGGTGCCGGGGCTGCGATCAAGCGTACTCAGCGCCGACTGGTCGGTCCCACCATGATCATTTCGTTCGTACACATGTTTCATCCACAGGGTGTGGACAGGGCCTGTGGGCGATAGCGTGGGGACCCCGGCGCGTGGGAGGGGGGTGGAATGGAACTGCTCTGGTACGTCGCCTACGGGTCGAACCTGCACGCCGCCCGGCTCGGCTGGTACCTCTCCGGCGGCCGGCCGCCCGGCGGGCTGCGGACGTACCCCGGCTGCCGGGACTGCCGACCGCCGCGCCTGACGCTGCCGGTGCTGATCCCCGGCGGCATCTACTTCGCCGGCGAGTCCCGGGCCTGGACGGGCGGGATGGCCTTCTACGACCCGACGCTGCCGGGCGTCGCGGCGGCCCGCGGCTACCTGCTCACCCGGGCCCAGTTCGCCGACCTCGCCGCCCAGGAGATGTACCGGCCCCCCGGCGACGACCTGCCCGCGCTCGACGCGGCGGTGGCCGACGGTCGGGCCACCCTCGGCCCGGGGCGCTACGAGACGCTGCTGCGGGTCGGCACCCGCGACGGCCTGCCGATGCTCACCTTCACCGCGCCGTGGCGGGCCGCCGACGTGGCGTGGACCCCGCCCGCCCCGGTCTACCTGCGGATGATCGCCGAAGGGCTGCGGGAGGCGCACGGCTGGTCGCCGGCCGAGACGGTCGACTACCTGGCCGACCGGCCCGGGGTGGCCGGACACTGGAACCGGCCCCGACTGGTTGGCCTGATCCGCCCGCCGGACGAGTGCGGATCGGTGGAAGGGCCGCCGTCGCCTGACGATCGCGTCGTCCATGATCACCATTAGGGTCCCGCTGCCGGGACTGGCGGACCGGATTGGCGACGCGGCGCATTTCCGGTCCACAGTCGCCGGTCCGCGTCGATAACCTCGGCTCACTTTCCGTGACCGGTCCCCGTGGACGCCGGTCCGTGAACCTGTGGGGGTACGCGTGAAGCACACCAGGCTCGTCGGATTCGCCGTGGCGCTCGTCGTCGCCGTCGGCGGTTCGCTCGCCGTCGCCGGGCCGGCCCAGGCCGCCACCCCGGCCGTCGAGATCACCAAGGTCTACTACGACTCCCCGGGCAGCGACACCCGCTCCAACACCAGCCTCAACGCCGAGTACGTCAAGCTGACCAACAGGCGCAGCTCGACGCTCAACCTGAAGTCCTGGACGCTGCGTGACAAGTCCAAGCACGTCTACACGTTCTCCGGCGACGTCCGCCTCGCCAAGGGTGCCAGCGTCTACATCCACACCGGCAAGGGCAAGAACACCTCCACCCACCGGTACTGGGGTTCCGGGAACTACATCTGGAACAACACCGGGGACACCGCCTACCTGCGCAACTCCGCCGGTACCGGGATCGACTCCTGCACGTGGGGAAGCAAGGGCAGCTACACGAACTGCTGACCACCGCTCGGACCCGCGGTGACCGGAGCGTTGAGGGGCGTTCTCCGGCCATCGTTCGACCGTCCCGGGAAGGACGGCCGGCGACTTCTCGCACCGGGAGTCGCGGCCGGTCCCGGGGCGGTCGACCCGTTTCCGCCCTTGCCGGCACCACCGGCGTCCGGCCGGGTCGGTGTCGGTCGGCTCTGCCATGCTGGGCCGGTGACGGTGACCTGGCGACACCTGCCCGCCCCGGCCCGCGAGATCGCGGTGGCCGCCACCGCGGCGGTCGAGGCCGCCCAGGCCCACGACGACGCGGCGTACGACGACGCGGTGCCCCGGCTCGCCGGTGCCGACCGCGCCGGGCTGGTCCTCGGCGGCGTGGTCCGGCTCCTGCTCGAACAGGCCCACCCCGACGGGCTCGACAGCGACGACGTGCGGCAGGTGCTGGAACGCTGCGTCCGGGCCGCCGCCACCTGGCGACCCGACGTCGACCCGCACGTGGTGCTGGTGCTGCTGGCCGGCGCGCTCGGCGTCTACGACCCGGGCGACGACGACACCCCGCCCGACCCGGCCGCCGTCGCCGCCCACGCGCCGCTGCTGGTGGCCGACCTGCTCGCGGTGACCGGCGTCCCGCTCGCCGGCTGCCTGGAAGCGGCGTTCGCCGAGGTCGCCCGCACCGAACGCCACGACGACTGACGACGCCCCCACCCGCGACGACGGCGGGGAGGACACCTGTCACCAGGTGGCCTCCCCGCCGTCGCGGCCCCGCCGGTCAGGAGGCGGCGGCCACCTGGAACGAGTACCAGTTCGGGTAGTCGTGGACCGTGCTGTCGGCGCGGACCGCGTACACGGTCAGGGTGACCCAGCCGGCGGTCTCCGGCGTCCAGGTCACCGTCGCCCGGCCGGCGGAGTCGGCGGCCACCTCGGTCAGCTCACCGTCGCCGCCGAACGAGTACCGGTAGGCGGCGGTGTCGGTCCCGCCGGGCGGCGGGGAGAAGGTGAAGGTGCCGGTGACCCCGACACCGCCTGACGGTTCGCCGCTGTCGGGGTAGACGTCGGACCGCACCCCCGGCCACGGCAGGAAGTACGCCTGCCAGGTCGCCTCGGGTGAGACGAACCCGTTCCCGCTGTGGCTGCGCACCCGCACGGTGTGCCCGTCGGGGTTGTTCGCGACGAAGCTGAAGTACGCGGTGCCGTCCGCCTCCGCCTGCCGGGTTTCCGGCTGGGCGTTGTCGAGCACGATCTCGTACTCCTGCACGTCGGTGACCCCGGTGGCGGGGAGGAACTTCAACAGCACCTCCTGGCCCCACTGCGGCGTCCCGCTCTCCACCCGGATCTGCGGGGTGGACGACGGCACGAAGGTGCGGTAGACGGTCTCGGCGGAGACGTTCCCGGCCGCGTCGACGGAGCGGACGGTCAGCCGCTGCGGCCCGGAACCGGTCGGGTTGAGGGTTACCGTCGCCGATCCGCCGGGCGTGGCCGCCCGGACGGTGCCCGGCTTGCTGAACGGGTCCTTGCAGACCAGTTGCCCGTACTCGCCGCTGTATTCGCAGACGCCGGCCGCGCCGAGGCCGCTCCAGGAGTACTGGAAGCCGGCCACGTCCTTGTCGCCCATGCCGGAGAAGGTGAAGACCGCCGGTTCGCCGGCCGGAGCCTGCTGCCCGGTGTCGTCGGCCGGGTAGTTCGACGAGCTGACCGCCGGGGCGGTCGGGCCGGTACCGTCGTAGGTGAAGAAGCACTTCTTCGACCAGGCGGAGGTGTCCGCGCCGTCACCGACGCGGGCCTGCCAGCCGTACGACTTCCCGTCGACCAGGACGCCGGCGGGCACCGTGCCGCTGGCGACCCGCCCGAACGTGCCACGGTCCGAGCTGAACTCGGTGCGCTGCTCCGGTTGGCCGGTCGGCCAGATCGCGAAATCCGTCCGGGGGGAGTCCCACTCGTCGGCGTCGGTGCCGCGGGCCTGGAGCAGGCCGGCGAACCCACCGATCCGGGGGTACGGCTTCAGCTGGGTGCAGAGGAAACCGCCGTTGTAGAGGTGTTCGCTGTCGACCTTCGGCAGCGAGTTGTAGCTGACGCTGAGCTCTACGTTCTTGTACCAGTACAGCTCCCGGCCGTACGACGGGTCGGCCTCGTACTGCTCCGGCACCCGGATCTCGAAGGTGACCCGGCGCTGCTTGTGGGCCACCGCGTCCTGCACCGCCGCGCCGACGTCGAAGGCGAGGGACCGGGGGCAGTACGTCGAGCTCCCCTCCTCGTCCAGCTTGACCAGGGGTTCGGGCTGCTTGTTCCAGGTCGGCGTGGCACCCACCGGCTTGGTACGCCAGATCTCGACGGCCCGTTTGGTGCAGTCGGCGGCACTGTGCTCCTGGACGAAGACCTTGCCCTCGTAGATCTTCTTCCCCTCGTACCGGGACAGGTCGAAGGTGGCGTAGACGCGGGCGGTGTGGGTCTTGCCGGCGTCGTCGACCCGGGTGCCGAGCGGCAGGTTGGTGTCCCCGTCGGCCTGGTAGGCCGTCTTCGGGGTGGCCGAGTCGACCCAGCCGACCTGGACGGCCGGCGGGCTGTCGAAGTGCGGTGCCGCCGACGCGACACCGGTGGTGGCGACGGCGAGCCCGGTGACGCCGAGCGTCAACGCGAGCGCGCCGATGAGACCACGACGTGGCCTGGATGTGAGCACAGTGGATCGTCCTCCCCGTGTAGCCGTCCGGGCCCCCGCCCGGACAGTTACCGGCATCAAACCCTGAGTATGTGCCCCCGACAACCACCTTTCGGTCGGTGCCTGTTGCGGGGTCAGGGGCTGGCGGCGAGGAAGACGAACGCGGCGAGCAGCACCAGGTGCACCCCGCCCTGCAGGACGGTGGCCCGGCCCGGCACCACGGTCAGCACCCCGGTGACGACGGTCAACGCCAGCAGGGTCAACTGGGTGCCGGCGAGGCCGAGCAGCAGCGGCCCGTCCAGCCAGATCGAGGCGAGGGCGATCGCCGGAATGGTCAGGCCGATGCTCGCCATCGCGGAGCCGAGCGCCAGGTTGAGGCTGATCTGCACCCGGTCCCGGCGGGCCGCGCGGGCGGCGGCCAGGGTCTCCGGCAGCAGCACGAGCAGCGCGATGACCACCCCGACGAAGGACTGCGGCAGGTTCGCCGCCGCGACCCCGGCCTCGATGGTCGGCGAGACGGTCTTCGCGTCACCGACCACGGCGACCAGGGCGACGACGAGCAGCACCAGACTCGTCACCGCGGTCCGCGTCGACGGCGGGTCGGCGTGCCCGTCGCCGTCGGCGTCGGGCACGCTGCCGTCGTTGGTCACCGGCAGGAAGTAGTCCCGGTGCCGGCCGGTCTGCACCATCACGAACAGCCCGTACAGGGCCAGTGAGGCCACGGCGGCGAAGGCGAGCTGGGCGGGGGAGAACTCGGGGCCGGTCTTGCTGGTGGTGAACGTCGGCACCACCAGGCTCAGGGTGGCGAGGGTCGCCACGGTGGCCAGCGCCCCACCGGTGCCCTCCGGGTTGAACACCGCCACCCGCCGTCGGAGCGCGCCGAGCAGCAGCGAGAGCCCGAGGATGCCGTTACAGGTGATCATCACGGCGGCGAAGACGGTGTCCCGGGCCAACGCCTGGGTCTTGTCCCCGCCGCTGATCATCAGGGTGACGATCAGGGCGACCTCGATGACGGTGACCGCCACCGCGAGCACCAGCGAACCGTACGGCTCACCGACCTTGTGGGCGACCACCTCGGCGTGGTGCACGGCCGCCAGCACCGCCCCGGCCAGCAGCAGGGCGACCACCGCCACCAGCAGACCCGGCAGCTCGCGGTTCCAGGTGACGAGCAGCAGCAGCACCGCGAGTACGGGTACCACGATCGTCCAGTCGGACATCCGGGGGCGGCGCAGCGCGGGCATGCCGTACACCTTGCCAGGAAAACCGGGTCGTCGCGCCGCGCCGGGCGGCGGACGGCGCGGTCACCGCCGTGGCTCCACCACCGCCGCCTCGCCCGGGACGCCCCGGTCGACCTCGACCGGCGGGTCACCCGGTCGCCGCCACGACCGGTAGTGCCGGAAGGCCATCGGCAAGCCCCGGGCGGCGTACGGGTCAGCGGCGTCCATCACCTGTAGGTGCAGGTGCGGCTGGGTGGAGTTCCCCGAGTTGCCGCAGTCGCCCAGCTCCTGCCCGACGTCGACCGGGTCGCCCACCGCCACCCGGACCGACCCGGCGCGCAGGTGGGCGAGCAGGACGTACCCCTGACGCCCGGCCAGCTCGACGATCACGTGGTTGCCGGCGACGGCGCCCGCGCCCCGGCGGACCCGGGCCGCCTGGGTCAGCGCGTAGGCCAGCAGCGTCGTCGGCGACCGGCGGGCCTCGTGGTCGACCTCCCCGTCGTGCACCGCGACCACCCGGCCGGCGGCGGGGGCGAGGACCGGCCGCCCGAAGGCGAGGAACCGCTGCGGCGGCTCGGTCGCCAGCAGCGTCCGCCAGTCCCGGACGGTCGCCGTCCGTCGCCCCCGCACCGCCACGAAATCCATCGCGTACGTGGTGGCGAAGAGGTCGGTGCCGTGGCTGGGCACCCGCCGGGCGGGGCTGTTCTGCACCAGCCAGGTGCCCCGGAACGGCAGGGCGAGCACGACCGGATCGGGGATCGACATCGGGCTCCTCCACGGGTGGGACGCCCACGGTACGACGCCACGGCCACCGGCATCCCGGGGGCGAATCCGGCCCGTTCGTGACGTTCCACATCGGCCGGACAATTCCTTCGGCGAAAACAGTACGCGCGTTCCGAATGGTCGGGCCGGTGCGGTGGCGTTCAGTCCATCACCCGACAGGCGGACGTATTGCCTGACGTAAATCAATAGATGATGCTCTCGATGGCGGGCAATCGCCATTTATCGAGAGGGTGCAGATGAACAATTCGCTCCGAAGAATCATTGCCCTGGTGGGCGTGGGTGTCGTACTGCCGTTCATGGCCGTGCCGGCCAACGCGGCAGCACCGGGACCGCTGAGCGTCGCGGCGGTAGCGGCCATGACGCCGGAACGACAGGCCACGGTGCTCGAACCGCTGCGGCTGGCGGCCGACGCCGTGGCCCAGGTCGGGCAGGGCACCCGGGCGGACATCTACACGCAGGTCGAGATGGCCGCCGACTACCGGTCGATCAACGTCTACCTGACCGACGTGCGGCAGGGACGCGCCTTCATCGCCGCGGTCCGCCGGGTCAACCCCAGGGTGGACACCCGACTGATCAACGTGGTGCAGAGCAGGAAGTCCCGGCAGCAGCTCCGGCAGGAGATCACCGCCCTCACCGAGCGCACCGACCTGCCCTTCACCGTCGGCCTCGCGGGCAGCTCGGTCGACGGCAGCGTCATCGAACTCGCCGTGGACGACACCGAGGCCGCGCACGCCTACCTCGCCTCGCCGGCCGTCACGCAGCGGCGCGCCGCCGCCGACGCCACCGAGATCCGCGTCCGGCAGGCACCCCCGTCGAAGCCGCTGAGCCGCTGGAACGACACCTCCCCGTTCTACGCGGGAGCAGCCCTCGGGCCGGCCTACGGAAGCGAGTCCTACTGCACCAGCGGCATCCCCGCCGTCAGCACCTGGGACGGCCGGCAATGGCTGGTCACCGCCGGCCACTGCTACAACGTCGGTGACAACGTGTCGGCGGCCGGCGGCAATTACATCGGCCAGGTCAAGTACAAGCGGGCCGATCTCGACTCGCTATTCATCGAGGCGCCGACGAACCGGTACACCTGGGACGGCCTCGACGCGACCGGCTACTCCCGCTATCTCAACGGCGTACGCAATGTGGCGGTCGGCGATTTCCTCTGCCAGCTCGGATACAACTCGAAGGTCGTCTGCAACATCAGGACGGTGTACGCGGGCAATGCCAGCTGGGTCGTGAACGGCACCACCGTCTGGGGCAGCTACGGCGTACCGAACGCCGGCGGCATCGTCGGTCGCGGTGGCGACAGCGGCGGGCCGGTCATCTACCTCAACGACCCCAACTCCCGCCAGCTCAACGGCATCGTCAGCTACGGCTACGGCTGCAACGCGTCCGGGTGCACCACCGGGCTGGCCTGGGTCGACGTGTGGTCGATCTTCAATGGCTTCGCCATCAAACTGAACCCGTCCTGACCTGACCGACGGGGTCCGGCGGGCACGGGTGACCGTGCCGCCGTCGTCCCCAACCGGGCCAGGGGCCACTCCCTGTTGCCGGGAGTGGCCCCTGACCGTCTCACCACGGCACCTTCCCGTCGTCGTCGAAGAACCCGCCGCTGGGGCACTCCCGCCCCAGCGTGGCCAACCGCACCACCACCGCCGCGCCCTCGGCCGGCGTCCGGGACAGCTGAAAGGGCAGCCCCTTGGCAAAATCGGTGTCGCACGCGCCCGGCGCGATCGCGTTCACCAGGATCCCGTCCCCGGCCAGCGCCTTCGCATACTGCACGGTCAGCATGTTCAACGCCGCCTTGGACACCGGATAACCCAGCGACGCCGGCATCCGGCTCAGATAGTGGGTCGCGTCGGTCATCCATGCCATCGACGACGTGCCACTGGACACGTTCACGATCCGCGCCCCGGCCGAGCGGCGCAGCAGCGTCAGCATCGCCTCGGTCACCGTCACCACCCCGAACAGGTTCGTCTCGAACACCTCCCGGATGCCGTCCAGCCGGGCCGCCCCCGGTGCCTGCGCCGTCAGGTCACCGCCGATCCCCGCGTTGTTGACCAGGATGTCCAGCCGGCCGAACCGGGCCCCGATCTCCTCCGCGGCAGCGGCGACCCCGGCCGGATCGGTCACGTCCAGCCGGACCGCCGACGCGCCCCCGATCGTCGCCGCCGCCTCCGCTCCCCGCTCCGGGTCCCGGGCACCGACCAGCACCGTGATCCCCAACTCGGCGAGGCCCTCGGCGACGGCCCGCCCGATCCCCTTGTTCGCCCCGGTCACCAGCGCGATGCGTGCTCCACTCATGCACCCAGCCCAGCACCGGCAGCGCCTGCGGACCAGGACCGAAGCGGTCCGTGGCGATACCTTGGCGGTATGGATGACGTCGAGACGCGCGAACTGCGTTACTTCGTCGCGGTCGCCGAGGAACTGCACTTCGGCCGCGCCGCACAGCGCCTCGGCATCGCCCAGCCACCCCTGTCCCGGGCGATCCGCCTGCTCGAACGCCGGATGGGTGTCACGCTGCTGGAACGCACCAGCCGCGCGGTCCACCTCACCCCGCCCGGCGAGGTGCTGCTCACCGAGGCCCGCGGCGCGCTCGACGCGGTCGAGGCGGCGATCCGGCGTACCCGAAAAGCCGCCCGAACCACCCCGCGCCTGACCCTGGCCCTCAAACCCGGCGGCGACGCCGGACTGCTGCGCACCATCCTCGACCGCTACGCGGCATCTCCCGACGCCATCCCGGTCGACCTCGACTTCCGGGTCGGCGGACGCGCCGCCATGGTCCGCGACGGCCGCGCCGACCTCGCCCTGCTGCACCGGCCGCAGAACGACCTGACCGGCCTGGACAGCGACGACCTGCACACGGAGGACCAGGTCGTGCTGCTGCCCGAGGGCCACCGGCTCGCCGAACGCGCCACCGTGTCGATGGCCGACCTGCACGGCGAGCCGATGCCCCGCTGGCCCGAAGCCCGCCCCGGCGTCACCGGCCACCCGGTCGCCGACGGCAACCAACTGCTGCACCTGATCCAGCTCGGCCGCCTGATCGCGGTCGTCCCGGAATCGGTAGGCGAGTACCTGCCCCCGGGCCTGGTCAGCCGGCCCGTCCTGGACGCCGACCCGGCCACCCTGGTCCTCGCCTGGTCGCAGACCAGCACGTCGCGCGAGGTCGCCGCCTTCGTCCGCGCGGCGGTTGCAGCCTGACACCGGCTCACCGCCGCAGCAACGCGCAGCACCTGCCCGCCGGCCGCGTCCAGCACCACGGACCCGCTTTTACGTCACTGCTGTACAGAAGCACTAGAGGGCACATCCATGGATCGGATGTGCCCTCTGACCTCTGTCGGGGTGGCCGGATTCGAACCGACGACCTCTTCGTCCCGAACTGCCGGCACGCCGGTCGGATCGGGTGTCATCCGAGGTCATCCGGCCTGCTGGGGTTCGTCCGGGTCGGGTGTGGTCGGCTCGGTTGCTGTACTTCGCTGCTGTACTTCTTCCGCCGAGCGCAGGACGTTGCGGGCGGCGGTCGCCACCGGGCAGCCTGCGGTCCGGCAGACCGGACAGCGGCCGTCGGGTCCGGGCTGGTGATCGCGGAGGACGGCACGGGCGGTGAGGATCAGCCGGTTGCGGATCTGCGCCAGGGACAGGTGAGGACCGGTCACCGTTCAACCCGTTCCGAGCATGTCGACGAGTTGGGTGACCGTTGCCGGGGCGTCGGGGTCGCGGGCGACCTGGGCGAGGATGTCCCGGCCGGCTGGTCGGTGGCGAATCTCGGCCGGTGCGGTCCGGTGGGCCTCCATCAGGACCCGGCCGGCATTGACCGGGTCGTCGACCTGGAGGTAGGCGCGGGCAACGTCGATCAGGTACGCGGCACGGTGTTCGGCGGGCAGCCACCGCCAGCCATCCCGCACGGTCACCTTCTCGTGCCAGGCCACGGCCGCCTCCGCGTCGCCCAACTCCACGGCTGCGGTGATCCGGGCCAGCTCCACCGCCGTTGGCCCGAACCCGGTCCGGTGATGGTCGTGACCGTCTCCTACCTGCGCCGCCATCTCCGCAGCCTCGTCGACCAGCTCGACGGCGGTGCCGTCGTCCCCGGCGCAGGCAGCGGCCAAGGCGGCCTGTACCAGCAGGGTCCCGCACAGAGACAGCTCGGCCGGGGGGCCGCACTCGATCACGGGTGGGGCGATCCGGTACGCGGCGGTCAGCATCACCGACTTCGCCACCCGCGCCCGTCCCGAGCCGCGCAACACCTGACCGAGCTGCACCGCAGCGGCCGCCACCAACACCCGGTCACCGGTGGCGACGGTCATCGCCCGGTCGACCGCCAACCACGCCACGTCGAAGACACCGAGCTTCACCAGCAGCGACGCCGTCACCCGGTACGCCTCCACCAGCGGCAGCCGCCCCGCACGGGGAGCGTGGGCGTGGGTGCGCTGCGCGTCGGCCACCAGCTCCGGTACCAGGTCGATCACCTGTGGGTAGCGGGCGTGCTGGAAGGCCGTCCACACGTGCGCGGTCTCCCGCGTCAGCCTCTCGGCTGTCAGTACAGGTCGGCGGACGTTCGGGCGCGCCAAAGCGATCTCGTACGTCGTCAGGGCCGCGCGGATCCGTTCCACACCCTCGGCGCGTTCGGTCACCCCGGCCGGCTCTGCGTGCCGGCCGAGCAACACCCCCGGTTCGATCCGCAGGACGGCGGCGATGTCCTGGAGCGTCGACACCTTGTCCAGCGACCGGACACCCCGCTCGACCTTGTCCACCCAACTCTTCGACTTACCCAGCCGATCGGCCAACACCTGCTGGGAGAGCTTCCGCCGTCCCCGCCAGTACGCCACCCGACGACCGACCGGCAACAGGTCAACGCTGTCCACGACGCCACCGGCGATCCGGCAATGCCCGATCCGTCTCCTCGGCCGGTATCCGGTCCGCCTCGGCCTGCGCGAGGATCCGCTGCCGAGCCGCTTCCCGTTCCGCCTGCTGGATCTGCTCGCCCCTGGACTGGTCCGGAACGTCGCCGCTCATTCCCGCCTCCACCGTTAGAGGGGGCGCGGCGACACTGCTCTCGGGGGGACCGACGCCGCCGCGCCCGGCTAGCGACGTGACCAAGCCCGGTCGTCGCACCGGCCGCGCTGACCACGTCTGGTGTCTACTCTTGTGATCCCACGACTACGCTCGGAAGTGGCTCGATGCTTTCAGGACCTTTCACGGGGGCTCCGATGGATGACCTCGGCGCACAACTGAGGCAGGCTCGTACTGAGGCAGGCGTGACGCTGGCCTCCATCGCGGCCCGTACCAGCTATTCGGCTTCGCACCTGAGCAACGTCGAGTCGGGACGCCGGACCGCGACGCCGGACATCGTGCTCGCCTACGCGCGGGCGTTGGGAGACCCGGACGTGAGACGCAGGCACCTTCTCCAAGCCGCCACCATCGGCCCGATCGCCGCCAACGAGCTGATCCGATCCGGCTTCACCGCAGCCCTCGCCGGCCGACGGGACAGTGAAGACCGCTGGCGCGACCGGGTCGAGCAGTACGGTCGCGACTACATGGAGATCGGCGCGGACAGCCTTCAGAACAGGCTTGCCAGTGACCTCGTCGTCCTGCAACAGCAGCTCGACTCCCCGACGATGTGGGCGACCACCGCCCGCGCACTCACCACCTACGGCAAGACCACCAAGGACCCGACCGAGGCGATCGGCTGGTACGACACCGCCCGGATCGCCGCCGATCGCTCCGGCGACCTCGCCGTCCGGGTCTGGGTACGTGGCAGGGCCGCCATCGCCCTGGCCTACGAAGGCGCGGCCCTACCCGTCGCCAAGCGGTACGCCGACGAGGCCATCGCCCTGTCCGACCGTCCGTCGCTGGGACGCCTCCAGGCGCTGATGGCCCGCGCACACGTCGCCGCCGGACGAGGCGACATCGGCGGAGCCATCACGGCCGACGAGGACGCACGACGGATCTTCGACCAGACCGCCTCTCCAGACGGGGAGATCTCCGACGCCGCCGTGCCCGCCTGGCGCATGGCCACCTTCCGGTCGATGCTCTACGCCCGACTCGGCATGGTCGGTCCCGGCGAGCAGGCCCAGACCGACGCCGACCGGCTCCGGCCGCCAGCGTTGACCCGGTTCGCCACCCACATCGAGCTGCACCGAGCCCTCATGATGGCCAAGTCCGGGGACCGTTCCGGGGGACTTGCGTATGCCCGACGAGCCTGGGCGACGCTGCCAGCAGACCGCCGCTCGCAAACCCTCGGACTGGTGCTGCAAGAAGTGGAGAGAGCGGCACGCAAGCCAGTCTGACCCCCGCTGGGGCGGGCCGGACACAGCTCGTCAGCTTGTGCCGAAGGTCGCCAACCAGTGCGGTCGAGCAACTGACGCTAGGCGTTCTCTGCTGGCCCGTACCCGTCCAGATCAGGAGATTATGCTGCCTGATCGCTGCCTTTAGGCTCGCCGTGGTCGTCGGTGTCCTGGTGGCTGGTCGGTTGTTCGCGGGGCGCGTTGCTGACCACGGCTAGGGTCGGCGGCATGGACGCCGTCCGGCGCTATCTGAAAACTCCCGCCAGTTCCGCCATCGGCATGCTTGCCGCCGCCGTCGCGTTCGGCGGGGCGACGGTCGGCCTCTTTGTGCTTGCCGAGCACGTTCGTTACCACGGGTATCTCGGCCGACTGGTGGCCGTGATCGGATTCTATTTCGCGGGTGGCGGTGCGCTGATCGTCACGCTGCTTCTGCTAGTGGCCGGGCTGGGGCCGAACCTGACCGCGAAGCTGTTCTTCGTACCCAACAGAATGCTCACCCCCGAAGCGGTCCGCGACCTGAAGGTGAAGGAGGCAGCGCCCGGCACGGTCCCGATTACACCAAGGCAGGGCGTGCTACGAGTCATTCCGGTAAAGCCCGAGTGGTGGCTCGACGAAGACGCCTCTACCCACGACGCCGCGCCGGTCGTCGCCGTCGAGGGCATCGAGTATCGGTTGCCTGGGTGGGATCCGTACGATGTCGCGGTCCCGGCCGGCGCCGTCGATGTCGTGGCCTGGGTGCCGCGTCGTAACGGAAGTCCGGGGCGACGAGTCCGTAATTCCATCCCAGTGCCCGAAGGGCGTGTCGGTGCCCTGGTATTCCGACCGTCATCGCTACCGGAACTCCCCGGCACGGTGGAGCCGCTGAACAGCGAGTTGAGGGGAACTCTTTCGCTGTTCCGGCTCGCGCTGGCAGCTGCGGCGCTCATCGCGTTCGTCTATACGGCATGGCGGCTGACCAGCGGCTAAACCACAGCACTCTCGGTGTCGGAGCCCTCGGCCGGGATCGAGCCGGCGACATCTCGCTTACAAGTTCTGGGCGCTACGTCCGGTAACGTCCGCGCACGTCTCTGACGTCGGGCTCTGATCCGCAGCCCTCCGCCACTGGCCCCCGTCGTCCGGCTCTGTTGCTGTCGACAGCAACAGAGCTTGATCTGTTCGTTGATAGCTCGGGTGACCACCAGCTATGGGAGCGGCCAACGAACCTTGATCAAGCCACGCCAGCCGCAGTTGCCCCGGATGGTCGTCATGTCCGGGTCGGTGGCCCACCACCCTGCCGCGAAGTCGGGTACCGATCGCCGGCAACGGGCGGCCATGTGGCCACGTTGCAATGTCGAATAAGGCCATGGCATCCGGCACCTCATCGAGTTCGACGAAAACCCCGAACACAGCCTCGGCGACCACCACACCGTTTGCCACGGTACCCAAAGGATGTCTCCCCATGACCTCAGGCAATGCGGAACAGGCGGCCGCTTTCCTGGCCTCGTACCAGCCCGCTGGATTGATCAATGCCACACGAGCATCCTGCCCGCTATCTCCGTCCTACCACTTGCCCCCCCCAGGCAACATTGAGGCGGCGTTGACCTGCCGAATGTCGTGCTCTAAGTTGGCCCGTCGGTCCGCCGCCGTCCACCGATGTCCGGTCTGGTGCACGTCAGTTAGTCCCTCACAGCCGAAGGCTGCGAACGGTGCGCGGTGGGATCTGCGAGACTTAAAGCTGTGCGGGACACAGAACCAACGGCCGATGAGAGCACCTTCTTCGGGGAACTCGCCAGGCACATACCGGATGTCCAGGACTGGTACCACCAGGACGATGGCGGCACCTTGTGGATGACCGCGTCGTACGACTTTGTCCAGGGCAACCAGATCTACCAGACCCTACGGCTTGACTACGACGGCAAGTGCCTGCGTGGAGGCTGGAGCCCTTCCTGTCTCAACTGGGACGACGGCGTGCGAGCCGACGAGGCCATGGTCGACACTGCGGGTCCCGACGGGCTGCGGCTCGGTTCTGTTGACCCAATAACCGATGCCGCTGCGGCGGTAGCGTGGTTCCGGCGGCATCTCGATCACTGGCAGGCGCAACCACGCTGAGACGCCACGCGCGGCACCATCAGCTTGGGAATCGTGTTGATCTGCACAATGGGTGACTGCGTCACCAGGGATACCGCTACCGAGCGTCGGGCAGCGGTCAGCTCAGGTGCCGGCGCTGCCCTGTATTGACCCCTGCATCGGGCCCGGATCGGGCACGTTCCGACGGGTAGCGCTGGCAAATTGACTCATGCATCATCACCGTCATGACGGAGCACGATCTTGCCGCAACCTGGCGTCGCATCATCCGAGGGGACAGCAAGTCATGGGTAGCATTTGCCCACGGCACGTGTGTCGTGCTACCGGACCCCGGACCCACTGCGGAACTCGCCGCCCAGGCCGTGAACATCCTTCGCGAGTTTGGGCCCGTCTACGCAGGCTCACCTGCCGGCGACTTCAGTACGGTGATCCTGGATCCCGGTCCAGGATGGTTGGTCTACGGCCACCACCCGGATGTGCTGACCTACGTAGGCGCGGACGAGGTCTCAGACAGTAGCGGTGTGGCCGTCGGCTTGTACGGGCGCCGCAAGCGGGACACTGACGGCCACGAACTACACGTCGTTCACGTTGAGGACAAGCGACATCGGTAGTAAGGGCTCGTACGCTCCACCCGTCAGGCTGGCCGCCCCCTTCCGTGTGAAGGAATGATCACCGTCGCCTGACCTGCTGTTTGATGAGCCTACGAGCTGCGCGAACGACCCCCGACCATCCGTGGTTGTCCCTCAGCCTTCACCTCGGTAGTCACCTGGTTAGACACACCCTGATACTTGCGTTTCCTTCTACACCAGTTCGGTTTCCCAATCTTCGAATGGCGGATCGATGATGTAGTTCGGGTCGCAGTACCGGCGCACATATTGAGCTGCCCGGTACATGGCTTCTCCTGCGTTGGTAACGCTGCCGTCAGGCTGCACGTCGAGCACGTTTGTGAAGATCGCGAAAGCTTGCTCGAGTGGCGACCCGAACTGCACGAGGGCTGACCTGTAGTCGATACCGTCGAGAAGCTCGACATCGAGGGTGCCGTTGGCGATATAGAACGCGAAGTACCGACAGGCCGACCGCACGTCCTCGGGGAGTTGGCTCACGCTGGGCATCTTGGCAGACCCGCTGACGCCCCGATACGCCTTCACCACCGCGACCATCCCGTCTGCCGTCGACCCGCACTCCTGTGGGAGCGGGCCGCCGCCCGGCCCGCCATGTCAAGACGGCCTTGACGGCTCGTCCGGACGCTGGCGGGTCGGGCGGTGGTCTGCTCGGCTCGCCCGGGTCGACGGCAGACGGAATGGCTCCCCACCGCCACCACTCACGGACCGCAAGCCGCCGACGGACCCCCGGCCATCCCGGAGCCGGAGCGCCCCCGCCGGAGGCGCAGTAACCGCAACCCCGCCACCGACCCGGCAGCCGCCGACGGACCCGGCGTGCGCTCCCCTACGCCGCGCGGTGCTCGCCGCGCGGCCCGGCCGGCTGCCGGCCCCACAACCCCACCGGAAACGGCCTGTCGTCATCCGGCGGCCCACCGGGCTACCCGCCCTCCGAGCCAGCCCGCCGGGCGTGTTGCGTGGCCGGAGTCGGAGCGCCAGCGGAGCGACGGACGCGCGCCCAGGCGGCGGCGCGTGCGGCCCGTCAAGGGCCGCCTTGATAGATGTACAGAAAGTCCTCCCACGCGGGCTGGCAGCCCTGGCAGCCCTGCTGTCGTAGCCTCCCGGGGTGAACATCTACGAGGATCCGCCGCTGGTGTCACACGGTCTGGCGGATGAGGTGCTTACTGCTGCTCTTGATGGCAGGGACCAAGCGGTTTCGCCGAATTCGGTGTTGGTGGGGTTGGCGCTCCACGACGACGACCGCCTGTTCGTCGAGCGATGGTGCTACCGGATCGCGCAGGATTGCGCTGACCTATGGCTCGTCGCCACGGCGTCGCTTTGCCTGGGTCACCTCGCCCGACGCTTCGGGTATTTGGAGCCCGCGTCAGTCGTGCTCGTCCGCGAGCTTGCCGAGCGGACGGACCTCGACGGCCGGGTCTTCTCCGCTCTGGAAGACGTGACGTTCTTCCTTGAGGAGTTGCCCAACCGGAGGAAGGCGGAACAGGGCAACTAGGCCGAACGTCAAGCATGTCCTGGGACCGAACCGTCAAGCATGGGGTGGGACCAGACAGGGCGGCATCCGGTTCGAGCGCCTTCGACGCGGGATTCACGGCGGGTTGACGTGTCGGTACCCGGTGCTACTCTGGCCCTCGTCGAGCACGTTAGCGCGGCCTTCCCGCCGGATCGCTGAACTCGACTTCGGAGTTGCCGAGCGGCCTTCCTGCCGCTGACGCGGGTCACGTCCCGCCGGCCCTCGATCGCCCCGGCCACTGCGCCGACCCGAAATCCGCTGAGCGGTCCAGCACGGCCTTTCCTGCCGTCCACGATGGCCCTCGGATTCGCGCACCTCGACGGGTGGGGATTGCCTGCGGCAACCCGCCGGACGCCGACGACCAGGCACCCCACCCGTCCCGGCATCACCCAAGATCCAGAAACCCAGCTCAACGGCGGTCCGAGGCCGATGGCCAACCCCGCCCTCCGGCGTGAGCCGCCCTCTCCGGCGGTGCCAGGAGACACCACGAACACCACCGACGGACACCGCTCCGGCGTCCGGTGGCAGTTCGTCGCCCGTCCCCTGCCACCCCTTGAGGAGAGAACCGTGTCCACCCTCACCGTCGGCCGTGACGCCCAGGCCCTGCACCGCGCCGCCGCCCCGGACTACTTCGGCTGGCTGGAGCACACCCGCGCCGCCGGAGGCTGCACCCGCCCGATCCGCCTGGCCGGCACCCTCACCGCCGTCGAACCCGCAACCGGCCGGGTCCTGGCCGAGCGGCACACCGACGAGCTGCCCGACCGGACGCTGTACAAGGCGTGCGGCAACCGCCGTGCCGCCCAGTGCCCCGACTGCGCCTGGGTCTACGCCGGTGACGCCTTCCAGGTGGTCCGCTGCGGCCTGACCGGCGGCAAGACCATCCCCGCCACCGTCAGCGCGCACCCGGTCGTCTTCGCCACCTTCACCGCGCCGTCCTTCGGCCCGGTGCACCACCGGCACATCCCCCGGCACACCTGCGCCAGCCGGCGGCGCTGTGACTGCCGCCCGGCACCCTGCCGCGCCCGGAGCACCGCCGGCACCTGCCCACACGGGCGGCCCGCGGTCTGCTTCGCCCGCCACGACGCCGACGATCCGCAGCTCGGTCGACCGCTCTGCCTGGACTGCTACGACCACGACCACCAGGCCGTCTGGAACTACTTCTCGGGCGAGCTGTGGCGGCGCACGAAACAGGCCATCGAACGGCATCTCACCGCAGTGTGCCGCCGACGCGGCATCTCCCACGTCCAGGTCGTCACCGAGTCCGGCCGAATCCGGCGGGTGCCTCCGGTGCGGGTGTCCCACGGGAAGGTCGCCGAGATGCAGCGCCGGGGCGCGGTGCACTTCCATGTCCTGCTGCGTCTCGACGGCGTCGACCCGCACGACCGGCAGGCCCTGGTGCCGCCGCCGGCCGGCGTCACCGTCGACGATCTCGACGCCGCCGTCCACGCCGCCACCCGACAGATCACCGTCACCACCCCGCCGCACCCCGACCGCCCGCAGGGCTGGCCGGTCGCCTGGGGTGAGCAGGTCGACGTACGCCGCATCGGCACCAGCGACGGCGACGTGACCGACGCCAAGGTGGCCGCCTACCTCGCCAAGTACGCCACGAAGTCCACCGAGGTCACCGGCCACTGCTCCACCCGACTCACTCCGGACACGGTCGATGCCTACGCCGACCCGGAAGGCGACCACCTTGCCCGCCTCATCGACGCCTGCTGGCGACTCGGCCGCCCCACCCGACACCACACCACCCGGACAGCCGGGAAGACGAAAGACCGTCAAGGCGACCTTGACCCCACACCCAACGTTTACGCCGGGCTGCGCCGCTGGGCGCACGTGCTCGGCTACGGCGGCCACTTCCTCACCAAGGCCCGCCGCTACTCGGTCACCTTCGGCCTGCTCCGCGACACCCGCGCCGCCTACCGCCGTACCGAGCACACCGGCACCGCCGACAGCGACGACACCGTCGGCACGGTCACCGTCGGCACGCTGGCCTTCGTCGGCTCCGGCTGGTTGACCGACGGGGATGCCCTGCTCGCCAACACCGCCGCCGCCCAACGCCGCGAACGCCAACGCATCGGCCGGGAGGAACTCGCCCACGAGGCGTGGTCGGGGGTGGCGGCGTGACCCGGCACCTCACCCCGCGCTGGTACTCGCCCGCCGAGGTGGCCGTGCTGCTCGGCTTCGGCCTGTCCAAGGTCAAGATGAAGATCGCCACCGGTGAGCTGCGCTCCATCAAGGACGGCAAGTACCGGCGCGTCCTGCCCGAGTGGGTCGACGAGTACGTCCGCGAGCAGGTCGAGCGGCAGGAGGCCGCCTGATGCCCGCCCGCACCCGCGCCAACGGCGAAGGCTCGATCTTCCCGTACCGCAACGGCTTCGCCGCGTACGTCTGGGTCACCAAGCCCGAAGGGAAGCGGACCCGCAAGTATGTCTACGGCCCGACCCGGGAGGTCGTCCACGACAAGTGGATCAAGCTGCACCAGCAGGCCAAGGCCGGGCCGGTCGCCACCCGGGTGCCGACCCTCGGTGACTACCTGACCTACTGGCACCGGGAGGTCGTGCGCCCCAACCTCGCGCCGCTGACCTGCGCCACCTACGAGACGATCCTCCGGCTGTACGTGATCCCCGGCCTCGGCGGAAAGCGGCTCGACCGGCTCCAGGTGCGCGACGTGCAGACCTGGATCAACGAGGTGGCCCGCGCCTGCCAGTGCTGCGCCCAGGGCAAGGACGCCCGCCGCCCGGAACTCAGGCGGCGATGCTGCGCGCTCGGCCGGTGCTGCGGCGACGTGCCGTCCGCCCGCACCGTCAAGGACGTCCGGGGCGTGCTGCGCTCCGCACTCAACCACGCGGCCACCGAGGAGCTGGTCACCCGCAACGCCGCCGCCCTGGTCAAGCTCCCACCGGTCCGCCGCCGCCGGGGCCGGGCGTGGACCAGCGACGAGGCGCGTCGCTTCCTGGAGTCCGCGCGGGCCGACCGCGATCCGTTGTACGCCGCGTACGTGCTGATCCTGGTGCTCGGCCTGCGCAAGGGTGAGGTGCTCGGCCTCACCGGGGACGCCGTGGACCTGGCGGCGGGGGAGCTGTCGATCGGCTGGCAGTTGCAGCGGGTCGGCGGCCAACTGCTGCACCGGGAGACCAAGACGCAGACCTCGGACGCCACCCTCCCGCTCCCGGACATCTGCGCGGCGGCACTCGACCTCCGCCAGCAGGCGAGGAAGGCCGACCGCGACGAGGCGGGGATCGCCTGGCAGGGCTCCCGGCTGCTGTTCACCACCCGCTACGGAACGCCCATCGAGCCGCGCAACTTCAACCGCTCCTGGGACGCCCGCTGCGCCCGCGCCGGAGTTCGGAAGATCACCGTGCACGACGCCCGGCGTACCTGCGCGACCCTGCTCGTCGACCTGGACGTGCACCCGCGCGTCATCATGCAGGTGCTCCGGCACGCCGAGGTGTCCGTCACGATGGAGATCTATTCGCAGGCGTCGTCGGACGCCACCCGCGACGCCCTCAAGCGCCTGGGCGAGAGCCTGCGGTGATTACCGCTGCTGTACTCCACTGCTGTACAGAAGCACTAGAGGGCACATCCATGGATCGGATGTGCCCTCTGACCTCTGTCGGGGTGGCCGGATTCGAACCGACGACCTCTTCGTCCCGAACGAAGCGCGCTACCAAGCTGCGCCACACCCCGAGGCGTGCGGTGAAATAGTAGCCCACCCGCCCCGCCGATCAAACTCGGTACCCCCCGGCCCCGGCCTCCCGGTGGCGGGGAGACCCCGATGGCCCTCGGGCTGCCCGGCTCCACCCCGCCGTCAACCGGCTCGCCCCGCCCGCCTCCATGATCAGATTGCGATCTGGTGCAGGGTTGACGGCGTGTCGTCTCCATTTCTGCAATCTGATCATGGAGCGGGGTGGGCAGGGCGAGGGCATCAGAGCGGGGTGGGGGTGGGTCAGCGGGGGGTGAGGGTGAGGATGCTGGCCTCGGGTGGGCAGGCGAAGCGGACCGGGGCGGTGGGGTGGGTGCCGAGGCCCGCCGAGACGTGCAGCCAGGAGTCGGAGCCGGGCCAGCGGTGCAGGCCCTTCGCCATCGACCGGGGCAGGCCGCAGTTGGTCACCAGCGCGCCGTAACCGGGTACGCAGACCTGACCGCCGTGGGTGTGCCCGGCCAGCAGCAGGCCGAAGCCGTCGGCGGCCATCTGGTCGAGCAGGGACGGTTCCGGGGCGTGGGCGAGCGCGATGGACAGGTCGGCGGCGGGGGTGACCGGGCCGGCGACGGCCGGATAGTCGTCCTGCCCGATGTGCGGGTCGTCCACGCCGACCAGCTCGATCAGGCGGCCACCGGCCTTGAGTGAGGTACGCGCGTTGTTGAGGTCCGCCCAGCCGGCCCCGGTGAGGACGTCACGCAGTTCCTCGTACGGCAGGGCGGCGCCCTCGGTGTACTCCCGGCCCGGCAGGAAGTAGGTGAACGGGTTCTTCCAGACCGGCCCGGTGTAGTCGTTGGAGCCGAAGACGAACGCGCCCGGGTAGTCGAGCAGCGGTTGCAGGGCGCGCAGCACCCCGGGCACCGCGTCGGGGTGGGCCATGTTGTCCCCGGTGACCACCACCAGGTCCGGGTCGAGGGCGGCGAGCGACGCCACCCACTGCTGCTTGCGCCGCTGGTCGGGCATCATGTGCAGGTCCGACAGGTGCAGCACGCGCAGTGGCTCGGCGTCGGCCGGCAGCACCGGCACGTCGTACCGGCGCAGGGTGAACATGTTGCGTTCGACGAGGGACGCGTACGCCAGCGTGGCCGCCCCGGCGGCGACGGTCCCGGCGGCGAGGCCGAATAGTGTGCGCTTTCGCATGCCGACCAGGGTAGTTTGAGCGTCCATGAGCACGCTGAAGGACCGCCTGACCGCAGACATGCGCGCCGCCCTCAAGGCGCGCGACGAGCTGACCACCTCCACGTTGCGGATGGCGCTGGCCGCCGTCGGCAACGCCGAGGTCGCCGGCAAGGCCAAGCGCGAGCTCTCCGACGACGAGGTGCTCGCGGTGCTGACCAAGGAGGCGAAGAAGCGCCGGGAGGCGGCTGCCGCGTTCGCCGACGCCGGCCGCGCCGAGCAGGCCGACAAGGAGACCGCCGAGGGCGCGGTGCTCGACCGTTACCTGCCGAAGCAGCTCTCGGAGCAGGAGCTGACGGAGCTGGTGTCGGGGGCGCTGGCCGCGGGCGGCTTCACCGAGAAGTCCCAGATGGGCCCGGCGATGAAGGCGGCCCAGGCCGCGGTGGCCGGCCGGGCCGAGGGTGGTCGCGTCGCCGCCGAGGTACGCCGACAGCTCGGCCTCTGACCTCACCCCCGACAACACCTACATGGCTGTTTGTTTCATCAATACGACATTGGTTGCCGAGAGTGTTCGCCACCTCCTGTTGCGGTGACGATTGAATCGTGGAAGGCTTACTCGGGCCGGCTTGAAATCGTAACGGGGGCGTGATCGATACCGGTTGAAAGCGCGACCCTCGTTGCCTCAACTATCTGAGGTGGCCATGAAGCGGTTGGCTGTTACTTCCCTGTTCATTTCGACGTCCATAGGCGCCGTTGTCATCGCGCCCACGGTGGCGTCCGCTGACATCTCTATCCAGGCTACCTGCTCTCGCACGGTCAATGTGGCGAGCAGCGCGTACAGCACCGTCGATCCCATCGCCATGCCGTCGACCGGAAGTACCGCGTCGAGCACGAGCTGTGGAATGGCGCAAGGTGCCAACAGTAGCGCCGTTGGCGCCCTGCAGAGGGCCTTGAAGTACTGCTACGGCGCCAGCATTACGGTGGACAACGATTTCGGTCCGGCAACCAAGTCTGCCTTGGTG
Source organism: Micromonospora sp. WMMD734 (assembly GCF_049178975.1). Taxonomy (NCBI): domain Bacteria; kingdom Bacillati; phylum Actinomycetota; class Actinomycetes; order Micromonosporales; family Micromonosporaceae; genus Micromonospora; species Micromonospora sp. WMMD734. Next base: position 6,128,551 of record NZ_JBMHMK010000001.1, read on the forward strand.
TCGGCTCAGAATCGTGAGGGCATCACCGCCGATGGGATCTATGGGCCGCAGACCCGGTCGAGCCTTACCTGGCGTACGGTGGGTGGTCGGTGCGACGAGGCTGCAAACCCCATCTACACCTGATTTTTGAGTTCTTTTTACCGCGGATGCGGAACGGGCGGGTACCCCGTGTGGGGTGCCCGCCCGTCGTCGTCGGTAGGGGTCAGTTGCCGTTCGGTGGCCGGCCCCCGGGTCCTCCCGGTCCTCCCGGCCCGCCGGGCGTGTTGCCGCCCTGGTTCGGGGTGCTGCCGCCGCCGCTGCTCACCTCGATGGTGACCACGCCGCCCTTGATGGTGCGGCCGTTGGGGCTGGTGCCGGCGACGGTGCCGGCCGGGCACTCCGAGGCGATCTTGTTGTCGGAGACGACGACGGAGAAGCCGGCCTCCTTGAGCTTGCCCCGGGCGCCGTCCACCGACTGGCACTTCACGTTCGGGATGGAACGCTGGTCACCGTTGATGATCTTGCCGTTGGGTGGGGTGAACTCGATGCCGGGCTTGCCCTTCATGGCGTCCCGCAGCGTCTGGTAGACCGCCGGGTTGATGCCGGTCGGCGTCTCGTCGTGACCCATCCTCTGGTTGGTCTGGGGCCAGTCCGGGTCGGCCATGATGCCGGCCACCGCGAACTGCTTGGTCATCACCACCAGGGCCGAGGTCTTGTCACCGTCGGTGGTGCCGGACTTGCCGGCCACCGGCTTGCCGACGATGCCCCGGACGTTGCGGGCGGTCGCCCCGGAGCACTTGGAGACCGACGACCGGTCACCGACCGGGCAACGGGCGGCGTCCACGGCGGCCCGGGCCACCTCGGTGCTGATCCGCTGCTCGCAGCGCGGGTTGGCGACGTCGAGCTTGTTGCCCTCCGGGTCCTTGATCTGCTGCACCGGGATCGGCTCGCAGTACTTCCCGTCGGCCGCCAGGGTGGCGTAGGCGTTGGCCAACTCCAGCGGGGTGGTCTGGGAGACACCCAGGGTGAACGCGCCCCACTGGTTGGCGCCGCCCTCCTTGGTGGCCCGGCGGGCGTCGTCGCTGCTGCGGAAGGTGATGCCGAGCTTCTGCGCCGCCTTGATCACGTTCTCCGCGCCGACCTGCTGCTCCAGCGGGACGAAGTAGGTGTTGACCGAGCTGCCGAAGGCGGTCCACATGTTGTGCACGCCGGCCATGCTCGCCGAGGCGTTCTTGGGGCAGTAGAAGTGCGTCCCCGGGCAGGCGGCGGGCGAGTTCTGCTCGACGATGTACTCCGACTTGAAGACCGGCGGCGAGTTGATCTGGTAGGCGAGCGGGATGCCCTTCTCCAGCGCGGCCACCATGGTGAACATCTTGAACGTCGAGCCGGCCTGGTAGCCGGTGATGCCCTGGCCGCCGCTGAGCAGCGGGTTCACCGTGTTGGGGTAGTTGCCCCGGATCTTCTTCTTGGCCTTCTTGGGGTCGCTGGAGAGCTTGTTCTGCGGCTTCTTCGGATCATCGATCTTGAAGTTCCGGTTGACCGACAGCGCGCGTACCCGACCGGTGCCCGGCTCGATCGCGGCGACCATCCGGGCGGCCTTGCTGTTCACCCCGAGGTTGCGGCGGACGGCCCGGTCGGCACCGTTCTGCGCCTGCACGTCGAGCGTGGTGGTGATGGTGTAGCCACCGCTCTTGAGCCGCCGCTCCCGGTCGTACGTGGTGGAGCCGAAGGTCTCCTGCGAAAGCCACCAGCGGTAGAAGTAGTCGCAGAAGAAGCCCCAGTCCTTCTGGTTGGTGGCGACGCAGCCGTTCGGGGTGCGCTTGTCCTTCACCACCAGCTTGGTCGCCTTGGCGGCGTCGGCCTCCTGCTGGGTGATGGCCTTCGTCTTGACCATGTTGTCGATGACGTAGTTACGCCGGTCGAGCGCGAGCGGGTAGCCGCTGCGGGTGGTCGGATCGTTGGTAGTCGGCGCCTTGACCATGCCGGCCAGCAGCGCCGCCTCCTCGATCTTGAGGTTCTTGGGGGACTTGCCGAAGTACACCTGGCTGGCGGCGAAGATGCCGTACGCGCCGTTGCCGAAGGAGGCGAGGTTCAGGTAGCGGGTGAGGATCTCGTCCTTCGAGAACTCCTTGTCGACCTGGAGGGCCAGCCGCATCTCGCGGATCTTGCGGGCGCTGGTGTCCTCGGTCGCGGCGACCACGTCGGCCGGGTGGGTGGCCGAGTAGGCGATGGCCAGCCGGACGTACTGCATGGTCAGGGTGGACGCACCCTGCTGCGAGTTGGTGCCGGACTGGTTGTTGACGAACGCCCGGGCCACGCCGTTGACGTCCACGCCGTTGTGCTTGTAGAAGTCGTGGTCCTCGGCGGCGATGATCGCCTTCTGCATGTACGGGGAGATGTCCGCGAGCTTGACGTCGCGCCGGTTCTCGTCGTACATGGTCGCCAGCGGGGTCTTGCCGTCGTTGGCGAGCAGGTAGCTGATCTGTGGCGCGCGGGCCACCGTCAGCTCCTTGGGCAGCGCGCCGAAGGTCTCGGCGCCGGCCTTGGCCGCCAGGCCGGACATCGCCACCGCGGGGAAGGCCGCCGCCGCCACCACCACACCGGCCAGCAGGCCGCAGATCAGTAGCGATGCGGCGTTGGTGAAGACATTGTGGTCACGTTTCCGCATCCAGGTCACCTCGACAGGGTACGCGAGTAGGGAACGAGGGGCGCCGGGGCGTTCTTTCCCCATTTCCTGCGCGCGCCGACCTCGTTGTGCTAAACGCACGACCCCCGGTGTGAGGTTGCGGGTGACCGCGCCGAGTCTCCACCGATCGGTGGAGCCCGCGCAGCGTTTTCACGTACTCCGACGGGGTAAGCGGCGATCGAAGGCCCGGGAAGCCGGGACTGTCCGGAATGTTGGATTTCGCCGACAACGTTGCGTAATCATGCGACTACAGAGCATGATGGTGGCGGCGACCCGAGCCACACGTCGTCCGTGCCTCCTTGGGGAAGGAACGGGCCGGACGACCGGGGGGAACGACGGCTGGTCGCACGAGTCGGTTGGTACTGCAAGGGGGGACGTGTACAGATGGGGATGATCACTGACTGGCCGTCGCTGGCGGCGTGTCAGAACGGAGACCCGGACGCGTTGTTCGTACAGGGCGCCGAGCAGAACGTCGCGAAGCGGATCTGCCGCAGCTGCCCGGTGCGGTACGAGTGCCTGGCCGACGCGCTCGACAACCGCATCGAGTTCGGCGTGTGGGGTGGCATGACCGAACGGGAACGCCGCGCCCTGCTGCGCCGGCACCCGCAGGTGGCGAGCTGGCGCAAGATGTTCGAGGCGGCGATGAAGAAGAACGCCAAGGACCGCAGCGGCAAGGACAAGATCCTGGTCACCACCGCCGGCTGAGACCCGACCGTGGTCCGACCGGACCACGGTCCGCCCGGCGCGGGCCCGGCCAGGTGGACCGGCCCGCAGGTCAGGGGTGGCTGATCGCCGCGCCGATCGTCCGCAGCCCGTCGACGTCGTGCACGTCGGCGGGCTGTGCCGTCACCGACACCGCCGGCACCGCCGGGAACGCCTCGGTGAACCGCCGGGCCACCTGCTGTTCGCGGGCCGCCTGCTGCGCCAGCGCGGCGTGCGCCCGCAACACGTCGACCGTGGCCTCGTGCCCGCCCAGGTCGGCCAGCCGGTCGGCCGCCGCCCGGCTGGCCGCCGCGTCCAGGGCCACCGCCGGCCGGTGCACCCGGTTGAGCACCAGCCCGGCCAGCGGCATCCGCTCCGCGCCCAACCGGCCGGCGAAGTAGGCCGCCTCCCGGACCGCGTCCGGCTCCGGCGTCGCCACCAGCAGGAACGCCGTCTCGCGGGCCTGCAGGATCCGGTACGTCTGCTCGGACCGCTGCCGGAAGCCGCCGAACATCGAGTCCAGCGCGGCGACGAAACCGGAGAGGTCGGTCAGCAACTGCGCCCCGAGCACCTTCTGCACCACCCGGGAGAACATCCCGAAGCTGGCGGTGACGAAACTGAACATGCTCCGCCCTCCGCTGCGGGCCGGGGCGAGCAGCAGCCGCAGCATCCGGCCGTCCAGGAAACGGGAGAGCCGGGCCGGGGCGTCGAGGAAGTCCAGCGCCGAACGGGACGGCGGGGTGTCCACCACGATCAGGTCCCACTCGCCCCGGGCATGCAACTGGCCGAGCTTCTCCATCGCCATGTACTCCTGGGTGCCGGCGAAGGTGGAGCTCATGGCCTGGTAGAACGGGTTGGCGAAGATCTCCGCCGCCTTCGCCGGGTCGGTGTGCTGGAGCACCACGTCGTCGAAGGTGCGCTTCATGTCCAGCATCATGGCGTGCAGCTCGCCGCCGCCGGCCTCCACGTCGATCCCCTTGACCCGGCGGGGGGTGTTGTCCAGCTCGGTCAGGCCGAGCGACTGGGCCAGCCGGCGGGCCGGGTCGATGGTGAGCACCACCGTGCGTCGGCCGTGCCGCTCGGCCGCCCGCAGCGCCAGCGCCGCCGCCGTGGTCGTCTTGCCCACTCCGCCGGCGCCACAGCAGACCACGATGCGCACGCCGGGGTCGGCGAGGATCTGGTCGACATCCAGCACGGGCGCCGCGTCTTCGGAAGGCACCAATCGAGCGTATCGGGCCGGTGGGGTCCGTGCGCCAGGGCCGACGTGAGGTGCGCGTCAATCCGCCCGACGGAGGATCTCGGCGAACGCCGCCAGCCCGGCCGAATCCACCCCGTCGGGCAGCAGTGGCAGCTCGGTCACCGGCCGCCCCAGCTCCACCAGGTCGGTCCGCAGCGAATCCTCCAGCTCCCGGCGTACCTGCTGGTCCCGTGCCTCGCCGGCCAGGCCGGCCACGGTCGCCGGGTCGGTCGGCAGGCCGGCGGCGGCCAACCCCCGCTTCAGCTCCGCCCGGGTCACCTCCCGGCCGGTGGTCGACGGCGGGCGGGCCGCGTTGACGATCACCCGGCCCACCGGGAAACCGAGCTGGGTCAGCTCGGCGATCGCGTCCACCGTCTCCTGGACCGGCATCTCCTCCAGCAGCGTCACCACGTGCACCGCGGTCATCGGGGAGCGCAGCAACGCCGACACCCCGTCGCTCTGGGTCTTGATCGGGCCGACCTTCGCCAGCCGGGCGGTCTCGGCGGTGACGTTGAGGAACCGCCCGATCCGGCCGGTCGGCGGGGCGTCCAGCACCACCGCGTCGTACACCCGGCGTTGGCCGGCGGTGCGGGTGGTGGCCTCCTTGACCTTGCCGGTGAGCAGCACGTCCCGCAGACCCGGGGCGATGGTGGTGGCGAAGTCGATCGCGCCGAGCTTGCGCAGCGCCCGGCCGGCCGCGCCGAGCTTGTAGAACATGTCGAGGTACTCCAGCAACGCCTCCTCGGCGTCCACCGCGAGGGCGCGCACCTCGCCGCCGCCGGGGGCGTCGACGAGGTGCCGCTCGGCGTACGGCAGGGGATCGACCCCGAAGAGCTGGGCGATCCCCTGCCGGCCCTCCACCTCGACCAGCAGGGTGCGGCGGCCACCGGCGGCCAGGGCGAGCGCCAGCGCCGCCGCCACGCTCGTCTTTCCCGTGCCGCCCTTGCCGGTCACCACGTGCAGGCGGGACGGCCACCCGGTACCGGCCGGGTCGGCCGGCCGCTCTGCTGCTCGCACCGGTCGAGCCTATCCACCCCGCGCGGTCAGCCGACCTCGCAGACCCACCAACCCGTCTTCCGTACGACGGTGAACCGCAACGGCTGCTCGGCGATCTTCTCGTCGGCGGTGGTCATGGTCAGCGTGGTGGAGACGGTGGCCCGGTCGCCGTTCTGGCTGTCGACGGTCGGGCTGGACCAGCGGAACCGCGGGTTGATGTAGGTGGTGGCGTACTTCTGCACCTCGGCCACCTTGGCGTTGATCTTCTGCGGGTCGCGGGACTCCGCGCAGACGAAGTTGGCCGCCCTGCCGGCGTCGCGTTCCTGGTAGACGGCGGTGAGGAAGCCGTCCACCGCCACCGTCGGCTCCTTGGCCCCCTCACCGCCCTCGGCGTCGCGAAGGGTCAGGAAGGCGAGCGTCCCGCCGCCGCCGCAGAGCACCACGGCCGCCGCCAGCGCGAGCCAGGCGGCCAGCGGGCCGCGTCGCCGCGCCGGGGTCGCCGCCCGGTACCCGGGGTGACTGGTCGACGGCGGCGCGCCGACACCTGACGGGGAGAGGCCGGGAGCGGTCGTCCCGCCCGGGTCTGGTGGGTCGTGCCGTGGCGGTGGTCCGCCTGGCGATCCGCTCGCGCCACCGAACGGTGGATGGGTCATGTGGTCCCCCGGGGGATGGGGCGCCGTCGCCGCCCCTGGCGACGACGCGGGTACGGGCGCGGCGGGCGACCCCTGATCGCCCGTCCGAGGCGCAAGGGTAACGGTCGATGGGCGGCGCGTGGCGGACCGCTCACGACCTGCTGTGGATCGCGATCGTTTTCCGGACCAAGCGAGTGTCGCATATGTGACTTTGCGTAATCAACCGTGCGCGTCCCGTTGTCCCCGTGTCGGGCGGGGTCCTACGTTCGTCCGGGTGTGGGGGAGCGGATCGGGTCGGCACCCGGTCCGGACGGCGGTCATTCACGGTACGAGGCCGGAGGAAGGTACATGCGCGACGCGGAGAATATCGCCCGAGCCCACTTCTCAGCACCAGGAGACCGGGGGAGGCGGGGAGGTTCGGCCGGTGACGCGGACGCCCCCGGCACGGGGCTGCCGATGAACGAGCGCTCCTACCGGCGCTGCGCCGAACCGACCGAGGTGCTGCGGATGCTCGGCCGCCCCGGTGACCGTGGCCGGGACGACGAGGAGCCCGGCTACGTCATCCACCTGCCGATCCGGGTGGCCGACCTGGCGGCGGCGACCGCGCTGGCCGGCACCGTGGCCACCTCGCTGGGTTTCCTCGTCGAACTCGACGCCGGCGAGACCACCGTCTCCACCGCCGACGACCAGAACAACAGGCACCGGGTCTTCTGCGACCTGCTGCTGCCCGACCGGTCCCGCTGCCCCCAGCCGTACGACCACACCGGGCAGTGCGGCGAGCTGCCCACCGCCCCCGAGCAGCGTCCCGCGCCCCGGCCGTCACCCGGACCGTAGGCTGTCGACGACACAGTCCACGCCAGGCAAGGGAGCCTTCCACCGATGCAGAAGTGGGAATACGCCACGGTCCCGCTGCTGGTCCACGCGACCAAGCAGATCCTCGACAACTGGGGCGAGGACGGCTGGGAACTCGTCGCCGTGATCCCCGGCCCGAACCCGGACCAGCTGGTCGCGTACCTCAAGCGGCCCAAGGGCTGAGGGTCCGACGATGAGCAACGGACCCCACGCCAAGCTGGCCGAGCTGGGCCTGGCCCTGCCCGAGGTGGTGCCGCCGGTGGCCAGCTACGTCCCGGCCGTGCAGTCCGGTCAGCACGTCTACGTCTCCGGTCAACTGCCCGTCGCCGAGGGGAAGCTGCTCGCCACCGGGCAGGTCGGCGCGGGTGTCTCGCCCGAGCAGGCCAAGGACCTCGCCGAGCGGTGCGCGCTGAACGCCCTCGCCGCCGTCGACTCGCTGGTCGGCCTGGAGAACATCGTCAAGATCGTGAAGCTGACCGGCTTCGTGGCCTCGGCACCGGGCTTCCACGGCCAGCCGACCGTGATCAACGGGGCCTCCGACCTGCTCGGCGCGGTCTTCGGGGAGGCCGGCCGGCACGCCCGTTCGGCCGTCGGGGTGGCCGAGCTGCCGCTGGACGCCCCGGTCGAGATCGAGCTGATCGTCGAGGTGGCCTGACCCCACCGCCACTCCCCGCGAGGTGACCCGCCCGGTGGGTCGAAAGCCGTGAAGGGCCACAAACCTGTGGGCCGGTTCGGCAAGATCGCGGGGAGTGGCGCACAGGGTCGTACGATCGCAGCCATGACCGGGCATGTGACGGCACCGCCGGCCGCGCTGGCCGACCGGCTGCCGCAGTGGGTGACGTTGCTGCGCGCCCCCAACCCGGGGCCGATGACCCTGGAGGGCACCAACACCTGGCTGCTGCGCGCCCCCGACGCGCAACGGGCGATCGTCGTCGACCCCGGCCCGGCCGACGAGGGACACCTCGCCGCCGTGGCCGCGTCCGGGCCGGTCGGGCTCGTGCTGATCACCCACGGGCACCCCGACCACACCGAGGGTGCCCCCCGGCTGAGCGACCTGCTCGGTGGGGTCCCCGTGCTCGCCGTCGACCCGGCACACACCGTCGGCGGCAACCCGCTGACCGGGGCGGCCGGGCAGCTCGACGGGCACGGGTTGGGCATCGATCTGATCGCCACCCCCGGGCACACCGCCGACTCGGTCTGCCTGCAGGTGTCGTACGGCACCGAGCGGGTGGTGCTGACCGGGGACACCATCCTCGGCCGGGGCACCACCGTCGTCGCCCACCCCGACGGCCACCTCGGCGACTACCTGGCCAGCCTGGAGCGGCTGTCGGCGTACCGGGGCATCCCGGCGCTGCCCGGCCACGGCCCGGCGCTCGCTGACTGCGGCGCGGCGGCCGACTTCTACCTCGCCCACCGCCGGGCCCGGCTCGACCAGGTCCGGGCCGCCGTCGACGCGGGCGCGCGCACCGCATCCGAGGTGGTCGCGACCGTCTACGCCGACGTGGACCGGTCGCTGTGGTGGGCCGCCGAATGGTCGGTCCGCGCCCAGCTGGAGTACCTGGGAGTGGAGCAGCCGTGACCTGCCCGGTGTGCGGCACGCTCGCCGTCCCGGGCGCGCGGTTCTGCCACAACTGCGGGGCGGCGCTGCCGGCCGCCGCCGGCCTGCCGACCGCCGAACGCCGGGTCGTCACCGTGCTCTTCGGCGACCTGTCCGAGTTCACCTCGTGGTCGGAGGACCTCGACCCGGAGCGGGTCGGCGCGGTCACCGACCGGGTGCTCGCCGCGCTCGCCGGCGCGGTCAAGACGTTCGGCGGGCACGTCGACAAGCTCACCGGCGACGGCATCATGGCGGTCTTCGGCGCGCCCGTGGCCCACGAGGACGACGCCGAACGGGCCGTCCGGGCCGCCCTGTCGATGCAGCGGGCGGTGCGTCGGGTGCTCGACGACGAACGCGGCGGCGGCGCACCGCTCGGCCTACGGGTCGGGCTGAACACCGGCGACGTGATCGCCGGCATCCAGGCCGCCATCGAGTACACGGTCATCGGGGACACGGTGAACACCGCCGCCCGGCTGGCCGACGCCGCCGCCGTCGGCGCGATCTACGCCGGGGCCCGCACCTCGTCGGCCACCCGGCACGTCGCCTCCTGGCGGGTGCTGCGTCCGCTGCGGCTCAAGGGCAAGCGCGAGCCGGTCGAGGCGTACGAGCTGCTGGGCCTGCTCGACGCCCCCGGCACCCGGTCCGGGCTCGGTGACGAGGCGCCCTTCGTGGGGCGGGAGACCGAGATCGGCCGGGTCGCCGGCCGGCTCGCCGAGGTGATCGACCGGGGCGAACCCCGGGTGCTGCTGATGACCGCCGAGGCGGGGATCGGCAAGTCCCGGTTCGCCGCCGAGGTGGAACGCCTCGCCGCCGGCTACGACGTCGGCGCGGGCCGGTACGCCGCGCACAGCGGCGCCCGGGTGCTCTCGGTACGCTGCGCCGCCTTCGGTGAGCGACGTCGGCTGGCCCCGCTGGCCGACCTGGTCCGGGCCGCCGTCGGCCTGCCCAGTGACACCTCCACCGCGCTCACCCGGCCGGCCGTGGAGGAACGGCTGCGCCGGCTCGCCCAGCGGCTCGGCCGGCTGCGCCCCGACCCGCCACCGCTCGCCGGTGACCAGCTCCTGGCCCTGCTCGGGTACGCCGAACTGCCCGCCGGCAGCCCCGGCGACCAGGGCGGGTGGGGGGCCACCCCGCCGACCGCCGACGCCGAGGCGGTGCCGGTCGCGGTGGCCGGGCTGCTCAACGCCCTGGCCGCCGAGGCGCCGCTGGTGATCGTGGTCGACGACCTGCACGACGCCACCGGCGAGACGATCGCCGCCCTCGGCGCGACCCTGTCCCGACTCACCGGCCCGGTCCTGGTGATGCTGCTGGGCCGCCCGGAGCTGGTCCGGACCGCCGGGGCGTTGACCTGGATCGCCGACGCCGAGGTGCAGCCGTTGCCGCCACTGCGCGGCGCGGACGCCTCCCGCCTGCTCACCAGCTATCTCAACGGCGGCAGGCTGCCCCAGGCCGACGCCGACCGGCTGCTCGCCACCGCCCAGGGCAACGCCTTCTACCTGGCCGAACTGGTCACCCTGCTGCGCGAACGGGGGGCGTTGACCGCCGGCCCCGACGGCGGCTGGCGGCTGGTGCCTGGGTCGCTGGGCAGCCGGCTGCTCTCCCGGGACCTCGCCGCCGTGCTCGCCGCCCGCATCGACGCGCTCCCGCCGGAGGCCCGGTCGGTGCTGCGGGACGCCGCCGTGGTCGGCGACGTGGTGCCCACCGGTGCGCTGGAGGCGCTGCGTGAGCAGCGGACCGGTCCGGCCGGCCGGCCGGGCGCGGTGGCCGCCGTCGAGCTGGAACGGGCCGTGGAGGAGTTGCTGCAACGCCGGATGCTGCACCGCACCCGCAGCGGCTTCGCGTTCGCCACCCCGCTGATGCGGGAGGCCGCCTACGCCGGGGTGAGCAAGGCCGAACTCGCCGAACGGCACGCCGCGCTGGCCCGCTGGGCGACCGGGGTCCCCGGCGCGACGGTCGCCCCGCCTGGCGGGTTCACCGACGCGGCCCGGGACGACTTCGTGGCCGAGCAGGTCGAGCGGGCCGCCGTCCTCGCCGACGCGGTGAAGCTCCGCCCGGACTCGCCGGCCCGGACGGTCGCCGGGCTCGGGGTGGCCGCGCTGGGCCGGGCCGCCCGCCGGGCGTTGCAGGACGGCGAGCCGGCGCTGGCCGTCGAGCACGCCGAACGCGCCGCCGAGCTGGCCCGCGAGGGGATGCCCCCGGCCGACCGGTTGGTGCACGCGCGGGCGTTGCTCCAGGTCGGCCGGGTCGGTGACGCGCTCGCCTTCGCCGAGAAGATCGCTGCCAACGCCGGTGACGACGCCGGCACCCGGGCCAGCGCCCTGCTGCTCGCCGGCCAGGCCCAGCAGACCCAGGGCGACCAGGCCCGCGCGACGGCCTGCTGGCAGGAGGCGTTGCAGGTGGCCACCGACGGGAAGGTGACCAACCTGCGGGCCTCGGCGATGCGCCGGCTCGGGATGGCCGACTTCGTCGCCGGCCGGCTCGGGCAGGCGAGCAGCCGGCTCGCCGCCTCCTACCAGATCAGCCTCGCCGCGAAGGACCTGCGCGGGCAGGCGTGGGCGTTGCAGAACCTGGCCTGGGTCACCACCACCCGGGGGGACTTCGCCGGCACCGACGCGGTGCTCGGCCGGGCCGCCCGGCTCTTCGCCGAGCTGAAGGACCCGTACGGGCGGGCCTGGTTGCGCGGCACCACCGCCTTCGCCCGGCTGCTGGCCGGCCGGCTGGGGGAGGCCTGCCGGCTGGCCGGGGTCTTCCTGCCGTTCGGGGAACGCGTCGGCGAGGCGTGGGCGGTGGGCACGCTGCGCGCGGTCGAGGCGTTCGCCGGGGCGGAGATGGGTGAGGTGGCCGAGGCCGACCGGTCGGCCCGCCGGGCGTACCGGGACTTCGCCGCCGTCTCCGACGACTGGGGGCGCGGGTTCGCCCTGGTGGTCCGGGGGGTGGTGGCGCGCGGGCTGGGCGAGCCGGAGCACGCGGCCGACCTGTTCACCGACGCCCTCGCGTACGCCGGGCGGACCTCGCATCCGCTGCTGACCGGGATGGCCGGCACGTTGCGCGGCTTCGTGGCGCTGGACATGGGCGACTGCGAGACCGCCGAGCGGGACGCCCGGGCGGTGCTGACCGCCGTGGAACCGCACAACCCGCAGGCCCCGGCGCAGGCCGCCCCCCGGGTGCTGCTGGCCACCGCCCGGCTCGCCGCCGGTGACCCGGCCACCGCGGTCGGGTTGCTCGCCCCGGTGGCGACGACCGCCGCGAAGACGCCGACGCTGCTGTTCTCCCGCCGGCAGACCCTCGCCCGGTACGCTTCCGCGCTGCTCGCCCACGGCCAGCCGGAGCAGGCGTTGGACTGGGCCCGGCGGGCGGTCGCCGCCCCGGCGGAGGACGTCCGCAGCCAGGTGATCGGCGCCGGGGTGCTGGCCGAGGCGCTGGCGGCCTGCGGTCATCCGGCCGAGGCGTCGGCCAGCGCGCAGGAGGCGGTGCGGCTGGCGTACGCCACCGAGCAGCGCAGCGAACGGGCCAGCGCCGACGCCCTGGCGGCCCGGCTCGCCGACGGGGTCTGACCGGTCGGTCGGCGGGTGCCGGCGGGTCCAGCCGGGTGGTCCGGCGGGTCCTGATCGTCGGTGGACGGTAGGTCTGTCGGTTCCGGGGATGTGCGCCTGTCGGCCGGGACGGTTAGCGTGTCACTTCACGCGACCGCCACTCGGTGCCGGTCGCGCCGTCGGGTGGAGGGCAGGATGAGGTTGCCGCGTTCGGGCGCCGGTTGGACGATCGCGGTCTTCGGGGTGCTGGCGGTGCTGCTCGGCGCGCTCGGGCTGGTGTGGCCGGAGGCGCAGCTGCGGATGCTCGGCTTCGAGGTGCCGGCGACCCGGGCACCCGGCGACTACACCGGCACGTTCCTCACCGCGTCCTCGATGGCCTCGTTCAACATGGGCGTCTACTACCTGTTGGCGGTGGCGACCGAGTGGCGGGCGTTCTACCGGTTCACGGTGGTCTTCCGGTTGGTCACCTTCACCGTCTTCACGCTGACCGTGCTGGCCGACGTGGCACCTGACCGGTTCATCGGGGTGGCGCTGTGGGAGGGGGTCGGCGCGGTGGCCACGGCGCTCGGCCTGCGCTGGGATGCCCGTCGATCCGCAGGTGGGGGCGGTAGCGCTCCCATCTCGACACCGTCCCAGGTCAGCGGCGTTTCCGGAGGTGTGACGAGCCGGTCGGCTGCTGCCGGTCCGGCCACAGCCGCCGGTACGGACCGCTGAGCGCCCCGGCGGAACGGGTATTTTCGAGCCGTGACCGAGACCCCGCCCGGCGCCCTCCGGCTGCCCAATGTGCCCGGTCTGACCGACTTGCAGGTCTTTGCCCGGGGCGGCTACGCCACCGTCTACCGGGCCACCCAGATCTCCGTCGGTCGGGAGGTCGCCGTCAAGGTGGAGAACCGCACCCTGGACAACGAACGTGACCAGGCCCGGTTCCTGCGGGAGGCGCGGGCGGCCGGGCGGATGTCCTCGCACCCGCACGTGGTGGACCTGTTCGACGTCGGGGTGACAGTCGACCAGCACCCCTACCTGATCATGGAGTTGTGCGACGGGTCGTACGCCGAACGGATGCGGACCTCGCCGCTCGACGCGTCCGAGACCCGTGACCTCGGCATCAAGATCGCCGATGCGCTGGCCCACTCGCACGCGGCCGGAGTGCTGCACCGCGACGTCAAGCCCGCCAACATCCTGCACTCGCACTTCAACTCGGCGGTGCTCGCCGACTTCGGGCTGGCCGTACTGGCCGAGGCGCGGGACGCCTCGGTCACCCTGGAGGTGCTCACCCCGGCCTACGCCCCGCCGGAGATGTTCAACCACAGCCCGCCGTCCCCGGCCGTCGACGTGTACGCCCTCTGCGCCACCCTCTACGCGGTGATGACCGGACGCCCCCCGCGCTGGCAGTCCGAGCGCAACCCGAGCCTGGTCACCGTCCTGGAACTGTTCCACCAGCCGATCCCCGACCTGCCCGGGGTGCCCACCGAACTGGTCGACGTGCTGCGCGCCGGGATGTCCAACGACCCCGACGCCCGCCCCTCCGCCCTCGAACTGCGCGACCTGCTCACCGCGCTGCCCCTCGACCCGGCCCCCGCCCCGGTCAGCGGCGCCCCGGTCTCCGGCGGGCCGTCCGGTGGCACCGGCGGCGGTGGGCCGTACACCCTCGGGTGGACCACCAGCCAACCCGGACGGACCACCGGGCGGCCCGCTCCCCGTCCCCCGTCCCAGGACGACCACCCGACCGTGCCGCACGGCACACGTCGGCGGCGGCGCTGGTTCTTCGGCGGGGCCGGGGTGCTCGCCCTGGCCGCCTCGGCAAGCGCCGGGGCGTGGGTCGCCGGTGGCGCTCCGCCGCTGGCCGGGCCGACCGCCGCCCCGTCGACGGTCGGGTCGTCCAGCCCGGCCGCCCGCTGGGGCACCCTGCCCGGCTGCGCCGCCGACGGCACCGCCGTGGTCCTGCCGCCCGGTGCCCGGTGCGCCCCGGTGCTGGAGTGCTTCGGCCCCGTCCGGCTGCGTGCCGACCGGGCCGAGGCCGAGCAGGTCTCGTGCGAGGGGCGGCACACCTGGGAGACGTACGTGGAGGGGCAGTTGCCGGCCGCGCTGGCCACCGCCGGGCACGCCGCGATCAGCGCCGACCCGACCGTCCGGTCGGTGTGCAACGCGCGGACGTTCCGGCTGACCAGCGGGATCGACTACACCAACGGCTGGCGGCTCGAAGTGCTGCCGCCAGCCGAGAAGGACCTCGACCGCACCTACCGCTGCCTCGCCGGGCGGGGCGTGAACGCCCTGGTCGCCCCCACCCTCACTGGTCGCTGACCTCGCGCGTCCGGTGCAGCCGGCTCAACACCGCCGCACTGTCCAGCGCGTCGAGGGTGTCGGCGTCGAGGAACGAGCCGGCCTCCGGCAGGCGTGGAGCGGCTGTTCCGACAGGTTGCTCCCGGTCGTCGCGTTCGCGCAGCGCGGCCAGCGCGGTGCCGGTCACCGTCGCGAAGAGGACACCGAGCAGCGCCAACCCCACGGTCAGGATGCCGGCGGGGTGCCGGAAGACCAGCGCCACCACCACCGCACCGGTCGCCAGCGCCGCGACCACCGCCACGGTCCGCGCGTCCGGCCTCAGGAATCGCCTCACCCGACAAGCATGGCCTGAACGGGCGTGCTGTCAAACCATACGGCTCGCTGTGGTTGTCCGTTCTGCCTAGAGTGACGAAACGACGGTGTCGGCCCGGCCCGTCCGGTGGGCCGGGCGATGCGACGGAGATGGACCGGAGCCGCTACCCTCGGTGTCCCCAGGCTGTCCGTCAGCGAGGTGCGCCGATGAATCACATCTTCACCCGCCACCGGGTCCGATCGGTCACCACCACCCTGGCGGTGGCCCTGACCCTCACCCTGGCCGCCGCCGCCGGTTGCGAGAACCGCCGTGAGCCGTCGCTGCCCTCGGTCCGCGACAAGTTGCGCGAGTCGCACATCGACGGTCAGCCGAAGATCAAGATCGGGGTGGCCACCACCGAGCCGCTGATGGGCGAGCTGCGCAACGGCGTGCACTCCGGCTTCGACGTGGAGATCGCCCGCTACGTCGCCTCCTACCTCGGCTACGAGGGTGACCAGCGCATCGAGTGGGTCTCGGTGACCACCGAGGACCGTATCCCCGCCCTCCAGGGCGGCGTGGTCGACCTGGTGGTGTCCAGCTTCTCCATCACCGAGGAGCGGGAGAAGCTGGTCAGCTTCGCCGGGCCGTACTTCGTCACCACCCAGGAGGTGATGGTGCCGACCCGGCTCAGAGACAAGATCCGCACCATCGAGGACCTCCGCGAACCGGCCTACAAGGTGTGCACCAGCGGCGGCTCCACCACCGAGGCCGAGCTGGCCAAGCACGACGTCAAGGCGCTGGTGGTCAAGGAGGTCGGCGACTGCGTCAAGGGCATCCGGGAGGGCCGCTACGACGCGGTCAGCTCCGACGAGACGATCCTCGCCGGGTTCCTCTCCCTCTACCCGACCGAGTTCGAGATCGTCGACATGCCCTTCGGCACCAGTGAACTGCTCGGCGTCGGGGTGCCGATCGGCGACCCCGCCCTGCGCGACCTGGTCGCTTTCGCCCTCCAGAAGAGCTACCTGGCCGGGCGCAACGGGATCAGCAGCCCGTGGCTCACCGCCTACAACAAGACCCTCGGGCCCTGGTTGAAGGCGGACAAGGCACAGCCCCAGCCGTTGAACGTGCCGGAGCTGGTCGACTTCGACGACAAGGCGCCGACGCGGTGACCGCCCCGGCCGTACCGCAGGATCTGGGCGCCACCACCGTCCCGGTGCGCGACGGCTGGGACCCGGCGGTGGAGCGGCGGGCGCGGGCCAGCCAGTCGTTCTGGACGGCCGTGGTGGGGGTGCCCGCCATCTTCTCCGTGCTGCGTCTCGGTGTGGAGGCGGGCGGCGAGCTCCAGACCACGCTGCTGCTGGTGGCGAACGTCGGGCCGGTGAACCTGCTCGCCGGCTTCCTCACCACCGCCGCCCGGCTGCTCTCCACCGGCCTGGTCGCGGTCTTCGCCCTCGGCGCGGTGCTGCGGGTCAGCGTCGAACGGATGCCGCCCACCGTCCGTCGTCCACTCTTCGTCCGCTGGGCGGACCTCACCCCCGCCTGGTTCGTGCTCGCCAGCTTCCTCACCGCCCTGGTCACCTGGCAACTGCTCTACCTGCCGCTGCTGCTGCCCGCGTTCGTGGCCGCCTTCCAGCTCACCCCGGCCCGTCTGCACGAGCACGTCGTGCCCCGGACGCTGGTCCTGGTGGCGCTGCTCGCCGGGTACGGCTGGCTGCTCGCCCCCACCCTGGTCGACGCGTGGCAGCAACGGGAACTGCTCGTCCTGGCGCTGCTGGTCGCCCCGCCGCTGCTCGCCCTGGCGGTCACCGGCCCGCTGCCCGGGGCGGTGATCCGGCCGCTCGCCTCGGTCACCGAGGCGGCGGTGCTGGCCATGCTGGTCTGGGCGGCGCTGCCGGTGATCACCACGCCGGTACTGCCGCTCACCGTGACCACCGTGGAGTCGAGCCCCGGCGTCACCGAGGACGTCCGGGGGCACGTGGTCACCGTGGACGACGTCAACATGGTGCTGCTCCAGGAGCGCGGCGGCGTCCGGTACGTGCCGGTGGACGACGTCCGCGGCCAGGTGCTCTGCCCCAGCGAGGAGGAACTGCCCCGGCACCGGCTGCGCATCCGCGACTACCACGTCGAGGACTCGCTGTTGGAGGGGCTGGGCCGGCGGGTGCGCCCGGTGCACCGTACCGACGCGGCCTGCCGCGCCGTGCGCTGACCGACGGATCAGTAGGACTTCTCCTGGCCCAGCACGTGCTGGGCGACGAAGTTGAGGATCATCTCCCGGCTGACCGGGGCGATCCGACCGGCCCGCACCGCGCCCAGCAGCGTCGCCACGCCGTACTCGGTGGTCATGCCGGCCCCGCCGAGGGCCTGCACGGCGGTGTCCACGGCCAGCGCGGCGGCCTCCCCGGCCGCGTACTTGGCCATGTTGCCGCAGACGCCGGCCTCCAGGTCGCGGCCCGCGTCGTACAGGGTGGCCGCCTTGTGGATCATCAGTCGGGCGAGTTCCACCTGCACCGCCGCGTGCGCCAACGGGTGCGCCACGCCCTGGTGCGCGCCGATGCTCCGCCCACCCCAGACCTTGCGGGTGGCGGTGTAGTCGGTGGCCCGCTCGATGGCGTACCGGCCGGTGCCGACACCCATCGCGGCGACCGTGATCCGCTCCGGGTTCAGCCCGGCGAACAACGCCGGCAGGCCGGCGTCCAACGACCCGCCGACCAGCGCGTCGGCGGGTAGCCGGACGTCGTCCAGATAGAGCAGGAACTGGTTCTCCGGAGAGACGATCTCCATGTCCAGTTTGGACCGGGTCAACCCGGGCGCGTCGGTCGGCACCACGAACAGCGCGGGCTTGAGCTTTCCGGTCGTCGCGTCCTCCGTCCGGGCCACCACCAGCACGTACTGTGCCTCGTCCACCCCGGAGATGTAGCACTTGCGGCCGGAGAGCAGCCAGTCGTCGCCGTCGCGGCGGGCCACCGTGCCGAGCCGGTGGAAGTTCGACCCGGCGTCCGGCTCGGTGATCGCGAAGACCACCTTCAGCGAGCCGTCGGCGAACCCGGGCAGGAACCGCTTGCGCTGCTCCTCGGTGCCGTGCCGGTTGATCACCGTGGCGGCGATGGCCGGCGACACCACCAGCAGCAGCAACGGGCAGCCGGCGGCGGCCAACTCCTCGCAGACGATGGCCAGCTCGGTGAGGCCGCCACCGCCGCCGCCGTACTCGGTGGGGACGTTCACCCCCAGGTAGCCGAGCCGGCCGGCCTCCTCCCACAGCTCGGTGGTGTGCCCGCCGGATTTCGCCTTCTCGACGAAGTAGGAGTGGCCGTACCGGCGGCCCAGCGCGCGGACGGCGTCGCGGAGCTGGTCCTGCTCGGGGGTGAGGTCGAAGTTCATCGGGGTGCCTCCTCGGGGTTGACCACGGCCAGCACCGCACCCGTCTCAACCTGCCCGCCGGCGGGCACCGGCAGGTCGGCGACCACGCCGTCGGTCGGGGCGAGCACGGGATGTTCCAGTTTCATCGCCTCCAGGGTCAGCAGCAGGTCACCGGCGGCGACCCGCTGACCGGCCACCACGTGCACCCGGGTCACCGTGCCGGGCAGCGGCGCGAGCAGCGAACCGACCGCCAACGCCGCGCGGGGCAGCGGGAACCGGGGCAGCTCGGTCAGCTCCGCCGCCCCGTCCGGGCCGTCCACGAAGACCGTCGACCCCGCCCGGTGTACGCGCAACACCCGCCGTACCCCGGCCACGTCGAGCAGCACCCGCTCCGGTGCCGCCGCCACCAGCTCCACCATCGCCGGTGCGGCGGCGGTCGGGTCGGTGGACCAGTCGGCGAGCGCGCCGGACCGGTCCAGCCGGTAGCGCACCTCGATCTCGTCCCCGGTCGCCGTGGCGTACCGGACGGACTGGGGGACGGCCGGCACGTTGCGCCAGCCCGACGGGAGCCCGGCGAGGACCGGGGCGTCGGCCCGACGCGCGGCGGCCCCGGCCAGCGCGGCGGCCAGCGCGGCGACCGGCAGCCGGTCGGCCGGCAGCAGCGGCGCGAAGACCTCGGCGTGCGCGTCCAGGAACCCGGTGTCCACCTGCGCCGCGCCGAACTCCGCGCTGCGCAGCACCCGCACCAGCAGGTCCCGGTTGGTGGCCACCCCGTGCAGCTCGGCGCGGGCCAACGCCCCGGCCAGCGACCGGGCCGCCTCGGCCCGGGTCGGCGCCCAGGCGACCAGCTTGGCGAGCATCGAGTCGTAGTGCACGCCCACCGTCGACCCGGTGTCCACCCCCGAGTCGAGCCGCAGGCCCCGGGTCGGGGTGAACGCGCCGGCCACCCCGGGCACCGCGAACCGGTGCAGCGTGCCGGTCGCCGGCCGGAACCCCTGCGTCGGGTCCTCCGCGCACAGCCGTACCTCGATGGCGTGGCCGTCGGGCGGCGGGGTCGCCGGCACCGGCAGCGCACCGCCCTCGGCAACCAGCAGTTGCAGCCGCACCAGGTCCAGCCCGGTGACCGCCTCGGTGACCGGGTGCTCCACCTGGAGCCGGGTGTTCATCTCCAGGAAGAAGAACTCGCCGCCCGGGGCGAGCAGGAACTCCACCGTCCCCGCCCCGACGTAGTCGACCGCCCGCCCGGCGGCGACCGCCGCCGCGTGCAGCCGCTCCCGCACCCCGTCGGGCAGCACCGCCGGGGCCTCCTCGACGATCTTCTGGTGCCGCCGCTGGATCGAGCAGTCCCGCTCGCCGAGGGCCACGACCGTACCGTGGGTGTCGCCGATGACCTGCACCTCGACGTGCCGGCCGCGTTCGACGTACCGCTCGACGAAGACCGTGCCGTCGCCGAACGCGGCGGCGGCCTCGCGGCGCGCCGAGTCGACGGCCGCCGGCAGGTCGGCGGGGTCGCGGACGATGCGCATCCCCCGGCCGCCGCCCCCGGCGGACGCCTTGACCAGCACCGGGAAGTCGGTGACCGCGTCGCCGTCGGTCCAGGTGGGCAGCATCGGCACCCCCGCCCCGGCCAGCAGCTCCTTCGCGGCGATCTTGTCGCCCATCGCGGCGATCGCCCCGGCCGGCGGACCGACCCAGGTCAGGCCCGCGTCGGTCACCGCCGCCGCGAAGCCGGCGTGCTCGGCGAGGAACCCGTAACCCGGGTGGACGGCGTCCGCGCCGGTGCGCCGGGCCGCGTCCAGGATCAGGTCGATCCGCAGGTACGTCTCGACGGGCGTGTTCCCCGGCAGCCGGACCGCCTCGTCGGCCTCGGCCACGTACGGCGCGTCGGCGTCCGCGTCGGAGTGCACGGCGACCGTCGCCACGCCCAGCGCCCGGCAGGTGGCGAAGACCCGGCGGGCAATCTCCCCCCGGTTGGCCACCAGCAGTTTCCGAATCACGAACCCCTGCCTTTCGTTGGTGGCTACATCCGGAAGACGCCGAAGCCGTCGGCGCCCTTCACCGGTGCGTTGTGGATCGCCGACAGGCAGAGCCCGAGGACGGTACGGGTGTCCCGGGGGTCGATCACCCCGTCGTCGTAGAGCCGGCCGGACAGGAACAGCGCCCCCGACTGCGACTCGATCTGCTGCTCGACCATCATCCGCATCGCCGCGTCGGAGTCCTCGTCGTAGTCCCGGCCCCGGGCGGCGGCGGCCTGCCGGGCGACGATCGACAGCACCCCGGCCAACTGCGCCGGACCCATCACCGCCGACTTCGCGTTCGGCCAGGTGAACAGGAACCTCGGCTCGTACGCCCGGCCGCACATGCCGTAGTTGCCGGCACCGTACGAGGCACCCAGGTTGACCGTCAGGTGCGGCACCGTCGAGTTCGCCACCGCATTGATCATCAGGGCACCGTGCTTGATGATGCCACGCTGCTCGTACTCGGTGCCGACCATGTAGCCGGTGGTGTTCTGCAGGAAGACCAGCGGGGTGTCGGCGGCGTTGGCGAGCTGGATGAACTGGGCCGCCTTCTGCGCCTCCGCGCTGAACAGCACCCCCCGGGCGTTCGCCAGCACCCCCACCGGGTAGCCGTGCAGCTCGCCCCAGCCGGTGACCAGGGCGGTGCCGTACGCCGGCTTGAACTCGTCGAACTCGCTGCCGTCGAGGATCCGGGCCAGCACCGCACGCGGGTCGAACGGCACCTTCAGGTCGGCGCTGACGATGCCGAGCAGCTCCTCCGGGTCGTACCTCGGTGGGGTCGGCGTCGGGTTGCGCGGCGGCGGACCCTGCTTGCGCCAGTTGAACCGGCGGACGCAGCGCCGGGCCAGCCGGATGCCGTCCCGCTCGTCCTCGGCGAGCTGGTCGGCGAGGCCGGACGTGCCGGCGTGCATCGCCGCGCCACCCAGCGACTCGTCGTCGGTGACCTCGCCGGTGGCCATCTTCACCAGCGGCGGCCCGGCCAGGTAGACCTGCGACCGGTCCCGGATCATGATCACGTGGTCGGACATCCCCGGCACGTACGCGCCACCGGCGGTGGCGTTGCCGAAGACCACGCTGACCGTGGGGATGCCGGCGGCGGAGAGCCGGGTCAGGTCACGGAACACCCGGCCGCCCGGAATGAAGATCTCCGCCTGGGTGGGCAGGTCCGCCCCGGCGCTCTCCACCAGGTTCACCATCGGCAGCCGGTTCGCCAGGGCGATCTCGCCGGCCCGTCGGGTCTTCGCCAGCGACCACGGGTTCACCGCGCCACCGCGTACCGTCGGATCGTTGGCGACGACCAGGCACTCGACGCCCTCGACCACGCCGATGCCGGTGACCACGCTCGCCCCGACGGGGAAGTCGGTGCCGTACCCGGCGACCGGCGACAACTCCAGGAACGGGCTGTCCCGGTCCAGCAGCAACTCGATCCGCTCCCGGGGCAGCAGCTTGCCGCGCCCGTGGTGCCGGGCCACGTACTTCTCGCCGCCGCCGGCCCGCGCCTGGTCGAGCGCGGCGTCCAACTCGGCCAGCCGCTCCCGCAGTGCGTCCCGGTTGGCCACGAAGGCCGGCGCGGCCGGATCGACCGCACTCTCCAGCGTCGTCATAGATCTCCCCCGTTCGTTCGCGACTGCGGGGCTCGCAGACCCGGCTCACTCCTCGCGCTCACAGGTCCGTCTTTCGTTCGCGACTGCGGGGCTCGCAGACCCGGCTCACTCCTCGCGCTCACAGGCCCAGGCCCTTCGCGATGATCTCGTTCATGATCTCGGTGGTGCCGCCGCCGATGCCGAGGATGCGGGCGTCCCGGTAGTGCCGCTCCACCTCGGCGTCGCGCAGGTAGCCGAAGCCGCCGTGCAGTTGCAGCGCGGCGTCGACCACCTGGTCGCAGGCGGCCACCGCGACGTTCTTCGCCATCGCCACCTCGGTCACCACCGGCTCGCCGGCCGCCACCCGGGCGGCCACCTGGTGCACGTACGCGCGGGCCGCCTCGGCGCGGGTGTGAATCTCGGCCAGCCGGTGCCGGACCAGCTGCCGGCCGGCCAGCGGACGACCGAACGTGGACCGGTCCCGACACCAGCGGGTCGCAAGCTCCACGCAGCGCTGCGCGGTCGCGTACGCCTGGGTGGCCAGGGAGAGCCGCTCGGCGGCGAAGCCCTGCATGATCGCCAGGAAGCCGGTGTCCTCCTCGCCGATCCGGTTGCCCACCGGCACCCGCACGTCGACGAAGGACAGCTCGGCCGTGTCCGAGCAGTGCCAGCCGAGCTTGTCCAGCTTCCGGCCGACGGTGAACCCGGGGGTGCCCTTGTCGATCACCAGCAGGTGAAGCGATCCGCTGCCGGGGAAGTCGCCGCAGACCGCAGTGGTGACGAAGTCGGCGCGTACCCCGCTGGTGACGTACGTCTTCGTCCCGTTGACCAGGTAGTGGTCGCCGTCGCGGCGGGCGGTGGTGCGGATCGCGGCGACGTCGGAGCCGGCGTCCGGTTCGGTGATCGCCAGCGCGCCGATCAGCTCACCCGCCAGCGTCGGCCGGACGTACCGGTTGACCAGGGGATCGTCGGCAGCGGACGGGCGGGCGGCGAGCCGGCCACCGAGCGTGCCGCCGGTCCGCCCACCGGCCGCCGCGACGATGTGCGGCAGCGCGATGCCATGCGTGAACAGGGCCGCGACCAGCCCGGACGAGCCGCCGGAGCGGATGATCTCCTCGGTGACCACGATCGAGTCGAGCAGGTCGCCGCCGCTGCCGCCGACCGACTCGGGGAAGCCGACGCCGAGCAGGCCGAGCTTCGCGGCGGTGGCGTGCAGCGCGCGGGGGACCTCGCCGGCCCGCTCCCAGTCGGCCAGGTGCGGCAGCACCTCCCGGGTCACGAAGGCCCGGGTCAACTCCCGTAACTGCCGCCGCTCCGGGGTGTCCACGATGGTCACCGGTCCGCCTCCATGGCTGCCGGCGGTCCGGCGGCGAGGGCGGCGGGCAGGTCGACGATGCGGGAGCGGAGCAGTTCGCCGAGCGCCTTGGCCTGCGGGTCGAACCGGGTGGAGGCGGCCACCCCCGGCCCGAGCAGCCCCCGGAGCACGAAGTTGACCGCCCGCAGGTGCGGCAGTTCGTACCGTTCGACGGTCAACGCGGCCGTGTCCGGCAGCAGCCCGGTCAGCCGGTCGACGGTCAACCATCCGCGCAGCCACTCCCAGGTGGCGTCGGTACGCGCCCAGACGCCGAGGTTGGCGTCGCCACCCTTGTCACCCGACCGGGCCCCGACCAGCTCACCCAGCGGCCCCCGCCGGGTCGGCCCGGCCGCCGGGGTCGGGCCCGCGCTGTCGGGCGTCGGCGCGGCCACGGCCGGTGCCACCGTCTCGGGCGGGGGGATCGACAGCCGGGTGCCGTCCGGCAGGACTGCCACGTGCGGCACGTCGGCCTGCGGCACCGCGTCGGCGGTGAACACCCCGTACGGGGTGGCGTCGCCGGGCAGGGTGGTCAGCGTGCACCCCGGATAGGAGGCGAGGGCCAGTTCCACCGCCGCCGCCGAGAACGCCCGCCCGGCCCGCGCCCGGTCACCGTCGCGCAGGTGTACGTGCAGCAGCGCGCTCGCCGTCTCGGTGTCGACCGCGTCGACGTGGTCGGTACGGGCCAGCGTGAACTCCAGCCCGTCCGCGCCGACCGCCGCCTCGACCTGCCCCCGGACCAGGGCGGCCTTGGCCGGGATGTCCAACCCGCAGAGCACGAACGTCATCGTGTTGCGGAAACCGCCCAGGTTGTTGACCCCCACCTTGAGGGTGGCCGGCGGTGGGGTGCCCCGGACCCCGTGCACCCGGACCCGGTCCGGCCCGTCGGGGTGCAGCCGTACCGTGTCCAGCCGGGTCACCACGTCCGGGCCGAGGTAGTCGGGGCCGCCCACCTCGTACAACAGTTGGGCGGTGACCGTCTCGACGGTGACCGCGCCGCCGGTGCCGGGGTGCTTGGTGAGCACCGACGAGCCGTCCGGGTGGATCTCGGCGATCGGGAAGCCGGGCCGGTGCCCGCCGTCGGGCAGCTCGGTGAAGAAGCTGAAGTTGCCCCCGGTGACCTGCGCCCCGCACTCGATCAGGTGCCCGGCGACGGTCGCCCCGGCCAGCGCGTCCAGGTCGTCCCGCCGCCAGCCGAACCGGGCGATGGCCGGCCCGACCGCCAGCGAGGCGTCAGTGACCCGCCCGGTGACCACCACGTCCGCCCCGGCGTCGAGGCAGGCGGCGATGCCGAACGCGCCGAGGTAGGCGTTGGCGGTGAGCGCGTCCGGCCGGGCCAGGGTGTCGCCCTCGACGTGGGCGACCCGGACGGCGAGGCCGAGCCGGTCGGCGAGCGCGCCGATCGCAGCGGCCAGCCCGGCCGGGTTCAACCCGCCCGCGTTGGTGACGATCCGTACCCCCCGGTCGAGGGCGGTGCCGAGACACCCTTCGAGCTGGCGCAGGAAGGTCTTCGCATAGCCGAGGCCGGGATCGCGCAGTCGGTCCCGGCCGAGGATCAGCATGGTCAGCTCGGCCAGGTAGTCGCCGGTCAGCACGTCCAGCTCACCGCCGTCGAGCATCTCCCGCCAGGCGGTGGACCGGTCGCCGTAGAAGCCGGACGCGTTGCCGACCCGCAGCACCCCGGTCACCGGACGGCCGTCCCGGCTGCGCCCGCGCGGGGCGTGCGGCCGTCCCCCGGCGGGCCGGTGGGGGCCGACGTCATGTCGGGCCACGCGGCGGCGGTCGGGGGCGGCCCGGCGACGGGCGCGTCGGGTTGCCCTGACTCGTCAGTCAGGTCGGCGGGCGGTGCGGTCGGGTCGACCATGGTGCCTCCGGTCGGGTGGGCCGGTGCGTACGGGTCAGGTGCGGTCGTCGGGGTCGGGGTCCGGTGGTGGCGCGGGCGTCGGGTCGTGGGGTCCGGTGTCGGCGGCGGTTGCGCGGCGGTCGTCGGGTCAGGCCGGCCCGTCGTCGCCCGGTGCTGCGGGGGCGAGCAGGGTGGCGAGCTGGTGCTTCCAGGTGCGCAGCAGGGCGGTGCGCCGGACCGAGTCGTCGTTGAGCAGGTTGGCCACGCCGAGCCCACGGAGCAGGTCGAGGGTGGCCTGCACGGCCTCGCGGACGCCGGGGCGGCGCTCGTCCACGTCGAGCAGCGCCACGGTGAGCCGGTGCATCTCCCGGCCCACCCGTGCCTCCAGCGGCACCAGCGCATCGCGCAGCTCCGGGTCGGTACGGGCGGCCACCCACAGCTCCAGTGCGGCCACGAAGAGCGGCCCGGTGAAGGCGACCCCGAGCAGGTCGACCACCCGGTCGAGGCGTTGCGGCCCGACCGGCAGCGCCTCGGCCTCGGCGCGTAGCTCCTCGGCACGCCGCTCGGCGAGGTGGGCGACGGCAGCCGTGACCAGGGCCGCCTTGGTGGGGTAGTGGTGCAGTTGAGCGCCCCGGGAGACGCCGGCGTGGGCGGCGACCACGGTGGTGGTGGTGCCCGACCAGCCGTACCGAACAAGGCAGTCGACGGTCGCCTCCAGCAGCCGGGCCCGGGTGGCGCGGCTGCGTTCCTGCTGGGGGACGCGGGTCGACGGGGTGGACACGGGAACAGCGTGCCGCCGCTGAAACAAACAGTCAAGCCTGACTTTTTTCGGCTCCGGGGTGACCCCGGTCGGTGCCGCTGGTCCGGTGCCGGCGGCCCCGGTGCGGTCCGGGCACCGGTCAGCGGCTGTCGCGCGGGGCGAAGGCGGTGAGCGCGTCGAGGTCGCTGTGCCGGGAACGCAGGTACTCGTCCGCCCAGGCGGCGGCGTCCGGATAGGTCGATTCGGCGGCGACCCGGGCGCAGGCCGCATCGACGTCGAACGGCGTACGGCGCAGCTGCACCCCCGGGCCGAGCAGCGCCCAGTACGCCCCCGGCCCGCCGTACGGCATGCCCACGCTGCCCGGATTGACCACCAGGCGGCGGTCGACCAGCCGGGTGAACGGCATGTGGGTGTGCCCGCAGACCACGGTGCGCACCGACGCGGGCAGCCCGGCGAACACCTCGGCCCAGCGGGCGGGTCGGGAGTCGACCAGTACCACCTCCTCGTCGTCGCGGGGCGTGGCGTGGCAGAAGAGCACCGAGCCGAGGCCGGCGACCGGAAGGGTGAACGTCAGCGGCAGCGCGCCCAGCAGGGCCACCTGGTCGGCCCGGAGCTGGTCGGCCGCCCAGTTCGAGACGTCGTGCTCCGACGGCCGGCCGGCGCGGGCCTGCACCAGCTCCCGGTCGGCGTTGCCGCGCACCCAGCGGACCCGGTCACCCAGCCCGGTCAGCAGGTCCAACACCTCGACCGGCTGCGGGCCGGCCGCCACGTCACCGGTGACCACGACCAGGTCGGCGGCGGCCACCTCCGGCTCGGCCAGGACCGCCTCCAGCGCGGGCAACGCGCCGTGGACGTCGGAGAGCACCGCTACCCGTTCCAGCACCGGTCCAGGGTTGCGCCCGGCGGAGCGGGTTGTCGAGCGATTCTGCGCCGGGCAGAGCGGGCCGTCGCCGACCGGGGCGGGCGGAACCGGGCCGGCATGCCGACGAGCCAGGGCCGCCGGTGGGGGCGGCCCTGGCTCGGGGTGCGTACGCGGTGCCGGTCAGACCCGGGCGCGGCGGGCGAGACGCTCCGGGTCGAGGATGATGATGCTCTTGCCGTCCAGCCGCAGCCAGCCCCGCGAGGCGAAGTCGGCGAGCGCCTTGTTGACCGTCTCCCGGGAGGCGCCGACGAGCTGGGCGATCTCCTCCTGGGTCAGGTCGTGGGTCACCCGCAGCACGCCGCCGTCGCGGGTGCCGAACCGGCCGGCCATCTGGAGCAGGTTCTTGGCGACCCGGCCCGGCACGTCGGTGAAGATCAGGTCGGCCAGCGAGTCGTTCGTCCGGCGCAGCCTGCGGGCGAGCACCCGCAGCAGCTGCTCGGCGATCTCGGGCCGGTTGTTCAGCCAGGGCCGCAGCGCCTGCTTGCGCAGCCGGACCAGGCGGGTGTCGGTGACCGCGGTGGCGGTGGCCGTACGCGGGCCGGGGTCGAAGAGCGACAGCTCGCCGACCATGTCCGACGGGCCCATCACCGCGATCAGGTTCTGCCGGCCGTCGGCTGCCCGCCGCCCGACCTTGATCTTGCCTGACAGGAGGATGTAGAGACTGTCGCCGGGCTCGCCCTCGTTGAACACGATCTCGCCCTTACGGACGTCGATCGTCTCCATCTCCTTGGCGAGCGCCTCGGCAGCCTCCGGGTCGACACCCTGGAAGATCCCGCTGCGGGCCAGTACCTCGTCCATCGCGCACCTCCGGTTGCGCGTTGCCGTCCCTCGGCCGGGTCCGCCGTCCGCTGATCCCTCGCGCGCCGCCAAGTCTAGGCGCACGTGAGGACGAATCAGAGCTGCACCCCTGGAATCTTGATCGTTGGGCGTAACCTCACCGACCCGATCGGGCACTATGATCGTCCGCCCGAACCACCTGGTCACCGGCGTTCACCACCCCCGGTCGTAGGGTGTCCGGGTGCTGAGCGACCCGGTGCTGACCCACCGCCCCGAGGACGGGTGGGACATTCCGGTGCTCGTCTGGCGGGCCCGCGTCCCGCTACGGGCGGTCAGCTCCGGCCCGCTCGGTGGCGGCGTCGGCCCGCGCAACTGGGTGCTCAACGCGACCGTGCCGATGTCGTACCACCGGGACGACCCGGCGGCCCACCTGGCCGCGCTCGCCGCCCGGTTCGACCTCGACGGACCCGGGGTCGGCCTGCTCACCGGCGTCGACGTCGCCGAGGTGGTGACCCGGACCGACACCGGGGTCCGCGTCTGGGCCACCGTCGGCCTCGGCACCCCCCTGTGGGCCGCCGCCCCCGACCCCGCCCACGCCCCGGCGCAGCGGGTGGGCACGGTCAACATCGTGGTGTACGTGCCGGCGGCGCTCGGCGACGCGGCGCTGGTGAACGCGGTCGCCACCGCCACCGAGGCCAAGTGCCAGGCGATCGGGGAGTTGGGCCTGCCGGGCACCGGCACGCCCACCGACGCGGTCACCGTGCTCTGCCCGGCGGGCGACCCGGCCGAGCCCTACGGCGGCCCCCGGTCGACCTGGGGCGGGCCGCTCGCCCGCGCCGTCCACGCGGCCGTGCGGGACGGCGGCGCGGCGCCCTGCGTGCCGTGGTCGCAGCGGCGGACGGGCTGAACTTCCGTCCGATCGGCCCGTCGTCGGTCGATTCGCCACCCGGTAGCGTCGCGGGCGATGTACTCTGCCGCCTTCCTCCAGCCCCGTCCCCGTCCCCGTCCCCGTCGCCGCGCCGCGCTCGCCTGTGGCGCGCTGTTCGCCGTGCTCCTCGCCGGCTGCGGCCAGTCGTCCGACACCCCGGCCCCGGTCTGGCGACCGGGCGGCGGCGGTGGCGCCACCGGCTCCCCGGTGCCGACCACCGGGGCGGCCGACAAGGACGGGTCGGTCACCCTGTCGGCCACCGGGGACATCGTGATGGGGATGGCCCCGTCCCGGCTGCCCGCCAACGGCGGCAAGGGCTTCTTCGACGAGGTCAAGGGCGCGCTCAAGGCCGACCTGGTGATGGGCAACCTGGAGGAGCCGCTCACCACCGACACCGGCACCGGCAAGTGCGGCGCGAACGCCAGCAACTGCTACCAGTTCCGGGTCCCGCCGGAGTACGCCGGGCACCTCAAGGACGCCGGGTTCCAGCTGCTCAACCAGGCCAACAACCACGGCTACGACTTCGGCCCGCAGGGCTATGAGAACACCCAGCAGGCGTTGGAGCAGCACGGCCTCAAGCACACCGGCGCACCCGACCAGATCACCGTGGTCGAGGTCGGCGGGGTGAAGGTCGCGGTGGCCGGCTTCTCGTCGTACCCGTGGTCGAACAGCCTGGTCGACATCGACGCCGCCACGGAGGTGGTCGAGAAGGCCGCCACCATGGCCGACCTGGTCGTGGTGCAGGTGCACATGGGGGCCGAGGGGTCGGACAAGACCCGGGTCCGGCCCGGCACCGAGATGTTCCTCGGCGAGAACCGGGGGGACCCGGTGAAGTTCTCCCACGCCATGATCGACGCCGGGGCCGACCTGATCGTCGGGCACGGCCCGCACGTGCTGCGCGGGATGGAGTTCTACCAGGGCCGGCTGATCGCGTACAGCCTGGGCAACTTCGCCGGCGGCGCCCGGTCGCTCAACCCGACCGGCCGGCTCGGCTGGGGCGGGGTGCTGAAGGTCTCCCTCAAGCCCGACGGCAGCTTCGCCGGTGGCTCGTTCACCTCCACCCGGATGAGTTCGGTGGGCAAGCCAGGGCTGGACCCCGCCGGGCAGGGCCTCGGCCTGGTCAAGCAGCTCAGCACCAACGACTTCCCGCGTACCGCCGCCCGGTTCGACGGCAAGGGGAAGATCAGCCCGCCCGACGCCGGCTGACCGGGGGCGTGCTCCGGCGGCCCGTCGGGGCGGCGACGTAGGCTGGCCGGCGTGACCATCAGCTCTCCCGGCCGGGTCGAGACGGATCTCGGCCGTACCCGGCGTGCCCGGCGGATCGGCCGGGCGCTGACCGAGGCGCACCCGGACGCCCACTGCGAACTGGACCACACCACCGCGCTGGAGCTGGCCGTCGCCACGATCCTCTCCGCGCAGTGCACCGACAAGAAGGTCAACGAGGTCACCCCGAAGCTGTTCGCCCGTTACCCGACGGCGGCCGACTACGCCGGGGCCGACCGGGGCGAGCTGGAGGAGCTGATCCGGCCGACCGGGTTCTACCGCAACAAGACCGACTCGCTGATCAAGCTGGGGCAGGTCCTGACCGAGCGGTACGACGGCCGGGTCCCCGGCCGGCTGGCCGACCTGGTGACGTTGCCCGGGATCGGCCGCAAGACGGCGAACGTGATCCTCGGCAACGCCTTCGACGTACCGGGGATCACCGTCGACACCCACTTCCAGCGGCTGGTGCAGCGCTGGGGGCTGACCATCCAGACCGACCCCGTCAAGATCGAACACGAGATCGGGGCGATGTTCCCCAAGCGGGAGTGGACCATGCTCTCCCACCGGATCATCTTCCACGGCCGACGGGTCTGCCACGCCCGCAAACCCGCCTGCGGGGCGTGCACCCTGACCCGGCTCTGCCCGTCGTACGGGCTCGGGCCGACCGAGCCGGCCGCCGCCGCCAAGCTGCTCAAGGGGCCCCGCGCCCGGGAGCTCGCGGTCGCCGCCGGGGTCGACCCGGAGCTGGTGCCCGCGCAGGCCGCCGTTGCGGAGGCGCCGTGAAACCCCGGCTCGCCGCGCTGCTCGTCCCGGTGCTGCTGGTGCTCGCCGGCTGCACCGCCACCACCGGCCAGGAGGGCTCCGCCGCCGGCCCCACCCGCGCCGCGCGCCCCTCGCCGTTCGCCGACTGTGCCACCCTGACCGCCCCGACCGGCACCACCGCCGCCCCGTCCGGGTCCGCCGCCCGGTCCGGCCCGGCCGCCCCCACCGGGTCCGCCGGTGCCGGCGACGGCAGCGGTACGGCCGGCAGCCCGGCTGCGGCCGGCGGCGGCAGCCCCCTGCCCGAACTGGTGCTCTCCTGTTTCACCGGTGGTGCCCCGGTGGCGCTGCGTGACATCCACGGCCCGGCCGTGATCAACGTGTGGGCCTCCTGGTGCCCGCCCTGCCGCAAGGAACTGCCGGCCTTCCAACGGCTCAGCGTCCGCGCCGCCGGCCAGCTCCAGGTGATCGGGGTGAACAGCCGGGACAGCCGGGACGGCGCACAGGCCGTCGGCGAGGACTTCGGCATCCGTTTCCCGGTCCTGTTCGACCAGGGGGAGGCCCTGCAACGGGAGCTGCGCCGCACGGCGGTGCCGCTGACCCTGCTGGTGGACGCGCAGGGGCGGATCGCCCACACCGACACCTCCGGCGCGCTCGACGACATCCGCCTCGCCGACCTGGTCCACCGGCACCTCGGCCTGGCGGTGCCCGCGTGAGACCGACCGCCGGTGCCGGGCCGGTCCGATGAACCGCCGTCCACCGTCCTGGTTCGATCCACTGCTCGGCCGGCTCGGCACCGCCCGGGCCGAGGACTTCACCCGGCTGACCACCCCCGAGCAGGGCGGCCGGGAGAGCGCGGTGCTGGTGCTGCTCGGCGAGGAGCCCGGCGTCGGCCCCGACGTGCTGGTCCTCCAGCGGGCCGCCACCCTGCGCAACCACGCCGGCCAGCCGGCCTTCCCCGGTGGCGCGGCCGACCCGGGGGACGCCGACGCACGGGCCACCGCATTGCGTGAGGCCAACGAGGAGGTCGACCTCGACCCGGCCAGTGTGACCGTCCTCGCCGAACTGCCGAGGCTCTGGATTCCGGTCAGCGAGTTCGTGGTCACCCCGGTCCTGGCCTGGTGGCACAGCCCGCACCCGGTGCACCCCCGGGAACCGGCCGAGGTGGCGCACGTCGCCCGGCTGCCCGTCGCCGAACTGGTCGACCCGGCCAACCGGATGCGGGTCCGCCACCCCAGCGGCTGGACCGGCCCGGCGTTCTCCGTCCGGGGGATGCTGGTCTGGGGCTTCACCGCCGGGGTGCTCGCCGCGCTGCTGGAGATGGCCGGGTGGGCCCGCCCGTGGCCCCGCTCGCGGGTGGTCGACCTGCCGCCGTCCGGTGCCACCCCGGCCCCCTCCGCCGGCACCGACAGGGCCGACGAACTGGCCGGTCCGCTGACCTGATCATTACGTTCCGCAGCCGCAGCGCCGTACGGGTGTCCGGTGCACGTACCCTTGACCGGTGTCGGCCGTGGATCTCGTTCTGCTCCTGCTCATGCTCGTGTTCGCGATCAGCGGATACCGTCAGGGCTTCGTCATCGGGGCGCTGTCGTTCTCCGGGTTCTTCCTGGGCGCGCTCATCGGACTCCAGGTCGGGCCGATGCTCGCCCGCCAGTTCATCGACAGCGGGACGCGGGTGCTGGTCTCCCTGGTCGCCGTCTTCGGGCTCGCCGTCCTCGGCCAGGCGCTGGCCGGCTGGCTCGGCTCCCACCTGCGCCGCACGATCACCAACGACGTCGCCAGGCGGGCCGACGACATCGGCGGCGCGTTCGTCTCGATCCTCGCGGTGATGCTGGTGGCCTGGCTGGTCGCCGTGCCGCTGGGTTCCTCGTCGCTGCCCTGGCTGGCCGCCTCGGTCAAGAACAGCGCCTTGCTGACCGTGGTGGACCGGGTCCTGCCCGACCAGGCCCAGGAGTTGTCCACGGCGCTGCGCGACACCGTCGACACCAACGGTTTCCCCGACGTCTTCAACGGGCTGGGCCGCACCTCGGCCCGGCAGGTCGCCCCGCCGGACCCGGCGCTCGCCGGCTCGCAGGTGGTGGCGAACAGCCAGCGGGCGGTGGTGAAGGTGCTCGGGTCCGCGCCGAGCTGCTCGCGCCGGATCGAGGGTTCCGGCTTCGTCTACGCCGACGACCGGGTGATGACCAACGCGCACGTCGTCGCGGGCACCCGCTCCGTCGCGGTCGAGCTGCGCGGCGAACGGTACGACGGGGTGGTCGTCGTCTACGACCCGGACCGCGACCTCGCCGTGCTGCACGTGCCGGGGCTGCCCGGTCCGTCCCTGCGCTTCGCCGCCGGGCAGGCCGGCAGCGGGGCGGACGCGATCGTGCTGGGCTTCCCGCTCGACGGCCCGTACGACGCCCGCCCGGCCCGCATCCGTGACGTCGACCGGATCGAGGGCCCGGACATCTACAACGCCAGCAAGGTCAACCGGGAGATCTACACCATCCGGGCGCTGGTCCGCAGCGGGAACTCCGGCGGGCCGCTGGTCTCCTCCAACGGGCTGGTGCTCGGGGTGATCTTCGCGGCGGCGGCGGACGACCCGAACACCGGCTTCGCGGTGACCGCCGAGGAGGCCCGGCCGGTGGCGCTGGCCGGCGCGGAGCGTACCCGGGGAGTGGGCACCGGCGACTGCACCTGAGCCCCCGGACGTGGCCCGACGGCCGGGGCCGGGGCGTCGTCGCCGGGTGGTCAGCCGCCGGCCGGCGCGGTGGCCGGGGCGTCACCACCGGCCGGGGTGAGGCCGGGCAGCTTGGCCCGACCCCAGGTCAGCGACCTGTCGAGCACCGCCCGCGCCATGATCGCCACGCAGGTGCCGCCGTTGACGAAGGACGCCACCACGTCGCTCGGATGGTGCATCCCCCGGTACATCCGGGTCACCGCCACCCCGACCGGGACCAGCACCAGCAGCGTCCACCAGGTCACCTTGCCGGCGGTGCTCCGGGCCCGCAGCGCCAGCAGCAGCGCGATGCCGACATAGAGGGCGACCGACGCCGAGGTGTGGCCGGACGGGAAACTCGACGTCGGCGGCGAGACGTCCATGTGCTCCACCGCCGGCCGACGCCGGTCGATGGCCAGCGTGGTGAGCAGGAAGACCAGCGCCTGGGCGCTCACCGCCGCGCACAGGAACAGCGGCTCCCGCCAGCGGTGCAGCACCAGCCGGAGCACCAGCGCCACCAGCACGGTGACCACGACGATCAGCTGGGTGCTGGCCAGCGTGCTGAACACCAGTGAGACGTCGTTCCACCCCCCGGTCCGGTCGGCCGCCAGTTCGCGGTTGACCGCGTCCTCCACGGTGAACGGCCAGACGTCGTCGAGGACCCGGGTCACCAGCAGCCCGAGCAGGACCATGAACGAGAGCAGCAGGGCGACCGGAACGAGCACCCGCTTGGCGACCTGCGCAGCGATGGTGGACATGGCCGCCCAGTACCCGGAGCGCGGGGCCGCTACGCGTGCGGGTCGGTCTGCTCCGGCGCGACCCCGTCGACCGTGGCCCGGCCGTCGGGCAGCCCGACCCGCTCCCGCCAGGTACGGAACGCCGCCGCGGTGGCCGCCACCACCGCCACCCCGAGCAGGCAGCCGCCGAGCACGTCACTGACCCAGTGCACACCCAGCGCCACCCGGCTCAGACAGGTCACCCCGACGAGCAGCACGGCTACCGTCCACAGCGCCACCCGGACCGCCGGACGACCCCTGGCGAACGGCAGGAACACCAGCAGCAGCACCCCCGCCGCGAGGGTCGCGTTCAGCGCGTGCCCGGACGGGAAGGAGAACCCGGCGGCCCGCGCCACCGGATCGAGCAACTCCGGGCGGTCCCGGCCGACGAGCAGCTTCAGCACCGCCCCCAGCGCCCCGCCGACGGCCATCGTGGTGACCACCCAGAGCGCCAGCCGGCGGGCCCCGCGACGCCACAGCCACACCACCACGACCAGCGCGGCCACCCGCAGCGGTCCCGGCGAGGCCAGGTGCGTCCACGCCGTCATCCCCCGCACCCACAGCGGATGGTCGGCGGCGAACCGGTGCAGGGCGTCGGTGACCGCCGCGTCCAGGTCGTGCAGCGGCGGCCAGGCCCCGACCACCAGCACCGCCAGCAGCGCGAACGGCACCAGCACCAGGAACGCCGCCGCCGACGCCAGGGTCAGCCGCAACCCGAGCGAACGGTCCCGGTCCAGGCGGCGGTCCCGCCAGGACCGGGCCGACGGGGACACGGAGGTACGCGGACCGGAGGAACTCATGCGCCCTGCTCTACCCACCCGAACCCGCGCTCAGGCCCGGTTCAACGACTCCGCAGCCGGAACCGACGGACCATCATCGCGACCCCGGTGACCAGTGCGGCCACGACCGCGACACCCGTCCACAGCCGACGGGGGGCGTCCTCGCCGGCGGCACCGGCCGGCTGGGCCGTCCACCGGGTCTGCTGGCGGGGCGCGGCGAACCCGAGCGGGTCGCTGCCGGTGCCACCGGCGCGGGCGTCGTCGGCGGAACCGGGTGCCGGCCCGAACCCGACCACCCCGGGGGAGTCGTTGTCGTCCAGCGGGTTGTAGCCGATCAGCGGCACGTCGGCGGTGAGCGCGGCCACCGGGTCGACCCGGCCGTACCCGAAACGGTCGTCCCGGCCGACGGGGCCGATGTCCTTCGCGGTGCTCAGCAGCCGGTTCACCACGTCCCCGGCGGACATCTGCGGGTAGCGGGCGCGAACCAGGGCGGCGGTCGCCGTGACCAGCGGCGCGGCGAAACTGGTGCCCTGCACGCCCCAGTAGTTGCTCGGCGGGCGGGCCCCGACCAGACCGGTCGCCGGAGCGGTCAACGTAGTGGCGTGACCGGTGATCGAACCGGACCAGAGGTTCTCGCTGTCGCGTTCCAGACCGGCCACCGCGATCACCCCCGGCTCCCGCGCCGGGTACCAGACCTGCGAGGTGGTGGACGTGGCGACGTTGCCGGTGCAGGCGACCACCACCACGTCCCGGGCGAACGCGTAGTCCAGCGCGGCGGCCAGGGCCGGGCTGTCGCCGCTGCCGCCCAGGGAAAGGTTGATCACCCGGGCGCCGTTGTCGACCGCCCAGCGCACACCCTTGGCGACGATCATCGCGTCGTCGTAGCGGTTCTCGTCGTCGAGCACCCGGACGGGCAGGATGCGGGCGTCCGGCGCGAGCCCGACCACCCCCCGCCGGTCGTCGCCCCGCCCGGCGATCAGGCTGGCCACCGTGGTGCCGTGCCCCACCGGGTCCGGCTCGTCACCGCCGCCGGGGGAGACCAGGTCCATGCCGGGCAGCACCTGGCCGACCAGGTCGGGATGGTTGCCGTCCACCCCGGAGTCGATCACCGCCACCGTGACGCCCCGCCCGGTCGAGGTACGCCAGGCGGTCGCCGCGTTCAACTCGTCGAGCTGGAACTGGTCGTCGCGGACCCGGTCGGCGCGCGCCTGCACCGGGGCGAAGTCGGGCTCGGCCCGTGCCCCGACCAGGGTGGACGACGGCAGAGGCGCAGCGGACGCGGGCGGCGGGGCCGTGCCGAGCACGGTGACGGTGGTCGCCGCGACACCGAGCAGCGCCCGCCCGGCGAACCGGTGCAGCGCCGTCGGAGAGCCCTGCCGAACCCTGGTCACATCGTCAGCCATTCATCACGTGGGACACATGCTGCTCGGAGATTACCGGTTCCGGCTGCCGACACGGCACGTTCCGGCACACCCGGATCACGGTGGCGGAAGATGTGCCAGCTGAACGAGGCGGACCCCCTCGCGCCGGGTGACCAGCCGACCACGCCCCGCCGGCAGCGGACCGGGACGGACCGCGCCGACCAGCTGCCCCTCGTCGGGGCTGCCGCTCATCACCAGACCGGCGGTGGACAGCTCCCGCAACCGCTGCACGACCGGCTCGTACTGGGACCGGCCCGCGCCACCGCAGCGGCGGGCCAGCACCAGGTGCAGGCCGACGTCCCGGGCCTGGGGCAGGTGCTCCTCCAGCCCGCGCAGCGGGTTCGCCGGGCCGCTGGCCACCAGGTCGTAGTCGTCGACCAGGATGAACAACTCCGGGCCGGACCACCAGGAACGGTCCCGCAACTGGGCCGGGGTGACCTCCGGGCCGGGCAGCCGCCCGCGCATGTAACCGGCGACCGACTCGATCAGCTCGGTGGTGTGCGCCGCCGCCGTGCCGTACCCGATCAGGTGGTCGGTCTCGACCGTGCCGAGCAGGCTGCGCCGGTAGTCGACCAGGATCACCCGGGCCTGCTCCGGGGTGAACCGGGTGACGATCGAGGTGGCCAGCGCCCGCAGGAACGACGACTTGCCGCACTCGGCGTCGCCGAAGACCACGAAGTGCGGCTCGGTGGCGAAGTCGAGCAGCACCGGCCGCAGGTCCGCCTCGGCGATCCCGACCGGGAACGCCAGGCCGGTGCCGGCCGAGGTGTCCAGGTCGGCGTACGGCAGCACCGGCGGGAGCAACCGCACCCGGGGCGCGACCGGCCCCGACCAGGCACCCGCCACCGCCTTCACCAGATCTGCGGTGTCCCCGCCGGTGAGCTGCGGCAGGGCGGTCAGGAAGTGCAGGCTCTGCGCGGTGATCCCCCGCCCCGCCTGCTCCGGCACGCCGGCCGCCGCCACCCGCTTCACCACCGAGTCGGACGGGTCACCCAGGCGCAGCTCCAACCGGGACCCGAACAGGTCCCGGATGCCGGGCCGGAAATCCAGCCAGCGCACCGCGCTCGCCACGACGTGCACCCCGTAGGACAGGCCCCGGGTGGCCAGGTCGGTGATCAGGGGTTCCAGGTCGTCGTACTCGCCGCGTAGGGTGGCCCAGCCGTCGACGACGAGGAACACGTCACCGAACGGGTCGACAGGGGGCTGACCGGCGGCGGCCAGCTCCCGCCGCCGCTTGCGCCACGCCGCCATCGACTCCACACCCAGCTCGGTGAAGCGGCGTTCCCGTTCGGCGAGCAACGTGGCGACCTCCCCGACCGTCCGCCGGACCACGGTCGGGTCGGCCCGGCCGGCGACCCCGCCCACGTGCGGCAGTTCCCGCAGCGCGGTCAACCCGCCGCCGCCGAAGTCCAGGCAGTAGACCTGCGCCTCGGTCGGGGTGTGGGTGAGCGCCAGCGCGCAGACCAGCGTCCGCAACGCGTGCGACTTGCCGCTCTGCGGCGCGCCGACCACGGCCACGTGCCCGGCGGCCCCGCCCAACGCCAACCACAGCAGGTCGCGGCGCTGCTCGTACGGCTTGTCGACCACCGCCACCGGCACCTGGAGGCCGCCGTGCAGCTCCGGGTTGGCGAAGGTCAGCCCCCGTTCGGGGTCGACGCCGGGCGGGCCGAGCAGCTCGTCGAGGGCGGGTGCCAGGTCCAGCGGCGGCAACCACACCTGGTGGGCCGGCGGCCCCTGCCCGGCCAACCGGCCGACCAGCGTGTCGAGCAGGCTCCCCGACGCCTCCTCGACGACAGGTGGGGCCACCGGGGCGGCCGGTTCGGGCGCCGGCACGACATGGGTGGTGAAGGCGAGCAGCCGGGCCGCCCCACCGCCGCCCCCGACCGGACCGCCGTGCCGGCGCAGCGGACCGGACACGTACGCGGCCCGGAACCGCACCAACGGGTCGGTGCCGGCGCGCAGGTAGCCGTGCCCGGGGGAGCGGGGCAGCTCGTGCGCGTCAGGCACGCCGAGCACCGTGCGGGACTCCAGCGCCGAGAAGGTCCGCAACCCGATCCGGTACGACAGGTGGGTGTCCAGGCCGCGCAGCCGCCCCTCCTCCAGCCGCTGGCTGGCCAGCAGCAGGTGCACCCCGAGTGACCGGCCCAGCCGGCCGATCTGCACGAACAGGTCGATGAAGTCGGGCTTGGCCGAGAGCAGTTCGGAGAACTCGTCGCAGACCAGCAGCAGCGACGGCAGCGGGGCGAGCGGCGCGCCGGCCGTCCGGGCCCGCTCGTAGTCGCGCAGGCTGGCGAAGTTGCCGGCCCGGCGCAGCAGCTCCTGGCGGCGCATCAGCTCGCCGTTGATGGCGTCCACCATCCGGTCGACCAGCGGTAGCGCGTCGACCAGGTTGGTGATCACGGCGGCGGTGTGCGGCAGCCGGTCGAAGGAGGCGAAGGTGGCCCCGCCCTTGAAGTCGACCAGGACGAAGTTGAGCTGTTCCGAGCTGTGCGTGGCGGCCAACGCCAGGACCAGGGTGCGCAGCAACTCCGACTTGCCGGAACCGGTCGCGCCGATCAGCAGCCCGTGTGGGCCCATCCCGTCCTGCGCCGACTCCTTGAGGTCCAGCTCGACCGCGCCGCCGTCCGGGCCGACCCCGATCGGCACCCGCAGCCGGTCCCGGGGCGACCGGGGCAACCACCCCTGGTCGGCGGTGAACCCCTCCGGGTCGCCCAGCCCGAGCAGCTCGGGGAGGCCGGGCTCGGCCCCGGGGGCGGCCTCGGCGCCCCGGGCGACGGCGGCGAGCCGCAGCGGGGCGAGCCGCCGGGCGACCGCCTCCGCGTCGACCACGTCCAGCCGGTCGGCGGTGCCCACCTCGGCGTGCCCCTCGGCCGACCAGGAGTGCAGCCGGCCGGCGCGGATCTCCAGCAGCAGGGCGAACCGGTCCAGCAGGCGCGGCGGCGGGGTGTCCAGGTCGAGTACGGTGACCGCGTCGATGCCGCCGTCGCCGGTCAGTTCGGTGGCGTCGGTCAGGTCACCGCCGTCGAGGAGCACCACCACGTGCGGGCCGTCGGTGGCCGGCCCGGCCGGGCTGAACCGGGACCGGCTGGCCAGCACGTCGCCGAGGAGCCGTTCCAGGTCGACGGCGGAGCTGGTGACCAGCCGGACGGGACCGAGCGCGTCGACCCTGCTCGGGTGGTGGGCGTGCGGCAGCCACTTCACCCACTCCCAGTGCCGACGCCGTTCCGGGCCGGCGCAGACGGCGACGAGCAGCTCGTCGGGGGCGTGGAAGACGGCGAGCTGGAGGAGCATCGCGCGGGCCAGCGCCTGCGCGTCGGGCGAGCCGGTGCCGACGCTCTGCGCCGCCCCGCCGGGGCCGGCCGGCTGCCCACCCCGGACGAAGACCCGGGCGAAGCTGCGCAGCGACAGCGCCACCGGCAGGTCCGGCACCACCGAGTACGCGTCGAGGAACCGCCGCAGCGCCCCCGCGGTCATCGGTTCCAGCTCCTCCAGCGGTCGGGTGACCGGCGGCACCAGCGGGGTGGCCAACGTCTGCGGACCGACGGCGACCCGCACCACGCCGAAGTCGGGGTCGCCCGGCCGGCGTTCCCAGACCCGGTGACTGTCCACCGTCGACCAGAGCCGGCCCGGGTCGGGATGCCGGTAGTAGAGGCCGGCCCGCTGCTGCCGGGCGGTCTGCCGGACCCGTCGCCGCAGGGTGGTCAGGTGCCGCAGGTACTCCCGGCGGGCGGCCATCATCTCCGACTTCCCCGGGCTGCCGGTGGCGCTGCCCCAGGAGGTCATCAGCATCGCCACCGAGGAGAGCCCGAACATCGCGCCCACCACGTACGAGTAGGCGCCGCCGCCCCGGCCGAACATCATCGCCATCGCCACCGTGCCACCGAGCATCGGCAGCACCATCAGCGCCTGCTGCCAGCGTCCGCCGGTGACCACCGGGATCTCGGGCGGACCCGCCACGGGCAGCTCGCCGACCGGGATCTCCGGGGCGGGCCGGCGCGGTGGCCGCTTGATGACGACAGTGGACAAAAGCACCTCCCTGTGGCGCTCGGTAACCCGAACCTGGCTCATCGTAGGTAAAGTGCGCGTCGTCCGTCAGCCGCCGCTCCCGATCGATATGGAGTCCAGTCGATGACCATCGGGCTGGCCAGGGTCACCATCAGCGCGCCCGGGCGACGCGTCGACGTGGCCCTGCCGGAGCAGATCCCCCTGGCCGAGCTGCTGCCCGAGGTGCTCCGGCACGCCGGGGAGGGGCTGGCCGACGACGGCGAACGGCACGGCGGCTGGGTGCTGCGGCGTACCGACGGGGCGGTGCTGGTCACCGCGCAGCCGCTGCTCCCGCAGGGGGTACGCGACGGCGAGGTGCTGCACCTGGTGCCCGCCCACGACCAGTGGCCCGAACTGGAGTACGACGACGTGGTCGAGGCCATCGCCGACGGCGCGCGCCGCCGGGGTGCGGCCTGGTCGCCGGCGACGACCCGGGCGGCCGTGCTGGCCGGCGCGGCCGTCCCGCTCGCCGTGGGGCTGCTCGCCGTGCTGGCCGCCGGTCCGGGGCAGCCCGCCGCCTGGCCCGCCGCGGTCGCGGTCGCGCTGCTGCTCACCCTCGCCGGCACCGCCGCCTCCCGGGCGTACGGCGACGGCCCGACCGGGGCCACCCTCGGCGGCTACGCCCTGCCGTACGCCGCCGCAGCCGGTGCGCTCGCGGTCAGCTCGGGCGACCCGGTGGGGGCGTTCCGGCCACTGCCCTGGCTCGGCGCGCCCGAACTGCTCGCCGGGGCGGTGGCGCTGCTCCTGGCCGCCGTGCTGGGCCTGCTCGGCGTCGCCACCCGGCTGCGGGTCTTCGTGGCCGGCGCGACGGCCGGCACGGTGGGCACGCTCGCCGGTCTGGGCGGGCTGCTGCTCGACCCGGCCGGCACCGCCGCCGTGCTGCTCTGCGTACTGGTCTTCGTCCTCGGGGCGCTGCCGCTGCTGGCGATCCGGCTGGGCAAGGTGCCGCTGCCGCCGATCACCCTGCCGGCCGGCCCCACGGGCGGCCCGGACGGTGTACGGGACCTGCCGGACCGGGCCCGGGTGCACACGGCGGTGGCCCGCAGCGAGGAGATGCTGACCGGGATGCTGCTGGGGCACGCGGTCGCGGTGGTGGCCGCCGTGCTGGTGCTCGCCGCCGACGGTGGGCCCGCCGGACGGGTGCTGGTGGCCGTCGGCGCGG
This sequence comes from Micromonospora sp. WMMD734, assembly GCF_049178975.1. Lineage (NCBI taxonomy): Bacteria > Bacillati > Actinomycetota > Actinomycetes > Micromonosporales > Micromonosporaceae > Micromonospora > Micromonospora sp. WMMD734. The sequence continues at coordinate 6,169,778 of NZ_JBMHMK010000001.1, forward strand.
CGGTGCTGCTGTTGCGGTCCCGGACGTTCGTGGCCGTCCGGCACCGGGTGCCCCCGGTCACGGCCGGGCTGGCCGGGTTCGCGGTGCTCGGGGCGGTGCTCGCCGACCGGCCCGGTGCCCCCGGTCTGCTGGCGTTGAGCGGGGGCGGGCTGGTCGTCGCCCTGCTCGCCGTCGCCGCCGGCACGACGTACGCCAGGCGGCCGGTCTCGCCGTACCTCGGTCGGGTGGCCGACCTGAGCGACACCGCGCTGGTGGTGGCGGTGGTCCCGGTGGCCTGCGCGGTGCTGGACCTCTACGACGCGGCCCGGGGCCTGCTGGGTTGACCGCCGCCGGCCGGGCGACGACGAAGGCCCGGACCGTCAGGTCCGGGCCGCTCGCGGCAAGCCGGTCAGTGCGCGGTGCCGCCCTGCGCCTCGGCGTCGCGGGCCCGCTGGTAGGAGGCCAGCACCTCGGCCTCGGCCTCGACCCGGCCGACCCAGGTCGCGCCCTCGACCGACTTGCCCGGTTCGAGGTCCTTGTAGACCTCGAAGAAGTGCTGGATCTCCAGCCGGTCGAACTCGCCCAGGTGGTGGATGTCGCGCAGGTGCTCCTGACGCGGGTCCTCGTAGGGCACGCAGAGGACCTTGTCGTCGCCGCCCTTCTCGTCGGTCATCCGGAACATGCCGATGGTGCGGCAGCGGATCAGACAGCCCGGGAAGGTCGGCTCGGGGACCAGCACCAGCGCGTCCAGCGGGTCGCCGTCCTCGCCGAGGGTGCCCTCGATGAAGCCGTAGTCGGCCGGGTACTGGGTCGACGTGAACAGGGTGCGGTCCAGCCGGATCCGGCCCGTCGCGTGGTCCACCTCGTACTTGTTGCGGTGACCCTTCGGGATCTCAACCGTGACGTCGAAATCCATCTCCCACGCTCCCTCGTCTGCCCACGCTGGCTGAACGGAACCACTGACGTCCCCGGTGCGGATGAATGGCCACCCGTCGGCTCCGGACGCCGCATAGTCTTCGGACCGAAGTAGTGTCACCCAGGCGAGTTCGGCGGCGGGAGGAGGGGGTCGTGGGGAGGGAAGATTCACACTACCGCCCGGAGGGGCTTGACGGTCGGGGATCGGGCCGGTCCGTGACCGGCGGTGCCACCGGTCGGGTCTCGGTGCCCGACGCGAACGTCCCCCGTCGCCCCGAGTCGACGCCCGAACCGCCGGTCACCGGTCGGACCGGCGAGCACCCGCCACCGCCGGCCTGGCGTCCGCCGTCGGCAGCCGGTGACCGGCCGGCCGTCGGGTCCGCCCCGGTGTCGCCCCCGTTCCCCCCGTCCGGTGCCGCCCCGGCCGTCGGTTCCGCGTCGGTCGCCGGTTCCGCCCCGGTTGCCGGCTCTTCCCCGCACCGGGGCGCGGCCCCGGTCGTCGGCCGTCCGGACGTGGCGTCGCCCCCTGCGGAGCCGTCGGCCCGTCCCGGTTCCGCGCCGCCCGCCACCGGCGCGTCGCGTCGGCGTCGACGGTGGGTGCCGGTGGTGCTGGTCCTCGTGCTGCTGGCGGGTCTCGCCGGCGCGGCGGCGGTGCTCCGCCCGGGCCCGGTCGCCGGCTGGCTGGGCGCGACGAGCACCCCGTCGCCCTCCGCGCGTCCCCCCGAGCCCGACCCGGTGCCGGTGCTCGCCGGCCCCGACGCCGCCGCACCGGCGCCGACCCCCGCCGGGGTACGCGCCGCAGTCGAGCCGCTGACCGTTTCCGCCGCCCTGGGCAGCCGGGTCAACCTGTCGGTGGCCGACGTGGTCACCGGCGAACCGCTGTACGCCAAGGGCGGCGACGACGCCACCGTGCCCGCCTCGGTCACCAAGCTCGCCACCGGGGTGACCGTGCTCAAGGCGCGGGGTCCCGGCTACCGGATCGCCACCCGGGCGGTGGCCGGGGCGAGTCCGGGCGAGGTGGTGCTGGTCGGTGGCGGCGACCCGACGCTGGCCGTGGACAAAAACGGCTTCTACCCCGGCGCGGCCCGCCTCGACGCGCTCGCGACGCAGGTCAAACAGGCCCTCGGCGGCACCGCGCCGACCCGGGTGGTGGTCGACTCCACGCTCTTCCCCGGCCCGGTCCACGGCCCGGGCTGGGACGCGGACATCCCGACCGGCGGCTTCGGCGCGTCGATCACCGCGCTGATGACCGACGGGGCACGCCGGGACCCGGTGGGGGCGCGGAAGAACTTCGCCGACAGCCACGGTGCGGCCACCCGGTACGCCGAACCGGACCTGGCCGCCGGCCGCTCGTTCGCCCGGCTGCTCGGCCTGCCCGAGGGCGGGGTGGTCCGGGGCACCGCACCGGCGGACGGCGGCGCGACGGCGACCGGCGCGCCCGCGCCCGGCACCGAGTTGGGCAAGGTCGAGTCGCTGCCGATGGTCCGGCTGGTCGACATCATGATCACCGACAGTGACAACGTGATCGCCGAGGCCCTGGCCCGCCAGGTGGCCCTGGCCCGCAACCAGCAGGCGTCCTTCGCCGGTGGCGCGGCGGCGACGGACGAGGTGATCGGCGAGCTGGGACTGCCGGCCGACGAGATCAGCCTCGCCGACGGCAGCGGACTGTCCCGGAGCAACCGGATCAGCCCCTCGCTGCTCACCGACCTGATCGCGGTGGCCGGCAACGGCACCCACCCGGAGTTGACCGCGATCTTCGGCGGCCTGCCGGTGGCCGCCTGGTCGGGCACCCTCGGCGGTCGCTACGAGTCGACGGAGACCGCCGCCGGAGCCGGCGTGGTCCGGGCCAAGACCGGCACCCTGACCGGGGTGCACGCCATCGCCGGCCTGGTCACCACCCGCGACGGCCGGCTGCTCACCTTCGCCGTGCTCACCGACCGGGCCCCGGCGGGCGACCCGGAGGTGACCCGGGCGGCGCTGGACCGGATCGCCGGCGCGCTGGCCGGCTGCGGCTGCCGCTGACCGGCGGCAGCCGACCTGCCCGGTGGGCGCGGCCTGTCCGGACCGCCCCGCCGTGGGGTGCGTCCGGGTCGGCTGCCGGGCGGCCCGTCGCGCGCAGCCGGCCGGGGTGTCGCGGCGCGGGTACGGTGGGTGGCATGGCGCAGTTCGTGGACTGGGATCTGGCCGCCGCCACCGCGGGGGCGCTGAGCAAGTCGGGCCCCCGCGTGTCGTACGCGGAGGCGACCGGGGTGGTCGGCGATCTGCGCCGGCTCACCGACGAGGCGGCCGGGCACGTCGCCGACTACACGGGGCTGCGCCCACAGGTCAGCCACCCGCCGGTGCGGGTGGTGGACCGGCGGGACTGGGCGGCCACCAACATCGCCGGCCTGCGTGAGGTGATCACCCCGCTGGTCAGCCGGCTCTCCGGTGACAAGCCGCCAGGCGTGCTCACCGAGGCGGTCGGCTCCCGGCTCACCGGGGTGCAGGCCGGCACCGTGCTGGCGTACCTCTCCGGCCGGGTGCTCGGCCAGTACGAGGTCTTCTCGGCCGATCCGGGGCAGCTGCTGCTGGTCGCGCCGAACATCGTCGAGGTGGAACGCAAGCTCGGGGCCGACCCACGCGACTTCCGGCTCTGGGTGTGCCTGCACGAGGTCACCCACCGCACCCAGTTCACCGCCGTGCCGTGGATGCGGGCGTACTTCCTGGGTGAGGTGCAGGCGTTCGTGGACGCCTCGCAGGGCACCGAGCACCTGGTCGAGCGGCTGCGCCGGGGGGTGTCCACCCTGTCGGACGCGGTCCGCGACCCGGACAGCCGCACCAGCGTGCTGGACATCGTGCAGACCCCGGCGCAGCGGGCCGTGCTGGACCGGCTCACCGCGCTGATGACCCTGCTGGAGGGGCACGCCGAGTTCGTGATGGACGGCGTCGGCCCGCAGGTCATCCCCAGCGTGGAGCGGATCCGGGCGGGGTTCAACCGCCGCCGCGAGGCGGGCAACCCGCTGGAGAAGGCGATCCGCCGGCTGCTCGGCGTGGACGTCAAGATGCGCCAGTACGCCGAGGGCCGCAAGTTCGTGCACGGCGTGGTCGAGCAGGTCGGCATGCCCGGCTTCAACAAGATCTTCGGTTCGCCGCTGACCCTGCCCCGGCTCGACGAGCTGGGCGACCCGGCCGCCTGGGTGGCCCGGGTGCACGGGCCGGCCGGCGCCACCCCGACCGCCGGCTGACCCCGGTGGCCGGCCGGCCCACCCCCGCCGACCCGGTGACCGGGCCGCCCCCTGCCGCCCCGCCGACCGGGCCCGTCATGAAGGAGGCCGTGGTCGGGCGGCATGGCACCGGTGCCGCCCGCGGGCCGTCCCCCGATCCGGCGGTGGCCGCCGTCCGGGTCGCGGTACGCCGTGCCCTGGCCGGGCTCCCCGTCGACGGGCCGGTGCTGGTGGCGTGCTCGGGCGGGGCGGACTCGCTCGCCCTCGCCGCCGCCACCGCCTTCGTGACGTCCCGGCTCGGCCGACCGGCCGGTCTGGTGACCGTCGACCACGGCTTGCAGGCCGGGTCGGCCGGGCGCGCCGCCGCGGTGGCCGAGTGGGCCGCGAGAGTCGGCTTCGATCCGGTGGAGGCGGTGCCGGTGACGGTGGCCGGTCGTCCCGGTGGCCCCGAGGCCGCCGCCCGGCAGGCCCGCTACCAGGGGCTCTCGAACGCCGCCCGCCGGCACCGGGCCAGCGCCGTCCTGCTCGGACACACCCGCGACGACCAGGCTGAGACGGTGCTGCTGGCGCTCGCCCGGGGGGCCGGCCCGCGCGGGCTGGCCGGGATGCCCGCCCGGCGGGACCTGGCCGGGGTGCCGCTGCTGCGCCCCCTGCTCGACGTCACCCGGGCGCAGACCCGCGACGCGTGCGCGGCGCTCGGCCTGACCCCGTGGCAGGACCCGCACAACACCGATCCGTCGTACGCCCGGGCCCGGGTCCGCGCCGACGCGCTGCCGGCGCTGGTCGCGGCGCTCGGCGACGGGGTGGTGGACAACCTGGCGCGTACGGCCCGACTGCTCGCCGCCGACACCGCCGCCCTGGACGACCTGGCCACCGCCGCCCTCGGCACCCCGCAACCCCGGCCCGACGGGGTGGGGCTCCCCGTGCGCGACGGTGGGGGACTGTCGGTCGTGGCGCTGGCCGGGTTGCCTGGTGCGGTCCGCAGCCGGGTGCTGCACGCCTGGGCGCGGGAGCTGGGGGCCCCTCCCGGTGCGCTCTCCCACCGGCACGTGGACGCGTTGGACGCGCTGGTCACCGCCTGGCGCGGGCAGGGCCCGACCGCCCTGCCGGGTGGCGTACGCGTCGCGCGTCGGGACGGCCGGCTGCTCCCCGTCGACCTGGGCGGCCCCGCTGCGGTGCGGTAGACAGGGCTGATGGCGTACCCCCGCAGTGCCCTGTTCGCCCCGCACGGTGCCGTCTCGACCAGCCATCCGCTCGCGGCGGCGGCGGGCCTGGCCGTGCTGCGGCGCGGCGGCAACGCCGTCGACGCGGCGCTGGCCACCGCGATCACGTTGACCGTGGTGCAACCGCCGTCCAACGACATCGGCGGTGACCTGTTCGCCATCGTCTGGGACGGCGACCGGCTGCACGGCCTCGCCGCCGCCGGGCGGTCACCGGCCGGGCTGACCCGGGAGGTGGTGCTGGCCGCCACCGGCGGGGTGCCGGCGGAACCGGTTGCGGCGCTCGGTGGCGCGCAGGCGTCCGGGCCGGCGATGCCCGCCCGGGGCTGGTTGCCGGTGACCGTGCCGGGTGCGCCGGCCGGTTGGCGGGACCTGCACGACCGGTTCGGCGTGCTGCCCTTCGCCGACCTGTTCACCGACGCGGTCGGGTACGCCGAGCACGGCCACCCCGTCTCGGCCGGCACCGCCGCCACCTGGGCCCGCGCGCTGGCACAGCCGGTGCCGGCGGGCGCCGAGTTCACCGAGTTCGACCGGGTCTTCACGGTGGCCGGCCGGGCGCCCCGGCCCGGCGAACGCTGGCGCAACCCGGCGGCGGCCCGGACGCTACGCCTGATCGCCGCCAGCGGCGCGGAGGACTTCTACCGGGGTGCGGTCGCGCAGGCGCTGGACCGGCACGCGGCCCGTACCGGTGGCCTGCTCACCGCCGCCGACCTGGCCGGGCACACCTCGACCTGGGTCGACCCGGTCAGCGTCCGCTACCGGGGGCACGAGGTGTGGGAGCTGCCGCCGCCGGGGCAGGGGCTGGCGGCGCTGCAGGCGCTGGGCGTCCTCGACGGTCTCGACCCGGCCGCCGGCCCGGTGGACCGGGTACACCGGCAGGTGGAGGCGGTCAAGCTCGGCTTCGCCGACGCGCACGCCCACGTGGCCGACCCGGACCGTGCCGACGTGCCGACCGCCGGCCTGCTCGACCCGGGCTATCTGGCGGCGCGGCGGGCGCTGCTCACCGACCGGGCCGGCGACCCGGTGGCCGGTACGCCCGAGCGGGGCGGCACCGTCTACCTCTGCACGGCCGACGCGGGCGGTCTGATGGTCAGCCTGATCCAGTCCACCTACCTGGGGTTCGGTTCCCGGGTGGTGCTGCCCGGATACGGTTTCGCCCTGCAGAACCGGGGCACCGGTTTCCGGCTCGACCCGGGCCACCCCAACGTGGTGGGGCCGGTCAAGCGGCCCTTCCACACGATCATCCCGGGTTTCCTGACCCGCGACGGCGCACCGGTCGGCCCGTTCGGGGTGATGGGCGGGCACATGCAGCCGCAGGGGCACGTGCAGCTGGTCGCCGCGACCGTCGACGACGGCCGTGATCCGCAGGCCGCCCTGGACGCCCCCCGCTGGTACTGGCACGCCGGCCGGATCCTGCTGGTCGAGCCGGCCCTGGCGGCCGAGCCCGGCCTGGTCGCGGGGTTGCGCGCCCGGGGCCACGAGGTCACCGTCGCCGACGAGCCGTCCGTCTTCGGGTACGGCCAGGCGCTGTGGCGTGACCCGGCCGGCGGCTGGGTGGTCGGCGCGGAGCCCCGGGTCGACGGCGCGGCGCTGGGCTACTGACCCCCGGCGCGGCCCCGGCGGCTCAGGCGGTGGGGACCCGGTCGCGGAAGGTGGTGCGGTAGCCCTGCGGGGTGGTGCCGACCCGCCTGGCGAAGTGGTGGCGCAGGGCGGCGGCGTCGGGGAAACCCGAGCGGCCGGCGACGCTCTCCACGCTCAGCCGGGTCTCCTCCAGCAGCCGGCGGGCCAGCAGCACCCGTTGGTTGGTCAGCCAGTCGTGCGGGGTGGTGCCGGTCTCGGCCCGGAACCGGCGGGCGAAGGTCCGCGGTGACATGCCGGCGCGGGCGGCCAGCTCGTCCACCGTGGTCGGCCGGTCCAGGTGCCCCATCAGCCAGCTCAGCACCGGTTCGAGGGTGGGCGCGTCGGGGGTGGCCGGGATCGGCGCCTCGACGTACTGGGATTGGCCGCCGTCGCGGTGCGGGGGTACCACCATCCGGCGGGCCAGCCGGGTGGCGGTGACCGAGCCGTGTTCCTGGCGTACCAGGTGCAGGCAGGCGTCGATTCCGGCGGCGGTGCCGGCACTGGTCAGCACCGGCCCGTCGGCCACGTAGAGGTCGTTGCACCGGACCCGGGCCGAGGGGTGGCGGCGTTGCAGCTCGTCGGCGTACTTCCAGTGGGTGGTGCACTCCCGGCCGTCGAGCAGGCCGGCCGCGCCGAGCACGAACGCCGCCGAGCAGAGGCTGAACACGTACGCCCCCCGGTCGGCGGCGCGGCGTAGCGCGGCCAGCACCGCCTCGGGCACCTCACCCCCCTGGGTGTACGCGGGCACGGCGACCAGGTCGGCGTCGTCGACCGGGGCGAGGTCGGCGTGCGGGGTGAGGCCGAACCCGGAGGCGGTACGGACCGGGTCGCCGTCGGCGGTGCAGACGGTGAACCGGTAGCCGGGGAAGTCGTCGTCGGTGCGGTCGGTGCCGAACACCTCGGTGAGCACACCCAGCTCGAAGACGGCCACCTGGTCCAACGCGATGACGGCCACCGATCGAATCATGTGACGAGGGTAACCGGAGAGATGGCAGGAAATCGAGGGTGTGTGGCATGGCTGCCACTGTCCCGCCCTGGACCGCCGGCGGAAACTGGGATGAGTCCGGTGCGCACCGGCGGCGAAAACCACTCAGAACAGGAGAAAGTGAGCGCCGCCATGCAGTTCCTGTTGTTCCTGCTCTTTCTCGCCGCGCTGACCGCCGCCTCGGCGTTCGGCCTGACCGCCGACACCCGCGACTCGGCCGACTGGAAGCCCACCGAGGAGGGTCGCCGCTGGCGATCCCGCACCTGCTGAGGTGATTGATTCCGTTGTGCCGGAAAATTCGGGGCGGGACCGCGCCAAAAGCGGCGGCCCCGCCGACGCGGGCCCTCCGGCGTACGGCAGGCTAGGGCCATGGCTGACGGCTCCTGGTACGACGCCGACATCGATCACGTGATCATCTCCGAGGCGCAGATCCGCGAGAAGACGGCGGAGCTGGCCAAGCAGGTCTCGGCGGACTACGCCGGGGTCACCGACGGACTGCTGCTCGTCTGCGTCCTCAAGGGCGCGGTCATGTTCATGGCCGACTTCGCCCGCGCGCTGGGCCGGCAGGGTCCGCCCGTCGAGCTGGACTTCATGGCCATCTCCTCGTACGGCCAGGGCACCACCTCCTCCGGTGTGGTGCGCATCCTCAAGGACCTCGACCGGGACATCGCCGGCCGGCACGTGGTGGTGGTCGAGGACATCGTCGACTCCGGGCTGACCCTGTCCTGGCTGCTGCGGTACCTGGAATCCCGGTCGGCCGCCAGCGTCGAGGTGGTGGCCCTGTTCCGCAAGCCCGACGCGGTGAAGGTCACGGTGCCGGTCAAGTACGTCGGCTTCGACATCCCCACCGAGTTCGTGGTCGGCTACGGCCTCGACTTCGGTGAGCGCTACCGCGAACTGCCCTACGTCGGGGTGCTCAAGCCCGAGGTCTACGCCCGCGCCTGAGCTCTGCCCGGACCTGTCGTCGTCGAGCGGACGTTCAGCGGGCTCCCAGGCAGTCCGACTACGGTGGGTACTGGTGGCGTGGGACATCTCCGCGTCCGGGACCCCGACCCGCGTGACCGGGCGGTCGACGGTTCCGGTGCGCACGTTCCCCGGCACGCCGGCTGAAACCCCGGTTCGCCGTACGCGTAACTGCGGGGCTCGCAAGCTCCCGTGTCGCGTGCACGGTGTACCGTCGAATGACCGCGGTGCGGCAGTTCGCGCGCCTCGGGGTCGAGGCCGGCCCGCACGGCGGCTCGACGCCGCCCCCGGCGGCGACACCATTCAGACGGTCAGGACGTCGATCAGGAGGATGCGGGCGCCTCGGCGCTCGACAACAGCATGGAACGTACGCGTTTCTTCCGCCGACCGGTGGTCTGGATCATCCTGGTCATCCTCGGCGCCGTTGTGCTCAGTCAGCTGTTCACCGCTGGTCCCAGCTACCACCGGGTGGACACTTCCGTTGCGCTCGACCAACTGCACACCGCCAAGATCAACAAGGTCGTCTTCCAGGACAAGGAGCAGACGCTCCAGCTCAACCTGGCCGAGAAGACCAAGTTCGGCGACACCACGACCGACCGGATCGAGGCCCAGTTCCCCTACCAGGCCGGCGAGCAGGTCTGGAACGAGGTGCTGGAGGCCAAGGCGGCCAACCGGGTCACCGGCCCGGCCGACGCCAAGGTGTCGTCCGACAGCATCTGGGTGAGCCTGCTGGTCAACCTGTTGCCGATCGCGCTGCTCGTGCTCCTGCTGCTGTTCTTCATGTCGCAGATGCAGGGTGGCGGCTCCCGGGTGCTCAACTTCGGCAAGTCCAAGGCGAAGATGATCACCAAGGACACCCCGAAGACGACCTTCGCGGACGTCGCCGGGGCCGAGGAGGCGGTGGAGGAACTCCACGAGATCAAGGACTTCCTCCAGAACCCGGCGAAGTACCAGGCCCTGGGCGCCAAGATCCCGAAGGGCGTGCTGCTCTTCGGTCCGCCCGGTACCGGTAAGACGCTGCTGGCCCGCGCCGTCGCCGGTGAGGCCGGGGTGCCGTTCTACTCGATCTCCGGCTCCGACTTCGTCGAGATGTTCGTCGGTGTCGGTGCCAGCCGGGTCCGGGACCTCTTCGAGCAGGCCAAGGCGAACGCCCCGGCGATCGTCTTCGTCGACGAGATCGACGCCGTCGGCCGGCACCGCGGCGCCGGCATGGGCGGCGGCCACGACGAGCGGGAGCAGACCCTCAACCAGCTGCTCGTCGAGATGGACGGCTTCGACACCAAGGGCGGGGTCATCCTGATCGCCGCCACCAACCGGCCGGACATCCTCGACCCGGCGCTGCTGCGTCCGGGCCGGTTCGACAGGCAGATCCCGGTCGACGCCCCCGACATGGAGGGCCGCAAGGCCATCCTGCGGGTGCACGCCAAGGGCAAGCCGTTCACGCCCGACGTCGACCTCGACGCGGTCGCCAGGCGTACCCCCGGCTTCTCCGGTGCCGACCTGGCCAACGTGATCAACGAGTCGGCCCTGCTCACCGCCCGCAAGGAACAGCGGGCGATCACCAACGACTCGCTGGAGGAGTCGATCGACCGGGTGATCGCCGGGCCGCAGCGCCGGACCCGGGTGATGAGCGACCAGGAAAAGAAGATCACCGCGTACCACGAGGGCGGGCACGCGCTGGTCGCCTGGGCGCTGCCGCACGCCGCGCCGGTGCACAAGGTGACCATCCTGTCCCGGGGACGCTCGCTGGGGCACACCCTGGTCCTGCCGACCGAGGACAAGTACACCCAGACCCGGGCCGAGATGATCGACACCCTGGCGTACGCCCTGGGTGGCCGGGCCGCCGAGGAACTCGTCTTCCACGAGCCCACCACCGGGGCCGGCAACGACATCGAGAAGGCCACCCAGTTGGCCCGCGCGATGATCACGCAGTACGGCATGAGCTCGAAGCTCGGCGCGATCAAGTACGGCACCAGCGGGGACGAGCCGTTCCTCGGCCGCAACATGGGCCACGAGCGGGACTACTCCGACTCGGTCGCCGCCGAGATCGACGGCGAGATGCGGGCCCTGATCGAGCTGGCCCACGACGAGGCCTGGGAGATCCTGGTGGAATACCGGGACGTCCTGGACAACATGGTCCTGGAGCTGATGGAGAAGGAAACCCTCTCCACCGCCGACATGGCCCGGATCTGCTCCCGGGTGGTCAAGCGCCCGCCGATGGCCCCGTACAACGGCTTCGGCAAGCGTCTGCCCTCCACCGAGCCGCCGGTGCTCACCCCGGCCGAGAAGGAGAAGCTCAAGGCGCAGGCCACGGCCGACGGCATCTCCGTCGGCGGGGCCACGAACAACTCGGACGGTCTGCACTGAACACCGACGCCGCGGCCAGCCCCGACAACCCGGGGCTGGCCGTCTCGTCCACCGAGCCCGGTGACGAGACGTTGGACTACGTCGCCGCCCGGTTGATCAGCGGCAAGCTCAACGGTCGCCCGATCGAGGACACCATGGACCTCGGCCGGATCGAGAAGGCGGTCCGCGAGATCCTCATCGCGGTCGGCGAGGACCCCGACCGGGACGGCCTCCAGCAGACCCCGGCCCGGGTCGCCCGCGCGTACGCCGAACTCTTCGCCGGCCTGCGGGTCGACCCGTCCCAGGTGCTCAGCACCACCTTCGAGGCCAACCACGAGGAGTTGGTGCTCGTCCGGGACATCGACGTGATGAGCCTCTGCGAGCACCACCTGCTCCCGTTCCGGGGCAGCGCGCACATCGGCTACATCCCGGGCCCCGACGGCCGGATCACCGGCCTGTCCAAGCTGGCCCGGCTGGTCGAGGTGTTCGCCCGCCGCCCGCAGGTGCAGGAGCGGCTCACCTCGCAGATCGCCGACCTGCTGATGAGCAAGCTGGAACCGCGTGGCGTCATCGTGATACTGGACTGCGAGCACATGTGCATGGCCATGCGCGGCATCCAGAAGAGCGGCGCCAAGACCATCACCTCGGCGGTACGTGGCGTGCTCCAGCACGACGCGAAGTCCCGCGCCGAGGCGATGTCGCTGATCATCCCCCGCTGAACCCCCGCCTGGACGGCCCGCCGCCCCGCCGGGGGCGCGCCCCGGTCAACCGGCCAGCAACGCCAACGTGATCCCGGCGGCGGTCACCACCGCCGGAATCAAGCAGGTCAGCAACCCCAGCCGGGGCGTACGGTCCCACCGGCCGTCAGGCCCCGGCGGGAACAACCGACCCACCCCCACCCAGCCGGCCGCGAACGACACCGCCGGCAACGGCAGACCCACCAGCAGCGCCACCACGACCACCGGCCCGGTGCCGAGGGTCACCAGGAGCAGCAGCTGCACCAGCGGCACGACCAGCGCCAGTGGGCCGTACACCAGCAGGTTGCGCAACCGGGGCGGCCAGGCCGCCGACCGCAACGAACCGCGCGCCGCCAGCGCCGCGTCGGCACCCTCCACCCAGCCCTGGGCCGTCCGGAGGCCGGCCAGCACCGCCGCCGGACCGCCAGCCATCGCCCGGGTCGCCTCGGTCAGTTCCGGCGGCGTCGGGGTCAGCGAGATCGCCGGTACGCCCAACTCCCGCAGCCGGGCCTGCTGCGGCGTCAGGCGGGCACGCACCCCGTCCAACTCGGCACGGGCCCCCTCGACCGCCCGGGCCTGGTCGGCGGCGGCCGTCGCCGCGCCCCGGCGTACCCCGTCGAGCTGACGGGCGGCGGCCAGGTAGTCGGTCCAGGCGGCGGCCACCGACGGAGCCGGCCCGCCGCCGGCCCGCTGCCGGACCGGAGCCACCGTCACGGCGTCGTCGATGCTCACGGCCGATGTTCCTCCTCGTCGGCGAACGGCACCAGGACCGTGCCCCGGTCGTCGGTGGTGTCCCAGAGGACCACCCGGGCCGGCCGGGGCCGCCACTGCACCGGATGCCCGAAGAGCGCGGCGAGCTGCGCACCCGGTACGTCGACCGCCGCGACCGCCGTCAGCTTTCCCACCTCGCCGTCCGGCTCCACCAGCCCGGCCAGCGGCGGCACCGTCCGCCACCAGCCCAGCAGGTGCCGGCCCGCCGGCGGACCCTCCCGCAGCAGCGCACGCAGCCGGTCCACGGGCAACTCCTCCGCCGGGGGCACGTCCACCCCGAACACCACCAGGTAGGTCGGACCGGCACCCGCAGGAGCGGTCAGCAACCCCGGCCCGTCCACCGCCGACACCCGGTGGCGCTCGCCCAGCTCGGCGGCGAGGGCGGCGGCCAGCGGCGCGGACCCCTCGGCCAGCGGCGCGAGCACGAACTCCGCGCCACCCGGCGGATGGTGCGCGGCGGTGCTGCGCGCGGCCGTCGCCAGCAGCGCCGCCGCCCCCGGACCCGGCCCGAGGACAGCCAGGTTACGGCCGGCCACCGGGCCCAGCGGCACCGCAACGGTCGTCCGGGCCACGTCGACCGCCCGACCCAGCAGCGCCGCCGGTGCCCCGCACCCGCCGGCCACGGCGGCGCGCATCCGCGGATCGTTGCCCAGCAACGGCCGGGCCCAACCCGCGAACACCACAGGCGGTACGGCATCCTGCGGCCGTGCCGCGAACAGCCGGTGCCGCAGTTCCTGCACCACCTCCGGGGCGTCGTGTGGGTCCGGGAACCGGATCAACCGCTCGTGCCCGCGGGTCGCGCCGCGTGGGCCACCCAGCCCACCCGCGGTGTTGACCACGGCACTACCCACCGCCAGACCGGCGGCGGCGTCGTTGGTCGGCATCAGCACCGCACTGCCCCCGGCGAGCGCCACCCGCACCGGGAACTGCCCCAGCACCGAGTCCCGGGGGGCCGGACCCGCGCCGACACCCAGGTCACCCACGCCGGCCAGCACCAGGTGTACGCCGTACCCGCGACCCGACCGGGCCAGCCCGTCCAACCGGCTCAGCACCTCGGCAGCCACCGGATCCCGATCCGCCAGCAACAGCGGAAAGTTGTCGATGACGCAGACGACGCGCGGCAGCGCCTGATGCTCACGCAGCTCGGCGAAACGCTGACCACCGGCCCGCGCCGCCGCCTCCTCCCGGCGGTGGATCTCCGCCGCCAACTGATCGAAGAGGTCCCGCACGTACTCCGGGTCGGCGGCCATCCCCGCCGCGCGGACCTGCGGCACCCACGACCTGTCCCGCCGGGTCTGGAGGAACTCCACGAACGACTCCCCGGCACCCAGATCCACCAGGTACAGGGCCAGTTCGTCCGGACCGTACCGGGCTACCAGACCGAGCAGCGTGTTGGTCAGGAAGGCCCCCCGGTCCGCGTCCGACCGGCCGCTGACCAGCCAGTGCGGGGTCAACTCGGTGAAGCCCACGGTGACCGGCCGGCCGCCGGCGTCGCCCACGGTGGTGGACAGGCCGTCGACCGACGAGGACGCCCAGAGCGGCGCGTCCCCGGGCGGCAGCAACTCGGCGAGACCCAACCGGGAGCCCGCCTCGATCTGGTCGGCCAGCCGGCGGCAGACGGCCCCGATCAGCTCCGGGCCGGGGTCCTCGTCGACGAGGACGGGACAGTTGAGGCCGCCCGGCGGGTCGGTGCCCGGCCCGCTGAACGGGCTCCCCGGCGGATCACCCAGCAGCGCGTACGACGTGCGCAGCCGTACCGGGGTGGCCTGCGGCAGCGGTGGCCGGGCCGCCGGCCAGCCGGCGACCACCAGGTGCAGACCGGTGCCCCGACCCCGCTCGGCGAGCGCTGCGATCCGGTCCAGGTCACTCGGCCCGGACGACGCGGGCAGCCCGGCGATCACCAGCAGCAGCGTCCGGTCGTGCCGGCGGGGCCGGCCGGCCCCCGGGGAGACCCACTGCTCGGCCTCGGCGAGCACCGCCCGCAGCCCGGCCGCGTCAGTCGCCGGAGGCGGGAACAGGCCGGCGTCGGCCAGCGCGGTGAACGGGGCGAAAACGGTGCCGCTCCGGGTCTCCTGTGGTGCACCGTTGCGCGTTGCGGTGCTCGTGTTGTCGGTGACGGTGACGTTCCGGGGTTCGGCTCCTGCGGTGCCGGCTCTGCCGGTGCCTGGGCCGGGGCTGACGGTGGTGTCGTCCGTGCCGGTGCCCGCGGTGCCCGGTGCGGCGGTGCCGTCGACGCCCCGGACCAGCAGGCAGCCCGCCGGAGTGGCCGCCAGCAGACGCAACAACACGGCCCGGACGAGACCAGTCACCCGGGTGTCACGGACGTCCCCGTCGAGGGTCAGATGAGCCGAGCCGAGCAGCGGCACCAGCGCCGGGAAGCGCGCATCCTCCAACGGGGCCGCCGTACCGATCCGTACGAAGGGCGGATGCTCCTCACCACACGGGGCGTCGGGCGTCAGGTCCTCCAGGGCGTTCCCGGCCCAGCCCGGGGCGAGCAGGGCGGCGGCGTGCCGCAGGCGGGCCGCCAGCTCGTACTGTCGACGCTGGTCGGCGGGGGCCGGACGGATCTCGTCGAGGACCGTGACGGCAGCGGCAACGGTCGCAGCGGCCCGACGGTGCAGGGCTGCGGCGCGGTTCGTGCGAGCCTTGGGACCGGCCACCGCGTCCACCCCTCTTTCCGAGGCGCGTCCACCCCGCTGTTCGCGACGGGAAGCCTCCCCGACTGCAGACCGTATCCCAGCCCCCGCCGCTCCTCCGGGAAGCGCGGCGGCGGTGCGCCAGGCTTGTCGCAAATCGCGGCTAACTCTCACCTCCCGGGGTCGTCCTGTCACGATCCGCAGCTTCCGGGGCATTGGGAACGGAGCGTCCAGCCGATAGCCTCAGGGGGTGGAATCAGTGCAGCCCCCCGCCGGTTCCCAGGTGTCCCGAGTTCCGGCGCAGCGGACCCCACCGGAGCACTCGGCCCCCCCTGCGCCGCTGCCGGTGCCGCGGCGTCCGACCCGCCGGCTCCGGACCGTCCTCACCGTCGTGGCCGGGGTGCTGGCGTTGCTCTGCGTCGGCGGTGGGATCACCGGTTACGTGCTGTACGAGCGGGCCGCGACCCCGGACCGCAGCGCCCCGGACGTCGTCGTGGTCAGCTATTTGCAGGCTACCTTTGTGGCTCGTGACGACAATAGAGCGAAGCTCTTCACCTGTACCGGTTTACTGCCATCGGTTGATGATTTTCGAAACCAGATGGTGAGTCGGGAGCGGGAGCTGGATGCCGTCTTCTCGATCAATATCGAGGATGTCCACGTGACAATGACCAGCAAGTCGTCCGCTGCGGTACAGGTGGTCGTCAGGCGAAGTGCAACCATTGATGAGGTTCAGCAAAGCTTGGCCGACGCCTGGCGTTTTGAGGTCGTGGATCAAAAGGAGGGCTGGCGAGTCTGTTCAGGTGAACGCCTCAGATAGTTTTCATTCGATCCACAGTAGGTGGACGGGGATCTCCATCGTGGTGGGCGGCTGCCCACGCCAGGCCCAGCGGTACCACTCCAGTTCCGGCGTGACCCGGACGCAGATGTCGCCGTCGGCACCGGAGTAGGACTCGGTCACCGCACGCAGGTCGCGGTGTTCGACGGCGTCCTCGACGTGTACCACCCGTCGTCCGCTGACCGCGTCGGTCTCGAAGACCGGGGTGGGGGCCCGGTGGGTCGGCCCGTCCAACGAGACGAGCTGGATCCCCTGCTCGCGGACCGGTCCGGTGGGTGCAGGCCGGTCACCCAGGGTCTCCACCCAGACCCGTTCCACGGGGACGAGCGGGGCGAAGACCTCCACCTGGTCGGCCTCCGCCCGGTACCACTCGTGCTCGGGGATGACCGGCACGTAGGTCCGGCTGCCCTGCACCACCCGCTCGTCGGCGCGGAGGTCTCCCCGCCAACCGAGGCCGGGGAGCCCGACGAGGACCCGCCGGCCGCGCAGTTCGACCCGGCCGGTGGCGGGGACGATCTCGACCGGCCGTGGTGGAAGTGGTGCCCAGTCGGGCTGACCGGCGAACGGGTCCGGCAGTGGTCCGCTCATCGGGGCGACGGCCTCATGCCGAACCGTTCAGCGGCGCACCGCGCTGCCGCATGAACGGGACCGGGTTGATCCCCCCGGAGAAGCTGCGGTTGCTGTCGATGTGCACCTCGAAGTGCAGGTGCGGACCGGAGGAGTTGCCACTGCTTCCGACCAGCCCGATCACCTCCCCGGCCTTGACGAGTTGTCCGGGGGCCACCCGGGGCTTCTCGATCATGTGGCAGTACCGGGTGACGAAGCCGCCGGCGTGCAGGATGTCGACGAACCATCCGCACCCCCCCTTGCCGGGGAAACCGTCGACGTCACAGCTGCGATTTCCGCTGTGGTCCGGATCGCAGCGGGCCACCAGCACCCGGCCGGTGGCAGCGGCATGGATCTCGGTTCGCTTGCGGGCGCCGATGTCCACGCCGTTGTGTCGCGGTCGGCTGGCCGTGCGGAAGCCGGAGCCGACCCCGCCGTCGATCGGTGCGGTCCAGCCCGAAGCGGCGATGGTCCGCGCGGCGGCCCGGTCGCACACCGCCTGCTCGGCGATCTGGACCGTCCGGGCAGCCCCGCCAGCGAGCGCGTTGACGATCTGACTGGCGACCTCCTCGTGCTTGGCGTACGCGTCGGGGTAGGCGCTGATCTGCACCTTCTGCGCGGCCCGGGTCAGGGGCATCCGCTCCCAACCGTCGATCTTCACCAGTTTCTCGTAGAACTTGCGGGCCGCGTAGTCGGGGCTCATCCGTTGCGTGACGCTGCCCCAGCCGGCCCGCTGTTGAAAGAGACCGAGGGAGTCGTGGTCGGAGCCGACCCCCTCGTTCGGGATGCCGCGAGAGCCTGCGACGGTGCTGTTGGACAGGTTGCGCAGCGCCGACTCCTGCATCGCCGTGGCCACCGCGATCACCCAGCCCCGGGGTGGCACCTTCATATCCTGTCCGACCTTGATGATGACTGCCGCATTACGCATCTGTGTCTGTCCGTATCGCCCGAGCCGGGGGATGGTTCCAGACAATTTGACCTGGTGATCTTCTTCGCAGCTCATATCCGCAGCCGTCGGGGATTGCCGGGTGGTGCCCAGACTGGTCAGGAAGAAAGCAGCTGTTCCCCCGGTGCAACAGAGGAGTGACAGTAGGGCTATAGACAGCCCCAAGGCGAAACCCGTCCGGATCTTGCGGCGTGGTGATCTGGGCTTTGAATTCATTTTCGCTCCCAGTCCACGGCATCCACCAGCCATCGGCCATCGGGTGCAACCAGTTCGAGGCGAAGGATCCCGGCATCCAGTGGTATAACCACCTCAGCGAACGTTGCGTTTCGCGGTCGTACCTCTGGCTCGCCAGTAACGCGAGCTCGCGGGGCGCCATCAGGGCCTGCGCCGGCGAGTTTTTCCATCAATTCCGGTGTGGAAAACGGGTGCAATTTACTACGCCACTGGTCGGCCTCAGAGATTGTGTGGTCAAGCCATGCTGTGGTGAACCGGATTGCCGTCTGAGCAGGCGGTAGCTGGCCAGGGGCAACGACCGGGGCCTCCGGCGATGGCGCTCCTACGACCCCGTCATCACCCTCATCCGGTTCGACAGTGGTGATGGGTTCACGTGGCCTATTCAACCCCGTGTTGAATTCGCCTGGGCCAGCAACCAAGCGGGCTGCTCCGATTACTGCCAGGACCGACACGGCAAGCATGAGTGCGATGCCGATGCGAGAACGCAGTGCCCGGGTGACGAGGAAACTAAGTGCTCGCCGCATCGCGTCACCTGGCCTCGGAGCGTATACGGGGGCTGGGCTTCACGGGCGTCGGTGCCGGCGTGGCGGAGTCGGGTCGGTAGACCACGAAGGACGGGGTCTCCTCTGGCACGTCCGGCTCGGTCCAGCCCGCCGTGGCACGACGCCGGGGGCGGGGTGCGGCCGTGTGCCGGCTGTTCTCCCGCGTCGGTGGCTTCGCCTCGGTCTCGTCGGCGCGTTCACGTCCATCCGGGCGTTCCCGCTGCGCCGGCGTGCTGACCGTTGAGTGACTGGGGTCCTCCCGTCTGGCCTCGGGACGAAGGGTGGCCGGTTCCAGTCCGGCCCCGCGTCTGCGGGTGAGCTTCGGCTCGGCCGTACCGCCCGGCTCGGCCACGTCGATTCGGGCGGCGACGCGCATGTCCCGGAAGAACCGGCGATGCCACGACCCGGCCGAGCCGACCGCCTCGCTGCTGTCCTTGCCGCCGAGTTGGGTGATCCGCCGGTAGGGCCGCAGCAGCAACCAACCGACCACACCACAGAGCCAGACCAGCACCACCTGGAGCCAGCCCGGCAGGGTCGGAGTGCTCATGATCAGATCGACGGCGAACAGGTAGATCGCCGCTCCGGTGCCGAAGATGGCGATGTTGAACACAGCAGCGACCACGGCGTTCGCCAGCCGTCGCAGTCCAGCGCTGGCCGGGCGGAGCAGGCCAATCGTGCCCAGGATCGGCGCGGCGATCACCGCCCACCGGAAGATCATGAATCCGAGCAGCACCAACAGCGAGGCGGTGAGATCGAACATGGCGAAGAGCAACGAGGCCAGGACCGCGATGAACCCGGAACCGATCCGGTCCATGTCCCTTTTTCCTTGCAGATATTCGTACGCCTCGGGATCTTCTGCTTTGATCTGCTCGGAGACCTTCATCCACTGCTGCTTCTTCGCCTGAACCGTCGCATCGCGGGTGGCAGGGTTGCTGCGAATGGATTTGGCCTCACCCCAGGTCAAGGACCGGGCATCGTATAGGGCGGGGCCATATTTCTTGGCGGTTTCACTGTCGGCGGAGCCGAGGACGCCACGCAGCCAGTTGCGATAGAGCATGGTCTCCGCTGCGGTGTCACTCGCGCGGACAGCTGGAGGGCGGAGATCCTTACATCGGTCAGGATTGGGATCGATGCAACGGCCGGGCTCGGGATCCTTTGCTTGTGGTCCGACGGCGTCATGCACAACGCCGAGTGAGGCGATGAGCGTGCCGTCAGCTATATTGGCAGACTTCACCGGCCATGCTGCGAGCGCGGTTACGGCCACCATCACGAGTATTGCCCAGCCTGCGGTGGTCATTGCGTTGCTCATGTCGGACTGGCGAGAGCGCCATAGAAGATAGAGGCCCACTACGCACAGTGTGACGATTCCGAAGACACTGAAGACCTTTTGGTAGACAGCCTTGGTTGCCTTTTCTACAAGTGGGTCTGCCCAACCCCACATCGAGCTCGGATCCCAGGCGCGTTCACGCAGTGCGTTTGAGGCACCCACCACGGCCGTAGCGAACATGAATTCGCCGTTAGCCACTGTCGTGGTGAATTTGTAGTCTGCGTGAAGGACAGAGGCCCCGCACCCGAGGTCGTAAGTGTTGTAGTCGTAACCCGCGTAGCCGTAGAGGCTGTAGCGGCCGGCGACACCTCCCGCCGTCGCGGCAGCAGGCTCACTGGCAAACCAACCAGCGAGGCCAGAGTCAGGTGTACTGGGTGTAGGAGGTTCTAGGCAGGCGGCTCTGTCAGACGTAATGTCATCGAGCTTCTTGACGCAGGCGCGGAAGTCGGCCTGCCACTCCTTGGTGGTGCAGAGGTCGGCGGCCGCTTGTGCCGTCACGGGGGTACGGGCGTACGCCGGTGTGGCCCCGACCACCGGCCAGGCGATCGTGGCACCGGCGAGTACGCCGAGTGCGAGGAGGAGCGCCGTGATCCGTGCCCGGGCCCTCGCCATTGTCACGCCTCCAGATCAGCCAGGACGGTCGGCAGTATCCCGGCGGCCTGGGCGACCGCGGCGGGGGTGGTGTCGAGGTGATCCAGCAGCCCCTCGACGTACGACACGTCGACCCGGACCTTCTGCACCCGGCCGTCCACGTCCCGCATGACGAACTCGCGGAAGCCGAGCCGGGTGGCGGAGGTGGTGTCGACGGCGGACAGGGAGGCCAGGGTGGCCTCGTAGCCGTCGTCGACCGGCACCCGGAGCAGCCGGAGCGCCTCGGAGGCGATCTCGGTGTCCTCGGCGATGCGGCCGACGAAGACGGTGGAGACGAGGTTCTGGACGTCGAGGCCGAGGATGTCCTTCGGGTTCTGCGAGGCGACCAGGGCGGCGAGGTTCCACTTGCGGGAGTCCCGGGCGAGGCGGACCAGGAAGGACCGGCCGGAGCGCCAGCCCTCCATGAAGTGCGCCTCGTCCAGGCCGACGAGTTTGCGCGAGGACATCGACCCGCCGTAGCAGCGGCGGACGGCGAGCCGGTGCGCGGTGTGCAGCATCGGCAGCGCCAACGCCTCCTCGGCCGACCAGTACTCGCGTTCGATCTTGAGGTCGGGCAGGCGGAGGCCGGCCATGGTGATCACGGTGAGCGCCGCGCCCGCACCGAGCAGCCCCTCCGGCGGGCGGCCGAAGAAGAGCATGGCCAGCGGCATCTCGGCGGTGTCGAGCAGCAGGTGGGCCAGTTCCCGACCGGCGTCGTCGTCGAGCCCTTGCAGGCAGGCGACCACATCGTCCAGGGTGGACGTCTCCTCGGCCGGCACCTGGCGTACCGCGTGCCGGAACAGGGTGGCGGTGGACGCCTCCCGGGCGACCTGCGGCGGCACCAGCATCATGCAGATGTCCTGGACCAGCATGCGTCGTTCGGCCCGGGCGTTGGAGACGGCGATCTCGAACTCCCGGTCGCCCGCCGCCCCGGAGGTGAACTCGCTGCGCAGCGGGGTGGGGATGAGCGCGTACGGGGCCAGCGTCCCCGGCTCCGAACCGGTCAGGTTGAGCACCCGGGCGTACGGCTTGAGCTCCGGCATGGCGCAGAGCCGGGCCAGCGGACCAGACGGGTCGAGCAGGGTGACCTGCACGCCCCGCCGGGCGGCCAGGTAGCCGAGCGCGCCGAGCAGGGTCGACTTGCCACCACCGGGTTCGGCGACGAAGACGGCGAGCCCGGAGCGCTCGCGTACCTCCATCGGGAAGTGCAGGTCGAGGAAGACCGGCCGACGGCAGGTCCCGGCGGTACGCCCGATCAGGTCGCCCCGGCGGTCGCCGACGGTCGACGCCGCCTGGGGGAGTGCGGCGGCCAGCAGCGGCACCGGCATCCGGCGGACGTACCCGGTGTTGGCGATCGGTTCGCCGGGGATGAACTCCCGGGCCAGCCAGTCCTGGTTCTTCGGGTGTTGCAGGGAGATGCGCAGTTCCCGGGAGTAGAGCTGGATGAGCCGGCGGGCCCGTTCCATGCACTCCTCGCGGGTCCGGCCGCCCACGGCGATCCGGTGCCAGCCGTGTGCCCGGGCGGAGTCGACCGGTAGCCCGGTGGTCATCTCGTCGCCGATCACCAGCGCCCGCTTGGCGAGCCGTTCCAGCTCGGGCGGGGCGTCGATGCCGTGCTCGGCGTAGTCGAGCTGCTGCGACCGGATCATCCGCAGCCGGTGTTCGAGGTTACGGAAGGAGTCGCCGGAGCC
This sequence comes from Micromonospora sp. WMMD734, assembly GCF_049178975.1. Classification (NCBI taxonomy): domain Bacteria; kingdom Bacillati; phylum Actinomycetota; class Actinomycetes; order Micromonosporales; family Micromonosporaceae; genus Micromonospora; species Micromonospora sp. WMMD734. The sequence continues at coordinate 6,191,964 of NZ_JBMHMK010000001.1, forward strand.
GAGGATGTCGACCCGGGTGGAGATCTCCATCGGCCAGGGCAGCCGTTCGTGGAAGTGCAGCCACGGCTCGTGCCGTTCGGGGATCTCCAGCGGCTCCATCCGGCCGACCGCGAGCACGGCCACGTGCCGTTCCTCACCGGTCATCCGGTTGACCAGCTTGACGGTGGTGCCGTACGGGGTGCGGTACCGCTCGACCTGTTCGGTGAGGGCGAGCAGGTCGCCGCGTTCCCACCGGCCGTTGGTCACCGGGGAGAGCGCACCGGGCGGGGCCATGCACAGCGCCACCGAGCGGTAGAGCAGCCATTCCAGCTCCTGCGCGGTGACCCGCCTGCCCCGCATGCCGAAGCTGCCCAGTACCTCGTCGAACTGCTCGACGGTACGACCCAGCTTGCGGCGTTCGCCGTCGGCGGTGCCCTTGCCGAAGGCGCGCAGCAGGCGTTCGGTGAGGGAGTCGCCGAGGGAACGACGGGCGAAGGTGACCCCCAGGTAGGTCTGCCCCTCGGCGTGGTTGACCGACATCAGGTGCTGCTGGGCGGCGACCAGGTGGTCGGCCCAGCCCGGCGTGCCGGGGACGTCGGGCAGCGGCGACGCGGTGTGCGCGTCGATGGTGCGGGCCCACTCGTCGGCGGGGAACGGCCTGGTGGTGCGGCGCAGGTGCAGCCGGAAGCCGGCGAGGCCGGCGTACTGCTCGGAGATCGCGGAGAGCAGCGCCTCGCGTTCGGCGTCCGGGCGGAACGCCCACCGCACCTCGGGGAGCCAGTACCAGGCGGTGACCGTGTTGGGGGTGAACGTCAGGTGCCCGGCGATCTCGGTGATGGCCAGTTCGATCGACGGGTCCCGGTCCCCGAACTTGATCTTCGGTGGGCGTACCCGGACCGGTTTGGTCGCCGCGGTACGGCGGCTCGCCGCGCGTTCCCGGGGCGTGGCCAGTTCCCGGGGGCCGGAGTCCGCCGGCGCGATCCGGTCGGCGTCGACGGGTGCGGGCCGGGCCGGTTCGGCGGCCAGCGCGCCGGTCGGGGCGATCACGGCCTCCGCCCGGATCGGTTCGGCCGGCTCCGGCCAGCCGGGGGCGACGTCCTCCGGCCAGGCCGGTTCGGCCGTTTCCGGCCAGCCGGGGGTGGGCGCCACCGGGGTGGGCCGGGGCCGGGCGGTCAGCGTCGCGTCGCGTCGGGCCGACCCGGCGTTCTCCCGGCGCGCCTGTTCGGCGGCCTCGCGTCGGGCCTGTTCCGCGGCGTCCCGCCGGGCCTGCTCCGCCGCTTCGCGTCGGGCCTGTTCGGCGGCCTCGCGTCGGGCCTGTTCCGCGGCGTCCCGCCGGGCCTGCTCCGCCGCTTCGCGTCGGGCCTGTTCGGCGGCCTCGCGTCGGGCCTGTTCGGCGACGTCCTGTCGGATCTGCTCGTCGGCGTCCCGGCGCGCCTGTTCGGCGGCCTCGCGTCGGGTCTGTTCGGCCGCCTCCCGTCGGGCCTGCTCGGCGGCCTCGCGTTCGGCCTGCGCGGCGGCCTCCCGGCGGGCCGCGTCCGCCGCGGCCTGTTCGGCGGCCTCCCGGCGGGCCCGCTCGGCGGCCTCGCGCCGGGCGCGGTCGGTGGCCTCCCGGGCCCGTTCGGTGGCCTCCCGGCGGGCGCGTTCGGCCGCCTCCCGCGCGGTGAGCGGTTCGCCGGTGTCCCTGGGGAACAGGTCGGTGGGCACCCGGCGCGGTGGCCGCTGTGGTGCCTCGGCCCGGCGGTCGTCGGTCGGGGCCGCCGTCGACCGGTCGCCCTGCTGGTGCGGGACGCGGGTGCGCGCGGTGCGCCCGGCCGGTGGGGCCGCCTCGATGGCCGCCGGGGGGGCCTGCGCCTCGATGGCCGGCGGCGGGGTCGGCGCGGGGCTCGGTTGGTGCGGTACGGGGCGCTGCTCCCGGCCCGGACCCCGGCGTGCGGGGGTGCCGGGCGACGGGGCGGTGCCGGGGCGGGGGCCGCCACCGAAGAGGTCGAGGAAGGGGGAGTCGATGTCGGTGCCGTCACCCACCAGCATCGGCGCGGCAGGCGTCGGCTCGGCCTCAGGGGTGCCCCGGCCGGGGCTGGGCCGGGGGGCCTGGAACACCCCCACACCGCTCTGACCCGGGCCGGTGAGCAGGGAAGGGTCGTACGGCTCGTCGTCCCGCAGCTCCTCCTGGGGGTAGTCGAACGACCGCGCACGGTTACCGTGCGGGGCGCTGTGTCGTCCGGCCGGGAAACCCGGCGTGGAAGAGCGACTCATTCGACCGCCTCACCCGTGTGGTCCGACTGCCCGATTCGGGTACGCCCCGTCATGCCAGTTCCTCCCGGATCCTGATCCGGCTGCCGACCAGGCGGGGGTCCCGCAGTTCGGCGGCCGGTTCCCGGGTGCGTCGCCAGTCGGTGAGCGCGGTGCGGATGACCATCCGCGCCGGCCGGTCCGGGTCGACGTACCGGAAGATGAACGAGGTGCTCACGATGGCGAGCGCGATCTCCCAGGCGGGAAAGAGCTCGACCTGCAACGTGAACAGCCAGTGGATGAACATGTAGAGGGGTACGAGCAGCATGAACAGTCCGTACTGGGCGTACGGCAGGTGGACCGGAAGGGTGTAGCCGGGCGGCCCGAGGTAGACCAGGCGGGCCCGGTAGATGTCGTCGTCGGTGCGCAGCCGCATGTCTCGCCCGCGCCTATTCGAAGATCAGATCGATCAGGTAGTCACCGATGAAGAAGAGTGTTGCCGCGCCGGCGATGAAGGCCAGCCCGACGATCGCGATGGCCGAGCTGGTCAGCACCTTGGAGATCTCGCCCCGGCTGGCCCGGCCGATGAAGATGACGCCGAGCACGGCGAGCAGGATGGGCGCGATCTTGCTGGCGAAGAAGGTGACGACACCGTTGGTGTCGATGCCCTTGGGGGCCGGTTCGGCGAGTGGCGTCGTCGCCAGGGTGTGCAGCACCTGTGCGACGCCGGAAGACGTCGTCTCCATCAGCTCGAAGGCGATCACTGGAACCTCCCCATAACGCGGCCGGCGGTGCCGCGGTGGTGCAGTAGGCAAGCCTGGCGGGAATGTGCTCACTGTGCACGGCGTCGATGACGCGGCGCGGGTCTCCCACCACGGAGAGTGGCGAGATTTGGGGGGATTTTCCCGCTTCGGCCCTCCCTCCAGGCTTCGCCATCTCTTGATGCTGGGCAATTCCACAGCGTACGGGCCGCCCTCCTTTGCGACAAGCCGCGAAGAGTCGACCCGATTCGACCCGGAAGACCGATCGTACACCTGTTCCAACAGGCACGTCAGGGTGGCCGTGGAGGGGTCGGTGGGGGTGCCCGGAGCGGCCCGATGCGACCGGTACCGTCTAGTCGTGACCGATCTGGTACGGGCGCAGGCCCCGGTGGTGATGGGCGTCCTCAACGTCACGCCCGACTCCTTCTCCGACGGTGGCCGGTACGCCGACCTCGACGCCGCCGTCGCACACGGTGTGCGACTGCACCGCGAGGGCGCGCACCTGGTCGACGTCGGAGGCGAGTCCACCCGCCCGGGTGCCGACCGGGTCGACCCCCGCACCGAGGCGTCCCGGGTGCTGCCGGTGATCCGCGAACTCGCCGCCGCCGGGGTGCCGGTCAGCATCGACACCACCCGCGCCCCGGTCGCCGAGGCGGCCGTCGTCGCCGGGGCCGCCGTGGTCAACGACGTCTCCGGCGGGTTGGCCGACCCCGACATGGCCCGGGTGGTCCGCGACGCCGGCTGCCCCTGGGTGCTCATGCACTGGCGGGGACACTCCCGGGGGATGCGCGAGCTGGCCAGCTACACCGACGTGGTCACCGACGTCCGGGCCGAACTGGCCCAACGGGTCGACGACGCGCTGGCCGCCGGGGTGGCCGCCGACCGGCTGGTGATCGACCCCGGGCTCGGCTTCGCCAAGACCGCCGCGCACAACTGGGAACTCAGCGCCCGCCTGCCCGAACTGCTCGACCTCGGGCTGCCGCTGCTCTTCGGAGCCAGCCGCAAGTCCTACCTGGGCCACCTGCTCGCCACCCCCGACGGCACCCCCCGGGACACCGACGGCCGGGCCGCCGCCACCATCGCCACCAGCGTGCTCGCCGTCGCCGCCGGTGCCTGGGGGGTACGCGTGCACGACGTCCGGGGCACCACCGACGCGCTCGCCGTCTGGTCGGCCACCGGCCGCCCCCGGCTCGCCACCACCGGCAACGACCCGGCCCCCACCGGCCGGACGGAGGGAGGAACGTGACCGACCGGATCGTCCTGACCGGACTGCGGGCCCGGGGCCGGCACGGCGTCTACGACTTCGAACGCGCCCAAGGCCAGGACTTCGTGGTCGACGCCGAACTCGAACTCGACCTCGCCCCGGCCGCCCGCTCCGACGAGGTGACCGACACCGTGCACTACGGCGAGCTGGCGCAGCGGCTGGTCGCGGTGGTCACCGGTGAGCCGGTCAACCTGATCGAGACGCTGGCCGACCGGCTGCTCGCGGTCTGCCTGGCCGAGCCGCTGGTCACCGCCGCCACCGTCACCGTCCACAAGCCCGAGGCCCCGATCCCGCACACGTTCACCGACGTGGCCGTGACGATGCGGCGTACCCGGTGACCCGGGCGGTGCTGTCGATCGGCAGCAACCTCGGCGACCGGATCGACCACCTGCGGGCCGCGGTCGCCGGTCTCGGTGACGCGGTGCTGGTGGTCTCCGGCGTCTACGAGACACCCCCGTGGGGCGACGCCGACCAGCCGGCGTACCTGAACGCGGCGGTCATGGTCGCCGACCCGGCGGCGACCCCCGACGACTGGCTGGCGCGGGCGCACGCCGCCGAGACCGCCGCCGGCCGGGTCCGCGACCCGGCCCGCCGGTACGGGCCGCGCACCCTCGACGTGGACGTCGTCGCCGTCTGGGACGACGGCGGCCGGCCGGTGCTCAGCGACGACCCCGCGCTGACCCTGCCGCACCCCCGCGCCCACCAGCGCGCCTTCGTGCTCCGCCCGTGGATCGACATCGACCCGCACGGGCGGCTGGCCGGGCACGGCTGGCTCACCGACCTGCTCAACGCCGAACCGGTCGCCGGGGACGCCCTCGAACTGACCCCCCGCCCCGATCTTTCGTTAGAGTCGGACACATGAACCAGTGGAGCCGGCCGGTATGACGCCGTCCCGACCGCCCCGTGACCGGGAGCCCGACGGGTCGAGGATGGGCCCCACCCGGTTCTCGACCCTGTTGGTCGCCGTGCTCGCCGCCGCCGCCGTGGCCTGGTTGCTGATCAGCAGCTTCTACTACAGCGGCATCCCCCGGCTGCCCTGGCTGCCGGTGGTCACCCTGGCCGGGCTGGCCGTGCTGGAGGCGTACGCGGCGGTCAACACCCGGGGGCGGATCGAGCGCAAGCCCGGCCGGGAGCCGGTCAATCCGCTGCTGGTCGCCCGGTTCGTGGTGCTGGCCAAGGCGTCCGCGCTGGCCGGGTCGATCTTCCTCGGCTTCTACATCGGGCTGACCGGCTGGCTCTTCGTCGAGCCGACCAACGCCGCCATCGAGGACCGGCCGGCGGCCGGGGCGGGTGCCCTGGCCTCGCTGGCCCTGGTCGCCGCCGCGCTCTGGCTCGAACGCTCCTGCCGGGTCCCCGAGTCCGACGACGACGCTGACGACCCGGCGGACCGACCCGGGCGGCGCTGACAGGGGTTACGCCCGCCCCCGGCGCGCGGGTACGGTGCCTGGCGACCGGAACACAGTCAGCCGTCACCGGTGACGGCCGGTCACCTGGGAGGCGCGCCGCATGGTGTACGACGACCCGGGCCGGACCGCGTCGGCAGAGGTGCCCGCGACCGTACCCGAGAACGTCCTCGACGACCCGGAGCAGGGGGAACCCGGCCGGGACCGGCTCGGCGTGCACGTGGTCTGGGAGCTGGTGCTGCTGCTCGCCCTCGCCGCGTTGGCCTACCTGCTATGGCGGGACGACCCGGACGCGCTGCGTGGTGCCGGCCTGCGGCGGCTGCTCGTCGACGCGGTCGCGCTCGGCCTGCTCGTCCTCGCCGCCGGGCTGAGCCTGCGGACCGCCGCGGTGAATCTGGCGATCGGCCCGGTCGCGCTGGCCGCCGCGTTGCACTTCGCCGAGCAGGGTGACCGGGGGGTGTCCGCCGCGGTCGTCCCGGCCCTGGTCGTCGCCGCTCTGGGCGGGCTGGCCCTGGCCTGGGCGGTGGTGGTGCTGCACGTGCCCGGCTGGGCGGCCAGCCTCGCCGCCGCCGCCGGGGTGATCGTCTGGATCGAACGGCGGGACCTGCCGGTGGCGGTGCAGGCCGACTACGATCCCCGGCGCAACGCCTACTACCTGTTCGCCGGGTTGGCCGGGGTGGTCGTGCTGCTCGGCGCGTTCGGCGCGATCCGGACCGTACGCCGGCTGGTCGGCCGGTTCCGGCCGGTGGCCGACCCGGCCCGCCGACGCGGCATGGCCGCCGCTCTGGTGACCTCGGCCGGGCTGATCGCCTCCACCGTGCTGGCGATGCTCGCCGGGGTGCTCGTCGCCGCCAACGCGGAGGGCCCGGTGACGCCGACGTCGGGACTGGACTGGACGGTGCTCGCGGTCGGCGTGTCCATGTTCGGCGGCACCAGCGCGTACGGCAGGCGGGGTGGGATCTTCGGCGCCCTCCTCGCGGTCGGCCTGGTGGTGACCTACCTGGCCTGGGCGGACGGTGCCGGTGCGCCGACCGACAGGTGGGCAGTCGGCGGGACGGCACTGGCCGGTGGGCTGCTGGTCACCCGGCTGGTCGAGACGTACGGTCGGCCCCGCACCGTCCCGGGTGAACCGGTGGAGCTGCCGCCGGTGCGGGACGGGGCGATCAGCTCCGGTTGGTCGATGCCCCCGGGCGGGCAGGAGCGCAACTGGACCCCGGCCCTGCCGGAGCGGACGACCGACGACACCCCGCCCGACCCGTGGGAGGCCCCCCGCTGGCAGAGCGCGCCACCCCGCTGGGACGCCGGCGAGCGGTGAGCGCCCCGGCCCGGTGGGGTCGGCTACCGGGCGTGGACGACGGGCCGCCGACGATCTCGCCGGTTAGGCTCGCGGGCATGACCGAGACTCCTTCCGCCGGCACCGGCCACACCTTCGACCAGCTCGACGCCCTCTCCACCGAGGAGCTGCGCGAGCGGGCCTTCGCGCGGGCCCGGGAACGGCGGGACGTCGGGTTCTTCTGGTCGGTGCTGCGGCACCTGCCCAACGCCGACGAGGCCGCCGCGCTCGACGGGGCACCCAACTCGGTGGGGCCGACCATCGACGAGGCGGCGGCGCTGTGGCGGGAGCTGACCGGGCACGGCTACGAGGAGTCGGCGCCACTGCTGCGGGCGGCGTTCATCGACTACCTGATGAAGCACTGAGCGGCCGGCCCGCCGGCTGGCGGGAGAGGTTTGCCGGCCGTGGCGGGTCGGGAACTTCCCGCCGCATGGCCCTCACCCAACGCCCCCGCACCGTGCAGGGGTACGGCACCGCCGCCGGCACCGGCAGCCTCGCCGCGCTGATCCTCGTCGTCGTCTGTGGCAGCCCCTGGTACGTCGGCTGGGCCGAGGCCCACACCGATCCGAACTCCGCCGGGGGCTGGTACCTGCGGCTGCTCGCCTGGCCCGCCTGGCGGGTCGGGTCGACCGATCCGGAGCACGGGGTGCTCGCCACCGACCTGCGGGCCATCCTGCTGCTGCTGTTCGCCGCGGGCCTGCTCTACCTGCTGCCGGCGGGTCAGGTGGCCCGGGTGCCCGGGTCGGCCAGCCAGTTCTTCTCCGGTTGGGCCGCGTACACCCTGGCGGCGGCGGCAGCGACCCTGCTGGCGGCGCTGCTCACCGCGGACGGCCCGCTGCTGGCGGCCTTCGAGACCACCGGCACCGGGGCCGGCTACGGCTTCTTTGCCGGCTGGATCATCGGGCTGGCCAGCCTGGGCGGCCGGGCCTGACCCGCCGGGTGGCTAGCTGTCGGGCTGCCCGAGGTCGAGCACCCGGGCCCGGCTGAGCGTGCCGGCCGGCCGGCCGTCGGCGGTGACCACGACCGTGTCGGTGCCGGCGGTCAGCATCGCGGCCAGCGCGTCGTACGCCGAGCGGCCCAGCGGTAGTTCCGGCAGGGTGGCGTCGGTGGCCTCCCCGTCGAGCACCTCGCGGGTGACCGGGGTGACCGCGAGCCGACGGATGCCCCGGTCCGCGCCGACGAACTCCCGCACGAACGGCGAGGCGGGGGTGCCGAGCAGCGCCGCCGGGGTGTCGTACTGCTCCAGTCGGCCGCCCTCGGAGAGCACCGCGATCCGGTCGCCGAGCCGGACGGCCTCGTCGAGGTCGTGGGTGACCAGCACGATGGTCTTGCGGACCTCGGCCTGGAGCCGGAGGAACTCCTCCTGCAACCGGGTCCGCACGATCGGGTCGACGGCGGAGAACGGCTCGTCCATCAGCAGCACCACCGGGTCGGCGGCCAGCGCGCGGGCCACCCCGACCCGCTGCCGCTGACCGCCGGACAGTTCGTGCGGGTAGCGGCGTCCGAACTGGGCCGGGTCCAACCCGACCAGCTCCAGCAGTTCGCCGCTGCGCTGCCGGATCCGCTCCTTCGACCAGCCGAGCAGCCGGGGTACGGTGCCGACGTTGGTGGCGACCGTCTGGTGCGGGAACAGGCCGACGTTCTGGATGACGTAGCCGATCCGTCGGCGCAGTTTCACCGGGTCGACCCGGGTGATGTCCTCGTCGCCGAGCAGGATCCGGCCGCCGGTCGGCTCGATCAGCCGGTTCACCATCCGCAGCACCGTCGACTTGCCGCAGCCGGACGGGCCGATCAGCACCACGAGTTCGCCGGCCGGCACCTCCAGGCTCAGCTCGCGGACGGCGTCGGTGCCGTCCGGGTACCGCTTGCGGATGCCGTCGAGCGTGATCGAGGCGGCGCCGTGTCCTGCGTCGCCGGTGCCCCCGGGGGTAACGTCCACGTGTGTCCTTCCACCTGAGTTACCGGGCCGAGCCGGGTAATCCGTGGTTCTCCTGGCAGTACGTGCGGGACAACTCTGACACCATTCTCGCCGCGCTGCGCGAGCACGCCTCGCTGACCGGCCGGGCGGTGCTGCTCGCCGCCCTGGTCGCCCTGCCGCTGGCGGTGGTGGCCTACTGGTACGGGCGTCTCGCCGGGCCGATTCTCGCACTGACCGGCGTGCTCTACACGATCCCCTCCCTGGCCCTGTTCGCGTTCATCGCCCCCTACCTGGGCATCGGGGCGGTGACCGTGCTGACGGTGGTGGTGCTGTACGCGCTGCTGGTGATCGTCCGCAACGCGGTGGCCGGGCTGAACCAGGTGCCCCCCGAGGTGCGTGACGCCGCCGAGGGCATGGGGTACGGCCGGTGGGCCCGGCTGTTCCGGATCGACCTGCCGCTGGCCCTGCCCGGCATCCTCACCGGGGTACGCCTCGCCACGGTCTCCACCGTCGCGCTGGTCACCGTCGGGGTGGTGATCGGCCGGGGTGGCCTGGGGCAGCTGATCTTCGCCGGCTTCCAGAACAACTTCTACAAGGCCCAGATCATGACCGGCACCCTGCTCTGCGTCCTGCTCGCCCTGGTGCTGGACCTGATCCTGGCGGGCGTGGGCCGCCTGCTCACCCCCTGGCTGCGGAGCCGCCCCCGATGAGCGCGGCGCGGTGGAGCCCCGCAGTCACGACCAGGGGGCCGATCCGGTGAGCCCCGCAGTCACGAGCGAAAGGCAGACCCGGTGAACCCGGTGCAGCAGGCGGTGGTCTGGCTCAACGACCCGCTCAACTGGACCAACCCCGGTGGGGTGCTGGACCGGATCGGGGAGCACCTGAGCATGTCCGCCGCGGCGGTGCTGCTGGGCTGCCTGGTGGCCTGGCCGGTCGGCCTCTGGCTGGGGCACTCCGGGCGCGGCGGCGGCGCGGTCGTGCTGATCTCCAACCTGACCCTGTCCATCCCTACCCTGGCGCTGCTCACCATCCTGCCGCTGACCTTCCTCGGCTTCGGGCGACCGGCGGTGGTGGTGGCGCTGGCCGTGTTCGCGGTGCCGCCGCTGCTGGCGAACGCGTACACCGGGGTGCGGCAGGCCGACCCGGAGGCCCGGGACGCGGCGCGCGGGATGGGGTTGTCCGGGTGGCAGGTGTTGCGCCGGGTGGAGTTGCCGCTGGCGGTGCCGTACCTGGCCGCCGGGTTCCGGACGGCCGCCGTGCAGGTGGTGGCGACGGCGGCGTTGGCCTCGTTCGTCAACGGCGGCGGGCTGGGCCAGATCATCCGGGCCGGTTTCGGGCTGGACATCGCGGCCGGTGGCGGGCAGATCATCGCCGGCGGGGTGCTGGTGGCGGGGTTGGCGTTGGCGGCGGAGGGGGTGCTGGCGCTGGTCGAGCGGGCGGTGACCCCGCGACCGCTGCGGCGTACCCGGCGGGCGGCGAACCGACGGGCGGCGGACGCCACGGCGGGGAACTGATCCCGTTCCGTGACGATCACATGACGAAACTGGCTCAGGGTTTGTCGGTCGGCCCGGAAGGATATTGGCTGAACCCGCGGGCGGCGGCCGTCGCCCGTCGGATACGCGGCCGGCCCACTCCGGGTCGCGCCGGGACACGGAAGGCGGGCACGATGCGCGTACGGACACGGCTGGCGGTGGGCGCGGTGGGCGCCCTGACCCTGGCGGGTCTGTTGACCGGGTGTGGGGACGCCGGTTCGTCCGGCACCGACGCCCCGGAGCAGGGCGCCAGCGGTGCGGGCTGCGCCCCGGTCGCCGGTGACCAGCTCGTCGTTCTCGACGACGACAAGAAGCTCCAGAACACCGACAACATCATTCCGGCGGTCAACGCCAAGGTGGCCAACCCGCAGCTGCTCGCCGCGCTGGACAAGGTCTCCGCCGCGCTGGACACGCCGAAGCTGATCGCCCTCAACAAGGCGGTCGACGTGGACCGCAAGACGCCGAAGGCGGCGGCCGAGGAGTTCGCCTCGGCCAACGGGCTGACCACCGGCATCGCCAAGGGCCCGGGCGGGCAGATCGTCGTCGGCGCGGGCAACTTCTCCGAGAGCCAGACCCTGGCCGAGCTGTACAACATCGCCCTGACCGCAGCCGGTTACCAGGTCAAGGTGCAGCAGATCGGCAACCGCGAGCTGTACGAGCCGAGCCTGGAGAAGGGCGAGATCCAGGTCGTCCCCGAGTACGCGGCGACCATGGCCGAGTTCCTCAACACCAAGGCCAACGGCAAGGACGCCACCCCGGTCTCTTCGCCGGAGCTGGACAAGACGGTCAGCGCGTTGAAGTCCGAGGGTGACAAGGCGGGCATCACGTTCGGCACCCCGTCCTCGGCGCAGGACCAGAACGCCTTCGCCGTCACCAAGGCGTTCGCCGACAAGTACGCCCTGAAGACCATCTCCGACCTGGCGGCCAAGTGCTCCGGCAAGGACACCGTGCTGGCCGGCCCGCCGGAGTGCCCGCAGCGGCCGAAGTGCCAGGCCGGTCTGGTGGAGGTCTACGATTTCAAGGCCGGTTCGTTCAGCTCGCTGGACGCCGGCGGCCCGCAGACCAAGAACGCCCTGAAGACCGGCACCGCCAGCGTCGGACTGGTCTTCTCGTCCGACGGCGCGCTCGCCACCAGCTGAGCGTGATCCCGGTCGCGGTCGGCTGGTCCCGACCGCGACCGGGCCTGCCCCGCAACGGGCTGTTCGTGCCCCGCTGACCAGGCGGGATGCCGGTCCGCAGTGATCCGGTCGCGCCGACCGTACCGGCTGAGATCGGGGCAATTCTGCCCTGGGACCGTTCCCACTCCGCCTACATCTCGGTAGGCTGCACAGCCATGCCCTCCCCGGTCGTCTCCGAGAAGCGCAGGCCGCAACTACTGACCGTACTGTTCTGGATCGGGGTGGCGTTCGCGCCGATCGCCGCGCTGATCCTGCTGTTCGCCGACGGCAACGGCCCGCTGCGCCTCGCCGCGGTGCTGGCCATCACCGCCGTGGTGCTGATCGGCCTGTCCATCGCGTTGCGTGCCGACGGCGGTGTCCGGTCGTCCGACGAGACGGTGCTCGACGAGTTGGAGCAGCTCCGCCGCGAGCTGCGCAGCGAGATCGTGGCCGCCGCCCAGCGCGGCAACCAGGCGCTGGACCAGTCGCAGCGGGCCGAGGAGCAGGTCACCGCGTTGCGTCGCCGGTTGGACACGGCGGCCGAGCTGGCTGCCGCCGTCGCCGCCCCGCCCGCCGAGGATTCCGTCGCCGGTGCGGGCCGGGCCCGGGTCCCGGCCGCCGAGCCGGCACCGGAGGCCCCGGTGGGCCGGCGACGGGCCGCCGTCGAGGAGCCCCTGTCGGACTGGGAACACCCGGAGAGTTCCGCGCCGGTCGCGGCGGGTCGGGGGCGGGTCCCGGCCGATCGGGAGGCCGCCGAACCGACCGGCCGCCGCTACGCCCCGGAGCGTCCGACCGGGCAGGCCGGGGTGTACGGGGCGGCCACCCGGGAGCCGCGCGGCGGGGTGCCCGCCGCCGAGTCGACGTCCCGTCCGCTCGGGGTGGTGCGGCACACCGAGACCGTGCACGTGACCACCCGGCACACCGTCGTCGACGGCCCCGACCCGGCCGGCGGCTACGGCGGCGGGTACGCCGGCCGGTGGGCCTCGGGCGGGGACGAGTCGTCCTGGGCCGGTGGGGAGCCGGAGCGTTCCTGGTCGACGCCGGCCGAGCCGACCGGCCGGGGCTGGTCGGCCCGACCGGAGGACCGTTCCCGGGCGACCCGTCAGGCATCCCCTGACGACCGGGCCTGGCCGAGCGCCGCCGGCACCGGCTGGTCGCCGCCGGCCGCTCCCGGCCCCGGGTGGTCGACCCCGGGCGACGACCGGCCCGAGCCGGTCCGGCCGGAGTGGTCGGCGGCTGGCGGGGAGGCGGGTGCCTGGTCGGCGGGTGGCCGGTCCGACTGGGCGGAGGGCCGTACCGAGTCGCGCGCCGGTGACCGCCGGGCGCAGGACCGGGCCGATCCGCCGGCCCGTGCGGCGCGGGCCGGTGACCGCTGGGCCGACGTGCGCGACGAGGGACGGGCCCGGGAGGTACGGGTCGGGGAGCGCCGTGCGGAGGCGCGCGCCGACGGCGGCTACCACTACTCGGACCGGTGGGCCTCGGTGCGGCAGGAGGAGCCGTACCGGGACGGGACGGAACCCACCGGCGACCGGTGGGGTGGTGCTCGGCCGGAGCAGGCCGACCGTCCCGCGCTGCCGGCCGGCGGGGTGCCGGTGCCGCAGCAGTGGCGGGAGCCGGCGCGCAGCCACCGGCCGGCCGAACAGTGGCCTGACCACGTGACCCCACCGGCACCGGACCGGCCGGACGGGCAGTGGCCGGCCCGCGCCGAGCCGCAGCCCGCTCGTGAGTGGCCGGCGCGTGCCGACGACAGGCGGTGGGAGGGGCAGCGCGCCGAGCAGTGGCGGGACCGGGAGCCGGTGGTGTCGTGGCGCGACCCCGAGCCCGAGCCCGAGCCGCGCGAGCACCAGCAGTGGGCGGGCGGGCAGCGGTACGGCTACCCGCCGCAGGACGACGTCCCCCGCGCGGGCGGCCACTGGCGCTGACCGCCGGGGTGCACCGCCGACGGCAGGGTCAGTGGCGGTTCACTTGTCGATGTCGCCGACCACGAAGAACATCGAGCCGAGAATGGCGATCAGGTCGGGCACCAGGCAGCCGGGGAGCAGGGTGGCCAGCGCCTGCACGTTGGCGTACGACGCGGTGCGCAGCTTGAGCCGCCACGGGGTCTTCTCGCCCCGCGACACCAGGTAGTAGCCGTTGATCCCGAGCGGGTTCTCCGTCCAGGCGTAGGTGTGCCCCTCGGGGGCCTTGACCACCTTGGGCAGTCGGGTGTTCACCGGGCCGGTGAGCCGGTCGACCCGGTCCAGGCACTGCTCGGCGAGGTCGAGGGAGGCGTACACCTGGTCGAGGAGCACCTCGAAGCGGGCGTGGCAGTCCCCGGCGGTCCGGGTGACCACCGGCACGTCGAGCTGGTCGTACGCCAGGTAGGGGTCGTCGCGGCGCAGGTCGAGGTCGAGCCCGGAGGCGCGGGCGACCGGCCCGGACGCCCCGAACGCGGCGGCGTCGGCGGCCGACAGCACCCCCACCCCGACGGTGCGGGCCAGGAAGATCTCGTTGCGCCGGATCAGGTTGTCGAGGTCGGGCATCCGGCGGCGGACCTCGCCGATGGCGGCGCGGGCCCGTCCGGTCCAGCCGGCGGGGACCTCCTCCTTGAGCCCGCCGACCCGGTTGAACATGTAGTGGATCCGGCCGCCGGAGACCTCCTCCATGACCGCCTGGATGGTCTCCCGTTCCCGGAACGCGTAGAAGACCGGGGTGATCGCGCCGATCTCCAGCGGGTAGGAGCCGAGGAACATCAGGTGGTTGAGCACCCGGTTCAGCTCGGCCAGCGCCATCCGCAGCCAGGTGGCCCGCTCGGGGACCTCCATGCCCATCAGCCGTTCGACGGCGAGCACCACGCCCAGCTCGTTGGAGAACGCCGACAGCCAGTCGTGCCGGTTGGCCAGCACGATGATCTGCCGGTAGTCGCGCACCTCGAACAGTTTCTCCGCGCCCCGGTGCATGTATCCGACGATCGGTTCGGCGGCGACTACCCGTTCCCCGTCGAGCACCAGTTTGAGGCGCAGCACGCCGTGCGTGGAGGGGTGCTGCGGGCCGATGTTGAGCACCATGTCGGTGCCGAGCTGTTCCCCGCCGGCCCCGGTGCCGACGGTCAGCTCGCGCAGTTCACCGGTGTCCGTGGTCATGTCGGTCATCGTGCCATGAGCGCATCGACGGCGACGCCGACCGGCTGGAGCAGCCACCAGTGCCCGCCGAGCCCGGCCGGGTCGGTCAGCTCGGCCACCGCCGAGGCGGCGGCGAGGGCCCGCACGTAGCCGGCCGGGTCGGTGCCGGCCAGGCTCAGCGCCGGTCGGCCGCCGTCGGCCCCGAGCGCCCGCAACGCCTCCCGCTGCGACAGCAACGTGTACGCACACCCGGCGACCCGCGCGCCGGCGGCGGCGACGGAGTCCACGGCGACGTGCGCGGTGATGTCGCACGACCCGTCCGGCACCGGGGGGACCTGCCGTCCGTTCCGGTATCCGGTCAACGTTCCGCCCATCGGCCGCCGCTCGCGCAGGTGCCCGTAGTCCACGGCCAATGCCACCCCCCGCCGCACCCGCCCGACCACTCCACCCCAGGCGAGATCCCGCCCGCTGCCCACCTCCACCCGCCCCACCCAGGCCCGCTCCGCCTCCACCCCCGCTCCGGGCCCGGTGATCAAGAGGTTTGCGTCAACGGAAGGGCCCGAAGCTGACGCAAACCTCTTGATCACCGGGGCGGTCGCGGGGGGTGGGGGTGCGGGGGGTGGGGTGGGGGTTTGGGGTGGGGTGGGGGTTTGGGGTGGGGTGGGGTGCCAGGTGGTCAGCCAGGTGAGGTCCTCGGGGGTCAGTGGGGGGCCTGGGGTTTCCTCGCCGGTGCTCGGGTCCACCAGGTGGTAGCGCCAGCCGGTGACGGTGGGGACGGCCACGTCCAGGGGGACGTTGTCCAGCCATTCGGTGGCGGTCAGCAGGCCGGTGATTGCCCCCGGGGGCTCGGTCGTCCAGGCGATGGCGGGCGGCAGGTCCGTCGGGCGGGGGGCCAGTTCCACGGCCGTGAGGCGCAGGCGGTCAGACAGCGGCGTCGTAGCCGCGTCGGGCCCCGCCGAGCCGTGGGCGAGGGCGGCCAGGGCGCGCAGCAGCTCACCCCGGCCGGCACCGACGTCCACCACGTCGAACGGGGTGGGGAAGCCGAGGGCGGCGTCGAGGCGGGACACGAGCCGGAACACCGCCGCCGCGAACGCCGGGGAGGCGTGCACGCTGGTCCGGAAGTGGTCGGCCGGGCCGGACCCGGAGACGAAGAAGCCGTGCGGCCCGTAGAGGGCGGCGTCCATGGCGTCCCGCCAGCGAATCGCGTTCATCCCGTGTTCAGGGTCCGTCACCGTGCCGACCCTACGGTCTGCGGGCATGAGACGAATCGTGATCCCCGCGCTGGCGGTCGTACCGCTGCTGGTGACGACCACCGGTGCCGCCGCCGCGCCCGCCCGCCACGACGCGCCGCGTGCGGTCCGGGCGGTGGCCGAGACCCCCGCCCTGTTCGACGACGCCGCCGGTGGCGACGCCGACGCCGACGATCCGGCGATCTGGGTGCACCCGACCGACCGGGCCGGCAGCCTGGTGATCGTCACCGCCAAGAACGGCGGCCTGCGGGTGTACGACCTGAGGGCCCGGGAGCGGCAGGCGATGGCCACCCCGCCGGCCCCCGGTCCGGACGACGAGGCGGGCCGGTTCAACAACGTCGACCTGGTCAGCGGCTTCCGGTTGGCGGACCGGCCGGTCGACCTGGCGGTGGTCACCGACCGGGGGCGGGACCAGCTCCGGTTCTACCGGATCGACCCGGTGTCGCGGCGGCTGGTCGACGTGACCGCGCCGCAGCCGCCGTTCGCGTTCAGCCGGGACCAGGCGGAGGTGAACACCCAGCGCACCGCGTACGGGTTGGGCACGTTCACCGACCGGGACGGGGCCGCGTACGCGGTGGTGAGCCGGCGCAGCACCCCTGAGGTGGGGGTGTTCCGGCTGGTGGAGCAGGCCGGGCGGGTCAGCTACCGGCCGGTGGGGCGGCTGGTGCTGCCGTCGACGTTCACCCTGCCGGACGGCTCCGCCTGGTCGCCGTGCACCGACCCGGGGGACGGCCCGCAGGTGGAGGGGACGGTGGTGGACCCGGCCACCGGCGTGGTGTACCTGGCGCAGGAGAAGGTCGGCCTGTGGCGGACCCGACTGGTCGGTGGCCGGTTCGTGGGCGTCCCCCGGTCGGTGGAGCGGGTCCGCGAGTACGGCGTCCCGGCGGTCTTCGACCCGGCGGCCGACGACTGCGTCACCGACCACACCGCCGACCCGGGCTTCGGCGGGCGGATCGCCCAGGACGTGGAGGGCCTGACGATCATGCGCACCGGCCGGTACGCGGGCACCCTCGTCGTGTCCAGCCAGGGCGACGACACGTTCTTCACCTACGACCGGGTCACCAACCGGCCGACCGGGCGGTTCGCGGTGGTCGACGGCCGGTTCGACGGCGCGCAGGAGTGCGACGGGGCGGCGGTGACGGCCACGCCGCTGCCGGGCTTCCCCGGCGGGCTGCTGGTGGTGCAGGACGGCCGCAACACCCCGACGACGCCGGACGGGGACGACGGGGTACGCCCGGACAGCAACGTCAAGTTCGTCGACGCCGGGTTCCTGGCCGGACGGCGGTGAGTTGCCACACCGGGCCCCCGGCCGCCACCGGGGCGCCCGGTGCCGGCGGTCGGTGAACGTTTTCACACATCCTTGTTCGGGTTCCCTGCCCCCGGCGCATACTTGCCCTCGACCGGTACCCCCTTCGAGGACTGGATCGTTGCCATGAGCGCACCGCTGCGCCCGCGTCCGGCTGCCCCCGGCGTCGCCGTACCGCAGGGCCCCGTCGGACCCGGCGTCCCGTTCGTCCTTCCCGCGCAGCTCACCGTCGGTGTGGTCGGTGCCGGCCGGGTGGGGGCCGTGCTCGGCGCGGCGCTGGTCGCCGCCGGGCACCGGGTGGTGGCCGCCTCCGGCGTCTCCGGGGCGACCCGGGCCCGGATCGCGCTGCTCCTGCCGGACGCCGAGATCAGGTCGGCGACCGCGGTCGCCCGGGAGGCCACCGACCTGCTGTTGCTCGCCGTCCCCGACGACGCGCTGGCCGGTGTGGTCGCCGGGCTGGCCGACACCGGGGCGCTGCACCCCGGCCAGGTGGTCGCGCACACCTCCGGCGCGCACGGGCTGGCCGTGCTGGCCCCGGCCGCCGCCGTGGGTGCCCGGCCGCTGGCCCTGCACCCCGCGATGACCTTCACCGGTACGCCTGACGACCTGTCCCGGCTGGCCGGGATCTCGTTCGGGGTGACCGCCCCGGCGGAGCTGCGGGCGGCGGCGGCCCGGCTCGTCGCCGACCTGGGCGGGGTGCCGGAGTGGGTGGGGGAGACCGACCGGGTGCTCTACCATGCGGCGCTGGCACACGGCGCCAACCATCTGGTGACCCTGGTCAACGAGGCGGCCGACCGGCTGCGGGACGCCGGGGTGACCCAGCCGGAGAAGGTGCTGGCCCCGCTGCTGCGGGCGGCGTTGGAGAACGCCCTGCGGCTCGGTGACGACGCGCTCACCGGCCCGGTGTCGCGCGGCGACGCGGGCACCGTACGACGGCACCTGGTCCGGCTGGCGCAGACCGCGCCGGAATCCGTCGCCCCCTACCTGGCGTTGGCCCGACGGAGCGCGGACCGGGCGATCGCGGCGGGCCGGCTGCGCCCGGTCGACGCCGAGTCCCTGCTCGACGTGCTGGCAGGCGTCCACCGCGAGGTGGCGGCGTGAACCGGGTGCCGTGGGCCCGGCAGGCGAAGGAGGGCTGAGCAATGACGGAGCTGGTGCACACCCGGGCGGAGCTGGCGAAGGCGCGGGCCGGGCTGACCGGCACGGTCGGCGTGGTGATGACGATGGGTGCGCTGCACCCGGGGCACGAGACGCTGATCCGGGCCGCCCGGGAGCGGGCCGACCACGTGCTGGTGACGATCTTCGTGAACCCGTTGCAGTTCGGCCCGAACGAGGACTTCGACAGGTACCCGCGCACCCTCGACACCGACCTGAAGGTGTGCCGGCGGGCCGGCGCGGACCTGGTCTTCGCCCCGTCCGTGGCGGACATGTACCCGGACGGGCAGCCCGCGGTCCGGGTGAACCCGGGGCAGCTCGGTGAGGATCTGGAGGGGCAGAGCCGGCCCGGCTTCTTCCACGGGGTGCTGACCGTGGTGTTGAAGCTGCTCCAGCTCACCCGGCCCGATCTCACCTTCTTCGGGGAGAAGGACTACCAGCAGCTGACCCTGGTCCGCCGGATGGCCCGGGACCTGGACGTGCCGGTGGAGGTGGTCGGCGTGCCCACCGTCCGGGAGCCGGACGGGCTGGCCCTGTCCAGCCGCAACCGCTACCTGTCGGCGGACGAGCGGCAGGCTGCGTTGGGGCTGTCCGCCGCGCTGCGCGCCGGTGCGGAGGCCGCCGAGCGGGGTGCCGACGCCGGTGAGGTGCTGTCGGCCGCCAACCGGGCGCTGGGCGGGACGGCGGGCGTGCGGCTGGACTACCTGGTGCTCACCGATCCGGATCTGGAGCCGGGGCCGGTCACCGGGCCGGCCCGGCTGCTGATCGCGGCCTGGGTGGGCGGCACCCGGCTGATCGACAACCTGGCCATCGACCTCGCCCCCCGATCCTGACCACGCACCCCACCTGTCGAGAGGCACCACGATGCTCCGCACCATGCTCAAGTCGAAGATCCACCGGGCGACGGTGACCCAGGCCGACCTGCACTACGTCGGTTCGGTGACGGTGGACCAGGATCTGCTCGACGCCGCCGACCTGCTCCCGGGCGAGCAGGTGGCGATCGTGGACGTGACCAACGGGGCCCGGCTGGAGACGTACGTGATCCCCGGTGAGCGGGGCAGCGGCGTGATCGGCATCAACGGCGCGGCGGCGCACCTGGTGCACCCGCAGGACCTGGTGATCCTGATCTCCTACGGTCAGATGGACGACGCGGAGGCCCGGACGTACCGCCCCCGGGTGGTCCACGTGGACGCCGACAACAGGGTGGTTGAGCTGGGCGGCGATCCGGCGGCTGCGGCCCCCGGGACGGCCGGTGACCCGGTGCCGAGTCCACTCGCCGTCGTGGGCTGACCGGAATTCCGGTCTGTTACCGGAAGGTCATTTTTGGTTACCCTGGGCTGACCGTCGGATTGACGGTCGTCGGCTGGGGGAGGCCGCGTTGCGCCGTGCGATGAGGGTCCGCCGAGCGGTGACGCTCGTGATCGCCGCCGTGGCGGCGGGAGCGGTCCTGGCGGCCTGCGGCGCCCCGGGCGGCCTTGACGGCGATCTCACCGACGACTGGGCGGCCCTGCCGCCGGCCGGGCCGTTCACCCCCGCGGCAGGCGTGTGCCAGGTCGCCGACTTCACCGACACGGTCTCCCTGGCGGCGTACGCGCCGGTGGACTGCGCGGTACCGCACCGGGTGGAGACGGTGCACGTGGGCGTGTTGCCGGGTTCGCGGGCCACCGCGCCGGCCACCGGCTCGACGGAGCTGCGGGGCGCGTTCGCCGAGTGCGACACCCGGGCTGCCGGCTACGTGGGCGACGACTGGCGGGCCGGCCGGCTGCGGCTGGCGGTGGCGGTGCCGACCGCGCCGGGTTGGGCGGCCGGGGCCCGCTGGTTCCGGTGCGACCTGAGCGAGCTGAACACCGTCGAGGCGGCGGCCACCGTGGTCACAAGGACGGGCAGCCTGCGGGACGCGTTGAAGGGCCCCTCCCCGCTGCGGCTGGGCTGCCAGCGGGCCAAGAGCGGTGGTCGGGGTGCCGGGGTGCAGGTGCTGGTCCCGGTGGAGTGCGCGGCCGTGCACGAGGCGGAGTTCGTGGGCGTGTGGAAGGCCCCCGACCGGCCGTATCCGACCAAGGACGTCGACTGGCTGCCGATGTACGCCGGCTGCCGCGGCACGCTGGCCCGGTACGTGGGGGTGCCGAACGACACCAGCCTGCCCTTCCGTAGCGGGGTGGTGGTGCGTCCGCCCGGTCCTGGCCGGTGGCGGGTCGGTGACCGGGGGGTCCGCTGCTATCTGTGGTTGAGCGACCGGACGGTGACGGCCTCACTGAAGGGCGGCGGTCCGGCCGCCCTGCCGGTGCGGACGAAGTAGCGGACGGGGTAGCCGAAACCACTCGTCCCGCCCCCCGCCCCCCGTCGCGAGGATCGTTCGGGTTGACTGTGGTCATGGAACTTCGTCCGACCGTCGACCTGCCGGCCCTGCCCAGCCTGCTGGCTGCTCCCGCGCCCGGCTGGGTGGAGACCACCGACGTGATCGTGGTCGGCTCCGGGGTGGCCGGGCTCACCGCCGCGCTGCACCTGCGCGAGGCGGGCCTGCACGTCACCGTGGTCACCAAGGTCAACATCGACGACGGTTCGACCCGCTGGGCGCAGGGCGGGATCGCCGCCGTGCTCGACCCGGCGGACTCGCCCGCCGCGCACGCCCGGGACACCGAGATCGCCGGGGTCGGACTCTGCGACCCGGCGGCGGTCCGGGTGCTGGTGGAGGAGGGGCCGCTGCGGCTGCGGGAGCTGATGCGCATCGGCGCGGAGTTCGACCGCAACCCGGACGGTTCGCTGATGCTCACCCGGGAGGGCGGGCACCGGGCCGACCGGATCGTCCACGCCGGTGGTGACGCGACCGGGGCGGAGGTGCAGCGGGCCCTGCACGCGGCGGTCCGCCGCGACCCGTGGATCAGGCTGGTCGAGCACGCCCTGGTGCTGGATCTGCTGCGCGCCCCCGGCGACGGCCCGGACTCCCCCGGCCCTGCCTGCGGGATCACCCTGCACGTGCTCGGCGAGGGCAGTGAGGACGGCGTCGGCGCCCTGCTGGCCCGCGCGGTGGTGTTGGCCACCGGCGGCATGGGGCAGGTCTTCTCGGCCACCACCAACCCGGCGGTCTCCACCGGCGACGGGGTGGCGCTGGCGCTGCGGGCCGGCGCGGCCGTCACCGACGTCGAGTTCGTGCAGTTCCACCCGACCGCGCTGATCGTGCCCGAGCCGGCCCGGGTGCCCGGGGCCGGCCTGGCCCAGCAGCCGCTGGTCTCCGAGGCGCTGCGGGGCGAGGGTGCGCACCTGGTCGACGCAGACGGCAAGCGGTTCATGCTCGGCCAGCACGAACTGGCCGAGCTGGCCCCCCGCGACGTGGTGGCCAAGGGCATCCACCGGGTGCTGCTGGCCACCGGCGCGGATCACGTGTTTCTCGACGCCCGGCACCTCGGCGGCGACTTCCTCGCCGGGCGGTTCCCGACCATCGTCGCGTCCTGCCTGGCCATCGGGGTCGACCCGGCGACGGACCTGATCCCGGTCGCCCCGGCCGCCCACTACGCCTCCGGCGGGGTCCGCACCGACCTGCGCGGCCGGACCTCCATCCCCGGCCTGTACGCCTGCGGCGAGGTCGCCTGCACGGGTGTGCACGGTGCGAACCGGCTGGCCAGCAACTCGCTGCTGGAGGGGCTGGTCTTCTCCCGTCGGATCGCCGAGGACATCGCCACCGGGCTGCCCGAGCAGGCGCAGCCGGCGTCGACCGGCGCGTGGGTGGGCGGCGGGGGCGGGGTGCTGTCCGCCGATGGCGTGCCGGCGCTGCAACGGTCGATGACCCGGGGTGCCGGGGTGCTGCGGTCGGCGGCCAGCCTCGCCGGGACCGCCGCCACCCTGACCGGGCTGGCCGGGGACGCCGGCCGGGCGGGCACCGCCGGTTGGGAGGCGACGAACCTGGTCACCGTAGCGGCGACCCTGGTCGCCGCCGCGTACGCCCGGCAGGAGACCCGGGGCTGCCACTGGCGGGAGGACTTCCCGACGGCCGACGAGGGATGGCGCGGTCACCTGGTCGCGGCGGTCGGCACCCGGGGCGAGTTGACCGAACGCTGGGAGGCCGTGCCCTGACCACCCGGAGCGGGCCGGGTTTGCGAGCCCCGTAGTGGCGAACGGAAGGAAGTACATTGCGCGAACCGACGCGGCAGGCGTTGACGAGCGGTGGGCTGGACCCGGAACGGGTGCGGCGGGTGATCGTCGACGCGCTCACCGAGGACCTGGGGGCGGACTTCCGCGACGTCACCAGCGTCGCCACCATCGCGGCCGGGCAGACCGACACCGCCGACCTGGTGGCCCGGGAGGACGGGGTGGTGGCCGGGCTGGCGGTGGCCGCCGCGGTGTTCGAGCTGGTCGGGGAGGTGACGGCTGCGGAGCGTACCGTCGAGGTGGTCGTGGTGGCCCACGACGGCGCGCGGGTGGCCCGGGGTGACGTGCTGGCGACGGTGACCGGCCCGACCCGGCTGCTGCTCACCGCCGAGCGCACCGCGCTGAACCTGCTCTCCCGGATGTCCGGGGTGGCCACCCACACCCGGGCCTGGGCGGACGCCCTGGCCGGCACCAAGGCGACCGTGCTGGACACCCGCAAGACCACACCCGGCCTGCGGATGCTGGAGAAGTACGCGGTCCGCGTCGGCGGCGGCACCAACAAGCGGATGGGCCTGTACGACGTCGCCATGATCAAGGACAACCACAAGCTGGCCGCCGGTGGTGTCGGGGCGGCCTACCGGCGGGTCCGGCAGACTTTCCCGGAGGTGCCGGTGCAGGTGGAGGTGGACACCCCGGCCGAGGCAGTGGAGGCGGTCGAGGCCGGTGCCGACTTCCTGCTGCTGGACAACATGTCCCCGGCGACCCTGCGCGAGGTGGTCGCGGCGGTCGGCGACCGGGCCGAACTGGAGGCGACCGGTGGGCTGACCCTGGAGGTGGCAGCCGAGTACGGGGCGACCGGGGTGGACTACCTCTCGGTGGGCGCGCTGACGCACTCGTCGCCGATCCTGGACATCGCCCTGGACCTGCGCGAGCGGTGAACCGGCACAGGTCGCCGGACGCCGGCCCACTCCTCGCGTCCGGCGGCCCGGCCGGCGTCTAGGCTGCGTGCGTGCTGCTCTGCATCGACATCGGAAACACCAACACCGTGCTGGCGACGTTCGACGGCGACCGCCTGGTGCACTCGTGGCGGATCAAGACCGACGCCCGTTCGACGGCGGACGAGCTGGGGCTGATGTTCCGGGGGCTGCTGGCCGGTGACGCCGTCGAGATCACCGGGGTGGCCGCCTGCTCGACGGTGCCGGCGGCGCTGCGCTCGCTGCGGACCATGCTGGCCCGCTACTACGCCGACCTGCCGAGCGTGGTCGTCGAGCCCGGGGTACGCACCGGCGTGCAGCTGGCCATCGACAACCCGAAGGAGGTCGGCGCGGACCGGGTGGTCAACACGCTGGCCGCGTACACCCTCTACGGTGGCCCCTCGATCGTGGTGGACTTCGGCACCACCACCAACTTCGACGTGATCAGCGGCCGGGGGGAGTTCCTCGGCGGGGCGTTCGCCCCCGGCATCGAGATCTCCTTCGACGCGCTCGCCGCCCGCGCCGCCCAGCTGCGCAAGGTGGAGGCGAACAAGCCCCGCTCGGTGATCGGCAAGAACACCGTGGAGTGCCTCCAGTCCGGCCTCTACTTCGGCTTCGCCGGGCAGGTCGACCGGATCGTCGAGCGGATGACCGAGGAACTCGGCGAGGTCCGGGCGGTGATCGCCACCGGTGGGCTGGCCTCGGTGGTGATCGGCGAGTGCCGGACCATCACCCACCACGAGCCGATGATCACCCTGATCGGCCTGCGCATGGTCTACGAGCGCAACACCTGATCACGGCGGCCGGGCCGGTGGTGGCGGTTCAGCGCCGCCGGGCCCGGAAGACCAGCGTCTGGTACGACAGCTCGACGGTCGCCCGGCCGGCCAGGTCGGGGTGGGTGGCGAACAGCTCGCGCACTTCCCGGTCCATCCGTTGCCGCTGCTGCGGGGCGGCGACCAACCAGTGCGAGCGGGTACGCATCAGCCCGAGGACCTCGTCGGAGGTGACTGTCGTGCGGTGGGTGAACCGGCCCAGCTCGACCGGGCCGAAGGCCGCACCGAAGGTGGTCACCTTCACGGTCAGGTCGCTGATGCTCTCGCCCATCTGGGCGATCCGCCCCAGCTCGGCCACCCAGCCGACCGTTTCGTCCCGGATGTTCCAGATCGGGGCGAAGATGCCGTCCGGCTGGAGGACCCGGGCGATCTCGACGTGCGCGCGTTCCCGGTCGAACCAGTGGTACGCCTGCCCGACCAGCACCGCGTCCGCACTCGCGTCGGGCAGCGGGACCGCCTCGGCGCAGCCGGCGAGGGCGGTGGTCCCCGGGACGGCCGTGTCGAGCCGGGCCCGCATCGCCGGGTCGGGTTCGACCGGAGTGACCCGGTGGCCGAGGGCCCGCAGGTCACGGGTGAGCAGGCCGGTGCCGGCACCCAGGTCGACCACGTGCGCGTCGTCGCCCGTGCCGGCCAGCGCCCAGCGCAGCGCCTCGGCCGGATAGCCGGGTCGGAACCGGTCGTAGTCGGCGGCGATCGTGCCGAAGGAGCGTGCGCGGGTGTGGTCGACCATGGCGGGCAGGTTATCCCGTAACGGCCGCCCGGGGGCTTGAGTACGCTCATGGGCTGACCCCGCCGAAACTCCCGTAGCCGAGGAAGCGTGCCGTGACCGAGCAGAACGCCGTGCCAGTGGACCCCGCCGACGACCTTCCCGAGCAGATGAAGGTCCGCCGGGAGAAGCGGGACCGGATGCTCGCCGAGGGCGTCGAGCCGTACCCCGTCGGTTTTCCCCGGACCAGCACCCTGGCCGAGGTGCGCGAGCGGTACGCCGAGCTGCCCACCGACACCGCGACCGGGGACCGGGCCTCGGTCACCGGCCGGGTGATCTTCGTACGGAACACCGGCAAGCTCTGTTTCGCGACCCTGCGCGACGGTGACGGCACCGAGTTGCAGGCGATGCTCTCCCTGGACCGGGTCGGCGCGGAGCGGCTGGAGGACTGGAAGCGCCTGGTCGACCTGGGTGACCACGTCGGGGTCACCGGCGAGGTGATCACCAGCCGGCGCGGTGAGCTGTCGGTGCTCGCCGACGAGTGGGCGGTGACCGCCAAGGCGTTGCGTCCGCTGCCGGTGGCGCACAAGCCGCTGAGCGAGGAGGCCCGGGTCCGGCAGCGTTACGTGGACCTGATCGTCCGCCCGCAGGCCCGCCAGATGGTCCGGACCCGGGCCGCGGCGGTGCGCAGCCTGCGTGACTCGTTGCACGGTCAGGGATTCATCGAGGTCGAGACGCCGATGCTCCAGTTGCTGCACGGCGGCGCGGCGGCCCGCCCATTCGTGACCCACAGCAATGCACTCGGTACTGATCTGTATCTGCGAATCGCGCCGGAACTGTTTCTCAAGCGCGCCGTGGTCGGCGGGGTCGACCGGGTGTTCGAGATCAACCGCAACTTCCGCAATGAGGGAGTCGACTCGTCGCACTCGCCGGAGTTCGCGATGCTGGAGACCTACCAGGCGTACGGCGACTACGACACGATGGCCGAGTTGACCCGTAATCTCGTGCAGCAGGCGGCGGTGGCGGTCAGCGGCTCGACGACGGTGACGCACGCCGACGGGCGCGAGTTCGACCTGGGCGGGCAGTGGCGCTCAGTGACCCTCTTCGGGGTGCTTTCCGAGGCGCTCGGCGAGGAGGTCACGGTCCGCACCGACCGGGCCCGCCTGGTGGAGTACGCCGACAAGGTGGGGCTCGCGGTCGACCCGAAGTGGGGTCCGGGCAAGCTGGCCGAGGAGCTGTTCGAGGAACTGGTGGTGCCGGGCCTCCAGGCGCCGACCTTCGTGCGGGACTACCCCGAGGAGACCAGCCCGCTGACCCGGGCCCACCGCAGCGAGCCGGGCCTGGCCGAGAAGTGGGACCTCTACGTGCTCGGCTTCGAGCTGGGCACCGCGTATTCGGAGCTGGTCGACCCGGTGGTGCAGCGGGAACGCCTGGTCACGCAGGCGCAGCTGGCCGCCCGGGGCGACGACGAGGCCATGCGGCTGGACGAGGACTTTCTCCGGGCCATGGAGTACGGAATGCCGCCCGCCGGGGGTATGGGAATGGGAATCGACCGGCTCTTGATGGCGCTGACCGGCCTGGGAATTCGGGAAACCATCCTCTTCCCGTTGGTCCGCGCCGAGTAGCTCCCCGGTGGGACCTTTGCCGGGTCGTTACAGCGACCTATTGACGTGGCAAGCATCGGGCGGGTTATCGTGCTCCTATTGCAGGAGCACCCTGCTCGAAAGGAATGTGGGACGTGGCCAAGCAGATCATTCACAAGCTGGTCGATGACCTGGACGGCGGGGACGCGGACGAGACCGTCAAGTTCGCCCTCGACGGTGTTCAGTACGAGATCGACCTGTCGAACTCCAACGCCGACAAATTGCGGGATGTTTTCGCGCCGTACGTGGCCGCCGGTACCCGGGTCGGTCGCGGCGGTGTGGTCGTGGGTGGCCGGGCTGCCCGGGGCCGGGGCGGGGCGACCGCCGACCGCGAACAGAACAAGGCGATCCGGTCCTGGGCCAAGAAGAACGGCAAGGACATCTCCGACCGGGGTCGCATCCCGCAGGAGATCGTCGACGAGTACCACGCGACCCGCTGAGCGTCAGCGGCGAACCGACGCCGGGCCGGAGCACGTCTCCGGGCCGGCGTCGCCGTCTGCGGACGGGCCGGCGGGACCGGGCGGCGACCGCCGGGCCGGGCGGGAAGTTCTCCGGCCCCGGGGGCGTTGTCCACAGCCGGTGGAGACTTCGTCCACAGCCTGTGGACGACCCACGGGGCCCGGGGAGGGCGTTTGCACCCCGGGCGAATTTCGCTCTGCGCGTACAGCCTGGGGTGCCGGAACACCTCCTGAGCGCGGATGGTTGGTCAAAACGACGTCGGAACGGCTCGGTACGAGGAGACACGACCTCAGCGGAGTCGGTCAGCGGCGATAGAGTAAGGAGGCACGGACGCCCGTCCCGGACGTCCGAGCACCGGCCCCGCCAAGATCTCGCAGTCGAGGCGCACGGCACGTGAGGAGCACGAGGGCATGTTCGAGCGGTTCACCGACCGAGCGCGACGGGTTGTCGTCCTGGCCCAAGAAGAGGCCCGGATGCTCAACCACAACTACATCGGTACGGAGCACATCCTGCTGGGCCTGATCCACGAGGGTGAGGGTGTGGCGGCCAAGGCCCTGGAGAGCCTCGGCATCTCCCTGGAGGGCGTCCGTCAGCAGGTCGAGGAGATCATCGGCCAGGGCCAGCAGGCGCCGAGCGGGCACATCCCGTTCACGCCCCGGGCCAAGAAGGTGCTGGAGCTGTCCCTGCGCGAGGCGCTACAGCTCGGCCACAACTACATCGGCACCGAGCACATCCTGCTCGGGCTGATCCGCGAGGGCGAGGGCGTCGCCGCCCAGGTGCTGGTGAAGCTGGGCGCCGACCTCAACCGGGTCCGCCAGCAGGTGATCCAGCTCCTCTCCGGCTACCAGGGCAAGGAGCCGGCCGCCGCCGGCACCGCGCCGGGTGAGGCCGCGCCGTCGACCAGCCTCGTGCTGGACCAGTTCGGCCGCAACCTGACCCAGGCGGCCCGCGAGGGCAAGCTCGACCCGGTGATCGGGCGCGAGAAGGAGATCGAGCGGGTCATGCAGGTGCTGTCCCGCCGCACCAAGAACAACCCGGTCCTGATCGGTGAGCCAGGCGTCGGCAAGACCGCCGTGGTGGAGGGCCTGTCCCAGAAGATCATCAAGGGCGAGGTGCCCGAGACGCTCAAGGACAAGCAGCTCTACACCCTCGACCTCGGTGCCCTGGTCGCCGGCTCCCGCTACCGGGGTGACTTCGAGGAGCGCCTCAAGAAGGTGCTCAAGGAGATCCGCACCCGCGGCGACATCATCCTGTTCATCGACGAGATCCACACCCTGGTCGGTGCGGGTGCCGCCGAGGGCGCGATCGACGCGGCGAGCATCCTCAAGCCGATGCTGGCCCGTGGCGAGCTCCAGACCATCGGTGCGACCACCCTCGACGAGTACCGCAAGCACCTGGAGAAGGACGCCGCGCTGGAGCGCCGTTTCCAGCCGATCCAGGTGGGTGAGCCGTCGCTGGCCCACACCATCGAGATCCTCAAGGGCCTGCGCGACCGCTACGAGGCGCACCACCGGGTGAGCATCACCGACGCCGCCCTCGTGGCCGCCGCGACGCTTGCCGACCGGTACATCTCCGACCGCTTCCTGCCCGACAAGGCGATCGACCTGATCGACGAGGCCGGGGCCCGGATGCGTATCCGCCGGATGACCGCGCCGCCAGACCTGCGTGACTTCGACGAGCGGATCGCCCAGGTGCGCCGCGACAAGGAGTCCGCGATCGACGCGCAGGACTTCGAGCGGGCCGCCCAGCTGCGCGACAAGGAGAAGCAGCTCCTTGGCCAGAAGGCGCAGCGGGAGAAGGAGTGGAAGGCCGGTGACCTGGACGTCGTCAGCGAGGTCGACGACGAGCAGATCGCCGAGGTCCTGGGCAACTGGACCGGCATCCCCGTCTACAAGCTGACCGAGGAGGAGACCTCCCGGCTGCTGCGGATGGAAGACGAGCTGCACAAGCGCGTCATCGGCCAGGAAGACGCGGTCAAGGCGGTCTCGAAGGCGATCCGGCGTACCCGGGCCGGCCTGAAGGACCCGAAGCGGCCGTCCGGCTCGTTCATCTTCGCCGGCCCGTCCGGTGTGGGTAAGACCGAGCTGTCCAAGGCGCTCGCCGAGTTCCTGTTCGGCAGCGAGGACGCGCTGATTCAGCTGGACATGTCCGAGTTCCACGACCGCTACACGGTGTCTCGCCTGGTCGGTGCCCCTCCCGGTTACGTCGGTTACGACGAGGGTGGCCAGCTGACCGAGAAGGTCCGTCGTCGTCCGTTCTCGGTGGTGCTTTTCGACGAGATCGAGAAGGCCCACCCGGACGTGTTCAACACGCTGCTCCAGATCCTGGAGGACGGCCGGTTGACCGACGGTCAGGGTCGGATCGTGGACTTCAAGAACACGGTCATCATCCTGACCACCAACCTGGGCACCCGGGACGTCGCCAAGGCGGTGTCGTTGGGCTTCCAGCAGTCGGAGGACTCCGAGTCCACCTACGACCGGATGAAGCAGAAGGTCAACGACGAGCTGAAGCAGCACTTCCGGCCCGAGTTCCTCAACCGGATCGACGACACCATCGTCTTCCACCAGCTGCGTCAGAACGAGATCCTCTCGATCGTGGACATCATGATCCAGCGGATCGAGGGCCAGCTCCGCAACAAGGACATGGGTCTGGAGCTGACCGACAACGCCAAGAAGTACCTGTCCAAGAAGGGCTTCGACCCGGTGTTGGGTGCCCGTCCGCTGCGTCGGACGATCCAGCGCGACATCGAGGACAACCTCTCCGAGCGGATCCTGTTCAACGAGCTGACCCCCGGTCAGATCGTGGTGGTGGACTGCGAGGGCGACCCGGAGGACATCGACAAGTCGAAGCTGGTCTTCCACGGCTCCGACCGTCCGGCCGCAGTGCCGGACGCCGTCCCGGCCGACCTGGGTGGCGCCGCCACCACGGGCGAGTAGGCCCCGACGGGCCGGTAGGACATCGAGCACGAGGGCGGCGGCCCGGTGGCGTGAGCCACCGGGCCGCCGCCCTTTCCGCCTACCACCGGTCTTCCTCGGTGCACGCGGAGCCGCAGTCGCTGGTGACGGGCCGTGCGGGGCCTGCCCGGAGCGGGGGCGCGGTCAGCCGGGAAGCGGCCAGGCCGGCTGTTCCGGGGTCCGGGTCAGCCGGGAAGCGGCTGGGTGGCGGGGCCGTCCCCGATGAGCCGGAAGTGGTCCTCGCCGACCGGCTCCACCATGCCGTCCTTGACCAGCGCGGCGAGTGCCCTGGCCCGCTGCACGTCGTCGTGCCACACCTGGTCGAGCCGCTGGTGCGGCACCGGGCCGATGGCGTCCCGGAGCACCCCGAGCAGCAGCCCGCGTACCTGACGGTCGGTGCCGGCGTACCGCTGGATCTTGCGGGTCGGACCGGCGGGTGCCACCTGGCCGGAGGCCCGCCAGGCGCAGATCGACTCGACCGGGCAACCCGTGCAGCGCGGCGAGCGGGCGGTGCAGACGATCGCCCCGAGTTCCATGAAGGCGGCGCTGGCCAGCGCGGCGGCGGCCGGCTCCACCGGCAGCAGCTCCGCACAGGCGACCAGGTCGGCCGGGGTGGTGGCCGGGCCGGCATCCGGTGCACCGGCGACGGCCCGGGAGACGACCCGCCTGACGTTCGTGTCGACCACCGGGTGCCGCTGGCCGTAGGCGAACGCGGCGACCGCCCGCGCGGTGTACGTCCCGATGCCGGGCAGCGCCAGCAACTGGTCCAGCTGGTCGGGCACCCGCCCGCCGTGGCGTTCCACGATCGCCACCGCGCACTCGTGCAGTCGTACCGCGCGGCGGGGGTAGCCGAGCCGACCCCACATCCGGATCGCCTCGGCCGGGGTGTCGGCGGCGAGGGCGGCGGGATCGGGCCAGCGGGCCAGCCAGGAGTGCCAGGCGGGCAGCACACGTACCACCGGGGTCTGCTGGAGCATGACCTCGCTGACCAGGATCGGCCAGGCCCCGATGCCGGGCACCCGCCAGGGCAGGTCGCGGGCGTTCTGCTCGTACCACCGGCTGACCAGGGTGGTGAAGGTGGGTTCAGTCATCGCGCCGATGATGATGTCACGCGATGCCTTCCCGCTGGTTGGGCGGGCCGGGCGGGGCGTCGCCGGGTCGCCGGGCGGATCGGGCAGAATGCCCGGATGAGCGAGCTCGCGATCACCGTCATCGGTCGGGACCGGCCCGGCATCGTGGCCGACGTCGCCGAGGTGCTCGCCGGGCTCGGCGCGAACCTCACCGACTCCACGATGACCCGGCTCCGTGGTCACTTCGCGATGACCCTGATCTGTGTCGGCCCCGCCGCCGCCGAGGTCGAGGCCGCCCTGACCCCGCTGGCCGCCGACGGTCAACTTCTGGCCACCGTACGCGTGGTCACCCCGGACGGTACGGCGACGGCGGCGGGTGAACCGTACGTGCTGGCGGTGCACGGCGCGGACCGGATGGGCATTGTCGCGGCGATGACCAGGGTGATCGCCGAGGCGGGTGGCAACGTGACGGATCTGAGCACCCGGCTGGCCGGCACGCTCTACGTGGTGGTGGCCGAGGTGGATCTGCCTGCCGGCCGCGCCGACGAGCTGGCCGGCCGGCTCTCCCGAACGGCCGCCGACCTGGGGGTCGGGGTCTCCCTGCGCCCCGCCGACCCGGACCTCCTGTGAGCGCGAGGAGTGAGCCGGGGTTGCGAGCCCCGCAGTCGCGAACGGAGGCGAACCCGTGAGCGCGGAACCGTACCTCGGGCTGGGCGGCTGGACCCCGGCGGACCTGGGCGTGCCGGGGGAGGTGCGCCGGGTGGTCTGCGCCCCCGAGGCGGTGCTGAGCCGGCCGGGGCCGCAGGTGGATCCGACCGCCGAGGAGACCGTCCGGCTCGCCGCCGACCTGGTCGCCACGATGCGGGTGTCGCCCGGCTGTGTGGGGTTGGCGGCGCCGCAGGTGGGGGTGGGGGCGCAGGTGTTCGCGGTGGACGTGACCGGGCATGCCAAGGCGGTGACGGTGCACGGCACCTTCGTGCTCTGCAACGCCCGGGTGGTCGAGGCGAGCCGCTGGAAGCCGGGTCGGGAGGGCTGCATGTCGGTGCCCGACCTGACCGGTGACGTGAAGCGGGCCAGCCGGTTGGTGGTGGAGGGGGCGCTGCCGGGCAGTGGCACGCCGGTCCGGCTGGTCACCGACGGGTTCGAGGCGCGTGCCCTGCAACACGAGATCGACCACTGCGCCGGGCTGCTCTTCCTCGACCGGGTGGCTGGCGCGCACGCGGTCTACCAACGCAAGGTCTACCTGTGACCCGGCCGGTCGCCGCTCCGGTGGGGCCGGTTCCCGCTGCAGCGGGCCGGCCGACTGTCGTCAGTGGAACGTGGTTCGCCGCCCGGTGGCCGATACCCGGCGAGTCGTGGCCGGTCCACGTGCGCTGCGCCGCTACGGTGGGGGCATCATGCGTCTGACGGTCGGTCCCCTGCCTTCCGCCGTGTACTGGCGGCGTCGCGCCGTCGTACTCGGAGCGGGGCTTCTGCTCCTGGTTGTTCTGCTCTACTCGTGTGCCCGATCGGGGGACACCGGCGCCACACCGGGCGCCGGGGCCTCGTCGTCGGCTCCCGCCGCGGGCGCGGCCACACCGACGGCCGCCTCGCCGCCCGCCGGGTCCGCATCCCCGTCGGGTGGTTCCGATGCGGCGGGCCCGCCCGCCGGGCCGACCGCCGACCCGGACACGAGCAGCGCCCCGACCGCCGATCCGCCCGCCCCGCCTGTCAACCCGGCCCGGGTCGACGACGGCACCTGCACCGACAGTGAGATCGTGGTGACCCCGGTGGCGCTGCCTGCCGAGGTGAGCAGCGGTGCCCCGGTCGATCTCAGCCTCAAGGTCAGGAACAAGTCCCAGCGGACCTGTAACCGGGACGTCGGCGCGGACGCCCAGGAGTTGTTCATCAAGTCCGGCGCGGAGAAGGTCTGGTCGTCGGACACCTGCGGCACCGGCCGGGGTTCCGACGTGCAGACGTTCACCCCCGGCTTCGAGCGCTCCTACCAGCTCACCTGGAACGGCATGGACGCCAGCCGGTGCAAGCAGGGGGTGGCCGCAGGCCCCAACCCGCCGGCCGGCAACTACCAGGTCTTCGCCCGGGTGGGCACCAAGCTGAGCGAGCCGGTCAAGCTGGTCGTCACCGGCTGACCGGCCCCCGGTCAGACGTAACGTTCCAGGATGGACGCCTCGGCCAGCCGGGACAGCCCTTCGCGGACGCCCCGGGCGCGTGCGTCACCGACGCCCTCGACGGCCTGGAGGTCCTCCACGGTCGCCCCGAGCAGCCGCTGGAGGCTGCCGAAGTGCAGCACCAGCCGGTCGACGATGGACACCGGCAGCCGCGGCACCTTGGCCAGCAGCCGGAACCCGCGCGGGCTGACCGCCGCGTCGAGCGCGTCGGAGGCGGCCGGGTAGCCGATCGCCTTGGCGACCGCGACCAGGTCGATCAGCTCGGTCGCACCGAGCAGGTCCAACTCGACCAGCGCCTCGTCGAGGGTGCGCGACTTGCGGCCGGTGGGCAGGTAGTCCCGGATGACCAGGGTACGGTCGGCGTCGACACCGGCCATCAGCTCGTCGAGTTGCAGGGCGAGCAGGCGACCGTCGGTGCCCAGCTCGACCACGTACCCGGCGATCTCGTCGGCGATCCGCCTGACCATCTCCAGCCGCTGCACCACGGCGACCGCGTCGCGGACGGTGACCAGATCCTCGATCTCCAGCGCGGACAGCGTGCCGGAGACCTCGTCGAGGCGGAGCTTGTAACGCTCCAGGGTGGCCAGGGCCTGGTTGGCCCGGGAGAGGATCGCCGCCGAGTCGTCGAGCACGTGCCGCTGCCCGTTGACGTAGAGGCTGATGATCCGCATCGACTGGCTGACCGAGATGACCGGGTAGCCGGTCTGCCGGGCCACCCGCTCGGCGGTACGGTGCCGGGTGCCGGACTCCTCGGTCGGGATGGACGGGTCGGGCATCAGGTGCACCCCGGCCTGCACGATCCGGGTGCCGTCGCTGGAGAGCACCACCGCGCCGTCCATCTTGCACAGTTCACGGACCCGGGTCGCGGAGAACTCGACGTCCATCGGGAAGCCGCCGGTGCAGATCCCGTCGACGACCTTGTCGTAGCCGAGGACTATCAGTGCGCCCGTCCGGCCGCGCAGGATGCGTTCGAGCCCGTCGCGCAACGCGGTGCCGGGTGCCATCAGGGCGAGGTTGGCCCGCAGCGGGTCACCGGCGTTGCCGGTGGCCCCGGCCACGCTCACGCTGATCGGACGGGTGGGCGAGCCCACGGCGGCGGCGCGGGTGTGGGGCGTCGCGCCGGCAGGCTTGGCGGCGTCGCGGTCGGTCGGCACGGGCACAGTCTACGGACTGCCCTGCGGTGGGTGCTCCCGTGGTTACTGTGATGTGTCACGGCGTCGTCTTCCTCCACCTGCCGGACCTGCCGGACGTTGACCGGTATGGGCCGACCGGTACCCCGCCGTCGCCACCCTCGGTCACTCCGCGGATGCGCGGGCGACCGCCTGGAGCGCCGACCGGACGTCCGTGACCTCGGTCACCCGCATGTTCTCCGGGCCGGCGCCGGTGCTTTCCGGGCCGCAGCCGGGCGGCACCAGCGCCATCCGGAAGCCGAGCCGGGCCGCCTCGGCGAGCCGGCGGGGGACCGCGCCGACCCGGCGCACCTCGCCGGTCAGCCCGACCTCGCCGATCGCCACCAGGTGCGGCGCGATGGCCAGGTTGAGCCCGCCGGAGGCGACCGCCAGCGCGACCGCGAGATCGGCGGCCGGCTCGACCACCCGGATGCCGCCGACGGTGGCTGCGAAGACCTCCCGGTCGTGCAGGGTCAGCCGTTCGGTACGGCGTTGCAGCACCGCCAGCACCATGGCCAGCCGGGCCCCGTCGAGCCCCGAGACGGTACGCCGGGGCGACCCGGCCACCGTCGCGCCGATCAGCGCCTGCACCTCGGTCAACAGCGCCCGCCGCCCCTCCATCGCCACGGTGACGCAGGTGCCCGGGACCGGCTCGGAGTAGCGGGTGAGGAAGAGCCCGGACGGGTCGGCCAGGCTGCTGATGCCCCCCTCGTGCATCTCGAAGCAGCCGACCTCGTCGGCCGCGCCGAACCGGTTCTTGATTCCCCGGACCATCCGCAGCGAGGAGTGCTTGTCCCCCTCGAAGTGCAGCACCACGTCGACCAGGTGTTCCAGCACCCGGGGGCCGGCGACCTGACCGTCCTTGGTGACGTGACCGACCAGCACGGTGGCGATGCCGCGCTCCTTGGCGACCGCGACCAGGGCGGCGGTGACGGCCCGGACCTGGGTGACCCCGCCCTGCACCCCCTCGGTGCCGGTGGTGGAGATGGTCTGCACCGAGTCGAGGACGAGCAGGCCCGGCTTGACCGCGTCGAGGTGCCCGAGCACGGCGCTCAGGTCGCTCTCGGCGGCCAGCCAGAGCTGTTCGTGCAGGGCACCCATCCGCTCGGCGCGCAACCGGACCTGGCTGACCGACTCCTCGCCGCTGACCACCAGCGACGGGCTGCCGGCGCTGGCCGCCCACTGCTGCGCCACGTCGAGCAGCAGGGTGGACTTGCCGACCCCCGGCTCACCGGCCAGCAGGACCACCGCGCCGGGGACCAGGCCGCCGCCGAGGACCCGGTCGAGTTCGCTGACCCCGGTGGGGCGGGCCCGGGCCGGCGCGGCGCTGATCGTGGCGATCGGCCGGGCCGGCTCGGCCGGCATCCGGGAGCTGACCACCCGGCCGGAGACGACCGGCCCGGTGACGGTGGACTCGACCACCGAACCCCACTCGCCGCACTCCGGGCACCGCCCGACCCACTTGGGTGGCTGGTGGCCGCAGGCGTCGCACTCGTAGGCGGGGCGGGGCTCGCGGGCGGCCCGGCCCCGGGAGGTGCCGGCACCGCTGCGGGCGGGGGTCGATCGGGAGGTGGTCACCCCAGGACGCTAACCCCCACCGGTGACGAAAACACCGCCGGCGTGGTGGTCACCACGCCGGCGGTGTCGTCGGTGTCTGCGGGCCGGCCGGGTCAGCCGCCGTGGCCGGAGGTGCCCTCCTGGCCGCTCTCCTCGCCACCCTCGCGGTGCACGATCGGGGAGGGGCGGGCGGCCGGGCTCAGCGGCACGCCGACCGGGACCGGGGTGCTGACGGTACGGCCGTCGCCGAAGTCGAAGGTCAGGTTGACCTGCTGGCCGGTGCGCAACGCCTCGTTGAGCCCGATGAGCTGGAGGTGCTGGCCGTTCTGCACGTTGAGCTGTACGTAACCGAGCGCCGGGATCTCGATCCGGGCCGGCTGACCGGCCGGCGCGGACGGGCCGGCCGACGGCGAGGCCCCCTCGGACGGCGAGGCCCCCTCGGACGGCGACGCCCCCTCGGACGGCGAGGCCCCCTCAGATGGGGAGGCCCCCTCGGCCGGGGAGGCGCTGCCCGACGGCGACGGGCTCTCGGACGGCGACGCGCTCTCGGAGGGGGAGGCGGAGCCGGAGGGGCTGGCCGAGCCGGCGGCCCCGGTGAGCACGATCTGCCGGGCGCTGTCGGTGGTGACGGTGACGGTGACCGGGTCCCGGGTGTCGTTGTAGATCACGGCGTTGAGCGCGGCGTTCGCCCCGGCGGTGAGACCGTCCTCGCCCGGGTAGGCGACGTAGAGACCACGCACCTTGTAGGCGTTGTCCGACGTCTGGACGTTGACCCCCTGGACCGACGGCTGCTTGTTGGCGGTCTCGGACACCTGGCCCGCCCCGCAGCCCGTCGCCAGCAGGGCGGTCGCCCCCGCCAGGCCGGACAGCAGCAGGGTGGCCCGCCGGGAACCCCTGATCGAGCGCGTCACGTCGGTCCTCCTCGTCACGATCCCCACCCGGTGCGTGCCCCGGGCGTGGGGTGGTCATACCCGCGCAGACCGCGCTCCAGGGTAGTTGGGGCTGATCGAGGGCCGCACACGGACCCGGTGCCGCCACCCGGGCGGGTGCCGGTCAGACCACCCGACCGCTCGCCACCAGCAGCAGCACATCGATCAGGGCCACCACCAGCACCGCCCGGAAGGCCGCCACCGAGCGGCCGTCGCCCCGGGCGGTGGCGCGGCCCGCGTACCAGCCGGCGGCCGGCACCGCGACGGCCGCCGCGACCGCCGACCAGCCGACCCACGACGGCGGACCGGGTGGCCCGAGGACCAGGGCGACGGTGGCGGCGAGCAGCAGCCCGGCGGCGGCCAGCCGGCTGCCGGTGGCACCGAGGCGGTGCGGCAGCCCGCGCACCCCGGTCCGGGCGTCGTCGGCCAGGTCGGGCAGCACGTTGGCGAAGTGCGCCCCCGCGCCCAGGCAGGCCGCCGCGACGACCAGCCAGACCGGCGGCGCGGGCGCCCCCGGCAGGGCGAGCACCACGAAGGCGGGCAACGAGCCGAAGGAGACCGCGTACGGCAGCACCGAGACCAAGGTGGACTTCAGCGGCCAGTCGTAGAGCAGCGCCGAGACCAGGCCGACGGTGTAGCAGAGCGCGGCGACCGGGGTGGTGGTCAGCGCCAGCAGCGGGGTGGCGACCGCGGCCAGCGCGGCGGCCACCACCACCGTCCGGCGGCCCACCGCCCCGGCGGCGACCGGCTTGTCGGTACGCCCCACCGTGGCGTCCCGCCCGGCGTCCACCGCGTCGTTGGCCCAGCCGACGGCGAGCTGGCTGGACAGCACGGTGAGCACCACGGCGACCGTCCCGGCCGGACGGTGCCCAACCGCGACGGCGAGCAGCCCGGCCACCGTGGTCACGGCCAGGCCCGGTTCCGGATGACTCGCCTTGACCAGCCCTAACACCGTCCGCCACATAAGGGAAGTCTGGTCGTTACCGGCCGGTCGTGCCACGCTCGGTGCCATGGGTGACGGTCCGGTGTCCAACGGTGTAGGCGCGCTGCCCCCCAACGACCTCCGCCAGTACGACGATCTGGCCGGCGAGTGGTGGCGGCCCGACGGCGCGTTCGCGATGCTGCACTGGCTGGCCCGGGCCCGCGCCGCCCTGGTGCCGCCGGCGACCCGGCCCGGCGCGCTCCTGGTCGACCTGGGCTGCGGTGCCGGACTGATGGCGCCGCACCTGGCCGGCAAGGGTTACCGGCACGTCGGGGTGGACCTCACCCGGTCGGCGTTGGAGCAGGCGGCGGCGCACGGCGTCAGCACGCTGGTCGGTGACGCCACGGCGGTGCCGCTCGCCGACGGATGCGCCGACGTGGTGGCGGCCGGCGAGGTGCTGGAGCACGTGCCGGACTGGCGGGCGGCGGTCGCCCAGGCGTGCCGGCTGCTGCGTCCCGGCGGGCTGCTCGTGCTGGACACCCTCAACGACACGCTGCTGGCCCGGCTGGTCGCGGTGGAACTGGGCGAACGGCTGCCCACCGTGCCCCGGGGCATCCACGACCCACGGTTGTTCGTGGACGACCGGGAGTTGGTGGCCGAGTGCGGCAGACACGGCGTCGCCCTGCGGGTGCGCGGTGTCCGGCCGGGGCTGCGGGCGACGCTGGGCTGGCTGGCGCGGCGTACCCGTGGGGGTGCCGCCCGCGACGTGTCGCACGCCGGGCCCACGATCCGGCCGACCTGGTCGACGGCGGTGCTCTACCAGGGCCGGGGGGTCCGGCACGGGTAGCCGCCCCGGTTCGGGGTACCAGGAACACCCAGGAAGGGGACCGCATGACTGTGGACGCACCGGCGGTGGCCCGTCGGTTGGCACCGAGGTTCGCCGCCCGGGCCGCCGGGCACGACCGGGACGGCACGTTCCCGGTCGACGACTTCGCCGACCTGCGGGAGTCCGGGCTCTTCGGGCTGATGGTCCCGGCCGGGCTGGGGGGCGCGGAAGCCTCCTTCGCCGGGTACGCGGCGGTCGCCACCGAGCTGGCCCGGGGCAACGGCGCGACCGCGCTGGTGTTCAACATGCACGCCTCGGTCACCGGCGCGCTCGGTGCGGTCACCGAGGAACTGGCCGAGGCGCTGGGCGTACCGGACGAGGCGCTGGCCGCCCGGGACCGGCTGCTGCGCGCGGCGGCCGAGGGTGCCTGGTACGCGGTGGCGATGAGCGAACGCGGGGCGGGGGCGCGGCTGTCCCGGCTCAGCACGGTCTACGAGCCGGTCGACGGCGGTTGGCGGATCAAGGGGAGCAAGACCTTCTGCTCCGGTGCCGGGCACGCCGACGGCTATCTGGTGGCCGCCCGCAGCGCCGCCGACCCGTCGGTGGTCTCCCAGTTCCTGGTGCCCGCCGGGGACGGGGTGAGCGTGGAACCGACCTGGGACGCCCTGGGCATGCGGGCCACCTCGTCGCACGACCTGCACCTGGACGTGACGGTTCCGGCGGACCGGCTGCTCGGTGGGGTGGAGGGGCTGGCCCTGGTGGTCGCCCAGCTCATGCCGCACTGGCTGGTGGCCAGCTACGCCGCCGTCTACGTGGGGGTGGCCCGGGCGGCGGTGGACGCCGCCGCCGAGCACCTCACCGCGCGGGACCTCGGCGGACTGCCGGCGGTGCGGGCCCGGCTCGGCCGGGCGGACGCGGCGGTGGCGGCGGCGCAGCTGGTGGTGGCCGAGGCGGCCCGCCGGGTCGACGACGCCCCCGGCGACGCGGAGACCAACCGGTGGGTGTGGCGGGCCAAACTGCTCGCCGGCACCACGGCGGCTGAGGTGGCGGCGTCCATGCTGGAGGCGGCCGGCACCTCGGCGACCCGCCGGGGGCATCCGTTGGAACGGCTCTACCGGGACGCCCGCTGCGGCTCGCTGCACCCGGCGACCTCGGACGTGTGCGCCGACTGGCTCGGGGTGGCGGTGCTCGGGGGTGACCCGGACCGCGACGGAACGGCCCCTCGTTGGTGAGGGTGACGGGGGTCGGGGCGACCGCCGGACGGGCAGTGTCGACGAGAGGTGGGGACGGATGGCCGTGCCGTTGATCGCGGGGCTGGGGGCGGCACACCCGTCCGGCGCCGCCCAGGACGAGCTGTGGGCGGGCTACTTCGCGAAGCACTTCTCGGGTCCGACCCGGGCGCTGGCCGAGCGGATCTTCGCCAACTCGGGGGTGTCCCACCGGCAGGCGGCGGTCAACCCGCTGTTGGAGGACGTCTCCGACTGGCCTACCGACCGGCGGATGCGGCGCTACCAGGTGGAGGCGCTGCCGCTGGGCAAGGAGGCCATCGGTCGGGCGTTGACCGCCGCCGGGCTCGCGGCGAGTGACCTGGGGCTGTTCGTGGTCTGCTCCTGCACCGGTTACGCCACCCCCGGGCTGGACATCCTCCTCGCCCGGGACCTGGGCATGGCCCCGGACTGCCAGCGGATGTTCGTCGGGCACATGGGCTGTTACGCGGCCCTGCCCGGCCTGGGCGCGGCTGGTGACTTCGTGACCGCGCGGGGCCGGCCGGCGCTGTTGCTCTGTGCCGAGCTGACCAGCCTGCACATCCAGCCGTCCTCGGCCCGGATGGACACCCAGCAGATCATCTCGCACGCCCTCTTCTCCGACGCCGCGGTCGCCGCCGTGCTGGTCCCCGGGACCGACACCACCGGCCGGGGGTACGCGCTGCGCGAGGTCGCCTCGGTCACCGACACCTCCACCGCCGACCACATGACCTGGGACGTCACCGACACCGGCTTCCGGATGGGTCTGTCGCCGAAGGTGCCGCAGGTGCTCTCGGCGCACGTCCGGGGGCTGGTGGACGGCCTGCTGGCCCGGCACGGCACGACGGTCGCCGAGGTGGACGGCTGGGCGGTGCACCCGGGTGGTCCGCGCATCCTCAACGTGGTGGAGCGGGAACTGGCCCTGCCCGACGGCGCGCTGGCGGCCTCCCGGGCGGTCCTCGACGCGCACGGCAACTGCTCGTCGCCCACGGTGCTGCTGATCCTGGACCGGCTGCTGCGGGCGGCGGTACCGCCCCGGTGGATCGTGCTGCTCGCCTTCGGCCCGGGACTGACCCTCTACGCCGCCCTCCTCGAACGCCGCTCCTGAGCCACCCGCCACCGCACCCGGGCCGGCCCGGTCCGCCGCGGACCCGGCCCGGTCCGGCCCGCTTCGGACCCGGTCCGGCCCGGTCCGGAATCTGGCCGGCCCGGACCCGTCGCCGGCCGGTCGGGAACGCTCGGAGTGAGGTAGATGACCTGGTCAGGGCCGGTGGGGTCGGCGCTGCGCCAAGCGCCGCCGCCGGCTGCTGGTTACCCTCGCCGGGTGGGGATCGAGCGGGGCGGCGGTGATCGGCTGCGCGGTGCGGTACTGGCCGGCGTGGCCCTGCTCGCCCTGGTCGGGGGCGGCTGGTGGTGGTCGGCCACCGCCCCGGTGGTCGACCCGGCCGGCTCGGCGGCGACGGTGTCGCCGCAGGCGTCGGTCGGTGCGGAGGCCACCAGGCGGGTGGTGGTGATCGACGCCCGCACCGGGCGGCTGCTGGGCGCGACCGAGCTGCCCGGGACCTCCGGTGACCCGGACGTGGGGCTGCCGACGTTCACCGACACCACCTGGCGGGAGCGGATGACCCTGGTGTCCGGCCGGGCGCCGGTACGCCGGGAGTCGGCCCCGGACGGCGCACGGCACCTCTTCCAGTACCGCTGCTCGGGCGACGGGACGCTGCTGGTCTCGGTGCTGCACGACGATCCGCCGCAGCACCGGCGGACGGCCTGCGACGGCGAACTGGTCGCCTGGGAGCTGCACGGTCCGGACGGGGGCACCCGGTTGGAGTTCTCGGTGGTCGGGCCGGGCTCGGTCGAGCTGGAGGCGCAGGTCGTCGCCCTGCCCTGAGTGGCCCGGTCAGCCGGCGAGCCGGATCAGGTCGCCCCGGTAGTCGGCGGCGGCACCCAGCTCGGGTAGCACCCGGACGACCGTGCCGGCCCGGTCCACCAGCAGCGCCGG
The DNA here is from genome assembly GCF_049178975.1 of Micromonospora sp. WMMD734. Classification (NCBI taxonomy): domain Bacteria; kingdom Bacillati; phylum Actinomycetota; class Actinomycetes; order Micromonosporales; family Micromonosporaceae; genus Micromonospora; species Micromonospora sp. WMMD734. The sequence continues at coordinate 6,233,888 of NZ_JBMHMK010000001.1, forward strand.
GGCGGCACCGGCCTGGGCGGGCAGGTGCACCGCGGCACGTAGCTCGCCGGCGGGGTCGGCGAGGGCGCGGACCGGCCCGCCGACCGGTGGCGCGGGGGTGACCTCCCGGCCGGCGGCGACGCTGACCACCTGCACCCCGTCGGGGGCGGCACCGGCGGCGGCGGCGACCTGCTCGGCGCAGGTACAGCCGTCGACCAGGATGATCATGGCGGGCAGCAGGCCGCGCAGCGGTACCGGCCGCTGGTCGACGTCGACCAGGTCCAGCGCGGGCAGCGACCGTCCGACCAGCGGCGTCGGCGTGCCCGCCTGCGGCAGGACGGTGGGTCGTTCGGTGCCCCGCGACGACCGGGGCCAGGTGACGGTGACCAGCCCGACGGCGGTGGCGAGCACCGCCACCAGGAGCATCAGCAGGGGCAGCCCGAGCGGTGGCCGCCCGTCGGGGCGGGCGGTCAACCCCAGCCGGCGACGCCACCGGCCGGACCGGGCCTGGCGGCGCAGTTCGCGGCGGAGTTGGGCGGCCTCGTCGGCGAGCGCGGACGCGTCGTCCGGCACCACCACCCGACCCCACTCCGGTGGCAGGTCGGGCAGCCCGTCGGTCGGACCGTTTCCCTCGGCGTCGGGCATGCCCATCGGACCCCCCGGTAAGCGGTGCGGCGAGCGGTGTGCGGTACCCCTCCAGCCTCCCGCACGGACCCTCCTGCCGCTAGACCTGGGCGGCCGGGACGCCGCCGGGCTACCATGGGAGGAGCGCACAGCTGGAGAAATCCGCGCTCCGATCACCCGTACCGGGTTGTCATCCGCTGCTCACGGAGCGTGTTTGAACCACTGGTTTGGCCGCCTGTCAAGCCGAAGCAACGCCTCTCACAGGGCCCCTGAGCTGCGCCAACGGTCAGGACGGCAGCGGGACATTGGTGCCTGAGCGTGTTACCCTAGACACAGCGAAAGGGGTTTCGAACCTATGGTTTTCAGCGTCGGCGAGACCGTTGTTTACCCCCACCACGGGGCCGCACTCATCGAGGCAATCGAGACTCGGGTCATCAAGGGCGAACCCAAGCAGTACCTCGTCCTGAGGGTCGCGCAGGGTGACCTGACGGTCCGGGTGCCGGCCGAGAACGCCGAGATCGTGGGTGTGCGTGAGGTGGTCGGCGAAGAGGGCCTGGGAAAGGTCTTCGACGTGCTCCGTGCACCGCACACCGAAGAGCCGACCAACTGGTCGCGGCGTTACAAGGCGAATCTGGAGAAGCTGGCCTCCGGCAACCCGCTGAAGGTCGCCGAGGTCGTCCGCGACCTGTGGCGTCGGGAGCGGGAGCGGGGCCTGTCCGCGGGCGAGAAGCGCATGCTCGCCAAGGCCCGCGACATTCTCGTCGGCGAGGTCGCGCTGGCCGAGAAGAGCACCAAGGACGAGGCGGAGACGCTGCTCGACAAGGTCCTCACCGAGGCCTGATCCCACCGCATCGTCGTACCCACCCCGCAGCGAAGAATTCCCGAGGACCGCGACGTGACCGCGCAGCTCAATCCGCGCGGTGACGTCGCGGTCCTCGTTCCTGCGGCCGGTGCCGGGGTACGGCTCGGGCCGGGCGGCCCCAAGGCGCTGCGGCTCCTCGGCGGCGAACCCCTACTGGTGCACGTGGTACGCCGGATCGCCGCCGCCCCGTCGGTGCACACCGTCGTCGTCGCCGCCCCGGCCGCCGAGGCCGACGCCGTCCGGCAGCTACTGACCCCGGTCGCCCCGGTCCTGGTGGTGGCGGGTGGTGCCGAACGTCAGGCGTCGGTGGCGAACGCGCTGGCGGCGGTGCCACCCGGCCCCGACATCGTGCTGGTGCACGACGCGGCGCGGGCGCTCACCCCGCCCGCGCTCGTCGAGGCGGTGGCGGCAGCCGTCCGGGCCGGCCACGACGCGGTGATCCCGGTGCTCCCCGTCAGCGACACGATCAAGCGGGTGGACGCTGCCGGCGTCGTCCTCGCCACCGTCGACAGGTCCGCCCTGCGGGCCGTGCAGACCCCGCAGGGTTTCCGCCGGGGGGTGCTCGCCGCCGCGCACGCCGCCGCCGGTGACCCGCTCACCGACGACGCCGGCCTGGTCGAGCAGCAGGGGGTGCCGGTGTTCTGCGTCCCCGGCTCGGAGTACGCGCTCAAAGTCACCCGCCCGTTCGACCTGACCCTGGCCGAGCACCTGCTGGCCGCCGGGCACTGACGCGTACCCTCGATTCATGATCGTTCCCAGGGTCGCCGTCGGCACCGACATCCACGCCTTCGCTGCCGGCCGGCCATGCTGGCTGGCCGGCCTGCACTGGCCGGGCGAGGACGGTCTGGCCGGGCACTCCGACGCCGACGTGGTCGCCCACGCCGCCTGCAACGCGCTGCTCTCCGCCGCCGGGCTCGGTGATCTCGGGGCGAACTTCGGGGTGGACCAGCCGGAGTGGGCCGCCGCCTCCGGGGTCACGCTGCTCACCGAGTCGGCCCGCCGGGTCCGCGCCGCCGGGTACGCGATCGGCAACGTCTCGGTGCAGGTCGTCGGCAACCGGCCCCGGATCGGGCCGCGTCGCGACGAGGCGCAGCAGGTGCTCTCCGCGGCGGTCGGCGCACCGGTCACCGTCACCGCCGCCACCAGCGACGGCCTCGGCTTCACCGGGCGGGGCGAGGGCCTCGCCGGCATCGCGGTGGCCCTGGTCTACGACGCGTCGGCCGGGTAGGGCCGCGATGACCGACGACGAGTCGCCGCTGGACGGCTACCGGCAGCGGGCCGGGCTCCTGGCCGAGCTGGGCCGCCACGACGAGGCCACCGAGGAGTTGGGCTTCGCGCTCGCCCTGGCCCCCACCGACCCGACCGCGTTGACGCTGCTGGCCCGGCTGCACCTGGCCGCCGGCCGCCCCGCTGAGGCACTCGCCGCCGCCGACGCGGCGATCGCCCCACCCCGCCCCGACACCCCACCGCTCCCCGCACCGCCGCACCCGCCTGTGCCCCGGGGGCCCGCCGTGCTCCCGGGGCCAGCCGTGCTCCCGGGGCCCGCCGTGCCGCCGGGGCCGGCTGCGCCCTCGGGCCCGGTTGACCGGGCAGGTGGGCCGGTGCCGGCCGGATCATGGGCGACGCCGGGACAGGCGGGCCCTCCGACGTCGCCCGACCCGTCCGGGTCGTCGCCGGACCGGCCCGCACCGCCGGTCGGCTCCGACCAGCCGGATGCACCCTCGTTCCCCGGTCCGGCCGGTGCACCCGCCCCCGCCGGTCCGGCCGGAGGAGCCGGCGCGCCCGGGGAGGCCGGGGCGAGGGTGCCGACCGCCGCGCTGGTCGTCCGGGCGATCGCCCTCGCCGACCTGGGGGAGTACGCCGAGTCGGCGCGTACCGCCGATCGGATCCTGGTGGCCGGGCCGGGTGACGCGTACGCCCAGCGGAGCGCCGCGGCGATCCTGGCCGAGGCGCGCAACGGCCAGCCGGCGCTGAACGCGGCCTGGCGCGGGGTGGAGCTGGCCCCCGACGAGCCGCAGGCGCATCTGGTGCTGGCCCTGGTCGCCGGCCGGCTGGAGTTGTTCGACCTGGCCGAGCGGGCCTACCGGGAGGCGTTGCGGCTCGATCCGGAGCTGGCCGAGGCGCGGCACGACCCGGGGGTGCTGCGGTTGGAGCGGCGGCGCTGGGTGCTGGCGCTGGAACAGGTGGCCGCGTTGGCGCCGGTGCAGCCGGCGCGGGCCGAGAAGCTGCCGCTCTGGGCCGGGCTGCGCCGGCTCGTCCTGATCGGCAGCGGCTGGTCGCTGGTGGCCAGCCTGCTGCTCGCGTTCCTGGCTGCCGGCGGCGCGGGGGCGAGTCGGGTGGTGGCGGTGCTGGCGGCGGCCGGTGGTGCGCTGCTGGCCTGGCGGTTGTCCCGGCGGGTGCCCGAGCTGGGCCGGGTGGTCCTGCCGGCGCTGCGCCGGGAGGACCGGGCGTTGGCGTTCGCCGTGTACGCCGTCCCGGCCGGCCCGGCCCTGCTGCTGCTGTTCGCCCTGGTGGGCAGCCCGTGGCCGCTGGTGCTCGCGATCGCCGTCGCGGTGCCGTCGACGCTGATCGCCGCCACCCGCGCGGGCGTCTCCTAGCCTCCAGGGCCCGGGGTCAGGGCTGGCGGTTCCAGGTCCAGGCGTAGCCCGGGTCCTCGCACTCGACGGCGGCGTCGCAGAGGTCGAGGGGGCGGAAGGTGTCGACCATGACGGCCAGTTCGTCGAAGAAGTCGACGCCGATCGAGCGTTCCGCCGCGCCGGGCTGCGGGCCGTGGGTGAAGCCGGACGGGTGCAGCGAGATCGAGCCCTGCCCGATGCCGGAGCCGCGCCGGGCCTCGTAGTTGCCGCCGGTGTAGAAGAGCATCTCGTCGGAGTCGACGTTGTGGTGGTGGTACGGCACCGGGATGGCGTCCGGGTGGTAGTCGACCTTGCGGGGCACGAACGAGCAGATCACGAAGTTGGGGCCCTGGAAGGTCTGGTGCACCGGTGGCGGCTGGTGCAGGCGGCCGGTGATCGGCTCGAAGTCGTGGATGGAGAACGCCCACGGGTACTGGTGGCCGTCCCAGCCGACCACGTCGAACGGGTGGTGGGCGTAGACGTGCCGGGTCCAGGCGGTGCCGGTGGCCGTCCGGGCGCGGTGGCGGACCAGCACCTCGACGTCGGTGCCGTCGACCAGCAGCGGCGTGTCCGGCCCCCGGACGTCCCGCTCGCAGTAGGGGGAGTGTTCGAGGAACTGGCCGCGTACCGACAGGTAGCGCTTGGGTGGGCCGATGTGCCCGGTGGCCTCGATGGTGAGCAGCCGGACCGGGGTGTCGCCGGTGGGGACCAGCCGGTGGACCGTCGAGGTGGGGACGACCACGTAGTCGCCGGCGACCAGGTCGAGCGCGCCGAAGGTGGACTCCAGGCGCAGGGTGCCCGCCTCGACGTAGAGGCACTCGTCGCCGGTGGCGTTGCGGTAGAGCGGGGACGGCCGGTCGGCCAGCACGTACCCGATCCGGACGTCGTCGTTGGCGAGCAGGTGACGCCGGCCGAGCACCGGGTCGGCACCCGCGCCGTCGAGCTTGTGGGTCTGTAGGTGGCGCGGCTTGAGCGGGTGGTTCGGCAGCCGGGTGTACCCGGGCGGGGTGAACTCTTCGGCGGCGACGATCGCGGTCGGCGGGTGCCGGTGGTAGAGCAGGGACGAGTCGGCGGAGAAGCCCTCCTGACCCATCAGCTCCTCGGTGTAGAGGCTGCCGTCGGGCTGGCGGAACTGGGTGTGCCGCTTGCGGGGCACCTCGCCGACGCTGCGGTAGTACGGCATGTCGCCTCCCGTATTGTCCCGATATCCGGCCGGTGGTGTCCGTTAATCGGACGTCGCTGTCCGTTCCTTGACAGCGTCCCGTAGATTCTTGTCTCGTGTCAACGCAGGTCCCCCGCCTCCTCGCCGGACTCGTCGACGACGCCGCCGTCTTCCCGCCCGGCAGCGCGACGCTGCCCGACGCGGTCGCGGCACACCGTGAACACCGCGCCTCCTGGTACGCCGACCTGGTCGGCCCGCTGCTGGTGCCCGCCTCCGCCGTCGACGCGTTGACCGGCCTGACCGACCCGGCGGAGGACTTCGTGGTCGGGTTGATCGGCGACACCGGTCCCGCCCGGCTGCCCGCCGCGCTGGGCCGCCTCGACGCCGCCGGCCTCGTGGTCCGGCAGGTCGAGGTGGCGGTCGCCCGACGTGGCGAGGACCCGCAGCCCGGTCTGGCCGAGCTGCTCCGGCTCGCCGCGGCGGACCCCGGTCGGGAGCCGGCCGTGCACTGGTACGCCGAACTGCCGCTGACCTTCGGGCTGACCGCCGCGCTGGACACCCTCGCCGAGGCCCGCGCGACCGGCCTGCCGATCGCCGCGAAGTTCCGCACCGGCGGACTGGCCGCCGAACTGTTCCCCACCCCCGTCGAGCTGGCCGCGGTGATCTGCGCCTGCCGGGACCGGGCGCTGCCGTTCAAGCTGACCGCCGGGCTGCACCACGCGCTGCGCCAGATCGACCCGGAGACCGGCTTCACCCACCACGGGTTCGGCAACGTGCTGGCCGCCACCCTCGCCGCCGCCGACGACGCCGAGGTGGACGCCGTGGCCGCGCTGCTCGCCGACACCGACCCGCTGCGGGTGGTCGAGCCGGCCCGGTCGGCCCGCGACACCGACCGTCCGCTGTGGATCGGGTTCGGCTCGTGCAGCGTGCGGGAACCACTGACCGATCTGATCCGGCTGGGGCTGGTGAACGGGGGATTCGACAGATGAGCTGGGTGACGGGCGCGGACGGCTCGCCGTACGGGGTGACCAACCTGCCGTACGGGGTGTTCCGGCACGACGGGCGGCCACCCCGGATCGGCGTACGCGTCGCCGACCTGGTGTTCGACCTGACCGGAGCCGAGGAGGCCGGGCTGGTCCTCGCCGCCGGGGCGTTGCGTCGGCCCACCCTCAACGACTTCATGGCGCTGGGCCGCCCGCAGTGGACCTCGGTCCGGCAGCGCCTCGTCGAACTGCTCACCGACCCGGCGCACCGGCCCGCCGTCGAGCCGCTGCTGCTGCCACTGGCCGAGGTCGAGCTGCTGCTGCCGTTCGAGGTGGCCGACTACGTCGACTTCTACTCCTCCGAGCACCACGCCGGCAACGTCGGGCAGATCTTCCGCCCCGGCCAGCCGCCGCTGCTGCCGAACTGGAAGCACCTGCCGATCGGCTACCACGGCCGGGCCGGCACGGTGGTGGTCTCCGGCACCCCGGTCGTCCGCCCGAGCGGGCAGCGCGCCACCGGCGAGGGCCCCACCGTCGGCCCGTCGGTACGCCTCGACATCGAGGCCGAGGTGGGCTTCGTGGTCGGCGTGCCGAGCGCGCTCGGCGACCGGGTGCCCACCGGCGACTTCACCGACCACGTCTTCGGGGTGGTGCTGGTCAACGACTGGTCGGCCCGGGACATCCAGGCGTGGGAGTACCAGCCGCTCGGGCCGTTCCTCGGCAAGTCCTTCGCCACCTCCGTCTCGGCCTGGGTGACCCCGCTGGACGCCCTGGCCGACGCGTTCGTGCCCGCCCCGCGGCAGGACCCGCCGGTGCAGGACTACCTGCGCCAGACCCCGCACCTGGGCCTCGACCTGCGGCTTTCGGTGGAGTGGAACGGTGAGCGGGTCACCGAGCCGCCGTTCGCCGGCATGTACTGGACCCCCGCCCAACAGTTGGCCCACCTGACCGTCAACGGCGCGTCCCTGCGGACCGGCGATCTGTACGCCTCGGGCACGGTCTCCGGCCCCGAACGCGGCCAGGTGGGCTCGTTCCTGGAACTGACCTGGGGCGGGGCCGAACCGGTCACCGTCGGTGGGGACACCCGCACCTTCCTCGCCGACGGCGACACCGTCACCCTGCGGGCCACCGCGCCCGGCCCGGACGACTCCACCATCGCGCTCGGCGAGGTCACCGGGCGCATCCTGCCCGCCCGCTGAACCGACGTCGGACGGTCGCACCCGCTGTCCGACCGTCAGGCGCTCCTGCCGCGTTTCTCCCACCGGATTCCGCCGTACGCCCCGCGCCGCCGTCTCCCGTCGGCGGCGCGGGGCGCGTCGGCGTGGCACGTCCCAGTGGAGAGGAGGTACGAGCATGAACGATCTCGTCGGCGCGGTGTGGCGCACCAGTAGCCGCTCGAACGACCAGGGGCTCTGTGTGGAGGTGGCGGACAACCTCGTCCGCACCCGGGCCGTGGTCGGGGTACGCGACTCCAAGGACCCGTCGGGCCCGGCCCTGGTCATCGGCCCACCGGGTTGGACGGCGTTCGTCGACGCCGTCCGGCAGGGGGCCTTCCGCCCCTGACCGGCCCCGTCACCGGCGTCCCACCCGGGACGCCGGTGACGGAAATTTCACCGTACGGCCCCCCGCCGGTCGCTCACCCGCCGTACGGTGGACGACACGGGAGGTGCCATGTCGACGGTCGCGGTCACCGCTGTCATCGAGGCGTCGGCCGTCGACGTGTGGGAACTCCTGACCGACCTGCCCGTCCGGGTCGACTGGCTCTGCACGGTCAGCGCCGCCGAGTTGCTCACCCCGGGGCCGTTCGGGCCGGGCACCGCCTGGCGGGACACCCGTACCCGCCCGGACGGCGGTGACCAGGTGGAGGAGTTCCTGGTGCTGGCCGCCGAGCCACCGCACCGGCTGGTGCTCGCCTCCCCGGGCAGCGGGGTGGACTACCGGATCACCTGGACCCTGCGCGCCGTGCACCGTCGCCGCCGCGCCTGCACCGCCGTCACCGTCGAACACCGGGCCCTGCCGACCACCCCGTACGGGCGGGTGATGGCGCTGCTCTTCGGCGGCCTGGCCGCCCGGACGGTCGAGGGCGCGATCCGGCACGACCTGACCGCGCTGGCCGCCACCGTGCGCAGCACCGGCCGGGCCACCGCCGCCTGATCCGCGTCCGGACACCGGCGGCCCGACTTCCTTCGCGCGACGCGACGCGACCTGACCGGTCCCCAGGAGGGATGCCTGGGTAGGGTGCCGGGCGGAGGTGGGCATGGGATTCCCGAAGGGACGGCGGCGACTCGTGGTCGCGGCCACCACGCTGCTCACCCTCGCGGCGGTCGCCGGCATCGGCTACCGGGTGCTCGCCCCCGCCGAGGTCGTCACGCCCGCCCGGGGCGCACCGCCGCCCGCCGGCACCCCGGCGGTCGGGGTGGTGGGTCGGCTGCCGGTCGCGCCGCTGGTGGTGGCGGGACGGCTGCGGGTCTACGCCGCCGAGCGTCAGCTCTACGCCGACCAGCCCGCCGACGGCCGCAACCGGGTCACCCCGTTCTGGTCGTACCGGCGCTGGCCGGCCACCCTCGACGGAGTGCTGGCGGCCGGCACGACGGTGCTCAGCCGCTGGTCGGACGGGAAGCTGGTGGCGCTGGATGCGCTCACCGGTACGGTCGCCTGGCGGGTCGACGGGCCGACGCCGTACGCCGTGGCCCCTGCCCGGCGCACCGGGGCGGCCACCGTCTGGGACCCGCGCGGCATCTCCGTCGCCCCCGCCCCCGGAAGCCGGACGGTGCTCGTCATCTCCGGCCGGAACGGCCTGCGCGGCTACGACCTCGCCGACGGGCGCGAGCTGTGGCGGGTCGACGACGGCCGGGACTGCCGTACCGACCTGGGCACCACCGCCGCCGGTCAGGTCTTCTCGGTCGACTCCTGCGCCGGCCCGACGACTGTCGAGTTCCGCGCCGTCGCCACCGGCACGGTGGGCACCCGCTGGCGGCCCCCGGACGCACCCGAGCGGTTCACCGTCACCCCGGTCGGCTGCCTCACCCCCCGGTCGCAGTGCCGGGGGCTGCGCACCGACGGCGGTGACGGCGGCCGGGGCTGGCAGGTCGGCCCGGGTGCGCCGATGGCCGCCCCCGCCCTGGACGCCGCCGACACCACCCTGGTCGGCGAGTTGGCCGTCGGCGACGACGGCGGGGTGCTCAAGGGCTGGGAGGCGCGCAGTGGCAAGGGCCGCTGGCAGCGCGGTGACCTGGGCCGGGTGACGGTCCTCGCCACCGAGGCGGGCCGGCTCTACGTGCTGACCGAACGCCGGGAACTGGTCACCCTCGATCCGGTCACCGGTGCCGAGCGGTCCCGCTTCCCGCTGACCCCCGGCCGGGACGGCATCGGCTGGAAACCGGGCCGGGCGTACGCGGCCGGCGGCTACGTCGCGGTGGAACGGCTGCGGGAGCGTGCCGGCCCGGACGACGACGACCAGGCGTACTTCCTGATGGCCGAGCCGGTGGTGCTCGCCGCGACCTGACCCGGCCCGACCGGCGTCCGGCCGCGCCCCGGCCGGTGGGCCGGGGCGCGGCCGGACGGTGGTTCAGGACAGGGCGGCCTCCGCTACGGCCAGGAAGGCGTCGTTCTCGGCCGGGGTGCCGATGGTGACCCGGACGCCGTCGCCGGGGAACGGGCGGACGATCACGCCGCGCGCCTCACAGGCCCGGCCGAACTCCACCGCCCCCTCACCCAGCGGCAGCCAGACGAAGTTGGCCTGGCTGGACGGCAGGTCGGGGACGAACTTGCGCAGTGCCGAGGTGACCCGCTCCCGTTCCGCCACGACCAGCGCGCAGCGGCGTTCGACCTCGTCGGCCTGGGCGAGCGCGGCCAGCGCCCCCGCCTGCGCCGCCGTGTTCGTGGAGAACGGGGTGACCACCTTGCGCACCGCGGCGGCCACCTCCGGGGCGCCGACCAGCCAGCCGATCCGCAGCCCGGCCAGGCCCCACGCCTTGGACAGGGTGCGCAGCACCACCACGTTGGGCCGGTCGAGGTAGGTCAGGCCGTCGGGCACCTGCGGGTCGGTGACGAACTCCCGGTACGCCTCGTCGATGACGACCAGCACGTCGTCGCCGACGGCGTCGAGGAAGCGGTCCAGTTCCGGCTTGTGCACGGCCGTGCCGGTGGGATTGTTGGGGTTACAGACCAGCACCATCCGGGTCCGGTCGGTCACCGCCGCGGCCATCGCCGCCAGGTCGTGCCCGTGCCCGGCGTCGTTGGGCACCCGCACGCTGCTCGCGCCGCTGGTCGCCGCGATGATCGGGTACGCCTCGAACGAGCGCCACGAGTAGAGCAGTTCGTCGCCGGGCAGGCAGGTGGCCCGGACCAGGTGCTCGGCCAGCGCCACCGACCCGCAGCCGGTGGCGATCCGGTCCGGGTCCACGCCGTACCGCTCGGCGAGCGCGGCGCGCAGCGCCACCACGCCCATGTCCGGGTAACGGTGCGACCCGGCGACCGCGTCGGTGACCGCCTCGACCACCCCGGGCAGCGGCCCGTACGGCACCTCGTTGCTGGCCAGCTTGATCGCCTCGGCCAGGCCCAGTTCGCGGGCCAGGTCGGCCGGGCTGCGCCCGGGGACGTAGTTCGGCAGGGCGTCCAGGTCGGCGCGGGTCAGCCGCAGCGGGGGCTGGTGCCGTCCGGTGTCGGTCATGGGGTGTCTCCCGGGGGCTCGGGGTCGGTGCGGTCGGTGGCGGTGTCGGAATCGTCGGTGCGGGTGTCCGGGTGGTCGGTGCGGGGCACCTGCACCACGACCGTCTGGGCCCGCTTGTCGTGCAGCGCCTGGCGCAGCGGGTGGTCGAACAGCGCGGAGACCGCGTCGACGAACTGGAGCAGCAGGCCGAAGCCGCAGCAGAACCAGAGCAGGGTGGGCATGCCCATGGTGCTCCACCGCCGGGTGGCCCGGCCGAAGCCGAGCGGCTGGTCGGCGTCGACGGGCACCGCCCGGATGCGCAGCAGCCGCTTGCCCAGGGTCTGCCCGCCGGCGGCCATCGTCGGCACCTCGTAGGCGAACCAGAGCGCGGTCGCGATGACCAGGATGGCGATCTGGAGGCCGCCGGCCTGCTCACCGATGGCGGGCAGCCCCTCCCGGGAGGAGTCGCCGGCCATCGCCCGCCGGACCGCCTCCCGCAGGTAGGGGGCGGTCTCTTCGAAGTACCGCCAGACGAACCAGCCGTTGACCACCGCGTTGAGCGCGAAGACGACCCCGAAGTCGATCAGCCGGGCGAGCAGCCGGGCACCGTAGCCGGCCAGCGGCACGCCGTGCGGCCTGGGTTCCGGCGGACGCCCCGGCCAGGTCGGGTACGGCCACCCGGGCGGTGGACCGCCGGGCTGCCCCACTCCCGGCTGGCCGGCCCAGGGCTGCCCGGTCGCGCCGGGCTGTCCCGTCCCGGGCTGTCCCGTCCACGGCTGACCGGGGCCGGGCTGGCCGGCGTCGGGTTGCCCGGCCCAGGGCTGGCCTGCGCCCGGCTGCCCCGCCCAGGGCGGGCCGGGTACGGCAGGCGTGCCGGGAGCGACCGGCGGGTGCTGGCCGGACACCGGGGTGGCCCCGGCGGGGGAGGTCGGGGCGGGCGGCTCGGCGGCGGGCTCCGGCTCGGGCGGGGGCGGCCCGTCGGGTGGCGTGGCGTCGACCGGGATCGGGGCGCCGATCCAGCCCTCGCCGTCCCACCACCGTCGGGTGGTCGGCTCGGCCGGGTCGACGTACCAACCTGGTTGCACGCTCACGGTCTCGCCCTGCGCTGTCCGGTGCGGTCGCTCTGCTCGCTCACCCGGCAACCTTAACGACGATGGTGCCGGCGAACTTGTCGTGGAGGCACTGCTGCCACGGCTTGTCCCAGAGCTGCCACAGCCCGTCGAGGTAGCTGAAGACGGGAATGACCGCCCCGCCGATCTGGTAGGCGGCCCACCGCTTGGCCGCGGCCGTACGGGTCAGCGTGGCGGCCGGGTCGAGCGGCACCACCTGGATCTTCATCACCCGCTTGCCGATGGTCTGCCCGGTCTTGAACATCATCTCGACCTGGTAGACGTAGCTCAGGGCGAACGCCACCACGAAGATCACGCCCTGCAACACCAGCATCGGAATCAGGAAGTTGGTGAACGGGTCGGAGGTGGCCCGGCCGTCGGCCGTGGTGGTCAGGTCGGGCAGGACCAGCTGGAAGAAGACGATGAAGGCCGGCACGATGAAGACCATGCTGGCCGCGATGAGCACCGCCCCGTCGATGAGCACGGCGAGCAGCCGGTCACCGAAGCTGGCCAGCGGCAGCCCACGCGGCGACATCCCGGGCGGCGGCATGCCGGGTGCCGGCGGCGGGTACCCGGGCATCCCGGCGTACGGGCCGGGTCGCGGGTAGCCGCCGGGCGGGGCGGCGTAGGGGCCGGGTTGCGGCGGCACGGCGTACCCCTGGGGGTGTGGGCCGGCGGGCGGGGCGAAGCCGCCGGCGGCGGGCCCGGGCCCACCGGCCGGCGGTGTCGGATAGCTCGGAGGTTGCGTCACGCGAGACAGTGTTACAAATTGCCGCGCGCTTCCTGCTCACGCTCGATGGCTTCGAACAGCGCCTTGAAGTTGCCCTTGCCGAAACCGAGCGAGCCGTGCCGCTCGATCAGCTCGAAGAAGACCGTCGGCCGGTCCTGCACGGGCTTGGTGAAGATCTGGAGCAGGTAGCCGTCCTCGTCCCGGTCGACCAGGATCTTGCGGGACTTCAGCTCCTCGATCGGCACCCGCACGTTGCCGATCCGGGCCCGCAGCTGCGGGTCGTCGTAGTACGAGTCGGGGGTGTCGAGGAACTCGACGCCGGCCGCCCGCATCGCGTCGACGCTGGCCAGGATGTCGTTGGTGGCGACCGCGATGTGCTGCGCGCCGGGCCCCTGGTAGAACTCCAGGTACTCGTCGATCTGCGACTTCTTGCGGGCCACCGCGGGCTCGTTGAGCGGGAACTTCACCTTCCGGGTGCCGCTGGCGACGACCTTGCTCATCAGCGCCGAGTAGTCGGTGGCGATGTCGTCGCCGATGAACTCCGCCATGTTGGAGAAGCCCATCACCCGCTTGTAGAACTCCACCCACTCGTCCATCCGGCCCAGCTCCACGTTGCCGACCACATGGTCGACGGCCTGGAAGAAACGCTTCGGCTGGAGGCCGGCGGCGATCATCGGCTGCCGGTCGACGATCGGGCCCCGGGCCACGAAGCCGGGCAGGAACGGGCCGGTGTAGCGGGACCTGTCGACGAGTGTGTGCCGGGTGTCGCCGTACGCGGCGATGGCGGCGAGCCGGACGGTGCCGTGCGCGTCGGTCACGTCGTGCGGCTCGACCAGGCCGGTCGCGCCCTGGGCCAGCGCGTGCGCGTACGCGGCGTCGACGTCCGGCACCTCCAGCGCGATGTCGTCGACCCCGTCGGAGTGCTTCGCGACGTGCTCGGCGCCGGCCGCGTCCGGGCGGACCGCGCCGGTCAGGACGAACCGGGCCGAACCGCTGGTCAGCACGTACTCGGCGTGGTCGCGGTAGCCCTGCTCGGGCCCCCGGTAGGCCACGCAGGTCATCCCGAACGCGGTGGAGTAGTAGTGCGCGGCCTGCTTGGCGTTGCCGACCAGGAAGTGCACGTGGTCGAGGCCCTTGACCGGGAACGGGTCACGGGTGATGTCGTGGTCGACTGCGCCGACGAGCGTGTCGACGTCGATGTTCTCGGTCGACTGGGGTCGGTCGATCGCCTGGGTCACGGTGGCCTCCCTCGGTTGCGGCCGGCGTCGTGGGCCGGTGGTCCGACAGCTCTTGCAGGGAGCATCGCGGGGCCGGGTTCACTGGGCAACCGTCACGTTTTCCGCTGGTCAGGTTGCGCAATCGGTAGGGTGTCCAGCCATGAATGCTGGACAGGGTGCACAGCTCGACGCGTTGGACGGCAGGCTGGTCCAACTCCTCGCCGACGAACCCCGGATCGGGGTGCTGGAATGCTCCCGCCGGCTCGGGGTGGCCCGGGGCACCGTGCAGGCCCGGCTGGACAAGCTGGTCGACCGGGGGGTGATCGGCGGATTCGGGCCGGAGATCCGGCCGGCGGCGATCGGGTTCGCGGTGACCAGCTTCGTCACCCTGGAGATCAGCCAGCGGCACGGCCACGACACGGTCACCGCCCACCTGGCGGCGATCCCGGAGGTGCTGGAGGCGCACACCATCACCGGGGCGAGCGACCTGCTCTGCCGGATCGTGGCGCGCTCCAACACCGACCTGCAACGGGTGATCGACCAGATCGTCTCGTCCGAGGCGATCCGCCGGGCCTCCACGATCATCGCGCTGGCCGAGCAGATCCCGTACCGCACGCTGCCGTTGCTGCGGTCCGCCGCCGGGTCCTGACCGGCCGGCGGCAAGTCGCACATCCGGCCGGTGCTACCTGGCGTATCGTTTCGGTATGACCGCACAGGTGAGGAAGCTGTCGATCTCCGTGCCGCCCGACGTCGCGGAACGTCTGGAGCAGGAACCGAACGCCTCGGCGTACGTCACGCAGGCCGTCCGGGACCGGATGCGGTTGGACGCGTTGGCCGCCGAGTTGGCCCACCAGGGCATCGAGGTCACCGAGCAGGGGGTGGCCGAAGCCCGCGCCCGGCGGGCTGCCGTCGACGCGGCCTGGCCGAATGAGCGGCGGCTGGCCGTCCGGGACCGGGTACGCCGACACCTGCTCGACGAGACGGCAGGCGGCACCCGGCAGTCGGTCGCGTGACCGGGGACGAGGACCGCCCGGTACGACTCCTGCTCGACCGGTCGGCGCTGCTCGCCTACGTCGCCGGCTCGGTGCACGTCGCCGAGCCACTGCACGAGGTCATCGAGGACCGTAACCGGTTCGGGGTCACTGCTGTCGTCGCCGCCGAAGCCCTGGCCGTCATCGACGATCCGAAGGACCGCGCCGCCCTGCACCGTCTCCTCGCCCTCGCCGCCTGCGTCGTGCTGCCCACCGACGGGAGCACCTGGCAAGAGCTGAGTTACTGGCGCACCTACACCGGTCGGGTCGATCTCGCCAGCACGGTCATGGCCAGCTTTGCGCACGACGCCTCGATCCTCACCGGGGAGGACCGCTACGGCCACGACGAACTCCCCGTCATCTATCTGCCTGAGTAGGTCTGTGGTCGTCTTCCCCGGCGGAGACGGCGGCGGCATCCTCAGGCAGGCCGCCCTACCGGGCCCGGCACCAGGGGTGTTTGTCGGGTTTGTTGCCACCGGACCCGGAGGCACCCGGGGTGCCGGGGAGAAAGCGGGGCGACACTCCGGCGCGGGGGCGGGGCGGGGAGGTGATCGTCGCTACGGTGTCCGGTGTGAAGGGCCTTGGCGGGGTGCGGGGAGGGCTGCTGCTCGGGCTCGTCATCGTGATCGCGCTCGCCGTCACCGGAGTGTGGAACCCCTTCCCCGGGGTGTGGGACTGGGTCGACCGCAGCGAGCCGATCTCCGAACCGGACGTGCTGTGGCAGCAGCGGGTCGGCGGCACCCCGAAGAGCGTCACCATCGTCGGCGACACCGTCGTGGTCGAGCAGCGTACCCGCACCGAGGTGCGCAGCCTCGCCACCGGCGCACCGCTGTGGGAACGCAAGGCGGACTGGTCGGCGGTGGCCGGCGGCGACCGCGACGCCGTCGTCGCCGTGGGCAAGCTCCTGGTCAAGGGGTACGAGCTGCTCGACCCCACCACCGGTGCGGTACGTCGACGCGACGGCGACGCGGTGGCCGTCTGGACGTACCGGAACATGCTGCTGGACGCCCGGTGCGTGGCCGCCACCGACTGCACGCTCAGCGCCTGGGACCCGCGCGGCACCCGCCCACTGTGGACGGCCTTCCTGCCCGGCGTCAGCAGCGGGCTGTTCGCCGACAACCCGGGTCTGCTCGGCACCCGGCGGCTCACCGCGCAGCGCATCGACGAGGGGGTGGCCGGGCCGGAGTCGGTGCCGCCGCTGCTCGGCTTCCCCGTCGACGGCCGGGTGCACGTGGTGGACACCGCCACCGGCCGGGTGGTGCAGGACGTCGAGCCGGGCCGGGACGAGCGGTTGTCGGTGGTCGGCGGCCGGCTGCTCAAGATCCGCGCGGTGTCGGTCGACGGCAGCTGCCAGTACACCGTCTCGGCCCGCGACCCGGCCACCGGGCAGGAGGTGTGGCGGCGCAGCGGGTTCAACCTGCGCACCGCCGACAGCGCCGGATGCGCGCAGCGGGAGGACCCGCAGGGGGCGCGCAGCGTGCTGATCGGGGTGGCCCCCGACGGGCGGGAGGCCGTCCTCGACGGCTACGACGGCCGGCTGCTGCTGGTGGACGCCGAGGGCGAGAAACTGCTCGCCGTCGACGACAGGTACGCCCTGGTCCGCAGCGCCGACAAGGAATCGGTGATCGCCCGGGAACTGGGCACCGGCAGGGCCCGCTGGACCCGGCCGGCCGGCGCGAAGGCGGGCGCGGCGCTCACCCCGTACGCGGCGGTGCTGACCGGGGACAAGCCGAACCGGCTGGTCGCCGTGGACCCGCGTACCGGTAGGGAACTCGTGGTGTTGCGGACCAGCGCCAACGCGCTCGCTGTCGGCCCGAACGGGATGGTCGTCGGCGAGGGGCGGGAGATCGGCTACGTCCGGTTCGGCGCGGGTGCCGGTGCGCCCCCGCCCGCCGCGCCCCCGGCCGGATCGGACGGTGGTGACGGGTCCGGCCCGGGGCGGACCGGCGGCGCGCCGGAGCCCGAGGACAGCTGCGGGCCGAAACGGGAACTCTGCGCCAACGGCAACGGGTGAGAGCGGCGTCCCACGACCCACCCGGCGGGTGTCACCGATCGCCCGGTCTGCCCTAGGCTTTTCCGTCATGAGCAGTGCCGCCGCGTTCTCGTACGCCCCCTTGCTGCCGACCGGTCCGGATCAGACCGAATACCGCCTGGTCACCGACGAGGGCGTCGACGTCGTCCACGGTCCGGGGGGTCGCCGTTTCCTGACCGTGGAGCCGGCCGCGCTGACCGCGCTGACCGCCGAGGCGATGCACGACATCGCCCACTTCCTGCGCCCGGCGCACCTGGCCCAGCTCCGGTCGATCATCGACGATCCGGCGGCTTCGCCGAACGACCGGTTCGTCGCGCTGGACCTGCTGCGCAACGCCAACATCGCCGCCGGTGGCGTGCTGCCGATGTGCCAGGACACCGGCACCGCGATCGTGATGGGCAAGCGGGGCCGGCACGTGCTCACCGACGGCGCCGACGCCGAGGCGATCTCGCGTGGCGTCTACCAGGCGTACACGCGGCTGAACCTGCGGTACTCGCAGCTCGCCCCGCTGACCATGTGGGACGAACGGAACACCGGCAGCAATCTGCCCGCCCAGGTCGACCTGTACGCCGAGGACCCGGACGGGCACCCCGACGCGTACAAGTTCCTGTTCATGGCCAAGGGCGGTGGTTCGGCCAACAAGTCCTACCTCTACCAGGAGACCAAGGCGCTGCTCAACCCGACGCGGATGATGCAGTTCCTGGAGGAGAAGCTGCGGCTGATCGGCACCTCGGCCTGCCCGCCGTACCACCTGGCGATCGTCATCGGCGGCACCAGCGCCGAGTACGCCCTCAAGACTGCCAAGTACGCCTCGGCGAAGTACCTCGACGCGCTGCCCACCTCCGGCTCGATGACCGCCCACGGCTTCCGGGACCTGGAGCTGGAGGCGGAGGTGCTGGAGCTGACCCGCAACTTCGGCATCGGCGCGCAGTTCGGCGGCAGGTACTTC
Source organism: Micromonospora sp. WMMD734 (assembly GCF_049178975.1). Taxonomy (NCBI): domain Bacteria; kingdom Bacillati; phylum Actinomycetota; class Actinomycetes; order Micromonosporales; family Micromonosporaceae; genus Micromonospora; species Micromonospora sp. WMMD734. The sequence goes on from NZ_JBMHMK010000001.1 coordinate 6,251,832, forward strand.
TGCCACGACGTGCGGGTGGTCCGGCTGCCCCGGCACGGCGCGTCCTGCCCGGTGGCGATCGCGGTGTCCTGCTCGGCCGACCGGCAGGCGGTCGCCAAGATCACCCCGTCCGGCGTGTGGCTGGAGCGCCTGGAGACCGACCCGGCGCGCTACCTGCCGGACGTCACCGACGAGACGCTCGACGCCTCCGACGTGGTACGCGTCGACCTCAACCGGCCGATGGACGAGATCCGGGCCGAGCTGTCGAAGTACCCGGTGAAGACCCGGCTGTCGCTGACCGGCCCGCTGGTCGTCGCCCGGGACATCGCCCACGCCAAGATCGCCGAGCGGCTCGACGCCGGGGAGCCGATGCCCCAGTACCTGCGCGACCACGCCGTCTACTATGCCGGCCCGGCCAAGACCCCCGAGGGGTACGCGTCCGGCTCGTTCGGCCCGACCACCGCCGGCCGGATGGACGCGTACGTGGCGAAGTTCCAGGCGGCCGGCGGTTCCCAGGTGATGCTGGCCAAGGGCAACCGGTCGGGCCAGGTGACCCGCTCCTGCCAGCAGCACGGCGGGTTCTACCTCGGCTCGATCGGCGGCCCGGCGGCCCGGCTCGCCCAGGACTGCATCAAGCACGTCGAGGTGCTGGAGTACGCCGAGCTGGGCATGGAGGCGGTCTGGAAGATCGAGGTGGAGGACTTCCCGGCGTTCATCGTGGTCGACGACAAGGGCAACGACTTCTTCGCCGAGGTCACCAAGCCGGTCCTGACCGTGGGCCGCCGCTGACGAGCCAGTTCGCCCCGCACACGCCCTAACATCGCTGAGTGTCCCGACCGACGTACCCGATTCGTACGGCGCGGCTCACCCTGCCTCCGGTCACGCTCGACGATCTCGATGACGTGTGCTCCTGTCAGCGTCAACCGGAGGTCTTCGCCGATCATGGAGTTGTGGTGGGTAACAGAACGCCCGTAAGGCCCCCAAAGTCGGCACCACAACTCCATGATCGTCAAGCGGGCTCACCCCGTTCTGCTTGATCTTGTTCTGTCGTCCGTTTTCTCCTGAGCCTCGCTGCGAGCAGGGGGAGCGCGGGGCAGGATGGGACGGGTGACGACTCCAGACGCAGCGGGCTACCGGATCGAACGCGACTCGATGGGCGAGGTGGAGGTGCCCGCCGAGGCGTTGTGGCGGGCGCAGACCCAGCGCGCGGTGCAGAACTTCCCGATCTCCGGCCGGGGCATCGAGCCGGCCCAGATCAAGGCGCTGGCCCAGATCAAGGGGGCCGCCGCCCTGGTCAACGGCGAGCTGGGGGTGATCGGCGCGGACGTCGCCGAGGCGATCGCCACCGCCGCCGCGCACGTGGCCGACGGCGGGTACGACGACCAGTTCCCGATCGACGTGTTCCAGACCGGCTCGGGCACCTCGTCGAACATGAACACCAACGAGGTGATCGCCACCCTGGCCACCCGGGAGTTGGGCCGGGACGTGCACCCGAACGACGACGTGAACGCATCGCAGTCCAGCAACGACGTCTTCCCGTCCTCGATCCACCTGGCCGCCACCCAGTTCGTGGTGGAGGACCTGCTGCCGTCGCTGCGCCACCTGGCGGAGGCGTTGGAGGCGAAGGCGGCCGAGTTCGAGACGGTGGTCAAGGCGGGGCGTACCCACCTGATGGACGCCACCCCGGTCACCCTGGGGCAGGAGTTCGGCGGGTATGCCGCACAGGTGCGCTACGGCGCCGAGCGGTTGGAGTCGGCGCTGCCCCGGCTGGCCGAGCTGCCGTTGGGCGGCACCGCCGTGGGCACCGGCATCAACACCCCGCTGGGCTTCGCCGGCAAGGTGATCGAGAAGCTGCGCGCCTCGACCGGGCTGCCGTTGACCGAGGCCCGTAACCACTTCGAGGCGCAGGGGGCGCGGGACGCGTTGGTCGAGACGTCCGGCCAGCTGCGTACCGTCGCGGTCGGGCTCTACAAGATCGCCAACGACGTACGCTGGATGGGGTCCGGCCCCCGGGCGGGCCTGCGGGAGCTGCGCATCCCCGACCTCCAGCCCGGCTCGTCGATCATGCCGGGCAAGGTGAACCCGGTGGTCGCCGAGGCGGTGCGGCAGGTCTGCGCGCAGGTGATCGGCAACGACGCGGCGGTCGCGTTCGCCGGCAGCCAGGGCGACTTCGAGCTGAACGTCATGCTCCCGGTGATGGGCCGCAACCTGCTCGAATCGATCAAGCTGCTCTCCGCGTCCAGCCGGCTCTTCGCCGACCGGCTGGTGGCCGGCCTGGTCGCGGACGCCGAGGTCTGCCTGGCGTACGCGGAGGGGTCGCCGTCGATCGTCACCCCGCTCAACCGCCACCTCGGGTACGACGAGGCCGCCTCGATCGCCAAGGAGGCGCTGGCGAAGCAGGTCAGCATCCGGGAGGTGGTGATCTCCCGGGGGCACGTCGACTCCGGCAAACTCACCGAGACCCAGCTCGACGAGGCCCTCGACCTGCTCCGGATGACCCACCCCTGACCCGCGCCACCCTGCCTGACCCCGCCCCTGCTTGATCGACTCCTGTGGGCCGATGGAGCGGTGTCAGGCGGATTCGACAGCGCTACATCGGCTCTCGTGAGTGGATCATGGCTCGGTCGGTGGGCGGGTACGGGGAACCCAGGCGAGGAAGCGGGCGAAGAGGGTCGCCGGGTCGGGGCCGGTGTCGGGATAGAGGCGGTACAGGTCGGCGGTGGCGTCGTGCAGCACCGTGCAGAGGTAGATGTTGAGCGCGACCCGGTCGTGGGCGTACTCGGAGACGAGGGTGAGTCGGGCGGTCCCGCAGGGCCACGGCGCGGCGCACACCCGGCACAGCCAGAGCGGGCGCAACGGCAGGTGGGGGCGCGGATTCGCCGGCCCCGGCCCACCACGGCCGACGGGGTCGGGTGGTCCGCCGGGGCGGCGCGGCCCGTCCGGGCCGGCCGCCGCGCTCACCGGCGTCCCCGGTTGGCGCGCCATTCCTGGGCCAGCGTGAGCCAACCGACCCGCCCCACCCGGGGAAACGAGATGGTGGTGTCCTCCCACCCGGGCGGACCCGACCCGGTGCCCGGGGGTACCTCCGCTCCCGTGTCCGGGGTCGGATGGGCGTCCGGTCCGCTGGCCCGGTAGGGGGCCGGGTGGGTGGCTGGACCGGCGGACGGGGGAGTGGGCTGGGTGGGTTCGGTCGTTTCGGGAAGCCGGGCGGGTCGGAATCTGCGGGCAAGCCGGTGTCGCCAGGTGAGCCGGGGCATCGCGTCGCCTCCATGATGGGTCGGCTGGTCGTCTCCCCCGGCGGTGGGACCGCCGGCCGGGGAGCAGGCCGTCCCACCGCGACACCGGTCCGCCCGGAGGGAGAGCGGTCGATGTCGCACTTCACAGTCTGCTGATGAAACCACTACCGTGTGAAGGGTTGTTGTCGGCTTCCGGTCTTGTCCTGTGTCAGCGGCGTCCCTGGTCGGCGTGGTGTCGGAGTCGATCGTCGGCGCGGTGGAGGGCGGCTGGAGATGACGGACGGGCGGATGACGGCGGCGGCCTTCCTCGTCGCCGAGCTGCGGCGGGCCCGAACCCGGCGGGGCTTGAGCCAGGACGACCTCGCCAAGGCGGTCAACTACTCGGCGTCGATGGTCAGCGCGATCGAACTGGGCCAGCAGCCGCCCACCGCCAAGTACCTCGAACTGGCCGACAGGGCCCTCGACACCGGCGGCATCTTCAGCCGGATGCTCACCGACCTGGTCGCGCTCGACCGGGCCCGGGTGTGGCAACTCGGCTGGCGGGCACTGATCGAGCAGGCGCGCGCGGTCCGCTGGTACGAGCCGCTGTACGTGCCCGGTCTCTTCCAGACGGAGGCGTATGCCCGAGCCGTCTTCGAGGCCGGCGCGTTGCTCGACGGGCCCGAGGTGGAGCGGCGGCTGACCGACCGGCTGGAGACCCACGCGGTGCTGTACCGCGACCAGCCGCCGCAGGTGGTCGCGATCCTCGACGAGGCTGCCCTCCGCCGTCAGGTCGGCAACCGGAAGGTGATGGGTGAGCAGGTCGCGCACCTCGCGCGGGTGGCGACGGAGCACCCCCGGGTCCGGCTGCACCTGGTGCCGGGCACGGCCGGGGAGTACCCGGGGCTCGCCGGGGGTTTCGTGCTGGCGACCCTGCCCGACGGCGTGGAGCTGGGGTGTGTCGGCGGGCAGGTCCGCACCCAGGAGTTCACCGAGCCCGACGTGCTGATCCGGATGCGGGAGGTCTGGGAGTCGACCCTCGGTGAGGCGTTGCCCCCGGCAGAGTCCATCGAGTTGATGCGGGAGGTGGCGGAGTCGTGGAACTGACCGGTGCGGCAGGTCGTGCGGTTCCCGGGCCGACCGGCCCGACCTGGCGCACGAGCACCCGCAGCAGCCAGAACCACGACTGTGTCGAGGTGGCGAACCTGGTCGGGGTGGTCGGGGTGCGGGACAGCAAGGACCCGACGGGCCCGGTGCTCACCTTCCCGGCGTACTCCTGGCGGATCTTCGTGGCCGCGCCGCCGCGCTGACGGGACCGGCTCGCGGCGGACGGTCGCCGCAGGACCGGCCGCCGGGATAACTGGTCGACCGGGCGGCTCGCGGGCGGCATGATCCGGGGTGTGACCGGCTCGGACGGGGTGTTGCTGACGACGGCCCGGCTGCGGTTGCGCCGTTTCACCTCGGACGACGTGCCGCATCTGGTCGAACTGGACAGCGACCCGGAGGTGATGCGGTTCCTCACCGGCGGCCGGCCGACCCCGCCCGCCACCGTGCGGGACGAGCAGCTACCCCGGATTCTCGCCGGCTACGACCGCTACCCGGGGCTGGGCCGGTGGGCGGCTGAGGACACCATCGACGGTGCTTTCCTCGGCTGGTTCGCGCTCGACCCGTCCGACGACGGCACCGGGCCGGAGCTGGGTTACCGGCTGCGTCGGGCGGCCTGGGGGCGGGGCCTGGCCACCGAGGGGGCCCGCGCGCTGGTCGGCCACGCCTTCGACACCCCGGGGGTACGCCGGGTGTGGGCGCAGACGATGGCGGTGAACGTGCGCTCCCGGGCGGTGCTGGCGAAGGCCGGCCTGCGGTACGTCCGCACCTTCCACCTCGACTGGGCCGACCCGATCCCCGGAACGGAGCACGGCGAGGTGGAGTACGAGTTGCTCAGGGGCGACTACCGGCCGCCTTGCGGGCCCGGTACGCGCTGACCGCGACCCGGTTGCCGCAGCCCGCATCGCAGAACCGGCGGGACCGGTTCCGGGACAGGTCGACCAGCACGTTGGGGCATTCGGGGTGGGCGCAGTGCCGCAGCCGGCCCAGCTCGTCGCCTCGGACCAGGTCGGCGACGGCCATCGCCGCCTCGACGGCCATCCGGGTGGCCAGCGGGGCGTCCCGGGGCACCGCGTGCACGTGGTACGGCTCGTCATCGTGCCGGATGAGCTGCGGCAGCGCCCGGGACTCGCGGAGCAGGTCGTTGACCACGGTGACGACGGTGTCCGGGTCGTCGTCCCAGAGCCGGCGCAGCCGGGGGCGCAGGGCCCGGACGGCGTGCAGCTCGGCGTCGGTGCGCTCGTGCCGGCCGGTCCACCCGTTCGCGGTGACGAAGCGGTCCAGCGCGGCGATGTCGGGCAGCCCTTCGCCGTCCCGGCCGTCGGTGTTGACCAGGGCGGTGGCGGCGGTCAGCCCGCACTCCGTGTCATGGGCGAAAAGCAACTTGACCCCTGTCGTCGTCGGCGGCTAGCGTCACTGGCGTAAGCCTACTTTGCTGATGTCACGTCCGAGGAGCCCCGATGCCGCACCGACCCGTCGCCGGCACCGGCCTGGCCCTTGCCCTGCTCTCCGCCGTCACGTTCGCCACCTCCGGCATCTTCGCCAGGTCGCTGATCGGGGCCGGCTGGTCGGCCGAGGCGGTCGTGGTCGCCCGGGTCGGCCTGGCCGCCCTGGTGCTGGCCGTCCCCGCCGTGCTGGCGCTGCGCGGCCGGGCCGGGGTGCTGCGCCGCAACCTCGGCCCGGTCACCGTCTTCGGCCTGCTCGGTGTCGCCACCGCACAGGCGTGCTTCTTCAACGCCGTCCGCTACCTGCCGGTCGGGGTGGCCCTGCTGCTGGAATACCTCGGCATCATCCTCGTGGTCGGCTGGCTGTGGCTGGTGCACGGGCAGCGCCCCCGCCGGCTCACCGTCGCCGGCTCACTGGCCGCCCTGGTCGGGCTCGTCCTGGTGCTCGACCTGACCGGCACGGGCCGGCTCGACCCGGTGGGCGTGCTCTGGGGCCTCGGCGCGGCCGTCGGGCTGGCCGGCTACTTCGTCCTCGCCGCGCGGGTCGACGCCGACCTGCCCTCGGTGACCATGGCCAGTGGCGGGATGGCCGTCGGCGCGGCCGTGCTCGCCCTGCTCGGCCTGGTCGGGGTGCTGCCGCTGCGGGCCACCTTCGGCGCGGTCGACTTCGCCGGGCAGCGCACCAGCTGGCTCGTCCCGATCGTCGGGCTGTCACTGGTCGCCGCCGTGGTCGCCTACCTGACCGGGATCGCCGCGACGCGCCTGCTCGGCGCCCGGCTGTCGTCGTTCGTCGGGCTGACCGAGGTGCTGTTCGCGGTGCTCATCGCCTGGCTGGTGCTCGGCGAGCTGCCGGTGCCGGTGCAACTCGCCGGGGGTGCGCTGATCGTCGCCGGGGTGGCCCTGGTCCGCCTCGACGAGCTGCGCGCGGGCCGCACCGAACAGCCGGCGGCCCGGACGGAACAGCCGGCACTGACCTGAGCCGGGATGGTGGCCTGCTCGACGTGGCCGGGCGGGGGAACGTGAGAGGGTGTCGGGCATGCTCAGCGTGGTGGTGTTCGACGCCGACGAGACCCTGATCGACCTGCGCCCGGCGGTCACCGGCGCCCTGGTGGCCGTACTGGAGGAGATGCGTCGCCGGACCCCGGTGGCGGCCGGGGTGACCTTCGCCGAGGTGGAGTCCGACTGGCAGGCGGTGTTCGGGTCGATGACCGCCGCGCCGGTGATGGAGATCCGCCGGGCCGCGCTGGCCCGGTCCCTCGACCGGGCCGGGCTGGTCGGCCAGCTCGACGAGTTCGCCGAACTCTTCTTCACCACGCGCTACGCGCTCAGCCACCCGTACCCCGACGCCCTGCCGGCGCTGGCCGCGCTGCGCGCCGACTTCACCCTCGGGTACGCCACCAACGGCAACAGCCGCGCCGAACGCTGCGGCCTGCCCGGAGAGTTCGCCTTCGAGTTGTACGCCCACGAGGGCGGCCTGCCCAAGAAGCCCGACCCGGCGTTCTACGCGGCGATCGTCGCCGCCGCCGGGGTGCCGGCGCAACGGATCGCGTACGTCGGCGACTCGATCTCCCACGACGTGCTCGGCCCCCAGCAGGCCGGAATGCGTGGCATCTGGCTCAACCGACGCGGACTGGCCCTCCCCGCCGGGGTACGCCCCGACGCCGAGGTGGGCACGCTCACCGATCTGCCGGCGGCCCTGCGCAGCCTGCAACCGACGAATGCCTGATGCGGGACCAATTCGGATTTGTATCTGGCGGAATTCCCGCCAGTGCTATGGGATGGCGCCACGTCCCTCAACGAGAGGATCTGATGTGGTGAGCAAGCGCTTCACCGCCGGAGCCGTCGCGACCGCGGCGGCCCTGGCACTTACGGTGACCGGCCTGACCGTCCCGGCGAACGCCGGGCCGACCACCAGCCGGACGTTCACCGTGGTGGCCGAGGACGGCGTCTCTGCGGACGCGGCGATCGCCGCGATCCGTGCCGCCGGCGGCACCGTCGTGTCCCGTACGGACGACGTCGGTCTGTACCAGGTCACCAGCGACCGGGCCGACTTCGCCGGTCGGGTCACCGCCGCCCCCGCGCTGGTCGGCGCGGCCGAGCAGCGGGCCATCGGCCGCAAGCCCAAGCTGGACCGGGTCGAGCAGGAGAACCTGCTGACCCGGGCCGGGCAGGCGGCCAAGGCGAAGGGCAACGCCAACGGCAAGAAGCTCGACCCGCTCGACGACAAGCTCTGGGGCCTCGGCATGATCGGGGCCGACAAGGCCCGCAAGGTCATGCCCGGCGACAAGCGGGTCACCGTCGGCGTCCTGGACACCGGCGTCGACGCCAGCCAGCCCGACCTCGCGCCCAACTTCAACTGGGCGCTGTCCCGCAACTTCGCTCCGGACATCGTCGACATCGACGGTCCGTGCGAGGTGGCGAGTTGCCTCGACCCGGTCGGCACCGACGACGGTGGGCACGGCACCCACGTCGCCGGCACCATCGGTGCGGCGGCCAACGGCTTCGGCCTGTCCGGTGTCGCCCCGAACGTCTCGCTGGTGGAGCTCAAGGGCGGCCAGGACTCCGGATACTTCTTCCTCAACCCGGTCGTCAACGCCCTGGTGCACGCCGGCAAGTCCGGCCTCGACGTGGTGAACATGTCGTTCTACGTCGACCCGTGGCTCTACAACTGCACCGCCAACCCGGCCGACTCGCCCGAGTCGCAGGCCGAGCAGCGGGCTGTCATCAAGGCGATGAAGCGGGCCCTGAACTTCGCCCACAACAAGGGCGTCACCCTGGTCGGCGCGCTCGGCAACAACCACGAGGACCTCGGCGCGCCCCGCACCGACGTGTCCAGCCCGGACTACGGCGCCGACCCGTACCCGCGCCCGATCGACAACGAGAGCTGCTGGGACCTCCCCGCGGAGGGCCCGCACGTGATCGGCGTGTCCGCCGTCGGCCCGTCCGGCAAGAAGGCCGACTTCTCCAACTACGGCACCGAGCAGATTTCGGTCGCCGCGCCGGGTGGCTGGTACCGCGACGGCTTCGGCACCGACACCTACCGCACCGACGCCAACATGATCCTCTCGACGTACCCGAAGAAGGTGCTCCAGGAGGAGGGATCGGTCGACGAGAACGGCAACGTCGTGCCGGGCTTCGAGAACTCGGTGTTCAAGCAGTGCACCACCGCCGGTGAGTGTGGCTACTACACCTACCTCCAGGGCACCTCGATGGCGTCGCCGCACGTCAGCGGGGTCGCCGCGCTGATCGTCAGCAAGTGGGGCAAGAAGGAGGGCAAGGACGGCTACGGCCTGGCGCCGGCCAAGGTGGAGCAGCACCTCTACCGGACCGCCACCGAGCACGCCTGCCCGGAGCCGCGTCTGCAGAGCTACGCCAACGAGGGGCGGTCGACCGAGTTCGACGCGTACTGCGCCGGGTCGCTGAACTTCAACGGCTTCTACGGGTACGGCATCGTGGACGCCAACGCGGCGGTCCGCAGCCCGCTCAAGCCGAACGTCACCCCCTGACGTTCGACAGCACGGCCTGAACCGCTCGACGGAGAGGCCCGGACGACCCCTGGTCGTGCGGGCCTCTCCGCGCATCTGCCCGGCGGCTCAGGACAGGGCGGTGGCGATCGTCCGGGCGGCAGTGGTGACCTGCGGGCCGACCGTGTCGACCGGCAGCGGGGCCAGCGAGATCACCCCGACGCTCGCCTCCAGGCCGGGCACCCCGAGCACCGGCGCGGCCACCCCGTACGCCCCGGCCTGGAGTTCCCCGGCGGTGCTCACCGGGCCCGCGTGGCCGGCCCGCCCGGCGAGGACGGCCCGCCCGGCGGCCCCGCGCTCCAGCGGGTGCCGGGCCCCCGGCCGGTACGCCACGTGGAGCGACGTCCAACTCGGCTCGACCACGGCCAGGGCGACCCCCTCGCCGCCCTCCACCACGGTCAGGTGCGCGGTCGCCCCGGTCTGCTCGGCGAGCCGCCGCAGCGCCGGCAGGGCCCCCTCGGCCAGCAGCGGCTGGGCCCGTCGGGCCAGGTGCAGCACGCCGACACCGAGGCGCAGCCGGCCGTCGCCGCCCCGGCGCAGCATGCCGTGTCCGGTCAGCGCGCTCACCAGCCGGTAGACGGCGGCCCGGCCGATGCCGAGCCGGTGGGCGGCCTCGGTGACGGTCAGTCCGGCCGGCGCGTCGGCGACCAGGTGCAGCAGGCGCAGGCCCCGGTCCAGGGTCTGCGCCGTCTCGCCACCCGCAGGCGTCTGGTTGCCCGGCTCGCCGGGGGCCGCCGTCGTCTCCACAGCAGGCAGCGTACGACCCGGCTCGGGCCGACCCGGGACAGCACGGACAGCTACCCTGGTACGGTGACGCTACGCCTGTATGACACCGCCGCCCGATCGGTGCGGGACTTCGTTCCGCGGGAAACCGGCAAGGTGGGGGTCTACCTGTGTGGTCTCACCCTCCAGGCGCCGCCGCACATCGGTCACCTTCGCTCCGGCGTCAACTACGACGTGTTGCGGCGTTGGCTGTCGGCCGCCGGCTTCGAGGTCACCTTCATCCGCAACGTGACCGACATCGACGACAAGATCCTCGTCAAGGCGCAGGAGCAGGGCCGCCCGTTCTGGTCCATCGCGTACGCCAACGAGCTGGTCCTGGCCCGGTCCTACCGGGCGTTGAACGTGCTGCCGCCGACGTACGAGCCGCGGGCGACCGGGCACATCCCGGAGATGCACGAGCTGATCGCCAGGCTGATCGAGACCGGTCACGCCTACCCGGCCACCGACGGCTCCGGCGACGTCTACTTCGACGTGTCCTCCTGGCCGGCGTACGGGTCGCTGTCCGGCCAGTCGCCCGACGACATGCAGTCCGCCGGGGACGCCCCGGAGCGCGGCAAGCGGGACCCCCGGGACTTCGCGCTGTGGAAGGGCGTCAAGCCGGACGAGCCGGCCGACGCCTACTGGCCCTCGCCGTGGGGTCGGGGCCGGCCCGGCTGGCACATCGAGTGCTCGGCGATGTGCCTGCGGTACCTCGGCGCGGAGTTCGACATCCACGGCGGCGGGCTCGACCTGACCTTCCCGCACCACGAGAACGAGATCGCCCAGTCGCAGGCCGCCGGGCTGCCCTTCGCCCGCTGGTGGGTGCACCACGGACTGCTCAGCATCGGCGGCGCCAAGATGGGCAAGTCGCTGGGCAACGCCCTCGACCTCGACTACGTCGACTCGCTCGGGGTGCGTCCGGTGGAGCTGCGCTACTACTACGCGGCGGCGCACTACCGGTCCCGGATCGACTACTCGGAGGACGCGCTGCGCGAGGCCGCGGTGGCGTACCGGCGGATCGAGGGGTTCGTGCAGCGGGCCGTGGAGCGGGTCGGCGCGGGGCAGCTCGGTGAGTTGCCCGCCGGGTTCGTGGCCGCGATGGACGACGACCTGAACACCTCGGCCGCGCTCGCCGTCCTCCAGGCGACCCTGCGGGACGGCAACACCGCGCTGGCCGACGGCGACGATGTGACGGTCCGCACCACCCTGGCCGCCACCCGGGCGATGCTGGATATCCTCGGCGTCGACCCCCTCGACCCGGCCTGGACCGGTGGCGGTCGCGTCGACGACCTGCGGGGCGTGGTGGACTCCCTGGTCGCACTGGCCCTGGAGCAGCGCGCGCAGGCCCGCAGCCGCAAGGACTGGGCGGCTGCGGACGCCGTACGCGACCAGCTCAAGCAGGCCGGCGTGGTGGTCGAGGACACCCCGCAGGGCCCCCGTTGGACTATTGGAGAGCAGGACTGATGGCCGGCAACTCGCAGCGCCGTGGCCGGCGACTGACGTCGAAGGCGGGTGCCCCCAAGGGCTCCGGCGGCAAGAACAAGGACTCCCTCGCGGGCCGGGGCAAGACCCTGCCCGCCGACGAGCGGCCCTGGCACAAGGCGTACTCGGGGACCGAGAAGCTTCCCCAGCGCACCGCCTGGAAGCAGGACAAGGAGCGCCGGGCGGCAGCCGAGGAGGGCCGCGCTCCCAAGATCGGCCAGCCGGGCACCAAGGACACCACCTGGGGCAGGGGCACCCGGGGCGTGGCCCCCGCCCGAGCCGGCGGTGGTGGTCGGTCCGGCGCGGGTGGCCGGGGTGGCGCCGGTGCGGGCCGCAGCGGTCCCCGGGTCGCGCCGGGGCGCAAGTCCAACCCGTCGCGGGACAGCCCGGAGCTGCTGGTGGGCCGCAACCCGGTGCTGGAGTCGCTGCGCGCCCAGGTGCCGGCGACCGCGCTCTACACCGCGCTGGGCATCGACGCCGACGACCGGGTCAACGAGATCACCCGGACGGCCGCCGACCGGGGCATCGCCATCCTGGAGATCAGCCGGGCCGAACTGGACCGGATGACCGGCGGTGTGCTGCACCAGGGTGTCGGCCTCCAGGTGCCGCCGTTCGCCTACGAACTCTTCGAGGACCTGCTGGCGGCCTCCCTGGAGCAGCCCGCCCCGCTGTTGGTGGCGCTGGACGGGGTCACCGACCCGCGCAACCTGGGTGCGGTGATCCGGTCGGCTGCCGCGTTCGGTGCGCAGGGTGTGTTCGTACCGGAGCGGCGGGCCGCCGGAATCACCGCGACCGCCTGGCGGACCAGTGCCGGCGCGGCGGCGCGGGTGCCGGTCGCCCAGGTCACCAACCTGACCCGGTCGTTGAAGGCGTGTCAGGACGCCGGGTTCATGGTGGTCGGCCTGGACGCCGACGGCGACACCGACCTGTACGACCTGGAGGCCGCGGTCGGCCCGCTGGTCGTGGTGGTCGGCTCCGAGGGGCGCGGGCTGTCCCGGCTGGTCGGGGAGACCTGTGACCTGACCGTCAGCATCCCGATGATCTCCGACGTGGAGTCGTTGAACGCCAGCGTCGCCGCCGCCGTCACCCTCGCCGAGGTGGCCCGCCGCCGCGCTGCGGAAGGCTGATCCGGCGCGGGCACCCGGCCCGCCCGGGACGAGAACACGACGAAAGGGGCGGCCCGCCGAAGCGGACCGCCCCTTTTCCGTGCGGTGGGATCAGATGCGGTGGCCGGTGGCCGCGTTGAAGACGTGGCTGCGGCCGGCACGCGGCTTCACGAACACGGTGTCACCCATGTTCGGCATGTTCCGCCGGTCGGTGCGGACCACGAACCGCTCCTCGTGGCCCTCCAGCGCGGCGTGGCCGTAGACGTTCGCGTCCGAACCGAGGTCCTCGACCAGCTCGACCACGACCGGCATGCCGCCCTCGGTGGGGCTGACCAGGTCGCAGTCCTCCGGGCGGAAACCGACGGTGACCCGGTTGTCGCCACCCTCGCTGCGGGCCGCCTCGACCTGCTCGCGGGTCAGCGGGATGTGCATCTCGGCGAACGCCGCACCCCGCTCGTTCAGCGGGACGGTCTTGATGTTCATGGCGGGGGAGCCCATGAAGCCGGCGACGAACACGTTGGCCGGGGTGTCGTAGAGCGCCCGCGGGGTGTCCACCTGCTGGAGGACGCCGTCGAGCATGACCGCCACCCGGTGACCCATGGTCATGGCCTCGACCTGGTCGTGGGTGACGTAGACCGTGGTGATGCCCAGCTTGGCCTGGAGCGACGCGATCTGGGTACGGGTCTGCACGCGGAGCTTGGCGTCGAGGTTCGACAGCGGCTCGTCCATGAGGAAGACCTGCGGCTCGCGGACGATCGCCCGGCCCATCGCGACACGCTGGCGCTGACCACCGGAGAGCGCCTTCGGCTTGCGGCTGAGGTACTCCTCCAGCTGGAGCAGGCCGGCCGCCTCCTTGACCCGCCGGTCGATCTCGGCCTTGGGGGTCTTGCGCAGCTTGAGGGCGAACGCCATGTTCTCGTACACCGACATGTGCGGGTAGAGGGCGTAGTTCTGGAAGACCATCGCGATGTCGCGGGCCTTCGGCGGGAGGTGGGTGACGTCCCGGTCGTCGATGTAGATCGCGCCGTCGTCGACGTCCTCCAGGCCGGCGAGCATCCGCAGGCTGGTGGACTTGCCGCAACCCGACGGGCCGACCAGGACGAGGAACTCCCCGTCGCCGATCTGGAGGTCGAGCTGGTTGACCGCGGGGCGTTCGGTGCCCGGGTAGATCCGGGAGGCCTTCGCGTACGTGACCGTAGCCATGGTGGTGCGCTTCCTTTCACCGGCAGGAACGTGCCGGACGATCCGAGTGAAGGAGCTGTCGGCACCCACGGTGCCGACCCGCGGACGCCATCCGCAGGGCAGCCGTGGCCGACCCCGGGTGTCATCCGTGTCACTGCACGGTAAACGGGATTTCCATCCCTGCCAAGACGGGATACACCGAGTGGGACGGACGGCATACGCATTTCGGTCAGGCGGGCACGGCCGGGCATCAATCCCCTCGCCTGACGGGGCTCCGGCGCGTCGATTCGTCGGTGGTACGGGCATGAGATTGACGTTTTCCATGCTCGGGCACCCTGCCGGCCGGGATTTCCCGACGTCAGTCGCTATGCTGACCTCGCACCACGCGCCCCTGTAGCTCAGCTGGCCAGAGCACTCGCCTTGTAAGCGAGATGTCGCCGGTTCGATCCCGGCCGGGGGCTCCAATTCCACAGCACGGCCGCCACTGGCGTTGCCGCTTGTCGATCCGTCGGCGGTGCGCGGGCGCGGACGACCGTCCGTGCCGCCGTCCCCGCCCGTCGCGGGACCCCGCCGGCCGGGCCCGGCTGGGTAACCTGATCCGGCGCGAACGGGGACGACGGGGGCGGGGGCCGATGAGTCGTGCGGTGGAGCAGTCGAACCGGGCCATGCTGCGGGCCCGGGACGCGATGGACCGGGCATACGCCGAACCGCTGGACATCCCGGCGCTGGCCCGGATCGCGCTGGTGTCCGAGGCGCACTTCATCCGTACCTTCCGGGCAACCTTCGGCGAGACGCCCCACCGCTACCTGCAACGACGTCGGGTGGAGCGGGCGATGGCGCTGCTGGTGGAGACCGGCCGGGACGTCACCGACATCTGTTTCGCCGTCGGGTTCAGCAGTCTCGGCTCGTTCAGCCGCACCTTCCGGCAGATCGTCGGCGAGTCACCCAGCGAGTACCGCAGCCGCCGGTCGGCCGGCGACCCGACGGTGCCGAGCTGCTTCACCAAGGCCTGGACCAGGCCCAGCAGTTTTGGATAAGCAGCAGGTCAGCGGCCTGGCATAGCGTCTGCGGCATGACGATGAACGCGATCACCCGCTCCCAGCTCTATGTCCTCGACCAGGACGAGGCGCTCGACTTCTATGTCGGCAAGCTGGGCTTCGAGGTCAACACCGACCAGGATCTGGGCTTCATGCGGTGGCTGACGGTCAACGTGCCAGGCGACCCGCAGCGCGAGGTGCTGCTGGAGAGGCCCGGCCCGCCCGCGCTGGACCCGGCGACCGCCGAGCAGGTCCGGGAGCTGCTGACCAAGGGCGCGATCGGCGGGTGGCTGAGCATCACCACCGACGACGCGCACAAGACGTACGAGGACCTGGTCGCCAAGGGCGTCGACATCACCGACGAGCCGACCGAACGGCCGTACGGCATCGACTTCGGCATCCGTGACCCGTTCGGCAACCGGATCCGGATCGGCCAGATGTTCCCCCGGGCCTGACCCGGCGACGCCGGTATCGCGGGTGCGGGCGGCGTGGTCACCGGGCTACCGTCGCCCGGTGACCACGCCGAACGTTCCCGACCTGCCGAAATGCGAGTTCGCCTTCCCCGGCCCGCTGCGTGACCAGCTCGTCGCCGCCGTGCTCAGCGGGGCGAAGACCTCCACCACGGGCCTGCTCCAGGACTACGAGCGCGACGGCGAGCCGTTACCGGCGGTGGGCGACCGGTCGGTGGTGGTCGACTCCGCCGACCGGCCGGTCGCGGTGATCGAGGTGACCGGGGTGCGGGTGGTCCGGCTCGGCGACGTCGACCTCGACCACGCCCGCGACGAGGGGGAGGGCTACGACTCGGTGGCGGCCTGGCGGGCCGGTCACGAGGACTACTGGCACGGGCCGGACTACCTGGGCTGGCTGGGTGATCCCGGGTTCCGGGTGGACGACGACACCCTCGCCGTCGTCGAACGCTTCCGGGTGGTGCCGGGCGTCACCGGCTGACCCGGGGTGGCGGGCTGGTCAGCCGGTGGGCTGTTCCAGTTCGTCCCGGATGGTGATGAAGTCCTCCTTGCGGTCCGGCTGCTTGGTGGCGGTCAGGAAGACCACCACCCCGGCGACCTCGGGATCGGCCCAGGCGCAGGCGGTGAGGTGGCCCTGGTCGGCGGTCCGCCCGCGCCCGCACCGGGCCTCGCCGCCGTACCTGCCGAACTCCACCGACCGGGGCTTCGGAATCCGGTACGGCTTGAGCAGCCGGTCCAGCATGGCCTGCGGGTCGGCGACGGTGCCCGAGACGGCGCTCACCACGATCGTCTCCGGGGTGGGTCGACCCTGTCCGTAGACCCCCTCGACGGTGCTGGTGGCCGGGGAAGCCTCGCGGGTCAGCTCGTTGAGCCGGAACCGGGGCAGCCCGGCGGGCAGTGGCGTGCCCGTGCGGGGCAGCCCCAGCAGGGTGTCCGGGGTTCGCAACGTCCGCGCCACCGGTGTCGGAGTGGGCACGGAGGCCCGTTCGACGTCGGCGACCGCGCACCCCGTGGCCAGGACGGTGGCGACCACCGCCGGCAGCGACCCGATCCGGCCGAGCGTCCGGCGCAGGCCGGCCGGCCCGGACGCGCGCGGTAGGCCGAGGGGGAGGTGCGGGCGCGACGGGCGGTGTGGGACGGTCGGGTCGAGCGGGTGGCGCGGACCGGCGGGTCGTCTCTTCGGCACAACGCTCCTCGCACGAATCGGAGCGGGTAGGTTATCCGACCAGTGTCACCCCGGGCGGCTTCCGCCCGCGCGGGCCGCCGTGAGCCGCGCCACCGCCGACGCGACCGCTGGCCGGACGCGGGAAACGACCTTCGTGGTCAGCCGGTGGCGGTGGTCTTCATCAGCAGCGCGGCCAGTTCCCGCGTGGCGGCGGGTGGCTGCGGGCCGGTCGGGCAGTCGGTCCAGTCGACGTGGGTGGTGCCGACGGCGAGCTGATAGCGGTACGTGTCGGCGCAGCCGTCGTCGGACAGGACGCCGGCATGGTCGCGGGTTGCCGGGCCGATGAGCGTCCGGAGCCGGTCGAGCGCCGCCGAGTCGAGCCGGCCGGTACGCGTCGCGCCGGCCCGGTCGGTCGTGGTCCACCGGCCGTCGGGCTCGACGGTCACCGTGTCCCGGTTACCGGCGAAACCGCCGGAGCGGGTCAGGACGACCCGGTCCGCCCCGGTTCCCCGGGTGCCGGGGTCGCCGGGCGTGCCGGTCGCCGGGGCCCCGGTCGGGGTGCCTGCGGCGGCGGTCCCGTCGGAGGTCGGAGCGGTCGTGGCCGCTGGTGACGCAGGGGTTCCCGGCTCGGCCGCTGAGCAGCCGGTCAGTAGCGCGGCGGCGGTCGTGACGGTTGCCAGGAGCAGGGCGGGTGATCTCATCCCGATCGGACGTGCATCGACGTCAATCGGTTCCCCGGGTAGGGCCCCTCCTCCGTTCGGCCAGTGTCGTGTCATGGAACCGCTCCATCCCTTCTCTTTTCCCGGGTGTATCGCTATATCTACATGCGTGACTACCCCCGTCACATCTTTCCCTTGCCAGGAGGGCACGTGAAAAGACCCCTCGCCGCCGTCAGCGCAGTTCTGCTCACCAGCGGAATGCTGACCTGCGTCGCCACCGCAGCGCACGCGGCTCCCCCCGCCCCCGCCCCCGATGCCGCCCCCGCCGCCCGCGCCGAGAGCCTGCTGCGCAGCAACCCGGGCGCGGTCCAGGGCACCGGCGCGGAGGCGTACCAGGCGGTCCGCACCAAGGTCGACGCCAACGGTGCGGCACACGTCCGGTACACACGTACCTACCAGGGGCTGCGGGTGTACGGCGGTGACTTCGTCATTCACACCGCGCCCGACGGCACCCTCGCCGGCACCTCGGTCGGCCTGGCCGCCCCGCTGACCCTCGGCACCACCGCCAAGATCAGCGCGGCGTCGGCCGCCGCGACGGCCCGCAAGGCGTTCTCCGGCACGATCACCGAGGTGGGTACGCCGGAACTCTTCGTCGACGCCACCTCCGGCAAGGGCATGCTCGCCTGGGAGACCGTGCTGTCCGGCTGGAAGGCCGACCAGCAGACCCCGTCGAAGCTGCACGTCATCACCGACGCCAGCACCGGCCGGGTCGTCGGCGCGCACGACGAGATCGAGTCGGTGGTCGGCAGCGGCCAGGGCATCTACACCGGCTCGGTCAGCATCGACACCACGCTCTCCGGCAGCACCTACCAGATGATCGACCCGTCGCACGGCAACGGGCGCACCTGTGACATGAACAACGGCACCACCACCTGCACCACGTTCACCGACGCCGACAACGTCTGGGGCGACGGCACCAACAGCAACCGGCAGTCCGCCGGCGTCGACGCCCACTTCGGCGCGGCCAAGACGTTCGACTACTTCAAGAACGTGCACGGCCGCAACGGCATCTTCGGCAACGGCACCGGCGTGCCGAGCCGGGTCCACTACGGCCGCAACTACATCAACGCCTTCTGGGACGGCGCCCAGATGACCTACGGCGACGGCGCCAGCAACTCCCGGCCGCTGGTCTCCCTCGACGTGGCCGGCCACGAGATGAGCCACGGCGTCACCGAGGCCGTCTCCGGCCTGGTCTACTCCGGCGAGTCGGGCGGCCTCAACGAGGCCACCAGCGACATCTTCGGCAACATGGTGGAGTTCTACGCCGCCGCGCCGAGCGACCCGGGCGACTACCAGGTCGGCGAGAAGATCAACATCAACGGCAACGGCACCCCGCTGCGCTACATGTACAACCCGTCGCTGGACGGCTCGTCCGACTCGTGCTGGACCACCAGCACCAAGAACAAGGACGTGCACTACTCCTCCGGCGTCGGCAACCACTTCTTCTTCAACCTCGCCGAGGGCACCGGCGCCACGTCGTACGGCACCTCGCCGGTCTGCGGCTCCGCCCCGGCGGTCACCGGCATCGGCCGGGAGAAGGCCGAGAAGATCTGGTTCCGCGCCCTGGACGTGTACTTCACCTCCAACACGTCGTACGTCAACACCAGCACCCCGTCGAACACCGCCCGTGCGTACAGCCTGAAGGCGGCCACCGACCTGTACGGCAGCTGCTCCACCGAGTACAAGGCCGTCCAGGCGGCGTGGACCGCGGTCGCCGTCTCCGGCAGCGACGCCCCCTGCTCCTCGACCGGTAACGACTTCTCCGTCTCGCTCTCCCCGACCTCCGGTTCGGTGACCGCGGGCGGTTCGGTCGCCACCACCGTCGCCACCGCGACCACCAGCGGCACCGCGCAGACCGTCACGTTCTCCGCGTCCGGCCTGCCGACCGGCGCGACCGCGACGTTCAGCCCGGCCTCGGTGACCTCGGGTGCCGCGTCGACCCTGACCATCGCCACCTCGGCCAGCACCCCGGCCGGCAGCTACCCGGTGACGGTCACCGGCACCGGCGCGGTGGCCCACTCGGCCAGCTACACGCTGGTCGTGAGCAGCGTCGGTGGCACCTGCACCGCCGGCCAGAAGCTGGGCAACCCCGGCTTCGAGTCCGGCAACACGGTCTGGGCGGCCAGCACCGGCGTCATCGGGCAGAACGGCGCCAGCCAACCCACCCACGGCGGCACCTGGAACGCCTGGCTGGGCGGCACCGGTGGCACCCTGACCGAGACGCTCTCCCAGTCGGTGAGCCTGCCGGCGGGCTGCTCGACGTACAACTTCAGCTTCTGGCTGCACATCGACAGCCGGGAGGTCACCACCACGACCGCGTACGACAAGCTGACCGTGCAGGTGCTCAACTCCTCGGGCACCGTGCTGGCGACCCTGGCGACCTACTCGAACCTGAACAAGGCCACCGGGTACACCCAGCGCTCGTTCTCGCTGGCCGCGTACGCCGGCCAGAGCGTGACCCTGAAGTTCACCGGCACCGAGGACGCCTCGCTGCGGACGTCCTTCGTGGTCGACGACACGGCGCTCGACGTGTCCTGACCTGACCCCTGCGTCGGTGGGCCCGGCGGCCACCCCTCCTGGGTGGTCGCCGGGCCCGCGCCGTTATGGTCGCCGCACCGGTGACGCGACGAGAGGGGTTACGACGGTGTCGGACGCGGAGTTGACCGTCGGGGTGACCGGCGCGGTGGCGACGGTGACGATCCGTAACCCGGCCCGGCGCAACGCGATGACGCCTGCCATGTGGCGGCGGCTGCCGGTGCTGCTGGACGGGCTGGAGGCCGACCCGGCGGTCCGCGCCCTGGTGCTCACCGGCGCTGACGGGGCGTTCTGCGCCGGTGCCGACCTCGGCGACTTCGACGAGCTGCTGGACGCGAACGGGGACGCGGGCATCGCGGTCGCCGCCGAGGAACGGTTGGCCGCGTTCGCCAAGCCCACCGTCGCGGCGGTGCAGGGCCCGTGCGTGGGCGGTGGATGCCTGCTCGCGGTCGCCTGCGACCTGCGGATCGCCGCCCCGGACGCCCGGTTCGGGGTGCCGCCGGCCCGGCTCGGGCTGGTCTACCCGGCACCCACCACCAGGCGGCTGACCCGGCTCGTCGGCCCGTCCACGGCCAAGTTCCTGATCTTCACCGCCGAGCTGATCGACGCCGAACGGGCGCTGCGGGTCGGCCTGGCCGACGAGGTGGTCGACGACCTGCCCGGCCGGGTGTCCGCGATCACCGGGGCCATCGCCGCCCGCTCCCAGCTCAGTATCGCCGCCGCCAAGGAGATCATCGACGACCGGGCCGGACCGGCGAGGATCGCCTGGTGGCACCGCAAGGCACGCGACAGTGGCGAGGCCCGCGAGGGCGTCGCCGCCCACCACGAACGCCGCCCGCCCGACTTTCCCTGGTCGCCGGCCGCCGGTCACTGATCCGGTCCGCCCGGCTGCCACCGATGGCGGGGCCCGTTCCCCTGGGTGGGGCGGGGCGGTGGGGGCCGGCGGGCGTCGCGCCGGGGCGTACCCCGACGCGACCCCCTGTGCCCGCCGGCCGGTCCGGTCACCGCCCGGCGAGGCTCGCCCAGCTCGGCGTCGCCGGCGCCCGCCGCAGCGGCATGTCCGCCTCGGCCGGCGTCCGGTCACCCTTGCGCTGGTTGCACGGGTAGCAGGCGGCGGTGGTGTTCCGCCAGGTGTTGCCACCGCCGCGTGAGCGGGGCAGCACGTGGTCGACGGTGCTGGCCGGCCCGCCGCAGTACGCGCACCGCCCACCGTCGCGGCGCAGCACCCCCGCCCGGGACCAGGCCGGGCCGGCGCTGAACCGCCAGCGGGTGACGACGTACCGGACGAGCCGGACCACCCGGGGGACGGGGAAGACCCCGATCACCCGGTCCGGCTCGGCCTCGTGGATCTCGGCGACCCGACGGCACAGCATCCGGATCGCGTGTTGGACGGTGACCCGGTGCAGTGGGCCGAGGTCGGCGTTGATGACGAGGACGGCGTCCACCGGGCTCTCCCTTCGCGGTCGGTGGGTCGATCGGTCTGTCGGTCGGCCCGGACGACGAAGGCCACCCGGTCCACGGTGGGACGGGGCGGCCGGCACGTGCGGCACGCGTCAGTCGGGTTCCCCGTCCCGGGGGTGTTCGGCTCGGTCACCGTCGACGGGTAGCGTCGACCACGCGCTGGTGAGCTGCGGCGACGTCATGGCGTGCTCCCGGTTCGACTGGTTGGCCTTGCGCGGATCACGGTAGGCGCGGCGGCGCGGGCGGGCAACGCATTTCGATGCCACCCGCCGGCCGTGCCCTCCGCTTGCGAGCTGCCGGACCGGCAGACCTGGTTACGAGCGGACCGACCAGACGGTCACGTCGACCGAGGCCGGCGTCGCCTGGTAGCGGTTGTGGTCGATCCGGACGTAGTTGACCACCGTCGGGTCGCCCGGGTCGGGCTGGCAGTAGGTGACCGGGGTGGGTTCGAGCTGTTCGAGGTCGATGCTCGAATAGCGCTGCGCCTTCGGATTCCGGCAGCCCTCGTAGCTGAGGTCGGTCGGGTCGTCGGTCCAGTTGTAGAGGGCGAGCTGGTGGTCCTTCCCCTGGAAGATCAGGGTGCCCGCACCGGTGCCCCGCGCGACCCGGGGCTTCGGCAGGAAGTAGACCGAGTCCCCGTCGAGCAGCTTCCAGTGCGGCGCGTCCTTCGGCGGCACCCAGTCCCGTTCGACCGGCCCGGGGGCGGGCGTCGGCCGGGCCGTGGGGGTCGGGCCCGGGCCGGCCGTGGGCCCGTCCGGGCCGGGATCCGGGGTCGCCGGGGTGGTGGCGGGCGTCGCCCCGGACGGGTCGGGGGAGGGCGTCGGCCCGACCGGGGTCGCCGTGACGCCGGGGGCGGCCGACGCGGCGTCGACGGAGGTCGTGGGGGAGGCAGCCCGCGCGTCCGGGTTCCGGTCCGTCGGCCAGGAGAGCACGGTCACCGTACTGACGATCACCAGCAGCAGCGCGGCGATCCCGGCCGGCAGCCACCAGCGTCGCCAGCGGCGGCGCAACCCCGGGGCCGACGGAGTGGCGTCTGCTCCGGTCGGTGCGTCGGACGCGGGCGGGGTGGACCCCGGCGGCAGGGCGGCGGCGTCCGTCGCCGCCCGGGACAGTCGTGGGTCGATCGCGCTGAACAGGGACAACAGCCCGAGCGCGCTCGCGGCGAAGACGCCGGCCAGGCCCACCAGGGCATTGGCCTTGTCGACCCCGATCCGCCAGGCCAGCACCGCCACCCCGACGGCGGCCACGGCGAGCAACGTGTAGGCCCTTCGCGGTCCCGTCATGCGAATCATGGTGGACGGGGGCGACGGGGCGCGGTGTCGGGTAGGCGACGCTGCGTGCCCGCCGCGTGACATCGGGACCTTCGGTCGACCCGGAGGTGCCCGGGACGGGCGTGACGACGGGACCTTTGGCCACCGTCGGACGGGTCCTTGCGCCCCACCGCCGAGACGGCCGTCGATGGATGCTGAGGGTGTCCGAGACGCCGCCAACCGCCGAGGTGAAAGCATGTCGACCGAACTCGCCACCACGATCGACGCCCTGGTCGCCGACGGCCTCAAGGCCCTGGCCGACTACGACCGGTACGACCAGGAGCAGATCGACCACATCGTCGGCAAGGCGTCGGTGGCCGCGCTGGACCGGCACGCCGCCCTCGCCCAGCTCGCCGTCGCCGAGACCGGTCGGGGGGTGTTCGAGGACAAGGCGGTGAAGAACATCTTCGCCTGCGAGCACGTCACGCACAGCATGGCGAAGACCCGTACCGTCGGGGTGATCGCCCGGGACGAGATCAGCGGGATCGTCGAGATCGCCGACCCGGTGGGCGTGGTCGCCGGGATCACCCCGGTCACCAACCCCACCTCGACCACCATCTTCAAGGCGCTGCTGGCGCTCAAGACCCGCAACCCGATCGTCTTCGCCTTCCACCCGGCGGCGCAGCGGTGCAGCGTCGAGGCCGCCCGCACGGTACGCGACGCGGCCGTCGCCGCCGGGGCCCCCGAGCACTGCATCCAGTGGATCGAGGAGCCGTCGGTCGAGGCGACCACCGCGCTGATGCACCACCCCGGCGTCGCCACCATCCTCGCCACCGGCGGCAACGCCATGGTCCGGGCGGCCTACTCGGCGGGAAAGCCGGCGCTCGGTGTGGGCGCAGGCAACGTGCCGGCCTGGATCGAGGCGACCGCCAAGCTGAAGCGCGCGGTCAACGACATCGTGCTGTCCAAGTCGTTCGACAACGGCATGATCTGCGCCTCCGAGCAGGCCGTCATCCTCGACGCGGCGATCCACGACGCCGCCATCGCGGAGTTCCGCACCCTGCACGCCCACCTGGCCACCCCGGCCGAGAAGGCCAAACTGGAGGCGCTGCTGTTCCCCGCCGGCAAGCTCAACCCCGACGTGGTCGGCCGGACCGCCGCCTGGATCGCCGACGCCGCCGGGATCACCGTCGCCCCCGACACCTCGATCATCCTGGTCGCGGTCGACCGGGTCGGCCCCGACGAGCCGCTGACCCGGGAGAAGCTCTGCCCGGTGCTGGCCGTGCTCCGCGCCGACAGCCGCGAGCAGGGCCTGCGGTACGCCGAGCAGATGGTCGAGTTCCACGGCCTCGGGCACAGCGCGGTCATCCACACCGCCGACGAGGACCTGGTGGAGGAGTTCGGCCGCCGGGTCAAGGCGGTCCGGATCATCTGGAACTCGCCGGCCTCGCAGGGCGGCATCGGCGACATGTACAACGCGTTCCTGCCGTCGCTGACGCTGGGCTGCGGCAGCTACGGCCGTACCTCGGTGTCGGACAACGTCTCGGCGGTGAACCTGCTCAACATCAAGCGGATCGGCCGGCGGAACAACAACATGCAGTGGTTCAAGGTCCCGTCGAAGATCTTCTTCGAGGCGAACGCGATCCGCTACCTCGCCGAGATGCCCGACGTGCACCGGGTCACCGTGGTCACCGACGCCACCATGACCCGGCTCGGCTTCGTCGACCGGATCAACCGGGTGCTGCAACGCCGCCCCGGGCGGATCGCCCTGCAGATCATCGACGACGTGGAGCCCGAGCCGAGCGTCGAGACCGTCGACCGGGGGGCCGCGCTGATGCGGGCCTTCCGGCCGGACACCATCGTCGCCCTCGGCGGCGGCTCGGCGATGGACGCGGCCAAGGTGATGTGGCTGCGCTACGAGCACCCGGACGTGGTCTTCGACGACATGCGGGAGAAGTTCTTCGACATCCGCAAGCGCGCCTTCACCTTCCCCACCCTCGGCGCGCTGGCCCGGCTGGTCTGCGTGCCGACCACGTCGGGCACGGGCGCGGAGGTCACCCCGTTCGCGGTGATCACCGACCACCGCACCGGCAAGAAGTACCCGCTGGCCGACTACGCGCTCACCCCGACCGTGGCGATCGTCGACCCGGTGCTGACCGCCAGCATGCCGGCGACCATCGCCGCCGACAGCGGCTTCGACGCCCTCACCCACGCCATCGAGGCGTACGTGTCGGTGTACGCGAACGACTTCACCGACGGGCTGGCCCTGCACGCCATCCGGCTGATCTTCGCCAACCTGGAACGGGCGGTGGTCGACGCCGACCCCGAGGCGCGGGAACGGATGCACAACGCGGGCACCATCGCCGGGATGGCGTTCGGCAGCGCCTTCCTCGGCATCGTGCACGCCATGTCGCACACCCTCGGCGCGACGTTCCACATCGCCCACGGCCGGACCAACGCGGTGCTGCTGCCGCACGTGATCCGCTACAACGGCACCGTCCCGGCGAAGCTGTCCGGCTGGCCGCGCTACGAGAGCTACCGGGCCCCGGAACGGTTCGCCGAGATCGCCACCCAACTCGGCCTGCCGGCGGGCACCCCGGCGGAAGGGGTGGCGTCGCTGGCCGACGCGGTGGAACGGCTGCGCGACGCGGTCGGCATCGAACCGTCGTTCGCCGCGATCGGCGTCGACCGGGCCGCGTTCGAGGCGGCGCTGCCGCAGCAGGCCCTCAACGCCTACGAGGACCAGTGCGCCCCGGCCAACCCCCGGATGCCGATGCTCGACGACATGCAGCAGCTCATGCGGGACGCGTACCAGGGGACCGCGCGCTGACCGTCCGGCCCACCGGCCGGGCGGGCCCCCGTTCACTTCCCGGCGAGCAGTCCCCGGGGGCGGATGGAGCGGACCGGTTCGGTGGCCGCCCCCGCAGCGCGCAGGATGTGGTTGGCGGCGATGATCCCGGTCGCCGCCGACCGTTCCATCAACGCGCTGGGGAAGTCGGTGCCGATGCCGTCCCCGGCCAGGTAGAGGCCCTCGGCGTCGGTGCGTACCCCGGGGCGGCCGGGGTGGCTGCCCGGGGTGAACGCCGGGGCCTGCGCCTCGACCCGGGCGCGCAGCTCCCGCACCCCCAACCCGGCGACCTCCGGCCAGAGCGCGACCAACTCGGCGCGCATCCGCTCGGCCAGCTCCTCGGCCGGCACCCCCTCGTCGCAGGCGTACGCGTGCAGCTCCACCACCGCGCCGCCGGTGCGCTGCGCCCACCGCCGGGACTCGTTCTCCAGCCGGTGGTAGAGGGTCACCGAGTCCAGGGTGGGCTGGCGGGACACCCCGCTGAACACCGCCCGGTCGGCCCGGACGTCCCCGTCGAGCCAGTACCGCGCCACCGCGTACGGCGGGCCGGGCCGACCGAACGCGGGCATCCGCGCCACCAGCTCGGGTGCCACCGTGACCAGGCCGGGGGAGGCGGCGACCAGCGCCGCCAGCGCGGGCGGGTCGACGGCCAGCACCACCTGCCCGGCGGAGTGGACGGTGCCGTCGGCGGTGGTCACCCGCCAGCCGTCCGGTTCCCGGTCCAGCCGGGTGGCGGCGACCCCGGTGTGCACCCGGCCGCCGTGCTTCTCCACGTACCGGGTCAGCGGCTGCCAGATCGCCGTGGCGTAGTCCTCGTCGGGGCAGTCGAACGCCAACCCCTCCGGGTTGCCCAGCAGATAGAAGTGGAACTGGGCGATCATCTCGGCGGCCGACATCTCGGTCTCGTGGTTGAAGAACGAGTGCGAGAAGACCTCGAACAGCATCGCCCGCGCCCGGTCGGGCAGCTTCAGCGAGGCGAGCAGCGCGTCGGCGGTGGTGTCGTCGAACTCGGCGTAGGTGCGCACCGGGTCGTAGCTGAGCAGCGGCAACGCGGCGTCCCGGTCCATCGTGCGCAGGTCGGCCAGGCGCAGGCTGGGGCTGCGCAGCAGTAACGCCAGCAGGTTGGCCGGCGGGGCCGGGGGCAGCCGGCCGAACTCCTCGGTGGGCCACTGCGCGGACAGGATCGGATAGCCGGGGATCGGCTTGAGGAAACCGAGCGTCGGCTCGACCCGCCGCAGGATCGACCGCCAGTTGTAGTACTGCCGGAAGAACGCGTGGAAGCCGTGCTCGTTGACCTGGCTGCCGTCGGCGAGCGCCTCCGGCCACGCGCCGAGCCGGCCGCCCAGCGTCGGCGCGGCCTCCAGCACGGTGACGTCCACCCCGCGTTCGGCGAGCACCACCGCCGCCGACATGCCGGCGATCCCGCCGCCCACCACCACGGCCGTGGTCGGTCGGGCCACCCGGGGGGCGCCACCCCCGCCCGGGTCCACCACGTGCTCGCGTACGCCGATGAGCCGGCCCAGCTTCTGCGACAGCGCCATGTGCACCTTCCGACCCGAGGGACCCCCAGTCTGCCCGACCAGGCCCGATCCGGCCCGGTCAGACCGGTGCGGTGCCGCCACCGGAGTCGTCGGCGGGGTTCGGCCGACCGGCGGCGAGCGGGGGACGGTCGGACGGCGGCCAGACGTACTCCAGGTCGGAC
Source organism: Micromonospora sp. WMMD734 (assembly GCF_049178975.1). Taxonomy (NCBI): domain Bacteria; kingdom Bacillati; phylum Actinomycetota; class Actinomycetes; order Micromonosporales; family Micromonosporaceae; genus Micromonospora; species Micromonospora sp. WMMD734. The sequence continues at coordinate 6,278,815 of NZ_JBMHMK010000001.1, forward strand.
GGCACGTCGCCGAACTGCGGGCGGTAGTGCGCCGGGTCCTTGCGCAGCAGCGCCGAGCGGTGGCTGCGGTGCAGGTCCTCGCGGCCCAACCAGGGTGGCAGCTCACCGGCGGCGGCCAACTCCGCCTGGCTGCGGACCCGGCCGTGGCCCCGGGCGGCGGTCAGGTCGGTGACCAGTGTCGACGCGCAGGTGTCCGCCCGGCCCGCCGCCGACCAGACCGCGCACACGTCCAGCCCGTACCGGGTCAACGCCTCCTCGTAACCGGCCCACATCTTCACCGCCGGGTGGTTGCGCCAGCCGTAACCTGGCCGGGTCAGCCCGCGCAGCACCTGGAGCGCCTCGACCCGCTGCTTGCCCAGCCGCCGCTGGTCGAGGGTCCGCGCACTGGCCAGGAAGTCCGGGTACGGCAGGAACGTCTGCACGTCCGCTGCTCTACCCGCCGCCACGCCCACCATGCCTGCCCGCCCAACCGGTACCGTCCGGTGCGCTCACCAGGGCTGCGTGTCCGGCGACCGGATGGCTACCATCCGGGCATGGCCGAACCCCTGCGGGACCGGGCCCGGCGCGCGACCGGCTGGCGGTTACGGATGAACGGCGACACCCGTGGGCACTACGTGGTCTGCGGCGACGACCCGCTGGCGTACTGGGTGGTGCGGGCGCTGCTCGGCACCGACCCGGCGCACGGGCGGGTCCGGATCACCCTGGTGGTGCCGGAACGCCGCCGCTCCGAGGGCCCCGACGGGCGCGACGTCGACGGGGTACAGGTGATCCGGGCCGACCGGCTCGACGAGTCGACCTTCCGCCGGGCCGGCCTGGCCGGCGCGGACGGCCTGGCCCTGCTGCACCAGGACGACGTGGGCAACATGCAGGCCGCGCTCTGCGCGCAGGAGGTCGAACCCCGGCTGCGCCTGGTGGTCCGGATGTTCAACACCAGCCTCGCCAACGGCCTGCGGCAGCTCTTTCCCGACTCGGCGGTCCTCTCCGACGCCTCGATGGCCGCCCCGGCGTTCGTCGCCGCCGCCCTCGGTGAGGTGGCCCCGACCCACTTCCGGCACGGCGGTCGCACCCTCTACGTGGCCCGCCGCGCCGACGTCCGCCCCGCCGACGTGGTCTGCGGGCTGGCCGTCACCACCGATCCGGAACTGGTCCGGGTGCTGCCCGCCGACGAGCAGGCAGCCGACGTGGTGCTCGCCGAGGCGACCGGCCAGCCCGCCGGCACCGAGCTGGCGGCCCGCCGGCTGGTCCGGGCGCGGCGTCGCCGGCGACCCCTGGCGGTGCTGCTGCGGGCGGTCCGCAGCTTCGCCACCCGCAAGATCGGTATCGCGGTGCTGACCCTGCTCGGGGTGATCGCCCTGCTCGGCTGGCTCAACGCCCGTGCGGTCGCGGTGAGCTGGACGGAGGCGCTCTACCTGACCCTGGTCACCACGCTCAGCGGCCAGGACCCGGACGTCACCAAACCGGCCGCCGCCCAGATCATGCAGGTGGTGCTCAACCTGGCCGGGCTGGCGCTGATCCCGCTGATCACCGCCGTGGTGGTCGACGGCATCGTCAACGCCCGGTTGGCCCTGCACGCCGGGCGCATCCAGCCGGAACGCACCGGGCATGTGGTGGTCGTCGGTCTGGGCAACATCGGCACCCGGGTGATGGCCCAACTGCACGACTTCGGCGTCGAGGTGGTGGCGATCGACCGCAGCGCGGAGGCGCGTGGTGCGGCGCTGGCCCGGCGGCTGGGGGTACCCCTGATCGTCGGGGACGCCGCCCGCGAGGAGACGCTCCGTTCGGCCTCGGTGGAACACTGCCAGGCGCTGGTGGTGGTCTCCACCGACGACGGGGTCAACCTGCGGGCAGCGCTCAACGGCCGGGTGCTCAACCCGGAGCTGCGGGTGGTGCTGCGGCTCTTCGACGGCGACTTCGCCGAACGCATCCAGCGGGCGTTCGGCATCGGCATCTCGCGCAGCGTGTCCTACCTGGCCGCGCCGTCGTTCGCCGCCGCCCTGCTGGACCGGGCGGTGATCGCCACCATCCCGGTCGACCGGCACGCCCTGCTGGTGGTGGAGGTGCCGGTGACGGCCGGTGCGGCCCTGGACGGTCGCCCGCTCGGCGCGGTGGCCCGCCCCGGCGAGGTGCGCCTGCTGGCCCACTCCCGGCCCGGCCACAAGACCGACTGGCGGGCCGACCCCCGGATGGTGATCTCGGCGGGGGACCGGCTGACCGTGGTGGCCCGGCGGGCCGGGCTGAGCGCCCTGCTCAGCGAGACCACCCCGCCCCCGCCCCCGGCCCCGCCGCCGCCCGCCGGGGTGCCGGCCTCACGTGACCCGCAGGAGTGACTAGCGGGGGCGGACGGCGTACCAGAGCGCGCCGAGGGCGAGCACCCCGAAACCGGCGAGCACGCTGGCGGTGGGCAGGCTGACCGCGAGTAGCAGGCAGCCGACCAGCCCCGCCCCGGCGAGCGCCCGGGTGGGCAGCCGTCGGGTCGGGTCCCGGCCCAGCGTCCACGCGGCGGCGTTGGTGATCGCGTAGTAGACCAGCACCGTGCAACTGGAGAAGCCGATCGCGCCCCGGACGTCACCGAGCGCCACCACCGCGACCACCACGGCGGCCACGGTCAGCTCCGCGCGGTGCGGGACCCGGTGCATTTGGTGCACGGCGGCCAGCGCCCCCGGCACATCCCGGCGGCGGGCCATCGCCAACAGGGTGCGACCCACCCCGGCGAGCAGGGACAGCAGCACCCCGGTCACCGCCACCGTGGCCCCGGCCCGGACCACCCAGGCCAGGCCGGGCAGCCCGGCGACGGTCACCACGTCGGCCAGGGGCGCGACGGACGCGGCCAGCCGGTCGGGGCCGAGCACGCCTACCGCGACCACCGCGAGGACCAGGTAGACCGCCAGCACCACCCCGAGGGCCAGCGGCACCGCCCGGGGGATGGTGCGGGCCGGGTCGCGGACCTCCTCACCGAGGGTGGCGATCCGGGCGTACCCGGCGAAGGCGAAGAAGAGCAGGCCGGCGGCGGTCAGCACACCCCGGGCCGTACCGCCGCCCTCGGCGAGCCGGTCGAGCCGTACCTCCCCGGCGGCCAGGCCGGTCACCGCGACCAGGGCCAGCACCGCCAGCACCACGACCACCAGCACCTTGGTGGCGGCGACCGTGCGGGTGACACCGCGCAGGTTCACCGCGGTCACCGCGAGCACCGCGCCGACCGCGACCGGCCGGGCCTGCCCCGGCCACAGGTACGCTCCGATGGTCAGCGCCATCGCCGCGCAACTCGCCGTCTTGCCGACCACGAAACCCCAACCGGCGAGGAACCCGGCGAACGGGCCGAGCCGTTCCCGGCCGTAGACGTAGCTGCCGCCGGATTCCGGATAGCGGGCCGCCAGCCGGGCCGAACTGGTCGCGTTGCAGTAGGCGACGAACCCGGCCAGCGCCAGCGCCACCAGCAGCCCGGTGCCCCCGGCCGCTGCGGCAGCCGGGGCGAAGACCACGAACACGCCCGCGCCGAGCATCGCCCCCAACCCGACGACCACCGCATCGGGTACGCCCAACCGCCGGCTCAGTCGATCCACCACCGCAGGTTAGAGACCGGAGGTGAACGGGTGGTACCCGGCGCGCAGCCGGTCAGGAGCAGATGCTGAAGTTCGCGTAGGTGTACGAGAGGAGTTGCCACTCCAGGTCGGGGCCGAGGCTCATGTCCCACCTGCCGTCGGCGCGGCGATCGAAGTAGATGAAGTTGGTGCCGGCACCGTCGTAGTAGAACCACGACTCGTAGACGCTGAGCCGGGTTGCCGCCTTGGCCAGGGTCCCGGAGCCGACCACGCCGTCGCTGCGTAGGCCCCGGTCGCTCTGCCACTTCGTCGTGGCGGCGGTCGTGACCGGCCCGAACCGACAGTCGATTCCGGAGCGGTCGAGATAGCCGTCGGCCCACAGGATCATCTGCCACATGGCGACGACGTTGCTGTGCGGGCGCGTCGAGGCGGAGACGGGGCCCTCATCCGCCCAGTCGTCCGCCCATGCCCCCGCACCCGCGACGTACCCCTGGCTGACGGAAGCCGACGCCGGCGCTGCGGAAATGGCGGGAGCGCCGAGCATGGCGACGACCACCGCCGTCGCGACGACCCTGATGCGCAGAAACATGGGTATCCCCCTCTGACTGCCGGACGGGTTCCGCTGGACACAGGCTTGACGATTTCTCGTCCGTTGTCAGGCAGCCTTCCGTCGTCAGGAAGGCGGGAAGCGGACAGCTGGCCCGGGGCCGGGTGGGGCGACGCCCCCGCTCCGCTCTGCCGGGGCGAGGCGTCGGGTCCGCAACCGGACGACAGCGCGGCCCAGTTAGGCGTCGGCGGTGAACGGGCGATCCCGGCCGCGCAGCCGGGTCGGTAGCGGCAGGTCGTCCCAGGGGATCCGGCGCAGCAGCCGGTCCAGCAGCAGCCCCAGCAGCAGCCCGGCCACCGAGTCGGTCAACCAGTGCCAGCCCAGGTAGGTGGTGGTGCACAGGACCACCAGCGGCGGCACCACCCGTACGGCGGTGGCCAGCCGGGGTGGCATCCGCCGGCCGACGGTACGCAACAGCGGGACGAGCAGCAGGGCGAGCACGCCGTACCAGACGATCGCGTTGGCCACGTGCCCCGACGGGTACGACTGGGCGTAGCGCACCGGCAGGGCGTGCTGGAACAGCGGCAGGGTCTGCTCCGGCGACAGGAACGGCTCCTTCACGCTGGCGCTCGGGGCCGGGCGGGCCGTCCACACCTTGAGCGGCCCGATGGTCAACAGGGTGAGCGCGAAGGCGACCACCGGGGGCAGCAGCGGGCGCACCGAGCGGAACCGTACGGCCAGCAGCACCCCCAGGGCGGCGGCCAACAGCGTCAACGGGGTGCCCTGGCCGAGCAGGTTGAGCACCCGGGCCACCCAGTAGGCGGCGGTCGGCCGGTGTCCGTCGGCCCAGTCGGCCACCGCCCGGTCGACGCCGAACAGGTGGCCGGCGGCGAGTGCCCAGGTCAGCGCGACCAGGGCGGTGAGCAGCAGCAGGTCGTACCACCAGCCGGCCGGGCGGACCGGTCTGAGCCGCACTCCGCCGCGTACCCTCGTGGTTCGCTCCCGCACGCGATCACGCTACCGGCCGACCCGGTGGTCGGGACGGCACGGCCCGGGGTCGATGTGTGTCGAACCACGAAGGGAAGCGTCGGACGGGGGACACCCGGCACACTTGTCCCCGTGCGGATCACCTCGGCCCTCGTCGACCCGGCGCTGCTCGACCTTCCCTGGTCGACTCCGCTGGAACAGTGGCCCGCCCGGCACCTGGTGGCGCTGCCGCAGGGCATCTCCCGGCACATCGTCCGGTTCGTCCGCCTCGGCGACTACGTGTACGCGGTCAAGGAGACCGGGGAGCGGGTCGCCGAACGCGAGTACGACCTGCTGCGGGCGCTGGAACGGATCGACTTCCCGTCGGTGGAGGCGATCGCGATCGTGGCCGACCGGCAGGCCGACGACGGCACCCCGCTGGACCCGGTGCTGATCACCAGGCACCTCCAGTTCTCGCTGCCCTACCGGGCGTTGTTCTCCCGCACGTTGCGCCCGGAGACGATGGGCCGGCTGCTCGACGCCCTCGCCGTGCTGCTGGTCCGGATGCACCTGACGGGCTTCTTCTGGGGTGACTGCTCGCTGTCGAACACCCTGTTCCGGCGGGATGCCGGGGCGTTCGCCGCCTACCTGGTCGACGCCGAGACCGGCGCGCTGCACCGTTCGCTGTCCAACGGGCAGCGCGGCGAGGACCTGGAGATCGCCCGGGTCAACATCTTCGGTGAGGCGCTGGACCTCCAGGCGGCGGGGCTGCTGCACGACTCGATCGACCCGGAGGTGGTCTGCGAGGAAGTCGTGCAGCGCTACGAACGGCTCTGGCACGAGATCACCTATGAGCAGCAGGTCGAGCGGGAGGCCCGGCACGACATCGAGCGCCGGATCCGCCGACTCAACGACCTGGGCTTCGACGTGGCCGAGGTGGCCCTGTCGACGGTCGACGACGGGCGGTACCTGGTCCGCCCGAAGGTCGTCGACGCCGGCTACCACACCCGGCGGCTGATCCGGCTCACCGGCCTGGACGCCGAGGAGAACCAGGCCCGCCGGCTCCTCAACGACCTGGACGCCTACCGGGTGGAGAGCGACCTGACCGACGAGCAGCAGGCGGCGCACCGCTGGCTGACCGAGGTCTTCGAGCCGGTCGTCCGGGCGGTCCCCGCGCACCTGCGGCACAAGTTGGAGCCGCAGGAGGTCTTCGCGCAGATCATCGAGCACAAGTGGTTGCTCTCCGAGCGGGCCGGCCGGGACGTGGGGATGGGTCCGGCGGTGCAGTCGTACCTGGCCGACGTGCTGGTGCACCGCCCCGACGAGCAGGCCGTCCTGGGCGTCGAGGTCCCCACCGCCTGACCCGCCCGTCTTCCGGCCGCCCGCTCCACGTCCCACCTCGCTGCGCTCTGTCCCGTTCCGGTCGGGGACCGCACCGGGTCGACGGGATGACCGGCCGGCTGCTGCCGCAAGGAGGGATGTGTGTCGCGCGTCCTTTCGACCTGATGACGTTGACGACTCGGCACCCGTTGCGGCGCGTTCGCCGTACCGCACCTGGAGACCTTCCTCGTCGGGCACCGGCACCGTCGGGTGCCCGCGAGCCGTTCACGTCATCAGCTCGAAAGGACGCGCACGGCATCCCCGGTGCTCGCCGGTGCACACGTTGAGCAGGTCACCGAGGAGGACGGGGCGGCGACCCGGGTCAGTCGAGCCAGGTGCCGGCGCGCATCACCCGGACGACGGTCAGCTCGTCGTCGAGCACCACCAGGTCCGCGCGGCGGCCCGGCTGGAGCGCGCCGATCCGGTCGCCCAGGCCGATGGCACGGGCCGGGGTGGTGGCGGCCATGCGTACCGCGTCGACGATCGGGATGCCGGCGGTGACGGCGTGCCGCAGCGCCGCGTCCATGGTGAGGGTGCTGCCGGCGATCGCGCCGTCCCGGGCCAGCCGGGCCACCCCGTCGGCCACGGCGACCGGCTGGCCGCCCAGCTCGTACTCGCCGTCGGGCATCCCGGCGGCGGCCATGGCGTCGGTGACCAGGGCGATCCGCTCCGGGCCGGCCACGGTGGCGGCGAAGCTGAGCATCCCGTCGTGCAGGTGCACCCCGTCGGCGACCAGCTCGCAGACCACGTTCGGGGCCTCCAGCAGGGCCACCACCGGGCCCGGTTCGCGGTGGTGCAGCGGGCGCATCCCGTTGAACAGGTGGGTGCCGACGCTGGCCCCGGCCGAGACGGCGGCCCGGGTCTGCTCCCAGGTGGCGTCGGTGTGGCCGACGGCGGCGACCACCCCGTGCGAGGCGAGCAGCTTGATGGCGTCCAGCGCGCCGGGGCGCTCGGGGGCCAGGGTGACCATGCGGACCGTCCCGTCGCCGTCCGCGATGAGCCGGCCCAGTTCGTCGGTGGACGGGTCGCGGAGGAACTCCGGGTTCTGCGCGCCGCACCGGGCCGCCGACAGGTACGGCCCCTCGAAGTGGACGCCGGCCAGCACCCCCTCGCGGACCAGCGGCGCGAACGCGACGGTCGCCGTCCGCATCAGCTCGAACGGGGAGCTGACCAGGCTGGCCAGCAGGGTGGTGGTGCCGTGCCGCAGATGGAACGCGGCGGCCTCGCGGGCGGCGTCGGCGTCACCGGTGGTGAAGGTGTGCCCGCCCCCGCCGTGGGTGTGCATGTCCACGAAGCCCGGCACGATCCAGTGCCCGTCGCGCTTGGCCGGGTACTCGGCGACGGCGGTGATCCGCTCGCCGTCCAGCTCCACGCACCCCTGCCGGATCACGCCGGTCGGGGTCACCACCTTGCCGGTCACCCGCTGGGTCATCGTCTCTCCAGACTGTCGAGGGCGAGCAGGGCCGCACCGAGGCAGCCGGCCTCGTCGCCCAGGGCCGCCGCGACCAGGCGCGGCTCCCGATGGAAGGTCATCCGTTCGTGCAGGGCGGCGCGGAGCGGGTCGAGCAGCTGCCCGCCGGCCCGGGCCAGGCCGCCGCCGATGACCATGGTGTCCACGTCGTAGAGGGCCTGCCCGGTGGCGAGCCCGTCGGCGAGCGCCTCGACGGCCTCCCGCCACACCCGCCCGGCCAGCTCCTCACCGGCCGCCGCCCGCCCGGCCACGTCGGCCGCGCTCGCCGTCGCCCCGGCCAGTTCGGCGTAGCGGCGGGCCACGGCCGAGGCGGACGAGACGGCCTCCAGGCAGCCGGTCCGGCCGCAGCCGCAGCGCGGGCCGTCGGGGCGTACCAGGATGTGGCCGATCTCGCCGGCGGCACCGTGCGCGCCGACGGCGGCCGACCCGGCGACCACGTGCGCGGCGGCGATGCCGGTGCCGATCGCGACGAAGAGCACGTGCCGGGCCGCCCGTCCGGCGCCGAGCCGGGCCTCGGCGATCCCGCCCGCCCGCACGTCGTGGCCGAGCGCCGCCGGCAGCCCGAGCCGCGCACCCACCAGCTCCCGCAGCGGTACGTCCCGGAAGCCGACGTTGGCCGACCAGACCGCCACCCCGGCGGCCTCGTCGACCACCCCGGGCACGGCGACGCCGCAGGCCACCGGGATCGACCCGGCGGCACGCGCCCGGTCGGCCAGGCCCCCGGCGACGGCCAGGACGGTCTCCACCACGGCGTCCGGGCCGCGCCCGGCGTCGGTCGGATGCCGTTCGGCGTGCAGCACGCTGCCGTCCGGGCGGACCAGGGCGCACTTCATGCCGGTGCCGCCGACGTCCAGCGCGACGACGACCCGGTCGTCGCCCGGCGGCCCGTCGGTCATGCCAGCACCACGGAGCGGGTCAGGTGGCGGGGCGCGTCCGGGTCCAGCCCCCGGCTGGTCGCCAGGGCCACCGCGAAGCGTTGGGCGAGGATCAGGTCGGCCATCGGGTCGACCGGGGTCCGGCCGGCCGCCCAACTGCCGAGCACGGTGTGGCAGCCGTGGTGCCGGCTGTGCACGAACGCCGCCCCGGTGGCCGCCACGTCCTCCGGCAGGCCCTCAGGCAGCTCACCGAACGCCCAGACCAGCCGGCCGGGGCCGGCGATCGAGATGGGGCCGTGCCGGTAGTCCATCGCCGGGTACGCCTCGGCCCAGAAGGTGGCCGCCTCACGGCACTTCAGCGCTGCCTCCTGGGCCAGCCCGACCGTCCAGCCGCGACCGAGGAAGGTGGCCTGGTCGATGCGGGCCGGGTCGAGCGGCAGCGGGGCGCGGACGGCGACCTCGGCGTCGGCGGCCAGCGCCTCGACGTTGTCGCCGAGGTGGGCGCGGAGCAGGGCCAGGGCGGTGGTGGCGAACCGGGTCTGCACCACCGAACGCTCGTCGGCGAAGGGCATCGGCACGGCCGTGTCGGCGAACGTGACGGCGGGCGAGCCGGGGTCGCCGACCAGGACGGTGGTGGGGGTCCGGCCGCGTAGCGCGGCGAGCAGGTCGAGGACTTCGGTGGTGGTGCCGGAGCGGGTGATGGCGATCAGCCGGTCGTAGCGGCGGTCGGCGGGGAACTCGCTGGCCTGGAAGGCGTCGGTCTCGCCGTGGCCGGCCCGTTCGCGCAGCCCGGCGTACGCCATGGCCATGAACCACGACGTGCCGCAACCGACGACGGCGACCCGCTCGCCGGGGCGGGGAAGGGTGCCGGCGACGGTGCCGGCCAGTCGGGCCGCCTCCCGCCAGCAGTCGGGCTGGCTGGCGATCTCCGCGTCGACGTACGCCATGGGGAACTCCTCGCACAGGGGAGGGAGGTGCGCAATACGGCTCATTACCACCGTCTTTCGCGCGTTATTCTGCGCGAAACGAGGTGCGCGTGGCAACCTGCCCCCGGATCGCGCAGTCGATGGTTTTGCGTACCGGGAGTTTCGCGCACTACTGTGCACGCATTCGATCACCCTTCGTGCAGAGTCGGAGGCCCCCTATGGACCGGTACGCCAGGTGGAACGCTCTGCTCGAAATGCTCACCGACAGCGGTCGGGTCAGCGTCGAGGAGGCCGCCGAGCGGCTGGACGTCTCCCAGGCCACCATCCGCCGCGACTTCGACCAGCTCGCCCAGCAGCAGATGATCACCCGGACCCGGGGCGGCGCGGTCGCCAACGGTGTGTCCTACGACCTGCCGCTGCGCTACAAGACGGCCAAGCACTCGGCCGAGAAGCAGCGGATCGGGGCCGCCGCCGCCGCGCTCGTGTCGCCGGGCACCGTGGTCGGCCTCAACGGCGGCACCACCAGCACCGAGGTGGCCCGCGCCCTGGCCGTCCGGCCGGATCTGAACACCAACGCCGAGGGCGCCCAGCTCACCGTGGTCACCAACGCCCTGAACATCGCCAACGAACTGCTGGTCCGCTCCCGGATGAAGGTGGTGGTCGCCGGGGGTGTGGTGCGGCCGAAGTCGTTCGAACTGGTCGGGCCGCTCGGTGGGGCGTTGCTGCGCGAGGTCACCCTCGACGTCGCCCTGTTGGGCGTGGACGCGCTCGATCCGCAGCTGGGTGCCGCCGCCCACCACGAGGGGGAGGCGGCGATGAACAACCTGATGGTGGCGCGGGCCAAACGGGTCGTGATCATCGCGGACTCGTCCAAGCTGGGCGGTCACGCCTTCGCCCGGATCTGCCCGGTGGAGCGGGTGGAGACCCTGGTGACCGACTCCGGGGCGGCCCCGGAACTGGTCGATGCGTTCCGCGCCGCCGGAGTGGCCGTCATCTGTGCCTGAGTGACCCGTCGGTGCACCGTCGGTAGTAATCGAGCGCCGATGCATACCGGGTATTGCCCTCCCGGGTATACCGAGTATGGTGACCGCTGTCATCAGCCACCATCGGGGGAGGCGCAGCTTGTCGGCTGTCCTGGAGATCGAAGGTCTACGTAAGACGTACAAGAGCCGCCGGCGTGGGGTCCGCAACGCGCTGGACGGCTTCGACATGCGGGTGGAGGCCGGCCAGGTGCACGGCTTCCTCGGCCCCAACGGGTCGGGCAAGACCACCACCCTGCGTACCCTGCTCGGGCTGATCCAGCCCGACGGTGGGCGGATGGCCGTCCTCGGGCACGAGGTGCCCGGCGCACTGCCCACCGTCGCCGGTCAGGTCGGCGCGATCGTGGAGAGCCCGCAGTTCTTCCCGCACTTCTCCGCCCGGGACACCCTGTCCCTGCTGGCCGGGGCCGGCGACGTCCCCGCCGTACGGGTCGACGAGGTGCTCGAACTCGTCGGGCTGCGCGACCGGGCCGCCGAGCGGGTCAAGACGTACTCACTCGGCATGAAGCAGCGGCTCGCCGTCGCGTCCGCCCTGCTCAAGAACCCCAAGCTGCTGATCCTCGACGAGCCGGCCAACGGCCTCGACCCGGGCGGCATCCGGGAGATGCGCACCCTGATGCGCACCCTCGCCGAATCCGGGATGACGGTGGTGCTCTCCAGCCACATCCTCGGCGAGATCCAGCTCATCTGCGACGAGGTCACCATCATCTCGCTGGGCCGCCGGGTCGCCGCCGGTCCGGTGGAGCAGGTGCTGGCCCAGCACTCGCACGGCGGCGTACGGGTGCGGCTGGACGCCGCCGAGGACCTCTCCGCCGCCGCCGACCTGCTCGGCCGGGCCGGCGTCGCGGTCACCCGCCACCCGGACCACCTGATGCTGGCCGGCGTGGACAAGCCGGCCACGGTCAGCCGGCTGCTCGCCGAACAACACCTGTACGTCAGCGAACTGGCCCCGGTCTCGGTGGACCTGGAGAGCGTCTTCCTGGAGATCACCGCCACCGCTCCGGTCCCCGGTCAGCACCGCCAGGTCGACCAGTCCGCCACGATCGGCGAGCCGGGCCGCACCGCCGGCACCACGGGAGGGTGGGGCGCATGAGCCTGTACGTCACCGAACTACGTCGGCTGGCCAAGCGCCGGCTCACCCGGGTCATGCTGATCCTGCTCGTCCTCGGCCTGGCCGGCATCGTCACCGCCTTCACCTTCTCCAGCCAGAAACTCTCGCCGGCCGTGATCGCCCAGGCGCAGGCGGAGTCGGACGCGAACTTCCGCGACGCCCTCCGGGAGTGGGAGCGTTCGATCGCCGAGTGCGACGCGGCCAAGGCGCGTGGCGAGCAGACCGACGAGCGGTACGGCCCGAACTGCGGCCGGGACTGGAAGCCCACCGCCGAGATGTTCGACCCGAAGTGGAACCTGCCCTACCAGTTCGACTTCCGGGCCGAGTTCGGCAACTTCATCGCCATCTTCGCCGGGGCGGTGGCGCTGTTCGGCTTCCTGATCGGCGCCTCCTTCGTGGGGGCCGAGTGGAGCACCGGCGGGATGATGAACCTGCTGCTGTGGCGGCCGAAACGGCTCACCGTGCTCGGCACCAAGCTGGCCGCCGTGCTCACCACGCTGACCGGGGTGACGGTGGTGCTCGGTGCGCTGTGGACGCTGGCCTTCTGGCTGATCGCCAGCTTCCGGGGGACCACCGAGAAGGTCACCTCCGGGGTGTGGCAGTCCGCCGGGATCAGCGGCCTGCGGGCGCTGGCGATGATCCTCGCCGCCGGCGCGGTGGCCTTCGCCCTGGCGTCCCTGGGCCGGCACACGGCGATGGCCCTGGGGGTGGCCGTGGGCGCCGGGGTGATCAGTGAGATCGGCATCCGGATCGCCACGACGATCGCCGAGGTGCGCTTCGGTGACCGGTGGGTGCTGTCCACCTATGCGCTGGCCTGGTTCCAGAAGCAGTGGGCGCTCGTGGACTACCGCTCCTGCGAGCTCGTCCAGGGCGAGTGCACGCCCAAGGAACTGCTGGTGACCTGGCAGGACTCGGCGCTGGTGTTCGGCATCGGCACCGCCGTGGTGATGGTCGCCGCGTTCTGGATGATGCGCCGGCGGGACATCACCTGATCCGGGTGCCGCCCGGTTCGGGCGGCACCCGACCGTGACGGGCCCGGGTCGACCACGTGTCGGCCGGGCCCGTCCGTCGTCCGGAAGCGTCGCCCACCCTGGTTAAGCTGGGCTTCCCCGGCCGGCACGCCCGGTCGTCCACCCTGCCGAGGAGCGCCGTGCCGCCGCCCACCGACGCCATGCCGCCCACCGGCCCCACACCGCCCACCGGCCCCACACCGCCCACCGACGCCCGGTCCACGCCGCCGCCGGTGCCCGCACCCCGACCGGCTCCGGAGGGCGACCTGCCCGCACCCCGACCGACCCCGGACACCGACGTGCCGTCGCCCCGGTCCGGGCCGGAGGCCGGGTCGGCCGGTGCGCGGGGGGCGGCCGGCGACGAGCTGACCGAGCGGGAGCGGTCGATCCTCGCCTTCGAACAGCAGTGGTGGCGGCACGCCGGGGCCAAGGAACAGGCCATCCGGGACACCTTCGGGCTGTCCGCGACCCGCTACTACCAGTTGCTCAACGCCCTGCTGGACCGCCCGGCCGCGCTGGCCGCCGAGCCGCTGCTGATCGGCCGGCTGCGCCGGCTGCGCGCCTCCCGCGCCCGCAACCGCCGCCGCTGAGACCCGCGCGCACCGACAGCGGAGCGTGAGGTTGCCCGCTCCGATGGGACGACCGGCCGAGACCTGCGACCAGACCGCCAGTCACCGGCCAAAGAGGTGGACGACGGCCGCTACGGGCGGCAGACTGCGGCACGTGGCAGGCACGGTACGGCTGGAGCCGGTGGACGAGGCGAACCTGGAATCGTTGCTCTCCGTAGCGGCGGCCGAGGCGGAGCCGATTGACGTCATGCCCCCGGTCGACGCCCCCGCCGGCTGGTCGCTGGCCCGCCGGGAGGCGTTCCGGGATTTCCACCGGGCCAGCTTCGGCGGGCTGGACGGCCCGACCCGCACCCTGATGTTCGCCGTGTGCGCCGGCGGCGAGGTCGTCGGCATGATCCGGATGACCCGCTGCGACGCTCCCGGCGTGGTCGAGACCGGAATGTGGCTCGGCCGGTCGGCCCGGGGCCAGGGGCTCGGCGCGGCGGCCCTGCGGCAACTGCTCAACGCCGCGGCGGCGGCCGGCATGCACTCCGTCGTCGCCGAGACCACCCCGGACAACCTGGGGGCCGTCGCGGTGCTGCGCAACTGCGGCGCCAAGCTCCGCGAAGACGACCACAAGGTGTACGCGGAGATCTCACTCGACGCGACGCCCCCCGCCGCCGGCTGATCCTGCCGCCGGCTGACCCCGCCGTCGGCTGGCCCGGCCGAGGGCTGACCCCGCGGACCGCCGGTCCGCGCAGCACCCCACGGGCGACACAGCAGGATCAGCCTGCGTGCTTGTCGGCGTAGGCGGCCAGCCAGGCGACCTGCTCCGGGTCCAGGGAGGGGCGGACGCGGTCCCGGGCGGTGGCGACGTGCGCGGCGGTGACCGTGGCGGCCGACAGCGACTCCCGCATCGCGGCCAGCGCCGCCTCCCGCACCAGCGCCGCGCAGTCCGCTGCCGAGAAGCCGGTCAGCTCCTCGCCGAGCGCCACCAGGTCGACGTCCCCGGCGAGCGGCACGGCACGGGACGCGGCCCGCAGGATCTCCGCGCGGGCCGGGCCGTCCGGCGGCGGCACGTACACCAGCCGTTCCAGCCGGCCGGGGCGCAGCAGGGCCGGGTCGACCAGGTCCGGCCGGTTGGTCGCCCCGATCACCACCACGTTGCGCAGCGCCTCCACCCCGTCCAGCTCGGTCAGCAGGGCGGCCACCACCCGGTCGGTCGTACCGCCGTCGGTGGCCTGGCCGCGCACCGGGGCCAGCGCGTCCATCTCGTCGAGGAAGACCAGCGTCGGCGCGGCCTCGCGGGCCCGGCGGAACAGCTCCCGTACGGCCCGCTCGCTCTCGCCGACCCACTTGGACAGCAGTTCGGCACCCTTCACCGACAGCACGTTCGCCCGTCCGGTGCCGGCCAGGGCGGTCACCAGGTAGGTCTTGCCGCACCCGGGCGGCCCGTAGAGCAGCACCCCCCGGGGCGGCTGCACCCCCAGCCGGGCGAAGGTGTCCGGGTAGGTCAGCGGCCAGAGCACCGACTCGGTGAGGGTCTGCTTCACCTCGCCGAGACCGCCGACGTCGTCCAGGGTGACCGTCGCCAGCTCCAGCGTGGACGCCGCCATGGTGGTCGGCCGGACCACCTCCAGCGCCGCCGTGAAGTCGGCCATCGCCACCGTCGGCGTCTGCGCCGTCTTCTGCCGCAGCGCCGCCCGTACCCCGGCCTCGCGGACCAGCGCGGCCAGGTCGGCGGCGACGAACCCGGGGGTACGCCCCGCCACCTCGTCGAGCCGGACGTCCTCGGCCAGCGGGACCTGCCGGGTCAGCACGGTCAACTGCTCCCGACGCAGCGCCGGGTCGGGCAGCGGCACCGAGATCCGCATCGACAGCAGATCCGGCGCGCGCAACCCCGGGTCGACCGACTCCGGCCGCGAGGTGGTGCACACCACCGCCGTACCCGACCGGACGGCCCCGGCGAGCACCTGCCGGAACACGGTGGCCAGCGGCCCGGCGTCCTCGGCCGGGGCGAGCGCCTCCACGTCGGTGACCAGCAGCACGGTCGGCCCGTCCGAGGCCAGCTCGGCGACGGTGTCGCGCAGCCGTCGGGCCGCCGCGTCGTTGGTCAGCGCGGCGAGTTCCGGTGCCCACAGCGGGCGTACCCGGGCACCGACCGTCTTGGCCACCGCCCGCACCAGCGCCGACTTGCCCGAGCCGGCCGGCCCGCTGAGCAGCACACCGAGCGAGACCGTGGTGCCCAGCCGCCCCAGCACCTCCCGGTGGTGGAAGCCGAGGTCCAGCAGTTCGGTCAGCTGCTCGGCCTGGGCCCGCAGGCCGGGCAGTTCGTCCACGTGCGGCACGTCGTCGTCGTGCCCGGCCCCGCCGGCCTCCCCGGCCCCGCCGGCCTCCCCGGCCCCGCCGGCCTCCCCGGCCCCGCCGGCCTGCCCGGCCCTCTCGGCCTCTCCGGTCGGGCCCGTCGGGCTGTCGGCCGGAGCCGTCCCGGCGCGGCCGGCCGAGCCCGGCCCACCACCGGCCGGACCGGACGAACCGTGGGTGACCTGGCCGTGTTCCCAACCGACCACGGTGTCCATGGTGACCAGGCCACCGGTCTGCGGGTCGGCGGCGACCACGGTCAACAGGGTGCTCGTCCAGGCGTACCCGACGGTGTTGGCGAGACTGCGGCGGGCGGCCTCGACCAGACCGCGCACCGAGGCGTCGGGGAGCACGTCCTGGGGGAGCAGCGAGACGTTGTCACCCTCGGTGACGACCTTGCCGAGCAGGGCGAGCCGGAGCATCTCCGGGGACACCGCGGCGAGCACCGACACCGGGCCGGCCAGGGTCACCCGACGGGCCGAGGTCACCGGGGCGGGACCGACAGTCACCTGACCGCCGTCGCGTAGCCCGAGGTTGCCCAGCGTCAGGTCGTCGGCGTAGAGCAGAGCGGCGCTGGCGGTCGGCTCGGCGGGCGCGACGATCCCGGCGGTGACCCGCCTACCGGCCAGCCGCACCGGGTCCCCGGGGCGCAGGGCCAGGGCGGTGAGCACCTCCGGATGCAGCCGGACGATGCCACGTCGGGCGTCCAGCGCGGCCGGGCGCAGACTGGCGGTCAGGGTCAGATCCGGTGCGGGCATCGCCCGACAGTAGCCGCCCGCCGCCGCCGACGCCCGTGGTCATCCGGTACGACCGCCCAGGCCAGCCGCCCGGCCGGCCGGTGACGCGGGGTCCCGCGCCCCGGTCGTACCGTCAGGTGTCGCTGTCGAGCAGCGTCGGGTCCCGCCTGATCAACTCGGCGAGCCGGGCGGCCGGATCGACACCCGGCATCTCCCGGGCCGGTGTCCACGCCGGCGGAGTCCGGTCGGCCAGCGGCCAGGCCGGCGGCGGGGCGGCCGATGGGTCGACACCCGCCCGTGCCCCGACCTCCGGCCGCCCGTTGCGTGCCCCGTTCTCCGGTCCTTCGGTGCGGGGCCCGGTGCCCGGCCGCTCGTTACGGGCCGTGGGCTGCGCCTGCTCGATGCGCAGCGGGTACGTGCGTCCCGCGTACTCGACACGCAGCACCACGGTCAGCCCGGGACGGGCGGCCACCACCCGGCGGACGGCCTCGGCCACCTCCTCCACCGGGTCGCCGTCGGCGGCGGGCACCGGCCCGGCCCACCCGGACCCGGTCCGGGCCAGTTCGCCGGCCGCCGGCGTCGCGGATCCCGGCGCGGAGCGCGTCGGCTCGGTGGCGGCCGGCCCCGGGCGTGCCTGTTGCGTCGCTCCCGGCCCAGGGCTGGCCGGGGTGGTGGGCGGGTGGCCGGTGGCCCCGAAGGCCAGGGTCGGTCCACCGTCGTCGGCCTCCGGATCGGCCGACCGGCGGCGACGGGCCTCCTCACGGCGGGCCAACCGGGCCAGTGTCTCGTCCAGACCACCCCTCATCACGTCCCCCTCTCCGATGAAACGACCGGGCGTCGGTTCGGTCAGGCGCCCTTCTCCCGTACCGCCCGGTCCAGCGCCCGGTCCAGGACGACCAGCAGGGCGTCCCGCACCGACAGCCGTTCCCGGGCATCGAACTGCACCAGCGGCACGTGGTCACCGATCGCCAGCGCCCACCGGATCGCCCCCAGCTCGTGGGTCAGCCGGCCGTCGAAGGTGTTCACCCCGACCACGAAGGGCAGGCCGGCCCGCTCGAAGAAGTCGATCGCCGGGTAGCAGTCGTCCAGCCGGGAGCTGTCCACCACCACCAACGCGCCGAGCGCGCCCCGTGCCAGGTCGTCCCACATGAAACCGAACCGGTCCTGGCCGGGCGTGCCGAACAGGTAGAGCTTCAGGCTCCGGTCGATGGTCACGCAGCCGAAGTCCATCGCCACCGTGGTGGTGGTCTTCCCGCTGCGGGCCCCCGGGTCGTCCACCCCGATCCCGGCGCTGGTCATCTCGGCCTCGGTGGTCAGCGGAGCGATCTCGGAGATGGCACCGACCGTGGTCGTCTTGCCCACTCCGAACCCCCCGGCGATGAGCAGCTTGACCGGGATCGGCGGAGCGGTCGGCGGGCCGCTGCGGGTGTCCGTCGTCGGTGTCGCCGACGCCGCCGGTGGTCGGTACGGCGGTGGCGCGCCCAGGTGCTGCGGCACCGTCGGAGGGCCGCCCACGGGCTGTCCGTAGCGGGCGGAGGCACTGTTCGCGGCGAGCCCGCCGAGCGGGGCGACCGGCCATTCAGGAGATCGCACGGAGTCCATCAATCACTCGCAGGATGAGGTCGGGGTCAAATGCGTCGTCGACGACGCCGACGTGCACGTCGAGATGGCCGGCGGCCCGCAGGTCACCGACCAGCACCCGGGTCACGCCGAGTTGCAGCCGCATCCGGGCGGAGATCTCCGCCACCGAGATCGGCTCGCCGCACAGGGCGACGATCGCCTGCAACTCGGGGGCCAGCAGGGCCGCCACGGCGGCGGCCCGGCCCGGCCCGGACCGGGCGGTGACCTGGGTCTCCAGGCCGATCGCCGGGTCCGCGCCGGCCACCCGCCCGGCGGTCAGCACGAACGGACGAGGGCTGGCCGGGCGGTCGGCCTCCGGCTCGGGCGCGGGCGTCGGTGTCGCGTCGCCGATCGGAATCCGCAGGTAGGGGCGGACCCGGACCATGGGTTCGGGTTCCGGTTCCTCGCCGGCGGCGTCCCGGGTCATTGCTGAACGGCGTTCTTCAGCTCGGCGATGAGTCTCGGTGTCAGCGCGCCGCCGGCCCGGCCGGCGAAGAGCGTCATCTCGTACGCGACGGTGCCCAGGTTCGCCGACCGGTCGGCGATCACGCCCAGCACGGAACCGCTGCTGATCGCCGTGATCAGCAGGTAGCCGTCGGCCATGTCCACGATCACCCGGTTGAGCCCGCCGAGGGCGTACCAGCTGGCGGCACCCCCGGCCAGGCTGGTCATGCCGGAGACGACGGCGGCGAGGCGTTCCGCGTTGGACCGGTCCTTGATCGACGACATGGCCATCAGCAGCCCGTCGGAGGAGACCGCGATGGCCTCCAGGACGCCGGCGGTGCTGGAGGTGAACGAGTCCAACAGCCAGTTGAACGTGCGCGCCTCCGGGCTGAGGTCCCCGGCGGGATGGTTCTGGTAGTCGACGTTCTCGTGTACGTGCGGGCTGGTCACCGTGTCGTTCCTTCTTCAGTGCGGTGGTCGGTGCGGACTTCGCGCAGAGCGCGGGCGACGCCCGTCTCGAACGCGTTGATGAGATCGCGGACCTCGCCCGGATCTCCCGGATTCTGGCTGGGTGCCTGCCGGGGCGGTGAGACGACCAGGTTGGCGCCCGGGATCCGCCGGGTCAGCCGGGGCACCGCCGGTTCGGCGGAGGGCTGGGCCGCAGGGGGTCGGGTGGCAGCGGGCTGGGTGGCGGCGGGTCGGGCGGCGACGGGCGCGGCGGTCGGCCCGGCCTGTTCGGCCCGGTGCACCCCGGACTGGAACTGCTCGACCAGGGCCCGCGCGGCGTCCGGGTCGGCCCGGCTGCCGTCGACCGGCCCGACGACAGGTGCGGTGCGGGGCAGGCTGGCCCCGGGGACCCGCTGCCGGATGCCGGGCAGCGGGGCCGGTCGGTCCGCCGTGGGCGCGGTGGTCTGCCCCACCGTGGGGAGTCCGACGGCCTGCGGGACCGCCGGGCGGGGCGCGTCGGCCACCGGGGCGGTGCCCCGGGCCGGCGGCACCGTCGTCGTACCGGCCGGTTCGCCGGTGGGACGGGCCACGTCCGGGTCGCCGCCGGAGGTACGGGACGGCTCCTGGTCGGCCGGCGCGGTGCTGAACGCGTCCCAGGGGCCGGTGGCCGCCATGCTCCTGGTCGCCTTGCTGAGCAGCGTGGGATCGAACCCGGGCAGCGCCGTGGCGTCGACCACCGGCCGGGCCGACGCCGCGTCGACCGTCGGCCGGGCCGGACCGGCGTCGAGCACGACCGGCGTGCGGCCGGTCCGCAGGGGGACGTCGGTGCCGGGCCCGGTGGCCGGGCCGGTCGGTCCGGGTCGTTCCCGCGTCGGCAGTCCGGCCGGCGGGGTCGTCACGGGTCGTTCCCGCGACGGCAGCGCGACCCGGTTGACGGGTTCCCCGCCACGCCCGGTCGCGGGGCGGGCCAGGGCGGAGCCGGGGAGCGCCAGGCTGGCGGTCACCCCGCCGCCCGGGGTGGCGGCGAGTTCCACCGTCCAGCCGTGCCGGCGGGCGAGCCGACCCACCACGAAGAGCCCCAGCACCTCGGACGGGGCCAGGTCCAGCCGTTCCCGGCGGGTGAACCGGGCGTTCTCCTCGGCGAGCCGTTGCCCGCTCATCCCGATGCCCTGGTCGATGACGGCCAGCCGGGCGCCGTCGTCGGTCGTCTCGGCGGTGACCACGACCCGGGTGTGCGGCGGGGAGAACACGGTGGCGTTCTCCATCAGCTCGGCCAGCGTCAGCACCAGGTCACCGACGATCGCCGGTGCGGCGACGACCTCCGGCGGGACCTGTACGTCCACCCGGGTGTAGTCCTCGATCTCACCGAGGGCCAACCGGACCACGTCGGCGACCGGGACCGGTGCGACGTGCGCGTCGTCACCGGTCGCGCCGGAGAGCACCACCAGGCTGCCCGCGTTGCGGCGCAGCCGGCTGGAGATGTGGTCGAGCCGGTACAGGTGTTCCAGCCGGCCCGGCTCGGTCTCCTGCTGCTCCAGCCGGTCGATCAGGGCGATCTGCCGGCCGACCAGGTTCTGGGTACGCCGCCCGACGTGGCCGAACATCTGGGCCACGTTGCGGCGGCTGGCCACCTGCCGTTCCACCAGCCGGGCGGCGGTGTTCTGCACCCGTTCGAAGGCGCGGGCCAGGTCGCCGATCTCGTCCCGGGCACCCACGTCGACCGGGTCGAGGCGTACCGGTGGGGTGGTTTCGGACTCGTCGTCGGCGACCCGGACCAGTTCGGACTCGGCGACCCGGGCGACCCGGTCGGCGGAACGGGTGAGCCGGGTGAGCGGTCGGGCCACCGCCCGGCCGACCGCCATGGTGAGCAGGATGACCGCGATCAGGATGGTCACCATCAGCAGCGTCACCCAGTACGCCCCGGCGAGCGCCACCTGCCGGTCGGCGCGTACCTCGGCGGTGACGTCGGCGGCCAGTTTCTTCTCGACGAACTGGCCTAGCGTGATCATCGAGCCGACGGTGGGGAAGAGGGTCGCCACGTCCAGTGCGCCGATGGCGGTGGCCGGGTCGACGGCGCTCTGGTCGATGAAGTTCGGCCCGGTGCGGTTGGCGACCGCGATCTCCTCCAGGGTGAGCAGGTCGAGCTGCTCGGGGGTGACCAGGGCCTGGAGCCTGGCGCTCTCGTCGGAGAGGACGGCGAAGTTGGCCACGTAGGCGGTGACGGTCTGGGCGTTGGGTCGGGCGGCGACCAGCACGATCAGGGTGGCCCCGGCGCTGAGGCTCTCGCCGGTGCGCAGCAGGCCGTCCAGGGCGAGCACCTGTCGTCCGGCCGGGGTGCGGGTGTCCGCGTTGAGCCGCAGTCGCAGCGAGTCGATCAGGGCGGTGTTCACCGGCCCGTACCCGGCCATGAGCTGGTCGGGGCCGGTCTGCCCGGCAACCGCCGCCGTCCGCAGCGTGGCCAGCTGGCGTACCCCGTCGAGGGCGGTGTCGACCTCGGCGGGCAGGTCGTCGCCGAGGTCGGAGCGCAGGTCGGCGACCCGGTCGTCCACCTCGGCGATCTTTTGCACGAGGTCGGTGCGTTGGACCTGCCCGAGCAGCAGGCCGACGGCGAGCAGGCGTTCCTGCTGGAGGTGTTGCAGGATCGTGCCGACCCGGCTGGCGATCCGGACCCGGTCGGCGGTGTCGCCGGCCCGCTGGGCCTCGGTGGCGCGTTCCCAGACCACCGGCACCGTGAGCCCGGCCATGCAGAGCAGCGGGACGACCACCAGCAGGGCAAGCTTGCCCCGGATCCGCAGCCTACCGAGCAGCATCGAAGGGCCTCCACCTGTCGGGTTCGGTGCCCCGGCCGGCCGGCTGGAGCACCGGCCCGGCGGGCAGGCGACCGGGCGGCGTCGGCGGTTCCCATGGGGTGGGCGCGGTGGCGTCGGCGGGCTCTCCGCCCGGTGGGTTGCCCCGGCCCGTGGGGCGTTCGCGGCGGCGGGTCGGCAGCCAACCGCTCGCGCCGAGCGCCACCAGCAGCAGCCCGGCCACCCCACCGGCGGCGAGGATCAGTAGGGCGTCGCGGTCGAGCTGGTCGATGCGCTGCCGCAGCAGCCGGTCGATCTCGTCGAGCAGGACCGGCTGGAGTTCCCGGGCGGCGGTCTGCGCCTGGGTCCGGGCGGCGGCGAGTTTCGCCACGTCCAGCTCCTGGGTCCGGCCCCGGGGCTGGGACAGCGCCCCCAGGGCCTCGACGGCCCGCTGGTACTTGTCGAACGGGGTGAGCACGTCGGCGCCGATGTCGGCGCTCTCCGAGGTGTCGACCACCGTCTGAAGGTCGTTGACCAGGTCACCGGCCGGTTGCAGGGCGGCGAACCGGAGGGTGGCCAGCTCACCCACGGTGCGGGCCTGGTCGGCGGCGGGGCGTCGCTGTGCCAGCACGGCCAGGTCGACGAGGCGTCCGGCGGCGACCGTCGCCTCCGGCATCTCCTCGCCGACGCCGTCCTGCAGGAAGTACGAGTCGGAGCCGGGGTCGCGGATCAGGCCGGAGGTTTCGCGGATCTTGCCGTGCAGGGCGAGCAGCAGGTCGGTGACCTCGCCGTACGCGGTGAAGGCGGTTTCCGGGTCGGTGAGCGACCGGCTGGGCAGGCCCTCCAGTTTCGCCCGCAGGCCGGCCCACCGTTCGGTGCTGCGCAGTTCGCCGCCGACCCGGGCGTCGACCGCCGCGGCCGCCTCCACGGCTCGGTCCAGGGCGTCGCGGGGCACCGGGCGGGAGGCGACGGCGGCGGTCTGCGCGTCGACCAGCGCCTCGGTGACCGGGCCGAGGGCGCGCAGGTACTCGACGCCGAGCCGTTCCCGTTCGGCCAGCTCACGGTCGGTGTCCACGAGCTGGTGGCCCTGTACGACGAGGAACGCCACCGGCAGCAGCAGCGCAGTGGCGAGTAACAGCGGCAACAGGCGGCCCGGTGTCCTGGGCCGTCGACGGACCCGCGAGGCGGGAACGGTCATGGTTGTCTCCTCCGGCGGCGGCGCAGGGGGTCGGGGATGGCGTGACAGTTCGGTCCCGTGCGTCGGACCGAGAACCTAATCGACGGGTGATCCCTGGTCGGAGGTCTACGCGGGTCAGTTTTGCGTCACTTCGAGTGATGTGACGCAAGATTGACCTTCTCGTGACGCTGCGTACTGTTGTCACGGTGACATGCTCGTTTCCATAGCGATATCGCGCCTTACGCGTGAATTCACGTAATCCGAATTCGTTCTGCGTGAACGCCGGGTGACCTTGTGCGGTTTGCCTCCGCCGATCGCCGATCGGCTGGCCAGGACGGACGTACGGCGGATCTCAGCCAACGCTCAGCTTCCGGGCCGTACCGTGAGCCGAATGAAATCGCCGTTGTCGGCCGCCCGGCTTCGCCGTGCCCTGCCCACCGGTCGTCGAGCGGTCGCCGCGTCGGTGGTCGTCGTCCTGTTGGCGGCGGTCGTCGGCTGGGCGGTCTGGCCGGACCGGCCGGACTTCCGCACCGAGTCGACCATGCTCACCGTGCGCTCCGGGCCGGCCGGTGACGAGCCCGTCGACCTGGACACCACGTTCTACCTGCCCGAGGGCGCGTCGGCCGACCGGAAGGCACCGGCGGTGCTGCTGGCGCACGGCTTCGGCGGTACGAAGGACTCCGTCCGCGCCGACGCCGAGGACCTGGTGGGGCAGGGCTACGCGGTGCTGACCTGGACCGCGCGGGGCTTCGGCCGCAGCGGCGGGCAGATCCACCTGGACAGCCCCGACTACGAGGTACGCGACGCCCAGCGGCTGCTGGACTGGCTGGCCGCCCGCCCCGAGGTGCGTACCGACACCGCCGGTGACCCCCGGGTCGGGGTGGTCGGTGGCTCGTACGGCGGCGGGCTGGCCCTGCTGCTGGCCGCGCAGGACCCCCGGGTCGACGCGATCGTCCCCATGATCACCTGGAACGACCTGTCCCGCGCCTTCCTGCCGGAGAGCACCGGCAAGCCGGCCACCGAGGGCGTTTTCAAGAAGGGCTGGGCCGGCATCTTCTTCGGCGGCGGCGGCAGCGCCGGCTCCGGGCCGGCCGGGCTCTCCGGCAACACCGCCGCCGTCCAGCCGGAGGGCGCTCCCGCGTCGGCCGGTGCGCCCGGCCCGCAGCCGGGCGACGGGCCGGGCAGCCGGTCGCCGCGCGCCCCCGGGGCCGCCGCCGACCCGTCCTGCGGCCGGTTCGCCGCCGACGTCTGTGCCACGTACCTGCGGATCGCCACCACCGGGCGGGCCGACCAGGCGGCGGTGGACCTGCTCCGGCGTTCCTCCCCGGCCGACGTGCTGGGCCGGATCAAGGCCCCCGCCCTGTTGGTGCAGGGCGAGGCGGACACCCTCTTCCCGCTCACCGAGGCGGACGCCAACGCGCGTGGCATCGCCGCCGCCGGCACCCCCGTGCGGGTGGCCTGGTTCACCGGCGGCCACGACGGCGGCACCGGGCCGACCAGCGACTCCGACCGGGTGAAGTACCTGACCGTGCAGTGGCTGGACCACTACGTCAAGGGCACCGGCGCGGCCCCCGGTGACGACTTCACGTTCTCCCGGATCGCCGGCTTCGACGCCCTCGACCGGGGACTGGTCGCCACCGGTTACCGCACCGCCGACTATCCCGGGGTGACCGGGGACGCCCGGCGGGAGGTGCCGGTCACCGGGCCGGCGCAGCCGGTCGCGAACCCGCCCAACGGCAACCCGGCGGCGATCTCGGCGATCCCGTTCGCCGGTTCGCTCGGTTCCCTGCTCGACGGGGTGGCCGGCGACGTGCCCGGCCAGCACGCCCGGTTCGAGTCGACGCCGCTGGCCGAGGCGGTGGACGTGGTGGGCGCGCCCACCGTCACCGTCCGGGCCGCGTCGGCGACCGGCGAGGCGGTGCTGTTCGCCAAGCTCTACGACGTCGACCCGGCCGGCGCGGCGACGCTGCCCGACGGGCTGGTCGCCCCGATCCGGTTGACCGGGCTGCCGGCCACGATCGACGCCGCGCAGCCGGTCCAGGTCACCCTGCCGGCGATCGTCCGTCGGGTCGAGGCCGGGCACCGGCTGCGGGTGGTGCTGGCCACCGCCGACCAGGCGTACACCACGCCGACCGCGCCGGCCGTCTACACGGTGGCGGTCGACGGGGCGGTGAGCCTGCCGACGGTCACCGCCACCCCGATCCCGACCACCGCCACGGTGTGGCGCTGGGTGCTGGTCGGCCTGCTGGCCGCGATCCTGGTCGGGCTCGTCGTGGTCGTCGCCGTGGTCCGCCGCCGGCACCGCCGCCAGGACGACTCCGTCCACCCCGAGTACGCGGGCATCCCGCTCGCCGTCCGCGACCTGCGCAAGGAGTACGCGGACGGGTTCGTCGCGGTGTCCCGGGTGGACTTCGAGGTGCACCCCGGTCAGGTGATGGGGCTGCTCGGCCCGAACGGCGCGGGCAAGACCACCACCCTGCGGGTGCTGATGGGGCTGACCCAGCCGACCGCCGGGGAGATCTACGTCTTCGGGCACCGGCTGGTGCCCGGCTCGCCGGTGCTGTCGCGGATCGGCGCGCTGGTGGAGGGGCCCGGTTTCCTGCCGCACCTGTCCGGCCTGGACAACCTGAAGGCGTACTGGCGGGCCACCGGGCGGCCGTGGGCCGACGCGCACTTCGACGAGGCGTTGGAGATCGCCGGCCTGGGCGACTCGGTGCACCGGCGGACCAAGAACTACAGCCACGGCATGCGGCAGCGGCTGGCCATCGCGCAGGCCATGCTGGGCCTGCCGGAGCTGCTGGTGCTCGACGAGCCGACCGATGGCCTGGACCCGCCGCAGATCGCCGAGATGCGCCGGGTGCTCCAGCGGTACGCCACCGACGGCCGGGCGGTGCTGGTCTCCAGCCACCTGCTGGCCGAGGTGGAGCAGACCTGCACGCACGCGGTGGTGGTCAACAAGGGCCGGATCGTCGCGTCCGGCCCGGTGGAGGAGATCGTCGGCGAGTCGCCGAGCACCCTGTTCGAGGTGACCGACCAGGCCGCCGCGCGGAAGGTGCTGGGCCGCCTCGACGCGGTGCAGGTGCTGACCGCCGACGACGCCGGTGCTCTGGTGGTGGACACGAACGGGACCGCCCGCAGCGAGGTGGTGGCCGAGCTGGTCCGGGCCGGGATCGGGGTGGACCGGGTGGTGCCACGGCGTCGCCTGGAGGATGCGTTCCTCGCTTTGGTGGGCGAGAACTCTCGGGGAAGCGGTGACCGGTGATGGCAGGTTCTTCGGTGGGTTCCCCGTCGGGGGTGGGGGAGTTCGGGTCGGGTGGGGCGGCGGCCGGCTACCGGCCGGGGGCGACCCTGCCGTTCGGGGCGGAGTTCCGCCGGCAGGCGTCGCGGCGGCGTACCCAGTTGGCGCTCGGGTTCATGGTGCTGCTGCCGTTGATCATCCTGGTGGCGTTCCAGTTCGACTCCGGGGACGACGACGGCGGGGGCCGGGGCGAGTTCGCCAGCCTCGCCGACCTGGCCACCTCGGGCGGGCTCAACTTCACCCTCTTCTCGATCCTGGTGTCGGCGTCGTTCCTGCTGGTCGTGGTGGTGGCGCTGTTCTGCGGTGACACGGTGGCCAGCGAGGCGAGCTGGGGCAGCCTGCGGTACCTGCTGGCGGTGCCGGTGCCCCGGGCCCGGCTGCTGACGGTGAAGCTGCTGGTGGCGCTGGCGTACTCGGGGCTGGCGCTGCTGTTGCTGGCCGGTACGGCCCTGCTCGCCGGCACCCTGCGCTACGGCTGGTCGCCGCTGACCAGCCAGGTCGCCGCCGAGCTGACCCCGACCGAGGGGCTGGTAAGGCTGCTGGCGGTGCTCGGCTATCTGGCGGTGGTGCTGCTGGTGGTGGCCGGGCTGGCGTTCCTGCTGTCGGTGGTCACCGATGCCGCGCTGGGTGCGGTCGGTGGCGCGGTGCTGCTGTGGATCCTGTCCAGCATCCTGGACCAGATCACCGCGCTGGGGGTGCTGCGCGACTTTCTGCCGACCCACTACAGCAGCGCCTGGCTGGGCCTGCTGTCCACCCCGATGCAGACCGACGACGTGGTCCGGGGCGCGATCTCGGCGGTCAGCTACGCCACCCTGTTCTGGGGACTGGCCTTCTGGCGCTTCACCCGCAAGGACGTCACCAGCTGACCCCCGCCCGCTCGCCGTGGAGCAACGGGGTCGATGTTGCGCTATCGCCGCCGGCGGACACCGCGACATCGGCCCCGTTGAGTCGATCATTCCGCCGTCGGGGCGCACCCGCCGTCGTGGCCGGCGGTGCGACCGCAGCGGCCGGGGCCGCCGAGCGGGGCGTCGCACCAGACCCGGGTACGCACGGACTGCCGGTCCTCCGGCGACAGGGTCGTCTCGCCGAAGTCGACGGCGAGCACGTGCCCGAGCGAGCGACGCAACGCCATCGCCAGGGCGGCGACCTCGTCGACGCTGGTCAGCCTGGTCGGCAGGTGGATGATCCAGCACGGGTCGGTCATCGTGGCCACCACCTGTTCCGGGCGGCTCTCGTCCGGCGGCAGTCGGTGTGCCCTGATCCCCACCGTCGCAGCGCCACCCGGATGCGCTCGCCCTCGGTGGTGGCGGTCGCCAGGTCCCGGGTGACCCGTTCCAACTCGTCGGCGACCTGGTCGAGGAAGGCGTACACCTGCTCGGGGTCGAGACCACGCCACCGACGGGTGCCGAAGGTGACGGTGCGGACGTGCTGCGGCAGCAGCCGCCGCCCGGCTCGATAGATCATCCTGTGTCGCCCTTCCTGGCCGGTCGGGGTGCCGCACCCGACAACCCGTCGGTGTACGACCCCAGTGCGGCGACGGCAGCGGCCAGACACTCGGCCATCAGGTCGAGCTGCTCGGCGGCGTATCGCCACTGCCGCGTGGTCGTCTCGGTGTCGTGTCGCCCCGGTGGGGTGGTGCCCCCGGTGGAGTCGGTAGGCGTGGCCTCGGCGGGGGCTGCGTCGCGGAGCTGCTGGCCGGCGGCGGTGACCCGGCCCGGGAGGTGTCGAATCCGATCGGCTGCCGCACTCCACCGGCCACGGACGGTATCCAGCGTCTCCACGAGGTCGCCGATGGTGCCCGGCTCGACGTGCCCGGCGGCGACCCGCAGCCGGCGTATCCCGTCGGTGACCTGCTGGTCGACTTCGGCGGCCAGGTCGAGGGCGTCACCGCCGCTGCGTCGGGCCAGCCGGAGCGCCGGGTGGGTGCATCCCGCGCCGACGCGTTCCAGCAGCACCACCCCGGCGGCCACCCCGAGGTACGTCTCCCGCAGCTCGGCGGCGACCTGCTCGGCCGCCCGTAGCGCGCTGGCGACCGGCACCTCCGTACTCGTCTCCACCGTGTCTCCTCTGCCTACGTGGGTGCCGGGGCAGCGCGCCGACCAACCTGGAAGGGGCTCCAGTCGATCCGTACGCCCTGCCCCGGCCCTGTCCGGGTGTTCTCCCGGAGGGTGAACCGGCCCTGGTGCCAACCCGGGTGGCTCGGTCCCATGCTATTGCGCCTAGTGACATAGGTCAACCAAGCGCTTGAGGTGAAGTCGCAGAACGTGATCAGATGGGATTGCCAACCCGGGAGGATCACCATGCCCGCGATTCCGCTGAGCTATACCGACATTGCCGCCGACATCACCAGCCGGATCAGGGATGGCGAGTATGAGCCGGGGGCCAAGCTGCCCTCCTACTCGCAGCTCGCGGATCTCTACTCCGTCTCGTTCTCCACGGCTGCGCGAGCGGTGGCGCTGCTGCGTGACCGGGGTGTGGTCGTCGGTGCGCCCGGTCGGGGAGTGTTCGTCCGCGACACGGGCAACGCGTGATGCCTGACACGAGGGAGCGGGTTGGGAGCTTTGGAGTCGGGTCAGCCGGTGGTGGGGAGGGAGACGGTGACCACCAGGCCGCCGTCGGGGCGGGGGACGGCCCGCACCGTCCCGCCGTGCGCCCGCGCCACCGCCCGCACGATGGACAGCCCCAGGCCGAAGCCCCGCTGACCGGCGACCCGTTCCCGGTTGAGCCGGCGGAACGGCAGGAACATCGTCTCGATCTCGTACCCGGGCACCACCGGCCCGCTGTTGCTGACGGTCAGGGTGGCCCGACCGTCGACCACCGCCGTGGCGACCGAGAGCCAGCCGTCGGTGTCGACGTTGTGCCGGACGGCGTTCTCCACCAGGTTCTGGGTGAGCCGTTCCAGCAGCACCGGGTCGCCGGCCGTACGCGCCGGGGCCAGTTCGCGAGTGACGGCGAGCGTGGTGGACCGGCCGGTCTGCTCCGCGACGTGCCCGGCGATCTCGGCGAGGTCCACCTCGGCGTGTTCGGCCAGCGCGTTCTCCGAGTCGGCGAGGGTGAGCAGCCCGTCGATCAGCCGTTCGTGACGTTCGTTGACGGCCAGCAGGGTCTCCCCGAGCTGCCGGACCTCGGGTGAGGCGTCCGGCCTGGTGATCGCCAACTCCACCAGGGACCGGTTGATCGCCAGCGGGGTACGCAGCTCGTGTGAGGCGTTGGCGACGAAGCGCCGTTGCCCGTCGAAGGACCGGTCGAGGCGTTCGAGCATCAGGTCGAACGTGTCGGCCAGCTCCTTCACCTCGTCGGTCGGCCCGACCAGGGCGATCCGCTCGTGCAGCCCCCGGCCCGCGCCGTCGGCGCCGGCGATGCGGCGGGCCGTGCCGGTGATCTGCTGCAACGGCTGCAACGCCCGGCCGGCGACCAGCCAGCCGAAGGCGACCGCGGCGATGGTCACCACGGCCAGTGCCACCCCGCCCTGGGTGAGCAGCGAGTCCAGGGCGTCGCGGCGGGCGTCGTCCTGCACCTGTCGGACGATGGTGCGCAGGTGTTCGGCCTGGCTGGCGCTGATCTGGGTGCCCTGCGGCAGCGAGACCGACTCATTGCCGCCGCTGCCGCGCAGGTTGAACCCGAGCCCATGGGCGAGCCGCTGGTCGACCAGCACGTACGTCACGGCGAGCAGCACCGTGCCGGCGAGCAGGAACAGGCCGCCGTAGATGAGGGTCAGCCGGGCCCGGATGGTCGGTTTCCTCATCGGATCTGGTATCCCACCCCGGGCACCGTCTCGATGACCGGCGGGTCGCCGAGCTTGCGCCGCAGCTTCATCACGGTGACCCGCAGCACGTTGGTCATCGGGTCGATGTGCTCGTCCCAGGCGCGTTCCAGCAGGTCCTCGGCGGAGACCACCGCGCCGTCGGCGCGCAGCAGCTCGGCCAGCACGCCGAACTCCTTACGGGACAACGGCACGAAGTTCCCGTCCCGGGTGACCTGCAAGCGGGCCGGGTCCAGGACGATCCCGGCCCGGCTCAGCTTCGGCGGGGCGGCCGGGCGGGTACGCCGGGTCAGCGCGTGCACCCGGGCGCTCAGCTCGACGAACGCGAACGGCTTGGTGAGATAGTCGTCGGCGCCGATGGCCAGGCCGGCGACCCGTTCCCGCACGGCGGCGGCGGCGGTCAGCATCAGCACCCGGGTGTCCCGTTCGGCCCGGACCAGTGCCCGGCACACGTCGTCACCGTGCACGACGGGCAGGTCACGGTCGAGGACGACCACGTCGTAGCCGTTGACGCCGATCCGTTCCAGGGCCGCGTCGCCGTCGTACGCGACGTCGACCGCGAACGACTCCCGGCGGAGCCATTCGGCGATCGCGTCCGCGAGCAGCTTCTCGTCCTCGCACACCAGTACGCGCACCGTTCCATCCTCGCCTACGCCGGGATAACCACCGCGTTAACGCCACCGCTTATGCCCTGGATACCGCCTGAGGAGTTGAGTTATCCCTAATGCCGGCTCTCTGCCGGCCGGAAGGGAGACCGACGATGCGACGAAATCCGCTGAGCCTGCTGCTGGCCCTGCCGGTGGTGGCGGCCCTGGCCCTGAGCGGCTGCCAGTCCGACGGCGACGACGACCCCGGGGTGGCCACCGCCGGTGGTGGTGGCGCGGAGCCCTCGGTGTCCGCCGCCGGGCTGAGCGACGAGCAGCGCCAGCTCAAGTTCACCACGTGCCTGCGGGAACAGGGCCTCGACGTGCCGGACCCGGAGCCGGGGCAGAAGGGGCCACGGTTCGACTCGGGGGCGGACATCGACCTGGGCAAGGTGCAGGCGGCGCTCCAGGAGTGCCGCGAGTACGCCCCCAACGGCGGGCAACCCCGGCAGCTCGACGCCGAACAGACCGAGCAGGTCCGCAAGCTGGCCGGCTGCATGCGGGAGAACGGCGTGCCGGACTTCCCGGACCCGTCCGCCGACGGGCGCATCCAGCCCGGCAAGGCCAACATCGACCTGAAGGACCCGAAGGTGCGGGCCGCGTTCGACAAGTGTCGGGAGATCATGCCCAACCTCGGTGAACGCCGGAGGACGTCATGAGCACCACGGCCCGACCCGTCGAGTCGACCGCCACCGCACCCGACGAGCCACCGGCCCGGCGGCGACGCCCACGCGCCGGGGTCCTGCTCGGTGCGGTGGCGTTGCTGGTGGTGGCGGTGGCGGTCGTGGCGGTCACCTCCGCCACCGACGGCCAGGCCGACCGGTCGGCCGCCGTGGACCGGCCGCCGGCGACCGCCACCGTGACCCGGCAGACCCTGGTCGACCGGGAGACCAAGAACGGCGAGCTGGGGTACGGCACCCCGCGCGCCCGGGAGAGCCGGCTGGCCGGGACGGTCACCTGGCTCGCCGCGGGTGGCGCGACGGTCAAGCGGGGCAAGGCCCTCTACCGGATCGACGACGAGCCGGTGGTGCTGCTCTACGGCAGCCTGCCCGCGTACCGGATGCTGCGTTCCGGGGTCAGCGGCACCGACGTCAAGCAGTTCGAGCAGAACCTCGCCGCGCTCGGGCACACCGGCTTCGACGTCGACGAGGACTTCACCTCGGCGACCGCCGACGCGGTCCGCGACTGGCAGGAGGACCTGGGCCTGCCGGAGACCGGTCAGGTCGAACCGGCCCGGATCGTCTACGCCCCGGGCGAGGTGCGGGTGGAGAGCCACGGCGTGGAGGTGGGCGACACGGTGGGCGCGGGCAAGGTGGTGCTGTCCACCACCGGGACGGCCCGGCTGGTCACCTGCACCCTGGACGTCGAGGACCAGCGGCTGGCCCGCAAGGGCGCGAAGGTGACCATCACCCTGCCGGACGGCACCCGCAGCACGGGTCGGGTCGACACGGTCGAGACGGTGGTGCAGACGACGGCGGCGTCCGGCAAGGACCCGGAGACCGAGACCAAGATCGAGGTCACCGTCACCGGGGACGACCCGAAGGTGCTGGCCGGCTACGACAAGGCGGCGGTGGATCTCGGCCTGATCGCCTCGGAACGCGCCGACGTGCTCTCCGTACCGGTCGCGGCGCTGCTCACCCTCGCCGAGGGCGGTTACGGGCTACAGGTGGTGGAGGACACCGGCACCCGGATCGTCGCGGTGCGCACCGGCCTGTTCGCGGACGGTCGGGTGGAGGTCTCCGGCGAGGGGGTCACCGCGGGGCTGACCGTGGGGATGCCCGGTGACTGAGCCGGCCCGGCCCGCCGGCCCCGACCACGTGGTCGAGCTGCGCGACGTCACCAAACGGTACGGCGACACGGTCGCCGCCCTCGGCGGGGTGTCGATGACCGTCGACCGGGGTGCCCTGGTGGCCATCGTCGGCCCGTCCGGGTCGGGGAAGTCCACCATGCTCAACGTGATCGGCACGCTGGACCGGCCCAGCTCGGGCGCGGTCCACATCGACGGGTACGACGCCGCCCGGCTGTCCGACCGGGAGTTGTCCGCGTTGCGGGCCAGCCGGATCGGGTTCGTGTTCCAGCAGTTCCACCTGGCTGCCGGCGTACCCCTGGTGGAGAACGTGGCGGACGGCCTGCTCTATGCCGGGGTGCCCCGGCGGGAGCGGCGGCGGCGGGCGGAGGCGGCGCTGCGACGGGTCGGCCTGGGGCACCGGCTGGACCACCGGCCGCACCAGCTCTCCGGCGGCGAGCGGCAGCGGG
This sequence comes from Micromonospora sp. WMMD734, assembly GCF_049178975.1. Taxonomy (NCBI): domain Bacteria; kingdom Bacillati; phylum Actinomycetota; class Actinomycetes; order Micromonosporales; family Micromonosporaceae; genus Micromonospora; species Micromonospora sp. WMMD734. Next base: position 6,311,761 of record NZ_JBMHMK010000001.1, read on the forward strand.
CGGCGATCGCCAGGGCGGTGGTCGGTGAACCGCCGTTGCTGCTGGCCGACGAGCCGACCGGCAACCTCGACTCCAGCTCCGGTGCGGGGGTGATGGAGCTGCTGCACGAACTGCACGCGGCCGGCACCACCGTCGTGGTGATCACCCACGACCGGGAGATCGCGGCGAGCCTGCCCCGGCAGGTGCAGATGCGCGACGGGCTGATCGTGGCGGACTCCGCCGCGCCTACCGAAGGGGTGCTGCGATGACCACGACACCGGTGCGGCCGACCGGCGCGCGACGTCGGGGTGACGCCGGGCGGCCGGAGCGGCTGCGCCCGGCCCGGATGAGCCCGCGTGACGTGCTGCGGGTCGGCGGCGTGGGACTACGCACCCGGCCGCTGCGGGCGTTCCTGTCCGCCCTGGGCATCGCCATCGGCATCGCGGCGATGATCAGCGTGGTCGGCATCTCGTCGTCGTCCCGGGCCGACCTGGACCGGACGCTGGCCGCCCTGGGCACCAACCTGCTCACCGTCGCGCCGGGCAGCACCCTGTTCGGCGCGGACGCCCAACTGCCGGTCGAGGCGGTCGGCATGATCAGCCGGATCGCCCCGGTACGCCAGGTGTCGGCCACCGCGCAACTGGCCGACACCCCGGTCTACCGGTCGGACCGGATTCCGGAGGCGCAGACCGGCGGCCTGGGCACCCAGGCGGTGGAGCTGGACCTGCTCGACACCGTCGGCGGCTCGCTGGCCAGCGGGACCTGGCTCAACGAGGCCACCGCGCGGTATCCGGCCACGGTGCTCGGGTCGGTGGCCGCGCAGCGGCTCGGCCTCGGTGCGGCCGGGCCCGACATCCAGGTGTACGTCGACGGGCGGTGGTTCACCGTGATCGGCATCCTGCGGCCGGTCCCGCTCGCCCCGGAACTCGACTCGTCGGCGTTGGTCGGCTGGTCGGCCGCGACCACCTACCTCGGCCTGGACGGGCATCCGACCCGGATCTACACCCGCTCGGCCGAGCAGCACGTCGAGGCCGTCCGGGCGGTGCTGGCGGCGACGGCCAACCCGGAGCAGTCCAACGAGATCCAGGTCTCCCGGCCGTCGGACGCGCTCGCCGCCCAGCAGGCCACCGACGAGGCGTTCACCGGCCTGCTGCTCGGGCTCGGCGCGGTGGCGTTGCTGGTCGGCGGGGTGGGGGTGGCCAACACCATGGTCATCTCGGTGATCGAGCGGCGGGCCGAGATCGGGTTGCGGCGGTCGCTGGGCGCCACCCGGGGGCAGATCCGGACCCAGTTCCTCGCCGAGTCGCTGCTGCTGTCCGCCCTGGGCGGCGTCGGCGGGGTGCTGCTCGGCGGCCTGGTCACCGCCGGTTACGCCAGCTCGCAGGGGTGGCCGACCGTGGTGCCGCTCTGGGTGGTGGCCGGCGGTATCGGGGCGACCATCGCCATCGGTGCGTTGGCCGGGCTCTACCCGGCGATCCGGGCCAGCCGGCTCTCGCCCACCGAGGCCCTCGCCACCCCGTGACGGCCCCGGGCCCGCCCGGCGGCACCTCGCCCGGTGGGCGACGTGCCGCCGGGTGACCCCCGATCCGCGCGCCACACCCGTGCGGGCAGGTGGCGTGCGGGCGGTGCGGCCCGGCGGCCGGTGGAACCCCGGGCCGCCGGGCCACGGTCAGCCGGCCGGCGTCACCGGCGGCTGACCCGGATCAGCTCCCAACCCCCCTTGGGGACGCCGGGCGTCGGGTCGGTACGCAGGTTCATCGGGTTCGCCATCCCGACGTAGAGCGTGGTCCCGTCCACGATCATCGTGCGTACCCCCTGGTTGAGCGGGTTGCCGAAGCCTCCGGTGTCGACCGCGCGGGCGGGTTGGTCCGACCCGTCGAACGCCCAGAGGTCCGAGCCGAAGGTGGGCGGGGTGGTGGTGGCACCGGCCGGCGGCGTCGGCATCTGCCCCTCCAGCGAGATGTAGGCGAAGTCCATGGTGCCGATGTAGAGCCGGCCGCCGGCCACCGCCATCTTCCAGGCGTACAGGTTGAACGGGTCGCCGAAGCCGGAACCGCCGTAGACCGGGGTCACGCCGGTGGGTGCCGGCGCCCAGGCGCCCACGCCGTTGTTCGCGGCCGGGTCGAAGGCCGGCAGCGTCGACTCGCCGTAGAGCGTCTCGATCCGTTCGTGGGCTCCGCCGAGGTTCTGGCCCCGGAAGACGGCGAACGCCCGCTGGGTGTTCTGCACGGTGGCCTGGAGCTGCGCCGGGGTGCGCGGCGGGTACACCGAGACGTGCAGGGCGGTCGCCTGCAGCGGCACGTGCATGGTGCCCCAGTAGAGCTGGCCGCCGAAGGAGGCGAGCCCACCGAGGGCGTACGCCCGGCGGACCACCGGGTCCGGCTCGTACTCGGCGGCCGACCAGACCTGCGTCCAGTTTCCGGCGTCCTCCGGGTTGAGGCCGGGGGTGCCGACGGCGAGCAGCGGGCTCCGCCAGATGCTGGCCAGGTCGTTGACGTCCTCGGCCGGGGGTGCGAGTGGGGTGCCGCTGTCGCCGGGGGCGGTGGCCACCGTGCTGACCGGGGACGGCGCGACGGAGCCCTCGACGACCGCCTTCGGCCAGGTGGAGACGTAGAGCCGGCCCTGGTGTTCGGTCAGGTCGGCGACCTGGGTGGGCAGGTCGGCGACCTCGGTGAAGCTGAATGGGGTGGTGCGGTCGCCGGTCCAGCGCAGCACCTTGCCCGCCTCGCCGCCGTTGATGCCCACGCCGACCCCGGCGTAGAGCACGCCGGCGGCGACCACCCAGTGCCTGATGTTCTCGTACGCGGAGAGGTTGGTCGAGCCGAGGTACCGGCCGGTGATGCCGTCGAAGGCGAACACGTTCACCCCGCCGAGCACGCTGGGGCCGGCGAGCAGTACGACGCCCTGGTGGGCGGCGGCGCTGCGCAGCCCGGCCGTGGTGTTCAACAGGTTGGCGTCCGCCGGGGAGGCCGACGTGATGTCGGCGGTGCGCTCGGTGAGCCGTTCGGTGGCCAGGTCGTAGGTGTAGACCTCGGGTGCGCGGTGGTCGCCGAGGGTGGCCGGCCAGGCCGGATTGTTCCGGGCCGGCTGGCTCTGGTTGAACTCGCAGACGTAGTCGTCGTTGAGGATCGGTTCCCGGACCTGGTAGCCCTTGGGCTTGAGGCAGAGCACGTTCGCTCCGGTGCCGAACCAGAGCCGGCGGCCGGCCTGGGCGAGCCCCCAGACGTACGACTGGTTGACCTTGGGTTGTCCCTCGGCGCAGGGCGGCCCCGGAGGGTAGTCGACCCCGACACCGGCGAAACACTCGTCGGCGGCGGCCTTGGCGAGCAGCCGTATCGATTCGGACGGGGTGTCGGCGCTGGCCGGGGTGGCGAGAACGGGTAGCAGAATCAGCGTGCCGAATGCGGCCAGAAGTCGTGACGGCAGGAGTGGTCGACGTCGCACGGTGGTCCTCTCCGTGAATGCTGGTCGAGGTGGCGTCAGCCGGGACGGGGAGTGGGCAGACCGCTCTCGACCAGGGCGAATGGATAATCGACGTGACGCGCGGAATCGCAGCACCGGTCGCCCGGGGTGCCTCGTACGACGGAAATAGGAAATTGTCGACACGGGCATCACGGGCCGATGGGTGTGGTGTGGACGGCTGATGAACAGGGGGGTGGGTCCGCAGTTCCGGGCGTAACGTGGTGACGAGGCTAACGTATTACGTAGGTCGATGTCGTGGTACTGGTTGTTAAGGATTATTGAACTGCCCGGGGGGTCGGCCGGGGCGCTGGGTGGCGGCTCGGAGGTGCCGCAGGATGCCCGGGGGTGGCGTCGCGAAAATTGCTGATGGGTCCGGCTTTCGGGGTGTCCCGGGAATATCGCGCCAACCGGTTGCTGTCGTCCGAAGCCGGCGCACGGGCCGGGGCGGACGGTCCCGGGTGTCGGCCGCCGCCGGGGTGGCCGGCTCGCTCCACGCCTGTCGGCGCGCTCAGTGAACGTGCACGTCGCACGGTGTGGTGCGGGAGTGTCGGCCGGGAGCGTCGGTCGGGGAGCCGCGCCGGCTGCGTCGCGGCGGGAGGTGGTGGTCGGGGTCGGATGGTTCCACCGCCCGTTGGGCGATGCGCCCGCCACGGGTCACGCGAATTGTGCGCATATTCATTTACCATAAACGGGAGGTATGAACTTGATGACAGTTAATTAATAGTTAACAATCATTATGTTCCGTGCCGCGCCGACGGCCCCGCGGGTGGTCGGCCCGGGGTGTGGGGGCGGGGTGGGGGTCGGTCGGCCGGCGTCGGCCGGCGGGCGGTGACCCGGGGTGTGGAAGGTGGGGTATTGTCTCGCGACGGGATCTTCCCAGTAACAAAGAATTTATCGATTTAAGTGCTTCGATGCCTCATCATGGGTGGGAAGTAATCCCTTCCATGGAGGTTCCCATGAACGTCTCTCGGCTCGGCGGGCCGACCCTGTCCCTGTACCGCATCGTCATCGGCCTGCTGTTCATGCTGCACGGCCTGTCGTCGGTCTTCGGGTTGTTCGGCGGCAACCCGATGACCGGCAAGGCCGTCCCGCTCGGCACCTGGCCGGGCTGGTGGGCCGCGCTGATCCAGCTGGTCTGCGGCGCACTCGTGCTCGCCGGTCTGTTCACCCGGCCCGCGGCGCTGCTCGCGTCCGGCTCGATGGCGTACGCCTACTTCGTGGTGCACCAGCCCGAAGGGCTGCTGCCGATGCGCAACGGTGGGGAACTGTCCGCGCTGTTCTGCTGGTCGTTCCTGCTGATCGCGGTGCTTGGCCCGGGTTCCTGGGCGCTCGACACGCTGCTCGGCGGCCGGCGTTCCGACGCCCCGGCGACCCCGGTGTCCGAGCCCAGCTCGGTGCCGGTCTGACCCACCGATCCGGGTCGCCGGGGCAGGTGGCCCCGGCGACCCGTCCGGTCAGGGGTTGTAGGGGGCGTCGGAGTGGCTCACCTCGGTGAGCGTGCTGCCGGAGAGCTTGTAGACCGACGTGCGCCTGATGTCCAGTTCGGCCATGCCCCGGCTGGGGCTGCGGGTCAACCAGACGACGGTGGCCCGCCGCCCGGCCACACTGATCGACACGACCGGGGTCCGGTCGCCGAGGTCGGTCAGCGCCCGGAACACCGGCAGGCCGCCGCTGTTGCGCCACACCGCGACGGTGTAGAAGGTGCCGCTGCCCCCGGAGTTGACCGAGACCACACCGACCGCGTCGTCCGCGCCGTCGCCGTCGAGGTCGCCGATGCCGCAGGGCTTCTGGAGCGTCACGGTCGCGCCGTCCTCGCCCGACCACTGCCCCTCGGTCAACGGCAGGTAGTCCGGGTAGCCGTTGTAGGGCGTCTTGCTGCTGCCGAGCTTGGCGCCCGCCAGATGGGCGCAGGTCAACGGAGCCTTGACCACAGGTGCCGGGGCGGTGGTGGTGGCCGCCGGGGCGGTGCCGGAGGCGCTCTTCTGCTGCGGGGCCGGCTTGGCGCTGGTGGGCATCGGGTCGGGCGTGGTCGCGTTCAACACCGAGGCGGTGGAGGGCTCGGTGGACGGGCTGACCGTGGGCGTCGCCGCCTCCGTCGGGCCCTGCTCACCCCCGCACGCGGTGAGCAGGCAGACCAGGGCGAGGCTGGTGAGGCTCAACGGGATCCGTCGCATGGCCGGGGGGTCCTCTCTCGACATCAGGTGACCGCACCGTACTGATCGATGGCAATATCGGTCATCGGCTCCACGGGCGGCCCGGGTCGGCCTGTCGGAGCGCGGTCAGGGGCCGACCGGGGGGCCGGCGTACGGCTTTCCCGGCCCGGTGCGTACGGCCGTGTTGAGCTGGAAACTTCCCCGAAACAAGGGTGCCGGCCGGGGTGCCCGGCCGAGGTCCGGCAGCGGGGTGGCTCACACCGTGGGAAGCCGGCTGGGCGAAGGCCGCGAAGCTGCCTAGACTCGGTCCCACAACTGCATACCTCATCCAGAGGGGCTGAGGGATACGGCCCGACGACGCCCCGGCAACCACCCCGCGCGCTCATCGCTGAGCGTCCGGCGGGGCAGGTGCCAATTCCGTCCCCGCCGCAGGGTGCGATGCGGGGAAAGATGAGAGGAATCGACATGACGTCGACGCTCGCCGCCCCCGGTATCGACACCACCGCCAGCCCCGCCCGCGCGCTGGTCTGCCGCGCCTGTTCCGCCCGCTACCCGCTCGCCGCGCAGCACGCCTGTCACGAGTGTTTCGGCCCGCTGGAGGTCGACTACGACACCGCCGCGCTGGCCCGCGTCACCCGGGAGCAGATCGAGGCCGGCCCGCAGAACATCTGGCGGTACGCCGCCCTCCTGCCCGCCGGCCAGGACCCGGCCACCCGGGTCACCCTCGACCCCGGGCTGACCCCGCTGGTGGCCGCGCCCAACCTCGCCGCCGAGCTGGGCATCAGCGCGCCGCTGTGGGTCAAGGACGACAGCGCCAACCCGACCCACTCGTTCAAGGACCGGGTGGTCTCGGTGGCACTCACCGCCGCGAAGGCGCTCGGCTTCGAGCGGTTCGCCTGCGCCTCGACCGGCAACCTGGCCAACTCGGTGGCCGCCCACGCGGCCCGCGCCGGTGCGCCCTCGGTGGTCTTCATCCCGGGCGACCTGGAGCAGGGCAAGGTGATCACCACCGCCGTCTACGGCGGCGACCTGGTCGCCATCGACGGCTCGTACGACGACGTGAACCGGCTCTGCGGTGAGCTGGTGGAGACCGACGAGTTCGAGGACACCGCCTTCGTCAACGTCAACGTCCGGCCCTACTACGCCGAGGGCTCCAAGACCCTCGGGTACGAGGTGGCCGAGCAGCTCGGCTGGCGGATCCCGGCCCAGGTGGTCATCCCGATGGCCTCCGGCGAACTGCTCACCAAGATCGACAAGGCGTTCACCGAGCTGGTCGAGATCGGCCTGGTCGAAGCGCCGGCCGGGGGCTGGAAGGTGTTCGGCGCCCAGTCGGCAGGTTGCAACCCGATCGCCGCCGCCCTGCACGCCGACACCGACACCATCACCCCGGTCCGGCCGACCGGCATCGCCAAGTCGCTCAACATCGGTGACCCCGCCGCCGGCCTGTACGCCCTGGAGGCGGTCCGGCGCACCGGCGGCTGGATGGAGTACGTCGACGACGACGAGATCCGCGCCGGCATCCGGCTGCTGGCCCGCACCACGGGCGTCTTCGCCGAGACGGCCGGCGGGGTGACCGTGGCGGTGCTGCGCAAGCTCGTCGAGTCCGGTCGGCTCGACCCGACCGCCGAGACGGTCGTCTTCAACACCGGCGAGGGCCTCAAGACCATCGACGCGGTCGCCGGTCAGGTCGGCCCCACCCACCGGATCAAGCCGTCCCTGCGGGCCGCCCGCGACGCCGGCCTCCTCGCCTGAACCCGGCGCGCCGCCCGCACCCTGCGTGGTCGGCCCCGTGCGCGTGTCGATCATGGGCGCTGGGCGGCCCGAGTGGATCTCTGGGTGACCGGGTTTTCGCGGTGGGTGGTGAAAACCCACCGGGAAGGACTTGACGGCAGGAACCGGGCGGCGGAAGATGCTCCGTGCGGGAGGGCTTTCGCCGGAGACTTTTCAAGTTCTTGCGACCCAACGCCGGAGGCGTTGTGCGAACGTCCCTCCCGACCAACGTGAACCGGGGGCCAGCGGAAATCCGCTGGCCCCCGATGTCGTCCACGGGAAAGACTCGCGGCGTGGCCCTGGACATCGCAACGATCGACCGGACCGATCAGCCCACCCTCGACGCGGCCTACCGGATCGCGGCCACGGTCGAGGCGACGGAATCGCCCGACCTGCCGCCGCTGTGCCGGCGACGGTTCGAGGCGGCGCTGTGGCACCCGATGCCCGGCATCGACACCAGGTGGTCGGTGGCCCGGCTCGACGGGGTGCCCGTCGGCTGGGTCCGGATCAACCTGCACCTGCTGGACAACACCGAGAACGCCAGCATCGAACTGGCCGTGGATCCGGCGTACCGGCGGCGCGGAGTGGGACGGGCATTGGCCGCCCACGCGCGGCGGCTGCTCCGGGAGGCCGGTTGCAAGCGGGTGGTCGGCTCCGCCGTGACCCCGCTACCGGACGGGCCGGGCGGGGCGATCCCGGGCGGGACGACGCCGGTCGGGCCGGGTGCGTCGGCGTCAGGCGGTCCGGGTGGGACGACACCCGATGAGCCGGGTGCGTCGGCGTCGGGTGGCCTGGGCGGGCAGCCGTCGGCCGGAGCGGCCGGGGCCACCCCGGTGGGGGAGTTTCCCGGGGCCGCCTTCGCGGCGGCGCTCGGCGCCCGGCCGGCGCTGGTCGACGTCCGCCGCCGGCTCGACGTCACCGCGCTCGACCGGGACCGGCTGGCGGCGCTGCGGGCCAGGGCGCAGTCGACCGCAGCCGGCTACCGCACCGTCCGCTGGCACGGCCACCCGCCGCCGGAACACCTCGCCGACCTCGCCTACCTGGAGGGTCGGCTGCTGGCCGACGCACCCCTGGGCGACCTGGAATGGGAACCCGAGCGGATGGACGCCGAGCGCCTCCAGGGCATGGAGCGGGCGCTGGACGCGCGGGGCGTCCGCCGGTACAGCGTCGCCGCCGTGCACGGGGCGTCCGGCCGGTTGGTCGCCTGGAGCGTGCTCAGCCTGGCCGCGAACACCACCCGGCACGCCTGGCAGCAGATCACCATCGTCGACCCGGCCCACCGGGGGCACCGGCTCGGCCTGCTCTGCAAGGCCGAGAACCTCGAACACACCCTGGCGTACGAGCCGGAGCTGGGCGCGGTCGACACCTACAACGCGGCGGCGAACAGCCACATGATCGCGATCAACGAGCAGCTCGGGTTCCGGCCGGTGGCCGGGTCCACGGAGTGGCAGTTGACCATCTGAACTGTGACACGCCCCTACTGATCTGGTCGTGATCTGTTGCATGATGGCGGGCATGACGGAGACCCCGCACCCGCTGTACGACAGGCACGCCGACACCCTGCACCGCGCGCTGACCGCGATCACCGAACGCGGGTACTGGTCCGCCTACCCCGAATCGCCCAGCCCCCGGGTGTACGGCGAGACCGCCGCCGCCGACGGCAGGGCCGCCTTCGAGGCGTACCTCGGTGGGGACTTCCCGCTCGACCAGCCCGGCGCGGGCGACCGGGTGGCCACCGAGACGAGCCCGTTCGGGGTGGCCCTGGACGTGCGCTACCCGCACCCGGGCGCGGACGAGGTGGTCGCCGCCGCCTCCGCCGCCCTGCCGGCCTGGCGCGACGCCGGCCCACAGACCCGGGCGGGAGTCTGCCTGGAGATCCTCGCCCGGCTGCACAAGCACATCTTCGAACTGGCCAACGCGGTGCAGTTCACCAGCGGCCAGGCGTTCGTGATGGCGTTCCAGGCCGGTGGCGCGCACGCACTGGACCGGGCCCTGGAGGCGATCGCCTACGCGTACGCCGAGATGACCCGGCACCCGGGGACGGCCGGCTGGGAGAAGGCCGCCGGCAAGGGCGACCCGCTGCGGATGACCAAGACGTTCCACGTGGTGCCGCGCGGGGTGGCCCTGGTCATCGGTTGCAACACCTTCCCGACCTGGAACTCGTACCCCGGGCTGTTCGCCTCGCTGGTCACCGGCAACCCGGTGGTGGTCAAGCCGCACCCCCGCGCGGTGCTGCCCCTGGCGATCACCGTGAAGTACGCCCGGGAGGTGCTCGCCGAGGCCGGCTTCGACCCCGACCTGGTGCTGCTCGCCCCCGAGGCCCCCGGCGAGAAGCTCGCCTCCACCCTGGCCCTGCACCCCGCCGTGAAGATCGTCGACTTCACCGGTTCCACCGGGTACGGCGACTGGCTGGAGGCCAACGCCCGGCAGGCGACCGTCTACACCGAGAAGGCCGGCCTGAACACCGTCGTCATCGACTCCACCGACGACTTCGCCGGGATGTGCCGCAACCTGGGCTTCACGCTGACCCTCTACAGCGGACAGATGTGCACCACCTCGCAGAACATTCTGATCCCCGCCGCCGGCATCGACACCGACCAGGGGCACAAGAGCTTCGACGAGGTGGCCGCCGGCATCGCCGCCGCCGTCGGGAAGCTCACCGCCGATCCGGCCCGGGGGGTGGAGCTGACCGGCGCGATCGTCAACGACGGGGTGTTGGAACGCCTCGACGAGGTCACCAAGGTCGGTGAGGCGGTGCTGGAGTCGCGTACCGTCACACACCCGGCGCTGCCCGACGCGGTGGTCCGGACGCCGACCATCGTCAAGCTCGCCGCCACCGACACCGAGGTCTACGGCCGGGAGTGGTTCGGGCCGATCTCGTTCGTCATCGCCACCGACTCGACCGCGCACGGCCTGGAGATCCTCCGGTCCACCGTGGGCGAGTGCGGCGCGCTGACCGCCGCCGTCTACTCCACCGACGAGGCGGTGCTGGACGCCGCCGAGGCCGCCGCGATCGACGCCGGGGTGCACCTGTCGGCCAACCTCACCGGCGGGGTCTTCGTCAACCAGTCCGCCGCCTTCTCGGACTTCCACGGCAGCGGCGCGAACCCGGCCGCCAACGCCGCCCTCACCGACGGCGCCTACGTGGCCAACCGCTTCCGCATCATCCAGTCCCGCCGCCCCGCCTAAACCCCACCCCGCCCGCCCCGCCCCACCCCGTCCGTCCCGCCCCCGTCCGGCCAGCCCCGGTGATCAAGAGGTTTGCGTCAGATCCGGGCGGCTGGTTGACCTGAACCTCTTGATCACTTGACCTAAACCTCTTGATCACGGGGGAGGCCGGGCGGGGCGGGGGAGGGGGAGGGGAGGGAGGGGGAGGGGCGGCGGGTCAGGCGGGGCGGCGCATCTGGAGTTCGTTGAGGGCGGGGATCTTGGGGTGCGGGACGCGTACCCCGGTGTCGGTGAAGCCCAGGCGACGGTAGGCCCGGCAGGCCCGGTCGTTGCCGACCACCACCTCCAGCATGAGCTGTGGCCGGCCGCAGGCGCGCGACCAGGCGGCGACCTCGTCGATCAGCGCGCCGAGCAGGCCGGTACCCCGCCACGTGGGGGTCACGTAGACCGCGTAGACCACCGTCAGGCCCGGCTCGTCGGGGGAGATGGTGCCGCCCGCGTGCCCGACCAGCCGGCCGCCGGGGTCGGCCACGAACTGGGCGGTGTGGCACCCCTGGGAGACGTACGCGACCCGGGCCGCGTAGTCGGCGTGCGGGCGGGCGGCTGCCTCGGCGACCGTCTCCAGGAAGGCCAGCGGCGCGTCCGCGAGCATCTCCAGCCGCAGCGCCCGCATCCGGGCCGCGTCCTGCGGACGCACCCGGTGCACGGGGGCCGTGCGGGTCGCCGGTGGGGCCGGGGCAGAGGTCATGCAGGCATGCATACCGCAGCGACGTTCACCGATGGGTGACCGGGTCGATACCCGTCTGATTTGCCCCTATTTGTGGTCGTGCGCTGTCGTCACTCCTCGTGTAGCGTGCGATTTCGGTCACCGATTCAGCGGCCCTCACCGACCGCCGGAACGGTGGCTCTCCGCTGTCGGCCCGCCGGCAATCCGGAGTTGGGGAACGCCGCGCAGAGTGAGGAAGTGCACCGTGGCACAGGGCACCGTCAAGTGGTTCAACTCCGAAAAGGGCTACGGCTTCATCGCCGTCGACGGCGGGCAGGACGTCTTCGTCCACTTCTCCGCCATCGAAATGGACGGCTACAAGGCGCTCGACGACGGTCAGCGGGTGGAGTTCGAGATCGCCCAGGGCCAGAAGGGCCCGCAGGCCGAACGGGTCCGCGTCATCGCCTGACCTCCTCGCCGGTCCCGCCCCTCCCCGGTGACGGGGCGTACCAGGTCCCGCCCCAGGGCCGCCCCCGTGGCCGGGGGTTCCTACCTCCGGGCCGTCCCCGGCGGTCGGGCGGGTCTCACCTCCGGGCCGCTCCGGTGGTCGGGGCGGGTTCGGGCCCGTCGGGCCGTCCGGGTGGCGGCTGGCGGCGCAGGCCGGTGCCGGGAAAGATCGTGAACCGTCCAGGCGTCCCGCTGAGGAGGGTTCATGTCCGACCAGTCGCCTTCGGGCCCGCCCGACCCCGCTGCCGGGTCCCCGGGCGGCCCGTGGGGGCAACCGCCTTCGGGCACGCCCTCCGGCCAGCAGCCCTCGGGCACACCCTCCGGGCAACCCGCCTGGGGCACGTCCCCCGGGCAGCCTGGCTGGGGCACGCCCTCCGGGCAACCCGCTTGGGGCACGTCCCCCGGGCAGCCTGGCTGGGGCGCACCGTCCGGGCAGCCCGGGTGGGGTCAGCCCGGTTGGGGTCAGCCCGGGGTCGGGCCGCCTGGCTGGGGCCAGCCGCCTGCCGGCAGCCTCCCGCCGGGGGTCGGTCCGTACCCCGGCCAGGGTGGCGGTCCTGCGCCGTACGCCGGCCGGTGGGGCCCGGAGGACCCGCTGGTCAACCCCCCGTACGCCGGCCTGGAGGGGTGGTTCGGCAGGTGTGCCGGCGCGGTACGACGCAGCTGGCGGCCCCTGCTGCCGTTGCTGCTGCTGACCCAGGTCGTGCCGGCGGTGGCGGTGTCCCTACTCTCGCTCGGCATGGGACCCGACGCGACCGTGCTGCCCGCCGACGGCTCGTTGCCCGAGGACTACCTCAGCGACCTGGTGATCTACGGCGTCTCGGTGTTCCTGGTCGCGCTGGCGTTCGGGGTGGTGCAGGGCATCGGTTGGGCCGGTGGCACCTGGGTGGTGACCCGACAGGCCGCCGGCCAGCCGGCCGACCTGCCCGGCGCGCTGCGCTACGGCGCGCGCCGCTGCCTCGGCCTGTGGGGCTGGATGCTGGTGCTGGGCGTGCTCATCGGCGTGGGGTTCTGCCTCTGCCTGCTGCCCGGCGTCTACCTGGCCCTCGCCCTCGCCCTGGCCGGCCCGGTCTACCTGTTCGAGGGGCAGAACCCGGTCGGCCGCTCGTTCCGGATGTTCCACGACCGGCTGGGCATGGTGCTCGGCCGGGTGGCGCTGGTCGCACTGGCGGTGCTCCTCGGCAGCGTGCTCGGCGGGGTGGTGGAGTCGGTCGGCACCGTGCCGTTCGGCACCGACCCGTTCACCGCGCCGGGCACCGCCGTGGGCGCGGTGGCGGTGATCCTGGTCAGCGCGGTGCTGGTGCTCCCCGCCTACCTCGTGCAGCTGGTCGGACTCGTCGTGACGTACGCCGAGCAGCGGGCGCAGGAGGGGCCGGTGAACGTCACGCGACTGGTGGCGGAACTCGGCTGACCGGCCCCATCGTGCTTGCACTCGGCAGGGGAGAGTGCTAAACAAGTCATTGGCACTCGCATACGATGAGTGCCAATGGTCGGGGCGGTAGGGCCACGGTCACACAGGCGTCTCGATGGCGTCGGCGTGGCACATGGCCGGTCGTCGCGGGCTGTCCGGCCCGACCGAGGAGGACGTCGTCGTCGCCAGGTGGCGACGTCCCCAAGGTGCGTACACCAGGCGGCCCGTCCGGGGCACAACACCCGGGTGGCCCGTGAGTGTCCAGGAGGACAACGCCGTATGGCCAAGATGATCGCGTTCGACGAAGAGGCTCGCCGCGGCCTCGAGCGGGGCATGAACCAGCTCGCCGACGCCGTGAAGGTGACCCTCGGCCCCAAGGGCCGCAACGTGGTGCTCGAGAAGAAGTGGGGTGCCCCCACCATCACCAACGATGGTGTGAGCATCGCCAAGGAGATCGAGCTCGAGGACCCGTACGAGAAGATCGGCGCCGAGCTGGTCAAGGAGGTCGCCAAGAAGACCGACGACGTTGCCGGTGACGGCACGACGACGGCGACCGTCCTGGCCCAGGCCCTGGTGCGCGAGGGTCTGCGCAACGTGGCCGCCGGTGCCAACCCGATGGCCCTGAAGCGGGGCATCGAGGCTGCCGTGTCCAGCGTCTCGGAGGAGCTGTCCAAGCTCGCCAAGGACGTCGAGACCAAGGAGCAGATCGCCTCCACCGCCTCCATCTCCGCCGGTGACAGCACCGTCGGCGAGATCATCGCCGAGGCGATGGACAAGGTCGGCAAGGAAGGCGTCATCACCGTCGAGGAGAGCAACACCTTCGGGCTGGAGCTGGAGCTCACCGAGGGCATGCGCTTCGACAAGGGCTACATCTCCGCGTACTTCATGACCGACCCGGAGCGTATGGAGGCCGTCTTCGACGACCCGTACCTCCTGATCGTCAACAGCAAGATCTCCTCGGTGAAGGACCTGCTCCCGATCCTGGAGAAGGTCATGCAGTCGGGCAAGCCGCTGCTGATCATCGCCGAGGACATCGAGGGCGAGGCCCTGGCGACCCTGGTCGTCAACAAGGTCCGGGGCACCTTCAAGTCGGTCGCCGTCAAGGCGCCGGGCTTCGGTGACCGCCGCAAGGCCATGCTCGCCGACATCGCCATCCTCACCGGTGGCCAGGTCATCAGCGAGGAGGTCGGCCTCAAGCTCGACGCCGTCGGCCTCGACATGCTGGGCCGCGCCCGCAAGGTCGTGGTGACCAAGGACGAGACCACCATCGTCGACGGTGCCGGCGACGCCGACCAGATCCAGGGCCGGGTCAACCAGATCCGGGCCGAGATCGACAAGAGCGACTCCGACTACGACCGCGAGAAGCTGCAGGAGCGGCTGGCCAAGCTGGCCGGTGGCGTCGCGGTGATCAAGGTCGGCGCGGCCACCGAGGTCGAGCTCAAGGAGCGCAAGCACCGCATCGAGGACGCCGTCCGCAACGCGAAGGCCGCCGTCGAGGAGGGCATCGTCCCGGGTGGTGGCGTCGCGCTGGTGCAGGCCGGCAAGACCGCCTTCGACAAGCTGGACCTGACCGGCGACGAGGCCACCGGCGCGCAGATCGTCAAGATCGCGCTGGACGCCCCGCTGCGGCAGATCGCCGTCAACGCCGGCCTGGAGGGTGGCGTCGTCGTCGAGCGCGTCCGCAACCTGGACGCCGGGCACGGCCTCAACGCCGCCAGCGGTGAGTACGTCGACCTGCTGGCCGCGGGCATCATCGACCCGGCCAAGGTGACCCGGTCGGCGCTGCAGAACGCCTCGTCGATCGCGGCGCTCTTCCTCACCACCGAGGCCGTCGTGGCGGACAAGCCGGAGAAGACCCCGGCCGCCCCGGCTGGCCCGGGTGGCGGGGACATGGACTTCTGAGTCCAGTTCCAACCCCGAACGGGGCGGGCCGCGCGAGCGGTCCGCCCCGTTCCGTGTCCACGGCCCGTACCCACCACGGCCCGTGCCGGCCCACCCCGGTGACGGGAGCGATCAGCGGCGGGCGGCCCGCACCGCCGCGTACGCGTCGACCAGCCCGGCCCCGCTCGACGCCGTCACCGGGCCGCAGCTGAGGTCGGCGGGCCCGGCCGGCTGCGCCGTGTCCCGCAGGATGTTCCGGGTCCGCGCGAGATCCCCGACCAGCGCCGGATTCGCCGACCACATCAGCGCCACCACGCCCGCCACCTGCGGGGTGGCCATCGAGGTGCCGTCCAGCGTGGCGTAGCCGCCGCCGGGCATCGCGGACCTGATGCCCTCCCCCGGGGCGACCAGATCCGGCTTGACCACCCCACCCGCGACGGGACCCCGGCTGGAGAACTCGGCGACCACCCGGTCCCGGTTCACCGCCCCCACCGTCAGCACGTCCGCATACGGGGCCGGCGGGTCGACGATCGACCCGCAGTCCGGGCCGGTGTTCCCGGCGGCAGCCACCACCAGGATGCCCGCCGCCTCCAGGGCGGCGGTCGCCGGACGCAGCGCCCCCGGATCGCAGCCCTCCACCGGTGGGCACCCCCACGAGTTGGTCAGCACGTCCGGGGCGCGCGCCGGGCGTCCGTCGGTGAAGGGGTCACCGCCGACCGGGAACGGTGCCAGCATGAACTGGAGACAGTCCAGGTAGTGCGCCGGGCTGCCCAGGTTGCGATCCAGGTTGACGCAGCCCACCCACTGCGCGCCGGGCGCCACCCCGATGCCGTCCCGCCCCACGGCGCTGCCGGCGGTGTGGGTGCCGTGGCCGCCGGAGTCGGCGGGGGAGCGGGTGTGGTTCCACGGGTCGTACCAGGAGTCGTCGCCGCCCCGGAAACCGGCGGCCAGCGCCGGGTGGGTGCCGTCGACCCCGGAGTCCGAGCTGCCGACCACCACCCCGGAGCCGGTGACGGACAGCTCCGACCAGACCCGGTCGGCCCCGATCATCCGCAGGTTCCACTCCGGCCCGGTCGGTGCCGGCTGGTCGCCCCGACTGACCGGGGCGGGTGCGGGCAACGGGCGGAGCCGCTGGCTGACCAGCACCCGGGCCACCTCAGGGCGGCCGGACAGCCAGGCCCGCACCGCCGGCCCGCCGTCGGTTTCGATCGCGTTGACCAGGTAGTACGGCGTGGGGTCGAGGCCCAGCCGGTTCAGGTCCCGGCGCAGCCCGCCCTGGGTGCGCTCGGCGGTGGCGACGAGCCTGCGGTACACCTCGGCGGTCCGCGCCTCCCGGCCCGCCCGGCCGGGCGGGCCGGCGGGGATGTCGGAGAGGTCAGCCTGCTCGCGGAGTACCACCAGCAGCCGTTCGCCGTACAGGCCGGGCTGACCGGCGGCCACGTCGACCACCCCGACGGTGAGCAGCAGGACGGCCGCGCCCGACGCGGCGACCAGCCGGCGCGGCGCACGCCCGCGCGGCCTGGCGAGCAGCACCCCGTACCCGATGGCCAGCAGGACCGCGACGGCGAACCCGACGCCCGAGGCGACCATGACCCAGTACGGGACGTCGCGGGTGGTGGCCAGCAGGACCGAGATCTCCTCCGGGTCGGTGAGCGCCAGCGGGCCGAACACCGCCAGGCCGACCAGCCAGCGCACCGGTGCCGGCCCGGCGGGCCGGCCGGCCCGCCGGGCCGCCACCTGGCACGCGCCCAGCGCGAACCCGACGGGCGGGACGAAGAGCAGCGCGGGAAGTTGGACGCCGGAGTGGCCGGTGCCCGCGCCGACCAGCAACAGGACCACGCCGGCGACCAGGCCGCCGACCAGCACGGTACGGGCGGCCCGGGGTGGCCCGTCACCGGTGAAGGGGGCCCAGAACCGGTCGTCGAGCAGTGCTCCGGCGAGCAGACCGACCGCCGTCGCGGCGAGCGCGGCGAGCACCGTCTCCAGCAGGCCGCCCAGCGCGCCGAACCGGACCCACGGCAGCAGCAGCGCCAGCCCGGCGGCGACCGCCAGCAGGGTGACCGCCTGCGGCCGGCCGACCCCGCCACCCGGTCCGCGACCGTGGTCGGTCTGCTGGCTGCGCTGCCGGTGACGGTCGGCGGGTGTGGCGGGCCCGTGCGTGGGGTCGGTGCCCTCGGGGGCGGTGGTCGGGGCGGGCATGGCGGCGGCCGGCTGGGCCGGGGCGGGCAGCCGGGCGGCCAGCAGCGCGAGCAGCGTCGCCGTCGCGGCCAGCGCGGCCAGGTACGCCTCGTGGTGGACCTGCGGCAGTGCCCGCAGCGACCCGAGGGCGACCAGGGCGAGCGCGGCGGCGAGCCAGACCCGGCCGGTGACCCGGACCCGGGGGGAGCGGGGGAGCAGGGCCAGCAGCAGCGCGGGCAGGCCGACCAGCAGGGCGGTGGCCAGGCTGAGCGCCGGCCAGAGCCACGCCTGCCGGTCCCAGCCCGCGGCCACCTGCAACTGCTCGACCGACCAGCCGACCGCCTGGAGCAGCACGGCGAGGGTGACCGTCCAGCCGCCGGCGAGGGCGGCGGCCACCACCGGCCACGGGCTCGACGGACGGGCGGCGGCGCTCGGCGGGAAGCCGTAGCCCGGCGGAGGTGGTGTGTCGGCCAACATCCGGAAACAGTACGACGTACGGCGCCGTCCGTCGGCGGTGCCGGTCCGACGCCGGTCCCGCCCGCCGCTGCTTCCACCTCCCGCGTTCCGTCGTTCTCCCCGGTCGCCGACTCCGTCCCGTGGTCACGGAAAGTGACGGAAGGTGGGGTGTGGACGCTACCTTGCGGATCCTTTGCTCTGCTGCCCTGGACGCAGCGGTCACTGAAAGTGCGCGTCGCGTGGAGAGCAGCAGAGCAAAGGGGCCGAGGGAGGGAGGTGGAGTGTGGGCGGGAGATGCGGCGATCGGGCTGGTCGCGGCAGTGGGGGGCGGTGTGCGAGGAGGGGGGAGTCGACGGGAAGCTGATTACGGAGCGTAATCTAGCCGATCCGGGTGGGTGTTGCTCAGCGTAACCAGGTGGGCGGCGGGGAATCTGGCCGGTTCCGGGCCTGCTGCGGGCGGGACCCGGCGGGTTACGGTGGACGGGTGCGTGACCCCAATGTGACCCGATCCGCCGCCGGTCAACTCTCCCCGCAGCGCCGCGCCGCCGACCTGCGCCGGCTCCGGGCCGAGCGGTTCGACGTACTGGTCATCGGAGGTGGGGCGACCGGGGCCGGGGCCGCGCTCGACGCCGCCTCCCGGGGGCTCAAGGTCGCCCTGGTCGAGGCCCGCGACTTCGCCGCCGGCACCTCCAGCCGGTCCAGCAAACTGATCCACGGCGGCCTGCGCTACCTGGAACAGTTGGAGTTCCACCTGGTCCACGAGGCGCTGACCGAGCGAGGGTTGCTCGCCACCCGGCTCGCCCCGCACCTGGTCCGGCCGGTCCCGTTCCTGATCCCGCTCCCCGCCGGGCGGGGGCTGCGCGACCTGCCGGCCCGGCTGTTCCGCCGCTCCTACTACGGGGCCGGGGTGGCCGCCTACGACGCTTTCGCCGGGCTGTTCGGCACCGGCCGGGGGATGCCGCTGCACCGGCACCTGACCCGTGAGGGCGCCCGCCGGGTCTTCCCCAGCCTGCGGGCCGACGCGCTGGCCGGGGCGATCCGCTACTACGACGGGCAGGTCGACGACGCCCGGCTGGTGGTGACCCTGGCCCGCACCGCCGCCAGCCTCGGCGCGACCGTGGTGAGCAGCGCCCGCGCCGTCGGGCTGGTGCGGCAGGCCCGCGAGGTCACCGGGGTCCGGGTCCGTGACCTGGAGGCGCCCCCCGGCTCCCCGGACGCCGAGTTCGAGGTACGCGCCCGTACCGTCATCGCCGCCACCGGCGTGTGGAGCGACGACATGTCCCGGATGCTCAACGACGTCGGGCTGCGCCCCGGGGTGCGGGTCCGGGCCTCCAAGGGGGTGCACCTGGTGGTGCCCCGCTCGGCGATCACCGGCGAGACCGGGCTGATCGTGCGCACCGCGACCAGTGTGCTCTTCGTCATCCCCTGGGGCGGGCACTGGATCATCGGCACCACCGACACCGACTGGCGGCTCGACCGCTCCCACCCGGCCGCCTCCGCCCGCGACATCCAGTACCTGCTCGACCAGGTCAACCTGGTGCTGGACCGGCCGCTGTCCAGCGCCGACATCGAGGGCGTCTACGCCGGGCTGCGTCCGCTGCTCGCCGGTGAGGCCGACTCCACCTCCAAGCTCTCCCGGGAACACGCCGTCTTCGAGCCGATGCTCGGACTGCTGCTGGTGGCCGGCGGCAAGTACACGACCTACCGGGTGATGGCCGCCGACGTGGTCGACCGGGCCGCCCACCGGCTCGGCGGCGTACGCCCCTCGCGCACCGCCGACCTGCCGCTGCTCGGCGCCGACGGCTACGCCGCGATGTGGCGGGACCGGGCCGACCTGGCCCGCCGGCACGGGGTGCCCGTCGGGGTGGTCGAACACCTGTTGGAGCGGTACGGCACGCTCACCCTGGAGGTGCTGGCGCTGATCGCCGCCGATCCGCTGCTCGCCTCGCCGCTGGCCGGCGCACCGGAGTACCTGGCCGCCGAGGTGACCTACGCCACCCGCTCCGAGGGGGCGCTGCACCTGGAGGACGTGCTGACCCGGCGTACCCGGATCTCCTTCGAGACGACCCACCGGGGTCTCGACTCGGCCGGGCACACGGCGGAGCTGATGGGGGCGGTGCTCGGCTGGGACGCGGCCACCCGGGAGCGGGAGATCGCGCACTACCGGGCCCGGGTCGAGGCCGAGCGGGAGTCGCAGCTCATGCCGGACGATGCGACCGCCGACGCGGCCCGCCTCGGTGCCCCCGACGTGCGGGGTTTCGCGGCCGACCGGGGTGCCGACGGGGTGGAGGACGGCCCGCTGCACCTGCCGACATCGTCGCGCTGACCGGACCCGGGGCGGCGGTGCGGGGCCGGTCGGCCGGTTCCCGATGGCAGCGGGGTGGGATAGGTTCCGGCCCGTGGTTCCCCCTCAGTGGTCACGCGCGTTCCTCGTCCCCGCCGTCATGACGGTCACCCTGACCGGCTGCGCGCTGGTCGACCGGCAGGGCGGGTCCACGGCGGAGGGTCGGGGCGGCACGACAGCGCCGGGGGCGACCCGGGTCAGCCTGATGCAGAAGCTCGGCGAGGACGGTCCACTACGCTCGCTGACCGTCGAGCCGGACGGCCGGTGGGAGTGCGCCGACTGCGCCGGCGACGGGGTCACCTCGGCCGGTTCGCTGGACCCGGAACAGGTGCAGCGGTTGCACCGGCTGCTGGCCGACCCGCGGCTGGCCCAGGAGACCGACCAGGCCCGCCGGTACCGGGCGACCTGCATCGACGCGTTGACGTCCAGCCTGCTCACCACGGCTGGTCTGATCACCTCGCAGGACTGCCCGGGTGAGGAACGCCCGGCGGTGGCCGGCGAGATCCTGCTCCTGCTCACCCAGGCCACCCCGGCCGAGCCGACCCGCTGAGCCGAGCCGGCCCGCTCAGAGCACCTTGCCCGGGTTGAACAGCCCCGCCGGGTCGAGCGCCGCCTTGATCGCCTGGTGCACCCGGACGCCGACCGGGCCGATCTCCCGGGCCAGCCAGTCCCGCTTGAGCAGCCCGACGCCGTGCTCGCCGGTGCAGGTGCCACCGAGTTCCAGCCCGAGCCGGATGATCTCGTCGAAGGCCCGTCGGCCCCGCTCCAGGCTCGCCGGGTCGGCCCGGTCCACCACGATGTTCGGGTGCAGGTTGCCGTCACCGGCGTGACCGACCACCCCGATCGGCACCCCGCACTCGTCGGCGATCCGGGCCACCCCGTCCAGCAGCGTGGCGAGCGCCCCCCGGGGCACCGCCACGTCGTCGATGATCAGCCCGCCGTTGCCGTCCGGGTAGGTGTCGACGGCGAACTTCTCCATCGCCGGGTGGGCCAGCCGGCGGGCCTGGAGCAGCGCCGCCGCCTCCACCGCGTCGGTCGCCGCGTAGACCTCCTGCGCGCCGGCCGCCGTGCAGACCCCGGCGATCCGGGCCAGGTCGTCCGCCGCCCGGGGGCCGGTGTCGGCGGCGGCGAGCAGCAGCGCCTGCGCATCGGTCCGCAACCCCATCGGCCGGTACGCCTCGATCGCCCGCAGGTGCGTCCGGTCCAGCAGTTCCAGCAGGCTCGGGGTGAGGCCCTGCGCGGCGATCCCGGCCACCGCCGTACCCGCCCCGGCGGTCGAGTCGAAGACCGCCACCATCGTCAGCGACTCCTCCGGCGCGGGCCGTAGCGCCACGGTGACCTCGGTGATCACGCCGAGGGTGCCCTCCGCGCCGACGAAGAGCCGGGTCAGGTCGTACCCGGCCACGCCCTTGGCGGTACGCCGGCCGGTGCGCAGCACCTCGCCGGAGGCGAGCACCACCTCCAGCCCGAGGACGTACTCGGTGGTCACCCCGTACTTGACGCAGCACATCCCGCCGGCGTTGGTGGAGACGTTGCCGCCGATGGTGGAGGACTCCCAGGAACCCGGGTCGGGCGGGTAGTACAGGCCCTGTTCCCGCACCGCGCGGGCCAGCGTGGCGTTCACCACGCCCGGCTGCACCACGGCGATGCGGGCCACCGGGTCGATCTCCCGGATCGCGGTCATCGCGACGGTGCTCACCACCACCGCGCCGTCCACCGCGTTCGCCGCGCCGGCCAGCCCGGTCCGCGCCCCCTGCGGCACCACGGGTACGCCGTGCCGGGCCGCCGCCCGGACCACCACCACCACCTGTGCCGTGTCCCGGGGGCGGACGACCACCAGCGGCGTGCCGGCGGCGCAGAGGTCCGCCTCGTCGCGCCGGTGCAGCCGGAGCAGATCCGGATCGGTGAGGACGGCCTCGTCGCCGAGAGCCGCCCGCAGGTCGTCGAGGAGGAGGGAGCCAGCCATGCGGCCGAGGCTAACCGGCGGCTAGATTGGCCGCCATGCTGTACCTGGACCGGCCCGCCTGGCCGTGGCGCGGTCGGCTCTGGTCGCACCTGATCAGCGACGTCTCCCCGGCGGAGCTGCACGTGTTCGCCGAGATGCTCGGGGTGCCCCGGCGCGGATTCGACCGGGACCATTACGACATCCCCGCCGACCGGTTCGCCGTGGCGGTGTGGCTCGGTGCCCGGGTGGTGCCCAGCCGGGAGATCGTCCGCCTGCTGTACGCCGCCGGCCTGCGCCGCCCCAAACACCTCAACCGCCCCGACCTGCCCGGGGACCTCGCCCGCCGCTGACGCCGGTCGGCCCGCACCCCGGGGTGTCGACGGTCGGCCGGCAGGTCAGCGCAGGGACGTCAGCTCGCGGCGGAGGTTGGCGCGGGCCGGTGCCTCCCACCGGGCGGCCAGCGGGGGCAGCCGGAACAGGGTCGGCAGGGCGAGCAGCCCGTCGAGCACCCGGGCCCGGCCGGCACGGAAGTCCGCCTCGGGCACGTGCGCGTACTCGGCGCGGATCGCGGCGGCGTACCCGTCGTACACCTCGGGGGGTGTGGCCAGGACGGCCAGGTCGGCGTCGCAGAGCAACGCGCCGTCACGGTCGCCGGGCGCGGTGCGGTGCCCGGCGGTGAGCAGCACCAGCCGGCGGACCTCGGCCACCGTGCCGGCCGGCACCCCCAGCCCGGTGAGCAGGTCGCCGGCCAGTTCTGCGCTGGCCCGTTCGTTGGCGTCGGCGGCGGCGCGCGGGTCGTAGACGGCGTCGTGCGTCCAGGCGGCGAGCGCGACCCGTTCCGGCCGGTCGGCCAGGTCGGCGTGCCGGTCGACCAGGTCGAGCACCGCCCGCAGGTGGTGCTCCGTGTGGTAGCGCCGGTGCGGTTCCCGCCAGCGGTTGAGCAGGTCGACCCCGGCGGCGGTGAGCGCCGGCCCGGCGGCGGCCCCGGCGGCGAGCGCCGCCGCCACCCACCTGTCGATCAGCTCGGTCACCCGGACGATTCTGCCGCAGGGATGAACCGGTGTGGCGCGGGTAGTCCCCGCCATGGCGCTGGCCCGGGACCGACGACCGTCACTGTTGCATCGGACCGGGCTGCGTGACGCCGGGGACGACGTCGACACCGCGCGGATCGCCGAGGCGGTGGCCTACCTGCGCCACCGGGGCCGGGCCACCCTGCGCGACCGGCTGCACCAGGTGCACCTGGCGATGGGCCTGGCCGTGCAGGCGGGGCTGGCCGCCGCGCTGGCCTGGATCGTGTCGCACCACCTGCTGGGCAACCCGCAACCGGTCTTCGCACCGATCTCGGCGGTCGGCACCCTGGCCGCCTCGGTCGGCCAGCGGCTGCGCCGGACCGTGGAGCTGATCGTCGGGGTGGCGGTCGGGGTGTTCCTCGGCGACGTGCTGATCTACTTCCTGGGCACCGGAGGCTGGCAGCTCGGGCTGGTGGTGACCGCGGCGATCGTGCTCACCACCTTCTTCGGGGCCAGCGTCGCGGTGGTGATCCAGGCCGCCGCGACCGCCGTGCTGATCGTCACGCTGAGCCCGTCCACCGAGGATCTGGAATTGCCCAGGTTCGTCGACGCGTTCGTCGGCGGCGGCATCGCCCTGCTGGTCACGGCGATCCTGCTGCCGCTCAACCCGCTCCGGGTGATCAACCGGGCGGCCCGGCCGGCGCTCGACCTGCTCGCCGACCAGCTCGACGTCTGCGCCCAGGCGTTGCGTGACCGGGACCGGAGCGCCGCCCAGCGGGCGCTGGACCGGCTCCGCGAGAACAAGGAGGAACTGGCCACCTTCACCGAGGCCATCGAGGGGGCGAAGGAGACCAGCACGCTCTCCCCGGCCCGCTGGCACCGGCGCAGCGAACTGACCCACTACGCCGAGGCGGCCGACCCGATCGACCGGGCGATGCGCAACAGCGGCACCCTGATCCGGCGCGCGGTCACCATGATCGAGGACGACGAGCCGGTTCCGGAGCCGATGCCCGACGCGGTGGTCCACCTGGCTGAGTCGGTCCGCCTGCTGCGCCACGAGTTCGCCGCCGGGGACGAGCCGGAACGGGCCCGGGAACGGTCGCTGCGCGCGGTCAGCGAGGCCGGCCGGGCGTACGACCAGGGGGTCGGGTTCTCCGGCAGTGTGGTGATCGCCCAGGTGCGTACGACCGCCAGTGACCTGCTGGTCGCCTCGGGCATCGAGCAGGAGGACGCCAACCGGCTGGTCCGGCAGGCGTTCGGCGACAAGGACAAACCGGGCGGCGGCCCGGCGGAGCAGCACGCCGCCCCGAAACCCCCGACCGCGCCGCCGCTGGGCTGACCCGACCGCGCCGTCCCTGGGCTCGTCCGACCGCGCCGCCCCCGGGTCGCCCCGGCCGTGGACCGTGCCGTCGCGCACCGGGAGAGCCCGGCCGAACGGGCCGGGGATGACTACGCTGATCCACATGGCCGACACCCCGCCCGGCGGGCCCCCGCTGACGCCCGCGCCCGCCGTACCGTCGCCGGACGCCGCCGCGCCCCGGATGCCGCTGCGCCGGCTCGGCTGGCGGCGGGTCCTGGTGCTGGCCGGGGTGGTGCTGCTGATCGCGGCCTGCGCGGTCTACATGCTCTACACGCTCGGCTCCAACCTGGGTCTGGACGCGCTGCTGGTCGGGGTGACCGCGGCGATCCTGCCGGTGCCCGTCCTGGTCGCCTGCTTCCTCTGGCTCGACAGGTACGAACCCGAACCGCTGAAGTACCTGATCTTCTGCTTCGCCTGGGGCGCGTTCGTTTCGACCGCCGCGTCGCTGACCGTCAACAACACCTTCGCCGCCCTGTTCAAGGACTGGGGGGTCTCGTCGTCGCTGACCGGGGTGCTGGTGGCCCCGTTCATCGAGGAGCTGACCAAGGCGCTCGGCCCGATCCTGCTGCTGATCTTCCGGCGCAAGGAGTGGTCCGGGATCACCGACGGCCTGGTCTACTGCGGGCTGTCCGCCGTCGGGTTCGCCATGGTGGAGAACATCCTCTACCTGGGTGGCCTCGGGTACGCCTCGGGCGTCGACCAGTGGGGGCCGGCCACCGGTGTCCGCAACGTCATCGTCATCTTCATCTCCCGGATCCTCTTCTTCGGCTTCGCCCACCCGCTGTTCACCTCGATGACCGGGGTGGGGCTGGGCATCGCCGCGCGCACCGCCGACCGGCGGGTCCGGGTGCTCGCCCCGGTCGCCGGCCTGCTGCTGGCGATGATGCTGCACGGCACCTGGAACCTGATCCCGACGCTGGTGCAGGCCACCGGCCAGGCGGTGATCTTCTTCTACGGGATGGTCGCGGTGATGGTGCCGATCTTCTTCGGCATGGTCGGCTTCGCGGTCTGGCTGCGCGCCTGGGAGGGGCGGCTCACCGAGCGGACCCTGCCCGACTACGTGCGGGCGGGCTGGTTGAGCCCGCCCGAGGTGGCCGCCCTGGGCAGCCTGGGCCGCCGGCACGCCGCCCGCACCTGGGCCCGGCGGGTCGGCGGGGACGCCGGGCTGCGCGCGATGCGCGGCTACCAGTTCGCCGCGACCCGGCTGGCGCTGCTGCGCGACGGGATGCGGCGTGGCCTGGACCGCAAACCGGCGGAGCGGGAGAACACCCTGCGGGAGGAACGGCAGCTGCTGGAGACGATCGCGGCGTACCGGTCGTTCTTCGTCGGCCGGGACCCGCAGACGCCGGTGGGGGTCTGGGACGGGCAGCGCTACCACCTGCGGTTCCCCGACGGCACGCAGCGGGTCGTCGACGCCCCGGACTCGCCGGTGGTGCCGATCCCGGTGGTGCTGGCCCCGCCGCCGCCCCCGGCGTACCCGGCCGGCTACGGCCCGCCCGGCTGGTACGGCCCCCGCCCGGCCGCCCCCTGGCCGCCCGGCGGCGGACGCTGACCGGCCCGGCCGGGCGCTGACCGGCCCGGCCCCGGGTGGGGTCAGGTCATCAGGGTGGTGAGGAAGTCGCCGAGGCCCTGGGCCATCGCCATCAGGGCGGCCCCGATCCCCTTGAACATCTGGGCCGCCCCGTCCGGGCGGAACGCCATGAAATAGATCAGGAAGGCGACGCTGCCCCAGAGCAGCACCTTCTTCACGAGAACCGGCATCGTCCCTCCCCAGGGCACCTGGACGTGCCTGGCTTCCCGCCGGGAAGCGGGACAAACCGGTAGGCCGCCCGGGACGACTGCCGGGGAGGGACCGGACCTACAGGTAGAGGCCGGTGCTGCCGGTGGACTCGCTCTCCACCCGCTCGGCGGCGACGGCGTGCACGTCCCGCTCGCGCAGCAGCACGTACCCCCGGCCGTGCAGTTCGACCTCGGAGCGGTCGTCCGGGTCGAAGAGCACCCGGTCGCCGGCCACGACGGCGCGTACGTGCGGACCCACCCCCACGGCGGTGGCCCAGGCCAACCGCTTGCCGACGGCGGCGGTGGCCGGGATGACGATGCCTGCGGTGGAACGGCGTTCGCCCTCGCTGCCGTCCACCTTGACCAGCACCCGGTCGTGCAGCAGGCGGATCGGCAGGCCGGTGTCGAGATTCGGGTCGGCGGTCACGCCAAGACGCTACCGTGTGGGCCGGTGGCGTCCGTGCGGTGGTTGAGCCGATGCGGCGCGGGGCAATGAGTGGCGGAACTGCCCTACGGTGGCGGGCGTACGGACGTACCCTGTCCGGGCCGTCGCCACGGGCGTCCCGGTGTCGTTTCTCAGGAGGTGCGCTTGAGCCGCTTCGAGCGGGTACGCGGCCGACTCCGCCGTGCCTACGAGTCCGGACGGGAGTCGGTCCGCGCGGGACGCGCCGATCCGGTCGACGCGCCCGAGGGGGCCGGAGTGGCCACCCCCGCGTTCCCCGGTCCGCCGGCCGCCCCGTCGGCGACGGTGGTCGGGGTCGAGCCGCCGGCGGCCATGCACAACTCCACCTCCAGCCGGGACGACGCCGACGTGCCGCACGCGCTGCGGATCGCCGCCGCCTGGTCGTGGCGGTTGATCGTGATCGGTGTGGTCACCTGGGCGCTGCTGAGGATCGTCGGGACGATCAGCATCGTGATCATCCCGCTGGCGGTGGCGCTGCTGCTCTCCGCGCTGCTCGCCCCGGCGGTGGGCTGGCTGCTGCGGGCCCGGTTCCCCCGCTCGCTGGCCACCGCCGTGGTGCTGGTCGGCGGCCTGGTCGCGGTGTTCGGCACGCTGACCCTGGTGGTCAACGAGTTCATCCAGGGTGTGCCGGAGCTGAGCGAGAAGTCGTCGCAGGGCGTGCGGCAGATCCAGGACTGGCTCAAGACCGGCCCGCTGCACCTGTCGGACAGCCAGCTCAACCGCTACATCGAAGAGGCACAGGGCTGGATCAACGGCAACACCGAGAGGTTCACCAGCGGGGCGCTGGCCACCGCCACCACGCTGGCCGAGGTGTTGACCGGCACGGTGCTGGTGCTCTTCGCCACCTTCTTCTTCCTGCGTGACGGCAGCCGGATCTGGCGGTTCCTGGTCCGCCTGCTGCCGGTCGCCGCCCGGTGGAAGGTCGACGACGCCGGTCGGGCCTCCTGGGCGACGCTCGGCGCGTACGTGCGGGCCACCGTGCTGGTGGCGTTCATCGACGCGGTGGGCATCGGCATCTTCCTGGTCGTCTTCGACGTCCCGTTCGCGTTCCCGCTGGCCGCGCTGGTCTTCCTCGGGGCGTTCATCCCGATCGTCGGCGCGTTCCTCTCCGGGGTGGTGGCGGTGCTGGTGGCGCTGGTCGACAGCGGCCCGGTGACCGCCCTGATCATCCTGGGCGTGGTGATCGGCGTGCAGCAGGTCGAGGGTCACCTGCTGCAACCGTTGATCATGGGTCGGGCGGTGGCCATCCACCCGCTCGCGGTGATCATCGGGATCGCCGCCGGGGTGGTGCTCGCCGGCATCACCGGCGCGCTGGTCGCGGTGCCGCTGATCGCGGTGCTCAACACCGCCGTCCGCCGACTCGCCGCCCGCAGCGTGCCGGACACCCCGCCCGACGCCGTGGTGGTCGCCTCCCAGGCCCCCTGACCCGGACCGGCCCGCCGCCCGTTCCCCGCCGGGGGAGCGGGCGGTTGCCGTGCGGGGGTCAGGCCTTGGCCAGGCGTTCCAGTGCGCCCCGGGCCACCTCCGGCCGGGTGGTGTACCAGAACGGGGGCAGCGAACGGCGCAGGAACGGCCCGTAGCCGCGCGCCGTCTCCAGCCGCGAGTCGAGGACCGCGACCACCCCCCGGTCGCCGGTGGCCCGGATCAACCGGCCCACCCCCTGCGCCAGCCGGACCGCCGCGATCGGCACGCTGACCGCCGAGAAGCCGGACCCGCCGCCCGCGTCCACCGCCGCCGCCCGGGCCGCCGCCAGCGGCTCGTCGGGGCGCGGGAACGGCAGCCTGTCGATCACCACGAGCTGGCACGAGTCGCCCGGCACGTCCACCCCCTGCCAGAGCGACATCACCCCGAACAGGCAGCTCGACCGGTCGTCGCGGAACCGGCGCACCAGCAGCGGCAGCGCCTCCTCGCCCTGGAGCAGCACGGGCAGGTCGGTGCGCGCCCGCAGCAGCTCCGCCGCCTGCTGCGCGGCCCGCCGGGAGGAGAACAATCCGAGAGTACGACCACCGAGCGCGCCGACCAGCCGCAGCAACTCCTCACCGGCCGCCTCGGGCAGCCCGGAGACGCTGGGCCGGGGCAGGTGCGCGGCGACGTACAGGATGCCCTGCCGGGCGTAGTCGAACGGTGAGCCGACGTCGAGCGACGACCAGCCCGGCCCCGACGTGGCCGGCACCACGCCGGTGGCGGCCCGGCTGCCCGGGGCACTCGCCACCCCGCCGGCATCCGGCCCGGGGCCGCCGACGACCCCTGTCGAACGGCCGGCGGTGGCGGTGGCCAGCGCGGCGGCGGCCGGGGACGGCGGGGCGGGCGGCGGGGCCTCCAGGCCGAGCGCCCGGGCCACCGTGTCGAACCGGCCGCCCAGCGCCAGGGTCGCCGAGGTGGCGACCACGGTGCGCTCGTCGTACAGGTGGGTGGCGAGGGTGCCGGCGACGGACAGCGGTGCGACCACCAGCGCCCGGCGGCTGCCGTTGTCCGGCTTCTCCACCCAGGCGACGTCGTGGTCGGCCTCCTCCAGCAGCCGCTGCGCGGTGCTCGACAACTCGTCGAGCACCGCCTTGGCCTGCTGCTTGCGGACCGGGTCCGGATCGTCGGCCTTGATGTCGCCGATCGCGTCCAGGGCGGCCCGGGTGGCCGCGTCCAGCAGCGTGCACGCCTCCCGCAGCGGGCCGGGCAGGCCGCCGGTGAGCCGCCCGGCCGGGGCCTCGGCCAGCCCGACGGCGAGCGCGTCGCCGGCCTCGGTGAGCCGGTCGGCGACGTCCGGCCGCAGCAGCGGGCGGGCGCGGCGGGCGGACCTGTCGATCTGCTCCGGCACCAGCTCGGCCTGGGCGGCCGAGGAGACCCGGTCGGCCAGCTCGTGCGCCTCGTCGACGATCAGCAGCTTGTGCGGCGGCACGATGTGCCGGCCGGCCAGCATGTCCACCGCGAGCAGGCTGTGGTTGGTGACCACCACGTCGGCCTCCCGGGCGCGGGCCCGCGACGCCTCGGCGAAACACTCCTGCCCGAACGGGCAGCGCGACGCCCCCACGCACTCGCGGGCCGGCATCGAGACCAGCCGCCACGCCTGGTCGTCGACGCCCGGGTCCAGCTCGTCCCGGTCGCCGGTGTCGGTCTTCTCGGCCCAGTCGCGCAGCCGCTGGATCTGCTTGCCCATCCGGCCGGCCTCGCCGAGCCACTTCGTCCCGCCGGCGGGCCGCTCGGCGGGGGCGTCGAAGAGGGTGTCCTCCGGCTCGTCCTCGGTGGAGTTGTCCAGCCGGGCCAGGCAGAGGTAGTGGTGCCGCCCCTTGAGCACGGCGAAGGTCGGGCGGCGGCCGAGCAGCGGCTCGACCGCGTCGGCGAGCCGGGGCAGGTCGTGCTCGACCAGTTGGGACTGCAACGCCAGGGTGGCGGTGGAGACCACCACCGGCCCGTCCACGGTCAGCGCCGGGGCGAGATAGCCCAGCGACTTGCCGGTCCCGGTGCCCGCCTGCACCAGCAGGTGCTCGCGGGCGGCGACGCTGCGTTCGATCGCCTCGGTCATCTGCTGCTGGCCCGGCCGGGTCGCGCCGCCGGGCACCGCGCCGACCGCCGCCGCCAGCAGCTCGGTGCCGCTCGGCCGGCCACCGCGCCGTCGGCCGGAGCGGGCCGCGGGGGTGCTGGGGCCGGCGGCGGTACGGGGCGGAGTCACCGTGCGACGGTACCCGCCGCCGCCGACAGTGGACGCGCCCCCGCCTCCCCGCGTGGCGCGGTCACCGTCCGGATTGTCGTGACCTCGGACCGGTCAACTCACTGCGGCGGGGAGGGGCCGGAATCGGCTAGGGTGCGATTCATGCCGAGCGACGTGGTCCGCGTGATCTACCGCAAGTACGACGGCAGCGCCCACCGCGACTACCCGGCCCGCCGGCTGGCCGAGGACGACCTCGGGGTGTGGCTGGGGGTGACCGAGGGCACCGCGTCGGTCTACCACGGCCGGCCCTCGGTGGAGCAGATCCCCTTCGTCCTGCTGGTGCCGCACCACGCCTGGTGGACGGGCATGTTCAACCCGCCGCCGAGGACCAGCGAGGTCTACTGCGACATCGCCACCCCGGCCCGCTGGGAGGGCGACGACACCGTCCACCTGGTCGACCTCGACCTGGACGTGGTGCGCCGCCGGAGCACCGGCCTGGTGGAGCTGCGCGACGAGGACGAGTTCGCCGAGCACCGGGCCCGGTTCGGCTATCCGGACGACGTGGTGGCGCAGGCGCAGGCGGCGGCGGCGAAGCTGCTCACCGCCCTCGGTGACGGCACCGAGCCGTTCGCCTCGGCGTACCGGAAGTGGCTGGCCCTGGTGGTCTGACCTGGGCGTGGCCTGACCGACGCGGGTTCCCCCACCGATGCCCGGGAGGCGGCCGGTGCGGCGGTGGGCGAGGATCGGGGGATGCGCGCAGACGAGCAGACGGAGGTCGTCGTACCCGAGGGGGCGACGATGCGGCAGTTGTTGCGGGTGCCCGGCGGTGGCGGCCCGGTCGACCTGGGGGCGGTCGATCCCCGGGCCACCCCGGGCCTGCCCGCCGTGGCGGGCCGGGGCGGTGCCCGTAAGCCGTGGGCCCGCCGGCAGGTGGAGCTGGTCGGCGCCGGGCTGGCCCGGCAGCAGGAGATGCTCTTCGCCACCGCGCGGGCCGCCGGCGAACCGGGCCCGTCGGTGTCGGCTCCCGCCCGGGACGGGGCGCGGCTGGGCCGGGGCCGGCCGGGTCGGCTGCTGCTGGTGCTCCAGGCGATGGACTGCGGGGGCAAGGACGGCACGGTGAAGCGGGTGGCCGGCGCGATGAACCCGCTCGGCCTGCACATCCGTTCGTTCGGCCCGCCGACCCGGCAGGAGTTGCGGCACGACTTCCTGTGGCGGGTCCGCCGGGCGCTGCCCCCGCCCGGGTACGTCGGGGTGTTCAACCGCTCGCACTACGAGGACGTGCTGGTGGCCCGGGTCGACGCCCTGGTGCCGGAGCACACCTGGCGGGCCCGCTACGACCAGATCAACGCGTTCGAGCGGGAGCTGACCGACGGCGGGGTGACCGTGGTCAAGGTGCTGCTGCACATCTCGCCGGACGAGCAGGCGCAGCGGTTGTCGGAGCGGTTGACCGATCCGACGAAGTACTGGAAGTACCAGCCGAGCGACCTCGACTCCCGGGCCCGCTGGGACGACTACCAGGCCGCGTACGCGGAGGCGCTGGGGCGGTGCGACACGGACGCCGCGCCCTGGTTCGTGGTGCCGGCGGACCGCAAGTGGTACCGGGACTGGGCGGTGGCGCACCTGCTGCGGGAGACGTTCGAGGGTCTTGATCTGGGGTATCCGGCTGCCGGTTTCGACGTGGAACGGGAGCGCCAGCGGTTGGCGAGTGGCGGTGGTGACGGCCGAGGTGAACAGCAGATGAACGAGCGGTGAATCGGGTCTGACCAGGGGTAGGCCGGCGGAGACCCGCTCCGGCGGGGTACCTAGCATGCATCAGCGGACGCCCCCTGGGGCGGCGGCCACCCTTCCACCGACACGACGAGGTCCGTGCTGTGAAGTTTTCCTTCCGTCCCACCGAGGGCGCCTTCTACGAGCTCTTCACCAGGGCAGCGCAGAACCTGGTGAAGGGCACGGAGCTGCTCAACGAGCTGGCCCTGCCCGGCGTCGACGTGCAGTCGGTCAGCGAGCGGTTGACCGAGGTCGAGCACGACAGCGACCAGATCACCCACGATCTCTACAAGAAGATCAACTCCACCTTCATCACCCCGTTCGACCGGGAGGACATCTACCGGCTGGGCTCGCTGCTCGACGACGTGATGGACCACCTGGAGGCGGTCGGCAACCTGCTCTACCTCTACGGGCTCACCAAGCTCCCGTCGCTGCCGCGTGAGCTGCACGAGCTGGTCAACGTGCTCGACCTCCAGGCCAAGCTGACCGCCGAGGCGATGCCCCGGCTGAAGTCGATGAAGGATCTCGAGGACTACTGGATCGAGTGCAACCGGCTGGAGAACGACGGCGACCAGGCGTACCGGATGCTGCTGGTCCGGCTCTTCTCCGGCGAGTACGACGCGCTGACCGTGCTGAAGATGAAGGAGGTCGCCGACGAGCTGGAGGCCGCCTGCGACGCCTTCGAGCACGTGGCGAACACAGTCGAGACCATCGCGGTCAAGGAGTCCTGATCCTGTGAGTCCCGAACTCATCGCCGTGCTGGCGGTGATCGCGGTGGCCCTGGCGTTCGACTACACCAACGGCTTCCACGACGCCGCCAACGCGATCGCCACCAGCGTCTCCACCCGGGCGCTGACCCCCCGGATCGCCCTGGGCCTGGCCGCGGTCGGCAACTTCGTCGGCGCGCACTTCGGCGCGGGGGTCGCCAAGACCGTGGGCGACGGCCTGGTCACCCTCCCCACCGGGGTGGGCAGTCTCGGGGTGGTCTTCGCCGGGGTGCTCGGCGCCATCGCCTGGAACCTGATCACCTGGTACTTCGGCCTGCCGTCGTCGTCCTCGCACGCGCTGTTCGGCGGGCTGGTCGGGGCGACCCTGCTCTCCACCGGCGGGGTGGTGCAGTGGGTCACCATCGGCGAGAAGGTCATCCTGCCGATGGTGCTCTCCCCGATCATCGGGCTCACCCTCGGTTACCTGCTGATGCTGGCCATCCTGTGGACGTTCCGCAAGGGGCAGCCGGCCAAACTCAACCGGGGCTTCCGCTGGGCGCAGACCGCCTCGGCGGCGGCCATGTCGGTGGGCCACGGCATGCAGGACGCGGCCAAGACCATGGGCATCGTGGTGCTGGCCCTCTACACCGGCGGTTTCCAGGACGACAAGACGCACATCCCGGGCTGGGTCTTCTGGACCTCGGCGACCATGCTGGCGCTCGGCACGTACGCCGGTGGGTGGCGGATCATCCGGACCCTCGGCCGCAAGATCATTGACCTGGGCCCGCCGGAGGGTTTCGCGGCCGAGACGGTGGCCAGCGCGGTGCTCTACTTCAACGCGCTGGTGCTCAAGGCCCCGATCTCCACCACCCACACGATCACCTCGGCGATCATGGGGGTGGGCGCGACCAAACGGCTCTCCGCAGTCCGCTGGAACGTGGCCGGCAACATCGTGCTCGCCTGGATCATCACGTTCCCGGCCGCCGCGCTGATCGCCTGCCTCACCTACCTGCTGGTCCGCCCGCTGTTCTGACCGTCGTCGCGAGGGGCACCCCGGTCCCGGGGCGCCCCTCGCGACGACGTGCTCAGGCGTAGTCGACGCCGATCCGGCCCCGGATGTCGTCCAGCAGGCCCATCACCTCCAGGGTGACCGCGTGCGGCACCAGCGGGCTCTCGGTCAGCCCGGCCGCCAGGCACCGCTGCACCTCGGCGGCCTCGTACTGGTAACCGCCGCCGGTCGGGTCGTCGGTGAGCGTCTCCGGCTCGGCACCGGCCCGGTGCAGCACCGCCGAACCCGGCCGGAAGAACGGTTCGGGCAGCTCGATCCGGCCGGTGGTCCCGGTGATCGCGGCGGTCAGCGGGGTCGCCCCCACCATGCCGCAGCCCAGCGTGGCGACCGCGCCCGAGTCGTACCCGAAGACGATGCCGGTGTTCTCGTCCACCCCCTCCGGGCTGAGCTTCGCCCACGCCTGCACGTGCTGCGGCACGCCGAGCAGCAGGTGGGCCAGGCTCACCGGGTAGACGCCCAGGTCCAGCAGGGCGCCACCGCCCAGCGCCGGGTTGCGCATCCGGTGCTCCGGTGGGAACGGCCCGGCCACCCCGAAGTCGGCCCGCACGCTCGTGACCTCGCCGATCGCCCCGGCCCGGACCAGCTCGACCAGGCGCAGGATCAGCGGGTTGCAGCGCATCCACATGGCCTCCATCAGGAAGACGCCCCGGGCCCGCGCCAGCTCGACCAGCTCGGTGCTGGTGGCCAGATCAAGGGTGAACGGCTTCTCCAGCAGCACCGCCCGCCCGGCCTCCAGGCAGATCCGGGCCGCCTCGTGGTGGGCGGCGTGCGGGGTGGCCACGTAGATCGCGTCCAGCCCGTCGTCGGCCGCCAGCTCCGCCCACGAGCCGTGGGCCCGGTCGGCCCCGTAACGGCCGGCGAACTCCTCGGCGCTGCCAATGGTCCGTGACCCGACCGCGACCAGCTCGGCCCCCGGCACCAGCCGGAGATCCTCGGCGAACCGGCCGGCGATGTGGCCGGTGGACAGAATCCCCCAACGTGTCATGCCGCTACGCTAACCCGCCGCTGGTCGCCCGCCGGTGGCCCGAGGCCGTCCTCCCGCCCCGGGGTCCGGGGTCCGCCGCCCGGGGCCGGGGTCGTCGACCCGGGGGCGGTCCGGGCGGCGGGGCTAGGCTCGGCGCATGACGATCGACGGCACCGGTTTCCCCGCCCCGCCGGCCCTGGTCGAGCACGCCCGCCGGTTCCACGCCGAGGGCGGCACCCCGGCGACACCCCGGGTCGCGGCCACCGTGCTGCTGCTCCGCCCGGCCGGCACCGACTTCGAGGTGTACGTCATCCGCCGGGTCGCCGCGATGGCCTTCGGCGGGGTGTACGCCTTCCCCGGCGGCGGGGTCGACCCGTCGGACTCCGAGGCGCACCTGGACTGGGCCGGGCCCGACCCGGCAACCTGGGCGGGCCGCCTGGGCGTCACGCCGGACGCCGCCCGGGCGGTGGTGTGCGCCGCCGCGCGGGAGGTCTTCGAGGAGGCCGGGGTGCTGCTTGCCGGCCCCGACCCGGACACCGTGGTGGGTGACGTCAGCGGTGACGACTGGGAGGCCGCACGGCAGGATCTGGAGGCACGCCGTCGGGGCTTCGCCGGGCTGCTCGCCGAGCGGAAGCTCACCCTGCGGTCCGACCTGCTGCTGCCGTGGAGCCGGTGGATCACCCCGGAGTTCGAGCCGCGCCGCTTCGACACGTACTTTTTCGTCGCTCTGCTGCCCGCGGGGCAGCGGACCCGGGACGTCTCGGGCGAGGCCGACCACACCATGTGGATCCGCCCGGCCGACGCCCTGGCCCGCGCGCGGGACGGTGAGCTGGCCATGCTCCCGCCCACCCTGGTCACCCTGGCCGAGGTGGCCGCCGCTGCGGCTGGTGACGGTGTGTCGGCCGGCGGCGTCGCCGCTGGCGGCGGTGATGGTGCCGGCGGTGATGGTGCCGGCGGCGTGGCTGCTGGCGGTGGCCTGGCTGCGGTGGCGCGTGCCTCGGCGGCCCGGGACGCGGCCACCCCGGTGACCCCCCGCCTTCACGTCGCCGAGGACGGCACCCCGCACTTCATCGCCTGACCGGCTATGTCCCGCGTCGGGCAGGGGGCCGAGCGGCCGCCGCCCCTGCCGTGCCCGCCCCTGCCGCGCGTCCTCACCGCACCCGCTCCGGCTGCGCCCGGCCCTCCCGCGCCTGGCCTTCCCGCGCCTGGCCTTCCCGCGCCTGGCCTTCCCGCGCCTGGCCTTCCCGCGCCTGGCCTTCCCGCGCCTGGCCTTCCCGCGTCGGGGTCCGCCGTGCCTGGCCTTACCGCGCCTGGCCTTACCGCGCTCGGCCTTCCCGCGTCCGGGTCCGCCGTGCCTGGCCTTACCGCGCTCGGCCTTACCGCACCCGGGGTCCGCCGTGGGCGGCCCCGCCGCGCCCACCGAGTGGGTTCACCTCGGATCCTTTCGAGCTGATGACGTTGGCGACTCACCGGCACCCGCCGGTGCGGGCGGCGGTTCGCCGTGCCGTCGGGCGGGGGCTTCTCAGGGCGATGGGACCGGTGAGGTCGCCGGACAGGCGAGTCGTTGACGTCATCAGGTCGAAAGGGCCCGCTGGAGTGTTCCTGGACCGCATCATTCCGCCGCGTCGGCGGTCGCCCCCGCAGGGACGCCCCGGCGCAGCGAACGTGCGGACCGGACCGGCTGGACCGGCCCGTAAAGACCGGACCGGTGGGCGGGGGTCAGCCGAAGCGGCCGGTGATGTAGTCCTCGGTCTTCTTCTGGCCGGGGTTGCTGAAGATCTTCTGGGTGTTGTCGTACTCGATGAGCCGGCCGGGGTCGCCGGTCTTCTCGATCGAGAAGAAGGCGGTGCGGTCGGAGACCCGGGCCGCCTGCTGCATGTTGTGGGTGACGATGATGATGGTGAACTTGTCCTTGAGCTGGAACATCAGGTCCTCGATGGCCAGCGTCGAGATCGGGTCCAGCGCCGAGCAGGGCTCGTCCATCAGCACCACCTGCGGCTCGACCGCGATGGTGCGGGCGATGCAGAGCCGCTGCTGCTGACCGCCGGACAGGCCCGCGCCGGGCTTGCCGAGCCGGTCCTTGACCTCGTCCCACAGGTTCGCCGCGCGGAGCGCCTTCTCGGCGGCCTCGTCCAGGATGGACTTCCGGCGGACCCCGTTGAGCCGCAGCCCGGCCACCACGTTCTCGAAGATGCTCATGGTGGGGAACGGGTTCGGCCGCTGGAACACCATGCCGATCATGCGGCGGACGGCGGTCACGTCGACGTCGCGGTGGTAGACGTCCTGGCCGTCGATGGTCAGGCTGCCCTCGACCCGGGCGCCCGGCAGCACCTCGTGCATCCGGTTGATCGACCGCAGGAAGGTCGACTTGCCGCAGCCGGACGGCCCGATCAGGGCGGTGACCGTCTTCGGCTCGACCGTCAGGTTGATGTTCTCGATCGCCTTGAAACCGCCGTAGTAGGCGGTCACGTCGGTGGCGTCGATGCGCTTGGCCATGGTGGTACCTCCGGGGTTCATCGGCCGAGCCGGTTGCGGCGGGCCAGCAGCTTCGCGGCGACGGTCAGGACGAGCACGAGGACGACCAGGGTCAACGCCGCGGTCCAGGCCCGTGCCGGGGAGTACTTCGACGCCTCG
The DNA here is from genome assembly GCF_049178975.1 of Micromonospora sp. WMMD734. NCBI lineage: Bacteria > Bacillati > Actinomycetota > Actinomycetes > Micromonosporales > Micromonosporaceae > Micromonospora > Micromonospora sp. WMMD734. The sequence continues at coordinate 6,349,114 of NZ_JBMHMK010000001.1, forward strand.
CCGGCCTGCTGGTAGACGAAGAGGGCCAGCGACGACTGGTTGTTCTCGAACGGGTTGAAGTTGATCGCCGCGCCGCCACCGGCGACGAGCAGCACCGGGGCGGTCTCACCGGCGGCCCGTGCGATGGAGAGCATGATGCCGGTGACGATGCCGGGCAGTGCGGTCGGCAGGACCACCCGCAGGATGGTCTTCCACTTCGGCACGCCGAGGGCGTACGCGCCCTCCCGCAGCGGCGCGGGGACCAGCCGCAGCATCTCCTCGGTGGAACGGACCACCGTGGGCAGCATCAGCACGCTCAACGCGAGCGCGGCGGCGAACCCGGAGAAGCCGGGCTGCCCGTCGTTGAACCACGGGGACACGATCAGCACCCAGAAGGCCAGCACGAACAGGCCGGTGACGATGGACGGGATGCCCGTCATCACGTCGACGAAGAACCGGATGGTGAAGGCGAACCGGCCCCGGCCGTACTCGACGATGTAGATCGCGCAGAGCACGCCGAGCGGGACGGTGATCGCGGTGGCGATGCCGACCTGCTCCAGCGTGCCGACGATGGCGTGGTACGCGCCGCCGTTGGCGTCCCGGGCCCCGATGTTGTTCATCGAGCTGCCGAAGAAGTCACCGTCGAGCCGGGCGGTGCCCTTGCTGACCAGCGTCCACACCACCGAGGCGAGCGGCAGCACGGCCAGCACCAGGGCGGAGTGGATCAGCGCGCTCCAGAACCGGTTGCGGGCCGAGCGCCGACCCTCGACCGCGTTCGCCGCGACGAAGAGACCGGTCAGGTAGAGCACCGCGCCGAGCACCACGACCAGGACCGGGCCGCCGAGGTCGACACCGTAGACGAGGCCGGCGGCGACCAGCAGGGCCAGCACCGCCAGGGCGGGGGCGGCGTACCCGGGCAGACGGCGGGCCCGCAGGCTGTCTGGCTGGGCCGGTGGGCGGGAACGGCGGGGGGTGAGGGTGGTGGTCATGCGGCCGACTCCGTGAACTCGCGGCGGCGGTAGATGATCGCCCGCGCGGTGATGTTGACGACCAGCGTGATGGCGAAGAGCACCAGGCCGGAGGCGATGAGCGCACCCCGGCCGGTCTCGTTGGCCTCCGCGAACCGGTTGGCGATGTTCGCGGCGATGCTGTTGCCGCCGTTGGCGAGGATGTTGAACGAGATGGCGTACGTCGAACCGAGGGTGAGCGCGAGCGCGATGGTCTCGCCGAGCGCCCGACCCAGGCCGAGCATGACGGCGGCGATGATGCCCGGCCGGCCGTACGGCAGCACCGCCGTGCGCAGCATCTCCCAGCGGGTGGCGCCCAGCGCGAGGGCGGCCTCCTCGTTGGCGGTCGGGGTCTGGAGGAACACCTCGCGGGAGAGCGAGGTGATGATCGGCAGCACCATGATCGCCAGGACCAGCGAGCCGAGCAGGATCGAGTTGCCGTACGGGCCGTCGCCGAAGATCGGGATCCAGCCGAAGTACCGGTTCAGCCAGGCCGACAGGTCGGCGACCGGCCCGACGAGGTAGTCCCGCCCCCACAGGCCGAACACCACGCTCGGCACGGCGGCCAGCAGGTCGATCACGAAGCCCAGCGCGGTGCCGAGCCGCCGGGGCGCGTAGTGCGACAGGTAGAGGGCGATGCCCAGCGCCACCGGCACCGCGACCAGCAGCGCCAGCAGGGCGGTGAGCACGGTGCCGAAGGCGAGCGCGCCGATGCCGAAGGTGGGTGGATCGTCGTTGGGGAACCACCCCTCGAAGGTCCAGAAGTTCGCACTGTTGGCCCGTAGCGCCGGCACGGCCTTGGCGATCAGGAAGACCGCGATGGCCGCGATGATGACCAGCACGGCGACGCCGGCGGCCAGGGTCACGCCACGGAACGCCCGTTCCGCGCCGAACGCGCGGGCCCGGGGCAGCCCGCCGCCTCCGCCGAGGCCACGGTCGTCATCGGGGGTACGGGGGCTGACTGGTGCCTCGGCCACACGCGCCGAGGCACCGGCGGACCGCTCGTGACCCAGGGTCACGGGGTGTCCGCCGGTGCCGGCGTGTGCCGAGCGGTGAGGGGTTTCACCCATCTGCTCGCTCGCTTCGACTTGAGGTGATGTCGCTCGGGATGGTCAGGCCAGGTTCTTGACCGCGGCCTCGACCTTGGTCCGGACCGAGTCGGGCAGCGGGGCGTAGCCCAGCTCCACCAGTTCGGCCTGGCCCTCGGTGCTGGCGGCGTGCCCCAGCAGGCCCTTGACCAGCGGCAGCTTGTCGGCGGCGATGCCCTTGCTGCACACGATCTCGTAGGTCACCAGGACGATCGGGTACGCCCCGGCCTCCTTGGTGGCGTAGTCGATCGACATCTTGAGGTCGTCGCCCTGGCCCTCGATCTTGGCCCCGGCGATGGTCTTGCCGGCCGACTCGGCGGTCAGCTCGGTGTACTCGCCGGCCCCGTTCTGCACCTTGGCCTTCTTCAGGCCGGAGTTCTCGGCGTACGACCACTCGACGTAGCTGATCGTGCCCTCGGTGCTCTTGACCTTGGAGGCGACCCCGTCGGACTTGGGGGCGCCGAGGCCACCGGGGGCCTTCCACGCCTTGTTGTTGCCGAAGGTCCACTCGGCCGGCGCGGTCTTCGACAGGTACTTGGTGAAGTTGTCGGTGGTGCCCGACTCGTCGGAGCGGTGCACCGTCTGGATCGGCGAGGCCGGGAGCGTGGCGTTCGGGTTGTCGGCCTTGATCGCCGGGTCGTCCCACTTGGTGACCTTGCCGGCGAAGATCTGCGCCAGGGTGGTCGGCTTGAGCTGGAGGTTGTCCAGGCCACCGACGTTGTAGACGACCGCGACCGGCCCGATCACCATCGGCAGGTTGAGCGCCGCGCCGCCGGTGCACTTGGCGTCGGCCTGCGGCTGCTCCTCCGGCTTGAGGGCGGAGTCGGAACCGGCGAAGTCGGCGGTGCCGGCGATGAACGCCTGGATGCCCGCGCCGGAGCCGGTCGACTCGTAGTTGATCGTGGTGCCGCTGCACTTCTGCTGGTACGCCTTGATCCACTCAGCCATGGCGTTCTTCTGCGCGGAGGAGCCCTGCGCGTTCAGGGTGCCCTTGCCACAGTCGGCCGCGCTGGCCGAGCCGGAGGCGGAGGCGCTGGCCGGCTCGTTGTTGTCCGAGCCGCAGGCGCTGAGGCCGAGGACCGCGGTAAGAGCGAGGCAGGCAATGGCGCCGTGCCGCTGGAGCTTCACCTGAGGGGTTTCCCTTCACGTCTTTGGTCAGGTCGCCCGGATGGGGCCCGAGTGCCGGCGCTGACCGGCTGACACGAAAGCTAGAAGTGCCAGGTAGACGGTTCGCCGGTCGGAAGTGAACGGAGCATGAACAGCCCCGGCCGGGAAGGTGACCGCTGCCTGAGGCAGGGTTGTCCGTTAGGTGAACTGCCGTCCCGGTATCCGCATTGATGCGATATATCCGGGCAGCCGTTATCCGCGCGTGGCCCCGCCGTTACCGCACGGAGACCGCACCGGTCGTGCCTCGGCAGGTCACCGGACGGGGTGGAGGGGACGGGGCGGCGTCAGCCCAGGTGGTAGTTGACGTGCCCGCACCAGCGGGCGAACCCGAGCCGTTCGTAGAGCGCGACGGCGGCGGTGTTCGACTCGTCGACGTAGAGCATCACCCGGTCCAGCCCGCGCCGGTCCCGCAGGTAGGCCAGGCCGGCCGTGGTGAGTGCGCGGCCCAGGCCGCCGCCGTGGGCGTCCGGGTCCACCCCCACCACGTAGACCTCACCGGTACGGGCCGAGCCCGGCCGCTCGTGCACCTTGGTCCAGTGGAAGCCGAGCAGCCGCCCGGCGGCGTCGACGGCGAGCAGGAAACCGTCCGGGTCGAACCACGGCTCGGCCTGCCGGGCCCGCAGGTCGTCGATGGTCCACCGGCCCTGCTCGGGGTGCGTGGCGAAGGCGCGGGCGTTGAGCGCGAGCCAGGCGTCGTCGTCCGCACCGGGGCGGAAGGACCGCAGCGTCACCCCGTCCGGCAGGCGGGGCGGTGGCACCGCAGCGGTCAGCGGGCGGCGTAACTGCCAGAGCACCCGGGCCCGGGTGAAACCGAGGTCGACGGCGAGCGCCGCGGCGGACGGGTGGTCACCGTGCGCCCAGGCCCGCAGCGGGCCGGACGCCGCCGCGAGGACGCCCCGGACCAGCGCCCGCCCGGTGCCCCGTCGCCGGAAGGCCGGGTGCACCACCAGTTCCACCCCGACCCCGGACTCCGGCTCGGTGGTGTCCAGGTGGGCGTAGCCGGTCAGGGTGCCGTCGGTGGCGCGGGCGGTCAGGTGCCCGGCCGCCGCCTGCGGGTCACGCAGCCGCAGCAGGGTGTGCTCGTCGAACGGATCGGCCCCGTCGGCGTCGCCGCCGAGCCGGGCCAGGGCCAGCACCTCGGTCGCCTCGGCCGGGGTGAGGCGGTCGGTGCGGACCACCCGGTCGGCGTTCGGTTCGACGCTGCTCATCCCGCCACCGTAGTCGGCGTCGCCGGCTCAGTTGGCCCCGCTGGTCGGTAGCGCCTCTAGATGGAACCGGCCGGTCAGGTCGGGCAGCAGCCGACGCAGCGCGTCCACCGTGCCCTGCCGGTCGCCACCGGCGTCGTGCATGAGCACGATCGCGCCCGGCCCGGTGTCCCGGGAGACCGCCGCGATGATCTTCGCGGCCCCGGGGACCTGCCAGTCGTTGGGGTCGACGGTCCAGTGCAGCGGGGTCATCCCCAACCCTTCGGCGACCGACACCACGGGGTACGTCCAGGCCCCGCCGGGCTGCCGGAAGTAGCTGACCGGGGCGTCCGGCACGGCGGCGTGGATGGCCGCGTTGGTCCGCAGCAGGTCGGCCCGGATCAGAGCGGTGGATCGCTTGCCGAGCAGCACGTCATGCTGCCAGGAGTGGTTGCACAGGGTGTGCCCGTCGGCCACGATCGCCCGGATCAGGTCCGGGTGGTCCTGGGCGTTCTCGCCGACCACGCAGAACGTCGCCTTGACCCCGTACGTGCGCAGCACCTCCAGCACCTGCGGCGTGTACGTCGGGTCGGGGCCGTCGTCGAAGGTCAGCGCGACCTCGCCGGTGCCGGTGCTGGCGTGGCTGCCGAACGGGCCGTCTCCGCCGCTGGCGGGTTGCGCCGCGTCCGGGTCGGCCCCGGCGGTGGGGCTGCCGGCCGGGGTGGTCCCGTCGGGGCTGGTGCCGTCCGTGGTGGCGGGCGGCGCGGCCGGGTCGGCGGGTTGCTCGCCGTACTGGGCCCCCGCGATCTGCGTCGTGCCGAGGGGCTGGCGGGGCGGGTCGGGGGTCATGCTGCGGCCGAGCGCGTACGCGGACCCGAGCAGGGCGGCCAGCACCAACGTGACGACGCCGATGGTGCCGCCGGTCGACCGGGTACGCATCAGCGCCACCGTCGGTCCGGATCGCGGGACGATCCTCGTGTCGCCCCCGTGGTCAGTGCACGCACCGTAGCCCCTCTCACCCCTGCTGATTCCGGCACCAAGAATAGAGCCGACAACAAGGGCAAAAGGGGCGTATCGGAAATAGTCCTATCGGGGTGCGGTGGTACCGCCCGGAATCAGACCGGCAACGGGGCGGGCTCGGACTCGGGCAGCGACCGGGACGACGGCGGGACCACGAACTTGTAGCCCACCTGGCGGACGGTGCCGATCATCGACTCGTACTCCGAGCCGAGCTTGGCCCGCAGTCGCCTGACGTGCACGTCCACCGTCCGGGTGCCGCCGAAGTAGTCGTAGCCCCAGACCTCGCGCAGGAGCTGGTCCCGGGTGAACACCCGGCCCGGGTGCTGGGCGAGGAACTTGAGCAGCTCGAACTCCTTGTAGGTGAGGTCGAGCGGCCGGCCCTTCAGCTTCGCCGCGTAGGTGTCCGGGTCGATGTTCAGCTCGCCGGCCCGGATCGAGCCGCCGGCGCCGGAGGTGGCGTTGCTCAGCCGGCCCACGGCGAGCCGCAGCCGGGCCTCCACCTCGGCCGGACCCGCCCCGGCCAGGATCACGTCGTCGACGCCCCAATCGGCGTTCAGGGCGATCAGGCCGGCCTCGGTCACCACCGCGACCAGCGGCACGCCCAGCCCGGTGGCGTGCAGCATGCGACAGGTGGCACGAGCCTCGCTCAACTCCGACCGGGCGTCGACCAGCACCGCGTCCGGGCTTGGCCCGGAAACCAGGGTGCGGACGTCACGCGGTGCGGTACGGACCGAATGCGGCAACAGGTCGAGTGCCGGCAGCACCGCCGAGGGCTCACCTGCGCGCGCGGTCACCAGCAGCAGGAGCTCCACACGATCACCTCCGTCCCGGCGGCCCTTCGGCCGCACGCGACCAGCTGCCCCGCGGGTGGGCAGGGCGCTGAGAACTTGCGTGGGTCCCGGCGTCGCTGACGGGCGGGTAACAGCCTGAGCGTAACCGATTGCTCCGCTGTCACCCCGGCGTCCTTTCCTGTTTGTCGGATCTGCCCGTGATCACCGGTCAGGTTTTAACGTCGCCGAAACCGTGATCCCCGTCCGGCACCCCGTGATCCCCGCCGAACCCCGTCGGTCTGGCACGATCGGGGCGTGTTTCCCTCCACCTCGCCCGAGACCGGCCGTGACCCGTGGGCCGACGACGCCCCCGACGGCCCGGCGGACGGGCCCGCACCCGGGCCCCGCCCCGCCCCGGACGACGACCCCGGAAGCCGACGCGAACGCGGCCCGCGCCGGTTCCGCAAGGGCGGCGCACCGCGTCGCAGCGAGGACGACGAGGTCGAGCCGGACGAGGAACCGGTCGAGCCGGTCGAGGTACGCCGGCAGCTCTCGCTGACCGTCGCCGGTTTCGCCGCGCTGCTCGGCGTCGGCCTGGTGCTCGGCGCGCAGACCGCCGGCCCCGGGCACCGGCTGCCGTTCGCGATCATCGTGTTCGGCGTGCAACTGCTCTTCGTGCTGGCCTGGACGATGGCCATGCGCCCGCCCGCGCTGCTGCTGGTCGCGCTGACCAGCGGCGTGGTCGCCGCCGGGGCCGACATCGCCGCCGTGCAAACCGACGTCGCCGGGCTGGCCCCGCTCGGGTACGTGGCGCTGGGCGGGTTCCTGGTCGGGGTGCTCGGCCAGCTCGTCCGCCGGGTGGACCGGGTGCGGGTGACCGACTCGCTCGGCACCACCCTGCTCATCGTGGTCGGCGTGGTGGCGTTCGCCACCCTGATCACGCTCAGCCGGATTCCCGCCGGCACCCAGGCGATCACCGTCTGCCTGGCCGCCACCGGCGTCGCCCTCACCGTGGCCCGGCTCACCGATGCCGTGCTCGCCTGGCCCCGGCTCGCGCCGCAGGTGCCCCGGGGGGCCGCCGGGGTGGTCGTCGGCGCGATGGTGGGCACCCTCACCAGCGCCCTGCTCGGCAGCTACCTGGTCGGCTTCACCCCGACCAGCGCCGCGGTGATCGGGCTGGTCAGTGCGGCCACCGCCGTGCTGGCCGACCTCGCCGTCGGCTACGCCGAGGCGGGCCGGCTGATGGCCGGCGAGCCGCCCACGATGTGGATCGCCCGGCACATGCAGGGTCCGCTGGGCGGGTTCGCGCTTGCCGCTCCGGCGGCGTACGCCATGTGTGTGCTCTTTCTCTGATCCTCCGACGCCGGCCGGGGCCGCTGACGGCGGTGGGGCGCGCGGCGCGATTGGGCGCGGCGGCGCTCGGGTAGTAGCGGTGCGCCGCGGGCGGCGGCATCGATGACAGGCACGTCGCGTACCCGCGACGGCGACGAAGGACGGAGACGGGCGTGGCGCAGACGTACGAGGAGCGGCCCCGGCGGCGCGGGCGCAGGTGGCTCGTCGTACTGGTGATCCTGGTGCTGATCCTGGGCGGATTGCTGGTGGTGGCCGACCGGGTGGCGGCCGGGCTGGCCGAACGCGCCATCGCCGACCAGGTGCAGCAGGCGATCACCGACCAGGACGCCAGTTCCGCGCCGCCCCAGGTCGACGTGGGTGGTTTTCCGTTCCTCACCCAGGTCGTCGACGGCCGGTACGAGCGGATCTCCATCGTGCTGACCGACGTGCAGGGCTCGGTGGAGGGCAACGCGGTCAGCCTGCCCCGGCTCGACGTGGACGCCCGTAACGTGCGCGCCCCGCTGGACACGATCCGTTCGGGGCAGGGCGAGGTGGTGGCCGAGACGGTGGCCGGCACCGGCACGGTCACCTACGACAGCCTGGCCAAGCTGCTGGACCGGCCGGGCCTCAAGCTCGGTGAGCAGAACGGCAAGCTGGCCGTCACCGCGCCTGTCGACATCCTCGGCCAGAAGCTCACCGTCACCGGCACCGCCGACGTCACCGTGGCCGACGACGGCAAGGTGTCGCTGAAGTTCAGCGACCTGAACGCCCAGGGGCTGCCGGCGGTGCCGCTGGCCCGGACCCTGCTGAACAACTACGCCCGGGGCATCTCGGTGGACGTGCCGCTGCCGTCGCTGCCGTTCCAGCTCAACGTGCGCAAGGTCGAGCCGCGCCCGGAGGGGCTCACGGTGACCGCCGACGCGAAGGACGTCCCGATCAACTCACCGAGCTGAGTCACCGCTCAGCCGTGAACGCGGACCCGCCGGGCGTTGCCCGCCAGGTGGGCAGACGTCCCGCATGTTGGTCGTGAGCTGCCACTCTCCGATACGGCTGGTAGGCTCCGAGCTCATGGGGACGCACCTCACCAAACGGCGCGCGGTCGACCTGTGCCGCGTGGCCACCTGCCTGTGTCGCTCCGTCATCTGACGGCGGGGCTGTCTCCGGCCGCCCAGCGGCCACCGCACCCAGGGTCCTTCCGACCTTCGGTGCCAACCCTCCGAAACGCCCGGCAGCGGCGCCGTCGCACGAACCCGTGATCCGTTCCTCTATGGGTCCCGCGCATGGTGCGACATCACCGATCTCCACCACCCGCGCTGGCTCACCACCCATCCTCACCAGGGAGTGATCTGATGAGTCGCGACACCGCACTCGTCTCGGCCGAGTGGGCCGAGAAGAACCTCGACGCCCCGGGCGTCGTCTTCGTCGAGGTCGACGAGGACACCTCGGCCTACGACACCGGCCACATCGCCGGCGCGATCAAGCTCGACTGGAAGACCGACCTGCAGGACCCGATCCGCCGGGACTTCGTCAACAAGGCGCAGTTCGAGGCGCTGCTGTCCGAGCGGGGCATCGGCAACGACGACGTCGTGGTCCTCTACGGCGGCAACAACAACTGGTTCGCCGCGTACGCGTACTGGTACTTCAAGCTCTACGGCCACCGCGACGTCAAGCTGCTCGACGGCGGTCGCAAGAAGTGGGAGCTGGACGCCCGCCCGCTGGTCACCGACGCGGTGGAGCGGCCGAAGACGCAGTACGTCGCGCAGGAGCCGGACACCTCGATCCGGGCCTTCCGCGACGAGGTCGTCGCCGCGATCGGCACCAAGAACCTGGTCGACGTGCGCAGCCCCGACGAGTTCGCCGGTCGGCTGCTGGCCCCCGCCCACCTGCCGCAGGAGCAGGCGCAGCGGGCCGGTCACATCCCCACCGCGATCAGCGTGCCGTGGTCCAAGGCGGCCAACGAGGACGGCACCTTCAAGTCCGACGACGAGCTGCGCAAGATCTACGCCGACGCCGGGCTGGACGACGGCAAGGAGACCATCGCGTACTGCCGGATCGGCGAGCGCTCCTCGCACACCTGGTTCGTCCTCCAGGAGTTGCTCGGCCACTCCAACGTCAAGAACTACGACGGTTCCTGGACCGAGTACGGCTCGCTGGTCGGTGTGCCGGTGGCCCTCGGCGACGAGCCCGGGGAGGCCTGAGCCATGACTGCTCCCACCGCCGCCGGCTGCGCCGCGCCGGACCAGTCCGCGCCCCTGCCGGCCAGCCTGGACCTGGAGAAGGAAACCGTCATCACCGGCCAGGTGCTGGCCGGGTCGGGCGAGCCCGTGCCGGGCGCGTACGTCCGGCTGCTCGACTCGACGGGTGAGTTCACCGCCGAGGTCGTCACCTCCCCGACCGGCCAGTTCCGGTTCTTCGCCGCGCCGGGCAGCTGGACCTTGCGGGCGCTGTCCCGGCACGGCAACGGCGACACCGCCGTGACCGCCAGCCGGGGCGTCAACGAGGTCTCCGTCACGGTGGCCTGACCCACGCTCACGATCGGCCCGGGGCCGGTCACCCCACCCGGGGTGACCGGCCCCGCGCCGTAGCCCTCTCCGGCACCTCGCGCCGGCACCGCCCCGGTCGCCCGGCGGGCGCGTCACGAGGTGCAGCCGCCCTGGTGGTCGACCCGCCGGACGCAGCGGCGACGCCCACCGAGCCGTCGGTCGCAGAAGACCTGGTGCTGCGGTTCCGACCCGCCCTCCTCGGAGACGGTCGTCTCGCCCAGCACCAGCTCCGGCAGGAACGCCAGCGACCGGCCGATCGCGCCGGCCAGCAGCCGCGCCGCCGGCAGGTCGTCGGCAGCGACGGTCAGGTGTACGACGAACCGCTCGCGTCCGGTCGCGGCGGTCACGCCCGCACCACCCGGGGCGCGAACCGGGACTGCCAGTCGCGCAGCGCACCCTTGATCCGTGCGTTCTCCTCCCGGGTACGGGCCAGCTCGGCGTGCAGCACGGCCAGCTCGTCGGCGACCCGGTGCAGGAACCTGTCCACCTCGCCCGGGTGCAGCCCGTTGCGGGACCTGCCGAACCACTGCTGCCGTACCTGGCTCGCGCAGAGCGGCCGGTACGCCACCGGTCGGTGGTGCTTCGCCGGTTGTTGGTGGTTTGCCGCCGGCCCATGGTGGTGCCCAGTGTTCGGCCGCCCCGGCGGTCCGGACCGCCTGACGGGACGGTTGCCGTTCCGGCTGCTGGCGGGATGGCTGGCCGGGGGCCGGTTAGTGACCCGGTGTCGGGCGGACAGCCGCTCGACCGCCCCGGGCTGCCCGGCCATTCTGGGCCGGTCGTTTGTCACGGGCAGGTCGGTTGCCGTCGACCGGTTCCGGCGGAACAGCCGGAGGAACCTGCACACGATGGGACCACCTCTCCGCAGGGGGCAGCGGGGGATCGTGCTGCCGTGGAAGGTGGCCGGGGCGGGCGGTTTCCCTTCCACTGCACCCACCCCGGCCGGGGGAGAGCCCTGCTCGTTGCCACGCGAGGAGCGCTCGCCGACCAACTTATTTGAGGAACTTGAAAGAGTCAACGACCGGTTGCAGTGCGTAGTTGCATGTCGTGATGAGAGCGTGATCGAATCGCGGGTGCCACGCGAGGAGTGTCATGCCTGCGACCCCGGACTACATCCGGATCTCCGACGAGATCGTTGCCGACGTCAGGTCGGGTAAGTACAAGCCGGGGGACAAGCTGCCCTCGATCAGCGAGCAGTGCAGCCGGTTCAACGTCAGTCCGTCGACGATCAATCTGGTCAACGTGCGGCTGGAGGCGCTCGGGGTGATCAGCCGCCACCAGGGCAAGGGCATCTACATCACCGACCCGGCGACCTGGCTGCGCAAGCCCTGACCGGTAGCTGACGGTTCAGCTACCACCGCCGTGACAGGGTGATCGCATGTGTTCGGAGAGTGGCCCACACCGCGTTTAATGGTGCCTGTGTCCACGGATGCCGATCAACCGCCTGCGCGAGGTCCACGCAGTGGTGTGCCCGCATCGAGACGGCCGTGGCGGGCTGCGGGTCAGCCGCCGACCAGGAACAGGGCGCTACGCCCCTCCCTGCCTGCGACGACCCGGCTGGAAATCGTCCCGGCCGGCAAGGTCGACGTCGTAGCTGACCCCTGGCAGCGGCTGGTGGCTGTCGGCAGCATCCTGTCGGTGCTGTTCGTGGCCATCGGCCTCTATCTCACCAACGAAGCCAACCGGGAACAGCAGCGGCTCACCGCGCAGGGGCAGATCACCGACCGGTTCTCCAAGGCCATCGAACAACTCGGCCAGGCCGGCGCGGAGAAGGTCGACGTGCGACTGGGCGCGATCTACGCACTGGAACGCATCATGCGTGACTCGGCTGCGGACCAACCCGCCGTCGTCGACATTCTCGCCACGTTCATCCGGGTCCACGCCCCCGTGCCGGCCGCTCCGACGCCCTCCCGCTCCCCGCGAGGCTCCCTGACCCGGACCAACCCGCCGGTTGACATCCAGGCCGCGCTGACCGTGCTCGGCCGCCGCGACAGCGCCCGCGACGGCACAGTCGGTGCGGGTGAAGGGGACCCGAGTCCCCGCCGGTTGAATCTCTCCGGCGCGGACCTGAGCGGCGCGGACCTCAGCGGTGCAGACCTGCTCCGCGCCAACCTCCAAGGGTCGCACCTGCTCGGCGCGGATCTGAGCAACGCGAATCTGGCCAACGCGAATCTGGGTGAGGCGGACCTGAAGGGTGCGGACCTGGGCCACGCGAATGTGCGGGACGCGGTCCTGCTCCGGGCGGATCTGGAGGGCGCGATCCTGGAAGATGTGGATCTGGGGGGTGCTTACCTGGGCGTCGCGAACCTGGGCGGCGCTTACCTGATCCGCGCGGACCTGAGCGGCGCGAACCTGAGCTACGCGATCCTGAGCGGCGCGAACCTGAGCGATTCGGACCTGAGCGGCGCGATCCTGTTCGGGGCGGATCTGAGGAGCGCCGAACTGCTCAATGCTCGGCTGAGATGTGCCAAAACGAATGACAACACGCGGCTGCCAGTAGGGGTGGTCATTCCGACATCGTGCTCCTGATGAGCGGTGCCCACCGCCGCACACCGGAATAGCTCAACCATTGGGCCGGCGTAGCGGTATCGGAGCGGGCGGATACCGCTACATCGGCCCAATAGTGTCGATCACGACGGACGCCGCCCGCCGGGGCGGGGGAAATGGCGGTGGCCGCCGACCCCGGGCGGGGTCGACGGCCACCGGGTGGGGCCGGTCAGCCGGTCAGAGGCCGGATGCCCGGACGCCCGCGCAGGTCGACGTCGGGGTCAGCCCGAAGTTGAGCGTGCCGACGATGCCTGCTTCCACGACGGTGCGCTGGACCTGGGGCACCCAACCGTCCTTGGCCACGATCGCCTCGTACCTGCCCTTGGGCAGCCACCAGGCGTAGCGGCCCTGGGCGTCGGCGGTGAGCGTGACGCCGGTGGTCGAGTTGACCAGGTTCAGCCGGATCGTCGCCGGGACGCCGACGGTCTGGCCGCCGCAGGTCACCCCGGTCACCGTGCCCTGGATCTTGCCCCAGTTGTTCGGTGGCGAGACGTTCATCTCGACGCCCACCGACGACACCGGGTACGGCGTGTTCGAGGTGAGCCCCAGCTCACCCGAGTACGCCCCGGGCTGGAGCACCCCGGCCGCCGCCGTGGCGGTCAGCGTGACGGTGACCGTCTGGGACGCCCCCGGGGCGAGCGTGAAGCTGGTCGGCGCGGTGGACAGCCACGGCAGGTCGGCGGCGTCCGAGCAGCCCTCCAGCCCGCCGAGCCGTTCGCTGTCCGCCGAGCCGACGAACGAGCTGGGCGAACCACCGATCTTGTACGCCCCGCAGGCGGCGGCGCCCCGGTACCTGCTGAACTGGGCGTTCGGCAGGTTCTTCCAGGCCCCGGCGACCGGGTCGAAGCCGAGCGTCCGGTTGGTGACCGACGTCGAGCCGCCCGTCACCCCGCCGGCCAGCACCAGCATGCCGCCGGCCGACGTGTACTGGGAACCCCACAGGTCGACCGGGAGGTTCGGCAGCGCGCTCCAGGCGTCCGCCGTCGGCTCGTACCGCCAGGTGTCGGTGTACTCGTCGGCGGCGACCCCGCCCGCGCAGTACACCTGGCTGCCGATCCCGCCGCAGGACACCCAGGAGACCGGGTGCGGGTACGCCGCGCCGGTGCGGAACGTGCCGCTACGCGGGTCGAACACCACCAGCTTGTTGCTCTCCGTGCAGGTGCTGTCGACGCAGCCGCCGACCAGGTACACCTTGCCCCCGGCCACGGCGGTGCCGGCAGCTGCGGCGGGTGCCGGGTTGACCGCCCCGGCCAGGGTGCTCCACGCCCCGGTGGCCGGGTCGAAGACGTCCACCGTCGGCTCGGCACCGGCACCGTCGCCCCAGCCGCCGAGGACGTACAGCTTGCCGCTGATGCCCACGGCCGACGGCTTGGACCGGGCGTGCGGCAGGTCGGGCAGCGCCGTCCAGACGCCGGTGGCCGGCTCGAACACCCAGGCCTTGCGCTCGTTGCCGGTGTCGCCACCGCCACCGACCGAGTAGACCTTGCCGTCCAGGTTGGCCGCCGCGTTGTCGTAGATCGCGGCGGGCAGGCTGGCGATCCGGGCCCAGGCGTCGTCGGCCTGCGGCGCGGCGTCGACGTTCCCGCCGCCGTACCGGGCACCGTCACGCCCGGTGCTGATCCCCTTGACCACCTGTTCCCGCAGCGGTGCACCGCCGGTGGACAGCACCTCGAACCCGCCACCGCGTTCCAGCAGTTCCACGGTCGCCGGGGCGGAGCCCGTGTTGCGGACCGTCACCTTGGCGGTGCGGGTGCTGCCGTACGGCTGGTGGGCCTCGATCGTGGTGGTGCTGACGGTGAGCCGCCCCGCGGCCAGGGCCAGGTCGGCCCGGCGGGTGCTGTCGGCCACCACCGTCACCTGCTGGGTGACCGGGGTGTACGGCGGCTTGGCGGCGGTGAACGGGTGGGTGCCGGTCAGCCCCGAGAAGAGGTGGTAGAAGCCGTCCGGCAGGTTCGGGTCGTCCGGGGTGGCCGCCGAGACGGCCGTGTCGGTGGGCCGGTCGACGCTGGTCACCGTCACCCCGTTGACCGCCGCGCCGGTGTTGCGGTCGGTGGTGTTGCCGACCACCAGGCCACCCGGCACGGGGGTGCAGTCCCGGTTGACCAGCTGGACGTCGTCCACCTGCCACCACCAGGCGAAGGTGCCCTTGAACCGGAAGCGCACCAGCGCCCCGGTCGCACCGGCCGCCGGGGTCAGCGGCACCTCCTCGACCCGGGGGCCGCGCCGGCTCGCCGTCTGGTGCCAGACGTTCGTCCAGCTCGTCCCGGCGTCGGTGGAGACGTCCACGTCGGCGGTGTCACTGATCCCGACCGCCCGCCAGTCGCTGCGGAAGCGCAGCAGCGGCGCGGCCGAGGCCGTCAGGTCGACCGGTGGGGCGATCAGGTCGGTGTCCTGGGTGTTGCCGGTGCCGAGCTTGTCGCTGTCGATGATCGCGAACCCGCCGGTGCCGCCGGTCAGGTTGCCCCGCGCGCCCGGGTCGTTGAAGACCCAGCCGCCCTTGTCGGTGCGGTTGCGCACCGTCCACCCCTCGGGCGCGGTGGTGCCGTCGAAGCTCTGCGACAGCAGCGGCGCGCTGAGGCTGCCGGTGTAGCCGGCGGCGACACAGGCCGCCTCGACCGGGACCGGGACGTCGGCCGTGGTGGCCGTCGACCCGACGGTCAGGTCCTTGGTCACCGTCCGGTAGCCCGGGTACTTGGCGGTGACGGTGAGCTTGTAGTCGGTGTTGCCGGCCACGGTGAACGAGTACCGGCCGGTCACCGGGTCGGTGAAGACGGGTCCGCCGGGGCGGCCGGCGACGTCGATCGTGGCGTACAGCGGCCAGCCGTGCCCGGAGCCGTCGGTGACCCGGCCGGAGACGGTGACCGTCGGGGTGGCCGTCAGGGCGAAGTCCCTGGTGACCGTGCCGTCCTCCGGGACGGTCACGGTGTCGGTCGCGGTGCGGAAGCCGTACGCGGACACGGTCAGCGTGGTCTCACCGGCCGGGACGGTCAGCGAGTAGCTGCCGTCGGTGCCGGTGGTGACGCTGCGCGCGCCCGTGGCGACGGTGGCACCCGCCACCGGGTCACCGCCGGCCGCGTCGGTGACCCGGCCGCTGACCTGGCCCACCGGCCCGCGCGGGGCCTGCCGGACCGCCTCGTACGCGTTGAGCCGACCCTCGCCGAAGACGTTGTTGTCGGCGGCGGTGCCCCCGCAGTTCGTCGCGTCGACGTCGGTCGCGGTGCGGTCGAGCAGCGCCTCGGTGCCGGCGATGTCCCCGCGCAGGCTGGGCGCGGCCGACCAGATCAGGGCGACCGTGCCGGCGACGTGCGGGGCGGCCATCGAGGTGCCGTTGAACGACGCGTACCCGTTGCCGGGGACGCTGGAGCGCACGTTGCTGCCGGGCGCGGCGATGTTCGGCTTCAGCCCGGCCGGGTCGGTGGAGTTACCCCGACCGGAGAAGCTGGAGATGGCGTTGTTCACGTCGTACGAGCCGACCGCGTAGGCGTTGGGGTTGTCGCCGGGGGAGCCGGCGCTGCCGCAGGCCGGGCCGTCGTTGCCGGCGGAGAAGACCGGGAACATGCCGGCGGCCCGCCAGGCGGCGACGGTCTGCTGGTACCACGGGTCGCCGCCGTCGCCGCCCCAGGAGTTGTTGACGATGTCGGGACGCAGATCGGGGCGGGGGTTCTGCCCGTTGAGGTCGGTCGGGGCGAGCACCCACTGGCCGGCGGCCAGCAGCGAGGCGTCCGAGCAGCTGTTGGTCTCGCAGCCCTTGGCGGCGATCCACTTGGCGCCGGGGGCGACCCCCACCTGGTTGGCGGACCCGTCGGTGCCGACCATGGTGCCCATGGTGTGGGTGCCGTGGTCGTTGTTGTCGCAGGGGGCGTCCTGCGGGCAGATGCCGGCCGGGTCGTACCAGTCGTAGTTGTGGTCGAAGGTGCCGCCACCGAGGTTGCCCCGGTAGGAGTTGACCAGCGCGGGGTGGTCGAACTGGACGCCGCTGTCGATGTTGGCGACGACCAGGCCCTCACCCCGGTCGCCGAACTCGTCCCAGACGCGGGGTGCGCCGATGTTGGTCAGCCCCCATTCGACGGCGTCGGTGCCGGCGCGGGCGGCGGTGCTGCGGACCGGACGGATCAGCGGGTAGCTGCGGGTCGGGGCGATCCGCTCGACCTCGGGCCGGGCGGCGATGGTGTCCAGCAGCGCCCGGTCCCCGGTCACCCGCAGCGCGTTGGCGATCCAGTAGGCGGTGTAGCTGGCCTTCCGGTCGTCGAGCACGGCCCGCAGGTCGCGCTGGGTCCGCTCGGCGGTGGTGGTGAGCAGCCGGTGCACCTCGCCGGCGCGGGCGTCCGGGCTGCGCAGCCGGGCCGCCTGTGCGAGCGGGGCCTGTTCGCGCAGGTAGACCAGGAAGGTCTCGGTGCCGTCGGCGAGTCCGTCGAGTACCTGCCGGTCCACGGTGGCCCGGGGCGCGGCCGGTGCGGCCCCGGCGGGTAGTGCGGGCTGGGCGGTGAGGCCCAACAGTCCGGCCGCGAGCGCGGCCACCAATCGCCACCGGGACGGTCGTCCGGTCGGTCGTCTGAGCACGCTGTTCCTCCCCACGTCGGCGGGCCCGATCGGTTCGGGCCCGGCCGCGTGTGCCGGGTCACGGCCACGCGGAGCGGTCGGGGAGGCGGCAGGTGGTGGGTGCTGGTAAGCCGGCCCCCCACGGCCGCTGTGCATCATGCTCAGCCGGAGAACCATGCTGATCAATGGATCGGGTCGGTCAGTATTTGGTCAGTAACCGGGCGCCACGCTGACCGTTAGGCTGACTTCAGCCGCACCGGCACCTGTCGTGGGCAGACGGGCGTCGGGGGCGGGCGGCGGGTGCGGTCCTGGGGAGGACGGGTGACCGGTGTCGACATCCCTTTCGTGGTCTGTGTCAGCGCTGACGTCGCGGTCCGGGAGCGGGTGGTCCGCCGGCTCGACGACCTCGGCCCGGTGGTGATCTGCGCCGACCTGGCCGAGTTGCGCGCCATGCTCTTCCCGACCACGCCGGTGCCGGCCCCCGCGCCCCCGCCGGAGCAGGTCCCGGTGCGCTGCGGCGACCTCGTCGTCGACCCGGCCCGCCACCTGGTCACCTG
The DNA here is from genome assembly GCF_049178975.1 of Micromonospora sp. WMMD734. Classification (NCBI taxonomy): domain Bacteria; kingdom Bacillati; phylum Actinomycetota; class Actinomycetes; order Micromonosporales; family Micromonosporaceae; genus Micromonospora; species Micromonospora sp. WMMD734. The sequence continues at coordinate 6,366,844 of NZ_JBMHMK010000001.1, forward strand.
GCGGGGGGAGCCGCTGGCGCTGACCCGGCTGGAACGGGCACTGCTGGCCCGGCTGGCCGGCGACCCCGGGTCGGTGTGGAGCTACGAACGGATCTTCGGCTCGGTCTGGGGCGGCACCTGGCTGGGCGACGCGGCCATCCTGCACTCGGCGGTCAAACGGCTGCGCCGCAAGCTGCGCGAGGTGGCCGGCGGCCCGCAGGTGCAGACCGTACGCGGCGTCGGCTACCGGCTCGCCGTACCGTGCGCCTGACGTCCGGACACCGGCGGGCGGGCCGGCGGCGGGGGCGTGACACGATGGCCCGGTGAACGGTGCCGTCCAGCAGGGGTACGCCCCACCGACCGGTCCGTCCGCACCGCGCCGCCGGCTGGCCTGGCTGGTGGCCGTGACGGTGGCCTGGGCGGTGGTGGTGGGCGGGCTCACCTGGTGGTCGGCCCGGCACGATCCGCCAACGGTCAAGGAACAGCGCACCCTCGCCGAGGCCGGGCCGGTGGTCGACCGGGCGCTCGGTGAACTGGTCGCGGCGGTCGGCGACGGCGCCTGGGCCATGACCGGCCCGCAGATCGAGCGCGGCTGCCGGATCACCCCGATGGCCGACGGCGCGACCCTGAGCCGGGGGCTGGACGTGCTGGTCGCCGAGGGCGGCGAGCGGGCCCTGCTGGACCGGGTCGCCGAACGGCTGCCGGCCGGCTGGCGGGCCGGGGTGCGGGCCGGCGCGTCCGGTCCCCGGCTACGCGCCGACGCCGGGGAGTTCGTCGCCGTGCAGGGCCGGGTCACCAGCGGCGGCCGGGTCCGGTTCACCGCCGACAGCGGGTGCCGCCCGGTCGGCGTCGGCTATCCGCAGCCGTCGGCGGCCCCCGCCGATGCGACGCTGGACGCCGCGCTGCGGGCGCTGGGCCGCCCGGCGCGCTCCGCCCCGGAACAGGTCACCGCGCCCTGCCCGGGCGGCGGCACCGCGCGTACCGTCGCCGTCTCGGCCGGCGACGCGCCGGTCGCGCTGACCGGCCTGCGTCCGCTGGCCGCCGGCCCCCCGGTGGCCGACCTCCCCGAGGTGTACGCCTACCGCAGCGGCCCGGCCACCGTGCTGGCCGACGGCACCGGCGCGCAGGTGCGGGTCGCCGCCTCCACCGGCTGCCCCGGCTGACCCGCCCGGCCGGTCAGTGCCGGGGTCCGTGCTCGCGTGGGGTGCGGCTGCGGCCGAGGGCGTCGACCCGCCCCCACCGGCCCGGGATGTCCAACAGTTCGACCCGGCCCATCCCCTCCGGCACCAGCGGGTCGATGATCAGATGTTCGCCCTGCGGTTCCAGGCCGAGGATCACCCGCAGCAGCAGCAGCGGGGTGCCGGCCGACCAGGCCTGCGGGCTGCACGCCGTCGGATACTGCACCGGGTAGTCGGTGAGGGTCCGTTCGTAGCCGGCGAACGCCTCAGGTAGCCGGCCGCCGAAGAACCGGGAGGCGTCGAGCATCGCCTCGCAGATCCGCCCGGCCTCCTCCCGGAAGCCGTACCGGCTCAGCCCCCAGGCGATGAACGCGTTGTCGAACGGCCACACCGTGCCGACGTGGTAGCCGATCGGGTTGTAACGGCCCTCGCCGGTGGCCAGGGTGCGTACCCCCCAACCGGAGTAGAGCCGGGGGCCGAGCAGGTGTTCGGCGATCCGGGCCGCCCGGGGCTCGTCGACGATGCCGCTCCACAGCAGGTGGCCGATGTTGGAGGTGAGCGAGTCGACGTGCCGGCCGTCCGGGTCCAGGGCGACGGCGAAGTACTCCTTCTCCGGAATCCAGAAGTCCCGGTTGAAACGCTCCTTGAGCGCCGCCGCCTCCCGTTCCAGCCGGTCGGCGTACTCGGGGTCGTTCCAGAACAGCCGGGCCATCCGGGCGCCGCGCCGCTTGGCGTCGTAGGCGTACCCCTGGATCTCGCAGGTGGCCCGGGGGAAACCGGGCAGCCGGCCGTCGGCGTAGGAGATGGCGTCCCAGGAGTCCTTCCAGCACTGGTTCTCCAGGCCGGTCTCCGGGTTGCGGCTGCGGTACCAGACGTACCCGGTGCCGAGCAGGTCGCCGTAGGTGTCGATCCAGTGCAGCGCGGCCCGGACGGGGGTTTCCAGTTGCTTGACCAGCGTCGCGTCCCCGGTCCACCGCTCGTACTCGTCGAGCAGGATGACGAACAGCGGGGTCGAGTCGGCGGCCCCGTAGTAGGGGGAGTGCGGCTGCTCCTCGAAGCCGGCGGTCTCGCCGTACCGCAGCTCGTGCAGGATCTTGCCGGGTTCCTCGTCGCGGAAGTCGTCGAGCCGGTGGCCCTGGAGCCCGGCCAGCATCAGGATCGTCGGCGGCACCAGTTCCGGCAGGAACGGCAGCACCTGCAACGAGGTGAGCATGCTGTCCCGCCCGAACAGGGTCATGAACCAGGGCAGACCGGCCGCGAGCAGCCGTACCCCCAACGTGATCGACTCGTACCGGAGCGCGGCCAGGTCGTGCAGGCTCTGCCGGTACGCCCCGGCGAGCGGCTCGCAGTCGCAGCCGAGCTGCGGTGCCCGGCTGACCAGTTCCTCCTGTTCGGCGCGGATGACCGACGGCCCGCGTACCGCCCCGAGCGCGGTGATCGCCCGGACGTCCTCGCCCCGCGCGCCGTGGATGATCGGCGTCACGGTCAGCCGGGTGTTCCACTCGGAGTGCGGCGCGACGGTGATCGACCAGGTCATCCCGGCCTGGTCGACGTGGGCGTCGGTGCTGCTGGTGATCGTCGCCTCGCGGTGGAACGCCTCGCGCCGGTAGGTCAGCCGCAGCGCGTTGTCCCCGGCGACGGCGCTGGTGCGGCCCTTCTTCGGCCGCTGGTGTTTGATCTCGAAGAGGTCGGCGAAGTCGGAGCCCATCTCCAGCCGCAGGTCGAAATGCATCTCCCGGCCGGAGTGGTTGAGCACGGTGAGTTCCTCGGTGAAGTTGCCGCCGATCGACCGGGTACGGATCATCGACACCTTGGCGTCGAGGTAGTGCGTCGGCTCGCCCGGGACGAGGAAGAACCGGGTCTGGTAGGAGTGCGCGTCGTCGACCGAGAGGGCGTGCAGCCGCTCGCCGTCGAGGGTGAGCAGCCAGGTGGACAGGAACCGGGTGTCGAACGAGAACAACCCGGTCGGGAAGTCGAACGACGGTTCGACGTCCCCGCGCCCGTCGCAGACCAGGAACGTGTTGCCGTCGAGGATGCTGACCCGTTGCTGCATCACGTCCGCCCGGTCTGCTCACGGGCGGTCTCCCGGGGGTCGCGCACCCCGGGCGGGGCGGGGAAGAACTGCCGGAACACCAGGAACAGCATCACGTTGCCGCTGAACGTGGACTCGTTGCGCAGCACCGCCGAGACCCCCTGGGCCCGCCCGGTGACCAGCCGTTCGAAGAGGTCCGAGCTGCTGCTCCAGATTGCGTCCGCCGGGCCGGTGGCCCGTTCCACCACCGCCCGACCGGGGCTGATCCGCACCAGCCAGTGGTCGGTGTGGTCGTCGTCGACCAGGTCTATCTGGAGTGTTCCGGTGACCGGGGCACGCAGCACCGCCGGGGCACGTGCCGGCAGTGCCGCGAAGAACTCCTCCGTCGCCCGACTCACCTCCGCATGGTAGGCAAAATGCCTACAGACAGGGGCAACATCGGCACCGCCCGGTGCGGGCAGGTGTGGCCGGGTCAGTAGACCAGGGCCTGCGCGCCCTCGGCCATCGCCTCCTCGACGAAGACGGCCGCACCGGCGATCCGGACACCGGGCAGCACGTCGTCCGGGCCGATGTCGCGGCGGGCGGCGCACTGCGTGCAGGCGGTGACCCGGCCGCTGGCGAGGATGACGTCAAGCAGGTCGTCGAGCGGTGCCGAGTGCGGCAGGGTGAACTGCCCGGCCCGACCGGGCACGGCGAACCAGGTTGACTCACCGGTCAGCCAGAGCGACACGGTCACCCCGGCGGCGGCGGCCGTGGCGGCCACCGTGAACGCCTGCGCGCACCGCTCCGGGGCGTCCGCTCCGGCGGTGGCCTTGACGACGAGAGTGCGGCCCATGCCGCCCAGCATAGGATGACCATGATGGTTACCGAGATCGGGTTCGTCAGCCTGCTGGTCGCTGGCCTGGGCGCGCTCGCCGGTGGCCTGGTCTACCTGGCCGTACGCCTGTCGAGAGGTAAATGGTGAGTGCGAGGAGTGAGCCGGGTTTGCGAGCCCCGCAGTCGCGAACGAAGGTGATCCGGTGAGCGCGAGGAGTGAGCCGGGTTTGCGAGCCCCGCAGTCGCGAACGAAGGAGATCCGGTGAGCGAGAATCCCCTTCAGCCGCCGTGGTTGAACGCGCCGCCGGTCGAGGAGTACCCGTACCAGGAGAGCCACGATCTGCGGGTCGGCCCGAAGCTGCACCCGTCGCTGGACGGGCTGCTGCCGTACGTCGGGGTGTGGCGCGGTCGGGGCCGGGGCGGGTTCCCCACCATCGAGGACTTCGACTACGCCCAGGAGATCCGGATCAGCCACGACGGCCGGCCGTTCCTGTTCTACGAGTCCCGGGCCTGGCTGCTCGACGACCAGAGCCGTCCGGTCCGTCCGGCCGGGCGTGAGGTGGGCTGGTGGCGTCCGGTGCTGGACGGTGAGCGGGTCACCGACGAGTTGGAGGCCCTGATGACCGTCCCGACGGGGATCATGGAGCTGCACATCGGCAAGCGCACCGGCACCCAGATCGAGTTCGCCACCGACGCGGTGGTGCGTACGGCCACCGCCAAGGAGGTGACGGCTGGTGCCCGGCTCTTCGGCATCGTGGAGGGGGCGCTGCTCTACGCCCAGGAGATGGCGGGCATGGGCCACAGCCTCTCCCCGCACCTGTCGGCCCGGCTGATCCGGGTGGCCGGCTGACGTCTCGGGTGAGCCGAGGTTGCGGTTACCGCGAGCGGGGATACCGCAACCTCGGCCCGTCGTGTGGATCACGTGAAGCCCAGCAGCTCCCGGAGGCGGGGGGTGTGCGGGGAGGGCGGGCGGGGCGTGCCGTCGAGGGTCCTGACCTCGACCAGGCCACGTACCGACGAGGTCAGCCAGACTCCGGCGGCGGCGTGCAGCCCGGCCGGGGTGACCATCCGCTCGGCCGGGGTCAGGCCCAGCTCGGCGGCCTGGTCGAGCAGCCGGCCGCAGGTGGTGCCGGGCAGGATGCCGGTGCGCGCGGCCGGGACGGTGCACAGGGTGTCGCCGTCCAGCCAGACGACGTTCGCGCCGGGTGCCTCCAGCAGGTAGCCGTCGGTCGAGACCCAGAGCACGTCGTCCACGCCGTTGCGGGCGGCCCAGCGGCGGGCGGCGCTGTTGGTCGCGTACGAGATGGATTTGATGCCCGTGGGCAGCCAGGACAGTTCGGGGCGGGCGGTGGCCGGCACCCCGAGGGGCAGGGTGGCGACGGTGACCCCGGTGTGGCGTAGCCGCTTCGCGGCGGCCGGCACCTCGGCCAGGGTGGCGTAGACGGTGGGCAGCCCGCCACCCTCCGGTCCCCGGGTGCAGACCAGGCGCAGCGCGCCCTCGACCCCGGCGGGCCAGCCGTCGACGACGGCGTCCAGCAGGTCCACCAGGACCGCGTCGGGGGGCAGCGGGAGTTCCAGGGCGGCGGCGCCGGTGCGCAGCCGGGCCAGGTGGGCCGTCCGCAGCCAGGGGCGTCCGTCGCGCAGGTGCATGGTCTCGAACAGCCCGTCGCCGTGCAGCGCACCCAGGTCGTCCCCGCGCAGCACCGGCTCCGTCGCGGGGACGACGCCCCGGCCGAGCACGGCGATCCTCGATGCCACCACGACCGTCGAGCCTAGCGGCGGCACGACGCGGCCGGGCGCGGGCCGGCGGCCGAACTATGATCGGACGGTGTCCGAATCCTCGCTGGCGGAAATGCTCCGCTCCCGTGGGTTGCGGCTGACGGCGCAGCGGCAACTGGTCCTCCAAGCCGTGCTCGACCTGGGGCACGCCACACCGGAGCAGGTGCACACGGCGGTCCGGGAGGTGGCCGCCGGGGTCAACATCACCACCATCTACCGCACGCTGGAGCTGCTGGAACGGCTCGGCCTGGTGACCCACACCCACCTGTCGCACGGCTCGCCGACCTACCACGCGGCGGGTGAGCACCAGCACATCCACCTGGTCTGCCGCGAGTGCGGCGCGATCGACGAGATCGACCCGGAGCTGATGCGCCCGCTGGCCGACCAGCTCGCCACCGGGCGGGGCTTCCGGGTGGACATCGGGCACGTGGCGCTCTTCGGCGTCTGCGACAACTGCGAGGACGGGGAACCGACATGATCGACATCGGGGGGGCGGTCGCCGTCGAGGCGATCGACGAGGCCAGCCGGGACCAGCCGGACGCCGAGCACCGGGCGGCCGGGGTACGGGGCGTCGCCGCGCACTACGGTGACCCGCTGCGCGAGCAGCGCACCCTGGCCACCGGGGTCGGTCTGGTGGACCGCTCGCACCGGGGCGTCGTCGCCGTCTCCGGTCCGGAACGGATCGGCTGGCTGCACACCCTGACCAGTCAGCACCTCGCCGCGCTCGGCCCGTGGCAGGGCACCGAGCTGCTGGTGCTCAGCCCGCACGGGCACGTCGAGCAGCACGCCATGGTGACCGAGGACGGCACGACCACCTGGCTGGACACCGAGCCGGGGATGACCGCCGGCCTGCTGACGTACCTGGAGAAGATGCGGTTCTTCAGCCAGGTCGAGACCCACGACGCCACCGCCGGGCACGCGCTGCTGTCGCTGGTCGGGCCGCAGGCCACCGACGCCGTCGCCACGCTCGGCGTGACCGGGCTGGCCGCACCCGAGGCGCTCACGGTGCCGGGTCCGAAGTTCCGCTCCGGCGAGCTGCCCCCCCGCCCCACCATCCGGTACGACGCGCAGCCGCTGACCGGTGGCGGCTGGGCCCGTCGGGTCCCGCTCGGGGTGGACCTGCTGGTGCCCCGGCCCGCCCTGGACGGGGTCGTCGCCGAGCTGCGTGCCGGCGGGGTGCCGGCGGCCGGGCTGTGGGCGTACGAGGCGGTACGGGTGGCCGCCCGACGGCCCCGGGTCGGGGTGGACACCGACCACCGGACCATCCCCGCCGAGGTGGGCCTGATCGCCCCGGCGGTACACCTGGACAAGGGCTGCTACCGGGGGCAGGAGACGGTCGCCCGGGTGCACAACCTGGGTAAGCCGCCGCGTCGGCTCGTCCTGCTGCACCTGGACGGGGTGACCACCGACCAGCTTCCGGCGGCGGGCACCCCGGTCACCCTAGACGGCCGGACGGTCGGCTTCGTCGGCACCGCCGTGCACCACTACGAACTGGGTCAGGTCGCGCTGGCCGTGGTCAAGCGCAACCTCGCCGACGACGCCCGGCTGTCGGTGGGCGACACCGCCGCCGCCATCGACCCGGAGTAGCCGACCCGGGGTGCCGACCTGGGGTGGCCGACCCGGGGTGGCCGACCCGGCGGACGGCAAGGATGCCCCTCCGCCGCCACACGGGCGGGAATTCCTTCGCGTATTTCGCTTCGAGCGTGCGGTTCTTCCTGTCCTGCCTGGCTGCGCCATCGACCTGGGGCGGTCGGGACGGCTACCATCCCGGCATGACGACAGGGACGTTGATCACGGTTGCCCCGACCGGCGCGGAGTCGGCCAAGGCGGAGGTGCCGGCGCTGCCGGTGACCCTCGACGAGTTGCTGCTCACCGCCAAGGAGTGCGAGGCGCTCGGCGCTTCCGTGATCCACGTCCACATCCGGGACGACGCGGCCCGTCCCACCCTCGACCAGGGACGGCTGCGGGAGACGGTGGCGGCGCTGCGCGAGGGCACCGACCTGATCGTGCAGCTCTCCTCCGGCGGCGCGGTGACCGACCCGGAGGCCGACCGGCTGGCCGTGCTGGACGCCGCCCCGGACATGGCCTCCTGCACCATGGGCACCGTCAACTTCGGCGACGACGTCTTCCTCAACCGGTGGGAGTTCATCGTCGACCTGCACACCCGGATGCAGGAACGCGGCATCCTCCCCGAGTACGAGATCTTCGACCTCGGTCACCTCGCCGCCCTGTCCCGCCTGCTCGACCGGTACGGCCTGCCGCACGGCGGGCACGTGCACGTCGACTTCGTGATGGGTGTGCCGGGTGGCATGCCGGGCACCACGGCCACCCTGGTCGCCGCCCAGCAGATGCTGCGGGACCTGCCGGCGGGCACCACCTTCTCGGCCACCGGCATCGGCCGCAGCACCATCCCGGTGATGCTGGCGTCGCTGTCCACCGGCGGTCACCTGCGGGTCGGCATGGAGGACACCGTGACGTACGCCAAGGGCCGCCCGGTGGAGTCCAACATGCAGCTCGTCGCCCGCGCGGTCGGGTTCGCCCAGCTCGCCCAGCGCCCGCCGCTGACCACCACCGAGGCCCGCCGGCTGCTCGGCCGGTAGCCCGCCGCCCGGCCCGGCGTCGGTAAGCCGTACCCGGCCCGGCGCTCCCTACCCCGGTGGCTGACGCCGCAGGTCACCCGGGTGTCGGCCGCTCCGGCCCCCGTCGGTACCTTCCCAGGGTGGCCAAGACGTACGAGGGTGGCGAGCCGGTTGCCGAGGTGGTCCGGTCGGGGTTCGTGGAGGGTGTGCACCGGGGCTCGGCGGTGGTGCTCGACGCCACCGGCGCCCCGGTGGCCGGGGCCGGGGACGGCACCTCCCCGATCTTCCCCCGGTCGGCGAGCAAGCCGTTGCAGACGCTCGGCATGCTCCGGGCCGGCCTGACGACGACCGACCCGGCCGACGTCGCGCTCGTCTCGGCGAGCCACGCCGGTGAGGAGTTCCACCTGGCCCGGGTGGCGGCGCTGCTGCGCTCCGCCGGCCTCGACCCGGAGGCCCTGCACTGCCCGCCCGACCTGCCGTTCGGCGAGGCCGCCCGACAGGCCGTGCTCCGGGCCGGCGGTGGCCCGAGCCGGCTGGCGATGAACTGCTCCGGCAAGCACGCCGGGATGCTGTTGACCTGCCTGGCCGCAGACTGGCCGCTGGACGGGTACTGGCGGCCGGAACATCCGTTGCAGCGCCGGCTGACCGCCACCATCGAGGAGTACGCCGGTGAGCCGGCGGCAGCGGTGGGGGTGGACGGCTGCGGTGCGCCGGTGCTGGCGATCTCGCTGACCGGGCTGGCGCGGGCTTTCCTGCGGTTGGTGAGCGCTCAGCCCGGCTCCCCGGAGCGCACCGTCGCGGACGCGATGCGGGCGTACCCGGAACTGGTCGGCGGCACCGGGGCGGACGACACCCGGCTGATGCGGGGCGTACCGGGGATGCTGGTGAAGATCGGCGCGGAGGGCGTGATCGCCGCCGCGTTGCCCGGTGTCGGCGCGGTCGCTGTCAAGATCGACGACGGGGCCACCCGGGCCCGGACGCCGGTGCTGGTCTCCGGGCTGCGCCGGCTCGGCGTACAGGCCCCCGTCCTGACCGAGTACGCCGAGCTTCCCCTGCTGGGTGGGGGCCTCCCGGTCGGTGCGGTCCGTTCCGTCTGGTGACCCGCCCCCGCGACTGTCAGGGGAGGAAGGCGCGGAGGGCGTCGGCGACCGGGGCCGGGCGTTCCAGCGGGACCAGGTGGGCCGCGTCGGGCACGTCGGGGAGGCGGTGGGCGTCCGGGGCCTCGGCGGCGATCCGGTCGGCCAGTCCGATGATGTCCGGGATGTCGACGGCGCCGGCGGTGACCAGCACCGGCATCCGCAGCTCGCCGAGCCGGTCGATGGCGGGCGGGTCGAGTTCGACGACGTCGACCGCGCTCAGCGCCTGCTCGGCGGCGAGGGCCCGGCGGTCGGACTCCTCGGCGGCGGCGATGAACGCCGGGTCCAGGTCCTCCGGGCGGCGGTACGGCCCGACCACCCAGAACCGCACCTCACCTGCCGCGCTGGCCGCGAGATCCGTCTCGTCGACCTCACCGACCAGGGTGTCCCACAGTTCCTCGGTCTGCGCCGACCACTCGTGCCCGGACACGGCGGTGCCGAACAGCGCCAGCGCCGACACCCGCTGCGGGTACGCCAGCGCGGTGTCGATCGCCACCGCCCCGCCGAACGAGCACCCGACCAGGGCGGCCTGTTCGATGCCGAGCGCGTCCAGCACCGCCCGGACGTCGTCGTGGTGGGCGAAGGACTCCGGCGGCAGCGCGGAGTCTCCGTAGCCGCGCAGGTCCAGGCAGATCACCCGGTGCCGGTCGGCGAGGGCGTCCCGTACGCCGTGCCACATCCGCCGGTCGGCGATCCCCGCGTGCAGCAGGAGCACCGGGCTGCCGCTGCCCGCTTCGTCGTACCCCAGGGTGGTGCCGTTGACGGCGATGTTCGTGGTCACGCCGAGCAAGGTACGGACCGGACATCGGGTGCCGCAACGCGGTTTGTTACCTCGCTAACTCTGGCTAGCGTTTTGCTTGCTGGAGCTAGCGGCGCGGACTACGGTTGGGGTATGGCCGCACCCAAGGATCTACCCGACGTCGGCGGATTCATCCGTGACCTGCGGCGGAACGCCAAGATCTCGCTCCGCCAACTCGCCGAGCAGGCGGGGGTGAGCAACCCCTACCTCAGCCAGATCGAGCGGGGGCTGCGCAAGCCCAGCGCCGAGGTGCTCCAGCAGTTGGCCAGCGCGTTGCGGGTCTCCACCCCGGCGATGTACCTGCGGGCCGGGCTGCTCGACGACAAGGAGGGTCAGGGGGTGCTCGCCGCCATCGCGGTCGACCCCGACCTCACGATGGCCCAGAAACAGTCCCTCAGCCAGATCTACGAGACCTTCCGCCGGGAGAACACCCGCCTGGCCGAGGCCGAAGCCGCCACCAACCCGCCCGCCGAGGACGAGCCGGTGGCCGCCACCGACGAGGCCCCCGGCACGGCTCAGCCGGTCGTCACGGACCGGACCGCCGCCATGGCGGACCGACCGGTCACCAACCCCGGACCGGCCACGCCGGCCCCGGCGGGTGGCCCGTCCGCACCGGCCGTGCCGACCGAGGCGGCAGCCGGGATCACCCCGGCGGCCACCGGCCCGGTCACCCCGGAGGGCACCCCGACCGAGGCCGTCCTCGAATCGGTCGCCCGCACCGAGGCGGGCACCGCCCCCGCCCCGGGCAGCGCCGCCGACAGCGTGGCGGCACCGGAGTTTCCGGCCACCGGCACCCGCACCGGCCGGGTGGACGCCGCACCCACGACCAGCACCAGCAGGGCCGCCGGAGCGGCCGAGGAGGAGTTGTCATGACCCAGCCGAAGACCAACCGCATCCCTGCCCCGCTCTACGCCGCCGCCGGCGCCGGAGAGCTGGCCTACCAGCAGCTGCGCAAGCTGCCCAGCGTGGCGACCGAACTGGGCAACCGGGTCGTCGCCGACGGCACCAAGGTCGTCGCCGAGCTGGGTGGCCGGGCCGTCGTCACCGGGGTCGAGCTGCGGCAGAAGGCCACCGAGACGTTCCGTACCGCCAACCTGACCGCCACCGGCCTGCGTGAGCGGGTCGCCCCGACCGAGCTGAACCTGGACAAGCTGCGCGCCGAGCTGAACCTGGACAAGCTCCGCGCCGAGCTGGACCTGGACAAGCTGCGGGCCGAGCTGGACCTGGACCGGCTGCGCGGCGCCGCCACCCGCAACGCGGCCGTCGTGGTCGCCGGGGCGCAGGCCGCCCAGGAGCGTGCGCTGGCCGCCTACGGTGCGTTGATCGCCCGGGGCGAACGGGTGGTCGGTGCCGGGGTGCTGGAGGCCGCCGAGACCGTCAACGCCGACATCGAGGCGACCGACGCCACCGTGCGTACGGGGACCACGCAGGACGCCACGACCGGCCCTTCGGACGTGACCGCCACCGACCACACGCCGACCCCGGCGGACGTGGCCGAGGTCGTCGAGGCCAAGCCGGTCGCCGCCAAGCCTGCCCGGACCCGGGTCAGCAAGGCCGCCAAGGCCACCAAGGCGGCGGCGACCGGGTCGACCACGACCGGTACGCCGGCGAAGCCGAAGACCACGAAGCGGACCCGCCCGGCCGCCGAGTGACGGTCGCCGACACCGGCCCCGGGGGCGTCCTGACGGACGTTTCCGGGGCCGTCGGCATATGCTGGCCGACATGGCCATCGCCGCGCCGATCTTCGTGTTCCACCTCGTCTACGTGATCGACCTGGTCCTGCTCGTGTTCGCACTGGCGGTGCAGGGCATCTCGCTGGTGCACGCGTTCACCCAGCGCTCGGACGCCTTCCCGGCGATCGGGACCCTCCCCAAGGGTGGCTGGATCGCCATCCTGGCCGTCTGCATGCTGCTCACCCTGCTCGGTTTCGGCGCGCTGAGCATCTTCGGGCTGATCGGCATCGCTGCCGGCCTGATCTACCTGCTCGACGTCCGGGTGGGGCTGCGTGACCTGCACGACGGCAAAGGGTTCTGGTGAGGGGTTTCCGCTGGCCGCCACCGCCGGACGGCGGACCCCGCACCTGGGGCCCGGGGCCGGGCGCGCCGCGCACCGGGCGACCCGCCCTGCCGGAGCCGGAGACCGAGCTGGTCGCCACCCCGCACGACGTGCAGTTGGAACGGCTGGTCACCGGCGTCGGTGACCCGGTCACCGTGTTCGCGCACGGATTCGGCAACGGCATCGCCACCACCCGCCCGTTCGGCAGCGCGGTCGCCGGCCGCCGGGTCTTCTTCCAGTTCCGGGGCCATGGCCGCTCCGACGCGCCGCCCGGCCCGTGGAGCTACCTCGACCTGGCCCGTGACCTGCGGGCGGTGGCGGACCTCAGCGGCGCCACCCGGGCGTTCGGGGCGAGCCTCGGCGCGGGCGCGCTGTGCCGGCTGCTCGCCGAGAGCCCGGACCGGTTCGACAAGCTGGTCTTCCTGCTGCCCGCCGTCCTCGACCGGCCGCGCGGCCCGATCGCCCAGCAGCGGCTGGCCGACCTGTTGGCGGCGGTGTCCGGCGGCGACGCCTCGGCCGTGGCGGACGTGGTCGCCCTGGAGCTGCCGCCGTCGGTCCGCAACACCCCGGCCGGCTGGGCCTACCTGCGGCAGCGGCTCGACCAGTTGCTCCGCGACGGGCTCGCCGCCGGGCTGGCCGACCTGCCGGAGCAGTCCCCGCTGGCCGACCTCACCGCGCTGGCCGGGGTGACCGCCCCGGCCCTGGTGATCGGCTGCGTCGGGGACGACCTGCACCCGACCCACATCGCCGCCGAGCTGGCCGATGCGTTGCCGCAGGCGACCCTGCACGTCTACGACCGCCCCGGGTTCGCCTGGACCGACCGCGCCGACCTGCGGGACCGGATCTCCACCTTCCTCAACGACTAGCGTCGGCGTCCGCCGTCGGCAGGTGGGCGGCGCGGACGGCACGCAGCCAGCGTTCCACGGTGGCCTCGTCGGGCCGGTCGGGCAGCGGGGTGCGGAGCCGGTCGAAGTCCCGTTCCGCCTCGGCGACCAGCGCCTGCGCCTCGGCCAGCGCGCCGCCCGCGACCCGCTCGCCGAACGCCCGGAACCACTGCGGGTCCGCCAGCCGGATCTCCAGCACGCCGGTGGCGTAGAGGGTGCGCCCCTGGTGCAGCAGCCGGGCCAGGTGCCGGGCGTGCTTGGCCGAGCGGCGTCGGCCGCCCACCGTCGCGTCCCGGGTGGTCAGCTTGCGGAACTGCTGGCTTGCGTACCCGAGGTAGGCGTCGCGGACGCGCGGTGCGCTGAGGAACGCCGACCGGATGGCGACCAGGCGGTCACCGAGTTCGGTGCGGGTCTCGTAGCAGTCGTCGGGGAGCCAGATCAGCTCGGTGGCCGTCGGGTTGCCGCTCAACGCCAGCCGGGCGTACTTGCCGGCCTCGTGCAGGGTGACGTCCGGGTCGGTGGTGACCACCGACTCCCGGGGCGGACGCAGGCCGTGGAAGGCGACCGTCGGGGCGGCGAAGACGCCGATCCGGTCGACGTCGGAGCCGGGGCCGGCCAGTCCGTAGGCGACCGAGCCGACGATCCCGGAGAGCAGCAGGTGCATGCCGGGAGCATGCCGGATCGAAGCGTCGCGTGAAACCGGACTTCGGTTGTCAGGTATCACTGCCACCCTCGACGGTATGACGACGACACCGTTGGACGGAAAGGTCGCGCTGGTGGCCGGCGCGACCCGGGGCGCGGGCCGGCAGATCGCCATCCAGCTCGGCGCGGCCGGGGCGACGGTCTACGCCACCGGCCGCAGCAGCCGGGCCGGCCGCTCCGAGCTGGACCGTCCCGAGACCATCGAGGAGACCGCCGAGCTGGTCACCGCCGCCGGGGGCACCGGCGTCGCGGTCCGGGTCGACCACCTCGTGCCCGAGCAGGTACGCGACCTGGTGGCCCGGATCGACGCCGAACAGGGCCGGCTCGACGTGCTGGTCAACGACGTGTGGGGGGCCGACCCGCTGATCACCTGGGAGAAGCCGGTCTGGGAGCAACCGCTGGACGCCGGGTTCCACACCCTGCGGCTGGCGGTGGACACCCACATCGTCACCAGCCACTTCGCGTTGCCGCTGCTGATCCGCCGCCCCGGCGGGCTGGTCGTCGAGATCGGCGACGGCACCCGGGCGTACAACGACACGCACTACCGGCTGTCGGTCTTCTACGACCTGGCGAAGGTGTCGGTGACCCGGCTCGCGTACAGCTGGGGGCACGAGCTGGCACCGCACGGGTGCACCGCCGTGGCGCTCACCCCCGGCTGGATCCGGTCCGAGGCGATGCTGGAGCACTTCGGGGTGACCGAGGAGACCTGGCGCGACGGCGCGGCGAAGGACCCGCACTTCGTCATCTCGGAGACGCCGGCCTTCGTCGGGCGCGCGGTCGTCGCCCTGGCCGCCGACGCCGACCGGGCCCGCTGGAACCAGGCGTCCGTCTCGGCCGGCGAACTGGCCCGGGTGTACGGCTTCACCGACCTCGACGGCAGCCGCCCGGACGCCTTCCGCTACCTCAGCGAGGTGGTCGAGGCGGACCGGCCCGCCGACCCCACCGGCTACCGCTGATCCGGGGGCCCGGGGGCGACGCCGTAGAGGGTGGCTGAGCGGGCCGCCGCGTCGACCAGGCGGGCCCGTAGCTCCGGCGGGTCGAGCACCTCCGCCTCCGGACCGAAGGCGAGCAGCTGGGCGTACGCCACCTCGACGGACTCGACGGGCAGCCGGGTCACCACCCACCCCTGCCCGTCGGGTGCGCCGGCCGCGGCCAGCGCCTCCTCGTACGCGAAGGGGGTGTCGGCGAGGAACCGCAGCCGGCGCAGGCCGACGGGGCTGACCCGCACGGTGACCCGCTCGGCGAGCATGCCCCGCAGGAACGCCTCGGCCTGCTCCCGCCAGTAGCCGCCCAGGTCGAAACCGTCGTCCCGGACGAACGTCGCCGGGTCGGGCACGACGTCGACCACCCGGTCCACCCGGTAGGTACGCATCGCGTCACCGACCCGGCCGACGAGATACCAGGTGCCGCTCTTGAGCACCAACCCGTACGGCTCGACCCGCCGGGTCACCTCCCGTTCGCCGCGCCGGTACCGCAGCACCACCACGCCGTCCCGCCACACCGCGCGGGCCAGTTCGGCCAGCCAGCGGGGCGGGGTGGACTCCCGGAACCAGCCGGGCACGTCCAGGTGGAACCGTTGCCCGGTGCGGGCCGGGGCGTCGCGCAGGCTCGGCGGCAACGCGGCGAGCACCTTCAGTTCGGCGGACGCCACCGCGTCGGCCAGTCCCAGGTCACCGGCGGGGCCGGGAAGCCCGGCGAGGAAGAGCGCCTCCGCCTCGTCGCGGGTCAGCCCGGTCAGCCGGGTCCGGTAGCCGCCGAGCAGCCGGTACCCGCCGGCGCGTCCCCGGTCGGCGTAGACCGGCACCCCGGCGGCGGACAATGCCAGCACGTCCCGGTAGACGGTCCGCTCGGACACCTCCAGCTCCCGGGCGAGTTCGGCGGCGGTCATCGTCTCCCGGGCCTGCAACAGCAGCACCAGGGAGATCAACCGGGCGGCGCGCACCCCTGCATCCTGCCGGCCCGACCCGGCGCGCGGCGTCACCGGGTGTCCGGTGGCGATGGCGTACGGCCGATAGGCTCTGCGGTCGTGAACGGACCCCGTATGATCGCCGCGCCGGTGACCGGCGCCACCCGTCGCTTCTTCGGCGGCGTGGGCCTGCTCCTGCGCGGCCTCGGCCTGTACGTCCGCAGCCCGGGGCTGATGCTGCTGGGCGTGGTACCGGCGCTGCTGTCCGCCGCGCTCTTCGTCGCCGCGTTCGCCACCCTGATCTATTTCGTGGACGAGCTGGCGGCGTGGGTGACCCCGTTCGCCGACGACTGGTCGGACACCCCGCGCAGCCTGGTCCGGGTGATCGCCGGGCTGGCCTTCCTCGGGCTCGGCGGGCTGCTCACCGTGGTCGGGTTCACCGCGGTCACCCTGGTCATCGGTGACCCGTTCTACGAGAAGATCTCCGAGCGGGTGGAGGACCGCCTCGGTGGCACCCCCGGCGCGGTGGAGGTGCCGTTCGGGGCGTCGTTGCGGCGCAGCGTCGTCGACTCGCTGCGGCTGATCGGGCTCTCGGTGCTGTTCGGCATCCCGCTGTTCCTGGCCGGTTTCATCCCGGTGGTCGGGCAGACCGTGGTGCCGGTGGTCGGCGCGGCGGTGGGCGGCTGGCTGCTCGCCGTGGAGCTGGTCGGTGCGCCGTTCTCCCGCCGGGGGCTGCGCCTGCCGGATCGGCGGACCCGGCTCAAGGCGGACCGGGCCACCTCGCTCGGCTTCGGCGTGGCGGTCTTCCTGTGTTTCCTGATCCCGCTCGGTGCGGTGCTGGTGATGCCGGCCGCCGTCGCCGGGGCCGCGCTGCTCGCCCGCCGGTCGCTGGGCCAGCACATCGAGGAGAGCTGACCCGTGGCTGCCCGGCGGCCCAGCGGCCCGACGTGCCTGGCCGGACCTGAGGTCAGGGCAGGTCGCGCAGGCAGGACCAGGCGGAGGCCACCGGCCGGTAGCCGAGGCGGGTGTTGACCGCCAGCATCGGCGCGTTGGCCTCGTCGTTGGAGGTGTAGGCCGTGCGTACCCCGCGACCGGCGGCGCGGTGCAGCGCGGCCTGCTTGGTCAGCCGGGCCAGCCGCCGACCCCGGTACTGCGGCCTGGTCGCGGTGAAGTCGGACCACATCCGGTCGCCGTCCCGCTTGACCAGGCTCAGCGCGACCAGCGTGCCGTCGACCTCGGCGACCGTGCCGGCTTCCCGGTCCAGTCCCGGGTTGTCCCAGCACTCCGACCGCCACAGGGAGTAGCTGGTCGCGTCCACCGGCACGTCGCCCGGCTCGCCCACCGCGGCGGCGGCGTCGAGGAGGTGGACCTGGTACGGGTCGAGCCCGGCGAGGGGGAGCAGGCGTACCCCGGCGGGCGGCTCGGGCATCGGCGGAGCCGGGTGGAGGTCGAGCGCCGAGTAGCGCAGCTCCCGGCTGGGGGTGAACCCGTGCCGGCGGGCGTACGGCAGGGAGTCGGTCTGCACCCAGGTGCGCACCCGACGGACCCGCAGCGAGCACAGGTGGTCCAGTGCGGCGGTGAGCAACGCGGTGCCGATGCCCCGGCCCCGGTGCTCCGGGTGCACGTGCAGCGTGGAGACGTCCCCGAAGTCCGGCACCGAGGTGTGCGCGTTCCGGTAGGCCGAGGCCCAGCCGACGATCAGGCCGTCCGCCTCGACCACCCAGGCCGTCCAGTCCTCCTCGGGCGGCGGTTGGGCGATCATCTGCCGGGTCGACGCGATGCCCCGCACCAGGTACGGATGGACCAGCGAGCGCAGCGCCACCACGCCGGGCGCGTCGTCGGGCTGTGCGGTGCGGATGCGCCACCCCGCGCCCGGCTGCCCGGTGGACCGCGCGGAGGGGCCGTGGGCGGGCGGGACCGAGGGCCGGCGCTGCTCGGCGGTGCCGGTCGGTGCGGTGGGTCCGGTCGGCTCGGCGGTGCCGGTCGGCGCGGGCGGCGATGCGGCAGCGTCAGGCATGCCCGCGAGCGTAGGCGCGGGCCGGTGTGGCGGGCGACGGCTTTTCCGCACCCAGATGCTCGCTACTCTGAGCGACGGCAGCCCCCGGATCGGCCCTTCTTCACCCTCCGTGACTTCAGGCTCGCCCCGACATGTCACCCTCGCTTCCTTTGCTCTGCTGCCGTGGAAGCGACAGAAGCCTGAGCTGCTGTTTCACTGCGGACACTCGGCGGTCGTCGCATCAGCCCGGTCACGCTAGGTACCTGTCGCGCGGATGGCAGCAGAGCAAAGCGGCTGAGCGGGAGAGGTGGAGGGTCGACGAAATATCGCTGAGAGTGACGAGGTTGTCGATGTTCAACCGTCGGGTGCGGTGCCCGGAAGGGCTCGCGGCAGCACAGTGGGCGGACGGCACCGTGGGTGGGAGCGCGGCGGGCAGGGAGCGCGGCGGACGGGACCGGGGCGGGGTCAGGCGGACTGCCTGATCACCAGCTCCGTCGGCAGCACCACCGCCCGCTCCACCTCCGCACCATCGGCCAGGGCCAGCAGCAGCCGGGTCATCTTCCGGCCCAGTTCGACGATCGGCTGCCGCACGGTGGTCAGCGGCGGCTCGGTGTAGGCGGCCGTCTCGATGTCGTCGAAGCCGATCACCGCGACGTCGTCCGGCACCCGCCGGCCCGCCTCGTGCAGCGCCCGCAGGGCCGCGTGCGCCATCAGGTCGGAGGCGGCGAAGACCGCGTCCAGATCGGGGTACGCGGCGAGCAGCCGACGCATCGCGAGGGTCCCCGACTCGCGGGTGAAGTCGCCGTACTCGATCATCTGGGGCAGGCCGGCGGCGACCACGGTGTCCCGGTAGCCGGCGAGGCGTTCGATGCCGGCGACCATGTCCTGCGGGCCGGCGATGGTGGCGATCCGGCGACGACCGTTGTCGATCAGGTAGCGGGTCGCCGTGGCGACCCCGCCGATGTGGTCCACGTCGATGTAGGGCACGTCGGCGGCGTCCAGCGGCCGGCCGCTGCACACCACCGGGATGCCGAGGCGGGCGAGCCGGCCGGGCAGCGGATCCTCCCCGTGCAGCGAGGCGAACAGCACCCCGTCGACGTGCCGGCCGGTGGTGTAGCGGGCGACCCGGTCGTGCCCGGCGGGCGAGCCGGCGAGCATCAGCACCAGCTGCTTGTCGGCCGCCTCCAGTTCCTGGGCAGCGCCCCGGATGAGCCCGGGGAAGACCTGGTCGTCGGAGAAGACCCGGGTGGCTGCCTCCGGCAGCACCAGGGCGACCGAGTCGGTCCGCTGGGTGACCAGGCTGCGGGCGGCCAGGTTCGGCACGTACCCCAGCTCGGCCACCGCCCGACGGACCGCCTCCTGGATCGGTTCGGCGACCGTGGTGGAACCGTTCACCACCCGGGAGACCGTCGCCCGGGAGACGCCGGCCTGCCGGGCGACCTCCTCCAGGGTGGGCCGCTGTGCCGCCGTCATACCCGCCACCACCACCTCGTCACAGCCCGTTCCGGGAGATCACCTCCTGGTACCACCGGGCGCTCGACTTCGGGGTGCGCCGCTGGTTCAGATAGTCGACGTGGACGATCCCGAACCGCTTCCGATAGCCCTCGGCCCACTCGAAGTTGTCCAGCAACGACCATACGAGATAGCCGCGCAGGTCGACGCCGCGGGAGATGGCCTCGTGCGCGGCCCGTAGGTGCCCGTCCAGGTAGGCGATCCGGTCGGCGTCGTGGATCCGGCCCGCCGCGTCGGCCGCCGGGCTGCTGCCGTCGTCGGGGAACGCGCCACCGTTCTCGGTGATCATCAGCGGGAGCCCCGGGTAGTCGGCGGCGAGCCGCACCAGCAGCCGGGTCAGCCCGGCCGGCTCGATCTGCCAGCCCATGTCGGACACCGGCCCGGTGGCGGGCAGGAACTCCACCGCCCCCTCGGTGCCCGGGTAGGCGCTGCTGCCCGCCCCGTCCGGGCGGCCCGCGACGTAGGTGGGTGAGTAGTAGTTGATCCCGAGCAGGTCCAGCGGCGCGGCGATGATCTTCTCGTCGCCGTCCCGGACGAACGTGGGCTCCACCATCCGGGCCACGTGTTCGAGCATGTCGGCCGGGTAGCCGGCGCCGGTCAGCGGGTCCAGGAAGATCCGGTTCTGGAGGCCGTCGACCAGACGTACCGCGGCGGCGTCGGCGGCGCTGGCCGGGTCGGCCGGCGCGACGTCCGCCGGATTGAGGGTGATCCCGACCGTCCGCGCGCCCGCCGCCCGCAGCGCCCGCGCCGCCAGCCCGTGCCCCAGCAGCAGATGGTGTACGGCCCGGAACGCCGCCCCGGCGTCCCGCTCGCCGGGAGCGTGCACCCCGTTGCCGTAACCCAGGTAGGCCGAGCACCACGGCTCGTTGAGTGTCGTCCAGGTGCGGATGCGGTCGCCGAGCCGGGCGTGCACCGCCAGGGCGTAGTCGGCGAAGTGTTCGGCGGTCTCCCGACTGGCCCAGCCGCCCCGGTCCTGCAAAGCCTGCGGCAGGTCCCAGTGGTAGAGCGTGACGATCGGGTCGATGCCCCGGTCGAGCAGCGCATCGGTCAACCGGTCGTAGAAGTCCAGGCCGCGCGGGTTGACCGGGCCGGTGCCGTCCGGCCTGATCCGGGGCCAGGCCACCGAGAACCGGTACGCGGCCAGCCCCAGCTCGGCCATCAGCGCCACGTCGTCGGCGTACCTGTGGTAGTGGTCGCAGGCGACGTCACCGGTGTGCCCGGCGAACACCTTGCCCGGCGTACGGCTGAAGGTGTCCCAGATGGACTCGCCGCGACCGTCGTCGCGGGCCGCCCCCTCGATCTGGTACGCGGCGGTCGCCGCGCCCCACACGAAGCCCTCCGGAAATCGAACATCGTTCACGCGGCCTTCTCCTTCGTTCGCGACTGCGGGGCTCGCAAACCCGGCTCACTCCTCGCGCTCACGCCTTAACCGCACCTTCCATGATGCCGCCGATGATCTGGCGACCGAACACGACGAACACCAGCAGCAGCGGCAGCGTCGCGATCGCCGTGCCGGTGAACACCTGCGACATGTCCTGGTAGTAACCGTCGGAGAGGGCCCGTAGCGACAACTGCACGGTGGGGTTCTCCGGGTCGTTGAGCACAGCGTACGGCCAGAGGAAGTCGTTCCAGGTCGTCATGAACGTGAGCAGGCCGAGGACGGCGGCGGCGGGGCGCAGCGCGGGCAGCACCACGTTCCAGTAGATCCGCAGCGTGTGGCAGCCGTCGACCCGGGCCGCCTCGATCAGCTCGGTGCTGACCGCCTGGGCCGCGTACTGGCGCATCATGAACACGCCGAACCCGGTGACCAGGGCCGGGACGATCACCGCCGGCAGCCGGTCGTTCCAGTTCAGCTTGGTCATCAGCAGGTACAGCGGGATGACCCCGAGCTGGGTGGGCACCATCATGGTGGCGACGATGACCATGAGCAGGGCGTTGCGGCCCCGGAACCGCAGCTTGGCGAAGGCGAACCCGGCCAGCGTGGAGAAGAGCACCACCGAGAAGGTGACGCTGACCGCGACGATCGTCGAGTTGACCAGGCCGGTGAGGAAGTGCGCGTCGGGGTTGGCGAACAGCCGGGTGATGTTCGCACCGAGGTTGCCGCCGGGGGTGAGCGGTGGCGGCACCTGGCCCATCGCGTCGCTGCTGCGGCTGGCGACCACGAACATCCAGTAGATCGGGAAGATCGACAGCAGGGCGGTGAGCGTCAGCGCCGGGTAGGTGAGCCGGCCGGCCGACCAGATGCGGGTCATCGGTCCCCCTTGCGGGCGCCGCCGCCGAGCCGGCGCAGGATCAGTACGTTGATCGCCGCGACCACCGCGATCAGGGCGAAGAGCAGCCAGGCGACGGCTGAGCCGTAGCCGAAGTTGTAGTGCGGGGCGAAGGCGTTCTCGAACATGTACATGGTCATCGTCTGGGACTCGCGCAGCGGCCCGCCCCGGATCGCGTTGGTGCCGGAGTTGAACAGCCGGGGCTCGGTGAACAGTTGCAGCCCACCGATGGTGGAGATGATCACCGCGAAGATGATCGTGGGCTTGAGCAGCGGCACGGTGATCGACCAGAACTGCCGGGCCCGGCCGGCCCCGTCGATGGAGGCAGACTCGTACAGGTCGCGGGGGATGGCCTGCATGGCGGCCAGGAAGATCAACGCGTTGTAGCCGGTCCACCGCCAGTCGACCATGGCGGAGATCGCCGTCCAGGCGGCGAACCGGTTCGCCTTCCAGTCGATCGCGTCGACGCCGACCAGGTCGAGCAGCCAGTTGATCATGCCGAACTCGCGGCCGAACAGCACCGCGAAGACGATCGCCACCGCCGCCGTCGAGGTGACGTTGGGCACCAGCACCGCCATCCGCCAGGTGGTCCGCGCCCGCAGCCGCCGGTTGAGCAGATTGGCCAGCCAGAGGGCGGCGAGCAGCTGCGGCACCGTGGAGATGACGAAGATGCCCAGCGTGTTCACCACCGAGTTCCAGAAGTCGGCGTCGGCCAGCAGCTGGGTGTAGTTCTGCGCGCCCACGAAGGCCGGGTCCACCCCCAACAGGTCCCAGTCGTGCAGCGACACCCAGAACGTGTACGCCAGCGGATAGAGCCCGAAGACCGCGAAGAGCAGGAAGAACGGCGTCACGTACAGGTAGGGCGAGTACCTGACGTCGAGCCGGGCCAACCGGTGCCCCCGCTCCGGCGGTCTGCTCCGGGTCGTCACCGCACCCGGCGGCGGACCGTCAACCTGAACAACCATCTCCCGCAGCTCCCTCTCTCCGCGCCCACCCGGTCCCCGCCTGCCGGGTCCGTCCGGGGCGGGGTGGCGGCGTCCCGGCGTGCTGACCCCGCCACCTCGCCCCCGGACGGACCCGGGCGGGTTACTTGGCGGCGGCCTTCTTCGCGTTGGCGGTGGCGTCGGCCCAGCCCTGGGCGGGGTTGCGCTGGCCCAGTTCGACGGTGCGCACGGCGTTCTCCACCTCGGTGCGGACGGCCTGGTTCTTCGGCCCCATGTAGACCGGCTTGAGGCTCTTCGCGCCGGCGGCGAAGATCGTGCCGACCGGGGCGTCGGAGAAGTACGCGTTGGTCGAGTTGACGATCGCCGGGTCGTCGAGCGCCTGCGGGGACGACGGCAGCGGCCCCTTCTCCTGGAACGCGCCGATCTGGCCCTTGGCGCTGGTCAGGAACTTGGCCAGCTCGATCGCCTCGGCCTGGTGCCGGCTCTGCTTCGGCACCGCCAGGTAGGAGCCGCCCCAGTTGCCGCCGCTGCCGGGCACCTGGGCGATGTCCCACTTGCCCTTGGCGTCCGGGCCGGCGTTGCCCTCGATCACCCCGGTCATCCAGGCCGGGCACGCGATGGTGGCGAACTTGGCCTGCTTGAAGGCCGACACCCACTCCTCCGACCAGGCCCCGTACCGGCCGGAGAGGCCGGAGTCGATGATGTCGACGGTGGTGTCGTACGCCTGGCGTACCGCCGGGTTGCTGTCGACCACCAGCTTGTCGGCGGTGTCGTAGTAGCTGTAGCCGGTGGTGTTGCCGGCGGTCTGCAACAGGATGGTGTTGAAGGTGTTGGTGGCGGCGTCGAGGAAGGCCGCGCCGGTGTTCTTCGCCGTGAACTGCTCGCCGACCCGCACGTAGTCCTGCCAGGTGGGCCAGAGCTCGGACACGGCCTCCCGGTCGGTGGGCAGGCCGGCGGCGGCGAAGAGGTCCTTGCGGTAGCAGATCGCCATCCCGCCGACGTCGGTGCCGAGGCCGATGAGCTGCTTGCCGTCGGCGGTCAGCCCGCCGTTCCACTTCCACTCCAGGAAGTTGCCCTTGAGCTCGGCGGCCCCGTGGTCGAGCAGGTTGACGAAGTTCTGCGGGTTTGCCTTGTACTCGACCAGCAGCCCCTCCTCGATGGCGACCACGTCACCGGCGCCCTTGCCGGCGGCGAGCCACTGGGTGAGCTTGGGGGAGTACTCGTCGAGGTTGCCGCCGGTGCCCCGCTCGACGATCTTGACGCCGGGGTGGTCGGCCTCGTACTGCCGGTAGAGCTTCTCGTAGCCGAACTGGCCGAACACGTCGACGGTCAGCGTGACCGGGCCGCCGTCGGCGGCCTCGTCGTCGCCGCCGCAGGCGGTGGTGCCGAGCAACGCGGTGACGGTGACCAGGGCGACCGCCGTGAGGCGGCGGCGGGAGATGACACCCATGGGTCGGGACCCCTCTCAGGTCGGGTGGTGGGGTGTGGACCTGCGTATGAGCGGGCCGCGCGGATCGTCGGCCCGGATTCGATCTCGATGAGAGAGCGCTCTCACGACAGGGTGGTAGGTCGATGGGTTCCTGTCAAGAGAGCGCTCTCTCGAACCTCGTCGCGGATGCCGGGGCCGGCCGTCCCGGGGTCTGCACCGCAACGCCGGAAGCAGCCGCCCGGAAACGCCGAGAGCGGCCGTCCCGGGTGGGACGGCCGCTCTCGGTACGGCGACGCGCGGTCGCGGGTGGGCGTCAGCCGACGCGCAGGCCCTCCAGCAGGGAACGGTCCCCCGCAACGCCGAGGGTGTCGAAGCTGACCCGGCCCCACAGCGCCAGCAGCAGGTCGCTCGCCGACCCGGTGACCTGCACCCGGGCGTGGTGGTCGTCGTGCCCGAAGACCGTCGCGGTGTCCAGCAGGGCCACCCCCTCGCCGCGCATCCGCAGGTACCAGTCCTGGGCGGCGTCGGTCGCGGTCAGGTGCACCACCCCCTGCCACTGCCCCCGGTTGCGCCGACGGCCGGACGGCAGCCAGGTGTCCAGCACCTCGCTGACCCCGTCGGCGGCGAGCTTCGCCTCGATCGGGTCACCGGCGGCGATGGCGAGCTGGGCATCCCACCTGTGCACGGCGGTCTCGTGCGCCATCCGCCGGGGCCAGAACCCGGCCTTCTTCGGCTGCGGCGCCCAGTTCCACGCCGGGGCCTCCGGGTCGAGCGCGTCGAACAGGGTCATCAGCTGGTCGTACTGGTACTGCCAGAGCTGGAGGGGGGACACACCGGCGGGCATCTCGGCGGTGTCGTCGGGGCGGGCCGGCTGGGCGGTGTCCCCGGAGCCGACGAAGGAGTGCACCCAGTGGTAGAGGCCGGCCAGGTGCAGGGTCAGGTCCGCCACCGTCCACCCCGGGCAGGACAGCACCGGTGTCTCCGGCGGGGCCTCGGCGACGGCCGCGGCGAACGCCGGGCCGTCGACCCGGAGCGCTCCCATCCAGAAGTCCTTCGTGGCGTGCAGTCTGCTCATCGCAAATCCTCCCCGGGGTGACCCGGCGACCAGTGGGTGCCGCGGCTACCCCTCAGCCTAGGGTGAAAGGCGTGTCAGACGTCTACGCCAAACCGACAACGGACGCCGAACCCGCCGATCCGGCCGCCCTGGCGGAATACACCACCCTGCGCCTCGGTGGCCCCGCCGCCCGCTGCGTCGCCGCCACCAGCGCCGACGAGATCGTCCACCGGGTCCGCGAGGCGCACCGGCGCGACGA
This sequence comes from Micromonospora sp. WMMD734, assembly GCF_049178975.1. Classification (NCBI taxonomy): domain Bacteria; kingdom Bacillati; phylum Actinomycetota; class Actinomycetes; order Micromonosporales; family Micromonosporaceae; genus Micromonospora; species Micromonospora sp. WMMD734. Next base: position 6,392,153 of record NZ_JBMHMK010000001.1, read on the forward strand.
GCCGGTGCTGGTCCTCGCCGGCGGCAGCAACGTGGTCGTCGGGGACGCCGGCTTCCCCGGCACCGTCGTGCTGATCCGGTCGCGGGGCTTCGCCGTGGTCGCCGAGGACACCGACACCGTCACCGTACGGGTCGAAGCCGGCGAACCCTGGGACGACCTCGTCGCCGCCACCGTCGGCAACGGCTGGTCCGGCCTGGAGTGCCTCTCCGGCATCCCCGGCTCGGCCGGCGCCACCCCCATCCAGAACGTCGGCGCGTACGGCCAGGAGGTCGCCGAACGGATCACCGGCGTCCAGGTGTACGACCGCGCCGAGGACCGGCTCACCACCGTCGCCGCCGCCGACTGCGGCTTCGCGTACCGGGGCAGCATCTTCAAGTACAGCGACCGCTGGGTGGTGCTCTCGGTCGACTTCCGACTGGACCGTTCGCCGCTGTCCGGGCCGGTCCGCTACGCCGAACTGGCCCGCTCGCTCGGCGTCGAGGTCGGCGACCGGGTGCCGCTGGCCGCCGCCCGGGACACGGTGCTGACCCTGCGCGCCGGCAAGGGCATGGTGCTCGACACCGCCGACCCGGACACCTGGTCGGTCGGCTCGTTCTTCACCAACCCGGTGCTCGACCGGGCGGCGTACGACCTGCTGCGCGAGCGTGCCGCCGACATCGGCGAGCCCCCTTCCTGGCCCTGCCCGGGTGACCTGGTGAAGGTCAGCGCCGCCTGGCTGATCGACAAGGCGGGCTTCGCCAAGGGGCATCCCGGGCCGGGCGGCACCGCCATCTCCGGCAAGCACACCCTGGCCCTGACCAACCACAGCGGCACCGCCCGCACCGCCGACCTGATCGCCCTCGCCCGGGAGATCCGCGACGGCGTGCACACCCGCTTCGCCGTCCCCCTCCACCCCGAACCCGTCCTCATCAACTGCACCCTCTGACCCCCCCTGCCCCGCCCCGCGCCGCGTCCGCGCTCGTGTCCGCCCGTGTTGATCAAGAGCTTTACGTCATCCCTGCCCGCCCCCATGACGCAAACCTCTTGATCGCCGGGCCCCACCCTCGGCGGGACGGGTGGCGTTGAGGTGGTCGGTGGTCGGTGGTCGGCGAGCGTGATCAAGAGGTTCGGGTCATTCTCGGGCGGCTGGATGACGTAAACCTCTTGATCACCCCTGCGAGGCCCGTTGGGGCGGGGCAGGTGGGCAGGTGGGTCGGGTGATCAAGAGATTTACGTCAGGCTGCTGATCGAATTTGACGTAAAGTTCTTGATCAACACAAACGGGGCGGGTGGGCGCGGGCGGGGCGGCGCGGGTGGGTGCGGGTGGGGAGTGGGGTCAGGTGGGGGAGATGGTGGGCCAGGGGAGGGTGAGTTCGCCGTGCCGCCAGCGGTGGGGGCGGTCGAGGACGGGCCAGCCGGCGGACCGCAAGGTGCCGACGGCGGTCAGCCACCGTTGGCGGGGACCGAACGGGGCCAGCCCGGCGGCGGCGTGCCAGGCGTTGTCCAGGGCGCGGAGCAGGGCATGGATGCGTTCACCCGGCACGTTGTGGTGGATCAGCGCCTTCGGTAGGCGCTCGGCCAGCTGGGCCGGGCCCTCCAGCGTGGTCAGTTTGGCGGCCAGGGTCAGCGTCCGGGGGCCGGTGGCGTCGATCAGCAGCCAGCCGGCCAGCCGACCCAACTCGTCGCAGGTGCCCTCCACCAGAACCCCGTCCGGGGCGAGCCGGTCGGTGACCGTCCGCCAGGCGTCGGCGACCTCGCGCTCGTCGTACTGGCGGAGCACGTTGAACGCCCGGACCACGGTGGGCCGCAACCCGGCCAGTTCGAAGCCGCCCCGGGCGAACGTCAACCCCGGCGGGTCGGCGGCCGGCGCGGCGGCGGCCACCCGTACCGGATCGATCTCCAGCCCGACCACCCGGACGTCGGCGCGGACCCGGGCGGCCAGCCGGTCGCGCAGTTCGACGGCGGTGACCGGGGTGGCGCCGTAACCGAGGTCCACCACCAGCGGGTCGGCGGCGGCCCGTAACCGGTCACCGCAGGTCTCGACGATCCAGTTGTCGACCCGGCGGAGCCGGTTGGGGTTCGTCGTTCCCCGGGTCACCACCCCTACCGGCCGCTGCCGGCCCCGGTCAGCCATCCCGGGTCACTGCCCGACCCGGTGCACCTTGTGCTGGGCGGCCTGGGCCAGCGGGCGGACCACCAGCCGGTCCACGTTGACGTGGTGCGGGAGGGTGGCGCACCAGGCGACGCACTCGGCGACGTCGGCGGCCACCAGGGGCTGCGCCACCCCGGCGTAGGTGGCGTCGGCCTTCGCCGCGTCCCCGCCGAAGCGGTTCAGGCTGAACTCCTCCGTCCGGACCATCCCGGGGTCGATCTCCACCACCCGGACGGGCCGGCCGCACAGCTCCAACCGTAGGGTGCCCGCCACGGCGGTCTGCGCGTGCTTGGCCGCGCTGTATCCGCCGCCGCCCTCGTACACGGTGAAGCCGGCGGTGGAGGAGACCATCACGACCGTCCCGGCGCCGGAGCGCTCCAGGGCCGGCAGCAGGGCCTGGGTGACCCGCAACGTGCCGAGCACGTTCACGTCGTACATCCACTGCCAGTCGGCGACCGAGCCGGTCTCCACCGGGTCCAGCCCGCGTGCCCCGCCGGCGTTGTTGACCAGGACGGTGACCGGCCCGGGGGCGTCGTCGGCGGCGCGGGCCAGCCCGGCCACCGACTCGTCCGAGGTGACGTCGCAGGCCACGGCGGTGGCGCTGCCGCCGGCCGCCGCGATCTCGGCGACCAGCGCGGCGAGCCGGTCGGTGCGGCGGGCGGCGGCGAGCACGTGGAAACCCTCGGCGGCGAGCCGGCGGGCGGTGGCCGCGCCGATCCCGCTGGACGCCCCGGTGACGATCGCGACAGAGGTCATCACGCCATTCTCACCCTGGCGACGGGACCGGCCGCCCCGGGTCCGGTGATGAGGTCCGTCACGCCCACGGCCCGGGGCGAGGCATTTCCGAAGCCCGATGGGGAAGATTGCATCCGGCGTGCAGGTTGACGGAGGAGCGCCGGTCGTGCGGGACGGCATCAACCCTGACAGAGGGAGCGGACGTGGCGGATCAGCACACCGGTGTCGGGCGTCAGCGAGGTGCCCTGCCGTGGCCCCGGCCCCGCCGGATCGCCACCCTGTCGGTGCACACCTCGCCGTTGCACCAACCGGGCACCGGTGACGCCGGTGGCATGAACGTCTACATCCTGGAGGTCGCCCGGCGGCTCGCCGAGGCGAACGTCGAGGTGGAGATCTTCACCCGGGCCACCTCCGGTGACCTGCCCCCGGTGGTGGAGATGGCCCCCGGCGTGCACGTCCGGCACGTCACCTCCGGCCCGCTGGAGGGGCTGACCAAGGAGGAACTGCCCGGTCAGCTCTGTGCCTTCACCGCCGGGGTGCTGCGGGCCGAGGCGGCCCGCCCGCCGGGCCACTACGACCTGATCCACTCGCACTACTGGCTCTCCGGGCAGGTCGGCTGGCTGGCCAAGGAGCGCTGGGGGGTGCCGTTGGTGCACACCGCGCACACCCTGGCGAAGGTGAAGAACGCCCAGCTCGCCGCCGGCGACCGGCCGGAGCCGAAGGCCCGGGTGATCGGCGAGGAGCAGGTGGTCGCCGAGGCCGACCGGCTGGTCGCGAACACCCGGGCGGAGGCCACCGACCTGGTCGACAGGTACGCCGCCGACCCGGCCCGGGTGGCGGTCGTCGAGCCGGGGGTGGACCTGGCGCGGTTCCGGCCCGTCGTCGGGGACCGGGAGGTCGCCACCCGCGCCGCCCGTCGCCGGCTGGGCCTGCCCACCGATGGGTACGTCGTCGCGTTCGTCGGCCGGATCCAGCCGTTGAAGGCCCCGGACGTGCTGGTCCGCGCGGTCGCCGCGTTGCGGGAGCGCGATCCGGTCCTCGCCGACCAGGTGACCGTGGTGATCTGCGGCGGCCCGAGCGGCAGCGGCCTCGACCGGCCCACCTCGCTGATCGAGCTGGCCGGGTCGTTGGGGGTCGCCGACCGGGTGCGTTTCCTGCCGCCGCGCACCGGTGACGACCTGCCCGCCCTCTACCGGGCGGCCGACCTGGTGGCGGTGCCCTCGCACAACGAGTCGTTCGGGCTGGTGGCCCTGGAGGCGCAGGCCTGCGGCACACCGGTGGTCGCCGCCGCCGTGGGTGGTCTGGTGACCGCCGTCCGGGACCAGGTCAGCGGCGTGCTCGTGCGCGGCCACGACCCGGGCGACTGGGCCCGTACGCTGGCCCGGTTGCTGCCCGACCGGGCCGGCCGGGAGGCGCTGGGCCGGGGGGCTGCCCGGCACGCCCGCAGTTTCTCCTGGGAGCGCACCGTGTCCGGGCTGCTCGCCGTGTACGGCGAGGCGGTCACCGGGCACCGGGAGCGGTTGGCGGCCCGGCTTGCCGACGGGCCGGCGCTCACCGGCTCCTGGTGACGGGGTGCCCCGCCCGGCGTCGTCGGGTGGGGCGGCCACGGCGGCCGTAGAGTGGGTCCGATGAGCGCGAAGAGCGAGCTGGCGGCCCTGATCGAGGCGGTCTGCACCGAACGGGAGCTGGACTGGGAAGCCACCGGTGAGGGCTCGTACGCGGTCACCCTGCCGGGCACCCACAAGCTGAAGACGATCTGCAACCTGATCGTCGGTGAGCACGCGCTGCGGGTCGAGGCGTTCGTGATGCGTCAACCCGACGAGCGGCGTGAGGAGCTGTGGGCGTGGCTGCTGCAACGCAACGCCCGGATGTACGGGGTCGCGTTCTCGATCGACGCGGTCGGGGACGTCTACCTCACCGGGCGGGTCAATCCGTCGGCCGTCGACGCCGACGAGTTGGACCGGCTGCTCGGCTCGGTGCTCAGCTACGCCGACGAGTCCTTCGACACGATGCTGGAGATCGGCTTCGGTAGTTCCATCCGCCGGGAGTGGGAGTGGCGGGTCAAGCGGGGCGAGTCGACGGCGAACCTGGCCGCCTTCGCCCACCTGTTCACCCCGTCGTCAGGTGGTTCGGACCGGTCCTGACGGGTATGCCGCAGCGCTGCGGCGCGGCAGTGTGGGACCCGCCGCAGGCCGAGGACGGACTGTCGAGGAGCGTGTCATGGCTCAGCGGAACAGCTCAGGTCGCGGCGCGACGGCGACCAGGACCACGCGTCAGGCCGGCAACCGGACCCCGAACACGCCGGGCATCTCCGAGTCGGAGATCTCCCGGATGCGGGTCGACGACATCCGGGGTCAACTGCGCCGGCGGGGGGTCTCGGGGATCTCCGCGTTGCGCAAGCCGGAACTGGTGAAGACGCTCGCGCGGACGTTGCGCGCGGAGGGGCGGGCCGGCGGTGCCGCCCGACGCAGCACCGGCCCGTCCGGCCGGGCGCCGGCCCGCAAGACGCCGGCCCGCACGGGCACCGCCGGGGCGGCGAAGGCCACCGCGTCGCGGGCAGCGGCGAAGGCGACGCGGGCGAAGGCGACGCCGGCGAAGGCCGCCCGCGCCACCGGTGTCCGCACCGGGCGGTCCACCTCCCGTTCGGTACGCTCCGCGCAGGTCATCACGTCTCCGGCGGACCGTCCGGAACGTCCGGGCCGGAGCCTGGTGACCACCAACCACCAGGTGATCCGGAACTGGGCCGCGGCCCGGGGGGCAAAGCCGGCGACCATTGCGGGCACCGAGCGCAACGGCCGGCCGGGGGTGCTCACCTTCGACCTGCCTGGTTACCGGGAGAATCGTCGGCTGCGCGTGGTGAGCTGGGACGACTGGTTCCGGACGTTCGACGGCCGCAGGCTGAACCTGATCTTCCAGGAGCAGTTGCGGAACGGCCGGCAGAGCAATTTCTTCCGCACCGAGTCACCCGATCGGGAAGCCGGCTGAGGGGTTTACCGGAATGGCTGCCGGGTAGCCGCGTGTTGGCAGTCACGGAGCCCGGAGCAGCGGCACCGAGCAGGGACGGTAGGTGTTGTGACCGGCGAGACAGTGCTCGAAGGTTGAATCCGGAATCCGGGCGAACTAACTTTATTGCACCGCGTCACGCTCGGAAACGTTCGGGGGAGCGGCGGATCGATCAGATCCGTGCACCGAGCGAGACGCAAATCGGGTGGAGCACGCCGTTGGGGGACGGTGCCACCCGGGAACCGGCGGCGCGAGCGGGCGACGCTTACGGGGGTGAGGGTCGCCCGCCGCCGCCGGGCAGGCGGTACGAGCGCCCACCGCGACCATCGGGTCGCCGGTGGGCGCTCTGCCGTTGTGGCTTCTTTCGTCGCTCCGCAGCCCCGTCGCTCCGCGGCCCTGCTCCTCCTCGGCCCTGCTCCTCCTCGGCCCTGCTCCTCCTCGGCCCCGTTCGGCCGACCGGGCAAGCAAGCTCCATGGTGTCGCGGAACGTGGTTCCAGCCCTCGGCCCGGAGGACCGGATGGCCCGAGCGCGTCCTTTCGAGCTGACGTCGTCAACGATTCAGGCGACCGGCGACCGGCGACCGGCGACCGGCGACCGGCGAGGGGCGACCGGCGACCGGCGAGGGGCGAGCGGCGACCGGCGAGGGGCGAGCGGCGACCGGCGAGGGGCGAGCGGCGACCGGCGACGGCAACCGGCAACCGGCGACGGCGACCGGCGAGCGGCGAGGGGCGAGGGGCGAGCGGCGACCGGTGATGCGTGACTCGTGACTCGTGACAGGCGACAGGACCCAAGCCCTCATCGAAGAGGGCTGCTGCACCCGGGCGGCGGGCGGTGGGTGCTGGGCGGCACTCGTGCCGACGTCGAAGCCGGTGTGAGTCGCTGAGGTCATCAGGTCTAAAGGACGCGCTCGGTGTATGTCTGCCCCGCCCAGCTACGCGATGACCTGCGGCACTTCGGGTCGCCGGGGTTCCGGCGGATCGGATCCGGGCGGGCAGGGGCGGGTCCGGCGGGCAGGGGTGGATCCCGGTGGGCAGGGGCGGGCCCGGCGGTCCCGGCCGGATGGTCGTCCTGGCAGGTGGTCGTCCTGACAGGCGAAGTCCGGCCGGGTGGGGTTCGGTCGGGTGGGATTCGGTCGGGTGGGATTCGGTCGGGTGGGGTTCGGTCGGTGCGGGCGGGCAGGGGCCGATGAAGCAGCCCAGGGGGGTGGGGTCGGCGGCGGTGGGCGTACTCAGGCGGGGGTACGGGCCGTGACCGGCTCGGCGGGTGCGCTCCGCACCCCGGCCTCGGCCGACGGCGGGGCCGGCGGCGCAACTGCGGCGACCGGCACGACCGGAGTCCCGGGGCGGCGCAGGCGGGCCGCCCGACGTTCCCGGGCCGGCCCGGACAGCAGGTGGGCCAGCGCGGTCGCCGCGCCGATCCCGGCGCAGCCGAGCCAGAGCGTGGCGTTGCCGGCGTGTTCGCGCACCAGCCCGCCGAGCAGCGGGGCGACCGCCCCGGCCACCTGCCAGGACAGCGAGAACACCCCCTGGTAGCGACCGCGCAGTTCGGCAGGGGAGAGTTCGGCGATCAGGGTGGCGTTGGACGGGGAGTTGAGCATCTCGCCGAGCGTCCAGATCAGCACGGTGAGCCCGAAGAACCAGGCGGCGTCGGCGAACGCGGTCAGCCCGAAGCCGACGCCCATCACCACCGAGGCGAGGGCGAGCACGTGCGACCGGCTCCGTCCCCGGATCAGCCGGGGGACGAAGAGCTGCCCCACCACGATCAGCACCCCGTTGAGCGCGATCACCGAGCCGTAGGTGGCGGGGGACAGACCGGCGTCGCCCATCGCGATCGGCAGCATCGAGAGGTGCTGGAGGAAGACCAGCGCGCCGAACAGGTTGAGCACGACGAAGCCCAGGAACACCCGGTCGGCGGCGATGGTGCGCAGCGCACCCACCCGGGGCGGGCCGCTCGTCGCACCCTTGACGGCGCCGGTCGCCGGGGCGCGGCGGGTCTCGCCGACCTTGACGAAGATGATCAGCGCGGTGACCAGCGTGGTGGCCGCGTCGACCACGAACAGCAGCAGGTAGCCGGCCTCGGCGGCGAGGCCGGCGAGCACGGCGGCGCAGGCGAAGCCCAGGTTGATCGCCCAGTAGTTGAGCGAGAACGCGCGCAACCGGTCCCGCTCCGGCACCACGTCGATCATCATGGCCCCGAACGCCGGCCGGGCGGCCTCGGCGAACGTGCCGAGCAGCAGTGCGCCCACCGCGACCGCCCAGAGCGGCCGGGCGAAGCCCAGCGTCAGCATCATGGTGGCCGCGCCCAGGTGGGCGGTGAGCAGGGTGGGCCGCCGTCCCCACCGGTCGACCAGGGTGCCACCCACGGTGGTGCCGACCGCGCCGCCGACCCCCCACAGGCCCATCACCAGGCCGGCCTGGGCGGCCGAGAAATGGCGGGCCTGGGTCAGGTAGATGGCGAGGAAGACCAGCACGAACGAACCGAGCCGGTTGATCAGCGTGCCCGTCCAGAGGTACCAGAAGGTCCTCGGTAGCCCGCCTGTGGTCTCCCGGAACCAACCCCGCACCGTCCGCACGCCCGCGCCCCCGCTCAGGTAATGACCGCTGTCCTTGAAGCGCCTTACAACCTAGTTCCGGGGTCGGACACCGGTCATCCGTTTTTCCACGTGGTGGTCGTCACCACCACCGCCCGCGTGTCCCCGGACGCCGTGCGGCAGGATGATCGGCATGACTGCGAGCGAGGGGCCCACCGTCGGGACGCTGGTCCTGCTGCGGCACGGCGAGAGCGACTGGAACGCGAAGAACCTCTTCACCGGCTGGGTCGACGTCGACCTGACGGCCAAGGGCGAGGCGGAGGCGCGTCGCGGCGGCGAACTGCTGCGCGAGCACGGCCTGCTGCCGGACGTGGTGCACACCAGCGTGATGCGCCGGGCGATCCGCACCGCCGAGCTGGCGCTGAACGCCGCCGACCGGCACTGGATCGCGGTGCGTCGGTCGTGGCGGCTCAACGAGCGCCACTACGGCGCCCTACAGGGCAAGAACAAGAAGCAGACCCTCGACGAGTACGGCGAGGAGCAGTTCATGCTCTGGCGTCGCTCGTATGACACGCCGCCGCCGCCGATCGCCGACGACGACGAGTTCTCCCAGGTCGGTGACCCGCGCTACGCGCTGCTGCCGACCGAGCTGATGCCGCGCACCGAGTGCCTCAAGGACGTCGTGGCGCGGATGCTCCCGTACTGGTACGACTCGATCGTGCCGGACATCCTCGCCGGCCGCACCGTGCTGGTGGCGGCGCACGGCAATTCGCTGCGTGCCCTGGTCAAGCACCTCGACCAGATCTCCGACGAGGCGATCGCCAAGCTGAACATCCCCACCGGCATCCCGCTGCGCTACGACCTCGACCCGCAGCTGCGCCCGCTCACCCTGGGCGGGACCTACCTCGACCCGGCCGCCGCCAAGGAGGCTGCCGCCGCGGTCGCCAACCAGGGCCGCTGAGCTGACGGAAGGACCCCGGCCCGGCGGAGCTCGCCGGGCCGGGGCCCTCTCTCACGCGGTGCGGGTCAGCCCGCGGCGGGAGCGGTCTCGCCGGTGATCAGGTAGACCACCCGCTCACCGGCGTTGACCGCGTGGTCGGCGAACCGCTCGTAGAACCGGCCGAGCAGGGTGGCGTCGATGGCGGTCTCCACCCCGTACGGCCACTCGTCGCCGAGCAGGATGCCGAACAGGCTCTTGTGCAGGTCGTCCATGACGTCGTCGTCGCGGTCCAGTTCGGCGGCGATGTCGGCGTCGGGGGTGGCCAGCACCTTGCCGATCTTCTCGGCCATCCGGTCGGCGACCGAGGCCATGTCGGTGAAGACGGGCCGCAGCTCGGCCGGCACCGCCGGGGAGGGATGCCGGCGCAGCGCCGTCTTCGCCACGTGGTCGGCCAGGTCGCCCATCCGCTCCAGGTCGGCCGCGACGTGCAGCGCGGTGATCATCGCGCGCAGGTCGGAGGCGACCGGCGCCTGCCGGGCGAGCAGGTCGCAGACCCGCTCCTCGACGTGCTGGTAGAGGTCGTCGATCTCGGCGTCCCGCGCGATCACGGCCTCGGACGCCTCGCGGTCGGCGGTCAGCAGGCCGCGGGTGGCCTGGCGCATCGCGGCGCGTACGCCGTCGGCCATGTCCACCAGCAGTTGGCTGACGATCTGCAGGTCGGCCCGGAACTCGTCGCGCATCGTCACTTCCTGGGGTCGGTGCCGCCGGTGGTCGGGGGGACCGCTGGCGTACGGGTTGAGCAGGTGCGGAACCCACCGTAGGCGGGGGCGACGGGAGCCCAGATGAACCCGGATGAACGACGCGGGGCCCGGGAGTGAATTTCTCCCAAAGCGAGAGTGGTTCGTCCTGTTATGGGCGATAGCCAGGTTAACAATGACCCTACGATCGCCGGGTGGAGTGGGCGGTGGCGATCGTGGTGGCCCTGGTGACCGGACTGGTCGCCGGGCTGCTGCTGGCGCGCCCCGTCCAGACCTGGCGGCGTCGCGCGACGCCGTCCGGGGGCGAGGGCCCCCACGGGGACCTGGGGAGGCGTGCGATTCCCGACGACCAGTCCGGCGGGCTGAGCGGGCTCGGCCGCAAGACCATCGACTCGCTGCGCGCCGGTGTCGTGGTGCTCGGCCCGGACGACGTTCCGGTGCTGGTGAACCCGGCCGCACGGGCGATGGGACTGCTCCGTACCGGTGCCACCCCCGGCTCCATCGCGGCCCACCCGCTGATCCGTACCCTCGCCGGGCAGGTCCGGCGGACCGGGGTGCGCCGCGAGATCGAGCTCGACCTGCCCCGTGGCCGCGACAACGCCGGGGAGAACCCGCTCGGCGTGCACCTGCGGGCGATGGGCATCGGCGGCGGGTACATCGCCGTCGAAGCCGCCGACGTCACCGAGTCGCACCGGCTCGCCCGGGTCCGGCGGGACTTCGTGGCCAACGTCAGCCACGAGTTGAAGACCCCGATCGGGGCGCTGCAACTGCTCGCCGAGGCGCTCGTCGACGCCACCGAGCCGGCCGACGGGGCACCCGACCTCTCCGAGGACATGCTGGCCGCCCGCCGGTTCGCCGAGCGCATCCAGCACGAGTCGACCCGGCTCGGCCGGCTGGTGCAGGAGCTGCTGGAGCTGACCCGGCTCCAGGGCGCCGAGCCGCAACCCGCGCCGGAACCCGTCGCGGTCGACTGGGTGATCGCCGAGGTGCTCGACCGGACCCGCACCTCGGCCACCGCCCGCCGGGTCCAGGTGGTCACCGAAGGACAGCGGGGCCTGACCGCGTACGGCAGCGACAGCCAGCTCGCCACCGCCGTGTCCAACCTGGTGGAGAACGCGATCACCTACTCCGGCGAGGACACCACCGTGCGGGTCGTCACCCGGGCCGACGACGACCACGTCACGGTCTCCGTCACCGACCAGGGCATCGGCATCGCCCCCACCGACGTCGACCGGATCTTCGAACGGTTCTACCGGGCCGACCAGGCCCGGTCCCGCGCCACCGGTGGCACCGGCCTCGGCCTGGCCATCGTCAAACACATCGCCAGCAACCATGGCGGCCGGGTGGAGGTGGCGAGCACCCTGGGTGGGGGGTCGACGTTCACCCTCCGGCTACCCGCCAGCCCACCGGACGCCCTGGAGTCGCTACTGCCGTCCGCTGGTATCGAGCCCGGCCCGACCGTCCCTGCGCCGGGCCTGACCGTAGGAAAGGAAACACCCCGTTGAGCCGCGTACTGGTGGTCGAGGACGAGGAGTCGTTCTCCGACGCCCTGTCGTACATGCTCCGCAAGGAGGGTTTCGAGGTCTCCGTCGCCGCGACGGGCACCTCCGCCCTCACCGAGTTCGACCGGACCGGCGCGGACATCGTGCTGCTCGACCTGATGCTCCCGGAGATGTCCGGGACGGAGGTCTGCCGGCAGCTGCGGCAGCGCTCGCACGTGCCGATCATCATGGTGACCGCCCGGGACAGCGAGATCGACAAGGTGGTCGGGCTGGAGATCGGCGCCGACGACTACGTCACCAAGCCGTACTCGCCCCGGGAGCTGGTGGCCCGGATTCGGGCGGTGCTGCGCCGGCAGAGCCCCGAGGTGACCGAGTCGGGTGCCCCGACGCTGGCCGCCGGCCCGGTCCGGATGGACATCGAACGGCACGTGGTGACCGTCGACGGGGCGGCCGTGCAGCTCCCGCTCAAGGAGTTCGAGCTGCTGGAGCTGCTGCTGCGCAACGCGGGCCGGGTGCTCACCCGGGGGCAGCTCATCGACCGGGTCTGGGGAGCCGACTACGTCGGGGACACCAAGACCCTCGACGTGCACGTCAAGCGGCTGCGTTCCAAGATCGAACCGGAGCCGTCCGCGCCCCGGTTCATCGTCACCGTGCGCGGGCTGGGCTACAAGTTCGAGCCGTAGGCCGGCGCACCGTTCACCCCTGCGGGCTGGCCGGGTGCGGGGCGATCTGACCCTGGCCCAGCCGGGCCGCGCACAGCTCGGCCAGCTTCGCGTACGCGGGCGCGCCGACCAGCGCGGTCAGCTCCGGGCCGTACGACAGGTACATCGGCTCGGTGCCGACGTGCGCGTCGGTCGACGAGGTGCACCACCAGTCCAGGTCGTGCCCGCCGGAGCCCCAACCCCGCCTGTCGAACTCGGCGAGCGTCGACACCAGCACCTTCGTGTCGTCGGGGCGGGTGGTCCACTCCTGGTCCCGACGGATCGGCAGCTGCCAGCAGACGTCCGGCTTGTACTCCAGCGGGTGCACCCCGTCGCGCAGCGCCTGGCCGTGCAGCGCGCACCCGCCCCCGCCGGGGAAGTCGGCGTCGTTGAGGAACACGCACGGGGCGTCCTCGCCCCGGGTGGCCGTCCGCCGGGCCGGGTTCTTGCCGTCGATCGTGTCGGTCGCGGTCCAGTTCTTCGTACCCTTGCGGAAGTGCTGCCAGGTCTGCGGGGTGAGCCGCTTGACGGCCGCCCGGACCCGCTTCTCGTCGTCGTCGTCGGTGAAGAACGCGCCGTGTGAGCAGCAGCCGTCGGTGGCCCGCCCGGCGACGATGCCGTGGCAGCCCCGGCCGAAGACACACGTCCAGCGGGACAGCAACCAGGTGAGGTCGGCGCGCACCAGATGCCGCTCGTCGGCCGGGTCGACGAACTCGATCCACTCCCGGGGAAAGTCCAGCCCGACCTCCCGGCTGCGGGGGTCGTCCGGGTCGTCCACCAGCACGTGCAGCTCCACCTGGCTCGTCACCCGGACCAGCGTACGCGTGAGTGAACCGGCCGGCCGGCGTGCCGTCGAAACGTGGCGGCCCTAGGGTCTTCTCATGCGGCTCGGTGTGCTCGACGTCGGTTCCAACACGGTGCATCTGCTACTGGTCGACGCGCACCACGGCGCGCACCCGTGGGCGGCGCACTCCGAGAAGGTGGTGCTGCGGCTGGCCGAGCAGCTCGGCCCCGACGGCGCGCTCACCCGGGCCGGCGCCGACGCGCTGGTCGAGGCGGTCGGGGCGGCCCGTGCGTCGGCCACCGCGTTGGCCGCCGACGACCTGCTGGCCTTCGCGACCAGCGCGGTGCGCGACGCCACCAACGCGGCCGAGGTGCTGACCCGGGTCCGCGAGGAGACCGGCGTACGGCTGGAGGTGCTGTCCGGGGCGGACGAGGCGCGGGCGACGTTCCTCGCGGTCCGGCGCTGGTTCGGCTGGTCGGCGGGGCGGTTGCTGGCGATGGACATCGGCGGCGGCTCGCTGGAGCTGGCCGCCGGCATCGACGAGGACCCGGAGGTGGCGGTGTCGCTGCCGCTGGGCGCCGGCCGGTTGAGCCGGGACCGGCTGCACGTCGACCCGTCGGGGCTGACCCCGCCGACCGCCGAGGCCGTGGAGGAACTGCGCGAGTACGTCGACGCGCAGCTCGACCCGGTGGTGGAGAAACTGGCCGGGGTGGGCTGGGAACGCCCGGTGGCCACCTCCAAGACGTTCCGGACGCTGGCCCGGCTGACCGGGGCGGCCCCCTCCTCGGCCGGCCTGTGGGCGCGGCGCAGCCTCACCCGCACGGGGCTGCGGCAGGTGCTGGGGTTCGTCAGGCACATCCCGCCGGCCCAACTGCCCGAGCTGGAGGGGGTGAGTGCCGGCCGGGCCCACCAGCTGCTGGCGGGGGCGGTGGTGGCCGAGGCGGTGCTGCGCCGGCTCGACGTGCCGGCGGTGGACATCTGCCCGTGGGCGCTGCGTGAGGGCGTCATCCTCAGACGGTTGGATCAGCTCGAACCGATGTGACGTACGCCGGTCGTTGCGCGGCTTTTGCCGCTGCTCGTCCGGAACTGTGGTGGCGGCCCCGGTTACCCTCGGGGATGTGACTTCCCGCGTCCCGGTGCTCCTGTCCAGTTCCTCGGTCTTTCCTGAGCGGACCGCGGCGGCGTTCCAGCTCGCCGCGGCACTCGGCTACGACGGGGTCGAGGTGATGGTCTGGACCGACGCCGTCAGCCAGGACGCCGGCGCGCTGCGTGGGCTCGCCAAGCACTACGGCGTCCCGGTGCTGTCGGTGCACGCCCCCTGCCTGCTGGTCACCCAGCGGGTGTGGAGCCCCGACCCGTGGGTACGGCTGCGCCGGGCCGCCGAGCTGGCCGACACGCTGGAGGCGCCCACGGTGGTGGTGCACCCCCCGTTCACCTGGCAGCGCGACTACGCCCGCAACTTCGCCGACGGGCTGCACACCGTCGCCGACCGGTTCACCGGGCTGCACTTCGCGGTGGAGAACATGTACCCGGTGCGGATGGCCGGCCGGCAGTTCGTGCCGTACGTGCCCGGTTGGGACCCGACCGAGGTCGGCTACCCCGCGTACACCCTCGACCTGTCGCACTGCGCCGCGTCGCACAGCGACCCGCTGGCGATGGCCGACCGGATGGGTGCCGGCCTGGCCCACGTCCACCTCGGCGACGGCACCGGCGAGGGCCGCGACGAGCACCTGGTGCCCGGCCGGGGCACCCAACCCTGCGCCGAACTGCTCCGTTCCCTGGCCGGACGCGGCTTCACCGGCTCGGTCGCGGTGGAGGTCACCACCCGGGGCGCCAAGAGCCGCGCCGTCCGCGAGTCCGACCTCCGCGAATCCCTCGCCTTCGCCCGAGCCCACCTGACCGCCCCCACCCCCCTCAACGCCTAACCCCCACCCCCGCCCTCTCCCCCCTCCCGCCCCGCCCCCGCCCCCCGCCCCCCGCCCGCTTCACCCCGGTGATCAAGAGGTTTGCGTCATGTTCGGGCGTGAATCTGACGTAAACCTCTTGATCAACTGACGTAAACCTCTTGATCACCGAGGCGGCGCGGCAGGGAGAGAGGGAGGGGGAGAGCGCGGGGGAGGGGTCAGGGGACCGGGGTGAGGGTGGGTTGTTCGGCGGCGCGTTTGCGGGCGCGGTGGGCGGCCACGTGGGAGCGGGTGGCGCAGCGCTCCGAGCAGAACCGGCGGCAGCAGTTCGACGAGGTGTCCAGGTAGACGTTGCCGCAGCGTTCGTCGGCGCAGACCCCGAACCGGGCGCTGCCGTACTCGCAGAGCCACACCGACAGGCCCCACGCCGCGCCGGCCAGGTATTCGGCGCTGACCGACGCGCCCCGGCTGGTCACGTGCATGTGCCAGTCGCTGGAGTCGTGGCCGGAGATGCGCGGCTGCACCGGGAACGCCTCCAGCAGGGCGTTCAGCTCGGCCACCGCCTGGGCGTCGCGCCCCGAGGTGCCGTACTCGAAGACGTCGCGCAACCGCTTCTGCGCCCGTCGGAAGACCGCCAGGTCCCGGTCGGCCACCTCGTCGCGCATCCACGCGTTCTCGTCCGGAATGAGGGCCCGCAGGTCGTCGAGGTCGTCCAGGTGGGCGTTGACGAGGTCAACCCCGGTCCTGGCGTACGCGTCGAAGTTCACCCGACCAACGGTAGTCGACTCACGCGGCACGCGGCGCGTCGATGTAGTGCGGCAGGAAGCGCGCGTAACCGTCGGTGATCAGACTTTCGCTCTCCCGGATGCCGACGCCTGCCGACTCACCGTCGACGATCCAGCTGCCCAGCACCGTCCGACCCCCGTCGAACTGCGGCAACGGCCGGAACTCCTGATAGCAGAAACCCTCGTCGCCATAGATCCCGGGATTGCTGATCTCCGTGTCGCCGGTCACGATGCGTACGGAACCACCCTCCCGGCCGAGCAGCGGCTTCGCCACGTACTCCGGCATCCCGCGCGGCGAGTCCAGGTACGCCGGCAGCAGGTACTCGTGCCCGGGGAACAGCTCCCAGAGCACGGCCAGCAGCGCCTTGTTCGACAGCAGCAGCTTCCAGGCCGGTTCGATCCAGGTGGTCGGCGTGCCCGGCTCCAGGGCCGGCCGGCCGTACGGCTCGGCCAGCATCCACTCCCACGGGTAGAGCTTGAAGCAGGTGGTGACCGGCCGGTCGGCGGCGTCGACGAAGCGCCGGCCGTCCCAGCCGACGTGCTGGATCGGCAGCAGCGTCACGTCCAACCCGGCCTGCCGGGCCGTCTCGGCCAGGTAGCCGGCGGTGATCTGGTCCTCGCCCGACTCCTCCTCGTTGGACCAGCACACGTGCACCCGCCGGTCGTGCAGCCCGGCCCCGATCTTGGCCCACGCCCCGACCAGCCGCTCGTGCAGGCTGTTCCACTGGTCGGCGTCGGGCCGGGTGTCCTCCAGCCAGTACCACTGCACGATGCTCGCCTCGACCAGGGCGGTCGGGGTGTCGGCGTTGTACTCCAGCAGCTTCGGCGGCCACGAGCCGTCGTAGGCGAGGTCGAACCGGCCGTACAGGGTGGGTGGGCGCTCGTGCAGCGACCTGGCGACCGCCTGCGCCGCCCACGCGGGGATGCCGAACTCGGCGTACCGGTTGCGGGCCACCACGTGCTCGGCGGCGGCCACCGACATCCGGTGCAGCTCCTCGGTCGCCTCCTCCAGCCGCAGCACCTCGTCGAGGTCGAAGGCGTACGCGGCGGACTCGTCCCAGTACGACATGATCTCGCCGTCGGGCAGCTCGGTGTCGACGTACACCAGGCCCTGGGTACGGATCACCGCGTCGGAGTCCGGGCGGGGGGTGACCCGCTCCCGGCGCACCGTCAGCCGCCGCAGGAGGCGAGATGGGTGCCGAACCCGCCGCGTTCCGGCAGCGCGCCGGCCACCGGGTCGGGTGCGGCGGCCCGGGGGTCGATGCCGACGGTCGGCACCTGCATGGCGAGCGCCACGGTGTCCCCGCCGCCGATCGGCCCGAGGGCGCAGTCGTCATCGTCGTCGTCGGAGGTGAGGTTGCAGCCGGACAGGGCGAGTGCCAGCGCGGTGAGCGCGCCGAGCTGCACGGAGGCCGACCGCAGCCGGCGGCGGGGGTGTCGTTCCACGTTCATGGTTGTAACTGATCCACGCCACCGGCGCGTCCCCTGACCGGCCCATGACGCGGCCCGGAACCGGCCCGCCGCCGTGGCCGGAACCGGTCCGCCCCGCCGCCGGGCGCGGTCCCACGGCCGGGCGTTACGCTCGGCTCATGCTCCGTTCCGTCATCCTCGCCGCCTCCCGGTCATCCCAGGTCGAGCGGCTCGTCGCGACGGCCCCGTTCACCCGGGACGTCGTCCGCCGGTTCGTCGCCGGCACCGGCACCGACGACGCGTTGCGCGCCACCCGCGAACTCGTCGCCGACGGCCTCCGGGTCACCCTCGACAACCTCGGCGAGGACACCGTCACCGCAGAGCAGGCCACCGCCACCCGGGACGAGTACCTCGCCCTGCTGCGGGCGCTCGACGCCGCCGGGCTCGCCCCGGCCGCCGAGGTGAGCGTGAAGCTCTCCGCCCTCGGCCAGCGGTTCGACGAGCAGTTGGCCTACGACAACGCGCGGGCGATCTGCGCGGCGGCCGACCAGGCGGGCACCACGGTCACCCTGGACATGGAGGACCACACCACCACCGACTCGACCCTGGACACGCTGCTCAAGCTGCGTAAGGACCACCCGTCGACAGGCGCGGTGCTCCAGGCGTACCTGCGGCGGACCGAGTCGGACTGCCGGGAGCTGGCGGGTGCCGGGTCGCGGGTCCGGCTGTGCAAGGGCGCGTACGCCGAGCCGGAGTCGGTGGCGTACCAGTCGGCCCGCGAGGTCGACAAGTCGTACGTGCGCTGTCTCAACGTGCTGATGTCCGGGGCGGGCTACCCGATGCTGGCCACCCACGACCCGCGCCTGATCGCCATCGGCGAGGACCGGGCCCGCTGGTTCGACCGGGGGCCGGGCGAGTTCGAGTTCCAGATGCTGTACGGCATCCGCCCCGAGGAGCAGGCCCGGCTGGCCGGCGAGGGCTACACGGTACGCACCTACCTGCCGTACGGGGAGGACTGGTACGGCTACCTGATGCGTCGTCTCGCCGAGCGCCCCGCGAACCTGGTCTTCTTCGGCCGGGCCCTGGCCTCGAAGAAGTAGGCCCCGGGCCGGCCCGGAAACACCGGGTCACGACCGGGTGAACGACGCCTGCGGCGCGGTCAGTTGTGGGAAGGGATCGCGCAGGTCACAGCCGTCCCGCTACCGTACTGGTAACACGCGCGTTGCCGGCCCGTTCGGGAGCTCCGTCGGGTGGCGCGCGCCGGGCATGGGATGGGTCGGGTGAGCCATGGCCGGGTCGCAGTCCTCCGACGGTCGGCTGTCGGATGTCAGGTTCCTCACGGTCGCCGAGGTCGCCTCGGTGATGCGGGTCTCCAAGATGACCGTCTACCGCCTGGTGCACAGCGGTGAACTCACCGCCGTGCGGGTGGGCCGGTCGTTCCGGGTGCCCGAGCACGCGGTGCACGACTATCTGCGGGGGGCGTTCCAGGAGACCGCCTGAGCCCGCCGATCGCGACGTAACGGGCATCGACGGGGGCGCGTTGGTCCTGCTGACGCTCTCCGGCTACCCTGGAGCCCGATCTGACCGTGCGCCGGTGCGCCCCGACGCCACCAGGCTGGTCCAGGTCCGTTGTCCGTAAGCGGCCACCGGCGTCACCATCTCGACGCCGAGGGTCCGTCCCGAACGTTGCATTGAAAGGCTGTCGTATGGGCTCGGTGGTCAAGAAGCGCCGCAAGCGCATGGCTAAGAAGAAGCACCGCAAGCTGCTGCGCAAGACCCGCGTCCAGCGTCGCCGTCTCGGCAAGTGACCGACGCCGGGTCACCCCCGGCGTCCGGCACCACTTGCCATCTGTCGACCCCCGGAGGCTCAGTGATCAGGCCGCGGACATCCCGGCTCGATCTCGCCTGCCGGTCAGGGCGTGCGCGATGACCCCCGGTGGCACCCCAGGTGCTCCGGGGGTCGTCGTCGTGACCGGGGTCGGTCGCTACCTCGGCGCGCACGTCGCCGCCCGGCTCGCCGCCGACCCCCGGATCGAACGGGTGATCGGCATCGACCCGGCCACCCCCGGCCCCGAGTTCGCCGGCCTGCTCGACCGGGTGGAACGCATCCGGCTGGACCTCGACTCGCTCGGCGGTCTGCTGGCCGACCTCGACGTCGCCGCCGTGGTCCACCTCGCCCTGGTCACCGCCCCCGACCCGCAGCAGGGCGGTCGGGCGGCGATGAAGGAACAGAACGTCATCGGCACCATGCAACTGCTCGCCGCCTGCCAGCGGGCACCCCGGCTGCGCAAGCTGGTGGTCCGGTCGTCGACCGCCGCCTATGGCGCGTCCTTCCGCGACCCGGCGGTCTTCACCGAGGAGACCGAGCCCCGCGAGGTGCCGCGCGGCGGTTTCGGCCGGGACATCCTCGACATTGAGGGGTACGTGCGCGGCTTCCGCCGCCGCCGGCCCGACGTGACCGCGACGGTGCTGCGGTTCGCCCCGTTCATCGGCTCCACCGCCGACACCACGCTCACCCGCTACTTCTCCCGGCCGGTGGTGCCCACCGTCTTCGGCCGGGACCCCCGGCTCCAGTTCGTGCACTTCGACGACGCCCTGGAGGTGCTGCACCGGTCCGTCGCCGAGGACCATCCGGGGACGTACAACGTGGCCGGGCCGGGGGTGCTCTCGCTGTCCCAGGCGATCCGCCGGGCCGGCCGGGTGGCCGTGCCGGTGTGGGAGCCGGGGCTGTCCGGGGCCGCCGCGATCGCCCGTAACCTCGGCTTCGGCCGCTACGGCCTCGACCAGGTCGACCTGATCGTGCACGGCCGGGTGGTCGACACCCGCCGGCTGACCCGGGAGTACGGCTTCACCCCGCGCACCACGGCGGCGGCGTTCGACGACTTCATCCGGGCCCACCACGGCGGTGTCGTGGTCACCCCGGACCAGCTCGCCACCGCCGAGCAGCTGGTGCTGGAGAGCATCCGGCAGGTCCGCTCCGCCGTCCGGGAACGTACGTGACCGCGCAGAACGGCCACCGCCGGCTCACCACGTCACCCACCCCCGCCTCGCGCAACGGGTCGGGCCCCGACCCGACCGTCCCCGCGACGCCCCGTCCCACCCCGGCCACCCCGGGTCCGGCCGCCTCCGGTCCGGCGGGTGGGCGCTCGCCGGGGGTGGAGCGGCCCGGTGACCCGTGGGACCGTCGGGTCGCCTCCGGGCTGGCGTTCCTGCGCCGCCGCCTGGCCGGCCAGTACGAGGTGGACGAGTTCGGGTTCGACCCGGAGCTGACCGGGGCGGTCTTCCACCCGCTGCTGCGGCTGCTCTACCGTGACTGGTTCCGTACCGAGGTCACCGGCCTGGAGCACGTGCCCGCCGACGGCGCCGGCCTGGTGGTGGGCAACCACTCGGGCACGGTGGCCCTGGACGCGCTGATCCTCTCCGCGGCCCTGCACGACCAGCATCCCGCCCACCGCTACCTGCGGTTGCTCGGCGCGGACCTGGTCTTCCGGATGCCCGTGGTCTCCGAGCTGGCCCGCAAGACCGGCGGTACGGTCGCCTGCAACCCGGACGCCGAGCGGCTGCTCGGCAACGGTGAGCTGGTCGGCGTCTTCCCCGAGGGGTTCAAGGGCATCGGCAAGCTCTACTCCGACCGTTACAAGCTGCAACGCTTCGGTCGGGGCGGCTTCGTCTCGGCGGCGTTGCGCACCGGCACCCCGATCGTCCCGGTCGCCATCGTCGGCGGCGAGGAGATCTATCCGATGCTGGCCGACATCAAGCCGCTGGCCCGGCTGCTCAAACTGCCCTACTTCCCGGTCACCCCGACGTTCCCGTGGCTGGGGCCGCTGGGCATGGTGCCGCTGCCGAGCAAGTGGCTGATCGAGTTCTGCCCGCCGATCCCGACCGCCCACCTGACCGACTCGGCGGACGACCCGCTCGTCGTGTTCAACCTCGCCGACCAGGTCCGGGAGACCATCCAACAGACCCTGCACCAGCTGCTGGAACGCCGCCCCGACCCGTTCGGCCCCTGAGCCCACGCCGCCGACCGCCCGGTCCCCGGGGCAGTGCTGCGCGGCCCGGTCCCCCGGGGCAGCGGTGCGGCGAACCCGGCCCCCGGCAGCGGTGCGGCGGTCCGGGTCAGGCCGGGCGGCGACGTCGGTGCAGCGCCCGACCGGCGGAGACCGCGCCGGCCAGCAGCCCGAGCGCGGCCGTCGACGGTACGGCGATCCGCGCGGCCCGGCGACCGGTGCGGAAGTCCCGCACCTCCCAGCCCCGTTCCCGGGCCACCCGCAGCAACGCGCCGTCCGGGTTGACCGCCACCGCGCGTCCCACCGTGGTGAGCATCGGCAGGTCGTTGCAGGAGTCGCTGTAGGCGGTGCAGCGGGGCAGGTCGAGCCCTTCGACGGTGGCGAGCTGGGTGACCGCCTCGGCCTTGGCCGGCCCGTGCATCAGCTCGCCCACCAGCCGACCGGTGTAGGCCCCGTCGACCACCTCGGCGACGGTGCCGATCGCGCCGGTCAGGCCGAGCCGGGCGGCGATCACCCGGCCGATCTCCACGGGCGCGGCGCTGACCAGCCAGACCCGCTGCCCGGCGTCGAGGTGCCGTTGGGCGAGCCGACGGGTACCGGCCCAGATCCGGGGTGCCATCAACTCGTCGAAGATCTCCTCGGCGAGCCGTTCGACGGCGTCGACCCGCCAGCCCTCGACGAAGGCGAGGGCGGCCTGCCGGGCCTGCGACATGTCGCCGGCGTGCTCGGTGGCCAGCAGCCGGTACCGGGCCTGCCGCCAGGCGAACCGGGCCAGGTCACCGGTGGTGAAGTAGCGGCGGGCGGCAAGCCCCCGGGCGAACCAGTAGATCGACGCGCCGCGCATCATCGTGTTGTCGACGTCGAAGAACGCGGCGGCGCGGGAGTGGGTCGGCGTGGGCCCGGTGGCCGTCGCCTCCGCCCAGCCGGTGGTGTGCCCGTGGGCGTCGGTGCTGACCGTGACCCTGCGGGTGTCGGCCATCATGGCACCTCCCTGCGACGAGCGGCCCTGCGTGATCGAGCCTAGTCCGGCGCGGACCGTGGCCGACCGGCCGGCGCGGGAACTGTGGTGTGCGGCTCCGTCGCCGGTCAGCGGTAGGTCGGGCAGGTGCCGGGCACCGGGCCGAGGGCGTCGCTGCCGACCGGGGCAGGCAGCGCGCAGGCGAGCGCGGTACGCAGCGCGTCGGAGCGCTTGCGGATGGCGTCGAGCAGGGCGAGGGACTGCCGGGTGCGGTCCCGCTCGGCGACGCCGGCCCCGTCGAGCAGGCCACCGACCGCCCGGCGCTGCCCGCTGACGAAGGTGTTCACCGCGTCCAGCGCCGCCGGATCGCCGTGCTGCACGGCACCGCCGGTGAGCAGTCGTACGCCCTGGCGGGTGTCGGCGTCCATGTCGTCGAGGACCGCGCTGAACCCGGTCGCGTCGTCGCGGAGCGTGGCCGCCTCGTCGAGCCGGGTCCGGGCGAAGTCGAGGAAGAGTTGCCCCCGGCTGACGTCCGAGCTGGCCAGGGCGAGCTGGGCGCGTTCGGTGGAGCGCTTCATGCCGTACAGGGCGTCACCCGGCACCGCGTTCTCGCTGGCGGCCGAGATGCCGGAGACGGCGACCGCCCCGGCCGCGATGCCGACCAGGATGGCACCCCGGGCCCGGGCCCGTCGGGCGGTCGCCCCGCCCAGCAGGGAACCCCGGCCGGTGGCCTGCGGTGTGCCGTCGGTGACCGCCTCGGCGGTGTGCTCGCGTTCGGCGGTGGCCACCAGCATGGCCCGCAGGCCGGCGCGGAACTCGACGTCCACCTGGATGTCGGGTCGTTCGGCGACGAGTCGCTGCCCGACCGCCACGAGCCTGGTGAGCTGGTCGTCGGCACGGGACCGGACGTGGTGGCGTCGGCCGCCGTTGGCCTCGTCGAGAAGCTGGGCGAAGCGTACGGCCCGACGACGGGAGAAAAGGTCGCTGTCCACCGCAGGCACCCCCTCTCGCTGGTCACGGCCGGTCGGCCGCGGTGGTCCACGCGACCGGCGGCGGCGTGCACCGTCGTACCAGGGTCGTGGTCGGCGGCGCTGCTCCGGACCGGGACGGGTCCGGGGGCGCCGGACAACCACCGGCCGCACCCGGAGAAACGCTCCGTGCCGGGCCCCGGTTACGGGGCGGTCGGGAGCGAAATCACGAAGAGTGATCGTCGCTGCAGGTCAGGGCTGGAATCCGTCCGGCAGCAGCCGGGCCAGCGCGCGGACCGCGCGGTACTGCAACGCCTTGATCGCTCCCTCGTTCTTGCCCATCGCGCGGGCGGTCTCGGCCACCGAGAGGCCCTGGAGGAAGCGGAGCACGATGCACTCCTGCTGCTCCGGGTTGAGCCGGGTGACGGCGGTGAGCAGCGCGACGTTGGTGATGTGCTCGACCACCGCGGCCTCGGGGCTGCCCTCCGGCCCCCGGTCCTCCCGGTCGGCGTCGAGCACGTCGCCGGTGGTCACCTCCAGCCGGTAGCGGCCGGACTTGAAGTGGTCGGCGACCAGGTTGCGGGCGATGGTGACCAGCCAGGCGCCCAGGTCGCGGCCCTGCCAGGTGAAGCTGCCGATCCGTTTGAGGGCGCGCAGGAAGGTGTCCGAGGTGAGGTCCTCGGCCAGTTGCCGGTTGCCGACCCGGAAGTAGACGAACCGGAAGACGGTGTCGACGTACCGGTCGTAGATCAGGCCGAACGCCTCGGCCTCGCCGGCCTGGGCCCGTTCCACCAGGGTCCAGACCTCGGTGGCCGGGTCGGAGGGGTCGGGGCGGCTCGGGAAGCCGGTGGGGGAGGTGCCGGCAGGCGTCGCCGCGGTGCCGGGCGGCTCGGCGGCCGGCGCCGGCGGCGGCCCGTCGGGTACGGCCGGGATCAGGGCGGTGTCGTCGGCGGGCACGGCCGGGATGACGGCGGTGTCGTCGGCCGGCACCACCGGGATCACGGCGGTCTCCCCACCGGCCGGGTCGGTGACGGCGGGAGGCTCACCGACCCGTCGGGTCTGCGTCGGCATCGGGGGCCGGGAGTGGGAGGTCACCCGGCCGGCCGGCGTGGCGTTGCCGCCGGGGGCGGCGGGCCGGGGGGCCGCCTCGTTGGGGTGCGGACGCTGGTGCGGCCGGCGGGGCGTCGCCTCCGGGCGGGCCGGGTCGAGCCGTTCGTTGACGGTGGCCCGGGGCGTCGGCCCGGTCAGTCCGGTGGGACGATCCGGGTAGCCGAAGGCGGTCACCGGGCCTCCCCGCAGCGGGTCACGACGGTGACCGGACGGCGGTGGACGGCCGCCGTGCCGGGTCTGCCCCGGACGGGCAGGGCCGTGTGGGGGGGTGCCGACGCGCGGCAGATCCCCTTGAGGTGCTGGTCCAATGCGCGCACAGGCACGGGGGCCTCCTCGGGCTGAGGGGTGTCGACTCACGGCAAATGGGGTGAGCCGACCCGAGTGATGATAGGGCCAACGTCACCCGCGTGTGCCAAGTCCGTTACACAGGGCCAAAGTATTTGCCCGGCTCGCCGACCCCTGGCGGACCGGTTGTCCGTCGTGGTCGGTTGACTTTCACGTCACGGCTTGTTCCCTGGTGGAAATTGCAGCCCAGGGGGGTGGTGGAGGGCCGCCGGGGCCCCGCGCGTCCGGTCCGCCGGGCAGTGTCCACAGGTCCGCCCGGCGCGGCTGCGCGGGTGGTTGCGCCGGCCCCGATCGGGTGGTCCGGTCGACGGTGCGTGACCGTCCGGTGTGTGGGCCTGGCCGGGCGGCCGACGGCGTGTCAGACTCAGCCACCGCGCGACCGGCTCGGCCGTCCCGGGTGTGCCGCACCGGGGGACGGGCGAGACTGGGCGGGTGGGCCCGGCCCGCCGCCGGGCATCCGGCACCGGTGCGCAGCGGTCCGCCACCGTGCGCATCCCCGTCGCGGCCGACTCCGGCCGCCCTCACCCGGAGGTCCCGATGTCCACTGCCGCCCGGCTCGCCCTGATCACCCGGCCCGGTTGCCACCTGTGCGAGGACGCCAAGGCCGCGCTGGACCGGGTGGTGGCGGTCACCGGGGACCGGTGGGTGGAGAAGGACGTCACCGGCGACGTCGAGCTGGAGCGCGAGTACGGCGACCGACTGCCGGTGGTGCTGCTCGACGGCAAGGAGCACGGTTACTGGCGGGTGGAGGAGGAGCGGTTGCTGCGCGACCTGACCACCCCCCAGCTCTAGGGTGGCGTGGATCACGCTGGGTCATCGAGCGAGCGCGATTGGTGAGAGAAGTCGGGATTGCGCAATAATCGCGCGGCGGCACCGCTGGCGTGCCCGATCGATCTTGTGGGATGGGGGAGCAGGTGCAGGGCGGCCGCGATTCAGCAAGATCGCGATTTGTGCACGTCTTCACAAGCGCCTACTCTGTAGTTTCGACGCGCCCTGCTAGCACGGCCGGCTCGCCCGGTCACCGGCGGGGGTCCCCCAACGGGCGGGCACCGGAGCCGGCCGAGGATCGCACCGCACGGAGTCTCATGAGTCAGCACCGTCACCCTGGCGCGCCCGGCCGCGCCGGTGCCGTACCGGCGCTCCCGGACCTCCCGGAGGCGACCGTCGCACGGCTCCCCGAGTATCTCCGCGCCCTGCACAACCTCGCCGACGCCGGCCACGAGACGGTCTCCAGCGAGGGGCTGGCCGGGGCGGCCGGGGTCAACTCGGCCAAGCTCCGCAAGGATCTCTCCCACCTCGGCTCGTACGGCACCCGGGGGGTCGGCTACGACGTCGCCCTGTTGATCGACCAGATCGAGTTCGTGCTCGGGCTCACCCAGCGCCGGGCGGTCGCCCTGGTCGGGGTGGGTAATCTCGGTCACGCCCTGGCCGGCTACGACGGCTTCGCCAGCCGGGGTTTCCGGATCGCCGCCCTGTTCGACGCCGACGCGTCGCGGGTCGGCGAGATGATCAACGGGCTGGTCGTCCGGCACGTCGACGAGCTGCCCCGGGTCGCCGCCGAGGAGGCGATCTCGATCGGCGTGATCGCCACCCCCGCGCCGGCCGCCCAGGCGGTGGCCGAGCAGCTGGTCGCCGTCGGCGTCACGAGCATCCTCAACTTCGCGCCGTGCGTACTCTCGGTGCCGGACGGGGTCGACGTGCGCAAGGTCGATCTCGCCATCGAGCTTCAGATCCTGTCCTTCCACGAGCACCGCAAGGCGTCGTTGACCGCGCTGCCCGCCGCCGGCGGCTCCGCCCTCACCGCCCTGCCCGGCGGGCTCGCGACCCCCGACACCCAGGAGGCGATCGGCACGTGAAGCTGCTCGTCGTCGGCGCGTCCTACCGCACCGCTCCCGTGGCGACGCTGGAGCGGTTGGCGGTCGCCCCCGCCGACCTCACCCGCACCCTGGACCGCCTGGTCGCCCAGCCGTACGTCGCCGAGGCGGTGCTCGTCTCCACCTGCAACCGGGTGGAGGTGTACGCCGCCGTGTCCGGTTTCCACGGCGGTCTCGGCGACGTCTGCGCCGTCCTCGCCGAGCAGGCCGGCGCGCCGCCCGCCGCCTTCGCCAGCCACCTCTACGTGCACTACGACTCGGCCGCCGTCGACCACGTCTTCCGGGTCGCCGCCGGGCTGGACTCGATGGTGGTCGGCGAGGCGCAGATCCTCGGCCAGCTCCGCGACGCCTACCACTGGGCCTCCGGCGCGGACACCGCCGGGCGGCTGCTGCACGAGCTGATGCAGCAGGCGCTGCGGGTCGGCAAGCGGGCGCACGCCGAGACCGGCATCGACCGGGCCGGCCAGAGCGTCGTCACCGCAGCCCTGGACCTCACCGCCGAACTGCTCGACGGCGACCTCGCCGGCCGGCCGGCCCTGGTGGTCGGGGCGGGCGCGATGGGCGCGCTGAGCGTGGCGACGCTGTCCCGCCGGGCCGCCGGGCCGCTCACCGTCACCAACCGGGGGGCCGACCGGGCCGTCCGGCTGGCCGAGTCGTACGGCGCGAACGCCGTCCCGATCGCCGGACTCGTCCCCGCGCTCTCCACAGTGGACATCGTAGTGGCCGCCACCGCGGCCACCGAACCGGTCCTCACCGTCGACGTGGTGACCCAGGCGCTCGACCGCCGCGACCCCGACCGTGGACCGCTGGTCCTGCTCGACCTCGCCGTGCCCCGCGACGTCGCCCCCGAGGTGGCCGGGCTGCCCGGCGTCGAGGTGATCGACATCGACCGGATGGCCACCCTGCTCGCCGACGGCCCAGCCGCCACCGACGCCGCCGAGGTCGGCCGGATCGTGACCGCCGAGGTCGAGGCGTTTCTGAGCTGGCTGCGCGGAGCCGACGTGGCACCCACCGTGGCCGCCCTGCGCGGTCGCGCCGACGACGTGGTCACCGCCGAACTGCGCCGGCTCGCCCAGCGTCGCCCCGACTTCAGCGACGACCAGCGTGCCGAGGTGGCCCGCACGGTGCACCGGGTGGTGCAACGGCTGTTGCACCAGCCCACCGTCCGGGTCCGCCAGCTCGCCGCCGAGCCGGGCGGCGACCAGTACGCCGCGCTGCTGCGCGAGCTGTTCGACCTCCAGGTGCCGCAGACCTCCGGGGTCGACTCGGTGCCCGACGTGGTCGAGACCGTCGACGGCCGTGGTCCGTTCGGGGGCGCCGACGCGCCGGCGACCGACACCGACCAGCCGTCCACCGGAGGTGAGCGATGAGTACCCCCCTGCGCCTGGGCACCCGGGGCAGCGCCCTGGCGATGGCCCAGTCCGGCCACGTCGCCGAGGCGGTCACCGCGGCGACCGGCCGCGCCGTCGAGCTGGTCGAGGTGGTCACCGCCGGGGACCGGTCGTCCGCGCCGGTGCAACGCCTCGGCGTCGGCGTCTTCGTCTCGGCGCTGCGCGACGCGTTGACCGCCGGCACCATCGACCTGGCCGTGCACTCGTACAAGGACCTGCCCACCGCCGGGGCGAGCGGGCTGCACGTCGCGGCCGTGCCACCCCGGCAGGACCCGCGCGACGCGCTGGTCGCCACCGGTGGGCGTACCCTCGCCGAGCTGCCGGCGGGGGCCGTGGTCGGCACCGGGGCGCTGCGCCGTATCGCCCAGCTGCACGCCCTCGGCCTGCACCTGGAGGTCACCCCGATCCGGGGCAACGTCGACAGCCGGCTCGCCCGGGTGCTCGGCCCGGACGCCGACCTCGACGCCGTCGTCGTGGCGCGGGCCGGGCTGGCCCGGCTCGGCCGCACCGACGTGATCACCGAAACGCTCGACCCGATGCTCATGCTGCCCGCGCCCGCCCAGGGCGCGCTGGCCGTGGAGTGCCGGGCCGACGACTCCGACCTGGTCGAGCTGCTCGCCGTGCTCGACCACGCACCGTCGCGGGCCGCGGTCGTCGCGGAACGCGCGTTGCTGGCCACCCTGGAGGCCGGGTGCTCCGCCCCGGTCGCCGCCTACGCCGAACTCGCCGAAGGCGAGAACGGTGACGAGATTTACCTGCGCGGGGCGGTGATCAGCCCGGACGGTTCGCGAGACCTCCGGCTGTCCCGCACCGGAACGCCCGCCGACGCGGCGGAGATCGGCAAGGCACTCGCCGCCGAACTCCTCGAACTCGGCGCCGACTCGATCCTCGGCCACGAAGGAAGCACCGGCCCGGGGACCCAGCAATTTGGGAGCACAGAATGACCCGCACCCGTAAGCCCGTCGGCCGCATCGCGTTCGTCGGCGCCGGACCCGGTGACCCGGGCCTGCTGACCCGCCGGGCCCACGACGCCCTGGTCGACGCCGACCAGGTGGTCTACGACCGGGGAGTCCCCGAGACGCTGCTCGACGTGGTCCGGGCCCAGGCCCGGTCCGACGCCCAGTTCAGCCCCGCCGAGGGCGTACCGGGCGACGTGGCGAAGATGCTCATCAGCGCGGCCCGCTCCGGGCTCAACGCGGTGCACCTGGTCGCCGGCGACCCGTTCGGCCACGACTCGGTGGTCAAGGAGGTGCAGGCGGTCGCGCGGACCGCCGCGCACTTCGAGGTGGTGCCGGGCGTCGGCCAGGCCGAGGGCGTCGCCACCTACGCCGGGGTGCCGCTGCCCGGGGTACGCACCGCCGCCGACGTCGAGGACGTCGGCACGCTGGACTTCGACGCGCTCGCCGCCGCCGTCGGCCGGGGGTCACTGGCCCTGGCCGTCGACGCCGGTGACCTGGCCGCCGTGCGGGACGGCCTGCTGGCCGCCGGGGTGGACGGCACCACCGGGGTCGGGGTGACCGGCGACGGCACCGGCGAGACGCAGTACACCACCACGTCGAGCGTGGACTCGTTCGTCGCGGCGGCGCTCGGCTTCACCGGCCGGGTGGTGCTCACCGTCGGCGAGGGCGTCGGCCAGCGGGACCGGCTGAGCTGGTGGGAGAACCGCCCGCTGTACGGCTGGAAGGTGCTCGTTCCCCGGACCAAGGAGCAGGCTGGCGCGATGAGCGCCCGGCTGCGCGCGTACGGGGCGATCCCGTGCGAGGTGCCGACCATCGCGGTCGAGCCGCCGCGCACCCCCGCCCAGATGGAGCGGGCGGTCAAGGGGCTGGTCGACGGCCGGTACGCCTGGGTGATCTTCACCTCGGTCAACGCGGTCCGGGCGGTCTGGGAGAAGTTCGCCGAGCACGGTCTCGACGCCAGGCACTTCGGCGGCGTCAAGATCGCCTGCATCGGTGAGGCCACCGCCGACGCGGTACGCGCCTTCGGCATCCAGCCGGAGCTGGTGCCCGCCGGGGAGCAGTCCTCCGAGGGGCTGCTGGCCGAGTTCTCCCCGCACGACGAGATCCTCGACCCGGTCGGCCGGGTGCTGCTGCCCCGCGCCGACATCGCCACCGAGACGCTCGCCGCCGGGCTCACCGAGCGTGGCTGGGAGGTCGACGACGTGACCGCGTACCGCACGGTCCGGGCCGCCCCGCCGCCCGCCGAGATCCGCGACGCGATCAAGTCAGGCGGGTTCGACGCGGTGCTCTTCACGTCCTCCTCGACGGTGCGCAACCTCGTCGGTATCGCCGGGAAGCCGCACGCGCGTACCGTGGTTGCCGTCATCGGGCCCAAGACGGCGGAGACCGCGACGGAGTTCGGCCTGCGGGTCGACGTGCAGCCGCCGCACGCCTCGGTGCCCGACCTGGTCGAGGCGCTGGCCGCCTACGCCGTCGAACTGCGTGAGAAGCTCGCCGCGATGCCGGCGAAGCAGCGTCGGGGTTCGAAGGTGCAGGGGCCGACCGCGCTCAGGTTCCGCTAGCCGTACTGGGAGGCCCCTCATGCCGTACCCCGAGATCCGGCCCCGCCGGCTGCGTCGCAACGCGGCCGTGCGGCGGCTGGTCTCCGAGACCCGCGTCGACCCGGCCGAGCTGGTCGTGCCGATGTTCGTCAAGGAGGGGCTGACCGAGCCACGGGCCATCGCGTCGCTCCCGGGGGTGCTCCAGCACTCGCGGGACTCGCTGCGCAAGGCGGCCGTGGCGGCGGTCCAGGCCGGGGTCGGCGGGATCATGCTGTTCGGGGTGCCCGAGCGGCGGGACCCGACCGGCTCCGGCGGCACCGACCCGGCCGGCATCCTCAACGTCGCCATCCGCGACGTGGTGGCCGAGGTCGGCGACGCCACCGTGGTGATGAGTGACCTGTGTCTCGACGAGTTCACCTCGCACGGTCACTGCGGGCTGCTCACCCCCGACGGCGGGGTGGACAACGACGCGACCCTGGCCGCGTACGCCGAGATGGCGGTGGCCCAGGCGGACGCCGGGGTCGGCATGGTCGGCCCGTCCGGGATGATGGACGGCCAGGTGGGCGTCGTCCGCCGGGCGCTGGACGCCGCCGGCCACGCCGACGTGGCGGTGCTGGCGTACGCGGCGAAGTACGCCTCCGCCTTCTACGGCCCGTTCCGCGACGCCGTCGAGTCGGCGCTCGACGGTGACCGGCGCACCTACCAGCAGGACCCGGCGAACCTGCGGGAATCGTTGCGCGAGGTCGAGCTGGACGTGGCCGAGGGCGCCGACCTGGTGATGGTGAAGCCCGCGCTGCCCTACCTCGACGTGGTGGCGGCGGTCCGGGCCGCCGTGGACGTCCCGGTCGCCGCCTACCAGGTCTCCGGCGAGTACGCGATGGTCGAGGCGGCCGCCGCGAACGGCTGGATCGACCGCGAGCGGGTGATGCTGGAGACGCTCACCTCGATCCGTCGGGCCGGTGCGCAGATCATCCTCACCTACTGGGCGGTCGAGGCCGCCGAGCTGCTGCGCCAGCGCTACTGATCGCGGGGGCGGGCTGCGGACGCCGTGGCCCACGCCCGTGGCCGTGGCTCCTCGCCCACGCCCCTGCACCTGGCTCCCCGGCCCCGCCGCCGTCGGCGGGCGCCTGCTGCCGGCGTGGCTGGTCCCTCATCGGCGTCGACCGCCTGCTCGGCGGTCAACCGATCTGGTTACTCTCCGCACTTTTCGGCTCCCCCTCCACCACCCTGGTTCACACGCTTTGCTCTGCTGCCCTCTATGCGACGCTTACCGTGGGTGCCTGTCGCCGATTCGGCAGCAGAGCAAAGCGTGCGAGGGGGAGTAGGGCTGGGTGGAGAGAGGTTGGGCGTTTCCGCTGTTCAGGCTGTTTTTGCGGATCTTGGTGATGTGGATCCCTGCCCGAGGTGACATGACTCACGGTAATTGACGGGTCGGGTCGGTGAAGTGACCCTGTGTAATCGATGCCGGGTCGCAAATGAAGCGGGTTTTCCACAGGCCTGGGCGTTGTCCACAGGTGATGACGGCGGGATTGCGACGGGGTTCGGCCGGGCGCGACGGTGGCGACATGACCGACCCCGCGCCGCCGCACCGACCTGGCACCCACCCCACTCCGGTCCCCGCGGCTCCCACCGCCCCGGACACCCGCCCGGCTGCCACCTCCCCTCCGACGCCGGACGGGGAAGGGGACGAGCCGCCGACCTTCCTCAGCACGCCCTACGACCTGCCGTGGCCGGCGGCCGGGATCGTGCGGGCGGTCCGGCGGCGTGCCGACGCGAGTCAACGGGAACTGGCGCGCTGGGCGGGGGTGCATCACGGCACGGTGGGGCGGATCGAGGCGGGTGCGCTCACCCCGAGCATCGCCCTGCTGCGCCGGATCATCGCGGCGGCCGGTTTCCGGCTGGCCGTGGTCGACGAGTTCGGTCGGGTGCTCACCCCGATGCGGGACCGCGACGACGCCCGGGACGGTGCGGGCCGCCGCTACCCGTCGCACCTGGACACGATTCTGGACCCGGAACCGGGTGAGTGGTGGGCGGACGTCTACGGGCTCGCCCGGCCACCGGAGACGTTCTACCGTAACCGGGCCGTCCGGGACGCGATGCGCCGCCGGAGCCAGTGGGAGGTGCGGGTGGCGAAGTACCGCAACGTGCCACCGCCGCCCCGGGTGGTGCGCCCGCCATGGTGACGGCCCGCCGATCCGGCGGGAAGCCGGACCGACGGGCCGTCGGAGGTACGCGACGCTCAGTCGTCGTCGGTGATGGTGCCGATCGCCAGCAGGTCGGCGAACCGCAGGTTCAACGGGCCGGCCACCGCGAAGGCGATCTTCTCGTCCGGCTCCCGCTTCTGGTCACCGCGAACGGTCACCGGGAACGCCAGCGAGGTCTGCCCGGCGGGCAGGGTCCGGCAGCCGACGTACGGGGTGAAGTCCAGCACCACCGTCGCGGTGAGCCCCACCGTGGCGGCGCAGAGCGTGGTCGGCTGGGACAGCGGACGGGACACGGTGACCTGGAACGTCATCGTGCTGGTGCCCCGGTCGCCCTCCACCACGGTGGCGTCGGCCACCCGCAGCGACGGCTGGCTGCGGAACCGGGCCACCTGCGGGTCGTGGTCGCTGGCCCCCCGGGTGCCGTCCCCGGTGAACTCCGCAGGCCAGTCCGCGTTGACGTGCGCGGCCCGGATCTGCACCAGGTCGGCGTGCAGCGCGTCGTTGACGAACAGGTTGTCCAGCGTCTGCGCCGACCCCTGGAAGCTGTACGAGTACGCCGCCGACGGCACGTCGGCCACCAGGTCGTCCCAGAGGTTACGCAGGCCGGCGCGGTAGAGCGGGCCGAGCTGGTCCGACGGGGTCGGGTTCGCCCCGGTCGCGATCGGGTCGTCCGGGCGGGGGAAGACGTTCAGGTCCCCGCCGTACACCACCCGGGCGTCCGGGTCGGCCGCCTCGATCGCGGTGACGATCGCCGCCCCGTACGCGGCCTGCTCGGTGCGCTGCCCGACCCGGGTGTCCGGCCCGGACGAGTAGTGGTTGCTCAGCGCGTACAGCAGGTAGGACTCCGACCCGCCGGGGGTCGCCTTCACCACGAACTTGCCGAGCTGCGGGGCCCGGGTGAAGACGTTGTTGCCGTCCTTGCCGGTCGAGGTGTCGGTGTCGGCCGGCAGCACCGCGTTGAGCGCCTTCGGGTTCTGCACGTCCGCGTTGGACGCCAGCCCCGCCGACCGGTACTGCACGGTGGGCGCGGAACCGAGCAGCGGGTCGGTGGCGCTCGCCCCGGCCAGCGACAACCGGTCGGTGCGGTACAGGAACGCCGAGGTGATGCCCCGGGCGTCCGCGCCGGTCCGGTCGTACGCCGCCGCGTAGGCGGGACCACCGGCGGCCCGCACCGCCAACGCCAGATCCTGGAGGGTGTCCGGCGCTCCGTCGGCGTTGTCGGTGGTGCCACAGACCAGGCTGCCGCCGGAGACCGAGCAGATGTCCTGGTCCTCGGCCTCCTGCACCAGGATCAGATCCGGGGCGTGCAGGTCGGTGCGGATCTGCGCGGCAAGCTCCGACAGGTGCTCCCGGTATTCGGCCTCGCTCGCCGGCACGTAGTCGAACGGCGGGGACACCCCCGGGCAGCCCGCGTTGCCGGTGAAGTCGCAGCCGTCGAACGGGTCGTCGCGGAAGTCGTACAGGTTCTCCACGTTGTAGGTCGCCACCGCGACCTCCCGGGCCCGGTCCGCCGGGCGCGGCGGGTTGTTCGCCGCCGGGTCCACCCCGGCGGTCAGGGCCAGCGACTCCGGCTGCACGCTGAACTTGCTGAAGCCGTACGACACCGCGCCGAACGCGTCGGCGGTGAGGGTGTCGAAGGTACGGGCCGGCGGGAGCAGCGCCGTCGAGTCACCGGCGGTGGCCTTCACGCCGCCACCGCCGAGCAGGATGCGCTGCCCGTTGCCGTTGTCGAAGACCTGCCCCGGCACGTCGTCCAGCGGGTGGGCGTCCCGGAAGACCCGGCGGGCGTACGGGTCGGTCCGCTTCAGCAGCGGGTCCGCCCGGTCCACCACCCACACCTCGGAGTCGGCGGTGGAGCCGAACACGTCCCGGGGACCGGTGACGCCGGAGCCGCTACGGACCCGCAACCGGGCCCCCTCGTGCCGCTCCCAGAACCGGTCGGCTGCCGCCGCGTCGGCCGGCGGGACGGCGTCGTCCACGGTCACGGCGGTGTTCACGTCGAGCCCGGTGTCGAGTCGGCGGACCAGCGAGGCACCGGAGAGCTGGGTCTGGTCGAAGTACTCCGACACCCGGCCGCGCAGCACCACCTCGTCGCCGACGGTCGGCGCGTAGCCGCCGATCAGCGTGGTGAAGGATCCCATGAAGACGAAGATCCCGTCCGAGCTGAGCGGGTCGCCGTCCTCGGTGCCGGTGCGGCTCTGCAGGTAGAAGCCGTACTGGTCGGCACCGGCCGAGGTACGGGCCAGCGACTTCTGGGTGATCACGCCCCGCACGTCGTACAGCAGCGGGCTGGTGCCGGTGCCGGAGGGCGGGGCGAGCGGCGACCGGTCGGTACGCGGGTTCTCGTCGTCGCGGGTCGGGCCCTGCACCTGGCCCACCGACAGCACCCCGTTGGCCTGCACGGTGAGCGAACAGGTGGCGGTGCCGCCGTCGGTGTCCGTCGCGGTCACGGTGACCGTGTACGTGCCGGCGGGCAGGCCGGTGGCGGTGACCGTCGCGGTCGCCGTGCCACCCGGCGCGGTCGCCGGGGTGAACGCGGTACGGCTGATCGAGCCGCCCGCCGGGGCCGGGGCGACCGCGGTGACCGCCAGGTCGACGACCGTGTCGTCCGGGTCGGTGCCGGTGACCTCCCGGGTGCCGGTCGCGCCGGCCTCGATGGTCAACGTCCCGCCGCAGGTCAGCACGGCCGGCTGGTCGACCGGGCCGCCGCCGTCGAGAGTGTGCGCGCCCAGCCCGTCGAAGGTGTCGGTGGGGTAGCCGGCCCACTGGGCGGCCGGGTCGAACGCGTCGGACGGGTCGGTGTCCCCGCTGGACACCGACGGCAGCCGGCGCAGCGTGTTGTCGGCGGTGCTGGTCAGCCCGCTGCCCCACTCGCTACCCGGGTCGACGCCGACCTGCCCGATCGCGTCGAGCACGACGGCACCCCGACGCAGCACGATCGCGTCGTCGCCGTTGAACAGGCTCGCGCCGGTGGTCTGGTCGGCCTGGGCGAGGATCGCCGGGCCGGCCGACGCGGCGGCGAAGACGAACACGTCCCCGGCGGCGACGGTGCCGGTGAGGGCGATCGTGGTGGCCGTGGTGGACCCGTTGAAATAGAGCTGGAGCTGGTAGCCGCCGGCGGTCAGGTCGACCGCTGCGCCGGTGCCGTTGTACAGCTCGATAGCCTTGTTGTTGGACGAGCCTTCGACGTACTCGGAGATGAACAGGTCGGTGGGCGCGGCGGTGGCCGCGGTGGGAGCGACGCCGAGCACCGGTACGGCGACGACGGCGACGGTGGCGAGCGCGGCGAATCTGCGGCGCAGGCGCATGGGGCCTCCACGATGGGTGGACGGGAACCAACGCACGTTAAGGTGCGTCGCTGTCCGCCGTCCATCCCCCGGGCGGCGATGTGGTGAATTCGCGACAGTGCTGCCCGACGCCCCCGACCGGATGCCGCCGGCCGCCCTGCTCAGCGGTGGGTGTCGAGCCGGTGCACCAGTTCGGCGACGTCCACGCTGTACTCGCACCAGTCCCGGTCGGGCTGGTAGCCCAGCTCGGCGTTGACCTTGAGCATCACCTCGTTGGCCTGGGTGTTCCAGGTCTGCACCTCGGTCAGCTCCGGCTCGGCGGAGCGCAGCTCCAGCAGCATCCGCGCCTTGATCGCCCGGTCGATGCCGTTGCCCTGATGGTCACGCGTCACGATGGTGTCGTACTGGTCGGCGCGGGTGGGGTGCTGGACCGGCACCACCACCTCGGTCAGGCCGGCCACCGTGCCGGTGCGCTCGTGCAGGGCGAGCACGATGTACGGCTTCATGCCCCGCCGGTGCAGCGTGTCGAGGCTGTCCCGCAGCCGCTGCGGATCGTACGAGCTGGGGCGCAGCTCGCCGTCCTCGACGTCGCGGACCTCGGCCTTCGCCCGGGCGTACGCCTCGATCAGGTCGTCGGACGGCCCACCCGGGTAGAACTCCAGGTGGTAGCCCGGGTCGACGGCGGCGGCCATCTCGGTCAGCGCCGTCCAGTCGACCGTGCCGAGGTCGAGCACGCTGCGGGTCTCGACGTACTCGCGGGTGAAGCCCAGCGACGAGTAGAAGCCGATCGCCGGGGTGTCGCCGACCACCTCGACCCCGATCGACCGGAAGCCCTCCTGGTAGACCCGGCGGGCTGCGGTGCGCACCAGTTCCCGGCCCAGCCCGCTGCGACGGACCGCCGGGTGCACCAGCACCTCCAGTACGCCGATGTCACCGAGCAGCAGCACGTGCACGTGCCCGAGGATCGGGGCGGGGCCCCCGTCGGCCGGCGGATCGGCGTGGGCCACCCAGGAGATGCGTCGTTCGCCGGGCATCACCTCGGAGAGGTACTCCCGCAGCGAATCCTCCCGCCACGGCGGGTCCTGCGGGAGGTCGGCCGCGAGAACCGCGTTCAGCGTGTCCAGCACGGAGCCGATCTCGGCGGACGACGCGGTTCGGGGGTCCCATTCGCGCACCATCACGCGTCTAGCTTGCCGTCAACGGCTCTTCGGGGGAAGTGTCCGGTCCGCCAATGTATGCGAACGATCACCTCACGTACGGCTTGCGCGCCCGTACTCCTGGGCCTTGTCGAAGACGTCCTGCGCGTAGCGGCGTACGTCGTTGTAGGAGAGGATGGCCCCCCACCAGTCGCCGGGGATGGTCATGTTCCGGCCGCCCTGGCACAGGTAGTTCCCGGCGGCGAGGGCCGCGTCGTCCAGATCGTGCGGGTCCTTGCGGCCGTCGTTGTCGGCGTCCGCGCCGACCTGCTGCCAGGTGGTCGGGATGAACTGCATCGGCCCGATCGCCCGGTCGTAGACGGTGTCCCGGTCGAACAGCCCACCGTCGGTGTCCCGGATCAGGGACCGCCCGCCCTTGCCGTCGAGCGGATCACCAATGATTTCCGGTGTGGCCCGGCCGTCCGGCCCGAGGGTCGCGCCGTTGGCCTGCCCGTGCCGGGATTCCACGTAGCCGATCGCGGCGAGCGTGGTCCAGCTCAGCTGGCAGCTCCGGTTCGTCTGGGCGAGCACCAGCTCGGCGTAGCCGTACGCCTGCATGGCGATCGGGGAGACGCCCGCCTTGCTGCCGGTGACCCGGGCCCAGTCGCCCAGCGCGTCGGCGGGCCGGCCGGCGGCGGGCGGTACGCCCGACCCGCTCGGCACGGCCCCGGCCGACGGGAAGCTGCCCAGCGGCAGGGTGGGGGTGACACCCGGGAACACCGGCACTCCGGTGGTCGCCCCGGCCGACGGGGCCTCGGGGCCGGCGGAGGCGCTGTCGTCCACGGCCACCGGCCGGGGTGCCCGGACCGCGCTCGGCACCACCACCGCACCGACCGCGGCGGTCGCCGCGACCAGCGCGAACAGGAACAGGCCGGGGAGGGTCAACCGGCCGCTGGGCCGGCGCGACCAGGCCCGGGTGGCCCGGGTCGCTGCTCCCACCGCCTGCCGGGGCGGCGGCAGCCGGACGGCGTGGGCGAACGGCACCCGCCGCCGCCGACCGGTCTTCACCCCGGCTGCGGCGCTGTCGCCCGTGCCGCTCTCCCCGGTCCCGTCGGTCTTCGCGGCCGGCTCGGTCTTCTCCGCGGCCGGCTGGGTCTCCGCGGCCGGCTCGGTCTTTGCGGCCGGCTCGGTCTTCGCGGCCGGCTCGGTCTTCGCGGCCGGCTCGGAAACCTCCCCGGCGTCGGCGTTTGCGGTCCCGTCGGTCCTCGCGGCCGGTCCGGCGGGCTCGGTCCCTGCGCCGGGGGCGGCCGGCTCGGCGGGCCCGGTCCCGCCGCCCGGGGCGGCCGGCGCATCGGACCCGGGACGGGCGTCCGTCCCGGCGGCCGACGGAGGAGCAGCGGCCGGGGGAGGACCGGCGGCGGGTCCGGCGGCCGGCGGGGTGAGGGTGTCGTGGCGGGGTCGGCGGGGCCGGGGGAGCCAGCCGCGACGCGGAGCGGGAGGCACGTCCTCGGGCGGGGTCGCTGCGCGCAGGGGCCGTTCCGTCGAATCTTCGCCGCTCACCACTGTTTGAGTATCACCCATGTCGGCCGGGGAGTCAGGTCCGGCCGTAGGGTGGGCCCATGCCCCGGTACGAGTTCCGCTGCCGCGCCTGCGGCGACACCTTCGAGGTCAACCGACCGATGGCCGAGGCCGGTGCGCCGGCCGACTGCCCCCAGGGTCACGCCGACACGGTCAAGCTGCTGTCCACCGTGGCGGTCACCGGACGTGGGGGCGGCTCCGCCGCCGGCGGCGCCCCGGCGGGTCCCGCCGCCGGCGGTGGTTGTTGCGGCGGCGGCTGCGGCTGTTGACCTGGCCGGCCACCGACCGCACCGCAACCGGCCCGATGTAACGGTTCGGCGGGCCGGTACGCCGGGATGAGTGACCCCTTGGGTCTGATATCGCCCGACCGTTCTTACGATGCGTGACCGGTCGACCATAGGGCAGCATGAACCCGACGTCAGGGGCGGAGGTCCACGCATGTCGCCACGGATGCACCTCCCGAGCGGTTGGGTGACCTTCGTCTTCACCGACATCGAAGGTTCCACCCGGTTGGCCCAACTGCTCGGGTCCGACTACCGCCCGGTGCTCTGGGAGCACCGCCGGCTGCTGCGCGACACCCTGGCCGCGACCGACGGCGCGGAGTTGCTCACCGAGGGGGACTCGTTCTTCCTCGCCTTCCCGGACGCGTCGGCGGCGCTGACCGCCTGCCTGACCGCGCAGCGGGCGCTGTCCACCCACGACTGGCCCAACCCGGAGGCCGCGCCGAGGGTACGGATGGGACTGCACACCGGCTTCGCCGAGCCCCGCGACGGCGAGTACGCCAGCCCCGAGGTGCACCGGGCCGCCCGGGTGGCCGCCGCCGCGCACGGTGGGCAGGTGCTCTGCTCGGCGTCGACCGAGCGGCTGGCCCACCCGCTGCCCGCCGGGGCCACCCTGATCGACCTGGGCCTGCACCGGCTGCGGGGCTTCGACGACCGGGAACGGCTGTTCCAGCTCGTCGCGCCGGGGCTGGAACGGCAGTTCCCCCGCCCGAACACCGCCGAGGCGCTGGCGCACAACCTGCCCACCCAGGTCAGCTCGTTCGTCGGCCGGGAGACCGAGCGGGTGGAGCTGGACCTGCTGATCCGCCGCCAGCGGCTGGTCACGGTGGTCGGCGCGGGTGGGGCCGGCAAGACCCGGCTCGCCGTCGAGGTGGCCTCCGGCCAGGTGGAGGCGTACCCGGACGGGGTGTGGTTCGTCGACATCGCCACGGTCACCGACCCGGGGCTGGTGGCGTTCGCCATCGCCGCCGTGCTCGGGGCCCGGCCGGAACCGGGCCGCCCGATCCTGGACACCCTGGTCGAGTACGCGGCCGTCCGGCGGATGCTGGTGGTGCTGGACACCTGTGACGCCCAGCCGGCGGCCTGCGCCGAGGTGATCTCGCGGCTGCTCGCCGGGGGCAGCGGGCTGCGGGTGCTGGCCACCAGCCGGGAGGCGTTCGGTCTGCCCGGCGAGGTGGTGTGGCGGATTCCGCCGCTGGCGGTCGACCCGCAGCCGGGGCGTACCGAGAGCGACGCGGTGGCGCTGCTGCTGGACCGTACGGCGGCGGCCCGGGGCGGGCGGCCACCGGAGTGGACCGAGGCCGCGGACCTGCGTCGGGTGGTGCAGCGGTTGGACGGGTTGCCGTTGGCGATCGAGCTGGCCGCGGCCCGGTTGCGGGTGCTCTCCGCCGGCCAGTTGGCGGCCCGGCTGGACGACATGCTGGGCACCCTCGACGCCGGTCGGGGGGTGCCGGAGCGGCCCCCCGAGCGGGGCTGGGCGGGCAACCAGCAGGACACGGTGGACCTGGTCGCCGCGGCCTCCGGCCAGACGCCGCCGAGCCCGGCGCACCGGGCGGTGCAGCGGTCGGCGACCGAGCGGCACCTCACCATGCAGGCCACTGTCACCTGGTCGTACCGCACGTTGGGGCCCCGCGCGGCCCGGCTGCTGCACTGGTTGGCGGTCTTCACCGGGCCGGTGGACCTGGCCACGGTGGAGTGGTTGATCGGTGACGACCCGCTCGACCCGCTGTCGGTGCTGGTGGACAAGTCGATGGTGCTGGCCGAGCCGCACGCCTCGGGCAGCACCTACCGGATGCTCGACCCGATCCGGGCGTACGCGGCGCGTCGGCTGGTCGAGACCGGTGAGGAGCAGGCCGCCCGGGACCGGCACGTGGCCTGGGCCCAGCACGCGCTGCACCGGGCACACCTGGGGGCGGACGGCCGACCGGTCACCCTGTCGCTGTACGCGGTCGACCCGCTCGCCGGTGAGCTGCGCTCGGCGCTGCGCTGGTCGGCCACCAGGGGCAGCGCCCGCGCCGGGCTGCGGCTGGCCGGTGGGCTGGACCAGTGGTGGCGCGAGCGCGGGCTGTCCCGGGAGGCCCGGCTGTGGCTGTTCCGGCTGTACGGGCGGATCGCCGAGACCGGCGAGGCGATTCCCGAGGCGGAGCTGGCGGCGGCGTACCACCTGCACTCGCTGCACGCCGGCGCGGACGGCGAGTTCGCCGAGGAGCTGCGGTTCTCGCAGCGTGCGGAGGCGGCGGCCCGGCAGGCCGGCGACGCGGGGCTGCTGGCCCGGGTGCTCGCCGGGCGGGCCGTGCCGCTCGTCGACATGGGGCAGTTCGCCGAGGCGGAGCGGGTCTGCCGGGAGGTCATCGACTGGGCGGGCGAGTTGGAGGTCAGCGGGGACGCCCTGCTGGCCGTCTACAACCTGGCCGAGCTGCTGTGGCGGCGGGGCGCGTTGACGGAGGCGGCGGAGCTGCTCGGGGCGGCCCGACCGGTGGAGGCGGCCCGGCCGGTGGAGCGGGGCTACCGGTCGGTGGACATGCTGCTGGGCATGGTGGCGTTGGCCCGGCGTGACCTGGTGGCCGCGCACGAGCACCTGCTGGTGGCGTTGCGGGCCCGGATGGGGCACGGCTACCACGGGCGGGCCTGCGACACGGTGAACGCGGTGGCGGTGCGGTGCGCGTTGGGCGGGGAGCCGTTGACGGCGGCCCGGCTGTTCGGTGCGGCCCAGGCGACCCGGGCGCGGCTGCGCGGCACCCCGGGCATCTACGGCACGTACTGGCTCCAGCAGCAGGCCGAGCTGCGGCGCATCCTCGGTGACGCGGCCTTCGACGCCGCCTACGGCGAGGGTGGTGAGCTGGGCCTGGAGGAGGCGGCGGCGTTGGCGTTCGCGGTGGAGCATCCGGACCTGGCGGCCGACTCGATCCGGTTCCGGGCGACCGGCCCGTTGACGCCCAGGCCGGTCCACCACCGTGAGGCCGACCGTCGGGAGGAGTGGGCCTGACCTGTGGTGCCGTCCGGGGAACCCTGGACGGCACCACAGGTCGGGTGTCGGCCCCCGGCGGGGTCAGCCGCGCCGGGCGGCGGCCCGCTCGGCGTCGGCCTTCATCCGGGCGGCCCGGTCGAGGTCGGCCTGCGAGACGGCGGCGACCGAACCGAAGATGCTGACCGCCTGGTAGTACGTCCAGGCCAGGCTGGTGCAGGCCGGCCGGACGACGGAGTTGTAGGTGGCGCAGACCCGCTTCAGGTCCTCGTAGAAGGCGCTGTC
Organism: Micromonospora sp. WMMD734; assembly: GCF_049178975.1. Lineage (NCBI taxonomy): Bacteria > Bacillati > Actinomycetota > Actinomycetes > Micromonosporales > Micromonosporaceae > Micromonospora > Micromonospora sp. WMMD734. The sequence goes on from NZ_JBMHMK010000001.1 coordinate 6,434,226, forward strand.
CAGGCGGGACTTGTTGGCCGAGAAGATCCCCATCGCCTTGTGGTTGCGGTAGCCGAAGTCGTGCCGGTAGCAGGCGAGGTTGAAGGTGAAGCCGAGCGGGTTGTCCGGGCTCGACGAGCAGTAGTCGGTGGACCAGTCGAAACCGTAGTCGGCCCAGGCGGCCTGGTTGAGGCGGCCGGAGTTCCAGGCGTTGTAGCTGCTGGCGCTGGTCTGGGTCCAGCTGCTGAGCACGCTGAGCTTCTGCGAGGTGCTCACCGCGGCGGACGCGGGCGAGCCGACGCCGAGCACGCTGAGCAGGGCGAACGCGCCGGCGGCGAGGGCGGTGGCGAGACGACGGGACACGGGTTCCTCCGCGGGATGGGCGGTACGGTGCGTCACCGGCTGGTAACCGGAACTCGATCAGTCTCGATCAATATCCGGTCGGTGGGGCGGGGCGGAGGCGACGTATTGGTGACATGCGTCGAAACAGACGAATGCCCCGGGCGTCGCGACGCCCGGGGCGTCCGCGTCCGGTCAGCGCACCACCCGGGCCGGCGAGGCGGCGCTCTCGTTCCACGCCCGGTCCAACGCGGTCACCTGGTAGGTGTACGCCCGGCCGGGCTCGGCGGTGTCGTCCACCCAGGACTGCTGCTGCCCCGGGGCGGCCCGGACCGTGCCGAGCAGGTGCGTGGCGTCGGCCCGGTCGCACCCGTCGACCGGCCCGAGCCCGTCGAAGCGGTAGACCGCGTACGACGTGGCGGTGCCCGGCACCGGCTGCCGCCAGCGCAGCCGCACCCCGTCGGCGGTCCGCTCGGCGCGGGTGAGCACCGGGCGCGGCAGCGGCTTCGCCGGCAGATGCGCCATGGTCGGCACCAGCGCCGGCCGGGAGTAGTGCGCGGCGGCGTAGCGGCTCGTCGCGCCCAGCCGGTCGGCCCGCACCTGCACCGCCGAGAAGTGCACGTTGCCGAGCACCTCCGGGTACGCCCGGTTCAACGTCAGGTGATCCGACAGTTCCTGCGGGTTCATCCAGTACGTGCCGTACGCCGGATCGCCGCTCTTGTAGTCCGCCTGGCCGACGTAGAGCTGCACCCGGGTTCCGCGTACCGTCTGCGCCCACCACGGCACCAGCCGGGCGTAGTCGGCGGCCGGATACTGGCCGATGTACCAGTAGAGCTGCGGCACGATGTAGTCGATCCACTCCTGCTTGACCCACCTGCGGGTGTCGGCGGAGATGATGTCGTACGACTGGCTGCCGGTGGTGTCCGAGCCGGCCGGGTCGACGCTGGCGTTGCGCCAGATGCCGAACGGGCTCACCCCGAACTTCACCCACGGCTTCACCGCCTTGATCCGGGTGCCCGTCTCCTGGATCAGCAGGTCGATGTTGTCCCGCCGCCAGGCCGCCCGGTCGGTGAACCCCCGGTGGTACGCGGCGAACGTGGCGTCGTCGGGCACCTGGTAGCTGCCGCTCGGGTACGGGTAGAAGTAGTCGTCGAAGTGCACACCGTCGATGTCGTACCGGCGTACCGCGTCGAGCATCGCGGTCTGGACGAACTCGCGGACCTGCGGGACCCCCGGGTCGTAGTAGAGCCGGCTGCCGGCGACGCCGGCCGGCGGGTAGGCGAACGTCCACTCCGGGTGCTGCCGGGCCGGATGCCCCGGGGCGAGCTGCCCCAGGTCCGCGCCCGCGCCCCCGGGCGCCGGCATGGAGATCCGGTACGGGTTGAACCAGGCGTGGAACTCCAGGTTCCGCAGGTGCGACTCGGCGACCAGGAAGGCCAGCGGGTCCCAGCCCGGATCCTGTCCCCGCACCCCGGTCAGGTACTCCGACCACGGCTCGTACGGCGACGGCCAGAACGCGTCGGCGGTCGGCCGGACCTGCACCACGACGGCGTTGTGATGCAGCCGCTGCGCCAGGTCGAGCCAGCCCCGGTACTCGGCCTGCTGGGCGGCGATCCGGTCGGGGGCGGTACGGGAACCCGCGCTCGGCCAGTCGATGTTCACCACCGACGAGATCCACATCGCCCGGAACTGCCGCTTCGGCACCGCCGGATCGACCACACAGGCGTCACCCGCCGTGGCGCTGCCGGCGGCCGGCCCGACCGCCGCAGCCCCGCCACCCCCGCCGGTGGCCGCTGCCGGCCCGCTCGCCGCGAGCCCACCGACCACCACCAGCACCAACCCGACCACACCGATCCCGAGCCTTCGCACCACACTCTCCCCCTCATCCGGTCCCGCCCTCACCCGCCGCCACCCCTCCCCCTCCCCCTCCCCCGCCCCCTCCGCCTCCCGCCCTGCCACCTCCCCCCGGTCCCTCCGGCGTCCCGCCCCCGGTGATCAAGAGGTTTGCGTCAGTTGATCAAGAGGTTTGCGTCACCTGATGCGCTCGGATTGACGTAAACCTCTTGATCACCGGGGATGGCGGGGACGGCGGGGGTGGGGGAGGGGAGAGGGGGAGGGAAGGGTGGAGGGAAGTGGCGGGGTGGGTGGGGGGATGGGAGGAAATTTTCATACTTGGGGTTCTGGTGCAAGGGGTGGGACGCGGGTGGGGGTGACCGAAAGTGGTTGGTGGGAAACCGGGTGTGGATGGGGGCGTGGTGATTGGGGCGGGGTCGGGGTGGGTAGCAACGCCCGGCACCGGCTGTCAGCAGGGCGGTCGCGGTGGTGGGAGGGGTGAGCGCAGTGTCCGTGCTGCGAACCAAACCGATCAGGGACGTGGTTGCCCAGGGCAACGCCGACGGCAGTGACGGCACCCCCGGTCTGAAACGACGACTCGGGGCCCGCGACCTCACCGGCTTCGGCATCGGCATCGTGATCGGCACCGGCATCTTCACCCTCACCGGCATCGAGGCGCGCGACAGCGCCGGGCCGGGTGTGGTGATCTCGTTCGCCATCGCCGGGGCGGTCGCCCTGCTCGCCGCCCTCTGCTACGCCGAACTGGCGTCCAGTGTGCCGACCGCCGGCAGCGCCTACACCTACGCGTACGCCACGATGGGCGAGATCGTCGCGTGGATCATCGGATGGGACCTGCTGCTGGAGTTCGCGCTCGGTGCGGCGGTGGTGGCCCGGGGCTGGTCCGGTTACCTCGCCGAACTGTTCGGCCTGCCGAGCACCTGGTTCGCCGAGGAGGGCAGCGTGGTCAACCTCGGGGCGATCGGCATCGTGCTGCTGCTCGGCGTGGTCGCCATCGTCGGCATCCGCGAGTCGGCCCGGATCACCAACCTGCTGGTCCTGGTGAAGGTCGGCGTCTGCGTCTTCGTCGTGGTCGCCGGGCTGTTCTTCGTCAAGGCGGCCAACCTCACCCCGTTCATCCCGCCTGCCGAGCCGGCCGGTGCCGGCGACGACGGGATCAAGCAGCCGGTCACCCAGGCGCTGTTCGGGCTGGAACCCTCAGTCTTCGGTTTCGTCGGGGTGCTCACCGCCGCCGCCGTGGTCTTCTTCGCGTACACCGGCTTCGAGGCGGTGGCGAACCTGGGTGAGGAGACCCGGCGGCCCAAGCGGGACCTGACCCTGGGTCTGTTCGGGACCCTGCTGATCTCCACCGCGCTCTACATCGGCGTCTCGCTGGTCGTGGTCGGCATGGTGCCGTACACCGAGATCGACCGGGGTGCCCCGATCGCGGCGGCCTTCAACGCGGTCGGCGCGGGTTGGGCCGGGGTGCTCGTCTCCATCGCCGCCGTCGCCGGCCTGACCAGCGTGATCCTGGTCGACCTGGTGGCCATGGGCCGGATCGGCTTCGCCATCTCCCGGGACGGCCTGCTCCCGCCCGCCGTGGCGAAGATCCACCCGCGCTGGGGGACCCCGTACCGGATCTCGGCGGTGATGACGGTCGTGGTGGCGGTGCTCGCCGGGTTCCTGCCGCTGTCGGCCCTGGCCGACCTGGTCAGCATCGGCGCGCTCTGCGCCTTCATGATCGTCTCGATCGCGGTGCCGATCCTGCGCCGCAAGCGCCCCGACCTGGAGCGGCCGTTCCGGGTGCCGTTCTCCCCGGTGCTGCCGATCTTCACCGCGCTGGCCTGCCTGTACCTGACGCTCAACCTGTCGGTCGAGACCTGGATCAGGTTCCTGATCTGGATGGCGCTCGGCGGCGTCGTCTACTTCTGCTACGGCTACCGGCACAACCGGCTGGCCGTCCGGGAGGCCGAGGAGCACGCCAAGGAACCCGCCTCCGCCTGACCGCCCGGCGGGTGCCGGCCGGGACCACCGGCCGGCACCCGCCCCGCCGTCGCCGGACCCGGCGGGGTCAGGGGTGCGGCGCGAAGCGCAGCAGGTTCCAGGAGATCCCCGGCAGGCGTACGGTGCAACGGTCGCCGTCGACGGTGCCGGTGGACAGCTCCCGGGGGGCCACCCGGTCCGGCTCGGCCTCGGTGTTGACCGCATCCGGGTCGTCCCCGGCGACGAGGGCGAGGTGCCGCACCGGGTGCAGCCCCGACAGGCCCCGCAGGTCGATCTCCAACGGGAGGTCGTCGGTGCCCCGGTTGACCGCGAACACGGTCAGCGCGCCGGACTCCTCGTCGTGCAGCGCGACGGTGTCCAGCACCGGCACGTCGCCGTACCGTTTCGTGGTGTAGTGCGGCGCGACCGGCTCGGTGCGCAGCACGGTGCCGGTGGCGTACCGGGCGGTCAGGGCGAACGGGTGGAAGATGCTCTGCCGCCAGGCCGGCCCGCCGGTGCGGGTACGGATCGGGGCGATCACGTTGGCGAGCTGCGCCTGGCAGGCCACGCCGACCCGGTCGGCGTGCCGGAGCAGGGTGATCAGCAGGTCACCGACCACCACCGCGTCGACGGCCGTGTAGTCGTCTTCGAGCAGCTCCGGTGCCTCGACCCAACCGCGCCCGTCCAGGTCGCCCTGGACGCGGGACTGGTACCAGACGTTCCACTCGTCGAAGGAGATCTTCAGCTTGCGGGTCTGCCGCAGCCGGGCGGCCACGTGATCGGCGGTGGCGACGACCTCGTCGATGAACTGGTCCATGTCGACGGCCGAGGCGAGCAGGCTGTCCCGGTCGCCGTCGGTCGGGTCGTAGTAGGTGTGCGCCGAGACGTAGTCGACCTGCTCGTAGGTGTGTTCCAGCACGGTCGCCTCCCAGGAGGCGAAGGTGGGCATGCCCCGGCCGGAACTGCCGCAGGCGACCAGGCTGATCGAGGGGTCGATCAGCTTCATCGCCCGCGCGGTCTCGGCGGCGAGCCGGCCGTACTCCTGCGCGGTCTTGTGGCCGACCTGCCAGGGGCCGTCCAGTTCGTTGCCGAGGCACCACAGCCGCACCCCGTAGGGCTGCTGCGCGCCGTGTGCGCGGCGCAGGTCGGACAGCCGGGTGCCGCCCGGGTGGTTGGTGTACTCCAGCAGGTCACACGCCTCCTGCACACCCCGGGTGCCGAGGTTGACCGCCATCATCGGCTCGACCTGCGCGGCGGTGGCCCAGGCCATGAACTCGTCGAGGCCGAAGGCGTTGGTCTCGATGGTCTTCCAGGCCAGGTCGAGCCGGCGGGGGCGGTCGGTGACCGGGCCGACGCCGTCCTCCCAGCGGTAGCCGGAGACGAAGTTGCCGCCGGGGTAGCGGACCACGGTGACGCCCAGTTCCCGGGTCAGCTCCAGCACGTCGCGGCGCAGGCCGAGCGGGTCGGCCCTCGGGTGCCCCGGCTCGTGGATGCCGCCGTAGACGCAGCGGCCCAGGTGTTCCACGAAGGAACCGAAGAGCCGGCGGTCCACCGGGCCGATCGTGAAGGCCGGGTCGATCGTCATCCGCGCTGCACGCACGGGCCCACCTCTTCCCTGAGCTGGTCGGAGCGACTGCGGTCGATGCACCGCCCCGCGTTTGTATACCGTTGTCGCCAACGTTGTAAAGGATCTGTCGCGGGCCACCGACACGGGAGGGAACGGGCACGTGCGCCACCGCCTCAAGGACGTCGCCGAGCGGGCCGGGGTGTCGGTCAAGACCGTGTCGAACGTGGTCAACGGCTACCAGCACGTCCGCCCGGACACCCGGGCCCGGGTTGAGGCCGCCATCGCCGAACTCCGCTACCGACCCAACCTGTCGGCCCGCAACCTGCGCAAGGGGCGTACGGGCGTGATCGCCCTCGCCGTGCCGGAGCTGGACGTGCCCTACTTCGCCGAGCTGGCGCGGCACGTGGTCACCGCCGCCGCCGGCCACGGCTGGACCGTGCTCATCGACCAGACCGGCGGTGGCCGGGAACGGGAACGGGTGGCCGCCGCCGGCATCGGTGACCACATGATCGACGGATTGATCTTCAGTCCGCTGTCGCTTCCGGCCGACGACCTCGTCGGGCTGGAACTGCCGATGGTGCTGCTCGGCGAGCGGACGGACCACGGCCGGGCCGACCACGTGATGATCGACAACGTGACCGCCGCCCGGGAGATGACCGCCCACCTGATCGGTCTCGGCCGCCGCCGGATCGCCGCCGTCGGCGCGCAACACACCCCCGGGGGTGCCGGTGCCCGCCTCCGGCTGGCCGGCTACACCGCCGCCCTGGGGCAGGCCCGCATCCGGTACGACGAACGCCTCGTCGCCGACACACCGGCCTGGCACCGCGCCGACGGGGCCGCTGCCGTGCGCCACCTGCTCGCCTCCGGCGTCCGCCCGGACGCGGTCTTCTGCTTCAGCGACACCCTCGCCCTCGGCGCGCTGCGCGCCCTGCACGAGGCCGGCCTGCGGGTCCCCGCCGACGTCGCCGTCGCCGGCTTCGACGACATCGAGGACGGTCGGTTCAGCGTCCCCACCCTGACCACGGTCAGCCCGGACAAGGAACGGATCGCCCGGCTCGCCGTCGACCTGCTCGCCGGCCGGCTGGCAGGTGAGCGGGACGCGCCCGCCCGGGAGGTCACCGCCCCGCACCGGCTGTCCTTGCGGGAGAGCACCGCCTGACGCCGTCGTCCGCCCGCGCTACCGGCCCCGGCGGCTGCCGTTTCGCCGCTGCCGTCGGGGTCCGGTTCGGTCAGTCGAAGAAACGGGCCAGGTGGGCCGGGGACACCGGCGGCGCGTCGGCGGGCAGCGGGGTCAGGTCGGCGAAGATCGACGCGCCGTCGCAGCCGGCGTGCAGCGGATACCAGCGCGGGGTCCCCGGCGGGCGCTGACCGCACACCCCCTTGATCGTCTGTACGTCCAGCAGCCGGACGTGGGTCGGGTCGGCCACCGCGTTGACATGCCCCCACCAGGGGCTCATCACGTGCAGCACGCCACCCGGCCGCAACACCCGGTGGCACTCGTCCAGCAGCGGCAGGAAGTCGATCAGGTGCTCCAGGATGTGCACGGTGAAGATCACGTCGACGGAGTCGTCGGCCAGCGGCAGCGACCCGGACAGGTCCGCCACCGCGTCCACCCCGGCGGCCGGGAAGATGTCCAACCCGAGGTTCGTCGGGTACTGCTTCTGTCCGCCGCAGCCCAGGTCCACCACCACCGGGTCCCGGCCGTCGACCCGCACCCGCCCCCACACGCCGTACACCCCGGCCAGCCGGCCGACCAGCTCGCGGACCAGCCGCAACTGCTCCGGTCCCGGCACCTCCCCGCTCAGGTGGGCGACCCCCCGGTCGAACCGCACCTCGATGCCGAGCCCGCGTAACCGCTCGTCGTGGTGGGCCTGCTCGGCCCAGGCCGCTTCGAGGAACCCGTCGAGCGCCCGCAGCCGTTCGGCCGAGGGCGGTGCCTGCGCCAGCGCGACCATGGCCACCTCCCGCCGGCCGTTACCCGCTTCCCGGCCCGGCACACCACCCGATCTGTTTCGCCAGCGCCGCCCGGGTCAGCCGTCACCGCCGACCGGGTCAGCCGCCGGCACCCGGGTCAGCCGCCGGCACGTCGGGTGGGCCGGCCGACGGCCCGGATGCGCTGCCGGGGCGCACCTGCCGCCTTCGGCCGCTTGAGGTGGTAGCGGTGCAGCTCGTTGTGGCCCTCCAGGGACGGGTCCTCGCTCATCCCGACGAGTTCCCAGCCCTGGTCACCGGCCCGGTTCAGGTGGGCCAGCGCGGTGTCGCCGTAGGCGGTGACGTCGGTCATCGAGCCGTCCGGGCCGTACCAGACGAAGACGACCTCCCAGCTGAGGTCGGAGGCGGTCGGCTGGCGACGGCGCACCAGCAGCGCGTACTCCCATCTGAGCATGACCCCATTGTCACCCGGCGGTCGGCGGGTGACGCCGATCAGTCCTCGGCGATCCGCCCGTCGGCGACCCGCAGCCGCCTGTCGACGCTGACCGCCTCCAGCATCCGCCGGTCGTGGGTGACCAGCAGCAGCGTCCCCGGATAGCCGGCCAACGCCGACTCCAACTGCTCGATGGCCGGCAGGTCGAGGTGGTTGGTCGGCTCGTCCAGCACCAGCAGGTTGACCCCCCGGCCCTGGAGCAGCGCCAGCGCCGCCCGGGTCCGTTCGCCCGGCGACAGCGTCGCCGCCGGCCGCAGCACGTGCGCGGCGCGCAGGCCGAACTTGGCCAGCAGCGTCCGCGCGTCGGCCGGTGCCATGTCCGGTACGGCGGCCCCGAACGCCTCCAGCAGCGGCTGGTCGCCGAGGAACAGCCCCCGGGCCTGGTCGACCTCGCCGACCACCACCCCCGGGCCGAGCGCGGCGTGCCCGGCGTCGAGCGGCAACCGGCCCAGCAGCGCGCCGAGCAGGGTGGTCTTGCCGGAGCCGTTCGCCCCGGTGATCGCCACCCGGTCGGCCCAGTCGATCTGGAGGTTCACCGGCCCGAGGGTGAAGTCGCCCCGGCGGACCACCGCGTCGCGCAGCGAGGCCACCACCGCACCGGCCCGGGGCGCGGCGGCGATCTCCATCCGCAGCTCCCACTCCTTGCGGGGCTCCTCGACCACGTCGAGGCGTTCGATCAGCCGTTCGGTCTGCTTCGCCTTGGCCGCCTGCTTCTCCGTGGCCTCGGTCCGGAACTTCCGGCCGATCTTGTCGTTGTCGGTGGCCTTGCGGCGGGCGTTCTTCACGCCCTTCTCCATCCAGGCCCGCTGGGTGCGGGCGCGGGCCTCCAACGCGGCCCGGGTTTCGGCGTACTCCTCGAAGTCGGCGCGGGCGTGCCGGCGGGCCACCTCCCGCTCCTCCAGGTAGGCGCCGTAGCCGCCGCCGTAGTGCCGGACCTGCTGCTGCGCCAGGTCGAGTTCGAGCACCCGGGTCACCGTCCGGGTCAGGAACTCCCGGTCGTGGCTGACCAGCACCGTGCCGGCGCGCAGCCCGGTGACGAACCGCTCCAGCCGGTCCAGGCCGGCCAGGTCCAGGTCGTTGGTGGGTTCGTCGAGCAGGAAGACGTCGTACCGGCTGAGCAGCAGGGACGCCAGCCCGGCGCGGGCCGCCTGGCCACCGGACAGGCCGGTCATCGGGTGGTCCAGGTCGACGGTGAGCCCCAACTCGGCGGCGACCTGCTCGGCGCGTTCGTCCAGATCCGCCCCGCCGAGGTCGAGCCACCGCTCCAACGCCCCGGCGTACGCGTCGTCGGCACCGGCCGTGCCCGCGGTGAGCGCCCCGGTGGCCGCCTCCAGGGCGGCCTGTGCCCCGGTGACGCCGGTCCGCCGGGCCAGGAAGTCGCGGACCGTCTCGCCCGTCCGCCGTTCCGTCTCCTGCGGCAGGTAGCCCACCGAGGCTCCCGGCGGGCTCAGCGTGACACCGCCCTCCTCTACCGGCTGCACCCCGGCCAGCGTGCGCAGCAGCGTCGACTTGCCGGCCCCGTTGACCCCGACCAGCCCCACCACGTCACCGGGGGCGACCACCAGGTCGAGGTCACTGAAGAGCACCCGCTCCCCGTGCCCGGCGGCGAGTCCCTTGGCGATCATCGTGGCGCTCATGAGGTCCCGAGCCTAGCGTCCGTCGGTCCGGGGCGGGGACACCGCGCGGCCCGGCCCCGGCTGCCGGCCACGGCGGGCCCGGTGACCGACCTCGGTGGCTGGCCTACCGCCGCCGTCCGGCCGCCGGCCCCGGTGGTCGGCCCTGCCGCCACGGCTGCCGGACCACTGCGGCCTCGGTGACCGGTCCGGGGCCGCCCGGGTGGGGTGCCCGGTGCGGGGACCGGGGTCCGTGCGCCAGATCGTGGAGAGTTCTTGCGGCTATGGCGACAAGAACTCTCCACGATCCTGCGCTCCGGCCGCATCCGTCGGTCACTGTCGCCCGTCACCACCTCCGTCAGGTCTTCCGGCCGGCGGGTGGGTCGGCGGTCGGGCTGCCGGCCCGGTCGGCGAAAGATGAGGGAGGGGCGGGAGGAACGGTGGCGGGTGGGGCAAGGTGGGGGTGTGGGATTGACGTTCGCGGTTGACTGCGGGGGCGGCGGCATCAAGGGCTCGGTGCTGGACGGGGACGGCACCCTGCGGGCACCGGTGATCCGGGTCGACACCCCGTACCCGTTGCCGCCCGAGCTGTTCGTCAAGACGCTGCTGGAGTTGGCCGGCCGGCTGCCCCCGGCGGACCGGGTCACGGTGGGGATGCCGGGCATGATCCGGCACGGGGTGGTGGTGGCCACGCCGCACTACGTGACCCGGTCCGGGCCGCGTAGCCGGGTCGACCCGGACCTGCTCGCCGCATGGTCCGGGTACGACGCGCGGCGGGCGGTCACCGAGGCGTTCGGGATTCCCGCGCTGGTGCTCAACGACGCCGAGGTGCACGGTGCCGGGGTGGTCGCCGGGACCGGCTGTGAACTGGTGCTGACCCTCGGCACCGGGCTGGGCAGCGCGCTGTTCGACGGTGGGCGGCTCGCCCCGCACCTGGAGCTGTCGCACGCCCCGGTCCGCTGGGGCACCACCTACGACACGTACGTCGGGGAGCCGGAGCGGCGGCGGCTCGGCGACGCCTTCTGGTCCCGGCGGATCCGGCAGGTGGTGGACGGGCTGCGGCCGGTGTTCCGCTGGGACCGGCTCTATCTCGGCGGCGGCAACTCGCGGCTGATCCGCCCCGAACAGGTGGCCCGGATGGGCGACGACGTGGTGATCGTGCCCAACACGGCCGGAATCGTCGGCGGTGTCCGGGCCTGGCAGTTGACCGGCGAACGGGACGAGCCGGCCTCCTGAGCCACAAGTCGACCCCCAGGAACACTCGCGGTACGCCCGGTGTTGTGCCAGCGTCGGAGCAATGGCGACGTGACGCGAGGGGGTGGGTCGGGATGGATCTTCTGGCGGAGTACCGACGGGCGACCATGTACTTCGAGATGGGTGACCCGAGCGGAGCGGTCCGGCTGCTGGAGCCGATCGTGGCGGCCGAGCCCGGCAACTCCTCCGTACGTCAGCTGCTGGCCCGGGCGTACTTCCAGACCGCCCAGCTCGGCCGCGCCGAGGAGCAGCTGCGGGAGCTGGTCGACCGGGACCCCAGCGACCACTACGCCCACCACGTGCTGGGCCGGACGCTGGAGCGGCTCAACCGCTACCCGGACGCGCTGCGGCACCTGCGCATCGCGGCGGCCATGCACTCGACCAACGACGACTACGTGACCGCGCTGCGCCGGGTGGAGAGCCGGGTCGGCAACGGTCGCTGACGTCTGACGACACCGGGCCGGGGGAGGGGTTCTTACCCTTCCCCCGGCCCGGTTCCGCGTCTGGTCCAGGCCAGGAAACGGTCGAACAGCTCCGCCGGGGTGGGTACGGCGTTCGGGTTGAGGGTGACCAGGTCGCCGGTGGCGTCGAACAGCATCCCGGCCATGTGGACGGACAGCCCCACCCGGTCCCGCCGGTATTCGAGGATCAGCAGCAGCCGGGCGGGCTGACACGGCCACGGAGCCGCGCACACCCGGCACAACCAGAGGGGCCGCATCGGTACGTGTGGCCGTACGGCCCCGCCTGGGCGGGCATGCACCTGGGAAACGTTCAGCGGTTTCACCGTCTCAGGGTGGCCGCTACGCTACCCCCTAGTCAAGGCCCTAGTAGGGTCTCGCCCAACTAGGGCCCACCCTAGTGGGGACGTGTCTAGCCTCCCGTTCATGGGCCGGCATCTCATGGGCGCGTACGAGATTCGGATGAGGCTGGGCGTGAGCAGGCAACGCGTCGAGCAGTTGATGAAGCGCCCCGACTGGCCGAAGCCCTACGAGTCGCTCGCCACCGGTCGGATCTGGCGTACCGAGGACATCGAAGCCTGGATCCGTGAGCACCGGCCGAACCTGCCTGACGAAGCCTGAGCCTCGTCCCGACGCGTGCCGGCCTACGATGGGCCTGCCATGGCGGCTGCGCAGGTGGGGGAGGCGGGATGAAGCTCAAGCTGGACCTGCACGACATCTTCAACAAGGGTCACGACATCGACCGTGCCCTGCGCGGGATCATGGACGAGGCGGTGGCGAAGAAGGCCACCCTGGTCGAGATCATCCCGGGTAAGGGGTCCGGCCAGCTCAAGAAGAAGGTGCTGCGCTTCCTCGACCAGAAGGACGTCAAGCAGCTCTACCACCGGGTCGAGAAGGACTCCAAGAACTTTGGCCGCCTCTTCGTCCACTTCCGCTGGAAGTAGCCAGCCCTAGAAGGACCGGTATACCTCTCTCCGGTGGGCGATTCGCACGACTGCTATCAAAGCCTGGTCATCCAGGATCAGGTAGACGATCCGAAATCGCCGACCCGGATGCGCCACTTGGTATCGCCACCGGACAGCTTCACGCAGCCGGCGGGCCGAGGGTCAACTGCCAGCTGATCGATCGCGGCAGCGATCCGGACCTGGGTGGGGCGATCGAGCTTGGCCAGTTCGCGCGCCGCAGCATTGGTGAGCTCGAGCTTCCATGTCACAGGTCGAGCTCCCGCTTGACCGCGCTCCACGGCTGCGTCGACTCACCAGCACGCATCGACGCCAGTGCGTCGTCGCATGCCTGGGCGTCCTCCTCGTCGATCACCTGTTCCATGATCTCGTCGAGCCGCGCAAGCTCCTCACGAGCCGAGGCGCGCAGAGCGGGTGTCCGGTTCGGGTTTCTGGCCACCGCTCCCAGATACTGTCTGATCTTCTCAAGACCCTGCGGATCGAGCGCCGTCGGTGGCCCCATCGCCGCCACCCGCTGCCCCTGACGAGTCAGGTAGACGACGTTGCCATCCTCAGCCGCCTCGACGGCCTCGGACGGCGGACCGGCATGAGGCGGAACCTCATACTCGAACGCGTGTGCGGCGGTCATGGAGGTCATGGTAACGCTGGACTGCCCCGGAGCCGGACAACCAGCTGAGGCGGTGTCGGCTGGAATCCGTCAGAGGGTTGAGTCAGCCCAGCCGGGTGACCCGCTCCTACATCCTCATTGTCAGAGGTTCAGGACGGCGACCGTCTCCCCGTCGCTCTGCTCACCCGTCGGCCGGAAGCCCAGCTTCAGATAGAAGCCCTCCGCCCCGCCCTCCCGGGGAACCCAGGTGACGTACGCCCGGTTGCCGCCCCGGGCGCGGATCTCCGCGCACACCGCCTCGACGGCGAACCGCCCGTAACCCTTGCCCTGGGCGTCGGCCGCGATGTTGAGCCGCCATAGACCGGACCGGACGTCATCGGGGTTGTCGCCCCACGCGTAGTCGAGGAAGGCCATCAGGAAGCCGACCAGCCGGTCGCCGTCGAAGATCAACCTCGGCCAGGCGATGTCCGGGAAGACGTACGCCTCGGCCAGTGACTTGACCACCGGCCCGACCAGATCCTCCTGATCGGGGCGCACCGACAGTTTGAGCGCCGCCTCGTAGTTCTCCGGGGTGACCTTCTCCAGCCGCATCCTGCGGACCGTAGTCCGCCCCGCCGGTCCGGGCGACCGGTTATCCGGGCCATCCCACCGTGTTCAGGCTGCCGACAGCTTCCGTACGACGTACTGGTTGAGGCTCATCCCGTCTTCTGCGGCATGGATGGCCAACTCGCGGTGCAGGCTTTTACCGACGCGCACGTTGAACTTGCCCGAGTAGCTCCGATCGGCAAACGGCTCGGGTACTTCCTCGCCCTGCTGCTCCAGGTCCGCGACCACCTCGCTCAGCAGGTCCTGAAGCCCTTGCAGGGCTTCGATCTGAGAGGGTGCCAGCCAGGACAGCGAGGGAAACTCGGCGCAGGTGGCGACGAACTCGTTGTCCTGGGCCGACCACGTGACGCGATAGGAGTAGTGACTCACCTCGGGGCGAACGTCCTGCATCACAAGGCCTCCCACGCTCCAGACATATGGTACCGCCTGTGGTGCTATAGCGGCAGGCGCTCGTCAGAGCGGATACGTGCGGGCGACCGCCAACATCTCCGAGGTGTGCGACCCCACCACCCCCACCCCCGCCGGCCGCTCCCGGAACCCCGGCAGCCCCGCCAGCCCGTCGCTGGCATCCATCGCCCGCAACGCCACCTGCCCCGCCCGTGGCCGCACGGTCAGGGTGATCTCGACCCCCTCGGCAGGCGGGGCGTGGAACACGATGCCGAAGCCCCACCGGTCGGCCTTCGCCTCCTCGACGGTCGGCTGCCGCCCGACCGGCACCTCACGCCCGGCCACCTCGGCCCGGGTCACCTCGGCGGTGGTCGCATCCACATGCAGGGTGGCCAGCCGGACGGTGCGCTGGGGAAGCAGTCGCAGCCGCAGGGTGCGCAGCCCACCGGCGGTGGTGTCCGCCAGCACCCGCACCGTCGGCGCGGGCAGGTTCGCCGCCGGGGCCGGGCCGCCACGCAGGTCCGTCTCCCCCAGTCCGGGGAAGTCGTCGAGCGAGGCGGGGCCGTCGACGTACCCGTCGGTCCAGGGCCGGGGGGCGGCCTCCCGGCTGACCCACCGGGCGGTGCCGGTGTCGGCGTCCAGGGCGTACATCAGGTGGGTGGGCACGGGGTGGTCGGCGTCGAAACGGTCGACCGCCAGGCCGACCCCGGCGAACACCGTGGCGGCGAGCGCGGCGGCGACGGCCGGCAGCGCGCCGAGCCGGCGGGCGCGGGCGGCGACCATGCCCCGCTGGCCGCCGGCCGCCGGGTGCAGCAGGTCGAGCAGCGGCAGCGCGGCCAGGCCGAGCAGTACCGCGAACAGCGCCGCCACCCCGCCCATCGCCATCCCCAGCGCGGGGAAGAGCAGCACCACGGTGGGCAGCAGGATCACCACGGCGACCGCCCCGGCCAGGGTCGTCGCGACCACCGGCCACGGGCCGTCGATCCGGGTACGCAGTGCCACCAGGCCGGCGATCACGCCGGCCAGCGCCGGCAGGGTGGCCAGGTAGGCCCCGCCGGGCACCAGCGCCGCCAGCACCACCCCGAGCAGGGCCAGCCAGCCCAGCCCGCCGACGGCCAGCGCCGCCGGGCCGACCCGGCGGCGGGTCAGCGCGTACCAGGCGAGCAGGATCGCGGCGGCGAGCGCCACCACCGCCAGCCGGTACCAGACCGGCCGGTACGGGTCGAGCAGTTCGGCGTAGCCGGGGCGCAGCGCGGTGATCCCCGCCCACAGCAGTTGGGCGGCGACCGGGGCGGCCACGATCGGCACCAGCGCCAGCCCGAACCCGGCGGCCAGCCGACCGGCCCCGGCCCGGCCGGTGCGCCGGACCAGCCAGCCCAGCGCCAGCACCCCGAGCACCGCCAGGGCGGCCAGCGGCCAGGTCAGCCAGCCGGGATAGCGGACCAGCCCGCCCGGCACCGGGAAGTAGGTGGCGTCGTGACCTGCGCGCAGCGCCGTCAGGTCGGCGCGGCCGAACTCCCGGGCCAGCCCGAGCGCGTTGTCGCCGTGCATCTGGAGGCTGCCCCGGTCCATTGCCGCCGGGGTGTCCAGCGGGGTGTGGTAGATCGCGCCCCCGTCGATGTACGCCGCGTTCAACCCGACGAAGTCGTTGTCGAGGAACGCGGTGAAGTCGGTGTCGTTGGGCAGCGCCCGGTAGATCTCCACCGCGAACGAGGTGCCCACCGGGTGCGGGGCGCCCCGGCCGAAGGCGGCCACCAGCTCGGCGTTGTTCCGGGACGTCTCGAACATGATCACCGGCCCGGTGGAGCCCCGCGCCTCCAGGTTGAGCACCACCCCGCCGTCGGCGGCCAGCGGGTGGCTCGCCGCGAACGCCGCCGCCCCGCACAGGCACGCCTCCTCGGCGTCGGTCAGCACGAACACGATGTCGTTGCGGGGCCGGGGGCCGGCGGCCAGCGCGCGGGCCACCTCCAGCACGGTGGAGGTGCCGGCCGCGTCGTCGTTGCCGCCCGGGCCGGTCTGCACCGAGTCGTAGTGCGCCACCAGGAAGACCCGGCCGGTGGAGGCGGTCCCGGGCAGCCGGGCCACCACGTTGCGGACCCGGGCGAAGGTGGCCCCGCCGGCCGCCCCGCTGAGCTGCCCGGC
This sequence comes from Micromonospora sp. WMMD734, assembly GCF_049178975.1. NCBI lineage: Bacteria > Bacillati > Actinomycetota > Actinomycetes > Micromonosporales > Micromonosporaceae > Micromonospora > Micromonospora sp. WMMD734. Next base: position 6,450,378 of record NZ_JBMHMK010000001.1, read on the forward strand.
CTCCGGGGCGACGGTGTCCTGCACCTCGGTCTCCAGGCCCAGCCCGCGCAGCGCCCCGACCAGGTGCTCACGGACCTGGTCGTGGGCGGCGCTGCCGGCCGGATGGGGGCGCTGCGCCACCGTCTGCACCGTCCGGTACGCCCGCCCGGCGCTGAACTCGTCGGCCGGGGCGTCGACCGGCCGGGGCGTCGGGGTGGCCAGGGTGACCAGCACGACCGCGCCCACCGCGACCAGCGCCAGCAGGGCGGCCAGGGCGGCGGGTGGACGACGCCGGGGGCGGGCCAGGGCCCGGTCGGCGGCGGAGGCGGGGGGTGCGCCCACGGGAACTCCTCGAAGGTGGTGCGGAGGTGGTGCACCATCCTGCCCCGGCGGGGCGCGGCCGGGGCGTACCGGAACCGAACCGTGACGCGCGGCGCTGAGCGGACGCTCACCTGGTGACGGCCTTGCCCGGGAACGCCCGGACCGGGCGGACCGTGTTGTGTGCGACCGTTGTCTAATACAGGATCAGCAGGGCACTCGGAAGGAGCCCGACATCACCAGCGAACTCCCGCGTCTCGCGGCGGTGACCCGGTCGCACCGGGGGCCGGGCATGGCCGGGCCCTCCGTCGTGCCGTACCCGCACGGCGGGCTGGGGCCGCACCCCAACCTGCCGCCGGGTGAACGGCTGCGGGTGCTGCTGGTCGAGGACGACGAGGGCGACGCCTTCCTGGTCGGTGAGCTGCTCGCCGAGACCAACTCGATGATCGACCTGCTGGTCGCCACCAGCCTCAGCGAGGCCCGGCAGCGCATCGCCGGGGTCGACTGCGTCCTGCTCGACCTGGGCCTGCCCGACGCGCAGGGCCTCGACGGGCTGCGTCGGGTGCTGGAGATGTCCAGCGGTGCGGCCGTCTGCGTGCTGACCGGCCGCTCCGACGAGCACCTCGGCATCGTCGCGGTCGCCGAGGGCGCCCAGGACTACCTGGTCAAGGGCCAGGTGGACGGGGTGCTGCTGACCCGCGCCCTGCGTTACGCGGTGGAACGCAAGCGGGCCGACGAGAACGCCCGCCGGCTGCGCGAGATCGAACTGCGCCAGGCCGAGTCGGCCCGACTGGAACGGGGCCTGCTGCCCCAGCCGCTGATGAGCACCGACGAGGTGGCGGTGCACACCTTCTACCGGCCGGGCCGGCACGCGGCGCTGATCGGCGGGGACTTCTTCGACGTGGTGCAGACCCAGCCGGACCGGGTCGACCTGATCGTCGGCGACGTCTGCGGGCACGGCGTGGACGAGGCCGCCCTCGGCGTCGAGCTGCGGGTGGCCTGGCGGGCGTTGATCCTGGCCGGGGTGCCCGACGACGAGGTGCTGCCCGCGCTGGAGCAGGTGCTGATGAGCGAGCGCCGGCTCCAGGAGATCTTCGCCACCGTCGCCACCGCCCGGCTCGACCTGGCCGCCAACCGGGCCACCGTCCGGCTGGCCGGCCACCCGCCGCCGCTGCTGCTGTCCGGCGGCAAGGTCGCGCCGGTCCCGGCCCGGGGTGGCCTGCTGCTCGGCGTACGACCCCGCCGTCCCGTCGCGTTCGACCTGGAGTTCGACACCGATGACTGGTCCCTGTTGATGTACACCGACGGCCTGATCGAGGGGCGGGTGGGTGACGGCGACGAGCGGTTGGACGTCGACGGGCTGACCGGCCTGCTCCAGGAGCGCGCCAACCACGCCGTGCCGCTGGCCGAGCTGCCCGCCTGGCTGGTCGGTCGGGCCGAGCAGATCAACGGCGGGCCGCTCGCCGACGATGTCGCCATGCTGCTGGTCACCCGGGGCGGTGGCCGGTGAACACGTACCGCCGGGGGTGGACCCTGCGTCGCCGGGTGCTGGCGCTGCTGGCCGTGGTGGGCGTGCTGCTGGTCGGGCTGGCCGTGGCCGAGGCGGCGGTGGCGGCGAAGAACCGCGCCTACACCGACACGCTGCTCACCCGGACCGGCCCGCTGCGGGTGCAGGGGCAGGAACTGCTCAACGTGCTGCTCGACCAGGAGACGGGCGTCCGTGGGTACGCGGTCAGCGGCAACCGCGCCGACCTGGCCCCGTACGAGCAGGGGGTGCGGCAGGAGCGTGACGTGGCCGCCACGATCGCCGACCTCGGCCGTGACTACCCGGCGATCGTGGATGCGCTGCGCACGGCGCAGCAGCAGGCGGCGGACTGGCGGCGGACGGTGGCCGAGCCGGTGATCGCGACGACCGGCAGCAGCGGCACGGCCGCCGGCCAGGCGTTGATCACCGCCCAGGCGCGGCAGCAGTTCGACGAGATCCGGACGTCGGTGGGCGACCTCCAGACGGCGATCCTGGCCGAGCGGGAGCGGGGCGCCCGGGACATCGAGCGGACCGGCAACATGCTGGTGATGCTGCTGATCGTCGCGGCGGTGGTGGTCGTCCTCGCCGGCACCCTGATGCTGCTCTCCCTGGAGCGGATGGTGATCCGGCCGCTGACCGGCCTGGCCCAGCAGGTGCGGGAGGTCGCCGCCGGTGACTACCAGCACCACATCGCCGGGTCGGGGCCGCCGGAGTTCCGCCGGCTCGCCGACGACGTGGACGTGATGCGGCAGAAGATCGCCAAGGATCTGGCCGAGGTGCGGGCCGCCCGGGAGAACATCGAGTGGGTCAACAGCCAGTTGCAGAAGCAGGCCGAGGAGCTGACCCGCTCCAACCGTGACCTGGAGCAGTTCGCCTACGTCGCCTCGCACGACCTCCAGGAGCCGCTGCGCAAGGTGGCCAGCTTCTGCCAGCTGCTCCAGCGTCGGTACGCGGGGCAGCTCGACGAGCGGGCCGACCAGTACATCGCCTTCGCGGTGGACGGCGCGCAGCGGATGCAGCGCCTGATCAACGACCTGTTGGCGTTCTCCCGGATCGGCCGGCTCACCACCGGCTTCGTCGACGTCGACCTGAACCGGGTGATGGCCGACGTGGCCAGCCAGACCGAGCCGGGCCGCCAGTACGCCGACGCCGAGCTGACCTGGGGCGAGCTGCCGGTGATCCGGGGTGAGGAGCCGCTGCTCACCAACCTGCTGGTCAACCTGGTCAGCAACTCGGTGAAGTTCCGCCGGCCGGACGTCGCGCCGAAGGTGCGGGTCTCGGCCCGGCTGGTCGGCGACGAGTGGGAGATCACCTGCGCGGACAACGGCATCGGCATCGAGCCCGAGTTCGCCGACAAGATCTTCGTGATCTTCCAGCGGCTGCACGCCAAGGACGCCTACCCTGGCACCGGCATCGGCCTGGCCATCGTCAAGAAGATCGTCGAGTACCACGGCGGTCGGGTCTGGGTCGACACCGACCAGGCCGAGGGGACCGCGATCCGGTTCACCCTCCCGGCCCGGCCGGAGGACGTCGAAGCGGCGAAGGCGGCCGCCGAGGCGGGCCCGGCGACGGCGACCGGTGAGGACGCCCCGGCAGGGCCCGACGGAGACGTCCCGGCAGGATCCGACGGGGACGTCCCGGCAGCGCCCGACGGGGGCGGCACGGCGACGACGTCCGACGACGCGTCCCGCCCGGCCGGGGACGCCGAGCCGGCTGACCGACCGACGCCTGTCGGCCGGCAACCGGACGGCACGCAGGACGAGGACCCACCCGGCGGGCCGCCGGGGCACGGCACCACGGGTGGCACGAAGGAGAGGGTCGGATGACCGCGCCGGCGGACGGCAAGAGCCCGATCGAGGTCCTGCTGGTCGAGGACGACCCGGGCGACGTGCTGATGACCCAGGAGGCGTTCGAGGAGCACAAGCTCCGCAACCGGCTGACGGTCGTCTCCGACGGCGCCGAGGCGCTGGCCTACCTGCGGCGCGAGGGTCGGTACGCGGACGCGGTGACCCCCGACCTGATCCTGCTCGACCTGAACCTGCCCCGCCGGGACGGCCGGGAGGTGCTGGAGGAGATCAAGAACGACGAGGAGCTGCGCCGTATCCCGGTCGTGGTGCTGACCACCTCCCAGGCCGACGAGGACATCCTGCGCAGCTACCAGCTGCACGCCAACGCCTACGTGACCAAGCCGGTGGACTTCGAGCGTTTCATCTCGGTGGTCCGGCAGATCGACGAGTTCTTCGTCAGCGTGGTCAAGCTGCCGCCGCGTGGCTGACCACCTGCTCGACGACGTCGACACGCTGCTGCGGGAGACCGCGGCGGGCGTGGTGTTGCCGCTGTTCCGCAAGCTGGACGACGCCGACGTCACGGAGAAGGCACCGGGCGACCTGGTCACCGTCGCCGACCAGCGGGCCGAGGAGCGGATCTCGGCGGGGCTGCGCCGGTTGCTGCCGGGTTCCCTGGTCGTCGGTGAGGAGGCGGTGGCCGAGGACGGGTCGCTGCTGCGTCACCTGCGCGGCGACGGCGACGTGTGGGTGGTCGACCCGATCGACGGGACGGGGAACTTCGCCGCCGGACGGCGACCGTTCGCCCTGATGGTGGCCCTGCTCTCCGGCGGTGAGCCGGCCGCGTCCTGGGTGTTCGACCCGCTGGCCGGGACGATGGCCGTGGCCCGCGCCGGGGCCGGCACCCGCCTGGACGGCCGGCCGGTCCGCGAGAACCCCGTCCTGCCGTCGGATCGGCTGCGCGGCACCGCGATGGTCCAGTACCTGCCCCGGGCCACCCGGGACCGGGTGGCGGCCGGCCGCAGCCGGATCGGGGAGCTGCTGCCCGGCCAGCACTGCGCCGGGCGGGAGTACCTCGACCTGCTCACCGGCGACCAGCAGTTCGTGATGTTCTGGCGGACCCTGCCGTGGGACCATCTCCCCGGTGCGCTGCTGGTGCGCGAGGCGGGTGGGGTGGCCCGACGCTTCGACGGCACCGACTACCACCCGGCCGACGACGGCACCGGCCTGCTGGTCGCCTCCGACGAGCAGACCTGGCACGAGGTCCGGGCCGCCCTGCTCGGCGACTGACCGCCGGTCCGGTTCCGGGACGCGGCGGGCCGCGCCCCCGGCTCCACCGCCTGAGGGATCGACGACGGTGGACCCTCGGCTACCGGCTCGACACTCCCGGTCGAGGGTCGCCGTCCGGTGCCGGCGCGGGCCTGGTGACCGGGCGTGATTGCGGTAATGTGACCGGCGGTCTCCGCCCCCAGGCCGCCAACCGGGGCCGGCGGGACCGCCGCCGCACCGGCCCCCGGTCGGGCGTCGGCGGCAGAGGGAAGGACACCTCCGTGCCCAGGACCAACCTGACCCGGCCGTTGACCGTGCTGCTCGCCGCGGTGGCGCTGCTGCTCGGCGTCGGAGCGGTGCCCGCCTCGGCGGAGCCCGGCGAAGGTGGCACCAAGCAGCTCAAGGACGCGTTGACGGCGGCGGCCAAGGGGCACATCGAGGCCAAGGCCAAGCTGGACACCTCCAAGCGGCGGCAGGCCGCGCTGGCCGCCCAGCTCAAGGAGGTCGAGGGGCGGCTGGGCGCGTTGACCGCCCAGGTGGGCGAGGTGGCCGCGCAGTCGTACCGGGTGGGCCGGTTGACCCCCACGTCGATGCTGCTCAACACGGCCAGCCCGGAGGCGTTCCTCAAGCGGGCCGCCGACCTGGACATGATGGCGCAGCGGGACGGCAAGCAGCTGCGTGCCCTGGCCGAGGCCCGGCAGACCGCCGCCGAGGCCACCATCGCGATCGACGCCGAGGTCCGCGAGCAGCAGAAGCAGCTCAACACGCTGGCCAAGAAGAAGCGGGACGCCGAGCGCGCCCTGGCCACGGTCAGCTCGGGGAGCAGCGCCGGTTTCAGCGGCGGGTCGAGTTCGGCGAAGCCGGCCCCGCGCAACTCCGACGGGTCGTGGCCTGGCGAGTCGTGTTCGGTGAACGATCCGACCACCTCCGGCTGCATCACCCCGCGCACCCTGCACGCCATGCAGCAGGCCAAGGCGGCCGGCTACAAGCGCTACGTGTCCTGCTACCGCAGCGGCGGGGGCGGCGAGCACCCCAAGGGTCGGGCCTGCGACTTCTCGGCCGCCACCAGCGGCTTCAAGGACGAGACGGCCACCGGCGGGGACAAGGCCTACGGTGACAGCCTGGCCAACTACTTCAAGAACAACGCCAACCGGCTCGGTGTGCTCTACGTGATCTGGTACCGGCAGATCTGGATGCCGAACACCGGCTGGCGGGCCTACAGCGGGTCGGGCAGCCCGGCCGCCGACCACACAAACCATGTTCATCTTTCGATGTACTGACCGTTCGCCCCAGGAACGGGACGTAGCATCGCGACGGTGAGCAGCTCATCGTCCGACGTCGTGACCGTTCCGACGCCCTCCGCGCCGACCTCCTCCCGGGCCCTGCCCAACGGGCTCGCCGCGTTCCTGGTCTTCTTCGCCAGCGGCGCGGTGCTGGTGCTGGAGACGGTCTCGTTGCGCCTGGTCGGTCCCTACGTCGGGGTGACCCTCCAGGTGACCAGCTCGGTGATCGGCATCGCGCTGGCCGCCATCGCCTACGGGGCGTGGACGGGCGGCTGGCTGGCCGACCGTCGGGACCCGCGCGGGCTGCTCGCCCCGGCGCTGATCCTGGCCGGCATCGCCGCCGCGGTCACCCTGCCGGTGGTCCGGTACGCCGGTGAGCTGCTGCGTGGCGGTGCGGTCAGCGGCATCCTGCTGCTCACCGCGTTGGCCGTGTTCGTGCCGGCGGCGCTGCTGTCGGCGGTCACCCCGCTGGTGGTGAAGCTGCAACTGTCCGACCTGCGGCGTACCGGGCAGGTGGTGGGCCGGCTCTCCGGGATCGGCACCCTCGGCGGCATCACCGCCACCCTGGTCACCGGGTTCGTGCTGGTGGCGGCGCTGCCCAGCACGGTCATCCTGATCGGGCTGGCGGCGGCGCTCGGCGTGGTCGGGCTGGCGCTCGGGGTCTACCTGCGCCGGCAGGAGACCGGCGGGCTGCCCGGCCCGACCCGGGCGAAGGCCGCCCTGGCGGTGCTCGGGCTGGTCGCGGCGGGGCTGAGCGCGGTCGCGCCGAACCCGTGTGACGTGGAGACCGCCTACCACTGCGCCCGGGTGGAACGTGATCCGGACCGGGCCAGCGGGCGCACCCTCTACCTCAACTCGGCCCAGCACTCGTACGTCGACCTGGACGACCCGACGCACCTGGAGTACGAGTACACCCAGTGGATCGGCGCGGTCGCCGACGTGTCCGCCCCGAAGGGGCAGCGGCTGGACGCGCTGCACCTGGGCGGGGGCGGGTTCACCATGCCTCGCTACCTGGGCGCCACCCGGCCGGGCACCGACAACGTGGTCTTCGAGATCGACGGTGAGCTGGTCGACCTGGACCGGCGGGAGTTGGGCGTCCGGACCGGGCCGGGGCTGCGGGCGGCGGTGGGCGACGCCCGGATGCTGGTCGGCGGCGAGCCGGCGGACAGCCGGGATTTCGTCGTCGGCGACGCCTTCGGGCACCTGGTGGTGCCGTGGCACCTGGCCACCCGGGAGATGGCGGCGGAGGTCGACCGGGTGCTGCGTCCCGGCGGCATCTACGTGCAGAACGTCATCGACTACCCGCCGGGCCGGTTCATCAGGTCGGAGCTGGCCACGGTGGCCGCCGAGTTCGAGCACATGGCGCTGGTCGCGCCACCGGAGGCGATCGCCGGGCAGCAGGGCAGCAACTTCCTCATCGTCGCCTCGGACGCCCCGCTGCCGCTGGAGGCGCTGCGGGCCCGGTTGGGCACCGTGACGAAGATCCCGGACCTGCTCGCCGGCAGCGAGGTGACCCGGTTCGTCGACGGCGCGCTGGTGTTGACCGACGACTACGCCCCGGTGGACCAACTGCTCGCGACCGCCTGATCGGGTGACTTTCCTGACCGATTACGACCATCGAGGTGTAGGCCGGGCCGTCCCGGGCAACTCGGTCGACCATGGGTGCAGGAGTCCGGAACGCCGCCCAGCTCCTCGGTGAGCGGTACCGGCTGATCGAGCAGCTCGGCGCGGGCGGCATGTCCGTGGTGTGGCGCGGCTACGACCAGGTGCTCGGCCGTCAGGTCGCGGTGAAGGTGCTCGCCTCGCGGCTGGCCAGCGACCGGGCCTTCCGGCACCGGATCAGGATCGAGGCGCAGGCCGCCGCGCGGCTCTGCCACCCCAACATCACCAACGTGTACGACTACGGCGAGTCGGAGCAGGTCGGCCTGACCGTGCCGTACGTGGTGATGGAGCTGGTGGACGGCGGTCCGCTCACCGCGCGGCTCGGCCGCGACGGGCAGCTGCCCTGGCGGGAGGCGGTGACCATCGGTGCCGAGGTGACCTCGGCACTGGCCACCGCGCACGCCCGGGGGGTGGTGCACCGGGACGTGACCCCGGGCAACGTCATGCTGACCGCGACCGGGGTGAAGGTCGTCGACTTCGGCATCTCGGCGCTGGTCGGGGAGAGTGAGAAGGGGCCGGACGGCGCGCTGCTCGGCACCCCCGCCTACCTCGCCCCGGAGCGCCTCGACAACGGCCAGGTCTCCCCGGCCACCGACGTGTACGCCGTCGGGCTGCTGCTCTACCGGATGCTCACCGGGCGGTTGCCCTGGCAGGCCAGCACCACGACGCAGATGCTGCGGGCGCACATGTACCACGATCCGGAGCCGATGCCCCCGGTCCGCGGGCTCCCCGACGAGGTGGTCGAGCTGGTCGGCCGCTGCCTGGCCAAGCGCCCCGAGGACCGGCCGGCGACGGCCGAGGTGGCGCGTACCCTCGCCGCGGCGGCCGGGATGGTCGCGGCGGTGCCCGTCTCGCCGGCACCCGGGCGAATGGACCCGGCCCTGCTCGCCAACGCCGGCACCACGATCCTGCCCTGGTCGGCCGACACCGACGCGTTGCCGTTCTCGGGGCGTACCCGCACCCGCCGGGCCGCTGCCCGCCGCCGCCGGATCGAGGCCGGGGTGGCCGCCGTGAGCCTGGTGGCCGTCACCGCGGCCGTCTGGGGGGTGACCTCGCGCAGCCCGGCCAGCGGCGGCGTCGACCGGCCCACCGAGGCCCGGATGGGGTTGCCCGAGACCATCCCGTGCGAGGTCGAGTACGCGCTGCGCAGCGACTCCGGCAGGGACTTCGCCGCCCAGCTGACGCTGACCAACACCGGTCCCCGGGAACTGCGGGACTGGACGATGAGTTTCGCCTTCCCCGGCCAGCAGACCGTCACCACGACCACCCCCGAGGTACGCCAGGAGGGCCGCCTGGTGCGGGTCACCCCGGCGGCCGGGCGGGCCGCGCTGGCCCCCGGCGCGTCGGAGAAAGTCGCGCTGACCGGCCGCTACACCGGGGGCAACCCGCTGCCGCTGGAGTTCACCGTCGGCGATTCGAGCTGCGGGGTACGGGTCTCCGGGGTGGCCGGCAGCGCGCCCGTGGTGAAGCCCCCGGCGGCGAAGAAACCGGCGGCCAAGCAGCCGGCGGCGAAGAAACCGGCGAAGACGTCCGGCAAGGGCGGTTCCGGCGCGGCCGGGCCGGCGAAGCCGAAGCCGAAGGCCGAGAAGCCCGCCAAGGGGCCCGGTCCGGCGGCGGGCAAGGGGCCGGGTGGGGCACCGGGAAAAGCGGGAACGTGACCGGGAAGGGAGGCAGAGGCGCAGGTGGCGGTCCCGGCAAGGGGCCCCGGGGCTGAGGCCGGGCCCGGTCGCGGCGGGCGGACGGCGCGGTCAGCGTAGGGCGGCGAACTGCTGCACCCGGGCGATCCCGCCCTCCACGATCAGGACGCTGCCCGGCCCGAGCACCGTGTCCGGGTCGGCGTACCGGAAGCGTTCCCCGGCCGGTTTCGCACCGACCACCATCACCCCGTAGCGCTCCTGCACCGCCAGGTCCCGCAGCCGGTGACCGACCAGCGGCGGAGGCACCGGCACCTTGGCGATGGCGAAGTCGTCGCCGAACTCCATGAAGTCGAGCATCCGGCTGACGATCAGGTGGGCCACCCGTTCCCCGGTCTCCGCCTCCGGGAAGACCACGTGGTGGGCGCCGACCGAGGCCAGGATCTTGGCGTGCTTGCGGGACGTCGCCCGCGCCCACACCTGCGGTACGCCCACCTCGGTCAGCGCCAGCACGGTGAGCACGCTGGCCTCCACCGAGGCGCCGATGGCGACCACCACCCGGGTGAAGTCGTCGATGCCGAGCTGCCGCAGCGCCTGTTCCTCGGTGGCGTCGGCCTGCACCACCCGGTCCAGCACCGCCGACCAGCGCTGCACCCGGTCGGGGTCGCGGTCCACGGCGAGCACCCGGTGGCCGAGCCGGGTCAACGACCCGGCCAGGTGGCAGCCGAACCGGCCCAGCCCGATCACGGCGATGTCGCCGTCGCCTTCGTCCCTAGCCGACAACGGGTTGCTCCTTCGGGTAGCGGTACAGCCGGCGTCGGGTGTTCAACGCGATCGCCGAACCGAGGGTGAGCGGGCCGATCCGCCCGACGTACATCAGCACGGTCAGTACCAGTTGCCCCGACGCGGGCAGGTGCGGGGTGAGCCCGACGGTGAGGCCGGCGGTGCTGAACGCGGAGGTCACCTCGAACAGCGTCGCGTTGGACCGGACGTCGGTGGTGAGCACGGTCAGGCCGAGCGTGCCGACGGTCACCAGGGCGACGCTGAGCAACGCCACCGTCAACGCCTGGCGTTGGCTGGCCACCGCGATCCGGCGGCGGCCCACGGTGACGTCCGGTTCCCCGCGCAGCTCCGCCCAGATGACGAAGCCGAGCAGGAAGAACGTGGAGACCTTGATCCCACCGGCGGTGCTGGCGCTGCCGCCGCCGATGAACATCAGGGCGATGAGCAGGGGGTAACTTTCCTCGCGGAGGGCGGCCACGCCGATCACGTCGAAGCCACCGGTACGGCTGAGCGCGATCTGGGTGAACGTGGCGAGCAGCTTGCCCGGGGTGTCGTAGGTGCCGATGGTGAACGGGTTGTCCCACTCGGTGACGAGCAGCCCGACGAAACCCCCCGCCACCAGCACCACGCTGCCCCAGACGGTCAGCTTGGTGGACACCGCCCAGCGGCCCGGCCGGCGACGCTGGCGGAACGCCTCGAACAGCGCGGGGAAGCCCAGCCCGCCGACGATCGCGCCGAACGCCAGCGGCAGCGCCACCCACGGGTCCCGGGCGAACCCGACCAGCCCGTCGGTGTACAGGGTGAAACCGCCGTTGTTGAACGCCTGGATCGAGTGGAACGCCGCCGACCACAGCGCCCGGCCGGGGGAGTAGTCGTAGGCGAGCCGGAGCCGGGCGGTGATCACCGCGGTCATCACCAGCTCGCAGCCGAACACCGTGCCGGCGATGCGCAGCAGCAACCGGCGCAGGTCGGCCGGGCCGTACTCGGCGGTCTCGGCCTGCACCAGCAGCCGGTTGCGCAGCCCGAGCTGCCGGGTGACCGCCAGGCTGACCAGGGCCGCGCCGGTGAGGATGCCCAGCCCGCCGACCTGGGTGAGCACGGTGATCATCACCAGCCCGAAGCCGTTCCAGTAGTTCGGGGTGTCGGTGACCGCCATCCCGGTGACCGACACCGCCGAGGTGGCGGTGAACAGCGCGGTGACCAGCGGGGTGAACCGGTGCGCGCTGGTGGCCCAGGGCAGCATCAGCAGGCCGGTGCCGATCGCGATCGTCACCAGGAAACCGAACGGCACCAGCCGGACGGGGTGACGAAGGAACCGGCGCACCAGACAATCCTGTCGATTCCGGCGGGACCGGGCCGGTGAATCGCGTATCCCGGCCCGGTCCCGGTTTCCCCGCAGGGTTCACCTGACGGCCAGTCGGCGACCAACTGGCCGTCAGCCGCGCCCGGTCTGCTGTGAGCGCCCGTCGGGCGTACCGGCGCTCGGCCGGGTGCCCCTCGACCAAGGAGATCGCGTTGCGACGTACCCTTTCCGCTCTCGGCGTGGCCGGCGCGCTGCTCGCCGTGGCCGTCGCCGTTCCGGTGGCCGTTCCCGGCGCCGCCTCGGCCCGCGAGGACGACGCGGACCGCGCCGACCGGGCCACCCACCGGCCCCTGGTGATCGCCCACCGGGGGGCCAGCGGCTACCGCCCGGAACACACCCTGGAGGCGTACCGGTTGGCGATCCGGATGGGCGCCGACTACATCGAACCCGACCTGGTCTCGACCCGGGACCGGGTGCTGGTCGCCCGGCACGAGAACGAGATCTCCGGTACGACCGACGTGGCGGCCCGCCCGGAGTTCGCCGGCCGCAAGGCCACCAAGACCATCGACGGGGTGCCGGTCACCGGCTGGTTCACCGAGGACTTCACCCTGGCCGAGCTGAAGACGCTGCGGGCCAAGGAGCGGCTGCCCCAGGTGCGGGTGGCGAACACCGCGTTCGACGGCCGGTTCGCGGTGCCCACCTTCCAGGAGGTGCTGGACCTGGCCCGCGCCGAGTCCAGAGCGCGGGGCCGCACCATCGGCGTCTACCCGGAGACCAAGCACCCCACCTACTTCGCCTCGATCGGGCTGCCGCTGGAGGAGCCGCTGGTCACGGTGCTGCGCCGCAACAAGCTGACCCACCGCGACGACCCGGTGTTCATCCAGTCCTTCGAGACCGCCAACCTGCGCACGCTCGACCGCATGATCGACGTGCCGCTGGTCCAGCTCCTCGACGCCACCGGCCGGCCGTACGACTTCACCGCCGCCGGTGACCCCCGCACCTACCAGGACCTGGCGACTGCCGCCGGCCTGCGCGGGATCGCCAGGTACGCCGACGGGGTCGGGCTGAACAAGAACCTGATCATCCCCCGGGACGCCACCGGCAAGCTGCTCGCCCCGACCACGGTGATCCGCGACGCGCACCGGCACCAGCTGCTGGTGCACGCCTGGACGTTCCGGGCCGAGAACCAGTTCCTCCCGGTCGACTTCCGGATCGGCGCCGACCCGAACGCCCGGGGCGACATCACCGCCGAGTACGAGCTCTTCCTCGGCCTCGGCCTGGACGGCGTCTTCGCCGACCAGCCGGACACCGCCGTCGCCGCCCGCGCCGGCCTCCCCGCCCGCTGACCGCCCGCTGACCTGCCCGCACCCGGTCGGGTCCGGTCGGTTCCGGTCGGGTCCGGTCGGGCGCTTGATCAACTCAGTGTCGCCGAGGTAGCGGTGTCCCGTCGCCCGGGACACCGCTACCTCGGCCCACGGGAGTGGATCAATCGCCCAGGCGCGATCCCGGACCGGCCAGGAGTCGCTTTGGCCGCGTACACATGGTCTCGATCGTCCGGGGCGTACGGAACACCACCGACCTCCAGACCGAATGCCGGCTCGCCGCGATGAACCAGTCGTTGGTTGTCCCCACGGTCTTCCTGCCCGCCCAGCCCGAACTGGCGGCGATGTCGTCGACCGCCGTACGCACGCTCGGTAAGTCGCTGCCGCGACCGGGGTAGCGCGAACACCGGACGGCCGGGGCGCTCCGACTGTGGAGAGTTGTTGTCGCCTGGGCCGCAACAACTCTCCACAATCCAACGGCACGGGTGGGCAGGCCGCCGGATACCGCTCCATCGGTTCAGGGGAGTGGCGTGCCCCAGGATCTCGGGCTCGGGAGTTCCGATCAGAGACTTCCGCCCCCGGTGCTGCGGAGGTTGCTGCCGTCCGTCGGGTTCCGGTGGTCGTCCAGGCGGCGGCGGGCCTGCTCCGATGCCGTCAGGTCACGTACCTGCCGGTCGCCGTCGGTCACCGCCCGGCGGCCGCGACGCCACCATGCCACGGCTGCGAGAGCCACGAGTACGACGACGAGGATGATGAGCCAGCGCATGTCTGCCTCCAGCGGGTGAGGGCTCTGCCACTCAGAGTGGACCCTCGGGTCAAGCGCCCGGAGTTGCCATGGGGCGGAGTCGCCGTGGGCGGGTTACCCACGCCCACCTCCCACCCGGTCGCCCCGGTGATCAAGAGGTTCGCGTCACCCGAAGAGCGGTTCATGACGTAAACCTCTTGATCAACCGCGTGGGAGGTCGGGGTGTCCGGCCGGGGTGGTAGGAATGCCGGATGAGTGGGGATCGGGCGGCGGTGCGGGAGCGGGCCGAGGGGGTGCTGCGGCGGCTGGCCGGCGCGCACGCCCGGCTGCGGGAGGACCAGTGGCGGGCCATCGAGGCGCTGGTGGTGGACCGGCGGCGGGTGCTCTGCGTGCAGCGCACCGGGTGGGGCAAGTCGGCGGTCTACTTCGTGGCCACCGCCCTGCTGCGCGAACGCGGTGAGCACGGGCCGACGGTCATCGTGTCGCCGCTGCTGGCGTTGATGCGCAACCAGGTGGAGGCGGCGGCCCGCGCCGGCATCCGGGCCCGCACCATCAACTCCGCCAACCTCGACGAGTGGGACGAGATCACCGCCGAGATCCACGCCGGCACGGTGGACGTGCTGCTGATCAGCCCCGAGCGGCTCAACAACCCCGACTTCCGGGACGCCGTCCTGCCGAGGCTGGCCGCCACCACCGGGCTGCTGGTGGTCGACGAGGCGCACTGCGTGTCCGACTGGGGGCACGACTTCCGGCCCGACTACCGCCGGCTGCGTACCTTCCTGGGCAACCTGCCGGAGCGAACCCCGGTGCTCGCCACCACCGCCACCGCCAACGAGCGGGTGACCCGGGACGTCGCCGAGCAGCTCGGCACCGAACCGACCCCGGGCCCGCCCGACCGCGCCAATCATGCCGACCGCGCTGATCATGCCGATCAGGTCGATCACGCCGGTCGAGACGTATCGTCCGGGTCGTCGGCCGACCTGGCCGGATCCCCCGCCGGTCCGGTGGCGGCACCCGACCGGGCCGCGCGCCGGGCCGACGTGCTGGTGCTGCGGGGCACCCTGGACCGGGAGTCGTTACGCCTCGGCGTGCTCGACCTGCCCAGCCCGGCGCACCGGCTGGCCTGGCTCGCCGACCACCTGGACGCGCTGCCCGGCTCGGGGATCATCTACACGCTCACCGTCGCGGCGGCCACCGAGACCGCTGAGTTCCTCCGTGCGCGCGGCTGGTCGGTGGCCTCCTACACCGGCCAGGCCGATGACGCCGACCGTCGCGCCGCCGAACAGGACCTGCTCGACAACAAGATCAAGGCGCTGGTGGCGACCAGCGCGCTCGGGATGGGGTTCGACAAGCCCGACCTCGGTTTCGTGGTGCACCTCGGTGCGCCGCCCTCGCCGATCGCCTACTACCAGCAGGTCGGCCGTGCCGGTCGGGCCGTCGAACACGCCGAGGTGCTGCTGCTGCCCGGCGTCGAGGACGCCGCGATCTGGCGCTACTTCGCCTCACTCGCCTTCCCGCCCGAGGAGCAGGTGCGTGCCGTGCTGGCCGCCCTGCACACCGACCGGCCGCTCTCCACCCAGGCCCTCGAACCCCTCGTCGACCTGCGCCGGACCCGCCTGGAGTTGATGCTCAAGGTGCTCGACGTCGACGGCGCGGTCCGCCGGGTGCGCGGGGGGTGGCTCGCCACCGGCGAACCCTGGACCTACGACGAGGCCCGGTTGCGCCGCGTCGCCGAGGCCCGCACCGCCGAGCAGCAGGCCATGCGCGAGTACGCCGCGACGCCCGGTTGTCGGATGCGGTACCTGCGGGACTGCCTCGACGACAGCGGGGCGGACGACTGCGGCCGGTGCGACCGTTGCGCCGCGCCCCTGTTCACCGCCGACGTGTCCGGCCCCGCGCTGACCGCCGCACAGACCTTCCTCGGCCGCCCCGGGGTGCAGATCGCCCCCAAGAAGCTCTGGCCGACCGGCCTCGACGCGGTCGGCGTACCGCTGAAGGGGCGGATTCCGCCGACGGAGCAGGCGCTGCCCGGTCGGGCCGTGGGGCGGCTGTCCGACCTGGGCTGGGGTGGCCGGCTCCGCGCCCTGGTCGGCCCTGGCACGGCCGACGGCCCGGTGCCCGACGACGTCGTGACGGCCGTGGTGGAGGTGCTGAAAGCCTGGGCGCACGGCGACGACCCGTGGCCGCGTCGCCCGGCCGGCGTGGTCGCGGTCGGCTCCCGCAGCCACCCGACCCTGGTCGCCTCGCTCGTCGAGCGGATCGCCACGGTCGGCCGGCTACCGCTGCTCGGCGCGGTCACCCCGGTCGGCCCGGCCGGGGGCGGCGGGCCGCGCGGCAACAGCGCCCAGCGGGTACGCGCCCTGCACGACGCCTTCAGCCTCCCCGACGAGGTGGCCGGGGCGCTGACCGTCCTGGACGGCCCGGTGCTGCTCGTCGACGACCTGGTCGACTCCGGGTGGACGATGACGATGGCGGCCCGCCTGCTGCGCCGCTCCGGTGCCCCCGACGTCCTCCCGCTCGCCCTCGCCGTCGCCGGCTGACCCGGCCCGGGTCGGCGGACCGGGCGGATAAGTTCCCCGGCCGGCCCTGGTGCGACCGCCGCCACGGTGTCCGGCCGTCGTCCCGGTGCCGTCGGGGTCGGCGGTACGGTGAGCGGATGGCCGACCAGCGATCCGTCACCCGGCCCGCTGGCCCGGCAGCCGGCGGCGGACCGGCCCCCGACCAGGGCACCCCGGAGCCGGTGGACCAGCCGGCCCGGGAGGCCGACGCAGGCATCGGCCGACCGACGGGCCAGCAGGGGCGCGGCAGTGACGCGGGCAACGCACACCCGGTGGACCGGCAGGAACCGGGCGGCGCGGAACCCGGCGGATGGACCCTGTCAGGCGGGACTACGACCGGGGACGGGGCGTCGACGGTGGGGCCGGACCGGGCCACGCTGCGGCTGGCGCTGGTGGTGGGCGGTCTGGTGCTGGCCGTCCTGCTCGGTTTCGGGCTCGGCCGGGCCAACGGGCGGCCGACCGAGCGTACGACGGCGACCGCCGCGACGGCCGCCGGTGACCACACCCACGCTCCGGGCACCGGCGCACACCAGCACGACGGCAGCGGCGGGGACTCCTCAGGCGACGCGGCCACCGGCCTGTCCGTCAGCTCCGGCGGTTACACACTCGTCCGGTCGGGCGGGGAGTTCGTCGCCGGGCGGGCCGGTGAACTGCGGTTCCAGATCCGTGACGCGCAGCGCCGCCCGGTCACCCGGTTCGCGGTCGTGCACGACAAGCCTATGCACCTGGTGGTGGTACGCCGCGACCTCACCGGATTCCAGCACCTGCACCCGACGATGGCCGCCGACGGCACCTGGTCGATCCCGCTGACCCTGCCGCAGCCGGGCGTCTGGCGGGCGTACACGGATTTCACGGCGGTCGCCGACGACGGCCGGCAGACCCCGGCGACGCTGGGCGTGGACCTGGTCGCCCCGGGGGAGTACGCGCCCCGTCCGCTGCCCGCCCCGGCCAGCCGGGCGGCCGTCGACGGGTTCACCGTCGACTACGAGGGCACCCCGCAGGTGGACGCCGCCGTACCGCTGCGGTTCACGGTCCGGGACCCGGCGGGACGACCCGTCGCCCTGGAGCGCTACCTCGACGCGTACGGGCACCTGGTCGCCCTGCGCGAGGGGGACCTGGGCTACCTGCACGTGCACCCGGGCCCGGGGCCGGCCGCCGACACGGTGACGTTCTGGCTGACCGCACCCGGCCCCGGCAACTACCGGATGTACCTGGACTTCCAGGTGGCGGGCGTGGTGCGGACCGCGGAGTTCACCCTGACCGTCCGCTGAGAGCAGCGGCCCGGGGAGCCGGCCGGATCGACCGGCGCGGCGGTCAGCCGGCGCGGCGGACCGGACGGCGGGCCAGATAGCGCAGCAGGTCACGGATGTGGTGCTTCTCCTCGGCGGGCACCGTCGGATCGGCCAGCCGGTCGAGGATCACCCGGACGTCGGCCTCCACCGGGCCGTCGTCGGCGCGGCGGCGGGGGGCGGGCCCCGCGTCGGGCAGGCCGAGCGCCCGGAAGGCCGCCGCGACCGGCAGGTCGAGGGCGGCGCAGAAGCCGCGTACCTTGGCCAGTTCGGGGTAGTCCTGCCAGTCGCCGGCGAGCCAGCGGAAGACGGTGGACCGACCCACACCGGTGTGGGCAGCGAGATCGCTCACCGTCCAACCCCGCTCGTCACGGGCGTCGTCGATGGCCCGTCGCACGAAGCGGGCGAACGCCATCTGGGGTGAAACCTCTGTCGAACCCATGCCTGTGAGATCGTCCTCTTCGGGTGGGAGCCGGGGTGTCCGGTACGCCCCCCGAGGGTAGTACGACGGCGGTCCGGTGCAATTCCCCGTACCGGCCGGCTGAGTCCCCGTCCGGCCTCTACGCGGGGCGGCGGCACAGTTCGTGACACAGCGTCAGTTGTCGTAGGTCAATCGAACCCGACGGGTTCGTCACCTGTCGCATCCGGTGAGGAGCAGCATGGCCGAGTCCGACCGTCCGGCGTCGCACCGTCCCGGTGCGGTCAGCCTCTTCTTCGTCGTCAAGGCGGCCGTGTTCGCCCTGGGTTTCTGGGGCTGGCTGCTGGTGCTGGTGTTCACCGGTGACGAGGCGACCGGGGCGCACGTGCTGGCCGCCGCCGGTGCGGTCACCACCACCCTGGTGGGGGTGCTGCTCGGCGTCCGGCTGGCCCTGCAACGCAGCGCCGCCGTCAGGCACGCCGAACTCAAACGGCTCCTGGTCGACATCTCCTGGAACGCGTTCGCCGCCGCCGGCAACGCCGAACTGTCCGGCACCGTGGTGCCGTTCCCTGCCGCGCCCGGCGACGACGAGCGGAGGCCGCGGGAGCGGATCTCCTCGATCGTCGACCGCAGGCCGGGGGAGCGCCCCGGCAGCCGCGGCGGCGACCGGCGGCGCTGAACCGCTCAGCCCCGCACGCTGTCCGCCGCGCCGTCCCCGGTCGGGTCGGCCAGCAGCGTGGCCAGGCGCGGGGTCACCTGCCACTGGTCGACCAGCTGCCGGTACTCGGCCGCCTGCGGGTCACCGCCGCCGGTGCCGGTCCGGCGGGCCCGGATCAGCAGGTTCCGGGGGGTGTGCCGGGAGTCGACGAACTCGACCACCTCGGCCCGGTAGCCGTGTGACCGCAGCAGCCCGGCCCGCAGCGCGTCGGTGAGCACGTCGGCGAAGCGTTCCCGCAGGATGCCCTGCCGGGTCAGCAACTCGTACGGTGCCGGGGCCGGCCGGGCGCGCAGCTGCGCCGCGAGGTCGTGGTGGCAGCACGGCGCGGCCAGCACCCACCTGGCGTCCCAGCGCACCGCGCGGGCCAGCGCCTCGTCGGTGGCGGTGTCGCAGGCGTGCAGGGCGAGCACCAGATCGGGGGTGGGCTCCACCACCGCGTCGGCGATCGTGCCGGCCACGAAGGTGACCCGGTCGGCCCAGCCGAGGCGCTCCGCCAGCTCGCTGTTGCGCTGCCGCTGGTCCTCCCGCACGTCCACCCCGACCAGTTCCACGTCGAGCCCGCGGGCGGTCAGGTAGCGGTAGGCGGCGAAGGTCAGGTAGGCGTTGCCGCAGCCCAGGTCGACCACCCGCAGCCGCCCGGTGAGGTCGTCGGGCAGGGTGGCGGCCAGCGCCCGCAGGAAGGCGTCCACCTGCCGGCGTTTCGCGGCGTTGCCGCCGATCTCCGCGAAGATCGGGTCGCCCGGGTCGAGCAGGTACTCCTTGGCCCGGTCGTGGCCGTCGGCGGGC
Organism: Micromonospora sp. WMMD734; assembly: GCF_049178975.1. NCBI lineage: Bacteria > Bacillati > Actinomycetota > Actinomycetes > Micromonosporales > Micromonosporaceae > Micromonospora > Micromonospora sp. WMMD734. Next base: position 6,469,754 of record NZ_JBMHMK010000001.1, read on the forward strand.
GCGGCCGGCCGGCTGGCCGCCGCCCGGTGCACCTGCGCCTCGCCGGACTTGGTCACCCGGAGCTGGAGGGTCGCCCCGGCGGTCTCCACGTGCCAGTTGCCGAAGGGCTCGGCGAGCAGCGCGTCGACCGCCGCGTCGGCCTCCGCGCCCGGCGACACGTTCCGGGTGTACGGCCGTGCGCCGTCGGACGTGGCGATCTGCAACCGGGGGCCGGCCTTGAGGGCGACCGGGCGGAGTTCGGCGCGTACCACCGAGGGGCGCTGGCCCCGACGGCGGCCGGCGGCGACGGCACGGGTCAGGGCGGGGTCGAGCAGCAACGCCCTGACCTCGGTCAGGGCGGCGTCCAACGGTTCCGGCATGGTCCCATCATCCTTTCCCACCCGGCCCTCGCCGCTCCCGGCCCGCCCCGGGCAGGGAGGGCGATGTGCCCACCGGCGCAGACGGGACATCCCCCGGACCGTCGGACGGCCGGGGGATGTCGGCGGTGCTGTCGGGTCAGTCGGCGGTGGCCTCGGCCGGCGCGTCCGCGCCGGAGCCGCCCCCACCGCGCCGGCGACGGCGGCGACGCGGCCGGCCCGGCTCACCCTCGGTGGCCGACCCGGCGGCGACGGCGGGCTCGCCGGTCGGGCCGGTGGCGGTGTCGGTGGACCCGGCGGTGGTCACCGTGGTCGACTCGCCCCCGACGACCTCGCCGGCCCGGCGGCGACGCCGGCTGCGTGGGGTACGCGGGCCTTCCTCGGCGGTCTCCACGGGCGTTCCGGCGGCGTCCGGCGCGTCGGAGTCGGGGCGACCCCGACGCCGGTCACCGCGTCCGCCGCCCCGGCCGCTGCTCTCGCCGCGTCCCCGGGTCTCGCCGCGTCGGCCGCCCCGGCCACCGCTCTCGCCCCGGCGGGACCGGCCACCCAGGTCCTCCTCGACCTCGGCGGAGAGCCCGGCGCGGGTCCGCTCGGCGGTCGGCAGGGTGCCGGTCATCTCGGGCGAGATGTCCAGGTCGGTGTAGAGGTGCGGGGAGGTGTGGTAGGTCTCCGGCGGCTCCGGCATGTCGAGCCCGAGTGTCTTGTCGATGATCCGCCACCGGGGCATGTCGTCCCAGTCGACGAAGGTGACCGCGACCCCGGTCGCCCCGGCCCGGCCGGTACGACCGATCCGGTGGGTGTAGGTGTCCTGGTCCTCGGGGCAGTCGTAGTTGATGACGTGGGTGACGCCGCTCACGTCGATGCCTCGGGCGGCCACGTCGGTGGCGACCAGGGTGTCGATCTTGCCGGCCCGGAACGCGCGCAGCGCCCGTTCCCGCGCACCCTGGCCCAGGTCACCGTGCACCGCGGCCACCGCGAAGCCCCGGAAGTCGAGGTCCTCGGCGACCCGGTCGGCGGCCCGCTTGGTCCGGGTGAAGATCATGGTCAGCCCGCGCCCCTCGGCCTGGAGGATCCGCGCCACGATCTCGATCTTGTTCATCGAGTGGGTGCGGTAGGCCAGCTGCTGGGTCTGCGGGGACGGGCCGGTCTCGGCGGTGTGCCCGGCGTGGATCGTCACCGGCCGGCGCAGGAACCGCCGGGAGAGGGTGACGATCGGGTCCGGCATGGTCGCCGAGAAGAGCATGGTCTGCCGGTCCTCCGGCAGCATCGCCAGGATCTTCTCGACGTCGTCGAGGAAGCCCAGGTCGAGCATCCGGTCGGCCTCGTCGAGCACCAGCGCGCGGACCCGGTCCAGCCGCAGGTGCTTCTGCTTCTGCAGGTCCATCAGCCGGCCCGGGGTGCCGACCAGGATCTCCACGCCCTTGCGCAGCGCGTCGATCTGCGGCTCGTACGCCACCCCGCCGTAGATCGGCAGCACCCGGACGCCCCGGGTACGGCCGGCGGCGGCCAGGTCCTTGGCGACCTGGATGCCCAGCTCGCGGGTGGGTACGACGACCAGGGCCTGCGGCACGCCGTCGCTGCCCTCGGCCGGGGCGAAGACCCGCTCCAGCAGCGGGACGCCGAACCCGAGGGTCTTGCCGGTGCCGGTGGGTGCCTGACCGATCAGGTCGGTGCCGCGCAGGGCGATCGGCAGCGCGTACTCCTGGATCGCGAAGGCGCGCGTGATGCCCGCCGCAGCCAGGGCCTCGACGGTCTCGGGCCGCGCGCCGAGCGCGGCGAACGTGGGGGCCTCCGGGCGGACCGGGGCGGTGGGGGCCAGTTCCTGGCCCTCCAGCTGGTCGAGAATCTGTTCGCTCATCTGGATCTGGGGGTGCCCTCTCGTGGTGCGCCCCGTGGTGTCCTCAGGGCGCGGTCGGTATGGCGCGGGCCACGCGATCGGCGGCGGAAAATCGCCGTGTCAGACCGGGCCGCACGCGCGCCGTGGGCAGGACTTCGATCAGATCGGCGCCCACGGCAACTACCTCATCCTACCCGAGCGGGTGGGTACACGCCCCTGACCTGGATGGCCGGCTTTTCGGCAGGGGTGAAAAATGTGACCCGCGTCACCGGGTCGCCCTGCGGCGGGCCGTGCCCGCCGCAGGGTCGGACCGGTTCAGCGAACGGTGAAACCGACCGCGCGGGCGGACGCCTCGGCGATCTCGACGTAGGCGACCTTGGTGACCGGCACGATGACCCGTCGACCCTTCTCGTCGGTCAGGGAGAGCGTCCCCTCCGCCTTGGCGAAGGCGTCGGTCACGATCTGCTCGATCTCGGCCGGCGACTGCGCGCTCTCCAGAACCAGCTCGCGCGGCGCGTACTGCACGCCGATCTTGACCTCCACGTGTGCCTCCTCAGGTGGGCGAGATAGCCGCCGTTGGGAAGGCTATCCGATCTCGGAGCCGGATGTTCAGGCCGACTCACCCTGGAGCGGGAAGCTCGCGATACCCCGCCAGGACAACGCCGCGACCAGCGCCTCCGCCTCGGCCTTCGGCACCTGCCGGCCGCCGGCCAGCCAGAACTGGGCGGCCGTCTCGGCCGCGCCGACCAGGCCGGAGGCGAGCAGCTCGGCGTGCGCCCGGCTGACCCCGGTGTCCGAGATGATGGTGTCGGTGATCGCCGCGATACAGCCCTGCTCCACCCGCTCGACCCGCTGCCGGACGGCCGGGTCGTTGCGCAGGTCGGATTCGAAGACGAGTCGGAACGCCTCGCTCTCGTGGTCGACGAAGTCGAAGTACGCGCGCACCGAAGCGCCGACCCGCTCCTTGTTGTCGTTCGTGCCGCGCATCGCTTCGTGCACCTTGGCGACGATGGCGTCACAGTGCGTGTCGAGCAGCGCCAGATACAGATCCATCTTTCCCGGGAAGTGCTGGTACAGCACGGGCTTGGAAACCCCGGCCCGCTCGGCGATGTCGTCCATCGCGGCGGCGTGGTACCCCTGCGCCACGAACACCTCCTGAGCCGCCGCGAGTAGCTGCTTACGGCGTGCTGAACGGGGCAGCCGGGTGGGCCGGCCGGCAGTCTGCGCACCGTTCCCCACAGCGGTCATGGGAACCTCCGAGTTTCGTCATTCCAGCCGGCACTTTTACCCCGTACCGGTCAGGGCACTCACCCCGGCCCCGGAATTGGCCCGCCGCTGTAACTTATCGCCACTGTCACCACACGGTAGCCTCAGCGGGGGCGACCAAGGAGCGCGCGGTGAGTGAATCAGGGCAACCCGGTGCCGCCACCCCGGGAGAGCACGGCGACGGGACGGGTCAGCACGACGACCTGGCCCGCTCCGCCAGTGGGTGGGCACCTGCGACCGGGTGGTCCGGCGGCGTCGACGCCCCGGGTTACCGGGAGACCGGGTCGCCGTGGAACCGGCCCGACCCCGCCGGCGGCTGGGGTGGTCAGCCGTCCCGGCACGGTGATCTACCTGCGCCGTTCGCCGCCCCGTCGACAGACGAGGAGTCCCCGCGTAACGGTCGGGTCCACCGCAATGGTCACGACTCGGCACCGGATTTCCCGGCGCCGCTGCGGCGCCCGGTGAGCGCCCCGCCCGGCGGGCCGGGCCACCCCGCCGACCCCCGGGTCACCGACGGTGACCGGCTGGTCGTGCCGGCCCCCCGGCCGGCCTCCCCGGCCGGGCCGCAGCACGACCCGGAGGCCGCCCGGCATTCCTCGGACGATCCCGCCGCACCCCGGCCGGCCCACCGGCCCGCAGGCGACCTGCCCACCTCGGCCCCACCGGCCGTGCAGGTCCCCCCGGTGGGCACCGCCGCCTCCGGCTTCGAGGTGCCCCCCGGCTTCCACGCGCCCGAGCGGGGCGGCACCGGTTCCCCGGGCGACGACCCCCGCGACCGCTTCTCCGCGCCTGACGGGCCACGCGGGGCCGACCGCCCCGAGCCCACCGCCGACACCGGGCCGTCCGGGACGGACCAGCGGGGCGTCGGTGCGCGCGGTGCCGGGGAGCCGCCGTCCGGCGAGCGCCGGGCGACCGCCGGGCCGGACGAGCCGGACTGGTCCGGACCGAGCTGGAACCGCCCGAGCTGGGGCGGGACCTGGGGCCCCTCCTGGTCGCGGGACGAGGAACCACCGGTCGGCCGACGTACCCGTGCCGAACGCGCGGCCGAGTGGTCGGCCGAGGCCGCCCGCCCGTACGAGCCGGTGCGCGCCGAACCGGCCCGGCCGTACCAGCCGGTGCGCGCCGAGCCCGCCCGCCCGTACGAGCCGGTGCGCTCGGAGGTGCCCCGCCCGTACGAGCTGACCCGAACCGAACCGGCCACCCCGCCGGCCCTGCCGGAGCCCACCGCCGAGCGGTCCGGGCGGGAACGGCCGGCCGCCGAGCGGGTCGCCCCGGGAACCCCGGGCATCGACCACCCCGAGCGAGCCTGGTCCGGGCGGAGCGGGGAGTACCCCGTACCGGACTGGTCCGAGCGCGCCGACCGGCCGGAGCGGCACGAGCCCGCCGATCGCGCCGAGCGGGACCGTGCCGACCGTGCCGGTCCGGACTGGTCCGGGCGGGGCACCCGACCGGAGCGGGACTGGTCCGACCCCGCCGGGCGGGACTGGGCCGACCGGTCCGAGCGGGACTGGTCGGACCCGGCCGGGCGCAACTGGCCCGGTCCCGGCGAGCGGGACCGGTCGCCTGCCGAGCCGCCCGCACCGCAACGGCTGCATCCGGCCGAGCCGCCCGTGCCGCAACGGCTGCATCCGGCCGAGCCGCCTGCACTGCAACGACTGCACCCGGCCGAGCGGCCCGGATGGTCGACGGGGAGACCCACCGAGGTGCCCCCGCCCCCGCGGGACGTGCCTGTCGTTCCGCCGCCGTCGCCCCGGGACGAGCCCGCCGCCCGCGACGAGCCGGGCGTGGTGCCACTGACCCGCGACGAGCCCACCGGCCTGCGCCAGGACCGGGCCGCCCCGCTGCCGGCCGCCGTCCGCGCCGAGCAGCCGTTCCGGCTCCCGCGCGACGAACCGTCGCCCCGCCCGGCGACCTCCCCGGCCGGCCGCGCCGACCAGCCGTTCCGGCTCCGGTCGGTGCCGACCGAGCCGGCCACCGCCACCGACCTGCCCGGCCACCCGCCGGAGCCCCTCCCGACCGCCGGTGCCCCCGCCACGAGCGGGCCACGCCGGCTGGACCAGATCCCCGCAGCGCCCGCCCCGACGAGCGCACCCCCCTACGCGGCCCGCCGATCCGCGCCCGATCCGCTGACCACGACCGAGCCGGTGGTGGACGGACGGAGACCGGACCGGGGCACGGCGGTGCTGCCGCAGCGCGTCCCCGCCGAACCGGACGTGCCCGTCGTGCCGGAGCCGCCAGCCGTGGAGCCCCCCGCCGAGACCCCGGAACTCGCCCGGATCGCCACCCACCTGCGCCGCGACGACGAGCCGGCGCCGCTGCGGGAACGCCCCGAGGGCTTCGACGTCAACGCGATCCTGGACGCCGTACGTGAGGTGGCCGGGGTCCGCGACGCGGCGTTGCGGCGTACCCCGGCCGGGGCGCACAGCCTGCGGCTCGACCTGTCCGACGGGGCTGACCCGGCGGAGGTGAGCCGGCTGGTGGCCCGCCTGCTCCAGGAACGGATGGGGCTCGCCGCCGCACCGCAGAGCCTGTCCGGTGAGCCCAGCGCCGCGGTGCCGCCGCCGATGCGCCGCCGTACCGGCGAACCCCGCGTGGTCGAGCCGGCCGCCGGCCTGCCGACCCCGGCGGAACGGCCGGCAGGTGACCCGGCCCGGTCGGCGGCGGAGCCCCCGGCCGCCCGGCCCGCCGTGGAGCGACAGGCCACCGGGGTACGCGCCGACGCGGCGACCGGCGGCCCGGCCCGCGACGCCGAGGACCCGCCGGCCGAGCAGTCACCGACGGCGTCCGGGGTGCCCCGGCGACGCCGACAGTCGACCCCGCACCGGGGACGGGCCAGCGTGGAGGAGACCCTCCCGGGCGCGCTGCCGCCCACCGGCAGCCCGGCGACGCTCAACGCGTCGTACTCGGGCGGGCAGATGACCACGACGGAGACCGCGCCCTCGCGACCGCTGGACACCGGCGGCGTGCCGGGGCCCCGGGTGGTCATTGACCACGTCCAGGTGAGCACCTTCGGTCTGGACGCCAACGTCGAGGTACGCCTGCTCACCGCCGGTGAGCCGGCCGCCGGGCACGCCACCGGGCCGGCCGTGGACGGGTACGTCCTGCGGCTGTGCGCGGTGGCCGCCGCCGCGGCGGTGGACGAGTTGCTGCGGCACGCCGAGCGCACCGCCGAACGGGGGCGGTGCTTCGTCGAGCACGCCGCCGTGGTGCCGTTCGGCAACTGCGAGGTGGCGACCGTGGTGGTGCTGCTGGTCTGCGACGGCTGGGTGGAGCAGTTGGCCGGGTCGGCGTTGGTCTCCGGGGACCCACGCCAGGCGGTGGTGCGGGCGACCCTGGCGGCGGTCAACCGTCGCCTCGAAGCGCTGCTGGCCTGACCGGCCACATTGTCGGTACGGGGCCGGAACGGGAACACTTGGCGGTATGAAACGCGCCGCCCTCTGGCCCGAGGAGCACCTGCCCCCGCACCGGCTGCCCCCGCCCTGGCCCGGCCGGCCGGTACGCCTCGACGGCACGGTCACCTACGTCCGGGACACCCCGGCCACCGGACCGGACGCGGAACCGGCGCTGTACGTGCACGGGTTGGGCGGTTCGTCGCAGAACTGGACGGACCTCGCCGGTCTGCTCGCCGAGCGCCTCGACGGGCAAGCGATCGATCTGCCGGGCTTCGGGCGTAGCGAGCCGGGGCTGCGGTACACGATCCCGGCCTTCGCCGACCGGGTGGTGCGCTGGATCGAGCACTCCGGCCGGGGGCCGGTGCACCTGTTCGGCAACTCGCTGGGCGGTGCCGTCTCGGTGTACGTCGCCGGTCGCCGGCCGGACCTGGTGCGTACCCTGACGCTGATCTCGCCGGCGCTGCCGTTCCTGAACTTCGGCCGCTCGTTGCAGGGGCGGATGCTGCCGCTGCTGGCCATTCCGCGCGGGGAGCGGCTGGCCGCCTGGCGGCTCGCCCAGCTCGCCCCGGAGGTGATGGCCCAGCAGGCGATGGAGGCGTGCGTGGCCGACCTGAGCCGGATCAGCGAGCAGCGCCGGCAGGAGGCGTTGGAGGAGATCCGGGTCCGCTACGACGCGCCCCACTACGCCGCCGCGTACGTGCGCACGTTCCGGGGGCTGGTGGCCAGTTTCCTGCGGTCGTACCTGCCGGGGCCGGAGTCGCTGTGGCGGATCGCCGCCGGCATCGGGGCGCCCACGCTGGTGGTCGGGGGGATGAAGGACCGGTTGGTGGACGTGCGGGTGGCCCCGCAGACGGCCCGGGTCATCCCGGACAGCCGGCTGATGATGCTGGCCGGCGTCGGACACGTGGCGCAGTTGGAGGTGCCGCGTACGGTGGCCCGCGCGGTGCTGCACCTGCTGGCCGAGTCGACGCCGGGCCCGTCGGCGCAGCGTCCCGCGACCCTACCCGGTGATGACGCGCCGGGGTCCGGTGATGACGGAAGGTGGCTTCCCGGCATGGCATCCTGACCCGGATGTCTGCGCTCCCCTCCCGTGACCCGCGTCCGATCCTCCTCCCACGGCCGGCGTCCGGCACCGCCCGCTGGCGTCCGACCGCGCTGGTGGTCCTGCTGCTGGTGGTGACCTCCGGCGGGCTGGCCGTCGCCACCCCGCCGCCGGCTGCCGGCCGGCCCGTCGCCGGTCCGGCGACGACACCGGGCGGCCCGAACGGTTACGCGCCGGGCCCGGCCGGCCTGCCCGGCGTACCCGCGTCCGGTGTGACCGCCGGATCGCCCGGTGCCACCGGGGCGTTCGGTGCCGGGGCAGCGTCCGGTGCGGGTGGGCCGGTCGTCGGGGCCGGGCCGGTCGTCGGGGCCGGGCCGGTCGGTGCGCCGGGCGGGGTCGGGTCGGCCCGGCCGGTACCGGCCGGTGCCGTGATCCCGGCGGGGACCGTGCCGCCGTTGGCGCTGTCGGGCCCGGTGCCGGCGACGGGCCGGGGCACCTTCCGCTACGACGACCGGGCGGGGGCGACGCTGGGCCGGTCGGGCGGCCTGCGGCGCTACCGGGTGGCCGTGGAGGACGGCTCCGGCGAGGACGTGCGTGCCTTCTCGGACCAGGTGCAGGCGGCCCTGGCCGGGCCGGGGAGTTGGGTGGACGGCGGCCGGTTGCGGCTGCGCCGGGTGCCGGGGAACGCGTCTGCCGACTTCACCGTGCAGTTGGCGACCCGCGGCACGGCGGGGCGGCTGTGCCGGGCCGGGGGTGTGGACATCAGGGTCGGTGGCGTGCCGTACACGTCGTGCCGCGCGCCGGGGAAGGTGATCATCAACCTGGACCGGTGGCGGACGTCGGTGCCGCACTTCGTCCGGGCCGGGGTGCCGCTGTCGGTCTACCGGACGTACGTGGTGAACCACGAGGTGGGGCATCAGTTGGGGCACCGCCACGAGGGGTGTCCGGGGGCGGGTCGGCCGGCGCCGGTGATGCAGCAGCAGTCGCTGTTCCTGCGGGGCTGCACCGCGAACCCGTGGCCGTACCTGGACGGTCGCCGGTATGCCGGCCCGGCGCTCTGAGCTCCCGGTGGGGGTGTCCGGGCCTGGTGCCGGCTGTCGGACGGTTATCGGAGAAGTGAAACATGTTCTCGTAGTTTGCGGCAATAGCAGGTTTATGCCCGATTAGTCTGCCATGCTGGCCGGGTGAGCACCGAGTCCGCCGAGCGCCCGGAGCCGCCGGACTCCGGCCGGCCCGACCGGCGTCACACCGACCCGTACGCCGCCGACCCGTACCGGGCCGGCCCGCGTCACGCCGACCCGCGCGCCGCATGGTGGCACGGCGAGCCGGGCGTCGGGCCGCGCCGCAGCCGGCGGATGCGCCGGCGTCGTCGACGGGCCGCCCTGCTCGGCCTGGCCCTGCTCGGCGCGGGCGTGGGCGGGTTCGTCACCCTCCACCCGGAGCGCGGCCCGAGCCGCCCCGAGCAGGTCGCCGGGCGGGTGGCCGACGGGTCCGGCGGCGGCCGGCTGCCCGACGGGGTACGCGCGGAACGGACCACCGTCGCCTACCCGCGCAGCGGACCCGGCCGCTTCACCGCCGCCGACGGCCGCTCCGAGGTGTACGGCTTCGACGGGCCGTTGCACCGCTACCGGATCGAGGTGGAGCAGGAAACCGGGCAGGACGTGGCCGCGTTCGCCGCCGCCGTCGACGCGACGCTCGGCGATCCGAACAGCTGGATCCGCTCGGGCGAACTGCGGTTCCAGCGGGTGCCGGAGGTCGCCGCCGCCGACTTCACCATCTATCTCGCCACCCCGGCCACCTCCGAGCGGATGTGCGCCGAGGGTGGGCTGGACACCGAGGGCTACACCTCCTGCCGGCTGCCCGGTCGGGTGGTCATCAACCTGGCCCGCTGGATGGAGGCGGTGCCGGACTACGGGGCGCCGCTGTCGGTCTACCGGACGTACGTGGTCAACCACGAGGTGGGGCACGAACTCGGCGAGGAACACCAGGCCTGCCCCGGCCCCGGCGAGCCGGCCCCGGTCATGCAGCAGCAGACGTACGGGCTGGACGGCTGCGTGGCGAACGCCTGGCCGTACGTCGACGGCTCGTTGTACGCGGGCGATCTCGTACCCGGCAGTTGAGATATTCCCGCTCCCGTATGTCGGACGGGGTGTCACTGCTCATGGCCGAAGGGTGGCCGGTCGAGCAACAATGGCTCGGTTCGCCATCAGCCGATCACCGGGGAGTCCACCGTGTCGTTGCCCCCGCTCGTCGAACCCGCCGCCGAGCTGACCGTTGACGAGATCCGTCGCTACTCCCGTCACCTGATCATCCCCGATGTGGGGGTCGAGGGGCAGAAGCGGTTGAAGAACGCCCGGGTGCTCTGTGTGGGTGCCGGTGGCCTCGGCTCGCCGGCCCTGATGTACCTGGCCGCCGCCGGGGTCGGGACGCTCGGCATCATCGACTTCGACACCGTCGACGAGTCCAACCTCCAGCGCCAGATCATCCACGGCGTCTCCGACATCGGCCGGTCCAAGGCCGAGTCCGCCGCCGCGTCGATCCGCGAGATCAACCCGCTGGTCCAGGTGGAGATCCACAACACCGCCCTGGACCGGGAGAACGTCCGGGAGATCTTCGCCCAGTACGACCTGATCGTCGACGGTACCGACAACTTCGCCACCCGGTACATGGTCAACGACGCGGCGGTGCTGCTCGGCAAGCCGTACGTCTGGGGGTCGATCTACCGGTTCGACGGCCAGGCGTCGGTCTTCTGGGCCGAGCACGGCCCCTGCTACCGCTGCCTCTACCCGGAGCCCCCGCCGCCCGGCATGGTGCCGTCCTGCGCCGAGGGCGGCGTGCTCGGCGTGCTCTGCGCCTCGATCGGGTCGATCCAGGTCAACGAGGCGATCAAGCTGCTCGCCGGGGTCGGCGAGCCGCTGGTCGGCCGGCTGATGGTCTACGACGCACTGGAGATGGAATACCGCAAGATCAAGATCCGCAAGGACCCGAACTGCGTGCTCTGCGGCGAGAACCCCACGGTCACCGACCTGCTGGAGGACTACGAGGACTTCTGCGGCGCGGTCTCCGAGGCGGCCCAGGAGGCGATCGTCGACTCGACCATCACCGCCACCGAGCTCAAGGAGTGGCAGGACGCCGGCAAGGACATCTTCCTGGTCGACGTCCGGGAGCCCGCCGAGTACGAGATCGTCCGGATCCCCGGCTCCACCCTGATCCCCAAGGGCGAGATCATCTCGGGTGAGGCGTTGGCGAAGCTCCCGCAGGACAAGCAGGTGGTGCTGCACTGCAAGTCCGGGGTCCGCTCGGCCGAGGCGCTCGCCGCGCTGAAGGCGGCCGGGTTCCGCGACGCGGTGCACGTCCAGGGCGGGGTGCTCTCCTGGATCAAGCAGATCGATCCCTCACTGCCCGCGTACTGACCTGGGCCGGGGCCGTGGGGCGGTGCCGAACCGCCCCCGGCCTCGACCGATTCCCCGAGGCGGGATCGCGTTCGCGCCGGTAGCGTCAGCGCCGTGGTGGACTTGGATGCCGCGGTCGGCTTCGTCGTGGCGCACGGCGACGCGGTGGACCGCGCCCGACTGTCCCGGCTGCGCACCGGTGCGCCGGTGCCCCCCGACCTGCTCGACGCGGCCGAGGTCGGGCAGACCCCCGACGGTGGCTGGCCGGCCATGCTCGGCGGTGACGTGCCCTCCATCGACGCCACCTGCTTCCGTCTCGCCGAGCTGGACGACCTCGGCGCGCTCGGCCGGCCGGCGGCCCGGCACGCCCTGGACTGGCTGGCCGCCCGGCAACTGCCCGACGGCGGCTGGGACGAGGACCCGAGGCTGGCCGGCAGCGCCCCCGAGTGGGCCACCCCGGGCGACCCGGAGGCCCGGCTCTACCTCTCCGCCAACGCCGCGTTCTGGCTCAGCGTCGCCGGTCGGGACGCCCGTGCCGCCGGCCCGCTGGACCACCGCGTCGGCGGCGCGTACGCCGGGGTGGTGCAGGCGGCGGCGCAGGCCCTGGCCGGGCAGCTCGCCGCGGACGGCAGCTGGCCGTCGTTCCTGGCCGCCGGCTGGTTGAGCGCGGCCGTGCTGCACCGCCAGCAGCTCTACTACGAGTCGGCCCGGATCCAGGCGGTGCTGGCCGAGCGGATGCCGCAGCTCTCCCCGGCCGACACCGCCGCGCTGGCGGCCACGCTGCGCCGGGTCGAGGTGGGCGAGGAGCAGTGGGTGCTGGTGTCGGCCCGCAAGCGGCTCGCCGAGACCCAACGCAGCGACGGCGGCTGGGACAGCGACGACGGCCACCAGTTCGACGTGCACACCACGCTCACCGCGATCCGCGCCTGCCGCCCGATCGGCCCGGTCCTCCCACTCGCCCCGATGGGCTCGCCGGTGACGCCACCCGGCTCACCTGTCGTGCGCCGGGTCCGGCCGGTCCCACCGCCGACGGACGACGAGCCCGGCACCTGGTGACCCCGGCCCCGGGCGTGGCGGGGGCCGGGCGGCTCAGCGCAGGTGACCGTCGCCGGTCACCACGTACTTGGTGGAGGTCAGCTCGGGCAGCCCCATCGGGCCCCGGGCATGCAGCTTCTGGGTGGAGATGCCGATCTCCGCGCCGAAGCCGAACTCGCCGCCGTCGGTGAACCGGGTGGAGGCGTTCACCATCACCGCCGCCGCGTCCACCCGGGCCACGAACTCCCGGGCGGCGGCCTGCGAGTCGGTGACGATCGCCTCGGTGTGCCCGGTGCCGTAGCGGCGGATGTGCGCGACCGCCGCGTCGAGCGAGTCGACCACGGCGACGGAGATGTCGGCGCTGAGGTATTCGGTGGCGAAGTCCTCGTCGGTGGCCGGCACCACGGCGGGCGAGTACGCGGCGACCTCGGGGGAGCCGTGCACGGTCACCCCGGCCTCGGCGAACGCGGCCAGCACCGCCGGCAGGAACGCGTCGGCGACGTCGGCGTGCACCAGCAGCGACTCGGCCGTGTTGCAGGTGGACAGGCGCTGGGTCTTGGCGTTCAGGGCGATCGCCACCGCCTTGGCCTGGTCGGCGGCGGCGTCGACGTAGACGTGGCAGTTGCCCACCCCGGTCTCGATCACCGGCACCGTCGACTCCTCGACCACGGTGCGGATCAGCGACGCGCCGCCGCGCGGGATCAACACGTCGACCAGGCCCCGGGCCCGCATCAGCTCCTTGACCGAGTCCCGGGAGCCGGCGTCGAGCAACTGCACCGCGTCGGCGGGCAGGCCCGCCCCGGCGACCGCGTCGCGCAGCACCGCCACCAGCGCCGCGTTGGAGTGCGCCGCCGAGGACGACCCGCGCAGCAGCGCCGCGTTGCCGGACTTCAGGCAGATGCCGGCCGCGTCCACGGTCACGTTCGGCCGCGCCTCGTAGATGATCCCGACCACCCCGAACGGCACCCGTACCTGCCGCAGCTCCAGCCCGTTGGGCAGGGTCGAACCCCGGACCACCTCGCCCACCGGGTCGGGCAGCGCGGCCATCTCGCGCAGCGCGTCGGCGATGCCGGCCACCCGGCCCGCGTCGAGGGCGAGCCGGTCCAGCACGGCCGCGCTCAGCCCGGCCTCCCGCCCGGCCGCCAGGTCCGCCGCGTTCGCGGTGAGGATCTCCGGCGTACGCGTCACCAGCGCGTCGGCCATCGCGTGCAGCGCGGCATCCTTGACCGTACGGGTGGCCACGGCGAGGGCCTCCGCCGCGTCCCGGGCCCGCCGGGCCTGCTCGACGACGCTCATTGCGTACTCCTTCGGATCTTCGGAAGCGCCCGCGCGGGGACGCCTGACGTCACAGCAGCACCAGGTCGTCGCGGTGGACGACCTCACGTTCGTACGCCGGGCCGAGTGCCGCGGCGAGTTCTCCGGTGGAGCGGCCGAGCAGTCCGGGCAGCTCCACCGCGTCGTAGTTGACCAGGCCCCGGGCCACCGACGCCCCGTCGACGTCGACCAGGTCCACCGGGTCGCCTGCGGTGAACGTGCCGTCCACGGCGGTGATCCCGGCCGGCAGCAGCGACTTGCGCCGGCCCACCACGGCCTGCACCGCGCCCGGGTCCAGGTGCAGCCGGCCCCGGGGGGCGGTGGCGTGCGCCAGCCAGAACAGCCGGGCCGCCGGGCGTCGCCGGGCCGGGTGGAAGAACGTGCCCACCGGCTCCCCGGCCAGCGCGTCGCCGGCCAGCGGGGCGGCGGTCAGCACCACCGGGATGCCGAAGCCGGTGGCGATCCGGGCCGCCTCGACCTTGGTGACCATGCCGCCGGTGCCGACTCCGGCCCGGCCGGCCCCGCCGATGTCCACGCCGGCCAGGTCGGCCTCGCCGCGTACCTCGGTGATCCGAGTGCTGCCGGGGCGGGTCGGGTTGCCCGTCCAGAGCGCGTCGACGTCGGAGAGCAGCATCAGCAGGTCGGCGTCGACCAGGGCGGCGACCAAGGCGGCCAGCCGGTCGTTGTCGCCGAACCGGATCTCCTCGGTGGCGACCGTGTCGTTCTCGTTGACGATCGGCACCGCCCGCAGGTCGAGCAGCTTGCGCAGGGTGCGGTACGCGTTGCGGTAGTGCGCCCGTCGGGTCACGTCGTCGACGGTGAGCAGGACCTGCCCGACGGTGAGCCGGTGCCTGGCGAAACCGGCCGCGTACCGGCCGATCAGCAGGCCCTGGCCGACGCTGGCGGCGGCCTGCTGGGTGGCCAGGTCGCGCGGGCGGCGGGGGAGCCCGAGCGGGGCGAGCCCGGCGGCGATCGCCCCGGAGGAGACCAGCACCACCTCGCGGCCGGCGGCGGCGAGCGCGGCGAGGGCGTCCACCAGGGTGTCCACCCGGGCGTCGTCCAGGCCGCCGGTCGCGGTGGTCAGCGAGGACGAACCGATCTTGACGACGATCCGTCGGGCCTGGGTGACTGCTTCACGCACCCGCCCATTCTGCGCGGTCGGTGCCGGCGGACCCCGTCGCGTTCCCATATCCTGGCCGGTCGTGACGCCTGAGGAGTACGTGGAGGCGGTGCTCGCGCTGGTCGAGCGGATTCCGCCGGGCCGGGTGATGTCCTACGGGGCGATCGCCGACGCCCTGGCCGAGCGGTCCGGACGGGCCTCGGCCCGGCTGGTCGGCTCGATCATGGCCCGGCACGGTGGCGGGGTCCCCTGGTACCGGGTGGTGAACGCGGCGGGTCGGCTGCCACCCGGGCACGAGGCGCGGGCACGGGCCCTGCTGCGGGCCGAGGGCTGCCCGTTGCGGGGGGCCGGGGTGGATCTGGATGCCGCCAAATGGTGGCCGGATGAGGGGCGGTGACCCGGCGGTAACGTGAGTAACATTCGGCCGATGGACGCGCCGCCGGCCGGGCCCGGCTCCCCACCCGCCGGTCCGCCCGGGTCGGCGAGCGATCCGCCTGCGTCGATCGCCGGGCTGTCCGGGTCGGCCAGCGGTTCGTCCGGGTCGGCCGGTGGGACGCCCCGGTCGGCTGGTGCCGGCGGGGGCGGATTGTCGCGTCGGGTGCACGCCGGCTACGCGCTCGGCTCGTTGGCCACCGGGGCGTTCGGCACCGTGCCCGGCCTGCTGCTGCTGCCCTACCTGACCGACACGCTCGGGGTGGCCGCCGGGCTGGCCGCCCTGCTGGTGCTGCTACCCAAGGCGTGGGACGTGCTGGTCAACCCGGTCGCCGGACGGATCTCCGACCGCACCCGTTCCCGCTGGGGGCCGCGCCGACCGTGGCTGCTCGGTGCCGGGCTCGCCCTGGCGGTGCTCTTCGCCGCCATCTTCGCCGCGCCCTTCGGCGTCGGGCCGGCCGCCGGGGCGTACGTGGCCGTCGCGTTCCTCGCCACCGCCACCGCGTTCGCCTTCTTCCAGGTGCCGTACGTGGCGATGCCCGCCGAGCTGACCGACGACGCGGCGGAGCGTACCCGGCTGATGGGCTGGCGGGTCGCGGTGCTGGCGCTGGCCATCCTGATCTCCGGCGCGGTGGCCCCGGTGGTGGTGACCGCCGGCGGCGAGGGGGTGGCCGGGCACCGCTGGATGGGGGTGTTCGTCGCCGCGCTGATCGCGCTCGGCGCGCTCGGCGCGTTCCTCGGCACCCGTGCTGCGGCGACCGGCACGGTGACCGCCACCGAGCCGACGCTGCGCGCCCAACTCGCGGTGGTCGCCGCGGACCGGCCGTTCCGGGCGCTGCTGCTCTGCTTCGTGATCCAGTCCGCCGGGGTGGCGACCATCCTGGCCGGGGTCAGCTACTTCGCCGCCCAGATCCTGCGCGACCCGACCACCGGGCCCACCGTGCTGTTCGCCTGCTTCGTCGGGCCGGCGCTGCTGGTGATGCCGCTGTGGACCCGGCTCGGCGCGCGACTGGGCAAGAAGACCGCGCTGGTGGCCGCCTCGCTGCTGCTGGCCGCCGGCGCGGCGGCCCTGGTGGCCGCGCCGGTGCTGCCCGCCGTCGTCGTCTACGCGGTGGTCGCGCTCCTCGGCGTCGGGTACGCCGGCCAGCAGGTCTTCGCGCTGGCCCTGCTCCCCGACTGCGTGGCCGCCTCCACGGCGCGCACCGGCCGCCGCCAGGCCGGCGTCTTCACCGGCCTCTGGACTGCCGGGGAGACCTTCGGCCTGGCCCTGGGCCCCGGCATCTACGGCCTGGTCCTGGCCCTCTCCGGCTACGTCTCCTCAGCCACCGGCACCGCCGCCCCCCAAACCCCCACCGCCCGCCTAGGCGTCCTCCTCGGCTTCACCGCCGTCCCCGCCCTCCTCATCGCCCCCGCCACCCTCCTCCTCCGCCCCCACCCCTACCTCCCCCCACCCCCACCCACCCCGCCTCCCCCCACCCGCCCTCCCCCCTCCCACCCCGTCGATCATGGAGTTGTGGCGGGGACAAAAGCCGCGAAAACCCACGGAAAGGCCACCACAAGTCCATGATCGACAAGAACGGGGTGCCTGCGGAGCGGGTGCTGGACGAGATTCGGCGGTTGCGGGTGGGGGATCGGCCGGTGCACGGGGGGCGGTTGTTCGCCTATGTGTATGACCCGGGGGTCGGGGGGCTCGACGAGTTGGGGGCGGCGGCCTACGCGGAGAGCGCGCATGTGAACGGGCTCGATCCGACCGCCTTCCCGTCCCTGTTGGCGATGGAGAACTGGCTGGTGGGGGCGGCCGGCGGGCTGCTCGGAGGTGGGCCGGGCAGCGCCGCACCGGACGTGGTGGGCAGCGTCACCAGCGGCGGCACCGAGTCGCTGATCCTGGCCGTCAAGGCCGCCCGGGACGCCCGCCCGGAGCTGACCGCACCCCGGATCGTGGTGCCGGCCAGCGGGCACGCCGCCTTCGCCAAGGCCGCCCACCTGCTGCGGGTCGGCCTGGACACGGTTCCCGTCGACCCGGTCACGCTGCGCCCGTCGGTGGCGGACATGGCCGCCGCGATCGGCCCGCAGACGGTGCTGGTGGCCTGCTCCGCCCCGTCGTACGCGCACGGGGTGATCGACCCGGTGACCGGGATCGCGCAGGTGGCGGCGGCGGCCGGGGTGCGGTGCCACGTGGACGCCTGCTTCGGCGGCTGGACCCTGCCCTACCTGCGTCGCCTCGGCGTGCCGGTGCCACCGTTCGACTTCACCGTCGACGGGGTCACCTCGATCTCCGTCGACCTGCACAAGTACGCGTACGCCCCGAAGGGGGTGTCGGTGCTGCTGCACCGGGACCCGACGCTGCGCTCCCCGCAGTACTTCGCGTACGCCGACTGGCCCGGCTACACCATGGTCAACCCGGTGCTCGCCTCCACCCGATCGGGTGGCCCGATCGCCGCCGCGTACGCCACGCTGCGGCACCTCGGCGACGACGGCTACCTGCGGTTGGCCGCCACCACCCGGGACGCGGTCGGCACCCTGGCCGCCGCCGTCCGCGGGGTCGACGGGCTGCGGCTGATGGCCGAACCCGAAGCCACCGTGGTCTGCTTCACCAGCACCGACCCGGCGCTCGACCTGTTCGTCCTGGTCGACGAGCTGACTGCCCGGGGCTGGCACACCCAGCCCCAGCTCCGGTACGCCGACCTGCCCGTCAGCGTGCACCTCACGGTGACCGCCTCGGTGGCCCCCCGGGTGGCCGAATTCGGCCCGGACCTGGCCGACGCGGTGGCCGCCGCCCGTCAGGCCGGGCCGGTCGAACTCTCTGCCGACCTGGTCGCCCTGGCCGGCTCGTTGACCCCGGAGGCGCTCACCCCGGACCTGATCGGTGGACTCGCCGCCGGCCTGGGGCTCGGTGCCGGACCGCCGGACCGGATGGCGGTGGTGAACACCCTGCTCGACGCCGCCCCCGCCGCGCTGCGGGAACGGCTGCTGGTGGAGTTCGTCGGCCTGCTGCAACGCCCCACCTGGTGACCCGGGCGTCCCGGCCGGCGCTCGGGCCGGCCGGGACGGCTGGTCACCGGTAGCGCAGCGGGGTGACGTTGTCGTACTCGACGACCTCCGCGACGACCCGGTGGTCGGCGTCCAACGCGCTGGCGGTCAGTTCGGCGGTGCCCGCGCCGGGCGGGTCGTCACCTGCCACCCGCAGGCCCAGGACGAGCCGGATCTCGGCACCGGGTGCCAGCCCGGCCACCTCGCAGCGCACCGGCCCGCCGGTCGTCCCCGGGGCGCTCCGGCAGGCGGCCCAGCCGTCGCCGTCCGGACGCAACGCCGCCGGCAGGTCGAACCGGAGCGCCACCGACCGGGCCGGCGCGGTGCCGGTGTTGCGGACCCGCACCGTCGTGCTTCCGGTACGGGAGCCGTCCGGCGCGACGCCGAGCACCAGTTCGGTGGCGGTGACCACCAGGTTCACCTCGTGCGGGTTGGTCGGGAAACCGGTCGGACCGGAAACCTGGCGGAACGAGCCGCCGTCCCAGCGGTAGCCGCGCCACTGCCGCTGCGACCACTCACCGGCCCAGCCGCCGCCCGGGTAGATGTCGCCGACCTGCACCCGGACCACCCCGTCGCCGCGTACCTGCACCCCGATCAGCCACTGGGGCCGCTCCCGGGCGCTGACGACCACCCGCCCGACGGTGACGATCCGGCCGGCGGTGCCCCGGTCGAAGGCCACCACCTGCTGCCAGCCGTGGGTGCCGAAGACGCACTGCACCAACACCACCGTCTCCTGCGCCCCGTCCCCGTCGACGTCCCCGTGGGCGAGGGCGAGCAGGGCGTTCCTCCCCTCCTGGCCGTCCGCGGTCAACCGGACGCCTGCGGTAGGGCAGGCCGCACCGGTCGGCCAGGTCGGCAGCGTCACCGGGGTGGCCAGCAGCTCGCCCCGGCTGATCCGGCCGTCGGGCGGGGTCGCCGTCGGGCCCGCGCCGGTCGGCGGAGGGCCACCGGTCGGGGTCGTCGGCGCGGTCGGCGTCGGCGTGCCGGTGGCGTCGGGGGTGGGCAGCACCGGGCCGGGCCGGGGCTCCGGGCGGTGCAGCGCGACGTAGCCCAGGGTCGGACCGGTGAGCAACGCCAGCGCCGCCGCGACCAGCGCGGCCCACCGGCGACGGCGGCGCAGCCGCACGGTCCGCCGGATGGCGGCCGGGCCCGGCACCACCACCGAGTCCAGCACGGTACGGCGGTAACGGGCGAACTCCTCGGTCGGGTCGAGAATCTCCGAATCAGGCATCGCGCACCTCCCCGGTGCTCTCCCGCAGTTGCGTCGCCAACGCGGCCCGGCCCCGGTGCAACCAGGACTTGACCGTCCCCTCGGCGACCCGTTCCTGGGCGGCGATCTCGCCCACCGACATGTCGGCCAGGTAGTGCAGGACGACCGCCCGGCGCTGCTTCGCGGGCAGCTGCGCCAACGCGACGTCGAGCGCCACCCGGTCGGGCGTCGGCCCAGCCACGTGCGTCTCCCGCTGCCGCGACAACCACGCCTGGGCGGTCCGCAGCCTCCGCCACCGGTGGTGGCCGAGGTTCCAGGCGACCTTGCGGACCCAGGCCAGCGGATCGTCGTAGCCGGACACCCGGTCCCATCGCGCGTACGCCCGGCAGAACGCCTCCTGCACCAGGTCCTGCGCCTGCCCGAGGTCGCCGGTGTAGGCGGTGAGCTGCACGACCAGCCCTCGGAAGTGGGCGTGGTAGAACCCGTCGAAGCTCAGCTGCCCGGGTGCGGTCGCGGGGTCGGGTGGCGGATCACCGACCCGCGCGCTTCTCGTCACAGTCACTCGTCCTCCCCGTGGTCGCCGGCGGCCCGCATCCCGCACCCGGGCCGTCGTCACACCGGTAAGAGCCCGCTGCCGGCGCACGGGGTTGCGTCCGTGGGCTGTGGTTGACTGTCCAGTGGGAGACAGCGCAGCGGCCACGGCGACGGATGGGCGTCGACCGGCCGGACGAGGAGGCGGTCGTGCAGTTGCCGGGAGTGCTCGGCGAGCCGATCCGGTTCGTCCTCAACTGGGGTCGTCGCTACTCGCTCTGGGTGTTCAACTTCGGCCTGGCCTGCTGCGCGATCGAGTTCATCGCCACCAGCATGGGCCGGCACGACTTCATCCGGCTCGGCGTCATTCCGTTCGCGCACGGGCCCCGGCAGGCCGACCTGATGGTGGTCTCCGGCACGGTGACCGACAAGATGGCCCCGGCGATCAAGCGGCTCTACGACCAGATGCCCGAGCCGAAGTACGTCATCTCCTTCGGGTCCTGCGCCAACTGCGGTGGCCCGTACTGGGACTCGTACTCGGTGACCAAGGGCGTCGACCAGCTCATCCCGGTCGACGTCTACGTGCCCGGCTGCCCACCCCGGCCGGAGGCGCTCCTGCACGGCATCCTCCGCCTCCAGGAGAAGATCGCCGCCGAACAGTCAGGCATCGGCGGCGTCGACCGCACGGACCCGCTGGCTTCGCCCGCCGACGCCCCCCGCCCGGTCGAGTCCCTGACCGCCCCCCCGGTCCGCCCTCCGACCCCTTCCTGACCCGCTCCCGCCCCACCCTGCCCAGCTGCGCCCAACCCCGGCCCCGCTGGGCCCCACCGCACCCCCGCTGGGCCCCACCGCACCCCCGCTGGGCCCCGCCGCACCTCCGCTGGGCCCCGGTGATCAAGAGGTTTGCGTCAAATCCGCGCCCGACACTGTCCAAAACCTCTTGATCACTGTGCCGGATGCGGGCTGGAGGCCGGATGCTGGCCGGGTCAGCCGGGGTGGCCGAGGTCAAGGTGGTGCCGCAGGTGCGTGGCCGATCCGGACCGGTGACCAAGCCGGTCCGGGCCGGTGACCAAGCCGCCCCGTCGCGGTGATCAAGAGGTTCGCGTCACCATTCCGCGTGAATCTGACGCGAACCTCTTGATCAACTGACGTAAACCTCTTGATCACCGAGACGGGGCGGGGTGGGGCGAGGCGGGGCGGGCAGGTTGATCACCGGGGCCGGGCGGGGCGAGGCCGGGCGGGGCGGGGCGAAGCAGGGCAGGGCGGGGCGGGGTGGGACGGGTTGGGGAGGAGGGGCCCGAGGGTGGGTGGCGGGTAGGGGTTAGCGTGCGTTTCATGACCGACTCCGTGGACCGGCGGTCCACCTTCATCGTCGACGTACTGACCGATGAGTTCGGCGCGTCGATGGCGCTCGACCCGGCGGCGTTCCGTCGCAAGTTCCGCAAGATGGCCGCCTCCCCGTTCGCCTTCTACCGGGGCAGCGCCTCGTTGTTCTACGCCGACCAGCGCGGCGACTTCGCCGACGACGCGTTCCTCGACGAGCAGACCAGCCGGGTGTGGATCCACGGCGACCTGCACGCCGAGAACTTCGGCACCTACATGAACGCCTCCGGCCGCCTGGTGTTCAACGTCAACGACTTCGACGAGGCGTACGTCGGGCCGTTCTCCTGGGACCTCAAACGGCTCGCCGCCAGCGTGGCCCTGATCGGCTACGCCAAGGCCCTGTCCGACCGGGCGATCGGCGAGCTGGTCACCGGCTTCGCCCGGTCGTACCTGACCGAGTTGCAGGCCATCGCCGCCGGTGGGGACGACGCGATCGGCTCGATCACCCTCGACAACGCCGACGGGGTGCTGCGCCGGGTGCTCCAGGAGGCCCGGCTGAACACCCGGGTCGACCTGCTGGCCGCGCAGACCACCGTCGACAACTACGAGCGGCGGTTCTCCCTCGGCGACGGGGTCTTCGAGATCGACGGCGAGACCCGCAAGAAGGTGTGCGCCGCGTTCACCGCGTACCTGGACACCCTGCCCCCCTCGACGGCCCGACTGCGACCGGTCGCCACCCAGATCAAGGACGTGGTGCTGCGCAAGGGCGTGGGCATCGGCTCGGCCGGGCTGCCGTCGTACAACCTGCTGCTGGAGGGGCACACCGAGGCGTTGGAGAACGACGTCGTCATCTACATGAAGCAGGCGCAGGTGCCGGCGGTGGCCCGGCACATCGACGACGAGCGGGTCCGGGGCTACTTCCGGCACCAGGGGCACCGCACGGCCGAGTCGCAGCGGGCATTGCAGGCGCACGCCGACCCGTGGCTGGGCTTCACCGAGCTGGACGGGGCCGGTCAGCTCGTCGCCGAGGTCTCCCCGTACGCCGCCGACCTGGACTGGTCGGACGTCAACGAGCCGGACGAGCTGGCCGGGGTGCTCGCCGACCTGGGTCGGGCGGTGGCCCGGATGCACTCGGTCGCCGACGACGAGTCCAGCCACGACCTGGTGGACTACTCCACCGAAGAGGCGATCGTCGCGGCGATCGGCGACGACACCGACGGCTTCGTCGGGCACCTGGTCGAGTTCGCCCACGCGTACGGCGTCCGGGCCCGCACCGACCACCAGCTCTTCGTCGACCTGTTCCGCAACGGCCGGCTCCCCGGCATCTGAGCCGGCCCGTCGGGCGTCACAGCCCGAACTCCAGCACCACCTTGATGTCGTCGTCGGCGTGGGCGTACGCCTGTGCGTACGCCGACACCGGCACCCGGCGGGTGATCAGGGCGTTCAGCCAGGACTGGTCGGCCCGGGCGAGCGCCTGGGCGGCCAGGTCCCAGTGCCGTCGGTTGGCGTTGACCGAGCCGAACACCACGTTGTTCTCCAGCACCAGCGCCCGGTTGAGCGCCCCGGCGTCGAAGTCGATGGTCCGGCCCCCGCTGGACACCCCGGTCAGGCAGACGATCCCGGCGGGGCCGACCTTGCACATGGCCTCCAGCACCACGGTCGGCGCGCCGGTGCACTCGACCACCACGTCCGGCTCGAAGTCCAGCTCGTCGACCGGCACCGTGTGGTACGTCGCCCCGAGCGCCCGGACCAGGTCCGGTTTGGGGCCGGTGGTGTTGCGGTCCAGCACGTGCACCGACAGGCCACGCTGGATGGCCAGCAGGGCCGCCAGCAGCCCGATCGGCCCGGCCCCGGTGACCAGTACGGTCTGCGGTTTCCACTCGGCCCGGGTGCCGATCTGCGCGATGTGGTCCCACGCCTTCGCCACCACGCTCGCCGGCTCCAGCAGCATGCCGACCGGGGCGAGGACCGGGTCCAGCCCGACGGCGAACTTCGGTTGCACCCGCCACCGTTCCCGGGCGAAGCCGGGCAGCCCCTTGATCCCGTGCTCGGTGTACCGGCCGTTGCGGCACATGTCCCACTCGTCGACGGCGCAGTTCGGGCAGGGCACCGGGTCGGGATGGCGGACGATGCCGGCCACCAGGTCGCCGGGTTGCAGGGTGCCGGACGGGTCCTCCAGCACCCGGCCGAGGGACTCGTGGCCGAGCACCAGTTCCCGCTGGCCGGGCGGGGCCTCGCCGTAGTCCCCGGAGATGATCTCCTGGTCGGTGCCGCAGATGCCGACGGCGAGCGCCTCGACCAGGATGGCGCCCTCCTCGGCCAGCGGCTCCGGCCAGTCCTGCACCAGCCGTAGCGAGTCGCGGACCCCGGGAGTCACCGTCACAGCGCGCACAACCCCCATCTTTCCCCGCCCCGCCCCGCCCTGCCGGCCAAAGCGTCAGATGCCCGCCCCGCCCTGCCCGGCGACGCGCCGGACGAGGCCCGCCGGAACCGTCGTACGACGCCCGCCGGAACCGTCGTACGACGGGGCGCGGGGCCGTCCGTTCACCTCATCCAGGTGTCCGCCGGGCGCGTACGACCGGGCGGGCGGGCCCGGCGTCGGGGCGGCGGCCATAGGATCAACCGCATGACTCCGGAAGAGGTCGGTCGGCGGGTGGTCGCGCTGCTCACGCCGGTCGAGGCGACCGCGTCGGTGTCCGGCGGGCAGGCCCACGCCCGGGCCACCGTCGACGTACCCCCGGCGGCCTGGGCGGACACCCTCCGCGCGGTACGCGACGACGCCGAGCTGGCCTGCGACTTCTTCGACTGGCTCTCCGCCGTCGACGAGCTGGCCGACGGGTTCGACGTCGTGGTCCACCTGTGGTCGACCCGGCACCGGCACGGCGTGCTGCTGCGTACCCGGGTGCCGAGGCAGACGCCGACGGTGGCGTCGGTGGTCGACGTCTTCCCGGGCGCGGCCTGGCACGAGCGGGAGACCCACGAGATGTTCGGTGTCGACTTCACCGGCCATCGGGGCCTGGCCCCGCTGCTGCTGCCGCCCGAGTTCGAGGGGCATCCGCTGCGCAAGGAGTTCGTGCTCGCCTCCCGGGTCGCCAAGCCGTGGCCGGGGGCGAAGGAGCCGGGCGAGTCCGAGGCCGGCGGGGGTCGCCGGGCGGTCCGCCCACCCGGGGTGCCCGCTCCGGGGGAGTGGGGCGTGGTGCCGGCCCCGGCCGGCCCGGTGACGGTGGGTGACAGGGCTGCGGCCCGCGCGCCCCGGGAGCGGCCGGCCCGGCCGGCCCCGGAGGCCCGTCCGCCGCGTACCCCCGGCCCCGGCGCGGCAGGCGACGACCCGGCGGCCACCGCCCGCCCGGCCCCCGACGGGCCGGGGACGAGCGACGGCCCGGCGCGCGGTGACCAGGCTGGCGACGAGGGGGGTACGGCCTGATGCCGACCTGGTTGGAGCTGGTGATCCGGATCGGCGGGGTGCTGGTCGCGTTCCTGACCCTGCCGCTGATCGTCGGCCAGGCCGAGCACAAGGTGATGGCGCACATGCAGGGCCGGCTCGGCCCGATGTACGCCGGTGGCTTCCACGGGTGGGCGCAGCTCGTCGCCGACGGGATCAAGTTCGTCCAGAAGGAGGACATCACCCCGCGTGAGGCGGACCGGGCGGTGTTCCGGTTGGCGCCGGTGGTGGCCCTGGTGCCCTACCTGCTGGTGCTGCTGGTGATTCCGCTCGGCCCGGACGACCTGGTCGGGCAGCCGCTGGACATCGGCCTGTTCTTCGTCCTGGCGGTGGTCGGGGTCGGTGTGGTGGCGGTGCTGATGTCGGCGTGGGCGTCGGCCAACAAGTACAGCCTGCTCGGTGGGCTGCGCGGGGCGGCCCAACTGCTGGGCTACGAGCTGCCGCTGGTGTTGGCCGCCGCCTCGGTGGCGGTGGCGGCCGGGACGTTGAGCCTCGGCGGGATCGTCGAGGCGTGGCAGCCGTGGTGGCTGCTCTGGCAGGCCCCGGCCATGATCGTGTTCTTCGTGGCCGGGCTGGCCGAGATCCGGCGGCCCCCGTTCGACATGCCGGTCGCCGACTCGGAGCTGGTCTTCGGCTACATGACCGAGTACACGGGCCTGCGGTTCGCGTTCTTCCTGCTCGCCGAGTACGTCGGGATCGTGGTGATCGCCGCGCTGACCACCGTGCTGTTCCTCGGCGGCTGGCAGGGCCCGTTCGCCGACGCCCAGCTCGGCTGGCTGTGGACCCTGCTGAAGGTGTTCGCCGTCTCGTTCGTGATCATCTGGCTGCGGGTGTCGTTCCCCCGGCTGCGGGAGGACCAGCTCCAGCGGCTGTGCTGGCTGGTGCTGGTGCCGGCCGCGCTGGCCCAGCTCGTCCTCACCACCGCCGTCCGTCTCACCCTGAACTGAGCGTCGGCCCGGAGGGGCCCCGGACGGGGCCCCTCCGGCGCGCTCACGGCGCGGCGTAGAGCAGGCGGTTCGGGGAGCCGGTCCCCGGGTTGACCACCTTGCCGGTGGTGGCGGCGCTGATCAGTGCGCTCTTGGCGGTGGCGAGGGTCGCCGTCGGGTTGGTCTGCCGGTAGCGGGCCAGCCAACCGGTGACGTGCGGGGCCGCCATCGAGGTGCCGGACCAGCCGCTGGCCACGGCGGTGTTCGAGGCGATGCCGGCGGAGGTGATGTCCACCCCCGGGGCGAAGATGTCGACGCAGGTCCCGTAGCTGGAGAACGAGGCCCGGTTGTCGTTGATGTCGGTCGCCGCGACGGTGATGCCCCGGCTGGACCGGGGGCCGTTGGTGCAGGCGTCGGTGTTGAAGTTGTTGGCGATGAAGACCGGGTACACGCCGTGGTCGATCAGGTTCTCGATCGAGGTGTTCGCCGAGGTGCCGTAACCCTGGAGGCTGAAGTTCGCCACCGAGGTGGTGGCGTGGTTGGTGGCCAGCCAGTCGACGCCCTCGATCAGGTCGGTGCTCCACCCGGAGTTGTCGCACTGGAGCACCCGGACCGCCCGCAGCGTCACCGACTTGGCGACCCCGTAGGTGGTGCCGCCGATGGTGCCGGCGACATGCGTGCCGTGGCCGTGGCAGTCGTTGGTGCCGTTGCCGTCGCCTACCGCGTCGTAGACCCCGGCGGCGCGGGTGCCGAAGTCGACATGGGTGGCCCGGATGCCGGAGTCGACGATGTAGGCGGTCACCCCGGAACCGGTCGTGGTGTAGCCGAAGCTGTTGCTCAGCGGCAGGTTGCGCTGGTCGATGCGGTCCAGCCCCCACGACGGCGGGTTGCTCTGCACGGCCTGGGTGGACGCGCCGCCGGCCTGGGCCCGCTCGGCGCGGGCCGTCGTCGGGCCGGTCCGGTCCGGGGTGGTGCTGGTGAGCCCGCCCTCGATCCGGGTGTCCCGCTCGACGTACTGAACGGCCGGGTCGCTGCGGACGGCGGCGAGGGCGGCCGGGGGCAGCACGGCGGCGTACCCGTCGAGGACCTGGGTGTAGCGGTTCAGCACGGTGCCGCCGGCCCGCTCGGCGACGGCGGCCGACTGGGCGGTGCGGGCGAGGCGGGCGGTGCGCTCGCCGCTGACCGGCTTGTCGTCCAGGACGACGATGTACCGGTCCGGCGCGGCTTCCCCGCTGCCGGTCAGCAGCGGCGCGGGTGCGGTCCGGCCGGGGCCGGGGGTGACCGGTGCCGCGACGGCGGCGTTGGTGGTGGCGGCGAGCGCGCCGGCGAGAACACCGGCGAGTACGCCCAGACGTGCGGTCCTGCTACCCAGCTTGCGCAAGGCTCGTTCCTCCTCGAAGGGGGAGTCCGTAGTGGACTGGTAGCCCGCCGACGGGAATCGCGGCGACGGACGCCCCCTAGTCGAACAGGTCATATTGACCATCGTGTTAACTCTTGAACGCTGAGGGTGAATGTGTGGCAGCTCTCGGTGTCCGCTGTCGACCGTGGTTCCGCGCGTGCGGGGATGGCTCAGTGGGGGCACGGCGGTGCGCCCCCGATCCGGTGGGCCGGGCGGGGGCGCGTGGTCGGGGTGGCTCAGCCGATCGGGGTGTGTTCCGGCGGCACCTGCTCGCCGGGCGGCGGGGGCGGCGGGGGCGTGCCGTCGCCGAACGGCCGGCCGCCGAGCGCCTCCCGCCCGTGTGGGCTGAGCCAGTTGACCAGGTCCGGGCCGAGCGGCACCACCCCGGTCGGGTTGATGTCCCGGTGCACCTCGTAGTAGTGCCGCTTGATGTGGTCGAAGTCGATGGTGTCGCCGAACCCGGGGGTGGTGAACAGGTCCCGCGCGTACGCCCACAGCACCGGCATCTCGCTGAGCTTCTGCCGGCTGCACTTGAAGTGGCCGTGGTAGACCGGGTCGAACCGGGCCAGCGTGGTGAACAGTCGCACGTCGGCCTCGGTGATGGTGTCGCCGACCAGGTAACGCTGGTTGGCGAGCCGGTCGCTGAGCCAGTCCAGCCGGTCGAACAACCGCCGGTACGCCTTGTCGTACGCCTCCTGCGAACCGGCGAAGCCGCACCGGTACACCCCGTTGTTGACGTCGGCGAACACGACCGCGTTCACCTCGTCGATCTCGGCGCGCAGGTGTTCCGGGTAGAGCTGCGGGGCGCCCTCACGGTGGTACGCCCCCCACTCGGTGGACAGGTCCAGGGTCATCTGCGCGTAGTCGTTGGTGACCACCTGACCGGTCGGCACGTCGACGATCGCCGGCACGGTGATCCCCCGGTCGTAGTCGGGGTAGCGGGCGAAGAACGCCTCGGCCAGGCGCTCGATGCCGAGCACCGGGTCCCGCCCGCCCGGGTCCAGGTCGAACGTCCAGCTCCGGGCGTCATGGGTGGGCCCGGCCACCGCCATCGGCAGCGCCTCCTCCAGCCCGAGCAGCCGCCGTACGATGATCATGCGGTTGGCCCACGGGCAGGCCCGGCTGACGACCAGCCGATAGCGGCCCGGCTCGACCGGATAGCCGTCCCGCCCGTCGGCGGTGATCCGGGTGGCGATGTAGCGCTGGTCCCGGGTGAACTCGCCGCCCGGCTCGACGTACTTGCCGCCGGTCTGGGTCGCCGTCCTGCCGTTGCTCTCCGCCATGGTGTCGCCCTTCGTCCGCTTCGGCTCCCATCATGGCGGGTCCGGCGTCCGGTGGCACGGTAACGCGGGCCTAGGCTGCCCACATGATCGACGTGGCGGCGGTGGCCCGGCGGTTCGTGGCCGACGTGTGGAACGCCGGCCGCGAGGAGTCGGCGTACGAGTTGGTGGCGCAGGAGTGCCCGGGGCTCGGCGGCACCGGCCCGGCGGCGGTGCTGGCCTGGCACCGGGACCGCCGGGCCGCCTTCCCCGACCTGCGTTACAAGCTGGTGGACGTGGTGGCGGCCGGGGACCGGGTGGCGCTGCGCTGGCGGGCCGCCGGCACCCAGGCGGGGCAGTTCGGCCCGGTGCCGCCGACCGGGCAGGTGGTCAGCTATTCCGGGGCGACGTTCCTACGCTTCGACGCCGCCGGCCGGATCGTCGACGTGTGGAGCGTCAACGAGCTGTTCCAACTGCTGCAACAGTTGGGTGTGGAGATGCTGCCGCCGCTCACCGACGCCGGGGCGTGATCCGGGCGATCGACAGGTTCACCGGGAACGGCTCACCGGTGTCGACGAACTTCGTCCACCGCCCGGTCTCGGTGTAGACCTCGTTCACCGCGTCGATCTTGTAGGTGTGCACGACCAGACCGTCGTCCTCCACCTCGATCCGCCAGTAGAACGGGATGCCGGCCTGCGCGTAGAGGGTCGGCTTGAGCACCCGGTCGATGGAGCGGGTGCTGGGGGAGACGATCTCGACGGCCAGCACCACCTCGTGCGGCTCGTACCGGGACGGTTCGCGGGCGGCGGCGGTGGACGTGGTCACCAGGACGTCGGGGATGAACGAGCGGGTCCGGTTGATCCGCACCTCCACGGCCTGGGTCACGTCGTAGTCGTCGGGACACTCCTCTTCGAGCGCGACCATCAGGCGGCCGGCGATGGTCTGGTGGACACGGGTGGGGGAGGGGGACACGATCAGCACTCCATCGAGAAGTTCGCGGCGGCGGCCGTCCTCGGGCAGCGCGTCCAGATCGTCAGTCGTCCAGCCGCCCTCCGGCGGATGGTCGTTCTGCAGCGCGGCGGTCATCGGTCGGTCCTTCCCGGTGCGTCGTTCTCCCCACCCGTGAGGGTAACGCCGGCAAACGCCGGGTGGTGGTCGCGCACGCCGTGGCCACAGGGCAGGATGACCCCATGAGCGAGCGAGTCGGGGCGACACGGTGAGCGAGCACGGCGGGGGCACCGGCGGCGGGCTGGTGAAGGGGCTGGCGGTCACGTTGAAGACGATGACCCGCCGGTCGCACACCCAGCAGTACCCGGACGTCGCCCCCGAGCTGCCGCCCCGCTCCCGGGGCGTGATCGCGCTGCTGACCGAGAACTGCACGGTCTGCATGCTCTGCGCCCGGGAGTGCCCCGACTGGTGCATCTACATCGACTCGCACAAGGAGGAGGTGGCGGTGGCCGGCGCGGCCCGTCCCCGCCAGCGCAACGTCCTCGACAAGTTCGACATCGACTTCTCGCTCTGCATGTACTGCGGCATCTGCATCGAGGTCTGCCCGTTCGACGCCCTCTACTGGTCGCCCGAGTTCGAGTACGCCGAGTACGACCTCAAGGACCTGCTGCACGACCGGGACCACCTCGGCCAGTGGATGGCCACGGTGCCGCCGCCACCCGCGCACGACCCGCACGGCGAGCCGGCCAAGGAGGAGACCACCGCCGCGCGCAAGGCCGCCGCCCCGACCAGCTCCGCCGCCCGCCCCACCGTGGTACGCCCCGAGCCCGGCCCCGCCGACGACGGAGGTGCCTCCCGGTGACCGGTGCGGACGTCCTCCTGCTCGCCCTGGGCGCGGTGGCGGTCGGGTCGGGGGTGCTGGTGGTCGCCACGAAGCACCTCGTCCGGGCCGGCCTCTACCTGGTGCTCTGCCTGGGCGCGCTGGCCGGTGACTACCTGGTGCTCACCGCCGAACTGGTCGCCTGGGTGCAGGTGTTGATCTACGTGGGCGCGGTGGTGGTGCTGCTGCTGTTCGCGGTGATGCTGACCCGGGCCCCGATCGGGGCGTCCGACGACCTGGACCGTCCGGGTTGGCCGGCCGCGCTGATCGGGGCGGGCACCGGGCTGGGCCTGACGGCGCTGCTGGTCGACGCGTTCCGCTGGTCGACGGTGGAGCTGCCGGCGGCGGGTACCGCCGAGGGCATCGGCGAGCAGGTGTTCCGCTCCTGGGTGCTGCCGTTCGAGGTGCTGTCGGTGCTGCTGCTGGCCGCCCTGGTCGGCGCGGTCATCCTGTCCCGCCCCGACATCGGCCGCCGCCCCGACGCCGCCCCCGCGCAGTCGCGAACAGAGGTCATCCCGTGAGCGCGAGGAGTGAGCCGGTTTTGCGAGCCCCGCAGTCGCGAACAGAGGTCATCCGGTGAGGCCGGTCATCCCGTACGTCACCGCCGCGCTGCTGTTCGGCCTAGGCGTCTACGGCGTGCTGCGGCGACGCAACGCGGTGCTGGTGCTGATGGCGGTGGAGTTGATGCTCAACGCGGTCAACCTGATCCTGGTCACCGCCGACACCACCGTGCGGGCGGTGCTGCCGCACTCCGGGCAGGTCTTCGCGTTGTTCGTGATCGTGCTGGCCGCCGCCGAGATCGGCGTCGGGCTGGCCATCGTGCTCCAGCTCTACCGGCTGCGGGCCAGTGTCACCGTGGACGACGTGCCGTTGACCGAGCCGGCCGGGGGCCGGGCGGGGTCGACAGGTGACGTCGAGGCCGGGTCGGCCGGCGCACGGGCGGAGGTCGGGCGGTGACCGGGCTGCTCGGGGCGGCACTGCCCGTCGTACCCCTGGTTGCCGGGTTGCTCGGGTTGCTGCTGCCGCCGGCACCGCAGGGCGCGACCGGCGGGGAGGGCGCGGCCCGGCGGGCGGCGATCGGCCTCGGGGTGGCCGGCGCGGCCGGCGCGTTGCTGGTCGCGGTGCTGCTGCTGGTCCGGGTCGGCGACCCGGTGGAGACCAGCACCAGCTGGATCGATCTGGGTGGGCTGCGGGTCACCCTCGGGGTACGGCTGGACGGCGTCGCCGCGCTGGTCGCGGTCGCGGTGGCGGCGGTGGCCCTGGCGGTGCAGGTCTATTCGGTGGCCTACCTACGGCGCGGCCCGCACGACGACGTCGAGGTGGACCACCGCTATCCGCCCTACGCCGCGCAGATCAGCCTGTTCACCGCCGCGATGCTGGTGGTGGTGGTCAGCGGTGACCTGATCCTGCTGCTGGTCGGCTGGGAGGTGATGGGCCTCTGCTCGTACCTGCTGATCGCCCACGACCGTCGGCTGCCCGAGGCGCCGGCCGCCGCGATGAAGGCGTTCCTGGTCACCCGGGTGGGTGACGTCGGGTTCCTGCTCGGCATCGCGCTGCTCGGCGTCTCGGCGGGCAGCTTCCGGATCGCCGACGTGCTCGCCCACGACCACTCCACCGGCGTGTTGACCGCCGCCTGCCTGCTGCTGCTCGCCGGGGTGGCCGGCAAGAGTGCCCAGTTCCCGCTGCACACCTGGCTGCCGGACGCGATGGCCGGCCCGACGCCGATCTCCGCGCTGATCCACGCCGCGACCATGGTCGCCGCCGGGGTGTACGCGGTGACCCGGCTCTACCCGCTGTTCACCCGGGCCCCGGTGGCGCTGGCGGTGCTCGGCGTGCTCGCCTCGATCACCCTGCTGCTCGGGGCGCTCGCCGCCACCGCCCAGGACGACCTGAAGCGGGTACTCGCCTGGTCGACGGTCTCCCAGCTCGGCTACCTGACCGGCGCGCTCGCCGTCGGTGCCCCGGCCGCCGCACTGTTCCACCTGCTCACCCACGCCGCGTTCAAGGCGCTGCTGTTCCTCGCCGCCGGTGCGGTGATCCACGCCGTCGGCACCACCCTGCTGTCCCGGATGGGTGGGCTGCGGCGCAGCATGCCCATCACCTTCGGGTGCACCCTGATCGGTCTCGGCGCGCTGGCCGGGGTGCCGCCGCTGTCCGGGTTCTGGAGCAAGGACGGCGTGCTCGCCGCCGCCGAGGCCGCCGCGCTCGACGGCACCGGTCCCGCTCCGACCTGGGTAGGGTGGCTGGTCTGGCTGGCCGGGCTGCTCGGGGTGCTGCTCACCGCCGCGTACGCCACCCGGCTGCTGCTGCGCGCCTTCTTCGGCGAGCCCCGGCTGCCGCTGTTGCACCCGCACGACCCCCCGGCTCTGATGCGTTGGCCGGTGCTGCTGCTGGCCGTCCCGGCCGCGCTGCTCGGGCTGGCCGGCTTCTGGACGCCGTTCACCGACCGGCTGCGCGGCACCGCCGCCGACGTCGAGCTGGTCCACCTCGCCCCGGCGGTGCTGCTGCCGCTCGTGCTGCTGCTGGCCGGGGCGGGGCTGGCCTGGGCCGGTTGGCGGCGGGACCCGGCCGCCGATCCGGCCCGCGCGCTGGGTCCGCTGCGGCCGGTGTTCGCCCGCGCCTTCCGCCTCGACGACCTGCAAAACACCCTCGTGGTACGCCCCACGACGGCGCTCGCCCGGGTGACCCGTACCGGTGACGAGGTCGGGGTGGACGGCCTGGTGGAGGGGGTCGGCCGGGGCACCTCGGCGCTCGGTGCCGGGCTGGCCGCGCTGCACCGGGCGGCGCTGCCCCGCGCGACGGCGGCGGTGCTGGCCGGTGCCCTGCTGATCGGCCTCGCCGCCGCCCTGATCGGAGTCTCCTCATGACGGTGGGGCAGGTGTTGCTGGTCGCGGTGCTGGTACTGCCGGCGGCGGGGGCGGCGCTGGTTGCCGTGCTCCCCGGTGAGCGGGCGGCCCGGCTGCTGGGTACGGCGGTCGCCGGGCTGACCCTGGCCGGGGCGGTGCTGCTGGTGCTCGGGGACCACGGCTGGTTCGGCTACGGCCCGGCACCGGCCGTGCAGCCCTGGCACGAGGTCGACCTGCCCTGGGTGCCCGGCCTCGACCTGCGCTTCCACCTCGGCGTGGACGGCATTTCCTGGCCGCTGGTGGTGCTCACCGCCCTGCTCACCCTGCTCTGCTGCGGCTACACCGTGCGTCGGGTGCCGCAGGGGCGGGGGAGCGGCCGGGCGCTGGTGGCGTTGCTGCTGGTGGTCGAGGTGGGCATCCTGGGCACCTTCCTCGCCCTCGACCTGGTGCTGTTCTTCGTCTTCTTCGAGGTCGTCCTGCTGCCGATGTACGCGATCATCGCCGGCTGGGGCGGCACCGGCGATGATCTGCCGGCACGCGACGCGGCCCGCGCGGCGGCCCGCAAGTTCGCCCTCTACACGCTCTTCGGCTCGGTGCTGCTGCTGGTCGGCGTGTTCGTGGTGGTGGCCGCCGCCGGCACCGCCGACATCGTCGCGCTGACCGGCGGGGTGGGGCTGTCCCGGGGCACCCAGTTGACCGCGTTCGCCCTGCTCGGGTTGGCGTTCGCGGTGAAGGCCCCGCTGTGGCCGCTGCACACCTGGCTGCCCGACGCGCACACCCAGGCCCCCACGGTCGGCAGCGTCATCCTCGCCGGGGTCCTGCTCAAGATGGGCACGTACGGCCTGATCCGGGTCGCCGTCGGGGTGGCTCCGGAGGGTGCCCGCTGGGCTGCGCCGATCCTCGGGGTGCTGGCCGTCGCGGCGATCCTGGTCGGCTCGCTGGTCTGTCTGGCCCAGGACGACCTGAAGCGGCTGATCGCCTACTCCAGCGTGGGGCACATGGGGTTCGTGCTGCTCGGGGTGGCGACGCTGACCGCCACCGGCATCCAGGCGGCGCTGATCGGCAACGTGGCGCACGGGGTGATCACCGGGCTGTTGTTCTTCCTCGCCGGCGCGGTCAAGGACCGGGCCCACACCGGGGCGCTGGCCGAGTTGTCCGGGCTGCGGGAGACCGCGCCCCGGCTGGCCGGTCTGCTCGGCTTCGCGGCGGTCGCCTCGCTCGGGCTGCCCGGTCTGGCGGGCTTCTGGGGTGAGGCGTTCGCGGTGGTCGCGGCCGTCGAGCGGGGCGGGCCGCTGTGGACGACGCTGGCGGTGCTGGCGGCGATCGGCGGGGCGCTCACCGCCGCGTACTTCCTGCGGTTGCTGCGTCGGGTCACCCACGGTCGGCCCAGCCCGGTGGTCGGCCGGTTCACCCCCGCCCTGGCCGGGGTGGAGCTGGCCGCCTGGGTCCCGCTGGTCCTGCTCGCCCTCGCCGTCGGCCTGCTGCCCACCCTTGTGCTCGGCTACGCCACCGGCCCGGTGGACGCCCTGGTGGGGATCGTCCGGTGAGCGCGAGGAGTGCAGCGCAGCGGAGCCCCGCAGTCGCGAACGAAAGGTCCGACTCGTGAGTGTGGTGCAGAGCGTCGACAACGTGGCGTTGCTGCCGGCGTACCTGGCGGCCGGCACCGCCGTACTCGTGCTGCTGGCGGATCTGCTGGTCGGCCGGGCCGGCGCGACGGTGGCGGTGGCCGGCACGGGCGTCGTCGCCACCGGGGTCGGTGCGGTGGTGGTGGGCGCGGCCGGCACCCGGCGGACCTTCTGTGTGGGTGCCGACTGCTCGTGGGTGTTCGACGGCCGTGCGGCCCTGGTCGCCGGGGTCTTCGCCCTGCTCACCCTGGGGGTGCTCGGGCTCTCCGGTCCGCTGCTGCGCGGCGGTCCGACGCCCGTCGGCGAGTACTGCTTCCTGCTGGCCTGCTCGATGACCGGCGGCGTGGTGCTGGGCGCGGCCGGTGACCTGATCACCCTGATCGTCGCCCTGGAGACCCTGACCCTGCCGCTGTACGTGCTGGTCGGCCTGCGTCGGGGCAGCCTGGCCAGCGCCGAGGCGGCGGTCACCTTCTTCGTGGTGAGCGTGGTGGCCACGACGGTCACCCTGCTCGGTGCGGCCCTGCTCTACGCGGCGACCGGCGGCCTGCACCTGGGTCGGCTCGGCGGGCTGCTGGCCGACGCGCCGGACGTGCCGCTGGTCCCGGCGGCGGTGGCGCTGGTGGTGCTCGGGCTGGCCTTCAAGGTGGCGGCGGTACCGTTCCACGCCTGGGCGCCGGCGACCTACGACGGGGCGCCGCTGCCGGTGGCGGCCTACCTGTCCACCGCGTCGAAGCTGGGCGGGGTGGTGGCCCTGCTGGCGGTGGTGCAGCGGGCGCTGCCGGCCGAGGTGACCGGCCCGGTGCTGGCCCTGCTGGCGGTGCTCACCATGACCGTGGGCAACCTGGTGGCGCTGCGCCAGCGGCGTACCGTCCGGTTGCTCGCCTGGTCGTCGGTGGCCCAGGCCGGCTACATCCTGGCTCCGTTGGGGGTGCTGGCGTCGACCGCCGGGCGCGGCGACGACGTCCGGGCCGGGGCGTACGCCGCCGCGGTGGCGTACGCGGTCTTCTTCGTGGTGGTGGAGCTGGCGGCGTTCGCGGCGCTGGTGGCGTTGCGCCCGGCCGGTGCGGACGGCGGCGCGGTGGCGGACCTGCGTGGGGTGGCCCGGCGGAGGCCCTGGGCCGGGGCGGCGTTCGCGCTGGCCCTGGTCGGGCTGGCCGGCCTGCCACCCGGGCTGGCGGGGCTGTTCGCCAAGGTGACAGTGGTCCGGGCGGTGCTGGACGGTGGGGCCGGCTGGCTGGCCCTGGTGGTGGCGCTGAACGCGGTCATCGGACTGGCCTACTACCTGCGCCTCGCCGCCACCCTGTACGCCGACCCGATCCGGGTGCCGACCGGTCCCGCCGGGGAGCCGGCTGCGGCCGGTTTCCCTGCCCGAACCGGGCAGCCGACCGCGCCCGTCGGGGGCGCGCCCGGGGTGACGCCCGGCCGGGTGGCCTGGCCGGTCTCCGTGGCGTTGGCCGGGGCGACCGCGTTGGCCGTGGTGATCGGCTTCGCCCCCCAACTGGTGCTGGATCTCGCCTCCCGCTGACCGGCCCGCTCGGAGCTTCCGCCACCCGCTGACCTGGTGTCCCGGGTCGTCCCCGGTTGTCCGGTGCGTTCAGCGGGTTCACAGCTTCTGTCAGTCAACTGCCAGTCATGAGCTGGATGGTTGACGGGTACCGGTGACGTTGTACCGGTCAGCGGGTCCCGCGTGACCCGCGCACCGAAGGAGCGATCGTGCATCACAACCGTCTGAAGACCGCAGCGCTGCTGGGCCTGCTGACCTCGCTGATCCTCGCGGTCGGCTACTGGTTCGGTGGGAGCGGTGGCCTCGTCGTCGCCGTCGTCGTCTCGTTGCTGATGAACGGCGTGACCTACTTCTTCTCCGACAAGCTCGCGTTGCGCTCGATGCGGGCGCAACCGGTCAGCGAGGCCCAGTTCCCCGAGCTGTACCGGATGGTGCGTGAGCTGGCCACCGAGGCCCGGCAGCCGATGCCCCGGCTGTACGTGAGCCCCACCTCACAGCCCAACGCGTTCGCGACGGGTCGTAACCCGGCCAACGCGGCGGTCTGCGTCACCCAGGGGATCACCGAGATCCTCGACTACCGCGAGCTGCGCGGGGTGATCGGCCACGAGCTGTCCCACGTCTACAACCGGGACATCCTGATCTCCAGCGTGGCGGCCGGACTGGCCGGCATCATCACCATGCTGGCGAACCTGGCGTTCTTCATCCCGCTGGGCGGCAGCAACGACGAGGACGGCCCGAACCCGGCCGTGCTGCTGCTCACCATCATCCTCGGCCCGATCGCGGCCACCGTGATCCAGTTGGCGATCAGCCGCAGCCGGGAGTTCCAGGCCGACGCCTCGGGCGCGCAGCTCACCCGGGACCCGTTGGCCCTGGCCAGCGCTCTGCGCAAGATCCACCTGGGGACCCAGGCCCGGCCGCTGCCCGCCCAGGGCCAGCTCACCAGCACCGCCCACCTGATGATCGACAACCCGTTCAAGCGGGGTGGCGGCATCGCCGCGCTCTTCTCCACCCACCCCCGGATGGAGGAGCGGGTGGCCCGGCTGGAGCAGATGGCCCGCAACTCCGGCCCGGTGCAGTTCCAGCGCTGACGGTCACACCCACCGCGCCCGCGTCCACACCCTGGCCGCGGGCGCGGTCATATCCACGGTCAGGGGGTTCGGCCGGTCGGCTGTGCGCCGGCCCCGGCCGGCAGCTGGTCGGGGCGGGTCAGCAGCACCACGACCAGCAGCAGCACCCCGGCCAGCAGGTAGGCCACGGCCGGCCCGAACAGCGCGGCGGCCGACCCGAGCAGGAAGATCCCGCAACCTGCCACCACGATGTTGGCGGCCACGATGGTCGCCTCCACCTGCCCCATCCGTTCCACCGGGGCCAGCCGGGCAAAGGTGGCCTGTGCGCCGATCAGCCACCCCCCGCCCGCGCCGATCAGCGCGTTGGCGCAGGCCAGCGCCCACACCGGTGAGTGCGTGGCGACCAGCAGGGCGGCCAGCAGCAGCGCCCCGGCCAGGGCGGCGGCCACGGTGACCTGCCCGGTCAACCGGCCCAACCAGGTGCCCCGCCCCAGCACCAGCACGAAGACCGCGCCGCCCAACGCCGACGAGGCCAGCACCACGGGCCGCCAGGCCCCGTCGGCGAGGTCCGGGGTGAGGGTCTCGGGCAGCGCGCCGGAGACGACCGTGGCGAGGGTGAGCAGGGCCACCCCGCGCAGCACCGGGTGCCCGGCGATGGTCCGCAGGCCGGCGGTGGCCGGTGGGCGTGGCCCGCGCCGCCGCTGCTGCCCGGTCGGCAACCCGGCCAGCACCACCGCCGCCACGAGAAACGAGACCAGGTCGATCAGGAGCGCCACCCGGGGGCCGAGGGCCACGGTGATGCTCGCCCCGGCCAGCAGCCCCACCACCTGGCCGACCTGGTTGGCGAAGGCGGACAGGCCGAACAGCGGCAGCCGCAGCGGGGCGTCCACCGACTCGGCGGCTACCGCCACGTTGACGCTGGAGTAGGCGGCCCGGACCGCACCGAGCAGGCCGGCCGCGACGATTGCCGGCACCGGCCGGGGCACCGCGAGGGGGACCGCGATCAGCACCGCACCGGCCACCGAGAGCCAGACCAGCAGGGTGCGGCGGGCCGGCACGTCCAGCCAACCGCTGAACACCGTGGCGACCAGCAGGGCGGGCAGGGCGCGGGCCGCGTACACGGCGGCCGGCCCGAGGACCGACTGCGTCTGGTCGTAGGCGAGCAGCAGCAGCGCGGCGAGCCCCACGAAGTCGCCCAGCTCGGAGATCCCCCGGGCGGTGACCAGCCGGGAGGCGACCGGATGGCGGAACAGGGCCAGGTAACCGGGGGGCGGTGAGAGCCGCTCGTCGGCGTCGGTCATCAGGTCGTCGGTTCCGCTTCCTCGACCCCGTTCTGCTGGTGACCGGGGCTCTCCCGGAGCACCGGCGCGGCTGCCCGGTGGCGGCCGCCCCGGGACGCCGGGCCGGGCCGGCGGCGTTCGGTCGTCGTGCCGACCATTGGACCTCCTACGACATCGGGGGCGATCCAGCGGTGTATGTATCTGGGTCGATCAGCAAGTTACCCTCTCGCCGCCACCGGGTCAGCGACCCCGGGTGTGAGTGAATCGACCATTCCCGGAGCGACCTGCGGCGTTAGGGTCTACAGGGTTCTGAGTCGTTACCTGATCGTCTCCTGGGAGGTCCGCCGTGTCCGCACTGCGCCAGTACCTGGGCGTCTGGCGGATTCCCGGCGCCCCACTGCTGCTGCTCCTCGGTGTCGTCGGCCGGCTCGGCATCGGCATGACACCGCTGGCGTTGCTGCTGGTCGTGGAGCAGGTCACCGGCCGGTACTCCCTCGCCGCCGTGGCCGGCGGGATCTATGCGCTGTCCGGTGCCGCGCTCAGCCCGGTCGCCGGCCGGATCGCCGACCGGGTCGGACCCACCCCGGTGCTGCTGGTCACCGCCGTGGCCCACCCGCTGGCCCTGTTCGGGCTGCTCGGGGCCAGTCGCGCCGAGAACGCCGACCTGCGCCTGATCTACCTGGCGGCCGGGCTGGCCGGGGCCACCTACCCGCCGCTGACCGCCGCCATCCGGGGAGCCTGGAACGACCTGACCGCCCCGGCGACCGGCCGCTACCAGCTGCGCAACACCGCACTGGCCGCCGAGACGTCGCTGTTCGAGGTCGTCTTCGTGCTCGGCCCGCTGCTGGTGGCCGGGTTCGTCCTGGTCGCCGACGCCGCCGCCGCGCTGCTCGGTGCGGCAGTGGTGACCCTGGTCGGCACCGGCGGGGTGGCGCTGGGCCGGGTGATGCGCGCCTGGCGTCCGCACGCCCGCGAGCACCACGCCCGAGGGCTCGGCCCGCTGCGGGTGGGCGGCTTCCCGGCGCTGCTGGTCTGCGTGGCGAGCCTCGGCATCGCGTTCGGCGCGGCCGGGGTGATCGTGCCGGCGTTCGCCGGCAGCCAGCCCACCGACGACCCGCAGAGCCTGGCCGGCCTGCTGCTCGCCGTCTGGGGGGTGGGCAGCGCCGTGGGCGGTTTCTGGTTCGGGGTACGCCGCCCGGCGGCCAACATGACCCGCCAGTTCGCCTGGCTGCTCGCGGCGGTGGCCGGCACCCTGGCGATCTTCGCGGTGATGCCCGGTCCGGTGTCCCTCGGCATTGCCCTGGTGATCGGCGGGGCCACCATCGCCCCCGCGTTGACCCTGGAGAACACCCTGGTCGGGCGGATCACCCCGACGGGCATGCTC
Source organism: Micromonospora sp. WMMD734 (assembly GCF_049178975.1). Lineage (NCBI taxonomy): Bacteria > Bacillati > Actinomycetota > Actinomycetes > Micromonosporales > Micromonosporaceae > Micromonospora > Micromonospora sp. WMMD734. The sequence continues at coordinate 6,509,594 of NZ_JBMHMK010000001.1, forward strand.
AACGAGGCGTACACCTGGGTGGTGACCATGTCGGTGGCGGCGAGCGCGGCCGGCGGCGCGGTGGCCGGCCTGATCGTCGACCACGCCGGCGGGGTGCCCTGGGCGTTCCTGTTCGCCGCCGGGGCGGTCGGCGTCGGGGCCGCCGTCGCGGCGCTGCCCGGCGGCCCGATCGCCCGCGCCGAGGCCGCCGCCGTCCGCGCCGAACACCCCGTCACGGTCTGAACGGGGTACGCGGCCCCGCTGTCTTCCGGGGTCCGTGCGTGTGCCGGGCGGCCGTCCCCGTGGGGGACGACCGCCCGGCCGTGCCTGCCTACCGGGTCAGCGGTAGTTGGTGAACTGGAGGGCCACCCCGAAGTCCTCGCCCTTGAGCAGCGAGATGACGGCCTGGAGGTCGTCCTTCTTCTTGCCGGTCACCCGGAGCTGGTCGCCCTGGATCTGCGCCTGGACGCCCTTCGGGCCCTCGTCGCGGATCTTCTTGCTGATCGCCTTGGCCTTCTCCGACTCGATGCCCTGGATCACCTTGGCATCGATCTTGTAGACCTTGCCCGAGGCACGGGGGTCACCGGCGTCCAGGGACTTCAACGAGATGTTCCGCTTGACCAGCTTCTCCTTGAACACGTCCAGGGCGGCGCTGACCCGCTCCTCGGTCTCGGCCTGGAGGCTGATCGCCTCCTCACCCGACCAGGAGATCTCGGCGCCGGTGCCACGGAAGTCGAACCGCTGGGCAAGCTCCTTCTCCGTCTGGCGAAGGGCGTTGTCGACCTCCTGCCGGTCGACCTTGCTCACGATGTCGAACGACGGGTTCGCTGCCATGCTGATGCTCCTGCTTGTCCGGCGGTCTGTCAGGGTCGTCGCGGTGCTGACCAGCCCCACGACCCTCTGACGGTACCCGGTTGCCATGCCCCCGGGGGCGACCGCTATCCTTGCTCCGCTGCCGCGTTACGACACGGCGGTGTGCCCTGGCGGGTTGCCCGAGCGGCCAATGGGAGCGGACTGTAAATCCGTCGCGAAAGCTACAGAGGTTCGAATCCTCTACCCGCCACCAGGTGCACAAAGTGGCCCCTGACCAGCGTGAATGCCGGTCAGGGGCCACTTTCGTGAGTCTCACTCAGTCCTGCTCTGACCCGCTCAATCTCGCCTGTCGCGTCGTATTCGCGTCGGCGTTTTCCGCACCTCCCAGCGCGGCCTCGATCCGGCGGCGGGCGGCTTCCTCCTGGCCGTAGACGCACTTCGCGTAGACCCGCATGAGGACGTTCACACTGTGCCCAGCCCACTCGGCGACCTGGGTAGCCGGCACCCCCGCATTGAGCCAGAGCGACACGGCAGCGTGCCGCAGGTCGTACGGCCGGCGAGCCAGCGGGGAGCGCTGCTGAGCCGGGGTGAGCACCTTTGCCCGCGCATCACGCCACGCCTTCCCGTAGGTGTTGTTCGGGATCGGCTGGCCGGCGGTAGGCACGTATCGCCCGCCGGGGCCGCGCCGGGTCACGAACAGCTTGCCGTTCGATCCGGGCGGGTACTCCGTAACGTGGTGGTCGAGTAGCCGCACGAGCGGCGGCGGCACCGGAACGTCCCGCGTGGCTGCCTTGGCGCGGTGCTTCAACTCCCGGTCTTCGGTGGTGTCGTCTCCGTCGCCCCAATCGCGGCCGACGGCCACCGTCGAGCCAGTGAGGTGCAGAACGCCCCACCCCCCGCGCTGGGCAGGCCGCTCGTATTCGTCTTCCCGCAGGTGAAGCACCTCCTCGGGGCGCAGGGCGGCGTAGTACATGCATCCGAAGAACGCTTCCAGCTCGGGCACCGAGCGCCCCACCTCGGCGAGCAGTGCTCGCGCCTGATCGGGGTTGACCACCGCCCCCCGGTCGACCTCATCGGCCGTCTTCGGCGCGGTCCAGCTCACCAGAGACAGCGGGTGCGCGTCGAGTAGCCGCAGCTCAACGGCGTACTTCAACGCCCCGGAGAAGACGGCCCGCTTACGGGCGATCGTGCTGGCCGACGCGGCGGCACCGTCCATCCGCAGGGCAAGCGTGTCGAGAGCCTTCCGCACCAACGCGGCGTCGGCGAGCGCGGACAGGTTGACGGTGTTGGCTTTGAGCCAGCGCACGGCGGCGGCGAGGTCGGCGGGCGGTTCCCCGGCGTCTCGGCGTGCCTTGTTGAACACCCACCCGTAGAGCGCGGCCCGTAGCGCCTTATCGCTGGGCACACCTCGGTCGGTCGCGAGCAGTGCCGGGGTGACGGTGGCCAGCGTCTCAGCGATGCCCTTGCGGTGCTTGGCCGACGAGCGGGGCCACTTCATGTCGACGTAGGCCACAGCGTGGTCGAACCACGTCCGGGTGTTGAGTGCTCGCGCCATCGGCTCGGGCAGGCCGCTGACCTGATCGAACGCGACGCCTTCCCGCTGCGCAACGATCAGCTTGGCGCGGAAGCTCTCAGCAAGAGCGCGCGTCGCGTAGGTCTTCCGGAACGGCTTCTTCGCGACGAACCAGCGAACGGAGTAGCTGGGCTTTTTCTGGCTGCGGTTCGGGAGGATGCTCCACACCCGGACGTCATAGCTGATCAAGCGGCCTCCTCGTGGTCGTCAATCCAGTTGTCCAGGTCGCGGCGGCGGACGTAGAGGCTCCCGTTCGGGTACTTGATGGTTCGGGGGGCGCGGCCGGTGGCCTTCCAGCGGAAGAAGGTCGACCGGGGTACGCGGAGTTCGTCCAGGACTTCGGCGAGGGTGAGCAGGTTTCCAGTGGGGGTGGTGCGCTTCGGTCGGCTGGTCACGGTTGGCTGTCCTTCCTCGGTGTGGAGGTCGGTGCGTCGCTGGGTGGTCGGGGTTGCCTGGGGTAGCCGTCCCAGCCGTCCCAGCCGTCCCGTTGCAGGTCAGGGCTGGGACGGCTTGGGAGCTGGGACGGCTTAAGCCGTCCCAGCGGCAGGGTGGGCGGTGGTGGTGTGGGACGGCTTGAGCCGTCCCAGGGGGATAACCCGTCCCGGGGCTGAGCTGGGCGGGGACGGCTGGGACGGCTGGGACGCCTCCGCCGGGGGTACGGCTTCGGGGCCGGGGCAGTAGCGCTGCCAGGCGTCGGTGAAGTCGGCTTGGTAGTAGCCCTTGACCTGCCCGTGGGGCGGCCCGAACCGGATGTTCGTGGACCGGATCTCGTACTCGGCCAGGAGTTGACCGAGTTTCATCGCGGTGAGGCCGGTGCCGCTCTTGCCGTACTCGGCCCACGGCGCTTCGGCGTCGGCACGCAGGTGGTCCAGCAGGACGCTGCTGGGGATACCGGGACGGTTCTGGGTGTCGGTCACCCCGGCGGTGCGGAAGATCGCGCGGCAGTCGGCCAGGAGCCGAATCCGGTCGGAGGGAACGGCGGCCCCGTCGCGGAGCGCGGTGAGGGTTTCACAGGCACGGCGTGCCCGGTCGGGCCAGGGTCCACCGGCCAGGTCAGCGACGGCCACCAGGGGTTCCCAGGTGTCGGCGGCCCGGTCCTCTACGGGCATGGGGGGTTCCGCGGCTTCGAGGGTGGGCAGGTTCGCGCGTAGCCAGGTGGTGAGGGTCCGGGCCAGGGTCCGCAGGGCCGGGCCGTCGCGGCGGTGCCGGTAGGGGGCGACCTGCTCGCCGGGGGCGCGGCGGCGCATGCGGATGACGACGGCGCGGTCTTCGATGGTGTCGGGCATCGCGCCGATGCCGGCGAGGGCGGCCATGGCGAAGGTGGGGATCTTCTCCAGGCTGCGGGTGTTGTTGTCCCACCGGATGGCGGGCCGGTTGCGTTGGTGGCCGGCGTTGAGCAGTCCGCGTAGGTCTTCGTTGCCCTCGGCGGCGGCCCCGAAGATGGTGTCGGCTTCGTCGACGAGCAGGGTGGGCGGGTCGTCACTGCCGATGGCCCGGTAGACGGCGGCGGGGCTGGCGTTGACGGTGATCAGCGGCGCGTAGCAGGTCGCCTCTACGACGTCGAGCAGTCGGGACTTTCCGCACCGCTTCTCCGGGGCGCGGATGACCAGGCGGGGGGCGTGTGCCCATGCGGGTTGGGCGTGGCTGGCGGCGATCCACAGCGTGACCGCGTCGGCGGCTTCCACCGAGGGCAGGATCACGTACTTGGTGAGGCAGGCGTGTACCTGGTCGAGGATCGCGGCACCGTCTACGGGCTGATCGATGGTGCTGGTCGGTGGGTTCATGCGGCGATCCCTTCGGCGCGGAAGCCCCCGGTGATGGCGGCGCGGATGTCTCGGTCGGTCTGCTCTGCTTGGTGGCCGGCGGTGGTGAGGGCGGCGACGGCGTCGTGGTGGTTGATGGCTCCGGCGGTGACCATGCGGGCGACGCCTCGGGCTGCCCCGTAGAGGGTGGTCCGGCGGCTGCCCTCCGGTGCGGTGGCGACCGCGTGCAGGTGTGCGGCCAACAGCCGGTCGGGATGGGAGATGCCTTCCGCCTCCCGGGTGCTGGTCGGTTCGTGTGCCGGGACCGGGGTCGGTGCGGGCGGGGCCGGTCGGCAGGCGTCAACCAGGGCGGGGGGCATCTCCTGCATCTCCCGGCGTGGCGCCCACTGGTACGGGCGGCCCGTGCGTGGGTGCACGCTCGGGGGCAGCACCACGTAGCCGCCGTCGGCTTTGACATCGATGCCGGGGCCGAGTCCCTGCCCCGGCTTGCCCTGACTGCACTGCACCGGCTGTCCGGGGTGCCGGTAGTACAGGTGCAACCCACCCGACCCGGTCACTACATAGGCCGTAGGCGGCAGCAGCCCAGCGGCGATGAGCGCGTTCATCGTGTCTCGTCCGCCGTGGGCGGGGTCGACGTCGACCACGACGGTGCCGGAAGCGGCACCGGTACGCAAGGCGAGCTGCCCGGTAGGGACAGCGCCCACGATCGCGGCGACCCGATCCGGGTCGGTGCTCGCGGCGTAGAAGCCGTGACAGGTCAGGCAGGAGCAGGTGTCCCGGTCGTGGTCGGGGCCAGCGTCGGCGCAGGGCTGGCAGTTGGCGACGGGTCGTTTCGACCGGGCGAGCATGAACACCGGCCACCCGCGTGCGGCGTAGGTCAGGGCGGGGACGACCAGCGAGGATGTGTCAGGCATGGCGCTCCTCTCAGGTTCGTGCAGGGACGTCGATGAGGGTTCGGGCCGTCCGGCCAGCGCGTTGGGGGTGTGGGCCGGGCAGCGGGGCCCTTGCAGGTAGGGGCGGACACCATCGGGGTGGTGGCAGTAGCGCCGTTCCGTACCGATCCAGTGCCCGCACCGGGTGTCGAGCAGGTTCATCAGCCGGTGCCACTCCTTCCGGTGTGGCGGTGGAGGGCAGCGTCAGACGGGTGCCGGCCACTCAGGAGTGAGCGCGCGAAGCGCCCCGTTGATGACTGTCAGTAGCCGCGTGTGGGCGTGCGGGATCGCGCCGGAACGGGTTCGGCGTGGGGTGTGTGTGGGGCGTGTCAGGCGTGTGAGGGAAGGGGGGTCCGGGGGCCGATTTCCGGGCCGTAGCCCCCTGTTGTGGTGTGTGGGTCACACGCCTTCATGGGCAGGTCAGCGGGTGGGACGTGGGGTGGGACGGGGCGTGTGGGTCACACGGTTGTGTGGGGGTGTTGGTGTGTGACCCACACGCCGGTTTGTGTGGGGTCAGGCGGCGCGCTGCCCACCGGCCCGGTAGGCGTCGATGGCCTCACGCAGAGTTGCGGCGAGGTATCCGGGCTTGACGGCGTCGCCGATGCGGACGCTGCCGGTGGCGTTGTGCCGCTCCACCCCGACATCCCGTAGCAGCCGGTTGAGTTCGGTGCCGAGGGTGGCCGGGTCCATGTCGAGGCGGGCGGCGAGGTCTCCGGTGTGGATGCGCCCGCCGTTGGCCTCCGTAGCGTCGAGAGCGCGGGTCAGCAACTCCGGCACTGGGTTGGGGTTGAGGTGGTTGAGGGCGGTGGTCATGTCGATGCCGAGTTCGGTCACGTTGCGGGCCGCGATGGTGCGGAAGCGATCGAGGGCGGCGTCGAGGGTGTCTCCCGGGATCGGGTCGAACAGGTGGGCAATGTCCCCACCGGTACCGCCGTTGGTGGTGCCGGTGGCCGGTGCTGACGTGATCGGCGGGGTCGGGTTGGTGGTGCTGGTCGGGGTGATGGTGATGGGGTCGGTGAACAGGGTCGGCATGGTGCGCGTCCACCGGTCGGCGTACGCGCGGGTGCCCTTGACCGCGACCTTGCCGGCCAGCTGCTGCGACACCGCGTCGAGGTCGGGCCGCCAGGGGGCGACGGCGACGGCGGCGGCGTCGATGCGGGCCGGGTCGGTGCGGTAGCCCTTGAACGGCATCGGCGCGGCCTCGCCGGGGGTGCCGGCGAGCAGGAACCCCGTTCCCTGGTAGGGGGCGGCTTCGGCGTCGATGTTGTACTTCCAGCCGAACAGGTAGTTCAGTTCCTTGTCGTCGGTGACCCGCATGCCGATGCGGATGCGGGCTTGTTCCTTGATGGCGATCGGCAGGTAGTCGTCGGTGGCCCGCAGCGCGCAGCACAGGGTGCGGACTCCGGCGGCACGTCCGGTGTCGCTGATCTGGGCGAGCATGTTGACGATGTGTGGCGGGATGGTCTTGATCTCGTCCACGACGATCACGATCTCGGGCAGGTCCGGGCCGACCGGGATCTTGTCGTCGTTCGCCGCGCGCATGCGCTGCTGGTAGGCGGGTTTGCGGCCGTTGATGATCTCGATCGCGGCGCGGACCATGATCTCCGCTTCCCCGATGCTGGTCGCCACCCAGTCGACGGCGGGGCGGGGTGCGCGTCCTTCGGCGTAGGGGGTGACCCACGGTCGGGATAGGCCACCACCGGCGAGGTCGATTTGCCACACGAGGGTGTCGACGCAGCGGACGAGTTGGGTGTTGATGGTCTGGAGCTGGTTGGTTTTGCCGCTGTCGGTCTGTCCGACCAGCACTCCGCAGGCGTAGCGCAGGTTGATGACGGCCTGTTCGCCGTTGCGCAGCGGCCCGATAGCAAGGGGGTTGTTGATGGACAGAGGGCTGTAGTCGTCGAGGTGGTGATCCTGGGACAGGGCGTTGACGGTGGAGACGTGCAGCAGCACGGCACCGCGGCTGTCTCCTGGCTCTACCGTCACCTCGCAGCCGTGGGGGAGTCTCGCGTCGGCGGCGAGTCCTTCGGTGCGGCGGGCGATGTCCCGCCACGTCGCCCCACCCGTCGGGAGGTCGGCGTCGAGGGTGAACCCGGTGCGGGTCGGCCAGCCCTGCACGTTCCGGACGGTGACCTTCACGTCGGTGACCCGGGCGATGCGGGCTTCCCACGCGGCGGCGAGCCGGTCCCGGCGGGCGGCGGCGTCGACCAGGGCGGCCCGCTGCTGCGCGGCGTCGGCCCGGCGGCGGCGGGTGCGGCCGATCGCGGTCGCGGCGGTAGCGAACCCGGCCGTGCCGGCGGCCAGGGTGCCCAGTGCCCACCCGGACCACACGGCGTCGGTCATCAGGGCGGTGGTGGCCCAGGTACCGGGCATCATCCAGCAGCAGCCCCGCCACAGCAGCCGGTGCCCGGGAAGGTCGTCGACCATGCCGGCGGCGACGGCACCGGCAGCGCCGAGCGCCCCACCGATCGCGGCGAACGGACCCGGCACATCGGCGGCGGCGGCGATCCCCGCCGCGCCGAGAGTGGCCCCGGCGGCGTTGAGCGCGCCCCACGCGGGGTGGGGGTGCCGCCAATGCCAGGTAGACAGGGCATAGGTGAGCCAGTGCCCAGCCCGCCCCCGGGCCGGCTTGGTCGGGGTGCTGGTGGGGGTGGCCCCCGGCGCGGGGGCCGGGGGCACGATCGGACTGTCGGTGGTGGTCATCAGACGTTCCATTCCTGCTCGTTGGTGCGGGGGGCTTCCCGCCGGGCGAGGTCGCGTTCGTGGACCTTGCGGAACACCGGGGCGATGGTTTCGGCGGCGGCGATCGTGGCCCGCTGCACCTGGTACAGCGCGGCGAGGGCTTCGACCACGCGCGGGTCGACGGGCCGTTCGGCGTGGGTGCGCAACGCCATCGCCTTCAACCCCTCAGCGATGTCGAGCATCGCGGCGGGCATCTGCGCCAGGTGCGCCCCGAACTCGTACATGTCGTCGGGGGTGTAGCGGGACGCGGCGGACCGGAACTCCGATGCCGCGCCGGGAAGGGGGAACTGACCCATCAGTGCACCTCCTGCGGTGATCTCCTGCGACCCGACCAGCACGGCCGGGCCGTCGCCGTTCGTGGTGGTGCCGGCGGCTTGGGTGCCGTCGGCAGGCTTGACCTCGGGGCTGTCGGCGTTGGGTTTGGTGGCGGTGTCGATGGCCTTGCGGGCTTCCTCCGCCCGCCGGGCCGCCTCATCCGCGCTGCCGACCGGCTTCGGGGACGACTTCCGGCCGTTCCTGCCCCGAGAACCGGTCCCCGTGAGGGGACGGAATCCGGGATCGCTGATCACGTGCGGCTTCCGACCCTTGCCCTTGCCGGACCGGCCGAACAGGCCCCCACCACCGGGGGAGCCCTTCCCGCTGCCGCCCGGCTTGCGGCCGAACAACCCGCCCCCGGTGCCGCCGCCGCTGCCCTTGCCGGGCTTGCGTCCGAACAGGCCACCACCGGCAGAGGGCTTGTTCTTGCCGGACCGACTGAACGGGCCACCAGCGGTCGGCTTGCCGGTGCCACCGTGCTTGCCACCCGGCTTACTGCGACCGAACACCCCGCCGCCGCTGCCCTTGCCGCCGCCGGGCCTGTTCCGACCCCGGCCACCGGCCGTGCCGCCGCTACCGGCGGCGGTGCGGCGGGAGGGACGGGCCGACTGCCCGGTACGCCCGGTGCCGTCACGGCGTGCCCGGTCCCGCCTGGCCTTCCGGTCGGCCACGGCGAGTCCGGCGGCGGCGGTCGCGGCAGCGGCCAACAGCAGCGCACCGAACCCGGTCGCCCCGGCCCACACCGCCCCACCACCCACCGCCGCCATATCGGCGGCGCTGAGCAGCAGCGCCCCACCGGGAAACCCGACCGGCCCGTCATCCTCGGCCGGGCCGCTCGGGTCGTCGTCGGCAGGCTGGCCGGTCGGTTCGTCGGCCTCGGACAGCGGCAGGTCGTCGCCGGCCGTCTCCGGGCTGGTCGGCTCCGGGGCTTCCTGCTCTACCGGGGCCGCCTCGATGGTGTCGGTGCTCATCGCGGACCAGCCCACGACCGCAGCACCCACCGCATCACCACGTAGCCGCCCGACCCGACCAGCAGGATCAACAGCAGCCACGCGGTGAGCTGCGCGTCACGGGCCATGCCGTACCCGGCCGTGAACACCCCGACCGGGACACCCACGGTGGTGGCGGCTACCCGACCGGCCCGCGTACCGGCGGGCGGGTTTGCGTGCTTGAGCATGTTGCTACCTCCCAGGTCAGGCGACGACAGCGAGAACAGCGGTAACGGCGGTGCCGACCAGCCCGGCCACCAGCAGATCGACAGCGGTACGCACCCGCCGGTACTTGCGCACGGCCGTGCGGGACAGCCACACCAGGTGGTGCGCCCGTTCGGCGGCGGCGGACAGCGGCGGCGCGGTGGCCTCGGTCATGAGGTCCCCCGGCGCGGCAGCGGCGTAGCGGACCAGGCCGTGACCACCGCCCAGGCACGGCCGGACCGCACCGGCCAGCAGCCCTACCGCCGTGCCGACCAGGGCGACGGTGGTCACCCCGGCGGCCAGCGCGGGGGCGGGCAGGTCGGTGCGGGCGAGGATCGCCACGCCGACCGTCACGGCCGCTCCGGCGACGGCCATCAACGTGGAGGCTTTGCTGTCGGCGCGGGCGAGTTCGGTGCGGACTTCGGTGATCCGGTCGGTGAACCAGGCCGGATCGGGTACTGGCACCATCAGAGGTGCCCTCCTCTCATATGAGGGGTTGGGTGACCGGACCGGCGGCACAGCACGGGTTTCTGAGGCCATTGGGGCTGTGCCGCCGGGCGGGGTCAGGTACGGCTGCGGCGGCTGGTCACCAGCAGCGCGGCGGAAGCCATGACCATCAGCCCGTCGACGGCGAGGGGGCCGATGGCGATGGTGAGCGGGTCTTCGCCGAAGTGGGCCAGCAGTCCGGACAGGTGCCGGTAGGACACGACGGCGGCGACCACCGCAACCGGCAGCACACCCGCGACCCGGGCGAACACGGAACTTGCCCCGTTGCCCCAGGGGATGCGGGTCAGGATCTCCACCGTCACGAACAGGGCCACCGGCCAGAACACCGACAACGCCACCGCCAGAGGCGACGGCGACCACCCCGGGCCGGGTGCCCATCCGGCGGGTGCGCCGTCGGGCGGGTTCGGGAGGTAGGTGTGCGCCACGTTCGCGGCGATCGACACCACCCCGCCCAGGATCACCCCGACGTATGCCCACCCCCGACCCGTCGGACGGGCGGCGGTCGGGGTGGTGGTGATGTTGGAACCCGGGTCTGCGGCGGGTGCTGCCTGCCCCGACACCACCTCGGGAACCTCGGCCACGTCCAGGGCAGGGGCCGGTGTGGGCGGGGCGGGCGGCACCGGGTCCGTGGGCGCGTCCGGGGCGGGCGGGTCGGCGTCCGGGTGCGGGTCCAGGTCGACCGTCGGCGAGTCGGCGGCGTCCGGCGCGGGGGTGCTGCCGGTCGGGGTGGCGTCCGGGTCGACCGTGGGGCGGGTCAGCCGGTCGATGATGGCGTCCGCCTTCGGACCACCCACCCGCAACTCGGTCTTGATCCGGTTCCGCGACGGCACCGTACCGAGACGGGCGACCAGGGCGCGTGCCTCCGGCATCAACTCGTCTACCGACCGGGGGTAGATGCTCAGCGTCGGCGCGGTCATCAGGCCACCGCCAGCGCGGCGAGCCGGTCAGCGGTCGACGGGTCGAGCGGCCCGGTGGTGTCGGTGAACTCGCGGGCGTAGGCGAAGAACTCCCAACCGTGCCACGTCGGATAGGCGCTCATCGCCCGGTACGGTCGGCCGTCCTTGTCGGTCCCCTGGTACTCGCGGGACAGCAGGTCCGGGCTGTTCAACCCGGCCAGGTGCAACCACGACTTCAACTCGGCGACGCTGTCGAAATCGACGGTCAGCGACCTACCGTCGGAACGGATGCGGATCTCGGTCGGGTCGGCCAGCAGAATCAGCTCAGCCAGGACGGCACGACGGTTCTTCCGGTCACTCACTGCGGAACCTCTTTCAACACAGGGGAGAGCAGTCGGTGCACTCTCCGAGGGATCGCGGGATGTAGTAAGGGCGCACCTGGCCGCAGGTCGGGCAGGTACGGCGGGCCAGCAACGCGGCGGCGATGGCACGGCGCTGGGCGGGGGTGGCGGTGCGCTTCGGCCGGGCCAGGTCGACCCGGTAGAGGTAGGCGGCGCGGGTGCCGCCGATGCCACGCCAGAGGACCTGGGCGGCGATCGGCTGACCGGCGGGCCGCAGGCCGGCGGCGCGGAGTTGACGGCGGGTGGCGTAGCCGGGCGGGGCACCCTGCCACCAGTAGGTGGGGATGCCGTACCGGTTGCCGTCCGGATCGTTGTAGGCGGCCCGGATGCGGGACATCAGACTGCGCGAGGCAGGCCGGCCCGGCAGCCGCTGTCGGTGCGGTGGAGAACCTGCTCGCCACCGCAGCCGGGGCAGCGCACGATCTCGCAGTCGTGGCCGCAACCGGTCCGGCCGACCACCGCCAGGTGGTGAGGCACGCACCCGTCGGCGTGCCAGGGCGGGCGAACCGCCGTCGTGGCGGCGCGGGTGACGCGAGCCTCGGCCCGGCGCAGTCGACGCCAGTCCAGCGGCGAGGGGCCGCCCCGGTCGTCGGCGTAGAACAGGCTGATCTCAGCGTCGAGCACGTCCAGCTCAGCGGCGATCAACGGCCACTCAGCGTCGATCGCGGCCAGGTCAACCGGGGTCGGGTCCATCTCGGCGGGGGTCACTTCGATCGGTTCCTCTCGGTACGGCGAGAACGCGACGGCTGCGGGCAGGCCCGGCAGCGGCTCTCGTCAGGGGCCAGCGGAGCGAGCGCCCCGCACGCCGTGCAGGTCCGCCAGATAGCGCGGCTCTTGCTGGTGACACGCACACACGCAGCGATCACGGACATAGCGGGATCACCTCTCCCACGGGGGTAGGTCAGGACGGGTAGGTGGCGCGGTCCGGGCGTCACACGGACCAGCAGCAGAGCGCCGGGGCTGGGGCCGCGCCGTGACAGCGCGACCCCGCCCACAGCGGGGATCAGAGGCAGAAGCAACCGCGCGCCAAGATCAGCCCACTCGGCCCGCTCGCTCGGGATCTACCGAGGTCGGCCACCATGTGGATCAAGGCGGGCATACCGCAGACGGATCAAACGCGGCGCTTCTGCTGTGAAGTTCTCAATGAACGACCACACAACCGGCCCGTGGGCGTGCGGCGCGGCGCGCGCCAGCCTTCCCCGGCTTCCGTTCGGCTTGCCCCGCCTGGCTAGCCAGGTAGGACGTGATGAACCTAAGCCGGCTTGGCTAGTCAGGTCAAGGGGGCGCGGCGAACTTTCCTGACTTGGCTAGTCAGCGCTACCGTGAGGGGGTGAGCGAGAACCTTGACTTCCTCGGCGAACTGGACCCCGACGACCCGAAACAGGCTTCGCAGCAGATCGCGAACAAGCTGCGAGCGGCCATCCTCACGCGTCGCCTCGCGCCCGGTGACAAGCTGCCGTCACAGCCCGACCTGGCCGCCCGGTACGGCGTTGCGCGGGAGACAGTCAAGCGAGCCTTAGACCTACTCCGGGCGGAACGGCTGATCGTGTCCCGGCAGGGCAGCGGCGCGTTCGTTCGTGCGCAGACACAGCGAGCGGTGGAGCTGCGGCCCCACATCGAAGCGGCTTTCGAGAGGGCGCACGTCACCATCGACTTCGCCGGGTTCTCGGGCGAGACGTTGCGAGACGCGCTTGCCGAAGCGCTCGATAAGGTGCGGGTAGGAAGGCTCGCGCCGGAGACGATCGCGGTACGGGTGCTGATCTCTGACATGACGATGCCCATGGCGCTGCCCGCTCGGGCTGAGACTCAGGCGGATGATTCGGCGGTACGAGAGCGAGCCGAGCGCATTACGCGCCGGGCGGCAGACGGCATCATCGACCAGGTGGCCGAGCTGGGCGACCTCGGCCTGATCCGCTCAACCACGGTAGAGGTACGGATGCACCGGGCATCTCCCCTGTTCAAGCTCTACATCTTGAACGGGGAAGAGGTCTTCTACGGCTTCTATCCGGTCGTTGAGCGCACCGTCTCGATCAAGGGCGAGCCCATGGCGATCTATGACCTGATGGGCAAGGACGTGCCGTTGTTTCACTATGCCGTGACCGACGATGACACGTCTCACGGCACGCAGTTCGTGGAGGCCTCCCGCCAGTGGTTCGACTCGGTGTGGTCGACCATCGCCTACCGGTACGACGGATGAGCGCCGACCTTGGCCGGCTGTTCAGCGGGGTCGGCGCGGTGCTGCTCGACTTCGATGGACCGGTGTGCAGCATCTTCGCCGGGTACCCCGCTCCGCAGGTTGCCGCCGAGTTGGTGGAGGTGCTGCGGCGACGCGGTGTCGACGTGCCTCCTGATCTAGCTGGGGAGCCCGATCCGCTTGAGGTGCTGCGGCGCACCGGGGCGGCCGGCAACTACGGCACCACCTGTGCGGTAGAGGATGCACTCTGCGCGGCTGAGCGCCGGGCCGTAGAGACTGCCGAGCCAACGCCGTACGGCCGTGAGGTCATCGTGGCTGCCCAGCAAGCCGGGATGCCGGTGGCGGCCGTCAGCAACAACTCAGCCGGGGCTGTATCCGCCTACCTAGCTGCGCACCGGCTCGCCGGGTACGTCTCGCCGGTCGTCGGCCGGGCGTACGCAGACCCGGACCGCATGAAGCCCAACCCGGAACCAATCCTGCAAGCCGTGCGTGCCCTTGGTCAGTTGCCGGCCCGGTGCGTGCTGGTCGGCGACTCGCTGTCGGATATCGAGGGCGCGCGGGCCGCTGGAGTAGCGGTGATCGGCTACGCGAGTCGGCCGTCAAAGGTCGATGCTTTCCGGCTCGCCGGGGCGGGCGCGGTGGTTACCAGCATGGGCGAGATTGCCGAGGTTCTGATCGACCGGGCTGAGGGCTGAAATCGGGAGGGCCTGCATCTGGTCGTTTGCTTCGATCGACTACGAAGAGAGACGTGGAGCGCGAAAGTCGATCTCTGTCCCCGGTGCCTGGCGGCATTGGAGTCCCACCACTTCCACCAGCGGATAGTCCGGTGCCGGCGCTTCGGCTATGGAGCATCCGCCGGTCGATTGCGCTGGTCATCGCAACTGCGGTGCTGGTGGTTGGAGCCCTGATCGCTGGAGCGCTTTGGTACGCCGGTTGGCCGAGCCTCCACCGGGCCAGCACCGTCACGGCTGCCACCCTGTTTGACCTGCTGAAGCTCGTCTTTTCGGTGGTGGCGGGTATTGGGGGCGTCGCAGCTCTTGTCGTGGCGTACCGACGGCAGCGCGTTGCCGAGCACGCCAACAAGCTGGCCGAGTTCGCCCATGGGCTAGCGCACGCCGCTGACCTACGCGCGGAGGCTGCCGAGGGCCGGGCCAAGATCGAAACCGACCGAAACGGGATCCGGCTTTTCAACGAGCGATTCGCCAAGGCTTCCGAACAGCTCGGCTCGGACAAGGCGGCAGTGCGATTGGCCGGGGTCTACGCCATGGCCGGGCTCGCAGACGACTGGCGAGACGGTCGCCAGACCTGCATCGACGTTCTCTGTGCATACCTCCGCATGCCCTACACCCCTCCTCAGGAGGCATCAAACAAAGCACTGCCGGCGCAGGCCAACGACGATGCGTCGGCGGCAACCTCGGAGGCTGCTCGGGCCGCTCGCGAGGAGCGGGAGGTGCGTCATACCGTCATTCGACTCATCGGCAGGCATTTACGGCTTGCCGAGGAGGATGCGAATTCTTGGCGCGGCTTCGACTACGACTTCACCGGCGCTGTTTTCGACGGAGGTGACCTCTCTGGCGTGACGTTCAGCACCGAGCGGGTCTCGTTCGACGGGGTGACGTTCGGCGGCGGGCGGGTGTCCTTCGACGGGGTGACGTTCGGCGGCGGGCGGGTGTCCTTCGACGGGGCGACGTTCAGCGGCGGGGAGGTGTCCTTCGACGGGGTGACGTTCGGCGGCGGGCGGGTGTCCTTCGACGGGGCGACGTTCAGCGGCGGGCGGGTGTCCTTCGACGGGGTGACGTTCGGCGGCGGGGAGGTGTCCTTCGACGGGGCGACGTTCAGCGGCGGGGAGGTGTCCTTCGACCGGGCGACGTTCAGCGGCGGGGAGATGTCCTTCGACCGGGCGACGTTCAGCGGCGGGGAGGTGTCCTTCGACGAGGTGAAGTTCAGCGGCGGCGGGTCGGTGTACTTCGGCATGGCGACGTTCGGCGGCGGGGAGGTGTCCTTCGACGGGGCGACGTTCAGCGGCGGGGGGATGTACTTCGGCATGGCGATGTTCAGCGGCGGGCGGGTGTCCTTCGACGGGGCGACGTTCGGCGGCGGGGAAGTGTCCTTCGACCGGGCGATGTTCAGCGGCGGGCGGGTGTCCTTCGACGGGGCGAAGTTCAGCGGCGGGTCGGTGTACTTCGGCATGGCGACGTTCGGCGGCGGGCAGGTGTCCTTCGGCATGGCGAAGTTCAGCGGCGGGGCGGTGTACTTCGGCATGGCGACGTTCAGCGGCGGGGCGGTGTACTTCGGCATGGCGACGTTCGGCGGCGGGCGGGTGTCCTTCGACCGGGCGAAGTTCAGCGGCGGGGAGGTGTACTTTGACGGGGCGGATCTGGACTACCCCCCGGAGTTCGACCGATGGCCGGACGGACACCCGCCAGAAGGGCTACACCTGCCCCACGGGTGAGGTTGCGTCGTATCTGCGTCGCGATCCTGCCGATACGGCCCATCTGGCCAGGTCAGGGCTCTGAGCATGGCGCTCTGTAAATCCGTCGCGAAAGCTACAGAGGTTCGAATCCTCTACCCGCCACCAGGAGCACGAACGGCCCTGTGAACAGCGGAAACGCTGACCACAGGGCCGTTCTCGTTGATCTAGCCGAGTCCAGTGCGGTCTAGCCGTCTACGAGCCTCCACGGGAACATGGCGGGAACGCTGATCATGGTCCGGTGTCTATCCGTGGTGCGGCGGCTACGTCCGCGTTGATCGCTGCTGAGCGGGCACCGGCTCAACGAGCCTTGACGAACGCGCCTTTGCCGGGCACCACGTAGATCAGGCCTTCTTCGACCAGCACGCGCACCGTGTGCAGGATGGTGCCGCGCGCCAGGCCGTATTCCTGTTGGAGTCGGGCAACGCTCGGTATCGGCCGGTTGGGCACCAGGTCGCCGCGCTCAATCCGCTCGCGCAGGATCGCCGCCAACTGCTGATACAGCGGCACTGGCCCTTCGGGGTCAATCACGTCTTGACGGTAGGTGGGCAGGGATGCCGCTGGTCAGGCTTGGTAGACCATGGACCACCATGTACCGGTTGGGATAGGGTGTGTCTATCCCGCTGTGCTGGTCGTGGAGGCCCGAACCCGCCCCGGTGCGGCGGTCCCCCTGCCCGGCCGGTCTCCTCCGACACCGGTCGGGCAGGGCCACCGCAGGGAGGGAAGAGCATGTTTCCTGACGCACGGGGCCTTCCCCGTCTCCAGCCCCCGACGCCGGGTGAGGAACTGCTGATCAGCCGGGAAGCGTCGGTGCAGTTCGCGCGGACACCGGCGTTCGTGTTCCGGGTGATCTCGGTCTGCCCCCGGCCCACCTATGACGGCTGGGCGTGGGTGACCGGCTACCAGCTCGACGGCCAGGGCCAGGCCGTCACCAAGCGGGAGATCTTCGTACGGCTGGCGGGCCTCAAGCGGGTCCGTCGTTCTGATGGGCGCCTGACGGCGGGCTCGGCTTTCGTGTCACGGCCGAACACCCGGTGGACACTGCCACGTGAGCGCCTTTGACCTGACCGCGCCGGTGATGGCGACGCGCAGACCATCAAGATCCATGGCCGACAGTGAAGCACCTCAACTCTGGTTGAGGTCAACGGGAACCTCCCGAGATCGGGCATTCGCTCATCGGCAGATCCGAGCATCCCACGACGCACCGATGCGCCCCTAGGTTCATTGCGCTGCCGCGCATCACGTGGCGGAGAGGCTCGCACGTCAGTTGTCGGGCCGCAGCAGCGCGCCGGCACGCACTACAGGCGACAAACCACCGCCGTGGCGTCGTCTCGGTGCTTGTACCTCGGCCAGATCACACCATTGGGATCGCGGTCCTCAAATTCACGGGTGGCCGCAATCAGGGCGGATGGGCCGTGTTCGTAGGTGAAGGTAAGTAGCCTGGGCCAATCCATAGCGCTGAAATCGGTAACAAGAAGAGCAGCCCCATCTGACAGCAGGGCAGCGCCACGCACTTCGACCACAAATCCGGACATGGCATGCGCAGCGGCCGACGGGTCAACCTGCGCCACCCAGTAGCCACCGGGACGATTTCTCACCTGTTGCTGTTCACGAATCAGCGTGAAAAGCGCCTCCTTATCGCTCTTGTCTTTGCTGGAAATGGCGGCCCTTGCACTATCCGACGCGAAGGCATCAACCGACTTGTCCTGTACTACCAGCGGCCCACCACTGACACGGTCGAGCACTATAATCGAGTCCGAGAGAACAAGATACTCCAGCGACTCTCCTGCATGCCTCACCATTGTTACCGTCGTGCACGGGGAGCCGGGGTGGGCGAGGTCGCAGGAGTCGCGATGCATGGCTGCCACTGCATCGATGGACTCCGCCAAGACTTCCTCCAAGCCTCGACCAGAGTCGCCCGCGAGCCACAACAGCTTGCTTCCGAGCTGGTGCACGTACCAAGGAGTCCCATGCACGCAGCCGGTCTCTGACGCCTCAGAGAGTCCGTCAAGAACTACGGCAGCGCTCGTCGTGGCTCCGGCCCAGTCCTCGTTGGGCTGGTCGGCTTTGGCCGGGCTGGTTGCCATGGTGACTTGCATCAGCGTCCTCTACACATCCAGGGTGATGATCTGATTCGGCGGGAGGTGTCGAGGGGTCGACTTCCGACTGGATGATCACCAGGCTGGGTCGGCTATTCGGACCACCCAGATACAAGGATGGCTGATCGATGTGAAGTTTGGGTTATCTCGATTTCGGGGAAGCGTTTCCCGGTCAGGGTGACTCCGGAGAGGGTCAGGGTGGCACCGGCCATGATCCGGTCGTGACGGCTTCGCGCGCAGAAAAGCCATCCGAGATTCACGGCGACGACAGGCCGGAGTCGACCCGGGCGTGCCGGCTGGTGCGGGCACCTGTGCGCCGGCCGATGAGCGGCGGCGGCCCGCAGGGTCGGGTACGGGGAACGTCGGCGAGGATCGCGGGATGTCCGACGACAACTTCATGCGTATCCACAGCCCCGAGTTCCAGGCGATGGCGGCGAGGGTGCTGCGGGCTACCGAGTTGACCTCCCGGCTGAACGTGCTGCCCTTCGACGACGAGGCCGGGCGGGCGGAGCTGTTAGCGCAGCTCCTCGGCCGGCCGCTGCCGGCGCGGGTCACCATCTATCCGCCGTTCTTCACCGACCACGGCCTCAATCTGGAGATCGCGGAGCGGGTGTTCATCAACCAGAACTGCACGTTCCTCGACTATGCCGGCATCCGGCTCGGCGAGGGCGTCATGATCGGCCCGAAGGCCACCTTCATCACCCTCGGCCACCCGGTCGACCCGGTGCAGCGGCGGGAGTGGCTGACCGGGGCGCCCATCGACGTGGCGGAGAACGTCTGGATCGGGGCCGGCGCGACGATCCTCCCCGGCGTCCGCATCGGCCGCGACGCCGTGGTGGCGGCCGGCGCGGTGGTCGCCGACGACGTCCCGCCCGCCACCCTGGTCACCGGCCCCAAAGCGGGTGTACGCCGCCAGTGGTGACCCCCGCCCGCCTCGCTACCGGGCCGAGGTAGCGGTATCGGGGCGCGGCGGATACCGCTACTCGGGCCCAGTTGCGTGGATCATCGCGACGCCCGTCCCGGTCACAGAGGCCGCGCCGACTCCGGCGTGGCCTCGTGGCCGGGCAGGCCGTGGGTACGCCGCCGCTGCTTCATCTCCGCCTCGTAGAGGTGCCGCCGGCCGTCGACCAGCTTCTCCCGGGCGTACCGTTCGATCTCCTGGAACGTGGCGTAGTAGCCGTCGTCGAACTCCTCCACGATCTGGAACGTCCACCGGCCGGGCAGCAGGTTACGCCCCAACAGCTCGTGTTCGACCCGGTCGGCCACCTCGTCGTGCCCGGCCCCGCGCAGCAGCTCCACCACCCGGTCCAGGGTGAGGTCCGCGCCGCCGACGAGCTGGTGCGCGGAGTAGAGGTGCCCACGCACCCGGTGGATCGTCTCCAACGCCTCACTCAACTTGCCCAACGCCTCGACCGTCGCGTCGTCGACTCCCGCCGGCCGTGCGTGCTCCTCGTCTATCGCATCGTGCTGACCTGCCATAACCCCCGACATACCCCCATACCGCCCCAGGTATCCCATGGTCTCGGTGCCAGCAGCGCGGCCGGCGGAGTGCGCGGGAACACCGCAGACGCCGGGGGCGGTCGTTCAGGCGGGGGCGGTGGCTCAGCCGTCTCCCGCTGTGCCGCCGAGCAGCTGCCGGGCCTCCGCGACGACATCCGCATCGACTTCCGCAACCGCATCGTCCGGGTACGGCTGCCCGTCGTGGACGACGGCCTCGACGATCTCGTACGCGTACTCCAGGTCGATGAGCCCGGCCGCCAGCGGAGTCCCGTCCCGGGTGATGAACCCGTACGCCAGGAGGTGAGGGCGCGGGCGGTGATCGTCCGGTCGAGCAGTCGGCGGGCCATGATCCGGACGGCTTCGTCCTCACCCGCCCGGCTGCCCTCCGGAAAGAAGGTCAGTGAGGGTTCCGCCAGTGCGTCGCCGAGCCACCGACGTAGTTCGTCGCTCCCGCTGCCGGGAGTGGGGGAGATACCCGCCAGGATACGAAGCGTCGGGGTGTCCACGCCCGCTACCAGGCAGTCGCAGGCGGCCCCGATCACCCCGCCCGGCGTGCCCGACCCGACGCTCCACAGGACGGCGGCCTCCTGGAGGCGGGCCAGCGCATCGTCGGGTCGCATCGGTACATGGTCCGCTGTCCGGCCGGCGGTGTCTCGGCGATAACGCCCGCGGCAACCCGCCGCACCGTTCGCAGTGGCCGGCGCGCGGTCAACCAGTCGACAAGGTCGGCCAGGCAGCCGCGGCGTCGCCGACGGTCACCGTGCGTCGGATCCCAGGTACGGCTGGGGCGTCCGTTCCTCGATCACCGGCGTCGCCGGTGTCTGCGATGTCATGGATTCACGACATCATCGGGGTACGACATCACGGGGTCCGACCGCCTCGGCGGGTGTTTCACCTGCTCGCGCCGGCTCGCCACCGTACGCGTGTTTTGTCGTTGATCTGGTGCGGAGTCCGTCGACTCCCGACAGGCCGCTTCCGTACCTGACGAAATGAGCTATGGTGATCGATGTGACGGTTCCGGGAGCAGTCGTCGCGACCCTCGAATCCGACGGTCGCCCTGCCACCCGGACAGCGGCCTCGCGCCGTTAAGATCGGGTTTGCGTCGATAGTGACATTGGGCGATTCGTGGAGGCTGTTACCCGTCCTGGTGCCGCTGATCTGGCACGGGGAGGCGACGGTGGTGGTCCGAACGGCGGAACCTCTCCGCTGCTCGGACCAGCACCGCTCTCCCCGCTTTTCTGGGTACCCGAGGTGTGGCACGATCGTGGAACCTCCACCATCCCCCGTGAACACTCTCTCGACAGGAGCAATCATGTCTGGTCGAAGGCTGGGCCGGCTGTTTGGCTCGCTCCTCGTGCTCGCCACCATCCTGGGTGGACTCGCCGTCGCCGGCGTCCAATCCATCGACGGCAGCGCGCAAATGGCGGACGTCGTCTGGACGATGGGCGGCGCGCGCTAAGCCCCCGCGTCGTCCCCGCTCCCGGTGTCCTGGGGGTGACGTCTCTCAGGGAGAGGGTGGCGCATGGCCAGCCGAGATCAGCGGCGTAAGTCCACCGAACGCGCCTGGTTCATCACCGCACCCCTGGCCCTGCTGGCCATCGTCTTCAGCACCGCGATCGGTGTCCTGCGTCCCGAGTTCGGGAAGTGGGGCCTGGCGTTCGTTCTCTTCGTGGCGATGACGGGGATCAGCATCCCGGTCCTCAACGTCATAGTCCGACGGCAGTCCGTCGGGGTGACGTTGACCGAGGTGCCCCTCGTCGTCGCGCTCTTCTTCCTGCCACCGCTGATCGTGGTGCTCATCTACACGCTCTCCGTGCTGATCTGGAGTGCGTCACACCGGTTCGCCCCGGCCAAGCTGTGGTTCAACGTCGCGAAGGCGGCGGCGGCCACCTCATTGGCCGGGCTGCTCCTGCTGGCCCTGCCCCCGCTCGAGGGGGTGGGGCCGGGCACCTGGGGCATCCTGTTCCTGGCGGTCAATACCATCACCCTGGTCAGCCTGCTCTCGGTGGCCGGGGTGCACGTGCTGCTCCAGGGCTGGCAGGCCGGCCGGGAGGCGCTGCGGACCGCGCCGTCGGTCTTTCTCACCACCTCGATCAACGCCTCGGTGGGCCTGCTCGTCCTGATCGCGTTGAAGACCACCTGGTGGTCGGTGCTGCTGCTGGCCGCGTTGTTCGCGGCGTTGTTCCAGGTCTACCGGTCCTACTCGCAGTTCTTCCGGCAGCACCGCACCCTGACCGGCATGTACGACCTGACCCGGTTGCTCACCAACAGCGCCGAGGGCGCGATCGCCGACATCCTGCTCGACCGGGTGCGGGGCCTGATGCAGGCCGAGTACGCCACCCTGTGGCTGCCCGCCCAGCGCCGGCACCCCGAGGTGCTGCTGACCGCCCGGGTCGACACCCCCGGCCTGCTCGACGTCGCACCCACCCCGACCGTTTTCCGGGAACAGGCCCGCGAGCTGGGCAAGACGCTGTCCATCGGGCGGTTGCTCGGCGACGACACGGCGTTGCGCCGGGAGGTCGGCGCGCAGCAGGTCAAGGACGCCATCGTGGTGCCGCTGCGGTCGGGCCAGGCGGTGATCGGCACCCTGGAGGTGACCAACCGGCTCAGCGACATCGGCCACTTCACCACCAGTGACATCCCGGTCTTCGAGACGGTGGCCGCGCACGCCGCCGTCGCCCTGGAGAATTCCCGGCTGGTCGACCGGCTGCGCCACGACGCCTACCACGACGCGCTGACCACACTGCCCAACCGGCGGCGGATCACCGCCGCGCTGGCCGAGGCGGTCAAGATCAGGGCGCCCGGCGAGGTGGTCGCCGTCCTCCTCTTCGACGTCGACGGCCTGCGTCAGGTCAACGAGTCGCTGGGCCACGCGGCGGGGGACAAGGTCCTCGTCGAGGTGGCCGACCGGCTGCGTGCCTGCGCCCCCTCGTCGGCTCTGGTGGGCCGGGCCGGCGGGGACGAGTTCCTGGTGACGCTGCGGCTGGAGAACGCCGAGGCGGCCCTGGAACTGGCCGCCCAGCTCCGCGAGCAGATCCGCGACGAGATGGTGTTCGACGCGCTCACCCTCGACGTGGACACCGCGGTCGGGGTGGCGGTGCACCCGGATCACGGCAGCGACGCCGCCGTGCTGTTGCAACGGGTCGACCTGGCGGCCACCGCGGCCAAGGCGGTGCCGGGCAGCGTCCAGTTGTTCAACCCGGCGCTGGAGTCGCGGTCGCTGCGCCGGCTCGGGCTCGCCGGTGACCTGCGCCGCGCCCTCGACGAGGGGGAGCTGGAGGTCTACTTCCAGCCGAAGGTGACCCTGCGGGACCGCCGCCTGCTCGGGGTGGAGTGCCTGGCCCGCTGGGAGCACCCGGCGCACGGCACGGTCTCCCCGGAGGACTTCGTCGCGGTCGCCGAGCACACCGGGCAGTTGGGCCGGCTCACCGAGTTCGTCCTCCGTGAGGGGCTGCGCCGCAGCCGGGACTGGAGCCACACCGGGCAGCCGTTGGCGGTGGCGGTCAACATCGCCGCCCGTTCGCTGACCGACCGGCACTTCCCGGACCGGGTCGGCGAGCTGCTGGCCGAGTACGGCGTCCCACCGCAGCTGCTGACCGTCGAGATCCCCGAGGCGGCGGTCCTGGACGGCACCGAGCGACCCATTCCCACCCTGCGCCGGTTGCGGGACCTCGGCGTCCGGCTGGCGGTCGACGACTTCGGCACGGGCAACTCGTCGCTGGCCCAGCTGCGCCGGCTGCCGGTGCACGAGGTGAAGGTGGACCGGTCGTTCGTGCAGGGGATGGCGACCGACCCGGGGGACCTGGCGATCGTGAACGCGGTGGTGTCGCTCTCCCAGCAGTTCGGCCTGGCGGTGGTGGCCGAGGGGGTGGAGAGCGAGCTGACCCTCGAACTGCTCCAGGACATCGGCTGCGAGATCGGGCAGGGCTTCCTGTTCAGCCGACCGCTGCCGTACGAGCGGCTGGAGGCCTGGTTCGGTGCCCAGACCGACCCGGAGGTGATCGGCCCGGACGCGCTGCCGAGGCTCCGCGTCGTGCCCTGAGCTGCGACGACGCGGTACGGGGGGATCCCATTTCACCCCCGGCGCGGTGCCGTGTAATGTATCCCCTGCGCGACGCCCTCCGGGGTGATCGGGTAGGCCCCCTTAGCTCAGTCGGCAGAGCGTCTCCATGGTAAGGAGAAGGTCTACGGTTCGATTCCGTAAGGGGGCTCAGAGGGTCCGGCTGGACCCGCCTGCGGCGGTGTAGCTCAGATGGCAGAGCAAGCGGCTCATAATCGCTGTGTCGCCGGTTCAAGTCCGGCCACCGCTACTCTCGTCCTCCGGGCTCATCCCCGGTGGTCGGTGGGACGGGCGCCACTGGCGCCCGCTTTGCATGTCCCGGCGTTGTCCGCGTAGGCTGATGCGCTGTAGTTGATATCCGTAGCGAGGAAGGCACTCCGCCGTGGCGAAGGCGACCGATGTCCGGCCGAAGATCACTTTGGCGTGTGTGGAGTGCAAGGAGCGCAACTACATCACGCGCAAGAACCGCCGCAATGACCCGGACCGCATCGAGCTGAAGAAGTTCTGCCCCCGGGACGGCAAGCACACGGTCCACCGCGAGACCCGCTGACCTGCGGCCGGCAGTAGGCCGGCCCGGTCCGCAGCAGCTTCACCCCGGACGCCGATCCGCATGGCTGGCGTGGCCTTTCACGGTCGCCCCGCCCGTACGGGTCGGCGTTCGTGTGTCCCGTGTAGGTTCGGCGGCATGTCCCTGGACCCGTCCTTCGTCGGCCGGACGTACCCGCCGACCGCCCCCTACCAGGTGGGCCGAGAAAAGATCCGCGAGTTCGCTACCGCCATCGGCGCCACCGACCCGGCCCACCACGACCCGGCGGCGGCCCGTGCGCTCGGCCACCCGGACGTGGTCGCCCCGCCCACCTTCCCGGTCCTGATCACCATGGCCGCCAGCCAGCAGATCGTGGACGATCCGGCGCTCGGGGTCGACTACAGCCGGGTGGTGCACGGCGACCAGCGGTTCGCCTACACCCGGCCGGTGGTGGCCGGTGACGAGCTGGTCTGCGTGAACACCATCGAGGAGATCAGCTCCCGCAGCGGGCACGGCTTCCTCACCACCCGCACCGACGTGACCACCGTGGCCGGTGAGCCGGTGGTCGCCGTCTGGTCCAAGCTCGTCGTCCGTGGGGAGTCCTGACGTGGAACTGTCGACCCGTACGTTCCGGGTGACCCGGGCGGACCTGGTCCGCTACGCGGGCGCCTCGGGGGACTTCAACCCGATCCACTGGAGCGACCGGACCGCCACGAAGGTGGGGCTGCCCGGGGTGATCGCGCACGGCATGTTCACCATGGCGCTCGTGGGTCGGGCGGTCGCCGAGTGGGCCGGCGCGCCCGACGCGGTGGTCGAGTTCGGGGTGCGGTTCACCAGGCCGGTGGTCGTCCCGGACGACGACGAGGGCACCGAGATCACCGTCGACGCGGTGGTCAAGGAGGTCACTGAAGCCGGTCTGACCAGGCTCGATGTGACCGCCAGGTGCGGCGGCGAGAAGGTCCTGTCGCAGGCGCGGGCGCTCGTGCGGACGGCCGGCTGACAGGTCGTCGGAACGGACCGGGCGGGACCGGTTGGGAAAGTCGGGGCGCTACCCGTACACTGGTCCGCCGTGGGGCAAGTGACCCCTGCTCGGCCGCGCAGGCCGGGTGGGGCGAGCGTTGCCGCACAGGGGTGTAGCTCAATTGGCAGAGCAGCGGTCTCCAAAACCGCAGGCTGCAGGTTCAAGTCCTGTCACCCCTGCGCCTCAGGCCTGACCGTTCCCGTGGGTCGCGCCGCCGCAAGGCGGCGTCCGGCCCGTGGTGGTGGCATCGGCGGGGTGGCTTCGAGGCGACTCGGGGCCCTTCGTCCGGTCCGCCGGCCGCGGCCCGTCGCGGGACGGTTGGTCCGGCCGGCGTGACCAGCGCCGCGTACGCCTCCCGGCGTACGAACCGACATCCCGCGACGGAGGGCGAAGTGGCCGAGAGCAAGCGGCGCGGCGAGGACGCCGGCGACGACGGTCTGCGCGACGAGCGCGACGAGGTCGTCGACGAGGTGACCGCCGACAGCGACGCCATCGACGACGACGCCACCGACGCGGACGAGCCGGTATCCCGGGGCGGCACCGCGACCCGGTCGCGGACCCGTGCGGGCGCCGCCGACAGCAAGCCGAAGACCCGCTCCGAGACCGACCGGGTGGGGCCGTTCGCCCGCATCGCGCGTTTCTTCCGCGAGGTCGTCGCCGAACTGCGTAAGGTCATCTGGCCGACCCGCAAGGAGCTGCTGACCTACACGGCCGTGGTGGTCACCTTCGTCGCGGTGATGCTGACCATCGTGGGCCTGCTCGACTTCGCCTTCGCGAAGGGCGTGCTGTGGGTCTTCGGCAGCCCCAGCTGACCGGCCGACTGAGCCGATAGTGACGGAAGTGAGCAAGCGTGCCTGAGTACGACGAGACCGCCGAGACCACGGACGACCAGTCCACGGTCGCGACGGCGGCGAGTGACGAGTCGGTCGAGGCCGCCAGCGAGCCGGAATTCCCGACCACGGAGCCGGAGCCGGACGAGGACTACGACCCGGTCGCCGAGCTGCGCCAGAAGCTGCGCTACGCGCCCGGCGACTGGTACGTGGTGCACTCGTACGCCGGTTACGAGAACAAGGTCAAGACCAACCTCGAGACCCGGATCACCTCCCTCGACATGGAGGAGTTCATCTACCAGGTCGAGGTGCCGACCCGGGAAGAGGTCGAGGTCAAGAACGGCAAGCGTTCCCAGATCCAGGCCAAGGTCTTCCCCGGCTACATCCTGGTCCGGATGGAGCTGACCGCCGAGTCCTACTCCTGCGTGCGCAACACGCCGGGGGTCACCGGGTTCGTGGGGGCCACCGACCGGGCCGACCGGCCGGCGCCGTTGAGCCTCGACGAGGTGCTCAAGTGGCTGGCCCCGGCGGTGGAGACCGAGCAGAAGAAGGCCAAGCCCGAGATCAAGGTCCTCGACTTCGAGGTGGGCGACTCGGTCACCGTCACCGACGGGGCGTTCGCCTCGCTGCCGGCGACGATCAGCGAGATCAACGCCGACCAGCAGAAGCTCAAGGTGCTGGTGTCGATCTTCGGCCGGGAGACCCCGGTCGAGCTGAACTTCAACCAGGTCGCCAAGATCTGACGTTGTACCCCGTCGCCGGCGGTGGGCCACGGCCCGCCGCCGGCGACGTCGTTCCGCCCCGGCGCGGACCTCGGCGCAGAGGGTCGCCGGGCGCTGCGCTACCCTTGAATGTCGTCGCTGTGGCACCGCGCTGACCGTGCGCGCCCGTGGCCGGCACCTTTCCCAGTTCCAAGCCCCAGGAAGTGACATGCCTCCGAAGAAGAAGCTCGTCAAGACGTTCACGCTTCAGCTGAAGGCGGGCCAGGCGACCCCGGCGCCGCCGGTGGGCCCCGCGCTCGGTCAGCACGGCGTGAACATCATGGAGTTCTGCAAGTCCTACAACGCGCAGACCGAGTCCCAGCGGGGCGACATCGTCCCCGCCGAGATCAGCGTCTACGAGGACCGCTCCTTCACCTTCGTCCTGAAGACCCCGCCCGCCGCCCGGCTGCTGCTCAAGGCCGCCGGTGTGGAGAAGGGCTCCGGCGTGCCGCAGAGCCAGAAGGTCGGCTCGGTGAGCCAGGCCCAGGTGCGCGAGATCGCCGAGAAGAAGATGGTCGACCTCAACGCCAACGACGTCGACCAGGCTGCGAAGATCATCGCCGGTACCGCCCGGTCGATGGGCATCGTCGTCAACGACTGACGTCCGTCAGTCCCCAGACCAGTTCGTGGGAGGGCGCGCGTCGACCGCGGCCCGCCAGAGACCACAGGAGTAGCCCGAGATGCAGCGCAGCAAGACGTACCGCAAGGCCGCCGAGGCGATCGACAAGTCGAAGCTCTACACCCCGGCCGAGGCGGTCAAGCTCGCCAAGGACACCACCAGCGCCAAGTTCGACGCCACGGTCGAGGTCGCCATGCGCCTCGGCGTCGACCCCCGCAAGGCGGACCAGATGGTCCGCGGCGTGGTCAACCTGCCGCACGGCACCGGTAAGACCGCCCGCGTGATCGTCTTCGCCGCCGGCGCGAAGGCCGAGGAGGCCGTCGCCGCCGGTGCCGACGAGGTGGGCACGGACGAGCTGGTCGCCCGGATCCAGGGCGGCTGGCTGGACTTCGACGCGGCGATCGCCACGCCGGACCAGATGGCCAAGATCGGCCGGATCGCGCGGATCCTGGGCCCGCGCGGCCTGATGCCGAACCCGAAGACCGGCACCGTGACCATGGACGTCACCAAGGCCGTCTCGGACATCAAGGGCGGCAAGATCACCTTCCGGGTGGACAAGCACTCCAACCTCCACCTGATCATCGGCAAGGCCTCGTTCTCGGAGACCCAGCTGATCGACAACTACGCCGCGGTGCTGGACGAGGTGCTCCGCGCCAAGCCGTCCGCGGCCAAGGGCAAGTACCTCAAGAAGGTCACCCTGGCCACCACGATGGGTCCGGGCGTCCCGATCGACCCGAACGTGGTGAAGAACCTCCAGGAGACCGCCGTCGAGGGCTGATCCCGACCGCTCCCGCGCAGGGGCCCCGCCACGCACCGTGGCGGGGCCTCCGCCGTGTGTCGGGCTGTGGCAGGCTCACCCCCATGCGACTGGAGGACGTCCGGCTCCGGTACCGCCGGAGCGGCCCCTGGGTGTTGCGCGGCGTCACGGCCCGCCTCGACCCGGGCGAGGTGGCGGTGGTGCTCGGCCGCAACGGGGCCGGCAAGTCGACCCTGCTGCAGCTCTGCGCCGGGGTGCTGCGGCCGGTCCGGGGCCGGGTGGTCGACCGTCCCCACCGGGTCGGCTGGGTGCCCGAGCGGTTCCCCGCCGACCAGCCGTTCACCGTGACCCGCTACCTCACCGCCATGGGCCGGGCCGCCGGCCTGGGCCGGGCCGACGCCGACCGGGCCGTCGACAGGTGGACCGACCGGTTGGGCCTGACCCCGTTCCGTACGGTCCGCCTGCCCGACCTGTCCAAGGGCACCGCGCAGAAGGTCGGCCTGGCCCAGGCGATGCTGCGCACCCCCGGCCTGCTGGTCCTCGACGAGCCCTGGGAGGGGCTGGACGCAGCCGCCCGCGGCCTGGTCCCGGAACTGGTCGACGAGGTGCTGGCGGCTGGGGGAGCGGTCCTGGTCAGCGACCACCGGGGCGAGACGGTCCGGCTGCCCGGGGCCCGGCACTGGACGGTCGCCGACGGTCTGCTCACCGACGAGCCGGCCACCGGTGACGCGGCCGTCGCCGTGGTCGAGGTCGCGGTGCCGGCCGCGCGGGTGGCCGGCACCGTCGCCCGGTTGCGCGCCGACGGCCACCGGATCCTGCGGGTACGCGAACCCGCCGGCACACCCCCACCGGCACCCGTCCCACCCGTCGGGGCCGGGTCGGCGGGCGAGCCGG
Organism: Micromonospora sp. WMMD734; assembly: GCF_049178975.1. NCBI lineage: Bacteria > Bacillati > Actinomycetota > Actinomycetes > Micromonosporales > Micromonosporaceae > Micromonospora > Micromonospora sp. WMMD734. Next base: position 6,538,439 of record NZ_JBMHMK010000001.1, read on the forward strand.
CGCGGGACGGCCGGGCGGGGGAGGGGGCCCGGTGAGCGCGCTGGTGCGGATGCGGTTGGCCGGTTTCCTGCGTACCGGACGGGCGCTGGCGCCGCTGCTGGCCGGCCTGCTGGCCCTCGGCATCCTGTACGGCGGCGGCCGGGCCCGCCCGGCGGAGGCGTACGGCGTCAGCGCGGTCGTGCTCTTCCCCGTGCTGGCCTGGCAGACCAAGATCCTGCTGGACGTCGAACCGGACGTGCAGCGCCGGCTGGCGCAGGTGCTTGTCGGCCCGGTCCGGGAGCGGTGCGCCGGGCTGTTCGCGGCCGTCCTCGCCGGGCTGGGCACGGTGCTGGTCGCGCTGGTCTTCCCGTGGCCGGTCGGCGGGGTGGCCGCGCCCGGTCCGGGTGATCCGCCGGTGGTGGCGGCGTTGGCCCTCGGCCTGTGGGCGCACCTGCTCGCCCTGCTGCCGGCGGTGGCCCTGGGCGCCCTGGCCAGCCGGGCGCTCACCCGCAGCGCCGGGTACGGCGTGGCCGTGCTCGCCGTGGGCGCGGTCGGCACCCTCGCGCTGGGCCTGCGCGGCTCGGTGGCGCCCTGGCTGGTGCCGCCGGTGCTGGCCACCGCGCGGGCGCTCGCCGGTTCCCTGCCCGCCGGCACCGCGCTGCTCCTGTCGGCCTGGGCGCTGGTGTGGGCGGGGGTGGCGTTGGCCGGCTACGTCCGGTGGCGGCGGGTCCGTCCGTGAGCAACGGAGGGCGATTTGGTGATGGCCGGGCCGTCGCGTAACCTGGTGCGGTAGTTCCACCCAGAGACCGCTGGTCACCGTGCCCCGGCACGGTCGAAGGCTCCGCGACGACGGGCGACCCGCGCAGGGCGGTAAGCGTAATACGGTTCCTTTCCGTGGTCCGCCGACCATGGTGATCGGTCCGGTCCTCGCCCCGCGCGCCCTGCGCCGGGGCTTTTTCGTTGTCGTGAGGCCTCCGGCGTCGTCGCAGAGTTTCGTGCCGCGCGACGGCGACCAGCTCCGAGTAACGAGAGAGGAGGGACATGGCGGACAAGCCGATCCGGGCCGACAAGGCCACGGCCGTCGCTGAGCTGACCGAGAGCTTCCGTACCTCGGGCGCCGCGGTGCTCACCGAGTACCGTGGTCTGACGGTTTCCCAGCTCACCCAGCTGCGGCGCTCGCTCGGCAAGGAGACCACCTACACGGTTGCGAAGAACACGCTGGCCAAGCGTGCCGCGACCGAGGCGGGCATCTCCGGCCTCGACGAGCTGTTCACCGGTCCTACCGCGCTGACTTTCGTTTCGGGCGACGTCGTCGAGGCGGCGAAGGGTCTTCGCGACTTCGCGAAGGCCAACCCGAAGCTCGTCATCAAGGGCGGTGTGTTCGAGGGCAAGGCCATTTCCGCGGCCGAGGTCACGAAGCTCGCCGACCTGGAGTCCCGTGAGGTGCTGCTGGCCAAGCTGGCCGGCGCGATGAAGGGCAACCTGAGCAAGGCCGCGGCCCTGTTCCAGGCGCCGCTCTCCAAGGCCGCCCGCGCGGCGGCCGCCCTGGCGGACAAGAAGCGCGAGCAGGAGGGCGCCGAGGCGGCCTGAGGCCCCCCGGCGCACCACGTTCTTTAATTTTCATTGCGAGAAAGGACGCCAGACATGGCGAAGCTCAGCACCGACGAGCTGCTCGACGCGTTCAAGGAGATGACGCTGATCGAGCTCTCCGAGTTCGTGAAGCAGTTCGAGGAGACCTTCGAGGTCACCGCCGCCGCGCCGGTCGCGGTTGCCGCCGCGGGTGGTGCCGGTGGCGCCGCCGCCGCGCCGGTCGAGGAGGAGAAGGACGAGTTCGACGTCGTCCTGGAGGCCGACGGTGGCAAGAAGATCCAGGTCATCAAGGTCGTGCGTGAGCTGACCGGCCTGGGCCTCAAGGAGGCCAAGGACGCGGTCGAGTCCGCGCCGAAGGCGATCCTGGAGAAGGTCAACAAGGAGACCGCCGAGAAGGCCAAGGCCAAGCTCGAGGGTGAGGGCGCCAAGGTCACCCTCAAGTGACCTGAGGTCGACCCCTGGGGTCGACAGTGGCGCGTGTCCGGCTCGGGTGAGTCGCGGCACACCACGAACTGAACGGGCGGTGATCCGATACACGGATCACCGCCCGTCCTGCTTGGTGACTCCGGGTATCAGTGGTGTGAGCAGGGTGTTCGCACTCGTGGTGCGACATCGTGGTGACGCCGTGGGTAGCCCGTCCGTGGGAAACCCGTCGAGCAGGCGCTTGGAGCCTCTTGACGTGGCCCCGGCCTGCCAGGCACGCTGACACCAGCAAGACCTTCCGCGCTTGCGACGGCCCCCTCCCGGTAATGGCTGCGGCAGCACCAGCAGCCGCTCCACCCGGGCGGTCCGACAGGAACGTCGTGTTCCGAGCGGCCCGGTGTGACCCCGTTCTCCGGGGTCCCGTGGCGCGTTCCGCGACGACCTGCGGGATGGGCTGGACAGCGGTTAGCCTCTCGGCTACACTGCTAGTTTGCGCTGCCTTCCGACTTGACCCCTGCTCGGAAATGTCCGGTTACGGATATTTCTGGTGGGGTCATTGGAGTGCACGCGTACCAGCCGTTCTGCAGCACCGGTCCTCGGAAGGACGCATCTTGGCAGCTTCCCGCCCTGCGAAGACCAGTCGTACGTCGAGCGCTTTCGCGCCCCGCCGAGTTTCTTTCGGCAGGATCACCGAACACCTCGAGGTCCCCAACCTCCTCGCCATCCAGAACGAGTCCTTCGACTGGCTCGTCGGCAACGAGGCTTGGCAGGGCCGGTCGGCGGACGACCCGCACGCACGCTCGGGTCTCGCGGAAATCCTCGACGAGATCAGTCCCATTGAGGACTTTTCCGGCACCATGTCGCTGTCCTTCTCGGCACCGCGCTTCGACGAGGTCAAGGCCTCGATCGAGGAGTGCAAGGAGAAGGACCTGACCTACTGCGCCCCGCTGTTCGTGACGGCGGAGTTCACCAACAACACCACCGGCGAGATCAAGAGCCAGACGGTGTTCATGGGTGACTTCCCGATGATGACGCCCAAGGGCACGTTCATCATCAACGGCACCGAGCGCGTCGTGGTCAGCCAGCTCGTCCGGTCCCCGGGCGTCTACTTCGACAAGCAGCCGGACAAGACCTCCGACCGCGACCTCTCCAGCGTCAAGGTCATCCCCAGCCGGGGTGCCTGGCTGGAGTTCGACATCGACAAGCGCGACACGGTCGGCGTCCGCATCGACCGCAAGCGCCGGCAGGCCGTCACGGTCCTGCTCAAGGCCATCGGTTGGTCCGCCGAGCAGATCCGCGAGAAGTTCGGCTGGTCCGAGCTGATGATGACCACGCTCGAAAAGGACCACATCGCCGGCCAGGACGAGGCCCTGCTCGACATCTACCGCAAGCTCCGCCCTGGCGAGCCGCCGACCCGCGAGAACGCCCAGACCCTGCTCGACAACCTCTTCTTCAACCCGAAGCGGTACGACGTCGCCAAGGTCGGTCGGTACAAGTTCAACAAGAAGCTCGAACTCGACGTGCCGATCACCACCGGCACGCTCACCGAGGACGACGTCGTCGCCACCGTGGAGTACCTCTGCCGGCTGCACGCCGGTGAGGACGGCTACGAGGCCGACGACATCGACCACTTCGGCAACCGTCGCCTGCGTACCGTGGGCGAGCTGATCCAGAACCAGGTCCGGGTGGGTCTCTCCCGGATGGAGCGGGTCGTCCGTGAGCGGATGACCACGCAGGACGTCGAGGCGATCACGCCGCAGACCCTGATCAACATCCGCCCGGTGGTGGCGGCGATCAAGGAGTTCTTCGGTACGTCCCAGCTGTCCCAGTTCATGGACCAGACCAACCCGCTGGCGGGCCTGACCCACCGGCGGCGGCTGAGCGCGCTCGGCCCGGGTGGTCTGTCCCGGGAGCGGGCCGGCTTCGAGGTCCGCGACGTGCACCCGTCCCACTACGGCCGGATGTGCCCGATCGAGACGCCGGAAGGCCCGAACATCGGCCTGATCGGCGCGCTGTCCACCTTCGCCCGGGTCAACCCGTTCGGCTTCATCGAGACGCCGTACCGGAAGGTCGTCGAGGGTCGGGTCACCGACCAGATCGACTACCTGACCGCGGACGAAGAGGACCGGTTCGTCAAGGCCCAGGCCAACGCGCCGCTCAAGTCCGACGGCACGTTCGCCGAGGACCGGGTGCTGTGTCGCCGTAAGGGTGGCGAGACCGAGGACGTGGTCCCCGGCGCCGTCGACTACATGGACGTGTCGCCGCGGCAGATGACCTCGGTCGCGACCGCGATGATCCCGTTCCTGGAGCACGACGACGCCAACCGCGCGCTGATGGGCGCCAACATGCAGCGCCAGGCGGTGCCGCTGGTCAAGGCGGAGTCGCCGCTGGTCGGCACCGGTATGGAATACCGCGCCGCGGTCGACGCCGGTGACGTGGTGGTGGCCGAGGTCGGTGGCGTGATCGAGGATCTCTGCGCCGACTACATCACCATCCACCAGGACGACGGCCACCGCCGGACGTACCTGCTGCACAAGTTCCGCCGCTCCAACGCCGGCTCCTGCGTCAACCAGAAGCCTGTCGTCTTCGAGGGCGACCGCGTCGAGGCCGGCCAGGTCATCGCCGACGGTCCGTGCACCGACGAGGGCGAGATGGCGCTCGGACGCAACCTGCTGGTCGCGTTCATGTGCTGGGAGGGCCACAACTACGAGGACGCGATCATCCTGTCGCAGCGCCTCGTGCAGCAGGACGTGCTCACCTCGATCCACATCGAGGAGCACGAGGTCGACGCCCGGGACACCAAGCTCGGCCCGGAGGAGATCACCCGGGACATCCCGAACGTCAGCGAGGAGATGCTCGCCGACCTCGACGAGCGCGGCATCATCCGGATCGGCGCCGAGGTCGTCCCCGGCGACATCCTGGTCGGCAAGGTCACGCCGAAGGGCGAGACCGAGCTGACCCCGGAGGAGCGGCTGCTGCGGGCGATCTTCGGTGAGAAGGCCCGGGAGGTCCGGGACACCTCGCTGAAGGTGCCGCACGGCGAGACCGGCACGGTCATCGGGGTGCGGACCTTCTCCCGCGAGGACGGCGACGAACTGCCGCCGGGCGTCAACGAGCTGGTCCGGGTGTACGTCGCCCAGAAGCGCAAGATCCAGGACGGCGACAAGCTCGCCGGCCGGCACGGCAACAAGGGTGTCATCTCGAAGATCCTGCCGATCGAGGACATGCCGTTCCTGGAGGACGGCACCCCGGTCGACATCGTGCTGAACCCGCTGGGTGTGCCGTCCCGGATGAACATCGGCCAGGTCCTGGAGACCCACCTCGGGTGGGTGGCCAAGACCGGCTGGAGCGTGGACGGCGACGACACCGAGTGGAAGCGTCAGCTCCGCTCGATCGAGGCGCACGAGTCCGAGCCGGACACCAACGTGGCCACGCCGGTCTTCGACGGTGCCCGCGAGGAGGAGATCTCCGGTCTGCTCGCGTCGACCCTGCCCAACCGGGACGGCAAGCAGCTGATCGGTTCCTCCGGCAAGGCGCAGCTGTTCGACGGTCGTTCCGGCGAGCCGCTGCCCGACCCGATCGCGGTCGGCTACATCTACATCCTGAAGCTCAACCACCTGGTCGACGACAAGATCCACGCCCGGTCGACCGGTCCGTACTCGATGATCACGCAGCAGCCGCTGGGTGGTAAGGCGCAGTTCGGTGGCCAGCGCTTCGGTGAGATGGAGTGCTGGGCGATGCAGGCGTACGGCGCCGCCTACGCCCTGCAGGAACTGCTGACGATCAAGTCCGACGACGTCCTGGGCCGGGTCAAGGTCTACGAGGCGATCGTCAAGGGCGAGAACATCCCGGAGCCGGGCATCCCGGAGTCGTTCAAGGTGTTGCTCAAGGAGCTCCAGTCGCTGTGCCTGAACGTCGAGGTGCTCAGCAGCGACGGGGTGGCCCTGGAGATGCGCGAGACCGACGACGAGGTGTTCCGGGCCGCGGAGGAGCTGGGCATCGACCTGTCCCGGCGCGAGCCGAGCTCGGTCGAAGAGGTGTAAGTGGTGCGGGTCGGGGGCCGGCTGTCCGGCTCCCGACCCCGCCCGTGATCTAGCTGTAAAGACGACGACATAGGGGACATAGTGCTCGACGTCAACTTCTTCGACGAGCTGCGCATCGGCCTCGCGACCGCGGACGACATCCGCCAGTGGTCGCACGGTGAGGTCAAGAAGCCCGAGACGATCAACTACCGCACCCTCAAGCCGGAGAAGGACGGGCTCTTCTGCGAGAAGATCTTCGGTCCTCAGCGGGACTGGGAGTGCTACTGCGGCAAGTACAAGCGGGTCCGGTTCAAGGGCATCATCTGTGAGCGCTGCGGCGTCGAGGTGACCCGTTCCAAGGTCCGTCGGGAGCGGATGGGGCACATCGAGCTGGCCGCTCCGGTGACCCACATCTGGTACTTCAAGGGCGTGCCGAGCCGGCTGGGCTACCTGCTGGACCTCGCCCCCAAGGACCTCGAAAAGATCATCTACTTCGCCTCGTACGTCGTGACGAGCGTGGACGCCGAGGCGCGTCACCGTGACCTCTCGACGATCGAGAACGAGATCCTCGCCGAGAAGCGGCAGTCCGAGAACAGCCGCGACTCGGAGATCGAGAAGCGGGCCGCCAAGCTGGAGGCCGACCTGGCCGAGCTGGAGGCCGAGGGCGCCAAGGCGGACGTCCGGCGCAAGGTCAAGGAGGGCGGAGAGCGCGAGATGCGCCAGATCCGCGACCGGGCCCAGCGCGAGATCGACCGCCTCGACGAGGTCCTCGACACGTTCCGCAAGCTCGACTCCAAGCAGCTGGTCACCGACGAGCTGCTCTACCGCGAGCTGCGTGACCGGTTCGGCGAGTACTTCACCGGTGGCATGGGCGCCGAGGCGATCAAGGCGCTGGTCCAGAACATGGACCTCGACGCCGAGGCTGAGAACCTCCGCGAGACCATCCGCTCCGGCAAGGGCCAGCGCAAGATCCGCGCGCTCAAGCGGCTGAAGGTCGTCGCGGCGTTCCTGAACACCCGCAACTCGCCGCTGGGCATGGTGCTGGACTGCGTCCCGGTCATCCCGCCGGACCTGCGCCCGATGGTGCAGCTCGACGGTGGCCGCTTCGCGACCTCCGACCTGAACGACCTGTACCGCCGGGTGATCAACCGGAACAACCGGCTCAAGCGGCTGATCGACCTCGGCGCGCCCGAGATCATCGTCAACAACGAGAAGCGGATGCTCCAGGAGGCCGTCGACGCGCTGTTCGACAACGGCCGTCGTGGCCGGCCGGTCACCGGCCCGGGTAACCGCCCGCTCAAGTCGCTGTCCGACATGCTCAAGGGCAAGCAGGGCCGGTTCCGGCAGAACCTGCTCGGCAAGCGCGTCGACTACTCCGGCCGTTCGGTCATCGTGGTCGGCCCCAAGCTGAAGCTGCACCAGTGCGGCCTGCCCAAGCAGATGGCGCTGGAGCTGTTCAAGCCGTTCGTGATGAAGCGGCTGGTCGACCTCAACCACGCGCAGAACATCAAGTCCGCCAAGCGGATGGTCGAGCGGCAGCGCCCGGTCGTGTGGGACGTGCTGGAAGAGGTCATCGGCGAGCACCCGGTGCTGCTCAACCGCGCGCCGACGCTGCACCGCCTGGGCATCCAGGCCTTCGAGCCGCAGCTGGTCGAGGGCAAGGCGATCCAGATCCACCCGCTGGTCTGCACCGCGTTCAACGCCGACTTCGACGGTGACCAGATGGCGGTGCACGTGCCGCTGTCGGCCGAGGCCCAGGCCGAGGCGCGGATCCTGATGCTGTCGTCGAACAACATCCTCAAGCCGGCCGACGGCAAGCCGGTCACCATGCCCACCCAGGACATGGTCATCGGTCTCTACCACCTCACCCACCTGACCCCGGGTGGGATCGGCGAGGGCCGGGCGTTCAGCTCGGACGCCGAGGCGCGGATGGCCTTCGACGCGGGCGAGCTGCACCTGCAGACCCCGGTCAAGATCCGGCTGCGGGACGTGATCGGTGTCGACAACGGCAACGGCGCGGAGCCCTGGGTGGCCCCGGAGGGCTGGGTCGAGGGTGAGCCGCTGACCGTGGAGACCACGCTCGGCCGGGTCCTGTTCAACGAGACGCTGCCGCAGGGCTACCGCTTCGTGAACTACGAGATCCGCAAGGGCCAGCTCTCCGCGATCGTCAACGACCTCGCGGAGCGTTTCCCCAAGGTGGCGCTGGCCGCCACCCTGGACGGGCTCAAGGAGGCCGGTTTCCACTGGGCCACCTGGTCCGGCGTCACCATCGGCATGGAGGACGTCATCGCTCCGCCGCGCAAGCGGGAGATCCTGGAGCGGTACGAGAAGGAAGCCGACCGGATCGACAAGCAGTACCAGCGTGGTCTGATGACCGCCGAGGAGCGTCGCGGCGAACTCATCGAGATCTGGACCAAGGCGACCAACGAGGTCGCCAAGGAGATGGACACCGCGCTGCCGCAGGAGAACCCGCTGTGGAAGATGATCAACTCGGGCGCCCGCGGTAACCTGCTCCAGCTCCGGCAGATCGCGGCGATCCGTGGTCTGGTGGCCAACCCGAAGGGCGAGATCATCCCGCGACCCATCAAGGCGTCGTACCGGGAGGGTCTGTCCGTGCTGGAGTACTTCATCTCCACGCACGGTGCCCGTAAGGGTCTGGCGGACACCGCGCTGCGTACCGCCGACTCGGGTTACCTGACCCGTCGTCTGGTGGACGTCTCGCAGGACGTCATCATCCGCGAGGAGGACTGCGGCACCGACCGGGCGATCCCGATGCAGATCGGCGAGCGTCTGGAGGGTGGCCGGCTGGTCGTCCACGAGCACGCCGAGACCAGCGTGCACGCTCGTACCCTGGCCGACGACATCAAGGGGCCGGACGGCACCGTGGTGGCCCACCGGGGTCAGGACATCAACTCCATCGGGGTCGACAAGATCGTCGCCGCCGGGGTGGAGACGGTCCGGGTGCGCAGCGTGCTCACCTGCGAGTCGAAGCTGGGCGTCTGCGGTGCGTGCTACGGCCGCTCGCTGCCGACCGGCAAGACCGTGGACGTCGGCGAGGCGGTCGGCATCATCGCCGCCCAGTCGATCGGTGAGCCGGGCACCCAGCTGACGATGCGTACCTTCCACACCGGTGGTGTCGCGGGTGAGGACATCACCCAGGGTCTGCCGCGTGTCCAGGAGATCTTCGAGGCGCGTATCCCGAAGGGCAAGGCGCCCATCGCCGACACCCCGGGCCGGATCCGGATCGAGGACGGCGAGCGATCCCGGAAGATCATCGTGGTGCCGGACGACGGCAGCGACGAGATCGTCTACGACAAGATCTCCAAGCGGGTCCGGCTGCGGACCCACGACGGGGACCACGTCGAGGTCGGCGAGAAGCTCACCGAGGGCACCATCGACCCGCACGAGCTGCTGCGCATCCTCGGCCCGCGCGCGGTCCAGGTCCACCTGACCCAGGAGGTCCAGGAGGTCTACCGGTCGCAGGGTGTGCTCATCCACGACAAGCACATCGAGATCATCATCCGCCAGATGCTCAAGCGGGTGACGGTCATCGACTCCGGCTCGACCGAGTTCCTGCCGGGTGTGCTGGTCGACCGGGCGCTGTTCGAGTCGGAGAACCGCCGGCTCGTCGGCGAGGGTGGCGAGCCCGCCGCCGGTCGTCCGGTGCTGATGGGTATCACCAAGGCCTCGCTGGCCACCGACTCCTGGCTCTCGGCGGCCTCCTTCCAGGAGACCACCCGGGTGCTGACCGACGCGGCGATCAACTCGCGCAGCGACTCGCTGGTCGGCCTCAAGGAGAACGTGATCATCGGTAAGCTCATCCCGGCCGGTACCGGCATCAGCAAGTACCGCAACGTCCGGGTCGAGCCGACCGAGGAGGCGAAGGCCAAGGTCTACTCGATGACCGGCTACCCGGAGACCGACTACGGCTTCGGGCCGGCCAGCGGCCAGGCGGTTCCGCTTGACGACTTCGACTTCGGGTCGTACCGCTGAGCACCAGTTGACGAGGAAGGCCCCCGGCGCGACGCCGGGGGCCTTCCTCGTCACGGGGCCGGTGCCGGCGGGAAGTGTCAGGTACGGCCGGAGGGCGGGCATGATGGTGGGCATGACGACCGCTGCGGGGCAGGTGCCGTTGGCGCACCAGCCACCACGTCATCCGCTCGACCCGGACCCGGTCCGCGCCACCAAGGCCCGGGCCGTCTTCGCGCTCGGGTTGATCGGGGCGTTGACCGGGCTCTTCGTCGGCGGGGTGGTGCCCGCCACGATCGCCCTCCAGTTGGCCCGGCAGGCCCGCCGGGAGGCGTACGCCTCGGGTGGGTTCCTCACCGGTGCGGCCTGGCTGCGGCGGGGGGAGCGGTTGGCCTGGGTGGGCCTGGTGCTGGTCGCGGTCGCGGTGGTGACGCTGGTGGTGATCGGCGTGGTCCGGCTGGCCGGGTCCCCGTACGGGCAGGACTTCGCCCCGAACGTCGACTGACCCGTCGGGGTGATGATCCGGCAGGGGGCACCCGCGGTGCGCGGCGGCGGTAGCCTGGCCGGTGTCCGTCGCGTGACGGTGGACCCAGATCGCGACAGGAGGACCCCGTGACGGAACCGGCGTCGCCGTCGGGAGGCGACCCGGGCGGACCGCCCGTCGGCTCCCCGGAGCCGGCCGCGCCCGGCACCGACGCCGGGACGACCCGCCCGCCCGACCCGTGGGCCGCCGGCCCGTGGGGCACGCCGTCCGAGCCCGGCCCGGTGCACGGCGCCGGCATCCCGCCGGAGGCCACCCCCCTCGGGTACGCCCCACCGCCGATGTCCGGGGCCGGCGGCACACCATCGGGTGGCGGGCCGGCCGGTGCCGCCCCGTTCAGTGCTGCCCCCTCTAGTGCTGCCCCGTTCCGTGGTGGGCCGCCCGTCGGCGGGCCGTTCCTCGGGGCCGGGGGACCGTCGGCCGGGCCGTCGCCGTATCCGGGGCCGTCGCCGCACCCCGGCCCGGGTGGAGCGATGGTGGCGGCCGGGGCGTACCCGGGTCAGCCGGCGGCCGGGACGGGCTGGCCGACGCCGTCGGGGCACGGACCGGGGCCGCTGCCACCACCGCCGCCGGAGGCCCCGCGCGCACCCAAGCGGGTCGACGCCGTGCCCGGCACCCCCTTCGGGGTGGTGCACCTGGACGTGCCGGCGGTCACCTCCGGGCCGGCGGTGGGCTCGTTGATCGCCGGCATCGGGTCGATCCTGGTGTCGTTCCTGGTGATCTGCTTCGGCGTCGGGGGAGCGCAGCTCGGCGGCGCCTGGGCGGCCGGCGCGTTCACCGTGCCGGGGGTGCTGGCCGGTACGGCGGCGATCGTCGCCGGGCTGCTGGCCCGCCGGCAGATCCGCCGGGCCGCGCCACCACCGGCGGTGCGGTTCACCGGTCGGGGCCTGGCGACGGCCGGGATCAGCTGCGGCGGGGTGGGGCTGGTGCTCAGCCTGCTGGGCCTGGGGCTGGCGTTGCTGGTGCAGTTGGCGTGACCCCCGTCGCCCGGGGGTGACGGGCTGCGACGCGCGGCAGCCGGTACACTGGACAGCCTAGGGGCCCGTCACGGGCGAGCAGGCAGGGCGCACGGCGCGACCGACGGAGTTCTGAGACCCGGCGGACCAGCCCGTTTTGACCTGCGAGGCTGTGGTAGGTACTCTTTCCCCTTGCGCCCGGGCATGCCTGGGCGACTCGTGCGTGCGCGGGATCCGGATTGATCCGGAGATCGAGCGGCCGTACGACACAGTCCACAGGACCCGGCGGGCGGACGACCACGCGCCGGTGACAGAAGCCGGTGCCACCCGCGCGAGCGACGGCACCGGGACCGCGAACCGGGCGACACACCCGACCGCGGGTACCGGGACCGCCGCGAGGCGGACCCGGTCGGAATGTAGGAGAGTCGGCCACCAGGTCGGCTAACGAGCAGACGGCGCGGTCGCGTGACGCGGCCGAAGGGAGCGGAGAAACCCGGTGCCCACCATTCAGCAGCTGGTCCGAAAGGGCCGCCAGGCCAAGACGACCAAGACCAAGACCCCGGCGCTGAAGGGATCCCCTCAGCGGCGCGGTGTGTGCACCCGCGTGTACACCACCACCCCCAAGAAGCCGAACTCGGCGCTCCGCAAGGTCGCGCGTGTCAAGCTCAGCAGCCAGATCGAGGTGACCGCCTACATCCCGGGCGTGGGTCACAACCTTCAGGAGCACTCGATCGTGCTCGTTCGCGGCGGCCGGGTGAAGGACCTCCCCGGCGTGCGTTACAAGATCGTCCGCGGCTCGCTGGACACCCAGGGTGTCCGCAACCGCAAGCAGGCGCGCAGCCGGTACGGCGCGAAGAAGGAGAAGAGCTGACATGCCGCGTAAGGGACCCGCTCCGCGGAAGCCGCTGGTCGCTGACCCGGTGTACAACTCGCCGCTGGTCACCCAGCTGGTCAACAAGATCCTGATGCGCGGCAAGCGGCAGCTCGCCGAGCGCATCGTGTACGCCGCCCTGGAGGGCTGCCGCGAGAAGAGCGGCACCGACCCGGTCGTCACCCTCAAGCGCGCGATGGACAACGTCAAGCCGACCCTGGAGGTGCGCAGCCGCCGGGTCGGTGGCGCCACCTACCAGGTGCCGGTCGAGGTCCGTCCGGCCCGGGCGACCACCCTCGGTCTGCGCTGGCTGGTCACGTACTCCAAGGCCCGCCGCGAGAAGACCATGGTCGAGCGGCTGATGAACGAGCTGCTCGACGCGAGCAACGGTCTGGGCGCCGCCGTCAAGCGGCGCGAGGACACCCACAAGATGGCGGAGTCCAACAAGGCCTTCGCGCACTACCGCTGGTAACAGCCTGGTTCCGGCGCCGGACCGGCGCCGGAACCGCCACCGGTCGAGTCGAGACGACGATAAGTAGGGATTGAAGTGGCCGCCGCAGACGCGCTCGCCAACGTACGCAACATCGGCATCATGGCGCACATCGATGCCGGTAAGACCACGACCACCGAGCGGATCCTGTTCTACACCGGTATCACCTACAAGATCGGTGAGGTCCACGAGGGCGCTGCCGTCATGGACTGGATGGAGCAGGAGCAGGAGCGTGGTATCACCATCACCTCCGCTGCCACCAAGTGTGAGTGGAAGGGCCACACGATCCAGATCATCGACACGCCCGGTCACGTCGACTTCACGGTCGAGGTCGAGCGGTCGTTGCGGGTGCTGGACGGTGCGGTCGCGGTCTACGACGGCGTGGCCGGCGTGGAGCCGCAGACGGAGAACGTCTGGCGGCAGGCCGACAAGTACCACGTCCCGCGGATGTGCTTCGTCAACAAGCTCGACCGTACGGGCGCGGACTTCTTCCGCTGCGTCCAGATGATGATCGACCGGCTCAACGCCACCCCGCTGGTGCTCCAGATCCCGATCGGGCTCGAGGGCGACCACATCGGTGTCGTCGACCTGATCGGCATGCGCGCCCTCACCTGGCGCGGGGAGACCCAGAAGGGTGAGGACTACGCCATCGAGGAGATCCCGGCCGACCTGGCCGACTCCGCGGCCGAGTGGCGCGAGAAGCTGATGGAGACCCTGGCCGACGTCGACGACGCGGTGATGGAGAAGTACCTGGAGGGCGAGGAGATCTCCGTCGAGGAGATCAAGGCCGCCATCCGGCGGGCCACCATCGCCAGCAAGGCCAACCCGGTGCTGTGCGGCTCGGCGTTCAAGAACAAGGGCGTGCAGCCCATGCTCGACGCCGTGGTCGACTTCCTGCCGTCGCCGCTGGACGTGCCGGCCATCGAGGGCACCGCGACCGACGGCGAGACGCCGTTGCAGCGTAAGCCGTCGAAGGCGGAGCCCTTCTCCGGCCTGGCCTTCAAGATCCAGACCGACAAGCACCTCGGCAAGCTCACCTACGTCCGGGTCTACTCCGGCGTGGTCGAGACCGGTAACCAGGTGGTGAACTCCACCAAGGACCGCAAGGAGCGGATCGGCAAGATCTACCAGATGCACGCCAACAAGCGGGAAGAGCGCGGCTCGGCCCAGGCTGGCGACATCATCGCGGTGCAGGGTCTCAAGCAGACCACCACCGGTGACACCCTCTGCGACCCGGCGAACCCGGTCATCCTGGAGTCGATGACCTTCCCCGAGCCGGTCATCGAGGTGGCGATCGAGCCGAAGACCAAGGCCGACCAGGAGAAGCTCAGCACCGCCATCCAGCGGCTGGCCGAGGAGGACCCGACCTTCCGCGTCAAGCTGGACGAGGAGACCGGTCAGACGGTCATCGCCGGCATGGGCGAGCTGCACCTGGACATCCTGGTCGACCGGATGCGCCGCGAGTTCAACGTCGAGGCGAACATCGGCAAGCCGCAGGTGGCGTACCGCGAGACGATCCGCCGCAAGGTGGACAAGATCGAGTACACCCACAAGAAGCAGACCGGTGGCTCCGGCCAGTACGCCCGCGTCATCGTGAGCATCGAGCCGCTGCCGCTGGACAACGAGTCGCCGACCTACGAGTTCGCCAACGCCGTCACCGGTGGCCGCATCCCCCGGGAGTTCATCCCGTCGGTGGACGCCGGTGCGCAGGACGCCATGCAGTACGGCATCCTGGCGGGCTTCCCGCTGGTCGGTGTCAAGCTGACCCTGCTGGATGGCCAGTACCACGAGGTCGACTCGTCCGAAATGGCATTCAAGATCGCCGGCTCGATGGTGATGAAGGAGGCGGCCCGCAAGGCCGACCCCGCGCTCCTCGAACCGATGATGGCCGTTGAGGTCACCACTCCCGAGGAGAACATGGGTGACGTCATCGGCGACCTCAACTCCCGCCGTGGCATCATCCAGGCGATGGAGGAGCGCAGCGGCGCCCGCATCGTGAGGGCCCTGGTGCCGTTGTCGGAGATGTTCGGCTACGTCGGCGACCTGCGGTCGAAGACCCAGGGCCGGGCAAGCTACAGCATGCAGTTCGACTCCTACGCCGAGGTGCCGCAGAGCGTGGCGAAGGAGATCATCGCCAAGGCGACGGGTGAGTGACGCTCACCTGCTGCTGATCCGGTGAGCCGGGGCCGGTCGCGGACGGGAGTCCCGCCCGCGACCACCTCGGTCGGGTTGTGTGAATCCGGGCCTGTAGGCTTCATCGCCGCAGAACCCACCAAGCTCTCCGGCCGCAGGCCGGAAAGGCTGTCGACAGAGTCCTAAGCGCCGTCCGGCGCGCCGGGGCGAGAAGAACCAAGAAGTCCACAGGAGGACACCAGTGGCGAAGGCGAAGTTCGAGCGGACTAAGCCGCACGTCAACATCGGCACCATTGGTCACATCGACCACGGTAAGACGACGCTGACGGCGGCCATCACGAAGGTCCTGCACGACCAGTACCCGGACCTCAACCCGTACACGCCGTTCGACGAGATCGACAAGGCGCCGGAGGAGAAGGCCCGCGGTATCACGATCTCGATCGCACACGTCGAGTACCAGACCGAGGCGCGGCACTACGCGCACGTCGACTGCCCCGGGCACGCCGACTACATCAAGAACATGATCACCGGTGCCGCGCAGATGGACGGCGCGATCCTGGTGGTCGCCGCGACCGACGGCCCGATGCCGCAGACCCGCGAGCACGTGCTGCTGGCCCGTCAGGTCGGTGTGCCGTACATCGTCGTGGCGCTCAACAAGAGCGACATGGTCGACGACGAGGAGCTCCTGGAGCTCGTCGAGCTCGAGGTCCGCGAGCTGCTCTCGGCGCAGGAGTACCCGGGTGACGACCTGCCGGTCGTCCGGGTCTCGGCGCTGAAGGCCCTCGAGGGTGACCCCGAGTGGACCGGCCGCCTGCTGGAGCTGATGAACGCGGTCGACACCGCGATCCCGCAGCCCGAGCGGGAGACCGAGAAGCCGTTCCTGATGCCGATCGAGGACGTCTTCACGATCACCGGTCGTGGCACGGTCGTCACCGGTCGCGCCGAGCGCGGCATCCTCAAGCCGAACGAGGAGGTGGAGATCGTCGGCATCCGCGAGAAGTCGCAGAAGACGGTCTGCACCGGCATCGAGATGTTCCGCAAGCTGCTCGACGAGGCCCGCGCGGGCGAGAACGTCGGTCTGCTGCTGCGTGGCATCAAGCGCGAGGACGTCGAGCGCGGCATGGTGGTCGTCAAGCCGGGCACCAGCACCCCGCACACGGAGTTCGAGGCGACGGTCTACATCCTCTCCAAGGAGGAGGGCGGCCGGCACACCCCGTTCTTCCAGAACTACCGCCCGCAGTTCTACTTCCGTACCACCGACGTCACCGGTGTCGTCACCCTCCCCGAGGGCACCGAGATGGTCATGCCGGGCGACAACACCACGATGGCCGTCAAGCTCATCCAGCCCATCGCGATGGAGGACAACCTCAAGTTCGCGATCCGCGAGGGTGGTCGTACGGTCGGCGCGGGTCGCGTCACCAAGATCATCAAGTGACCCAGGTAACCCCGATTAGCGTCGCCGCCGGTCGTGCGGCATACTAGTCAGGTTGCGTAACGACGGTTAGTCGCCCGTGTCCGGCGAAAGCTGGACCTCCGGGAAGACCAACAGTCGCGCGTAGGGTGGTTGATCGCCCCTGGCGGTCAACCACCCTCGCACGGCGTCCAGATCGCTGTGATGCGATCGGCGCCTTGACCCACCGCGTGGTCAGAGAGTCGCTCCGGAGTCCCGGGGCGGAGCCTGGTCCGAGGGCGCGACACGCCCGACCGCGGGGGTCGGCGAAGTGGGCCTGTGCCAGCCGGTACAGGTGCCCGCAACACAGCGGCATCGAGAGAAGGAACAGAAGCCACCATGGCGGGACAGAAGATCCGCATCCGGCTCAAGGCCTATGACCACGAGGTCGTCGACTCCTCGGCGCGGAAGATCGTCGAGACGGTGACGCGCACCGGGGCGCAGGTCGCGGGCCCGGTGCCGCTGCCCACGGAGATCAACCGTTTCTGCGTCATCCGCTCGCCGCACAAGTACAAGGACTCGCGCGAGCACTTCGAGATGCGTACGCACAAGCGGCTGATCGACATCATCGACCCGACCCCGAAGACGGTCGACTCGCTCATGCGCCTCGACCTGCCGGCTGGCGTCGACATCGAGATCAAGCTGTAGGGACCGGACAAATGGACAGGCAAGTCAAGGGGATCCTGGGCGCAAAGCTCGGCATGACCCAGGTCTGGGACAACAACAAGGTTGTCCCCGTGACCGTGGTTCAGGCCGGCCCCTGCGTCGTCAGCCAGGTTCGTAGCGCCGAGAAGGACGGTTACTCCGCGGTCCAGCTCGCCTACGGCACGATCGACCCGCGCAAGGCCAAGAAGCCGCTCGCCGGGCACTACGCCAAGGCGGACGTGGCGCCGCGCCGGCACATCGTCGAGCTGCGCACCACCGATGCCGCGGACTACTCGCTCGGCCAGGAGGTCACGGTCGAGGAGTTCCCGGTCGGCGTGGTCATCGACGTCACCGGCAAGACCAAGGGCAAGGGCTACGCCGGCCCGATGAAGCGGCACGGCTTCCACGGTCTGCGGGCCAGCCACGGTGTCGAGCGCAAGCACCGCTCGCCGGGCTCCATCGGCGCCTGCGCGACCCCGGGTCGCGTCTTCAAGGGCACCCGGATGGCGGGCCGGATGGGTGGCGTGCGCTACACCGTCCAGAACCTGACCGTCCAGGCGGTCGACACCGAGAACAACCTCCTGCTCGTCCGTGGTGCCATTCCCGGCCCCAAGGGCGCGCTGGTCCTGGTCCGCACCGCGGCCAAGACGAAGGCGAAGAAGGGCGGTGTGGCCAAGTGACCACCGTTGACGTCCTCAACGTCGAAGGCGCCAAGAGCGGCTCCGTCGAGCTGCCGGCCGACATCTTCGACGTCCAGGCCAACATCGCGCTGATGCACCAGGTCGTGGTGGCTCAGCTCGCGGCGGCCCGGCAGGGCACCCACAAGGCCAAGTCCCGTGGCGAGGTCTCCGGCGGCGGCAAGAAGCCGTACAAGCAGAAGGGCACCGGTCGTGCCCGGCAGGGCTCGATCCGCGCGCCGCAGTTCGCCGGCGGTGGCGTGGTCCACGGCCCGGTGCCGCGCGACTACAGCCAGCGGACCCCGAAGAAGATGAAGGCCGCCGCCCTGCGTGGCGCCCTCTCCGACCGGGCCCGCGCCGGCCAGGTGCACGTCGTCGAGACCTTCGTCTCGGGCGAGAAGCCGTCGACCAAGGCGGCCCTGGCCACCCTGGCCAAGCTGACCGGGGCCCGGCGGGTGCTGGTCGTGCTGAGCAGCACCGACGAGCTGAACTGGGTGTCGCTGCGCAACGAGCCGCGGGTGCACCTGATCGAGTCCGGCCAGCTCAACACGTACGACGTGCTGGTGGCCGACGACGTGGTCTTCAGCAAGGACGCCCTGGACGAGTTCCTGGGCGTGCCCGCGGAGGCCGGCCCTGCGGCCGAGTCCGCCGCCGAGACCACCGAGGAGGGTGGCAAGTGAGCACGATCGCCGACCCGCGGGACGTCATCGTCGCGCCGGTCGTCTCGGAGAAGAGCTACAGCGAGCTGAACCGGAACTGGTACACCTTCCTGGTGCACCCGGACGCGAACAAGACCGAGATCAAGATCGCTATCCAGCAGATCTTCAACGTCCGCGTCCTGACGGTCAACACGCTCAACCGCCAGGGCAAGCGCAAGCGCACCAAGACCGGCTTCGGTCAGCGCAAGGCGACCAAGCGGGCGATCGTGAAGCTGGCTGACGGTGACCGTATCGAGGCCTTCGGCGGCCCGGTCAGCTGAGGGGTGTAGACAATGGCTATCCGTAAGTACAAGCCGACGACGCCGGGCCGACGCGGCTCCAGCGTCGCCGACTTCGCCGAGATCACCCGGTCCACGCCGGAGAAGTCCCTGCTGGCCCCGCTGCCGAAGAAGGGCGGACGCAACGCCCACGGCCGGATCACCGCCCGGCACCACGGCGGCGGCCACAAGCGGCAGTACCGCCTGATCGACTTCAAGCGGGTCGACAAGGACGGCGTGCCGGCGAAGGTCGCGCACATCGAGTACGACCCGAACCGCACCGCGCGCATCGCGCTGCTGCACTACGCCGACGGCGAGAAGCGCTACATCCTCGCGCCGAAGGACATGAAGCAGGGCGACCGGGTCGAGTCCGGGCCGGGTGCCGACATCAAGCCGGGCAACAACCTGCCGCTGCGCAACATCCCGGTCGGTACCACGATCCACAACGTGGAGCTGCGTCCGGGCGGCGGCGCCAAGCTGGCCCGTTCGGCAGGCGTCGGCATCCAGCTGCTCGGCCGGGAGGGCGTCTACGCGACCCTGCGTATGCCGTCCGGCGAGATCCGGCGGGTCGACGTGCGCTGCCGTGCCAGCGTCGGCGAGATCGGCAACGCCGACCAGTCGAACATCAACTGGGGCAAGGCCGGCCGGATGCGGTGGAAGGGCAAGCGCCCGACCGTCCGTGGTGTCGCGATGAACCCGGTCGACCACCCGCACGGTGGTGGTGAGGGTAAGACCTCCGGTGGTCGCCACCCGGTGAACCCGCAGGGTAAGCCCGAGGGCCGCACCCGTCGTAAGGGCCAGCCGAGCGACCGGCTGATCGTCCGCCGCCGCTACGCCACGCGTAAGCGCGGCTGAGGGAGATAGAGCATGCCTCGCAGCCTGAAGAAGGGCCCGTTCGTCGACGACCACCTGCTCAAGAAGGTGGAGACGCAGAACGACAAGGGCTCGAAGAACGTCATCAAGACCTGGTCGCGCCGTTCGACGATCATCCCCGAGATGCTCGGGCACACGATCGCCGTGCACGACGGACGTAAGCACGTCCCGGTGTTCGTGACCGAGGCCATGGTCGGGCACAAGCTCGGCGAGTTCGCGCTGACCCGCACGTTCAAGGGTCACGAGAAGGACGACCGGAAGAGCCGCCGGCGCTGACGCCGCGGGCATACGGATAGAGGAACAAGGGGTTACAGCGATGCCAGGAAAGGGCGACGCTCCGGTGCTTCCGGGCGCGCGGGCGGTTGCGCGACACGTGCGCATCTCGCCGATGAAGGCGCGCCGGGTGGTCAACCTCGTCCGCGGCCTGCCCGCGAAGGAGGCGCTCACGGTGCTGCAGTTCGCGCCGCAGGCGGCGAGCGAGCAGGTGTACAAGGTGCTCGCGAGCGCGATCGCCAACGCGGAGAACAACGAGCGGCTGGACCCCGACGCGCTGCTCGTCAGCGAGGCGTTCGTCGACGAGGGCCCGACGATGAAGCGGTTCCGGCCGCGGGCGCAGGGCCGGGCGTACCGGATCCGCAAGCGCACCTGCCACATCACCGTGGCGGTCGAGGCGGTCGCGCCGGCCGCGCCGAAGAAGTCCGCGGCGAAGAAGGCGGCGCCGGCGCAGCAGGCCGAGCCCGCGGCGACCGAGAGCAAGACGGAGGGTGCCGAGTAATGGGTCAGAAGGTTCACCCCACTGGGTTCCGGCTCGGCATCTCGACCGACTGGAAGTCCCGCTGGTTCGCCGACAAGCTCTACAAGGACTACATCGGCGAGGACGTCAAGATCCGCCGGATGATGTCCAAGGGTCTTGAGCGGGCCGGCATCTCCAAGGTCGACATCGAGCGGACCCGGGACCGGGTCCGGGTCGACATCCACACCGCCCGGCCGGGCATCGTCATCGGCCGTAAGGGTGCGGAGGCCGACCGGATCCGCGGCGAGCTGGAGAAGCTCACCGGCAAGCAGGTGCAGCTGAACATCATCGAGGTCAAGAACCCCGAGTCGGACGCGCAGCTGGTCGCCCAGGGTGTCGCCGAGCAGCTCTCCAGCCGGGTCAGCTTCCGTCGGGCCATGCGCAAGTCGATGCAGTCGGCGATGAAGAACCCCGTCTGCAAGGGCATCCGGGTGCAGGTCTCGGGCCGTCTCGGCGGCGCCGAGATGAGCCGGACGGAGTTCTACCGCGAGGGTCGGGTTCCGCTGCACACGCTGCGGGCCAACATCGAGTACGGCTTCTTCGAGGCCCGTACCACCTTCGGCCGGATCGGCGTGAAGGTCTGGATCTACAAGGGCGACGCCGTGCCGGGCCGGGAGGCTCCGGCCGAGGCCGGTCCGTCCCGCCCGCGTCGTGGTGAGCGTGGCGACCGGCCCGAGCGGCCGCGTCGTGGCCGGTCGGGTTCGTCGGGTACGACCGCCGGCGGTACCGAGGCCGGCCGGGCTGCCGCGACCACCATCGCGCAGCAGGCCGAGACGCCGAGTGGCGAGCCGGTCGACAGCTCCGCTGTCGCCGCAGCCGCCACCCAGCCGGCAGAAACGCAGCAGGAGGGCTGACAGATGCTGATGCCGCGCAAGCCCCCGAAGGGCTTCCGCAAGCCGCACCACCCGGACCGCCACGGCGCGTCCAAGGGCGGTAACCGGGTGGTGTTCGGCGAGTTCGGAATCCAGGCTCTCGAGCCGGCGTACGTGACCAACCGGCAGATCGAGTCGGCACGTATCGCCATGACCCGGCACATCAAGCGTGGCGGCAAGGTGTGGATCACGGTCTTCCCGGACCAGGCCCTCACCAAGAAGCCGGCCGAGACCCGGATGGGTTCCGGCAAGGGCTCGCCCGAGTGGTGGGTCGCGAACGTCAAGCCGGGGCGGGTTCTCTTCGAGATGTCCTTCCCCAACGAGCAGATCGCGCGAGAGGCGATGCGTCGCGCGATCCACAAGCTCCCGATGAAGTGCCGCATTGTTACGCGCGAAGTGGGTGAATCCTGATGGCAGCGGGCGTCAAGCCCTCCGAGCTGCGTGAACTCTCCGAGGAGGAGCTGGTCACGAAGCTGCGCGAGGCCAAGGCGGAGCTGTTCAACCTCCGCGTGCAGGCCGCGACCGGTCAGCTGGACAACAACCGGCGGCTGCAGGTCATCCGTCGGGAGATCGCCCGGATCTACACGATCATGCGTGAGCGCGAGCTGGGTCTCTCGGCCGCGCCGACTGAGGTGACTGCATCATGAGTGAGACCGAGAACACCGCCACCACCGTGCGGGCCCGCCGTAAGGTCCGTGAGGGCCTGGTGGTCAGCGACAAGATGGACAAGACCGTCGTGGTCGAGGTCGAGGACCGGGTCAAGCACGCGCTGTACGGCAAGATCATGCGCCGTACCAGCAAGCTGAAGGTCCACGACGAGCAGAACGCTGCCGGCATCGGTGACCGGGTCCTGATCATGGAGACCCGGCCGCTGTCCGCCACCAAGCGTTGGCGGATCGTGGAGATCCTCGAGAAGGCCAAGTAGCGAAGGCTCGAGCTCGGCCGGTTTCGGTCGGGCGCAGGTTCCGCCAGGCTCCGGCCGTCCGCGAGGGCGGCCGGAGAACCGGCAGACATAGGAGATAGACGTGATTCAGCAGGAGTCGCGACTGCGCGTCGCCGACAACACGGGTGCCCGGGAGATCCTGTGCATCCGGGTTCTCGGTGGCTCCGGTCGGCGCTACGCGAGCATCGGCGACGTCATCGTGGCCACCGTCAAGGACGCGATCCCGGGTGCCGGTGTCAAGAAGGGCGACGTGGTCAAGGCCGTCGTCGTCCGCACCGCCAAGGAGAAGCGGCGGCCGGATGGCTCGTACATCCGTTTCGACGAGAACGCCGCCGTCATCATCAAGGACGGCGGGGACCCGCGCGGCACCCGTATCTTCGGCCCGGTGGGCCGCGAGCTGCGGGACAAGCGGTTCATGAAGATCATTTCCCTCGCGCCGGAGGTGTTGTGACCGTGAAGGTCAAGAAGGGCGACACGGTCATCGTCATCGCCGGCAAGGACAAGGGCGCCAAGGGCAAGGTCATCGCGGCCTACCCGCGGCAGGACAAGGTCCTCGTCGAAGGCGTGAACCGGGTCAAGAAGCACACCCGTGTCAGCACCACCCAGCGCGGCGCCAAGACCGGTGGCATCGTCACCCAGGAGGCCCCGATCCACGTCTCGAACGTGCAGGTCCTGGACTCCGACGGGAACCCGACCCGGGTCGGTTACCGGTTCGACGACAACGGCCAGAAGGTCCGCATCGCGCGTAGCACCGGTAAGGACCTGTGATGACCACGGCTACCGAAACCAAGACCCTGCCGCGCCTCAAGGAGCGGTACCGCAACGAGATCGTGGCCAAGCTGCAGGAGCAGCACAACTTCGGCAACCCCATGCAGGTGCCGCGGCTGGTCAAGATCGTCGTCAACATGGGCGTGGGCGAGGCTGCCCGCGACGCCAAGCTGATCGACGGCGCCGTCCGCGACCTGGCCACGATCACCGGCCAGAAGCCGCAGGTGCGTCGGGCCACCAAGTCGATCGCGCAGTTCAAGCTGCGTGAGGGCATGCCGATCGGCGCGAAGGTGACCCTGCGCGGCGACCGGATGTGGGAGTTCCTCGACCGGTTGCTGTCGATCGCGCTGCCGCGTATCCGTGACTTCCGCGGCCTGGACGGACGCAAGCTCGACGGGCACGGCAACTACACGTTCGGCCTGACCGAGCAGTCGGTGTTCCACGAGATCGACCAGGACCGGATCGATCGCCAGCGGGGCATGGACATCACGGTGGTCACGACCGCCACGACCGACGACGAGGGCCGGGCGCTGCTCAAGCTCCTGGGCTTCCCGTTCAAGGAGAACTGAGATGGCCAAGAAGGCGCTGATCCTCAAGGCCGCCGCGAAGCCGAAGTTCTCGGTTCGCGCGTACACCCGCTGCCAGCGGTGCGGGCGTCCGAAGGCGGTCTACCGCAAGTTCGGCCTCTGCCGGGTGTGCATCCGGGAGATGGCCCACCGCGGTGAGCTGCCCGGCGTGTCCAAGGCTTCCTGGTAATAGCCCGGCGCGCTCCGCGCGTCAGCTGAACTGTCTCTTCGCCGTAGGCCCCGGGCCGTGCCCGGGGAACCCCGGCGAGAAAGGTTGACGAATTTCATGACGATGACCGACCCGATCGCAGACATGCTCACGCGTCTGCGGAACGCCAACCAGGCGTACCACGACCGGGTGACGATGCCCTACTCGAAGATCAAGGCGAACATCGCCGAGGTCCTCAAGGCCGAGGGTTACATCGCCACCTGGTTGGTCGAGGAGCCCGAGGAGGGCGCCGTCGGCAAGCGACTGGTCGTCGAGCTGAAGTACGGCCAGAACCGGGAGCGGAGCCTGGCCGGCATCAAGCGCGTGTCCAAGCCCGGCCTCCGGGTGTACGCCAAGTCGGACGGGCTCCCGCGGGTGCTCGGCGGGCTGGGCGTGGCGATCATTTCGACGTCCCAGGGGCTGCTCACCGACCGGCAGGCCCGCAAGCGGAGCGTTGGCGGGGAAGTCCTCGCCTTCGTCTGGTAACGGGAGACAGGTAGAAATGTCGCGTATTGGACGTAAGTCGATCCCGGTGCCTTCCGGCGTCGACATCACGATCGAGGGCCAGACCGTCAAGGTCAAGGGCCCCAAGGGCGAGCTGGCGCACACGCTCGCCGAGCCGATCTCCGCGGAGCGGGGCGAGGACGGCCAGCTGCACGTCAACCGGCCGAACGACGAGCGCAAGGCCAAGGAGCTGCACGGCCTGAGCCGTACCCTGGTCGCCAACATGATCGTCGGGGTGACCGAGGGCTACCGCAAGAGCCTGGAGATCGCCGGCACGGGTTACCGGGTCACCGCCAAGGGCAAGGACCTGGAGTTCGCGCTCGGGTTCTCGCACCCGGTCGTGGTGCAGGCACCGGACGGCATCACCTTCACGGTGGAGCGGCCGACGCTGTTCCACGTGGCCGGCATCGACAAGCAGCAGGTCGGTGAGGTCGCCGCCAACATCCGGAAGATCCGCCCGCCGGAGCCCTACAAGGGCAAGGGTGTCAAGTACCAGGGCGAGGTCATCCGCCGCAAGGCCGGAAAGGCAGGTAAGAAGTGAGCGCCACGCTGCTCAAGCGCCGCCGCGGCGTCGCCGCCAAGCGCGCCGTCGGCCGTGCGCGTCGGCACTTCCGCGTCCGCAAGAACGTCAGCGGCACGGCCGAGCGTCCGCGCCTGGTCGTCACCCGTTCGCTGCGCCACATGGTCGCCCAGATCGTCGACGACACCAAGGGTCACACCCTGGCGTCGGCGTCGACCCTGGACGCCTCGCTGCGCGGCACGGAGGGCGACAAGAGCGCCCTCGCCGGCAAGGTGGGCGCCCTGCTCGCCGAGCGGGCCAAGGCCGCCGGCGTCTCCAAGGTCGTCTTCGACCGCGGTGGCAACCGGTACGCGGGGCGGGTCGCCGCGCTTGCCGATGCCGCCCGCGAAGCCGGGCTCGAGTTCTAGAAACCCCGTCACGAGAGATAAGGAAGGCTGCTGATGCCAGGTCAACAGCGCCGTGGCGGCGGGTCCGGTGGCAACGAGGGTGGTCGCCGCGACAACCGCCGTGAGGGCGGCCGCGGAAACGCGCCCGTCGAGAAGACCCCGCACCTCGAGCGGGTCGTCGCGATCAACCGCGTCGCCAAGGTCGTGAAGGGTGGTCGTCGCTTCAGCTTCACCGCCCTGGTGATCGTGGGCGACGGCGACGGCACGGTCGGCGTGGGCTACGGAAAGGCCAAGGAGGTGCCCGCGGCGATCGCCAAGGGCGTCGAGGAGGCCAAGAAGCACTTCTTCAAGGTGCCGCGGATCGGCCAGTCGATCCCGCACCCGATCCAGGGTGAGGCCGCGGCCGGTGTGGTGCTGCTCAAGCCGGCGTCCGCCGGTACGGGCGTCATCGCCGGTGGCCCGGTGCGTGCCGTGCTGGAGTGCGCGGGCATCCACGACGTGCTCTCCAAGAGCCTCGGCTCGTCCAACCCGATCAACATCGTGCACGCCACGGTGGCGGCGCTGAAGGGGCTCGAATCCCCGGAGGCCGTCGCGGCCCGTCGTGGCCTGCCGGTCGAGGACGTCGCGCCGGCCGCCATGCTGGCGTCGCGGGCGGGGGTGGCGTCCTGATGGCACGCCTGAAGGTCACCCAGATCCGGTCCGAGATCGGGCGGAAGCAGAACCAGCGGCACTCGCTGCGTTCGCTCGGCCTGAAGCGGATCAATGACGTGGTGGTCAAGGAGGACCGTCCCGAGATTCGGGGCATGATCTTCACGGTCAGCCACCTCGTGAAGGTCGAGGAGGTCGAGTAATGACGATCAAGGTTCACCATCTCCGTCCGGCCCCGGGCGCCAAGACCGCGAAGACCCGCGTGGGTCGCGGTGAGGGCTCCAAGGGCAAGACCGCCGGTCGCGGCACCAAGGGCTCCAAGGCCCGCAAGAACATCTCGGCGGCGTTCGAGGGTGGGCAGATGCCCATCCACATGCGCCTGCCGAAGATGAAGGGCTTCAAGAACAAGTTCAAGGTCGTCTTCCAGGTGGTCAACCTGGACCGGCTGGCCGAACTGTTCCCCAACGGCGGCCAGGTCGGCCCGCTGGAGCTGGTCGAGGCCGGCGCGGTCCGCAAGGGCCACCCGGTCAAGATCCTCGGCACCGGCGACCTCGGTGGCGTGACCCTCCAGGTGTCGGCGCAGGCGTTCAGCGCGTCGGCCAAGGAGAAGATCACCGCTGCCGGCGGCTCGGTCACCGAGCTGTAAGACAGGCAGACCATGGCGCCCGCTCAGTTCTTCGTGACTGGGCGGGCGCCCTGGTCTACCCGGAGCGTGTTCGCCGGGTAACATCGGATTCGGTTTATGTAGCCGGGCACACCTGCCCGGAGCGGGATCGGGCTGTTAGAGTCCCTTCCCAGCCATGGATATCGGGCACTCGCCCGGCACCCACCCCACCCGCCAGGGACCACCACCGGGCGGCCCGCGCGCAGGAGGAAGAAGTTGCTGTCCGCCTTTCTCAGTGCGTTCCGTACGCCTGACCTGCGCAAGAAGCTGCTGTTCACAGTAGGCATCATCGCGGTCTACCGGCTCGGCGCCACTCTGCCCAGCCCCGGCGTCTCGTACGGCAACGTGCAGAAGTGTCTCGACAGTCTGCAGGGCCAGAACACGGGCGTGCTCAACCTGCTCGACCTGTTCTCCGGCGGCGCGCTGTTGCAGCTCTCGGTCTTCGCGCTGGGCATCATGCCCTACATCACCGCGTCGATCATCCTGCAGCTGCTGACGGTGGTCATCCCCCGGCTGGAGCAGCTCCGCAAGGAGGGCCAGGCCGGCCAGGCGAAGATCACCCAGTACACCCGCTACCTGACCCTCGGCCTGGGCATCCTCCAGTCGTCGGCGTTCGTGGCGCTGGCCCGTTCCGGCCAGCTGTTCCAGAACCGCTGCGACCAGTTCCCGATCGTGCCCGAGGGCACCGGCATCCCGGACTGGCTGACCCTCGGCATCCTGGTCATGACGATGACCGCCGGCACCGGCATGGTGATGTGGCTCGGCGAGCTGATCACCGACCGGGGCGTCGGCAACGGCATGTCCGTCCTGATCTTCACCTCGATCGCGGCCCGGCTCCCCAGCGAGGGCTGGAAGATCAAGACCAACGAGGGCTGGGGCAAGTTCGCCCTGGTGCTCGCCCTGGTCCTGGTGGTCATCACCGCGGTCTGCTTCATCGAGCAGGCGCAGCGCCGGATCCCGGTGCAGTACGCCAAGCGGATGATCGGCCGGCGGATGTACGGCGGCACCTCCACCTACATCCCGCTGAAGGTGAACCAGGCCGGTGTCATCCCGGTCATCTTCGCCTCGTCGCTGCTCTACCTGCCGCAGCTGGCGCTCCAGTTCTTCGACCAGAACGACCCGGGCAAGACCCAGGCCTGGATCCAGAACAACATCGTGCAGGCCGACGCCCCGCTGCACATCGTGATCTACTTCCTGCTGATCATCTTCTTCACGTACTTCTACGTGTCGATCACGTTCAACCCGACCGAGGTCGCGGACAACATGAAGAAGTACGGCGGCTTCGTGCCGGGCATCCGCCCCGGCAAGCCGACCGCCGACTACCTCGACTTCATCCTCAGCCGGATCACCCTGCCGGGCGCGCTCTACCTGGGTATCGTGGCGGTCCTGCCGAACTTCTTCTTCATCTGGCTGAACAGCCAGCAGTTCCAGAACTTCCCGTTCGGCGGCACCGCTGTGCTCATCATGGTCGGCGTCGGTCTGGAGACCGTGAAGCAGATCGAGAGCCAACTCATGCAGCGGAACTACGAAGGGTTCCTGCGGTAGATGCGACTCGTTCTGGTTGGCCCGCCGGGCGCGGGCAAGGGCACACAGGCGGAGTTCATCGCCGCACACCTCTCGGTGCCGAAGATCTCGACCGGTGACATCTTCCGGGCCAACGTCTCCCAGGGGACGCCCCTGGGAGTCGAGGCGAGGCGGTACATGGACGCGGGCAAGCTGGTCCCGGACGAGGTGACCATCAACATGGTCCGGGACCGGCTTGCCGAGCCGGACGCCTCCGAGGGCTTCCTGCTCGACGGCTTCCCGCGCACCACGCCGCAGGCCGCCGCGTTGGACAAGCTCCTCGCCGACCTGGGCACCGCGTTGGATCTGGTGCTGGAGCTGGTCGTCGACGACGACGAGGTGATCCGGCGGCTCTCCGGCCGGCGTACCTGCCGGGGCTGCGGCAAGATCTGGCACGTCGAGTTCGACGCGACCACCAAGGACGGCATCTGCGACAGGTGCGGCGCCGAGCTGTTCCAACGCGACGACGACAAGCCGGAGACCATCGCCGCCCGGCTGCGGGAATACGCCGAGAAGACCGCGCCGCTCGTCGACTACTACGGCGCCCAGAACAAGCTGGTCGGGATCGACGCCACCGGCCCCGTGGAGGACGTCACCGTCCGCGCGATCGACGCGCTGCGCTCGTACGGCGGCTGACCTCCCGCCGGGGCCCGGCGGATAGAGTGCGAACAGCGGGGTACGCGACGTGCCCCGCTGTTTCGCTGTGCAAGGCAACGAAAGGTGACCGCTCCATGCGCCGTGCCCAGCTGGACATCCAGCTGAAGACCCCTGACCAGATCCAGAAGATGCGGGCCGCCGGCCTGGTGGTCGCCGAGGCCCTGCGCCGGATGAGCGCTGCGGTCGCCCCCGGGGTGAGTACGGCCGACCTCGACGCCATCGCCGAGGCGACCATCCGTGAGGCGGGCGCGATCCCGTCCTTCAAGGGCTACCACGGCTTCCCCGCCTCGATCTGCTCGTCGGTCAACGAGCAGGTGGTGCACGCGATCCCCGCCGCCGACCAGGTGCTCCGGGACGGCGACCTGATCTCCATCGACTGCGGTGCGGTGCTGGACGGCTGGCACGGCGACGCGGCGGTCACCGTCGGGGTCGGCGAGGTCGACCCGGCGCTGCTGAAGATGGCCTCGGTCGCCGAGGACGCCATGTGGGCCGGGATCGCCGCCGCCGCGCGGGGTGCCGCGAACGGCCGTGGCCGGCTCACCGACATCTCGCACGCCGTCGAGACCGCCGTCCGTAGGGGCGGCCGGTACGGCATCGTCGACGGTTACGGCGGCCACGGCATCGGCACCGAGATGCACCAGGACCCGCACGTGCTCAACCACGGGCGGCCCGGCAAGGGACCACGCCTGGTGCCGGGCATGGCGCTGGCGATCGAGCCGATGATCACCATGGGTTCCCCACGTACCGTGGAGTTGTCCGACGGGTGGACCGTGGTCACCCGGGACCGGTCGATGGCGGTGCACGTCGAGCACTCGATGGCACTGCTGGAGGACGGGGTCTGGGTACTGACCGCGTTCGACGGCGGGCGGGCGCGGCTCGGCGACCTGGTGACCGCCCGGCAGCCGGCCGACTCCCCGGCCACCTGACCCCGTCGCCGCAGCTTCCCCTCCCCACGCGGTTCCCGTCGCCTACGGGTCGGGAGCGTGTCCGGACGGGGCGTGGGGGTGTGCCTGGGCCGGTGGTGCGGGTCATCGCGGCCCCTTTCCCGGCGGAGCCGGTGCCAGGCTAGACGAGTACGGGTCCTTTCGACCTGATGACGTTGACGATTCGAGCGTCGTCCCGGGGAAGGACGTGAATCCGACCGTTGCCCGGGAGACGTACGTGAATCGCTGACGTCATCAGGTCGAAAGGACCCGAGGACAGATGTGGTGGGGGAGGGATGCCACCGGTGAGAGCGGGGTGGCTCGTCGGATGGGAGCCGGGGTCGGCATGATCCTCGCCCGCCGCCCGCCGCCCGCCGCCCGCCGCCCGCCGCCCGCCGCCCGCCGCCCGCCGCCCGCCGCCCGCCGCCCGCCGGGGGACGGGTGGTCGGGTGGTCGGGCAGCCGGCGCGGCAGCCCGCCGGGACACCGGGGGCGGTTGCAGGTTCGGCGGCGGTGGCCCCGTGGTGTCATGCTTGCCGACATGGAGGGGCGAGCCGGCGAGCAGGGGCGGGACCGGATGCGGGCGGCGGACGCCGACCGGGAGGCGACGGCGGAACGACTCCGGGTCGCCCTGGAAGAGGGCCGGCTGGACCTGCACGAGTACGACGAGCGGCTGCAACAGACGTACGGGGCGAAAACGTACGCGGAGCTGGATACCGTACTGGTTGACCTGCCGAGGCCGGCGTCCGCGCAGCGCTCCGCGCTGACCCCGCTCGGCCCGCAGCCGCCGCCGGTGTCCGGACCCGGGGCGTCGGTGCCCGGCGGGGAGGTGCCGCCGGGGCCGCCGGTGACCGGGGAAACCGCGGTCGGGAAGTCGGCGCCGACGGGTGCCGCCGCCGGCCGGTGGCCGGTGGCGGTGTGGGGGCCCTGGCTGCGGGTGGCGGCCCTGCTCACCGCGATCTGGGCGATCTCCTCGGTCGGCAGCCGGGAACTGCTGTTCTACTGGCCGGTCTGGGCGCTCGGCCCGTGGGGTGTCCTGCTGCTCTTCCGCACCACCGGTGGCTTCGCCGGTGCCGCTCCCGCGCGGGACCGCCGGCGGGCGGCCCGCGCCACCCGGCGACGCAGGCGCCGGCCCGACCGCTGACGGCCGGGTGTTGCGCGGGGTGGTGCCCGGTTTCGTCCGGGTGGGTGACACCACGGGTGGCCGGTTTGGCGACCGCCAGTGGGCGGGCGTACACTTTCAGATCGGCGCACAGCGTCCACTCCGGCATGCCCGCCACGCGCTTCGGTGGGAGCCCGGAGCCGCGGCTGGCGCGGGTCCCCGATGACCGTCGGATGGCCCGTGTAAGACGTTGTGGGTCGTCCGGAACAACCGACGTCAGGACAGCGGAGTACATGCCGAAAAAAGACGGAGCCATCGAGATCGAGGGTCGGGTCATCGAGCCTCTGCCGAACGCCATGTTCCGGGTGGAACTCGCGAACGGCCACAAGGTGCTGGCTCACATCAGCGGCAAGATGCGGCAGCACTACATCCGCATCCTGCCGGAGGACCGGGTCGTCGTCGAACTCTCGCCGTACGACCTGACCCGCGGGCGCATCGTCTACCGCTACAAGTAAAGCCTGACGGCGGCCGGGAAGTCCCCGTGTCCGTCTTCGACGTCCGGAGTCGTGGTCACCGCGTCGCCGGGCCGGATGGGAAGTAAGGCAACCGTGAAGGTCAAGCCGAGCGTCAAGAGGATCTGCAACAAGTGCCGGGTTATCCGCCGGCACGGCCGGGTCATGGTGATCTGCACCGACCCGCGCCACAAGCAGCGCCAGGGCTGATCCGAGCCCGCTCTCCGCATGACGGAGGGCGGTGGACCGGTCCGGGTCGCGCAGATCCGACGACAACACGTCACCAGCTCGTCCCAGCCGCGGAACGTACGCACGCGTACCTTCTCGTGGCCAACCCCCGGTCGGAGGCCGGGGCCCGCTCGGGCAGCGGCCGTCCGGTCGCCGGCGCACGACGCGCCGGAACCGGAACAGGTCGGTAGCGGGGTGGGACGGGTCCACACCTCCGCCACACATCACGAGGAGTACGCCCGCACATGGCACGTCTAGTCGGCGTGGATCTCCCCCGCGAGAAGCGGATGGAGATCGCGCTCACCTACATCTTCGGGGTCGGTCGCACCCGCGCCCAGGAGACGCTCGCCGCTACCGGCATCTCGCCGGACAAGCGCGCTCGGGACCTCACGGACGAGGAGCTCGTTCAGCTCCGCGACCACATCGAGGCGAACTACAAGGTTGAAGGCGACCTGCGCCGCGAGGTCGCCGCCGACATCCGCCGCAAGGTCGAGATCGGCTGCTACGCCGGTATCCGGCACCGCCGGGGCCTGCCCGTGCGCGGTCAGCGGACCCGCACCAACGCGCGGACCCGCAAGGGCCCGAAGCGGACCGTGGCCGGCAAGAAGAAGCCCGGCAAGAAGTAATTCCCACGCCGGCGCCCAGGCCAAGAGCCAGCAGCCGATCGAGAACCCATACAGGAGCGCAGAAGACTTATGCCACCGAAGGCTCGTGCCGGAGCCGCAGTCAAGAAGGTCCGGCGCAAGGAACGCAAGAACGTCGCCCACGGGCAGGCGCACATCAAGAGCACGTTCAACAACACCATCGTGTCCATCACGGACCCGACCGGTGCGGTCATCTCCTGGGCCTCCGCCGGCCAGGTGGGCTTCAAGGGCTCCCGCAAGTCGACCCCGTTCGCCGCGCAGCTGGCCGCCGAGGCCGCCGCGCGCCGGGCGATGGAGCACGGCATGCGCAAGGTCGACGTGTTCGTCAAGGGTCCCGGCTCCGGCCGGGAGACCGCCATCCGTTCGTTGCAGGCCGTCGGGCTGGAGGTCGGCCAGATCGCCGACGTCACCCCGCAGCCGCACAACGGGTGCCGTCCGCCGAAGCGTCGCCGGGTCTGAGAGGTTAGAGAGAGATGGCTCGTTACACCGGTGCTGACTGCCGCCGTTGCCGGCGGGAGAAGATGAAGCTGTTCCTCAAGGGCAGCAAGTGCGATGGCCCGAAGTGCCCGTTCGAGTCCCGGCCGTTCCCGCCCGGGCAGCACGGCCGTGGCCGCACGAAGGAGACGGAGTACCTGCTCCAGCTCCGCGAGAAGCAGAAGGCCCGTCGTGTCTACGGCGTGCTGGAGAAGCAGTTCCGCGGGTACTACGAGGAGGCCGTGGCCAAGCAGGCCAAGACCGGTGAGGTCCTCCTGCAGATCCTCGAGTCGCGGCTCGACAACGTGGTCTACCGGGCCGGGTACGCGCACTCCCGGGACATGGCCCGCCAGCTTGTCAAGCACGGTCACTTCACCGTGAACGGCAAGAAGGTCGACATCCCGTCGTACCGCGTCAAGGAGCACGACATCATCGAGGTCCGGGGCAAGAGCAAGGAGCTCACCCCGTTCATCGTGGCGCAGGCCCAGGCCGGCTCGAAGACCGTTCCGGCGTGGCTGGAGGCGATCCCGAGCCAGATGAAGGTCCTGGTGCACTCGCTCCCGGCCCGCCAGGTGATCGACACCCAGGTCCAGGAGCAGCTGATCGTCGAGCTCTACTCCAAGTAAGGGCTCGTTGCGGTGGCCCGTCCTGCGGGGCGGGCCACCGGAACAGTTTGTGTCGCGGACGTCATATAGCGGGCGTCCCGGAAGAGAAGAGAAGAAATGCTCATCAGCCAGCGACCGTCTCTCTCCGAAGAGTCGATCAACGAGACCCGCTCCCGGTTCACCATCGAGCCGCTGGAGCCCGGCTTCGGCTACACCCTGGGCAACTCGCTGCGGCGTACGCTGCTGTCGTCCATCCCGGGTGCCGCGGTCACCTCGATCAAGATCGACGGTGTGCTGCACGAGTTCACCACGATCCCCGGGGTCAAGGAGGACGTGGTCGAGCTCGTCATGAACATCAAGGAGCTCTGCGTCAGCTCCGAGCACGACGAGCCGGTCAGCATGTACCTGCGCAAGCAGGGGCCGGGCGACGTGACCGCCGGTGACATCCAGCCCCCGGCCGGTGTCTCGGTGCACAACCCCGACCTCAAGCTCGCCACCCTCAACGGCAAGGGCCGGCTCGACATGGAGCTGACCGTCGAGCGGGGTCGCGGCTACGTGACGGCGGCGCAGAACAAGCAGGCCGGTGCCGAGATCGGCCGGATCCCGGTCGACTCGATCTACTCGCCGGTGCTGAAGGTGACGTACCGCGTCGAGGCGACCCGTGTCGAGCAGCGGACCGACTTCGACCGGCTGATCATCGACGTCGAGACCAAGCCGTCGATGGGCCCGCGTACCGCGCTGGCCTCCGCCGGTTCGACGCTGGTGGAGCTGTTCGGGCTGGCCCGGGAGCTGGACGAGACCGCCGAGGGTATCGACATCGGGCCGTCCCCGCAGGACGCCCAGCTGGCGGCCGACCTCGCCCTGCCGATCGAGGAGCTGGACCTCACCGTCCGCTCCTACAACTGCCTCAAGCGCGAGGGCATCAACTCCGTTGGTGAGCTGATCGGGCGTACCGAGGCCGACCTCCTCGACATCCGCAACTTCGGTCAGAAGTCGATCGACGAGGTCAAGATGAAGCTCGCCGGGATGGGTCTGGGGCTGAAGGACTCGGCCCCGAACTTCGACCCGGCACACGTCGTGGACGCCTTCGGCGAGGCCGACTACGACACCGACGACTATCGCGAGACCGAGCAGCTCTAGTCCGCGCTGCCGCCACACCTGAGGAGCACCAAGCATGCCCACGCCCACCAAGGGCCCCCGCCTCGGCGGCAGCCCCGCGCACGAGCGGCTGATGCTGGCCAACCTGGCCACCGCGCTGTTCCAGCACGGCAAGATCCAGACCACCGAGACGAAGGCCCGGCGGCTGCGTCCGCTGGCCGAGCAGCTCATCACCAAGGCCAAGCGGGGCGACCTCGCCTCGCGGCGGCGGGTGCTGGGCGTCGTCAAGGACAAGGACGTGGTCTACTCCCTGTTCGACCAGATCGCGCCCCGGTACGCCAACCGCAACGGTGGCTACACCCGGATCGTGAAGACCGGCCCGCGCAAGGGTGACGCCGCTCCGATGGCGATCATCGAGCTGGTGGAGGAGCTTCAGGTCGCCGAGCCGAAGGCGAACAGGAAGACCGCCGCCCGCAAGGCCGCCCAGCAGGACAAGGTCGAGGCGCTCGCCCCGGCCGAGGAGACCCCGGCGGCCCCGGCCGACCAGGACTCCGAGGCGCCGGTCTCGGCGTCCGGTGACACCGCCGCCGCCCGCGAGGACAGCGACGAGGCTACCGAGACCGAGGCCACCGAGAAGAAGGCCTGAGCAACGGCAGCACCGTCGGGCCCGGCACCCCTTCCTGGGGTGCCGGGCCCGATGTCGTGAAGGAAGGTACGAGGTGGACGAGCGGATCCGGCTGCGGTTGCACGTCGCGTACGACGGCACCGACTTCTCCGGCTGGGCCGCCCAGCCGACCCGGCGCACGGTGGCCGGGGTGCTGGTCTCGACCCTGGACCTGGTGCTCGGAGCGGGCACCGTGACCGGCCTGACGGTGGCCGGGCGCACCGACGCCGGGGTGCACGCCACCGGGCAGGTCTGCCACCTCGATCTGCCCGCCGCCGTCTGGGCGGAGCACCGGGAACGGCTGCTGCGCCGATTGGCCCGGCTGCTCCCCGGTGACGTGCGGGTGCGGGCGATGACGGAGGTGCCCGCGGACTTCGACGCCCGCTTCTCGGCGACCTTCCGCCGCTACGAGTACCGGGTGACCGACGCCCCGTGGGGTGCCGAGCCGCTGCGGCGACGGGACACCCTCGCCTGGCCCCGGGCGTTGGACCCGGCTGCCCTGAACGTCGCGGCGGCCGGCCTGGTGGGGGAGCACGACTACGCAGCGTTCTGCCGGCGCAAGGAGAACGCCACCACGGTGCGCGAGGTGACCAGGCTGGACTGGCGGCGGGACGCCGAAGGGATCCTGGTCGCCACCGTGCAGGCCGACGCGTTCTGCCAGGCGATGGTGCGCAGCCTGGTGGGGGCGATGCTGACCGCCGGGGACGGCCGCCGGCCGGTCGACTGGCCGGCCGGGCTGCTCGTGCGGCGGGACCGCGCAAGCGAGGTGACGGTCGCCCCGGCGCACGGGTTGACCCTGGTGGCCGTCGGCTATCCGGACGACCCGGCCGACTACGCCGACCGCGCCGACCGGACCCGCCGCCTGCGGCTCCCGGTGGAGTCCTAGCCGGTCGGCTGGTGCTGCCGGCTGGCGGCGGCGCTGCGCTGGCGTGCCGACTCGTAGAGCACGACGGTCGCGGCGGCCGCCGCGTTCAGGGAGCTGGCGGCCCCGGACATCGGGATCCGGACGAGTTGGTCACAGGCTGCACGCCAGCCGACGCTGAGACCTGAGGTCTCGTTGCCGATCAGGATCAGCGTGGGCCGGGTGAAGTCGTATCCGGCGGCATCGACGGGGGCGTGCTCGTCGGCACCCACGATGCCGAGGCGGACACCACCGGCGTGCAGGTCGGCGACCCAGGACAGCACCGCCTGGTGTGCGGGTGCCCGGACCACGGGCAGCGCGAACAACGAGCCGGTGCTCGCCCGTACCGCCTTCGGGTCGTACACGTCGGCGGCGTGGCCGGTGACGATGACGCCGGACGCGCCGAAGGCGTCCGCGGACCGGATGAGCGTCCCGATGTTGCCGGGGCTGGTGGGCCTGTCGAACACGACGGTGAGCATGGTCGGCCCGACCGGGATGCGGCCCAGGTCGTCCTCCGGCAGGGCGACCACGGCCAGCAGTTCCGGCACCGTGTCCGTCTTGCCGCCCAGCTCGTGCATCAGGTCGGGGGCGACGGCGTACCGCTCGGCGCGGACGGTGTCCAGGGCTCTGCGGGCCCAGCCGGACAACTGGACGTCGGCGTCGTAGAGCAGCTCCCGGATCTGCCAGCCGTGTTCGACGGCCATCGCGATCGGGCGTACGCCCTGCACGAGGAACTCGCCGCGCCGCTGCCGCTTGGTCCGGTTGTGCAGCAGCGCCTCCCACTGCTGGAACCGCGCGTTGCGGCCACTGACCCGCCCGCTCACGACTGTTCCCGCCTCCCCGCTACCTCGGGATCGGGGGTCTCCTGCCCGAGTCCCCGGCGGATCGCGATCTCCACGGGCGAGTACGCGCCGTCGGCCCGTTCCAGTTCGTACGGTGCCGCCGGCAGCAGCGGCGGCTGGGCCATGAAGCGGGGCCGCGTCCCGTGGTGCGGCTGCGCCGCGTGCACCAGGAACGGATGGCAGAGGAAGACGTCACCCGGGGACCCGGTGGCCAGCGCGACCGGCCGGTGGTCCGACGCCGCCACCAGCTCGGGCGCGAGGTCCAGCCCGCTCGCCCCGTCCTCCCCGTACCGCTGGAGCACCTTCGGCACGTCGAGGTGCGAGCCGACCCTGATCCGGGTCGGGGCGTCCCCGGCACCGACCTCGCTGAACAGGAACAGCATCAGCAGGGCCCGACCCTGGGAGCGGATGTTCGTGAAGTACCAGCTCGCGCCCTCCGGCAGATAGCTGCCCTCGATGTGCCAGCCCGCGTCGTCCGGCTCGTCCGGGTGCGGGAAACGCAACGGGAAGGTGCCCAGTGAGTAGCGCGGCTCCCAGCGTCCCGCGCCGACGAGCAGGTCGTACGCGTGGTGCAGGTACGGGGAGTTGGGTGCGGCGGCGAACGGCCCCTGCGCCATGCCGGGCACCCAGTGCACGGGCTTCGTCCAGGTGGCCGGGTCGTCCGGGTCGCAGCCGGTCTCCCGCCACAGCAGCCGCGCGCAGTCCGCGGCCACCCGTGGCGCGACGGCTCCCGCCACCTTCACGAAGCCGTCGTGAAGGAACCGGGATACCAGTGTGGTGTCGTCCATGCGCCCATCGTGGGGCGGCACCGGGCCCGGTCGCCCGACACTTTCCGTTCCGCTTCGGTCGGGTGTGCCGCACCGGTGCCGGCCACGATACGAAGGGTCGGGTCGCCCGGTACGACGGCTCAGGTTCCGCCGCAGCGCCGAAGGGAACGAACGCATGGAAACCCGCATCGTCGGCCGTCCCGCATTCCGGCTCGTGGGGCACGCCACCCGGGTTCCCCTGATCCACCGGGGCGTCAACCCGTACATCCAGCGGCACGTCGCGGCGCTGCCGGCGCGGGAGCACCTGCGGCTGAAGGCGCTCGGCGACACCGAGCCGGCCGGCCTGCTCGCGGTCTGCGCCGACCTCGACGCGGACTTCGACGAGGGCAGCGAGTTGACGTACCTGCACGGGGTCGCCGTGTCACGGGGCACGCCGGTCCCGGCCGATCTGGACGTCATCGAGGTCCCGGCGGGCCGTTGGGTGGTCCTGCGGGTGGTGGGGCCGGATCCGCAGGTCCTGCAGGAGACCTGGGCCACCGCCGTGACGGGGTGGTTCCCCTTCAACCCGTGGCGGCTGCGGCCGGGGCCGGAGATCGTCGCGGTGTCCGCGGGGACGGACAACCCCGGCGGTACGGCCCGGGAGCTCTGGCTGCCCGTCGAGCCGGCGTAGCGACCGGTCCGCCGCCGCAGCCGGGTCGCCCGGCATGACGCGGGCCCGGCCGGAGTGGCCGGGCCCGCGTCGACGGTGGTCAGTCGCCTGGCAGTTCGTCGGTGTCCGGGTCGTCGCCGCGCGGGGTGGCGGTGGGTGTCCGGCTCGTCCCGGCGGACGGGGTCGCCGCGGGGCCGGTGGCCTTCGCGGTGGGCTGGTCCACACTGACGCCGGCGGCGCGGCGGTCCAGCACCCCCTTGTCCAGGTGCAGCTCGATCAGGTCGTAGATGATCTCGCGGACGGCGCGGTCACCGGCCGGGACGGCACCGGCGTCGTCCCGGGTGACCAGGCAGTAGGCGACGTAGTGGCCGCGTACCTGCCAGGCGACGCGGGCGGCGGCGGTGGCGACCGACTCGGTGTCGTCCCCGGCGGGCATCCCCCGGAACCGGCCGCGCCGGTCGTCGAGCAGCGGTCTGATCCGGTCCCGGACGCGTTGCGCGGTGGCCAGGTCGGTCAGGTTGAGCAGGCCGGCGGTGAGCAGGTGGTCGCCGTCGGGGGAGCGCAGGGTGGCCCGGACGACCTGGCTGCACCCGAGGGTGACCAGCAGGTCGGCGATCTCGCCGGTGGCGGCCACGGCGCAGTTCGCGCCGGACTGGGTCTTGAGCACCTGGTACTCGTGCCTGTCGACGCCGACGACCAGGGTCTTGTCGGGGAAGACCTCCTTGGTGGTCAGCGGCTGCCTGTCGACGTCCCGGGTGTCCAGGGGGCCGGCGGCGGTCGGGTCGGTCGGGGCGGTGCTCGCCGACGCCGTGGGTGCGGCCCCGGTCTGCCCCGGATCGTCGGTGGCGGAGCGGTCGATGAGCAGCAGGGCCCCGCCGATGCCGCAGAGGCCGAGCAGCATCAGCACCGCCGCCCCGCCGACGGCGATCTGCCAGAGCCGACCGCCCCGGGCGTCACCGGAGCGGCGGGACCGGGACCGCTGTGGCGTGGGCGTCGGGGCGGGCACCTGGACGGCGGAGCGGATCGGGACGGGATCGGCCTCCGGCGGTGCCGGCCGGCTGGTCCGGGGCAGGGAGGGTGCCGGGAAGCGGGACGGGGAGGGACCGGCCGGTGCGGTCGGGCCGGGTTGGAACAGCGGCAGGTCCGCCCCGGGCCGCGGGTTCTCCTCAAACGCGTCCTCAGCGGACTCGTACCGATATACCATGTCGCCCAGAGTAGGGTCCATTGCCCCTTTAGGGGATAAAATCAGGAAATACTGCGCGGCGCGTCGGATGCCCCAGGCCGTCCACCCCGGCGTACCGCCGGGCACACCGACCGCCGACGACGGGACCGGTACGGGCCGGTGGAACAATGCCCCGGTGACCGGCGACCACTACTTCACCCCGGAGCCCAGCGCCCCGGCCCAGCCCCGCGAGGTCGAGTTCCACGTCGCCGGGCGCGACTACACACTCGCCTCCGCAAGCGGGGTCTTCTCCGCCACCCGGCTCGACCCCGGCACCGCCGTCCTGCTGCGCAAGGCCGAGCTGCCGACCGCCGCCACCGGTGGCCACCTGCTCGACATCGGCTCCGGATTCGGTCCGATCAGCTGCGTGCTGGCCGACCTCGCGCCGACCGCCACCGTCTGGGCGGTCGACGTCAACGAGCGGGCCCGCGCGCTGACCGCCGCGAACGCCGTCCGCCTCGACGCCGCCGACCGGATCCACGCCGTCGCCCCGGACGAGGTGCCGACCGACGTCACCTTCACCCAGGTCTGGTCCAACCCGCCGATCCACATCGGCAAGCCCGAACTGCACGCCCTGCTGCGCCGCTGGCTGCCCCGGCTCGCCCCGGACGGCGTCGGCTGGCTGGTGGTGGCCCGGCACCTGGGCGGCGACTCGCTGCACCGCTGGCTGCTCGACGAGGGGTTCGCGGTGACCCGGCAGGCCAGCCAGAAGGGCTACCGGGTGCTGCGGGTCACCAGGTAATCCGGTGTCGCCCGCCCCCGCGCCTCGGGCAGGATGCCGGCGTGGGATACGTGGACGTGGCAGCGGTCGGGCACATCCTCCCGGACGGTCGGGAACTCTTCGCCGACGTGTCGTTCCGGGTCGGTGAGGGGGCCAAGGTCGCCCTGGTCGGGCCGAACGGCGCCGGCAAGACGACGCTGCTCCGGATGGTCGCCGGTGACCTGCCGGTGCGTACCGGCGCAATCGCCCGCTCCGGTGGGCTCGGCGTGATGCGGCAGTTCATCGGCATGATCGGCGACGAGTCGACGCTCGCCGACCTGGCCCTGTCGCTGGCCCCACCGGCGTTGCGCGCGGCCGGCCGCCGGCTCGCCGACACCGAACGGGCCATGCGCGACGCCGAGCTGCGCGGCAAGTACAGCACCGCCGCCGGCAAGGCCCAACTGGCGTACGCCGACGCGCTGGCCGCCTGGGGCGAGGCCGGCGGGTACGACGCCGAGGTGCTCTTCGACACCGTCACCACCACCGTGCTCGACCTGCCCTGGGACGCCTCCCGGGACCGGCCGGTGCGCACCCTGTCCGGCGGGCAGCAGAAGCGCTTCGCCCTGGAGCTGCTGCTGCGTGGCCCCGACGAGGTGCTGTTGCTCGACGAGCCGGACAACTTCCTCGACGTACCGGGCAAACGCTGGCTGGAGCAGCGGCTGCGCGAGTCCACCAAGTCGGTGCTGTACGTCTCGCACGACCGGGAACTGCTCGCGCACACCGCCGACCGGGTGGTCGCCGTCGAAGGGGGTAGCGCCTGGGTGCACCCGGGGGGCTTCGCCAGCTGGCACGAGGCCCGCACGGCCCGGCACGCCCGCCTCGACGAGCTGCGCCGCCGCTGGGACGAGGAGCACCAGAAGCTGCGTGAGCTGATGCTGATGTACAAGCAGAAGGCCGCGTACAACGACGGGCTCGCCTCCCGCTACCAGGCGGCACAGACCCGGCTGCGCAAGTTCGAGGAGGCCGGGCCGCCGCCCGTACCACCGAAGGACCAGGACATCCGGATGCGGCTGGCCGGCGGACGGACCGGCAAGCGCGCGGTGATCTGCGAGCAGCTGGAGCTGGACGGCCTGACCTACCCCTTCGACCTGGAGCTGTGGTACGGCGACCGGGTGGCGGTGCTCGGGGCCAACGGCACCGGCAAGTCGCACTTCCTGCGCCTGCTGGCCCGGGGCGGCACCGACCCCGACCCGGCCAACGGCCCGGTGGACGGGGCCGCCGCGCTGGCCCCGGTGGCGCACGGCGGGGTGGTCCGGCTGGGTGCGCGGGTGCGCCCGGGGCACTTCTCGCAGACCCACGACCGGCCGGAGCTGATGGCGAAGACCCTGGTCGAGGTGCTGTGGCGCGGTGACGAGCACCGGGACGGGATGGACCGGCACGCGGCGATGGCGGCGCTGAGCCGCTACGAGCTGGCCGCCCAGGGTGACCAACGCTTCGGCACCCTCTCCGGCGGCCAGCAGGCCCGGTTCCTGGTGCTGCTGCTGGAGCTGTCCGGGGCGACCCTGCTGCTGCTGGACGAGCCGACCGACAACCTCGACCTGGCCTCGGCGGAGGCGTTGGAGGCGGGAATGGCGGCGTTCGCCGGTACGGTCGTGGCGGTCACCCACGACCGCTGGTTCACCCGGTCGTTCGACAGGTTCGTGCTGTTCCGGGGCGACGGTGACGTGGTGGAGACCCCGGAGCCGGTCTGGGACGTGGGCTGAGCCGCCTACGCGGAACGTGAGGCGACGACCACGACCGGTCACCGGGCGTGGTCGTCGCCGGTCGGGGCCGGTCCGGCCGGCATAGGGTGGATCTCGTGACTGAGATGACCTACCGCCGGCTGGGCGACTCCGGGCTCGTGGTGTCCGTGGTCGGCGTCGGCTGCAACAACTTCGGCCGCAAGCTCGACATCGACGGCACCCGGGCGGTGGTCGACGCCGCGCTCGACGCCGGGATCACCTTCTTCGACACCGCCGACATCTACGGCGAGCCGCCGGGCGGCTCGGAGGAACTGCTCGGGCAGGCCCTCAAGGGCCGGCGGGACGACGTGGTGCTGGCCACCAAGTTCGGCATGTCGATGGGCGGTCGCAACGGCCGCGACTTCGGGGTTCGCGGCTCCCGGCGGTACGTGGTGCGGGCCGTCGAGGCGTCGCTGCGCCGGCTCGACACCGACCACATCGACCTCTACCAACTGCACGAACCCGACCCGGACACTCCGGTCGACGAGACGCTCGCCGCGCTGGACGACCTGGTCCGCGCCGGCAAGGTGCGCTACCTGGGCAACTCCAACTTCTCCGGCTGGCAGATCGCCGACGCGGACTGGACGGCGAAGACCCGGGGGCTGACCCGGTTCGTCAGCGCGCAGAACCACTACAACCTGCTCCACCGGGACGCCGAGGTCGAGATCATTCCGGCCTGCGAGCGGTTCGGCCTGGGCCTGCTGCCATTCTTCCCGCTGGCCAACGGGCTGCTCACCGGCAAGTACCGGCGGGACACCGCCCCACCCGCCGGCAGCCGCCTCGCCGGTGGCGGCCGGTACGCCGAGCGGCTCGCCGCCGCCCGCTGGGACACCATCGAGGCGCTGGAGACGTTCGCTGCGCAGCGGGGTCTCACGCTGCTCCAGGTGGCCATCGGTGGGCTGGCCGCCCGACCGGCGGTGGCCTCGGTCATCGCCGGCGCCACCACCGCCGAGCAGGTCCGGGCGAACGCCGCCGCCGGCACCTGGCAGCCCACCGACGACGACCTCGACGCCCTGGACGCCCTGCTCTGAGCCGACGGTCGGGCGGGGAGACGGGTCCGGGCCGGTCGGAGGCTGACCTGCCCGGACGAGTTCCGGCCTGGCAGGGCCGACGCTTCGGCCCCGGACACCGGTGGGTGTCCGGGGCCGATCGGTCGTCGGTGGGTGGCGGGAACCGGTGCCGGGGCGTCAGCCGCCCAGACCGGCCGGCTGGTCCCCGGGTCCGAGGTCGACCCGGCGACGACGCCACAGCAGCGCCGCCGCGGCGACGACCACCACGAGTCCGCCGGCCAGCC
This sequence comes from Micromonospora sp. WMMD734, assembly GCF_049178975.1. Lineage (NCBI taxonomy): Bacteria > Bacillati > Actinomycetota > Actinomycetes > Micromonosporales > Micromonosporaceae > Micromonospora > Micromonospora sp. WMMD734. The sequence continues at coordinate 6,581,531 of NZ_JBMHMK010000001.1, forward strand.
ACGGCCACCACCGCACCCCGGCCGGATCGGTCCGGTCCGCCGGGCGTTCAATGGCGACCGGTGACGGCGACTGGGCCACCCGGGCCTGCACCTGCGCCGTCGCCGTGCTCTGGTACGGGGCGGGGGCGCTGACCGTCACCCGCCAGTCGCCGGGGGAGAGCAGCGGGCCGCTGCTGTAGAAGCCCTGACCCTCCCCGGCCGGCTCGATCTGCACCGGACCCGCCGTCCGGCCACCCTCGCCCTCAGCGGTCAGGGTGAGCCGGACCAGCTGGTCCAGCCGGTGCCCGTCGGCGTACACGGCCATCACGGTGACCCCGCCGGCACCGTCACCGGCCACGGTCAGCTTGATTTTCCCGCCGTGCGCCGCCGCCGGGCCCGCAGGCAGGGCCACCAGGACCGCCACGACCAGCGCGGCAAGGGCTCTCAAGCTACGCATCGACGTCTCCTTCCGATATGGAGGGGGCCGCCCCCACCGTCGGTGTCGACGGTGGGAGCGGCCCCGTGGTGCTCCTTACAGCGAATCGCCCTCGGCGATCCGGGTGGGGTCGGCACCGAGCCGGCCGGCCCCGTCGACCGACTTGTTGTCGTTCGCCTTGACGCCGGCCTTGGTGGCCGCGCCACCGAGCCGGACGATCATGGCGTCGGCGTCCCGGACCAGCACGTCCCGGACGTCGGTGTCGGTGACCACGGCGGTGTCGGTGGCCAACGCCTTGAAGGCGGTCAACTGCTGCACCGCCCGCTTGTCGTTGCCCGCCGCCTCGGACTCCCGCACCGCGTCCAGCTTGTTGGACAGCTGGCGGTGCGCCTTGGTGGTGAGTCGTCCGGTCGCCTTGAACCGGTCCAGCAGGTTCTGCATGTCCCGGAACGAGGTGGTGACGAAGAACCGGACCGTCGAGGTGGTGGAGTTGCCCGCCTTGTCGGTCGCGGTCACCGTCAGCTCGTGCAGGCCGAGCGGCAGCTCGTACAGCGCCTGCAGGGTGCCGCTGGCGTACGCCCGGCCGTCCAGCACGCCGGAGGTCGTCTTGATGCCGGAGGTCGGGTCGACCGCCTGCCACGAGATCCGGACGTCCTGGCTGTCACCGTAGAGCTGGCCGTCGGCGATGCCGGAGACCAGCAGCGTCGGCTTGGTGCCGTCGATCTTCACGACCGCCGACTTGAGCGCCTCGACGTTGCCGGCGGCGTCGGTGGCCCGGTACAGCAGCTCGTGCGTGCCGTCCCCGGTCACCTCGACCGGCGTGGTGTACGCCGTCCAGGCGCCGCCGTCGAGCGACCACTCCAGCTTCTTCACCCCGGAACCGGCGTCGGTGGAGGTGATCACCACCGGGACGGTGCCGTTGTGCCAGCCGTCGTCGTTGGCCGGGGCGAACGACGCCGAGCTGACCGGCGCGGTGGCGTCGATCTTCACGGCGACCTTCTTCGTCGCCTCCACGTTGCCTGCCGCGTCCGTCGACCGGAACCGCACCTCGTGCGTGCCGTCCCCGGTGACCTGCACCGGCTCGGTGTACGCGGTCCAGGTGGTGGCCCCGTCGAGCTGGTACTCGGTGCTCGCCACCCCGCTACCGCCAGCCTCGTCGGCCGCCGCCAGCGTCACCGTGACCGGGCCGGTGTACCAACCCTCGGTCGGGGTGCCGGAGACGGTGGCCGTGGTCACCGGGGCGGTCGTGTCGGCCGCCTTGGTGGAGAGCCGGAAGTAGTCGAACGAGGCCGTCTTGGAGGTGGCCGCGTTCGCGCCGAGGGTGAACAGACCGACCTTCGGGGTGGCCCCGACGGCGGTGTTCGTCAGCGTCTCGAACGTCGTCCACTCCTGCCCGTCGGCCGAGTACGACGCGGTGAAGGTGTCACCGGCGCGGGCCAGCCGCAGGTACCACACCGCCGAGGTCAGGTTGGAGACCTGCGGCTGCGGGTTCTGCGTCACCCCGGCGACCTCGCCACGGAACTCGATCCGCCGCGACGGGGTCTGACCTGCCTGGTTGTCCACGATGAAGTCGAACTTGACGTAGTTGTCGTCGTCGGCGTGGACGATCAGACCGGCCTGCTGGTACTGCTCGGCCAGCGCGCTGCCGTCGACCTTCGTCTCCAGGGTCCAGTCGCCGCTCGGCGCGGTCTGGAGGATGAAGTTCGTCGGCCCGGTGTTGCTGGTGCCGTAGATGTCACCCTTCGGCACGTCGATCTTCAGCGCGCCGTCGGCCACCCGGTAGGCGGCCGGGTCCTCCCGGAGCACCGCGTTCCACCGGCACTTGTCCAGCGTGGTGCCGGTGAACTCGTCCGACGGGTCCACCGGGCCGGCCGGGGCGTCCGGCGAGACCACGAACGAGTCGAACACCGCGTCCACCACCGGGGCGGTGGTGGCGCCGTTGAGGGCGAGCAGACCGATCCGCGGGTTGGTGATGCCGGCCAGCGCGGCGGACCGGCCGACCGGGGTGAACGTGGTGCCGTCGGTCGAGAACTGCGCGGTCAGGTTGGTCCCGTCGCTGATCAGCCGCAGCCAGATGGTGTCACCGGCCGGGGCGGCCACGGCGTCCGCCGAGTCGTTACGCGGCGTACCGGCGGTCTCCCGGATGAACTCCACCTTGCGCGAACCGCCGTAGAGCAGGTCCACCTTGGCGTAGTTGTCGTCGTCGCCGTAGATCAGCAGGCCGGCCTGCTGGTAGTCGGCGGTGACGGGCACGGTGACCTTCGTGGTGGCCTGCCAGGCCCCGCTGGGTGCGGGCTGGAGCACCAGGTTGGTCGCGTCGTTCCGGGAGCCGTACAGGTCACCGGAGGCGGTGGGCAGTCGCAGCGCCCCGCCGGAGACCGAGTAGAGCTGGTTCTCCCGGACCACCGACCAGCGGTCCTTGTTCAGGCTGTTGCCGGTGAACTCGTCCGACCGCGCGCCGAGGCACGAGTTGGTCGGCGCGTCCACCTTGACCGGGACGGTGGCGTAGGACTTCGCGCCCCGGCTGTCCGTCACCGTCAGGGTGGCGGTGAAGGTGCCCGGGGTGGTGTAGGTGTGGGTGGCGTTCAGGGTCGTCGCCGTCCCACCGTCACCGAAGTCCCAGGCGTACGTCAGCGGGGTGTCACCCTCGGTGTCGGTGGCCGTGCCGGTGAAGGTCACGGTGACCGGCGCGGTGCCGGTCGCCGGGGTGGCGGTGGCCGTCACCTGCGGCGGCGCGTTGTCGGTGACGCCCCGTCCGATGAAGTCCATCCAGTTGACGTTGAACAGCGAACCCGCGCCACCGGCCGGGTCCTTGGCGACGAAGTACAGCGCGCCCTCCGCACCGGCCGTCACCGGCGCGGTCACGTCGACGAACTGCTGCCAGCCGCCCGTGCCCGGCACGGTGGCCGTGGCCACCACCGGACCGTCGACGGCACCGGCGTGCACGTCGATCCGGCCGCCCTGGACCTCGGAGGCCACCCGGAACCGGATCTGCTCGACCCCGGTCAGGTTGGCCGGGACGAGCGACCACCAGTCGCCGTCCTCGATGAAGCCGATGTTCTGGCCGCCACCGGCGGGGTCGGTGGTGGTCTCCTTCTGCACGCCCGGGTCACCGCCGCCGGTGCTGCCCGGGGCCCGCCCGGTGGCCGTGAAGTACTCGGCCTGCTTGCGCTTGGGCTGGAGGATCTCGATCGCCCGACCGGTCAGCGGGCCGGCGCCGCCGGTGCCGCCGTCGTCGGTGTAGGTGGCCTCGAAGACCGCGAAGACGTTGGCCTCCGCGCCGTGCCCGGACGCCAGCGAGGTCTGCACGGTGCCGGTGCAGCCGGTGTGCTGCTCCAGCGGGTGGGCGTGCTCGTCGTGGCCGAGCAGCACCTGCAGCTGTACCCGGTCACAGTCGACGGTGCCGTCCTCCGGGTCGGTCACCTTGATCGTGTACTTGACCTGGTCGCCCCAGTCGAAGAAACCGCCGCTGGGCGGGAACTCGATGGTCACCGTCGGGGCGGTGTTGCCGACCGTCACCGGCACGTTCGCCACGGCGGTGCGGCCCTTGGGGTTGGTCACGGTGAGCTGCGCGGTGTAGTCGCCGGCCGCGGTGTAGGTGTGGGTGGGGTTGGCCTCGGTGGAGGTCTGCCCGTCACCGAACTTCCACGCGTAGGTCAGCGTGCCGCCGTCCGGGTCACGGGACCCGGCGCTGGAGAAGTTCACGGTCAGCGGCGCGGCCCCGGAGGTGGGGTCGGCGCTGGCCTCGGCGATGGGGGCGCGGTCACCGGCGGTGTAGTCGATCCGGTAGACCCCGGAGTCGTCGTTGTTGCCGCCGAACCCGGTGCCCCACTCGATCATGTAGAGCGCGCCGTCCGGACCGAACTCGAAGTCCATCGGGCGGATCATCGGCATGCCGGTGAGCAACTGGTTGATGTCGACCAGCGTCTTGCCGTCCTCGCTGACCTGCATCGTGTACATCTTCGACTGGTTCCACTCGCCGAGCAGCGCCTTGCCGTCGTAGTACGCCGGCCACTTGCGGCTCGACGTGCTGTCGGCGTCGTAGCGGTAGACCGGGCCGCCCATCGGGGCGCCGCCGCCGCCGATCTCGGGGAAGCGCGGGTCGCCGGCGTAGCCGTAGTCCACCGTCGCCGCGATGGCCGGCGGCAGGTTGGTCAGGCCGGTGTTGTTGGGCGAGTCGTTGACCGGCGCGGCGCAGTCGAACTTCGCCCCGCTCGGCCCGGACGGGAAGGTGTAGTCGTTGTACGCCTTGTTGTTGCCGGTGCAGTACGGCCAGCCGTAGTTGCCGGCCGTGGCGACGATGTTCCACTCCACCAGACCCTCGGGGCCCCGGTTCGGGTTGGCCGCGGAGGCGTCCGGCCCGTAGTCGGCGACGTAGAGGGTGTCGGTCTTCTGGTCGACGCCGATCCGGAACGGGTTACGGAAGCCCATGCCGAAGATCTCGGGACGGGTCTTCGCGGTGCCCGGGGCGAACAGGTTGCCCGCCGGGACGGTGTAGGTGCCGTCGTCCTCCGGGTGGATCCGGATCACCTTGCCGCGCAGGTCGTTGGTGTTGCCGGCGCTGCGCTGCGCGTCGTAGTCCTGCCGGCCGGCCCGCTCGTCGATCGGGGTGAAGGCGCTGGACTCGAACGGGTTGGTGTTGTCGCCGGTGGCCAGGTAGAGGTTGCCCTGCGAGTCGAAGGTCATGCTGCCGCCGGCGTGGCAGCAGGTGTTGCGCTGGGTGTCGACCTGGAGCACGACCTTCTCGGTGGCCTTGTCGATGGTGTCACCGTTGACGGTGAACCGGGACAGGTAGTTGCGCGGGGCGCCACCGGCCGGTGCGTAGTACAGGTAGATCCACTTGTTGGTGGTGAAGTCCGGGTCGAGGCGCAACCCGAGCAGGCCGTCCTCGTTGCCGGTGAACACGTCCAGCCGGGTCGCGGTGACCGTGTTGCCGGTGTCCGGCTTCACGATCTGCACCCGGCCGTCGCGCTCGGCGTAGAACACCCGGCCGTCCGGAGCGATGTCCAACTCCATCGGGTTGTTGGTGTTGCTGTCGAGGGTGACCTTCTCGAAGTTCGCGGTCTTGGTGGCGCCGCAGTCGGCGTTCTCGACCCCGGCCGCGGTGCGGATGCCGCCGAGCAGGTGGCTGAGGAACTCCGGCTCGGTGTACGACGCCTGGGTGTGGCCGCCGCCGGTGTACCAGGAGCGACCGCCGTCGTAGTCCTGGCACCAGGCGGTGGGGTGGTCGGCGCCCATCGCGCCGGCACCCGGGCTGTAGGACTTCTCGTCCAGGCTGGCCAGCACGTGCACCTTGGAGCGCGGGTTGGTGCGGAAGTTGTACCACTCGTCGAACCGGGACCAGCGGTCCGGCAGGTCGGCGGTCGACGGGTGCGCGGGGTCCTCGACCTTGACGGTGGCCTGCTGGTTGGCCGGGTGGCCGGAGAAGTACGCGCCGACCAGGTTGCCGTACCAGGCCCAGTCGTACTCGGTGTCGGAGGCGGCGTGCACGCCCGCGTAGCCGCCGCCGGCCTTGATGTAGCGCTCGAACGCGGCCTGCTGGGTGGCGTCGAGCACGTCACCGGTGGTGGAGAGCCAGATCACCGCCTGGTACTTGGCCAGGTTGGTGTCGTTGAAGGCGGCTCCGTCCTCGGTGGTGTCGACGGTGAAGCCGTTCTCGGTGCCGAGCTTCTGGATCGCGGCGATGCCGGCCGGGATGGCGTCGTGCCGGAATCCGGCGGTCTTGGAGAAGACCAGGACCGAGAAGGGTTCGGCGGCGGCTGCCGCCGGTGCCGGTGCGGCCTGTGGCAGGGCCGCCGCGGCGGGAGCGGCCTGGGCGGCGGTGCCGCCGATCAGGCCGCCGGCAAGTAGGGAGAGGGCCAGTAGACCGGCACCCAGTGGGCCGCGACGTGCGCGGCGATGGCGGGATGGAGACACTCCATGCTCCTTTTGTCCGTGCTGGACAGTGGTGGGGGCATGGGGACGACTCGCCGCAGACCGTCCCCGGTCGGATCGGTGTGGGCCCGCCGAGGTCCGCACCAGTGGCGATCAGGTGCGGGCCACGCCGAGGCTCCGCACCGGAATAATGTCGATCGGTTGAACAAATTAGCGCCGCTGGATTGGTTTCCGGCAAGGCATGAGCATGTAACGATTCGGTATCGGCGACTCGCTTTTCCGGCTTATGTGGATACAAGCCCACAACCGTACGCATCGATGGTCATGGATCAATCTAACACCCCTTGGCGGATCAGCGGATCTGTCGTACGGTCACAGACACGTGACCCACGGGAGCCCGGTACACCGGGCTGAGAGGGGGGCTGAGAGCCCCCGACCGTCGAACCTGATCCGGGTAATGCCGGCGCAGGGAGGAGAGTTGCCGTGCCGTCCCTCGGCCGACTGCATCTGATCACCGACACCCGCCCCGGGTGCGACCCGCTCGCCGTCGTGCGGGCCGCCCTGCCGGTGGCCCGCGCCGACCTGGTCGTCCAGGTCCGGGTCGACGACGACACCACCGACCGGCAGGCCTACGACCTGGCCCGACGGGTGCGCGCGCTCTGCGTGCCGTACGGGGCGACCTGCCTGGTCAACGACCGGCTGCACGTCGCCCTCGCGGTGGACGCGCACGGCGGCCACGTCGGCGCGGACGACCTGCCCGTCGCGGCGGCCCGCCGGGTCCTCGGCCCCGACGCCGTGCTCGGCGCGACCGCCCGGGAACCGGACGCCGCCGCCCGGGCGGTCGCCGCCGGAGCCAGCTACCTGGGCGTCGGCCCGTGCCACCCGACCGCCACCAAGACCGGCCTGCCCGACCCGATCGGCCCGGCCGGGGTCCGCGCCGTCGTCACGGCAGTCGACGTGCCGGTGATCGCCATCGGCGGGATCACCGTCGCCACGGTTCCGGCGCTGCGGGCCGCCGGGGCGTACGGGGTGGCGGTCGTCGGGGCGCTGTCCACCGCCGCCGACCCCGGCCGGGTCACCGCCGAACTGATCGCGGCGCTGACGTGCTGACCCGGCCCGACGTCGCCGTCGTGGGCGCGGGGCCGGTCGGGTTGGCGATCGCCTGGCGCTGCGCCACCCGGGGCCTGCGGGTGGCCGTGCACGACCCGGCCCCCGGCTCCGGCGCGTCCCGGGTCGCCGCCGGGATGCTCGCCCCCGTCGCCGAGGCGTACTTCGGGGAACGGGAGCTGACCGGGCTGCTCACCGAGTCCGCCGCCCGCTGGCCGGGCTTCGCCGCCGAGCTGGCCGAAGCCACCGGAACGGAGTTCGGGTACCGCACCGACGGCACCCTCGTCGTCGGGCTGACCGGGGACGACCTGGCCGAGGCGCGCCGGCTCTGGTCGTACCAGCAGGGGTTGGGGCTGCCGATCAGCGCGCTGCGGCCGTCGCAGCTGCGGGAACGCGAACCGGCGCTGACCCCCCGGCTGCGCGGCGGCGCGGTCGCCCCCGGCGACCACCAGGTCGACCCGCGCCGACTGGTCGACGCGCTGCGGACCGCCGCCGTCCGGGCCGGCGCGACCCTGCTGCCCGGCGCGGTGACCCGACTGGCCGAGGTGGACGCGCCGGTCGTCGTGGTCGCCGCCGGCTGTGGCACCGCCGCGCTGACCGGGCTGCCGGTCCGCCCGGTCAAGGGCCAGGTGCTGCGGCTGCGCGCGCCCGATCACCGCCCGCCCGGCTTCCGGCACGTCATCCGGGGGCACGCCGACGGCGAGCCGGTCTACCTCGTCCCCCGCGCCGACGGCGAGGTGGTGCTCGGGGCGACCGTCGAGGAGCGCGCCGACACCGAGGTGACCGCCGGGGCGGTGCTGCGACTGCTCCGCGCCGCCGTCGACCTCGTCCCCGAACTCGCCGAGTACGCGCTGACCGAGGCCACCGCCGGACTACGCCCCGGCACCCCGGACAACGCGCCGATCCTCGGCCCGCTGCCCGACCGGCCCGGCGTGCTCGCCGCCACCGGACACCACCGGCACGGCATCGTGCTCACCCCGGTCACCGCCGACCTGATCACCGACCTGATCGTCACCGGTCGGCCGGACCCGCTGCTCACCCCCTACACCGCCGACCGGTTCCACTGAGGAGGACAACGTGCGACTGATCGTCAACGGCGTCGGACGCGAGTTGGCCGGCGGCACGACCGTCGCGGACCTGGTCGCCACGGTCACCGGGCAGCGGCGCGGAATCGCCGTCGCGGTCAACGGCGAGGTGGTCCCCCGGGGCGGCTGGCCGGCGACCGTGCTGCGCGACGGCGACCGGGTCGAGGTGCTCAGCGCCGCCCAGGGCGGGTGACCCGGATGCCCCTCACCATCGCCGGACAGACTTTGCCCTCCCGGCTCATCCTCGGCACCGGCGGCGCGGCCAACCTGCACGTGCTGGAACAGGCGGTCCGGGCCTCCGGCACCGGACTGGTCACCCTCGCCCTGCGCCGGGTCGACACCGCCCCCGGCACCGCAGGTGGCCTGCTCGACCTGCTCGACAGGTGCGCGGTGCGGCTGCTGCCCAACACCGCCGGCTGCTACACCGCCGCCGAGGCGGTCAAGGTCGCCCGGCTGGCCCGGGAGGCGTTCGACACCGACTGGGTGAAGCTGGAGGTGATCGGCGACGAACGCACCCTGCTCCCGGACGGGGTGGAGCTGCTGCGGGCCGCCGAGGAACTCGTCGCCGACGGATTCGTCGTGCTGCCGTACACCTCCGACGACCCGGTGCTGGCCCGCCGGCTGGCCGACGTCGGCTGCGCGGCGGTGATGCCGGCCGGTGCGCCGATCGGTTCCGGACTGGGGATCACCAACCCGCACCACATCCGGCTGATCCGGCAGAGCGTCGACGTGCCGGTGATCCTCGACGCCGGGATCGGCACCGCCTCCGACGCGGCGCTCGCCATGGAACTGGGCTGCGACGGGGTGCTGCTGGCCAGCGCCGTCACCCGGGCCGCCGACCCGACGGCGATGGCCACCGCCATGCGGTACGGCGTACGGGCCGGGCGGCTCGCGTACACCGCCGGGCGGATCCCCCGGCGCTTCCACGCCCTTGCCTCCACCCCCGACGACGGAAGACCCGACCTGTGACCCGCCCCGCCACCCCGCACGGGGTGGTGCTGCTGACCGACCGGCTGGTGGCGCGCGGGGACCTCGTCGACGTGGTCGCGGGGGCGGTGCGCGGCGGCGTGCGGTGGGTGGTGCTGCGGGAGAAGGACCTGCCCCGCGCCGACCGGGCCGCGCTCGCCGTTGACCTGCGGGCCGCCCTGACGCAGGTCGACGGCACCCTGATCGTCGCCGGCCCCGACCCGCTCGACGACGGCTCGGACGGCTCCGACCCGCTCGGCCCGGACCCGGGCGGTGCCGGTGGGGCGGTGCATCTGCCGGCGGCCGGGCCGTACCCGCCGCCTGCCCTGCGGCTCGTCGGGCGGTCCTGTCACGACGCTGCGGAGTTGGCCCGGCTCAGCACCGAGCACTACGTGACGCTCTCGCCGGTCTGGACCACCCGCAGCAAACCCGGCTACGGCCCACCCCTGCACCCGGACGGGCTGCGCCGGCTGGTCCGGCTCAGCCCGGTGCCGGTCCTCGCCCTGGGTGGCATCGAGACCCCGCAGCAGGTGACGGCCTGTGCCGAGGCGGGCGCGGTCGGGGTGGCGGTGCTCGGCGCGATCATGCGGGCCGCCGACCCGGCCGAGGTCGCCGCCACCCTCACCAGCGCCTTCCCGTCGACCCGCCGGACGACGGACCGTATCCCGGTCGGCGGGGCGCGGCCTGAGGAGACGACATGACACCGACGACAGTGCTCACCATCGCCGGCTCCGACTCGGGGGGCGGCGCCGGCATCCAGGCCGACCTGAAGGTGTTCGCCGCCCTCGGCGCGTACGGGACCAGCGTGCTGACCGCCGTCACCGCGCAGAACACCCGGGGCGTGGACGCCGTGCTGCCGCTGCCGCCGCGCACCGTCACCGAACAACTCGACAGCGTGCTCGCCGACTTCGCGGTCCGGGCGGTGAAGACCGGGATGCTCGGCACCCCGGCGGTCGCCGACGCGGTGGCCGAGGCGGCGAAGGCGGGCCGGCTGCCGCACCTCGTCGTCGACCCGGTGCTCGTCGCCACCAGCGGACACCGGCTCGGGGTGGTCACGGCCGTCGAGCGGCTGCTGCCGTACGCCCGGGTGGCGACGCCGAACTGCGCGGAGGCCGCCGCCCTCACCGGAGGCCCGGTGACCACGGTCGGGGAGATGGTCGCGGCGGCGCAGGCCCTGGCGGCCGGCGGGCCCGAGTTCGTGGTGGTCACCGGCGGCGACGTCGACGCGGCCGGCGAGTCGGTCGACGTGCTGGCCGGCGGCGGCACGACCACCCTGCTGCGCGCCCCCCGGGTGGACACCCGGCACAGCCACGGCACCGGCTGTTCGTTCTCGGCGGCGATCGCCGTCCGGCTGGCCGCCGGCGACCCGGTGCCGGTCGCGGTCGCCACCGCCAAGGAGTACGTCACCCGCGCGCTGACCGGCGCGCGGGGTTGGGAACTGGGCGCGGGACGCGGCCCGCTGGACCACTTCGGCTGGTCCCGATGACCAACAGGGAGGCTGTCATGCAGGCACGTCGCAAGGTCTACGTCGAGGGGTCCCGGCCGGACGTCCGGGTGCCGTTCGCGGAGGTGGAGCTGGCCGGGGACAACCCGCCGCTGCGCCTGTACGACACCTCCGGCCCCGGCTCGGACCCGCAGGTGGGGTTGCCGCCGCTGCGCGGGCCGTGGATCGCCGCCCGGGGGGACGTCGCACCGGTCCGGGGCGCCGGCACCCCGCTGGCCGGCGTCGACGCCAAACGCCCCACCCAGCTCTGTTACGCGCGGGCCGGCGTGATCACCCCGGAGATGGAGTTCGTGGCGGTCCGGGAGGGCCTGCCGCCGGAGTTCGTCCGGGACGAGATCGCCGCCGGGCGGGCGGTGCTGCCGCTCAACGTCAACCACCCCGAGTGCGAGCCGGCGATCATCGGCAGGGCGTTCCTGGTGAAGGTCAACGCGAACATCGGCACCTCGGCGGTGACCTCGTCGGTCGCCGAGGAGGTGGAGAAGCTGACCTGGGCCACCCGGTGGGGCGCGGACACCGTGATGGACCTGTCGACAGGCAAGCGGATCCACGAGACCCGGGAGGCGATCGTCCGCAACTCGCCGGTGCCGATCGGCACCGTGCCGATCTACCAGGCGTTGGAGAAGGTGGGCGGCGACCCGGTCAAGCTGAGCTGGGAGGTGTTCCGGGAGACCGTCATCGAGCAGGCCGAGCAGGGTGTGGACTACATGACGGTGCACGCGGGGGTGCTGCTGCCGTACGTGCCGCTGGCCGTCGACCGGGTCACCGGGATCGTCTCCCGGGGCGGCTCGATCATGGCGGCCTGGTGTCTGGCGCACCACGAGGAGAACTTCCTCTACACCAACTTCCGGGAGCTGTGCGCGATCCTCGCCCGGTACGACGTGACGTTCTCCCTCGGTGACGGGCTGCGCCCCGGCTCGATCGCCGACGCCAACGACGAGGCCCAGTTCGCCGAGCTGCGTACCCTCGGTGAACTGACCCGGATCGCCTGGGAGTACGACGTGCAGGTGATGATCGAGGGTCCCGGTCACGTGCCGATGCACAAGATCAAGGAGAACGTGGACCTCCAGCAGGAGTGGTGCCACGAAGCGCCGTTCTACACCCTCGGCCCGCTGACCACCGACATCGCCCCCGCGTACGACCACATCACCTCGGCGATCGGGGCCGCGATGATCGGCATGTACGGCACCGCGATGCTGTGTTACGTCACCCCGAAGGAGCACCTCGGGCTGCCCGACCGGGACGACGTGAAGGCCGGGGTGATCGCGTACAAGATCGCGGCGCACGCGGCCGACCTGGCCAAGGGGCACCCCGGCGCGCAGGCCTGGGACGACGCGCTGTCCAAGGCGCGGTTCGAGTTCCGCTGGGAAGACCAGTTCAACCTGTCGCTGGACCCGGAGACCGCGCGTTCCTACCACGACGCGACCCTGCCGGCGGAGCCGGCGAAGACCGCCCACTTCTGCTCCATGTGCGGCCCGAAGTTCTGCTCCATGAAGATCACCCAGGAGCTGAAGGAGTACGCCGCCCAGGGCATGCAGGCCAAGTCGGCAGAGTTCCGCTCCACCGGCAACCGCGTCTACCTCCCCCTCGCCTGAGCGACCCGGGCAACGACTCGGCCCCGCTCCACCCGCTCTGCCCCGCTCCACCCGTCCTGCCGGCTCCACCCCGGTCTGCTCCGGTGATCAAGAGGTTTGCGTCAGATTTGCGCCGGCGGATGACGTAAAGCTCTTGATCACCGCGCCCCTGGGCCGTGTCGGTGGCTAAATATCCGGTTCGTCGGGGTTTGGTGCTGTTGATCAAGAGGTTTGCGTCAGGTTTCGCCTGCGGGTTGACGTAAAGCTCTTGATCACCGGGGCAAATCGGGGGCGGGGCGGGGCAAATCGGGGGGGCGGGGCGGGGTGGGGTGGGGTGGGGTGGGTCAGTCGTGGTGGTGGTGGCGGCCGGTGGTGCGTAGTGAGCGTCGGCCGCTCTCCCGGTCCGGTTCGTTGTCGGCCAGGGGCTTGCTCAGGCCGGTGACCCAGTCGACGTATTCGTCGTCCGGCGCCGCCGACGTCCGGTCGGCCTCGTCCGTCGGAGCATCCTGCGGGGAGCGGTTACGCCGGAACAGTCCCCGTCGGCTGCGGGCCTTCCCGGTCGGCTCCGGAGCGCTGCCGCCGTCCGGAGCGGGATCGGCCTGGTCAGGATCGACGGAGGGACCCTCCGACGGTGCGGTGCCGGTGGACTCCTCCGGCTCCCAGCGGAGACTGACAGGCTTCGGAGCACCCGGCTGCCCGGCGGGTGCGGGAAACGGCAGGGTCGCTCGGGCCGGTCCGGGTCGGTGGGCATCGGTCGGCTGGTCGTCCCCGCCGTCACCGGATCCTGCGCCGGGCGAGGGCTCGGGTGGCCCGGCGGGGACCACCGCAGCTCCGGTCGCGGTGGACCGGGCATGGCTGGCCCGCTTCGCCCGGGGCTTGGGCGTGGCCGCGGGCTCGTCCCCGGCACCTGCCGGCCCCGCTGCGCCGACCTCACCGCCGGTCTGTTCGGCCGGTACCGCCATCCGCTGGCCGGAACGGCCTCGCGGCGACCCGGTCCGGTCCGACCCGGTCCGGTCCGACCCGGTCCGGTCCGACCCGGCCTGTGCGGGCGACGTCGCACCCGCTCCGTGCCCGGCCGGCCCGTTCGGGGCCGCTGGCGTCAAGTCCCCGGTCGGCTGGTCCGGGCCCGGCGTGGTGTGGGGTGCGTGCCGGTCGGCGACCGTGGCGGCGGGGTCCGGCCAGTCCCAGTGGGCCGGGTGGCGACCGGTGCCCGGCGCGTCGGGCGACGGCCACCCCGCCGTGCCCGGCACCGCCGGCACCCCGCCGACCCCCGGCGTGGTGTCGGCCGGGGCGCCGGAGACGGTGGCCCTCCGCGGTGCGGTGGCAGCGGGCCGGTCGGCGGCCCGGGAGCGGGTGACGTCCGGCTGGTCGGGGAGGAGGGGGCGCGTGGCGGCGCGCCGCTCACCGGCGACGCCCCCCACCCCGCTCAGGTCCACGGTGACCGGCTCGTCCCCGCCGGTGCCGGCCAGTTCGGAGCCGGTGAGGACGGTGCCGGCCGGGTCGGTGCTGGTCCGGGTGGCCCGGTCCGGGCCGGAGCCGGCCGGGTCGGTCACGGCCGGGTCGGTCACGGACGGCAGCGGGGCGAGGATGTCGGTCGGTTCGATCGCCGTCTCGCCGTTGCGGCGGGCGGAACGGGTGGGCAGCAGCGGCCAGCGCAGCAGAGTGGCGGCGACCGAGCCGAGCGCGCCGGTGACGACCGCGATCACCGCGCCGTAGTACGGGGCGAGCTGGTACCGGTCGACCTGGTCGCCCGGCCCGGCGGTCAGGTAGGCGAAGGCGAGCAGCACCGGCCCGGCCACCCCGGCCGCCCCGCCGATCAGCCGGGGGTGTCCCCGTCGCCGGGCCAGTCCACCGGTCACCGCGCCGGCCACCAGCGCGATCACGGGCAGCAACAGCATCGCCACCCGCTGTGCCCGGTCCGGTCCGAGCCACGAGGGTTCCAGCACCCCCAGGCGTACGGTGCGCAGCGGCTCGCTGGACAGTACCGCCGGTGCGACCGACAGGAGCGCGACCAGCCAGATCGTCCCGCCCAGCAGGGCGACGTTCCAGCCCAGCGGGGGGCGCAGCAGGACGGCCGACGCGGCGCCCGCGCCGACCACCGCCCCGGCGACCGCGCAGATGCCGACCGCCCAGACCGGGTCGACGGCGTTCAGGTCGGCGGCCCGGGCGGGCTGCATGCAGAGTGGGGCGACGACCAGCGCGCCGAGCGCGGCGACGCCGGAGATCGCGAGCTGGACGGGGGTGCCCTCGGGCAGCCCCTCGCGCCGGGCGAGCCGGCCGGTGAGGACCGCGCCGACCACGGCGGCGGTCACCGCGAACCAGCCGACCCAGGCGAGCTGGGCCGGCCAGCGGTTGACGTCGGTGAAGTCGCCGGTGAGTCGGACGATGCCGAAGCCGTACGCGATGCCGAGCTGGCCGGCCCCGGCCAACATGCTCACCCCGAGTGCGGTGAGCAGCAGTTTGCCCCACGTCCGAAAGGCCATGTGGCGCACGTTACGGCCCGGTGCCCCCGATCGCCACTGCGGCGCGGCGTGCCCGTGACGACCTGTTACCCAAGCTCTACCAGCGACTACTTCAACTCGACCAGGCGGGCCAGGTAGGTCGTCTCCCCGACGTTGGTGAGCATGTGGACGGCACCCGGGTCCCGGTAGACCACGCCGCCGGTGGGTTCGTCGGCGTCGATCCGGGTGCCGTCGACCGTCTGCACCACGTTCTTCGCGCCCTCGATCGCCACCACCAGGTACGGGTGGTCGTGCCGGTGCAGCGGTTGCCGCTCGCCCGGGGCCAGCCGGATGTGCCAGACCCGCACCCGGTCGTTCTCGAAGACGATCTCCTGGCCGACCGGGCCGAGTTCGAGGTCGTGCGTCACGTCGGTCATCGGGTTCCGTCCAGTTGGGGGAGTACCTCGGTGGCGATGAGCTCCAGGTGGTCGAGGTCGTCGAGTTCGATCAGCCGCAGGTGGACCCGGGTGGCACCGATCGCCGCGAACTCGCCGATCCGGTCGACGAGCTGGGCGGGGGAGCCGACCACCGGGTCCTCCGGGGGCAGGGCGCTCTTGACATGCAGCGGCGCGGCCCGACGGTGGGCTTCGGCGTCGGTACGCCCGATCGCCACCACGATCCCGGCGGAGAGCACCAGCGGCGCCCGCCCCGACTCGGCCCGGCCGGCCCGGTCGCAGGCTTCCCGCACCCGGTCGTACGCCTCGGCGGTCTCCCCGACCGACGTGAACGGCATGTTGAACTCGTCGGCGTACCGGGCGGCGAGGTCGGGGGTGCGCTTCGGTCCCCGGCCGCCGACGATGATCGGCGGGCCTGGTTGCTGGACCGGTTTGGGCAGGGCCGGGGCGTCGACGAGGCGGTAGTGCTCACCGGCCCAGCTGTAGGTCTCGCCGACCGGGGTGCGCCACAGCCCGGTGACGATCTCCAACTGCTCGGCGAGCCGGTCGAAGCGTTCGCCGACGCCGGGGAAGGGGATGCCGTACGCGATGTGTTCCCGCTCGTACCAGCCGGCACCGATGCCCAGGTCGACCCGTCCGCCGCTCATCTGGTCGACCTGGGCGACCATCAGGGCCAGCGGGCCGGGCAGCCGGAAGGTGGCCGAGGTGACCAGGGTGCCGAGCCGGATGCGGGAGGTTTCGCGGGCGAGCGCGGCGAGGGTCAGCCAGGCGTCGGTGGGGCCGGGCAGCCCGGGTTCGTCGCCCATCGCCCGGTAGTGGTCGGCCCGCAGGAACGCGTCGAAGCCGCCGGCCTCGCAGAGCCGGGCGAACCGGAGCTGGTCGTCGTAGCTGGCGCCCCGGTGCGGCTCGGTGAACACTGCCACCCGTACGGTCATCGTCCCTCCACCCCGGCTGTCGCCGGCAGGTCCCGTTCCATCAGCAGTTCGTGCAGGTCGGCGCTGACCCGGGCGACGTCGGCCAGGTGTGCGTTGCGGCCGAGGGTGCGGGGCCGGGGGATGTCCACGTCGACGATCCTGCGGATCCGCCCCGGGCGGGGGCTGAGCACGACCACCCGGTCGGCGAGCAGCACCGCCTCGTCGATGGAGTGGGTGACGAAGACGACTGTCGCCCCGGTCTCCATGTGCACCCGTTGCAGCTCACCGGAGAGTTCCTCGCGGGTGAGCGCGTCCAGGGCGGAGAAGGGTTCGTCCATCAGCATCACCCGAGGTTGGCCGATCAGCGACCGGCACAGTGACACCCGCTGCTGCATGCCGCCGGACAGTTCGTGTGGCAGCCGCTTCTCGAAGCCGGCCAGGCCGGAGAGTTCCAGCAGTTGGCGGGCGCGGTCGCGGTGTTTGGCCCGGCTCCAGCCGAAGATCTCGGCGGGCAGCAGCACGTTGTCGAGCACGCTGCGCCAGGGGAGCAGGGCCGGCTTCTGGAAGAGCATGGCGACGTCCCGGCGGGGCCTGGTGATCCGGCTGCCGGCTACAGTGATCTCGCCACCGCTGACCGGAAGCAGCCCGGCGATCATCCGGAGCAGTGTCGACTTGCCACATCCGGAGCGGCCGAGCACGGCGACGAACTCGCCCTCGGCCACGTCGAGATTGATCCCGCGCAACGCCTCGACCCGCCCGGAACGGCCGTCGAACGTACGCGACACATCGGACAGTCGGATCATCGCCGTCGGTCTCCCCTGATTCGGCGGTCAGGAATCCGACAAGGATATCCCCAGCGTGTTGGCCGCTCACTGTCCGGGGTGGAGTGGAGTTGTTTCCGTTCCGCAACCCGATCCGCCTGGTGTGGTGACGGTGGGTGTCTCGTACGCTGTGCCAGCGAAGAGTCCCTTCACGACGGCGGCTCGGTGCCCCCTCACGCCGTGCCGCCGACCGACAACCCCCTCCGGGTACACCGCCCGGTCGGAAAGGACATGGTGCACAGATGACAAGGCTGACCCGCACGGTCGCCGCGGCCACCCTGGCCACCGCCCTCGCCCTGGTCTCCGCCTGCAGTGGCGGGTCCGACTCGGCGGACGCAGCAAAGACCGGCGACGGCTCGTCGCTGGAGAAGGTGACCTACCTCACCTCGTTCGGCAACTTCGGTCGTGACTCCTACGCCTGGGTGGCGAAGGACAAGGGCTTCTTCAAGGAGGCCGGCTTCGACGTGGAGATCAAGCCCGGTCAGGGCACCGGCGCGGTCATCCAGACCATCGTCGGCGGCCAGGCCGACTTCGGCCCGATCGACCTGACCGGCGGCCTGCTCCAGGTCGGCAACGGCCAGGCCAAGGACTTCGTGGCGGTGGCCGCGATCCAGCAGCGCACCATGGCCGCCATCGTCTCGGTCGAGGGCAAGAACATCGCCACGCCCAAGGACCTGGAGGGCAAGAAGCTCGCGGACACCCCCGGCTCCGTCGTGCGCAACCTCTTCCCGACCTACGCCCGGATGGCCGGGGTGGACTACACCAAGGTCACCTGGGTCAACGACCAGGCGCAGAACCTGATGGGCACGCTGGCCTCCGGCCAGGTGGACGGGATCGGCCAGTTCGTCGTCGGCCAGCCGACCGTCGAGGCGGTCACCAAGAAGAAGCCCGTCGTGCTGCCGTACAGCAACGTCATGCAGGACCTCTACGGCAACGCGCTGATCACCTCCAGCAAGATGGCCAAGGAGAACCCGGACAAGGTGAAGAAGTTCACCGCAGCCCTGCTCAAGGGCCTGGAGTACGCCCTGGCCAACCCGCAGGAGGCGGCCACGATCCTGAAGAAGAACGTGGACGCCACCAACCCGGCCGCCGCCGCTGCCGAGCTGCAGCTGATGGCCGGCTACGTCCGCTCCAGCAACTCCGGCACCGCCATCGGCACCCTGGACAGTGACCGGGTCGCCAAGAGCATCGCCATCCTCCAGGGCGCCGGCGCGCTCAAGTCGAACATCACGCCGGACCAGATCATCAACTTCGACCTCGTACCGAAGGCCTGACCGGCACCGACGGTGCCACGGGGGTGCGACCCAGCGGTTCGACCGGTGGGGCGCACCCCCGTCGTGTGCCGGCCCACGCGCCGGCAGGAGAGGAGGACCCTGTGACGGAGTCGATGACCCGTCCCGTACCCGGGTCGGCCGGACCACCGACCGCCGTGCCGACCGTGCCCCCGACGCCCCGCCGGTCACCCTGGTCCCGGATGCGCCCCGCGACGGTCGGCCTGCCGCTGCTCGGCCTGGTGGTCACGCTGGCCGTCTGGTGGGCGGTCACCTCCGGGCTGCACCTGGTGCACCCGGCGTCCCTGCCGCCGCCACAGGCGGTCGGGAGTTCACTGACCGCGTCGGCGGACGTGCTCCTCCCGGCGCTGGGCACGACCACCCTGATGACGGTGCTCGGCTTCCTGCTGTCGGCGGTCGCCGGGGTGCTGATCGGGATGACGCTGGCCGCCTCCCGGCGGGTCGAGCGGATGTTCGCCCCGCTGCTGGTGGCGATCAACGCGGTCCCGAAGATCGCGTTGGGGCCGCTGCTGGTGGTCTCGGTCGGCTGGGGGACCAAGCCGATCCTGACCATGGTGTTCCTGCTCTGCTTCTTCCCGATCGTGCTCTCCACCGCCACCGGCCTGACCACCACCCCGGCGGACCTGGCCGAGCTGGCCCGGTCGTTGAACGCCTCCTGGTGGCAGTCGTTCCGCAAGGTCCGGTTCCCGGCCGCGCTGCCGCAGATCTTCGTCGGGTTGAAGGTGGCGATGCCGCTGGCCGCGATCGGCGCGGTGATCGGGGAGTTCTACTCCGACAAGCCGGGTCTGGGCTACCAGATCCTCCAGTACAACGGCGTCGGCGACACGGCGACCGCGTGGGCGGCGATCGTGCTGATCGCCGCCATGAGCATCCTCCTCTATTCGGCGTTGTCCCTGGTGGAGCGGCTGGCCCTGCCCTGGGTCCGGGCCACCACGTCGGCCCGCTGACCCGCTCCGGGGCGACCCCCGACGCCACTGACGGGCCGACCCCACCTGGGGGCCGGCCCGTCAGCGTGTGGTGGTCAGCCCGCCAGCCGCCACCGCCCACCGCGCGCGACGAGCGTGGTCAGCGCCTGCGGCATCAGGCCGGAGTGGTTGTCCGGGGTCATCCGGATCGGCCCGGACAGACCGTCCAACTGGGACGTCTCCAGCACGTCGCGCAGGCCGTCCCGGTTGACCTTGCCGTCGGGGCCGCCGGAGCGCAGCGCCGAGTCGGCGATCAGCTGCACGGCGTCGGCGGCGAACGACGACAGTCCGTTGTAGCCGCCGAACCGGGCGGTGTAGTCCTGGAACCACTGCCGGCGGGCGGCCTTGGCCGGGGTGGTGGCGATGACGTCGTCGATCACCATGGTCTGCGTGAAGATCATCGTGGCCCGTTCGGTGGCCTGGCCGGAACCGCCCAGGAAGAGGTCACCGGCGGCGGCGGCGTCGAAGAAGAGCGACCCGCCGTAGCCGGACTGGTCGGCGGCGGTGGCGGCGAGGGTGGCCTGCTCCGGCGGGGTCCAGATGATCAGGGCGGCGGGGTCGCGGTTGGTCAGCCGGCGCACCGGTGCGGCCAGTTCGGTGTCGGTGGTGCGGACCGCCTCGGCGCGCACCCGCTTGATGGTGGTCTTGCCGAACTCGGCGTCCAGCGCGGTCAGACCCTCGCGGCCGTAGTCGTCGTCGCTGTGCAGGACGCCGACCTCGGTGATCCCGCGTCGCCGCAGTTCGGCGGTGAGCGCGGAAGCGTTGTCGGCCGCGTTCGGCGCGAGCTTGAACACGTACCGGCGTTCGGTGACCGGGCTGGCGACCGTGCCGGACGGGGCGAGCGCGATGGTCGGGATCTTCCGCTCGTTGATGGTGCGCACGGCGTCGACGGCGCACTGGTTGCAGCCGCCCATGATGATGGCGTTGACCGTGGCGTCGTTGCTGAAGTCGCCGATGTTGCGCAGCGATTCGGCGGCGTCGGAGCGGTTGTCCTTGACCACCAGCCTGACCTTCCGGTCGCCCAGGGCGCCGGACGCGTTCAACTGGTCGACCTTCAGTTCCAGGGCGCGCTGGTACGCCTTGCCGACCGGTGCGGCGGCACCGGAGAGTTCGAGGTCGGCGGCGATGGTGATCGGGCTGCTGTCCTTCTCTGCCGCGCCGAACGAGCAGCCGGTGAGCGTGGCGGCCAGCACGGCCGATGCGAGCGCCACGATGGTCGCGGAGCGGATGGGGCTCAACTCAGTCCTCCAGGTGCGGCGCGGGCGAGGCCCGGTCACCGCCGCTAGTCCGTCCTCAGTGGAGAAACGGGATTGTGTGCCGTACGGTGTGCGCGAAAGCCTGCAAAACCTTGCCAATGCGGGGGCGTGCGGTCAAGCGCGATGCTGACGGCGGTTTCGGGACGCGAATCTCACATTGTGGGGACATCAGATATTTACCCATGCTCACTCATCAGAGGCGAACGAACACTCTGGAGTGACATGCCCTGTTCAGGGGTGGCCTGCTCAGCAGGGAAAATGGTGACCAGCGCACTGGTCGACCGATTCCTGTCCGAACGCGGCTTCCCAAACAGGATCTTCTCTGATGAAATCGCGGCCGTGCCGCGCATGGCGCTGTCCGTCGCACCAGGCGCGGGTCGGCGGGTCAGGCGTGTGGAAGATACGACGGAGGCGATGTCGTGAGCACCGGACCGACGACCCTGCCCGAGCCAGGCGAAAGCGCCGGACCCGAACGGGAGCGCCGACTGCCCCGGTTGCGGGATGCGCGCATTCGTTCCAAGCTCGCCCTGATTCTGGTCGTACCGGTAGCCGCGGTCATCGCGTTGGCGACAATCCGACTCGTCTCCACTACCGAGGGTGCGGTCGACGCGACCCAGATCCGGTCACTGACCGCACTGTCCATCGACGTCTCCGCACTGACACAGGATCTGCACAAGGAACGGATGGCGGCCGCCGCCTACCTGGCGAACCCGCAGCTGCGTCCCGACGACTACAACCTGCGGGTGCGGGCCACCGGCGAGCGGATCAACGCGTACCGGGCCGAGCGGGCCGACCTCGGCGAGGTCCCGTCCGCCGTGCGGGACCGGCTCAAGGTGATCGACGACCACCTGCGCACGCTCGACGCGACCCGGCAGGAGGTGCTCGACCGCCGGCAGATGCCCGTCGCCGAGGCCACCCTGCGGTACGGCGTGATCCTCACCGACCTGGTCTCGTACGGCGACACCCTGGCCCAGATGCCCGGCCAGGAGAGCCTGGCGGACGCCCGCCGCGCGGTGGCCGCGTTCAGCCGGGCCAAGTCGGCCGTCGCCGAGGAGGAGGCGGTCGCCTACACCGCGCTGGTCGGCGGACGCCTCGACGAGGAGCAGTTCTCCTCCTTCGTGGCGACCCTGACCAGCCAGCAGGAGGCGCTGCTCGGCTTCTCCCTGGCCGCCGACCCCACCCAGCGTGCGCTGGTCGACAGCGCGGTCTCCGGTGACGCCGTCGGCCTCGCCGACCGGGTGGCCGCCGACATCACCCGCTCGGTCGGGCAGCGCAGCCCGGTCAGCGCCGGCGACGCCAGCGCCGCGATCGGCGCGGTCAACGACCTGATGCGGTGGACCGAGATCCAGCTCCAGGACACCCTGCTCGCCCGCTCCGAGCAGGCCCGCAGCGACGTCATCCAGCAGGCCGTCATCGAGACGGTGCTGGTGCTGCTCACCCTCATCGTCGCGATCACCCTCGCGGTGGTGCTGGCCCGCTCGCTCAACCACTCGCTGCGCCGGCTGCGGGAGGGCGCGCTGTCGGTGGCCAACCACGACCTGCCGGACGCGGTCAAGCGGCTGCAGAACATGGGCAGCGTCGGTGACGGCGGTGTCGAGGAGATCGTCCGTCAGGTGCGGGACCCGATCCGGTTGACCAACCGGGACGAGGTCGGCCAGGTGGCCCTGGCGTTCAACGTCGTGCACCGGGAGGCCGTCCGGGTCGCCGCCGAGCAGGCGGCCCTGCGGACCAGCGTCTCGGCGATGTTCCTCAACCTGGCCCGGCGCAGTCAGACCCTGGTCGACCGGATGATCGGCGAACTGGACGCGATCGAGCGCGGCGAAGAGGACCCGAAGCGGCTCGCCCAGCTCTTCGAGTTGGACCACCTCGCCACCCGGATGCGCCGCAACGACGAGAACCTGCTGGTCCTGGCCGGTGCCGACTCGGCCGTGCCGCGTCGCGACGACGCGCTGCTGGTCGACGTGCTGCGCGCCGCCCAGTCCGAGGTGGAGCTGTACAACCGGATCGAGTTCGGCACCGTCGACACCGACATCTCGGTCGCCGCCCACGCCGTCAACGACGTGGTACGGCTCGTGGCCGAGCTGCTGGACAACGCCACCCGCTTCTCGCCGCCCACCACCACCGTGGTCGCCGACGGCCGGCGCATCCGCGACTACGTGCTGATCCAGATCGAGGACCGGGGACTCGGCCTCACCGACGAGCAGCTCGACTCGCTCAACCGCCGGCTGGCCGCCCCGCCGACCGTGGACGTGGCCGCCTTCCGACTGATGGGTCTGGCCGTGGTCAGCCGGCTCGCCAGCCGGTACGGCATCCGGGTGGAGCTGCGCCGCAACGTCGAGGGCGGCACCGTCGCCCAGGTGACGCTGCCCAACGCCACCGTGGTGCTCCCCGCCCACCGGGGCCGGGACCAGGCGATCAGCCGGCCCCGCCAGCCGCTGGCGGTCGAGCAGCCGCCCGCCCCCGCCGGTCTCGGCGGTGCCCTCAACGGGACCCGCAGCGCGGCGGCGACCCTGACCGACCAGTGGCGCAACACCCCGCCCGCCCCGGCCCCCTGGCAGCCGCCGGTGGATGCCCGGGACACCGCTCCCGCCGTGCAGTTCGGCGGCCCGGTCTCCGCCCCGCCGTTCGCGCCGCTGCCCACCCCGGCGACCGCCGACTCCGGGTTCAACGCCTTCTCCGCCGGCAGCCCCACGGTGGCGAACCCGACCATCGACCCGCTGCCCCGGCGGGCCACACCGGCCGAGCCCGCCCCGGTCCTGCCGGCCGGCCCGGTCGCCGGTGCCGCACCGCACCCGACGGAGTCGTACGGCGCGGGGGCCATGCCGTTCGCCGGCGCACCCGCCGTCACCCCGTACGCCGGGGCGCCCGCCGCCACCCCGTACGCGGGGGCACCGGCGGCGACCCCGTTCGCCCCGGCCGCCGCCGCGTCGTTCGCCCCGGCCGCACCGCCGGCCGCGTACGCCGCTCCCGCCGCGCAGCCGTACACCGCGCCGGCCACCTCGTACACCCCGCCGGCCCCGTCGACGCCGGTGGTGGCCCGCCCGGACCGGCCGGCCGACTCGCCGATCTTCCGGGAGATGGAGGCGGTGTGGTTCCGGTCCCACGGCGACGACGCCACCGCGATCTTCACCCGCCCCCGGTTCGACGAGGAACCGCCGGCCGCGCCGGCCCGCCCGAACGGCGCGACCGCGCCGTCGCGCCCGCCGCTGCCCACCCGGGTGCCGACCGCACCGACCGCCGCCGGCACGCCTACCGTCACGCCGGCACCCCCGGAGGCGCCAGCCGCCCCGGCGGCCCCGGAAGCGCCAGCCGCCCCGGGTCCCGTACCGCCCGCCGCCACCGCGTCGCCGGCCTACGGCACAACCCCGCCGGCCGCCCCCGAGGCCCCGCCGACCGGGCCGGAAACCGATCCCGACGCGTGGCGGACGGCGGCCGACGAGGGCTGGACCCGGGCCAGCCAGGCGGCCGAGCCCGCCAACGCCGGCACCACCCGGTCCGGCCTGCCCAAGCGGGTGCCCCAGGCGCAGCTCGTGCCCGGCGGGATCGAGCCGAAGAGCGGCCGGGACCGTAGCCGCCGCACCCCCGACGAAGTACGCGGCCTGCTCTCGGCCTACCACCGCGGCGTCCAGCGCGGTCGTACGGCGGGTGCGGACCTCAACAGCACCTCGACCAAGGAGACGAACCGATGAACAGGCCAGCTGCCATGCAGGACATGGGTTGGCTGCTCACCAACTTCGCCGACAGCGTGGCGGGTATCGCCCACGTGGTGGCGGTGTCCGCGGACGGGCTGCTGCTCGCCTCCTCGCGGGACCTGCCCGCCGACCGGGCCGACCAGCTCGCGGCGATCACCTCCGGCGTGGTGAGTCTGACCGAGGGTGCCGCCCGGATGTTCAGCGCCGGCGGGGTGCTGCAGACAGTGATCGAGATGGACAGCGGCTACCTGTTCCTGATGTCGATCAGCGACGGCTCGTCGATGGCGGTGCTCGCCGCCCGCAGCTGTGACGTGGGTCAGGTCGGCTACGAGATGGCGCTGCTGGTCGAGCGGGTGGGCGCGGCGCTGGTGCCGCTGCCCCGGGACGCCGTGCGCTCGTAGCCACGGTCGGCGGGTGGGCCGGGCGCGACCGCGTCCGGCCCGAGTGACGAAGCATCCGGGCCCGGTCCCGGGCGGGAGGAGGTGATCGAGGGATGGACCCCAGGCGGGACCCACGTGGAGCGCTGGTACGTCCGTACGCGGTCACCCGGGGCCGCACCGAACCGAGCCGGGACATCGCGTTGGAGGCGGTGCTCAGCTCCAACGCGACCCAGGTGGCCGAGTCCCGTTTCGCCGGACACGACAAGTACCGCATCGCCACCGTCTGCGAGGGTCGGGCGCAGTCGCTGGCGGAGATCGCCGCGTACACCCGGATGCCGCTGGGCGTCGCCCGGGTGCTGATCGCCGACCTGGTCGCCGACGGTCTGCTCACGCTACACACTGCCGCTCCCGCCGAGGGGTTCGAGGAGCGGATGGAAATCCTTGGAAGGGTGCTAAGTGGACTTCGCAGGCTATGACCCCGCCGGGTCGCGCCAGAGCCGGGGAATCGTCTCCGCGAAGATCGTGGTCGCGGGTGGCTTCGGCGTGGGCAAGACGACCCTGGTCGGGGCGATCTCCGAGATCACTCCGCTGACCACAGAGGCGCTGATGACCGCCGCCGGTGTCGGCATCGACGACCCGTCGAAGGTGCCAGGCAAGGAGACCACCACGGTCGCCATGGACTTCGGCCGGATCACCATGGCGCAGGACCTGATCCTGTACCTGTTCGGCACCCCCGGCCAGACCCGGTTCTGGTTCATGTGGGACGAGATCATCAGGGGTGCGGTGGGTGCCGCCGTCCTGGTGGACACCCGCCGGATCACCGACGCCTTCGCCCCGCTCGACTACTTCGAGAACCGCAAACTCCCGTACGTGGTCGCGCTGAACCGGTTCGACGGCTCGGACCTGTACGAGCCGGACGAGGTCCGGGAGGCGCTGGCCATCTCGGCGGACGTGCCGCTGGTGATGTGCGACGCCCGGGACCGTGAGTCGGTCAAGCAGGTGCTGGTGACGGTGGTGGAGCACGCCATGATCAGGCTCCAGGCGGAGCACGGCCGGGGCTTCCCCACCCCGGTGGGCTGAGCCGACCCGTGACCACCCGGCCCGCCCCTCCGTGTGACGGTGGGGCGGGCCGTCGCGTTCCACGCCCGCCACCCGGTCCGCGTCCACCGTTACGGGTCCGGGTCACTCCACCCGTAGCCGGTAGCCGCGCTTGACCACGGTCTGCACCACCCGGGGTGCCCGCAGCCCCACCCGCAGCCGGGCCACCGCCATCTCCACCGCGTGCTCATCGGCCCCGCGGGGCAGCGTGCGCAGCAGTTCGGTCCGGGACAGCACCCGGCCGGGTCGGGTGGCCAGCGCCCGCAGCACCGCCATCGGGGCGGGGGCCAGCGGGCGCAGTTCACCGTCGATGACGGCGGCGTGCCCGCGCAGGGTCAGCAGGTGTCCGGCCGCCTTCACGGTGACGGTACGGCGGGGCAGTTCGTCCACGATGGTGCGGACCAGTGCGCCGAGCCGGGCGCGGCTCGGCGCACTGACCGGCACCCCCCGCCGGACCAGGGGTTCGGCGGTGACCGCGCCGACGCAGCTGACCAGCACGTCCCCGCGCAGCGCGGCGAGCACCGCCTCGGTGCGATCCCCGGCGGCGCGCAGCAGCGCCTCCGCCGCCGCGGCGGAGGTGAAGGTGACGGCGTCGACCAGCCGGCCGGCGACCAGGTCGATCAGCCGGTGCAGCGGGGCCGGATCGGTCGGCGGGGCCCACCGGTAGACGGGCACCTCGATCACGGTGGCGCCGGCCGCCTCCAGCGCCTCGGTGCACTCCGGCTGCCGGTCGCCGTGCAGCTGCATGGCGATCACCTGCCCGGCCACCCCGCGCCGGCACAGGTGCTCCACCACCTCCTCGCAGCTCTCCGAGGCCGGCGACCACTGGTCGTGCAGGCCGGCGGCCCGGATCGCGCCGCGCGCCTTGGGGCCGCGGGCCACCACGTAGGCCCGGGACAGCACGTTCTTCAGCGGCTCGGCCAACCCCCAGCCCTCGGCCGCCTCCAGCCAGCCGCGCATGCCGATGCCGGTGTTGGCCATCAGCACGTCCGGTGGCCGGTCCAGGCAGGCCCGGGTGGCGTCCCGCAGGTCGGTGTCGTCGGACAGCGGCACGATCCGCAGGGCCGGGGCGAGCACCACCCGGGCACCGCGCCGCTCCAGCAACGCGGCCAGTTCGTCGCGTCGCCGGTCGGCGGTCACCCCGATGGTGAAGCCGGCCAGTTCGTCCCGCATCACTCCTCCTGTCGCAGCCGCACCTCGACCAGGCCGTCCCGGCAGCGGACGTCGTACCGGGGCAGGGTCACCCCGGGCATGTCCAGGCAGAGCCCGGTTCGCAGGTCGTACACCTGCTTGTGCAGGGGGGAGGCG
Organism: Micromonospora sp. WMMD734; assembly: GCF_049178975.1. Classification (NCBI taxonomy): domain Bacteria; kingdom Bacillati; phylum Actinomycetota; class Actinomycetes; order Micromonosporales; family Micromonosporaceae; genus Micromonospora; species Micromonospora sp. WMMD734. The sequence continues at coordinate 6,608,675 of NZ_JBMHMK010000001.1, forward strand.
ACGGTGGGCACCCCGCCCCGGCTGCCGACGATGCCCCGCGACATGACGTACGCGCCGCTGAGCGGGTCGAGGTTGTCGACCGCGAACAGCTCGTCGTCGATCCGGAAGATCGCCACCTGGACGCCGCCGACCAGGGCGGCGACGCCCCGTTCGGGTTCCAGCCGCTGCAGTGGGCAGACCGGGGTCCAGGCGGCGGTGACGGTGTCGCTCATCGCCGCACCTCCGGCAGGCCCAGGACGACCGGCTGCCGGCGTCGGGCGGGTGCCCCGTCGGGTGGCGTGCCGCCATCGGGTGGCGCGGTCCCAACGGGACGGGTGTCGCGCGTCGGCACCGGCTGGCCGCGTTCCACGGCGAAGGTGATCGACGGGTCCGGCACGTCGGGGGCGTTGACGAACGAGGTGAACCGGCGCAGCCGGTCGGGGTCGTCGAGCACGTCCCGCCACTCGTCGGAGTAGGAGGTGACGTGTCGGGCCATCGCCGCGTCGAGTTCGGCGCAGAGCCCCAGCGAGTCGTCGACGATCACCGAGCGGAGGTGTTCCAGGCCGCCGTCCATCGCCTCGATCCAGGCGGAGGTGCGTTGCAGCCGGTCGGCGGTGCGGACGTAGAACATCAGGAACCTGTCGATGAGGGTGATCAGTTCCTCGGTGCCCAGGTCGGTGGCGAACAGGTCGGCGTGCCGGGGCCGGAAGCCGCCGTTGCCGCCGAGGTAGAGGTTCCAGCCGGTGTCGGTGGCGATGATGCCGAAGTCCTTGCTGCGCGCCTCGGCGCACTCCCGGGCGCAGCCGGAGACGGCGGACTTGAGCTTGTGCGGGGCGCGCAGACCCCGGTAGCGCAGTTCCAGTGCGACGGCCAGGCCGACCGAGTCCTGCACGCCGTAGCGGCACCAGGTCTCGCCGACGCAGGACTTCACCGTGCGCAGCGACTTGCCGTACGCGTGGCCGGACTCGAAGCCGGCGTCGACCAGCCGCCGCCAGATCTGCGGTAGCTGCTCGACCCGCGCGCCGAACAGGTCGATCCGCTGCCCGCCGGTGATCTTGGTGTAGAGCTGGAAGTCGCGGGCCACCTCACCGATCACGATGAGCTTGTCCGGGGTGATCTCGCCGCCCGGGATCCGGGGCACCACCGAGTAGCTGCCGTCGCGTTGCAGGTTGGCCAGGAAGTGGTCGTTGGTGTCCTGCAACGACGCCTGCTCGCCGTCGAGCACGTGCCCGGTGCCCAGCGAGGCCAGGATCGAGGCCACCACCGGCTTGCAGACGTCACACCCCCGGCCCCGGCCGTGTTCGGCGACGAGCTGCGAGAACGTCCGGATACCGCGGACCCGGACGATGTCGAACAACTCCTGCCGGCTGGCGTCGAAGTGCTCGCACAGGGCGGTGGACTGCTGCACCCCGGCCGCGTCGAGCAGAGACTTGAGCATCGGCACGCAGGAGCCGCAGCTCGTCCCGGCCCGGGTGCACGCCTTCAACGCCGGCACGTCGCAAGCCCCGCCGGCGATCGCCGCGTCGATGTCGTCCCGGGTCACCGCGTTGCACGAGCAGACCTGCGCCGCGCCGGGCAGCGCGGTCACCCCGCCGCCGCCCTCGCCGGCCGGGGCCAGCAGTGCCAGCGGGGGAGCGGGCAGCGGCCCACCGACGCTGGCCCGCAGCGTCGGATAGGCGCTCGCGTCCCCGACCAGCACCCCACCGAGCAGCGTCCGTGCGTCGTCGGAGAGCACCAGCTTCGCGTACGAACGGGTGGCCGGGTCGGTGAACGTGACGTCCAGGCAGCCAGGGGTGGTGCCGTGGGCGTCGCCGAACGAGGCCACGTCGACGCCGAGCAGCTTGAGTTTGGTGGCGCTGTCCGCGCCGGGGAAGGTGGCCGCGCCACCGAGCAGCCGGTCGGCGACCACCTCGGCCATCGCGTACCCGGGGGCGACCAGGCCGTGACAGGTGCCGTCGACGGCGGCGCACTCGCCGACCGCCCAGATCCGCTCGTCGTCGCTGCGGCAGGCCCCGTCGACCAGCACTCCGCCGCGGGGGCCCAGCGGCAGACCGGCGGCGCGGGCCAGCTCGTCGCGGGGCCGGATGCCGGCGGCCACCACGACCAGGTCGGCGTCGACCGTGCCGCCGTCGGAGAGGTCCAGCGCGGCGACCGTGCCGTCCGGGCCGGGCCGCAGCGCGGTGGTGCCCACCCCGAGGTGGGTGGTGACGCCCAGTTCCTCGACGTAGCGGCGCAGCATCGCCCCGCCCGCCTCGTCGACCTGCACCGGCATCAGCCGGGGTGCGAACTCCACCACGTGGGTCCGCAACCCCAGCAGGCGCAGCGCGTTGGCGGCCTCCAGCCCGAGCAGGCCACCACCGATGACCGCCCCGGTGGATCGGCCCCGGGCGTGCGCCCGGATCGCCGCCAGGTCGTCGAGGGTGCGGTAGACGAAGACGCCGGGCAGGTCGGTGCCGGTCACCGGCGGGACGAACGGGTACGACCCGGTGGCCAGCACCAGCGCGTCGTACGGGTGCTCGGCAGTTGCGGTGGTCACCACCCGCCGGCGGCGGTCGATCCCGGTGACCGGGTCGCCGAGGCGCAGTTCCACCCCGTCGTCGGGGGTGTGCAGGTTCAGTTCCTCGGCGCTGACCCCGTCGAAGAACGCGGACAGCCGCACCCGGTCGTAGGCCGGGCGGGACTCCTCGGCGAGCACCGTCAGCTGCCACCGCCGGTCGTGGTCGCGGGCGCGCAGCGCCTCGACGAACCGCTGGCCGACCATGCCGTTGCCGACGACGACCAATCGTTGACGGGTCATCGGTTCACCTCCTTGTGGTGTCGTCACGGTCATCGGGTCGTCCCCACCGAGTCCGCCTCGGACAGCCAGTCGACGATCCCGCCGACGGCCTGCCGGCAGCCACCGCAGCCGGTTCCGGCCCGGGTCGCGGCGACCACCTCGTCGACCGTCCGGGCCCCGGAGCGCCAGCAGCGGACCAGGGTGCCCTTGTCGACGTCGTTGCACTGGCAGACGGTCGCCGCGTCCGGCATCAGCGCCGGGGAGGCGACGGGGGCGGCGGGAGCGCCGAGTGACCGGCCGAGCAGCAGTGCCCGCCGGTCGGTGGGGACCGGGGCGCCCCGGTCGAAGAGCTGCACCACCGTTCCGACCGACGGGTTGTCGCCGAGCAGGATCGCGCCGGTGAGCCGGTCGTGGTGGATGCGCAGCCGGGCGTACGTCCCCCGGGCCGGGTCGCTGAAGGTCAGCTCCTCACCGGGGCCGCCGGCCGGGTCGCCCATCGCGGCCAGGTCGATCCCGGCGGCCTTGAGCCGGGTGACCACCGGCCGGGGCCGGTAGCGGGCGGCGGGGTCCTCGCCGGTGAGCAGCCGGGCCACCACCCGGGCCTGCGCCCAGGCGGGTGCGACCAGCCCGGTCGGGCCCGTGCCGGGCGGGCGGGCACAGTCGCCGATCGCCGAGATCGCCTCGTCGTCGGTGCGCAGCCGGTCGTCGACCTGCACCCCCCGGTCGACGGTCAGCCCGGCGGCGGTGGCCAGGCCGGTGTCGGGGCGCACCCCGCAGGAGAGCACCAGCAGGTCGGCGTGCAGGGCGGTGCCGTCGGCCAGGTCGAGCCGGACCCCGTCGGGGTCGGCGGCCAGCCCGGTCGCCGGGACGCCCAGCCGGGTGGCGACGCCGAGCCCGGCCAACGTGCCGGCGAGCACCGCGCCGGCGGCCGGGTCGAGCTGCCGTTCCATCAGGTACGGGTGGGGGTGGACCACGGTCACCGCGAGCCCCCGGGCGGCGAGGCCACGGGCCGCCTCCAGGCCGAGCAGCCCCCCGCCGAGCACCAGCGCGGTGCGCGCCGACCGGGCGGTGGCCAGGATCCGGCGGCAGTCGGCCAGGGTACGGAAGACGGCCACCCGGGGCGGCAGGGCGGCCGGGTCGAGGCCGGCCAGCGGGGGCACCACCGCCCGGCTGCCGGTGGCCAGGACCAGGTGGTCGTAGTCGAGGTCGCCGTCGGGGGTGCGCACCGTGCGGGCGGCCCGGTCGATGGCGGTGACGGTCGCGCCGGTCCGCACGTCGGTGCCCTGCCCGGCGACCTCGGCCAGCTCCACGTCGGGCTCGTCGACCTTGCCGGCGAGCAGCGTGGACAGCATGATCCGGTTGTACGCCCGGTGCGGTTCCGCCCCGAGCACGGTGACCTTGCGGTCCCCGTTGCGGGCGTGCAGTTCGGTGGCGAGCCGGGCGCCGGCCATGCCGTACCCGACGATCACGATGTGGCCGGTCATGCCCGCTCCACCCGGACCGCGCAGATCTTGAACTCGGGCATTCCGGAGACCGGGTCGAGGGCGTCGTTGGTGACCGAGTTGGCGCGGGCCGCACCGGGCCAGTGGAACGGGGCGAAGACGGTGTCCGGCCGGATGGTCGGGCTGAGCCGGGCCGGTGCCCGCAGCTCACCGCGGCGGGAGGCGACCCGTACCTCGTCGCCGTCGTCGACGCCGAGCCGGGCGGCCAGGTCGGGGTGCAGCTCGACGAAGCCGTGCGGGGCGGCCCGGCGCAGCGCGTCGACCCGTCGGGTCTGGGTGCCGGACTGGTACTGGGCGAGCACCCGCCCGGTGGTGAAGTGCAGCGGATAGTCGGCGCAGACCGGCTCGGCCGCCGGCCGGTGCCGGACCGCGTGGAACCGGGCCCGGCCGGTCGGGGTGGGGAACGTGTCGGCGAAGAGCCGGGGGGAGTCGGGTCCGTCCGGGTCGGGGCACGGCCAGAAGACCCCGTCGGCGGATTCGATCCGTTCCCAGCTCACCCCGGCGTAGTCGGCGACGCCACCGGCGGAGGCCCGGCGCAGCTCGGCGAAGACCACCCTCGGGTCGGTGGGGAAGCGCTCCGGCGTGGTCACCGGGGCCGGACCGTCCGCCGCCCCGGCCGGACCGGTCCCCGGGCCGGCCGGCACCGGGTCGGTGTCGTCGAGGCGGGCGGCGAGGTCGGCGAGGACCGCCAGGTCGGTACGGACGCCGGGGGGTGGTTCGCGCAGCGCCCGGCGGCGCAGCACCCGACCCTCCAGATTGGTCATCGTGCCGTCCTCCTCGGCCCATTGGGCCACCGGGAGCACCACATCGGCGAGCTCGGCCGTCTCGGAGCGCAGGAAGTCGGCCACCACCAGCAGGTCGAGCCCGCGCAGCCGGGACTCGACCCGGGCGGCGCGGGGGGCGGAGACCACCGGGTTGGAGCCGAAGACCAGCAGCGCGCGGGGGCCGTCGGGGGTGCCGAGCGAATCGAGCAGCTGGTAGGCGGGCACTCCGGGGCCGGGCAGCTCGGCCGGGTCGACGCCCCAGACCCCGGCGACGTGCGCGCGGGCGGCCGGATCGTCGATCTTGCGGTAGCCGGGGAGCTGGTCGGCCTTCTGGCCGTGCTCGCGTCCGCCCTGGCCGTTGCCCTGGCCGGTGAGGCAGCCGTACCCGGAGTGTGGGCGGCCGGGCAGGCCGAGGGCGAGGGCGAGGTTGACGTAGGCGCTGACCGTGTCGACGCCCTTGGCGTGCTGTTCGGCGCCCCGTGCGGTGAGGATGATCGCCGAGGCGGCGGTGCCGAGCGCGCGGGCGGTCGCCTCCAGGTCGGCCACCGGAATCCCGGAGAGCCGTTCCACCTCGGCCGGCCAGTACTCGGCGACGGTACGGCGGACCGCGTCGAAGCCCTCGGTGCGGGCGGCGACGTAGTCCCTGTCGATCAGTCCCTCGGTGAGCGCGATGTGCAGCAGCGCGTTGGCGACCGCGAGGTCGGTGCCGGGCAGCGGTTGCAGGTGCAGGTCGGCCTGGCGGGCGGTGGCGGTGAGCCGGGGGTCGACGACGATCAGCCGGCCGCCCCGGGCCCGCTGGTCGGTCACGTGCCGCATCAGTGGCGGCATGGTCTCGGCCGGGTTCGCCCCGACCAGCAGCAGGGTGTCGGTGCGGCCCAGGTCGGTCAGCGGGAACGGCAGCCCCCGGTCGACGCCGAAGGCGCGCAGCCCGGCCGCCGCGGCGGAGGACATGCACCACCGGCCGTTGTAGTCGATGTACCGGGTGCGCAGCGCCACCCGAGCGAACTTGCCGAGGGCGTACGCCTTCTCGTTGGTGAGCCCGCCGCCGCCGAAGACGGCGACCGCGTCCCGCCCGTGGGTCCGCTGGACGGTGCGCAGCCCGTCGGCGATCCGGTCCAGCGCGACCTGCCAGCTGGCCGGCCGCAGCTCGCCCGACGGGTCACGGACCAGCGGGGTGGTCAACCGGTCGGGGTGGTCGAGCAGGTCGGCGGCGGTCCAGCCCTTCTGGCACAACCCGCCCCGGTTGGTGGGGAACTGTCGGGGCTGGACCTCGGTCCGGCCGTCGTCGGTGTCCCGCAGGACCATGCCGCACTGGAGTGCGCAGTACGGGCAGTGCGTCCCCACTTCCCGGGGTGGGGGCCCCGTTCGTGTCGCGGCGCGTGCACCGTCTGTCATGTCCGCAAAGCGTGCCGCCGGGCGGTTTCCGACTGGGGTCCCTTCTGTTTCGGTCCTGTCAAGAGCGGTTCACACCGCACGGGTGCATCGGACCGGTCGGTGGGGTCTATAATATGAGACAGATTTCCTAATATTTGGGAGGACGGATCATGGACGTGACGGCGGCCTTCGATGCGGTGGCGGGCTCCTACGATCAGGCCCGCCGTCGGCTCGTCCCCTGCTTCGACGACTTCTACGGCACTGCCGTCGAGGTTGCCGCCCCACCGCTGCGGGCCGCGTCCGCCGCCGGCCGTACCCCCGAGGTGCTCGACCTGGGCGCCGGCACCGGGCTGCTCTCGCTGCTGCTCACCGCGGCGCTGCCCGGGGTGCGGGTGACCCTGGTCGACGGGGCCGCCCGGATGCTCGCGGTGGCCGGCGACGGGCTGACCGCCCGGGGGGTGGCGCACCGCACCGTCGTGGCCGACCTGGCCGACCCGCTGCCCGCCGGCCGGTACGACGCGGTGGTCTCCGCGCTGGCCGTGCACCACCTCGACGACGACGGCAAGCGCGCCCTCTACCGGCGGGCGGCCGACGCGCTCGTCCCCGGCGGGGTGTTCGTCAACGCCGAGCAGGTGGCCGGCCCCACCCCGACGCTGGACCGCCGCTACGACGACGTCTGGCTGGCGCAGACCGCCGCCCGCGGGTCGGACGCCGACGAGATCGCCGCCGCCCGGCAGCGGATGCGGCACGACCGCCCGGCGTCGGTGACCGACCAGTGCCGGTGGCTTGTCGACGCCGGCCTGGTCGACGTGGACTGCTTCTACAAGGCGTGGCGGTTCGCCGTCTTCGGCGGACGCCGGCCGGCCTGACCCGACCGTCGGTGCGACGGTCGGGTCATGGGGATGACCTGTGGTCATACCAGGGGTAGGATCGACGGCATGACTGCCAAGGTGACCCTCTCGTTCTCGGACGAGACGATCGAGGAGGCCCGCCGGTTCGCCAAACGGGAGGGCCTGTCCCTCTCCGCCTGGATGGACCAGGCCGCCCGGGAGAAGGCCCTGCGGGAGGTGTTCACCGCGCACGCCGAGGCGGTCGGTCGGGCCGGGCTCGACCTGGAATCCGCCGCCCTCGCCGACGCCCGTGAGGTGGGGATGGTCGCCGACGTGCTCTTCGGTGGTCGCCCGCGTGCTGCGTAGGGGAGAGGTCTGGCGCATCGAGGGCGCCCGGGAACGGCTCGGCCTGGTGATCAGCTCCGACGTCTACAACTCCACCGACGTGCCGATCGTGATCGTCGCCGAGGTGGTCGAGACCGCGCTGCTGCGCGACTCCCCGCTCGCCGTGCCGATGGGTGGCAACGTGGTCATGCCCGACCGGCTGTCCGCGCCGATGAAGAAGTGGTTCACCGAGTGCGTGGACGTCGCCGACACCGAGACCATGCAGCGGGTGACCCGCGCGTTGCGCATCCTCCAGGAGCTCTGACCACCTCACCGCAGGTTTCCGGGCGACGTGCGATTCCCGTTTCCGGAACGACCCAGCCGGGCCACCGCCGGGAAACCGGCACTGCCTACCATCCTCCTCACATCGATGAGGAGGAATCGCCGTGAGCGCGCTCGCCAGCAGCAGCAACCCCGCCGCCGACCCGCCGGGCGTCACCGACGCGCCGCCGGAGGTCGACCCGTCGACAGCCGCCGGCCCGCCGGCCGACCGGGGGGCCGGACGCCGCCACCGGCTCGACGACTGGCGTCCCGAGGACCCCACCTTCTGGCGGACGACCGGAGCTCCGATCGCCCGCCGTAACCTCTGGGTGTCGATCTTCGCCGAGCACGTCGGCTTCTCGGTGTGGAGCCTCTGGTCGGTCACCGTGCTCTTCCTCGGCCCGGCCTACGGCATCGACCCGGCGGGCAAGTTCCTGCTCACCGCCGTACCGGCCGCGCTGGGTGCGGTGCTGCGGCTGCCGTACACCCTGGCCGTGGCCCGCTTCGGCGGGCGGAACTGGACCATCGTCAGCGCGCTGCTGCTGCTCCTGCCGGCGGTGCCGATGACGGTGCTGCTGGAGCCGGGGGTGTCCTATACCACGCTGATGGTGCTGGCCTGCCTCACCGGGGTGGGCGGGGGCAACTTCGCCTCGTCGATGGCGAACATCAACCTGTTCTTCCCCGACCGGCTCAAGGGCCGCGCGCTCGGGCTCAACGCCGGCGGCGGCAACCTCGGCGTACCGGCGGTGCAACTGGTCGGGCTGGCGGTGCTGGCCACCGCCGGGGCCGCGTACCCCCGGCTGGTGCCGGCGGTCTACCTGCCGCTGATCGTGCTGGCCGCGCTCGCCGCCGCCCGCTGGCTGGACAACATCCCGGACGCCCACAACGAGCCCGGCGCGCTGCGCGAGGCCGCCCGCGACCGGCACACCTGGGTGATGTCCCTGCTGTACGTGGGCACCTTCGGCTCGTTCATCGGCTTCGGTTTCGCCTTCGGTCAGGTGCTCCAGCTCCAGTTCGCCGAGCGGTTCCCCACCCCGGTCGACGCGGCCTGGCTGACCTTCCTCGGACCACTGATCGGTTCGCTGATCCGGCCCGTCGGCGGGCAGCTCGCCGACCGGCTCGGCGGGGCCCGGGTGACCTTCTGGAACTTCGTGGCGATGGCCGTCGGCGCCAGCCTGGTGCTCTTCGCCGCCCGGGAGCGGTCGTTCCCGCTCTACCTGACCGGGTTCCTGTCGCTGTTCGTCTTCTCCGGCATCGGCAACGGGTCGACGTACAAGATGATCCCGGCGATCTTCCGGGCCCGCGCGACGGCCGAGGCGGAGCTGACCGGCGACCCGGTCGCCGCCCAGCGTCGGGCCCGGCGGCTCTCCGGGGCCCTGATCGGCATCGCCGGGGCGGTCGGCGCCTCGGGTGGGGTGCTGGTGAACGTGGCCTTCCGGCAGTCCTTCCTCGCCTCGGGCAACGCCGACGCCGCCTATCTGGCCTTCATCGGGTGGTACGCGCTCTGTTTCGTGGTGACCTGGACGGTCTACCTGCGGCCCGGCCCGGGTAGGCTCACCGGGGTGTGACCCTGGTCATGCGGGAAAACCGCAGGCCACGCCGGTCGACCCCCCGTTTTGACCAGCTGACGGGGCGGCGGGTATCGTTGCCTGCTGTTGTACGACATCCAGAGGCGTGCCGCTCAGGTACGCTTGGTCGTTCGTGCGCGCTGGTCCGGCCGGGAAGCCTCTGGTCACCTCGGCGCGCGACCCCAGACCGACGACGAGACAAGGTAGACCTGTGCGTACGTACAGCCCGAAGCCGGGTGAGATCGAGCGTCAGTGGCACGTTATCGACGCCTCTGATGTCGTGCTGGGCCGCCTGGCCACCCACGCCGCCACGCTGCTGCGCGGCAAGCACAAGCCGACTTTCGCGCCGCACGTCGACACGGGCGACTTCGTCGTCATCGTGAACGCGGGCAAGGTGGCGCTGACCGGCAACAAGCGGCAGACCAAGGTCGCCTACCGGCACTCCGGTTACCCGGGCGGCCTCAAGCAGGTCGGCTACGAGGAGCTGCTGACCAAGCGGCCCGAGCGGGCGATCGAGCTGGCCGTGAAGGGCATGCTCCCGCACAACAAGCTGGGCCGTCAGCTGATCAAGAAGCTGAAGGTCTACGCCGGCGCCGAGCACCCGCACCTGGCGCAGCAGCCGGTGCCGTTCGAGATCAAGCAGATCGCGCAGTGAGCGAGGGCGAAGGAAACAGCATGACCGACATCACCGAGACCGAGGTTGCCGCGGAAGCCCCCGAGGCCACCGAGGCGCCCGCGCCCGTCGCCCGCGCGCCGCGTGGTGACCGCCCGATCCAGACCGTCGGCCGCCGCAAGGAGGCCATCGTCCGGGTCCGCATCGTCCCCGGCAGCGGCAAGATCACCTGCAACGGCCGCGACCTTGAGGCCTACTTCCCGAGCAAGGTGCACCAGCAGCTCATCAAGGACCCGCTGGTCACCGCCGAGAAGCCCGAGGCGTTCGACGTCATCGCCAACCTGCGTGGCGGCGGCACCACCGGCCAGGCCGGTGCGCTGCGGCTGGCCATCGCCCGCGCGCTGATCGTCAGCGAGCCGGACGACCGTCCGGCGCTGAAGAAGGCCGGTTTCCTCACCCGGGACGCCCGGGTCAAGGAGAGCAAGAAGTACGGTCTCAAGAAGGCCCGTAAGGCACCCCAGTACTCGAAGCGCTGATCATCGACAGCGCGTTGTACTTCTGACGGACGGCCGGGTCCGCCTCCCCCAGCGGGGAGGTGGCCCGGCCGTTCCGTTTGCTCCACTCATCGCAGTCGCACCGGAGGTTGGCGGGTATGGGTCGGTTGTTCGGCACGGACGGCGTACGCGGGCGGGCGAACGTCGACCTCACCCCGGAACTGGCGCTCGCGGTGGCCGTGGCCGCCGCGCACACGCTGGCCGAGTCGGACCGCAGCCACCCGCCGCTGGCGGTGGTCGGCCGGGACACCCGGGCCAGCGGCGAGATGCTGGAGGCCGCCGTGGTCGCCGGCCTCACCAGCGCCGGGGCCAGCGTGGTCCGGGTCGGCGTGCTGCCCACCCCCGCCGTGGCGTTCCTGACCGCCGAGGCCAAGGCCGACCTGGGCGTGATGCTCTCCGCCTCGCACAACCCGATGCCGGACAACGGGATCAAACTGTTCGCCGCCGGCGGGCACAAACTGCCCGACGAGATCGAGCTGCGGATCGAGGCCGCCGTCGAGGCGAACGCCACCACCGCCTGGGACCGCCCGGTCGGTGCCGGCGTCGGCCGGGTGCACGACCTGCTCGACGGTGCCGACCACTACGTGCAGCACCTCGTCGGCACCGTGCCGCACCGCCTCGACGGGATCAAGGTGGTGGTCGACTGCGCCAACGGCGCCGCCGCCGAGGTCGCCCCGGTGGCCTACCGGGAGGCGGGTGCCGAGGTCATCGCGATCCACGCCGAGCCGGACGGCCTCAACATCAACGACGAGTGCGGTTCCAACCACCTCGACGGCCTGCGGGCCGCCGTGGTCGAGCACGGTGCGCACCTGGGCCTTGCCCACGACGGCGACGCGGACCGCTGCGTCGCCGTCGACGCCGACGGCGCGGAGGTCGACGGCGACGAGCTGATGGCGATCCTCGCGCTGGCCCTGCGCGACGCCGGCGAGCTGACCCGGGACACCCTGGTCGCCACCGTGATGAGCAACCTCGGCCTGCGGCTGGCCATGTCCGCGCAGGGCATCCGGCTGGTCGAGACCAAGGTCGGCGACCGGTACGTGCTGGAGGAACTGCGCGCCTCCGGCCTCGCCCTCGGCGGCGAGCAGAGCGGACACCTCGTCATGCCCGCGCACGCCACCACCGGCGACGGGGTGCTCACCGGCCTGCACCTGATGGCCCGGATGGCCGCCACCGGCCGGTCCCTGGCCGAGCTGGCCTCGGTGGTCACCAAGCTGCCGCAGGTGCTGATCAACGTGCCGGTCGGGGACCGTACCGTCGGTGCCACCGCGCCCGCCGTCGCGGCCGAGGTCGAACGGGCCGAGGCCGAGCTGGGGGAGACCGGTCGGGTGCTGCTGCGCCCGTCAGGCACCGAACCGCTGGTCCGGGTGATGGTGGAGGCCGGCACCGAGGAGACCGCCCGGTCGGTGGCCGAACGGATCGCCGAGCAGGTCCGCAGCGCCAGCCCCGCCAGCTGACCGGTCTCGGCTCCGCCGCCGGCGGGCGCCGGCGGGATCAGCGTGCGGCGGCCAGTCCGCGTAGCCGGGTGACCGCCTCGGTCAGCACCTTGGGGCGCTTGCAGAAGGCGAACCGGACCAGCCGGCGGCCGGCCTCGGCGTCGTCGTAGAAGACCTGGGTGGGCACCGCCACCACGCCGCAGCGTTCCGGCAGGGACCGGCAGAATTCCAGCCCGTCCCGACCGCCGAGGCCGGTGATGTCGGCGGTGACGAAGTACGTCCCCTCCGGGGTGAGCACCTCGAAGCCGGCGTCGGTCAGGCCGCCGATCAGCAGGTCCCGCTGCCGTTGGAGGCTGTCGCGGAAACCGGTGTAGTAGTCGTCGGGCAGGGCCAACGCCACGGCGACCGCCGGTTGCAGCGGTGCGGCGTTGACATAGGTGAGGAACTGCTTGACCCGCAGCACCGCCGAGACCAGCGGGGCGGGCCCACTGACCCAGCCCACCTTCCACCCGGTGCAGGAGAAGGTCTTGCCGGCCGACGAGATGCGCAGGGTGCGTTCCCACATCCCCGGCAGGGTGGCCAGCGGCAGGTGCGTGGCGGCGGCGTCGGTGAAGACGAGGTGCTCGTACACCTCGTCGGTGACCGCGTACACGTCGTGTTCCCGGCAGAGGTCGGCGACCAGGGCCAGCTCCGGTGCGGTGAAGACCTTCCCGGTCGGGTTGTGCGGCGAGTTCAGCAGCACCAGCCGGGTACGCGGCCCGAACGCGGCCCGTAGCTCGTCCGGGTCGAAGGCGTACCGGCCGTCGTCGCCGGGACGCAGCGTCACCGGCCGCCGTACCGCCCCGGCCAGGGCGACCGACGCCGCGTAAGAGTCGTAGTACGGCTCGAAGCAGATCACCTCGTCGCCCGGCTCGCAGAGCGCGAGGATGCTGGCCGCGACCGCCTCGGTGGCCCCGGCGGTGACGACCACCTCGCCGTCCGGGTCGTACGTCAGGCCGTGGAAGCGCAGCTGGTGCTCGGCGACGGCCCGGCGCAGCACGGGCACCCCCGGACCGGGCGGGTACTGGTTGTGCCCGGAGCGCAGCGCCTCGGCGGCGGCGGCGAGCATCTCGGGCGGCCCGTCGGTGTCCGGGAAGCCCTGGCCCAGGTTGACCGCACCGGTCCGGACGGCGAGCGCGGACATCTCCGCGAAGACGGTCGTCCCGAACGGGCGCATCCGGGCCACCAGCGGGTCGACATCGGTAGGCGTCGTCACGCCCGTCAGCCTACGGCCCGCGACCACCCCCGCCACCAGGGCTCGTCACCGCCTTTCCGCCGTTGAGCCGGCTCGCTGCCGCTGGTCCGGTGTGGTCAACGGATCGGGTTGGCGTGGCACTGCACCCGCCAGTCGTCCGGGCCGGCCGCGTCGGTGACCCGGGGCCGGTTGCCGACGGTGGTGGCGCACCGGAATCCGCCCGGGTTGCCGTCGGAGCGGGCGGCGCTGACCAGCACCCGGTTCGGATCGTCGGTACGCAGCTCCATCCGCCAGGGCAGCCGTACGTTCTCCTGCTGGATGAAGTAGCCGTCCCCGTCGTAGAACTGGAGGTCCACCGGGCCGGTGCCGGTCACCTCGTAGGTCACCGGGTACCGGCCGGGGCCGTCGGCCGGCCGGGTGGCGGGTGCGGAGGGTTGGAACGGCTGCGGCGGGCTCCAGCTCGGCTCGGGTTCGTCGTCGTAGTAACCCCGGCCGTAGGGGTCCTCGGTCGCCGTGTCCGGCCCGGTCCTACCCAGCAGGGCACCACCCCCGCAGAAGCAGGCGCAGCCGACGAGGGCGAGCACCACGACCACGGCGACCACGATGCCCACCACCGTGCCGACGCCGGTCCGCCTGCCCGCCTGCGAGTATCCGGGGTGGGCGAACGGCGGCGGATAACCCGGCGGCGGCCAGCCGGGACCGGGTGGCCCGCCGGGCCAGCCGGCTGTGGGCGGGCCGGCGGGGATTCCGGGCCAGCCGGCGGCGGGTGGGCCGGCGGGGATTCCGGGCGGGCCGGCGGGCCAGGCGACGCCGGGCGTACCGGGGGCCGGGCCGGAAGAAGGTGAGCCGAGCGGGCCGGGAGGAGCCGGGCCGGTCGGGTCGGGATAGGCGGCACCGGTCGGATCGGGATAGGCGGCAGCGGAGGGGCCGGGTGCCGATCCGTGGACCCAGGGGCCGGGGGCCGCCCAGGGCTGTGGGACCGCGAACGGGTCCGGCGGGGCCCACGCGGACGGGCCCGGGGCGCCGGCGGGCCCGGGACCCGGGTAGCCGGCTGCCGGAGGCGTCGGGTCACCGGCGGCAGGTGCGGGGTCGCTGGCGGCAGGTGCGGAACTGCCGGCCGCAGGTGCGGAATCGCCGGATGGGGGAGTGGGGTCGCTGGGGGGCGACGTGTCGGACATGGCTGCTCCGGGGACGGAAGGGGAGGAAAGGGGCGTGCGGGCCGTCCCAGGGACGTTCCAGGGTCGCCGAGAGACTGTCGTACCGGCGGGCCTGCCGCAACCCCGTACGGCCGGACGGCCGGGACTGTCGTCCGGTTGCCGCCCGTCACCGCCCGATCGCTCAAATTCGGTGATCGTTTGCCTGGCTTCCGCGCACGCGAGGTGAGCGAAACTGGGTTAGGCTGCGAACCATGTGTGGAATCGTGGGTTACGCCGGCGCGCGCCCGGCGCTCGGCATCGTGCTCGACGGACTGCGGCGGCTGGAATACCGGGGCTACGACTCGGCCGGGGTCGCGATCGTCTGCGACGACGAGCTGCTCACCGAGAAGAAGGCCGGCAAGCTGGCCAACCTGGAGAAGGTCCTCTCCGAGCGGGCCGCCACCAACCCCGACGACTGCGCCGCCAGCCCGGTCGGCATCGGCGACGGCACCACCGGCATCGGCCACACCCGGTGGGCCACCCACGGCGGCCCGACCGACCGCAACGCCCACCCGCACCTGGCCCCCGACGGCCGGGTCGCCGTGATCCACAACGGCATCATCGAGAACTTCGCCAAGCTCCGCGCCGAGCTGGAGGACGACGGCGTCCAGTTCACCAGCGACACCGACACCGAGTGCGCCGCCCACCTGCTCTCCCACGCGCTCGCCGAGTTGCGGGCGGCCGGTGGCACCGACGGCCCGCAGCTGCTCGCCGCCGCGATGCGGGTGGTGTGCCGGCGGTTGGAGGGCGCATTCACCCTGCTCGCCGTCGACGCGGCCATCCCGGGTGCGGTGGTCGGTGCCCGGCGCAACTCGCCGCTGGTGGTCGGCCGGGGTGACGGGGAGAACTACCTGGCCAGTGACGTGGCGGCGTTCATCGAGCACACCCGCGAGGCGGTCGAGCTGGGGCAGGATCAGCTCGTCCTGATCACCGCCGACAGCATCGAGATCACCGACTTCGACGGCCAGCCGGCCACCGGCAAGGACTTCCACATCGACTGGGACTCCTCGGCCGCCGAGAAGGGTGGTTACGACTGGTTCATGCTCAAGGAGATCGAGGAGCAGCCGCAGGCCATCGCGGACACCCTGCTCGGCCGGCTCACCGAGACCGGGGAGATCGCCCTCGACGAGGTCCGCCTCAGCGACCAGGACCTGCGCGACGTCGACAAGATCTTCATCGTGGCCTGCGGCACCGCGTACCACTCGGGCATGGTCGCCAAGTACGCCATCGAGCACTGGACCCGGATCCCCTGCGAGGTGGAACTGGCCAGCGAGTTCCGCTACCGCGACCCGGTGCTCGACCGGTCCACCCTGATCGTGGTGATCTCGCAGTCCGGCGAGACGATGGACACCCTGATGGCGTTGCGGCACGCCAAGGAGCAGAAGGCCCGGGTGTTGGCCATCTGCAACACCAACGGCTCCACCATTCCGCGCGAGTCCGACGCGGTGCTCTACACCCACGGTGGCCCGGAGATCGCCGTCGCCTCGACCAAGGCGTTCCTCACCCAGCTGGTCGCCTGCTACCTGATCGGCCTGCACCTGGCCCAGGTACGCGGGATCAAGTTCGCCGACGAGGTCGGCGCGGTGGTCGCCCAGCTCCAGGAGATGCCGGGCAAGCTGCGGGAGCTGCTGGGTCGGATCGAGCCGGTGCGGGAGCTGGCCCGGGAGCTGAAGTCGGAGCCGACGGTGCTGTTCATCGGCCGGCACGTCGGCTACCCGGTGGCCCTGGAGGGCGCCCTCAAGCTCAAGGAGTTGGCGTACATGCACGCCGAGGGGTTCGCCGCCGGTGAGCTGAAGCACGGGCCGATTGCCTTGATCGACAAGGGCACCCCGGTGATCTGCGTGGTGCCGTCGCCGGTCGGCCGGGGCATGCTGCACGACAAGGTCGTCTCCAACATCCAGGAGGTGCGGGCCCGGGGCGCGCGGACCATCGTGATCGCCGAGGAGGGCGACGAGGCGGTGGTCCGCTACGCCGACCACCTGATCTACGTGCCGCGTACGCCGACCCTGCTCGCTCCGCTGGTCACCACCGTGCCGTTGCAGGTGTTCGCGGCCGAGATCGCCGCCGCCCGGGGGCACGACGTGGACCAGCCGCGCAACCTGGCGAAGTCGGTCACCGTGGAGTAGGTCACCGCTCACCGGCCGAGCACGATCCGGGCCATCCCGTCCAGGGCGGGATTGTCGGGGTCCCAGTAGCCGGTGTGGCCGCCCCGGCCGCTGGGGAAGGTCCGGCCGCCGAAACCCGGATCGCTCGGGTCGTGCCCGAACCACAGCCGGTGGTCGTCCGGGCGGAACAGCGCGGCGGCGCTGGCCAGCGGCGAGGTGGCCAGCACCGCCCGACCGGCCAGCTCCCGGGGTGGCTCGACCAGCCGGATCACGTCGTCGCCGGCGGTGCTCGACCAGACCTGCCCCGGCGGCAGGCCGAGCGCCCCGGCCCGGTCCACCCCCACCCCCGGTGACCCGACGAAGGCCAGCGCGTCGGCGGCCAACCCGTGGTCGCGGGCGGCGCTGCCCACCACCAGCGAGCCGTAACTGTGCCCCAGCACGGTCTGCCGGGCCGGCGGTCCGTCGTGGGTGGCGCGCAGCCCCTCCTGGAAGCGGTGCAGGCCGGGCCCGGCGTCCCGGGCCTGGGCCGGTGAGGACGCTTCGGGCAGGAAGTCGGGGGCGTCGTAGTCCAGCCACAGCACCGCCGCCGTCTCCTCGCCGGGAGCGAGGGCGGTGCACCGGTCCTGCACCCGGGCGGCCCGGCCCAGCTCACCGGGAACGTCGGCGAGGTCGCTCGTCATGCCCGGCACGTAGGTCAGCACCCGGCGGGCCCGGTCGGGGTTGCCCAGCGCCACGATCGCCCGGCCGTCGCCGCGCGGGTCGAGCCCGAGCAGGTACGCCCGGGGTCCCGTCGTCGCGGCGAGTCGTCCGGCGAGCCCGTCCAGGGCGGCCAGCGCCCGGTCGATCCGGCGCAGCCCGGAACGCCCGCCCGACCCGCTGGCCGACAACGCCCGGCGTTCGGCCAGCAGGGCCTCCCGGTGCCCGGCCAGCAGCAGCCGGTTCGCCTGGTCCCGGGCCGCCGCCGGCACCCCGTCGCGGGGGCCGGTCCGGGCCGGTTCGTGCAGCACCAGCCAGCGTCGTTGGGCCGGGGTGAGACCGTCCCACCAGGCGCGGACCGCTGCCGGGGTGGCATCGTCGGCCGGTCGGCCCGGTGGTGGCCGCTGCACCCAGCCAGTGCGGGCGGCCCCGGTCAACTCGGCCAGCCGGCCGGCGGCCTCCTGGTCGGCCACGTCGGCCAGGGCCAGCGCCTCCCGCAGCGCCACCGCCACCTGGGCCACCGCCGCCGGCGATCCCACCCCGCCACCGTTGCCACCACCACCGGTCCCACGGCCACCGGGACCGCCATCAGGCGCGCCCGTGCCGGCGCGGGGGCCGGGGGAGTGGGCCGGGCCGGCACCACCCGCCGGGGCGCGGTGGGCACCAGTCCCGGCCGGCAGCCCGCCCGATTCGGGGCCGCGCCAGGTCGGCGGGACCGCCCGCAGCCCACCGTGCCGGTCCACCGCCACGCCGGTACGGTCGGCCAGCGTCACCGCCTCGGCGAGCCGGGCCTTGGCCACCCGCAGCCGACCGGCGAACTCGGCGAGCACCTGATCGGTCTCGACCAGCGCCGGCAGAATGGTGCCCAGCTCCGCGCGCAGCCCGTCGAGCCGGGCACCGGCCCTGGTGGCCGCCCCGCCCGACCAGCCGGCCCGCAGCGTCGTCGCCTGCTCGGCCAACCCGGACCGCCGTCGGGTGACCGGCGCGTCCAGCCCGCGCCAGGCCACCCCCGCCGCCGCCCAGTCGCCGGGGGAGGCGGCCCAGAGCTGGGCGTACCCGATCATCGGGGTCGACCGGCCAGTCGCCCGGCGGCCCGGTCGTCGGCCGCCGCGTACGCCTCGGCGGCGGCCCGCAGCGCGGTACCGGTCTCGGCGACCCGTACGCCGAGCACCCCGTGCCAGGCGTGCACCGCCGACTCCAGCCCGGCCAGCGCGGCCCCGGCCCGCCAACCCGGCGCGGACAGCACCAACCCGGGGTGACCCGCCAGCCCCCGGGCCAGCGTGTACGCCTCGTCGGCCAGCCCACCGGCCGCGGCGCGCAGCACCGGCAGGTCCACCCGCACCGGCTCGTCCGTCATCGTCCGCCTCCCTGCCTCGGTCGGCCCGCCGCCGTGACCGTGCCGCCGACGCTAGGTGGCCGGGCGGCCCTCCGGCGGGCCCTGTGGACGACGGGCAGGGGTCGTACGTCCGGGTTGTCCACAGGTCTTGCCGGCCGCGACGCCGGTGGCTAATCTGCCGCCTCCACCGCCGGTAGGGTGATCTCGACCACGGCGGACGCGAGCGACCGGGCCGGCGGCGAAGACGGGGGCGGCATGAGATCGGTGTGGCGGGTGTCGGACGTGCGCGCGGCGGAGGCCGGCCTGATGGCCGCCCTCCCGCCCGGGACGCTGATGCAGCGGGCGGCGGCCGGGTTGGCCCGGCGGTGCGCCCTGCTGCTCGCCGACCGGGGCGGGGTGTACGGCGCGCGGGTGCTGCTGCTGGTCGGCAGCGGCGACAACGGCGGCGACGCGTTGTACGCCGGTGAGCGGCTGGCCCGCCGAGGTGCCCAGGTCGCGGTGCTGCCGACCGCCCCCGGGCGGGCGCACGCCGACGGGCTGGCGGCGCTGCGGGCCGCCGGGGGACGGCTGGTCGACGCCCCGCCCGCCACGGTCGACCTGGTGCTCGACGGGATCGTCGGGATCGGCGGCACCGGCGGGCTGCGGGACGCCGCCGACGAACTCGTCGCCGGCCTGCCCGAATTGCGGGGCCGGGACGGCGGCCGGGCCACCGTCGTCGCGGTGGACGTGCCCAGCGGGGTGGCGGTGGACACCGGCGACGTGCCGACGGACGGGGTGGGCCGGCCCCGCGCGGTGCGGGCCGACGTGACGGTGGCGTTCGGCGCGCTCAAGCCGGCCCTGGTGGTCGGCCCGGCGGCCCCGCTGGCCGGGCAGGTCGAACTGGTCGACATCGGGCTCGGGCCGTGGCTGCGCGGCACCCCCGCGCTGCACGTCACCGAGTGGTCCGACGTGCGCGACTGGTGGCCCCGCACCGGCGCGTCCTCGGAGAAGTACCGCCGGGGCGTGGTCGGGGTGGCCACCGGGTC
This sequence comes from Micromonospora sp. WMMD734, assembly GCF_049178975.1. Classification (NCBI taxonomy): domain Bacteria; kingdom Bacillati; phylum Actinomycetota; class Actinomycetes; order Micromonosporales; family Micromonosporaceae; genus Micromonospora; species Micromonospora sp. WMMD734. The sequence continues at coordinate 6,628,305 of NZ_JBMHMK010000001.1, forward strand.
GCGGACCTACCCGGGGGCGGCGGTGCTCTCGGTGGGTGGCGCGCTGGCCGGCCCCACCGGGCTGGTCCGGTACGCCGGCGGCGCCCGCGACGAGGTGGTCCGCCGGCACCCGTCGGTGATCGCCACCGACCGGGTCGCCGGGGCCGGCCGGGTGCAGGCCTGGGTCTGCGGCTCCGGTCTGGGCACCGACGAGCAGGCCGGCGCGGAGCTGCGCGCGGTGCTGGCCGCGCCGGTGCCGGTGGTGCTCGACGCGGACGCGTTGACCCTGCTGGTGGACGGTTCGCTCGCCGGTCGGCTGCGGGACCGGGACGCCCCGATCGTGGTCACCCCGCACGACCGGGAGTTCGCCAGGCTGTGCGGCGAGGAGCCGGGGGCCGACCGGGTCGCCGCCGCGCTGCGGCTGGCCGCCTGGATGAACGCGACGGTGCTGCTCAAGGGGGACCGCACGGTGGTCGGCACGCCGGACGGCCGGGCGTACGTCAACCCGACCGGCAGTCCCGCGCTGGCCACCGGGGGCACCGGCGACGTGCTCGCCGGGCTGCTCGGGTCGCTGCTCGCCGCCGGGTTGGCCCCGGAGCGGGCGGCGGTCGTCGCGGCGTACCTGCACGGGTTGGCCGGGCGGGAGGCGGCCCGGGGCGGCCCGGTGACCGCGCCGGACGTGGTCACCGCGCTGCGTACGGTGGCGGCCCCGCTGCTCTGACCGGCGGTCGGGTCGGCGTCCACCGACCCGGTGATCACCGACGCCAGTAGGCTGGGCGTATGTGGCAGGCCGAGGTGCGCGTCGATCTGGACGCGATCCGTGCAAACGTGGCCCGGCTCCGGTCGGGCACCAGCGCCGAGTTGATGGCGGTGGTGAAGGCCGACGGGTACGGCCACGGCATGGTCCCGTCGGCGCGGGCCGCGCTCGACGCGGGGGCGGACTGGCTGGGGGTGTGCACCCTCGACGAGGCGTTGACGCTGCGCCGGGCCGGGATCACCGTGCCGGTGCTGGCGTGGCTGCTCGACCCGGGGCTGCCCCTGCACGAGGGGGTGGCGGCGGGGGTGGACCTGGCCGCCGCGAGCCTGTCCCAGCTCGACGAGATGGTCGCGGCGGGGCGGGCCGCCGACCGGCCGGCCCGGCTGCACCTCAAGATCGACACCGGGCTGTCCCGGGGCGGCGCGACCGTCGCCGACTGGCCGACCCTGCTGGAGGCCGCCGCGAAGGCCCAGGCCGACGGCCTGGTCGAGGTGGTCGGCGTGTGGAGCCACTTCGTGTACGCGGACTCGCCCGGCCACCCCACCACCGACCGGCAGTTGGCGGTCTTCCACGAGGGGCTGGCCATGGTCGAGCGGGCCGGCCTGCGTCCGCGCTACCGGCACCTGGCCAACTCGGCGGCCACCCTGACCCGCCCCGACACCCACTTCGACCTGGTCCGACCCGGGATCGCCGTCTACGGGCTGTCGCCGATCGCCGGGCAGCAGTTCGGGCTGCGTCGGGCGATGACCGCGCGGGCCCGGGTGATGCTCGCCAAGCGGGTCCCCGCCGGCACCGGCGTGTCGTACGGGCACACCTACACCACGACCGAGGAGGCGAACCTGGCCGTGGTGCCGCTCGGCTACGCCGACGGGGTGCCCCGGCACGCCTCCAACGTGGGCCCGGTGCAGCTCGGCGGGAAGCGGCGGACCATCTCCGGCCGGGTCTGCATGGACCAGTTCGTGCTCGACTGCGGCGCGGACGAGGTGGCCGCCGGTGACGTGGCGACCCTGTTCGGCAGCGGCGACGACGGCATGCCCACCGCCGACGACTGGGCGGAGGCGGTCGGCACGATCAACTACGAGATCGTCACCCGGTTCGGCGGGGTCCGGGTGCCCCGGGTCTACGACGGGACGCGCCCGTGAGCGCGGTCAGCCGGTTCCGGGTGCCCCGACCGAGGACCGCCGCCGGACGGGTCGCCGGTGTGGTCGGGGCCGCGGTGGGGGTGGCCGCCGCCGGGCTGGCCGCCGGGGTGGCCACCGAACGGGCCCTGGTCCGCCGGCTCAAGGCCGACCCCGCCGACCCGTACGCCGGGGAGGACTTCGGCGCGCAGCGGTACGACGAGGCGTACCGGCTGGAGTTGCCGGACGGCACCGACATCCACGTCGAGGTGGTCGAGCCGACCCGGCCGGTGCCGGGGCGTCCGACGGTGGTGCTGGTGCACGGCTTCTGCCTGGACATGGGGACGTTCCACTTCCAGCGTCAACTGCTGGCCGAGCGGGGCGACTACCGGGTCGTCGCGTACGACCAGCCGGGGCACGGCCGGTCGGGGCGGTTGGAGACCGGCGAGTACGACCTCGCCGCACTCGGCCACACCCTGCGCCGGGTGATCGACGCGACCGCCCCGGAGGGGCCGCTGGTGCTGGTCGGGCACTCGATGGGTGGGATGACCATCATGGCGTTCGCCGAGGCGTACCCGGAGTTGTTCGGTGACCGGGTGGTCGGCACGGTGCTGATGGCCACGTCGGGCGGGTTGCTGGCCGAGACGAAGCTGGTCGCGCCGGCCCTGCTCGGCCGGGTCGGCTCGCCGGTGCTGTTCATGATGAGCAACGCCACCAGGTACGGCGGGCTCGTCATCGACCGGGCCCGGAAGTCCACCTCGAACGTGGCCTGGCTGCTGACCCGCCGGTACGGCTTCGGCACCCCGAAGCCGAGCCCGGCCCTGGTGTCGTACGTGGAGCGGATGAACTCCCGGACGTCGGCCGACACGGTGACCCGCTACCTGCGGACCCTGGCCACCCACTCCCGGTTCCCGGCGTTGGCCGCGCTGAGCGGCACTCCGGTGCTGGTGGTGGTGGGCGACAAGGACATGATCACGCCGGTGGTCCACTCGGACGAGATCGTCCGTCGGCTGCCGCACGCCGAATACGTCAAGATCCGGGACAGTGGGCACGTGGTGATGCTGGAACACGCCGACGAGGTCAACGCCGCGCTGGAACGTTTCCTGGAGGCGTTGTGAGCGTGCGCGTCACGTTGCCCACGGCCGAGGACACGCACGCCTTCGGCCGTCGGCTCGCCGGGGTGCTGCGCGCCGGTGACCTGCTGCTGCTCACCGGCCCGCTGGGGGCCGGCAAGACCGCCCTCACCCGGGGCCTCGGCGTCGGCCTGGGGGTACGCGGCGACGTCACCTCGCCGACCTTCGTGATCGCCCGGGTGCACCGGCCGGATCCGGCGCGCGGCGGCACGGTGGCCCTGGTGCACGCCGACGCGTACCGGCTGGGTGACGCCGCCGACCCGCGCGCCGAGATCGACGACCTGGACCTGGACGCCTCGGTGGACGACTCGGTGACCGTGGTCGAGTGGGGCGAGGGGCTGGTCGAGCAGCTCGCCGAGACCCACCTGCGGGTACGCATCGACCGGCGCGACGACGACTCCCGGGTGGTCGAGTTGGAGCCGGTGGGCGGGGACTGGGCGGACCGCCTGACCGCGCTGGGCTGACCCGGCCCTGGGGCGCGGGGTGTCGTACCCGCTGCCTAGAGTGCCGGGGACTTCGTTTGTGAAAGGTTGCCGATGCCCGACGACACCCCCACCCTCGACCTGCTGGAGCTGCTGCCGCAGGAGTGGCGTGCCGTGCTCACCCCGCACCTGGACCCGGCCCGGACGGCGGCGCTCGCCGAATTCGTCGCCCGCGAGTACGCCACCCAGACCGTCTTCCCGCCGCAGGAGGACCTCTTCTCCGCCTACCGGCTGTGCGGCCCGCAGCAGTGCCGGGTGCTGATCCTCGGCCAGGACCCGTACCACAAGGCGGGGCAGGCGCACGGGCTGAGCTTCAGCGTCCGCGAGGGGGTGTCGGTGCCGCCGTCGCTGCGCAACGTCTTCAAGGAGCTGAGCGAGGACCTCGGGGTGCCCAAGCCGCGCAGCGGCAACCTGGACGGGTGGGCGGCGCAGGGTGTGCTGCTGCTCAACGCGGTGCTGACCGTCCGCCAGGCCAGCCCCGGTTCGCACGGCAACTCCGGGTGGGAGGAGTTCACCGACGCGACCATCCGCGCCCTGGACGCCCGGGACGAGCCGGTGGTCTTCCTGCTCTGGGGTGGCTACGCCCGCAAGAAGGCGGCCCTGGTCACCAACTCCCGGCACGTGGTGCTGGAGGCCGGTCACCCGAGCCCGATGAACCCGCGTGGGTTCCTGGGCAGCCGCCCGTTCAGCGCCACCAACAAGGCACTCGCCGACGCCGGGCTGCCCCCGATCGACTGGGAGCGCTCGGCCGGCTGACCTGCGCGGCCGCCGTCCCCACCGCGTGGTGGTGCGCCGCATCGCGGCGTGGTGGGGACACGGCGCTGCGTTTCGTCGGCGCGGTGCTCACCGCCCGGTCCGGTCGGCCGGGCCTACGTCCGGGGCACGGCCGTCGGCGGCGCGTTGCCGGTGCCGGCGCAGCAGTGCGGCGGCCCGCGGGTCGGTCAGCTCCACGGCGACCAGCGGGACCACCCGGTAGCCGCGCTCCCCGTGCCGTACCTCGATCGCCGCCGGGAACTCGTCGCACATCTGCGCGCGGATCTCGCCGTACCGGGTCATCCAGAGGTGCTCGCCGGGTTCCTCCGGTTCCAGGTGCAGGCCACCGAACTCACCCCACCTGGCGTTCCAGCGCTGGCCATAGGCGGCCGTCAGCCAGGCGGTGAACCGGGCGGAGTCGCACCACCGGACGGCGATCTCGACCGCGTCGACGGGTACGGGCGCACCCTGCAGCAGCGCGGCGGTGCTGCCGGTCAGCAGGTGGGGCAGGTCGCCCAGCCGGTCGAGCAGCCGGTCCAGCCCCAGCTCGTCGATCCGGTCGGTGGTCGACCGCCCGGCCAGCGCGTCCATCTCGGCGTCGAGGTGGTTGTCGAGGGGCTCGGTGGTGACGGCGAGTTGCCGGCCGAGGGCGGCGAAGAGGCGCTCGACCAGGTCGAGGCTCGGCACCCGACCACCGCGCTCGACGCGGGCCACCGCGCTCTGACTCGTCCCGGCCCGATCCGCCAGTTGCTGCTGGGTGAGCCGTCCGACGCTGCGTTCCCGACGAAGCAGGGCGGCGATCTCTGTGGCGAGCCGACTACTTTCAGGCATCCCCGGATGATGATGTGCCGGCAGTGAGCGGTATGCCTGTGAGTCATACTTATGACTCACAGGCATACCGCTCTACGTCGGATGGCACTCCCCGCCCTGGCCGGTTCCCCATCCGGTGGTCCGTCGACGGGGCCAGGAGCCAGGGGGTGAGGAGCAGTCGGGGCGGGGACAGGGGGGTGGCCCGAGAGCGAGGCGTGGACCTGAGGGCGGAGCCGAAGGGCTGTTCCGAGGCAGCAGCGCGGGGCCGGGACCGGGACGATTCCGAGGTCGAGGAGCAGGACGAGCGCCCAGGATGAGAGCCCGGGCGGGGGCGAGGGCGCGGGATGAGAGGGCGGGCGGGGTGTGACCGGGCGGCGCGGGTGGCCGGCTAGGCTGGCTTACCGTGCTCGTACTGGTGGTGGACTCCTCGACCCCCGCGGTCACCGCGGCGCTGGCCGAGGTCACGGCGGACGGCGTCGCGCTGCGGGCGCACCGGTGCACGGTCGACGCCCGCGCCCACGGTGAACTGCTCGCCCCGCAGGTCGAGGCGGTGCTCGCCGACGTCCACGCCCGACCGGCCGATCTCGACGCGATCGTCGCCGGGCTCGGCCCCGGACCTTTCACCGGGCTGCGGGTCGGGCTGGTCACCGCCGCCACCATGGGCCAGGTGCTCGGCGTCCCCACGTACGGCGTCTGCTCGCTCGACGGCATCGGCCACGCCCCGATGCCTGACAACGCCGGCACCGCCGCGCCCGCCGCCGTCGGCGACGGCACGGTCCGGGAGCAGCGGGTGCTGGTCGCCGCCGACGCCCGGCGCAAGGAGGTCTACTGGGCGGTCTACGGCGACGGCCGGCGGATCGTCGGGCCGGAGGTGGACGCCCCGGCCGTCGCCGTCGCCCGCGCCCGCGAGCTGGCCGTCACCGTCGCGGTCGGCGACGGCGCCCACCGGTACGCCGACGTGCTCGGCCTGCCGCTGCGCGCCGAACCCCGCTACCCGGACGCCGCCACACTTGTCGCCCTGGCCGCCGAGCGGGTCCGGGCCGGGGCCGCCGGCGAGACGCTCACCCCGTTGTACCTGCGCCGCCCGGACGCGGTCGCGGCGACCAGCCGTAAGTCGGTGCTGCCGTGACCGTCCGCATCGAGCGGTTCCGCTGGTGGCACGTCGCCGAGGTGCTGCCGATCGAGGCTGACCTGTTCGGTGCCGAGCAGTGGTCGCCGGCGATGTTCTGGAACGAGCTGGCCAGCGGCCACCACTACCGGGTCGCCCTGGACACCGACGGGTCGCTGCTGGGCTACGCGGGTCTGACCGTCGATCCGGACGGCGAGTCGTGGGTGCAGAACATCGCGGTCCGCCGGGACGCCCAGCGGCGCGGGATCGGCCGGGCGCTGCTTGCGGACCTGCTCGCCGAGGCGGCCCGGCGCGGGATCGACAGTGTCCTGCTGGAGGTGGCCGTCGACAACGCCCCCGCCCAGCGGCTCTACGCGACGTACGGGTTCGAGCCGATCGGCGTACGACGGGGCTACTACCAACCGAGCAACACCGACGCGCTGGTCATGCGGCGCGACGCGGAACCGGGTGCGGACGGGACGGACCATGGCTGACGAACCGCTGATCCTCGGGATCGAGACCTCCTGCGACGAGACCGGGGTGGGCATCGTGCGCGGGCACACGCTGCTCGCCGACGCGTTGGCCTCCAGCGTGGACGAACACGCCCGGTTCGGCGGGGTGGTGCCCGAGGTGGCCAGCCGGGCGCACCTGGAGGCCATCGTGCCGACCATGGACCGGGCGCTGCGCGACGCGGGGGTGACCCTCGCCGACATCGACGCGATCGCGGTCACCTCCGGCCCCGGCCTGGCCGGGGCCCTGCTGGTCGGGGTGGCCGCCGCGAAGGGTTACGCGCTGGCCGCCGAGAAGCCGGTGTACGGGGTGAACCACCTGGCCGCCCACGTCGCGGTGGACACCCTGGAGCACGGTCCGCTGCCCGCGCCGGCGATCGCCATGCTGGTCTCCGGTGGACACTCCTCGCTGCTGCGCGTCGACGACCTGGCCCGGGGGGTGACCCCGCTGGGCGCGACCATCGACGACGCGGCAGGTGAGGCGTTCGACAAGGTGGCCCGGCTGCTCGGCCTGCCGTTCCCGGGTGGCCCGTACATCGACCGGGAGGCGCGCTCCGGTGACCCGGCGTCGATCGCCTTCCCGCGTGGCCTGACCGCCGCGAAGGATCTCGTCGCCCACCGCTACGACTTCTCCTTCTCCGGATTGAAGACGGCGGTGGCCCGCTGGGTGGAGGCGCGGCGGCGGGCCGGTGAGCCGGTGCCGGTGGCCGACGTGGCGGCCGCCTTCCAGGAGGCGGTCTGCGACGTGCTCACCGGCAAGGCGTTGGCCGCCTGCCGGGAACACGGGATCGACACCCTGGTCATCGGCGGGGGCGTGGCGGCGAACTCGCGGCTGCGGGCGATGGCCGAGCAGCGGGCGCAGCGGTACGGCATCCGGGTCCGCACGCCCCGGCCGGGGCTGTGCACCGACAACGGCGCGATGGTCGCCGCGCTCGGGTCGCATCTGGTGGCCGCCGGGGTACGTCCGAGCCGGCTGGACCTGCCCGCCGACTCGGCGTTGCCACTGACCACGGTCAGCGTGTGAGGGGAGGGACCGACGTGATCGTACGGATGTGGGAGGCGCGGGCCGAGTCGTACGGCTTCGCCGACCTGATCACCTGGGTGTGCGAGACGGCGCTGCCGGAGTTCGAGCACGATCCGCTGCACGTGTCCAGTGAGGTCTTCTCCTCCACCGACCACCGGGTGGTGGTCGTCTCGAAGTGGCGCAGCAGCCCCCGGTCGCTGCCCGAGCCGCCGGCCACCCTGCTCGCCCGCCCCCCGCACTCCTGGGACTTCACCCAGGTCGACCGCTGACCGGCCGCCCGGTGCCGGGCCCGGACAGCCGGACGGCCCGCCGGCGGTGGTGCCGCCTGCGGGCCGTCGGGTCAGTCGCGCCGGGTCAACTGCGGCGGGTGATCCGCCAGGTCGCGTAGCCGCCCGCGCCGAGCGCGAGCAGGAAGACCGCCCAGACCACCGTGGTGCTCACCCCGACCGACGGGCCGGAGGCGGCCCCGGCCTGCGCGGCGGCGACCAGCGAGTCGTTCTGCGCGGCCGGGATCGCGGCCGGCGGCATCTGCTGCCAGCGGACCAGCCCGGTGCTCTCCAGCATGGCCATGTGGTCGCCCACGAACTTGTTGGCCTCGTCGGCGAGCTTGCGGACGGTGTTGTCCCGGGTGCTGGCCCGGACCGCGCCGATCACCGGGAAGATCTTGCCGTGGGCCAGCCGGAGCCGGGTCACGAAGATCTGGTCGAACTGAGCACCGGAGGCGTTCTGCATCTCGGTCAGCCACCCCTTCTGCTCCGTGGTGGGATCGGTGGGCAGCGTCGCGCCCAGCTTGTTGGCGGCCTGCACCACCAACTCGTCGAGGACGCCGTGCTGCCGGGCGATCTCCGCGCCGACCTCCCGCACCCGCGCGGACTGGCCCTTCTCGGCGGCCATCGTGCCCGCCGGCATCTCCCACAGGCCGGCCAACCGGACGCCGTTGAGCAGCGTCATGTCGGCGGCGTTCAACTGGACGCCGGGTGCGGCGACCGCCATGCCGGGTAGCACGACCAGCCCGGCCAGGAAGGTGACGAGCAGCACCGCCACCCGGTGGGTCCGGTGCCCTCGCCGACGACGTACGGAATCCAGCGGTGCCATGCTGCGGTGCCTCCTCGATCCGGCCGACCTGTCCTGCCGGGCAGCGACCCCCGGCTGCCCGTCCGCCCACTGGTACGGACTGTCGGGCCGATCAGTTCACCGGGCGGCGCACGAGTCGGAAGGGGACCGTTCAGGCGGCGTCGAGCGGGTCGGCGAGGAGCCGTTCGAAGGCCAGCTCGGCGGCGCCGATCAGGGCCGCGTCGTCGCCGAGTTTCGGGGTCCGCAGCCTGACGTGTTCCAGGCAGGCGGGCAGCCCGGTTTCGTTGAGCCGGCTGCGGACCTGGGCGGCGGCGGCCAGGTAGAGGTCCCGCATGGTGCCGCCGAAGATGACCATCTCCGGGTTGAAGATGTTGACCAGGTTCGCCACCCCGAACCCGAGCCAGTCCCCGGCGTGCCGTACGGCGGTCTGGGCGCGGGCGTCCCCCCGGTCGGCGGCGTCGAAGACGGCCAGCAGCGCGTCCCGGCCCCGGGCGTCGGACCGGCCGGCGGCCCGCAGCAGCCCGTACTCGCCGATCTGGGTCTCCCAGCAACCCCGGGAACCGCACTCGCAGGGGGTTCCGTCGCGGACCACCACCATGTGGCCGACCTCGCCGCCGTACCCGCCGTGGCCGGTCAGCCGGCGGCCACCGGCGATGATGCCGGCGCCGACGCCGACGTCCCCGTACAGGTAGATGACGTTGTCGCAGCCGGCGGCGACGCCCCGGGCGTGCTCGGCGAAGGCGGCGACGTCGGCCACGTTGCCCACCGTGACGGGCAGCTCGACGCCGAGTTCGACGGCGAGGGCGGCCCCGATCGGCTCGTCCACCCAGCCGGTGGTGGGACCGAGCCGAACCAGCCCGTCGGCCTTGCGGACCATGCCGCAGACCGCGACGCCGGCACCCACGCAGATCGACTCCGGCGGCACCCGTTCCCGCATCTGCTTGAGGGCGCCGGCCAGCATCGGGACGGTCTCCCCGGCGTCGAGGTCACGTGGCCTGTCGAGTTCCCGGCGGTCGAGCACCTCGCCGCCGAGACCGACCCGCGCGGCCCGCAGCCGGTCCACCTCGATCGAGTACGCGTACGCGTAGACCCGGGCCGACTCGGGCCGGACGACCAGCGACGGTCGCCCGGCCCGGCCGGTCTCCTTCGGTGTGCCCTCGCTGACCAGGCCGGCCCCGGCCAGGTCGGCGGTGAGCGCGCCGATGGTGCTGCGGTTGAGCCCGAGGGCGGTGGTGAGTTCCGCGCGGGAGGTGGCGCCGTGCACGTGGACGTGTCGGAGCAGCGCCCCGAGGTTCTGCCGTCGGATCTCGTCCTGGCTCGGTCCTACCCGCATCGTTGGTGACACCCCGTGTTCCGCCGCTGGCGTACGCGGATCAGCGGGTGCCGGAGGCGGAGGCGCGGCGGCGCGACAGCGCGTCCACGCTGGCCGCGAGGAGCAGCACCACACCGGTGACGACGTACTTCACCCCGGCGCTGTAGCCCATCAGGCCCATGCCGTTGTCGATGACGGCGACCACCGCGCCACCGAGCACGGCGTCGAGGACCCGGCCCTTGCCGCCGAAGAGGCTGGTGCCGCCGATCACCGCCGCGCCGACGGCGTAGAGCAGCACGTTGCTGCCGCCGGTGTTGGGGTCGACCGAGTTGGCCCGGCTGGCCGCGACGATGCCGCCGACCGCCGCCATGGACGAGCAGATCACGAAGACCGAGATCCGGATCCGGTCGACGTTGATGCCGGCCCGACGGGCGGCCTCCTTGTTGCCGCCGACGGCGTAGACGTGCCGGCCGTAGCTGGTGCGCTGGAGTACGAAGGTCCAGACGATCAGCAGCACCGCGATGACCGGCACCACGATCGGCACGCCCTTGAGCGAGTTGATCAGGACGTTGCGGCTGCGCTCCTGGTTGAGGATGTAGACCGCGATGCCGAGGATCAGGGTCAGGCCGCCGATGCGGGCGAGCACCACCGCCATCGGGTCGGCGGTCAGTCCCCGGGACAGCCGCTTGCGGTACCGCAGCAGCTGCACGGCGGCGTACCCGCCGATGGCGAGGGCGGCCAGCGCCCAGCCGACGGCCGGGGGCAGGTTGCGGTTGGCGATCGCCACCAGCACCTCGTCGTTGACCGAGATGTTGGCGCCACCGCTGATCAGCATCAGCACGATGCCCTGGAAGGCGAGGAAGCCGGCCAGGGTGACCACGAACGACGGGATGCCGATCTTGGCGACCAGGAAGCCGAGCACGGTGCCGATGACCACACCGGTGAGGATCGCCGCGAGCACGGCCACGTACCAGGGGTAGCCGGCCTTGGTGGCGACGTTGGCCAGGATGGCCGCGCAGACCCCGCTGGCGAAGCCGGCGGACAGGTCGATCTCGCCGAGCAGCAGGACGAAGACCAGCCCCATGGCGATCAGGGTGACCGCCGCGCCCTGGGTGAACAGGTTGGCGAAGTTGCCGGCGGTGAGGAACGACGGCCGCATGATCGAGAAGACCGTGCAGAGCACGATCAGTCCGAGGACGGCGGGCAGCGCGCCGATGTCGCCGCCGCGTACCCGGCCCCAGTAGCCGCGCAGGTGGCTGCCGACGGTGGGCGGCGGCGTGACCGCCGCCGGGCCTTCCTTGCGCACGGCGGTGGTGGTCATCGAACGCCTCCTGGAGTGGTGTCGGCGGGTCCCGCGCCGGTGCCGTTGCCGGCGGTGACCGGTTCGCCGGTGAGACCGAGGTTGCCGGAACGACCGGCGGTGATCAACTCGACGACCTGCGAGTGGGTGATGTCGGTGGTCTTCACCTGGGCGACCATCTGCCCGAGGTAGAGCGCGGCGACCCGGTCGGAGACCGCGAAGACGTCGTTCATGTTGTGCGAGATCAGCACCACGGCCAGCCCGTTGTCGGCCAGCCGGCGGACCAGTTCGAGGACCTGGGCGGTCTGTGCCACGCCCAGTGCGGCGGTCGGCTCGTCGAGGATGACCAGCTTGCTGTTCCAGAGCACCGCCTTGGCGATGGCGACGGTCTGCCGCTGCCCGCCGGAGAGGCTGGAGACGTGTTGGCGAAGCGACTTCACCGTCCGTACGGAGAGCCCGGCGAGGGTTTCCGCCGCCATCTGTTCCATGGTCGGCTCGTCGAGCACCAGCCCGCTGTGCTTCTCCCGGCCGAGGAACATGTTCTGCACGATGTCGAGGTTGTCGCAGAGCGCGAGGTCCTGGTAGACGACCTCGATGCCGAGCGTGGCGGCGTCCCGGGGGCTGTTGATGGTCACCGGTCGGCCGTCGAAGAGGAACTCGCCGGCGTCGGCCGGGTAGATGCCGCTGATGCACTTGACCAGGGTGGACTTGCCGGCGCCGTTGTCGCCGACCAGTGCGGTCACCTCTCCGGCGTGGGCGGCGAGGGCGACGTCGCGCAGGACCTGGACGGGACCGAAGCTCTTGTCGATCCCGCGCAGTTCCAGCAGGGGGGTCGCGGACACGGGGGTCTCCTTCGGACGGAGGGAAGATCTCGGAGCCCGTCCGGCGGCGAGCGCCGCCCGGCACGGGGTTCCGTGCCGGGCGGCGTCGCGTCGACGGGGTACGACGCTCGTCGTACGGTCAGCTGATGCCGTTGGCGGTGCAGAGCGCGGCGTACGCGCCGGTGCAGAGCTTCGCCTTGTCGACGTAGCCGTCGGCCACGACGTCCTTGACGGTCGCCTTGTCGATCGCCTTCGGCTCCAGCAGCACGGACGGGACGTCCCGGCCGCTCTCCGGGTCCTTGACCGTCTGCCCGGTCTCCTTGCGCTCGCCCTTGGCCACGGCGATGGCCAGCTCGGCGGCCGCGTCGGCCTCCTTCTTGACGGCCTTGTAGACGGTCATGCACTGGTCACCGGCGAGGATGTTCTGCAGGCCGGTCACGTCGGCGTCCTGGCCGGTGACCGGGACCTTGCCGTTGAGCTTGTTCTTCTTCAGCACCGAGATGGCCGCGTTGCCGAGGCCGTCGTTGGCGGAGAGCACACCGTCGATCTTGCCGCCGGTCTGGGTGAGCATCTGCTCGAAGATCGTGGCTGCCTGCGCCGGGTCCCAGTCCGGCACCGACTGGTCCGGGCCCTTGGTGTATTCCTTCGACTCGAACTTCGGCTTGAGCACCGAGTCGTAGCCGTTCTTGAACAGGGTGGCGTTGTTGTCGGTCGGCGAGCCGTTGAGGTAGGCGACCGTCGGGTTCTTGACGCCCTTCTCGGTCAGGCACTTGACCAGCCCCTCGCCCTGGAGCTTGCCGACGGCCTCGTTGTCGAAGCTGACGTAGTACTGGGCGGAGCCGCCCAGGGTGAGCCGGTCGTAGTCGATCGTCGCGACGCCCTGCGACTTCGCCTTGTCCAGCACGGCCTTGCCGGTGCCGGAGTCCAGGTTGACGATCATCAGGGTGGTGACCCCGCTGGTGATCATCTGGTCGGCGATGGTCTGGAAGGCGTTCTTGTCGTTCTGGGCGTTCTGGATGTCCGACTCGACACCGGCGGCGTCGAAGGCGGCCTTGAGGAACCTGCGGTCGGCGGTCTCCCAGCGGGCGGAGGACTTGCTGTCCGGCAGGATGACGCCGATCTTCGGCTTCTTGGCGGCGTCGCCGCCGGCGTCGTTGCTGCTGGAGTCGTCGCCGCAGGCGGCCATGCTGCCGGTGGCCAGCAGGCCGACGGCGGCGAAGGTGAGGAAGCCCTTGCGCATCTGCACGGGTCCTTTCGAGGGTGGGGGAGGAGTGGTCGGTGTTTTGTTGTGTCCGGCAACGTATTCCCGCTCACAACGCGGGCGCAAGACTGCCGAGGTCAGAAGTTTGTTGGCGGCGGTAACAATTCAGCAACGCGGTTGTCACCCGCAGGACACCCGCCCCGTAATCACGCTGCGTGTCCGGTCTGCGGCCGGCTGCCGACCGCCAGCCGGGGTCAGCCGGCGGCGATCCGCGCGGTGCCGGCGTCGGTGAGGGCGACCAGGTCCGCCGGGGCGAGTTGGAGCTGCAACCCCCGCCGGCCGGCCGACACGTAGACGGTGTCGTGGTCCAGCGCCGAGACGTCGACCACCGTCGGCAGCCGCCGTCGCTGGCCCAGCGGGCTGATCCCGCCCCGCACGTAACCGGTGCTCCGCTCGGCGGCGGCCCGGTCGGCCAGCGCGGCCCGCTTGCCGCCCAGCGCCGTGGCCAGGGCCTTGAGGTTCAGCTCGCCGGTGACCGGGACGACCGCCACCGCCAGCGCCCCGTCCACCTCGGCGACGAGCGTCTTGAACACCCGCCCCGGCGGCACCCCGAGCGCCGCCGCGACCAGCGCGCCGTAGTTCGGCGCGTCCGGCGCGACGTCGTACGGGTGGGTGCGGTGGGCGATCTTCCGCTTGGTCAGCAGTGCCGTCGCCGCAGTGGCCTGTCCCGCCATGCCGGTCACGCTAGCCCGGCGGGCCGCCGTCCGCGACCGGTCGGCCGATCAGCACCGTCGGCGCCCCGGCCACCCGGGTCAGCACCAGGCTGGCCGGATTCTCCCCGGCCAGTCGCAGGTCCCGCCGCAGCTGCTCGGGCGACAACGCCGAGCCCCGCTTGAGGATCTCGACCCGGCCGACCCGGCGTTCCCGCAGCAGCGCGCGCAGCCGTTTCAGCGAGAACGGCAGCACGTCGACGATCTCCAGGCACCTGCCGAACGGGGTGGGACGCGGGGTGTCCGCGTAGAGGTAGGCGATGCTCGGGTCGGCAAGCGTCGCGTCGAGGGTGTCGGCCAGTTCGGCGACCAGGTGCGACCGGACCACCGCCGGGTCCGGGTCGTACAGGTAGCGCCGGACCGGGCCGACCGGGGCCTCGGCCGTACCGGTGCCGGTCAACCGGTGGACGGCGACCGGCTCGCGGTCGGCGGGATGGTCGGCGGGCGAACCGTCCGCCGGCCGCCGCCGGTCGGCGGGCCCCGACCGCAGGACGGTCGCCCGGCGGGGCACCCCGGCGAGCGCGCCGCACCACAGGGCCGCCTCGACCAGGTCCCCGTCGACGCTCACCCACTCCGCCTCGGCGTCGGCCGGGATCAACGCGTGGTCGATGCCGGGGGCCACCTTCACCACCGTGTGCGGCACCCGCGCCGCCAGCCCGGTGACGAAGTCCCACGGCGGCGAGTAGGCGTCCGGGTCGAAGATCCGCCGGCCGGTGCCGGTCCGCCGCCGGGCCGGATCGCAGAAGACCGCGTCGACCCGGGTCACGTCGAAGGCCGTCGCGTCGCCGCACTCCACGGTGAACATCCCGGCCAGCCCGGCGGCCCCGGCGTTCGCGGCGGCCAACGCGGCGGTGACGGGGTCGGCCTCCACGCCGTACACCCGGATGCCGGCGCGGGCGGCGGCGAGCGCGTCGGCACCGAGGCCGCAACCCAGGTCGGCGAGGGTGCGCACCCCGGCGGCGGCGAGCCGGGCGGCCCGCCGGTCGGCGACCACCCGGCGGGTGGCCTGCTCCAGGCCGGGGCGGGTGAGGAACATCCCGGCCGCCTCCGGGCCGAACTTGCCGACCGCCCGGCGGCGCAGCTCGGCCTGGGTCAGCGCGGCGGCGGCCAGCCCGGGCGGCACCCCGCGCGAGCGCAGCGCCGCCGCCGCGACCAGCGGGTCGCCGCCGGCCACCCCGGCCGCCGCGGCGAGCACGGCCGACCCCTCGGCGGTACGCAGCGCGGCGAACTGGTCGAGATCCACCCGCCCATTGTCCGGCCCGGCCGGTGGATCGATCCAGTCGGGCCGACGGTGCGGTGTCCGGCCGGTGTCGTCACCGCACCATGGCCACCATTGAGTTGATCATCGCCGGGCGGGGCCGGGGCGCGCGACGGGAGCCGACACGGAGGGTGGCAGATTGGCACTCTCCTTGACGGAGTGCTAGCCGAGGAATAACCTGCGATTAGCACTCTCACCCCGAGGGTGCCAGCGTCCGGGCCATCCGGTCCGGGTGCTGAACGCCAGGCGGACCGGCACCCGCGACGACGGCCCCGCCCGGTGGCATGTGGCAGATTGACGCTGGTCGGACTCTCGGCCGGCAACGAAACCAAGTACCCCAGGAGGGTATGCCCGTGACTACCGCGACCAAGGTTGCGATCAAGCCGCTCGAGGACCGGATCGTGGTCCAGGCGAACGAGGCTGAGACCACCACGGCGTCGGGCATCGTGATCCCCGACACCGCCAAGGAGAAGCCGCAGGAGGGCACCGTCCTCGCCGTCGGCCCCGGCCGGATCGACGACAAGGGCAACCGCGTGCCGCTCGACGTCAAGGTCGGCGACACCGTCCTCTACTCGAAGTACGGCGGCACCGAGATCAAGTACGCCGGCGAGGAGTACCTGGTGCTCTCCGCCCGCGACGTTCTCGCGGTCATCGAGAAGTAACCAACCGATTCCCGTGTCGTCGCCCCGGTCCGGCTCGCCGGGCCGGGGCGACGACGCTTCGAAGGGACATTCATGGCGAAGATCCTGAGCTTCTCGGACGACGCCCGGCACCTGCTGGAGCACGGTGTCAACGCCCTCGCGGACGCGGTCAAGGTCACCCTCGGCCCGCGCGGGCGCAACGTCGTCCTGGACAAGAAATTCGGTGCGCCGACGATCACCAACGATGGTGTGACCATCGCCAAGGAGATCGAGCTCACCAACCCGTACGAGAACCTCGGCGCGCAGCTGGTCAAGGAGGTGGCGACGAAGACCAACGACGTCGCCGGCGACGGGACCACCACCGCGACCGTGCTGGCCCAGGCGATGGTCCGCGAGGGCCTGCGCAACGTGGCCGCCGGGGCCAACCCGACCGGCCTCAAGCGGGGCGTCGACGCGGCGGCCACCAAGGTCTCCGAGGCGCTGCTCGGCCGGGCCGTCGAGGTGGCCGACAAGAAGTCGATCGCGCACGTCGCGACGATCTCGGCGCAGGACGCCACCATCGGTGAGCTGATCGCCGAGGCGATGGAGCGGGTCGGCCGCGACGGTGTCATCACCGTCGAGGAGGGCTCCACCCTGACCACCGAGCTGGAGGTGACCGAGGGTCTCCAGTTCGACAAGGGCTTCATCTCGCCGAACTTCGTCACCGACTCGGAGTCGCAGGAGTCGGTGCTGGAGGACCCGTACATCCTCATCACCACCCAGAAGATCTCGGCGATCGAGGAGCTGCTGCCGCTGCTGGAGAAGGTCCTCCAGAACAGCAAGCCGCTGCTGATCGTCGCCGAGGACGTCGAGGGTCAGGCGCTGTCCACCCTGGTGGTCAACGCGATCCGCAAGACCATCAAGGTCTGCGCGGTCAAGGCCCCCGGCTTCGGTGACCGCCGCAAGGCGATGCTCCAGGACATGGCGATCCTGACCGGCGCCGAGCTGGTCGCCCCGGAGCTGGGCTACCGGCTCGACCAGGTCGGCCTGGAGGCGCTCGGCACCGCCCGGCGCGTCGTGGTCGACAAGGAGAACACCACCGTCGTCGACGGCGGCGGCAGGTCCGCCGAGGTCGCCGACCGGGTCGCCCAGATCCGCAAGGAGATCGAGGCGTCCGACTCCGACTGGGACCGGGAGAAGCTGGCCGAGCGGCTGGCGAAGCTTTCCGGTGGCATCGCGGTCATCAAGGCGGGCGCGGCGACCGAGGTCGAGATGAAGGAGCGCAAGCACCGCATCGAGGACGCGATCGCCGCCACCAAGGCCGCGGTCGAGGAGGGGACGGTTCCCGGCGGCGGTGCCGCGCTGGCCCAGATCCGCTCGGTGCTCGACGACGACCTCGGCCTGACCGGTGACGAGAAGGTCGGTGTCTCGATCGTGCGCAAGGCGCTGGTCGAGCCGCTGCGCTGGATCGCCCAGAACGCCGGCCACGACGGCTACGTGGTGGTGGAGAAGGTCGCCGGGCAGGACTGGGGCCAGGGCCTCGACGCCGCCCAGGGCGAGTGGGTCGACCTGGTGAAGTCCGGCATCATCGACCCGGTGAAGGTGACCCGTAACGCGGTCACCAACGCCGCGTCGATCGCCGGTCTCCTGCTGACCACCGAGAGCCTGGTGGTCGAGAAGCCGGAGCAGCCGGAGCCGGCCGCCGCCGGTGGGCACGGCCACGGCCACGGTCACGGCCACCAGCACGGCCCGGGTTTCTGACCCGGTAGCACGCCAGCTCAGGGCGCACCGTCGATCTCGGCGGTGCGCCCTGACGCGTACGGTGACGGCTGCTTACGGAACGGTGACGTGGTTGGCGGCCGGCCCGGTCGATCGACGACACTGGCCCGATGAGCACCACCCCCCGTGGCTTCGCCGCGCTGGCCGGGGTCACCGCCGCCGTGGTGGCCATCGGTGTCGCCGAGCCGGTCGCCGTCCTCACCGGTCCCCGCTCCGCCCCGCTGATCGCGGTCGGCGGGGTGGTCGTCGACACGGTCCCCGAGCCGCTCAAGCAGTTCGCCATCGACGTCTTCGGCAGGTACGACAAGATCGCCCTGCTGGTCGGTACGGCGGTGCTGCTGGCGGCGTTCGCCGCCGGGATCGGGGTGCTGGCCGCGCGCCGGCTGGCGGTGGGGCTGGTGGGCATCGCGGCGTTCACCGGCCTCGGTGTCGCCGCCGCGCTCACCCGGGCCGGCGCGGATGCCGCCGACGCGCTCCCCGCACTGGTCGGCGGGGGGTTGGGCGGACTGGTGCTCTGGGCGTTCGTGGCCGGCCCCTGGCAGCTCGACCCGTGGCCCTGGCAGCCGCCCACCCCGCTGTCCGCCACCCCGCCGGCCTCTCCGGGGCCGACCCCCACCGGTCCGGGCAGCGGTCCGCCGTCCGGGTGGGAGCCGTTGGAGTCGACCGACCCGGAGTCCCGGCGGCGGTTCCTGCGTGGTGCGGGCCTGCTCGCGGGCGCGGCGACCGTGGTGGGGCTGGGCGGGCACTGGCTCGCCGGGCGGCGGGGGGTCTCGGCGGCCCGGGAGGCGGTCGCGTTGCCCACCCCGTCGGCGGTGGCGCCGACGGTGCCGGCCGGTGCGGACCTGTCCCTGGCCCAGCTCGCCCCCTACACCACGCCGAACGGCGGCTTCTACCGGATCGACACGGCGCTGGTGGTGCCGCAGGTCGACCCGGAGACCTGGCGGTTGCGCATCCACGGTCGGGTGCGCAACCCGATCGAGCTGACCTTCGCCGAGCTGCTCGCCCGGCCGATGGTGGAGCGGTACGTGACCCTGGCCTGCGTCTCCAACGAGGTGGGTGGGGACCTGATCGGCAACGCCCGGTGGCTGGGCGTACCGATCAAGGAGCTGCTCGACGAGGCGGAGCCGGAGGAGGGGGCCGACCAGGTGGTCGGCCGGTCGGTCGACGGCTGGACCTGCGGCACCCCGACGGCGGCGCTGCGCGACGGGCGGGACGCCCTGCTGGCGGTGGGGATGAACGGTGAGCCGCTGCCCGTCGAGCACGGGTTCCCGGTGCGAATGGTGGTGCCGGGCCTCTACGGGTACGTGTCGGCCTGCAAGTGGGTGACCGAGCTGGAGTTGACCAGCTTCGCCGACTTCGACGCGTACTGGGTGCCGCGTGGCTGGTCGGCGCAGGGGCCGGTGAAGACGCAGTCGCGGATCGACACCCCGCGCGCGCGTAACCGGCTCACCGCGGGCGAGGTGACGGTGGCCGGGGTGGCCTGGGCGCAGCACCGGGGGATCAGCCGGGTCGAGGTACGCGTCGACGGCGGCGCGTGGCAGGAGGCGACCCTCGCCCCGACGGTGTCGGTGGACACCTGGGTGCAGTGGTCGTGGCGGTGGCCGGCGACCCCGGGTGAGCACACCCTCCAGGTGCGGGCGACCGACCGGGACGGCGAGACGCAGACCCCGTTGACCGCGCCGGTCGCCCCGGACGGAGCGACCGGCTGGCACAGCGTCACAGTCACCGTGCGCTGATTCCCCATCAGCGTTAAGTCATCAAGAGTGATCAATGTACGGATAGCCAAAAATTCCTCGGTGATGTCGAGGGTTGAGGCTATGGGAGCGCTCCCGTAACATACCTGACGCGACTGTTAACGTTAACCTAACAACGGCCACCACCAATGTGCAGGTCGCCATCCCGTCAGGAGGGTGTTTTATGTCCAGATCCAGATCGGCCAATGTCGGCCTGGTCTCGGCCGGTGTCGCGTTGCTGGCGTCGGCCACGGTAGTCACCGCGCTGCCCGCAGGCGCGGCGGCGGCGGGATGCTCGGTGAACTACACCGTCTCCTCGGAGTGGGGCGGTGGCTTCGGGGCCAACGTCGCCATCACCAACCTGGGCGACGCGCTGAGCAGTTGGACGCTTACCTGGTCCTTTGCCTCCGGGCAGTCGGTGACCCAGGCGTGGAACGCGACAGTGACGCAGAGCGGCTCGGCGGTGACCGCCAAGAACGTGAGTTACAACGGCGCGATCCCCACCAACGGCTCGGTGTCGTTCGGTTTCAACGGCGCGTGGACGTCGAGCAACCCGGTCCCGACGAGCTTCGCGCTCAACGGGGTGGCCTGCAACGGCGGCACGACGCCGACCAACCCGCCCACCACGCCGCCGACGACCGCGCCGCCGACCACCCCGCCCCCCACCACCCCGCCGCCGACCACGCCCCCGCCGACCACCCCGCCGCCGACGGGCAACTGCGCCCTGCCGACGTCCTACCGCTGGTCGTCGACCGGCCCGCTGGCGCAGCCGAAGGCCGGCTGGGCGTCACTCAAGGACTTCACCATCGCCCCCTACCAGGGCAAGCAGTTGGTGTACGCCACCACCCACAGCAGCAGCGCCACCGGTGGTTGGGGTTCGATGAACTTCGGCCTGGTCGACAACCTCAACCAGCTCAGCACGGCCCCCCAGAACACCATGAGCCAGAGCACCGTCGCGCCGTCGCTGTTCTACTTCGCGCCGAAGAACATCTGGATCCTCGCCCACCAGTGGGGTCCGACGTCGTTCTCGTACCGCACGTCGACCAACCCGGCCAACGCCAATGGCTGGTCGGCCGCGCAGACCCTGTCGACCGCGAAGATCACTGACTCCGGCACCGGCGTGATCGACCAGACGATCATCGGCGACGACCAGAACATGTACCTGTTCTTCGCCGGCGACAACGGCAAGATCTACCGCCAGATCATGCCGATCGGGAACTTCCCGGGCAGCTTCGGCTCCAACTACACCACCATCATGAGCGACACCTCGGAGAACATCTTCGAGGCGCCGCAGGTCTACAAGGTCGCGGGCCGCAACCAGTACCTGATGATCATCGAGGCCCGGACCAGCGGCTGGGAGCGCTACTTCCGCTCGTTCACGGCGACCAGCCTGGGCGGCACCTGGACGCCGAACGCGACGACCTACAACAACCCGTTCGCGGGCAAGGCCAACAGCGGTGCCACCTGGACCAACGACATCAGCCACGGCGAGCTGCTGCGCACCAGCGCGGACCAGACGAACACGATCGACCCGTGCAACCTGCAGCTGCTGTACCAGGGCCGCGCCACGAACTCGGGCGGTGACTACGGCCTCCTGCCGTACCGGCCGGGTCTGCTGACCCTGCAGCGCTGACGGCGTGACGCAGGTGCGGCCCCGCTGTTCCTGACTCCCGCGACCGGCGGCGAACGCCGCACCGGGTGAGCCGCACGACGGCTCGGAGCAGGATCGGGTGCAATGAAGGGGCGGGTCCGGCTGTGCCGGGCCCGCCCCGCTTGTCGTACCTGTCGGCCCGGCGTCGGACCATGGGCCGGGACACGACGAGGCCGCGCTCCGGAGATCGGAGTGCGGCCTCGTCGAGGTGTGCCGGGTCGGTCAGGCGATCTTGCGCTGGGCCGGTACGGCGGTCTTGTGCGAAGCGCCGAGCCGGGCCTCCATGCGGGCGATGTCCACCCGGGTCTGCCGGCGGTCGGCCAGGTCCTCCCAGCCGAGGGCGAGCAGCCGCAGCCGCTCGGACTCGCTGAGGCCACCCCAGACGCCGTACGGTTCCCGCACGGACAGGGCGTGCGCCGCGCACTCGGCCCGCACGGGGCAGGCCTGGCAGACGGACTTGGCACCGGACTCCCGGCGTAGCCGGGACGAACCGCGCTCGCCGTCCGGGTGGAAGAACTGCGCGCTGTCCCGGCCCCGACAGGCGCCGAGACGCTGCCAGTCCCACAGGTCGACGATGGGTCCGGGCAGTCTACGTACGTTCGACATCAGCACCCCTCCTCCCGCGCGGCACCGCGGAGATCCTCGTTGAACCGGCGTCCGGGCTGTGGTCCGCGCTGGCGTACCCCGTTTCCGGCGTGGAGCCTCGGTACCCGAACCCTCGCCGACTCACACGTGTTGAGATCGAAAACCCGAAGCCTTCTGTGTCATATGACCTAAATGTCGGAAAAGTTCAGAGGATTGCCCGGAACCTCCTCCCCGGTGGACCCCGTCATGGTCTGCTCATGTCCGGAGAGGAGACCACCGTGCGTACCGTTCTCGTATGCGTTCGGACACCGATCGCCGCGCAGCAGTTGACCAACGCGGCGGCGCGACTTGGCCTGGCCTCGGTCGTCCGGACAGCCGTCTCCGATCCCGAGGCGATGCTGCGGCTCGCCGAGCGCCCGGTCGACGTGGTGCTCGCCGACACGGCGCTCACCCGCCCGGACAGCGCCGGCTTCGTCCGCCGGGTGCTCGCCCGCGCCCCGCAGGCCGCGGTGCTGCTGCTCGGCACCGAGGAGTCGGAGGCGGCGGCGGCCACCATCAACGCCGGTGCGCGGGGCCTGATCCAGGGCGCCGACCACGACCTGACCAGCGCGGTGGCGAAGGCGCTGCTGCTGCTCGCCGCGCCCGGCCGGCCCGCCCGGCACCGGGTCGCCGACCCCGCCCGGGACACCGCCGCGGTCGGCGCGCCCCCGCGCCCCGGTCGCCCGCCCGCCCCGGGCTGGTCGCCGACGCCGGCCGACGGTACGCCCGGAGCGCCGTCGGTGGTGCCCGTGCAGCGCGGCGACGACGAGGTCGAGGACCCGGAGGGCACCCCGGCCGAGCCGGCCCCGGCCGCCGGGTTGCCCCGCCCGACCCCCGGCACGCGTGCCGGCCGGACCTCGGTCGGGCTGACCGAGCGTGAACTCCAGGTGCTGCTCGGGATGGCCGAGGGCAAGAGCAACGCGGAGATCGGCCGGGAGTTGTTCGTCTCGGAGGACACCGTCAAGACGCACGCCCGGCGGCTGTTCCGCAAACTCGGCGCGCGGGACCGGGCGCACGCGGTGGCCGCCGGCTTCCGCGCCGGCCTGGTCGCCTGACCGCTCCCGTCCCGGACCCGGTCGGTCAGACGGCGGCGAGCCGGGTCGTGCCGGGCGTCAGTCGTCCGGGTCGGTGTCGTCGTCCGCGGACTCGGTGAGCGTGTCGTGCACCCCGTCGGCGTAGCCCCGGGCGTAGTCCCAGGTGACGTAGTGGTCCGGGTCGGGATCGTAGGCCGGCTCGTGCACCCGGGGCCGGCCCGAGCTGAGCAGGTGCCGCAGGTTGCCCCGGAGCAGGTCCCAGTCGAAGTAGTGCGGCTCGCGGCAGTCCTCGCACTCGATGACCAGCCCGCGCACCCCGATCGGGGACAGCAGGGCCTGGTAGATCTCCAGGTCGGCGAGGTCTTCCAGCACGTCCTGCCGCTCGACCTCGGTCAGCGGGTCGAGCGGGGCGTCGTCGCCCGGATCGTCCAGCCCCGCAGCCGGATCGGCCGGGTCGCCGTTGAACGGGTCGATGGGCTCGTCGTGCACCCCCTCACCGTAGACCCAACCCTCGCCGCACGCGCCCCCCGGCGGTCGCTGTGGCATCGCCGACCTCGGCCGGTCACCGGCGAGGGCCGCCCTGCTCAGTGGGTACGATGAGACGACTCGCCGTCACCCCGGCGTGCGCCGGTTGCCGTGCGCGCCGCCTCGCTGAATCCCGTTCGAGCAGCTCAGGGGAGCAATCGTGGAGAATTCGCCCAGCACCGATCTTCCGGCCGGCACCGATCTTCCGGCCGGTGTCGACAGCGGCGAGTGGGGCGGCCATCTGCCGGAGTTGCCGGCCGGGTCGGCGCGGGTGGTGCCGCTCGGTCTGACCTTCGACGACGTGCTGCTCCAGCCCGGCGAGTCGGACGTGGTGCCCAGCCGGGTGAACACCCGTACCCGGCTCACCCGCAACGTGGAGCTGTCCATTCCGCTGCTGTCCAGCGCGATGGACACCGTCACCGAGGCCCGGATGGCGATCGCGATGGCCCGCCAGGGCGGCATCGGCGTGCTGCACCGCAACCTGTCGCTGGAGGACCAGGCGCTCCAGGTCGACCTGGTCAAGCGCTCCGAGTCCGGCATGATCACCAATCCGGTGACGGCCAGCCCCGAGGACACCCTGCGTGAGGTCGACGAGCTGTGCGGCCGTTACCGCATCTCCGGCGTCCCGGTGGTCGACGGCGAGGGCCAGCTGGTAGGCATCGTCACCAACCGGGACATGCGGTTCGTCTCCGACCCGGCCACCCCGGTCCACGCGATCATGACCCGGACGCCGCTGGTCACCGCCCCGGTGGGGGTGAGCAAGGACGACGCGCTCTCCCTGCTGCGTCAGCACAAGGTCGAGAAGCTGCCGATCGTGGACGACTCCGGGCGGCTGCGCGGGCTGATCACCGTCAAGGACTTCACCAAGAGCGAGCAGTACCCGGACGCCACCAAGGACGACGCCGGCCGGCTGCGGGTCGCCGCCGCCATCGGGGTCGGCGAGGACGCCTACAAGCGGGCCCGCACCCTGGTCGACGCCGGTGTCGACGTGCTGATCGTGGACACCGCGCACGGCCACCAGCGGGCCGTGCTGGACATGGTCCGCCGGCTCAAGGCCGACGTCGCGATCGACATCGTGGGCGGCAACGTGGCCACCTACGCCGGGGCGAAGGCCCTGGTCGACGCCGGCGCCGACGGTGTCAAGGTGGGCGTCGGCCCGGGTGCGATCTGCACCACCCGGATCGTCGCCGGGGTCGGGGTGCCGCAGGTGACCGCGATCATGGAGGCGGCCCGCGCGGCCCGTCCGGCCGGCGTCCCGGTGATCGGCGACGGCGGCATCCAGTACTCCGGCGACATCGCCAAGGCCCTGGTGGCCGGCGCCGACACGGTGATGCTCGGCAGCCTGCTGGCCGGCTGCGAGGAGAGCCCCGGTGAGCTGATCTTCGTCAACGGCAAGCAGTTCAAGGCGTACCGGGGGATGGGGTCGCTGGGCGCGATGCAGTCCCGGGGGCAGGCCAAGTCGTACAGCAAGGACCGCTACTTCCAGCAGGACGTGCTCAGCGACGACAAGCTGGTGCCGGAGGGCGTGGAGGGCCAGGTGCCCTACCGGGGGCCGCTGTCCCGGGTGGCCCACCAGCTCGTCGGCGGGCTGCGGCTGGCGATGGGGTACGCCGGGGCGGAGAACATCACCGACCTGCACCACCGGGGCCAGCTCATCCGGATCACCGCGGCCGGGCTCAAGGAGAGCCACCCGCACGACATCCAGATGACCGTCGAGGCCCCCAACTACCACACCCGCTGACCCACCACCCCAAACCACCTGGAGTCCCTCATGCGTGACGTGGTCGAGATCGGGCTGGGCAAGACCGCGCAGCGCGGCTACCACCTGGACGACATCGCCATCGTGCCCAGCCGGCGGACCAGGGACGTCGACGACGTCTCCACCGGCTGGCAGCTCGACGCCTACCAGTTCGACATCCCCTGCGTCGGCCATCCGTCGGACGCCACCATGAGCCCCGCCTCGGCGGTCCGGCTCGGGCAGCTCGGCGGCCTGGGCGTGCTCAACGTCGAGGGCCTGTGGACCCGCTACGAGAACCCGACCAAGGTGCTGGAGGAGCTGGCCGGGCTGGGCGAGGACGCCCGCGCGACCAAGCGGCTCCAGGAGGTCTACGCCGAGCCGATCCGCCCCGACCTGATCGCCGAGCGGGTCCGCGAGCTGCGGGCCGGCGGCAGCACGGTGGCGGTGCGGGTGTCCCCGCAGCACACCCTCGCGCTGGCCCCGGTGATCCTGGACGCGGGCGTCGACATCCTGGTCATCCAGGGCACCATCGTCTCGGCCGAGCACGTCTCGACCACCGATGAGCCGTTGAACCTCAAGGAGTTCATCGCCGACCTCGACCTACCGGTGGTCGTCGGCGGCTGCACCGACTACAAGACGGCGCTGCACCTGATGCGTACCGGCGCCGCCGGGGTGATCGTCGGCATCGGCGGTGACGACTGGTCGACGAGCGAGTCGGTGCTCGGTATCCGGGTGCCGATGGCCACCGCGATCGCGGACGCCGCCGCGGCCCGCCGTGACTACCTCGACGAGACCGGTGGACGCTACGTGCACCTCATCGCCGACGGCGACATCCAGACCTCGGGCGACATCGCCAAGGCGCTCGGCTGCGGCGCGGACGCGGTGATGCTCGGCGAGCCGCTGTCGCTGTGCGAGGAGGCCCCGGCCGGCGGTGCCTGGTGGCACTCGGCGGCCAGCCACCCGTCGCTGCCGCGCGGCGCGTTCGAGGTGGCCGGCGAGCCGCTCGGTTCGATGGAACGGCTGCTGTTCGGCCCGGCCGACGAGCCGGACGGCCAGCTCAACCTGTTCGGTGGGCTGCGTCGCGCGATGGCCAAGTGCGGCTACCGCGACCTCAAGGAGTTCCAGCGGGTCGGGCTGGTCCTCGACCGCTGACCCGGGTCCGTCCCGGCCGGCCGGTCCCGTGGTGGGCCGGCCGGCCGTACCGTCGTCAGGCGTTGCGGCCACGCGGGGTCGGCCGGCTCGGTAGGCTGCGCGGACGGCGGCGGTGAACGGGGGACGAAGGTGGCCATCAGCCGGAACCGGCGCGGGCTCGCGCTGCTCGTCACCGGGGCGCTCGCCCTGGCCGGCTGCACCGCCGACCCGGCACCCCGGCGGGAATCCCGGTCGACCCCGACGCCCGGGGCGACCCCGAGCGTGACCCCCGGCCCGGCGGGCGTGGGCGACCCGTACTTCCCGACCGCCGGCAACAGCGGGTACGACGTCGAGCGGTACACCCTCAAGGTCCGCTACGACCCGGCCAGCGACGAGTTGCGCGGCGACGCCACCGTCCGGGCCACCGCGGGGGCCGACCTGCCGCTGTTCCACCTCGACCTGGCCGGGCTGACGGTGCGTCGGGTGACCGTGGACGGCGTCCCGGCCCGGCACACCCGCGAGGGGACCGAGCTGGTGGTCACCCCGGCCGCGCCGGTCCGCGCCGGGGCGGCCTTCACCGTCCAGGTCGGGTACGACGGCCGGCCGGAGCCGCTGCGCAACGAGACGATCGGCGAGGGCGGCTGGCTGCACACCGCCGACGGCGCGGTCGCGCTCGGCCAACCCGAGTCGGCGAGCACCTGGTTCCCGGTCAACGACCACCCCTCGGACAAGGCCGCCTACGACTTCGAGATCACCGTGCCCAAGGGGCTGGTCGCGGTCGCCAACGGGGTGCCCGGGGGGCAACGTCCGGCGGCCGGTGGTTTCACCACGTGGCGCTGGTCGGAGGCCGCCCCGATGGCCAGCTACCTGAGTACGGTGGTGATCGGGAAATACCGCACCAGCACCGGCGAGCACCAGGGCCGGCCGGTGTTCAGCGCGGTCGCCAGCAGCCTGCCCCGGGGGGCCGCCGACGACTCGATCGCCCGCACCGTGGCGGTCGCCGACTACCTGGAGAGCGTCTTCGGGCCGTACCCGTTCGCGGCGTACGGCGGGGTGGTGGTCGACGAGCCCCGGATCAGGTACGCGTTGGAGACGCAGAGCCGGCCGGTCTACTCGGCCAACTTCTTCCGGGGCGGTGAGAACACCGGGGTGGTCGCGCACGAGCTGGCCCACCAGTGGTTCGGCGACAGCGTGTCGGTGGCCCGCTGGGCGGACATCTGGCTCAACGAGGGGCTGGCCACGTACGCCGAGTGGCTGTGGGCCGAGCACGAGGGCCGGGACACCGCGCAGGCCACCTTCGACCAGGAGTACACCACCGCCGACGACGCGGTGTGGCGGGTGCCGCCGGCCGCGCCCGGGGCGGCCAACCTGTTCAGCGAGTCGGTCTACCAGCGGGGCGCGATGGCGGTGCACGCGCTGCGGGTGACGGTCGGCGACGACGCGTTCTTCCGCCTGCTGAAGACGTGGGCGGCGGAGAAGCGCAACGGCAACGCCACCACCGCCGAGTTCGTGGCTACCGCCGAGCGGGTCTGCGGGCAGCAGCTCGACGGCCTCTTCGCCGCCTGGTTGTACGGCACCGAGCGGCCCGCCCCGCCCACCCGCCGCTGACCGCCGACGCCTGCGGTCAGTTCTTCACCCGCAGCTCGGGGTGGGCGTCGAGGTACTTCTCGGCGTCGCCGGCCTTGAGCGCGGGCAGGAAGCCCTTGCCGACGCCGGTCAGCTGCTCGCCGCGGTAGCTGCTGCCCTTGCCCACCCCGTCGCCGGGCAGCCCGACCAGGGTGATCCGGTCGGCGCTCAGCCCACCCAGGGCGTACGCCAGGTCGACGATGCGGGGGCCGCCGGCGTAGACCAGGGTGTCGCCGAGCGCCGACACCACCTGCTCCACCCGGTCGGGCTGGCGGGCCAGGTTCTCGTTGAGGATCTTGGCGGCCAACGCCCGGAGGAGCTGCTGCTGGTGGCGCTGCCGGGCGTAGTCGCCGCCGGTGATGTAGCGCTGCCTGGCGTAGTCCAGCGCCTGCCAGCCGTTGAGGTGCCGCTCGCCCTTTTCGTAGACCATCTGCGGGCCGGTGTACCCGCCGCCGCCCGGGGCCGGTTCGCGGTATCTGCCGTCCGGCCGGCGGTGCAGCGAGGGAACCCGCTGGTCGACGTAGAGGTCGACCCCGCCGAGGCTGTCGACCAGCCGGTCGAAGCCGTTGAAGGTGACCACCGCGCCGGCGTCGAAGCGCAGCCCGGTGTACCCGCTGACCGTGCTGCGCAGCAGCTCGTACCCCTGGGCGGCGCTGGGGTTCTTGGGTTTGCCCGGCACCCGGCTGCCGTAGCTCATCGCGTGGGTGAGCTTCGTCCGGCCGCCCCGGTAACCCGACTTCGGGAACGCCGGGATGTCGACCACCAGGTCGCGGGGGAGCGAGAAGAGATATGCCCGGTCCAGTCCGGCCGGCACGTGCAGGATCAGCACCGCGTCGCCGTGCGGTTCCCAGCCGGGCACGCTGACCCGGGTGTCCACCCCGACCAGGAGCAGGTTGAGCGGGCCGGTGATCGAGGCCCCGGGGGGCGGGGTCGGGCTGGGGGTGGGGCTCGGCGTCGGCGTCGGGCCGGCGGTCGTGGCGGCCGGCCCGGCCGTACGCCGTGGCCCGTCGTCGCGGACCACCCGGGTCACCACCAGGGCGGCCACCCCCACCAGGACGACCACGGCCAGGGCGGCCAGCCCCCACACCCAGCGTGGTCGTCCCGTTCCGGTTTCCTGAGTCATCGCTCGCCACCCCCGTCTGCACAACGCTTCGACCGGGCCTCCGGGTTGCGGGCGTCGATCGGCGACGGTGAGCATGATCGCGCGAAATCCCGTACTGGCGCGATGGCTACCCGCGGGTAATGATGCGTTGATGCGGTACGACGTGCTCGTCATCGGCTCCGGCTTCGGCGGTAGCGTCAGCGCGCTGCGGCTGGCCGAGAAGGGCTACACCGTCGGGGTGCTGGAGGCGGGCCGGCGGTTCGCCGACGACGAGTTCCCGCAGACCTCCTGGCGGCTGCGCCGGTTCCTCTGGGCCCCCCGGCTGGGCTGTTACGGGCTGCAACGGATCACCCTGCTCCGCCCGGCCGACCGGAGGACCGGCGGCGGGGTGCTGGTGCTCTCCGGCGCCGGCGTCGGCGGCGGCTCCCTGGTCTACGCGAACACCCTCTACCGGCCACCGGACGCCTTCTACACCGATCCGCAGTGGCGCGACGTCACCGACTGGCGGGCCGAACTCGCCAGCCACTACGACCAGGCCGGCCGGATGCTCGGGGTCACCACGTACCCCCGGCACACCGGCGCGGACCGGGCGATGCGGGCGGTGGCCGAGCGGATGGGGGTCGGGCACACCTTCGTGCCGACCCCGGTGGGGGTGCACCTCGGCCGGCCCGGGCAGCGGGTGGCGGACCCGTACTTCGGCGGGGCCGGCCCGGAGCGCACCGGCTGCACGCACTGCGGGTCGTGCCTGACCGGCTGCCGGCACGGTGCCAAGAACACCCTGGTCAAGAACTACCTGTGGCTGGCCGAACGGCTCGGCGTGCGGGTCCACCCGCTGACCACGGTCACCGCCGTGCGGCCGGCCGACGGCGGCGGCTACCTGGTGCACACCGTACGGACCGGGGCCTGGCTGCGGCGGCGACGCCAGGTGTTCCACGCCGACCAGGTGGTTTTCGCGGCCGGGGCGCTCGGCACCCAGCGGCTGCTGCACGCGATGAAGCAGACCGGCGCGCTGCCCCACCTGTCGGACCGCCTCGGCGCGCTGACCCGCACCAACTCGGAGGCGATCCTCGGCGCGTCGGTCGACCGGCGGCAGGCCCGGCGGCGGGGGCTGGACTTCACCGACGGGGTGGCGATCACCAGCTCGTTCCATCCCGACCCGCAGACCCACGTCGAGCCGGTCCGCTACGGCCGGGGCGCGAACGCGATGGGGCTGCTCCAGTCGCTGCTGGTCGACGGCGGCCCGCACCGGGTCCGGCGCTGGCTGGCCGGCCTGGCCCGGCACCCGGGGCAGGCCGCCCGGATGCTGTCGGTGCGGCACTGGTCCGAGCGGACGGTCATCGCGTTGGTGATGCAGTCGGTCGACAACTCGCTGACCACCCGGTGGCGGCGGGGGTGGCTGGGCCGGCGGCGGCTGGTCTCCGGGCCGGGGCACGGCACACCGAACCCGACCTGGATTCCGGCCGGCAACCGGGCCGCCCGACTGCTCGCCGAGGAGGTCGGCGGCACCCCGGGCGGGGCGTTGACCGAACCGTTCGACATCCCGCTGACCGCGCACCTGCTCGGCGGGGCGGTGATCGGCGGGACCCCGGCCGACGGGGTGATCGACCCCTGGCACCGGGTGTACGGCCATCCGGGGCTGCACGTGGTCGACGGGGCGGCGGTCTCGGCCAACCTCGGGGTGAACCCGTCGCTGACGATCACCGCGCAGGCGGAGCGGGCGATGTCGTACTGGCCGAACAAGGGCGAAGCGGACCCCCGGCCGCCGCTCGGGTCGGCGTACACCCGGGTGGCGGCGGTGGTGCCCCGGCACCCGGCGGTCCCGGCGGACGCCCCCGGCGCGCTGCGCACCGACCGGTGCTGACCGGGCCCGGCGCGCCCGGGGGCGGCCCGTGCCCGGGGCGGGTGTGACTGTCGGTAGGCTTTGCCCACATGAGCACGCCTCGCCCCGTCCTCGTGGTGGACTTCGGAGCCCAGTACGCCCAGCTCATCGCGCGCCGAGTGCGCGAGGCGAAGGTCTATTCGGAGATCGTCCCGCACTCCATGCCGGTCGCCGAGATGCTGGCGAAGGACCCGGCCGCGATCATCCTGTCCGGCGGCCCGTCCAGCGTCTACGCCCCGGACGCCCCACAGATCGACGCCGGCCTGTTCGACGCGGGCGTGCCGGTCTTCGGCATCTGCTACGGCTTCCAGGCGATGGCCCAGGCGCTCGGCGGCACGGTCGCCCGGACCGGCAACCGGGAGTACGGCGGCACCCCGCTGCGTCCCCGGCTGCTCGACCCGGGGGTGCTGCTGCGGGATCTGCCGGCGGACCTGCCGGTCTGGATGAGTCACGGCGACGCGGTGACCGAGGCCCCCGCCGGGTTCACGGTGACCGCCGAGTCGGCGGGTGCCCCGGTCGCCGCCTTCGAGGACCTGGCCGGCCGCCGGGCCGGTGTGCAGTTCCACCCCGAGGTGGGGCACACCGCGCAGGGGCAGGAGATGCTCCGCCGCTTCCTCTACGACATCGCCGGCATCGAGCCCACCTGGACGCCGCAGAACATCATCGACGAGCAGGTGGCCCGGATCCGGGCCCAGGTCGGCGACAAGGAGGTCATCTGCGGCCTGTCCGGCGGGGTCGACTCGGCGGTCGCCGCCGCGCTGGTTCACGAGGCGGTCGGTGACCAGCTCACCTGCGTCTTCGTCGACCACGGCCTGCTGCGCGCCGGCGAGGCCGAGCAGGTGGAGAAGGACTACGTCGCGGCCACCGGCATCAAGCTGAAGGTGGTCGACGCGGCCGACCGGTTCCTCGGCGCGCTGGCCGGGGTGACCGACCCCGAGCAGAAGCGCAAGATCATCGGTCGGGAGTTCATCCGGGTCTTCGAGGCCGCCGCCCGCGAGGTCGCCGCGCACGGTGACGTCGAGTTCCTGGTGCAGGGCACCCTCTACCCGGACGTGGTCGAGTCCGGCGGCGGCACCGGCACCGCCAACATCAAGAGCCACCACAACGTCGGCGGCCTCCCGGACGACCTGAAGTTCGCCCTGGTCGAGCCGCTGCGCACGCTGTTCAAGGACGAGGTCCGCGCGCTCGGGCTCCAGCTGGGCCTGCCCGAGGCGATGGTCTGGCGGCACCCGTTCCCCGGGCCGGGGCTGGCCATCCGGATCATCGGCGCGGTCGACCGGGAGCGGCTGGCGCTGCTGCGCCAGGCCGACCTGATCGCCCGGGAGGAGCTGACGGCCGCCGGCCTGGACCGGGGCGTCTGGCAGTTCCCGGTGGTGCTCCTGGCCGACGTGCGCAGCGTCGGGGTGCAGGGTGACGGGCGCAGCTACGGGCATCCCGTGGTGCTGCGCCCGGTCTCCAGCGAGGACGCGATGACCGCCGACTGGTCCCGGCTGCCCTACGAGGTGGTGGCCCGGATCTCCACCCGGATCACCAACGAGGTCGCCGAGGTCAACCGGGTGGTCCTGGACGTGACCAGCAAGCCGCCGGGCACCATCGAGTGGGAGTGAGCCGGGCTCAGCCGGCCGTCGGCGGGGTCGTCGGCGGCTGCGGCTGCGGCCAGGTGGTGGGAGCGGTCGCCGCCGGGTCCGTCGGGTGCGGCCAGGCCGGCGCGCCGGCCGGCTCTTCGGGCATCAGGAACCACATGATCGGGTACGCCAGCGCGGCGAGACCGCCGGTGACCAGGGTCGCCACCGCGAACAGCACCCGGACCAGGGTGGGGTCGACGGCGAAGTAGCGACCGAGGCCGCTGGCAACGCCGGCCACCATCCGGTCGGTGGTCGGCCTGCGGAGTTGCTTGTACGGGGCGTGGGGGGTGCTCGTCGAGGTCATGTCTCCACGGTCCGCGCCGGACGCCCCGTCGACCTCGGTGACCGCCCGGAGGCATACCCTGATCGATCCCTGAGTAGCCAGCCCTGAGTCAGGAATCCGACTCTTTTCCGCGTCGGTAACGCTACCCGGGGAGAATTTGGCCCCGTGACCACCTTGCTGGAGCCGCTCCGCAGGATCGCGGCATATGCAGTCTGTGCTGATTCAGTCGGCCGAGTGTTGCTGGTCCGCGCATCGGAGCGCTCCGGCACCCCCGGCGTATGGTCCCTGCCCGGTGGGGCGGTCGACCACGGCGAGGACCCGAACCACACGGTCGTCCGGGAGACCGCCGCCGAGACGGGCCTCTCCGTCGCCGTCGCCGGCCTGGCCGACGTCCTGGCCGACATGCGCGCCCTGCCCGAGCGGGGCATCACCATCCACACCGACCGCCTGATCTACCAGGTGTCGGTACGCGGCGGCACCCTCACCGACCGGGTGGACCGCTCCACCGACCTGGCCCGTTGGTACACCCTCGACGAGGCGCGGGAGCTGCCGCTACGGGCCTTCACCGCCCGCGCGCTGGGGCTGCCGGCGTCCTCGGCCGACGTGGTTCCCGACGAGGCCCCCGAGTTCCCCTCCTTCTACGCCGTGCCCGGCCCGGACGGGCTGCACCGGGCACAGCGTTTCGCCGCGTACGCGGTGGCCACCGACCCGGAGGGCCGGGTGCTGCTGACCCGGGTCTCCGACGGCTACCCGGGCGCGGGCTGCTGGCACCTGCCCGGCGGGGGCACCGACTACGGCGAGCAGCCGGGCGCGGCGCTGATCCGGGAACTGGTCGAGGAGACCGGGCAGACCGGCCGGCTGGTCGAGCTGCTCGGGGTGGCCAGCCACCGCGACGCCGCCTCGCTCGGCCCGGAGGGCTATCCGATCGACTGGCACGGCGTGCGGGCCTTCTACCGGGTGATGGTCGACCAGCCCGCCCCGCCGACCGTCACCGACGTGGGCGGCTCCACCTGCGAGGCCCGCTGGTTCGCCCGGGACGAGTTGGGTGCCCTGCCCACCGACCGGCTCACCGAGGTCACCGCCGAGGCCGTCCAGGCCGCCCGGCTCACCGCCTGACCTGCCCCGCCCGCCGGCGGCGTCGGCCCGGCACGACGGCGCCCGCCCCGCCCGGACTACCGCTAGCCTCATGATCGACGGCGGAGCGCGGGCGGGGGAGGGTGACGTGCAGGGGCGACGACGGATCGCGGCGTACGGCTGGTGTGCGGACGAATCCGGCCGGGTGCTGCTGGTACGCGGTGCCGGCGACGGCAGCGGTGCGGCGGCGTCCGATCCGGCGGCGGTGCTCTGGCGGCTGCCCGGGGGTGCCGTGCGGCACGCGGAGCATCCGGCCGACACCGTGGTCCGCGCGTACGCCGGGCAGGTCGGGTTGATCGTGGTGGTGGCCGGGATACGTGCCGCCGTCGCCGACCTGACCGCTGCGGACCCGGCGGACGCCGCAGGGCCGGTGCACACCGACCGGTTGGTGTTCGACGTCACGATCCCGGGTGACCTGCCGGTGGCCGGGGCGACGCCACCGCCGGGGGTCGGCGGGGGCGACGGCCCTGGTGAGCTGGTCTGGTGCACCCCGCAGGAGGCGGCGACGCTGCCGCTGGCGTCGTTCACCGCCGATCTGCTCGGCCTGCCCGGCCCGCAGCCTCCGGTCGGCCCGGAACCCGGTGCGCCGGTCGCGCCGGCGGTGGTGGAGTCGACTGACCGGCGGCAGCGGTTCGCCGCGTACGGGCTGGTCAACGATCCTGACGGGCGGGTGCTGCTCACGCTGATCGCGCCCGGCTATCCGGGTGCCGGACTCTGGCATCTGCCGGGCGGCGGGACCGATCACGGTGAGCAACCGGTCGACGGTCTGTTACGGGAACTGGTGGAGGAATCGGGTCAGCGGGGCCGGGTCGACAGGCTGATCCTGGCCGACAATCTACACAATCCGGGTGCGGTGGGCCCTGAGGGTCGGCCGTTGGACTGGCACGGCGTGCGGGTGATCTACCGGGTGCTGGTCGACGAGCCGACCGGGCCGGTGGTGACCGAACAGGCCGGAGGATCGACAGCCGACGCTGCCTGGTTCACGTATGCCCAGCTCAGCGGCCTGAAGATGACCGACGTCGCGATGTTGGCCACCAGGTGGCCGGTCGGCTGGCGGACGCTCGACGAGCCGACCGGGTGGTGCTCCGGTAAAGTCGGCCCTGCGGTTGGCGAAGAAAATGGGCGATGAAGCCCGAAAAACGGACCCGAAAGTCCGAGATGGGAACAAGGCAGCGGTTTGCGCGGTTAACGAGGTTATAAGTACCGCCGGCAGCTATCGCCAACCACCACGCCGCTGTGCAATGGTGTACTCCGCTTGAACGGCTGCCGGGCCAGAAGCGGTCCGGCACGAGACAGCCGGACACCCGCCCGCACGGGCGGCCAGCCGATCCGGTGATGGAGGAAACGTGCCGAGAGCCCCATGGCGCCGGCGTCGTACGACTGACAGTCCGCGCCCCGCAGGGCGTCGCTGGGCGGGCCGGTTGCGCCGCAGCAGCACATTCGCCCGCCAGGTACTGCTGGTTCGGGTGGGTCGCCGGGACGGTGACCAGCTCAACGGCACCGACCTGGTTCTTCCCGAGCACCGCGTCGACCGCCAGCGTCGCCGGTACGGCTTCGACCGTCGCGGCATCACCCTCGACCGCGCCGAGATCGAGGCGGTCGCCCCGGTCAGCCCGGCCCTGGGCCCCACCACATCGGTCGACGACTCGCCGGCGATGGCGATCCCGCTGCTTCCCGGCGCGCGTACCCCCGCCCGGCGGATGAAGTTCGCGCTGGTCAACGCCTGCACCCTGGCCAGCCTGGTGCTCGGCATCAACGCCATCTTCGTCGCCATGAACGGCCAGCCCCGGCTCGCGGCCCTGCTGCTGATCGCCTGTGTCGTCTTCGACGGCCTCGACGGCGCGCTCGCCCGCAAGTTCGGCGTGGCCAGCCCGTTCGGCGCGCAGATGGACTCGCTCGCCGACATGTGCTCCTTCGGCCTGGCCGCCCCGGTGGTGGTCTACGCCTCGCTGGCCGGATCGGCCCCCGCACCTGCGGCGGCGGTCGCGGCAGCGCTCGTGGCGTCCTGCGCCGCGATCCGGCTCGCCCGGTTCAACGTCTCGCCCAAGGACGGCCGGTTCTTCTGCGGTGTGCCCACCACGATGGCGGCGGCGGTGCTCGCGCTCGGTGTGGCCATCGGGCTGCCGCTGCCGGCGATCGTGCAGATCGGCGGGGTGGCGCTGCTCGCCTTCGCGATGGTCTCCAGCTTCCCGTACGCCAAGCTGGCCCGGCTGGTCAAGCTGCCGCCGTGGCTCTGGCTGGCCCCGGCCGTCGGCGCACTGGTCGACATCCGGCTCACCTTCGCCCTCGTGGTGGTGGGCTACCTGGTCAGCGGGCCGCTGCTCTGGCTGCACCAGCGCCGCACCGCCTGACCCGTCCGCAGTCACACGACAGGGGCGCCGCGACCGCGGCGCCCCTGTTTCGTACCGGTGCCGGCTCAGCTCCAGCGGGCGATGACCGAGGAACCGCCGACCACCTTGTCGCCGGGGCCGACCAGCGGCGTGGCGGCGTCGGCCGGCAGGTAGACGTCGGTACGGGAACCGAAACGGATCAGCCCGAACCGCTCCCCCCGGGCCAGCAGCGCCCCCACCGGCGCCCGCTGCACGATCCGACGGGCGATCAACCCGGTCCGCTGCGCCACCACCACCGTGCCGTGTTCGGTGTCCAGCACCGTGTACGCCGCGACGTTGTGCTCCGCGTCCGGCTTCATCGCGTTGACGAAGCCGCCGTCGGCGACGAAGTAGTCGACCACCTTGCCGGCCACCGGCGAACGGTTGACGTGCACGTCGAGCACCGACAGGAAGACCGCGATCCGCAGCCACTCGCCGTCGCCGAACCGCTCGTCGTGCAGCCGTTGCACCGACAGCACCTGACCGTCGGCGGCGGCGACCACCGCGGACGGGTCCTCCGGCACGTCCCGCTGCGGGTCCCTGAAGAACGCGGCCACCGGGGCGGCGGCCAGCGCCGGCACCAGCCACAGCTTCGACTTCGGCCGGGCGACCCGGGCGACGGCAGCCAGGCCGAGCGCGATACCTGCCGCGGCGACCCCGTTCGAGTCGATGTGCATGCTTCGGGTCAGCGGCACGCTCGACGGCCGGTACGCCGGGGCGAGCCGGGCGGCCGACGCGGCACCGGCCGGGGTGAACCGCAGGTGGTGCACCCGTACCGGCGGGG
Source organism: Micromonospora sp. WMMD734 (assembly GCF_049178975.1). Classification (NCBI taxonomy): domain Bacteria; kingdom Bacillati; phylum Actinomycetota; class Actinomycetes; order Micromonosporales; family Micromonosporaceae; genus Micromonospora; species Micromonospora sp. WMMD734. Next base: position 6,665,351 of record NZ_JBMHMK010000001.1, read on the forward strand.
AGTTGCGCACCACCAGGTCGGTCCGGACGCCGTGCAGCACGCCGTACCGGTCCAGCTCGGCGGCGGCCCCCCCGGTACGGAACACCGGCGCGGCGACGCTGAGCACCGCGCCGTCGGTCAGGTACTTGGTGAGGCCGTCGACGGCGTCGCGGGTCTGCTCACCGGTACCGGTGAACGGCTCGGCGGCGATGACCAGCTCGGCGGCGTCCGCCTCGGCCAGCGAGTCGACCACCCGTACCCGGTCGGCGACCCAGCGGCCCTGGGCCGTCACGTGGTCGCGCAGCGTGGCGGCGTCGGTCGTCGCGGCCGGCACGACGGTCAGCGTGTCGCCCGGCAGCAGCGCGTCGATCGCCGCGGCGAGGACCGTGGCCCCGGGGGCCGCGCCCACCAGCAGGGCGGCCTTCGGGTCGTTGCGGCGGGCGAGTTCGGCGACGAGGGTACGGGCGGCACGCTCGCCGATGCGGACCGGACCGGACGGACCGGAGGGGCGCACGGCGGGGGACTGGGTCATGTCGGGCGGGCTCCTGACGGGGTAGGCGGACGTCGCGGCGGGACCGCCTCGGGTGCCCGACGAGGCGCACCCGGGCCGGTGCCGGGCCGCCTCTCGCGCGCGGCCACCGGCGGGGCTCGGCCGACGGAGGCGGGATCTCCCCGGCCAGCATACGAGCCGGCGGCGGCCGTCCGCACCGGCGCGGTCAGCTCGGCGGCGGTGGTGGGGTGCCGGGTGGCCCGGTGACCGGGTCGTCGGCCGGCCACCGCCGGGTGCCCCCGTCGCCGATCCGGGCCGGCTCGTCCGGTCGACGCTCCACCGTGTCCGGCCGCCCCGGCTCGTCCGCCGGGTCGCCGACCTGCCCGCCCACCGGGTCGACCGGGGCCGGCGTGGGGGTCGCGGCGCTGTCGGCGGCCGGGGACCCGGCGTCGACGGTCCGCGCCGACCGCACCGCGCCGACCAGGCCGAGCAGCCCGATCAGCACCAGCGCGCCGGCCAGGAACCAGCCCACGGCCGGCAGGGCCAACCCGAGGATCTGGGCCAGCAGCCACCACAGGGCAAGGCCGACGAAGAGCAGCCCGAAGACGAACGACACCAGGTCGGTGCGGTGGGCCTTCACCGGGTCACCTCCAGGTTGCCGGCGTTGACCTGGACGGTGAGCCGTAGCGTGCCACCGCCGGTCCCGTCCGGACCCAGGTCGGTGACCTGCCGTGCCTGTCCCTCGAATCCGGCGCTACGTCGCCCGAACACGGTCGCCTCCCCGGCCTTGACGTTGGTCACCACGGTGACGTCCACGTTCGGCGGGACCACGATGGTGGCCTCCCCGAAGTTGACCACCACGGTGAGGTCGGTGTCCTGCTTGTCGAAGTCCACCGCGCGCAGGTCCAGGGTGGTGTCGCCGAAGCTGTTCTCGTAGCGGTCGGCCAGTTCCCGGTAACTGGCCGGTGCCCAGGTGACCGCCCCGTCGACGCCCCTGACCCGGTCGTAGGACTCGGCGACGGTGGCGACGGCGAGAGCGGCGGCGGCGACCAGACCGAGGGCGATCAGCCAGCGGGCCCGGCCGAACCAGGTGCCCACCAGCAGGCCGAGCCCGATCGTGGCGAGCACCGCCGCGAAGTAGCCGGCCGCGCCGATCGGAAAGACGTCCAGCAGGTCCAGGATGGCCACCACGCCGAGGACCAGGAAGATCAGCGAGAAGGTGGCGGCACCCAGGGCCGAGCGTTCCTTCGGCTTCTTCGGCGGCTTGACCCGGGGTGCGGGCGGCGGCGGCGGGCCCGACCCGGCGTACGGGCCGTGCGGGGCGAACGGCGGCCGGTAGCCCGTACCGGGTGGTGGCGGGACGGCCACCGGTGTGCCGGCCGATCGGCCGGGCACCGGTGGGCGCGGCGGCCAGCCCGGCGCTTCCGCCCGGGTCGCGGTGACCTCCATCGGCCGGGCGGGTGGCCAGGGCGGCAGCGCAGCGGTGGGGCCCTGCGCCGGCCAGCCCACCGCGCCGCCCGCCCGGGCGGCCGTCGGGGCACCGGCCGGGAACGGCACGGCGGGTGCGGGCGGGGTGAACGGCGTGGGTGCCGGGTAACCGACCGGGGGCACCGGTCCGGGCGGTCCGGCCGGCGCGGGTGCCGGACCGGCGGTGGCGAAGCCGGACCGGCCGTCCCGGTTGAGCAGCAGCGCGCCGCCGATCAGGATCGCCGCGCCCAGCAGCACCGCCCGGAACGCGTCGGTGACGATGTAGCCGAAGCTGACCGCGACCAGGATGGTCAGCACGATCACGGTGATCGGGGACATGCTCGACCGGCCCCGCCCGAGCATCGACTCCAGCGGGGAGGCGCTGTCGCCCTCGCCCGGGATGATCAACCAGGCGGCCACGTAGACCAGGATGCCGACCCCGCCGAAGAACCCGAGCACGGCGAGCAGCACCCGCCACAGCACCGGGTCGGTGTTGGTGGCCCGGCCGATCGCCGCGCAGACGCCGGCGAGGTAGCGGCCGTCGCGGGGCCGGACCAGGCCGTACCGGGAGGTGAAGCTGGCCCCGCCGGACGGCGGGGGATAGCCACCGGGCGGTGGTGGCGCGTCGTCGCCCCCCGTGGGCGACGCGGGCGCCGTGGGGTCCGGCCCGGCGGCGGGACCGGGCGGCGGCGTACCACCCGGTGTGGCCACCGGAGGGTACGGCGGCAGGGCGGGGTCCTCGGTCATGACTCGATCCTGCGCCGCAGTCGGGCCGGGTCACCTCCGGAACCGACCCTGACCCCACCCTGAGATCCCGGGAGGCGGATGTCGGGGGCGTCCCCGTGGTCGGCGGCGTCCCGGGCGTGTGACGATCGGAGCGGCACCGTACCGCCAGGTGTCCGTCCGCCACCCACCGTGATCAGGGGAGCCTCCCATCAGCGTCGTGACCCCGCCGCCACCCCGCCTCTACCGGGCGCCGGAGCACCGGTTGGCCGCCGGGGTGGCCGCCGGCATCGCCGACCACCTCGGCATCTCGGTGCTGCGGGTCCGGGTCGCGTTCATGGTGCTGCTCGGGCTCAGCGGCCTGGGCCTGCTGCTGTACGCGGCGTTCTGGGCGGTGGTGCCGCTGCGGCCGGGTGACACCGCCGTGCCGCCCCGGCGGGACCCCGGGCAGCTGCTGCCGTTCGTGGCGATCGGCCTCGGTGTGCTGCTGGTCCAGGTGCTGGTCTTCGACTCGGTCGGCGCGGCGGGCACCGCCGGCTGGCTGGTGGCGATCATCGCGGTCGGTGCCGGGGTGATCTGGCACCAGGCCGCGCCGGAGCGTCGTCGGCAGTGGAGCGGTTCGATGCCGGTGCCGTGGCTCGGCGCGGTGGTGGAGGAGACCGACAGGCGGGCACTCGTGCTCCGGTTCGCCGGTGGCGCGGTGCTGGTCGCCGTCGGCATCATCGGCGTGGCGGCGGTCTACTCCCCGGTGCAGAACCTCGACGCGGTGGTCAACGGCGTGATCTTCGCGCTGGTCGGGCTGGTCGGCGTCGGGGTGGTGGCCGCCCCGATGCTGTGGCGCATCTGGAACCAGCTCCGCTCGGAGCGGGAGGGGCGCATCCGTGAGCAGGAGCGGGCCGAGTTGGCCGCCATGGTGCACGACCAGGTGCTGCACACCCTCGCCCTGATCCAGCGCAACGCCAGCGACGTCAAGACGGTGCAGCGACTCGCCCGGGGCCAGGAGCGGTCGTTGCGCAACTGGCTCTACAAACCGACCGCCTCGCCGACCGAGCGGTTCGCGGCGGCGCTGGAGCAGGCCGCCGCCGAGGTGGAGGACACCTTCGCGATCACCGTCGAGGCGGTGGTGGTGGGTGACCGGGGGACCGACGAGCGGGTCGGCGCGCTGGTGGCGGCGGCCCGGGAGGCGCTGGTCAACGCGGCCCGGCACGCCGGGGTGCAGACGGTGTCGCTCTATGCCGAGGTCGAACCGGAGCAGGTGAGCGTCTTCGTCCGGGACCGGGGCAAGGGCTTCGACCCGGATACCGTGGAGGATCACCGGCACGGGGTCCGAGGGTCGATCATCGGGCGGATGAAGCGGCACGGTGGCCGGGCGGAGATCCGTTCCGAGCCCGGAGAGGGGACGGAGGTCCGGTTGATGCTGCCGATCACCGGCACCGGCTCCACGGCGGAAAGGGGCAGCTGAGATGGCGGAACAGCCGATGGATGCGGGGGCGGGCACGGCGGACCGGGCGCACCGGTTGAAGGTCTTCCTGGTCGACGACCACGCCATGTTCCGGGCCGGGGTCCGGGCCGAGCTGGGCGCGCACGTCGAGGTGGTGGGGGAGGCGAGCACGGTGGCCGAGGCGGTCGCCCGGATCGCCGCCACCGGGCCGGACGTGGTGCTGCTCGACGTCCACATGCCCGACGGCGGCGGGCGGGCGGTGCTGGACGCGATGCGCCGCAGCCACCCGCAGGTGAAGTTCCTCGCGCTGAGCGTGTCCGACGCCGCCGAGGACGTGATCGGGCTGATCCGGGCGGGCGCCCGGGGCTACGTGACCAAGACCATCTCCCCGGACGAGCTGACCGACGCGATCCGCCGGGTGGCCGACGGGGACGCCGTGTTCAGCCCCCGGCTGGCCGGATTCGTGCTGGACGCCTTCGCCGCCCGGCCGGACGCCCCGGTCGCCGACCCCGAGCTGGACCAGCTCACCAACCGCGAGCGCGAGGTGTTGCGCCTGCTCGCCCGGGGGTACGCGTACAAGGAGATCGCCAAGGAGCTGTTCATCTCGATCAAGACGGTCGAGACGCACGTGTCGAACGTGCTGCGCAAGCTCCAGATGTCCAACCGGTATGAGTTGTCCCGCTGGGCGGCGGACCGACGACTCGTCTGACACCTCCCATTCCGGGAGCATCATCCCAGGGCTGACAAGAGATCAATTCGTGTCGCATAATGCCCCGTCGCCTTCGCGCGTGCGGGTGGTGTCACGACCCCGCCCGGGGGCGACGCACACCGGCCCGCCCGGAGCGGGCCAACCCCTGGGGAGAGGTGCACGGAACTGATGTTCGGAGAACGAGGACGACGCTGGGCGGGTACCGTCACGGCGCTCGTCACCGGTGGCGCGTTGGTGCTCGCCGCAGCCGGTCCGGCCGCCGCCGAGCCGGCGACGAAGGGCGTGGCGCGGGCGGTGCCGGGCACCAGCGTCACCCTGAAGCTGGACGGTCGGGCGCAGAAGACCTCGGCGCTGGCCCTGGAGCTGAAGGACGGCACCGTGCCGGTCTTCTGCATCGACTTCCACACCCCGGTGGCCCGCAACGGCGAGTACGCCGAGGGCAGCTGGGACGAGTCGGAGGTGAAGAACCTCGGCCGGGTGCAGTGGGTGCTCACCCACGGCTACCCCAACGCCGACCGGGCGAAGCTGCTCGCCGCGGCCGGTGCCACCCTGCCCGCCGGGCTGTCCGACTCCCGGCGCGACACGCTGCTCTACTTCGGCACCCAGACGGCCGTCTGGCAGTTCAGCGACGGCATCACCCTGGGTGACTGGGAGCGGGGGCTGACCGTCGCCGCCGAGTACGACGTGATCCGCCGGGTGCACGACTACCTGGTGCGCAACGCCACCGACCAGCCGGAGCCGAAGGCCGAGCTGAGCCTCGATCCGGCCTCGGCCAGCGCGACCACCGGCGGGCGGGCCGGGCCGTTCACCGTGCACGGACCGGCCGGGGAGATCGCCCTCAAGGTCGAGGGCGGCAGCGCCGTCGACGCCGAGGGGCGTCCCGTCGCCGCGACCACCAACGGTGGCCGGTTTTGGCTGACCGCCACCGCCGCCGGCCGGGTCACGGTGACCGTCTCCGCCCCGGACTCGGTCTCCTTCGGGCGGGTCTTCCTCTTCTCCGGCGGCAAGAACGCCAAGCAGAAGCTGATCCTGGGTGGCAGCACCGGCACCTCGGTCACCGCCGACGCGGCGGCGACCTTCGCCGCCGCCCCGGCCTCGCCGTCGCCGTCGGCCTCGCCGTCCGGGTCGCCGTCGCCGTCGCCGTCGCCGTCCCCGTCGTCCTCGGCGGCGTCCCCGTCGCCGTCGACCCCGGCGGATTCCTCGTCGCCGCCGGCCAGCCCGGCTCCGTCGACCTCGCCGGCCAGCAACGGCGGCGGCCTGCCGCTGACCGGGTCGCCGATCGCCCTGGCCGCCCTGGCCGGGATGGCGCTGCTCGCGTTCGGCGCGGTGGCGGTGCTGCTGGTCCGCCGCCGCCGGATCCGCTTCACCGTCTGAGGTACGGACACCCCGGCCCCGGCACCCCGATGGTGCCGGGGCCGGCCCGTTTCCGTCGGGGGTGCTCCGGCCCGTTTCCGTCGGGTCGGGGGGTGTTCCGGTCCGGCGACGCCGTCCGGGTGGTCACGCCGTCCGGGTGGTCACGCGGTCCGGAGGGACCGGTGCGGACCTGCGCCGGTGTCGTCGGCCGGCCGGCCGGGACTTGTCTCCGCGCGGCGGAAGTTGCCATCATCCGGATGGTCGAAATCGGGCAACTCTCGGTGGACGTCCAACCGTCGTGACGGGATGGCGGGAAAGCTCACACTTGCTACCCGTCGGTCACTACCTGCTGCAGCAGACTTGCTGTCTTTCCTGCTCAGAGCGGTACGACCAGGGCATCTCATGATCTTTTCTCAAGTATCGGCAACATGGCGGGCAACTAACGGCTTGATAACGGCACCTTCACGTAATGGGCCGGTGGGTGTCACAGTGGCAGCACCTCACCCCTGACGTGAGGCACCCGTGTGTCCCGACCGACCACGTCACCGCTGCCCATGGCACGGATCGTGGTCGTCGAGCCTGCCCGGGGGCCGAGTGCGGGAGTGTGGTGGCCCGGCGGATCGGTACCCCTGGGGTGTCCCGATTTCTCTGCGGTAACCGGTGATCTGTAACACATGATCGCCGTGCGGTGTCACCCCCCAACGTGCGTGAAACCCACGACGGAACCAGGTTAGAAAGAGGAGGCCCCTCGGAATGAGAGTCTCGAAGCGGGCGAGCGGCGCCATCGCGATGGGTGCGGCGTTCGCGCTCATCGCGTCCGGCTGCTCCAGCGGTAGCGACGACGAAGGCAGCAGCGGCGCCAGCAGCTCGGACGGTGCCATCGTCATCGACGGCACCGAGCCGGAGAACCCCCTGGTTCCGGCGAACACCACCGAGACCGGTGGCGGCAAGATCATCGACTGGCTCTGGACCGGTCTGGTCGAGTACCCCAACAACGGTGGTGCGCCGCAGAACGCGCTGGCCGAGTCGATCGAGACCAGCGACTCCAAGGTCTACAAGATCAAGATCAAGCAGAACACGAAGTTCCACGACGGCACCGTCGTCAAGGCCAAGAACTTCGTGGACGCCTGGAACTGGGGCGCGTACTCGCCGAACGGCGCGCAGAACGCCAGCTTCTTCGCCGACATCGCCGGCTTCGCCGACGTCAACACCTCCGACCCGGACGGCGACGGCCCGAAGAAGGCGCCCGAGCCCAAGGCCAAGGAGATGTCCGGCCTCAAGGTCGTCGACGACTGGAACTTCGAGGTCACGCTCGCCGCGCCGACCGCCGTGTTCCCGACCAAGCTCGGCTACAGCACCTTCATGCCGCTGCCGGACGCCTTCTTCTCGCAGGGTGCCGAGACCTTCGGCAAGAAGCCGATCGGTAACGGCCCGGTCAGCTTCGTCTCGTGGGAGAACAACGTCGCGATCAAGCTGACGCGGTTCGACGACTACAACCTGCGCGACAAGATGAAGATCAAGGACGTCACCGTCAAGATCTACCAGGACGACACGGCGGCCTACAACGACCTGGTCTCCAACAACCTGGACTTCCAGCAGCAGGTTCCGGTCTCCTCGCTGGCCGGCGACAAGTGGAAGGCCGACCTGGGCGACCGGGCGATCCCGTCGACCACGCCGTCGACCGGCATCATCGCCTTCCCGATCTACGACAAGCGCTTCCAGAACCCGAAGCTGCGCAAGGCGATCTCGCTGTCGATCAACCGGCAGGAGATCACCGACAAGATCTTCTTCGGTAACCGCAAGCCGGCCGACAGCTGGGCCAACCCGCTGACCCCGGGTGCCAAGCCGGGCAACTGCACCGCGTGCTCCTTCGACGCGGCCCAGGCCAAGACCCTGCTGACCGAGGCCGGTGGCTTCACCGGGCAGCTGAAGATGTACTACAACGCCGACGCCAGCCACAAGGACTGGATGGAGGCCGTCGCCCAGCAGATCAAGACCAACCTGGGCATCGACGCGGTCGCCGTCGGTGTGCCGACCTTCGCGGTCTTCCGGCAGAACATCAACGCCCACAAGATGGACGGCGCCTACCGTGCCGGTTGGCAGCAGGACTACCCGGACGTGGAGAACTGGATCAACCCGCTCTACGTGACCGGTGGTTCCTCGAACGACGGTCTCTACAGCAACCCCGAGGTGGACGCCCTGGCCAAGCAGGCCAGCTCCGCCCCGAGCCTGGAGGCCTCGCACGAGCTGTTCGCCAAGGCGGTCGAGAAGGTCGACCAGGACGTTCCGTCGATGCCGATCTACTTCGGTGGCCAGCAGTCCGGTCACTCCGAGAAGATCAAGAAGATGGAGCTGACCAACGTCGGCGAGCTCGACATCACCTCCGTCGAGCTCTGATCCGAACGGTCTGACCCCGGGTCGGGCTCGCCTACCGGTGAGCCCGACCCGGGGCCGTTCCGCGAGTGGGTGCACCCCACCCCTCGCCACGTTGTCGCCACCCGTGTCGGCCGCACCCCCGCCCCCGGCACACCCCTTGTCAGGAGGACCACCCCATGGGCCGTTATCTGGTGAGACGGCTGCTCCAACTCGTCCCGGTGTTCATCGGGACGACGCTGATGATCTACCTGCTGGTGTGGAAGGTCCCCGGGGACCCGTTCGCCGGCAAGTGCGGTGATCGGGGCTGCCCGGACAACTACCGGGCCATGATGACCGAGAAGTTCCAGCTGGATCAGCCCTGGTTCGTGCAGTACGCCACCTACATGAAGAACCTCCTGCAAGGCGACTTCGGGACCACCTGGTCGGGGCGCGACGTCGGCGAGATCATCGCCACCGCGTACCCGAACACCCTCAAGCTGGCCCTGGTGGCCCTGATCATCGAGGGTGTCATCGGCCTCACCGCAGGTGTGCTCACCGGCCTGCGCCGCAACGGCTTCCTGGACAACCTGGTCCTGGTCTCCACGCTCTTCCTGATCGCGCTGCCGGTCTTCGTGGTCGGCTTCGTGCTCCAGTGGTTCTTCGGCGTGAAGCTCGGCATCGTCAAGCCGACCGTCTCCAACGAGATGCGGATCACCGAACTGCTCCTACCGGGCTTCGTGCTGGGCAGCGCGTCGATGGCGTACATCGCCCGGGTGTCGCGCACCAGCATCGCGGAGAACCGCCGGGCCGACTACGTGCGTACCGCGATCGCCAAGGGGCTCCCGATGCGCCGGGTGGTCGGCATCCACCTGCTGCGCAACTCGCTGATCCCGGTGGTGACCCTGCTCGGCACCGACCTCGGCGCCCTGATGGGCGGCGCGATCATCACCGAGGGCATCTTCGGCATCAACGGCATCGGCCGCACCGTGCTGCGGGCGATCGTCACCAAGGAGAGCGCTACCGTTGTCTCCATCGTGGTCGTGCTGGTGCTCGTCTACCTGGTGATGAATCTGCTGGTGGACCTGCTCTACGCCGCATTGGACCCGAGGATCCGCTATGAGTGAGCGCAGCAGCGAACGAACCGTCATTGCAGTGTGCGCGGGCAACCAGGCCGGCGCCGAGCGCAGCGAGGTGCAGGCATGAGCGACCCGAGTGCCGCTTCGATCGTGAGCACGCCCCGTCCCGAGCAGTTGACCGAGGCAAGCTCCCCGGCCACCGCCGGCCCCGGCGGCAAGCAGGAGAAGCCGCGTAGCCTGCTCGGCGACGCCTGGCTCGACCTGCGTCGCAAGCCGCTGTTCTGGATCTCCGCCGTCTTCATCGTGCTCTTCGTGGTGATGTCGACCTTCCCGTCGCTGTTCACCTCCGGCAACCCGACCGACGGCGTGCTGGCCCGCAGCCGGGTTGAGCCGTCGTCGGACGCCTGGTTCGGTTACGACGTGCAGGGCCGTGACGTCTACGCCCGGGTCATCTACGGCGCCAACGCCTCGATCGTGGTCTCGCTGCTCTCCACGATCGGCACCCTGCTGATCGGCGGGACGGTCGGCATCATCGCGGGCTACAAGGGTGGCTGGATCGACGGCCTGCTCTCCCGGATCACCGACATCTTCTTCGGTCTGCCGTTCGTGCTCGGTGCGATCGTCATCCTCACCACGTTCAACGGCGCCGGCTCCGACAACGGCGAGTGGGAGATCAAGCTCCTGGTGATCGGCTCGCTGGTGCTGCTGAGCTGGCCGGTGGTGATGCGGCTGATGCGTTCCTCGGTGCTCGCCACCAAGGAGGCCGACTACATCGTGGCGGCCCGGGCGATGGGTGCCAGCACCGGTCGGATCATCTTCAAGCACCTGCTGCCGAACTGCCTGGCACCGCTGCTGGTCTACGGGACGATCATGATCGGCTCCTTCATCGGTGCCGAGGCCACCCTGTCCTTCCTGGGTATCGGCCTGCAGAGCCCGGTGGTCTCCTGGGGCATCATGATCAATGAAGCGCAGAACTACCTCCGGGTCTCGCCCTTCCTGCTCTTCTTCCCCTCCGCGTTCCTCGTCACCGCCGTGCTGAGCTTCGTCATGCTCGGCGAGGCGGTCCGCGAGGCCCTCGACCCGAAGCTCCGATAGGGGAGACTGAGTTGTCCGACATTCTCGTGTCCGAGCAGTCCGCGCCCGGCGCCGACGGATCCGGCCGCCCCTCCGGTCGGCTGCTCGAGGTCGACGGCCTGCGGGTGGAGTTCCGCACCCGGGACGGCGTCGCCAAGGTCATCAACGGAGTGACGTACCACGTCGACGCGGGGGAGACCCTCGCCGTGCTCGGCGAGTCCGGCTCCGGTAAGAGCGTCACCGCGCAGACCATCATGGGCATCCTGGACATGCCCCCCGGCTTCGTCACCGGCGGCGAGGTCCGCTTCCACGGCAAGGACATGCTCACCATGTCCGCCGAGGAACGTCGCCGCATCCGTGGCGAGGGCATTGCGATGATCTTCCAGGACTCGCTCTCCGCCCTGAACCCGGTCTTCACCGTCGGGTTCCAGATCGCCGAGCAGTTCCGGGTCCGGCGCGGGATGAGCCGTTCCGACGCCAAGAAGCGCGCGATCGAGATGCTCGACCAGGTCAAGATCCCGAACGCCAAGGGCCGGTTCAGCAACTTCCCGCACCAGTTCTCCGGCGGCATGCGGCAGCGCGCGATGATCGCGATGTCGCTGGCGCTCGACCCCGAGGTGCTGATCGCCGACGAGCCGACCACCGCGCTGGACGTGACCGTGCAGGCCCAGATCATGGACCTGCTCGGCGAACTCCAGCGGGAACGCCGGATGGGCATGATCCTGATCACCCACGACCTCGGCGTGGTCGCCGACGTCGCGGACCGGATCGCGGTCATGTACGCCGGCCGGATCGTCGAGGAAGCCGACGTCTACGACCTGTACGCCAAGCCGGCGCACCCGTACACCCTCGGCCTGCTCAACTCGATCCCCCGGCTGGACGAGAAGGGGCAGCAGCTCCGCACCATCAAGGGCCTCCCGCCGAACCTGATGAACATCCCGCCGGGCTGCCCGTTCAACCCGCGCTGCCCGATGGCGCAGCCGGTGTGCCGGGAGACCGTCCCCCCGCTGTTGCAGATCGGCACCGGTCGGGCCAGCGCCTGCCACTTCGCCGAGGAACTGGTGAACCGTGACTGAGAACATCATCGAAGTCCGCGACCTGGTCAAGCACTACCCGGTCACCCGGGGCATCGTGTTCAAGAAGACCATCGGCCAGGTCAAGGCCGTCGACGGCGTCTCATTCGACCTCAAGGCCGGCGAGACGCTGGGCGTGGTCGGTGAGTCGGGCTGCGGCAAGTCGACGCTGAGCCGGGTGCTGATGAACCTGGAGAAGCCGACCGCCGGCACGGTGCACTACAAGGGCCAGGACATCGCCAAGCTCTCCGGTGGCGCGCTGCGGCGGCTGCGCCGGCAGATCCAGCTGGTCATGCAGGACCCGTACACCTCACTGAACCCGCGGATGACCGTCGGCGACCTGATCGGCGAGCCGTTCGAGATCCACCCGGAGGTCGCGCCGCGCGGCAGCCGCCGGGACAAGGTCAAGGAACTGCTCGACCTGGTCGGCCTCAACCCGGAGCACATCAACAGGTATCCGCACCAGTTCTCCGGCGGCCAGCGGCAGCGCATCGGCATCGCCCGCGCGCTCGCCCTGCGGCCCGAGGTGATCGTCTGCGACGAGCCGGTCTCCGCCCTGGACGTCTCGATCCAGGCCCAGGTGATGAACCTGCTGGAGAAGCTCCAGAACGAGCTGGGCCTGTCGTACGTGTTCATCGCGCACGACCTGTCGGTGGTCCGGCACCTGTCGGACCGGGTCGCGGTGATGTACCTCGGCAAGATCGTCGAGATCGGCACCGAGGACGAGATCTACGAGCGGCCGACCCACCCGTACACCCAGGCGCTGCTGTCGGCGGTGCCGGTGCCGGACCCGACGCTGCGGGAGAACAAGGCGATCATCCGGCTCACCGGTGACGTGCCCTCGCCGATCAGCCCGCCGTCGGGCTGCCGGTTCCGCACCCGGTGCTGGAAGGCGCAGGACGTCTGCGCCGAGCAGCCGCCGCTGCTGGAGATCCGCCCCGGCTCGGACCACCCGAGCGCCTGCCACTTCGCCGAGAAGCGGGAGATCGTCGCCACGCACGAGGCGTGACCCCACCCGGACCGCCTGCCACCGTCCACCCGACGGCGGCAGGCGGTTCGTCGTTCCACCACGGTCCCCGGGACGCCCTCACCGCGGCCCGCGTCAACCGCAGTGCCGCTACCGCACCCCGTGTCCGCCGGGTCGCCGTTTACAGCGGCCCGCGCCCGGCCCGCAGCAGCAGCAACGCCAACTGGGTGCCGTCGGCCCCCAGCTCGCTGCGGAAACGCTCCAGGATCTCCCGCTCCCGGGAGAGCACCAGCCGGGTGCCCCCGGAGGCCATCCGGGTCACCCCGACCTCCTGGGACAGCGCCGCCCGCTCCTGCCAGAGCGCGATCAGCGTACGGTCGATCTCGTCGATCCGTTCCCTGATCGCCACGATCCGTTCGGCCGCCACCGTGTCGCCGGTGCCGGTCCGGGCGGCAGCGGCGCCGGTCGGGTCCGCCTCCGTGGGCTCGGCCCCGGCCGGATCGTCGTGCCGCGCGGGGCCACCGCTGGACTCCACCACGTCAGTCATCATCGTCGTACCCCTCGGGTCTCGGGCCCGGTGTTCGGATCCCGGGACGAAAAAGCCCCGGGCTCTCCGAGCCCGGGGCTTTCGCAGGTCTGTCGATCAGGCGCGACCCACGGCTGCCGGACTCCCGGTGCCGTAGTAAAAAAAGAACTGCCGCTCGATCACGTCGTCGAGTATGCCGACCGGTGGCCGGTGCGCGCAAGCACCCGGACGGCTGAGAGAAGGGCCCCTCGTCGCCGCGCGCCCGCGCCGACGAGGGGCCCTTCCCGCCGGTCAGCCCAGCCGGGTGATGCGGTCCGCCGCCGTGGGGGCGACCGGCGCGCCGGCACCCAGGTACGCCACCAGGGCGTCCACGTCGAAGCCGGGGGCGGTGGTCCGGCCGGTGCCGCCCGCCAGCTCGGTGAACCCGTCCCCGCCGTTGGCGAGGAAGTCGTTCGTGGTGACCCGGAAGCTGGCGGCCGGGTCGACCGGGGTGCCGTTCAGGGCCAGCGCGCTGACCCGCGAGCCGGCCGGCGCGGTGCTGTCGTAGGAGTAGGTCAGCCCGGCCGAGGGCTGGAGGATGCGCTGGGTGGTCTGCCCCTTGAAGCCGACGAACTGCTGCTCCAGTACGTCCTTGAGCTGCGCGCCGGTGAACGTCTGGGTGACCACCAGGTTGTTGAACGGCTGCACGGTGAACGCCTCGCCGTAGGTGACCTCGCCCGGCGCCTCGCCACCGGTCGACGCCCCGTACGCCAGGGAGGCCCGCACGCCACCCGGGTTCATCAGCGCGAGCTGCGCCCCGTCGCCCCTGGTGTACGCCAGCTGCGCGTCGGCGATCACGTCACCCAGCGGGCTCTCCCCGTTGGGCCGGGCGTCCCGGACGATGTCGGCGCTGATCTTCCCGACCACCCGGTTGGCGATCGGGGCGACCGCGGTGCGGTACTTGTCGGCCAGCGTCTTCGCGCCCGCGTCGACCAGCGCCGGGTTCTTGGCGAACACCCCGCCGGTCTGCTGCCAGGTCCCGTCGGCGTTGCGCACGCCGTTCTCCACGATCACGTTCTTCGCGGTGATGCCGGTGAACCGGCCGGTCCGCCGGTCCAGCGAGTAGTCGATGTCGGTGACCAGCTGGCCGTTGTTGCCGGCGCTGGTGACCACGCTCGGCTTGCCCGAGGAGTTCGGCAGCGAGCAGGAGTAGAAGCGGTGGGTGTGTCCGGAGACCACCACGCCGAACTCCGGCCGCAGGCCCTTGACGATGTCGACGATCGGGCCGGAGAAGTTGGCGCAGTCGGAGACGCCCGGGGTGGCCGGCGGCGCGGACTGCGCGCCACCCTCGTGCACCAGCAGCACCATCGCCTTGACGCCGAACAGCTTGAGCAGGCCGCCCCACTTGTTGGCGGTCTGCACCTCGTCGGTGAAGGTGACGTCCTTGATCCCGGCCGGGTTGACGATGCCCGGGGTGCCCTCCAGGGTGACCCCGACGAAGCCGACCGGCACGCCGCCGACGAACTTCACGTCGATCGGGGGCAGGATCGGCAGCTTGGTCTTCTTGTTGATGGTGTTGGCGGCCAGGTAGGTGAACTTCGCGCCGGCGAAGCCGTCGCCGTCCTGGCAGCCGTCGACCGGGTGGCAGCCGCCCTTGTCGATCCGGAGCAGCTCCTTGACGCCCTCGTCGAACTCGTGGTTGCCGACCGAGCTGACGTCGAGGCCGACCTGGTTCATCAGCTCGATCGTGGGCTCGTCGTGGAAAGCGGCGCTGACCAGCGGGGTGGCCCCGATCAGGTCGCCGGCGCCGACGGTGGTGGTGACCCGGCCCTCGGCCTTCGCCTCGGCCCGCAGCTTCTTCAGCCAGGTGGCGAGGTATTCCACCCCGCCGGCCGGGGTGCCGTTGACGGTGGCGCCGCTGCCGCCGGGCGGGTCGATCGCGCCGTGGAAGTCGTTGTAGCTGAGGAACTGGCCCTTGACCTCGCCACCCGTCGCGGTGGCGTACGAGACGGCGACCGGGGCGAGGCCGGCACCGGGGGCGGCGTCGGCCGGCGGCGTGGTGGCGCGGCCGGTGATGGGCAGGCTGGCCACGACGGCCAGGGCGAGGGCCGGTGCGGCGAGGTGACGCAGCACGGCCCGACCGCGCGAGCGCGGGTGACTCATATTTGTTCTCCCAAGTCGTCTACGGGGGAGCAGGCGGGGATTTCCCGGGTCATCGTCGCGCCTCGGGGCGGAAGATGCCAGTGGGGCCACCGTGACAGGTTCGTCTCAGTCCGGCCGGTCGGCGGCCGGGGCGTGCGCCCGGTGGCGGGGCACGATCCGTGCCGGGCGTGCGCGGGCGGGAAGTGTCCGGCCGACGGCATAGACTCGCCGTGCGATGCATCCTCTCTTCGACATCCCCGCGTCCCCGCCCGCGCCCGAGCCCGAGTCGGTTCCGCCGCGCCGGCCCGGCCCCGCCCGTCGCCTCGATCCGCAGGACCTGGTGGAGGGCCTGAACGGTCCCCAACGGGACGCGGTCGTCCACGCCGGCTCACCGCTGCTGATCGTGGCCGGGGCCGGCTCCGGCAAGACCCGGGTGCTCACCCACCGGATCGCCTACCTGCTCGCCGCGCGGGACGTCCACCCCGGCGAGATCATCGCGATCACTTTCACCAACAAGGCCGCCGGGGAGATGAAGGAGCGGGTGACCCACCTGGTCGGTCCGCGCGCCCGGCTGATGTGGGTGTCGACGTTCCACTCCGCCTGCGTGCGCATCCTGCGTGCCGAGCACGAGCACGCCGGCCTGAAGTCGACCTTCTCCATCTACGACGCCGACGACTCCCGCCGGCTGATGCAGTTGGTCGCCCGGGAACTGGATCTCGACCCGAAGCGCTACCCGGCCCGGGGGCTGGCCGCCCAGGTGTCCAACCTGAAGAACGAGCTGACCGACCCGGAGGAGTTCGCCGGCCGGGCCACGGGCCCCAACGAGCGGGCGCTGGCCGAGGCGTACACGCTCTACCAGCGGCGGCTGCGGGAGGCGCACGCGCTGGACTTCGACGACCTGATCATGACGACGGTGCACCTGCTCCAGTCGCATCCGCACGTCGCGGAGAGCTACCGCCGCCGATTCCGGCACGTCCTGGTCGACGAGTACCAGGACACCAACCACGCGCAGTACACCCTGATCAAGGAGCTGGTCGCCGGCACCGAGGGGATCGCCCCGGCCGAGCTGTGCGTGGTCGGCGACGCCGACCAGTCGATCTACGCGTTCCGGGGCGCGACTATCCGCAACATCCTGGAGTTCGAGCGGGACTTCACCGACGCCCGCACCATCCTGCTGGAGCAGAACTACCGCTCCACCCAGACCATCCTCAACGCGGCCAACGCGGTGATCGACCGGAACACCTCCCGCAAGCCCAAGCGGCTGTGGAGCGACGCCGGGGCGGGCGAGCAGATCGTCGGCTACGTCGCCGACACCGAGCACGCCGAGGCCGACTGGGTGGGCCGGGAGGTCGACCGGCTGGTCGACGCGGGGGAGACCCGCCCCGGCGACATCGCCGTCTTCTACCGCACCAACGCCCAGTCCCGGGTCTTCGAGGAGGTGTTCATCCGGGTCGGCCTGCCCTACAAGGTGGTCGGCGGGGTGCGCTTCTACGAGCGCAAGGAGGTCCGCGACGCGCTGGCCTACCTGCGCGCGGTGGTCAACGACGACGACACGGTCAGCCTCCGCCGGGTGCTGAACACCCCGCGCCGGGGCATCGGCGACCGGGCCGAGGCGTGCGTCGAGGCGCTGTCCAGCCGGGAGCGGATCTCCTTCGGCGCGGCGCTGCGCCGGGCCCGGGAGGCGCCGGGCATCTCCACCCGGGCCGCCAACTCCATCGCCGAGTTCGTCGCCCTGCTCGACGGGGCCCGCGAGCTGGCCGAGGAGGGCACCCCGGAGGAGGTGCTGGAGGCGCTGCTGACCCGCTCGGGCTACCTGACCGAGCTGGAGGAGAGCGTCGACCCGCAGGACGCCGGCCGGGTCGACAACCTCCAGGAACTGGTGAGTGTCGCCCGGGAGTACACCGAGCGGATCGAGGCGCTGGGCGCCGACGACGAGCGGGCCACCCTGGCCGGTTTCCTGGAGCAGGTGGCGCTGGTCGCCGACGCCGACCAGATCCCTTCCGACGACCCCGACCACCAGGGCGTGGTCACCCTGATGACCCTGCACACCGCCAAGGGCCTGGAGTTCCCGGTGGTGTTCCTGACCGGCCTGGAGGACGGCGTCTTCCCCCACCTGCGGTCGCTGGGCGACACCCGGGAACTGGAGGAGGAGCGGCGGCTGGCGTACGTGGGCATCACCCGGGCCCGGCAGCGGCTCTACCTGTCCCGGGCGGTCACCCGTTCGGCCTGGGGACAGCCGTCGTACAACCCGCCGTCGCGTTTCCTGGAGGAGTTGCCGCCGGAGCTGGTGCGCTGGGAGCGCACCGAGGGGACGTACACCTCGTGGGCCGGTGGGGGCGGCGGCGTCGGCGGGCGCGCGGACCGCGCGCCCGGCGGGCGGAGCGGCTTCACCGGGGGCACTCCGAGAGCGGCGGAGCTGGCGAAACGGCTCGGGGTGGACGCCAGTCGGCTGGCCACCGCCAGCGAGCTGCCGCAGGGGCCGAAGGTGTCGGCCGGCGACCGGGTCAACCACCAGCGCTACGGCCTGGGGCGGGTGCTCGCGGTCGAGGGGCACGGGCCGAGCGCCCGCGCGCAGATCGACTTCGGCGACCAGACCATGTGGCTGGTGCTGCGGCACGCCCCGCTCGACAAGCTCTGAGCCGACACCGACGGCCCGGTCCGGCGTGCTGCCGGCCGGGCCCGTCGGTGGTACGGCTCAGCAGGCCACGTCGATGCCCCGGGCGCGCAGGAACGGCGCCGGGTCGATCTGGTTCCACATCTGCCCCTGGTGCACCTCGAAGTGCAGGTGCGGGCCGGTGGAGTCGCCGGTGGAGCCCTCGTAGCCGATCACCTCGCCGACGCCGACCCGGTCTCCGACGGCGACCTTCACGCTGCTCTGGTGGGCGTAGTGGGTCAGGTAGCCGTTGCCATGGTCGATGAAGACCGAGATGCCGTAGCCGTCGCCGACGTCGCCGGCCTTGACGACCGTGCCGGCGGCGGCGGCGCGGATCGGGGTGCCGGCCGGCAGGGCGAAGTCGATGCCGGCGTGCAGGGTGCCCCAGCGCTCCCCATAGCAGGAGGTGATCTGCGCGCCGGCCATCGGGATCACCCAGGACGGCTTCGGCTTCGGCGCGGTCGTCTTCCGCGCGGTGACCCTGGGCTTCGCGGTGACCTTCGACTTCACGGCGGCCTTCCGGGTGGCCGTGGCCGTCGGGGTGGGACTGGTGCTGGTGGGGCTCGGCACGGCGGTGGGGCTGGCCGGGGCGGCCGACTCGCGGGTAGACCGGTCGGCGCGGGCGGCGGCCTCGGCCCGCTCCCGGGCGTCGAGCGCGACGGCTGCCGGTTCGGGGGTGTCGTCCCGGTCCAGGGCGGTGACCGTGGCGACCCCGGCCAGGCCGAGGCCGACCAGCGCGGCGAGGCCGAGGGTCAGGGTGCGTACGCCCCGCGGGTGACGCCTGCGGTGCCGGACCACGGCGGCCGAGATCCGGGCTCCGGGGCCGGTGCGGGTGGGGTTCCCGGCGCGGGTGGTGCCGTCGTCCGGGCGGTTGTTGTCTTCCAGCACGGTGGACCTTCAACTACTCAGGGGGTTTCGGACCCGGACCATCCTGGGTGTCGAAGCGCGCCTGGCCGGGTACGGGTACCGACGGGTAGCCCGGATCGTCCGGCGGCCTGACCGGCTATGTCCCGTCGGGGTGTCGTCTGACCTGTTGCCTCCACCGGCCCGACCGTGGGCTCGGTCACACTGCGGAGTGTGACGCAGCAGACTTGGCCGCACGAAAAACCGCCCGGATCCGTAGATCCGGGCGGTGAGCAGGCGTTACCGAGCGTCAGGAAGCGGCTGCTTCGGTGTAGTACGCCTCGACTTGCAGCTTGATGTCCACTCCGCGTTCCTGCAGCCACGGCACCGGGTCGAGGGGCTGGCCCTTGACATGGACCTCCAGGTGCAGGTGCGCGCCGTAGGAGTGGCCGGTGTTGCCGACCAGTCCGAGCTGGTCGCCCGCCTTCACCTGCTGGCCCTCGTGCACGCTCACCGCCGAGGAGTGGCCGTAGATGGCCTCGCTGCCGTCGGCGTGCTGCACGATCACCGCGTAGCCGTAGCCGCCGAACCAGCCGGCCTTGGTGACCGTGCCGGAGTGGATGGCCACGTAGGGGGTGCCCTCCGGCGCGACCAGGTCGATGCCGGTGTGCAGCTTGCCCCAGCGCATGCCGTACGGGGAGTTGAAGTCGTAGCCCTGCATGGGCAGCAGCCACGGGTCCTGCTGGCTGACGCCCGGCTGGCTGTCCCGGGCGTCGCTGCGGGTGGCCCGGTCGGCGGCGTCGGCACGGGCGGCGGCGTCCTGGCTGGTGATCGAGGCCTGCCGCAGCTCGTCGAGGACCGACGGGCTGACGCTCTTGGCGTCCGGCATCGCCCCCGCGCCGAGCGCGACGATCCCGGCGCCGACGAACGCGGTGGTCACGACCGCCGCGTAGCGGCTCCGCGGGGGGGTGGGCACGCGGCGACGGCCGCGATATCTATCGGGCTCAGACGACAGGCGCTGGCGCACGCACACCCTCCGTTGTCGGGGATCCGATGCAACCTCCGACCGATCGGTGCAGCCGCCCCGACGATCGTTGATCGCGTCATCACCCGTCCGTGGACCTGATGACAACCGTGGACACGTTAGCCCTCCGCCGCTCCGGTCACAAGCGTGCCCCCCGGATCGGCGATTCGTTCTGTCCCTTTCCGTCCATCATTGTCATAGCTCCACGCGCCGGACGGCTGTCCCCCTTCCTGCCCGTTCGTCGCGCACAGTGACCGATCGGCGGAGGCGTCCGGCTTCCCGGGGGCGGGCTGGGACGGTAGGGGTCCGGCCCGGGTTCTCCACCCCCGGTGGGCCGGGTTACCGTTCGTTCAGCTGGTAGCCGCGGAGCCGTGAAGGGTGTGCGCTGATGAACTCTCGTATCCGGGTAGTCGTCGCGAAGCCGGGCCTCGACGGCCACGACCGGGGTGCCAAGGTGGTGGCGCGTGCCCTGCGTGACGCGGGTATGGAGGTCATCTACACCGGCCTGCACCAGACCCCGGAGCAGATCGTCGAGACCGCCGTCCAGGAGGACGCCGACGCGGTCGGCCTGTCGGTGCTCTCCGGCGCGCACATGACGCTCTTCCGCCGGGTGCTGGAGCTGCTCGCCGAGCGGGACGCGCGGGACGTCGTCGTCTTCGGCGGCGGCATCATCCCCGACGCCGACATCCCCGAGTTGATGGAGATCGGCGTCAGGAAGATCTTCACGCCGGGGGCGACCACCCAGTCGATCGTCGAGTGGGTCCGCGCCAACGTGGCCCAGCCGGTCGCCTGACGGCCTGCGGGTGCGCCGCACCCGTCCGTACACCGACGGTGGTGGACCCGCTCCGGGCCGCCGCCGTCGCGTCGTACGGTGAGGCGGTGGCCGGGAGGGGCGGGTTGCCGAATCCGGGCAGGGTGAAGGGCCGGACGCACCCCTCACACGCCCGGCCCTTCTATGCACGATGCCCCGCCGCCACCCCTCGACCGACAGGGCATCGGCCGCTCCCGTCTTCGCGCTGATCAGCGCTCCGACATCAGACTCAACGACGCCCGTACCGTGGGGTTACGCGTTACGTGGGACAACCTGTGGACCGATTTGTGCCACCGGCGAGTCGCCGACGGCGCGCTGTGCATTACCGCACACCGCGCACCCGCTCGGTTGCCGCCGGTGCCCACCTCGCTAGGCTGCGGCCAATGGCCTGTTTCAACTGATGACAGGCGTCAACGGAGTTTCCACAACGCTGGCGGCGGCGCGACGGCGCGCCGCGGAGACGGGACGGGACGCGCAATCGTGGACCTGTACGAGTACCAGGGGCGGGACCTGTTCGAGCGGCACGGCTTGCCCGTGCTCGCCGGCGGCGTCGCCACGACCCCGGAGGAGGCCCGCGCGATCGCCGAACGCCTCGGCGGCCGGGTGGTCGTCAAGGCGCAGGTGAAGGTCGGCGGCCGAGGCAAGGCCGGCGGCGTCAAGCTGGCCGAGGGCACCGACGAGACGGTGGCCAGGGCCACCGACATCCTCGGCATGGACATCAAGGGACACACCGTCCACAAGGTCATGATCACGGTGACCGCGGACGTGGCCGAGGAGTACTACTTCTCCTACCTGCTCGACCGGGCGAACCGCACCTTCCTCTGCATCGCCAGCGTGGCCGGCGGTATGGACATCGAGCAGGTCGCCGCCGAGACCCCCGACAAGGTGGTCAAGGCCCCGATCGACGCGGTCGAGGGTGTGGACGAGGCGAAGGCCCGGGAGATCGTCGACGCGGCCGGGTTCCCGGCCGAGGTCGCCGACCAGGTCGTCGCGGTCGCGGTCGGGCTGTGGAAGGCGTTCGTCGCCGAGGACGCCACCCTGGTCGAGGTGAACCCGCTGGCCAAGACGGGCGACGGCACGCTGCTGCTGCTCGACGCCAAGATCACCCTGGACGAGAACGCCGGCTTCCGGCACCCGGACCACGAGGCCCTGGTCGACCAGGCCGCGGTGGACCCGCTGGAGCAGGCCGCCAAGGAGAAGGGCCTCAACTACGTCAAGCTCGACGGCGAGGTCGGCATCATCGGCAACGGCGCGGGCCTGGTCATGTCCACCCTCGACGTGGTGGCCTACGCGGGCGAGCGGCACGGCAACGTCAAGCCGGCCAACTTCCTGGACATCGGCGGAGGCGCGAGCGCCGCGGTGATGGCCAACGGCCTGGAGATCGTGCTGTCCGACCCGTCGGTGCGCAGCGTCTTCGTCAACGTCTTCGGCGGCATCACCGCCTGCGACGAGGTCGCCAACGGCATCATCCAGGCGTTGGCCCTGCTGGAGGAGCGCGGCGAGAAGGTCACCAAGCCGCTCGTGGTCCGGCTCGACGGCAACAACGCGGAGGCCGGTCGGGCGATCCTCGACGGCGCCGGGAACCCGCTGGTGCAGCGGGTCGACACCATGGACGGCGCGGCCGAGCGGGCCGCCGAGCTGGCTGCTGCGGGGGTCTGACGATGGCGATCTG
Source organism: Micromonospora sp. WMMD734 (assembly GCF_049178975.1). Classification (NCBI taxonomy): domain Bacteria; kingdom Bacillati; phylum Actinomycetota; class Actinomycetes; order Micromonosporales; family Micromonosporaceae; genus Micromonospora; species Micromonospora sp. WMMD734. Next base: position 6,687,708 of record NZ_JBMHMK010000001.1, read on the forward strand.
GCTGACCAAGGAGTCCAAGGTCATCGTGCAGGGGATGACCGGCTCCGAGGGTTCCAAGCACACCCGGCGGATGCTCGCCGCCGGCACCACCGTGGTCGGCGGGGTGAATCCGCGCAAGGCCGGCACCACCGTCGACTTCGACGGCACCGAGCTGCCGGTGTTCGCCTCCGTGGCGGACGCGATGCGGGAGACCGGGGCGGACGCCACGGTGATCTTCGTACCGCCGCAGTTCACCAAGGGGGCGGTGGTCGAGGCGATCGACGCCGGCATCCCGCTCGCCGTGGTGATCACCGAGGGCGTGCCGGTGCACGACACCGCCTCGTTCTGGGCGTACAACGTCGCCAAGGGCGAGCAGACCCGGATCATCGGGCCGAACTGCCCCGGCATCGCCTCGCCTGGCGCGTCCAACGCCGGCATCATCCCGGCCGACATCACCGGCTCCGGCCGGATCGGCCTGGTCAGCAAGAGCGGCACGCTGACCTACCAGATGATGTACGAGCTGCGCGACATCGGCTTCTCCACCTGCGTCGGCATCGGCGGTGACCCGATCATCGGGACCACCCACATCGACGCGCTCGCCGCGTTCGAGGCCGACCCGGAGACCGACGCCATCGTGATGATCGGCGAGATCGGTGGCGACGCCGAGGAGCGGGCCGCCGAGTTCATCAAGGACAACGTCACCAAGCCGGTGGTCGGTTACATCGCCGGCTTCACCGCGCCCCCCGGCAAGACCATGGGGCACGCGGGCGCGATCATCTCCGGTTCGGCGGGCACCGCCGAGGCCAAGCAGCAGGCCCTGGAGGCGGTCGGCGTCAAGGTCGGCAAGACCCCGACCGAGACCGCCAAGCTGATGCGGGAGCTGATGTCCGGCCGCTGAGCCGTGCACCGCACCACCCGAGCGAGCGACGCAGGGGGTCGACCGGAGACGGTCGGCCCCCTCAGTTGTTCCAGAGCGGGTAGTTCCCGCTGGCCCGCCAGATCGCGGTGCCGATGATGTTGATCACGCCGAACGCGATCGCCAGGTAGCCGAGGACCGGCGACTGGCCGTACCGCTTGGCGTCGCGGATCGACAGGTAACCGAAGATGATGCCCAGGATTCCGCAGCAGATCAGGCCGAGGACGATGCCGAGCACCCCCCAGAGCGTGGTGCGGTCCCGCCCGGCCGCGGCCGGTGGCGGTGGGTACGGAGCGTTCACGGCTTCCTCCGGGCGATCGGTGCCACGACTTCGGTCGCGTCCCTGCGCCGAGGCTAGACCGGATCGGGGCCCCACGGCGGTGGATCACGGAACTCGCCGGCCCCGGGCGGCCCCGACGGGCAGCCACCACCGGCGCGGCATGCCAGAGTAGAGCCGATGTCCTCGACCACCCCTGATCAGCCCCGCCGTCCCAGCGGTGCCCGCACCGGCGGCCGGCCGCCAGGCCGTGCCGGCGGCGCCCGGGTGCCCGCACCCCGCCGGCCGGAGCAGTCCGGGCGCTCCCGGGCGCCGCTGCCCGTCGCCGCCGGGGTGGCCGCGGCCGGCGCCGCCGTCACCTCGTACCTGCCGGTGGCGGTGGTGCTCGGGCTGGCCCAATTCAGCGAGGACGCCGGCTCGCTGGTCGGTGCGCTGCGCGCCGGGCTCGCCGGCTGGCTGCTCGGTCACGGGGTGCCGCTGGAGACCACCGCCGGCCGGCTCGGCCTCGTCCCGCTGACACTCTGCGCCTTCGCCTTCTGGCGGCTGACCCGGGCCGGGGTGCACGCCAGCCGCGCGGTCGGCGCGCGCGACGGCCGGTCACCCCGACGGGCGGCCACCGTCGCCCTCGCGGTCGGCCTCGGATACGCCGTGTTCGGCGTCCTGGCCGCGCTGCTCGTCGACAGCAGCGGCCTGCGGGTGTCCCCGGTCCGGTCCGGGCTGACCCTGCTGCTCTTCGGCACGCTGGCCGCGCTGGTCGGGGCGGCCCGCACCACCGGGGTCACCCGCCTGGTCGCCGACCGTGCCGCACCGGTGCTGCGCGACGGGGTCCGCACCGGCCTGGTCGCCGCCCTGCTGCTGCTCGCCGCCGGGGCGAGCGCGGCGGGCCTTGCGGTGGCGACCGGCGGCGGAGACGCCGCCGACCTGATCGGGGCCTACCGGACCGGGGTCGCCGGGCAGGCCGGCATCACCCTGGTCAGCCTCGCCTACGCGCCGAACGCCACCGTCTGGTCGACGGCCTACCTGCTCGGCCCAGGGTTCGCCGTCGGCACCGGCACGGCGGTCCGGCTCAGCGAGGTCTCCGTCGGGTCGCTGCCGGCCGTACCGCTGCTCGCCGGGCTGCCCAGCGGCCCGGTCGACGGGCTCGGCGCGGCGCTGCTGGCGGTGCCGGTGCTGGCCGGCATGACGGCGGGCTGGCTGCTCGCCCGCCGGCTGCTCCGCCCGGACGCCGACGAGTGGACCCCGCCGGCCTGGCCGGCGCTGCTCGGCCCGGCCGCGCTCGCCGGTCCGGTGGTCGGCCTGGTCGTCGGGCTCGCCGCGGCGGCCTCCGGCGGCCCGCTCGGCGGCGGCCGGCTGGCCGTGATCGGCCCGGTGCCGTGGCAGGTGGCGGCGGTGGCGACCGCGGTGGTCACCGTCGGCGCGCTGCTCGGGGCCGCCGCCGCCAAGGTGCTCGACCGGCCGTCGTCGGCCCGCCCGGCCGCCCGGCCCCGCCCGCCCGCCGGCCGCCCCCGGAGGGCTCCGGAACGGTCCGACCCGGCCGGGGAGCGGCACCGGCCGACCCGGGGCACCGAGGAACGGCCGGCCCGCCCGGTTCCGGACTGACCGGCCGTCCCGACCGCCGGGTGGCCCTGCCGGACACGCGGCGAGGGGCGCCCCGGACGGTGCCGGGACGCCCCTCGATCGTGCCCGCCCGGGTCAGGGCGAGGTGGGGAGCGTGAAACTGCCGATGAGGTTGAGCAGCAGCAGCAGGATGCCGAGGCCGACCGCGACCGCCCCGCAGATCAGGCCGGCCTTGGCCTGACCGCCGTTGCTGGCCAGGCCCTGGTTCGCCTTCTGCATGCCCAGCCAGCCGGTGATCACCGCGCCGATGGCGACCGGGAGGCCCAGGAAGAGGCAGCAGAGCAGCGGCAGGGACGCGATGCCGAGGATCAGCGACACCAGGCCGAGGGTGTTCTGTTGCCCCTGCGGCGTCGGGTAGCCGGCCCCCGGGTAGGAGCCGGCCGCCGCGGCGTACGGCTGCTGCCCGTAGGGGTCCTTGTGGACGGGCTGGCCGTACGGGTCCGGCTGGAGTGGCTGACCGTACGGCTGGCCCGAGGTGGGCTGGGGGCCGTACGGGTCGTGCGGGGGCTGCTGGCCGTACGGCGGCTGTTCACCGTACGGCGTCGCCGGCTGCTGCCCGTACGGTGCCTGCGGCGCGGCGTACGGGTCCTGCGGCTGGCCCGGGACGGGCTGCTGCCCGTACGGATCGTGCGGGGGCTGCTGGCCGTACGGGTCGTGGCCGGGGTTTCCGGGCTGCATCTCGGCTGCTCCTCAGTCGTGGGCCGTCAGTAGCTGCTGGTGCTGCTGCCGTCGATCGCACCCATCACACCACCGAAGAGGCAGCACAGCAGCACGATGACGAGCCACACACCACCGATGATGAAGGCCAGCTTCGACCACTTCTTGGACTCCCGGGCGGCGGCCTCGGCGCCCGCGTAGTCGCCCTGCTGCAGGGCCGGGTTGACCTTCGAGGCGTTGATGATGGCGGGGATCGCCAGCGGCCAGAAGAAGAAGATGGCCACGATCGACGCGGTCATGTTGTTGTTGATCGGCTGCTGCGGGTTGGGGTAACCGGGCTGCATCTGAGGTGCTCCTCGTTCACGTCGGTACGGCGTCCGTACCTGATCATTGGCTATGGGGTGCGGTGGCGGGCACGACCCGGCCACCGGGCGACCGGCAGCGTACCGTGCCGGGGCGACACGCGTGATCACCCGAAACGTCGCCGCCCGCAGGATGGGCGTGCCGACCTGCCCGCTAGGGTGGCCGGGTGACCGAGCCCGCGTCCGTCGCCCGCCTCGTCGTCCTCGTCTCCGGCTCCGGCAGCAACCTCCAGGCGCTGCTGGACGCCACCGCCGACCCCGGCTACGGGGCCCGGGTGGTGGCCGTCGGCGCCGACCGGGACGGCATCGTCGGGCTGGACCGGGCCGCCGCCGCCGGGGTGCCGACCTTCGTCGACCGGGTGAAGGACCACCCCACCCGTGCCGACTGGGACAAGGCGCTCACCGCGCACGTCGCCGAGCACCGGCCCGACCTGGTGATCTCGGCGGGTTTCCTGAAGCTGGTCGGGCCGCAGTTCCTGGCGGCCTTCGGCGACCGCTACCTGAACACGCACAACACGCTGCTGCCGGCGTTCCCCGGCATCCACGGCCCCCGCGACGCGCTCGCCTACGGCGTCAAGGTCACCGGGGCCACCCTCTTCTTCGTCGACGCCGGGATGGACACCGGCCCGATCGTCGCGCAGGTGGCGGTGCCGGTCCTCGACGACGACGACGAGGAGACGCTCACCGAGCGCATCAAGGAAGCCGAGCGCCGCCAGCTCGTCGAGCAGGTCGGTCGCCTGGTCCGTGCAGGTTGGACGATCACCGGAAGAAAGGTCACGGTTCCGTGAGTGCCCCGCAGGACTCCCGCCGCCCGATCAGGCGGGCGCTGGTCAGCGTCTACGACAAGAGCGGTCTGGTCGAGCTGGCCCGGACGCTGCACGAGGCGGGGGTCGAGATCGTCTCGACCGGTTCCACCGCGTCGACGATCTCCGGCGCGGGGGTGCCGGTGACCCCGGTCGAGCAGGTGACCGGCTTCCCCGAGATCCTCGACGGCCGGGTCAAGACCCTGCACCCCAAGATCCACGGCGGGCTCCTGGCCGACCTGCGCAAGGAGTCGCACGGCGCGCAGCTCGACGAGCACGGCATCGCCGGCATCGACGTCCTGGTCTCCAACCTCTACCCGTTCCAGGCCACCGTCGCCTCCGGCGCGTCCCCGGACGAGTGCGTCGAGCAGATCGACATCGGCGGGCCGGCGATGGTCCGGGCCGCCGCCAAGAACCACGCCTCGGTCGCCGTGGTGACCGACCCGGCCGCGTACCCGGCGCTGGTCGCCGCGCTGGCCGAGGGCGGGTTCACGCTGGCCCAGCGGCGGGCGCTGGCGGCCCGCGCGTTCGCCGACATCGCCGAGTACGACGTGGCGGTCGCCGACTGGTTCGCCGGCACCGCCGCCCCGGCCGAGGACGGCTGGCCGCACTTCGCCGGGCTGGCGCTGCGCCGGCAGGCGACGCTGCGCTACGGCGAGAACCCGCACCAGGGCGCCGCCGTCTACGCCGACCCGGGCAGCCCACCGGGGCTGGCCCAGGCCGAGCAGTTGCACGGCAAGGAGATGTCCTACAACAACTACGTCGACGCGGACGCCGCCTGGCGGGCCGCGAACGACTTCCCCGACGAGCCGGCGGTGGCGATCATCAAGCACGCCAACCCGTGCGGCATCGCCGTCGGCGCGGACGTCGCCGAGGCGCACCGCAAGGCGCACGCCTGCGACCCGGTCTCCGCCTTCGGCGGGGTGATCGCCGTCAACCGGCCGGTCTCGGTGGAACTGGCCGGGCAGGTCGCGGAGATCTTCACCGAGGTGCTGGTGGCACCGGAGTTCGAGCCCGGCGCGGTGGAGATCCTCCAGGGCAAGAAGAACATCCGGCTGCTGCGCGCCCCGGCCTTCGCCCCGCTGCCGGCCGAGTGGCGGCAGGTCACCGGCGGGGTCCTCGTCCAGCAGCGGGACCGGATCGACGCCGCGGGCGACGACCCGGCCAACTGGAAGCTCGCCACCGGCGAGGCGGCCGACGAGGCCACCCTGCGGGACCTGGCGCTGGCCTGGCGGGCGGTCCGCGCGGTCAAGAGCAACGCGATCCTGCTGGCGAAGGACGGCGCGTCGGTCGGGGTCGGGATGGGCCAGGTCAACCGGGTCGACTCGGCCCGGCTGGCGGTCAGCCGGGCCGGTGCGGAGCGGGCCCGGGGCTCCGTCGCCGCCTCCGACGCCTTCTTTCCGTTCGCCGACGGCGCGCAGATCCTGATCGACGCCGGGGTGCGGGCGATCGTCCAGCCCGGCGGCTCGGTCCGCGACGAGGAGACCATCGCCGCCTGCCAGCAGGCCGGCGTCACCATGTACCTGACCGGCACCAGGCACTTCTTCCACTGATCCACCCGGCCGGGCCCGACCCGGCGTACCACCTGCGGCCGAGCGGCATCCGCGCTCGGCCGCAGGTGTGTCCGGCGGCGGTGGGCGGTGGTCACCCCCCGCCCGGCGGGTCGCGCAGGGCGGCGAAGTGGCAGGCGCTGGGGTGCGGGTCGGCGGGGCGGGGGACGGTCGGCGGGTCCTCCCGGGCGCAGATCTCCTCGGCCTTCCAGCAGCGGGTGCGGAAGTGGCAGCCGGACGGCGGGTCGGCCGGGCTGGGCACGTCGCCGGTCAACCGGATGATGCCGGCCGCGCCCCGGGCCTGCGGGTCGGGCACCGGCACCGCCGACAGCAGCGCCTGGGTGTACGGGTGGGTGGCCCGCTCGTAGATCTCCTCCTCGGTGCCGATCTCGACGATCCGGCCGAGGTACATCACCGCGACCCGGTCGCAGATGTGCCGGACCACCGACAGGTCGTGCGCGATGAACACGTACGACAGCCCGAACTCGTCCTGGAGCTGCTCCAACAGGTTGATCACCTGGGCCTGGATCGAGACGTCCAGGGCGGAGACCGGCTCGTCGCAGACGATCACCTCGGGGCGCAGGGCGAGCGCGCGGGCGATGCCGATGCGCTGCCGCTGCCCGCCGGAGAACTGGTGCGGATACCTGTTGACGTGCTCCGGGTTCAGGCCGACCACGTCCAGCAGCTCCTGCACCCGGCCGCGCTTGCTGCCCTTCGGGGCGGCGTCGGGGTGGATGTCGAACGGCTCGCCGATGATGTCGCCCACCGTCATCCGCGGGTTCAGCGAGGTGTACGGATCCTGCATCACCATCTGCATGTTGCGGCGCAGCCGGCGCAGCTCGCCCCCGGCGGCGGAGAGCAGGTCGCGGCCCTGGAGGGTGGCCCGGCCGGAGGTCGGTGTCTCCAGCCGCATCAGCACCCGGGCGAGGGTCGACTTGCCACAGCCGGACTCGCCGACGATGCCGAGCGTCTCGCCCCGGCGCAGGGTGAAACTGACCCCGTCGACGGCGCGGACCGCGCCGACCTGCCGCCGGAACAGCACCCCCCGGGTGATCGGGAAGTGTTTGACCAGGTCGTCGACGGCGAGGATGGTCTCGCCCCGGACATTGGTCGGGTCAGCGGTCGCGGTCATCGTGGACCTCCTGCGCGAAGTGGCACGCGCTGGTCCGGCCGTCGGCGAGGACCAGGTCGTCGGGCACCACGTCCACGCACACCTGCTGCACGTACGGGCAGCGGGGGTGGAACGGGCAGCCGTCCGGGATGCGCATCAGGTTCGGCGGCAGGCCCCGGATGGTGGACAGTTCCCGGCCGCGCACGTCCAGTCGGGGGATCGAGGCCAGCAACCCCCTGGTGTACGGGTGGGCCGGTGCCCGGTACAGCGGGCGGACGTCGGCGTGCTCGACGATCCGGCCGGCGTACATGACGGCGATCCGGTCCGCGACGCCGGCCACCACGCCCAGGTCGTGGGTGATCAGGATCATCGCCATGTCGAGGTCGCGGCGCAGGTCGGCCAGCAGGTCCATGATCTGGGCCTGCACGGTGACGTCGAGGGCGGTGGTCGGCTCGTCGGCGATCAGCACCTTCGGGTTCAGCGCCAGCGCCATGGCGATCATGACGCGTTGCCGCATGCCGCCGGAGAACTGGTGCGGGTGGTCGCCGAGCCGTCCGGCCGCACCGGGGATGCGTACCAGGTCCATCAGCTCGACGGTCCGCCGTCGGGCGTCGGCGCGGGACAGCCCGTCGCGGTGGCGCAGCGTCTCGCCGATCTGCCAGCCGACCGGGAAGACCGGGTTCAACGCCGACAGGGCGTCCTGGAAGATCATCGCGATCTCCTTGCCGCGTACCTGCCGGCGCTGCTCCTCGGGCAGGGTGAGCAGGTCGCGGCCCCGGTAGCGGATCTGACCGGAACGGATCACCGCCGGTGGGGTGTCCAGGATGCCCATGACCGCCTGGGCGGTGACCGACTTGCCGGAGCCGGACTCGCCGAGCACGGCGAGCGTCTCGCCCGGGTCCAGGTGGTAGGAGACCCCGTTGATCACCTTGGCCACCCCCTCGCCGGTACGGAACTCGACGTGCAGGTCGCGGACGTCCAGCAGGTGGCCGCCGGGCGGGGTGGGTGAGGCCGGCGTGGGCCGGGGTGCGGACTCGGTCACCGGATCTGCCTCTCGCTCGCGCCCGGGGTGGACATCGGCCTCACCGCAGCTTCGGGTCGAAGGCGTCGCGGATCGCGTCGCCGAGCATGATGAACGCGAGCACGGTCAGCGCGAGGAAGGCCGACGGGACGACCAGTGGCGTCGCCGACTCGCGCATGTGCACCCGGCCGGCGTCGATCTCGATGCCCCAGGAGATGGTCGGGGCCTTCAGCCCGATGCCGAGGAAGCTCAGCGTCGCCTCGGCGGCGATGAACGAGCCGAGCGCGATGGTCAGCACCACGATCGCCGGGGCGAGCGCGTTGGGCAGGATGTGCCGCCACATGATCCGGCCGTGGCCCGCGCCGAGCATCCGGGCGGCGGCCACGTAGTCCTGCTCCTTGGCGGTGATCACCGAGGAGCGGACGACCCGGGCGGCGGTGGTCCAGCCGAGCACCGCCAGCACGAAGATCACCGCGAACAGCCGGACCGTGTCGCTGCTGGTGCTGACCCGCTTGAGCAGCACGATCGCGGCCAGCAGCAGCGGGATGCCGAGCACGATGTCGATCACCCGGGAGAGCACCGCGTCGACCCAGCGGCCGAAGTACCCGGCCACCATCCCGACGACCAGCGCGATCGCCCCGGTGAGCAGGGCGGAGAGCGCGCCGACCAGTAGCGAGGCGCGGGCCCCGTAGACGGCGCGGGCGTACGTGTCGCAGCCCTGGAAGTCGTACCCGAAGACGGCTCCACCGGACGGCCCGGCGTGCTGGCGGGACAGCACGCAGTCGCGCGGGTCGTTCGCGGTGAACAGCGACGGCACGGCGGCCATCGCGGCGACCAGCACGACCAGCACCAGGCTGATCCAGAAGACCGGTTTGCGGCGCAGGTCGCGCCAGGCGTCCCCGGCCAGGCTGCGGGGTTTGTGCGGTACGCCGACCCGGTCGGGCGTCCCGGGCTCGCCGGAGACCCCGCGCCGGGCGGCCTGGTCCTCCGTCGCCGCCACCGTCTCGAAGTCGCTCATGCCGGCACCTCGCTGCGTTCACTCATAGCGGATCCTCGGGTCGAGGACGGCGTACAGGACGTCGACCACCAGGTTGGCGACGAGGTAGACCACGACGAGGACGCTGACGATGCCCACCACCAGCGGGCCGTCCTCGGTGCGGATGCCCCGGAACAGGTTGAAGCCGACTCCCGGGATGTTGAACACGCCCTCGGTGATGATCGCGCCGCTCATCAGGTTGCCCAGTTCGACGCCGAGGAAGGTGATCACGGGGATGAGCGAGTTGCGCAGCACGTGCACGCCGATGATCCGCCGCCGGGCCAGCCCCTTCGACCGGGCGGTACGCACGTAGTCGGCGCGCAGGTTCTCGGCGACCGAGGTACGGGTCAGCCGCAGCGCGGTGGCCAGCGACAGCGAGCCGAGCACGATGCCGGGCAGCAGCAGGGCCCACAGGTCGGGGTCGGCGCCGGCGGTCGGGGGGAAGACCGGCCAGCGGACGCCGAGCAGGTACTGGGCGAGCGGGGCCAGCACGATGGTGGGGATGCCCAGCACCAGCAGGGTCAGCACCAGGGTGGCGTTGTCGAAGAGGCTGGCCCGGCGGATGCCGGCGAGGACCCCGGCGGTGACCCCGAACAGGATCGTCACGGCCATCGCGATCAGCGCCAGCTTGACGGTGACCGGCCAGGCGGCGGCGAGGATGTCCCCGATCGACCGGCCGGTCAGCGACTGCCCGAGGTCACCCTGGAGCAGGTTCTTGAGGTAGTCGAGGTAGCGGTAGAGGAAGCCGCCGACGCCGGTGCGGTCGAGGTGGAACTTCTCCGTCAGGTACGCCCGCTGCGCCGGGGTCACCGGCCGTTCCCCGGCCAGCGCCTGGATCGGGTCGCCCTGGCCGGCGAACATCAGGGCGTACACGATCAGGGTGGTCCCGAAGAAGGCCAGGACCATCTGGAGCAGACGCCGCAGAACGAAGCGGAACATACTGTGCAGTCTTGCCCAAAAGTAGCGGAGACGGAGGCGGGTCGGGTCACCGTCCACCGATGACCCGACCCGTTGCTCCCGCCGACGGCCCCGTTGCCGCCGACGCGCCTGCACGTGCCGGCGGCCCGCTCGCCGCCGACGCCCTCCCGGACTAGCTGACCGCCTCGATCTTCAGCAGGTCGACCCGGTCGAAGAGGTCCATCTGGACGTTCTTCACCTTGGTCGAGTGGCCGAAGTTGTTCTGGCCGTAGCGCAGCGGGATCACCGGCAGGTCCTCGGCCAGCAGATCCTCGGCCGCCTGGTACTTGGCGATCGCGGCCTCCTCGTTCGGCGCCTTGGCGCCCTCGGCGAGGAGCTTGTCGAACTCGGGGTTGCTGTAGCCGTAGTAGTTCGACGAGCCGTTGGTGCTGTACAGCGGGCCGAGGTAGTTCTCCATCGACGGGTAGTCCATCACCCAGCCCATCCGGAACAGACCCACCGGCTGCTTCGCCTTGACCTTGGTCAGCAGGTCGGCGAACTTGGGCTCGGCGGTGCCGACGCAGTCCACGCCCAGGTTGGCCTTGAGCTGGTTGCAGGTCGCGTCGATCCAGTCCTTGTGCCCGCCGTCGCCGTTGTACGACAGTTCGATCTTCTTCGGGCCGCCGGCCGCCTCGTACGCCGCCTTCGCCTTGGCCGGGTCGAACTCGCCGGCCGCGCCGATGGTGTTCTCCCGGTAGCCGGCGACCACCGGCGAGACGAACGAGCGGGCCGGCTGCTGCGAGTCCTTGAAGATCGACTTGGTGATCTCGTCCCGGTCGATCGCCATCGAGATCGCCTTGCGCACCTCGGGCTTGCTGAACTCCTTCTGGAAGGTCGGGAAGGCCAGCACCTGCAACGACGACGCAGGGCTTTGCTGGAACCGGTCACCCAGGTCGGTGCCGGCGGTGGACAGGTTCTCGGTCGGGATCGTCTTGATCACGTCGAGGTTGTCCGAGAGCACGTCCGCGTACGCGGCGGTCGGCTGCTGGTAGATCCGGAACTCCACGCCGCCCACCTTCGGCTGCTCGCCGGGGAAGGCGTCGTAGCGCTCCACCTCGACCTTGGCGTCGTGCTGCCAGGAGCCCTTCATCCGGAACGGGCCCTGCCCGACCGGGGCCTGCTCGTAGCCCTCCCTGAGCACGCCGGGGGCGGAGAAGGCGGCCTTCGGCAGCGGGTAGAAGGCGGTGTACCCGAGCATCGACTTGAACTCGCTGTACGGCTCGGTCAGCGTCACCGTGAAGGTCAGGTCGTCGACCTTCTTCAGCCCGGACAGCCGCTCGGCGGCCGGCTTGTCGCCCTGGAGGTCGGCGTACCCGGCGATCTTCTCGAAGAAGTAGCTGGAGTTCTGCCCGTTGGGGGCGTACGCGCCGTAGTTCCAGGCGTCGAGGTAGTTGTCGGCGGTGACCTGCTCGCCGTTGTGGAAGGTGTAGCCGTCCTTGAGCTTGACCGTCCAGACCCTGTTGTCCGACGACGTGACCGACTCGGCCGCCACCTCGTGGGGCTTGTTGGCCTCGTCGTAGTCGACCAGCGGGCTGAACAGGGCGGCGAGCACCTGGGAGCCGCTGGTCTCGTTGGTGTTGGTCGGCACCAGGTGCTGCGGCTCGGCGATCTCGATCCGCACGGCCGCGTCGGGGTCGGACTGGCCGGTTCCGCTGCCGCCGCCCGAGCCGCAGGCCGCCAGGCCCAGCGTCACCGCGAGCGGGAGAGCGGTCCAGGCGGCAAGCCTGCGCACACGCATGGGGGTCTCCTCATCTCATGACGTAGCGCAGCCGGACCCGGCGCTGGGTGACTCTGCGCAACGTTCGGCAACGGTAGGCCGGGCTCGGCCCGACGACAACGACAGTGTTGCGATCACCGGCTACGCCCTTGTCGACGACGACCTTCGCTGGTATAGCGCTTTGGGCAAAATCCCTGCGTGCTGGCGGGGTGTCGAGGGCGGTTCCGGTGCTAGGTCGCCCTGGATCGCCTGTCCCGGCACGGGGTTGCCGGATGTCCGGACCGGGTCCGACCCGGCCCGTCCGTCCCGTACGGCAGGTGGGTCGGCCGAAAACCCTCACTCAGGGTGAGTAATGGCACCTCACGGAAAGTCACGGGTTCCCCGTCGTCGGCCTGCCGTCCGCCGGCCATGAGACGATCTGGTCGTGACGGCGATCATCCTGGACGGCAAGGCGACCGCAGCCAAGATCAAGGACGAGCTGCGGGTACGGGTCAAGGCGTTGGCCGAGCGGGGCGTCACCCCCGGCCTGGGCACGGTCCTGGTCGGCGCGGACCCCGGCTCCGAGGCGTACGTCAACGGCAAGCACCGCGACTGCGCCGAGGTGGGCATCGCCTCGATCCGCCGCGAGCTGCCCGCCGACGCCACCCAGCAACAGCTCGACGACGTGCTCGCCGAACTGAACGCCGACCCGGGCTGCCACGGCTACATCGTCCAGCTGCCGCTGCCGGCGCACCTGGACACCCAGCGGGCGCTGGAGATGATCGACCCGGACAAGGACGCCGACGGCCTGCACCCGGTGAACCTGGGCCGGCTGGTGCTCGGCTACGACGGCCCGCTGCCCTGCACCCCGCGCGGCATCGTCGAGCTGCTCCGCCGGTACGACGTGCCGCTGCGCGGCGCCAACGTCGCGCTCGTCGGCCGGGGCAACACCGTCGGCCGCCCGCTCGGCCTGCTGCTCAACCGGCGCAGCGAGAACGCGACGGTCACCCTCTGCCACACCGGCACCCTCGACCTCGCCGCACACACCCGCGCCGCCGACATCGTCATCGTCGCCGCCGGGGTGCCCGGCCTGCTCACCGCCGACATGATCACGCCGGGGGCCACCGTGGTGGACGTCGGCATCACCCGGGTGATCGGCGACGACGGCAAGGGCCGCTACACCGGCGACGTGGACCCGGAGGTGGCCCAGGTCGCCGGCCGGCTCGCCCCGATGCCGGGCGGCGTCGGGCCGATGACCCGGGCCATGCTGCTCACCAACGTCGTCGAACGCGCCGAGCGCGGCTGACCTCCCCCGCCCGTCTCCCCGGCCCGGCCCGTCTCCCGGGCCCGGCACCCGTCGCGCCGTCCGTCGGGAACCGGGCGGTGGTGACGTTGGCCCCATCCCGGGGATGGTCACCGCCCCTGGCCGAAACCGTGCCGGGGTGACTGTTACGGTCGGGAAAACCGACTGGTAGCAGGGAGTGGGACGACCATGGGTAAGAAGGTCACTGTCGTCGGGGCCGGCTTCTACGGCTCCACCACCGCACAGCGCCTGGCCGAGTACGACGTCTTCGACACCGTCGTCATCACCGACATCGTGGAGGGCAAGCCGGCGGGTCTCGCGCTGGACCTCAACCAGTCCCGCGCGGTCGAGGGCTTCGAGACCAAGGTCGTCGGCGTCACCACCGGCCCCAGCGGCGAGGGTTACGAGGCCATCGAGGGCTCGGACGTCGTCGTGATCACCGCCGGCCTGCCCCGTAAGCCGGGCATGAGCCGGATGGATCTGCTGGAGACCAACGCCAAGATCGTGCGGCAGGTCGCCGAGAACGTCGCCAAGTACGCCCCGAACGCCGTCGTCATCGTGGTGTCCAACCCGCTCGACGAGATGACCGCGCTGGCCCAGCTCGCCACCCAGTTCCCCAAGAACCGGGTGCTCGGCCAGGCCGGCATGCTCGACACCGCGCGGTTCACCAACTTCGTCGCCGAGGCCCTCGACGTACCGGTGAAGTCGGTGAAGACGCTGACCCTCGGCTCGCACGGCGACACGATGGTCCCGGTGCCCTCGCAGAGCACCGTCAACGGCAAGCCGCTGCGCGACGCGATGCCCGCCGAGCAGATCGAGGAGCTGGTCGTCAAGACCCGCAACGGTGGTGCCGAGGTCGTCGCGCTGCTCAAGACCGGTTCGGCGTACTATGCGCCGTCCGCCGCCGCTGCCCGGATGGCGCGGGCCGTGGCCGAGGACTCCGGCGCGGTCATGCCGGTCTGCGCCTGGGTCGACGGCGAGTACGGCATCTCCGGGGTCTACCTGGGCGTCGAGGCCGAGATCGGTGCCGAGGGCGTGAAGCGGGTCGTCGAGACCGACCTGGACGCCGACGAGCTGGCCAGCCTCAAGGAGGCCGCCGAGGCCGTCCGTGCCAAGCAGGCCGACGTCGCCAGCATGTGATCCACTGAACCATCCGCCGCAGGGGCGGGACGGCGGGAGCCGTCCCGCCCCTGCGCCGTCCCCGCCACCCCACCCCGCCTCGCCCCACCCGGCCCCCCGCCCCGGTGATCAAGAGGTTTAGGTCAGGAATCCCGGCTGGCATGACCGAAACCTCTTGATCACCGCCGCAGGACCGCCTGGCTTGGAGTGATCAAGAGGTTTAGGTCAGAAGGCCGGCCCAACGTGACCTAAACCTCTTGATCGCGGATGTCAGGTCGGTTGACTCCGGGTGATCAAGAGGTTCAGGTCAGGAGATCGGTCTGGCGTGACCTGAACCTCTTGATCACCGGGGAGGCGCGGGAGGCGCGGAACGGTCGCGTAGCGCGAAGGCGCGGAACGGCAGCCACCGCCGGCCGTCGGCGGTCACCGAGGCGGGTTCGCGTCGGTCGGTTTCGCGCCGGTGTGCGGCGGTCGCCCCGGGGAATGCCTCCGTCCAGGGCTGGAAGAACGGTCCCTCACCGTCGGTGGGGCGGTGACCGTGATAGACCCGAGGGTGCGGCTGGCCGGCATCCGGTGGTCCTGGCAGATCCGGCCGTGGCGCACAGGGCGTTTTCCGCCGGCCGGTGCCGCCGGGTGGAGGCCGGCTCGGTGCCGCGAACCAGTTTCCAGTACGCTCGTACTGCTTGAGCACGTGTCCCCCGAGAGGAGCGCCGGCCGATGGCGAAGATCAAGGTAAACAACCCGGTCGTGGAGCTCGACGGCGACGAGATGACCCGGATCATCTGGAAGCAGATCCGCGAGCAGCTGATCCTGCCCTACCTCGACGTCGACCTGCACTACTACGACCTGTCGATCCAGCACCGGGACGCCACCGACGACCAGGTGACCATCGACGCCGCCAACGCGATCAAGGAGCACGGCGTCGGCGTCAAGTGCGCCACCATCACCCCGGACGAGGCCCGGGTCGAGGAGTTCGGCCTCAAGAAGATGTGGCGGTCGCCGAACGGCACCATCCGCAACATCCTCGGCGGCGTCGTCTTCCGCGAGCCGATCATCATGTCGAACGTGCCGCGCCTGGTCCCCGGCTGGACCAAGCCGATCATCATCGGCCGGCACGCCCACGGCGACCAGTACAAGGCCACCGACTTCGTGGTCCCCGGCCCGGGCACGGTGACCATCACCTACACCCCGGCCGACGGCGGCACCCCGATGGAGATGGAGGTCGCCAACTTCCCCGGCGGCGGCATCGCCATGGGCATGTACAACTACGACGAGTCGATCCGGGACTTCGCCCGCGCCTCGTTCCGGTACGGCCTGGACCGCAACTACCCGGTCTACATGTCGACCAAGAACACCATTCTCAAGGCGTACGACGGTCGGTTCAAGGACCTCTTCGCCGAGGTGTTCGAGAACGAGTTCAAGGCCGAGTTCGCCGCCGCCGGCCTCACCTATGAGCACCGGCTCATCGACGACATGGTCGCCGCGGCGCTCAAGTGGGAGGGTGGCTACGTCTGGGCCTGCAAGAACTACGACGGTGACGTGCAGTCCGACACCGTCGCGCAGGGCTTCGGCTCGCTCGGCCTGATGACCTCCGTGCTGCTCTCCCCGGACGGCCGTACCGTCGAGGCGGAGGCCGCCCACGGCACCGTCACCCGGCACTACCGGCAGTACCAGAAGGGCGAGAAGACCTCGACCAACCCGATCGCCTCGATCTACGCCTGGACCCGGGGCCTGGCCCACCGGGGCAAGCTGGACGGCACCCCGGCGGTCACCGAGTTCGCCGACACCCTGGAGCAGGTCATCGTCGACACCGTCGAGAGCGGCCAGATGACCAAGGACCTCGCGCTGCTCATCTCGCGGGACGCCCCGTGGCAGACCACCGACGAGTTCATGAACACCCTCGACGAGAACCTGGCCCGCAAGCTCGGCGCCTGACCCTCGCCCGTACCCACGGAACCCGTCGGCGGACCGCCGACGGGTTCCGTCGTCTCCGGCGCGCGGCTCCCGCAGGAGGCCGCAGCCGCCACCCGTCCGGGTGACGGGCGCGTCACCGGCCCGGAAAAAGGTCGTTGAGCTGGGTGGACGTGGTGCCAGTCGCGTCCAGGGAGGTTGTCGTCGGCCGTCGCACGGCACCGGTGCCGGCCGGCCAGCCTTCCCGGCTGTCGAGCACAGCCAGCCGTCCCTTCCCCGCGGGGGGCCCTGTTCCGGGGCCCCCCGCGCCCTGCCTGCGGGGTCAGGCGGCGCGCAGCAGTTCGGCGGCCCGCTCGGGGGCGATGTCGTTGATGAAGACCCCCATCCCGGACTCGGAACCAGCCAGGTACTTCAGCTTGTCCCTCGCCCGCCGGACGCTGAACAGTTGCAGGTGTAGGTGACCCAACTCCCGGTCGATCCGCACCGGCGCCTGGTGCCAGGCCGCGATGTACGGCATGGGCAGGTCGAACAGCCCGTCGAACCGGCGCAGCAGGTCCAGGTAGAGCGGGCCGAAGGCATCCCGTTCGGCGTCGTCGAGCGCCGGGATGTCCGGCACCGGCCGGTGCGGCGCGACGTGCACCTCGAACGGCCAGCGGGCCGCCGCCGGCACGTACGCCGTCCAGTGCTCGTTGGCGGCTACCACCCGGTCACCGGCGGCGCGCTCGGCGGCGAGCACGTCGGCGTAGAGGTTGCCGCCGCCGGTGCGCTCCGCGTGCCGGCGTGCCGCCGCCAGCAGCGACCGGGTACGCGGCGTGACGAACGGGTACGCGTAGATCTGCCCGTGCGGGTGGTGCAGGGTCACGCCGATCTCCACGCCCCGGTTCTCGAAGCAGAACACCTGCTCCACCCCGGGCAGTGCGCCGACCGCCGTGGTCCGGTCGGCCAGCGCGTCGAGCACCAGCCGGACCCGGGCGGGGGAGAGGCTGGCGAAGGACGCCTGGTGGTCGTCGGTGAAGCAGACCACCTCGCAGCGCCCCTGGCCGGGGCGGACCGGGGTGAACCCGGTGATCTCGGCCGGCTCGTCGGCGATCCGCTGGCTCAGCGAGGGGAACCGGTTCTCGAAGACCGCCACATCGTAGTCGGGCGCGGGGATCTCGCTGTGCCGGTCGCCCCGCGACGGGCACAGCGGGCACTGGTCGGCCGGCGGGAGGAAGGTCCGGGTCTGCCGGTGCACCGCCACCGCCACCCACTCGTCGGTGAGCGGGTCGTAGCGCAGCTGGGAGGCGGGTGGGGGCGGCGGCAGCTCCCGCCGGTCCGGCTGGTCCCGGACGGCGTCGTCCCGCTCGTCGAAGTAGATCAGCTCACGGCCGTCGGCCAGCTCGATCGCCGTACGCTTCACCGCGTCGTCTCCCGCCCGGTCGCCCGGCCCGTGCCTGTCACGATCACCAGTTCGCCCACCTTCTCGTCGATCACCCGGAGCGCCTCGGGGGCCAACCGGTCGTCGCTGACCAGCACGTCGGCGGCGCCCAGGCCGACGATGGAGGAGATGCCGACGGTGCCCCACTTGGTGTGGTCGGCGAGCACGACCAGCTGGTCGGCGGCTTCCACCAGGGCCCGGTCGGTCTCCGCCTCCATCAGGTTGGGGGTGGTGAAACCCGCCCGCTCGGTGATCCCGTGTACGCCGAGGAAGAGCAGGTCCAGGTGCAGCGAGCGGATGGCCTCCACGGCCAGCGGGCCGACCAGCGCGTCGGACGGGGTGCGTACCCCGCCGGTCAGCACCACGGTCTGGTCGGGTCGGCCGGCGGTGTGCAGGATCTCGGCCACCGGCAGCGAGTTGGTCACCACGGTCAGCCCCGGCACGTCGACCAGGCGTCGGGCCAGCTCGGCGGTGGTGGTGCCGGCGGAGAGGGCGACCGCCGCACCCGGACGCACCAACTCGGCGGCCCGGGTGGCGATCGCGGCCTTCTCGGCGGCCTGCCTGACGGACTTGGCGTGGAAGCCCGGTTCGTCGGTCGAGCCCGGGTCGGTGACGGTGGCCCCGCCGTGCACCTTGGCCAGTAGGCCCCGGTCGTGCAGCGCGTCCAGGTCACGCCGGATGGTCATGTCGGAGACACCGAACTCGGCGGCCAGCTCGGTGACCCGGACGCCACCGGCGGTGCGGACCCGGTCGAGGATCGTCGCCTGCCGCTGCCGCGCCAGCATCCGCCGTACCTCCCGGGCCCCCCGCACCTGCACGCGCTCGCACGTGTTCCAACAAGATTGAACACTAGCGCGCAGCAGGCAGCGGTGGAAGTGGAACCCCCGAGGTCAGGCGGACGGCAGCCGCGGCTCCACCCAGCCGGTCTCGGTCAGATGGGTCATCACCGCCTGCACCGCCTCGTCGATGCTCTGGTCGGTGGTGTCGACCACCAGATCGGCGTCGGTGGGCGTCTCGTACGGGTCATCGATGCCGGTCATCCCGGTGAGCAGGCCGGCGCGGGCGCGGGCGTACAGGCCCTTGCGGTCGCGCTGCTCGCAGACCTCCAACGGGGTGGCGACGTGCACCAGCAGGAAACCCGCCCCGGCCGACCGGGCCATCTCCCGCACCGCGGCCCGCGCCTGCGCGTACGGGGCGATCGGGCAGCAGATCCCCACCCCCCGGTGCCTGGCGATCTCGGCCGCCACCCAGCCGATCCGGCGGACGTTGGCGTCCCGGTCGGCCCGGCTGAACGTCAACCCGGCCGACAACTCCCGACGCACCACGTCGCCGTCGAGCAGGGTGATCGTCCGGTCGCCCTGCTCGCGCAGCAGATCGGCCAGGCCCCGGGCGATCGTCGACTTGCCGGAGCCGGAGAGCCCGGTGAGGAAGACCACCAGCCCCCGGTGCCGACGCGGCGGGCGGGCCCGGCCCAGCTCCTTGGCCACCGCCGGCGGGGTGTGCCACTCGGGCAGCGGGAAACCCCGGTCGAGCAGG
Organism: Micromonospora sp. WMMD734; assembly: GCF_049178975.1. Lineage (NCBI taxonomy): Bacteria > Bacillati > Actinomycetota > Actinomycetes > Micromonosporales > Micromonosporaceae > Micromonospora > Micromonospora sp. WMMD734. Next base: position 6,706,976 of record NZ_JBMHMK010000001.1, read on the forward strand.
TCGTCGATCTCCGCCTCGCTCAGCGCGAGCTTGCGGTTGCGCGGCGGGATGTCGTCCCGCCAGCGCCACTGGCCGTCCCGGCTGTCGTAGGCCAGCTCGCGGGGGACCAGCACCCGCAGCCCCGCCCCGGACAGCATGCCGCCCGTGGACAGCAGGTGGGTCACCCCGTAGGCGGCGGAGATCCGGGCCCGCAGCAGCGCGTCGCTGATCTCGTCGGCCCGGCGGGGCAGCGGCACCGCGACCAGGGTCGCCGGGGGCATCCGGTCGCGGGCGGCGAAGATGCTGCGGACCAGGGCCTCGGTGGGCAGCCCGCCCACGCCGTCCTCGCCGACCGGGATCATCACCAGCAGATGCGCGCCGAGGGTCCGCGCCGCGTGCGCGATCTGCGCCAGCTGCGGCCGGTGCAGCGGACGGTCGGCGATCACCCCGAGTACCCGGCCCGGGGGCAGCAGCGGACGGATCTCGTCCGGGCCCCGGCGCAGCCGCTGGAACGGGCCGTGCCCGCCGTCGCCGAGCCGACGCACCGGGCCGCCCAGCCCGGCCACGCCCTCGCGGACCGGCCAGACGTCGGTCACCTCCAGCCCGGCCACCGGGGCGCCCTCGCCGTCGGTGAGCACCAGCGTCCGCCGGCCCGGGTCGGCCGGGTCCAGCCCGTCGGCGACGGCGGTGGGCACCTGGAGGGTCACCGGGACCGGCCAGGACGTGCCGTCGGCCAGTCTGCCGCGACGCTGCAACGAGGCCAGGTCGGCGCGGGTCATGAAGCCGGCCAGCGGGGTGTACGCCCCACTCAGCAGCAGCTCCAGATCGGCCAGCTCACCGGGGCGTGGCGCGTACGCGGGGGCGTCCCGCAGCACGTCCTCGGGCAGCACTGCACCGTTGCTCATCCGTACCCCTCACTCGCTGGCCGGATCACAGTTTCTCAGCCGGCCGGCGATCGGTCGAGAGTGCCACTCCACTCCCGACCCGGAAGTGGATCATCGGTGGCGTGTCCCGACCGGTCGGTGGGGGAGCGTCAACCGGCCGGGACCAGGGACGCGGCACCGAACGAGACCGCGAATCGCTGACACCAGATGGTGACACTGGTCAGCTCGGCGAGGTCGGTGCCGGGCGGGACGGCGTACGCCTGGTCGCCGCGGTTGCCCTTGAGTCGGCCCAGTTCCGCCCGGCGGCCGTCGTCGAAGACGTGCCAACCGGCCCGGCCGGTGCGGACCTGCTGGTCGGAGAGCCAGACCCGCAGATCCGGGCCGTTGGAGGTGTCCAGCCCGACCAGTTCCAGCCGGTGCCGGCCGTCGGCGGTGCGGACGATCCGGGCGGTGCCCGAGGTGTCGTGTTCGTGACTGACGAACTCCCCCCGGCTGACCACGACCGGCCGGGTGCTGGTGGGACTGCCGGCGGGGGTGGCCCCGGTGGGCGTGACGCCGGGGGCGTCGGTCGGGGTGGTGCCGGACGCCTCGGCCGGGGTGGTGCCCACTGCGGAGAGCTGTTCGTCGACCTGGTTGTCGGTCACCACCTTCCAGGGTTGGAACCAGTACAGGCCGAAGGCGGCCCCGACACCGAGTACGGCGACGGCGACCCAGGTCAGCGGGGCACGGAACAGACGACGGGACATGCCACCCAGTCTCGCCGGAGCACGGCGGCCGGGTGCCGGCCGGCGGCGTTACGAAAGCCTTACCGCCGTCGGACGTTCGCGATCCATAGCTCGTTCATAGGTCGTTCACATCGACTTTCCGGTCCGGTCACCTTAGCTGCCGGCGACCCTTTCGCGACCAGAGAGCGCCCACCGCATGCGACCACGATTCCTCCGCCGGACCCCCAGATCCGATCCGCCCACCACCGCCGAACCCTCCGCCGGCGGGCACCGCGAGTCGTCGCCCCCTCCCGGCGACACCGACCACACCGGCCACGCCCTCCGGGCACCGAGCAAGCTGCACGCGTTCAACCGGTACGAGATCAAGTACCTGGTCGAGACGACGAAGGTGCCGGCGTTGCGGGCCGCACTCGCCGCCCGGATGGTGCCCGACGCGCACGGCGGTGACGGTGGTTACGGCGTCTGGAGCGTCTACTACGACACCACCGACCTGCGGTTCTACTGGGAGAAGATCGAGGGGCTGAAGTTCCGTCGCAAGCTGCGGGTACGCCACTACGGCGACCGGTCCGGCGTGACCGACGACGCGACGGTGCACGTCGAGATCAAGCAACGGGTCAACCGGGTCACCCAGAAGCGCCGGATCGCCGTGCCCTACCGGGTGGCCCGCCGACTCTGCGACGAGCGCGTCATGATCGACCACGATCCCTCCCAGCGCGGTTTCGTCGAGGAGGTGCTGGGACTCGTCTCCGGCCTCGACCTGCGTCCGGTGGCGATGACCGGCTACCAGCGTGAGGCGTTCGTCGGTCAGGCGGCCGACCTGGGCCTGCGGGTCACCCTCGACCACCGGGTACGCGGCCGGGACCGCGACTTCCACCTCGGCGCGGACGCCGAGAACCGCCTGATCATTCCGGCCTCGAAGTCGATCGTCGAGGTCAAGGCGAACGAACGGGTCCCGTACTGGCTCACCGACCTGGCCGGCCGGGCCGAGCTGTCGGTGGTGCGGGTCTCCAAGTACTGCCAGAGCGTCGAGGCGTTCGGTCGCGTGCCGCGCTCGATCTTCCACGTCCAGGATGCCGATCCCGCCGCCGACCTGGTGGCCCCCACCCCGAGAAACGAGGCCTGAACCCCGATGGACATCACGTTCCAGGACCTGTCCGGCACCTTCAGCTCGGGCGACATCGCCCTCACGCTGTCGTTGTCCTTCCTGCTCAGCGCCATGATCGGCTGGGTCTACCGGGCCACCCACCGCAACGTGTCGTACAGCCAGTCGTACGTCCAGACGCTGATCATCCTGGGCATGCTGATCTCGCTGATCATGCTGGTGGTGGGCTCCAACATCGCGCGGGCGTTCGCCCTGGTCGGCGCGCTGTCGGTGGTGCGGTTCCGCAACGCCATCAAGGAGACCCGCGACGTCGGCTTCATCTTCCTGGTGATGGGCGTCGGGATGGCCTGCGGCACCCGGTTCTACAGCCTGGCCGTCGCCGCCGCCGTGGCGATCAGCCTGATCATCGTGGTGATGTACCGGTTCAACTGGTTCGCGCTCAACGTGCAGCGGCAGGTCGTCAAGGTTGAGGTCCCCGCCGGGGGCAACCACACCGCCGACATCCAGGACGTGCTGGTCCGGCACACCACCGAGTTCGAACTGGTCAGCATGGAGACGATCCGGGCCGGTGCGCTCACCGAGATGACGTACACGGTCCGGTTGAAGAAGGGCGGCGAGCCGGGCGACCTGATCAGCGCGCTCAGTGAGCGGACCTCGGGCCAACGGGTGACCGTGCTGACCGGCTACGACCAGACGGACCTGTGATGGCGCGTTCCCTGCGTACCCGGTCGGTGCTGCCGCCCCGGCTGCGTCGCCGGCTGCCGGTCCGGGTGCGGCAGAACTGGAAGCTGCTCACCACCTGTGCGGCCTTCCTCGCCGTGCTGACCCTGGTGCTGGGTACGGAACGGATCCGCCCCTACGTGACCAGCGCCGGGGACTCCGGGGGCGACGTGGTGAGCGTGGACATCCCCGGCACCGTCGACCTCTTCGACGCCGGTCGGGCGCACGAGATGTCGCTGACGTTCCGCGACGCCGACTACGAGCGGATGCTCGACGCCTACTGGAAGGAGGGCGAGAAGGGGTACGTCGAGGCCGACCTGACCGTCGACGGGACCACGATCCCCAGCGTGGGCATCCGGCTCAAGGGCAACTCGACGCTCGGCCAGCTCAGTTGGAAGGGCGAGACGCGGTCCTTCGGGGGCCGGGGTGAGGACGGCGGTGGGCAGCGACCGGGCGGCGGGTTCCCGGGCGGGCCGCCGCAGGGCGCCGGGTTCCCCGGTGGCGGGCCGCCGGACGATGCTGCTCCCGGCGTCCAGCAGCCCGCAGCAGGCGATCAGGCCGGCGGTGGTCAGCAGCCGGGTGGCGGTCAGCAGGCCGGTGGTGGTCAGTTTCCCGGTGGGATGACCCGGATGGCGTTGCAGGCCGAGGAGCCGGAGACGCTGCCGTGGCTGCTCAGCTTCGACGAGTTCGTCGACGGCCGGCGCTACCAGGGGCACCGGGAGGTGGCCGTCCGGGTGGGTGGCATGGGCGGCGGTTCGACAGTGCTCAACGAGGCCCTGTCGCTGTCGCTGCTCGACGCCACGGGTGAGCCCGCGCAGCGGTACGCGTACTCCTCGTTCACCGTCAACGACCGGCCCACCACCGCCCGACTGCTGGTCGAGCACCCGGACGAGCACTTCGCCGATCAGATGGACGGTACCGGCGTGCTCTACAAGTCACTGGCCAGCGGCAGCTTCACCGACCAGGGCGACGACCCGACCGCGTACGCCGACGACTTCAAGCAGATCACCATGAAGGGCAGCCAGGACCTGCAACCGGTGATGAACCTGATCCGGTGGGTGACGTCGGCCAGCGACGAGGAGTTCGCCGCGCAGCTCGCCGACAGGGTCGACGTGGCGTCCTTCGCCCGGTACGTCGCGTTGCAGAATCTGCTGCTCAACTTCGACGACATGGCCGGCCCGGGGAAGAACTACTACCTCTGGTACGACCTGGGGACGAAGAAGTTCAGCGTGATCAGCTGGGACCACAATCTGACCTTCAGCGGCAACGCCAGCCAGGGCCCGCACGACAGTGGCGGGTTGGGCATGGGCCGGGGCGGGCCCGGCGCAGCCGGTGCCGACGGCGCGGCCCCGGGCCAGGCCGCACCGGGCGGGACCGGTCAGCAACCCGGGCAACCGGGTCAGCCCGCCGGTCAGGCCGGACAGCCGGCCGGACCGGGCGCCCGGGGTGCTGGCGACGGGGATGGTCCGCGCGGCGGGATGATGACGGGCCACAAGCTCAAGGAGCGCTTCCTCGCCGCCGACGCCTTCAAGGAGACCTACGAGGACGCCTACCGGGAGCTGTACCAGCAGGTCTACGGCAGCGGGAAGGCGGCGGAGTCGCTCACCGCGATCAGCACGACGCTGAAGGGCGTCGAGGGGGTCGACGCCGCCGCCGTCGACTCCGACGCGGCCCGGCTGCGTACCCTCATCGGCCAGCGGACCGAGAGCCTGGCCAAGCACGAGGTGATCGCCCGAGGCTGAACCCGGTGGGACGCGGGTCCGACGGGCCCGCGTCCCACCGCCGACCTCAGGGATGTCCCCGGGCGAATCCGGATACCCGCCAGGGTGCCGGCTCCCTAGGCTGGCGGACGTGACACTGATCGCGACCGAGTCGCTGACCAAGACGTACGGAGGCCGGGTCACCGCGCTGGCCGACCTCACCGTCGCGGTCGAGCCGGGGATCATCGGACTGGTCGGCGCAAACGGCGCCGGCAAGTCGACCCTGATAAAGATCCTGCTGGGCCTGCTCCCGCCGACCAGCGGACGGGTCCGTGTGCTCGACCTCGACCCCACCACCGACCCGGCGGCGGTCCGCGCCCGGGTCGGCTACATGCCCGAACACGAGGCGCTCCCGCCCGACCTGTCCGCCGCCGAACTCGTCACCCACCTGGGGCGGATGAGCGGCCTGCCCCGCACGGTGGCCCGCGAGCGCGCCTCCGAGACGCTGCGCCACGTCGGTCTCTACGAGGAGCGGTACCGCCCGGTGGGCGGCTACTCCACCGGCATGAAGCAGCGGGTCAAGCTCGCCCAGGCTCTGGTGCACGACCCGGACCTGCTGCTGCTCGACGAGCCCACCAACGGGCTCGACCCGGCCGGCCGGGACGCCATGCTCGCCCTGGTCCACCGGATCGGCACCGAGTTCGGCATCTCCGTCCTGGTCTGCTCGCACCTGCTGGGCGAGGTGGAGCGGATCTGCGACACCCTGGTCGCCATCGACGGGGGGCGGCTGCTGCGTGCCGACCGGATCGACGCGATGACCTCGGCCACCGACCTGCTCGCCGTCGAGGTCAGCGAGGGCACCGACCAGTTGGCCGGCCGGCTCGCCGCGCTCGACCTGCCGGTGACCCGCGACGGCCGGATGCTGCTCGTCCCGCTGGCCGACGAGCGTACCTACGACCTGATCCTCGGCGCGGTCGCCGAGCTGGACCTGCCGTTGCACCGGCTGGACCAGCGCCGGCACCGGGTGGCCGAACTCTTCGCCCCGAGGGAGCCCAGCAATGCCTGAGCCGACCGGCGTCATCCACGACATCGGCTACCAGCGCTACACCGGCCCGCGGCTGGGCCGCCGGCACGTCTTCGGCGCGCTCTACCTGCACGGCCTGCGGACGGTCTTCGGGCTGGGCCGCAGCGCCAAGGCGAAGATCTTCCCCTGGCTGGTGGTCGGCATCGTGACGGTGGTGGCCGCCGGCCTCACCGCCGTCCGCAGCCAGATCGGCGAGGTGGTGATGACGTACGCCCAGTTCGCCGACGCGATGAGCTGGCTGGTCATCTTCTTCGTCGCGGTGGCCGCCCCCGAGCTGGTCTCCCGGGACCTGCGCAGCGGCGTGCTCCCGCTGTACTTCTCCCGGCCGCTGCCGCGTGACGACTACGCGCTGGCCAAGCTGCTCTCCCTGGCCAGCGCGCTGTGGCTGCTGCTGGGCGGGCCGCAGCTGGTGATGTTCCTGGGGGCTGCGTTCACCACCCCCGACGGCCTGCGCGGCACCTGGAACGAGCTGCTGGACCTGCTGCCCGGCCTGCTCTACGCCGGGCTGTGGGCGGCGGTCTTCGCCTCGATCGGTCTACTGGTCGCCTCGCTCACCGGCAAGCGGGCCTTCGCCGCCGGTGGCATCGTGGCGGTCTTCCTGATGACCACCCCGGTCGTCGGTGTGCTGTCGATCCTGCCCTCGCGGGCCGTCAACGAGCTGGCCCTGCTGGCCTCGCCGTCGACGCTGGTACAGGGGGTCGGCTCGTGGGCGTTGCAGGACCTGCTCTACCCGGGCGCCGGCACCGGCCCGCCGATCGGCGGCTTCGGCCCGGTCTACGCGGTGGTCGCCGTGTTGCTGGTCACCGCCTGCACCGCCCTGCTGCTGCTGCGATACCGGAAGGTGGCCGCCCGATGACCACACTCGACACCGACGCCCGGCCGGCGGTCACCACCAGCACCCTGGACCTCGCCGGGGTCTCCCGCTGGTACGGCAACGTGGTGGCGGTCAACGACGTCACCATGCGGCTCGGCCCCGGGGTGACCGGCCTGCTCGGCCCGAACGGCGCCGGCAAGACCACTCTGCTGCACATGATGGCCGGCTTCCTCGCCCCGTCCCGGGGCACGCTCACCCTCGACGGGGAGTCCACCTGGCGCAACCCGGCGGTCTACCGGCGGCTCGGGCTGGTCAGCGAGCGGGAGGCGGTGCACTCCTTCCTCACCGCCCGCGAGTTCGTGCTGGCCAGCGCGAAGTTGCACCGGCTGCCCGATCCGGAGGCCGCAGCCCGCCGGGCGATCGAGCTGGTCGAGATGACCGATGCCCAGAACCGCCGGATCGGCACGTACTCCAAGGGGATGCGGCAGCGGACCCGGGTGGCCGCCGCGCTGGTGCACGACCCGCAGGTTCTGCTGCTCGACGAGCCGTTCAACGGGATGGACCCGCGCCAGCGGCTGCACATGATGGGCCTGCTGCACTCCCTCGGCGACGCCGGACGGACGATCCTGTTCAGCTCGCACATCCTGGAGGAGGTCGAGCAGGTCTCCGGCACGGTGCAGGTGATGGTGGCCGGCCGGCTGGCCGCCTCCGGCGACTTCCGCACCATCCGCCGGTTGATGACCAACCGGCCGCACGTCTTCGCGGTCCGCTCCACCGACGACCGGGCGCTGGCCGTGGCGCTGATGGCCGACCCGTCGGTCGCGGGCGTCGAGCTGGACAAGACCGGCCTGACCGTACGCGCCGGTGACTACGGCGCGTTCACCCGGGCGCTGCCCAAGATCGCGCTCGCCCGGCAGATCCGGGTCCGGCAGTTGACCCCCGAGGACGAGTCCCTGGAGAGCGTCTTCTCCTACCTGGTGGAGGCCTGATGTCGACCGTTTCCTGGATCACCGCGCGCGGGCTGTTCGGCCGTCGCCGGTTCCTCATGCTGCTGCCGCTGCCGGCGGTGCTGGTGCTGCTGGCCGTCCTGTGCCGGTCGCTCGGGGTGGACCCGGGCCAGTGGGCCCCGCCGGTGCTGGTCGGTCTCGGCCTGGCCGTGGTGCTGCCGGTGGTGGCGCTCATCGTCGGCACCGGCGTGCTGGGCGCGGAGATCGACGACGGCACGGTGGTGCACATCCTGACCAAGCCGCTGCCGCGTTGGCAGATCGTGCTGCCGAAACTCGCGGTGGCCGCCGGGGTCAGCGCGGTCACCGTCGCCGTGCCGCTCTACGTCGCGGGCGTGCTCGCCGATTCGGTACGTCTGGGCCTGGGCCTGGTCGTCGCCTCGGCGCTCGGCGCGCTGGCCTACTCGGCGCTGTTCCTGGCGCTCAGCCTGGTCACCCGGCGGCCGGTGCTGCTCGGCCTGGTCTACGTGCTGATCTGGGAGGGGCTGCTGGGCAACTTCGTCAGCGGCACCCGGGTGCTGTCGATCCAGCAGTGGGTGATCGCCCTGGCCGACCGGATGGCCCCCACCGACCTGCTGTCGACCACCGTCTCGGTGCCGGTGGCGGCGGTGCTGACCGCCCTGGTGAGCGTCGGCTTCACCGTGCTGGCCATCGACCGCCTCCGCTCCTTCAGCATCGCCGGCGAAACCAGCTGACCCGGTCCGGCCGGCCCGGACTTTGATCGACACGATTGCGCCGGTGTGGCGGTATCCAGGTGCCCCGGATACCGCCACACCGGCGTTCGAGCCCGACCCGGCTCAGAACGCGCTGGCGATGACGAGTTCGGGGGCGCGGTCGGGGAGCAGGTCGAGGGTGGTGATCCGGCCGGCGGCGCGAACGTCGTCGGCGACCAGGGTGAGCTGGTCGAGCAGGCCCGCCGGGCCCAGCGCCTCGGCCAGCGGGACCTCCGCCCGCATCGACAGCTTGCGCTCGGACTTGGCCCGCCGGACCTGGCCCAGCGCGTCTCCGGCCAGCCGCAGCAGGGCCGGGTCACCGGTGCCGGTGATCGCCCGCCCCACCTCGTAGGTGGTCGGCCAGGGGGCCCGGTGCACCGAGCCGTACCGCCACCACGACCAGACCTCCTCGGTCACGTACGGCAGCACCGGGGCGAACAGCCGCAACTGCACCGACAGGGCGGTGGCCAGCGCCGCCCGGGCCGAGTCGGCACCCGGCCCGGTGCCGTAGGCACGTTCCTTCACCAACTCGATGTAGTCGTCGCAGAACCGCCAGAAGAACGCCTCGGTGGCCTGCAACGCGGCCGTGTGGTCGTACCCGTCGAAGGCGGCGGTCGCGGTGGCGACCACGGTGGACAGCTCGGCGAGCAGGGCGGTGTCCAGCGGGGTGGTCGCCGGGGTGCGCAGGGCGTCGGCGGCCCCCAGCCCCAACGCGAACTTCGAGGCGTTGAGCAGCTTGGTGGCCAGCCGCCGGCCCACCCTGATCTGCGCCGGGTCGAAGGCCAGGTCCATGCCGGGCCGGCCGTTGGCCGCCCAGTAGCGCACCGCGTCCGAGCCGTGCTGCTCCAGCAGCGCCATCGGGGTGACCACGTTCCCCTTGGACTTGGACATCTTCTTGCGGTCCGGGTCGAGGATCCAGCCGGAGAGCACCGCGTCCCGCCAGGGCAGCACCCCGTGCTCCAGGTGGGCGCGCACGACGGTGCCGAAGAGCCAGGTCCGGATGATCTCCTGCCCCTGCGGGCGCAGATCCATCGGGAAGATCCGGTCGAACAGCTCCGGGTCGGTCTCCCAACCGCCGACGATCTGCGGGGTCAACGACGAGGTGGCCCAGGTGTCCAGCACGTCCGGGTCGCCGACGAACCCACCGGGCACGCCGCGCTGCGACTCGTCGTAGCCGGGCGGCGGCTCAGCCGACGGGTCGACCGGCAACGACGCCTCGTCCGGTGTGAGAGGGTTGGCATGGTCCGGCTCGCCAAAGGCGTCGAGCCGGTACCACACCGGCACCGGCACCCCGAAGAAGCGCTGCCGGCTGACCAGCCAGTCCCCGGTCAGCCCGCCCACCCAGTGCGCGTAGCGGTGCGCCATGTGCTCCGGCACCCAGCGCAGCTCGTCGCCCCGGGCCAGCAGCTCCGCCCGCAGCCCGGCGTCCCGGCCGCCGTTGCGCAGGTACCACTGCCGGGTCGAGACGATCTCCAACGGCCGGTCGCCGCGTTCGTAGAACTTCACCGGATGGGTGATCTCGCGCGGCTCACCCACCAGGTCACCGGCGTCGCGCAGCTGCTCCACCACGGCCCGCCGGGCGGCGTTGACCGACTGCCCGGAAAGCGCGGCGTAGGGTCCGTCAGGCACGCCGGCCGGCGGCTCGGCCAGCAGCCGGCCGTCCCGGCCGATCACCACCCGGGTCGCCAGGTCGAGATCCCGCCACCAGGTCACGTCGGTCAGGTCGCCGAACGTGCACACCATCGCGATGCCGGTGCCCTTGCCCGGGTCCGCCAGCGGGTGCGCGCGCACCGGCACCCCGACCCCGAACACGGGGGTACGCACGGTCGTGCCCACCAGATCGGCGTACCGCTCGTCGTCCGGGTGGCAGACCAGCGCCACGCAGGCCGGCAGCAGCTCCGGCCGGGTGGTGTCGATCAGCACCTCCCGCCCGTCCGGCCCGGTGAACCGCAGCCGGTGGTACGCCCCCGGGCGCTCCCGGTCCTCCAGTTCCGCCTGCGCCACGGCGGTGCCGAACCCGACGTCCCACAGCGTCGGCGCCTGCGCCTGGTACGCCTCGCCCCGGGCCAGGTTGCGCAGGAACATCCGCTGCGAGGTGGCCCGCGCCGTACGCCCGATCGTGGTGTACGTCAACGACCAGTCCACGGACAGCCCGAGCCGCCGCCAGAGCGCCTCGAAGACCTGCTCGTCGTCGGCGGTCAACCGTTCACACAGCTCGACGAAGTTACGGCGGGAGATCGGCGTCGGCTCCCGACGCCGGGCCTCGGTGACCGGGGCGTCTGGCGGCTGCCACGCCGGGTCGTACGGCAGGGACGGGTCACAGCTCACCCCGTAGACGTTCTGCACCCGGCGTTCGGTGGGCAGGCCGTTGTCGTCCCAGCCCATCGGGTAGAACACGTTACGCCCGCGCATCCGCTGGAACCGGGCCACCGTGTCGGTGTGCGTGTACGAGAAGACGTGCCCCATGTGCAGCTCGCCGGATACGGTCGGCGGCGGGGTGTCGATGGCGTACACGTCGTCGCCGCGACCGTGCCGACGCGGGGTCCCCGCCGTCGACCCGCGACCCGCTACGGTCGCCTTCTCCCGGTCGAACGCGTACGTGCCCTCCTCCTGCCAGCGGCGCGCCCAGCGTTCCTCGATGCCGTCCAGGGTGGGACGTTCGGGAACACCGGCGCGGGCCGTCCTCGCCGTATCAGTCATCGGTCGATCGTAGGCAGCCGTCGACCTCCCGCCCACGGCTTTACCGGGCGTGCCGGCGGCACCGCACCGGGTGCCCGGCACGACATGGGTCGTGGCGGGCCGAGTGCCCGGTGCGACGTGGGCCGGACCCGGTGGGCTACCGGTTCGAAGAGCCGACCGGCGGGGCGAGCAGCGGCCCCTTGGTGGCGATCTGGAAGTCGAGCCCGGTGCGGTCGTTGACCCGGTCGAGGATCACCGAGACCGACGCGTAGGTGTTCGTCTCGTCGGGGTTGGTGCACGGCCCCTCGCCGGGATCGCCGTTGTTGAGGATGCCCAGCGCCCGCCCGTCGGACTCGGTGAACAGCGGGCCGCCGCTGTCACCCGGCCGCGCGCACACCCGCACGTCGATGCCGCCGCCGGCCTTGCCGATGACCTCGCCGCAGCGGGTGCCCGGCAGGTAGCCGACCCCGGCACCCGAGTCGACGTACTGCTCGCCGGCCTTCGGGGTGTACGCCGAGCCGGTGGCGCAGACCACCCAGCCGGCCTGCACGGCGGCGTACGGCGTGACGCCGGTGATCGGCACGTCGCGGCTGCCCCTGCCGGCGCAGGCCGGATTGTCGGCCACGCACCAGTAGTTGACCAGGCTCGGCGTGTTGCCGACACTGCGCCTCGGGTACGCCCAGCGGGTGCTGGCCCCCGTGGCGTAGGGCAGGACCGCGTAGTCGTTGGGGAAGTCGTTCTCGGCCAGCACCGGGTTGGTCGACTCGACGCCCACCGGCACCTTCGGCCCGAGGAACTGGTGCCAGGTGTCGTCCACCCGCTGGTGCCGGCCGCCCACCACGCAGTGCCCGGCGGTCAGCACGTAGTACTGCCCGGACTTCGCCCGGACGTTGAAGCCCGTGGTGCAGCCGCCGACGGTGCCGTCGTCGCGGGGCACGTCCAGCCGGATGCCGCCGCGCATCGGCGCCTGCGCGCAGTAGCGCGGGTCGCACGCCTTGGGGATCGCGCCCTCGTCGAGCCGGGCCCGGGCCCGGGCCGGCACCCCGGCCGAGTCGAGCGCACCGGCCAGCCGGGTGTCACCGGCGGGCACCGCGTCGCCGGTGAGCACCAGCACCTCGTTGGCCCGCTCGTCGACCACCACGTCCCGCCCGGCGGTGACGCCCAGCGTCCCGGCCAGTCGGGTCGCCGCCGCGTCCAGGTCGCGCCGCGAGTGCCGGGCCGGCACGACGGTGACGTGCCGGGCGTCCGGCAGCCCGGCGACCGCCCCGGCGACCGGGGCCGGGTCGGTGGCGGCGATGGTGAGCACCCCGCCGCCCGCCTGGTCCAGCCACATCCCGGCGTACGAGTCGGGGAAACGGGTGGCGAGGGTGTCGGCCAGCGGCGCGGACAGCTCCTGGAGGGCCAGCCGGCGGGCGGCCTCGCCCGGGGCGACCCGGTAACGGTCGCTGAGGTAGCTCACCGAGGCGGGGGCCGCCTGCGCGACCTGGGCCGCCGGGCGGGTCGCCACCGGTGCCGGACGCGGTGCGGCGGGCGTCGCGGCCCGGCCACCGACGTCGGTGCCGGCCGCCACCCGGGCCTCCACGGCGACCGGGGCCGCCCCGGCCGCCCAGGTGCCACCTGCCGGTCCGCCGGTCGGACCGGTGCCCCGGTCCACGGCCAACGCCACCCCGGTCGTCCCCATCGTGCTCAGCGCCAACGCCGCTGCCAGCACCACTCGTCCACGGATCCGCACGCCGCAACCTCCCCGTATGCCGGCGACGCGACCGACCCCGCCACGCCCGCCCGGCCGGTCGGACCGGTGGGAACAGGGTCGGGGCCGTCGATGCGGGCAGAGTCTATCCGTCCCCGGCGGGCACCGGTTGCCCCGTACCGTCCGGTTCGGTCCCGACCGCGTTGCTCACCCGCCGGGACCGGGCGGCGGCCGGGTGCGAGGCGTCCGCCGGTCAGCTCAGCGACTCGCGCCACTGCCGGTGCAGCGTGGCGTACCGGCCGCCGGTGGTGGCGAGCCGCGCCGGCGCACCGTCCTCGACGATCCGTCCGGAGTCGACGACCAGCACCCGGTCGGCGGTCTCCACCGTGGAGAGCCGGTGCGCGATCACCAGCGCGGTGCGGTCCCGCAGCACGCTGGCCAGCGCCCGCTGCACCAGCCGCTCGGTCGGCACGTCCAGCGACGACGTCGCCTCGTCCAGGATCAGCACCCGTGGGTCGGCCAGGAACGCGCGGGCGAACGCGACGAGCTGCCGCTGCCCGGCGGAGAGCCGGCCGCCGCGCCGGTGCACCTCGGTGGCGTACCCGTCGGGCAGGGCGGCGATGAAGTCGTGTGCGCCGATCGCCCGCGCCGCCGCCTGCACCGCCGCGTCGGAGGCGTCCGGCCGGCCGAACCGGATATTCTCCGCCACCGTGCCGCCGAACAGGTGGTTCTCCTGGGTCACCAGCACCACCGCCCGGCGCAGCTCGGCGTCGGACAGGTCCCGCAGGTCGACGCCGTCCAGCTCGACAGTGCCGGCGTCCGGGTCGTGGAAGCGGGCGAGCAGCTTCGCCACCGTCGACTTGCCGGCGCCGGTCGGGCCGATCAGGGCCACCGTCTGCCCGGCCGGCACGGCCAGGTCCAGCCCGGTCAGGATCGGCGTCTGCGGCCGGTAACCGAAGGAGACCGCGCGGAACGTCACCGCGCCCCGCCCCGGTCCGGCCGGCAACGGCACCGGCGACGCCGGTTCGGGCACCCCCGGCCGTTCGTCGAGCACCCCGGCGAGCTTCTCCAGGGCGGCGGTCGCCGACTGGAGCGAGTTGTAGAACTGGCTCAGCTCCTGCATCGGATCGAAGAACCGGCGCAGATAGAGCAGGAACGCGGCGAGCACCCCCACCTCGGTGTCGCCGCCCAGCACCCGCCAGCCGCCGTACCCGAGCACGGTGGCCACGGTGACGTTGCCGATCACCTTGATCCCCGGCGAGTAGGTGGCGATCAGCCGGAACCCGTGCAGACTGGTCCGCCGGTACTCGTCGTTGACCGTCACGAAGATCTGCTGGTTGCGCGGCTCACGGCGGAACGCCTGCACCGCCCGGATGCCGCGCAACGACTCGACGAAATGGACGATCACCAGGGCCACCGCCTCCCGGCTGTGCCGGTAGGCCTGGGCCGAGGCGCGGGCGAACCAGCGGGACAGCCAGAACAGGAACGGGAACGCCAGCAGCGTCACCGCCGCCAGCGGCAGGTCCAGCCAGAGCAGGATGGCGGCCACCGACAGCACCGACAGCGCGGCGGCGACCAGGGTGTCGATCCCCCCGTCGACCAGCTCGGCGATGGAGTCGACGTCGCTGGTGAGCCGGGACACCACCCGACCGGAGGTGTAGCGCTCGTGGAAGCCGACGGAGAGGGTCAGCAGGTGGCCGTACACCCGCTGGCGCAGGTCGAGCAGGACGGCCTGGCCGATCCGGGCGGAGCATGTGAGGTAGCTGCGCCGGGCGGCGTACTCGGTGACCGCCGCGACGGCGAACGCGCCCGCGACGGCGGCCAGCGGACCCGGGTCCCCGGCGCGCAGCGGCGGCACCGCCCGGTCGATGCCGAGCATGACCAGGTACGGCCCGGCCATCGCGGCGGCGTTCTGGGCCAGCAGCAGGCCCACCGCCACGCCGAGCGACCTGCGGTGCGGGCGGAGCAGGTCGCGCAGTAGCGCCCGGCTGCGCCCCCGCAGCCGGGCCACCGCCTCCGGGGAGTCGTCCTCGGCGCGGCTGCGGTCGGCGTCCGGGTCGGTGGCCCGGCCCCGCCAGTGGTCCAGCGCGACCGACCGGCCGTCACCCCCGGCGGTGCCGTGCTGCCGGGGCGGGCGGCCGTCACCGGCGGTCGTGCGGTGCTGCCGGGCCGGCCGGCGGATCACGAACGCACCAGGCCCGGTGCCGGTGCGGGTTCGGCGGCGAGCACCGCCCGGTACGCCGGCACGGTGGCCAGCAGGTCACCGTGCCGGCCGACGGCGGTGATCCGACCCCCGTCGAGTAGCGCCACCCGGTCGGCCAGCGCGACCGTCGACGGCCGGTGCACCACCAGCAGCGCGGTGGTGTCCCGCAGCACCCGGCGCAGCGCCGCCTCGACCAGTGCCTCGGTGTGCACGTCCAGGGCGGAGAGCGGGTCGTCGAGAACCAGCAGCGCCGGCCGGCCGAGCACCGCGCGGGCCAGCGCCAGCCGTTGCCGCTGCCCGCCGGAGAGCGACAGGCCCTGCTCGCCCACCCGGGTCGCCAACCCCCACGGCAGGTCGTACGCGAAGTCGGCCTGGGCCAGTGCCAGCGCGGCCCGGACCTCGTCGTCGGTGGCGTCCGGGCAGCCCAGGGTGAGGTTCTCCCAGACCGACATGGAGAACAGCGTCGGCTCCTCGAAGGCCACCCCGACCAGCCGGCGCAGCGCGTCCAGGCGTACCCCGCGCAGGTCGTGCCCGTCCAGGGTGATCCGGCCGCCGGTGACGTCGTGCAGCCGGGGCACCAGGGAGAGCAGGGTGCTCTTGCCGCAGCCGGTCGCCCCGACCAGGGCCAGCGTCTCGCCCGGCTCGACGGTCAGTTCGATCTCCCGCAGCACCGGTTCGGTGCTGCCCGGGTAGCGGAACGACACCCCCTCGAAGCGGAGCCGGCCGCGCACCGCCGAGCGGGCCAGCGGCACGGCGTCCGGCGCGTCCACGATCGACGGCGGCGTGTCCAGCACCTCCTGGATGCGGTCGGCGGCGGTGGCGGCCTCCTGCCCGTTGGCGATGATCCAACCGAGCGACTGCACCGGCCAGATCAGCATGAGCTGGAGGCTGACGAAGGCGACCAGCTCACCGATGGTCAACGCGTCCCGGGCGACCAGCGTCGCGCCGCCGACCAGCGTGGCGCCCAGCGTCAGGTTCGGCACCAGGTCGAACAGGGCTGACGCGCCGGCCAGCAGCGCCCCCTTGGCCACGCCGGTGTCGTGCAGCGCGCGGGCCCGCCCGGCGAACCGGTCGGCCAGCTCCGGCCCCCGCCCGTACGCCTTCATGGTGCGCAGCCCCTGCGCGGTCTCCTCGACCAGGGTGGCCACGTCGCCCTGCTGGTCCTGCATCCGCCGCGACGAGGTGTGGTAGTGCCGCCCGAACCGGCGGCTGATCAGGAACAGCGGCACCGCGCTGGCCGCCACCAGCAGCCCCAGCGGCCCGTGCAGGCGGATCAACAGGATCACCACGGCGACGTAGGTGACCACGTTGAGCACCAGGAACAGCAGCCCGAAGGAGAGGAACCGGCGCAGCACCGACAGGTCGCTGATCGCCCGGGAGAGCAGCTGCCCGGACTGCCAGCGGTCGTGGAAGCCGGCCGGCAGGCGTTGCAGGTGGGCGTACAGGTCGGCGCGGATGGTCGCCTCCATGCCGACCGAGGAGGAGGACTGGCTCCACCGCCGGATGAAGATCAGCACCGCCTCGACCAGGCCGAGCAGCAGGGCCAGCCCGCCGAGGCGGAGCAGCCCCGCCGGGTCGTGCCGGGCGACCGGCCCGTCCACCACCCGCTGCACCACCAGGGGTACGGCCAGACCCGCCCCGGTGGCGGCCAGCGCCGCCAGCAACAGCAGGACGTACGCGGCGGCGTACGGGCGCAGGTAGCGGCGCAGCCGCCAGAGGTTGCGCAGCGACCGGACCCGACCGTCCGCCCTGGGGTTGGCCGGGTCGCCGTCGCGCTGCGCAGGCACTACCCGACGGTAGCGTCGATCGGCGTCGATTCCGCTGTCAGCTTGCCGTCAGCCGCCGCTCGTGACCGAGCAACCACCTCTTCACCGGCAGACCGTACCGGTAGCCGCCGAGGGTGCCGTCGGTGCGCAGCACCCGATGGCAGGGCACGAAGAGGGCGGCGGCGTTACGGGCACAGGCGGCGGCGGCCGCCCGGACCGCGGCGGGCCGGCCGGCCAGTGCGGCGTACCCGGTGTAGGTGACCGGCTCGCCCGGTTTGACGTCGCGCAGCACGGTCCAGGCGTGGGTCTGGAACGCCCCGCCGCTGTGCTGCCGTACCCGCACCACGTCGATCGCGGTCAGGTCCCCGTCGAGATAGGCGCGGACGGCGGCGGTCACCGGACCGAGGTCGGCGTACGGCGTCAGCGGGCCGCGCAGGCTCGGGTGCACCAGCGGCAGCAGGCTGTCCGGGTCGGCCGTGAAACCGGCGGCCCGGACCGCGCCGTCGGGGTCGACGAGCACGCTGAACGGGCCGGCCGGGGTGTCCATGGTGGTGGTGCCGATGGTGGTGGTGCCGAGGGTCGTCATGCCGCTCTCCAGAGTCTGATCGCCGCGTACGACCGCCAGGGTCGCCAGCGGTCGGCGTACGTGTCCAGGGTGGTGGGGGTGGCCGGCAGGCCGAGGGCGGCAGCGCCCCGACGTACCGCGAGGTCGGTGGGGAGCAGCACGTCGGGGTCGCCGAGGGCCCGCATGGCCAGGTAACCGGCGGTCCACGGGCCGATCCCGGGCAGCGCCGTCAACCGTCGTACCGTCTCCGCCCGGTCGCCGCCCGGCTCCAGGTCTACCTCCCCGGCGGCGACCGTCCGGGCCAGCGCCCGGATCGTCTCCCGCCGGGCGGCCGGCATCCCGAACGCCGCATCCGGCAACCCCAGCACCTCCTCCGCCCCCGGGAACCCCCACACCCCCCACCCGCCCGCCCCGCCCCCGTCGGCCGCCCCGCCCCCGTCGGCCGCCCCGCCCCCGTCGGCCGCGCCGCCCCCGTCCGCCGCGCCGCCCCCGTCCGCTGCGGCGCGGTGATCAAGAGGTTTGCGTCGCCGGGAAGCGCTCTCCGTGACGCAAACCTCTTGATCACCGGAGCCGGGGCCGAGGCCGGAGCCGGAGCCGGAGCCGAGGCCGAGGCCGGAGCCGGGGCCGGGGCGGGGGTGGGGGCCGGGGGTGAGGGCCGGGTGGGTGAGGAGGCGGGTGAGGGTGGTGCGGGCGGCGGGGAGGGAGACCTGTTGGCCGATGATGGCCCGCAGCGCCATCTCGAAGCCGTCCACCGCCCGGGGCACCCGCACGCCCGGTTCGGCGGCGACGACCCCGGCCAGGGCCGGATCGGCGGCCAACGTCTGGTCGACCGCCTCCGGATCGGCGTCCAGGTCGAACAGGCGACGGCAGCGGGCCACCGCCGGGGCCAGGTCCCGCAGGTCGGCCAGGCGCAGCGTCGCCCCGACGTACCCGGTCGTCGGGGTCAGCGCGATCTGCGCCGGGCCGTGCGGCAGCCGCAACCCCCGGCGGTACGTCCCGTCGCGCACCTCGTCGAGGCCGGGCAGCGTCCGGGCGGCCAGGAACCCCAGCAGGGCGGCGGCGTGCAGCGGCGGCCGGTACGCCAGCCGGAGCGTGATCGTGCCCGCCCCACCCGGCGTCGGCGGGCCGCCCCGCCCGGTGCGCAACTGCGACGGCACCGTCCCGTACACCTGCCGGACGGTGTCGTTGAACTGCCGTACGCTGCCGAACCCGGCTGCGAACGCCACCTCCGCCAGGCCCAGCCCGGTCGTCTCGATCAACGTTCGGGCGGTCTGGGCACGTTGGGCCCGCGCCAGTGCCAGTGGCCCGGCGCCCAGTTCCGCCCGGAGCATCCGGTGCAGGTGCCGTTGCGTGTAGCCCAGCCGGGCGGCCAGCCCGGGTACGCCGTCCCGGTCGACCACTCCGTCGGCGATGAGCCGCATGGCGCGACCCACCACGTCGGCGCGGACGTCCCACTGCGGTGAGCCGGGCGCGGCGTCCGGGCGGCACCGGCGGCAGGCCCGCAGGCCGGCCCCCTGCGCGGCGGCTGCCGACGGGAAGAAGCGGACGTTACGCCGCTTCGGGGTGATCGCCGGGCAGGACGGCCGGCAGTAGATCCCGGTCGACGTGACGCCCGTGTAGAACCACCCGTCGAACCGCTGGTCACGGCTGTCCACGGCGCGGTAGCACCGTTCGAAGTCCAACTCCACGCCACCGATCATGCCCGCAGCTCACCGGCGGTGGCTCGCGGGAATCGGACCTGAGCGTGCGGGCGGTGGTCGACCTCCCCACCCCGGCCGTGCCGGGGTGGGGAGGCGGTGCGTCAGCGCGCGGGAACGGGGCCGGTCGCGGGGCCCTGGTCGACGGGCGGTGCGCTGCTGGCGGGGGCCGGTGCGGTGACCGGGCCGGTGCGCGGTCCGGCGACGCGTGGCGCGGGCGACGCCGGGATGGCGGTCGTCGCCGGAGCGGGCGACGCGGGGATGGCGGGCGGTGCCGGAGTGGACGTCGCGGGCGACGCGGGTACGGCCGTCGAGGCCGGCTTGCCCGGCGGTGCGGGAACGGCGGTCCGGGCCGGTGCCGGCGCGCCGCGGCCGGTCCGGACACCCTGGTCGACGGGGGGTTCGGTCACCGCCGCCGGGACGGGTGCCGCGGGCGGCCCGCTCGGCGTCGACGCCGGTACGGCGGGCGGGGTGTCCCCGTCACCGCTGGCGGCCATCGCGAACGGGGTGGCGATCAGCATGGCGGCGAGGACCCCCGCCGCGCTCATCGTGATCGTGGCGCGGCGGCGGGACCGGGCCCGGCGTTCCGCCCGGTTCAGGTGGTCGTGCACTGTCGGTGCCTCCTCGGCGAGGTCGGAGAGGGTGGCGCGGATGAGGTTCTCGAGGGGCGTGGTCACCGCCGTACCTCCAGCAGTTCGATGTCCGGCAGGAGTTGCCGCAGCCGGGCCACGGCCCGGTGGGTGCGGCTGCGTACGGTGCCGACCGAGCAGCCGAGCGCGGCGGCCACCTGGGTCTCGGTGAGGTCCTCGTAGTAGCGCAGGACCACGACCGTGCGCTGGGCCGCCGGCAGCGCGCGCAGCGCGGCCCGCATCGCCAGCCGTACGTCGGTGCCGCCGAACAGGTCCGGACCGGCCGGGTCGTCGACGCCGGTGAGCAGCGTCTCCCGGTACCGGCGCAGCCGCCGCCACCAGCTGACCTGCTCCCGGTACATGACCGTGCGCAGGTAGCCCTCCGGGTCGGTGTGGCGCAGGTCACGCCACCTCGGAATGGTCTTGGCCAGCGCCGACTGGAACAGGTCCTCGGCGGCGTGCCGGTCCCCGGTGAGCAGGTACGCGACCCGCATCAGGGCAGGTGCCCGGCTGGCCACGAACTCGGCCAGCCGGGCCCGATCGTCCTCGTCCACCCACCCTCCCCGTCATTGTCTGTCACCGATACAGACGCCCCAGCTCACCCCGCCTATCCCGGTCCCGGGGATCAGTTTCCGGCCCGGAAAGTGTCGGTAGTGGTCGGTAGCGTCCCGGCACCAACTCCAGAAAGGGTGCGGCGATGGCGAGCGTGACCGGGCGGGGCGACCCTCGGTCAGGGCCGGGGCGGCTGGACGACGCCACCGCGCAGGGCCTGTACGACCGGATGCGGGTGGTCGCGCCGGCCGCTTTCGGCGCGATCGAGCGGGACCGGGCCGACGATCCGGCACGACCGTTCGCCGACACCGCCTGCGGTCGGCTCGCCGGCTCCCTCGACGCGGCCGGCCTGCGGGCGCTGGGCATGTGGGCACACCACTGGTGCATGCGGTTCTACGACGACGACACCCGGGTCGGCCGCCGGCTGGTCCGGGAGATCGCCGGCCGGCGGGGGCTGGGCTGGACGGTCGACGAGGTGCGCTGGATGTTGGGCGAGTCGGAGCGGGCCGGCCCGAGCGCCGGGGACCGGCTCACCCTGCCGCTCGCGGCGGCTGGCGAACTGCCCGGGGTGGCCGACGGCGGGGCGGACTGGCGACTCGCCGGGTGACGCCGGCCGGTGGGCCGGGGGACGGCGGTGGCGCAGGATGACAGCGGAGCCAGCCGCAGAGAGGACCGACATGCCCGCCACCGAACCGACCATCGTCGCCACCAGCATGGGTTTCACCAGTCGTGGCCGGGGCCCCTGGGATGCCGATCCCGGACCGGTCTTCGACCTGATGGCCGAGTTGGCGCAGGCCGACGAGCCGCGGATCTGCTACCTCAACCAGGCCGTCGGCGACCAGCCCACCGCGCTGACCGTCTTCCACGGCGCGTTCGCCGGCACCCGCTACCGCCCCTCGCACCTGGCGCTGTTCCCGATGCCCAACGTCGAGGACGTCCGGGCGCACCTGCTCGGCCAGGACATCATCTGGGTCGGTGGCGGCAGCGTGGCCAACCTCTGCGCGGTGTGGCGGGTGCACGGGCTGCCGGAGATCCTGCGCGAGTGCTGAGAGGCCGGGGTGGTGCTCGGCGGGGTCTCCGCCGGTTCGATCTGCTGGCACGTCGGCGGCACCACCGACAGCTACGGCCGGCGGTTGCGGGCCTACACCGACGGCCTGGGCTGGCTGCCGTACGGCAACGGGGTGCACTACGACAGCGAGGCGCAGCGCCGGCCGCTGCTGCACCGGCTGGTCGCCGACGGCACGTTGCCGGCCAGCCACTGCACCGACGACGGGGTGGGGCTGGTCTACCGGGGCACCCGGCTGGCCGAGGCGGTCGCCGACCGGGCCGGGGTGGCCGCGTACGAGGTGGTGCCGGACGGTGCCGGCGGGGTGCGGGAGACCCGGATCGAACCCCGGTTGCTCACCGCCTGAGCCGCCCCGGCGGTGCCGACGGGGCCGCCTGCCGGGTGACGGCGTAAGCTGGCCCGTCGTGAGTCTCACCATCGGCATCGTCGGCCTGCCCAACGTCGGCAAGAGCACCCTGTTCAACGCGTTGACCAAGAACGACGTGCTCGCGGCGAACTACCCGTTCGCCACGATCGAGCCCAACGTCGGGGTGGTGGGGCTGCCGGACGCGCGGCTCGACAAGCTCGCCGAGATCTTCTCGTCGCAGAAGGTGCTGCCCGCGCCGGTGTCGTTCGTCGACATCGCCGGCCTGGTCCGGGGGGCGTCGAAGGGGCAGGGCCGGGGCAACGCGTTCCTGGCGAACATCCGGGACGCCTCGGCCATCTGCCAGGTGGTACGGGCCTTCTCCGACCCGAACGTGGTGCACGTCGACGGCAAGGTCTCGCCCGCCGACGACATCGAGACGATCAACACGGAGCTGATCCTGGCCGACCTGCAGACCCTGGAGAAGGCGCTGCCCCGGTTGGAGAAGGAGGCCAAGCTCCGCAAGGACCGGGCCGCCGCGGTGACCGCCGCGAAGCAGGCCGTCGAGGTGCTCGACGGCGGCACCACCCTGTACGCCGGGGCCGCCGCCGCCAAGATCGAGCTGGAGCACCTGCGGGAGCTGCACCTGCTCACCACGAAGCCGTTCCTCTACGTGTTCAACGTCGACGAGGCCGAGCTGGGCAACGCCGCCTTCCTCGACGAGCTGCGCGCCCTGGTGGCTCCCGCCGAGGCCGTGTTCATGGACGCCAAGATCGAATCCGAGCTGGTGGACCTGCCCGAGGAGGAGGCCCGCGAGCTGCTGGAGTCGATCGGGCAGTCCGAGCCGGGGCTGGACCAGCTCGTCCGGGTCGGCTTCCGCACGCTCGGGCTCCAGACGTACCTCACGGCGGGGCCGAAGGAGGCGCGGGCCTGGACCGTGCCGGTCGGCGCGACCGCCCCGGAGGCCGCCGGGGTGATCCACAGCGACTTCCAACGCGGCTTCATCAAGGCCGAGGTGGTCTCCTACGACGACCTGGTCGCGGCCGGCTCGATGGCGGCGGCGAAGGCCGCCGGCAAGGTCCGGATCGAGGGCAAGGAATACGTCATGCAGGACGGCGACGTGGTGGAGTTCCGGTTCAACGTGTAGTTCCGGTCCACCGTCTCGCGGACAGCTCGGCGGGTCGTGCCGCCCGGCTGAATCGCGTTGTCGGGGCCTGTCGACCGGTCCTACGGTGATCCGGTGACGATCCGCGACGCCGAGGACGGCGACTGGCCTGCGATCTACCCCTTCTTCAGCGAGATCGTGGCGCAGGGCCGCTCGTACGCGTTCCCCGGGAACCTGTCCCTGGAGCAGGCCCGCGGGTGGTGGATGGAGCCCCCTCCGGGGCGCACCGTCGTCGCGGTGGACGGGCCGACCGTTCTCGGCAGCGCGAAGATGGGTCCGAACCGGCCCGGTCGCGGCGCACATGTGGCAACGGCCAGCTTCATGGTCGACCCACGGCATTCCGGCCGCGGCGTCGGCCGCGCCCTCGGCGAGCACGTCGTCGACTGGGCGCGGGCCGCCGGCTACCGGAGCATCCAGTTCAACGCGGTCGTCGAGTCGAACGAGGTCGCGGTCCGGCTGTGGCGTTCGTTGGGTTTCGAGGTGCTCGCCACCGTCCCCGAGGCGTTCGACCACCCCGAGCACGGCCTGGTGGGGCTGCACGTGATGTTCCTGAATCTGGGCGCTCCCGAGCCACCGTCACGGTGACCGGCGACGGGATCCGGTGGGGTCCGCTCCAGCGTGTGGTGGTCGCCGCGCTCAGGCCTTGCGGCCCGGCACCAGCCCGTCCAGGTCAAGCTTGATCACGAACGGCTTCGTGGTCCGCAGTTCGTGGCGATGGATTCCGGTCGCCACGTAGGCCCGTGTCGGCACGTCCAGTTCGTAGGCGTGGACCACAGGTGAGCCGTCCTCCTCCTCGACGGCCAGTAGTTGGCGATGCCGGCTTCCGCGTACTTGCGCAGCTTGACCGTACGGTCGCGGTGCGCCGACTCCGGCGAGACCACCTCCACGACCAGGAGAGTCTCCTCAGGTGTGTAGAAGGTGCGCGACGGGTCGTAAGGTGCTGCCGCTGCCACGAGGCCGGGCTCGGGACGGTTCCACCTGTCGAGTCGGACCGTGATCTCCCTGTCGACCTCGACACCTGATGGTGCCTGGTCGGTCAGGGCGTTCACCAGCGCTGTGACGATCCGGGCGTGCCAGACCCGCTGGGGGGACATCATGAAGACGAGTGCTCCGTCGATCAGTTCGGTGTGACGGGGTGCCTCGGTGAGCGTGTCGAGGTCGTCTGCGTACCACCCCTCCGGGCGGGGCGGCCGCATCCACTCGGGCACCGCAGTCATGCGGTCACCGTAGCATTCGGTAGTCGCGGTCCCGGCCTCCTGCGCTCGCCCGCCCCGGCCCCGCGTCGTCACGGATCGCGGTGGACCTCCGCTTCGACGTCCGAGCCGGCCGGTACGGTCGGGCCATGGTCACGACGTTGACGCCCGCGCTCCCGGACGGCCGGACCGGTGGGCGGATCGGTGGCGCGCCACCTGTCGCGATCGAGTCCCACCCGGTGCTGACGACGCACCGCTACCTCCTGACACTTCCTGCGGACTGTGCGCCCTGGACCGGCGGTCGTGAGGTGTCGGTGCTGCTGCGCGAGGGGTTCGAGATCAGCGACGACGATCTCGAATACCCGGGCATGGCGATGCGGGCCGTCCCGCACCAGCCCTCGCCGCGGGGCTCCCGTACGGAGCTCGGCTGGCCCGGACTGCGCTGCGCCGCATTGACGGAGTGCGACGGTGACGTCGTTCCGTTCGTGCGCGTCGGCACCGAGCCGGTGCTCATCCAGGGCGACCCGAGTTACGCGGACGCGGTGCTCGCCGACGGGCACGACTTCCTGTTCCAGGTCGACGAGGAAGGCTGGCCGGTGGCAGGCGAACTGGCGGACATGGTCGAGTCCTACCTCTGGGGATACGGCTCGGTGTACTTCTACGGCACGCTGCGGGACGACGGTACGGTGGACGAGGTCGTGGCCGGGTTCATCGACTTCTGAGGCCGCCGAGGCCGCCGCCATCCGGATGATCAAACGGCTGTAGTACGCCGGCACACCCCGGGGCCGGGGCAGGTGCCCCGACCCCGGCCGGTCCACCCCTCAGCGGCGGTAGACCGAGATGTGCGACGTGCTGGTGTCGTCGAACGGGTGCCGGTGCCAGTCGGCGTACCGCTCGACGAGGCGCAGGCCGGCCCGGTGGGCCAGCTCGTCGATCTGCTCCGGCCAGCAGTAGCGCATCGCGAACGGTTCCAGGTGTACGCCGTCGCGGTCGAAGGTGATGGTCTGCCGGACGAAGGTCTGCGCCGCCCGGTCGTACTGGTGCAGCCGGATGGTGGCCGAGTCCTCGGTCACCGACCGCATCTGCACCTGTTCGTCCCGGTCGAAGCCGGCCGGGTCGGGCACGAACGCCTCGACGACGAACTCGCCGCCGGGGGCCAGCACCCGGGCCACGTTGCGCAGGCAGTCCTGCTGCCGCTCGGCACGGACCAGGTTGAACAGGGTGTTGAACACCAGGTAGACCAGCCGGTACGGGCCTGTCACGGGCACGTCGGCCATGTCGCCGATGGTGACCGGGACGCCGTCGCCGCCGGGCTTGGCGCGCAGCTTCGCCACCATCTCCGGTGACGCCTCGACCCCGTCGACGGGTACGCCCCGGGCGGCGAGCGGTAACGCCACCCGACCCGTCCCGACGGCGAGTTCGAGCACCCGCCCGTCGCCGGCCCGTTCGGCGAGGAAGTCCACCGCCGGGCCCGGGTCGGGGTTGCCGGGGCTGTCGTACCTGTCGGCCCACATCCTGCCGAAGTGGCCCGGATCATCGAACACCGACATCAGCGACCCCCGTTCGGGGTGCCGGCCGGTCCGGTGTCACCGGCGCATGGTCGCGCCGTCACTGCCGTGGTGCTGGTGGTCACGAAGCCTCGATTCCCGCTGCTGGTCGATGGTGGGCGCCTGGGTGGACCTCGTGGCGTACGACATGTCGTCTGCTCCCTCCGGTCGGCTTCGTCCCCAGCCAAGCAGCGGGCCGGTCAGCGGGGCAACCCGGTTTCCGGCCGGGTCAGGTCGAGCGTCCAGTGCCGGGTACGGATGACCTGGTCGTTGAACTCGACGTCCTCCTCGCCGAGCAGGGTGAACCCGAGCGACCGGCAGATCGCGTTCGACGGGGCGTTGCCGACCGCCGGGAAGGCGTGCACGGTGTCCTCCCGTCCCTCGGTGCGGGCCTGGTCGAGTAGCGCGCGTACGCCCTGCTTGGCCAGCCCCCGGCCCTGGAACTCGGGCAGCACCATCCAGCCGACCTCGGCGACCGCCCCGTCGTCCGGCCCGCGCCAGAGGGTGACGGTCCCGGCGACCGTGTCGTCCACCACGATCATCTTGATCAGTGCGACGCCGTCGGCGGCCAGTCGGACGTCCCGGCGGACCTGCCGGGCCACGTGGGCGGCCGGCAGCGGCCCGCCGAGTTCGACCATCATCGCCGGGTCGCAGCGCATCCGCTGGTACGCCTCGACATCGGTGGCCAGCACGTCACGCAGGAACACGCCGCACCAGCCCCCGATGACCATTGTGGAGAGTCGTCCGCATGGGCCCGAGTATTCCAGGGACCGGGGCCGGCCGGGTGTCAGACGGAGCGGGCCGGGGTGAGAACCTGGGCCAGCCGGGCCAGTCCGTCCTCGCCGTGACCGGCGGCGATGGTCCGTTCGATGACGGACCGGGCGGCACGCAGCATCCCGGAGTCGATCCCGTGGGCGTCGGTGGCCTCGATGACGTGGGTGATGCTCGCGCCGACCGAGGCGACGGTGGACCGGTCGCCGGGGAACTGGTCCGCGGCGATGTCGTCGGCGAAGCGGCCGACCAGCTCCGCGAGCATCGGGGCGATCCCGGCGGCGTACCGGGCGAACGACCGGGGGTCGATGCCCTCCGCCGAGGCCAGCGCGAAGGCGTGCAGCAGGCCGGTGACCGCGGTGCCGAACAGATCGAACAGCGCCATCTCGTACGCCGCCGTCGCCCCCGGGTCCGGGCCGAGGTGGGCGGGTGTGCCGCCGAAGGCCGTCAGGGTGGGCATGACCGCGTCGACGGTGGGCCGGTCGCCGCACCAGAGCGTCACGGCGGCCGGTGTGCCGATCGTCGGCGTCGGGGTCAGGATCGCGCCCTTCACCAGGTCGACGCCGTTGCCTTCGGCCCATTTCGCCAGCTTGCGCGCCTCGTCCGGTTGACCGGTGGTGACGTCGATGACGGTCCGGCCGGCCCAGTCGTCGTGCGCGGCGAGCACCGAGTCGACCGCCGCCGGGCTCCGCAGGCAGGTGACCACGACGGCGGCGGCCCGGACCGCCCCGGCGACGGTCGGCGCAGCCACCGCGCCCCGCGTGACGAGGGGTTCGGCCCGCTCCGGCGTACGGTTCCAGACGATGGTCGGAATGCCGGCCGAGATCAGGGCGGTGGCGAGGGCCTGCCCCATCGGGCCGAGACCGAGCACCGCCACCGGGTCGTGGTGCGTGAGTTTGCGATCGCTCATGCCGGCGACGGTAGACGTTCACGTTGACGTGAAGGTCAAGTCCGCGCTCTCCTGTACGGCATGCGGATCGGTGAACTGGCCCGGCGGGCCGGGGTGAGCACCCGGGCCCTGCGCTACTACGAGGAGCAGGGCCTGCTACGGCCGGAACGGCGGCCGAGCGGCTACCGCGACTACGGCGAGCAGGCCCTGGCCACCGTGCGGCGGATCCAGTTGCTCCTCTCGGCCGGGCTCGGGACGGCCGTGATCGCCGAGATCCTGCCCTGTGTGCCGGACGACACCACGGTGCTCGCCCCCACCTGCCCCGAACTGCTCGACGGTCTCGCCGAGGAACGGGCGCGGATCACCGCGGCCATGCAGCGGCTCGCCGCGGCCCGGGACATCCTCGACTCCCTCATCGCCACCGGCGCCCCCGACCCGCCAGCGGTGAGGCGGGACGGGGCGGCGTGTCGGCGGGCGGGGGCAGGTCAGGAGATGTAGTGCAGGATCACGTTGTGCACGTGGTGGCTCTTCTGCGCGCCCCGGAACTCCACCTCGTAGGTGTGCGTGCCGACGTGTACGGCGATCGCGCCGGTGGAGAAGAACTCCCCGCCCCACGACTTGTTGCTCACCACGCTCACGCTGGTGATCTTCGAGTACGGGATGCTGGTGATCGCGAACTTCTTGCCCACGAACGAGCGGTCCTGGATGATCACCCGCCGGTCGGTCAGGCCGATGAACCCGGTGCCGGTGCCGATGGCGTCGTAGACGGCGATGATCTGTTCCCCGTCGAGCAGTCCACTGCGGATCTGCTGGAACTGCTCCTTGCGGTCGTACGTCACATTTGCCATGGGTTCCACGGTAGGAAGTGGGCGCCAGCGTCGGCCGTTGCCTGCCCGTCCGCCCGGTCGACTAGTCTCCCCATGCCTGGCCGGACGCGGGGCGACGGGGGAGGGAAGCGGTGTGACCAGCGAACGTTCCGAGACGCAGCCCGCCGACGAGTCGCGGCCGGTGCCGCCGACGACCGCGGCCGGCACCGCCGACGCGGCCCCGCCCGACGCGACGCCTCCGGCTCCCGGCGGTGCCGACGCGCCCGACGGCGGTGCGGACGCGAGCCCGGCCGCTGCGGCGACCCCGCCCCCGGCCCCCGGTGCCGACGCGGCCAACGGCGGTGCCGACACGGCCCCGGGCGGTACCGGGGACGCCGAGGCGGGCCCGGCGTCGCATGCCGTGCCCGACTGGGAGCCGTGGCCGCAGCGCCCCGCAGTCCGCGGCCGGCTGAACCGGCTGGCCGTGGTGACGCTGCTGCTCGGCCTGCTCGGCGGGGTGCTGGCACCGGTCACCGCCGGGTTCGCGCTACGCCGGATCAGGCGGGACGGCGAGCGGGGTCGGGGGCTGGTGATCGCCGGCCTGGTGCTGCTCGGCGGCTGGGTGCTGGCCGGTCTGGTGGCGCTGGGCGTCACGATGACCGGTTCCGACCCCGACCCGGGGCTGCGCGGGCTGCGGGTGGGGGACTGTTTCCGGGTGTCCTCCGGTGCCACCGCCAGCCGGACCGCCCCCGAGAAGGTCACCCGGGTGGCCTGTGACACCCCGCACCACGCCGAGTACGTCGACGACTTCCCCGCCTACGAGCGCTCCGCCGACGAGCGGTACCCGGGTGCGGCGGCGCTCTCCCAGCGGGCCGAGACGCTCTGCCGGCAGCGGCAGCGCAGCTACGTGGTGGACCCGCTGGGACTGCCGACCGAGGTGCGGCTGAGCTGGTTCCTGCCGACCCGGGTCGACTGGTCCACCGACCCCACCATCACCTGCTACCTGACCTCCCCGGCGGGGCTGTCCCGGTCGCTGCGGATGGACACCACGGTGCTGGACCCGGCGCAGCTCGGCTACCTGCTGGCCAGCCGGGACTGGACCGAGGCGCGGGCCGCCCTGGTGGCCAGTGCGCCGACCAGCACCCCGGCCGGGCTACGGGACGCGGTGCGTCGGGCCGAGACCATCCACACCGACATGTGGTTCCGGCTGCGCCGCGAGACCTGGCCGGAGGCGGTCCGCCCGGCGATGGAGCGGCTGCTCACCGAGATGGAGCAGGACGAGCCGGCCTGGCGGGACGCCGACGGCGAACCCGACCGGGGCCGGCTGCTCCAGGTGGTCGCGCAGGCCGGGCAGCATCCGGACCCGGCCACCGAGCTGGCCGTACGCCAGGCGCTGGGGTTGCCGACGGCGCAGGGCGAGCCGATGCGCTGAGCTGACCGAGGGTGGTGTTCCGACCACTCGGCGCGGACGGGGCGGACGTTCCGCCGAGGGGGCGGGCCCCGGACGGCTCTAAGCTGGCGGGGAGGGTGCGGCTGGCGACGACGGGGGTCGACGATGACGGGAACCGCCGGTCACCCGCGACCGCCGCGGCCGGCTGGTCAGTCCGCCGTCACCGCGCGGTACGCGTCCTCGATCCGGGCGGCGAGCAGCACCTCACCCTCGGTGAGCGGCTCCCCGTCGCCGTGCCCGACCCGGATGCGGGTCTCGGTGTCCCGCCGGCTGATGTCCGGTCGCAGCCGCAGCGCGTCCGCGACGACCTTGACCCGTTCGGTGAGCGCGGCGTGCTGGCTGTCGTCCATGACCAGGGTGCGGCGGATCTGCTCACCGTCGCGGGTCCACCCGTGCAGGAGCGTGAGGGCGTCACTGAGATAGTCGTGCTTGCTTCGACTGGTGAACAGCGCGCGCATCACCGCACCTCCCAGGCGCCGTTGCCGGCTTGTGGCCAAATCGTCGCCGTCCCGTGTCCTCGTGGTGCTATTAGTCTGTCGACCTGATGGCGGTGTGTCCACGCCCACACTTCCGTCTCTTATTGGCCTACCGGTCGGCCACGGTACCCAAACCGACGATTGATCTGGCACGCTGGACGCCCGTGCAGACCGAACGGAGTAGCGGTAACGGACCGACCGACCGGCGCGAGCCGAGGGTGGTCGTGGGAGCGGCGATCATCTCCGCCGGGCGGGTGCTCGCCTGTGCGCGTAACGCGCCCCCCGAGGTCGCCGGCATGTTCGAGTTCCCCGGTGGCAAGGTCGAGCCGGGCGAGAGCGAGACGGCGGCGCTGGTCCGCGAGTGCGCCGAGGAGCTGGCCGTCCGGGTGGAGGTCGGCGACCGGATCGGCCGGGACGTCCGGATGGCCCACGGCCGGTCGGTGCTGAAGGTGTACGCGGCACGCCTGCTGCACGGCGACCAGCCGCGCGCACTGGAACACTCCGCGCTGCGCTGGCTGACCGCCGACGAACTGCACAGCGTCACCTGGCTCCCCGCCGACGTGCCCATCGTCGCCGCCCTCCGCCCGCTGTTGGCCGCCGGCTGACGGCGGCGGGTGCCCGGCCGACACGGCGACGGGGGCCGACGGCGTGTGCCGTCGACCCCCGTCGACCTCGTCGTGCCCGTTGCGGCGGATGTCGCGCCGCAGCGATGCCGGCCGTCCCGACCCGTGCCGTTCGCCCGGCCCGGTGGTGCCGTCAGGCCGGCCCGGTGCCTGTCGTGCCGGTCTCGTGCCCGTTCAGTGCTTGTCGTCCTGGCTCGGGTGGGCGAAGTTCAGGTGCTCCGGCGGCAGCGGGAAGGTGACGTCGTCACCGAACGGCGACGGAGCCGCCGCCCGGTCGAAGGTCAACTCCGTCAGCGGGAGCTTGCCCCGGTCGTCGACCGCCGGCATGGTCGGGTGCGGGACCTCGCGGTGCCAGTTCACGCCCTGCTGGGCCTGGGCCTCCGCGGCCGGGTCGCCGGAGCCGCCGGCGTGCGAGTGGACTCCAGCCTGCCGTGCGCCGCTGTGCACCACGGACCCCTTTCCCGCGCTGTTCGCGGTGCTCTGGGGCGTCTCGCCCCGACGGAAGATCTTGCTACCGAGCCATACCAGGGGATCGTACCTGCGGTCGACGACCCGTTCCTTCATGGGGATGATCCCGTTGTCGGTGATCTTGATGTGCTCGGGGCAGACCTCGGTGCAGCACTTGGTGATGTTGCAGAAGCCGAGCCCCTGCTCCTGCTGCGCGTACTGCTTGCGGTCGGTCTTCGCGTCCAGCGGGTGCATGTCCAGCTCGGCGGCCCGGATGAAGAACCGGGGGCCGGAGAAGGCCGGCTTGTTCTCCTCGTGGTCGCGGATCACGTGGCACACGTTCTGGCACAGGAAGCACTCGATGCACTTGCGGAACTCCTGCGAGCGTTCCACGTCGACCTGCTGCATCCGGTACTCACCAGGCGCCAGGTCGGCCGGCGGGGCGAAGGCCGGCGTCTCGCGCGCCTTCTCGTAGTTGAACGAGACGTCCGTGACCAGGTCCCGGATCACCGGGAAGGTGCGCAACGGGGTGACCGTGACGGTCTCGGACTCCTCGAACGTCGACATCCGGGTCATGCAGCTCAGCCGGGGCTTGCCGTTGATCTCCATCGAGCAGGAGCCGCACTTGCCGGCCTTGCAGTTCCACCGGCAGGCCAGATCCGGCGCGTCGGTGGCCTGGAGCCGGTGGATGACGTCGAGGACGACCTCGCCCTCGTTCACCTCGACCGAGTAGTCCTGGAGGTCACCGCCGGTCTCGTCGCCCCGCCAGATGCGGAACTCCCTCTTGCTTCCCATCAGTTCGCCTCCTCGCCGACGGCGTCGACGTCGGCCAGCTCCTCGTCGGTCAGGTACTTGGCCAGCTCGGTACGGTCGAAGAGGCCGATCAGCTCGGCCCGCATCTTCGGCAGCGGCTTGTGCTCCAGCCGGACGGTGTCACCGTCGAGCGTGCAGACCAGGTTGATCCGCCGCCAGCGGGGGTCCATGGTCGGGAAGTCCTCCCGGGTGTGCCCGCCGCGCGACTCCTGCCGCTCCAGCGCCGCCTTCGCGGTGCACTCCGAGACGACCAGCATGTTGCGCAGGTCCAGCGCCAGGTGCCAGCCCGGGTTGTAACGCCGGCCGCCGGCCGCGCTCACCTTCGCCACCCGCTCCCGCAGCTCGGTCAGCCGGCGCAGCGCGTCGACCAGCTCGCCCTCCCGGCGGATGATGCCGACCAGATCCCCCATCACCGCCTGGAGATCCTGCTGGAGGGTGTACGGGCTCTCCCCGGTGTCCCGCTGCAACGGCGCCAGCGCCGTCTCCACGGCGGTCTCCACCGCGGCCACCGGCACCTTCGGGCGCGAGGCCAGCTGATCGGTGTACGACGCCGCGTGCCCGCCCGCCCGCTTGCCGAAGACCAGCAGGTCGGACAGGGAGTTGCCGCCCAGCCGGTTGGAGCCGTGCATGCCGCCGGAGACCTCACCGGCGGCGAACAGCCCCTGCACGGTGCCGAACGCGGCCCCGGAGTCCGGGTCCACCTCGACGCCGCCCATCACGTAGTGGCAGGTCGGCCCGACCTCCATCGGCTCGGCCGTGATGTCGACGTCGGCCAGCTCCTTGAACTGGTGATACATCGACGGCAGTCGACGGCGGATCTCGTCGGCCGAACGCCGGGAGGCGATGTCCAGGTAGACGCCGCCGGCCGGCGTACCCCGACCGGCCTTGACCTCGCTGTTGATCGCGCGGGCGACCTCGTCGCGGGGGAGCAGCTCCGGCGGACGCCGGTTGTTGTCCGGGTCGGTGTACCAGCGGTCGGCCTCCTCCTCGGTCTCCGCGTACTGCTTGCGGAAGACGTCGGGGACGTAGTCGAACATGAACCGCTTGCCCTCGGAGTTCTTCAGCACGCCGCCGTCGCCCCGGACCGACTCGGTGACCAGGATGCCCTTCACCGAGGGCGGCCAGACCATGCCGGTCGGGTGGAACTGGAGGAACTCCATGTTGATCAGCGTGGCCCCGGCGCGCAGCGCCAGCGCGTGCCCGTCCCCGGTGTACTCCCAGGAGTTCGAGGTGACCTTGTAGGACCGGCCGACCCCGCCGGTGGCCAGCACCACCGCCGGTGCTTCGAACAGGATGAACTCGCCGGATTCCCGGTAGTAGCCGAACGCCCCGGCCACCCGGTCCCCGTCGAGCAGCAGTTCGGTGATGGTCGTCTCGGAGAACACCCGGATCCGGGCCTCGTAGTCGCCGAGGTCGCGCTTGTCCTCCTGCTGGAGGGAGACGATCTTCTGCTGGAGGGTGCGGATCAGCTCCAGGCCGGTGCGGTCACCGACGTGCGCCAGCCGGGGGTACTCGTGCCCGCCGAAGTTGCGCTGGGAGATCTTGCCGTCCTTCGTCCGGTCGAAGAGCGCCCCGTACGTCTCCAGCTCCCAGATCCGCTGCGGCGACTCCTTCGCGTGCAGCTCGGCCATCCGGAAGTTGTTGAGGAACTTGCCGCCGCGCATGGTGTCACGGAAGTGCACCTGCCAGTTGTCCCGGCTGTTCACGTTCCCCATCGCGGCCGCCGCGCCGCCCTCGGCCATCACGGTGTGCGCCTTGCCGAACAGTGACTTGGAGATGATCGCGGTCTTCTTGCCGGCGAGCCGGGCCTCGATCGCCGCGCGCAGGCCGGCGCCGCCGGCCCCGATCACGACGACGTCGTAGTGGTGTCGTTCGATGCGAGTGGTAGTGGTCATGTCGCCGCGCCCTCTAGTTGATGAACCGCAGGTCGGTGAACCAGCCGGCGGCGATGGCCATCACGTAGAAGTCGGTGAAGGCCAGCGTGCCGAGGGTGATCCAGGCGAGCTGCATGTGCCGGGTGTTCAGCTTGGACACGAACGTCCAGGCCCGGTACCGCACCGGGTGCGCGGAGAAGTGCTTGAGCCGCCCGCCGATGATGTGCCGGCAGGAGTGGCAGGAGATCGTGTACGCCCAGAGCATCACCACGTTGACCAGCAGGACGATGTTGCCCAGCCCGAAGCCGAAGCCCTCCGGCGAGTGGAAGGCCAGCACCGCGTCCCAGGTGTTGATCAGCGAGATGATCGCGGCGGCGTAGAAGAAGTAGCGGTGCAGGTTCTGCCCGAGCAGCGGGAACCGGGTCTCCCCGGAGTAGGACTTGTGCCCGTCGGGAACCGCGCAGGCCGGCGGCGACAGCCAGAACGACCTGTAGTACGCCTTGCGGTAGTAGTAGCAGGTCAACCGGAACAGCAGCAGGAACGGCAGGGTCAGCGCCGCGTCCGGGATGATCCACCAGCCGGGCAGGAGAGTGCCGAAGTGCGAGGAGCCCTCGACGCACCTGTCGGTCACACAGGGGGAGTAGAACGGCGTCAGGTAGTGGTACTGGTCCACCCAGTACCACTTGTGCATGAACACCCGGACGGTCGCGTACGCCACCCAGGCGCTGAGCCCGACGACGGTGATCAGGGGGGCGAACCACCAGCGGTCGGTCCGCAACGTCTTCGCCGCGATGGCGGCGCGCGCCCGCGCACCCCGCGGCTTCGTTGCCGTTGATGTCATTCGAGTCGTCTTCCTGACGGGACGGGCCCTCGCGGGCGGCGGTTCACGTTCCGTGCCGGCCAGTGGACCGGCCGGACCGTGTCCACTGCCGCGTCGTGCGCAAGCAGGCGACCACGCCGAAACATCGGCGCAGCTAAGTGACACACGTTACGCCGATCATCACGTTCGGGCCGCGCAACGCAGTGTCCCGTGTGTCCCGCACCTTGGAAAGACCCGAACCATGATCAATGTGTAGTCGGCGTTAGTCGGCTGCGCGGGCGCTGCGGCACCGTCAGCCCGACGCGCCGCCGGTGAAGTTCCACGAGGCCAGCCGCAGTGCCGGCCCCTCCCACCAGCCGCCGTCGAACCGGTCCGGCTGGCGGACCGGCCGCCGGCCGAGACCGAGCACCGCCCCCGGCCCCAACGCCCGGGGGTACGCCTCGGTGAACCGGAGGTTCCGCACCGCCCGCACCGGCACGCCGTCCTCGACCAGCCACACCCCGTTGCGGGTCAACCCGGTGACCACCAGGCTCAACGGATCGAGCACCCGGGTGTACCAGAAGTCGCTGACCAGCAGCCCTCGGGCCATCGGCGCGACCAGTGCGGCGGTGTCCGCGTCCGCCACCGCCCCCACGACCGGGCCGCCGGCCGGGTGGCCGCCGACCGCCGGGTCCACCGGATCGCCGGCCGACCCGGGCATCAGGAGATTGCGGGGGATCGGGCCGAAGGTGGCGCCGCCCGGCGTCCCGTGCCCTGTCGACGACGTGCCCGCCCCGGCGGCGCTGCGCCGGTCGTGGGCCACCGCGCGGGTGGTGCCCGCCTCGACCAGGGTCAACGCCGTACGCGGGGTGCCCTCCAGGTCGAACGGCATCGCCCCGCCGTACGTCGGGTCGTCGACCAGGGTCACCGCCGGATCGAACTGGGCGACGCCGGGCCGGGCGAACGACTGGCCTTCGACGTGCCGCTTGCCGTTGAAGCCGTACCAGGCGAGATTCTGTAGCAGGTCGGCCACGGCGGCCGGTTCGAGGACCACCTCGTACCGGCCCGGGGGCAGCTCGACCGGGTCGGCGGCGGCCCGTGCCTTCGCCGCCGCCCGCGCCCCCAGGGACGCGCCGTCCAGCTCGTCGAGGCGACCGGCGCAGAGCCGGGCCACCCCGTCCGCGCCGTCCACCCGGGCGATGCCGTCCATCGCCGCCTCGGTGGTGCGCCCCTGCGCCGACTGGCCGGCCGAGTTGGCGAACGCCCCCGACCGGTACGCGGTCCGGCAGTACCCGGCCGCCTCCAGCCCGCCCACCGCGTCGACGAAGGCGCGCACCCGGTCGGCGCGGGCCGCCGGCTCGGCATAGGCGGTGGCCTCGTCGAGCAGGCCGTTGGAGTGCACCGCCGACGGCGGGGTCAGCCCCGGCCAGGCCGGATCGGGCGGGCAGAGCCGGGCGGCGGCGAGGGTCCGCCCGACCAGGGCCCGCAGCCCGTCGGGGCCGATCAGGCTGCCGCCCCCGGCGGCCGTCCGACCGTCGACGTGCACCCGCAGCCGCACCGTCACCTGCGACTCGGCGACGTTCTGGTGGATGAACGAGTTGGCGAACCGGGTCAACGCCAGATCGTGCCGGACGACGGTGACCTCGGCCTCGGCGGTCGGACCGGCGATCTCGTGGACCAGCTCCACCACCCGGGCGGCGACGTCCAGCTCGGTCGCCCCGGTGTCGCGCAGGCCGGTCATGCCCGCACCCCCACCCGGACGCCCCGGAACCGGGCCGGCGCCGCCGGATGCCCGGTGTGCCCGATCTGGCCCGGCTGGCCCTTGCCGCAGTTCGGGGTGCCCCACGGGACGATCTCGGAGGAGAGCATGTCCATCGACTGCCAGAACAGTGGGCCGATGCCGGTGTAGGTGGGGTTGCGCAGCATCCGGCCGCGCCGGCCGTTGCGCACCTCCCAGGCGATCTCGCAGCCGAACTGGAAGTTCAGTCGTCGGTCGTCGATCGACCAGGACCGGTTGACGTCCATCAGCACCCCGTCGTCGGTGGCCGCGATGATCTCGTCGAGGGTGTGCGGGCCGGGTTCCAGGCCCACGTTGGTCATCCGCACCATCGGCAGCCGGGCCCAGCCGTCGGCGCGTACGCTGCCGCCGTGACCGAGGCCGGCGACGGCGGCCGAGTCCCGGCCGGCGAGCACCCCGACCCAGCGGCCCTCGCGGACCGCGTCGCGCTTCACCGCCGGGGAGCCCTCGTCGTCGAAGCCGAAGCTGCCCAGCGCGCCGGGGATCGTCGGGTCGATGGTGACGTTCATCAGCTCGGAGCCGTAGCGCAGCGACCCGAGCTGGGCCAGGTCGAGCCAGGAGGTGCCGGCGAAGGCGGCCTCCCAGCCGAGGATGCGGTCCAGCTCGATGGCGTGCCCGACCGACTCGTGGATCTGCAACGCGAGCTGCTCGTCGCCCAGGATCAGGTCGGTCTCGCCGGCCGGGCACTCCGGCGCGGTGAGCAGCGCCCGGGACTCGTCGGCGATCCGGGCGGCGTGCCCGGTGAGGTCGAGCGACTCGACCAGCTCCCACCCGGTGGTGCCGTACTGGCCCCGGTAGCTCGGCCAGGAGCGGCGCTGGGTCTCGTGCTCGCCGATCGAGGTGGCCGAGATGCCGCCGCCGCACTCGCGGATGTGCTGGTCGATGCGGTGCCCCTCGCTGGAGACGAACCACTTGCGGGTGTCCCAGACCTGGTAGAGCCCCTGGGCCAGGTCGGCCCCCTGCCCACGGGCCGCCTCGGTGGCCCGGACCAGCAGGTCGCCCTTGTCGGACAACGGCACGCCGAGCGGGTCGACCGCGCAGTCGGAGGCCCAGCTCGCCACCACCGGCTCGGCCGGGGTCAGCGTGATCGGTGGGCCGGGCACCCGGGCGCTCGCGGCGGCGACCTGGGTGGCCCGCCGGCCGGCTGCGCGGGCCGCCGCGTCGGACAGCTCGGGTACGGCGTGGAAGCCCCACCCCGACCCGACCAGCGCACGCACCCCCAGGCCGAGGCTCTCGTCCTGGGTCAGCTCCTCGATGTCGCCGTTGCGCGCGGACATCGACTCGTAGCGCAGGTGCATCACCCGGGCGTCGGCGTACCGGGCGCCCGCGTCGAGAGCGGCCTGGACGGCTGCGGACGCCGCATCGAACTCGGTCATGGACCGACCCTAGGCCAGTCCACCGACATCCGTCAGGGCAGCAGATCCTCGGGCCGGATCGTGGCCCGCACCGGCTCCGTGAGGTCGAGCGTCTCCCCGACCTTGGCGACCGCGTGCTCCAGGTAGTGCCGGCCGTGTCGGCGGTAGAGGTGCAGGTTGCCGTTCTGCTGCTCGACCAGCAGGTACCACTCGATCCCGGCGGTGGCGTAATAGTGCATCTTGAGGACCTTGTCGGTCGCCGCGTTGCCGGGCGAGATGATCTCGCACACCAGGTGGACGTCGTGCGCCTCGACGTAGACCTCGTCGAAGTCGATCTCGCCGGTGACGACGAGATCGGGAATGGTGATCCGACCCGGCTTGAGGCGGACGTTGACCGCCTCCAGGACCCGCAGGTGCGCACTGCGGGCCGGCTGCCGTAGCGCGGCCCGGAGTTCTCCCGAGATGTTCTGGTGGCGGGGGGTTGGGGCTGGGGTCACGTGGAGGCTCCCGTCGAAGAGTTCGACGCGTTGGGACGTCTTGCCGAGGGAGAGGTACTCCTCTTCGGTCCACGGTCCGTCGTGGCCGAACACCGCTGCGGTCATGGTCGGTCACCTCCACCTCGTGTCGCCGGGCATCCTCCACCGGGCACCTCGCCCATGGTCGCACCCCGGCTGCGACCGGACGGCGACGACACCGTGCGGCGACTACGCTGTGGTCCGGTGACAGCTCCCGCTCCGTAGCTTATTTTCAGCCTCGGCTCTTTGTTGTAGGTTCCCTACAACCCCGGGGGAGGCGGTCGTGGACAGTCCGAAGGCAGGCGACGACCCGTACCTGCGGGTGGACGACCTGCGGGTGCGGTTCGACACGGCCGACGGCGTGGTACGTGCGGTGGACGGGGTGTCCTTCGCCGTGCCGCGCGGTCGGACGCTCGGCATCGTCGGCGAGTCGGGCTCCGGCAAGAGCGCCACCGCGCTGGCCGTGCTCGGCCTGCACGACCCCCGACGCGGCACCGTCACCGGCACGATCAGCGTCGGCGGGCGGCAACTCGTCGGCCTGGCCGAGGACCGGGTACGCCGGCTGCGCGGCCGGGACGTGGCGATGATCTTCCAGGATCCGCTCTCCGCACTGCACCCCTACTACAGCGTGGGGCGACAGATCGCCGAGGCGTACCGGGTACACCACCCCCGGACGGGGCGGCGGGCGGCACGGACCCGTGCCGTGGACATGCTCGACCGGGTGGGCATCCCGCAGCCGGCCCGCCGCTACGACCAGTACCCGCACGAGTTCTCCGGCGGCATGCGGCAGCGGGCGATGATCGCGATGGCGCTGGTCAACGACCCGGCCCTGGTCATCGCCGACGAGCCGACCACCGCGCTGGACGTGACGGTGCAGGCCCAGATCCTCGACCTGCTCGCCGACCTCCAGGCCGAGTTCCGCACCGCGATCGTGCTGATCACCCACGATCTGGGGGTGGTCGCCCAGGTCGCCGACGACGTGCTGGTCATGTACGCCGGGCGGGTGGTCGAGCAGGGCAGCATGCCGCAGGTGCTCCGCCGGCCGCAGCACCCGTACACCTGGGGGCTGCTCTCCAGCGTGCCGTCGCTGCACGGCGACCCGGACGCGGACCTGGTGCCCATCCCCGGCAACCCGCCCTCGCTGATCGACCCGCCGCCCGGCTGCGCGTTCCACCCGCGCTGCCGGTACGCAGGTGACCGCTCCCGTACGGTGGTGCCGGCGCTCGGCCCGGCGGGCGCGGCCGGCCACCTGGTCGCCTGCCACCTTCCCGCCGGCGACCGCGCGGCCCTCTCCCACCAGGCCGTTCCCGGGGCGGGGGTGTCCCGGTGAGCACGACGGACGTGCCGCGGTCGCGAGCGGAGGGCGGGCCGGTGAGCGCCGGTGAGCCGTTGTTGCGGGTACGGGGGTTGACCAAGCACTTCCCGGTCCGCACCGGCCTGCGGTCCCGGGGGCTGGTGCGGGCGGTGGACGGGCTGGACTTCGACGTGCGACCCGGCGAGACGCTGGGCCTGGTGGGGGAGTCCGGCTGTGGCAAGAGCACCACCGGCCGGATGCTGGTCCGGCTGCTGGAGCCGACCGCCGGGACGATCGAGTTCGCCGGCCGGGACATCACCCACGCCCGTCGGCGTGCGCTGCGTCCACTGCGGCAGGACCTCCAGATCATCTTCCAGGACCCGTACGCCTCGCTGAACCCCCGGCACACCGTCGGACGGATCGTGGCGATGCCGTTGCAGGTCAACCGGATCGACCCGCCCGGCGGGGTGAAGGCGCGGGTCCGCGAACTGCTGGAACTGGTCGGGCTGAACCCGGAGCACTACAACCGCTACCCGCACGAGTTCTCCGGCGGGCAGCGGCAGCGGATCGGGATCGCCCGCGCGCTGGCCCTGCGACCCCGGCTGATCGTCGCCGACGAACCGGTCTCCGCGCTCGACGTCTCGATCCAGGCACAGGTGGTGAACCTGCTGCGCGACCTGCAACGCGACCTCGACCTGGCGTTCGTGTTCATCGCACACGACCTGGCCGTGGTGCGGCACTTCTGCCAACGGGTCGCGGTGATGTACCTGGGCCGGATCGTCGAGATCGGCGACCGGGACGACATCTACCGGCGGCCCCGGCACCCGTACACCCGGGCACTGCTGTCGGCGGTTCCGGACGTGACCGCCACGGGTGCGGTGGGGCGGATCAGACTGACCGGGGACGTGCCCACGCCGCTGGACCCGCCGTCGGGCTGCCGGTTCCGCACCCGGTGCCCCCGGGCGCGCGACGTCTGCGCCCGCGAGGAGCCGGTGCTGGTGGTCGACGCCGGGGGCCGACACGCCACCGCCTGCCACTTCCCGGAGACCGGACCGACCCCGTCCGGTCCCGGCGACGCACGGGCGGGCACGGCTGGCGGGACGGGCCCGGCCACCCCGGGCGCGGGCCGGGCGGACGGGAACGCCGAGGAGGTGCCGAGATGAGTGTGTCCCCGGTCGATCCGGCGACGCTGGCCGAGGCCGAGGCCGCAACGGGTGGCGACCGGCCCGGCTCCGGGTTCGTCGGGCGCTCGCCCGGCCAACTCGCCTGGGCCCGGCTGCGACGCGACCGGACCGGCCTGGTCAGCGGCGGGATGCTGGTCTTTTTCGTGCTGGTGGCGCTCGCCGTGCCGCTGATCGAATGGGCGTACGGGATCGGCCCCCGGGAGCAGTTCCAGTCCCGGCTGGACGGGTTCGGGATGCCGCTCGGCTACGCCGGCGGGGTGACCGGGGAACACTGGTTCGGGCTTGAGCCGGGGCTGGGCCGGGACATCTTCGTCCGGATGGTGCACGGGCTGCGTACCTCGCTGTTCATCGCGTTCGCGGCGGCGGTGACCACGGCGGCGATCGGGGTCGTGCTCGGCACCCTGGCCGGCTACCTGGGCGGCTGGCTGGACGCGGTGGTCAACTGGGTCACCGACCTGACCCTGGCGATGCCGTTCCTGATCATCGCGCTGGCGCTGACGCCCACCGTCGCGCTGCGCTTCTACGGCCAGCGCGAGGAGGTGCCTGCCGCGTTCCAGATCGGCGTGCTGATCGCCATCTTCGCGCTGTTCGGCTGGACGAGCACCGCCCGGCTGGTCCGGGGGCAGGTGATCGCGCTGCGCGAACGGGAGTTCGTGGAGGCGGCGCGGGCCAGCGGCGCGGGGCTGGGACACATGCTGTTCCGACAACTGCTGCCCAACCTCTGGGCGCCGATCCTGGTGTCCTTCTCGCTGGCGGTGCCGGCGTACATCACCAGTGAGGCGGCGCTGTCGTTCATCGGGGTCGGGCTGACCGACGCCACCCCGAGCTTCGGCCGGATGATCTACCGCAGCCTGGACTACCTCCAGACCGACCCGGCGTACGTCTTCTTCCCCGGCATCACGATCTTCGCGCTCGTGTTCGCCTTCAACCTCTTCGGCGACGCGCTGCGCGACGCGCTCGACCCGAAGTCGTCCCGGTAGGAGGGCCCGGCGATGGCGCGGTTCCTGGTCAAGCGGCTCTTCTCGGCGGTGTTGACGCTCTTCGCGGTCAGCGTGCTCAGTTTCCTGATGTTCTTCGCCCTGCCCCGCGACCCGGTCACCGGCATGTGCCCCAAGAACTGCAACCCGGAGCGGCTGGAGCGGGTCCGTCAGGAGCTGGGCCTGCGCGATCCGCTGATCAGCCAGTACGCCGGCTACATGAAGGGCATCGTGACCGGCCGGGACCTCGGCAGCGCCCAGGGCGGCAGGTGCGACGCACCCTGCCTGGGCTGGTCGTACGTCGCCAACGAGGCGGTCAGCGACACCATCGCCCGGGTGCTGCCGGTGACGTTGAGCATCGTCGTGCCGGCGGCGGTGCTGTGGCTGCTGCTCGGGGTGGGCCTGGGCATGGTCTCAGCGCTGCGCCGGGGCACCTGGCTGGACCGGGCGGCGATCGGCTTCTCACTGGCCGGGGCGTCGTTGCAGCTCTACTTCGTGGGCGCGGTGCTGCTGCTGGTGTTCGTCTACACGCTGCGCTGGCTGCCGGTACCGAGCTACACGCCGCTGCTCGACGACCCGGTGCGCTGGGCCGGCGGGCTGGTGCTGGCCTGGCTGTCGCTGGCGTTCCTCTTCTCCGCCATCTACGCCCGGCTGTCCCGGGCGCAGATGCTGGAGACACTCTCGGAGGACTTCGTGCGGACCGCACGGGCCAAGGGCCTGGCCAAACGCACGGTGTACGGCCGGCACGCGCTGCGCGCGGCGATCACGCCGGTGGTGACGATCGCCGGCCTGGACGTCGGCGGCGCACTGGGCGGCACGGTGATCACCGAGACGACCTTCGGCCTCAACGGTATGGGCCGTACGGCGGTCGACGCGGTACGCGCCGGTGACCTGCCCACCATCATGGCGACCGTGCTGATCGCGGCGGTCTTCGTGGTGCTGGCGAACGTGCTGGTGGATCTGCTGTACGCGGCGATCGACCCCCGGGTGCGGTTGCGCTGACCGGCCCGTCGGGCGGTGGAAGTTACCGGAATCTGCTAGACAGTCCGAAGTTTTTCTTCTTGACGATCCCCGGGTGTCGGCGGCCACCTCCGCCGGTGACCGGGTGGAGGAGGTAGGAGATGCGACCACGCGCAGCAGCCGCCGTGGGCGGGGCGATCGCCCTGGTGGTGGCGTTGGGGGCCTGCTCGGAGAACACGGGCGAGGGCACCACCGTGGACACCGACCGGCAGCAGACCGGGGTGATCGCCACCGACCCGAAGGACTCCCAGGGCCCCGCCGCCGAGATCGAGGGGGCGACCCGGGGCGGCACCTTCACCATCATCCGGGAGACCCCGATCTCCCACCTGGACCCGCAGCGGACGTACTCGTTCGCCGGCCTGATGGCCAACCCGCTGTTCGCCCGCTACCTCACCACCTGGAAGGACGACGGCAACGGTGGTCTGGTCCTCGTCGGTGACCTGGCCCAGAACCCGGGCAACAACGTGAACAGCGACTGCCGGGTCTGGGAGTACACCATCAAGGACGGGGTGAAGTTCGAGGACGGCAGCCCCGTCACGTCCAGGGAGATCGCGTACGGCATCGCCCGCTCCTTCGACCCCGACCTGACCGGCGGCCCCACCTACCTCCAGGAGTGGCTGGCCGACACCCCGCAGTACGACACGAAGTGGGACTTCACGAAGAACAAGACGTCGCTGCCGCCGGGGCTGACCACCCCGGATGCGAAGACGCTGCGGTTCGAGTTCGCCAAGCCCCGCTGCGACCTGCCGTTCGCGGTCTCGCTGCCGACCACCGCGCCGCTGCGGCCGGACCAGGACACGGGCGTCAACCTGGACCAGCGGCCGTTCTCCTCCGGGCCGTACAAGATCGCCAAGAACCAGGCGGGCGTGCAGCTCACCCTGGAGCGCAACCCGCACTGGGACCCGGCCACCGACCCGGTCCGCCACCAGTACCCGGACCAGTTCGTCTGGACCTTCGGGCCGACCGCCGACGCGGCCGTCAACCGGGTGATCGCCGACAACGGCGCCGACCAGAGCGCGCTGGCCTGGAACTACGTGCCGGCCTCGCTGGTCGCCCGGGTCGCCCAGGACCGGGGTCTCAAGTCGCGCAGCGTCCTGTCGCCGACGCCGAGCGCCAACCAGCTCGTGATCAACAACCAGCGGGTCACCGACCTCGCCGTCCGCCGGGCGCTCAACTACGCCATCGACCGCGACGGCCTGGTCAAGGCGCTCGGCGGGCAGACCGTCGCCCAGCCGATGACCACCCTGATGCCGCCGTCCACCATCGGCTACCAGGCGTACGACGCCTACCCGGCCGGCGCCAACGGCGATGTCGACAAGGCCAAGGAACTGCTCGCCGGCAAGACCCCGGAGCTGGTCCTCGGGGTCGCCGACAACAC
This sequence comes from Micromonospora sp. WMMD734, assembly GCF_049178975.1. Taxonomy (NCBI): domain Bacteria; kingdom Bacillati; phylum Actinomycetota; class Actinomycetes; order Micromonosporales; family Micromonosporaceae; genus Micromonospora; species Micromonospora sp. WMMD734. The sequence continues at coordinate 6,751,265 of NZ_JBMHMK010000001.1, forward strand.
CACCGAACAGCAGATCGGCACCCAGCTCAAGGCCAACCTGGAACGCGCCGGATTCAGGATCACGCTGCGGAACATCCCGGACGACGCGAAGCTCGACGAGATCAAGAAGAAGAACAACCCGTGGGACCTCTACATCGGCAACTGGGCCGCCGACTGGCCCAGCGGCGCGTCGATCCTGCCGGTGCTCTACGACGGCCGCACGATCAAGGCCGAGGGCAACAGCAACCAGGCGTACTTCAACGACCCGGCGGTCAACGCCGAGATCGACCGCATCCAGGCCATGCCCCCGGCCGACCAGGGCCCCGAGTGGGGCAAGCTCGATCGGCGGATCATGACCGAGTACGCCCCGGTGGTGCCGCTCTTCGTGGATGTGGCCTACACGGTGCACGGCTCGAAGGTGGGCGGGGTGTTCATCTCCAGCGTCTTCGGCTACCCGTCCTTCGTCAACGCCCACGTCAGGCAGTGACGTCGCACTGAGCCGGAACCGGGCTCCCTCCCGACGCCGATCGGAAGGGAGCCCGTCGGCTCTGTTGGACAATTGGTGACATGAGCGAGCCCGCCGCCGAACTGCCGATCTCCGATGCCCGCGACAGTCTTGCGGCCGTCGTCTCCCGCGCCCACCACGCCGGGCGGATCACCTACGTCACCCAGCGTGGGCAGCGACTGGCCGCCATCGTCCCCGCCGAGCTGGCCGAAGCGATCGAACGCGCCGAGGATGCCGTCGACGTCGCCGCTGCCCGGGAGGCCCTGGCCCGCATCGACGAGGGCGACACGCCCGTTCCGCTGACCGAACTGCGCCGCGAGTTGGACCCTGGTGCCTACCCGGGCGGGGTGTTGTAGCGGTCGAGCGTCGCCTTGGACGTCGAGGCGTCCTGGAAGGTCAGCTCCCAGGGGCCGGTGTTGACGTCCATGTCCTTGCCGAACCCGACCCACTTCCCGGCCATCCGTCGACCGGTCGGCTCCACCAGCAGTTGGATCGCGCCGTGGTAGCGGGCTCCCCGGTAGTGGCCGGCGGGGTCGGTCTGCTCCACCCAGGTCCCGGTGACGACGGCACCGTCCACGCTGAGATCCAGCGACAGCGACGATGCCGCCGAGCCGGGCAGGCTGCGCACGGTCAACCGGTCGCCGTGCTGGAGCACCACCACGAAGTGCTGCCCGGCGAAGGACTCGCCGCGACTGCTGGAGTGGTATTGATAGCGGCTGAGCCACACCCCCTCGTGTGACCCGTGCGCGGCGGCTGATCTGGGCGTCGGGGTGGCCAGGTCGGACATGGGCGAGCGGTCGCCGCCGTCCTGGTCGTCGACCGCGTCGCCGTCAGGGGTCGTGGCGAAGCCGAGCAGTGTGATGGGCAGGCCGGTGACGACCTCCAACGCGCGGGCGTACACCGGCCGAGGGGCGGCGGTCATCCCGGACTCCCAGCGTTGGACGAGCCGCTTGTTGGCGTCGTTGGGTTCGCCGGCACGGTAGCCGGCGGCCTGCAGCGCGCGGGCGAAGTCGTCCTGGCTCATGCGCATCCTGGTCCGAACCGCGCGCAGTGCGATGTTGGGGGCAGCCATGCCGTCACGGTACCGATTTTGTCGCCCTAATGTCGTCCCCTAGGCAACCGTTTTGTCACTTGCTATGACGTCGTGTGCAGCGACATTTCAGCGTCGAATCCAAGTAGTGCGCGGTGGCTGAACCTGCTGCCGCGTTGTCGACGGAGGTGGCGATGGAACGTCGTGGCGACGGATCGGCGGGGAGCCGGGGTGAGCAGATCGACGCCGCCGAGCGGGAGGCGGCCCGGCAGCGGATTCTGGCGCAGGCCGAAGCGGAGCGGATACCCGTGAAGGAAACAACCCGGGCGGTGCCGGATCGGCGGTGGCGCGGTGAGCGGTGACGCGTTGCCGATCGGTCGGCGGGTGGCGTACCTGCGGGTGCGGCGGAAGCTGTCGCAGCAGTCTTTCGCCGACCGGCTCGGCAAGTCGAAGAGTTGGGTGGACAAGGTCGAGCGTGGAGTCCGTCCGCTGGAACGGATGTCGACCATCCGGGAGGTCGCAGCGGTGCTGCGGGTCGACACCGCGACGCTGCTCGGTCGGGACGCCCAACCCGCCGAGATGGCCACGCGGGATACGAGCGTCGCCCGGATCAGGGCGGCGCTGTCGACGTACGAGATGGCTCTTGGCCGGGCGACGGGCCGGGAAATGATGTCGACGGATCGGCTGGCGCGGGCGCTGGGGCACGCGTGGACGGCGTACCAGCAGGCCCGGTATCCGCGCCTGGTGGAGTTGCTGCCGGGATTGTTGACCGAGGTGCATCGTGCCCACGTGCGGGACCCGGAGGCGGGCCGGGCGGCGGTGGTGCAGGCGTACCGGCTGACGGCGGCGCTGCTGGTGAAGCTGGACGAGGGAAGCCTTGCCTGGTTGGCCGCCGATCGGGCGATGTCCGCCGCCACCGGTGACCGGGTGTTGCTGGCGGGCGCGGCGGTGCAACTCGGTCAGGTGCTGCGGACGGTGGCGCGGGCGCGGTCGGTGATGCTGGCCGCCGCGTACCAGATCGCCCCGGTCGACCCCAACCGTGGTACGCCGCAGGAGTGGTCGTTGTGCGGATCGCTACTGGTGCAGGCTGCATTGATCGCGGCACGGACGGGGGACGATCGGGCGGCCGACGGCCTGTTGGACGAGGCCACCGAGATGGCCGCCCAGGTCGGCGACGGTCACGACCATCACCGGACGGGGTTCGGGCCGGCGGCCGTCGAGGCGGGACGGGTCACCGCCGCCGTGGAACTGGGCGACGGCCCGCAGGCGGTCGCCCGGCACGAGGAGGTGATCGGGTGGGACGGGTGGCGCTGGCTGCCGGTCGAGCACCGAGCCGCCCACCTGGTCGACGCGGCGCGCGGGTACCTGCTGACCGGCGATCCGGTCGGCGCGGCGCGGGCGCTGATCCGCGCCGACCGGATCGCGCCCGCCGAGGTCCGGCACCGGCCGGCGGTACGGAAGGTGGTCGACCAACTCGCCCGCGACCCGCGTGCTCCCACCACGATCACCCCGCTCGCCGTCAGCCTCGGGCTGCTCTGACGGGGAGCGGTCCTGCCTGCCGGATCGCCTGGTGGTGTCGACCCGGGCGGTGAAGATGATCCGCTGACCGGGTCGCGCGACGGGCCGGCGGTCAGTCGACCCGCAGGGCCAGTAGGGTGCTCTTCAGTTCCTGTTCGACGTACTGCCGGGAATCCCGGTCGGCGACCATCAGCAGGTAGCTGTCCTGGCGGGCCGGAATTCCCGACACCGAGAACCGGAACTGGCAGGTGCCGTCGGCGAGTGCACGGGCGTCGGTCAACCGTCCACCGGCGAATCCGAGGCCGGCGAAGATGACCACCTGGGCACCCGCTTGGACGTCGGCGTGGCCGCCCGTCCCGGCGCAGCCACCATGACCGTCGGTGACGAAGGACCCCCTGTCGCCGAGCAGCACCGTGCCCGAGGCCACGAACGTCTCCCTCGGCAGCCGGTTCGGCGCGACCGGGGTTCGGGCCCTGGTGCTGTTGCCCACGAACATGCCCCCGGCGAGCAGCAGCCCAGCGGCAGCACCGGCCCACATCCACCCGGGACGACGTCGCACGGTCCGCTCCTCGTACAAGGGCTGCATGTCGTCTCCGGGGTGGGGGGCGGGCGGGACCCCCGAAAGTGTGATCGACGCTGCCCTCTCCCGCAGCCCCGTTTCGACGTTCGGTCGCTTCGTCCACCACCCGACCCCGGTGATCAAGAGCTTTGCGTCAGATTCCGGCCGCAGGATGACGCGAACCTCTTGATCACCGGGGCAAGGCGGGGCGTGGCGGGGCGTGGGCGGGCGGGTGGGGGTCATTGGGGCGATGTTGGGGTGTCATGGGGCTCGGACACCGCTATATCCGTGACGTTGAGTCGATCCGGGCCGGCGTCGACCCTCGGACAGGGACGCAATTCGATTGACCGCCGGTCTGTCGGTCGGGACAGTTCGGGGTATGGACCCGACGTCGCGTGCCAACCGGACCGCCTGGGAACTGGCCCACCAGGAGCGGGTCTGGGCCGACGACCAGATGACGGCCGAGGCGGCGGCCGGTGTCACGCTCATCCCCAGTGAACGGGCGCTGCTCCGGGACATCCTGGCGACCCGCCCGCTGGTGGTCCACCCGCAGAGCGGCAACGGCCAGGACGACGTCGCACTGGTCCACGCCGGCGCCCGGATGGTGATCGGCGTCGACTACAGCGAGCACGCGATCCAGGGTGCGCGCGGGCGCGCCGACGCCCTCGATGCCGCCTGCCACTACCTGCTCGGGACGGTCCCCGGTGTGCCGCTGCGCGACGGCTGTGCCGACCTCGTCTACACCGGCAAGGGCGCGCTGATCTGGATGCCCGACATCGACGCCTGGGCCGGGGAGATGGCCCGGCTGCTGCGCCCCGGCGGCCACCTGTTCGTCCACGACGGTCACCCGGCCACCGACCTGTGGACCTGGGACCTGGACGAGCCGCGCATCCGACCCGACCGCAGCTACTTCGGCCGCTCGTTCGTCTGCCCCGACGACAGTTTCCCGGCCCACGGGGCGGTGATGTGGCAGTGGACGCTCGGCCGGATCGTCACCGCCGTGGTCACCGCCGGCCTGGAGATCCGGCAGCTCGACGAGTACGCGGAGCCGTTCTGGCGGATGGGCGACGTCGACGCGGCGGCCTTCCGGGGCCGCCTGCCCAACGCGTTCGCCCTGCTGGCCCGCCGCCCCGCCGGCTGACCTGCCCGGCCGCCGCCTGCTGACCCGCCGGCTGACCTGCCCGGCCGCCGGGCCGCCGCCCGCTGACCCGCCCGGTCGGCGGCCCGGCGACCCCCGACCCGGTCCGGCGGGACGGTCCGGCCACGGCTCAGCCCAGGTGGGTGCGGAGGAAGTCGAGTTCCAGGCGGAGCAGCCGTTCGGACAACCCCCCGGCTGCCATGTGGGTGGCACCGGTCAGCGGCAGCACCGCGTGCGGCCGGCCGGTCGACAGCAGCGCCGCCGACAGCCGCAGCGTGTGCGCGGCCACCACGTTGTCGTCGACCATGCCGTGCACCAGCAGCAGCGGTCGGGCCGGCTCGCCGGGATGCAGCGGCTCCGCCGCCAGCTCCACCAGCGAGTGGTGCCCGTACACGTCGATGCCGTCGTCGGGCAGGCCGAGGTAGCGCTCGGTGTACGCGGTGTCGTACAGCGCCCAGTCGGTGACCGGGGCACCGGCGATGCCGCACCGGAACAGCTCCGGGTGGCGCAGCACCGCCAGCCCGGCGAGCCAGCCGCCGAACGACCAGCCCCGGATCGCCACCCGGTCCAGGTCCAGGTCGGGATGCTTGCCGGCGAGCGCGGTCAGCGCGTCCACCTGGTCGGTCAGGATCACGTCGGCCACCCGCCGGTGGATCGCCTTCTCGAACGAGGGTGCCACGCCCGGCGTACCCCGGTTGTCGACGGTGACCACGGCGAACCCGGAGTCCGCCCACCACTGCCGCTCCAGCCAGGCCGACCGGGCGGCCACCACCTCCTGGTGGCCGGGGCCGCCGTAGACGTCCAGCAGCACCGGCAACCGGGTGCCCTTGACGTGCTCGGACGGGTAGAGCACCGCCGTCGGCAACCGCCTGTCGGTCACCCGGACCAGCATCGGCCGGGGCGCCGACGACGGGGTGGCGGCCAGCGACCGCAGCCGGGCCACCTCGCCGTCGCCGCGCCACACCGACCAGGTCGTCCCCGCCTCGTCCAGCGAGGCGGTGCCGACGACCAGGGTGTCCCCGCCGACCACCGCCGTGTGCCAGCCGGGGGTACTGCTCATCCGGCGGGCGTCCACCCCACCGCCGATCACCGTACGGACCCGGTAGAGGTGCCGTTGGCTCGGTTCGCCCTCGCTCGCCTCGACCAGCAGGTCGGCCGGGCCGGGGCCGGTGGGCAGCCGGCCCACCACCCGCCGCACGTACAGCGAGGGCGGGGTGAGCAGGGTGCCGTCGGCGAACAGGCAGCGGGCGTCGTACCCGTCGTGGGCCAACTCACCGCCGACCAGCACCCGGCCGTCGGGCAGGTGCGCCGGGGTGCCCGGGATCGGCTCCACCCAGCGCGGGTCGGCCAGCTCGGCATGCACCTGGGTCTCCCCGGTACGCGGGTCCACCGCCAGCACCAGGCCGTGCTGCTGCGACCGGCGCAGCACGGTGATCAGCGGGTTCCCGTCGGCCCAGTCGACCGAGGCCAGGTACGGGTAGGTCTCCCGGTCCCAGTGCACGTCGACCCAGCCGTCATCGAGGTCGAGCAGGTGCAGGCTGACCTCGGCGTTCGGCCCACCCGCCCGGGGGTACGCGACGGTGGTCGGCGGGGTCGCCGGGTCCGCCGGGTCGTGCAGGTGCCAGCGGGGCAGCCGGGACTCGTCGACCCGGGCGGCGAGCACCATCCGCCCGTCCGGGGCCCACCAGTAGCCCCGGAACCTGCCGAACTCCTCTGCCGCGACGTGCTCGGCGAGCCCCCAGGTCACCCCGCCGTCCTCGCCGGCCAGCAGGGTGTCGGTGCCGTCCGGGGCGACCACCCGCAGCTCGCCCCGGCGTACCCCGTCGGCGGCATCGGTCACGTACGCCACCCGCTGCCCGGTCGGGTCGGGGCGCGGGTCGACCACCGGCCCGACGGTGCTCACCTCGATCACGTCGCCGTGCACCAGGTCGGCCCGGAACAACCGGCCGGCCAGCGCGAACACCGCCACCCGGCCCGCGCCGTCCAGCGCGTACGAGCCGATGCCGGCGGCGCTGAGCCGGCGGCGTTCGCGTAACGCCCGTTCGCCGGGGGCCAGCGCCACCGGGTCGGCGTCCTCGCCGAGCAGCACGGCCGGGTCGGCGATCAGCCGTTCCTCGGCGGAGGCGGTCTCCAGCGCCCAGAGCGCGTCGGCCGGGTCCTGCGGGCCGCCCGAGCGGAGGAAGACCACCCGGGAACCGTCGTCGGCCACGGAAACGGCGCGCGGCGCCCCGTGGCTGAACCGACGGGTACGGGCGGCCAGCTCGGGAAAGTCCACAACCCGGATCGTAGAGCCGTGTCGGGCGTGATGTGGCCGACCTGCGTGGACGCGTACGCCCCGGTGCCGCCGGACCGCCGGTTAGAGTGACGGTCGTGACGACGCTGCCCGACCGACGCCTGCTGCTGGTCCACGCGCACCCCGACGACGAGTCCATCGGCACCGGGTCGACGATGGCGCACTACGCCGCCGCCGGGGCCCACGTCACGCTGGTGACCTGCACCCTCGGCGAGGAGGGCGAGGTCCACGTTCCGGCGCTGGCGCAGCTCGTCGCCGCCGAGGCCGACCAGCTCGGCGGGTTCCGGATCGGCGAGCTGGGTGCCGCCTGCGCCGCGCTCGGTGTCACCGACCACCGTTTCCTCGGCGGCGCGGGCCGCTACCGGGACTCGGGGATGATGGGCATGCCCACCAACGAGCATCCTCGGGCGTTCTGGCGGGCCGACCTCGACGAGGCCGCCGGGCTGCTCCTGGAGGTCATCCGGGAGATCCGCCCGCAGGTCCTGGTCACCTACGACCCGAACGGCTTCTACGGGCACCCGGACCACATCCAGGCGCACCGGGTGGCGATGCGGGCCCACGAGCTGGCCGGCGCGGAGGGCATCGCCCCGGCCAAGGTCTACTGGACGGCGCTGCCGCGCAGCGTCCTGGAGGCCGGGATGAGCCAGTTCACCGAGTCGTCGGACAACCCCTTCGCCGCCATCGACAGCGTCGACGACCTGCCGTTCGGCACCCCCGACGAGCAGATCGCCGCCCGGATCGACGCCACCGACCAGCACGCGGCCAAGGAGGCGGCGATGCGGGCGCACGCCACCCAGATCCCGGCCGACTCCTGGCTGTACGCGATCGCCGGTAACTTCGGCGCGGAGTTCATGGGCGTCGAGTACTTCACCCTGGCGGTGGGGGAGCCCGGCCCGGCGGGCGGCCCGAACGGCTGGGAGAACGACCTCTTCGCCGGGATCGACCCGGACCCGGTGGACCTGCCGGACGGCCGGCCGGTGGCGGCGGCGCGTCGGCCGGAGCAGGCGACCCCGGCGGGTGACGCGTCGGCGGCCACGGCGTCGGCCGGGCTCCGGTGACCCTGCCCGCCACGCCGATGCCGGTCGTCGAGGAGGAGGCCGCCGCCGTCCCGCCGCCGCCCGGCTGGACGGTACGCCTGCTCGACGTCGTGCTGCGGGTGGTCGGTGGGCTGGTCGCCGTGGTCGGTGGGGTGCTCACCGCCGTGACCGGGCTGCTGCTGTCCACCGTCCGGGCCGGCGGGCAGCTGATCGGGGTGTCGGTGGTGGTCACCATCCTGGGCGCGGTCGCGGTGAGCTGGTTCGCGTACGCGGCGGTCGGCCGGAAGTGGGCGGTGGCGTTGCCGGCGCTGCCGTGGTTCGTGCTGATGGCGGTGGCGGCGGTCCGGACCGCCGAGGGTGACCTGCTGGTGGCGGGGGACAACTGGGTCGGACTGGCGATGATCACCACCGGGGCGATGACGTTCGCGGTGATGGCGTTCCGGCAGATGCTCAGCCCGCAGCCGCGTCGCCACGACGGGTGATGACGACACACAGCCTGCGGTGGTAGATATTCCTGCCAGGAGACCCGCCGACGGGGCGGGTGGTACGGCGGGAGGCGTGTGATGACACAGCGGTGGCGGGCGGTCGGCGTACTCGCGGCGGCCCTGTTCGCGGTCAACGTGGTGGCCCGGGTGATCATCAAACTCGGCTTCGACGGGAACGACGCCGCCGCCGACCGGGTCTCGCTGGGCATGTTCGTCGTGATCGGGCTGGTCCTGGCCGGGGTGGTGTTCACCTGGGGTAAGGCTGTTCCGGCGGCGCGGTGGGGTGCCGACGTGGCTGCGGCGGTGGCCGTGGCGCTGCTGCTGACGGTGCTCGTCGGCCCGCTGCTGGTCGGGAACAACCCGTTCGGTGGGGGCGCGGGGCTGTTCTTCGCCCAGATCTGGCTCTACCTCGTCGCCGCCGGGGCCGGCGTGGCGCTCGGCTACCTGGTGCTGGTCGCGCTCGGGTCGGACTACCGCTCGCAGCAGTTGCGGCGGTACGCCGAGCGCAACGTGGGCAAGCCCCGTCGGGTGGTCCGGCGCTGACCCGCGCGCCCGCCGGGCTTGATCAACTCTTGGGGGCGCACATAGCGGTATCCGGACCGGTGCGATGTCGCAACATCGGCCCCCAGGAGCCGATCAAGGCGCCCGGGCCGGGTCAGGTCGCGGGATGGGACGGGGCGGGTCAGGTGGGCGGGGCGACCCGCGTCAGGTAGGTGTGGTGGGTGGTGAAGCCCAGCTTGCGGTAGAGCGTCACCGCCGCGGTGTTGCGCTGCTCCACCTGGAGGAAGGCGTGTGTCGCCCCCTCTGCCGCGCCCCACTCGGCCAGGGCCCGGATCACCCGGGCGGCCAGCCCCTGCCGGCGCGCTGACGGGGTCACCTCGATCAGGCTGAGCCCCAGCCAGCGGCCCTGCCCGGTGACCGTGCCCCGGCCCGTCGCCAGCAGCCTGCCGTCGGCGTACACCTGGGCGAAGCGGACCCGGGCCACGGCGGTGAGGATGTGCCGGGCGGAGTCGGGCAGCCCGCCCTTGCGCCCGGCGGCGACCGCGAGCCACTCCTCGGACGGCGCGGCGTCGAGCCCGACCGGCAGCCCGCCGGCCGGGTCCGCCGCACCCGGCGTGTCGGCCTGGATCGCCGCGCCCGGCGTGTCGGCCGGGTCCGGCGTATCCGGCGCGGGTGGTGGCTGCGGGGTGAGCAGGGTGGCCAGCGGGACGGTCTGGACCAGGGTCAGCGGGCGGGCGGTCCAGCCCCGGGCGTCCAGTTCGGCACCGACCGGCACGGCCAGCGGCAACGGGGTGTTGACCATGGCGGGTTGGCCGTGTCCGGCGTACCAGCGTTCGATGGCGTCGATCGCCGCCGGCAGCGGCCGGTCGGGGTCGCCGACCGGCAGGGCCGAGTTGGCGCGTCCGGTCCAGCCGTCGGCGGAACGCAGCAGCCAGTCGCCGAGCCGGCCGCGTACCGGCGCGGGCCACGCCTCGTCGGCGGCGAGTTCCAGCTCGACCACGGCGGACGCGGTGGGCCGGCGGGTGGGCGGCACCCGCTTGGCCCGGTGCACCTCGGCCACCGGCACCCGGACCCGGCCCTGCGCGGTGGCGATGGTGAGATGGGTCTCGCTCAGCTCGACCAGTTCACCGAGGGCGTCCGAGAAGAGGGGCCGGCCCTCACGAATCCCCACAATGCGGCGAACCACGATCCGGTGTCCCACATCCTGCTGTCGGAGCACGATCGACCTCCTCCCCGGCGAGATACTAGGCTCTTAGCGTCGCGGGTGATCGCGACGAGTCTTGCGGAGGAGAAGACCGGTGACCTACATCATCGCCGAGCCGTGCGTGGATGTGCTCGACAAGGCATGCATCGAGGAATGCCCGGTCGACTGCATTTACGAGGGCAACCGGATGCTCTACATCCACCCCGACGAATGCGTCGACTGTGGTGCCTGTGAGCCGGTCTGCCCGGTGGAGGCCATCTTCTACGAGGACGACGTCCCCGAGCAGTGGAAGGACTACACCGGCGCCAACTACGAGTTCTTCGAGGACCTGGGCTCGCCGGGCGGTGCGTCGAAGATCGGCAAGGTGGAGAAGGACGCGACGTTCGTCGCCGGCCAGCCGCCGCGCGGCGAGGGCCACTGAACCGGCCCGCCGCCGCGACACCGGGGGCACCGGCCGGGCCCGCAGCGGCACCGGCCGGGGCCGCGCCGGAGCGTCAGGTCGGGCCGGCACCGGCCGTGCCGGTGTCGGCCCGGTTGCCCGAGTTCACCTGGGACACCCTGGACGCCGCGGCCACCCTGGCCGCGGCGCACCCGGACGGCCTGATCAACCTCTCCATGGGCACCCCTGTCGATCCGGTGCCCACGGTGATCCGGCAGGCCCTGGCCGACGCGTCCGACGCGCCGGGTTACCCGTTGACGGCGGGCACCCCGGCGTTGCGGCAGGCCATCGCCGGCTGGGTGGCGCGCGCCTGCGCCGCCGGTGTCGACGGGCTCGGGGTGCTGCCGACCATCGGTTCCAAGGAACTGGTGGCCTGGCTGCCCACCCTGCTCGGGATCGGCCCCGGCGACGTGGTCGTGGTGCCCACGGTCGCCTATCCGACATACGAGGACGGTGCCCGGCTGGCCGGCGCCACTGTCGTCCGCGCCGACGCGCTGACCGCGGTCGGCCCGACCTCACGGGTACGCCTGGTCTGGGTCAACTCGCCGGGCAACCCGACCGGTCGGGTGCTGCCCGCCGCCCACCTGCGCAAGGTGGTCGACTGGGCGCGGGAGCGCGGTGCCGTGGTGGCCAGCGACGAGTGCTACCTCCCGCTGGGCTGGACGGCCGACGCCGCCCCGGTGTCGGTGCTCGCGCCGGAGGTCTGCGGCGGGTCGTACGACTCGGTGCTGGCGGTGCACTCGCTGTCCAAGCGCTCCAACCTGGCCGGCTACCGGGCCGGGTTCGTCGCCGGTGACCCGGTGCTCGTCGCCGAGCTGCTGAAGATCCGCAAGCACGCCGGCATGATCGTCCCGGCGCCGGTGCAGGCCGCCATGGTGGCCGCGCTCGGCGACCAGGCGCACGCCGACGAGCAGCGGGAACGCTACCGGGCCCGGCGGGAGACGCTGCTCGCCGCGTTCATCGGGGCGGGGTTCCGGCTGGAGCACTCCGAGGCGGGCCTCTACCTCTGGCTCACCCGCGACGAGGACTGCTGGGACACCGTCGACTGGCTGGCCCGCCGGGGCATCCTGGTCGCCGCCGGGGCGTTCTACGGCCCGGCCGGGCAGCGGCACGTCCGGGTGGCGCTGACCGGGTCCGACGCGCACGTCGGGGCGGTCGCGCAGCGGCTCGCCCAGCCGTAGGGCGGCTGTGGTGGGTGACGACGTCGGCCGACCCCGGGTCGCCGTGGTGGGCACCGGCCTGATCGGCGGGTCGATCCTGCTGCGCCTGCACGCGGCGGGCGTCCCGGTGACCGGCTGGGACCCGGACCCGGCGACCCGGGCCGAGGGCCGCCGCCGGGGCCTCGACTTCGCCGACGAGCTCGGCGACGCGGTCCGCGACCGGGACGTGGTGTTCCTCGGCGGCCCGCTGCCCAGCCTGCCGCAGACCCTGCTCACGGTGGCGGGGCTGACCGGTGACCGATGCATCGTCACCGACGTGGGCAGCACCAAGGAGGCCGTCGCCGGGTTCGCCGGGGCACACGGGTTGACCGGCCGGTTCGTCCCCGGGCACCCGATGGCCGGGACCGAACGGGCCGGGCTCACCGCCGCCCGGGAGGACCTGTTCGCCGACGCGGCCTGGGTGCTCTGCCCGAGCGCCGACGGGCTGGTGCCGTTCCGGGCGCTGGTCGGGCTGGTGGTCGACGTCTTCGGCGCGCACGTCGTGCCGATGTCGCCGCAGGTGCACGACCGGGTCGTGGCGCTGTCCTCGCACGTGCCGCACCTGCTGGCCGGCGGTCTGGCCGGGGCCGCCGCCGACTCGACGGTGCGCGACGCGGTGGTCCGGCTCGCCGCCGGCAGCTTCCGCGACGGCACCCGGGTGGCGACCACCCCGGCCCGGCGGACCGCCGCCATGCTGCTGGCGAACCGGGACCAGGTGCTGCGGCAGTTGGCCGAGGTGCGGGCCGCGCTCGACGTGCTCGCCGAGGCGGTCCGCGACGACGACCTGCCCACGCTGGTGGCCCACTACGAGCGGGCCGGCGCGGTGCGGGCGGCCGGGTCGGGCCGGGAACAGCCCGTCCAGCGGGCGTTCGACCTCGATGCCGATCCCGCCGGGGAGTTGGCGTTCGTCAGGTCGGTGGGCGAGTCCGGTGGGCACCTGACCGGCTGCGTGGTGGCACGGGGGACGGTGACGTACACCGGGCTGCGGCCGGCCTGACCGCGCGGATACCGGCGGCACGCCGGTCGCGCCGCTAGGGTGGGGGCGTGGCGGACGGACCGGTGGTGGCGGTGCGCGGTGAGGCGTACCGGGAGGTGCCGCCCGAGCTGGCCCGCTTCGAGGTGACCGCGACGGCCCGGGAACGTGACCGTCAGGTCGCGTTGGCCCGGCTCGCCGAGCGGGCCGCCGCCGTCCGGGTGCTGCTCGACGAGCACGAGCCGGCGGTGGACCGCCGGGAGGCCGGTGAGCTGCGGGTCCGCCCCGAGACGAACCGGTCCGGCGAACGGGTCGTCGGCTACCTGGGCAGCGTCTCCACCACCGTCACCGTCACCGACTTCGGCTCCCTGGCGGAGCTGATGCTGCGGCTGGCCGAACTGGACCACGTCGAGGTGGCCGGCCCCTGGTGGTCGTTGCGCCCGGACAGCCCGGCCCACCGGGAGGCCCGGCACGCGGCGATCGCCGACGCGTTGCGCCGGGCCCGGGAGTACGCCGAGGCGCTCGGCGTCCGGGTGACCGCGCTGCTGGAGTTGGCCGACAGCGACGAGAGTTCCGGCATGGGCGGGGCGCTGTTCGCCCGTCAGGCCCGCCAGGGTGGCCCGCCGGAGCTGGATCTGGACCCCCGTCCGCAGTCGGTGCACGCGGTGGTGCGGGCCCGGTTCACCATCAGCGAGCCGGTCCTGACCTGATGCCCGGGGCACGTCCGTTCTCCCTCGACGACCTGGTGGCAAGGGCCCGGTCGTTGGCCGACGCCGGCCCCCGGCAGTTGCTGGGCATCGCCGGGGCGCCCGGGGCGGGCAAGTCCACCCTGGCCGAGCGGATCGTCGCGGCGGTCGGCCCGAGCGCCCGGCTGGTGCCGATGGACGGCTTCCACCTCGCCCAGGCGGAGCTGGTCCGGCTGGGCCGGGCCGACCGCAAGGGCGCGGTCGACACGTTCGACGCCAACGGGTACGTGTCGTTGCTGCGCCGGCTGCACCGGTTGGAGCCGACCACCGTGTACGCGCCGCTGTTCCGCCGTGACCTGGAGGAGCCGGTGGCCGGGGCGGTGGAGGTGCCGCCCTCGGTCCGGCTGGTGGTGACCGAGGGCAACTATCTGCTGCTCGGCGAGCCGCCGTGGGACGAGGTGCGGTCGTTGCTGCACGAGGCGTGGTTCCTCGACCTGGATGCGGGGGCCCGGCTGCGTCGACTGGTGGCCCGGCACGTGGCGTACGGGCGGTCACCGGAGGCGGCGCAGGCCTGGGCGTACGGCAGCGACGAGGCGAACGCCGCCGTGGTGGCGGGCACCGCCGACCGGGCCGACCTGGTGATCCGGTCAACCGACCCGGGGTGACGGGACGCTACGCCGCAGCAGCCGGGCCACCAGGGCCCGTTCCCGGTGGAACTCCCACGCCTCCGGGTAGCCGCTGTGGTTGCGGATCGGCGGGTCGGCGACCTCGCCCCCGCTGGGGTGCAGCGCCTCCGGGTCGGTCACCGGCACGTCCCGTTCCCCGGCGTTGACCTGCCAGCCGAGCGGGTCGGTGTCCCGCCAGAAGTTGGTCCACGCGACGTGGCCGGAGGGCCAGGTCAGGGCGTCGGCGAGCACCCGGAGCCGGGCCGGGCCGAAGTAGGCGGGGAAGACCCGCCCGTAGAGTCGGGTGAGTTGGCAGCCGTACGACAGGAACCAGATCCGTCGCCGCCACCGGGTCGGCAGTTGCAGCAGCGTCGCCGCGCAGATCACCGTGCCCTGGCTGTGCCCGGAGAGGATCACCCCGTCCATCCGGCGGGGGTCGCGCTCGGTCAGCGCCAGGAGGCCGGCGATCCGGGTCTGCAACTCGGGGACGGCGCGTTCGGCGTAGCTGGGTGGGGCGAGCGGGTGCGCGGCGCGCGGCCAGAAGGTGCCGACGTCCCACAGCACCCCGACGCTGCGCCGGACGGTGTCGTTGCGGTAGACGAGCATGCCGAGCCCGGCGACCACCAGCGGCAGCCAGCCCAGCAGGGTGTCCCCGAGGTCGGCGGCGGCGTGCACCAGCCCCGGCCAGCCCGACGCGCCGGCCGGGGCCGGGCGGGCTCGGTTCAGCGCCGCCACGCAGGACAGTGTCACGAGCACCGCCGCGATGGTGGCGTAGCAGCCGATCAGCCGTACCGCGTGCTCGCCGACCAGGCGGTGCAGCGCGCGGAAGGTGCTGACGTGCCGGCAGCGGCGCAGGTCGTGCGCGGACAGGGCCTGCCCGGTGGCGGTGAGCCGGTGGTATTCGACGCGGCGCAGCCGGTGGAAGAGCACCACGGCGCGGATCAGCGTGCCGAGCAGGGCGGCGGTGGCGACGGTGAAGGCCAGTCCGGCCCAGATCACCGGCAGGGGTGGCACGATCGGGGAGAACCCGCTGGGTGAGGCGGCCCCGTCGAGCCGGTCGGTGACCCAGTAGAGCAGGCCGGCGCAGTAGGCGATGGCCATCATCCAGCCGAAGCCGGCGATCACGGCGGCCCCGCGTCCGCCCCAGGCGACGTCGGTGTGCACGCCCAGTGGTTGCTGTCCGGCGTCGCTGCCGGTGCGGGGCAGCAGCAGTCCGGTCGTGGCGAGCGCGATGGCGGGTGCGGCGAGCATCCAGATCCGCAGCCCGTCGGGGGCGGCGGGAAGGCCGGGCAGCCGGCCGTCGAGCCAGGCCGTGCCGAGGGGCAGCAGCACGGCGGCGGCAGCGGGGACGGGCAGCGCGCGGCGGCCGGAGCGGGCGACCGTGCCGATGGCGATCAGCAGCAGCACCTGGTAGGTGGCGAGCCAGGCGACCAGCCCGTCGTAGCCGGGCAGCGAGTGGTCGGCGCGGCAGCCGGCCAGGCCGGGGTCGCGGATGCAGCCGGCCGGTGGGCGGAACTGCGCGAGCGGGGTGCCGGCGGGGCCGTCCGGCAGCAGCAGGAGGGTGAAGGTGCCGGCCAGCGCGAGGCCGGTGAGCACGCCGACGGCGAGGCTCCACCGGCCGAGCGGGGCGGCCCCGCTGCGTCGGGTCAGCCAGGGACGGCCGACCGCCACCACCGCGATCGCCACGACCGTGACCAGGGCGGCGACGGTCGGGACGGCGACCACGGCGCGGACGCCCCGGGCCGGGTCCAGCACCAGCACCGCGCCGACGGGTACCGCCGCGGCGAGCGCCGCGCCGACGCACAGGTGCAGCACGGCGGCCCGACGCAGCTGTCCCTCCCCGCCCCAGAAGGTGGGGTCCTGCAACGGGTTGGCCAGGTTGGGCGCCGGCTCGGCCGGGTGCTCCCCGTCGCCCGCCGGGGGGCGGGGTTCGGCGGGCATCTCGGCCTCGTACTGGTAGGTGCGCCAGGAGACGATGCCGAGCACCAGCAGCATCGCCAACGGCACCAGCAGGCCGACGGCGAGCGCGCGGGCGTCCGCGCGCCACCAGCCCCGGCCGAGGAACTCCCACGGGCCGGGCAGTTGCCGCAGGCACTCCTGGTCGACGCACTGCCAGGCGATCAGGTCGACCCCGATGCCGGTGGCGGCGAGGACCAGGGTGCCGGTGAGGCTGAGGCAGAACAGCCGGATCAGCCAGGCGGTGATGCCGGAGCGGCTGCCCCAGCGTTCGGTGTCCGGGTCGGGCGGGATGCCGGGGCGGGCGTACAGGGCGACGTTGGCCAGGGTGAACGGCAGCAGCAGCGTCCACAGGGCGCGTTCGACGTCCCGCGCGGTCCGCGCCCCCGAGGTCAACTGCCCCCAGCTGTACGCCTCGACGACGACGGGGTCGTCGGGGGCGGCGTCGTCGGCCCGGTAGAAGCCGGTGACGTCGCCGCCGGAGACGAGCCGGGGGTGCGGGCCGGTGCCGGTCGGGTCGGCGGGCAGGCCGAGGATCTGGTCGGGCGGGGTGTTGGACACGCCGTGTACCCGGAGTTCGAGTACCCGCTCGGCCATCGGTGCTCCCTGGTGACGAAGTCACTACCCAGAGTGCATCGGAATTTGCCGTTCGCCCACGGTTGCGTCGGTGTTTTCGCAGCTCAAGCTGTTATTGCAGGGTACGGATCACCCGTGCGGGGTTACCCACGGCGACCACGTTGGGGGGTAGGTCGCGGGTGACCACCGCGCCCGCGCCGACCACCGTGTTCTCCCCGACCGTCACTCCGGCGAGGACGATCACCCCGCCGCCGAGCCAGACGTTGTCCCCGATGGTGATCGGCTGGGCGGCCTCCCACTTGGCTCTCCGCGCCTCGGCCTCGACGGGGTGGGTGGCGGTGAGCAGCTGCACGTTCGGTCCGATCTGGACGTCCGCGCCGATGGTGATCCGGGCGACGTCGAGCAGGACGGCGTTGAAGTTGACGAAGCTGCGGTCCCCGAGGTGGGTCTGCCAGCCGTAGTCGCAGTACAGCGGTGGGCGTACCTGGGCGTCCTCGCCGACGCTGCCGAGCAGGTCGCGCAGGGCGGCGAGCCGGCCCTGCGGGTCGTCGGCGGGACTGCGGTTGAACCGTTCGGCCAGCCGCGCGGCGCGGTCGAGATCCGCGACGATCTCGGGGTCGTCGGCGACGTACGGCTCGCCGGCGAGCATGCGTTCCCTCATGGACGTCACCAGGCGATCGTCGCCGATCGGGCGGGCCGGTGGGACGAAATCGCGTCGGTCGTGTCTCGGCAATGTGTCCGGACGGTCATCCCGCGGACTTCTTTTTACATACCGAGTATGTAATTCTGGGGCATCGATGTGGCCCGGTCGTCGATGTGGCCGGTCGTCGATGGTTCACGTGGCTCGATGGGCTCACGTCAGGTAAACGTCCCAGAAGGAGGTTCCGTTGCACCGAAGCAGAAGAACCGCGGCCGGCGGGCTGGTGCTCGCCCTGGCCCTCGGTCTGCCGGCGACGGGCGCGCACGCCGCGCCCGCCGGCCCCACCGCGCCCCGGCCCATCACGCCGGCCGCCGGCTCCAGCACCGTCACCCTGATCACCGGGGACCAGGTCACCGTCACCCGCGCCGGTGGTGCCGCCGTGCGCCCCGGCCCCGGCCGGGAACACCAGCAGTTCCTGGTCCGCCGGGAACGCGGCCACCTGTCCGTGGTGCCCCGCGACGCGGTGCCGCTGGTGCGCTCCGGGCAGGTCGACAAGCGGCTGTTCGACGTCACCGGCCTGATCGCCGCCCGCTACGACGACGCCCACCGCGACAACCTGCCGCTGCTGGTGTCGTACCGCGAGGGGCAGGCCCGGCGCGGCGCGGCCGGGCTGCCGGGCACCCGGGTGACCCGCGACCTGCCGGCGATCCAGGGCGCGGCGCTGACCGCCGGCAAGTCCTCGACCGGCGCGGTCTGGTCGACGCTGACCGGCGGCGACGCCGGAGCCCGGCTCGACGCGGCAGGGGGCGTCGAGCGGATCTGGCTGGACGGTCGGCGCACGCTCTCCCTCGACCACAGCGTGCCGCAGATCGGCGCGCCCACCGCCTGGGCGGCCGGCTGGACCGGCAAGGGGGTGACCGTCGCGGTGCTGGACACCGGCATCGACGCCACCCACCCGGACCTCGCCGGCAAGGTCGCCGAGGCCCGCAACTTCAGCGACCTGCCCGACCAGCGGGACATCGTCGGGCACGGCACCCACGTCGCCTCCACCATCGCCGGCAGCGGTGCCGCCTCCGGCGGGAAGTACCGGGGCGTCGCGCCGGACGCGACGCTGCTCGACGGCAAGGTCTGCGAGGAGTTCGGCTGCGCCGAGTCGGCGATCCTGGCCGGCATGCAGTGGGCCACCACCGAGAAGAAGGCCGCCGTGGTCAACATGAGCCTCGGCGGCGGCGACACCCCCGAGGTCGACCCGCTGGAGGAGGCCGTCCAGACGCTGACCGCCCAGACCGGCAGCCTCTTCGTCATCGCCGCCGGCAACGACGGCCGGGACGGCTCGGTCGGCTCACCGGGCACCGCCGACGCCGCACTGACCGTCGGCGCGGTCGACCGGGACGACGAACTCGCCGACTTCTCCAGCCGGGGCCCCCGCCTCGGCGACGACGCGCTCAAGCCCGACATCACCGCCCCCGGCGTCGACATCGTGGCCGCCCGCTCCGTCGACGGCCAGATCGGCGACCCGGTCGGCACGAGGTACGTCGCACTCTCCGGCACGTCGATGGCCACCCCGCACGTGGCCGGCTCGGTGGCGCTGCTCGCCCAGCAGCACCCGGGCTGGAAGGCCGGGCAGCTCAAGGCGACCCTGATGGCCGCCGCCAAGCCGCACCCGACGCAGACCGCCTACGAGCAGGGCGCCGGCCGGGTGGACCTGACCCGGGCCATCACCGAGCAGGTCACCACCGACCCGGTCAGCGTCTCGTTCGGCCGGGCCCTGTGGCCGCACGGCGACGACGCCCCGATCACCCGGACCGTCGCCTGGCACAACGGCGGCACCACGCCGCTCACCCTCGACCTGACCGTCGAGGTGAAGGGGCCGGACGGGAAGGCCGCACCGGCCGGCATGTTCACCCTCGGCGTCAACCGGATCACCGTCCCGGCGGGCGGCCGGGCCGAGACCACCGTCACCGCGAACACCCGGCTCGGCGTCGACGGCTACTGGACCGGTCGGGTGGTGGCCCGCTCCGGCGGCACCGTCGCGGTGACCCCGCTGGCCGTGCACCGGGAGGTGGAGAGCTACACCGTCACGCTCACCCACCTCGACCGCAGCGGCGAGCCGGGCGGCGACTACTCGACCAGCCTGGTCAACCTCGCCGACGGCGACCTGCGCGACGTGTTCGAGGCCGACGGCGTCGTCGAACTCCGGGTCCCCAAGGGCCGGTACGGGCTGAGCAGCGTCTTCTTCGAGCCGGGCCCGGACGAGGAGTCGGGCGGCCTGGGCATGCTCGCCCAGCCGGAACTGGTGGTCGACGGCGACACCGCGGTCACCGTCGACCTGCGCAAGGCCAAGCCGGTACGGATGACCGTGCCGCAGGCCGACGCCAAGGTCTCCCTGGTCGACATCAGCGCCAACTACCTGCTGCCCGACGACGGCAGCTACGGCTTCGGCATCGTCTCCTTCGACACCTTCGACGGGCTGTCCACCGGCCAGCTCGGCAAGGCGGTGTCGGCCGACGAGTTCGTCGCCACCTTCAACAGCCAGTGGGCCGACCGGGACGCCGAGGTCAGCCCCTACCTGTACGCGCTGGGCGAGGTCGTGCCGGGCAAGCTGCCCAGCGGGCTGGTGCGCGACTACCGGCGGGGCGACCTGGCCACGGTGGTGCACACGTTCCGTGACCCGTACCCGAAGATGGAAGCCGAGCGGCTGGTCTTCCCGGACAGCGGCTACAACCTCGGCGGCTGGGCGGTCGTCCTGCCGACCGACCTGCCCGGCCAGCGCACCGAGCACTACAGCACCAAGGGGATGCGCTGGGAGTCCGAGCTGGACTTCGGCGTCCGCGACCCGGAAGCGGGCTGGCTCGACGTCCAGGCGGTCCTGGTGACCCCGCCCACGAAGTACCAGCCCGGCCGGCGGGCCACCGAGACCTGGGGTGCGGCGCCGCTCGGGCCGTCCCTGCCCGCCCCGCGCTGGCCGGGGGACGGTGTCACCCGGACCGGGGACACCATGCTGGTGAGCGTGGCGCTGCACGCCGACGCGGCCGGGCACCCCGGCGGGTCACTGACCGACAGCGCCCGTACCGCGCTGTGGCGCAACGGCACGCTGGTGGAGGAGACCGACAACCCGGGGTACGGCGAGTTCACCGTGCCGAAGACGGCCGGCGACTACAAGCTGACCGTCGCGGCGACGCGGAGCCTCACCGACCTCGGCACCGAGGTGGAGGCGAGCTGGACGTTCCGCTCCGGGCACGTGGCGGGTGACACGCCGAAGCCGCTGCCGCTGTCGGAGATCCGGTTCACCCCGCGGCTGCGGGCCGACAACACCGCCCCGGCGGGGCAGGTCTTCGCCGTCCCCGTGCAGGTACGACGGCAGCCGGGCGCCGGCACCGCCAAGCTGGCGAAGCTCAGCGTCGACGTGTCGTACGACGGGGGGAGGACCTGGCGGCGGGCGACCGTGGTGAAGATGCCGGGCCAGGGCACGGTGGCGCTGGTCAAGCACCCGGCCGGTGCCGGGTACGCGTCCCTGCGGGCGACCGCCCGGGACACCGAGGGCAACACCGCGAGCACCCGGATCATCCAGGCGTACCGCCTGAAGTGATCGGACGTCCGGGCCCGCGACGGTTCTCGTCGCGGGCCCGGACCCGTGCGGGTCAGTCGTTGGCGTGCAGGGCGGCGTTGAGCGTGATGCCCTGGCCGCTGCGCGGCTTCGCCTCCAGCGCCCCGGTCACCGAGTTGCGCCAGAACAGCAGGCCGTCGACGCCGGACAGCTCACGGGCCTTCACCACCCGGCCGTCCGGCAGGGTGATCTTCGAGGCGGCGGTGACGTAGCAGCCGGCCTCGACCACGCAGTCGTCGCCGAGCGAGATGCCGACCCCGGCGTTCGCGCCGATCAGGCTCCGTGCCCCGATCCGCACCCGGTCGGTGCCGCCACCGGAGAGGGTGCCCATGATCGACGCGCCGCCGCCGATGTCGGAGCCGTCACCGACCACCACGCCCTGCACGATCCGGCCCTCGACCATCGAGGTGCCCAGCGTGCCGGCGTTGAAGTTGACGAAGCCCTCCTGCATCACCGTGGTGCCGGCGGCCAGGTGCGCGCCGAGCCGGACCCGGTCCGCGTCGGCGATCCGCACCCCGGCGGGCACCACGTAGTCGGTCATCCGGGGGAACTTGTCCACCCCGTACACGGCCAGGTGGCGGCCGGCGGCCCGCTCGATCACCCGCAGCTCGTCCACCCGCTCCGGCGGGCACGGGCCGGCCGAGGTCCAGGCCACGTTCGCCAGTTTGCCGAAGATGCCGTCGAGGTTCAGCTCGTTGGGCCGCACCAGGCGGTGGGAGAGCAGGTGCAACCGCAGGTACGCGTCGGCGGCGTCCTTGATCGGCTCGTCCAGCGCGCCGATCACGGTGACCACCTGCACCGTACGCAGGCCCGGCAGGGCCCGCTCGCCGACCGCGCCGGGCGGCAGGTCCAGCACGTCGGCCTGGTCCTCGCCGGGGACCAGCGGCAGCTCACCCAGGCCCAGCTTGCCGGTCGGGTACCAGGTGTCGAGCACCTGCTCGGCGGCGGTCACTGTGGCCAGGCCGATACCCCAGGCGGATTGGGACGTCACTGTTCTACCCTCTCGTTCGCGGCTGCGGGGCCGGTGGGCTCACCCCTCCCGCCCACCGTCCAGGACGGTACCGTGCGAATCATGGAGAACCCGCTTACCCCCGAGATCCTGGCCGATCCGGTGGCGCTGACCCGCGCCCTGGTCGACATCGAGTCCGTCTCCCTCGACGAGAAGGCTATCGCCGACTGTGTCGAGGAGGTCCTGCGCCGGGTGCCGCACCTGAGCACCTTCCGGCACGGCAACACCGTGATGGCGCGGACGGATCTGGGCCGGTCCTCCCGGGTGGTGCTCGCCGGGCACCTGGACACGGTGCCGCACAACGACAACTTCCCGTCGACCATGCGCGGGGATCTGATGTACGGCTGCGGCACCTCCGACATGAAGTCCGGGGTGGCCTTCGCGCTGCACCTGGCGGTTACCCTGCCCGACCCCCGGTACGACGTGACGTACTTCTTCTACGAGGCCGAGGAGATCGAGTCCCGGTACAACGGGCTCACCCTGGTCGCCGAGGCCCACCCGGAATGGCTCCGGGCCGACTTCGCGGTGCTGCTGGAACCGACGTACGGCATCGTGGAGGCCGGCTGCCAGGGCACCATGCGGGCGATCGTCACGGTGCCCGGCGAACGCGCCCACGTGGCCCGCTCCTGGCGCGGGGTCAACGCCATCCACGGCGCGGGCGAGGTGCTCCGCCGCCTCGGCGAATACCAGGCCCGGCGGGTCACCATCGACGGTTGCGACTACCGGGAGGGCCTCAACGCGGTGCGCATCGACGGCGGCGTGGCCGGCAACGTCGTCCCCGACCGCTGCGAAATCGAGATCAACTACCGGTACGCCCCGGACCGTGACCCGGCGGCGGCCGAGGCGCACCTGCGGGAGGTCTTCGCCGGCTACGACCTGGCGATCACCGATGCGGCGGCCGGCGCGGCCCCGGGACTCGACGCGCCGGTGGCCCAGGAGTTCCTGGCTGCCGTCGGTGCCGCCCCGATCGGCAAGCTGGGCTGGACCGACGTGGCCCGGTTCGCGGCGATGGGCATCCCGGCGCTGAACTTCGGCCCCGGCGACCCCAACCTCGCCCACCACAAGGACGAACACGTCGAACTCACCAAGATCCGCGACGGCGCCGCCACCCTCCACCGCTGGCTGACCCCCGCCTAACCCCGCCCCCCGCCCCGCGCCCCCGCCCCGCCCCGCGCCCCGCCCCGGGTTCGCCCCGGTGATCAAGAGGTTTGTGTCACCGAGAGCGCTCTCCCACTCCCCATTTCTCTTGATCACGACTCATTTCTCTTGATCACCGAGTGCGGGGCGGGCCCGGGCTGGCTGCGGGAGCGGACCGGGTGCGGCGCGGGGACTCGGCCGGGCGTGGGGCGGGGCTGGGGAGCGGGCCGGCAGCAGCGCGGGCCGGGTTGGGAGCAGTATGGGCCGGGCCGGCAGCAGTGTGGGCCGGGTTGGGAGCAGCGTGGGCCGGGATGGCAGGAGCGTGGGCCCGGTCGGGAGCGGCGTGGGCCGGGACGGTTGCAGAGGGCGGGGTCGGCGGGGTGGATGTGGTGAGGCCCCCGGGTCGGGGGACCGCGGGGGCCTCGGTGCGTACTGGGTGAAGGCTCGGGTGGCCGGCCAGGGGTGTGAGGCGGCCGGCCGGTCGGGTGGTGCGGGCCGGGGCGGGTGCTCCGGCCGGGTCGACGCGGGTCGGGCTGGTGGTGTCAGACGGTGGTGAGGCGGGGACTGTCGGGCTCGCTGGGCTCGACGGACTGGGCGGCCGGCTCCACCGGCACCTCCAGCTGTCGGGCGCGGCGGCGCTCGGCCACCACCTCGTTGATCCTTCGCTGCATCTGCCGACGGATCCGCATCCGTTCGTTGTTGCTGATCACGCTTGCTCCTCCCCCGAAGGCGCGCGCCGGGCCATACCCGGTATGTGAATAGTAAGACGTACGGGCGACAGAATTAGTTGCCCATGATCGCGAACTTTTTCTCCGACCCGTCGGCCAGCACCGCCCTGACGTGCGTCTCCACTACGGTGACTGACATGAGTCAGACCAACGGGCGACAGTCGGGCCGCGATCCGGAGCGGCACCGGGGGGCGGTGACACTGCGCCGTGGCGCGATCCCCACCAGCACCGCTGACCAGCGGTTGCTCGACTCCCGAGGGCGCAGCGACTGGAAGACGAAGGACGCCTGGCGGGCGCTGCGCATCCTCGCCGAGTTCGTCGAGGGTTTCGACACGTTAGCCGATCTGCCACCCGCGGTGAGTGTCTTCGGCTCGGCCCGTAGTAAACCCGACAGTCCCGAGTGCCGGCTGGCCGAGGAGTTGGGCGCGGGTCTCGCCCGGGCCGGTTACGCGGTGATCACCGGCGGTGGACCCGGTGTGATGGAGGCGGCCAACCGGGGGGCCAGCGAGGCCGGCGGCCTCTCCGTCGGGTTGGGCATCGAACTCCCCTTCGAGCAGGGGCTCAACGACTGGGTCGACCTGGCCATCGACTTCCGTTACTTCTTCGCCCGCAAGACCATGTTCGTCAAGTACGCCCAGGCGTTCGTCGTGCTGCCGGGTGGGTTCGGCACCATGGACGAGCTGTTCGAGGCGCTGACCCTGGTGCAGACCGGCAAGGTGACCCGGTTCCCGGTGGTGCTGATGGGCACCGACTACTGGCGGGGCCTACTCGACTGGCTGCGGGACAGCATGGCCGCCGAGGGCAAGATCGGCCCGGTGGACCTGGAGCTGATCTGCCTCACCGACGACGTGGACGCCGCGGTCCGGCACATCGTCGAGGCCGAGGCGGCGCTCGCCGCCGACCAGGAGGCCGTCCGTGAGGCGGCGGTGGCGCGTACCGCCGCCGACCAGCAGGCCGCCCGCCGGGCCGCGGACACCGCCACCCCCTCCCCGGGTACGGCGTCCAACGGCACCGGGTCCGGCGGCGCGGGCCGGGGCGTCGTCGACGGCCGGGAGGACTGAGCCGGTGGCGGCGATCTGTGTGTTCTGCGCGTCCTCCCGTACCCTCGACCAGCGCTGGCTGGACCTGGCGGCCGAGACCGGCGCGGAGCTGGCCCGGCGCGGGCACACGCTGGTCAGCGGCGGCGGCTGCGTCGGGATGATGGGCGCGCTCGTCGACGGGGCGCGGGCGGCCGGTGGGCGGACCGTCGGGGTGATCCCGCAGGCGCTGGTGGACCTGGAGGTCGCCGACCTCGCCTCGGACGAACTGCTGGTCACCGACGGCATGGCCAGCCGCAAGACCGTCATGATCGAGAAGTCGGACGCGTTCCTCACCCTGCCCGGCGGTCTGGGCACCCTGGACGAGCTGTTCGAGGTCTGGACCACCGCCACGCTGGCCATGCACGCCAAGCCGATGGTGCTGGTCGACACCGATGGCTTCTACCGCCCGCTGCTCGACTGGCTGGCCACCATCACCGACCAGACCTTCCTCAAGCCGGCCGGCCTGGACCTGCTCACGGTCACCCCGACCGTCGCCACCGCGCTCGACGCCCTGGAGGCCCGGCTGCCCTGACCCGAGGCCGGACCGGCATCCGGCCGCCCCGTCCGGGCGGGGTGGTGCCCTGGGGGGGGTGTCGTACCGACATGGTGGGATGTGGGGGTGCAGGGGTACCGGCTGGTGCGCCGACCTGCCGGACCGGGCCCGCAGGACGGGCGGTCCGCCGCGGACGTCCGGGGGGACGACCGGCACGGCGGGCCGGCCGAGGGGCCGGGTCGGGCCGGTGCGGGTGACGAGGGGGAGCCGCGGCCCGGGGGGCCGACGGGCGATGCCGTACGCCCCGAGGGGAGCCCACCGGCGCGAGGCCCGGCGGGCGATGCCGTTCGCCCCGGCGGGCGGCGGCACGATCCGCTCCAGGCGGAGGTGGTGGCGCACACCGACGGACCGATGCTGGTTCTCGGCGGGCCGGGCACCGGCAAGACCGGCACCCTGGTCGAGGCGGTGGCCGCCCGGGTCGCCGAGGGGGTCGACCCGGAACGTCTGCTGGTGCTCACCTTCAGCCGTCGGCAGGCCACCGGGCTGCGGCAACGGATCGAGGCCCGGATCGCCGCCGACGGCCACCTGGTGCTTCGGGAGCCGCTGGTGCGCACCTTCCCGGCGTACGCCTTCGGGCTGCTGCGCCGGGCCGCCGCCGAGCGGGGCGAGCCGTCCCCCCGGCTGCTCACCGGCCCCGAACAGGATCTGATCATCCGGGAGCTGCTCGACGTCGTCGGCGGCGAGCCCGACGACGACCCGGTCGGCTGGCCGGACGACCTGCTTCCCGCCCTGCGTACCCGGGCGTTCGCCGCCCAGCTGCGTGACCTGCTGATGCGCGCCGCCGAACGCGGCGTCGGGCCGGTGGAGCTGGCCCGGCTGGGGGAGAAGCTGGGCCGCGCCGACTGGCCGGCCGCCGCCCGGTTCCTGCGGGAGTACGTCGCCGTCCTCGCCCTGCGCGACGTCGGCAACCGGGGTTCCGTGGCGTACGACCCGGCCGAGTTGGTGCGGGCGGCCACCGGCATGCTCCTCGACGATCCGGAGCTGCTGACGGCCGAACGCCGTCGGCTGGCCCACGTCTATGTCGACGAGCTGGCCGACACCGACCCGGCCCAACAGGACCTGCTGGCCGTCCTGGCCGGGGGCGGCCGGTCCCTGGTGGCGTTCGCCGACCCGGACTCCTCCACGTACGCCTTCCGGGGTGCCGACCCGGCGGTGGTGACCGCCTTCCCGCACCGGTTCCGCACCGCCTCCGGGGCACCGGCGGCGCAGGTCACCCTCACCACCTCGTACCGGGCCGGTGCGGTGCTGCTGGGGGCCACCGGTCGGCTCGCCAGGCGGTTGCGCGGCCCGGCCGGGCACCGGCGGCTGCGACCGCTGCCCGACGCGCCGCCCGGCAGCGTCGAAGTGCGTACCTTCCGCTCGGCCACCGGCGAGGCCGCCTGGCTGGCCCACGCGCTGCGCTCGGCCCACCTGCTCGACGGGGTGCCCTGGTCGGCGATGGCGGTGCTGGTCCGCTCGACCCACCTGCACCTGCCGTCGCTGCGCCGGGCGCTGCACACCGCCGGGGTGCCCACCGTCGTGCACGGTGAGGACCTGCCGCTGCACCTGCAACCGGCGGTCGCCCCGCTGCTGCTCCTGCTGCGCTGCGCGCTCGAACCGGCCCGGCTCGACGAGGAGTCCGCGATCGCGCTGCTGCACTCGTCGCTGGGCGGGGCCGACCCGCTCGCCGAGCGGCGGCTACGCCAGGGGCTGCGGGCGCTCGCGCTGGCCCGGGGTGACCGGCGGCCCTCCGGCGAACTGATCGTCGAGGCGCTGGCCGACCCGGCCGAGCTGGCCGGCATCGAACGGCGTTGGGTCGAGCCGGCCCGTACGGTCGCGGAGCTGCTCGCCACCGCGCGGACGGCGGCGGCGGTGCCCGGGGCGACCGCCGAGGACGTGCTCTGGGCGGTGTGGGACGCCAGCGGTCTCGCCGAACGCTGGGCCGGGGCGATCAACCGGGGGCGGGCGGCCACCGGGGAGCACGAGACCGCCCAGCGTTGGCGGGCCGAGGCCGCCGACCGGGACCTCGACGCGGTGCTGGTGCTCTTCGACGCGGCGGCCCGGTTCGTCGACCGGCTGCCCGGCGCGCGGACGGAGGTCTTCCTCGACCACGTCCTCGGCCAGGACCTGCCGGCCGACACCCTGGCGGCCAGCGCCGACCGGGGCGAGGCGGTCCGCCTGCTCACCGCGCACGCGGCCAAGGGCCTGGAGTGGGACCTGGTCGCGGTGGCCGGCGTGCAGGAGGGCGTCTGGCCCGACCTGCGGCTGCGCGGCAGCCTGCTCGGCTCCGAACGGCTGGTCGACGTGCTGGCCGGCCGGGCGGACGGCACCGGCACCCGGGCCAGCCTGGTCGGGCAGACCTCCGCCCTGCTCGACGAGGAACGCCGGCTGTTCCACGTCGCGGTGACCCGGGCCCGGCGGCGGCTGCTGGTCACCGCCGTCGCCTCGGCCGCCGTCGGCGGCGACGACCACGAGGAGCAGCCCAGCCGCTTCCTGCACGAACTCGGCGTCACCGGCCAGGACGGAGACGGCCCGACCAGAAGCGGCCCCACCCCGCCCGCCGGGGAACCCGGGAAGGCGGGCGAGGACCTGCCCGGGGGGCCGGGGGATGAACCGGAGGAGGGGCCGACCCGGGAGTTGCCCGTCGGCCGGCCACCCCGGGCGCTCACCCTCTCCGCGCTGGTGGCGGAGCTGCGTACCGCGATCGTCGACCCGGCGGCGTCGGTGGCCCGGCGGCGCGCGGCGGCGGCCGAACTGGCCCGGCTGGCCGCCGCCGGCATCCCCGGCGCGCACCCGGACGACTGGTGGGGCCTGCGCAGCCTCTCCGACGACCGGCCGCTGGCCGAGGAGGGTGAACCGGTGCGGGTCACCCCGTCGGGGATGGAGAGCGCGCTGCGGTGCAGCCTGCGCTGGCTGCTGGAGCGGCACGGCGGCAGCGGGCCGGCCAGCGCCGCCCAGGGGGTCGGCAACCTGGTGCACGCCGCGGCGATGCTGGCCGAGGACGCCAGCGCCGACCGGACGGCCCTGCTGGAGTACGTGGCTGCCCGGTTCGACGCGATCGAGCTGGCGGCCCGGTGGATGGTCGGCCCGGAGCGGGAACGCGCCGAGGCGATGGTGGACAAGCTGCTGCGCTGGCTGGCCGGCAACCCGCGCCGGCTTCTCGCCATCGAGCACGAGTTCGCGGTCCGCCTCGACGACCCGACCCGGCCGATCGAGCTGACCGGCCGGGTCGACCGGCTGGAGGTCGACGCCGACGGCCGGCTGGTGGTGATCGACCTCAAGACCGGCAAGTCGACGACCGTCACCGAACGGGAGATGGCCGAGCATCCGCAGCTCGGGGCGTACCAGGCGGCGGTGGAGGCGGGCGGGTTCGCCGAGTTCGGCGACGAGGCCGGGGGTGCGGCGCTGGTGCAGCTCGGCACCGGCGGGAAGGACGCCCGCGAGCAGACCCAGGCCGCCGCCGGGCAGGGCCCCGAGGCCGGCTGGGCCACCGCCCTGGTCCGGCGTACCGCCGATACGATGGCCGCCTCGACCTTCGCCGCCGTCGCCAACGCGAAGTGCCGGGTCTGCCCGGTACGGACCAGTTGCCCGGTCTCCGGGCAGGGCCGGCAGGTCGTCGAGCCGCCGACCACCGGCGAGCACCGGGCGGGCGGGGAGTGAACGTGTCGGCCGCGCCACCGACGACCGGGCGGCCGGGGCCGCGGCGCGCGACGAGGGGAGAGCGGTGACCCAGCCGACCCTGTTCAGCGCCGCCACTCCCGTGCCGCGTACCGCCGACGCCGGGCCGCGCTACACGCCTGTGGAGCTGGCCCGGCTGCTGCGGCTGCCCGCCCCCACCGCCGAGCAGGCCGCGATCATCGCGGCGCCGGTCGCGCCGCTGCTGGTGGTGGCGGGCGCCGGCTCGGGCAAGACCGAGACGATGGCCGCCCGGGTGGTGTGGCTGGTCGCCAACTCCTACGTCCGCCCGGAGCAGATCCTCGGGTTGACCTTCACCCGTAAGGCCGCCGGTGAGCTGGCGCACCGGGTGCGTACCCGGCTGGACCAGTTGGTGCGGCGGCTCGGGCGGCGGGCCCGCAATCCGCTCGACGATCCGCTGGCCGGTGAGCCCACCGTCGCCACCTACCACTCGTACGCCGGTCGGATCGTCGCCGAGCACGGGTTGCGGGCCGGCTACGAGCCGACCACCCGGCTGCTCACCGAGGCGTCCCGGTGGCAACTGGTCGACCTGCTGGTCCGCAACTACGACGGGGACATGTCCGAGGTCGACCGGATGCCCAGCACGATCACCGACGCCGTGCTGGCGCTGGCCGGCGAGCTGGACGAACACCTGGTCGACCCGGACGCCCTGGCTGCCTGGACGGGCCGGTTCTTCGCCGAGGTGCAGGCCCATCCCGGGCGGGTCTACGCCGACGTCCGCAAGGCCCTCCAACTGCAACGCACCCGGCTGAAGCTGCTGCCGCTGGTGCGGGCGTACGCCCGGCGCAAGGACGACTTCGAGGCGATGGACTTCGCCGACCAGCTCGCCCGCGCCGCCCGGGTGGCCCGCGACCATCCGGCGGTCGGCGCCGTCGAGCGGGACCGCTACCGGGTGGTGCTGCTCGACGAGTACCAGGACACCAGCCACGCCCAGGTGGTGCTGCTCAACCACCTGTTCGGCGGCGGTCACCCGGTCACCGCGGTCGGCGACCCCTGTCAGTCGATCTACGGCTGGCGGGGGGCCAGCGCCGGCACGCTCGACCGGTTCCCCACCGACTTCGCCCACGCCGACGGCACCCCCGCCGGGGCGATGAGCCTCACCACCAGCTGGCGTAACCGGCCGGAGATCCTCGGGGTGGCCAACACCCTGTCGGTGCCGCTGCGGGCGGCCGGCGCCCGGGTGCCGGAGCTGCACGCCGCGTTGAGCGTCCGCGACCCGATCCCGCACCGCAGCCCCCGCGGGCGGGCCGCCGGCACCGTGCACTGTGCGCTGCTGCCCACGTACGTCGACGAGGCGGACTGGATCGCCGACAGTGTGCTCGCCGCCTGGCGGGGGGCGGCCCGGATGCCCGGCGCGCTGCCCGAGCACATCCCGGTGCCGCAGCGCCCCGCCACCGCCGTGCTGGTGCGGGTCCGCAGCCAGATCCCGGCGATCGAGGCGGCCCTGCGGGCGCGGGGGCTGCCGGTCGAGGTGGTCGGCCTGGGCGGGCTGCTGGACACCCCTGAGGTACGGGACGTGGTCTGCACCCTGCGGGTGCTCGCCGACCCGACCGACGGCGCGGCGCTGCTGCGCCTGCTCACCGGGGCGCGCTGGCGGATCGGGCCGCGTGACCTGGTGGCCCTGCACCGGCGGGCACGCGCCATCGCCCGGGCCCGCCGGGAGGTGACCGGCGACGACGGGCCGGAGATCGTGGTGGACGCCCTCGACGAGGCGACCCTGGTGGAGGCGCTGGCCGATCTGGGGCCGGCGCAGGCGTATTCGGCGGAGGGGTACGCGCGGCTGCGGTCGTACGGGATGGAGTTGGCCCTGCTGCGGTACCGGCTGGACCAGACGCTGCCGGAGCTGATCGCGGACGTGGAACGCACCATCGGCCTGGACGTCGAGGTGGCGGTCCGGGCCGGCCGGGACGGCGCCGGCGACGCCGGGCTGGCCCGGGGGCACCTGGACGCGCTCGGTGACGTGGCCGCCCGGTTCAGCGGCGAGACCCCGGCGGCGACGCTCGCCGGTTTCCTGGCCTACCTGACCGCCGCCGAGGACGAGGAGCGCGGGCTGTCCCCGGGCGAGGTGGAGGTGGTCGACGGCGCGGTGCAGGTGCTCACCGCGCACGCCGCCAAGGGCCTGGAGTGGGACGTCGTCGCCGTCGCCGGGCTGACCCGGGGCGGCTGGCCCGGTCAGGTCCGCAACTCCGACCACTGGCTGGGCGGGCTCGGCGTGTTGCCGTTCCCGCTGCGCGGCGACGCCGACGGGCTGCCCGTGCTCGACCTGACCGAGGTGGCCGACCAGCGGGGGGTGGCCCGGGCAGTGGCCGACTTCACCGACGCCTGGCGGGCGCACGACGAACGCGAGGAACGCCGGCTGGCGTACGTGGCGGTGACCCGGCCCCGGCGGCTGCTGCTCTGCTCCGGGTACTGGTGGGGGGAGGGGACCAAGCGGTTCCGGGGCCCGTCGGTGCTGCTCCGCGAGGTGTACGACGCCTGCCTGACCGGTGGCGACGGCCTGCTGATCGACGAGTGGGCACCCGAACCGGCGGGTGACGCGGTCAATCCGACCACCGCGCTGGTGTTGCGGGCGGAGTGGCCGGCCGACCCGCTGGGCCCGCGCCGGCCGGCGCTGACCGAGGCGGCGGCCCTGGTCCGCCGCTTCCTCGCCGACCCTGACGCGGCCCGCCGGGAAGCTCCCGGTCCTGTCCCCGCCCCCGCAATCGACGCCCAGGCGGCGGTGGGGCCGGAGGTGGTGGACCCACCGGCGGCAGGTCCGCAGGCGGCTGGGCGGCAGGCGGCGGGCCGGGTGGTGGCGGGCGGGGAAGCGGCTGGTCCGGAGGTGGCTGCGCCCGAGCCCGATCCGGAGGTGGTGCGGTGGCGGCGGGAGGCGGACCTGCTCCTCGCCGAGCGGGCGGAGCTGCTGCGGCAGGCTGAGGCGGTCGAGGTGACCCTGCCCGGCCACCTGTCGGTGACCCAGCTGGTGGCCCTGCGCCGGGACCCGGCCCAACTGGCCCGTACGCTGCGCCGGCCGATGCCCACCCCACCCAGCCCGTACGCCCGGCGGGGCACCGCCTTCCACGCCTGGCTGGAGTCCCGGTTCGGCATCGACCGGCTGCTCGACGTGGACGAGTTGCCGGGTGCCGCCGACGCGGACGCCGCGCCCGACGGGGCGTTGGCCGAGCTCCAGGAGCGCTTCCTGGCCAGCGAGTGGGCCGACCGGGTGCCGGTGGAGGTGGAGGTGCCGTTCGCCACGGTGCTGGCCGGCGTGGTGGTCCGGGGCCGGATGGACGCCGTCTTCTCCCGCCCCGGCGGCCGGTACGACGTGGTCGACTGGAAGACCGGTCGGCAGCCGACCGGCGCGGAGGCCGAGGTGGTCGCGGTGCAGTTGGCCGTCTACCGGCTGGCCTGGGCGGAGCTGGCCGGGGTGCCGGTGGACCGGGTGGGGGCCGCCTTCCACTACGTCCGGGAGGGGGTGACGGTGCGCCCGGCCGACCTGCTGGACGCCGACGGGCTGACCGCGATCATCGCCGGGTTGCCGGAAAATCCGGTGGGGGGTGGCGCGACGGCGGATCCGTGGTAAGTTGTTCTTGTTGCAGTTTTGGTTTCCAGAGACTCTGTGTGCGCCTGGCGGATTGTGGCCCCAGGCGCTCTTTGTTGTGTCCGGAGTTCTCCGGGCGGGGCGACCAAAAACAACAGGCGATTCGCGCATCCCGCGCGGAGCGCTCCTCTTCGGGCCCGCAACAGGTGCGGGTCCGACGTTCCGTCAAGGAGACGAAACAGATGGCAATTGGCACCGTCAAGTGGTTCAACGCTGACAAGGGCTTCGGCTTCATCACCCCGGACGGCGGCGGCGCCGACGTCTTCGCCCACTTCTCGGCGATCCAGACCTCCGGCTACCGGAGCCTGGACGAGAACCAGCGGGTCGAGTTCGAGGTGACCCAGGGCCAGAAGGGCCCGCAGGCGGAGAACATCCGCCCGCTCTGATCTTCGGATCGTCCGGTAACACCCTCCGGGTCCTCCGGGCCCGGTGACGGACCGGTCCGCCGCGCCGCCCCCCGCTCCGGCGGGACGCGGCGTGCTGCGGCGGACCGGCTCCCGTACCCCATCGGTTCGTGCTTGTGAGTCACCGACGGACAGCTCCGTCGGTGACCGCGCCGGCTCCCGGCGCCCTCCCTCGACACGTGCCGCGTCGAGGAAGGCCATTTCCGCATGACCATGACCGTTCCCACCTTCGCCGCGACCGGCCTCGCGCCGGCGCTGCTCGCCGAGCTGACCGCGCAGGGCATCACCGAGCCGTTCCCGATCCAGGCGGCCACCCTGCCGGATTCCCTGGCCGGCCGGGACGTGCTCGGCCGGGGCCGCACCGGCTCGGGCAAGACCCTCGCCTTCGGGCTTCCGCTGCTGCACCGCACCGCCGGACACCGGGCCCGCCCCGGCCGGCCGCTCGCCCTGGTGCTGGTCCCCACCCGTGAACTGGCCGCCCAGGTCACCACGGCACTGACCCCGTACGCCCGGGCGCTGGGGCTGCGCTGCGTCACCGTGGTCGGTGGCCTGTCCCTGCAACGGCAGGCGGACGCGCTGCGCGCCGGTGCCGAGGTGCTGGTCGCCACCCCGGGCCGGCTGCACGACCTGATCAACCGGGGTGACGCCCGGCTCGACCAGGTCGCCGTCACCGTGCTCGACGAGGCCGACCAGATGGCCGACATGGGCTTCCTGCCGCAGGTGACCAAGCTGCTGGAGCAGGTCGCCCCGAACGGCCAGCGGATGCTCTTCTCGGCGACCCTGGACGGCGGGGTGGACCGCCTCGTGCGCCGGTTCCTCAGCAACCCGGTGTCGCACTCGGTGGACCCGGGCACCGCCACGGTGACCGCGATGACCCACCACGTCCTGCACGTCGACGCGGCCGACAAGCCCGCCGCGCTGACCCAGATCGCCGCCCGGGAGGGCCGCACCATCCTGTTCATGGCGACCAAGCACCGCGCCGACCGGATGGCCCGGCAACTGCTCGCCAAGGGCGTACGCGCGGCGGCGCTGCACGGGGGGAAGTCCCAGCCGCAGCGCACCCGGATCCTGGAGCAGTTCCGCACCGGCCAGGTGACCGCGCTGGTCGCCACCGACGTGGCGGCCCGGGGCATCCACGTCGACGGCCTCGACATGGTGGTCAACGTGGACCCGCCGACCGAGGCGAAGGACTACCTGCACCGGGGTGGTCGTACCGCCCGTGCCGGTGAGGCGGGTCAGGTGGTCACCCTGGTCCTGCCGGAGCAGCGTCGGGACGTCTCCCGCCTGATGAGCGTGGCCGGCATCACCCCGCAGTCGACCCAGGTGCGCCTCGGCGACGGTGCGCTGGCCCGGGTGACCGGGGCCCGTGAGCCGTCCGGCGTGCCGGTGACCATCGTCGCCCCGACGCCGGCCCCGGCGGCCCGTCCGCGTGCCGGTGGCGAAGGCGGTCGTCCCCGGGCCGCAGGCGGCGAGGGCGGTCGTCCCCGGGCCGCCGTCGGTGGTGGCGGCGAGGGTGGCCGCCCACACCGCACGTCGGGCCGGTCCCGTCGCCCGCGTCGCCCGCGCACCGCCTGAGGTTCCCGGCCGCTGTCGAGCTGACGTCGCGGTTTCGGCGGGCGGGACGACGCAGCATCGGCTCAGCCTGAGTCGATCATGTCGGCACGCGGCGACGGGGACGGCGCGGGGTCGGGTGCGGACCCTCGGTGATCATGCATCGGGATGGGTCGGGTTGCCGGCGCTATTGCGTCCGATCGGTGACTGTTCCATTCGGTCCGGCTGGTCGAAGCTTGCTCCCGGGGGAAGAACCGGCCGGCACGGTCGGGCACGGGAGGGGTGACCATGGGGGGCGACGCTGAGTCGGGAGCGGGGCGCGAGCTACTGGTGGTGTTCGCCGTCGCGGGTGCCGGGCTCGTGCTCGCCATGGTCGCGGCGTTCGCGCCCTGGCACCCGAGGCCGGGGCGCGCCGCCCCGGCCGGGCTGGTCGAACTGCACAGCCCCGACGAGGGGCGTCCGCCGACGGTCGAGCTGACCGCCGGCTGAGCCCCCGCCGGGGGCGGTAGGTCAGGTCGTCCCGTCCGACCGTCGGGTCCTGGGGGACCGACGGTCGGACGGGCGGCCGACGTCAGCGGGCCGGGGCCTGCTCCTGGCGGATGAGCAGGTCGGTCAGCGTGGTCCGGTCCACCACCACGGCTATCGCACCGTCCACCGCCAGCCACACGTCGCGCAGGCCGGCGGCCACCCCGTGGTAGCCGGCGTCCTCGGCGGGCAGCCCCCGTACGGTGGTCAGCGACCCGGCGACGGCGCGCAGCACGTCCCCGACGCTGATCTGCGAGGCGGGACGGGTCAGCGCGTAGCCGCCCTCGGTGCCCCGGTGACTGTGCAGCAGTCCGGCACGACGCAGGTCGAGCAGGATGCCCTGGAGAAAACTCAGCGGGATGCCCTGCGTCCGCGCCAGGCTCGCCGCCTTGACCAGCTCCCCGGCGCCGTCGGGGCGTCCGCCGTCGTCGGGGCGGGTGGTCCCGCCGTCGCCGCCTGCGGCGACGGCGAGCATGGCCCGGAGCGCGTAGTCGCTGCGCGCGGAGATGTACACGTCACTGACCAGCCTGGTCCAGCACGCCCCAGCGGCGGCGGATCGCCCGGTCGGCCGCCCCGAAGGCGGCGTCGACCACCAGCCCGACCACCAGGATGACGATCATCGTGGCGAGCAGCCAGGGCGCGTCGGACAGCTCCCGGGAGTAGGTGAGCTGGGCCCCCAGGGACGTCTGCGAGATGCCGACCACCAGCAGCTCACCGGCCATCAGGCTGCGCCAGGAGAAGGCCCAGCCCTGCTTGAGTCCGGCGACGATGGCGGGCAGCGCGGCCGGCGCGATGACGTACCGGTAGAGGTTCAGCCCCCGGGCGCCGAGGTTGCGCCCGGCCCGGACCAGCAGCGGCGGCACGTAGTCGACCCCACTGATCACCCCGTTGGCGATGGACGGCGCGGCACCGAGCACCACCACGAAGAAGATCGCCTTCTCGCTCAGCTCGAACAGCAGGATGGCCAGCGGGAACCAGGCGATCGACGGCATCGTCTGTAATGCGGTGATCATCGAGCCGATCGCCGCCCGGAGCACCGTGAACCGGGCCACCGCCAGGCCGACCAGGAGGCCGACCGCGACGGAGAAGAGGTAACCGAGCGCCGCCCGTTGCAGCGTGGTGGCGAGTCCGTCCCAGAGTTGCCGGCCACCGGCCTGCCTGACCAGTTCCTCGGCCACGGTGACCGGGCCGGGCAGCGAGTACGGCGGCTTCCACCCGCTCCAGACCACCAGCTGCCACAGCCCGACGGCGATGGCGAGCGCGGCGAGCTTGGGCCAGGTGGACGCCCAGAGCCGGGCACCCCGGGAGACCTCCTTCTCCTGGCCGGCGATCTCCAGCGCGTCCAGCCCGGAGATCTCCGCGTCGGTGCGGGCCGCGCCGGTCAGGGTGTCATTTGCCATGGCGGCCCACCTCCGTACGGAGTCGGTCGGTGACCTCGGAGGCGATCGAGGCGACCTCGGGGGAGTCGATGCGCCGGGGCCGGGGGACGTTCACCTCGGTGGACCAGATGATCCGTCCGGGTCGGCTGCTGAGCAGGATGATCCGGTCGGCCAGCCGGGCCGCCTCCCGGACGTTGTGCGTCACGAACAGCACGGTGAGCTGCCGTTCCGCCCAGATCCGTTCCAGCTCGTCGTGCAGGATGTCCCGGGTCATCGCGTCGAGCGCACCGAACGGCTCGTCCATCAGCAGCACCGGGGTGTCCAGGGCGAGGGTGCGGGCCAGGGCGACCCGCTGCCGCATACCGCCGGAGAGCTGGTGCGGCCGTTTGCGGCCGAAGTCGGACAGGTGGACGGTGCTCAGCAGCTCCGCCACCCGTTCCCGGCGCTCGGCCCGCGGCAGCCCGCGCAGCTTCAACGGCACCTCGACGTTGGCCTCGACGGTCAGCCAGGGGAACAGCGCCGGCTCCTGGAACATCAGGCCGGGGTGGGCGTCGTCGGCCACCGTGATCGTGCCGCCCTGCGCGCGGTCCAGCCCGGCGACGAGGTTGAGCAACGTGCTCTTGCCGCAGCCGGACGCGCCGACGAGGCAGACGAACTCCCCGGGCCGGACGTCGAGGCTGACCCCGTCCAGGGCGAGGACGGCGTTCGTCCCGCGCCCGTACACCTTGGTCACACCGGCGAGCGCGACCGCGGTGGTCGCGCTCGGCGGCGGCGTCGTGGTCGACGTCACGGCTGGGTGACCTCGGCCTGGCCCTGCGTCTTGAGCACCTCGTTGAGGTACTTCAGGTCGTAGAGGCCGTTCAGGTCGACCGGCTGGGTCAGTTCGACCGCGACGGCGTGGTCGAGCCCGGTCTTGAGCGAGGACGCGATCGGGTCGTTGGTGAACAGCAGGGTGGGCCACGCCTGCTTGATCAGCTTCAGGTCCAGCGGCTTGCCGGTGATCTTGCCGATGTGGTCGGAGATGGCCTGCTGGGCCTCGTCCGGCTTGGTGTTGACGAAGTCGTTCGCCGCGACCTGCCCCTCGACCAGCTTCTTCACCGCCTCCGGGTGGGCCTTGAGGAACTTGGTGGAGACGATCAGGTTGGTGATGACGAACTTCTTGTCCGGCCAGAGGTCCCGCTCGTCGACGAGGACCTTGCCGCCGGCGTTGACCAGCCGGGAGACGAACGGCTCGGGCACCCACGCGCCGTCGATCGAGCCGCTGGCGAAGGTCTCGACCGTCTGGGCGTTCTCCTGCGGGACGATCTTGACGTCGCCGCCGCCCTCCTTGGTGGTCTTGAGGCCCTTCTCCTTGAGCCAGTAGCGGATGGCGACGTCCTGGGTGTTGCCGAGCTGCGGGGTGGCGATCTTCTTGCCGCGCAGCTGCTCGACCGAGGTGATCTCGGGCTTGACCACCAGGGCGACCCCGCCGGAGGCGGCGCCGGAGATGACCCGGACGGCCTCGCCCTTGGACTTGGAGAACGCGTTCACCGTCGGGTTCGGACCGATGTACGTGGCGTCGAGCGCGCCCGAGAAGATCGCCTCGATGGCGGCCGGGCCGGCGTTGAACGTCTTGGTCTCCAGCTTGACGCCATCGCCCAGCTTGTCCTCGAAGATCTTCTTCTCCACCCCCACCACTGCTGGAGCGTGGGTGATGTTGGGGAAGTAGCCCAGCCGCAGGGTGACCGGACCGGAGTCGCCGCCACCGGCGCTGTCGTCGTCACCGCACGCCGCGGTGGTTCCCATCGTGGCCACGCCGACGGCGGCGAGGGTGGCGAGGGAGAGCAGCCGACGGAAGGGGAGCCGTCTCATCATCTGTCCAATCCGCAGTATTCCTATTTAGTTGGTAGGAAGAGTGGGTGAGGAGTCCGGCGGCGTCAAGCACCGTCCGCATCGTGGGATATCTGGTCTCGAATATTCCTGGTTTTCCTACCTTCTTGATAGGTTTATCTGCCCCCGGCGAGATGGACCGGGCGGGACACGGCGAGAGGGCTCCGAGATGACCTTCCACTGGTTCCTTCCCACCTCCGGCGACGGCGACCAGGTCGGTGCCGCCACCGTCACCGCCGGCGCGGCCCGGCACGCACGGGCCGCCACCGTCGGATATCTGACCGAGGTGGCCCGGGCCGCCGAGGCGGGCGGATTCACCGCCCTGCTCACCCCGGTCGGCTCCGGCTGCCCCGACCCGTGGATCGTCTGCGCGGCGGTCGCCCAGCACACCGAGCGGATCGGCCTGCTGGTCGCCGTCCGCGCCGGCTTCGCCCTGCCCACCCTGGTCGCCCAGCAGGCCGAGGCGTTCCAGGCGGTCTCCGGCGGGCGGCTCGCGCTGAACGTCGTGACCGGCGGCGACCCCACCGAGCAGCGGGCGTACGGCGACTTCCTCGACCACGACGCCCGCTACGCCCGTACCGGTGAGTTCATCGAGGTGCTCCGTCGCTCCTGGCGCGGCGGCCCGTTCGACTTCGCCGGTGAGCACTACCGGATCGACGGCGGCGGGCTCTCCGGTCCGCTGGCCGACCCGCCGCCGGTCTACCTCGGTGGCGCGTCCCCGGCCGCCGAGGCGGTCGCCGCCCGGCAGGCCGACGCGTACCTGATGTGGGGGGAGCCGCCGGCGGCGATCGCCACCCGGGTGGCCCGGGTCCGGGCCCGTGCCGCCGAACACGGTCGTACCCTGCGCACCGGGCTGCGGCTGCACGTCATCGCCCGGCACACCGCCGCCGAGGCATGGGCCGAGGCCGACCGGCTCCGGGCCGGGATGAGCCCGGAGCGGATCGCCGCCGCCCAGGCCCGGTTCGGCCGGATGGACTCCGTCGGCCAGGCCCGGATGACCGCGCTGCACGGCGGCGGGAGCGGACGCCTCACCGTCGCGACGAACCTGTGGGCCGGCATCGGCCTGGTCCGCGAGGGTGCGGGCACCGCGCTGGTCGGCAGCTACGCCGAGGTCGCCGCCCGGATCGACGAGTACGCCCGCAGCGGCGTCGACGAGTTCATCCTCTCCGGCTGGCCGCACCGCGAGGAGGCGGAACGGGTCGGCGCGGAGGTGCTGCCCCGGGTCACCGCGCTGCGCGTCGCGGTGCCGCACTGAGACGCAGGCCGAGGACGCCCGTGTCACCGCTGGCGACACGCTAGGGTCGATCACGTGCCGACCCGGAGAGCGAGAATTCCAGCGACGAAGTACCCGGTCGAGCGGTTCACCCTCGACAACGGCCTGCGGGTGGTGCTCACCCCGGACCGCAGCGCCTCGGTGATCGGTGTGGCGGTCGTCTACGACGTCGGCATCCGCTCCGAGCCGCAGGGCCGCACCGGCTTCGCCCACCTCTTCGAGCACCTGATGTTCCAGGGTTCGGAGAACCTGGAGAAGCTGGCCCACTTCCGGCACGTGCAGGGTGCCGGCGGCACCTTCAACGGCTCCACCCACCTGGACTACACCGACTACTACGAGACGCTGCCCGGCAACGCCCTGGAACGGGCGCTGTTCCTGGAGGCCGACCGGATGCGCGGCCCCCGGCTGACCGAGGAGAACCTGCGCAACCAGGTCGACGTGGTCAAGGAGGAGATCCGGGTCAACGTGCTCAACCGGCCGTACGGAGGGTTCCCCTGGCTGACCCTGCCGCCGGTGATGTTCGACACCTTCCCCAACGCGCACGACGGCTACGGCTCCTTCGACGATCTGGAGTCCGCCACCGTCGCCGACGCCGCCGACTTCTTCCGCCGCTACTACGCCAGCGGCAACGCCGTGCTCGCGGTCAGCGGGGACATCGACGTCGCCGAGGCGACCACCCTGGTCGAACGGCACTTCGGCGACGTGCCGGCCCGCCCCGCCCCGCAGCGCCCCGACTTCACCGAGCCCGACCTGACCGCCGAGCGGCGCACCGCGTACACCGACCAGTTGGCGCCGCTGCCGGCGGTGGCCTCGGCGTGGCGGGTGCCCGACCCGGTCGGCGACTTCGCCGGCTACCTGCCCTACGTGGTGCTCGCCGAGGTGCTCACCGACGGGGACGCCTCCCGGCTGGTCGAGCGGATGGTGCAGCGCGACCGCAGCGTCACCGGCCTCGGCGGCTACCTCGGTTTCATGGGTGACCCGTTCGACGTCCGCGACCCCACCGCGTTGCTGCTCCAGGCGCACCTGCCGCCCGGCGGCGACGTGGACAAGGCGCTGCGCACGATCGACGAGGAGCTGGACCGGCTGGCCACCGACGGGCTGACCGACGGCGAGCTGGCCCGCACCCAGGCGCGGATGGCCACCCACCTGCTGCGGGACACCGACGCGGTGCTCGGCCGGGCGCTGCGGATGGCGGTGCTGGAGCAGCAGCGCGGCGAGCCGGGACTGCTCAACGACCTGCCCCGGCTGGTCGGCGAGGTCACCGACGACCAGGTCCGCGCCGCCGCCGCCACCCTGCGACCGGACCGCCGCGCCTCCATCGAGGTCATCCCCGGAGGTGCCAAATGACCACCGCCAACCGGGCACTTCCGCCGCTGGGGCCGACCCGGCGGCTCAAGCTGCCCCGGCAGGCCGAGCGGCGGCTCGCCAACGGGCTCACCGTGATCGCGGTACGCCGGCCCGCCGTACCCCTGGTCGAGCTGCGACTGTGGATGCCGTTCGGCCGTACCCACCTGGCCCGGGGCGCGATGCTCGCCGAGACGGTGCTGGCCGGCACCGGCACCCGCACCGCCACCGAGATCGCCGCCGAGTTGCAGCGGGTCGGCGGCGGGCTCTCGGCGGGGGCCGACCCGGACCGGCTGATGCTGTCCGGCGCGGGCCTGGTCACCGGGCTGGACCGGATGCTGGAGCTCCTGGCCGACGTGCTGACCGACGCCAGCTACCCGGCGGACTGGGTGCAGACCGAGCGGGACCGGCTGGTGGACCGCATCCAGGTGGCGTTGAGTCAGCCCGCCCACCTGGCCCGGACAGCGCTGCTGCGGCGGATCTACGGCCGGCACCCGTACGCGGTGCAGACCCCCGAGCCCGACCAGGTCCGCGCGGTCCGGCCGGCGGCGCTGCGCCGGCTGCACGCCGAGCGGGTGCACCCGGCCGAGGCGGTGCTGGTGCTGGTCGGTGACGTGCAACCGGAGCGGGCGCTGGACGCGGCGGAGAAGGCGCTGGGCGGCTGGACCGGGGACAGCCGGGGTGCCGAGCTGCCACCCGCGCCACCGCTGGAACCGGGTCCGTTGCTGCTGGTGGACCGGCCCGGTTCGGTGCAGTCCTCGCTGCGGATCGCGTTGCCGGCGGTGCCCCGCACCCATCCGGACCATGCCGCGCTGCAACTGGCGAACCTGATCTTCGGCGGCTATTTCTCGTCCCGCTGGACGGAGAACATCCGGGAGGACAAGGGCTACACCTACGGCCCGCACTCCTCGGTGGAGCATTCGGTGGCCGGGTCGGTGCTGGTCGCCGGGGCCGAGGTGGCGACCGAGGTGACCGGGCCGGCCCTGCTGGAGACCACGTACGAGTTGGGCCGGCTGGCCTCGGTGCCGCCCGGGACCGACGAGTTGGAACAGGCCCGCCAGTACGCCCTGGGCACCCTCCAGCTCGGCATCTCCACCCAGGCCGGGCTGGCCGCGCTGACCAGTGCGTACGCGGGTAGCGGCCTGCGGTTGGACTTCCTCGCCGAGCACGCCGCCCGGCTGGCGAAGGTCACCGTCGACGATGTCGCCGAGGTGGGTGCCCGTTACCTCGCCCCGGCGCGGGCGGTGGTGGTGGTGCTCGGTGACGCCGAACGGATCGCCGGTCCGCTGGCCGCCCTCACCCCGGTCCGGACGGAGTCGGCGTGAGCGGGGAGACCGCGCCGCCACTGGCCCGGTCCACCCTGGACCGGGCGGCGCACCGGCGTACCGACCCGCAGTGGTTGGCGCAGGCGTGGCAGCGGGCCCGGGTGCTGGTGCTGGATTCGACCCGGGACGGTCGCGCCCTGGTCCGGGCCGACGCGAACCCGCCCGTGCTGGTGTTGCGGGACGCCGCCGAGGTCGGCCCGACTCCGCAGGCGTACCGGCTCTTCCTGGGGGTGGAGCCGGACGGGGTGCCGGTCTTCGCGGTGGACGCCCCGCTGCCGGAGCTGCCGGGGACCCGGGAGGCCAACCTGCGGGAGATCGGCCACCTGCTCGACGACCGGGACGCGGGGATCTTCACCACCGCGCTCGCCCTGGTCAACTGGCACCTGGGGCACGGCTGGTCACCCCGCAGCGGACACCGGACGGAGGTGGACGAGGGTGGCTGGACGCGGGTGGGCACGGACGGCCACCGGATGTGGCCGCGTACCGATCCGGCGATGATCGTGCTGGTGCACGACGGGGTGGACGGCCCGGACGGGCGTTGCCTGCTCGGCAACAACGCCACCTGGCCACGGACCCCGGGGCAGCGGCGGTTCTCCTGCCTCGCCGGGTACGTCGAGCCGGGGGAGTCCGTCGAGGCGGCCGTGCTGCGCGAGGTCCGCGAGGAGGTCGGCGTCGGGGTCGGGCGGATCACGTACGCGGGCAGCCAGGCCTGGCCGTTCCCCGGCTCGCTGATGTTGGGCTACCTGGCCGAGGCGGACCCCCGGGAGCCGGTGCGGGTCGACCCGACGGAGATCGCGTACGCCCGCTGGTTCACCAGGCGGGAGATCGGTGCGGTGCTGGCCGGCCGGGCGGTGGACGCCGGGGACGGCGAGCGGGTGATCCTGCCGCCGCCGTCGTCGATCGCGTTGTTCCTGATCCACCGCTGGCTCGACGGCCACTGCTGACCGGTCCCGGCCCCGGGCCGTCGTTGCCGCGACGGGCCCCGGGCCGGGAACGCGGGTCGTCGTGGCCGGGCGGGGAGTCGACCCGGCGGGCCGGACCGGCCACGACGGACGGCGGGTCAGCCGGGCGGGTTCCGGTGCCGTCGGCCGGGTTCGCCGAGCGGCAGCACCTTGACCCGCTGCCGGCCGGCGCGGACCGCACCCACGGTGGACAGGGCCCGGGCCAGCAGCAGAGC
Organism: Micromonospora sp. WMMD734; assembly: GCF_049178975.1. Classification (NCBI taxonomy): domain Bacteria; kingdom Bacillati; phylum Actinomycetota; class Actinomycetes; order Micromonosporales; family Micromonosporaceae; genus Micromonospora; species Micromonospora sp. WMMD734. Next base: position 6,794,863 of record NZ_JBMHMK010000001.1, read on the forward strand.
GGCGTCCCGGTCCTCGGCGTGCACGGTCTGTCGGCGTGGTTCGGGGGTGGTGGTCTCGTTGCGTAGGCAACCTCCGCCGGCCCAGGCGGCGGCGAGGTCGATGTCGGCGGCGGTGCGGATGTCGGTACGGACGATCAGGTAACGCATGGTGGTCTCCGGACGGAGCGCGGGTGGCCGGCTACGTTGTGGAACTTCCACGTCACTGGATCGTCATGTTACGCCCGCCGATGCTCCTGGCAAGGCGAACGTGGGCCTTCGGCCGGGGTCCTGTCCGATCATCCGATGCCTGCTCAGGTGGGTCGGCCGGGCGGAGTGGACGGGTGCGGCGACGCGACGACGCGGGGCCGCCGGCAGGCTGCCGACGGCCCCGTTGTGGTGACCGGATCAGTCCAGGGCGAACTGGCCGTCCTTGGTGCCCCGGAGGAAGCCGAGCCAGCCGGCGCGCGGGAACAGCAGCACCGGGCCGTCCGGGTCCTTGCTGTCCCGCAGCGCCACCTCGGTCGTCGCGGTACGCAGCCGGGCGACCTCCACGCAGTTGGAGGTCTGGCTACGGCTGCTCTTGTGCCAGCGCAGGTCGGCGGGCACGGTCTGGGTCTCGTTCATGGCTCTGCTCCTGGTTCCTGGAACTGCTTCGACGAAACGAGCGGCGGTCGCCCGGCCCCGACGGGTCGGTGTGTCACCGCTCCGTCAGGCGTCCAGGTTGCCGGCGGCGTTGGGCCGGCGCTGCTGTCGGACCCGGGACCGTCGAGGACGAGGCCGCCGTGTCGGTCAGCCGTCCCGTCGCCGTGAAGAGCCAGGAAAGGGTGTCCGATGCGGAGAGCGCCGCCGAGCTTAGCCACTCAAACGCCACTTTATAGCGATTTACCGTAGATGCCTCGGTTGACATGACGTCGATGAAGCCTCCTTCGATCGCCAGCGTCTCCGGGTCCTGCGAATCGGTGAACCGGTAGAGCGAGAAGGCTGTCGGCGGCAGGTAGAACTCGCCGATCCGGGTGTCGCGCAGCAGCAGGTGCAGCGTCACGTTCGGCAGCATGGCCAGCTCGCAGAGGTGGGCGAGCTGATCCCGCAGCACGTCGGGCGGGCAGGCCCGGCGACCCAGCGCCGCCTCCTCCAGCACCGCCGTGTAGCGGGGACCGTCCGGCCGGTCCAGCAGGGACTGCCGGCCCAACCGCGCCTTGACCTCGGTCTCCGGGTCGTCCCCGGCGGACGGGTCGGCCGACGCGGCGGCGGCGTTGGCCGAGACGATCCGCAGCCGGGCGTACCCCTCGGTCTGCAACAGCCCCGGCACCAGGACCGGGTTGTACTCGCGGATGTGGGCGCAGCCCGCCTCCAGCTCCGCCCAGCCCAGCTGCTGCTGGGTCATCACCGGGTACGACTTGCGCCAGGCGCGCATGTCACCTGCCTCCTCGGTGATGACCAGCAACTCCTCCCGCAGGGCGGGGGCGGCCCGGTAGAGGTCGAGCAGGATGGCGACGTCCTCCGGATCGGGCCGGCTGCGGCCGTTCTCCAGCCGGGACAGCTTCGACGCCGACGCCCAGCCGATGCGTTCGATCACCTGGTCGCCGGTGAGTCCCGCCGCCTCGCGTAGGCGACGCAGGTCAGTGCCGAGCCTGCGGCGACGCAGGATCGGGCTCGGTACGGCAGGAGGCACGGTGTCCTCGATTCCGTAGACCGCCACGAGACGCGACGGTAACTGTATGAAACTCGACCCCCACGGTCAGTATGGACGGCGCGACCGGCGTCGGAGGTCCCGGCGAGGGCGTGTCTTGCGACAGAAAGACGACTGTGGAACGTGTCAGCCGGGCCCGGGACGACGCCGTCCCCACCGGCGGCAGTTCCCCCGTACGCGTCCAGCCGGACGCCACCCCCGCCGGAGGGAACCCATGCGCACCGTCCTGCGCCGCCCCGACTTCCGTCTGCTCTTCGTCGCGCTGCTGGCCAGCATGGCGGCCGAGTCGATGCTGCTGCTCGCCCTGGCCATCTGGGTCAAGGACCTGACCGGCTCCGACGGGCTGGCCGGCGCGACCATCTTCGCGATCATCGCGCCGATGATCCTGGCCCCGCTGATCGGCTGGGTGGTCGACCGCTACCGCCGCCGACCGTTCTTCGTGATCGCGAACCTGGGCACGGCCCTGCTGCTCAGCCCACTCTTCGCGGTCCACGACAGGTCCGACGTCTGGGTCATCTACGTGGTGGCCGCCTGCTATGGGCTGTCCTACCTGACCCTGCACGCGACCCTGAGCGGGCTGCTCCGCCAGCTCGTGCCGAGCGAGCTGCTGGCCGACGCGAACGGGGCGTTGCAGACCGTACGGCAGGGCCTGCGCCTCGGCGGCCCGCTGGCCGGCGCGGCCCTCTACGCCGCGGTCGGCGGCTGGCTGCTGACCAGCCTGGCGATGACCGGGTTCGTGGTCGCCGCCGCCGTGGTGGGGCTGCTCCGGGTGACCGAGCACCCGCCGGCCGCCGCCGCCCTGCGCTGGCCGGCCGAACTGGGGGCGGGGCTGCGCCACCTGACCCACGAGGCCGCCCTGCGCCGGGCCCTGCTCGGCTACGGCCTGGGCTCGCTCGTGATGGGCTTCACCGAGTCACTGATCTTCGCGTACGTCGACCAGGGGCTGCGCCGTGACGCCGCCTTCGTCGGGGTGCTGATCGCCGTGCAGGGGATCGGCGGCCTGGTGGGCGGCCTGCTCTCGTCGACGGTGGTGCGCCGGGTCGGCGAACTGGGCGCACTCGCCGTCGGGGTGACCCTGTTCGGTCCGGCCGCGCTGATCCTGGCCTGGCCGGACCTCCGGCTCGGCGTGCTGGCCCTGCTGCTCGCCGGGCTGTCCCTGCCGCTGACCATGGTGGGGCTGACCACGCTGGTCCAGCGGCGTACCCCGCCGGGGCTGCTCGGCCGGGTCACCGCCGCCTCCGAGGCGCTGGTCAGCGGGCCGCAGGCGGTCTCCATCGGGGCCGGGGCGCTGCTCGTCGGCGTGTTCGACTACCGGCTGCTCTTCGTGCTCGTCGGGGTGGTCACCACAGCCGCCGGCCTGTGGCTCTGGCGGGGACGTCGGCTCAGCCCACCGGTCCCGCCGAAGCCGCCGGTCCCGCCCACGACACCGCCCGTGGCCCGCATCCCGGCCCCCCGTCGTCCGCTGCCCGACCCGACCGCCGACCGGCTGCCCGGGCGCTGACCCCCACGACACGACGCAGCGGCCGGCCCCGGTGCGGGCCGGCCGCTGCACGAGACGGGGCGGGCTCAGCCCGCGATCGTGGCCAGGTGCTGCTTGACCTGGGTGATGGAGGGGTTGGTCAGGGCGCTGCCGTCGTCGAAGCGCAGCGTCGGCACGGTCTGGTTGCCGCCGTTGACGCCCATCACGAACTCCGCGGCCTTCGGGTCCTGCTCGATGTCGACCACCTCGTACCCGATGCCTTCCCGGTCCAGCTGCGACTTCAGCCGGTGGCAGTAGCCGCACCACGAGGTGGAATACATGGTCAACATCGTCGGATCCTCCAAGGGTCACCGCGCCGGCCCGGGTCAGGCCAGGCTAACCGGTGCAACACCGGCCGGAGCTGAGATGATTCCTCGCTGTGGTGGTTCACTCAGCGGCGGAGACGGTGCTCGCCGGGCTGGACCCGGAGCAGCGGTCGGTGGTGACCGCCCCGGCCGGCCCGGTCTGCGTCCTGGCCGGCGCCGGCACCGGCAAGACCCGGGCGGTGACCTCCCGGATCGCCCACCGGGTACTGACCGGCGGGATCTCCGGGCGGCACGTGCTCGCGGTCACCTTCACCGCCCGCGCCGCCGCCGAGATGCGGCACCGGCTGGCCCTGATCGGGGTGCCGGGCGTACAGGCCCGGACGTTCCACGCGGCGGCGCTGCGCCAGGTGCGCTACTTCGCGCCCCGGCTGCTGTCCGGGCGGGCCATGCCGGAGCTGCTGGACAGCAAGGTCCGGGTGGTGACCCTGGCCGCCGCCAAGGTCGGCCTGCGGGCCGACCGGGCCGCCGCCCGGGACCTGGCCGGCGAGATCGAGTGGGCCAAGTCGTCGCTGGTCGAGCCGGGGGAGTACGTGGTCGCCGCGATCCGGGCACTGCGCGAGACGCCGTACGAGCCGGCGAAGGTGGCCGAGGTGTTCACCGCGTACGAGCGGCTGAAACGCTCCTCCGGGGTGATCGACTTCGAGGACATGCTGCGGGCCGCGGTGTGGGGCATCGAGGAGCACCCGGACGTCGCCGAGCAGGTACGCGGCCAGTACCGGCACTTCGTCGTGGACGAGTACCAGGACGTCAACCCGCTCCAGCAGCGGCTGCTCGACGCCTGGCTGGGCGGCCGGGACGACGTGACGGTGGTCGGTGACGCCAGCCAGACGATCTACTCGTTCACCGGGGCCACCTCGGCGTACCTGATCGACTTCCCGCGCCGGCACCGGGCGGCCACGGTGGTCCGGCTGGTCCGTGACTACCGGTCCACCCCGCAGGTGGTGGGGCTGGCCAACGCGGTGATCGGGCAGGCCCGGGGCACCGAGGCGCGGCTGCGGCTGGAGCTGCACGGCCAGCGCCCGCCCGGCCCCGAACCGGAGCTGCGGATCTTCACCGACGAACCGGCCGAGGCGTCCGCGGTGGCGGCCCGCTGCCGGGTGCTCGTCGACGGCGGCACCCCGGCGAAGGAGATCGCCGTGCTGTTCCGCACCAACGCCCAGTCCGAGGCGTACGAGAAGGCGTTGACCGAGGTCGGCGTCCCGTACGTGGTGCAGGGGGCGGAACGGTTCTTCGAGCGTGCCGAGGTCCGCCAGGCGATGGTGGCGCTGCGCGCCGCCACCCGCTCGATCCCGGGCGAGACGCCGCTGCCGATCGCCGTCCGGGAGGCGCTGACCGCCGTCGGCTGGACGCCCGACACCGCCCCACCCGGTGGCGCCGCCCGGGAACGCTGGGAGGCGCTCGCCGCCCTGGTCCAGCTCGCCGAGGAGTACGCGGCCACCCCCGAGGTGCTGCCGATCGGCGAGGCCGCGACGGTGGAACGTCAGGCCAGCCTGGCCGACTTCAACGACGAGCTGGCCCGGCGGGCCGCCCAGCAGCACGTGCCGACGGTGGACGGGGTCACCCTGGCCTCCCTGCACTCGGCCAAGGGGCTGGAGTGGGACGCGGTCTTCCTGGTCGGGCTCTCCGAGGGCACCCTGCCCACCTCGTACGCGCGCACCCCGGAGCAGGTCGAGGAGGAGCGGCGGCTGCTCTACGTCGGGATCACCCGGGCCCGGCAGTGGCTCTGGCTGTCGTACGCGTCGGCCCGCTCCCCGGGTGGGCGGGCCCGCCGTCCGTCGCGGTTCCTGCCCCAGCTGGACCGCAGCGGTGGCGGCGAGCGGGCCGGCACGGCCCGGTCGGGCGGGGCGAGCGCGGCGAAGCGGGCGGTCGAGCGGCGGCGGGCCCCGGTGGTCTCCTGCCGGATCTGTGGCGCGACCCTGCTCGCCGGTGCCGACCGCAAGCTGGGCCGTTGCCCCACCTGCCCGTCCGACATCGACGAGCAGCTCTACGAGCGGCTGTCCGACTGGCGGGCCCGGGTGGCCGGGGCTCAGCGGGTCCCGGCATACGTGGTCTTCACCGACGCGACCCTGGTCGCGCTGGCCGAACGGCGACCGGGCCGGGTCGAGGAGCTGATCGCGATCGCCGGCATCGGCCCGCGCAAACTCGGCCTGTACGGCGAGGCGGTGCTGGCGTTGGTGGCCGGCGCGACGGTCGACGAGATCGGCCCGGAAAAAACTCTCGAAATCTCGTCGTAAATTCGTTTGCCCTCGCCCCGTGGCGAGGAATAGCCTCAGGACGCACCTCAGGAGCAGCGCCATAACGGCTGCTCACGGGGGCTGAGTCCAAATCGGCACGAGGAACGTGAGGGAGGTGGCACCCGTGGAGATCATCACTTATGAGCGTCCGGCGGCGATGCCAGCTGCCTGCGCTCCGCTGTCGGCTGCGTGGGTGGCCCCTGCCGCTCCGCGACCGTCGATCCCGCAGGTGCACCAGGTCTCGGTTCAGGCCGAGCTGAACCTGACTGTTGCGCCGACTGCGGGTGTCGAGGGGACCAGTGGCTTCACGGGTCTGGGCATCGATGTCGCCACGAAGCGCATGGATGTCCGCGGCGTTCCACCTCGAGGTAGACCGGTCTGACACTCAGACCACCGGCTCACCTCGAGGCCGCGGAACCCGCTCACCGGGATCCGCGGCCTCAGTTTTTTGCCCGTCGAAGTACGTCGGAAATGCGATCCACGAGATCGAAGTGAGAGAGAGGTGACCGGGAGATGAGTCTGGCGTTGGCCCCCCTCGACGTGAGCGTCGAGCTGGAGGCGAACCTGCCCTGTCGGAAGTTCGACCCCGACCTGTGGTTCTCCGACTCGCCCACCGACCTGGAGCTGGCCAAGTCGCTCTGCGGGGACTGCCCGCTGCGCGTCGAGTGCCTGGCCGGGGCGGTCGAGCGGGCCGAGCCGTGGGGCGTCTGGGGCGGCGAGATCTTCGAGCGTGGCGCGGTCGTCCCGCGTAAGCGGCCCCGGGGCCGTCCGCGCAAGGAGGACCTCGCCCGCGACGCCGCCCTCCGGGTCGAGGCCGAGGCGCGACTGGCGGCCAATGGTCTGGCCACCTCGCGCAGCGCGGTACGACTGGCAGCCTGACCCACCCGATCCGTTCCACCCACCGCCGACAGTCGTCGGCCCAGAGAGAGAGTTGACCCCGATGCTGCACCTGCCGAACGGAACCGAGATGCAACTACTCCACGAAGCGTTGTCCCGGGCTCGAATGCGCCGGCCTCAGGCCGGTCGTACCACCACGAGCACTGAGGCGCACCGTTCCGCCCGTACCGTCGCGATGGACAGCCGGAGCCAGTCGGCTCGCGACCTGGGCGTTCTCTGAAACCACCACTGATACGCGGGGGCGGTGACCGGATCACGGTCACCGCCCCCGCGTCGTGTCGGTCGGCCGTCGCCGGTCAGGCGACCGGGGCGAAGCCGGGCAGCCAGCGCTCCAGGATCCCCCGGTAGGGGGCCTTCGCCTCCAACTGGCAGAGCACCCCGATCGAGCCCAGCGTCACCCGGTGGATCAGCAGGTACGACGGCGGCAGGTTGAGCTGTCGGCTGAACTGGAAGGCCGGCGACTTGGGGCTGGCCAGCCGGGTCGCCTCGGCGCGCAGCCAGGCCCGGGTGAACCGGAACTCCTCCTGCGCCACCGGGTCCAGCATCGGACGGATGTAGTCCAGCAGCGCCTGCGCGTCGATCGGCTCGGTCGGGTTGACGAAACCTTCCTCGCGCAACCCGGCGACGACCGCGTCGGCGTCGCCGCGCAACGACAGCCCGAGCAGCCGGCCGATCGGCTCCGGGGTGCCCTCGGGCATCCGGGCCACCGCGCCGAAGTCGATCACACCGAGCCGGCCGTCCGGCAGCAACCGGAAGTTGCCCGGGTGCGGGTCGGCGTGCAGCAGCCCGGCCCGGGGCGGGGCGGACAGGTGCAGGGTCGCCATCAACCGGCCGGCCGTGTCGCGCTGCGCCTCGGTGCCCTCCCGGATGATGTCCGCCAGCGGTGTCCCCTCGATCCACTCGGTGACCAGCACCCGGGGCGACGACGAGAGCACCGCCGGGATGAAGATCTCCGGGTCGTCGGCGTACGCGGCGGCGAAGGCGCGCTGCGACTCGGCCTCCAGCTCGTAGTCCAGCTCCTCGGTGATCCGTTCCCGCAGCTCGGCCAGGAGCGGCTTGACGTCCAGGCCGGGCTGGATGACGCGGAACATCCCGCCCAGCCGGGAGAGCTGCTTGAGGTCGGCGAGCAACGCGTCCCCCGCGCCCGGGTACTGGATCTTGACGGCGGCGGACCGGGACACCCCGGTCTCCGGGTCCCGCCACACCGCCCGGTGCACCTGGCCGATGCTGGCCGCCGCGGCCGGCGCGTCGTCGAACTCGACGAACCGGTCCCGCCAGTCCGGCCCGAGCTGCTCCGCGAGCACCTTGTGCACACTCGCCACCGGCAGCGGCGGGGCGGCCTCCTGGAGCTTCGTCAACGCCTGCCGGTAGGGTGCCGCGATCTCGTCCGGCAGGGCCGCCTCGAACACCGACAGGGCCTGGCCGAACTTCATCGCCCCGCCCTTGAGCTGCCCGAGGACGCTGAAGAGCTGCTCGGCGGTGCGCTGCTGGATCTCGGCGGAGATGACGTCGGAGGCGATGCCGGTGACGCGCTTGCCCATCCCGAGGACGGTCCGACCGGCGAAACCGAGCGGCAGAGCGGCGAGCTTGGCGGTCCGGGACACGGCGCGGCGCGGGATGTCGGTCACCTGGCCATTGTTACCGACTTGGTGGCCCCGCTGCTGCGCTGAAGCCGGGCTGGGTGGCCCCGTCCCCCGTTCCGTGCTCCCGCGACCCCCGTCCGCCGCCCCCACCGCGCCCCGGACGGGCCGGCCGGAGGCGTACGCCGCGGACCGGACCCGGTTGTGGCCGGCGGGCGTCCGGCCGGCGTCAACGGCCCGAGCAGGAGCAGTCCGGGTGCGGGGCCCAGGCCCGCCGGCGTAACCGGCCGCCCGGTCCGACCTCCACCGTGCAGCCGACCGTCTCCGGGGTGCCGCCGTCGAGCTGGGCGAGCGCCTCGGCGACCGCGTACCCGGCGGCGGTGAGCAGGGTGGCGGTGCCACAGGACTGGTCCGCCGGACCGGTGGCGAGCTGGGCGGCCAGGCCGGGCCAGCCCGGGTCACGATCGGTGCGGTGCAGCTCCAGACAGTGCAGGCAGGGCCCCACCGGCGGCCGGACCAGGGGGCCGACCACAGGTGTCCCCTCCCGCAGGGTGAGCAGCAGGTGGGGCTGGCGACGCCTGGCGTACCCGGTGGCGAGCAGGGCCGCCGGACGGTCCGTGCCGAGTTGCACCACCAGCTCGACCCGGCGTCGGTCGGCCGGGCGGGTGCGGGTGCCCGGGGCGGCCCGGTCGATGGCGGCCCGGACGGCATCGGCCAGTGGCTGCCCGACGTCGGCGGCGGCCAGCCCGGTGCCCACCAGGTCACCCGGCTGCACCGGACCGGTCAACCCGACCGTCACCTGCCCGACGCCGGCCTGGGCCAGAGCCACGGCGACGGGCGCACCGAGCCGGCCCGCCCCGGCCACCACCACCCGGGCGGCGCGGCGACGCCGGAGCACCTGGGCCGGGGTGCCGGGCAGGGCGGGCGCGGCCAGGGCGAGCGCCCCGGCCTCCGCGGCCAGCCGGCTCCGGTCCGGGCCGGTCAGGTCGCGGGGGAGCAGGGTGTGCGCCGGTACGACCAGCCCTGCGGCGTGCAGGGTGTCGATCAATCCCCGGGCCTGGCCCGGGTCGACCCGGGCGCTCGCCGCGTCCGCCAGCACGCCACGTTCACTGCGGGTGCCGTCGAGCAGGTCGAGCAGCCGGGTGACCCGCGAGTCGGCCACCTCCAGCAGGACGGCCCGGCCGGGCGTCAGCCCCAGTTGCAGGGTGTGCCGGTCCCGCCAGAGCCGGGTCAGGCCCGGCACCAGTGCCGGACGCAACAGCGCGGTACGGGAGGGCACGGCATGGGTTGGTACGGCGTGGTCGGGCACCGGGTGGGTGGGCACGGCGTGGGGCGGGCTCATGACGACGAATCGTGACCGAGTCCCTGCGGTGCGTCGCTCGTTGTCCACAGGTGTGCAGCGCCAGATCCAGCGTTGTCCACAGGATCCCGCGAGTTATCCACAGATCACGCGGAGTTATGTCAGGCAGCCGACAGATCTGCCGCTCGGATGGTGGGCGACGGCGGCTGCCACGGTCGGGCGGGGTGGGGTGCGGGCGCGGGAGGGGCGGCCCACCGGGCCGCCCCTCCCGCGCCGTACCCGTACGGGTGTCAGACCTTGGCCTTGCCCAGGATGCGGTTCACTGTTGTGCCGCACACCGGACACTTGCCCTTGGCCATGTTCATCCCGGTCTTCGAGACCTCGACGTGCCCCTCGAAGTCCCGCTTCTCCTTGCACTTCACGCAGTAACCGTTGTAGGTCTGGGCCTGGTCGGCCACGGTAGCCTCCTCGTCTCGTCCGCCGGGCACGTCGGTCCGGCGGTGCTCCCGGCGGCGGGCCTGGGGGGCGCCGGCACCGGGTCCTTCTCCGCGGCCACCCACGTGACCGCCGGTTGGCGGACCCTACCCAGCTCTGGGCGGTTCCATGTCAGCGGTGCATCGACACTGTGAGCAAGTCGACGTCGAGAGTGTGCATCCCGAAAAGGGCGGGATAAGTGAGTTTGCCGGGGACACGCCGTGTGGAGCCCTCTGGGAGGTCCCCCGGACGGGGGTGCGGTGACGCCGTCGGGACCGATCACCTACCGTGGAGATCGCGCCCGCGGGTGGCTTCCGGTGTCGCCACGAAGGGTGACGGTGGTCCGGCTCCATGGTCACCACCAGTTTTTTTCGGACTCCTTACTACTAACCACCATTTTCCGGGCGCGTGTCGGGGTGTTGACTCTTGCGGACCCCTGGTCAGTACGCATTAGCTTTCCATCGTGGCAGGAAACCACGGCTGCGCGGCCCACTGATGGCGGCGGCGCGGAAGCCAGTCGTCGAGGTACGGCGCAGTCAGCGCCGGCGACGCACGGTGTCCGCCTACCGGGACGGCGAGCGGGTCGTGGTGCTCATCCCGGACCAGTTCTCCCGGGCCGAGGAGAGCGAGTGGGTCGACCGGATGCTCGCCCGGCTCGCCGCCCGGGAAGGCCGACTGGCCCGCAACGACACCGAACTGCTCGACCGGGCCCTGCGCCTGATCAATCTCTACCTGGCCGACCAGGGTGGCGACGCCCTGCCGGCAAGCGTCCGCTGGGTCACCAACCAGAACGGTCGATGGGGTTCCTGCACCCCCGCCGACCGGACCATCCGGATCTCGCACCGGCTTCAGGAGATGCCCGACTGGGTGCTCGACTACGTGTTGCTGCACGAGTTGGCGCACCTGATCGTGCCGAGCCACAACGCCCGCTTCTGGGCCCTGGTCGGCCGGTACGCCAAGACCGAACGGGCCCGGGGCTACCTGGAGGGCGTGGCCGCCGCCTCGGCCGTCCCGGTCGCCGGCTGACCGCCCCACCCGTCGGCCGCCCTGCCGGGGGTGATCAACTTATCTGCGCGCAGGTAGCGGTGTCCGGGCGGCGTCGACGGCGCTACTCCGGCCCACAGGAGTCGATCACCCTCGGGCCGCCCACTACAGTCGGGGAATGGTCCGACGGGTGGTGGTCGCGTTGCTCGCTCCGGTGGCCTGGTCGCCGCCCGGCGTCGAGCTGATCCGCTGGCGTACCGCGCTGGCCGAGGACGTGGTGGACCTGTTCGCCACCCTCGCCGAAGTGGAGACCGCGCTCGCGGTGACCCCGGCCGACCGCTGGCTGGCCGACGCGGTGCGCTGGCCCGACACTCCCGTCTACGAGGTGCCCGAGCCGACCGTCACCGCCGTGCTGGCCGCCCTCGACGGGTACGACCAGGCCGCCGTGGTCGCCGCCGACGCCCCCGACCTGCCGGGGCTCGTCCTGGGCAAGCTGCTGCGACCGCTGACCAGCCGACCCGTCGCCGTCGCCCCCGTCGAGGGCGGGCCGGGACTGCTCGGCGTGGCGTCCCGGCTGCCCGTACCCGGGTGGCTGCCGGCGCTGGACCTGGACGTCGCCGGGCCGGCGGACCTGCGGCGCGTGGCGTCGGCCCCGGCCGACGTGGCGGTCACCCCCGGCTGGCACCGGCTGCGCGGCCCGGCCGACCTGGCCGCCCTGGACCCGGCCGTCGAGGGCTGGGAGGCGACCCGCGCCCTGCTCTCCGGCCACCGAACCTGACCGGCCCGACCATCGCAGCCGGCCCGACTACCGCACCCGGCCCGACCAGCGCAGCCGGCCGACGGACGGCGACCGGCCGGGCCCGCCCGGGAGTCGGGCGGTCCGGCCGGTGTCGCGGCTGATCGGTAGCGGTCAGGGCCGGTCGGTGTCGCCGTCGGTGTCGTCGGGGCGGGGCCGGCTGCCCGGTGCCTGTTCCTCCGGACCGCCCGGGGCGGTGAAGTCGAACGTGGCCAGCTCGTCGTCGAGGTCGGTCGAGGTGGTCGCGAACGCCACCGGGTCGGCGAAGTCGGCGTCCGACGGGAGCAGGTCGGGGTGGCCCCAGACGGCGTCCCGGCCGGCGATGCCCCGGTGCTCGGTCAGCGCCGCCCACAGCGCCGACGCCTCCCGCAGCCGGCGCGGACGCAGCTCCAGGCCGACCAGCGCGGCGAAGGTCTGCTCGGCCGGCCCGCCGGCCGCCCGGCGGCGACGGAACGCCTCACCGAGGCGGACCACGTTGGGCAGCCGGTCGGTCGCCGCGCTGTCCACCACGTGGCAGACCCAGCCCTCGACCAGCGCGAGCACCGTCTCCAGCCGGGCCAGGGACGCCTTCTGCGCCGGGGTGTCCTCCGGGGTGAAGATCCCTTCCAGGGCGATCGCCTGCATCGACTCCGGGTCGGTCGGGTCGACCCGGCCCATCGCCTCCTCGATCGCCTCCCGGTTGACCCGGATGCCTGACGCGTAGTTCTCGACCGCGGTCAGCACGTGCCCGCGCAGCCACGGGACGTGCTCGAAGAGCCGCTGGTGGGCCGCCTCGCGCAGGGCGACGTAGAGGCGTACCTCGTCCTCCGGCAGCTCCAGGCCCCCGCCGTACACCCGGATGTTGGCCGGGATCAGCGCGGCGGTGCCGGCCGGGCCGAGCGGCAGGCCGATGTCACCGGCGGAGAGCACCTCGGCGGCGAGCTGCCCGAGGGCCTGGCCGAGCTGGCCGCCGAAGAGCGCCCCGCCCAGGGTGGCGACCATCGACTGCATCGGGCCGAGCTGCGCGCGCGCCTCCGGCGGGACCAGGTCGCCCATCGCACCGACCATCCGGCTGGCCACCGGGTCGCAGAGCTTGCGCCAGACGTCGAGCGTCTTGTAGATCCACTCGTTGCGGTTCCAGGCCAGGGAGGTGCGGATGCCCGTCGGCCAGGCCGAGGCCGGCTCCAGCCAGAGGTCGGCCAGGCGCAGCGCCTCCTCCACCGCGTGCCGTTCGTAGGGGGAGGCCATCGGGTCACCCGTGGCCGCGAGCTGGCTGGCGGCCACCTGGCGGGCCAGGTCCCAGTTGACCGGCCCGCTGCCCGGCGCGGAGAGCAGGTGCTGCAACTGCGACATGAACTGCTGCATCTGCGCGGGATCGTTGGGGTCTGGTGGTTGCCCACCCGGGAGCGCGAAACCGAACGGAATATCAGGCACGACGTCTACGGTACGCGCGCCGCGCCCCTGGTAACCGCAGCTGGCGTTGCGCTGAGGGCGAAGTCGGCCGCAGCCCGCCGGACCCACCGCCACCGGTCGGTACGCTCTGCCGCATGAGACGTCGTGGCGTGACCGTCCTCCTCGGTGCTCTGCTCACCACCCTGCTGAGCATCGGCGTGCTCGGCGCGCCCATCCCGTACGTGGTGCTCGGCCCCGGCCCGACGGTGAACACCCTGGGCACCAACGACGGCCGGGAGGTCATCCAGGTCAGCGGCCGGGAGACCTCCACCTCCGCCGGTCAGCTCCGGATGACCACGGTCGGGGTGCAGCCGACGGTGAAGCTGCGCGCCGCGATCGCCGGCTGGCTGTCCAAGGACGAGGCTGTGGTCCCCCGGGAACTGGTCTACCCACCGGGCGAGTCGCAGGAGGAGGTCGAGAAGCGCAACGCGGAGGACTTCCAGAACTCGCAGAGCAGCGCCGAGACCGCCGCGCTGGTCAAGCTCGGCTACCCGGTCGAGGTGGTGGCCAAGGAGGTCGCCGCGGACGGGCCGGCGGCCGGCGCGCTCAAGGCCGGCGACGTGGTCACCACCGTCGACGGCGCGCAGGTCACCTCGGCGTCCCGGCTGGTCGAGCTGGTCCGGGGCAAGCCCGCCGGCACCGCGCTGACCATCGGGTACGTCCGTGACGGCGCGGCCGGCACCGCCACCGTGACCAGCCGGGAATCCGACGGCCACCCGCGTATCGGGGTGGTCCCCGACCAGCGGCAGCCGCACCCGTTCACCCTGAAGATCGACCTGAAGGACATCGGCGGCCCGAGCGCCGGGCTGATGTTCGCCCTCGGCATCATCGACAAGCTCAAGCCGGAGGACCTGACCGGCGGGAAGATCATCGCCGGCACCGGCACGATCGACGACGAGGGCCGGGTCGGTCCGATCGGCGGCATCGCCCAGAAGCTGGTCGGGGCGAAGAAGGCCGGGGCCAAGGTGTTCCTGGTCCCCGCCGACAACTGCGCCGAGGCGGTCCGCAACCCGCAACCCGGTCTGCCCATGCTCAAGGTCGGTTCGTTGGACGAGGCATTGACCGCGTTGGACACGTTGCGCGCCGGTGGGGAACCGACCCGCTGCTGAGGGCGGGGCCACGCCGGGGACACCGGGGCGACCCGGGCACGACCTGACCCGACACGTTCAGGAACACCCCGTACTCTGGGTGCCTGTCCGGAGCCGATCACATCGAGCGTGCGGAGCCAAACAGTGGCCATGCGTAGCAGCCCCCTGCCGAGGATGAGTCGGCGCGGACGCGTCACCATCGGGGTCCTGGTCGGGGTGTTCCTCCTGTTCACCCTGCTGGGCTGGGGGGTGCAGGCGTGGACCGACTGGCTGTGGTTCGACGAGGTCCGCTACACCCAGGTGTTCACCGGTGTGCTGCTCACCCGGCTGCTGCTCTTCCTCGCCGTCGGGTTCGGCCTGGCCGCGTTCGTGGGCGGGAACCTGTGGCTGGCGTACCGGCTGCGGCCGAAGCTGCGCCCGCACTCGCTGGAGCAGGCCACCCTGGAGCGGTACCGGATGCTGCTCACCCCGCGCATCGGCACCTGGATCAGCCTCACCGCCGTGGTGCTCGGCCTGTTCGCCGGGCTCTCCGCGCAGGGCCGGTGGAGCCAGTGGCTGCTGTTCCGCAACGGGGGCGACTTCGGCGTCAAGGACCCGGAGTTCGGCATCGACGTCGGCTTCTACGTCTTCCAGCTGCCGTTCTGGCGCTACCTGCTCGGGGTCGGTTTCACCGCCGTGGTGCTGGCGCTGATCGGCGCGCTGGCCGTGCACTACATCTTCGGCGGGGTGCGCCTACAGGGTGTCGGCGACCGGATGACCAACTCCGCGCGCGCCCACCTGAGCACGCTGGTCGCGGTCTTCGTCCTGCTCAAGGCCGTGGCGTACGTGCTGGACCGGCGGGCCATGCTGCTGGAGTACAACGAGGGCGCCAAGCTGTACGGCGCCGGCTACGCCGACGTCAACGCGCTGCTGCCGGCCAAGGAGATCCTGGCGTACATCTCGGTGGTGGTGGCGATCGCCATCATCGTGTTCTCCAACGCGGTGATGCGGAACCTGGTCTGGCCGGGCATCTCGCTGGCGCTGCTCGGGGTGTCGGCCGTCGCGATCGGCGGCATCTACCCGTGGGCGGTGCAGACCTTCGAGGTCAAGCCGAGCGCCCGGGACAAGGAGGCCCCGTACATCCAGCGCAGCATCGACGCCACCCGGGCCGCGTTCGACATATCCGACGTGCAGACCGAGGGGTACGCGGCGAGCAACCTGGTGCCCCCGGCCAGCCTGGCCACCGACACCTCGGTGGTGCCGAACGTCCGGCTGCTCGACCCGCAACTGGTCTCCGAGACGTACACCCAGCTCCAGCAGGTCCGGGGGTTCTACGACTTCGGCCCCAAGCTGGACATCGACAGGTACTCGGTGGAGAACAAGACCTCCGACTACGTGGTCGGGGTCCGCGAGATCAACTACGGCGAGCTGACCGACCAGCAGAACAACTGGATCAACCGGCACACCGTCTACACCCACGGCTACGGACTGGTCGCGGCCCCGGCCAACCAGGTGGTCTGCGGCGGGCAGCCGTACTTCGTCTCCGGCTTCCTCGGCGAGAAGGCGCAGGAGGCGTGCTCCTCGCAGGCCGAGCAGATCCCGGCCAGCCAGCCGCGGATCTACTACGGCGAGCGGATGCAGCCCGACGACTACGCCATCGTCGGCCAGACCAGCGCGGACAAGGACGTCGAGTTCGACCGGCCCACCCCGACCACCGGCGGCGAGCAGTACTACACCTACACCGGTGAGGGCGGCGTCGAGATCGGCTCGTTCACCCGCCGGCTGCTCTACTCGATCAAGGAGCAGGAGACGAACTTCCTGCTCTCCGAGGCGGTCAACGACAACTCCAAACTGCTCTACGTGCGCAACCCCCGGGACCGGGTGGAGAAGGTCGCGCCGTTCCTCACCCTCGACGGCGACCCGTACCCGGCGGTGGTGGGCGGCAAGGTCCAGTGGATCATCGACGGCTACACCACGGCCGCGACCTACCCGTACGCCGAGCGGATCAACCTCCAGCAGGAGACCACCGACGAGTTGACCAACCGGGGCACCTTCCAGCTCGCCCGGGAGAACGTCAACTACATGCGCAACTCGGTGAAGGCCACCGTCGACGCGTACGACGGCACGGTCCGGCTCTACGAGTTCGACGACGGCGACCCGGTGCTCAAGGCATGGAACAAGGCGTTCGGCGGTGACCTGGTGCTGCCCAAGAGCGCCATCCCGGCCGACCTGGCCGCCCACTTCCGCTACCCGGCCGACATGTTCAAGGTGCAGCGCAACCTGCTCACCAAGTTCCACGTCACCAACCCCGGCGACTTCTACTCCGGCCAGGACTTCTGGCAGGTGCCGAACGTGCCGGACGCGCCGGACAGCGGGCAGAAGCAGCCGCCGTACTACCTGTTCACCCAGTTCCCCAACCAGGACGCCCCCCGGTTCCAGCTCACCTCGGCGGTCACCCCGAACGGCAGGCAGAACCTCGCCGCGCTGATCTCCGGCTCGTACGTCGACGGGCAGCCGAAGCTGGAGGTGCTGGAACTGCCCGACCAGACCCGGATCTCCGGCCCGGTGCAGGTGCACCAGCAGATGACCAACAACGCGACCATCCGGACCGAGCTGAACCTGCTCTCCTCCAACCAGGCCCAGGTGCAGTACGGCAACCTGCTGTCCCTGCCGTTCGGCAACGGGATGCTCTACGTGGAGCCGGTCTACGTCAAGAGCAACCAGCAGGACGCGTACCCGCTGTTGCAGAAGGTGCTCCTGTCGTACGGCGACGGCGGCTCGTACGTGGTGCTGGCCAACAACGTCACCGACGGCATCAAGCAGCTCGTCGAGCAGGGTAAACGGGCCGGGCAGGGGACCACCCCGCCACCGGGTGGCGAGACGCCGCCGCCCTCGGGCGGCACCCCGCCCTCGCCCTCGCCGACGGCCTCGCCCGGGGCGAGCAGCCCACCGGCCAGCGCCGACCTGGCCGCCGCCACGCAGCGGGTCCAGGCGGCGATCGCCGAGGTCAAGGCCGCGCAGGCGTCCGGCGACTTCGAGCGGTACGGCCGCGCGTTGAAGGCGCTGGACGAGGCGATCACCGCCTTCCAGCAGGCCCAACAGGGCAACCCGGCGGGCACGTCCAGCGGTAACCCGCCCGCCACACCGACGCCGTCCGGCGGCGGCTGACCCGCCTGGTCCCGCGTCGACGGGGCCCACGATCCGTACCGGGATCGTGGGCCCCGTCGTTTTTCCGACCGGTTGTCCCGCAACCTCACGATGCCGCTGACCGTCTCCAGTGCAGTGGCCGGGACGGGGGGACGTGGTGCGGGCATGAGGGACGAGCGGAGTTTCGACGAGTTCTACCGGAGCACCTCGGCGCGGACCCTGCGCTACGGTCACGCCGTGGCGGGCGACCACGGTGAGGCGCAGGACCTCGTCCAGGAGGCGTACGCCCGCGCCTGGCGGCAGTGGGGCCGGCTGGCGCAGCACCCCGCGCCGGAGGCGTGGCTGCGGCTGGTGATCAGCCGGCTGGCCGCCGACCGGTTCCGCCGGTTACGCAGCTGGCGGACGGCGCTGAGCCGCACCGGGCCACCGGAGGACGTGCGGCCACCCGGCGAGGACACCGTGCTGCTGGTGGCCGCGCTGCGGCAGCTACCCGCCAACCAGCGTCAGGCGCTGGCCCTGCACTACCTGTTCGACATGCCGGTGGAGGAGATCGCCCGCGAAGCCCGGGTGCCCAGCGGCACCGTGAAGTCGTGGCTGTCCCGGGGGCGGTCCCGGCTGGCCGAGCTGCTCCCCGGCGTCTCGGCGAAGGAGTTGGAGGTCAACGATGTCGCGTGAGCTGCACCGTTTCTACCAATCGTTGGCGCAGGACACCGACCCGGGCGGCCTGGTCTCGCCCGACCTGGTCCGTCGGTACGCCGACCGGCGGGCCCGGCTGCGGGCGGCGGCCGGGGTGCTGGTCGTGGCGGCCCTGGTGGGCGGGACGGCGGCCGGCACCCGGTTCGTGCTCACCGCCGCGCCCGGCCCGCCCGCCGGGCCGCCGGCCCTCCCACCCACCACCGCCGTGTCGGTGCCCGCCCCGGCGGTGTCGCCGGCGGCGACGGTGACCTCCGTCCCGGCCGCGTCCGCGCTCACCGGTTCGGCCGGCCGGTCGTCGGCCGGCCCGGCCAACCCGGCCGTCACGTCGCCGTCCGACCAACCGCCGACCGCGATCCCCGACGCGGCGTTCTTCACCCTCGCCGCGGCCAACGACACCGGAATCCGGGCGACGTTCGACGCCGGCCCGACGCTGCCGCAGCTCTGCGGCGCGCACCCCGGCGACTCGGGTGTCGTCCAGCGCCGGGGCCGCGCCCTGGCCTTCCGGTACGCCGACACCCCGAAGGGGTACGTCCCGGACGGCAGCTACCGGCACACCATCACCGTCTACCGGTCCGGTCACGCCGGGGAGGCGCTCGGCGAACTGCGGGCGGCGGTGCGGGACTGCCCGATCCAGCAGTCGTCGGACACCCCGGGGGTGACGTCCCGGTACCGGCTGCTCGGCGGGGGCGGCTACGGCGACGAGTCGGTGCTGTTCGAGCTGCGTCGGTCGTACTCCGAAGGGGCGGGCGACCCGGTCGGCGGGGAGGAGGTCCGGCTGGTCCGGGCGATCCGGCTCGGGGACGTGGTGACCGTGCTCTGGGAGCAGGGCTGGGAGGGCACGTCCAGTGACCGGTCGCAGGTGGACGCGGACAGCGGGCGGGCGGTGGACGCGTTGCGGGCCTGGTTGGACTGACCGCCGGGTGCCGTTTTGCGGGCCCGGGGGTCGGTAGGCTACGGTTAACCAGCCGACGCGGGGTGGAGCAGCTCGGTAGCTCGCTGGGCTCATAACCCAGAGGTCGCAGGTTCAAATCCTGTCCCCGCTACTCGTTCGACAGGCCCCGGAGTTCGTCTCCGGGGCCTGTCGCCGTTTCCGTCGACGGGTCCGCCGTCGTGGGGTCGGTAACCGGCGTACCGCGGCCGGCGGGTGGGGCGGCACGGGCGGCGGTGGTCTCCGGTGGGCGTCCTGAGCTGGGTGGACGCCGGATCGGGGGGCCGGCCGATCTCCGTCGGGCGGATGGGTTAGGCTTAACGGGCCGACGCGGGGTGGAGCAGCTCGGTAGCTCGCTGGGCTCATAACCCAGAGGTCGCAGGTTCAAATCCTGTCCCCGCTACTCGTTCGACAGGCCCCGGAGTTCGTCTCCGGGGCCTGTCGCCGTTTCCGCCCCGGCATCGTTGGGCCCGCGCCGGTCTCCGGGTACCCGCGTCCGGAAACCGGCCCGGGCTTCGGCGTGCCGGAGTTGCCGGCCTCGGTCAGGATGAGGGCATGTCTACTGAGATCAGGACGTCAACTCCGATTACATGGTGGGGCCGGCTGAGCGCGGTCCTCGGCGCGGTCGTGCTGTCGGTCTTCGTGCCGGTGGCCGCGTGGGCGTCCACCGGCACCGGCGAGTTGGTGGTGGAGGCGGCCCGGCGACGGTCCAGGGCCGGCGGGTTCGGCGTCTTCGGGCTGCTCTGCTGCCTGGTGGTCGTCGGCGGCATCGTCCTGCTGGTGGTGCTGCTGACCCGCAACCGGCGCAACCGTCCGCCCCGCTGACCCGCGACCGGCGTCACCGCCCGTCCCGCCGACCCGTCAGCGGGCCAGGGCCGCCTGGGCCCGGGCCATGAACTGTGTCGTCGCCGCCCGCGCCCCGGAGCGTCCCGCGCGGATGCTCCGGGCCGCCTCGGTGAGCAGGGCACGCACCTCGTTGTGCCCTCTCGGGGGTGGCGCGGGTGCGGGGCCGACCTGCTGGTGCAGCGCCTCACCGAGGGCGGCGACCTGTTCGGCCAGCGGATCGTCGAGGGTCTGCACGACCGCTTGGCGTACGGTCAGGCTGGCCGGCAGGCCCCGCTCGGTGCCGAGCAGCCGGCCCACCTCCACGCTGCCGGTGAGGAAGTCGACCACGTCGGCCACCACCTGCGGGTGCCGGGTGCCCCGGAACCCGGCCCAGTACATCGACGCCCGGTCCCACTGGGCGGCCCGGGGGCCGGGGAAGCCGACCAGGGCCAGCTCGTCCCTGCTGTAGCGCTGCAACTCGGGAAACTGGTGCGACCAGGCGAACGAGGCGGCAGTGTGCCCGCTGACCACCAGTTGCCGGGCCGGCTCGCCACCGTCGGCGCGGTCCACCAGGGCGGCGGCCGGGGTGGCCCGTTGGCTGCGGGCCCGCTCCCAGAACTCGAACCAGTCCAGCAGCGCGGCCGAACCGAAGCCCAACTGGCGGCCCTGGTAGAACCGGGTGCCCAGCCCACGCAGCCACAGCCACAGCGCCCGGTGGTCGCCCGACGGGTCCATCGAGCCGGCGACCCGGCCCCGGCCGGCCCGGGTCACCCCGGCGGCCCAGCTCAGATAGTCGGCCCAGGTCATCGAGGTGGTCGGGGCGGCGACCCCGAGCCGGTCGAGTAGGTCGCGGTTGAACACCACGGCGGGGTGGGTCTGCGCGGCCGCGACGCCGTACACCCGGTCGTCGATCTTCCCGTAGTCGATCAGGCCGGTCGGCAGGGTGTTCAGGTTGATCCGGCCGTCGTCGACGTAGCCGCCGAGGTCGAGCAGGATGCCGCGCTGGGCGTAGTCGCCGAGCATCGAGTCGTCGATCTGGAACAGGTCGGGCGCGTTGCCGCCACCGGCCTGGGTGGCGAGCCGCTCGTAGTAGCCGCCCTGCCCCTGCCAGGTCACCCGGAAGGTGACCTGCGGGTTGCGGGCCGAGTACAGCCGCAGGGCCCGTTCGGTGGCCTCGGCCCGTCGGGTGCCGCCGTACCAGAAGACCGACAGCTCCACCGGGCCGTCAGGCGTCGGCGACTCCGCCTCGCCGCCGCACCCGCTCAGCCCGCCGGCAACCAGCACCGGGACCCCGAGCAGTGCGCCGAGCAGCCGCCGCCGGGCCGGGTCGACGCCGGGCCGGACCAGCGGGGGACGCACAGCGGACACGTGGTGCTCCTGGGGACGGTCGGGCCGGTAGCCGGACCATTCACGCAGGTGGCGCGGCCGGGTGTCAACGCCCGCCCGCCGGCCGCACGGGTGGGCGACCCGGCCGGCGTGGTCCCCGTGGTGTACTAGGGCACGTGGAACTTCTGCACTCGGGCAAGGTCCGGGACGTCTACGCGGACGGCGAGGACCTGATCCTGGTCGCCTCCGACCGGATCTCCGTCTACGACGTGGTGCTGCCCACCCCGGTCCCGGACAAGGGACGGCTGCTCACCGCCCTGTCGCTCTGGTGGTTCGAGCAGCTCGCCGATCTGGTGCCGCACCACGTCGTCTCGACCACCGACGTGCCGGCCGAGTTCGCCGGCCGGGCGATCCGCTGCCGCCGGCTGGACATGGTGCCCGTCGAGTGCGTCGCCCGGGGCTACCTGACCGGTGGCGGCCTCAAGGAGTACGAGCGCACCGGCGCGGTCTCCGGCGTGCCGCTGCCGCGTGGCCTGGTCGAGGCGTCGATCCTGCCGGAGCCGATCTTCACCCCGTCGACCAAGGCGCCGGCCGGGGAGCACGACGAGCCGATCACCTTCGCCGACGTGGTGGACAAGGTGGGTGCGGAGACCGCCGAG
Source organism: Micromonospora sp. WMMD734 (assembly GCF_049178975.1). Lineage (NCBI taxonomy): Bacteria > Bacillati > Actinomycetota > Actinomycetes > Micromonosporales > Micromonosporaceae > Micromonospora > Micromonospora sp. WMMD734. The sequence goes on from NZ_JBMHMK010000001.1 coordinate 6,816,721, forward strand.
CGGCTGCGCCAGATCACCCTGGACGTCTACCGGCGGGGTGCGGAACTCGCCGCCGACCGGGGCATCCTGGTCGCCGACACCAAGATCGAACTGGGCTGGGCGGCGGACGGCACGCTGGTCCTCGGCGACGAGGTGCTCACCTCGGACTCCTCCCGCTACTGGCCGGCCGAGTCGTACCAGCCGGGCCGCACCCAGTTCTCCTACGACAAGCAGTACGTCCGGGACTGGGCGACCAGCAGCGGCTGGGACAAGCGGTCCCCCGCGCCCGAGGTCCCGGCCGACGTGGTCGAGGCGACCCGGGCCCGTTACGTCGACGTCTACGAACGGTTGACCGGCGAACGCTGGTCCTGACCTACCGCGTCCCGGCCGGCCCGTGTCGGGCCGGCCGGAACGCGCTCAGTTGCCGCCCAGCGCGGTCTTCGGTTCGGCCCGGTAGGAGCGGTCCTCGGCCTGCTTGCCGAGCACCCCACCACCCGGCGTCTCCACACTGAACGCCTGCTCGTCGGTGACGATCCCCGGACCGTCACCGGGCCCCTCCCGGTCGTCCCGCTTCGCGGCGGTGGTCCGCCGGGGCGTCAGCTCCGGCGGCACCGGCTGGCCGCCGCGCGCCCGCCGGGGTGCCGGCTCGGCCGCCGGCCGGCCCCGCAACGCGCCAGGCACCTCCTCCAGCCGGGACACCCGCCCCCCGGACAGCGGCGCGGCCGGCGCGTCCAGCACCGGTGCGGTCGCCTCCGACCGCCCGTCACCCAACCACCCGCCGCCCGGCGTCGCCGGTTGCGCCGCACCGGTCCGGTCCCGGCGCTTCGAGCGGGGCGAACCGGTCACCCCGGCACCCCGTGCCGAGCTGCCCAGCACCGGCGGGGCGGTCCCCGGCCGGGTCGGCGTCGAGGCGTCGCCGGCCTGCGTACCGGCGGAATCGCCGGACGTGCGCCGCGCGTCCGGCCGCCGGTTCTGCAACACCGGCGCGGTGGTCTCCCCGGCCGGCCGGCCGAACAGGTCCTCGTCGCCGGCACCCGCACGGACGGTGCCCCGCCGGGCCGGGTCCGCCTGCTGCCCGCTGCCCGGCCGGCCGGAGGCCGGGGAGTGCGGGGAACCGGCCGCCGGGGTGCCCCGGGCACCGGTCGGCGGGGCCGCCGTCGACCTGGCACCGGGACCACGCAGCCCGTTCGGCGGCGCAGCCCGGCCGCCGGTCGGTGGCGGGGTGGCGTTCGCGCCGGGGGACCGCAGCGACGCCTGGGGCGGCTCGCTGACCGCCGGCGCTCCGGCACCACCGCGCAGCACGCCGCTGCGCAGCCCGGCACGCTCACCGGCGAGCCCGTCGAGGCCCGGCGGCCGGGCCAGCCCGGCCCGGCCCGTGCCGGTGGCGTTGGCGGTCACACCGCTCAACCCGGGTGCCCCGGTGGACAGGCCGGGTGGCGGTGCGACCAGCGGCGGCGGCACCACCGGCGGCGGCGTCACGGCGGGACCCGCCCGCCCGTCGGTCCCGGGCGTCGGTGCCGGCGCGCCGGCCTCCGGTGGCGGCCGGAGGGTGTCCAGCACCTGTCGGGCCAACTGGTCCGGATCACCCGGACGGGGCACCGGCCGCACTGACGCCGCTGGCGGGGTCGTCCCCACCCCCGGCGGGCGGGCACCGGGCGGCCCCACCGGCGGCGGCGCGCCGACCGGCCCGCGCCACGGCGGGTGACCGACCGGGTTGAGCACCGCGTCCATCGGGAAGAACGGCGGACCGTGCCCGCCACTGACCTTGCTCAACGTGTCGAAGTAGTCGTCGGCGGTGCGTCGGGCCAACTCCTGCGCCCGGCGGTTGTACTCCTCCTGCTTCTCCTGCACCGCCTCGGCCTCGGCCGCCTGGATGCCCTTCTCGCCGTCGTACAGGCCCAGGGTGAAGCCCTGCTTGAAGCCCTCCGAGAACTGCGTCCAGCCGTCGGAGTTCTTCGCGTCGTCGATGGCCTCCCGGTATTCCGTCCAGAGCCGCTCCATCTCGGCCCGGGAGTCGCGGGCGATGCCGACCATCGCGCGCAGCGCGGTCACGTTGTGCTGGGCCGCGTCCATCCACTCGTCGAGGTACGCCAGCGTCTTGCCCGGCCCCGCCTTGAGGAACGCGTCACGGGCCTGCGGTGACTTCCAGTGCTCGTCGTGCAGGGTCTGGCTGGCGGACAGCAGTTGCTGGTGGATGCTCTGCAGCAGGTTGTAGGCGTTCTGCCACTGGTCGGCCAGCGCCGAGATGTCCTCCGGGTGCTGCCCCAGCACCTGCTGGCGGACCGCCTCGATGGTGGCCCCGCCCGCACCACCCGGTGCCGGGGTGAACTTCAGGTCCGGGTTCTCCGGCGGCATGACGTACCGGGTGCCCTCGCCGCGCGGGCCACCGTGCGCGTACGTCGCCTGGGCACCCCAGTAGTCGGCCATGGTGTCCTCCCGGGCTCAGATGCCGTAGTCGTGCTGCTTGATCTCGTCCAGGGCCCGCTTGGCGGGGGATTCGGTCAGCTCGGCCGGGTCCACGCCCTCGGTGTCCTCGCCGATGTGCAGCTCCTGGGTGACGGTGCCCTTGCCGTCGGTCGTGGTGATCGTGTGCGTCCCGTCGGCGTGCTGCGCGTCGACCCGGGTGGCGGTCGGCTTGTCCCCGGCGTCGAGCTGCTCGCTGGTCACCGTACGACCGCCGTCGACGCCGTACGACGTGGTCTCCCGACTGCCGCCGGTGCGCCGGCCCTCGGCGTCGGTGTTGGTGGTGGTGACCACCGTCGAGTTGCCGGTGACGACGGTGGTCGTCCGGCTGGTGCTGCTGTCGAGCACCTTGCCGGTGGCGTCGGTCGTGGTGGTGACCGTCTCGGTGCCCACGCCGCCGGGCAACGACCGCTGCACGATGGTGCGCACCACGCCGCCGGGGCCGAGCGCGGTGAAGGTGATGCTGCCGTCCGGGGCGACCCGGGGCTGGCCCTGGTCGACGAACTGCTCGGGGGTCGGCGCGGCATTGGCCTGACCGCTCGACACCGTTTCGAGGTACTGGTCCCACCAGGTCTTGCCGGAGACGAACGGCGGCAGCCCGGCGGGGCGCGGCGCGTCGGCCTCGCCGAAGGCGAACCGGACCGCGTCCAGCGAGGCCGCCGACCAGCCGTCGGTGTTGGCGTAGGCGTCCGCCACCGTCTGCGCGGCCATGCCGATGTTGGTCAGCGCCGCACCCAGGTAGGTCAGGTACTGCTGGAACTCGGCGTAGTTGAGGGTGAGCTGGGTGCGGACGTAGACGCCCTCGGGCAGCGCGGCACCCTCCCAGGCGCGGTGCGGCAACTGGCCGAGCTGGCTCAACCGGCCGCCGTGGCTCTGCAGATTTTCCTGGATGACGACCATGTTCTTGCCGTAGTCGACCAGCCCGTCCGGATCGACGTCGACGGGTTTCTGGTCGGCCAGCCAGTCGGTCCGGGTGTTCTGGTCGGTCTCGTGCTGGTACGGGTTGCTGCCGTCGTCCTGCGCCACCGAACCTCCCCTGGTGCGGCGGGCCCCCGCCCGGGTCTCACCGGAAATCGCCCCGAGCGTAACCGCTGCCGACCACCGGCGGGACCCGGTACCACCACTGTCGGCGCACCGACCAGCCACTTCGGACGAAGTGAGGTGGCCCGATTCGTTACGGGGCGCTACCGTCAGGGTCGGCCATGACGGCCACCACCATCAAGGGGACGCTTCCCTGACCGGGGGGCGCAAGCAGAGGAGCGGGTGAGTCCACCTTGACCGACACTCCTGGACTGGGTCAGGTTCACGCCACCCAGGAACAGCTGAACCAGATGGCGACGCGCTGCAACGAAACCGGTGAGGGCCTCGCGCTGGGCATGGCACGGCTCATCGAGCGGGTGCAGGCGCTGGGCGGCAGCGGCATGCGGGGCTCGGCGAACAATGCGCTTCAGGACGTCTCCATTCAGCTCAACGACGGCCTCAAGAAGATCATCTCGGCCCTCGACGAGCTGTCCGGCAAGATGACCAGCGCCGCCACCCAGTACGGCATGAACGACGAGGACGCCGCGACCGAGATCCGCCAGGCCGCCGCCGAGACCGGCGACGCCAGCGTGATGAGCATCCTGCGCGGCTGACGCCGCCGGTATCCGCCGCGGCCACGTCGACCCGCCCGGGCGACCCGTGCCGCTGTGACCAGCGAAAGGTGACCTTCCAGTGAGCAGTCCCATCACCTACAACTTCGCCCAGATCTCCGACGTGGCCACCGCCATCGGCACCTACCAGGGCCAGATGGACGGCAGCCTCCAGGACCTCTACACCCAGTTCACCCAGCTCTTCGCGCAGGACTGGCAGGGGCCGGCGGGGCAGGCGTGCGACGAGGCCCGGCAGAAGTGGAACCAGGGCGCCACCGAGATCAAGGAGGCGCTGACCCGGGTCGGCGTGAAGCTCGGCGCGTCGGCCGAGCGGATGCAGCAGGTCGACCAGCAGATCGCCGCCGGAATGTGACAGTCCGGTCCGATGCCCTCCCGGCCGGGAGGGCATCGGACCGGCGGGGCGGCCGGTGCCGGGCCGTCCCGGCTAGGCTGCCCGGCGGAAGGGACCTCGGGGGAGGGACGATGGAGGAACGACCGAACTTCGGCGCGTTGACCGCCATGATCGGTGACCTCAAGAAGGCCTGGTCCGGAATGGACGACGTGCAGCGCCGGATGCTCCGGGTGACCGGCACGGCCTGGTCGGACGACCGCACCGTCAAGGCGGTCGTCGGCCCCCGGGGGCACCTGCTGGAGCTGGACATCGACCCCCGGGTGTTCCGTAACCCCAACTCCAGGGCGTTGGCCGCCACCATCGTGGCGACCGTCCGGCTCGCCGTCGAGGACGCCGCCGAGCAGTCCAAGGAGATCCTCGACGACAGCATCGCCCCCGACCTGCGCCGGCTGGCCCCCGGCGGCGCGCAGCTGGAGAAGCTGCTGCACAGCCACGACGCCGACGTGCGCCTGAAGGGGGACGACGATGAGTAGCTTCGTCGAGATCAAGACGAGCGTGGCCGACATCCTCGGCATCGCCAACCGGCTGCGGTTCGCCGGGCAGTCGATGTCCAGCACGATGGACTGCAGGCTCAATGCGATCACCGGGTTGGAGGCCGCGCCCGGGACGCTGCCGCGCGACGAGTTCACCGAGGAGTTCCTCAAGACGTACCACAAGTCGGTCGAGGTCCCCGGCGGTGGTGGGCAGCAGATGAACGAGGCGATCAAGACCACCGTGCCCCAGCTCGGCACGGCGATGGACAAGCTCGGTGCGTACGTGGCCGACGCGATGTGGAGCTACACCGGCACCGACGACGACAACGCCACCGACATCGACCGGGCCGGTGGCCGGCACTGACCCGAGGCGGCCGGCCGGGCAATCCGACGGTGCCGCGGAGGACCCCGCGTGAGCGAGAGTGACCACGCCCTCGCCGAGATCCTGGAGTGGTTCTCCGACCTCGAAGCCGCCATCCCGGGCGTCCGTTCCACCGTCGGTGAGATCCTCATCGGCAAGATCCCCGAGTCGGACATCGACGCGGTCTACGAGCTCTCCGACGCCTGGGGCGCCGCGACGCAGGAACTCGCCGCCTTCTACACCGAGGCGGTACACGCGGCCGACGGCATCCTGACCAACTGGAGCGGCGACGGGGCCGCCGAGGCGTTCACCCGGGAATGGCTCGCCTACCTGGAGTCGCTCGCCGGCACGGTCGACACCCTCGCCTCCATGGAGGAGGCGGTGCAGAGCTTCGGGCTCCAGATCGAGCTGATGAAGTTCATGGCCCTGCTCGGCCTGATCATGCTGGCCGTCTCGCTGTTCCTGCTGGTCGCCGCCGCCATCCCGTCCCTCGGCCTGTCCACCGCCGGCATTCCGGGGGCGTTCGCCGCCTGCCGCGCCGCGATCGGGGCCGCCGCCACCAACGCGGTACGGGCCATCGGCAGCATCTCCGTCCGCGCCGCGCTCGCCGAGGTGACCGCGCTGTTGACCCGTACGCTGCCGACCCTGGTGCGGACCCAGTTGCCGAACCTGGTCCGTACCCAGGTCCCCCGGCTGGTCACCACCCAGCTGCCGCGCTTCGCGCGCACCCAGGTCCCCACCTTCGTCCGGCAGACCCTGCCGACGGTGATCCGGCAGGGCGCGGGCACCCTCGCCCGCAACACCCTGCCGCGCAACGTCATCGCCCGGTCGGTCGCCGACCGGATGGCCGGTCAGTGGCTGCGCGGCGTCACCAACCGGGAACTGCTGCGCCAACTCGGCCGGGAGGCCGGGCTGGAGTCCCGTCGGTTGGCCGGGCGCAGCCTGCTCGCCGCCCGCAACCAGCTCGCCCGGGAGATCGAGGAACAGCTGCTGCGCAAGTTCGGTGCCCGGGTCGGCACCGACCTCGCCACCCGCGGCGGCGTACGACTGGCCGGCACCGAGGCGTTCGAGCAGCTCAGCCGGGCCACCCTGAGCCAGTACGCGACCCGCGAGATCGCCACCACCACCTTCGGCCGGGAGCTGACCAAGTACCTGGGCCAGCGGGTGGCGTTCGGGGCGGCGTTCATGGGCGGGGGCAACCTGCTGGGCCAGATGTACCAGATCGCCGGTGGCGAACGGGCCAGCCTCGACCTCGGTCAGCTCGGCGTCTCCACCGTCCAGGGTGGGCTGTTCGGGGCGTCGATGTTCGGCGGCATCCCCGGCCACGTCATCGGTGGCGGGGTCACCGGTGCGCTGGTGACCGGCGCGACCGACGCCGCCCAGGGGAAGTTCGACCTGCAGAACATGCTGCACGGGGGCGCCGAGGGGGCCAAGGCCGGCGTCGTCTTCGGCGCGCAGAACAAACTGGACACCGTCCGGGTCGGCGGGACGAACCTGCGGATCGGGCGGGACGTGATGGTGCTCCCCGAGGGGATGGCCGCCGTCGACCGGGCCGCCGGCCTGCGGGTCACCTACAGCGAGCGGGGCGCGGTCTGGACCCACGTCGACGGCGACGGCCAGCGGATCGACGGTGGGGCGATCGCCGCCGACGGCACCGTGCTCGCCCGCGACGGCGTCCGGTCGCCCGACCCGACGGTGGTCGACGGCGACGGCCCCACCCCGGGCGGCCCGGGTGGCCCGCACCCGCCGCGACCCGAGCTGCCCCCGGCCGACCTGCCGCAACGCACCGACCTGGTCGGCGGCACCGGAGGCGGGGACGGTGGCGGCCCGCGCCACCCCGCGCCGGTACGCACCCCGGAGGCCGGGACCCGCCTCGCCGACCCGGCCCGCCCGTCTCTCGACCCGGCCCGTCCACCTGCCGATCCGGTGCGGCCCGGGGGCGAGCGGACGCCGGGGGAGTGGTCCCGCCCGGGTGGCGACCGGGTGGCGGGGGAGTCGACCCCGCCGACCGGCGGGCGGACGGCCGGTGACCCGGTGACCCGGCCGACACCGGCCGACACCGCGCCGCCGCGTGGACCCGTCGACGGTGCTCCCACCCGCCCCGAAGCACCGGTGACCACTGCCCGGGACCACCCGGCGGCCACCGGTGCCGACCGGACCGGGCCGGCCACCGACCCGACCGGGGTGACCCGGGCCGAACCCCACCCGGACCACCCCCGCCCGGACCACCCCCGCCCGGACCACCCCCGCCCGGACCACCCCCGCCCGGACCACCCCCGCCCGGACCACCCCCGCCCGGACCACCCCCGCCCGGACCACCCCCGCCCGGGGGACCACCCGGCCGCCGACCGGCCCCCACCGGACCGGCCCCCCGAGGATCGGGGGGCGGGGGACCGGGGGCCCGAGGAGCAGGACGCGCAGACCGGGGCCGCGATCCGTCCCCGGGACGAACTCCGGGCGATGGAGTGGGCGGACCGGGCCTACGACCGGTTCCGGGCAGATCCGGGGGACATCGCGGACATCGCGGCGAACCTCGCCACCGTCGCCCGGCCCGGCGGCACGACAGGGTTCACCCACGCCGAGATCGCCCGGGTGAAACAGCACCTCATGGTCGACGAGCACGTGCTGCGGGACTACCCGGACGGCTGGGTCCGCCGACGTTTCGACGCGGACGAGGACATCGCCGAGGCGTGGATCAGGCTGCGGGAGGGCCGCCCGCTCGAACCCGACCTGATCCTGCTGGAGCACGAGCTGGCCGAGTCGGGCTACCTGCTGTTGCACCCGGACGCCACCTACCCGGATGCCCACGCGTACGCCCAGAGCCTGTTCAATTGGGAGCGGGTCGCGCCCGGCCGGACCGGAGAGGACCTGGACAACTCGTGGCCGAGGAGAACCGGTGATGGCGATTCTGGTGGACTTCGAACTGGTCCGGGAGGACAGTCGGGAGGTCGAGTACAGCTTCGGCCACCCGGAGAAGGACCGTCGGCTGGTCATCCAGAAGGAGTCCCGGGAGGGGCAGGTGCTGGACGGGCCGGCGGATATGCAGTACCGGAAGGCGTACGGCAAGATCCTGCGGATGCAGGCCGAGGCGGCGAGCTGGCCGCCGGGGGGCAGCTACGCGGCGTAGCGCAGGGACACGTCCCGGTCGAGCTGGTGCCGACCGGGTCGCACCCGATCGGGCCCTCGGTGCCGTTGCCCGAGGCGGTGCGATCGACGTTCGACGGGCACGTCGGGGAGTTGCTGGCCGGCCGGGACGCCGGGCCGGTGGACCAGCCGCACCGGGCCAGCTGGGACGAGTCGTCCCGGCTGCTCACCGTCGAGTACCCGGACGGGCTGCGGGTCGGGGTGGTGCTCCAGGTCAACTCGGCGCTGCCACCCGGACAGCCGGTGGTGCTGCGGCCGGGAATGGCGGTCGAGCACGGGCGGTGGGTGCAGCGGGAGCCGGCCGGGGTGGTGCTGCCGGAGCACCTGCCGGCCGACCCGGCCACCCGGGCCGCCTTCGTCGACAGGCAGCTCGGCGACGCCTGGCGCACCCTGCACCGCGAGATCCACCAGGTGTTCGACCGCCCGGTCGAGCCCGGCCGGTCCGGGGTGCCGGCGGACGGCGTACCGGAAGGGGGTCGGGCCGGGGCGACGACGCCGGACGGGCCGACGCGACCCGGACCGGCGCGGACGATGCCGGAGCCGTCGCTTGCGCCGTTGGAGGCACCGGCGCGGCCGGACCCGCCGGTGCTGGACGCCGACGCGGTCAGCTTCCGGGACGCCACCGCCCCGACGCCGGCGCCACCCCGGCCCCTCAGCCCGGACACGGTGCGCGGCCTGCTCGCCGGCGACCCGACGACCCCCGGGCAGCTGCGCGACTGGGCCCGGGAATACCTGGCGGTGCGCCAGGAGGACGGCTCCTACCTGCCGCGCAGCCAGGCGGAGATCGACGCCGTGGTGGCCCGGCTGCGCGCGGAGACGACGGCGCTGGTCGCCCAGCGAAGCCCGGCCGACCCGACCGCCACGCCGCCGGCCGTCCCACCCCGGACGGGCGACGAGTTGCCGATCAGCCAGGAACTCGCGCCGAGCGGCAACTTCCCGGCGCACCGCCCCCGGACCGGCGCGGAACTGCCCGAGCAGGTGCACGAGCTGGTGGGCAGGGCGAAGGAGAACCTGCTCGGCCGGTACCCGCAGGCGGCGGTGGCCCGCCGGATCGCCGACCTCGACGCGGTGGCCGGGCAGGCCGACCGGTTGCAGGCGGCCGCCGACCGGGCCCGCGCCGGCGGCCCGCTCGGTGACGTCGTCCGGGAGGTACGCGCGCTGAGCCGGGCGGTCGACGGGTACGCCGACCGGTACCGCGACTGGCGGGACTTCTCCCGGGGCGGGGAACACGCCGACCCGGGCTGGCGGGACCTGGACGGGGTGGACCCGCTCAACGCCGTCGAGATGGCCCATCGGGTGGTCAGCGTGGACCCGGTCACCCACCGGTTCCACGTCATCGACCAGGCGATCGCGGTGGCGAAGATCGGCGACGTGCTCGGGCCGGCCTTCGAGCGGCACGCCGCCGACACCTTCGACCGGCTGATCCCCAAGGACCCGGAGAGCGTCGCGGCGCTGCTCCCACCGGAGCTGCGCCACCCGGAGCTGGACGCGTGGATCCGCGGACCGGCGCGCGGCGGCTTCGACACCCGGACCGAGATCCTCTATGTCGACCCCCGCGACGGCGCCACCTTCCGACCGATCAGCGCGGTCGCCGCGACCGTCGTGCACGAGAGCATGCACCGGCTCCAGCCCGGCCCCGACGTGGTGGGCGACGTCCTGGCCCAGGGAGTCGCCGAAGGACGCTACGGCGACGACATCTCGGCGCAGGTGCTGGTGCCGTTCCGGTTCGAAGGCGAGTTCCAGGCGTTCGCCGTCCAGCAGCACTTCCTGCGGGGGCTGGCCGGTTTCCGCGCCACCGACCACGCAGGGGACCCGCGCCTACCCCGCAGTGACGCCTACCAGGAGATGGCCGACTGGACCCCGCAGCAGATGCGGGACTACGTCCTCGACCGGTACGTGCTGGATCCGGCCGAGCGGGCCGTCCTGCCCCGGGAACTGCTCGACCGGGCGGTCGACCAACCTGTCGCGCAGATCGTGGAACGGGCCCGCCTGGCCATCGCCGAGGCGAACCATCCGATGCCCGGCGAGCGTCGTGGCGGCGCCTTCCACGGCCCGCTGAGCCGGGAGATCGCCGACCGGTACGGCATCGACCTCGACGCGATCGGACAGGAGCAGTCGGGACGGTCGCTGCCCGCGCTCCGCGACCGTCCGGCCGCCCCGGACGGGTCGGCCCCACCCCGCTCCGACCCCGGTGTGCCACCGCTCGCCGAGTGGGGGCCGGCACGCGACGGTGGCCCGGCGGACCGGCCGGCGGGGCATCGCCCGGGAGTGTTGGGTCGGGCCCTGCACCGGATCACCGGCCTCCTCGGCGGGGCCGATCCGACCCCGCTCCCGCCGGAGCGGGGAGCGGCACCCCGGTGGGGCACCGGCGAAGCGGGGACGCCGCGACCGGGTGGACCGGGCGAGGGGACCGTCGGATCGTGGTCGCCTCCGGGGCGGGCCGCGGACCACCGGACGTGGGCACCGGAACCGGGGCCGGGCTGGCCCGCTGCGGAGCCGGTCCGTCCGGCGGGCCAGCCGGGTGCGGGGCGCGGGGCGGCCGACGCGGTGGCCCCGGATGGACGGACCCTGCTCGGGCTGACCGAGCGCCGGTGCGTCGTCGACGAGCTGCGGGCGGCGACCGACCCGATCGACCGGGCCCGGCTCCGGGAGGACCTCCACCGGCTCGACGCCGACCTGGCCCGACGCGGGTACCCCGTGCACGAGCTGGAGCAGGTGCCGCAGGCGGACGGGGAGACACCTGCCGACGGGCGGGAGCCCGCCCGCAACGACGAGATGTGGTCCGACCCGCCGTGGCGGCGGGAGGACCGGCGTCCGTCGCTCGACGAACTGATCCCCGCCAGCCGGGAGGAGGCCGACGCCTGGGGTGACGCCGTCCGCCGGGAGTTCGCCGACCAGCTCGACGGACGCGAGTTCGCCGGGCTGCGCGTCCGGGTGGAACTAGACGATCCGTACAGCGTCAGTGTGCACCGCGACGAGGTCGTCGTCCGGGCCGCCGTGCACGATCCGGACGGCGTGCCCGTCGGTCGGGTGGTGCGGTCCTTCCACCGTGACCACGACGGCAGCCTGTTCGTCGAACACGTCTCGCTGAAGCTCAGCGAACGGGTCCAGGGTCAGGGCTTCGCCCGGGAGTGGAACGGCCATCTCACCGACTGGTACCGGTACTCCGGCGTCGAACGGGTCGAGGTGCACGCCGCCTCCACCGTCGGCGGGTACGCGTGGGCGCGCGACGGATTCGACTGGGCGTCGAACACCGGGCACCGGGCCGAGGGCGTGCTCGACCGGCTCCGAGATGAGCTGCGTGCGGTGGACGTCGACATCGCGCTGGCCCGGCGGGCGGCCGACGGCGACGACCCCGTCGACGTCGACCGGCTCCGGGAACGCTACGGCACCAGCGAACCGGAGCAGGTGCTCACCGAGGCGTACCGGCAGCGGGAGGCGGGACGGGAGATCCTGGACCGGGCCCGCAGCCACCCCTTCGGCAGCGGCCGGTACCCGACGCCGTTCGAGATCAGCCAGGCCGGCTGGGGGGAGCACCACCGGGGGCGGGACGCCTCCTGGATCGGCAAGCGGGCCCTGCTCGGCGCCGACTGGAAGGGCGTCAAGTCGATCAGTGACACCGGTCCGTTGCACCCCCGGTCGGCGTACACCGCCGGGCTGCCCCGGGTGCCCGACCCGTCGGCGATCCACGGGCTGCTCCGTGGGGACGGCCCTGCGCCGGTCACCGCCGCCCGGGTGCCCGACGCGCAGTTCCACGGGTACGGCCGGGAGGTGGCTGCGCCGGAACTGGTACGTCGACTCGGCGACGAGGCGTTGCGCCTGCTGATCGACCGGTTGCCGGCGGACGGCACGCTGCGCGGCGTACGGCTGGACCTGACCGCCGTGCCGGCGGACGCCCTGCCCGACGGCGCGGTGGCCCGGTCGGTGCCGGTCGACGCGGACGGCCGGGACCTGCCGCACGGCACCGTGCCACCGGAGGGGGGCGGCTGGCGGATCGAGCTGTCCGACCGGGCTGCCGACGTCAACGTGGCGCGGGCCGTCGCCCACGAGGCGGCCGAGCTGGCAGCGATCAGGCAGCGGGCCGCCGGTGGGCTGGACCCGTTCGCGCCGGACGCTCTCACCCCGGGTGTGCTGGCCGACGGCATCGGTCCCAGCCCGCACGACCTGGGCCGGCTGGCCGAGGTGGAGGTGCTGGCCGACCTGCTGCGCGACCCGGCGCAGGCGACGTACGCCCGCGTCGAACTGCGGGCCCTGCGCGACCATCTCGGCCTGCGTCCGGACGATCCGGGGTCGGCGGCCCGGCTGCGGCTGCTCGACGGGCGGATCGGCGACGCCGGCCGGGACGCGCTGCTGGGCCGGGAGGGCCCACCGGACGAGCGTGCCGGTCCCTCCGGCGGCGGCCCGCCGGGGCGTGCCCGCGACGGCGATGTGCTGCCGCCGGAGGTCCACCCGTCGAAGCCCACGGGAGACCTGGCTCCGGCGACCTATCCGGCCCGGGTCAGTCGGGTGCCGTTCGAGTTCGCGCGGTTCCTGCACGATCCCCGCTGGTCCACGGAGGCGACCCGGTTCGAGCAGCGGTTGGGGGCGCACTATTTCCGCGACCCGCAGGTGCAGGACACGGTACGGACGGCGCTGACCCGGATGCGTGACATCCTGGTGGCACTGACCGGGCCGGCGCACCCGGGGGAGACCCGCGCCGAGGTGGTCGCCCGGGTGGAGAGCGCCTTCTTCCGGGACGACGCCCCCGACAGCGCCGGTCAGGTGGGCACCTCGGTGAGCTTCGATCGGCTGCTCGCCGAGGGTAACCTCCGGGAGACGATGACCGCCTTCTACAACGCGGCCTACTGCAACTGGAAGAGCCCGTACACCCTTTCCCACGTGCTGCTGTCGGTGCTCGACGGGGGCCGGTGGGAGCAGGCCCGGGACGCGGGCGTCGACGTGGCGGCGGTCCGTCGGATGGGGGACCTGCTCGACGGTACGGTGAACCGGTTGCTGCCGGACCCGCTGCGGGACAGGCTGAAGTTCGGCCGGGACTTCTTCGCCACCGGCAACGTGGCGCGGAACTCGGAGCACGGCATCCGGGACCTGGCCGAGATGACGGCGAGTCAGTCCCCCCGCCGGCCCCGCTCGGATGACGAACAGTTGGCACTGGCCAACACCCCCGACCACTATGCCCGGCTGGGGACTCCGCTCGGTCGGCTCGAACGGGCCTACGTCGACCAGGTGAACAGGGAGAGGTCCGGCGCTCCGCTCGGTGACGACAGCCTGCTGCCGTGGCGTGAGGGGGTGACCGCGCACGACACCGACCATGGGCCGTGGGCCCGCTGGGTGGGTCGGGACGGCTTCCCGGTCATCGACGGGGTCTCCGGCACCACCGCCCGGATGCTCACCGCCGCCCGGTTCGTGGGGCTCGACGGCCGGCAGACCGAGCGGTTCCTGAGCGGCCTGATGGGCTGGATGCTGCCGGCCCGGGACCATTCGCTCTTCGAGATCCTGCGCGGAGCGGAGATCGCCGGTGTCAAGCGGGTGGAGCTGCGCCCGCCCGACACCCGCCTGACGGCGGTGGACCTCTACCGCAGCCTGCCCGACGTCGACCTGCCCACGCTGCGGGCCGAGGTGACGGTGGACGGGCTCTTCCCCCACGAGGCCCGTTACCTGGATCATGCCGTCGACCCGCAGGGTTTCTCGGAGACCCAGCACAAGGTCCCGGCGATCGCGGACCGGCTGTGGCCCCAACTGGAGAGCGGTCAGGTGCGGGACGCCGACCTCGCCGGTTGGCTGCGGCGCAACGGCATCGACCCGGCCGACACCGCAGCCGTGCGCAGTCTGGGTCAGCGGCTGTCGAAGCCCCACGTCATGGCGCTGGCCGTCTACACCCGACACAGCCACTACCTGATCAACAACGTGATCCGTACCCACCTGTTCACCGCAGGGGTGGCGGAGCGGCCGACGAGGGAGGTGTTCGACCGGAAGGTCGACGAACTCGTCCGGAACTACCTGGGCGCTGTCGCTGCCGGCACCAAGGCGTTGCCGTTGCCGTTGCTGCTCCGTGCGGTGGTGCACGAGGGGGCGGGTCACCTCACCGTACGCTCGCCGCTCAGTGACCCGGCCGCGCGGTGGGTGCAGGCGCAACGGCGCATGACGGCGGCCAGGCAGCAGGCGCGGGCCCAGCCGGGCGCCCAGAGCACCGTCGAGCGGGTCCGGGCCGCCCAGGCGCTCGACAGGGCCTGGGACGACCTCACCGGCCGGCTCCGCTCGGTGTCACCCCGGTTGTTCGACGAGGTGCGGTGGCACGCTGACATGGTGCACGACGCGATGATGCAGTTGCCCGCCGTCGGTAGTCCGGACCGGCCGGTGGTCGCCTATCGGGGTGACTGGACCACCCCGGTGTACTCCCCGATCTACGGCAATTCGTGGCTGCCGACCGGTAGGGCGCGGGAGTTCCTCAGCGTCAGTCGTCGCCTCGACGTGGCGGTACGGTTCATGGCCGAGAACCCTGCCTCGGGCGGGAGAATCCTGGTGGTCTACCGGCTCACCGGGCAGCAGGCCCGCGACATATCGGTGTTCTCGTCCTTCGCCGTCGATGAGGAGGCGGTCTTCCCCCCACGCTCGCGGATGCGTCGCACGTCCGATCCTGACCTTGAGGAACAGGTACGGGCCCGGTTGCCTGCCGAGTTCCAGGACAACTGCACGATAATCATCATGGAAGAGATCTGACAGTGATCGACAGTCCTGTATGGGATGAGGCGGACGACCTCTTCGCCGCCGTACACCGCATGCTGTTGCGGTTGGCGGGGCGGTTCCCTGACGAAGTGGTGACCCAGCTGCGAAAACTCCTCGGCGACGGGGATCTGCGGCACCTTCCGGACGCGGTGTCGGTGGCGACGGTGCAGTACGCCGTACCGATCTCCGCTGCGGACCGGGAGCTGCTGGGCCGTATCCTGCGCACGCTGGATGTGCCGGGCGGTGAGCCCCAGTTGTACGACGAGGTGCCGGTCTCCGAGCAGACGCCGTCGGCGGACGCCTTCCGTTTCCTGCCGGCGCGGACAGCGGTTGTCGAGCGCGCCGGGAACCGGCTGCCGAATCCGTTGGACCTGACCGGTGGTGACCCGGAGGACCTCACCCGGTTGCCGGCCCGGCTCGGTCACCTCGCCGATCTGGCCTACGAGCTGACCGACTGGCCCGACACCCGGTTCGTGGTGAGTGTTTCCCGTCATCCCGGTGTCCGGGGTATCTGGCGGGCGTGGCGGTCGGCGGTCGGCGGCTCACCGGTGGAACGGCGGGTCTGCCTCGCCGAGTTGAGCCCTGGGATGCGGGCCTGGGACATCACCTACGATGCCCAGCGCGCCCTCGCCGAGGAGGACGAGGAGACGCCGCAGGTGGAGACGTTCTGGGCAGGTGAACCACTGCCGCCGTACCAGCGGGCGGCGCTGGCGGGCGCGGCCCTGCTGTGGACGCCTGGACCACCCGGCCCGGTCGCGGGATGACACCGGCAGCCGCAGCGGGCCCGTTCCGACGCCCGACCGGGACGGCCGGGTGCGTCGCTGTGGCAGGATGACGTGCGCCGACGGCCGTGACGGGGAGGTTGCTGGTGGACACGGAGCGGACGACCGAGGCGCTCCAGCGGTACGTGCTGGCGTCGGGCGAATCCACCGAGCGGGTGTGGGTCGGTCCGGAGTCGGTGACCGTGCGGACCGCCCGCTTCCGCTACCTGGCCCGCCCGGCGCGGTGGGCGGTCGCCGACGAGGAGTGGGTGGCCGACGCGGTCCGGGTGGTGGCCGCGCGACAGCCGATCTTCGTCACCCATGCCCTGCTTTTCACCGCGTCGGGCGGGGCGCTGCATCTCAACCGGCCCGAGGTGATGGGTGAACTGGGTCGCCGGGTGGGCGTCGGGCTGGACCCGCTGGCCTACGCGGAGCTGCTCGGTGAGCTGTACTCGGCGTGGGAGATCGACGGCCCGGTGGTATGCCCGTTCTCGGTGACCGAGGGCACCCGCGCCGGTTGGCTGGTCCGTGACCCCGACCACTTCACCCGGGTGCTGGCGGTGCCGGACGCTCCGGCGGTGACGCCCCCGACGTTCGTGCCGGACCCGGACGGGGGCTGGACTCTGCGGTTCTTCTCGCACAACCATTACCTGTTGGAGATCCGCTCCGCGGTCGATGTGTACCGGTGGACGGTGACGGGCGGGCCGGACCGGGCGGCGACCTGGGCCCGGGAGACCGTCGCCGAGCGGGTGGAGCGTCCGCTGCCGTGACGGGTGGTGCCGCGTGCGACCTACCGGCCAGGAGAGACCAAGCACGGTCGCTGGTCCGGGCGAGCGGTTCGCCCACCGGCGGCCGGTGTCCGGAGGTGACCCGATGGCGATGAACGTCGATCCGGAACGGCAACGCCGGCTGCGGGAGCTGGCCGAACTGCACGCCCGGTGGCAGGCCACGCACCGGGTGGACGACGTCGACTTCACCCCCGAGGGTGCCGACTCGGCGCAGCGCCGGTCGCCGTCGGCGCAGGCGCAGCGCGAGTACATGCGCCAGGCCCGGGAGATCATGGGTCTCGACCCGGACACCGGCCACTACCGGGACGCGGAATGAGCCTGCTGCCCGCCGTCCGGAGCCGGGACGAGGCCGACCTCTACCTGGAGCTGCATCCGTGTGGCCGGTGCGGGTCGATGGAGGCCGCCTGGACCGGGACGGCGACGGCGCAGGGGAGCCGACCGGCCTACCGGTACTCCGGCCGCTGCGCCGAGTGCCAGGAGCAGCGCGAGTTCGTCTTCGCCCTGCCCGACGGACGGACGACGCCCGCCGATGCCGGGCCGCACCCCACCACCCGGTTCGGCGGTCCGCAGCCGTCCGCCCTGCTCGACCCCGGTGAGTGGCTGCTCGTCGCCGACTGGTGCGGCCAGGCGGCGGAGGTGGCCGAACGGGAGGGTGACGACGCCGAGGCGGCTGACCTGCGCTGGACGGCCGTGGCCGCGTTGGAGGAGATCGGCAAGTTCCTGCCCGACGGCGGCGATGCGGTGCCCGAGGCGGCGTTCTGGTCGACCCGGGGACGGACTGTCTACCACCGGGAACCGGGACGGTTCCGCCGCCGCCGCATCGAGGTCGTGCGGGACTTCCACCTGGACCACATGCCGTGGAGCCCGTCGTGATCCCGTTGGCCGCGCGGTCCCTCCACGAGGCCCACCTCTACATGGACCTGCAACCGTGCGGCTGCGGGCAGGGGCGGTTCCCGCGCGCCTCCACCGTGCTCACCCTGCCCGACGGTGACCTGGCCCGCCGCTACACCGGCGCGTGCCAGGGATGCGGCACGGCCCGCGAGTTCCTGTTCCGGCTGCCCGCCGGGCCCGTCGAGGTCGAGGAGGGCTTCCGGTACGGCGGCCCGGAGCCGTCCCGGCTGATCGACGCCGGGGAGTGGCTGTGGGTGGCCGGGCACCACGCCCGGGGGGTGCCGGCCGGGGCGCACACCCTGCCGGAGGCGGACCGGCAGCGGTGCCGGTCCCGGCTGACCGCCGCCGTCGCCGCGCTCGACGAGGTGGTGAAGTTCGTGCCGCCCGGCGGTGCCCGGGTGCCGTTCACCGCGGTCTGGACGGCGCTGGGCCGCACGGTCTACCAGCGGGAGCCGGGGCGGTTCCGGGCCGGCCGGCTGGTCGCGGTGCGGTCGGCGTACGTCGGGGCGCTGCGCCGGCTGGGCTGAGCCGTCGGGAGTGGCCGCGGTCAGTCGGCGGTGCCACCCGACCGCTGCCCGGGGGCGGGGGTCCGGCCGGCCGGTGGGCTGGCCGCCAGGTTCGCCTCGCACGTCGGGGAGATGCTGCTCTGGTCCTGCACGAGCCGGTCGCCGAACAGGATCGTGCAGTGCAACGTCGGGGGCCCGCCGGCGTACGCCAACCGTTCGTCGACCCCCGGGCGGACCTGCGGCGTCGCCGACACCCACACCCGTTCGACGTCCGGATAACGCAGCGTCACCGCGTGGGACCAGGCCCAGGCCAGGCTGGTGGCGGACTGTGTCTCCACCCCGCTGTGTCCCCAGGTGACCGCCATCCCGAACAGCCCACCCCCGCCGCCGACCACCTCGACGGTGAGCGTAACCACGTGGTCCACCGGGGCCGGTGCCGGGGCGGGTGACGGACCGGCGGAACAACCGGCCACAGTGGCGGCCAGGGCGGCGACCGCGACGACACGTCGCATGGAACCTCCTGCGGAACGTGGGCGGACGGCGACCGGCCCGTAGCCTAGCGTGCGCCCGTTGCGGGTCCCGCCCGCCGCCGGGACATCGCTAGGCTCAGGTCGACACCGGGCAGGGAGGGAGACCCGTCGTGGACGAGTCGTGGCAGCCGGCCAACGACACCGAACGGGCGTTGCTGCGCGCGGCCCGCGACGACGACCGCACCGGGTTCTTCCGCATCCTCACCCGGGCCGAGCTGTTCCTGCCGCAGGTGCGCGACGACGACCCGGCCGACGGCGGCCAGCGGTTCGTCACGATGGACCTCTTCGGAGCGCCGTTCCTGCCCGTGTTCACCTCGCTGGAGGCGATGGTGCCGCAGGTCGCCGGGGTCGCCGACGCGTACACCGTGACCGGGTACGACGAGCTGTGCGAACGGTGGCCGGTGGCCGGCTGGCGGCTGGCGGTCAACCCGGGCACCCCGCTGGACGCGTACCTGCCGGTGGAGGCGGTCCGGGCGGCGGCGGCCGGCGAGCTGACCGTGCCCGCCGGGGCGGAACTGCTCACCGAGCTGGCCGAGGCGGCGGCCGACGACGAGATCGCCGCCGCAACCGCCGACGGGCCGGACGACCCGGCCGCCGGGTTCGCCCCACCGGCCCCCGCCCCCGGTCCGGCGGACGGGCCGGACACCGCCGTGCTGTTGCGGGACGCGGCCGAGCGCGGTGACTCCGTCGGCTACCTGGACGCGCTGCTCGACGCGCTGGTGGTGCTCCCCACCGCCGCCCCGGTGTCCGACCCGGCCCGGCTGGTCGACCCGGATTTTCCGTGGCGGGCGGTCGGCGCGGGGGAGTCGCCGGTGATCGAGGTGTTCACCGCCCCGGAACGTTTCGCGCGGGCCTACCCGGACGGCACGCCGAGCCTGCGGGCGACGCTTGCCGCCCTGCTCACCGTCTGGCCGCCGGGGCACGCCCTGGCCGTCGACCCGGACTCCCCGGCCGGTGTCACCGTCCCCGCCGACCAGGTCCCGTTCCTGCTGCTCTGGCCCACCCCCGACGAGACCGTCCCCGGCCCGGACGGGGGGGACCGGTGAGCGGGGGCGGGCCGATCCCCGCAGCCCGGTACGCCTTCGGGGTGGCCCACCCGGTCGCGCCGATGCTGCGGGTCCGCTACCGGCAGGGCGTGCCGGTCGACCCGTACGGCTTTCCCGACTGGACGCCGTACGCGCGGGCGGTGGTCGAGCTGCCGCCGCTGCCGCCCGGCATCGGGGTGGACGAGGCCCGGGTGCTGGACGTGCTCACCGCCAACCTGGCGGTGCCCGACCCGGCCGATCCGCAGGCGTCGGGACGTACCCCGGCGGGGTGGGTCTGGGCGCACCTGCCGCGCAGCCGGCGGCTCGCGCTGGTGCCGGCGGAACTGCACGCGGCGCTGCGGCACCTGGGCGGGGTGAGCACCGGCGACGCCGACCACCGCCGACGCGGCCTGCCGGTGGACTCCGTCACCCCGCCGCCGCTGCGGTTCGCGCAACGGCTCACCCCGCAGGCGGTGACCCGCGTCGAGCAGCGGCTCGGCTTCGCCCTCCCGGCCGGCTACCGGGACTTCCTGGCCCGCACCAACGGCGGCTGGCCGGACTGGCCGGCCGTGCACCCCCGGTTCGGGTTCGTGGTCGACCAGCCGCTGTTCGGGGTGGCACGGGCCGACTGGATGCAGGACCTGTGCCACGCCAACGCCTGGTTCACCGACCGGTTCACCGCCGACTGGCTGGCCGTCGGGCACGTGCAGGGCGGCCTGCTCGCCGTGCGGGTCGCCGGCGGCGACGAGGGGTCGGTCTGGTACTGGGACGACGACGATCCCCGGGCCCGCGACGACGACACCGCCGCCGACGTGGGCGACCGGCTGCTGCACCGCTGCGCCGACAGCTTCGGCGTCTTCTGGCACGACCTGCGGGCGGTGCCCGGGTCGCTGCGTGACCTGGCCGTCGGCGCGGTGACCGGCGGCCTGGTCGGTCGGGTCGACGACGGGCGGACCGGGTCGGCGCTGCCGCCCGCCCGCCGCCGGCCCGCAGCGTGAGACGGGGACGGAGGAACACATGACGGGATACCGGCGACGGCGGATGACGGCGGCCGGCCTGGTGCGTCAGGCGGCGGGCGGGCTCGTCGTCGGGCTCGTCGCCGCGACCCTGGCCGGCCCGGTGCGGCCCGCCCCGGCGGCACCGGCGTGCGCGCCGGCCGGTGGGCAGGTCGGCACGCCGTCCTGGGCGCAGCAGGTGCTCGCCCCGGAGCAGGTGTGGCCGTTCAGCCAGGGGGCCGGGATCACCGTCGCGGTGCTCGGCTCCGGGGTGGACGCCGACCACCCGCAGTTGCGGGGGCGGGTCGGCAGCGGCTTCGACGCGGTCCGGGGCAGCGGCCCGGCCGACACCGACTGCACCGGGCAGGGCACCCGGGTGGCCGGGCTGATCGTCGCCCGGCAGGCCGACGGGTCGCCGTTCGCGGGCCTCGCGCCGAGCGCCCGGGTGCTGCCGGTACGGGTGGTCGACGACCTGGCGTTCGGGGCCGCCCCGGTCGACCCGGCGGTGCTCGCCCGGGGCATCGACTGGGCGGTCGACCGGGGTGCCCGGGTGGTCGCGGTGACCGTGGCCGCCGACCGGGACGCCGCGACCCTGCGGACGTCGGTGCGGCGGGCCGTCGACCGGGGCGTCCTGGTGGTGGCGGCCAGCGGTGACCGGGGCTCCGACGGCAACCCGGTGTCCTATCCGGCCGGCTACCCGGAGGTGCTCGCCGTCGGGGCGATCGGCCCGGACGGGCGGCGCTGGCCGAAGTCGCAGTACGGGCCGTACCTGGACCTGGTCGCGCCGGGCGTGGCGGTGACCACCACCCAGCGCGGTACCGGACTGGTCGAGGCCGCCGACGGCACCGCACTGGCCTGCGGGTTCGTGGCCGGTGCGGGGGCGCTGACCCTCGCCAAACGGTCCGGAACGCCGCGCAGCGAACTGGTCAGGCTGTTGACCGTGACGGCGGTCCCCGGTGCCGACCGCACCGAGTACGGCCACGGCACGGTCAACCCGTACGGGGCGGTCAACGACCAGTTGCTGCCGCAGGCCCGGCCGGCCCCGCTGCCCCGGTTCCGGCCCGCCGACGACCGGCCCGACCCGGCGGTCCGGGAGAGCCGACGGATCGCCCTGGCCGGTGCCGCGCTCGCCCTGGCCACCGTGCTGGTGGTGTGCGCCGTCGCGCTGACCCTGCCCCGGGTGCGGCGTCGCCGGTGGCGGGCGGCCGTCGCGCCGGCACCCGCCCGGTCGACGCCGCCGACCGAACCCGGCCCGCCGGTGCAGCTCTTCGACGATCCGACACCCGGCCGCTGACCCCATCACGGCGGACGGTCGGCGGTCAGCCGCCGGTGGTGATCGGCGCGGGTCGGACCGCGGCCAGCGGGTCCAGGGTGGGGCCGGTCGGGACCAGCATGGTCAGGCTCGGCGGCACCGTCAGCGCCCCCTGGGCCGGGTAGCCGAGCAGGCGCAACGCCTCGGCGGACGGCACCGGGTAGCGGATGCCCAGGTCGGTGACGATGCTGTACGCGCCGGGGCTGCCGAGCAGGCGCAGCACGGTGACCCGGCCGGCGGGGGCGGCGATCCGGTCGGCCAGCGGGATGCCGTCGGGGGAGACGGAACCGGTCGGCGCGGCCCGGTCCGCGTCGGGCAGGGTGCCGCCCACGGTCAACTCCGGCGGGGTGCCGGCGTCGGCGGTGGCGGCGCAGATCTGCTGCCCCGGCTCGGGGCCGAGCAGCTTCGGCGGGGTGGCGGGCGGCTGGCCCCGGTCCGGCGGGCGGGGGACCCGCTGGCTCTTGGGCAGCGACGTGACGTCGGAGACGGCGACCGGGACGGGTTGCCGCCCCGACTGGCCGGTCTGGATGGCCTGCTGCACCGGGGTGATCGGGGCGACCCCGTCGGCGAGCACCAGGTAGTGCTGCGGGCCGGAAGCGGTCTGGGTGACCAGCACGTCGCCGTTGCGCCGCCCGGACACCTCCCGGGACGGGTCCCCCCGGTCGGCGACGGGCAGCGCGGCGAGGTCCACCCCGGCGGGCAGCGCGTTCAGCCAGGCGGTGCCGACCGGGGTCGGGGTGACCGCCCCGAACAGCGCGGGCACGACCACCCGGGAACCCTGCACCAGGTGCCGGCGGCCGTGCCAGACCAGGTAGTTCATGCCCAGCGTGGCGTCCTTGACGAGCAGCCCGTCGTCGCCGACGCCCTGCCCACCGGCCGGCCGGGCGGCCAACGCCAGGGTCACCGTGTCGGTGGTGCGGCCGGTGTCGTCGGTCGTCGGGGTGGAGCAGACCGTCCACGGCAGACCGGCCCGCCGGTTCGCCGCCGGCAGCGAGGCGGGCGCGTTCGGGATGCCCATCGTCACCCCGCGCGGCACCGTGCCGAGGGTGCTGGCGGAGACGCGTACCACCGGGGTGCCGGGGCGGCCGGCGGCCAGCAGCGCCGACGCGTAGTTGAGCGTCGGGTGCAGCCGGCCATCCAGGTAGATGTAGGTCGCGCCGCTCTCCTTCTCGACCACCACCGCGCCGGGCTGCCGCCAACTGTTCCCGCCGACCTTGGTGAGCAGCCCGTAGATGCCGACCCCGGCGGCGACCAGGACGGCGACCATCAGCCCGCCGAAGAGCGCGCCGATGCCCCGGCGCAGCGGCGACTGCTGCGGGTCGGTCTCGCGCATCACGAACGCGGACATCACCCGCTGGGTCATGAACTGGTACGACTGGAGCTGGTCCCGTCGCGTCGTCATCGTCGTCTCACCCGCCGATCGAGGCGAACATCCCCCGGATCGCCCCGAACAGGCCGATGACCGCGCAGGCCAGTGGGATCAGCGCCATGATGGCGAGCACGTCGGCGAGGTCGGCGGCCCGACCCAGGTAGGGCGACGGCCGGCGTCGACTGTAGACCAGCCCGGCGACCAGCGTCAGCGCCGCCGCGGCGACCACCCCGAGCCAGACGAGCACCCGGCCACCACCCGGTGCGGTGCCCAGCAGCGCGGCGACCGCCAGCGCCGACAACCCCAGCAGGCCGCTGACCAGCAGCGGCACCCGCTGCGCGGCGGTGGGGAAGAGCCGCCCCCGCAGCAGCAGCGCGCCGGCACCGCAGAGCGCCAGCAGCGCGCCGGCCGGGGTACGGTCAGCGGTCAGCAGGAACGCGATGGCCAGCGCGCCGCAGACCGAGGCGGACAGCAGCATCCCGGTGAGCAGTTCGGTGGCCCGCGCAACGGTCACGAAGACCTTCGCCCGCTCGGGCACCGGCCGGTCCTTGAGGATCTCCTCCGGCCGGTCGGGCAGTTCCGGCACCGGCAGCCTGCCCAACCAGCCGGCGATCAGCGGATAGCCGGGCAGCAGCCCGATCACCGTGGTCAGCGTCGCCGCCGCCGAGCCGGCGGGGGAGACCCCGCCGTAGCAGAGCAGCGCGGCCAGCACGCCGGTGAGCCCGGCCGCCGCCCCGGCCATGAACAGCCGCTGCACCCCACCGACCGCCGCGTAGCCGACGATGCCGAAGACCAGCAGCGCGGCGGAACCGAGCAGCAGGCTCGGTGCCCCCAGGTCGACCAGCCGGGCGTCGTCCGGTGCGCCGAGCAGCGCCCCGCCGAGCAGCGCGTAGGGCAGGCCGGCGGCGGCCACCACGGCCCCGGCGGTGGCGTCGGGCACGGCCCGCGACAGCACCGGGCCGACGACCGCCAGCAACGCCGCGACCCCCAGCGCCAGCAGCCCCGGGGTACGCCACGGCGCGCCGACCGCGGTCAACGCGACCAGTCCGAACCCGAGCAGGGCGGCGGTGACCGCCAGCCCGGCCCGCCGGGTCGCGTCGTCGCTCCAGGATCGACCGGTGCGCCGCGCGCCGCTGGCGATCACCTCGACCACGTCGTCGTACGCCAGCTCGGGCCACTCGTCGCGGCCGGGCGTGAGGTGCAGCAGCTCGCCGTCGCGGACGCCCTGCACGGCGAGGTTGCGGGTGGCCTCCAACAGGGTGCCGGTGGCCCGGCGCAACACCCACCCGCCCTGCTGTTCGCCGGCGTCGCCGAGGCCCTCCCCGGCGTGCCGGAGCAGGTGCGGCAGGAGTTCCCCGACGAGCATGCCGTTGGGCAACGCCACGTCCATCCGCCGCTGGGGAGCGGCGATGGTCACCCTGGCCAGACTGAGACCGCCCGGGGCCGTCACGCTGGTCACCTCCCCGTGTGCCACGCGTTCGCGCGGCGTCTGCTGGGCCCGCCGCGGCGGTCAAGGTAGCACGGTCGCACCGCCCGCCGGGTGGCCGTCCGAGCGCGGACGGCGGTCCCTGCCAGGGGCGACCGGTCGATAGAGTGGGCCGCCGGAGACCTAGGTGGTGGGAGGTACGGGGGAGATGTCGTCGTTGGTGGTCGTCAAGCGTCCACCCCGCCGGCCGGCGCCCCCGCTGCCGACCGGTGAGGTGCTCCTCGACCCGCCGCCCGAGGTGCCGGCTGCCGGTGGCCGGGGCTGGACCCGGATGTTGATGATCCTGCCGATGGCGGCGGGTGCCGCGGCGATGGGCCTGATGATGGGCATGCAGCGCGGCGGCGTGATGACCTATGTGGTCGGTGGCATGTACGGGATCTCCATCCTCGGCATGATCGCCGTAATGGCGGTCAACCAGACCGGGCCCGGCAAACGCGAGATGATCGAGGCCCGCCGGCAGTACATGCGCCGTCTCGCCCAGCTACGCGCCCAGGTCCGCGCGACCGTACGCCAGCAGCGGGAGGCCATCCACTACCGGCACCCCGACCCGGACTCGCTCTGGTCCACGGTGACCAGTGGCCGGCTGTGGGAACGTCGCCGGGGTGACGCCGACTTCAGCGTGGTCCGCATCGGGCTCGGCCCGCAGGAGGTCGCCACCCCGCTGATCCCACCGCAGACCCGCCCGGTGGACGAGTTGGAGCCGCTGTGCGCGGTGGCGCTGCGCCGGTTCGTCGCCACCTACTCGGTGGTGCCCGACCTGCCGGTGGCGATCGCCCTGCGCGACTTCTCCCACGTCTACCTGCGCGGTGCCGACGACGCCGTACGGGGGCTGGTCCGCGCGGTGGTGGCCCAGCTGACCACCTTCCACGCCCCCGACGACCTGCTGGTCGCGCTCTGCGTCGACCCGGACCGGCGGGCCGGCTGGGAGTGGGCGAAGTGGCTGCCGCACGCCCAGCATCCGACCAAGCTGGACGCGGTGGGCCCGATCCGGCTGTTCGCCCCGACCGTGGTGGCGCTGGAGGCGATGCTCGTCGACGTGCTGGCCAACCGGCCCCGCTTCGACCCGACGGCGACGGCGGCGGTCACGCCGTACGTGCTGGTGGTGGTCGACGGTGGGCAGGTCGCCGGCTCCGACCACCTGCTGACCGAGGGCGGCGTCGCCGGGGTGACCCTGCTCGACCTCACCGGCCGGCCGCCGCGCCTGCTCGACGAGACCTCGGTGGTGCTCGACGTCGCCGACGACGGCACCATCTCGGGCACCACGATGGACGGTGCCACCCGGGTCGGTCGGGCCGACACGCTCGACCCGGCGCGGGCCGAGGTGCTGGCCCGGGAGCTGTCGCCGCTGCGGCTCTCCGCCGCCTCGTACGCCGACCAGCCGGCCGTCGCCACCGACCTGGGCCTGGCCGACCTGCTCGGCCTCGGCGACCCGTACGAACTGGACCTGGCCGACGCCTGGGGCAGCCGGCCCAACCGCAGCCGGCTGCGGGTGCCGATCGGGGTCAACGAGAACGGCCGGCCGATCGAGCTGGATCTCAAGGAGTCAGCGCAGGAGGGGATGGGCCCGCACGGGCTGCTCGTCGGCGCGACCGGCTCCGGCAAGAGCGAGCTGCTGCGGACGCTGGTGCTGGCGCTGACCGTCACGCACAGCCCGGAGATCCTCAACCTGGTGCTCGTCGACTTCAAGGGCGGCGCGACGTTCGCCGCGCTGGACCGGCTGCCGCACACCAGCGCGGTGATCACCAACCTGGCCGACGAGCTGTTCCTGGTCGACCGGATGCTCGGCGCGATCCAGGGTGAGATCACCCGCCGGCAGGAGTTGCTGCGCCGGGCCGGCAACTACGCCTCGCAGCGCGACTACGAGCGGGCCCGCGCGGCCGGGGTGCCGCTCGCCCCGCTGCCCAGCCTGCTGATCGTGGTGGACGAGTTCAGCGAGCTGCTCAGCGCCCGACCGGACTTCATCGACATGTTCGTGCAGATCGGCCGGGTGGGCCGGTCGCTGGGCATGCACCTGCTGCTGGCCTCGCAGCGGCTGGAGGAGGGGCGGCTGCGCGGCCTGGAGACGCACCTGTCGTACCGGCTCGGGTTGCGCACGTTCTCCTCGATGGAGTCCCGGGCGGTGCTCGGGGTGGCCGACGCCTACGAGCTGCCCCGCTCACCGGGGCACGGCTACCTCAAGGCCGGCACCGAGGGGCTGGTCCGGTTCAAGGCCGCGTACGTCTCGGGGGCGGTCCGGCAGCACGGCGGGGTGCCCACCGTCGGCGGCCGGCTGATCGACCCGGTCCGCGACTACACCACCGACTACGTCCCGCTGGCCACCGACGACGCGCCCGACGAGCCGACGCAGGCCCCGGTCGACGAGCACGTCGGGGAGAGCCTGCTCGACGTGCTGGTGGCCCGGATGCAGGGGCGCGGGCCGGCCGCCCACCAGGTCTGGTTGCCGCCGCTGGAGGAGCCGCCGACCCTCGACGCGCTGCTGCCACCGGTGCAGGTGTCCCCGGTGCGCGGCCTGACCATCGCCGCCGAGGACCGGCACGGCGCGCTGCACGGCGTGGCCGGCATCGTCGACAAGCCGTTGGAGCAGCGCCGCGACCCGCTCTGGTTGGACCTGGCCGGGGCGGCCGGCAACGTGATGGTGGTGGGTGCGCCGCAGACCGGCAAGAGCAACCTGCTGCGTACCCTGGTCACCAGCCTGGCCCTGGGCAACACCCCGCGCGAGGCGCAGTTCTACTGCCTCGACTTCGGCGGCGGCACCCTGGCCGCGCTGGCCGGCCTGCCGCACGTCGGCGGGGTGGCCAGCCGGCGCGAGGTGGACAAGGTCCGCCGCACCATCGCCGAGCTGCACGGGCTGATGCAGGCCCGGGACGCGTTGTTCACCGCGCACGCGGTGGAGGGTGCGGCGGCCTACCGGCGGGCCCGCCGCGAGGGCCGGTTCCCCGAGGACCCGTTCGGTGACGTGTTCCTGGTGGTGGACGGCTGGGCGGCGCTGCGGGCCGAGTTCGAGGACCTGGAGCCCCTGGTCACCGAGCTGGCGAACCGGGGTCTCGGCTACGGCATCCACCTCCTGGCCGCCACCAACAGGTGGATGGACGTCCGGCCCGCGGTGCGGGACATGTTCGGTGCGAAGGTGGAGCTGCGCCTCGGCGAGCCGGCCGACTCGGTGATCAACCGGCGGGCCGCGGTGAACGTGCCGGAACAGCACGGCCACGGGTTGACCCCTGACGGCCTGCACTTCCTCGCCGGCCTGCCCCGCCTCGACGGCCGGCCGGTGGTCGACGACCTGCCGGACGCGCTGGCCGACCTGGTCAAGCGGGTGCAGCAGCACTGGACGTCGGCGGGTGCCCCGGCCGTCCGGCTGCTCCCCGCCGAGCTGCCCTACGCGGCGCTGCCCGCCGCGCAGGGCGGCCTGATCCCGATCGGCATCGCCGAGACCGACCTCCAGCCGGTACGCCTCGACTTCACCGCCGAACCGCACCTGCTGCTCTTCGGGGACGTGGAGTGCGGCAAGAGCACGTTCCTGCGCGGGCTGGCCCGCGGCATCGTCGAGGGCAACGACCCGGCGGCGGCCCGGATCATCCTGGTCGACTTCCGGCGCAGCCTGCTCGGCGCGGTGGAGTCCGAGCACCTGATCGGTTACGGCACCTCCCCGCAGGTCACCGCCGACCTGGTCAAGCAGGTGGCCACGGTGATGGGGGAGCGGTTGCCGGGGCGGGACGTCACCGCCGAGCAGCTACGCGACCGGAGCTGGTGGAAGGGTCCGGAAGTCTACCTGCTGGTCGACGACTACGACCTGGTGGCCGGGGCGGCGGTCAACCCGCTCGCGCCGCTGCTGGAGTACCTGCCGCAGGCCCGCGACATCGGCCTGCACCTGGTGCTGACCCGACGGATCGGCGGTGCCGGGCGGGCCATGTTCGACCCGGTGATCGGGCGGATCAGGGAACTCGCCTCCCCGGGCATCATGATGTCCGGTCCGCGTGAGGAGGGCGCGCTGTTCGGCA
This sequence comes from Micromonospora sp. WMMD734, assembly GCF_049178975.1. NCBI lineage: Bacteria > Bacillati > Actinomycetota > Actinomycetes > Micromonosporales > Micromonosporaceae > Micromonospora > Micromonospora sp. WMMD734. Next base: position 6,845,568 of record NZ_JBMHMK010000001.1, read on the forward strand.
CCGTCAAGCCGCAGCGGCTGCCGCCCGGCCGGGGCTGGCTGTTCACCCGCCGGCACGGTGCCCAACTGGTCCAGCTCCCGCTGGTGCCCCCGACGTAGCGGGCCGTCGGTCCGACGGTCGGTTCTGCTCCCGAGGACCGGAACTGCCTGCTAGCCTGGATGGTGCAGGACGCCCGCCGGGCTCCCGCGCCCGCCTTGAGGCCCGCTGATGCGGGCCTCTCGTGCATTCGTCTCAGCTTTGCCTTCGCATCGGATCCCAGCACCACGAGTGGTTTGGGTGACGGGCGGGACCTGCCCACCCGAGGGTCCGCGTGTCGGGGCGACTCCGCGTGGGAATCAGGCGGGTTACGCTGCGCTGGTGAGCCGCCGTGACCAGTACCGGGCCGAGTTGCGGGCGGCCGGCCCGGCGCGCTGGCCGGCGTACCTGCGGGAGCGTTCGGGGTTGCCGGGGCCGCGCGCCAACCTCGAACTCGCCCAGGCCGTCGCCGACGAGGGCGGGCCCGACACGTTCGACAGCCTGCTCGCCACCGACGACGAGTACCTGGTCTTCTGCGGTGTGCTGGGCCTCGGTCGGCTGCTGGCCGCCGGCCCGCCGGCCCGCACTCGGACCCGGATCGAGGCGCGCCTGCACGAGCACGCGACCGACCCCCGCTGGCGGGTACGCGAGGCGGTGGCCCTGGCGTTGCAGCGGCTCGGCGACGCCGACCTGCCGCGCCTGCTCGACCTCGGCACGACCTGGGTCGGGGACCCGCACCCGCTGGTCCGGCGGGCGGCCGTCGCGGCCGTGTGTGAACCGCGCCTGCTCGCCACCCGGGAGGCCGCCGCCCGCGCCGTCGCCCTGTGCGAACGGGCGACGGCGGGCCTGGCCGCGCTGCCGGCCGACAAGCGTCGCGACGACGACGTCCGGGCCCTGCGTCAGGCGTTGGGCTACTGCTGGAGTGTCGCCGTGGCCGCCGATCCGGCCGGTGGCCTGCCGGCGTTCCGGGCGCTGGCCGCCGTCGACGACGGCGACGTGGCCTGGATCGTCCGCGAGAACGGCCGGAAGAAGCGCCTCGCGCGGCTGCTCGTCAGCGCCGCGGCACGCCCAGCAGGTGCTGCTCGACCGGGGTCTGACTGATCCACAGGTGCCGGTCCGCGCCGCCGCCGACCAGGGTGAGCATGTCGTCGGCCATCACCCGCAGGAACCGGCCGCTGTCCGGGGGCAGCCGCAGCGCCTGCTGCGCGGTCACGGACTCGTCGGCGGAGAGCCGTTGCAGCACGCAGAGGTCGCTGTCGCGCAGGGCGGGGGCGGTGCCGGCATCGAGCCGCCGCAGCACGGTCAGCTCGGCCTGCCACGGGCCCGGGATGGTCGATCCGGGCGCGTGCGGCGGTAGGTCGCGCACGATCAGGGTGGGCTGCCCGGCGGTGCCGGCGGCGGGCACCGGGCGGCCGTCGACGCGTACCTCGACCCGGTCGGCGGCCCGGCCGAGCGCCGCCGGGCCGAACCCGGTCCAGGTGGTCGGGTCGGCGGTGACCACGACGACCCGGGCACCGAGGGCCAGCGCCCGGAAGGCGACGAGCTGACCCGCCCACACCCCGCCGACCAGGACGACCCGGGTCGGTTCCGGGCGGAACAACCGGATCGTGACCGCCGCCCGACGGCGGTCCGCGCCGAGCACCAGACCGGCCGGGAGCGGGCTCGGGCTGAGCCGGGCGAGCGCCGCCGGGGAGACCGCGTGGGTGCCGATCCGCAGCCGGGGCAGCCGACCGGACGGCCCGCCCCGACCGGAGGCGTCGCCGACCCCGGGGAGGTGGGCCGGCGGTGGGCCGGGGGGAGCGGACGGATGGCTCTCCGGGGCGGCCAGCGGACTGGCCAGGGCCCGGGTCAGCGGGTCGGCGGTGGCCAGCGCGGTCACGGCGGCGACGCCTGTCGCGTCGGCGTCCGCGTCGACCCGGGTGCGGGACGTGCCCAGCACCGGCGCGTCCGTGCCGACAGGCGGCGCGGTGACCGGTGGTGCGGCCACCGGCGGCGGTACGGCGGCCGAGGCGACCGCCCCGCCCGGGTGCCCCCCGGCCACCGCCGGCCCCTGCGGGTACGGCCCACCCACCGGGTCGCGGTACGGTCCGGCCGGCTGGTCGGGGGAGGTGCCGAAGGTGGCCGGCACCGCCGTACGCCGTTCGTCACCAGGGCCGGTCATCCCGCGCCACCTCCCGTCGGTGCCGACGCGTACACCGCCGGGCCGTGTTCGCCGTCGAGCGGGAAGAGTTCCCCGCCGGCCTGTCGTACCCCGTCGACCGCCGGCCCGCACAGCTGCGGCAGCAGCTCCGCCGGCCCGGTCACCCGGACCAGGCCGCGCAGGTCGAGATCCTCACCCGGCCCGTTCGTGGCCACCGTCAACGACACCGTCACCAGCGACGCCGGCAGGGTCTCCAGCCAGCCGAGCATGGCCGCCGCCCGGTCGACGGGCGGCCAGCGGCGGATCCAGAACGAGCGGTGCGCGATCGGGCCGCAGTGCCACGCCGACCACTCCTCACGCACTCCGGCGGCACCGGCCGGGAGGCCGGGGGTGAAGCCGCAGGACCGGCCGACGGCGGCGAGCAGGCCGTGCGCGTCCAACAGCCGGTGTTCGACCCCGCTGCGGCGCAGCGACCTGCCGGTCTGGCGGGCCAGCGCGGCCACCACCGAGGGGGCGACGCCCAGGTCGACCGCGTAGTCGCCGACCGCCTCGGCGAGCGCGCGGGCGTCCAGCCGGACCGCCACCCAGGTCGCCCGCCCGGCCGGGACGGGGGTGCCGCCGAGGTCGGCCAGCAACTGCCGGTAGGACTCCCGGGCGGGGGCCGTCGGGTCGCCGGTCGGACCGCCGGCCGGCACGGTGCTGGTCACCACCTGGAGCACGGTGCCCGGCTGGCCGGACTCGGCCAGCGCGGTGGCCAGCACGTCCAGCGGCAGGCCGGCCGGCGCGTCGCCGGTCGGCCCGGAGCCGTCGACGGCGGCCACCGCGAACCAGCCGGCGTCGTCGCGGGCCACCCCGATCCGGGTGCCGTCGGCCATCGCCACGGTGCCCACCGACAGGCCGGGCGCGAGTCGTTGCAGGGCGTCCAATCCCGGGTCGGCGGCGACCGGGACCGGCGCGGCGGCCCGTCGCCGCTGCTGCCGGACCAGGGCCCGCCGCTCCAGCCACCAGCGGCCCCGCGAGCGCAGGAACACCACGGTCAGCAGGAGTACGCCGCACAGCGCGGCGACGACCAGCACCGGCATCCCGAACAGTCCACTGGCGAGGACGCCGAGCAGCACCGCCTCCAGCAGGAGCAGTTGCAGCACGTGCAGTTCGCCGATCCGGCCGGGCCGGCGGCGGGGTGCCAGGTGCACGCGGGCGGCGGGGTCGTCCGGCCGGAGTGTGGCGCGTGCCGGCCGTGGTGCTCCGGTCATCTCCGGCTGCCCCCCAGACGCATCGACCCGTGTTGGCCCGCCCACGGCAGGCCGCCCTCATCATAGGAACCCGCCGCAGCGCCCCGGGGCCCGTGGGTCGGCGGCCCGGGGTCAGCCGACCCGGAAGCCGGTCCGGGGGTCGGCCGCCGCGCCGGACCGGTACGCGGCGAGCGCCGGCCGGTCCGAGTCGATCACCCAGTCGCCGGAGCCCTTCTGGTTGAAGTAGACGAACCCGAGCAGGTCGGGGCGTTTGCGGATGGCGGTGAAGAGTTCGTCGACCGCCCGGCGACGCATCGCGCCCGGTTCGGACCCGGTCTCCACGATCAGCAGTGGCCGGGCGGTGAACTTCCGGACCTGGGTGATGGTGGGGCCGAACAGGTCGTCGAAGGTCTGCTCGCCGCGCCTGGTGAAGTAGCCGTCGATGCCGACCCAGTCCACGTACGCGTCACCGGGGTAGAGCGGGGCGAGCTTCACCGACGGGACCGGGTTGACCACGTTCGGGGTCCACGTCCAGATCACGTTCGTGGCGTCGGCGCGGGCGAAGACGGCGTGGATGTGCCGCCAGGCGGCGACGAACTCCTTGGCGGTGTTGTCGTGCGCGCCCCAGGAGTACCAGTGGCCGTTCATCTCGTGCGCGATGGTGAGCGCCACCGGCAGGTTGAGCCGGCGTACCGCGACGGCGAACTCCACCAGGTACGGGTCGTGCCGCCCGGCGGCGATGTCCTTCAGTTTCGCCTTGAACGGTTCCCAACGGACGATCGGCAGTGCGCCGTACCGGTGGACCCGGCGGACCTCGGCGGCGGCGAACTCGTCGTCGAAGCTCTCGTAGATGGTGATGATGTTGGGTTTGCTGCCGACCAGGTCGGCGAACCGGTCGACCCGGCTCATGTCCTGCGGTGCGCCGCTGAGCGCCACCCCCAGGTAGCGGCCCTGCGGCTGGACCAGCGGGCGGACGTCGTACGCCGGGGGCGGGCCGGTGGGGGAGGGCGACGCGCTGGGTTCGGTGGCGAACCGGGCCGGACGGCTGGCCGGGCTGGGTGCGAGCGCGGCGTAGCCGAACACCCCGATCACGAACATCGTGACGATGGTGAACAGTTGGCGGGAGGTCACCGGGAACGCTCCGGACGGATGTCCCGCGCCGGCTTCACCAGCAGCGCCTGCAACGCGACGGCCAGGTAGAACGCGCCACCGAGGAAGGCGGGCGCGAAGGTCCACAGGTCGTCGGTGATCATCCGGTGGGCGGCCAGGCCGGTCCACAGTGCTCCGCTGCCCGCCGTGCAGACGGCCATTCCCCACCACAGTCGACCCGTCCTGTTCTTGCGTCCCGTGCCGCCGGTGGGCTGCCAGCCCATGCTCTGCCCGCGCAGCAGGTCCCAGATGGCGAAGGCGTGCGACCAGCCGTAGATCATCTTCACGGTCCACGCCTCCACCCGGTAGGCGCACCGGTGCCACAGCGGGAAGACCACCAGGTTGTAGACCAGGCTGGGCACGATCCACAGGTAGTTGGCCGGGGCCACCGACTGCGGGAACCAGGCCAGCAGCACGATCGGCACCAGCGGCCCGACGAAGGTGAACAGCGCCGTGTGCAGGTAGTAGCAGAACCCGGAGAGGTACGACAGCCGGGTGCGCAGCCGCATCCGGGTGTTCCAGAACTTCGTCGACCCGAGCAGGCTCATCGAGCCGGCACACCAGCGGTACTGCTGGGTGAAGAACGAGCTGACGTCGGCCGGGCACAGCCCGGTGGCCAACGGTACCGGCAGGTAGCGCAGCCGCCAGCCGCGCCGCCGCATGTCGAACCCGGTGTGTACGTCCTCCGAGTGCTCGATCAGGGTGGAACCGCCGATCGCGTCGAGCGCCTCCCGGCGGTAGAGCGCACAACTGCCGACGCAGATCGCCGCCTCGTGGTGTTGCCGGGACACCTGCACCATCCGGTAGAACAGCTCCTGCACCGCCCCGGCCCCGCGCTCCAGCCAGCCCTGGCCGGCGTGCACCCGGAAGTACTGCGGGGACTGCACGATCCCGAGATCCGGCTCGGCGGCCAGGTAGGGCACCATCTCGTCGAGCATGTCGTGCCGGGGGGTGAAGTCGGCGTCCAGCACCAGGATGTGCTCGCCCAGCGTGCGCTGGTACGCGTACCGCATGTTGCCGGCCTTCTTGTACCAGCCCCGGTTGGGGCGGCGCTGGTAAACGAAGCCGAAGGCGAGCGCCATCGCCTCCCGCTCGTCGGTCGCCGAGTCGTCGAGCACGTAGACGTGCACCCGGCCCCGGTAGTGGTCGACCATCCGGCTGACGTGCTCCCAGGTGTTGCGCAGCACCTCGGTCGCCTCGCCGCAGACCGGTAGGAACACGTCCACCGACGGGTGCACGGGCGGGCGGAAGTCGCGGACCAGCCGGCGGTGCCGGTCCAGGTCGAACCCGGGCGTGCCGATGTTCACCGTCGCCGAGATCAGGTAGTAGAGGACGGTGAAGCCGAACAACGGCAGCAGCGCCAACAGCCAGGGCGCCATCCGGACGAAGAGCAACTGGCTGGTGAGCAGCCCGGTGAAACTGACGAACGAGGCGACCATCAGCACCGGCAGCCGACGGTGCCGGTAGGCGGCCTTCTCGTCGTCGTCAGGCGGCAGCGGCAGGGACGGGTCCACCGTCGCCGGTCGACCCAGCGCCGCCGGAGCCACCACCTCCCGCGCCGCCGGCCCCACCGGATTCGGTGCCGCGGCCGGCCCGCGCGGGGTCGGCACCGTCGCCGGGCCCCGGCGCGTCGGCACCGTCGCCGGGCCGCGGGAGGGCGGGGGCGCCGTCGGGGCGGGGCGGGGCGGCGGCACCTGACGGTGGAACTCCGTCGTCTCGTCGGTGCGGCCCGCGCCGGCCCGGGGGCTCACTTCCCCGCCTCCGACTTGCGCACCAGCAGCCCGATGCTGAAGCCCCGGACCCGCCAGGTGCGCTCGACGGCGTACGGCTTGAGCGCGGCCTCCTTCGCCGCGCCGATCCGCTGCACCGGGTCGTCGAACGCCCCCTTGCGGACGACCCACACCCGCTCCGGACGCCCCAGACACACCGGTACGTCGCGGTCGGCGCACTCCCGCGCGCCCAGGGTGCCCTGCCTACGGGCCGGTACGGTCATCAGCACGTCCCGGGGTCGCCAGCTCTCGTCGACGTACCGGTTCACCGCGTCCCGGCTGGTGCGCTGGTCACCGGCGTCGAACGGGCCGTACACCAGGGTGTCGCCGGGGCGCGCGTGCGCCCGCAGCACGGCGGCGATGTCCTTGGTGCCCTGGCTGTGGCCGGTGACGCCCCGGATCTCGACCTGCACCGGGATGCCGAGCAGCCCGACCGCCAGCATCGCGGCGGTGCCCCGCAGCAGTGAACTGCGCCGCAACGCCAGCGAGGCGACCAGCGCCCAGGCCGGCACCGTGAACAGCAGGTAGCGCGGCAACCAGAGCGGGGTGAGCTGGGCGGCGGCCAGCAGACCGGCGGTGGGCAACACCAGCCAGGCGGTGGCCACCGCCGACCGCTGGCGCATCGACATGCCGAGGAAGGCCAGGGCGAGCACCGCGCCGGCGAGCAGCGGTCCGCCGAACAGCGCCTCCGGCGTGTCGACCAGCCGGTCCAGGGTGACCGGCGGAATCCAGTTGATCTGCGTGGCGGTCTGCTGCCTACCGAACCAGAGCACAGGCAGGACCGGCAGCACACCGACCGCCGCCGCACCGAGCCAACCGAAGAAGCCGCGCCGGCGCTGCGCCCCCCGCCAGGCGACCAGCGCGTGCGCGGCGAGCAGCAGCAGGCCCACCAGGTGCATCAGCCCCAGCAACGCCACCACGGCCGAGTATCCCGCGTAGCGCAGGAACCGGGGCCGGTCCAGCAGCCGGACCAGCAGCAGGGTGGCCAGCGCCGCGGCGCACACCGCGAACGCGTACGGCCGGGCCTCCTGCGCGTACCGGGAGGTGGTCGGCAGCACCGCGAACAGCAGGCCGGCCACCAGCCCGACCCGCAGCCCGCCGATCCGCAGGCCGATCGCGGCGACCAGGCCGGCCGCCGCCGTCATGGCCAGCAGCGACGGCACCCGCAGCGCGACGTCGGAGCTGCCGGCCAGCGCCACCCAGCCGCGCATCAGCAGGTAGTACGGGCCGATGGAGGCGTCGACGTTGCGCAGCACCGCCACGAAGTCGTCGAACCCGACGGTGACCATGCCCCAGGTGGCCAGCTCGTCCTCCCACAGGCCGGGCCGGTTCACCCCGATCCCGCCGAGGACGGCGACGAGCACCATCGGCAGCAGCCGGGCCAGGTGACGCAGCCAGGGCGCGTCCAGGGGCTCCGGCGGGGCCGGCTGGTCGGCCTCGGTGGGCCGCCACGGGGCGGCCGGCTCGGGTGGCGCGTCCCGGACCCGGACGATCAGGGCGGTCGGCGCGTCGCTGCGGGCTCCGGTGCCCCCGGTGGGCGACATCCCGGTCACCGGGTGGCGGCGAGCAGGTCGTCCAGGACGAGGGTGCGCAGGTCGTCCCGGCTCGGCATCCGGCCCAGCGCGCGCAGCCGCCCGGACTGCGCCTTGCGCATCCCCTCCAGCAGCTTGCGCGCCTCCCGGGCGTTGCCGAAGTTCTGGTCCCGCTCGATCTGGCCGAACCACTCCAGCAGCCCGTCGGTCAGCCCGTCGGCGAGCAGGTACTCGTCGGTGCGGGCGATCCGGCCGACGATGTCGACCAACTGGACCGGGCTGTAGTTCTCGAACTCCAGCGTCTTGGCGAACCGGGACGCCAGCCCGGAGTTGGCGTCGAGGAAGGCGGCCATCTCGGTGGTGTACCCGGCGACGATCACCGCCACCTGGTCCCGGTGGTCCTCCATCAGCTTGACCAGGGTGTCGATCGCCTCCTGGCCGAAGTCGCCGCCGGCACCCCCGGCCCGGGAGAGGGTGTACGCCTCGTCGATGAACAGCACCCCGCCCAGCGCCTCGGTGAACACCGACGAGGTCTTCTCGGCGGTGTGCCCGATGTACTGGCCGACCAGGTCCCGCCGGGAGACCTCCCGGAACTGGCCGTTGGGCAGCACCCCGAGGGCCTTGAGCAACTGCCCGTAGACCCGGGCCACCGTCGTCTTGCCGGTGCCCGGCGCGCCCGTGAAGATCAGGTGGTGGCTGACCGCGCCCACCGGCAGGCCGGCGTCGCGTCGCCACTCGTTGACCTGGATCTCGTCGATCAGCGAGCGCACCTCGGCCTTCACCCCGGCCAGGCCGATCATCGAGTCGAGCTCGGCGAGGAGTTCCTCGACCCTCCGCTCGTCCTGGCCGACCGTCCCGCCGCCCGCGCTCACCCCGGCCATCGGCCGCCCGCCCGCCTCCGCCGCCCGGAACACGGTGCCGGCCCCTTCGGCGATCCGGACGCCGGGGGTGGCGGTCTGCTCGGTGCGGCTGCCCTCGATCGTGCCGCCACAGCCCCGGCCGACGTCGATGCCGACGCCCCGGGTGTCGTGCACCCAGCAGTCCACGATGGTGGGGCTGCTCTGCAGCGCGACCACGATGCCGGCGTCGCCGGTGCCGGAGATGTCGCAGCGTTCGATGGTGGGCCGGGCCGCCTGGTAGACGTACACGCCCCGGAAGCCGGCGGCACCGACGGTGCAGTTGCGGATGGTCGGGTCGGCACCGAGCCGCACGATGATCCCGTCGTCGGTGACGTCGCGGATCTCGCACTGCTCGACCGTGCCGCCCGCGTCGGAGACGACCAGCCCGTGCTGGCCGCCGGTGACGGTGACCTCGACGGCCTCGATCCGGGCCCCGTCGCGTACCGACACGGCTGCCGCGTACCCGGCGCTGGCCTGGCACTTCTCCATGCGCAGCCGACCGCCGACCGCCTCCACCGCCGGGTAGTCGCCGCCCTGCACGACCAGCCCCTGCAACAGCACCTCGCCGCCGGTGCAGGCCACCGTCGGCCGTCCGGCGGCCCGACCGTCCACGATGACCGAGCCCGGCTCGCCGGCGGCCACCAGCCGGACCCGCCGGCCGTCGAGCCGGAGCGATTCGGGGTAGACGCCGGGGGCGATCGAGACGACCGCGTCATCCGGCGCGATCTCCAACGCGTCCGTGATGGTCGGACAGGCCCCGGCTCGGTCAGGGGAGACAGTCAGCATGCGCACATGGCCCCGCTCGGTCGTGGAAGGACGGACCGGTTCGTCGTCGACGTCCGGTCGAAGGGTACCGGGCGGGCGGGGGTGGTCTCGCCCCCGCGTCAGATGGTGAAGGTGGCCTCGCGCACCGAGGCGGCCACCTTGCGCACCTCGTCCGCGCGGTCCGGGGGCGCGGTCATCCGCAACACCAGTTGCCTGTCGATCGCGTCCTCCGGGACGCTGCGCCAGTAGGAGAGGTAGACCAGTCCGTAGCGTGGCGCACCGTCCACCCGGGCGGTCTCCGCCCAGGTGGTGAACTCGCCGCTGCGGATCCACTGCAACCCCCATGCCTCCTCCTGCCGGCGCAGCGCGGTGCGGCGCTCGTCGGTGCAGAGCCGGGGGCACTGCCTGACGACCAGGTCGCCACCGATGATCGACCCGTCGGCGGCCGGTACGCCGCACCGGTAGTGCGCCGAACCGCTGGTGCGGCCGGCCTCGGTGCAGCTCCAGCCGGTGGGCACCCGGAAGCTGAAGTCGACCCCGGCCAGGCCGGTGATCTCCCGGGTCGGCTCGGTGCCGGCGAAGGTGGGCGCTCCGGCCGGCCAGCCGCCGCCGACCGGCGGTTCCACCCCCGGCCGGCGCGGCGGCGTGCCCGGCAGCCCCAGGTCGACGCTCGGGGTCGCGGAGGCCGGCGCGGCGACGCTGGCCGGCCCGTCGGCCGTCCGGGCGGCGACGAGGTAGCCGCCGGTCGCCCCGAGCGTCGCCGCGAGCAGGGCCACCAGGACCGACCACAGCACGGCCCGACCCCGTCCGCGCGCCGGGCCCGCAACCGGCGGGAACGGTGCCGGCGGGAACGGTGCCGCCAGGGGCGTCGGCGGGTACGGCGGTCCCACCCGCTGCGGCACCGCCTGCTGTGGGCCTGCCTGCTGCCGGGCCATCTGGTGCGGGCCGACCTGCGGCGGGGTCACCTGGCGCGGGGGTGCCGGGTGCGGACCGGCCTGCTGCGGGGCCGCCCGGTGGGGGCCGGCCTGCTGCGGTGCGTGCTGCGGCGGGCTGACCTGCGGCGGGGCGGTCTGGTGCGGGGGCGTCGGGTGGGTCGGGGCGGTCGGGCGGGGTGCGGCAGCCGGCGGCACCGTACCGCCGGTGACCGCCGCAGGCCCGGCGGGCGAAGCAGGCCCGGCGGGTAATGCAGACCCGGCGGGTGAAGCAGACCCGGCCGAGGAAGCAGGCCCGGCGGGTGAAGCAGGCCCGGCCGAGGCGACAGCCCCGGCTGACGGGGCGGAGCCGGTCGACGAGGTGGGCACCCCCGGCCGGGTCGGGCCCGCCGGTCCGTCGGTGCGGTGCCCGTCCGGTGCCGGTGTCCCGGCCGTCCCGGCTGCGGCGATCGTCGTCCCGGCGGCGGGTGCCCCGGCGAGCGGAGTCCCGGCGGCAGGTGCCCCGGCGAGCGGCGTGCCGGTGGCAGGTGCTCCGGCGGTCGGCCGGTGCGCCGGGGCGGGCGCACCCGACGGTCCGGCCGGAGGGCCACCGGCCGGGGGCTCCCCGGCCGGGACGAGGCGCTGCCCCAGCGCGAGGAAGACGTGTGCGGCCCCGGCGCCCTGCTCGGCGGCGCAGGCCACCCAGGGCACCGGGCCGGTGTGGTTGGCCCCGGTGATCGGCAGGCCGTCGGAACGGGCCAGCGTGTTGGCCGCCGCCGCGAACGCCTCCCGCCAGCCGCCCTCGGCGGCGGCCGGCGCGAGCACGGCCACGGTGAACGGCCGCTCGGCGGCGTCCCGTGCGGCCCAGACCTCGCCCAACTCGCACGAGCTGAGCCTGCGGTGCAGCGCATATGGACCGACTGTCTGCATGTGGCATCCCCCCGACTGATCGTATCGGTCGGTACGACGGGGACCGACCGACCGGCGGGCCGCCGACCGGAGTCAGTCGACCCAGTCGAGCGTGCGGGCGACCGCCTTGCGCCACCGGCCCAGTTCCCGCTCCCGGTGCGCCGGGTCCATCCGGGACTCCCACTGCGCGTCGGAGCGCCACTGGGCGCGCAGGGTGGCCAGGTCGGGCCAGAAGCCGACCGCCAGGCCGGCCGCGTACGCCGCGCCGAGGCAGGTGGTCTCGGTGATCCGGGAGCGCACCACCGGCACCGCCAGCACGTCGGCGAGGAACTGCATCAGCAGGCCGTTGGCGGTCATCCCACCGTCCACCCGCAACCGGCGCAGCGCCACGTCGGAGTCGGCGTTCATCGCGTCGACCACCTCGCGGGTCTGCCAGGCCGACGCCTCCAACGCCGCCCGCGCCAGGTGCCCCTTGGTGATGTAGCCGGTCAGCCCGGCGATCACCCCCCGGGCGTCGCTGCGCCAGTGCGGCGCGAACAGTCCGGAGAAGGCGGGCACCACGTAACAGCCCCCGTTGTCGTCCACGGTGGCGGCCAGCTCCTCGACCTCGGCGGCCGAGGAGATCAACCCGAGGTTGTCGCGCAGCCACTGCACCAGCGACCCGGTCACCGCGATCGCCCCCTCCAGGGCGTACGCGGCCGGCTGGCCGTCGATCCGGTAGGCCACCGTGGTCAGCAGGCCGTGACTGGACGGCACCGGGCTGGCCCCGGTGTTGAGCAGCAGGAAGCTCCCGGTCCCGTAGGTGCATTTCGCCTCGCCGGGCTGGAAGCAGGTCTGCCCGAACAGGGCCGCCTGCTGGTCGCCCAGCGCGCTGGCCACCGGCACCCCGTCGAGCACCCCGTGGGCCGTCCCGTAGACCTCCGCCGAGCTGCGGATCTGCGGCAGCATCGCGGCCGGGATGCGCAGCGCGTCGAGCAGCTCCGGGTCCCAGTCGAGGGTCTCCAGGCCCATCAGCATGGTCCGGCTGGCGTTGGTGACGTCGGTGACGTGCCGGCCGGTCAGCTTCCAGATCAGCCAGCTGTCCATGGTGCCGAACAGCACCTCGCCCCGTTCGGCGCGTTCCCGCAGCCCGTCGACGTTGTCCAGCAGCCAGCGCAGCTTCGGGCCGGCGAAGTAGGTGGCCAGGGTGAGCCCGGTACGGGCGCGCAGCCGTTCCTCGCCGTACGACTCGGCCAGCTCGCGCAGCAGCGGACCGGTACGGGTGTCCTGCCAGACGACGGCGTTGGCCACCGGCCGGCCGGTGGCCCGGTCCCAGACCACGGTGGTCTCCCGCTGGTTGGTGATGCCGACGGCGGCCAACCCGTCCGGGCCGGTGCCGGCGTCGGCCAGCGCGTCGCGGACCACCCGTTCGACGTTGGCCCAGATCTCCTCGGTGTCGTGTTCGACCCAGCCGGGGCGGGGGAAGATCTGCCGGTGCTCGCGTTGGGCGACGGCGACGATCCCACCGGCCCGGTCGAAGACGATGCACCGCGACGAGGTGGTGCCCTGGTCGATGGCGGCGACGTACTCTCCGGTCATTTCGGCACCGTACCGGGCCCGGGTCGACGGGAGAACCGGCACGGGTCCGTACGATCTCCAGACGTGCGCGACATCGCCGTGTTCAGTGGAACCGCCCATCCCGACCTCGCCGCCGAGATCTGCGCCCACCTGGGGGTGCCGCTGCACCCGGTGCGGGTGTCCCGGTTCGCCAACGACTGTCTCGAGGTGCAGTTGCAGGCGAACTGCCGGGAGCGGGACGTCTTCCTGATCCAGCCGCTGGTGCCGCCGGTGCAGGAGAACCTGGTCGAGCTGCTGCTCATGATCGACGCCGCCCGGGGCGCGTCGGCGGGCCGGATCACCGTGGTCCTGCCGCACTACGCGTACGCCCGGTCGGACAAGAAGGACGCGCCGCGCATCTCGATCGGTGCCCGGCTGGTGGCGGACCTGCTCACCTCGGCCGGCGCGCACCGGGTGCTGGCGATGACCCTGCACTCACCGCAGGTGCACGGCTTCTTCAGCGTCCCGGTCGACCACCTGCACGCGCTGCGGGAACTGGCCGCCCACTTCCGGGGGCGCGACCTGGGCAACACGGTGGTGGTCTCGCCGGACCTGGGCAACGCGAAGGAGGCGGCGGCGTTCGCCCGGATGCTCGGCACCCCGGTCGCGGCCGGGGCGAAGCAGCGGTTCAGCGACGACCGGGTCACCATCAGCACGGTGATCGGTGAGGTGGCCGACCGGGACGTGATCGTGCTGGACGACGAGATCGCCAAGGGCAGCACGGTGGTGGAGCTGATCGGCCACCTGCACGAACGCAAGGTCCGGTCGATCCGGTTGGCCTGCACGCACGGCCTGTTCTCCAGCGGCGCGCTGACCCGGCTCGCCGCCGTCGACGGGGTACGCGAGATCGTCTGCACCAACACCGTGCCGATCCCGCAGGACAAGCGGGTGCCGGAGCTGACGGTGCTCTCGGTGGCCCCGGCGCTGGCCGAGGCGATGCGCCGGATCCACAACGGCGAGTCGGTGAGCGCCCTGTTCGGCTGACCCGATCCGGCGGGTCAGCCGGCGGCGGCGCTGATCCGCACGGTGGTGCCGGCCGCGCCGCTCTCGACCTCCATCGCGTCGCTGAGTTCCCGGGCCAGCCAGAGCCCCCAGCCGCCGGCGGCGTCCGGCGCGGGCCGGCTGTGGTCGTCGAGCCGCTGCTCGCTGATGCCGGTGCCGTGGTCGGAGACCTCGCAGACCAGCTCGCCGGGGCGTCGCCAGAGCCGCAGCCAGCCCCGGCCGCCGCCGTGCCGGACCGCGTTGGTGATCAGCTCGTTGACCGCCAGCACGAAGTCGTCGAGCCGCTGCCCGGCCAGGCCGGCGGCGTGCGCGCAGGAGCTGACCGAGTGTCTCAGCTCGGTCACCTGTGCCTGGTCGAACGCCTCGGCGATGAGAAGGGAAGGTTCGATGGGCACCACCGTACGCGGTGTGGGAAGCTCTGCGTTCGTCATGGGCCCTGTCCCGACAGCGATCTCGGAGTTTTTCACGCTATTTCTACCGTACGTCAGGGTTCTCCGGCCCGCACCGACCGGCCCGGCCGGCTGACCTGGGACTGTGGCATCGTGGCGGCCATGCCGTCGTCCCCGCCGGGAGGTTTCGCCGACCCGCTGTGGCGGTCCGTCGCGGTCTTTCGATTCGCCTCGCTGGCGTACGTCGGCCTGCTGGTCCTGCGCGACGCCGGCCGGTACGCCCACCCGGTCGCCGCGGGCGGCGTACTGCTGGTGATGCTGGCCTGGTCCGGGGTGACGGCGGTCGGGTACGCCCGGCCGGCCAACCGGCGCTGGCCGCTGCTCCTGGCCGACCTCGGCGTGGTCCTGGCGATCCTGGCGGTCACGCCGTGGGTGGTGGGACGCCCGGCGCTGGCCGCCGGGGTGCCCGCCCTGGCCGTGGCGTGGCTGGCCGGGCCGGTGCTGGCCTGGGCGGTCTCCGGCGGCCGGCGGCGCGGCACGGTGGCGGCGCTGCTGGTCGGCGGTACGGACCTCGCCACCCGGGGCCGGATCGGCCCGTCCTCGCTGACCGGGGCGATCCTGCTGCTGCTCGCCGGGGCGGTGGTGGGGCACGTGGCCCGGCTGGCGGTGAGCACCGAGGAACGGTTGCAGCGGGCGGTGGAGCTGGAGGCGGCGACCCGGGAACGGGAACGGCTGGCCCGGGACATCCACGACTCGGTGCTCCAGGTGCTGTCCCTGGTCCAGCGGCGCGGCGCGCACCTCGACGGGGAGGCCGGGGAACTGGCCCGGCTCGCCGGCCAGCAGGAGCTGGCGTTACGCGCCTTGATCTCCGGAACCCCGCCGGCGTCCCCCGCCGACCCGGTCGGCGAGATCGACCTGCGGTCCCTGTTGTCCGGGTACGCCTCGGCGACGGTGCAGGTCTCCGCCCCGGCGACCCCGGTGCCGCTGCCCGCGTCGGTGGCCCGGGAGGTGGCCGCCGCGACGGCGGCAGCCCTGGACAACGTGCGGCGGCACGCCGACGGGCGGGCCTGGGTGCTGGTCGAGGACGAGGGCGACACGGTGACCGTGTCGGTGCGTGACGCCGGGCCGGGCATCCCGGAGGGGCGGCTGGTGGAGGCGGCCCGGCAGGGTCGGCTGGGGGTGGCGCAGGCCATCCGGGGACGGATGACCGACCTCGGCGGCGAGGTGCGGATCATCTCGACGCCGGGGGAGGGCACCGAGATCGAACTGATGGTGCCGAGGAGGAGCCGATGACCGGGGTACGGGTGATGGTGGTCGACGACCACCCGATGTGGCGGGAGGGGGTGGCCCGGGACCTCACCGAGGCCGGGCACCTGGTGGTGGCGACCAGCGGGGAGGGACGCCAGGCGGTCCGGGTGGCCGCCGCCGCCCGCCCCGACGTGGTGGTGCTCGACCTGCAACTGCCGGACATCTCCGGGGTGGAGGTGATCCAGGGCCTGCGGGCCGCGTTGCCCCGGGTCCGGGTGCTGATGTTGTCGGCCAGCGGCGAGCAGCAGGGGGTGTTGGACGCGGTGAAGGCCGGGGCCACCGGCTACCTGCTGAAGTCGGCGGCCCCGGCGGAGTTCCTGGACGCGGTGCGCCGGACGGCGGCCGGTGAGCCGGTGTTCACCCCGGGCCTGGCCGGGCTGGTGCTGGGCGAGTACCGGCGGCTCGCCGCGGACCCGCCGGCCGGTGGGACGGGCGACGACGGGCCCGGCGCGGCACCCCGGCTCACCGAACGGGAGACCGAGGTGCTGCGGCTGGTGGCTAAGGGGCTGTCCTACAAGCAGATCGCCGGCCGGCTCGGGCTGTCGCACCGCACCGTGCAGAACCACGTGCAGAACACGCTCGGCAAGCTCCAACTGCACAACCGGGTGGAGCTGACCCGCTACGCGATCGAGCGGGGCCTGGACGACTGAGCGGTGCGGGCCCGGACGACCGGGGGTCAGTGCGCGTCCGGCGGCCGGGTCTCGTGGACGGCCAGTTCCTCGGCGCTCGCGCCGCCGCCGGCCGCGCCCGCGTCGTAGGCGATGCTGTCGGTCTCCTGGTCGGTGCGGGCCCCCTCGTCCGGTTCGACCAGCCGGCCCACCTGCGCGTCGGCGACCGTGCCGAGCTGACCGTGGTCGTAGAGCGAGACCGGGGAGTTCGGGTCCGAGGTGGGGCCCGGGTCGAGCACGTCGGCGTCGAGCTGGGCCTGCGCGGCGGCCTCCTCGTTCTCCGCCTCGGCGGCGATGTCCGGGTCGACCGGCCCGGCCAGCGGGTCGTCGGCCCGCCGTTCGTACTGCTCGCGGTCGAGCTTGTAGTCCAGCGACTCGCCGTCGAGCTGCTCGTCGGCGGTGGTGCCGAAGTGGTCGACGGCCACCGGGGTACGGTCGCCGGGCAGCTGGGCCGGGTCGGGGCCGTCGGCCTCCCGGCCGGTCAGCACGTCGTCGTCGGCGGTCGAGTCGTCGTCGGCGGTGTCGGGCAGGCCGAGCGCCTCGGGGTCGGACACGGGGGTCGGGAACTCGTCGTCGCGCATGGCTGAGCACTACCCACTGGCACGGCCCGGGTAACCGGGTCCCGCTCCCCGGATCAGGACGAAAGGGTACCAATCAGTCGTGGTGCCAGTGTGACTCGTCCTCGGTGTGCAGCACACACCAGATCACCTTGCCGTCCGGGAGCAGGGTGCTGCCCCAGCGCCGGGCCACCGTGTCGATCAGCAGCAGCCCCCGGCCGCCGGCCGAGGTGAGCGGGGCCAGCCCCCCGTAGCGGGGCTGCCGCCGGGAGTGGTCGCGCACCGCCAGGTGCACCGTGTCGCCCTGCGCGGCCAACCGCAGCGTCATCGGGGTCGACGCGTGCGCCACCACGTTGTTGACCAGCTCGGTGGCCGCTATGCAGGCGGGTTCGGCCAGCTCCGGCACGCCCCACCGGGCACACCCGTCGGTCACCAGTTCCCGCACCCACCGGGCCGCCCCGACCGCCGGCGTCAGCTCCTCGGTCAGCACCGCCGCCATCGGCGTACGGGCCAGGGCCGCCGTCGCCTCGGCCTCGGTCGGGTAGACCGCCAGCTCCGTCGCGTCCCCCTCGGCGACCGCCCCGGTCGGGTCGACCACCAGCAGGTCGGCGGCGGGCCAGTCGCGTACCGCCCGGCGTACCCCGGTCAGCAGTTGCCCGACGGCGGGCCCTGCGCCGCGCAGCCCGGCCACGTCGACCAGGATCGGACCGGGCCGGTCGACGAGCCGGGTGAGCAGCGCGTCGCGGACCCGGTCGACGTCGGCCGGCCCCAGCGTCCCGGCCAGTCGGACCAGCGCGGAGGACTCGTCGGCCACCACCTGGCATCCGGTCCCGGGGTGCCGGACCGTTCCGGGGGTCGGCAGGTCGGCGCGGCTCATCGCGGTCGCGCCCGACCGGCCCGGGTGGGCCGGGTCGTCGTCGCGGCGACGCCGGGCCGGGCGCGGCACGGCGTGGGGGTGGTGTCGAAGCCGCCGGTGACGCCGGCATTCACCACGGCGGCGACGGCGGGGGTACGGGTCATCGGCATCTCCGCCCGGTACCCCGGGTCGGGCCGGGTCATGCCGCCGCGCAGCCACTGATCATCCGGACCACTCAGGTGAGCCACGGTTCACCCCGGGTCAGGCCCGCCCCGGCCCGGGTCGGTGTGGGCCGCCCCACAACCGGTCCACCGACCCGCTGACCGCTTCCGATCTGCGAGGTTTCGGCTCGTGGGGCCCCGGTTAATGGGACGCTCTGACCGGAGACCATCCCTTGCAGATCGCATGGAGGTGCACCATGCGCGTCGGCCTCGTCTGCGCGCACGCCGGGTCGTCCCGGCACGCGGAAGGACCGCCCGTCGGCACCCACGAGCACATCGCTCGGGTCGCCGGCGAGCTGGCCGGGCGCGGCCACGACGTCCGGGTGTACGAGCGCCGCGACGACCCGGCCCTGCCGGCGAGCGTCGAGATCGACGGGTACCTGGTGGAACGGGTGCCCGTCGGTCCGGCACAGCCCACCGCCACCGGCGACCTGGTCCCGTACGTGCCCGAGTTCGGCCGCTGGCTGGCCGACCGGTGGACGGGGGAGTGGACCCCGCAGGTGGTGCACGGGCACTACTGGATCGGGGGCCTGGCCGCCGCGCACGCGGTCCGGGAAACGGACATCCCGGTGGTGCAGACCTTCCATTCGCTCGGCGTCGAGCAGCGCCGCCACCTCGGCCGCCAGTACGACGGCCCCGGCGAACGCATCCCGCTGGAGCGCGCGCTCACCCGGGCGGTGGACATCGCCGTCGCCCAGTGCAACGACGAGGTCGACGAGCTGACCCGGATGGGGCTGCAACGCTCTTCGGTGGCGATGGTGCCGACCGGGGTGGACGTCGAACGGTTCCACCCCGACGGCGAGGCCGCCCCCCGCGACCAGCGGGCCCGCATCCTCTCCGTCGGCGGGCTGTCCCCCGGACACGGCCAGGACGACCTGATCCGGGCGATGCGGCTGGTCGGCGACGCGGAACTGGTGATCGCCGGCGGGCCGCCGGCGGACCAGCTGGCCACCCACGCGGAGGCCCGGCGGCTGCGCGAGCTGGCCGAGCGCACCGGGGTCGCCGACCAGGTCACCCTGGTCGGGGCGGTGCCGCACGACCAACTCGCCACCTGGTACCGCTCGGCCGACGTGGTCGCCTGCACCCCGCACTACTCCTCGGCCGGGCGGGTGTCGTTGGAGGCGATGGCCTGCGGGGTGCCGGTGGTCGGCTACGCCGTGGGCGGCATCGCCGACGCGGTGGTCGACGAGGTCACCGGCCGGCTGGTGCCCCCCGGTGACGTCCGCACGCTGGGCATGACGCTGCGCCGGCTGCTCGCCGACAATGCGGGCCGGTTCGCCTACGGGCACGCCGCGGTGGACCGGGTGCGGTGCAGCTACACCTGGGAGCGGACGGCCGGCGCGCTGGAACGGCTCTACGAGCGGGTGGTGGGTCGGCGTACCCCGGTCGAGGTGCCCGAGACGGTGCCGGTGGACGTCGAGGTCGATCCGTCGGCCGGCCCGGACGCCACCGTGGGGGTGGAGGTCGAGACGCCGGTCACGGGGACGACCACCACGACCACCGGCCCGGTCGGCGTCTGACCGCGCCCCGACCGCCGACCGGTCAGGCCCGGGGGGCCGCGCCGACCATGGCGCGTTCCCGGGTGCGGGCCACCGCGTGGTGGTGCTGGGGTGCGGCGTACCGGGTGAGCCCGATCACCGAGGCGAGGGTGATCAGGAAGCCGACCGCAGCCAGCCACTCCCGGCCCGGCCAGATCTTGTCGTTGAGCAGCAGCAGGCCGACGATCGCGGCGGGCACCGCCCCGGCGGCGTCCATCGCGGCGACGGCGGCCGTCGTGGAGCCCCGCTGCATCGCCAGGCCGAGCAGCAGCTGACCCACCAGCGAATGGGCGATCAGCAGGTAGAGCAGCGGGTCACGGACGAACTCCTCGGCCGACGGGGCGGAGGCCAGCGGCCGGGCGGCCACCGCGGCGGCGGAGAACGCCAGCCCGGCCAGGGAGCCGAGCGCCACCGAACCGGGCGCCCCGTGCAGGCGTACCGCGAAGAAGCCGAGCAGCCCGATCCCGCCGAGCGCCATCGCCAGGGCGACCAGACCGGCGGTGCCGAGCCCCTTGGAGGGAGCCGGCTGGGCGGAGAGCACCAGCGCGGTGATCCCGGCGAAGAGCAGAACCAGCAGCGCCACCTCGGCGGCCGGTAGCCGCCACTTGAGCACCACCACCCCCAGCAGGGCGGTCACCCCCAGGCCCGCCGCCACGCTCGCCTGCACCAGGAACAGCGGCAGGTCGCGCCGGGCCAGGAAGGCCAGCACGAAGCCGGTCACCTGGCAGAGCAGCCCGATCAGGTACGTCCGGTGCCCGGCCAGCCGCAGCAGCAGCCCCGGGTCGAAGGTGTGGTGCACGGTGGTCCGGGCGGCGGCGACCGACTGGAGCATGTTGGCGAAGCCGTACGCGACGATCATCGCCGCGAGGAAGCACCAGCCGGAGGACACCACCAGGCGAGAATAGAGTGCCGGTGCGTTCAGCGCGCGGTTGGCCGACTCAGCCGGGACAGCACCTCGGTGTGCAGCGGCCCGTTGGTGGCGATCGCGCTGATCTCGCTGGATGCCGTCCCACCAGGGGCGGGAGCACCCTCCAACGTGGTCATGGTGCCACCGGCGGCGGTCACGATCGGCACCAGGGCGGCCACGTCCCACAGTGACAGTTCCGGCTCCACCATCACGTCCAGTGCCCCCTCGGCCAGCAGCATGTAGCCGTAGAAGTCGCCGTAGGCGCGGCTGCGCCAGGTGTCGCGCATCAACTGGAGCACCGCGTCCAGCCGGCCGGCCGCCTCCCACCCGGTCAGCGACGAATAGCAGAAGCTGGCGTCGGCGAGGTCGCGGACCCCGGAGACCCCGATCGGTTCACCGGAGGCGGCGTCGCGCCCGGCGTACGCCCCCACGCCGTCGGCACCCCACCAGCGCCTGCCGAGCGCCGGGGCGGAGACCAGCCCGACCACCGGCCGGTCCCCCTCCAGCAGGGCGATCAGGGTGGCCCACACCGGCACACCCCGGACGAAGTTCTTGGTGCCGTCGATCGGGTCGATCACCCACCGCCGGTCGTGCGGGCCGGTGGCCGGCTGCTCGCCGTACTCCTCGCCGAGCAGCCCGTCGTCCGGCCGGTGGGCGGCCAGCAGCGCCCGGATCTCCCGCTCGACTGAGGTGTCTGCGTCGGAGACGGGGGTCAGGTCCGGTTTCGCCGCCACCCGCAGATCCAGCGCCCGGAACCGGTCCATCGAGATGGCATCGGCCGCATCCGCAAGCCGATGAGCAAGATCAATATCCCCCACATACCCCGTCACCCCGAAACCCTACCCTCCTCCCCACCCCACCCCACCCCTCCTCCCCGTCCCCACCACCCGCTTGCCGCGCGTGATCAAGAGGTTTGCGTCATGGCAGAGCTCCAGATTGACGTAAACCTCTTGATCACCTGACGTAAACCTCTTGATCACGGGGGCGGGAGAGGAGGCCGGGGCGGCGAGGCGGGCCGGCGAGGCCCGGCGGGAGGCCCGAGGCGGGGGCCCGGGTGGCGGGGTGGAGCCCCGGGGCCGGGGTGGGGCGGCGAGGCAGGCGGTGAGGCCGGACGGGGTGGTGAGGGGAAGGGGTGATGGAGGGGCGGGGGTGGTGGAGGGGTCAGACGGGGGTGATCGCGAGGTTGGTGACCTGGTCGTCCTGGATGCCGAACACGAACGCGAAGGACAGGGGCCCGCCGGGGAACTCCCCGTCCCCGGAGGCCACCAGCCGGTCGCCGGCGAACGAGGTCGGCGTGATCACGATCTTCGGGTTGATCAGGTGCACCTGGATCCACTCGCGGATGGCGGACTCGCCGGTGTAGGCCGTCCCGTCGTCGTGCACGGTGGCCCCGTCGGCGAAGACCGCGGCCAGGGCGTTCGGGTCGTGGGCGTTGGTGGCCGCGACGAAGTTCTCGACGGCCTGGGGAAGGTGGACAGTGTCCATTGTGCTCTCCAGATCTTCTCGGGTGCCGGGGCGCGGGTGCGTCCCGTGTTCCGGTGGCGGCTCGGCGGCACGGTGATGCTGCGGGTGCCGTCCCGCCATGGGCCGTGCAGCATGGTGATCAGTTCAGGTTCGGGATGACGGTCGGCGAAGGCCCGCCAGGTCGGGAGACCTGCCAGGTCGGAAGGCTCGCCGGGTCGGAAGGCTCGCCGGGTCGGAAGGCTCGCCGGGTCGGGAGGTCCGGTCGGCAGGCTCAGAAGTCCGCCGAGCGCGAGAGCTTCTCGTTCGCGCGCAGCTCCGTGAGGGCGTTCTCGTGCATCGCGACGACGGCGTCGTAGCCGGAGTTGCCGAGCACGATCCGGTGCGGCGGGACGGGTGCGGCCAGCGCGCCGATCACGGCTTGGACGCCGCGTTCGGGATCGCCCTCCTGCCTGCCGTTGTGGTCCACGAACGCCGCCTTGACGCCCTCGACCAGCGGCACGTAGGCGTCGACGGTCTCGTTGACGGGTTCGTCCTGGAAGCCGGCGAAGGCGTTGGTGCGGAATGCTCCCGGTTCCACGAGGAGCACGCGTACCCCGAACTGTTCGACTTCGTGGCGCAGCGTCTCGGACAGCCCTTCGAGGGCGAACTTCGCCGCCGAGTAGTAGCCGAATCCCGGTGCGCCGACGAGGCCCGCCACCGACGACATGTTCACGATCCAGCCGCCGCCGCGGGCCCGCATGCCGGGCAGGACCGCGCGGATCACCTCGACCACGGCGAACAGGTTGAGGTCGAACGTGCGGCGGATCGTCTCGTCGGGGGCACCCTCGACGGAGCCGAACCAGCCCCGGCCCGCGTTGTTGACCAGTACGTCGATCCCGCCGAACCGTTCCACCGTCGTGCGGACCGCCGCCCGCACCTGCTCGGCATCGGTGACGTCGAGCGGGAGTACGAGCACCCGGGCACCGTACGGTTCGGCCCATTCTCGCAGTTCGGAGGGGCGACGGGAGGTCACCGCCACCTGGTCGCCCTGGTTCAGTGCGGCTTCGGCATAGAACAGGCCGAACCCTCCTGGCGTCCCCCCGGTGATGAACCACGTTCGCATGGACTTCTCCTTTCGCTATAGCGGCCAATGTAGCGCTACATGCGCTACTGTAGCAACCATGCAGAACGCACGGGATCGCCTCCTGCTCGCCACGGCGGAGTTGCTGGAGAGCGGCGGCACGGTGTCCACGAGGGCGGTGTGCGAACGCGCCGGGGTGCAGGCCCCGACGCTCTACCACCACTTCGGCAGCAAGCAGGGCCTGATCGACGCCGTGGCCAACCACGGCTTCACCCAGTACACGGCGGTCGAGAGTTCCGGCGACCCGCTGGGCGACCTGCGGGAGGGCTGGGACCGCCACGTACGGTTCGGGCTGGAGCACCCGTCGTTCTACGGGCTGCTCTACGGCCGGGCCGAACCGGGAAGGCCGTGCGCCGTGACCGCTCCCGCGCACGCCGCGCTGCGCGAGCGGCTCACCGGCGCCGCCGTCCAGGGCATGCTCAAGGTGCCGGCGGCCGACGCCGCCGAGCAGGTGCTCGCCGCCAACGTCGGCATCACGCTCACCTTGATCAGCCAGCCGGAGCCGGACTTCGGGCTGTCCGAACGCGTCCGCGAGGCCGCGCTGGCCGGGGTCCTGCACACCCCCTCCGCCGATGCACCCGCCACCCGGGCGAGCGCCGCACTGACGTTGCGCGCACTGGTCGGCGACGACCCGGGCGACCTCACCCCTGGCGAACGGGCGCTGCTCGACGAGCTGCTGGACCGTCTGGCCCGCTAGGTCAGGAGCCGGCCAGCGGATCGCCGGGGTTGCGCTCCACCTCGCGGGGGTCGCCCTCGCCGGCCCGGGAGGCCAGCAGCCGACGGTACGAGGCCAGCCGGCGCTGGTCGGCCTTGCCGGCGGCCACCCAGGCGTCCAGCGCGCAGTCCGCCTCGTCCGGGGTGTGCGGGCAGTTGGGTGGGCAGTCCACCGTCCCCTCGACCAGGTCGGGGAAGCCGTGCAGCAGGCTCTCGGCCGAGACGTGGGCCAGCCCGAAGCTGCGGATGCCCGGGGTGTCCACGATCCAGCCCGGGTCACCGTCGCCGTCGGGGGTACGCGGCAGTCGCAGCGCCACCGCGCTGGTGGAGGTGTGCCGGCCCCGGCCGATGGCGCTGACCACGCCGACCGCCCGCAGCGCGTCCGGCACCAGCCGGTTGACCAGCGTCGACTTGCCCACCCCTGAGTGCCCCACCAACACCGACACCCGGCCGGCGAGCAGGGCGCGCAGCGCGTCGAGGTCGGAGTCGGGCCGGACCAGCACGTACGGCAGTTCCAGCTCGGTGTAGTAGCCGACCACCTGTTCCGGGCCGGCCAGGTCGGCCTTGGTCAGGCAGAGCAACGGCTCGATGTCGGCGTCGTACGCGGCGACCAGGCACCTGTCGATGAAGCCGGTCCGGGGCGGCGGGTCGGCCAGCGCGCTGACGATCACCAGTTGGTCGGCGTTGGCGACCACCACCCGTTCCAGCCGTCCCTCGGCGGTGTTCTCGTCGTCGTCGGCGGTGCGCCGCAGCACCGAGCGCCGCTCGGCGATCCGGACGATCCGGGCCAGCGCCCCGTCCGCGCCGGAGACGTCACCGACCAGGCTCACCCGGTCGCCGACCACCACCGACTTGCGGCCGAGTTCACGGGCCCGCATCGCGGTGACGGCCGCGCCGTCCGGGGCGTCGGGGAGGACGCAGGTGTAGCGGCCCCGGTCGACGGCGATGACGAACCCGTCGACCGCGTCGTCGTGCCGGGGGCGGGTCCGGGTACGCGGACGTGAGGACCGGCCGGGCCGGACCCGTACGTCGTCCTCGTCGTACTCCCGTCGCTTGGTCGCCAGGACCTGCCCCCTCCGCCGTCAGCTCTTGCCGGTCACCAACGCCGACCATAGTGCCGGGAACTCCGGCATGGTCTTCGAGGTGCACGCGACGTCGTCCACCTCGATGCCTCCGACGGCGAGCCCGGCCACCGCGGCGGCGTGCGCCATCCGGTGGTCGGCGTAGGTGCGGAAGGGGCCTCCGCGCAGCGGTCGGGGCCGGATCTCCAGCCCGTCGGCGGTCTCGGTCAGGTCGGCGCCGAGCCCGGTGAACTCGCGGGCCAGCGCGGCGATCCGGTCGGTCTCGTGCCCCCGGATGTGCCCGATGCCGGTGAACGTCGACGGCGAGTCGGCGAGCATGGCGAGCGCGGTCAGCGCCGGGGTCAACTCGCTGACGTCGGACAGGTCGGCGGTCAGGCCGTGCACGGTGCCGGTGCCCCGCACGGTCAGCCCGGCGGTGGTCAGGGTGACCTCGCCGCCCATCCGGTCCAGCAGCGAGCGGAGCTGCTCGACCGGTTGGACGCTGTTGTGCGGCCAGCCCTGCAACGTCACCTCGCCGCCGGTGACCATGGCGGCGGCGAAGAAGGGGACCGCGCCGGAGAGGTCGGGTTCGATCTCCCAGCCCCGGCCGGCGAGCGGCCCCGGCTCGACCACCCAGACGTCGTCGACGGTGTCGTCGACGGCCGCCCCGGCGGCGCGCAGCATCTGCACCGTCATCCGCAGGTGCGGCGCGGAGGGCACCGGCGGGCCCTGGTGCCGGACCACCACGCCCCGGTCGAAGCGTGCCCCGGCGAGCAGCAGACCGGAGACGAGCTGGCTGGACGCGGAGGCTTCGATCACCACCTCGCCACCGGTGACCCGGCCGACGCCCTGCACCACCAGGGGCAGGCTGCCGGTCTCCGGGGCGTCGATCCGGACGCCGAGCGAGCGCAGCGCGCCGATCAGCGGGCCGAGCGGCCGGACCCGGGCCTGCGGGTCGCCGTCGAAGGTGACCCGCCCTTCGGTGAGCCCGGCGACCGGCGGGACGAACCGCATCACCGTGCCGGCGAGCCCGACGTCGACGTGGGCCGGGCCGACCAGCCGGTGCGGCCGGACCAGCCAGCGGTCGTCGTCGGAGACCGAGACGTGGGCGCCCATCGCCCGCAGCCCGCCCGCCATGAGTTCGGTGTCGCGGGCGCGCAGCGGCCCGTGCAGCGTCGACGGGCCACCGGCCAGCGCGCTGAGCACCAGGGCCCGTGCGGTCATCGACTTGGAGCCGGGTAGGTGCAGGGCGGCGGTGACCGGGGCGGTGGCGGTCGGTGCGGCCCAGGGCTGTTGCGGACGGGTGGCGGTCAGGTTTCCCACGGTCACATTCTGCCAACCCGGCGGCGTCGTGCGGGACCGCCGACGGGTCGACTCCCGGTGGGCGGGACAGCCGGCGGCGGCGTGGGGGGGTTAGCGTAGGCGTCATGTGCGGCAGGTACGCGACGACCCGGAGTGCCGGCGACCTGAGCGCGGTCTTCGAGTCGTACGACGACACCGACGGCGGGGTCCGGCCGGACCACAACGTCGCGCCGACCGACCGGGTGCCCGTGGTGCGGGTCGATCCGGAGCAGGGGCGGGCGCTCTCGGTGGGCCGCTGGGGGTTGGTGCCGCACTGGGCGAAGTCGCCCGCCGGGGCGGCCCGCATGATCAACGCGCGGGCCGAGACCGTCGCCACCAGCCGGGCGTACGCCCTGCCGTTCGCCCGCCGGCGCTGCCTGGTCCCGGCCGACGGCTGGTACGAGTGGGTGCGCCGGGCCGGCGGTGGCAAGCAGCCCTACTTCATGACCCCGCGGGACGGCTCGGTGCTGGCGTTGGCCGGGATCTGGTCCCGGTGGGAGACGACGCTCACGTTCAGCGTGCTGACCACGGCGGCGGTGGGTGAGCTGGCCGAGGTGCACGACCGGATGCCGCTGCTGCTGCCGCCCGACAGGTGGGCGCAGTGGCTCGCCCCGGCCGACGATCCGGCGGCGCTGCTGGTCCCGCCGCCGGTGGAGTGGCTCGCCGGGCTGGAGATCCGTCCGGTCGGTACGGCGGTGGGCGACGTGCGCAACGACGGTCCGGAGTTGACCGCCCGGGTGTCGCCGGACGGGGAACGCTCCCACGGGGAGAGCGCACTGTTCTGATCGCGATAGGTGACATTGGCGCGTACGAATTGCCAGAGTTCCGGGTGAAACGTCGCTCGGATCTTTTGCCATCTTTCCGGCAGACCCCTTGTCTCCGTAGCCGACAGTGCGATACAACACAGCGCTGGCACTGGGAGCGTCCTCGCGCGGTGCGAACGACGCCCGTCGATCTTGCCGGTCCCACGGGGGAGGTGGGTGTGATGACCCGGGCACGTATGCCCCGACCGCACGAGGTGGCCGCCGCACGACGAGATCCGCGACTGCTCCGGGCGTTGCGGGATCGCCGTTCCGACGATGCCTGGCGGACCAGGGGCACCTGTCAGAGTGTGGATCCGGAGACGTTCTTTCCGGCACCCAACGAACCGGCCGACGCGGCAATCGCGCTCTGCCGCAGTTGCGACGTGCAGGGTTCCTGCCTGGCCTGGGCGTTGGAGGTGGGCGACACCCACGGCGTGTGGGGCGGCACCACGCCCCGCGAGCGCCGGGCCATGCTGGTCGCCTGGCGGGGCGAGGTCGGGACCGATTCCGGCACGGCCGCCGACGCCGGTCCGCCGGTCCGCGACCGGTTGCTCACCCTGGTGCCGTTGAGCTGAGCACGCCGCCGGCCACGGCGCAGAATGGCCTGATGCCCCGCTCCACGCAGCTCGACACCCCGCGCGGCCCGGCCCGGGTCGACACCGACCGGCCGACCGGCCCGCCGACGTCCCTGCTGGTGCTCGGCCACGGGGCTGGCGGCTCGGTGGACGCGCCGGACCTGCTGGCGGTGCGCGACGCCGCCCGCGACGCCGGGGTGCTGGTGGCCCGGGTGACCCAGCCCTACCGGGTGGCCGGCCGGCGGGCCCCGGCCCCGGCCGGGCACCTGGACGAGGCGTGGACGGCGGTGCTGGCCGTGCTGCGCCGTCGGCACCCCGACCTGCCGTTGCTGGTCGGTGGGCGGTCCAGCGGCGCCCGGGTGGCCTGCCGGACGGCCGGCCCGGTGGGGGCGGCCGGGGTGGTCGCCCTGGCCTTTCCGCTGCACCCGCCCGGCCGCCCGGAGCGGTCCCGGGCCGACGAACTGGTGACCGGCCTGCCGACGCTGGTGGTCAACGGCGACCGGGACCCGTTCGGGCTGCCCGTCGCCGCCGGGACGGTGCAGGTGGAGGTGCGCCGTGGCGAACGTCACGACCTGCGTCAGGACCCGGCCGGGGTGGCCGCCGCGGTGCTCGCCTGGCTGCGTACCCACAGGTGGGCCCGCGGACCGCGTCCACCGGTCGCGTCCCGGGCCGGTTCGCCGCGCTGACCACCCGTTTCCGCCCCGGCGGACCCCTCGTTGCATCCGGTGGTGTCGACCTTCCGGTTCGGGTGGTCGGGACCGTCCCTCCCAGGCCCTTCCTGGTCCCAGTCCTCCGGTAGCCGACCGGTGGGCCGGGACCAGGAGCGGGGGCCGGCGGAATGTGCGGCAGTCGGTCGGGTGTTACGACTCCCGGACGAGGAATCTGGCGAGGGGGGTGACCGGTGCCGACCGAGACACGGAACCGGGAACGGGACGATCGGGACGCACGGCAGCTCAGGCGGCTGCTCGACGGTCCGGACTGGCCGGCGGTGGAAACCGGCCCCCGGGTGGTGAGCGCGGGCACACCCGGCAGAACCGAAGCTGCGGACCGGTCCGTCCGCGTATCCTCGGCGGGACAGCATCCGACGCGAGGGGATGTGCGGTTGACCACCGAGAAGACGGACGAGCGCAGGGCCCGCTTCGAGCGGGACGCGATGCCCTTCGTCGATCAGCTCTACGCCGCCGGGCTGCGGATGACCCGCAACCCGGCCGACGCCGAGGATCTGGTCCAGGAGACGTACCTGAAGGCGTACGCCGCCTTCCACCAGTTCGAGCAGGGCACCAACCTGAAGGCCTGGCTCTACCGGATCCTGACCAACACCTACATCAACTCCTACCGCAAGCGGCAGCGCCAGCCCATCCAGGCGCCCACCGAGGAGATCACCGACTGGCAGCTCGCCGAGGCCGAGTCGCACACCTCCAGCGGGTTGCGGTCGGCGGAGACCGAGGCGTTGGACCGGCTGCCGGACACCGACGTCAAGGAGGCCCTCCAGCAGCTGCCTGAGGAGTTCCGCCTGGCGGTCTACCTGACCGATGTCGAGGGCTTCTCGTACAAGGAGGTCGCCGACATCATGGGCACGCCGATCGGCACCGTGATGTCCCGGTTGCACCGTGGGCGTCGTAACCTGCGCAAGCTGCTGGAGCGGTACGCCGCGGAGCGCGGTTTCAGCGCCGCGCAGCCCGCGAAGGGTTCGACCACCGCCACTGCCGGCCGGGAGGTGTGACGTGAGCTGTGGAGAACCGCACGAGACGGACTGCCGGGAAGTGCTCGCGGAGGTCTACCTCTACCTCGACCTGGAGTGCGCCGACGAGCGCCGCTCGCTGATCCGCCACCACCTGGACGAGTGCGGACCGTGCCTGCGCGAGTACGGCATCGAGCAGGAGGTGCGGGCGCTGGTGGCCCGGTGCTGTGGCAACGAGACCGCCCCCGACAAGCTGCGCGAGCGGCTGCGGGTACGCCTCACCGAGCTGGTGGTCTTCGAGCCCAGCGAGTCCCGCGAACTCGCCGAGTGACACCACACGGCGGACCCGCCGTGGACGAGACGGACAGTGGACGAGACGGACACACGACGGTGGCCCGGGTCGACTCGACCCGGGCCACCGGTGCGTCCGGCACGCGGCCGGACCTGACGTCGTGGCGGTCACCCGCCGCAACGGCTCAGGAGTTGGGGCGCTTGCCGTGGTTCGCGCCGCTCTTCTTACGGGCCTTCTTCTTACGGGCCTTCTTCGCCATGCTGACCTCCTCGTGATGGGTCCGACCCTGCTGCGGTTGACCCGCGACGCCGGTGCACGCCACCGGCCTCCCGGCGTCGGGTCCGACCTGATGATGCTAGTGCGGCCGGCGTGCGCCGTCGTGCGCCGGGGCGGCAGCGGTACGCCGGGGCGCGCGTGGCGCTCTCCGCCCACGCGGGGTCGGTCCGTGATTGGATACCGACGCAGACACACCCGGTGGAGAAGGAGGGCCGTGATGGCCGAGGAGATCCGCGCCGAGATGGTGGCCAACGTGTGGAAGGTCGTCGCGTCGACCGGGGACACCGTCTCTGAGGGGGACACCCTGGTGATCCTGGAGTCGATGAAGATGGAGATCCCGGTCGTCGCCGAGTCCGACGGGGTGGTCGAGCAGCTCGCCGTCAACGAGGGCGACGTGGTGCAGGACGGTGACCTGATCGCGGTGATCGGTTGATCCCCGGCGACCGGTCGACCGGGTTGCTGGTCCGGCGGGCCGTGCCGGCCGAGTTCCCGGCGGTGGCCCGGTTGACCGTCGCCGCCTACGAGGCCGACGGTCAGCTCAAGGGCGAGAACGGCTACGGCGAGGTGCTGGCCGACGTGGCCGGCCGGGCCGAGCACGGTGAGATCCTGGTCGCCGTCGACGGAGCCACCGGCGCGGTCCTCGGTTCGGTCACCTACGTGCTGCCCGGCAGCCCGTACGCGGAGCTGTCCCGGCCGGGCGAGGCGGAGTTCCGGATGCTGGCGGTGGACCCGGCCGCCCAGGGGCGGGGGGTGGGCGTGACACTGGTCCGGGCCTGCCTGTCCCGGGCGGTGGAGCAGGGTTGCTCGGCGATGGTCATCTGCGTCCGCAACGGGCTCGCCGACGCCGCCCACCGGCTGTACGCGGGGCTGGGCTTCGTGCGTACCCCGGAGCGGGACTGGTCGCCGCTGCCCGGCGTCGACCTGCTCGCCCTGCGGATGGCCCTGCCCGCCGGCCCGTCCTGACCGGGTCGTACCGACCCGCCCGGCCCGGTCCGGCCGGGGGCCCAACGCGTTGTCTAGCGGGATGCCTTCGCGAAGGTCACGAATCCGCGCCACGCGCTGGGAGTGAAGGTCAGCGTTGCGCCGTCGCGGTCCTTGGTGTCCCGTACGAATACGACGCCGGGCAGGTTGTCGGCAACCTCGACACATGCCCCGCCGTTGCTGCCGCTCTTGGTGCTCTTGCGCCACTGCGCGCCGGTCATGTCCATGTCGCTGCCACTTTCCTCACGGGGTCGAGAGACTGTGCCCGGGGGAGGGCCTCGCCGACAACGCGCGCCTTACGTTCGAGGCTTGCAATTTCGGTGGCATCGTCGGTGATCTGCGCCCTGGCTGGACTGTCTTGGTGCGCTAACCGTGTGCCGTCCGGCCGGGGGCCACCGCCCTGTTTAGCGAGATGCCTTCGCGAAGCTGACGAACCCACGCCACGCGCCAGGAGTGAACGTCAGCGTCCCGCCGTCGCGGTTCTTGGTGTCCCGCACCAGCACGACGCCGGGCAGGTTGTCGGCCACCTCGACGCAGTCACCACCGTTGTTCCCGCTCTTCGTGCTCTTGCGCCACTGCGCGCTGGTCATGTTCATGCCTCTGCCAATCTCCGGATGAGGTCTACGGACTGCGCTGTGGGTAGGGCTTTGCCTACGATGCGTGCCTACCGCCGTTCCAGCGTAGCAACGTCCGCAGGCTGATCGATGATCTGCGCGCGAGCCTCGCTGTCGACGCGGCCGACGCGTCTTCCGTCGTTCAATTCGGCCACAGTGAACGGTCCACCCAGGCCCGCGTACACGCCGGCCGATGCGGGCAGGTCCGGCCTGAGCGGTCAGCTCTCCTCGATGCCGGCCAGCAGTTCGTCGGCCACCTCAAGGGCGATCTTCTTACGTTCGTCGTCGGTGATGTCCGGCGTCCGGACGGCGAACCAGCTGCTGTGTACGGCGAACAGGACGAGCGTCGCCCGCAGTTGGGCCCGGGGTGAGTCGTCGCCCTGGCAGATCGCGTCGGCCAGGCGGAACATCCGCTCACGCATCTGCTGGCCGGCGACGAGGCTCTTGAGCACTGTCTGGTTCTGTTCGAAGAACCGCATCACCACGGACTGTCCGGGGGCGAACATCGTGTCGGCGTACTGGCTGACCAGTTCCCGCCGGGTGGCCCGGCTGGCGGGTTGGTCGCGGGCCCAGCCGATCAGCTCGTCCATCCGGTGCAACCGGTCCTCGACGTAGCTGTTGACGATCTCTTCCTTGCTCTTGAAGTGATAGTAGAGGGCGGCCTTGGTCACCCCGAGCCGCTCGGCGATCTCGCGCAGCGACGTCTTCTCGTAACCCTGCTCGGTGAAGAGCTCCAGGGCGACGGCCTGGATGCGCTCACGCGTGCCGCCTGTGCTCTGGCTCACCTGTACCTACCACCCAACTCGCTTGACGGGGTCCCGCTCACCAACTTACCGTGCGGCTAGTAAGGTGACTAGCCGGGCGGCAAGTAAGTGCGACAGATCTCCGGGGGAGCTTACCCATGACTCAGGAAACCCAGGCGAGGGCGAAACCCAACATCCGGGTGGTGCTGTTCGGCCTCATGATCGCGATGATGCTCGCGATGCTCGACAACATGATCGTCAGCACCGCGTTGCCCCGGATCGTCAGCGAGTTCGGCGGCGTCAACCACTTCACCTGGGTGGTCACCGCGTACGTGCTGGGCACCACCGTCTCCACCCCGATCTGGGGCAAGCTCGGTGACCTCTACGGGCGCAAGGCGATCTTCCTGACCTCGGTGGTCGTCTTCCTGATCGGATCGGCGCTGTGCGGGATGTCCGGTTCGGCGCTGCTCGGCGGCACCGGCAACGGGATGGTCGAGCTGATCGCCTTCCGGGCCGTGCAGGGGCTCGGCGCCGGCGGCCTGATGGTCGGCGTGATGGCGATCATCGGCGACCTGGTCCCGCCGCGTGAGCGGGGCCGCTACCAGGGCATGATCGCCGGCATCATGGCGATCGCCATGGTCGCCGGCCCGCTGGTCGGCGGCTTCATCACCGACAACCTCTCCTGGCGCTGGGCGTTCTACGTCAACCTGCCGCTCGGTGGGCTCGCGCTGCTGATCCTGGCCACCAGCATGCACCTGCCGAAGTACCGTACCGAGCACCGGATCGACTGGCTGGGTGCGGCGCTGCTGTCCGTCGGCATCACCGCGATCGTCCTGGTCACCACCTGGGGCGGCAACGAGTACGACTGGGTCTCCGCGCAGATCCTCGGCCTCGCCGCGCTGGCCCTGGTCAGCCTGGTGGCCTTCGGCCTCGTCGAACGGCGGGTCGTCGAGCCGATCCTGCCGCTCGGCCTCTTCGCCAACCGCAACTTCGCGCTGATCTCGGTGATCGGCTTCCTGCTCGGCTTCGCCATGTTCGGCGCGATGAACTTCCTGCCGCTCTACCAGCAGACCGTGCAGGGCGCCTCGGCCACCAACAGCGGCCTGCTCCTGCTCCCGCTGATGTTCGGCATGCTGGTGGTGTCGCTGGTGGTCGGGCGGGCCATCACCAAGACCGGGCGCTACCGGATGTTCCCGATCGTCGGCGGCGTGGTGATGGCCGCCGGCATGGCGCTGCTGTCCCGGCTGGAGGTCGACACCGGCAAGCTGGAGTCCTCGCTCTACATGCTGGTCCTCGGCGCCGGCATGGGCTTCCTGATGCAGACCTCGATGCTGATCGCGCAGAACAGCGTGGAGCAGAAGGACCTCGGCGCGGCCAGCGGCGCGGCCACCTTCTTCCGCTCCATCGGTGGTTCGTTCGGCATCTCGCTGTTCGGGGCGATCTTCGCCAACCGGCTCGCCGACTCGCCGGCCGGCAGCGCGTTCGCCGGTGGCACCGGTGAGGGGCGGGGGATGGACCTGACGAAGCTCAAGGAACTGCCGGCGCAGGCGCGCGAGGTGGTCCTCGGCGGGCTCTCCGACGCCATCTCGCACGTCTTCTTCTGGGCGATGATCATTACGATCGCGGTGCCGGTGCTCGCCTGGTTCATCCGGGAGATCCCGCTGCGCACGGCGAACGCCGTCCCGCCGCCGGAGGCCACCGGCGAGGAGCAGGCCGAGGTCGCCCTCGGCAAGGCCCCGGTCTCCTGACCCGTCCCGTTCGTCGCGGCCGGTCCGCCTCCCGCCGGGGGCCGGGCCGGCCGCGTGGCGTCAGGGGTGGCGGCGGACCAGGGCGGCGAGGCGACGCCAGGCGCGGGCCAGCCGACCGGTCCGGCGGAGGCGGGCCGGGGTGGCGAGCAGCCGGTGGGCCAGCGCGGTGGTGTCCGGGTCGACGGCCGGGGCGACCAACGCCAGATGGGCCAGGGAGACGGCGATCGGCACCGGCCGGCCCTGCGCGACCGTCGCCACGTCGGCGAGCCGCTCGGCCACCAGGCCGGCCACGTCGGGGCGTACCTCCGGGTCCACCCAGGCGGCGGTGACCAGGGCGAACAGTGCCGCCTCGGTGATCCAGTCCTCCACGCCCCAGATCAGCTCCACCAGCACCCGGCGACGGGTCGAGGTCGCCCACGGCTCGTCGGTGCGGTGGTGCAGCAGGCCCAGGCAGGCCCAGACCTGCACACAACGCACCCACAGCGACGGGTCCTGACCGGTGAGCACCCGGCCCAGCGCGGTCGGCGGCGCGTCGGGCGGGTGCACCAGCAGACCCAGCAGGTCGGCCAGCTCCAGGGTGGCCAGCCCGACCGCCGCGTCGTACGCGGCAGGTGGGTGCGGCCAGGCGGGGTGGGCCAGGTGGCGTACCCGCTCGGCGGCGACCGGGGACGGCGCCGGCAGGGCCGGTGCGGCAGTGGTGCCCTCGTAACGCCAGAGCCGGTAGCCGGTGTCCCGACGTGGCTCGCGGGGGTCCGGCTCGGCCACCCCGGTCACCTCGACGTGCAGGCCGGGCACGGCGGCGGCGACCGTACGCATCGCGCTCGGCGGTTCCGGGGTGGTCAGGTGGACCGCCGCGTCGGGGAAACCGTCGGCGGCGAGCGCGCGGCGCAGCGCGTCGACCATCGCGCCGGTCGCCGGGGTGACCTGCCCCAGCCAGGGGCGTCCCCGGCAGGACTCGGCGAGGTCGGTGTGCTCGTGGCTGTCGTCCGGGTGGTCCCGGGTGAAGTCGGCGAGGTCGACCAGGTGCGCCACGTCACCGTCGCGCAGGAACCGCAGCCGGTGCGCGGTGTGCACCGCACAGTCGAAGGCCGGGTCGCGGGCCAGCGCCCGGTCGGTCCAGCCGAGGGCCTCGTCGAGCCGGCCGTGGTCGGCCAGCGTGCCGGCGATGTCGGCATAGACGGCCAGGTCGTCGGGGTCGTGTCCGACGGCCCGTTCCAGCGCGGCCAGGGCGTCGCGGGTCCGTCCGGCGCTGCGGTAGGCGTACCCGAGCCAGACCTCGCCGAGTTTGGACGGCGTCTCGCGTACCCCTCGGCTGGCCCAGGTGACCGCGAGGGTGACCTCGCCGAGCCGCCGGGCCAGCGCGGACGCCGCGCCGAGCAGCAGCGCGTGCCGGGGGTGCGCGGCGACCGCGTGCCGGGCCAGGGTGAGGTACGGCAGCAGGGGCGTCCGCCCGGCGCGGGGGACCGGGTCGGGCACCGCGGCGCAGACCTGCATCAGGATCCGGGCGCAGCGGTCCGGGTCGAGCCGTTGGGCCAGTTCGGGGGCGGTGACCCAGGGCACCCCGGCCCAGTCGACGCCGGGGGCGTGGCCGGTGGCGGCGACCAGCAGGTCGAGCCCTTCGGCCGGGCGGCCGGCGGCGGCGAGCAGGTGGGCGCGGGCGACCACCGCCCCGACGTGTGCCCGCTGGCCGAGCGGGAAGAGGTCGAGGTCGCCGCCCGAGGCGGCGGCGATCCGGGTGAGCGTCTCGTGCGTGTCGGGCAGGGTCGGTGCCAGCACCAGGGCGGCGGCGAGGTGGTCGGCGGCGTGGGCCAGGTCGCCCTCGTCGAGCGCGAGCCGGGCGAGGGCGAGTTCCTCGGCCGCGGTCAGCGCGGGTGGCTCCTCCGACACGTCGGCCTCTCACTAGCAGGGGGGTTGCCAGGGCTGGGCAAGCGTAGGGGATACCGGCAACCGGTGCCGATCTTCTGCTCATTAGTGCGCGCTGGATTGTCCTCAGCGACAGAATCGTGCAAGACTGAACATGAAACGCGCGGCGATCGCGCAGCGAGGGGAGTTTCCGTGACGCAGCCAGGGGCCGGGATGGCCGCCGACATCGCCGAGCAGCCGGCCGGTTACGCGCGGCTGCTCTCCACCGGGCACGCCGGGGCGATCGCCCGGGTCGCGGCGGCCGTCGCGGAACGCCGCCCCCGGCACGTGGTCTTCACCGCCCGGGGCACCTCCGACCACGCCGCCCTCTACGGGGCGTACCTGACCGAGATCCGGCTCGGGCTGCCCGCTGGGCTCGCCTCGCCCAGCGCGGTCACCGTCTACGGGGCCCGCCCCGACCTCTCCGATGCGCTCGTCGTCGGGGTCAGCCAGAGCGGCGGCTCACCCGACCTGACCGAGGTGCTGCGCACCGCCCGCGAGGCCGGCGCGCTCACCCTGGCGGTCACCAACGCCCCCAACTCGCCGCTGGCCCGGACCGCCGAGCTGGGCATCGACATCGCCGCCGGGCACGAGCGGGCGGTCGCCGCCACCAAGACGTACACCGCCGAACTGCTCGCCCTGCTGCTGCTGGTGGAGGGCGTCCGGGCCGGTGACGGCGTACTGCCGGCCGACCAGCGGGCCGCCCTGGAACGCCTCCCCGAGCTGGCCGAACGCACCCTCGCCGACGACACCCCGACCCGGCTCGCCCCGCGCTACCGGTTCGCCGGCCAACTCGTCACCACCGGCCGGGGGTACGCCTACCCGACCGCCCGGGAGGCGGCACTGAAGCTGATGGAGACCTCCTACCTGCCGGCGCTGGCCTTCTCCGGGGCCGACCTGCTGCACGGCCCGCTCGCGATGACCGACCCGGACGTGCCGGTGCTGGCCGTGGTCGGCTCCGGCCCCGGCGGCCGGTCCATGGGCGAGGTGCTGCCCCGCCTCGGCGAGCGCCGCGCCGACGTGGTGGTGGTGGGCTCGGCCGAGGTCGAGGGGGTCACCCGGCTGGCCGTGCCCGAGGTCGACGAGCGGTACGCCCCGCTGCTGGACATCCTGCCGTTGCAGCGCCTCGCCCTCGCCCTGGCGCTGGCCCGGGGTGAGGACCCGGACGCCCCGCGCGGGCTGAAGAAGGTCACCGCGACGATGTGACCCGGGCCGGCCAGCGCGACGGCGTCCGGGTGGGCGTGGCACGCTGTGTCTCGTGTCCACGCTGCGCGACCTCGCCGAGGAGCACACCCAGCTCCGCCCGGCCGACATCGACCACCTGCACCGGATCGCCGGGGACTGGCAGCTGCTGTCCGACCTGTCCTTCGCTGACCTGCTGCTGTGGGTGCCGGTGGACGCCGACGGCACGTTCCTCTGCGTCGCCCAGGTCCGCCCGACGACCGCCCCGACCGCCTACCTGGACGATCAGGTGGGCCGGATCGTGGGCGGCCCGGAGGTGGC
Organism: Micromonospora sp. WMMD734; assembly: GCF_049178975.1. Taxonomy (NCBI): domain Bacteria; kingdom Bacillati; phylum Actinomycetota; class Actinomycetes; order Micromonosporales; family Micromonosporaceae; genus Micromonospora; species Micromonospora sp. WMMD734. The sequence continues at coordinate 6,882,749 of NZ_JBMHMK010000001.1, forward strand.
CCACCTGGAGGTCGCCTACCGGCAGGGCCGGATCTGGCGGGAGGGCGACCCGGTCTGGTATGGCGACGTGCCGGCCCGGCACGAGGCGATCCCGGTCCGGCTGCGCACCGCCGACGGGGAGGCCGGCGAGGTGATCGCGGTGGTCGGTCGGGACACCAACCTGTCCACCGCCCGCACCCCCAGCCAGCTGGAGCTGAACTACCTCACCACCGCCGACGACCTGGCCCAGATGATCGCCGACGGCACCTTCCCGCCGCCCCGGCACCCGGGCGAGACCACCTCCGCGCCCCGGGTCGGCGACGGGCTGGTCCGGCTCGACGCCGGTGGCAAGGTCACCTACGCCAGCCCGAACGCGCAGTCGGCGTACCGCCGGTTGGGGTACGCCTCCCACCTGGTGGGCGAGGACCTGGCGAAGCTGCACCGCCGGCTGGCCAGCGACCCGCTCGACGGCACCGAGGCGGCCAACGGCATCCTCGCCGCGCTGCGCGGCGAGGGCCCGCCCCGGCGGGAGATCGACGCCCGGGGGGCGACGATGCTCACCCGGGCCCTGCCGCTGATGCCCGCCGGGGTGCCGATCGGCGCGCTGGTCCTGGTCCGCGACATCACCGAGGTACGCCGCCGCGACCGGGCCCTGATCACCAAGGACGCCACCATCCGGGAGATCCACCACCGGGTGAAGAACAACCTGCAGACCGTCGCCGCGCTGCTGCGCCTGCAGGCCCGCCGGGTGTCGATGCCGGAGGCCCGGGTCGCCCTGGAGGAGTCGGTACGCCGGGTCGCCTCCATCGCCCTGGTGCACGAGACGCTCTCCATGTCCAGCGACGAGGCGGTCGAGTTCGACGGGATCGTCGACCGGGTGGCGAGCGCGGCGACCGAGGTGGCCGCGACCGAGGTGAGCGTCGGGATGCGGCGGACCGGCAGCTTCGGGGTGCTACCCGCCGAGATCGCCACCTCGCTGGTGATGGTGCTCAACGAGTTGCTGCTCAACGCCGTCGAGCACGGCTTCCCGCCGGCCGAGGAGGGCGACGAGGTGGTGGAGCCGGAGACCCGGCCCGAGGTGGTCGTCTCGGCGCACCGGCAGCGCAAGCAGTTGCACGTCTCGGTGACCGACAACGGGCGCGGGCTGCCTGCCGAGTTCGACGCCGACCGGGGCGGGCGGCTCGGGTTGCAGATCGTCCGGGCCCTGGTGACCGGGGAGTTGCGGGGCAGCATCGAGCTGCGTCCCGGCCCGACCGGTGGGACCGAGGCGGTGCTGGTGCTGCCGCTGGCCAAGGTCTGAACCGGGCCGCCCCGGCGACCCGGTTGCCCGCCGGTGACGTCGGGATGAATGTGAGTGGACTGACGTGCGATCTGCGGTCCGATACGCCTTTCAGCCGATTCGCGGGCATTGACACCTTGCGGCCGACTGAATAGTTTTCTAGCTTCACCACCAAGCAGACACGGCCAGTTCACCGTGCCCGGCTTCCCTGGACGCGTCCGGCGACATCCCGATCGCCCTGTCGGGGAGTGCGTGCGGCCCGGCGAGCGGGGGAGACGAAAGCGATGACCTCACCGCCTGCGGTCGATCCGGCCGCGGTGCTGTCGCCCACCGCCGAGTTCCGGGTGCCGCGGCAGGTGTCGAAGTGGACCCCGCGCAGGGACGCCGACGCGCCGCACCGGCCCGCGTACGCCCCGGTGCCGTTGCCGCCGACGGACGCCGAGATGCTCTCCTACCGCAAGCGGCGACTGGCCGCCCTGATGGTGCCGTCGCTGGTCAGCTTCGGCTGCCTGATCACCAGCCAACTGCTCTTCGTCCGGCTCGCCCCGTGGCTGTGGCTGCTCGCCCCGCTGCTGTTCTTCACCGTCGTCTACTACCTCGTCTCGCTCGCGGTCAACCTGTTCACCCCGGGCTTCGACCTGGCCCGCCACCAGGAACTGGTACGCACCTGGCGGCCGGCCCGCCACCCCAGCGTCGACGTGTTCCTGCCGGTCTGCGGCGAACCCGCGCACGTGCTGCGCAACACCTGGGAGCACGTGCGGGCGATGGGCCGCCACTACCGGGGCGAGGTCACCGTCTACGTGCTCGACGACTCGCCCAACGAGGCGATGGAACGGATGGCGCTCGCCTTCGGCTTCGTCTACCAGCGACGACCCAACCGGGGCTGGTTCAAGAAGGCCGGCAACATGCGGTACGCCTTCGAACGCACGATGAGCGACTTCATCCTGGTCCTGGACGCCGACTTCGTCCCGCGTAAGGACATGCTCGACCAGATGCTGCCCTGGTTCGACGCCGAGCCGAACGCGGGCATCGTGCAGTCGCCGCAGTACTTCCGGGTGCACCTGGGGCAGACCTGGGTGGAGCGCGGGGCCGGGGCGGTGCAGGAGCTGTTCTACCGGTCGGTGCAGGTGTCCCGGCAGGCCCACGACTCGGCGATCTGCGTGGGCAGCTGCGCCGTCTACCGCCGCGACGCGCTGTTCTCCATCGGTGGGTCCACCCTCATCGAGCACTCCGAGGACGTGCACACCGGCTTCGACCTGCGGATGAAAGGGTGGAACCTGCGCTACATCCCGGTCGTGCTGGCCGCCGGGCTCTGCCCGTCGGACGTGGACTCGTTCTTCACCCAGCAGTACCGCTGGTGCGCCGGCTCGATGAGCCTGCTCGGGTCGCGGAAGTTCTGGTCGACGAAACTGCGGTTGCGGGCCCGGCTCAGCTACCTCTCCGGCTTCTGCTACTACCTGCACACCGGGCTGTTCACCTTCGTCGCGCCGGTCATCCCGGTGCTGATGCTCACCGTGTTCGCGCACCAGATCGCGATCGCCAACTACCTGCTGATCCTGCCCAGCGTGGTCTACAACCTGATCATCTTCCCGCTCTGGCACCGCAACCGGTACGGCCTGGAGAGCTGGACGGTCAAGATGATCTACGGCTGGGCGCACGCCTTCGCCGTCATCGACATCGTCCGGGGCCGGCGGATGGGCTGGCAGCCTACCGGCGGCACCGCCAAGAAGAGCAAGACCCGGCGGCTGTGGACCGGCATGAAGGTGTGGACCGCCGGCACCGGCCTGGTCTGGGCCGGCGTCGCCGGCTGGCGGATGCTCGTCGAACCCGAACCGTGGATCTTCGTACCGGCCCTGCTCAGCGCGGTCTTCTACCTCGCCGTCGTCGGGCAGGCGCTGCTGGTCGACCCGGAACGCGACGTCGAGGTCGTCAGGTGAGGACGAAGTACCTGGTCACCTTCCTGCTGGTGGTCGCGCTGGCGTTCACCGAGTTCGCCGTGCTGCGCCGGGTCGACATCAAGGTCGCCGGGTCCGCCGCCGGGCCGGGCGGCGTCGCCGCCACCGAGGAACAGGTCCCGGCGTACGACGTCACCGCGCTGAAGTCACCGAAGGGCAGGTACCTCGGTGTCACCGTGACCGGTGGTGCCGAGATGGCGCGGGTCCGCGCCTTTGCCGAGGAGACCGGCAAGACCCCCAACCTGGTGGCGATCTTCGAGAGCTTCGACGACAGGTTCGCCGCCAGCGAGGTCCGTGAGCTGCACAACTACGGCGCGCTGGCGGTGATCCGCTGGGAACCGTACGACGTGCCGCTGCGGGACATCGCCGTCGGCAAGCACGACGCGTACGTCAAGGAGTTCGCCACCGCCGTACGCACCCTGAACCTGCCGATCGCCCTCACCTTCGCCCACGAGATGAACGGGCACTGGTACTCCTGGGGCACCAAGCAGACCAGGGCCGCCGAGTACGTCGCCGCCTGGCGGCACCTGCACGACATCTTCACCCAGCAGGGCGCCACCAACGTGATCTGGACGTGGACCCCGAACGTCGTCAACTACCTGCGCAAGGTCAGCATCCGGGCGCTCTACCCCGGGGACGCCTACGTCGACTGGGTCGGCATGGACGGCTACTACACCAACCGGGGCCCCAAGACGTTCCGGGACCTCTTCGTGCCCACCATCACCGAGATCCGCACGTTCACCAGGCGTCCCCTGCTGATCGTGGAGACCGGGGCCGAACCGGGCAGCCGGCGACCGGCCCAGATCACCGACCTGCTCACCAACGTGGCCAAGCGTGGGGACCTCCTCGGGGTGGCCTACTTCAACATCAACGGCTCCGGGAAGTGGAACATCGACCGGGACGACGCCGCCCTGCGCGCGTTCCGCCGGGCCGCCGCCAAGGACACCTTCGGCTTCGACATCAGGACCGTGAAGTGACCGCGCCGGCGATCCAGTGGACCGGGCAGGCCGACCCGGCGGAGGTCACCGGCCACGCCGCACCCCGGCGGGCGGCGGGCCGGGGCGGCGGCTGGTGGGCGCTGCTGCCGACCGTCGTCGCGCTCGGCCTCGGCTGGTGGCGGCTGGACGCCCGGGACCTGTGGAACGACGAACTGGTCACCTGGCACGTCACGTCGCTGTCGGTCGAGCAGTTCCGGATGCTGGTCGGCAACATCGACCTGGTGCACGCCGGCTACTACGTGATCATGTCGGTGCTGACCACGCTGACCGGGGACTCGACGACCGCCCTGCGGCTGCCCTCGGTGCTCGCGGTCGGGCTCACCGCCGGGCTGGTCGCCCTGATCGGGCGGCGACTCTTCGACACCCCGGTCGGGGTGCTGGCCGGCCTGGTCTTCGCCCTGCTGCCCACCGTCTCCCGGTACGCCCAGGAGGCCCGGTCGTACGCCCTGGTCACCCTGGCGGCGGTCGCGGCCACCTGGCTCTTCCTCCGCGCGGTGGACCGGCCGACCCGGAGCCGCTGGTGGGCGTACGGCGTGCTGCTGGTGCTGGTCGGCTGGCTGCACTTCGTCGCGCTGCTGGTGGTGCTCGCGCACCTGTTCCACCTGTGGCGGTCGGTGCCCGGCGAGGAACCCCGGTGGCGGTGGGCGGCGTCCACCGGCATCGCCGGGCTGTTCGTCCTCCCGGTGCTGATCCTCGGTAGCCGGCAGTCCGGCCAGATCTCCTGGGTCGAGAACGACGGCGACGCGGTGCTCCGTTTCCTGGCGAACCTGACCGGCACCACGGCCGCGTTGGCGCTGGTCGCGGCGCTCGCCGTCCTCGCGGTGGCGGTCGCCGGCCGGCAGTGGCGGAACACCGTGCTGATGCTGCTGATCTGGGCCGTGCTGCCCCCGGTCGCCGGTTACCTGACGTTCAGCGTGGTGCACCTGTTCCTGGCCCGGTACTTCCTGTTCACCGTCCCCGCGTGGGCGCTGCTCGCCGCGTTCGCAGTCTGCCGCACCGCGCGGCTGGCCACCCGGGAACGGTTGCCGGCGGCCTGGCTGGCCGGGGCGTTGGTGCTGCTGCCGGTGCTGGCCTGGCAGACCTGGCCGGCCCAGGAGCGGGTCCGCTCCAACGAGGCCGACGGGCAGCCCCGCTACCTCGACGCGGTCCGCTACCTGGGCAGCCAGGTCAAACCGGGCGACGGGGTCGCCTACAACGACGGGTTCGGTGGCTCCAGCGACGTGGCCCGCAAGGCCACCGACTACGGCCTGCGCGACCAGACGCACCCCCGGGACGTCTTCGTGGCCGTACCGGCCCGGCAGACCGGTTGGCTGACCGCCCGCGAGTGCCGGGAACCGCTGCCCTGCCTCGGGGACACCAGGCGGATCTGGCTGGTGGAGACCGGTCACCTCAACGACCCGCTGGCCGGGCTGCCGCCGGCCCGGGAGGCGCTGCTGCGGCAGCGCTTCCTGATCCGTCACGTCGAGCGGTTCGACCGGGTCCGGGTGGTCCTGCTGGAACGCAAACCGGCCTGACCGGGGTGGGTGTGGTCAACGCCGACGGACGAGCAGCGCCACCGTCACCCCCGGCCGGGGGTGGGCCTGCTCGACGGTGAACCCGGCCCGCAGGGCATCGCCCTTGTCGCCGGGCACCGCGGCGAGCGGATCGTCGTGCCGCCCGGCGACCACCAGCCAGACCCGGTCCACGCCGGCCAGGCAGCCGGCGGGCCGGTCGCACTCGCGGACCCACAGGTCAGCCCGCGCCCGCCGCCCCTGGGCGACCAGCACGTCCCGGGGCCGGGGCCCGTCGGCGGCCCGGTCACCGGTGATCCGGGGCAGGTGGTAGTCGATGCCGAGGTCGAGGAAGAGCCACCCGTCGCGGGGGGAGTAGGCCACCGCGTCGCCGGGTCGCTGACCTGCGGCGATCACCGCCGCCGCCCCCCGGTAGTCGACCGTCGCGCTGCGCGGCCAGCCGTGGCTGTGCCGTACCGCCGCCTGGTCGGGCAGCCCGAGCAGCGCGGCGAGCGCCACCACCGCCAGCCCCGCCCGGACCGGTCGGGCTCCCGCCGGTCGGGTCCGTGTCGGGCCCGTCGGCGGTGCGGGGCCGGCCAGGGCGGTGCCGGCGAGCAGGCAGGCGAAGGGCACCGTGAAGAACAGGTACCGGGGCACCCAGAGGGGCACGGCCAGCGCGGCGACGAAGATCAGCAGCACCGGCAGCAGCACGCAGAGGCCCGGCAGCAGGCCCCGCCGCCCCGAGCGGGTCGCCCCGAGCGCGGCGAGCCCGACCAGCACACCCCCCACCACACCGCTGTGCGCCAGTGCACCCGGCAGGGCCGCCAGATCCGCCAGCCGGGCCGCGGTGACCCAGTCGAGCTGGTGGGACCGCTGCCGCTGCGCCGTGACCAGCAGCGGGGTCAGCACCACCAGGGCGGCCGACACGGCCAGCAGCCACCCCCGCAGCCGCCGTCCCCACGACTCGCGGGTGACGCCGTTGCTGGGCGGGCCCCAGGCCGCGAAGGTCAGCACCGCCACGGCGTGCGCGGCGAGCAGGCCCAGGGCGAGCAGGTGGGCCAGGCCGAGCCCGGCGACGGCCGCCGCGTAGCCGGCCCAGCGCAGCCGGCCGGGACCGTCCAGCGCGCGGACCAGCAGCACGGTGGCCAGCACGGCGAGCAGGGTCACCAGCGCGTAGGGCCGGGCCTCCTGCGCGTAACGGGAGGTGCCCGGCAGGACCGCGAAGAGCAGGCCGGCGAGCAGGCCGGCAGACACCCCGAACAACCGCCGCCCGAGTACGCCGGTGAGGCCGGCCGCGCCCGCCATCGCCAGCACCGAGGGCAGTCGCAGCGCCGCCACGGAGTCGCCGAACACCCCGGTCCAGCCGTGCACCACCAGGTAGTACGCCCCCGTCGCCGCGTCGACGGTCCGGGTGAGCCGGAACAGGTCCCCGACCGGACGGGTGGCCGCGCTCCAGGTGGCCAGTTCGTCCCGCCAGGGTTGGGCCCGGTTGATTCCCGAGCAGCCGGCGACCAGGGTGACCAGTAGCGGAACCGCCCAGACCACCCACCCCGCCGGCCACCGGTCGGGGCGCAGGAAGACCGCCCGGACACCTGCCACCGGCCCCGGCCGTGACCTTCCCACGGGTCCCGGGTGCGGACGCGGGTGCGCACCAGCCGGCCCACCCGAATGCCTCTTTCCGGACATCGCGCCCACGGGTCGAGGGTCCCACACCGGACCCGACGATGCCGCCGGAGCTGGCGGCGACCAGGCCTCCGGCCGGGTGGGAGGAGTGGTTTCGCGTCCTTTCGAGCTGATCTCGTAAACGATTCACTCGCTCGACGACCTGGCGACGATCGGCCATGCCTGCCCACCGGCATCGACCTGTCCGTCAGCGGCTGTCCGTGCTCGGCACACCCACCCGGGTACCTCGCCGGCTCGGTGCCGTCCGCGCGGCCGGCGTCGGCTCGTGGTGCCTGATCCGGTGGCAACTCGTGGTGCCTGATCCGGTGGCAAGGAGTCGAACGCGTCGCACCCTTCGGCCCCGTCCTGCGGTTCCGCTGGACGGGGCCGCGATTCGTTGTCGTCATCAGCTCGAAAGGGCGCGAGGAAGGAATGGGCGAGGTGGTCGGGCCGGGCCGAGGGGCCGATACTGCGGCGTCGCACCGGGCCGGACACCGCTGTTCGCGCCCACTGCCCGGCCGTGCCGCGGGGTGGGACCGGGCAGGGTGACGGTGGGGATGCGGCCCGTGATGTGGGATGCGGCACGCGGTTCTTGGCCGGTTTCCGCAGGGTGTGGGAGCATGGCTGCATGACCGCCGCTGTCGTCCGCCGCTTCGTGGCACGTCGCCACGTCGACTACGGCCGCGTGCGCAGCGCGATCTGTCCGGCCCACTGACGACGCCCGACCCATCCGTCTCGGGCGCGTATTCTGCGCCGGCCGTTCCGACACCGTTGTCCTCGGCCCTTCCAGGGCCGGCCGTCGCCGCGTTCGCGCTCCCCCCGAGGCACCGCAGAGACAACGGAGGACGCCGCGATGGCGGTCAGCAGCACCCCGGCCCGTCCCGGGACCCCGACGGCCACCGCCGTTCCCGCCACCCGTGCCCCCCGCCGCCCCCGTGGAGAGGGACAGTGGGCGCTCGGCCACCGCGAGCCGCTCAACCCCAACGAGCGGATCAAGAAGGACGACGACCCGCTGAACGTCCGGGCCCGGATCGAGAACATCTACGCCCACGGCGGGTTCGCCTCGATCGACCCACAGGACCTGCGGGGCCGATTCCGCTGGTGGGGCCTCTACACCCAGCGTAAGGCCGGCATCGACGGCGGGCGCACCGCCGTGCTGGAGCCGCACGAGCTGGAGGACGAGTTCTTCATGCTCCGGGTCCGGGTCGACGGCGGTCAGCTCTCGCTGGCCCAGCTCCGGGTGATCGCCGACATCTCCCGCGAGTTCGCCCGGGACACCGCCGACATCACCGACCGGCAGAACATCCAGTACCACTGGATCCGGGTCGAGGACATGCCGGAGATCTGGCGTCGGCTGGAGTCGGTGGGCCTGCAGACCACCGAGGCGTGCGGCGACTGCCCCCGGATCGTGCTGGGCAGCCCGGTCGCCGGGGTGGCCGAGGACGAGGTGCTCGACCCGACGCCCGCGCTCGACGAGATCGTCAGCCGGTACGTCGGCGACAAGGCGTACTCGAACCTGCCCCGGAAGTTCAAGACCACGATCTCGTGGCTGGTCGACACCCCGTACGAGGCGAACGACATCGCCTTCCTCGGGGTCGAGCACCCGGAGCACGGCCCCGGTTTCGACGTCTGGGTCGGTGGCGGCCTGTCCACCAACCCGATGTTGGCCAAGCGGCTCGGCGTCTGGGTGCCGCTGGCCGAGGTGCCTGACGTCTGGGCGGGGGTGGTCGGCATCTTCCGCGACTACGGCTACCGCCGGCTGCGTAACCGGGCCCGGTTGAAGTTCCTGGTCGCCGACTGGGGCGTGGAGAAGTTCCGCGAGGTGCTGGAGAAGGAGTACCTGGGGCGTACCCTGCTCGACGGCCCCGCCCCGCAGCTGCCCGACAAGCCGGTCGACCACATCGGCGTGCACCGCCAGCGTGACGGGCTCAACTACGTCGGGGCCGCCCCGGTGGTCGGGCGGGTCTCCGGCGGTCAGCTGGCCAAGCTCGCCGACGTGGTCGAGGCGCACGGCAGCGGCCGGGTGCGGCTCACGCCGTACCAGAAGCTGCTGGTGCTGGACGTGCCGCCGGCGCGGACGGAGTCCCTGGTCGACGAGCTGCGCGGGATCGGCCTGGAGGCCCGGCCGTCGGCCTGGCGGCGCGGCACCATGGCCTGCACCGGCATCGAGTTCTGCAAGCTGGCCATCGTCGAGACCAAGGCGCGCGGCGAGGAACTGGTGGCCCGGCTGGAGGAGCGGCTGCGCGACTTCGACGCGGACATCTCCATCCACATCAACGGCTGCCCGAACGCCTGCGCCCGCACCCAGGTCGCCGACATCGGCCTCAAGGGGCAGCTGGTGGTCGGCCCGGACGGCCGGCAGGTGGAGGGCTTCCAGGTGCACCTCGGCGGCGGGTTGGGGATGGCCCAGGGCCAGACCGCCGGGTTCGGCCGCAAGCTGCGCGGCCTGAAGACCACCGCCGACGAGCTTCCCGAGTACGTGGAACGACTGGCCCGCCGCTACCTGGCCGGCCGGACCGAGGGCGAGACGTTCGCCAACTGGGTGATCAGGGTCGACGAGGAGGAACTCCGATGAGTGAAACCCGATCCGTGCCGCTGCACTGCCCGTACTGCGGCGAGGAGGACCTGCGGCCGAACGAGGCCGGCCACGGCGTCTGGGAGTGCCACGCCTGCGCCCGGGTCTTCACCGTCAAGTTCAACGGCCTGCTGAGTCGGGCGGTGACCCGGTGACCGGGCTGCTCTCCGCCACCGGTCTGGGCCTGGTCGGTCCCGGTGGCCCGAGGACGACCGACCCGGCCCGGCGTGAGCCGGCCGAGCTGCGGGCACTTGCCGAGCGGGCCGGCCGCGAGCTGGAGGGTGCCCCGGCGTTGGAGATCGCCAGGTGGGCGGCCGACACCTTCGGCGACCGGTTCTGCGTGACCAGCTCGATGGCCGACGCGGTGCTGGCCCACCTGGTGTCCCGGGTCGCCCCCGGGGTGGACGTGATCTTCCTGGACACCGGCCTGCACTTCCCGGAGACGCTGCGGGTCCGCGACGAGGTGGCCCGCCGGCTGCCGGTGAACGTGCGCTCGATCCGGCCCCGGCAGACCGTCGGCCAGCAGGATGGCGAGTACGGCCCCCGGCTGTTCAACCGCTCCCCGGACGACTGCTGCCAGCTGCGCAAGGTCGAGCCGCTGGAGCGCGCCCTGTCCGGGTACGACGCGTGGGCCGCCGGGCTGCGTCGGGACGAGTCGCCGACCCGGGCGAACACGCCTGTGGTGACGTTCGACCCGCGACGCGGCAAGGTGAAGGTGAACCCGATCGCCGCCTGGTCCCAGGCCGACGTGGACTCCTACATCTCCCGCTACGACATCCCGGTCAACGAGCTGCTCAGCCGGGGCTACGGCTCGGTCGGCTGCTGGCCGTGCACCCGTCGGACCAAGGCGGGGGAGGACCCCCGGGCCGGCCGCTGGGCCATGTTCGAGAAGACCGAGTGCGGCCTGCACGTCTGACCGGGCCGGAGCACGCCCCGACGCCCGGCGCGGCGTCACCCGGACCCGCCGCCGCTGCGCTGCGCCCGGCCGGTGCGGCCCCGGCGCGGTCGGGGCGGGCCGACGCGGGCGTGCCGGTGGTGCTGGTGGCGCACGGCAGCCGCGACCCCCGGGCGGCGGCGGCGACCCGGGCGCTGGCCCGTGCCGTCGGTGCCGCCCGTCCCGGTACGCCGGTGCTGCCCAGTTGGCTCGACCACACCGATCCGGGGCCGACGGAGGTGCTGCGGGGGCTGGCCGCCGACGGTCACCGGACGGCGGTCGTGGTGCCCCTGCTGCTCACCGCCGCGTACCACCGGCGGGTGGACGTTCCGGCGGCGGTGGCGGCGGCCCGGCAGGCCGCTCCCGGGCTGACGGTACGGGTCACCGACGTGCTCGGGCCGGCCGACGGGACGGTGGACGCGGGTCTGCTGGCCGGGCTGGGTAGCCGGCTGGCGCAGGCGCGGCCGGGGCCGGTGGACGCGTTGGTGCTGGCGGCGGCGGGCACCCGGGACGCGCGGGCGCGGGGGTCGGTGGGGCGGGTCGCCGCCGCTCTCTCCGCCGGATTCGGGGTGCCCTGCACGGTGGCGTACGCGTCGGCGGCCCCGCCGACGACCGACGTGGCGGTGACCCGGCTGCGGGCGGCCGGTGCGCCACAGGTGGCGGTGGTGGCGTACTTCCTCGCGCCGGGGTTGTTCCACGACGCGGTGGTGGCGGCGGCGCAGCGGGCCGGGGCGGTGGCGGTCAGCGCCCCGTTGAACGACTCCCCGGATCTGGTGGATCTGGTGCTGCGTCGGGTCGACACGTCGGGTGACGGGTGACCGGGGTCACTCACAGCTTAATTACCCTCAGTAATTGTCTCGCCACAATACATTGACGAATTCTGATCACGCGGAGTGCGGACAGCAGAACGCCCCGGCGGGCGGACCCGGCCGGGGCGAACAGCGTGTGTGATCGATTTTTTTCAGGCGGAGTGAGCGCGCAGCACCCGGAGACCGCCACGGCGCTTGACCGCGCGGCGCTCCTCTTCGCTCATCCCGCCCCAGACGCCGGCGTCCTGACCGGACTCCAGTGCCCACTGGAGGCACTGGTCGGTCACGGAGCAGCGCCGGCAGACGGCCTTGGCCTGCTCGACCTGCAGGACAGCAGGGCCGGACGTCCCGATCGGGAAGAACAGCTCCGGGTCCTCGTCGCGGCAGACGGCATTGTGACGCCAGTCCATGGCGGCAACACTCCTCATTCTGGATGGATGGCAGTTAACGCTGGTGCTTTTCTTATATCCGTCCGCGTTGCCGGTCGTCACGGTTCGCGTTCGACTATTCGGCAATGCGTGAGCAGACTCGTTTTTGGCGCCTGGTCCTGCTGGAACTGCTCAACCGGCCGAGCATATCCAGGCAATGTCCCGGTAACTCAAGTTCGCTTGTGAATACTTTCACGAACGAACGCGATGTCAAGGGGTGACGCTCGGAAAAACTCCGCTCGGTGAGCAAGCTCACGACCCTTTTGTCCGGTTTCCAGGCTTCCCTGCTACCCGGCGTACCACAGTCGAGGATCAATATAGTACAGTCCGCGTGACATTGCTGACATTTCCGGCACTCCTCCTCGGTGTGGCGGCCACCGCGCCGCGCGGTGTACCCGACCGCTCGACCTAGGGCGTTACCCGAGACCTAGCAGATTACTCTCAGTGCGCCGGAAACGGAGGACAATCTGACTTTGTGTCGCTCGCCAAGGTAGTCCCCGTCCAGCTGGAAGGCCTGCGGGCGGGCCGAGACCAGCGTGAACTCCTCCAGATCGTGCAATCGGAGCACCTGCTTGCCACGCGGATCAGGGTCCCGGGACAGGAACTGGGTCACCGTCCGTGTCGTGCTGGCAACGCGGAGCTGACGCATCGCCAGCACGTCCAGCCCGAGATCGAACGACGCCTCCGGGTTCGGGTTGACCTCCCGGTCGCCGAGGTACGTCCACGGCGCGGTGTTCTGGATGATCACCGTGGCCAGCTCGCCCTCGGCCGGCTCGCCCGGCCGCTCCAGGCTGATCGCCGGATGCCGCCTGTCGGAGCCGAGGAAGTAGTGACTCAGGGTGGAACGGAAGTAGAGCGCGGGTGAGGAGACCCGCCCCCGCCGCCGGGCCTGCTCCACCCGGTGGATCACCGCCGCGTCCAACCCGAAGCCGGCGCAGAAGGTGAAGTAGCGGTCGTCGGCCCGGCCCAGCCCGATCGTGCGGGACCGGCCCAGCCGCAGCGCCTCCAGGATCATGCTGGTGCCGTCGGCCCACTCCCGGGGCAATCCGAGCGCGCGGGCGAAGACGTTCGTCGAGCCGCCCGGCACCGTGGCCAGCGCCGGCAGCCGCTCGGCCGGGGAGCCACCGGTGCGGATCGTCGGGGGATCGGCGGTCATCAGGCCGTTGACCACCTCGTTGACCGTGCCGTCGCCACCCAGGGTGACCACCAGGTCGACGCCCTCCTGGGCGGCCTCCCGGGCCAGGTCGGTGGCGTGACCCCGGCGTCGGGTGTACCGCACCGACAGGTCTACTTGGCTGCGCAACGCCCGGACCAGCACGTCCCGGCTGCGTTCGCTGGTGGTGGTGGCCTTCGGATTGACCACCAGGACGGCCCGCATGGCCGGCACTTTACGTGATGGGACGGGGGTATCGTGGCCCGCGTGACGATCGACTCCGCGCCGGTTCCCGACACCCTGCGCTGGGCGGTACGCCTGCTGCGGGGCGAGGCCGTCGCCCTGGCGCTGCTCGCCGGCTGGCTGGTCTGGGCCGACCTCACCGCCACCACGACCGACCTGGTCTCGGCACTCTTCGTGACCGGGTTCGCCATCGCGGGCGCGGTCGCGCTCTGGGCGTTGGGCGGGGCACTGGCCCGCCGCCGGGCCGGTGCCCGCGCCCCGGCGATGGTGCTGGAGCTGATGCTGCTGCCGGTCGGCTGGTTCATGATCTCCGGCGGGCTGGGCTGGCTCGGCGTGCCCCTGATGGCGCTCGGGGTGGGCGTCTGCGCGTTGCTGGTCAGCCCGCCGACCACCCGCGCGCTGGGCTTCGGCTGACCCACGCCCCGGCCGGGACGCGGTGACGCGCCCCGGTCAGTAGCCGGCGGAACGGCGGGTCAGCAGCGAGATGGTGGCCCGGCCCTGGGTCGACTCCGCCGCCGCCGCCGTGGTCAGCGCGGTGAGCACCTTCCAGGCGAACGAGGACTCCCCGGGCAGTGCCGCGCCGCGCACGGTCGGCACCGTCACCTCGACGGTCAGCGCGTCCTCGGTGACCGAGAACCGGCACTCCAACTCGGCGTCGCGGGTGGCGATGGCGAGCAGCATCGCGCACGCCTCGTCGACCGCGATGCGAAGGTCCTCGATCTCGTCGAGCGCGAACTGGAGACGGGCCGCGAGCCCCGCCGTCGCGGTGCGCAGCACGCCCAGGTAGCCGCCGTCGGCGGGCACGGTGAGGTGCACGACGTCGTCGTCGGTCGCTGGCTGGCCGGTCAGTTGAGTCACGCCTCATCCCCCCGGTCCGGGACTCTACCCGGCCCGGCGGACACCCGCGTGGCCGACGTCACCCCTTCGGCGGCGAGACCGTGCAGGGCCGCCCCGTCGAGCCGGTAGGGCACCCACTCGGTCATCGGCTCGGCCCCGATCGAGGCGTAGAACCGGGCGGCCGGATTCCAGTCGAGCATCCACCACTCCAGCCGCCGGTAGCCGCGTTCCACGCAGATCCCGGCGAGGGTGGCGAGCAGCGCCCGGCCGGTGCCGGTGCCCCGGTACGCGGGGCGGACGTACAGGTCCTCCAGGTAGATGCCGTGCACACCGGCCCAGGTGGAGAAGTTGAGGAACCACAGCGCGAAGCCGACCGGCTGGTCGTCGTCGTCCACCGCGACGTGCCCGAACAGCGCCGGGGCCGGCCCGAACAGGGCGGTGTCGAGCTGTGCCGGGGTCAGCCCGCACCGATCGGCGGCCTGCTCGTAGTCGGCCAACTCGTGCACCATGGCGACGACGGCCGGCACGTCTGCGGGACGCGCCGGCCGGATCGTCGGTGCCGTGACGGGCAGGCTCACGCCTGCTTGGTCTCCCAGAAGATCTTGGAGATCTCGTCGATCTTCTGGAGCAGCTCGTCGGCCTTGGCCGGGTCGGTCGCCCCCTTGGCGCCGGCCGCACCGGCCGCCTTGGTGGCCTCGTTGAACAGCTGGTGCAGGTGCGGGTACTTCTCGAAGTGCGGCGGCTTGAAGTAGTCGGTCCAGAGCACCCACAGGTGGTGCTTGACCAGGTCGGCGCGCTGCTCCTTGATCAGGATCGCCCGGGTGCGGAACTCGGGGTCCGTGTTCGCCTGGTACTTCTCGCAGATCATTTTGACCGACTCGGCCTCGATCCGGGCCTGCGCCGGGTCGTACACGCCGCACGGCAGGTCACAGTGTGCGCTGGCGGTCACACGTGGCGAAAGGATGCGGGGAAGTCGCATCAGGTTCCTCCATGGGATGTTTGCGATGATCCGAGCCGACATTACTCCTGAGGACGTCCCCGGCAGGGGCGGAGGGGAAACCTTGTGACGGTCGGCGGCTCCGGTCCCATCCTTTGGTCGGGTGCCCCGTTCACCGCCGTCGGCGTGGCCGGGCCCTCGATGTCACCCACCCTGCGCCACGGCGACGCGCTGCTGGTCCGCCGGGGCGGCCGGCCGGTCCGCCCCGGCGACGTGGTGGTGGCGGTGTTCCGCAGCCGACCGGACCTGTTGGTGGTCAAGCGCGCCGTGCGCCCGCAGGACGGCGGGTGGTGGCTGCACGGCGACAACGCGCTGGTCACCGACGACTCCCGGACGTACGGGGTGGCCGACGTGCTGGGCCGGGTGGTGTTCCGCTACTGGCCCCGCCCCGGTCGGCTGGCCGCCGCACCGATATGACCCTCCTCACAACCCGGTACCGGTGGCCTGACTATGCTCGGGGGGTGCCCGGGTGACCCCCGTACCGCGTACCGCGTGTCGCCGCTCCGCCTCACCTCGCGCCCTCGCGCCGGCCGCTCCGTCTGCTCGACAGATCCTGGAGTCACCATGTCTGCGTCCACCGTGGATCCCGCTGATCCCGTCTTCCGACTGCACCTCGGCGGCAAGCTCGCCGTCGCCCCGACCGTCCCGCTGACCAGCCGCGAGGACCTCTCGCTGGCGTACACCCCGGGGGTGGCCCGGGTGTGCGAGGCGATCGCCGCCGACCCCGCCCTGGTCGACGACTACACCTGGGTGTCGCACACCGTCGCCGTCGTCACCGACGGCTCCGCCGTGCTCGGCCTCGGCAACATCGGCCCGCGCGCGGCGCTGCCCGTGATGGAGGGCAAGGCGGTGCTGTTCAAGCAGTTCGCCGGCGTCGACGCGGTGCCGGTCTGTCTGGACACCCAGGACGTCGACGAGATCGTGGCGACGGTCCGGGCCCTCGCCCCCTCGTTCGGCGGGATCAACCTGGAGGACATCAGCGCCCCGCGCTGCTTCGAGGTGGAACGGCGACTCGACGAGGCGCTGCCCATCCCGGTCTTCCACGACGACCAGCACGGCACCGCGATCGTGGTGCTGGCCGCGTTGCGCAACGCGGCCAGCCTGCTGCACCGCAAGCTCGGCGACCTGCGGGTGACGGTCAGCGGGGCCGGCGCGGCCGGGGTCGCGGTCACCCACATGCTCGTCGCCGGGGGAGTCGACCCCGGACAGGTGGTGGTCTGCGACTCGA
Organism: Micromonospora sp. WMMD734; assembly: GCF_049178975.1. Classification (NCBI taxonomy): domain Bacteria; kingdom Bacillati; phylum Actinomycetota; class Actinomycetes; order Micromonosporales; family Micromonosporaceae; genus Micromonospora; species Micromonospora sp. WMMD734. Next base: position 6,899,316 of record NZ_JBMHMK010000001.1, read on the forward strand.
AGGGCATCATCGGCCGGCACCGCACCGACCTGACCGGCACCAAGGCGCACCTCGCGGAGACCACCAACGCGCAGGGGCGGCGCGGTGACGTCACCGAGGCGTTGCGCGGCGCGGACGTGCTGATCGGCGTCTCCGGCGGGCGGATCCCCGAGGCGGCGGTCGCCGGGATGGCCCCGGGCGGCATCGTCTTCGCGCTGGCCAACCCCACCCCCGAGGTGGACCCGGAGGTCGCCGCCCGGCACGTGGCGGTGGTGGCCACCGGGCGCAGCGACTACCCCAACCAGATCAACAACGTGCTCGCCTTCCCCGGGGTGTTCCGGGGCGCGCTGGACGCCCGGGCCACCCGGATCACCGACGGGATGAAGGTGGCCGCCGCCGACGCGATCGCCGGGGTGGTCGCCGGGTCGCTCAGCCCGGACGCCATCGTGCCGTCCCCGCTCGACCCCCGGGTCGCCCCGGCGGTGGCCGAGGCGGTGGCCCAGGCGGCCCGGCACGACGGCGTCGCCCGCGCCTGAGCGGGTGGGAAGGGTCCGGGTCGGCCGGCCCGGACCCTTCTTGAACGATCGTTCCGCTGTTACGGTGCGGATCATGCGTGCCGCCTATGCCTCCCGGTTCGACGCCGACAATCCGCTCGCCGCGCTCGCCGTCGGCGATCGTCCCGAGCCCGCCCACCTCGACGACGACTGGGTGACGGTGCAGGTGCGGGCCAGCTCGCTCAACCACCACGACCTGTGGTCGCTGCGCGGGGTGGGGCTCGCCGACGGGCAACTGCCGATGATTCTCGGCTGCGACGCGGCCGGCACCGACCCGGACGGCAACGAGGTGGTCATCTACCCGGTGCTGCCCACCCCCGGCGACCCGCGCGGCGTCTCCATCCTCTCCGAGCACTACCAGGGCACCCTGGCCGAGCGGGTGGCCGTACCCCGGATGAACCTGCTGCCGCTGCCGACCGGCCTGTCGGCGACCGACGCGGCCTGCCTGCCGACCGCCTGGCTCACCGCCTGGCGGATGCTCACCACCCGGGGCCGGATCGCCGACGGCGAGGCGGTGCTGGTGCAGGGGGCCGGCGGCGGGGTCGCCACCGCCGCCGTCGCGCTCGGCCTGGCACTGGGCAAGCGGGTGTACGCCACCAGCCGCGACGCCGCCAAGCGGGACCGCATCGCCGCGCTGGGGGCGACCGCGCTGGAACCCGGTGCCCGGCTGCCGGAGCGGGTCGACGTGGTGATCGAGACGGTGGGCGCGGCCACCTTCGACCACTCGTTGAAGTCGGCCGCCCCGATGGCCCGGATCGTGGTCGCCGGCGCGACCTCGGGTCACCTGCCGCCGGTCAACCTGCGCCGGGTCTTCGCCATGCAGCTGGAGATCCTCGGCACCTCGATGGGCACCCCGGACGAGCTGACCGAGCTGCTCGCGTTCTGCGCCGAGCACGAGGTGCGCCCGGTGGTGGACAGCGTGGTCCCGTTCAGCCGGGTGGCCGACGCCTTCGCCCGGCTGCACTCCGGCGAGGTCTTCGGCAAGGTCGTGGTCGACCACACCGCCTGACCCGTGGCTCAGAGGCGGTCGTCGAGGGTGGCGACGTCGCCCCGGGTGGCCGAGGCGGGCAGCCGGTCCCGGGCCGCCGCGTCGCCGTAGAGCGTCCAGCGGAGGAACTCGATGGTGGTGTCGGAGACCACCCCCAGGGCGGTGTCGTCACCGAGCAGGACCCGGCCGTGGTCGCCCCGGGTCAGGCTGAGCATCGCCTTGGGCCACGGCACCGCGTCGTAGACGGCCTTGCCGGCGGCGTAGTCGACCACCTCGTCGGCCCGGCCGTGCACGAAGAGCTGCGGGGCGGCGGTCCCCGCGAAGGCGGTGCCCACGCCCAGCCCCGTCCCGGCGAGGACCACCCCGGCGCGCAGCCGCTCGTCCCGGCCGGTGGTGAACAGGCCGATGGTGGTCACCCCGCCGGCCGAGTGCCCGGCCGCGGCCACCCGGTCGGTGGCCAGCCGGCCGCGCAGCGGATCACCCGCCTTCGCGTCCAGCGCCAGCACCTTGTCCAGCACGTACGACACGTCGGCGGGCTGGTTGAGCACGTCCAGGACGCTGCCGTCGGTGCCCTTGCCGGTGTGCGGGAACATCGGCGCGGCCACCACGAAACCGGCCGCCGCCCAGCGGGTGGTCAGCGCCCGGTAGTCGGTGGGGCGCCCGTCGAGGCCGTGGCTGAACGCCACCACCGGGAAGCGTCCGGCCGCCACGGTGGCGTCGCGCTGCGCCGCCCCACCGGAGCTGCCCCGGGCCGGGTACCACAGGGTCACCGGCAGCGGGCGGTCGCCGCCCCGGTTCAGCGCGAGCTGCCGTACGCCTACCGCGAACGCCTGCGTCGGCGCGGTCCCGGCGGGCACGCGCGGTGCCGGCGTGGCGGCCCCCGGCGTGCTCGCCTGCGGCGTCGGTGCCGGGGCGGCGGGGCGCTCGGGCGCAGCCGCCGAGCAGCCGACGAGGCCGGCGGTGAGCAGGGCGACGGTCAGCAGGGCCGGGACACGACGACGGAACATGAGAACGATTGTGCCCGCCCGTCGCGGTGGCCCGGGCGGCTACGGCCCGGCGGCGGCCAACCGGTCGTCGAGGGTGGTGACCCCGGGGCGGGTGGCGTCGGCACGCAGCCGGCGGCCGGCCTCCCGGTCGTCGTAGAGGGTCCAGCGGAGGAAGTCGGTGACGGTGGCGAACACCTGGTCGAAGCCCGGCCGGCCCGGGGTGAGGTATTCGCCGTGCCCCTGGCCGAGCACGCTGAGGAACGCCTTCGGACCGGACGCCCGCCGGTAGCCGGCCCGGCCGACGGTCAGCGGCACCACCGGGTCGGCGGTGCCGTGCACGAACAGCAGCGGGGCGGCCGGTCCGGCGAACGCGCCGGCCAACCCGCCTCCGGCGATGATCACGCCGGAGCGCAGCCGGGCCGGGTGCCCGGAGGTGAACATGCCGGCGGTGGTGAAGCCGCCCGCCGAGTGCCCGGTCGCCGCGAACCGGCCGACGTCCAGGTGCCCGGCGAGCGGGTCACCGGCGCGGGCGTCCAGGCGGACCAGGTGCCTGATCACCCGCCAGCCGTCGGCGGGCTGGTTGCGGACGTCGGCGCGGCTGAACCGGGCCGCCCGCCGGTTGGTGTGCGGGTAGGTCGGCGCGGCCACCACGAAACCGGCGGCGGCCCACCGGACGGCCAGCGCGGCGTGCAGCTCGGGAAGGCTGAACAGGCCGTGGCTGTGCAGCACCACCGGGAACCGGCCCGGGGCGACCCGGCCCCGCTCGGCCGGGTACCAGATCGTCACCGGCAGCGGGCGCGGCCCGGTCGGGTCGACGGTGAGCGTGCGCACCGCGACCGGCAGGGCCTGCGCCGGGGCGGGCCGGGCCGGCGTCGGTGGCGGTGCGTCGGTGGCGGCGGTGGCCGGGGCACAACCGGCGAGCAGCGCGGCCAGCACCACGGCGCACAGCCACCTCACCCCCATGAGTGCACGGTAGGTGGTCGGCGGCCCGGTCCGACCCGGCCGTCCGGACGACGCCGGCCGCCACCCCGGTCGGTGCGCCCTCCACCGCTCAGCGGGCGTCGGCCAGCACGGCCCGGGTCTGCCTGGCGATCTCCCGTTCCTCGTCGGTGCCGATCACGCAGACGCTGACCGCCGCACCGGCCGGGGAGATCACCCGGTCACCGGTGCCGGCGTTGCGCTCCGGGTCGACGGTGATGCCGAGCCGGTCCAGCCCGGCCAGGGCGGCGGCCCGCACCTCGGGGGAGTGCTCGCCCACCCCGGCGGTGAAGGTGATCGCATCCGCCCCGCCGAGCAGCGCGTGGTACGCCCCGACGTAGCCGGTGATCCGCCGGCAGTAGACGTCGAAGGCGAGCACAGCGGCGGGATCCCCGGCGGCCCGGCGGGACTGCACCTCCCGCATGTCGTTGGCCCCGGTCAGCCCGAGCAGGCCGCTGCGGTGGTTGAGCAGGTCGTCGATCTCGTCGACGCCCATCCCACCCTCGCGGCGCAGGTGGAAGATGACGGTCGGGTCGAGGTCGCCGCTGCGGGTGCCCATCACCAGCCCCTCCAGCGGCGACATCCCCATCGAGGTGGCGACGCTGCGTCCGCCGTCCACCGCGCAGGCGCTCGCCCCGTTGCCCAGGTGCAGGCTGATCGTGCGCAGCCGGTCGTACGGCCGGTCGAGCAGCTCGGCGGTGCGCCGCGACACGTACGCGTGCGAGGTGCCGTGGAAGCCGTACCGGCGGATGTCGTGCCGGCGGGCGGTGTCCAGGTCGATGGCGTACGTGGCGGCGGACTCGGGCAGGGTGTGGTGGAAGGCGGTGTCGAAGACCGCCACCTGGGCGACGTCCGGCAGCAGTTCCCGGGTGACCGCGATGCCGGCCAGGTTGGCCGGGTTGTGCAGCGGTGCCAGCGGCACCAGCTCCCCGATCGCGGCGACGACCGCGTCGTCGATCCGCACCGGTGCGCTGAACCGTCGGCCGCCGTGCACCACCCGGTGCCCCACCGCCGTCAGCCCGGTCAGGTCGAGCCGGCCGAGGACGTCCCGGACGGCGGTGGCGTGGTCGGGCGGACCGCCACCCGGCTCGCCGACCCGCTCCACGGTGCCGGAGTCGACGCTCGACTCCCCGGCGTAGAGCCGGTACTTCACCGACGACGACCCGCAGTTGAGCACCAGCACCCGGTCGGTCACGACCCCTCCTCCGACGATCCGGCCGCCTGGATGGCGGTGATCGCCACCGTGTTGACGATGTCGGCGACCTTCGCACCCCGGGACAGGTCGTTGACCGGTCGGCGCAGGCCCTGCATCACCGGGCCGACGGCCACCGCCCCCGCCGACCGCTGCACCGCCTTGTACGTGTTGTTGCCGGTGTTGAGGTCCGGGAAGATGAACACGGTGGCCCGGCCGGCGACCGTGCTGCTCGGCAGCTTCGTCGCCGCGACCTGCGGGTCGATCGCCGCGTCGTACTGGATCGGCCCCTCGACCAGCAGGTCGGGCCGGCGCTCGCGGACCAGCCTGGTGGCGGCGGCGACCTTCTCCACGTCGGCGCCCGCGCCGGAGTCCCCGGTCGAGTAGGACAGCATCGCCACCCGGGGTTCGATGCCGAACCGGGCCGCCGTGTCGGCCGAGGAGATGGCGATGTCGGCGAGCTGGGCGGCGTCCGGGTCGGGGTTGACCGCGCAGTCGCCGTAGACCAGCACCCGGTCGGCGAGCAGCATGAAGAACACGCTCGACGCCACCGAGACGCCCGGCACGGTACGGATGATCTCGAAGGCGGGGCGGATGGTGGCGGCCGTGGTGTGGGTGGCCCCGGAGACCATCCCGTCGGCGTGTCCGGTGGCCACCATCATGGTGCCGAAGTAGTTGGGTTGGGCCACGATGTCGTGCGCCAGCTCGACGGTGACGCCCCGGTGGGCGCGCAGCTTCGCGTACCGGGTGGCGAACTCGTCCCGCCAGGCGCTGCCGGCCGGGTCGACCACCTCCGCGCCGCCCAGGTCGATGCCCAGCTCGCGGGTGCGGCGGGCCACCTCGTCGGGGCGGCCGAGCAGGGTCAGTTCGGCCACCCCCCGGCGGAGCAGGATCTCGGTGGCCCGCAGGATGCGCTCGTCGGTGCCCTCGGGCAGCACCAGCCGGCGGCGGTCGGCGCGGGCCCGGTCGATCAGGTCGTACTCGAACATCAGCGGGGTGACCCGCTCGGAGCGGCTGACCCGCAGCCGGCGGGCCAGGTCGACGGTGTCGACGTGGCCCTCGAACGCGCCGAGCGCGGCCTCCACCTTGCGCGGGTTGGCCGGGCCGGGCCGGCCCTCGATGTGGCTGGACGCCTCGACCGTGTCGTAGCTGTCGCTGGTCACCGAGAGCACGGCGAAGCCGGTGTTGAGCCGTTCGACCAGGCGCATCGCCCGGGGGTCGGGCTGTTCGCCGAGGGTGAGCACCACCCCGGCGAGCGAGACCTGCCCGGCGACGTGCGCGGTGGCCGCCGCGACCAGCAGGTCGGCCCGGTCACCCGGGGTGATCACCAGGGCCCCCTCGGTGAGGTGGTCGAGCAGGGTCGGCACGTGCGCCGCGCCGACCACGTAGTCGAGCACGTCCCGGCCGAGGGCGGCGTCGTCGCCGGCCAGCAGGGTGGCGTCGAGCGCCGCCGCCACCTCGGCCACCGTCGGCGCGGACACGCTCGGCACCTCCGGGATGGCGTACGCGGGGACCGGCAGCTCGGGCAGGGTCAGCGCCCCGGTCACCCGGTTGGCGATCACCGCCAGCACCGTCGCGCCCAGGTCGGCCAGATCGTGGTACGCCCCCCGCGCGGCCGCCGTGACCGCCTCCGGCTGCTGCCCGAAGCCGTCCACCACGGGCACCACCACGCTGCCGAACTCGGTGGCCAACCGGGCGTTGAACGCCAGTTCGCGGGGCCCGGCGGTGTCCCCGCCGTCGGCGAAGTCGCTGCCCACCACGATCACCGCCGGGCAGCGCCGTTCCACCGCCCGGTAGCGCTCGACGATCCGGGAGATCAGCTCCTCGCGCCGGCCGTCGGCGACCAGGGCCGCGGCCTCGGCGTACGTCGCGCCGGTCAGGTCGGCCCCGGGCAGGTCGATCCGGTAGCGGTCGTGCAGCAGGGCGAGGATCGGGTCGGGGCCGGCGTCGGAGACCAGCGGCCGGAACACGCCGATCCGTTCGACCTGCCGGGAGAGGAGTTCCGCGAGGCCGAGGGCGATGGTCGACTTACCCCCGCCGGACCCCACGCTGGTCAGGTAGACGCTGCGGGCCACGGCACCACCCTAGGAGATCACGTCGCGTCCCGCCCGGGACCTTCGCCCTGAACCGTCGCCGGCAGGTGCCCGCCGGTGCGACCCGAGTCTCATTCGTGGGACGAGCTGGAAGCTGAGTGATCCTCGTGCCTAAACTCGCATCCCATGACTGGCGACCGCCTGAGCAGGAGAAATGCGCCTCCCGAGGGATCGAAGACCGTGGGCGCGCTCGGTGTTCGGTCGGCTGCCGATCCACATTGTATCGATGGCGTGACGGTAGTCGATGGGCCGACCGTGGTGCTCGACCGCACCGCCGGCCCGACCGACGACCCCACCGCGTTGATCGCCGCCGTGCCCCCGCCCGTCCCCGTCTTCGTCGACCCCAGCGGCCGACGCCACTCCCGGCTGCGCTGGCTCGCGTACGCCCTGGGGGCGGTGGTCCTGATCTACTCCGGGCTGGTCGGGGTCAGCTTCGCCGGCGGCATCGCCCCGCACTCGGTGCTCCCCTTCGTCGACGAGGTCGCGCAGCCCGAGCGGTCCGCACCGCCGACCCGGACGGCCACCACCATCCCGGCCGCCCCCACCCCGACCACGGGCGTCGTGGCACCGACCGTCGCCCCCCGGTCACCCCGGGGGAGCGGGCCGGCCGTCGCCCCGGTCACCCCGTCCGCCACCGGCGGCAGCGCCAGCACTTCGCCGTCGCCGAGCGCCAGCCGGTCGCCGAGCCGCAGCCCGGCCACCGCCACGGCGTCGCCCCGGCCGACCCGGTCGACGCCGCCGGCCACGACGCCGAACCCGCCGACGCCCACCGACGAGCCGCCCGTCCTGCCCGATCCGCTCCCCGGCGACGCCGAGGGCGTCCGCGTCGATGGTTGAGCCGGCCGGCCCGACCACCCGCCGGCGTGTCCCCGGGCCGACCCGTCGCCGCGCACCCGGCCCGACCCGGCGGCGTCGGCCGGTGCCGCAGCCGAGCGGAATCCTGCTGGGCACGGTGCTCGCGCTGCTGGCCGGTGTGCTGCTGGTCGGCGCGTACGCCAACGCCTCCTTCGCCCCGGACCGCCGGGACAGCGTCGCCGGGCAGCGGGAGGTGCCCACCTCGGTGGTGACCGGCGGACCGATCATCAGCGCCAGCAGCGAGCTGGTCCGCTCCTACCGGCTGCCACCGCGCACCATCGCGCTGACCTTCGACGACGGCCCGGACCCGGTCTGGACCCGCGAGGTGCTCAAGGTCCTGGACGCCCACCAGGTCAAGGGCACGTTCTTCGTGCTCGGCTCGCAGGTCGCCCGGCACCCCGAGGTGGCCCGCGAGCTGACCGCCGGTGGACACCAGCTCGGCGTGCACACCTTCACCCACCCCGACCTCGCCGAGCTGCCGTCGTGGCGGCAACGCCTGGAGTACGCCCAGACCCAGCTCGCCGTGGCCGGTGCCACCGGGATGCGGACCTCGCTGGTGCGCTTCCCGTACTCGTCGCACCCGGGCGCGATCGACAACCGGGACTGGCCGGTGGTCACCGCCGCCGGTGACCTGGGCTACCTGACCTTCCTCAACGACACCGACAGCCAGGACTGGTCGCTGCCCGGAGTGGACCGGATCGTCGAGAACGCCGCCCCCGACGGGGACACCGGTGCGGTCACCCTCTGGCACGACGCCGGCGGTGACCGGTCACAGACCGTCGCGGCCCTTGACCGGTTCATCCCGATGATGAAGGAACGGGGGTACCGGTTCGTCACCGCGACCGAGGGCCTGAACCTCGCCTTCGCCGCCGCCGGGGTCGACCACCGGATGGACGCCGACACCCCCGCCGGCACCGGGGAACGGTGGCGCGGCCGGATGCTGATCTGGGCGGTCCAGGGCGCCGACAGCACGCTCACCGTGTTCGGTGTGCTCTTCGTCGTCGTCGGCGTGCTCACCGTGGGTCGTACCCTGGTGTTGTTCGTGCTGGCCGGGCGGCACGCCCGACGGCGGCGGGCCAGGGACTGGAGTTGGGGCCCGCCGGTCACCGACCCGGTCTCGGTGATCGTCCCGGCGTACAACGAGAAGGAGGGGATCGCCGCGGCGGTCCGCTCGCTGGCCGGCGGCGACCATCCCGGCGGGATCGAGGTGATCGTCGTCGACGACGGCTCCACCGACGGCACCGCCGACATCGTCGACGCGCTCGGCCTGCCCAACGTGCGGGTGGTGCGCAAACCCAACGGCGGCAAGCCCAGCGCCCTGAACACCGGCCTGGCGCTGGCCCGGCACGACCTGATCGTGATGGTCGACGGGGACACCGTCTTCGAGCCCGACGCCGTCCGCCGGCTGGTGCAGCCCTTCGCCGACCCGCGGGTCGGCGCGGTGGCCGGCAACGTCAAGGTCGGCAACCGGCGCAGCCTGATCGCCAAGTGGCAGCACATCGAGTACGTCATCGGGTTCAACCTCGACCGGCGGCTCTACGAGACGCTGCGCTGCATGTCCACCGTGCCGGGCGCGATCGGCGGGTTCCGGCGGGAGGCGCTGCGCTACGCCGGGGGGATGACCGACGACACCCTGGCCGAGGACACCGACATCACCATCGCCCTGGGCCGGGCCGGCTGGAAGGTGGTCTACGAGGAGACCGCCCGCGCCTGGACGGAGGCCCCGGCGACCATGGGACAGCTCTGGAAACAGCGCTACCGGTGGAGCTACGGCACCATGCAGGCGATGTGGAAGCACCGGCGCTCGGTGCTCGACCGGGGCGCGTCCGGCCGGTTCACCAGGCGCTGCCTGTTCTTCCTCAGCCTCTTCGGGGTGCTGCTGCCGCTGCTCGCACCGGTGATCGACCTGCTGGCCCTGTACGGCCTGTTCTTCCTCGACCGCCGGGCCACGGCGGTCGCCTGGCTGGTCATGCTCGGCGTACAGACCCTCACCGCCGTGGTGGCGTTCCGGCTGGACCGGGAGAAGCTCGGCGTGCTGTGGGTGCTGCCCCTGCAACAGTTCGTCTACCGGCAGTTGATGTACCTGGTGATGGTGCAGGCGGTGGTCACCGCGTTGACCGGCGGCCGACTGGGCTGGCAGAAGCTGCGGCGTACCGGCCTGGAACCGGCGGTGCGCAACCGCTGACCGCCCCCGGGGTGCGGGACGGCCGTGCGGGTACGCGTCCACCGCCCCCGATCAGTCCTCGTCGAGGTCGTCGAGGCGGGCCAGCCAGGTGGCGAACCGCTCGACGGGCGTCTCGAACTCGGGGTTGAGGTCGACGAAGTCGCGCAGCCGCTCGCCCAGCCACTCCAGGGTGACCTGCTCGTCGCCGCGCCGCTGTACCAGTTCCTCGATGCCACGATCGGTGAAGTACACCGGGTTCCTCGTTCCTTGCTGACGGGCCCGGCCCGCCCCCTGACAGGGGGCGGGCCGGATGGGTCGTGACGGGTCGGGTCAGGGGCGGGGAAGGGCCGCGTCGATCAGCGCGGTCTGCTCCACCTCGTGCATCTTGGCCGAGCCGACCGCCGGTGCGGCGGCGGCGGGGCGGGAGATGCGGCGCAGCCGGACGTCGGCCAGGTGCTCCAGCAGGTTGAGCGCGACGAAGCTCCACGCCCCCTGGTTGGCCGGCTCCTCCTGCACCCAGGCGAAGTCCTCCGCGTTCGGGTACGCCGCCAGCGCGTCCCGGATCTCCTGCACCGGCAGCGGGTAGAGCTGCTCGATCCGGACGATCGCGGTGTCGGTGACGCCGCGTTCCTGCCGGGCGGAGAAGAGGTCGTAGTAGACCTTGCCCGAGCAGAGCAGCACCCGCTTGACCTGCTCCGGGGCCGGTGCGGCGGTGTCGGCCAGCACCGGGGCGAAGGTGCCGGTGGTGAAGTCCTCCACCGGGCTGACGCAGAGCTTGTGCCGCAGCAGCGACTTCGGCGTGAACACCACCAGCGGCTTGCGCTTGGGCGACAGGGCCTGGCGGCGCAGCAGGTGGAAGTAGTTCGCCGGGGTGGTCGGGATGGCCACCCGCATGTTGTCCTCGGCGCACATCTGCAGGAACCGCTCCGGGCGGCCGGAGGTGTGGTCCGGGCCCTGCCCCTCGTGCCCGTGCGGCAGCAGCAGGGTGACCGCGGAACGCTGGCCCCACTTCACCTCGCCGGAGGAGATGAACTCGTCGATCACCGACTGGGCGCCGTTGACGAAGTCGCCGAACTGGGCCTCCCAGGCGACCAGCGCGTTGACGTTCTCCACCGAGTAGCCGTACTCGAAGCCCATCGCGGCGTACTCGCTCAGCAGCGAGTCGTGCACGAAGAACCGGGACCGCTCGCCGTCGGCGGTGAGCGACTTGAGCGGCAGGTGGTCCTCGCCGGTCTTGGCGTCGACGATCGAGGCGTGCCGCTGGACGAAGGTGCCCCGGCGGGAGTCCTGGCCGGCGAGCCGGACGGTGATCCCGTCGTGCAGCAGCGCACCGAACGCGATGATCTCGCCGTACCCCCAGTCGATGTTGCCCTCGACGGACATCTTGGCCCGCCGGTCGAGCAACTGCTGGATCCGCTTGTGCGGGGTGAAGCCCTCGGGCAGGTTGACGTGCGCCTCGCCGATGGCCTTGATCACGGCGGCGTCCGTGGCGGTCTGCACCTGCGGCTCCGGCTCCTCCGCGCGGCTGGGCCGGCCGGCCTGGCGCGGGGTGGTGGCGGCGTCCCGGGTGGCCTTGAAGACCCGCTCCAGCTGCGCCTGGTAGTCGCGCAGCAGCTCCTCGGCGTCCTCGACGGTGATGTCGCCCCGGCCGATCAGCTCCTCGGTGTAGAGCTTGCGGACCGACCGCTTCGAGTCGATGATCTTGTACATCTGGGGGTTGGACATCGACGGGTCGTCGCCCTCGTTGTGCCCGCGCCGCCGGTAGCAGACCATGTCGATCACGACGTCCTTGTTGAACGCCTGCCGGTACTCGAAGGCCAGCCGGGCCACCCGGACCACGGTCTCCGGGTCGTCGCCGTTGACGTGGAAGATCGGTGCCTGGATCATCCGGGCCACGTCGGTGCTGTAGAGGCTGGAACGGCTGTACTCCGGGGCGGTGGTGAACCCGACCTGGTTGTTGACCACCACGTGCACGGTGCCGCCGGTGCGGTAACCGCGCAGCTGGGACAGGTTGAGCGTCTCGGCGACGACCCCCTGGCCGGCGAACGCGGCGTCACCGTGCACCGCCAGCGGCAGCACGGTGTAACCCTCCAGCTTGAGGTCGATCCGGTCCTGCTTGGCCCGGACGATGCCCTCCAGCACCGGGTCCACCGCCTCCAGGTGCGACGGGTTGGCCACCACCGACACCTTGACCGAGTGGTCGCCGTCCGGGGTGGTGAACTTGCCGTTCTGGCCCAGGTGGTACTTCACGTCGCCGGAGCCCTGGGTGGACCGCGGGTCGAGGTGCCCCTCGAACTCCGAGAAGATCTTCTCGTACGGCTTGCCGACGATGTTGGCCAGCACGTTGAGCCGGCCCCGGTGCGCCATGCCGATGACGACCTCGTCCAGCCCGTCCTCGGCGGACGCCTCCAGCACCTCGCCGAGCAGCGGGATCAGCGACTCGCCGCCCTCCAGCGAGAACCGCTTCTGGCCGACGTACTTGGTCTGCAGGAAGGTCTCGAACGCCTCGGCGGCGTTGAGCCGGTTGAGCACGTGCTTCTGCTCGTCGGCGGCCGGCTTCTCGTAGCGGCGCTCGATCCGCTCCTGGATCCAGCGGCGCTCCTCCGGGTCCTGGATGTGCATGTACTCGATGCCGAGCCGACGGCAGTACGAGTCACGCAGCACGCCGAGGATCTCGCGCAGCTTCATCCGCTGCTTGCCGGCGAAGCCGTTGACCGGGAAGGTGCGGTCGAGGTCCCACAGGGTCAGCCCGTGCTGGAGGACGTCCAGGTCGGGGTGCTTGCGGATGGTGAACTCCAGCGGGTCGGTGTCGGCCATCAGGTGGCCCCGGACCCGGTAGGCGTGGATCAGCTCGTGCACCCGCGCGGTCTTGTTGATCTGGCCTTCGGAGTCGACGGCCACGTCCCGCACCCAGCGCACCGGCTCGTACGGGATGCGCAGCGAGGTGAAGATCTCGTCGTAGAAGCCGCGCTCACCGAGCATCAGCTCGTGCATCACCTTGAGGAACTCGCCGGACTGCGCGCCCTGGATGATCCGGTGGTCGTACGTGCTGGTCAGCGTGATGATCTTGCTGACCGCCAGTTCGGCCAGGGTGGCCTCGCTCATCCCCTGGTACGGCGCGGGGTACTCCATCGCGCCGACCCCGATGATCGCGCTCTGCCCCTGCATCAGCCGGGGGATCGAGTGCACCGTGCCGATGCCGCCGGGGTTGGTCAGCGAGATCGTCGTGCCGGAGTGGTCCTCCATGGTCAGCTCGTTGCGGCGGGCCCGCCGGACCACGTCCTCGTACGCCTGCCAGAACTGCCTGAAGTCCATCTGCTCGCAGCCCTTGATGGACGGCACCACCAGGTTGCGGGTGCCGTCGGGCTTGGTCAGGTCGATGGCGATGCCCAGGTTGACGTGCTCCGGGCGGACCATCGCCGGCTTGCCGTCGACCTCGGCGTACGAGTTGTTCAGCTCCGGGTGCTCGACCACGGCCCGGACCAGCGCGTACCCGATCAGGTGGGTGAAGCTGACCTTGCCGCCGCGCCCCCGGGCGAGGTGGTTGTTGATCACGATGCGGTTGTCGACCAGCAGCTTGGCCGGGACCGCGCGCACGCTGGTGGCGGTCGGCACGGACAGCGAGGCGTCCATGTTCTGCACGATCCGGGCGGCGACCCCGCGCAGCGGCGTGGTGCCGGCGGCGCTGGCCGTCGGCGCCTTCGTCGCGGCGGCCTTCTCGGCGGCCGCCGGCTTCGTGGCGGACCTGGTGGCGGGCTTCGCGGTGGCCGGCTTCGCCGCGGTGGCCGACTTGGCGCTGGTCGCCGGCTTCGCGGTGGTCGCCGACCTGGTGACGGTGGCCGGCTTCGTGGCGGGCGGCTCGGCGTCGGTCGTCGTCGCCTTCGCGGTGGACCCGGTCGCGGCGGGGGCGGCCGGCTCCTGCTGCCCGGCCCGGTCCGGCGTCGCGGCCCTGCCGTCAGCCGGGCGCGGGGTCGCCGTGCCGGGCGTGGGTCGGTAGTCGGCGAAGAAGTCGTGCCAGGCCGAGTCGACGCTCGACGGGTCGGCGAGGTAGCGCTGGTACATCTCCTCGACGATCCACTCGTTCGGGCCGAAACCCGCCAGTGGGTTCTCCTGCGAAGTCTGCTGGGTCGACACGGCCGGTAATCGCCTCTTTCACGCGGGTTTGTGTGTCACGCGGTGTCCGCCGTCGTCCGTACGTACGCGTGGACGGGAGACGGCTCCCAGGCTACGCCGTGCAAATACGATAGGCATTTCCACCTCCAAGGGGTGGGCGGTTTCACAGAAGATGTCGAAAGTCAATCAGCTCTTCGTGTTCCGCCGACTCCGTACCGGAGCGGGTGCCGGCGGAGCGTCGCCCCGGCCGGACCGCCCGGGAACGACGCCGGCCCGGCGCGACGGGTCGTCGCGCCGGGCCGGGCCGGAGAACCGGTCGGGTCAGGAGATGTCCCGTCGCCGCATGGTGAGCGTGCCGATCGCGCCGGCCACCACCGCGTAGCCGATGAGGACCACCGCACCCGCCCAGCGCGGCGGGTTGCCCGGGATCTCGGTACCGCTGACCATCAGCGACGACGCCAGCGAGGGCACCAGCACCTGGAGGTCGTTGATCCAGTCACCCCAGCGGGCGGCCAGGATGTTGATCGCGATGGCCGCGCCGACCGCCCCGCCCAGGTAGAGCAGGATGCCGGTGACCGTGGCGCCGATCTGGCTGCGGATCAGCACCCCGATCCCGACGCCGAGCACCGACCAGAGCAGGTACGCCAGGCCGTTGAGCGCGGTGGCCCGCCAGACCGCGCCGTTGCCGAGCTGCGAGCCCAGGTCGACGCTGTTCATCACCAGTGCCCCGAAGGCCAGGTTGAACACGGTGGTGACCAGCCAGAACAGCACGGCCAGCACGGCTGCAGCGGCCAGCTTGGCCAGCATCACCGCCGTGCGGTGCGGCACGGTGAGGAAGGTCGTGGTGACCGTCTGGTGGAAGAACTCGCTGGTCACCACGATGATGCCGAGCAGCATCACGATCATCAGACCGAAGAACTGGCCGTTGGTGTAGACGTTGGCGGCCAGGCTGTCCACCGACTGCACGGCCTGGATCTGGTCGGCCTGGTCGGCCGGCACGTCGCCGAAGTTGTTGTTGGCCAGCGCGTCGGTCTGCAACCAGTTGATCAGGGCGGTGAGCGCCCACAGCGGCACCGTGATCAGCCCGAAGATCCACCAGGTGCTGGTGGTACGGATCTTCAACAGCTCGGATCGGACCAGGTTCATCGGATGCCCGCCTTCCCGGCCGTCAGCTCCAGGAACACCCGTTCCAGGTCGGGTCGTTCCGGGGTCAGTTCGTGCAGCTCGACCTTGGCGGCCAGCGCGACCCGCCCGATCACCGGCGCGTCCACCCCGCTGACCAGCAGGACGCCGTGCTCGTCGGTCTCCACCGTCGCCGACTGCTCACGCAGCGCCACGGTCAGCTCCTCGGCCTGCGGGGTGCGCACCCGTACCCGGCCGCCCTGCGCCATCGAGCCGAGCACCTGCTCCACCGGCCCCTGCCGGATCAGCTTGCCCGCCGCGATGATCACCACGTCGTCGGCGAGGAGTTGCATCTCGGACAGCAGGTGGCTGGAGACCAGCACGGTACGCCCCTCGTGGGCCAGCCCCTTGAGGAAGCCACGCATCCAGCGGATGCCCTCCGGGTCCAGACCGTTGGCCGGCTCGTCGAGGATCAGCACCTGGGGGTTGCCGAGCATCGCGGCGGCGATGCCGAGCCGCTGCTTCATGCCCAGCGAGTAGCCCTTGAACTTGCGCTTCGCCGCCGGGGTGAGCCCGACCAGGGCCAGCGCCTCGTCGGCCCGGCTGCGGGGCAGGCCGGCCGCCGCACAGATCACCCGCAGATGGTTGATGCCGGTGCGGCCCTTGTGCGCGCTTGACGCCTCCAGCACCGCGCCCACGTGCCGCAGCGGGTCGGTCAGGTCGGCGTACCGCCGGCCGCCGATGGTCGCCGTGCCACCGCTCGGGGTGACCAGGTTCAGCAGCATCCGCAGGGTGGTCGTCTTGCCTGCCCCGTTCGGGCCGAGGAAGCCGGTCACCCGACCGGACTCGACCGAGAAGGACAGGTTGTCGACGGCCCGTACGTTCTTGTACTGCTTGGTCAAACCGGACACGACGATCTGGCCGGTGCTGGGGCTCCACTGCCCGTCGGACATCGTTCTCCTCCCGTGCGGCGGCGCGCGGGGCACCGCGATCTGCGACGCCGTTGCGGAATGCGCCGCTGCCAGCCTTGCTGGTCAGGTCAAGCTACGCCATCAGTCCCGGTCGGTAGGTCATGCTCCGACTCAGGCAGGAGCGGGTCGTCCTCAGGGACGAGGCTCGGCAGGCAGCGCGACCCAGGTGGCGTGGGCCCGGGCCAGCAGCCCACCGACGCCGTCGTAGAGGCTGGTACGCACCACCGCCAGGCGTCCCTCGACGGTGTCCACCGCCCCGGTGACCACGTACTCCCCGCCCGGCTCGGGCAGCGCGTCCAGCGTGACGGCGAGCCGGCCCAGCACGTACGGCCGGCCCGGGGCGATCACCGCCCAGCCCCCGGGACAGTCCAGCGCCGCCCACACCGTCGGCGCGGTCACCCGCGCGGGCGTCCGCCACGGCGCGGCGGTCCGGCCGTCGGGCAGCCGCCCGGGGTGGATCCGCAGGCCGTCCGGGTGGTCCGGGCCGCAGACGTAGCAGCCGGGAAAGGGGTGGTCCACCAGCCCCGGGTAGCCCGCCGAGGCGGCCCGTGCGGTCGCCGGATCCACCGGGGGCACCGGGGCGGGCGGGGTGCCGGCCGGGCGTACCTCGGCGACCAGCCGGCCGTCGGGGTCGAGCACGTCGCCGTCGGCGAGGGTGAGCGGGGTGTCCAGCGGCGGCGGACGACGCAACGTCACCTCGACCGGACCGTCCACGCCGTACGCCCCGGCGAAGATCCCCGCGCTCCAGCCGCCGTTGCCCGTGCCGGCCGGCCCCTGGTACCGCGCTTCGATGATCATCGCCCCTCCGCCGGTCGTCGGCCCGGACCGACCACCGGGCGCCCGCAGGCAGCCTCGCACGCGCCGGCCATGCCACCAACCGCCCCGCCGGCCCCGTAGGCCACCCCGGTCACACCGGGCCCGGTCCCGCCGGCAGGCGTTCACCGGATCGACACCCGTCCCCGGGAGCCCGGCAACCCGGGGCACCTACACAGGTCCCATGGCTGTTCTGCATGCCGCTGGCGCACCCCTGACGACCAGTGGATACACCCTGCTGATCGCCGACGACCCGACCCAGGTCGCGGCCGCGCAACGCCTGCGCCACGAGGTGTTCGCCACCGAACTCGGCGCGACCCTGCGCCCGGGTGCCGCCGGGCTGGACACCGACGACCTCGACGTGCACTGCGACCACCTGATCGTCCGCGAGGAGCGCACCGGCGCGGTGGTCGGCACCTACCGGCTGCTGCCCCCCGGACGCACCGACCGCCGGTACGCCGCCGGCGAGTTCGACCTGACCCCGCTCGACCCGCTGCGCGACCTGCTGGTCGAGACCGGTCGTTCCTGCGTGCACCCGGAGCACCGCACCGGCGCGGTGCTCAACCTGATGTGGGCGGGACTGACCCGCTACCTGCACCTGCGCGGGGTGAACTGGCTGGGCGGCTGCGCCTCGGTGCCGGTCGGCGACGGGGGTCGCGCCGTCGCCGAGACATGGGCGCTGGGCCGGGCGGGGCACCTCGCACCCCCGCTGATGCGGGTCCGCCCGCTGCGGCCGTGGTTCGCCGAGCCGGGCGCGGTGGCACCGGAGTCGGCCACCGGGGACCCCGCCGGGCGGGCGCTGATCCCTCCGCTGGTCCGCGGCTACCTGCGGCTCGGCGCGTGGATCGCCGGGGAACCGGCGTACGACCCGGACTTCCGCTGTGCCGACTTCTACCTGCTGTTCTCGTTGGACCGGATGAACCCGCGCTACCGCCGGCACTTCCTGGGCGGGCAGGCCCGGTGAGCGCCGAGTTGTGGCGACCGACCGCCGGCTGCGGGCCGGACTGCCTGCCGGGGGAGGGGCGGGCCGGGGCGTCGCCGGTGCGGCAGGTGGCCCGGCTGCTGGGCGTACTCGGGATGCTGCTGGCCGGGGCCGGCATGGCCGTACTGCTGCCGGTGCTGCCGGCGGCGCGGCGGGCGGCGGTGCTGCGGGCCTGGGCCCGGCGGACCGCCGGGGTGCTCGGGGTACGGCTGGTGGTGCGTGGGCGGCTGCCCCGACGACGGGCGCTGCTGGTCGCCAACCATGTCTCCTGGCTGGACGTGCTCGCGGTGCTGGCGGTCGCGCCGGCCCGGCTGCTGGCCAAGCGGGAGGTGCGGAACTGGCCGGTGCTGGGGCTGCTGGCGCGCGCCGGTGGCGCGGTCTTCGTCGACCGGTCGCGGCCCCGGGACCTGCCGGGCACGGTGGCCCGGCTCGCGGCCACCCTGCGCGCCGGTCACCCGGTCGCGGTCTTTCCCGAGGGTACGACCTGGTGCGGCGTCGTCCCGCCGGCCGACTGTCGGCCCCGGCGGGGCTTCCGGCCGGCGGTCTTCCAGGCGGCGGTCGACGCCGGCGCCCCCGTCGTGCCGGTGCGGATCAGTTACCGCTCTGCTGCCACCGGGGCGACGACGACCACCGCCGCCTTCCTCGGCGACGAGACGCTGTGGCGCTCGGTACGCCGGGTGCTGGCCGCCCGCGACCTGGTCGTCGATGTCGCGGTGACCGCCGCCCTGCACCCGGTCCCCGGCGCGGACCGCCGGGTGCTGGCCCGTGCCGCCGAGTCGGCAGTGCACCTGCTGCCGCCCCGCCCGGTCGTCAGCCGTCCCACCCTGGCTGCCGTCGGCCCGGTGGCTGTGCCCGGCCCGGTGGCTGTGCCCGGCCCGGTGGCCGTGCCCGGCCCGGTGGCCGCCGGGGCGGGGCTCGGCCTGGCCGCCTGAGGGACCGCCGGAGGCGGCCCTTCCCACTCCGTTACGCGAGGTGACCCCGACGGATCTACTTACCGAGGGAGGAAGGTATGACGCTGTGGCATAAATATGACGGACAGGAATACCCGTCGCCGGAGTGAAGCTCTCCCGCCGACTCCGGATCAGGCTGCCCGCAGAAACACGCAAGGGACCACCCGGCAGCGTGTCGGGAGGTCCCTTCGGCGGGTCGCGACAGTCTTGTTCTATCGCGATGTATCGCGTTATGCTTCCTCCGTGCAGTGGCGCGGCCGTCGGCCGTGGCCCCCGGAGGGAGACGTCATGGCCAGCTGGAAGCTCGACAGACCACAACGGATCGCCGTCGAGGGCCCGGTCACCCGGCTCGACGTACGTCTGATCACCGGGCGGCTCAACGTGGTCGGCACCGACGGCCCGGCCCGGGTCGACGTCACCCGGGTCAGCAGCCGGCCGGTCATCGTCGAGCACCGCGACGGCGTCCTGCGGATCGGGCACGAGCGGCCACCCCGCCGGCCCGGGTTCCTCTGGTGGCTCGGTCAGCTCGGCCGCCGGTTCCGGGCCGAGGTCTCCATCGCCGTCCCCACCGGGACCCTGGCCGACCTGCACCTGGTCGACGGCACGCTGGTCGCCTCCGGGCTGTCCCACGACACCACGGTGGACGTCACCTCCGGGCAGATCACCCTGATGGGCCTGGCCGGGCGCACCGACGCGCGGATCGTCTCCGGCCCGGTCGAGGCGCTCGGCGTCACCGGCGACCTCCTGCTGAACACGGTCTCCGGCGAGGTGACCCTCGCCGACAGCGCGGCCGGCCGGGTGCACGCCACCACCGTCTCCGGAGCGATCACCTGCGACCTGGACAATCCCCGGCACAGCGACATCCGGCTCACCACCATCTCCGGGCCGATCACCGTACGGGTCCGCGAGGACAGCGACCTCGCCGTCCACCTGCACACCACCTCGGGCCGGATCACCAGCGGTTTCCCCCAGGTCAGTGGCGGGGTCGGCGTCGGACCGGTCAAGGACAGCCACGGAGTGCTCGGCGCGGGCGCGGGTAAGCTCTGGGTGTCCGCGACCTCCGGCAGCATCGCGCTGCTCGCCCGGCCGGTGGACGCCGACCAGGAGGAGCTGCCGTGACCGCCGTGTTCAGTCACGGGCGGCTGCGGCTCTACCTGCTCCGGCTACTCGACGACGGCCCCAAGCACGGCTACGAGCTGATCCGGCTGCTGGAGGAGCGCTTCCTCGGCCTGTACGCCCCCAGCGCCGGCACCATCTACCCCCGGCTGCAACGGCTGGAGGCCGACGGGCTGGTCACCCACACCGCCGCCGGTGGCCGCAAGGTCTACGAGATCACCGAGGGGGGCCGGGCCGAGCTGCGGCAGCGTGCCGACGAGCTGACCGCCCTGGAATCCGACATCTCGGCCTCGGTGCAGGATCTCTCCGCGCTGGCCGGGGAGATCCAGACCGAGGTACGCGGCTCGGTGCGTGACCTCAAACGGGAGCTGCGCGAGGCCACCCGGCAGACCCGGCAGACCCGCTGGGACCGTCCGGCCGCCTCCGGCCCGCCCGGCCCGGCGACCCCCACCACCGGCGGCCCGCCCCTGCTGGCCGAGTTCGACAAGCGGCTGGCCGAGTTCACCGTCGAGGTCGGGGCCCTGGTCCGGGCCGGCCGGCTCAGCGACACCCAGCTGCGCACGGCGATCCGGGTGCTCGACGGCGCGTTGGACGGGTTGCGTCGGCTGCTGCGGTGACGGCCACCGCCGGGCACCGACCGCCACCCCGGCCGGCGTGGACGGCTTCACAGGTTTTTTGCAGGAACCGTCCAGCGCCGGCGCAGCGACGTCACGGATGATGGCCAGCATGGCCGCTACCCAGACCGAGGCGCGACTGCTCGTCGTCGAGGACGACCCCAACATCCTCGAACTGCTCTCCGCCAGCCTCCGCTTCGCGGGGTTCGACGTGGCGACCGCCACCAGTGGCAGCGCGGCCCTGAACGCGGCCAAGGACCACCGTCCCGACCTGGTGGTGCTCGACGTGATGCTGCCCGACCTGGACGGCTTCGAGGTCATCCGGATGCTCCGCGAGGGCGGCACGCGTACCCCGGTGGTGTTCCTGACCGCCCGGGACGCCACCGACGACAAGATCCGTGGGCTCACCCTGGGCGGCGACGACTACGTCACCAAGCCGTTCAGCCTGGAGGAGCTGACCGCCCGGATCCGGGCGGTGCTGCGGCGTACGGCCACCGGCGAGCACGCCCCCTCCCGGCTCACCTTCGCCGACCTGGAGCTGGACGAGGAGACCCACGAGGTGCACCGGGCCGGCCAGCGGGTGCAGCTCTCGCCGACCGAGTTCAAGCTGCTGCGGTACCTGATGCTCAACGCCAACCGGGTGCTGTCCAAGGCGCAGATCCTCGACCACGTGTGGAACTACGACTTCCGGGGCGACGACAACATCGTCGAGTCCTACATCTCCTACCTGCGCCGCAAGGTCGACAACACCCAGCCCCGTCTGATCCACACCCTGCGCGGCGTGGGCTACGTCCTGCGCAAGCCGGCGGCGTGAGCCCGCTCGACGAGGCGAAGGGACGGATCCGGAGCGTTCCGCTACGGGTCAAGCTGGTCGCGGCGGTACTCACCCTGGTCGCCGTCGCCCTCGTGGTGATCAGCTCGCTCACCACGTACTTCCTGCGGGAGTACCTGATCGGGCAGGTCGACGGCGAGTTGCAGTCGGCCAGCGTCCAGGTCGGCCGGGCGCTGCCGGACCTGGAGAGCGGACGGGTCAAGGCCGCGCTGCCCACCGACTACGTCGTCGCGCTCGCCGACGAGGACACCTCCCGGTTCATCGGGTACGACCCGGCGCTCGAACCGGACGACCTTCCTCCGGTCCCGGCTGACCTACCCGGTTTCCGGGCCGACGAGGGCGAACCGTTCACGGTCCGGTCCCAGGACGGCCGGGAACGGTGGCGGATGCTCTACCGGGAACTCTCCGACGGCCGGGTGCTCGCCGTCGGGCAGCACCTCACCGACGTCGACCTGGCCGTCAAGCGGTTGATCTGGATAGACATGCTGGTCGGCGGGGCGGTGCTGATCCTGCTCGCCTCGATCGGCGCGGCCATCGTGCGGACCAGCCTGAAACCGCTGGTGGAGATCGAACGGACGGCCGCCGCGATCGCCGGTGGTGACCTGACCCGCCGGGTGCCCGACCCCGAGGAGGGGCAGGAGTGCGCCACCTCCGAGCTGGGCCGGCTCTCCCGGGCGTTGAACGCGATGCTGGCCCAGATCGAGGCCGCCTTCACCGCCCGCGCCGCCTCGGAGATGGCGGCCCGTACGGCCGAGGCCGGCGCCCGGGACGCGGCGCACGCCGCGCTGGCGTCCGAGGCCCGCGCCCGGCGGTCGGAGGAGCGGATGCGGCAGTTCGTCGCGGACGCCTCGCACGAACTGCGTACCCCGCTGACCACCATCCGGGGCTTCGCCGAGCTGTACCGGCAGGGCGCGGCCCGCGCCCCCGAGCAGACCGCCGACCTGCTGCGCCGCATCGAGGACGAGGCGGCCCGGATGGGGCTGCTGGTGGAGGATCTGCTGCTGCTCGCCCGGCTGGACCGGGAACGCCCGCTGTCGCTGGCCCCGGTGGAGCTGCCGGTGCTCGCCTCCGAGGCGGTCGAGGCGGCCCGGGTGGTCGCCCCCGAACGGCACATCGAGCTGGAGATCACCCCGAACTCGGGCCCGCTGGTGGTGTACGCCGACGACGCCCGCCTGCGTCAGGTGATCGGCAACCTGATGACCAACGCGTTGACGCACACCCCGCCGGAGGCGTCGGTGACCCTGCGGTTGTGTTCCGAGGACGGGAACACGGCAGTGGTGGAAGTGGTGGACACCGGGCCGGGACTCGCCCCGGAGCAGGCCGAACGGGTCTTCGAGCGGTTCTACCGCGCCGACGCGGCCCGGACCCGCCGGGCCAGCGGGATCACCAGCACCGGACTGGGCCTGGCCATCGTCGCGGCACTGGTCACCGCCCACCAGGGCACCGTCGAGGTGGACGAGACCCCGGGCGGCGGGGCCACCTTCCGGGTCCGGCTGCCCCTGCTGCCCGTGGTCGACGGCGACCCGGAGTAACCCTCACCGACCCCGTGGTGACTTTCAGAAAACTTCCAGGCGGGTTCCAGGTGGGTGACAGTGCGACGGGGAAAACTAGGGGGCATGACCGAGTTCGAGACCGACCCGCAGCGTCGGCCGGCTTCCTCCGACGCCGAGCCGTCGCACCCCTCCGCCGAGCCGTCCCGCGCCACGCGCGGCGAGTCCGACACCCCCAACACCCCCGGTCAGGCCGCCGGCACCGCGGGGGAGCCGGCCGGCACGGCCAACCCCGGACCGGCGTACGCGCCGCCCGCGTCGCCGTACGCGCCGCCCGCCGCCGGGTATCCGCAGTCCTCCCCGTACCCGTCCGGTGGCGGCGACCAGGCGTACCGGCCCGGCTATTCCGGGTCCTCCGGCTACCCGGGCCACGCCCCGGCGGGGCAGTACCCGTCGGCCGGCTACCAGCCCGGCCAGCAGCAGTCCGGGTGGGCCGGTGGCTACCCCGGCCAGCACCGTCCCGGCCAGCCGGGTGCGGCCACCCCGTCGGCCGGCTACCCCGGTCAGCCAGGTGTCGGCTACGGTCAGCCCGGCGCGGGCCAGCCGTCCGCCGGCTACCCGGGGCAGGGCGGTCCGCAGCACCCCGGCCAGCCGACCCCGTGGACGCCCACCCCGGCGCCCCAGGCCGGCAAGGTGGCCAAGTTCGTCGGAGCCGGGGTGGCGGTCTTCGCGCTGATGCTCGGCTCCGGCGTGGCCGGTGGCGCGCTCGCCCTGGCGGTCGACGGCGACCGGGGCGGCATCACCCGCAACTACTCGGCCGCGCCGGTGATCAACAGCGCCGACCTGCCGAAGATCGCGGCGTCGGTGCAGGACAGCGTGGTCTCGATCATCACCGACAATGGTGAGGGGTCGGGTGTGATCCTCAGCGCCGACGGCTTCGTGCTGACCAACAACCACGTGGTCGCGTCCGCCTCCGGCAAGACCGTCCGGGTGGTTTTCGCCAACGGCAAGTCCGCCCCCGCCGAGATCCGCGGCACCGACCCGAAGACCGACCTCGCGGTGGTCCAGACCAGCGGCCTGGACAACCTCAAGGCGGCGAAGTTCGGCGACAGCGACGCCATGCAGGTGGGCGACCAGGTGCTCGCCCTGGGCAGCCCGCTCGGCCTGCAGGGTTCGGTGACCGCCGGCATCCTCAGCGCCCGCGACCGCACCATCCAGGCCGGCAGCGGCGACGGCCCGCAGCAGTCGCCGCAGGGCGGCGCCAGCTCGATCTCCGGCCTGCTCCAGACCGACGCCCCGATCAACCCGGGTAACTCCGGCGGCGCGCTGGTCAACACCCGGGGCGAGGTGATCGGCATCAACACCGCCATCGCCACCGCCGGGCAGGGCAGCACCGGCAACATCGGGGTCGGCTTCGCCATCCCGAGCAACAAGGCCAAGGACGTCGCCGAGAAGCTCCAGCGCGGCGAGAAGATCAGCCACCCGTCCCTGGGGGTCAGCGTCAACGCGGCCGAGGACGGCGGGGCGCTGGTGGCCGCCGTCACCGGGGGCAGCGCCGCCGAGAAGGCCGGCATCCAGCGCGGCGACGTGATCACCAAGTTCGGCGACACGGTGATCAACGACTCCAACGATCTGGTCGGTGCGGTGCAGGCCGGCAAGGTCGGCGACCGGGTCCAGGTGACCTACAAGCGAAATGGTGCCGAGGCGACTGCAACCGTGACGCTCGCCGAGACGTCGTAACCAGATACCTGCCTCCTCCGGGCGGCGGGCGGCGGAGCCAAGGGGGTTGGCTCCACCGCCCGCCGCCGCACGCGCCCCGGACGGGCCCCACCCGGCCGGGGCGCGTTTGCGTGTCCGGCCAGGGGGAAATCGCCGCCGATCCCGCCGGACACGCCTGCCGGACCGGGACAACGGGGGAGGATTCGTGGCAGTGACCCACCGTCCGTCGGAACGTCCGCCGTCCGGGCCGCCACTGCGGGTCGCGATGCTCGTGCCACCCTGGCTGTCGGTGCCCCCACCGGGGTACGGCGGGCTGGAGCAGGTGGTGCACGGGCTGGTGGACGCGCTGGTCGGGCACGGCCACCGGGTGACCCTCTTCGGGGCCGGCCGGCAGCACGGCACCACCGCCGACTTCGTCTCCACGATCGACGAGTTGCAGTACGACCGGCTGGGTGAGTCGTTGCCGGAGCTGGCCCACCTGGCCCGGATCAACAGGCTGGTCTCCGCCGCCGACTTCGACGTCATCCACGACCACACCACGATCGGGCCGCTGGTGGCCGGCCGCCGCGCGGTGCCCACCGTGGCCACCGTGCACGGCAACCCGGTCGGCGAGTACGGGGCGGTGCTCGGCGACACCGACCACGGGGTGGGCCTGGTGGCCATCTCGCACGCCCAACGGCGGGCCAACCCCACCCTGCCCTGGGTGGGTACGGTGCACAACGCGCTGGACAGCCGGGACGTGCCGGTCAAGCGGGCGCCCGGCCGGGGTCCGGTGCTCTGGCTGGCCCGGTTCAGCCCGGACAAGGGCCCCGACACGGCGATCCGGGCCTGCCGGGCGGCCGGCCTCCCGCTCACCCTGGCCGGCAAGTGCAACGAGCCCGCCGAACGCCGGTACTTCGCCGAGGTGGTCCAGCCGATGCTCGGCCACGACGTCGACGTGGTGATGAACGCCGACCGGGAGGCGACGCTGCGGCTGCTGGTCGACGCCCGCTGCCTGATCATGCCGATCCAGTGGGAGGAGCCGTTCGGCATGGTGATGGTGGAGGCCATGGCGACCGGCACGCCGGTGGTGGCGCTGCGCCGGGGCGCGGTGCCCGAGGTGGTGGTGGACGGGGTGACCGGGCTGGTCCGCGACCACGCCCGGGAGTTGCCGGCGGCCCTGCGCGAGGTGGTCCGGCTCGACCCGGCGGCCTGCACCGCGCACGTGGCCGAGCACTTCTCCACCGGGCGGATGGCCCTCGGCTACGAGGCGGTCTACCGGTCCGTCGCGTTCGGCACCGCCCCGACCGTGCGCCGGCCCGTCGGGCTGCGTACCCGCTGACGGGCGCGCGACCCGACGGCGCGCAGGCTCAGACGGTGGTCGCGGCCAGGTCCCGCACGGCGGCGTCGAGCTGCCGGCCGTACGCCTGGGTGATGCCCCCCTCGTCGACGCGGCGGGTGACCTTCTCGCGGAGCGCGGTCACCTGCGCCGGCACGTCGGAGCTGCCCGCGGCGGCCGACCGGGTCAGGTTCGCCAGCACATTGCGCAGGTCCAGACCGACGTCCTCGCGGACCTCGCCGGTGCGGACCCCGTCGTCGATCAGCCGGCGCAGCCGGTCGGCGGCCTCGGTCAAGCCGCCGCCGCCCTGGCCCCCGTCCGGGGTGGTGGCCGGCGGACGCGACGGTGCGGGTGCGGTGGTGGCCCGTCGGGGCGCCGGTGGCGGGGTGGGGTCCGCCGCCGGTTGGGTACGCGACGGTGTCGGTTCGCCCGCCGGGGTCTCGGTCCGCCCGGCCACCGGCGGGGAGTGGGTGCCGGGTTCCAGCAGCGGGGCGAGCAGAAGGACCGCCGCCGCGGTCAGCACCACCAGCACCCCCACCGCCACCAGCGGGCGGCGCGACGGCGGCAGCAGCTCCGGTTCGGCGGCCGCGTCACCCGGACCGCCCGGGCCCGCGTGCCGGGCGTCCGGGGTACCGGTGCCCGTCGTCGCCCCGGCCCCGGCCGCACCACCGACCGCGGCCCGGCCGGCCGGCGCGCTGCCGTCACCGGGGCCCGCCGATCCGGCACCGCCCGCCGCTGCCGCACCGATGCCTGTTGCCGCGCCGGCGGCGGCCAGGCCGGTCCCGGCGACCGGCGCGGTGGGCCGGTCGCCCGGGGCGTCGGCCCCGGCGACGGCGGGCAGGGTGACCGTCGGGGAGAGCATCGTGGCGGCCTGCGGATCACCCGGCAGCAACTGGTCGCGCAGGGCGGTGGCGACCTGGTGCGCGGTCGGCCGTTCCTGCGGATCCCGGGCCAGGCAGCGCAGACAGACATCGACCACCACCGGGGGCAGCCCCGGTACGCCGTCCAGCACCGGCGGCCGCTCGTCGGCGATCGCCGCGGCGAGCTGCTCCCAGGTCTCCGCCAGGTACGGCGGCTGCCCGGTCAGCGTCTCGTAGAGCAGCACGCCGAGGGAGTAGACGTCGGTCGACGGCTGGGCCGGCGCACCGTCCAACCGTTCCGGCGCGACGTACGCCGGGGTGCCGAAGGTGCCGCCGTCCTCGTCGTCGTCGGGGGTGCCGACCTGGGTGGCGATGCCGAAGTCGAGCACCTTCGCGCCGACCCGGGTCATCATCACGTTCGCCGGGGTGATGTCCCGGTGCACGATGCCGAGCCGGTGCGCCGCCGCCAGCGCCTCGGCCACCTGGGCACCGATCTCGACCGCCTCCGGCCAGGGCAACGGCCCCTCGCTCAGCCGGTGCTCCAACTCCTCGCCGGTGAGCAGCTCCATCACCACGAACGAGGTGATCTCGCCGTCCGGGGCGAGCGCCTCGCCGTAGTCGTGCACCGCGGTCACGTGCGGGTGGACCAGCTGGGCGGCCGAGCGTGCCTCCTCGCGCACCATGTCCCGGAACCGGGCGTCGGCGGCCAGCGACGGCGCGAGCACCTTGACCGCGACGACCCGGTCGAGCACCTCGTCGCGGGCCCGCCAGATCACCGACATCCCGCCGGCCCCGATCCTGTCGAGGAGCCGGTACCTGCGGGCCAGCAACCTACCGGCGTTCAGGGCTGCCATCAGTGTTCGCACCTGCCTGGGGTTCGGGGTGGTGTCAGGTTGCGGGAATGTGTCCCCCCTGTCAACGGTTGTCCAGTTGCCCGATGACCCTCCGCAGTGGTGTGTTCGCCCACCGCCACCGGTGCCGGGGCACGTGCGGCGGTGACCAGCGGCTGCGCCACGGTCACGGGCGGTGGCGTGCCAGGATGAACGGCATGAGTGGCGGTCCGGTGGCGTTCGTGCTCGGCGGCGGGGGAGTGCTCGGCGCGGTCGAGGTGGGGATGCTGCGTGCCCTGTTCCGGGCCCGGATCCGCCCCGACGTCGTGCTCGGCACCTCGATCGGCGCGGTCAACGGCGCGCTGGTCGCCGCCGACCCGTCCGAGGCGGTCACCGACCGGTTGGTCCGGCTCTGGGCCTCCCCGGAGGCGAGCGAGGTCTACGGCGACTCGGTCGCCCGGCAACTACGCCGGTTCGCCGCCCGTACCCACCTGCACTCGCCCCGGCCGCTGCGCAAGCTGCTGGAGGGGGAGTTGGGCGCGGACACCACCTTCGCCGACCTGAAGGTGCCGTTCCGCTGCTGCGCGGCCAACATCGAGCGGGCCGCCGAACACTGGTTCCACACCGGACCCCTGGTGTCGGCGGTGCTCGCCTCCGCCTCCGTGCCGGGGCTGCTGCCGCCGGCGCAGATCGACGGCCAGCACTACATAGACGGCGGGATCGTCAACTCGATCCCGATCGGCGAGGCGGTCGCCGTCGGCGCGACGCAGATCTTCGTCCTCCAGGTGGGGCGGATCGAACGGGAGCTGACGCCGCCCCGCCGGCCGTGGGAGATCGCCCAGGTCGCGTTCGAGATCGCCCGCCGGCACCGGTTCGCCCGGGAGATGGCCGCCCTGCCCGAGGGGGTACGGGTGCACGTGCTGCCGACCGGCGGGCTGGAACCGCGCGACGACAGCCCGTGGGCGTACCGGGACATGGCGGCGGTGGGGCGGCGGATCAGCCGCGCCTACACCGCCTCCCGGCACTATCTGGCGAGCCTGGACCGCTGATGCCGCTGCCCCCTCGGTGGGTACGCCGGCTGCTGTTCGCGCCCGGGGTGATCCTGCTCGCGGTCACGGTGCTGACCACGGTGCCGGTCTGGGCGCTGCTCGCGCTGGCCGCGTCGCCGTTCGTGCCGGGTCGGCTGCGTCCGCTGCGGCTGCTCTGGATCGGCTGCGTCTACCTGGTCTGGGACGCCGCCGCGCTGGTCGCCCTCTTCGTGCTCTGGCTGGCCTGCGGGTTCGGCAGGTGGAAGCGCACGCCTGCCTTCCAGCGGGCGCACTACGTGCTCGCCGGCTGGTTCCTGCGGGTGCTGTTCTGGCAGGCCCGGTGGACGCTGCGGCTGAGCATCGACGTGGTCGGCACCGACCCGGACACCGCCCTGCCGGGCCGGCCGGAACTGGTGCTCTGCCGGCACGCCGGCCCGGGTGACTCGTTCATCCTGATCCACTCCCTGGTCAACTGGTTCCAGCGGGAGCCCCGGATCGTGCTCAAGGAGGCGCTCCAGTGGGATCCGGCGATCGACGTGCTGCTCAACCGCCTGCCCAACCGGTTCATTGCCGCCGATGACGGAAAGGGGTCGGCGGTCCGGCAGATCGGTCACCTGGCCACCGGACTGGACGACGACGACGCCTTCGTGATCTTCCCGGAGGGCGGCAACTTCACCCCCGGCCGGCGGCTGCGGGCCATCGCCAAGCTGCGCGCGCTCGGTCTGGAACGGATGGCGGTCCGCGCCGAGCGGATGCAGCACGTGCTCGCCCCGCAGCCAGGCGGGGTGCTCGCCGCCCTGGACGCCGCCCCGGAGGCCGGCGTGATCTTCGTGGCGCACACCGGTCTGGACCGGATGCTGACCGTCGCCGACGTGTGGCGCGAACTGCCGATGGACAAACGAATCGTGATGCGGTTCTGGTCCGTGCCGCCAGAGGACGTCCCGACCGGCCGGCAGGAGCGGATCGACTGGCTGTTCGACTGGTGGGACCGGATCGACAGGTGGATCGCCGACAACCGGGACGGCGTGACGGCGGGGTGAACGCACCGTGACGGTCGACAGGTTCACCGCCATTCCCGCGTAGGGTGCGCAGGTGGACCAGATCTGCGTGGTGACGACGGTGGTGGACTCGCGCTCCGCCGCGGACCTGATGGCGGCCGCCGCGGTGGCCGGGCGACTGGCCGCCTGCGCCCAGGTCGGCGGTCAGGTCGACAGCACGTACTGGTGGCGGGCCGGGGTGGAGACCAGCACCGAATGGTCGGTGCAGTTCAAGACCGCCCCCGACCGGGCCGTGGCGCTGGTCGCCCAGATCCGGGCCAGCCATCCGTACGAGGTGCCCGAGATCCTGGTCACCCAGGCCCAGTGCGGCGACCCGGCGTACGCCGCCTGGGTGAACGAGAACACCCGTACCTAGGTACGGGCACTCTGGCCTCCGGTTGCGGCCCACCGGCAGGATGGCCGGGTGCAGAACACCGGTTACCCCTGCCCCCGCTGCGGAGCACCCGCCGAGCTGACCCGTGGGTGCGCCGGCTGCGGGCTCGGGCCGTACCCGCCCGCCGCCGAGGTGGTCCGGTTGGACCGGGAGATCGCCGCCCTCGGCCGGGAGGTCGAGCAGGCCCGGCAGGCGTACCAGGGGCTCGGCTCCCGGCTGCTCGCGACGCAGCGTCGACGGGCGGAGTTGGCGGCCCGTATCCGACGGGAGATCCCCGCGCCGGTCCCGGTCGGCGCGGCGGTCCACCCACCCGCGCCGGCCGCGCCTCCCGCCGCGCCGGCCGCCCGTCCCGCCGTGCCGGCCGCCCGTCCCGCCGTGCCGGCCGCCCGTCCCGCCGCGCCGGCCGGTCCGGTCGCGCCGCCGGTGCGCCCGGGGACGCCGGTACCCCCTGGCGCGTTCGCCGGTCCGGTGCCGCCGGCCGGGCCGGACGTTCCGGTTCGCCCGGAGACGTCCACCAGGACCATCCAGTGGCTGCTGTTCGTCCTTGGTGGCCTGCTGCTCGGCACCGCGGCGGTGGTCTTCACCGCCGTCGCCTGGGCCACCGTGGGGGTGGCCGGCCGGGCGCTGATCCTGGCCGCGTTCACCGCGCTCGCCCTGGCGGTGCCGCTGGTGGCGAAGTGGCGTGGCCTGCGCGGCACCGCCGAGACGTTCGCCGCCGTCGGTCTGCTGTTGGTGATCCTCGACGGGTACGCCGCCTGGTCGGTGAACCTGCTCGGCAGCGCCGACTGGCCGGGCACCCGCTACGCCGCCCTGGTCGCCGGCGTCAGCGCCGGGATCGCCGCCGGGTACGCCCTGCTCAGCCGGCTCACCGTGCCGTGGTTCGCGGCGCTGCTCGTGGTCCAGCCGGTGCTGCCGCTCACGGTGGCGCAGTCCCGTCCGGGGGCGACCGGCTGGACGCTGACCTTTCTCGGGGTGGCGCTGCTCGACCTCGCGGTGGTGGTCGTGCTGCGCCGCCGCTCCCCGGCCCCGGCCGGGCCTGATCCCGCCGCTGCGGTTCCGGCCGCAGCGGCGTCACCCGCAGCGGCCGTGGCCGTCGCGGGTCCGGGGGGAGGGGTGGTGGTGCCCGCCGGGGGGTCGGGCACCACCACCGCCCCGGCGGACGGGGGTCCGGCGGCCGGCGGGGGGCCGGTCGCCGGGCCGTCCGGTGCCGTGTTCGCCGGACTGCTGCTCGGCTGGCTCGGCTTCGGTGCCACGTCGACCGTCGCCGCGAGCTGCGCCCTGGTGCCGTTGGCGCTGGGCCGTGCCGCCGGTCTGCCGCTGCTCGCCGGCCTGCCGTTGCTCCTCGTCGGCCTGGTCCTGGCCGGTGCGGCCCGGGTCGCCGCAGCAGCGGTGTTCCGGCAGATCACCGTCGGGCTGCTGGTGCCGCTGCTGGCCGTCGCGGTGCTGCGGCCGGTCGCGGAACTGCGGGCCGGGTTCCTGCTGCTCGCCGTCGGCCTGGTGGCCGCCGCCCTGGCCGGTGCCGTCCGGCTGCTGCCGCTTCGGCACCGTACCGGCCCCCGGGTCGGCGCACTCT
Source organism: Micromonospora sp. WMMD734 (assembly GCF_049178975.1). NCBI lineage: Bacteria > Bacillati > Actinomycetota > Actinomycetes > Micromonosporales > Micromonosporaceae > Micromonospora > Micromonospora sp. WMMD734. Next base: position 6,930,867 of record NZ_JBMHMK010000001.1, read on the forward strand.
TGGTCGCGGGCGGCGCGGCCCAGGTCGTCGTGCTGGCCACCGGTGCCGTGGCGGCGCTCGCGGTGGACCGGTCACTGCCCGCCTGGCAGGGCGCCGCCGCCGGGCCCGATCTCGCCTGGGGCTGGCAGTTGCCGCTCGTCGTCCTGCTCACCGCCGGTGCCGTCCTCCTGCTGCTGCCGAGGGCGGCCCGCCCGGTGACCGTACTGCTGGCGGTGGTGGTCACGGCTGCGGCACTGCCGGCGGTGACGGTCACCCCGTGGCCGGCCACCCTCGCCGTCGACCTGGTCGTCGGGGCGGCGCTGCTGCCGGTCGCGGTGCTGCGCGGCCGGCGCGCCCCGACCGTGCTGGTCGGCGCGGCGGGGGCCGCGGTGCTGCTCGGGCACGGCCTGCTGGTGGCCTCGGCCGCCCCGGTCGGGATGCTGGTGGCGCTCGGGGTGGTGCTGGTCGCCGGGCTGGCGGTGGCGCTGCCCGGCCGCCCGGCGAGCGACGTCGCGGGCCGGGTCGCCGGGATCGCGCTGACGGTCGCGCTGCTCACCGTGCCGGCCGGCGCTTCGGTCGCGCTGCGGGCCGCCGGGGCACCACCCTGGTGGCAACTGCGGGCCGGATTCGCCGCCGCCGTGCTGCTGCTGGTCCCGCTGCTCGCCCTGCGTCGCCGCCGCCCCGACCTCGACGGGTACGCCGGCACCGCGCTCGCCCTGGCGCTCGCCGCCGTGGTCGCGCCGACCGTCGTACCCGGTGGGGAGCCGCTCGCGCTCTATGCGGCGCTCGCGGTCGTCGCGCTGGTGCCGGCCGACCGGCGGACCGCGTTGGTCACTCCCGGCCGGATGGTCGGTGCGGTGCTGGCCGGCCTGGCGCTGGTCGCCGCCGCGCCGGTGACCCTGGCCGCGCTCGTCGCCCCCTACGGCGGGCCGGTGCGGCCCTGGTCGGGAGTGCCGACCGGGGACGGTCCGCTCGGTGCCCCCACGGTCGGGGCGGCGCTGCTGGTCCTGGCCGGTACGGCCGCGCTGGTCGTCCGCCGGCACACCGGTGATCGGTCCGGGGCGGCCGTCGCCGCGCTGCCGTTCGGGGCGGCGGCGCTGCCCGTGCTGCTGATCGGCGTGGCCGCCCCCTGGCCGGCGGTGCCGGCGGCGGTGCTGCTCGTCGGGGTGGCCGCCCTGCTCACCGCCACGCTCACCGGCCCGACCCGGCCCACCGCCCCGGGCGCGGCCGCCCCTGGCATGGCGGCCCCGGGCGGGGGCGCTTCGGGCGTGGCCGCCCCGGGCATGGCCGTGCCGGGTGTGGCCGCCCCGGGCGTGGCCGTGCCGGGCGTGGCCGCCCCGGGCGTGGCCGTGCCGGGCGTGGCCGCCCCGGGCGTGGCCGCCCCGGGCGTGGCCGTTTCGGGCGGGGGCGTTTCGGACGGGGGCGTTCCCCACGGGGCCGCCCCGGCAGTTCCCGGGGCCGCACCGACACCGGCCCACCGGGGTGGCCGGGCGCTCCTGGTGCCGGTGACCACCCCGATCGGTCTGCTGTGGACGGTCGCCGGCCTGGTCGGGCTGCTCGCCACCCGGGCCGGCACGCTGGCCGGGCTCGCCCTGCTGGTGGTCGCGGCGGCGGTGGTCGGCGCGATCGGCAGGCGGGCCGAGATACGGCTGCTGGGCTTCCTGACCGCCGTCGCGGCGGCCACCGGGTTCGCGCTCACCGCGCCGCTGGCCGCCGACCTGCCGCTGCGTACCGCCGGCTTCCCGGTGCTCGGGGTGGCGGTGGCGGTGCTCCTCGGCGCACCCGCGCTGGCCCGGCGCGGCTCGTTCACCGTACGGGCGCTGGAGGTTGCCGCGCAGGCGGTGGCCGTGCTCGCCCTGCTGCTCACCGTCGGCGCGATCCGGTACGCGGCGGTGATCTGCGTACTCTGGGGGGCCGCCGCCGCACTGCGGGTGCTGTACCCGGGCCAGTCGGCCGGCCGGCGGTGGGCGTTCGGGGCGGTGGCCGGCGGCAGTGAACTGCTCGGGGCGTGGCTGCTGCTGATCAGCGGCGAGGTGGTGCTGCTGGAGGCGTACACCCTGCCGGCGGCCGGGTTGACCCTGGTGGCCGGCCTGCTCGCGCTGCGTACCCGACCCGGGTTGACCAGCTGGCTCGCCCTCGGCCCCGGGCTCGCCGCGGCTCTGCTGCCCAGCCTGGTGTCGGTGCTGGTGGCCGCCGACCCGCAGCCGTGGCGACGGCTGCTGCTGGGCGGTGCCGCCCTGGCCGTGGTGCTGGTCGGCGCGGTCCGCCGCTGGCAGGCGCCGGTGGTGCTCGGCGGGGGTGCCCTCGTCCTGCTCGCGCTGCACGAACTGGTCCGGGGCTGGGACCTGCTGCCCCGCTGGATCTACCTGGCCGTCGGCGGGCTGGCGTTGATCACCCTCGCCGCCACCTACGAGCGGCGTCGGCGCGACGTGGCCCGGCTGCGCGCGGCGGTGGGCCGGATGGGCTGACCCGGGCACCGGTAGGGTCGTGCCAGGGCAGCGCCTGTTCACCCCGGCGGGCAGGTGCCGACCGGGCCCGGTGGTGGCGGCCCGGCCGATCGACGACATCCTCCGGAGCGCGCGATGAGATTCGAGATCAGCAAGGTGCTGGACGCCATCGAGGGGCGGGTCTGCACCGATCCGTCCCTGGCCCGAGCCGTACTCGACCTGGCCGAGGTGATCCGCTACCAGGATCTCGACGGTGGCCGCCCGGCCAGCCTGCTGCGGCTCGGCATGGTGATCGACGCGCTCTCCCGCGAGCTGGCCGAGGACAGTGTCCCGGTCTACGCGATCGTGCACCGGGCGCTGCTCTCCGACGCCGACCTCACCTCGAACGAACGGATGGTGGTCCGCCGCTGGGCCGACGACGGCCTGGTCGAGGTGCTCGACAACCCGGGTGACCGGATGCTGGAGGTGGCCGACCTGCTCGGTCTGCCGGTGGTCAGCCGGGTCCGCTTCGACGGCCTGCGCGGCCGGTTCCCGTGGCTGGTGGAACAGCCGGGGCGGGTCGTCGCCCCGGTGCCCGGCGCGGGCGGCCCGGCGTTCGTCGCACACGTCGGCGGCGGGCACACCCCGGTCGAGGGCGACCGGTCCCCGGTCGGCGGGCAACTGCTGGCCCGTAGGTGGCGCTGCCCGGAGCCGGGCTGCGCGCTGTTCGGCGGCGGTGGGGGCGGTGGGGCGTTCGCCGACCTGGCCCGGGTGGACCGCGCCCCGGCCGGTCAGCCGCCGCCGGCCCTGCGCCACGGCGTGCCGACCTGCCCCCGGCACGGTGCCCGGCTCTCCGACGCCGGGCCGCGCCCGCGCAGCGAGGTGCTGGCGATCCGGATCGGTGGCCTGATCCGCCGCCGTTTCGTCCTCACCGAGGACGAGCCGGTGACGGTCGGCCGGGCCCCCGAGGAGACCGGGGGCGTGATGCTCGGGCAGTGGCTCAACGACGAGGCGCGGCGCTGGATCAGCCGGGCGCACGTCCGGTTCGAGCTGCGCGTCGGCGAGGTCATCGTCACCGACGTCAGCACCAACGGCTCCGGCATCCGGCCGAACGGCTCGATGACCGAGGCCGACCGCGTCCCGCTGGCCCCGAAGCAGTCCCGGGTGCTCGGCGGCGCGGACATGGTGGAGCTGTACCCGGGGGTGCAGGTGGGCCGGGCCCGGGAACTGCCCACCGGTGCGGCGTTCACCCCGACGTCGGTGATGGCCGAGGCACCCACCATGGCGATGCGGCTGCCGCGCAACTGAGCGGTGGTCGCCCGGACCGGCCGGTCACCGGCTCACCGCGACCGGCGGCCGGCACGGCGGGCGTCGACCCCGACGCCCGCCGTCCCCACGAGGCTCAGCCGGCCAGCACCGCCGCGACCTGTGCCACCGCGTGGTCGATCTCGTCGGAGGTGATCACCAGCGGCGGGGCCAGCCGGATGGTCGAACCGTGGGTGTCCTTGGCCAGCACGCCCCGCTCCATCAGCCGCTCGCACGCCTGCCGCCCGGTCATCAGCGCCGGGTCGATGTCGACACCCGCCCACAGCCCGCGCACCCGTACCGCCACCAGCCCGCTGCCGAGCAGACCCTTCAGCCCGGCGCGCAGCCGCTCGCCCAGCTCGGCGGAGCGGTGCTGGAACTCGCCGGTGGCCAGCAGCCGGACCACCTCGGTGGCGACCGCGCAGGCGAGCGGGTTGCCGCCGAAGGTCGAGCCGTGCTGGCCCGGCCGGAGCACCCCGAGCACGTCGGCGTCCGCGGCGACCGCGGAGACCGGCACGATGCCGCCGCCGAGCGCCTTGCCCAGCAGGTACATGTCCGGTACGACGCCCTCGTGGTCGCAGGCGAAGGTGCGCCCGGTCCGGCCCAGGCCGGACTGGATCTCGTCGGCGATGAACAGCACGTTCCGGTCGGTGCAGACCCGGCGTACGCCAGGCAGGTAGCCCTCCGGCGGCAGGACCACGCCCTGCTCGCCCTGGATCGGCTCCAGCAGCACGGCGACGGTGTTCTCGTCGATCGCCGCCTCCAGCGCCGCCAGGTCGCCGTAGGGCACCACGGTGAACCCGGGCGTGTACGGCCCGAAGTCGGCGCGGGCGTCGTCGTCGGTGGAGAAGCTGACGATGGTGGTCGTCCGGCCGTGGAAGTTCCCGTCGGCGACGATGATGTTCGCCTGCCCGGGGGTGACCTTCTTGACCTGGTAGCCCCACTTGCGGGCCACCTTGATGCCGGTCTCCACCGCCTCCGCACCGGTGTTCATCGGCAGCACCAGGTCCTTGCCGCAGAGCGCGGCCAACTCCCGGCAGAAGTCGGCGAACTGGTCGTGGATGAACGCCCGGCTGGTGAGGGTGAGCCGGTCGAGCTGCTCGTGGGCGGCCCGGACCAGGGTCGGGTGCCGGTGGCCGAAGTTCAGCGCCGAATAGCCGGCCAGGCAGTCCAGGTAGCGGCGACCGTCCACGTCGGTGAGCCAGGCGCCCTCGGCCGACGAGATCACCACCGGCAGCGGGTGGTAGTTGTGCGCGGTGTACCGCTCCGCGTCCCGCACGGCGGACGGGGTCCGCAGCATGTCCTCGATCACTGGCTCGCCTTTCCCTGACGGAGTCGCAACGTGCAGCACTTCGGTCCGCCGCCGGCCTTGCGCAGCTCGGACAGGTCGACACCGATGGTCTGGTAGCCCCGGTCGCGCAGCTGCGCGGCCAGCCCGGTGGCCTGTGCGGGGAGCACCACGTGCCGGCCGTCGCCGACCGCGTTGAGGCCGAGCACCTCCGCGTCGGCCATGGTGGCGTGGACCGCGTCCGGGAAGAGTCGGCGCAGCACCGCCCGGCTGCCGGGGGAGAACGCCTCCGGCAGGTACGCCACGGTCCGCTCGTCGAGGACGGTCAGCGCGGTGTCCAGGTGGTAGAAGCGCGGGTCGACCAGTTGCAGGGTGACCACGGGGTAGCCGAAGACCTCCTGCAACTGGGCGTGCGAGGGGTGCGCGGTGCGGAACCCGGTGCCGGCGAGCAGGTGGTCGCCGACCAGCAGCACGTCGCCCTCGCCCTCGTTGACGTGCTTCGGGTCGTACACCTCGAAGCCGGCGGCCTCGAACCAGGCCCGGTAGGCGGGGGCCTCGTCGGCGCGCTGCGGGTCGCGGAACTGCACGGCCATCGCCCGGTCGCCGATGACCGTGCCACCGTTGGCGGCGAAGACCATGTCCGGCAGGCCGGGGACCGGGTCGATCAGCTCGACGGTGTGGCCGAGGTCGAGGTAGGTGCGGCGCAGCTGCTCCCACTGCCGGACCGCCAGGGCGGTGTCGACCGGCGCGGTCGGATCCATCCACGGGTTGATGGCGTAGTCGACGGCGAAGTACGTCGGCCGGCACATCAGGAAGCGCTGGCTGGTGGCGTCCATCGTCATTGTCCTGCTCCCGGGGTCGGGCGCGCCCGGCCTCCGTGGCCCACGGGCTGGCGCCGTGGCTCAACGGTATGCGGCCCGGCCGTACGACAACCACCGCCGAACCGTGCGTCCGGCGGTGGTTCGTTGCGTTTGACCCGACCGCGACGGCGATCCGTTGCGTGAGGGCGAACCGCGAAGGGGCCGCCACCCCGGCGGGAGGTGACGGCCCCTGTGCGCATCGGTGGCGGCGAACCGCTGCCCCCGAACGAGTGGGTGCCCGGCTGGTGAACCACCAGACTGGTCGGGCGGTGCCGGCGAGCCGGCTGGTCCAACATCGCCGGCGAACCGCCGGCGAGATCAAATGTGCCCTCAGAACCGGTCCACAAACTGTGAGTCAAGCCACTCCCGGAACCGGGCCACCCAGTCGCCGTCGGTGGTCGGCCAGTCGAACTGGCCGGTGAAGGCGAGCACGCCCAGCACCACCGCGGTCAGGCCGACCAGCACGCCGAGCAACGCGTCAGTGGTGCCGGCCACGTGCCGACGCCGGGTCGCGACCAGGCCCAGCACCGCGAAGACCGCGCCGAGCGCGCCGAGGGCGATGCCGTACCCGGCCAGGGTGCCGGTGAGCACGAACGCCGCACCCACCACCGAGACGATCAGGCCGAGGGTGGCGAGCAGGCTGGTCCTCGGCTTCGGTCCGGCCACCACCGGCGGCTCCGGGCGGGCCCCGTCGGTGGTCACCCGGTCCCGGTCGGCGGGGCGGGTGTCGGCGGGCGGGGTCGGCGCGACGGGCGTCCGGTCCCGGTCGACCGGCCGGTCCGGCACCGGACGCGGCGCGGGGTCGGGGACCCGCATCGGGTCGGTCGGCGTGCGCGGCTCGTCGTCGACGGTCGTCGACCGGGCGGCGGCGGCGCTGCGGGTGCCGTCGACGGCGCTGCGGGCGGTCGCTGCCCGCGCCAGCGCGGCGCGCTCCGCCGCCCGCTGCTCCGCGTCGCCGTCGGTGGCAGCCCGGCCCTCGGCGGTGCGCCGCGGCAGGTCGGCATCGCGCTGGCCGTCGGCGGTCGGCGACCCGCTGCGGTACGTCGTCCGGTCGCCGTCCCGGTCCGTCACCACCGGCTGGCCGTCGCGCGCGTCGACCACCCCGTCGCCGTTGCTGTCCTGCGCCGTACGACGCCGCAGGAGCGAAGGAACGTTCACCACCACACCTCCTTGTCGATGCGTGCAGCCTCGGAAGGGTCGGTGGCCGCCACGCGGGAACGACCGGTATGTACCCCGTGCGTCGATCGACCACACGCCGACCGTCGGGGGGTGCGTGCTTGGCGGGGGCGGTGTGAGCCCGGTGGTCGGCTGGCCGGAGAGCTCGACCGCCCATCCGGCCCGAGCTCGGCGCTCCACGACGCCTGACTACCCTTGGTACCCGTGCCAGAGGGACACACCATCCACCGCCTCGCGACCCGGCACGCCGAGTTGTTCGCCGGCGACAAGGTCACCGCCAGCAGCCCACAGGGCCGCTTCACCGAGGGCGCCGCGCTGATCTCCGGCAGCGTCCTGGACGGCACCGAGGCGTACGGCAAGCACCTGCTGCACCACTACGCCGACGAGCGCACCCTGCACGTCCACCTGGGCCTGTACGGCAGGTTCACCGACGGGGACGGCGAGCCGCCCGTACCGGTGGGGCAGGTCCGGTTGCGGCTGGCCAGCGACCGGCACTGGCTGGAGCTGCGCGGACCCACCGCCTGTGACCTGCTCACCCCGCCCGAGGTGGCGGCGCTGCGCGACCGGCTCGGCCCGGACCCGCTGCGCGCCGACGCCGACCCCGACCGCGCGTACGCCCGGATCGGGCGCAGCCCGACCCCGCTGGCCGCGCTGCTGCTCGACCAGTCGGTGGTGGCCGGCACCGGGCTGATCTTCGTGACCGAGGCGCTGTTCCGGGCCGGCCTGCGGCCGACGCTGCCCGGCCGGCAGCTCACCCCGGCCGGCTGGACGGCGCTCTGGGCCGACCTGGTGGCGCTGATGACCAGGGCGGTGGGCAGCGGCCGGATCGACACCGTCCGCGACGCCCACCTGCCCGAGGCGATGGGCCGCCCCGCCCGGGTCGACCGGCACGGCGGCGAGGTGTACGTCTACCGCCGCGCCGGCGCGCCCTGCCACGTCTGCGGCGGCCCGGTCAGCCGGGGCGAGCTGGCCGGCCGCAACCTCTACTGGTGCCCCACCTGCCAACGCTGAGCGTGGGTGGGCCCTGCCCACCGGCCGGTACCGCCACCTGCCGCACTTGCCCGCCCGGCCGTGCCGGCGGGGGCACCTACGCGCCGTCGACCAGCCAGCGGGCCACCTCGACCTGGTTGGGGAAGACCGTGTCGCCGTCCAGGCTCCAGGCCAGGCAGTGCGCGACCGTCCAGCCGGCCACCCGGTCCCGGTCCAGGCCGAGCGCACCGGTGACCCGATCCAGCCGACGCCGTACCGCCGCCGGGGAGTGTCCCAGCTCGACGCCGCGCACGATCGGCACCACCGCGAACTCCCGCTCACCCAGCAGCGGCTTCGGGTCGATCACCAGCCACGGTTCGCGGGTGGCCCGCAGCACGTTGCCGGCGTGCAGGTCCTGATTGACCAGCACCTGCTCGCCCTGGGTGTCGACCAGCCGGTCGAGCTGGTCGAGCGCCGCGTCGACCAGCCGCCGTCCGTACGGCCGGCCGGCCCGTTCCCACTGCTCGGGCAGCCGGTGCCGCCAGCCCGTCGCCTCCTCGGCGAGCGGGATGAACGGCCCGGCCGGCCGCCGCCACAGCCGGGGCAGCAGGCCGGCCACCACGTCCACCGCCTCGTCGGCGGGCACCTCGTGCAGGGGTGAACCGGGCCGGCACCGCTCCACCAGCAGCGCCCGCCGCTGCGGGTCGTGGGCGAGCAGCCGGACCGCCGCCTCGCCGTCCCAGTGCGCCAACGCGTCGGCCTCGTGCCGGCTGTCCGGGGCCGGATACTGCAACTTCAGCACCGCCGGGGTGCCGTCGGGCAGGTCGGCGGGCATCGCCAGCGAGGCGAACGCGTACGGGAAGGGCGGCCCGAGCCGCAGCGACCACTGCCGCGCGCACTCGTCCCGCCACCGGGGCAGGGTGGCCAGCCACTCCCGCCCCTCCGGCGTCTGCCGCACCCACGACAACCCGGCCGGAATCTCCACCGCCCCATTGTGGCGACCGTGGAGAGTTGTTGCTGCCCTGGCGACAACAACTCTCCACACAGAACGCGACGACCGGATGCGCCGGGGCCGCGTACCGCCGGGCGGCAAGGCAGGGGGCGGCGGGGCTGGTCAGGGGTGCCAGCCGGCGGCGGTGAGGGCGGCGCGGAGCTGGGCCGCCACCTCGTCGGGGCGGTGGCGGACGTCGAACGCGGTGAACCGCAGGATCCGGTCCCCGGAGATCCACACCCCGTTCTGCCGGCGCAGGTCCGCCGCCCACTGCCGGACGTCCATGTGGTGTGCCCCGTCGACCTCGACGTGCAGCCCCCACCGCCGCCAGTAGGCGTCCAGGTAGCGGGTCCGCCCGTCGGCGTCGAGTCGCCGTTCCTGCAACTCGGGCCGGGGCAGCCCGTACCGGCGACAGAGCCGGACCAGGTCGATCTCGGACAGCGCCTCCGCGCCGCCGGCCAGGTCGGCGACGGTGTGCCGGATCAGAGTCGACCGGCGCAGGCGGGGCAGCCGACGGGACACCGCGTCGAGTTCCCCGGGGGTGACCCGGCGCTGCTGGCAGCCGGCCGCCAGCACCGCCTGGGCGTCGTCGTCGCTGCGCATCCACTGAGCCGCGTCGATCAGCGAGCGGGCCATCGTGGTGCGGTCCGGCCGCCCCCGTTGCCGGTCCTCGTCGCCCAGGTGCCGGGTCCGTCGTACCCGCACCGCCGGCATGCCGAGCGGCAGCCGGCGCAGCAGGTCGGGGGCCTGCCGTTGGTACGGGATCAGCACGTCCACCGCCTCGTGCCGCCAGCGTCCGCGCAGGCCCCCCGCCTGGGCCGCCGCGAGACCGGCCAGGACGGCGTCGGCACCGGCGGCCAGCACCGCCACCCAGCGTGCCTGGTCGACGGTCACCGGGCCGCCGCCGGCCCGCAGGATGCCCCGGCACACCCGCTCCCACCGGCCGGTGGCCAGCAGGTGGCGGACCCGGGAAGGGGTGAGTTCGGCGGTGGCCTGCGCCCAGCTCACCACCCCGGCCTGCGTGAAGAGCAGCCAGTCGAGGGCGGCATCGTCGTCGCCGGGCATCCGCATCCGACGAGCAGACCATGCTTTGTGGAGAGTTGTTGTCGCCCCAGCGACAACAACTCTCCACAAAGGGACGCGTGCCGACGCACCGTCACGCGATGGTGCGGCGTGCGGCGCGCGGTGGAGCGGTACGGCGCGCCTTGCGCGGCGGTGCGGCGCAGAGCGGGGCGGGGTGGCGCGGGTGGTCGGTGGGGGTGGGCGGTAGGCGGTGCGGGTCAGCGGCCGAGGGCGTCGACGGCCTTGCGGGCGGCGATCAGCACCGGGTCCCACACCGGCGCGTACGGCGGGGCGTAGCCGAGGTCGAGGGCGGTCATCTCGTCCACCGTCATCTCGTTCCACAGCGCCACGGCCAGCGCGTCGATCCGTTTCGCCGCCTCGGAACGGCCGACGATCTGCGCGCCGAGCAGCCGACCGGTGGGCCGTTCGGCGATCAGCTTGACCGTCATCGACTGGGCCCCCGGGTAGTAGCCGGCCCGGTTGGTCGACTCGGCGATCACCGAGACGAACTCGAACCCGGCCGCCGTGGCGTCCCGCTCCCGCAGCCCGGTACGCCCCACCTCCAGGTCGCACACCTTCGTCACGGCGGTGCCGATCACCCCGGGGAAGGTGGCGTACCCGCCGCCGATGTTGATCCCGGCGACCCGGCCCTGCTTGTTGGCGTGGGTGCCGAGCGGGATGTGCACCGACATGCCGGTGACCCGGTGCAGGGTCTCCACGCAGTCGCCGGCCGCCCAGACGCCGGGCACCCCGGCCACCCGCATCCGCCGGTCCACCCGTACCCCGCCGGACGCGCCCAGCGGGAGGCCGGCGGCGGCGGCGAGCGCGGTGTTGGGGCGTACGCCCAGGCCGAGGACCACGACGTCGGCCGGCACCGGGCCGGCGGAGGTGACCACCGCGGACACCCGCCCGTCGCGCTGCTCGACCCCGCTGACCGTGACACCGGTACGGATCTCGACGCCCAGCCCGCGCATCGCCTCGGCGACCAGGCCGGCCATGTCCTCGTCGACGGTGGCCATCGGCTGCTCGGCCCGTTCGACCAGGGTGACGGCGAGCCCGCGTTGGATCAGCGCCTCGGCCATCTCCACCCCGATGTAGCCGCCGCCGACCACCACCGCCCGGGTCGGCGTCGGGTCGGCGTCCAGCCATTCCCGCAGCGCCGCCGCGTCGTCCAGGGTCTGGATGCCGAAGATGCCGTCGACGTCGTCGCCCGCCCAGTCGGGCTGGTTGGGCACCGAGCCGGTGGCGTACATCAGGGTGTCGAAGCGTTCGCGGACCTCGCCGCCGTCGTCGAGCCGGCGGGCGGTGACCTCGCGGCGGTCGAGGTCGATGCCGGTGACCTCGGTGCGCAGCCGTACGTCGATGGCGAAGTCGTCCCGGAAGGTGGCCGGGTCGCGGGCGATCAACGCGTCCCGCTCCTGCACCAGCCCACTGATCCAGTACGGGATGCCGCACGCCGAGTACGACGTGAAGTGTCCCCGCTCGAACGCCACGATCTCCAGGTCGTCGACGCCCCGGCGGCGACGGGCCTGGGACGCCGCCGCCATCCCGGCGGCGTCCCCACCGACCACGATCAGCCGCTCCGTCACGACGCCCAGTCTTCCACGCGCCGGCCGCCCCCGGGCCGGCCAGCGGCAGGCCGGGCGGCGGCGGCCCGGCGGGTGGCGGCCCGGCGGGTGGCCCGCCGGCCGTCGACCGGCCGGCCGGCGTCGGGCCGGTCAGCCACGGGTCTGCCGGGCGACCTCGGCGACCACGTCCTCCAGCCGGCCCGAGCGGGCGAACACGGCCCGCTGCCGGGCCGCCCCGGTGCCGTGCCGGCGCAGCGTGGCCAGCAGTTCGGTCACCTCGGCCAGGTCGTCGTGCGCCGCAAGCGCCGGGCGGACCCGTTCGACCAGCCGGTCGACCAGCTCCCACGCCGGGCGCAGTTCGCCGTTGGCCAGGTCGACGCCGTCGCCCTCCAACCCGTCGTGGGCGGCCCGCCAGTGCGCGGCGACCAGCAGGTGGTGGTCGGTGTTCACCGGTGGGCGGCCCGCCGCCACGTCGTCCATGGCGGTGGCGACCAGCGCCCGCACCAGCCCCGCCACCAGCACCGCGTCGTCCACCGACGGGCAGACGTCACCGATGCGGACCTCCACCGTCGGGTACTTCGCCGACAGCCGGGCGTACCAGTAGAGCATCCCCTCGTCGAGCATCACCCCGCTGGCGATCAACTGCCTGATCAGCCGCTCGTAGTGCTCGTACGACTCCAGGTAGGGGGTGGGCGCGACCGACGGCCAGCGTTCCCACTCGACGGACCGCCAACTCGCGTAGCCGGTGTCGACCCCCTCGGAGAAGGGCGAGTTGGTGGTCATCGCGTGCAGCACCGGCAGCCACGGCCGGATGTGGTTGAGCACCTGCACGCCGGTGTCCGGGTCGGGCACGCCCACGTGCACGTGCATGCCGTTGTTGCCGGGGCCGGGCACCAGCAGCCGGAACCGGTCGATCATCCGGTCGAAGCGGGGCTTGTCCACCACCGGCGGCACCGGTCCCGCCACCGGCCCGGTGCCGATCGCCAGCACCCGGACGCCGGCCCGCTCGGCGGCGTCGGCCAGCGCGCCGCGCAGCACGCCCAGCGAGTGCCGGATCGAGCCCAGGTCCAACCCGGGCGGGCTGCCGATCTCGATCTGGCTGGTCTGGAACTCCCGCTCCACCTGCCCGCGCAGTTCGGCCGGCACCTGCTCCATGACCAGGTCGACGGCGGGCACCGCGGCACCGGTGTGCGGATCGACCAGGAGGAACTCCTCCTCCACGCCCACCGTGAGCCGGTCGGGCCCGGTCCGCTCCGGAGCCACCGCCCCGGCCGCCACCCCACTGGTCATCGCCATCACCGTCCGTCCCGTCCCGCCGCGGCGGGAGCGCCGCGGTGCTGTCCGCCCATTACCCGCGGTGTCCGGCGGAGAAAACGCGACACGGCGCGTCATCGCGCCGGATGCTTACCATGACCCGGTCCCGCCGACCGGTGCCGTGCCGCACCCCCGCCCCGACCTGGAGCGGGTCGGGGCGGGAGCGTGAGGGAGGCCAGGTGACCCCGACGACGACGCCCCGGGTGACGCCCCCGACCCCGGCGCGGCGGCCCGGCCGTCCGGCCCGGCCACCCGGGCGGGACTGGCGGCGGCAGGTGCCCCGGACGTTCGCGGCGCTGCTGTGGTTCATCGCCGCGATCTGCGCGCTGGCGGCGGTCAGCAGCGCGGCCAACGCCGAGTTCCAGCCGATCCGGACCACCATCGACACGCTGCTGGTGCCGGCCCCGGCCAACCTGGCGTACGCGGTGTTCCTCGGCACCCTCGCCGCGGCGGTGCTGCGCCACAAGCGGCTGGCGTACTGGGTGCTGGTCGTCTACTTCATCCTCAGCCTGGTCGTCGGCGTGCTGACCGGCCTGCTGCTGGTGACCGTCGGCGCGGACCAGCTCACCGACGACGCCGGCCGACGGCTGTTCAGCCTGGTCGAGACCGTCGGCGTCTGGGTGGGCATCGGCTTCGCCGCCGTCGCGCTGGCGCTGCTGCGGGCCGCCCGGCGGGAGTTCTACGCCCGGGTGCGCAGCGGCAGCACCCGACGCGCCCTCGGGGTGTTCTTCGGCCTCGCCACGGCGGCCGTCGGGCTGGGCTACCTGCTGCTCACCGCCGTGCCCGGCAGCCTGCACAGCTGGCTGGACCGGGTCGGGTACGCCATCGAGAAGGTCTTCGGCGGCGCGATCACCCTGGACGTCACCCGGCAGGGTCAGGCCCCCGGCTGGGTCAACCTGCTGCTCGGCGGGATGGGCGCGGTCGCCTTCCTGGCCGGCCTGTTCACCCTGCTGCGCTCCCAGCGCGCCGCCGCCGTGCTGCACCCCGACGAGGAGCAGCGGATCCGGGGACTGCTGGCCCGCTACGGCGACCAGGACTCGCTCGGCTACTTCGCCACCCGGCGGGACAAGGCGGCGATCTTCTCGGCCAGCGGGAAGGCGGCGCTGACCTACCGGGTGGTCAACGGGGTGAGCCTGGCCAGCGGCGACCCGGTCGGCGACCCGGAGGCGTGGGGCCCGGCCATCACCGCCTGGCTGGACCAGGCCCGGGAGTACGCCTGGACCCCGGCGGTGATGGGGGCCAGCGAGGCCGGCGCGCGCGCCTACCACCGGCACGGGCTGAAGGTGCTGCAACTGGGTGACGAGGCGATCCTGCTGGCCCGGGAGTTCGACCTGGGCGGGCGGGACATGCGCCCGGTCCGGCAGGCGGTGCACCGGGTCGAGCGGGCCGGTTACACCGCCGGGGTACGCCGGCACGCCGACATCCCGCCGGACGAACTGGCCGCCCTCGCCGCGCTGGCCACCCGCTGGCGGGACACCGAACACGAACGCGGCTTCTCGATGGCGCTGGGCCGGCTCGGCGACCCGGCCGACGGCGACTGCGTGCTGGTCGAGGCCCGCGACGACACCGGCCGGGTACGGGCGCTGCTGTCGCTGAGCCCGTGGGGTGGCAACGGGCTGTCGCTGGACCTGATGCGTCGGGACCGCACCGCCGAGAACGGGGTCACCGAGTTCATGGTGGCCTCGCTGCTCGGCACGGCCCCCCGGCTGGGCGTCGAACGGGTGTCGTTGAACTTCGCCGTGTTCCGGTCGGTGTTCGAACAGGGCGCCCGGATCGGCGCCGGCCCGGTGATCCGGCTGTGGCGGCGTACGCTGCTGTTCTTCTCCCGCTGGTGGCAGTTGGAGTCGCTGTACCTGTCCAACGCCAAGTACCAGCCGCACTGGACGCCCCGCTACCTGTGCTTCGGCGAGCGGCGGGAGTTGGCCCGGGTCGGGTTGGCCGCCGCCGTCGCGGAGGGCTTCGTCGCGTTGCCCGGCGGCCGGCCGTCCCCGCTGCACGGGGCACCTCCGGCCGGTGGCGGGGTGGGGTTCGTGCCACCGGACGCGGCCACCGTGCACGCGGTCAGCCCGGAGCCGGCGCACGGGCAGCAGCCCGAGCAGGTGCGGGTCCGGCGGGCGAAGCTGGACCGGCTGCGGGCGCAGGGCGTCGATCCGTACCCGGTGGGGTGGCCGCGTACCGACGGGTGCGCGGCGGTGCGGGCCCGGCACGCCGGGCTGGCCCCGGACACCGGTACCGGGGAGACCGTCGCGGTGGCCGGGCGGGTGCTGCTGGTCCGCGACCACGGCCGGATCTGCTTCGTCACCGTCCGCGACGGCAGCGGCGACCTGCAACTGGTGCTGGAGAAGGAGCTGGACCGGTGGCGGGCGACCGTCGACATCGGCGACCACGTCGGCGCGACCGGCGAGGTGTACGCCACCCGGCGCGGCGAGGTGTCGGTCCGGGTGGCCGACTGGCGGCTCACCGCCAAGTGCCTGCGCCCGCTGCCCGACAAGCACCACGGCCTGGCCGACCCGGAGGCGCGGGTCCGCCGCCGCTACCTGGACCTGGCGACCAGCCCGCAGGCCCGGGACCTGCTGCGCGCCCGCAGCGCCACCCTGACCAGTCTGCGGCGGACCCTGGTGGAGCGGGACTTCCTGGAGGTGGAGACGCCGATCCTGCAACGGGTGCACGGGGGCGCCAACGCCCGCCCGTTCGTCACCCACAGCAACGCCTACGACCTGCGGTTGACCCTGCGGATCGCCCCCGAGCTGTATCTCAAGCGGCTCGCCGTGGGCGGCGTCGAGCGGGTGTACGAGCTGGGCCGGGTGTTCCGCAACGAGGGCGTCGACTTCAGCCACAACCCGGAGTTCACCGTGCTGGAGGCGTACCAGGCGTACGCCGACTACCACGACATGCGGGAGCTGGCCCGGGAGCTGATCGTCGCGGCGGCGGTGGCGGTGCACGGTGCTCCGCTGGCCCGTCGACCGGGCACCGGTGAGCTGGTCGACATCGGCGGGCCGTGGCCGGTGCGTACGGTGCACGAGGCGGTCTCCGAGGCGCTGGGCGAGGAGGTGACCGTCGACACCGACGCCGCCACCCTGCGCCGTCGCGCCGACGCGGCCCGGGTGCCGTACGACCCGGGGTGGCAGCGCGCCGAGCTGCTGCTGGAGCTGTACGAGCGGCTGGTCGAGGCGCGTACCGACGTGCCCACGTTCTACCTGGACTTCCCCACCGAGGTCTCCCCGTTGACCCGCCAGCACCGGGCCGATCCCCGGCTGGCCGAACGGTGGGACCTGGTGGCGTTCGGGATGGAGCTGGGCACCGCGTACTCGGAGCTGGTCGACCCGACCGAGCAGCGGCGGCGGTTGACCGCCCAGTCGCTCAAGGCGGCGGGCGGTGACCCGGAGGCGATGGAGCTGGACGAGGACTTCCTCACCGCGCTGGAGTACGCGATGCCGCCGACCGGTGGCCTGGGGTTGGGGGTCGACCGGTTGGTGATGCTGCTGACCGGCAGGTCCATCCGGGAGACGCTGCCGTTCCCGATGGTCCGCGAGTCGTCGTGACCCGCCCGCACCGTGATCCGGACCCGGCGGCCCGTGGGGGCGGCGGAAAACGGGCCGCCCGGACCGGGGCGGCGGTGGCGTTGGTGGCGGCGGCGGTCTGTTACGCCTCCTGGCTGCTCGCCCCGGTGCTCAACCCGGGGCTGCGGCCGGTGCGGAGTTACCTCAGCGAGCTGGCCGCCCGTGACCAGCCGTACCACCTGGTCTTCCAGCTCGGCGACGTGACGACCGGGCTCTGCGCGACGGCGGCCGGGTTGCTGCTGGCCCGGGTGGCCCGGGAGGTGCCCCGGCCGGCCTGGTGGGGGTTGCTGGTGTTCGGTGTGGCCACCGCCGTCGACGGCGGGTGGACCTCGATGGACTGTGCCCCCTCGATCGATGACCGCTGCGCCCGGCTGGAGGAGCTGGGCGAGCTGTCCTGGCGGCACCAGGCGCACACGGTCACCTCCTCGGTGGCGGTGGCCGGCGCACTGCTCAGCGCGGTGGCGGTCCTCGCCGTGCTGCGCGGTCCGGCCCGCCGCCGGGCGGGGCTTTCGGTGGCGGTGGTGCTGGCGGTCGGCACGGTCGGCACGCTGGTCGCCACCCTGCACCCCGAGTGGGGGCTGGGCCTGTGGCAGCGGGTCCAGCTCGCCGGCCTGTCCGGCTGGCTGCTGCTCACCGCCGCCGTCGCCCGGTGGGGCCCGGGCCCGGAGCGTCAGCGGTGACCGGCCCGCCCACCCCCGACCCGGGGTCGCGGGCCGGCGGGCCGGGGGTGCTGCTCTGCCCGGGGCTGGGGGAGGGGGCGGCGACCTGGGACCGGCTGGTCCCGCCGCTGACCGCCGCCGGCTACCTGGTGCGCCGGCTGGACCGGCCGGACGACGCCCGGGTGCCCACCCTCACCGCCGAACTGGCCCGCCTCGACGCGGCGGTGACCGGGCTGGACCGGCCGGTGCTGGTGGCGCACTCGGCGGCGGCGTTGCCCGCCGAGGCGTACGCCAGGCGGTATCCGGGGCGGCTCGCCGGGCTGGTGCTGGTGGACCCGAGCCTGGTGGACCCGGCCGGGGCGGCCCGGTGGCGGTGGTGGTCGGCGTGGACGGCCGGCACGGTGGCGGCCGGGGCGTCGGTGTTGGCCGGGGCGCTCGACCGGTCCGGTCTGGCCCGCCGGTACGGCCCGGGTGCCTGGCGTCGGGCGGTGCGCCGGATGAGCGTCCGCCCGCCCGACCCGGCCGCTGCGGCGGCGTACGGCCGCGGATCGGTGCTGGTCGGGGCGTTGGTGCAGGTGATGGCGCACCCGGCGGTGGCGGCGGAGCTGATGGCGTTGCGGGCGGTGACGGCGGCGCCGACGCTGCCGGTGCGGGTGTTGACCGCGCTCGGCGACGTGCCCACCCCGGCCGGTCGGACGGCGTGGCGGGCCGGACACGCGGCGCTGGCGGCGAGCTTCCCCGCCGGCCGGCAGGAGGTGTTCCGGGACGCCCGGCACCTGCTGCACGTGGACCGGCCGCAGACGGTGGTCGAGGCCGTCGCGGCGGTCCGACGTGACAGCGGGTCCTAGGCTGGCGGGCGTGTCGGGGCTGCGGGTGGTGACGGGTCTGTGGGCGTACGCGCTCGTCGGGCTGACCCTGCTCGCGGATCGGCCGGGTGACCTGCTGGCGGGTGCGGCGGTGGTGGCCGCGTTGCTGCTCGTCACCCTGCTGACCACCCGTTCCCGGCCGGCCTCCGGCCCCGGCACGGGGCGGCGGGCGGCCGGGTTACGCGACCGGGCCCGGCGTCGACGCGTACCCCGGCAGGTCGATCCGGACGCGGCGGGCCGACCCCGCCCCCGGGCACCCGGGGGTTCCCTCCCGGTCGGGTGGTCACCGGTCGCGGGCTGATCCCGCGCGCCGCAGGCCCCGACCGGTTCCGTCGTCATCCGTCCCACGGTGGACCGCCCCGACCGCCCTGACCGGCGGCCGGTCGCCGTCCCGTGCGGACCTCCGGAATCGGACCGAGGGGTTCCCCATGCTCGCCTTCTCACCTGTGCACGACGCGGCTGCCGCCGCGGGTTCCGCCGTCGGCTGGCTCGCCGGGCTGCTGACGCCGCTGGCCGGCGGGGCCGCCACCGCCGCCGCCATCGTTGTTTTCACCATCGCCGTCAGGCTGTTGATCTCACCGCTCACCGTCGCCCAGGTCCGTGCGGAGCGGCGTCGCGCGGCGCTCGCCCCGCAGCTGCGCCAGCTCCGGCAGCGGTACGCGGGCGATCCGGCGACGTTGCAGGCGGAGATGTTCGCGCTCTACCGCGCGGCCGGGGCGTCGCCGGTGGCGGGGTGCCTGCCGGCGCTGCTCCAGGCACCGTTCTTCCTGGTCATGTACCGGCTGTTCGGCACCGGGGACGGTGCGGTCGGGCTGCTCGACGCGCGGCTGGCCGGGGTGCCGCTGGGCTGGCACCTGGGCGACGGGCTGACCCCGTCGGTGCTGCTGGTCTTCGGGGTGCTGCTGGCGGCCCTGGCCGGTCTGGCCACGGTGCTGTCCCGGCGGGCGGCGGCGTCGGCCGCCGTCCCGGCCGACCAGCCGGGGGCGGCGCTGCTGGCCCGGGTGCTGCCGCTGCTGCCGTACGGCACGGTGCTGCTGGCGCTGGTGGTGCCGTTGGCGGCGGTGCTCTACCTGGTCACCACGACCGCGTGGACGGTGGCCGAGCACGTGCTGCTGCGTCGACCGCAACCCGTGCCGGTCGAAGCCATCGACGAGCGTTGACAACTGGTGGGGCGGGAGCGTAGAAAACCGCTCAGAGAGCGCTCTCTTGCTCCCGTCCCCCCAGAGAGGCATTCCGATGAACGCTGTCCCGGCGGCTCCGGTCGCCCCCACCGCCCCGCGCCGGCCCCGCCGCCGGCTCGCCCTGGCGGTCACGCTCGCCGCTGCCACCGCGCTGACCGGCGTCTCGGTCGCCGCCCAGGCCGCCGTCCCGACGCCGCCGTCGGGGTGGAGCCTGATGTGGAGCGACGACTTCACCGGCGCGGCCGGCACCCTGCCGTCCTCGGCCAACTGGATCGTCGACACCGGCACCAGCTACCCGGGTGGCCCGGCCAACTGGGGCACCGGCGAGATCCAGACGTACACCGGCAGCACCGCCAACCTGGCCCACGACGGGTCCGGCAACCTGCGGATCACCCCGCTGCGCGACTCCGGTGGCCGGTGGACCTCGGCCCGGATCGAGACGGTCCGCACCGACTTCAAGCCCCCGTCGGGCGGGGTGCTGGCGATCGAGGGGCGGATCCAGATGCCCAACGTCACCGGCGCCCAGGCGGCCGGCTACTGGCCGGCGTTCTGGGCACTCGGCGCGCCCTACCGGGGCAACTACCAGAACTGGCCGGGCATCGGCGAGATCGACGTGATGGAGAACGTCAACGGGCTCAACCAGGTCTGGGGCGCGCTGCACTGCGGGGTCGCCCCCGGCGGCCCGTGCAACGAGTTCAGCGGGCTGGGCGCGACCCGGGTCTGCCCCGGCAGCGCCTGCCAGGCCGCCTTCCACACCTACCGCACCGAGTGGGACACCTCGGTCAGCCCGCAGCAACTGCGCTGGTACGTCGACGGCCAGCTGTTCCACACCGTCACCCAGACCCAGGTCGGGGCCACCTACTGGGCGCAGATGACCGGCCACGGCGGTTACTTCCTGCTGCTCAACGTGGCGATGGGCGGCTCCTTCCCGGACGGGGTGGCCGGTGCCGTCACGCCGACCGGCTCGACCGTCTCCGGCCGGCCGATGCTGGTCGACTACGTGGCGGTCTACCGCCGGGGCGGTGGCTCCACCCCGACGCCGACCCCCACCACGCCGGCCCCGACCACGCCGCCGCCGTCGGGCACCGTGGACGCCTACTCGACGATCCAGGCCGAGGGGTTCTCCGGGCAGAACGGGGTGGCCGTCGAGACCTGTGCCGAGGGCGGGCAGAACATCGCCGCGCTGCGCAACGGTGACTGGGCCCGCTACGACAACGTGGACTTCGGCAGCAGCGGCCCGCGCGACTTCCTGGCCCGGGTGGCCTCCGGCGCGGCGGGCGGGGTGAGCGGCCTGGTCGAGGTGCGGGTGGACAGCCCGACCGCCACCCCGATCGGCAGCTTCGCCGTGGCCAACACCGGCGGCTGGCAGAGCTGGCGGTCGGTGCCGGGCAACGTGTCGGCGGTGACCGGGCGGCACACCGTCTACCTCACCTTCAGCAGTGGTCAGTCGGCCGACTTCGTCAACGTCAACTGGTTCACCTTCCGCCGCTGAGCGGTCCGCGCGGGGGTCCGTGCCGGTGTGGCGCGGGCCCCGCGTCGGTGAGCTCTGGACATTAACAGTTAAGAGTCCTAATAATAGGCGCGGACGTGGACGACGGTGGATGTCGTCCCGGCGGTCCCACCCCCGGACCGCGTCCACCGGCCCGCGTACCGGACCGGTCACCCCCCTTGACGCCCCCACCCCCGGTCCACTGGAGGCCACCCGTGAGACTCCGCTCCCCCCGCGCGGCCACCCTTGCCGTCGCACTCGCCGCCGCCCTGGTCACCGGCACGCTCGTGGCCCCGCCGGCCGCGTCCGCCGCCACCGCCGCCTTCGTCCGCACCGCCAGCTGGGGCAGCGGATACGAGGCCAAGTTCACCGTCACCAACGACACCTCGACCGCGATCAGCTCGTGGACCGTCGTGTTCGACCTGCCCTCGGGCAGCACCGTCGGCTCGTTCTGGGACGCCCGGCTGAGCAGCTCCGGCCAGCGCGTCACCGCCCTCAACCAGAGCTGGAACGGCAGCCTCGCGCCGGGTGCCAGCACCACCTTCGGCTTCGTCGTCGCCGGCACCGGCGACCCGACCAACTGCACGGTCAACGGCGCGTCCTGCACCGGCGGCGGCCCCGGCAACCCGACCGGCCCGGCCACCCCGGGCGGACTACGGGTCACCGGCACGACCGCGTCGTCGGCCACGCTGGCCTGGAACGCCGTCTCCGGCACGGTCACCGGCTACCGGATCTACGAGGGCGGCACGGTGAAGGCCACCGTCGCCGGCACCTCGACCACCGTCTCCGGGCTGGCCGCCTGCTCCACCCACAGCTGGACCGTCACCGCGTACAACGCGGCCGGCGAGTCGGCGAAGTCGGCAGCGGTGTCGGCCACCACCACCGGCTGCACCGGCGGTAACGGCACTATGGCCGCCGCCCCCTACCTCTACCCGGGCTGGGGTGACCCGCCCGCGCCGGCGACGGTGATGGGGGCGACCGGGGTGAAGTGGTTCACCATCGCGTTCGTGCTCTCCGGCGGTGGCTGCACCCCGGCCTGGGACGGCTCCGGGCCGCTCACCGGGGGCGCGCACGCCAACACCATCGCCGCGATCCGGGCGGCCGGCGGCGACGTCATCCCGTCGTTCGGCGGCTGGAGCGGCAACAAGCTCGGCCCGAACTGCGCGTCCGCCAGCGCCCTCGCCGGGGCGTACCAGCAGGTGATCAACGCGTACGGCCTGAAGGCGATCGACATCGACATCGAGAACAGCGACGAGTTCGAGAACGAGGTGGTGCAGGACCGCATCCTCGGCGCGCTGAAGATCGTCAAGCAGAACAATCCGGGGATCAAGACGATCATCACCTTCGGCACCTCGACCACCGGGCCGTCGTACTACGGCACCCGGCTGATCAACCAGGCCGCCGCGCTCGGCGCGAACATCGACACGTTCACGATCATGCCGTTCGACTTCGGTGGCGGGGCGAACATGTACCAGAACAGCGTCAACGCCGCCGAAGGGCTGAAGGCCACCCTGAAGTCGGCGTTCGGCTGGTCCGACGCCACCGCGTACGCCCACATGGGCATCAGCGGTATGAACGGCCTGTCCGACCAGCGGGAGCTGACCTCGCCGGCCACCTGGACGCAGCTGCGGGACTGGGCCAAGGCCCGGGGGCTGTCCCGGTTCACCTTCTGGTCGGTCAACCGGGACCGGGCCTGCCCGGACGGGGGAGTGGTCGCCAACTGCTCCGGCATCAGCCAGGGCACCTGGGAGTTCACCTCGATCACCGCGAGGTTCTGAGCACCGCCCGGTGGGGCCGGCCGCTCCGGCGGCCCCACCGGGCGAACCGGGCCGGCGCGGTGACCCGGTCAGCGGTCGGTGCTCACCGACTGCCTGTCGTTGCGGTCGCGCCGGGCGCGGATCTTCTTGCCGGCCCAGCTCACGACCATGACGGCGAAGACCGCGAAGATGGCGTAGTTGAACCAGTCGCTGTACTTCTCCACGTCCTGCCAGCGCGAGCCCAACGTGTAGCCGAGGCCGACGACCAGCGCGTTCCACACCCCGCTGCCCAGCGTGGTGAGCAGCACGAACTCGCCCATCGGCATCCGGTTCGCGCCGGCCGGGACGGAGACCAGGCTGCGCACCACCGGCACCAGCCGGCCGATCAGCACCGCCCACCGGCCGTGCCGCTCGAACCAGTGGTCGGCCTTCTCCAGGTCGTCCCGGTCGACCAGCGGGATACGGTCCAGCCAGTGCTTGAGCCGTTCCTCGCCGATCGCCGCGCCGAGCCAGTAGAGCACCAGCGCGCCGACCAGCGAACCGACGGTCGCGGCGAGGATGATCACCACCAGGCTGAACCGGCCCTCGGCGGCGAGGTAGCCGGCCATCGCCAGCACGATCTCGCTCGGGATCGGCGGGATGATGCTCTCCAGCGCCACCAGGAAGGCGACCCCGACCGCGCCGAGGGAGTCGATGACGCCCGCCACCCATCCGGTCAGCCCGGTGAACTGGTTCGGGTCGACGTTCTCGGCGAGAGCCATGGGCGTCCTTCCAGCAGGCCGGCGGGATCGGACAGTGGTACCCAGCCGACCGCCACTTACACCCTGCGGGTGAGTGAGCCCACCCCGTCCGCGCCCGGCCGGGCGCTGCGACCTGCGCCGTCGTGCCGACCGGGCGGCCCCGCCGGCTGAGCCGGGGCTCAGTCGCAGGGGTGCAGTTCCCGGTCCGCCGGCCCCTGCCGCCAGCCGGTGAACCGGACGGTCAGCCCGCCCCGGGTGGGCGCGCAGCAGAACGGCCCGGCCAACGCCACCGCGTCCGGGTCGAGCGGGGCGAGCCGGACCAGCCGCCACGGCCCGTCGGCGACCCGGGCCCGGACCGTCAGCGCGTCGCCGTCGCGGCTCGCCCGTACGGTCACCTCCCGGCCCTGCCAGTCCGGCACCGGGGCCACCGACCAGTCGGAGAACTCCCTGGTCACCACCGCGCCCACCTGCGGCAGGCCGTCGCTGACCTCCACCCCGGCCTTGATCCAGTTCCGCTCGTCCACCCGCACCAGCACGCCGGCCTGGTCGAACTGCTCCGTGTAGTCGAGCAGGAAGTCCACCTCGACCGCGCCACCGGCCGGCAGCGGGGCGAGCAGTGCCGGCCCGTCGTCGTGGACGAAGCCGTAGCCGGTGTGCCGCCACAGGTCGCTGTTGGCGGCCGGCTCCACCAGCAGCGCGCCGTCGTCGGTCCGGTCCACCCGTACCGGTGGGTGCAGCCACCGGCCCTCGTCCCAGTCGAGCGTGCGGGAGCCGTCCGTCGGATGCGCAGCCATGCCCGGACCGTACCCCCGCAGGGTCGGGGTCGGAACGGGGCTCGCGTTTGCGGCGGCGGCGCACCGGAGACATTAGGCCGGCATGGGTGACAGGTGGTATTCCGAGGCCGTCGTCTACTGCCTCGACGTCGACACGTACGCGGACTCCGACGGTGACGGGGTCGGTGACTTCCGGGGCCTGATCGGCCGGCTCGACTACCTGGCGCGGCTGGGGGTGACCTGCCTCTGGCTCAACCCGATCCATCCCTCGCCCAACCAGGACGACGGATACGACGCGACCGACTTCTACAACGTCGACCCGCGGCTGGGGACCCTCGGTGACTTCGCCGAGCTGCTGCACCAGGCGCAGAACCGGGGCATCCGGGTCATCATCGACCTGGTGGTCAACCACACCTCCGACCAGCACCCGTGGTTCCAGTCCGCCCGGTCCTCGCCCGACTCGCCGTACCGTGACTGGTACGTCTGGGCCGACCACGAGCCGGCGGACCGGCACCAGGGCATGGTGTTCCCTGGTGAGCAGCACGAGACGTGGAGCTACGACCGGACCGCCAAGGCGTGGTACTACCACCGCTTCTACAAGTTCCAGCCGGACCTGAACATCGAGAACCCCAAGGTCCGCGCCGAGATCAAGAAGATCACCTCGTTCTGGCTCCAGCTCGGCGTCTCCGGGTTCCGGATGGACGCGGTGCCGTTCATCATCGAGCGGACCGAGCCGGGGAACCCGGACGCGCCCAAGGACTTCGACTTCCTCACCGACCTGCGGCAGCACGTGCAGTGGCGGCGCGGCGACGCGGTGCTGCTGGCCGAGGCGAACGTCGAGCCGGACCAGCTCCCGGTCTACTTCGGCGACGGCAGCGGCTCGGGCAACCGCATCCACATGCTCTTCGACTTCATGCTCAACGGCCGGCTGATGCTCGCCCTCGCCCGGGAGGACCCGGAGACGATCATCGACGCGCTGCGCGACACCCCGAAGCTGCCCACCGGCGGCCAGTGGGCCACCTTCCTGCGCAACCACGACGAGATCGACCTGTCCCGGCTCACTTCCGACCAGCGCAACGACGTGCTGGCGAAGTTCGGCCCGGACGAGAACATGCAGCTCTACGGCCGGGGCATCAGGCGGCGGCTCGCCCCGATGCTCGGCAACGACAGGCGGCACATCGAGCTGGCGTACGCGCTCCAGTTCTCGTTGCGCGGCACGCCGGTGCTGCGCTACGGCGAGGAGATCGGGATGGGGGAGAACCTCGCGCTGGACGGGCGGGACGCGATCCGTACCCCGATGCAGTGGTCGTACAAGGAGAACGGCGGCTTCTCCACGGCGGACCCGGAGAAGCTGATCCGCCCGGTGATCGACCAGGGTGACTTCGGCTACCAGCAGGTCAACGTCACCGCCCAGCGGCGCGACTCGACGTCGCTGCTGGCCTGGTTCGAGCGGATGATCCGGACGCTGCGGGAGGCCCCGGAGATCGGCTCCGGCTCGACCACGCACATCGACGTGCCGATGCCGGCCGGGGTGCTCGCGCACCGCGCCGACGGCCCCACCGGCACCATGGTCTTCCTGCACAACCTCGGCACCGAGGACGTGGAGGTGGACCTGAGCAGCGTGGCCCCCGAGGCGGACCTGCCGATAGACGTCCTGACCGACCGGGGTTACGGCGACGTGGGCAAGCTGGACAGCCTGAAGCTGGGCGGGCACGGCTACCGCTGGATCCGGCTCTGCCGTTCCACCACCTACTGACCGGCAGGCCCGTCGGCGTCCCGGCCGGGACGCCGACGGGCGTCGGGGCGGGTAGGCTCCTCGGTCGAGCCAGAAGTTACCGGGAGGTAGTCATGTCGGAGGAGTCCCGCGTCGCCATCGTCACCGGAGCCGCGCGCGGCATCGGCGCGGCCACCGCCCGTCGGCTGGCCGCCGACGGCATGGCCGTGGCCGTGGTCGACATCGACCAGGCGGCGACCGGGCCGACCGTGGAGGCGATCACCGCCGCCGGTGGCCGGGCCCTCGGCGTCGGCGCGGACGTCGCCGACCGGGACCAGGTCGAGGCCGCCGTCGAGCGGGTCGCCACCGAACTGGGCGGGCCGACCGTGCTGGTCAACAACGCCGGGGTGTTGCGGGACAACCTGCTGTTCAAGATGACCGACGCCGACTGGGACACCGTGCTGGGGGTGCACCTGCGCGGCGCGTTCCTGTTCAGCCAGGCCGCCCAGCGGCACATGGTCGAGCAGAAGTACGGCCGGATCGTCAACCTCTCCAGCACCTCCGCGCTGGGCAACCGGGGCCAGGCCAACTACGCGGCAGCCAAGGCCGGCCTCCAGGGCTTCACCAAGACCCTCGCGATCGAGCTGGGGCCGTTCGGGGTGACGGTCAACGCGGTCGCCCCCGGCTTCATCGTCACCGACATGACCGCCGCCACCGCCGCCCGGATGAAGGTCGACTTCGACGACCTCCAGAAGCAAGCCGCCGCCGAGATCCCGGTCCGCCGTCCGGGCCGCCCGGAGGACGTCGCGCACACCATCTCGTTCCTGGTCAGCGAGGGCGCGTCGTTCGTCTCCGGCCAGGTCATCTACGTCGCGGGCGGCCCGAAGGACTGACCGGGGCCGGTGCGCCCGCGCCGGGAGCCGACGTCAGGCGTCCGCGTCAGGCGTCGGCGGCGTCGCGGGTGCGCCACAGCCAGAGCAGGCCCAGCACGGGCAGCACCAGCGGAATGTAGCCGTACCCGCTGCCGAAGCCGGACCAGACCGTCTCGTCGGGGAACAGTTCGGGGTCGACCAGGCTGAGCACCCCGACGCCGACCACCCCGACCAGCTCCACCGAGCAGCAGGCCAGCGCGACCCGGCGGCCGGCGTGCCCGGCACGGGCCAGCCCGACCGCCGCCACGATGTAGATCAGCGCGGCCACCGCCGAGAGCAGGTACGCCACCGGCGCCTCGTCGAACTTCGTGGCGATCTGGAGCCCCGCCCGGGAGGTGGCGGCGATGGCGAACAGGATGTAGACGGCGATCAGCAGCCGCCCCGGCCCCGCGTTGGTGGCGCGTCGCGCCGTCGGTGTGTCAGCCACCGACGACCTCCCAGGTCTGTTGCAGCCGGACCACGACCACCGGCAGGACCAGGCAGACGGCGCAGACGATCGCCGACCCCCACCTGGTCGGTTCCATCCGGGCCAGCACCCAGGCCAGCGGGGGCAGGCAGACCAGCGTCACCAGGTAGCCGAAGAACGCGCCCGGCTCGCCCGGCCGCTCACCCCCGGTGACGGCGACCAGGGCCAGCACGGTCAGCGCGAGCAGCGCCACCTCCAGCAGGCCCAGGCCGACGGACTGCACCAGGTCCGGCGGCCGGTGCCGGACCGCCGCCACCAGCGCCCACAGCGCGAGTACGAGCGACAGCCCGATCGTCACGGTGGCGAGCACCCCGTCCACCGGCGAACCGGCCGACGCCGCGCCGGTCATCGCCGCCATCCGATCGGTGTCTCGGTCACCGGCACAGCCTACTAACCGGCGTAGTAATCGCCGTCGTCCCGGTCCCCGTCCCGAATGCCCCGGTCCCGGTCCGGCGAACCGGTCCCACCGGAGTGGGCGGTGTAGCCGGCCGGTCGCCACGCGGACTCCGGCGCTCCCGGCCCGGTGCCGGCTGCGTGGCCCGGCCGGGGCGGCTAGCGTGGGTGACGGCCACGGTGTCGCGTGGCCCGACGAGACCGGGGGTACCTCGTGCTGCGGTTCGGCCTGTTCGGCACCGGTCACTGGGCGGCACAGACGCACGGCGCGGGGCTTGATGCGCATCCCCGCGCCGAGCTGGTGGGGGTCTGGGGACGCGACCCGGAGAAGGCCGCCGCGCTGGCCACCCGGCACGGCGTCCCGGCCTTCGACGACGTCGACGCGCTGCTCGACGCCTGCGACGCGGTGGCCGTGGCACTGCCCCCGGACGTGCAGGCCGGGATCGCCGTCCGGGCTGCCTCCGCCGGCCGGCACCTGCTGTTGGACAAGCCCCTGGCGCTGACCCTCACCGACGCCGACCGGTTGGTCGCAGCGGTGCGGGCCGCCGGGGTGGCCTCGGTGGTCTTCTTCACCCAGCGGTTCCACCCGAACGTCGACGGCTTCCTCACCGCCGCCGCCGCAGCCGGCGGCTGGCAACACGCCCGCGCCACCCTGTTCGCCTCGATCTACCAGCCCGGCAGCCCGTACGCCGGCTCCTCCTGGCGGCGGGAGCAGGGGGCGCTGTGGGACATCGGACCGCACGCGCTCTCGATCGTGGTGCCGGTGCTCGGCCGGGTCACCCGGGTCGCCGCGTTGGACGGCCCCGGTGGGATGGTGCACCTGCTGCTCACCCACGACGGCGGTGCGACGAGTGCGCTGTCGCTGACCCTGGATGCGCCGCCGGCTGCGCTGACCCGGGACGTCGTCCTCTACGGCGACGACGGTGTCGAGGCCGTACCGCCGGGCGACGGCAACGCGCTGACCGCATTCGGTACGGCCGTCGACCAACTGCTGGGGCAGGTCGACTCGGGTGACCGGGACCACCTGTGTGACGTCCGGTTCGGCCGGGAGGTGGTGGCGGTCCTGGCGGCTGCGGAGACCGCCCGCGCCGAGGCCCGTACGGTCGACCTCCAGCCCTGAGCCCCGCCCCTTGCCGCTCCCCGGTCAGGCCGGTCGGTGGTCAGGTGGGGCATCGGCCGGCGTGTCGGTGACGGGTTCGAGGTGACCATGGGTCACCGGTCGCCGACATCGGTGCTCGCTCGCCGACGGAACGGCTGGTCCCGACCGGCTCACCCCTCCAGATGTGCGGGCCACGCGAGGGCTGGCCGGATCGGCGGCCGGCGGGGTCGTGGTGGAAGGCCGGAAAACGCGTTGCGCACCGTGGGGTGTGCGCTAGCGTGGCCGCCATGTGTATGCACGCCCTGATCACCGTGGCCGTCACGTCGGCCGCGCGGGGCCCCCTCCTGGTGGCCCGCCCGCGAGTCCGGCGTCCGGCCCTGGCCGGCCGGGACGCCCACCGCGCCTGACCCGAAGCACCACCCGGCCTGCCACCGGCTGCGCTCTCTTCGCGTCGCGTCCCCGCCGATCTCTCCAGGGCCGTCCGAGTCCCGATCCACTCGGACAGGCCCGGCAGTGTGCTGTGCCTGTCCGTACCGTCGCCGAGCGGCGACAGACAGGACGAGCCCCGTGGCGCCCCGCCCCGACCGCACCACCGCACGCGACCGGTCCCGTCGCGTACTGTCGCAGAACTTCCTCGCCGACCCGGCCGCCGTGGCCCGGATGGTCCGGGCGGCCCGCACCGGCCCGGACGACCTGCTGCTGGAGGTGGGCGCCGGGCGTGGCCAGCTGACCCGGCCGCTGGCGCAGCGGTGTGGCCGGCTGATCGCCTACGAGGTCGACCCGGGCGTCGTCCCCGCCCTGGCGGCGGTGTGCGCGACGCTGCCGCACGTACAGCACCGGCAGGCCGACTTCCTGACCGCCGCGCCACCCGACGAGCCGTTCGCCGTCGTCGGCAACGTTCCCTGGTCGCTGACGGCGGCGGTGGTCCGCTGGTGTCTCGCCGCGCCCCGGTTGCGCGCGGCCACCCTGCTCACCCAGTGGGAGTACGCCCGCAAGCGGACCGGCGACCTCGGCCGGTGGAGCCGGCTGACCGTGCTGACCTGGCCGGAGTACCACTGGCGGCTGTCCGGCCGGGTGGCCCGGACCGCGTTCCGCCCGGTGCCCGGCGTCGACGGGGGCATCCTGCGGATCGAACGCCGGCCGGCGGCGTTGCTGGACCCGGCCGGACTGCCCGCGTACCGGAAGATGGTGGAGCTGGGGTTCGGCGGGGCGGGCGGGTCGCTCGCGGCCTCGCTGCGCGCGGCGCATCCGGGCCGGCGGGTCGACGGCGCGCTGCGGGCGGCGCGGCTCGACCCGGCGACCCCGGTCGGGTTGGTCTGGCCGGAGCAGTGGCTGGTGCTGTTCCGGTTGCTGCACGCCCCGACGGCACCGCGGCACGCCGGTGGTCGCCGGTGGTGACCGACCGGG
The DNA here is from genome assembly GCF_049178975.1 of Micromonospora sp. WMMD734. Taxonomy (NCBI): domain Bacteria; kingdom Bacillati; phylum Actinomycetota; class Actinomycetes; order Micromonosporales; family Micromonosporaceae; genus Micromonospora; species Micromonospora sp. WMMD734. Next base: position 6,960,841 of record NZ_JBMHMK010000001.1, read on the forward strand.
GCGGGGGTGGGCCGGGCGGCGGCTCAGGCGAGGGTGCCGAGGGCCTCGTTCAGCTCGGCCGGGTCGTCGAACTGCCCGGCGGGCAGCGCCCGCAGCATCTGGAGCAGCTCGGTGCTGGCACCGTTCTCCTGACCCCAGCGGATGAGGTCCTCACGGGAGACCGGGTAGTCGAGCCCGGCCAGGTACTCCTGCAACTGCATCCCGGTGACGGTCATGCCGCCGGCTACCCGTTCCACCCGCCGACACACCGGCCGCCGCGCACCGGACGGCGGTTTGTCCGCCGACCCTGCCGGGTAGCCCCGCCCATGCTGGTACAGCGGCTCGGTACGCCGAGCGACTTCGACCCGCTGCTGGAGCGCGCCCGGAACGCCCGGGTGGTGATGATCGGCGAGGCGACGCACGGCAGTTACGACTACTACCGGTTGCGTGAACAGCTCACCCGACGCCTCATCGCCGAGCAGGGGTTCGACTTCGTGGCGGTGGAGGGGGACTGGCCGGACTGCGACCGGGTGCACCGGTCGGTGGTGGGCGCGCCCGGCGGCGCGCAGGACCCGCGTACCGCGCTGGGCCGGTTCACCCGCTGGCCGACCTGGATGTGGGCCAACGCCGAGGTGGACCGGTTCTGCCACTGGCTGCGGGCGTGGAACCTGGAGCGTCCGGAGCGGGACCGGACCGGTTTCCACGGGCTCGACGTCTACAGCCTGTGGGAGTCCATGCAGGCCATCTTCGACTACCTCGGCGAGGAGGACCCGAAGTCGATGGAGGCGGCGCAGGACGCGTACCGGTGCTTCGAGCCGTACGGGCGGCGGGTCGAGGAGTACGGCGCGGCCAGCCGGTTCGTCTCGGCGCGCTGCGAGGAGGAGGTGATCCGGCTGCTGTCGCGTACCCGGGCACACGTCGCCTCGGACGGCCCGGACGCGTTCGCGGCCTGGCAGAACGCGGAGGTGGTGGCCGGCGCGGAGCGGTACTACCGGGCGATGGTGCACGGCGGTCCGGATTCCTGGAACGTGCGTGACATCCACATGGCCGACACCCTGGACCGGCTGCTCACCCGGTACGGCCCGGGGTCACGGGGGATCGTCTGGGCGCACAACACCCACATCGGGGACGCCCGCGCCACCGACATGGCCGGCGACGGGATGGTCAACATCGGTCAGCTCGCCCGGGAACGCCTCGGCCGGGACGCGGTGACGCTGATCGGCTTCGGCGGCTACCGGGGCACCGTGGTCGCCGCTCCGCACTGGGGTTCACCGGCCGAGGTGATGACGGTGCCGCCGGCCCGGGAGGGCTCGGTGGAGTGGCGCCTGCACGGGTTGCTGCCGGAGCGGGCGGTGCTCGTCTTCGGTGGCCCCGACCAGCCCGACTGGGTCACCGGCACCGTCGAGCACCGGGCCATCGGGGTGGTCTACGACCCGACCTTCGAACGCTGGGGCAACTACGTGCCGACCCGGCTGGCCGACCGCTACGACGCCCTCATCTGGTGCGACCACACCACCGCCCTGCACCCCCTCCCCACCCACCCCACCGTAGGCGAACTGGAAACCTACCCCACCGGCCTCTGACCCCACTCCTGTGTGGATCATGGAGTTGTGGTGCCGGACGAAAGGGGCGAAAGCCCCCCGGTCGGGCACCACAACTCCATGATCGGCAGGGGTCAGGCGTTGACCGGGTGTTTGTCGAGGTGGGCGCGGAGGTTTTCGCCTTCGATGTCGACGTTGGGGAGGGACCGGTCGAGCCAGCGGGGGAGCCACCACGCCCGGTTGTTCAGCAGGGACATCACGGCGGGGACGATGGTCATCCGGACCACGAAGGCGTCGATGGCGACACCGACGGCGAGCGCGAAGCCCATCGACTTGATCACCGGGTCGTCGAGGAAGACGAAGCCGCCGAAGACCGAGATCATGATCAGCGCGGCGGCGGTGACCACCCGCGCCCCGTGCCCCATCCCGTTGATGGTGGCCTGCCGGGCCGTGTCGCCGTGCACGAAGTCCTCCCGCATCCGGGAGACCAGGAAGACCTCGTAGTCCATGGCCAGGCCGAACAGGATGCCGATCAGCAGGATCGGCAGGAAACTGATCAGCGGGGCCGGGCTGTCCAGGCCGACCAGACTGGCGAGGTGGCCCTGCTGGAACACCGCGACGGTGATGCCGAAGGTGGCGGCCACCGTGAGTAGGAAGCCCAGCGCGGCCTTCACCGGCACCAGGATCGACCGGAAGACCAGCATCAGCAGCAGGATCGACAGCCCCACCACGAGCAGCAGGTAGACCGGCATCGCGTCGGACAGCTTCTCGGACACGTCGATGCCGATCGCGGTCACGCCGGTCAGCAGCACCTCGGCGTTGCCGATCGAACCCACCCGGTCCCGGATGTCGTGGACCAACGTCTCGGTGGCCGCGTCGGTCGGCCCGCTCTTCGGGATCACCCCGATCAGCGCCGTGCGGCCTGACGGGTCGAGCTGCGGCGGGGCCACCGCCAGCACCCCTTCCGTACGCTGGACCAGCGCGGCGACCTGCGGCACGGCGGCTGCGGTGTCCTGTGGCGAGTCCGCGGTGACCACCACGACGAGGCGGCCGGTGAAGCCCGGACCGAAGCCCTCCCGGATCAGGTCGGCGCTGGTGCGGGCCGGGCTGCCCACCGGGGCGGTGCTGGCGTCCGGCAGGGCGATCCGCATGTCCTGGGCGGGCAGGGCGAGCAGCCCGAGACCGAGCAGGCCGACCAGGATCACCGGGATGCGCAGCCGGGTCACCCACTGCGCCCAGCGGAACCCGAAGCCGGAGCGGTCCTCGGCGGTCGGCACGGCGTCGACGGCCTCGGTGGCCCCGGCCGGCGGAGCGTTGCGCAGCTTGCGGGGCAGCACCCGGCGGCCGGCGAACCCGAGCAGCGCCGGGGCGAGGGTGATCGCCACCAGCACCGCCACGCTGACCGTGCCGGCGGCGGCGAGACCCATCACGGTGAGGAACGGGATGCCGACCACGGCGAGGCCGGCGAGCGCGATGACCACGGTGGCGCCGGCGAAGAGCACGGCGGAACCGGCGGTGCCGACGGCCCGGCCGACCGCCTCCTCCGGGGTGAGCCCTTCGAGCAGGTGCTGCCGGTGCCGTGAGGTGATGAACAGCGAGTAGTCGATGCCGACCGCCAGGCCGAGCATCAGGGCCAGGATGGGCGCGGTGCTGGTCAGCTCGACCACGCTGCTGAGCGCGAACAGGCCGGCCATGCCGACCCCGACGCCGATCAGCGCGTTCAGCATGGTCATCCCGGCCGCGACCAGCGAACCGAACGTGATGATCAGGACGATCGCGGCGACGAGCACACCCAGCGCCTCGGTCGAACCGACCTCCGGCTCGGAGTTGAGCACCTCACCGCCGGGGGCGATCTGCCACCCCTGCGCCTCGGCCTGCGCGCCGACCTTCTCGTACGCCGTCCGCTGGTCGTCGGTGACGTCGTCCGCGCCGGTGGCGAACTGCACCTGGATCAGCGCGTAGCGGCCGTCGGGGGTGATCGCCTGGGACTGGTACGGGTCGACCGCGCCGACCACGCCGGGCAGGGTGGCCGCCTCCTGGACGACCCCCTTCACCACGGCCTGCCCGTCGGGGGTGGTCAACTGGCCGTCGGCCGGTGCCTTCACCGCGATGGTGCCGGTGGCGCCGCTGGCTGCCGGGAACCGCTCGGCGAGCAGGTCCAACGCCTGCTGCGACTCGGTGCCGGGCATGGTGAAGTTACTGGCCGTCGGGCCCCTCAGGGTGGCGGCGGCGATGCCGAGGCCGACGAGTACGACGAGCCAGACGGCGATGACGAGTCGCCGGCGGCGCAACGATGCCCGGCCTAGCCGGTACAGCAGGGTCGCCATCAGATCCTTGTCCTCAATCCTGGTGTTGGTGGTCGAGAGGTGGCCGTGGTGGCGGCGGTGTGGGGGTGACGAGCACCCGCTGGGCGACGGCCAGCAGGGCGGGGCGCAGCTCCTCGTCGGGGATGTCGGCGAACGCGCCGCACCCCTCGGCGATGCCGGCGAGCAGCACCAGCGCGGCGACCCGCGCGTCCTGCCCGCCGTCGGGGCCGGTCATCGCCTCGATCAGTCGCTCGGAGATGCGCTGGATGTGGGCGAAGGCCGGTTGGGCGAGCAGTTCCGGGAACTCCCCGCGCAGCAGCGCGATCTCACCCCGGAACCGCACCGCGAGGTCGACGAAGCCCTCCGCCGCCACGCGTTGCGCCGCCGCGCCGGTCAGCGCCGAGATCCGCTCGTCCAGCTCGCAGAGGGCCGCGATGGGTCCCGCCATCAGCTCGGCGAGCAGGGCCTCCTTGCCGGCGAAGTGGTAGAGCACCGCCGCCTTGGAGCAGCCCACCTCGCGGGCGATGTCCTGCAACGAGGTGCCCTTGTAGCCGGTCACCGCGAACCGCCGGGCCGCTGCGGCGAGGATCTCGCCGTGCGTACGGGGGGTGCGTCGGATCATGCGTTCCAGCATGCCTGACCGATCGGTCAGACACTGACCGATCGGTCAGAGGAAGTCGGTGGCGTTCACCACAGGGCGGTGCCCCTCACCCCCGGCCGTGCCCCCGGTCGTACGCGGCCCGCGCCTCGCTGATCGCCGTACGGTGCCGCTGCGCCCAGGCGGTCAGCGCCAGCAACGGCTCGTACAGCTCCAACGCCATCGGGGTGGCCCGGTACTCCACCCTCGGCGGCACGCCCGGGTGCACCCGGCGGTGCAACAGGCCGTCCCGTTCCAGATTGCGCAGGGTCAGCGTGAGCATCCGGCGGCTGATCCCCTCGACCTGCCGGGTCAGCTCCGAGAAGCGGACCGGGCCGGGGGAGGCGGCCAGCAGGATGCCGATCGCCCACTTGCCGCCCACCCGGTCCAGCGCCTCCCGCAGGGTGCAGTCGCCGTCCCGCCCGCCGCCGTCGCACTCGTCGCCGTCCTGCTGCCCGCCGGTGTGGCCGTCGCTGTGTTCCCGGGACACGAGGGGTCTCCTTCCGCCGGTGCCATGGTCACAGACGGACACCCCGACGACGGGGCCGGCGGTCGACCCGTGTCGGGGTTGCGCCCGGCCGGCACGCCCGGGAGGGTGGGCGGATGGGTGGGGCGGAGGAGACACGGGACGGGGTCGGCCTGACCAATCTGGGCCAGCCGCTGCTCGCCGGGAGCGACCTGACCAAGCGGGACCTGGTCGACTACCTCGACGCCGTACGCGACCGCATCCTGCCCGGCCTGCGCGACCGGCCGCTGTCGGTGGTCCGGCTGCTGCGCGGGCAGGAGCCGTTCATGCAGAAGAACCTGCCGAAATACACCCCCGACTGGGTACGCCGCACCGCGATCTGGGCCGAGACCTCGCACCGCCAGGTGTCGTACGCGCTCTGCGACGACCGGCGCACCCTGCTCTGGTTCGCCAACCAGCGGGCCGTCGAATACCACCCGGCGCTGGTCACCGCGACCCGCCCCGAGCAGCCCACCCACCTCGTGCTCGATCTCGACCCGCCCGAGGGGGACGCCTTCCCGACGGTGGCCCGGGTCGCCGGGGCGGTCCGCCGGGCGCTGGCCGACGTCGGGCTGGCCGGCGCGGTGAAGACCAGCGGCGCCAAGGGACTGCACGTCTTCGTACCGGTGCACCCGGACACCACCGCCGAGGAGGTGGCTGCCGCGACCCGGGCGCTCGCCGTGCACACCGAACGTCTCGACCCGCAGTCGGCGACCACCGCGTTCATCCGGGAGGACCGGGGCGGCCGGGTCTTCGTCGACCCCACCCGGGCCGGCGGGGCGACGGTGGTCGCCGCGTACAGCCCCCGGATGCGCCCCGGGTTGCCGGTCTCCTTCCCGGTTGCCTGGGACGAGCTCGACCGGGTCACCCCGGCCGACTTCACCGTGCGGACCGTCCCGGCGATGCTCGGCGACCGCGACCCGTGGGCCGGTGCGATGCCCGCACCGCAGCGGCTCCCGGCCGGCCTGGTGGCCGAGGGGCGGACCATCCCGGTGCCCCGGGTGCAGGCCATGCACGAGGGTAAACGCCGCGCCCGGGCCCGCCGCGAAAACCCCTGACCGGCCGTCGCCCGCCCGGCCGGGTGGTGATCGACTCCTGTGGGCCGATGGAGCGGCATCATCGAGCCGGGACAGCGCCACGGGGGCGATACTGCGTGGATCGTCGCGGTGACCCGGAAGCCCGCCCGGGTCGTTGACGGCCGGACACACGACGAAGGCCGCTGATCGGGTTTCCCCTGCTCAGCGGCCTTATCGTGCTGGTCGTCCGTGGTGCCCCCGGCAGGATTCGAACCTGCGCCCCCGCCTCCGGAGGGCGGTGCTCTATCCCCTGAGCTACGGGGGCTCAGCGACCTGAGAAGAGTAGCAAACCCCCTTCCGGATCACCGAATCGCCACCCGGCACCCCCCGGTTCTCCCCGTTGACCTGGGCGACCGTGACGTCGGGCGGGCTGTTCAGGCGGCGGCCAGGGTGCGTCCGCAGCTCGGCAGCGGGTGCAGGACGATGCGCCGGGGCAGCCGGCGGGGCCACTCGTTGCGGGGCCAGGAGCCGTCCACGATCAGGTGCACCGGGTGCTGGTCGACGCCGCTGAGCCGGAGCACGAAGTCGCGGGGCAGCGGCGGGTCCACGCTCGGCGTGGTGACCATGAACCGGACCCGGCCCCGGGACGACACCGCCGAGATCACCTCGGCGGCGGGCATGGTGCCGCGCAGGCGTACCCGGCCGATCCAGTAGACCTCCGCGTCGTGTTCCTGGGCGGCCCGGGTGATGGCCGGGTACTCGCCGCGTACCCAGCGTTCGACCGCACCGACGCAGAGCCCGCAGGCCCGCTCGCGTGGTTCCCGGGGGCCCAGCCCCCAGGCCCGCAGGTACGCCCCGACGGTGCCGGCGTCCATGGTGAGGTCGAAGCGGCGTTGGATGAGCGCGGCGAGGCTCTGGCGCGTCCAGAGTTCCTCGTCCAGCCCGAACCCGTCGGGGTGGACGCCGCGCAGTACGTCGATCAGTTCGAGTTCCTGTTCCCGGCTGAGCGCTCCCGACTCGCCCTGCCGGTGTCCGCGACGGGCGGCTGCCACCGCTCCGTCACCGCCGATGGTGTGGCGTCGGCACCAACTGGTGACCGAGCGCCGCGCGTCTCTGAGTGCAACCCCCACGTCCTACGCAACGAGCACTAATCGCAACTGGTCACGATATGTGGGTAGAAAGCTCTCGTAGGGGCTCAAAGGTGCGCAGCACGCTAAAGATGCAAATCGCCCATAACCTGCCGTGGAGTCGGTGGATGCGCGGAGGCCCGCGTCCGCCGGGGCGGTACGCGGGCCTCCCAGGAGGTCGGGCGGGTCAGCCACCCAGGCGCTTCAGCGCGTTCTGCAGGTTGGTCAGGTCGGTCTGCTGGGTGTTCTTCATGATCTGGGCGACCTTGAGGACGTCGTCGTCGCTGCCGGCGTCCAGGATGCCCTGGATCATGTGGATGCCGCCGAGGTGATGCTTGATCATCATCTGGAGGAAGAGGACGTCCAGCTCGCGTCCCTGGGCGACGCGCAGCTTGGCCATCTCCTCAGGCGTCGCCATCCCCGGCATCAGACCGTTCTCGACCCTGGCCCCGTCGGGCATCCAGGCCATCCGGGGCTCGCTGCCGGTCGGGTCGAGCCCCCACGACCGCAACCAGGTCTGCATGGTGCCGATCTCGCCCTGCTGGCCGGTGGCGATGTCACCGCCGATCTGCCGCACCTCGGGGTCGGTGCCCCGGTCGAAGGCGATCAGCCCCATCTCGACCGCCTGGGCGTGGTGGGTGCTCATGTCCCGGGCGAAGCCGGCTTCCGCCGAGCTGTCGCCAGGCCGGGTCAACGTCGGGGTGAGCAGGCCGCCGGCGTACCCGAGCAGGAGGCCGACCACGATGGCGGCGGCCAGCACGAGCACGCCGTAACGGCCGGCGGGCCGCCGGTCACCTGCGGGGGTGACCGGGGGCTCGACGGGCGGCGTGTCGGTCGTCGCGGGAGCGGTCATCGCCACGTCCTCACTGGGTGGGCATCTCTTGCTGCTGCGGGACGTTGTCGCGCGGGGCGGTGCCGGTGGCCGTGATGCCCTGACCGCAGTTGGCGTTCGGGCCCTCGACCGAGGCGTTCACCCGCAGCGTCTTGATGAACTCGTCGATCCGGCTGTCGTCGGCGTTGTCGACCTTGAGCTGGTAGCCCCACGCCTGCAGCGAGATCGGCTTGTCCAGCCCCTCGAACGGGCTGAGCATGGCCTTCTCGACGCCCTGCACCTTGCCGCGCAGCTTGCTGACCTGGTCGGCCGGCAGGTCGGGACGGTAGGTGATCCACACCGTGCCGTGCTCCAGGCTGTGCACCGCGTGCTCGTTGGCGATCGGGGCGTCGTAGACGTCGCCCATGCAGTTCTGCCAGGCCGGGTTGTGTGGGCCGGCGACCGGGGGGAGCACGTCGTACTTGATCGCGCCCTGCTGGTGCTGGCCGCCCTGGACGAGCTTGGGGTCCTTCTCCCGGAAGTCGACGATGCCGTCGATCTCGGCGGCCCGCTGCTCCCACGACTTGGAACCCTGGAAGGCCGCGTACGCGCCGTAACCGATGATCGAGACAGCGAGCACGCCCACGGCGACGAACAGGGCGATCGGGCCCCAGGACCGGCCCTGGCTGACCTTCACCGGGGTGATCGGCTTGCGCGGGCCCTTGCCGCCCGAGGTCTGCCGGGGGGTGCCCGTGGACTTGGCGGCCCCGGGCTTGCTGGCGCCGGCGGCGGGCCGGCCCGCCGCCGGCTTCTTACCGGTGCTGACCACGGTCGGACGGCGCTGCGGGCCGCCCGGGGTGCTGATGCTCATCGTCCCTCGTCAGGTCGGTCGGTCAGGGGAACTGGCGGGCCGGGTGACGCTCAGGGTCGCCGCCGAGTGCCCGAGTCTACCCCCGATAACATGGTTCGGTGACTCCCGCAGAACTCGCCGAGGTCGTCCTCTCCGCAGCCCACGCCGTCTTCCGCGAGCGCGGGCTCGACCCCGCCGCGCTCCCGGCGCACACGGCGGTGGAGCGACCGCGTAACCCCGACCACGGCGACTACGCCTCGACGCTGGCCCTCCAGCTCAGCAAGAAGGTCGGCGTCCCGCCCCGGGAGCTGGCCGCCGCGCTGGCCGACCAGCTCGGTCGGGCGGCCGGGATCAAGTCGGTGGAGATCGCCGGCCCCGGCTTCCTCAACATCCGGCTCGACGCCGCCGCCGCCGGCCAGCTCGCCCGGGTGATCGTCGAGGCCGGCGAGGAGTACGGCCGCAGCGACCGGCTCGCCGGCCAGCGGATCAACCTGGAGTTCGTCTCGGCCAACCCGACCGGCCCGGTGCACATCGGCGGGGTCCGCTGGGCGGCCGTCGGCGACGCGCTCAGCCGGCTGCTGCGGGCCACCGGCGCCGACGTCGGCACCGAGTACTACTTCAACGACGCCGGGTCGCAGATCGACAGGTTCGCCAGGTCGCTGCTCTGCGCGGCGAAGGGCGAGCCGGCCCCCGAGGACGGCTACGGCGGGGCGTACATCGCCGAGATCGCCGAGCAGGTCCGGGCGATCCGGCCGGACGTGCTCGACCTGCCCGACGGCGAGGCCCAGGAGGTGTTCCGGGTCGAGGGCGTCACGCTGATGTTCGCCGAGATCAGGTCCTCGCTGCGCGGCTTCGGGGTGGAGTTCGACACCTACTTCAACGAGAAGGACCTGCACGACCGGGGTGAGCTGGACCTCGCCCTGGACCGGCTGCGCGCGCAGGGCCACCTGTACGAGGCCGACGGGGCGACCTGGCTGCGCACCATCGACTTCGGTGACGACAAGGACCGGGTGCTGCGCAAGTCCAACGGTGAGTGGACGTACTTCGCTGCCGACTGCGCCTACTACCTGGACAAGCGGGAGCGCGGCTTCGAGCGGGTCGTGATCATGCTGGGCGCGGATCACCACGGCTACATCGGGCGGATGAAGGCGATGTCCGCCTGCTTCGGCGACGACCCGGCGGTCAACCTGGAGATCCTCATCGGCCAGCTGGTCAACCTGGTCCGCGACGGCGTACCACTGCGGATGAGCAAGCGCGCGGGCACCGTGGTCACCCTGGAGGACCTGGTCGACGCGATCGGGGTGGACGCCTCCCGCTACGCGCTGGCCCGCTACTCCAGCGACTCCCCGATCGACATCGACGTCGAGTTGTGGACCCGGGCCACCCGCGACAACCCGGTCTACTACGTGCAGTACGTCGCGGCCCGCACGGCCAGCGTCGGCCGCAACGCCGCCGAGGTCGGCCTGAGCCGGGGCGCCGGGACCGGGTTCCATCCCGAGCTGCTCGACCACGACAAGGAGAACGAGCTGCTCAAGGCGCTCGCCGAGTTCCCCGCCGTGGTCGCCGCCGCCGCCGAGCTGCGCGAGCCGCACCGGGTGGCCCGCTACCTGGAGGACCTGGCCGGGGCGTACCACCGGTTTTACGACAACTGCCGGGTCCTGCCGCGCGGCGACGAGGAGGTCACCGACCTGCACCGGGCCCGGCTCTGGCTCAACGACGCCACCCGCACGGTGATCGCCAACGGGCTGCGCCTGCTCGGCGTCACCGCCCCGGAGAGGATGTAGCCCTGATGCGTGCCCACGAAGCCGGTGCCCTGCACGGCGACATCGGAGACCGGGGGCCGGGCTGGCTGCGTTCGCCGGCCGACGTCAACGCCCTGGTCCCGCAGCTGTGGCCGCGCCAGGTCGAGCGCGGCGCGGGCGGCGCGCTGACCGTCGCGGGCCTCGACGTCCGCGAACTGGCTGCCGGGTACGGCACCCCGGCGTACGTCCTCGACGAGGACGACCTGCGCTCGCGGGCCCGGGACTTCCGGGACGCCTTCCCCGACGTGGACGTCTACTACGCCGGCAAGGCGTTCCTCTGCCGGGCGGTGGTCCGGATGATCGCCGAGGAGGGCCTGCACCTGGACGTCTGCTCCGGCGGCGAGCTGGCCACCGCGCTGTCGGCCGGGATGCCCGCCGAGCGGATCGGCTTCCACGGCAACAACAAGTCCGTCGCCGAGCTGACCCGGGCGCTGGACGCCGGGGTGGGGCGGATCATCCTCGACTCGTTCACCGAGATCGACCGGCTCACCGCGCTGGCCCGGGAACGCGGGGTCCGCCCCGGCGTGCTGATCCGGGTCACCGTCGGGGTGGAGGCGCACACCCACGAGTTCATCGCCACCGCCCACGAGGACCAGAAGTTCGGGTTCTCGCTGGCCGGCGGGGCCGCCGCCGCGGCGGCCTTCCGGGTCATCGACGAGGGTGTGCTGGACCTGCGCGGGCTGCACTCGCACATCGGTTCGCAGATCTTCGACACCAGCGGCTTCGAGGTCTCCGCCCGCCGGGTGCTCGCCCTGCAGGCGCAGATCCGCGACGCCCGGGGGGTGGAGCTGCCCGAGCTGGACCTGGGCGGCGGCTTCGGCATCGCCTACACCACCCAGGACGACCCGTCGACGCCGGCGGAACTGGCCAAGCGGCTCCGCAAGATCGTCGACTCGGAGTGCGCGGCGGAGAACCTGGCCGTCCCGCACCTGTCGATCGAACCGGGCCGGGCCATCGTCGGCCCCGCCGTGTTCACCCTCTACACGGTCGGCACCGTCAAGGACGTCGACGGGCTGCGCACGTACGTCAGCGTGGACGGCGGGATGAGCGACAACATCCGGACCGCCCTCTACGACGCCTCGTACTCGGCGACGCTGGCCGGCCGGACCTCGACCGCCGAGCCACTGCTGGCCCGCGTGGTGGGAAAGCATTGTGAGTCCGGGGACATCGTGGTGAAGGATGAATTCCTGCCCGCCGACGTGCAGCCCGGAGATCTTGTCGCGGTCCCCGGCACGGGGGCGTACTGCCGGAGCATGGCCAGCAACTACAACCATGTGCCCCGCCCCCCGGTGGTAGCGGTGCGTGACGGCCGAGCCCGGCTGATCGTACGGCGGGAGACCGAAGAAGACCTGCTCGCTTTGGATGTGGGATGACGTCACCTGTGCGCTTGGCTCTGCTCGGCTGCGGAACGGTCGGTAGCGAGGTGGTCCGGCTGCTGCACGAGCAGGCCGCCGACCTGGCCGCCCGGATCGGTGCTCCGCTGGAGATCGCCGGTATCGCCGTGCGCCGCCTCGGCCGGGACCGGGGTGGCCTCCCCGTCGACCCGGCGCTGTTCACCACCGACCCGCTCGGCCTGATCAAACGCGACGACGTGGACGTCGTCGTCGAGGTGGTCGGCGGTATCGAGCCGGCGCGGAGCTGGCTGGTGGAGGCGCTGCGCGCCGGCAAGAGCGTGGTCACCGCCAACAAGGCGCTGCTCGCCGAGGACGGCGCGGCCCTGCACGACGCGGCGGCCGAGGGCGGGGCCGACCTCTACTACGAGGCCTCCGTCGCCGGGGCGATCCCGCTGCTGCGCCCGCTGCGCGAGTCGCTGCACGGCGACCGGATCAACCGGGTCACCGGCATCGTCAACGGCACCACCAACTTCATCCTCTCCGCGATGGACGCCACCGGTGCCGGCTTCGCCGAGGCGCTGGACGAGGCGACCGAGCTGGGGTATGCCGAGGCCGACCCGACCGCCGACGTGGAGGGCTTCGACGCCGCCGCGAAGGCCGCCATCCTGGCGTCGCTGGCCTTCCACACCCGGGTCACCGCCGCCGACGTGCACCGTGAGGGCATCACCGAGGTCACCGTCGCCGACATGGCCAGCGCCAAGGCGATGGGCTGCACTATCAAACTGCTCTGCATCGCCGCCCGGGGCACCGACGCCGCCGGCCGGGAGACGGTCAGCGTCCGGGTGCACCCCGCGATGATCCCGCTGACCCACCCGCTGGCCAGCGTCGGCGACGCGTTCAACGCGGTTTTCGTCGAGGCCGAGGCGGCCGGGCAGCTGATGTTCTACGGCCGGGGGGCCGGTGGTGCGCCGACGGCCAGCGCGGTCCTCGGCGACGTGGTCGCGGTGTCCCGTAACCGGCTCGCCGGCGCCCATGCGGCCAGCGAGTCCGCCTACGCCGACCTGGCGGTCCGGCCGATGGGCGAGGCGCTGACCCGTTACCACATCAGTCTCGACGTGGTCGACCGGCCGGGTGTGCTCCAGGCGGTGGCCGGGGTGTTCGCCAGGCACGACGTGTCCATCGCCACCGTCCGGCAGGGGCCGGCCGGTGGCGGTCCGGCCGGCCGTGGCGAGGACGCCGACCTGGTCATCGTCACCCACGTCGCCCCGGACGCCGCGCTCGCCGCGACGGTACGGGAGCTGCGCGGGCTGGACATCGTCCGGTCGGTGGCCAGCGTGCTGCGGGTCGAGGGCGGGGCGTGACCGGGCGTCTCGCCTGATGGTTATCGGTGGGTGTGCCGGGGCGCGATGGGCGAGGCTGGTCCAGGCTGGCAGGGGCTCCGGCGCGACCGGGGCGGCAGAGGCGAGGAGAGCGACATGTGGCGGGGCCTGATCGAGACGTACCGGGACCGGCTGCCGGTCACCGACGCCACGCCCGTGGTCACCCTGCACGAGGGGAACACCCCGCTGCTGCCCGCGCCGGCGCTCTCCGCCCGGCTCGGCGCGGACGTCTACCTCAAGGTCGAGGGGGCCAACCCGACCGGCTCGTTCAAGGACCGGGGGATGACCGTCGCCGTCTCCAAGGCGGTCGAGGCCGGCGACAAGGCGATCATCTGCGCCTCCACCGGCAACACCAGCGCCTCCGCCGCGGCGTACGCGGCCCGGGCCGGGATCACCTGCGCGGTGCTGGTGCCGCAGGGCAAGATCGCGCTGGGCAAGCTGGCCCAGGCGCTGGTGCACGGGGCCAAGCTGCTCCAGGTGCAGGGCAACTTCGACGACTGTCTGGCGCTGGCCTCGAAGCTCGCCCAGGACTTCCCGGTGGCCCTGGTCAACTCGGTCAACCCGGACCGGCTGCACGGCCAGAAGACGGCCGCCTTCGAGATCGTCGAGGCGCTCGGTGACGCCCCCGACATCCACTGCCTGCCGGTCGGCAACGCCGGCAACATCTCCGCCTACTGGATGGGCTACTCGGAGGACCTGCGCGCCGGCAACGCCACCCGCGCCCCGAAGATGTACGGCTTCCAGGCCGCCGGGGCGGCCCCGATCGTCAGCGGCCAGGTGGTGCCGGAGCCGTCGACCATCGCCACCGCCATCCGGATCGGCAACCCGGCGAGCTGGACCAAGGCGCTCGACGCCCGGGACACCTCGCAGGGGCTGATCGCCGCGGTGACCGACCGCGAGATCCTGGCCGCCTACCGGCTGCTCGCCCGGGAGGTGGGGGTCTTCGTCGAGTTGGGCAGCGCGGCCAGCGTGGCGGGGCTGCTCCAGCAGGGGGCCGAGGGCCGGGTGCCGGCCGGGTCGACGGTGGTGTGCACGGTCACCGGCCACGGCCTGAAGGACCCCGAGTGGGCGATCTCCACCGCCCCCGCCCCGATCACCATCGCCAACGACGCCCTGACCGCGGCCCGCTCCCTCGACCTGGCCTGATTCCCGCCCCGCGCCGGGCGACGGTGCCGTTCCCCGTCGACCAGGCCGTCGGGTGACCACCCCGTGACAGGTGGGGGAGACCGGGTCGGGCAGACTTTCCTCACGCTGTCCCCTCTCCCAGGAGTGAGCCACGCCGATGTCGCTGCTCGCCAGATCCAGCCTCGCCAACCGGGGGCTCGTCGCCCTGATCGCGGTGGTGACCGCGGCGTTCGGGGCGTTCGCCGTCCCCTCGCTCAAGCAGCAGTTGCTGCCCTCGCTGGAGTTCCCCGGCGCGTTCGTCGTCGCGGTCTACCCGGGCGCCTCGCCGGAGATCGTCGAGGCGCAGGTCGCCGAGCCGATCGAGAACAGTCTCCGGAGCATTCCCGGCCTGGAGAAGGTCACCTCCACCTCGCGGGAGGGGTCGGCGACGATCGCGGTGGAGTTCGTCTTCGGCACCGACATCGACGACGTGGCCAACAAGATGCAGACCGCGCTGAGCCGGGTCGACGCGCAACTGCCCGAGGAGGTCGACCCGCAGGTCATCACCGGCAGCACCGACGACCTGCCGGCCGTGGTGCTGGCGGCCACCGGCGGTGGCGACGAGCAGGCCCTCGCCGCCAAACTGCGCGACACGGTGGTGCCGGAGCTGGAGGGGATCGACGGGGTCCGCACGGTCGCCGTCACCGGCACCCGCGAGCAGGTCGTGACGATCGTGCCGGACCCGGCGAAGTTCGCCGCCGCCAAGCTGACCCCGACCGCGATCGCCACCGCGCTGAAGTCCAACGGCATCGCCGTCCCGGCCGGCGCGGTCGTCGACGGCACCACCGCGCTGCCGGTGCAGGTGGGCGCCCCGGTCACCACACTCGACCAGTTGCGAGGCATCGCGCTCACCCCGACCGCGCCGAAGGCCGCTCCGGTCCGGCTCGGTGACGTGGCGACCGTCGAGCAGCAGCTCGCCCCGGCCACCGCGATCACCCGTACCAACGGCAAGGAGAGCATCGGGGTCCAGATCACGGCTGCGCAGGACGGCAACGCCGTACGGATCTCGCACGACATCCGGGACCGGCTGGACGACCTGCGGTCCGCCTCCGGCGCCGAGCTGACCATCGTGTTCGACCAGGCCCCGTTCGTCGAGAAGTCGATCGAGAGCCTGACCACCGAGGGACTGCTCGGCCTGCTGATGGCGGTCGTGGTGATCCTGGTCTTCCTGCTGTCGGTCCGGTCCACCCTGGTCACCGCGGTCTCCATCCCGCTGTCGGTGGTGGTGGCGCTGCTCGCCCTGTGGATCGGCGACTACTCGCTCAACCTGCTCACCCTGGGTGCGCTCACCATCGCGGTCGGGCGGGTGGTGGACGACTCGATCGTGGTGTTGGAGAACATCAAACGCCACCTGGAGTACGGCGAACCCAAGCGGGACGCGATCGTCGCCGCCGTCCGCGAGGTGGCCGGGGCGGTGACCGCGTCGACGCTCACCACGGTCGCGGTGTTCGCGCCGATCGCCCTGGTGGGTGGCTTCGTCGGGCAGCTCTTCGCGCCGTTCGCGATCACCGTCACGGTGGCCCTGCTCGCTTCGCTGCTGGTGTCGCTGACGGTGATCCCGGTGCTGGCGTACTGGTTCCTCAAGCCGCCGCGGGACGGGGCGGACGAGGCGGTGCGCCGGGCCGCCGAGGCCAAGGAACTGCGCAGCCCGTTGCAGCGGGCGTACCTGCCGGCGATCGGGTTCGCCACCCGGACCCGCCGGACCCGGTGGATCACCGTGGCGGTGGGCATCCTGCTGCTGTTCGGCACGTTCGGGTTGGCCCAGAAGCTGGAGACCAACTTCCTCGACGACTCGGGCCAGGACACTCTGAACATCAGCCAGAAGCTGCCGGCCGGCTCCGGGCTGGCCGCGACCGACGCGGCGGCCCGCCTGGTCGAGGGGGTGCTGGCACGTACCGATGGGGTCGAGACCTACCAGGTGAGCGCGGGCGGCAACGACCAGCCGTGGTTGGGCGGCGGGGGCAACAACACCGCCCAGTGGTCGGTGGCGCTCGGTGGGGACACCGACGCCAAGGAGATGAAGGAGGTCCTGCGCCGGGAGTTCGACCGGCTCGGGTCCGGGGCCGGCGAGTTGAGCTTCGGCAACGGGCAGGGTGCCACGTCCGGCAGCCAGTTGGAGGTGGTCGTCCAGGCCGCCGACACCGACACCCTGAACCGGGCCGCCGACCAGGTCCGGGCGGCGATGGCGGGCACCCCCGGCGTCGAGGACGTCGCCACCAGCCTGGCCGACCGGGTGCCCCGGGTCGACGTGACGGTCGACCGGCTCGCCGCGGCCCGGGTGGGGCTCAGTGAGGCCGCGGTCGGGCAGTTGGTGTCGCAGGCGTACCGGGGCAGCGCGCTGGGCCGGGTGACCCTCGACGGCGGCCAGCAGGACGTGGTGCTGCGGACGACGGCGGCCCCGCCGCTGACCGAGGAGCAGTTGCGGGCGCTGCCGGTGGGCCCGGTGAAGCTCGACGACATCGCCGACGTCACCCGGGGCGAGGGGCCGCAGCAGATCACCCGGATCGACGGTGAGCGCAGCGTCTCGGTGACCGGCACGGCCACCGGCTCCAACCTCGGTGCGACGACGGCCGAGCTGAAGAAGCGGCTGGACGATCTGGACGTGCCGGGGGCGACGATCGCCGTGGGTGGCGCGAGCGCCCAGCAGGAGGACGCCTTCGGCGATCTGGGCCTGGCGGTGCTGGCGGCGATCGCGATCGTCTTCCTGATCATGGTGGCGACGTTCCGGAGCATCACCCAGGCGCTGATCCTGCTGATCTCCGTCCCGTTCGCGGCGACCGGCGCGATCGCCCTGCTGCTGGTCACCGGGACCCCGCTGGGTGTGCCGGCGCTGATCGGCGTGCTCATGCTGGTCGGCATCGTGGTGACCAACGCGATCGTGCTGCTGGATCTGATCAACCAGTACCGGGCGCAGGGGATGGGCATCACCGAGGCGGTGGTCGAGGGCGGCCGGCGTCGGCTGCGGCCGATCCTGATGACGGCGGTGGCGACGATCTTCGCGCTGCTGCCGATGGCCCTCGGGCTGACCGGCGAGGGCGGCTTCATCTCCCAGCCGCTCGCGGTGGTGGTGATCGGTGGGCTGCTCAGTTCGACCCTGCTCACCCTGGTCCTGGTGCCGACCCTCTACACGATGGTGGAACGCACCAAGGAGTCGCTGCGCGAGCGGCGGGCCGGCCGGCGGGGGCGGGCCTCCGACGAGGGCGGCCCCACCGGGACGCCCGCCGAGCCGGCCGCGGAGGTGCCGACGCCGGTGGGTGCCCCGGCGGCCGAGGCGTCGGGTGAACCGTCGGCCCGACCGACCCCGTCGGCGGCGCTGGTGGACGGCACCGACCAGTTCGAGGTGCTGCGGCTGCCGAAGAGCCGCCGGTCGCCGCTGCCACCTACCGAGTAGTCCGTCCCGGCCGCGTCGCACCGGCCACCCCCGACCCGCCGCGACCGGGTCGGGGGCGGAGCCGCCGTCGCGCCACGACGCGCCCCCGGTCCGGGGTCACCGGGCCGGGGGCGCGTCGCGTCGCACCCGGGACAGCAGACCTGCCACCGGGTACGGTCACCCCATGCTCCGCTACTGTCGGCCATCTCCGATCCACCCTGGGTGATGGTCGTCGACGGGGCGGAGCCGACCGGCCCGGGCGGCGGGCGGTGGGGCCGGCGACGGGTGCTCGGCGGCGGGGCGCTGCTGGCCGGAGGCGTCGCGCTGGGGGCCACCGGCATGTCCCGGGGGACCTGGCTGGCCGACCGGCACCTGCCGTTGTCCGGCGGCCCGGCCAGCGCCACCGTCGGCAACCGGCGGCAGGACGTCGGCTCGGGCGGGCTCCAGGTGGTGTGGCACGTCCCGACCACGCGACGGCTGGTTGCGCTGACCTTCGACGACGGCCCGCTGCCGCAGTGGACGCCGACCGTGCTGGACACTCTGGACACGCACGCGGTGCCGGCGACCTTCTTCCTGGTCGGGGAACGGGTGCGCCGGCACGCCGGGCTGATCCGGGGGCGGCTGGCCCGGCACGAGGTGGGCAACCACAGTTGGCGGCACCGGGACCTGGCGAGGCTGGCCGCCGCCGCCGTGCACGACGACCTGCGCCGCTCGCACGAGACCATCGCCGAGGTCACCGGCATGCCGCCCCGGCTGGTCCGGCCCCCGTACGGGCACCTGGGCGGCGGGGTGCTGCACGCCGCCGTACGCCTCGACTACCGGGTCGTGCTCTGGTCGTTGCAGATGGTGGAGGGGGAGTACCCGGACGACCCGGCGGGGCACGCCCGGCGGATCGTGTCCGACGTCGTGCCGGGCACCATCCTGCTCGCCCACGACGCGGGCCCGGAGAACCGTCAGGTGGCGCTGCGCGGACTGGCCGCGATGATCACCGGCCTACGGGCCCGGGGCTACACCTTCGTCACGGTCTCCGAGCTGCTGGCCCACCCGACCGGCTCCCGCACCGGGGGGTAGGGTCCGGGCACGTGTCCTCTCCGCTCTCCGTCCTCGCCCGCAACCGGGACTTCCGCAATCTCTTCCTCGCCGAGCTGGTGGTCTTCGGGGCCGACTGGTTCGTCATGGTGCCGCTGCTGGTGCTGCTGCCGGAACTGACCGGCAGCGGGGTGTGGGGCGCCCTGGTGCTGGCGCTGGACACCGGGGTGCTGGCGCTGCTGCTGCCGTACACCGGGACCATCGCCGACCGGTTCGACCGCCGGAAGGTCATGATGGCCGCGAACGGCGTGACGCTGCTCGGCGTGCTGCTGCTGCTCGGCGTCCGTGACGCCGGTACGGCCTGGCTGGCCATGGTGGCGATCACCGCGGTGGCGGTCGGCAAGGCGTTCTACTCGCCGGCCGCGCAGGCCGCCCTGCCCAACGTGCTCGATCCGGCCGACCTGGCCGTCGGCAACGCCGTCGCCGGCTCCGCCTGGGGGACGATGACGGTGGTCGGGGCGTCCCTCGGTGGCGTGCTGACCGCGGCCGTCGGGCCGTACGCCTGCTTCTGGGTGGGGGTGGTCGGCCTGGTGGCGGCGGCGGGCCTGGCGGCGCTGATCCGCCGGCCGTTGCAGGCACCCCGGGAGGCCGACCGGACGACCCCGCGCACCTGGACGGCCATCCGCGAGGCGCTGGGCCACATCCGGCACCGGCCCCGGGTGCTGGCGCTGGTCACGGTGAAGTCGGCGGTGGGGCTGGGCAACGGCGTGCTGACCGTCTTCCCCCTGCTGGCCGCCGTGTACGGGGCCGGGCCGGTCGGCACCGGCCTGCTCTTCGCGGCGCGTGGGGCGGGGGCACTGGTGGGCCCGATCCTGATGAGCCGGGTGCTGACCAACCGGGCCTGGCTGCTGTCCGGCCTGGCCCTGTCGATGTCGCTGTACGGCCTGGCCTACCTGGGCGCGGCGGTGGCGAGCTGGTTCCCGCTGGTGCTGCTGCTGGTCTTCGTGGCCCACTTCGGCGGCGGCAGCAACTGGGTGCTGTCGAACTTCGCCCTCCAGGGCGAGGTGCCCGACCGGCTGCGCGGCCGGGTGTTCGCCACCGACATGATGCTGGCGACCCTGGCGATCTCGGTCAGTCAGCTCGTGGTGGCCGGCGTGGTCGACCTGGTCGACGAGCGGGTGGTACTGGCCGGCTGCGGCCTGGTCACCGTCGTGTACGCGGTGGGCTGGCGGATCGCCACCCGCCGGCTCTCGCTCACCGACCCGGCCACCGGCGGTGACCCGCTGACCGCCCGCTGACCACGGCGGGCGGTGCGGCTCAGTCGGCGTAGCCGACCCGTGGTGGGGGGCTCAGTCGGCGCGGTCGACCGGGGGTGGCGCGGCCGGCGGTTGGTCGCTCCCGCCCCAGGCGTCCCGACCCGGGTGCTCCGTGGCGTGACCCGGGTGGTCCGTGGCCTGACCGGCGGCGTACCCGGGCGGCGGGCCACCCGGGTATCCGGTCGGGGTGCCACCGCCCGGGGGCGTCCAGGTGCCCCACGGCTGACCGGGCACGGGGGACGGGTACGCGGCCCGGCGGCCGACGAAGACGGCGGCGGCGACGAGACCCAGGCCGACCGGGTAGCCGATCCAGCCGACGACGCTGACGGCGAGGCTCCACGTCTGGTATTGGCGTATCCCGCCGGAGCGGATCAGCTCCGGCAGGGCCGCGACCCAGGCGGTGGTGAACAGCTCCAGCAGCAGCAGGACGACGGCCCCGGCGAGCAGGAACGACCGGGACCGGCCGGGCAACCGGCGGCCGGCGGTGACGCCGAGCACCAGAACGGTGAGCAGGGTCAGCAGGATGGGCAGGTGCCCCAGCACCTGGGTGAGCCGGTAACCGAGCATTGCCACGTCGCCTCCCGACCGGTCGATGGATCGGCGTCAGGTTAACCGAGTTGATCCAGTTCCACCCTCCGGGCGAGGCGGTGCGACGTCGGTCCCGGGCCCTAGCATGATCCCGTGCCGACGATTTTCACCTCCGGGCCGGTGCGGGTGCGGGTGCCCGCGACCAGCGCCAACCTGGGCCCCGGGTTCGACGCCCTCGGGCTCGCCCTCGCCCTGCACGACGACGTGGCCGCCGAGGTGACCCCGGCCGGCGTCCGGGTGGCGGTGACCGGCGAGGGCGCCGGCGACCTGCCGCCGGACGACCGGCACCTGGTGGTCGTCGCGATGCGGGCCGCCTTCGACCTGCTCGGCGCGCAGCCGCCGGGGCTGGCCCTGGAGTGCGTGAACCGGATTCCGCAGGCCCGGGGTCTGGGTTCCTCCTCGGCGGCGATCGTGGCCGGGGTGCTGCTGGCCCGGGGTCTGGTCAGCGACGGCGCGCAGCGGCTCGACGACGAGGCGGTGCTGCGGCTGGCAGCCGAGATCGAGGGCCATCCGGACAACGTCGCGCCGTGCCTGCTCGGCGGGTTCACCGTCGCCTGGACGGAGCCGACCGGCGGGCGGGCGGTGTCGCTGCCGGTTGCGGCCGGGATCTCGCCCACCGTCTTCGTGCCGGCCGAGCGGGGGTTGACGGCCACCGCGCGGGCGGCGTTGCCGGCGACGGTGCCGCACGGGGACGCGGCGCTGAACGCGGGCCGGTCGGCCCTGCTGGTGCACGCGTTGACCGCCGCGCCCGAGTTACTGCTGCCGGCCACCGTCGACCGGCTGCACCAGGACTACCGCGCGGCCGGGATGCCACAGACCGCCGCCCTGGTCAGCGAGTTGCGTGCGGCGGATGTGGCCGCCGTGGTCAGTGGGGCGGGCCCGACGGTGCTGGCGTTCACCGCGCCGCCCGACGGGTTCGACCCGGGAACAGAATGGGAAGTCTGGCGGTTGCCGGTAGAGGTGCGCGGAGCGACGCTCGCACGGGGTAGACTGGGACACGCCGAGCGGGACCCTGTTGCCGCAGGTCGGAAGAGTTGATTACGCTCTAGACTCAGCACAGCCGCGAAGCACGCGATCTCTCTGCGGGTCGGCGCACCCCGAAGCTCTCGGCGGTCAGCCCGTCACCCCTGCCAAGGCCCACGCCGCACCGCAGTTTCCGCAGGTCGCCGCAGACGGCGAGACCTGCTCACCGACGTTGGTGAGTTGGGAAACCGCCCGGCTGCTGTGCCACAGACTCCCGCGACGCGTCATGCGAGGCGGGTGCACCGAGGCCGCCCGGCCACCTTGCTTGTCGATCCCGGGCAGTCCCGGCCTATCGAGGGAAGGAATCCATTGAGCGACACCACCGACGTGACGTCGGATGTTTCCAACGTCGCTGGCGATGCCACCACCGCCGCCCCCACCCGCCGTCGGCGCAGCGGTACCGGTCTGTCGGCGATGCTGCTGCCGGAGCTGCAGAGCCTGGCCGCGTCGCTCGGCATCTCCGGGACTGCTCGCATGCGCAAGGGCGAGCTGATCAGCGCGATCTCCGAGCGGCAGCAGGGCGGCGCCGCGACCGGCACCCCTCGACCGCGGGCCGAGGTGGCGGCTGCGGCTGCCCCCGTCCGGGAGGAGGTGCACGCCGAGGTGACCCCGGAGCGTGCCACCGAGCCGGCGTCGGCCACCCCTGCCGTCACCACCGAGCCCGAGGGCCGGACCCGGACCCGGCGCAGCCGGGCCAGCACCGCCGAGGCGCGGCCGGCTGCCGAGGCACGGGTCGTCGAGACCCGTACCGAGGAGCCGCCGGTCGAGGCCGGTGAGCGTCCCGAGCGGGCCGAGGGCCGTACCGGCCGGGACCGTGGCGAGCGCACCGGAGCCGAGCGCACGGGTAACGAGCGGACCGGCGGTGACCGGGCCGAGCGGGCCGGTAACGACCGGGCCGAGCGGACGGACAACGACCGTACCGGCCGCAACGACCGGACCGAGCGCGCGGGCAACGACCGGGGCGAGCGGGCCGACCGGGCCGGTAACGACCGGGGCGAGCGGGCCGGTAACGACCGGGCCGAGCGTAACGACCGGGCCGAGCGCAGCGACCGGGGCGACCGCAACGATCGCAGCGACCGGGGTGAGCGGGCCGACCGGAACGACCGTGGTCAGCGCGACAACCGCGACAACCGCGACAACCGGGACGACTCCGACGACGACGAGAACGGCGGCCGGCGGGGCCGGCGCAGCCGGTTCCGGGACCGTCGTCGGGGCCGGGGTGACCGGGCCGAGGGCGGCAACGACACCGGCGGCGGTCGCGAGCCGCAGGTCGGCGAGGACGAGGTGCTGGTCCCGGTGGCGGGCATCATCGACGTACTCGACAACTACGCCTTCGTGCGGACCACCGGCTACCTGGCCGGCCCGAACGACGTCTACGTCTCCATGTCGCAGATCAAGAAGTACGGCCTGCGCCGGGGCGACGCGATCACCGGCGCGGTCCGGGCGGCCCGGGACAGCGGCAGCGGCGACCAGCGGCGGGACAAGTACAACCCGCTGGTCCGGCTGGACACCATCAACGGCATGGAGCCGGACGAGGCCCGCCGTCGTCCCGAGTTCTACAAGCTCACCCCGCTGTACCCGCAGGAGCGGTTGCGGCTGGAGACCGAGCCGCACATCCTGACCACCCGGGTGATCGACCTGGTGATGCCGTTGGGCAAGGGGCAGCGGGCGCTGATCGTGTCGCCGCCCAAGGCCGGCAAGACCATGGTGCTCCAGGCGATCGCGAACGCGATCACCCACAACAACCCGGAGTGCCACCTGATGGTGGTGCTGGTCGACGAGCGGCCCGAAGAGGTCACCGACATGCAGCGCTCGGTGAAGGGCGAGGTCATCGCGGCCACGTTCGACCGTCCGCCGCAGGATCACACCACCGTCGCCGAGCTGGCGATCGAGCGGGCCAAGCGCCTGGTCGAGCTGGGGCACGACGTGGTCGTGCTGCTCGACTCGGTGACCCGGCTCGGCCGGTCGTACAACCTGGCGGCGCCGGCCTCCGGCCGGATCATGTCCGGTGGTATCGACTCGACGGCGCTCTACCCGCCGAAGCGGTTCCTGGGTGCGGCCCGCAACATCGAGAACGGTGGCTCGCTGACCATCCTGGCCACTGCGCTGGTGGAGACCGGGTCGATGGCGGACACGGTCATCTTCGAGGAGTTCAAGGGCACCGGCAACGCCGAGTTGAAGCTCGACCGGAAGATCGCCGACAAGCGGACCTTCCCGGCCGTGGACGTCAGCGCCTCGGGCACGCGCAAGGAGGAGATCCTGCTCGCGCCGGAGGAGCTGGCCATCATCCACAAGCTCCGCAAGGTGCTGCACTCGCTGGACTCGCAGGCGGCGCTGGACCTGCTGCTCGACCGGCTCAAGCAGTCCCGCACCAACATCGAGTTCCTGATGCAGATCGCCAAGTCGACACCGGGGGAGTGACCCGCTCCGGGTGAGACCGCCACGAAGGGCACGGCCGCAGCGGCCGTGCCCTTCGTCGTACCCGGGAATTGCGTCGGTGGACTTTTCTTTCGCTGGGCCGGGCAGCTCTTGAAAATTCTGTGCGCGGCCGGGTTGACTGGGGGCGGGGGTTCCCGGCCGAGCGGGCCGGGCCCGGCCACCGACGGGCGGCGGAGGGGAACCTGGGGAGGCGTCCGTCGCCCGGTGGCCCGGCCGGGTGGGCTTCTGAACCTGGGGGAGGAGCCCACCCGGTCCGGTCCGCCCACCGGGCGAGGAATGCGGGGCCGCAGCGGCGGGAATGCGGGTGGCGGGACGGGCGTTACCACTGCCGGACCGATCGTGCGGCCCGCCCGTCGGGTCGGCTCACGCCCATGGCACACTGGTCAATCGGCCACCGGTTCCGGTTCACGCCCGAGTCCGTCGCGCACCAGGCGGCGGGGGATCAGCGGCGACCCGGCGACCACCTGACGAAAGGACCGAGGCGACATGAAGCCCAACATCCACCCGGAGTACACGACGACCGAGGTCAAGTGCTCCTGCGGCAACTCCTTCACGACCCGCAGCACCGCCAAGGGCGGCTCGATCAGCGTCGAGACCTGCAGCGCCTGCCACCCGTTCTACACCGGCAAGCAGCGCGTCCTCGACACCGCGGGCCGGGTCGCCAAGTTCCAGCAGAAGTACGCCAAGGTCCAGGCGAAGAAGGCCAAGTAGCTCCACCGACGACGCCCGTGTCCGGCCCCGTGCCGGACGCGGGCGTCGTCCGTTGCGCCCCCCTGTGACCGCCGTGTCCCGTTCCACCGTCGCCGGACCCGTCGAAGGAGCACCCCCCGCATGAGCAGCGAGCGCCTGGCCGCCCTCCTCGACGAGTACGCCGAGCTGGAGAAGCGGCTGGCCGACCCGGCCATCCACGCCGACCAGAACACCGCCCGCCGGGTCGGTCGCCGCTATGCCGAACTGGTCGGGCTGCACAAGGCCGCCGGTGAGCTGGAACAGGCCCGCGCCGACCTGGTCGCGGCCCGCGAACTGGCCGCCGAGGACCCGGCGTTCGGCGAGGAGGCCGACTCGCTCGCGGCGACCCTGCCGGCGCTGGAGGAACGGCTGGCCGAGCTGCTGATCCCCCGGGACCCGCACGATGCCAAGGACGTGATCATCGAGATCAAGGCCGGCGAGGGCGGCGAGGAGTCCGCGCTGTTCGCCGGTGACCTGCTGCGGATGTACACCCGCTACGCCGAGCGGCACGGCTGGATGACCGAGGTGATCGACGCACAGGACTCCGACCTCGGCGGGGTCAAGGACGTCTCGCTGGCGATCAAGACCAAGGGGGTCCCGGACGGCGGCAACGGCGTCTGGTCCCGGTTGAAGTGGGAAGGCGGGGTGCACCGGGTGCAGCGGGTCCCGGTCACCGAGTCGCAGGGCCGCATCCACACCAGCGCGGCCGGTGTCCTGGTGCTGCCCGAAGCCGAGGACGTCGACGTCACCATCGACCCGAACGAGCTGCGGATCGACGTGTTCCGTTCGTCGGGGCCGGGCGGCCAGTCGGTGAACACCACCGACTCGGCGGTGCGCATCACCCACCTGCCCACCGGCGTGGTGGTCTCCTGCCAGAACGAGAAGTCCCAGTTGCAGAACCGGGAACAGGCGATGCGCATCCTGCGGGCCCGGCTGCTGGCGGTGGCCCAGGAGCAGGCCGACGCCGCCGCCTCGGACGCCCGCAAGGCCCAGGTGCGCACCGTGGACCGCTCGGAGCGGATCCGCACCTACAACTTCCCGCAGAACCGGATCACCGACCACCGGATCGGCTACACGGCGTACAACCTCGACCTGGCGTTGGCCGGGGAACTGGACGGCGTCCTGGACGCCCTCGCCGAGGCGGACCGGGCCGCCCGGCTTGCCGGCGACACCGAGCTGACCCGCCGCTGACCCGCTCCGCGCCGGCCCGACGCGGCCCGCCACCGCGGGCCTGACGGCGTCGTGGCCGGCCGGCGGGGAAAACCCTGGGGTACGGGTCAGGAGGTGCGGGAGCGGGCCTTGGCGCGCAGCATCTCCCGGTCGGCGATCTCGAACGCGAGCCCGAGGGCGTCGCGCAGCGCGGTGCCGGTGCCGGTGCCGGCGACCTCGGCGAACCCGATGCTCACCCCGACCGGGGTGCCGGGCACCAGCGACTCCCAGTCCTCGGTGCGCACCGCCGCGTCGATCCGGCGGGCCACCTCGGCCGCCTCGGTCATGCCGGCACCGGAGAGCACCACCACGAACTCGTCGCCGCCGTAGCGGGCCACGAAGTCGCCGCGCCGCATCACCCGGTTGATCACCCCGGCGATGCGTTGCAGCACCAGGTCGCCGGAGTGGTGGCCGTGGTGGGTGTTGACCGCCTTGAAGCCGTCGAGGTCGCAGACGCCGATCACCACCCGCTCACCCCGGGACACCACCGAACCGATGTAGCGCTCCAGCCGCCGCCGGTTGGGCAGCCCGGTCAACGGGTCGGTGAGCGCCTCACCCTCGTAGCGGGCGGCCTCCCGGCGCATCTCCTCGTGGTCGATGCGGGCGGCGATGCCGTCGATGTAGACGTCGCGCAGCCGGTCGTTGCGCTGGGCGGCCAGCCGGAACGCCATCCGGTCGGCGCGGTGCGCGGCGGCGTGGTCACCGGCCCGGGAGAAGGCGATGCTGCGCAACCGGGACAACTCCGCCGCGCCGAGCGTCTCGGCCGACACCCGGGCCGAGTCCAGCCGGGTGATCGCCTCGATCGGGCGGCCGTCGGCGACCGCCAGGCAGACGTGGCCGAGCTGGCGCATGTCCCGGGCGCGGGCGCTGTCCCCGCCGTGGTCGAGCAGCCGGGCCGGCTCCGGTCCGACCGGGGTCGCGTCGCCGAGCGCCGCCCGGCGGACCGCCGCGTAGCCGTACGCGGCGAGGCTGCTCGGCCGCAGCCGGTCGGCCCGCCCGTCGTCGACGAACCGGGCCAGGTCGGCCGCGATGTCGCGGAGCACCCGCAGGCAGCCGTCGCTGTCGCCGTTGTGGTCGAGCGCGACGGCGTTGCGCAGCCGGATGCCGGGGGCGGCGAAGGTCTCCTCGGGGATGCCGGCGGCGGCGCCGTGCTGGCGGGCCCGCTCGATCGCGCCCAGCGCGTAGCCGTGGAAGCTGAGGTAGGAGTAGGCCATCGCCAGGTCGTGCCAGCCCCAGGCGGTGTCCCGGTCCCGGTCCTCCGCCGCGCCCAGCGCCCGCGCCGCCCGGACCAGGTGGGTGACGCAGCGGTCCAGCGCACCCTGGTGGTGCGCGGCGAGCGCGGCCAGCGCGTTGAGGTGCCCGTGCAGGTAGGGCTCGGGCAGGTCGCGCACCGCCCCGGAGGCCTCCTCGATGGCCCGGGTGAACTCGGCCGTCCGGCCCAGGTTGATCAACGCGCAGAGCCGCTGCACCAGCGCGTCCGCCCGGGTGTACGGGTCGGCGGTGGTGCGCAGCACCCGGTCGAGGACGCCGACTGCCTCGGCCGAGCGGCTCACCTCCTGGAGGTCGCGGGCATGCGTGAGGGCGTCAACCTGGTCATCGACCCGGTCGAGCCACCCCACCTGGCGAACCTCCCGTCGGTGTGCGCCCGGCCGCACCCACTCGTGGCGGGGCCGACGACGCCTCATGATTATGGCGTGACCTCACTCCCACGCCACCCGTCCGAAGGGACAGAACGCGAGCGCACCTCGGCCGTGGTGGCCCGCGCCGCCCGTACCCTCGCCGACGCCGGGGTGGCGTCGGCCCGGTCCGAGGCGGAGCAGCTCGCCGCGTACGTGCTGGAGGTGCCCCGGGGCCGGTTGGCCCTGGCCGACGGCTTCACGGCCGCCCAGCGGGCCCGCTACGACACGCTGGTGGCCCGGCGGGCCGACCGCGAGCCGTTGCAGCACCTGACCGGCCGGGCCGGCTTCCGGCACCTGGAGCTGGCGGTCGGGCCGGGGGTGTTCGTGCCCCGCCCGGAGACGGAGCTGCTGGCCGGCTGGGGCATCGACCGGGCGTCGACCCGGGACGCCCCGGTGGTGGTCGACCTGTGCAGCGGTTCCGGGGCGATCGCACTGGCGGTGGCCCAGGAGGTGCCGGCGGCCCGGGTGGTGGCGGTGGAACGGTCCCCGGCCGCGTTGGCCTGGCTGCGCCGCAACGCCGCCGAGCGGGCCGCCGCCGGGGACCGGCCGGTCGAGGTGGTGGCCGCCGACGTCACCGACCCGGAGCTGCTGGCCGATCTGGTCGGCGCGGTGGACGTGCTGCTGTGCAACCCGCCGTACGTGCCACGGTCGGTGCCGGTCCCGCCGGAGGTGGCCGGGCACGACCCCGACGAGGCGGTGTTCGGCGGGGCGGACGGACTGGTGGTGCTGCGGCCGGTGCTGCGCCGGGCGGCCGAGCTGCTGCGACCCGACGGCGAGCTGGGCGTCGAGCACGACGACACGCACGGCGGGGCGGTGCCGGCGCTGCTGACCGCCGACGGCCGGTACACGGCGGTGCGGGCGCACCGTGACCTGGCCGGGCGGCCCCGGTTCGCCACCGCGTCCCGCCGGTCGGACGGCCCGCACGCCGTCGGGGCGTCGGCGTGGCAGACTGGCTCCTCGTGATGCTCTACGACTGTCGGTCACCTGCCGACCGGGACCGCGGCATCGCCGCGGCGATCGAGGCGGTCAAGAACGGCGAGCTGGTCGTTCTCCCCACCGACACGGTCTACGGGATCGGCGCGGACGCGTTCACCCCGTACGCGGTCAAGGCCCTCTCCGACGCCCGGGGCGGCAGCCAGGCGGCGCCGCCGGTGCTGATCGGCTCCCGGCACACCCTCGACGGCCTGGTCTTCTCGCTGCCCCGCGCGGCCCGTGACCTGGTCGAGGCGTTCTGGCCGGGTGCGCTGACCATCGTGGTGGAGCACTCGCCGAGCCTCGCCTGGGACCTGGGCGGCGACGCCGACGGAACGGTGGCGGTCCGGATGCCGCTGCACCCGGTGGCGCTGGAGGTGCTGCGGGAGACCGGCCCGATGGCGGTGGCCGCGGCCAACAAGGTGGGCCAGCCGCCGTCGTTGACCGCCGAGGCGGCCCGCGACCAGCTCAGCTACTCGGTGCGGGTCTACCTGGAGGCCGGGGCGTGCCCCGACCCGGTGCCGAGCACCATCGTCGACCTGACCGGGGAGACGCCCCGGCTGCTGCGGGCCGGCGCGATCACCCTCGACCAGCTCCGCGACGTCGCGCCGGACCTCCTCGACGAGCGGGGAGCCTGAGTGCCGCCGTTCACCGTCCTGCACGTCTGCATGGGCAACATCTGCCGGTCCCCGATGGCCGAACGGCTGCTGGTGCTCGCCGTCCGTGAGCGGCTGGAGCGGCTCGGCGTCGACCCGGCCGGGGCGGACGCGCTGCTGCACAGCCACAGCGCCGGCACCGGCGGATGGCACGCGGGGGAGGAGATGAACCCGCCGGCCGCCCGGCAGGTGCTGGGTCGCGGCGGTGACGTCGAGGGGTTCGCCGCCCGCAAGCTGCGCTCCGACCTGATCGACGCCGCCGACCTGGTCCTCACCGCCACCGCCGACCAGCAGGAGTACGTGGTGGCGCTACGCCCGGACGCGGCGTCGCGCACCTTCGTGCTGGGCGAGTTCGGCCGGCTGCTCGGCGCGCTGGACACCGCCGCCCTGCCGCCCGCCGGCACCACCCCGGACGCCGTGCACGCCCGGGGGGTGGCCCTGGTGGCGGCGGTCGACGCGGCCCGGCAGGGGGCGGCGGCGCTGCACTCCGACGACCTGGACGATCCGTGGGGCCGGGGCGACCAGTGCTTCAGCCGGGTGGCCGACGAGATCGAAGAGACGGTGCACCCGCTCACCTCGGCCCTGCTGCCGTGACCGCCGCCGGCCGGCCGGGGACCCCGCCAGGCTGGCCGGCGACCCCGTCCGGGTGACCGGCGCGGCGTGTCCCGTTCCGCGCGCCGTGTCCGTCCCGCGAACTTACTCCGGTTTCGGGGAAAGATGAGAGTTCGGGTGGTTTTGCGGGTCATGCTGAACGGGTCCTGACGGCTCCTGCGGGGAGTACTGATGATCCGGGCCCTCCACAAGGCGTTCACCGTGCTGCTCGCCGGCGTCCTCGCCGGCCTGGTGCTGGCCGCGGCGGCCCTGCCGCTCGCCCTGGTGTTCGGCCTCGGCTTCGGCGGTATCGCCTCGTCCTACGCCGAACTGCCCAACACCCTGCGCACCCCACCCACCGCCCAGCGGTCCACCCTCTACGCCGCCGACGGCGTCACCCTGATCACGTCCTTCTACACCGAGGACCGGGTGGACGTGCCGCTGGCCAAGGTCGCCCCGGTGATGCGCCAGGCCATCGTGGCCGCCGAGGACGCCCGGTTCTACCAGCACCGGGGTGTCGACGTGCGGGGCGTGGTCCGGGCGTTCACCGTCAACCAGCGCGACGGCCAGGCCCGGCAGGGCGCCTCCACGCTGACCATGCAGTACGTCCGTAACGTGCTCAGCAACGACCCCCGGCTGACCAAGGAACAGCGCCAGAAGGCCACCGAGATCAGCACCGCCCGCAAGCTCCAGGAGATGCGGTACGCCCTGGCGCTGGAACGCGAGCTGACCAAGGACGAGATCCTCACCCGCTACCTGAACATCGCCTACTTCGGTGCCGGGGCGTACGGGATCGCCGCCGCCACCAAGCGCTACTTCTCCACCACCCCGGCCCGGCTGACCCTGGCCCAGGCGTCGCTGCTGGCCGGGCTGGTCCGCTCCCCGGACACCGACGACCCGATCAACGGCGACGCCGACGCGGCGCTGACCCGGCGCTCGTACGTGCTGGACCGGATGGTGGCGCTGGGCCAGACCGGGCCGGTCGACGCGGCGCAGGCCCGCGAGGAGCCGCTGACGCTACGGCCCAGCCGGACGCCGAACGACTGCACCGCCGTGCCCGAGCAGCGCAACGACTGGGGCTTCTTCTGCGACTGGTTCACCCAGTGGTGGAGCGACCAGCCCGCCTTCGGCGCGACCGCCGCCGAACGGCAGGACACCCTGCGCCGGGGCGGCTTCCGGATCGTCTCCTCGCTCGACCCGGCGGTGCAGCGGGCCGCCGTACGCCAGGTGACAGGCATCTACGACGTGGACGACCCCCGGGCGGCACCGGCGGCGGTGGTCCAGCCCGGCACCGGGCGGGTGCTGGCCCTGGCGGTGAACCGCCACTACAGCGTCGCCCCCAACCCGGCCGGGCAGCGGAACTACCCGAACACGGTCAACCAGCTCGTCGCCGGTGGCAACGGTATCGAGGGCTACCAGGCGGGCTCGACGTTCAAGCTGTTCACCCTGCTGGCCGCCCTGGAGTCCGGGCTGCCGCTGGAGACCTCCTTCGTCGCGCCGAGCCGGATCGTGACCCGGTTCCCGACCGACGACCCCCGGTCGAGCTGCGGCGGCCGGTGGTGCCCGGTGAACGCCACCCCCGAGTGGATGGACGGCTACCGCACCATGTGGACCGCCTTCGGCCGGTCGGTGAACACCTACTTCGCCTGGCTCACCGAGAAGGTGGGCGCGGAGCGGGTGGTCGAGATGGCCGAGCGGCTGGGCATCCGGTTCCGCGCCCCCGACGACGCCGAACTGGCCCGGTCCGGGGCGCGCGACTGGGGGGCGTTCACCCTCGGCGTCTCCTCCACCACCCCGCTCGACCTGGCCAACGCGTACGCCACGGTGGCCGCCGAGGGGACCTGGTGCGCGCCGTCGCCTGTCGTGTCGATCACCGACAGCGCCGGCAATGAGGTGGCCGCCGGTCAGCCCGACTGCCGGCAGGTGATCGACACCGAGGTGGCCCGGGCCGCCGCCGACGCAGCCCGCTGCCCGGTCGGTGACCAGTCGATGTACCGCCGGTGCGACGGCGGCACGGCCGAGCAGCTCCGCCCGGGGCTGGGTCGTCCGGTGGCCGGTAAGACCGGCAGTTCGGAACGGAACGAGACCGAGTCGGTGGTGGCGTTCACCCCGCAGCTCGCGGTGGCCCAGATCGCCGCCAACCCCGACGATCCGCGCGACGCCGTCGGGGCCGCCGTCCAGTCCCGGATGGTCGACGCGGTGGGCCGCATCCTCGCCGCCGCCCTGGCCGACACCCCCGTCCGGGACTTCGTCCCGCCCAACGAGTCCATCACCTACCGCCTAACCCCCACCCCCCGCACCGGCAACTAACCCCCCACCCCCACCCTCCTGCCCCCCGCCCCCTGCCCCTCACCCCTCCCGCCCCGTCGATCATGGAGTTGTGGTGGTCGCAGAACGGGTCAAAGTGCTCTGATCCGTCCACCACAACTCCATGATCGACAGGAGCCTGGGGTGGGGGTGGGGGCGGGGGTGGGGGTCAGGGGTGGGTGGGGGTTAGGGGGTGGGGGTGTGTCGGGCGATGTTGCGGGCCATGCCGCCGAAGATGATCGTGTGGAAGGGGGCCACCGAGAGCCAGTAGAGGTGGCCGGGCAGGCCCCGGGGGAGGAAGACGGCGCGTTGCACGTACCGGCTGTGGCCGTCGCCGGCCGGCTCGGCGCGCAGCTCCAGCCAGGCCCGGCCGGGCAGCCGCATCTCGGCGCGTAGCCGCAGCAGCTCGCCGGGGACGATCTCCTCCACCCGCCAGAAGTCCAGCGCCTCGCCGACCTGGAGGTGGTGCGGATCGCGCCGGCCCCGGCGCAGCCCCACCCCGCCGACCAGCCGGTCCAGCCAGCCGCGCACCGACCAGGCGAGCGGGAACGAGTACCAGCCGTGCTCGCCGCCGACGCCCTCGATGACCCGCCAGAGCGCGGCTTGCGGGGCGGCCACCTCCTGCTCCCGGACGTCGGTGTACGCGGTCCCACCGGACCAGTCCGGGTCCGACGGCAGCGGCTCGGCCGGGGCGTCCGGGCCGCTCGCGTTCGACCAGCGGGTCTCCACCTGGGCGTCGCGCACCTTGCTCAGGGCCAGCGCCACGGCGTCGTCGAAGCCGGTCAGCCCGCCCGGCGGGTCGGGTAGCCACCTGGCGATGTCGTGCTCGTGCGCGACCGCCTCGTGGATCAGGCTCTCCACCAGCGGGCGGGCGATGGCGTTCGGCACCGGGGTGATCAGCCCCACCCAGTGCGAGGACAGCGCCGGGGTCAGCGGGCGGACCGGCACGATGATCCGGCGGCGCAGCCCGGCTACCTGCGCGTAGCGCTGCATCATCTCCCGGAAGGTGAGCACGTCCGGGCCGGCGATGTCGAAGGCCCGGTCCACCTCCGGCGGCAGGTCGGCGCAACCGACCAGGTAGCGCAGCACGTCCCGGACGGCGATCGGCTGGATCCGGTTGCGGACCCAGCGGGGGGTGATCATGGCCGGCAGCCGCTCGGTGAGGTAGCGCAGCATCTCGAACGAGGCCGACCCGGAACCGATGATCACGGCGGCCCGCAGCACCACCGTGGGCACCTCGCCGGCGAGCAGGATCCGGGCCACCTCGGCCCGGGACCGCAGGTGCGGCGAGGCCGTGCCGCCGGCCGCCGGCTCCGGCCCACCGAGGTAGACGATCCGGCGTACGCCGGCTGCGGCGGCGGCCCGGGCGAAGTTCGTGGCGGCCTCCCGGTCGGCCGCCTCGAAGCCGGCCTGCCCGAGGGAGTGCACCAGGTAGTACGCGACGTCGACGTCGGCGAAGGCGGCCGGGAGCGTCTCCGGCCGGCGCAGGTCCCCCTCGACGATCTCGGCCTGCGCGGCCCAGGGCACGTCGCGCAGCCGACCCGCCTTGCGGGCCAGGCAGCGCACCTGGTGGCCCTCGGCCAGCAGGCGGGGCGCGAGCCGTCCGCCGATGTATCCGGTCGCGCCGGTGACGAGGCATCTCACGGACACCAGTGTGCGGCTCCGTACACTCTTTCGCTGTGGAGAACGTGAAGCGCACCTGGTGGGGGCCGGACCCGGGGCGGCCCGTCGGGGCCGTGCCGCTCGGCGACGGCCCGGCGGACCCGCGTGGCTGAGCCCGGGGCGCGTGGGCCGGCGGTGGCCGACGACCAGGGGTGGCGGCTGCGCCACCTGCCGGTGCTGCTGGCCGCCTCGGCGGTGCTGGGGGTGGTCGCCGCGCTGGTCGGTGCGGTGACCGGCGGTGGTGTGGCGGCCCTCGGCGCGGCGGCCGGGGTGGCGGTGACGGTGGTCAGCTACAGCCTGACCACGGTGGTGCTGGCCCGGGCCGACGCGGTCAACCCGCAGCTGGTGCTGCCCCTCGGGCTGGGCCTCTACATCGCCAAGTTCACCCTGCTGGGGGTGGTGATGGTGGCGGTGGCGTCGATCGGCTGGGGTGGGCTGGTTCCACTCTGTGTCGGCATCGCCGCCGGCGTGGTGGTCTGGACCGGAGTGCACATCTGGTGGCTGACCAGGGTGTATTCCCGTCGATAGGTGTGCGGACCGTCCCACATGGTGGGCGGGCGGGCGACTGTCCGCGTGCGGTCGTTCTCTCACTGGCGGAAGGGGAGTAGCGTGCCCCCAGACGATGGAGCCCGCCAGACGCCCACACAACGACGGTTGTGCGGGGGGTGAGGCACAGCCTCGTCTCTCCGGCTGATATCGTTCGCCCCGTCATGGCTGATGACCAAACCCCCCAACCCACCGGCGGTCCGGGCGACGTTCCGACCGGCGCCGGTCAGGGTTGGACCGCGCTCTCGTACCTCATCGGGGGCATGCTCGTCTGGGGTTTCATCGGCTGGCTGGTCGACCAGTGGCTCGACTCCGGCGGCATCGCCACCGGGATCGGTGTCGTGCTCGGCATGGCCGGGGGGATCATCCTGGTCGTCCGCCGGCTCGGCACGCCTACATAGGAAGGGACGCGGTGTTCGGACAGGCGAACGTCCTGGCAGCGGGCCAGGCGGCATTCCCACCCAGCGTGGAGGACTTCTACCTGCCCAGCATCCTGCCCTGGGGTGCGCACGACTCGTACTGGTTCACCAAGATCACGGCGATGGTCTGGGTCGCCGTCGGCATCCTGATCATCTTCTTCCTGGCGACCTACCGGAAGCCGCAGCTGGTCCCGACCAAGAAGCAGTGGCTCGCCGAGTCGATCTACGGCTTCGTGCGGAACAACATCGCGGTCGACATGATCGGGCACCGGGGGGTGCGGTTCGCGCCGTACTTCACCACGCTGTTCTGCTTCGTGTTGCTGACCAACTTCTTCGCGATCGTGCCGCTGTTCCAGATCTCGCCGAACTCGCACATCGCCTTCCCGGCGATCCTCGCCGTGATCAGCTACCTGATGTTCAACTACGTCGGCATCCGGCACCACGGCTTCGTGAAGTACTTCAAGAACTCCCTGATCCCGCCGGCACCCTGGTACATCCTGCCGCTGCTGATCCCGATCGAGTTCTTCTCGACCTTCCTCGTGCGGCCGTTCTCGCTGGCCGTACGTCTCTTCGCCAACATGTTCGCCGGGCACATGCTGCTGCTGGTCTTCACCCTCGGCGGCTTCGCGATGCTCAGCGCCAACGCCTGGCTCGCGCCGGTCTCGGTGCTGTCCTGGGTGATGACCATCGCGCTCACCTTCCTCGAATTCCTGGTCATCTGCCTGCAGGCCTACGTCTTCACCGTCCTCACCGCAAGCTACGTGCAGGGCGCGCTCGCCGACGAGCACTGATCCAACCGGGCGGGGGCTCGAAAGCGAGCACTGGTCCACGGGCGGGGCTCGCTCGCGAGCACCGGTCCACCGCATCAACCCGTTGTCGTCCCGCGTGAGAGTCACGCGAGATACCCAGGAGGAACCACACCCATGGACGCTAGCGTTCTCGCCGAGGTCACCGGCAGCACCGCCGCCATCGGCTACGGCCTCGCCGCCATCGGCCCGGGCATCGGCGTCGGCCTGGTCTTCGCCGCCTACATCCAGTCGACGGCCCGCCAGCCGGAGTCGTCCCGGATGACCCTGCCGTACGTCTGGATCGGCTTCGCCGTCATCGAGGCGCTCGCGCTGCTGGGCATCGCCTTCGGCTTCATCTGGGCCGGCTGACCCGGCCCCTGCAGACCGGGAGGTCATCCATGTACTTCCTCGCCGCTGAGGGTGGTGAGTCGACGCACAACCCGATCATTCCGCTCTGGCAGGAGATCGTGGTCGGCAGCGTCGCCTTCGCCGTGCTCTGCTTCGTGCTGATGAAGTTCGTCTTCCCCCGCATGGAGCAGACGTTCCAGGCCCGGGTCGACGCGATCGAGGGCGGGATCAAGCGCGCCGAGGCCGCCCAGGCCGAGGCCAACCAGCTCCTCGAGCAGTACCGCGCGCAGCTCGCCGAGGCGCGTACCGACGCCGCCAAGATCCGGGACGACGCCCGGGCCGACGCGGAGGGCATCCGGCAGGACATCCTCGGCAAGGCGCGGGAGGAGTCCGACCGGATCATCGCGGCCGGCAAGGAGCAGCTCGCCGCCGAGCGGGCCACCATCGTGCGTGAGCTGCGGGCCGAGGTCGGCACCATCGCGGTGGACCTGGCCAGCAAGATCGTCGGTGAGTCGCTGGCCGACGAGGCACGTCGCAAGGGCACCGTCGACCGGTTCCTGAGCAACCTCGAGAGCACGGGGGCCCGCTGATGCAGGCCGCCAGCCGGGAGTCGTACGCGGTCGCGGCCGAGCGCCTCGACGCGTACGTCCGCGGGGCGGAGCCGTCGGCGGTGGCGACCACCGCCGACGACGTCCTCTCCGTCGCCGCCCTGTTGCGGGGCGAGCCGCGGCTGCGCCGGGCGCTGTCCGACCCGGCCCGCAGCGGCGAGGACCGTGCGGCGCTGCTCACCGGCATCCTGACCGGCAAGATCGGCGCGGACGCGCTCGACCTGCTGTCCGGGCTGGTCGCCGGTCGCTGGTCGACGCCGTCGGAGCTGCTCGACGGCACCGAGCGGCTCGGGGTGGAGGCGCTGCTGGCCAGTGCCGACGCCGCGGGCGACCTCGGTGAGGTCGAGGACGAGCTGTTCCGCTTCGGCCAGGTGGTCGCCGGCCAGTCCGCGCTCTCCGCGGCGCTGGCCGACCCGATCGCCCCGGCCGGGCAGCGGGCCGCACTGGCCCGGGAACTGCTCGCCGGCAAGGCCCGGCCGGTCACCGTCCGCCTCGTCGAGGTGGCCCTCGGCGGGTTCGGGGGACGCTCCTTCACCGGGGCGCTCACCCGGCTGGTCGAGCTGGCCGCCGACCGGCGGGACCGTCAGGTCGCGTACGTGACCGTGGCGGCTCCGTTGAGTGAGTCCGACGAGCGACGGCTCGGTGCCCGCCTCTCCGCGATGTACGGTCGAGAGGTTTCCGTCAAGCAGACGGTCGACCCGGAGGTGCTCGGTGGGGTGAGCGTGCGGGTCGGTTCCGACCTGTACGACGGCACCGTCCTGCGCCGCCTCAACGAGACCCGCAACGCGCTCGTGCAGCGCTGACCAGCGGCCTCGCCGCCCCTTTGATCGACGCCATTCGGACCGGTCGGTACTAGGTATCCCGGGCCCCTGATACTTAAGGAAGCAGAGGATGGCCGAGCTGACCATCTCGACGGAGGAGATCCGCGGCGCCCTGGAGCGCTACGTCTCCTCCTACTCGACCGACGTCTCCCGCGAGGAGGTCGGCACCGTCGCCGACACCGGTGACGGCATCGCCCACGTCGAGGGCCTGCCCTCGACCATGACCAACGAACTCCTGGAGTTCGAGGACGGCACGCTCGGCGTGGCGTTGAACCTCGACGTGCGGGAGATCGGTGTCGTCGTTCTCGGTGACTCCGCCAAGCTGGAGGAGGGGCAGCGCGTCAAGCGCACCGGCCGGGTGCTCTCCGTACCGGTCGGCGACGCCTTCCTCGGCCGCGTGGTCAACGCGCTCGGCCAGCCGATCGACGGCCTCGGCGACATCGCCGACGAGGGCTTCCGCGAGCTGGAGCTCCAGGCCCCCAACGTGATGTCCCGGCAGTCGGTCGACGAGCCGCTGCAGACCGGCATCAAGGCGATCGACGCGATGACCCCGATCGGTCGGGGCCAGCGGCAGCTGATCATCGGCGACCGGAAGACCGGCAAGACCACCGTCGCGCTGGACACCATCCTCAACCAGCGGGACAACTGGCGCTCCGGCGACCCGAAGAAGCAGGTCCGCTGCATCTACGTCGCCATCGGCCAGAAGGCCTCCACGATCGCCTCGATCAAGGGCATCCTGGAGGACGCGGGCGCGCTGGAGTACACCACCATCGTGGCCTCCCCGGCGTCCGACCCGGCCGGCTTCAAGTACCTCGCCCCCTACACCGGCTCGTCCATCGGGCAGCACTGGATGTACGGCGGCAAGCACGTCCTGATCGTCTTCGACGACCTGAGCAAGCAGGCCGAGGCGTACCGGGCCGTGTCGCTG
The DNA here is from genome assembly GCF_049178975.1 of Micromonospora sp. WMMD734. Lineage (NCBI taxonomy): Bacteria > Bacillati > Actinomycetota > Actinomycetes > Micromonosporales > Micromonosporaceae > Micromonospora > Micromonospora sp. WMMD734. The sequence continues at coordinate 6,999,320 of NZ_JBMHMK010000001.1, forward strand.
CTGCTGCGTCGCCCGCCGGGCCGTGAGGCGTACCCGGGTGACGTCTTCTACCTGCACTCCCGCCTGCTGGAGCGCTGCGCGAAGCTCTCCGACGAGCTGGGCGGCGGCTCGATGACCGGCCTGCCGATCATCGAGACGAAGGCCAACGACATCTCGGCCTTCATCCCGACCAACGTCATCTCCATCACCGACGGTCAGATCTTCCTGGAGTCCGACCTGTTCAACCAGGGCGTCCGGCCGGCCATCAACGTCGGCACCTCGGTCTCCCGGGTCGGTGGCGCCGCGCAGATGAAGCCGATGAAGAAGGTCTCCGGCTCGCTGCGGCTCAACCTGGCCCAGTTCCGTGAGCTGGAGGCGTTCGCCGCCTTCGCCTCCGACCTGGACAAGGCCTCGCAGGCCCAGCTGAACCGGGGTTCCCGGCTGGTCGAGCTGCTCAAGCAGCCGAACTACTCGCCGTACCCGGTGCAGGAGCAGGTCGTCTCGGTCTGGGCCGGCGTCGAGGGCAAGCTGGACGACGTCCCGGTCGGCGAGATCCGTCGCTTCGAGTCCGAGTTCCTCCAGTACCTGCGGCACAAGCACGAGGGTGTGCTGGCCTCGATCGCGGACGGCACGTGGGGCGACGACATCTCCGCCTCGCTCGACTCGGCCATCGGCGAGTTCAAGCAGGTCTTCCTCGGCAAGGCCGACGAGCGCCGGGTCAACGACGCGCCGGCCAAGCCGCTGGAGGGCGAGTCGGACCGGGAGACGGTCACCCGCTACGCCGGCGGCGACGCCGAGAAGGAGTAGGGCTGACTCATGGCGGCCCAGGTACGCGTTCTTCGCCAGCGAATCCGTTCGGCGAAGGGGATGAAGAAGATCACCAAGGCGATGGAGCTCGTCGCGACGAGCCGCATCGCCAAGGCCCAGGCCCGGGTGACGGCGTCGCTGCCGTACGCCCAGGCGATCACCGGCGTGCTCACCGCGCTGGCCTCGAACGCCCGGATCGACCACCCGCTGCTCACCCCGCGCGAGCGGGTGCGGCGGGCGGGCGTCCTGCTGGTCACCTCCGACCGGGGCCTGGCCGGCGGGTACAGCTCCAACGCGATCAGGACCGCCGAGTCGCTGATCGCCCGGCTCACCGCCGACGGCAAGGAGCCGGTGCTCTACGTCATCGGACGCAAGGGCCTGACGTTCTACCGGTTCCGCAACCGGCAGATCGCGGCGAACTGGACCGGCTTCTCGGAGCAGCCCACCTTCGCCGACGCCCGTGAGGTCGGCGAGACGCTGATCGCGGCGTTCACCGCCGGTGCCGACGACACCGACGGCGACGCCGGGCCGGACGGCGTGCTCGGCATCGACGAGTTGCACATCGTCTACACCGAGTTCCACAGCCTGATGACGCAGAACCCGGTCACCAAGATCATCGGGCCGATGCAGGTCGAGGACCGGCCGCGCTCCGAGGGGCTGCTGCCGGCGTACGAGTTCGAGCCGGAGGCGGAGTCGCTGCTCGACGCGCTGTTGCCGAAGTACATCAACACGCGGATCTACGCGGCGTTGCTGGAGTCGGCGGCGAGCGAGTCGGCGGCCCGGCGGCGGGCGATGAAGAGCGCCACCGACAACGCCGAAGAGATGATCGAGAAGTACACGCGTGAGATGAACTCGGCCCGCCAGGCCGGGATCACCCAGGAGATCAGTGAGATCGTCGGCGGCGCGAACGCGCTGGCCGCGTCGGGAAGTGAAGTGTGATGACTGTATCCGCAGTTGCCGGGGGACCGGCAGAGACCAGTACGGCCACCGGTCGCGTGGTTCGGGTCATCGGCCCGGTCGTCGACGCCGAGTTCCCGCGCGACGCCATGCCGACCCTGTTCAACGCGCTCAACGTCGAGGTGAACCTCTCCGGCGGTGCGAAGACGCTGACCCTGGAGGTCGCCCAGCACCTGGGTGACAACCTGATCCGCGCCATCTCGATGCAGCCGACCGACGGTCTGGTCCGCGGCGCCGAGGTGGTCGACACCGGCTCGCCGATCACCGTCCCGGTGGGCGACGCGGTCAAGGGCCACGTCTTCAACGCCATCGGCGAGTGCCTCAACCTCACCGAGGGCGAGACGCTCGACGCGGACGACAGGTGGGGCATCCACCGCAAGGCCCCGGCCTTCGCGGACCTGGAGCCGAAGACCGAGATGCTGGAGACCGGCATCAAGGTCATCGACCTGCTCGCCCCGTACGTCAAGGGCGGCAAGATCGGCCTGTTCGGCGGCGCGGGCGTGGGCAAGACGGTGCTCATCCAGGAGATGATCACCCGGGTGGCCCGGAACTTCGGTGGTACGTCGGTCTTCGCCGGCGTGGGTGAGCGCACCCGTGAGGGCAACGACCTCATCGCCGAGATGACCGAGTCCGGCGTCATCGACAAGACCGCGCTGGTCTACGGCCAGATGGACGAGCCGCCGGGCACCCGGCTGCGGGTGGCGCTGTCGGCGCTGACCATGGCCGAGTACTTCCGGGACGTCAAGAAGCAGGAGGTGCTGCTCTTCATCGACAACATCTTCCGCTTCACCCAGGCCGGTTCCGAGGTCTCCACCCTGCTCGGCCGGATGCCGAGCGCGGTGGGTTACCAGCCGACCCTGGCCGACGAGATGGGCGAGCTCCAGGAGCGGATCACCTCCGTCCGGGGCCAGGCCATCACCTCGCTCCAGGCGATCTACGTGCCCGCCGACGACTACACCGACCCGGCGCCGGCGACCACCTTCGCCCACCTGGACGCGACCACCAACCTGGAGCGGTCGATCTCCGACAAGGGCATCTACCCGGCCGTGGACCCGCTGGCGTCCTCGTCCCGGATCCTCGCCCCGGAGTTCGTCGGCGAGGCGCACTTCGCGGTGGCCACCGAGGTCAAGCGCATCCTCCAGCGCTACAAGGACCTCCAGGACATCATCGCCATCCTCGGTATCGAGGAGCTCTCGGAAGAGGACAAGCTCACCGTCGGCCGGGCCCGCCGGATCGAGCGCTTCCTCTCCCAGAACACCTACGCCGCCGAGCAGTTCACCGGCGTGCCGGGTTCGACGGTCCCGATCGAGGAGACCATCGACGCGTTCCGGAAGATCAGCGAGGGCGAGTACGACCACTTCCCCGAGCAGGCCTTCTTCATGTGCGGCGGTCTGGAGGACCTGGAGCGCAAGGCGAAGGAGCTGATGTCGGAGGGCTGAGTCTCCCGACAGTTGTTCGCCGAAGGCCACCCCGGTCGACCGGGGTGGCCTTCGGCCGTTCCTGCTGGTGGGGGCCGGTGTCTGGTTGCCGGGCGAGCGTCCGTTCGCCGGGCGCGGTACCGTTTCGAGAACGACTCTCGGGTTCGGGTGTCGATGTGTGCAACTTTTGGGCCCGGTCCGCCCGTCTCCTCTTCATGGGCGTGACGAATCCTCGTGACGAGTCCCTGTGCGCGACGAATGGAGCTGCTGGTGGGTAAGGCCGGCAAGAGCGGCGGGGACGGTAAGGCCGGTAAGGCCGGCGGGAGCGGCAGACGGTCGATCTGGTCCGGGGTGCCCCGCTGGGCGCGCGTATGCACCGTCTTCGGGGTCGTGCTGCTGATGCTCAGCGGCGCGGTCCTGGTGGGCTACGAGACGCTGCTGTCGCGCTACGAGGGTTCGGTGGGCAAGGCCGACCTCTTCGGCGACAAGGCAGCCGGGGCGCAGGAACGCAAGAGCAACGTCAAGGGTCCGCTGAACATCCTGCTGGTGGGCATCGATCCGCGGGACGCCAAGACCCCGCCGCTGGCCGACTCGATCATGGTGCTGCACGTGCCGGAGTCGTTGGATCGGGCGTACATTTTCTCGATTCCGCGTGATCTCTACGTCGACATCCCCAAGTTCGACAAGGCCGGCTACCGGGGCGGCTCCGGCAAGATCAACGGAGCGATGTCACACGGCAGCATCGTCGAGGGCAAGAACCCCAGCGCGGCACAGGGCTTCGAACTGCTCGCCAAGACCGTGCAGAAGGCGACCGGGATCACCCGGTTCGACGCCGGGGCGATCATCAACTTCACCGGTTTCCAGAAGATCGTCGACGCGATGGGCGGCGTCGACATGTACATCGAGCGGGACGTCAAGTCCGAGCACCGCGAGCCGAACGGCAAGCACCGCAAGGGCAACCCGTACGGCGAGGGGTACATCGGGCCGCAGGCGGTCTACAAGAAGGGCAACCAGCACCTCAGCGGCTGGCAGGCGCTGGACTACGTCCGGCAGCGCTACCCCCGCAACGGCGTCCCGGACGCCGACTACGGCCGGCAGCGGCACCAGCAGCAGTTCATCAAGGCGATGATCAGCCAGGCGTTCAGCGCCGACGTGGTGACCAACCCGATCAAGCTGGACCGGGTGATCCGGGCCGCCGGCCAGTCGCTGACCTTCAACGGCCGGGGCAACAGCGTGGTCGACTTCGCCATCGCACTCAAGGGCCTCCGCTCGGAGAACGTCGAGCTGATCAAGCTGCCCGGGGAGGGCATCGGCACCGGCAACGCCTACCGGGGGGAGCGGCTGCTGCCCGCCGCCGACGACTTCTTCGCCGCCCTCAAGAACGAGCAGTTGGACGCCTTCCTGCTGGAGCATCCGGAGTTCCGCAACAAGGTCAAGTGATCCCTGCGGGATGTCGACACCCCCCTCCGGCCAGCCGACACGCCGGAGGGTGGTGCAGGTCTCGGCACCCGCGTTGGGTCGGCGACGGCGATCCGACTAGACTTTCGGCAATCCGTCGCCGCAGCAAGGAGACAGCGTGGCACAGCAGCTTCACGTCGACCTCGTAGCCGTCGAGGAGAAGGTCTGGTCCGGCGAGGCCGAGATGGTCGTCGCCCGCACGACCGAAGGCGAGCTGGGTGTGCTGCCGGGGCACGCGCCGCTGCTCGGCCAGCTCGCCGAGCCCAGCCAGGTCCGGATCAAGCAGGCCGGCGGCCAGCAGGTCGCCTACGACATCACCGGCGGGTTCCTGTCGGTCGGCGCGGAGAGCGTCACAGTGCTCGCCGAGAGCGCCACCCCGGCCACTCCGGCCCGCTGAGCCCACCCGCCGATGGAGATCGTCGAAGGGATCGGAATCGGCATCGCGGTGATCCTCGCCGCGCTCCTGATCCTCTTCGTCCGGCGGGCCCTGGTCACCCGTAGCGGCGGCATCATCCGGCTGAGCGTGCGGGTCACCACCGTCCTGGACGGCCGGGGCTGGTCACCGGGCTTCGCGCGGTTCGTCGGCGACCAGCTTCGCTGGTACCGGATGTTCAGCTTCGCCCTGCGGCCCAAGCGGGTGCTCTCCCGCAAGGAGCTGGTGGTGGAGCGACGGCGGCTGCCCGAGGGCCAGGAACGGCTCTCCATGCCATCCGACTGGGTGATCCTCCGCTGTACCAGTCAACACGCGCCGGTCGAGATCGCCATGGCCCGATCCACGGTGACCGGTTTCTCCTCCTGGCTAGAGGCCGCCCCGCCCGGGGCGGCCTCGCCGCGTATGGCCTCCCAGGACTGGCCCGCCGCCTGACCCGGCCTGGCCCGCCTACCCACCCGGCCGCTGGCGGTCACGGTGCGGCGACGGCGGCCACCAGTTCGACCTCGTAGCCCTGCCGGTCGGTGAGGTAGGCGGCGTAGCTGTCCGGGCCGCCGGCGTGCGGGTGCCGGTCGGCGAACAGCAGCGTCCAGCCGTGGGCCGCGGCGTCGGCCACCAGCCGGTCCACCGCGTGCGGCGGACCGGCGTGGAAGGCCAGGTGGTTGAGGCCCGGGGCGCGCCGGTCGTGGGTCCGCCCGGTCAGCGCCGGGGACTCCTCGACGACCAGGTACGTCGGGCCGTGCCGCCAGGAACAGCCGGCCGGCCAGTCCTGGTACGGCGTCCAGCCCAGCTCACCGAGCAGCCAACCCCAGCTCCGCTTCGCGGCGGCCAGGTCGGGTACCCAGACCTCGACGTGGTGCAGCCCGCCCGTGCTCAGCGCCTGCCGCCGGGCACCCATAGCACATCGCCGCCCGGATTGGCCGTTCTTGACAGGATGAACAGCAGGTCGGAGAGGCGGTTGAGATACTTTGCCGGAAGGGAGCTGGTGCGATCCGGATCGTGGGCGACCAGGGCCCAGGCCGCCCGTTCGGCGCGCCGGGCGATCGTCCGTGCCACGTGCAGCAGCGCCGCGCCAGCGGTGCCGCCGGGGAGGATGAAGGAGTCGAGCTTGCCCAGTCGCCCGTTGTACTCGTCGCACCAGCCTTCGAGGCGTTCGACGTACTCCTCGGTGACCCGCAGCGGCGGGTACGCCGGGTTCGGCTCGACGGGGGTGGCCAGGTCGGCGCCCACGTCGAACATGTCGTTCTGGATCGACTCCAGCACGGCCCGCAGCTCGTCGTCGAGCTGCCCCAGGGCGAGCGCCACGCCGAGCGCGGCGTTGCACTCGTCGACGTCCGCGTACGCGGCGATCCGCGGATCGGTCTTCGGCACCTGCTCGTTGTTGCTCAGCCTGGTCGTGCCGGCATCGCCGGCCTTGGTGTAGATGCGCGTGAGGTGGACGGCCATGACGCACAGCCTACGGATACCGGACCTGACGATCCCGGCACGGCCCGCCCCGGCCGGTTGGCCGGTGGAGGTGGGACCGGGTGACGCCGGTGACCCGGCGGTCGACGACGTCGACGTCATCCGGGTCGGCGGTGACGCCCGGCTGACCGGCACGGTGCACGTCGTCGGGGCCAAGAACTCGGCGTTGAAGCTGATGGCGGCGGCGCTGCTGGCACCGGGGCGTACGGTGATCACGAACGTGCCCCGGATCACCGACATCGCCATCATGGGCGAGGTGCTGCGCCGGCTCGGCTGCGCGGTGCACTTCGCGGCGGACGACCCGGTGGACCCGATGGTCGGGTACGGCGGGCAGGCCCGGTCCCGCTCGGTCGTCATCGACGTGCCCGAGCAGCCCGGCGCGGACGCCGACTACGACCTGGTGCGTCGGCTGCGGGCGTCGATCTGCGTGCTCGGCCCGCTGCTGGCCCGCCGGGGGTACGTGCGGGTGGCCCATCCGGGCGGGGACGCGATCGGCTCCCGGGGCCTGGACATGCACATCGCCGGGCTGGCCCGGATGGGCGCGGAGGTCTCCGGTGAGCACGGCTTCGTCATCGCCGCCGCCCCGGACGGGCTGCGAGGGGCCGAGATCGTGCTGGACTTCCCCAGCGTGGGCGCCACCGAGAACCTGGTGATGGCGGCGGTGCTGGCCCGGGGTGTGACGACGATCGACAACGCGGCCCGGGAACCGGAGATCGTCGACCTCTGCACGATGCTCAACCGGATGGGTGCCCGGATCTCCGGCTGCGGCAGCTCGACGCTGCGCATCGCCGGGGTGCCCGCGCTGCGCCCGGTGCGGCACGCCACGGTGGGGGACCGGATCGTCGCCGGGACGTGGGCGTTCGGCGCGGCGATGACCCGGGGGGACGTGACGGTCACCGGGATCGACCCGGCCTACCTGGAGGTCGCGCTGGACAAGCTGGTGTCGGCCGGCGCGCTGGTGGAGACCCGGGGAGACGCCTTCCGGGTCCGCGCCGACGACCGCCCCGCCGCCGTGGACGTGGTGACCCTGCCCTACCCGGGGTTCGCCACCGACCTGTTGCCGATGGCGATCGGCCTGGCGGCGGTGAGCGAGGGGGCGTCCCTGATCACCGAGAACATCTTCGACGGCCGGTTCATGTTCGCCAACGAGATGGTGCGGCTCGGTGCCGACATCAAGACCGACGGGCACCACGCCGTGGTCCGGGGCCGCGACCGGCTCTCCGGTGCGCCGGTCCGGGCCACCGACATCCGGGCCGGTGCCGGGCTGATCATCGCCGGGCTCTGCGCGGACGGGGTCACCGAGGTGTCCCACGTGCACCACGTGGACCGGGGCTACCCGGACTTCGTGGCCGACCTGCGTGCGCTCGGGGTGGAGGTGGAGCGGGGTACCGTTCCGGAGGCCCCCGAGCTGACCATCTGACCCGCCCGCCGCTCCCGTCGCCGGTCCGACCGTCCGGGGCTTAGCGGTCGTTCAGGCTCGCCGACTAGGGTGCTGGCAGACACTCAATCGCAGGCGAGGGAGAAGCAGATGGCGGGTCGACTCGCGGTCGTCGGGGCCGGGCTGATGGGTTCCGGCATCGCCCAGGTGGCGGCGCAGGCGGGCTGGCAGGTGACCCTGCGGGACATCGACGACGCGGCCACGAAGCGCGGTGTGGACGGCATCCGGAAGTCGCTGACGAAGTTCGCCGAGAAGGGGAAGATCGACCCGTCCGAGGTCGAGGCCACGCTGGGCCGGATCACCCCGACCACCGAGCTGGAGGCGGCGGCCGACGCGGACATCGTGGTCGAGGCGGTCTTCGAGAAGATCGAGATCAAGCACGAGGTGTTCCGCGCGCTGGACAAGATCTGCAAGGCGGACGCGGTGCTGGCGACCAACACGTCGGCCATCCCGGTGACCCAGATCGCCACCGCCACGCAGCGCCCGGAGTCGGTCGTCGGCACCCACTTCTTCTCCCCGGTGCCGATGATGAAGCTGTGCGAACTGGTGCGCGGCTACAAGACCAGCGACGCGACCCTGGCCACCGCCCGGTCGTTCGCCGAGGAGATCGGCAAGACGGTGGTGGTGGTCAACCGGGACATCGCCGGTTTCGTCACCACCCGGCTGATCTGCGCGCTGGCCATGGAGGCGGTCAAGCTGGTCGAGTCCGGGGTGATGTCGGCCGAGGACCTGGACACCGCCTGCAAGCTGGGCTTCGGTCACGCCATGGGCCCGCTGGCCACGGTCGACCTGACCGGCGTGGACGTCCTGCTGAACGCCACGAGGAACATCTACACCGACACCGCCGACGAGAAGTTCTTCCCGCCGGAGCTGCTCCAGCGGATGGCCACCGCCGGCGACCTGGGCCGCAAGACCGGCCAGGGCTTCTACCCGTACTGAGCCCGGCCGACGTCGCCGGTGCTGCGGTGTCCCACCGGCGGACACCGCAGCACCGGCGCAACGTCTCGCTCGCGCCCGGCGGGTCAGCCGTCGCGCTTGGTGGTCCAGCGGAAGGTGGTCAGGCAGAGCACCAGGCCGATCACGCACCACAAGGCGAGGACCAGGGCGACCCGGCCCAGCTCGAAGGAGCCGCCGGGTTCCTGCGCGCCGAAGCTCTCCGGCAGGAAGACCGCGCGCAGGCCCTGGCACATCCACTTGAGCGGGAAGAACGCCGCCACCTGCTGCATCCAGGTGGGCAGGTCGGTGAAGACGAAGAACACCCCGGAGATGAACTGGAGCACCAGGGAGACCGGGGTGACCACGGCGGAGCCGCTGCGTGCGGTGCGGGCCAGCGACGAGATGGCGATCCCGCACAGGGTGCAGGCGGTCACCCCGAGCACGGCGACCCAGCCGAAGGTGAACCACTTGGCGGCGGTGGCCGGCAGGTCGAGGTCGAACAGCGCCACGGCGACCGCCAGCAGCAGCGCGGTCTCGGCGATGCCGATCGCCACCACCATGATCACTTTGCCGGCGAACCAGACCCACTTCGGCATCGGGGTGCCCCGGTAGCGCTTGAGCACGCCCCGGTCCCGCTCGATCGGGATCCAGATGCCGAGATTCTGGAAGCTCACCGTCATCAGCCCGGTCGCGATCATGCCGGTGATGAAGTACTGGGTGAACTTCACCCCGCCGCCGATCGTCCCGTCGAAGATCGACGCGAAGATCAGGATCATGATGATCGGGAAGCCCATCGTGAACACGACGGACTCCCGGCTGCGCAGGAACTGGGTGATCTCCAGCCGGCCCTGGCGCAGGGCGAGCGCCCCCGGCCCGACCCGCCGGCGGCCGGTGGTGGACGGGGGCGCCGGCTTCGTAGTGGTGGTCATCAGTGTCCGATCATGCTCAGGTAGACGTCTTCCAGGGTCGGCCGGGTCACCGTCAGACCGGGCACCTCACCGCCGAAGCGCGCGGCCAGCTCCGCCACCAGCGCGGTCGGCGTCGCACTCTGCGCCGTCTCCAACGTCCCGTCAGGCGTACGCCAGGAGACCGTCGCCAGCGCGTCCTGACGGTTGCCCAGCAGGTCCGGTGGGGCCACCTCGATCACCCGACCGGCGGCGATCACCCCGACCCGGTCGGCGAGCGACTCCGCCTCGTCCAGGTAGTGGGTGGTGAGCACGATGGTGGTGCCGGCGGCGGCCAGGTGGCGGATCAGCTCCCAGAACTCGCGCCGCGCCTCCGGGTCGAAGCCGGTGGTGGGCTCGTCGAGGAAGAGCAGCTCGGGGCGGCCGATGATGCCCAGCGCCACGTCGAGGCGGCGCTTCTGCCCGCCGGAGAGGGTGTGCGTACGGGCGTTGGCCTTGGCGCCCAACCCGACCCGTTCGACGACCCTGTCCGGGTCGTCCGCCTCGGGATAGAACCCGGAGAAGTGCCGCACCACCTCGGCGACGGTCAGCTCGTCGAACTCACCGGTGCCCTGGAGCACGATGCCGACCCGGGACCGCCAGTGGGCCGCCTGCCCCCGGGCGGTACGCGGTGCGCCGGCCCGTTGGCCGCGCGGGCGGGAGCCGAGGACGAGACCGGGGTCGGTGCCGAGCACACTCACCTCACCGGCGTCGCGCTGCCGGTAGCCCTCCAGGATCTCCACCGTGGTCGTCTTGCCCGCGCCGTTCGGGCCGAGCAGGGCGAACACCTCGCCCCGGCGGACGTCAAGGTCCACCCCCGCCACCGCGACGTTGTCGCCGTACGCCTTGCGCAGTCCCCGTACGGAGATCGCGAGCTCGTCTTCCATGCCGTCCAGTGTGCGACCAGGCCGTGCGGCGCGGCGGCCCGGGGTATGCCGGTCTCGGCCGGGTCGCGTCGCGGCGGCCCGGTCGTCCCCCGACCAGGGCCTGTGAGGTGTTGCACAACCGGGGACGTCCGGCGGTGCCGGGGATGTTCGGAGGTGCCTGGGAGGTTCGCTGCCAGGGGTTGTTCGGCGGTGCCGGGCACGGGGGCCAGGACCGGGCCAGGTCCGCTGGGCCAGGGCTGGGGCTGAGCCGGGCTGGGCCTGGTCCGTGCTGGGCCTGGTCGGGGCTGGGGCTGGGGCTGGGCCGGTCCGGGCTGGGCCTGGTCGGGGCTGGGGCTGGGTCCGGGCTGGCCTGGGCCGGGCTGGGGTCGGGCGGCGAGGCCGGGGCGTGTGGCCCCGGCCCCCGTGGTGGTCGGTCGGTCAGCGGCTCTGATAGGTCATGCAGTCGGCCAGGTCGTTGTCGGGGCCGACGGTGATCGCCGGGGCGCGGCACTCCAGCTCGGCGTTGTGCCGGCAGTCGGCCCGGCTGCACGCGCCCACCTGGGCGATGAGCCGGTCGAGACCGCCCCGTACCGGCAGCTCCACGAAGGTGTGGCAGTGCGCGTGGTCGGTGCTGCCGATGGTGATGGCGAACGCGTGGCAGTCGTTGGTGTGGTTGTAGGCGCAGGACGAGGCCGCGCACTCCTGAACCCGGGGCATTTCCAGCGCTGCGGTCATGACAACCTCGCTTTCGGTAGATATGCCACAAATGATAGGCATTGCTCCGGTGGGCGCGGGCCGTTCCTCCACCGATCCACCCACCGAAACCGCCCCCACCCCCGCCCCGCCCCTCCTTCCCTGCCCGCCCCCACCCGCTTCGACTCGGTGATCAAGAGAATTGCGGGCAGGGAGAGCGCTCTCAGTGACGCAAACCTCTTGATCGCGCCGCGAAGCTCTTGATCGCGCCGCGAAGCTCTTGATCGCGCCGCGAAGCTCTTGATCACCGGCGCGGGCCGGGTGGGCCGGTACGCATCAGGTCGGCCGGACGGGTCGGCTGGACGCCGGCTGGGCCCGACATGGCTGGTGCGTCGAGTGGGCGCGTAGGCGTCTCTTCTGCCGGACATATCCCGTTTGGTGTGGGCGAATCGTCACCGGTGTCCGATACGGGGTCGCCGGGATGGGGCGTCCCGTGACCGGCGGCACCCCGACGGCGGAATCCCGGCCGGCCCGTGGTCGTTACACCCTCCGTACGACCGTAGGAGCGCCCCGCCCGGCCGGACCGGAGGTGGGCAGTGCCCCGGAATGATGCGGGGCCCCCGGTCGTTACATCGGGTTCCGGCGTGAGCGGCAGGGCCCGCCGGAGACCTACCGACTTTCCCTCATGAGCGCCTCGTCGTGGTGCTTACGCCCCCACCGCCGGCTCCGCCGGTGGCCCCGGTCCCCCGACCGGTCGGGTGGCGTCGACCCCTCGAAGGAGCATCCCCCATGAACACCACCATGCTGCGTAAGAGTGTTCTCGGTATCGCCGGTCTGGCCGTCGCCGGTGGTCTGGCCGCCGGCCCGCTCAACCACGACACCCCCACCATCGACACCCGCCCCGTCGCCGCCGTCCAAACCGACAAGCCCGCCGTCGACACCGCCAAGCTGATCCCGCACGGTGTGCAGGGCGACCAGTCCCGCATCGACCTCAACGACGAGCAGACCGGCAACGCCAAGGCGATCATCGCGGCGACGAAGAAGGCCGGCATGGACGAGCGTGCCGCGGTGGTGTCGATCGCCACCGCCCTGCAGGAGTCGAAGCTGGAGAACCTCGGCCACCTCGGCGACCGCAACGACCACGACTCCCAGGGCCTGTTCCAACAGCGCCCGTCGAGTGGCTGGGGCACGGTGGAGCAGATCACCGACCCCGAATACGCCACCCTGGCCTTCCTCAAGGGCCTCAAGCAGGTCGACGGCTGGCAGGACATGCCCCTGACCAAGGCCGCCCAGACGGTGCAGGTGTCGGCGTACCCGGACCACTACGCCCAGTGGGAACAGCAGGCCGCCGACCTCGTCGCCGAGCACTGGAACAGCTGACCCTGCGTACGACACGATGGCCGGCACCCAGCACGGGGTGCCGGCCATCGGCGTACGTGGCGGGGGGTCAGACCCGGTAACCGGCGGCGCGGGCCGCCTCGCGTTCCTGGCGACGGCCCCGGCGTCGGCGCAGGAACCAGACCACGAACGCCACCATGCCCAGTAGGAACGCCAGCACCAGCACCGGCAGGATGATCGCCACCAGGGACATCAGCACGCTCGTGGCGTCCTCGGCGGTGCTGGCGACCGGTGCGCCGAAGCCTGCGGTGGTCGCGTTGACCACCGGCCGGGCCGCCGCCTTGAACAGGTGCACCCCGAGCGCGATGGCGACCCCGGCGGCCACCGGCACCCACTGGTGGGACGAGAAGAACCCGCCCGGGTCGCTGACCGTCACCGTCTCCGAGCCCGACCCCGCGCCGAACGCGAGCCCGCCGGCGGTGGGGCGGACCACCGTCTGCACGACGTCGTTGACGTGGTCGACCACGGGCACCTTGTCGGCGACGACCTCGACCGCGAGCAGCGCTGCGAGGATCGCCAACACCCAGCCGTTGCTGAGCCACTGCCAGCCGCTCGGCAGGTCGATCAGGCTCGTGTAGCGGGCGAGTAGACCCATGGTGAGCAGGGGGATGTAGGCGTTGAGACCCGCCGAGGCGGCGAGCCCGGTACCGGTGAGGACTTCGAACACCATCTCAGCATCGCACCGGCACGCCAGTGCCGCGCGACGGTGACCGGCCGGTCCTCGGCTACCCTCGTCGGGTGCGTCTGGTGATTGCGAAGTGCTCGGTGGACTACGTCGGACGGCTCTCGGCGCACCTGCCGCTGGCCACCCGCCTGCTCATGGTCAAGGCGGACGGGTCGGTGTCGATCCACGCCGACGACCGCGCGTACAAGCCGTTGAACTGGATGAGCCCGCCCTGCCGGCTGGAGGAGGCCCCCGGCGTGTGGCGGGTGGTCAACAAGGCCGGCGAGGAACTGCGGATCACCCTGGAGGAGGTCTTCCAGGACACCTCATACGAGCTGGGCGTCGACCCGGGGCTGCGCAAGGACGGCGTCGAGGCGCACCTGCAGGAGTTGCTGGCCGCCAACCCGGAGACGCTGGGGGAGGGCTTCACCCTGGTCCGGCGGGAGTACATGACCGCGATCGGCCCGGTCGACCTGCTCTGCCGGGACGCCAACGCCGGCGCGGTCGCCGTCGAGGTGAAGCGACGCGGTGAGATCGACGGCGTCGAGCAGCTCACCCGCTACCTCGAACTGATGAACCGCGATCCGCTGCTCGCCCCGGTGAGCGGTGTCTTCGCCGCCCAGGAGATCAAGCCGCAGGCCCGGGTCCTCGCCACCGACCGGGGCATCCGCTGCGTGGTGGTCGACTACGACCGGCTGCGCGGCATCGTGCGCGACGAACTGACCCTGTTCTGACCATCCGCCCGGCGGGCCGCGCCTACGGGCGGGGTCAGCGGCGGCCGTACAGGGCCTTGGTGACCTTGACGATCCGGGCCACGTCGGCCGGGGTCCGCTCGAAGGTCATCGCGGGCAGCAGCGAACGGGCCCGTCGCCTGGTGACCGACTTGGCCCGGCCGAACTCGCGCAGCCCGTCCTCACCGTGGATCCGGCCGAAGCCCGAGTCGCCCACCCCGCCGAACGGCAGCGTGGACATGCCGGCGAAGGTGAGCGCCGAGTTGACCGACGCCATCCCCGAGCGCAGCCGCCGGGCGATCGCCACCGCGTCGCGCCTACCGAACACCGACCCCCCCAGGCCGTACGGCAGGGCGTTGGCGCGGCGTACGGCCTCGTCGGCGTCGGCGACCCGGGTGATGGTCACGGTCGGGCCGAAGGTCTCCTCGCGGATCGCCGACGCGGAGTCGGGGACGTCGACCAGCACGGTCGGGTGCACGTACGGCGGCTGGACGGCGGCGGGACCACCCACCACGGCCCGCCCCCCGGCGGCGATGGCCTCGTCGATGTGCCGGCGGATCACGTCGAGCTGGCCCGGCATGGTGATCGGGCCGAGGTCGGCGGAGTCCGCGCCGACGGTCAGCCGTTCGGCGCGGGCGACCACCTTGCCGACGAACTCGTCGTAGACCGGTGCCACCGCGTAGACCCGTTCGATGCCGATGCAGGTCTGGCCGGCGTTGGTGAGCGCGCCCCAGACGCACGCCTCCGCGGCGGCGTCCAGGTCGGCGTCGGCGTCCACGATCATCGCGTCCTTGCCGCCGGCCTCCAGCAGCACCGGGGTCAGCGACTCGGCGCAGGCGGCCATGACCCGGCGGGCGGTGGCCGTGGAGCCGGTGAACGCCACCTTGTCGACGCCCGAGCGGCACAGCGCCGCGCCGACGTCGCCGAGGCCGTGCACCGCGGTGAAGACCGGTTGCTCCGGCACCACCTCGGCGAACGCGTCGACCAGCCACTGGCCGACGACCGGGGTGTACTCGCTGGGCTTGAGGACCACCGCGTTGCCGGCGGCCAGCGCGTAGGCGGCGGATCCGACCGGGGTGAAGACCGGGTAGTTCCACGGGCCGATCACCCCGACCACGCCGTGCGGCTGGTATTCGAGGTGGCCGGAGAACTCGGCGAGGATCAGCCGGGAGCGGACCCGGCGGGGCCCCAGCACCCGGCGGGCGTTGCGGGCCGCCCAGTCGATGTGCTCGATGGCGGTGAGTACCTCGACGACGGCGTCCCCGACGGGCTTGCCGCCCTCGACGTGGATCAGCTCGGCCAACTCCTCGACCCGCCGGGCGAGCAGGGCCCGCCAGTGCAGCAACCGGGCCCGGCGACCGGTGAAGCCGAGCCCGGCCCACCACTGCCCGGCCGTGCGGGCGCGGGCGACCGCGTGGCCGACCTCCTCGGCGGTGGCGACCGGCACGCTGCCGGCCTCGTCGCCGGTGGCCGGGCTCGTCGAGACCAGCCGACCGGCGGAGATGACCGGGACCCCCGGGACCTGCACAGCCGTCATGGCGGCAGTCTAGCCCCGGAGGCTACCCGCTGGTAGTTGTGAACACCGCTCAGCTATCGCTCCGTCGCCGCCTGTTCGGTGGACACCGGATGGCCGGCAGGGGTCGCGGAGATGGCCGGGCGGGTGGTGAGCTGGTTACGCGGAGCTGGCAGGCTGACCGCGGGGCGACGGTGGGTGGGGAGCTGACTGTCCATGCAGGATCATCCGGAACTGATGCCACTGCTGACGGTGGCCGCTGGCCCGATGCGCGGGGCCAGCTTCCGCGTCCGGCCCCAGCCGCAGGTGATCGGCCGGGCGCCGACCGCCGACATCGCGGTTGCCGACGCGCACCTGAGCCGGCGACACGCCGAGGTGCGGCTGACCGACGACGGGGTGATCCTGGTCGACCTGGGATCGACGAACGGCACCTGGCTCAACGACCGGCGGATCGCCGACGCCGAGCCGCTCACCGACGGCGACGTGATCCGGCTCGGCCGTACCGAACTGCGCTACTTCGACCCCGGACTGGCCACCACCGACCCGGTCGGCCTGCGCTTCGCCGGAGGGTCCGTCGGTCGTCGGGACCACCGGCCCACCCTGCCCCTGCCGTCGCGCGCCCCGGGCCCCGCCGACGCCCTGCCGGCCGCCCCGGTCCCCGCACCCAGCGGCGTCGACGCCTGAGGCGGATCCGGGACCGACCTCCCCCGCGCCGGTCCCGGCGGATAACCTTAGCGTTCGTTCATGCCGGCAGCGGCGGAATCAACCAGGGGAGGCCGGTCGTGGCGCGGGAGTTCACCAGGGTGGGCGTGGTGGGTCTGGGCACCATGGGTGCCGGCATCGTCGAGGTGTTCGCCCGCAACGGCGTCGACGTCGTCGCGGTGGAGATCTCCCCGGACGCCCTGGCCCGGGGCCGGGCCACCCTCGCCCGGTCGACCGACCGGGCGGTGGCGCGGGGCAAGCTGGCCGCTGCCGACCGGGACGCCCTGCACGCCCGGGTCGACTTCCAGGTCGGGCTGGACGCGCTGCACGCGGTGGACCTGGTTGTCGAGGCGGTCCCCGAGCGCCTCGACCTCAAGCGGCGGATCTTCACCGAGCTGGACCGGATCTGCCGGCCCGACGCCATCCTCGCCACCAACACCTCCTCGCTGAGCGTCACCGACATCGCCGTCGCCACCGGCCGCCCCCACCAGGTCGTCGGCCTGCACTTCTTCAACCCGGCACCGGTGATGAAGCTGGTCGAGGTCGTCCGTACGGTGGTCACCGCCGCCGACGTGGTCGACGACGCCGAGGCGCTCTGTGCCCGGCTCGGCAAGGTCGGCGTGACGATCGGCGACCGGGCCGGGTTCATCGCCAACGCCCTGCTGTTCGGCTACCTCAACCAGGCGGTGGGCCTGTTCGAGGCCCGCTACGTCACCCGTGAGGACCTCGACGCGGCGATGACCCTCGGCTGCGGCCTGCCGATGGGCCCGCTCGCCCTGCTGGACCTGATCGGCCTCGACACCGCGTACGAGATCCTGAACACCATGTACCGGCACGGCGGGCGCAACCGCCGGCACGCCCCGACGCCGCTGATCCGGCAGATGGTCACCGCGGGGCTGCTCGGCCGCAAGACCGGACACGGCTTCTACACCTACGACAAGCCGGGCTCGGCGAAGGTCGTACCCGACGCGTCGACCCCGACCGCCGCCGCCGCGCCGGCCAGCACGGCCGTGACCAGGGTCGGTGTCGTCGGCTCGGGGACCACGGCGGCCGATCTCGCCGCGGTGTTCGCCGCCGCCGGCCACCAGGTGGTCGCCGTGGGCGCGGATGGGCCCGCCGGGACCGCCGAAGCGGTCCGGGCCGGGCTCGACGAGGGCGTCACCCGGGACGATCCCGACCCGGCCGGCCGGGACGCCGCGCTGGCCCGGATCACCTGGGCGGACGCGCTGGAGCAACTCACCGACGTCGACCTGGTGGTCGAGGCGACGGCGGGAGATCTGGACACCACCCGGACGCTTTTCGCCCGCCTCGACGAGGTCTGCAAGCCGGGCGTGCTGCTCGCCACCACCACCTCCACGCTGCCGGTGATCGAGCTGGCGATGGCCACCCGCCGTCCCGCCGACGTGCTCGGCCTGCACTTCTGCGCCCCGGTGCGGGCCCGCACGCTGGTCGAGGTGGTGACCACCGTGCGGACCTCGCCGGAGGCCACTGCCACCGCCCGCGCGGTCTGCGCCGCCCTCGGCCGGACCACGCTGGTCTGCGGCGACCGGGCCGGCTTCGTGGTCGACGCGCTGCTCTTCCCGTACCTCAACGACGCGGTGCGGATGCTGGAGGCCGGGTACGCCACCGCCGACGGCATCGACCACGCGATGACCCTCGGCTGCGGCTACCCGACGGGCCCCTTCGCGCTGCTCGACGCGATCGGCCTCGACGTGACGCTGGCCGTGCAGCGGGCGCTGTACCGGGAATCGCGCGAACCGGGCCTGGCCCCCGCGCCGCTGCTGGAGCACCTGGTCACCGCCGGCCGGGGGTTCCGCGAGCACACCGGACGCTGAATCCGGGGCGATCGACCTCACCCCGCCGGGACGCCGGGCTGACCGTAACCTTGGCACGGTGAGCCCCCGTCGCAACCGTCCCCGCCGTGAGGACACCGGTCCGTTGGACGCCGAACGGGCCCGGCACGGCGTGGAGTCCGTGCAGCAGTGGCGCGACGGCGAGTGGCAGGTACGCGGAATCAGCGGCGGGGCGTCCGTCAAGACGTACCGCTGCCCCGGGTGTGACCAGGAGATCCGACCCGGGGTGGCGCACCTGGTGGCCTGGCCGGCCGACGGCGCGGGCGACCTCACCGACCGGCGGCACTGGCACAACGGCTGCTGGCGGGCCCGGGACCGGCGGGGACCGAACCTGCTGCGCGGCCGGGGCGCTCCCCGTTACGGCTGACCGGTCCGCGCGCGGAGTTCCTGGTGATCCGGGTCCCTGGCGATCCGGGTCCCTGGTGGTCGGGGTCCCTGGCGGTCGGCTGGTCGGGCGATCCGGGTCACCCCGGTTGCGCCCCGGGCGCGCGTCCGCGCCGACGTCGCGGCAGACTGGGGCGGTGAGCACACCGATCCGCGCGTCGTCGATCCTGCCCGGCCACCGGGAGGACATCGAGCTGCACACCGCCGACGGCCTGCGCCTCGTCGGCGAGCTGGCCCGTCCGGCCGACCGGGACCCGGTGGGCACCCTGGTCTGTCTGCACCCGCTGCCCACCCACGGCGGGATGATGGACAGCCACGTCTTCCGCAAGGCGGCCTGGCGGCTGCCCGCCCTGGCCGACCTGGCGGTGCTCCGGTTCAACACCCGGGGCACCAGCAGCGTCCGGGGCACCAGCGAGGGGGCCTTCGACAACGCGGTGGGCGAGCGCTTCGACGTCGCTGCCGCGATCGAGTACGCCGAGTTCCACGAGCTGCCGAACATCTGGCTGGTGGGCTGGTCGTTCGGCACCGACCTGACCCTCAAGTACGGCTGCGACCCGGCGGTGGCCGGGGCGATCCTGCTCTCCCCGCCGTTGCGTTTCTCGAATCCTGGGGACCTGGCCGTCTGGGCGGAGTCGGGCCGGCCGCTGACCGCGCTGGTGCCCGAGTTCGACGACTACCTGCGCCCCGACGAGGCCCGGCAACGCTTCGCGGCGGTGCCGCAGGCCGAGGTCGTCGGCGTGCCCGGGGCCAAGCACCTGTGGGTGGGCGACGCCGAACGGGTGCTCGACGAGATCGTCAGGCTGGTGAACCCGGCAGTGCCACTGCCGCTGCCGACCAGCTGGGACGGCCCGATGGAGACCGGCGACGTCAGCGCGTACGCCGACCGGACGGTGGCCGCCTTCGCCGACACCCCCGTGCCGGGGCCCGCCGCCGACTGAGCCCCTTCCGGTCGGCTCAGCGGCGGTCCTGGCGGGGGAGCACCACCTCGCGCAGGATGAGCTGGAGGGCGGCGACGACCGGGATGGCGATCAGCGCGCCGACCACCCCCATCAGCGCCACCCCGAGCAGGGCGGCGAGCAGCGCGGCCACCTCGTTGACCTCCACTGACCGCCGCATGATCTTCGGATAGATGAGGTAGTTCTCCACCTGCTGGTAGAGCACGAAGAAGACCGCGCAGGCGATGCCGATCGGCAGCGCGGTGGCGAAGCCGACCAGGCTGACGACCACCGCGCCGAGGGTGGCCCCGATCTGCGGGATCAGGTCGGTCACCGCCACCACCACGGCCAGCGCGAACGGGTAGGGCAGCCCGACGACCAGGGCGAAGACGAAGCTGGTCGCGCCGGCCAGCACCGCGATGCTCAGCGCTCCCACCATGTACGCGCCGACCTTGGTGAGGATCTCGTCGCCGATCAGGCTGACCCGCTGCCGACGTGACCTCGGCACCAACGCGTACCCGAGGTCGCGCAGCCGGTCGAAGTAGGCGAGGAAGTAGATCGTCAACACCAGCACGGTGAGCACCCGGAAGATGGTTCCGAAGATCAACTGTGCGCCGCCGAGGACCCCGCCGAGCGCCCGGCCCACGGTGTCCGCGTTCGCCAGCGCCTGCACGCGCTGCATCACGTCGTAGCGGACCACCAGGTCGTTGACGGTGCGGTTGCGGCGCAGCTCCTCGACGTAGCTGGGGAGCTGGTCGATGAACTGCCCGGTCTGGGTCACCACCGGCGGCACCAGCGCCACCAGCCCGGCGACGATCAGCAGCACCAGGGTCAGCGCCACCACCGTCACCGCCAGCCCGTGCGGCAACCCCCAGCGGCGCAGCCGCACCACCGCCGGGTTGAGCCCCACCGCCAGGAAGAGCGCGATCACCACCAGGACCAGGATGCCGCCGGCATTGCGGATCCCCAGGAACACGGTGTACGCCAGCAGCACGCCGAGGGCCCCGGTGAAACCGACCAGGAAACTGCTGCGGCGCAGTGGCCGCCCGGGTCGACCGAACCGCCCCGAGCCGGTGGCGACCGACCCGGCGGAGCCGTCCCCCGGCACGTCGTGGGCAGGTACGTCCGGCACCGTGGTGGGGGCGTCGGTGGCCCGGCCGATCGATGCGGCGGGCTCTCCGCGCGTGGCGGGCTCTGCCCCGGTGGTGCGCTCTCCGGTCGTGCCGGGCGGCGGCTCGGAGCGGGCCGTCACCGGTTCCGCCCCGGTCCGGGCCGTCGGTACGCCCGCAGGGGCGCTGTCCCGGGTCGCGTCGTCGCGGGCCGGGCCGTGCTGTGCCACCGAACCTCCCCAGTTCCGCCCTCGGCATGGCAGACCGGAGCGGATCAGCCGACCCACCCGGCGACCACCTACCGTACGGGCTCCTGCCCGCAGGGTAGTGGGGTGGGTGCCCCGCCGGCCACCCGGGGCACCCCGCCGGGGTCAATCGGAGCCGGTGGTCACTCGGACTCGACGGTCACCGTGCTCGGCTTGGCGCTGCGCTCATCGGTGGTCGGCTTGCTGGGCCGCTTGCCGTTCTCGCCGGTACTGGTGATCTTCGTCGGAGTGGCGTCCCGGCCGGCGGTGCCGGGAACCGCGGCGACCGTCGGCTCGCCGTCCACCCCGGCGCTGGCCGTTCCGCCGTCCACCGTGGTCACCGGCTCGGCCTTCGGCTTCGCGGCACCGTCCGTACCGCCGGTCGGCTTCGTACCGTTGGTGGCGGGACCGCCGGCCGGCCTGGTGACGGCCACGACCGAGCCCGCACCGGCGACGGCCGGTTCCTTCCCGGCGTCGCTGCCGGCGGGGGCCTTACCGCCGCCGGCCGGTGCGGAGCCCACCGGCTGCGGTGCCGGGGTGTCGGCGGTGCGCGTCGGCTTCGGCTTCCCGCCGTTGCCGAGCGGACCCGTCCCCGGCCGGTCGCCGTCCGGGGACGGCAGCACCGCGTCGACGCCCACCGGCGTCGCGGCGCCCGCCCGCAGGGCGGTGACGTCCCGCTGCAACTCGTCGTGCTCCTGCCGCGCCTGCCAGGTGTCCTGACGCAGGTCGGCGAGCTGCTGCTGGGCCTGGGCGATCTCCAACATCACCCGGGCGAGCTGCTGCCGGCCGGCCGCCGCCTCCTGCTGGGTGGCGGCGAGGTGCTGCTGGGTGGTGGCGAGGTGCTGCTGGGTGGTGGCCGCGTACTCGTCGAACTGCCGACGGGAGGCGGCGACGTGCTCGTCGGCCTGGCGACGCTTCTCGGCGGTCTCCCGCTCGACCCGGTCGATCAGCTCGGTGGTCTCCTGCTCCACCCGCCGCCGCAACTCGGCGGTCTCCTGCTCGGCGGTGCGGCGTAGCGTCGCCGCGTCCGCCTCGGCGGCCCGGCGGATCTCGGCCGCCCCCTGCTCGATCTCGTCCCGCCGGGCGGCCCACTCCCGCTCCAGCTCGGCCTGCCGGGTGCCGTGCTGCTGTTCCAGCTCGTCGTGCCGGGCCTGGTGCTTGCGGTCCAGCTCGTCGCGGCGCTTGGCGAACTCCTGCTCGGCGGCGGCCCGGCGCTGGGCCAGCTCCCGGTCGGCGGCCTCCCGCCGGCCGTTGACCTCCTGCTCCACCCCCGCGCGCCAGGCCCCCAGCTCCTGCTGCGTCTGGGCGCGGGACTGCTGCACGTACGCCTCGGTTTCGGTGCGCATCCGCTGCACGTACGCCTCGGCCTCGGCCCGGCTGCGCTGGGCCGACTCGGTCGCCTCGGTGGTCAGCCGCTGCGCCTCCTGCCGGGCGCGTTCCCGGGTTGCCTTGGCCGCGCCGTCGGCGTCGTCGGTGACCTGCTTGGCCTGCTGGAGCGCCTTGGCGTGGGTGGCACGGCTGGTCTCCGTCGCCGAATCGACGAGCCGCCGGGCCTCCTGCTGCGCCTTGAGATGCACCTCCTTGGCGGCCTCGCGCAGGTCGGTGGCCTCCTTCTGGGCCTTGGCCAGCGCCGCCTTCGCCATCTCGCGGAGCTTGGTGGCCTCCTGCTGGGCCCGGGCGTGGATCTCCTTGGCGGTGTCACGGAGCTGGGTGGCCTCCTGCTGGGCCCGGTTCAGGGCCTCCTGGGCGGCGGTCCGCAACCGGTTGGACTCGTCCTCGGCGGTGGCGCGCAGCAGGGTCGCCTCGTCCTTGGCGGTGCTGCGCAGCCGGGCGGCCTCCTGCTTGGCGGTACGCACGGCGGCGTCCGCCTCGGCCTTGCGGGCCGTGGTGTGCCGTTCCTCCTCGGCTCGCCGGGCGGCGAGCGCGATCTCGAAGTCCTTGAGCGCCCGGGCAGCCTGCTCACGGGCCTCGTCGATGATGTGCTCGGCGGCGGCCCGACGGGCCTCGATCTCCTCGTTGGCGGCGACCAGGATCGCGTCAGCCTGCTCCTCGGCGAGAGCGAGGATCTGCTCGACCCGGGGGCCGAGGTGCTTGAAGGACGCCCGGTCCACCACCCCGACCTGCTTGCGCACCTGGGCGAGATCCCGCTGCAGGTGCTCGACCTGACCGGCCAACTTGTGGATCTGGGTGTACGCCTGTTCCCGCTCACCCGTCAGCGTGGCGATCTCGTGCTCCGCACGAGCGACGTACCGGTCGACCTGTCGTTTGTCGTATCCCCGCAGAGCGGACTCGAAGCTGGGCTCCGTGGTCACATCCCCGCCGAGAGCGAACAGTTCCTCGCCGTGCGACATGCCCCCATCCTCACACGCATCCGGCCCTCCGGGGGCGATACGGACGCCGCTGTGGGGAGCTGTTTCAGTGC
Source organism: Micromonospora sp. WMMD734 (assembly GCF_049178975.1). NCBI lineage: Bacteria > Bacillati > Actinomycetota > Actinomycetes > Micromonosporales > Micromonosporaceae > Micromonospora > Micromonospora sp. WMMD734. The sequence continues at coordinate 7,022,666 of NZ_JBMHMK010000001.1, forward strand.
TGTCCCGCGACAGGGTGTCACAGGGCGGGAACGGGCGCGGCGCGGGGGTGCACCGGTCATCCGGTGTCCCTCCGCGCCGCGACTCATGCCCCGTCGATGCGTTCGGTCAGCTGGCGGTCTCCGCGGTCGCCCGGGACTCGGCGTCGGCCTTCGCCGGCTCCGCCTTGGCCGGCGCGGCGGCCTGCTGCTGGGCCGGCACACCAGGCACGATCCCGGCCAGGCCGGAGAGCATCTGGCCGAGCTGCGAGGTGACCGCGTCCTTCTGGCGGGTGAGGTCCTCCACCTCGCGGCGGGCCGCCTGGGTGGTCAGGTCGGCCTCGGTGCGCGCCTCGGTGAGCAGCCGCTTCGCCTCGGCCTTGGCCTCGTTGAGGGTCTTCTCGGCCAACGCCTTGGCCTTGTCGACGGTGTCGTTGGCGGTGCGCTCGGACTCGACCCGGCGGGCCTCGGCGCGCTGCTCGATCTCCTTGGCCCGCTCCTGGGCGGCCCGCGCCCGCTGCTCGGCCTCGCCGACCAGCTTCTGGGTCTGCGCCACCTGGGCGGCGTGCCGCTCCGACTCCTCGCGCTCGGCCTTCTCCCGCCGCTCGGCGAGCTGCAGCTCCAGCGCCTGGAGGTCCTTGTCCCGCTTGTCGCGGGCGTCGGTGAGCAGCTTGGTCGCCTCGGCGCGCTTCTCCTCGGCCTCCCGCGCGGCCTTCGCCCGCTGCTGGGTGATCTCCCGCTCGGCGGTGGCACGCAGGGTGGCGACCTCCCGCTCGACGGTGGACTTCAGCTCGGCCACCTCGTGCGCGGTGACCGTACGCAGCTGCTTGGTCTCCCGGTCGGCGTCGGCGCGCAGCGTGTCGGCCTCCCGACGGGCCTGCACCCGGGCCTCGGCGGCCTCCCGCTCGGCGGCGGTGCGGACGGTGCCGGCCTCCCGCTCGGCGGTGGCCTTCATCGCGGCGGCCTCGGCGCGCGCCTTGTCGGTGATCTCCCGCGCCTCCAGCCGGGCAGCGGAGAGGATCCCTTCCGACTCGCGCTTGGCCTCGTTGCGGTGGTCGTTGGCCTGTTCCTCGGCCAGCCGGAGGATCTGCTCGACCCGGGTGCCGAGACCCGACAGGGTCGGCCGGCTGTTCTCCTCGAGCTGCTTGTTGGTGTCGGTGAGCTTCTGCTCAAGCGCGGCCTGCCGCTGCTCGGCCTGGCGGAGCCGACGCTGGGCGTCGTTCATCCGCTGCTCGGCCTCGGCGCGGGCCTGCTCCGACTGGGTCAGCGCGGCTGTCATCCGGCCGAGGAAGTCATCGACCTGGTGGGTGTTGTAGCCGCGCAGGCCCACCGTGAAGTCGGGCTGCGAGTTCGCGTTATCGAAGAACGCGAGAGGGGAGGACTGCTGCTGGGGCATTGGGACATACTTGCAGACCCCCCGGGGTCGTTCGCAAGAGCGGTGCCGAGCTTTCGTGTCCTCTTTACATGGTCCACCGGGTCGTACCGGCGGCCGGCACCAAACGGCGATCTTGGCTGGTCCGGGCGGCCCCGCCGCCGCTACCGCCCGCTATCCCGGCAGCGCCCGACCTTTTCCCCGCCAACCCCGCAATGGCACCCCCGCACAATGCCCCCACCACCCCACGAAAAGCCACCCCCACCCCGGACCGCCCCACCCCGGACCGCCCCACCCCGGACCGCTCTGCCCCGGTGATCAAGAGGTTTGCGTCAGGTCTGGAGATCAAGATGGCGCAAACCTCTTGATCAACACGGAGGGGCGGGGCGGGGGAGGGGGAAACCTCAGTGGGGGGTGTCGGCGGGTTGGACGAGTTCGATGAGGACGCCGCCGGCGGCCTTGGGGTGGACGAAGTTGACCCGGGAGTTGGCGGTGCCGCGCTTCGGGGTGTCGTAGAGCAGCCGTACGCCACGGTCGCGCAGCGTCGCGCAGGCGGCGTCGATGTCGGCGACGGTGTAGGCGAGCTGTTGCAGTCCGGGGCCGTTACGGTCGAGGAACTTGGCGATGGTCGACTCCGGCGACAACGGGGCGAGCAGCTGCACGCAGCCGCCCTCGGCGGTCGGGCCGACCGCCATCATCGCCTCGCGTACGCCCTGCTCGGTGTTGGTCTCCTCGTGAATGCAGCGCATCCCGAAGGTGCGCTGATAGAAGTCGATCGCGGCGTCCAGGTCGGCCACCGCGACCCCGACGTGATCGATACGGCGCAGCCCGATGTCTGTGACGCAGTCGGCAGCGGGCTCGACGGGGGAGTTCTCAGCCATGCCGCTAGTCTGGCCGAACAGCCGTTAAGGCGTACAGCTCGGTACCCCCCTCGGAGGCAGACAGTGGCATCGGTCATCGTCAGCGGCGCGCGGACCCCGATGGGCCGGCTGCTGGGCAACCTGAAGGACCTCCCCGCGACGAAGCTCGGCGGCATCGCGATCAAGGCGGCGCTGGAGCGCGCCGGGGTCGCCCCGGACCAGGTGCAGTACGTGATCATGGGGCAGGTGCTCCAGGCCGGCACCGGGCAGATCCCGGCCCGGCAGGCGGCGGTGGAGGCCGGCATCCCGATGTCGGTGCCGGCGCTGAGCATCAACAAGGTGTGCCTCTCCGGCCTGGACGCGATCGCCCTGGCCGACCAGCTCATCCGGGCCGGCGAGTTCGACATCGTGGTGGCCGGTGGCATGGAGTCGATGACCAACGCCCCGCACCTGCTGCTCGGCCAGCGCGCCGGCTACAAGTACGGCGACGTGACGGTCAAGGACCACATGGCCCACGACGGGCTCAGCGACGCCTGGGACTGCTGCTCGATGGGCGAGTCCACCGAGCGGCTCGGCGTACGGCACGGCATCACCCGCGAGGAGCAGGACGCGTTCGCGGCGACCAGCCACCAGCGGGCCGCCGCCGCCCAGAAGAACGGCCACTTCGCCGACGAGATCACCCCGGTGGTCATCCCGCAGCGCAAGGGCGACCCGCTGGTGATCAGCGAGGACGAGGGCATCCGGCCGGACACCACCGCCGAGTCGCTGGCCAAGCTGCGTCCCGCGTTCACCAAGGACGGCACGATCACCGCCGGCACCTCGTCGCCGATCTCGGACGGCGCGGCGGCCGTGGTGGTGATGAGCAAGGCCAAGGCGAACGAGCTGGGCCTGGCCTGGCTGGCCGAGGTCGGCGCGCACGGCAACGTGGCGGGCCCGGACAACTCCCTGCACTCGCAGCCGTCCAACGCCATCCAGCACGCCCTGAAGAAGGGCGGCCTGAGCATCGACGACCTCGACCTCATCGAGATCAACGAGGCGTTCGCCCAGGTCGGCATCCAGTCCGCGCGGGACCTCGGGGTCGGTGCCGACAAGATCAACGCCAACGGCGGCGCCATCGCGCTCGGCCACCCGATCGGCATGTCCGGTGCCCGGCTGGTGCTCACCCTCGCGTTGGAGCTGAAGCGGCGCGGCGGCGGAACCGGCGCGGCGGCGCTCTGCGGCGGCGGAGGTCAGGGCGACGCCCTGATCATCCACGTGCCGACCGACGTCCAGGACTGACCGCCGGCCGGGTTGGCGAGCCCCGCGGTCGTGAGCGAAGGTGGCGCGGTGGCGAGCGCGAGGAGTGAGCGGGGTTTGCGAGCCCCGCGGTCGTGAGCGAAGGTGGCCCAGTGACTGTCGAGAACGCCCCCGCCCCGACCGCTGTCCCGGTTCGTCGCAGTCGGGACGTACCGATGCTGGTGAGCCGGGCGCGCGAGGGTGACGCCCGGGCGGTGGCCCGGCTGATCACCCTGGTCGAGTCCGGCGACGAGGTGCTGCCGCAGGTGGCGGCGGCGCTCGCGCCGTACGCCGGGCAGGCCCAGGTGGTCGGGTTGACCGGCTCTCCGGGGGTGGGCAAGTCGACCACCACCAACGAGCTGGTACGGGCGTTGCGGGCGGGCGGGCACCGGGTCGGGGTGCTGGCCATCGACCCGTCCAGCCCGTTCACCGGCGGGGCGATCCTCGGCGACCGGGTCCGGATGCAGGATCACGCCACCGACCCGGGGGTCTACATCAGGTCGATGTCCAGCCGGGGCCATCTCGGCGGGCTGTCGGCGGCGACCCCGCAGGCGGTCCGGGTGCTGGAGGGCGCCGGCTGCGACGTGGTGCTGGTGGAGACCGTCGGCGTCGGCCAGGCCGAGGTGGAGGTGGCGTCGCTCGCCGACACCACGCTGGTGCTGCTCGCCCCCGGCATGGGTGACGCGATCCAGGCGGTCAAGGCCGGCATCCTGGAGATCGCCGACGTCTTCGTGGTCAACAAGGCGGACCGGGACGGCGCGGACAACACCGTCCGCGACATCCAGGGCATGATCGCGCTGGGCGAGCGCGGGCCGGGGCAGTGGCGTCCGCAGGTGGTCCGGTCGGTCGCCGCACGCGGCGAGGGGATCGACGACATCGCCGCCGCGATCGACAAGCACCGGGCCTGGCTGGAGCAGCACGATGAGTTGCGCCGCCGCCGGGAGAAGCGGGCCGCCGCCGAGATCGAGGCGATCGCGCTGGGCACCCTGCGCGCCCGGATCGGTTCCCTGCGCGACGGTACGGAGCTGCCGACGCTCGCCGCGAAGGTGGCCGAGGGGGCGCTGGACCCGTACGCGGCGGCGGACGAGCTGTTGGCCCAGATCAGCTCCTGACCGGGCCTGCGAGCCGGACACCACCTGCCCCTTTCGGGCGGCGTATTGCTGCTCTTGAATGCCGTGATGTACGCGTGTATACAGGAACTGCGAAACTGATCTCGGGCCCGGGCGCATTCTGCCGGCCGGGGCGCGGTCTCCGAACCGAGGAAGGGAAGGAATACCGTGACCAGGATCGGAACAATAGCCACCCGGCTCGGCGTCTCCGGCGCGCTCGTCGTCGGCGCGGTGTCGCTGACGTTGGCGACGACGACGGCCGCCGCGAGCGCAGGCTCGGTGAGCGGCGGTTGGTTCACCAACAGCACCTCCTGTTACCAGGCCGGCAGCAATGCGGTCGAGCTGCCGAATTCGCGGTACCACGACTACGCCTGCAACTATTCCGCCAGCCACAACCCGCACTGGCACCTGGTTCTCTACACCTGATCGGCACCGCGCCCGCGCGCAATGGGGACGGCCATTCTGCTGGCCGCCGGTGGTGTGTGGTCAGCCGGTCGGTTGCCGCAGGTACGGCTCCAGCAGCCCGCGCGCGAGCGAACGGGCCTTGGCCTCCCCGACACCGCTTTCGATCATGTGGGAGGCGGTGTAGACGATCGCCTGGATGAGTTCGGCGGTGCCGGCCGGGTCGGGTGCGCCGTGTTCGGCGAGGGCCTCGACGAGCGGAGCGCGTAGCTGTTCGTGGAGCCGACGGCTGGGTTCGGCGAGCGCTTCCGGGGAGGCGATCGCCGACAGTCCGCGAAAGACCGGGTGCTCGCCCTTGGCGACCAGGCGGAGGTTGGCCGCCACGTAGGCGAGGACCCGGTCGCCGGGGGTGGCGGCCCGGCGCATCCGCTGCGTCACGTACGTCGACCAGCGGGGGAGCAGGTCCACGATGACCGCGTCGAGCAGGTCGGTACGGGATTTGAAGTACTGGTAGACGCTCGGCCGCGCCAGGCCTGTCCGCGCGGCGACCGCGGCCAGGCTCGGCGCTTGCGACCCACCCTCGGCGAGGATCGACCGGGCGGCGTCCAGGATCGCCGCGCGTTGCCGGGCACGGTGCTCGGCGACGGTGGCTGCCTGGGTCTTCGGCACCGGCGGATCCTTCGGTCAGGCTGGCGTGAGCTTCCCGTCAATCATCTCGTAACCGTGTCGCAGTCCTGCGGACGTCCTGGTCGTGGGTGACCATGACGGTCGCGACACGGCGCTCCCGGGCCTCCCGGGCGAGCAGTTCGACGACCTCGTGGCTGCGTACCCGGTCCAGCGCGGCGGTGGGCTCGTCGACCAGCAGCCGGGGGTTGGTGACCAGGGCGCCGGCGATGCCCACCCGTTGGCGTTCGCCACCCGTCCTGCCCTCGCCTGCCCCGGTGATCAAGAGGTTTGCGTCAGTTGATCAAGAGGTTTACGTCAGATTTTGGTCGGATCATGACGCAAACCTCTTGATCACCGAGACGCAGCGTGTGTCGGGGCGAGGTGCAGCGTGGGGTGGGGTGGGGGCGGGTGGGTTCCCTTAGTGATCGTTCAGGTTTTCGTTCTACACTCGGGGTTCGGTCGAGGACTCGAGGAGGAGCCCCGCGGATGGACGCTGACGAGATCGCCGCCGGACGGGCACGCTGGCAGGCCCGGTACGACGCCGCGCGCAAGCGGGACGCGGACTTCACCACCCTGTCCGGCGTCACCGTGCAACCGGTGTACGGGCCCCCCGAGGGCACCGCGTACCCCGGGTTCGAGCGGATCGGCTGGCCGGGCGAGTTCCCGTACACCAGGGGGTTGCATCCGACCGGCTACCGGGGTCGGGCCTGGACGATCCGGCAGTTCGCCGGGTTCGGCAACGCCCGGCAGACCAACGAGCGGTACAAGATGATCCTCGGCGCGGGCGGCGGTGGGCTCTCCGTCGCGTTCGACATGCCGACCCTGATGGGGCGCGACTCCGACGACCCGCAGGCGCTCGGCGAGGTCGGCCACTGCGGGGTGGCGGTGGACTCCGCCGCCGACATGGAGGTGCTCTTCGACGGCATCGACCTGGCCGGCGTCACCACCTCGATGACCATCTCCGGCCCGGCGGTGCCGGTGTTCTGCATGTACCTGGTCGCCGCCGAGCGGCAGGGCGTCGACCTGTCCAAGCTGGACGGCACGTTGCAGACCGACATCTTCAAGGAGTACATCGCGCAGAAGGAGTGGCTGTTCGACCCCGAGCCGCACCTGCGCCTGATCGGCGACCTGATGGAGTACTGCGCCGCCGAGATCCCCCGCTACAAGCCGCTGTCGGTCTCCGGCTACCACATCCGCGAGGCCGGCTCGACCGCCGCGCAGGAGCTGGCGTACACCCTGGCCGACGGGTTCGGTTACGTCGAGCTGGGGCTCTCGCGTGGGCTGGACGTCAACGTCTTCGCCCCCGGGCTCAGCTTCTTCTTCGACGCGCACCTGGACTTCTTCGAGGAGATCGCCAAGTTCCGGGCCGCCCGCCGGATCTGGGCCCGCTGGCTGCGCGACGTCTACGGCGCGACCAGCGAGAAGGCCCTCTGGCTGCGGTTCCACACCCAGACCGCCGGGGTGTCGCTGACCGCGCAACAGCCGGTCAACAACGTGGTACGCACCGCCGTGGAGGCCCTCGCGGCCGTGCTCGGCGGCACCAACTCGCTGCACACCAACGCCCTGGACGAGACCCTCGCCCTGCCCACCGACGAATCCGCCGAGATCGCCCTGCGCACCCAGCAGGTGCTGATGGAGGAGATCGGGGTGACCAACGTGGCCGACCCGCTCGGCGGCTCCTGGTACGTCGAGGCGCTCACCGACGCCATCGAGGCCGAGGCGGAGGAGATCTTCGCCCGGATCCGGCAGCTCGGCGGCGACGGCCCGCACCGGATCGGCCCGATGACCTCCGGCATCCTGCGCGGCATCGAGGACGGCTGGTTCACCGGCCACATCGCCGAGTCGGCCTTCACCTACCAGCAGGCCCTGGAGAAGGGCGACAAGAAGATCGTCGGGGTCAACTGTCACACCGGCACGGTCGCCAAGGAGCTGGAGATCCTGCGCATCTCGCACGAGGTGGAGCTGGAGCAGCGCCGGGTGCTCGCCGAGCGCAAGGCCGCCCGGGACGACGCCGCGGTGACGGCGGCGGTGACCCGCATGGTCGAGGTCAGCCGCACCGGCGGCAACATGATCCCGCCCATGCTCGACGCCGTCCGCGCCGAAGCCACCCTGGGCGAAATCTGCGACGCCCTACGCGCCGAATGGGGCACCTACCGCGAACCCCCCCGCTTCTAACCCCCCCCGCCCCACCCACCCCCCAACCCCCACCCCGGTCGATCATGGAGTTGTGGTGATGGCAGAGCCCCACAAATGGGGCGCTACGCCCACCACAACTCCATGATCGACCGGGTGGAGGGCGGGCGCGGGGGCGCGGGGGTGGCGGGGGGCGGAACGGGAGGTGAGAGTGGCAACTGTGGGCGTTGTGGCTGAGCCGGGGACGGTGGGGATCGTGCGAGACTAGGTAACCATGAGCGACCCACGGATCACCTCGTCGATCTTCACCCGCGGCGCGGTCGACCTCAGCGCGCTGCGCGGCACCGCCCCGGCCAGTTCCCGTCCCGCCACACCGAGCCAGACCGGTGCACCCACCGGCGCACCGGGCGGTCCCGCCACAGGTGGCGGTGCCGCCGTGCTCGACGTGACCGAGGCGAACATCCAGTCCGGGGTGCTCGAACGGTCCATGACCACACCCGTGGTGGTCTTCTTCGGCGCGGCCGGCTACCCGGACAGCGACCAGTTCGCCCCGGTGCTGGAGCGGTTGGCCGCCGAGGGCGCCGGCCAGTGGGTCCTGGCCCGGGTCGACGTCCAGGAGAATCCCCGGATCGCGCAGATGTTCCAGATCCAGGCGATCCCCACCGTCTACGCGGTGGTCGGCGGCCGGCCGATCGACGCCTTCCCCGGCGTGATCCCCGAGCCACAGCTGCGCCAGTGGCTCGCCGCCGTGCTCAAGGCCGGTGGCGTCACCGTCGCCGAACCGGAGGACCCGCGCCTCGACGAGGCCGACGACGCGTTGATGAGCGGCGACCTCGACGCCGCCGAGCAGGCGTACCGCAAGATCCTCGCCGAGTCCCCGGCGGACGCCGCCGCCGAGGCCGGCCTGGCCCAGGTCGGGGTGGCCCGGCGGGTCGCCGGTGCCGACCCGCAGACCGCCCTCGCCGCCGCGCAGGCCAACCCCGACGACGTCGAGGCCCAGCTCCTCGCCGCCGACATCGAGGTGCTCAGCGGCATGGCCGAGCAGGCGTACGAACGGCTGGTCGGGCTGGTCCGGCGGACCGCCGGCGACGACCGGGACCGGGCCCGGCAACACCTGGTCTCGCTGTTCAGCATCGCCGGCCCGGACGACCCCGCCGTGGCCTCCGCCCGTCGCGCCCTGGCCAGCGCCCTGTTCTGATCCCCTGACATCCCGCGCGGGCCGGCCACCCGGCCGGCCCGCCGACCCATCGAGGACGGGAGCCTGTGATGCGCCGAATCGCCGTCCTCGACGCGCCGACCAACCTGGGTCTGCGCCCACCCACCTCCACCTCCGTCCCCGGCTGCGGCAAGGCCCCCGGGGCGCTGAGGGACCACGGCCTGCTCGCCCGGCTCGGGGCCCGCGATGCCGGCTGCCTCACCGCTCCCCGGTACGACCCGGGCGACTGGCGGCCCGGCGACGGGGTCTGCCACGCCCGGGAGATCTCCGGCTACTCGACGGCGCTGGCCGACCGGATCGGCGCGATCATCGACCGGGGCGAGTTCCCGCTGGTCCTCGGCGGGGACTGTTCGGTGCTGCTCGGCTCGGCGTTGGCGATGCACCGGCTCGGCGAGGCGGTCGGCGGGCGGATCGGGCTGGTCTTCGTCGACGGCCACTCCGACTTCCGGCACCCCGGCAACGCCTCCTACGTCGGCGCGGCGGCCGGCGAGGACCTCGCCCTGGTGACCGGGCGCGGGCAGGCCGACCTGGCCGCGATCGAGGGGCGTCGACCGTACTTCCGGGACATCGACGTGGTGGTGCTCGGCATCCGGGCGCAGGACGAGTACCGGCTCGACCTCCAGGCCGCCGGGATCATCACCCGGCCGGTGCCGGCCCTGCGCGCCGAGGGGGCCGCCCGCAGCGCCCAGTGGGCGCACGAGCAGCTGGCCGACTGCGCCGGCTACTGGGTGCACATCGACGTGGACGTGCTCGACCCGGCGGTGATGCCGGCCGTGGACGCCCCCGACCCGGGCGGGATCGCCTTCGCCGAGCTGGAGATCCTGCTCGCCGGGCTGGTGGACACCCCGCACTGCCTGGGCGTCGAGCTGACCGTCTTCGACCCGGACTACGACCCGGATGGCGCGTACGCCGCCGAGATCGTCAACACGGTCGTCGCCGGGCTGGCCCCGGTCGTCGCCCCGGACGCCGTCGCGCCCCGGCTGCTGCCACCCCAGCCGCACCATGCCGGGCCCGACCCGGTCGACGCACCGGGCCGCGCCGAGGAACCGGTCGCCTGACCGTGCCCCGGCCCGCCTGACCCCGCAACGGGGCCGATGTGGCGTGGTCCCGCGACCGGGATACCGCAACGTCGCCCCCCGTCGAGCGCGAGACCGGGCGCAAGGGCCGAACGCCGAGACCGGAGACCGGACGCCGAGACCGGAGGGCGGGTGCGGGAGGGGCGTCAGCGGAGGGCGCGGAGGAAGCGTTCGGCGATCGGGACGGCGCTGGCCGTACTCGATCCGCCCTGCTCGACGAAGACGGCGAACGCGACGTCGCCACGCCATCCGACGAACCAGGCATGGGTGTGCGCCGGGTCGTCGTCGTACTCGGCGGTGCCGGTCTTGCCGTACACCTGGCCACCCGGCACGTCGGCCAACGCCTTGGCGGTCCCGGCGGTGACCACCTCGCGCATCATCGTCTTCAGTGCCGCCACCGACTCGGCCCGCAGCGGCGGACCGGCCGCGGCGGGCGCGGCAGGGGCCGGGTCGAGCACCAGTTTCGGCTGCTCGAAGCGGCCCCGGGCGACGGCGGCGGTCACTCCCGCCATGGCCAGCGGGCTGACCACGGTGGTGCCCTGGCCGATCGCGGCGGCAGCCTGCTCGGTCGGCCCGCCGCCGGTGGAGACCTTGCCGGTGAAGACGTCCGCGCCGAGGTCCCACGAGCCCTCCAACCCGAGGGTACGACCGGTGGCGGCCAGCCCGTCCGGGCCGAGTTGCGGGGCCAGCGCGACGAACGCGGTGTTGCAGGACTTCGCGAAGTCGGTGCGGAACGGCACCTTGCCCAGTACGAAGTCGTCGGAGTTCTTGAACGCGCGGCCGTCCACCACGCTGGTCCTGGGACAGTCGACGATGGTCTGCGGGGTGACCGCCCCCTTGTCCAGCAGGGCCAGGGCGCTGACCGTCTTGAACGTGGAGCCCGGCGGCACCTGGGCGGTGAAGGCCAGGTTCTCCCCAGCCGACCCGGGGCCGTTGGCGGCGGCGAGCACCGCGCCGTCGCTGACCCGCACCGCCACCAGGGCCGAGCGTCGCTTCTCGCCCCGCAACGCACCGTCGGCGGCGTTCTGGGTGGCCACGTCGAGGCTGGTGCGGACCGGCTGGCCGGGGCCCGGCTCGTGCCGGAACGCCTCGGTGACGACGGTGCTGCCACCCTCGGGGGTGGGCCGGCGGATCTCCACGGTGGTGCCGGGGGTGCCGCGCAGCCGCTCGTCGTAGCGGCCCTGGAGACCGCCGTGGCCGACCAGGTCGCCCTTGGTGTACCGGTCGGGGTGGGCGGCGAGGTCGTCGGCCTGTGCCGGGTCGACCGTGCCGAGCAGGGCGCGGGCGAACTCCCTGGTCGGCGCCAGGTCGAGCTTCTCGGCCCGGAACTTCGTCCCCGGCAGGTCGTAGATCCGGGAACGGATCTGCCGGTAGGCCTCGTCCCGCAACGTCACCACCTCGACGAACGCGTCCGGATCGGCGTCGCGGAGCCGCTGCGGCAGGTCGGCCAGGTCGACCGGGGGGCTGATCGGCGGCCGGACCGCCCGGAATGCCGCGTCGAGCCGCCCCACCAGCGCCGCGACGTCCGGGATCTCGCCGGGTTGCAGTCCGATCCGGACCACCGGCCGGGGCGTCACGATCGGCTGTCCCGCGCCGTCGAGCAGCCCGGCCCGGGGCGCGGCGGTCCGCCGCAGCGTCAACCGGTCGCCCCTGGTCAGTTGCTCGTGCAGCACCTGCGGTTCCCAGATCACCTGCCACCGGTCGTCGCCGGCGTTCTGCCGCAACCGGACCGGCCGCTGGTAGGCCCAGTCCGCCCCGCCCGGCAGCGTCCACCGGATGTCGACCGTGGTGGTGGCGAGGTTCTTGGTGACCTCTGCCTCCCCGACGCGCCGCAGGGCGGGTGGGGTGGCGGCGAGGTCGCCGGAGAGGGCCTTGAGTTCCTCGACGACGGTGCCGGCGGGCACTCTCGTCCCGGTCGGGTCGACGAAGCCCACCTTGTCCAGATTGCCGGAGCGCCAGCCGGTGAGGAACGCGTCCACGCTGCCCGCCAGCGCGTCGTCGGTGGAGCAGCCGACGAGGGCGCCGGCCGCCAGCACGGTGGCGGCCAGGGCCGCGAGCCCCCGTCGCAGGGGCGTGCCGGGGTGGCGGTAGGGGTACGACAGGGGCATGGAGCTGCACCTTCCGGACGGCGGGCTGCCCTGCACGCTAGTACGCCGTCGCCGCCCGTACCGCCCCGCGCGGTCGTCGGGGCCGCCCGGCCAGGCCGTACGCGGGCGTGGACCGGCCGCCGTGACCACAGCGGGTCGGCCCCGGCGGGCGGCCCGAAGTGGTGGACCCACAGGTGTGATGAACATCCCGAGGCGGGGTACTCGGCACCCGGCCGATCGGGCATCTGCCACGGATGCCAGGCCAGAGTCTCGAACCGGGACGTCCCACCCCTGGTCCACCGACCGAGGCACGAAGCGGCAGGGCCTATGGTGGGGCGGCAGAGTGACCCACAACGCGGTGGGTCGTCGAGGGGAGTGGCACCGATGGACCGGCGTCCGGCGATCAAACCGGTACCCGACCTCCGGCAGAGCGACACCGGCCGGGACGACAGCTTCGATTCGGCGACCGACGGGGACAGCCCGCCGATCGACGGGGACGGCTACGGCCGACTCGACACCGGCGTGACCGGGATGACCGGTTCGAGCATCGACACCCTCTACGACCTGGGCCTTCCGGTGGAGGCGCTCGGCGAGGACGTGGAGGACGCCGAACTCGACGAGCCGGTGCCCAACGCGGAACGCCTGGTGGCCCAGGCGGTGGCGCTGGCCGGTGACGACCACGACGCGGCGACCCTGGTGGGCCGGTTCTGGCGGTTCGCGCCGGACGAGGAGCTGATCGGGTTCACCGCCGAGGAGATGCTCGACGCCGCGCGCGCCCACCGGGACCTCGCCCAGCAGCGGGTGCCGGGCGAGCTGAAGCTGCGTATCCTGCCCCCCGACGCCGACCAGCACCACACCGTCGTCGAGATCGTCACCGACGACATGCCGTTCCTGGTCGACTCGGTGACCGCCCTGCTCAACGCCCACCACCTCGACGTACACCTGCTGGTGCACCCGCTGGTGGTGGTCCGGCGGGAGCCGCTGGGCCGGCTGACCGAGGTCTCCGCCGACGTGGAGCCGGACGACGCGATCGCCGGCGACCTGGTGGAGAGCTGGATGCGGATCGAGATCGATCCGGTCCGCGACGCGGACCAGCGCGACCAGTTGCGCCGCGAGTTGCAGCGGGTGCTCACCGACGTGCGGGAAGCCGTCGAGGACTGGCCGAAGATGCGCCAGCGGGCCCTGGCGCTCGCCGACGAACTGGCCTCGGCCCGGACGGCGGACGACCGCCCGCCGGTGCCGGAGAAGGACATCACCGACTCGGTGGAGCTGCTGCGCTGGCTGGCCCACGACCACTTCACCTTCCTCGGTTACCGGGAGTACCGGCTGGTCGACTCCGGTGGGCAGGGCGGCCCGGCGTTGGAGGCGGTGCTCGGCACCGGGCTGGGCATCCTGCGGTCGGACTCGCCCGAGGCGCGGGCGCTGTCGTCGATGACGCCGGAGGCGCACGAGAAGGTGATGGAGAAGCGGCTGCTGATCATCACCAAGGCCAACTCGCGGGCCACCGTGCACCGCTCGGCCTACCTGGACTACATCGGCTTCAAGATCTTCGACTCTTCCGGTGCGGTGGTCGGCGAACGGCGGTTCCTCGGCCTGTTCTCCACCGCGGCGTACCGGACCAGCGTGCGGGAGCTGCCGGTGGTCCGCCGCAAGGTGGCCGAGGTGCTGGACCGCTCCGGGTTGAGCCAGCGCAGCCACTCCGGCAAGGACCTGCTCCAGATCCTGGAGACCTACCCGCGCGACGAGCTGTTCCAGATCAAGACCGACGACCTGTACCACGCGGTGGTCGGCGTGCTGCGGATGGCCGGCCGCCGGCAGCTGCGGGTGTTCCTGCGCCGCGACGCGTACGGGCGGTTCATCTCCTGCCTGATCTACCTGCCCCGGGACCGGTTCACCACCCAGAACCGGCTGCGCATGCAGGACATCCTGCTGCGGGAGCTGAACGGGGTCGGGGTGGACTACACCACCCGGGTCACCGAGTCGATGCTGGCCCGGGTGCACTTCATCGTCCGGACCGACCCGAACAACCCGCCCGGTGACATCGACGCCGACCTGCTCGCCGAGGAGCTGGCCGACGCCACCCGGCTCTGGGACGACGACTACCGGCTGGTGCTCGAACGCAAGCTCGGCGACGAGCAGTCCAAGCGTCTGTTCACCAGGTACGCCGACGCGTTCCCGGAGGGCTACAAGGACACCCACACGCCGTACGAGGCGATGAAGGACCTGGCCAAGCTGGAGCTGCTGGAGGAGCCCGGCCAGCTGGAGATGCACCTGTTCCGCAAGCAGTGGGCGTCCCGGGCCGGGCAGCCGGCCGACGAGGCGATGGACGTCCGGTTCAAGGTCTACCGGTACGGCGAGCCGATGATGCTCTCCGCCGTGCTGCCGGTGCTGCACTCGCTGGGCGTCCGGGTGGTCGACGAGCACCCGTACGAGGTGGACCGGATCGACGGCCGGGTCTTCCTGTACGACTTCGGGCTGCGCCTGCCCGAGGGGCACCAGGAGCTGGCCGAGGTGCGCCCGCACGTGGAGAACGCCTTCGCCGCCGCCTGGCGGGGCGAGGCCGAGGTGGACGGTTTCAACGAGCTGGTCCTGCGCGGTGGCCTGACCTGGCGGCAGGTGGTGGTGCTGCGGGCGTACGCGAAGTACCTGCGGCAGACCGGGGCGGTCTTCTCGCAGGAGTACATGGAGCAGACCTTCATCGCCTACCCGCGGATCGCGGCGCTGCTGGTGGAACTGTTCGAGGTGCGGTTCGCGCCGGACGGGCGCGAGGCGGAGCAGCGCCGGGAACGCAGCGCCGAGCTGGTCGACGCGATCGGCGTCGCCCTGGACGACGTGGCCAGCCTCGACCAGGACCGCATCCTGCGCGCCTACCTGACGCTGATCCAGGCCACCCTGCGGACCAGCTTCTACCAGAAGCGCGCCGACGGGCGGCCCAAGCCGTACGTGGCGTTCAAGCTGGACCCGCAGGCCATCCCGGACCTGCCGGCGCCCCGGCCCAAGTTCGAGATCTTCGTGTACTCGCCCCGGTTCGAGGGTGTGCACCTGCGCTACGGGCCGGTGGCCCGGGGCGGGCTGCGCTGGTCCGACCGGCGGGAGGACTTCCGGACCGAGGTGCTCGGCCTGGTCAAGGCGCAGATGGTGAAGAACGCGGTGATCGTGCCGGTCGGCGCCAAGGGCGGCTTCGTGCTCAAGCAGAAGCCGGGGGACCGGGACGAGGCCGTCGCCTGCTACCAGGAGTTCGTCGGCGCGATGCTCGACGTCACCGACAACATCGTCTCCGGTGACATCGTGCCGCCGACCGACGTGGTGCGGCACGACCCCGACGACCCGTACCTGGTGGTGGCGGCGGACAAGGGCACCGCCACGTTCTCCGACATCGCCAACCAGATCTCGGCGGCGCACGGCTTCTGGCTGGGCGACGCGTTCGCCTCCGGCGGCTCCGCCGGCTACGACCACAAGAAGATGGGCATCACCGCCCGGGGCGCCTGGGAGTCGGTCAAGCGGCACTTCCGCGAGCTGGGCCACGACACCCAGACGGCCGACTTCACCGTGGTCGGCGTCGGCGACATGTCGGGCGACGTGTTCGGCAACGGGATGCTGCTCTCCGAGCACATCCGGCTGGTGGCCGCGTTCGACCACCGGCACATCTTCCTCGACCCGGACCCGGACGCCGCGACGTCGTTCCAGGAGCGCAAGCGCCTGTTCGACCTCCCCCGGTCGTCGTGGGAGGACTACGACCCGAAGCTGATCTCCGAAGGCGGCGGGATCTTCCCGCGCGGTGCCAAGTCGATCCCGATCACCCCGCAGGTGCGGGCGGCCATCGGCCTGGACGACGACGTCACCCAGCTCAGCCCGGCGGAGCTGATGAAGGCGATCCTCACCGCACCGGTGGACCTGTTCTGGAACGGCGGCATCGGCACCTACGTGAAGGCGTCCAGCCAGACCAACACCGAGGTGGGCGACAAGTCCAACGACGCGATCCGGGTGGACGGCAAGAACCTGCGCTGCCGGGTCGTCGGCGAGGGCGGCAACCTGGGCTGCACCCAGCTCGGCCGGATCGAGTACGCGTCCACCGGCGGCCGGATCTACACCGACTTCATCGACAACGCGGCCGGGGTGGACTGCTCCGACCACGAGGTGAACATCAAGATCCTGCTGAACACGGCGGTCGCCGACGGCGCGCTGGACGTGCCCGCCCGCGACGAACTGCTCGCCCAGATGACCGACGAGGTCGCCGAACTGGTGCTGCGGGACAACTACGACCAGGCACGGGCGATCAACAACTCGCAGGCCCAGGCCGCCTCGCTGTTGCCGGTGCACCGCCGGATGATCAGCGAACTGGAGCGGGCCGGCCAGCTCGACCGGGCGCTGGAGGCGTTGCCCCCGGACGAGGAACTGGCGGTACGCACCGAGTCCGGGCTGACCGCGCCGGAGTTCGCGGTGCTGCTCGCGTACGTCAAGATCGTGCTGGAGCGGGAGATCCTGGCCGAGGGGCTCGCGGACGAGGAGTGGACGACCGACGTCCTGGTCAACTACTTCCCGACGCCGATGCGCGAGCGGTTCGCCGACCGGATGGCCCAGCACCGGCTACGCCGGGACATCGTCACCACGGTCCTGGTCAACGAGGCGATCAACCGGGGCGGCATCTCGTTCGTGTTCCGGGTCGTCGAGGAGACGGCGGCGTCGGCGGCCGACGTGATCCGGGCGTACGTGGTGGTCCGGGAGGTCTTCGGGCTGCGCGAGCTGTGGGACGCGGTCGAGGCGCTGGACAACCAGGTCCCGCCGGAGTTGCAGACCAGCGTCTACCTGGACACCCGCCGGCTGCTCGACCGGGCCGTCCGGTGGCTGGTGACCAACCGGCGCTCGCCGATCGACGTGCCCGCCGAGATCGAGCGGCTCCGCGACGGGGTGGCCCGGTTGCTGCCCGACCTCCAGGACCGGTTCCACGGCAGCGAGCGGGAGTCGTTGCAGGCGCACGTCGACGCGATGACCGCCCGGGGGCTGCCGGCCGAGCTGGCCGGGCGGGCGACCCGGCTGATGTACAGCTTCGGTCTGCTGGACGTGGTGGAGACGGCGCGGACCAGTGGCCGCGACGTCGGCGAGGTGGCCTCGGTCTACTTCGTGCTCTCCGACCGGTTCCGGGTGGACTCGCTGCTGTCGAAGATCTCCCTGCTGCCGCGCGAGGACCGCTGGCAGACGCTGGCCCGGATGGCGCTGCGCTACGACCTGTACGCCGCGCTGGCCGCGCTCACCGGGGAGGTGCTCGACTCCACCCCGGGTGACCTGCCGCCGCAGGAGCGGGTGCTCCAGTGGGAGCAGTCGAACGCCACCTCGATCCACCGGGCGCACCGGGCGATGGGGGAGTTCGACGAGTCGCGGGCGGACCTGGCCTCGCTGTCGGTGCTGCTACGGCAGATCCGTACCCTGGTGCGGACGTCCGCCGCCGCCTGACCGTACGCCGATCGCGCCCGTGCCGGGACCCCCGGCACGGGCGCGATCGTGTGGTGGCCGGTCGCGGGCCGGCTCAGGACGTCAGCGTGGCGAAGACGATCACGTTGTCCTGGTAGCTGCCGGCGGCCTGGTCGAACTGGCCGCCGCAGGTCACCACCCGCAGCCCGGGACGGTCGTTCGGGCCGTACACCAGGTCGGTGGGGAACTGCGTCTTCGGGTACGACCGCACCTCGTCGACGGTGAACGTGGCGGTGCTGCCGTCGGCCCGCGCCACCGCGACGGTGTCGCCGGGCAGGAGCGAGCCGAGCTGGAAGAAGACCGCCGGCCCGAGTTGCGCCGAGTCGACGTGCCCGACGATCACCGCGTTGCCGGTCTCGCCGGGGCTGACCCCCGGCTCGTACCAGCCGGCCTGCTGGGCCTGGTCCAGCGGGGGCACCTGGACCGTGCCGTCCGGGTTGGTGCCCAGCGGCATGATCCCCGCGTTGACCCCGATCCTGGGAATCAGGATCGTGGTGGGGGCGGAGCGGGGCAGCGGGGCGGGGCCCGGCGGCACGCTCGCGTCGGCGGGGACCTGCGCGTCCGGGTCGTCGACCGGCCCGGTGTCCCCGGCCGGGGCGTCCGTCGGGGTGGTGTGCGGCGCGGCCTGGGCCGCCGGCTGCGGCGGACGGGGCGGGGGCGTGGTCCGGATCGACGCGCCGATCAGGCCGGAGCCGGCCATGGCGAGGAGGACGACGACGGCCGCGCCGGCGGCGCGCCACGGTCTCCCGTGACGGCCGCCGGCCCGTGTCGCCGTCGGGTCAGCCGAGCTCATCGGCCCGACGCCGACGCATCAGCACGATGCCGCCGAGAGCGGCCGCGCCGATCATGCCGGCCCCGCCGGCGACCATGCCCCGGTCGGCGCCGGTGGTGGTCATCCCACCGTCACCGCCGTCGACGTGACCCTTCGGCAGGACGACCAGTTCGCCCTCGCCGCACGAGCCGTTCAGCTCGTACCGGCCCGGACGGGCGTCCCAGGAGACCTTGGCCTCGCCGTAGTAGACGAAGTCCCGCTTGTGCTCCCAGCCGCCCTCGTCCTTGCCGTAGCCGTACTCGTCCTCCTGGCCGTAGCCCTCGTGGCCCTGCCAGTCGCCCTCGTCGGACTCCTCGTCCCAGCCGTGCTCGCCGGACTCCTCGCCGGGCTTGCCGTGTTCCTCGCCCTTGCCTTCGCCGGGCTTGCCGTGCTCGTCGGGCTTGCCTTCGTCGGGCTTGCCTTCGTCGGGCTTGCCTTCGCCGGGCTTGCCGTGTTCCTCGCCCTTGCCCTCGTCGGGCTTGCCGTGCTCGTCGCCCTTGCCCTCGTCGGGCTTGCCGCCGTGGTCCGGGCCCTGGTCGGCGGCCATGAAGCCACCGCCCTGGCCGCCCGCCGGGGGCTGACCGCCGTCCGCCGGAGGCTGGCCGCCCTCGGCCGGAGGCTGCGGCTTGGGGCCGTTGTCGTCGGGGCCCTTGCCCTCGTCGGGCTTGCCGTGGCCTTCGCCCTTGCCCTCTTCGGGCTTGCCGTGGTCCTCGCCCCGGCCCTCGTCGTCCTTCCAGCCGCCGTGTTCCTCGCCGCGGCCGTCGGCGGGCCTGAGTTTGACCTTGCCGGTGACCTTGGACCAGACGAAGGCGTGTTCCTGCGCCTCCGGGCAGATCTCGATGAGCTTGACCTCTTCGCCGGGCTTGACGACGTGCGGCTTGGCGAAGACCTTGCCGTCCCGGCTCTCGCCGTCGTGGTGACCGTCCGCGAACGCGATCCCCGGCGTGAACACCAGAAGGGACGCGCCACCGAGAGCGGCACCCGCGACAACCTTCCCGAGCATCTTGTTAGCCATGACCTGCGTCACTCCATCCCCTGTTGTCCTGAGCCCGACGACAGTCGAGCTATGACCGACGTTAGACGGTTTCACGACTTATTCGGGGAAAGATTCGTGTTTTCGGCTTTACCGATGATGCGACCCATAAGAACCCTGGGCCGCTTGTGTCGGGATTACCCCCCGGCTGCGCGGTCGGGGCGCTCGCGGCCGGCCTGGGCGGAGATAGGCTCGTAGCGGCCCGGATGCCGATCCGGGCGTTGCGGCCAGGTTGCCGCGAAGTATCGAGCCATTGCCATGGAAGCGCTCCCATGCAAGAATCGCTGCACGCGGTTCGGGGAGCCACACCGCGCACGGCAGGGGTCGAGGGCAACCGGTGCACCGGACGACGTCGCCGCCGACCGGTCCATGCGGGCCGGTGAAGCTCACCACCACCACGCCCGTCCCCCGGGTCGGGCACCCCCCCGAGATGTCCCGTTGGCGCCGGGGTCGTCCGTACCCCAGGACGCTCACGCGCCACTTGCCGGTCCCCTCGTGGTGCCGGTCTCGCCCAAGGAGTGCAAAAGGCATGAATCTGTGGAGAAGTCTGTCCGCCCGACGCCGGGCGTTCGCCCTCACCGGGGCGAGCGTGCTGGTCGCGGGCGGGCTGGTGACCATCCCGGTCACCGCGGCGCAGGCCGCCACCCAGTGCAGCATCGACTACACCACCAACGACTGGTCCGGTGGCTTCACCGCCAACGTCACCATCCGCAACGTGGGTGACCCGATCAGCAACTGGACCCTCGGCTTCACCTTCCCCAACAGCAGCCAGCGGGTGACCCAGGGCTGGTCGGCCAAGTGGTCGCAGAGCGGCCAGAACGTGACCGCCACCAACGAGTCCTACAACGGCTCGCTGGGTCGCGGCGGCAGCACCACCCTCGGGTTCAACGGCTCGTGGAGCGGCAGCAACCCCAAGCCGACCTCGTTCACCCTGAACGGGGTCGTCTGCGGTGGCGTCACGCCCACCACCCCGCCGCCGACCACCACCCCGCCGCCCACCACGCCTCCGCCGACCACCCCGCCGCCCACCACCCCGCCGCCCACGACGCCTCCGCCCACCACGCCCCCGCCGGGGCAGAAGGTGGACAACCCCTACGCCGGGGTCAAGGGCTACGTGAACCCGGAGTGGAAGGCCAAGGCGGACGCCGAGGCCGGTGGCAGCCGGGTCTCCAACAACCCGACCGCCGTCTGGCTGGACCGGATCGCCGCGATCAACGGCACGCCGGACAGCAGCTCCAACGGCGCGATGGGCGTCAAGGACCACCTGGACGCCGCCCTCGCCCAGGGTGCCGGCTACATCCAGTTCGTGATCTACAACCTGCCCGGCCGGGACTGCTCGGCGCTCGCCTCCAACGGTGAGCTGGCCGCCGACGAACTGCCGCGCTACAAGGCGGAGTACATCGACCCGATCGCCGCGATCCAGAGCCAGGCCAAGTACGCCAGCCTGCGGATCATCAACATCATCGAGATCGACTCGCTGCCGAACCTGGTCACCAACACCTCCGGCAACGCCGGTGGCACGGTGCAGTGTGACGTGGTGAAGGCCAACGGCGCGTACGTCAACGGCGTCGGCTACGCCCTGGCCAAGCTGGGCCCGATCGGCAACGTCTACAACTACATCGACGCCGGTCACCACGGCTGGCTGGGTTGGGACACCAACTTCGGCCCGACCGCCGACATCCTGAAGACCGCCGCGGTCGCCTCCGGCAGCACCGTGAACAACGTGCACGGCTTCATCACCAACACGGCGAACTACTCCGCCCTGAAGGAGCCGTACGTCAAGATCACCGACTCGGTGAACGGCCAGACCGTCCGCCAGTCCAAGTGGATCGACTGGAACTACTACGTCGACGAGCTGTCGTTCGCCCAGGCGTTCCGCACCAAGCTGATCTCGGTCGGCTTCAACAGCAACATCGGCATGCTGATCGACACCTCCCGTAACGGTTGGGGCGGCACCGCCCGGCCCACCGGCCCGGGCGCGACGACCAGCGTCGACACCTACGTCAACGGTGGCCGTGTCGACCGTCGGTTCCACGCCGGCAACTGGTGCAACCAGGCCGGTGCGGGTCTCGGCGAGCGGCCGAAGGCCAACCCCGAGCCGGGCATCGACGCCTACGTCTGGGTGAAGCCCCCGGGTGAGTCCGACGGCTCCAGCTCCCTCATCCCGAACAACGAGGGCAAGGGCTTCGACCGGATGTGCGACCCGACCTACACCGGTAACGCCCGCAACGGCAACAGCATGAGCGGCGCGCTGCCCAACGCTCCGATCTCCGGCGCCTGGTTCTCCGCGCAGTTCCAGGAGCTCATGAAGAACGCCTACCCGGCGCTCTGACGAACCAGCCCGCCGCGGCTGGAGTGAGGCACTGACGCGGCGGGCGCACCCGGGCCCCCGGTCCGACCGAGAGGTCGGGCCGGGGGCCCACCCGTGTGTCGGGCCGCTGTCGCGCCGGCCTCAGGGGACGGTACGTTCCACCGCGGCCCGACCCATCTCGGCCAGGTCACGCCGGGCCCGCTCCAGGTTCTCCGGGGTCAGGTCCTGCCCGCGCGCCATGACCAGGTCCTCCGGTTCCCAGGGCTGCTCCGCCCCGGTGCGGATGTTGTCCCCACCGGCCCCGGTGCCGGTTCCGGTGGCCCCGGTGCCGGCGGCGTACGGGTCACCGATCAGCTCCTCGGTCGCACCACCGGACTGGTCACCCGGCGCGACGAAAGCCGGATCGGCCGGACCGGCGCCGCCCCGGGAGAACCGCGGCACGGTGGAATCGTCGTCCACCGCGGCGGCCACCTCGGGGCGCTCCTCCAACGGTCGGTTCGGGTCACGGTCGGTCATGGTGCCGCCCTCCTGTCCCAGACGCTTCCCGCGCCCGGGTACCCCGTCCGGGCGACCCCATGCCGGGCGGATCAGACCTCCCGGGCCTCCTCGGCGCTGGGCGGCACCACCGGGCGCAGCCACTGCCAGGCCAGCATGAACAGCCCGAAGGCCAGCATCGCCAGCCCGGCCCACAGGTTGATCCGGACGCCCTGCGCCTTGTCGATCTCGGCAGCCGAGTCGAAGAGACCGACCAGACCGACGATCACCCCGTACACCACGAAGAGACCACCGATGACCCGGCGGATGTCGAACAGCCGGGCGGCGGCGGACCGCTTGCGTTCGTTCTCGGTCTCGGCGACCTGCGGGTCGTTCGCGCGTTCGCTGTGCTGGTCCACGCCTGCGCCTCCCTCTCGTGACGGACCGGGCTCAGAAGACCGGGATGTAGAAGAGCACGGCCAGCACCAGCGCGATCGCGCCCAGCAGCACCGGCGACCGCCACCAGACCTGGTCCCCGGCGAGCACGTCGCCCTTCAGGTCGATCCCACCCATCCCGTAGACCAGACCCTGCAACTCCTCGGCCCGCTTGGGACGGGTCAGCGGGGTGACCACCGCGGCGACCACGGCGACCGTGACGAAGGCGATGCCCGCGCCCCAGAAGCTCTCCTCCAGGTCGGAGTTGAAGTCCACCACGCCGGCCTTGTAGAGCAGGTAGGTCGCCAGCGCGGCCAGGGTGCCCGCCAGCAGCGACCAGAAACCGGCCAGCGCGCTCATCCGCTTCCAGAACATGCCGATGATGAAGGTGGCGAACAGTGGGGCGTTGAACAGGGAGAACAGCGCCTGGATGTAGTTCATGATGTTGCTGAACCCGGCGGCGATGAACGCGGTGCCGATGCCCACCACCACCCCGCCCACGGTGGCGATCCGCCCGATCCGGATGTAGTACTCGTCGGAGCGTTCCCTGCGGACGTACGCCTGCCAGATGTCGTAGGTGAAGACGGTGTTGAAGCCGCTGACGTTGGCCGCCATGCCGGCCATGAACGAGGCGACCAGGCCGGTGACCGCGATCCCGAGCACCCCGTTGGGCAGCAGGTCGCGCATCAGCAGCGGAATCGCGTTGTTGTAGACCAGGTCACCGGACTCGGCCCCCAGTCCCTTGACGGTGACCAGCGCGATCAGACCGGGGATCACGGTCACCACCGGGATGACCAGCTTCGGGTACGCGGCGATGATCGGCGTACGCCGGGCGGCGCTCATGTTCTTGGCCGACAGGGCCCGCTGCACCTCGGCGAAGTTGGTGGTCCAGTAGCCGAAGGAGAGCACGAACCCGAGCCCGAACACGATGCCCAGCCAGTGCGCGCCGAGCGGGTTGGCGGTGCTGCCGGTGCCCTCCCAGGCGTGCAGCCCGGCCTCGCCGAGCTTGGAGTCGCGCACCGAGTCCATCAGGCCGGACCAGCCGCCGACCTTCACCAGGCCGATGACGGTGATCGGCACCAGCCCGGCGATGATGACGAAGAACTGGAGCACCTCGTTGTAGATCGCGCCGGAGAGCCCGCCGACGGTGATGTAGGCCAGCACGATCGCCGCCCCGACGACGATCGCCAGCCAGAGCGGCCAGCCGAGCAGCGCCTGCATGATCAGCGCCAGCGCGTACAGGTTGACCCCGGCGATCAGCACCTGGGCGACCGCGAAGCTGATCGCGTTCAACAGGTGGGTCGGGCGGTTGAACCGCAGCCGCAGGTACTCCGGGACGCTGCGCACCCGGGAGCCGTAGTAGAACGGCATCATCACGATGCCCAGGAAGATCATCGCCGGTACGGCGCCGATCCAGTAGTAGTGGACGGTCATGATGCCGTACTGCGCGCCGTTGGCGGCCATCCCGATGATCTCCAGGGCGCCCAGGTTGGCCGAGACGAAGGCCAGGCCGGTCACCCAGGCGGGCAGCGAACGCCCGGAGAGGAAGAAGTCGACGCTGGTACGGATCGCCCGGCGGGCGGCGAAGCCGACCCCGAGCACGGTGACGAAGTAGAGCGCGAGGATCCCGTAATCCAGCACGTTCATGTTCAGTCTGAGCCCGGCACCGTCCATCGTCCGCCACCCTTCCGATGCGCCGTCGACGCTCGCCGGGCGCGCTATTACCCCTCGTGCGGGTTTTCATGCCAGAGGTCCGGGTCGGATCGGTGGGCGAACCGTCGACGCCCCGACCGGGAGTGGCCCGGCCGGGGCGTCGACGCAGGTGGGTGGTGGGTGGTCCGGTCCGGAGCCGGCGGGCCGTCCGCGCGGCGGTTCAGCGGCCCAGCACGCGGTCCAGGAAGTCGCGGTACCGCCGGACGGCCACCCGGAGCTGCTCGGTGTCGGCCTCGTCGGCACCCTGCCAGCCGCCCAGCTTCTCCTTCTGCGCGGCGAGCGCCTCGGCGAGGGCCGTGATCGCCTCCTCGACGAGGGACTGCGCCTCGCCGGCCGCGCCCCGGGGGTCGTCGACGAACCGGAGCTGCACGTCACGCCAACGGTCCCGGAAGCCCTGCGCGGCGTCCGCCTCGAACAGCGTCGCCGCGTCGCTGGGCACGTTCGCGCCCGTCGACCTGTCGGCGTCCGCCCCGGCGGTCCCGGTCGAGTGGTGGTCCCGGTCGTGGATCCGGTCCGCCGCGGTCGGGTCGGCCCGCTCGTCGTCGAACGGTTCGGTCCGCCCAGGCGCACCGTCACCGGGCACGGCGAGGTCCTCGTCCCGGGCGTCCCGCTCGTCCTGCGGCCGGCCACCGGCCAGCGCCGACGCGGCCACCGCGTCGCCCACGCTGGTCGCCCCGAAGGTGGTGGGCGGCGGCGCGGGCTCGTGGAACTCCGGCCGCCGGTCCCCGTCCGGGTCGGTGCCGGCCGGCGTCTCCCGGTCGGTCGCCAGGTCGGCGTCGTCACGGGAGCGCGGGCGGCCGAGGGGCAAGCCGTCGTCGTCCCGCGGGCCGTAGTAGCCGTCGTGGTTGTCGAAGCCGTCCCGGTCGTCGAAACCGTCGCCGTCGATGCCGTCGTCGTCGTGGTCGATGGCGTCCCGGTCGTCGACGCCGTCGCGGTCCCGGTCGTCGCGGGCCGTGGCGTGCCGGCCGACGGGGACGG
This sequence comes from Micromonospora sp. WMMD734, assembly GCF_049178975.1. NCBI lineage: Bacteria > Bacillati > Actinomycetota > Actinomycetes > Micromonosporales > Micromonosporaceae > Micromonospora > Micromonospora sp. WMMD734. The sequence goes on from NZ_JBMHMK010000001.1 coordinate 7,048,062, forward strand.
TGTCGGCCGCGTCCGGTGGCGGCACCGCCACCGGGGTGGACCGGACGACCTCGGGGTGTTCGGTGGGCAACTGCTGCTCGTCCTGGCGCATGGCGGTGTCTCCTCAGCGGGTGGTGGCGTCCTGCGGGCTGTCCGGGTGCTGCTGCTGCGGGAGGCGCTGCCCGACCGGCTCCTCGCCGAGCAGGTCGGCGACGAGGGCGCGGTAGTGGACGACGGCCTGCCGGAGATCCTCGGTGCCGGCCTCGCCACGCTCGTTGCGCAGCCGGATCTCGTGCGCCTCCCGGTAGTGGGTCAGGGTGCGGGCGTGCTCCACGGACAGGTGCGCGGCCTGCTCGGCGAACTCCCCGGTCGGGTAGCCCCGGTCGGCGATCAGGCGGCTGACCAGTTCGTCGGCGTCCCCGACGGCCTCGGCCGGCGCGTCGACGAAGCGGACCTGGAGTTCCTCCCAGGCGGCGGCGTACCGGGCCCGCTCGGTCGGGCCGAGCGGGGTGAGCGTCAGCTCCGCGTGGCGGCGCTCCCGCTCGCGCAGTTCCCGCTCGGCGGCGCTGCGGCTGTCCTGCTCCGCGACCACCCGGTCGTACTCCGGGCCGAACCGGGACCGCAGGGCGCGTCGGCGGTTGGCCACCACGGCCACGGCGACCAGCGCCGCCACCACCAGTACGGCGAGAACCAGTAGGACTATCTGCGTGGGCGACATGGCTCCTCCTTCGCCCTGCGGTATTCCCTCCCCGCACTGATCACCAATCCCGATCCGGCGAATTTCCTCCGCCCACGCCGATCCCGACCGGGACGAAGGGGCCACGACGTGCGTCCGGGGCCGATCAGGTGGAAATCCGGTCACATTTTTCCATCGGTCCGCAGGCCGGCCCGGGGTCGGTGCGGGCCCCCGCCAATGCCTGATCAACCCGGGTGCGGCCAGGTCAGGTGCCGGCCGGCCGGGGCGGGGCGGGGCAGCGACGCAGCGGTGACGCCGGGAGACGCACGGTAGTGCTGAGCGTCAGGATTACGTATCCTGCCCGAGGTGCCGTGCCGGTGCCCGGCATCGATGCCGGAACCGCCCGGTCGGTGCCGGCGACACCGCCGACACTCCCGCCCGGGCGAGGACTCATGGACACCCGCGACTGGCCGATCCGCGCCAAGCTGACCGCCCTGGTCGTCACCCCGGTGGCCGCCCTCCTGGCGCTGTGGATCTTCGCCACCACGTTGACCTTCGGGCCGGCGCTCGACCTGCTCGCCGCCCGGACCCTGCTTGCGGACTTCGGCCGCCCCGGCGAGCGGGTGGTGGCCGAGCTGCAACGGGAGCGGCGGGCCTCGGTGATCCAACTGGCCGGCACCGGCACCCTGCCCGCCCTCGCCGACCAGCGGCGACGCACCGACGAGGCGATCGTCGAGCTGCGTCGGATGATGGCCGGCGACGCACTGCGGGACGCCGCCGGTGACCTGCTCAACGCCCGGCTCGACGCGCTCGGCGCCGCCCTGGAGGCGTTGCCGGCCGGTCGGGGGTTCATCGACCGCCGGCAGGTCGACCGGGCCGGTGCCATCGGCCTGTACAGCGGCATGATCTCCTCGGCCTTCCAGGCGTTCGCCGCGACGGCGGCGCTGCCCGACGCCGAGTTGAACCGGCAGGCACTCGCCCTGACCGCGGTCGGCCGCTCCCGCGAACTGCTCGGCCAGACCGACGCGATGCTCGCCGGGGCGTTCGTCGCCGGCCGGTTCACCGAGGGCGAGCACCTGCGGTTGGTGCAGACCATCGCCAACGAACGGTTCCTCGCCGAGTCGGCGGTGGCCGACCTGCCGGCCGCCGACCGGGCCGCCTACCAGCGGCTGGTGGAGGGGGAGGCGTTCGTCCGGCTCCGCACCATGCAGGAGCAGCTGCTCAGCGCCGGGCCGTCCGGCCTCCCGCCGATCGACCCGGCGGCCTGGCAGGCCAGCCAGGCGGCCGTCCAGCAGGAGCTGCGTGACTTCGAACTCAGCCAGGCCGACGGGCTGGCCGAACGGTCCGTGCCGGTCGCCGTCACGATCCTGCTGCGCCTCGGCGTCGCCGGGGTGCTGGGCCTCGTCGCGATCGGGGTGTCGCTACTGGTCGCCATCCGGGTCGGTCGGACGCTGGCCCGCCGGTTGTCCGCCGTGCGCAACGCCGCGCTGGAGCTGGCCGGGCACCGGCTGCCCGACGTGGTGGCCCGGCTGCGCCGGGGCGAACAGGTCGACGTCGCCCGGGAGGCCCCGCCGCTGTCCTATGGCGCGGACGAGATCGGTGACGTCGGCCGGGCGTTCACCGAGGTGAGCCGGGTGGCGGTGCGGTCGGCGATCGACGAGGTGACGCTGCGGCGGGGGCTGAACGAGGTCTTCCTCAACCTCGCCCGGCGCAGTCAGGGTCTGGTGCACCGGCAGCTCGCCGTGCTCGACCGGATGGAACGTCGCGCCGAGGACCCGGACGAGCTGGCCGAGCTGTTCCGCGTCGACCACCTGGCGACCCGGCTGCGCCGGCACGCCGAGGACCTGGTCATCCTGGCGGGGGCGGCACCGGGCCGGGGCTGGCGGCAGCCGGTCGCCCTGCTGGACGTGCTGCGCGGCGCGATCTCCGAGGTCGAGGCGTACGACCGGGTGGACATCGGCCGGGTCGAGCCGGCCGGGCTGCTCGGCCGGGCCGTCGCCGACGTCATCCACCTGCTCGCCGAGCTGATCGAGAACGCGACCGCCTTCTCCCCGCCCGAGCGTCGGGTCGAGGTGACCGGGGCGCCGGTCGTCGACGGCTACCTCGTCGAGATCACCGACCACGGGCTCGGGATGACGCCGCAGGCGGTGGAGGACGCCAACCGCCGACTGGCCACCCCGCCCGAGTTCGACCCGGCCGACAGCGCCCGGCTCGGCCTGTTCGTGGTCTCGCGGCTGGCCGCCCGGCACGGCGTCCAGGTCACCCTGCGGACCGGGACGCCGGTCGGGCTCACCGCACTGGTGCGCCTGCCGGCCGACCTGATCACCGAGGAGCCGCCGATCGCCCCGCCGACCCGGGACCGTCCGGCCGCGTCGGTGACCCGGCTGACCACCCTGCCCCGACCGCGGACCACCCGGACCACCCGGGAGCGACCGGACCAGACGGTGCTGCCGTTCGCCCCGGCCCGTACCTCGTCGGTGGAGGCCGCCGTCGATGGCGACGGCCTGCCCCGCCGGGTCCGCCGCCGGGGCCCGGTGGCCCGTCCGCCGCGCCCGCCGGCCGGCCCCGACCCGACCACCACCCGCTCCCCCGAGGAGGTACGGCGGCAGATGTCGGCCCTACAGGCCGGCACCACCCGGGGACGGCTGGACAGCAGCGGCGTCCACCCGGTCCCGCCGGCCCGGCCCACCCCGACCGCGGGCGGCGACCCGGGGCGGTCCGACGCCGGGGCATCCCCGTCGTCGGCCGGCCCGGTGCCGACGCCCGATCCGACCGCGACTGAGAGGGACGCCTAGTGGTGCACACGACACGGCAGAACGCCGATCTCGGCTGGTTGCTCGACGAACTGGTGGAGCGGGTGCCGGCGGCCCAGCAGGCCGTGGTCCTCTCCGCCGACGGTCTGCTGCTCGGTGCCTCCGCCGGGCTGGACCGGGCCGACGCCGAACACCTCTGCGCGCTGGCCTCGGGCTTCTCCAGCCTGGCCAAGGGGGCCAGCCGGCAGTTGGCCGCCGGTGGCGTCCGGCAGACGGTGGTGGAGATGGAGGAGGCGTACCTCTTCGTGACCGCTGCCGGGCAGGGCGCCTGCCTGGCGGTGGCCTGCGCGGCGGACGCCGACATCGGCCTGGTGGCCTACGAGATGGCGATGCTGGTCGTCCGGGTCGGCGAGAACCTGACCGCCCCGGCGCGGGCGGCGGGGCTCGCCGATGCGGGCTGAGCAGCCGGGTCACCAGCACGAGTGGCTGGACGGCGCGGCCGGCCCGGTGGTACGCCCGTACACCCTCACCGGTGGCCGGGTGCGGCCCGCCGTCGGCGGCTTCGACCTGGTGGCGTTCGTGCTGGCCGCGGCGGGCGTCGACCCGTACGGCCAGCCGGGGCTGCAACCCGAGCACCGTCGGCTGGTGGAGTGCGCCAGGCAGCCGGTGGCGGTGGTGGATCTCGCCGCCGACCTGGATCTCGCCCTCGGGGTGGTCCAGGTCCTCCTCGGTGACCTGCTCGCCCGTGGGCTGGTCACCGTGCACGAACCGCCGGCCGCCGCCGGCCTTCCCGACGACGACATTCTCAAGGCGGTGGTCAGTGGACTACGTGCGCTCTGATCGCGACTCATCAGCGGACCGGCTGCCGCTGGCTCTCAAGATCCTCATTGCCGGTGGCTTCGGCGCCGGCAAGACGACGCTGGTGAGCGCGCTCAGTGAGGTCCGGCCGTTGCAGACCGAGGAGGTGCTGACCGACGCCGGGATCGGCACCGACGACCTGTCCGGGGTGGAGGGCAAGTCGACCACCACGGTGGCGATGGACTTCGGCCGGATCACCATCACCGACGATCTCCAGGTCTACCTGTTCGGCACCCCCGGGCAGGACCGGTTCTGGTTCCTCTGGGACGAGTTGGCCTTCGGCGCGCTCGGCGCGGTGGTGCTGGCCGACACCCGCCGGCTGGCCGACTGCTTCCCGTCGATCGACTACTTCGAGCAGCGCGGCATCCCGTTCGTGGTGGGGGTCAACTGTTTCGAGGACACCCGCCGGTTCGGCGTGGACGCGGTGCGGCAGGCGTTGGACATCGAGCCGGAGGTGCCGGTGATGCTCTGCGACGCCCGGGACCGGCAGTCCGGCAAACTGGTGCTGATCTCGCTGGTCGAGCACGTGGCCCGGCAGCGCGGCGAACCGGTCCCGGTGGGCTGACCGGCCCCGCGCCGCTGCCGGGTGAGGAAAACCCGGGAAACCAGGGATGCCGGCGGGTGATTGCGGGAAGCCTGGGAAGCGACGACGGGATTCGGCGGAGGGGTGGTCCGGTGACGGGGACGATCGTCCACATCGGCGGTTACACGGCGGACACGGGTGGGCGCGGCGAGGGCATCGTCGCCGCCCGGCGGGACCCCGAGTCGGGGGAGTTGACCCCGCTCGGCACGGTCGCGGTGACCCCGGCGCCGTCCTTCCTCGTGCGGCATCCGTCCCGGCCGGTGCTCTACGCGGTCAACGAGCTGCCCGAGGGGCAGGTGAGCGCGTTCGCGGTCGATCCCGACGGCGGGCTGACCCCGCTGGGGGTCCGGTCGACGGGCGGTGCCGAGCCGGCCCACCTGGCGGTCGCCCCGGACGGCGGGCACCTCTTCGTGGCCAACTACGGCGGGGGCAGCGTCGCCGTGCTCCCGCTGGACGGGCAGGGGGTGCCCGGGGACCGTACCGACCTGGTGGTCCACCAGGGGCACGGCCCGGACCCGCAGCGGCAGGAGCGGGCGCACTGCCACATGGTGTCGCCCGATCCCGGCGTCGGCCCGCTGCTCGCCGTCGACCTGGGCACCGACTCGGTCTACCGGTACGACCTGGACGCCGCCACCGGCCGGCTGACCCCGCGCGCCCCCCGGGTGCACACGGTGGCGGGCACCGGTCCCCGGCACCTGGCCCGGCACCCCGACGGGCGGCGCTGCTGGCTCGCCGGTGAGCTGGACGCGACGGTGACCGCCTACCAGCTGACCGCCGACGGGGCGCTGCACCAGCTCGGCCGGGTGGACGCCAGTGGGCGGGCGGGTCACGTCCAGCCGTCGGAGATCACGGTCGGCCCGGACGGCCGGTTCCTCTACCTGGGCAACCGGGGGGTCGGCACGGTGGCGGTCTTCGCCCTCGACGGGGAACTGCCCCGGCTGGTCGACGAGGTCGACACCGGCGGGGAGTGGCCCCGGCACTTCGCGTTCGCCGGTCGGCACCTGTACGTCGCCGACGAGCGGGCCGACATGATCCGGGTGTTTTGGGTCGACCCCGAGTCGGGCGTGCCGTCGCCGGTGGGTGAGCCGGTGGCCACCGGGAGTCCGACCTGCGTACTGCCCTGACACACGTCCGTCCGGGGTGGATCGGTGCCACGTCACGAGACGATTTAGTTACTCAGGGTACCGAAATAGTGATCAACTGTTTCTCCTGCGTAACTTTCGTCCGAACGGTCATGGCAGAAAGCGAACGAGATACGCAAGATGGTCAGCGTGTCTGGCCGCCATCGCATGCGTTCAAGTATCCGTGGAGCGGGCGCCGCCCTGGCGGCGACCGCGCTCGTCGTCGTGGTCGGCGGCTCCTGGGTCGGTTACCAGCAGTTGGCCGGACCGTCCTGCTCAGGGGAGATCCAGCTCGCCGTGGCCGCCGCGCCCGAGGTCGCGCCGGCCGTCGAGGCGGCGGCGGCCCAGTGGACGACGGACGGGGCGGCGGTCGGTGGCACCTGCATCAAGGTGAACGTCACCGCCTCCGAACCGGTGGAGGTGGCCGCCGCGGTGGCCAGCAAGCACGGGGCCAGCCTCGCCGGGGTGGGGCAGGCCAGCGGCACCGCGGTCACGCCCGACGTGTGGATTCCGGACTCGTCGACCTGGCTGCTGCGCCTCAAGAGCGGCGGCGCCACCGCGTTCGCCCCCGGCAACGGCGCGTCGATCGCCCGCAGCCCCGTCGTGGTGGCCATGCCGCAGCCGGTGGCCAGCACCAAGTTCGGCTGGCCGGAGAAGAAGCTCACCTGGAACGACATGCTGCGCGCCGTACGCGGGGACAAGCCGCTACGGGCCGGCATCGTCGAGCCGACTCAGGACGCCGCCGGGCTCTCCGGCCTGCTCTCCCTGACCGCCGCGGCCAGCGGCGGGGGCGGCGACGCCCAGCAGGCGACCACGGCCGCGCTGCGGGCGCTGGCCACCGGCCGCTCGGCGCTGCGGCAGGACCTGCTGGCCCGGTTCCCGCGTTCCAACGACCCGACCTCCATCGCCAGCGCGCTCGGTGCCGCCGCGCTGTCGGAGGAGGACGTCATCGCCTACAACAACACCAAGCCGCCGATCCCGCTGGCCGCGCTCTACCTGGAGCCGTCGCCGATGCCGCTGGATTACCCGTACGCGGTGCTTCCCGGCATCGACCAGGCCAAGGCGTCGGCCGCGAAGGTGCTCTTCGAACTGCTCACCACGCAGAGCTTCAAGAACCGGCTGGCCGTGCAGTCGCTGCGGGCCCCGGACGGCAACTGGGGCGACGGTTTCAAGGCGCCGCAGGGTGCGCCGAGCCCGGCCGGCGGCGGTACGGCCGTACCCCCGTCCGGGGGGACCGCCGCCGGTGGCCTGGATCCGGTGGCCATAGACCGTGCGGTCTCCGGTTGGTCGATCGCCACCCAGTCCGGGCGGATGCTCTGCGTCATCGACGTCTCCGGCTCGATGAAGGCCGCCGTCCCGTCGGCCAACAACGCCAGCCGGGAGCAGGTGACCGTGGCGGCGGCCAGCCGGGGCCTGAACCTCTTCGACGACTCCTGGTCGATCGGGCTGTGGACGTTCTCCACCGAACTGGTCGGCTCGCGGGACTGGCGGGAGATCGAGCCGATCAGCCCGCTGTCCGGCAACCGGGGAAAGCTGGAGCAGGGGCTCGCCGGTATCCGCCCGTCCAGCGGCGACACCGGTCTGTACGACACCATGCTGGCGGCGTACAAGACGGTCCAGGACGGTTGGGAACCCGGCCGGGTCAATTCGGTGGTGCTGTTCACCGACGGTAAGAACGAGGACAAGAACGGCATCTCGCAGAGCGCGCTGATCAGCCGGCTCAAGCAGCTCAACGACCCGGAGCGTCCGGTGCAGGTGGTCATCATCGGCATCGGTAGCGAGGTCTCCAAGACCGAACTCCAGTCGATCACCAACGTCACCGGTGGCGGCGCCTTCGTCACCGAGGACCCGTCCAAGATCGGTGACATCTTCCTGAAGGCCATCGCGCTGCGCCCGAACGCACCGCGCTGATCCCTCGCACAGTGCACATGGGTCACTGCATCCGGTGAGAATTGGTGCCATGGTGGGATTTCCCCACTCCGGCGGCGAAAGAAAACTGACAGTAATGCGTCCGAAGCAATAGGTGAGCATCATTGTGGGGCAGGATGTCGGGAGCGCTCCGGCCGGCGGACCCCTCCAGAGGTGAGCATTCAGGCTCGGAGCCGACAAGTGTGATGTGGGGGAGGTTGGGTGACCTCGGCGACACTGTCCACGCCCGTCCGTACCCCGCCGTCGGCGCCCGGTCGCCGATCGGCGGGTACTCGTTCCCAGGCCAACCAGCGAAGCTACGTCCGCACCCTGGTGGTGCTGGACACCGCCGTTCTGTCGCTGGCGGTCCTCGCCGGCTACGCCACCCGCTTCGGCGATGCCGTGCCGCGCGGCTCGGAGATCCCGTACGTGGTGGTGGCACCGGCCCTGGTGCTGGTCTGGTTGGTTTCACTCAAGGCGCTGCGCTGCTACGACGACCGGGTGCTCGGCTACGGCGCGGACGAGTACCGGCGGGTCAGCGGGGCGAGCCTGCGCCTGGCCGGTGGGGTCGCGATCGCCGGTTACATCTTCGACGTCGGGGTCTCCCGGGGCTTCCTCGGCATCTCCTTCGCCGTCGGCACGATCGGGCTGGTGGCCACCCGGTTCGCCGCCCGTAAGGCACTGCACCGGGCCCGCTGCCGGGGCGACGGCTGGTCCCGGCGGGTCCTCGTCGTCGGGGACACCGCGCACGTGCTGGAACTGGTGCACACCCTGCGCCGGGAGCCGTACGCCGGCTACCACGTGGTCGGCGCGTGCATCCCCGACGCGCTGCTCGCCCCGGTGCCGCAGCGGCTCAGCGACGTACCGGTGGTGGGTTCCCTGCGCGGCATCCCGGAGGCCGCCGCCGCGATCGGCGCGGACACCGTCGCGGTCACCGCGTCCGGCGAGCTGACCGCGACCCGGCTGCGTCGGCTGGGCTGGCAGCTGGAGGGCACCGGGATCGACCTGGTCGTCGCCCCCGCCCTCACCGACGTCGCCGGCCCCCGCATCCACACCCGGCCGGTGGCCGGCCTGCCACTGATCCACGTCGAGGCACCGGAGTTCCGGGGGGCCCGCAAGCTGGTCAAGGAGTTCGTCGACCGGTCCGCCGCCGCGGTGGCGCTGGCGCTGCTGCTGCCCCTGGTGGCGCTGATCGCGCTGGCCGTCAAGCTGGACAGCCGGGGTCCGGTGCTGTTCCGGCAGACCCGGGTCGGGCAGGGCGGCCGGGAGTTCGGGGTGCTGAAGTTCCGCACCATGGTGGTCAACGCCGACGCGCTGCTGGCCGAGCTGGTCGCCCGCAACGAGACCAACGGGCTGATGTTCAAGATGCGCGACGACCCGCGGGTCACCCGGATCGGGCGGCTGCTGCGCAAGTGGTCCCTCGACGAACTGCCCCAGCTGGTCAACGTGCTGCTCGGCCAGATGAGCCTGGTCGGCCCCCGCCCGCCGTTGCCGTCCGAGGTGGCCCGCTACGACGGTGACGTGGCCCGCCGCCTGCTGGTCAAGCCGGGCATGACCGGACTCTGGCAGGTCAGCGGCCGGTCCGACCTCAGCTGGGAGGACGGCATCCGGCTGGACCTCTACTACGTGGAGAACTGGTCGCTCGCCGCCGATCTGACCATCCTGTGGAAGACCTTCGGCGCGGTGCTGCGCGGGCGCGGCGCCTACTGACCGCCGGGCCCGGCGTCGCACGCGCCGGGCCCGCCGGTCTCACTCCTGCGGACCGGTCCAGTCCAGGCAGACCACCACCGCGTCGTCCACCAGGTCACCGGCGACGAAGGCGCGTAGGTCACCGATGAGCGAGCGGACCGCGTCCAGCGGCGTCATCGGGCCGGTACGCCGCAGGAACCGGTCCAGCGCCGTCTCGCCGTACCGGACGTGCTGCCCGGTCGCGTCGATCACGCCGTCGCTGAGCACGAACAGCCGGTCGCCCCGGCGCAGCTCGAAGCTCTGGTGCTGGTAGTCGGTGCCCTCGAACATGCCCAGCGGGAACTGCTTGTCGAGCGCCTGTTCGCTGACCTCACCGTCGCGCAGCAGCACCAGCCGGGGCGACCCGGCGTCCACCGCCGTCAGCACCCCGGTGGCCAGGTCCAGCTCCATCACCAGGGCGGACAGGTGCTGCTCGCCCCGGTGCAGGGCGTAGACCGCCTGGTCGGCGAGGGCGACCTGGTCGGCGAGGGCCAGCCCGCCCCGGCGCGCGTTGCGCAACGCGTGGGTGGCCAGCGCGGTGAGCATCGAGGCGGCCACCCCCTCACCGGTGCCGTTGATGGCCGACAGCCACAGCCGGGTGCCGTCGTCGGACCAGTCGAAACTGTCCCCGCGCACCGCGTACGCCGGTTCGAGCTGGCCGGCGAGGCGGAACGAGGGCCGGTCCCGGCTGCGCCCCGGCAGCAGTTCCCACTGCATCTCGGCGGCGAGGGTGAGCCGCCGGGCCCGGCGCGAGGCCCGGTAGACGTCGGTGCCGGCGGTGACCGCGGCCAACTCGTGCCCCAGGGCGGTGGCGATGCGGGTCAGCTCCTCGACCGCCGTCCGGTCGTCGGGCACCGGGGTCAGCCGCAGCACCCCGCGCCGCTCACCCCGCATGCCGACGGGGAACCAGCCGGCCCCGTCGGCGAGCACCGGCTGCTGGTGGTCGTAGCAGCGCCAGGCCGGGTGGCCGGGCCCGGTCAGCGGGTCGCCGCCACCCAGCGGCAGCAGCACCGACAGCCGGTAGTCGACCTGGAACAGCGCCACGTCGGTGATCCGGTAGGACCGCCCCAACTCGTCGGCGAGCCGTTCCAGCAGCAGGTCCGCGGGTGACTCGGTCAGCACCCGTCGGGCCCGGCATTCGGGTCCGCTGCTCATGCACGCCTCCTGACAGCGCAGATCCCCTGGTACGGGGGGTAGTCTCGGGCCCACCATGGCCGAAGAAAGTGGTCCTGACGGACCAGACGTGAGTATGGCCGCCGAGCTGGACGCCGCGACAGGGGCCCTGCTCTCCGTGTGGGAGGCGGCCCGGGAAAGTACCACCAGCCGGCTGTCCAGCGCGCAGTTACGTGCCGTCATGGTGGTCGAACGGCACGACGGGATCAACCTGCGCCGGCTCGCCACCCTGCTCAACATGCTGCTCTCCTCGGCGAGCCGGCTCTGTGACCGGCTGGTCGCCGCCGGCATGCTGGAGCGGGAGCCGGGCCGGTCGGACCGGCGGGAGATCGCCCTGCACCTGACCCCGGAGGCGAGCCGGCTCCTGGCCGAGCTGCGCCGGGACCGCCGGCAGCGGCTCGACGCCGTGTTGGCCGGGATGAGCGGCGAGGGCCGGGGGGCGCTGCTGCGCGGCCTGGTGGAGTTCGACCGGGTGGCGCGGGCCCGGGAGGGGGAGGGCGGACCGGTGGTCGAGTTACCGTCCGCACCGCCCCCACCGATCCGCGCCCGGCCGGGCAACGGCGCCCCGGCGGCCCGTTCGGCCTGATCCGCAGGCGGTCACCGGGGCATGGTCAGCAGGGTCCGGGCCTGACGCAGGTAGTCCCCGGCGTGCCGGTGCTCGGTCAGCGCGGCGGCGCACACCCGGAGCATGGTGTCCAGCAGCGGGACGCCGTCCCGGGCGTCGGGCACCTCCGTCTGCCAGCGGACGAACTCGACAAGCAGCCCCGGGTCGCCGATCCGGATCGCCGCGGCCAGCGCGTCGACCAGCTGGGCGACCGCGCCGGCGACCTCCTCGACCCGGTCGGGCTCCGGGGCCACCTCGCGGAGCACGAGCTGCACCAGGTCACGGCGGCGACGCAGCACCGCGACGTACTCGTCGGTGCCGGCCACCGGGACGGGACCGGTGGTCGGCGTCGGGCTCAGCGGGCCGGCCAGCAGCCGGGCCGCGTCCCGGGCGGTCGCCCCCCAGGCGGCGGCACCGACGGCGGCGGCCCAGCGGCCGTCCGGGCCGAAACCCGGGCCACCGGCCACCACCGGCACCCCGGCCGCCCGGCACGCCTCGATCATGCGCCCCGCCCGGATCAATCGGCTCGGCTGCACGCAGCTGAGCAGCACCGCGTCCGGGCCGGTCTGGTGCAGGTAGGAGACCAGGTGCCGGACCGGCACGCTCGCGCCGAGGAAGGTGACCCGCCAACCGGCGGCCCGGACCACCTCGACGACGATCCGGGCGGCCAGCGCGTGCCACTCGCCCTCGACGCAGGCCATCACCACGTGTCCGCGGGCCCCCGTCGGGCCGCTGCGGGCGGCGACCGCCTCGACCACCCGCTCGCTGACGTGGGTGGCCGCGTGCTCCTGGGCGACGCTCCACCGGCCGGTCAGCCAGCGCAGCCCCACCTCGCGCTGGGTCGCGGCGACCAGGTCCACCAGGACGTCGGCCACCGACGAGCCGGCGTCCAGCAGGCCGGTCGCGATCGCGGTGGCGGCGGGCAGGTCGGCCCGGTCCAGACAGTCGAGGTACGCCGCGACGACCTCCGGCCCCACCACTGCCGGCCCGGCCGGCGGGCCCGGGTCCGTGGCGGCCGGCCCGTCCGGTCGGCTCACGCCGGGTCCGCCGCGCGGACGGCCAGCATCGCTATGTCGTCGTGGCTCTCCCCGTCCAGCCACTCGTCGACGAGTTGGAGCAGCCAGTCGACCACGGCGGCGGGCGGCAGGCCGGCCACCGTGGCGAGCGCCTGCCGCAGCCGTTGCTCGCCGAACATCTCGACGGCCGCCGCGCCGCCGCGCGCCTCGGTCACCCCGTCGGTGTACGCCAGCAGCAGCTCACCCGGGGCGAGGCGTACCTCCACCTCGACGAACGTGGCCGAGGCGAACGCGCCGATCGGCATCCCGCCCACCCGGGCCTCGACGATGCTGCCGTCGGCGCGTACCACCAGCGGGGACGGGTGCCCGCCGCCGGCGATGCGGACCCGCAGCCCGCCGTCGGCCCCCGGTTCGGTGCTGCCCAGCAGCAGGGTGGTGAACTGGCTGCGCCGGGCGGCGTCGGGGGAGTCGAACAACGCCCGGTTGAGCAGGGCGACGAGTTCCCGGGGACGCTGCTCGACCAGCCGCAGGGTCTGCAGCGACTGGCGTACCCGGCCGGTGAGCACGGCCGCGCCGACCCCCTTGCCGCAGACGTCGCCGAGGGCGAACAGGGCCCCGGTGGCGGTGGGGAAGACCTCGTAGAAGTCGCCGCCGATGCGCAGGCTGTCCCCGGCGGAGCGGTAACCGCCGGCGAGGGTGACGCCGGGCACCGGGGGCAGTTCCGGCGGGAGGAGGCTGTGCTGGAGCACCCGCGCCAGGTGGGCCTGCTCGCCGTAGAGTTCGGCGGCGGCGACCGCGGACCCGGCCCGGGCGGCGAACTCCCGGGCCAGCTCGATGTCGCGCTGGTCGAAGCCGGGCCGGCCGACCCGGCGGACCAGGACCAGCGCGCCGGCCGGCCCGCCGGCGCTGGGCATCGGGCTGATCAGCACGGTGCCGGGGCGGCCGAACTCCGGCGGCAGCACGGCGTCCAGGTCGGCCAGTTCGGCGTCGAGCCAGGGGCTGGGGTCGGTGGTCGCGCCGCTGAGCGCCTCGACGAGCCCGGGGACCGCGCCGGTCAGCTCCGGGTCGGCGACCCCACCGACCGGGCCGGGGTCGCCGTCGGCGTAGCGCAGCCAGTGCGGGACGTCCTCGCCGGGCTGCGGGGGCCGGTGCACGACCAGCGCCGCGTCGGCCAGGTAGGGCACCGGCAGGGTGACGGTGCTGCGCAGGGTCTGCTCGCGGTGCAACGAGAGCCCGAGCCGGCTGCCGGCCCGGGCCAGGAACGCGGTGCGGGACCGCTCGGCGAGCAACGCGTCGGTGCGGGCGTGTTCGTCGGTGACGTCGCGCACGTACCAGGCGCAGCCCCCGCCGGCCAGCGGGCGGCAGACCCCGTACAGCCGGCGTCCCCGGTGCTCGGCGTCGAACGTCGCGGCGTCGCCGGTGACCGCGTGGGCCAGCGCCGGCACGGTGCCCGAGGTCAGGTCGGTGCCAGGGGTCAGCTCGGGCAGGAGTTGCCCGGCCATCGCGTTGACCAGGGTGACCCGCCCGGCCCGGTCGGTGGTGACCACCGCCTCGGCGAGCCCGTCGAGCAGTTCCCGGGCGAGCTGCGGGTCGGCCGGCAGCGGGCCGTCCGGCGACGGGTGGGCCGGCGCGCGGGACACCTGTCCGCCCCCGCTCACCGGGCCGGCGTGCCCGTCCCGGTGGGTCTTCGTCACCGCCGGTCGCCGGGCGCGTCGGTCTGTCGACCTCTGCGCATGCTGGGAGTGCTCTCCTCGGTAGGGGATCGTTGCCTGAGGGAAAGCGTACCGAGGTGGGCCGACGATCGGCCAGCGAGGAAGCCGGGTCAGCCCGGGCGGGAGAGCCAGCCGGACGGTCGGGCGATGATCCGCCGGACCACCGCACCGGCCCCGCCGACGGCGGCGGACTCGGCCCCGAGCGCCGCCGGGCGGACCGTCACCGGGGACCACCCGCTGGTGAGCACCCGGGCGTCGAGTTCGGCCAGCACCGGCGGGCACAGCCACGGCGCGAGGGTCGCGTATCCACCGCCGAGCACCACGGTGTCCAGGTCGAGCAGGTTCACCACCCCGGAGACGGCCACCCCGAGCGCGGTGCCGGCGGCGTACAGCGCGTCGAGCGCGGCCGGGTCGCCGGAGTCGGCCAGGTCGGCCAGCCGGCGGGCGGCGGTGTCGGCCGGCAGGTCCACCCCGGCCAGCCCGGCCGCGACCAGCACGGCCTCCTGCCCGGCGTACGTCTCCAGGCAGCCGCGCGCCCCGCAGCGGCAGGTGGGGCCACCCGGATCGACGGGTACGTGACCCAGCTCGCCGCTCCAGCCCCGGGAACCCCGGAACAGCGCCCCGTCGAGCACGATCCCGGCACCGATGCCGATCTCGCCGGAGACGTGCAGGAAGCTCTGCGGGCCGCCGGGACGGGCGTGCAGTTCGCCGAGCGCGGCGAGGTTCGCCTCGTTCTCCACCACCAGTGGCGGCACCCCGTCGACCGGGTCGGTGAGGTCGGGGTGGCCGGCGAGCAGGGCCGGCACGTCGACGTCCCGCCAGCCCAGGTTGGGGGCGAGCCGGACCAGGCCACGCGCGTCGACCAGCCCCGGCACGGCCAGGGCCGCCCCGGCCAGGCCGAGGCCGGCGGCGTCGGCGGCGGCGCGGGCCCGCCGGGCCAGGGCGACCAGGTCGGTGAGCGCGTCGGCGGGGGAGAGCGGGCGCAGGTCGATCCGGCGTACCTCGTGGTGCCGGACCGCGCCGGTGAGGTCGACCACGCAGGCGGCGAGGTAGTCGACGTTGACCTCCAGGCCGAGCCCGGCCGGGCCGGTGTCGCCGAGCAGCAGCCCCCGGGCGGGCCGGCCGGCGCCGGTCCGGGGCGCGGGGTCGGCCTCGGTGACCAGCCGGCCGGCGATCAGGTCGTCGACGACCGCCGACACGGTGGCGCGGGTCAGGCCGGTGTCGGCGGCGATCTCGGCCCGCGACGGCGGCCGGGCGGTGTCGGCGATCCGCCGCAGCACCACGGCGAGGTTGAGTTCGCGCAGGCTTCCCTGGCGGACCGCGCCCGCGGTCCGGGTCTCGGTCACCCCTTGACAGTGCCACAGCACGGCCATTTAATTCAACCACTGAACAAATTGCGGGTCATCCACCCACCGCCACCATCATCATCCTCACCGGAGGTCTGCCATGGCACCCCGTCCCACTCCCGCCGACAAGTTCTCCTTCGGGCTCTGGACGGTGGGCTGGCAGGCCCGTGACCCGTTCGGTGACGCCACCCGCCCGGAGCTGGACGCCGTCGAGGCGGTGCACCGGCTCGCCGAGCTGGGCGCGTACGGCATCACGTTCCACGACGACGACCTGATCCCGTTCGGTGCCGACAACACCGCCCGGGAGGCCCAGCTCGCCCGGTTCCGCAAGGCCCTCGACGAGACCGGCCTGGTCGTGCCGATGGTCACCACCAACCTGTTCACCCACCCGGTGTTCAAGGACGGCGGCTTCACCAGCAACGACCGCGACGTGCGCCGCTACGCGCTGCGCAAGGTGCTGCGCAACGTCGACCTCGCCGCCGAGCTGGGTGCCAAGACCTTCGTCATGTGGGGCGGCCGGGAGGGCTCCGAGTACGACGTGGCCAAGGACATCCGGGCCGCGCTGGACCGCTACCGCGAGGCCGTCGACGTGCTCTGCCAGTACGTCGTGGACCAGGGCTACGACCTGCGGTTCGCCATCGAGCCCAAGCCGAACGAGCCGCGCGGCGACATCCTGCTCCCCACCGTCGGGCACGCGCTGGCGTTCATCTCCGAGCTGGAGCGGCCCGAGATGGTCGGCCTGAACCCGGAGGTCGGGCACGAGCAGATGGCCGGCCTCAACTACGCCCACGGCATCGCCCAGGCGCTCTGGCAGGGCAAGCTGTTCCACCTCGACCTCAACGGCCAGCGCGGCATCAAGTACGACCAGGACCTGGTCTTCGGCCACGGCGACCTGATGAATGCGTTCGCCCTGGTCGACCTGCTGGAGAACGGCGGCCCCAACGGCGGCCCG
The DNA here is from genome assembly GCF_049178975.1 of Micromonospora sp. WMMD734. Taxonomy (NCBI): domain Bacteria; kingdom Bacillati; phylum Actinomycetota; class Actinomycetes; order Micromonosporales; family Micromonosporaceae; genus Micromonospora; species Micromonospora sp. WMMD734. The sequence continues at coordinate 7,064,471 of NZ_JBMHMK010000001.1, forward strand.
GCGTACGACGGCCCGCGGCACTTCGACTACAAGCCCTCCCGCACCGAGGACATCTCCGGGGTGTGGGCGTCGGCCGAGGCCAACATGGCGACCTACCTGCTGCTCAAGGAGCGGGCGGCGGCGTTCCGGGCCGACCCGGAGGTGGTCGAGGCGCTCGCCGCCAGCAAGGTCGGCGAGCTGGGCAGCCCGACGCTGGGCGACGGTGAGGGCTACGCCGGGTTGCTCGCCGACCGGTCCGCGTTCGAGGAGTTCGACGTGGACGCGACGGCCGCGAAGGGCTTCGGCTTCGTTCGGCTCAACCAGCTCGCCGTCGAGCACCTGCTCGGCGCGCGCTGAGGCGGCCCGGCATGCCGCTCGTCGCCGGGGTGGACTCGTCCACCCAGTCCTGCAAGGTGGTGATCCGGGACGCGGAGACCGGCGCGCTGGTCCGGGAGGGCCGCGCGCCGCACCCGGACGGCACCGAGGTCGACCCACGGGCCTGGTGGGATGCCCTGCTGGCCGCCGTCGAGGCGGCCGGCGGGCTGGCCGACGTGGCGGCCGTGTCGGTCGCCGGTCAGCAGCACGGCATGGTCTGCCTCGACGAGGCGGGCGAGGTCGTCCGGCCGGCGCTGCTGTGGAACGACACCCGGTCCGCCGACGCGGCCCGGGACCTGATCGCCGAGGCCGGCGGCGGGGAAACCGGCCGCCGGTTCTGGGCCGACGCGGTGGGGCTGGTCCCGGTGGCCAGCTTCACCGCCACCAAGCTGCGCTGGCTGGCCCGGCACGAGCCGGAGCACGCCGCCCGGGTCGCCGCCGTCTGCCTGCCGCACGACTGGCTGACCTGGCGGTTGGCGGGTGCTCCCGACCTGGCGGCGCTGCGCACCGACCGGGGTGACGCCAGCGGCACCGGCTACTGGTCGCCGGTGACCGGGCAGTACCGCCCCGACCTGCTGGAGAAGGCGTTCGGTCGGGTCGTCGAGGTGCCCACGGTGCTCGGTCCGGCCGAGCGGGCCGGCGTACTCGACCCGGTCGTGCTGGCGGGCGGCCAGGCGGTTCCGGGCGGGGACGTCGTGCCCGGCACCGGGGAGATCCTGCTCGGCCCCGGCACCGGGGACAATGCCGCCGCCGCGTTGGGCGTCGGCGCCGGTCCGGGCGACGTGGTCGTGTCGATCGGCACCTCGGGCACGGTCTTCGCGGTGGCGGACACGCCGGCCGCCGACGCCGGTGGCGCGGTGGCCGGGTTCGCCGACGCGACCGGCCGGTTCCTGCCGCTGGTCTGCACGCTCAACGCGGCCCGGGTGCTCGACTCGGCGGCGACGCTGCTCGGCGTCGACCTCGACACGCTGTCCGAGCTGGCGTTGAGCGCCCCGCCCGGGGCCGACGGCCTGGTCATGGTGCCCTACCTGGAGGGGGAGCGGACCCCGGACCGCCCCACCGCCACCGGCTCGGTGCACGGCCTCACCCTGCGTACCGCCACCCCGGCGCACCTGGCCCGGGCGGCGGTGGAGGGGATGCTCTGCGCGCTGGCCGACGGCCTCGACGCGCTGGTCGCCCAGGGCGCGACGGTCGAGCGGGTGATCCTGGTCGGCGGCGGGGCCCGCTCGGCGGCGGTCCGCCGGATCGCGCCGCAGGTCTTCGGTCGTCCCGTGGTGGTGCCCCCGCCGGGGGAGTACGTCGCCGACGGTGCGGCCCGCCAGGCCGCCTGGGTCGCCCTGGGCGGCGCGACGCCGCCCACCTGGGCACCGAAGGACACCGAGGAGTACGCGGCGGAGCCCGTCCCCGCCATCCGTGAGCGGTACGCGCAGGCCCGCGACCACACCCTGGACCGGGTGGCCGTGCCCGGGGAGTGACCCACCTGACCGGCGACGTCGGCCGGTGACCGGCGCACGGGGGCCGGTCACCGGCCGACGCCCGGTTCCGCCCCGGCGGGACGGTCCGGCGGGGGTGCCCGTCGGGCCGGGAGGCGTACCTGGTTGGCTGCCGGACATGACCGGCAGCAGGATGCCCCGGCGCGGGAACGCGGCGCACCGCCTCTACAGCGTCGTGGTGTTCGTGGTGCTCGCCTCGCTGGACAACGTGGCGATCGGCCTGGTGCCCCCGCTGTACGGGCCGATCTCCGGGGCGCTGGGCGTGCCACAGCGGATGCTCGGCCTGGTCACGGCGGTGAGCTTCCTGATCAGCGCGGTCGCGGCGGTGGCCTGGGCGTACGTCGGCGACCGGACCAACCGCAAGCCGCTGCTGATGGTCGGCACGCTGGTCTGGGCCGCCGGCACCGGTGGCAGCGCGTTCGCCACCGGCTTCCCGACGTTCCTCGCCGCGCAACTGGTGGCCGCGGTCGGGTTGGGCGCGGTCGGCTCGGTCGGGTATTCCGTGGTGACCGACCTGATCTCCCCGCGCCGCCGGGGCCTGGTGATGAGCTTCTGGGGGCTGTCCCAGGGGGTCGGCACCCTGGCCGGCACGCTCACCGGCGGGCTGCTCGGCGCGGCCGACTGGCGACGCCCGTTCCTGCTGCTCACCGTGGTCGGCCTGGCGGCCACGGTGGCCTACCTGCTGACCTACGACATCCGGCGCGGGCAGAGCGAACCGGAACTGGCCGGGGCGATCGAGGCCGGCGTCGGGTACGACTACCGGATCACCCGCTCCGACCTGCCGCGCATCCTGGGGCGGCGGACCAACAGGTGGCTGATCCTGCAGGGCCTCACCGCGCAGGCGGCGTTCGGTTCGCTGGTGTGGCTGCCGGTGCTGTTCGCCGAGCGGGCGCAGGGGCAGGGCTACTCGACGGCGACGGCGGTCGTGGTGGGCAGCGTCTTCGCCACCCTGTTCCAGCTCGGCGGGGTGTTCTCCATCGTCGGCGGGCTGGCCGGGGACGCGCTGCAACGGCGTACCCCCCGGGGACGGGCGCTGGTGGCGGCGGTCGGCATCCTCGCGGCGCTGCCGTTCTACCTGGTGTTGTTCTTCGTGCCGATCCGGATCGACGTGCCCGACGGCGGCGGCACCGGCGCGGTGGTGGGTGCGGTGCTGGCCAGCGTGGTGACCGAGCCGACGGTCGGGCTGAGCCTGCTCACCGCCGTCGTCGCGTTGGCGTTGACCTCGGCGAACTCGCCGAACTGGTTCGCCCTGATCGCCGACGTCAACCCGCCGGAGCACCGGGGCACCGTCTACAGCCTGGGCAACCTGGTCAACGGGGTCGGCCGGGCCGCCGGCAACGGGCTGGTCGGCGCGGCCTTCCACGCGCTGCGGGCGGCGTTCCCGCCGCCGCTGAACTACGCCGTCGGACTGGCCGCGTTCCAGCTCTTCTTCATCCCCACCGGGCTGATGTACTGGCTGGCCTCCCGCACGTCGCCCGGCGACATCGCCGCCGTGGGTGACCTGCTGCACGACCGCGCCGACCGCCAGTGAGCTGTTGGCCCAGGCCCCGCCTCGGGCTGGTTCGGTGCACAACCCCGTGCGCCGCCCCGTCCGGCGTGACGGGATCGCCCGGCGTGACGGGATCGCCTGGTGCCACGGGATCGCCCGGCGCTACGAGATCGCCCATCGCCTGTCGGGATGGGGATACCTCAGTCGGGTCCTTTCGAGCTGATGACAACAACGAATCACCGCCGGGGCAGGATCCCGCACGGCTGAACGGCCCCGGGGGATACGGGTCGCCGGCCGCGCCGGGTCGGGCGGGCGCCATTCGTGGGCCGCGCCATTCGTGGGGCGCGCGCGCCACTCGTGGGGCGGGCCATTCGTGGGCGCGCGCCATTCGTGGGCGCGCGCCATTCGTGGGGGCGGGCTATTCGTGAGGCGCGCCACTCGTGGGGGCGGGCCCCGCCAGCTTCGGCGACTTCCACCTCTGAATCGTTGACGGCATCAGCTCTAAAGGATGCGAACAGCACTACCAAGGTGCCGTCCGCCTCCGGGACCGGCCGCCAGCCCCGGCACCCTTCCCCGGCACCCTTCCCCGGCATCCGCGCCGTGGCACTGCGCGCTGGGCCACCCCCACCGGCCCGGGCCACCCCAACCGGCCCGGTCCGCACTCCGGGCCCGGTCCGCGCCCCGGGCCCGGACCGGCTGGGCACCGGGGCCGGGGCCGGGGGGCGGTGGGGTGGGGTCAGGAGTGACGGACCCAGACGGTCACGTCGGTGGGGACCCGACCGTCGGCGTCCAGCGGCGCGCTGCTGTGCAGCAGCTCCCCGGCCGGCGGCGGCACGGCCGCCGTACCGAAGTTGGTCAGCACGGTCAGCCCGCCGTTGCGGAAACTGAGCACCTCGTCGCCGGAGGAGAGCCACTCCAGCGTCCCCCGGCCCAGGGCGTACTCGCGACGCAGCCGCAACGCGGTCCGGTACGTCTCGTACGTCGAGCCGGACACCCCCTGCTGCCGGTCCAGGGCGTACTCGGCCCACAGCGGTGGCTGCGGTAGCCAGCTGGCGTCGGTCGGGCCGAAGCCGTAGGAGGGGGCGTCGGCCTCCCACGGGATCGGCACCCGGCAGCCGTCCCGACCACGCTGGGTGTGGCCGCTGCGCTCCCAGGTCGGGTCCTGGCGGGACTCGTCGGGCAGCGTGGTGTGCTCCGGCAGCCCCAGTTCCTCGCCCTGGTAGAGGTAGGCGGAGCCGGGCAGGGCCAGCATCAGCAGGGTGGCCGCCTTGGCCCGGCGCAGGCCCAGCGCGGCGTCCGGCTGGGGGTCGCCGATGCCGATGCCGTTGGGCCGGCCGCCCTTGGCGGACAGCCCCATCCGGGAGGCGTGCCGGATCACGTCGTGGTTGGACAACACCCAGGTGGTGGGGGCGCCGACGGCGTCGGTGGCCTCCAACGAGCGGGTGATCACCGCGTACTGGGCGGGGGCCGTCCAGGCCGCGAGCAGGTACTCGAAGTTGAACGCCTGGTGCATCTCGTCGGGGCGGACGTAGCGGGCGATCCGTTCGGCCGGCTCGACCCACGCCTCGGCGACGAGGATTCGGTCGCCGTCGTAGGAGTCGAGCACCTGCCGCCACTGCCGGTAGACCTCGTGCACGCCGTCCTGGTCCCACATCGGCGGGCGCGGCTTGTCGGCCTCGTTGCCGGAGAGGATCTCCTGCGGCTCCTCCCAGTTGGCCAGGTCGGCCTGCTTGATCAGGCCGTGCGCCACGTCCACCCGGAAGCCGTCGACGCCCCGGTCCAGCCAGAACCGGAGCACGTCGACGAACTCGGCGCGGATCTCCGGGTTGTCCCAGTTGAGGTCCGGCTGGGCGGTGTCGAACAGGTGCAGGTACCACTGGCCGGGCCGGCCGTCGGGCTCGACGAGCCGGGTCCAGGCGGGGCCGCCGAAGACGCTCTGCCAGTCGTTGGGCGGCTCTGCACCGTCCGGGCCGAGACCGTCGCGGAAGATGTACCGGGCCCGCTCGGGGCTGCCGGGGGCGGCGGCGACGGCGGCCCGGAACCACCGGTGCGCCGACGAGGTGTGGTTGGGGACCAGGTCGACGATGACCTTCAGTCCCTTCGCGCGGGCCTCGGCGATCAACCTGTCGGCGTCGGCCAGGCTGCCGAACAGGGGGTCGACGTCGCGGTAGTCGGCGACGTCGTAGCCCGCGTCGGCCTGCGGCGACGGGTAGAACGGCGACAGCCAGACGGCGTCGACACCCAACTCGGCCAGGTGCCCGAGCCGGGCGGTGATGCCGGGCAGGTCGCCGATGCCGTCACCGTCGGAGTCGGCGAAGGAACGCGGATAGATCTGGTAGATGACGGCCTCGGTCCACCATCCGGGTGCCACGCCCACGGACTGTTCCTGCTGCCTCGCGTCGGTGTTCAGAGCCTTCTCCCTGTGTCGAGCCGGTCGGGCCGTGCGGTCGAATCCGTTCAGTTTGCCCGGGGCGGGCCGGTCGATTCCCGTACCACCAGGCGAGTGGGCAGGATCACCGGCGGGCGTGGCGTGGGCCCGTGCACACGGGTCGCGCGCGGTGCGGGCACCCGGTCGGCGTCCGGCTCGGCGACGACACCGCCCAATTCGGCGGCGGCGGCGCCCAGCGGGTCGAGCAGCATCCGGGCGGCGAGCCGGCCCTGCTCGGCGGCGGGCTGGGCGATGGTGGTCAACCCGAGCACGGCGGACAGGTCGTGGTCGTCCACGCCGATCACGCTGACGTCCTGCGGGACCCGCAGCCCGGCGTCGCGCAGCGCGGTCATCGCGCCCATCGCGATCTCGTCGCAGGCGGCGAAGATCGCCGTCGGTGGTTCGCCCCGGGCCAGCAGCTCGACGGTGGCCTGGTTGCCGCCGTCGATGGTGAACTGCGACTCCATGTCCAGCCGGGGGTCGGGGCGCAGCCCGGCGCGGCGCAGCGCCTCCTGGTAGCCCCGGCGACGGTCGGTGTGGGTGGTGAAGGCCAACTCGTCGTCGGGGTCGCCGGAGATGTGGGCGATCCGCCGGTGGCCCAGGTCGAGCAGGTGCCGGGTGGCGGTCCGGGCCGCGGCCACGTCGTCGATCCGCACGCAGGGCCAGCCGGGGACGGTGCTGCCGGAGCTGATCGTGATGCCGGGCAGGTCCAGCTCGGCCAGGGCGGTCAGGTCGGCCGGGCGCAGCGGGGTGGCGACCAGCATGATCGCGTCCACCCGCTTGTGCAGGTTGGCGGTGCGCAGCACCCGTTGCCGCACCTGCTCGCGCCCGCCGAGGTTGTAGAGCAGCAGGTCGTAGCCGGCGTGGTGGAGGAACTCCTCGACCGCCTCGACGACGGTGCCGAAGAACCACCTGGTGATCCGGGGCACCACCACGGCGACCGTGCCGGTCCGGCCACCGGCCAGCCGGGAGGCACTCGGCGAGACCGCGTACTGGAGCTGTTCGGCGGCGGCGAGCACCCGGCGGCGGGTCGCGGCCGACACCGTCGGCAGGCCGCGCAACGCCCGGGAGACCGTGGCCGTGGAGACCCCGGCCAGCCGGGCCACGTCGTCGATCCTCGTCACGCTGTCGTTCCCCCGCTCCGCGCCGGCCCCCGTCGCCGCCCGGCAGCACCGGGCGGCGACGGACGGCCGTCAACCCTTGACGCTCCCGGCGAGCAGGCCGCGCACGAAGAAGCGCTGCAGGGACAGGAACACGACCAGCGGTACGACGATCGAGACGAACGCGCCGGCGGTGAGCCGCTGCCACTCGTTGCCCCGGGTGCCGGCCATCTCGGCCAGGCGCACGGTGAGCGGGGCGGTCTCGTTGCCGCCACCGGCGAAGATCAGCGCGACCAGCAGGTCGTTCCAGACCCAGAGGAACTGGAAGATGCCGAACGCCGCCAGCGCCGGGGTGATCAGTGGCAGCACGATGGTGCGGAAGATCTTGGGGTGGGTGGCCCCGTCGACCCGCGCCGCCTCCATCAGGTCCCGGGGGAGCTGCGAGATGAAGTTGTGCAGCAGGAACACCGCGAAGGGCAGGGCGAAGCAGGTGTGCGCGAACCACACCTGGGCGAACTTCTGCTCGTCCACCAGGTCCCAGGCCGGCAGCAGCTGGATGCCGGCCACGGTGACCCCGGTGGAGAAGAACTTCAGCAGCGGCACCAGGGCCATCTGCAACGGCACGATCTGCATCGCGAAGATCGCGATGTAGAGCCAGTCCCGTCCCCGGAAGTTGATCCAGGCCAACGCGTACGCGGCGAGCGAGGCGAACGCCATCGGGAAGAGCACCGACGGGATGGTGATGGCCAGCGAGTTGATGAAGTAGCTGGCCAGCTGCCCCGACGACGAGGAGGAGCCGAACAGGACGTCCTGGTAGTTCTCCAGGGTGAACTGCGGGTCGGTGAAGAAGGTCCACCACCCGGTGGACTTGATCTCGGCCTCGGGCCGGAACGAGGAGACGAACAGGCCGAACGTCGGGATCGTCCAGAGCAGCGCGATGACGATCGAGACCAGGGTGGCCGTACGGGTGTTGAGCCGGCTACGGACCCGGCCGGCGGTGCTCGTCGGCTTCCCGGTGGCCTGGGCCCCGGCTCCGACGGTGGGCGTGGCGGTGGTCATCTCAGCCCTCCCGCTGTTGACGCAGGTTGCGGATCTGGTAGATCACGATCGGGATCACCAGGATGAAGAGGAAGACCGCCAGGGCGGAGCCCTGCCCGTTCTCGCCGTACCGGAACGCCTGGTTGTACATCTCGTTGGCGATCACGCTGGTGTCGTAGTTGCCGTTGGTGGCGGTCCGGACGATGTCGAAGACCTTCAGCGTGGCGATCGACAGGGTCACCACGACCACGATCAGCGCGGGTCGGATGCTCGGCATGGTGATCTGCCAGAACATCTGCCACGGGCTGACCCCGTCGAGGCGGGCCGCCTCGACGATGTCCGCCGGGATCGCCTTGATCGCGGCGGAGAGCACGACCATGGCGAAACCGGCCTGGATCCACACCATGATCACGATGAGCAGGAAGGTGTTCAGCGGTGAGTCGAGCAGCCACTGCCGGGGTTCGCCGCCGAGGCTGACCACGATCTGGTTGAGCAGGCCGATCTGGTCCTGCTCCTCGCTGCGGTAGGCGTAGACGAACTTCCAGATGATGCTGGCCCCCACGAACGAGATCGCCATCGGCAGGAAGATCAGTGACTTGGCGATGGACTCGAACCGGGCCTTGTCCACCATCACGGCGTAGAGCAGGCCGAACGTGGTGGCCACCAGCGGCACCAGGAGCACCCAGATCAGGGTGTTGAGCAGCACCCGGACGATCGAGTCGTCGGAGAACATCCAGCCGTAGTTGCGCAGCCCCACCCAGTTGTCGCTGCCGGCGTCCATGAAGGAGAGCAGCACGGTGCGCAGCGCCGGCACCACCAGCCCGACGGAGAGCAGCAGCACCGTCGGCAGCAGGAAGAAGAGCGCGAACAGGCCCTCCCTCGGCTTGCGTCGGCGGGGCAGGGGACCGCCACCGGTCGCGGCGGCGACCAGTTGCGCCTCCCGACGGCGGGCGAACCAGGCCGGCACCACGTCGAGGAGCAGGAGCAGACCGCCCACCACCGCGACGAAAGCGATCAGCCCGTACATCAGCATGAGGAACTTCGGCTGTTCCTCAGCGAAGTCGAACTCCATCGACCCTCCCTCTCAAGGGTTCGTATCCGACGGGTGGCCCGGTCCGCACCGTGCGGACCGGGCCACCCGTCTCAGATCACTTCCAGCTGTTCTCGATGCCGTTCAGCACCGTGGTGGTGTCCTTGCCGTTGATCCACTCGACCATGCCCTTCCAGAAGGTGCCGTTGCCGACCGCGGCCGGCATCAGGTCGGAGCCGTCGAAGCGGAAGACGGTCTTCGGGTCCTGGAGGATGCCCACGGAGAGCTTGTCCACCGGGTTCGGGACGTTGGCCAGGTCGAGCTTCTTGTTCGCCGACACCCAGTCGCCGATCTTGGCGCGGCTGTTGGCGTACTCGCCGGAGGCGAGGTAGGTCTGCACCGCCTGGACCTCGGGACGGTCGGTGAAGGCCGCGACGAACTCGCCGCCACCCAGCACCGGCTTGCCCTTGGCCGGGTCGATCGACGGGAAGTAGAACGCGAACACGTCGCCGTCCTCGGCCACCTTGGTGCCCTCGGGCCACTGGTTGGCGTAGAAGGACGCCTGCCGGTGCAGGGCGCACTTGCCGGTGGTGATCGGCACGCCGGCCTCCTGGAAGGAGGTGGTGGCGATGCTCTTCACGCCGCCGAAGCCGCCGTTGACGTACTTGTCGTTCTTGAGGATGGTGCCGGCCCGGTTGAGCGCGTCGGCGACCTGCGGGCTGTTGAACGGGATGCCGTGGGTGGTCCACTGGTCGTAGACCTCGGGGCCGGCCGTACGCAGCAGCACGTCCTCGATCCAGTCGGTGGCCGGCCAGCCGGTGGCGTCACCGGACTCGATGCCGGCGCACCACGGCTTGGTGCCGCTGGCCGCGATCGTGTCGGAGAGCTTGATCAGCTCGTCCCAGCTGGTGGGGACGGCCCAGCCCTTCTCCTTGAAGGTCTTCGGCGAGTACCAGACGAACGACTTGACGTTCGAGCCCAGCGGGGCGCCGTAGAACTGGCCGTTGATGGTGGTGTACTTCAGCCAGTCGGGGGAGAAGTTCGCCTCGGCCTCGGTCTTGGTGGCGGCGGAGACGGGCTTGAGGTTGCCGCCGTCGACGAACCGCTTGACCAGACCAGGCTGCGGGATGAAGGCCAGGTCGGGCGCGTTGCCGCCCTGCACCCGGACGGGGAGCTGGGCCTCGAACTCGCCGGAGCCCTCGTGGTCGATCTCGATGCCGGTGCAGTCCTCGAACTGCTTCCAGGACTGGGCCAGCCGGTCGGCCTCGATGTCCCGGATCGACGAGTAGATCGTGACCTTCTTGCCGTCGTTGTCACCGTACTTCTCGTATGCGGCGCATTCGGCCGAACCCGCGTTGCTGCTCTTCTTGTCGTCGCCGGTGCCACAGGCGGCGGCGCCGAGCGCCAGCCCCAGCACGCCGGCGATCGCGAGAGCCTGGCGTGATCTGGCAAACGCCATGCCGTTCTCCTTCCTTGCCGGCGCGCCCACAGGTGGGGGAACCCGACGCCGGTCCGATGAGTCGTCCCCACATGTAAGCGCTTGCATCCCGATCGGTCCACCCCCTGGCGGACACGGCCCGGTAACAATCCCGAAACCCGCTCACCGCGGGTGGGTGCGCTCCCACCTGTGGTCACCGAGTAGGGGTGGACAGGGGTCGGTGCGGCTTCCCATCGATGGCGATATCTGCCACTCTCGGGGCAAGGTATTGAAGGATCTCGACATCGGAGGTGTGCGATGCGCAGACGGTGGAGCCTGCTGGCGGCAGCCCTGCTGGTCACCGGGAGCCTGGTCCCGGCCGGCCCGGCCTGGGCCGCGCCCACGTTCAAGGTGCCCTTCCCCTGCAACCAGTCCTGGTCCGGCCAGACCCGGTCGGACCACAGCCCGGCCAACGCGATCGACTTCAACCGCACCGACGATCTCGGCGACCCGGTGGTCGCCAGCGCCCCGGGCACCGTCGACCGGGTCACCGACCTCGGCGGCACGAGCTACGGCAAGTACGTCCGGATCGACCACGGCGGCGGCTACACGACCTACTACGCCCACCTCAACGGCTTCAACGTCTCGGTCGGGCAGCAGGTCGGCTACGGCAAGGTGATCGGCTGGGTCGGCAGCACCGGCGGCTCCACCGGCCCGCACCTGCACTACGAGCAGCGCCTCAACGGCGACGACATCAAGGTCAAGTTCAACGGCACGCTCGCGTTGTACTGGGGCACCAAGACGTACACCAGCGGCAACGGCTGCTCCAGTGGCACCGGGTCGGGCACGGTCGACACCGCAGGCACCCCGCTGACCGTGCGCTCCGGGCCGGGCACCGGCTACGCGTCGGTCGGCACGGTCGCCGACGGCACCAAGGTCACCATCGGCTGCCAGACCAGCGGCACCACGGTCACCGGCACCTACGGCACCAGCGCGATCTGGGACCGGATCGGCTCCGGCCGGTTCATCGCCGACGCCTACGTCTACACCGGCCACGACGGCTACATCCCCGGCGTGCCCCGCTGCTGAGCCCGCGGGCACCGGGCCGCCGGGCCCGGTGCCCGGTCAGCCGTTGAGCTGCCAGATCGCGAAGTTCAGCGCGGCGGCGAAGGTGACCCAGGCCCAGTAGGGCAGCAGCAGGGCCGCCGCCGGCCGGGAGATCCGCCGGAAGGCGGCCACCGTCACCGCGATCGCCAGCCACATCAGCACGATCTCGGCGAAGGCCAGCCCGTAGCGCCCCGCGCCGAAGAACAGCGGCGTCCAGACCGCGTTGAGCACCAGCTGGACCGTCCACGCCCACAGCGCCGGGCCGAAGCCGACCCGCCGCCAGACCAGCCAGCCGGCGACCGCGATCAGCGCGTACAGCACGGTCCAGACCGGGCCGAACAGCCATCCCGGCGGGGCCCAGTCCGGCTGCTGGAGCGAGGCGTACTCGTCGCGGGTGCCGGACACCCCCAACCCGCCGATCGCGGCGGCGACGGCGACGGCCGCGCCGAAGCCGAGCAGCGCCCACCAGGTCCGCGCCGAGCCGGTCCGCCGGTCGCTCCGGGTTATCTCCATGGTCGAGATATTTCCCGGGTACGCCGTCCCAAAACCGCCCTGGCCGCACAGCAGAACGCCGGGGTCGTCGGTGCCGGATGCTCCTGTCTGGGAGGACGGAGCGTCCGGGGGCGACGACCCCGGCGGGTCAGGTGCGGGTACCGGCGTCAATTGAAGATGCTGACACCACCCGGGCCGACCAGGAGGCCGACCACGATGAGGACGATGCCCCACAGGATCTGCCGGCGGAACAGCGCGAGGATGCCGGCGACCACGAGTACGACTGCGAGAATCCAGAGAATCAGCTCCATGGCTGCTGAATACCCGGCGTTCCGATCGCGAAAACCTGGTTCTCAGTCGATCTGATCACCACCCAGGTGGAAGACGCTGTACGCCTGTTTGATCACCGGATGGGCGACGTTGCGCACGCGTACCCCGCCGGGGGTGACACCGCGTTCGCTGCCGGCGTGCGCGTGCCCGTGCAGGGCGAGCGCGGTGGGTGCCGAGTCGATCGCCTGACCGAGCTGGTACGACCCGAGGAACGGATAGATCTCCAGCGGCTCACCGGCCAGCGTGTCCGGCACCGGGGCGTAGTGGGTCAGGGCCACGAGCAGGTCGCAGTCCAACCCGCGCAGCGCCGCGCCCAACGCCGCCGCGCTCTCGTTGCTGGTCCGGACGAACGACTTCATCTCCGGCTCGCCGAAGTCGCTGGCGCACCGCCCGGCGAACCCGCCACCGAAGCCCTTGACCCCGGCCACCCCGAGCCGGCCGCCGGGGCACTCCAGCACCGTGCCGGTCCCCTCCAGCACGGTGATCCCGGCATCCTCCAGCACCTTGACCACCTGCGGCACCTGGTCGCACTGGTGGTCGTGGTTGCCCAGCACGGTGACCACCGGCACCCCGAGCCGGCCGAACTCCTCGGCGACGCAGCGCGCCTCGGCCTCGGTGCCGTGCCGGGTCAGGTCGCCGGCGAGCAGCAGCACGTCGGCGCAGTCGGGCAGCTCCTCCAGGGCCGGGCGGAACCGGCCCAGCACGTCGGCGTCCAGGTGTACGTCGCCGACGGCGGCGATCCGGATCATCGGGTCCTCCTCACGGCAGCTCCTCGACCTGCACCGGCGCCTGGGCGCGGATCACCCCGATGTCGCTGGTGATCGCCTCGTCCGGGAACCGTTCGGCCACCCGGCGCAGGATCTCCGCCCGGCGCTGCGGGCTCTCCACCTCACCGGTGAGGACCAGGCCGGTTTCCCGGTGGACCACGGTGATGCCCTGCTCGGCGACGTCCGGGTCCTCGGTCAGCAGCCGTTGGATCTCCGCCTCGACGTAGGCGTCCGGCGGGCCGGCGCTGTGCTCGGTCACGGGGTCTCCCTTCCCTCGGGGATGCGGGCGTACGGCACCGGCGTGCCCCCGTACGGGACGACGTCGAGCCGGTCCAGCAGCATCAGGAACGCTTCGGCGTACGGCGAGTGCTGGGTCTCCCTGCGTACCCGCTCCCAGTCGATCTGTTCGCGCAGCGACCGGGCCAGCGGCAGGCCCCGGGCGAAGTCGCAGTAGTGCTGGGAGAAGCTGAGCAGCTTGTGCACCATCAGCCGGGTCGCCGACAGCACCGGCATGTGGATGGCGTCCACCGGGCGGACCACGGTGTCGGCGAGGGTCTCGTGGGTCACCGGGGTCTCCACCGGCCGGTGGATCAGGTCCACCATCCGTCCGTCGTCGTAGACCTTGACCAGCCAGTCCTCCGGCGGGCGCTCGGCGGTGAAGCCCTCGTCGGTCAGCGCCTCCAACGCCCGCTCGACATGCTCCTCGGGGAGCAGGAAGTCCACGTCGTGTTCGCTGGAGTGGCCGCCGTGGGCGTACACGGCGAAGCTGCCGCCGAGGGCGAAGGGGATCTCGTTCTGCTTGAGCACGGCGGCGACCCGCTTGAGGGTGTGCAGGAGGCTGACGTCCCCGCGCTCGGCCATCTGGTCTCTCCCGTCGTGGATGGTCGGTGGGAAATGACGTTGCGTACCCGGCCGTCCGTCCGTCCACACCTGCCCGGTGCGCCGGTCCCGGTCGTCACGCCCCATCCGGGCATCGACCGGACAAGGGGGGATGCGCCGGTCGGATATCCTGTGCAGGGTGGCCAGATCACGGCGCGCGACCGACGGTGGGACCCGACTGCGGCGCGTCGCGCTGATCGGCATCGACGGCTCGGGCAAGACCACCCAGGCGTACTGGCTCGCCGCCGCGCTCACCTCGGCCGGGCGGCCCGCCACCTACCACCGCAACGCGGGTGGCCGGCGCTGGCTGGGCCGGCTCGCCGCCCGGTTCGGCCGGGCCGACGCGCAGTTGCTGGTGGGCCGGGACGGGATGCTCGCGGTGGAGTCCGTGCTGCGCTGGCTGGCGATCGCCGCCGCGCTGCTCAGTTGCCTGGTGACCGGCCGCACCGCGGTGATGGACCGCTACTCCGCCTGCCAGTACGCCAGCATCCGGGCGCACGGTGGGCAGCGCTGGGAGCGGCTGGCCCGGGCCGGCTACCGGATCTTCCCCGCACCGCAGGTCACCTTCCTGCTCGCCGTCGACCCGGTCGAGGCGTACCGGCGGATCGAGCGGCGGGGGGAGGATCACGAGACGATGGGTTGGCTGACCGCTGCCGACGCGGCCTACCGGTCGCTGCCCGAGTACCCGGGTTTCGTGGTGGTGGACGCCGGCGGCGGGCCCGACGAGGTCTCCCGGCGGATCCGGGCGCACCTGGCGCGCTGGCTGCCGCCGGAGGAGGCCGGGCCGGTCGTCGATGATCCGCCGGACGGCACCGGGCCGTCCGCGCCGGAGGCGACCGGTGGGCCCCGGGAGCCGGTCGCCGCCCAGTCCCGCCCGTAGACGCAGGCGATTCCACCGGACCGGTGGAGGCACGTCAGGCTGCGCAAATGGCAGTCTGGGCCGGTACGCCCCCGGACCGGGGGATACTTCCTGTCGGATCCGCGCGGTCGTGGTTGACGCTCGGGGCTCATGAAAGTAAGTTTCATCCGTGGCGAAAAGTCCGAAGATTTCCGCGAGTTACGAGCCGGGTGGACTGATCGTCCACATCAGTGGCCTGCTCCCGTCGCTGTCCCCCGCCGAGCAGCGGGTCGCCCGACTGGTCGTCGCCGATCCGGCCGATGCCGCCCGACGGACCATCACCGACCTCGCCACCGCCGCCGAGACCTCCGAGGCCACCGTCATCCGGTTCTGCCGGTCCGTCGGCATGGACGGCTATCCGCAGTTGCGGATCCGGCTCGCGGCCGAGGCGGCCCGCCGGATCGAACCGCCGGACGCCCGGGTGGTCGGCGGGGACATTCCACCCGGCGCCGACCTGGCCCAGATCATCGCCACCATCTCCTTCAACGACGCGCGGGCCGTCGAGGACACCGCCGAGCAGCTCGACCCGACCGTCTGCGAGCAGGTCGTGGAGGCGATCGTCAGCGCCGGCCGGATCGAGGTCTACGGTGCCGGCGCGAGCGGCTTCGTCGCCTCGGACTTCCAGCAGAAGCTGCACCGCATCGGCCGGGTCGCGTTCTCCTTCCCCGACGTGCACACCGCGTTGACCTCCGCCGCCCTGCTCGGCAAGGGTGACGTGGCGATCGGCATCTCGCACAGCGGCACCACCTCCGACGTGATCGAGGTACTCGAACAGGCCCGCTCCCGGGGGGCGGTCACCGTCGCGCTGACCAACTTCCCCCGGTCGCCGATCACCGAACGGGCCGACTTCGTCCTCACCACCGCCGCCCGCGAGACGACGTACCGGTCCGGGGCGATGGCCAGCCGGATCGCCCAGCTCACCGTGGTGGACTGCCTCTTCGTCGGGGTGGCCGCCCGCAACCGGGCCCGGGCCCGGCGGGCGCTGGAGGTCACTGCCGAGGCGGTGCGAACACACCGGGTCGGCGGCAGTCGGAGGCGCTCGTGACCGCCGGCCGGGTCGGGCCGGACGACGTGGTGGGGCGGCGGGACGAGGAGGACGTGGTCGACCTGCGGCCGGTGGTCCGGGTCGGTGCCCCGACCGAACGGCGCAACCCGCACAGCGCCGACCTCGACCTGATGTCGACCCGGGACGTGCTCCGCGTGATCAACGATGCCGACCGGCGGGTGCCGGCGGCGGTGGCGGCCGTCCTGGACGAGATCGCGGTGACCGTCGACCTCGCGGTGACCGCGCTGCGCGGTGGGCGCCGGGTGCACTACTTCGGGGCCGGCACCTCCGGCCGGCTCGGGGTGATCGACGCCGCCGAGCTGGCCCCCACCTTCAACTCCCCGCGCGGCTGGTTCTGCGCCCACCTGGCCGGTGGGCCGGACGCGATGTGGCAGGCCGTGGAGGACGCCGAGGACGACCGGGCCGGCGGGGCCCGCGAGGCTGCCGGGTGCGTCACCGCCGGTGACCTGGTGGTGGGGTTGGCGGCCAGCGGACGCACCCCGTACGTCCTGGGCGCACTCGACGCGGCCCGGCAGCGGGGGGCCTCGACCGTGCTGCTCTGCGCCAATCCGGAGGTCCGGGCGGCGGCCGAGGTCGACGTGGTCATCGGGGTCGACACCGGCCCCGAGGTGGTGACCGGCTCGACCCGGATGAAGGCGGGCACCGCGCAGAAGCTGGTGCTGAACACCTTCTCCACGGCGGTGATGGTGCGACTGGGCCGGGTCTACTCCAACCTCATGATCGACATGGTGGCCACCAACGCCAAGCTGCGGGGCCGCATGATCTCCATCCTGATCGAGGCGACCGGCTGCTCCGAGGAGGTCTCCCGGCGGGCCCTGCACGAGGCCGACGGCGACCTGAAGACGGCACTCGTCTCGCTGCTGTCCGGGGCCGAGGTCGACGCGGCCCGCGCCGCGTTGGCCCGGACCGCGCACCAGGTCAGGGGCGCCATCGCCCTGCTCGCCTCCTGACCGGCGGGCGCGACACCGGGGGCCGGCCCGCGGGGTGACGCAGAACACCGTGCCGGGGGGACGTCGGCCACGCCACGGATTGTTGTCAGGGGCGTGGGGTAATCCAGGACCGCCCGGTGAACCGACCGGTCCACCGGCCCGTATCTGGCAGTGACTCCGGTCGCAGCCGGGCGGTGACGAGGGTCGCGGTTTACCGGGACGCCGCAGTGACGCGGGGTCCGGCGTACGGCCGCCGACAAGCGTGCCGACCAGCGGCGATCGTGCGGTCGCCGGGTGGCCCCGCAGGGCCGCTGACAGCAAACGTGGACCGGGCTTTCAGCTGGTACTCAGGCATTCGTGACACTTTCGACTCACGACATGGAATCCCCGACCCGTCTCGACTGTTGTGCAGGTGTCAGCACCGGCGGGCAGCAGGGGCGTTGCACGGGGGAGGGCTGATGGACGTGGGGATGGCAAGGAACCGGGCAACCGGCGCGAGCGAGGGGACCGTGGACACCGTGGACAAGAACATCGGCATGCGAACCGACGAGGTCGCCGAGGAGCGTGACCTGGTCGGCGTCTACCTTCACGAGATCTCCCGGACGCCACTGCTGGACGCCGCCAGGGAGGTCGATCTCTCCAAGGCGATCGAGGCCGGCCTCTACGCCGAGCACCTGCTCGGCGAGGACCGCGTCCCCGCCGGGGTCGACCGGGACGACCTGGAGCGGCTGGTCGTCGAGGGGGAGCGGGCGAAGGACCTCTTCATCCGGGCCAACCTGCGGCTGGTCGTGTCGATCGCCCGCCGGTACGTGCGCTCCGGGATGCCCATGCTGGACCTGATCCAGGAGGGCAACACCGGTCTGGTGCGCGCGGTCGAGAAGTTCGACTACGAGCGGGGCTACAAGTTCTCCACCTACGCCACCTGGTGGATCCGGCAGGCGATCAGCCGGGCCATCGCGCAGCAGGAACGCACCGTCCGGCTGCCCGTGCACCTGGTCGAGGACGTCAACCGGATGCGCAACGTGGCCCGGCAGCTCACCCGTGAGCTGGGTGGCGACCCGGAGCCGGAGCAGATCGCGGCCGCCCTCGGCGTCACCGTCGAGCGGGTCAACGAGCTGGTCCGCTGGTCGCAGGACACGGTGTCGCTGGACACCCCGGTCGGCGACGACGGCGACACCAACCTCGGTGACCTGGTGGCCGACAGCGACGCCCCGTCCCCGGAGGACATCGTCCTCACCGGGTTGGAGCGGCAGCGCATCGAGGGCCTGCTCAACCACCTCGACGACCGGTCCGCCGGCATCATGCGGGCCCGGTACGGCCTGGAGGACGGGCGGGAGCACTCGTTGACCGAGGTGGCGTCCCGGTTCTCGCTGTCGCGGGAGCGGATCCGCCAGCTGGAGATCCAGGCGCTCGGCCGGCTGCGTGAGCTGGCCCGTGCGGAGGGCCTCCAGGCGGCCTGAGCTGGTAGTAATGACGGCGAACGGCCGGCGTCCGATAGGGGGACGCCGGCCGTTCGCCGTTGTGGTTCCGGTCAGCGGACCCGGCCGTAGCCGGCGATGCTCATCATGTTCATCTTCCGCTTGAGCACATTGCGTCCGGCGCTCGGCGCGTCGATCACCTGACCGCTGCCGACGTAGAGCGCGACGTGCCCCAACCCCGAATAGAAGACCAGGTCGCCGGGGCGCAGCTCGCTACGGCTGACCCGGGAGGTGGCGTTCCACTGCATCGCCGCGTTGTGTGGCAGCCGCTTGCCGGCGGACCGCCAGGCGGCGAGCGTCAGACCTGAGCAGTCGTACCCGCCGGGCCCCTCGGCCCCCCAGACGTACGGCTTGCCGATCGCGCCGTAGGCGTACCGGACGGCGGCCCCGGCACCACCGGAGACGGCAGGCGTGTCGGAGGTGTCGGGTGGCGCGGCGCTCTTCGGCTTCTTCACCGGCGCCTCGGTGGCCCGGCCGTACGCCGCCCGCCGCATCTCGTAGAGCTCCGCCAGGTCCTGCTCGATCCGCTTCTTCGTCTTGGTGAGCGCCCGGGACTGGGCGGCCTGCTTGGCGAGCGTGGCGTCGAGCTTGGTCTTCTGGTCCAGCAGCGCGCGTTGGTCGGCGGTGTACCCGTCGATCTGCTGCTGCCGGTGCCGGGTGAGCTGGTCGAGGGTGCCCAACCGGTCGACCAGCGAGCCGCCGGCCGGGTCGAGGACCGCCTCGGCCGTGCGTAGCCCGCCGGTCTTGTACGCGGTGGCCGCGATCTGGCCCACCGCCGCCCGGCTCTGGGCGGCCTGGACCTCCAGCGGGCCGATCCTGGCGTGCAGGCCGGCCGCGCTGGCCTGGTTCGTCTTGATCTCCTCGTTGAGCTTGTTGTACGACTCGACGATCCGTTCCAACTCGGCGGAGGACCGCTCGATCCGGGCGGTGAGGTCGGCGACCGAGGGCTCGGCCCGGACCGGTGCCGACGGGGCGATCAACGCGGCCGACAGGCCGGCGACCGCCAGTGTGCGCAGCAGCATCCGTAAGGACGACAAGAGCGGAAGACTCCTCTCCCACCGGTCGTCGGGGGATGCTGAGCCCCCGGCGACACCGGCCCGGGCCCGTCCGGATGGACGGCCGTGTACCGAGCCGGCCCGATCAACCTAACCTGTGGCGGGAGTGACGCGCAGACAAAGCAGCGGCGAATGTTGGCCGAGCGCGTCGGCGGGTCGTTGTGGCAGGTGACGCCGTTGATGCGGGGTGGACGGCAGGCGACCGCGTTCTGCGCGGTAGGCGAGGAAGATCCGATTCGTCGTTCCAGGCGGATACCGGTGGGGATCGCGCGGGTAAAGCCGGATAAAACCGAATTGGTGGTCAGATGTCGGCGTCGGGTAGGTGGCGCTCGCCGGAACTGTCGGAAATCGGAGAGCGGGCCGGGCGGGGCGGGCACCAGAATGGAGCACCCGCCGGGAATCCCGCCGTACGCAGGTGGCCTGGCGTGGACGACCGGCTCCGTCGGCCCCCGGGAGGACGCCGTGCAGGCAGACCGCGCCAGCACCCGACCGCCACACTGGTCCCGACCGACCACCCTGCTCTACGCCCGACCCGGCATCGTGGTGACCACCGAACGGTTCACCGCCGGCCACAGCAGCTACGCCGTCGCCGACCTCACCCACCTGCGCACCGGCCGGGGGCCGCACGACCGGCTCGCCGCCCGGGTCGTCACCTGCGCCGCCGTCGGGGCGGGAACCGTCGGCGTTCTGCTCGGCTTCACCGGCGGGTTGGAACGGCTCACCGCCGGGGCGTACCTGGCGCTGGGCGTGGTGTGCCTACTGCCGGTGCTGCTGGTGCTGCTCGGCGACCGCTGGCGGCCACCGGCCCACGAGCTGTACGGCCACTGCCACGGCACCGAGCTGCTGCTGTTCAGCAGCGACGACCCGGAGCAGTTCGAGCAGGTGGTCGACGCCCTGCACCAGGCCCGCGAGCAGCACCGCTACCCCGACGCCGACGACCCGGCACCCACGGCCACCTACTGGCGACCGGCCCGCTGAGGCCGCAGCCCCCGCCGAGGCCGCAGCCCGCGTCGCCCCCGGGCCGACACGGGACACCCGGCCGGCCCGGCCCGGTCAGCGGCGGCCGGGGTCCGGTCAGCGGCCGACCGGCTCCGGCGTACGGGTCGGCGCGGCGGCACCCAGTTCGCGGGTCACCCTGCGCTCCGCGACGAACGACACGAACGGCACCGTGCCGGCGAGCATCACCAGCAGCATCCGCTTGAGCGGCCAGTCCACCCGCCGCCCCAGGTCGAAGGTGGCGGCCAGGTAGAGCAGGTAGAGCCAGCCGTGCGCGGTGCCGACGACGGCCACCACGATCGGCTCGTCGAACGCGTACTTCAGCGGCATGCCGATCAGCACCAGCACGGCCAGCGCCACGCCCACGATCCAGGCGATCACGCGGTACCGGGTAAGGGCTCCGCCCACCGTCGTCCGTCCTTCCGACCGGCCTCAGCCGGGATAGTCGCCGGGCCTCGCGCCCGGATTGGCGTTCAACCAGGTCAGATAGCGGTTGTACGCGGCCAGGTCGGCGTCGTCGGCGCCGTCGACCGGGGGCGTCGGCACCCGGGCGGCCCGCACCGGACGCCGTACCGCAGGGGTGCCCGGCCCGGGGGTGGCCGGCCCGGCCGGGGTCACCCCGTCCGGCGACGGCGTCGCGGCGGGGGCGCGCAGCGCGTGCCGGACCTCCCGCCACCAGACGAAGACCACGAAACCGGCGAAGATCGGCCACTCCACCGCGTACGCCCAGCTCAGCGTGTTACCGGAAGCGGCCCGGCTGATCTGCCACCAACCCAGCGCCAGGAATCCCGTGACCAGGACGACCAGGGCCACGTGGCGGGCGATCCACGCCGGGGTCCAGAGCCGCTTCATGCCGTCGAGGGTACCGGGAGTACCCGCGCTCTCCGACGCGACGTCGTAGTCGCCGCGCCGGGCGGCGCAGGCTGGTTTGGTGCCAGCACGGCTGGGCAACCGTCTAGACAGCCAGACCAGTCGAACCCGAGGGGGCGACATGACCGACTCAGTACACCGCTCCGACACCAGCGCCGAGCAGCGGATGCCGGAGTGGGACGGTGACCACGTCCACCGGGCCGCCACCGTGGTCACCGAAACCGACGGCGAACTGCTCGGGGTGGACCCGGCCGACCTCCCCGACGACGACCTGATCCGCGAGTTGCAGAGCCTGCACCGCACCCGGCTCGACACGCTGCGGCACGCCGCCGACTCGGCGCTCGCCAACCACCTGCGCCGCACCGCCGAGCTGGAGACCGAGTACCTGGCCCGGCACCCCGGCCGCGAGGTGGACCCGCACCGGCTGCGGGACGCCTGATGGGCACCCGCGCCGAACGTGGCATGTCCGCGCCGCCGGAGGTGGTGTTCAGCACCGCCACCGACCCCGAGCGGATCGACGCCTGGCTGCCCGGGGAGCTGCGGACCGACGGCCCGACCCCGAGCAGCCGCTCCGACGACGAACTGCACGCCCGCTGGGACGGCCCGGACGGCACGGCCGAGCTGCGGGTCGCCCCGGCCGACTCCGGCGGGGCCCGGGTCCGGCTGGACCTGCCCGCCGGCTCGGACGCCGGCCTCGCCGACGAATCGCTCGTCAACCTCGAACGTGAGGTCGCCGAGAACCTGACCGCGGGTTGACCCCACCCGCCCACCCCGACGCGCCGTACCCGACGGTGCGGCCCACGAACGAGGAGACCCGGTGACCGACGGTGGTGTGAAGCAGAAGGTGGCGCGGCTGCGCCAGGCGTACGCGCCGCACGAGCACCGGCCGCTGGACGGCTACCTCGCGGCGATGGGCACCTACGCCGGGGTGACCGCCACCATCGCGGCGCTGGTCAAGGCGACCGGCCGGCCGGTGCCCGAGCGGCCCTCCCCGGGTGACGTGGTGCTGCTCGCCGTCGCCACCCACAAGCTGAGCCGGCTGCTGTCCAAGGACGCGGTGACCAGCCCGCTGCGGGCCCCGTTCACCCGCTACGACCGCCCGATCGGCAGCGGCGAGGTGATGGAACAGGTCCGGGACCAGGGCAGCTCCACCCGACACGCGATCGGTGAGCTGCTCAGCTGCCCGTTCTGCCTGGCCGTCTGGGTGGCCACCGGGCTCACCGGCGGCCTGGTGCTGGCCCCCCGGCTGACCCGGCTGGTGGCGACCGCGCTGACCGCCGTCGCCGCGTCCGACTTCCTCCAGATGGGGTACGCGGTGGCGCAGCAGGCCGCCGAGGGTGGGCGGCACGACGAGCGGTGACCCGTACGCGGAAGGGGCCGGCGGATCGTGTCCGCCGGCCCCTTGTCCGTCATCCGTCGCCGCCCGCTCAGGTGGGGGTGGTGCCGTGGTCCTCGCCCGCCCAGCCGCGCGACGCCTCCGGCTCCCGCTCGTCGGCGTCCGCGCCCGTGATCACGTCGCGGTCGACCGCCGTCCGGTCGTGCTCGTTGGCGAAGTCCGGTTCGGGCAGGGTGTCCAGCCCCTCGGGGGGTTGGCCGAGGGCGGGCACCCGCTCGTGGCGTTCGTTCTGGTCGGACATCTCGATCTCCTCTCGCCGGCGTCGCCGGTCAGCCCGCCGACCCGCCCAGCAGGTCGGCCACCTCGTCGACCGCGTACTCCCCCTCGGGGAGGGCGGCGACCCGGGTGAGCAGCTCCGCCGGCAGGTCCGCGCCGACCGCCGAACGGTAGATGTCGGCCTGGCTGAGCCGTTCCTGGCCGTGGTAGATCTCGTCCAGCAGCTCGTCGAGCTGGCGGAGGTCCGGCCGGGCGGTCCCGGGCAGGTCGTCGGGCGTGGCGGCGTCGTCGGTCACCCCGCCCTGCTACCCGGGGCCGAAACGGTCAAACCCGTCAGGCCGGGGTGGGCAGGGTGGCCCGACGGGCCCGCACCGCGACGGCGAGCTGCTCCAGCACCTCGGCCGTGGTGTCCCAGCCGAGGCAGGCGTCGGTGACCGACCGGCCGTAGGTCAGCTCCCGGGTCGGGTCCAGGTCCTGACGGCCCTCCAGCAGGAAACTCTCCAGCATGATGCCGACGATGCCGCGCTGCCCGGCGGCGAGCTGGGCGGCCACGTCGGCGGCCACCTTCGGTTGGTTGCGGTGGTCCTTGCCGCTGTTGGCGTGGCTGGCGTCGACCACCAGCCGCTCCGGCAGCCCGGCCGCCCGCAGCAGCTCCAGCGCCCCGGCCACCGAGGCGGCGTCGTAGTTGGGCCGGCCCCCGCCGCCGCGCAGCACCAGGTGCCCGTCGGCGTTGCCCCGGGTGTGCATGATCGCCGGGGTGCCCGAGACGTCGATGCCGGGGAAGACGTGCGGCACCTCGGCGGCCCGGATCGCGTCCACGGCGGTGCCGATGCTGCCGTCCGGGCGGTTCTTCATCCCGATCGGCATGGACAGGCCGGAGGCGAGCTGCCGGTGCACCTGGCTCTCCACCGTCCGGGCCCCGATCGCGCCCCAGGCCACCGTGTCGGCGATGTACTGCGGGGTGATCGGGTCGAGGAACTCGCAGCCCACCGGGAGCCCCAGCCGGACCACGTCGCGCAGCAGCGCCCGAGCGGTGCGCAGGCCGGTGTTCACGTCGCCGGAGCCGTCCAGCGCCGGGTCGTTGATCAGGCCCTTCCAGCCGACCGTGGAACGCGGCTTCTCGAAGTAGACCCGCATCACCACCAGCAGGTCGTCGGCGTGCCGGTCGGCGGCCGCACGCAGCAGGTGGGCGTACTCCAGCGCCGCCGCCGGGTCGTGCACCGAGCACGGGCCGACCACCACCAGCAGGCGGTCGTCGGCGCGGTCGAGCACCCGGCCGACGTCGCGTCGACCGGCCAGCACGGCCGAGGCCAGCGGCGGGTCCAGGGGCAGCTCGTGCAGCAGCAGGGCGGGGGTGGTCAGCGGCACGACACGGTCGATCCGTTGGTCGATGACCGCGCCGTTGTCCGGGGTGGGCCCGTTGTCCGGGGTCGTCACGGTGGGAATCCTTCCGCCGACCGTGCCCGGGGCCGGTGCCCGGGTCGAGCCGGCTGCTTGTAAACAGAAGGGCAGGAAGCTCGAAGGCTCCTGCCCGGCCGGCTCGAAACGCGGTGACGTCAGCTCATGGTGAGGTCACCGGCTCCGCAGCCGGCTGCCTAAACCATGGATACGTACGCGTCACGCCGGCAAGCGTACCCGACCGGAGGGAAGGACTCATCCCGTCGTCGGCCGCTCCTCGCCTGACGTTCACCTCCGTCACTGCCACCGTCGGTAACTTCGGCGGCACCGCTCGCATCCCCCGGAGGTATCCGATGGACCGTCGTACCGTCCTGCGCGCCACCGTCGCCGGTGGGGCCGCCGCCTTCGCCGGCAGCCTCTGGTCCGGCGCGGCGTCGGCCGCACCGGCCCAACCGGGCACCGGCCCCTACGGGCCGCTCGGCACCGCCGACGGCAACGGCATCCAGCTCCCCGCCGGCTTCACCAGCCGGGTGGTCGCCCGTTCCCGGCAGACGGTGCCGGGCACCTCGTACACCTGGCACCCCGCGCCCGACGGCGGGGCCTGCTTCGCCGCCGGCACCGGCTGGATCTACGTCTCCAACTCGGAGATCACCCCCAACGGCGGCGCGTCGGCACTGCGGTTCGCCGCCGACGGCACGGTCACCTCGGCGTACCGCATCCTGTCCGGGACCAACCAGAACTGCGCCGGTGGCGCGATGCCGTGGGGGACCTGGCTGTCCTGCGAGGAGATCAGCCGGGGTTTCGTCCACGAGACCTACCCGCAGGGCGGCACCGCCGCGGTGCAGCGGCCGGCGCTGGGCCGGTTCAAGCACGAGGCGGCGGCGGCCGACCCGGTCCGCCAGGTGATCTACCTGACCGAGGACGAGACCGACGGCTGCTTCTACCGGTTCCGGCCCACCGTCTGGGGCGACCTCTCCACCGGCACCCTGGAGGTGCTGGTCGCCGGCACCGCCACCAGCGGCCCGGTGAGCTGGGCCCGGGTGCCCGACCCGGACGGCTCGCCGACGGCGACCCGCAACCAGGTCGCCGGGGCGAAGCGGTTCACCGGCGGCGAGGGCTGCTGGTACGCCGACGGCACCTGCTGGTTCACCACCAAGGGCGACAACCGGGTCTGGGCGTACGACGCGGTCGGCCAGCGCATCGACCTGGCGTACGACGACTCGCTGGTGACCGGCGGCGCCGCGCCGCTGACCGGGGTGGACAACATCACCGGCACCCGCTCCGGTGACCTCTACGTCGCCGAGGACGGCGGCAACATGGAGATCAACCTGATCACCCCGACCGGGGTGGTGACGCCGTTCCTGCGGATCACCGGGCAGTCCTCGTCGGAGATCACCGGCCCGGCGTTCTCCCCGGACGGCAGCCGGCTCTACTTCTCCTCCCAGCGCGGCACGGCCGGGATCTCCGCCGGGGGCATCACCTACGAGGTGCGCGGCCCGTTCCGCTGACCGGCGGGGGACCGGCATGGTGTCGCCCGGCGGCGTGGCGGGCGGGCCGACGGGGTAACAGGATGCGCATGACCCACGAGCAGAGCGATCAGGACCGGGTGGAGTCCCGGGCCCACCTGCTGCCCGAGGAGGCAGCGGTGGGCAGCGACGACCCGCAGGCCCAGGCCGAGGCGATCCTCGCCGAGTCGGACCTCCGTGCGGCCGACCAGGGGGCCGCCCCCGACACGGTGCTGGAACACCGCACCTCCGAAGAGACCGTCCCCCCGATCGAACCCCCCGACTGACCCGTCCCGACCGCTGACCCGCAGGCCCCGGTGGCGACACGTCGCCACCGGGGCGTGGAGATCGGATAGCGTCGGGTCATGCCCGACAGCGGTTACCCCTGGCCCATCGAGACGACCCGACTGGACAACGGCCTGCGCGTGGTGGTGAGCGAGGACCGCACCGCCCCGGCGGTCGCGGTCAACCTCTGGTACGACGTGGGCTCCCGGCACGAGCCGACGGGACAGACCGGCTTCGCCCACCTCTTCGAGCACCTGATGTTCGAGGGCTCGGTCAACGTCGCCAAGACCGAACACATGAAACTGATCCAGGGCGCCGGTGGCTCGCTCAACGCCACCACCAACCCGGACCGGACGAACTACTTCGAGACCGTCCCGGCCGAACACCTCGAACTGGCCCTGTGGCTGGAGGCCGACCGGATGGGCGGGCTGGTCCCCGCGCTCACCCAGGAGACGCTGGACAACCAGCGGGACGTGGTCAAGAACGAGCGGCGGCAACGCTACGAGAACGTCCCGTACGGCGACGCCTGGCTGCGGCTGCTCCCGCTGCTCTACCCGCCGGGGCACCCGTACCACCACGCGACGATCGGGTCGATGGCCGACCTGAACGCCGCCGACCTGGCCACCTTCCAGGCGTTCCACCAGACGTACTACGCGCCCGACAACGCCGTGCTGACCGTGGTCGGCGACGCCACCGCCGCCGAGGTGTTCACGCTGGCGCAGCGGTACTTCGGGGCGATCCCGGCCCGCGGCGACATCCCCGCCGCGCCGGACGGGCACACCGTCGCCGGCACCGGCCGACCCGCCGTCGAGACGGTCACCGCCGACGTGCCGGCCGCCCGGGTCTACGTCGCGCACCGCACCCACCCGTTCGGCAGCACCGGCTACGACGTGGCCACGGTGGCCGCCACCGTGCTCGGCAGCGGCCGGGGCAGCCGGCTCTACCAGCGGCTCGCCGACGGTGAACGGCTCGCCCAACCCGACCTGGTCGGAGCGTACGGGGTGGACCTGGCACACGCCCCGGCACCGGTGATCGCCACCGCCACCGCCCGTCCCGGGGTGAGCGCCGACCAACTCGCCGCCGGGGTCGCCGAGGTGGTCGACGAACTCGCCACCGTGCCGGTCACCGCCGCCGAGCTCGACCGGGCCAAGGCGCTGCTCAGCACCGCCTGGTGGCGGCAGATGTCCACCGTGGACGGCCGGGCCGACGCGCTCGGCCGGTACGCCACCCAGTTCGGCGACCCGGCGAGGACCGCCGACCGGCTGCCCGGCTGGCTGTCGGTGACCGCCGGACAGATCGCCGAACTGGCCGCCGACGTGCTCACCCCGGCCGACCGGGTGACCCTGACCTACCTGCCGGAGGAGACCCGATGACGCTGATCACCACCCGGCCGGGTCCGGGCACCGCCCGCCCGTACCGGTTCCCGACCGTGGTCCGGCGGGACGTCGCCGGTGGCCGGGTCGTCGCCGCGCACCTGCCCGGCCAGACCCTCGCCGTCGCGCTGCTGCTGCTCGACGCGGGCGCCGGCCGGGAACCGGTAGGCAAGGAGGGCCTCGGCGCGGTGCTGGCCAAGGCGCTGGAGGAGGGCACCGCGCAGCGGGACGCCACCGGGTTCGCACTCGCCGTCGAGGGCCTCGGCACCGAACTGGCCACCGGTCTGGACTGGGACAGCTTCCAGGTCAGCGTCCAGGTGCCGGTGGACCGGCTCCACGCGGCGGTGGAACTGCTCGCCGAGGCGGTACGCACACCCCGGCTCGACCCCGACGACGTCCGTCGGGTGCGCGACGACGAGGCGACCGCGCTGCGGATGGACTGGGCCAACCCCGGCCCGCGCGCCGACGCGGTGCTGCGCGCCGACCTGTTCGGCGCGGACAACCGGTGGGGCCGCCCGCTCTACGGCGACCCCGGCTCGGTGGCCGGGCTGGACGTGGAGGACGTCACCGTCTTCCACTCCGAGTGGTTCCTGCGCCCCGGCACCCTGATCGTCGCCGGGGACCTGGACCGCCTCGACCTGGACGCGCTGGGCGCGGCGGCGTTCGCCGGCACCGGCGGCGGCCCCGCCGAGCGGGGCGGCCCGATCGAGGTGCCGCTGCCCGCCGGCCGGCGGATCATCCTGGTGGACCGGCCCGGGTCGGTGCAGTCCACGCTGCGGCTGGGCCATCCCGCGCCGCACCGCGCCCACCCCGACCACGTGCCGATGACACTCGCCGGCACCGTGCTGGGCGGGGCGTTCACCTCCCGGCTCAACCACCTGATCCGTGAGGTACGCGGCTACACGTACGGCATCCGGGGCGACTTCGCCTCGTCCCGCCGGTTCGGCCGGTTCGCGGTCAGCTCCGGGGTGCAGACGGCGGTGACCGCGCCGGCCCTGGTCGAGGCGGTCGGTGAGATCAGCCGTACCCGGGCGGGCGGGGTGACCGAGGACGAGCTGGCGGTGGCCCGGTCCTGGCGGGCCGGGCAGCTGTCGGTCGAGTTGCAGAGCCCTCGGGCGATCGCCTCGGCGTTGACCACCCTGGTCGTGCACGACCTGCCCGACGACTACCACGCCCGGCTGCGGGAGGCGCTGCTCGCCGCCGACGTCGCGCAGGTCTCCGCAGCCGCCGCCACCCACCTGCACCCGGAGGCGCTGACCTTGGTCATCGAGGGCGACGCGGCGGCGATCCGGGACGAACTGGTCGCCTCCGGGCTCGGCGAGGTGACCGACCACGTCGGCTGACCGGCGTCGGCGCGACCGGGGCGGTGTGATTCCGGTCGCGCCGCCCCGGGAGCGCCGGGCCGGGCCTGCGGTGCGGATGCTGCGGCCGGACGGCCCGGCCACGGCCGATCTTCCAGGGCTGCGGGGCGTACCGTCGGGTGGTTTTGCGGCACGGCGACCGGCCCGGGCGGTGACCGGCCGGGCCGGCGGCGACCCGGGCGGTGGGAAAGGCTTCCCGGTCCGGGCCTGCGGCTGGGTAGCCTCGCGGGCATGAGGATCGGCATTGTGGGAGCCACCGGCCAGGTCGGTGGGGTCATGCGGCAGGTGTTGGCGGAACGCGAGTTCCCGGCGGATCAGGTGCGGTTGTTCGCCTCGGCCCGGTCGGCCGGGCGCACCGTGGCCTGGCGGGACGGCGAGGTCACCGTGGAGGACGCGGCCACGGCCGACTACTCCGGGCTGGACATCGTGCTGTTCTCCGCCGGCAAGGGCACCGCGAAGGAGTTGGCCCCCCGGGTCGCCGCGACCGGCGCGGTGGTGATCGACAACTCGTCGGCGTTCCGCACCGACCCGCAGGTGCCGCTGGTCGTCGCCGAGGTCAACCCGCAGGCGCTCGCCGACCGGCCGAAGGGCATCGTCGCCAACCCGAACTGCACCACGATGGCCGCGATGCCGGTGCTGCGCCCGCTGCACGACGAGGCCGGCCTGGTCAGCCTGGTCGTCGCCACCTACCAGGCGGTCTCCGGCGCGGGCCTGGCCGGGGTCGCCGAGCTGGACGAGCAGGTCCGCAAGGTCGTCGAGGGGGCCACCGCGCTGACCCACGACGGGTCGGCCGTCGAGTTCCCCGCGCCGCGCTCGTTCGCCAGGCCGATCGCCTTCAACGTGCTCCCGCTTGCCGGGTCGATCGTCGACGACGGCTCGTTCGAGACCGACGAGGAGCAGAAGCTGCGCCACGAGAGCCGCAAGATCCTGGAGATCCCCGAGCTGAAGGTCTCCGGCACCTGCGTCCGGGTGCCCGTGTTCACCGGCCACTCGTTGCAGATCAACGCCCGGTTCGCCAGGCCGATCACCCCGCAGCGGGCCCGGGAACTGCTCGACGGCGCTCCCGGGGTGGCGCTGTCGGACGTGCCGACGCCGTTGCAGGCGGCCGGTCAGGACCCGACCTACGTCGGCCGGCTGCGCGCCGACGAGACCGTCGAGCACGGCCTGGCGTTGTTCTGCTCCAACGACAACCTGCGCAAGGGCGCCGCGCTGAACGCCGTGCAACTCGCCGAGCTGGTCGCCGCCGAGCGGCGCTGAGCAGCGTGTTACCTGCTCGGGGGCGGCGGGTAGACCGCGGTGCCGACACCGAGAGGGGAGCACCATGACAACGGTCGGAGAGTTCATGACGACCCGGTTGGTGACGATGGACGGCAACGACACCCTCGCCGCCGCCGCGCAGGAGATGCGGGACAGTGCCATCGGCGACGTGGTGGTGACCAACGGTGATGACGTGGTGGGGATCGTGACGGACCGGGACATCACCGTCCGGGGCGTGGCCGAGGATCTCGACCCGAACCGCGCCCGGCTCAACGAGATCACCAGCCGGGACGTGATCACGGTCAGCCAGTACGACGACGCGGTCGCCGCCGCGGACCTGATGCGCACCTACGCCGTACGCCGGCTGCCGGTGATCGACGACGGTCGGCTGGTGGGTCTGGTGTCGATGGGGGACCTCGCGGTGGAACGGGAACCCCAGTCGGTGCTCGCCGACGTCAGCGCCGACGACCCCAACAACTGACGTCCGCCCTGTCCGACGCCGGCCTCCGGGACCTCCCGGGGGCCGGCGTCGGCGTGCGTGCCTGCCGGGTTCACCCGATCCGGGCGAGGTTGACCCCGGGCGGGGCGGGGACCCCGTGCGGGTACCGGCAGGTCGATGCCGGGCACCGGCAGGTCGAGGCGACGACGGGGGAGAGGGCCCGATGGTGGACGCGACCACGAGGTTCTTCGAGAGCCTGAACCGGCGGGATCACGAGCCGCTGCTGAACAAGGCGGCCGGGACAGTACGTTTCGACCTGCACGAGGGGGCGCAGACCACCCACTGGCTGCTGCGGGTGGACCGGGGCAGGCTCACGGTCAGCCAGGAGGACCGGGAGGCCGACACGGTCATCGGCACCACGCCGGCGCTGTTCGAGGAGATGGCCGCCGGGCGGGAGAACGGCCTGGCGGCGGTGCTGCGCGGCGACATGACGGTCACCGGTGACGCCCGGCTGGTGGTGCAGATCGAACGGATCTTCCCCGGGTCCCCGGACGCACAGGGGCCGCGCCGGCTCCACCATCGGGAGGTGCGGTGATGGCACAGGGCAACACGATCCGGATCCTGGACGGCAACACGTTCGTCGTCTCCGAGGAGACCGGTGACATCGAGGCCACGCCGACCGAACCGACCGGGCTGTTCTCCCTGGACATGCGGTTCCTGTCCCGTTGGGTGCTGACCATCAACGGGGAACGGCTCAACGCGCTGTCCTACGACGACCTCCAGTACTACGAGGCGCGGTTCTTCCTGGTGCCGGGGATGGCCACCCACTACGTCGACGCCAAGCTGTCGATCATCCGGGAGCGCGCGGTCGGCGGCAGCTTCCGCGAGAAGCTGACCATCCTCAACCACGACGAGAAGGCGGTCGACCTGGAGATCCGGATGGACGCCGGGGCCGACTTCGCCGACCTCTTCCAGGTCAAGGACGAGATCCTGAACAAGAAGGGCGAGCTGTACGCCGAGGTCGAGTCCGACCGGCTGCGGCTGGGCTACCGGCGGGGCAACTTCGTGCGGGAGACGGCCATCTCGTCGTCCCGGCCGGCGCGGTACGACCGCAACGGGTTCGCGTACTCGGTGCACCTGGAGCCCAACGAGCAGTGGAACGCCGAGATCGACGTGCAGACCTTCGCGGTCGGTCCCGGCGGGCGTGACCTGCGGCTCGGGGTGACGGCGCACGGCCACGAACGGCTCGCCCTCCAGCACGACCTGGAAGAGTGGATCGCCAAGGCCCCGAAGGTCAACAGCGAGCACGACCGGGTGGCCGCCACCTACCGGCGCAGCCTGATCGACCTGGCGGCGCTGCGGTTCGCGCCGCTGTCGCTGGGCGGCCAGACCCTGCCCGCCGCCGGCCTGCCCTGGTTCATGACGATGTTCGGCCGGGACAGCATCCTGACCTGCCTGCAGGTGTTGCCGTTCGCGCCGGAGTTGTCCAAGACCACGCTGCGCATCCTGGCCTCGCTTCAGGGCAGCCGGTTCGACGACTTCCGTGACGAGGACCCGGGCCGCATCCTGCACGAGATGCGCTACGGCGAGACGGCCGCGTTCGAGGAGCAGCCGCACTCGCCGTACTACGGCTCGGTGGACGCCACCCCGCTGTTCGTGGTGCTGCTCGACGAGTACGAACGGTGGAGCGGTGACGTCGCCCTGGTCAAGGAGCTGGAACGGGAGTGCCGGGCGGCGTTGAAGTGGATCGACGACTACGCCGACCTGGCCGGCAACGGCTACATCTGGTACGAGCGGCGCAACACCGAGACCGGGCTGGAGAACCAGTGCTGGAAGGACTCCTGGGATTCCATCTCGTACGCCGACGGCAGCCTGCCGCCGTTCCCCCGGGCCACCTGCGAGGTGCAGGGCTACGCGTACGACGCGAAGCTGCGGGCGGCCCGGATGGCCCGGGAGTTCTGGGGTGACCCGGCGTTCGCGGACCGGCTGGAGCAGGAGGCCGCGGCGTTGAAGGAACGCTTCAACCGGGACTGGTGGGTGGCTGACGGGGAGTTCTACGCGCTGGCCCTGGACCCGGACGGCCGGCAGTGCGACGTGCTCAGTTCCAACATCGGGCACCTGCTGTGGAGCGGGATCGTCGACCACGACCGGGCCGAGAAGATCGCCCAGCACATGGTCGGGCCCCGGTTGTTCACCGGTTGGGGCGTGCGCACCCTTGCCGAGGGGGAGGTGCGGTACAACCCGATCGGCTACCACAACGGCACGATCTGGCCGTTCGACAACTCGTTCATCGCCTGGGGGCTGCGGCGGTACGGCTTCGCCGAGGAGGCCGCCACCATCGCCAGCGGCATCCTCGACGCGGCGACGTACTTCGACGGGCGGCTGCCCGAGGCGTTCGGCGGCTACCCTCGGGAGCAGACCAAGTTCCCGGTCGAGTACCCGACGGCGTGCAGCCCGCAGGCCTGGTCGACGGGGGCGCCGCTGCTGCTGCTGCGCACCATGCTCGGGTTGGAGCCGCACGAGGGGCACCTGGCGGTGGAGCCGGTGCTGCCGGTCGGGATGGGACGGATCGAGGTGTTGGACATCCCGGGTCGCTGGGGGCGGGTGGACGCCTTCGCCCGGGGCCGCCTCGATCTGCACAAACTGGCCGACTGACGGTGCGGGGTAAAGTACGCGGATGCCGGAACTCGTGTACCCGCCCGTGATCGCCGCTGCCAAGACGCTGTTCCGGGTCCTCGACCTGCGCCTGACCGTCGACGGGAACCACCACGTCCCGCGTACCGGTGGGGCCGTGCTGGCCAGCAACCACGTCAGCTACCTCGACTTCATCTTCTGCGGGTACGGGGCACACGCGTCCCGGCGGCTGGTGCGGTTCATGGCTAAGCACGACGTGTTCGCGCACAAGGTGTCCGGCCCGCTGATGCGCGGCATGAAGCACATCCCGGTGAACCGGGCGGCGGGGGTCGGCTCGTACAACACGGCGGTGGACGCGCTGCGGCGCGGCGAGGTGGTGGGGGTCTTCCCCGAGGCGACGATCAGCCGTTCCTTCACCGTCAAGGAGCTGAAGAGCGGGGCGGCCCGGATGGCGCAGACGGCCGGGGTGCCGCTGGTGCCGGTGGCGCTGTGGGGGACGCAGCGGCTCTGGACCAAGGGCCGGCCGAAGACGCTGACCCGACGGCACACCCCGATCACCATCCTGCTGGGCGAGCCGATGGACCCGGGCGCGTACCCGGATGCCAACACGATGACGGCGGAGCTGAAGACCCGGCTGACCGCGCTCGTCGAGCGGGCCCAGCAGGAGTACCCCGACAAGCCGGCCGGCCCGGACGACTCCTGGTGGCAGCCGGCGCACCTGGGCGGCACCGCGCCCACCCCCCAGGAGGCTGCCGAACTGGACCGCCGCCCCCGCCGCTCGACCGCCTCCTGACCGTCACGTCCCCTTCCCCGCCCGGCCTCCCGCCGCCCGGCGTATTTCGGGCGGTCGTCCTGCCGTTCGGCCCTTCCCCGCCCCACTGCTCTTCCTTGCCCCTCTGTCCTTCGCTGTCGCTTGGCTTTTTCCTGGCTACGGTCCTGACCGTCCTTCCGGCCGCCGCTCGACAGGCCCGTTGCCCATCGTTGCCGTTGCCGTTGCCGTTGCCGTTGCCGTTGCCGTTGCGCGGCGGCGCGGCGGCGCGGCGGCGCGGCGGCGCGGCGGCGGGGGCGGAGAGGCGGCGGGGACGGAGATGTTGCGGATATTTCGGGCGTATGGGGTCGGAGGGATCGGCGGAGAGGATAGTGGGTTCGCGTCCTTTCGAGCTGATGACGTCAGCGACTCAGGCTTTTCCGGTCCGACCGACCCGATCGGCGTGACCGGCTGATCTCGACCCGCCGGATTGGTCAAGCCGGCTGACCGGTCTGACCCGCCCCGGTTGGTCAAGCCGGCCCGCCGATCCTGCTGGGCTGGTCAGGCCGGCCCGCCGATCCTGCTGGGCTGGTCAGGCCGGCCCGCCGATCCTGCTGGGCTGGTCAGGCCGGCCCGCTGGTCCGATCTGGTCGGGCTGGTCGACGGCTCGCTGGTCTGACTGTCCTGGCCCGGTTGGCTGATCCGGCCCGCTGGTCCGACCTGGCCGGGCTGGTCGATCGCGGCTGGCTGATCCGACCGGCCGGGCTGGTCGCCCTGGCTGGCTGGTCCGATTTGGCCGAGCTGGTCGACCCAGCTTGCAGGTCCGTGGCCGGGTTGGTCGACGCGGCTGACGGTCTGACCTGGTCGGGTTGGTCGGCGCGGCGGCTCGACATCTGTGGGGGATGCCGATATACGCCCACCACTGACAAGTTCGTGATGCAACCGCCATCCACCGTCCGTGACCTGAAGGGCAACCTTCGGCGATTCGTCAACGTCATCAGGTCGAAAGGACGCTGAGAGGTATACCTGCCGGACATCTCGTCCGCGCCGCCGGCGGGCTGACCACGACTCCGCGCCCCTGCCCTGCCTCGCGCCCCGAGACCCCTACCCTGCCTCGACCCGTGCCCGGCCGATCCGGTGCCGCCTCAGGCGGGAAGCGACGCCGGGCGGCGTCGGCGCGGGCGGCGTCCCGGTCGACGGTCAGCGGGAGCCCCCGCCCCAGCCCAGCCCCAGCCCCAGCCCAGCCCCCGCCAGAACAGCCCCGGCCCAGGTCGGGCCAGGCCAGGCCAGGTCGGGCCAGGCCAGGTCGGGCCAGGCCAGGTCGGGCCAGGCCAGGCCAGGTCGGGCCAGGTCGGGCCAGGCCAGGTGGGGCGGGGCGGGGCGGGGCGGGGTCAGGTGGGGCGGGGCCAGGGTCAGCTGCCGACCGCGTCCCGACCGGCGGGCGCGGGAGCGCGGTAGTAGTCGTCGCGGGAGAGGAACTCCACCGGCAGCGAACCCGGCAGGGTCACCCGCGCCTCACCGGTCAGCGGCGGGGCGGTCGCCCGACGGATGAGCACGTCCCGCTCCGGCGGTGCCAGCTCCACCAGCTCGGGATGGGTGACCCGGAAGCAGGCCACCGTGCGGCGGATCAGCCGGGCCAGCTCGGTCACCGGCCCGACCGCGCCGCCCAGCGCCAGGGCCGGCTGCTGGATCGTCCGCAGCGCGTCGCAGACGACCAGCAGTTCCGCCTCGGCGGTGCCCTGCGCGGTGGACCGGCCGGTGGTGCGCAGCTCCAACCGGGACGGCCACTGCCAGCGGACCTGCCCGCTGACCAGGCGCGGCAGCCGGACGTTGCGCCGGTGCCGGACCCCCGTCGCGTCGATCTTCCCGGCGACCAGGGCCAGGTCTCCGGTGAGGCAGACGTAGGCGAGTCGGCGGTCGGTGACGGTGATCGAGGCGGGGCCGGGCAGCACCCAGTGCCGTCGCGCCCCGGTCGGGCTGATCAGGCAGCCGGCCACCGACGTCGGGTACCGGCCGAGCACCCGCTCGCCGGGTTCCGGGACGAGTTCGTAACGCCTGTCGAGCACGGGAGCGGAATCGTCCTCCGGCGCATCGAACCGGTGCGGTGCGATGAAGAACGGGGACATGTTCTCGCGCATCGTCACGACCTCCCCCGCGCAGTGGTCTCCTGGCGTCCCAGCCTCGCCGAGGCGTGACGGGCTGTCATGACACCCGTTAGGGGGTCGGCCGGTCGTACGACGCCTGTGACCGGTAGATGCCGATCTCCTCCGGCCGGATGAGACCGTCCTCGATCGCCCGGGCCAGTAACGCCGCCTTCGTGGCGGCCGGCCTACCCGCCCGGGTGTACTTGATCCGGGCCCGGTCCACATATTGTTTGACGGTGTGCTCGCTGATCTGCATCCGGCGGGCCACCGACGCCTTCGACATCGACTGGAACCACAGCAGCAGCGCTTCCCGTTCCTTGTCCGACAGGGCCGGACGGTCCGGGCGTGGATCGCCCACCATCGCCCCGGCCAGGGCCGGCGGCACGTAGGGGCGGTCGCTGGCGGCGGCCAGCACCGTGGCCACGCAGTGTTCCCGCCCCTCGTGCTTGGCCAGGAACGCGGTCGCCCCGGCGTCGAGCGCGGCGAGCATGGTCGCCGGGTCGGTGTGCTCGGAGTAGACCACCACCCGCCGGCCGTCGGCGCTCAGCTCGGCCAGCTTGTCCAGCACCATCTTCCCGCGTAGCCGCAGATCCAGCAGGATCACGTCGGCCTCCGGGGCGGCCCGCAGCACCAGGTCCGGGTCGTCGCCGGTGGCGAGCACCCGCAGCCGGGGCTCGGTGGACAGCCAGGCCCGCACACCGTCGATCACCACCGGATGGTCGTCGACGATCGACACACCGACCGGGCGCTCCCCGCTCATGGCCTGCGCCATCGGGTCTGCGTCCACCTGATCTCCCCGTCCCCCTCATGTACGTGTTCCACCTGGTCGTCGTCGCCGGCCCGGGAGGTCGGCGGATCCGCCGCCCCCGGGCCCTGGCCGTCCGGGGTGACCAGACTGACCGCCACCTCGTCGGGGCCGGCCACCACGGTCAGCCGTGCCCAACCGGTGGCATCGGCCAGGGCGGCGGCCAGCGGATCGGCGAGCCGTCGACGGATCTCCACCGGCAGCGGCGGCGGGGTGCCGATGGCGATCAGCTCGATCGGCAACCCGTTGCGTTCGGCCAGGTCGGCGGCGGCCCGCAACTCGTGCAGCAGCGGGTCCGGCACGTCGTCGGACTCGGCGATCAGCCGCCGCAGCCGGGTCGCGGCGAGTACGCACCGCCGTTGCACGAACGGGTCGCCCGGGTCGGCGCGACCGTCGGCCAATTCCGCCAACACCTGCTCGGCGGCCCCGCCGACCAGCGCCAGCCGGGCCCGCCGGTCCGCCCAGGCCCGTTCAGCAGCGTCCCGTTCGGCGCGGACGGCGAGGGTCGCCGTGGCGGTGTCGGCGCGTTCCCGGGCGAGGGTGGCGATCACCGCCGCACCGGTGAAGACCGCCACCGGCAGCGACGAGGTGCCGTAGACGTACATCGCGAAGCGGGTCAGGTCGGCGGGGGCGGTCGCCCCGTCACCGACCAGCGCGGCGAGCGCGATCACCGCGTGCCCGGCCAACAGGACGATCATCCAGCGGATCGGGCGACCCCAGAGCACCACCACGAAGAACCAGGCCAGCCCCGTCCACGCCCAGTTCGCAGCGGCGAAGAGCTGCTCCCGGCCGGCCGCCGCGAAGACCGCCGCGTCGACCGTCAGCAGGGCCGCCGCCAGCGGCAGCGCCGGAGGCAGCAGGCCGTGCAGCAGCCGGTGTGCGGCGTACCCGCCGAGGGCGCAGGCGGCCAGCCAGCCCGCGGCGACCACCGTGGGGGTCGCCAGCGTCGACCAGGCGCCGAACACCGCCGGCAACCCGATCGCCAGGTGCCACACCAGGGCGATGGCCACCGCCGCGATCCGGGCCCCCCGGTCCGAGGCCCGGCCCACGTCCACCGCCGGGCCGTCGGCCGCCACCGGGTCCGCAGCCCGCTGCGCCGGCCGGGGTACGCGGGCCGACGCGGTCGCATCGAGACCGGTCGCATCGAGACCGGTCGCGCCGAGACCGGTCGCGCCGAGACCGGTCGCGCCGAGACCGGTCGCGTTGAGGTCAGTCGACATGCGGCCACTCCAGCCTGATCCGGGTGCCCATGCCAGGGGCGGAAGTCACCACCGCCCGGCCACCGACCTCGGCCATCCGGCCCCGGATCGACTCGCGTACCCCGTACCGGTGCAGGGGGATGGTGGCCGGGTCGAAACCGGGACCGTCGTCGACCACCTCGACCACGATGCCGCCGTGACTGCGGCCCAGCCGCAGGGTCACGGCGGCGTCCGGCGCGTGCCGGGCCACGTTGGCCAGCGCGGCGGCGGTGGCGTCGACCAGGGCGGCGGTCACCCCCGCCGGTGCCGCGCAGGGCGGCAACGTGGCCGTCACCCGCAACTGCGGGTGGGTGGCGAGCAGCGTGCGCAGGCCGGCGTCTACGTCGACCGGGCCGGTGTCGCCCGGTTCGCCCGCCGGGGTGGACCGGGCGTGCGCGAGGCCGACCAGGGTACGCAGGTCGGCGGCGGCCCGGTCGCGCAACGCCGCCGAGCCAGCCGGCAGGGCGCCCAGACCGACCATGGTGAGCGTGGACAGGACCGTGTCGTGCAGGTCCCGGTTCTGCCGCCGCTCGACCTCGCGGGCCGTGCGGGCCAGCACCACGTCCCGGCGCAGGCGCTGGAAGTCGGCGAAGGAGGTGTCGGCCCGGCCGATCCAGCGGCGCATCACCGCCGCCATCATCGCCGCGCAGGCCGTCTGCATGAGCAGGGTCGCCGCGTGCGCGCCGGCCTCGACGGTGTTGCCGGCGGCCGAGGTGCCGACGGCGTAGCCGGCGGTGACCAGCAGGCCCGCCGGCACCGACCAGCGGGCCGGTGCGGTGGCCTGCGCGTTGATCACGGTGGTGCTGGCCAGCACGGCGAGCCAGCTACCCTCGCCGGGCAGCACCTCCGGGGCGACCAGCAGCGGGGCCAGCAGGCTCGCCGCGACGGTGACCGTGACGTCCCCGGCGACGAGCCCCGGGCCGATGCCGACCCGCAGGGCCCGCGTCGCATACCACAGTGACCAGCAGGTGAGCGCGGCCACGGCGGCCAGCAGCAGCGGCACCCGCACCGGTGGGGTACGCACCGCGAGCGCGGTCACCGCACCGAACAGCCCGCAGGTCAGCCGCAGCAGTGCCGGCAGGGTGGTGAAGATGAGCTGGAGCGCGCCACCGGCCGGCCGCTCCAGTAACGACGGTGACGAGGTCGGAGCGGGTAGGGCCGACATCGGGGGGAGTGCGTCCTTCGGGCGGTGACCCGTCCGGGTCTGCTCGGCGGTGCATCGAAGCCGGAGAATAACATGAGCTGCCCTAACTGTTCACCTTTGGTGTGCGGCGTGTCGCGTTGCGTTCGGTGAACGTGTCGGGCAGCATCCGGCGTCGATCAGCGGCGGAGCCACTCCAGGGCGGCAGGTGCGCCGCCGAGCACCGACAGGTGCCCGTCGTCGTCGGTGATCCGCAGCTCGGCCGCCGGGCAGACCCCGGCCAACCAGCGGCTGTGGCTGGCGGGCACCACCCGGTCGCGCCCGCCGTGCAGCAGCAGCACCGGGACGGTCACCCGGGCCGGGTCGAAACCCCACGGGGTGACGTAGGCGAGGTCGTCGTCGACCAGGCCGTCCGGGCCGCCCCGCACCGCCGGACCCACCACCTCGTCGAGCCAGGCCCACGGCCCGGCCAGGGTGGCCAGGTCGGCCGGGGTGAACTCCGGGTCGTAGTCGGTGTCGGACGCCGCGTGCCGCTCCTTGACCGCCCGGCCCCGCGTGGCGGCCCGCAGCGACTCCTGCCCGGACGGCGTCATCCCGGCGAACCAGTCGAGCCCGGCCGCGTCGTAGGGGGCGAGGCCGGCGACGGCGACGACGGCGACCACCCGGTCGGGGTGCACCGCGCCGCTGGCCAGCGCGTGCGGTGCACCGCCGGAGTGGCCCACGGTGGCGTACCGGTCCAGGCCCAGCGCGTCGGCGAGCCGGGCGACGTCGGCGGCGGCCGAGGCAACGTCCCGGCCGGGGCGTCGGGTGGAACCGCCGTAGCCGGGGCGGTCGTAGGACACCCAGCGCAGGCCGAGCCGGTCGGCCGTGGCGAACAGCGGGGCCGGCGGGGCACCGATGTTGGGGGTGCCGTGGTGCCAGACCACCGGCAACCGGCCGGTGCCGTCGTCGCCGGTGTCGTAGACGTGCAGGGTGCCGCCGTCCGGCAGCGGCACGTCGCGCTCGCTCGGCACGGCCGGGCGGCTCACTGGCCGACCCAGCCCGCCGGGTTGCTGAACGACTCGCGGGAGATGCCGGAGCCGGTGCGGGGCCAGTCGCCGAACCGCTTGTCGTGCAGGTGGGCGAAGAAGTAGCAGATGCCCTGGAGGTGGGCGTCGGGCACCGCCCGGGTCGGGTCGGCCCGGACCGCGGCGTAGAACTCCCGACCCAGCGCCACCACGTGACCCCGGGCGTAGAGGAAACCGTCGTCGGAGCCGTCGACCACCGCGTGCACGTCGGCGCGGTCGATGTCGTACAGCTTGCGTTCGACGACCCGGTCGAGGGCGGTCAGCTCGGGGCTGGACAGGTCGGCGCAGAGCTGGCCCAACTGGTCGAGGAAGGCGTCCCGCCAGCCGTCGAACGCGTACGCGTCGTCGTCGGAGGCGGCCCGGTCGCGGGTGAGCAGCGCCCGGCGCAGCGCGGCCGGCTTAGGGCCGAGTCGCTCCCAGGCGGCCTCCACCAGGGCCCAGAACCGGGCTTCCTCCTCGGCCGTGGGCAGGCGGTTCGCGGTTTCCGTGTCGCTCATGGGCAGCACCGTAGCGGGACGCCCCGACGTTCTCCGGGCGACGCCGTGCCGCCGACGTGGGACGTCGGGGCCGCCCACCCGGGCGGGCGACCCCGACGGGGTTCAACGGGGCCGGCGGGGTACCGCGCGGACGAAGGTGGACCAGGCGGCCGGGGCGAACCGTAACGCCGGGCCGGACTGGTCCTTGCTGTCCCGTACGCCGATCGGGCCGGGCAGGTTGTCGGCCACCTCGACGCAGTTTCCGCCGCTCCCGCCGCTGCGGGTGCTCTTGCGCCAGACGGCCCCGGCCAGGTCAGTCATGCCCACTCCTCGATGATCGCAGTGATCAGCTTCTCGGTTGCCGCCTCGTCCGCCGCGAGCGTCTCCAGGTCGGCCCAGACGCGGTCGTAGGCGGCGACCTCCGCCGGCTTGTCCAGATAGAGCGCGCCGGTGATGTTCTCCAGGTAGACGGTAGTCGGCTCCGTCGATGCCCGCCCGAACGCCTGCGGGAAGTCCAACAGGACGAAGGTGCCCGTCTCGCTGGCCAGCGGCGGGCCGGCGGTGAACGGCAGGACGCGCAGGCTCACGTTGGGCAGGGTGGCCAGGTCGCGCAGGTGCCGCAGCTGCCCGGCCATCGCCCGCCGGTCGGGCAGGGTGCGCCGCAGCACCGCCTCGCTCAGCACCACCCTGAGGGTGGGCGCGCTGGGCAGCCGGCGGGTCAGCACGTGCTGGCGCTGCATGCGGACCTCGACGAGCTTCTCGCGCTCCGCCGGGCTCATGGTGGGATTCTTGCGGAGAAACAATTCCGCCGCGTACTCGCGGGTCTGGAGCAGGCCCGGGATCAGTTCCGCATCGTATTGACGCAACGTCGACGCCGACGATTCCAGGCCGACGTAGAGCGAGAACCAGGACGGGACCACGTCGCCGTAGGAATGCCACCAGCCCTTGGCGCGGGTCTCCCGGGCGAGCCCGGTGACGATGGACGTCATCTCCTCGGGCACCCGGTACATCGCGCACATGGCGCGGGCGTCCACCACCCGCACCGGCACCAGGCCCTTCTCGATGCGCCACACCTTCTGCCGGGAGCAGTCCAGCCCCTCGGCCGCGCGGTCCAGCGAGACGGAGGCGTCCTCGCGGAGCTGGGTGAGCAGCCGGCCGAGCTGTCGCCGGGGGACGGTGGAACCGCTTGTTTCCTCCGTCATGCAACATCACCGCACCCCTGGTGCAACGACAATTGTTTCCCCTGTGCCATTTCTGTCCTCCGTCCCTCGTGCGTCAATTCGACCCGAGATTAGGGGGGAGGGGAGTTGTTGCGCAAGGTGTCGGTCGTGTCGCAGGGTGTGAATCGCCGGACGGTGATCCGGGGCGTCAGAAATGGCGTCGACAATAGCCCGCTGTCCCGCTCGTAGCGAATAGCGCGCGGGCGGGGCGGCGCTATTTCCGGAAAGGACATCCGATGTGGGTCAGCGACGAGCGCGACGCCCGGCCCGGGGTGGCGTCGTGACCGCCCGCCGCGAGGTGCCGCTGCTGGTCCGGCTGGCCTGGGACTGCCTGGACCAGCACCGACACCGGCGGTGCGTGAGGTGCGCCGAGGCCGGGTTCTGCCCGGTGGCGGAGGCCGCCCGGCACCGGATCAGGCAGTGGCGCAGGTTCCGGCACGTCTGGGGGTGGCGGTGAACGCGCCGCTGCCGAAGGCGGGTGACCTGGTGGACGTGGGCCGGGCGGCCAGTGTGCAGTTCGTCAGACCGATCAGGTGCCGGGTGATCCGGGTGCTCGACTGGATCACCTACGACGGGTGGTGCTGGCTCGACGTCTACCAGCTCGACGCGAGGGGAGACGCGGTGGCCCGGCGCTCGATCTTCGTACGGCCGGCGGGGTTGGTGATGGTGCGGCCCGCGCCGGTGCCGCGCACGCCGAGTCGGGCGGGGGTGACGCCGAACATGCGGCAGGGGCCCCGGCCGGCGGGGATGCCGCCGGCGGACGGTGAGCGGGGTGCGGCAGGTGCGTCGCGCGAGCGCCGGTCGACGGGTGGTGGACGGAGTGCGGCCGGTGCGTCGGCCGGGCGTCGGCCGCCGGGTGGCCGGGGTGCGGCCGGTGGCGGGTGACGGGAGTCAGGGGGTCGTGGTGGCGGCGAAGTAGGGCTCGGCGGCCTCCAGCCGGGGCACCCGCACGCCCAGCCGGCGGGCCTCGGCCAGGGTGTCGCGGCAGACCGCGCGCAGCTCCTCGGGGTTGGCGTGCGCTGCCGTCACCCGGCGCATCGGCGGGAAGCGGTTGAGCAGCAGGGACATCGCCGGTGCCGCCAGCCAGACGGGTGCGGTGAAGGGGAACAGCTCGGCGCGGTGCCGCCGCAGGTCGACGCCGCGCGCCTCGACCAGCGGCAGCAGCTCGCGGGTGGCGAGGATCGCCTCGCGGAGGTCACCGGTGGTCAGGGCGGACAGGGTGCCCCGCCGCAGGCTCTGGGTGTGCAGGCCGGCGTTCTGGGCGAAGTGGACCGACAGCCAGCCACGGAAGTCGGCGTTCTCCCGGACCCGGAACCCGGCCGCCCGGAACACCTGGCGCACGGCCCGCTCGCGCTCGGTCGGCGGCCGGTCGAGCGTGCCGAGGAAGACCACGGGCAGCAGGGACGCGCGCAGCACGCCGTCGTCGCCGAAACCGCCGCCGGCCCCGGGGAAGCCCCAGGCGACCTGGTCGGCGGGCAGGTGCGCGGTCGCGGTCAGCGGCTCCACCCACAGGTTGTTGAAGACGAGGACCGTGGCCGCGCCCGCCCGGGGCCCGAGGAAGGCCGCCGCCTCGGCGAAGTTGTAGTGCTGCACGCTCAGCACGATCAGGTCGAAGTCGTGGTCGGGCTCCAGCGTCTCGCGGTAGCGCACCGGCCACGTCTCGGCGACCCGCCGGCCCCAGGGTCGCCGCCGCGCGTCGAGCAGGTCGAGGTCGATCGCCTCCCCGTACGCCGCCGCCCGCCCCGGGCGGACGTAGAACTCCACGTGGTGCCCGGCCCGTTCCAGGGCCCACCCGTACGTCGCGCTGATCACGCCACGACCGAACATCAGGATCTTCACAAGCACCTCGGGAGCTATAATCGGAGACCATCTCCACTTCCAAAATATGGAGACAGTCTCCACTTGTCAACGCGAGGCCCCCACATGACCGACGCCAAGCCGCTGCGCGCCGACGCCCGCCGCAACCGCGACGCCCTGATCGCCAAGGCCCGCGAACTGTTCGCCGAGGGCCGCTACGACCTGCGCTTCGACGACTTCGCCACGCTGGCCGGCGTCGGCACCGGCACGCTCTACCGGCACTTCCCCACCCGGGAAGCCCTGGCCGAGGCGGTCTACCGGGAAGAACTCGACGCGATGTGCGAACGGGCCCGCGAGGCGCAGGCCACCCTGCCCGCCGACGAAGCGCTGGAGTCCTTCCTGCGGGGTGTGGTGGCGCACCTGCACGCCCACGAGGGCCTCGCCCGCACCCTGTCCACGCTGATGGCTGCCCACTCGGGCACGCTCGCCGAGGGCGCCGAGGCCCTCGGCCGGGCCGTCACCGACCTGCTGGCCGCCGCCGTCCGGGCCGGGAAGATCCGCGACGACGTGGGGGCCGGCGCGGTCATGATGGCGATCCAGGGCATCTGCGCGGC
Organism: Micromonospora sp. WMMD734; assembly: GCF_049178975.1. Lineage (NCBI taxonomy): Bacteria > Bacillati > Actinomycetota > Actinomycetes > Micromonosporales > Micromonosporaceae > Micromonospora > Micromonospora sp. WMMD734. Next base: position 7,108,801 of record NZ_JBMHMK010000001.1, read on the forward strand.
GTACGGCCACCCGGCCTACCGGCCCGACGCGGACGGGGTGATCACCCTCGTCCTCGACGGCCTGCGCCGACCGGCACGATGAGCGCGGCCCGCGCCCCCACCGCCGGTGGCGGGGGAACGCGGGCCGCACAGGAGGCCGGGGCGGGGTACGGGTGGCTCGTGGCCGCCCGTACCCCGCCGGTGGCTCAGGTGTCGTAGCGGCAGGTGCCGCCGGTGTTCGCCGTACAGTCGTTGAGCTGGAGGCTGTCCAGGTTGATGGCCTGGTTGCCGGTGGTGGACTGCGGCGGCACGTTCACGGTGATCCGCACGCTGGCCGCGTTCGCCGGGGCGGTGGCGGTCGTCCGGTACTCCAGCCAGTTGCTGGCGAGCGTGTCGGTCGCTCCGGTGCTGGTCGACAACAGGGTGCCGGCCGAGTTGTACCAGGCGAGCTGGAGTTGGGTGTTCACCGCCGTGCCGCTGCGCAACCGGGTGAACAGCTTGTACGTCCGGCCGGCGGTGACCGTCGCCCGGTTCGTCAGCGAGATCGACGACGTGTTGGACGGCCCGGTGTAGGTGTTGAGCTGGACCGACCGGCGACCGTCGAAGTAGGTGCAGGAGTTCGTCGAGATGCCGCAGGCGGGCGTCACCTGGTGCCAGCCGCCCGACGTGGTGAACGTCGACGTGCTGCTGCCCGGGGTGGCCGCCTCGACCGTCCGCTGCTCGGCGGTGAGCAGGTCGTTGTTCGCGCCCACGTCGCAGCAGACCGGGGCGGTCAGCATCGGGTGGTTCGCCACGTTCACCTTCGCCGTCGACGGGCTCGGGTCGATGTAGAAGCTGGCCGACAGCTCACTCGGGTCGTAGTAGCTGCGGAACCCCGGATCGGTGTTCCAGTTGTCCCACCAGCCGTACATGATGTCGGGGACGTAGGAGGCCCCCGTCTCGGCCATCCAGGCGTGCCCGGCACCGAGCACGTGCAGCAGCTCGTGCCCGGCGACCCCGGTGGTCCACGACTCGGTCACCGCCGAACAGTGCACGCCGCTGGAGTTGCCGCCGGTCGGGCACTGGTAGGCGTCGGAGTTCGACGCGAAGTCGGTGAAGACCAGGTAGATCCGGTTGCTGTCCTGGTATCCGGCGGAGATCAGGTCGCTGCGGACCGTGCTGGCGGGGGTGTTCGGGTTCGCCCCGGCGTCGATCTTCTCGGGCACGACCAGGGCGCGGGCGTAGCCGGCGTACGTGCTGGTGTCGTAGCCCGTACGGCAGCTGAAGTTGTAGTGCTGGTCGTAGTTGGTCGACTCGTCGAGCGCCCAGTCGATCCGGTCCACCACCTTGGCGATGTACTCGACGTTGGCCTCGTAGTTGTTGCCGACGCCGTCGTGCCACGCGTAGATCACCTGGACGGCGGGGGTCGCGCCGGTCGGTGCCGCCGGATTGGCGACGGTGGACTGGCAGCCGCGCTTGGGCACGGTGGGCATGCTCGGCTGCGCGTACGGTTGGGCCGGCTCGGTGCCGGGCCCCCAGGCCAGGGCGGGTGTCGGGGCGGAGAGCACCGCGAGGGCGGTGGCCAGGGTGGCGGCGGTGACGGCGGCGAGGGTACGCGGCCGTCGGGTCCGGAACGGGGACCGGGGCAAGGATGCTCCTCGATTGGTGGCGGGCACCGCCGGTTGACGGTGCGTGTCCATCCAAACGAGCTGCGTGACATACATCAATGTGGATGGATGGTGAACAAGGTCATTCCCAGGTCCTGGGTATGCGCTTGCCTGTCGATCGGTGACGTGCAGTCACCGATCGGTCACCACTGGTGCAGGGGGTCGCCGGGTGTGGCAGACATACACCTGGTAGCCGCCGACCTCGTAGCGGGAAACCACATCGACGCCGAGCGTGGGGGCGGACCGGGCGAAGGTGTCCGACATCGCGCTCGAAGCGGGAAGGACGTAGGCCACCCGGGCGGAAGCGCGGACCTGGTCCCGGTACGGCCGATAGCGATCGAGACCAGGCGACAGGTCATCGTCGAGGACGGCGCACCGCACCTGCTCCCGACTACGGTAGGCGAGCCGGTTGCACGTCCAGTACCCGGAATAGACGTGGCCGACTCCGGTCGTCCGCAGACTGTCCACAAGCTGCTGCTCATTGTCGGCCTGCCCGGCGTACCGGGACCGGTGGACGATCAGCTGCCCGGTGGCGATCGACAGGCCCGCGAAAAGCACACCGGCCAACGTGACACAACCGGCGGCCAGGAATGCGCGGCTGCGGCTCCGACCGGTCACCCGTCGCCGGATTCCGCCATCGTCGGCGGAGACGCTGGACCCGACCCTGCCGACCAGGGCGGTCGCACCCACCCACAGCGGCCAGAGAACAGCTGGCAGCGACACCATCCCGTAATGGAGATAGCGGGCGCTCTCCACGGGCGTCATCGCCGACGAGGAACTGGCGACATACGCGGCGAGGGTCATCGCGGCACCGGCGATGAGCGCCAGCCGGCTGGCATGCACGCGATATTCACCGTCGTCGGCGCGACGTAATGCGGCGACCGCGATGGCCGTTGCCGCGACCAGCAGGACAAGATAGGTCGGTCCCCACCACAGTTGCCAGGTGGCACAGCGGCTCGGCGCACACAACCCGGAACTGAGCGGTAGGCCGACGATGACCGCGCCGTGCAACCTGTCCGACCAGGCGGCCGGCTCGGTGGCGCCGCTCAGGGACAGCAACACCGAAAACGAGTTGGGACGGTCGAGACGAAGATTGAACACGATCAGCGGCGCTGCGCCGAGGAGAAACCCGCAGACCGCCAGGGCCACCCCACGGATCGTCATCCCTGCTCGCCCCACCCATGCCACGAGCAGGACGGCGGCGGCAACGTACGGCAGGGCGAGCCAGTGGGTCCAGACGATGTAGCCGGCCAGCAACCCCCATACGACGAGCGTCGTCCGCCGCTTCGCCGGCCGCAGGACCAGCAGTGCGGATGCCAGCATGAGACCGGCAACGGCGGTGGCTACGTCGGAATAGCCGCCCGCCCCGATGATCTGATCCTTGACCACCCGGTCGGACCCGAACGCCATGACTCCCGTGACGAATACCGCGAACCAGGAAGAATAAAGGGTACGCGTCAACCGGAAGACGAGGACGAGGAAGACGGCGTACAAGACGAGTGCCGGCAGCCGGAGGGCCCACCAGTGGGTGCCGAACACCTGCACCAACGGGGCCGCAAGATAGGAATAGAAGGTGCCCATGTAGTCCTGGCCGTAGAAGAAGGTCGGCCACTCCCGGCCCTCTCCGATGTGCAGAGCGGCCAGGCCGGCGGTACCCTCGTCGCTGTTGGCCGGTGGAACGTCCACAGCTATCAGAATCGCCCGGTAGAGGACGCCCGCAAGGCCGACGACTGCTGCCGCGCGGCACGCAAGTGACTTCGGCAGACCAAGCCCGGCAGTGGAGCCCGCTGCCGTCTCTCCCGCGTTTCCCACCCGCCCGTCGGGGCTGTTCCTTTCCACCAGCTTTGCCACGGCCCCCCTTTCCGGACGGCGTCCACATGCCCGTTGGGCGGCACCCGGGCGATTCTGCCACAGCGCACGACGGGTACGGATCGCTGCGGGGCAGCCGCACGGACGGCGTCACGCGAGCTGGTCAGAAGGGGAAAGTACCTGTGCGCCCGGCAGGATTCGAACCTGCGGCCTTGGGATTAGAAGTCGACTCGAAACCCTGCCCTGACCTGCGGCTCAGCCGATCTACCTCGGAAGCCGTGTGCGTTCAACACGAACGGTCACCGGCGTTTCCCTGCTCAGCCGTGGCCGTTGTCCCCATGGGGACACTACCCTCGGCGCGTGGCGAGCATCGAGCAGCATGGTCCGTCCTGGCGGGTGGTCTGGCGACACCAGGGCCAGAAGCAGCGGACGACCTGGTCCTCCCCGGAGCTGGCTGCCGACGCGAAGCAGATCGTCGAGGGCTACCGGGGCAACCGCACCGCCGAGCAGGTCTACATCGACATGGGGGTTCTCGCCCCCGAGCCCCCAGTCGCACCGACCACCCCGACGTACCGCGAATGGGCAGAGAAGTGGCTCGCCTCGAAGACCCGGATTACGCCGGGGATGCGAGCCCGGTACCGGCAGCAGTTCCGGGATCGGATCTTCCCCGCTTTCGGTGACGTACCGATCGGCGATATCACCTCGATCGCCGTGGGGACCTGGGTCAACGATATGCGCGCCGTCATGGGCTCTCCGAAAACCGTGACCCGCTACTACTCGGCCCTGTTCGCCCCGCTGAAGGCCGCCGCCGATCAGGGCATCATCCCCGTCAACCCGTGCCGGGGGAGTGACGTCAAGCGCGACCAGGTCGCCGACGACGACACCGGTGAGCACCGGGCGGTCTACCTCACGCCCGTGCAGTTCGAGCAGCTGCGTGAAGCCTTCCCCGAGGCGTGGCGCGTGCTGCTCGACGCCCTGGTGGAGACCGGCGTCCGGTGGGGCGAGGTCACCGCGCTGGCCAAGATGCATCTCGTCCCGCCGAAGAGGGGCGCGTCCGCCCGGGTGCGGGTGTGGCGGGCGTGGAAGCGCGGCGAGGGCGGGCAGCGATACCTCGGCACCACCAAGGGCCGCGCGAAGCGCTCCCTGCCGATCGGCAAGGACCTCTACGACGCCCTGCTGGCGCTCGTCGATGGGCAGTCGGACGACACCCTGATCTTCCGCCGCCCCGATGGCCGGGAGCTGGACTACTCCGACATGTACAACGACGTGTGGCGCCCGGCTCTGCGCCGGGCCCGCCGGTGCGAGACCCATCCGCCGGCGAACCGCGGCGAGCAGATGCCCGACGCGACCGGCCGCTGCCGGGACTACGGCGGCACCCGGGACAACGGCAAGCTGTGTGGTGCCCGTGTCCGGCCGGGCACCAACCGCTGTGTCAGCCACTACGGGCCAGCCCTCGATGCTGTGTCGACCTGCGGATGCCCCGACGTGCTCGTCATCGACCAGCCGGCCAGCTGGCACGACCTCCGGCACACCTGCGCCGCCTGGCTGTTCAGCGACCCGAGGATGACGCCGCTGATGATTTCGCGCCGGCTCGGGCACGCGACCCTGGCGACCACGTCGGACATCTACGGCGACCTGATGCCGGACCTGGAGGAGTCGGCCGTCGACGCGATCGCCGACGCCCGCAAGAGCGCGAAGAGCGGCCGGAAGAAGGGCGCGCGGAAGAAGGGTTAGCCCTTGTCCCGGTTGGTGTTGGCGAACAGGTCGTGCAGCGTGAGCATCGCCTCGCGCTGCTCATCGCTGTAGATCGGATCGTGGAGGATCGCCAGCCGGGCGTCGACCGCGACGGTGTCGATCGGCTGCGGGTCGTCCTCTGGCGGGACGATCCCGGCCAGCTCGTACGCCTCGCGGCGGGGGATGCCGAGTGCGTCGGCGAGCGCGGAGATCGTGGCGGCCTCGACGCGTGTGCGGATGCCGAGGTCCTTGATCGTGTTGCGTGACACCCCTGACTGGCGGTGCAGTTCGGAATCTGTCCAGTCGCGGGCTGCCTGTTCAGCCCGCATCCGTCGCCAAAAGGCGAACGCTGGACCACGTTTGGACCGCTCAGTCATGTAGCAGGTTGTAGCACGGAAGCACGTTCCGGACATAGCAGCGTCCCGCAAGTTGCCCCATGATGTGGCACCACGTGCCCGATGGTGTTGCGTGTTGCTTCGTGATGCTCAGTCGGCTAGCGTGATGAACGCACAAGGCGCAGCAACACTGAGCAGCATGGAGGGGTCGGAGTGGAAGAGCAGCACCTGACCGTCGATGAGGTCGCCGCGCTCCTCCGGGTGTCCCGCTGGAGTGTCGGCCGCTACATCAAGTCGGGCGCCCTCAGGGCCACGAAGGCGGACGGCCGGAACGGGGCCGTGCGGATTCCCTCCAGCAGCTACGAGGCGTTCATCGCCGACCACACCGTCACCGCGAAAGAGAGGACGCGATGACCCACGCCCTGCCCCAGCTCACCCCGCTTGCCGACGTCGCGCGGCTGCTGCGGATTCCGCCCCGGCGCATTGCCGACCGGGCTCGGGCCCGCCAGTTCGCGCACATCCGGATCGGCAAGGAGCGGTACGTCACCGCCGAGCAGCTCGCCGACCTGCTCAAGACGTACGAGGTCGCCCCGGTGGCGGTGAAGAGCGACCGCGAGAAGGCGCTCGACGAGACCCGCGAGCGGCTGGCCCGTTCCGGCACCCGCCGCCGGCCCGCCGCCTGACACGAACGAGCCCCCGGCCGCTGGCACGGCGCGAGGGCTCCACCAGGACATCAACCCATCAGCAAGGAGTCCCGATGCAGTCCCAGACCCTACCCGACCACCGCACGATCACCTTCGACCCGATGGCCGAAGTCGACCCGATCGCTGTCCCCGTCGACGAGACGGGCGACGCCCTCACCGAGCGGCTCCGCCAGGTGTTCCTCTCCGTCGGGCTCATCGACGCCGGGCACGTCTTCGAGGCGACGGTCGACCTGAAGGCCGGCACGGTGGCCGTGTCCGCCGACGGCGACGTCTTCGAGCGCGGCACCATCACCGGCCCCGGTGTCGGCCAGCCGACCGCCGACCCGCAGCCGACCGACCGCCTGCTCGCCGCGGTTCGCGCGGTCATCGACGCCGGGCACCTGGAGTACGACGGCACCGGCGTCGACGTCGACCGCGTCCAGGGCGAGGCGCACTCCCGGTTGGTCGCCGCGTACGCGGCGGTCACCGGGGGGACGGCCGACACCGCCCTGACCGTCCGCGACCGGCTCGCCGCCGAGCTCCACCGCATCGCCGACGACCTCGTCCGCCTGGACCTGCCGGTCGGGCGCAACAACGGACTTGGCGTCGGCGTGCTCGACAGCCGGGCCGACCTGGACCGGTGGGCCGCCTACCTGGGCAGCGCGGTCCAGGTCGACAACAACGGCATCCCGCACGTCGACCACCCCGTGCGCCTCGGGGACCAGTACGAGGAGCTGGCCGTCACGGCGCAGACCAACCGGGACCCGCGCGGCGAGCTGGAGCGGCTCCGGGCGCGGGTGGCCGAGCTGGAGGCGCAGCAGGGCGGCACCCGGTGACCGCCCCGGACCCGACCCCGCTGCCGGACCTGCCGCCGGTGCCGCCGCTGGGCCCGATCCCGGGCACGGAGGGTCGGCCCGGCCCGGACGTCGCCCCCGGCTGGCCGCTCACCGTGGCGGCGAGCACCCCTACCCCGGAGCCGTTCACCCTCGCCGACGACGGCGACCCGTTCCCGACCGCGACCGACCCGGCGTTGGACGGCTACACCCCGCCCACCCTGGCCGACCTCGGCCTCGACGCCGACCCGGTCGCCCTGGTGGTCAGCCTCCGCACGCAGGCCGCCGTCGCGCAGGCCCGCATCGCCGAGCTCATCGCCGGCATGACGGCCGAGCAGCGGGCGGACCTGGCCCAGTACGAGCCGGCCCGGCACCTGCGGGCGGTGGCGTGATGCGGCGAATCCAGCGCAAGCGCGCCGCCGGCTGGCGGATGCCCGACGGGGCGGTGTACGTCGGCCGCCCCACCGTCTACGGCAACCCGTTCCGCATCGGGCAGGACTTCTGCGGCCCCACCATTCGATGCCTCTTCACCCCCGCCGAGGTGGTCGCCGAGTTCCGCGCCTGGCTGGCCATGGACGAGCTGCACCCCCTCTTCTGGGACAAGGAACTGGTCGACGCCCACGCCAAGATCAAGGCCGCGCTCAAGCGGGGCGATCTGGTCGGCAAGGACTTGGCGTGCTGGTGCCGGCTCGACCAACCCTGCCACGCCGATGTCCTGCTGGAGATCGCAAACGGCGGCGGTGCCTGATGGCCCTGCTCGCCGCCGTTCTGGCCGTGCTCGTCGTGGTCTTGGCGATCGTGGCCGGCGCGTTCGCCCTGGTGGCCCGCGCGAACCGGCTGGCCGCTGACACCGCCGAGGCCCGCCGTGACGAGGCCGTCACCGCCGCCCACACTGCCCGCCACGCCGTGCGGGTGCTGCACGCCGAACTGACCACCGCCCGCCACGAGGCGGCCGTGCTGCGCCGGCAGCTCACCGCGCAGGCCCCCCTCACCCCCAACGCCCTGGACCCCTCGTGGTGGTCCACGGCCGCCGACATCCACGCCCTACCCACGACCGACCGGGAGATGCCCCGATGACCACCCTGGACCCGCGCACCATCGCCGCCGACCTGATGACCCACGCGGCGCGCGACCTCGACACCCTCGACGTCCTGACCCACATCGGCCAGGCGTACGACGTGCTCACCTACCCCGACAGCCTCCCCGCCGAGGTGCTCACCCTGGTCCGGTCGGCCGGCATCGACCTGCTCTGGCCCGACGGCACGAAGGACACCGAGCTGGATGCCCAGCGCGTCGAGGTGGACCGACTCCAGGCCGAGGTGGACCGGCTCCGCGAGCAGGTCTTCGCCCAGCAGCCCGTCATCGCCGCCGTCCAGGCGTGGGCCGAGCTGGTGGAAACCGACAGCAGCGCCCCCGAGCACGCCTCGGCGCTCGTCACCCTGCACCAGGCGGTGGAGCAGTACCGGGTGATGGACCTCGCCCTCACCAACGCCCGCGCCGAGGCGGCGACCCCGACGGAGCAGCAGTACCTGATCTGGTCCCACCACCACAAGGTGTGGTGGGGCGCGAACGGCAGCGGCTACCGCAGCAACCCCGCCGACGCCGGCCAGTACACCCTGGCCGATACCGAGAAGTGGCTGGGGCGGGGCTGCTACTGCTGCCAGGTCCCCGAGCTACCCATCCCCGCCGAGAAGGTGATCGGCAAGGGCGACCGCTCGGTCTGGGGCGTCATCACCGCCGCCACCCGCGCCGCCGTCAAGGCCGGCCAGGTGAACCGGCACTACGACCCGGCGGTGGCCCGGTGACCGCCGTCGACCCGAGCCCCGTCACCGCCTGGCCCACCCGCCCGACGCTGCGCACCCGCATCACCGCCTGGCTCACCGGCCAGCCAGCCCGGCCCGCCGGACGGCACCGCGCCGGCACCGTCCGCGAGGTCACCCCGGACCACAACCCGCTGCACCCCGCTGACCGGGTCGCCCTCGCCCCCACCCACTGGGCCGACCGGTGGCTGCCCGCGCCCGTCGACGAGCTGACCGGGCGCATGGACACCACCGCCGTCCGCGACCAGGCCGCCCCGCCGGAGTGGCCCGGACCGGCCGGCACCGGTCAGGTGCTCGCCGACCTGCGGGCCGCACTGACCAGCCCCAACGACCCGGGAGCGGTGCAGGCGTGACGACCCCGCTGCTCTCCACGGAGTGCACCCAGTGGCGGGCCGGCCAGCAGTGCCGGTCCACCACCGGGGTCCGCCCCTACCTCACCGGCGCCGCCTGCGGCACGTGCCGGCCGGTCGGGGAGCAGCCGCCGAACGCCCTCTGCCCGGTGTGCGGCGGCCTGCTCGACCCCGCCGCCCAGCTCGGCCACGACGGGACGACGGGCGTGTTCGACCGGCACCCCGGGTGCGAACCCGGCGGACAGCAACTGCGACTCATCCAGGGAGGACGACGGTGACCACCACCGAGCTGTACGAGCCGGAACTGGTCCTCACCCACGACCAGATCCGCAGCAACCGCGACCGCTGGCTCGCCGCCCGCGAAGCCGGCATCGGCGCGTCCGAGATCGCCGCCGTCCTCGGCCTCAGCCCCTACGACTCGCCGTTCTCCCTCTACTGGCGCAAGAAGCTCCACACCACCACCGAGATGAACGAGGCCATGGAGTGGGGCCTGCGCCACGAGGGCACCATCGCCGCGAAATTCCGCGAGCAGCACCCCGAGTTCATCGCCGTCCCCGGCGGCCTCTACCGGCACCCCGTGCACCGGTGGATGCTCGCCACCCCCGACCTGATCCTGGAGAACGCCCAGCCGGGCTGCGACGAGCTCGCCCAGATCAAGACCACCCGCTCGTGGGACGGCTGGGGCACCCCCGGCACCGACCAGATCCCCGCCTACTACGCCGCCCAGGTGCAGCAGGAGATGACCGTCTACGGGGCCCGCCGCTGCTGGCTGCCCGTCCTCGCTGGCGGCAACTCCTACCGCGAGTACGTCGTCGACTGGGACGCCACCGACGCACAGACGATCATCTTCGCCGGCATCGACTTCATGCAGCGGCTCGCCAACGACAACCCGCCCGACCTCGACGGGACCGCCGCCACGACCGCGACCCTCAAGCAACTGCACCCCACCGTCGTCGACGACGTCGTCACCATCCCGCAGCACCTGGCCGACCAGTACGCCACCCGCCGGGCACTCCTCGACGACGCCAAGACGGCGCTCGCCGAAGTCGAGAACCACATCCGGGGCCTACTCGGCGACGCCCGGACCGCGGTCTGCGGCGGCCGGAAGGTCGCCCAGCGGTCCGTCTACGACCAGACCCGCCTGGACACCCGGCGGCTCAAGGCCGACCACCCCGACCTCCACGCCGCATACGCGGTCACTTCCACCGTCAGCAAGCTCACCCCCTGCAAGGAGTCCCAGTGAGCACCGTCAGCAACGCCGTCGCCCAGCGCGAGCAGGGCCCCGCCGCCCTCGTCGAGCAGTACCGCGACGACCTCGCCATGGTCGCCCCTTCCCACGTCAACCCCGACAAGCTGTACCGCACCATGATCGGCCTGCTGCGCGGCAACGACCAGCTCGCCCGCGCCGCCGCCAGCAACCCCGGCAGCTTCATCGCCGCTGTTTTCGAGTGCGCCGAGTTGGGCCACCGACCCGGCGACACCTACCACTTCGTGCCATTCGGCAACAAGGTCACCGGCATCGAGGACTACAAGGGCGAGATCGAGCGCATGTACCGCGCCGGCGCCGTCGTCTCCGTCAAGGCGGAGATCGTCTACGAGAAGGACTCGTACGAGTTCGACGAGACCACCATGCAGATCCCGCAGCACAAGCGGGACCGGTTCGCCGGCAAGTCCTCCCGGGGCCGGATGGTCGGCGTGTACGCCTACGCCGTCATGCGCGGCGGCGCCCTGTCCCGCGTCGTCGAGATGGGCGAGGAGGAGGTCAACGAGCACAAGGCCGCAGCGCACGGCAGCCACAAGGACGACTCGCCGTGGAACAAGTGGCCCCGCTCCATGTGGTTGAAGACCGCCGTGCACGAGCTGGCGAAGTGGGTGCCGACCAGCAACGAGTACCTCACCGACCACGCCCGCGCCGCCGGTGAGGCTGCCCGCATCGCTGGCAAGCCCACCAGCGCCCCGCCCGCCCCGCAGCCGCCGGCCACCGCTCCCGTCCGCAGCGAAGTGCTGACCGGCGAGGTGCTCAACCCGGGCCGGCAGGGCTGACCGATGACCGCCCCGACCCTCACCCGCCCGGCCGGGTGTACCGCACCCACCACCGGCCTCGCCGGCTACAAGGTCCACCGCTGCCGGTGCGTCGGCTGCACCCAAGCCAGCACCGACTACCAGAACCGCCGCGCCCGCCTCCTCGCCTACGGCCAGTGGCAGCCCATGGTCGACGCCGAACCCATCCGCCAGCACGTCCGCAACCTCGGCACCGCCGGCATCGGATGGATGCGCGTCGCCGAACTCGCCGGAATCAGCCACGGCGCAGTCAGCCGCCTCCTCTACGGCAGCACCAACCGGCCCCCCTGCAAGAGGGTCCGCCGCGAAACCGCCGACGCCCTGCTCGCCGTCACCGCCAACCCCGACAACCTTGCTCCCGGGCAGACCGTCGACGCCACCGGCACCCGCCGCCGCACCCAAGCCCTGGCTGCCATCGGCTGGTCCGTGTCCGAACAGGCCAGGCGGATCGGACGCACCTGCCGCAACCACTGCCACGTCCTCACCATCCCCGCCGTGCAGCTCCGCACCGCCGAAGCGGTCAAAGCCCTGTACGACGAGCTGTCCACCACGCCGGCCCCGCCGGGCGTCAGCGCCACCCGCACCAAGCGGTGGGCGCAGCGCCACGGCTGGGTGCCTCCGCTGGCCTGGGACGACGACACCATCGACGACCCGGCGGCCAGCCCGGACCTCGGCGACGAACGCCCCGGCCTCATCGACCCGGTCGCCGTCGAGCGGGCCCTCGCCGGCGAGCGGGTGCGACTCACCGACGCCGAACGCGACGAAGCGTTCCGGATCGGCCTCGCCCGGGGGATGAGCGGCCACGCCATCTCCGTCGCGTTGCGGCTGAGCAGCGTCACCTACCGCCGCATCGTCGCCCGCATCACCGCAACCCAGGCCGCCTGATGACGGCCCGCCCTGACACCGGAACCGGCCGGGACACCCGCGCTCACGTCGCGGCAGGGCGCCACCCACACGACCAGGACACGCACAACCAGGGGGACCTGATGAGCCACAGCACCACCCCGACCGCCGGTGGCGTCCTCGCCGCCGCCGCGGCCCTGCAGGACCCCACCCGCGAGACGTACACCCGCGAGCAGGTCGCCTACCTGATGCGCCTCGCCTACGACTCCGGCCGCACCGCCACCCACCTCGCCGACGTCGCCCGCATCCACTGCGCCAGCGTCGACTCCGGGTGGACCCGCCAGACCTACGAGCAGCGGGTCGCCGAAGAGATGGCCGAGATGGACCACGTCGCCCGCGCCGTCGCCGCCCGCGAGGGCCGCACCTACCGGGTGCACCCCGGCGGCCCGGTGGATTGGGAGACCGGGCAGCCGGTCCGGCACCTCGAGGTCGCGGCGTGACCGACATCAGCCTGTGGGAGGGCATGGACGTGGAGGCACCGCCGGAGCCGAACCCGTTCGACCCGGACCGGCACCCGGAAGAGCACGCCGCCCACGACCGCCAGACCGCCGAGGCCCGCGCTGCCGTCCAGGCCGCGATGGAGCGCCAGCGCGCCGAGCGGCAGGCCGGCTACCTCGCCGAGGAGACCGCGCGGGAGCTGGTCCGTATCAAGGCCCGCCACGCCGCACAGGCGCTGTGGGAGCAGGAGCAGGCCGCCCTCGCCAAGGCCCAGGCCCGGGACGAGGCCCGCGTCCAGGACGGCGCGGTCTTCCTGCTCGACATCCCGCCGACACCGCCGGCCCTGTGGGGCAAGGGCGAGGACATTCTCTGGGCGCGCGGTGAGGCCCTGATGATCGCCGGCCCGCAGGGCGTGGGGAAAACCACCGTCGCCGGACAGCTCCTCCGGGCGACGGTGGGGCTTCCCGGTGACGTCCTCGGCTTCCCGGTGGAACCGTGCCAACGGCGCGTGCTGTACCTGGCCATGGACCGGCCGGAGCAGGCCCGCCGCAACCTGGCGCGCATGTTCGCCGACGCCGAGGACGAGATTGGTCGGGGCTACCTGGCGGAGATCCTCCGCTTCTGGTCCGGTCCGCCGCCGACGGACTTCGCCGCCGACCCGGCCGGCCTGCTGCGCCTGGCCGAGCAGCACGAAGCGGACGTGGTGTTCGTCGACAGCCTCAAGGACGCCGCGGTCGGCCTGTCGAAGGACGAGGTCGGTGCTGGCTACAACCGGGCCCGGCAACTCGCCCTCGCCGAGGGGGTGCAGCTCGTGGAGCTGCACCACACGGTGAAGAACGGGGCGGACGGCGGGAAGCCCAACAACATCAACGGCATCTACGGATCGACCTGGCTGACGTCCGGCGCCGGGTCGGTGGTGCTGCTGTGGGGCGAGCCCGGTGACCCGGTCGTCGACCTCGTGCACCTCAAGCAGCCCATGAACGAAGTGGGCCCGCTCAAGGTGCTGCACAACCGGGTGACCGGCCTGTCCGAGGTCTACCAGGACGAGGACACCGATGTGGTGGCGCTCGCCCGCCGGTGTGCTTCGACGGGCGTCTCGGTGCAGGAGGCCGCCGGCTGCATGTTCTCGGCGGAGAAGCCGACCCGGGCGCAGGTGGAGAAGGCCCGCCGGAAGCTGCGGGACCTGGTCCGCCAGGGCCTGCTGACCGAGCGGGCGGCGACGGATGGCCAGGGCGGCCGGGGTCACGGGGACCGGTGGTTCGCGGCGGCTCCGGCGTCGTGGACGGGCGATGAGGAGGCCCCCGATGACCGATACCAGTAGCGAAGTTCCGCGTACGGAGAGTGTCGAAGAAAGTCACGGAGAAAGTCACGCGTCGATGTCTGACCGAAAGTCACGGAGAAAGTCACGCGTCGATACCCCCGCTGCGTTTCCGCAGGTCACAAAGTCACGCGACGCGGAAGAGAAAGTCACGCCACCCCTCCCTCGGAAAGTCACGTTTTCCGCCCTCTCTTTAGGGAGGGCGGAACGTGACTCCGAGAGGGGGGAGATCAACAACAACCCCACCCCCGAACCCGCCGACGACGACCTCACCGCCCGGCGTCGCGCCGTCCTCGGCCGCCTCGCCCAGCAGAAGCCCGCCTACCGCCCCCGGGAGACCCCATGACCCCCCGCCGCCCCCGCGACATCGGCACCGCCGCCGAAACCGCCGTCGTCCGCTACCTCGTCGCCAACGGCTGGCCCACCGCCGAACGCCGCAGCCTCCGGGGTGCCGCTGACGCCGGAGACATCACCGGCACCCCGTCGGTGTGCTGGGAGATCAAGGGAGGCGACGCAGCCCGGCAGGCGTCCGACCTCACCATCAACCGCTGGATGGCCGAACTCGACGCCGAAACGTTCAACGCCCGCGCCCAGCACGGCGTCCTCGTCGTCCAACGCGCCGGAGTCGGCCCCGCCAATGCCGGCCGCTGGTGGGCGTGGATGACCGCCGCGCAACTCACCACCCTCGCCATCCAGGCGCCGGCCGACATCCGCGGCTGCACCGGGTGGCCCGTCCGGATGCTCCTCGCCGACGCCGTCAACCTGCTCCGCGCCGCCGGCTACGGCGACCCCGAGCCCGACGACCTGGACGCCGACACCTACCCGGGCGACTACGACCTGGACGCCTGCCAGCCGGGTGACCTGACCGCCGTCCCGTACCGGACCAGCCGCGCCGACACCACCACCGTCCACCTCCCCGACCACGACATCACCTGAGGAGCATCCCGATGCGACGACGCCTCACCATCACCCTCTGCGGCAGCACCCGCCGCGCCGCCCACGACCTCGTCCGCGTGCACCGCGCCCTGGCCCTCGCCGGGCACCTCGTCCACGCCCCCGTGCCCCACTTGCCCGGAGAGCCCACGCCCACCGACGAGCAGACCCGGCAGCTCGCCGACCGGCACCGCGCCGCCATCGACGCCAGCCACCTGGTGATCGCCGTCATCCCCGACGGCCAGCCCGGCCAGGCCACCCGCGCCGAGATGACCTACGCCGAGCGATACGCCCCCGCCGCCCGCTGGGTCACCGACGTCGACGCCCTCGTCGGCGACCCGGCCGCCTGGCTCGACGGAGCCGACATCCACCCCGCCCTCCAGCCCGCGACCGTCTGAGGAGCACCGTGAAGCCGCCCATCCCGTACTTCGGCGGGAAGATCACCACCGGCCCCACCATCGCCGCGCTCCTGCCCGACCACGACCACTACGTCGAGCCCTACGGTGGCAGTCTCGCCGTCCTCCTCGCCAAGGCCCCCAGCCGGCATGAGACCGTCAACGACCTCGACGGCGACCTCATGACGTTCTGGCGGGTCCTCCGCGACCAGCCCGACGACCTCGCCCGGGTGTGCGCCCTCACCCCGCACAGCCGCGCCGAGCACCATGCCGCCTACGAGCCGGCCGACACCGACCTGGAGCGGGCCCGCCGCGTCTGGGTGCAGCTCACCCAGGGGCGAGCCGGAATCCGCACCCGCACCGGCTGGCGGCACTTCGTCAACCCCGTCGGATCGCCCGCCGGCATGCCCCGCTACCTCTCCGGCTACGTCGGCCGGATCGGCCCCGCCGCCGAACGCCTCCGTGAGGTGTCCCTGGAATCCACGCCCGCCCTCGACCTGATCGCCAAGTTCGGCGCCTACCCCGAGGTGCTCCTCTACGTCGACCCGCCGTACCTGGGCACCACCCGCACCGGCGGCGGCTACGTGCACGAGATGAAGCGCGAAGTCGACCACCGCGACCTGGCCGACGCCCTCCACGCATGCAAGGCCGCCGTCGTCCTCTCCGGCTACGCCAGCGACCTCTACGACCGGGAGCTGTACGCCGGCTGGGACCGCCACACCATCGCCGCCAGCACCGGCCAGGGCGGCACCTGGGCCAATCGCACCGAGGTCCTGTGGTCCAACCGGCCCCTCGGCCACCAGCCCGCCCTGCTCGCCGCTGACGCCTTCGACATCCCGACCGCCTGATGGAGGCCCCATGCCCGACACCGACCGCATCCCGCTGCGCACCACCGAGCTGTCCACCGCCGGCCAACTCGCCCAGGTCACCCGGGACCGCGACCTGCTCCGCACCGAACTCGGCCAGGCCCGCGCCGAACTGACCGACGTCCTCCACGACCTCCAGGTCGCCGTCGGACCCAGCTACAGCGCGCCGTCGTCCGCCGCCGTGGAGGCCGTCCGGCAGATCAGCGAGGCCCGGACGGCGCTGGCCGATGCCCTCGATGAACTGAAGCACTCCCGCGACAGCGACAACTTCCGCGCCGGAGTCATCCGCGAGCACGCCGCCGAGCTGGGTGCCGCCGGTGAGGTCATCGCCGTCGTGCGCGACGCCCAGGAGCGCATCGACCGGGCCCTTGCCGGCTACGACACCCGGCCCGAGGTGGCCCTGAACGACGGCACGGCCGAGCGGGACGACTGTGAGCGCCTCGCCGATGCCCTGGAGCACGCCGAGAGCGTCCTCGTCGACAATCGCGACCGCATCTGGCGACCCGCCCCCGACGGCGTCACCTACCACCGGCACCCCTTCGGCCGCCGCACCCGCGACACCCTCGACCGCCAGTACGGGCCCACCCAGACCGCCATGCTCATCTGGCTCGACGGGCAGGACGACGAGGACGACGAGGTCGGCCGATGCGAACACGACGTCAGCCTCGACGAATGCCGCCAATGCCTCATCGACACCTACGGACCCGACGCGGGAGACAGCCAGCCGGCGGTGCCCGCGCCGTCCCCCGGTTCCGGCCCGGCCCGCGTGCAGGGTTCGCCGGATCGGGTCGCCCAGGCCACCGGATGGATCGCCGCCGCCGGCATCCCCGTCATCGACCGGGACGTCCGCGCCTGGCTCGACCGGCTCGGTGTGCCCGTGCCGGTGGGCATCTGGCCGCTGATGACCGAGATCCGCCGGGCGGTGATCGCCGCCGGTGACGCCGGGTACGCCGCCGCGCCGGAGCCGATCCGCCCCGCCGACTGGGAGCGGCGGGCGGTCGACGTGGTCCGCGAGGCACTGCAAGCCCCCCCGTTCGTCCACCCCGCAGTCCGCGCCGCCGCGATCGCCGTCCGCGCCATCATCGACGCCGGCCTCGCCGGCCCCGGCGGACGTTGCCCCGATTGCGGCTCCACCTACCCGCGCACCCTGCCCCCGGGCGAGGACGCCCGTTGCTGGACGTGCTCCACCGAGGACCAGACCGGCGGCCTGGACGAGCCGGACCCCGCCGACCTCGACGCCCACCGGCCCACCGTGACCGCGGTCCTCGACGGCATCCGCGCCACGCGGGAGGGCTGACCGGTGAACTGCACCTGCGGCCACACCCGCTTTAGCCACCAACTCGGCCTTAACGCCTGCACCGGGCCCGACTGCGGCTGCACCACCTACCAGACCCCCGACCCCCTCGACGCCGCCCACCGCGAGCTGGCCGGCGCGTACGTCGACCTCGCCGCCGCCCACGCCGACCGCGACCGCCTGGAGACCGCGCTCGCCGCCGAGCAGGCCGCCCACGCGGCCACCCGCACCGAACTCGCCAACACCCGAACCCGGCTGGCCGAACTCGACGAGCTGCGCATGGACCTCGCCGCCGCCCGCCTCGACGTCGAATACCTGACCGCCGAACTCGCCCAGCGGGCGCCCGCATGACCCGCCGCCGCACTGCTCCGCTGGAGGAACCGATGACGCCCTACTACGCCGACGACACAGTGACGCTCTACCACGGCGACATGCGCGCTATCCTCCCCAACCTCGACATTGCTGCTGCCGACTGCATCGTCACTGACCCGCCCTACGGGCTCATGCACACCAGCGGCACCTGCACCTGGGACACGTGGCCCGCCGACTGGCCCACCACCGCCGCCACCATCACCCGCTCCATGTGGTGCTTCGGCACAATGCGCACCTTCCTCGACCGTGCCGCCGAACTCACCGCCGCAGGCTGGCGCATGTCGCAAGACGTCATCTGGTCCAAGGGCTCCGGTACCGGCGTGCAAGCCGACCGGTTCCGCCGCTCCCACGAGATCGCCACCCACTGGTATCGCGGCCAGTGGCGCGACATCCACCACCAGACACCCCGCGTCCCCAGCACCCGCCCGCCAGTGACCCGCCCCGTCGTCCACCGCGCCGACTCCATTCGCGCCGGCCGCAACGACATCTACACCTGGAAACCCACCGGCACATGGACAGACGACGGAACCCGCTACGCCCTCTCCGTCATCACCGCACCCAACATGCAGGGGCGCAGCACCCATCCCACGGAGAAGCCGACGGGCGTCCTGACCCCGCTGATCGAGTACGCCTGTCCGCCCGGCGGCACGGTGCTTGACCCGTTTGCCGGGTCCGGGTCGACCGCCGAGGCAGCCCGGAAGGTTGGCCGCCGCGCTGTCCTCGTCGAGGCCGACGAGGCGTACTGCGAGCGCATCGCCCGCCGGCTCGCGCAGGATGCCCTTCCGTTCGGAGCGTCCGCGTGACCCGCCGTCGTCTGCTGGCCGCCCTCGCCACCGCACTGGTGGCGGGGGTGGCCGGCACCCTCGCACTCGCCGCAGCCGCCGACGCCTGGACCCACGACGGTGCCGCCGTCCTCGTCGCGGTCGCCGCCGCGTGGCTCGGCTCCACCATCCCGCACCTGCCCCGCCGGAGGACCCGGTGATCGAGCTCCTCACCACCGCCCAGGTCGCCGCCATCGCCGGCATCAGCCCCGAAACCGTCCGCGGCTGGTGCCGGCGACACGGCATCGCCAGCCACCGCGTCCTCGGTCACCAGCGCGTCTACTACCCGACCGCCCCAGTCCTCGCCGCCATCGTCGGCCCGCACTACGCCGCCGACCGTCTCCACCGCTTCATCCGCAACCCCCTCAACCGCGTCTGAGGAGCCCCGTTGACCCCGCACCACCTGCACGCCACCGCCGCCCTGGAATCCCTCCGGCTGGCCCGACACCACCTCGCCGCCCTCGCCCGCGACGAAGCCGCCCGCAACGTCTGGGCCGAGCAGCTCCCCGCCGCCCCGATCTCGTCCCCCGCCTACGGCACCCGCCACGCCATCGGCGGCCACGCCGACCCCGTCAGCGGTCGCCTGGCCGTCGAAGAGCCACCCGTCCGAGCCGTCACCTGGGCCACCCGGTGGGAGATCGCCGACAGCCGTCTCAACGGGATCGCCCGCATGTTCGGCATCGCCCAGACCCACACGCTCGCCCGCATCCGCCACGCCATCCCGGCGATGCTGCCCGCCACGGCGGCCGTCCTCGCGCGCCACCTGGTCGACGAGGACGCGCTCGTCCGAGGCTGGCTCGACCTGCCGGCCTACCGCGAACCCTTGCCCAGTGCCGCCTGCCCGCACTGCGGCGAGCGGCAACTCGTCGTCCAGACCGCCGGGCCCGTCGAGGCGTGGACCGTCGTCTGCGCCACCGGCCGACTGTGCACCGGTGCCGGGTGCCCCTGCGAGATGGAAGGCGCCGTCGAGGGCGTGCCGCACATCTGGCCCCGCGCCGTGGTGCTCGGTGCGGTCGCGGGGGCCGCACCCGCCAGCCCGAACAACTGACCCGACCCGACCGACCCGGAGGAGACCCACGATGAGCTACCTCAACCCACCGACCGCCGTCGACCAGGACATCGAGCGAACCGACCGCACCGGCGGTGTCCTCTACGAGATTGCCCGCGAGCGCAGCCGCCAGGACGCGAAGTGGGGCGAGCAGAACCACCCCGACGGCACCGGCCGGGACTACGCGGAGGACGCCCGCATCGCTCGCAACGCGTGCCAGTACGCCGCCCTGAACGACCGTGTCACCTGGCGGCACATCCTCGGCGAAGAAGTCACGGAGGCACTGGCGGAGACCGACACCGCAGCGCTCCGCGAGGAGTTGCTCCAGGTCGCCGCCGTCGCGGTGGCGTGGGTCGAGGCGATCGACCGCCGGACCGCCTGATTCGATCCCCGGCCCGTGGCGTGGGGTCGCCTCGCGTCACGGGCCGGACAACCCGATAGGACCGACCATGACGCGCAGCCTCCGCCACCGGCTCACCCGACGCAGGCGGTCCCCGTACGTCTGGGGATGCGTACCGGTGATCTCTCCGTACCTCGACCGGCTCCGTGCCGCCGCCTTCGAGCCCTGCTGGCGCACCAGCCCGGAGGGCCGCGCGTGCGTGGCCGCCCTGGAGCGGGCGCTCACCCCGCCGCCCGGCACCTGATACCCGTCACAAATGGGTGTGATCAACAAGCCCCACGCCCTGAATCGCGGTAACTGACATTCTCACGAACCAGAAAGGCTGATCGACATGCGGTTCGAGTTCCGCGACGTAGCGATTGAGTTCGTCGACGGCGAGCAAGAGACCGTCTCGATGGCGACCCGGGAGTACATCAGCGACGGGGTCCTGCACCTGTTCCAGAAGAACGGCGAGTACGCCCCCGAGACGCACATGGGCTCGTACCCTCTGGCCAACATCCGGAAGTGGAAGAGGACCGAACGGTGACCGACCTGACGCCCGTCGACCGGGCACCGGCCGTCCGCGACACCGAGGTGTCCGCCAGCACCTGGGCCCTCATCGACGCAGCCACCCCCGCCAGCACCCGCCGCGCCTACCGCGACGAGTGGACCCGCTTCACCCGGTGGTGCTCCGCCCAGCAGCGCACCCCGCTGCCGGCCACCGCCGAAACGCTCGCCGAGTACGCCGGCCACCTCGCCGACCGGGACCTCGCCCCGTCGTCCATCGGCAAAGCGCTCGCCGCCATCACCAAGGCCCACGTCACCGCCGGCCACGGCGAACCCGACCGGCGCGGCGCCCGCGAGGTGCTGCGCGGCTACCGCAAGCGCCACGCCCAGGCCGGCCGCGCACCCCGCAAGGCCCCTGCGATGACCCTCACCGCCCTGCGGGCCATGGTCGCCACCCTCGACCCCGACACCCTCACCGGCGTCCGCGACCGGGCCGTCATCGTCCTCGGCTTCGCCATGGCCGCCCGCCGGTCGGAGTTGGCCGCCCTCAACCTCACCGACCTCGAACCCCACGCCGAAGGCCTCCAGGTCACCGTCCGCATCTCCAAGACCGACAAGGACGGCCACGGCCGCATCGTCGCCGTCCCGTACGGCTCCAACCTCGCCACCTGCCCCGTCCGCGCCGTCGAACAGTGGCGCACCGCGCTCGCCCACCACGGCCGCGACACCGGACCACTGTTCGTCCGCATCGACCGGCACGGCCGCCTCGGGCACGTCGCCACCGGCCGAGGCGACACCGACGGCCGGATCACCGGCGAGACAGTCGCCGCCATCATCCGGAGGGCTGCCGTCGCCGCAGGCCTCGACGCCGCCCAGGCGTTCAGCGGCCACTCGCTGCGGCGCGGGTTCGCCACCGCCGCCTACGCCGCACCCGACGCCGACCTCGTCCGCATCGCACGCCACGGCGGCTGGAAAGAGGGCAGCGCGGCCCTGTTCGGGTACCTCGAAGAAGTCGACCGGTGGCGCAAGAACCCCGCCGCCGGCATCGGCCTGTGACCACCGGACTGCTCGACCAGTGAGGGAGACTCGGACCATGGACGACCAGGTGACCAGCCTCTGCCACCACTGCGGATCGGTCCTCGCCCCCACCGGCCGCTGCCCCGGCGACACCCCGCTGATCCACCACGACGGCGACGAGTACGGCACCGCCGCCCAGATCGCCCACCGCCTTGGGGTGGACGTCGACGCCGCCCTGATCCGCCGGTGGGCCTACCGCTCCCGCCGCCCCGGCCGGCTGTCAGGCCAACTCCCCGGCCACCACCTGCCCGGCCGGGGACGCGGCACCACCTGGTACCGGTACGCCGACGCCGCCCGGGTCGAGATGCTCACCAGCACCAGCCCCACCGGCCTCAAGCGCGGCGAGTTGACGCAGGTTGCCTGACCGCGCGATCATCTGTCACATCCACCTCGTAGGCGAGGTGTGCCCACAGCCCGGCAGGTCGACCCCCCAGGTCCCGCCGGGCTGTCGTGTGTCCGGGGACGGGACGCAGGGGCGCGGGGAGAGCGGGCCGGGCACTGGCGGCGGTGCCCGGCCCGCACACCCGACGGAGGTGAACCGTGCCGCGCGCACTCAAGGTCTGCTCCAGGCCAGGCTGCCCCAACCTCACCCCCGGCGGCCGATGCGGCACGCACAGACGCGAGGCAGACCAGCAGCGAGGCAGCAGCGCCCAGCGCGGATACGGCCCGACCTGGGCCCGACACCGAGCCGCCTACCTCCGCCGCCACCCGACGTGTCGGCTGTGCCCCGCCAAGGCCACCGTCGCCGACCACCACCCCGTCAGCCGCCGCGACCTCGTCGCCCAGGGCGTCACCGACCCCGACGCCGACCAACGGCTCCGCCCGCTGTGCACGTCCTGCCACGGCAGAGAGACCGCACGCCACCAGCCCGGAGGATGGAACGCCCGATGAAGCTGCATGCTGGTGGAATCCACCGCCGCTTGGTCCTCACCACCCGCCGGTTCAGGGCGATACGTGACCTGCTCGTGGCCGCCGACCGGATGCGCGACCGGTGGGCTGAAGGCGACGAAGCAGTGCGGCGTGAGCTGTGGACCAACCTGCACAAGCGCGCCGACGACCTGCGCGACTCCATGGCCTGAACGAATGTCACGCAGCGTCACCAGGGGTGGGGGGTGACCCCCACGGACCCCCAGGTCAGAGGACCGCCGGGGAGGTGGCCGAATGTCGCGGAGGGTTCAGACGTCCAGATTGGCTAGTGGCGGTCACGCAAGGTGACTGCCGACCGATGCCGCGCAAGGCGGCTGAGGAGTGATCGACATGTCTCGTGGTGGTGCGCGTAACCGTTCGGGTCCACCGCCGGATCCGCTGTCGGGCCGCAGTGACCGGCGAGGGCTGAAGCTGACCGCTCTGCCGTCGGAGGGTTACGCCGGCGAGGTGCCGCCGTTCCCGCTGCCCCGGCCGAAGGCGCGAGAGCAGGAGCTGTGGCGGTGGGCGTGGTCGACGCCCCAGGCATGCGCGTGGTCGCGGGAGCCGTGGCGGTGGCAGGCGGTGGCGATGTGGGTGCGCACGTCGGTGATCTGCGAGAGCGCGAAGGCCACGGCGGCGGACAAGAACGCACTGCACCGGTTCGCCGACCAGATCGGGCTGACCCCGGCGGGGCTGAAGGAGAACGGCTGGGCGATCGCGGCGGACCAGCTCGCGGAGAAGCGGGCCGATGTGCCGGTCGAGCCGGCCGATGACGTGCGCGGGCGCCTGAGGGTCGTTCCGAATGCGGCCGGCGGCTGACCAGTACGTCGTCGACTTCCCCACGCTGTGGGTGGTACCGGCCTGGATCGAGAAGCACTGCATCATCCCGGATGGCTTCCGCAAGGGCCGGCCGTTCCGGATGTACGAGTGGCAGCTGTGGATCACCGCGAACCACTACCGGGTGCGCCCGCAGGCACGCCAGGACGAGGCGTTCCTCGCTGGCGACCCGGACGCGATCCCGGTCCGGTCGGAGGCGTTCCACTTCCGGCGCTCGCAGGTCATCGCCCCGCAGAAGACCGGCAAAGGTCCCTGGTCGGCGGCGCTGGTGTGCGCGGAGGCGCTCGCGCCGGTGCTGTTCTTCGACTGGGCGGGCGATGACGATCGGTTCGTGTGCGCGGAACATGGCTGCGGTTGCGGCTGGGTGTACCGGTACCGGCCGGGCGAGCCCATGGGGATGCCGTGGCCGACGCCGCTGATCCAATTGCTGGCCACCTCTGAGGACCAGGTCGACAACGTGTACCGGCCGCTGCAGGCGATGGCCCGCGGTGAGCGGCTGCGGGACCGGATGAAGGTCCGCGAGGGGTTCATCCGGCTGCTGGGTGAAGACGGCGACCCGGACCTGAACCGCATCGACGTGGTGACCAGCTCGGCGCAGTCGCGGTTGGGTAACCCGATCACGTTCTGCCTGCAGGATGAGACGCAGCTGTACAACGCCACGAACAAGCTGATCAAGGTGGCGGAGACGATGCGGCGGGGCGCGGCGGCGATGGGTGGCCGGAGCGTGGAGACGACGAACTGTTTCAACCCGGCGGAGAACTCGGTGGCGCAGCGGACGTTCGAGTCGACGCGGCGCGACATCTTCAAGTTCTACGAGCCGCCGCCGACGGAGCTGAAGTACCGGCTGAAGGCGGACCGGGCGAAGATCCACGCCTTCAACTACGCGGGTTCGCCACACGCTGACCGGCACGGTATCGAGGCTGAGGCGGCGGAGTTGATGGAGACCGACCCGGCCCAGGCGGAGCGGTTCTACGGCAACCGGATCGTCTACGCGGCCGGCTCGTGGCTGCCGGAAGGGCTGTGGGAGTCGAGGAAGGTTGCGCCGTGAAGCAGTCGGTCTGCCTCGGCTTCGACGGGTCGGAGTCGTCGGACTGGACGGCGATCCGAGCCGAGCGACTGGACGGCTTCCAGTTCACCCCGACGTACGGGCCGGACCGGCGGCCGACGATCTGGGATCCGGCGCAGTGGGGCGGCCAGATTCCCCGCGGTGAGGTGCATGCGGCGGTCGACGAGCTGTTCGACACCTACCAGGTACGGATGGCGTACTGCGACCCGCAGGACTGGCGCTCGGAGATCGGCGACTGGGCGCTGCGCTACGGCGCGGAGCACGTCGCGGAGTGGTCGACGAACCGGATCACGCAGATGCACGAGGCGTTGAAGCGGTTCCTGACGGACCTGACGACGGGGGCGATCACCCACGACGGGTGCCCGATCACCGCCGTGCACGTGGCGAATGCGCGGAAGGTCGCGAAGCCGGGTCAGAAGTACATCCTTGGCAAGCCGACGGAGCACCAGAAGATCGACGCGGCGATGGCCAGCGTGCTGGCGCACGAGGCGGCGGCGGTGCACCGGGCGGCGGGGTGGACGGATGAGCCGCAGGACAACCGGGTGATCGTGTTCCGATGAGCTGGAGGGGGTTCCGTGGCGCTCAGCGAGGAAGAGCGGGAGACCCTCGGCCGGCTGACCTTGCAGTTGCTGCGGGCGCAGCGTCCGATCCGGCGGCTGAACGCCTACTACGACGGCGAGCAGCGGGTCGAGCAGCTCGGTTTGGCGGTGCCACCGGAGTTGCGGCAGTTCCTGACGATCGTGAACTGGCCCGGAACTTACGTGGACGCCGTCGAGGAGCGTCTCGACCTGGAGGGGTTCCGGCTGCCGGGCGCCGACGAGGCCGACGCCGAGCTGTGGCAGGTGTGGCAGGAGAACGACCTCGATGAGGAGTCGCAGCTCGGCCACCTGGACGCGCTGGCGGTGAGGCGGGCGTTCGTCGTGGTGGGTTCCGGGGATGACACCCCGGATGCCCCGGACGCGGACGGGCAGGCCGGTGATCGGGATCCCGCGACGCCGCTGGTGACGGTGGAGTCGGCCACCGAGGTGACGGTGGAGTTGTCCCCGCGGACACGGCGGGTGTCGGCGGCGGCGAAGGTGTATCAGGACGGCGGCGTACACCGGTCGACGTTGTATCAGCCCGACAGCACGGTGTGGCTGGAGCGGCGTAATGCGCGCTGGGTGGAGGTGGACCGCGACGAGCACGGCCTTGGTGTGGTGCCGGTGGTGCCGATCGTGAACCGGCCGCGGCTGGCGCGGCGTGAGGGTCGGTCGCAGTTGGAGCGGGTCATCGACCTGACGGACGCGGCGGCCCGTGCGTTGACGAATGCGCAGCTCGCGACGGAGATCATGGCGATTCCGCAGCGGTATGTGCTCGGTGCCAGCAAGGGCGACTTCGTCGACAAGGACGGCAATCAGCTCGCTGCGTGGGAGGCGTACTTCGGCGCGATCTGGGCGCTGCAGAACAAGGACGCGAAGGTCGGCCAGTTCACGGCGGCCGACCTGGCGAACTTTAAGACGATCGTCGACCACTACGCCTCGCTGGTGGCCGGTGTGACCGGTCTGCCGATGCGGTACCTGGGGCAGTCGACGACGAACCCGCCGAGCGCGGAGGGTATTCGCGCTGACGAGTCTCGTCTGATCAAGACGTGTGAGCGGTTCCAGCGCACGGCGGGCGGGGCGTGGGAGCGCACGATGCGTCTGGTCCGTCGGATCATCGACGGGGACTGGGATCCGAAGCTGACGCAGATGGAGACGCTGTGGCGTGACCCGGCGACACCGACGCGCGCCCAGCAAGCGGACGCTGCCGTCAAGCTGGTCCAGGCCGGCGTGCTGCCGGTCGAAGCGGCTTGGGAGGACATGGGGTACTCGGCGGTGCGACGCAGGAAGCTGAAGGCGCTGCGGGACGCTGAGCGGGCTGCTGACCCGATGGCGGGCATCGCCCGCGAGCTGGTCGGCACCGTGCCACCGCCGGTACCGGCTGACGCCAATGTCGGCGGTTGAGGTCGCCCAGGACCATGCTGCGGCCCGCCGCCGGCTGGCCCTGGCGGTCGCCGCCGAAGCGGGCCGGTTGTGGGCCCTGGTGGACCCAACGCGGATCGGCGAGTCGTGGCTGGGGTCGCTGGCGCGGCTGCTGGTGCTGCTGACCGGCGCCCAGGTGGCGGTGGCCGGCCGCGCGGACCGGTACCTCGACGAGGTGCTCGACGCCCAAGGTGTCGCGTCGGCGGCGGCGGGCCGGGTGTCGGCGCAGGCGCTGGCGGGTGTCGCGTCGGACGGTCGGGACCTGGGCGACCTGCTGTATCGGCCGGTGGTGACCACGCTGGTCGGTGTCAAGGCGGGGGCGCCGGTGAATCAGGCGCTGGCCGGTGGGGCGGCGAACCTGGACATGATCGTGCGGACGCAGGTCGCGGACGCTGGTCGGGTCGCCGATCAGGTGGCGATGGTGGTGCGGGATGTGCCCGGGTATCGGCGGATGCTGGTGGGCCGGTCCTGTGCCCGGTGCGTGGTCCTGGCGGGCCGGTTCTACCGGTACAACGCGGGGTTCGACCGGCATCCACGGTGTGACTGTGTGCACGTGCCGGCGCGGGAGGACACCGCCGAGGAGATCCGCACCGACCCGAAGATGTTCTTCGCCAGCCTGTCCCGGGCGGAGCAGGACCGGGTGTTCACGGCGGCCGGCGCAGAGGCGATCCGCCTCGGTGCGGACATCGGCCAGGTGGTCAACGCGCGCAAGGGTGCTCGCGGTCTGACGCCGGCCGGGGCGCGGATCACGGCGGCTGAGGCGCGGATGCTGCGCGGCGGTCGGGACCGTGGCCGACTGGAGGCGGTCGACGTGTACGGCCGGCCGCTGTTCATCACCTCGGAGGGTGTGACGACCCGGGGCGTGGCTGGTGTGCGGCTGGGTGCGAAGCAGACCGGGGTGAAGCTGGAGGGTCAGCGGTACCGGTCGGCGAAGACGCCCCGGCTGATGCCGGAGTCGATCCTGGCGATCGCCGGGAACGACCGGCAGGAAGCGATCAGGCTGCTCAAGCGGTTCGGCTACCTGCTGTAGAGACTTCCCCGGCGCGCAAGGCGTCGGGGCCGACCCCGCAACGGAGTCACGATGAGGATCCACCTGCCGGCCCTCGGGCCGGACATGCCCGTCCACCCGTACACCGGACTCACCGCGATTGGTCTGCGCCGCAACGGCCAGCCGATCTGGCCCGTCAGGGGCGGCGCCCCGGACGACGACGACTCCGGCACCGGAGACGACGACGGGGACACGGGCGACGGCGACGGTGACGCCCAGGTCGGCGGTGACGCCGACGACCTGGGCGACGCCGGGAAGCGGGCCCTCGACACGATGAAGGGCCAGCGCAACAAGGCCCGCGCTGACCTGCGCCCGTGGACCGCACTGGCCCGGGAGCTGGGCGTGAAGACGCCCGACGAGGTCAAGGCGCTCCTGGCCAAGAAGAAGCCCGGCGACGGCGGCGGGGACGACCAGGTCGACCCGGAGCAGATCCGCCGGGAGGCCCGCGCCGAGGCGCAGCGCGAGACGCTGAACGATCGCGTGCTGGACAAGATCGAGGCGAGGGCGAGGCGGTTCGCCGATCCGGCCGACGCGGCGGCGTTGCTGCTGCGTGAGCACGGCGTCGACGACTTCCTCGACGGCACCCGCATCGACGGTGACGCGATCGCGGAGGCCCTCGACGACCTGCTGGAGCGCAAGCCGTACCTCGCGGCCAAGGCGGCCGAGCCGGAGCGCAAGCCGCCGAAGCCGGACCCGTCGCAGGGTGCCCGGGGCGGTGCGAAGCCCACCCCGGCGGACCGGGCCAGCAAGCGCCTGGAGCGGCTCGGTATCCGCAAGCCCGCCAGCACCTGACCTACCCCCGGGGCGTACCGCCGTCGGGGTCATCCACCCAGAGATGAGGGATCACACCCATGTACAGCGATCTTGGGGTGACGAAGACGACCCGGCGTGCCGGCGGTCCCGCGTGGGCCGGCGAGTTCCCGGTCGACTGTGCACCCATCACCCTCGACGCGGACGCGGTCCTGGCCGTGTACCCCGACGGCAACATCCCGGACGGGGCGTGCCTGGCGCTGGTCACCGCGACCGGCCGGCACGCGCCGTACGGCGGCAGCTCGGAGGAGGTGCAGACGCTCACCGTGACGGGCACCCCCACGGGCGGCACCTACACGCTGACCTACAGCGGGCAGACCACCGCAGCGATCCCCTACAACGCGACCGCCGCGCAGGTCCGTACCGCCCTGGAGGCGCTCAGCAACATCGGTGCGGGCAACGTCACCACCGCCGGCGGCGCCCACCCGGGCACCCCGATCACGGTGACGTTCACGGGCACGCTGGCCAACACCAACGTGGCGCAGATGACCGCGAACTCCGGCGGCCTGACCGGCGGCAGCAGCCCGACCGTCACACCGACGACCACCACGGCGGGCGGCGCGGACCTCGGCACGGGCGGCACCGAGACGGCGAAGGGCTTCCTGCTCGGCGACAAGCAGGTCCGGGCGGGCCGGCACGTCGCCGCCGCCCTGTACTACCGGGGTCGCGTGTACGAGGACCTCCTGCCGTCAAACGGTGGCTTCGACGCGCAGGCCCGCGTCGAACTCGCCCCGAACATCTACTTCGACAAGGTGGGTGCCTGAGCATGGCGACCATGGCTCTCGAACTGACCGACCCCGAGGAGCTGACCCTCGCGGCCCGTCAGATCCCGTTCCCGGCGGGCATCCTGCAGCGGTGGCTGCCGTCGGTGACCCGCCGCGACCACCGGTACCTGTTCCGCCGGTCCGCGCGGTCGCTGCGCAGGGCGATCCCGTTCCGGCCGTGGAACACCCCGGCGGTGCCGATGGACCGCGGGGAGATGACCGAGGTCACCGGCCGGATGCTGCCCCTGTCGGGCATCCTGTGGCTCCTCGAAGAGGACTCCCAGCTCCTCGACGCGGCCCGGGCGGCCGGCGACGAAGACGCCATCGCCGAGGTGTTCGACCAGGACCTGCTGACCCTGACCCGGGGCGCCCTCCAGCGGATCATGCTGGCGCAGGGTGAGGCGATCTGGTCGGGCAAGGTCACCGTCGGCACGCCGACGGCCCCGGAGAACCGGCTCCAGCTCGGCTCGGTGGACTTCGGTATCCCGGCGCAGCACTACTTCACCGCCGGCACCCTGTGGAACGCCGGCAGCCCGGACATCTTCGGGCAGCTGGACACGTACAAGACGGTGTACAAGACGACCACCGGGTCCGAGGTCATGCCGGGCGTGATGATCACCAGCACGCGGGTGCTGAACGTGATGCTCAAGGACTCCGACCTGCGGAACATCTTCGGCACCCTCCTCGGTGCTCCGCCGTCGATCGGTGCGGGCAGTGTCCGGCAGGCGCTGACCGACCGGGAGCTGCCCCGGCTGATCATCGACGACACGATGGTCCCGGACCACACCGGTGTGATGCGCCGGCAGATCCCGGACGACCGGATCGTCTTCCTGCCGGAGGAGCCGGGCAACGAGGGTGGGATGCCGGTCGGTCAGACCCAGTGGGGTACGACCGAGGAGGCGAAGAAGCTGGTCCGCGCGCAGGCGCTGGGCGAGGACAACGCACCGGGCCTGGTGGCGGTCGCGATGGAGTCGGAGAACCCGGTCCACACGGGCACGATGGTCGCCGGCATCGCGATGCCGGTCGTCACCGACCCCGACCTGATCATGTCGGTGAAGGTGCTGTGATGGGCCGGCTGATCGACAACACGGTGGTCCGGCACCCGGAGACCGGCGAGCCGGTGCTGCTGGCCGCCGGTGGATCCCTGCCGGACTGGGCGACCGACCTGGTCGGCGACCACCTGCTCGACGGGCCGGGCCGCCCGGCGCCGACTGCGCCGGGTGAGTCCCGGGAGCAGAAGCGGGCCCGCCTGCTGGCGCAGCTCGCCGAGCTGGACGGCGACGAGCAGGACGGGACCGCCCCCGATCCGGACGCCGGCCAGGGCCGGGGCGACGAGGGTCCGCCGCCGAAGGGCGGCCCGGGGTCGGACGCCGAGGCGTGGCGGGCGTACGCGGCCGGCAAGGGCGTCGAGGTGCCGTCGGATGCGAAGCGGCCCGCGATCATCGCGGCTCTCGACGCGGCCGGTGTGCCGACCGAGTGAGACTCCGGCCGGGCCGGGTGGCCACGTCCCGGCCCGGCCGGACCACGCAGGGGAGGGGTGAGCGGTGGCTGACCTGTTCACGCTGGAGCAGCTCGCCTCGTACATGCAGCAGGACCTGGACCAGGCGTCCGCCGAACTGGCCCGTGCGCTGACGACGGCGTTGATCCGCGCCGAGGTGGGTGCCGCCCGCTACGACGCCCTGACCGACCTGTCGCCGTTCCTGCCGGTCGCCCTGGAGGTGGCGCGGCGAACGCTGCTCAACCCGGCCGGCATCCGGTCGGAGCAGATCGACGACTACTCGGTGACGTACGCGGCCGAGGTGATCGGCGGTCCGGCGCTGACCGAGTCCGAGCGGGCGCAGGTTCTCGCGGCGGCCGGCATCCGGGCGTCGGGTGCGTTCACGATCCGCCCGGCCGGCACGCCGCCGGCCCGGTACTGCTGGAGGGGGTGACCATGGCGAACGGCTACTTCACGCCCTTCACGGAGGGTCTGCTGGACGCGACGATCGACCTGGACACGGCCGTCATCAAGGTGGCGCTGGTCAGGGGCTACACCTTCTCGGCCAGCCACAAGTTCGTGAGCGATGTGACCGGTGCGGGCGGCACCATCAACGGCACCTCTGCCGCGCTGGCCAACAAGACCGTCACCGGTGGGGTGTTCGACGCCGACGACACGGGCGTGTCGGCGACGGCCAGCACCGCCGACCACGGCTGGCTGCTGTTCCAGGCCAGCGCGGTCACTGGCGGTGCGGACGTCGCGGCGTCGGCGCAGCGGGTCATCGCCTGGTACGACACGGGCACGGGCCTGCCGGTGAAGCCGGGCACGGGGACGGTGTCGTTGACGTGGCCGGCGGCGAACCCGAAGATCCTCAAGGTCGGCTGACCGGAGGCGAGTGTGGCGGTCTCGACCTTCGAGGGCCTACCGACGGGGGCGGTGACCGCCGCAGCGGCCGGCTTCGACTTCATCAGCAGCCCGACCGGCGGCGGCGCCCAGATCATCAGCACCAACCCGTACAGCGGCACCCGGGCGTTGCAACTGACCACCGGCTCGGCCGGGGCGATCTGCTTCGCCGAGCGGACCACCCTGCTGGGGGCGGCGTCGACCGGCCAGGTGTTCGGCCGGACCAGGGTCCGTATGCCGGTGCTGCCTCCGGACACCACCGGCATGCGCATCCTGGTGGTCACCGACTCGGGCGGGGCGTTCCTCGGCGACGTGCGGATCGTGGCGTCCGGGAAGGTGCAGCTGCGGTCCGGGGCGGGTGTGCTGCTGGCGTCGTCCACGGTGACACTGACCGCCGACCAGTGGGTGGACGCGGCGATCGGCCTGCTGGCCTTCAGCTCGACGGTCGGCCAGCTGGAGATGCGGATCTGGGACTCGGGTGGCTCGGTCGCCGAGACGTGGACCAGCACGGCAACCCTGAACACGATCGGCGCGGGCGGCACCAACAAGGCGCAGGCCGGGGCGGTCCGGTCGGGTGTGAACGGCTTCGTGGTGGTCATCGACGACGTCGACTGGTCCCTCACCGGCTACCCCACGCTGATCCCGGAGTTCCCGACCGCGCCGGCTGGGATCAGCGTGCCGGCGGCGGTCGGCTCCCCGACTTCGGATGCCACCGCGGTGTCCGCACCGGATGGTCTGGCCGTGCCGGTGGCGGTGGGTGCTCCGCAGGGGGCATGGTCGGGTTCCTCGACCCCGGGCGGGCTGGCTGTGCCGTTGGCCGCGGGCGATCCTGCGGCGGTCTGGTCGGTGTCGGCTTCGCCGGATGGGCTGGCTGCCCCGGTCGTGCTCGGCGAGCCGTCCACCGGCTGGTCGACGGAGACCGACCCAGACGGCCTGAGCGTCCCTGTGTCGGTCGGCGGGCCGGCGGCGGCATGGTCGGCCGGGTCGGAGCCGGAGGGACTGCTGGTGCCGATCCTGGCGGGGTCTCCGGGCGCGCACGTACGCGGCCAGCAGGTGGCCCGCCCGTACACCGGGGTGGTGGCGCGGGCTGCTGGCGGGACGGTGGTCCGGCCGGCGAGCGGTGTGGTGGTCCGACCGTAGGAGGTCCGGTGTTGGAGGCGGTGCTGGCCCGGGGGCGTGCGGCGGCCGAGCGGCTGATGGTGGACGCGTGCACGATCCGCCGACGGCCGGGTGAGAGTGACGAGTCGGACGACGACGGCAACGTCATCGTCACGTACGAGGACCTGTACGCCGGGAAGTGCCGGGTGCAGCAGCCCAGCGCCCAGGCCGCGCAGGAAGACGTCGGCGAGGATTTCCAGCTGATGTTGCGCCTGGAGGTGCACCTGCCGATGTCGGTGGTGGGCTTGGAGGCGGGCGACGAGGTGACGATCACCGCGTCGGTCCACGACCCGGACCTGCCGGGCCGGGTGTTCCTGGTGCGGGACCTGGCGCACAAGAGCCACGCGACCGCGCGGCGGGTCGGGGTGACGGAACGGACGAGCTGATGGGCGAGCGGATCGAGACGGGCGAGCTGAAGAAGTGGCAGCACGACCTGGACGAGGTGCTGGTGCAGGCACCGGATCGGGTGCGTGGGGTGGTGCAGCGTGCCGCGTTCCAGATCAAGAAGGACGCCCAGTCCAGGGTGAAGGGGTTGAAGCACGCCCCGGCGTACCCGTACTCGATCTCGTATGACACCCGTGAGCTGGCGGGCCCGACGTTCGTGGCGGAGATCGGCCCGGACAAGGACAAGCGGCAGGGTGCGCTGGGGAACCTGCTGGAGTACGGGTCGGTGAAGAACGCGCCCCGCCCGCACATGGCGCCGGCCGCCGACGCGGAGAAGCCGAAGTTCGAGAAGGCGCTGGAGGATCTCGCGGTGCGGCTGCTGGAGGGGCGATGACGGTTCGGGCGCACGCTGATGCGGTCCTGGGTCTGCTGTCGGCGGCTCCCGGGTCGCTGCGGGTGCTCGACGGGTCGGTGCCGAAGGACGTGCTGCCGCCGTACGTGCTGCTCTACTTCGCCGACGCCGACCCGGAACTGGTCGACAGCACGCCGCTGGACGGACGCTCGGAGCGGTTCGTGCTCCGGGCCTACGTGCACAGCGTTGGCGGCAACGCGGCGGCGGCGAGGGCGCTCGGAGACCGGGTGCGCACGGCACTGCTGGACCAGGTGCCCACGGTGGCGGGCCGGGCGTGCTGGCCGATTCGCCGTGAGGAGGGTCAGCCGCCGCAGCGCGACGAGTCCACCGGCACGCTGGTGATGGACCGGATCGACGTGTACCGGCTGGAGAGCGTCCCTGCCTAGGGCTTCCGCTTCGCCCAGCGTCGCGTCAGCACCCACGTGCCATAGGCGGCAGCCAGGCCGAGTGCCAGCGAGACGACCACGTCGAACGTGGTGCTGCCCATGAACATCATCAGCCGGAACACCACCAGGCCGGCCGCGACGGCGACGACGGCCCGAACACCTTCACTCATGCGGCGCACCGTAGCGGCCCGGCTCCATCGATCCATGCCCAGAGACGGGATCACGACACACAGAGAGGGGTGCGCCGATGGCGCTCCAGGCATCGCAGACCGTCAGCGCGGGGGCTCTCACGACGCCCGCCGCCATCACTCCGAGCGCCTCCGACACGATCGCGTCGTCCAGCTTCGGCCCAGCCGGGGTGCTGTTGCGGGTGATCACCACCGGCACCGCCACCAACGTGGTCGTCCTGGACCCGGGTGCGACGCCGTCCGGCAACGCCGGCTCGCCGCCCACGCTCGCCGCTCCGGCGACGGGGGTCCGCGAGACGCTGATCCCGCTGTCGGCGATCAACCCGTCCACCGGCGTCGCCACGGTCACGTTCAGCGGGGCGCTGACCGGTGTCACGTACGAACTCAAGAGGGTCTGAGGAGGCCACCCCGATGCCGAAGACGAACTACTGGCTGACCGACGGGTACGGCAACAAGGCCCTCGTCGTCGGCACCGACGAACGAGACCGGTGGACCCCGATCGGCTGGGCCGAGTCCACCGAGCCGGCCGGCGACGACATGGTGTGGATGCGGCACGGCGGCCACGGCGGCCATGCCCAGTTCGCGGCCGGCGTCCTGGAGCAGTGGCGGGCGCTGGGCTGGGAGCCGTCGCCCCCGCCAGAGCCGGTCGACGTGCTCCACGACGGCCACCTGGTCGACGTCACCGCGCCGCCCGTCGGGCCGGCGAGCACCGCACCGCAGACCACCACCAAGGCCCCCAGCACCTCGAAGGAGCAGTGACCGATGCCCGACATCACCGCTGATGGCAAGACCCGGGTCGCATGGGTGCCGGCCATCGCGAACATCAACGCGCCGACGACGACCGAGCTGAACGCCGGCATGCTGCTCCAGTCGACGATGACCGCCGACGGTCTGGCCGGGTTCCGGCCGGAGACGGCCGACGTGGACACGTCGGCGCTGGACAGCACGTTCTCGACCAGCGTCAACGGTCGCACCAGCTTCAGCGGCACCATGCTGCGGCTGAAGAAGCAGTCCGGCACGGACACCATCTTCGACACCCTCGTGAGGGACGCGGCCGGCTACGTGGTGATCCGCCGGTCGGTGGCGGCGTCCACGGCGTGGGCGTCGGCGCAGAAGTGCGAGGTGTACCCGGCGCTGTGCGGCGAGGTGGCCCGGGTCGACCCGGAGCCGAACACGGTGGAACGGTACGAGATCCCCCTGAAGATCACGGCCAGCCCGGCGCTGCGCGCCGCCGTCGCCTGATCAACCTGACCCGGGAGGCGGGACCACCAGCCCGGCTCCGCCTCCCGGCGCCACCCTGCGGGCTGGACACGGAAGGGCTGGACGATGACCGACTTCACCACCCTGCTCGCGGCGGCACAGCTGCCCGAACGGACCGTCCCCATCTGCCTGCGGGGCGACCTGACCGCCAAATTCGAGGCGCTGGAACGGCAACTCGACGAGGCACTGCGCACCCCGGCCGATTCCCTGGCCGGTGACGGGTCCGGGGACATCGCCGAGCAGATGGAGACGCTGCGGGCCGAGATGCAGCAGCACACCTACCCGGTGCGACTACGCGCCATGACCCGCCCTGCGTGGCGGCAGTTCGTGGCCTCGCATCCGCCCCGCAAGGGGGACGACGGGGCAGTCGATGATCGCGACAGCGTGCGGGGCGTCAACGTCGACACCTTCTTCGCCGCCCTGGTACGCGCCTCGATTGTTGATCCGCCTCTCGACGACGCGCAGTGGCAGCGCCTGGCCGACGAGGTGCTGACCGACTACCAGTTCACTGAGCTGTCCAGCGCGGCGTGGGCGCTGAACAGGGGTGAGGTGGACATCCCTTTCTCGCCCGTCGCCTCCAGGATGACCCGGAGTACCGGGACCGAGTAGAGGCCGCCGAACGGCTGGGTATCCCGCCGTCCCGCCTCGACGGCCGGGAGCCGGCCGAGGTCACCTGCCACGAGTATGACGACGCTGGCCGGCTGGTGCGGTCGGTGACCAGCCGCGAACCGGAGTGGACCGAGCAGGATCGGGCGGAAATCCTCGCCCTCGCGTTGCGGCGGGCACAGCGGTGCCCTTGCGGGTGCGGGCAGCGGTATGCCGACGTGATCAGCCCCGAAGAGACCGGCCCGGCGTTCGTCGCCGAGCGGGTGGTGTGCCGTGCCCGGCTGGCGCTGCTGGAGGCGCAGAAGGCCGCCGAGACGAAAGACATCATCGGCGGAGCCCGGCTCTGGACCGTGCACAAGAGGAGTGCATAAGCAAGGAACCCCAGCCTAAGCCGGGGTCCTGCGCCAGGTTTGCGGAGTTGCCCCTTCCCCTCCATCCCGGTGCTGCGCCCAAGAAGAGGCGCTACTCGCGATGTTCCGGGTCACCGGCCTGTGGGTCTCCACACCCATTTTACCCCTGACTGAAGGGCCGACCTGTGGCGAAGCGTGCTGTTCCCGTCGTGCTGATCGTCAATGTCGCACCGTACGTTGCGGCACTCGCGGTGGTCGAGAGGGCAATTCGCGAAGAGAAGCAGGAGGAGTAGACCATGGCCCTCCGCACCGTGGGCGTGAAGCTCCAGGCCGAGGTTTCCTCGTACATGGCCAGCATCCGGCAGGCCGGCACCGCCACCCGCGGTCTCGTCGGCGAGATGGACCGGGCGGCGAAGGCCGGGCACCTCGACGCGGTTGCCAACCAGGCTGCCGGCATGGGGGTGGGGCTGATCGGCGCTGCGGGCATGGCCGTGAAGTTCGCCGCCGACTTCGACAAGCAGATGTCCTCCGTCTCGGCGGCGACGAATGCGTCGGCCGCCGACATGGAGCGGATGCGGGCCGCTGCCCTCCAGGCCGGCGCCGACACCAAGTACAGCGCCACGGAGGCCGCGCAGGGCATCGAGGAGTTGGCGAAGGCGGGTGTGTCGACGTCGGCGATCCTGTCGGGTGGCCTGTCGGGTGCCCTGGACCTGGCTGCCGCTGGCGGTCTGGACGTCGCGGAGGCCGCCGAGACGGCCGCCAGCGCGATGACCCAGTTCGGGCTGGCGGGCGGGCAGGTTCCGCACATCGCGGACCTGCTCGCCGCTGCCGCCGGCAAAGCTCAGGGCAGCGTCCATGACATGGGGTATGCCCTGTCCCAGTCGGGTCTGGTCGCCCACCAGATGGGCCTGAGCGTCGAGGACACCACCGGTACCCTCGCTGCGTTCGCGTCGGCCGGTCTGCTCGGCTCTGACGCCGGCACGTCTCTGAAGACGGCGATGCTGATGCTGGCCAACCCCAGCGAGAAGGCCGCCGACCTGATGACCGAGCTGGGCATCAACGCCTACAACGCTCAAGGCCAGTTCGTGGGCATCACCGACCTGGCGGGGCAGCTCAAGAGCCAGCTCAGTGGCCTGACCCAGGAGCAGCGCAACGCCGCCCTCGCGCAGATCTTCGGCTCGGACGCGATCCGCGCCGCCTCGGTGCTCTACGAGCAGGGTGCGAGCGGGATCCAGGACTGGATCAACAAGGTCAACGACCAGGGGTATGCGGCGGAGGTCGCGGCCCGCAAGACCGACAACCTGGCCGGCGACGTGGAACGCCTCCAGGGGTCGCTGGAGACGCTGTCGATCGAGTCGGCGTCGGGGGCGACGTCGGGGCTGCGGACGATGGTGCAGGCCGCCGACCGGCTGGTGAACTCGGTGGCGGCGATCCCCGCGCCGGTGCAGAACGCCGGCGTGCTCATCGCCGGGGTGGGTGGCGCGGCGCTGCTCGCGGCGGCCGGCACCGCCAAACTGCGGGGCGCCTCGGCGGAGGCGATGACCCAGCTCGCGGAGATGGGGCCGACCGGGGCGCGGGCCGCGAAGGGCCTGGAGAGGGTCGGCCAGTTCGCGGCGAAGACGGCCATCGCCCTGGCGGCGGTGCAGACGGCGTCCGCCGTGCTGGGCGAGTCGACCAACGCGAATCTGGGCGTACTGGGGAAGAACCTCGCGGAGTGGGGTGCCGGCGCGGATGCCGCTGGCGAGGCATCCCGCCTGTTCGGTGACGACCTGGGCAACCTGCGCTACGACCTCGGGACTCTCAACTCCGGGTTCTGGGCGGAATTCGGGAACGGCACTGCGGGTGTGATCGAGGGGCTGACCGGGCTCGGCAACGCGGTCGACCAGTCCCTGACGCACGCCAAGGAACGCATCTCCGCCATCGATTCGGCGATGGCCCAGCTTGTGCAGTCCGGCAAGCAGGCGCAGGCAGCCGACGCTTTCAAGCGGCTGGCCAAGGAAGCCGAGTCGT
Source organism: Micromonospora sp. WMMD734 (assembly GCF_049178975.1). Taxonomy (NCBI): domain Bacteria; kingdom Bacillati; phylum Actinomycetota; class Actinomycetes; order Micromonosporales; family Micromonosporaceae; genus Micromonospora; species Micromonospora sp. WMMD734. Next base: position 7,146,967 of record NZ_JBMHMK010000001.1, read on the forward strand.
CGGGTGTGTCCGTCGACGAGCTGAAAAAGGCGCTGCCCCAGTACGTGGCGGCGCTGGATGCGTCCACGTCGGCTGCCGGCACATCAGCTGCGGCAACGGGCGGAAACGCCGAGGCCATGAGTGCGATGGCGGCGAAGACGGAGGAGGCGGAGAAGCAGCTCCAGGAGCTGATGGACGCGTTCGACGACCTGTTCGAGACGCAGATGTCGGTTGACGAGGCTGCGCTGAAGAGCGCCGAGTCGATCGACGGCCTACGGGAATCGTTCGCGAAGAACGGGGCCGAGACGCGGCTGAACACCGACGCCGGGCAGGCCAACCGTAAGGCGATCCTGGAACGCATCCAGGCGATCAAGGATGAGCGCGACGCCCGGATGGAGCACGGCGAAACCCTCGACGTGGCGAACGGGAAGTACGTCAAGGACATCGACGGCCTGCGCAAGAGCATGAAGCAGGCCGGGTTCACGAAGAAGCAGATCGACGAGCTGACGGGGGCGTACCGGAAGGTCCCCGAAGATGTGGAGACGAACGTCAAGGCCACCGGCACCAAGCAGGCCATGTCGAAGCTCCAAGAGCTGTACCTGCTCCAGCGGACCCTCGCTGCGGGCAAGCCGATGGCGCAGATCCGCAAGGACCTGAGCAAGGACAACGCCGACTTCCTCAAGTACGCCGACGGTGGCCCGGTCCGGGGCTGGTCGCCGCACGCGCGGGCGGACAACATCCCGGCCCTGCTCACGGCGAAGGAGTTCGTGCAGCCCGTCGGCGCGGTCGACTACTACGGCGTCGCCGCGATGGAGGCCATCCGCACCAAGCGCATCCCCGCCGACGAGCTGCGCGCCCTGGCCCAGTTCGCCGACGGCGGCATGGTCGGCATGCCGAAGGTGGGTTCGCGGTGGCCGTTCCCGACGACGGCGGCGGGTACGAGGATCCCGAGCCGGGAGCAGGTGCTGTCGGTGGTGACGCCGGGCATCCCGACGAGCGGCGCGACCGGGCCGGCGATCGTCGCCGCGGTGAAGGCGGCGTTCCCGCACTTGCAGGCGATCAGCACGTACCGGCCGGGTGCCACGACCCTGTCGGGGAACCGGTCGTATCACGCGCTGAACCGGGCGGTGGACTTCCCGCCCAGCCGGGAGTTGGCGGTGTGGTGGAACCAGCACTACATAGCTCGCACCAAGGAGCTGATCAGCCCGTGGAATGACCTGAACATCCACAACGGGCGGCGGCACACCTACACCGGTGCGGTGTGGAACCAGCACAACTGGGCGGGCGGCAACGCTCACGACCACATCGCGATGGATCAGGGCGGGGTGATCGGGGAGCCGGTGTGGGGGGTGGGCATCACCTCGGGCCGCACCTACAGCTTCGCCGAGCGCGGGCCGGAGTGGGTGACTACCCGGCCGCCTTCGTCCGGTGGTGCAGCCGGCCCGGACGCGGGGCAGGTGGCGGCGATGGTCGCCACGGCGGTAGCCCGGGAGATCCGGGGCCTGACGGTGCAGATGGACGGCCGGACGGTCGGAGTGATCCAGGGCCGGCAGGCCGACCTCATCTCGCGAGGAGTCTGAGTGGCGACGGTGACGACGTACGACCTGCAATTCGTCGAGGGCGTGGCTGCCGTCCCGGTGGTTCGGCTGGACGTCAACGCGCCCGGATGGACGATCCGGGAGGCGGATTTCGGGATGCCGCAGCTCAACCGGGCGGTGGTGTCCACGCTGCTCGCCGACGGCGACCGCTACCCGGCCGCCGCGTACGGCAACCGCACTCTGACGCTGACGCTGCGGTACGACGGTGCCTCGGCCGATGATGCTGCCGCCCAGCTTCAGCGGTTGTATCGGGAGTTGGACCGGCCGACCAACGTGCTGCTCTACCGGCCGGGGACGTCGGGTGCGGTGTTCTTCCGGACGTTCCGGTGCGGGCCGAGCGATGTGGTGTGGGACCCGTTCACGAAGCAGGTCCGGGCGGCGATCCCCGCCGAGCCGTTCGCCGTTGGCCTGCTGGAGACCCTGCCGCAGGTGACGGTGGGCAACGACCCGGGCGAGACGGAGCCCCTCAACGCCAACCCGTGGGTCGACGTGGATACGCCGGCGGTGGCGGACGGGTTTGGTCGCGTCACCTCCAGCGGGTGGGGTGTGGCGGACTCCGGGCAGGCGTGGTCGACGTCGGGCGGGTCGGCGGCGGACTACTCGACGGACGGCGCGGTCGGGGTGCACAGCGTCGGGTCGGTCAACGTGTCTCGCCGTACGGTGCTGGCTGTCTCGATGGCGGACGTGGACGTGACGGTGTCGATGGTGGTGCCGGTGCTCGCGTCGGGTGCGGCGATCAGCGCCGGGCACATGGCCCGGCACAGCGGGTCGACGGACTACTACGCGGGTGAGGTGGTTCTCAACACCGACCAGTCCGTGCAGGTGCGGCTACGGAAGAACGTCGGCGGAACGCTGACGACGCTGGCGACGTCGGCGAACGTTGCCGGCCTGACGCACACGGTCAGCCGTGTGTTCCGGCTGCGGATGCAGTTGCAGGGCTCGGCGATGCGGGCCCGGGTGTGGGACGCGTCGGGGTCGGAGCCGACGGCGTGGCACGTGGACGCGGTCGACACATCCCTCACCGCAGCGGGCCAGGTGGGTGCCCGGAGCATCCTGGCCACCGGCAACACCAGCCCCAGCCCGACGGTCACCTACGACGACCTGGTGGTGGCCGGTCCGCCCGCCGGCTGGATCGGTCAGGGCGGCATCGTCGAGCGGTCGACGGCCCAGTCACACGAGGGCGCGGCGGCGCTGCTGCTGACCCCGGACGGGGTGACCGCCACGGCGGAGGCCCGCGCGGTGGACCTGGTGCCGGTGACGGCCGGGCAGGTATACCGGGCGTCGGCGTGGGTGCGGTGTGCGGTGTCCCGGTCGATCTCCTGCAACATCAACTGGCACAACGCGGGCGGCGGCTACATGTCGACGTCGACTGGCACCACGGCGGTCACCGCCAACGTCTGGACCCTGCTCGATTTCACGGCCACCGCGCCGGTCGGATCGTCGCAGGCGCGGCTAGTACCAGCCTCGTTGAGCGGCACGCCGGCCGCCGGGCAGCTCACGCACGTCGACGAGGCCCGGATCAGGCTGGTGTCGACGACCGCCCCCGGTGGCCTGTGCTTCGACGTGTCGGGGATCAAGGGCGATGTGGAGACGCCGCTGTACCTGCGCGTCGTCGGCGAGGACGTCACCACCGTGCCGAGCAAGTGGACGTTCGGACTCGGTAGACGCCAGACCATGATCTCGGTCCGCCGCCGTGGCACCCCCTCGGCGGCACCCGGCGTGTTCGCGGCCGAGAGTCTCAACCTGGGCGACGACACCACGCTGGTCACCGGCGTGGCAGGCGCGCACGGGGGCGCGGTCGTCCGCACCAACTTCGCCACCAGCCCCGGCATGGTGATCCGGTTCGGGCCGGCTGCGTGGCCGACCGCAGCGTCGCCGGACCTGCGGGGCACCTACCGGCAGCTGGTGCGCTGCCGCAAGAGCGTCGCGGGTGACGTGATCCAGATGCGGGCGGTCTGGTCGCAGGACTCGACCGTGATCTACGGCGACATCTTGACGCTGCCCGGCGACACCGCGTGGCGGTGGATCGACTTGGGCCTGATCCAGATTCCGATGGGCTACGACCCGGCGACGGACGGCCTGTCCGGGGCGTCCCTGTCGGCGACCGGCCCTGTCTTCGACACCGCCATCGCCCGGCTCTCGGGCAGCGGGACCGTCGACTCCGACTCGGTGGCGTTCGTGCCGGCCGACGATCGGATGTTGGGCGTCGTGTGGCCGACGTCCGGGCTGCCGACCGCGTTCGTGGTCGACTCGGCGGCCAGCGGGGTCTACGGGGTGGGCTCGGCAGGTGAGGTCCGGAGCGCCCAGGTAGAGACGGCCGGCCTCCCGCCGATGGTCTCCCCCGGCGTCACCAACCGGGTCTGGTGGCTGCGGGACGTCGGGAGCGAGTTCGCGACCGGCGACGACGCCACGGGATACACCCGGATCACGCCGTACTACTGGCCCCGCTACCTGCACGTCAGGCCGGTGACGACGTGAGTCTGCCCATCCCGCTGACCGTCCGGCTGCGCACCTCCCGGGGCACCCGGGACATCACCCGGGAGGTCCGGGACCTGGCGTTTCGGTGGACGGACCCGGGCGGGCACGCGACCTGCCAGGTGTCCCTGGACCGGCCGCTCACGGTGCAGCCGGCGGAGATCGCCTACTACGGCGACCTCACCGTCCACGACGGCCGCCACGGTGCTGTCGTCTGGGATGGCCGCCTGGAGGATCCGGGCCGGTCGGCGGGGACGCAGGGGCAGGTGTGGGACCTGGCGGCGGTCGGCGGGCAGGCGCACACCCGGGACCGGACGGTGCCGTACATCCTGATCGACCAGCCGCTGACGTCGCTGGACCGGGTGGACAACGCCACCCCCAAGGGTGATGACTCGATCGCCACCGACCCGGGCAGCACGTCGTCCCAGCAGCAGGCGCTGGTGCTCCAGTACCCGCAGGGCATCACGATCGTCACGAACGCCCGCGTCGTCATGAGGTACTTGGGCCTCCAGCGGTCCGGGCAGAAACTGGCCCGCATCGACCACACCTGGGACGCGGGGCGCACCGACAGCGCGTTCCAGGTCGAAGCGCTCTGCCGGACGGACGGCAGCCTGTCGTCTGGCGAGGTGGCCCGCTCGGACAACTGGAACACCGCCGGGGGCGGGAGCAGCCCGCGCCGGATCGGCACCCACTGGACGGCCGGGCGGAACACGCCGGAATGGCGCACCATCTACACCGGCGTCGGCGGGGCGATCAACAACGACCTGCACTGGGCCAGCATCAGCAACCTGATCGTGATGGCCACCCGGTACACGGCGGCCGGCGTGGAGCAGCTCACCGGCACCCCATACGGCAACAGCTACGTGCTGGCCAGCGAGGTAGTCGCGGACCTGCTCGGGCGGCTGCTGCCGCGCTTCGACGGGGCCGGGGCAACGATCGCGACGACGTCGTACCAGATCGACCAGATGGCGTACCCGGATGGCGTCCAGCCCGCCAAGGTGCTCGAAGACCTCATGAGCATGGAGGCCGGCTACACCTGGCGGGCCTGGGAGCGGGGGGCGAACGGCCTGTACCGGTTCGAGTGGGTTCAGGTCCCGAGCGTTGTCCGGTACGAGGCCGATGTGGTCGACGGCTACGACTCGCAGGGGTCCGCTGGTGGGCTCTACGACCAGGTCAGCGTCCGGTGGAAGGACAGCAAGGGTCGCCCGCAATTGACCGTGCGAACTGCCAGCGTGCCGGAGCTGACCAGCGCGGGCCTGATTAGGCAGGAGATCATCGACCTGGGCTCGGACGTCGGGTCGCTGGCCGCCGCCCAGAGGGCCGGCGACCAGTGGTTGGCGGACCGCCGATACGCGCCCAACGCCGGCCGGCTGCGGGTGGCCCGCCCGATCCTGGATCTCCAGACCGGCCGCATGGTGCAGCCGTGGGAAATCCGGCCCGGCCTGATCCGGGTCCGGGGCATCCTGCCGCGCACCGACGCACTCAACCCGACGGCCTCCCGCGACGGCGTGACCATCTTCAGGATCGTCGGCTCGGAGTACCGGGCCTCCGACGCCGCCGCGACCCTCGACCTGGACTCGTACGCCCCGTCGACCGGCCGCATGCTCGCCGACACCCGCGCCAAGTTCCGAATGATCCGGAGGTGAACCGTGGCCACCCGAGCCACAGACACGTTGCGCGACCTCGCCGCCGGCTGGGAGCGGCTGTTCCCGTCAGCGAAGCTGTCAGGCATCGTCGGCGACACCCGGCACGCCAAGCGCGGCGGCTACCACATCAGCATCGAGGACCAGGTCCGCGACGACGACTACTCGGTGATCCGCCCGGACGACAAAGCCCCGCCCGGCAAGTGGCCGCGCGACTGCGCCTCGGCCGTCGACATGAACCTGTCCCTGCCCGACATGAAGGTGTGCCACGCCCGGCTGGTCGCCGTGTGGCGCGCTCGCGCGACCGACCCACGGGCGCGGTACATCAACGCCCACAACGGGTGGAACGGCTCCGGGTCGCCGGGCCGCTACGACTGGGTCACGAGTGCCGTGTCGACGGCGTCGGACGACCACGAATGGCACGTCCACCTGGAAATCCGCCGCCGCTACGTCAACGACCCGCAGGCCGCGAAGGCGGTCCTGTCCATCCTGCGAGGCGAGAGCCCCGCCCAGTACCTGGGGAGGGAAGACGACATGGGCTTCTTCGACGAGAAGCAGATCGACGGGCGCACCGGCGCCCAACTGGTCAAGGACGTCTGGTGGCTGCTGGTGAAGGGCAACCCGACCACGGCGCTCTACCGCTCGCTGGAGCAGCTCGGCGCGGACCTGGGTGAGGTCGACGTCGACGAGGCCGCGATCGTCACCGGCGTCCTGGCCGGGCTGACCCCGGAGGCGATCGCCGCCGCGATCCCGCCCGCCCTGACCAAGCAGGTCGCCGACGAGCTGGGCCGCCGGCTGATGGCCGACGCCGCCCCGATCCCGGGCCAGGCGCGTGAGTGAGGCCGGTGCGCGTCCCCTTCGTACGGGACATCACCTGCCTGGCCATGGGCGCGGCGGGGTTCGCGTACAGCGTGGTCACCGGGGCGGGGGGATGGCCGCCGCTGCTGGTCAGCGCCGGCCTGATGGCAGGGCCGAGCGTGCTGCACGTCGTGCTGTCGGGGCTTATCCCGGGCGGTGGGCTGTCCGCGGTGCCGGCCTCGTCGGAGCCGCAGCAGCCGTCGCCGTCGCAGTCGCCCGCGCCCTCGGCAGGGGGTGACCGGTGAGCCCACACCGCCGGCCGGTGCCGCTCTGGTACGTGCTGCTCGCCGTCGTCCTGTCGGTGTTGACGGTGTCCGGGGCTGGCATCTGGTACACCAACCACGTCGCCCGCCGGCAGTGCACCGTCCTAGCCGCTGAGGTGGCGGTGTATCGGGAGTCGCCGCCGACGACACAGACCGGCCAGCACCTCGCTCTCGCGAAGGAGCAGTTGCTCCGCGAGCTGCACTGCTGACGCCTGGATCTCACCTGCCCCGGTGCTCGTGCCGGTACTGCGTCACCTGCCCGCACTCGGGCCACCGGCAGCGCCACTGCCGACCCAGCTCCCAACAGCCCTCGACCGTGCACGCACCCCACGCCGGAGTCGTGTCCGGGTGCCCAGCCGGGCACGGCTCAGGCACCTCTGCCAGCCCGTCTGGCGTCCACCTGTACCGCTGCACCACCCGACCGTACCCAAGGAGGTACCCCATGCCGGTCCTCGGCAGCACCGTGCTCTACACCCTGTCTGAGACGGACGCCGCCACCATCAACCAGCGCCGGGATGACCTGCGCATCGTCGGCCTGAGGGTGTTCGCCGGCATCGAGGCGGAGCCGGGGCAGGCGTTCCCGGCGACGGTCACCCGCGTCGACGGCGACGCCGCCAACCTGCAGGTCGCCCTCGACGGCACCGACGTCTACTGGGCGCCCGCCCGCACCGAGGGCGAACCCGGCGAGCAGGGCACCTGGGTCCAGCCGTCCACCAGCTGACCGGCACCCGCCGGCAGCCCCATCTCGTAAGGAGCACCGTGAGAATCTTCGGACGTGAGCCGGCGCTGGTCATCGGCGCGGTCGGCTCCCTCATGACCGTCCTGGCCGCCCTGAACGTGCCCGGCCTGTCGGCCGGCGCGGCGGCGGCCATCACCGCGCTGATCGCGGCGGGCATCACGGCCTGGGCGACGCGCCCGGTCGCCCCGGCGCTGTACGTCGGCGTCATCGGCGCGGGTGCGTCGCTGCTGGCCGAGTACGGCTTCCACGTGTCCGACGGGACGGTGGCGGCGATCGGTGGCGCGATCGTGGCCGGGTTCGCCCTGTTCGGCGTCCGCCCGCAGGTGTCGCCGGCCGGCGAGCCGGCGCGACCCAGCAGTCTGTCGTCCGTCGGGCGCGGCGGGAACGCCGCCGTCATCGCTGCCCTGGCCATCGTCGCGCTCGGCGTGGCCACCCTCCCGGCGTACGCGGCGACCGGCCCGGCCCGCCCGGGTGAGCGTGCGGCGCGGCCGGTCGCCACCGCGCCGTCGCCGTCGACCCTGCGGTGCACCACCGTCACGGTGGTGCCCGCCCAGATCCGCCTGGACCGTTGCACCAGCAGCGGTGTGTTCGTCGGCTACCGGCCGTTCATGTGGGACGGCGTGAACGGCGTGTGGGTGCAGCTCGCCACCGCCCCCGCCTGAGTCAGCACCCGCCGGTAGGATCGTCGGCGCGGTGCCACCGGTGGACGTCCCGGCCGGCACCGACCAACTACGGCAGCGGCCCCGCTCCCCTCGTGGGGGCGGGGCCGCAGTGCGTCCAGGGTCAGAGGGTCTGCTCGATGCGCCGCAGCAGCGTCAGGGCCACGTCGACCGGGGTCGCGTCGGTGGTCAGGCCGATCCCGCCGAGCCACCGGCCGCGCCGCCACAGCGAGTACACCGCGCCCGGGGCCGGCATCAGCAGGTCGTAGTAGGTGCGGCCGGCAGTGACGCGGACGGCCCAGGTGCCGGCGTCGACGTCCACGAGGGCGCTGATGCGGCCGGCGGCGTGGGGGGCGGCGCGGAGGGCGTCGGCGATGTCCTCGGCGAGGGCGTGGGCGTAGCGGACGGCGGCGATGGTCGGCACGGCGGGCTCCTCTGCTGGGGGTGGGTGGGGCCGGCTGGGTGGCCGGCCCCGGGGCGGGTCAGCTGATGGGGTCGTAGCCGAGCTTCTCCACGATCCGCTCGTAGCGGCCGAGCACCTGCGGCCGGAGGGGGCTGCCGGGGGTGAGGTGCTTGTACAGCTTGGCGGTGCGGGCTGCTGAGGCGATGAGGTTGAGCTCCTGCTCGGTGGCGTCCGTCTTGGTGGTGACCTTCACGGCTGACTCCCTCGGTTGGCGCGCTTCCGTATGCAACCTAGTGTGGCATACGCATGTGGCATAACGCAACAGGAGTAGGCCACCTTGTGTGGCCTCACGGCGTGTGGCACGATCGTCGGGTGACCAGACTCGACGACGCCGCCCGCACCCACCAGCACGCCAAGGCGGCCCTCGACACCGCCCGCACCGAACTGGCCCAGGCCATCGTGGAAGCCGCCCGCACCGGCACCAAGCAGGCCGACATCGCCCGCACCTCCGGATACACCCGGGAGCAGATCCGCCGCATCTGCCGCGCCGCCGGCATCCAGGCCGAGTAGCCGCCCCAACGACAGCGCCCCCACACGGCTCTGGCCGGCGGGGGCGCTTCGTCGTGCCTGGAGCTACCGCAGCCAGTAGACCGCCCCACCCGCCACGGCGACCAGCACCAGCCCGGCCACACCGAGGACCGGCCGGTGGATGCCCATCTGCACCGACCACCGCCACCGTCGCCACACCCACACCGCGACACCCAACCCGGCGGACAGGGCCGCGATCAGCGCCAGCCGGGGCAGCCACCACGCCGACCAGCGCACCGCCAGCCACACCGCCATCCCCGCAGCGACCAACAGCAGCACCGTCGGCGCGACCCGCCGCACGATCTCGAAGGCGGCGAACCACCGCCACATTCGACGCCCGAACTCGTGGGCGGCAGACCGCCGGGCGCTCCCGAACCAACTCACCGTCTCGCTCACTCTCCGTCGATCTTCACGGACTTCACGGACTTCACACTTCACGCACTTCACGCCCCCGATTCCTCGCGCGTACGCGCACGTATAGGGGCCTCTTGCCGGCCGGGGCGTGAAGTGCGTGAAGTACGTGCACACACCCACGCCCGTGTGACGCTACGTAGCGGACGCGCTGGCGAGTGCGGGCAGCACGATCTCGTACACGCCCCGGCCGGCGGCGCGGCGCAGCATCTGCCCCGGCCCCGGCTCGCACAACTCCTTGAGGATCTTCGTCATGGTCGGCGGCTTGAGCCCCGCCTCGCCCACCAGTCCCACCAGCGGCGCGAAGCTGGACGGCTTGACCTCGGTGATGCCCCGGCGGTGCGCATCCTCGATCGCCTGCCGGACCAGGCTCCGCACCTGCTCAGGGGTGTACCTGTGCCCGTCTTCCGACTCGACGAGCAGGTCGATGCGTGGCCGGTTCGGCACCGTCAGCGGGGTGCGCGGGTCGCCGTCGGGCGGGCAGTCCGGGTCCACCGGCAGCGGCGGGCACTCCGGGTCGTCGTCGAACAAGTCGCCCTGGTCGCCGTCGCCCTCGGCCGGCTCGTCGACCACCTCGCCCTCACCGACAGGGACCGGCAGCGCCTGCTCGGCGTCGTCGGCGCGGGCCGCGTCCAGATGCTCGACCAGCTCGGCCACCAGGGCGTCACGGTCCGGCCGGTACGTGCGGGCCGGCAGCGAGTAGTCCTCCTCGTCGACGCCGGGAAGCTCCGCGTACAGGGCGCCGGGCTTCTTGTTCTGCCAGCGCCCCGGGTCCGCACCGGCGGTTATGGTGTCCTCGCTGAGCACCCGGGCCGCCTCGGCGGTGGTCTTCGTCCCCATGCAGATCACGGCTCCGATCGTGGTGCGTACCGACGTGGGCATCCGGTCCCCGGTCGCCCGCTGCAAGCCGAGCAGCACGAAGATGCCGACGGACCGGACCGATTCGGCCAACTCCACCAGGGTGTCCTCGGACTCGATGAACTTCGAGGCTTCATCGACGATGACGACCTCGAACGGCGGGCACTGCCGGCAGCCGGCGGTCCACTGCTCGTGGCCGTGCCCGCCGATCTGCGCCGCACGCCGGGCCACCTGGTCGACCAGGGAGTCCAGGAACTGCTCACCCTCGGCCGCGTCGTGGATCATCGTGTGCATGGCGTTGCGGAACGCCGCCGGCAGTTGCAAGCCCTTCCGGCCGTCGATGTACGTGACCCGGGTGTCCCGCCGCGACCGAGCCTCAGCGGCCAGGAACAGCTGAAACTCGGTCTTCCCGGAGCCGGACTGGCCGAGCAGCACCATCACCCCGATGGCGTTACGGCCAGCCTTCGCGTCGCCGGGCAGCACCAGGGGGACCTGCTTGCCGGTCTGGTAGACGGCCAGGCGCAGCGGCTCGGCGATCGACCCACCGGGTGCCGACAGGCCCGGCCAGCCCGGCGGGTTCTCCAGCATGTCCACCGGCGACAGCTCGATACGCCCCTTGCGGACCGACCCGCGGTTGGCGACCACACGCACGCCGCCGGCCGGCAGGTCGTGGGCCGACGCGATGGCGGTACGCACCTCCGGCTTGGCGAGCTGCGCGAAGTCGCCACCGTGCACCATCTCGACGTCGGTGACGACCCGCCCGTCAACCACCCTCGGGCGTCCGGCCTGGCCGATGTCCTGGAGTTCCTTGACCCGCTCGGACAGCTGCCCGAACAGGCTCGGTCGGGCGTCGGTGCCGTCGCCGCGTAGCAGCTTCGTCAACGCCAGCAGCACCGACGCGGTGCCCGCGCCGAGCAGGTACACCATCACCGAGTCGAAGGTCCAGCCGCGGAACGTCAGTACCCACAGGCCGCCGCTGGCCACGGCGGACAGCATCAGCGATGCCACCCGCAGTTCCACCTTCCGGGCCCGCCCCACCTTCCACGTGCCCCACATGACGGTGCACGAGCAGCCGGCCAGCAGCGCCGACCGCCACGCCGACTCCCACGGGGTCGCGTCGGCGTACGCACCCCACAGGTGCGACAGCACCCCGGAGGCGATGAGGCTGGTCACGGCGGCGGCGGGCGGCACCACGTACGGCAGTGGGTTGCCCCGCACCGTGTACGTGGCGCCGCGCGCCAGGTCACCCAACCCGCTGGCGCTGGTCTTGCTGCTCATCGGCCGGCCTGCCGGCGGGCGCGGGTGGTGACCTTGAAGTCGGACCGGTCGGCGTTCTCGTCGTCGAGGGCGGTCACGAACGCCTCGAAGCGGTTCTTCGTGACCTTCGCGTACCCGGCCACGGCCAGCATCGCGTCGGCGCAGCGGGACAACGGCAGGGCCACCATGCGCCCCCACCAGCGGGCCTTGACCCGGCCGAGGCCGTTACGGCGGCCGTACCGCTCGATCTTCATGCGGATCATGCCGGCCAGTTCGTCCAGCTCGTCGTGGCCGGCGATGCCGACCTGCCGGATGCCCTCCAGCATCTGGATCAGGTCCTCGTCGGTGCGGATGTCGGTCTCGGGCAGCAGACGCGCCACGGTGTACTCCTCGGGGTCGGGTCAGTGGGTGGGGCGGGTGAGTCGGGTCAGCCAGGCCGGCGGCCTGCCGGGGCCGGCGTAGGCGAGGTGCCCGGCGGCGCGCAGGGCGTTGATGCGGGCCATGCCGGACCGGGTGGCCCGGGTGGTGTGGCCGGGGCAGTGCCCGGCGGGGCACACACCGGTCTGGTGCCGGTAGTGGATTCGGGCCGGCGGCCGGACGCGGGCGAGCAGCCGGCGGATCACCGGACCACCTGGATCCGCGGGCGGATGCCGACGCGGGTGGCCTCGGTGAGCCGGGCGGCGAGCTGCGCCAGGGTCGGGGCCGGCAGGGCGACGGTGCGGCCGACGAGCATCCGCAACGGCGAGTCCTGGGGGACCCGCCCGCACACGCGGTGGGTGATCGTCATGATGGTGATGCCTCTCTCGTGAGGTGCGGGGCCCGGCCGGGCTGTCCAGGCTGGTGGCCGAGCCCCGCGTGATCAGGACTGGCTGTGCAGGTAGGCGGTGACGATCGCGGCAACCAGGCCGCCGCCGAGCAACGCCAAGCCGAGCTGGATCCGCCGGTACTTGCCGCGCACGCTGCGGGACAGCGCCCGCAGCTCGTGGGCCTGGCGTTCGGTGCCGCCGGCGGCGAAGTGGGCGAGGACCTCGTCCAACGTCCCGGCCGCCGCCCAGGCCATGAACCCGTACCGACCGGTCAGCCGGGGCCGGATCGCGTCGGCCAGGGCGGCGACGCTGGCCAGGATCAGCAACCCGGCCACGACCGCCGCCGTGCGGGCGGGACCGTGGAGCTGGCCGGTGCCGACGACGGCAAGCCCGGCGGACAGGGCGGTGCCGGCGAGCGCGAGCAGCGCGAAGCCCTTGCCGTCGACACGGGCCAGCTCGGCGCGGACGTCAGTGATGGCCTGGGTGAGCGGGTCCACTTCGGGTCCTCCGATCAGACCGCAGCGCGGTCGGTGATGGTTTCGAGCGCCCGGACAACGGTCCGGACGGTGCGGTCGGTGGTCTGCGCCAGCTCGGCGATCCGGGCCCGCGGGGCGTCCGGCTCAGCCTCCAGGGCGGCGATGACCCGGGCGGTCAGGGCGGAAGAGACGCCCGGCACGGCCGGCACTTCTTCCGCGTCCAGGACCGGAAGAGCGGCCGGCGTGGCAGCCAGTTCCTTCCGGGCTCCCGAGCCGGAAGAGCCGACCGTCTTCCGTCCGCTCTTCCGGGTTACCTTCCGCCCGCCGTCTTCCGCCGTCTTCCGGGCGAGCCGGTCGTGCGCCTGCCGCACCCGGGCCAACTCGTCGGCGACCGACTCGCGGGCCATCTCGACGGCGGCGGCGTGCTGCTCGGCGGCGGCGCGACCAGCGGCGGCACGATCGGCGGCGGCCCGAGCCTCGTCGAGCTGGCCAGCGACCCGGGCTGCCTCTTCCGAGGCTTCGGCGGCCTGGGTTCGGGCGTCCCGCGCGGACGCCTTGACCTCTTCCGCTTGGGCGTGCAGGCGGGCGATTTCCGCCGCGCTCTTCCGGTTGTCTTCCGCCCGCTCTTCCGCCTCCCGGGTGGCTTCGGCTTCCGCCACTTCCCGGCCGGTGCGCTCGGCGTCGGCGCGTTCTTCCGCCTGCCGCCGTGCGGTCTCTTCCGCCTGCCGGGCGGCGGTCTCGTCGGCCGTCTTCCGGTTGGCGTCGGCGAGTTGCGCGCGGAGCCGGGTGACCTCTTCCGCCTGCCGGGCGGCGGTCTCGTCCGCCTCGCGCTCGGCGGCGGTCTTCCCGGTGAGCATCTTCACCCGGACGACGACGATCGGGGCGACGCAGGCGACCGCCATGACGAGACCCCACGGCACCTGCTCGCCGGTGGTGATGAACACCGGGACGAGGTGGACGGCCACCTGCGAGAAGAGCATCAGGGCCAAGGCGACGAACATGTCGACCTTGCGTCGCTTGTGAAACGCGGTGACCACGTAGACGTCGAGCATCACCGGGTAGAGCCAGGCGATTCCCTTGGCGAAGTGCGCCAGGACGGCGAGGTCGTACTCGCTCTTGGCAGTGAGGGCGACGGCGGTGCCGAGGGCGATGCGCTCACCCCAAACACCGGCGTCGGCGCGGAACCAACTGTCTCGGTCGCTCATGCCCGCCAGTATGACACACTAGGCACGTTGGACACATTAGGCACGGTGAGGGGAGCGCACGTGTCGATCACCGCCACACTCGACCCACCCGCTACGATCGGCGCGATGCCCAGGACGGTGGAAGATCTGGAGAGAGCGGCTCAGGCTGGCGAGTGGCTACGTCCCGCCGACGTCGCTCTACTGCTCAACGTCTCCAAGAGCACCGTCGTCCGGATGCTCAACGCGGACCCACCCGAGATCCGGTTCCGCCGCAAGGCCGGGACCGGCCGGCACCGCGAGTGCCACCCCGAGGACGTGCTGAGCAAGCTGACGGATCGCCGACAGGTCCACGGCGACACCTGACCCCCTGACGCAGAGCAGCCCCCGACCGTGCTGGTCGGGGGCCGTCGTGTGTCCGGGTCACAGCCGGGCCGGCTCCAGCCCGTAGCGGGTGGCGTAGCGGGCCGCCCACTCCACCCGGCCAACCCGGCGGGGCTGGTGCAACAGGTCGTGGGCGAGCAGTTCGGCGAACGCCTGGGCCCTCGGCCAGCACCGGCGCGGCGTGCGGCACACCGGGCACAGGCCGTTCCGCTGCCGGTGCTCGTCCAGCACCTGCCACCACCCGGCAACCTGCTCGTCCGTCGGGTCTGTGCCGCTCACCGGAACACCCCGGCGATGCCGGCCACCGTGAGGGCCAGGACGACTGCGGCGATGACCCACCCGGGCCAGCGCGCCGGGGCCGGCCGGGGCGGCTGAGGGACGCGGTCGCCGTCCGGGGTGGGCGGCCGGCCGTGCGCGACCGGGTACGCCCGGGGGCAGGGGTTGTCGCTGGGGCGCTCGCGCATCGGTGCCTCCGGCCGGTGGTGCGGCGAGGTGTGCCGGGCGGGGCGGCACGGGGTCCAGCCCGGCCCGGCCGGGGCTGCCGCTTTGCCGACGAGCAGCCCCGATGGAGGGAACTTAGCTTGCTGAGTAAGCCAAGGCAACACAGTCGACACGGCGCGTAATCGCGGCTGGCAGCCTGAGGGAGCCGACGAGAGGTGGCTCCATGCACCGCCGCAAACCGCTGTACGAGCGCGTCGTGGATGACGTCACGGCGTCGATCCAGGCCGGGACACTCAAGCCCGGTGACAAACTGCCGTCGATCGCGCAGCTTGTCGAGCAGTACGGGATCTCCCACACGATGATCAAGTTCGCGTTGCGCATCCTGGGTGAACGCGGGTTGATCGAGACACACCAGGGCAAGGGAAGCTACGTGGCACCAGAGCGGTAGCCGCCGCGAACGTTCGAACGTTGCGCCGGCCGGACGTTCGCGCCGCCGCTCCTAGCGTCCGGCCTGTGATCAGCCCGCACACCCGGGTGCCCGTCGCCTACCAGCTCGCCGCTGTGCTGCGCGCCCGCATCCTCGACGGCACGTACCCTCCGGGTGGGCTGCTGCCCAGCGAGACGCGGCTGAGCCAGGAGCACGGGGTGGGCAGGGGCACGGTGCGGCGGGCGGTCGCCGAGCTGCGCGCCGAGGGCCTGGTTGACGCGGCGTCGGGGCGGGGCACGCGGGTGCGGGAGGCGGCCGACCGGGAGATCGTGTCGGTGCCGCGTGGCGCGCTGGTCAGCGCCCGGATGCCGACGCCGGAGGAGCGGGCGGAGCTGGACATCCCGGAGGGGGTGCCGGTGCAGGTGGTCACGCTGGGCGGGCGGGTGCGCGGGGTGCACCCGGCGGATCGGGTGACGCTCAGGCTCAGGTAGCGCTATCTAGCGCCAGGTGGCGTTGTGATCGTCGATCTTGGCCCGTGCAGTGTCGGGAATGCGCCATCTCGCAATCCGTGATGGCGTCCGATCTGCCCGACTCATGGGGGCGCATCGGACATAACCCCCGTATTGTCAGGACAGTTATCTATGGATCGCTACCCGCCATGATCGGGCGATCACGGACCGGAGTGACTTTCGGCGATGGGCACGCTCCCAGCAATCGGCCCATAGACAACTGTCCCGCCAGTGGGCCGATGGTCTCGTACAGTAGTGCGATCCCTACTGAACCTGACCTGCATTGACCGCTATGCGCGGTCCCGGCAACCGGACCCAGGAGGCAAGCCACCATCCGCAGCACGGAGAGGCCGGACCCCGAACCCGACCTCCGATCATCACCGAACCGCCATCCGATCGGAGCTGACATGCACCGCTACCTCGGCGCCGTCGCAGCCCTGCTGCTCGTCGCCATGGCCCTGCACGCGGGCCTCGCCACCAACCCCCACACGCCGGGCCTGATCGTCCTGGCCGTCGCTGACCTGGCGCTCTGGATGGCCGCTCTCCAGCACCGCGCCCGGGTGCAGGGCTACCTCGACGGTGTGCGGGAGACCGTCGATCGTCTCGCTGCCGCCCTGCCGAAAGGGCCATCCCGATAGGGATCTGTCCCCATGATGTCCCCACACGATGCGCAACGGCCCCTCGGAGCCTCTCCGGGGGGCCGTTGTTGCTGGCAAATAAGGTGCGCCCGGCAGGATTCGAACCTGCGGCCTTGGGATTAGAAGTCCCCTGCTCTATCCGCTGAGCTACGGGCGCGCGGCGTACGTGTCGCGCCAAGAGGGTACCGCCGACCCCCCGCCGCACGGCGGAACGGGTCGCATCCGGACACGCGTGATCAGCGTCCCACGGCACCCCCGATCCGGGCACCCCTCTTCCGCCCGGCGCGGCGGGCCGTACCCTCGGGTCCGTGCTGCTGGAACCCGACGCCGAAGACGAGGTCGCCTACGAGCTGTGCCAGCTCCTGGGTCGGGCCATCCTGCCGGTCGACACGGCCGGCGACCCGGGCACCGCCTTCTTCCTCAGCCATCCGGCCGGCGAGTTTCTGCTGACCGCGGACGTGGTCGCCGGGCAGGCGCAGCGGCTCGGCCTGCGGCCCAGCGTCACCGAGCCGGCCGGCGTCGCGGGCGGGTCGCTGCCGCTGGCGGACCTTCCGACCGGCTGGACCCGGGACCCGCAGGTCGGCGTGGCAGCCCTGCCCACCAGGGAACTGCACGGGTACGCCGGCGGGCATGGTTGGCGGTGGCGGGTGCAGCCGGTGCCCGCCGCGGTGGCCGTCACGGCGGACGATCTCGCCGCGTTCGCCGCCGGGCCGGTCACCGCGATCGTGCTGGCCCTCGGCGTCGGCGGCGACGGCAGCCGACCGCTGGAGGTCGCCGTCGAGCGGGCCGTCCGCGACGGCGACCGGCTGCGGATCACCGCCGCGCTGCCCGCCGGCTACGTCGGCGCTCCCGTCTTCGGGGTACGTCCCGACGCCGCCGGGGAGATCGGCCTGCGCTGCCTCGGCGTGCTCCTGCCCGCCGAGGCAGCACCGGCCGTGGAGGTTCAGTCCGTGGACGGACACCCGGTGGCGACCCTCGACCGGGTCCTCGCCGCCCTACCCGGAGGTGGCGAACGTCGAGCCTGACGTGGGGGTGGCGGTGGGGGTGGTCGGGGTCGGGCCGGCACCGAGGAAGGCTTCGGCCCAGCGGCCGACCTCGGTGAAGACCTGCTCACGGACGGCGGGACCGGACAGCACCAGGTCGTGCTTGCCGCCGTCGAAGCGGGCCACCGTCACGTGCCGGCCGAGCCGGGGCGCCCAGCGGACCATGTGCTCCACGTCCAGCACCGCGTCGGCCAGGGCGGCCGAGTCGTGCCAGCGGGTGCCCCGGAAACTCCGGGTCGAGCAGGCCACCAGCACGGGGACGGGAATGTCCAGCCCGGCGCGGAGCTGCCGTTGGGCGGTGCGGATCGCAGCCAGCCAGCCGGCCCGGACGGGGAACCCGGCGAGCGGCTTCCAGGCCAGGTCGTACGTCCACTCACCCCGATGGTCGGCGTGCAGGCTCTCGCCGTACACGGTGCCCAGGCCGAAGGGGAGGATGCGGTGCGGCGCGCGACGGCCCAGCCGGGAGACGGCGGCCGCGAGGGGTCGACGGACCAGCCAGGGGGCGTTGAGGTCGAAGAAGGGGCTGTTCAGGACGAGTCCGTCGACCGCTGCGGCGTCGCGACGGGCGTGTGCCCACAGCGAGATGAGCAGGCCGCCGGTCGAGTGGCCCATGGCGAGCAGGGTGTCGTGGCCGTCCTCGTCCCGGATGATCGTCGCGGCGGCGTCCAGCTCGGGGAAGTAGTCGCTCAGGTCGCGGCAGAAGTTCGGGGTCTGGTGGGGTAGCAGGCTGCGACCGTACTTGCGCAGGTCGAGGGCGTAGAAGTCCCAGCCGCGCTCGGCGTAGAAGTCGGCCAGGTGGGTCTGGAAGAAGTAGTCGACGAAGCCGTGCACATAGAGCACCGCCCGCCCGGTCGGGCGGTCGGCGCGCCGTCGGACCAGCGTCGCGACCACCGGACCCTCGTCGTCGGTGCCCAGGTCGATCGTCTGCCGCTCGTACGGCGGCCCCAGCACGTCCTGTTCCACGACCGCGACGCTACGCCCGCAGGCTACCGGGCGGTAGCCCCCCACGGTGCCGCATCGGGCCGTTCCCCTCCCACATCCGAGGGGAACGGCCCGATGCGTCGGTCAGACGGCTTCGGCGTCGAGCCGGCCGGCGGTGTCGTCGGCGTCGAGATCCGGCGCGGGGACGGGCTGGGCCATCTCCCGGATGTGCTTGTTGTGCCGGGGCTCCTGCTTGGTCTTGGCGTCGTTGAGCTTGCGGCGCAGGTCGTCCCGGGCGTCGTTGAGGGCGGCCCGCAGGTCCTCCTCGCTCGACGTGGTGACGATCTTCTGCCGGCCGGCGATCCAGCACTCCAGGGTGACCTTCTGCCCGCGCGCCTCCCGGTCCTTGACCGACACCTCCAGCTCGGTGGCGTCGGCGTGGAAGGCGGCCAGCCGGGCGTCCAGGGTGCCGAACTGCTCGACGATCCAGTTCCGGTCGCCCTGGGAGAAGCCCGCGCCCATCCGCAGGCACTCGGCCACGGTCGCCGGGTTCGCCACCGCGCTCATCGCCGCACCTCCCGCTCGGTGCGGACGGAGCCGGTCGTACGCAACGGGGTCCGAATCATCAGCGTTGCCTTTCTCGTCGGACGTCGTGCCTGGTGGTGCCTGGGTGATCAACTCTTTACCCAGCCGGGGTCGACCTCACTCCGGGTGACGCCACCTTCCCCGTGTCGTCGTGACCCGAGGGGTGGGATCGGCTCCGCCCTGTGATCCTCGCCCCGGCCGGTCGGGCCACCCCAGGGCCTGATGGCCTAGCACACCGGGACCTTGATCAGGTGATCGTCCACAGGCGTTCCGGTTGTCCACAGGACGGGGTCGGGGGCTCGCCCCACCGTGCCGTACCGGCCAGGCTCGGTCCCGAGTCGACTCGCCACCGCATCCACAGGCCCCTGGGAGGGGACGATGTTCGATACCTACGTCACGATCGTCGGCAACGTGCTGACCGCGCCGCAGTGGCGTCGTACGGCGCAGAGCAACACCCTGGTCGCCAACTTCAAGGTGGCCTCGACCGCCCGCCGCCTCAACCGGGACAGCGGCCGGTGGGTGGACGGCAACAGTCTGCGCGTCCGGGTCAACTGCTGGCGCAAGCTGGCCGAGGGGGTGGCCGCCTCGGTCATGGTCGGTGACCCGGTGGTGGTCGCGGGACGGCTCTACACCCGCGACTGGACCGACGACGCCGGCAACCACCGGGTGCTCTACGAGTTGGAGGCGGTCGCGGTCGGGCACGACCTGTCCCGGGGCCGGTCCCGGTTCCTGCGCAACCGGCCGAGCATGGCCACCAGCACGGTGGAGGACGCGGCGGCGGCCCAGCGGGTGCACGGCGAGCCGACCGAGCCGGTGCCGGCCGACCAGGTCCCCGTCGGGCCGGACGACCGTCCCCTCGACGACGACTTCGACCTGCCCGGCTTCGGGCTCCCGCAGGCCGGCGACGACCTGTCGGCCGGCGGGTACCTGCCGAACGACCTGTCGGCCGGCGGGTACGTGCCGGCGGCCGACCCGTTCGACGACGAACCCGACGACGACCTGTCCCCGCTGCCCGACGACGGGCCGGCGGCACGGTCGGACGGCGGGGACCGGCCGGGCGACGCGGGCGGTCCGGGCGGCGGGAGCCGTACGGAGGACGACGGACCGGGCGGCGAGGGGGCGGCCGGTGCGGAAGGTGCGGTCGTCCCGACCCCGGGCGAGGTGGCGCTCGGTCCGGCGGGCCGGGGCAGGCGGGGCCGGGGTCGGGTCCCGGTGCCGGCCTGAGATCGCTCCACAGCCGCCCGCACCGGGTGTGGGCGCGCTCCGGGACCCGTGCCGGGGAAGGGACACGGTCCCGGTTCGTACGGACGGGGGCGGGGTGGCGACGGCGACGTGGCCACCCCGCCGTACGACTAGGCTGGCCGGCCGGAGGTGGTGACGGGTGGGGCGACGCACAGCGACGGCGGACACGGTCGGGCTGCTGGCCGGGTACGCGCTGGACAGCCTGCTCGGCGATCCTCGGCGCTGGCATCCGGTGGCCGGCTTCGGCCGGGCCGCCGGTGCCCTGGAACGGCGGGTCTACCGCGCCGACCGCCGGGCGGGGGCGCTCTTCACCGCCGTCGCGGTGGGCGGGCCGGTGCTGCTCGGAGCGGCGGTCAGCCGGGCCACCCGGCGGCACCCGGTGGTCCGGGCCCTGGCCGTGGCCGCCGGCACCTGGACGGTGCTCGGCGGGCGGACCCTGCGCCACGAGGCGACCGTGATGGGTTCGGCGCTGCGCGCCGGTGACCTGCCGGCGGCCCGGCACCGGCTCGGGCACCTCTGCGGTCGGGACCCGTCCCGGCTCGACGAGGGCGAGTTGGCCCGCGCCACCGTCGAGTCGGTGGCCGAGAACACCTCCGACGCCGTCGTCGCGCCGCTGCTCTGGGGTGCCCTCGCCGGGCTGCCCGGCCTGCTCGGCTACCGGGCGGCCAACACCCTCGACGCTATGGTCGGGCACCGCTCACCGCGCTACGCCCGGTTCGGCACCCCGGCCGCCCGGCTCGACGACCTGCTCAACCTGGTGCCGGCCCGACTGACCGGGCTGCTCACCGTGGCCGCCGCACCCACCGTGCACGGCGACCGGGGACGGGCCTGGCAGGTCTGGCGTCGGGACCGCAACGACCACCCCAGCCCCAACGCCGGTCAGTGCGAGGCGGCCATGGCCGGTGCGCTGGGCGTCCGGCTCGGCGGCCGGAACGTCTACTTCGGGCGGTCCGAGGTGCGGCCGTTCCTCGGCGACGGCCCACGCCCCGAGGCGCGGCACCTCAAGCGGGCCGCCCGGCTCTCCGGCACGGTCGGCCTGGCCGCGCTCGCGCTGGCCGCGGCCTGGCCGACGACCGGGGGTCGGCTGGTCGCCGCCACCGGTGGCACGCTGTGGGGTGGGGGGCGTCGCCGGTGAGCGGCGGGCTGCTCGTCGCGGGCACCACCTCCGACGCGGGCAAGAGCGTGCTCACCGCCGGCATCTGCCGCTGGCTGCACCGGCAGGGCGTCGCCGTGGCCCCGTTCAAGGCGCAGAACATGTCCAACAACTCCGCCGTGGTGGTCGGCCCGGACGGGCGGGGCGGCGAGATCGGGCGGGCCCAGGCGATGCAGGCCGCCGCCTGCGGGCTCGCGCCCGACCTGCGGTTCAATCCGGTGCTGCTCAAGCCCGGCAGCGACCTGGCCAGTCAGGTGGTGCTGCTCGGCGAGGCCGTCGACACGGTCACCGCCGGCAACTTCCGCACCCTGCGTCCGAAGCTCGCCGAGACGGCGTACGCGGCCCTGGCCGAACTGCGGGCGACGTACGACGTGGTGATCTGCGAGGGGGCGGGCAGCCCCGCCGAGATCAACCTACGGGCCGGCGACTACGTCAACATGGGGCTCGCCCGGCACGCCGGGCTCCCCACGATCGTGGTCGGCGACATCGACCGGGGTGGCGTGTTCGCTTCGATGTTCGGCACGGTGGCCCTGCTCGACCCCGCCGACCAGGCGCTGATCGCCGGCTTCGTGATCAACAAGTTCCGGGGCGACCTCGGGCTGCTCCGCCCCGGGCTCGACATGCTGCACCGGGTCACCGGCCGGCCCACCTACGGGGTGCTGCCCTGGCACCTCGACCTGTGGCTCGACGCCGAGGACTCGCTCGCCTACGGCCGGGTGCTCGGCCGGCCCGCCGCCCCGCACGGCACCGACTGGCTCGACGTCGCCGTGGTCCGGCTGCCCCGGATCAGCAACGCCACCGACGTGGAGGCCCTCGCCACCGAACCGGGCGTCCGGGTCCGGCTCACCGTCGAGCCCGCCGAGCTGGCCGCCGCCGACCTGGTCGTCCTGCCCGGCTCGAAGTCCACCGTCGCCGACCTGGCCTGGCTGCGGGAGACCGGGCTCGCCGAGGCGGTCACCGCGCACGCCGCCGCCGGCCGGCCGCTGCTCGGCATCTGCGGTGGCTTCCAGATGCTGGCCACCGCCATCCACGATCAGGTGGAGAGCCGCCGGGGCAGTGTCCCCGGCCTCGGCCTGCTCCCCATCGAGATCACCTTCGACCCGGTCAAGACCGTCCGCCCCGCCGTCGGCACCGCCGCGCCGGACGTCCCGGTACGCGGCTACGAGATCCACCACGGGTACGTCTCCACCGCCGACGCGGACCTGCCCCCACTGCTGCACCACGCCGACGGGCGGCCCGAGGGCGCGCGGCTCGGCGCGGTGCACGGCACCCACTGGCACGGCGCGTTCGAGTCCGACGGGTTCCGCCGCCGGTTCCTGACCGAGGTGGCCCGGTCGGCCGGTCGGCACGGCTTCACCGTCGCACCGGGCACCAGTTTCGACGCCGCCCGCGAACGCTCCCTCGACCTGCTCGGCGACCTGGTCGAGGAACACCTCGACACCGCCGCGCTGTGCCGGCTCATCGAGACCGGTGCCCCCGCCGACCTGCCGTTCATCCCACCCGGCGCACCACCGACGAGCTGACCACCCCGCCCGCACCGGCCGGAAGCCCGGCCCCGTGCCCGCACCGGCCCCGTGCCCGCACCGGCCCCGAGCCCGCACCGGCTGGGCAGCCGGTCCGGGCCAGGCAGATCGGTCGGGCCGTCGTCGTGCCGGGCCCGGTCGTCAGCCGCGCACGTCGGCGGGCTGGTCCGACAACGGCAGGCCGGCCTCCAGCCACCCCTGCACACCGCCGATCATGTCGGTGGCGTTGCGCAGGCCCAACGCCTGCAGGCCCGCCGCCGCCAGGCTGGAGCTGAAGCCGTGCCGGCAGGCCACCACGATCTCCCGGTCGTAGCCGGTCGCCTCGGGAATGCGCCACCGGCTGGCCGGGTCCAGCCGCCACTCCAGCACCGTCCGGTCGATGACTATCGCGCCGGGTAGTTCCCCCTGCTCCCGGCGCTGTCCCTCGGTACGCGTGTCGACCAGCAGCGCACCCGCCCGTACCGCCTCGACCGTCTGGTGAGGACTCAGCCGGCGCAGCCCGGCCCGGGCCTGTTCCAGCAGGGCGTCCACGCCGGGACTCATCACGTCATTGAGCACGTCCAGATCATGCCCCGGCACCCACGGGCCCCGCCCGACGAACCGCGCTCCCCACGGTGGAACCAGGCTCACGGGGGACACCCACTAGCGTCACCGGTGTGACGGTGGCCCTGGTCGAGGCGTACGCGACGCTGGCCCGGCGGGTGCTCGCCGGGCCGGCGCGGCTGGGGCGTACCCGACTGGTGGCCGTCGACGGGCCCAGCGGCGCGGGCAAGAGCGTCTTCACCGCGCGTCTCGCGGACGCCCTGGCCGGCCTGCCCGACGGCGGGCGGCCACCGGTGGTGCACACCGACGACCTGCTCGACGGCTGGGACGACCAGTTCACCTTCTGGACCCGGCTGGAGGACCGGGTGCTCACCCCGCTGCGGGCCGGGCGACCGGGGTCCTACCGGCGGTACAGCTGGGTGCGTCGGGCGTTCCTGCCCCGCGCGGTGCCGGTGCCTGTCGCGCCGGTGCTGCTGCTGGAGGGGGTGAGCGCGGCGCGGGCGGCGATCCGCCCGGAGCTGACCCTGTCGGTGCAGGTCACCGCGCCGGAGCCGGTGCGGTTGCGGCGCGCGCTGGACCGCGACGGTGCGCACCTGCTGGCGGAACTGCGCCGCTGGCACGCGGGGGAGGCGGCCCACTTCGCGGCCGACCGGACCACCGACGCGGTCGACCTGGTGGTCGACGGCGCACCGACCCTGCCGCACGATGGGGAGCGCTACTACGTCCGCCGCCCGGCACCCACCGGTGCTCCCGGGCCGGCGGCTGCGGCCGGTCGCCGGCCCGGCCCGACCGCGGGTTCCGGCTCGCCGGGTGGCTCGCGGTAAGGCCGGCATACGATGCCGGTCATGACCTCACCGATCATGTCCGAGTCCGAGGTACGGGCCGCCGTCGCGCGGGAACTGCCCGGGGTCCGTGCCGACCTGGAACGTCTCGTCCGCATCCCCGGCATCGCGTTCGAGGGGTTCGACCACTCGCACGTCGAGCGCTCCGCCGAGGCGGTCGCCGAGTTGCTGCGCGGCTGCGGTCTCGACGTGCGGATCGTGCGGTCGGGCGGCCAGCCCGCCGTGATCGGGACGAAGCCCGCCCCGCCCGGCGCACCCACCGTGCTCATGTACGCCCACCACGACGTGCAGCCCGTCGGCGACCTGTCGCTGTGGGAGTCCGAGCCGTTCGAGCCGGTCGAGCGGGACGGCCGCCTCTACGGGCGCGGCGCGGCCGACGACAAGGCCGGCATCATGGCGCACGTCGCCGCCCTGCGCGCCTTCGGCGACCAGCTCCCGGTCGGCGTGGTGCTGTTCATCGAGGGCGAGGAGGAGTACGGCTCCGACTCGCTGGAGCGGCTGCTCACCGAGCACCGCGAGGAGATCGCCTCGGACGTCATCGTGATCGCCGACTCCACCAACTGGGACGTGGGCGTGCCGGCCCTGACCACCTCGCTGCGCGGCGTGGTCAACCTGTTCGTCGAGCTGCGCACCCTGGACCACGCGGTGCACAGCGGCATGTTCGGTGGGGCCGTGCCGGACGCGTTGACCGCGCTGGTCCGCCTGCTGGCGACCCTGCACGACGACGCCGGGGACGTGGCCGTCGACGGCCTGACCGCCGGGGCGGGGGCTGCCGTCGACTATCCGGAGGACCGGTTCCGGGCCGAGGCCGGGCTGGCCGAGGGGGTCGCGCTGATCGGCACCGGCCGGATCACCGACCGGCTCTGGACCCGACCGGCGGTGGCGGTGCTCGGCATCGACGCCCCGGCCACCGGCGAGGCACCCAACGCGCTGGTCCCGGCGGCGAAGGCCAAGCTGAGCGTACGGCTGGCGCCGGGCGACGACCCCAAGCGGGCGTACGACGCGGTGCGTACCCACCTGGAGAAGCACGCGCCGTGGGGGGCCCGGGTGGCGGTGACCCTGGAACACGACGGCGACCCGTGTGTCATCGACGCGTCGGGGCCGATGTTCGACGCGGCCCGCGCCGCCTTCCGGGCCGCCTGGGACGGCACCGAGCCGGTGGACATCGGCGTCGGCGGTTCGATCCCGTTCATCGCCACCTTCCAGGAGATGTTCCCGCAGGCGGCGATCCTGGTGACCGGGGTGGAGGACCCGCACGCGCGGGCGCACGGCCCCAACGAGAGCCTGCACCTCGGCGAGTTCGCCCGGGTCTGCCTGGCGGAGGCGTTGCTGCTGGCGAAGGTGGCCGAGCAGGGTCGGCGGGCCGGTTAGGTCGCGGAACCATAACTTCGGGGTCGATGTCGCAGTTCGCGGCGTGTCGGACGGCAGTCTGGTATAGCCTTTCGAACATGCGTACGAACGACGTGATGACGCGGCTGGAAGCCGCCGTGAGCGCTCTGGGGGACGTCGACGTCTCCGCGTGGCCCGAGGACACGCTCAAGGAACAGCTCGGCGAGCTCTCGGCGGTGTTGGTCGCCCTGGACGGCGTGCTGTCCCGGGTCGCCGACGGCGTCCGCGCCCGGGGTCTGCGCATCGAGGAACCCGTCTCGGTCTGAGCCGTGGTCCGGGTGCCCACACCCGACGCCACTGGGGAGGACGGCCGGATCGGGACGGCCCGGGTACGGCAATACCCGGGCGATGTCGGGGGTGGCTGGCAGGATGAGGTGCGTGCGGTTCCTCGACCTGGCAGCCACCTCCGCGGCCGTCGCGGCCACCACCGGCCGGCGGGCCAAGGTGGAGTTGCTGGCCGACGCGTTGCGGGCGCTCGATCCGTCCGAGGTGTCGGTCGGCTCCGGCTACCTCGCCGGTGAGCTGCGCCAACGGCAAACCGGCGTGGGCTGGGCCAGCCTGCGTGACCTGCCGCCGCCGGCCGCCGAGCCGACCCTGACCGTGACCGCCGTCGACGCGGCGATCGACGAGATCGCCGCCGTGCACGGTCCGGGTTCCCAGGCCCGCCGCCGGCACCTGCTCGGCACCCTCTTCGGGGCCGCCACCGCTGACGAGCAGCGGCTGCTGGTCGACCTGTTCCGGGGCGAACTGCGCCAGGGCGCCCAGGCGGGCCTGCTCGCCGACGCCGTCGCCAAGGCCGCCGAGGTCCCGGTGACGGCGGTCCGCCGCGCCCTGCTGCTCGCCGGTGACCTGCGGGCCGTCGCGCTGGCCGCCCGCACCGGCGGGGCCGCCGCGCTGGCCGGGTTCGGGCTCCGGGTGGGCCGCCCGCTCGCGCCGATGCTGGCCCAGAGCGCACCCTCGGTCGACGCCGCGCTCCAGGCCACCGGGGTCCCGGCCGTGGTCGACGTCAAACTCGACGGCATCCGCATCCAGGTGCACCGCTCCGGCGACGACGTCGCGGTCTTCACCCGCAGCCTCGACGAGATCACCACCCGGCTGCCCGGGGTGGTCGACGCCGTACGCGCCCTGCCGGTCCGGGACGTCGTGCTCGACGGCGAGGCGATCGGGTTGGACACCGCCGGGCGTCCACTGCCGTTCCCGCAGACCTCCAGCCGGGCGGCCCGCCGGGCCACCGCCGCCGCGACCGGGGTCACCTCCGCCAGCGGTGCGGCCGACGTGGCCCCGCTGGCCGAGGCGACCGCGCTCACCCCGTACTTTTTCGACCTGCTGCACCTCGACGGCGACGACCTGATCGACCTGCCGGGCCGGCAGCGGTGGGCCCGGCTCGCCGACGTCGTCGACGGGTCGTTGCTGGTCGGCCGGTCCGAGGTGGACGACCCCGAGCAGGCCGGTGCGGTGTTCGCCGCCGCGCTCGACGCCGGTCAGGAGGGGGTGGTGGTCAAGTCGCCGGACGCGCCCTACGACGCCGGTCGACGGGGCACCGCCTGGGTCAAGGTCAAGCCCCGGCACACCCTCGACCTGGTCGTACTGGCCGTCGAGTGGGGCAGCGGCCGGCGGCAGGGCTGGCTGTCCAACCTCCATCTCGGCGCCCGGGACCCGCGCACCGGCGAGTTCGTCATGCTCGGCAAGACCTTCAAGGGCCTCACCGACGACCTGCTGCGCTGGCAGACGGAACGCTTCCTCGGGCTGGCCGTGGAGCGTGGCGACTGGGTGGTGCGGGTCCGCCCCGAGCAGGTGGTCGAGATCGCCTTCGACGGGGTGCTCGCCAGCACCCGCTACCCGGGCGGGGTGGCCCTCCGGTTCGCCCGGGTGCTGCGCTACCGCGACGACAAGTCGGCCGCCGAGGCGGACACCATCGACACGGTCCGGGCGCTGCACGCCGGGCGTCCCACCGGCTGAGCCGCGCCGGTGGGACGGTCGGTCAGAGCGCGGACAGCGAACGGGCGTAGTTGACCTGGTTGTTGATCTGCTGCACCTGTCCCTGGTCGAGGACCGGGATACGGGCCACGTACTGGTGGCCGCCGCTGGTCACCGTCACTTGCACCGTGCCGTGGTAACGGGTCTCCTTGATCAGCAGAAAGAGCAGGCTGAAGATGGTGAGGCAGAAGAAGCCGAGGATGGCGCAGACCATCGCCCAACTGGCGATCTTCTCCTCCCGCTGCCAGTGGTCGGTCACGTACCAGGTGGCACCGGCCAGGGGCATCATCCCGGACGGGGTACGGATCACCGGCGGACTCACCATGATCTCGCCGATCTGCACCGCCGCCGGCTGCTGAAAAGCCGCCGCCCCCGGCAGCTGCGGGGTGAACTGCGGCGGGTACGGCCCCGGCTGGCCCACCGGCGCGGCGTACGGGTCGACCCCGGCCGGTGCCGGGAACTGGGCCGGTGGTGCGGAGAACTGGGCGGGTGGTGCGGAGTAGGGATCGGCCGTCGACGAGGTGGCGGGGTTCACCGGTGCCGCCAGGGGAGGCGCAGTCGGGAACGGGGCCGTGGACGGTGTCTGTTGTGCCGGGGGCGCGGGGAAGGCCGCCGGGGGCGGGGGCGCGTCCGGCGACAACGCCCACGGGTCGGAGGCGGGGCTCGTCTGCGTGGGCGGATCGGACGGATACGACGGGGCGGGGTCGGAGGTCACCGCGACACCTCACGCGCGTTGGACATCCTGCGGACCATACAGCGTCCGGTTTCGCCCCGCGTCCCCGCGTGGTTCGGACCTGGGCCCGACGGCCCGCCGAGGGCCCGGTGCAACCAATCGCCTGCCGGTCGCCCCGGCCGGGTGGGTGCCTGTCGTGCGTCCTTTCGAGGTGATGACGAGAACGAGTCGCAGGCTACCGGGAGTGGTGGACCGAGTCGCGCGGCCCCGGCACTCGACCGGTTGATGTCGTGACGTCATCAGCTCGAAAGGACGCGCACCCATGGTGGGACGCCGCCTGGCTGGCACCGGGCCGGCCGGCGGTGGGCCGTGGGGGGCGGCGCGGGCCGGCGGTGGTGGGCAGTGGCGCGGGTCGGCCGGCACCCGCACCGACTGTCCGGCAGGAACCGCCCGGGTCCGCAGGCTCGCCCGGGTCCGCAGGCCCGGCGGGTCAGGCGGAGGTGGCCGGTTCGGCGGCGCGGTCGACGGGGGGCTTCGGGGCGTCCAGGCCGGCGGCGCGTCGGGCCTCCCGCCGGGCCACCCAGCCGTAGCCGAAGAGCGTCATCGCGGCGAACAACCACCACTGGACGACGTAGCCGAAGTTCTGCCAGTTGTTCGTGTGCCCGATCGGTACCGCCCGGAACGCCGGGTCGTTCGCCGGGGTCTGCTCGTCGAGCAGCAGGTACGCCCCGTGCAGCGGGTACGGCAGTTCCCGGGCCAGCTTGTCCACGGTCACCCGACGGGTCTCCAACCGGCCGTCGCGCCGGTCCACGCCGTTGCCACCGGTCTCGGTGGGGTGCACCCGGCCGACGACGGTCACCTGACCGGTCGGCAGCGCCGGCACCTCGGGCATGGCCAGCGCGCCGCCGGGCGCCGGGGGGACCCAGCCCCGGTCGACCAGCACGGCCGTGCCGTCGTCGAGCACCAGTGGGACGAGCACCTCGAAGCCGACCCGGCTCTCCACCGTCCGGCCCCGGACCAGGATGATGTTCGTGGCGTCGTACCGGCCGGTGGCGGTGACCCTGCTCCACTCGGCCTGCGCGGCGGGGGCCGCGCCGACGGTGCCCGCGCCGCCGGTGGGGGCCGGCAGCGTCGACCGCAGCGGCGCGGGGGTGCCGGCGGTGCCGGCGTCGATCCGCTCGTTGACGGCGGTGCGTTCCCGGTAACGGTCCAGCTGCCAGTTGCCGAGCAGCACCATGACGGCGGCGGCGACCAGGGTCAGCGCGAGGATGCCCAGCCAGCGTGGGGTCAGCAGGAACCGGTACACAGCACGAGGCTACCCGTATGACCGACGCCACCCTGCGCGACGGCCCGGCACCGGCCCGTACGGCGTCGGATCGGCGGTCTCCACCTGTCGCCGGGGGCGGGTATGGTCACGCCTGCGGATCGCCGCCGGTGTTCCTCCCGGCCGTCCGCGAGCCACCGCCCGTCGCCACCGAGGAGTCGATGATGACCGCCGTGCCGCGCCTCGTGTTCAGCGCGCCGTCCTCCGGTCACGGCACCAACGCGTTGTCCGTCGGTCTGCTCGCCGCTCTCGCCGACCGGGGGCTCGACGTCGCCGGTTTCAAGGTCGGCCCGGACCACGTCGACGCCGCCTACCTCGGCCTGGCCGCCGGCCGTCCCGGCCGTACCCTCGACCCCCGGCTGATCGGCGGCGACCGGCTCGGGCCGCTCTTCGCCTACGGCGCGCAGGGCGCCGCGTTGGCCCTGGTCCAGGGCACCATGGGGTTGTACGACTCGGTCGCGGGCCGGCCCGAGGCGGAGTCCACGGCCGCCGTGGCGACCGCGCTGCGTAGCCCCGTCGTGCTGGTCATCGACGTGGCGGCGATGGGCCAGTCGGTGGCGGCCCTGGTGCACGGCTTCCGCTCGTACGACGAGCAGCTCTGGTTGGGCGGGGTGATCCTCACCCAGGTCGCCTCCGGCCGGCACGAGGCGATGCTCCGGGAGGCACTCGACGACGTCGGGATGCCGGTCTACGGCGCGCTGCGCCGGCACGAACTGCCCCCGGTGCTGCCCGCCCGTCGGCACGGCGTGGTGCCGGTCCTCGGCCGCGACGCCGAGGCGTTGCGCGCGGTGCGCCGGCTCGGCGAGGCGGTCGCCGGGACGGTCGACCTGGAACGCCTGCTCGGGTTGGCCCGCTCCGCCCCGACACTGTCCGTCTCGCCCTGGTCGCCGGCGTCCGCCGCTGCGGTGGGAGACGTGCCGGTGGGAGACGTGTCGGTGGGGGACGCGCCGGTGGTGGCGCTCGCCGGCGGACCCGGCGGCAGCTACAGCCACCCGGAGACCGCCGAGCTGCTGCGGGCCGCCGGGGCCCAGGTGGTCACCGTCGACCCGCTGCGCGACGAGACGTTGCCCGCCGGCACCCGCGCGCTGGTCGTCGGGGGCGCGCTGCCCGAGTCGTACGCGCGGGACCTGTCGGCCAACCGGCGGCTGTGCATCGCGGTGGCCGAACTGGCCCGCACCGGCCGTCCGGTGATCGCCGAGGGTGCCGGCCTGCTGTGGCTGGCCCGGGAGCTGGACGGGCTGCCGATGTGCGGGGTGCTGGACGCGATCGGTGCGAGCCGGGACGGCCTGGTGGTCGGTTACCGGGAGGCGACCGCCCTGTCCGACAGCGCGGTCGCCCGTACCGGTGCCACGGTGGTGGGCTACAAGCAGCACGGCGCGGTGCTCACCCCCCGGTCCGGCCAGCGGGCCGCCTGGAGTTGGGAGGGCGGCACGCCGGAGGGCTTCGTCTGGCGCGGTGTGCACGCCTCCCAGTTGGGTCTGCACTGGGCGGCGTACCCCGAGATCGCGGCCCGGTTGGTGACGGCGGCGACGACGCCCTCGCCGGTCGAGGGGGTCGCCGCGCCGGCCTGACCCGCCCGGCAGCCACGGCCCGGCACCCGCCGACCCCGCCTCAGCCGACGATGGCGTCCGACGGCGGGGTGAACTGGCGGGTCGGGGTGCCCTTGAGACCGTCACGCAGGGTCTGGGCGACCGCGTTGACCGGCACCTGGGACTGCCCGTCGCCGACGGCGTTGAACGGGTTGTCCGGGTCGGCGATGAAACTCGCCGCCGCCAGCTCCGGGGTGTACCCGACGAACCAGGCCGACCGGGTGCTGTCCGTGGTACCGGTCTTGCCGGCCACCGGGCGGCCCACCGTACGGCGCACGCTGTCCGCCGTCGACCAGCCGCCGCAGCTGCCCTTGGCCGGGGTGTCACCGGTGGGGCAGCGCGCCGCGTCGGTGGCGGCACGGGCCGCGTCGGCGTTGACCACCTGCCGGCAGCGGGGCTTGGCGACCTCCCGTTCGATGCCACCTGCGGTCTTGTACGTTGCCGGGGTGCCGTCCCGGTTGGTGATCGAGTTGACCGGCATCGCCTCGCAGTACCGCCCGTCGGCGGCGATCGCGGCGTAGGCGTTGGCCATCTCCAGCGGGGTGGCGTCGGAGACGCCCAGGGTGAACGCGCCCCACTTCTTGGCCTTGGCGGGTGACGCCTGCTCCTTGTCGACGTCGGTACGCCAGCGCAGGCCGAGCTGCTCGGCGAGGTGCACCCCCCGGTCCGCGCCGATCTTCTCCTCCAGCTGGACGAAGTAGGTGTTCACCGACTTGCCGAACCCGGACCACATGGTCTGCCGGCCGGTCATCGCCCCGCTGGCGTTGGACGGGGCCCACCCGTCGTACACGGCGGACTTGTAGCGGTACGGCGAGTCGAAGGCGGTGGACAGCGGCATCCCGGCGTCCAGGGCGGCCAGCATCGGGAACATCTTGAACGTCGAGCCGGCCTGGTAGCCCGGGAGGGTGCCGCCGCCGAGCAGCGGGGCGACCGTGTTCGGGTAGTTCGCCTTCATCTTCGGGTCGGCCTCGGGGTTCGAGCTGGGCCCGTTCTCGCTGACGTCCAGGGAGTAGGTGCGGTTCACCGCCATCGCCTTGATCCGTCCGGTGCCCGGTTCGGCGACCACGATCCCGTTGGCGAAGGGGCTGTCGACGCCTTCCTTGGCGCGGACGTTCCGCTCGGCGGCGGCCTGGACCTTCGGGTCGAGGCTGAGCACGATCCGGTAGCCGCCCCGGCGCAGCTTGTCCATCCGTTCCAGCCGGTTCTCCCCGAACGCGGGCTGCGCGCTCCACCAGTTCTTGACGTAGTCGCAGGCGAAGCCCCAGGCGTTGTACGTGCCGGGGATCGAGGCGCAGTCGTTGGCCGGGGTGGTGGGCCGGGTCCGGATGGGTTCGCTCTTGGCCACTGCGGCGGCGTCCGGGGACAGGTAGCCGAGCTGGGACATCTTGTCGAGGACGTAGTTGCGTCGGCCGGTGGCCTCCTTCTGGTCCGAGCTGAGCGGGTCGTACTCGGAGGGGGACTTGACCAGCCCGGCGAGGGTGGCCGCCTCGACCGGGGTGAGGGTGGCCGGGGTCTTGGAGAAGAAGATCTGCGCCGCCGCGTAGATGCCGTACGCCCGGTGGCCGAAGTACGCCGAGTTGAGGTAGCGCTCCAGGATCTGCTCCTTGGTCAGCTCCTTCTCGATGTCCAGCGCCATCCGCATCTCCTTGACCTTGCGCAGGCTGGTCTGTTGGGTGGCCTCCTGGACCTCCTGCGGCGTCTGCGCACTGTCCCGCAGCGCCATCCGGACGTACTGCATGGTCAGGGTGGAGGCGCCCTGGGAGACGCCGCTGGAGCGGGTGTTGGCCACGAAGGCGCGGGCGACGCCCTTCGGGTCGACGCCCCGGTGCTGGTAGAAGCGGTTGTCTTCGGCGGCGACGATGGCCTGCTGGATGTTCGGCGACATGTCCGACAACTTGGTGTACTGCCGGTACTCCTCGTAGAACATCGTCAGGATCGTCTTGCCGTCTGGCGCGTAGAGGTAGGACGTCTCGGCGGGCAGGGCGGTGCGCAGGATGTTCGTCTTGTGCTCCACGGCGTGCGCGGTGGCCTTGGCGCCCAGACCGGTCACGGCGGCCAATGGGTACGCGACGGCGGCGAGCACGATGCCGGCGATCAGCCCGGCACGCAGGAGAGGAACGGAACGACCAGCGGCAGCAAGGGGTCGATTGCTCACCTGGTCAAGTTATGACATTTCCGATACGTACATGAGAAAAACTCATGAATGCTCGGGTGTTCGCCGGCCGGGACGGTGGCCATGGGTGATGCGTCCGGTGTGCCGTGATGTGGACCACCCCGGGATCGGCTGTCCCCTGCGCCGGCTTCCCGGCAGGATCGCGGACATGCATGGGCAACTGACCGGCGTCACGCCGTCGACCGGTCCGGGCGTCGACGACGCCGTGCCGCAGGCGGTGCGCCCGACGACGGCCGGCACCGAACCGGATCTCGCCCATCACGGGGACGCCGAGGCCACCCCCGGCCTGGTCGACCTGGCCGTCAACGTCCGCCGGGACCCGATGCCGGACTGGCTGGCCGATCCGCTCACCGCCGCCCTCGCCGACCTGGCCGGCTACCCCGACCCCCGGCCGGCCCGCGCCGCCGTCGCCGCCCGGCACGGCCGCCCGGAGGCGGAGGTGCTGCTCACCGCAGGTGCCGCCGAGGGCTTCGTGCTGCTCGCCCGCGCCCTGGCCGGGGTACGCCGCCCGGTGGTGGTGCACCCGCAGTTCACCGAACCGGAGGCCGCACTGCGGGCCGCCGGCCACCGGGTCGAACGGCTCCTGCTCGACCCGGGCGACGACTTCCGGCTCGACCCGGCCCGGGTGCCGGCCGACGCCGACCTGGTCATGATCGGCAACCCGACCAACCCGACCTCGGTGCTGCACCCCGCCGCCGACCTGGCCGCCCTGGCCCGGCCCGGCCGGGTGCTCGTCGTCGACGAGGCGTTCGCCGACACCACCGCCGCCCCCGGCGTCGACGGCGAACCCGAGTCCCTCGCCGCCCGCCGGGACCTGCCCGGCCTGGTGGTGGTGCGCAGCCTCACCAAGACCTGGGGACTGGCCGGGCTGCGGATCGGCTACCTGCTCGGCGAGTCCGCCCTGGTGGCCCGGCTGGCCGCCGTCCAGCCGCTGTGGGCCGTGTCCACCCCGGCGCTGGCCGCCGCGACCGCCGTCGCGTCACCGACCGGCGTCGCCGCCGAGCGCGCCATCGCCGCCCGGCTCGCCGCCGACCGCGACCACCTGGTGCGCCGCCTGTCGGCCCTGCCCGGGGTACGCGTCGCAGGCCGCCCGGCCAGCGCCTTCGTCCTGGTCCACCGGCCCGACGCCGACCGGGTACGCCAGGCGCTGCGTGACCGGGGCTGGGCCGTACGACGCGGCGACACCTTCCCCGGGCTGGGGCCGGACTGGCTGCGGATCGCCGTCCGTGACCCGGCCACCACGGATGCGTTCATCGAGGTACTGGCGGAGATCCTGGAGGCATGATGCTGGAGACGACGATCGCGGAGATCGGCCCGCCCGATCCGGTGGCGATGACGGCCGCCCGGGACCTCCAGGCCCGACTGACCAAGCCGGCGGGCTCGCTGGGTGCGCTGGAGGAGCTGTCCGTACGCCTGGCCGGCCTGGCCGGGGTCTGCCCGCCGCCGTTGCCCGAACCGGCGGCGGTGGCGATCTTCGCCGGTGACCACGGCGTGCACGCCCAGCGGGTCAGCCCGTGGCCGCAGGAGGTCACCGCCCAGATGATCGGGAACTTCCTGGCCGGCGGGGCGGTCGTCAACGCGTTCGCCCGTCAGGCCGGCGCCTCGGTCACCGTGGTCGACGTCGGCGTGGCCGCGCCGCTGCCGTTCCCACCCACCCACGCCGTGCCCGACAGCGCCGCCGTGCCAGCCGCCACCGTGCCCGACAGTGCCGTGCCCGACAGCGCCGCGCCTGCCTGTGCCGCGCCCGCCCCGGCCGACGGCACCCTGGCACCGCCGCGCCTGGTCGACGCGAACGTGCGGCGCGGCACCCGGGACATGACTGTCACCGCCGCGCTCACCCGGGACGAGGCGCGGGCGGCGGTCGAGACCGGCATCCGGATCGCCGGTGAGCTGCTCGACGCCGGGGCGGGGGTGCTGCTCACCGGCGACATGGGGATCGCCAACACCACGCCGGCCGCCGCGCTGGTCGCCGCGTTCACCGGGGCCGACCCGGAGGCGGCCACCGGCCGGGGCACCGGGGTGGACGACGAGACGTACCGGCGCAAGGTCGACGTGGTGCGTACGGCGCTTCAGCGGCACCGGCCCGACCCGGCCGATCCGCTGGGGGTGCTGGCCGCCGTCGGTGGCCTGGAGCACGCGGCGCTGACCGGGCTGATCCTCGGCGCGGCAGCCCGCCGGGTGTCGGTGCTGCTCGACGGGGTGATCGCGGTCAGTGCCGCGCTCGCCGCCGCCGCCCTCGCCCCGGACGCGGTCGGCGCGATGGTCGCCGGGCACCGTTCCGCCGAGCCGGGGGCCACCGTGGCGTTGCGGCACCTCGGCCTCGACCCGCTCGTCGACCTCGGCCTGCGCCTCGGCGAGGGCACCGGCGCGCTGCTGGCCCTGCCGGTGGTCACCGGCGCGGTCCGGGTGCTGCACGAGGTCGCCACCTTCGACGCGGCGGGGGTCTCCGAGAAGTGAGCACCAACCCGTACCCCCTCGGCCTGCGGCTCGCCGGACGCCGGGTGGTCGTGGTGGGCGGCGGTGCCGTGGCCAGCCGGCGGGTACCCGCCCTGCTGGATGCCGGCGCGGACGTGCTGCTGGTCGCCCCCGAGGTGACCCCGGCCCTGCAAGCGCACGTCGACGCCGGACGGTTGCACTGGCGGCCGCGCCGGTTCGCCCCCGACGACCTCGACGGGGCGTGGCTGGTCCAGGTCGCGGTGGACGATCCGCTCGCCGCCGCTTCGGTCAGCGCCGTCGCCGCCGAACGGCGGATCTTCTGCGTCCGGGCCGACGACCGGACGGCGGCCACCGCGTGGACCCCGGCGGTGACCCGGCACGGGCCGGTGACCGTGGCCGTGCTGGGCGGGGGAGACCCGAAACGGGCGATGGGTGTCCGGGACGCCGTCCGGGAGCTGCTCGCCGCCCGGACGGGCCCCCTCGTTGACCCGGGGGAAGTCGACCCGGGTGAACCGGTGGCGGACGCGCCCCTCGCGGGCCCGCCGGCACCGACGCCGGCCGGGTCCGGTGACGCCACGATCCGGCCGGGTGGCCCGGTCGGTCGGGTGTCGCTGGTCGGTGCCGGGCCGGGCGACCCGGAGCTGATCACGGTGAAGGGGTGGCGGCTGCTCACCGAGGCGGACGTGGTGGTCGCCGACCGGTTGGTGCCCGGACTGCTCCTGGACGAGTTGCGTCCCGACGTCGAACTGGTCGACGCCGCGAAGATCCCCTACGGTCCGTCGCGCGCCCAGGAGGAGATCAACCGGATCCTGGTCGACCGGGCGCTCGCCGGCAAGGTCGTGGTACGCCTCAAGGGCGGCGACCCGTACGTCTTCGGGCGGGGCGGGGAGGAGTTGCTGGCCTGCGCGGCGGCCGGCGTGCCGGTGACCGTGGTGCCCGGGGTGACCAGCGCGGTGGCCGTGCCGGCGGCGGCCGGTGTCCCGGTGACCCACCGGGCGGTGGCACACGAGTTCACCGTGGTGTCCGGGCATGTCGCCCCGGACTCACCGGTCTCCCTGGTGCGCTGGGAGGCCCTCGCCGGCCTGCGGGGCACCCTGGTGGTGCTGATGGGGCTCAAGAACCTGGCCGCCATCGCCGACACCCTGACCCGGCACGGCCGGGACGCGGCCACCCCGGTCGCGGTGATCCAGGAGGGCACCACGGGCGGCCAGCGCAGTCTGCGGTCGACGCTCGGCGCGGTGGCGGCCGACGTGGGTGCGGCGGGCCTGCGTCCCCCGGCCATCGTGGTGATCGGCGACGTGGTCGACGCCCTGACGCCCTGACCCTGCCGGGCCGTCCGGCTTGATCCACCCCTTGTGGGCCGAGGTAGCGGCATCCGGGACACGGGATGGCGCTACCTCGGCCCAACTGAGTCGATCTTGCGAGGGATGCCGCCACCTCGGCCCGGTTGGGTCGAGGTGGCGGCGGGTGGGGCTGTCGCTACTGCTTGAGCATGTTGTCCAGCAGCAGGGCGCAGCGGATCAGCCCGAGGTGGCTGTACGCCTGCGGATGGTTGCCCAGCCCGCGCTCGGCCAGCGGGTCGTACTGCTCGGGGAGCAGCCCGGTCGGGCCGGCGGTGTCGACCATCTGGGCGAACAGCTCCTCGGCGTCGGTACGCCGACCGGTGCGCAGGTACGCCTCGATCAGCCACGCCGTGCAGATGTGGAAGCCGCCCTCCCGGCCCGGCAGACCGTCGTCCCAGTGGTAGCGGTAGACGACCGGGCCGCTGCGCAGATCCGCCTCGATCTTGAGCACGGTGGAGAGGAAACGCGGGTCGTCCCCCGGGAGCAGGCCGGACAGCCCGATCCACAGCGAGGAGGCGTCCATGTCCTCGTCGCCGTACGCGACGCTGTACGCCTCGACCTCCTCGTGCCAGCCGTTCTCCAGCACGTTGGCGCCGATCCGGTCGCGCAGTTCGACCCACTCCGGCTTGTCCTCGCCGCCGTGCTGACGCACCACGTGCAGGGCCCGGTCGACGGTCATCCAGCACATCACCTTGGAGAAGATGTGGTGCCGGGGTGGCAGGCGGGCCTCCCAGATGCCGTGGTCGGGCTCGTGCCAGCGGCGGCGGACCGCCTCGACCATGTTGTCCAGCACCCGCCACTCGTCGTCGCGCACCGAACCCCGGGCGTCGGCGACGGCCGCGATCAGGTCGGCGATCGGGCCGAAGACGTCGAGTTGGAGCTGGTGGTTGGCGAGGTTGCCGACCCGGACCGGCCGGGAGCCGGCGTACCCGGGCAGGGTGTCGATGACCGCCTCGGCGCCCAGTTCGTAGCCGTCCACCGTGTAGAGCGGGTGCAGCCGCTCGGGGTGCCCGCCGGTGCGCTCGATGCAGCCGTCCACCCAGCGCAGCAGCGCCTCGGCCTCCTCGATCGAGCCGAGGTCGACCAGGGCCCGCGCGGTCATCGCCGCGTCCCGCAGCCAGCAGTACCGGTAATCCCAGTTGCGGACGCCGCCCAGCTCCTCCGGCAGCGAGGTGGTCGCCGCCGCCAGGATCGAGCCGGTCGCCTCGTGGCAGAGGCCGCGCAGGGTGAGCGCGCTACGGGCGACCAGGTCCCGGGCGGTGGCGGGCAGCCGCAGCGAGGCCACCCACTCCTTCCAGGGCTGCTCGGCCTTGGCCTGCCGTTCGTGGATGCCGACCGCGTGGTCCTCCAGGCTGTGCGTGCCGAAGCGCAGCTCCAGCACCACCTGGCCGCCGGTGGCGGAGAGGTCGACCACGGCGTGCGCGGTCTCGTAGCCGCCGTCGGTGCGGACCTGCCAGGTCACCCCGGGGGAGTAGAGCGCGACCGGCTCGTTGGAGCCGAGCACCAGCAGGCCGTCGTCCATCGGCTGGAGCTGGGTGGCCACCTGCCCGAACTCGGGACGCGGGGCGAACTCGATCCGGGCCCGCCCGGAGCCGGTGAGCACCCGGACCAGGGTGGAGTCGCCGGTGATGACGGCCGGGCCGTCCGGCGTGGTCTCCCGGGCGGGCAGGTCCAGCCAGTCGGTGACGGTGAGCCCCGACCAGCGGGTCTCCACGGTCATCGTGCCGCTGCGGTAGCGCTGGCCCAGTGGAATGCCGCCGCGCTCCGGCCCGACCGTGAAGTGCCCGGCCGGGCTGCCGCCGACCAGGTCGGCGAAGATCGCCGCCGAGTCGGGCTTGGGGTGGCAGAGCCAGCTCACCTTGGCCTCGGGCGTGAGCAGCGCGACGGTACGGCCGTTGGCCAGCATCGAGTGCCGTTCGATCGGCACCGCCCGCTCGCCGAACAGCCAGTGCCGGCGGGTCTCCAGCAGCAGGCCGAGCGCGCGGGCCGCCTCGACCGGCTCGGCCACCCGGTAGTGCGCCTGGGTGTCCCCGGGGCCGATCTTGATGCCCAGGTCGGGGCCGCGCAGGGTGCCGAAGGCGTTCTCGTCGGTGACGTCGTCGCCGATGAACAGCACCGCGCTGGCCGAGAGCTGGGTGCGGAGCTGGTCGACCGCGGTGCCCTTGTGGGTGGCGACCACCGACAGCTCGATGACCTCCTTGCCCTGGGTGACGGTGACGTCGTCCCAGGTCGCGGGGCCGTTACGGACGGCCTCGACGGCGGCGGCGGCGACCTGCGGTTCGACCCCGCGGGTGTGCACCGCGACGCTGGCCGGCTTGCGTTCCAGCCGTACCCCCGGGTGGGCCTGGGCGATCTCGCGCAGCGCGTCGCGCAGCCGGGTGCGCACGGCGACCAGCTCGGGGGAGAGCCGCTCGACGAAGCCGATGTCGAACTCGGAGCCGTGGCTGCCGACGAGGTGGATCTCGTTGGGCAGCCGGGACAGCGCGGCCAGGTCGCGCAGCGCCCGCCCGGAGACCACCGCGACGGTGGTCTGCGGCAGCGAGGCCAGCGCCCGGACGGCGGCGACCGACTCGGGCAGCGGCACCGCCTTGCTCGGGTCCTCCACGATCGGCGCGAGCGTGCCGTCGTAGTCGCAGGCGACCAGGAGCTGTGGTACGCGGGCGATGCGTCCGATCGCGGCCAGCAGTTCCGGGTCCATCGTCCCGGCGGCGGGGGTGATGATCTCGGCGGTGGGGGCGTTCACTCGGCCTCCGTCCCCGGTGCGCCCAACTCGGTCAGAAAGGACTTCGCCCAGTGCCCCACATCGTGGGTGCGCAGGTGACGTTGCATGATCCGCATGCGTCGACGGGCCTCCGGCTTCTCTACGTGTACAGCCCGCAGGAGGGCGTCCTTGACGGCGTCGGGGTCGTGCGGATTGCACAGGAACGCCTGGCGCAGCTCGGTGGCCGCGCCGGCGAACTCACTGAGCACGAGCGCACCGCCCTGGTCGGCGCGCGATGCGACGTACTCCTTGGCCACCAGGTTCATTCCGTCTCGCAGCGGGGTCACCATCATCACGTCGGCCGCGACGTACATCGCGGCCAGTTCGCTGCGACTGTACGACTGATGCAGATAATGCACCGCCGGCACGCCGACCCTGCCGAATTCGCCGTTAATCCGACCAACCTCGCGTTCCACCTTGACCCGTAGTGCCTGGTAGTGCTCCACGCGCTCCCGGCTGGGGGTGGCCACCTGCACCATAACCGCGTCCGGAACTGTCAACTTTCCGTCAGCAAGAAGTTCGCGGAAGGCCTTGAGTCGGAGTTCGATGCCCTTCGTGTAGTCGAGCCGGTCGACGCCCAGGATGATCGTCTTCGGGTTGCCCAGCTCCTCGCGGATCTGCTTGGCCCGGGCCTGGATCGCCGGGTCCTCGGCCAGCCGCTCCATCTCCCTGGTCTCGATGGAGATCGGGAACGCGCCGGCCTTCACCTGCCGCCCGTCGACCTGGATCATCTGCCCCTCGTAGCGCAGCCCGAGCAGGTGCCGGGCCAGCCGGACGAAGTTCTGCGCGGCCAGCCGCTGCTGGAAGCCGACCAGGTCGCTGCCGAGCAGACCGCGCAGGATCTCGGTGCGGAACGGCATCTGCATGAACAGCTCGATCGGCGGGAACGGGATGTGCAGGAAGAAGCCGATCTTCAGATCCGGCCGCAGCTCGCGCAGCATCGCCGGGACGAGCTGGAGCTGGTAATCCTGCACCCAGACCGTCGCGCCCTCGGCCGCGACGTCCGCCGCCGCCTCCGCGAACCGGGCGTTGACCAGCCGGTACGCCTCCCGCCAACGGCGCTTGTAGGCGGGTGTCTCGACCGCGTCGTGATAGAGCGGCCAGATTGTCGCATTGGACTGACCCTCGTAGTAACGTTCCAACTCCTCGGCGCTCAACGGCACCGGGTGCAGGCGGATGCCCTCCAGGTCGAACGGCTCCGGGGCGGCGCCGGTGCCACCGGCCCAGCCGACCCAGGTGCCCCGGTGCTCGGCGAGGACGGGGTGCAGCGCGGTGACCAGCCCGCCGGGGCTGCGCCGCCATTGTCGTCCCTCGGGTGTGCTCACCTCGTCGACCGGCAGTCGGTTGGCCACAACGACAAAGGAGCTACGGACGGTCACGATCGGCCACCTCCGGGTGCTGACGGGTCCACCGCGATGAGCGTACTGAGCGTAGCTGCGGCGTCTGGGACCCCGTGCCGCAGTTACCTACCCGTCCCACGCCTGCTGAACCCGTACCGTGATCTTGTCAACATCGCCAGCTCAGCGGTAGCGGTAGTGACGCGGACGATGCCGGGCGGGGTGATGTGGGCGCGGCGGGCCGTACCTGTCAGGATTGACGGTGGCGTGCGCGTGGCCGGCTCCCGGCCGGCGGCGGCGGGCGCAGGTCGCAGCCCGCGCCGAGCCGCAGCCCAAGACGACAGCAATCGACGGAGGTAGCCCGCACCGTGGCCCAGTTCATCTACGTCCTGGAAAAGGCGCGCAAGGCGCACGGCGACAAGGTCGTGCTCGACAACGTGACGCTGAACTTCCTGCCGGGGGCCAAGATCGGTGTGGTCGGCCCGAACGGCGCCGGTAAGTCCAGCCTCCTCAAGATCATGGCAGGGCTGGACAAGCCGAGCAACGGCGAGGCCCGGCTGATGCCCGGCTACACCGTCGGCATGCTCGCCCAGGAGCCCCCGCTCAACGACAGCAAGACCGTGCTCGGCAACGTCGAGGAGGCGGTCGCCGAGACCAAGGCCAAGCTGGACCGGTTCAACGCCATCGCCGAGCAGATGGCCACCGACTACTCCGACGAGCTGATGGAGGAGATGGGCCGGCTCCAGGAGGAGCTGGACCACCTCGACGCCTGGGACATCGACTCCAAGCTCGAACTGGCCATGGACGCGCTGCGCTGCCCGCCGCCGGACGCCGACGTCACCCAGCTCTCCGGTGGTGAGCGCCGCCGGGTCGCGCTGTGCAAGCTGCTGCTGGAGGCCCCCGACCTGCTGCTGCTCGACGAGCCCACCAACCACCTGGACGCGGAGAGCGTGTCCTGGCTGGAGCAGCACCTGGCCAAGTACGCGGGCACCGTCATGGCGATCACCCACGACCGGTACTTCCTCGACAACGTGGCCAACTGGATCCTGGAGCTGGACCGCGGCCGGACCTACCCGTACGAGGGCAACTACTCCACCTACCTGGAGAAGAAGGCCGCCCGGCTGGCCGTCGAGGGCCGCCGCGACGCCAAGATGAAGAAGCGGCTCACCGAGGAACTGGAGTGGGTCCGCTCCAACGCCAAGGCCCGGCAGACCAAGTCGAAGGCCCGGTTGGACCGCTACGACGAGATGGCCGCCGAGGCGGAGAAGACCCGCAAGCTGGACTTCGAGGAGATCCAGATCCCGCCGGGCCCGCGCCTGGGCAGCACGGTCATCGAGGCCAACCACCTCAGCAAGGGCTTCGGCGACCGGCTGCTCATCGACGACCTGTCGTTCTCGCTGCCGCGCAACGGCATCGTCGGCATCATCGGCCCGAACGGCGTCGGCAAGACCACCCTGTTCAAGACCATCGTCGGGTTGGAGCAGCCGACCGGCGGCGAGGTCCGGGTCGGCCCCACCGTCTCGCTGTCGTACGTCGACCAGAACCGGGAGGGCCTCAACGGCGACAAGACGGTCTGGGAGGTCGTCTCCGACGGGCTCGACTACCTGATGGTGGGCAAGGTCGAGATGCCGTCCCGGGCGTACATCGCGGCGTTCGGCTTCAAGGGGCCGGACCAGCAGAAGCCGACCAAGGTGCTCTCCGGCGGCGAGCGCAACCGGCTCAACCTGGCGCTCACCCTCAAGATCGGCGGCAACGTCATCCTGCTCGACGAGCCGACCAACGACCTGGACGTCGAGACGCTGTCCAGCCTGGAGAACGCGCTGCTGGAGTTCCCCGGCTGCGCCGTGGTCATCTCCCACGACCGGATGTTCCTCGACCGGGTCGCCACCCACATCCTGGCCTGGGAGGGCGACGACGAGAACCCGGCGAAGTGGTTCTGGTTCGAGGGCAACTTCGACGCGTACGAGAAGAACAAGATCGACCGGCTCGGGGCGGAGGCGGCCCGGCCGCACCGGGTGACCTACCGCAAGCTGACCCGCGACTGAGCATGGCGGACCGTTTCGTCTACCACTGCACCCTGCGCTGGTCCGACCTGGACGCGTACGGCCACGTCAACAACTCGCGCTTCCTCACCCTGTACGAGGAGGCGCGGGTGGCGTTGATGTTCGCCGGGGGCAAGGCGTGGGGGGTCGGCTCGTTCGCCGACGGGGTCGTCATCCGTCGGCACGAGGTCGACTACCTGCGTCCGGTCGACTACGCGCTCGGTCGGGCCACCGCCCAGGCCGCGCCGACCGTCCGGATCGAACTGTGGGTGGAGCGCATCCGGGCCGCCTCGTTCACCGTCGCCTACGAGCTGTACGACGGTGACGTGCTGGCCAGCACCGCCCGCTCGGTGCTGGTCCCGTTCGACCTGGTGGAGAAGCGGCCCCGGCGGATCAGCGACGACGAACGGGCCTTCCTGGAGTCGTGGGCCCTGACCGACGGGGCGGCGTGAACGGCGGCGCCACCGTCCGGCCGGAGCACGGGTTGGTCGGGGCGGACGACGCGGGGGCCTTCCTGGCCCGGCTGGTCCGCCTCGACCCGGCCACGGTGGTCCGGCTACGCCCGCTGCCCGGCGTCGGCCGTACCGCCCTCTGGGGCCGGCTGCCGTGGGACGTGCTGGTGGTCCGGACGGTGGCCGGGAGCGCCCCGGCCGACGTCACCGTGGACGCGGCCGAGTTGCTGGCCCGGTTGGCCGACGCCGACACCATGTTGCCGCCCGGCCGTGACGAGCGGTGGCGGTGGCCGTTGCCACCGG
Organism: Micromonospora sp. WMMD734; assembly: GCF_049178975.1. Classification (NCBI taxonomy): domain Bacteria; kingdom Bacillati; phylum Actinomycetota; class Actinomycetes; order Micromonosporales; family Micromonosporaceae; genus Micromonospora; species Micromonospora sp. WMMD734. The sequence goes on from NZ_JBMHMK010000001.1 coordinate 7,191,211, forward strand.
TGGTGAGCCGCCCGGTCGAGGTGCTGCCCGCCGCCGAGCTACGGCGCATCGCCGAGGCCGCGGCGGGCACCCTGCGCACCGCCGCCACCGAGGGGGTACGCGGGCGCGCGGTGGGGCAGCGGATACTGCGGGAGGCGCTGCTCGACCACGTGGCGGTGACCGTCACTCCCGACGCCGACCCGGCCGACCCGGTGGAGATCACCCAACGGCTGGTGCAGGGGCTGGTCCGGATGGGGTTCCTCGGCCCGGCCGAGATCACCGCGGCGGGGGAGGTCCAGGTCCGGGTGGCCGGCCGGTGGGTGGGACTGGTGGGACCATACGGAGCCGCCTGGTCGCGGAAAGTTTCGGATCTCGCAATTCGTCCGGCACGGGATCAGCCGAAAGTATGACCCCGGATCATTCTTCCGGCTTGGGGCTGCCGTTGGGGGGGTGTCTCAACCCGGCTGTCCGGGTACCGTCCATCCTCGGATCCAACGCACCGTAGGCGATTGGATCCGCTGGGGAGTGAGGTGCGCGAGCGATGCCGTGGTGGTCATGGCGCCCTGGTCCCGCCGCTGGCGGCGACCCGGAAACTCGAAGCGGAGTCTCGGTGGACAGCATCCGGGTGGGGCCACCGCCGCCCCGGCAACCGGCGGAGGACTGCCCCGCAACCGATCGGCCCGTCGTGACCGACCGGCCGGCCTCCGTGGCGCCGGTCACCCTGGCCCGGGTGTGCGACGCGCTCGACCTGCTCGACGTGCGTTACCTGGCCGACGGTGACGGCAACCTGCTGGCCATGTGGGAACGGCACGCGGTGCTGGTGACCCTCGAAGGCCCCGAGGACGAGATCCTGGTGATGCGGGCCCGCCCGCACGCCACCGTCCCGCCGGACTGGGCCGACCGGGCCTACCGGGTGGTCAACGAGTGGAACCACACCCGCCGGTTCTGCAAGGCGTACATCGGCGACCCCACCGAGCGCGGCCAGCTGCCCATCTACGCCGAGTTGCAGGTGCCGCTCGGCGCCGGGGCACACGACGCGCTGCTGGTGGAGATGCTCGACTGCGGCGCGGCCGTGGCGACCACGTTCGTCGACTGGCTGCACGACGAGGGTGCCCTGCTCTGAGCCACCCGAGGCCCCGGCCGCGCCGACGCGGGCGGCCGGGTCAGCCGACGGACGGGTCCTCCATCACGTTGACCATGAAGTAGGCCGACCGCTCCAGGTAGTCCCAGAGGGTGGCGGCGTGCTCCGGCGGCAGGTCCAACTCGTCCACCGCCCGGCGCATGTGGCGCAGCCAGGCGTCCCGCTCGGCGGGGCCGATCCGGAACGGCGCGTGCCGCATCCGCAGCCGGGGATGCCCCCGCTGGGCCGAGTAGGTGTTGGGGCCGCCCCAGTACTGCATCAGGAACAGCGTCATCCGCTCGGTGGCCGGCCCGAGGTCGCCCTCCGGGTACATCGGGCGCAGCAGCGGATCGGCGGCGATGCCGGCGTAGAACCGGTCGACCAGCCGCCGGAAGGTGGGCTCACCACCGACCGCGTCGAAGAAGGTCGTCGACGGAACGGGCCGGAGGTCGCCTGCGGAATCCACCGTTCCATCCTGCCAGGTACGGCGACGCCACGACTGCCGCCCACCGGCCGATCACATCACAGCGTGCCGCCGGGGGGCCCGTTCCCCGGGCCGGCGCGTCGCCGACCCGGGCCGCCCGCCCGCCGGTGACCCGGTGCCGGCGTTAGCCAGGTCGGCGGCCTTCACGGCGGCGTCGACGGTCGCCCGGTCCGGCCAGCGCAGCGCGGTGAACAGCATCAGCAGCACCCCGGCGGCGCTCCACACCCCGACCACCACCGGCACCGAGAACCGGTCGGCGAGCATGCCGGTGACCAGCACCGCACCACCCTGGATCACCTGGATGCCGGTGGCCATCACACCGAAGGCGCGGGCCCGGTAGCCGTTGGGCAGGGCCCGGACGAACAGCCCGTTCGCCGTCGGGATCAGGCCGGCGACTGCGAAGCCGCAGGCCGCCGCGAGCAGGGCGACCACCACCGGGGGCGGGTTCAGCAACGCCGGCACCAGGGCCAGCGGGGCGAGCACCGCCAACGGTCGCATCAGGGTGAGCCGGCCGGCGGGCGAGACCAGCCGGCCGACCAGCAGGCCGCCGACGATGTATCCGACCGGGTTGGCCGCCATGATGACGGCCTGGGCGGCACCCGAGTCCAGGCCGTTGCCGGAGCGTTCGCCGGCCCACGCGGCGGCCAGTCCCTCCGGGACGATCGAGAAGAGCATGGCGCTGAACACGAGCAGGCTGATCGCCCGCAGCACGGGGGTGCCGAAGACGATCCGGAACCCCTCGCCGGTCTCCCGCAGCAGGTGGGTCCGGTGCGCCGCGCTCAGCGTCGGCTCCCGGTCGTGCACGCCGAGCTGGACGAACAGGGCGGACAGCCCGAAGGTGGCCGCGTTGAGCAGCAGCGCCGCCGTCGGGCTGACCGCCGCGACCGCCGCGCCGGCCAGGTAGCCGACCACCTGCGCGGCCTGGCTGGCGCTGGCGTTGAGCGACAGCCCGAGCACCAGCCGGTCGCCGGTGAGGATCGCCGGCAGCAGCGCCGAGCGGGCCGCCTGGCTCGGCGGGTTGGCCAGGGTGGCGGCGAACAGCAACGCGAGGATCGCCCAGACCGGCAGGCCGGGCAGCACGATCAGGACGGTCAGCAGCATCCGGATCACGTCGCAGGTCACCATCACCCGCCGGTGCCGGTACCGCTCGGCGAGCGCGGCGAGCAGTGGACCGCCGACCAGCCACGGCAGGTAGCTGACCGCGAACGCGGCGGCGGACAGGGCGACGGAGCGGCTCTCCTGGTAGACCAGCACGGTGACGGCGGCCTTGGCGACGTAGTCGCCGACCCAGGACAGGACACTGGCGGCGAAGACCGCCCGGAACTCCCCCTGCCCGAACACCTCACGGAAGGTGGCCGGCCGGTCCGGGGCGGGTCGCTCGTCGGACACCGTCGCCTCCATCGTGCCCCGGCACCGGCCACTTGTGATGGCCCGGCGGGGCCCCGTCGTCAGATTCGCGGATCAGCGATGACGTGATCACGCTCCCGGGAACGCGTGCACCGGATTCTGCCCGATCGTCTGACAACTGACTAGGGCGAACGGATTGATCGTCGCATGCCCGACTGAACGAACGGACGATACCCGAGGGGCCGCCCGGCGCGCGAGCCCCGACCATCGGGCCGGTTCACGCGGGCGTGAGCTGCGGTTTCAGCTCCCCCCGGCCCGTCCGACGCCGGTACCGCCGGGGCCCGTCGGGGTGCCCGGAGCCGTCGAATCCGTCGGGGCGGCCGGCCCGGTCGGGCCGGCCGCGGTGACGGTGCCGGCGGTCGTCGGGGCGGTCGGGCCCGCCGGGCCGACGCCGGTGGAGCCGGCGGGGGTGCCGGTGACCGCAGGGCTGGTGCCGGTGGTGGTCGGGCCGGTGCCGGTGCTCATGCCGACCGGCGGCAGCCCCGGATAGAGCCGGGCCGCCGCGATCCGCGCGGTGATGCCCGAGTTCTCCAACGCCTCGGCGAGCCGGCGGCGCAGCTCCCGGCCGACCGCGAACTGGCCGTCCGCCGTGGTCTTGACCACCGTACGGATCACCGCACCGTCGACGGTCACCTGCTCCACCCCGAGCACCTCGGGCGGCTCGACGATCTCGGCGGACAGCTCCGGGTCCACCGCCACCGAGGCGGCGGCCGTCCGCAGCACCGCGTTGGCCTCCTCGGTGCCGGCGAACCCGATCGGCAGGTCGACCACGACCAGCGCCCAGCCCTGGCTCTTGTTGCCCACCCGGATGATCTCGCCGTTGCGGATGTACCAGAGCACCCCGCGACCGTCGCGGACCGTGGTGACCCGCAGCCCCACCGACTCGACCACCCCGGTCGCCTCGCCCAGGTCGACCGTGTCGCCGACGCCGTACTGGTCCTCGATCAGCATGAACAGCCCGGCGATCAGGTCCTTCACCAGACTCTGCGCGCCGAAGCCCAGCGCCACCCCGGCGATGCCGGCGCTGGCCAGCAACGGGGCCAGGTCGAAGCTGAACTCGCGCAGGATCATCAGCAGCGCGATGCCGAAGACGAACGCGGTGACCATGCTGCGCAGCACCGAGCCGATCGCCTCGGCCCGTTGGCGACGCCGTTCGGGGACGAACTCGGTCGGATCCAGCGTGCTGCTGGGCACCCGCTCGCGCAGCGGACGCAGCAGCGTGGGCACCGCCCCGTGCGCGGTGGTGCGGACCAGCCGGTTGATCGTCCGGTGCAGCGCCCACCGGGCCACGAACGCCAGCAGCAGGATCAGCACCACCCGCAGCGGCTTGAGCAGGATCCAGTAGCTGCCCTCGGCGAACCAGGCCGACCCGGTCACCCGGTACAGGTACTCGCAGGAGGTGCTGCCCAGACAGTCGGCACCCGAGCCGCCCCCGGAACCCGGGCTGCCGCTCGGGGCCGGGCTCGGGGCGGCGGACAGGACGACTGACGACAGGCTGACGACGCTCACCCTGTCTTCGTACCGCAGGGGTCCGGACGGCCGGCGGCCGACCCACCACGCCCGTGATCGTACGGTGCCGAACCGGACATCTTCCTACACCGCGCGGAGGGTTCCGCGGGTACCCCGGATTAGTGCGTGCAATCGTGGGTCCGATCAGGGACGATTGGCACAACGGACGACGGTGATCCCGCCGGAGTCGGTCGTGGCCCGCCGCTGCCCGGGGCCCGGCCGGCGCTGCCAGCGGTGGGAGCGGCTGGACCGGGAGGGTGAGCACGATGCCTGACATACGACCCACGGTGGGCTCCGGCGCGCTGGTCCTCAACGCCACCTACGAGCCGCTGTGTGTCGTGTCCGTGCGTCGCGCCGCGATCCTGGTGCTCTCCGCCAAGGCCGTCTGTGTCGCCGACGGCGACGGCATCCTGCACAGCGCCCACGATGCGCTCCCCGTCCCCTCGGTGGTGCGGCTGACCCGGTTCGTCCGGGTGCCCTACCGCACCCACGTCGGGCTCTCCCGCCGGGCGATCTTCGCCCGCGACGGCAACCGCTGCGCCTACTGCCGGGGCCCGGCCGAGACCATCGACCACGTCTTCCCGCGCAGCCGGGGGGGCCGGCACGCCTGGGAGAACGTGGTCGCGGCGTGCGCCCGGTGCAACCACACCAAGGGCGACAAGACCCCCGCCGAGCTGGGGTGGCGGCTGCACAGCCTGCCGGCCGCCCCGAAGGGCAACGCCTGGCGGGTGCTCGGCCACCGCGCGCCCGACCCGCGTTGGGCGGACTGGCTCGACCTGCGGGAGCCGCTGCGCGAAGCCGAGGCCGCCTGACCGCTGCGCGGGGCCGCTGACCGCTGCTCGGGGCCGGGGCCGCCTGACCGGGCATGGCCGACGGGGGCGCTCGGGGCCCGGCGCGGGTCAGCGGGCCCGGACCAGGGTGGCGTACACCACGACGTTGTCGGCGTAGCCGGTCCCGCCGCCGACCCAGCGCCCGCCGCAGGTGATCAGCCGCAGGCCGGGGCGGCTGAAGTCGCCGAAGATCTCGTCGACCGGCAACCGTTCCTTGCCGTACCGCTGCACCTGGTCGACCTCGAAGACGGCCACCCGGCGATCGGCGCGGGTCACCTCGATCCGGTCGCCGTCGCGCAGTTCCCGCAGCCCGTGGAAGACCGCCGGCCCGGTGGTGGTGTCCACGTGCCCGACGATCACCGCCGGACCGTACTGGCCGGGGGTGGGGCCCTGGTCGTACCAGCCGGCCTCCTGGGCGCGGGCGGCGGCCGGGACGTCGATGCTGCCGTCCGGGGCGATGCCGACCTGGTGCACCGGGGCCCGCACGTCGATCCGGGAGATGGCGATCTGGGTCGGCGGGCTGCCCGAGAGCACCGGGAACCGCTTCGGCGGGGGACGCAGCCCGGCGACGAACCGGTCCGGCAGGACGCTGATCCCGGTGACCCGCTCCACCCCGAGCATCGCCACGATCAGCAGCATCACCGTGGCGACGGCGAGCACCGGCAGGCCCGGCCCGGACCCGGCGAGCCGGCCGCCGAACGCGGGGCCGCGCGGCACCGGGCGTACCGGACGCGCCTGGGTGACCGGGTCGGTGGTGGTCACGCTGGCGGAGAAAGCCTGGCCGGCGACCCGGCGGAAACGCCGGGCGGCGCGGCGGGTGCGGGCGGCGATCAGGTGGGCGGCACGCCGGCTGCCGGCGGCGACCCGGACGGTACGCCGGGCCGCCGCCCGCAACCGGTGGCCGGCCGGCCGGGAACGGGTGCGGGCCATGACGACAGGTGGTCAGGCGCCGGGCCGGGTCCGCCGGCGGTTGCCGCCGAAGACGCCCAGCCCGGCCGCCACGGCCACCACCGCCAGGCCACCGACCAGCAGCAGCGAACCGCTGCCCCGGTCACCCGCCGTCCCGCCGCCGCCGGTCGCCGGGCCCTTGCTCGGCTGGGCCATGTTCAGCACGGTCAGCATGGTCGAGGCGGTGTTGCCGTTGGCGCACCGCAGGTCCACCGGATAGTCACCGGGCTGCTTGTTGCCCGGGACGGTGACCGCGCCGGTGAGGAAACCGTTGTCGGGTCGCAGCACCACCCGCCCGAAGGCGTCCGAGTGCACGGTGGCCTGCTGGTTGTTGGCGTTGTCGCAACTCGCCCGGATGCTGACCCGGGTGCCGGCCTGCGCGGTGTTCGGCGTGACCTCGACGAAGGTGTTCTCCCCGGCGCGCGCCGGGGCGGCCGCCGTCAGGACGAACACCCCGACCAGGGTGAGCACCGCCAGTACGGCGTGGACGGCACGACGGTGCAGAGTGAGCCCCCGCATGATTCCCCCCTCCCGGCGACGGTTCGCCGGAATCCTGCGACGGGTGTGCGGGGCTGCATTCCCGCTGGCCCGGGGGCAAACCCGGAGTCAGGCCCGCCCGGGGTCGGTGGCGGGCGGCAACGGGGTGACCGGATGCCACCGCAGCGGACTGGAGAGCACCATCGTGCTGGACGGCTGTCCGTACGGGGCGAGCCTGTCGATCACCGCCTCGAACTGCCCGATCGAACCGGCGGCGACCTTGAGCACACTGCACGCGTCGCCGGTGATCCGGTGGATCTCCTGGATCTCCGGCCAGTCGGCGACGTTCGGGTCGTGCAGGATGCACCGGGGGCCGTAACAGGACATCCGGATCAGCGCCACCACGGGACGGCCGGCGCGGGCGAGGTCGACGTGCGCGTGGTACCCGGTGACCACGCCTGACTCCTCCAGCCGGCGGACCCGTTCGGCGACCGCCGGTGGGGACAGGTGCACCCGCCGGGACAACTCGCTGTACGACAGCCGCGCGTCGGCCTGCAACTCGCGCAGCAGGGCCCAGTCCATCTCGTCCACGCGCCGACCTTATCTTCGGCAGGTCAACCCGGCGAAGCGCCTTCCGTTCGTGAAGTGACAGCCGCTCAGCTCCATCGAAGCGGCATTCCACCACGGGTACGTGACGGGAGATCATGTTCGGACAGCCGAACCGGAGGGGCGAGACGGTGGAACAGACGGACCTGCGGGCGCACACCCCGGACCCGGTGGTACGCCCGGCCACCCCGCAGCAGCGCCGGGCCCGCGCCGCCCGCAACGGCGGCGAGCCCACCCTGGAGTTCGCCGACCGGACGCCCTACGACGCGTACGTGCACGCCAGCACCCTGCACACCCTCCAACAGCCGCTGAGCAACGACCCGGGCGAGATGTCCTTCCTGATGGTCAGCCAGATCATGGAGCTGTACTTCGGGCTGACCTGCCACGAGCTGCGCCAGGCCCAGCGTGACCTGCGGGCCGACCGGGTGTGGGCGGCGCTCGCCCCGCTGCGCCGGGCCGCCCTGCACCTGGAGGGGCTCAACGCCGCCTGGCGTGGGCTGCGCTGGATGACCCCCGCCGACTTCAACCGGTTCCGCAACCTGCTCGGCGAGGGCTCCGGCTTCCAGTCCGCGATGTACCGCCAACTGGAGTTCCTGCTCGGGCTGCGCGACCCGGCGCTGATCCGTCCCTTCCGCCGCCAGACCCAGATCTACGACGACCTGCGCGCGGCGCTGGCCGCGCCGAGCCTCTGGGACGACGTGATCGCCCTGCTTGACCGGCACGGACACGAACTGCCCGCCGAGCTGCGCGACCGGGACGTCGCCGTCGAGCACCTGCCGCACCCCCGCATCGAGGCGGCCTGGGTGGCGGTCTACGACGACGACGGGCCGGACAACCACCTGCGGCAGCTCGGCGACGCGCTGGCCGACGTGGCCGAGCAGTTCGGCGACTGGCGGTGGAACCACGTCAAGGCCGTGCAGCGCACCATGGGCGCCAAGGTGGGCAGCGGCGGGTCGGCGGGGCTGGCCTGGTTGCAGCGCAGCATGTCCCGGGTGGTCTTCCCCGAACTGTGGTCGGCCCGTACCGCGATGTGACCCGCCGATGACCGACAGTTCTTATATATGGCCCGCTCGGGGGTATATCATCTGCCGATGAAAACTGTCATCGATCTCGACGATGAACTGCTCGAACGGGCCCGCCTCGAACTGGGCACCAAGAGCAAGAAGGACACCATCCATGCTGCGCTCCGGCTGGTGGCGGAGCGCAGCGAGCGGCTGGAGGCCGTTCGCGAACTCCTCGCGATCGACCGCGACTGGACGGGTCTGCTCGAAGACGACAAGACACCCCGGGGCACCCGGGACGCGGCGTGACCACACCGGTCGGTCTGTACCTGATCGACACGTCCGCCTGGGGACGCCTGCGCCAGCCGCCCGTCGGCAAGCGCATCGCGGCGCTCCTGGTGGAACGGCTGGCGGCCACCTGTCTGCCGCTCGACCTCGAAGACGGACGGAGCGCCCGCGATGTCCGGGACGCGATGGCGATGCGGGCCCGCCGGACGGAACTGATGATCGATCTGCCGATCACTCCGGCCGTCGCCACCCGGGCACGTGATCTGCAACTGGCGTTGACCGCCCGTGGGCACCACCGGGCGGCCAGCCCGGTGGACGTCGTGGTGGCGGCTGCCGCCGCCGAGTACTCCGCCACCGTGCTCCACTACGACCGTGACTTCGACCTGCTCGCCGAGGTCGGCGGTCCGCGCTCGGAGTGGGTGGCGCCCCCGGGCACGCTGTCCTGATCCGCCGTACCCACGGGTGGCCGGCCCCGCCGCCGGGCGGGGCGACGGGACCGGCCGGTGCGGGGTCAGGAGTGCGGGCAGGTGTCCCGGTACTCCTCGATCGCGCTGCCCCGGGGTGCCGGGCAGAGGAACTGCTCGTAGCGGGTGTCGTCGTCGACGAACCGCTTCAGCCAGGAGATGCTGTACTTCGCCACGGTGACGTTCGGTGAGGTCGGCGCGGAGTGGCCGGCCGCGTTCAACTCCAGGTAGGCCTTGTCCAGGCTCGCCGGCATGCTGGTGTAGAACGGCTCCGAGTGCGACGCCACCGGAGCGGTCGAGTCGTTCTCCGCGCCGATCACCAGCGTCGGCACCCGTAGCGACGACCAGTTCTTGACGGTGTGCCAGCCGGTGAGCGGGATGGCGGCCTGCAACGCGGGCCTGGTGTTCGCCGCCGACAGGCTGCCGCCGCCGCCCATCGAGTGCCCCATCACCGCGAGCCGGTTGCGGTCGATTCGGGTCCGCACGGCGCTGCTGCCGGCCAGGTAGTCCAACGCGGCCAGCAGTTGGGTGCCCCGGGAGGCCGGCTGGTCGTACACGGAGAGGGTGTCGATGGTGATGACCACGAAACCCTGGGAGGCCAGCCGGGGGCCGAGCCAGGCGACGCTGGACTGGCTGGCGGTGTAGCCGGGGGAGATCGCGACCGCGCCGAAGGTGCCCTCGGCGGTGCTGGTCGGGTAGTAGATCGTGCCACCCCGGAACCCGCTCACGGCGGACGCCGCGACGGTGCTCTGGGCGATGGCGAACGGGCCCCGGGTGGCCTCGATGCTGGCCGTCGTCGGGGCGGGACCCCGCTCGTACGGGTTGGCGGCGGACGCCGCGACCGGCCGGGCGTCGACGGGCGCGGCGGGCGCGGCGACCGCACTGCCGCCGACCAGGGCGAGCGCGAGCAGCGGGCGGGTGACCAGTCGGGGCCAGGGCCGGCGGGACCGGGGCCGGGGCCGGGTGGGGTGGGGGTGGAGGGCGGGCACGGGTTGCACGGGGGCTCCCTGCGGGTGGGTGGACCGGAATCGATCGAGAACCTCCGATCGGTACGGGCCATCCTCCGGGTCCCGGCACCGAGACCGGCAATCCCGGCCGGGTCATGTCAGCGGAATATGGGGCGGACGCCACACCCGTGCCTGTCGTGTCGCCCCGGCGCGATCGGGTGCCGAACCGGCAGGATGGGACCGGGTGACCCGACTCGTCCCCGCCGCGGGGCCGCTGGAACACTGGAGTGACAGGTGGGATCGGCACCCCGCAGGCTCGCGGGGCGTCGGCTCCGCTAACGTGAATGGCAGCGGAGTCGGGAGCACGGTGTCACGATCGTCCACCCGACCCGGAAGCTCTGGTCTCTCTTACCGCCTGGGGGCGTTGGGATTGTCTGTCACTGACACGTTGCTGATCTTCGTCGGCATCCCGGCGGCGGTGGTGCTGGTGATCGTCGGGCTGGTCTACGCCGCCAACCACGGCAGCGGCGGCGGCGCCAAGCGCTACCGGCCGGGCCGACGCTTCGACTTCACGCCGGTCTGGTTCCTGGGCCGCCCGGAGCAGCTGGCCGACTCGGCCGGCACCGCCCTGGCCGCCGGTGCCCAGGCACCGGCGCTGACCAGCCACAAGCAGCAGCAGGCCGGCATCGAGGCACCGGCCGGTGGAACCGGAGGCGCAAGTGACCGTTGGTGAGAAGGTGGCCGAGACCGGTACGGGCACCCCGCCCGAGGTGCTGGACGGGCCGTTCTCGACCCGGCAACTGCTGCGCATCGACGAGGCGCTGCGCCTGGCCGACCAGGGCAGCGGCCTGGTCTTCTCGGTCTACGTCGGCGGCCTCGACGAGCCGGTCCGGGAGCACGCCGAGCGGCTGCACCGCCAGCTCGCCGAGCCGGACCGGTCGGTGCTGATCGCCGTGTCGCCCAACCAGCGCCAGCTGGAGGTCGTCACCGGCCGGTACGCCCGCAAGCGCATCCCCGACACGTACGTCAAGCTGGCCGCGCTGTCCATGGTGGCGTCCTTCGGCGGCGGTGACCTGGCCGGCGGCATCATCCAGGGCCTCGACCAGCTCGCCAGCCACGCCGGCCGGGCCTGAGCCGCACCCGCACGTCCCGAACGATCCGGAGCCCGGCCCGCAGCACGCGGACCGGGCTCCGTCGCGTCCACGGGTTCCCGTCCCGGGTGGCACCTGTACCGCCCGCGCCGGGCCGGCACCGCGGAACGACCGGGGCCGGCGTGGGCTCGCACCCGCGCCGGCCCCGGGCCGGTCCACCTCGACGTCAGCTGCTGCGGGCGTCCCGCGCGCGGGCCTTCAGCGCCCGGACCACCCCGTCGCGCCCCTCGGCCACCAGACGGCGCAGCGAGGCCGGGTGCCCGTCGCCGGCCAGCCACGCGTCGGTCGCCGCCACCGTCTCCTCCTCGACCAGGTACGCCGGGTACGCCAGCTGCACGAACTCCTGCGCCGGCTCGCTGTCGCGCTGCGCCCACACCTGCGCCACCGTGGCGAAGTACCGCTCCCGGTACGGCGCGGTCAGGGCGACCTGCGTCGGGTGGGTCAGGCCCTGCAACAGCGCCCGGTTACGCCAGTTCGGCAGCGCGTCCGGGCCGGTCAGCAGGGACCACACCGACGCCTTGTTCGCCTCGGTCGGCACCAGCGCGTGCGCGTACGCGGCCTCCCGCTCACCGGAGGCCGTCCGGTCGCCGGCCAGCTCCGCCTCGATCTCGGCGGTGCCGGCCGCCCCCTTGGCCACCAGCGACTGCAGCACCGTCCAGCGCAGCTGGGTGTCGATGGTCAGGCCCGCCGGCACGTCGGTGTCGGCCAGCCAGCCGCGCAGCGTCGCCAGGTCCTCGTCGGCGCGGGCCGCCGAGGCGTACGCCCGGGCCCAGGCGAGCTGGAAGCCGCTGCCCGGCTCGGCCGCCGCCAGCGCGTCCTTCGCGGCCCGGGACAGCCCGGCCCAGCCGGTCGGGGCCCAGGCCGGGTCGGCGTAGAAGATCAGCGCGGTGCTGGCCTGCCGCAGGGTGGCGGTGACCAGGTTGATGTCGGTCTCGGCGGGCAGCCCGGCCAGCACCAGCGCCACGTAGTCGCGGGTGGACAGCTCGGCGTCGCGGACCATGTCCCAGGCCGCCGTCCAGCACAGTGCCCGGGCCAGCGACGAGTCGAAGCCGGCGATGTGCTGCACCACGGTCGCCATCGACCGTTCGTCGAGCCGCAGCTTGGCGTAGGTCAGGTCGTCGTCGTTGAGCAGCAGCACGTCGGCGGCCGGCCGGCCGTGCAGCACCGTCAGTTCGGTCACCTCACCGGTGACGTCCACCTCGACCCGCTCCCGGCGGACCAGCCGGCCGTCGGTCAGGTCGTACAGGCCGACGCCGATGCGGTGGGTGCGCAGCGTCGGGTGGCCGGCCGGGGCCTCCTGCCGGACCAACACCCGCTCGTAGCCGCCGTCGGCACCGATGGTCACCTCGGGACGCAGCGTGTTGACCTGGGCGGTCTCCAGCCACTGGGCGGCGAACTTGCGCAGCTCCCGGCCGGAGGCCGTCTCCAGCTCCGACAGCAGGTCGTCGAAGGTGGCGTTGCCCCACGCGTGCTTGCCGAAGTACGCCCGCAGCCCGGCCAGGAACGGTTCCTCACCGACGTACGCCACGAGCTGCTTGAGCACGCTGGCGCCCTTGGCGTACGTGATGCCGTCGAAGTTGACCTCGACCGCCTCCAGGTCCGGCATCTCGCAGTAGACCGGGTGGGTGGAGGAGAGCTGGTCCTGCCGGTAACCCCAGTTCTTGCGGATCGACAGGAAGGTCGTCCACGCCTCGGAGAACCGGGTGGCGTGGGTGTTGCACCAGTGGCTGGCCCACTCGGCGAACGACTCGTTGAGCCACAGGTCGTTCCACCAGCGCATGGTGACCAGGTCGCCGAACCACATGTGGGCCAGCTCGTGCAGGATCGTGTTGGCCCGCTGCTCGTACTCGAAGTCGGTGACCTGCGAGCGGAACAGGTAGTGCGACTCGGCGTGGGTGACGCAGCCGAAGTTCTCCATCGCGCCGGCGTTGAAGTCGGGCACCCACAGCTGGTCGTACTTGGGCAGCGGGTACCGCACCCCGAACTGCTCGTGGAAGAAGTCGAAGCCCTGCTTGGTGATCAGGAACAGGTTGTCGGCGTCCAGGTGGGGGGCCATCGAGGCCCGGCAGAAGACGCCCAGGTCGATGCCGTCGTGACTGTCCCGCACCTCGTGGTACGGCCCGGCGCACAGCGCGGTGATGTAGGTGCTCATCCGCGCCGAGGTGGTGAAGTGGACGGTCTTGAGCCCCGCGCCGGCCGGTTCCTCCCGGTCGACGGGCATGTTGGACACCACCCGCCAGTGCGCCGGGACGGTGGCGTGCCAGGTGTAGACGCTCTTCAGGTCGGGCTGGTCGAAGCAGGCGAAGACCTTCTGCGCGTCGGCCGTCTCGAACTGGCTGTAGAGGTACGTCTCCCCGTCGACCGGGTCGACGGTGCGGTGCAGGCCCTGCCCGCTGTTGGAGTAGCCGAAGTCGGCGTCCACCACGAGCACGTTCTCGGCGGCCAGCCCGGTCAGCGTCAGCCCCTTGTCGGCCGACCAGCCGGCGAGGTCCACCGGCTCGCCGTTGAGCGTCGCCGCGCGCACCGACTCGGCGGCCGTCTCGATGAAGGTGCCGGCGCCGGGTTCGGCACAGCGGAACCTGACCTCGGTCACCGACCGGAACGTGCGGCCCTCGGCCTGCACCGCGGTTGACAGGTCGAGGTTGATGTCGTACCCGGTGACCTCCAGCAGGCGGGCCCGCTCGGTGGCCTCGACCTGGGTCAGGTTGCGCACTCCTGGCACTTTCGTCTCCATCCCACTCTCGCCGCCCTCCGGCTGCGCCAGCCCCTGCCGGCCGCTCGTGGCGGCGACCCGAGCCGAGTCTTCCATGCACCGACCCTGCGGTGGTCGACGTCACGCTCTCATTCCGCTACCGATCGATGCCGTTCGGGGTGAGGATCGACGGGTAACCGCGCCGGGTCCGCCGGCGTGCCTGACGTCACGAAGGGACTCCACCGTGACCGAACGTGTCGCCGTCGACATGTGGTTCGACCCGCTGTGCCCGTGGGCCTGGATCACCTCCCGTTGGCTGCTGGAGGTCGAGCAGGTCCGGGATGTGGACATCAGTTACCACGTGATGAGTCTCTCGGTCCTCAACGAGGGCCGGGAGCTGCCCGAGCAGTACCAGGAGATGATGAAGCTGGGCTGGGGGCCGGTCCGGGTCTGCATCGCCGTGGAGCAGGCGCACGGCGGCGCGACGCTGGCGAAGCTCTACACCGCCATGGGCACCCGCATCCACCTCGGCAAGGAGCAGCTGGGCCGGGAGATGATCACCGCGGCGCTGGCCGACGTCGGGCTGGACCCGTCGTTCGCCGACGCCGCCGACTCCACCGAGTACGACGAGGCGCTGCGGGCCAGCCACGAGGCCGGGATGCGCCCGGTCGGCACCGACGTCGGCACCCCCGTGGTACACGCCCCCGGCCCGGACGGCGAGAAGGTCGCCTTCTTCGGCCCGGTCATCACCCCGTCGCCCAAGGGTGAGGCCGCCGGCCGGCTCTGGGACGGCGTCCTGCTGGTCGCCGGCACCCCCGGCTTCTACGAGCTGAAGCGGTCCCGCGAGCTGGGCCCGATCTTCGACTGACCGTCACCCCGGTGGGGCCCGCGCCGACCGGTCGGGCCCCACCGGCGCGACGGTTCATCTGGTGGACCCGGCGCGGGGTCGGCGTCGCGGGGGCCGTCGTCGCCGGTAGCGTCAACCCCCATGACGGTCGTGCATCCGATCACCCGGGCCTGGATCACCACTGGCGGCACCGGCGCGCAGAACTACGACGAGTTCGCCGACGACGCGGAGATCACCGCGATCATCGGGGCGAACCCGCACAGTGCCCTCGGCATCGAGATGCCCCACCGGGCGCCGGAGAGCCTGGGGAAGTCCTTCTCCGACGCGCTCGGCGACGCGGTGGCCCGGCTCACCGAGGCCAAGGACGACGGCAGCTACACCCCCGCCGAGCAGGTCGTGGTCCTCTACCGGATCAGCGCGGCGGGGGAGGAGCCGGCGTACGGGCTGTTCGCCATGGTCGACACCGACCAGATCTCCACCAGCGCCGACGAGCCCGGCCTGGTGATCCGCAACGAGGACGTGTTCATCGCCAAGGTGCGGGAGCGGGTCGCCCTGGCCGAGGCGCTGGGTCACCTGCTCTCGCCCGTACTCCTGCTGCAGACCGGGCGCGGCGACGAGCTGCACGCCGCGCTCGCGGCGGCGACCGACGCGGCGGGCGCGCCGGCGGCCACCGACACCGACCAGGCCGGCCGCACGCACGCCATCTGGCTGCTCGGCCCCGGCCCCGAACAGGACGCGCTGACCGCGCTGGCCGGCGGCGGCGAACTGGTGGTCGCCGACGGCAACCACCGCAGCCTGGCCGCGCAGACCGGTGGCTTCCCGCGCTTCCTCGCGGTGGTCACCACTCCGGCGTCGGTCGCCATCCAGCCCTACAACCGGCTGGTCAGCGAGCTGCCCTGCACCCCCGACGAGCTGCTCGACCGGCTGCGCACCGCCGGCGCGCGGATCAGCCCCCTCGACGGCCCGGTCGAGGTCCCGGCGGCCGGCGGCACCGTGCACCTCCGCCTCGCCGGCCAGGGGTACGCGGTGACCCTGCCGCACGACGCGACCGCCGCCCGGCTGGAGAACCTCGACCACGCCCTGGTGGAACGGCTGCTGCTGCGCGACGCCCTCGGCCTCGACCCGGGCGACAAGCGGATCACCTACGTCGGCGGCGACTACCCGGCGAGCTGGCTCACCGGCGAGGTCGACGCCGGCCGGGCGGAGCTCGCCGTCCTGATCGCCCCGGTGACCGTGGACGACTTCGTCGCGGTGAACCTGGCCCGGGAGAAGATGCCCCGCAAGAGCACCTGGTTCACCCCGAAGGCACGCGGCGGCCTGGTCGTCGCCGAGCTGCCCCGCTGAATCCTGTGACGAATCCGCCCCGGCACGCCGCCCCCACGGCGGGCCGGGGCGCGGCCCTGACAGACTGCCCGGTATGCGCGTCTACCTGGGATCCGATCACGCCGGTTTCGAGTTGAAGGTGCACCTGGCCAATCACCTGGCCAAGCAGGGCTACGAGCTGGTCGACGTGGGCCCGCACGCCTTCGACCCCGACGACGACTACCCGACCTTCTGCCTGCACACCGGTGACCGGGTGGTGGCCGACCCGGGCAGCCTGGGCGTGGTCATCGGCGGCTCCGGCAACGGCGAGCAGATCGCCGCCAACAAGGTCGCCGGCGTCCGGGCGGCGCTGGCCTGGAGCATCGAGACCGCCCAGCTCGGCCGGCAGCACAACGACGCCAACGTGGTGGCCGTCGGCGCCCGCCAGCACACCCTCGACGAGGCCGCCGCCATCGTCGAGGCGTTCCTCACCACCCCGTTCTCCGGCAACGAGCGGCACGCCCGCCGGATCGCCCAGGTGGCCGAGTACGAGCGCACCCGCGAGCTGCCCCCGCTGCCCGCCCCCGCCGACCTGTCCTGACCGCCGCCCGCCCCGATCCGTCGACCGGGCCGGTCACCGGCCGGCCCGGTCACCGGCCCGAACGGGGCAGGTCCTCCCGGGGCACCCAGTTCCGTCGGATGATCACCAGGCGTTCCTCGGCCTCGGCCAGGTCCTGCTCGGTGGGGCGGGCCGCGTCCCGGGCCCGTAGCGCGGCGCGCACGCTGACCTGCGACGAGCCGGAACCGACAAGTCCGCGCAGGCCCCGCTCGCCGTCCTCGCCGCCCGGGGCCCGCCGGGCCCGTGGCGGTGGGGGCCCGTCGTGCACCTCGGCCGTGGCCACCGTCGGCGGCTCACCACCCCCGTCCGCCGGCTCCGGCTGGTGCCGTAGCCGACGTCGCCGCCGCTCCGCATCCACCATCTCCCGACCGTACCGCCCGACTGCTCCTGTCGGGCCGGGCCGGGCGCGGCAGTTTGTCCGCTCGCTACCCTCGAAGACGGTGGACCGGTCGACGGCCGGCACCGGTCATGGGGAGGAAACGAGATGGCAGACCAGACACAGCCGTGGGCCGAGCGGACCGTCGAGGTGCCGCCCCAGCCCGGTGTCGGGGTGCCGCCGCAGCGGGAACCGTTCCGCCGGGGTGTCGCCTCGGTGGGGCAGCCCCGGGCTCCGCGCACCGAGCCGTTCCCGGTGGTCGACCACGACCAGTCCGGCTGGGCCGAGCCCGCCGCACCGCGCCGGCCGATGAGCTGGCACGTGGAGCAGTTGCGCCGGGGTGGCGAGTGGAGCGCCGCCGGTGCCCTCTTCGCCTTCGTCTGCTGGGGCATCTGGGCCATCTCCGGCCGGGGCGACCTGGGCACCCCGCTGCTGACCTTCCTGCTCAGCCTGCTGGTGGCGGTCGGCCTGTTCGCGCTGTCCCGGCTGCTCGGCCGGGTGATCCTGGAACGTCAGCTCGGCCGGGTACGCCGCAGCGCCCGGGGCGCGCACCTGGTGACCGGGGTGTTCCTGGCCGGGGTGGGCATCGCCTACCTCCAGCAGACCCAGTGGGTGATGGACGCCTGGAACTTCCTCACCGGCAACTGAGCGGCCATCGGTACGGCGGGCGGGCCGGGTGGTGACCCGGCCCGCCCGCGTCCGGTCGCGGATTGCCCGCGACACCGGTCGACACTCCTCCAGGCCGGGCGCTGGCATACCCCGCCGCTCCGGCTTCATCCCCGCCCGGCCGGGTGATCCCGCGTGCCGGGTCGGGCCGCGGCCGCGATCGTATGACCCCAACAGGATGTTGATGCACGTCAATCGATCGATCTAGGCTCCCGCCATCGAACCGGCGCCCCCAAGCAGGCGCGCCGCCGAGGGTTGGAGGCCCTGTGAACCGTTGGCGCAGTCTCATCGGCCGGATGGCCGCCACGATGGTGGCGATCACCGCCGGGTCGCTCGTCCTGACCGCCCCGGCCACCGCGGCGCCCACCCCCGACGCGGCCCCGTCGGTCGTCGGCGGCACCCGGGCCGCACAGGGCGAGTTCCCGTTCATGGTCCGGCTCTCCATGGGCTGCGGCGGGGCGCTCTACAGCCCCCGGCTGGTGCTCACCGCCGCCCACTGCGTGAACCGCACCGGCTCGAACACCACCATCACCGCGACCCTCGGCGCGGTCGACCTCCAGTCGAGCAGCCGCATCCAGGTCAAGTCCAACTACGTCTACCGGGCCCCCGGCTACAACGGCAGCGGCAAGGACTGGGCGCTCATCCGGCTCGCCACCCCGGTCACCTCGCAGGCCACCCTGCCCATCGCCACCACCACCGCGTACGACAGCGGCACCTTCACCGTCGCCGGCTGGGGTGCCGCCCGGGAGGGTGGTGCCCAGCAGCGGTACCTGCTCAAGGCCACCGTGCCGTTCGTCAGCGACGCCAGCTGCTCGTCCTCCTACCCGGGCGAGCTGATCCCGGCCGAGGAGATCTGCGCCGGCTACGCCAGCGGTGGCACCGACACCTGCCAGGGTGACTCCGGCGGCCCGATGTTCCGCCGCGACGCCGCCAACGCGTGGATCCAGGTGGGCATCGTGAGCTGGGGCGACGGCTGCGCCAGGCCCAACGCCCCCGGCGTCTACACCCAGGTCAGCACGTTCGCCGCGTCGATCGCCTCGGCCGCGGCCAGCCTCGGCGGCTGACCCACCGACCGCCCCCCGGGCCGCTGCGCCACCGACCGCCCCCGTGGCAGCCGGTGGCGCAGTGGTGTCCGGTGGCCCGTCAGCCGTCCCCGGCGAACCGGTACAGCACGAAGTCCCGCTCCGCCCCGCAGACGATCACCGACGTGTTCCACCCGCACGACTCGCTGCGGACGCCCTGGAGCTGCCCCGTCTCGGTCAGCGCACCGGACTTCGACACCCCGGCCAGGCTCCGGTCGTCCTCGACGCTGCTCGGCGTCTCGGCGAAGACCAGCACGTTACCCGCGTCGACCCGGACCGCCGTGCCCTTGCGGTCGGTCAACACCGCCTTCCCGGCCGGGTCGAACAGGGTCACCGTGGTCTTCGGCGACTCCCGCCGGACGAGCAGGTGTTCACCCACCGGCACCAGGCCCTGGCCGCCGGGCGCCGGCCAGCGGCGACTGCCCTTGCCCTCGGTGGCCGCGACCACCTCGGTCCGCTCGGTGTCGGCCTCCGGCACCTCCAGCAGGCAGGCCCGGTGCTCGCCGCAGGCCACCAGCGCGGTGACCCGCCGCTGTTCACCCGCGCTGTAGAGCACCGTCGGCTCGGCGAAGCTGCCCAGGTCGTAACCGAGCAGTTTGTATCCCCGGTCCTCGGCCACCAGGTACAACCGGTCGCCGTACGCGACCATCCGGTCGCTGACGTCGGCGACCCCGTCGCGGCGACTCACCACCTTGCCGCTGTCCATGTCGAGCACCCGGACCGAACGGTCCGCTCCCACCTGCACCAGCCGGTCGGCGTCGCCGAGCCAGGGGGCGTCGGACGAGCCGTCGAACCCGGCGGGACCGGCCACGCTCTGCGCGGTGCCCACCCGCAGCACCGTGGTGCGGGTGTCGCCGTACTCGCTGCGGGGGTTGTCCAGGGTCCAGTCCTGCCGGCCGTCGCGCAGCCGCAGCCCGACCAGGCGGGCGCCGGCGCGGTCCACCCAGACCAGCTTCTCCCCGGTGACGTGCACCGCGTCGTCGCCGTGCACCGGCAACCGCCACCGTTCCGCGCCGTCACCGGCGTCGAGCACCACCACGTCGCGGGGGGTGCTGTCGCCGGCCGCCTCCGCGACGGCCAGCACCGCCCCCGGCACCGCCCGGACCCCGGCCCACCGTCCGCTGCCGGCCGCGACGGTGGTCCGCCACGCCGCCTTCCCGGTGCCGGCGTCGACCGCCACCACGGTCAGCCGGTCGTCGGGAAGCTGGTGGGCCAGGTAGGCGCGGTCACCGAACACGGCGGTGAACATCGCCGTCGGCCGGTCGTCGGCGGCGGCGGGCCGGGCCACCTCGGTGAGGGTGTGGAACTCCAACGCCGGGTAGCGGTCCCGGGTGAACCAGAGGGCCGCCGCGCCGAGCACGCCGAGCAGCGCCAGGCCCGCACCGAGCCCGATCCACAGCCGGCGACGCCCGCGCCGCACCGGCGTCGCGGGGCCGGCACCGGTCCCCGGCGGCACCGCCCCCGGTGGTACGCCGGGCCAGCCCGCCGGATACCCCTGGGCCGGTACGCCACCCGGCACGGTCCCGCCCGGCGGCATCCCGCCCGGGATCGGCACCGGTGTCCTACCCGCCCCGGCCACCGGCGTCCCACCGAGCGGAGTGCCCGCCCCGGCCACCAGCGTCGCGCCGGGTCCGGCCGGCCGGGCGGCACCCGGTCCCGGCAGGAGGGTGTGGCCCGTGCCGGCGGGCGCTGCGCCCACCGGCAGGGTGGCGGCCGTGCCTGCACCGGACCCGACCGGGGTGGACGCGGCGTCGGGTGCCCCCGGCGTAACGCCGTGCACCGCAGCGGCCGACGCCTGTGCCGGGGCGGGCGGGGCCTGTGCCGCAGGGTCCGGCGGCTGCGCCGGGGCGGCCCCGGCCGCGCCGGCCGGCCCGGGACGCCGGTCCGGCCGGGGCAGCGGCAGGTCGGTGAGCGCCCCCTCGGCCACCGGCAGTTCGGGCTGCTCCAGCACGGTCGGCGCGACCCCCAGCTCGGCGTGCAGCAGCCGGGCCACCAGCGGCACCCGGGACGAACCGCCGACGAGGAACAATCCGGCCAGCCGGTCCGGGGTGAGGCCCGCCTCGGCGACCACCTCCCGGGTGCGGGCGACCGCCCGGGTCAGCAGGGGAGTGGCGAGTTGCTCCAGTTCGGCCCGGCTGAGCGGGACGGCGGTCTCCAGGCCGGGCACCGCGACCGGTGCCACGGCGACCCGGGACAGCATCTCCTTCGCCCCGCGCACGTTGTCCCAGAGTTGCTGCCGGTCCCGCCACTGCCCGGTCGTCTCCGGTCGGGTCAGCCGGGCCCAGAGTTCCGCCTGCCCGTCGCCGACCAGCTCACCGACCCGGGCGAGCAGGGCCGCGTCGAGGTCCAGCCCGCCGAGGTCGGCCATCCCGCCGGTGGCGATCACCGTGAAACCCGAGTCGCCCCACGGGTCGGCGCCCTCGTTACGGACGACCGCCACGTCCAGGGTGCCGCCGCCGAAGTCGAACACCGCGACCGACTCACCCACCGGCACCGGCCGCCGCAGCACCTCCGTGTAGTAACGGGCCGCCGCCACCGGTTCCCGCAGCAGCCGGGTGCCCACCGGCACCGGACCGGACATGGTGTGTTCGGCGGCCGACGGCCAACCGGCCAGCGCCAACGCGTCGTGCAGCACCTGCCGCCGGGGAGCCTCCCAGGCGGCGGGGTAGGTGAGCACCGCCGGGGGCAGGAACCCCACGGTCGCCACCGCCTGTTCGGCGACCGCCCACAGGGTCGCGGCGAGCAGTTCCGCCGGGGCGTACGACCGGTCACCGAGCAGGACGGTCGGCTCGTCCACCCGACGTTTCGGGTTGGGCTCGTACCGGGTCGGGTCCGCCTGGGCCAGCCGCTGGGCGTCCCGGCCGACGTGCAACCGGCCCTCGGTGTCGGCGTAGACCCCGGAGGGGAGGATCGGCTGCCCGTCGACGAGCAACGGTCGGGTCCGGCCGTCCGGCCAGCGCAGCACGGCCACCGTGTTGGACGTGCCCAGGTCGACGCCGAGGGCGTATCCGTCCTGCTGGCCTGCCATCCGTCGCTACCTCCACCGGACGAGGGGATGCCCGGTCCCGCATGGTACGCAGCCCCCGCCGCCCCCGGCCGGTCCGGCCGACCCGGCCCGGCGGCGGTCAGCCCGCGCGGCCCGGCTCGGGCGGAGGAATCCGGTCGGCGTACGCGCCTGACGGTCCCGAGTACCGCCTGCCCGCCCGGTACGGCGAGGCGTTGGCGGTGCACCCGTGCAGGCCCAGCGTCTGCTGCTGCATCACCGGAGCCGGCCGGCCCCGCCCCGGGCACCGCTCGTGGCCGTGGCCGAGCCGGTGCCCGACCTCGTGGTTGACCACGTACCGTCGGTAGGTGGCCAGGTCCGCGCCGTACCCGGGCACCCCCTTCACCCAGCGCGCCACGTTGATCACCACCCGGTCGCCGTTGCGGCACGAGGTGTAGCCGTCCGCCGTGCCCCCGCACAACTCGTCGCGGGTGCCCGGGGTGGCCAGGTGGACGGTGAAGTCGGCCGGGCCGCCGGGGCCGACCCGCCACAGCCGCAGCGTCCCGCCCGTGGTCCACCCCTGCGGGGCGGTCAACGTCGCGCTGACCTCGGCGGCGAACTGCGCCACCGGCAGCCCCCGGATGTCGCGCTCCACCGCCACCCGGTACCGCAGCAACCGGCCGGGGCCCCGGGGCGTCGCCGGCTCACCGGCCGCGACCTGCCAGCGGTTGGCCCCGTCCGCCGGGAAACTGACCGGGGCGGGCCCGGCCCCGCCAGCCGACCCGACCGGTCGGCCCGGCGGATCGGCTACCGCCGCCGTCCCGGCCACGGAGGGCGGCCCCGCCGACCGGGCCGGGGCGGGCGTCGCCGCCGGTCGGCCCGCCGCCGGCAGCCCGCAGCCGGTCAGCCAGACCACCGTCAGCAGCGCCGTCACCGGCCGTCCCCGTGGGCCGCCGCCGCGGCGGGGGCTACCCTTCGTCGCCATGGTGCCTCCTCCGCCCACCGCCGGGCGGCGGCGGGCAGCGGGAAGGACGGGCGGTCCGCCGGAACAGTTGATCCCGTCGGGACTCAACCTTTCGGTGCCTTCGCCCGTCCTGTCCGGCGTGGCAAACGGGAGGGGCCGGCATGGCCCGGGGTGACGCCGAGTTCGTCGAGTTCGCCAGGTCCGCCTCCGGGCGGCTCAGGCACGCCGCGTTCCTGATGACCGGCAACCACCACCAGGCCGAGGACGCCGCGCAGACCGCCCTGGTCCGCACGTACGCGTCCTGGTCCCGGATCCGCGACGAGGACGCCTACGGGTACGCCCGTACGGTGCTGGTCAACCACCTGGTCGACGGGTGGCGGCGGCCGATCCGGGAGTACCCCACCGACGACCTGCCCGAGCAACGGCGCGGCGACGTCGCCGACGACGTGGCCACCCGCCGTTGGCTGCTCGACATCCTCGGCGCGCTCAGCCCCCGCGAGCGGGCCATCGTGGTGCTCCGCTACTACTTCGACCTACCGGAGGCACAGGTGGCGCGCGAACTGGGGGTCTCGCTGGGCACGGTGAAGAGCACCGGTTCCCGGGCGTTGCAGAAGCTGCGCGCCACCGGGACCCCGGCGACCCAGGGGACCTGCCGATGACCGAGCTGGAGCAGTTCCGCCTGGCGATGCGGGCGACCGAACAGCCGTACCCGGAGGACCTCGACCTGACCGCGATCATGCGCGACGGCCGGCGGCTGCGCCGACGCCGCCGCCTCGTCGGAGCGGGCGCGACGGCGCTGGTCACCGTGCTGGTGGCCGGCGGTGTGGGGCTCGGCGTGCGGTGGACCCGGCCGCCGGCACCGGACCGCCCACCCGCCCCCGCCGCCACCGTGCCCGGCGCGACGCCCCCGGCGACGTCGCCGCCGACCCCCGGACCCACCCGGTGGAGGCCCCCCCAGCAGCCGATCGGCGAGGTGATCGACACCGGCATCCGGTACGGCGTCGACCAGCGGGTGTTCTACCTGGTGGCGGTCGACGTGCCGGAGGGGCCCAGGGTGCGGGTCGGGTTGATGGCCGGCCGCCGCAGCCCCGCCGGCGAGTTGACCAACGACATGCTCGTCAACGACGTGCAGGGCAGCGACCGGCGACCGGGCTTCCACGAGATCGGGTACGCCGAGGCGACCCCCCCGGACGACACCCGCCCGCCGGTGCCGACGTTCGGGTACTTCGTCGGGCCGGCGACCCGGATCGTCGGCACCGCCGGCGGCCGGCAGGTCGACGCCCGGCTGGCCCGTTGGAGCACCGACCCGGAACTGGTGGTCTTCTGGTTCGACCCGGTCGACCTCACCCCCGGCGTACGACTCGACGGCATCGTCGCCCGCGACCGCTCCGGCCGCCTGCTCTGATCCGGTCGAGGGGGCGGCCCGGTCACCGCGCCGCCCCCTCGACCACCGCTCAGCCCGGCCCCGCTGCGCGCCCGGTCGACGGCGGGTGGGGGCTCAGCCGCACGAGATCCGGACGACCACCGTGCGGTTCTGCGCCGCCGGACCGGGCAGGAGTTCGCCGTCCGGTCCGCGGTCCGGCCGCCGGTCCGGCCAGTTGGCGCCGACCCCCCGGCTGGACATCCGCTCCGGCGGCACGCCGAGCGACCGTAGTACGGTCTCGACCGCCCTGGCCCGGTCCCGGGACAGCGTGAGGCGACCGGATTCCGTCCCGGCGGACGAGGTGGTGCCGATCAGCTCGACGGTGGATCTGCCCCGTTCGAGCAGCGTGGCGAGCTTGGCCAGGGCGGCACGGGCCCTGGCCGGGTCCCGGAACGTCGCCGAGTCGGGGACGAAGCCGACCTCGCCGTCGTCGGGCAGCACGGTCACCCCGCACGGGGTGAAGGTGGGGGAGTCGGTGACCGGCACCACGCTGACCGTCGGCGAGTCGACGTCGCTGTGCTTGCCGTTGGCCGCCTCCCGCAGTTCCACGCAGCTCGCGCCGCCGGCCCGGGCGATGGCGGTCCAGATCTCGACCACGTGCCGCTTCTGGGCCACGCCCAGTTCCGCCTGCGGTGGCGCGGTGTTGCCCAATCCCACCAGCAGGACGCGCCGGTCCGCGAGGTCGGGTAGGGCGTCGGCCCGGCGGAGGAACTCGACCACGTCGGTGGGGTCGGCGTCCAGCATGCCCCTGGTGCGGAAGTCCAGCGGCGCGGTGGTCTGCAGGCCGGAGTCGACCAGGACGACGGTGTCACCGGGGCCGACCTGCGCGCCGGCGACGTCCAACGCTTTCAGCACGTCGGCCTCGGGTTCGTCGGCCCGCATCGTGGCGACCCACTGGCGCAGGCCGTCGAGCCACCGGTCCAGGTCCTTCCCGTACTTGTTCGGGTTCTGCGCCTTGCTGTTGAAGACCTGCGGTTCCAGGTCCACGTCGACGCGTCCGTCGATCTGGACCACGGACACTCCCTTGTGCTTCCGGGCGGCGCTGCGGGCGAGGTCCTCGACCAGGGCGGGAAGGGCGGGCGTCGGGCTGTTCGCCCGGGCCCCGATGGCCAGGGACATGGCCACGCCCGACGACAGGCAGCCGGCCTCGACGGGTTCCTCGTGCTGCGGGCCGTCGTCGCATCCGGTGAGGACCGCGGCGGCGAGCAGCAGAACGGCCAGGAGGGCCGCCCGCTGCCGCCGGCCGGCCCGGGGTCGGGTTCGCGGCGGTTGGACAACAGCCATGTGTCAGCTCCAGTTGTGGTGTGGGTTTGTGGGTGTCGGGTTCTGGGCGTGCCGGCCGGTGCGCTACCCGTCCGGCCGGTGCTCGCGGTACGGCGACGGCGTCGGCGTGCCGTACCGGTCCGGGGTGAACAGGCCGTCGGTGGTGGCCGGGTCCTGACCGGCCGCTGCCATCCGCTGCCGGGCCAACTGCTTGAGTTCCTCGGCGAGCGCCAGCCGCTTGGCGCGGGCCGCCGCGTGGGCCGCCTCGGCACGCGCCCACTCGTTGTAGCGCTGCCGGTGCCGGGAGAGGACCTTCTCGTGCGCCCCCACCCGCCGCTTGGCCCACCAGCGGGCCCAGGCCAGTCGGCGGTTGCTCCGGTGGTAGGCGTGCGCCAGCGAGTTGTGGTTCCAGTAGGCGACCACCGCGGCCGCCATCCCGGTGCCGATGTACAGCGCGAGGAAGAGGATCGCCAGCACCCGGGCCTTCTGCGCCTCTTCCTGTCCGGAGCCACCGGCGGTGGAACCGCCGGCACCGGAGGTACCGAATCCGGGACCGACGTCCACGTCGGCCAGCAGCAGCCGGGAGAGGAAGGCGGCGATACCCAGCAGGGCCCAACCGGTCAGGCAGGCGTACAGCATCAGCCGGCGGGCACCGGGTGCCCGCTGGTCGAGGTCGCGGTAGATCCGCCCGAACCCGTGGGCGAGCAGGAGCGCGACGGCGGTGAACCCGGCGACCAGCATGTACAGCAGGTAGGTATTGTCGCCGATCCCGCTGGACAGGGCGTTGTAGAAGGCCGCGATGTCGGCGCCGGCGGCCAGCACCAGGACCACCGTCTCGACCAGCGCGCCGAGCAGGGTCCCCGGGCGGCCGGTGAGCAACGCCGTGTCGACGTACCGGCCGCCGGGCATGCTGCTGCCGGGCGGTGGGGTGTGCGTACCGGTGACGGTCATGTCAGTCCTCCTTGGCCGGTCGGTCGGTGGGGGCGGCCCCGCCGGCGAGCAGGGCCCGGGCCAGCTCGTGGTTCTCCCGGGCCTGTCGAAGCCGGTCGAGCGCGCCCTCGGAGGCCATCCGGAGCCGCTCCTGCCTCGGCATGACCTCGCCGACCAGGGCGTCCACCACGGTGTGGGCGTTGAGACGCTCGGTTTCGATGTCGGCGAGCCAGCCGTCGGCCCAGTAATTGATCATGTTGTCGAGGGCCGCCGCGGTGCCCTCGTCGGTGCCGCGTGGAGTCAACTCCGCGACCAGCCGCACCACCCGCTCCCGGGCCGCCGAGGCGTCGCGTTCGTGCTGCGCGTCCGGGTCCAGGGGTTTCGGGGCGTCGATGCGCAGCGGCCCCGTGGTCGGGTCGGCGGGCCTGCTCCCGGAGGTGGGGCGGCGGCGCGACAGCATCCCGCGGATCGTGCGGCCGGTACGGTTCCACAACGCCTTCATGTCTCTGTCGCTCCTCACGTCGTTTCCGGTCGGCCGTCGGCGGTGTCGCCGGTGGCCCCGCGTCCGTCGGTGGGGTGGACCCAGCCCGGCAGCTCGGGGCCTCCCGGCTGTAGCGTGCGGTTGAGCTCCTCGCCGTCCGGGTGTTTGCGGACGAGCCGCTGCCAGTAGCTGCCGATGCGCCGCCAGGAGTGCTCGTGGATGCGCTCGGCGCGGGCGGCGGCGACGGTCCGGCTCCGGGCGAGCCGCTCGCGGGTTTCCGCCCGCGTCTGCCGGAGGCGGACCAGCTCGCTCTCGGCCTCCTGGCGGCGGGCCTCCAACCCGGCCCGCCGTTCGAGGTACGGGGCCAGCCGCCGCTTGCGGACGACCGACGCGTCGGTGTCGGTCTCGCCGGCCCGGCGTGCCGTCAGCTCGTCCTCGGTCGGCGCGGTCAGGTTCTGCAGTGCCTCCCGCGCCCGGACCAGGGCCTGCTCGGCCTCGACGAGTTGGGCCTCGGTCCGGGCGAGTTGCAACGCCGGGTTGGCGACCTCCTGCTGGAGGTGCACCAGTTCGTGGTGCATGGCGTCGTTCGCCATCCGCCGCAGCTTCTCCAGGTGGGGGGTGAAGGCGACGGACCGGTTGTGGGGCGTCCCCCTCGGCGCGGGGTCGGACCCCACGGCGGGTAGCCCGGCGCGGGCGTCCTGGCGGCCGTTCCACCAGTCGGCGATGCGTGCGGTGAGGCGGTAGCGGATGGGGCCCGCCGGCGGGCGGTCCCAGTGCGGGTGGGACAGGGCTGCTGTCTGACGTGGCATGGGGGCGTCTCCTTCAGGTACGTGGTGGGCTCGTCGGACGTCCCCTCAGGGCCGACTGTTCTCGATCTGGCGGTGGCGCAGTTCGACGCCCAGGAGTTCGGCGAAGACCTCGCCGAAGATGACGCCCAGGCGGCGGGCGTTGGTGAACCGGCGCACCACCACCCCGTCCAGCACGTCGCCGGTGAACACGTCCGGCCGACCACCGGTCAGGCCGGGCACCACCAGGTACATCCGCGTGTACGCGCCGTCGACGAGCGCGTCACGCAGCTCGGCGACGTCGTCGTGCACCTCGCCGTCGGTGACGGCGACGAGGGCGCGGGCGGCGCAGGTGCGGTCGGCCTGACGGTCCGCCGCGGTCAGGGCGCGGATCGCGGGCGCCATGAGCGTGCCGTCGCCGGGCGCGGGCGCGGGCCGGCGGGCCGGCAGCGCGTGCAGCGAGGTCGGCGGCATGGTCACCCCGGCGGTGCCGCTGAACACGGCCTCGGCCAGTTGGTCGGTGGCCTCCAACTCCCGCTGGGCGAACTCGAAGAGCTGGCCGACCGCCTGTTCACGCAGGGCCGTGTACTGCGTCATCGAACCGGAGACGTCCTGGATCTCATCGATACAGACCGGGCCGGCGACCTTGCGGGCCCCCTCCAGGACCGCCTGGTCGAGGCTGTCCGGGGGGCCGAGCCAGTCGTGGATCCGCACCGCGCAGACGGCCAGCAACGCCAGGATCAGCAGGCCGGTGAGCAGCGGGCGGAGCAACCGACGCCACCACGGCGGCCGGACCGGCGTCGGAACGTCGTCGAGCACGGCGCGGCCGGGGGCCGCCCGGCCGTCGGCGACAGCACGTGTACTCGTGAAACGCATTGGCAATGCCTCTCGGAAAGTCAGTCGGAATTGCGACAGAGCTCCGCGGTGGGGTGAATGGAAAGGGTTCGGACGACCTTAGGGGCACAACCGCCCCGACTGTCTACACCGGATCGCCGCTTTCGGATCACCAGTCCCGAATACTGGTCGAAGGTGACCCGTAAATCGATGTTCGGTGGAATTGGCCCGGCCGGTTGGAGAGCGTTGCTGGCGGAAGAGCGCGGATCCGGGGGAACTGATTCGGCGGCATCGGCGGTCCGGACGGACGACTACCGCGGCGAACTGACGGAAATCTGTCTGTGGACCGGCGCGCAGGTGCGGACCGGTGGCGCTGCGCAGGGCAGGGGGCATGGCTGGTCCATGAATTCATGGTCGTGCCGGGCCGCGCCGGCCGGTGCGTCAACTGACACATTCCGACGGTGTAGTTCGACGCGGACGCACGCGATAGCGGGAGGCACGCTGGGTGACATGGGAGACACGGATGGACGGGGCGGCGGTCGGTCGGACGACGAGCGGACCCTGCACTACGCACGCCAATTGCTCACCGACAACCGGCACGAACTGCGCCGGGCCGACACGAAGGCGACCCAGACGCTCGGCGTCGCCGGAACCATCGCCGCGGCGGCCCTGGCGGCCGGGCCCGGCAGTGGGCTGGCCGTCGTGACCCGGGGCGGCTGGTGGTGGGTCGCCTGCCTGCTGTGGGCCGGGGCGGTGCTGATGTCGGCGCTCGCGCTGCTGCCCCGGCTCGGCGGCACCTCACCTGACAGCCACGTCTCCTACTTCGGCGACGTGCTGCGCCACGACGACCTCGTCGGGGCGCTCCGCGAGACCGCGACCCAGCCGTTGGGCGCGGCCCTCGCCGAACTCCGGTGGACCAGCGCCCGGGTCACCACCAAGTACCGGCTGGTCCGCAGCGCGATCGTCAGCCTCGCCGCGAGTGGTGTCTGTCTGATCGGGACACTGGTGTGAACGGGCCCGTAGGTGCCGGCGTCGTCGCTCAGCCGCGACGGGTGTCCGGAGTAGACCGGTGCAGGGCACGCAGCACCTCGGGCGCGACGATGACGATCTCCCGTCGACCGGTGCGGACGATGTCGCGTTCCCGCAGCGCGCGCATCGCCCGGGCGACCGCCTCCCGCGACGTCGCGGCGGCGGTGGCCAGTTCCCGCTGGGACAGCGGCAGGTCGATGACGATCCCCTCCGGGGTGCGTCGGCCGTGCTCGTCGGCGAGGTCCGACAGCAGGCCGGCCAGCCGACCGAAGCTGCTCGCGGAGACGTACTCCAGCCGCTTGATGTCCGACTGCCGCAGTCCGCGGGCGAGGTGCCGCAGCAGACCGAGGGCGAGCCCCGGCTGGTTGACCACCAGGTCCACGAACTGTGGACCGTCGATGACGTACGCCTGCAGGGCGGTCAGGGTGGTCACCGTGCCGGAGCGGACGCCGCCGTCGATCGCGGCCAGGTCGCCGATGATGTCGCCGGGGCCACGCAGGGCGAGCAACGCCTCCTGGCCGTCCCGGGACACCGAGGTGACCTTGATCCAACCGCTGAGCAGAACCAGCACGTACCGCGACGGGTCGCCCTGGTGGAACAGGTCGACCCGGGCGGCGTGCGGCCGGACCGTCGCGATGGCGGCGAGCCGTTCCCGGTCGGCCGGTGAGAGTTGGGCGAGAAACGTACCCGGCACTGGCGACGGATGGTCCGTGGTATTCCGTCCGCCCGGTGGGGTGGGCGTCGTCCGGCCGGTCGAGGATGCCTCTCGATGCGTCAAGTCGGTCTCCTCATGTAGTTGTTCACGTCATTTTCCGGCACAGTTACCGGATGCGCCGACGTCCGGAATTCTGGCCCAGTGTGGAGCGGGTGCGTAACTGACGATGGATACCTTTCAGGTCAACCGAACGTACGACAATGTGTTTCTGATCTTCGTTGACGCGGCCGGTCATTCGAACGTGGTGGCGCACAATCCGCGTGACCAGGCCGGTCAGGCATTCGACCTGTTGCATCGTAAGGTGACCGAACGGCTCGCCACGATAGCCGAACAGCGACGGGTCGGCTACGCACGGCCATGGCGGTGGGCCGGCGACGGCGGATTCCTCATCGTCCACGACGACGAGGAGAGCGTGGCCCGCGACGTCACCCTCGAATTCGTCCACCGCCTGCTGACCCTGGACCTGCCGCATCTGCGCGACGAGTTCGCCCGGCTCGGCATCGACGGTTCCCTGCGGCTGCGGGTCGCCGTGCACAAGGGTTCGATCCGCTACCGGGGCGAGGGCAACGAGGGCACCATCTACTCGCCCGACATCAACTTCGTGGCGCACCTGGAGAAGGCCGCCCCGCCGGACACCGTGGCGGTCTCCTCCGACGTCGTACGGGTCGCCGGCCCGTACGCCGACCTGTTCACCCCGGTCGGCGAGTTCGAGGGTCGGCAGATCCACCTGTACGCCGCCGACACCCACGCCGGTGGGGCGGCGGCGAGCTGGCTGGCCGCCCGGGGGCTCGCCGGTGGCGTCCCGGTGCACGGGTACGTCGAGCGACCCAGCCAGTTCGAGAAGACCCGGATGGTCCGGGCGGCGGCCACCGAGGTCGTCGACCTGGGCACCTCGCTGCGTACCGCGTCGCGCTACCTGGTGACCACCGAACGGCCGGCGCACTTCCGGGACGCGGTCCTGGACTTCCTCGGCCGCGGCGGCACCTACCGCTGCGTGCTGATGGACCCGGTTTCCGAGGCGACCCGGCTGCTGTCCGCGCAACGCGGCGAGCAGTTGGCCGACAAGACCCGTGAGGCGCTGAGCCACCTGCGCCAGTTCAGGCAGCGCCACGGTGCGCTGGCCGACCGGCTGGAGGTGTACCAGACCCCCGGCTATCCCGGCATGGCCTGCCTCGCCACCGACCTCGACGACCCGTGCGCCCTCATCCTGACCTCGCCGTACCTGATGACCCCGCCCGGGCCGGGGGAGCAGGTGGAGCGGGGCGACCTGCCGCACTACCTGGTCTCCCGCAGCGCCGGGCCGCTGTTCGACCGGCTGCGTTCGCTGGTACGGGACTTCGCCACCTCGGCCGTGGAGCGGGTGCTGTGACCGCCGCCGAGGTCGTCGACTCCCGCCACCTGCCGTTCGCGGTGGCCCGGGCGGCGGCCCGTGCGGTACGCCGCGCCGAACACGGGCGGCAGGCGTACCGAACGGTGCGACCCGAGGGCACCATGGGCTGGTTCCGGGGGCGTGGCCCACTGGGCGTGATGCTCGTCGTCGCCGCCCACGAGGGGCGGCTCGTCTGGCGCGGCCCGGACTCGTTCGCCCTGCTGAAGCCACCGATGACGATGGATGAGCCGTACCCCGCGGGTGGGTTGCGGCTGCTGCTGCTGCGGATCGTGGACCGGCGCTGGGAGACGCTCTGCTTCGCCGGCCCGCCGGCACTGGCGGTGGTGGCGGCACTCGGCTGCGTGCCACTGCACCTCTGGCGTACGGCGATCGTGCTCGCCCTGCTCGGCATGCTGTACGTGACGTTCTGCGTGTCCGGTGTCGTCGCCGCCGGGTTCCGCGGCCTGCTCCGGTCGTTGCGCCGCCGCCGTGAGGGCGAGCTCGCCGCCGAGTCGCTACCGGCCCGGCAGTGGTCGATGCCGCTGTGCCACGAGACGGACGCGGGCCGGGCGGGTGACCTGATGCGTGAGGTCTCCGACCGGCTCAGTCGACTCGTGGTCAGGCGGGTGCGCGCCGCCAGCGAACCGCAGGGCGGCCAACCGGACGGCGTGTTCGTCACCGAGGTGCTGCTCTGCCTGGTCAACGGCATCACCACCACCGCCATGCGGGACGCGGTGCCCCGCCAGCAGCGGGTGGGCCTGCCGTTCGGCGTCGGCACCGACGTGGTCGTGCTCGAACCGCGCGACCAGGTGCCGGGCGGCGCGAAGCGGACCTTCAACACCGCCAGCTTCTTCCTCTGGTACGTCTTCGGCAGTGCCGGCGTACTGCTGATGCTCGCCCACCTGGTGGCCGACCAGGAACGGCGGTCCTGCGGCGACCGGTGCGCCGGCCGCCCGACGGGGTACGGCGAGGCACTGCGCTGGCTCGGGCAGCGGCTGCTCCTGTCCGACCCGCCGGACCTCCGTCCCCAGAGCCCCGGCATGGCGCTGCTCGGCTGGCTGGTGAGCATCATGGCGCTGATGACCGTTCCGGTGGCGGTGGTGGCGTTGCAACAGGTGTGGCGGGCGGCCGACCGGATGAACAAGCGATTCGACGAGGAGACCGAAGCCGTGCTGGCCCGCCCGAAGATCCTGCTGCTGGTCGCCACCCCGGGTGAGCAGCGGGCCACCCTCGACGTGTTCCGCCGGCGTGGGGCGAAGCCGTACCTGGAACGGCGTTCCCCGCACACCGTCCACCGGCTCGGTACGGTGGCCGGCGCGGAACTGATGCTCGCCAGTGCGGTAGGCGATCCGAGTTCCTCGGCCGGGGTGGCCCAGGTGGCCACGAGCATCATCAGTCAGTGGCGTCCGCGCTACCTGGTGCTCGTCGGCACCTGTTTCGGGCTGAACCCCGGCGAGCAGGCGCTCGGTGACATCGCGGTCTCGCGTCAGACCCGCGACGTGGCCCACCAGGCCGTCACCGACGTCGACGGCAGGGCGCACCGGCTGGACCGGGGACCCCGACCCAGCCCGTCCGCGGAACTGCTCGGCGTCCTCACCGCAGCGGCCGACAGCTGGTCCGGGCCGGCCGTGCACATCGGCCCGATCCTCGGCGCCACCACCCTGTACCGCTCGGACGAGGCGATCGTGGAACTGCGCCGTCGGCACCCGGACGCGGTCGCCGGGGACATGGAGTCACACCTGCTCAACGGCGTCGCGGCCACGCGGAAGGTGGAGTGGATCGCGGTCCGGGGCATCGCCGACTGGGGCAACGCCAAGAAGTCGGACACCCACCGGCACCAGGCGGCGGTGAACGCGGCGGAGTTCGTCCTGCACGCGATCGACCTGGGCCTGCTCAGCCATCCCTCCGACGCGTCCCGCTGAGCTTGTATCGTGCCGGGCGTGACACGCCCGGACTGGTCAGACATCCGTGGACGGCTCGCGCGGCTGGCCGCGACGCCCGCCGCCGGCACCGTGTTCGGTGCCGGCGACCACGGGTGGGAGCTGGAAGCACCGCTGACCGCCGACGAACTGACCGAGGTGCAGGGGCAGCTGCGGGTGGAACTGCCCGCTGAGTACCTGTCGTTCCTGCGGGAGGCGGGTCGGGGTGGCGCGGGGCCGGCCTACGGGCTGTTCCCGCTGCGCCGGCACGACGGACGGTGGCGGTGGGAGGGCGACGGCGCGGACCTCACCACGCTGGCGGCGCTCGGGCGTCCCTTCCCCCACGTCGAAGCGTTCAACCCGGCCGACGGCCTGCCGGCCGAACCCGACGAGGATGACTACGACTCGCCGGAGGCGTTCGCCACCGCGCAGGACGCCCACTGGGAGCGCTACGAGCAGGTCGTCTACACGCCGGAGAACTCCGTCGGCCTGCTGTACCTGTGCCATCTCGGCTGCGCGCTGCGGGAGGCGCTGGTGGTCAGCGGTCCCGCCCGGGGCCGGATGTGGGCGGACGACATCGCCGAGGGCGGTGGTTTCCGGCCGCTGTACGACGACGACGGGACGCCGCTCGGCTTCGCCCGCTGGTACCGGCGCTGGCTGGCGGCGGCCGAGCGCGAGGTCGCACCCGGCTAGCTCTCCCGGTCCACGGTGAACGGGCGGTATCCCGGCGGCAGTTCGCTGACCTGGAGGTCGGAGAAGACCAGGGTGAGCACGTGGGCGTTGGTTTCGATCAGCACCTCGTGGAAGTCGAGCCCGGTCGCCTCGGCCCAGCTCCGCGCGGTGGCCGAGTCCGCCACGACCCGGGCGCCCGGGTAGAGCGCGTGCCACTTCACACCCCAGAGGTAACCGTCCAGGTCGACGCCGGTGCGGTGGTCGATCAGGCGGTCGTCCAGGGAGGCCCGCCAGGTGACCGGCGGGACCGACGTCCGGCAGCGGGCCTCGACGCAGTACCGGAACAGGTAACGCAGCGTCGTCGGGGCGATCCCGGTGCGGGGGTCGGCGGTCAGGTGGACGATGACCTCGTAGTCCCGCAGGTAGTCGGTGAACGCGTGGTACAGCAGCGCGTGGTCGAACACGTCGTCGAGGGCACGGCCGAGCATCACAGGGTCCACCGCCCAGTTCTACACCGGGACCGCCACATCCAAGATCAAAATTTCCGGGTACGGGACCCGCACCGCGCGCCGCCGGCCGGAAGCCGAGGGTCGACGGCCACGGTCCACCCGGCTGGTTCAGGGGGTCCGGCCCGGGCGCTCCTCAGGCAGGGGCGGCCGGACGTGCCGCAGGTCCGAGGGTCAGACAGCCGGCCCGTGCGCCGGCCCCGGTGCGTCGTCACGTCTTACGGCGTAGCCCTCCACGCCCTGGCACGGGTGCCGGGCCACCGGGCGCGGGGAAGCCACCGGCTGGCAGCGGTGACGAGCACGCGACCCGGTACGGCCGAAGCCAGGGGATGCAATGGGGATCGGAACCGACCGGAGATCTGGGCCGGAGGAGTGTGGAGCGGGCGACGGGAATCGAACCCGCACCGTCAGTTTGGAAGACTGAAGCTCTGCCATTGAGCTACGCCCGCGTACGCCCCGGCACACCGGGATGCGCCCACACCTTACCCGCTCCCCCCATCCCCCGACGCACCGGCACTCCCTCCCTCCTCCCGCGTCCCCTCCCCTCCCTTCTCCCGGTGATCAAGAGGTTTGCGTCATCCACGGCGATCAACTTGACGCAAACTCCTTGATCACCGGGGCAGGCCGGGCACCGGGGGCGGGCCGGGCACCGGGGGCGGGCTGGGCACCGGGGTAGGCCGGCACCGGGGGCAGGCCGGCGCCGGGGTGGGTGGGGTGGGGATGCCCCGGCATTCCGGGTGGGGCGCGACGGCATACACTTCTTGGGCCACGGGGTGTGGCGCAGCTTGGTAGCGCACTCGCTTTGGGAGCGAGGGGCCGTGGGTTCAAATCCCGCCACCCCGACTGCGTGCGCATCCCGGGATCACCCCCGGGGGGCGACGCCGATTCTGTGCGGTATGCCGGGCGCTGCCGGAGCAGCGTCCCGGCTCGCCTACACTCGATGCGCGCAATCACGCCCAGACCCAGACCCACCACTGAGATCCGTCAAGGAGTACGCCTGTGAAGAGCACCGTCGAGACTCTGAGCCCGACGCGCGTGCGGCTCGCCATCGAGGTGCCGTTCGTCGAGCTCGAGCCGAGCCTCAAGAAGGCGTACCGGGAGATCGGCCAGCAGGTCCAGGTTCCCGGCTTCCGTCGGGGCAAGATCCCGGCCGCCGTGATCGACCAGCGGGTGGGCCGGGGCACCGTGCTCAACGAGGCGGTGCAGGAGGCCATCCCGCAGAACATCCTCGCCGCGGTGCGTGAGCACGACCTCAAGACGCTCGGCCGCCCGGAGGTCGAGATCACCGAGTTCAACGACGGTGACTCGCTCAACTTCACCGCCGAGGTCGACGTCCGACCCGAGCTGACCCTGCCGGACCCGGCCACCGTCGAGGTGACCGTCGACGAGCTGCAGATCGACGAGAGCGAGATCGACGAGCAGGTCAAGAACCTGCGCGAGCGGTTCGCCACGCTCAAGACCGTCGAGCGGGCCGCCGCCGAGGGTGACTACGTGCAGATCGACCTGAACGCGACCGTCGACGGCGAGGACGTGCCGGGCGGCTCGGCGAGCAACATCTCGCACGAGGTCGGCAGCAAGCAGCTCCTGCCGGGGCTGGACGAGGCCCTGGTCGGGCTCGCCGCCGGCGACGACACCACCTTCACCACCCAGCTCGTGGGCGGCGACTTCGCCGGCCGGGACGCCGAGGTGGCGGTGACCGTCCGCACGGTCAAGGAGAAGGAGCTGCCGGAGCTGGACGACGACTTCGCCCAGATGGCCAGCGAGTTCGACACCATCGAGGAGCTCCGCGCCGACCTGCGGGAGAAGGTCAGCCGGGGCAAGCGGGTCGAGCAGATCTACGCCGCCCGGGACAAGGCCCTGGAGCAGCTGGTCGCCGCCGCCGAGGTGCCCGCCCCGGAGGGCATCGTCCGCGAGGAGGTCGAGAGCCGTAAGCAGGCGATGGTCGACCAGCTGGAGCGGATCGGCGCCTCGATGGAGGAGTACCTCGCCGCCGAGGAGAAGACCGAGGAGCAGATCGACGCCGAGCTGACCGAGGCGGCGACCGAGGGCGTCAAGATCCAGCTCCTGCTGGACACCCTGGCCGACGCCGAGGACACCCAGGTCTCCGACGACGAGTTCGGTCACGAGATCGTCCACCGGGCGCAGCGTGCCGGGATGGCCCCGCAGCAGTACTACGACCAGTTGGTCCGCTCCGGTGCCGCCGGCGCCGTCTTCGGTGACGTGCGGCGCGGCAAGGCGCTCGCCTCCGTGATGGAGAAGATCAAGATCAAGGACTCGGCCGGCAACGAGGTCACCCTCGACGCGCTGCGGGCCGAGAGCGAGCAGGCGCACGACCACGAGCACGACCACGAGCACTGATCCGACCCGGTAGGCCGCCGTCCGCCCGTTGCGGCAGACGGCGGCCGAACCCCTTTCCGGGTACGTCCCGAGCCTGCTGCGCTGAGAGCGAACAGTGCCGCGAGCGGGAGTCGATCACCCGGTGGAGCGGTTAATGTCGGGTACGACGGTACGGAGAGCGAAGGGCTGCCATGACCGACATGCACATCCCAGCGAAGCCGCTCCGGGCGATCGAAGCCCGAGGTGGCGACACCATTGGCAACCTCGACGACTCGGTCTACAACCGGTTGCTCAAGGAGCGCATCATCTTCCTCGGCAGCGAGGTGAACGACCAGGTCGCCAACCGCATCTGCGCCCAGCTGCTGCTGCTCGCGGCGGAGGACCCGGACCGCGACATCTTCCTCTGGATCAACTCGCCGGGTGGCTCGGTCTACTCCGGCATGGCGATCTACGACACCATG
This sequence comes from Micromonospora sp. WMMD734, assembly GCF_049178975.1. Taxonomy (NCBI): domain Bacteria; kingdom Bacillati; phylum Actinomycetota; class Actinomycetes; order Micromonosporales; family Micromonosporaceae; genus Micromonospora; species Micromonospora sp. WMMD734. The sequence goes on from NZ_JBMHMK010000001.1 coordinate 7,228,677, forward strand.
CAGTACATCGACAACGACGTGTCGACCGTGGCGATGGGCATGGCCGCCTCGATGGGCCAGCTGCTGCTCTGCGCGGGCACCAAGGGCAAGCGGTACGCCCTGCCGCACGCGCGGATCATGATGCACCAGCCGTCCGGTGGTCTCGGCGGCACCGCGTCGGACATCGCGATCCAGGCCGAGCAGATGCTCTACACCAAGCGGATGTTCCAGGAGCGGGTGGCCCACCACACCGGGCAGAGCCAGGCGCAGATCGAGGCCGACTCGGACCGCGACCGCTGGTTCACCGCCCAGGAGGCCATGGACTACGGCTTCATCGACAAGGTGATCATCGGGGCCACGCAGGTTCCGGATGGCGCCGGGACCCTGAGCTGAGGAGCTGACGATGACCGATCTGAGCCTGCCGCCCCAGTTCGCGGCCGTGCACAACCGTTACGTCCTGCCGTCGTTCGTCGAGCGCACCTCGTACGGGGTCAAGGAGTCCAACCCGTACAACAAGCTCTTCGAGGACCGGATCATCTTCCTCGGCGTGCAGGTCGACGACGCGTCGGCCAACGACGTGATGGCGCAGCTGCTGACGCTCGAGGGCACCGACCCGGACCGCGACATCATCATGTACATCAACTCGCCAGGTGGTTCGTTCACCGCCATGACGGCGATCTACGACACCATGCAGTACGTCCGGCCGGACATCTCCACCGTCTGCCTGGGCCAGGCGGCCAGCGCGGCGGCGGTGCTGCTGGCGGCGGGCACCCCGGGCAAGCGGATGGCGCTGCCGAACTCGCGGATCATCATCCACCAGCCGGCCACCGAGGGCGGCTACGGGCAGGGCTCGGACATCGAGATCCAGGCCCGGGAGATCCTGCGGATGCGCACGCAGCTGGAGGACATGCTCTCCCGGCACTGCAACCGGCCGATCGAGCAGGTCCGCAAGGACATCGACCGTGACAAGATCATGACGGCCGAGGAGTCCAAGGAGTACGGGCTGGTCGACACGATCCTGACCAGTCGCAAGAAGGGCCTGCTGGCCGCCAACGCGGCCCGCTGAGCACCGCCGGTCGGAGGTCGGTCGGGTGAGCAGTTCCCGGCCGGCCTCTGACACACCCGTTTTGGGGGTCGGAGAAACCCTCGCCAGCGGGTAACGTCGGGTCCGTACGGCGTGGCCGGGTCGGACCGGCGGAACGGATTTCACCACGGACGGGCGCTGCGGCGTCCGCGGTTCAGGGCCGGTCTCCGGTCGACGAGTGCAGGGAGAACGTAGGTGGCACGGATCGGTGACGGCGGCGACCTACTGAAGTGCTCGTTCTGCGGCAAGTCGCAGAAGCAGGTCAAGAAGCTCATCGCGGGCCCAGGGGTCTACATCTGCGACGAGTGCATCGACCTCTGCAACGAGATCATCGAAGAGGAGCTGGCCGAGTCCGGCGAGGTGAAGTGGGAAGAGCTTCCCAAGCCGATGGAGATCTGCCAGTTCCTCGACAACTACGTCGTCGGCCAGGACCAGGCCAAGAAGGCGCTCGCGGTGGCGGTCTACAACCACTACAAGCGCATCCAGGCCGAGGCGGCCAACGCCCCCGGCTCCGGCAGCGACGCGGTCGAGCTGGCCAAGTCCAACATCCTGCTGCTCGGGCCGACCGGGTGCGGCAAGACGCACCTCGCGCAGACCCTGGCCCGGATGCTCAACGTGCCCTTCGCGATCGCGGACGCCACCGCGCTGACCGAGGCGGGCTACGTCGGCGAGGACGTGGAGAACATCCTCCTCAAGCTGATCCAGGCCGCCGACTACGACATCAAGCGCGCCGAGACGGGCATCATCTACATCGACGAGGTCGACAAGATCGCCCGTAAGTCGGAGAACCCGTCGATCACCCGGGACGTCTCCGGCGAGGGGGTGCAGCAGGCCCTGCTCAAGATGCTGGAGGGCACGGTGTCGAACGTGCCGCCGCAGGGCGGGCGCAAACACCCCCACCAGGAGTTCATCCAGATCGACACCACCAACGTGCTGTTCATCTGCGGTGGCGCCTTCGCCGGTCTCGACCAGATCATCGAGGCCCGCACCGGCTCCGGCGGCACCGGCTTCGGTGCCCGGCTCCGGTCGGTCTCCGAGCGTTCCACCGACGACATCTTCAGCCAGGTGATGCCGGAGGACATGCTCAAGTTCGGGCTGATCCCCGAGTTCATCGGCCGACTGCCGGTGATCACCAACGTGCGCAGCCTGGACCGTTCCGCCCTGGTGCGCATCCTCACCGAGCCCCGCAACGCCCTGGTCCGGCAGTACCAGCGGCTCTTCGAGCTGGACGGCGTCGAGCTGGAGTTCGAGCCGCCGGCACTGGAGGCCATCGCCGACCAGGCGATGCTCCGGGGCACCGGTGCCCGTGGTCTGCGCGCCATCATGGAAGAGGTCCTCCTCTCCGTCATGTACGAGGTGCCGAGCAACCCGGACGCCGCCCGGGTGCTGATCACCCGCGAGGCGGTCCTGGAGAACGTCAACCCGACCATCGTGCCGCGCGAGTTCACCGGTCGCCGGGCCCGCCGCGACCGCGAGGAGAAGTCGGCCTGACCGACGCCCCGACCACCGTCAGAAGCACGGCTCCCGCCCGGGGCCGTGCTTCTGCGCGTACGGGCGCAGCGCCGTTTGCCGTCGCCTGATCGGTCGTCGCGCGGGGATCATCTCGCCCCACACCCCCGGCTCGCGGTCGCCCTCGTGGCGCTCCGGGGCGTCCACGGGGTGTCCTGGTGGCCGACCGTGGGTGTCCGAGCGCCCGTTCCCCGGTAGCGGGCGACCGTGTTCCGGCCCCGCCGCGCCGAGGGCTGTCCCCGGGCGGCCGGTCGCCCGTACCCTGGCGGCATGCGCGTCGCCGTCTGCCAGCTCAACGCCCGCGACGACCGGTCGGCCAACCTGGCCGCCGCCGAGGCCCTGCTCGTGCGGGCCGCGGCGGCCGGTGCCGACCTGGCGGTCCTCCCGGAGTACGTCGACTATCTCGGCCCGGCGGCGGGGATGCCGCCGGCCGAGGGAGTGGACGGGACGGTGGGGACCTTCTTCGCCGAGGTGGCCCGCCGGCTGGGAATCTGGTTGGTCGCCGGCTCCTTCCACGAGGCCGGGCCGGATCCGGAGCACACCTGGAACACGTCGCTGGTCTTCGACCGTTCCGGAACCCTCGCCGCCAGCTACCGGAAGATCCACCTGTACGACGTGGAGATCCCCGGCCGGGTGTCCTATCGCGAGTCCGCCACGGTGGCCCCCGGGGTGCAACCCGTGGTGGTCGACGTGGAGGGGCTGCGGGTGGGCCTGACCATCTGCTACGACCTGCGCTTCCCGGAGCTGTATCGCCGGCTCGCCACCGACGGGGGTGCCCACCTGCTCGTCGTGCCGGCGGCGTTCATGATGCACACCGGCCGGGACCACTGGGAGGTCCTGCTGCGGGCCCGGGCGATCGAGAACCAGTGCTTCGTGGCCGCCGCCGGGCAGACCGGTGACCACGACCCGGGCCGGACGTGCTTCGGCCGCAGCATGGTGGTCGACCCGTGGGGCACGGTGCTCGGTCAGGTGCCGGACGGGCCTGGTGTCACCGTGGTCGACCTCGACCTGGACCGGCTGCACACGATCCGGGCCGAGCTGCCCAGCCTGGCAAACCGCCGCCTCTGAACGGCCCCGGGGGCGGCCTGCCCTGGGGCCGGGCCTCGGTCAGCTCAGCAGCACCCCCACGACCGCCAGCGCGATGATCGCCGTCGCCGTCACCAGCAGGGCCGTTCCCATCCTGGACGGTCCGCGCCGGGCCAGCCGGACGACCGACAGTACGACGACGACGAGCACGACCGCCGCGATCACC
>NZ_JBMHMK010000001.1:7235000-7306839 GCF_049178975.1 Micromonospora sp. WMMD734
GAGCCTGCTGGAGGTTGCCAGGCACGGCCTGGTTTCTCATACCGCCGGTGTTGGCCGGGTTTGGTGGGAAGCTGTGGGTTGTGGGTTGGTTGTTTGTTGAGAATTGCACAGTGGACGCGAGCATCTTTGTGGTCAAGTTGTCAAGGGCGAACGGTGGATGCCTTGGCACCAGGAGCCGATGAAGGACGTGGGAGGCCGCGATAGGCCTGGGGGAGCTGTCAACCGAGCTGTGATCCCAGGGTGTCCGAATGGGGAAACCTGGCACCAGTCATGTGGTGTCACCCACATCTGAACACATAGGGTGTGTGGGGGGAACGCGGGGAAGTGAAACATCTCAGTACCCGTAGGAAGAGAAAACAAATAGTGATTCCGTGAGTAGTGGCGAGCGAAAGCGGATTGAGGCTAAACCGGTTGCGTGTGATACCTGTCAGGGGTTGCGTGGTCGGGGTTGTGGGACCCTGCTGAACAGGCTGACACTTGTTCGAGGAGTTATAAAGTCAGTGGCTAGCCGAATGGTGTGGAAAAGCCAACCGTAGTCGGTGAGAGTCCGGTAGGTGAAAGTTGCTGATCTTCTGTGGGTGTTCCCGAGTAGCGGCGGACTCCTGAAATCTGCCGTGAATCTGCCAGGACCACCTGGTAAGCCTAAATACTTCCTGGTGACCGATAGCGGACGAGTACCGTGAGGGAATGGTGAAAAGTACCCCGGGAGGGGAGTGAAATAGTACCTGAAACCGTTCGCCTACAATCCGTCGGAGCCTTGCGGGGTGACGGCGTGCCTTTTGAAGAATGAGCCTGCGAGTTAGTGGCATGTGGCGAGGTTAACCCGTGTGGGGGAGCCGTAGCGAAAGCGAGTCTGAAGAGGGCGTTGTAGTCGCATGTTCTAGACCCGAAGCGGAGTGATCTAGCCATGGGCAGGCTGAAGCGCGGGTAAGACCGTGTGGAGGGCCGAACCCACCAACGTTGAAAAGTTGGGGGATGACCTGTGGTTAGGGGTGAAAGGCCAATCAAACTCCGTGATAGCTGGTTCTCCCCGAAATGCATTTAGGTGCAGCGTCGTGTGTTTCTTGCCGGAGGTAGAGCACTGGATGGTCTAGGGGGCCTACAAGCTTACCGAAATCAGCCAAACTCCGAATGCCGGTAAGTGAGAGCGCGGCAGTGAGACTGCGGGGGATAAGCTTCGTAGTCGAGAGGGAAACAGCCCAGATCACCAGCTAAGGCCCCTAAGCGTGTGCTAAGTGGAAAAGGATGTGGGGTCGCATAGACAACCAGGAGGTTGGCTTAGAAGCAGCCACCCTTTAAAGAGTGCGTAATAGCTCACTGGTCAAGTGGTTCCGCGCCGACAATGTAGCGGGGCTCAAGCACACCGCCGAAGCTGTGGCATTCACATGATACTTCGCATCTCCTTGATGGGGTGTGCAGGTGTGTGGATGGGTAGGGGAGCGTCGTGCCGGGGGTGAAGCAGCGGGGTGACCTAGTTGTGGACGCGGCACGAGTGAGAATGCAGGCATGAGTAGCGAAAGAAGGGTGAGAAACCCTTCCGCCGGATGACCAAGGGTTCCAGGGCCAGGCTAATCCGCCCTGGGTGAGTCGGGACCTAAGGCGAGGCCGAGAGGCGTAGTCGATGGACAACGGGTTGATATTCCCGTACCCGCGAAGGAGCGCCCGTGATGAACCTCGTTGTGCTAACCACCCGAGCTCCGGGAGGTCTTCGGACCGAACGGAGGGAGCGTGGGAACCTGGCGGGTAGTAGTCAAGCGATGGGGTGACGCAGGAAGGTAGCTGAGCCCGGCCGGTGGTTGTGCCGGGGTAAGCGTGTAGGCCGTGCCGTAGGCAAATCCGCGGTGCATTGAGGCTGAGACGTGATGCCGAGCCGATTCAGGTGAAGTCAGTGATCCTATGCTGCCGAGAAAAGCCTCTAGCGAGTTCTGAGCGGCCCGTACCCCAAACCGACACAGGTGGTCAGGTAGAGAATACCGAGGCGATCGGGCGAACTGTGGTTAAGGAACTCGGCAAATTGCCCCCGTAACTTAGGGAGAAGGGGGGCCGGAGACGTGAAGCCCCGTGCGGGTGGAGCGTTGTATGGCCGCAGAGAGCAGGGGGAAGCGACTGTTTACTAAAAACACAGGTCCATGCGAAGAAGTAATTCGATGTATATGGACTGACGCCTGCCCGGTGCTGGAACGTTAAGGGGACCTGTTAGCTCTTTCGGGGGCGAAGCGGAGAACTTAAGCGCCAGTAAACGGCGGTGGTAACTATAACCATCCTAAGGTAGCGAAATTCCTTGTCGGGTAAGTTCCGACCTGCACGAATGGCGTAACGACTTCCCCACTGTCTCAACCACAGGCCCGGCGAAATTGCAGTACGAGTAAAGATGCTCGTTACGCGCGGCAGGACGGAAAGACCCCGGGACCTTTACTATAGCTTGACATTGGTATCTGAATGGGCTTGTGTAGGATAGGTGGGAGCCGGTGAAACCTGTACGCCAGTATGGGTGGAGGCAATCTTGAAATACCACTCTGGTTGATTCGGGTATCTAACTTCGGACCGTTATCCGGTTCAGGGACAGTGTCTGGTGGGTAGTTTAACTGGGGCGGTTGCCTCCTAAAGGGTAACGGAGGCGCCCAAAGGTTCCCTCAGCCTGGTTGGCAATCAGGTGTTGAGTGCAAGTGCACAAGGGGGCTTGACTGTGAGACTGACAGGTCGAGCAGGGACGAAAGTCGGGACTAGTGATCCGGCACTTGCGTGTGGAAGCGGTGTCGCTCAACGGATAAAAGGTACCCCGGGGATAACAGGCTGATCTTCCCCAAGAGTCCATATCGACGGGATGGTTTGGCACCTCGATGTCGGCTCGTCGCATCCTGGGGCTGTAGCAGGTCCCAAGGGTTGGGCTGTTCGCCCATTAAAGCGGTACGCGAGCTGGGTTTAGAACGTCGTGAGACAGTTCGGTCCCTATCCGCCGTGCGCGTAGGATACTTGAGAAGGGCTGTCCCTAGTACGAGAGGACCGGGACGGACGAACCTCTGGTGTGCCAGTTGTCCCGCCAGGGGCACGGCTGGTTAGCTACGTTCGGAAGGGATAACCGCTGAAAGCATCTAAGCGGGAAGCCTGCTTCAAGATGAGGTATCCCACCCCACTTTGTGGGGGTAAGGCCCCCAGCTAGACGACTGGGTTGATAGGCCGGAAATGTAAGCTCGGTAACGGGTTGAGTTGACCGGTACTAATAGGCCGAGGACTTGATAACAAGGCTGCTACGCGTCCACTGTGCAACTCTGAACAAACACCGAACAACCCCCCACGGGTGAAAGTTTTCGTGGGTGTGTGTGTTGTTTGATATGTTCATAGTGTTACGGCGGTCATGGCGGAGGGGAAACGCCCGGTTACATTCCGAACCCGGAAGCTAAGCCCTCCAGCGCCGATGGTACTGCACTCGGGAGGGTGTGGGAGAGTAGGACACCGCCGGACAACCTTTCGGTCGAGGCCGGCCCCGTCACGGGGCCGGCCTCGACTGCTGTCCGCACCCATTCACCCGCGACAGCCCCTCCAGCTGCGTCGAGGCCAGTCGAGGCCGCATCCCGGGATGACCGTCCGCCCCGACGCCCAGGAAGCCACCCGGGTACCGGTGGTTGCGGGCATCGGCGGCTGGCATAGCGCAACACAGCACACGCAGCGGAGCGCCGGGTGAGGGTCAGTCCCGGGTCTGGATGCCCTCGCGGAGCTGGCGGAAGAGGCCGGCCGAATCGTCGACGGGACGGTTGGCGAACATGCCCATCGCCACGCTGCCGTGGTCGGCCCAGCCGCAGATCGCGAAGTCGCCGCCGTCGCCGCTGGTCCGTCCACACTTCATCACGCCGCCGTACTTCCCGGCGGGCACCGTACGGATGTCGGTCACCCGGCCGGTTTCGTCGGCCATCAACCGGAAGAGGCTGTCCAGTTCGCGTTCCGGCTGCCAGAGCAGGGTGGTGCCACCGAAGAACAGCACCACCCGCTTCTCGTCGGCCGGGTCGCGGTAGACCGTACCGATGCTGCGGTCCAGGTCGATGTCGGCGGCGAATCCACTGCGCAGGTAGTCGGCGGTGCTGCGGGCCCGTTCGGAGTCGTCGCGGGTGAGACCGGCGAGGTGTGCTGGTGCATCCATCCGGACGGCCTTCTCCTGGGCGATGCGCCAGCCCGCGACGCCGAGCGCGGCGGCACCGGCGAGGCCGGCCACGAGAGCGACTGTCAGCGCGATCCGCCGGCGTCGGGACACCAGGCCCCGCCCCTGCGGGTCCTGCTCCGGGTCGTGGGTGCTCAACCGGATCGGCTCGTCGGTCAGCTCGACCGGTTCGGGACCCTCGATGAGCTGACGCTCGGTGAGATGTGCGTCGGACATGTTCGCCACCGTACGCGAATGACCGGTGGTGCACGTCGGGTCCGCCGAAGCGCTCCGTAGACTTTCACAGGTGACCGAGAGACTGGATGCCCGACGCCCCGACGCCCCGACCCTTGCCGGCCAGTACCAGCCCGGCGAGGTAGAGCAGCGACGGTACGAGCAGTGGGTAGCCGCCGGCCACTTCCGGGCGTCGGCGCAGAGTGACAAGCCTCCGTTCACCATCGTGATCCCCCCGCCGAACGTCACGGGTGTGCTGCACATGGGCCACGCCCTGGACCACACCGTCCAGGACTCGCTGGTGCGCCGCAAGCGGATGCAGGGGTACGAGGCGCTCTGGCTGCCCGGCACGGACCACGCCGGCATCGCCACCCAGAACGTGGTGGAGCGGCAGCTCGCCGGCCAGGGGCTGTCCCGGCACGACCTCGGCCGGGAGCAGTTCGTCGAGCGGGTCTGGCAGTGGAAGGCCGAGTCCGGCGGGGCGATCCTCGGCCAGATGCGCCGACTCGGCGACTCGGTCGACTGGGACCGGGAACGCTTCACCATGGACGAGGGCCTGTCCCGGGCCGTGCAGACCATGTTCAAGAAGCTCTACGACGACGGCCTGATCTACCGGGCCAACCGGATCATCAACTGGTGTCCGCGCTGCCTGACCGCCCTGTCGGACATCGAGGTGGAGCACACCGACGACGAGGGTGAGCTGGTCTCGATCCGGTACAGCGACGACGTCGTGGTCGCCACCACCCGGGCCGAGACGATGCTCGGGGACACCGCCGTGGCCGTGCACCCCGACGACGAGCGCTACCGGCACCTGATCGGCACCACGGTGGAGGTGCCGTTGACCGGCCGGCACATCCCGATCGTCGCCGACGAGCACGTCGACCCGGCGTTCGGCACCGGCATGGTCAAGGTCACCCCGGCACACGACCCCAACGACTTCGAGATCGGCCAGCGGCACGACCTGCCCGCCCTGACGATCATGGACGAGCGGGGCGTCATCACCGCGCCCGGCCCGTTCCAGGGCCTGGACCGCTACGAGGCCCGCCCGGCGATCGTGGCGGCGCTGCGCGAGCAGGGCCGGGTGGTGGCCGAGAAGCGGCCGTACGTGCACGCGGTGGGGCACTGCTCCCGGTGCCGTACCACGGTCGAGCCGCGGCTGTCGTTGCAGTGGTTCGTCAACACCGCCCCGCTGGCCAAGGCGGCCGGCGACGCGGTGCGCGACGGCCGGGTGACGATCGAGCCGGCCGAGCTGGCCAAGCGCTACTTCGCCTGGGTCGACAACATGCACGACTGGTGCATCTCCCGGCAGCTGTGGTGGGGCCACCGCATCCCCGTCTGGTACGGCCCGGCCGGCGAGATCGTCTGCGTCGGCCCGGACGAGACGCCCCCCACCGGCGAGGGCTGGCAGCAGGACGAGGACGTCCTGGACACCTGGTTCTCCAGCGGCCTGTGGCCGTTCTCCACCCTCGGCTGGCCGGAGCAGACCCCGGACCTGGCCAAGTTCTATCCGACCAGCGTGCTGGTCACCGGCTACGACATCCTCTTCTTCTGGGTCGCCCGGATGATGATGTTCGGCCTGTACGCGATGGACGGCCGGCAGCCGTTCGACACGGTCGCCCTGCACGGCATGGTCCGCGACCAGTACGGCAAGAAGATGTCGAAGTCGTTCGGCAACGTGGTCGACCCCCTGGACTGGGTCGACCGGTACGGGGCCGACGCGACCCGGTTCACCCTGGCCCGGGGCGCGAACCCGGGCGGGGACGTGCCGGTCAGCGAGGAGTGGTGCCAGGGCTCCCGCAACTTCTGCAACAAGCTGTGGAACGCCACCCGGTTCGCGCTGCTCAACGGCGCGCACACCACCGGTCCGCTGCCGGCCGCCGACCAGCTCTCCACCGTCGACAGGTGGATCCTGTCCCGGCTGGCGCACGTCACCGCCGAGGTGGACGAGCAGTTCGAGGCGTACGAGTTCGCGAAGGTCTGCGACCTGCTCTACCACTTCGCCTGGGACGACGTCTGCGACTGGTACGTGGAGCTGGGCAAGCCGGTGCTCGCCGCCGGCGGGCTGGCCGCCGACGCCACCCGCCGGGTGCTCGGGCACGTGCTGGACCAGTTGCTGCGGCTGCTGCATCCGGTGATCCCGTTCGTCACCGAGGAACTGTGGACCGCGCTCACCGGGGGCGAGACGGTGATGACGGCGGCCTGGCCGGTCGCCGACCGTACGCTGATGGACGACGCCGCGGAGCGCGAGGTCGGCACCGTCCAGCGGGTGGTGACCGAGATCCGGCGGTTCCGCTCCGACCAGGGGCTGCGGCCCACCCAGCGGGTGGCCGCCCGGCTGGACGGGCTGGCCGGGGCGGGCATCGTGACGCACGAGCCGCTGATCCGGTCGCTGGCCCGGCTGGACGCCCCGGCCGACGACTTCCAGGCCAGCGCCACCCTCGCCATGCCCGGCGAGGTCAGCGTGGCGCTGGACACCCGGGGGTCGATCGACGTGGCCGCCGAACGGGCCCGGCTCACCAAGGACCGGGCGGCCGCCGAGAAGGAGGTCGCGCAGGCCCGCGCGAAGCTCGACAACCCGGCGTTCGTCGGGAAGGCGCCCGAGCCGGTGGTCGCCAAGATCCGTGACCGGCTGGCGGTCGCCGAGGCCGACCTGGTCCGCATCGACGCCGCTCTGGAGGCGCTTCCGTCGTGACCGACCGTACCGATAAGCCCGGCCGGTCCGGCGGGGAGCGCGATGAGTTCGCCGCCGTCGACGCGGAGTTGACGGCGCGCGGGTTCACCCGCATGCACTTCTCGCTGGACCGCATCGAGTCGCTGCTCGACCTGCTCGGCAGCCCGCAGCGGGCGTACCCGTCCATCCACCTGACCGGGACGAACGGCAAGACGTCCACGGCCCGGATGATCGATTCGCTGTTGCGGGCCTTCGGGCTGCACACCGGCCGCTACACCAGCCCGCACCTGGAGACCGTCCGGGAGCGGATCAGCCTGGACGGGGAGCCGGTCGACGAGGCCCGCTTCGTCGCCACGTACCGCGAGGTGAAGCCGCTGGCCGACCTGGTCGACCAGCGGTCCGCCGAGCCGCTCACCTACTTCGACCTGACCACCGCGTTGGCGTTCGCCACGTTCGCCGACGCGCCTGTCGACGTGGCGGTGGTGGAGGTGGGTCTGGGCGGTGCCGAGGACGCCACCAACGTGCTCCAGGCCGGGGTGGCCGTGCTCACCCCGATCGGGCTGGACCACACCGAGTGGCTCGGCGACACCCTGGAGGACATCGCCCTGCACAAGGCCGGCATCATCCACTCCGGCGCGACGGTCATCGCCGCCGCGCAGGAGGAGGAGGCGGCCCGGCCGATCCTGGAACGGTGCGCCGAGGTCGGCGCGACCGTCGCCCGGGAGGGCGCGGAGTTCGGGGTGCTGCGCCGGGCGGTCGCCGTCGGCGGCCAGGTGCTGACCCTCCAGGGGCTCGGCGGGGTGTACGACGAGGTGTTCCTCCCGCTGCACGGCGCGCACCAGGCGCAGAACGCGGCGGTGGCGCTGGCCGCCGTCGAGGCGTTCCTCGGGGCCGGGGCGAAGCGGCAGCTCGACGTCGAGGCCGTCCGGGAGGGGTTCGCCGCGACCAGTTCCCCGGGCCGGCTGGAGAAGGTGCGCAACGCCCCGACGGTGCTGCTGGACGGGGCACACAACCCGCACGGGATGGCCGCCACGGTCACCGCGCTCCAGGAGGAGTTCGCGTTCAGCAAGCTGGTCGGGGTGCTCGCCGTGCTCGGCGACAAGGACGCCGCCGGCCTGCTGGAACTGCTGGAACCGGTGCTCGACTCACTCGTCGTCACCCGCAACAGCTCACCCCGGGCGATGCCCGCCGAGGAGTTGGCCGGGCTGGCCCGGGAGGTCTTCGGGCCGGACCGGGTGCAGGTGGCCGCCTCGATGCCGGACGCCATCGAGGCGGCCGTCGCCGAGGCCGAGTACGACGTCCCCGGGGAACTGGCCGGGGTGGGGGTGCTGGTCACCGGTTCGGTGGTGACGGTGGCCGACGCCCGACGGCTGCTCAAGCGATGACCGGCCCGACCCCGGGTGGCCCACGCCGGGACCGCGCCCCTGCCGACGAGCCGGCCGGGAGTGCCGGCCGGGCCGACAGCGCCGGAGCGCCCGACCGCACCGCCCCGGCGCAGGACACGGGCCCGCAGGACACCGGATCGGCGCAGGACACCGGCCCGGCCGAGGGCAGTGGCCCGGCTGGGCGGCGTTCGGGGCTGCGTAATCCCGAGGCGGCCGTCCGGGGGCTCGGGGCCGGGACGCTCGGCCTGGAGGCGCTGGTGCTGCTGCTGGCGATCCAGCCGATCCGGCTGGTCGGCGGGCACTTCGGCGGGGCGGCGATCGCGGCCACCGTGGCGCTGGCCGTGGCGGCGGTCCTGCTGGCCGGCCTGATGCGCCGCCGGTGGGCCTGGTCGGCGGGCACCGTGTTGCAGGGGCTGCTGCTGCTCGCCGGCCTGCTGCACTGGTCGCTGTTCGGACTCGGGGTCATCTTCGCCCTGGTCTGGGCGTACGCATTGCACGTGCGGCGGGTCATCCTCGGCTGAGCCGGGTCACGCCTCGGCGCGTTCCCGCCACTGGGTCAGCGCGATGCCGTGCCCGTCCGGGTCCCGGAAGGCGGCGGCCCACACCTCCAGCCTGGTGCCCCGGTTGACCACCCGGGGCGCGTAGGTGAACCGGACGCCGGTGTCCTTGAGCCGCCGGTACGCCGTCTCGATGTCGTCGACCTCCAGGTTGACGTGGACCAGCCGGCGGCTTATCGGGGCGGCCCCGGTCACCTCGCGCAGCACCAGCCGGGTCTGCCCGGAGGCGAGCACCGCGTTGCCGGCGCCCCGGTCGAACTCCTCGAAGCCCAGGTCCCGGTAGAAGTCCAGCGAGCGGGACAGGTCGGTGACCAGCAGGGTCAGCCCGACGCCGCTGATCGGGCCGGCCGCATCGTCGCCCCCGGCGGTCGCGGCGGCCGGGTCGTACCCGAAGATCGCCTCGTCCAGGTCGGGGTCGAGCCGGCCGTCGCCGGTGGTGGTGGGGGCGTCCAGCGGGACGTCGACCGGGTCGAGAATCGGCGCGTCGAACCGTTCCTCGGCGGGCGGCCGGGGGGCGGGCGCGGCGGTGGCCGTCCCGGCGGCGGTGCCGGCAGCGGCCGAGGCGGTGCCGGCGGTGGCTGCCGAAGCGGTGCCGGCGGTGGTGGGGGCGGTGGCCCGGCGGGGGAGTTGGCCGGCCGTGGGCTGCTCCACCAGAGTGCCCTCCAGCACCACCGGGCCGCCCGGCCGCTGGTGCACCACCACCGGCTCCCGCTCGTCGTCGGTCAGCACCTCGACGTCGTCGCGCAGCGGCTCGGCCCGGACCGGGTCCGGGTGCGGCGACTCCGGGCGCAGCGGCTCGGCCCGGACCGGGTCGGCGGGCGGCGGCTCGCGCAGGTCGTCCCGGAACTCGTCGTGGAAGTCGTCGTCGGCCGTCCGGCCCGCCCACGGCGGGGCCTCCTGCTGGATCAGCATGTCGTCGAGCGGCTCGGCGTCGGCGTACTCCGGGGGCAGGTCGGTCACGCCCGTGGCGGCCTCGGTGTGGGTCGGCACCTCGTCCCAGAGGACGCGGACGTGCCGCTGGTCGTCCAGGGCCACCCGGATCGGCAGGGTCTGCCCCAGTGACGGCCATTTCGCCACCGGCACCCGGGGTTCGATGATCTTCTTGGACCGGGGCGGCAGGCCCGGCGCGTCGATCACCAACTGGAGTTCGCACCGGCCGAAGGCGTACTGGGTGGGGGGTTCGGAGGCGCTGTGTACGTGGCCGACGCCGACCACCCAGGTGCGTCCGCCGCCGCGCACGGTGCCCAGGGCGACGGCGAGCACGACCAGGGCCACCCCCAGCGCGACGATGGCCCAGCTGGTCATGCCCAGCCCGAACAGGACGACGAAGGCCGCCACGGTGCCGAGCACCACGGCGATCAGCTTGCGTACCGGCGCGATGGTGCGGTTCCCGCCATTCGCCACAGTGGACCTCCCAGGGGTCAGAGCCAGGCTAGGCCGCGCGGCGACCGAGGGAAAGAGCAGCCGCCGCGCCGGTGCCGGGACCGGGTCGCTAGGCTGACCGTACCCAGCCGAACCGCCTTGTGCGCACAGGAGGAACCCAGCGTGTCCAGCAGCAGCGCGGATGAGCGCACCCTCGTACTGATCAAGCCCGACGCGGTGCGCCGTGGCCTGGTCGGCGAGATCGTCTCCCGCTTCGAGCGCAAGGGCCTGCGGATCGACGCGCTGGAGATCCGGACGCTGGACGGCGGATTCGCCGACCAGCACTACGCCGAGCACGTGGACAAGCCGTTCTACCCGCCGCTGAAGACGTTCATGACCAGCGGGCCGCTGGTGTCGCTGGTGCTCTCCGGCGACCAGGTGATCGAGGTGGTCCGGGCGATGATCGGCAGCACCGATGGGCGGAAGGCAGCCGCCGGCACGATCCGGGGCGACCTGTCGCTGTCCAACCGGGAGAACCTGGTGCACGCCTCGGACTCCACCGACAGTGCCAAGCGCGAGATCGCCCTGTGGTTCCCCGCCCTGGGCTGAGCCCGCGCTGACCCGGGCGGATGCTACCGGCCGACCGGGTCGTGGGGCGCGGGGGAGGTCAGGGGACGGGGCGGTCGCGGAACGGGCGGCCCCGGCCGAGCGCGTCGGCGTACCCCCAGCGGCCCTTGATGTCGAGCAGTTCGATCTCGCCCAGTTCCTCGGGGACGGCGGCGTCGACGGCGAGATGGTCCTCGTACGGTTCGAGTCCGAGCAGCGCGCGCAGCAGCATCAGGGGCGCCCCGGCCGACGGCGCGTACGGGCTGTCGGTGAACCCGTGCGGGACGGGGACGTGGGTGGTGGCCCGGTCGTAGCCGGTGAGGTACGCCGGCAGCCGGCCCTGGAAGTGCCGGGCGGCGTCGAGCAGCCCGGTGGCGACCCGGGCGGCCTGCGCCCGGAACCCGGCCCGGCGCAGCCCCCAGGCGATCAGCGAGTTCTCCCACGGCCAGACCGCGCCGGTGTGATGGCCCAGCGGGTTGTAGTCGGCCGCCGTACTGGCCAGGGTGCGGATGCCCCAGCCGGAGTACAGCGCCGGGGACATCAGGTGCGCCACCAGCTGCTCGGCGCGGTGCGGGGCGACGATGCCGGTGCACAGCAGTTGCCCCATGTTGGACGTGAGGGAGTCCAGCGGGACGCCGTCGAGCTGCACCGCCACCGCGTAGTGGCCCCGGTCGGGCAGCCAGAAGTCCCGGTCGAACCGGTCCCGCAGCCGGGCGGCGTCGCGTTCGAGCCGGTCGGCCCAGGCGGGGTCGTCCCAGAACCGGCGGGCCATCCGGGCGGCCCGGCGGCGGGCCTCGAAGGCGTACCCCTGGATCTCGCAGATCGCCAGCGGGTAGGTGGGTGGGCGGCCGTCGTCGAAGCAGATCGCGTCGGCGGAGTTGCGCCAGCTCTCGTTCTGCGGCCCGGTGCGGGTCGGGTGCTGGGTGGACCAGACATAGCCGCTGCCGGCCCGGTCCGCGTCGCGTTCGAGCCAGCCGATGGCGGCCCGGATCTCGAACTCGAACCGGCGTACCAGGTCCGCGTCGCCGGTCCAGCGTTCGTACTCGTCGAGCAGGATGACGAAGGCGGCGGTGGTGTCGACCGCGCTGAAGCTGGCCGACTCCGGGGTGTCGTTGAACGCACCGGAGTCGCCGTACCGGCTCTCCTGGACGATCTTGCCGGGTTGTTCGCCGCGGAACGGGTCGTGCCGGACGCCCTGGCTCAGCGCCAGGATACGCAGCGTGTTGACCGCCCGTTCGGGCATGAAGGGGAGCGCCTGGAAGCTGCTGACCAGGCTCTCCCGGCCGAGCAGCGCCATCGACCAGGGCAGTCCGGTGGCGGGCAGCGCGGTCTGGAAGTTCAGCCCGGGGTAGTGCAGCGCGGCCAGGTCGCGTACGCCGTACTCGTACGCCTGCTGGAGCGGTTTGTGGTCGGCGCGCAGCCGGGGCACCCCGGCGGTGCGGGCGGCGATCTCCCGGCCCCGCTGGTGCCCGCTGCGGCCCACCGAACTGGTCAGCCGTTCCCGTAGGTCACGGCGGTGCAGGTCGCGTAGCAGGGCCAGCACCCGCAGCCGGGTGGACCAGGAGCCGTGGGGTTCGACGGTGACCGTCCAGGTCAGGCCGTGCTGGTCGAGCGCGGCCGGGGTGCTGGCGGTGATCACCGTCTCCCGGTGCAGGCCGGCCCGCCGGTAGTGCAGCCGTAGCGCGTCGTCGGCGACGGTGGCGGTCACCGGTCGGGCCCGCTTGAAGCCGTCGCGGACCTCCAACACCTCGGCGAAGTCCGCGCCGACGTCGAGTCGGACGACGTAGCGCACCGGTTCCGGCGCGTAGTTGAACAGGGTGATCTCTTCCTCGTACTCCGGACCGACCCAGCGGTGCCGCAGCACGGAGGTGGTGGCGTTGACGTAGTGCGTGGGTTCGCCGGGGACCAGCCCGAACTTCGCCTCGTAGGTGGCGACGTCGTCGACGGAGAGCACCGAGAGGGATTCGCTGTTGATGGTCAGCCGCCAGGTGGACAGGAACCGGGTGTCGAAGGAGAAGAGCCCGAGCGGGGAGGTCGGCGCGGCCGACACATTCCCGTTCCTCTCGCTGATCATGAAAATGTTGCCGGCGAAGACGCTGGTGACCTCGTTCAGCCCGACGACGCCGGTGGCGGTGTGGGGGGCCAGCTCGGCGGCGGGTTCGGTGCCGACGCTGTCGGCGTCGACCGGCAGCAGCCGCCGGAAGGTGAACAGCAGCGCCAGGTCGCCGGCGACCGAGATGTCGCCGCGCAGCAGCATCGACACCAGGTTGTCCCGACCGGCCAGCAGCCGGGCGAACGCCTCCGGCCGAACCTCCACCGTGCAGTCGGGGTGTTCGCCGGTGCGGGTGACCCGGGTCTGTGCACCGGCGAGCCGGACGTACCAGGTGGCGGTCTCGCCGCCCTCGGCGACGACGTCGAAGCGGAGCAGTCCGGTGGGGGCGATGGGCAGCCGGCCCCGGCAGTTCCCGACCAGGGCGGCGAAGAACTCGTCGATCCGCCCGTCCACGGCCTGCTCCCGTCCCACCGCTGCGCCACCCGAAAAAGGTCCAGGCGTGCCAAAAGGAACAATACGCCGTGCCGGGACCGGCGGGGCGCGCTTAAGTGGAAGAACGCCACTACCTGCGAAAATGCCGGGGAGGGTTCGACGATGGACGGGCAGACGGCCGCCGGGATGCGGTACCGGACGTACGGGCACGGCCGGCGGGGCACCTTCCTGCTGGTGCACGGCTGGTGTTGCGACCACGACTTCATGGCACCCCTCGCCCGGCACCTGGCCACCCGCCAGGACCGGGTGATCGCCGTCGACATGCCGGGCCACGGGGCCAGCCCACCCCCGGCCGACGGCTACGCGGTCACCGCGATGGCCGGCCACCTGAGGGCCTTCGTCGGCGCGCTCGACCTGCGCCGGGTCGTCGTGATCGGGCACAGCCTGGGCGGGGTCTGGTCACTCCAGGCCGCCGCCGGGGACCGGGACCGGTTCACCGGACTGGGGCTGCTCGACTCGGCGGTGGCCGGGGCACCCGGTTCCGCCGCCGCGATCGCCCAGGTGGCGGCGTCGCTGCGGGAGGACACCTCGGGCGCGGTCCGGGAGTCGATCGTCAGGTCGTACTTCCCGCCGTACTCCGACCCGCGCCTGGTGGAACGGGTGGTGGCGGCCTGCGCCCGACCGTCGACCGAGGTGGCGTACGCGCCGATCGCCGGGCTGGCCGACTGGATCGCCGGCGAGCAGGACGTGGCCGCCCTGGGCCGCTGGGACCGCCCGCTGCTCTTCGTGGGCAGCAACGCCCCGTTCGCCGACTACGCCCGGTTGGCCGAACTCGCCCCGCAGGCGTTCATCGGGCAGACCGTGGGTTCCGGGCACTTCGTGCAGCTCCAGGTGCCGGCGCAGGTCGACGCGATGGTCGACCGCTACCTGGAGGTCACCGGCTAGCGCCGTACCGCCTCAGAGAGTGTCGAGCGTGGCGCGGCGACGGGACTCCGCCTCGAAGACCGTCAACAGCCCGGCCGCCAGCACGGCGTAGCCGACCCCGACGGCCAGTTCGAGGCCGATCGCCGGCAGGACGTCGCCCAGCGAGGCACCGCCGGCCAGCCGCCGGGCCGCGTCGGCGGCGTGGGTGATCGGCAGCACCGCGCCCACCGCACGGATGCCCGCCGGCAGGTCGTCGGCCGGCACGTTCACCCCGGTGAACAACAGCAGCAGCGCCACCGCCACGTTCGAGATCAGGAAGACGTCCCGGAAGCGCAACCCGAGCGCCCCCAGGGTCAGCCCGAAGAAACCGCAGGCCAGCGAGGCCGTGGCCAGCGCCAGCAGCAGGCCGGGCAGGGCGGTGGCCGGGACCCGCAGGCCGAGCAGGAGCGCGGCGACGGTGAGCGTGCTCGCCGCGATCAGCAGGCCGTTGCCGGCGTACGGCAGCACCCGGCCGAGGAAGATGGCGGTGCGGCTGCGCGGGGAGAGCAACACGTGCCCCAGGGTGCCGAAACGCCGCTCGTTGGCCACCGCCATGGTGCCGCCGAACACGCAGGCCAGCGCGGCGGTGAGCACCGCGTTGCCGACGACGTAGAACCGGTCGTCGGCGACCCCGAACTCCCGCCCTAGATAGGCGAAGAAGAAGAGCTGGAACAGCGGACCCACCAGCAGGGTGCCCACGAAGATCGACGGGGTGGTCCAGTTGAACAGGGCCCGGTAGGCGATGACCCCGCCCACCCCGACCAGCCGCAGCAGCGCGCCCATCGGTGCCTCCTCAGGCCAGGGCCAGGGTCGCGGTGACCCGGGCCCGGCGCTCGACGTACGTCATCAGGGCCCAGCCGGCGGCCAGGCAGGCCAGGCTGATCGCCAGGCAGACGGCCAGCGCCGGCCAGACCGGCCCGCCGGACGCCGCCTCGTGCACCGCGCGGGCACCCCAGGTGGTCGGCAGCACCGCGGCGACCGGCCCGGTCCAGCCGGGCAGCGCGGTGACCGGCACGAGCATCCCGGAGACCAGCCAGATCGGGTACTCCAGCATGTTCGCCAGCGCGTTGGCGTGCCGCAGCAGCACGAAGCTGGACGCCAGCAGCAGGCCGAACATGCCCAGCCCGGCGATGCAACCGGCCACCGCCACCGGGAAGGCCACCGGGTGGGCGAAGTCGAGCGGGATGCCGTAGAGCAGCCGGCCCCAGGCCAGCGTGGCGAGCATCGCGTAGGTGCCGGTGACGCCGGTGGCCAGGGTGACCGGCAGCAGCACCAGCGCCGGCGGCCGGGGCGCCAACATGATCATTTCCAGGGTGCCCTGCCAGCGCTGGTTCTGGATCGCCCCGCCGGAGCCGAACAGCACCGTCGACCAGACCCCCATCAGGCCCGCCCCGACCGCCGCCTCCAGCAACCGGTCCGGCTCACCGCCGGCGCGGAACAGGTAGACCGCCAGGGTCGCCTGCACCACCGGCACGATCAACGCGATGGCGATCTCGAACGGGGAACGGCTGAGCTGCTTGACGTGCAGCAGCGCGCCGACCGCGATCATCCGTACGGTGTTCACGCCGGCACCGGCCCGGCCACCGGCGTCGTCGCCCGGTTGACGATCGCCACATACGCGTCCTCCAGGGTGGGCTGCCGGGCGGTCACCCGGCCCAGCCGTACCCCGCCCAGCTCCCGCAGCACGTCGGCCTGCACGTCCACCCCCGCGTCGGACTGCACCCCGAGCAGCTGCGCCGCCCCGTGCACCGCCAGGCTCACCTCGCGTACGCCCGGCCGGGCCCGGATGGCGGCCAGCTGCCCGTCGGTCACCCCGTACGCCTCCACCTCCAGCACCCGCCGGCCGTCGGCGTGGTGGCGCAGCTCGGCGGGGGTGCCCAGGGCCTGGATCCGGCCGCCCGCGATCACCGCGATCCGGCCGCACAACTCGTCGGCCTCGGCCATGTAGTGCGTGGTCAGCAGCACGGTGGTGCCGGTGGCGGCCAGGTCGGCGACGGTCTGCCGCAGCTCCCGGGCGGCCACCGGGTCGACCCCGATCGACGGCTCGTCGAGGAACAGCACCCGGGGCCGGTGCAGCAGCCCCCGGGCGATGTGCAGCCGCTGGCGCATCCCCCGGGAGTAGCCCTCGACCCGGTCGTCCTCCCGGCCGGTCAACCGGACCAGCTCGAACAGCTCCGCGATCCGACGCTTCTGCTCCCGGCCCGGTACGCCGTACAACTCGGCGAAGTAGCGCAGGTTGTCCCGGGCGGAGAGCCGGTCGTAGAGGCCCCGGTCGCCGCCGAAGACGTACCCGATGCGCCGGCGCACCTCCCGGGTCTGCCGGACCACGTCGAAGCCGCAGATCCTCGCCTCGCCCCCGGTCGGGACGAGCAGGGTGTTGAGCAGCTTGATGGTGGTGGTCTTGCCGGCGCCGTTCGGGCCGAGCAGGCCGAACAGCTCACCGTGGCCCACCGCGAGGTCGACCCCGGCGACGGCGTGCACCTCCCGGCGCTGCGGTCGTAACCAGCCGGTCCGGCTGCGGTAGCTGCGGTGCAGCCCCACCGCCTCGATCGCGTGCTCACCCATGGCCGCGAATCTATGGGTCGGCCGGGCCCGCCGCACCCCCGTTACTCGGCGGCGGCGACCCGCACCGGTCGAGTATCCTTGCCAGTACAGGCTTCGACCCGGCCATCACCGGTGAGCCTCCGGAAGAAAGGGCCCCGAGGGCCCGACTAGAACCGGACGGGGCGGCCCGTCACAGCCGACCAACGAGCGGGCGGTCGATCCTGACCGTCAAGCGGGGTGGTACCGCGGGCCCGGCCCGGGGCGTCGACGACGGCGTGCCGGCACAGGGCTCGTCCTCGCAGACCACGACTGAGTGAGCTGCCAGAGGAGAGCGACCCCCGATGGGCTATCCGTTGCACGACCCGACCGCCGCCGGCGTCCCGGCGAGCCCGGACCTGCCCGCGGTCGAGCGCCGTGTCCTGGAGCACTGGAGCGCCGACCACACCTTCGAGGCCTCGGTGGCGGCCCGGCCGGCCGGCGACGACGGCAAGAACGAGTACGTCTTCTACGACGGCCCGCCGTTCGCCAACGGCCTGCCGCACTACGGCCACCTGTTCACCGGGTACGTCAAGGACGTGGTGCCGCGCTACCAGACCATGCGCGGCCGGCACGTCGAGCGGCGCTTCGGCTGGGACTGCCACGGCCTGCCCGCCGAGGTGGTGGCCGAGAAGCAGCTCGGCATCACCAGCAAGGCGGAGATCCTCGACCTCGGGGTGGCCCGGTTCAACGAGGCGTGCCGCTCCTCGGTGCTGGAGTTCACCCAGGACTGGGAACGGTACGTCACCCGGCAGGCCCGCTGGGTCGACTTCACCAACGACTACAAGACCCTCGACCTGGACTACATGGAAAGCGTCATGTGGGCCTTCAAGACCCTGCACGACAAGGGCCTGGTCTACGAGGGCTTCCGGGTGTTGGCGTACTGCTGGCGCTGCGAGACGCCGTTGTCGAACACCGAGACCCGGATGGACGACGTCTACCGCGACCGGCACGACCCGACCCTGTCGGTGTGGTTCACCCTCACCCCCGACGAGAACGCCCCGGAGCTGCTGCGCGGGCCGGTGCGGCTGGGCGTGTGGACCACCACGCCGTGGACCCTGCCGTCGAACCTGGCGCTCGCCGTCGGCCCCGACATCGAGTACGCGGTGCTCGACCGCGACGGGGAACGGTTCGTCGTCGGCGCGGCCCGGCTCGGCGCGTACGCCAAGGAGCTGGAAGGTTACGAGCAGGTCGGCACCGTGTACGGCCGGGACCTGGTCGGCCGCCGCTACACCCCGCTCTACGACTTCCTCGTCGAGCAGGCCGGGGAGAACGCCTACCAGGTGCTCGGCGCGGAGTTCGTCACCACCGAGGACGGCACCGGGATCGTGCACCTGGCCCCGGCCTTCGGCGAGGACGACCAGAACGTCTGCAACGCCGCCGGCATCCCCACC
The DNA here is from genome assembly GCF_049178975.1 of Micromonospora sp. WMMD734. Taxonomy (NCBI): domain Bacteria; kingdom Bacillati; phylum Actinomycetota; class Actinomycetes; order Micromonosporales; family Micromonosporaceae; genus Micromonospora; species Micromonospora sp. WMMD734. Next base: position 7,253,370 of record NZ_JBMHMK010000001.1, read on the forward strand.
ATCGTCACCGTGGACGACCACACCCGGTTCACCGCGCTGGTCCCGCCGTACCAGGGCGAGCAGGTCTTCGACGTCAACAAGCCGGTGATCCGGGAGCTCAAGGAGCGGGGGGTGGTGTTGAAGCAGGACACCTACACCCACTCGTACCCGCACTGCTGGCGCTGCGACACCCCGCTGGTCTACAAGGCGGTGTCGTCGTGGTTCGTCGCGGTGACGCAGTTCCGGGACCGGATGGTCGAGCTGAACCAGCAGATCAACTGGACGCCCGGCCACATCAAGGACGGCTCGTTCGGCAAGTGGCTGGCCAACGCCCGGGACTGGTCGATCAGCCGCAACCGGTTCTGGGGCTCGCCGATCCCGGTGTGGAAGTCCGACGACCCGAACTACCCCCGGCTGGACGTCTACGGCTCGCTGGCCGAGATCGAACGGGACTTCGGCGTACGCCTGACCGACCTGCACCGGCCGGCCGTGGACGACCTGACCCGCCCCAACCCGGACGACCCGACCGGGCGCTCGACGATGCGTCGGGTGCCGGAGGTGCTGGACTGCTGGTTCGAGTCCGGGTCGATGCCGTTCGCCCAGGTGCACTACCCGTTCGAGAACGCGGACTGGTTCGAGCACCACTACCCGGGCGACTTCATCGTCGAGTACATCGGGCAGACCCGGGGCTGGTTCTACACCATGCACGTGCTGGCCACCGCGCTGTTCGACAGGCCGGCGTTCCGCAACTGCCTCAGCCACGGCATCCTGCTCGGCTCCGACGGGCGCAAGATGTCCAAGAGTCTGCGCAACTACCCGGACGTCTACCACGTCTTCGACGCGTACGGCTCGGACGCGATGCGCTGGATGCTGATGTCCTCGCCGGTGCTGCGCGGCGGCGACATGGCGGTCACCGAACCGGCGATCCGCGACGCCGTCCGGCAGGTGCTGCTGCCGCTGTGGAACGTCTGGTACTTCTTCTCGCTCTACGCCAACGCCGACGGGCACACCGCCCGGCGGCGGGTGGACAGCACGCACCTGCTCGACCGGTACGTGCTGGCCAAGACCCGCGAGCTGGTGGAGACCGTCGGCACGCAGATGGACGCGTACGACATCTCCGGGGCGTGCGCCTCCGTCCGGTCCTACCTCGATGCGCTGACCAACTGGTACGTGCGGCGCTCCCGGGACCGGTTCTGGTCGGGTGACGCCGATGCGTTCGACACGCTGTGGACCGTGCTGGAGACGCTCTGCCGGGTGGTGGCGCCGCTGGCCCCGCTGACCGCCGAGGAGATTTGGCGCGGGCTGACCGGCGAGCGGTCGGTGCACCTGACCGACTGGCCGTCGGCGCAGGACCTGCCCGCCGACCACGACCTGGTCGCGGCGATGGACGCCACCCGGGACGTCTGCTCGGCGGCGCTGTCGCTGCGCAAGGCCAAGGGGCTGCGGGTCCGGCTGCCGCTGCCGAAGCTGACCGTGGCCTCCCCGGTCGCCGACCAGCTCCGGCCGTTCGCCGACCTGGTCGCCGACGAGGTCAACGTCAAGGAGGTGGCGTTCTCGGCGGAGGTCGCCAGCTACTGCCAGCAGGTGCTGACGGTGGTGCCCCGGGCGCTCGGCCCCCGGGTCGGCAAGCAGGTGCAGCAGGTGATCAGGGCGGTCAAGGCGGGGGAGTGGGAGCTGCGCGACGGCGCTCCGGTCGCCGCCGGGGTCACCCTCGCCGAGGGCGAGTACGAGCTGCGCCTGGTCGCCGCCGACGCCGAGCACTCCGCGCCGCTGCCCGGTGGTGAGGGCGTGGTGGTGCTCGACACCGAGGTCACCCCGGAGTTGGCCGCCGAGGGGCTGGCCCGGGACGTGGTCCGGGTGGTGCAGCAGGCCCGTCGGGATGCCGACCTGGACATCTCCGACCGGATCGTGGTGTCGGTGGCGGCCTCCGAGCAGGTCCGGGCGGCGGTGTCGGCGTACACCGGGTTCGTGGCCCGGGAGGTGCTGGCCGACACGGTGGACTTCGCCGACGGCGTCGACGGCTTCACCGGTGAGGTCGGCGACGGCGAGCGGGTGACGGTGACCGTCCGCCCGGTGTGAGGACGTCGGTGGGGCCCCGCCCGTCGGGTCGGGGCCCCGCCACCACCCGCGCCATCCAGCAGGCGGACGCGCGTGCACCCGTTGGGTCGTACGGGCGTCCGTCCGCTACCGTGACACCGCCTGTTTCACCGTACGACCGCCGGAGGACCCGTGCCGCTGCTCTACACCATCGGCAAGCTCACCGTGGGACCCGCGATGCGGCTGGCGTTCCGCCCGGTCGTGGAGGGCCTGGAGCACATTCCGGCGACCGGCGGCGCGATCTTCGCGGGCAACCACCTCTCCGTCGCCGACGAGTTGCTGCTCGGCACCGTCGTTCCCCGGCACCTCGCCTTCTGGGCCAAGTCGGAGTACTTCACCGGCACCGGCCCGAAGGGTGCGCTGTCCAAGTTCGTGCTCACCGGTCTCGGTGCCATCCCGGTCGAGCGGGCCGGTGGCCGGGCCGCGCTGTCCGCGTTCGACGCGGCCATCCCCGCGCTGCGCGGCGGGGACCTGGTCGCCGTCTATCCCGAGGGGACCCGGTCGCCCGACGGCCGGCTCTACCGGGGACGGACCGGTACCGCCCGGCTGGCGGTGGCGGCCGGGGTGCCGGTGATCCCGGTCGGGGTGACCGGCACCGACAAGGTCCAGCCGATCGGCACCCGGATTCCCCGCCCCGGCAAGGCGAAGATCGTCATCCGGTTCGGCAAGCCGCTGGATTTCACCGGCCGCGGCGACGACCGCACCTCGCTGCGGGAGATGACCGACGAGATGATGGCCGAGATCCAGAAGCTCACCGGCCAGGAGTACGTCCCCCGGTACGCTCCCCGCCGTGCCGAGCCCACCTCGGGCGGTACGTCCACCGCCGGCAGCGCCCCGGCCTGACCGCCCGCCCCGACTCAGCCCTGCTTCGGGGTGACGATCTGGGCGCGCATCGTGGCGAGCAGCCGGGCGCTGTCGTCCACCGACAGCCTGGTGAACACCCCGGTGGCGCTGCTGCCGTAGTCCACCGAGGTGCAGACCACCACGTCGGTGCCCTGGGACGACCCGGTGGCGCAGCGCTCGTACCGGCCCCGGACGCCGCTGTCGACAGGCTGGGGCGTACCCAGGCCGAAGGTGTCGGTCAACCGCACCATCGCCTCGTCCGCGTCTGACTCCGGCCGGAGCCGGAAGCCGGTGTCCCCGAAGACGGTCACCCGTTTGCCGTCGGAGGTGCTGTAGACCCCGGCGTAGACGTCCTCGGCGAGCAGGTTCGCCTTGCGTACCTCGGCCTTGAGCTTGTCGACCTCGCCGCCGGAGTCCGACCGCAGGGTCAGGTCGGCCACCTGGACGGGCAGGGCGGCGTCGGCCGGGTACTGCTCCCAGGCCGGCCTGCCGAACCAGGCGGGACAGCCGCAGCAGCAGGCCAGGCTGAGCAGCAGCACCCAGGGCCAGCGTCGCCGCTTGCGGCGGACGTACCCCTTGGGTGGCCGGTTGGGCGGTGGCTGGGGCGGCGGGGCGGGCGGCTGCGGGCGGACCCGCCGCTGCTTCGGCGGGCGGGGCGACGCGGGCGGCGGAGGCGGCGGTGACGCCGGGCGGGCCGACGGGGGCGACACCGGGCGGGCCGGCGGCGGGGGTGCCGGCCGTGCGGCGGGCACCGGCGTGACCGGGTACGGCCGGGTCGGCGAGGGCGTGGCTGGGGCGGTCGGTGCCGCCGACGGGTACGGCGTCGCCGGGCTGTGCTGGCGTGGCGGGGTCGGCGTGTGCTGCTGCGGCGGGTTGGGCTGGTACGGCGGGACCGCCGCGGCGGCAGGCGGCTGGTCACCGGCCGCCGGGTAGGGGCGGGTCGGTGGCGGCGGGGCGTACGGCAGCGGCGTCAGCTCCGGATGGTGCACGTCCCAGCCACCGGTGTCGGCACCCGCCCACGGGTCGACGGGGGTGCGGTGCTCGGGCAGCTCCGGCGGCGGTGGCGGGGGCGGTGGAAGCGGGACGAACTCGACCGACTCACCCCACCCGGGTCGGCGTGGCGGTGGCGCGGGCACGGCGGCGGAGCCGCTCCACCGGGGCACCGCCGGCTCCTCCAGCGTCTGGTCGGGGCGCTGCCCGCCCGGGTGCTCGATCCGGGTGGCGTCCGGCCGCTGCGCCACCGGGGTGTCGTCGGGATGCCGATCGATGCGCGTGGGGTCGGGGTGCTGCCCGCCCGGGTGCTCCACCCGGGTGGCGTCGGGCCGGTGCGGTGCTCCGGGCGGGGTGATCCGGCCCGGAACGGCGGCCGACCCCCGCACCGGGGTGACCGGGCCGGGTGCGACCCCCCGCGCCGGACCAGCCGACTCCACCGGATCGGCGGACCCGGCTGGTGGAACGGGCCAGGCCGGGCTGACCTGGCCTGCCGGGCTGGTCGGGTCCCCGGGGTCGGTCGGATCCTCGGGGCCGGTCTGCTCCGGCGTGCTGCCCGGTTCCGGCAGACCGGACTGCGCGGTGGGGCTGCCGGGTGCCGGCGGGTCGGGTTGCCCGGCAGGCGCGGCCGGTTCGGCGGGCGGTAGCGGCTCTGCCGGCCCGGCCTGCTCATCCTGTGCGTCCGGGCCCCCCTGCGTGGCCGGGTCGTCCTGGTCGGCGGGGTCGTCCTGCGTCGCGGGGTCGTCCTGCTCGGTCGCGTCGTCCTGCGTCGCCGGGCCGTCCTGTGCGGCGGTCGGGTCGTCCTGCCCGGTGGGGGCGCTCGGGGCAGGCGCGTCGTCCTGTCCGTTCGGGCCGCTCTGCGTCACCGGGTCGACCTGCGTGGCCGGTTTGTCCTGTTCGGCCGGGGTTTCCGGAGCGGCGGTGGCATCGACGGGCGCGGTGGGGGCGGTGACGTCACCGGCCGGCGGCGCGGGGTCGGCCGGGGGAGCCGGAACGGGCCCACCGGCCGGCGTCGCCGGTTCGGCGGGGCCACCGGACGGCGGTACGGGGAGGTCGGCCGGACCGGTGGCGACCACCGGACCCTGCTGCCGACCCGGGACCGGGGCGTCCCCGTCGGCCGGCCGGTCTGCTCCCGGCTGCGGCTCCGGCATCGCGGCAATCTCCTCTCGCACCGGCTTGCGAGGTTAGTACCGGGCTGCCACCTCGACCAATCGGCCGCCCTCGGCCCCCGCCGACCGGGAAGCCTCGCACAGCCGGCCCGGGGACCTGCGGGTGCGGTCTCCGCCGTCCGGCCGGCCGGACGGCGGAGCGGGCGGGACGGTGGGTGACGGAGCGGGCAGGTCGGCGGTGCGGCGAGCCGACCGCCGGTGGACGCGTACCCTTGGGCTCCATGAGTGCTCCGTCCACGACCCCGCGCCCCGCCGCGGCCCCGACCGACGACGCGGCGGTCGCGTCGCCGCACCACGACACCACGTTGTCGGTGTGGCCAAGGCTGGAGGCGCTGCTGCCCCAGGTGACCAAGCCCATCCAGTACGTCGGTGGCGAGCTGGGCGCGGTGGTCAAGGACTGGGACGCCGCAACCGTACGGTGGGCGCTGATGTACCCCGACGCGTACGAGGTGGGCCTGCCCAACCAGGGCGTGCAGATCCTGTACGAGGTGCTCAACGAGCTGCCCGACGTGCTGGCCGAGCGGACGTACGCGGTCTGGCCGGACCTGGAGGCGCTGATGCGCACCCATGGCGTGCCGCAGTTCACCGTCGACGCGCACCGCTCGGTGCGCCGGTTCGACGTGTTCGGGGTCTCGTTCTCCACCGAGCTGGGGTACACCAACCTGCTCACCGCGATCGACCTGGCCGGCATCCCGATGCTGGCGGCCGACCGCACCGACGCCGACCCGGTGATCGTGGCCGGCGGGCACGCCGCGTTCAACCCGGAGCCGATCGCCGACTTCATCGACGCCGCCGTGCTCGGCGACGGCGAGGAGGCGGTCCTGGAGATCACCACGATCGTCCGGGAGTGGAAGGCGGAGGGCTCCCCGGGCGGCCGGGACGAGCTGCTGCTGCGGCTGGCCCGCACCGAGAGCGTCTACGTGCCGCGCTTCTACGACGTGGACTACCTGCCCGACGGCCGGATCCAGCGGGTGGTGCCGAACCGCCCGGACGTGCCGTTCCGGGTGCACAAGCGCACGACGATGGACCTGGACGCCTGGCCGTACCCGAAGAAGCCGCTGGTGCCGCTGGCCGAGACGGTGCACGAGCGGTACGCGGTGGAGATCTTCCGGGGCTGCACCCGGGGCTGCCGGTTCTGCCAGGCCGGCATGATCACCCGTCCGGTGCGGGAGCGGTCGATCACCACGGTGGGGCAGATGGTGCAGCAGGGGCTGGAGTTCTCCGGCTTCCACGAGGTGGGCCTGCTGTCGCTGTCCTCGGCCGACCACTCCGAGATCGGTGACATGTGCTCCGGCCTGGCCGAGCAGTACGCCGGCACCAACGTGTCGCTGTCGCTGCCGTCGACCCGGGTGGACGCGTTCAACATCGACCTGGCGCAGGAGCTGTCCCGCAACGGCCGGCGCACCGGGCTGACCTTCGCCCCGGAGGGCGGGTCGGAGCGGATCCGCAAGGTCATCAACAAGATGGTGTCGAAGGACGACCTCATCCGCACGGTGGTCACCGCGTACACCAACGGCTGGCGGCAGGTGAAGCTGTACTTCATGTGCGGCCTGCCCACCGAGACCGACGCCGACGTCCTGGAGATCGCCGACATGGCGCACGAGGTGATCCGGGCCGGGCGGGCGGCGACCGGCTCCAAGGACATCCGCTGCACCGTCTCGATCGGCGGGTTCGTGCCCAAGCCGCACACCCCGTTCCAGTGGGCGTCGATGGAGCGGCCCGAGGTCATCGACGGCCGGCTCAAGCTGCTCAAGCAGGCCATCAACGCGGACCGCTCGCTCGGCCGGGCGATCGGCTTCCGCTACCACGACGGGGAGCCGTCGCTGATCGAGGGCCTGCTCAGCCGGGGTGACCGCCGGGTCGGCGCGGTGATCCACGAGGTGTGGCGCAACGGTGGCCGGTTCGACGGCTGGAGCGAGCACTTCTCGTACCGGCGCTGGGTGGACGCCGCCGACGTGGTGCTCCCGACCTTCGGTGTCGACCTGGACTGGTACACCACCCGCCAGCGCGACGAGCTGGAGGTGCTGCCCTGGGACCACCTGGACTCGGGTCTGGACAAGGACTGGCTCTGGCAGGACTGGCAGGATTCGCTCGGCGAGTACGAGCAGGACGACTGCCGGTGGACCCCGTGCTTCGACTGCGGCGTCTGCCCGTCGATGGACACCGAGATCCAGATCGGTCCCACCGGCCGCAAGCTCCTGCCGCTCACCCCGGTGACCGCGTTGAAGGTGCCCACCGGCGCCCAGCAGTGACAGTCGACGGGACGGGGGTCGGCGCGCCACGGCGGGCCACCCGTCCCGTTGCGGCGGTTGTGCGGCTATCGTCACCGGCAGCCCGCGCCACGGGGGACGGCGGCCGGTGACCAGACCGAGGAGTACGACGATCAGCAGGAAACCACAGCCGGAGGGCGGGCAGGCGCCTGTCGTCCAGCGTGTCCGGATCCGGTACGCCAAGCGCGGGCCGTTGCGGTTCACCTCCCACCGGGACTTCGCCCGCGCCTTCGAGCGCGCCCTGCGCCGTGCCGCCGTGCCGGTGGCCTTCTCCCAGGGCTTCACCCCGCACCCGAAGATCTCCTACGCCAGTGCCGCCCCCACCGGTGTGGCCAGCGAGGCGGAGTACCTGGAGGTCGGCCTCCAGGCGACGGTCGACCCGGAACAGCTGCGGCTGGCCCTCGACGCGGCGCTCTCGCCCGGCCTCGACGTGCTGGACGTGGTGGTCGCGACCGGGGGGAGTCTGGCCGAGCGGATCGAGGCGTCGTACTGGCGCATCGAGCTGCCCGGGGTCGAGCACGCGGTGGCGCAACGGGCGGTTTCCGCCTTCGTGGCCGCCGACGAGGTGCAGGTCGAGCGGATGACCAAGCAGGGCCGGCGGACGTTCGACGCGCGAGGTGCAGTGACACGCATCGATGTGCTGCCCCCGGTGCAGACGCCTTCCGGGGCGGCGGAGCCGTCATGTGCGATACTCGAACTGGTCGTACGGCAGGTCACCCCGTCCGTACGACCCGATGACGTCCTTTCCGGCCTCCGCGTGGTGGCCGCCCTGGAGCCGCCGGTCTCCCCGAGGGTGATCCGGCTGGCGCAGGGCGTGTTGACCGCGCAGGGCGCGATCGTGGATCCGTTGGACGCGGACCGCGACGGGGCAGCCATCGGGGAACGCTGACCGTCGGTCGGCGTTCTGGCAGGCAGACTTCGGCGGTCGCGCACGTCGCGCGCCCGGCGGAAACACTTTTGCGGCGATCCTGCGTGGCAGCGCTCACCCGCGCCCGGGGCCGCCAGAACTGGAGAACGTCCATGCTCGAGAACGAGCCCGAGGGCGGCGAACGGACCGGTTCCCAGCCGGCCGGCGACACCGCCGACAGCACCATCGACGCCGGCGCGGGAGCCGCCGCGACACCACCGGAGGGCGCTGCGGCGTCCACGGAGGGTGTGGCGGCACCGACCAGGCGGCGGGCCACCAGGCGGCGGGCCGCGCCGCTGAGCCAGCCGGAGCTGACCGGGGGAGCGCCCGCCGAGGCGTCCGGCACCGCCCCGTCGGCCACCGACGAGTCACAGCAGGCCGAGGTGATCGTCCCGGTCGCCGGTGAGCTGGACTCCGCGCCGAAGACCACCCGCCGCCGGCGCAAGGCCACCCCGGCCAAGGCCGCCGAGGAACCGGTGGTCGTCGCCGGGGTCGAGGAGGGCAGCGCGGAACTCGTCCCGCCGGTGAAGGTGACCCGCACCCGGCGCAAGAAGGCCGTCGCCCCGGCGGCGACCGAGCCGCCCGCCGAGGTCCCGGCGCCGCCGGCCGCCGAGGTGACGACCGGTCAGGCGACCGTGGGCGAGGTTTCCGCAGCCCAGGATGGTGCCCTCGACGAGGAGGAGCCCGCCGTCGAGGCGGCCGCCCCGACCGAGCCGACCGTCGCCGACGAGGCCGTGGAGCCCGTTGCCGTGGAGCCCGTTGCCGGGGAGCCCGTGAAGCCCGTGGCGCAGGAGCCCGCCGTCGGTCGCGCGGCCGTCGTCTCGCCGTCGGCCGCCGGCAACCGGACCGGGGAGGTGTCGCCGGGCGTCGCCGTGCCGGCCACCGACGAGCCGGTGGAGCCGGCCGAGCCGCAGCCGCGCACCCGTCGGCGGCGGGCCGCGATCGCCGCGCCGACGGTCCTGTTCATGGCCCCGCAGCCGGAGGAGCCGCCCACCTTCCGGGTGGTCGAGCCCGGCCCGGTCGCCGAGGAGCCCGTCGAGGAACCGGTCGAGACCGGGCGGCGGCGTCGCCGTGGCCGCCGCGAGGTCGAGCCGGTCGAGGTCGTCGAGCCGGTCGAGGCCGTCGTGGAGGAGCCCACCGGCGAGGCCGAGGAGGGCGACGACAACGACGACGAGGACGACGACGAGTCGGCCGCCGCGCGTCGCCGCCGTCGTCGGGGCCGTCGGGGCCGGGGCCGGGGCAAGGGCGGCGCGGACGATGCCGACGAGGACGAGACCGAGGAACCGGCCCAGGCCGAGGCCGAGGGTGAGGGCGACGAGGCCGAGGACGAGGGCGACGGGGACGGGCTGACCCGGCGTCGGCGTCGGCGGCGTCGTCGGGGTTCCGGGGACGTCGAGGGCGGCGCCGACGACGGCGTGCCCACGGTGGTCAAGATCCGGGAGCCCCGCAAGGCCGTCGACGAGGTGCAGGGCGTCTCCGGCTCGACCCGGCTGGAGGCCAAGCGCCAGCGTCGCCGGGACGGTCGGGAGCAGCGCCGGACCCGTCCGCCGATCCTGAGCGAGTCGGAGTTCCTGGCCCGCCGCGAGGCGGTCGACCGGGTGATGGCGGTCCGTCAGCGCGGCGACCGTACCCAGATCGCGGTCCTGGAGGACGGCGTCCTGGTCGAGCACTACGTCACCCGCAACTCGTCGGGCACCATGGCCGGCAACGTCTACCTGGGCAAGGTGCAGAACGTCCTGCCCAGCATGGAGGCGGCCTTCGTCGACGTCGGGCGCGGTCGCAACGCCGTCCTGTACGCCGGTGAGGTCAACTGGGACAGCAGCGGCCTGGAGGGGCGCTCCCGCTCGATCGAGCAGGCGTTGCGTTCCGGCGACTCGGTGCTGGTGCAGGTCACCAAGGACCCGATCGGGCACAAGGGCGCCCGGCTGACCAGCCACGTGGCGCTCTCCGGCCGGCACCTGGTCTACGTGCCCAACGGCAACGCCTCCGGGATCAGCCGCAAGCTGCCCGACACCGAGCGCAAGCGGCTGCGCGACGTGCTCAAGAAGCTGGTCCCCGACGGTGCGGGCGTGATCGTGCGGACCGCCGCCGAGGGGGCCAGCGAGGACGAACTGGCCCGGGACGTCAAGCGCCTCCAGGCCCAGTGGGAGGACATCCAGGCCAAGGCGACCGCAGGCGGCGCCCCGGTGCTGCTCTACGAGGAGCCCGACCTGGTGATCCGGGTGGTCCGGGACCTGTTCAACGAGGACTTCCGCGAGCTGGTCATCGAGGGCGAGCAGTCGTACGGCATGGTCGAGTCGTACCTGTCGCACGTCTCACCGGACCTGGTCGACCGGGTGCGCCGGTACGTCGGCACCGCCGACGTGTTCGCCGAGTACCGGATCGACGAGCAGATCATCAAGGGGCTGGACCGCAAGGTCTTCCTCCCCTCCGGCGGCTCGCTGGTGATCGACCGCACCGAGGCGATGACCGTCATCGACGTCAACACCGGCAAGTACACCGGCTCCGGGGGCAACCTGGAGGAGACGGTCACCCGCAACAACCTGGAGGCGGCCGAGGAGATCGTCCGCCAGCTGCGGTTGCGCGACATCGGCGGCATCGTGGTGATCGACTTCATCGACATGGTGCTGGAGTCCAACCGGGAGCTGGTGCTGCGCCGGTTGACCGAGTGCCTGGGCCGGGACCGCACCAAGCACCAGGTGACCGAGATCACCTCGCTCGGCCTGGTGCAGATGACCCGCAAGCGGATCGGCGCGGGTCTGCTGGAGGCGTTCAGCGAGCCCTGCGAGTGCTGCAAGGGCCGGGGCCTGGTGATCCACACCGAGCCGGTGCCGGAGAAGCCGCGTACCGGTGGCGGCGCGGGCGAACGGGTCAAGGCGGTCGCCTCGGCGGTCACCACCCCGGCGGCCGAGGCGTCGCCCACCGCCACCGCGTCGGCGCGGCGGCGGGCCCGCAAGGCGGTGACCGCGGAGCGTGCCGTGGTGGAGACCACCGAGGCCCCCGAGGTCGAGGTCGCCGCCCCGGCGGCCGACAACGGCTACGACGACACCATGGGCTATGACCTGTCCCGGTACGAGACGCAGACCCCGGCCGCCCCGGCCGTGGACGACGCCCAGGCCGGCGAGTCGGCCCGGCTCGCCGGGGCGGACGACCCGGACGCGCTCGGCGACCCCGACGGCGACGACGGGGAGGCCGGCACGGGCCGGCGGCGCTCCCGCCGGGGCGGTGCCCGTCGCCGTACCCGGCCGTGACCGGCTGAGCCGCGCACCCGACGGCAGTGGACCCCTTCCCCGGCGTACCGCCGGTGGGAGGGGTCCTGCCGTGCCGGGGGTGCGGCGATACCATCGGTCACCCCCGGCTAGGAGAAGACCATGCGCCGCCTGCCCGCCGCCATCGTGGTGACCACCGTTCTGCTGGCCGGCGTCGGCTGTTCCGGCGACCGGGCCGACGCGCCGACGGCTTCCGGCCGGCCGTCCGGCGTCGCCACCCCCGCCTCCGTGGTCCCGTCGGCCGCGGTGAGCGGCTCCCCGGCCGGCGGCAACGGGCCGCAGGTGTGTGCCGACGCCGAGGCGGCGTCGACCACGGCGGTACGCACCTACGTCGAGGAACTGGGCACGATGATCGCGGCGGTCGGCGCGAACGACAGCGCGGCGGCGGACACCGCCCGCAAGCGGGCCGAGACGGCGCTGACCACCTGGCGGACGGCGCTGCGGCAGCAGTCCGGCCGGGCCACCGATCCGCAGCTGAAGACCCTGCTCACCGACCTGGCCACCGAGATCGGCCGGCTCGGCACCGACGTCGACTCGATCGACGAGACCGAGTTGGACCGGCTCCAGCAGCGGCTGGACCAGCTCTGCGCCCGCTGACCGCGGGCCCGGCCGGGCGGGGGGCCGGTTTGGGCGGCGGGCGGGGGATGGCGTACTCTTTCCTGCGGCGCACTTTGGTGTGCCGAGTTCCCGCGTGCCCGCGCTGCCGGTGTCACAGCTACCCGGCGAGTTGCCATGGGAACGACCGCCAGCAGCCTCAACGACAGGGAGTCCGCCTCCGATGTACGCGATCGTCAAGACCGGCGGCAAGCAGTACAAGGTCGCCGAGGGCGACGTGATCGAGGTCGAGAAGCTCACCGGTGCCCCCGGTGACGCGGTGAAGCTCACCGCGGTGCTCCTCGTCGACGGTGACGACCTGGTGACCGACGCGGCGAAGCTTGCCAAGGTCGCGGTGTCCGGCGAGATCGCCGCGCACACCAAGGGCCCGAAGATCCGGATCCACAAGTTCAAGAACAAGACCGGCTACCACAAGCGCCAGGGTCACCGCCAGCCGCTGACCCAGGTCAAGGTGACCGGCATCTCCAGCGGGAAGTAGGTCGTCGGACAATGGCTCACAAAAAGGGTGCGTCCAGCTCGCGTAACGGTCGTGACTCCGCGGCCCAGCGACTCGGCGTGAAGCGCTTCGGTGGTCAGGTCGTCAGCGCGGGTGAGATCCTCATCCGTCAGCGTGGCACCAAGTTCCACCCCGGTGACCTGGTCGGCCGCGGTGGCGACGACACGCTCTTCGCGCTGGCCGCCGGCTCGGTCCTGTTCGGCACCAAGCGGGGTCGCAAGACCGTCAGCATCGTGCCGCAGTAACACGCAGGCGAAGCGGGCCGTGGACCTGGGGGTCCCGGCCCGCTTCGCCGTTTCAGGTGGGGGAATGCCCCCACCGCCGGGTGCCGGCCGCCGTCGCGGCGGGGCCGGGGGTGTTTTTCAGGTGCGGGGCCGGACCCCGCTGGAAGGATTGGCGTCGTGACGACGTTCGTTGACCGGGTCGTCCTGCACATGCAGGCCGGCGACGGCGGGCACGGCTGTGTCTCCATCCACCGGGAGAAGTTCAAGCCCTTCGGCGGCCCGGACGGGGGCAACGGCGGGCACGGCGGGAGCGTCTCGCTGGTGGTCGACCCGCAGGTCACCACCCTGCTGGACTTCCACTTCCGCCCGCACCTCAAGGCCGAGAACGGCAAGGGCGGCGCGGGGTCGAACCGGGACGGCGCCAACGGCCACGACCTGCTGATCAAGGTGCCGAACGGCACCGTCGTGCAGACCCTCGACGGCACCGTGCTGGCCGACCTGGTCGGCGCGGGCACCACCTTCGAGGCGGCCCGGGGCGGGCGCGGCGGCCGGGGCAACGCCTCGCTGGCCAACGCCCGCCGCAAGGCCCCCGGCTTCGCCGAGTTGGGCGAGCCCGGTGACCGGCTCGACGTGGTGCTGGAACTCAAGAGCGTCGCCGACGTCGGCCTGGTGGGCTTCCCGTCGGCGGGCAAGTCGTCGCTGATCTCGGTGATCTCCGCCGCCAAGCCGAAGATCGCCGACTACCCGTTCACCACCCTCGTGCCCAACCTGGGCGTGGTCCGGGTGGACAACCACACCTTCACCGTCGCCGACGTGCCGGGGCTGATCCCCGGGGCGGCCACCGGCAAGGGGCTGGGCCTGGAGTTCCTGCGCCACGTCGAGCGGTGCGCCGTGCTGGTGCACGTGGTCGACACGGCGACCCTGGAGCCGGGCCGGGACCCGCTTGCCGACATCGACACCATCGAGGCGGAGCTGGCCGAGTACGGCGGGCTGGCCGACCGGCCCCGGCTGGTGGCGCTCAACAAGGTCGACGTGCCGGACGGGCAGGACCTCGCCGACATCGTCCGCCCCGACCTGCAGGCGCGCGGGTTCCGGGTGTTCGACGTCTCCGCGGCCACCCGGGAGGGGCTCAAGGAGCTGACGTACGCGATGGCGGAGCTGGTGGACCAGGCCCGCCGGGCCGCCCCGCCGGCCGAGCCGACCCGGATCGTGATCCGGCCGAAGGCGGTCGACGACGCCGGGTTCACCATCGAGGCGCAGACCGACGGCTCGTTCACGGTGCGGGGTATCCGCCCCGAACGCTGGGTCCGGCAGACGAACTTCGACAACGACGAGGCGGTCGGCTTCCTCGCCGACCGGCTGGCCCGGCTGGGCGTGGAGGAGAAGCTGGCCAAGGCCGGCGCCAACCCCGGTGACCTGGTCCGGATCGGGGAGCGGGAGTTCGACTGGCAGCCGACCCTGTACGCGGGCGTCGACTTCATCCCCGGCAACCGGGGGACCGACGTCCGGCTGGAGGAGAAGTCGACGCGTCCCGGGGCGGCCGAGCGGTTGGCCGCCCGTAAGGCGCGTCGGCAGCGCCCGGAGGACGAACTGGACGCGGCCCCGGAGCCGGCGGACGACGACGAGGACAGCGACGGGGACGAAGAATAGCCCGTTACCGGCCGGGTCCGGGTCGTTTCCTGGAAACCTTCGTGAAACGGACCCGTCCTACCGTGGGATGATGCTGATCGAGTCCCGTCCCGCCACCGACCCGGAGGTCGACGCGCTGGTCGCCGCCCAGCAGCGGGAGCTGCGCGAGGCCGACGGCGGACTGGACGGGCAGGCCACCGTGGTGCACGACGGCATCCGCTACCTGGTGGTGGTCGACGCCGGTCGGGTGGTCGCCTGCGGTGGCGTACAGTCGCTCGACGCCGAGACCGGCGAGCTGAAGCGGATGTACGTCCGGCCGGCGTACCGGGGGCGGGGGATCGCCAGGCAGTTGCTCAGCGCGCTGGAGGAGCTGGCGTTCCAGCGCGGCCACTCGGTGCTCTGCCTGGAGACGGGCAGTTACCTGCCGGCCGCGATCGGCCTCTACACCTCCTGCGGCTACCAACCGATCCCGGTCTACGGCGAGTACGTCGACAACCCGTACAGCGTGTGTTTCGCCAAGCGGCTGCCGGTGGCGGCCTGAGCGGGGCGGGTCAGGGCCGGTCGGCGGGGACGTCCAGCCGGCCGCCGGTGCCGGCGTCGTTGGACAGCAGCAGGCCGACGGCGAGCATGCCGAGGCCGAGCCCCAGGTGCAGCCAGCTGTCCGCGTCGTTGAACGGGACGATGTTGGCCGGGGCGTCCCGGGCGACGGCGAAGCCGTACAGCCAGAGCGCCAGGTAGAGCACCCCGCCGACGGTGAGGTAGAGCCGGGCCCCACCGAGCCGGCGGGCCAGCGCCAGGCCGACCACCCCGAACAGCAGGTGCAGCAGGTTGTGCAGGACCGACACCTGGAACACCCCGAGCAGCTTCGCCCCGGAGTGGTGGCCGGCGAAGGCCAGCCCGTCGTAGCCGGTGGTGACGCCGGGAACGAAGCCGAGGACACCGAGCAGCAGGAAGACCACCGCGACGGCGGCGGCGACCGTCTGCACCCGGGGCTTCGGGGCGGCCGGGGCGGGTCGTCGTACGGCGTGGGCCATCGCTGTCACCTCCACGGGAGCCAACTGCGCGGCACAGTCGGACGATCCTCACATTCTGGGCCGGCCGGCGACCTCCGGCGGCGGAAACGCGAATTGTGTGCCACCCACCGGCATCCGGCGCTGGCCGCCGACGCCGGGCCGGGCCGCGACCCCCGGCTGGGCCGCCGCCGCTGGGAGGCCCGGAACCGACAGTCATCCCGGGCACCCTGTCGGGCGTGCTCGCGGGTCACGTCCGGTCAGCGGCCCCGGGAGGCCGGATCGGCCCGCACCCACCGGATCAGCTCGCCCGGTTCGGCCGGGGCCATCAGGTGCCGCAGCGCCCGCACCGAGTGCGCCGGGCGGCGCACCCGCCGACCGGCGTGACGCACCCCGCCCCGGCCCACCCGACGGGCCACCGCGAGCCACCCGCAGAACCCGCGTTCGAGCAGCCAGAGCGGCGCGGCCAGGGTGGTGCTCGCCGGGAACACCGCCGTGCCGCCGGCCCGTCGCCGACCGATCTCCGCCAGCGCCACCGCCCCGGCCGCCGCACCGGCCACCAGCCCCGGCCGGCGGGCCACCGACGCGGCCACCACGGCAGGCAGCACCGCCAGTGTCACCAGCAGCCGCGCCGGTCGGGCCAGGTCGTCGTACGCCTGGCGGACCCGCTGGCCCCGGAAGCGCGCTGTGGACGGCGGCAGCCGGCGGACGTAGAGCCAGGCGGGACTCGCCTCGGTGCCGCCGTACGCGCGCACCGTGCGGACCAGCTCCAGGTTCTCGAAGAGCACGTCCGGGTCGTAGCCGCCCATCGCCCGGAAGGTGCTGCGCCGCACCGCCAGGGTCCCCGGCCAGTCGACGCCGAACGCCCGGTCGAGCAGGGTCCGGCCGGTGTCCCACCAGGCGTGCCAGGGCAGCGGGTCGAAGTAGTTCTGCGGGCGGACCAGGTCGACGGTGTCCAGCAGGCGGTGCACCACCAGCAGTTCCGCCTCGGCGTACCGGACGTCGTCGTCGGCGATCACCACGTGTTCGTGCCGGGCCGCCGCCACCCCGGTCAGCACCCCGCGTACCTTGCCGTTGAGCCCCTGCACCGCCGGGTCGGGCGGCAGGTGCCGCAGCAGGCCGCGCCAGTGGGCGGCGTGCCCGGCGAACACCTGTGGTGGTGAGCCGTCGACCACTGTCACGTCGACCAGCCGGCACAGCGTGCGCAGGTAGTCGGTCAGCTCGGCCAGGCCGTCGTCGTCGGTCCGGCGCAGCGGCAGGACGTACTCGACGGGGAGCCGGGGCGGGCGCGGCGGCCCGCCCGCCACGGCGGCCGGGCGGAACCCGGCCGGGGCCGGTCGCGCGGACCCGGCGGGGGCGCTCACCGGCGTGCCCCGCGACGTCCGGCGGTCCGCCCGCAGCGGACGGTGGTGGCGGCGTCCCGGCCGGTGCCGGCGCGGCGGTGGATCGTGTCGGGCACGGGTCCTCCCGGTGACGGTGGTCCCCGGACATCCCCCGCCCCCGGCCGGACAAACCGCGCGGCGTCAGGCACCCGCACCCGACCGGTGCCGCCGGGTCCCGTGCGGCGGCCCGGCCCCGGCGGTCAGTTGCTGGGGCGGACGTCGGTGAGCACCAGGCCGCTGGGCGGCAGGGTCGGCACCTGGGACAGGTCCAGGGCCAGGTCCTGCGGCGGCAGCCGGTAGTCCATCGCCCCGGTCAGCAGGCCGACCGCCCGCTTCATCAGCTCGATGGTGATCCATTCCCCGGCGCAGCGGTGGCCGCCCAGGTGGCTGCCCCCGCCCTGCGGCACGAAACCGTACGGGTCGTCGCGCCAGCCGGCGAACCGTTCCGGGCGGAACCGCTCCGGCTCGGACCAGATCCCTGGGTGGTGGTTGGTGCCGTACAGATCGAGCAGCACCCGGCGGTCGGCCGGGAAGTGGTGCCCCTGCCACTCGAAGGAGTCCCGCACCCGGGCGAAGGCGACCGGGAAGAACGGGTAGTAGCGGCGGACCTCCTGGACGAACCACTCGGTCGGCTCGTCGCCGGTGCGCACCCGTTCCCGCCAGTCCGGATGGTCGTGCAGGGCCAGGGCGGCGAACAGGACGTACCTGTCGACGGCCACGGTGGGACGCAGCACGTTGATCAGTTCCACGGCGGCGACCCGGCGGGGGAGCAGCCGCCCCCCGGCGTCGCGGTGCTCGGCGACCACCGCGAGCGCGCTGCCCTCGGGAGCGGCCACGGTGCCGACCCGTACCCGCTCCACCAGGTCGGCGATCCAGCGTTCGGCCCGCAGCCGGCCGTACAACCCCCGCCAGTGCCGGGGGCCGAGCGCGGCCGGTCCGTCGATCATGGCCTGCATCTGGGCGTTACGCCTGCCGACCTCGCTCTCCGGCAGCGGTACGCCCGCCCAGGAGCAGACGGCCCGCAACAGCATCGGACCGATCTCGTCGCGGAGCACCACCGGGCCGGCGGCGCCCCAGGCGGCCAGCCGGACGCGCCACTGGTCGGCGAAGAGCCGGCCGATCCGCTCGACCGCCGAAGGCGTCATGATCGACATGAACATCGCCTTGCGGTCCGCGTGGGCCGCCCCGTCCAACCCCTGCACCCCACCCTGCCCGGTCAGCGTCCGCTGACCCCGCTTGGGAGCGGCACCGGCGCGCCGGAACCGCTGCGGGTCGTAGAACAGTTCCGCCGCGGCCCGCCCGCGCAGGAAGATCGTCGGTTCCAGCAGCAGCCTGGCGGTGAAGATGTCCGTGTCGTAGCGCTCACACCTGTTGCTGATGAACCGGTAGCCCTCGCGGAAGAACGCCAGCGTGCTCTCCAGGCTGCGGTCGGCCGGTGTGGTGGCCATCGGGCTCTCCTGACGCGGTGACGTGGGCGGACCCGGCTGGTCGGCCGTGGGTGGTCTACCCGGGTCCGGGGCCCTGAATCCCGCCGTGCCCCGGACGGTGACCGGATGCCCGCTGGCCCCTCCCGGGCCGCCGCGAACCTGGTTTGCTCGACCCCGGGCCCGCACGGGCGGCCGTGGGGCGTCGACGACGGGGAGGACCGGATGCGGGAGATCACACCGCCGTACTGGCGTCAGCGACAGGTGGTCGATGCGCTCGGCCGGGCCGGCGGGGGCCACCCGCCGGGTCGGCCGCTGCTCGCCAGGCCACGCCGGCCGTCCCGGCGCTTCACCGTGCACCTCGGGTTCACCGCCGACGGGCCGGAACATGCCCGGGAGTTGGCGGTGGCGTACGCGGAGGCGCTGAGCCTGCTCCGTCCGGAGCTGGTGCTGGCCTCGGCCGCGCTGTCCCCGGCCGATGCCTGGCGGGGCGCGGAGCGGCTGTTCTGTTCCGCCGTCGGCCCGGACGGCGACCGCTGCGCCGACGTCGCCGGCCACCCCGGCTTCCACCACGCCCCGGGGCCGGGCGGACTGGGCTGGGGCGAGGGGGACGGGTGAGCCGTCGAGTGGGTGCCACCGCGCCGGCCCGGGGCGGGTCGGGGCGGCGGTCGCCCGATCAGCCGTGCCCCCGGGCGCGGGGCGGGTCGCCGCGTACCGCCCGGGGGCCGCTGCCCGGCCGTCAGTCCAGGTCGAACTCGCCGTCCTGCGCGCCTGCGACGAACGCGTCCCACTCCGCCTGGGTGAACACCAGCACCGGGCCGTCCGGCTCGGCCGAGTTGCGCATCCCGATCAGGTCGTCCACGAAGGCCACCTCGACCGCGCTGTCGGAGGTGTCGCCCTCGGCTCGCTGCCAGACCGCCCGGGACAGGTCGAAGTCGCCCTTGGGGTGCTGACCCATTGTTGATCCTCCATTGCCGCGCGTATCGGGGAGCCCGGCCGGCTCCCCGTCGGGCAGGATAAGCGGATGCCGAGCCTGACCCGTGTAGAGGCGACCGCGCGTCGCGCACTGATCGATGTCGAGTCCTATCAGGTGGACCTCGATCTGACCGGTGGCGAGGAGCGCTTCCGGTCGACGACCACCATCCGGTTCCGGGCCACCGCCGGTGCCGAGACCTTCGTCGAGGTCAAACCCGCGACCCTGGAGACGGTCCGGCTCAACGACCGGGAGCTGGACCCGGGAGCGCTCACCGACGGCCGGTTCCCGCTCACCGGGCTGGCGGCGGAGAACACCCTCACGGTCACCGCCGAGATGGCCTACTCCAACACCGGTGAGGGGATGCACCGGTTCGTCGATCCGGCCGACGGGGCGACGTACCTCTACGCGATGTCGTTCCTGGACGAGGCGCCGCGCATCTTCGCCGCCTTCGACCAGCCCGACCTCAAGGCCCCGGTGGCCCTCACGGTGACCGCCCCGCCACAGTGGACGGTCGCCGGCAACGGCCCGCTCGCCGCCAACCCGGCCCCGGGCCGCTGGGAGTTCGCCCCCACCGCCCCCCTGGCCAGCTACTTCGTCACGCTGATCGCCGGCCCCTGGCACGTCCGGCGGGACAGCCACGACGGCATCCCGCTCGGCGTCTACTGCCGGCAGTCGTTGGCCGCGCACCTCGACGCCGACCTCGACGAGATCCTCACCGTCACCAAGCAGTGCCTGGACCGCTTCCACCAGCTCTTCGCCGAGCCCTACCCGTTCGTCAAGTACGACCAGGCGTTCGTGCCGGAGTTCAACGCCGGGGCGATGGAGAACCCCGGTCTGGTCACCATCCGCGACGACGACGTCTTCCGTTCGGCGGTCACCGACAGCGAACGGGAGCAGCGGGCCACCACCATCGCCCACGAGATGGCCCACATGTGGTTCGGTGACCTGGTCACCATGCGCTGGTGGGACGACCTGTGGCTCAACGAGTCCTTCGCCGAGTACCTGGGCACCCGGGTCACCGCCGAGGCCACCCGGTTCGACCAGGCCTGGACGACGTTCGCGATCCGTCGCAAGGCCTGGGGGTACGCCGCCGACCAGCGCCCGTCCACCCATCCGGTCGCCCCGGACGAGGTCGCCGACGCCGCCCAGGGCCTGCTCAACTTCGACGGCATCTCGTACGCCAAGGGCGCCAGCGTGCTCCGCCAGCTCGTCGCCTGGCTCGGTGACGACGCCTTCCTGGCCGGGCTCAACCGGCACTTCGCCGCCCACCGGTTCGGCAACGCCACCCTGGCCGACCTGCTCGCCAACCTCAGCGCCGCCAGCGGGCGGGACCTCACCGACTGGGCCGCCCGCTGGCTGCGCCAACCGCAGGTCAACACGTTGCGGACGGAGACCTCGGTGGACGCCGACGGCCGGTGGTCCTCGGTGGCGGTGGTGCAGACCGCGCCGTCGGAGCACCCGGTGCTGCGCCCGCACCGGATCGCCGTCGGCCGGTACGCCCCCGACGGCGCGGCCGAGCGGGTCGAGGTCGACCTCGACCCGGCCGCGGACGGCGGGCGCACCGAGCTGCCCGCGCTGACCGGCCGGGTCGCCGGGGGCCTGCTCCTGCCCAACGACGGTGACCTCACCTTCGCCAAGATCCGGCTCGATCCGACATCGGTGGACGCGGTCGGCACGGTGCTGCCCACGCTCACCGACCCGCTGGCCCGCGCGCTGCTCTGGGAGGAGTCGCTGGACGCCGCCACCGACGGCGAACGGCCGGTGTCGGCGGTGGTGGCGCTGCTGACGGCGGCTCTGCCCACCGAGACCGAGGTGGCCGTCGCCGAGAGCGTGCTCGCCCGCAGCCGCAACCTGGTCGACCGCTACCTCGACCCGCTCGCCCGGGACGCCGCGCTGCTGCGCACGGCCGAGGCATGTGCCGCGCTGCTCGCCGCCGCCCCGGCCGGCGGCTCGTTGCAACTGGCCGCCGCCCGGGGGTTGCTCTCCGCCACCGCCGACGCCGACCTGCTCGTCGGGTGGCTCGCCGGCCGTGGCGTGCCCGACGGGCTGGCCGTCGACGCCGAGCTGCGCTGGGCGCTGCTGCACCGGCTGGTGGTGCTGGGTGCGGCCGGTGAGCCCGAGATCGCCGCCGAGGCGTCGGCCGACCGCAGCGCCACCGGTGCCCAGCGGGCGGCCCGGTGCCGGGCGGCCCGGCCGGAGGTGGCCGCGAAGGACGCCGCCTGGGAGATCATCACCCGGGACACCACCTGCTCCAACCGGCTCGTCGAGGCGGCGGCCGAAGGGTTCTGGCAACCCGAGCAGGCCGAGCTGACCGGCACGTACGTCGACAGGTACTTCGCCGAGATGCCGGCGGCGGCGCGGCGGCGTACCGCCTGGGTGGCCGAACGGGTCGCCCGGCTGGCCTTCCCCCGGTACGCCGTGGCCCCGCCCACCCTGGATTCGGCCGCGGCCCTGCTCAGCCGCGACGACCTCACCCCCGGGCTGCGCCGCAGCGTCGTCGACGCCGCCGACGACCTGCGTCGGGCCCTGGTCGCCCGCACGGCGGTCGCCGCTGCCGCCGCCTGACGCTCGGTCCGCGCCGGGCCCCGGCGGGCCCGGCGCGGGGCGGCCTACGATCATGGGGTGGAGGACGACATCCGACGGATCGGCATCATGGGCGGCACCTTCGACCCGATCCATCACGGTCACCTGGTGGCGGCCAGCGAGGTGGCGGACCGGTTCGGCCTGGACGAGGTGGTCTTCGTGCCGACGGGTCAGCCGTGGCAGAAGGCGGACACCCCGGTCAGCCCGGCCGAGGACCGCTACCTGATGACGGTGATCGCCACCGCCTCCAACCCCCGGTTCCAGGTCAGCCGGGTCGACATCGACCGCGGTGGTCCCACCTACACCGTCGACACCCTGCGGGACCTGCACCACGAGTACGGCCCGAAGGCGCAGCTGCACTTCATCACCGGCGCCGACGCGCTGGAGCGGATCCTGTCCTGGAAGGATCTGGACGAGATCTTCGCGCTGGCCCACTTCATCGGGGTGACCCGGCCCGGGTTCGAGCTGACCGACAAGCACCTGCCCGCCGACACGGTCAGCCTGGTGCAGGTGCCCGCGATGGCGATCTCCTCGACCAACTGCCGGGAACGGGTGGGTCGGGGGGAACCGGTCTGGTACCTGGTGCCCGACGGTGTGGTGCAGTACATCGCGAAACGGCGACTCTACCAACGGTGATCATGCCCGGTTGCTCCCACTTCGTGCCGGTAAGCGGCCAGAACTGACAAGTCGTCTCCGCGCCGGGTGTGAGACGCTTGACGGGTCGCACGGTTGATCGAAGGAGAACGGTGACAGTTTCCGAACGCGCTCACGAGCTGGCGATGGCCGCCGCCCAGGCCGCGGCCGACAAGAAGGCGCAGGACATCGTCATCATCGACGTGGGTGACCAGCTCGCCATCACCGACGCGTTCCTGGTGGCCTCGGCACCCAACGAGCGTCAGGTGATGGCCATCGTCGACGCCGTCGAGGAACGTCTGCTGGAGCTGCCCGAGAAGGCCAAGCCGATTCGCCGCGAGGGTGAGCGGGGTGGCCGCTGGGTGCTGCTCGACTACGTCGACATCGTGGTCCACGTCCAGCACACCGAGGAGCGCGAGTTCTACGCTCTCGACCGGCTCTGGAAGGACTGCCCCCAGCTCCCGTTCGTCGACCGCGACCTGGTCGAGGCCGACGCCGCGGGTGCCGCCGCCGAATGACCCGCCTGATCATCTGGCGGCACGGCAACACCGACTGGAACGCCACCGGTCGGGTGCAGGGGCAGACCGACGTACCCCTCAACGACCTCGGCCAGGAGCAGGCCGCCGCCGCCGCCCCGCTGCTCGCGGCGCTGCGCCCGGACGTCGTCGTCGCCTCCGACCTGCGCCGCGCCGCCGACACCGCCGCCGCGCTCACCCGGCTCACCGGCCAGCCGGTACGCCCCGACGCCCGGCTGCGGGAACGGCACTTCGGCCGGTGGCAGGGCCTCGCCCTCACCGACGCCGCCGCCCGGTTCCCCACCGAGCACGCCCGGTGGCGGGCCGGCGACCCGGACCCGGGAGCGGGCATCGAACCCCTCGACGACCTCGGCAAGCGGGTCGGCGAGGCGTTGCTGGCCGCCGCCGAGCTGGCCGACGGGGGCACCGTCGTGGTCGCCACCCACGGTGGCGCGGCCCGACAGGGCGTCGGTCAGCTCCTCGGCTGGGACCACACCGTGCTGCGCAGCATCGGCGCGCTGGCCAACTGCCACTGGACCGAACTGCGCCGCAACGACCTGCGGGGCTGGCACCTGCGCGCGCACAACGTGGGCCCGATCGCTCCGCCCCCGCCACCGGCCGAGCCGGTCTGAGTCGACCGGCCGGCAGCGCCCCGCCCCGGCCGCCCCGCAGCGCGCTGGGCCAGCTGGCCCGCAGCGCGCTGAGCCGGCCGGGCCGGGAGGTCAGTGCCGGCCGGCCAGGGCGGGTGGCCCGGCATCGGCTAGCGTGCCGGGCATGTCCGTCGCGGTCGTCACCGACTCCACCGCCTACCTTCCACCCGGGCCGGTGCGGGCGCACCGGTTGACCGTGGTGCCGCTGACCGTCGTCCTCAACGGCGCGGAAGGGCAGGAGGGGGTGGAGACCCTCCCCGCCGACGCCACCCGGGCCCTCGGTGGCCGGCGGGTCTCGGTGAGCACGTCCCGGCCGTCCCCGGCGCAGTTCGCCGCCACGTACCGGCGGCTGCTGGCCGACGGCGCGGACGGCGTGCTGTCGGTGCACCTGTCGGCCGACCTGTCCGGCACGGTCGACGCGGCCCGGCTCGCCGCCGCCGAGGTCGGCGACCGCGTCGAGGTCGTCGACAGCCGGTCCACAGGCATGGGGCTGGGCTTCCCGGCGCTGGCCGCCGCCGGCGCCGCCGAGGCGGGTGCCGACCTGCCCGGGGTACGCGCGGCGGCGCTGGCCGCCGTCGACCGGACCACCATCTTCTTCTACGTCGACACGCTGGAGTTCCTGCGCCGGGGCGGCCGGATCAACGCGGCGGAGGCGCTGCTCGGCACCGCCCTGTCGGTCAAACCGATCATGCACATACCGGACGGCACGATCGTGGTACGCGACAAGGTGCGTACCGCCAGCCGGGGGATGGCCCGTCTGATCGACCTGGCGGTCGAGGCCGCCGCCGACGCCGAGGTCGACCTCGGCGTGCACCACCTCGCCGCCCCGCACCGGGCCGAGCACCTGGTGCAGGCGCTCACCGCCCGGCTCGGCGACCGCCTGCACGACACGTACGTCTCCGAGGTCGGTGCGGTGGTCGCCGCCCACGCCGGGCCGGGCCTGGCCGGAGTCGTGGTCCACCGTCGTCCGGCCTGAACCGCTCCGGCCGCAGTGTCCGTCGGTCGGGGTCCGCATAGCAGATCCGGCCATGATCAGGCGGTTGTCCACAGCCGCCGTCGCCGTCCACAGCCGACCTCCGCCGGCCGGAACGGGTGCCGCCCACCGGCCTAACCTCGCGCCGTGTCGGAGGACGAGGAAACCAGGGTGCGGGGACGGCTGTACCGGTTGACCGCCGGGGTGGCGGCGGTGGCACGGACGGCGGACCCGCCGCAGCCGCCACCCCGCCCGTACCGGCCGGGGGCGTTGCGCGTACCGGGTGCGGGTGGGACGTCGCCGGAGGCGGGCACGGCCGGGGCGTCGGCCGGCCGCCGTTCCCGGCCGGCCACCGACGCCGGTTTCCGCGACGCTGGCTCCCTCGACCTCGGCGACTACCTCGACGGTGTTCCACCCGGTCCCGGGGCGCATGACGACGGCCCTTCCGACGCCGGTCCACGTCGACATGACGATGACTCTCCCGACGCCGGTCCACGTCGCCACGACGACGGCCCTCGTGACACGGGTGCACGTCGTCGTGCGGTGGACGATCCGGCCGTGTTCCGCCCCGGCGACCTGGACCACCGGCATCCCGCCGACGGTGACGACCCGGCACCGGCCGCCCGGTTGCCCGGTCCCGGTGTCTTCGACCCCGGCCGGCGCGGGGTTCGGGCGCTGGCGGCCGTGGCGGTGGTCGTGGTGCTCGGCGCGGGATTCTGGGCCTGGCGGTCCCGTCCACAGCCGGAACCGGTGCGCCCCGCGGCGACGCTGGCCGGGCCGGAGTCCTCCGGCGGGCCCGCGTCCGGTCCGGCCGTCGCGCCGACCGGCGAGCTGGTGGTGGCGGTGGCCGGGCGGGTCCGCCGGCCCGGTCTGGTCCGGGTGCCGGCCGGGGCGCGGGTCGCCGACGCGGTCGAGGCGGCCGGCGGGGCCCTGCCCGGCACCGACGTGGCACTGCTCAACCCGGCCCGGAAGGTGGCCGACGGGGAGCTGATCCTGGTCGGTGTCACCGCCCCACCCGGCACCGTAGGCTCCGGTGCGGCCCCGGCCGGGCCGGCGGCGGCACCCGGCGGGGCGACATCGGGTGGCCGGGTCAACCTCAACACCGCCACGTTGGCCCAGCTCGACGCGTTGCCCGGGGTCGGTCCGGTGCTCGCCCAACGCATCCTCACCCACCGCGACCAGCACGGCGGCTTCCGCAGCGTGGGCGACCTGCGCCAGGTCGACGGCATCGGCGACGCCCGGTACGAGCAGCTCAAGGACCTGGTGACGGTGTGACCACCGACCGTGCACCCGACCTGCGGCTGGCCGGGCTGGCGGTGGCGGCCTGGTTGGCGGCGCTGTCCTGCCTGCACCTCACCACCCGCCCGGCGGTCCTGCTCGCCGCGAGCGCCGCCGTCCTCGCCGCCCTGCTCACCGCGCACCTGCTCGCGGTGCTGGGCCGCCCGGCCGCCCCGGTCCGCCGGTACGGCTGGATCGCCGTCGCGGTGCTGCTCGGCGTGGTCTGCGGCGGCACCGCCACCGCGGCCCGGCTGCACGTGCGGGACGCCGCACCACTGAGCCCGCTGGTCGACGACCGGGCCCGGGTCACCGTCGACCTGGTGCTCCGCGACGATCCCCGCCCGGTACGCGGGGCACCAGGCCGTCCGGCGACCCTGCTCGTCACCGCGCAGTCGAGCGTCCTCACCGACCCGCAGGGCCACCGCCTCCGGGTTCCGGCACGCCTGCTCGTGCTCGCCACCGACCCGGCCTGGCGGGGTCTGCTGCCGGGGCAGCGGCTGACCGTCCAGGGCAGGCTCGCCGCACCCCGGGGCGGTGACCTCACCGCCGCCGTGCTGACCGTGTCCGGCCCACCGGTCCGGAACGGGTCACCGCCGTGGCTCCAGCGCGCCGCCGGCACCCTGCGGGCCGGTCTGCACCGGGCCTGCGCCCCGCTCCCGCCCGAGCAGGGTGGCCTGCTGCCCGGCCTGGTCGTCGGGGACACCAGCCGGTTGCCGGCCACCGTGGAGGAGGACTTCCGGGCCACCGGGATGACCCACCTCAACGCCGTGTCCGGTGACAACGACTCGTCAACCCTGTAGTGTCCCGAGTCGTGAAAGCCGTCATCTACACGCGGGTCAGCTCCGATCCCCGGGAGACTGGCCGGTCCGTCGAGGACCAAGAGGCCGAATGCCGCCAGCTCTGCGAGCGCCAAGGGTGGACCGTCGACCGGGTGTTCTGCGACAACGACCGCAGCGCCAGCCGGCACAGCAAGCGCCCCAGGCCCGACTACCTCAAGCTGCGCGACTACCTGGCCGAACACCCGGTTGACGTGCTCGTGCTGTGGGAGGGCTCGCGCGCCCAGCGGGACCTGGCGGACTACCTCAAGCTGCGCGACCTCTGCGCCGACCGGGGAATCCTCTACTCCTACTCGGGTCGTACGTACGACCTCAGCCGCACGGACGACCGGTTCAACACCGGCCTCGACGCGCTGCTCGCCGAACGCGAGGCTGACGTCACCCGCGACCGGGTGCTACGCGGCGTCCGCAGCGCCGCCGCCGCCGGCCGCCCCCACGGGAAGCTGCTCTACGGCTACCTGCGCGAGTACGACGAGCGAGGCAACTTCGTCCGCCAGGTCATCAACACCGAGCAGGCCGAGGTCATCCGCGAAGCCGCGCGCCGCGTCGCCGCCGGCGAACCCTGCCGTGCCGTCGCGCTGGACTTCAACGCCCGAGGTATCACCGCACCGCGCGGCGGGCAGTGGGACCTGACCCAGGTTCGCCGAGTAGTCACCAACCCCGCGTACATCGGGCAGCGGGTCCACCGGGGGCAGGTCATCGGCGAAGGGCAGTGGCCGGCAATTCTCGACGAAGCCGACTACATCAACTGCAAGGTGCGGATGGACGACCCCAGGCGTAAGACCGTCCGCGACACCACCGTGAAGCACCTGCTGTCCGGCGCTGCACGGTGCGGCGCCTGCGGATCGCGGATGCGTGTGCAGAAGAACCGGACCCACTTCGCCTACCTGTGCACGCGAGGGTTCTGCGTCTCGGTGAAGACGACCAATCTGGAAGAGTTCGTTGAGGCCATCGTCGTTGAGTGGCTGGCCCGGCCGGACGTCATCAAGGTGCTCGCTGCCCCCCACCAGGACGACGAAGCCAAGCGGGCCGAGGGTGAAGCGGCCGAGATGCGTACTCGCCTGGAGGCGTTCTACGCGGCGTCCGCCGCCGGCAACATCTCACCGGCTGGCCTAGCGAAGATCGAAGCGAGGCTGCTCGGCGAGATCAACGCGGCCGAGCGCCGGGCGTACTCGGCGAGGGTGCCGCAGATCCTCCGCGACGTCGCCCGGCCCGACATCGGCGAGGCCTGGGCGCAGATGCCCGTAGCCCTCCGCCGAGAAGTGGTCGACCTGCTCATGGTGGTCAAGGTGCACCCGACCGGCCGTGGTCAACGCATCTTCCGGCCCGAGCGGGTTGAGATCGAATGGAAGTACTGACCTGACCCACAACTGAATGCGCCCCCGGCGAGGCGATTCCAGCGCCTGCCGGGGACGACTTGATCCGCTCATCCCCCAAGAAGGCGAGCAGACCCATGCAGGATCTTAGGCCCTGCCGTGCCCGCGTATCACCCGGCGCGGCCCTTCCGAGCCGGCGGCAGGAAGCCCCGCCGCCGAGCCTCGGCAATCCAACGGTGGACAGTGGCCACCGGCACCTCGCTCCGCTCAGCGATCACCGCAGCGGGCTTGCCCGAGCTGGCTACCGCCGCCACGTACGCCGCAGCGACCAGACGATAGAACCCGTCCGGGTTCGTCCCGTCCGGGCGGACCAGCTTCGGCAGTTCCTCTGTGCTGAACGGCCGCAGCTGCTCGAAGTAGTCGCGCTTGCGCTTGTTCAGAGCTTCCCGGGTCGGGTCAGCGTTCGGGTCTTCGCTGTCCTGTTGGGCCAGCCAAGTCAGGGCTTCGGGGGTGTTGATCGCGCTCTCAATCCAGCCGATCGGCACCGCCTTCAGCTTTCCGGCGGTAACCCCAGGCGGCCCGCCGCCGGCACTGATGACCAGGTCGGCAATGACCCTGCGGCCCTCCCATTCCCTGGTCTTGGCGATCACCACGAACTTCTCGTCACCGTCGCTCAGGCCGTTCACGCGCACCCAGCCCTGCGAGCCGAACTCCACCCAACGCATGCCGGCCAGCATCGCACCGCGCGACTTCGCCGCGCAAGCAACGCCGGACATGCGCGTAAGTTGAGCTACTTGCGCATACGGGGGCGGACGTGCTTCCCTACAACCGAAGATCAGCGCGGCTTACTCGGTCAAGCCGCGCATCCCCTCGGAGGTATGGACGTGGCGACCACGGACACCCGGCTCTACACCGTCGATCAGGTCTGCGAACTCTTCCAGTGCGGCCGGAGCACGATCTACAAGCTCATGGACTCCGGCGAACTCCAGTCGGTGAAGATCGGTGCGTTGCGCCGCATCCCCCCGGAGGCCGCACGGGCGTACCTCGCCCGACAGCTCGGCGAGGCGGTGACCACCGATGCAGCCTGACTACCCGCACGCCGACTACGTGCGGCGGCTCGTTGATGCCGCCCCGCCGCCGACCGACGCACTGCTGATCCGGTTGGCCGCTCTGCTCCGGCCCGCCGCGCAGGCCGTTACCCGGCCGGCACCCGTCCAGCGACGGGAGGCCGAAGCGGCATGACCACCATGCAGAACGCCCGCCCCCGGGGTGAAGGCCGGGAGGCGGGCGGCGAACAGGTCAGCGGGACCTACGAAGAGAGTACGACGCTCGACGGCGCGCTGGCGATGGTCGACCGTGGCTGCTACATCTTCCCCGTTGACCACCCGGAACTGCCGAAGTGTGCTGGCGTGCGGACCCCCGACCACGACCCCGACGCCTGCACCAAGCGGGGCAAGCACCCGGTCGTGAAGAAGTGGTCGATCGAGTCCAGCTCCAAGGTCGCTGACATCGCAGTCCACTTCGCCGGGGCCACCCGCAACTACGGCATCGACTGCCGGGCGTCCCGCCTGCTCGTCATCGACGAAGACGCCCCGGGGGTCTTCCAGAAGTACGCAGACGAGCACGGCCACACGATCCCGCGCACCTTCACCGTCAGCACCGGCCGGGCCGGCGGCGGCCGACACCTGTACTTCCGGGTGCCGCTGGACAGCCCGTTCACCACCGCCACCGGCAGCCTGCCCAAGGGCATCGACGTGCGAGGCCGCAACGGGTACGTCGTCGGCCCCGGGAGCATCCACGAGACGGGGGCCGTCTACACCCCGGACGACTGGGACGCCCCGTTCGCCGAGCTGCCCGGATGGCTCGCCGACGCCCTCACCGTGAAGACCGCGCCGGCCCTGTCCGCGGCTACCGCCGAACCCCTCGACGGGCCGCTGCCCCGCCGGGTCGCCGAGCTGCTCGACGCCGACCCCGGCGACCGGTCCGAACGGTTCCACCGGATCGTGCGGGAACTCGCCGAGGCCGGATTCACCCAGGGCCAGGCCGTCACGGTCATGGGCCCGTGGTGCGAACGGCACGCCAAGTACGTCGGGCGCGTCGACGCCGAGGTGGCCCGGTCGTGGGGCAAGCCCGGCCGCAAGGCCACCGTGCCCGGCCAGCGTCAGCGGCAACCCGCCGACGATGACCTGTCCGACGCCCGGATGGCCGAGACGGTCAGCGACGGCGTGCTCAGCGCCCGGTTCTGCTGGACGGCTGCGCTCGGCTGGATGGAGTGGGACGGGAAGCAGTGGAGTCGCAGCACCGAGGCTGCCGTCATCGAGGTGGTCCGCCAGTACGTGCTCGACCTGTTCACCAGCGAGGTCCAGGACGGGGCGACCGGCGACCGGCGCAAGATGCTGTCCACCCTGCTCAACAGGGGCCGCATCGGCGCCATCGCCTCGTTGGCGCGCGGCATCCTGCTCCAGGACGCGGCGCACTTCGACCAGCAACCCGACCTGCTCAACACCCCGTCGGGCGTGGTCAACCTGCGCACCAAGGAACTGATGGCGCACGACCCCGCGCTGCTGATGACCAAGATGACCGCCGTCGCCTACCGGCCTGACGCGGTTCACCCTGACTGGAGCACCGCGCTCCAGGCCATCCCTGATGACGTGCGCGACTGGTACCAGGTGCGCCTCGGCCAGGCCGTCACCGGCCACATGACGCCCGACGACGTGCTGGTGGTCAACCAGGGCGGCGGGGAGAACGGCAAGACGACCCTGCTCGGCACCGCCGGCAAGGTGCTCGGCAGCTACTACGTGCTTGTCTCCGACCGGGTGCTGCTCGCCGACGCCGGGTCGCACCCCACCGAGCTGATGGAGCTGCGCGGGGCCCGGCTGGCGCTGATCGAGGAGACGCCCGAGGCGCGGCGGCTGTCCGTCGGCCGGCTCAAGAAGGTCGTCGGCACGCCGGAGATCGAGGCGCGCTACATCCGTCAGGACTCGGTCACGTTCAAGGCGACGCACAGCCTGTTCCTGTCGACGAACTACCGGCCGTTGGTGGAGGAAACCGACCACGGGACGTGGCGGCGGCTGGCGTTGGCGCAGTTCCCGTACCGGTTCGTCAAGCGCGCCGCAGACATCACCGGACCTGACGACCGCCTCGGCGATCCCACGCTGCGCGAGCGCCTGGCGGCCACCGAGGCTGCCCGCGAGGCTGCATTGGCGTGGATGGTCGCCGGGGCGCACCGCTGGTACCAGGCCGGCCGGGTCATGCCGGAGATGCCGCAGCGGGTCGTGGACGCCTCCCGCGCGTGGCGGGCCGAATCCGACCTGGTGCTGGCCTACATCGACGAGCGCCTGGTGCCGGACCGGGACAGTCATGTCATCTCCACCGAACTGCTCGGCGACTTCACGGAGTGGCTGTCCGACCACGGACACCGAGCGTGGTCGGACAAGGTGTTCACGAGCAGGTTCGGCGAGCACGACGAGGTGAAGAAGCACCGGGTCGAGAAGCGCCAGATCACCCACAGGGAGGGGCTGTCCCGCCGTCCGGCGATGCCCGGCTTGGTCCGGCCAGGCCCGTCAAACCGCTACATGGCTTGGTTGGGCGTCCGCTTCACCGTTGGCGGCGACACCGCCACTGAGCAGGCGAAAGCCGTCACCGCAGAGGCGAGTGCAAGGGATGCAAGGCAGATCCCGGTGAACGCAGATTCCTATACGCGCGAGAGTTTCCAGGATTCAGCCTTGCACCCCTTGCAGCATCGACCGACAGCGATGTTCGGCGGGGCTTCCGGCCCCTCCCTGTGGCCGGACGAGGCCCCTCCCTGCCCCGACTGCGGATGGCCGTACGACGCTGCCGCCCACTACCAGAACTGCGAGGCACCCCGATGATCCCAGCGCCCCGAGGGCTCGCCGCCCGGTACAAGCGCGCCAACTCCACCCACCACATCCACCTGCCGCTCGTCGCGTTCGACGACGAGGGCCACCCCCTGGTCGTCAGCGAGAAGACCGGCGCACTCGTACGTGCGGACAGGTCCCGGGACTTCGACGGCGTCGAGCCTTACCCGTACTCCGAGCTTGTCGCCATCGCGCCGGCTGGCGGGTGGCGGGTGGCGTGGAAGACCGCCAGCGGTGGCGAGTGGTCGCAGCCCTTGGTGGGCTGGGGGCTCAAGGCCGACGGCACGGTCGTGCCGCTCGACGCCGACCCGGGCGGCTTCGTCGACGACTTCGGCGACAGCCCCACGCACACGTACCGGATTTACCACCCCGACGCCGACCCGACGCCCGACGCCGAAGGGTCAGCCCGGTGACGCCCGCCCTCGCCCTGGAGGCGTTGATGCTGCACCCCCGGTACGAGGAACTGATGGCGCACGTCCGGGCGCACACCCCCACCGGGCACGTCGACCAGGTCGACGCCGCCGCCGACGACGCCCTACGCCTCATGACCACCGTCGGCCGGGCAGCCTACGACGGCCACCAGCGGCACCACCCGACCACCGCCGACGTGCCCGGGTGGCTGCGCCTCGGACTGCTCGACACCCTCACCGCGTGGGTCGACGGGCAGGCCGTCACCTGCCGGCACCAGCCCACCCCCGACCGGCCGCAGCCCATCGTCGCCGCCGCGTGGCGGCCCCGCCTGGTGGTGTGCTCCCGCTGCGTGCACCTGACCGCGCTCGCCCGGGGCAGCGCCCGGGACCGCACCTGCGACGCCTGCGGCCGGGTGTGCGCCGGGGTGGAGCACGGCGACGGGGTGTACCCGGGCATGGTGCAGCTCGGCCCGCTGGTCTACCAGTACGGCACCTGCGACGGCTGTCGGCCCCCTGCCGTCGACAGCCACCCGGTCACCGCCGGGCGGCCGGTGCCGGGCAGTGGCCGGAGCAAGCCGCGAGGTGCGCGCGGCCGGGGCCGGGGGCGAGGCGCACGCCGGTGAGCATCCTCCGCTGCGTCCTCTGCCCGGCCGCCGCCGGTGACTCTCTCGCCGCCGGGTGGACGACGCGCACCCTCGACGGGCCGGTGGCCTACCGGTCCCGGCTCGGCGGGCCGCTGCCGCCCACCCCCGCCGGCACGCACCACCTGTGCCCGACCTGCACGACGTGGCTGGCCGGGCACCGCGACCGGGCCCTGCCGCCGGCCGTGGTCGACGGGATCACTGCCACGGTCGCCGCCGCCGGCCTGCACCCGGCCACCGCGCGGGTGCTGCGGCGGGAACTGGTGGGGATCGTGCGGCACCTCGCCGAGGCGTTCACCCACACCCGGGGGCCGGGCGAGTGACCGAACGGGAATGGCGACCCCCGGCCGCGTACGTTCACGGCCTCGACGGCCCGACAGTGGTTGTGCCCGGCCGGGTCGCCGCCTGGCTGGAGCGGCACGCGAACCTGCGGCAGGTCCGCACCGCACAGCGCGGTGCCGACCCCGAGGTCGACGCGGTGCTCGTCGCCCTGGCGGTCGCCGCCGCCGCGTGGAGGCAACAGGCCGTCCCCGGTTCCGATCACGGAACTGACCAGCGGAACCGGCCGGAACTCGGGGCATCGTGCGAGCTGTCCACGACGGAAGCGGCTGACCGGATCGGCATCACCGACCGGGGAGTACGCGCCGCCATCGCCGCCGGCAGGCTACCCGCCCACCGCGACGGCGACCGGTGGCGCATCGACCGGGAAGACCTGGAGCACTACCGGGCCGGCCGGGCAGCCTGACCAGCAGGGGAGCGTCATGCCACCCGAACCGCCCAGCCTGGAGCGGGCCCTGTTCGGCCTTCCCGACGGTGCCGGACCGGCCGAGGCGATCAGCTACCGCGACGCCGCCGACCGAGTCGCCGCCATCACCAGCCCCGGCCAGCTCGGGGCACTCATCACCCGGGCCACCGACAGCGGCGACGACATGCTGCGCCGCGCCGCCCTCGCCCACGCCTGCCGGCAGGGCTGGCACGGCCTGGTCGTCGACCACGCCGGCCCCGCCGCCCTCCCGCTGCTCGACGCAGCCTGACCACGAACGGAGAACCACAGTGACCATCGACACCATCACCACGGCCAGCCCGGCAGAAGCCGGTCAGCGGCTCGTCGACCAGCTGCGGCGCATCACCCGCGAGCACGTCGCCGACCGGGCCGCCGCCCAGGCCGCCATCGACGACTTCCTGACCGAGGTCGACGGCGTCGACACGACGGCAGTCGAAGCCGCAGCGTGGAACGTCATCGACCAGCACGAGCGTTCCCGGCAGCACTACGCCGACGCCGGGCCACGCGGGGCAAGTGCCGCCCTGGTCGCACTGATGATCGTCGTGGACACCATGGCGCAACCGCTGGCCCGTGAGGTGGCCGCCGCCGAGCAGACGCTCACCGAGCGGGAGCGGGCCGCCTCCGTCGCGCTCACCGCGTTGGAGCGGGCCATCGGTGGTGGCGACCCGGCCGAAGTGCGGCAGCTGCGCGACCAGGTGGAGGTCGAGCACCCCCGCCGGATCGCCGAAGCGCGTACCGCGCTGCTGGAGCTGCGTGCCACCCAGGCCGCCGCCCGGCTGGAGTGCACCAAGGGGCGGCCGGCGGAAACCGCGCAGCGGGTGGCCGACGCCGGGAAGCGACGTGACGAACTGGTGGCGGAACTCCGGCGGGCCGCCGAAGAGGCGACGCTCGCCGAGGTGGAACAGCAGTGGATGAAGGACGCACGCGCCAGGCAGGAGGCCGAAGCGAACACGGCCCGGCGGGAACTGGCCGACTTCCAGGCCAGCCGCGAGCGGGAGATGCGTGACCGCGTGCGCCGCATCGTCGGCCTGCCCGACCCGACCCCGGCGCCGCAACCGTCGGCCCTGCCGCGCCAGGTCGTCCAGGACTTCTCTCCCACCGAAACCACCTACTACAGCAGCAGCGTGGTCGCCTGATGGCCGTCGACCGCACGACGCTGCGCGACCGCGTCAACGCCCGCCTACGCCGCATGGGCCTGCCCGACACCCAGATGCCGACCACGCCCACCACCGCCGTCGAGCGTGCCGCCGCCCGGCTCCGCCGGCTCGGCCTCATACCCGTCGCCGACCAGCAGACCAACCAGCAGAGGAGTCAGCCGTGAGCAACTGCCCGGACTGCGGCAAGGACACCAGCACCGAACCCGCCGCCCCGGCCGGCACCATCGCCGCCGGCTCGCAGCTCTACCGCACCCGCCGCCAAGGCGTACGCATCGACCGCGGCAGCGACACCGGGACCGACGTCACCCCACGCGGGAGTGATGCAGCGTGACCGGAACGGGGGCGAGCGGACCGGCGGCTCGGAGGGGGTGGGGCTCATCCCCGTCCCCCACCCCCCTGAGCAGGGACCGCCGGGGAGGTGGATTCCTGGCCGGGCACCCTGAAACAAGTCGACCTTGGAACGAATAGGGATCAATCGTGACTAAGGGTGATGACGGGAAGCTGCGTGCGCCGTCCGGGTTGCGTGCTCCGGGCCGCCGGTTGTGGGAGTCGGTGACCGGTGACTACGACCTCGACGAGCACGAGTTGGCGCTTCTGGTGGAGGCGGTCCGCACGGTTGACCTGCTCGACGAGCTGGAGAGGCGCGTCCGGTCGGACGGGGCGGTGATCGACTCGCCGCAGGGGTTGAAGGCGCACCCGGCGGCGGTGGAGGCCAGGCAGCAGCGGATCGCGTTGGCCCGGTTGGTGGCGGCGCTGCGGATGCCGGCCGGCGACGAGGAAGGCGACCAGGTGCAGGGGCGTCGGCCGCAGCGGCGTACAGGCACCCGCGGGGTGTACTCGATCCGGGGCGGGCGGGCGTCGTGAGGCGTCGTGTGGAGCTGCCGGCGGGGGTGGATGGGGTGCCTGCCTGGCTGCGGACGTTCGAGCCGGCCCGGTGGTCGGCGGGGGTGGGTCCGCCGCCGCCCGGGTGGGCGTTCGGGTCGGCCCGCTGGCGGGAGATCCAGGCTCACCGGCGGTGGGCGGACGCCGGCCGGGCCTGGCTGGCCGAGCGGGGCCAGCGGGCCGCCTGGTGGTCGTTGACCCGGCATCGGGCGGTGGCCCGGTGAGGCGACGCGACCTGCTCGCGGCCCACCAGGCGGCACCCGCCGAGGTGCCGGAGCATCTTCGGTCGATGCGCGGGGTGTCGACGTTCCTGCCGCAGGTCGCCGCCGAGCCGGTCCCGGTGTGGGTGCCGCCGGCTGAGGTGTCG
Organism: Micromonospora sp. WMMD734; assembly: GCF_049178975.1. Lineage (NCBI taxonomy): Bacteria > Bacillati > Actinomycetota > Actinomycetes > Micromonosporales > Micromonosporaceae > Micromonospora > Micromonospora sp. WMMD734. The sequence continues at coordinate 7,289,553 of NZ_JBMHMK010000001.1, forward strand.
ATGTGGCGGTCGGTGGGCGCGTTCCGCCTCTGGTTGCAGGCCCGTCGGGAGTGGTGCCGGGTGAACGGCCGGGACTACGCGGCGACGTTCCGCCCGGTGGGGGGTGGCCGGTGAAGCGCAGGAAGCCACCGGAGCCGGACCGCCCTACCCGTGAGGTGCCGTTGTGGGTGCGCAATCTCGGGGTCGGGCTGCGGCACGTGGCCGGCCGGGCTCCTGACGACCCGGTGACCACGGATGACCTGGGGCGCGACCTGGAGGCGTTGCGGGCGGCGCGGGCGGTGTGGTGCGCCGAGAACGGCTGTTACCGGATCGGGAAGACGTGCCGCGAGGCGTACGGCGTGATGCCGCAGCGGTGCCAGGGAGAGGGGTAGGGGATGGCGCTACGAACGGTCGGGGTGCGCCTTCAGGCTGAGGTGTCCGGCTACATGGCGGGGATGCGGCAGGCGAAGGGTGCGACCCGGGACCTGATCGGCGAGATGGACAAGGCCGGCAAGAACCGCCACGCCCTGGACTCGGTGGGTGATGGTGCGGTGGTCGCCGGGGCCGGTCTGCTGGGGCTGGCGGGGGCTGCGGCGAAGTTCACGATGGACTTCGAGAAGCAGATGTCTGAGGTGTCGGCGGTGTCCAACGCCACCGCCGGGGACATGGAACGGTTGCGGTCTGCCGCGTTGCAGGCGGGTGCGGATACGGCGTTCAGCGCGACGGAGGCGGCCAAGGCTGAGGCCGAGCTGGCGAAGGCCGGCCTGTCGACGTCGGCGATCCTGGGCGGCGCCCTAACGGGGTCGCTGTCGCTGGCCGCCGCCGGCACCCTCGACCTGGCCGAGGCCGCCGACATCTCGGCGAAGACCATGAACATGTTCGGGTTGAAGGGTGCCGACGTCGGCCACATCGCCGACGTGTTGGCGGCGGCGGCCAACAAGAGCGCCACCGACGTGCACGAGATGGGCGAGGCGTTGAAACAGGGCGGCCTGGCCGCCGACGCCGCGGATATCGGCCTTGAGGAAACCGTCGGCACGCTGGCCGCGTTCGCCGACCGGGCCCTTGTCGGCTCGGATGCCGGCACCAGCTTGAAGACGATGCTGATGATGTTGCAGGCCCCGACGGACAAGGCCGCCGGGTTGATGGAGGAACTGGGCATCAAGGCGTACGACACCAGCGGGAACTTCGTCGGCACGGTGAAGCTGGCCGGGCAGCTTCAGAAGGCCCTGGGTGGGCTCACCCAGGAGCAGCGCAACGCCGCGTTGGCGCAGATTTTCGGCGCGGACGCGATGCGCGCGGCGAACGTGCTCTACAGCGTGGGCGAGCAGGGCCTACGTGACTACGTGGCGGCGGTCGACGACCAGGGCGCCGCTGCCGACGTGGCGGCGAAGAAGATGGACAACCTGGCCGGGGACGTCGAGAAGCTACGCGGGTCACTGGAGACGATGGCCATCGAGGCGGGATCGGGGGCGAACGACGGGCTGCGGCTGCTGGCGCAGGGCACCGGGGCGTTCGTCGACGAGCTGGCCGAGTTGCCTCCGGCGGTGGGCTCGACGTTGACGGTGGTGGCGGGCTTGTCGGGGGCGGCTCTGCTGCTCGGCTCGGGTTGGGTGCGGGTGCGCCGGTCGACGGCGGACATGCTCGACGAGCTGCGGCAGGTCGGCCCGAACGGGCAGCGGGCCGCCCGGGGGTTGGAGGTGACGACGAAGTGGGCCGGCAGGGCGGCGGTCGCGTTCGTCGCCCTGGAGGCCGCGTCCGCGGTCGTCTCATCGGCCCAGAGTGACCTGAATCCGCAGATCGAAGCGCTGGGTGTTGGCTTGGCGAAGTGGGGCCAGTCGGGTGCTCTCGCGGGCGAGTCGGCGCGTCTGCTGGGCGACGACATGAAGGACCTGGCGGTGGGCTTCAAGTTCCTCGCCGACGCAGACAACGACCGGCGAGGCTCGGCGCGGTGGATTCAGGACCGGCTGGAGAGCATCCCGGTGCTGGGTGAAGCGCTGGAGGGAACGAACACGAGCATGGCGCGGACCCGGGAGCGGGTCGACGCCATGGATCAGGCGTTCGCGCAGCTCGTCCAGGGCGGCAAGGCGGATGAGGCGCGGGCCGCGTTCGACCGGCTGGCGGCGAGCGTGGCGGCCGACGGCGTGTCGGTCGACGAGGTGCGCAAGCAGTTCCCGGCGTACGCGGCGGCCCTGGAAACCACGGCGGCGGCGGCCTCGAAAACGGTGTCCCCGACCAGCTCCCTGACCGGTGCGACGAAGGAATACAAGACGGCCGCCGACGCAGCCGCTTCGGCGGCGACCGGGCAGCGTGAGGCCCTGGTTGCCCTGTCCGAGATGATGCGCGCCGAGGCTGATCCGGTTTTCGGGCTGCTCGATGCCCAGCAGAAGTTGACCGAGGCGCAGAAGGCTGCGGCGAAGGCGGTCAAGGAGCACGGCCGGAACAGCGACGAAGCCCAGGAGGCCACCCGGAAGCTGGCGCTCGCGGCCATCGGCCTCCAGGAACAGGCCGGCGTGCTCAGCGGCACGTTCGACGGGAAGATGACCCCGGCGCTGCGGCAGACCCTGAAGGCGGCCGGGCTGACCGAAAGCCAGATCAAGGATGTCGCCGGCCAGTTCCGCACGGCGAAGAGCGCCGCCGACAAGTACGAGGGCACCTACAAGGCCAACGTGTCGCTCACCGGCTACCCGACGACCATGGACCGCCTGAAGCGGCTGTCGACCTACCAGCAGGCCCTGAAGAAGGGCACCATCCCGGTGGGATTCCAGGGCCCGATCCAGGGCAAGGACTACCACGCGGGCGGCTGGACCGGGCCGGGCGAGAAGTACCAGCCGGCGGGTGTGGTGCACGCCGACGAGTTCGTCATCAAGAAGGAGTCCCGGGGCAAGATCGAGCGCCGGCATCCGGGTCTGCTCGACGAGATGAACGCCACCGGGCAGCTGCCCGGGTACGACGGCGGCGGGCAGGTGTGGCCGTACCGGACCACGACGACGAAGACCCGCATCCCGTCACGGGCGGAGGTCGCCGAGGTGGTGACGCCGGGCATCCCGACGAGCGGCGCGACCGGGCCGGCGATCGTCGCTGCGGTGAAGGCGGCGTTCCCGCACTTGCAGGCGATCAGCACGTACCGGCCGGGTGCCACGACCCTGTCGGGCACCCGGTCGTACCACGCGCTGAACCGGGCCGTCGACTTCCCGCCCAGCCGGGAGCTGGCGGTGTGGTGGAACCGGCACTACATGGCCCGCACCAAGGAGCTGATCAGCCCCTGGAATGACCTGAACATCCACAACGGGCGGCGGCACACCTACACCGGTGCGGTGTGGAACCAGCACAACTGGGCGGGCGGCAACGCTCACGACCACATCGCCATGGCCAATGGCGGGTTGATCGCTGAGCCGGTATTCGGTGTGGGCATCAACTCGGGTCGCACCTACAGCTTCGCCGAGCGGGCACCGGAGTGGGTCACCCCGTGGCAGCCGGGGCCAGCGCGGGCCGGTGGCGGTGCTCAGCAGGTGAGTGTGGTCAACCACTTCACGATCAACGGGGGCACCCGTTCCCCGAGGGAGATCGCCATGGAGGTGTCGCACATCATCGGGCGTCAGGCCGATCTCTACGCGCGGTGAGCCTGACGCGAACACGCCGCTGCCCCCGACCAGCACAGTCGGGGGCAGCGGCGTGTTCAGGGATCAGCGGGTCGCTTCGCGGTGTCGGGCGCGCATCCGGTTCCAGATCCGCCGGCCGATGCGCCACCGCTTGCCGGTGGCCTTGCACCAGCGGCAGGGTCGGGCGATGCGCCGGGGCCGGCCCTGGTCGTCGGTGGGTCGGTGCACGCCGGCGCCCTTGCAGCACCAGCAGTCGCGCAGCGGGTGGAACAGGCAGGACAGCGGATACCAGGCCAGGGCCGCCAGGGTGATAGCGGTAGCCGTCAGTACGCCTCTCACAACGCCTCCAGGGGCCGAAATCGTGGTGTGGTGCCCGGTGGGGGCTAGCGGCTAGTTCCCTGCTCAGTGGTGCTAGCAGGGGGGCTAGCGCTAGCCCCCGGTGGGGCTATCAGGAGTCGACTTCCGCGAGGTCTGTCCCGGCGACCGTCTCGGCGTTGCGGGCGGCGATCCGGGCCTCCAGGGCGGCCAGTCGGACCCCCGCCCGGGTGGCCCGTTTCGTCGAGGTGGCGTCGATGCGCCGGTTCAGCGACTCGGTCTGCACGCCGGCCTTCGCCATCCACGCCCCGAACACCTCGACGGTCAGATCGGCGTACGCCGCCGGGTCGAGGGCCTGGAGGCGGGGCACGATCAGTTCCGACCAGATCGCCTCTTCGCCCTCGAACCAGACCTGCCGGACGTCGGCGAGCAGGTTCCGCAGGGCGACGCGGGGCACCTCGACGGGCTTCTCACCGCGGCGCATCTCCAACGCCCGCGCGACGACCCGCTCGGCGGCCGGGTTGTCGACGTACGCCGACCGGCACGGCCGGGTCGGGCCGGCGCCGGCCCGGTACCCCCACCCGGAGTCCTTCGGGCCGGTGGAGTCGCCCGGCTCGAACTCGGTCGGCCGCGCGCCACGGGCGTAGCTGCCGGTGCCCAACACCAGGTCAGTCTCGGTGTGGGAGGTGACGGCCAGGCAGGTCCGCAACGCGATGTTGCTGCTGATGCCCCGGGGCACGCTTTCCTTGTCGATGCGCTGCGTGGCGAAGATGACGTGAATGCCCAACGCCCGGCCCCGCTTGATGATGGAGGTCAGGAGGAACTTCGCCCGCTTGCCGTGGTTCGGGTCGGTCAGCAGCTCTTGCAGCTCGTCGAGGAACACCACCAGGGGCCGCAACCGGGCGTCGTGTTCGGCCATGGCCCGGTTGACCTTGTTGACGGTGTTCATGCCCTGGGCGGCGTACTTGCGGACCAGCGGCGCGCGTTCGTCGCACTCGGTCAGTAGCCATTCCAGGGCGGCCAGGCCGGCGGCCTTCGTCACTTCGTCGGCACCCGACCCGAACAGCCCATCCGGGCACAGGGGCTGGAAGCAGTCGACGTCGCCGGACCCCTTGAAGTCGAAGACGGCGGTGACGACCAGGGGGTCGAGGATCGCGGCGAGCAGCACCACCCGGGCGGCGAGCGTCTTGCCCGAGCCGGGGATGCCGGCGAACAGGCTGTTCTTCTCCGCGAGGCTGTAGGTGACGGGTCGCATCCGCTCGTCGTGGCCGTAGACGAACGTGCCGGTGAAGTAGTCGAAGGTGCCGCCGTCGAGCAGCGGCCACGCCGGGGCGCGCATGCTGCTGACGGGCTTGTCGGCCACCCAGATCGACAGCACCCCCGGGTGTTCACCCTCGACGGTCGACGGCCACACCTGCGACTTCGGCAGCCGGAACCCCGACGCGAGGCGGTCGCGTTCGTCGATGACGTCGGTGGCGAGCACCCCGGCGGGCAGCAGCACCAGGGCCTCATGCCCGGGGCCGGCCCGGTAGATGTCCCGCATGAACTTGAGGTCACCCGGGTTCTTGATGCCCTTCACGTTGCAGGCCATGATCGCCGCCCGGGTCAGGCCGGCGGTCAACCGGATGAACCGTTCGGCGTTGAACACCCGGTCCAGGATCGGCGCGTCGATCGGCCGGCCGACCCGGGCCAGGATCGGCACCACGAGGGCGGCGGCGAGGGCCTGCGCCCACCAGGGGGCGACGAACACCAGCAGCCCGGCCACCACGACCAGCAACAGAACCACCGGCACGGCCAGCCACACCCGGCCGCCGACGCGCCGGTCACGCTGCCGGGACAGGGCCAGGTAGTCGCCGACGTCGTTACGGCTGGCGGCGTTCTGCCGGATACCGAACCCCTCCAGGTCCAGGCACCAGTGAATGCCCTTCCCGGTGATCCGGGCCAGGCCGATCGGCGCGTACCAGGCCATCTTGGCGGCGTACTTCGGGGAGCGGGTGGCGTGGATGGCCGCCGAGTACGTCACGAACGACACCGCCTCGACCATCAGCGCGTGACGGCCGGCGGCCGACCGCAGCGACGCGGGCACGATCGGCTTGCGGTCACGGGCGTGCCGGGCGGTGATGTCGGCGAACGTGGTCGACGTGCGCGGCGGGTCCACCGGCGGCCCGTCCTCACGGCCACCGATGACGGCGACCTGCTCGCCGCGCGGCTCGTAGGCGCCCTGCTCACCCGCCCGGGGCGCGGGGACAACCTGCTCCAGGTCGTCGGCGTGAATCTGGTCGGTCATGCTGGTGCTCTCCTCCGTGGGGATGCGGTGCCCGGCCGGGCGTGGCCGGGCACCGCGGTGGGTCAGTTCTGCGGGTCGGTGGCGGCGATGCGGTCCAGCTCGGCCGCGAGGTGCGGCAGGCCGGCGTCCCGGATCTGGTCGCGGACCTCCCGGTGCTTCTGCGGGTCGCCCTTCGCGGCGGTCAGGTCCCGCTCCAGGTCACGGATGGTGGGCTTGGGCATGGTCACTTCCCCTTCTTCTTGTCCTTGCGGTAGTCGCCGTCGACGTGGCCGATGACGGTGGCGCCGTTGCCGATCGCGGACTGGCCCTTCGTCTTGACCTTGCCGGTGCTGATCGGGGTGTCGCTCTTGCTGGTCGGGTCGAAGTTCATGTGGCCGTTCTTGCAGGTGGCGAGGGTGCCGGTGTGGTCAACGGCCGTGCTGCGCATCGTCGTGGTGCCGCAGGTGGAGCAGGCGCTGATCGCCATGACGGGCGTCCTTCCGGGGGTTGGGGCGGCCAGGGGTTCTGGCGGCCTCCACCGCCGCCGGGTGATGGGCCGGCGGCGACGGGGGCGGTCAGACCGCGCAGAGCAGGGCCGCGACGAACAGCCATCCGACGTGCCAGGACTGGTCGAGGGCGTACAGGCCACCCCCGCGCTCCAGCCAGTGCGGGTCCTTGCCGAGCAGGTCGGCCAGCCGGCGCAGCGGGGTGCGCCGGTCGGCGGCGTAGTGGCTGACCGCGCTCACCGTCAGGCCGGCGGCGACGGCCAGCAGGTTCGGCCGCCACCCGGTGGCCGCGGCGACGAGGGCCAGGGCCACGACGGCGGTCAGGGTGTAGCTGGCCACGTGCGCGACGCAGGCGATCCGGCCAGCCCAGCCCGGCAGGCCCTTGCGGTCGGCCTGAGGCTGGGTCTGCACCCAGTGGTCGGCGACCTGGTGAGCGGCGTACAGGGCAGCGAACGCGGCGGCGAAGTCGGCGGTGGTCATCAGCTCTGCTCCGCCTTTCGCTGCTGGGCCTGCGACGCCAGCCGCTGCCGGATCGCCTCGGGGGTGAACATCTGCGGGTTGGCCTTCTGCGCTCGCCGGGCCAGCTCGGCGTGCTGCCGGTCGGTGATCGTGTTCGGGACGGTCGGCTTGCTCATCGCTTCACCGCCGACGCGATCCGGCCGCCCAGCTCCACCAGGCAGATGGACGCCACCACCACCAGGCCGTCGACCGACAGCGGCAGCAGGTACTGCGAGCCGTTCGTCTCCCCGTAGCGGGCGGCCACCGCCGCCATGTGCCAGTAGGACACCCACGCGGCGATCCCGGCGATGAGCGCGGTCGCCGCCCACCGGCCGACCGCCAGCCGGCGGGAGTGCACGGGCACCCGGGAGATCAGTTCGATGGTCAGCAGCAGGGCCAGCGGCGACCACGCCGAGATGACCTGACTGATGATCTCGTCGCGGGCGTGGAGCACGTTCCCGGCGATGGAGGCGGCGACACCCAGGGCCAGCACCAGACGCACACCCCACCGGATGCGCACCAGCGACACCCGCTCAGCGGCCCCGGGCGGGGTCGACTTGACGGCCAGCGCGGGTACCTTGACGACCGGGGGCGTACCCGGGTGTCCGTCCACCCGGACCTGCGGCGACACCTCCGGCCGAGGACGGCGGCGGAACCACCTGCGGGAGCCGTCCGCCTCGGCCTGGTCCGGCTCGTCCGCCGGCACGGGCTCGGGTTCGACGGGTGCCGGCAGCGGGTCTGGGCCGATCGGCTCGGCGTACAGCCACGGGTCCGCCGGCTGCTCGTCGACCTCCACACGCTCCCACCTGAGCGGGTCGGCGGCGACCTGGGCGATCAGCCGCTCACGCAGCTCGGTCGCCTTCGGCACACCGATGCGGAACTCCTTCATCAGCCGGTTGCGCGACGGCACCTCGCCGAGCTGGTCGGTGAGGGCGAGGGCACCCGGGTACAGGTCGTCGATGGTGCGGGGGTGGATGCTGGCGGGTGCGGTCATCGGGTCAGCTCCTTCGGGCGGATGGTCGTGGTCGGGCGCTGCGCCGGGGCGGGTGCCGGCTCGGCGTGCTGGGCGCGGATCGCGGCGGCGGTCTGGTCGGCGTGCCGCTCGCACAGGGCGATAGCGACGGCCAGCGGGCCGCCGATGGCGACGGGGCCGCCGAGCAGGATCAGCAGCAGCGGGTTCACCTGGCCACCGCCTCGACGTCGGCCGGGGCCGGGACGGTGACGTACGTCTGCACCGTCACCCGCTGCCGGGTCACCTCGTGGTCGCGGGTCGTGGTCCGGTACGGCTTGAACCAGCGGTGCGCGGACTCGATCGGTCCGTGGCCGGCCAGCACCGGGCGGGGCATGTTCAGCCAGGCGGCCCACCGGTCGGCGTCGGCCTGCCGGTCGTCGCCGAAGTGCAGGGTCAGGTCACCGTGGTTGCAGGTGACGTCACCGACCTCGACGCGGGCGGGAACGGGAAGGCCGGTGGCGACACCGGCGGCGGCCAGGTCGAACGCGACGCGGCGCGGGTCAGGAAGGCTGCTCATCGGGTCATCTCCAGGGAGGTCGAGACGCACATCCCGGCGGCACCCACCGAGGTGGGTGGGCAAGGCTGCGTCGTGTGGTTGGTGTAGGCGGCCAGCCCGGCGAGAACGGCGCAGACCAACACGGTCCGCTTCACCAGGCGGTCAACGAATGCGCCCATGACGGGCACCTCCTCAGGTGAGGGGGAAGACGAGAGGTGAGAGAGGGGGCCCGGCGGGGCCGGGGCGAGGTCGGCCCCGCCGGGGAACGGCTACCGGGGCGGGCCGAGCTCCCGGCCGATCAGGGAGGCGATCGCACCGGCCAGCGACGCGGCCGACGCCAGGTCGAGCACCACCAGGTCGTCGGGTTCCGCGCCGGCCGGCTCGTCGGACGGGCCGAACCGGGCCTGCCAGTGCGACACCGACACGTACGTCTCCTGCCCGTCGGCCGCCTCCAACTGCACGACCGTCCGCGTCAACTCCGTCAGCAACTGCACCGGCTCGGACAGGTGCACGTGCGGCGTCGGCGTGTGGGGCACCCGCACGCACCACGGCGGGCACAGGTCCCGGTCGACGACCGGCCCGGCGGCCATCAGCGGGAGACGCGGGCGGTTGCGGCGGCGGCCAGCAGGGCGGCGGCCAACGCTTCGGCCTGGTCGGGGGTGCCCGCCCAACCCTGGACGCCCTCACCGCCCGCGTAGGCGCCCTCGCTGCCCTCGCACACCGACAGCAGGACCCGGGCCGGCATGGTGACCCGGCCCTGCTCGGTGCACGACTCGACCAGCACCGTCGCCGTGGCCGGGTCGTCCAGCGACACCCCGTCGGCGGCGGTCAGCTCGGCGAGACGCCGCTCGTGGCCGGCACCGATGGAGAACCCGTCGACCTCGGCCAGCTCGCCGGTGTGGTCGGTGGCGCACCACGGCGGGCAGTCCGCCGGCCGGCCCGCCCGGGGCGCGGACGGGGCCGTGCCGAGGTGCTCGGCGGCGACCAGGGCGCGACCGAGCCGGCCCGCCTGGTCGAGCATCAGCGACGCCGACGCGCCCATCTGCCCGTCCGAGCTGACCATCTCGAGGATGGCCAGCGCCGGGTCGACACCGCCGGGCAGTTCCGGGGCCTCGACCTGCTCCAGGTTCAGCCGGATGTTCACCCGCTCGTTGACGACCGCACCGTCACCGGAGAGCAGGTCGAGCAGGGTGCGGGAGTGCAACGGCTCGGCCCCGTCGTGGTGGTCCTGACCCCGGGCCGTGCACCAGGCCGGGCACAGCTCCGGGTCGGCCGGCAGCGACGCGGCGGCGACCCGCCGCTGCTCGGCCGTCCAGTCCGGCTGGCCGGCGATGAAGTTCAGGCAGAGCTGGTGCGCGTCGCCCGGGGTGACGCCCAGCAGAGCGGCGACGGCCGGGAGCGTCGCACCGGGGGCGGTCGCCAAGCCGAACGCCTGCGCCGCCCGGTCCAGGTTGCGGCGGCGGTACGCGGAGTTGATCGGGAACCGGTCCACCTGCTCGGCGGACGGCCGGGGGCGGGGAATCGCGGTCAGGTTGGTGGTGTCAGCGTCGATGATCCTGTCCGTCGAGCGGACAGGGCGGATGGCCGAAATGGTCATGTGACCAGCCCTTCTTGGAGGGTGCCTATGAGGGTTCGCGCTGGAATCGCTCGCCCTCACTTACCTGTTTGCAAGACAACCACAGGTGACAACGACTCGTCAACCCTGTAGTGTCCCGAGTCGTGAAAGCCGTCATCTACACGCGGGTCAGCTCCGATCCCCGGGAGACTGGCCGGTCCGTCGAGGACCAAGAGGCCGAATGCCGCCAGCTCTGCGAGCGCCAAGGGTGGACCGTCGACCGGGTGTTCTGCGACAACGACCGCAGCGCCAGCCGGCACAGCAAGCGCCCCAGGCCCGACTACCTCAAGCTGCGCGACTACCTGGCCGAACACCCGGTTGACGTGCTCGTGCTGTGGGAGGGCTCGCGCGCCCAGCGGGACCTGGCGGACTACCTCAAGCTGCGCGACCTCTGCGCCGACCGGGGAATCCTCTACTCCTACTCGGGTCGTACGTACGACCTCAGCCGCACGGACGACCGGTTCAACACCGGCCTCGACGCGCTGCTCGCCGAACGCGAGGCTGACGTCACCCGCGACCGGGTGCTACGCGGCGTCCGCAGCGCCGCCGCCGCCGGCCGCCCCCACGGGAAGCTGCTCTACGGCTACCTGCGCGAGTACGACGAGCGAGGCAACTTCGTCCGCCAGGTCATCAACACCGAGCAGGCCGAGGTCATCCGCGAAGCCGCGCGCCGCGTCGCCGCCGGCGAACCCTGCCGTGCCGTCGCGCTGGACTTCAACGCCCGAGGTATCACCGCACCGCGCGGCGGGCAGTGGGACCTGACCCAGGTTCGCCGAGTAGTCACCAACCCCGCGTACATCGGGCAGCGGGTCCACCGGGGGCAGGTCATCGGCGAAGGGCAGTGGCCGGCAATTCTCGACGAAGCCGACTACATCAACTGCAAGGTGCGGATGGACGACCCCAGGCGTAAGACCGTCCGCGACACCACCGTGAAGCACCTGCTGTCCGGCGCTGCACGGTGCGGCGCCTGCGGATCGCGGATGCGTGTGCAGAAGAACCGGACCCACTTCGCCTACCTGTGCACGCGAGGGTTCTGCGTCTCGGTGAAGACGACCAATCTGGAAGAGTTCGTTGAGGCCATCGTCGTTGAGTGGCTGGCCCGGCCGGACGTCATCAAGGTGCTCGCTGCCCCCCACCAGGACGACGAAGCCAAGCGGGCCGAGGGTGAAGCGGCCGAGATGCGTACTCGCCTGGAGGCGTTCTACGCGGCGTCCGCCGCCGGCAACATCTCACCGGCTGGCCTAGCGAAGATCGAAGCGAGGCTGCTCGGCGAGATCAACGCGGCCGAGCGCCGGGCGTACTCGGCGAGGGTGCCGCAGATCCTCCGCGACGTCGCCCGGCCCGACATCGGCGAGGCCTGGGCGCAGATGCCCGTAGCCCTCCGCCGAGAAGTGGTCGACCTGCTCATGGTGGTCAAGGTGCACCCGACCGGCCGTGGTCAACGCATCTTCCGGCCCGAGCGGGTTGAGATCGAATGGAAGTACTGACCTGACCCACAACTGAATGCGCCCCCGGCGAGGCGATTCCAGCGCCTGCCGGGGACGACTTGATCCGCTCATCCCCCAAGAAGGCGAGCAGACCCATGCAGGATCTTAGGCCCTGCCGTGCCCGCGTATCACCCGGCGCGGCCCTTCCGAGCCGGCGGCAGGAAGCCCCGCCGCCGAGCCTCGGCAATCCAACGGTGGACAGTGGCCACCGGCACCTCGCTCCGCTCAGCGATCACCGCAGCGGGCTTGCCCGAGCTGGCTACCGCCGCCACGTACGCCGCAGCGACCAGACGATAGAACCCGTCCGGGTTCGTCCCGTCCGGGCGGACCAGCTTCGGCAGTTCCTCTGTGCTGAACGGCCGCAGCTGCTCGAAGTAGTCGCGCTTGCGCTTGTTCAGAGCTTCCCGGGTCGGGTCAGCGTTCGGGTCTTCGCTGTCCTGTTGGGCCAGCCAAGTCAGGGCTTCGGGGGTGTTGATCGCGCTCTCAATCCAGCCGATCGGCACCGCCTTCAGCTTTCCGGCGGTAACCCCAGGCGGCCCGCCGCCGGCACTGATGACCAGGTCGGCAATGACCCTGCGGCCCTCCCATTCCCTGGTCTTGGCGATCACCACGAACTTCTCGTCACCGTCGCTCAGGCCGTTCACGCGCACCCAGCCCTGCGAGCCGAACTCCACCCAACGCATGCCGGCCAGCATCGCACCGCGCGACTTCGCCGCGCAAGCAACGCCGGACATGCGCGTAAGTTGAGCTACTTGCGCATACGGGGGCGGACGTGCTTCCCTACAACCGAAGATCAGCGCGGCTTACTCGGTCAAGCCGCGCATCCCCTCGGAGGTATGGACGTGGCGACCACGGACACCCGGCTCTACACCGTCGATCAGGTCTGCGAACTCTTCCAGTGCGGCCGGAGCACGATCTACAAGCTCATGGACTCCGGCGAACTCCAGTCGGTGAAGATCGGTGCGTTGCGCCGCATCCCCCCGGAGGCCGCACGGGCGTACCTCGCCCGACAGCTCGGCGAGGCGGTGACCACCGATGCAGCCTGACTACCCGCACGCCGACTACGTGCGGCGGCTCGTTGATGCCGCCCCGCCGCCGACCGACGCACTGCTGATCCGGTTGGCCGCTCTGCTCCGGCCCGCCGCGCAGGCCGTTACCCGGCCGGCACCCGTCCAGCGACGGGAGGCCGAAGCGGCATGACCACCATGCAGAACGCCCGCCCCCGGGGTGAAGGCCGGGAGGCGGGCGGCGAACAGGTCAGCGGGACCTACGAAGAGAGTACGACGCTCGACGGCGCGCTGGCGATGGTCGACCGTGGCTGCTACATCTTCCCCGTTGACCACCCGGAACTGCCGAAGTGTGCTGGCGTGCGGACCCCCGACCACGACCCCGACGCCTGCACCAAGCGGGGCAAGCACCCGGTCGTGAAGAAGTGGTCGATCGAGTCCAGCTCCAAGGTCGCTGACATCGCAGTCCACTTCGCCGGGGCCACCCGCAACTACGGCATCGACTGCCGGGCGTCCCGCCTGCTCGTCATCGACGAAGACGCCCCGGGGGTCTTCCAGAAGTACGCAGACGAGCACGGCCACACGATCCCGCGCACCTTCACCGTCAGCACCGGCCGGGCCGGCGGCGGCCGACACCTGTACTTCCGGGTGCCGCTGGACAGCCCGTTCACCACCGCCACCGGCAGCCTGCCCAAGGGCATCGACGTGCGAGGCCGCAACGGGTACGTCGTCGGCCCCGGGAGCATCCACGAGACGGGGGCCGTCTACACCCCGGACGACTGGGACGCCCCGTTCGCCGAGCTGCCCGGATGGCTCGCCGACGCCCTCACCGTGAAGACCGCGCCGGCCCTGTCCGCGGCTACCGCCGAACCCCTCGACGGGCCGCTGCCCCGCCGGGTCGCCGAGCTGCTCGACGCCGACCCCGGCGACCGGTCCGAACGGTTCCACCGGATCGTGCGGGAACTCGCCGAGGCCGGATTCACCCAGGGCCAGGCCGTCACGGTCATGGGCCCGTGGTGCGAACGGCACGCCAAGTACGTCGGGCGCGTCGACGCCGAGGTGGCCCGGTCGTGGGGCAAGCCCGGCCGCAAGGCCACCGTGCCCGGCCAGCGTCAGCGGCAACCCGCCGACGATGACCTGTCCGACGCCCGGATGGCCGAGACGGTCAGCGACGGCGTGCTCAGCGCCCGGTTCTGCTGGACGGCTGCGCTCGGCTGGATGGAGTGGGACGGGAAGCAGTGGAGTCGCAGCACCGAGGCTGCCGTCATCGAGGTGGTCCGCCAGTACGTGCTCGACCTGTTCACCAGCGAGGTCCAGGACGGGGCGACCGGCGACCGGCGCAAGATGCTGTCCACCCTGCTCAACAGGGGCCGCATCGGCGCCATCGCCTCGTTGGCGCGCGGCATCCTGCTCCAGGACGCGGCGCACTTCGACCAGCAACCCGACCTGCTCAACACCCCGTCGGGCGTGGTCAACCTGCGCACCAAGGAACTGATGGCGCACGACCCCGCGCTGCTGATGACCAAGATGACCGCCGTCGCCTACCGGCCTGACGCGGTTCACCCTGACTGGAGCACCGCGCTCCAGGCCATCCCTGATGACGTGCGCGACTGGTACCAGGTGCGCCTCGGCCAGGCCGTCACCGGCCACATGACGCCCGACGACGTGCTGGTGGTCAACCAGGGCGGCGGGGAGAACGGCAAGACGACCCTGCTCGGCACCGCCGGCAAGGTGCTCGGCAGCTACTACGTGCTTGTCTCCGACCGGGTGCTGCTCGCCGACGCCGGGTCGCACCCCACCGAGCTGATGGAGCTGCGCGGGGCCCGGCTGGCGCTGATCGAGGAGACGCCCGAGGCGCGGCGGCTGTCCGTCGGCCGGCTCAAGAAGGTCGTCGGCACGCCGGAGATCGAGGCGCGCTACATCCGTCAGGACTCGGTCACGTTCAAGGCGACGCACAGCCTGTTCCTGTCGACGAACTACCGGCCGTTGGTGGAGGAAACCGACCACGGGACGTGGCGGCGGCTGGCGTTGGCGCAGTTCCCGTACCGGTTCGTCAAGCGCGCCGCAGACATCACCGGACCTGACGACCGCCTCGGCGATCCCACGCTGCGCGAGCGCCTGGCGGCCACCGAGGCTGCCCGCGAGGCTGCATTGGCGTGGATGGTCGCCGGGGCGCACCGCTGGTACCAGGCCGGCCGGGTCATGCCGGAGATGCCGCAGCGGGTCGTGGACGCCTCCCGCGCGTGGCGGGCCGAATCCGACCTGGTGCTGGCCTACATCGACGAGCGCCTGGTGCCGGACCGGGACAGTCATGTCATCTCCACCGAACTGCTCGGCGACTTCACGGAGTGGCTGTCCGACCACGGACACCGAGCGTGGTCGGACAAGGTGTTCACGAGCAGGTTCGGCGAGCACGACGAGGTGAAGAAGCACCGGGTCGAGAAGCGCCAGATCACCCACAGGGAGGGGCTGTCCCGCCGTCCGGCGATGCCCGGCTTGGTCCGGCCAGGCCCGTCAAACCGCTACATGGCTTGGTTGGGCGTCCGCTTCACCGTTGGCGGCGACACCGCCACTGAGCAGGCGAAAGCCGTCACCGCAGAGGCGAGTGCAAGGGATGCAAGGCAGATCCCGGTGAACGCAGATTCCTATACGCGCGAGAGTTTCCAGGATTCAGCCTTGCACCCCTTGCAGCATCGACCGACAGCGATGTTCGGCGGGGCTTCCGGCCCCTCCCTGTGGCCGGACGAGGCCCCTCCCTGCCCCGACTGCGGATGGCCGTACGACGCTGCCGCCCACTACCAGAACTGCGAGGCACCCCGATGATCCCAGCGCCCCGAGGGCTCGCCGCCCGGTACAAGCGCGCCAACTCCACCCACCACATCCACCTGCCGCTCGTCGCGTTCGACGACGAGGGCCACCCCCTGGTCGTCAGCGAGAAGACCGGCGCACTCGTACGTGCGGACAGGTCCCGGGACTTCGACGGCGTCGAGCCTTACCCGTACTCCGAGCTTGTCGCCATCGCGCCGGCTGGCGGGTGGCGGGTGGCGTGGAAGACCGCCAGCGGTGGCGAGTGGTCGCAGCCCTTGGTGGGCTGGGGGCTCAAGGCCGACGGCACGGTCGTGCCGCTCGACGCCGACCCGGGCGGCTTCGTCGACGACTTCGGCGACAGCCCCACGCACACGTACCGGATTTACCACCCCGACGCCGACCCGACGCCCGACGCCGAAGGGTCAGCCCGGTGACGCCCGCCCTCGCCCTGGAGGCGTTGATGCTGCACCCCCGGTACGAGGAACTGATGGCGCACGTCCGGGCGCACACCCCCACCGGGCACGTCGACCAGGTCGACGCCGCCGCCGACGACGCCCTACGCCTCATGACCACCGTCGGCCGGGCAGCCTACGACGGCCACCAGCGGCACCACCCGACCACCGCCGACGTGCCCGGGTGGCTGCGCCTCGGACTGCTCGACACCCTCACCGCGTGGGTCGACGGGCAGGCCGTCACCTGCCGGCACCAGCCCACCCCCGACCGGCCGCAGCCCATCGTCGCCGCCGCGTGGCGGCCCCGCCTGGTGGTGTGCTCCCGCTGCGTGCACCTGACCGCGCTCGCCCGGGGCAGCGCCCGGGACCGCACCTGCGACGCCTGCGGCCGGGTGTGCGCCGGGGTGGAGCACGGCGACGGGGTGTACCCGGGCATGGTGCAGCTCGGCCCGCTGGTCTACCAGTACGGCACCTGCGACGGCTGTCGGCCCCCTGCCGTCGACAGCCACCCGGTCACCGCCGGGCGGCCGGTGCCGGGCAGTGGCCGGAGCAAGCCGCGAGGTGCGCGCGGCCGGGGCCGGGGGCGAGGCGCACGCCGGTGAGCATCCTCCGCTGCGTCCTCTGCCCGGCCGCCGCCGGTGACTCTCTCGCCGCCGGGTGGACGACGCGCACCCTCGACGGGCCGGTGGCCTACCGGTCCCGGCTCGGCGGGCCGCTGCCGCCCACCCCCGCCGGCACGCACCACCTGTGCCCGACCTGCACGACGTGGCTGGCCGGGCACCGCGACCGGGCCCTGCCGCCGGCCGTGGTCGACGGGATCACTGCCACGGTCGCCGCCGCCGGCCTGCACCCGGCCACCGCGCGGGTGCTGCGGCGGGAACTGGTGGGGATCGTGCGGCACCTCGCCGAGGCGTTCACCCACACCCGGGGGCCGGGCGAGTGACCGAACGGGAATGGCGACCCCCGGCCGCGTACGTTCACGGCCTCGACGGCCCGACAGTGGTTGTGCCCGGCCGGGTCGCCGCCTGGCTGGAGCGGCACGCGAACCTGCGGCAGGTCCGCACCGCACAGCGCGGTGCCGACCCCGAGGTCGACGCGGTGCTCGTCGCCCTGGCGGTCGCCGCCGCCGCGTGGAGGCAACAGGCCGTCCCCGGTTCCGATCACGGAACTGACCAGCGGAACCGGCCGGAACTCGGGGCATCGTGCGAGCTGTCCACGACGGAAGCGGCTGACCGGATCGGCATCAC
>NZ_JBMHMK010000002.1:0-19223 GCF_049178975.1 Micromonospora sp. WMMD734
GTGGCCCACGGTGGCGTACCGGTCCAGGCCCAGCGCGTCGGCGAGCCGGGCGACGTCGGCGGCGGCCGAGGCAACGTCCCGGCCGGGGCGTCGGGTGGAACCGCCGTAGCCGGGGCGGTCGTAGGACACCCAGCGCAGGCCGAGCCGGTCGGCCGTGGCGAACAGCGGGGCCGGCGGGGCACCGATGTTGGGGGTGCCGTGGTGCCAGACCACCGGCAACCGGCCGGTGCCGTCGTCGCCGGTGTCGTAGACGTGCAGGGTGCCGCCGTCCGGCAGCGGCACGTCGCGCTCGCTCGGCACGGCCGGGCGGCTCACTGGCCGACCCAGCCCGCCGGGTTGCTGAACGACTCGCGGGAGATGCCGGAGCCGGTGCGGGGCCAGTCGCCGAACCGCTTGTCGTGCAGGTGGGCGAAGAAGTAGCAGATGCCCTGGAGGTGGGCGTCGGGCACCGCCCGGGTCGGGTCGGCCCGGACCGCGGCGTAGAACTCCCGACCCAGCGCCACCACGTGACCCCGGGCGTAGAGGAAACCGTCGTCGGAGCCGTCGACCACCGCGTGCACGTCGGCGCGGTCGATGTCGTACAGCTTGCGTTCGACGACCCGGTCGAGGGCGGTCAGCTCGGGGCTGGACAGGTCGGCGCAGAGCTGGCCCAACTGGTCGAGGAAGGCGTCCCGCCAGCCGTCGAACGCGTACGCGTCGTCGTCGGAGGCGGCCCGGTCGCGGGTGAGCAGCGCCCGGCGCAGCGCGGCCGGCTTAGGGCCGAGTCGCTCCCAGGCGGCCTCCACCAGGGCCCAGAACCGGGCTTCCTCCTCGGCCGTGGGCAGGCGGTTCGCGGTTTCCGTGTCGCTCATGGGCAGCACCGTAGCGGGACGCCCCGACGTTCTCCGGGCGACGCCGTGCCGCCGACGTGGGACGTCGGGGCCGCCCACCCGGGCGGGCGACCCCGACGGGGTTCAACGGGGCCGGCGGGGTACCGCGCGGACGAAGGTGGACCAGGCGGCCGGGGCGAACCGTAACGCCGGGCCGGACTGGTCCTTGCTGTCCCGTACGCCGATCGGGCCGGGCAGGTTGTCGGCCACCTCGACGCAGTTTCCGCCGCTCCCGCCGCTGCGGGTGCTCTTGCGCCAGACGGCCCCGGCCAGGTCAGTCATGCCCACTCCTCGATGATCGCAGTGATCAGCTTCTCGGTTGCCGCCTCGTCCGCCGCGAGCGTCTCCAGGTCGGCCCAGACGCGGTCGTAGGCGGCGACCTCCGCCGGCTTGTCCAGATAGAGCGCGCCGGTGATGTTCTCCAGGTAGACGGTAGTCGGCTCCGTCGATGCCCGCCCGAACGCCTGCGGGAAGTCCAACAGGACGAAGGTGCCCGTCTCGCTGGCCAGCGGCGGGCCGGCGGTGAACGGCAGGACGCGCAGGCTCACGTTGGGCAGGGTGGCCAGGTCGCGCAGGTGCCGCAGCTGCCCGGCCATCGCCCGCCGGTCGGGCAGGGTGCGCCGCAGCACCGCCTCGCTCAGCACCACCCTGAGGGTGGGCGCGCTGGGCAGCCGGCGGGTCAGCACGTGCTGGCGCTGCATGCGGACCTCGACGAGCTTCTCGCGCTCCGCCGGGCTCATGGTGGGATTCTTGCGGAGAAACAATTCCGCCGCGTACTCGCGGGTCTGGAGCAGGCCCGGGATCAGTTCCGCATCGTATTGACGCAACGTCGACGCCGACGATTCCAGGCCGACGTAGAGCGAGAACCAGGACGGGACCACGTCGCCGTAGGAATGCCACCAGCCCTTGGCGCGGGTCTCCCGGGCGAGCCCGGTGACGATGGACGTCATCTCCTCGGGCACCCGGTACATCGCGCACATGGCGCGGGCGTCCACCACCCGCACCGGCACCAGGCCCTTCTCGATGCGCCACACCTTCTGCCGGGAGCAGTCCAGCCCCTCGGCCGCGCGGTCCAGCGAGACGGAGGCGTCCTCGCGGAGCTGGGTGAGCAGCCGGCCGAGCTGTCGCCGGGGGACGGTGGAACCGCTTGTTTCCTCCGTCATGCAACATCACCGCACCCCTGGTGCAACGACAATTGTTTCCCCTGTGCCATTTCTGTCCTCCGTCCCTCGTGCGTCAATTCGACCCGAGATTAGGGGGGAGGGGAGTTGTTGCGCAAGGTGTCGGTCGTGTCGCAGGGTGTGAATCGCCGGACGGTGATCCGGGGCGTCAGAAATGGCGTCGACAATAGCCCGCTGTCCCGCTCGTAGCGAATAGCGCGCGGGCGGGGCGGCGCTATTTCCGGAAAGGACATCCGATGTGGGTCAGCGACGAGCGCGACGCCCGGCCCGGGGTGGCGTCGTGACCGCCCGCCGCGAGGTGCCGCTGCTGGTCCGGCTGGCCTGGGACTGCCTGGACCAGCACCGACACCGGCGGTGCGTGAGGTGCGCCGAGGCCGGGTTCTGCCCGGTGGCGGAGGCCGCCCGGCACCGGATCAGGCAGTGGCGCAGGTTCCGGCACGTCTGGGGGTGGCGGTGAACGCGCCGCTGCCGAAGGCGGGTGACCTGGTGGACGTGGGCCGGGCGGCCAGTGTGCAGTTCGTCAGACCGATCAGGTGCCGGGTGATCCGGGTGCTCGACTGGATCACCTACGACGGGTGGTGCTGGCTCGACGTCTACCAGCTCGACGCGAGGGGAGACGCGGTGGCCCGGCGCTCGATCTTCGTACGGCCGGCGGGGTTGGTGATGGTGCGGCCCGCGCCGGTGCCGCGCACGCCGAGTCGGGCGGGGGTGACGCCGAACATGCGGCAGGGGCCCCGGCCGGCGGGGATGCCGCCGGCGGACGGTGAGCGGGGTGCGGCAGGTGCGTCGCGCGAGCGCCGGTCGACGGGTGGTGGACGGAGTGCGGCCGGTGCGTCGGCCGGGCGTCGGCCGCCGGGTGGCCGGGGTGCGGCCGGTGGCGGGTGACGGGAGTCAGGGGGTCGTGGTGGCGGCGAAGTAGGGCTCGGCGGCCTCCAGCCGGGGCACCCGCACGCCCAGCCGGCGGGCCTCGGCCAGGGTGTCGCGGCAGACCGCGCGCAGCTCCTCGGGGTTGGCGTGCGCTGCCGTCACCCGGCGCATCGGCGGGAAGCGGTTGAGCAGCAGGGACATCGCCGGTGCCGCCAGCCAGACGGGTGCGGTGAAGGGGAACAGCTCGGCGCGGTGCCGCCGCAGGTCGACGCCGCGCGCCTCGACCAGCGGCAGCAGCTCGCGGGTGGCGAGGATCGCCTCGCGGAGGTCACCGGTGGTCAGGGCGGACAGGGTGCCCCGCCGCAGGCTCTGGGTGTGCAGGCCGGCGTTCTGGGCGAAGTGGACCGACAGCCAGCCACGGAAGTCGGCGTTCTCCCGGACCCGGAACCCGGCCGCCCGGAACACCTGGCGCACGGCCCGCTCGCGCTCGGTCGGCGGCCGGTCGAGCGTGCCGAGGAAGACCACGGGCAGCAGGGACGCGCGCAGCACGCCGTCGTCGCCGAAACCGCCGCCGGCCCCGGGGAAGCCCCAGGCGACCTGGTCGGCGGGCAGGTGCGCGGTCGCGGTCAGCGGCTCCACCCACAGGTTGTTGAAGACGAGGACCGTGGCCGCGCCCGCCCGGGGCCCGAGGAAGGCCGCCGCCTCGGCGAAGTTGTAGTGCTGCACGCTCAGCACGATCAGGTCGAAGTCGTGGTCGGGCTCCAGCGTCTCGCGGTAGCGCACCGGCCACGTCTCGGCGACCCGCCGGCCCCAGGGTCGCCGCCGCGCGTCGAGCAGGTCGAGGTCGATCGCCTCCCCGTACGCCGCCGCCCGCCCCGGGCGGACGTAGAACTCCACGTGGTGCCCGGCCCGTTCCAGGGCCCACCCGTACGTCGCGCTGATCACGCCACGACCGAACATCAGGATCTTCACAAGCACCTCGGGAGCTATAATCGGAGACCATCTCCACTTCCAAAATATGGAGACAGTCTCCACTTGTCAACGCGAGGCCCCCACATGACCGACGCCAAGCCGCTGCGCGCCGACGCCCGCCGCAACCGCGACGCCCTGATCGCCAAGGCCCGCGAACTGTTCGCCGAGGGCCGCTACGACCTGCGCTTCGACGACTTCGCCACGCTGGCCGGCGTCGGCACCGGCACGCTCTACCGGCACTTCCCCACCCGGGAAGCCCTGGCCGAGGCGGTCTACCGGGAAGAACTCGACGCGATGTGCGAACGGGCCCGCGAGGCGCAGGCCACCCTGCCCGCCGACGAAGCGCTGGAGTCCTTCCTGCGGGGTGTGGTGGCGCACCTGCACGCCCACGAGGGCCTCGCCCGCACCCTGTCCACGCTGATGGCTGCCCACTCGGGCACGCTCGCCGAGGGCGCCGAGGCCCTCGGCCGGGCCGTCACCGACCTGCTGGCCGCCGCCGTCCGGGCCGGGAAGATCCGCGACGACGTGGGGGCCGGCGCGGTCATGATGGCGATCCAGGGCATCTGCGCGGCGTACGGCCACCCGGCCTACCGGCCCGACGCGGACGGGGTGATCACCCTCGTCCTCGACGGCCTGCGCCGACCGGCACGATGAGCGCGGCCCGCGCCCCCACCGCCGGTGGCGGGGGAACGCGGGCCGCACAGGAGGCCGGGGCGGGGTACGGGTGGCTCGTGGCCGCCCGTACCCCGCCGGTGGCTCAGGTGTCGTAGCGGCAGGTGCCGCCGGTGTTCGCCGTACAGTCGTTGAGCTGGAGGCTGTCCAGGTTGATGGCCTGGTTGCCGGTGGTGGACTGCGGCGGCACGTTCACGGTGATCCGCACGCTGGCCGCGTTCGCCGGGGCGGTGGCGGTCGTCCGGTACTCCAGCCAGTTGCTGGCGAGCGTGTCGGTCGCTCCGGTGCTGGTCGACAACAGGGTGCCGGCCGAGTTGTACCAGGCGAGCTGGAGTTGGGTGTTCACCGCCGTGCCGCTGCGCAACCGGGTGAACAGCTTGTACGTCCGGCCGGCGGTGACCGTCGCCCGGTTCGTCAGCGAGATCGACGACGTGTTGGACGGCCCGGTGTAGGTGTTGAGCTGGACCGACCGGCGACCGTCGAAGTAGGTGCAGGAGTTCGTCGAGATGCCGCAGGCGGGCGTCACCTGGTGCCAGCCGCCCGACGTGGTGAACGTCGACGTGCTGCTGCCCGGGGTGGCCGCCTCGACCGTCCGCTGCTCGGCGGTGAGCAGGTCGTTGTTCGCGCCCACGTCGCAGCAGACCGGGGCGGTCAGCATCGGGTGGTTCGCCACGTTCACCTTCGCCGTCGACGGGCTCGGGTCGATGTAGAAGCTGGCCGACAGCTCACTCGGGTCGTAGTAGCTGCGGAACCCCGGATCGGTGTTCCAGTTGTCCCACCAGCCGTACATGATGTCGGGGACGTAGGAGGCCCCCGTCTCGGCCATCCAGGCGTGCCCGGCACCGAGCACGTGCAGCAGCTCGTGCCCGGCGACCCCGGTGGTCCACGACTCGGTCACCGCCGAACAGTGCACGCCGCTGGAGTTGCCGCCGGTCGGGCACTGGTAGGCGTCGGAGTTCGACGCGAAGTCGGTGAAGACCAGGTAGATCCGGTTGCTGTCCTGGTATCCGGCGGAGATCAGGTCGCTGCGGACCGTGCTGGCGGGGGTGTTCGGGTTCGCCCCGGCGTCGATCTTCTCGGGCACGACCAGGGCGCGGGCGTAGCCGGCGTACGTGCTGGTGTCGTAGCCCGTACGGCAGCTGAAGTTGTAGTGCTGGTCGTAGTTGGTCGACTCGTCGAGCGCCCAGTCGATCCGGTCCACCACCTTGGCGATGTACTCGACGTTGGCCTCGTAGTTGTTGCCGACGCCGTCGTGCCACGCGTAGATCACCTGGACGGCGGGGGTCGCGCCGGTCGGTGCCGCCGGATTGGCGACGGTGGACTGGCAGCCGCGCTTGGGCACGGTGGGCATGCTCGGCTGCGCGTACGGTTGGGCCGGCTCGGTGCCGGGCCCCCAGGCCAGGGCGGGTGTCGGGGCGGAGAGCACCGCGAGGGCGGTGGCCAGGGTGGCGGCGGTGACGGCGGCGAGGGTACGCGGCCGTCGGGTCCGGAACGGGGACCGGGGCAAGGATGCTCCTCGATTGGTGGCGGGCACCGCCGGTTGACGGTGCGTGTCCATCCAAACGAGCTGCGTGACATACATCAATGTGGATGGATGGTGAACAAGGTCATTCCCAGGTCCTGGGTATGCGCTTGCCTGTCGATCGGTGACGTGCAGTCACCGATCGGTCACCACTGGTGCAGGGGGTCGCCGGGTGTGGCAGACATACACCTGGTAGCCGCCGACCTCGTAGCGGGAAACCACATCGACGCCGAGCGTGGGGGCGGACCGGGCGAAGGTGTCCGACATCGCGCTCGAAGCGGGAAGGACGTAGGCCACCCGGGCGGAAGCGCGGACCTGGTCCCGGTACGGCCGATAGCGATCGAGACCAGGCGACAGGTCATCGTCGAGGACGGCGCACCGCACCTGCTCCCGACTACGGTAGGCGAGCCGGTTGCACGTCCAGTACCCGGAATAGACGTGGCCGACTCCGGTCGTCCGCAGACTGTCCACAAGCTGCTGCTCATTGTCGGCCTGCCCGGCGTACCGGGACCGGTGGACGATCAGCTGCCCGGTGGCGATCGACAGGCCCGCGAAAAGCACACCGGCCAACGTGACACAACCGGCGGCCAGGAATGCGCGGCTGCGGCTCCGACCGGTCACCCGTCGCCGGATTCCGCCATCGTCGGCGGAGACGCTGGACCCGACCCTGCCGACCAGGGCGGTCGCACCCACCCACAGCGGCCAGAGAACAGCTGGCAGCGACACCATCCCGTAATGGAGATAGCGGGCGCTCTCCACGGGCGTCATCGCCGACGAGGAACTGGC
Source organism: Micromonospora sp. WMMD734 (assembly GCF_049178975.1). NCBI lineage: Bacteria > Bacillati > Actinomycetota > Actinomycetes > Micromonosporales > Micromonosporaceae > Micromonospora > Micromonospora sp. WMMD734. The sequence goes on from NZ_JBMHMK010000002.1 coordinate 6,870, forward strand.
GACATACGCGGCGAGGGTCATCGCGGCACCGGCGATGAGCGCCAGCCGGCTGGCATGCACGCGATATTCACCGTCGTCGGCGCGACGTAATGCGGCGACCGCGATGGCCGTTGCCGCGACCAGCAGGACAAGATAGGTCGGTCCCCACCACAGTTGCCAGGTGGCACAGCGGCTCGGCGCACACAACCCGGAACTGAGCGGTAGGCCGACGATGACCGCGCCGTGCAACCTGTCCGACCAGGCGGCCGGCTCGGTGGCGCCGCTCAGGGACAGCAACACCGAAAACGAGTTGGGACGGTCGAGACGAAGATTGAACACGATCAGCGGCGCTGCGCCGAGGAGAAACCCGCAGACCGCCAGGGCCACCCCACGGATCGTCATCCCTGCTCGCCCCACCCATGCCACGAGCAGGACGGCGGCGGCAACGTACGGCAGGGCGAGCCAGTGGGTCCAGACGATGTAGCCGGCCAGCAACCCCCATACGACGAGCGTCGTCCGCCGCTTCGCCGGCCGCAGGACCAGCAGTGCGGATGCCAGCATGAGACCGGCAACGGCGGTGGCTACGTCGGAATAGCCGCCCGCCCCGATGATCTGATCCTTGACCACCCGGTCGGACCCGAACGCCATGACTCCCGTGACGAATACCGCGAACCAGGAAGAATAAAGGGTACGCGTCAACCGGAAGACGAGGACGAGGAAGACGGCGTACAAGACGAGTGCCGGCAGCCGGAGGGCCCACCAGTGGGTGCCGAACACCTGCACCAACGGGGCCGCAAGATAGGAATAGAAGGTGCCCATGTAGTCCTGGCCGTAGAAGAAGGTCGGCCACTCCCGGCCCTCTCCGATGTGCAGAGCGGCCAGGCCGGCGGTACCCTCGTCGCTGTTGGCCGGTGGAACGTCCACAGCTATCAGAATCGCCCGGTAGAGGACGCCCGCAAGGCCGACGACTGCTGCCGCGCGGCACGCAAGTGACTTCGGCAGACCAAGCCCGGCAGTGGAGCCCGCTGCCGTCTCTCCCGCGTTTCCCACCCGCCCGTCGGGGCTGTTCCTTTCCACCAGCTTTGCCACGGCCCCCCTTTCCGGACGGCGTCCACATGCCCGTTGGGCGGCACCCGGGCGATTCTGCCACAGCGCACGACGGGTACGGATCGCTGCGGGGCAGCCGCACGGACGGCGTCACGCGAGCTGGTCAGAAGGGGAAAGTACCTGTGCGCCCGGCAGGATTCGAACCTGCGGCCTTGGGATTAGAAGTCCCCTGCTCTATCCGCTGAGCTACGGGCGCGCGGCGTACGTGTCGCGCCAAGAGGGTACCGCCGACCCCCCGCCGCACGGCGGAACGGGTCGCATCCGGACACGCGTGATCAGCGTCCCACGGCACCCCCGATCCGGGCACCCCTCTTCCGCCCGGCGCGGCGGGCCGTACCCTCGGGTCCGTGCTGCTGGAACCCGACGCCGAAGACGAGGTCGCCTACGAGCTGTGCCAGCTCCTGGGTCGGGCCATCCTGCCGGTCGACACGGCCGGCGACCCGGGCACCGCCTTCTTCCTCAGCCATCCGGCCGGCGAGTTTCTGCTGACCGCGGACGTGGTCGCCGGGCAGGCGCAGCGGCTCGGCCTGCGGCCCAGCGTCACCGAGCCGGCCGGCGTCGCGGGCGGGTCGCTGCCGCTGGCGGACCTTCCGACCGGCTGGACCCGGGACCCGCAGGTCGGCGTGGCAGCCCTGCCCACCAGGGAACTGCACGGGTACGCCGGCGGGCATGGTTGGCGGTGGCGGGTGCAGCCGGTGCCCGCCGCGGTGGCCGTCACGGCGGACGATCTCGCCGCGTTCGCCGCCGGGCCGGTCACCGCGATCGTGCTGGCCCTCGGCGTCGGCGGCGACGGCAGCCGACCGCTGGAGGTCGCCGTCGAGCGGGCCGTCCGCGACGGCGACCGGCTGCGGATCACCGCCGCGCTGCCCGCCGGCTACGTCGGCGCTCCCGTCTTCGGGGTACGTCCCGACGCCGCCGGGGAGATCGGCCTGCGCTGCCTCGGCGTGCTCCTGCCCGCCGAGGCAGCACCGGCCGTGGAGGTTCAGTCCGTGGACGGACACCCGGTGGCGACCCTCGACCGGGTCCTCGCCGCCCTACCCGGAGGTGGCGAACGTCGAGCCTGACGTGGGGGTGGCGGTGGGGGTGGTCGGGGTCGGGCCGGCACCGAGGAAGGCTTCGGCCCAGCGGCCGACCTCGGTGAAGACCTGCTCACGGACGGCGGGACCGGACAGCACCAGGTCGTGCTTGCCGCCGTCGAAGCGGGCCACCGTCACGTGCCGGCCGAGCCGGGGCGCCCAGCGGACCATGTGCTCCACGTCCAGCACCGCGTCGGCCAGGGCGGCCGAGTCGTGCCAGCGGGTGCCCCGGAAACTCCGGGTCGAGCAGGCCACCAGCACGGGGACGGGAATGTCCAGCCCGGCGCGGAGCTGCCGTTGGGCGGTGCGGATCGCAGCCAGCCAGCCGGCCCGGACGGGGAACCCGGCGAGCGGCTTCCAGGCCAGGTCGTACGTCCACTCACCCCGATGGTCGGCGTGCAGGCTCTCGCCGTACACGGTGCCCAGGCCGAAGGGGAGGATGCGGTGCGGCGCGCGACGGCCCAGCCGGGAGACGGCGGCCGCGAGGGGTCGACGGACCAGCCAGGGGGCGTTGAGGTCGAAGAAGGGGCTGTTCAGGACGAGTCCGTCGACCGCTGCGGCGTCGCGACGGGCGTGTGCCCACAGCGAGATGAGCAGGCCGCCGGTCGAGTGGCCCATGGCGAGCAGGGTGTCGTGGCCGTCCTCGTCCCGGATGATCGTCGCGGCGGCGTCCAGCTCGGGGAAGTAGTCGCTCAGGTCGCGGCAGAAGTTCGGGGTCTGGTGGGGTAGCAGGCTGCGACCGTACTTGCGCAGGTCGAGGGCGTAGAAGTCCCAGCCGCGCTCGGCGTAGAAGTCGGCCAGGTGGGTCTGGAAGAAGTAGTCGACGAAGCCGTGCACATAGAGCACCGCCCGCCCGGTCGGGCGGTCGGCGCGCCGTCGGACCAGCGTCGCGACCACCGGACCCTCGTCGTCGGTGCCCAGGTCGATCGTCTGCCGCTCGTACGGCGGCCCCAGCACGTCCTGTTCCACGACCGCGACGCTACGCCCGCAGGCTACCGGGCGGTAGCCCCCCACGGTGCCGCATCGGGCCGTTCCCCTCCCACATCCGAGGGGAACGGCCCGATGCGTCGGTCAGACGGCTTCGGCGTCGAGCCGGCCGGCGGTGTCGTCGGCGTCGAGATCCGGCGCGGGGACGGGCTGGGCCATCTCCCGGATGTGCTTGTTGTGCCGGGGCTCCTGCTTGGTCTTGGCGTCGTTGAGCTTGCGGCGCAGGTCGTCCCGGGCGTCGTTGAGGGCGGCCCGCAGGTCCTCCTCGCTCGACGTGGTGACGATCTTCTGCCGGCCGGCGATCCAGCACTCCAGGGTGACCTTCTGCCCGCGCGCCTCCCGGTCCTTGACCGACACCTCCAGCTCGGTGGCGTCGGCGTGGAAGGCGGCCAGCCGGGCGTCCAGGGTGCCGAACTGCTCGACGATCCAGTTCCGGTCGCCCTGGGAGAAGCCCGCGCCCATCCGCAGGCACTCGGCCACGGTCGCCGGGTTCGCCACCGCGCTCATCGCCGCACCTCCCGCTCGGTGCGGACGGAGCCGGTCGTACGCAACGGGGTCCGAATCATCAGCGTTGCCTTTCTCGTCGGACGTCGTGCCTGGTGGTGCCTGGGTGATCAACTCTTTACCCAGCCGGGGTCGACCTCACTCCGGGTGACGCCACCTTCCCCGTGTCGTCGTGACCCGAGGGGTGGGATCGGCTCCGCCCTGTGATCCTCGCCCCGGCCGGTCGGGCCACCCCAGGGCCTGATGGCCTAGCACACCGGGACCTTGATCAGGTGATCGTCCACAGGCGTTCCGGTTGTCCACAGGACGGGGTCGGGGGCTCGCCCCACCGTGCCGTACCGGCCAGGCTCGGTCCCGAGTCGACTCGCCACCGCATCCACAGGCCCCTGGGAGGGGACGATGTTCGATACCTACGTCACGATCGTCGGCAACGTGCTGACCGCGCCGCAGTGGCGTCGTACGGCGCAGAGCAACACCCTGGTCGCCAACTTCAAGGTGGCCTCGACCGCCCGCCGCCTCAACCGGGACAGCGGCCGGTGGGTGGACGGCAACAGTCTGCGCGTCCGGGTCAACTGCTGGCGCAAGCTGGCCGAGGGGGTGGCCGCCTCGGTCATGGTCGGTGACCCGGTGGTGGTCGCGGGACGGCTCTACACCCGCGACTGGACCGACGACGCCGGCAACCACCGGGTGCTCTACGAGTTGGAGGCGGTCGCGGTCGGGCACGACCTGTCCCGGGGCCGGTCCCGGTTCCTGCGCAACCGGCCGAGCATGGCCACCAGCACGGTGGAGGACGCGGCGGCGGCCCAGCGGGTGCACGGCGAGCCGACCGAGCCGGTGCCGGCCGACCAGGTCCCCGTCGGGCCGGACGACCGTCCCCTCGACGACGACTTCGACCTGCCCGGCTTCGGGCTCCCGCAGGCCGGCGACGACCTGTCGGCCGGCGGGTACCTGCCGAACGACCTGTCGGCCGGCGGGTACGTGCCGGCGGCCGACCCGTTCGACGACGAACCCGACGACGACCTGTCCCCGCTGCCCGACGACGGGCCGGCGGCACGGTCGGACGGCGGGGACCGGCCGGGCGACGCGGGCGGTCCGGGCGGCGGGAGCCGTACGGAGGACGACGGACCGGGCGGCGAGGGGGCGGCCGGTGCGGAAGGTGCGGTCGTCCCGACCCCGGGCGAGGTGGCGCTCGGTCCGGCGGGCCGGGGCAGGCGGGGCCGGGGTCGGGTCCCGGTGCCGGCCTGAGATCGCTCCACAGCCGCCCGCACCGGGTGTGGGCGCGCTCCGGGACCCGTGCCGGGGAAGGGACACGGTCCCGGTTCGTACGGACGGGGGCGGGGTGGCGACGGCGACGTGGCCACCCCGCCGTACGACTAGGCTGGCCGGCCGGAGGTGGTGACGGGTGGGGCGACGCACAGCGACGGCGGACACGGTCGGGCTGCTGGCCGGGTACGCGCTGGACAGCCTGCTCGGCGATCCTCGGCGCTGGCATCCGGTGGCCGGCTTCGGCCGGGCCGCCGGTGCCCTGGAACGGCGGGTCTACCGCGCCGACCGCCGGGCGGGGGCGCTCTTCACCGCCGTCGCGGTGGGCGGGCCGGTGCTGCTCGGAGCGGCGGTCAGCCGGGCCACCCGGCGGCACCCGGTGGTCCGGGCCCTGGCCGTGGCCGCCGGCACCTGGACGGTGCTCGGCGGGCGGACCCTGCGCCACGAGGCGACCGTGATGGGTTCGGCGCTGCGCGCCGGTGACCTGCCGGCGGCCCGGCACCGGCTCGGGCACCTCTGCGGTCGGGACCCGTCCCGGCTCGACGAGGGCGAGTTGGCCCGCGCCACCGTCGAGTCGGTGGCCGAGAACACCTCCGACGCCGTCGTCGCGCCGCTGCTCTGGGGTGCCCTCGCCGGGCTGCCCGGCCTGCTCGGCTACCGGGCGGCCAACACCCTCGACGCTATGGTCGGGCACCGCTCACCGCGCTACGCCCGGTTCGGCACCCCGGCCGCCCGGCTCGACGACCTGCTCAACCTGGTGCCGGCCCGACTGACCGGGCTGCTCACCGTGGCCGCCGCACCCACCGTGCACGGCGACCGGGGACGGGCCTGGCAGGTCTGGCGTCGGGACCGCAACGACCACCCCAGCCCCAACGCCGGTCAGTGCGAGGCGGCCATGGCCGGTGCGCTGGGCGTCCGGCTCGGCGGCCGGAACGTCTACTTCGGGCGGTCCGAGGTGCGGCCGTTCCTCGGCGACGGCCCACGCCCCGAGGCGCGGCACCTCAAGCGGGCCGCCCGGCTCTCCGGCACGGTCGGCCTGGCCGCGCTCGCGCTGGCCGCGGCCTGGCCGACGACCGGGGGTCGGCTGGTCGCCGCCACCGGTGGCACGCTGTGGGGTGGGGGGCGTCGCCGGTGAGCGGCGGGCTGCTCGTCGCGGGCACCACCTCCGACGCGGGCAAGAGCGTGCTCACCGCCGGCATCTGCCGCTGGCTGCACCGGCAGGGCGTCGCCGTGGCCCCGTTCAAGGCGCAGAACATGTCCAACAACTCCGCCGTGGTGGTCGGCCCGGACGGGCGGGGCGGCGAGATCGGGCGGGCCCAGGCGATGCAGGCCGCCGCCTGCGGGCTCGCGCCCGACCTGCGGTTCAATCCGGTGCTGCTCAAGCCCGGCAGCGACCTGGCCAGTCAGGTGGTGCTGCTCGGCGAGGCCGTCGACACGGTCACCGCCGGCAACTTCCGCACCCTGCGTCCGAAGCTCGCCGAGACGGCGTACGCGGCCCTGGCCGAACTGCGGGCGACGTACGACGTGGTGATCTGCGAGGGGGCGGGCAGCCCCGCCGAGATCAACCTACGGGCCGGCGACTACGTCAACATGGGGCTCGCCCGGCACGCCGGGCTCCCCACGATCGTGGTCGGCGACATCGACCGGGGTGGCGTGTTCGCTTCGATGTTCGGCACGGTGGCCCTGCTCGACCCCGCCGACCAGGCGCTGATCGCCGGCTTCGTGATCAACAAGTTCCGGGGCGACCTCGGGCTGCTCCGCCCCGGGCTCGACATGCTGCACCGGGTCACCGGCCGGCCCACCTACGGGGTGCTGCCCTGGCACCTCGACCTGTGGCTCGACGCCGAGGACTCGCTCGCCTACGGCCGGGTGCTCGGCCGGCCCGCCGCCCCGCACGGCACCGACTGGCTCGACGTCGCCGTGGTCCGGCTGCCCCGGATCAGCAACGCCACCGACGTGGAGGCCCTCGCCACCGAACCGGGCGTCCGGGTCCGGCTCACCGTCGAGCCCGCCGAGCTGGCCGCCGCCGACCTGGTCGTCCTGCCCGGCTCGAAGTCCACCGTCGCCGACCTGGCCTGGCTGCGGGAGACCGGGCTCGCCGAGGCGGTCACCGCGCACGCCGCCGCCGGCCGGCCGCTGCTCGGCATCTGCGGTGGCTTCCAGATGCTGGCCACCGCCATCCACGATCAGGTGGAGAGCCGCCGGGGCAGTGTCCCCGGCCTCGGCCTGCTCCCCATCGAGATCACCTTCGACCCGGTCAAGACCGTCCGCCCCGCCGTCGGCACCGCCGCGCCGGACGTCCCGGTACGCGGCTACGAGATCCACCACGGGTACGTCTCCACCGCCGACGCGGACCTGCCCCCACTGCTGCACCACGCCGACGGGCGGCCCGAGGGCGCGCGGCTCGGCGCGGTGCACGGCACCCACTGGCACGGCGCGTTCGAGTCCGACGGGTTCCGCCGCCGGTTCCTGACCGAGGTGGCCCGGTCGGCCGGTCGGCACGGCTTCACCGTCGCACCGGGCACCAGTTTCGACGCCGCCCGCGAACGCTCCCTCGACCTGCTCGGCGACCTGGTCGAGGAACACCTCGACACCGCCGCGCTGTGCCGGCTCATCGAGACCGGTGCCCCCGCCGACCTGCCGTTCATCCCACCCGGCGCACCACCGACGAGCTGACCACCCCGCCCGCACCGGCCGGAAGCCCGGCCCCGTGCCCGCACCGGCCCCGTGCCCGCACCGGCCCCGAGCCCGCACCGGCTGGGCAGCCGGTCCGGGCCAGGCAGATCGGTCGGGCCGTCGTCGTGCCGGGCCCGGTCGTCAGCCGCGCACGTCGGCGGGCTGGTCCGACAACGGCAGGCCGGCCTCCAGCCACCCCTGCACACCGCCGATCATGTCGGTGGCGTTGCGCAGGCCCAACGCCTGCAGGCCCGCCGCCGCCAGGCTGGAGCTGAAGCCGTGCCGGCAGGCCACCACGATCTCCCGGTCGTAGCCGGTCGCCTCGGGAATGCGCCACCGGCTGGCCGGGTCCAGCCGCCACTCCAGCACCGTCCGGTCGATGACTATCGCGCCGGGTAGTTCCCCCTGCTCCCGGCGCTGTCCCTCGGTACGCGTGTCGACCAGCAGCGCACCCGCCCGTACCGCCTCGACCGTCTGGTGAGGACTCAGCCGGCGCAGCCCGGCCCGGGCCTGTTCCAGCAGGGCGTCCACGCCGGGACTCATCACGTCATTGAGCACGTCCAGATCATGCCCCGGCACCCACGGGCCCCGCCCGACGAACCGCGCTCCCCACGGTGGAACCAGGCTCACGGGGGACACCCACTAGCGTCACCGGTGTGACGGTGGCCCTGGTCGAGGCGTACGCGACGCTGGCCCGGCGGGTGCTCGCCGGGCCGGCGCGGCTGGGGCGTACCCGACTGGTGGCCGTCGACGGGCCCAGCGGCGCGGGCAAGAGCGTCTTCACCGCGCGTCTCGCGGACGCCCTGGCCGGCCTGCCCGACGGCGGGCGGCCACCGGTGGTGCACACCGACGACCTGCTCGACGGCTGGGACGACCAGTTCACCTTCTGGACCCGGCTGGAGGACCGGGTGCTCACCCCGCTGCGGGCCGGGCGACCGGGGTCCTACCGGCGGTACAGCTGGGTGCGTCGGGCGTTCCTGCCCCGCGCGGTGCCGGTGCCTGTCGCGCCGGTGCTGCTGCTGGAGGGGGTGAGCGCGGCGCGGGCGGCGATCCGCCCGGAGCTGACCCTGTCGGTGCAGGTCACCGCGCCGGAGCCGGTGCGGTTGCGGCGCGCGCTGGACCGCGACGGTGCGCACCTGCTGGCGGAACTGCGCCGCTGGCACGCGGGGGAGGCGGCCCACTTCGCGGCCGACCGGACCACCGACGCGGTCGACCTGGTGGTCGACGGCGCACCGACCCTGCCGCACGATGGGGAGCGCTACTACGTCCGCCGCCCGGCACCCACCGGTGCTCCCGGGCCGGCGGCTGCGGCCGGTCGCCGGCCCGGCCCGACCGCGGGTTCCGGCTCGCCGGGTGGCTCGCGGTAAGGCCGGCATACGATGCCGGTCATGACCTCACCGATCATGTCCGAGTCCGAGGTACGGGCCGCCGTCGCGCGGGAACTGCCCGGGGTCCGTGCCGACCTGGAACGTCTCGTCCGCATCCCCGGCATCGCGTTCGAGGGGTTCGACCACTCGCACGTCGAGCGCTCCGCCGAGGCGGTCGCCGAGTTGCTGCGCGGCTGCGGTCTCGACGTGCGGATCGTGCGGTCGGGCGGCCAGCCCGCCGTGATCGGGACGAAGCCCGCCCCGCCCGGCGCACCCACCGTGCTCATGTACGCCCACCACGACGTGCAGCCCGTCGGCGACCTGTCGCTGTGGGAGTCCGAGCCGTTCGAGCCGGTCGAGCGGGACGGCCGCCTCTACGGGCGCGGCGCGGCCGACGACAAGGCCGGCATCATGGCGCACGTCGCCGCCCTGCGCGCCTTCGGCGACCAGCTCCCGGTCGGCGTGGTGCTGTTCATCGAGGGCGAGGAGGAGTACGGCTCCGACTCGCTGGAGCGGCTGCTCACCGAGCACCGCGAGGAGATCGCCTCGGACGTCATCGTGATCGCCGACTCCACCAACTGGGACGTGGGCGTGCCGGCCCTGACCACCTCGCTGCGCGGCGTGGTCAACCTGTTCGTCGAGCTGCGCACCCTGGACCACGCGGTGCACAGCGGCATGTTCGGTGGGGCCGTGCCGGACGCGTTGACCGCGCTGGTCCGCCTGCTGGCGACCCTGCACGACGACGCCGGGGACGTGGCCGTCGACGGCCTGACCGCCGGGGCGGGGGCTGCCGTCGACTATCCGGAGGACCGGTTCCGGGCCGAGGCCGGGCTGGCCGAGGGGGTCGCGCTGATCGGCACCGGCCGGATCACCGACCGGCTCTGGACCCGACCGGCGGTGGCGGTGCTCGGCATCGACGCCCCGGCCACCGGCGAGGCACCCAACGCGCTGGTCCCGGCGGCGAAGGCCAAGCTGAGCGTACGGCTGGCGCCGGGCGACGACCCCAAGCGGGCGTACGACGCGGTGCGTACCCACCTGGAGAAGCACGCGCCGTGGGGGGCCCGGGTGGCGGTGACCCTGGAACACGACGGCGACCCGTGTGTCATCGACGCGTCGGGGCCGATGTTCGACGCGGCCCGCGCCGCCTTCCGGGCCGCCTGGGACGGCACCGAGCCGGTGGACATCGGCGTCGGCGGTTCGATCCCGTTCATCGCCACCTTCCAGGAGATGTTCCCGCAGGCGGCGATCCTGGTGACCGGGGTGGAGGACCCGCACGCGCGGGCGCACGGCCCCAACGAGAGCCTGCACCTCGGCGAGTTCGCCCGGGTCTGCCTGGCGGAGGCGTTGCTGCTGGCGAAGGTGGCCGAGCAGGGTCGGCGGGCCGGTTAGGTCGCGGAACCATAACTTCGGGGTCGATGTCGCAGTTCGCGGCGTGTCGGACGGCAGTCTGGTATAGCCTTTCGAACATGCGTACGAACGACGTGATGACGCGGCTGGAAGCCGCCGTGAGCGCTCTGGGGGACGTCGACGTCTCCGCGTGGCCCGAGGACACGCTCAAGGAACAGCTCGGCGAGCTCTCGGCGGTGTTGGTCGCCCTGGACGGCGTGCTGTCCCGGGTCGCCGACGGCGTCCGCGCCCGGGGTCTGCGCATCGAGGAACCCGTCTCGGTCTGAGCCGTGGTCCGGGTGCCCACACCCGACGCCACTGGGGAGGACGGCCGGATCGGGACGGCCCGGGTACGGCAATACCCGGGCGATGTCGGGGGTGGCTGGCAGGATGAGGTGCGTGCGGTTCCTCGACCTGGCAGCCACCTCCGCGGCCGTCGCGGCCACCACCGGCCGGCGGGCCAAGGTGGAGTTGCTGGCCGACGCGTTGCGGGCGCTCGATCCGTCCGAGGTGTCGGTCGGCTCCGGCTACCTCGCCGGTGAGCTGCGCCAACGGCAAACCGGCGTGGGCTGGGCCAGCCTGCGTGACCTGCCGCCGCCGGCCGCCGAGCCGACCCTGACCGTGACCGCCGTCGACGCGGCGATCGACGAGATCGCCGCCGTGCACGGTCCGGGTTCCCAGGCCCGCCGCCGGCACCTGCTCGGCACCCTCTTCGGGGCCGCCACCGCTGACGAGCAGCGGCTGCTGGTCGACCTGTTCCGGGGCGAACTGCGCCAGGGCGCCCAGGCGGGCCTGCTCGCCGACGCCGTCGCCAAGGCCGCCGAGGTCCCGGTGACGGCGGTCCGCCGCGCCCTGCTGCTCGCCGGTGACCTGCGGGCCGTCGCGCTGGCCGCCCGCACCGGCGGGGCCGCCGCGCTGGCCGGGTTCGGGCTCCGGGTGGGCCGCCCGCTCGCGCCGATGCTGGCCCAGAGCGCACCCTCGGTCGACGCCGCGCTCCAGGCCACCGGGGTCCCGGCCGTGGTCGACGTCAAACTCGACGGCATCCGCATCCAGGTGCACCGCTCCGGCGACGACGTCGCGGTCTTCACCCGCAGCCTCGACGAGATCACCACCCGGCTGCCCGGGGTGGTCGACGCCGTACGCGCCCTGCCGGTCCGGGACGTCGTGCTCGACGGCGAGGCGATCGGGTTGGACACCGCCGGGCGTCCACTGCCGTTCCCGCAGACCTCCAGCCGGGCGGCCCGCCGGGCCACCGCCGCCGCGACCGGGGTCACCTCCGCCAGCGGTGCGGCCGACGTGGCCCCGCTGGCCGAGGCGACCGCGCTCACCCCGTACTTTTTCGACCTGCTGCACCTCGACGGCGACGACCTGATCGACCTGCCGGGCCGGCAGCGGTGGGCCCGGCTCGCCGACGTCGTCGACGGGTCGTTGCTGGTCGGCCGGTCCGAGGTGGACGACCCCGAGCAGGCCGGTGCGGTGTTCGCCGCCGCGCTCGACGCCGGTCAGGAGGGGGTGGTGGTCAAGTCGCCGGACGCGCCCTACGACGCCGGTCGACGGGGCACCGCCTGGGTCAAGGTCAAGCCCCGGCACACCCTCGACCTGGTCGTACTGGCCGTCGAGTGGGGCAGCGGCCGGCGGCAGGGCTGGCTGTCCAACCTCCATCTCGGCGCCCGGGACCCGCGCACCGGCGAGTTCGTCATGCTCGGCAAGACCTTCAAGGGCCTCACCGACGACCTGCTGCGCTGGCAGACGGAACGCTTCCTCGGGCTGGCCGTGGAGCGTGGCGACTGGGTGGTGCGGGTCCGCCCCGAGCAGGTGGTCGAGATCGCCTTCGACGGGGTGCTCGCCAGCACCCGCTACCCGGGCGGGGTGGCCCTCCGGTTCGCCCGGGTGCTGCGCTACCGCGACGACAAGTCGGCCGCCGAGGCGGACACCATCGACACGGTCCGGGCGCTGCACGCCGGGCGTCCCACCGGCTGAGCCGCGCCGGTGGGACGGTCGGTCAGAGG